>CM007608.1 GCA_001890945.1 Alphaproteobacteria bacterium AO1-B
GCATCAACGCCATAACACTTCGTATTTGTCCCGAAGCGCTCCACGCTCTCACAGAAGGTGCAATAGGAGGCTCCTTCGTGAACACCCAGCTCAACGAGCACCCCCGGCTTGGCCGCGGCAACAATCCAGCGCGCAAACGGCAGGTGTCCATGCCAAGCTGTTGTTTGCGTCAGATGTTTCGGCTTTGCAAAAAGCGGCGCCGTAATCTCAAAAGACAGGAACTGGTCAGCGGACATTTGGAACTCGGTCTGGGGGAGGGAATTAAGAAAGCTGGGACAATCAGACGGCGGTCTATAGCATGTCCGGAACCCGATCAACATGCCAATACGGGCGGTGTCTCAGGTCTTCGCGTGGTTCAAAACCGGGGGCGGCCATGGACAAACACGAGTGAAACAACGGATCCCGGAGCAAAGAGTTGAACCAGCGTTTTTGCATTCTCGCAAACTCCGCCAAGGCGCGCTGACGATTTTCCGGCCGCATATCATCTGTCCGTGTGGCAGATTCATGGTGAATGAGCGTCGCCTTCGGCTCTATGAGAACCTTGCGACCAAGCTCGCGCAAGCGCAGACAATAGTCGACGTCGTTGTAGGCAACTTGCAAGGCCGGATCAAAACCCTTCATGGAAAGGAACAGATCGCGGCGGGTGAGCATGCAGGCGGCTGTCACGGCAGAGAGTTCCTGGGCCTCCATGCCCATGCCGGAGGTTTCCATCCACACCGGCTCATCTTTCAAGCCGAGGTGAGTGGCCACTCCGGCCTCAGCGCCGATTACCGCGCCGGCGTGCTGGATCCGGCCGTCCGGATAATAAAGCAGCGCGCCGACAGCCCCGGCATTTGCCGATTGCAACGCCGTTACCATGTGCCCGAGCCATTCCGGATCGGTCATCTCAATGTCGTTGTTCAGGAACAGCAACAGTTCGCCGTTTGCAGCTTCAGCCGCCTGATTGTTCAGACGTGAGAAGTTGAACGGCGCATCAATGCGCAGGATACGGACATGCGCTTGCTTTGCCTTTTTGGCGAAGAACTCAAGCGTTTCCGGCTTTTCGCTGCCATTGTCGATGACAATGATTTCCAAATTCGGATAGTTCGTTACCTGCTCCAGGCCTTCAAAGACCTTCTGCATAAGCGCCAAACCATCACGCGTTGGAATGATGACGGAAACCATGGGATGGGCGGAGACAGCTGGGAGTGTCCCGCTCACCTGGTCCACGGCCTCGCCACTTTTCATCGCGACCAGCGGATAGGGCAGGTGGGTCACCTGAGGAGCCGGAATGACACGCGATAACTGAACCAGAAGATCGTGATACCAACGATCGCCCTGACGGCCATCCGGCTGGACACGTGCCAGAATGTCCCGGTCAACGACAACAATGCCTCTAGTGGCATCGCGCTGCTGCAACAGTGTTTGATCCCACGGCTTGTTCAGGAGAAGCGCTTCGATGTTCAGCGCGTCGTCAACCTCCACGGCATCACAGTAGTAAAGCATCGATTTCCGGTAATGCCGGTACTCCTGAACGATGGCCTGCAGAAACCCCTTGGACGGATACACAGGTTTGCCGATCAAAACGCAGAAATCAGCGTCACTGCCGTGGAACCTTTCGGCCAGCGCAAGCGACCAAATGCCATGGTTCCCGAGATCAAGCGCTCTGATCCGGTCGTCCTGCACCTCATAGAAATCGGCAATTTCAGAGACTTTTTCACCGCATGCGTCTCCACGCAGAAGAACCAGATGCCAGTCCTGAAACGGCTGACTGAGAAGGCGGTCGAACACCTCCACCAGCATTTCCGGCGCGCTCTGATACGCCTTCAAGTCCAGAAAGATGTCGAAGGAGAGGCCCGCGTCAGCGTCTCTCGACACCAGGTGGTTGAGGGTTTCGCGATCAAGATCGAAATTTCCCTTGCCCCACTTGAGCGCTTCAGCGTCTTGGATTCTAGCCAACCTACACCTCTTAAAAGAACCTCGCAGACCCATCCTGTATTGAGATGGCCGAAGCTGGTCCCGCAGTTTTATGTTTTACCGGCCAGGCCGGTCAACGATTAGTCTCGACCTTGATGTCCAGCATCGGAACACCCATCAGGCCATGCGAGAAGTGGCTGGTCGGCACGCTCAGGAACATGGCGTCATCAATCCAGTGGTGCTGGATGTGATCAGCTTCCGTGCCCTCCGCGATCGCAACCGTGACCGAGAAGTCACCTGCGTGCAGATATGGCAGCTGAAAAGTGAAATTCGCGACCATGTCCTTGCCCGGTTTGATCGTGGCATCCTGATCCTTCAAGGTCAGGAAGGTGTTGTCGCCAAAAAGGTTCTGACCCAACCGGTCCTTGATGTAGAAACCGATGATCGGCATGCCGATTTCGTTGATCGCCTTGGCCGTCACGCGCAGCGTTACGACCTCTCCGCCATAGACGACGGTCTTGCGCGTGCCTTCCTGGTCAACGACACAGACATCGACGATTTCCGCCCCCTTGTGCCCGGACCATTCTGCTCCGGGATCAAAATCGAAGACCTTGATCTGGTTGGCATATTCGGAGTTGCGTAGGAGTTCGTCCCGAGGATCCACCACGACCTGCGGCTTGATCTCCTCCGGCTCTTCCTTTTCCGCTTCGCCGGACCGGCTGCTGATTTGAAACGTGCCCTGCTCGTCATTGGCGGAATTGATACCCGCCATGTAATGGCGGCAGACATCCTTGGCCGGTCCGATCTCCTTAACACGTCCGCCCTCCAGCCATACCGCCCGGTCGCAGAGTTTGGTGGCCGCGGCAATATCGTGCGTCACGAACAAGATCGTGCCGTGTTCCTTGAAGCGGTTGATGAAGCGCATGCATTTTTGGGTAAAGGCCGCATCGCCGACGGACAGGATCTCGTCGATGATGAGAATGTCGGCATCCACGTGGGCAGCAACCGCGAACGCAAGGCGGGCATACATGCCGGAGGAGTAGAGCTTGACTGGCTGATCGATGAAATCGCCGATACCGGCGAAACTGATGATGTCCTCATACCGGTCTTTGATTTCTTCCTCGGTCAACCCAAGGATCGAGGCGGCGAGGTAGACGTTTTCACTGCCCGTGAATTCCGGATTGAACCCGGCGCCCAGCTCAAGCAGCGCTGCAATGCGGCCGTGGCGTTTCACAGTTCCGGCGCTCGCTTCCAGCGTGCCGGTCACAATTTGCAGAAGCGTGGACTTGCCCGCGCCATTGCGTCCGAGCAGGCCGAGCGTTTCGCCCTTGCTGACCGTGAACGAGACGTCACTCAGGGCCCAGAACTCACGGAAGTACTTTTTCCGGCCGCGCCACAGCATCTGCTTCAAACGGTCTTCCGGCCGTTCATAGATCGTGTAGAACTTGGCCAGGTTGGAGATTTCCAGCATCACCTCATCAGACGACATCTGCAAAGCCCTTCTTCACTTTGTTGAACCACCAGCCGCTGAACAGGAAGAACGCCAGCATCAGGCCCGTGATCAGGGCGAGGCCCAAGATATTGGGAACATTTCCGAAGAGCGTGATGGCGCGCAGCTGTTCCATCATGAAGGCGAGGGGATTGAGGTAGATGAAGATCCGGAAACCCTCCGGGATCGCCTGGATCGGGTAAAAGATCGGGCTCAAAAACATGAGCATCGTCACAACAACACCGACAAGCTGTTTCAGATCCCGGATGTACATTCCAACGGACGACAGCAGCCAGACCGAGCCCACCACAAAGAGCATAAGCGGAAGCAGCACAAGCGGCAGGAAGATCATCGTCCAGTGTAGCGTGCCAATCAGGACCAGCTGACCGATCAGCAGCAATACATAGCTGATCAGAAAGTTGACCAGCGCCCCGCCAACCGACACCCAGGCCAATGTGTCGAGCGGGAAGACGACCTTCTTAATGTAGGCGACATTCTCCAAAAGCAGGGTCGGCGCGCGGTTCGCACAGTCCGCAAACATTTGATAGATGATCAACCCGCAAAAGAGGATCAGAGCAAACTGGCCCTTTCCGGTGACTTCCACATTCCACCGGCTTTGAAAGACCACGCTGAAGACGAATGTGAACACGAGCAGCAAAAACAGCGGCGTCAACACAGTCCACGCCATGCCAAGCATGGAGCCCCGGTAACGGGCTTGCAGATCCCGCTTGACCAGGCGCCATATCAGTTTCCGATTATCGATAAAGCTCGATAGGATGGAGTGCATATTCCATTTGCCTTAAATGTGCCGGCCCGCGGCCTCAACTCGTTTGGTCAGCCTTGCACCTGCTGCACACAGTGACGGTGCAGCTGCTTTTGCCGTGAAGCCGCGTCTTGTCCTTTGTGACGTTCCAAAACACTGTCCAGCCATAGCGTCCGGTGTTCCGGCCCCAGATAGCTAAAACGCCAAGGGTTTGTTTCGACGGCGATATAGCAGGGCTCGGATTGGGACTCAATGTTTGTGATCAGTGTTAGGCAAAAGAGGGCGGGCGCACCGCAATGTGCGCGGGCTTCGCTCAAGTCCAGTAGACGGGCAAGAAAAAATCTGGAAGGGTTGATGAAATTCCATCAAAGCATTTGAAACTTCCGCAAAGTTGCCCGCAGAGATGATCGCGCCTTTCAATCAAAAGTTCTCCGAAGCCTTTGATCCTCGAAGCAACAATTTTGATCTTATCCGTATTGTCGCTGCCTGCCTGGTGATCTTCAGCCACGCATTCCCGCTCCTGGCTCTGACCTACGAGCCAATTGCCGAACTCACAAATCATTACGAGACCGGTGGCGGCTTTGCCGTAAACGCGTTCATTGTCATCAGCGGTTTTCTGATCTGCCGGTCTCTGGAGCGGGCAACCATTATTTCTTATGCCTGGTCGCGGTTCTTGAGGATCGTGCCCGCTCTTGCCGCCGTGACCCTGGCTCAGATGTTTGTGCTCGGCCCGATCTTCACGACCGTTTCCCTCCCGGACTACTTTTCGAATGCGTCCACCTGGTCACAGCTGAAGAACCTGACGGTCTTCAACATGCAGTTCCGCCTGGAAACGATTTTCATGGATGTGCCGTTTGCGCAGATCGTGAACAATCCGCTTTGGACGCTGCCAATTGAGAGCTTCTTCTACATCTGTTTGCCGATCGCGTTTTTTATCGGCCTGAAGGGCAGGAAGTATTTCTGGCTAGTCCCGGTCAGCTGTCTCACCGGATTGTACGTAATGGGACTGTCAGGGTGCTCATTCGCCAACCAGTGCGGTGCGAGCCTATGGACCCTGCAACACTACACAACGCTGCGGTTGGCTTGCTTTTTCTCGCTCGGCGCATCCATCTGGATCTACAGGCACTCAATCCCGCACAGTGGCTGGATCGCAGCCAGTCTTGTTGTCGTCCTGGCGCTGCTGCCGACGACTTACCTTTTTGTGCGGGATGTGGTGTTCGCCGTCTTCTACAGCTATCTCGTCATGTATGTCGGCTGCCTGCCGAAACTGCACATCAAGACATATGAGAAGCTGGGAGACCTCTCTTACGGGACGTATATTGTCGGCTGGCCAGTGCAACAGTCGATCCTGACGATCTTCGGGACGGGCTTTAATCCCTATGTCTTCGGATTGATCGCGATCCCACCCTCGCTGGTGCTGGCTTACTTTATGTGGAACTACGTCGAAAAACCGGCGCTTGCTCTTAAACATCACCCGGTTTTGACACAGATGATGAAGCGCGGAGCATAGAGCGCCCAAAAGGCGCTCGTACTCCTGATTACTTCACCAGTCCAAGGCGTGTTCCGGAGTAGACCTTGTTGCGGAGCGGGCCCCACCACCAGTCATTCTCCAGGTACCACTTGATGGTCTTCTCGATGCCGGTGTCGAAGTTTTCTTCCGCACGCCAGCCGAGCTCGGTCTCCAGCTTTGTCGCATCGATCGCATAACGCGCATCATGGCCCGGGCGGTCTTCCACATAGGTGATCAGCCGGTCGTGCGGCGCGGTCTTCGGGCTGTGCTTGTCGAGGATCGCGCAGATCGTCTTGACCACGTCGAGATTGGTGCGCTCGTTGCGCCCGCCGACATTGTACTTCTCGCCAAGACGACCCTTGGAAACGATTGTGTAGAGCGCCTTTGCATGGTCATCAACATAGAGCCAGTCGCGCACATTCATGCCCGTGCCGTAGATCGGCAGCGGCTTGCCGTCGAGCGCGTTCAGGATCATCAGCGGAATGAGTTTTTCCGGAAAATGATACGGGCCGTAGTTGTTGGAGCAGTTGGAGAGCACCACCGGAAGGCCATAGGTCCGGTGCCAGGCGATCGCCAGGTGATCACTCGCAGCCTTGGAGGCAGAATAGGGCGAGGACGGATCGTAAGGCGTGGTTTCCTTGAAGAGACCGTCGTCGCCGAGCGATCCGTAGACTTCATCAGTGGAGACGTGCAGGAAGCGGAAGGTGTCTTTCTTTTCGCCTTTCAGGCTGTTCCAGTAGGCGTGTGCGGCTTCCAGCATCGCCATGGTGCCGACCACGTTGGTCTGAACAAACTCGGCAGCGCCGGTGATCGAGCGGTCGACATGGCTTTCGGCCGCCAGATGCATGATATAGTCCGGCTGGAACTCTGCCACCGCCTGAATCATCTCCGGCCCGGCGCAGATGTCTTCCTTCAGGAACTTGTGGTTCGGCGCGTTGTCGACCTCGCGAAGGGAATCCAGATTGCCGGCATAGGTCAGCTTGTCGATCGTCAGGACCTCGGCCCCGACATTGCGGACAAGATGGCGGACCACTGCGGATCCGATGAAGCCGGCACCGCCGGTGACAATTACACGCGTCATTGTTTTGAACCCATACCTAAACCCTGGACATTAAAACCTGGATGCCGCCTTTAAAGCGCAGTCATTCCGTCGTCCGCAACCTTCTTGAGATATTTGCCGTAGGCTGTCTTCTGGAACATCTCGGCGAATTTCAGAAGTTCGTCCTTTGTCATCCAGCCGTTGAGATAGGAAATCTCTTCGATACAGGCGACGTTAAGGCCCTGCCGTTTCTGGATAGTGCGCACAAACTCGCCCGCTTCCAGAAGGCTGTCATGGGTGCCGGTGTCGAGCCAGGCGTAGCCACGGGACATGCGCTCCACGAAGAGATTGCCTGCTTCCATGTAGATCCGATTGAGGTCCGTGATCTCGTATTCCCCGCGCGCCGACGGTTTGAGGTTTTTCGCGTAGTCCACGACCTTGTTGTCGTAGAAATAAAGACCCGTCACCGCGAGTCGCGACTTCGGCTGGGCCGGCTTCTCTTCCAGTGAGATCGCCCGGCCTTCTGAATCAAGTTCTGCAACGCCGTAACGCTCCGGATCGTCGACCTCATAGGCAAAGACTGTCGCGCCTTCGGTGCGGCTGGTGGCGCGATCGAGCAAGGTGGTCAGGCCGGCGCCATAATAGATGTTATCACCGAGGATCAGCGCCACATCATCATCGCCGATGAACTCTTCGCCAAGCGTAAAGGCTTGAGCGAGGCCATCCGGGCTCGGCTGGATCTTGTAGGAGATCTCAAGGCCCAGCTGGCTGCCATCGCCAAACAGACGCTTGTAGCTGTCGATGAACTCAGGGGAGGAGATGATCAGGATCTCGCGGATCTTGGCGAGCATCAGAACCGACAGCGGATAATAGATCATCGGCTTGTCGTAGATGGTCATCAGCTGCTTGTTGACGGCAAGCGTTGCCGGATGAAGCCGGGTGCCGGACCCGCCTGCGAGAATGATACCCTTCATCACGATAAACCTTTTTCCTTGTCGCCCATCAGTTCCTCAACGGTGCTGGCCAGGGCGGCGCGCCATTGACAGGACTCAATACCAAAATCTTGGGTCAGCCTAGACGTATCCAGCGCGGAATTCGCCGGACGCTTGGCCGGGGTCGGATAGTCCTTGGTCGGGATTGGAGCGACCGCCGGAACAGCCAAGCCACGCGCCTTCAAAAGCTCAAAAATTTCCGAGGCAAAGCCGAACCAGGTGACGCCCTCATCGCCGCAGTAGTGATAGACACCGCTTGGCGCGGTCTTGTCGCCAAGCTGGCGCAGGACAATGGTTTGCGCTGCGCGGGCAATGTCCGGTGCTGCAGTCGGGCAGCCGGTCTGATCGTCCACGACGGTCAGTTGCGGCCGGTCGGCCAGGCGGATCATCGTCTTGACGAAGTTGGCGCCGATTGCAGAGAAGACCCAGGCGGTGCGCAGGATCACATTCCGGCAGCCCGAGGACTGGATCGCCAGTTCCCCGGCCGCTTTCGACGCGCCATAGACACCTTGCGGGTCAATCGGATCTGTCTCGACGTAGCGGCCGGTCTTGCCGCCTTCAAAAACATAGTCCGTGGAGATGTGGACCAGCGGAATATCGAGCTCTTTTGCTGCTTCTGCGAAAGCTGCCGGTGCAAGACCGTTGACCTTGAATGCTGTCAGGAGATCATCTTCGGCCTTGTCGACCGCGGTATAGGCGCCGGAGCTGATGATGGCATCGAATCCGCCGTCCCGGACAAAGCTGCTGATCTGATCGGCGTTGCTGAGATCTAGCTCAGAGCGGGAGGGCAGGACAAGCTCTATACCTTCCGGCCAATCCAGGTTGGCCAAAGATCCACCGACCTGGCCCGTTCCGCCCGTGATCAAAATCCTGGTCATGATCTTATGGCTCGATCTCGACAAGGGTCATCGGAGTGCCGTCATAGTCGAACGGGGAATCGAAGTCGGCGAGCCCTGGATGCTTGGTGTCCTTGCCGCTGAGGATAGGCTCGGCTCCTTCAGCGAGCGGCCATTCGATGCCGATATCGGCATCATCCCACATCAGTCCGGCATCGTGGTGCGGGGCATAGTAATTGGAGACCTTGTAGGTCACCTCGGTGTTGTCTTCCAGCGTCACGAAGCCGTGGGCATAGCCGGCCGGAACCAGCAACTGATCGCCGTTCTCCGCAGACAGTTCCACGCCAACCCATTTTCCATAAGTCGGCGAGCCCTTGCGGATGTCGACGGCCACATCAAAGATCTTGCCGCGGATACAGCGGACCAGCTTGTCTTGCGCAAAGGGCGGTGTCTGAAAATGCAGCCCGCGCAGTGTCCCGGTGGGCACAGACAGCGAGTGATTGTCCTGAACGAAGTCACAGGTAATCCCGAGCGGCTCCAGTTTTTGCTTGTTGTAGCTTTCGGTAAACCAGCCACGATCGTCACCAAAACGGCGTGGATGAATGAGTGTGACGTTTCCGCTCATATCTTAAGGTCGCTCACCTGAATTGGGATATTGAAATTGTCTTGGGACAGGGAGGCTCAGGCGCGTCTCCAATGTGCGATATGTGCACAAAACGGTTGCCCCAAGCTCCAAACCGGCTCTTGGGGCCTTCGCATACGATGAACCTGGGGGCAGGTCAACGGATTTAGCGGGTCTCGTCAGGCAAGGGCAGAGCAAGCCGCCCTTGTTTCATTCGCGGGCAATGGCCCCAAAGTGCCCGCTTACGCCAAGTCGACGTAGTAAGCGACACCTTCATAGGTGTAGTGGCCGAGCGTGGAGATGATACTGTCGCGCTCTTCCGCCGAGGTCGTATAGAAATGCGAGCCGCTTTGGGTGTTGAAGAACCTGTACAGAGCCGTCCCGCCGGCATCCGCTGTCTCGCTGGCATAATAGGCGATGCCTTCATAACTGAATTGCGGCAGGCTGTTTTGAATGCTCTGCGCTTCTGCGGCGCTGGCGGTATAGAAGTGAAACCCGCTGTCAGAATTGTAAAACCGGTGAACTGCAACACCTCCACCCGCTTCCGTGGCATTTGAGTCGAAGCTGTTGCCCTCATAGGTCATCGTCGGGATATTCGTAATGACAGAATTTCGTTCTTCTATGCTTGTCGTGAAAAAGTGCGATCCGGTGAGCGTGTTGTAAAATCGATAGATTTGATAAGGGCTGCCATCCGCATCAGCTGTATCGACGGGCAACGTCACGAATGTTTCAGAACCGGAATCTGAGATAGATGTATCGATCGTCGGTGTCCCGCCCGGATCCGTGGCGTGCCCAAACCAGACATGCGCGACACCCTTGTGCATGCCGATCCCGATCGCTAGCCAGTCCTGCAGCCAAGGCGATTGATTGGTGATGACATCATTGTGCCCGGAGGATGATTGCCAATTCGCCAAAGCGTTGGCAGCCGTCATGATCGTGTTGGTCACAAACGATCCGACATACCCCGTGCTGATTTCATAGCCATTGCTGGTGTAACTTGTTCCGATACGGGTGGGTGCATCCCACATATTGGTGTAGGTGCTTGAATCGGAGCTGCTATAAGGCGCATCGCTCCACGAATGCCCCTCATAGGCGCCAGTGTTGTATACTGTATCCAGCACGTGCCGGCCGGCGGTCGCCGTAAGCCCGGCGGAGAGGGGAATGGTGCTTAGCCCGAGCGTCCCCCGGTAGTCCATGATCAGATTGTAGAGCGTCAGCTCATCGCCATCGATGGTGTCTTCCGACGTATTCAAGTAATAATTTGTTGCCACGTTGGAACTCCATCCCCCGGAAATTGACACTCCCGGCGCAGTCACAGCCTAATAACGCGAGTATTACAAACCCAAGCGCATTCCATGTCAAAAGGACTGTCAGCAAACTGCAAAGAGATTGCAAGCGTGGAATACCTCAAGCTGTAGGGTTCCCGATTGCGCGCATTAACCATTCTGTTAACCCTTTTCACATACGCAAGAGAGGAGCAACATCCCGGGTTTTGGCGCTTTTCAAACAGTGTCAGGACAGCTGGTTGGTTGATTGACCCGGCAATAGTCACCTTACAGTCACAACCAATACTAATTCTTGAGACCATACGAAACACGCCGGTGCTTTCATTGCATTGCCACATTTAATCTTATAAGAACGTCGGCAAATTGAATTCGGCAATTTGGCGCCGAATATGGTACGTTTCTTCAGCGAAGCAAAATTAGGAACCCAAATGGTATCGAAGACACCGCTCCAGGCCGCTTACGGCAAATTTCGAGCCATTATTTTCACAACTTTCGTCTTCAGTTTTTGCATCAACATGCTGTTGTTCGCTTCGCCGATCTACATGTTGCAGATCTATGACCGGGTCTTGGGCAGCCGCAACGAAACAACGCTTCTGATGATCTCGATCATCATCTTGTTCTTGTTGATCATTTACGGTGTTCTTGAGTTCATTCGCTCGCGCATGCTCGTGCGCGCCGGTCAGCAATTTGACAATGTTCTGTCAGAGTCGCTGTTCAGTCGCGCGGTTAAGCTGCGCCTCTCCAACCCGAAAGCTGGCGCCGAATTCATTCTGGCTGACGGCGACAAGATCCGCGAGTTCTTGACCGGTACAGGTATTCTGGCTTTCTTTGATGCTCCGTGGACACCGGTCTTCATCGCAGTTTGCTTTATTTTCCATCCATGGCTTGGGTATGTCGCTCTTGGCGGCGCGCTGGTGATCTTTGCACTCGCGATCATCAACGAGTATGCAACCAGAAAGCCTTTGAAAGAAGCCAACACGGCGTCCCAAAGCGCTAACCAGTTTGCCGGAGCCGTGCTTCAGAACGCTGAAGTCATCCGTTCCATGGGCATGGAGAAAGCCCTTGGTGATCGCTGGCGGGATCGCCACGGTTCCGTGCTCGGCGCGCAGGCCGATGCCAGCGACAAGGCGGGCGCGATCCTGACCTTCCAGAAATTCTTCCGGATGACCATTCAGTCAGCCATCCTGGGCCTCGGCGGTTATCTCGCGATCAAGCAGGAGATTTCCCCCGGTATCATGATTGCTGCGTCAATCATGATGGGCCGCGCGCTTCAACCGGTTGAGCAGGGCGTCCAGCAGTGGAAGACGTTCGTTGCCGCCCGTCAAGCGCATGCCCGCTTGAAGGGCCTGTTCGAGTCCGTTCCAGGCGATGAACAGCGCACCGAACTTCCGGACCCGAAAGGCGTGATAACCGCCGAGAATCTTTCTTCGGTTCTCCCAGGCACGCGGACAGCGTTCTTGAAGAACCTGAACTTCCAGATCAACTCTGGTGAGACCATTGCCATCATCGGGCCGTCCGGGTCTGGTAAATCCAGCCTGATCCGCCATCTTGTCGGCGTTTGGCCGGCAGCTGTCGGCACAGTCCGGATTGATGGCGCGGACATTGCCCACTGGAACGCAGACCAGCTTGGTCAGCACCTTGGCTACTTGCCACAGGAAGTCCGACTGTTCGCCGGTACGATCGCGGAAAACATTTCCCGCTTCACCGGCGGCGAATCCGAAGAGGTCGTCAAGGCCGCTCAGCTTGCCGGTGTGCACGACATGATCCTGCGTCTGCCGGACGGCTACGAAACCCAAGTCGGGGACAATGGACAGCAGCTCTCCGGTGGTCAGCGCCAGCGTGTCGGTCTGGCACGGGCGATGTTCGGCATGCCACGTATCATGATCCTCGACGAGCCGAATTCAAACCTTGATAGCGATGGTGAAAACGCGCTTCTGGAAGCCATCAAGGCGATGAAAGATCAGAAGATCACCGTTGTGCTCGTCACACATAAGACAAATCTCCTTGCCATATGTGACCGGGTTCTGGTGATGCGCGAAGGTCAGATGCAGGCTTTCACCACGCCTCAGGAACTCTTCAAGCCGGCCGCAGCCGGAAATGCACAAGCCCCGCAACCGGCGGCAACACCCGCCACTGTTCCGGTTGGCCAGGTCAAGGTTCCGGCCCAAAAGCCGGCGTAAAGAGTGATGACCATGAAACAAAAACGGAAAGCAAGCGCGAATCCGAGGCCGTTCATCATTGCGGGCTACGCGACGATCCTTCTGACGTTCGGCGTCGTCGGTGCGTGGGCGGCGATCGCCAAGCTCGACAAAGCTGTCATCGCCTCCGGCGAAGTCGAGGTCGAGGCGAACCGCCGGGAAGTCCAGCACCTGGAAGGCGGCATCGTCATGAAAAAGGACGTCGCCGAAGGCCAGGTGGTCAAGGCAGGCGATGTGCTGATCGAACTGCGTGACGTTGAAGCGCGCGCCAACCTTCAAGTGGTCACCATCCGCCTGCGGATCGCCGAAGCTGTGGAGGCGCGGCTGAAGGCCGAACGCAATCTGGAAGACCACATCGAATTCAAAGAGTCGCTGCTCTCAGATAAAACACCGGAAGTCGTCGATGCGGTCGCGGATCAGCAACGGATATTTGACGACCGGACCTCCATCCTGAAATCCCAGCAGGATATCCTGACCAACCGCGTGGATCAGTTGAAACGCGAAAAACTCGGCCTCGGCGAACAGAAAGAAGCGTTTGAAGCCCGCGCAAAGGTTCTGCTTGGGCGGCTTGATCGTCTGAGAGAAGGTCTGGAAAGCGGTTCGATCCAGAAGAACCTCTTTGCTACCTATGAAGACGAATACATCGAGGTGAAAGCATTCGTTGCCAGCATGGATACCGAGATTGCCAAGGTCGAAAAATCCATCGGCGAAACAGAGTTCCAGATGCTGCAAACGCGTCAGGAGTTCCGGGAGCGCGCCTCGACCGAATACAAGGAGATCTACGGCCAGATTCAGGAACTGCGCGAACAGAGTAAGGTCGCTCAGGACGTTCTGGACCGGACAAAGATCCGCGCGCCAATCGACGGTGTCGCTCAGAACATCAAGCTGAACGGTTTTGTCATCCAGCGCGGCCAGACGCTACTTGAGATCGTTCCGGACACGGATGAGATGATCATCAACGCTCGCGTCCAGCCGCTGGATATCGACAGTGTGTCCGAGGGTTTGACAGCGGAAGTGAAGTTCACCTCGTTCCCGTCACGGCTGATGCCGATCATTGAAGGTGAAGTGCTGACCGTTTCCAGAGGCACCATCACACCGGAAGACACACGGCAGAGCCCATATTATCTCGCCCGGGTTCAGGTTAGCAAAGATGCGCTACCCGAAGATGTCCGCGGCCGTCTCAGCGCCGGTATGCCCGCCGACGTGTTGATCACTTCCGGTGAGCGTACGGTGGTCGATTACATGATCTCCCCGATCACGGATGCGATCTGGAAGAGCTTGCGCGAAGAATAAGCCGCGCGGATGGTTTCCGACATTGATTATTTAAAACGGCGGCTCTTGGCCGCCGTTTTTTGTTTGTGGTCAGAGATGCCTTATTTCGTCACTTGTTTCATCAGTGGGCTTGAGGCCACGGGCCAGATACCTCTTTGAGGGGCTTTGCCGCCGCTCAAAACCACATAACTTTGCCGCCCATAGTGCCGGAGAGACCGGCGCGCAGACCGTAAGGTCTCGGCATCGTCCGCCGCAATGAGGAGGACAGGGGCTGCTGCTGGCAACCTGGCCGCCCAGGCGGTCAATGCGCCTGCTGCCATGTTTTCTGGAGCCGGAGAGATTGAATTGTCTTCCGCAAATTCCGCCAGTTCTGCGGGCTCCCCCACAACGATCAACGGACGTGAACCCGCCTGTGTGAGATCAGGTGCTTCTGCCGCAATTTCCGCAGTCGATCCGCGGTCCATAAGACCATTTGCGAGACCCAACGCCTGATCCGTTAGCCCAACATCATCATAGAGGCTGAGCATTGTGACGCTGGGTGCGAGCGTAATATCGCGCATGATCGGCATTATCTCACCGGGGAGCAATCGGCGGAACAGGTCAAAATCCGGATCGACATGAACACTTTTGACCGGCTCGCCGGTCCGAAATTCAAGAACGGCTTCTTGTCCATCAAGCCGTTTCAATTCACGTATGGTTTCCGACGGCATTTTCAGATCCAGCGGCACCAAGAGCGAATAGGCCGGTGCGCTTTGCCGGATCGTCACCCTTGTCAGGTAGTCGTTGCCGGTTTGCTCCGTTTGAACATCGGCAAGTGTCAGCTCGGGCGCACCAACGCGATTCAGCCACTGATCGAAAAAGGCAGTCAGGTCCTTATCTGAGACCGTTTCAAAAACGCTCCTCATGTCCTCCCAGCTGGCCATTTCATACCTGTAGGCAGACCAGAACTGCTGAAGCCCTTTTTCAAAGCTCTCTTGGCCGATCTCCATGTCCAGCATGTGGAACAGAAAGGCGGCCTTGTTATACCCAATGATCTGCGCGGCCTGATGCTCTTTCCCGATGAAATCCCGGACGCGCTCATCCCGGCTTTCCGGCAAGGCCGCATAATCGCGGAGCCATTGCAGCCGCATGGTTTTGGCAGCCTCAGACCCTTGATCCTTTGCCAGCCCATAGTCCGCCATGAAGGTGGTGAGGCCTTCCGACCAGTTGCCGCTTGGATAATCGACATAGACCCCGTTGCCCCACCAATTGTGCAGCACTTCGTGGGCCAGCGACCTGCCTTTCATGAAGGGCAGGGGAACGATCATCTCGCCGATATAGGTCAGATTGACAAAGGCCAAACCGACGGGCAGCGGCGAAGAAATGATATGAAAGTCTTCATAAGGATAAGGCCCTATTTCCGCGCTGAAGCGAGTGAGATAGCGCCCGGCAGCGTCCAGATAGTCGCTGGAAAACCCGGCTATCTCCGCCGGAAAGTAGGTTCGCACCCGAATGCCGCCGACGTCCCGCTCACCGATTTCATAGCGGCCTGCAAACAGAGACGGTGCCTCAAAGGCTTTTTCCGACGCAAAGACCGCAGTGTAGCTGTCCGCTGTTTCAATTTCTTGCAATATCTTGCCGGGCGAGATGGCCTTGGTCCCCGTCGGTACCGAGACGCTCAGGCGGTAGGAGAACGGCGCAGACCCGGCCCAAGGAAACCAGCCGCTGTAACCAGACAGGAATGCGCCGTCCGCACCTGAGACCGCCGATCCGGCTCCACTGCGCCGGCCGCCGGAGGACAGCGCCGGGATTGTGCCGCGTGCGCTGATGACCATTTCGTGCGATCCACCACCGGAGAGCGGAACGATGAGGCCTCGTTGCTGCGGTGTGAAAGCGTGCGCGCTCCCGCCGACGGTAACGTTTTCGATCGTCAACCAGTCCGCCCGGCGGAGAGCAAGTGGCCCGCCGTCAACTCCAGTGATCGTAACCTCAACGCTCAACGCGCCAGTTTCTGGATCAAGCTCAGCGGTAATGTCGCAATGCGGCAGCTTCGCCCGGTCTTTGGCAACGACTGTGCCGGTCAGACACAGGAAAACAGCGAGCGCGGTTTGAATGGTGCGGATCACTGAACGCTGTCCCGATCAGAGGGAAACTTCGCAATCAGCGTGAGGCGTTCCCCGTTCCGATCCACATCAAGCGGCAACCACGTGCCCGGGGCCTGGCGCTGGATGATTTCCACCAGATCGGACGGGGTGTTCAGGTCTGCTCCGGCGGCGCTCAAGACGATGTCGCCTGCGCTCAATTCCGCGGCCTCTGCGATGCTGCCGGCGACCACTTCGCTCAGCAACAGCCCGCCATCGGGCCCTGGTTGAATGGCCACGCCCAGGCGCGGACGGTTCGGAACAGGAACGTTTTCCCCGCGATCCTCAACCAGGAAAACCACATCAGCCACGTCCGGCTCCAACCCGGCGCAGGCCCGGTCACGATCGACCGGTACAAGTGAGGTTACGGCAGAAATTCCCAGATCTGCCAGCTGATGCGGGATGCCGAAGCCGCGCTCCACATGTCCGCGTCCGACAATCCCGACCACAACAGCCTCCGGGTTCGCCTCGGCAGACTGTGCCAAAGCTTCCGCCATAGCGCGATCCCATGTCAGCTGCGCATCGACGAAGTTCTGAAAGCCATCCGTTTCAAGAACATCTTCCACGGTCTGAACGTCTTCAGAGGCATCGCGCCGATGGGCAGCGGCGGCGAGATAGACGGAGGCAAGGCTCTCCGAATAGTCTGGTCGTGCCGCTGCCGGGGTAGTGATCCCATCGCGTGCATCCTCAGGCACGGCATCCCAACCGTTCCGGCCAACGCGGGAGATCAGGCTGCGGTCAACGTTGAGCGCAACCATCGGAATGCGGTTCTGCCGGGCGAACTCAAACAGCGGCATGTAAAGATCTGCGTCATAGCCCCAGACCTCCGCCCAGTTCGTCTGGCGCAAAAAATCGTCTTCGGACAGTTTCCCGGCGGACCAGTCATCAAGTACCGGCTGCACGCTGCGTGGAAAGGACTCAAACCCGATCACCAGCTCCGGCGTGAGCGCATACAGCCCGGCCAGGGTCTGCAGCTGCCAGAGATGATCTTCTTTGGAAGTGTGCGTTTCCCCGAGCAGCACAACCCGCGATCCGGCAGCACCATCCAGCACGTCCTGGTTCGTCAGTTCAGCCTTTGAAGACGGCTCCACCCACTGGCCCACATCCCGGCAGTGCTCTGATTCAAGGCTGGTATCCGCTGCTTGTTGCTCAGCTTCTGCCTGCGCGCCCGGATCGCCTACCAGACCCGTCAGCGCCATGAGGCCAACCCCAGCAACCGCTGCCACAAACACAGCTTTGTTGGCGCGTTTCATTGACGTCTTGAAGCTGACCATCACATGTCCTCTGAGGCGGAAATTTGCTTGAACATCTGCACGGAACAACCGGACCTGCTGCCTGTGGTACGAAGCACTGCGATCTCGTGCTTGTTCGTACTCTTCAACAAACCTTACGTTTGTGGCCGAAGTCCGGATCTTAGAGCGTGTCGCAGTTAATTGAAGTGGGGATGCTTCAGGTATCGCGTACGCGGTAAAGCCGAGTGGCAGCGAAACCTGAATCCGTTTAAACGCGACTTGCTCTTGTCTAGCCGGACCGTGCGATCCCGGACAGGACTCAGTATGGTTTCAAGAGCCTGTTTTCAGAAACAACAACGGCGACCGAAGCCGCCGTTTTCGAACCGATGTGGGAGTGTCTTTTCCAGAGGGACGCTTAGGCAAGATCCACGTAAAACGCGACGCCCTCATAATTGTAATGCCCGAGCGTTGCGATGATGTTGTCCCGCTCAGCTTCTGACACGGTGAAGAAATGGCTGCCGTTTGTCGTATTGAAGAACCGGAACAACGCCGTACCACCATTACTGTCATCCGCTGAGGCGTAATAGGCGATGCCTTCATCCTGGAAATTGCTCAGATTCTGCCGGATGCTGGCGGCTTCGTCCGCGCTGACCGTGTAGAAATGAACACCGTTCGAGGTGTTGTAGAACCGGAAGACGGCGGTTCCGTTCGCGTCGGTGACGTTGGAATCAAACGCGTTGCCCTCATAGGAGAGAGCATCGAGATTTTCGATCACCGAATTGCGTTCTGCAAGGCTCGTTGTAAAGAAGTGCGATCCAGTCTCCGTGTTGTAGAACCGGTAAACCTGATAGGCGCTGCCGTCGGCATCGGTAGGTTCTACGGCAGCCGTCGAAACGGAAATCGATTGACCGTTGAAGGTCAGGTTTTCAACGTTGGTCAGGGAGTCCTTGCCGTCTCTGCTAGGCGTCAGATCGACCACCATGGTCTGTCCCTGCGATCCGGTGAAAACCAGATAACCGGATTGATCGCCCGTGTAGATGACGGAATCCGTGCCGGCGCCGCCATTGATCGCGTTGTTTGCGCTGTTGCCGGTGATGCTGTCATCGCCGCTGCCGCCAATCGCGTTTTCAATGACAACGCCGTTGGCAATGGTAAAGCCGCCCTCGATCCCAGTTACCCAGGAGACATACCCGCCGGCATTGGCGCCCTCAAGCGTCGCCGCCGTCAGATTGATCGTCAAAGACGTTGTCGCACCGGCTCCGCTGATCGTATCGGTGCCGCCGGTGTCCCAGATGGCATCCCACCCAATGCCCGTCTGGTTTACGGTCGGAAGCGCGTAGGTGTTGTCGCCGGTTTCCGCTGCTCTAGCGCCATAGAGATATTGAACCGCGGCAATGTCGAAGGTCATCGCCCCACTGCCCGTTCCATAGTCGAGCGTTGTCCGCGGCTGCCCGGTCCAGCCAACGGCATAGGACATGACCGTCCAGATCTGCTGGTTCAACTCATTGTCGCCGGTGTCCTGATCCGCATTCAAGGTGACGCCCGGAAAGGTCGTGCCACTGTGCGGATGATAAAGACCGATGGCGTGACCGATCTCATGCACCATGGTCAGATAAGTGTCCCCGCCCGGCTGGATGTAATCGAACTGACCATTGAAGACACTGTATTCGATCGTTGGTGGATTGACGCCATCCGCCGGTGCGGTGGTCTGGCCGGCATATTGATCAGAGTTCGTCAGCACTTGCAGGATGTTGGCGTCCGCGCGCACCGTGGTCAGCTCAAACGAGATGTTGGCGACCGCCTGCCATTCGGCAAAGGCGTTGAGCGCGGCGGTTTTCTCCGCATCCGTCCAGGCGCGGAAACCTGTATCGTCAAAATAGACTTTTAAGGGCCCTGTCAGATCCCATCTCACAGGGTTCGGATTGGCCGGTTCGGTGATGAGCCCGGCGATATACGCGTTGGTCGGAATGGTGGATACGGTGATGAATTCCTGCATGGATGCCCCCCAAGTAAAACAAGCGGCATACAGGTTCCAGCCGACGTCTTCCGGTCGTACAGGTTTGGCATGCCACATGATCACCCTAATCTGCCGTTAGGGAATTCCAAAGATGCCAGAAGTAGCAAACTGGCTTGTTTTTCATGTTTCTAAGGCGAAACTGTAAGGCCAGGCCGGATCGACACGGTTGGACAACAAAGGGCAGATAAAATGAAGCCAGCTCAGCTTTTTCGCCCTACGCTCATCGCAGCTTTTCTCCTGTCTGCGGGATCTCCGGCCCTCGCGATGAGCGGGTTCGGGACTTCGGACACCACGGCCGCTTGTCCACCGCACCGGGTCACGATTGAAAACCGATCATCCGGCCCGATCGAAATCCGGCAGATTATGTGGCTCAATGCTGATGAAACCGGCTGGCTCTCGCAAGACGTTGGTCCTGAGAGCATTGCACCCGGTGGAAACTGGTCCGGTGATGTTTCCCTAACCGGCCTGTCGGGCAGCAAAACTTTTGTAAAAGCCCAGTACCAGATCCAGGGGAAGGCAGACGCCGGGGCGCTGGAACTATCCTCCGAACGCGCCATTCCCTCCTGCCAAACCACCCAGAAAAGCGTCCTGCGCGTGGTCGACAAGCGGTAAGCGAAACGGTGGTTTGGCCACCCGTCACAAACCCTAAAATAAAAAGCCCCTCCGCAAGGGAAGGGCCTTTCATGCCTCGCTACAGACTAAAAATTAGTCTTTCGGCAAGGCCGCCGCGAGGGCCTGGGCGTAGGCGTTGCGCGCGGTCTGGTAAATCGCGATCTGCTGCTGCAGCTCACCGATCTTCCGATCCACGACCGTCATCGACGACAGCTGGTTCAGCGCGTCCTGAGAGAGGTCGGAGACGTTGTATTCGCGGCCGTCAATGGTGACTTTTCCAGCTGGTTGCTCAGACATACCCTTTTGTAACTCCTGTTTTATTCAATACGCCGTCCGTCCCTGCTCCTCAGATAACACTGCAGGCGACAATGAATTCGCAGGTGCTTGTATAATCGAAACGGCTGATTGATCAATTGTATTATGATGGACCCTGTGGTTTGGGGCGTTCATCATCCAAGATCCATAAGCAAAAAAAAGAGGGCCCCAGAGGGCCCTCTCGGTTTCAGCAAGCTGAAACTTCTTATGCGAGCGTAAGATCTGTAGTGGAGATCGTGCTGTCTGTCAGACCTGTAACACCAGTCAATTTGATGAACATGTCGTTTGCATCAAGACCATCGGTGCCATCAGAGATGAACACGTAGCTGTCGGAACCATTGGTCCAGAAAGCAATCGCACCGTCGGCGTTACCAGTTGCAACGATTGCAGCTTCAACAGCGGTCAGCTGCTCAGCAACAGTGTCGTCGGCAGCTGCGAAAGTCGCAACACCTTCTGCATCGATAGCAGCGTTACCAACAGCGGCAGTGCCGTTCTGCACAACGCTCAAGTTCGCGTCCCAACGGATAACGTCAGAACCGCCAGTGTTGAAGTCCGTGATGGTCTTCAGGTTCGTCGCAGACACAACGCCACCGACATCGCCAGCAGCGAAGTCGAAGCGGTCAGCGGCTTCACCACCGGTCATGACATCAAGACCGACGTTACCGTCGATGATGTCGGCGCCAGCGCCACCAGACAGAATGTCGTTCTGGCCAGAACCAGAGATCGTGTCAACGCCAGAACCACCAGTTACGGAAACACCATTGGTTGCAAAACCGCTAGCGTCCAGTGTGTTGGTGCCTGTCGAACCGGAAGCATCCAGCGAGAAGTTCGCGGTGGACATGTTGCCGGTCAGGAAAGTGTGATCACCAGAACCGGTCAAAGTAACAGCGCTCAGATTCGGAGCCTGTGCGGCAGCCAACGTAAACGCAGCATCATCAACAGCGATGATGTTGAGGTTTTCGACACCAAGGATAGTCGGCAAGGCAGCAGCAGTACCAGCTTCCGAACCAGTTGTATCACCATCGTCAACAGTGATCGAAACAGTGTCGATTTGGCCGACGTTGGTCGCGTCTTTAACACCGATTGTAACTGCACCGTTCGTATCAGTCATGGTGATAGCACCAGCCTGAGTGGCGGACAGGTCAGAAACAGTGGTGTTGCCACCCGCATCGTTCAGGACAATCGCCGTAATGCCGGTGATGTTGTCCAGATCAACAGACTGAGCGTCGTTAACGGCCAAAACTTCAAAGTTGGTGTATTTTGCACCAAGGGTTGAAGTTGCCAGGTCAGCAGAAGCCGCTACAGTCAGAGTATCTGTGCCAGCGCCCGCATCTACAGAACCAGTTGTGAGGACACCGCCGGTCGTGATCAGATCAGTGCCAGCACCACCGGTGATGGTCTGCGTCACTGCGGAGATGGTTGCAGCAATACCGCCATTTGTCAGGCCAGAAGCATCAACCGTCGCAAAGTCTGTGTCCAGTGTGCCGATGACAACAGCACCGTTAGCAGCAGCAGTTGCAGTTGCAGCGATGTTGGTTGCAACACCGGAAACAGTGAGGGACTGAGCAGAGGCGTTAGTGGCAACAGTAATACCACCGGTGACCAGAGATGTTGTCGCATCAATGGCTACAGATGCCTGGCCTGTCGTTGAAATGCCGCCAAGAGTGTTTGCTGCACCCGTGGAAGTGATGTTCAACGTAGTCAGAGTAGCTGCAGTACCGTTTACAGCAATTGCACCAGCAGTTGTACCGCCGTCAACAGCCAATGCACCGGTGGTTACAGCAGCGCCGTAAGTTGCAGTAACAGCTGCGTTGGTTACGTTGCCGTCACCTTTAACACCGATTGTCGTGCCGGAAGCAACGTTGGTGAAAGCCATACCGTTTGTATCGGTGGAGCGGTCCGCCCACAGTTGGGTTTCGCCTTCGACCAAAGAAGCATCGAACGTGAAGCCGTTGGTGTTTGCCGGGTCGATGTCACGGAAGAAGAACTGCTCAACGTTCGTTACAGTCGCAGCCGGGAAAGCAGTGACAGAAGAAGCATCGTCGAGAAGCAGGTTGAAGGAGTCTGTACCTGTGCCGCCGTCGATGGAGTCAACAACAGTGAAGGTGTCAACGCTGCCGTTCACGCCGTTGATTGTGTCGTTGCCAGCAGTGCCGGTGATCACGTCAACGTCGGTGGTCAGAGTAAACGTGGAACCAGAAGAGCTGCCTTCAAGGGTCGGAGCACCGTCGCGGGTCTCAAACTGGCCGAACAGGATCCAGTGCTGGTAGCCGCTGGCGAAAGTGCCGGCAGTCACAGCAGCCTGAACGTCAGAGTTTGCAGCGAGGTATGTTGCTTCGCTGAAGCCGGAAGTAGCAACTTCCTGAGTCGGGAAACGGCCTTCAGTAGCGCCGAAGCCGAGGAAGTGAGTGAACGGGTTGACGCCAGCGGCAGCAACATCGGTGTTCTGCTCAAGGTAGTAGCTGGTGTCGAACTGAGCGTTCGGGTCAGAACCTTCGAAACGGCCGAAAGTGTCGTAGTGGCTTTCAGCAAACGCAGCCCAGGTCAGGCCTGTGGAGCCACCAGTTGCGATGAACGCGTTGTATACGTCCGGACGCGTGGTCTGGTAAAATGATGCGTCAAATGCGAGAGACATTTGTCTTTCTCCTAAGATCTTAACGTTGTGACGTCACGTCTTGGTACGTCGGGTGATCAACCCCGACCACCGCGTATCACTGCTCAGCCAAATCAGACTGTTCAGCGATTGCTGTACAGCTATCACTGTACCGGGTGTCTGACAAGCATTTTTTTGGGGGGAAGTCAATTTTTAATGTTCGAATTTGGCAATATTTAAAAGCACTTACCAAATTCAGCATCACCGTTGCAAAATTACCGCAAAGGCACTTTCGACCGGGGCCGAAGGGACCCAATTCACTTTCAAAGCTTGTAAGATTTTTGGCTCTCCCCACGAGGACGCACTGTCCGAACGCGGCCTATTGATTGCCTAAGAAATTAACATTTTTCTTTGAAAGGTGAAAGGTTTTTAATCATCCTGTTTGACAGAGTGATGTCAGATTCGACGCCGTTTGTTTGCTTGAACTCACAGCAATTCGTGAACCATCGTAATTTTTGCCATCACTAGCTGCATCAAATTCAATTCGCAACCCCTTTAGACAAGTTTTTCGACTCGACCTGATCGCAGTGACTAGATGGCTTCATTTTGGTTAAAAATCAGTTGATGCGTCGTCGGCTCGTAAAACTCGAGCATCTTGATCGCAAAGTCGCGGCTGTCGAGGCCGAGCGCTTCCGCATACACCGCGTAGCGGTCCGCGGGAAGGCGGCCTTTACCGCTCTCGATCTGTGAAATGAATGTGTAATAAAGAGCGCCCATTTTCGAGGCGAGCTCGCGCTGGGACAGACCGGCCTCTTCACGGGCCGCCTTGAGCCATGTACCCGCCTGCAAACGGAGTTCTTGACGTTTGTCGTCCGTTGTTTTTGCGTTAGTCTGGAACTGCATGATGGACCGCCCTGCCCGAGGGTTTTGTTACTCTATGCACCAACGTGTACAGGAAAAGGTGTACAAAATCCAGCGCAATTGTGATATTTATGTCGACATTGTTCGGTCACAGTCCCGTGAGAGGGGATTTCCTCTGGACGAAAAAGGCCCTGAAACGGTAGGGTGCCGCCGAAATTACGGATAGAGACAGCCATATGGTCGAAATCATTGCCTTCCCGGGCAAAATCCAGTCAACCACCGTCGACACGTCGCGTCTTAACCTCGAGGGTTCTGGAACCCGCCAGGACGCGCAAGTCATGCCAGTGCCGCAGATCAGCAGCACCCTGGACGGGACGGTAGTGGTTAGCCCTTCGGAAACGGCAGACAATTTCCCGGAAGGTGACTGGACGAACCAGGAACTGGCAGATCTCTACCGTGTCGAATCGCTGCTGGTCCAGGCAGGCATCAAGATGTCCACCGGGCGCGGTGTGACCGACGAGAACGATCCCTGGTTCGTGTTCTGCCGGGAGGACGGCGATGTCTTTGTTCATCTGGCGCGCGCCGATGGCCGGTATCTTCTCGACAGCCCGGGCTTGTCGGGGCTTCTGGAAGGGCCGGATTTCGCGACCCTGATCGATACCTTTGTCAAGCAACTCGCCGCCCTGCGTGCGCCCGACGACAACAGCAACGTTGTCAGCTTCCGTCCGAAGATGCTGCGCGACAAAAGCGTGCACCTGCATCCATCGATACTGCTCGCAGCCCTGATCTGGACGCTCTATCTCGCCTCCGACGACATTGCCAGCGCGACAGAAGCGGCCAGCGATCTTGCCGAGGACATGATTCTTCCGGTCGATCAGCTTTTGATGATGGATCAGAGCGATACGGGCACAGGAGACATCGGAGCAACAGACATCGATGGCACCGCTCCGGACCTTGCCAAGGCAAAGACCGCTGCTGCCAACCAGGCCGCACAGACGGCAGTAAGTTTTGCGGATGCGGACCGATCAGGTTCCGACCGTCTGGTTTCAAGCTTCAGTGCAATGATTGCGTCCGCGTCTCCGGCCGCACAGGCCGTTTCGGCGAGCCTTGCCATCATCGCCTTCAGCTTCGGGTTTTATGGCCAGAACAAATCCGAGATCGTTGAAACTGAGGGCGAAACCGGATTTTCTATTGCTGGCCTGCATTCAGCTTTGCGCCAACTCGCCGAAACCGGCATTGAGACCGTCCGCCTGAACGGCGACCAACATTCCGTTGAAATCAGCGCGTCAGCGGAAGCCGGACCAGTGGTCCTCGCCGATCTCAACGGCGAGTTGGATCTGCAAACCGCTGAAATCGTGGACTACGAACTCCATCTTGCGGATCTGACCTCTGATTTGGCTGTTGCGTTTGATGGCCAGGCCGAAGTTGCAGCGGAGGACGGGACTGCTGTTCAAGCCGACACGGGCGAGAAACACCAGTCTGCAGGACATGCTGCCGAGGTACAGTCCGAGACGAAGGAAAAGGCATCAGCACCAGCGAAAAAAGTGGCGGATGATTCAACGACGCCAGCGGCCTCCAAGGAAGAGAGCAAGCAGCAGGCAAGCTCTGAACCGGCGACCGAAGACAAATTTGTTGTCGCTGAAGTCCTGGGCACGCTGAGCTCGGGTTCCGCGTTCGGTTCGGAAATGGTCTCAACCACACTCGACTGGGATGGTTTCGAACTAATTCTCGACCAGCTGGACGTTGCAACCAGTGTGGTTTCGGAAGGTCCAGATCTGGACACGGACTTGGCGGCTGTTTCTGGAATAAATCTGGGCTCGAAAGAGCTTGGTTCCGGAGACGACGGTTCGGACACCATCAGCGGCACACCATCTTCTGGCGTGGATATGCCTTCTCTACCAGAGGCTCCGTCAGTCTCTGTGGTCGGAGCCGAGATCCTGGACTACGACCAGCGCGTCACCAACTTCATCACCAGCTTCATTCACAACAACGATTCGATCGAAATCGTGCATTTCCAGACAGAGCTCGTGATTATCGACATGTCGGCGATTGGCAACTCGGCAAGTCACACCTATGCCCGAAGTTGGGTCACGGACGAGGGCCACGTGATTTCCACGGTCGGCAGCTATCAAGACTTCCTAGATTACGGCATGGCCTGATCTCATGACTGAGACGTCTCCTGTACCCGGGGCCCTGTCCCGGGTCTGCGGTGTTGTTGTGACATACCAGCCGGATCTTGGCCCCCTCAAAGCCATGCTGGAGCGGATTGCGCCACAAGTCGACGATCTGGTGATTGTCGACAACGGCTCGGACACAGACCTCACCGCACTGGCAACCAACTTCAACGCAACCCTCAAACTTCTTGGCGACAATTTCGGCATCGCCCATGCGCAAAATGTCGGGATCGCAATGGCCCGCGAGCGCGATGCGGATTCGGTTCTGCTGCTCGACCAGGACAGCCTGCCGGCCCCGGACATGGTGGCCAAGCTGATTGCGGCGGAACTGAAACTGCGCACGGACGGCAAGACCGTTGCGGCTGTCGGCGCGAACTACATCGACCCACGCAAAGGCGATACCGGCTGCTTTCCCTACCGCAAGGGGCTGCGGCTGAAACACCGCGTCAACACGGGCAAGGAAACGATCGTCGAGACGGACTACCTGATTGCCTCCGGTAGCCTGACGCCGATGACGGTGCTCGATCAAGTTGGCGATATGGTCGATGAGCTTTTCATCGATTATGTCGACATCGAGTGGGGTTTGCGGGCGCGCGAAATGGGCTACATCAGCTACGGCGTGTTCGACGCCCACATGGAGCACGCGCTTGGCGATGATCACATCCAGTTCCTGTGGCGGCGCGTTCCGGTGCACAGCGCGGTCCGGCATTACTACCAGCAGCGCAATGCGGTCTGGCTGATCCGCCAATCCTGGCTGCCGCATATCTGGACGCCGATCCTCTTGTTCCGCATGGCCTACCGGCTCGTGTTTTTCACGCTTGCCGCACCCAAACGCTGGACCCATTCGCGCATGATGCTGTCCGGCATTTGGGACGGTGTCCGCGGCCGGATGGGCCGGGTTTAGATGATGGGAGAGGGCGGAGCGCTTGATCCGGCGGGCGGAGACAACCCGCTGCTGACGGTCTCCCTGGTGATTTACCGGCCCGATCTGAAGGTTCTCGCAGCCACGCTTCAAAGCCTTTCCAAGGCGCTGAACCGATTGGATGCCTCCCGCTGCAAGATCTTCATCATCCAGAACTGTGACACCGACGGGATCGCGCCGCTGCTGGGAGCAAATCTCAACGGGATCGCGTCTGATCTCCGGCAAGGGCACGGCAATATCGGCTTCGGCCGCGCGCACAATCTGGTGCTCAGCGAGACCGGCACGTTTCATCTCGTACTCAATCCGGACATCGAAATGGCCGAAGAGGCTTTGGCACACGGATTACTGTTCCTGGAAGAGCATACGGACTGCGGCCTGATCACACCATATGCCTGCTGGCCGGACGGCACACGGCAATATCTGTGCAAGCGGTACCCGGCGTTGTTCGATCTTCTCTTGCGCGGCTTTGCGCCTGTTTTCCTGAAAAATCTCTTCTCAAGCCGGCTCGCCCGCTATGAAATGAGCAAGGAAACAGGCGAAGGCGTTTTCTGGGACCCACCGATCGTCAGCGGGTGTTTCATGCTGTTCCGGGGTGAGATTTACCGGCAGCTTGACGGGTTTGATTCGCGCTTCTTTATCTATTTCGAAGATTTTGATCTTGCCCTGCGAACCGAAAAAATCACCCGTATCGCCTATGTACCGGCAATCCAGATCGTCCACGAGGGCGGCCACGCCGCACGCAAGGGGTTGACGCACATCAAGCTCTTCGCCAAATCCGCGCTTCTCTTCTACAAACTGCACGGTTTCAAGCTTTTCTGACCATCAGCGACCTGAAGCGCTTACGTCACAGCCCCTTCCGAGACCACAATCAGCGGCCTTGCGGAAACCGGCAAGGCCATTTGCCGAAGGGCTGCAAATCCGGCTGCACCGGAGGGCGTTGTGTTCGGAACGTCTAGCTTTGCAAGAACATCGGCAGCCGTTTGCGCTTCTTCATCAGAGATCTGGATATAAGTGTCGGCTGTCTCTTGAAGGATCTCAAACGCCAGCATCGACGCGGTCTTGCAATCAAGACGGCCCATGTTTGAAACCGGCCCGATCACGTCAACCACCCGCCCGGCCTTGACGGCTTCATCGAGGCACGGCGCGGCCTCCGGTTCGACGACGATGATCTCCGGCTGCACGGCCCAGTTTTTCCGGATCATCTGGGCAACGGCCGCGGCCATGCCGCCAACACCTGCCTGCAAAAAGACATGCGTCGGCCAGTCACCACTCACTTCAAAGACGCCCCGCATTTCTTCCGCAAGAACCGTATAGCCCTCCATCACCAGCCGCGGCGGTTCGGTGTATCCGGGCCAGGACCCATCAGCGAGATGGATAAACCCATGCGCCTCGGCATCTTTGATCGCCGCCTCAATGCTCTCTTCATAGGTCGCACCGGAGCGGATAACCGTCGCGCCTTCCGCTTCCAGCCGGGCCACGAAACTCTCAGGCACTGTATCTGACAAATGGATGCGCGCGGCCGCGCCAAATATCTTCGCGCCTCTGGCAACAGCCATGCCGTGATTGCCGGCACTTGCACAAACAAACGTCTTTCCCTTCGCCGCGGCTCGGATCGCCTCGAAGGACACATCCCGTGGGATATCAGACCCAAGACACAGGTTGGCGACGGCATAGATCCCGCCAAGCGCCTTGAACGCCCCGAGCCCCATGCGTGCGGTTTCGTCCTTGATAAGGACAGTCCACGGGGCATAGGTCCGCTCCAGAAGCGGAGTTGGAACCGGATCGGCCCAAAGGGGCATCAGGCTGGCCGCGCGTTTATGGTCAAGTTTGGTCGGTAAAGTCTGCATTTCACAAAGATAGTTGATCTGCTTGATAGAAATGCCTCACAAGACTAGCCTTCCATGGGAAATTTTCCCGCATTCAGACCACAAGAGACGCCATGAAGCTCGACCAGGTGGACATTTCGATCCTAAACGCCTTGCAGGACAACGCCCGTACCGGCCTCGAACAACTGGCGCACGTGAGCGGTGTCTCGATTGCCTCAGTGCAGCGGCGCTTAAAAGCGCTAAGGGAAGGGGGATTCATTCTCCGGGAGGTGGCGCTTCTGGACGGGGCCAAACTCGGCCAGGCCATGACCTTCATCATCATGGTGGAACTGGAGCGCGAGCGGCTCGACCAGATCGATGATTTCGTCAAGCGGGCGCGGCAGGAGCCGCAAGTCCAGCAATGTTATTACGTCACCGGCGAAGCTGATTTCTGCCTGATCTGCATTGCCAAGGACATGGCCGAATTCGAAGCGCTGACCCACCGGCTGTTCTTCCAAAATGCCAATGTCCGCCGCTTCCGCACCTCCGTCGTCATGGGCCGCAAAAAAATTGGCCTGAACGTGCCTTTGGATAGGGACAGTTCGGAGTAGTTCGATCCAAAAACTAACATCGTCAAAAACGCCGTTCTTTGAAGAGCGGCGCTTGTGAGAGACACGAGATCTAGTTCTGCGAGGCGGCACGCTCCATGGCGGTCGCCGTCAGGGCGCGGTCGCCGATTTCCTGGGTCATGTCAAATTCCATGCGGGTGACCAGCCAGCTGCCCTCGATCCGCTCCAGATCCCAGAAATAATTGCCAACCGGGCGCCAGAGCTCACCGTCGATCCAGTGGCGGCCGTCGACAAAGGCTGTGGCCGTTGCCATATCGCCGCTGACGGTCACGGAGACTGGCCCGAGTTCATGCCAGGTGACATCAAAACCCGGAACAATGCCACGCCAGGCATCCATCAGAGCGGACGGGGTCATGGTCGCCGGTTCGCCGCCCCAAAGCGAGGTGTAGTCGATGACGAACTCCGGCGCGAAGGCAGTTTCCGCGAGATCGTAGGCCGCGCGGTCAACCGCAAGCGGGATCGAGGATACAAGCGTGCGGATCGCAGCTTCCTCCGGTTCGCCTGCGGGGGGGAGTTTGCTGTCTGCCACCGCTGATGTGGCAAGAGCAGAGAGGACGGCAACGGCTGGAAGTGTCGGTTTCATGGTCTTTGTCCTTGAAAATGAGAAGTGTTTTTGGGCAGCCGCCCGGCCTCAGCCGCGAAAATGCTCTGCCATTGCGTCAGCGGCGCGGGTCACATCTTCCGGATTGTCATAAAAGTCGAACTGGGTGACATCCTCGAGCATCTGCAAGGTTGCTTCGCCTGCAAACCCGCTCAAGAACGCTTTCACGCCCTGAGGAATGGCCGCGGCTTCCGAATGCACGATTGCGAGTGGATGGGTGAGACGACCCGCATGATCGGCCGGATAGTATGTCAGCCAGCCTTCCCAGCCTGCCTGGTTCCACTTGTTGTCATAGGCCAGGATCGCACCGCGGTCCTGCTCATAATAATAGCCGCCGATCGGCATCAGCACGCCTTCAGCGCCTTCCGGGCCTGCCGCCGGGATGATCTCGCCGCCATTGGCTTCTGCATTCCTTGAGACTTCGATCAGCGCGCCGACACCGTCTGCGCCGCCATAGACCGCCTCGACCAAGTCAGCGTTTTGCAGCCACGGGGCCACAAGGCCAATAGACTTGACTGTGCCGTTCCCTGAAACCGCGTCGACCATGTATCCGGCCGAGGCGCAAATGCCGAGCCCGTGGACCTGGGTCGCATCGACCTCGGGCAGCGTGGCCACAACGTCAAAGGCTGCCCGGATGTCGGAGGTTTTTGCTTCCGGGCTTTCAACAAAGCGGGTATTCTTCGGCAAATCACCGGATTTCCCCCAGCCGCGGAAATCAAAGGTGAAGGCTGCAAACCCGCGGGCCACCATCTGGTGGGCGTAGACAGACGGCATCTGTTCTTCAACCGATGTCCAGGCGCCGGTCACAACCACGGCCGGCAGGGCCTGACCATCATGTTCTTCCGGCAGATACAAGGTGCCGGAGAGGATTGCACCTTCGTTTTCGAAGGTGATGGTGCGGGTTTCAACCTGCGCGATGGCGGAAGTGGAAGCCATCAACAGGGCTGCGGTGGTCACGGAACGGATGCTCATATCGGTCTCTCCAAAATCAATGTTCTGGGCGCCTTCGCCCGATGACATTGGAGATACGCTTGGCCCCACCGGATTACTTGAACAGGCCTGCTTTGTTTTTGAAGGATACGGCCAAACGTCAGGGCTAAGATTCTAGGCCGCGCGGTACTGGCGCGGTGTTTGGCCGATCACCTGTTTGAACGACCGGGAAAAATGGGCCTGATCGGCAAACCCGCAGGCGATTGCTATGTCGCCAAGCGGCCGTTTTGGATCCCGCATCATCCCGATCGCCTGTTCGATCCGGTAAGCGAGGACATATTGCATCGGCGTTTCGCCGACCGTTTCCTTGAAAACACGGGCAAAATGAGACGCGCTCATGCCGGCGACCTGTGCAAGCTCTTCCACGGAAATCGTTTGGTCCAGCCTCTCGCGGATGAAGCGGAGAACACGCTTGTAGTGCTCGGAGGTAAACCGCGCGGACAGCGCCAGATCTTCGGCCTGTTGTTGACCGTATTTTTGAAGCAGCTTGACCAGAAACACCCGGCTCATCGCTTCAAACATGACGCCTGAGGAAAGATCATCGGTTTCCAGCGCATCCCGCAGCATGACACCGGCTGCGCACAGATCCGCATCCTGGAACTGCGGCAGATCGGCGAGCTGCTGATGGGTGAGAACAAGGCCCAGCTCATGCAGCGCAAACCGCTCGACCTTCTTCGGGTCCAGGGTCACGACGATGACGTCCGAGGTGCCGAACCATCGCCACCCGGACCGCAAACCCGCGGGCGTAACGACGATTTCGTTCTTTTCAAACGTGAAGTCGCGTAGTTCGCCGCCGCGCCAGTTCTGCACACGGTGCGGTGTTTCGCACAGGTTCAGAAGCACATGATGTTCGGCAAAGACTTCTTCCGGCATCGTATCCGGTTCAGCCCGAAAATAGCGCACCGACATCAGCGCGGCGGCCGAGACATGCGCCATGTCATCGCTGCTCAGAAGCGGCAGGGACGGATAGATTTCGGCATAACGTCGTGGCACCAGCACACCTCCTTGGGCGGGCAGTTTACGCTGTTCTCAAAATGATGCCACGCGTCAGGAAGCGGAGAAAATATGTCCCAGCTCACCAGCAGTACCGAATTGTCTCCCGGCTCATGAAAATGAACCAAGTTCCCCTATTTGCTACGAAAGTGCCTGAAACCGGTTTACGGCTAGGACCGGGCGCTCTGACTAGACAAGCGAAAAGTCTCCAAGCGAGCCGCTTTCTGTGAGTGTCGACAGCCCGGTCACACCGGTGAGCTTTATCAACTGTTCGTCGCCGGAACCGAAAGTGTTTTCGTAGAAAATGTAGGTGTCGGCACCATGTTCGAAAAACACCACTTCCTGGATACCAACATTGGTGTCATCAGCGTCCAACACCGCCAGTTTTTCAACGAGTGTATCGTCGGCAGCCGCGAAAGTTGCCTTGCCACCACTGCTCACAGCCACAATGAGTCCAGCAAGTCCCGTTGTGTTTATCGATGCGCCGGCAACCTCATCGATGTTCGCTGAGCGTACGAAATCACTCGTGCCGCCCGAGTTCCAGTCTGTGATCGTGTCAAACGCCGATGTTGTGGTGTCTCCAAGAAAAATCTGGAAAATATCCGCCCCCCCGTTCCCGGTGAGCGTGTCGGCGGCACCCGCCCCTTCCAGCAAGTCGGCGCCCGCACCGCCAATCAATGTATCGGCAACCGGGGTATCCGGGTTGCCGGCCACTGTGAGTTTTCCGGTCAAGGCCGATCCATCAACCACCAATCCCCCTTGATGCGAGATATTGCCGAGGTTGATGTCCTGCGTACCAGTGATGACCAGCTTGGTCGTTCCGGCCGAGAACCCGAGTGCATAGCCGTTTGCGCCATCCGAGCCGTTCGTTGAAACACCACCGGACCCACCCGCGAAACTGTTGGCGGTTGTCCCATTCGACGCAATGTTTACGGTCTCGAACCCGGAGATAAAGGCTGCGAAAGATCCTGCACCACCAGTTCCGGAGGTCGCGCCCCCACCGGATCCACCGGTGATTGCAACACCCCCTTTCAAACTGAGGTTCAGGACATCCGCGGATGTATCGGTTCCAACTTGAAACCGGAACGCGGCATTGGCATTCCCACCATTGCCACTGCCGGCGCTGCCGGCAACGCCGCCATTTGTCGTGATCAACTCGAAGTAATCGGAACTGTCGATCCCGGTAACGCTGTAGAACGGGTTGGACTGCGAAAACCCATCGGTCTGCCCAGGCGCAGCAGGGGCCTGGGGTGCAGCAGTGCCGCCTCCGATTTTAAATGAGCTGGTCGTTTGCGTGTTCGCCGTCAGAGTGTTGCCGCTGAAGGTCGCGTTAGGATTAGAAAGATCGAGCTGAACGCCCGCATTGATACCACCAACATAATAGGCGATCCCTTCAAAATTAAACTGAGGCAGGTTCGCGATCACGTTGGCGCGTTCGGTCTCACTTGCTGTGTAAAAATGCGTTCCTGTTTGGGTATTAAAGAAACGATAGAGCGGAGCGCGCTCAATATCTGCGTCTGAATAGGCCTGATATGCTGTTCCTTCGAAATTAAACTGAGGCAGGTTGGCTATTATGCTGTCACGTTCAGTGGTGCTGGCCGTATAGAAATGGGTACCAGTTTGGGTATTGAAAAACCGGAAAACAGGTATTTCTCCGGTCGTGTTTGCCTCCAATGCATTGGAATCAAACAAATTACCTTCAAAATTGAATTGGGGCAGTGTGGTCTGAACCGTATTCCGTTCTGTTTCGCTGGCGGTGTAGAAATGTGTGCCGGTCTGAGTATTAAAAAAACGAAAAATATCAAAAACGCCATCAGCCGCTGCAGACATGAACTTCCCCTTTTATACCTCTGTCCCGGCCTCAGTGAGGCACATATTCCGCAGCGGAACAATCTGTTTGTTTGCAGATCGCAAGATAAGGTTGGTCAACATTTTGTTGGACATGGATTTTGCTTCTACGAAGCTCTAAAAAAACCACGTGGACCAGACGACTCCGATCAAATCGGGTTTTCAACGTCTCTAAAACCCATCCCGCCGAGACTACAATCCGGGAGCGCACAGGTCAGGTTGCCCTTTTATGAGTATTTGGACCCGGTTTCTGAGCAGCGCTTCAGTTCGGATTGAGCGCGTTCTCTATGATCGGATTCATCAATTCCGGGTGCGTCAGGGCTGCCATATGACCGCCGTGATCCGTCCGTTCAAAAGTCCAGTCCGGGATGTGTTTGCGCATCAGGGAAACAATCTCGCCTATGATCCGAACAGTGTCGGCAGCCGATATGACGGTTGTCTCCTTCGGCAAGTCGTTGGCCCACTCGGACAGGGGGACCTGCTCATTCATGACGCTGTCCCATTCATGAAAATTTGGTCTGAGTGCCTGGATAAACTTTGCTCTCCGATCCTCAGGCATGGCCTCCCAGCTGCCGGCACCAGTCCAATAATTTGCAAAATGTTCGGCGGCCCGCGACCAGGTTGTGGTGTCCGCGCTGGCCTTGATCAGATCGCGTAACGTCACCGCGTCTTGATACGCTTCTTCGCGGCCGTGCAGGTGAAGCAAATAAAACGGATTTGGTTCAATCAAGACGAGCCGATGCATTCGGCCCTTCAAAAGCGCCGCCGCTTTCATGGCAACACTCCCACCGAATGAATGTCCAACGATGGACACCCGGCTACCATCGGCAGGGACGAGAGCTTCAACAAGCCGTGCCTGGTCTTCAAGGGATTGGGTCGCGCCTTCCGGCCAGGGTTTCGTCTTTCCATACCCGAACAGATTTATGGCGACCAGATGGAACCTGTCGGAGAGATGATCCATCAGGGCGCGCCATTGCCGCGCACCTGCAACACTCGAGTGAATCAGGATGACCCGGGGTCCAGAACCCGCTTCCAGGAAATCCGGTTCATAAGAAAGTTCCATGGCAAAGCCTCCGCGAGGTTAAGAGCAAGCCGAACATACCAGTTCGACATCTGGGCGTCAGAAACAATGATGCCAGACAATCCAGACGCTCGACTTATGATTTCTCTTAGACGACCGCTTGGTTCTGCGTCGCACCCTCAAAGGTGAGAACAGTCGTCAGTCAGAAGCGAAACTTTCCTGCCTTTTCCCGCTGGAAAGGCGGTAAGCTTCCGCAACGACAGCCCAACACGGCTGGCCGTCATGCGGGCTCAGTCAAGCCAGGGAGGGGGCGAATGGCGAATACGGATGCATTCGAACGCATGGAGCGGGATGGCTGGCAGGATCCGGGCATCGCGCAAGGCTATGCGGAAGGGTTTGATCTTGCGACCCGGCAGGCAGCTGACGTGCTCGCGGAAACGGTCGCTCTAAACCCCGGTTTTTCGGCCCTCGATCTGTGCACGGGACATGGTGTCGTTGCCGCTGAGCTCTTGAAACGCGGAGCCGTGGTAACAGCGCTTGATTTCTCGCCAGCCATGCTTGACCTCGCCCAAAGAACGGCTCCAGGCGCCACCTTCGTGGAAGGCGATGTGATGGCCATGACCTTCCCGGACCAGAGTTTCGATGCCGTGTCGATCGGCTTTGGCGTGCCGCATTTTCCCGATCCGGAAAAAGGATTGCGGGAAGTTGCCAGGGTTTTGAAACCCGGCGGACGGCTTGCCTTTTCGATTTGGCGCGGAAAAGGCTCGAACGGTGCCTTTGGCTGGCTTTTTGAGGCCGTCGGGCGTCTCGGCGATCCGGCGGTCACCCTGCCGGACGGGCCGGATGCGCATATGTTCGCCAACAAGGAGAACGCAGAGCCCATTTTGACGGCCTGCGGCTTTAGCGACATCACGACTCTTGAGCTTCCCAGCCAGGTGTTTGTCTCTTCTCCCGGCAAACTCTTCGATGCCTTCGACAAGGGGGCAGTTCGCGCCGCGTCCCTCTTGAGCGGGCAACCGGAAGACCGGCGGGCCGCCATCAGGACCGAGCTTGCGCGCCGGGTGCAAGAAGAAGGCACACCGGAAAACGGTGGGCATCTGGTGCCCACACCTTCAGTCATTGTCTCGGCCATACGCGCTTAGTGTTCTGGTCCGCCAGCCGCGCTATTAACCGCTCAAGACACCTTGCCCGTAATCTCCGGCTCTGGTGACCAGAACTGACCCTTGGTTTCAATCAGCAGATCCTGAAACTCGGTTGCGGGCATGGGCCGGCCGAAATGGTAGCCCTGCAGGAGGTCGCAGCCCATGTCGAGGGCAAGGCGCGCATGTGCTTCCGTTTCAACGCCCTCTGCCACGATGCTCATGCCAAGGCTCTTGCCGATGCCGATGATGGAGGCCATCAACTCGCGGGCAGTCTGGTCTTCCACGACCGGCAATATGAACTGCCGGTCGATTTTGAGGACCGCCGGATTGATTTTCAAAAGTCCCTGCACGGAGGCATGACCGGTGCCAAAGTCATCGAGCGCGATGGTCACCCCCAGCTCTTTCAGCTCGCTGAGCGTCCAGTTCACAACATCGCCAAGCCTGTCGAGATAAACCGATTCCAGGATTTCGATCGTGAGCCGTTTGGGGGGAATGCCGACGCGTTTGATGTCATGAATAAGGTTCGGGTCCGCCAAACGTCCGGCAGAAACATTGATCGAAACCCTTGGAAGATCGACCCCAGCACCATCAATCAGCGCCAGTTTTTTCGGAAGCGTCGCAAAGACGATTTCGTCGATCCGCTTCAAGATGCCCATCTTGTCGGCCGTTTCCAAAAACGCGGCTGGCGGCAAGAGGCCCATTCTTGGATGCGCCCATCTGACAAGCACTTCGGCCGAGGCGATAGTGCCGGTCGCAGCGTCGATGAGCGGCTGGAAGAATGGAACGAACTCCCGGTTTTCGCAGGCAATCAGGAGATCGGACACAAGGCGCTTGGCGGCAATCGCCTCGGCATGCATCTCCTTTGTGAAGAAAGACCAGCGGCCCTTGCCGTTGGTTTTGGCGTGGTAAAGGGCCGTGTCCGCATCGCTCACCACCCGCTCAGGCGCATCCATTGTGGCGTTTGCGATCGCAACGCCGACACTGGCGCTGCAGAAGGTGGATTTGCCTTCAAACACGAACGGCGCATGCATTTCCTGAACAATAGCATCCGCCAGGCTGCTGATGTCTAGAGCGCTTTGCCCAAGCGGACGCAAGACCACGAACTCATCCCCGCCGATGCGGGCGACAAGGTCCGTCTCGTTGGTGAGCCTACGAAGCATCTCGGCGACGGAAATCAGAAGGCGATCGCCGGCATCATGCCCAAACGTGTCGTTGACGGATTTGAAACGGTCCAGATCGATGTAAAACACCGCAAAGTCCGATCCGCCGTCTTTCAGGTTGGATACCCAGGACTTGAACTCCACCTCGAAATGCCGCCGATTGGAAAGACCCGTCAGCGCATCTTCCTTCGCCTCTTTGGCAACCTTCTTGGCCAGCTGGAACAGCCGATTGTTTTCTCGCTCCAGATGCCCGATTTTTTCGACATAGCTTGTCAGCGCTTCGCGCCCAGAGACGGGCCGTTCCAGATGCCGGACGGTGTCTCCCTGGCCGGCCTGATCCTCCAGCTCGATCAGCGAACACAGCCACCACCGGTCGCCGGTCGACGTATCGGAAAGGGGCGTCCAGCTCATCCGCTGCCAGTATTGCTCGCCGTTTTTCCGGTTGTTGAGCGCCTTGACCGAAAAATGCTCCCAGTTCATCAGCTTTTCGATGATGATCAGGTGATTGCCCTGATCCATGCTGGAGCCGATCAGGATCGTGCCGCGCTGACCAATAACCTCGGCCGCGTCATATCCGGTGATCTTGCAGAACGCGCTGTTGCACCATTGAAAGTGCATGACCGCGCCGTCAGCATCGGACGCAAGCGCGAGCGCAAGTCCTTCGACTGACTTGTCATTGATCTGGGCAAGTATTTGAGGCGGTATCGGGGATGAGCCTTTCATCTTCAGGCTCTTAGAAGACTGCCGGTTAAATAGGCAATTGTCATTTTCTACAGGTCAGCCAAAAGAAATGGCCCAACTTCAACTTGCAGAATATGCCGAATTCACCAAATCAGACAAAAGTTGTATTTTCATGGTTACGGACGGGTGAATCCTTGAGGCAAATCAGGCTGATAGGGAATGAAGGTGCGGAACGAGTCCAAATCCATATACCTATCTTAGGAAACACTGGGGCTACTGGCAGGCTCATACGAAGCAAAAGTGTCACGGACTAAACACATGGAATACCTAGTGGGTATGAACATGCTGGATATTTTAGGTGAAATGAATAGCATCCACGCTTTCGCTCTAAATTGCACTCATGTTGAGAATTGAGCCAACAATATCCGGTTCGGTAGTTGGATCCATGTCAAACCGGATTGCCTTCCAATCACTACCTTGAAACTCTACAGGTACCTTGGCCCCATTTCTTGGATGACCGGTCCCAACGTAAAGTATCTTTTTGTTTTGCATTGTGGTTCGCTATTCATCGGCCTGAATTGTGTGGTAGAGCCTGATCAGGCGGTCTTCCAATTCTCTTGTGAAGCCTTGTACATCCATAAGAGGTGATGAAATCATCCGCGATCGCAGGCTCGCACGCAAGGTTTTGAGCCGGTCACTGTTGCTGGCCAGCTCCACCGAGATGCTTATGTAATCTTCCATATCCTCAGCAGCTAATTCTTGCAGACCAATCTGGTTTAGAAATGCAAAAGTCTGGCGGCTCACAACACGGCTTTGAGGCACGGTCACGACAGGTACTCCGCAATAGAGCGCTTCACAGCTCGTTAGCCCGCCAGTGAAAGGGAATGGGTCTAGGGCAATGTCAATATCGCCATATTCCTTAAGCAAATCGGCATGGAAACTCGGACCTCGCAGCTCAATTCTGTCAGCGGCTATGCCGCGATCGGCAAACGCCTGACTCACTCTTTGCCGGAAATCCGCATCGTTAAACGTCCGCCACTTTAGGATAAGTCGTGCATCTGGAATTACGGCCAGTATCTTGGACCAGACTTCAATAACACCATCATTGAGCTTTGCGGTGTTATTGAAACTTCCGAAAGTGACATAACCGTTCTGCATTACGGGTGCGATCGCGACTTCTGGCATCCAGGGTACCGCCTTATAGCAAAATCGCGAGTTCATTTTGACTATGGGTTCGATGAATTGATCTTCAACGTCATCTGACGCGTGCCAGGCATCCAATATCACAGCGTCAATGTACTGCAGACCAGTGGTCGCAAAGTAACCCAACCAACTGATCATGACTGGAGTAGGACGGTACGCAAAAACGGTGAGTCGTGAACCACCGGTGTGACCGGAAAGGTCTACCAACACATCAATGTTATCTAAGCGTATTTGATCGGCTAGTGAAACATCATCAACAGAAGAAACATCATGAAGTGTACAGGCAGCCGCAACCTCATTCGTCACCCAGTCTTTGACCATCCCAGCGCTATAGACGATCGGCACCACCCGTTCCGGGTTATGCGCTTTGAGGACATCTTTAACGAAAAGACCAACCGTATGTTGGCAGATATCTCCAGAAACATAGCCAACACGTAATGGGCGACTTTCTAAATCGCCAAATGCTGGACGCGGCTTAAAGCCACCGGCCTGCGCTATCGCCCAACGGCCCCATTTGATGGCTGCGGACTTTCTAGCGAAATCACTAACCCCAGGATCATATTCCTGACCGACCAAAGCATTCCGACGGATAACGGGATGGTTGGGTAGTTTTTGCTGCAATTCTTCATAGAGTGAACGCGCATTGCTATGTTCCGCTGCCTCACGTGCCAAATTCGCAAGATTAACTTGTGCCCGCAGATCTGTTGGCGCGCGATTTCTTGCACACTGATAAACCGCACGCGCATCCGACAAGAAGCCATAGCCTGCTAGCAATGCCCCGGTCGCGAGCAACATATTAACTTGGTCTGTGTTGGTGCAAATGTCGCGGCAAGTTGCGAGCATCTCGTCAAACCGGCCGGCAGCGGCATAAGTCTTTGCGAGATCTATTTGGCTGCCTAGATCCAAAAAATCACCTTCAATAAAACAAGTTGCTAAATGCGTGGAATGTTTCGGAGGAAACCTCACATGCCACCAATCGAGGCTCGCTGCTTCTCCTTGCTACCAAAATGCATGACAATTTGCAGTGCTCTGGCAACTTCTCAATCATATTCAATGCTGGCGCTGTCAGTAAACCTCATCACCTGTTAAACTATCGCCCAACCGCCGCGGGGAATTGGATAGTGAGACGCTGACATACCGGTTGCGCATAATTTTGATTATGGAATTTTTATACCTAAATTAAAAATCTCGAAAGAGCATGTCCAAGGCTCTCGTAATTTCAGATTACTGTCCGTCCAGGCTTCCGATGGGTTCGCACAATTCTTGTACAAGTACAGCCGACAATAACTGCGTCACCATCACATGAACCCCGCCATTGATCATGAAAACCGGGTTTAGAAAGCGCGCTGGAGTTGGCGCTTCAGGTTCTGGCATAAGTGGAACAACAACCCGCGTGTTCAGATCGTCAAGCAGGTCCGCTTGGGCGTCTAGAACCAACACATCGCCGGATTTAGGCCTATAGATCTTTTTGCGCGCAACTAAAACAGCTGGGACTTGGCTAGCGGCAAATCGTGTTCCACAACGAATACATTGGAGCTTTTGAGAGCAGACTGGTCTTCCTGCCGCCACTGATCCGCCATCGATCTGGAGACAGCTAACAGTATGCCTTCTTCGGCCGCTTGGGAGATGTTAATGTCAAGCTGTTCGACAGACTGGGGCTATCCAGTCCAAACAGCGTGTGGCAGACCCCCAACTTTCCTGCAATGGGGAAGTTTTCGTCGCGGCCACCTTGTGCCGGCACGCTGTTATGGTGTTTAGAAGACGCTGCACCGCTCAAGAGCCGGAACATAAAGCCGTCAAGGCAATGGCCACCGGCCCGACAGACAACAATAACGACCTCACGGAGGCGCTTCAGTGACCCAGACTGAGCTGACAATCCGCCAACCTGACGACTGGCATCTTCACTTGCGCGATGGCGCCATGCTGGAAGCGGTGTTGCCGCACACAAGCGCCAATTTTGCACGTGCCATCATCATGCCGAATCTGGTGCCACCGGTTGTGCGCACCGAGCACGCGCAGGCTTACCGGGAGCGCATCATGAACGTGCTGCCAGCCGGTCACAGCTTCGAGCCGCTGATGACGCTGTACCTCACCGAGGCAACAGACCCGGCCGATGTGCGCAACGGCGCAGAAAGCGGTTTGATCACGGCGCTGAAGCTTTATCCGTCCGGAGCCACGACGAATTCTGAAAACGGTGTTCGGGATTTTGAAAAGATCTACCCGGTTCTGGAAACCATGAGCGACGAAGATGTGCCTCTGCTGGTCCACGGCGAGGTCACCGACGCCGACATTGACATCTTCGACCGGGAAGCCGTTTTCCTGGAGCGCGTGCTGTCTCCGATCCGGGAGAAGTTTCCAGAGCTCCGCATCGTTTTGGAACACGCCACGACGTCCCATGCGATTGATTTCGTAAAGGCATCAAAAGCGCGCACCGCGGCGACCATCACCACTCACCATCTGATCATCAACCGCAACGCCATTCTGGCCGGCGGGATCAAACCACATTATTACTGCCTGCCGGTGGCAAAGCGCGAAAAACACCGCCTGGCCCTGCGCGAAGCGGCAACCTCCGGCGACGCGCGTTTCTTCCTTGGCACCGACTCTGCCCCGCACACCGACACGGCAAAGGAAAGCGCGTGCGGCTGCGCCGGCATTTTCTCGTCAATCAACACGATCAACTGCCTGGCGCATGTGTTTGAAGAAGATGGCGCGCTCGACAAGCTGGAAGGCTTTGCCTCACTGAATGGCCCGGCGTTTTACAGGCTGCCGCCAAATGAGCGCCGCATCCGTCTTTTCAAAAGCGCAGATCCGGTCAGCTTTCCGGACAAGATCCAATTTCCGGAAGGCACAGTGACCGTCTTTGATCCCGGCTACCCGCTTCATTGGCAGCATGAACCGGTCGCCGCAGCGGCTGCCGCCTAAGCCAAGAGGCCCAAACAATCGACGGGCCTTTACGCACCGAAATAGGAAGGATCCGGACAGACACTCCGGGTCCTTTTTTATTGTATTGGCACGCATCCCTTGGCGGCCTATGGGGCAGCAGGAGAATTTCCACCGCCAGAACCTAGGAATGATCTGGACAGCGCTGCATCCGGTGAATACCTAAGGCGGGCACCCTTCTTTCCGCCCTCGGCCCTGCCCGCCGGACCCAGATCTTTAAAGAGACAGCATGCTTCAAAAGAAACGCGCCTTTATCACTGGGTCTGCCGGCTTTATCGGCTTTCATCTGGCCGAGCTGTTGTTGCAGGAAGGCTGGGAAGTTGCCGGCTTTGACGGCCTGACGGACTACTACGATGTCCGGCTGAAGGAACGCCGCCACGAGATCCTGCATCAGCACGGCACGTTTTCCTCCACCATTGCGCAGCTGGAAGACACAACGTCTGTTTCTAAGAGCATTGCGGATTTCAAACCGGATGTGATCGTTCACCTCGCGGCCCAGGCCGGGGTGCGCTACAGCCTGGAAAACCCGCGCGCTTATGTTGATGCCAATGTGGTCGGTACACTCAACGTCATGGAGGCTGCGCGCGCTGCCAATGTTCAGCATCTGCTGATGGCCTCGACCAGCTCGGTTTATGGCGCGAACACTGAAATGCCGTTCGATGAGAACCAGAAGACCGATACGCCGCTGACCATTTACGCAGCGACCAAAAAGGCAAACGAGGCGATGGGACATGCCTGGGCGCATATCCATCAAATCCCGATCACCATGTTCCGGTTCTTCACGGTTTATGGCCCCTGGGGGCGCCCGGATATGGCGCTGTTTAAATTCACCAAGGGGATCCTCGAAGGCACGCCGATCGATATTTACAATCACGGCGAGATGTACCGCGACTTCACCTATGTGGCCGATCTGGTGCGCGGCATTCGCGGTCTGATGGATGCGGTTCCGAGAAGCGAGGGGGCGGCCTCGAAAACGGACAATTTGAGTCCGGTTGCGCCCTACCGGGTGGTGAACATCGGCAACTCGGACAAGGTCCGCTTGCTCGATTTCATTGAGGCGATCGAAGATGAACTCGGCACGAAGGCCACCCGCAACTTGATGCCGATGCAGACAGGCGACGTGCCGGCGACCTGGGCCGATGCCACGCTGCTGCAAGACCTGACCGGCTACAAGCCCGAGACACCATTCCGCGAAGGCGTTGCCAAGTTCGTGCAGTGGTACCGCGACTATTACGAGGTCTAAAGGTGAGATGAGGAACCGAACCCCGGCACAGGCAAAAATTGCTGTCATCGGCCTTGGTTATGTCGGCCTGCCGCTGGCTGCCGAATTCGGTAAGACCCACGCGGTCATGGGGTTTGATATCAATCCGGAGCGCATTGCCCAGCTGAGCGCGGGCACCGACACGACGCTCGAAGTCTCAAAGGACGACCTCACCGCTGCGACACACCTGCGCTTTACCTCCGATCCTCAGGAACTGGCAGAGTGTGACACCTACATCGTCACGGTGCCGACGCCAATTGATGCTTATAAGCAACCTGATCTCGGCCCCCTCCTCCGCGCCAGCGAGACCATCGGCAAGGTTCTAAAGCCCGGCGATCTGGTGATCTACGAAAGCACGGTCTATCCCGGCGCCACGGAAGAAGACTGTGTGCCAATGCTGGAGCGGGTGTCCGGTCTCACATTCAACGAAGATTTCTTTGCAGGTTACAGCCCGGAGCGGATCAATCCGGGCGACAAGTCCCACCGGCTGCCGCAGATCTGCAAAGTCACGTCCGGCTCGACACCGGAAACCGCCGACTTCGTCGATCAGCTTTATGCCGGGATTGTCACGGCAGGAACCCACAAGGCCCCCTCGATCCGGGTGGCGGAAGCGGCCAAAGTCATCGAGAACACGCAGCGCGATCTCAACATCGCCTTGATCAACGAGCTGGCCATCATCTTCAACCGGCTGGATATTGACACTGAGGCCGTGCTGAAAGCGGCCGGAACGAAGTGGAATTTCCTGCCCTTCCGGCCCGGCCTCGTTGGCGGGCACTGCATTGGCGTTGACCCCTATTACCTGACCCACAAAGCCCAGGCGACCGGCTATCACCCGGAGATCATTCTGGCCGGGCGGCGGCTGAATGATGGCATGGGCGCCTATGTGGTCTCCGAGATGGTCAAGGCCATGACCCGCAAGGCCTTGCCCGTCACCGGTTCCAGAATTCTTGTCATGGGTCTTGCGTTCAAGGAAAACTGCCCGGATCTTCGCAACACCGGCGTTGCCGGTATTCTTGAAGAGTTGAAAGACTACAACGTTTCGGTCGATGTCCATGACCCTTGTGTCGATGGGAATGCCGCACATGAGGAATATGGTATCTGGCCCGTGGAACAGCCGGCGGAAGGCGCTTACGACGCCATCATCGTTGCCGTCGCCCACCAGGCCTTCAAGGACATCGGCATCGACAAGATCCGCGCCTTAGGTAAACCCGGTGCGCTGGTCTACGACCTGAAATGCATGTTCCCAGCCGAAGAAACCGACCTGCGGCTTTGAATTACGAAGCACTGCCGAGGCACAGCAGATGGGGTCGGTACAGATACGCGCTCCTTTGCGACGGTCGCGGTATCAATCGGTGACACCAGTTTTTCCGACCAGAACCCCACCTCTACAAAAGCTAGCAGACAGCCGAGCGAATGGTTGAAACGATAGCCGTGAATCTAAGCAGTCCTTTCAGTACTGCCTCGCGGGATCACATCAAAACCTAGATCGATGGTTTTTTGCTGCGGCTCTGCTCCCTGCAAGGCTTCGACGAGGTTCTCAAATGCGATCCGTCCCATGTCCAACCGGAAGGTTCTCACACTGGTAATGGACGGATTGGCGGCGGCAACCATCTCCAAATCATTGAACCCACAGATCCCGAATTCCTCAGGAATGCGCACACCCCTTCTCTGGCATTCAAAGAGAGCTCCAAGCGCCAAGTCGTCATTATTGCACAACACAGCATTTGTATCTGGCGCCTTGGAGAGCAAATCCGCGACGAGCTCGCATCCAAGGGTCACCGTTGAGGGTCGCGGGGTCGTTACCACCCGGTTTGCCGAGTAAACCCCGGCCAATTCCGCTTCGGTCTTGAAGCCCTTCAGCCGGCGCTGACTTCGTGGATCGAGGCGCGCGGCGATGTACCCGGGACGGTCATATCCTTGTTCCAAAAGGTGCCGGGTGGCTGCTCTCGACGCATCCACATGGGAAAATCCGACCATCATATCGTAAGGATCTGGGCCACATTCCATGATCTGGACGATACGGCAGTCAGCCCCCATCAAGAGCTTCGACGTTTCGGAAGACTGATCAAGACCGGACAAGATTAGTCCGGCAGGTCTCTGGCTCAAGAACGTCCGGACCAGTGTTTCCTCTTCCAAAGGGGAGTAGCGGGAATTCCCGAGCTGGATCTGCCACTTGGACCCTTCTGCCGCCTCATAAATCCCCCGCATCACATCTGAAAAGACGTTGTTGGTCACGGACGGAACGATGACGCCGATGACGTTTGTTTTGCCGGCAGCAAGAGCACTTGCGGCGGGGTCAGGCACATATCCCAAGCGGTCGACAACCGCTTTTATCCTCAAACGCGTTTTCTCCGACACCTTGTCGGGATTCCGCAAAGCCCGCGAAACTGTCATAGCGCTAACGCCCGCTTCACGCGCAACATCTGAAATATTTAATTTGTTTTTCTTCAAATATTACAACCTTTTAAGATCACTAATACGCTTCATGACAAGACTAACTTACAAAACGCCTGTTGACAAATGTTAGCGCTATCAATTGAATGAACTCAGAAAACAGGCGGTATGACAAAGATGCAGAGCGCGTCGCCAAAGGGCGGAAAAGAAAGTGTGATTGTCGTGATGGGCGTATGCGGAGCGGGCAAAAGCCGCTTGGCGCTAAACCTGTCAGATCGCCTGGGCGTTGGAATGGTCGAAGCAGACGACTTTCACACTCTGGAGAACAAACAAAAAATGGCAAAGGGCGAAGCGCTCACGGATGCCGACCGAATGCCTTGGCTGGATGCGGTCGCGATGGCGGCCCTGCTCCAGCTCTATTGCACTGGCGGTGCGGTGGTTGCCTGCTCCAGCCTGAAACGCACCTACCGTGACCGCCTTCGAAACTCGTTGCCGGGATGCAGTTTCGTTCATTTGGACGGATCCAGAGCCCTCATCGCGGACCGTCTCATCAATCGCCAGGACCATTTTGCCGGCGAAACGCTCCTCGATAGCCAGCTGGCCATTCTGGAGCCGCTTGATGACGACGAAACCGGCTTCACTCTTCAGATTTCACGGCCCGTCGATCAGCTTGTTGATGGCGCCTTGGAAGGACTGCGGCGTATAGCGCCGCCTCAAACCACTGTCGCCAATTGACCGAGGCGATAGAGACCCATGGGAGGAATTATGTTAAAGAATCTCACAAAATCCGCACTGACCGCAGTGGCTATCAGCGCACTGACCTCTGCCGCGTTTGCGGCCGATTTCTCGTTCCGTTTCCAATCCTCAGACCCGGCGGGCAACCCGAACTTTGAACTTCAGCAAGGCTGGACGGAAACCGTCAAGGAACTCACCGGCGGGCGGGTCGAAATTGAACTTTTGCCGGTAGAATCCATCGTTTCGCATAGCGAGACACAAGACGCGATCGCGGCCGGTATTCTGGACGGGCACATCACTGACACGTCCTACTTCGCTGGCAAGGACCCCGCCTTCGGTCTGATTGCGAACCCGGTCGGTGCCTGGTCGTCTCCAGATGAAATGTTCACCTTCATGGCACAAGGCGGCGGCAACGAGCTGATGAATGAACTGGTGGGTCCTTATGGCCTGCATTTCATTGGTGCGACCACACCGGGACTGGAGGCATTTGTTTCCAAAGTTCCACTGAATGGCGTCGATGATCTCAAGGGCATCAAGATGCGGGCTCCAGAAGGGCTCGTACAACAGGTGTTCGCAGCCGCAGGCGCTGCTCCGGTGAACCTTCCAGGTTCCGAGGTCTTCACAGCCCTCGACAAAGGCGTGATCGATGCTGCCGACTACACCGTGTTTTCGACCAACCATGCCCAGGGCATGCACAAGGTCGCCCCATACCCGGTCTACCCGGGCTTCCATTCCATGCCACTGGTCGAGATCTCCATGAACAAGGCCAAATGGGACGCACTTCCGGAAGATCTGAAAACTGTTCTTGAAGAAAGCGTTGCCGACTTCGCAAAGGCTCAGGTGGCAGCACTTGCCGAACGGGATCTGACGGCTGTCGAGGAAGCGAAAGCTGGCGGTGAAATCACCGTAACCGACTGGTCCGCAGAGGAGCGCGCAAAGTTCCGGACCATCGCAACCGGTGAGTGGGCAAAAGTCGCGGCTCGCTCTGACAATGCCCAGAAGGTCTACGACGTGTTGACCGGGTATCTGAAAGAAAACGGCTTGATGCAATAAGCTCCAACCCAATCAAAACAAGCGGCCGCCTCCGGGCGGCCGCTCAATACGATAGCGTGTCGCGTTCCATTCAATTCAAGCTACTTCAGGTTTGGCGTACGAGGCAAAGCCGAGTGGCAGCGAAACCTGAATCTTTTTAACGCGATTTGCTCAAAAAAGCTGGGAGGCAAGCGTGGCAGACACAGAGGAAAGATCGCACGAAAAACCGGACCCCGGAGCCATACCTGAAGCAGGTATCTTGGGTCGGTGGATCGACAAGACCGGGCTGGTCTTTGCCTTTGGCATCGTATTGTCCATGCTTATCTTGCTGAATGAAGTGGTGCTCCGTTACGTCTTCAATGCCCCGACCATTTGGGCGCATGAGACAACCATCTTTCTGTGCGGCGCTGCGTTTCTCTATGGCGGTCTATATTGCAGTGCGCGCGACCGGCACATCCGTGTTGTGCTGATTTACGATGCCTTGCCGGACCGGGCACGCCGGATACTCGACATCGTCATCTCAGTTATCTGCATGCTCTCCAGCGGTGTTTTCGCTTGGGCGGCCTGGCTGATGGTCCAAAGGGCCGCGTTCCGGCCCGACGGCAGTTTCCGGCTGGAGCGGTCGGGAAGTGCATGGGACCCCGTCTATCCCGGCCTGATCAAGGTTTTCCTGCTCATCGTGCTTGCCGTGATGGCCGTACAATTTCTCATTCTTGCCGTGAATTACGCCAGGGGGCGCAAGTGATCGATTTTTTTGGCTCCCTGCAAGGTCTTGGAATTGAGACCGGCACGCTGCTTATGTTCGCCATGTTGCTGGTGCTTCTTGTCTCCGGCATCCCGCTTGCCTTTGTGACACTTCTGGTCGCGCTGATATTCGCACTCGGCTGGTTCGGCCCGATGGTCGTGCCGTTGATCACAAGCCGTGTCTTCTCCTTCGTTTCGTCTTTCGTTTTTGTTTCCGTTCCCATGTTCGTGCTGATGGCCGCGATCCTCGACCGGTCCGGCATCGCGCGGGATTTGTTCGACGCAATGAAGCTGGTTGGAGGCCGCCTGCGAGGCGGGGTTGCGATCCAAACCATCATCGTCGCGGTGATCCTGGCGGCCATGAGCGGCATCATCGGCGGCGAAGTGGTATTGCTTGGTCTGGTCGCCCTGCCCCAAATGCTCCGGCTTGGTTATGACAAGCATCTGGCAATCGGGGTTGTCTGTGCTGGCGGCGCTCTTGGAACCATGGTTCCGCCGTCCATTGTTCTGATCATCTACGGCCTGACTGCCAATGTGTCTGTCGGTGACCTGTTCACCGCTTCCTTTGTGCCGGGTCTGATGCTGGCCGGGTTTTATGTCACCTACGTCTTGATCCGCGCCTATCTCAATCCGGCTCTTGCGCCGATACCCCAGGGTGATCCGGTCTCGAAAGCTGAAAAAATACGCCTGTTAAAGGGACTGTTCCTGCCCCTTCTAGTCGTCGCTGGTGTTCTCGGCTCGATCTATGGCGGCATTGCCAGCGTTACGGAAGCGTCGGCCGTTGGAGTGGCCGGTGTGCTTCTCTCGACAGTTATCCGCGGTGAATTCACGCTTCAGCTTCTGAAAGGTGCAGCCTTACAAACCCTTCAAACCGTTGGGATGATTGTATGGATTGGCATTGGAGCGAGCGCGCTGGTTGGTGTGTTCAACCTCATGGGCGGCATCAAATTCGTTTCCGCACTAATCTCAGGCATTTCAGACAATCCGACCCTGATCCTGCTCTTCATGATGCTGATCCTGTTTGTCCTTGGCATGTTCCTTGATTGGGTCGGAATTGCGCTTTTGACGATGCCGATCTTCGTGCCGATCATTACCGAGCTCGGTTATGACCCGGTCTGGTTTGGCGTGCTGTTTTGCATGAACATGCAGGTGTCCTTCTTGTCGCCGCCGTTCGGACCAGCCGCCTTTTATCTGAAAAGCGTGGCACCGCCGGATATCTCGCTGGCAACGATATTCAGATCACTCCTGCCGTTTATCGCCATGCAGGTGCTGGCCGTTGGGCTTCTGCTCTTCTTCCCAGGGATCACCGGACGATGAGGCGCGGGCTAGGACCGGCCATATTCGGACCCCAGCCTTTGACCCGGTGCCCTGATCCCAGCTGTTAAACGCACGACATGACCGGCGGTAAACGCTGATCTTGAAGACAGTTGCAGCACCGCAGGTCCAAGAGCGGCGATCAAAATGATGAAGAGCGCGGCGATGAACCGCGCTCTCCGGGGGCGTCTGCAGGTGAGGATATCAGACGCCGTGTTGGTGTGTTTCTTCGGTCCCTGCTCCGGTCGCCTTTCCGCGCAAGCCTGCGATCCGGTCTTCCACGCCTCGCACCACGATGTAAAAGACGGGCGTAAACAAGAGACCGAACAAGGTGACGCCGAGCATTCCGGAGAACACCGAGGTTCCCAATGACTGGCGCATTTCAGCACCGGCACCTGTCGCCAGCATCAGCGGAACCACGCCGAGAATGAACGCCAGGGAGGTCATCACGATCGGCCGCAACCTGGTCTGTGCAGCATGCACGGCAGCGTCCCAACGCGACAGTCCATCCGTTTCCGCCTGGCGCGCGAACTCCACGATCAAAATGGCGTTCTTCGATGCCAAGGCCACCAGCACAACAAAGCCGATCTGAACCAGAATGTTGTTGTCGAGCCCGGCTAGCCAGATGCCCGTGATCGCGGACAACAGAACCATGGGAACGATCAGGATGACGGCCAGGGGCAGAGCCAGGCTCTCATACTGGGCCGCAAGCACCAGGAAGACGAACAGCACTGCGAAACCGAAGACAAGCAACGCCGTGTCATCCGTGTTCTTCTCCTGATAACTCAACTCGGTCCACTCGTAAGAGACACCTGCGGGCAGCACGCGCTCTGCGATTGCCTCCATTTTCTCCAGCGCCTCGGCTGAGGACACACCCGGCATTGCTTGTCCCTGAACTGCGGCGGCGGGATACAGGTTGTATCGCGGCTGGCGCAGTGGGCCCGTGGTGTTTTCGAACGTGGCAACCGCGCCAAGCGGCACCATGGCACCGTCGTCGGAGCGTGTTCTCAACCGGGCAACATCATCCGCGGTTTCACGGAACGAGGCATCGGCTTGAGCGATCACCCGATAGGTACGACCGAACAGATTGAAGTCGTTGACATAGGCCGACCCGAGATAGACCTCCAATGCTTCGTTGACGGCAGCAACAGGTACGTTCAGCATCTCGGCCCGTTCACGATCGATCTCGGCCCAAACACGCGGCGTACCCGTTGAATAGAGCGAGAAGACTGCAACAAGGTCGGGATCCGCATTGGCTTCTGCCGACAGGGCACGAGCGGCCTGTTCCAGTGCGGCAGGACCAACATTGCCGGTGTCTTGCAGCATCATCTTGAAGCCACCGCCGGTTCCAATACCGCGCACGGGCGGAGGAGCGATCACGAAAATTGCCGCATCATTCAGGCCAGCCATGCGTTGCCGGGCCTCAGAAAGCACGTCCTCGGCAACGATGCCTTTTTCCTCGCGCTCGTCGAACGGTGTGGTGGTGAAGAAGATCACACCCGTGTTCGATTCCGTCGTGAAAGTGGCACCGTTGAAGCCGGCAAACACGGCAGCATTCTCAACGCCGTCGATGTCCAGAAGCTCATCGACCGCGCGGCGAACAACCGTATCCGTGCGTTCCAGCGAAGCACCGGGGGGCAATTGAACGACCGTGATGTAATATCCCTGGTCCTGTTCCGGAATGAAGCCGGCGGGTACCTGGTTGAACTGATGATCGGTCATCAGCAGCAATCCACCAAAGAGACTCAGCATGATCAGCGGTGCACGCACCAGACGTTTCGTTGTTGCCGCATAGCCGGAAGACAACCGGTCAAAGCCGCGATCAAACTTTGAAAGCGCCCAGACCACCGGCCGCATCAGGAGGCCAGGCTTCTGCTCTCCATGCGGCCGCAGCAGCAAGCTGGCAAGCGCCGGAGACAATGTCAGAGAAACGAACAGCGAGATGGCGGTGGCAACCGTGATGGTAACCGCAAACTGACGATAGAATTCGCCCGAGATGCCGGCAACCGCCGCTGTCGGGATGAACACAGCCGCCAGAACCAGCGACGTTGCGATCAATGCACCGGAGACTTCCTGCATGGTCTTGCGGGCCGCGTCACGGGGCGACAGGCCATCGCGAATGTGTTTTTCGATGCCTTCCACCACAATGATGGCATCATCGACCACAATGCCGACCGCCAGCACGAGACCGAACAGCGACAGATTGTTGATCGAATACCCGAGGGCGGACATCACTGCGAAGGTACCGACAAGCGACACCGGTATCGCAAGGATCGGGGTTACCGCAGCGCGCCACGTCCCCAGGAACAGAAGAACCACGGCAACAACCAGCAGCACCGCTTCGATCATCGTGGCGACCACCGCGTCGATCGATGCCTGAATGAACTCAGTCGGGTTGTAGATGACGTCGTAGGCGAGGCCTTCGGGAAAATCCTGGCTGAGCCTTTCAACCGTGCTCAGCACCTCCTCAGCGGTTGCCAGGGCATTCGTCCCCGGCCGCTGATTGACAACCATGGCGACAGCCTGGTTGCGGTCGAGATAAGCACGGGTCGTGTAATCGGCTGCGCCAAGCTCAACACGGCCAACGTCGCCAAGGCGGACGATACGCCCCTCATCGCCGCGTTTGACGATGATCCGCTCAAACTCTTCCGGATCGGCCAAGCGCCCCGTGGTCTGAACAGACAACTCGAACGCAGATGCTGAAGGTGATGGCTGCTGATTCAAAAGGCCGGATGCAATCTGTGCATTCTGACTGCGCAAGGCGGTCAGCACCTCGCCTGGTGTTAGCTCCAGCGCCGCGATCCGTTCCGGGTCAAGCCAAACCCGCATGGCATAATCGCGTGCACCAAAAATGGTGATGTCCCCGACACCGCCCAAACGGGTCAGTTCGTCCCGGACCCGCTGTGCGGCATTGGTGATGTAGAGGTCGTCGCGCGAGCCGTCCGGCGAGAACATGTGCACGACCAGCAACAGGTCCGGCGACGCCTTCTGTGTGATCACGCCAAGCCGCTGGACCTCTTCAGGAAGCCGCGGTTCGGCGATCGACACCCTGTTCTGCACCAGAACCTGCGCGGCATCGAGATCAGTGCCAAGTTCAAAGGTTACGGTCACTGTCAGATTGCCGTCACCGGTTGCCTGCGACGACAGATAAAGCATGCCTTCCACGCCGTTGATCTGTTGTTCAAGAGGTGTTGCCACAGTCTGGGCAATGGTTTCAGCTGATGCACCAGGATATTGGGCCCGGACCTGCACGGTCGGCGGTGCCACCTCCGGGTACTGGGCAATCGGCAGCGTAAAGTAGCTGAGCGCGCCAACAATTGTGATGAAAGCCGACAGCACAACAGCGAAAATCGGCCGGTCGATGAAAAATTGCGGAAGTTTCATTGTCTTGTCCTCACCTGAATGACGAAACGCTGCTAGCGTTTCGCCATCTGAACCGTCGGTTCTTCACTCGAACGGGCAGTCACCTGTGCGCCAGGTCCCACCATGTGCAGACCGGAGACGACCACTTGTTCACCTGCTGAAAGTCCTTCAACGACACGTGCGTCCGCGTAGCGATCACCGAGCGTGACGCTCCGGCGCGAAACAGTGCCTGCGTCATCAACCACCCAGACGAACTTCGTGGTCTGGTCGGAACCAATCGCCCGCTCCGGAATAAGGACCCGGATTGCATCCTCGGCTGTTGCCAGGCGCAGCCGGCCAAACATGCCGGGTGTCAAAACTCCGTCGGAATTTTCAAACACGGCACGCCCGCGAATGGTTCCTGTCGACCGGTCAATGCGGTTGTCGATGAAGTCTATTTCACCCGAATGAGTGAACTCCGGTTCGTCAACAAGCCGCACGGCAACCGGCGTCTGTCCGGCCATTTCCCTCAAGCTCGATGCAGAGGCGGCGCGCATATACTCAAGATATTGCTGTTCCGTTGCATCGAACACGAAATGGATCGGGTTAAGGGAGACGATCTCGGTCAGGCTTTGCGCGTTCGCGCCAGCGGCAATCAGGTTACCCGGGCTGACAAAATCATCCGAGATCCGGCCGGTCACCGGGGCGTGGATCTGTGTGAAACCAAGATCCAGTTTTGCCCGGGAAACGGCCGCTTCGGCCGCTGCAATACTTGCCTCTGCCCGTTCAGCCTCGTGAATGCGTTCGTCAAGAACTGACTGGCTCGTATGACCATTGTCAGTCAAACGCCGTGCGCGTTGGAGTTCCTTTTCTGCAAGGTTTGCGGCAGCTCTCGCTTCGCCGAGCCTTGCTTCGGCTTCTGCCAGCGCCGTCTCGAACGGACGCGGATCGATGGTGAAGAGGAGGTCGCCTTTTTCCACGATGTCACCCGGCTCAAAGTGAACCGCATTGAGGTATCCGGAAACCCGCGCCCTTATCGCGACTTCATCAACGGCTTCGAACCGGCCGCTGAACTCGTCCCATTCCGTGATGGATCGTGTTTCTGCCGCCACAACGTCAACAACAGGCGGCGGCGCTTGGGTTGCCGAGGCGGACGCTTCAACAGGTGCCACAAAGGACATGTTGCTGACCCGCTCTCCTGCGTACCAGGCAATGCCGCCATAGAAAACGGCCAAGGCAACCCCGGTAAAGAGTGTGCTGGATTTTGGCATTCCGATCTCCTTCGTCACTCGGGGCCATACCCCGTGCATGGAAAAGGAAATGGGAACGGATGGCTGATCTGATTAGCGGGACGCCAAGACGCTCAGTGTTTCCTGATAAGACACAATCCTTTCTGCAGTACCGGGCAAGAGTTCATGTGCCCTTGTCCTGAGATACAAAAAACCCGGAAACCGCTTGGTTCCCGGGTCAACAATCGCGCCGTATCTCAATTCATTTGCGTCGGAACAGATCCCGAAAATGCAGAGCTTGTGCCTTGGAACGCGACCGGCGGGACGGCTTTTCAATCCACGGATCCGGCAGAAACCGGGCAACGAACTCCTCGTACTCGTTCATACTTATAAAACTGTCCTGATTGAGAAACATAGCCATATCCTTTGAAAACCGGTTCTGGTTGGACTGATATGGCGCTGACCGCAAAAGGCGGCTAGCGGCTCACCAGGACGCGCAATGTTTCCCAGAAAGACGCAATTGGGCGAACGCCATTTCCAATACTAGGAGACAAGCTCTTCAAAATTTGGAGGTTGTTCGATCAGGAAGTCCACAAAGGCGCGCACGCGGGGCGCCACCAGTTGGCGATTCAGATAGATAATCGAATATGGGAAATTGTTGAGGCGTTTGTGCTCCAGCACTTCCACCAGTTTTCCGGAGGCAAAGGACTCAAGCGCCAAGAAACTCGGCAGCTGCGCAATTCCAATCCCCTTCTCAGCGGCCTGACGCAAGGCATCCACACTGTTGCCGATCAAAACCGGATCGAGTGTTCTCCGGACAACTTCACCAGCGTCTTCAAAGAGGAATGGAAACAAGAGCCCGGTGTTTTGAACCCGGTAGTGAATGCCGCGGTGATGGGCGAGATCATCGAGTGTCTCCGGCCGCCCGAACCTTTCAATGTATAGCGGCGACACACATGTATACGTGCGATCCTCAAACAGCTTCCGTGCCATCAGATTGGCGCTGTCCCCCAGCGCGCCGATCCGAATGGCAATGTCGATCCCTTCCGTGCCGAGATCAACTTGACGGTCTTCGAACTTCAACTCGACGTCCACTTCCTGATAGCGGCACATGAAAGTCAGAACCCGCTCTGTCAGCCAAACCCGGCCAAAGACCGCTGGCGCTGATATGACAAGCCTGCCACGCGGCTGTGCGAGACTGTCTGCGAATTCCTCTTTGAGAGCGTCCGCATCGTTCAAAAGCTGCCTTGCTCCGTTAAGGAACCTGATCCCTTCCACGGTGAGCGTGACGGATCGTGTTGTTCTTGTGAAAAGCTTGGCGCCGATTTCCGCTTCAAGACGCTGAACAGCCTTTGAAACCGCTGATGTGGTCATGCCCAGCACCCTTGCCGCGCCGGCAAAATTTTCGGTTTGGGCAACTTGAACGAAAACTCGGAGTTCGTTGAGATTGTTCATTGAGCTCACACTGAAGAGACAAAGTTACGGCCACTGCAGCCTAGTGAGGATGTCACCTGAATTGCAACTAACGACCCTTGGCGGAAGGCAAACGCAAATGCGATCCATACTGCTCACGATCTAAATCAACGCATCGATGATGCACTGGCCACATCGATTTCCGCCAGTCAGTTTGAAATCATGAGGTAATTCACGGATCCGAGTGGTTTTCAGCCTCGGGAATTGCCAGGGCAAACAGAGCGGCAGCAGCAATGATCCCTGCTGCGATCCAGAACACCCAGGATGTCGCCCAGTCATAAAGCAACCCGCCGCCGATAAGCCCGACAATACTGGCAGCGGCCCCCAGACTGCTTGCAAACCCCTGGACGGCACCCTGATAGGTTTCCCCAGCAAACTTGGACAAGACCGCGGTGAATGTCGGCCACATCAGCCCATTTCCCAGTGCAATACAAAGGGCAGCCACGTAGATACTCAATAGGTTATCCCAGAACAGCAGCACAAACCCGAACGCCAGGACGAGGCCGCCGCCAGTGATCAACAGGCCCGGCGGCTTCTTCCCCGAGATCCGTGACAGCAACGGCCCCTGCACCATCATCATGCAAAAACTGAGCACTGCGAAAAACACGCCGGTGTCCGTGACCGACCATTCAAGCCGTGTCGCGGCGTGGACCGGAAAGGCAATGTAGAAGAAGCTGAAGCCGAGCATGACCAGAAAATTCACCGCCATAAGCTGAGGCATCATGGGAAGTTGAAGAATGGACGTGGTGGCTGTCTCCTCGCATCCTTTCAACCGGTAGACTTCCTTGGTCTCCTGGCCAAAAACCTTGCACGCATTCGAAAGCCCCGGTTTGTTCTCCAGCGTCTCAGCTCTGCTCTCTTTGAGGCCAAAGAAAATCAACAAACTCGCAACGACAGAAATAAACAGCGCGGCGAGAACGGGCAGCATCTCACCTAGAAGCGTCGCGCCCAAAAGCCCCGCCAGGGCCGGTCCCAGAATGAACCCCGCATTTGTTGACATGGCCATCAGGCCGAAGTCTGCCGTACGGTGTTCCTCGTCGGTGATATCAGCCAAGTAGGCGTTGGCCACGGAAACGTTTCCGCCGGTTAAACCATCCGCTGCACGGGCTAAAAACAGAACGACCAGCGGCAACGTCAGAGTGAATTGCCCCAACAAAGCTGTGTCGATGCTAACGATCGCGTCGGTCGGCAGGTAAAACGCGATCAGGAACACGATCCAGGACACAAGTGTGCCCAGTTGGCTGACCAGTAGCACTTTGCGCCTGCCGATCTGATCCGACCATCTGCCGAGGATCGGCGCGCCAATGAGTTGAAATGCAGAATAAGTCGAGGCGATCAGGCCATAAACCAGCGCGTTGCCGCCCCAGTCGGTCACAAGAAACACCATGAAGGGGACGACAATTGAAAAGCCAAGCGTCCCGACAAAGTTTACCGAGAGAATGGGCAGGATCGACGGCATCCGCGACGGCGTCAAATCGGAAACGGTATCTGCCATGTCGGAACGCCTGCCTCTTCCGGACCATCAACTGGTTGCTCGTCAGCGGATGGTCGCACACCGGATCAGAAAATCAACGCAACTGGAATTCACCTGTCTCAGGACCCCGCCGGAGGTTCCGCCTTCGCACTGAAGCAGAAATCCGGCGGTCAACACCAGACTTGACTGGCCTCATCCATGACTGTTTCGCGGATTTCTGAGGTCAAACGACATCCCAAGCCGTCCAGTTCTCTTCCAGATGTTGGATTGATGTCGTACCTGGGATCACGACGATGTTGGGGGAGCGCTTCAAAAGCCAGGCGAGCGCTTGTTGTGGCGCAAGTTTTGCGCCCTGGCGCATCGGGTGCGCGCCCAATGGACCATATGGAATGAAGGCGATGCCTTTGCTGGCTGTATAGTCGACCAGGCCGTCCGCATCGGCTTCATCCATGTTGAACCGGTTCTGCACGCTTGCGATCGGCGCAACCGAGAGAGCGCGGTCAAGTTGGGCGCGGGAGACGTTGGAAACGCCGATTTGGCCGATACGCCCGTCTGCTTGCGCCTCTGCAAGTGCAGCGATGGAGGTCTCAATCGGTGTTTGCGGGTCGACTCGGTGAAGCTGGAACAGATCAATCCGGTCCCGGCGCAGATTGACAAGCGCGCGGTCCACCTGACGCAACAGCGTATCGCGTCGGCCATCGACCACGATCCTGCCCGGCTCCGGTTTGTCCACCCCACCCTTGGTGGCGAGCACCACCTGCCGGCTCTCAAGCCCTTCACCAACAATGCGGTCGGCAAACTCCGGGCCGTAGGCCCAAGCGCTGTCGAAGAAATTGATGCCGAGATCCGCAGCACGGCGCAGGAGCGCAAGTCCCTGCTCACACTCTGGATAAGGGCCAAAATTGCTTGGCTGATCAGTAAGGCGCATGGCGCCGTAGCCGAGCCTGTTTACCGTCAGGCCACCGGCGATTTCATAGGTTCTATTGGTCATCTGAGGTCTCCTTTTGCAGCGGTCTTTGCTGCTGGGGAGGAAGATGACCGTATTCAGAGTTATCCTGTAGACAGCTTATGCCACTATCTATTATTCATATTATGCATGAGCAAACCGCTAGACCGCCTTGCGCTTCTTGAAACCTTTATCCGAATTGCAGAAAAGGGGTCTATCAGTGGCGCGGCGCGTGATTTGGGGATGTCGCAGGGCTCCGCTAGCCGGCAATTGAAAGACCTCGAAGAACGCCTTGGGGTTCAACTGGCCCGGCGTACGACCCATTCCCTGGCTTTGACTGAAACGGGGTTTGCGCTGCTGAAAGATGCGCGCGAGTTAGTGACAGGATGGAACGCGCTGGAGGAGCAATATGCCGGCGACACCGAGATCCTCCGCGGTCCGCTGCGGATCGTGGCCCCGGTGGCGCTCGGTCAGCTTCACCTTGCCGATATTGCAATCGGTTTTCAGGCATCGCATCCCGAAGTCACGGTTAATTGGCATTTGCAGGACGAACCGATCCGCTTTGCCGAGATCGGCTGTGACCTATGGATCAAGATTGGACCTGTTCCTGACGATACGCTCATCGTCCGGCCTTTGGGACAGGTTGAAAGACTGGTCGTCGGCACTCCCTCGATCGCCGAACAGGTGCGCCACGCTCGACCAGATGAGACGCGCGAGATCCCGTTTGTGACCCTGACACCCTTTGAAGGGGCAAAGATCAGGCTGTCAGATCCAGATGGTGACCAATGCGACTTGAAGGTGACGGCCAAACTGTCAACGAACAACATCATGTCGCTCAAACACGCAGCACTTTCCGGTCTCGGAGCGGCTGTGTTGCCGCGTTGGTTTATCGCCGAAGAGCTCGGATCAGGCGAACTGGTTGACTTGTTTCCCGAGTGGCGCGCGGCAACGCTCGATGTGAACCTTGCCTACCTCCCGGCACGCCATCAGCCACGGCGGCTGACTGCTTTTGTTGATGCGCTTGAAGGTGGCTTGCGAAACATCCCGGGGATGATCTGACTTGAAATCGAATATAAATCAGAGAGATAGCCGTTGCCAGCTGTCAACTGGGAGGGTCGGTGAGAGCTGCATCAAAAGTCATCCAGCCGCGAGCTTCAGTTGGTGCATATCCATAAACTGGCTGCAAGACCCAACGTCATACCATCAAGGCCGCGCCATGATCGCCACCTGCTTTCAAGCATCAATTGCAGCTGATCCCCTTACACGTAATTCTTCCGGTATCTAATTGATCAAAGTGCGACATTCCCCGCTCGCTCTCCAAGGTCAGGATCAAGCCACCCTTCAACTCTAAATCAACTCGGCTTGAAGTTACCCGGGGCATTAATAAGTTATTCAAATACATAGCCCATTGTGCTCTAGTATTTTAAGGAGTTGATGGCTTCCTAGATCGAAACAGGGATCTATTTCGAAAATGCTCGGGTACATCTGGGGATCAACGCAGCGAAAATTTCTCGTCATTATGCTCGCAACGTTGATTGCCGTGAACGGCCCGCTTTTGTTGTTGTTTTTCGTTGTCACCAAAGACACGCTTGAACGCGAAATGGTGGCAAAACAGCAGGTTCTCGTTGACGTCAACAGCAAGGTCCTGAGCAAACTGATCTGGGATTTCGACGACGAAAACCTGAAGAAATGGACGGCGGCCATCGCCACGGAGCCAGACATTTTCAGCATCGAAGTTCTGGATGATGCCAACAACCGGCTCGCGTTCTTTTCAAACACCGACGACAGCAACCCGGCCTCTCAAGAAGGCGGAACCCTGTTTTCAAAGGACATCATCCACGTCATTGATGAGAACGACTACAACGTCGGCACGCTGAACGTCTGGTTCATGTCGGAACGCCTGCGGAGTGCCGCCATCGAACAGGTCGCCTACCCCGCCATTTTGTTTGTTGTTTCGACAATTTCTGTTCTTATCGTCGCCCTGCTCGCCAACCGGGTCATGATCAACCGGCCCTTAAGCCGTCTGAATGAGGCCATCGAGACAACGCACCGGTCGGGAACCCGAAAACGGGTGGATTGGTCCTCATCAGATGAATTCGGCAGCGTTACCGAAGCCTTTAACGAGATGCAGGACAGCCTCGACAAGGACGAAGCCAAGCTGTTGAAGGCAAACAAGCGCCTGGCGTTTCTGTATAACAACACGCCGGTGATGCTTTATTCCATTGATCATGAAGACCGGATCCTGAACGTCTCCGATTATTGGCTAACCGCCACCGGGTACACGCGGGAGGCCGTTATAGGTCGCAAGTTCAGGGAGTTTCTTCAGCCCGATTGCACCGAGGAATATCTCGACAGCCGCAAGCGGCTCTTCTCGGCCGAGCACATGTCTTTTGAAATCACCTCGGTTTTCATCAGGGCCGACGGATCGCCACTGGATGTTCTGATCACCGAAATCCGAGATTTCGACAAGAGTTCGACCGGTCGGCAGTCACTCTCCGTCATGGCTGACATCTGTCAATTGAAAGCCGCAGAAGCAAAGATCCTCCATCAGGCGCGAACGGATTTCCTGACCGGTTTGCTGAACCGGCACGGCTTCACGCACCGGATGAACGAGGCGATCGACGCAGCCGATGCGGACCATGAAATCTCCGTCCTCTTTTTTGATCTCGATAACTTCAAATGGGTCAATGACAATCTCGGTCACTTTGCCGGTGACCAGGTGCTGAAGCTGGTCACACAAAGAGTGTCCAAGCTCTTGAAAACCGATGATTGTTTCGGCCGTTTTGGCGGCGATGAGTTCGCCATCTTACTGTCCGGCGGCGATGTCCGCGCGCGCGCCGTAGATCTGGCAACACGCATCAACCAGGTCCTGAAGCAACCGATCAGCCTTTCCGGCAGGCAACTGCAAATTTCTGCCAGCATCGGGATATCCTATTATCCGGAAAATGCGGACACGGCGGACGATCTGTTGCAAACCTCTGACGTCGCCATGTACCGCCAAAAGGGCAGCGGACGGAACGGTCACTGCGTCTTTGACGTCCAGTTCGGCCAGGAAGCCGCACGCCAATTGGAGGTCAAGGAGCTCATTTCCGAGGCTCTGAAACATGATTGGTTTGAGCTTTATTACCAGCCCATCGTTCATCTCAACGAGCGGAGCATCGTCGGGTTCGAGGGCCTTTTGCGGCTCGTGCACCCGGACATGGGCATCTTACCGCCTCGAGAGTACATCACGGTTGCAGAACAAACCGGCAGCATTCTGGAAATTGGCGACCGGGTCTTGCGGCTCGGCATGCGGGCGCTCAAAGAGCTTGAGCAGCAACCTGATTGGCACGACGCCTATGTGACGCTCAACCTGTCGGCGGCCCAGTTCAGACGGGAACTACCGGACACTTTGGCCAAGTACCTGGCGCAACATGATCTGGTGGGCGACCGCTTGGTACTCGAAATCACCGAAACAACCTTGATGCAGAACAGCGCCGATCTGGACGGGCTGATCGAGGACATCCGGAAACTCGGATGTGCCCTGGCACTCGATGATTTTGGGACCGGCTTTTCATCGCTAAGCTACATGAACCGCCTCCACGTTGATACGGTCAAGATCGACCGGTCGTTTGTTCAAGGGCTTGGAGATGTCTCCAACAAAGATGCATCCGGCAAGACCGCGCCTCTTGTTGAAGCCATTGTCGGCCTGGCGGAGAAGCTGGATCTGACCGTGATTGCCGAGGGCATCGAAACCGAAGAACAACTTGGCAGCTTGACACAACGGAATGTAAAGTTTGGTCAGGGTTTCCTCTTCGGAGAGGCCAAACCGCTTGATGTTTGGATCAACGGGCCTTTGAAAAGCCGGTCAAGCAGATACGCCTTGCCGGACCTGAAAGAGTTGGAAGCCAGGCCGTACTGAAAACCGTGTCACCGACAAGGGGCAACAAATGAAGGCAGTGACAAGACGGACCGTTCTGGCAGGCATGGCTGTGTTGGCGCCCCTGCCCTCGCTCCGCTTGTCCCGGGCAAGTTCCGACCTTGGTGGCCTCAAGGTGATGACGGAAGAGTACCCCCCCTACAATTACCAGGTGGGGGGCGAGCTCATGGGGCTCAGCGTTGACATCATGGAAGAGATCTTCAACCGGACAACCTCCGGTCACAGCCGATCCGACATCTCCCTCCTGCCATGGGCGCGCGGCTACAACCTTACCCTCCAGCGGTCCGGGCATGCCCTCTTCTCGACAACCCGAACACCGGACCGTGAAAGCCTTTTCAAATGGGTCGGACCCTTTGTTCCCACAGTCGTGGGGTTGATTGCCAAAAAGAGCAGAAACCTGAAGATCCAGACCGTTCAGGAGCTGGCGGACTTGCGGATCGGGGTGGTCAAGGACGATATCGGGCAGTTGCTTTTGCAGGCAAAGGGTGTCCCGGACGACCGGATCGAAGCGGTGCTGTCTAACGATCAGAACTTCCGCAAGCTCATTGCCGGCCGTGTGGATGCCATCTCGTATGAGACCAGAGTAACCCGTTGGGCGCTGCAAACGCGTGATGTCGCCCTGGATGAGTATGAAACCGTCTATGAGCTGGACCGCGGCGAACTCTATCTCGCGCTTCACCATCAGACGCCCGATGACCTCGTCGATCTCCTGCAATCGGTGTTTGACACCATGGTCGACGACGGCACCCATGCCCGGATCCTTCAGCGCTACGGGATCGACTCTTGACCCCCCTTTATGTGCTTCGAATTGGCCCCTGAGCATGCTCCCTGACTGGTTATTGGTCACTTCAGTTCGTCACTGACCGCGTCCAAAAGAGCTTCCAATTCGCCGCTTTCGATCGTAGCCCAGATGATGTCTGCGTCGACGCGGAAGTACTCGTGGGCAATGTGATCGCGCATTCCGGCAATCAGCCGCCAGGGAATGTCCGGATGGCGGGTTGTGACTTCGGGCGGCAACGCTTTCACCGCTTCACCGATTTCCTGAAGGCAGGCCGTCACGGCGCGGAACGTCTTGCGGTCCTCCAGCGGTGTTTTCAGGAAGGCTGCCTGATCCAGGCCCGCGACAAACGTGCGAATGTCGAGAATGGCGCGCTGGATGTCTTCGAGCCGGTGGCGGGCGTCACGCATGGCGCTTCAGAAAATCCGGAGTTCATCGTTGGCCGCAGCCTTCGCCACATGCGGAGCGAGCCGGGCGCGCGGTGCCAGATCCACCCGGCCAGGCATGTCGAGCGCGGTCTCCAGAACATCCTTCAAACGCGCAAGATCAAACAGAGACAATTGCGCGCCTTCTTTCGGTTCGTAACTCAAATCGATGTCGCTGCCGGCCTGCGCCTCGCCCCGGGCGAGAGAGCCGAAGAGATAGAGATGGCCGATCCCCTGCCCTTCCAGATCCCCACGCACGCCCCTCAAACGGGCAATGACATCGGTCGCTGCGAGCGGCCCAGCTGATTGATCATCCACGTAATCCTGGACGATCTGCTGAAGCAAATCCTGCACCTTGGCCCCGCGCTCCGCAGCCAGTGCCTTGAACCGGTTTTTCAGCGGCACCGGCACCCTGGCAGACAAGAACGCGGTTTCGGCACTGTTGGAGACAAGCTTGGAGGTATTCTGCACTGACATGGAAAACACCATTTGTTTATTTGTGCACAACTGCACATTATCACGTATGGCGGCCCTTTTTCAAGGCTGTTTCAAAGTTGACAGCTGTCAACTCGCCTATGTGGTTCGTAGAATTGGTGGGAGCGATCGACATTCTTGAATTCCCCGCCTTGAATTCGGAGACGTTGGAAACGGTAGATCATACCCAACATCCAAATTAACCGAGCGGTCTCCGCACAAACGTTCAAGACAGGTCCGGATGGATTGAAGTACCGTGAGCGCGTTGAAGACAGATAGCCCCTGCCCTTCTTGGCAGTTCACAGGACGGACCGATATGAAACCCATCAATCTCTCCGACAAGCTCTCAATGTTTGCCACTCATTGGGATCCGCACGTTGTCGCAGATTACAACAATAACGACGTGATGGTGGTGAAGTTCAAGGGGGAGTTTCCCTTTCACCAACATGAGGACACCGACGATTTCTTCCTCGTCCTTGAGGGCGAGATGGTCATGGACATCGAAGGCCAGGACCCGCATGTGGTGAAAGCCGGGGAGCTCTTCATTGTGCCGAAAGGCGTTGTCCACCGGCCGCGCGCCGAAGAAGAAACCAAGGTCTTGCTCATCGAGCCCAAGGGCGTTCCAAACACCGGCGATTCCGGTGTCGAGCCTGCGCCCAAGCCAAGGATCTGATCTTCTATACCGACCACAGCACCTTATGCACCAAAGGGACCGAACCCGTTCGTTTGTTGACAGCTGTCAACTCTCACTTGGCCCCCTGCCCTCACCGGTTCATGAGAGAGTCCAGCATTGGCCGGAGCCGGAATTTCCCGGCTTCGGCCTTCTCGCTCAGAACACGCAAGTATCCACCAGCGGATTTGATGTCATCGGCCCGCTCTACCAGATAGGCCATCGTCACGATTGCCCCGGCCGGTCCCATATTCTGTTGCGCCCGCAGCCAGGCGTCTTTCGAAATCCCGAGCATTGGCCGAATCAACTCCGCCGCTTTCCGGGCATCCGACCAATTGCCCAGTCCTTCCAACGCATATTCGGCAAAGGACGGACACGCCCGCTTCAGATCTCCGAGAGAGACTTGTTCAGGGTCCGGCTTGGCGCTTCCCCTGATTTCATGAGCTTTAGTATCCTGATGGTACTCCTGCCCGGCTTCTTGTCTCCATTTACCACGCTTCTCACCATCTGAAGCCCGAACCTCCGCTTCATTATTGTCTGAGCAATATTCAAATGAGTCGTTTTTGTTTGAATTCTGAATGTGGCGCTCATTACGAGCGTCGTTGCCGCTCATATTTTTGTTTAATTGCGAGATATCCCCGGTTTGTGCAGATGCTTCTTCGCAGTCTCTTTCGCGCAAATCAGCCTCGTCCATGCCGTCCAAGAAGGCACTTTCAACGCGGGCCCGTAAGTGCACCAAGGCGTCACAGCGCTGGTTGTGGTCGCCGAGAGCGCCGTTACGCGCAACACGGCCGGAGAGCCCTTTGAGCTCCTCCGTGAAACCCAGCCAGAGTGCCGGACTGCGTGCGCCCTGCCCGTCTTCGAAAGCGGCCTCGATCATCTTTGAAATGTCCCGGAGGTGCAGCGTGATCTCAGCCCTGACCTTTCGGACTTCCGCAGCATGCGCCCGTGCCGCCTCGGCGTGTTCGAAGACTTCAGGGGCCATCAGAGCGGCGGGGGCCAGATTGAATCCAAAGGCATCGGCTACCTCACCGCCCGGCCCTTTCCGTGCGAAACGCTTGCCATTTGCGCTGTCTTTGCGCAGCAGAAAACCCGTTTTCACAAGAGTTGCGATATGCCGGCGCAGGGTCGGCGCGGACATGCCCCGGGTGCGCAAGGAAAGTTCAGCATTCGATGGAAAGACGATGATGTCTTCCGACCCGTCCAGTTCCTTTTCCGGATGAAAGCTCAAGAGCGCCTCTAGAACAGTGATCGCCCGATCGGACAAGGCATAGACATCGCGGGCCTCTGTCAGGGCGCGCAGGAACTGCCATTTGTCCGTTTTGCCGGTCCGGTTGCCGGAAGTTTTGAGAGCTGCGCGGTCGGCATCAAGTTTCTCATGTGCCTTGAACAAGGCAATAGAAAAGGGTCCGCCGCCGAAAGGCGTCGTTGCAATACGATCCGTCATGTCCATCACCTTCAAAAAGGCAATGAAAAGGCGTTCCCGGTCGCAAAACAGGGGCTCACGTCTTGACAATTTTTGGCGGAAGTGATTCTCTCAGATTGCTACATACAAAGAGGGCTTCCGGAGCAATTTGCTTTGGGGGCCTTTTTTCTTGCCTTGTTTCCTTCCCTTCCTTGTTTCCAAATCCTTCAGCGCGGCAGTTCCGCTTTCTGAAAGTTGACAGCTGTCAACCGGCCTTAAATTCAGCCGTCCGGCAGCTCCTTGTTCTTGTCCGCCTCGAACGCCGCCAAAAGATCCGGCAGCTGTTTGGCGAGATAGTGCGCGAAGCCATCCGGGGCCGCCTTGGCAAGCTGGATGGTCGAGCCCTTGATGTCGGCGATCGGTTTGCCCGACCGGCTCTTGATCGTCTGTTTTTGGACCGGCTTCGATTTCCGTTTCCCAAGCCGTGCGAACAGGCGCTGGAACCGCTGATCGGAATCACAGGCGAGAAACACCTCGGAGGTGATCTCGTCACGGGCAATGACTTCTGCAGCCTCGCCGTCGAACATCTCGGCAAGCTGGTGCCAGCGTGGGCGGCCGGCCTTGGGCGCCGGCCCAACAGCCTTGGCGATCGGGTAGGGAACCTTGTCGGCGACCTGCAAGAGCCGGGTCATTTCCGTTTTGTGGACTCCGAGCGCGTCCTGAACAAGGGAGCGCTCAAATCCATGATCGATCAGCGAGCGGGCGAAGAAAGCACGCTCAATGAAGGACAGATCCCGCCGCTCGGCGTTCTCTTTGCCTTGCGCCAGGATCAGGGCATCATCATCAAGGTCCCGGACGATTGCCAGGACATTGATACCGAGTTCTTTCGCAGCTCGGATCCGTCGGTGGCCATATGCGGCCTGGTACCAGCCGTCCGCGCGCTTGGCGGCATCAGAATGACGGCGCACAAGAACCGGAACCTGTTGACCTCGGCTTTCAAGGCTGGCCTTCAGTTCCGCAAAGCCCGCATCAAGGTGGGCATCAACGGTCAGACGGTCCGCAACGGGCGAGGGTTCGATGTGCGATGGATCGAGTGTCACCACCCGCTCGCCAGACTGTTCTTTCAGCTCCTGCGCCATTTGCCCGAGCGACAGCCCCATGGCTTTCACAGCACCAGAAGCTGACCGCGGGCGCTCGCTGACAGAATCGCTTTTGGGAGCGGGGGCAGGGGCGACAGGCACCGCCTTCTTCTCATGCCGGGCTTCTTGCGGCTGCACCGGAGCGGACGCAGCCGTGCTCTCCGCCGGTGCGGTTTCCGGTTCACCGGCGAACAGGGCTTTCAGGCGGTCCTTACGTTTGGTCATGGCCACAGTGTCTCCGGACGAATTGGATCAAGCAGCCTCAGTGTAAGGCCGCCCCGGTGGCCGTGGATAAGTTTTTCAGAAACGTTCATTTCCCTGCCTCCGCACGGCCCCAGGCTGTGAGCATCAGGGTTTCGATCTCGGAGTTGACAGCTGTCAACGACTCCATCGCCCGGTCATAGGTGGCGCGGGTGAAGTTCTCCCGGCCAACCTCGTACAGCGTCTGTTTTGTCAGCCCCGCATCGGAAATCGCCGTCGACTTTACCATGGGAGCGGTCAGAACCCGGTCGCCAAATTGCGCACGCAAGAACCCTGCTATCTGGGTCTGTGGGCCGTCCTGCGGCTCATAGCGGGTGACCAGATAGCGCAGGAAATCGAAATTGAGCGTGCCGCCGGCTTCCCGGACAACGGAGAGGAGATCCGATGTCATGAACAGGAACTGGCTCATGGAGGCCACATCGAGCATTTGCGGGTGCACGGTGACGATCACGGAACTCGCCGCACACAAAGCGCCGAGGGTGAGGTAGCCAAGCTGCGGCGGGCAGTCGAGCACCACAACGTCGTAATTGTCTTCGACAGACTTCAGCGCCGTCTGGACCCGGGCAAAGAACAGCTCCTGCGGGTCGGAGCCGGCCGGCCGGTTTGCCAGATACTGCGGTGTCGTGTGTTCGAACTCCTGGAGCTCCAGATTGCCCGGCACCAGATCCAGCCCGTCGACATAGGTCTTGCGGATGATCTGCTCGAGCGGCACGCGCTCCGCATCATAGCGGATTGCCCCATAGATCGTGTCGTTGCCGGTGAGATCCAGTTCCGGCTGATAGCCGAACAGGGAGGAGAGGGAGGCCTGTGGATCAAGATCCACCGCCAGAACCCGGTAGCCGCGAATGGCAAGATACTGGGCAAGATGCGTTGAGGTCGTGGTCTTGCCGCTGCCGCCCTTGAAGTTGGTGACCGCAATCACCTGGCAGTGCTCGCCGCGCTCCGGATCCCGGTGACGGACATAGCTGCGCGCCTTCGTACCGCCCGGCTCGTGCTGGCTGGCGAGATGGCTTCTAAGGGCGTTGATGTCGGCCAGTGTGTAGCTGCGGCGGCCGCGGTCATCCGTTGCCGGTGAGGGGCCGTCGCCGGACAGTGCCAACTGACGCAGATACCCATCGGAGACACCGATAAGTTTCGCAGCCTCGCCGGAGGTAAACGAGCGCATTACTTTCAAGCTCGACGGCGGGAACAGTCGGGCACGCAGCTCCCCGAGCTGAACAGACAACTGTTCGGCGTCTTGCGCAATTTGTTGGTCGGCAGCCATCATTATGTCGTCAATCCTTGCCTCAAACCCGGACAGGCCGGCTTTTTCGAAAAACGGAATGTTCGACTGGTTGTGCCCGCGACGCATGGCCGTGGGATGACTGCTGCAGCCGGTTTTCCATCTTCCTCCTGGCCGCAGCATCCTGCCTTGGCCCAAAATCATCTCTTCATCGATCCGGAAACTGTCCGGATCACGACCGGGCGGGGAGGGGGCTTGCACAGATTAACGCTGCGCGTTTGTGTTCCTCACAGTCCTGAGCCGTCAATTTTGCGCAGTATCGGCAGATTCGCAAAATGCGGCAACGGCGATCAACGCCATGGACTGTTGTCAGCGCCCACGATCCCCAGTTACGGCAAAACCGTCAATTCAGGAACCGTTGGCGTAGATAAAGCCGGGGAACGTTGTTAACGTCAAGTTTTTTAAGGTTAATGAGTGGTTAACGCAACGCGCGAGAGGTCCTCGTAAGATCTGCCAAGTAACCCTTCGCGAGGAACTTCACAGTGTCTTCCGCGCTGTTTCAATGCCCTTTTCCAACAGTAGAATCGCCGTTAGAGAATTGAAATCAATTGCTTTTTGCGGTCCGGTCACCCTGGCCCTTGCCGATGAAAGTCCCCAGGATGATTTTGAGGTCAAATATCAGTCCGCGGCGGGCGATATACTCGGCATCTTTTCGCGCAAGACGTACCGGATGGCTCATATCAATGCCCTGGATCTGCGCGAATCCCGTGATTCCCGGCAGGATGTCGAGCACGCCCCGCTTGGTGCGTTCCGCTACGAGTTCCTCTTGAACGGGAAGACAGGGGCGGGGGCCCACTAGGCTGAGCTCCCCTTTGAGGATGTTCCAGACCTGCGGCAGCTCATCAATCTTTGTCTTGCGCAGGAAGGCACCGATCGGGGTCACCGCGCTTTCTGAAATCTCGTGGGTTCCGGCCTGGCGTGTGTCCTTGCCCATGGTGCGGAACTTGTAGCAGGTGAAAACCTTACCACCCTTTCCAACCCGGTCCTGGGCAAAGATACCCGGACCGGCCGAGCCGGTTTTGACCAGGACCCAGACGATCAGCAAGAGCCACCAGAAAATGAGGATGACGGCCAGCGCAAAACCGATGTCGATCAGCTTGCGGCCAAACCGGTAGACCAGGTTGTCGTCCTTGTTGTCCGACAGCAAGACCGGCTCATCAGAGGCAAACGTTGTGGGGTCCTTACCCACAAACGCCGCAATCCGGTCGACATGAACCACCGGCGCGAGAGCCGAGACGACCGCGAACCCGGCTGTGCGCAAAAAACCCGGCAGTTTCTTCAAGACCGCAAGCTTGCCGGCGAAATCATCGCCATAAACAGCAGGAAGGTAAAGATTGAGCGCTTTCACATCCGCTGTCTGCTCAAGCGCGTCAGCGCCCGCCCGTTTGCTGCGGGCATACGGGGTCTCCGGTCCGTCTGAAAGGGCGTGAAAGCTGGAGAAATTGACAAAGACCCGCACGTCAGCGGCCTTGGCTTGCGCGGCGAGCTGTTGTGGAAGCTCGGTATTGACCTTGAAAAAGCTCTCTTCGCTCGCATCAGCATCGTTGTTGACAGCTGACAGGTTCAAAAAGCAGTCCGCCCCAGAAGCAACCGCCGGCAAGTCGTCATAGCCGGCAAAACTGACTTGCGGATCTAAAGTGTTTCCGCTCGGCGGTGTGCGTCCGATGGCAACGACCTGATGCCCTTTGGCCGTCAAACGTTTCAGGAGCTGGCGGCCGACAAAACCGGATGCCCCGGTGATCACATACTTCACTTTAACGCCCTTCCGGCCACCTACAAGTCCGCGGGCCCGTTCAGCGCTCCCGCAGTCATATTCATTATGCTGCCGTCGATCAGGTATCGCTCTCGGGCGCTTCACCCCCGTGCCTGCACTTCAGCTCGATCAGCCACAAGACGCTGACCAGGCCCACCAGACACCACCACCAGGCCTGCCAAGCGCCGTGGCTCACCAGCGCAACTGTCCAGACCGCCGCAACGGTGGAGAGTACAGCGGGGAGCAGATCCACGGGCACGGCGCGGAGCGCGCGGAAAAACAGAAAGATCAGCGCCGCAAAGAGCCCCACACCGATCACCCCAAGCTCATACCAGACCTGGATTGCGAAATTGTGCGGGTGGCCCCAGCCCAAAAACGGCGCTGCAATATCCAGGTCCTTGTAATCGACCGCCGCCATATAGCTGGCATCGACGCCGTGGCCAAGGAAGAATTGGTTGCTGATCAGGCTGGAAAACGCGGTCCAGATGTCCGCCCGGATGCCGACAGAGCCGTAGGGGAGGCGGCTTGCCAGAACATCCGGGATCAGCGACATCACATGCGGCGAGATCACCGGCATCAAGATGAATGTACCGAGCGTCAAAATCCCAAGAAACCAGATGCCCTTGTCTTTCAGGAGAACAAACACTGGCAGCAGCAGAATTGCGGCGATGAACGCCAATTTTGCCGTCTCACTGTCCGACATGAAGGCTGCAACGCCGACGGTCAGCACCGCTGCCAACCGCAAACCCGGCGCCTTTTTCGCCTGGGGCAGTGCGTAAAGCACAAACGGCAGCGTCAGGACCAGCGCGACGGCCGCACGGTTCATGCGGAAAACTTCCGGAGAAGCCCCGACGAGGGCGCGCACAGGCGTTCCGAAAATGACTTCAGAAACGACAAACAAAGCCGTCCCGATGATCGCAAGGGGAAAAAGTATGGACCTGATCAATAGAGCGGACGCACAGACTGTGAGCGCAGCAACACAGAGACCAAAAAGTGCCAGATTTCCGGCAAAATGCACCGTTGTCTCGAGGCTCCGTTCAACCGATGTCGACCAACCAACCGACAGGCCCATGAAGACCACAAGAACTCCAAACAGGAGCGCGGCCGGGCTTCGGCCTGTGCTTATGCCGGACTGCAGCACCGCTTTGAGACCCCGATCATTCGCCGCGCACAGCAGCAAAAACGCGGCGACCAAAACAAAAATGGGCGTAGCAATGTTGCGCGACAGAACCATCAAAAACGGTGTCGCTAAGATTGTCACAACAACGGTATTGAGGTTTAAATATCTGGAAACGTTCATCTATCCGGTTTCAAACTTTGATTAATCGCGCCAGGTAATCCGTAAAACCGGAAAGCCCGTTTTGATTAGCAAAATATGCCGGCCACACCAAGGCAAATTGCATTCTTTACGGTATGGTGTTAGCCGACGCAGGAGTATCCACGTTGAGTTGCGCACAGACAGCATGAACTTTTTGAACAAAAGACTGATTGCCATTCTCCATGACGCGTTCATGTCTGGACTGGCGCTGTTTGCCGCTCTCGTTGCGCGATACGGCATCGACCATTTGCCACCGGCGCCGACAGTGGCGGCCTGGATTGCAATTTTCGTTGCCATCTCAGCGATCGTCTTCAAGTTCATGGGCCTCGGCCGGGGGCTCTGGCGCTTTGCCTCGCTCGCCGATCTCAGGGCGATTGTTGTCGCCTCGCTGATCAGCATCGTGATCTTCGTCCTGGTGCTCTTCTTGATCACCCGTCTGGAAGCCTTGCCGCGGTCCGTGCCTGTCATCACCTGGTTTGTCATGGTGGTGCTGATCGGCGCTCCGCGTCTTGCTTACCGCGCTCACAAGGATGGCGGGCTTGGGCGTCTTGGCGGGCTCGGCAAACCGCCGGAAGGCATCAAGCATGTTCTCCTCGCCGGTCATGTGCGCGACGCCGAGCAAGCGATCCGCACCCACCAGCTGGAACGCTCGGGCCTTTACAAGGTCCACGGTCTGATTTGTGCCAATTCCGCCAAGAGCGGGCACAGCATTCGCGGCATTCCGATCCTCGGGAACGTGGATGAGCTTTCCGATCTCGCCAAGCGGCTGGAGCGCTCCGGCACACCCGTCGAGGCGATCTTGTCCGTGACGCCCCGGCCCCCGGCAGACTTTACCAAGGCGCTCACACAATCCGCCGCAGATCTTGGCATCCCGGTGAAGCGCGCGACGCCAAGGCCGCTGGATCTAAGCGAACCGGATTTTTCCGAACTTACCATCGACGATCTGCTCGGCCGTCCGCCAGTCAAGCTGGACACCAGCAGGATGAGCGACCTCATCAGCGGGCGCACCATTCTGGTGACCGGCGCCGGCGGCAGCATCGGGTCCGAGGTGGTCCGTCAGATCCTGAGGTACAATCCCGCCCGGCTCGTGCTCCTGGAGAATTCGGAATTCGCGCTCTACAAGATCGATCAGGAAGTGCAGGGCAAGGCGCCCGGCCTCTCACGCAGCGCTGTGATCGCTGACGTGCGCGACCGCCAGCGGATCTTTGACATCATCCAGTTCGAGAAACCAGCCATCATTTTCCACGCCGCTGCGCTGAAACACGTGCCGCTGGTCGAAGACAACCCGCTGGAAGCCATACAGACCAACATCATCGGCACGCGGAACGTCGCCGATGCCGCCGTTGCCGCAAAGTCGGAAGGGTTCGTCCTGATTTCCACGGACAAGGCCGTCAAGCCGACCAGCATCATGGGCGCGACCAAACGAGCCGCGGAAGTCTATTGCCAAGCGCTCGATGTGTCCGGCACCTGCACCCGCTTCATCACCGTTCGTTTCGGCAATGTTCTGGGATCCAACGGCTCGGTCATTCCACTGTTCCGGCAGCAGATTGAAGCGGGCGGGCCGGTGACCATCACGCATCCGGACATGCGGCGCTACTTCATGACCATCCCGGAAGCCTCCGAGCTGGTCCTGCAGGCGGCCGCTTTCAGCGTCGACAATTCCAACCAGCGCGGCCGGATCTACGTCCTCGACATGGGCGAACCGGTCAAGATCACCGATCTTGCCAAGATCCTGATCTCGCTCGCAGGCCTGAAGCCGGAGAAGGACATCGACCTTGCCTTTACCGGCCTTCGGCCCGGGGAAAAGCTGTTCGAGGAACTTTTTGAGAGCAATGAGGAAAACCTGCCCTCCGGCGCGGACGGCGTGATCGTGGCGACCGCCAACCAGATGGAACTGCAGACGATCACCACCCTGGTCACCGACCTTCAGGCGGCTGCGTCAAACGGCGATGTGTCCTTAAGCGTTGCGCATCTCTCCACCATCGTGCCGACCCTGACCAACGACAAGCTGGAACGCAAACAAGCTTAGGTTGCCGGCAGACGGACTTGTCGGGGGTGCGTGTTGTGAAAGCTGTTTTGAGGAAAGCAGGGTCGCCACTTTTTGAGGCGAGATGTGGTCAACGTTCGGTTGCCGGCAAGACAGAAACAGATACTCAAAAAAACATCAGCCATCTGGCCCAAAGGCCAGAATGGCTAAGGAAACGTTCGTCTCATCAATTCTCTCAGACGAAGTCGACGTAGTAGGCAACGCCTTCATCATTGAACTGCGGGAGATTGGTGTTGATGCTCTCGCGTTCTTAACGACTTGCGATGAACCTTGCATCCACCGGTTCTTGTAGACGGTCTTGCGGGAAAGCTTGCGGATGCCTTGCATGGATCAAGCCTTCTCGTTGGCCACTTTGTGATGTTCTTTAGGCCGTCAAAAGCCGCGCAATCGTGGCGTCGAACTGATCCGGCGCGCAGTCTTCTGACAGCTTTTTAAGGCTGCCGCCGCGGATTGTGGTCCAGAGCTCTTCATCCTGATAAAGACGCACAATCTGGGCGGCGAACTCGGAAGCATCCTTGCCGACAAGAATGGCCTCATCATGGGCCCAACCCAGTTGGCGGGCAATCAGCTCGGTGGCGACACAAGGAAGGCCGTGCGCGGCCGCCTCATGAACCTTGTGCGGGATACCGGCCGCATAGCGCGTTGGGGCAATGAAGATCCGGCTCTGATCATAGATCTCGTCCAGGTTCTCCACCCGCCCAAGCAGATGGATATGCTCGGAGGCGAGCGTCTGGACCGTACCGGATTCCACCTTGCCAACCACCTGTAAGATGAGCGGTTGCTCAAGGCTGAGATTGACCTTGGGCAGGACCTCATTGGAAAACCAGACGAGACTGTCGACGTTCGGCGTGTCATCGGCAACAAGGGCGCCGACGAACAAGAGATTGCGGCGTTCTGAGAACGGCACATCGCTCGGTTTTGCTTCCAGCTTGTGTCCGAGGATTTCAACCGGAGCCTGAACACCGCTCCGGAAGCTGTTGGCTTCTTCGCCGGAGACCGTTGCAATGATGCTTGCTGGCGCCGTCAATGAAATCTCTTCACTCACCAGCGCAGCCGCGCGGTCAGAAGACATTGGCTTGCCCAACATCTCGGCTTTGGAAATATCCCGGTTGGCGAAGACGGCCTCCGCGTCATAGACGATGCGGACCCCGGTAAAAACGTCCGGATGCTTGTCGAAGATCCGCTTGAACATCGCCATATTGTGCGGCCGGCTGATGATCAGAACATCATAGCGCGCAGCATTCTGGACCAGATACTCCTCGAACCCGTTGACGCCAAAACCACGCGCAATCTCAACCGTATCGTTCAACGAGGAATAAATGCTGTCCCAGGCATCAAACGGAAACTGTAGCGGGTAGTAGGTCAGCTTGTGACCCATCGCGACGATGGTTTCGGCAATGTCCGCAGCCCTCGGATATCCGGCGCCCATATGCCGGTAAGGCACACGGTCATCGACCATAAGAACAGAGAGCGCATCTTTCCGGCCGCGGATCCGGGCCTTGGAGATGTTGTCTTCCGACGGTGTATACTGCGCCGCCAGAGAATCTTTGTGCCGCTCTTTGAAGACGAGATGGTTCTTTTGCTGCTGCGCGATCGCCCAGTCGCTTTTGGCCGCACTGCCGAATTCGAAGTGGTCGATGATGGCTTTCGGATCATAGACGACCCGGTATCCCTTCTCCCACAAACGCATGCAGTAGTCGGTTTCCTCATAATAAGCCGGCGCATAAATCGTGTCGAAACCGCCGAGCTCGTCCCAAACTTTCTTGGGCGTCAGCAGGAAGGCGCCTGAACAATAGTCGACATCCCGGACGAACATGACGTGCGGCGCATCTTCTTCATCGCCGCGCGCATAGCCCAAACACGTGCCGTCGTTCCAAACGATGCTTCCGGCTTCTTGCAGGCGGCCATCCAGCAGCATGATCCGGCCACCAACGGCGCCGATACCCGGGTCCGAGTCCAGGCGTTTGATCGCAGCCTCAAGAGTGCCGGGCCGCATGGTGGCATCGTTGTTGAAGAGCAGAATGTGCTCACCATTCGCCATCTCGGCGGCCTGGTTTACCGCCAGAAGGAACCCGACATTGTCCTCATTCCTGACGATCTTTGCGCCCTTGACCTTCTCAAGAAGCTCATGGGTGCGGTCAGAAGAGGCGTTGTCGATGATGATCACTTCAAGCGTGATATCGCGCTCCGACTGGAGGGACTTCAGGCAGGGCAGGGTCAATTCGGCATTGTTATAGAGCACCAAAATGATCGACACTTTGGGCGAAAAAGCATGCGGCAGACGGATTTCTTCGTCACTGGCAAGGAACTTGTCCAAAACATCTTGCTGGAAGCGGCGGAACAGATCCTTGGTCGCGTGACCGCTTTGGGCCGCGATTTCGGTGATGATCGGGGCGATCGCCTGCGTCGTTACCGGAGCACCTTTAAGGGCCTGCGTCACCAGCGGCGTCACCTGGCTCATGTCGGCGGTCGTCAAATCCTGGCCGGCAAAATAGCGCGGCTTGTGTTCGTTTTTGAGCCTTTCACGCTCAAGCTGTTCGAACTTCGCGATGCGCGAGGCGGTGACCCAGTCAACCAGCTTCTTTCCACCCGGAACCAATGGCAGGACCTTCCGTGCGATGCCCCAGCCTGACTTAAAAACAGGCCTCACCATTGCCTTTACGCTCGACCAATCGCGCGATTTAACAGCGCGAAGCGGCTTCGTAATCCGCCAACTGGTCGAACTCAGTATAGCGGCTTCTATTTGTTTTGATCGTTCGAGCTCGACATAGGTTTCCGCAGCCTTTGCCTCCAGTACTTTGAAGTCCGCATAAAGGCGGCGGTTTTCTTCCTGCAGAGCTTTGACTTCGTCAACTCGGCCTTGAACGAGTGAACTATAGAACTCGTTGTCCCAGCGCATTTTGCTTTGCTGCTCATTGACCGAGTTTTCCATCGTGGTCAAACGATCGCGAATGCGGCCTTCTTCCGTTTCCCAGATCAGCCGGTTGCCGATATTGGCAAAGAAATCGCGCACTTCGCTACGCAAGGGGTCTTTCAGGCCGCAGAGCCAGGCAAGGGCAGGGGGCGGGGTCTCACCCACACACAGAACACCGAGGCCGTTGCTGTGGGTGAATTCAAAGTGCGGATACTTCTTGGTCAGTTCTTCCCACAGTGCCCAGACGCCGAAGTCGCCGTGGCGCACCACCGTGTCGTGAAACAGGATCACGCCCGACTCGCTCATTTTCGGCAAATAGGCCTCAAAATCCGCTTTCACCGCGTCATAGGTGTGCAAGCCGTCGATATGTAAAAGATCTACAGTGCCGTCTTTAAAATCTTGGGCCGCGTCGGCAAACCACTTCTGCACCAGCGTGGAGAAAGAGCTGTAAAGCGGGTCGTGATAGGCAGACAACGCCTTTAGAACCTGATCTCCATAAAACCCGGCCTGGTGATCCCCCTCCCAGGCATCAACGCCATAACACTTCGTATTTGTCCCGAAGCGCTCCACGCTCTCACAGAAGGTGCAATAGGAGGCTCCTTCGTGAACACCCAGCTCAACGAGCACCCCCGGCTTGGCCGCGGCAACAATCC
>MLAX01000009.1 GCA_001890945.1 Alphaproteobacteria bacterium AO1-B
CACCGCCAGCTTCAGCCAGCGTCATGGTGATTGCAGCGGTCAGCGTCGTCTTGCCGTGGTCAACGTGGCCAATTGTGCCAATGTTGACGTGCGGCTTATTGCGCTCAAACTTTTCCTTCGCCATCGGAGTACTCCGTTTCTCTAATTCTTAATTAATTCAAGAGGTTGGGATCAGGCGTATTTCGCCTGAACCTCTTCGGCGACAGCCTGCGGCACCTGCTCGTAGTGATCGAACACCATCGAGTACTGAGCGCGGCCTTGAGACATGGAACGCAGGTTGTTCACATAACCAAACATGTTGGCCAGCGGCACCATTGCGGTGATGACAGTCACGATGCCCCGGTTCTCCGTACCCGCGATCTGGCCGCGGCGGGAGTTCAGGTCACCAATCACGTCACCCATGTAATCTTCAGGGGTAACAACCTCGACCTTCATGACCGGCTCAAGGAGCTTAGGTCCGGCCTTGGCAATACCTTCGCGGAAACCGGCACGGCCGGCGATCTCGAACGCAAGGACCGAGGAGTCAACATCGTGGTAGGCACCATCGGTGAGGGTTGCCTTGATGTCGAGCATCGGGAAGCCGGCCAGTGGACCAGACGACATGACGCTTTCGATACCCTTGCTAACGCCCGGAATGTATTCTTTCGGAACGTTACCACCGACAATCTTGCTCTCGAAGACGAAGCCTTCGTTCGGCTCTGCCGGTTCGATCGTCAGCTTGATGCGAGCGAATTGACCGGAACCGCCAGACTGCTTCTTGTGGGTGTAGTCCACGTCTGCAGTTTTGGTAATGGTTTCGCGGTAGGCAACCTGCGGCGCACCAATGTTCGCCTCAACCTTGAACTCGCGCTTCATGCGGTCGACAAGGATGTCGAGGTGCAATTCGCCCATACCAGCAATGATGGTCTGACCAGACTCTTCGTCGGTCTTTACCCGGAAGGACGGATCCTCAGCAGCCAGACGGTTCAGGGCGAGGCCCATCTTCTCCTGGTCGCCTTTGGTCTTCGGCTCCACCGCAATCTCGATAACCGGCTCAGGGAATTCCATCCGCTCCAGGATGACCGGCTTCAGCGGATCGCAGAGCGTGTCACCTGTTGTGGTGTCCTTGAGACCTGCGATCGCAACAATGTCGCCAGCATATGCGACATCGATGTCTTCACGCGAGTTGGAGTGCATCTGCATCATCCGGCCGACGCGCTCTTTCTTATCCTTCACGGTGTTGAGCAAGGAAACACCCTTGTTCAAAACACCAGAATAGATGCGGCAGAACGTCAGAGAACCAACGAACGGATCGTTAGCGATCTTGAATGCCAGAATGCTGAGCGGCTCTTCATCAGAAGATTTACGTACCGCTTCGCCTTCGGTCTTCGGATCAATACCCTTAATGGCCGGAACTTCGACCGGGCTCGGCAGGTAATCAACAACTGCATCAAGAAGCGGCTGTACGCCTTTGTTTTTGAATGCAGAACCGCAGAATACCGGAACGAAGTCACCGTTGATGGTGCCCTTGCGGATCAGCTGCTGGATCTTCTCGAAGGACGGCTCTTCGCCTTCAAGATAAGCTTCCATAGCTTCTTCATCGATCTCGACAGCAGTCTCGATCAGGGCATCACGCATTTCCTGCGCACGGTCGGCAAGTTCAGCCGGGATGTCGACAACATCCCAAGCAGCACCGAGGTTCTCGGACTGCCAGATCAGCGCCTTCATCTTCAGCAGATCAACAACACCGGCAAATTCGCTTTCCGCACCGATGTTCAGCTGCATGACCAGCGGAGTTGCGCCAAGACGGGACTTGATCATCTCGCAGCAGCGATCGAAATCGGCGCCGAGCTTGTCCATCTTGTTGACGAAAATCATCCGCGGGACGTTGTACTTGTCGGCCTGACGCCAAACAGTTTCGGTCTGCGGCTCAACACCAGCGTTTGCGTCCAGAAGAGCAACCGCACCGTCAAGAACTCGCAGGGAGCGCTCAACTTCAATGGTGAAGTCAACGTGGCCCGGGGTGTCGATGATGTTCAGGCGCTTTTCATTCCAGAACGCGGTTGTTGCAGCAGAGGTGATCGTGATGCCACGCTCCTGCTCCTGCTCCATCCAGTCCATGGTGGCGGCACCGTCATGAACTTCGCCGATCTTGTGGCTCTTACCAGTGTAGTAGAGGATCCGCTCGGTGGTGGTCGTCTTACCAGCATCGATGTGCGCCATGATGCCGAAGTTACGGTAGTCCTCGATTTTATGCGTGCGCGACATAGCGTCAGCCCTTCAAAGTCGAAATTACCAGCGATAGTGCGAGAATGCGCGGTTGGCGTCTGCCATCCGGTGCGTGTCTTCGCGCTTCTTAACTGCGGTACCACGGTTGTTTGCCGCATCGAGCAATTCGCCGGACAGACGATCAACCATTGTGGTTTCGTTGCGGTTGCGCGCAGCTGCGATCAACCAGCGAATTGCAAGCGCCTGACGGCGTTCGCTACGAACCTCAACCGGAACCTGGTAGGTCGCACCACCAACGCGGCGGGAACGAACTTCCACTTGCGGCATAACGTTCTCAAGAGCAGCGTGGAACACTTCGATCGGGTTCTCGCGGGTCTTGTTCTCGACCACGTCGAAAGCACCGTAAACGATGCGCTCTGCAGTGGACTTCTTGCCGTCGTACATGATGGAATTCATGAACTTTGTGACGACCATATCCCCGAACTTCGGATCCGGGTTGATTTCGCGTTTTTCGGCGCGGTGACGACGGGACATCTAATGTGCTCCTTACTTCGGCCGCTTCGCGCCGTATTTCGAACGACGCTGCTTACGATCTTTGACGCCTTGGGTATCCAGAACACCACGGATGATGTGGTAGCGGACACCCGGCAAGTCTTTCACACGGCCGCCACGGATCATCACAACCGAGTGCTCTTGAAGGTTGTGACCTTCACCCGGGATGTAGCCGATGACTTCGAAGCCGTTGGTCAGACGGATTTTCGCCACTTTACGCAGAGCCGAGTTCGGCTTCTTCGGAGTGGTTGTGTATACGCGGGTGCAAACACCACGCTTCTGCGGGCAGGCCTCCATGGCCGGCACTTTGTTCCGCTTCGGCGGATCTTTCCGCGGCTTGCGGATCAACTGGTTGATGGTCGGCATTCTGTGCCCTTTACCTTGTCCATCCAAAAACTTTTGTGCAACTGCAGTCCCCCGCTGACGCCGCATGTGTTCAAACATGCAGAATCGCGCCCGCGCGCTCCATTTGGAGCGGCCGGCGCTGCGAAAAACCAGAGGACCACGAGTTGCCTCGCGGTCATGCAATCGACGCGTATTCGCCTATGTGACCCGGCAGCGTTTAAGAGGACTGTGTCCTGCGCTCTTCAGAAGCGCTGGAGGGTTCGCTCTTACCGCCTGCCCTTGGGATGCGCGGAACCTACTCAGATGCACCCTTTGCGTCAAGTGATTTGTTGGAAAATCCGCATTTCCGCAAAACCGCAAAAATGCTTGTCATTTTTCTCCACCAAACCGCGCGTGATTGTAAGATTATTTCTCCAACCAAGCTTCTGTTGTTCGTTTGTGATTTGACCGGTAGAACGACCGATTTCAAGCAGTGAATCAATTATTAAGCCAATGATTCAAATCATGCCATTCTTGGCGGTTTTCTCACCACAAAAGGCCGGCACCGCATCCCGAACCTTGATTCTACCCCTTGCATGCCTGCCATGCACCAGGCATCGCCCAACATCGGATAAGGCCGCATTGAGTGGGGACGAAATACGGGTATCCTTGCTGCGGCCTCGGGCAACAGCGGATGCCAGAAGGAAATGAAATTAGAAAATACAAATATCGAAGCTGCGAGTCCTCGCAAAGCGTAGATAAAACGTGGCCCAGGCGCGTATCCCGCACCTGGGCCGCTTGTTACATTCCTGTTCCTGTCTACGCAGCAGCGACAGAATCGAGGAAGGTGTCGACTTCACCGCGAAGTTTCTCGGCATATTCAGCGACTTCATCAGCGCCGCGCAAAACGACGAGCGATCCGTCGTCGGTTTCCCGGGCAGAAGTCACAACCATCTCCATCTCGGATTTGGCCGATTTTGTCTGCTCAACGGCCTGCACCACACTTTGAGCAATCGACTCTGTTGCAGACTCCTGCTGAGAGATAGAGGCAGCAATCGCTGTGGTGAAATTGCGAACTTCCTCCACGCGGGATGTGATCTCGTCAATCGCGGCCACCGCTTCATTGGTGGAGCCTTGGATGTCAGCAATCTGGTTGCTGATTTCTTCCGTGGCTTTGGCGGTCTGTGTTGCGAGCTCTTTCACTTCAGCAGCTACAACGGCAAACCCCTTGCCCGCCTCTCCGGCCCGCGCAGCCTCAATGGTCGCGTTCAAGGCCAAAAGATTGGTTTGCTCGGCGATCGCCTGAATAAGCGTGACCACCTCACCGATCTTGATCGCGGCATTGGACAGGCTGGTGACCCGCTGGCTGGATTTGTTCGCAGCTTCCGTCGCCCCTTGGACGCCCTCCGTGGTTTTGGACACCTGCGAGTTGATTTCCCGGATTGCGAAAGTGAGCTCCTGGGCCGCGGCGGCTGTTGTCTCAATGCTGCCGTTGGCCGAGTCCGCTGATCCGCTCGCTCCAGCTGCCCGCTCTGAAGATGCGCTTGCAAGACCGGACAATTCGGTCGCCGTTGTCTTCACAGTTCCGATCCGGTCACCAACCGCGGTAAGCAAATGGGAGACATTTTCGCGAAACCGCGACACAAGACCTTCCACCAGATGCTGGCGGCGGGTCTGAGCATCTGCCGTTTCAGCAGCTTCGCGGGCGAGCCGCTGTTGTTCAAAAATCCGATCCCGGAAAGCAGCGATCGACCGCGCCACTGTCCCGATCTCGTCCTTGCGGTCCGCATCAGTGAACTGGATCTCGGTGTCACCGGCTGCAAGCGCTTCAGCTTCCTGGACCGTCCGGGCCAGTGGCTTTGTAATCGACTGGATCAGGACGTGTGAAGCGACAGCCAGAAGCAGAACCAACCCAAGGGCGATCCCGGCAAGCCAAACAAGATTCTTTTGAAATGCCGCTTCAATGTCATCCACGTAGGCGCCGGTCCCGATCACCCACTCCCAAGGCTGGTACATCGTCACATATGCCGTCTTGCCTGCCGGATCGTCGGAATTCGGCCTGCGCCAAACGTAATCATGAAAACCACTGCCCTGGCTCTGCACGATATCATAGAAAGTCGGCAAACTGGACGACCCGAAGTCACGAATGAGGTCCTGTGAGGTCATGCCCTCCAGATCCGGCCGTGCGGGGTGCATGATCAGCGCGTCGCCGCGCAGGTTGATAAAGAGATAATTGCCATTGTCATAGCGCATGCCGCGGATCGCCTCCTTGGCGAACTCCTGCGCCTGCTCTTCAGTGAACTCTCCGGCTATGCTTCGCTTATGGTAACTCTCAATCGTGCTCGTGGCCGCATTGACAAGATGGGTCAGGCCAATCCGCCGCTCCGCATACGACCGGTCGCGATCCTGGTAAGCCGCCGCGCCGAGGATTCCGATCAAGCAAAGAACCACCAGCCCCATGAGCATGCCCAATCGCATGCCAACTGAAATTCTAGAAAACATGTACAACCTCCTATCTGCAATTCAGGGTTTAGTGTTTTCCAGTTACGTAAACGAAAAGTGGATTTTTGCCGTAAGAAAACTCAGAATATTAATAAAATAAGCCTCCGCTTTTGACGGCGGAGGCAAAACATAATCACAGATGACAATACTATTTAATTGTCCTAACGGAACTACCTACACCATGTCTTAGTCGGCAAGCGTGACAATTGCCACGTTGCCCGACAGAGCATCATGATAGGCGCCTTCATAGATCGGCTCATCCGGTTCACCGTCGATTACACCGATTTGATCCAGTTCCGCTTCCGTGAAGCCTTGCGATGACAGAGCTTCCAGGGTCTTGCGCACGGCATCGTCATCATCTGGTGCTGTCAAAAGAGCATGGATCGTGATCGCTGCATCCGGAGATGTATTTTCATCCTGCCAGACACGGCCGATGACGATGTAGACCACTGGGTCCAGTTCCAGGTCATTGTCATTCATGAGGGCAACCCTCCTTAACTCGTTCGATACGAGAAAGGCCGCCCGGAGGCGGCCTTTCATGATTTGACTGTTGCCGAAGCTTATTCCGCAGCGCCGGTCATGTCTTCCAGAAGGCCTTCTGCGGCACTTTCCGAAGACTGAGCCCGCTGCGCTTCCTGGATCAGGTCGTCGCGATGGGTTGCAATCTTGCGGATCCGCTTCATGACCCCGCCTGTACCGGCCGGGATCAGACGGCCAACAATGACGTTCTCCTTGAGGCCGACCAGCGGGTCGGTCTTGCCGTTGACCGCCGCGTCGGTAAGAACGCGGGTCGTCTCCTGGAAGGAGGCGGCGGAGAAGAACGAGCGTGTCTGCAACGACGCCTTGGTGATCCCGAGCAGAACCGGTGTACCTTTCGCCGGATCCTTGGCATTGTCGATGGCCCGTTGATTGGCCTCTTCAAAGTCGATCCGGTCGATCTGCTCACCTGAGAAGAATTCGGTCTCACCTGGATCGGTGATCTCGACCTTCTGCAGCATCTGACGGACAATCACCTCAATGTGCTTGTCGTTAATCACAACGCCCTGCAGACGATAGACTTCCTGGATCTCGTTGACGAGGTAGGCAGCGAGTGCCTCAACGCCTTTAACGGCCAGAATGTCGTGTGGTGCTGGGTTACCGTCGAGAATGTATTCACCCTTTTCAATGGCATCGCCTTCCTGAAGGTGGAAGTGCTTGCCTTTCGGGATGAGGTATTCGACGGGCTCGGCGCCCTCCTCTGCCGGATCGATGATGACACGGCGCTTGTTCTTGTAGTCGCGGCCAAAGCGGATCGTACCATCGATTTCTGCGATGATCGCATGATCCTTCGGACGGCGAGCCTCGAACAGTTCCGCAACGCGCGGCAAACCACCGGTGATGTCCTTGGTCTTGGCGCTTTCCAGCGGAATACGTGCGAGCACGTCACCGGCCTTCACGGATGCACCCGGCTGAACCGAGAGAACCGCGTCGACGGACAGCATCAAGCGGGCATCGGATCCACGCTGGTTTTTGGCAACGGAACCTTTGGCGTCCTTGATGACAACCGCCGGCTTGAGATCCGCACCACGCTGCGAAGAACGCCAGTCGATGACAACACGCTTGGTGATACCGGTCGCCTCGTCGGCGGTTTCCTGAACAGAAGCCCCGTCAACCAGGTCTTCAAAGTCCACGACGCCGTCAACCTCGGCAAGCATCGGACGGGTGTACGGATCCCACTCGGCGATCCGCTGACCGCGTTTGACCGCGTCACCTTCATCGACATGCAGCTTGGAACCGTAAGCAACACGGTGCACGGCACGCTCATTGCCGTCGCTGTCGATGACAACGATGGACATGTTGCGAACCATGGCAATCAGGTTGCCTTCCGAGTCGCGCTGTACAGAGCGGTTCCGGATCTTGACAGTACCGTCGACGTTGGACTCGATGAACGATGAGTCGACAACCTGCGCCGTACCACCGATGTGGAACGTCCGCATGGTCAGCTGGGTGCCCGGCTCACCGATCGACTGCGCGGCGATCACGCCAACAGCTTCACCCATGTTCACCGGAGTACCACGTGCAAGGTCACGGCCGTAGCAGGTCGCGCACACGCCGGTTTCCGTTTCACAGGTCAGAACCGAGCGGATCTTGATCTGCTGAACTTTCGCCGCTTCGATCGCATCAACGTCCTTCTCGTCGATGAGACGTCCTTTCGGAACGATCACTTCGCCGGTGGCGTTATTGATGACGTCTTCCGCCGTTGTCCGGCCGAGAACACGCATGCCGAGGGAGGCAATGACGTTACCGGCGTCAACAATCGGCGCCACGGTGATGCCGCGCTCAGAGCCACAATCCGGTTCAAGGATGATGGAATCCTGCGCAACGTCCACGAGACGGCGGGTCAGGTAACCGGAGTTCGCAGTCTTCAACGCCGTATCGGCAAGACCCTTACGGGCACCGTGGGTGGAGTTGAAGTACTCGAGAACCGAGAGACCTTCTTTAAAGTTCGAGATGATCGGATTCTCGATGATGGACCCGTCCGGCTTGGCCATAAGACCACGCATACCGGCCAGCTGCTTCATCTGCTGAGGCGAACCACGCGCACCGGAGTGGGACATCATGTAAACCGAGTTCATCGGCTTCTGGCGTCCGGTTTCCTCATCGATCTGGACCGCTTTAATGCGGGCCATCATCTCGTCAGCAATCTTGTCGGTACATTTCGCCCAGGCGTCGACAACCTTGTTGTACTTCTCGCCCTGGGTGATCAGACCGTCATTGTACTGCTGCTCGTATTCGGTCGCGAGCGCCGCGGTTTCCCCAACCAGCTTCTGCTTGGTGTCCGGGATAACCATGTCGTCCATGCCGAAGGAGATGCCGGCGTTACAGGCGTTCTTGAAGCCAAGCTGCATGATCCGGTCACAGAAGATAACCGTCTCCTTCTGACCGCAAGCACGGTAAACCGTGTCGATCATCTTGGAGATGTCCTTCTTGGTCATCAGCTTGTTGGCAACATCGAACGGCACTTCGTGATGCTTCGGCAGAAGTTCTGCAATCAGCATCCGGCCCGGTGTTGTCTCGAAGATATCGGAAGTCGGGTTGCCTTCGGCATCCACCGAACGGAACCGGCCCTTGATCTTCGTGTGCAGCGTGATGACCTTGTTGGCCAGCGCATGGTGGATTTCGCCGATATCGGAGAAAGCCATGCCCTCGCCCGGCTCTTTCTCTGCCATGATCGACAGATAGTAGAGACCGAGAACGATATCCTGCGACGGCACGATGATCGGGCCACCGTTTGCCGGGTGCAGAATGTTGTTCGTGGACATCATCAGCGTCCGCGCTTCCAGCTGTGCTTCGAGCGACAGCGGAACGTGAACAGCCATCTGGTCACCGTCGAAGTCAGCGTTGAACGCGGAACAAACGAGCGGGTGCAGCTGGATCGCCTTGCCTTCGATCAGGGTCGGTTCGAACGCCTGAATGCCAAGACGGTGAAGCGTCGGCGCACGGTTCAGGAGAACCGGGTGCTCGCGGATCACCTCATCCAGGATATCCCAGACTTCCGGACGCTCTTTTTCTACGAGCTTCTTCGCCTGCTTGACAGTTGAAGAGAACCCCTTGGCGTCGAGGCGCGAATAGATGAACGGCTTGAACAGCTCAAGCGCCATTTTCTTCGGCAGACCACACTGGTGCAACTTGAGTTCCGGACCCACGGTGATCACCGAACGGCCGGAATAGTCAACGCGCTTACCAAGAAGGTTCTGACGGAAGCGGCCCTGCTTGCCTTTCAGCATGTCGGACAGAGACTTCAGCGGACGCTTGTTGGCACCGGTGATGACGCGGCCGCGGCGGCCGTTGTCGAACAGGGCGTCAACAGACTCCTGAAGCATGCGCTTCTCGTTCCGGATGATGATGTCCGGAGCACGCAGTTCCATCAGGCGGCGCAGACGGTTGTTCCGGTTGATCACGCGGCGGTACAGATCATTGAGATCCGACGTTGCGAACCGGCCACCATCGAGCGGAACCAGCGGACGCAGATCCGGCGGGATGACCGGAACAACGGTCATGATCATCCACTCCGGACGGTTGCCGGATTCCATGAAGGCTTCAATGACCTTCAGGCGCTTGGCCAGTTTCTTCGGCTTCAGCTCTGTCGTTGCTTCAGCAATCTCCTGGCGGAGCTTTTCAGACTCGCGCTCTAGATCCATCGACATCAGGATCTCGCGGATCGCTTCTGCACCGATCATCGCGGTGAAGGCGTCTTCGCCGTACTCGTCCTGGGCAGCAACGTAATCTTCTTCAGACAGAAGCTGGTGCTGCTTGAGTGGGGTCAGACCGGGCTCCAGAACGACATAGTTTTCGAAGTACAGAACGCGTTCCAGATCCTTCAGTGTCATGTCGAGCAGCAAACCGATGCGGCTCGGCAGCGACTTCAGGAACCAGATGTGCGCCACCGGAGCTGCAAGCTCGATGTGACCCATGCGTTCACGGCGTACACGGGAAAGCGTGACTTCAACACCACACTTTTCGCAGATGACGCCTTTGTATTTCATGCGCTTGTATTTGCCGCAAAGACATTCGTAGTCCTTGATCGGGCCAAAGATGCGCGCGCAGAAAAGACCATCACGCTCCGGCTTGAACGTCCGGTAGTTGATGGTTTCCGGCTTTTTGATCTCACCGAATGACCAGGACAAGATTTTCTCCGGGCTGGCCAGAGAGATCTTGATATTGTCGAAGGTCTGTGCGGGAGCCTGCTGGTTGAACAGGTTCATGACCTCATGATTCATGATCCATCTCCTTCGATGCTCGGCCGGGAGGTAAGTGCTCCTTACCTCCCCCAAACCGGCATTTCAGTCTAAAGGGGTCCGTTGGCGGGGTTATTCTGCAGCGTCTGCAGTTTCTTCCTCGCCAATCATGGGTGCGTCAGTCCGTTGAAGTTCAACGTTGAGACCCAGGGACCGCATTTCCTTCACAAGCACGTTGAAGCTTTCCGGAATACCCGCCTCGAAGGTGTCGTCACCGCGAACGATGGCCTCATAGACCTTCGTACGGCCGGCAACGTCATCCGACTTGACCGTCAGCATTTCCTGCAGCGTGTAAGCTGCACCGTAAGCTTCAAGAGCCCAGACCTCCATTTCCCCGAAGCGCTGGCCACCGAACTGCGCCTTACCACCAAGCGGCTGCTGGGTGACGAGCGAGTACGGGCCAATCGAGCGGGCGTGGATCTTGTCGTCGACCAAGTGGTGAAGCTTGAGCATATAGATATAGCCCACGGTCACCTTGCGGTCGAACTCTTCACCGGTCCGGCCATCGAACAAAGTCGACTGACCGCTGGTGTCGAAGTCTGCGATCTTCAGCGCATCAACAACATCAGGCTCTCGGGCGCCGTCAAAGACCGGCGTCGCAATGGACACGCCCTTCTTCAGCTGCTCGGCCAGTTTCACGACACCTTCGTCGTCAAACTCCTTGACCGCATCACCCTTCATGTTGTCGCCGTAGATCTCGATGACCTTGCCACGAAGCTTCTCAATCTCACCGGTCTTGCGGTACTCATCGTACATTTCGCCGATGCGCAAGCCCATGCCGCGGCAGGCCCAACCCATATGGGTTTCAAGGATCTGACCAACGTTCATGCGCGACGGAACGCCGAGCGGATTGAGAACGATGTCGACGTGCGTGCCATCTTCCAGGAACGGCATGTCTTCACACGGGTTGATCTTGGAGACCACGCCCTTGTTACCGTGACGGCCGGCCATCTTGTCGCCCGGCTGAAGCTTGCGCTTCACGGCAACGAAGACCTTGACCATCTTCATGACGCCTGGCGGCAATTCGTCACCGCGCTGCAGCTTCTCGACCTTATCGATGAACCGCTGCTCCAAACGCTTCCGGCTGTCGTCATACTGACCGCGCAGAGCTTCGATCTCGGACATGAACTTCTCGTCGTCAGTGGCAAACTGCCACCACTGAGAGCGCGGGAAGTCGTTGAGAACGTCCCCGGTCAGCACAGTGTCCTTCTTGAAGCCCTTCGGACCAGCAACTGCAGTCTTGTCCATCAGCATCTCGGCCAGACGGCCATAGACGTTGCGGTCAAGGATCGCCTGCTCGTCATCCCGGTCTTTTGCAAGACGTTCGATTTCTTCGCGCTCGATCGCCATCGCACGCTCGTCTTTTTCAACGCCGTGGCGGTTGAAAACACGAACTTCAACAACGGTCCCGGAAACACCCGGCGGCAAGCGCAGGGACGTGTCACGGACGTCAGAGGCTTTCTCACCGAAGATCGCGCGCAGAAGTTTTTCTTCCGGCGTCATCGGGCTTTCGCCCTTCGGTGTGATCTTGCCGACGAGGATGTCGCCCGGATGAAGCTCGGCACCGATGTACACGATACCTGCCTCGTCGAGATTCTTCAGCGCTTCTTCAGAAACGTTCGGAATATCGCGGGTGATTTCTTCCGGGCCAAGCTTAGTATCACGGGCCATCACCTCAAACTCTTCGAGGTGGATGGAGGTGAAGACATCGTCAGACACGATGCGCTCGGACAGAAGGATGGAATCCTCGAAGTTGTAGCCGTTCCACGGCATGAACGCGACGAGCACGTTCCGGCCGAGTGCCAGATCACCGAGATCGGTGGACGGACCGTCGGCGATGATATCGCCTTTGTGGACGCGATCACCCACCCGCACCAGCGGACGCTGGTTGATACAGGTGTTCTGGTTGGAACGCTGGTACTTCTGAAGGCGGTAGATGTCGACACCTGACCGGCCAGGATCCAGCTCTTCAGTTGCCCGGATAACGATACGTGTCGCATCTACCTGGTCAACAACACCCGCCCGGCGGGCACCGATCGCCGCACCGGAATCCCGAGCCACGACAGACTCCATGCCGGTACCAACGAACGGTGCCTCGGCACGTACCAGCGGCACGGCCTGACGCATCATGTTCGAGCCCATCAGTGCGCGGTTCGCGTCATCGTTTTCCAGGAACGGAATAAGCGATGCCGCAACCGACACGAGCTGCTTCGGCGAAACATCCATGAGGTCGACCTTGTCGGACGGAACCATCATGTTTTCGCCAGCATGGCGGCAGGTGATCAGCTCTGTTGTGAACCGGCCTTCGTCATCATATTCGGCGTTGGACTGCGCAACATAGTGTTTCGCTTCTTCCATGGCCGAAAGATAAACGACTTCGTTGGTGACAACGCCGTCTTTCACCTTGCGGTACGGGCTCTCAATGAAGCCGTACTTGTTCACACGGGCGAACGTTGCGAGAGAGTTGATCAGACCGATGTTCGGACCTTCCGGGGTCTCAATCGGGCATATACGGCCGTAGTGTGTCGGGTGAACGTCGCGGACTTCGAAGCCTGCACGCTCACGGGTCAAGCCGCCCGGTCCAAGAGCCGAGAGGCGGCGCTTGTGAGTGACTTCCGACAACGGGTTGGTCTGGTCCATGAACTGCGACAGCTGCGAGGATCCGAAGAATTCACGAACAGCAGCTGCAGCCGGTTTCGCGTTGATCAGATCCTGCGGCATGACTGTGTCGATCTCGACAGAGCTCATCCGCTCCTTGATCGCACGTTCCATACGCAAAAGACCAACGCGGTACTGGTTTTCCATCAACTCGCCTACAGAGCGAACACGGCGGTTGCCCAGGTTGTCGATGTCGTCGATGTCGCCTTTGCCGTCGCGCAGCTCCAGAAGAACCCGGATGACTTCCAGGATGTCTTCCTTGCGCAGAACACGAACGGTGTCTTCAGCGTCAACGTCGAGACGCATGTTCATCTTCACACGGCCAACCGCGGACAGATCATAGCGTTCGTCGTCAAAGAAGAGCGACTGGAACATCGCTTCGGCCGTGTCGATGGTGGGCGGTTCACCCGGACGCATCACACGGTAAATGTCGAACAGCGCGTCTTCGCGGGACTCGTTCTTGTCGACGTTCAGCGTGTTGCGGATGTACGGGCCGGTGTTGACATGGTCGATGTCAAGAATGGTCAGGTCGTGATACCCACGGTCAACCAGTTCTTCCAGCAGCTTACCGGTGATTTCTTCACCTGCCTCTGCATAGATTTCACCGGTTTTCATGTCGACGATGTCCTCTGCCAGATACTGGCCATGGAGGTCTTCGTCGGTCACTTTGAGTGCGGTGACACCCTTTTCCGCCAGCTGCTTGATCGTGCGGGCGGTAATCTTGCGGCCACCTTCCACAACGACATCGCCGCTGTCGGCATCGATCAGATCATAAGAGGCTTTTGTCCCCTTCAGGCGCTCACCGTCAAACGGCATGCGCCAGGAAGCGTCTTTCTGACGGGTGTACTCAACCTGTTTGTAGAACGTGTTGAGGATTTCCTCACCGTCCAGGCCAAGTGCCATCAACAGTGATGTAACCGGGATTTTCCGGCGGCGGTCGATGCGCGCATGGACGATGTCCTTGGCGTCGAACTCGATGTCGAGCCAGGAGCCGCGGTACGGGATCACGCGCGCAGCAAACAACAGTTTACCGGAAGAATGGGTCTTGCCCTTGTCGTGATCGAAGAACACGCCCGGAGAGCGGTGCATCTGGGACACGATCACGCGTTCGGTGCCGTTCACAATGAACGTACCGTTGTCGGTCATGAACGGCATGTCGCCCATGTAGACATCTTGTTCCTTGATGTCTTTGACGGACTTTGCGCCGGTATCTTCGTCAACGTCGAACACGATGAGGCGCAGGGTGACCTTCAGCGGTGCTGCATAGGTCATGTCGCGCTGGCGGCACTCATCTACGTCGTATTTTGGAGCTTCAAATTCGTAGGAAACAAATTCCAGAAGGGAAGTGCCCGCAAAATCGGAGATTGGAAATACGGACTGGAAGACCGCTTCAAGGCCTTCATCTTTGCGGCCGCCACCCGGCATCTCATCGACCTGAAGGAATTGGTCGTAAGAGGCTTTCTGCACCTCGATGAGATTGGGCATCGCCGCGACATCGCGGATAGATCCGAAATATTTGCGGACCTTTTTGCGACCGTTGAACGTTTGGGTCATTGTCGCTCCTCGTATCGGCCGGAAAACGGCTTCCCGAAACGCCCCTTGTCCAATCGGGCCTCTGCCCGGGCGCTTCGGAAAACCGTCCACCAAACAAGATCAATCTTCTGTGCACATGAGAAGAATTGATCGGACTTTGGATCCAGGGACCCTGCCTGCGTACTCATCAGGCAAAACAGGCCCCTAGTGGGACGTTTGCCCCGGAAACGGGTCAGACCCGCCGGGGCGAAAAGCGGTCCCGGGCAACCCCGGGACCGTATAAGGCGTTTTCGCCTTAATTACTTCAGCTCGACAGAAGCACCAGCTTCTTCCAGCTTCTTCTTCAGCTCTTCAGCCTCGTCCTTGGCAACGCCTTCCTTGACAGCTTTCGGAGCACCTTCGACGAGCTCTTTAGCTTCTTTCAGGCCAAGACCGGTGATTGCGCGGACTTCTTTGATGACGTTGATTTTCTTGTCACCAGCAGAAGCCAGGATGACGTCGAATTCTGTCTTCTCTTCAGCAGCAGCACCTGCATCGCCACCACCAGCAGCAGCAGCAACTGCAACCGGAGCAGCAGCAGAAACGCCCCACTTCTCTTCCAGAAGCTTGGACAGTTCAGCAGCTTCCATAACGGTCAGTGCGGACAGTTCTTCTACGAGCTTTTCAAGATCAGCCATTTTTCATTACCTTCAGTTCGAACCAGTATCTGGGTTCATTAGACAGTGTTTGGGGGCGCCTTATGCGGCCTCGTCCTTCTTGGCGTACGCGCCGAAGACGCGGGCGAGCTGCCCGGCCGGTGCGTTGACAACCTGTGCGATGCGCGATGCCGGGGTCTGGATCATGCCAACCAGCTTTGCACGCAGCTCGTCGAGCGACGGCATTGTTGCCAGAGACTTGACCCCTTCCGGGTTCAGGTTTGTCGTTCCAAGAGCACCACCAAGGATTTCCAACTGAGCGTTGGCCTTAGCGAATTCGACAGCTGCTTTCGGTGCTGCAACCGGGTCGTCGGAATAGACGAGTACGGTCGGGCCCTGGAGCAGGTCGGAGATGTGCTCAAGGTCAGTGCCTTTGAGGGCGAGTTTCACAAGGCGGTTTTTTGCGACTTTTACAGAACCGCCGGCTTCACGTACGGACGACCGAAGGGCCGTCATCTGTGCAACCGAAAGACCTGCATAGTGCGCGACGACAACGACGCCGGTGTCAGCCAGCTCGGCGTTGAAGGATGTCACGAACTCTTGCTTTTCCGCTCTTTCCACTTGCCTTCTCCATTTGATGGCGAAAATCACCACCGGTTTACCTTGCCGCCTGTGCGGTGGTCCCGAACCCGGAACCGCCTGCAGAGACGACGCTCAGGGTCCTGTCCCCTCACCTGCACTCAAAAAGTGTCGGCAAGGTCTGGTTCGAACCGGTTACCCGCTTGCCGCGGAGAATTCGGTTCTCACCCATCTATGCAGGCCTGTTACGGCTTAAGCCGGTTTCCCGGCACCTGCAGTCTCGGACAGGGCAATCCGGCGGCGAACCGCCGGATCTATTCAGCCCAAGGGCTGAAATTCTTGTTCAATCCGGCATGACCGGATTATTCGCCAGCAACGCTCGCGAGGTCGACTTTAACGCCCGGGCCCATCGTGGAGGACACGGCGACACGCTTCATGTAGGTGCCTTTTGCGCCAGTCGGCTTAGCTTTTTGAACAGCGTCGAGCAGAGCCTTGATGTTCTCAGAGATCTTGTCTTCAGAGAACGACACTTTGCCAACACCAGCGTGGACGATACCGGCCTTTTCAACGCGGAACTGAACAGCGCCTCCTTTTGCATCGTTCACAGCCTTGGTGACGTCCGGGGTCACGGTGCCGACTTTCGGGTTCGGCATCATGCCACGCGGGCCGAGGACCTTACCGAGACGACCGACCAGCGGCATCATGTCCGGAGTTGCAATGACGGTATCGAAATCGATCTTGCCGCCCTGAACTTCCTGAACCAGCTCTTCTGCGCCAACGACGTCTGCACCAGCAGCTTTAGCTTCTTCAGCCTTGTCGCCGCGTGCAAACACTGCAACCTTGACGCTCTTACCGGTGCCGTTCGGCAGAACGCACACACCACGAACCATCTGGTCAGCGTGGCGCGGGTCAACGCCGAGGTTGATCGCAACTTCGACAGTTTCGTCGAACTTGGTCTTGGAGCGACCCTTAACGAGGCTGATGGCTTCGTTCAGGGAGTACAGCTTGTTCCGGTCGATGCCTTCACGTGCTGCAGAAATGCGTTTTCCAACCTTCGCCATGATCTTACTCCGTTACCTCAAGGCCCATGGAGCGGGCGGAGCCTTCAACCATCAGCATCGCTGCGTCGATGTCGTTGGCGTTCAGGTCCTTCATTTTCGCTTCCGCGATTTCCTTGACCTGCGCCTTGGATACGGAACCAACCGTTCCGCGGCCCGGGGTCTGGGAACCCTTCTGCAGCTTCGCAGCTTTCTTCAAGAAGAAGGAGACCGGAGCAGTCTTCACTTCGAAGGTGAAGGACTTGTCGGTGTAGTATGTGATCACAGTCGGGCACGGAGCACCCTTTTCAACATCCTGCGTCTGCGCGTTGAACGCTTTACAGAATTCCATGATGTTCAGACCACGCTGACCAAGTGCCGGCCCGATGGGCGGGGACGGGGTCGCAGAGCCTGCCGGCACCTGAAGCTTCAGGAAGCCTTCGATCTTCTTCGCCATAGTTTTCTCCAATCATGCATGGCCAAACGGCAATTTGACCATCTGGGAGTTGGTGGTGTGGCCCGTCAAAGCACCCGGCGAAGAGTGCATGAACCTGCCACCGACTTAATTCCGGACAATTCGCGTCCGGCACTCACCCCGCCCCGCGGGGCGGCAAACAGTCAGAGCTTGTCGACCTGACCGAATTCCAATTCAACTGGCGTTGCCCGACCAAAGATGGACACAGCAACCTTGAGGCGCGCCCGCTCATCGTCGACTTCCTCGACAAGACCAGAGAAAGACGCAAACGGACCATCAGAAACACGAACCTGCTCGCCAACTTCAAAGCTGACGGACGGCTTCGGCCGATCAACGCCCTCTTGAACCTGATTGATAATCCGCAAAGCTTCTTTTTCCGGGATCGGCATCGGCTTTTGATCCGCACCCAAAAAGCCAGTCACTTTCGGCGTATCCTTGATCAAGTGGAACGCCTCATTGGTCATATCCATTTTCACAAGGACATAACCTGGGAAGAACTTGCGCTCAGCGTCGACTTTCCGGCCGCGGCGCACTTCCACTACCTTTTCCATAGGAACCAGAATTTCCTCGAACAGATCGGACAACCCTTTCTGCTCAGCCTTTTCGCGAATGGACTCGGCGACCTTCTTCTCGAAATTCGAATAGGCGTGCACAATGTACCAGCGCTTGGCCATAGATCTCAGTTCCGTTTGTTGTTCTTGTCTTTAGACAGACCAGCGGCGGCTTAACCGCCAACCCCGAGAATGTAACCGATGCCAAGGCTCATCAGCTGATCCGCAACGAGAAAGAAAATCGATGCGATCATCACCATGATGAACACCATAACGGTGGTCACAGCTGTTTCCTTGCGCGTCGGCCACGTCACCTTGGACGTTTCGGAGCGCACTTCTTGGATGAATTTAAAGGGATTGGTCTTCGCCATTCCGATTCCGGTCCGTTAAATACGAGTGGGCGCGCAGAAAACTCTGCGCGCCTCACTCGAGGAAACTCTTTAAGCCCTCGAGGCCAATTAATCAAGAGCAAAAGTGGCAGGGGCAGCAGGGTTCGAACCCGCGACCTACGGTTTTGGAGACCGTCGCTCTACCAGCTGAGCTATACCCCTTCAGATGATCCTCTTTGAGGACCAGCTCCTGATACGCTTCAAACACATGGTAATCAAGTGATTTGAAGACAAGATTGCCGGGCCGAAGCCCGGCAATCAAAAACTCATCTTATTCGATGATTGAGGCGACGACGCCGGCGCCGACGGTGCGGCCACCTTCGCGGATCGCGAAGCGCAGACCGTCTTCCATGGCGATCGGCACGATCAGCTCAACGTCAACAGAGACGTTGTCGCCT
>MLAX01000004.1 GCA_001890945.1 Alphaproteobacteria bacterium AO1-B
CGCGGGATGGAGCAGTCCGGTAGCTCGTCAGGCTCATAACCTGAAGGTCGTAGGTTCAAATCCTACTCCCGCAACCAAATCCCAACAAAATAAACAAAACCTCGCTCTTTAGCGGGGATATGCGCGTTGTGGTGGGCGCACGGAACTCCTCGCAGAGGCCAAAACCCCAATCCGCTCAAACAAAAGGGTAAATGCTAAGGCGATATTTCCGGAAATGATTGGGTCTCGGCCGCCCATTTTCAGGTTGCCCCAATCCTAGCTAAAAATTCATTCGAACATCAAGAAACCGGCCTAATCATTGCTGCCCGTATTTCGGAAATGCGTTCGCCAAGCGTATCGGAAAATTCCTTAGCCACGATAGATATCGGTCTATGGGTCGGAGTCAGTATGGACAGATTGTTTTGGATCCGAGGCCGAAAGGGTCTGAAGACTATCAGTGGAGGACCAAAACCATGCTTGTATATTTCTTGAGTTTTGAATGCTGTCACCATATCGCAAATGAGCGCACAAAGGCCAGCTTCCACGAACTTTAGACCAGGTTTGGATGTTTGGAGTTCAAATCGTTGATTTAATTGGACGCCAGTATCACGAAACCGATCCAAGGTTTGCTTGTGACTGCGGTGTTCTGGATGGAGCAGAGCAAGCGGGTACCCATCGAGATCGGCCGGTGTGATAACTTCTTTAGATGCCAGTGGATCTGAAGAGGAAAGTGCACACATGCACTCCAGTTCGAAATCAACTTGATCAAAAGAACTCCTAATCCTGGGGGTTTCAGCAATCCCGATGTCAAAGTGTTGCGCTGCGATCAGGTCTTCGATTTCTGAAGAAGACTTGCTGGCTAGCGCGATATTCACTTTTGTCTTATCGGACAAAAAACGTGATATTACATCAGGCAAAAAGTCTTCCGCTACTTCCGGAATACAAGCGATACGCAGCTGACCTTGTTCTCGATTGGCAAGTCCACGCAAGGTACGCTTGGAAATTTCGAGGCGCTTCAGAATAGCGTCCGCTTCCTCTAGGAAGAATTCAGCTTCGGGTGTGGGCACAAGCCGACCCTGTTCCCTGACAAAAAGTTTGAGTTCGAGTTCGGTTTCCAGGCCGGATATCGTTGAACTGATGGCCGGTTGCGTTCGCCCAAGCGTTCGTGCGGCTTCAGATATTGATCCGCACCGCATGACTTCCCGAAAGGTCGCAAGCTGCCTGATTGAAAGGTTCATAGATGCTCTATGTTACAATCCGCAAATCCCCTCACACTGTGGAACTGAATTTAACCACCGTCAACTGCTTGTCGTTGTTGGAAAAATCCAATTTATAGCAATCGCGAAAAGCATTCTGAACATTACTCAGTATACTTTCCGTTGTGAAATATACGTTGGGAAGTCGTTCATTTATTAACGGTGCTTAAGCCGCTGAAGATCATAACTTTGCACATCTTCTAAGAGTTCGATAAAGGCGTGAGCCGCGTGATTCAGTGATTGCTGCCCCTTTTCTACGGTCGCTGCAGAAGCGTTGCCTTGAGTGCCGTGCGGGTTGAGGTCTTGTGCTTTCCAGCCGAACTGGGCCTTCCCGTGCCCTCTTAAATGTCTAAATTCTTTGAGAAAATTCTGTTGTTCCGATGAGAAGTCCTGTGAAAGTTCCATCCGCACTAAATCAGGCCGGATAGCAAGCATGAGCGACGTTTCAATGTCACCGCCGTGGATGCCGTAGGTAAATTCGTCCTCCGGAAAAAGACCTTCTGGCTGTCCAAAGCGGAGCCAGTTCGTTCCAAGCACAAACATGTCGTGCCGAATGCGCAGTTCCCGGCTCACAATATCAATCACGGGAACATTACCGCCGTGGGAATTGATGATAACCAGTTTCCGTATTCCGGTACGGGCGACCGACTCACCGATCTCTATCCAGCAATTGGTAAGGGTGTCCCAGGTGAGCGTAAGGGTTCCCGGATAATCGATGTGTTCGTCTGATTTTCCGATAGTCTGTACAGGAAGGAATGTCACTGGAAGGTGCTTAGGAAGAAGCTCAATTACCCGTTGGATCTGACCCTCGGCGAGCGTAGTGTCCGTCGAGAGTGGCAAATGTGGCCCATGCTGCTCAATTGCCGCCACAGGCAGGACTGCGATCCAGTCTTCGGTGCCGGCACCTTTGAAGTCCTCTGTTGTCATCTCATGCCAGAAACGTTCGGGCAGCATTCTTGGTATCCTGATTCTAAGTCTCGCCTTCTTGATACCCGATTTTCTGGTGTCTGACGAAAATGGGCGCCGAATAATCCTCGCGAAGTTTTGATCTCGAATTCTTAATGCAAATTAACAAATTGGCGATGTTTTTCGGGGATATATGGCCCGATGATCGGCGCACTTTTATCCAACACGCCGGCGAACCTATTGAGAAGCAGCGGTGTCGCTGGTGACGCGGCTCCCGGTTCTGAGGAGACAGCCCAGAACCGGGACGGTGGTGCTGTGCGCGACAGTCAGGCGAGCCCAAGGGCTATTGCTGTCCGGGCGGGGGCGACCACCCTTTTAACGCCGCAAGCAATCCTTGCCTTGCAAGAAACCGATGAATCGGACGCCCCAGCGCGCCGAAAATCCCAGGCGGAACCGTTAGGTAATGGGCGCCAATTATCTGAAGAAAGTGGCCAGGACCAATCTCAGAAGTCCGGCGATACTGTGAGTGCTGGTGCAGCGCAATCAGCCGGCGCGCAATTGCCTGCTAACCCTGCGTCTTCTGGTCAGGATGCGGCACAGCAGACAGAGCCGGACGACGATGCAGATGGAGATGGCCTGACGGAGGGCGAAGAAAAACAGGTTCAGGAACTGAAGCAAAGAGACCGTGAAGTCCGAGCACACGAGCAGGCTCATGCCCGGGTGGGCGGTGCTTATGCAAGTGCGCCGACCTACACCTTCCAGCAAGGCCCTGACGGCAAGCGTTATGCCGTTGGCGGTGAGGTTCAGATCGATACCTCAACAGAACGCACACCTGAGGCAACGATCCGGAAGATGCGCGTGGTGATCAGCGCTGCTCTGGCCCCGGCCGAACCCTCTGGCCAAGACCTTAGAGTTGCGCAACAGGCACGTTCGCAATTGTCTGAGGCTCAAGCTGAGCTGCGTCAACAAAAGCTGGAAGAGTTGCGCGGCGATGAAACATCAGAAGTCTCGGGTGTTGAGAACAGCTCGGCGAGCAGGAATAACCCATCTGAAAATGTGGCCAGTGCCAATGAGGCAGAATCATCGGGCGACGCCAATTCCGACAATGAGGACGATACTAGCCGCTCCTCGCGTAACCGACCTGACGCCAGTGCAATAGAGGCGTACCAAGCAGCTTTGGAGCGGGCGAATGACTTGCAACAAGCAGCAGGATCGCTTTTTGCCTGAAGACACCTTCTGCGGCATTCATGATACCAGCGTGATGCTAGAGTATTGCACCGGTGGCAAGACGGGCTGCCAATTCGAGACCATCTTCTGTGAGTGAAACAAGCCTCCGGCGAGTTCCGAAAGGTGAATGGTGGGTGGCAAGCTTGCGGTCGATCAGTTTCGCGATGGCGTCTTCTGCCTGGTTATTTGTGATCCCACAATCCTGGGAAATGCCGTCTATTGTCCGGACTGCCAAATCGCCCAATGCGCTTAAGACCGTTTTCTCAAGATCGCTCAGCGACCGGCCTGTTTGGCCGAGTTTTGGCGGCAGAGGACTGTTTTGATCAATAACTGCGGCTTCTTCCTTTTGTAGTTTATAGGCGAGATTGTCCTTTAGCTCCTGAATTTGAACTTCCGCGCGCTGTTGGCTGTCTGCCATCTTGTTAGTCAGCTCGTTGATGACGCGATCCGACAATGTCGACAGAAAGGCCTTTGCCGAGAAACCGGCCAATATGCAGAAGCCTCCAAAAATGAGATAGGCCTCAGTGTTTTCGCCGTTTTTAACTTCGTTCAGGATGTTCGATTGTAGAAGTGACAGGAAAAGGGGAACAGTGAAAGCGGCGATGATACCGACCATCGCAAAACCGGCCATACCGAACCGAACCTGCGTAGAAGCGGTCTTTGATGTGGTTAGAAATGCAGCGATGCCACCCAACCCACCTGCGATCACGATCGTCAGGCTCAATGGCAAAAGTGCTTCCAGGAATGAGATAATATCCGCCATGGGTTTCAATGACAGTCAGTGCTGCCGCGGCCTTGAGATCATACGTTCACCTGAAGAGACGCTTGAGCCGAGCTGACGTGAAACTGCCCTTCCAAGGCTTCTGAGCTGCGGCAAGTTTTATGCGCAGATCACGCTTGTGGGATGTCGATATTCAGACTGTCATTTGACGGTTAAATAACTTGGTTAGGTTTCCCCCGTTCAAGATGAACGATTTGAATGAATCTGCGTTCGGGGATCCCTTAATGCCTTTCAACTACAAAAAGAGCATTACATTCCGGCTGTTACAGGCCGCCAAAGCACAGCGCGCCCGGTCGGGTGCGCATCTGATGCGGATCGGTTTGCATCCAGGGCAAGAGCTTGTTTTGAAGGTTTTGGCGGATGCCGACGGCCGGACGATGAGCCAGCTTGCTTTGGCCCTTGGGGTTCAGCCGCCGACGGTCACCAAAATGGTTACCCGGCTCTCCAGTCAGGGGTATGTCCGCCGTCAGGTGTCAGATTCAGACGGCCGCCTTGCACGTGTCTATCTGACAGAAACTGGCCGGGACCTGGTTGTCTCTGTCGATAAAGCCTGGAAGCGCTTGGAACGTGAGGCGATGGCGGGCATCGAAGACAAGGATCGTAAGAAACTGCGCAAGCTTTTGCGGCAGGTTGAAAAAAATATGTCTGTCTCGGTTGATGATGACCCGGATCACGACGAAGATCTGGAACCCGACGAAGCGGACACAGCGAGCAAAGCCAATAAGGAATTGACTGCCGCTTGATAGGGTGCGCTCAGCGCCACAATCTAAAACCAAGTGATTTTTAGCTGGTCAGCATTCTTGCGGCCAGACCGAGGGCGGCCGTTGTTCCGATCACTGTGAACATTCCGCACTTAGCCCAAAAAACAAGCACGGCGGCGGCAACGGCGATCGCGAAAAGGATCGTGTCTAAGCTGCCGGGGGTCGGTGCAATAACTGTCACGGGACCAATCGACGCGGTCTTTGTTTCAGTAAACAAGACATTGATTGCGAACCATACTGCAAGGTTCAAGACTGTGCCCGCAACGGCAGCAGTGATCGCTGACAGAGCGCTTGCCAAATACGCATTCCCATACAGCCGCTCCATCCAGGGGGCGCCGGCCAAAACGAACAAAAAGCTTGGCACAAACGTTACCCAGGTGGTCATTGCTGCTGCGAGTAACGCCATAGTTATCGGTGTGAGCGGTCCTGGGTTCTGCCAGCCTCCCAGGAACCCGACGAATTGCGTCACCAGAATGAGTGGGCCCGGAGTTGTTTCGGCAAGGCCGAGGCCATCCAGCATTTGACCCGCAGTTAACCAGCCTTTTGTGTCAACAGCGACTTGGGCCATGTAACTGAGGAGTGCATAGGCTCCCCCAAAACTGACCACAGCAAGAGTTGCAAAGAAACCTGCAACATCAACGAGGACGGACTGGGGTGTCAGCAATAGAGCAGCCAGGAACGGCGGCGTCAGCCAAACAAACCCTCCGATTACGAGCGTCTTGAGCGTGTTGATGGCAGATGGATGAGACTGCGATGTGTCTGCCGGCCGCTCTTTTTCTTCTTCCCGCTTGCCAAAGAAAAGCCCGATAGCTCCGGCTGTGATGATGACCAACGGAAAGGGAACTGCGAAGAAAAACAGGGCGCAAAACGAAAGACCGCATAGTAGCCAGCTTAATCGGGTCTTTAGTGCCTTTGCGCCAATCCGGAACAACGCTTGCAGCACGATTGCCAGCACTCCGGCTTTGATGCCGTAGAACAGCGCGTTGATAATCTGGGTTTCGCCATATGCCGCATAGATATAGCTCACGACAGCCATGGTGAGAGCGCCGGGTAAGATAAATAGCAAACCGGCGATCAGCCCACCCAAAGTCTTGCCAGTCAACCAGCCACAATAGGTTGCCAGTTGCTGGGCTTCCGGACCGGGCAGAAGCATGCAGTAATTCAAGGCATGAAGAAAACGTTCTTCGGAAAGCCATTTACGGGTTTCGACAAACTCCTGGTGCATCACCGAGATTTGCGCCGCGGGGCCACCAAAAGACAAAAGCCCAACTTTTGACGCGACTTTCGTCACCTCCATAAGAGACGGCAAGTTGTCATTGTGGTTTTCGTTATTTTTGTTGGTGTCGGGACTGACTGACATGTGGGATCCGGTCACGCGCATTGGTGTTTCGGTTTCCTAGTGCGCCTGTATGACCCCAGCAAGACAGAAGTCTTGGTGCCAAAGATTACAAAACGCTCATTTGAATTTTCTTGTAGCCGACCCACGTCAAAATCGAACGATCTAAATTTCAAGGAGAAAGAGAGGGCGGTTATGTCCGGCCATACAATCGACAATGAACGAGGCGCTAAACGGGCTGAGGAACTGCGCAAACGGTTCAATAAGGTCTCGACGGCTTCTCTTGGGCGCAGCGGACCGCGAAATCCATTCAATATGAATATTGGGCGGCGCTCAGATACTTCCCGGTATAATTCTCAGAACAAAGCCTTGGCATTTTGGCTTGTCCTTGCACTTCTGGTTATGTCCGCGACGCTCTTTCTTTAACGCGTAAGCCTCAGAATGCGGGCTAAATCAAAAAAGGAAAGCCGCCCTCGAGTTTGAGAAGCGCAATTTTTGTCTCAGTGCCGCCAGAACCGGAATAACCGCCGAGCCCGTTGGCAGACAAAATCCTGTGACATGGGATGATGACCGGGATCGGGTTGGCGCCGCAGGCTTGACCGATCGGTTGCCCATAAGTGTCCAGGTCACGGGCCAGGTCGCCATATGTTCGTGTCTCGCCGTACGGGATCTCCAGCATGGCCTTGAATACGGCCTGATGCAGATCACCGCCTTTGGGGCTCAGAGGCAAATCGAAGTTTTTCAAGTCTCCCTCCAAATAGGCTGACAACTGCCGGATAGTTTCTCGCAGAAGCGGCGTTTCCGCTTGGCTTGGCTCACCATTCCATTGTAGGTCGGTGATGGCGCCATCGGTTTCTGTCACGGTGAGGCAGCCCAGCCATGTTTCAATTCCTGCAACTGGCATCTTGTATCCTTGTGGCCCTGCACCTGTTTCCCTAAGCCGAGGCAGGGCCGTTATCTGCGTTTTTGGTTCTCTTCAACACCAACTGCAGCATTTTAAAAAGGTCAACTGGCGATGTCTGCAGTCTCGGGTCAAGGACAAAATGATGGCGGCGGTGCCAATACCACGGCTCCAATTGCCGGGATCGGGCTGATTATTCTTGCTTGCCTTTGTTTCTCCGTTCTGGATGCGACCGCAAAGTACCTGTCCGCAAGTCTGCCAACGCTTCAAATTGTTTGGGTGCGGTTTGTCAGCCATGTGGTTCTCGCCCTGGTTCTGTTTCAGGTTTGGAAGTCACCGCAGTATTTGCGTACAGACCACTGGGGGCTCCAAATCGTGCGTGCCTTCTGTTTGTTAGGGACGACGATCTTTAATTTCTTGGCGGTTCGCTATCTGCAGCTTGCCGAAACGATGTCGATCATGTTCGCAGCGCCGTTTGTCATTACCGCTCTCGCCGGACCGTTTCTTGGGGAGTGGGCCGGAGTCCGGCGTTGGGCTGCCATTGTTGTCGGGTTCATTGGTGTACTCGTGGTGACTCGGCCGGGGCTTGGAGGGCTCCATTGGGCCGTCGTCTATTCACTGGCCGCTATGACCTTCTATGCCGTTTATGCGCTCCTTACCCGGAAATTGGCTGCGACCGACAGCTCCGCCGGAATGCTGATCATTTCAGGTGTCGTTGCAGCGGTTGCCATGGCACCTGTGGGCATTTCTGTGTGGCAAGCGCCAAATGGGCTTTGGGAGTGGACCTTGCTGGTTGCGACTGGGGCACTTGGCGGCGGAGGTCACTTTCTCTTCATTCTGGCACACCGTATGGCCCCAGCTCCGGTCCTTGCACCTTTGATTTATGTTCAGATCGTTTGGATGATTGTTCTTGGCTATCTGATTTTTGACGATGTTCCGACCGTGACGACGATCCTGGGAGCATCGATTGTTGTCGCTTCCGGGCTTTACATCCTCTACCGGGAACAAGTGAAGGCATCCTAAGCCGGAATTCCGGTGCCTCCCCTGTTGACCCTGCGCTGGAGTTGACGGCTTAATAATCCCAGATGTGAATTGTCAGGTCTCAATTGGCTGGATTGCCTGGGAGGATCGGGATGGAATTTGATCGCCGGACGCTGCTGAAGGGTGCAACGGTTGTTGCCGGAAGTATGGCATTGCCCACAGCTGCGCGCGCAAGTGCTGCAGCCAATGCCTATTTTACCGGATACCAGGATGACAACGGGTATCGGTATCGCCGGACCAACTTCAAGAAGATTGATCCGGTCTGGCACCGTCAGATGGTCAAGTACTTCAGCCCGGAGCCTCCTGGCACTGTGGTGATCGATACCAACAACCATTTCCTTTATTGGGTCTGGGAAAACAATACTGCGCTCCGTTACGGGGTCGGAGTTGGCCGGGAAGGCTTCAAATGGTACGGGCGTGCCCGCATTGATCGGAAGGCCTTATGGCCGCGCTGGGTGCCGCCTCCCGAAATGCTGAAACGCCAGCCTGAATTGCCGCGCAAAGTGGAAGGCGGGGCGGCGAACAACCCACTTGGGCCGCGGGCGCTTTATCTCTACCGCGATGGCGTTGACCTTGGATACCGTTTGCACAGCACCTTGGAGCCTTGGAGTATCGGTCATGATGTGTCGAGTGGCTGTATCCGGATGTTCCCGGAAGATGTGATCGATCTCTACCAGCGCTGTCCGAAGGGCACAGGTGTACTGGTGCTGGAGCACCTTGGGGCAAATGCCGGTTGAACCCGGTCATAAATGAAAAACAATTGGGGGCGTTTTTGTCTATTCGATTTGGCCGTACGACAGGCGGCATCTGTTTGGCTGTCGTTTTTGGCCTGGGGCTTGCCAGCTGCAATACGGCGTCAAACCTTGCTTCACCGAACGTAACGAATGCTCCGGCGGCCGGTTTTGCCGAAATCCGTCCAGGATCTGAAGAAGAGTTCATCATCAGTGTGGGCAGAAGGATCTATTTCGACAGAGGATCGGCGACGATCTCTGATGAAGCGAAAATGACTCTGGATAATCAGGCAAAATGGTTGAAGCAGAACAAATCCTGGTTGGTGAAAGTACAGGGCCATGCTGATGATCCGGGCAGTGAAGCGGCCCAAAAAACATTGTCGACACAAAGAGCAACAGCGGTTTACAACGCGCTTGTTGCACGGGGTGTCGATGCCAAACGCATGTGGACCAAGGGTTATGGCGTGGAGCGTCCTGTAACCGATTGCGATGCGGTGACCTGTCAGTCGCAAAACCGCCGCGTCGTTGTGAATTTGAGAGAAGAATTCGACGCTTCCGCTCCCCAAAGTAACTGATCAGAGGATTGTTACGCGGTATCGTTCCAGCTGGCGCAGTGTTCCAAACTGCCGCCCGCTGCAACCGAACTTTGAGTGTACGGCATGCCCGACAGTGAAAACAACAAGTCCCGCACACCGGAAGGGACGCAAAAACCCGGAAAACGTCTGACGCTGGGTCATATTGCCGACCAACTTGGGATCTCGACAGCGACAGTCTCTTTGGCCTTGCGGGACAGTCCGCTGGTTGCCGAAGAAACCCGGGCAAAGGTCAAGCAGACAGCTGAAGAGATCGGCTATATCTACAACCGGTCAGCCGCTTCTCTGCGCACCTCGAGAAGTCAAATTGTCGGGGTGGCGGTCCATGACATCTTGAACCCGTTCTTTGCCGAAGTGTTCTCAGCGCTCGAGGATGTTCTGGAGGAGCAGGGGCAGATGATCTTCATCTGCAATCACAGGGACGATGTTAAGCGGCAAAAGGCGTTCGTGAATACCCTGCTCCAGCACCGTGCCGACGGTCTTATCTTGTGTCCCTCGGTTGGAACCTCTGCTGAGGAGATAAACCGCCTTGTCGACCAGGGCATCCCTGTCACTTTGGTCGCGCGTGAGGTGCCCGGGGTCTGGGCGCCGTGTGTGCGCGGCGACGATGAAGCCGGCATGTACCAAATTACAAAGCACCTCATTGATCAGGGGCACAGTCAGATCGCCATGCTGGGTGGCCGCCGGGACAGTTCCACCGGCAGATACCGGCATACAGGGTGGCGGCAGGCCATGCTGGATGCTGGATTAGATCCGGATGCGCAAGTTGATATGCCGGAGCTGATGACCCAAGCAGACGGGCGCTCGGCTGCACCGGCGATCCTGGGAGCCGCTGAACGGCCGACAGCGGCTGTCTGTTTCAATGATTTGGTCGCCTTTGGCATGATGACCACCTTGCGGCGGGCCGGCGTCGAACCTGGGCCGGAAATGGCCATCACCGGGTATGACGACATTGACGGCGCCGATGCCCGCACACCGGCCCTAACGACCGTTGGTGCGCAACCGGACAAGATCGGGCGGCTGGCAGCATTGACATTGCTCCGGCAAATCGCGGGTGATCGTGTTCCGAACACACCGATCGTCATCGAACCCCAACTGCGGGTTCGCGAGAGCTCGCCGCCGCCGGGAGTGCGGTTGGCGCCGCAGCTCCTTGACTAAACATGTCAACAAAAATGGGCGGCCTAGCCGCCCATTCTCTTTTCTAGATGGCGATTCACCTAACGCGGTTCATCTTTCAATCCCTTGAAGATCGCATAACACGCGAGCAACAAGACGATTGTGAAGGGAAAGCCCGTAGAGACTGCCATGGCCTGCAAGGCCCCGAGGCCGCCGCCCAGCAAGAGCGCAATTGCTACCAAGCCTTCAAACGTGCACCAGAAGACCCGTTGAGAAACAGGCGCATCCACCTTGCCACCGGCAGTGATCGTATCAATGACCAGGGAACCGGAGTCCGACGAGGTCACGAAGAAGACAATTACCAGGATGATGGCAATGAACGATGTGATGGATGCAAACGGCAGATCTGCAAGCATTCCGAACAAGGAAAGCTCAGGACTGTAGGACGCGATCACGTATTCTCGAACCTGACTTCCAGAATCCGTCAGTACTTGCTCGATCGCGGTGCCGCCGAAGGCAGTCATCCAAAGCACCGAAACGATTGACGGAATGATCAGAACGCAGATTACGAACTCGCGCACTGTGCGGCCGCGGCTGACTCGGGCGATAAACATGCCGACAAACGGCGACCAGGAAATCCACCACGCCCAATAAAACGCAGTCCAGCCCTGCCGGAAACCGTCATCTTCCCGGCCGAAGGGCATGGAAAGCGGCACGACCTCGCGGGCATAAGCGCCAAGGTTCGCAAAGAAATCGCTGACAAGCGTTATGGTTGGGCCGGCAATGATGACGAACAGCAGCAGCAAAGCCGCAATCATCATATTGATCTCTGACAGCACCTTCACGCCGCCGTCGAGACCTCGCATCACCGACACAAGAGCGACAACCGTGATGCCGATGATGAGAACGACCTGCGCCGTATCGCTCACAGGAATGCCGAAGACAAACTCCAGTCCGGCATTGGCTTGCTGAGCGCCAAAACCGAGGGATGTCGCAAGGCCAAAGAGTGTTGCGAAAACTGCTAGAATATCGATGACGTGTCCCGGCCAGCCCCAAGTCTTCTCTCCAAAAATCGGGTAGAAGACGGAACGCATCGTCAACGGCAGGCCCTTGTTATAGGAAAATAACGCTAGAGAAAGCGCAACGACTGCGTAGATCGCCCAGGGATGCAGGCCCCAATGGTAGATGGTGGCGGCCATGCCCATGGCCTTGGCCGCGGCAACATTCTCCTCAATAAGGTTGCCATCCGCATCAAAGGGGGACGGCACACCGAGCGGCGATGAAAACGCCATGTGATAGACAGGTTCGAGCACGCCGAAGAACATCAGACCGATGCCCATGCCTGCTGCGAACAGCATCGCGAACCAGCCGAAGTAGGTATAGTCGGGTTCTGCGTCTTTGCCCCCAATGCGGACACTGCCCAAAGGGGTCACAATCAAGAGCAGGCAGACCAATACGAAAACATTTCCAGACAGGATGAAGAACCAGTCCAGGTTGGACGTCAGCCAATTTCGCAGGGCGTCAAAGACCGGTCCAACTTCCGTCTGGAACGCGAGCGTCAGAAAGACAAACGCGACGATCGTCAGGCCCGACACCAGAAAAACAGGATTATGGATGTCCAAATTAAATGGTCCAACCTGTGTTTCGATATTGTCTTGGCCGATCTCATAGTCGGTGTCGATCATGTTGGCAGCGCCGTCGGGATCCGGGATGCCCTGATTGCTTGTATCGTCGCTCATGGAGCGTTCCTTTTAACGTGAGAGGCGGGTCTAGCGGACAAGGAAGACCGAAACGCCCGCGTGGGACGCAATTCGGCCGCCGTTGGACGGCCAGAAACGATCGGACAGGTGCGGCACGTGCGTTGCCATAACCACCAGATCCGCGCCGGTTTCGTCGATCGCCTTTAAGAGAGCGTTTTCCAGATCAATCGACGGGTCATGCGAAAAAAACGCTTGTCCGGTCGCATCAATCCCATGCTGCCTGCCTTGTGCGTCGGCAAACTCCGCCATCTTCGATTTGAGTTCATCCGGGTTGTGTGCGAGCGCAGACGGGGCTGCCGTTGATACTGCGGCGAAGACAACCGGAATGTTTTCAGACTTGGCGATTGCTGCCGTAGCCGAGATCGCCTTCTCAAGCGCATCAGGGTGTCTGAGGTCAATTGGAACGAGTATTTTTTTGAACAAGCGAACCTCCCATGGTTGCGTTCACCAAGACGTTGTCGTCGAGGTAAACCGTAATGGCGCGGTCGCGTTCCAAATTTTTCTGTGATGGGCTTGGTTTATGCTCACGTACTCATGCGCCAAACACCACGGTAGGGTCTCACCGTGATGTTCGACTGTCAAATGTACGGCATGCTCCGGCTAACCTGCGACACCCTGTCGCAAAGTCGGATGTCGCTCCTAAACTGCAGCGTCCGGCTCCAGCGCGGGCGTGAACTCGACGCAGCGGTTCCTGCCAGTTTCTTTTGCGGTGTAAAGGGCCGTATCGGCGCGCTGCATGAGCGTGGAAAACTCGACATCTTCACGCGCGATGGATGCAAGCCCCATGCTGCAGGTAATCGTCTGGTCAACATTGTCGAACTGGCACTCTTCGACGATTTTTTCGCGAAGCCGCTGTGACACCAGCATGGCATCTTCCATGGTGGTGTTGTGCAGGATCATGCAGAACTCTTCGCCGCCGACGCGTCCAAATACGTCAACCGCGCGCAGAGCACCGCCGATAATACCGGTAAACCTCTTCAGCACTTCATCGCCGACAGCGTGGCCGCACCGGTCGTTGATACGCTTGAAGTTATCGATGTCGATCATGACAGCCGTGAAGGGGCGCTGTGTCCGACGGTAGCGAGCGACTTCCGTGTTAGCGGCTTCGAGGAAAGCCCGTCTGTTCATGATGCCGGTCAGGTCGTCGATACTTGCGATCCGCTCCAGGTTGATCTTGGCTTGCATCAGAGCCTTGTGGGCACGGTCGCGGGCGATCTCATGACCCACCCAATCCGCAAACTGCCGAACGATTTGAACATCAGCTTCTGTAAACGGACGTTTCCTCACTTCTTCGGACGTGAAGTTGATCGTCCCGTGGATTTCCCCGTCCACCAGGAGAGGAGCACCGATGTAGGTTTCCAGGCCGAAAACCCGGTAGCAAGGGTGTTTTGCGAACTCAGACTTTGACGCCTCTGCCGTTGCGATCGGGCCATCGGCATCCAGAGTCAGGGTGCAATAGGTGTCTTCGAGCGGGAAGGATGTGCCTGGCTCGATGACACATCCCGGGCTGTGCGCATGGCTGATTGAATAGCGGTCATCTATGACGTGACTGATGATCCCGCATGGCAGGTCGAGATGCTCACATCCGAGCCGAAGGATCTCTGCAATCTTGTCTTCGTATGTAAGTTCGTTGGTCGACGTAATCGCATAAAGCTCTGCGAGTGTGCGCTCAGTCTTTTTCTTGTCCGTGATGTCGACAATCATGACCACGAGGCCTGAGACGTCGCCCGCCTCGTCAAACCTTGGTGTTGCCTCAAACTGGCATTCGCGGGAAATGCCGTCCGGGAAATGGAAAGAGATGTCTGCGGCAGACTTCTCGCCGGCATAGGCTTTTTGAAACACCTGGCGAACCTGCTCGCGCTCTTTCCACGGAAGGCGTTCGCGAAGACGGGTTCCCAGGAGTTCTTCCTGCGTGCCATTGAACCATTCGCAGCCGATCTTGTTAATGAAGACGCACCGGCCTTCAAGATCTACCTCAGTAATGGAACAGGAAACGTTATCGGCAATCAGAGAGAGGTTCCGGTAAGCGGATTCGGCCTCAGCTTTGGCCGTTTTCATCTCCGTGACATCTGCCCGGATACCAGCCGTCCGGCCGCTCCGGGTTTTGGTCTCTGAAATCCGAAGCCACCGGCCATCCGCCAGAGATTGTTCAATCACCTTGCCGTCGGCAGCTTTATGATGACTAAGGCGTTCCTGGAGCCATTCCTCCTTCGTCAGGCCTTTGGTGTCATACTGATCTCTATCAAGACCGTATTTCAGGATGGCCTTAAAGGAGTTGCCAGGCTGCATGGCGGGCGCTGAAGGCGCGTAGATTTCGCGGTATGTGTTGTTGCAGACAACCAGCTTGTCATCCGTGTCGTAGATTGCAAAGCCTTCTGAAATTGCATCCAGAGCGTCGTCCAGCGTTTCCGCGATGTTTTTGACCCGTTTTTCCAGCGCAATCCGCTCAGATTGGTCGCGTGAGATGAACAGGATGCCGGTCAGTTGGCGTTCCGCGTCGAAGAGCGGTGCGCTCACGACCTCGAGAGGGACAATACTTCCGTCCCCTGTTTTGATGTCGAAGGCATATGACTTGCGATGCCGCTGGTCGGTCGGCGTGTCGTAGATCTCGCCAAGATTTTCGAAATGCTTTTTGTCTGCGAAAAAGCGCTCGGTCGTCGTGCCAATCAGGTCCTGACGATTCACCTTGAGCAAGTCTTCCATCGCCTTGTTGACGAAGATGATCGTGCGGTCGGGTTGCGTGACCAGAACACACTCATTGAGCTCTCCAAAGGATTGCTCCAGATCCAAGGCAATATTTGTCGCCATCTCTCGTTTCCCACCATCGCGCTTTTTTCAGCTTGAGCGGCATTGAACGGCCTAAAGGTTTAATAAAACAATACGTAGCGTAATTCGAATTTTCTTAAGGTAAATTATGTCTTATTCAGAAGTATCTTAAGATGGGTGTGGATAAAGACTTATGATTTTTGACCGGATAGGAAAATTTCTATCCTGTTAAGCGCTCTCTGGATGTTTTCGGATGAGTTTGCATAGCTGAGGCGGATGTAACCTTCTCCGAGTACACCGAAGTCCGGGCCTCCGATTACGGCAACGCCGGCTTCTTCAAGGAGTGCAGACGCCAGCTTTTTAGCCGGCCAACCAGTTTGCTTGATGTTTGGATAGGCATAGAACGCACCGAGCGGTGTTTTGCACGAAATCCCTTCTATAGCATTCAGACCCTCGACGACGATCTTTCGGCGCTCATCAAACTCCCGAACCATCGCATGAACGGCGTCTTGCGGACCGGTTAGCGCGGCAAGTGCAGCATATTGGGCAGGGGCGTTGACGCAGGACCAGGCGTTGACCGCAAGCTTGCGTGCTTTGTCGATCAGCTGATCCGGCCACAAGGAAAACCCGAGCCGCCATCCGGTCATGGCATAGGTTTTGGACCATCCGTCCAGTAAAATCAGGCGGTCGCGGATTTCCGGAAACGACAGCAACGACACGTGCTCCATGCCGTCATAAGTTATCTGAGAATAGATTTCGTCAGAAAGAACGGCTGCCTCGGGGAAGGCAGCCAGACCTTTGACCAGTGTTTCGATTTCCGTTCTCGGCGTCACACCGCCGGTTGGATTCGCTGGTGAATTGAGGATCAGAAGACGGGTCTTTTCCGTCATTAGAGACAGCGTTTCTTCAGCGGAAAACCCGAAATTGTTTTCTTCGCGAATAGGCACCGGAACCGGGCGTGCGCCCGTGAACTCAATCATTGACCGATAAATTGGAAAACCGGGGTCCGGATAAAGAATATCCACGCCGGGTTCGCCAAACATAAGTATCGCCATGAACATGGTGACCTTGCCGCCTGGCACAATGACGACATTGTCCGGATTGCTGTCGACGTTGTGACGCTTGTAAAGATCGGCTGATACCGCTTCGCGCAACGGCGCAATGCCGGTTGCCGGTGTGTAGCCATGGTGGCCGTCCTTAAGGGCCTTGATGGCCGCTTCGACGATGTGGTCCGGCGTTTGAAAATCCGGCTGGCCAATTCCCAGATTGATGATGTCATGCCCTTCGCCTGCCAGCTGCGTGGCGCGCGCAAGAACGGCGAATGCATTTTCCTCACCGATCCGATCAAACCCAGAAATCGTTTTCATGACGTCTTCGTTCCACGTTGCAAAGCTGACTGGACTCCAGTGATAACACGCTGCGAAACGCCTGAAAGGTCGCTTGTGCTGAAAGCAGTTCGGGGTCCGGCAGTTCGCGTATTGACTTTCAACAGCTGCAAAAATCGCGATCTACTCTCCCAATTCGGCAAGGATATGATTATATGGCGGCTAACCGGGGCTCAGATGAGCCCGCCTTTTTCAATTTTCCAGGAAGATACGCAATGCCTGCGACCCAGGAGACCCCGGCTCAGATTCCGGTCACCGTTTTGACAGGATATCTGGGGGCCGGGAAAACCACCTTGCTTAATCGGATCCTGACCGAAAACCACGGTCAGCGGTACGCCGTTATCGTCAATGAGTTCGGAGAAGTCGGCATCGACAACGACCTGTTGGTCGAGTCGGATGAAGAAATTTTCGAAATGAATAACGGCTGCATTTGTTGCACAGTTCGTGGGGACCTGATCCGGACGGTACAAAATCTGATGAAGCGCAAGGGCGCCTTTGACGCCATAATCGTGGAGACCACTGGCGTCGCCGATCCTGCGCCCGTCGCGCAGACGTTCTTTATGGACGATGATGTGCGGGCAGCAGCCAAGTTGGACGCGGTCGTGGCGGTCGTGGATGCACGCCATGTACTGCAACGTTTGGAAGACACTCAGGAGGCTGAAGATCAGGTTGCCTTTGCAGACGTTATCCTGATCAACAAGACCGACTTGGTATCTGCTGACGAATTGAGCGCTGTTGAAGCCCGTATCCGGTCGATCAACCCATATGCGGTTCTTCATCATAGCGAACGATGCGGTGTCGACATCGCGAAGGTGCTTGATCGCGGGGCCTTCGATCTTGATCGGATCCTGTCGCTCGATCCCCATTTCCTGGAACACGGTCATCACGCCCACGAATGCAGCCCGGACTGTGATCATGACCACGACCATCATCATCATGACCACAGCCATGATCATGGTCACGAAGAGACGCATTCCGTCAAAAGCATTTCACTGACCGCGGGTGATCTTGACCCTGAAATGTTCTTCCCTTGGATCAATCAGGTGACCCAGATCCAGGGACCGAACATTCTCCGAATGAAGGGGATCCTCGCGTTCAAGGATGACCCACAGCGTTATGTCATCCAGGGCGTTCACATGATCGTCGAGGGAGATCATCAGCGGGACTGGAAGAACGACGAACCGCGTGAAAGCCGGCTTGTCTTTATCGGCCGGGATCTGAACTGGGATGTCCTGAAAGCGAACTTCAAGGCTTGTGCCGCGGAATAGGAGCGCAGGGTGCCGATTGTTGCTCCTATGGACGTGGACGGCTTCGTTGTCCGAGCCGGCTTTTTGGGTGATGCTGCGTATGTCGCGACCGGTGAGGGCGCCATATACTTCGTTGAAGTAGGCGAAACTCACATGTCGCCGCACAAGAGCGGCCTTTTGGCGGCGGAGCCATCGTTTGATGGCAAGTCCCTGATCACTTCGGGCGATGATGGTGCGATTTATGCCTCGTCGCCGGATGGATCGAGCGGGCTTCTGGCGGAACGTCCCCGCAAGTGGATTGATCTGATTGCCTGCGGGCCCAACGGCGCTGTTGCCTTTGCGAGTGGCCGGACAGCGTGGGTTCGCTTGTCGGATGGCCGGGAAAAAGAGTTTGCCCACGATCGGGCCGTTGGAGGTATTGCGTTTGCGCCCAAGGGGCTGCGGTTGGCAGTTTCCCGATACGACGGTGCCACATTGTGGTGGGCCGGCACCGAAGGCAAGCCGGTCAACCTGACCTGGAAAGGTGCGCATCTTGGAACCAGTTTTTCACCCGACGGCAAATACCTCGTGACGGCAATGCAGGAAAACGCGCTGCATGGCTGGCGTCTGTCTGACAATCAAGACATGCGCATGACGGGATATCCTGCGAAAGTGAAATCTTTCAGCTGGTCGGCCAAAGGCAAGTATCTTGCAACCTCCGGAGCCAATGCCGCGATCGTTTGGCCGTTTTTTGGAAAGACCGGTCCGATGGGCCAATCCCCATTGCAGCTTGGGACACGGAGTGACGTCTTGGTTACGGCGGTTGCCTGCCATCCAAAGGAAGAGGTCGTCGCGCTGGGTTATCAGGACGGCATGGTCATGATGAGCCGGTTTGAAGATAACGCGGAAGTCTTGTTGCGGCGTCCTGGAGGCCATCCAATCACCAGCCTTGGCTGGGATAACGCCGGGCTTCGGCTCGCTTTCGGCAGCGAAAAGAACGAAGCAGGCATTATCTCTCTTCAGGACGAGTAGATCTTTGTGATCTGGTTGTCTTGGCTGTGAATTAGGCTTGCATCATTTCATGGAGTGGCACAGATGCTGCGGATCTTCACAGTTTTGACGATGCTAGCCAGCGGCACACTGACATCACAGCTTCCCGAGTTCGCGCAACAATACCGGCAACGCCTGGGTGGTGCGATTGATGCATTGGAGCAGGTGATGGCGGACTTCCGGCGAGATGCGGCGGATTATGGTCTCACTGTTCCAGAGGCGATTGACCGGCAAAAGGCATCAGCAGATCCGTTCATTCAGGCGCGGGGCGCAAGTATTGAGCGGGCGAGCCAGCGTCTTGTTCATCTCAAAGATCAAAAATCCGATTTTGAAATAGCCAGTCCGTTTGAGCGGATCTTCATTCTCGTTCAAAGCCCGGACCGCGAATTGACGCAAGCGACCGCGGAGGATTATGCGCCAGCTATTCCGGTCACCCCGGTCGGTCTGGTGAGCGCTGGGGTTGGCGCTGCGGGTGGTTTCATTCTCATTTGGTGCTTGTCGGGACTTGTCCGCTTGACGCGCCGTCGCGCCCCCGCTTGAACTGTGGTGATGTGAACACCTCAGATTCGATGGAGGCTTTGCCCTATGGACGCGCTGACGCGGATGCGTTGTTTTATTCAGGTCGTGGATTCCAAGGGGTTTTCCGCCGCTGCCAGAGACATGGGGCGGTCCAAGGCGCTCGTCTCCAAATACGTAAGCGAGTTGGAAGATGAACTGGGGGTCCGGTTGCTGAACCGGACAACCCGCCAGGTTTCCATGACCGAAGTTGGAGAGTCCTACTATAAGGAAGCCTCTGAAATCCTCCAGCGCATTGACGACCTCCAGGCATCAGTTCAGTCATCCCATCAAGAGATCCGCGGGCGGCTGCGTGTGTCTGCGCCGCGGTCTATGGGTGACAAGCTTTTGAATGCAGCCATGATGGAATTTCTCGCGCAGCATCCTGATGTCGTTCTTGATCTCAGGCTTGAAGACCGGTTCGTGGACCTTGTGGAGGAGGGGTTCGACATCGCGGTGCGGGTGACGCAGCTCGAAGACTCAAGTCTGATTGCGAGAAAAATAGCGCCCTTTCGGACAGTGATTTGTGCCAGTCCGGACCTGCTGGCTAAAGTCGGTGTTCCAAATACACCGGCTGATCTTGCCGATCGCCCCTGCATCATCGACACCAATTACCGGTACAAGCAAAACTGGGCGTTTGGCAGCCAAGGCGAACGCCAGATGGTCACTGTAAAAGGACCGGTTGAGGTCAACAGCGCCGAGGCGGTCTGTGAGGCCGCGCTTCAAGGGCTTGGCTTCATCCGGATGCCAATGTTTTTCGTCTCCGAGTACATTAATAAAGGCCGTCTCAAGATTGTGCTGGCGGAACATGAAGAGCCAATGCGCGGAATATACGCCGTTTACCCGCATCGGCGCCATTTGACAGTAAAGGTCCGGGCGTTGGTAGATTTCCTTGTCAGCTGGTATGCGGCTCGATCAAGGGCGGAAGTGCGCACGGAGGCTTAGCGCGAGGAATTTGAGTGACTTAGGGTAAATAAGAGCCTGCACGGCGAAAATAAGCGTAATTTTTTCTTGATTAAAAAAAATACAGGCTCACAATCTGAACATGGGTGACTCCAAGGACGATATTGCCGCAGGCTTGGAACAGGTGTTCTGGAGCCGGGGTTTCGCGGAACCAAGCGTTCCCGTCTTGCGCGCCGGCGTCGGTGTCAGCATGCGGACACTCTACCGGTATTTTCCGTCTCGTGAGGCGATGATCTTGGGCGCTCTGGAGTTCCGGCATCAACGGTACATGCGGTACGTCACAGATGGTGTTGAAGAGCCTGGTCTGAGTGCTGCCGAGCAGTTGTTTGACAAACTGGGTGGCTGGATGCGGATGACGGAAGGCAAAGAGTGCTTCTTCCGGCAAGCTCTTGCGGCGAACCCTGACAGTACAGACATCGCCGAAACTGTGAACCGGCATAAATCGGAGCTGCTGACGTTTTTTGGAAATCTCAGCGGTCAGATGCAGTTCGCTTCAACGCTCTATCTGCTCCACGAGGGTGTAACCGCTTCTTACGCGGAGCTGGGCGAGCAGGCTGTTGAAGATGCCAAACGTCTGGTGCGTCAAATGTTCAAGAGCGCGAACGAGAGCAAATACTCTTAAATACGGCAGTTTGTTAAGAAACGGCGGGATTAAACCCGCCATTCCAAGATTAGTCTTAGAGACTTAGATCGGACGTGCAGCTGAGAGGTGTTCTTCGGCCATTCTGTCAGCAATCTGTTCCGGTGCCGCATTCTCGCGGACTGCCCGGTCGTAGATCCGGGTCAGCGTATCGCCGATTGTAATTGTTTTTTCACGAACTTCCTGGTCGTTGCCGCCTGGCTTTGCCAGAGCGATCGATATAACGCCGCCTGCGTTGATCGCGTAGTCTGGTGCATAGAGAATGCCGCGGTTTTTGAGAGCCACGCCATCAGCCGGTGTCTGCAGTTGGTTATTCGCAGCACCCGCCACGATCCGCGCCTTGATTTCCGGAATGGTGCGGGCATTGAGGCCTGCGCCAAGAGCGCACGGTGCAAACACATCTGCCTCCACCTTGTGCGCGTTCGCCGGATCAACATTCTTTGCACGAAAGGCTTCGACAGCCTTCTCAACGGCCGGCTTGTGAATATCGGAAACGATCAGGTTGGCGCCGGCTTCATGAAGTTGACGGGCGACATCGAAGCCGACATGTCCAAGACCTTGAACCGAGACTGTCCGACCGGACAAGGACGGATCACCGAAGACATGCGCAACGGAAGCTTTAATACCCTCAAAGACACCGAGCGCGGTGTACGGAGACGGGTCTCCCAGTCCTGTTGCCTGGGTGCCGCGCACGTGGTCCGTGTGGCGCGCAACCGCCTCCATATCTTCTGGTGAGACGCCGACGTCTTCCGCTGTGATGTAAGTGCCGGACAACCGCTCCACATGCCGTCCAAAGGCTTCCATCAAAGCTTCTGACTTATCCTTGCGCGGATCAGCGATGATGACCGCCTTACCGCCGCCAAGTTCAAGGCCTGCGAGTGAGTTCTTGTAAGTCATGCCTCGGGACAACCGGAGCGCATCGTTCAAAGCTTCGGACGGCGTGGCGTAAGGCCAGACGCGGCAGCCACCGAGAGCGGGGCCAAGCCGGGTGTCATGGACGGCGATGATCGCTTTCAGACCGGTATTCGCATCTTGAACGATCACGATGTTTTCGTGGTCTTCCATTTCCGGATGGTCAAAGACAGCAGTGTGATGGACAGTGGTATGGATGGCGTTCATGGTTGGCTCAATTCAAAATGATTGTTGTTGAGTATATTTTATTCAGACATTCTGAAATTTGCTGCTTTTCTTACTCAATTGAATGCTTATAAGTGAAGGTTCTTTCCTGCTTGTCAGGACTATTGTGAAAAATTTTTCATTTCGTTTTTGCGGCTGCGAACAGTTTGGGTCATCTTGTTGCCGCCTTCTGGGACAACAACCCGATTGCGCTATATTAAGGTTCAGGGATTCGAGCAGGAGCAACAAGTGCGTCAGCAAATCGTTCGCGCGTGGAACTTGATGAACGCCAGGGCAGTCTTGCTCCTTGCGGTATTTGGTTTTGCGATGTTTGGCGCGACCGGCGCTCAGGCGCACCCGCACGTCTTCGTGGAGGCGCGCTCTTCCCTTGTGTTCGATGAGAACGGTGATGCTGTCGCCGTCCGGCATATCTTCCGCTTCGATGACGCGTTTTCAGCCTTTGCGATTCAGGGCTTCGATACCAATCAGGACGGCATCTATTCTCGGGAAGAGCTTGCCGAACTGGCTGACGTCAATGTCGAGAGTATGGCTGATTTCGGCTATTTCACGTTTGGCGACAACACGCGCATCGAATTGGATTTCGCAACGCCGACCGACTACTGGCTTGAGGTGAAGACTGTCGCACTCGAAGACTACTGGGTCATGAAGCCAGAGGACTTTGAGGCGATCGCCGAAGATATTCAGATGAACGGCGGCACAATGCCGGAGGATGTGAAGCTCCTTGAGCTGCATTTTACGTTGCCGCTGAAAGATCCGAGTGATGCGTCTGCACCAATCACGCTTGATGTCTATGATCCGACTTATTACGTCGATTTCCGGTTCGGCCAAGAGGATAGCGCACTCGGAACAATAAATGCGCCTGGCGCGTGTCAGATCACGCGCAAGGAACCGCCGCCGCTTGATGATGCGACGGCATATGCTCTCGCTCAAATTGGACCGGATCAGAGAGACCTGCCGCCCGAGTTGCAATCTGCCGCCGCGACACAAGTCAACCAGATGATTGTCACCTGTGGGGCTGCTGCTCAAGTAGCCGCCGCTCCCAACGCTTCAGAGCTTTCAGAACAACAATCAACAGCAGGAAATGCTTCGCCAGAGACTGCGGCAGCGGCAATTGAAAGCGCAATCGCGCAAGGCCCGGGTGCAGAGCCGATGTCCCGGGCATCAGATGTTCTGCAAAACACACAGCAGACGATCACGATAGAGCCGGTTTTGATGGACCAGGTTTTCGGATCGATTGCCCAGATGCAGAAGGACTTTTATCAAAAGCTGGTCGCGAGCTTGCGGTCCTTCAGGACCAATCCGAATGCGTTTTGGCTGCTTGTCGGCCTTTCCTTCGCCTATGGGATCTTCCACGCGGCAGGTCCGGGGCATGGCAAGGCGATCATCACGTCTTATGTCGTTGCCAACAACGAAACTCTGAAGAAGGGGATTGTACTTTCCTTCGCCTCCGCGTTCGCTCAAGCTGTCACCGCGATCGTTCTGGTGGGCGGGCTTGCCGTCGTGTTCAATCTCACGAGTATCGCGATTCAGGATACGGCGCGCTGGTTCGAGATCGGGTCTTATGTGCTGATTACAGCGCTGGGCGCCTGGCTCTTGTGGCAAAAGGCGGGGAAACCCGTTCTGGCAAGCATGGTGAACCGTCAAACCCACGAGGGGCTTGCTTTTGCTGGTGCCCACGCTGGTGGTCATCATGGCCACGATCATCATCACCACCACCACGGTCATCACCACCACCACGGTCATCACCACCACCACGGTCATCACCACCATCATCATGACCATGACCATCACATCGGCCCGGATGGTGTGTGCTCCAGTTGTGGGCATGCCCATGCACCGACACCTGATATGCTTCAGGGCAAGATCACGCTGTCCAAGGCCGTGTCCATCATTTTGGCAGTGGGCTTGCGGCCCTGCACAGGTGCGCTTGTCGTGCTGGTCTTTGCTTTGTCGCAGGGCATGATCGCTGCCGGGATTGCCTCAACGCTTGCTATGGCTGTCGGTACGGGGATAACCGTTGCGCTTCTGGCGGGGCTTGCCGTCTCGGCGAAGGATCTGGCCGTCCGCCTCTTCGGCGAAGGCAGCCCCATGGCGGTCAGAGTGCACCGTACAATCGAGATCCTGGGCGCCGCAGTTGTATTTTTGCTTGGGATTACCCTTTTGATCGCCGCTGTCGGCTGGGGATAGGGACTGATTTGTTCCGAAAGAAAGAGAATTTGGGCTGGCGCTTAGAGTGCCAGCCTTTTTTGCCTGTAAGTGCGAACGGCGTCTCCAAAAGCTGAAAACAATTTCTTGGAGGGCCCGTCGGTCATCACCCAGTACTCCGGGTGCCATTGGGTGGCCATCACATAGCCTGGCGCATCCTTGATGGTCATGGCTTCGATCGTGCCGTCTTCCGCTTTGGCTTCGATCACAAGCCCTTTGCCGAGTTCCCCGACCGCTTGCCGGTGGAGGGAGTTCACCTCAAACGGTTCCTCGCCCAGGACGGTTTCCAACGGGCCGCCTGTGTTGATCTCGACGGTATGAGCGATACGGAAACGTTCGTCCTGACTGTCTGATGTCGGCGGTCGGTGGTCCTTACGCCCTTCAATCTCCTGAACCTCGGTCAATAGTGTCCCGCCAAAGGCTACATTCATCTCCTGCATACCGCGGCAAATCGCGAACACCGGAACGCCGCGTTCCACAGCCCTCTTGATTAGCGGCAATGTAGTCGCGTCGCGGTCCGGATCATAAGGCCCGTTGGCTTCTGTCGGTTCTTGTCCATAGAGCTGCGGATTTACATTCGACCGCGATCCGGTCACCAGAACACCATCAACGTTGTCCAGAGCCGCATCGATGTCCAGGTCCGCTCCAAGAGCCGGCAGGATCATGGGTATGGCGTCTGCGCCTTTGAGAACCGCCTGCAAATAGGTGGAGATGGTTGCATGCCAGTTGAAGCCATCGATGGATTTGACATCGGCGGTCACGAGCACCAGCGGTTTGGACATGGTCTTGCCTTATCAGATTGTCTGGACAGAACGTTACGAGATCAGAAGAGAGTGATACTGCCTGCCGATCAATCGAGCAATCCAAGATCCTGTGCAACCTTGTAGAGCTGCGCTGCGTTCTTATTGCCGACCTTCTCCCGCAAGTTTAGTCGATGAGACTCAACCGTCCGCACACTGATCCCGAGGCTCTTGGCAACTTCCTTGTTCGGCAGGCCTTTGGCAATTGCTGTGAGCACCTGGCGTTCGCGGTCAGTCAATCCATAAGGGTCCTCAATCGGAGCGGAGGTTGCGGTGCCAACAAGTGTCGGCCCCACCGCAGAGGAGAAATAGTATCCGCCGGACGCCACACTCGAGATGGCAGTGATCATTTCAGGGGCCGAAATATCCTTCAGGATGTAACCGCGGGCGCCGGCTTGAACAACGCCGCGCACATATTCAGAGTTGTCATAGATCGACAGGATCAGCACCGCGATTTCCGGGAAGGATTTGCGAACTTCCGCAGCGGCTTCAAGGCCGTTCATGACCGGCATCGAGACATCCATCAAGAGGACATCCGGCCGGAGTTCATGCGCGAGTTTGACCGCTTCCCGGCCATTCGTTGCTTCGCCCACAACTTCGATTTCCGGAACCTTGTTCAACCGGGCCCTTATCCCGTCGCGGACAAGGGCATGATCATCGGCCAGCAAAACCCGTATCGGTTTGGTCATTGGCTCAAGATTAGGTGAGTGAACTGTCATGTTCATATCATGCAGCCATTGCAGTGGCGTTGTCGAGAGGCATTTCAACGTCGATCTGTGTCCCGCCGAACTTGCCGCGGCTCATGGATAATTTGCCGCCGTATGTTTCGATACGCTCGCGCATGTTCCGGAAACCCAGACCGCCAGTTTTTGGAAGCGGATAAGGCAGTCCAATCCCATCGTCTTCAACCCGCAGCTTGAGCGTGCGCGCGCCGACGGTCAGGGAGATGTTTACTTCCCCGGCTTCAGCGTGACGGGCCACATTTGTCATGCACTCCTGCACAACGCGATAAAGTGACGTTTTTGCGCCTTCTGACAAGCGGGCGTGGCATCGTTCTGCCTCGACGTTGACTGTGATGCCCGATTGGGCCTGGAATTCTTTGCCAAGGCTCCCGAGCGCTGCAGCCAGCCCCATGTCGTCCAGAACACTTGGCCGCAGGTCCCGTGAGATCCGGCGAACCTCGGTAATGGTTCCGTCGATGATGTTCAGGCATTTTGCAGCTTGGGCCTGAAGGTCCGCGTTTTGGTTGGCTTCGCTATGGATCAGCTCAAGGCCATACCGGACGGAAACCAACAGCTGCGATATACTGTCATGAAGTTCGGTGGAAACGCGTTTGCGTTCTTGTTCCTGAACTTCAAGGATCCGGTTGGTCAAGGCCTTCAAACGCGTGTCAGCAAAGCGCTGTTCAGAGAACCGTACGGCTGCGATCAAGGTGCCGACTATAACAATCGTGGCAAGCGTGATCAAAAATATCACAAACAGGGTTTGCCGGATGCTGCGGGCAAAATCGGCTCGTATGGCAGCAATTTCCTTCGCAATATCGTCGGTATAAAGACCTGTACCGAGCATCCAGCCCCATTTGTCCAGAAGAATGGCGTAGCCGAGCTTTTCTTCCACCGTTCCGGTCGACGGCTTGTGCCAGACATATTGATGAAAGCCGCCGCCTTGCTGCGCAGCCTTGATCAGATTCTGGATGACGAAATCGCCCGTCTTATCCTGCAAGTCCCACCAATTGTTACCGACGAGCTGCGGTAATTTGGGGTGCACAACGTTGGTGCCGTCCAGCGTGTAGACGAAAAAATAGCCGTCATAATCAAAGGTCAGATTCTTCAAGATCTCCTTGACCTCAGCTTGAGCAGCCTGCCTTCCGTCCGGTTCGTTTTCATAGATCTGTTCAATCGACGTGAGCGCAAGGCTCACGTAATTCCGGATTTCCTGGCGTTTTGCAGCAAGGATCCGGGTTTCGACGGAACGGGTCTCGGCATCTATGAGTGCGCTGGACTGATAATAGCTGACGCCACCGATCAGCAACGAAACAGCGATCAGTGGCAGGATCGTGATCAGCAGCAATTTTGTCTTAAACGTCACCCACTTGTTCCTCATATTGCGCGAACCGGCGCCCTAATAGCACTCTCTTGCGTGGAATTCAGTAGTACTACTGAAAAGATGCGCAGAACCACGAATAGCATCAGTGCCGCTTGGTCAACTAGACATACGGCGAGATCGGTGCAAGGGTGTATTCCGGTCCGATATCAGGTCCGTTTAGGGAGGAAACTAATGGATCGTCGTTCGTTTATCAAAAAAGCTGGTCTTGGTGCTGGTGGTATCGCTGCAGGTTCTGCTCTTGCGGCTCCGGCCATCGCGCAGGGCACCAAGGACATGGTCATCGTGTCAACCTGGCCGCGGGACTTCCCGGGTCTTGGTATTCCGGCTCAGCGCCTCGCAGCTCGCATTGCAGAGCTGACCGAAGGCCGCATCAACGTTCAGTACTTCGCCGCTGGCGAACGCGTTGGTGCTTTCGACTCCTTCGATGAAGTTGCTTCCGGCAACGCGCAAGCTTACATCGGCGCAGACTACTACTGGAAAGGTAAGCACCCGGGTTGGGCTGCATTTACTGCTGTTCCGTTCGGTCTCACCTACACTGAAATGGACGCCTGGATTAAGTTCGGCGGCGGTCAGGAACTGTGGGATGAGCTTGCAGGTGAATTCGGCCTGAAGAACTTCGCCATGGGTAACACAGGCGTTCAGATGGGCGGCTGGTTCAACAAGGAAATCGAGACAGCTGACGACCTTAAAGGTCTGAAGATGCGTATTCCTGGCCAGGGCGGTGACGTCATGGCGAAACTCGGTGCATCTCCGGTTTCTCTGCCGGGTGGCCAGATCTACGAAAACCTGGTTTCCGGTGCAATTGATGCGACTGAGTGGGTTGGTCCGTTCAACGACTACTTCATGAAGTTCTACGAAGCTGCGAAGTACTACTACTATCCGGGTATGCACGAGCCGGGCGCACAGCTGGCCATGGGCATTAACAAGGCATGGTGGGATACACTTGACGCGACCGATCAGGCGATCATCGCGGCAGCGTGTAACGAAGAAAACGCCCTGACCATGGCTGAGACAAACGCCAACAACGGTGTTTACCTCAACCGTCTGATCAACGAGCACGGCGTTGAGCTGCGTGAATTCAACGACGAAATCTATGATGCGTTCGGTGAAGCAGCTCAGGAAGTTCTTGAAGAGGCAATGGACCATTCTCCGATGGCCAAGAAGATCTTCGAAAGCTTCATCAATGCCCGCAAGGACATCGGCAGCTGGATGGCGATTTCCGACGTTGCATACAGCAACAAGCGGAACGCCGTTCTCGGTATTCCTTCATAAGGGATGCTCTTCTACGGATAGGGGCGGGAAACTTCCCGTCCCTTCTTTTTATTGACACGATAAAAAAGGCTCCGCCACGATGACTGCCTTGGACAGTGTTCAAGACGGATCTCCAGCCATGAATACAGGCACGGGACCAACACCAGAAAGCGCGCGTCTTTTCCGCCTATTCGGTTGGGGTGTACTGGCCATCATGGCCGCATATCTGTTGAACAATTACCTGACATACTGGCAAGATCTACCCGGCATTGCGCCCATCTATGGTGGTGCTGCAAACGGGTCGCTGCCGATCGTCTGGTCTTGGTTGCAAATGGCTGTTTATGCCGGTTTTCTGGCGGCCGTGTTCGTCTATGTGATGCGGAGTACAACACCGCTGCGCGTCGACAGCGCACGGATCAGCAACATCAACACTTTCATAATCCGGGCCGCATTTTTTGCGGTTTTGATCGTTGGATTGGTGGACAGTGCGATTTCCTTCCTGCGGATCGAAGAGTTGTTGCCGGGAATTGTTGGGCAGGATCTCGCAGATGAGCTTGGCAAGTCTCGGTTCCGCGGCGCCTACGTCCACATGCCGTTGATTGCCTTGTCGATCGTGATCGCCGCCTTTACAAGAACACTTGGCTTTACTTGGCTCGCACTGCTTGTGGTGGTGGCCGAGCTGGCCATCGTGATTGGCCGTTTTGTGTTTTCCTACGAGCAGGCCTTCCTCGCCGACTTGGTGCGCTTCTGGTATGCAGCACTCTTCCTGTTCGCGAGCGCCTATACGCTGCTTGAAGAAGGGCACGTTCGAGTGGATGTGTTTTACGCCGGTATGGCTCCGAAGACCAAAGGCTATGTCAACGCGATCGGGTCGGTTGTACTGGGCATGAGCCTTTGCACGACGATCCTTGTTCTCGGCATGGGCGGAAAACAGAACATCATCAACAGCCCGATCCTGGCCTACGAAGTGACACAGGCAGGATTTGGTCTTTACGTGAAATACCTCATGGCCGGTTTTCTGGGAGTGTTTGCCACCTCCATGATGATCCAATTCGTGGCCTATTTCCTGGACGCCATTGCCGACATTCGCGGCGAACCCGGTGGCCGGGATCACGAAAACCACCCTGTTAACTAGAGCCAGACGAGATCGTTTGATATGGAACTTTTCTTCCTTCTTCTTCTTGTCGTGATAATGGCGTTTGCGCTTGGCTGCGGTTTTCCGGTGGCATTCGCCCTTCCAGGCGCGGCAATCATCACAATCGGACTTGCGGCCGGTGCCGGCGCGCTCTTCGCCAGTGGGGCGGACGCGTTCTTCCACTCCGGCAGCGCCGCACAGTGGCTGAGTGCCGGTGTTACCAACTTCCGGGGCATCTACTGGGAAGCGGAACGAGATACGCTCATAGCGATTCCGCTTTTCGTGTTCATGGGCATCATGCTCCAGCGGTCCAAGATCGCTGAGGATCTTCTCGTGACCATGGCGCGGCTTTTCGGTCCGGTTCCGGGCGGTCTCGGCATTTCTGTTGTGTTCGTGGGCGCGCTGCTGGCGGCAACGACGGGCATCGTTGGTGCGACCGTTGTGGCGATGGGTCTGATCTCCTTGCCGGCAATGCTGCGGAACAATTATTCGGTGCCTCTGGCAACGGGTACGATCGCAGCTTCAGGTACGCTCGGACAGATCATCCCGCCGTCCATCGTTCTGATTATTTTGGCTGACCAGCTCGCAAGTGCGGTCGACCAGGCCGGGTCTATCCGGCAGGCGCTTTACAAGGACAACACTGGCGAACTTTCGATGCCGTCCGACTTCTCGGTCGTGTCGACCAGTGCCGGTGAGATGTTTCTTGGCGCGTTCTTGCCAGGCCTCGTCCTTGTTGGGCTGTACATGCTGTTTATCCTTGGCTTCGCGCTTCTGAAGCCAAGCGCTGCACCTGCAGTGCATGAGGAAGGCACGTTTACACGCCAGTTCGCTGTGAAGGTTTTCATTACTCTGGTTCCGCCGCTGGCCTTGATCTTCCTGGTTCTGGGTTCGATCATTGCGGGTATTGCAACGGTGAACCAGGCTGGCGCGATCGGTGCTGTCGGCGCCATGATCATGGCTGGGTACAGGCTGCGTGATGGTGAGAAGGGGGCATACACCCCTGCGATCATCGCGATCGTGGCGTTGCTGGCGATCGCTATTGTGATCAGCTTCATTGGTGCCGTGAACATCAAGTTGATCCAGACAAGCCAGGACCTTCTTGGACTTGTGTTGGCTCTGATTGCCGTCTCGTTGCTGCTGATTGCGATCTTCTGGTCCGGTTGGCGCACATTGAAGTTGGAAGACACCCTCCGTGGTGTGATGGTTGAAACCGCGAAAACAACGTCGCTGGTCTTTATCATCCTGCTTGGTGCGGCGATGCTGACATCCGCGTTCCGGGCCTTCGGTGGTGAAGACCTTGTGAAGGACTTCTTGCAGGGGCTGCCTGGCGGCTTCTGGGCGCAATTCCTCATCGTGATGCTGGTGATCTTCATCCTCGGCTTCTTTCTCGACTTCATCGAGATTGCAGTTGTGGTCGTGCCGATTGTTGCACCGATCCTGCTTGCTGACCCGTCTGCAAACGTCACGGCTGTATGGCTTGGTGTGATGATCGGTCTGAACATCCAGACCTCCTTCCTGACACCACCATTTGGCTTTGCTCTGTTCTACTTGCGCGGGGTTGCACCGGCGATCGTGAAGACGGTCGATATGTACAAGGGTGTGATCGCGTTCATTGCACTGCAGCTCGTTGCGCTCGCGATTGTCGGGTTTAATCCGCAGCTCGTGAACTATCTTCCGAACCGCTCGACTCTGTTGTCGGAGACCGCACCGCCGCCGAAGAACCCGCGTCTTCAATACTGCATGGAAAAAATCGTTCATGAGGACTTCCAGCAGAATGGCGATGGCATTCTGTCTACAATCCAGTCGACGGCAAACGTAGACATGAGCTACCTGCCGGAGGATCTGCGTGAAGACCTGGCCGAAGGCTTTGAAAAAGCGCAGAACGCACTTCCGTTGATGCAGGAGATCAAGGACGCAGAGGCGGCGGTAGCGGCAGCTGCGGGCGACTACCGTCCAATCCACGGCCTGGTACGGGCTCTGGAGCGGGATGCTCGCCGAATCGACGAGACGATCGAAGAGCTTAAAGTGGTCGTCAGCCGGTCTGGTCCGGAAGGCATCTATACGGTGGAGCAAGGCGAACGGGCTCAGGCACGGATCGACGCTCTTCAGGCCGAGCATGATGCGCTTCTGGCTCAGATCCCTGAGGAATGGAACGACACATATGCGACCTTCTCGCAGATCCAGAAAGCGGAAAATACGGCACGTCTTACGTACCGCCGCAATGCGGATCAAGCCTACGAGCCAGTGCTCGAGCTGAAGGCAATCCTGCGCGACGTCGACGTTGTCGCCGGTTTCGAAGCTGAACTCGAGGCTTTGAAAGCGCAGGTTGCCCAGTTGGAGCCTGAAGCCGCTGTGGACGCGATTGCCGAGATGCGGTCAAAGGTCGGGTCAGCTGAAGGCACAGGCGATATTCGCGATGGTCTGACGGAAGCCCGCAAGATCATGCGGAGCCGGACACCCAACGCGGAAGAGGCGATTGCGGAGATCGACAAGTCGATTGCTGCAGTCCAAGCAGATCTTGCCTGGCGCCAACGTGCGGCATCGGAACTGTTGCCGCAACTGGAGGCGTATGACGCTGCGGTTGGCAACAACATTGGTCTGCGCCAACAGGATCGCTTGCCGGACGCTATGGCTCTGGAAGTCGCCGGATGTCTCTCCGATCACAGAGACATTTCGCTCAGCTTCTAAGTTAAAAGAAACGAAAAAAGCGGGGCGAGAAATCTCCCCGCTTTTTTGTTTGGATGGGCGGTTGCTGCGTTGGGGACTGAGCTCAATCCCACTTCACATCGCAGGTCAGCATGTAACCGGACCCGTAAATCGTCCGGATGTGCGCAGGGCCGTCTTTTCTATTCAGTTTCTTTCGTATCCGCGAAATGCGAACGTCGATGGACCGGTCGAGGCTCTCATCGCGGCCGCCGTGTTCAAGCAAGTAATCCCGGGTGAGTACCCGCTTTGGTGCTCGCAACAGCGCCTCCAGGAGTGTTGCTTCCCCGGTCGACAAAAAGGTTTCCTCCCCTTCCGGAGATGTCAGGCAGTGGGAAGACGGTTTGTAACTCCAGTCTGCAAAGCGCGCGGCTTCTTCCCTTTTCGCAGCACGGACCGGTTCGCCTCCCAATCTTCGAAGAATGGACCGAATGCGTGCCACGACTTCTCTCGGATCGAAGGGTTTGACAACATAGTCATCTGCGCCGAGTTCCAGGCCAAGAACCCGATCCGTTGCATGTGCGCGGGCAGATAGAACGATGATTGGTACCGAAGAGTGCCGACGGATCTCATTGATCAAGGCCATGCCCTCCATGTCCGGGAGGCCAAGATCGACAATGCATGCGTCTGGTGTTTCTGCCTCAAGAGCAGCGAGCATCTGCGCTGCAGTTGAAAATACCTCACCTTCCATATCGAAGGGCTGCATCGCTTCGATCAATAGACGACCGATTTCCGGTTCGTCATCGACGATGAATGCGCGGGTCTTTCCCGTTGCCAAAGGCTTTGAGTGCGAAGAGCGTTCTGATGTCATGGTTGCAGTATTTTGCGGAGTGTTTCCGCGAGTTGGTAGTCGTTAAAAGGTTTAGCTAAAACAGGAAATTCACAGCTGCTGCTGTTGTCTGCGAGTGCCGACCAATCCGCGTAACCCGTCATTAAAGCGATCCCCAACTCTGGCCGGTTCTGGCGTATTTCACGGGCAAGCTTCAAACCGTTGGTTTGCCCTGGCATGATGATGTCACTCAAAACTGCACGCAGCTCCGGCAGGTCCAGCGCGAGTTGACGGGCATCGTCCGCGTTTTCCGCCTTCAATATCGCGAACCCGAGGTTCTGCAGCTGATCAGCGATAGTTTCGCTCACATCCGGATCATCCTCGATCAGCAGAAGCAGTTCTCCTGAGCCGTATCTCAAGGATGCTTTTTCTTCGCTTTCGCCGATGTCACCCGCGTCTTGCAGCCTGACAAGCGGCAAGTAGATTGTAAGTGCGGTGCCTTCTCCCAGCTTGCTGCGCACCTGGATCGCGCCGCCCGATTGCTGAATGAAGCCATAAACCATTGACAGACCCAACCCGCTGCCAGTGCCGAAAGCCTTGGTCGTAAAAAAGGGTTCAAAGATTTTGAGTTGGCTGTCTTCATCCATACCGCTGCCCGTATCAGCAACGGTTATCGCGGCATATTCTCCCGTCGGCACTGACAATTCTTGGGCCTGTTGAGAATCCAGATCAGTTGCCTTCAACCCGATGGAGAGCGAGCCGCCATCCGGCATCGCATCCCGCGCGTTGAAGGCCATATTGATGAACGTCGTTTCCATCTGGGTCGGGTCGATCATCGCGCCAATGCTGCGATCTTCGGCATCTATGGTCAGCGAGATGGAAGATGGCAGGGAGCCTTCAAGCAGTCGCGCCGCTGACCCAATCACATCGGCGACCGGAACCCTTTGCGGATCGACCGGCTTGCCACGGCTGAAGGCCAGTAGGCGCTGGATCAGATCAGATCCTCGTTTAGCGGCTTCCAGCATTGGGGTGACTTTGCTGTCGAGCGCTTCCTTACCAACAGGTGTTTCCATCCGGCCAAGCGTAAGAAGATTGCCCATCATAATGGCCAGGAGATTGTTGAAGTCGTGCGCCAACCCCCCAGTCAGTTTGCCGACGGCATCCATACGCTGGGATTGGACCAGAGCCGCTTCCGCAGCTTTTTGATCGCTTGCATCCAGGGACAAAACGAATATTCCGAGAGTCCGCCCGTCAACGGTCATGTCGGGGATGAGCGTTGAGCGCATGTAGGCCATCGTGCCATCCAGGCGTTCCCTTTGATACTCATAGCTGACCGCATTGCCCTCAAAGGCGCGATTGATATGCGGCTCAAGCTCTGCAAACAGCTCGTCGCCCACAATATCCCGCGCTGGACGCCCGGCAATCGAGACGATGGAATGGCCGAACCAGTCCGCATATCTGCGGTTTGCAAACCTGAAAACCGGTCCCGGTGAAAGGTACGCAATGAGGGCCGGGATGTTGTCGGTCACGAGACGCAGCCAGTCCTCACTCTGCTGTAAGGCGTGCGTTCTTTCTTCGACAGTTCGTTCGAGCTTCTCCTGCCGCTGACGTTCTTCGGTGACATCCGAGTAAATCGTCACGAACCCGCCTTGGGGGAGCGGCGTACCGGAAACCGCTATTATCTGACCGTTTGGGCGGATGCGTTCGAAATAATGCGGCTCGAAAAGCTTGGCGCGTTCGATCCGGCGTTTAATCTTGGTTTCGATGTCTCCCGGGCCATATTCGCCCCGTTCGGCATTTACGCGAATAAAATCTTGCAGGTGAGAACCGCGCCGCACAATGCTCTCCGGCATGTCCAGCATGTCGTACAAACCGCGGTTCCAAGCGACCAGGCGAAGGTCGCTGTCAAAGACGGTAAACCCCTGATTAATATGATCAAGAGCCGCCTGCAGCAGGTCGATCTGCGCTTTGAGTTGTTTGGTCTCCTCCATACCCGAACAGTAAGGTGCGATGGAGGCTTTGGCTACTGCCTTGTTTCGCACCCGCAGCGAACTTGCAACATTTCGATAAGATTTGAACATACTGCTGCAAACCACCCGAATTAGCGTGAAGGCGTTGGAAGTGGATCAAGCCTTTGTCCGTTCGACAAACCAGATTCTGGTTGAATGGGATGGCACTAGGTAGTTTCATATCCAGCATGAGAACGACCTCGGATAACCGGGGCGCCTTCTAAGGGAAGAAACATCTATGGTAGGGTCGGCCAGCGCTGGACAGCGCGCGGAGGACACCTTTCCGAAAATCCTTCTAAGCAATGGGAAGGTATTCGGATCTCGGACGGCGTTCCGGGAAAAAGATCGGGGGATCTGGCAAAGCTGGACCTGGTCTGAGGTGCTTGATGAAATCCGTGCTTTTTCAATCGGACTTCAGTCTTTGGGTCTGAAACCCAAGGACAAGATCGCTATTGTCGGGGCCAACAGGCCGCGTCTGTACTGGTCGATGGTGGCCGCGCAGGCCCTCGGCGCGGTGCCAGTGCCGGTCTATTCCGATTCTGTTGCGGAAGAGATGGCATATGTCCTCGGCCACGCGGAAGTGCGGTTCGCGGTGGTCGAGGATCAGGAGCAAGTCGATAAGCTGCTCAGCATGGGCGATGAAGTTCCGTCGCTGGAGCATCTCATTTATGACGATCCTCGTGGCTTGCGCGACTATCAGCAGGATCATCTGCACTTCTTCGACACGGTTCAGGAAATCGGCCGGAAACAGTTGTCTGAGACCTCCGGCTTGGAAGCCGAATGGGTCGACGGGTTCTCAGGGTATCAAGGCAGCGACATTGCAGTGATGCTTTACACCTCCGGAACCACTGGGCGTCCGAAGGGGGTCATGCTTTCGTTTGACAATTTGGTAATATCGGCACGCAACGGAAATGCGTTCGACAACCTCGATGAGACGGAAGAGGTGCTGGCCTATCTACCGATGGCCTGGATTGGCGATCACGTGTTTTCGCTCGCGCAGGCATTTACGGCCGGATATTGCGTGAACTGCCCGGAAAGCATGGACACGATCGATACAGATCGCCTCGAAATTGCGCCCACATATTTCTTCGCCCCGCCGCGCGTTTATGAAAATCTGCTGACCCGGATCATGGTCCAGATGGAAGACGCCGGTAAATTCAAGAAAAAGATGTTTGACTATTTCATGGGCGTTGCCCGGAAAGTCGGCGAGAAAATCTTGAACGGTGAGCAGGTCTCGTTTGGCGACCGTCTTCTTTATAACATCGGCGAGTTCTGCGTTTACGGCCCTCTCAAAAACCGTATGGGTCTGACACGCTTGAAAGTTGGCTACACTGCAGGCGAAGCAATTGGTCCGGAGATCTTCCAGTTCTTCCGCTCACTGGGGTTGAACCTCAAGCAGCTTTATGGCCAGACCGAAGCCAGCGTTTACATCACCCTTCAGCCGGACGGCGAGATCTATGGTGACACGGTGGGTAAACCGGCACCGGATGTTGAGATTAAAATCGCCGACAACGGCGAAGTCATGTACCGCTCACCGGGCGTATTCGTCGGCTATTTCAAGAATGATGAGGCGACAGCCAGTACCAAGACCCCAGACGGCTGGGTGCATACGGGCGACGCCGGCATTATTGCAGACAACGGACATCTCAAGATCATCGATCGGGCCAAGGACGTCGGCAAACTCAATGACGGAGCATTGTTCGCTCCAAAATACATCGAGAACAAGCTGAAGTTCTTCCCGAACATCAAAGAGGCGGTTGCCTTTGGTCATGAGCGGGACATGGTGACGGTGTTCATCAACATCGATTTGACTTCGGTCGGGTCGTGGGCTGAACGGAACAACGTCAACTATGCGTCCTACCAAGAGCTGGCGTCCAACCCTGAAGTCTATGCGATGATCGAAAGTCACGTAGATCAGGTCAACCGTGACCTTGCCGGCGAACCGATGATGGCGGGTGCCCAGATCAAGCGCTTCCTCGTCCTGCACAAGGAACTTGACGCTGATGATGGCGAATTGACACGGACGCAGAAGGTCCGCCGGTCGTTCATCGCAGACCGGTATGCCCCGTTGATCGAAGCGCTCTATGACGGGTCGACCAGCAAACACGTGCGTACGGAAGTCACCTTCGAAGACGGGCGCAAGGGCGCCATCGAGGCGACTGTCGAAATTCGCGACATGAAGACCTACGAGCCCGGTGCAGGGTTCCAGGAGGCAGCCGAATGAACGCTCTAGTATCAGAGAAAGAACTTTCACCGGCTGCCGCTGGAGCACCTGCTGCCGGTGAAGAGCTCCTGCGCGTGGACAACGTGTCCTTGTCGTTCGGCGGCGTGAAAGCGATCACCAACATCTCTTTCGACATTCTGAAAGGGGAAATCCGCGCAATCATCGGTCCGAACGGGGCCGGCAAGACCTCAATGTTGAACGTTATCAATGGGTTCTACCATCCTCAAGAAGGCACCATTACCTGGCAAGGCAAAGTGCGCCGAAAGATGAAACCGTATGAGGCGGCCAGCAATGGCATCGCCCGGACCTTCCAGAACGTTGCGCTGTTCAAAGGCATGACGACGCTGGACAACATCATGTCCGGCCGGTCCTTGAAGATGCACAAGAACTTCTTCTGGCAGATGCTCTGGCGAGGTCCGGCAGAAGCGGAAGAAATCGAGCACCGCAAGAAGGTCGAGGACATTATCGATTTCCTCGAGATCCAGGCGATCCGCAAAACCCCTGTAGGCCGTTTGCCATATGGCCTTCAAAAGCGGGTTGAGCTTGGCCGGGCGCTTGCCATGGAACCGGATCTTCTACTCCTGGACGAGCCGATGGCCGGCATGAACTTGGAAGAAAAAGAAGACATGAGCCGCTTCATCATCGATGTAAATCAGGAGTTTGGAACCACCATCGCTCTGATCGAACACGATATGGGTGTTGTTATGGATCTCTCCGACCGTGTCGTCGTGCTCGACTACGGCAAGAAGATTGCGGACGGTCCTCCCGAGGAAGTTCAGGCCAGCCAGGCCGTTATCGACGCTTATCTCGGTGTGAGCCACTAACGGGGGGAACCAAATGCTCTACGATATTTTCATTGATCCCTTCGTCCAAATGTACCAGATGCCGGACTTTTTCCTGCAGGTACTTTGGGAAGGATTTGTTGCCGGGATCCTGTACGCGCTCATTGCGCTGGGATTTGTGCTAATCTTTAAGGCCTCCGGTGTCTTCAACTTTGCCCAGGGCATCATGGTGGTGTTTGCCGGCTTGACGCTTGTTGGCCTTCATGAAAACGGCGTTCCGGCGTATCTGGCCTTGCTGCTGACCATCGGTGTCATGGGTGTGCTGGCCTACAGCGTGGAACGGGTTGTGATGCGTCCGCTGGTCAATCAGCCAGACATCATCTTGCTGATGGCGACTATTGGACTGACCTACTTCCTGATTGGATTCGGTGAATTTGTCTTCGGTGGTGAGCCCAAGCAAATGATCACTCAAGAACTTGGCCTGCCAACCGGTTCAACGGCATTCGAATTCGGTGAGCGTGGTCTGGTTATCCTGCAACATATTGATATTGCAGCGGCTGTGATCGCGGTCATCATGGTGGCGTCGCTCGGGATCTTCTTCAACAAGACGCGTATTGGCCGCGCCTTGCGTGCTGTTGCCGATGATCACCAGGCAGCGCTTTCTGTCGGTATTTCACTCAATCAGATCTGGGCAATTGTCTGGTTCGCAGCAGGCCTGGTTGCGCTTGCAACGGGGATCATGTGGGGCGCGCGCTCCGACGTGTCCTTCGCGCTGGAAATCGTCGCCTTCAAGGCCTTGCCGGTCTTGATCCTCGGGGGCTTTACCTCGATCCCCGGCGCGATTGTTGGCGGCCTTATCATCGGGTTCGGCGAAAAGATCGGTGAACTTTACTGGGGTGGTCTTGTCGGTGGCGGCATTGAGTCGTGGCTCGCCTACATCATCGCACTAATTTTCCTGCTGTTCCGGCCTCAAGGGCTGTTCGGCGAAAAGATCATCGAGCGGGTTTGACACCATGTTTTATCGCGAAGCTGGCCAATTCAAAACAAGCTACCAGGCGGACCAGGCACTTATGCCGATCCGTCAGGACCGGATCGGTCTTGCGGCAATCCTGCTGATTGCATTTGTCGCCATTCCGTTCTTTGCCAACGACTTCTTTCTGACGTCCATCATGATCCCGTTCCTGGTGTTTTCGCTGGCGGCGATCGGGCTGAACGTACTGACAGGGTTCTGCGGGCAGTTGTCACTCGGTACCGGCGCCTTCATGGGTGTCGGAGCCTATGCTGCCTACAAACTGACCACCATCTTCCCGGATGCCAACGTCATTTTGATGGTGTTGTTGTCCGGTGTGTTCTCCGCCGGGGTTGGCGCAATCTTTGGTCTTCCGAGCTTGCGCATCAAAGGCCTCTACTTGGCCGTGACCACACTGGCGGCCCAGTTCTTCCTTGAGTGGTGCTTCATCCGCATTGGTTGGCTCTACAACTACAATGCTTCCGGGGCGATCGAAGTCCCGCACCGTGAGGCCTTCGGTCTCGTGGTGTCCGGTGCGGAATCGTCTCCACTGGTGCGTTACTTCATCGTTCTGACAATCACTGTCGGCATTGCGATGTTGATGGCGAACGTCTTGCGCGGCCGGATCGGACGGTCCTGGATGATGATCCGCGACATGGACATCGCGGCGGAACTGATGGGCATCCGTCCCTTGCAAACCAAGCTGTTGGCTTTTGCCGTGTCGTCTTACATCTGCGGTGTGGCAGGTGCGATGATGGTGTTCTTCTGGCTCAACGCGGCTGAACCGTCATCCTACTCCATCCAGCTGTCCTTCCAGGTGCTGTTCATGGTGATCTTGGGTGGCTTGGGCAGCCTAGCAGGTGCCTTCATGGGGGCGGCCTTCATCTGGATTTTGCCGGTCTTCTTGAAGTTCATTCCGGGTGTTCTCGGATTTGACGTGGCAGCAGAAGCCGTCGAGCATGTCACCTTCATGATCGTCGGTGCATTGATCATCTTCTTCCTGATTGTCGAGCCGCATGGGTTTGCCCGGCTGTGGCAGATCGGGAAACAAAAGCTCAGGGTCTGGCCGTTCCCGTACTAAGGCGGCCAGCCTTATACCCGCCATCCGGACTTGGACCAGTCCGGGGAGGAATGGCGTCACTGGTCTGGCGGTACCGGATCGTCCGGTCCGCATGGGAGGAGTACAAAATGAACTTCAAGCAACTTGCTCTGGGAACAGCTGTTGCCGTCGGTGTGGGCTTGTCGGGTGCTATGACGCCTGTCGCCCAGGCCGAAGACACCAACTATGTTCCGCTGCTGACTTACCGGACCGGTCCGTTCGCAGCTTCAGGCATTCACATCGCCAACGGTATGCATGACTATCTGAAAATGCTCAATGAGCGCGATGGTGGTATCGGCGGTGTCAAGCTGGCCCTCGAAGAGTGCGAAACCGGCTACAACGCGCAAAAAGGCGTGGAGTGCTACGAAGCAACCAAAGGCAAAGGCGCGCTGGTCTATAACCCGTATTCAACTGGCATTACGCTCCAGCTGATCCCGAAGGCCAGCGTTGACAAGATTCCGGTTCTCTCCATGGGTTACGGTCTGTCTGCGGCCGCAGACGGCAACACATTCCCTTGGGTCTTCAACGTGCCGGACACATACTGGGACGGTGCTTCCGTGGTCATCAAATACATTGGTGAACAGGAAGGTGGCCTGGACAATCTGAACGGCAAAAAGATCGGTTACATCTTCCTGGATGCCGGCTATGGCCGTGAGCCTATCCCGCTTCTGGAACAGCTCGCAGAAAAGCATGGCTTTGAGCTCCTGAAGTACCCGGTTGGTCTGAAGGAAATGCAGAACCAGTCCTCACAGTGGCTGAACGTGCGCCGTGACCGTCCGGACTACATGATCATGTGGGGTTGGGGCGCAATGAACCCGACCGCTATCAAGGAAGCCGTCAAAATCCGTTACCCGATGGACAAGTTCATTGGTGTGTGGTGGTCCGCAGGCGATGACGATGCGGCTGCAGGCGGTCAGGACGCCAAAGGCTACAAGGCTCTGAACTTCTCTGGCGTTGGCCGTGACTTCCCGGCTCTGGATGACATTCAGAAGTATGTCATTGACGCTGGTCTGTCTTCCACGGACAGCGAGACACTGGGTCAAACGCTCTACAACCGTGGTGTCTTGAACTCCGTAATCGTTGCTGAAGGCATTCGTACCGCTCAGGAACTGACCGGTAAGAAAGTGATCACCGGTGAAGACATGCGGATGGGTCTGGAAGCCTTGAACCTTGACGAAGCTCGTCTTGCGGAACTTGGCCTTAAAGGTTTTGCACATCCGATGAAGGTGACCTGTGAAGACCACTCCGGCAGCCATCCTGTGTTCGTTCAAGAGTGGAACGGCACAAAGTGGCAGCAGGCATCTGGCTGGATTGAACCGATGACCGACGTCGTTCGTCCGCTTATCGAAGCTGCGGCTAAAGAATACGCAGAGAAAAACGCTCCGTGGCCTGCACGGACTGAACCCTGCCCGAACTGATTGGCAGCCCGCTCCGCCGCACCACTGCGGCGGAGCCTCTCAGGAGAGGACGGAATGGCTTTATTGGATGTAGAAACGCCGAACACGGAAGCTGCCGCTGAGCCGGCTGAAACGATCCTGTCGGTCAACAATATCGAAGTGATTTATGACCACGTGATCCTGGTGCTCAAGGGCGTGTCCCTGACTGTACCAAAGGGTGGGATCGTGGCTCTGCTCGGGGCGAACGGCGCCGGCAAATCAACCACCTTGAAGGCCATATCCAATCTGCTCGGCGCTGAGCGCGGAGATGTGACAAAAGGCAAGATCCTGTTTGAAGGGGAAGAAGTTCAAGCACTGTCTCCAAATGATCTGGTCCGCCGCGGGTGTATTCAGGTCATGGAAGGCCGGCACTGCTTTGGTCACCTTTCAATTGAAGAAAACCTGCTGACAGGTGCTTACACCCGCAAGGACGGGCACGCTGCGGTAAAGGCAGATTTGGAGATGGTTTATGACTATTTCCCCCGTTTGAGAGAACGCCGCCAGAGCCAGGCGGGGTACACCTCAGGCGGTGAGCAGCAGATGTGCGCCATTGGCCGGGCCCTGATGAGCCGGCCGAAGATGATCCTGCTGGATGAACCGAGCATGGGCCTTGCGCCGCAGCTCGTGGAAGAGATTTTCGAAATTGTTCGCAAGCTCAACCAAAACGAAGGTGTTTCCTTCCTCTTGGCTGAGCAGAACACCAACGTTGCGCTCAAATACGCAACCTACGGCTATATTATGGAATCCGGACGGATTGTTCTTGATGGGGCTGGGAAATCCCTTCTGGAGAACGAAGACGTCAAGGAATTCTACCTTGGTGTTGGCGGCGAAGGTCGCCGCTCCTTCAAGGACGTCAAACACTACAAACGAAGAAAGCGCTGGCTGGCCTAAACAAGGGCTTACAGGCGGAGACGACCATGAGCAATCAACCATATGAGGCGCGCGAGCAGCAAAGCCCTGCTCAGCGTGAACAGGATCTCTTTGCCCGGCTACCGGAGCAACTGAGTGGCGCCATGCAATCTGCCCCAGGGTGGGCGGCGCAATTGGATGGTGTCGATGCGCATTCCGTAACAGACCGTGCGGCGCTTGCAAAACTACCGGTCTTGCGCAAATCCGAGATGCTGGAGAAGCAGAAAGCGGCTCCTCCGTTTGGTGGCTTCCTATCGCAAAACGGTGTCACGGCCGCGCGCGTTTTCATGTCGCCTGGACCGATCTGGGAACCTCAAGCACCCGGTCTGGATCCGTGGAACGGGGCGCGGGCCTTGCATGCTGCAGGCTTCAAGAAGGGCGATACAGTTCTCAACGCCTTCTCTTACCATTTGACACCTGGCGGCTTCATCCTGGATCAGGCTGCGATTGCGATGGGCTGCTCCGTGTTTCCTGCCGGTGTTGGCAACACGGATATGCAAGTGGAAGCGGTCGAAGTGTTAAAGCCGACCGGTTTCACGGGAACACCAGACTACCTCAAGGTTCTCCTCGACCGTGGGGCAGAGCAGGGCCGGGACATGTCCTCCATCAAGGTTGCGCTGGTCTCCGGCGGAGCCTTGTTCCCGGCCTTGCGCGAGGAATATGCATCCAAGGGCATATCCGTTGCGCAGTGTTATGCGACGGCCGACCTCGGTGTCATTGCTTATGAGACCGAAGCGCGCGAAGGCATGGTGGTCAATGAGGACTATATTGTTGAGATCGTGCGCCCAGGAACCGGAGAGCCTGTTGCCGATGGCGAAGTCGGTGAGCTTGTGGTCACCAACTTCAACCCCCTCTACCCCTTGATCCGGTTTGGAACCGGGGACCTGTCGATGGTTATGCCTGGTCAGTCGCCCTGCGGGCGGACCAACATGCGGCTGGCCGGGTGGATGGGACGGGCCGATCAGCGGACCAAAATTAAAGGTATGTTCGTCGACCCGTCCCAAATCGCCCAAATTCTCAGTAGCCATCCGGAAGTCAAGAAAGCGCGGTTATCTGTCAGCCGTGCCGGGGCCAGTGATGCCATGAAGTTATCTGTCGAGACGGAGGTCATGGGCAACGGGCTTGCTGAGCGTGTTGCAGATACCTTGCGGGATGTAACCCGATTAAAGGGAGATGTAGAACTTGTGTCTCCCGGCACGCTGCCGAACGACGGGAAAGTCATCGCTGACGAACGCGACTACGGCTAAGCCTTCCAGTCGCCTGGTCGGTCTCTGTTAAGAAAAGATCATCTGCGCCGGTGATGCCGCATTGGCCTTCCGCAGTCGTTGTCCTATGTATGGGCGAAAGTGACGCAAAGCGTAAGGGTAATGAAAGCAGATGAACGTTCAACCGACAGCTCCCATCCTCGATCAGGCGGCTGAATTTCAAAAAGTCCGCCTGCCTGAGGGACACCCGGATGTGAAAGCCGGAAAGGTCGGCGTCCTTCTTGTCAATCTCGGCACACCGGATGCGACGGACTACTGGCCAATGCGCCGGTATCTTCGCGAGTTCTTGTCGGACAAACGCGTGATCGAATGGCCTAAGGCGATTTGGTATCCAATTCTCTATGGCATAGTTCTGATGACGCGCCCGGGGAAATCCGGCAAGGCCTATGAGGAAATCTGGAACCACGAAAAGAACGAGTCGCCCCTGCGCACCATTACCCGCAGTCAGTCGGACAAGCTCACTGAAATGCTGGGCGATGCCAATGGCCGGCTGAAAGTGGACTGGGCGATGCGCTATGGCCAGCCGTCAATCCCCGATAAGCTGAAAGCGTTGAAGGATGCCGGCTGCGACCGGATTCTCGTGTTTCCGCTTTACCCGCAGTATTCGGCCACAACCACGGCCACTGTGAACGACGTTGTCTGCAAAACCCTAATCGACATGCGCTGGCAGCCGGCAATCCGGACGGTGCCACCCTATCATGATGATCCGATCTACGTGAACGCGCTGGCGAAATCGGTCGAGAGACATCTGGAAAGCCTGGATTTTGAGCCGGAGACGATCCTTACGTCCTACCACGGTATCCCGCAGTCCTATTTCAAACGGGGCGATCCTTACCATTGCCACTGCATGAAAACGACGCGCCTGATGCGTGAGGTACTGGGCATGGACGAAACAAAATTGCGGACCACGTTCCAGTCTCGTTTCGGGCCTGAAGAGTGGCTTCAACCCTACACCGACAAGACCGTAGAACAACTTGCCAAAGATGGCATGAAGAACATTGCGGTCATGAACCCAGGGTTCGTGTCGGATTGCCTTGAAACGCTCGAAGAAATCGCTGGCGAGGCTGGCGAGATCTTTGAAGAGGCCGGCGGCGAAAACTTCACTCATATCCCATGCCTCAACGACAGCGATCTGGGAATGGATGTTCTGAACACGATCGTTCGCCGCGAGCTCGGCGGTTGGATTTAATGTGAATTGAAGGTTGAAGTTCATCGTGCGTTGCGAACAGCAATGCCCGATGTGTTGAGGCCGTCATAATCCAGCCAGGCTCAAGCGCCTAATATCATTTTGAAAACAGTCACACCACGTTGACGCTGGGTGTTTCGTCTGGAACAACCCGACCTCACGTCGTAGTGTGTTGTCAGATAATGATTTTAGGAGGCTGAAATGCCTATTGCCGGATTTGATATTGTTTTGATCGGCGTACTTTTGCTGGTCATCCTTGTGTTCTTTGCCGGGGTCAAAACAGTCCCGCAAGGATACAATTACACGATTGAGCGTTTTGGGCGTTACCGTAAGACACTGACCCCGGGACTAAACTTCATCATCCCGTTCATCGACCGGATCGGTCACAAGCTGAACATGATGGAGCAGGTCCTGGATGTTCCCTCGCAAGAGGTGATTACCCGGGACAACGCAACCGTGACGGCCGATGGTGTCACGTTTTATCAGGTGCTTGATGCCGCCCGGGCAGCCTATGAAGTTCTGGGTCTACAGAACGCTATCCTCAATTTGACAATGACAAATATCCGGTCGGTCATGGGATCCATGGATCTTGATAGTCTTTTGTCCAACCGCGACGAAATCAATGCCCAAATCCTGAGGGTTGTGGACGCCGCCGCAGAGCCGTGGGGTATCAAGATCACCAGGATTGAGATCAAGGACATCAATCCGCCGCGTGATCTTGTTGATGCTATGGGCCGGCAGATGAAGGCCGAGCGGGAAAAACGGGCATCGATCCTTGAAGCGGAAGGTAAACGTCAGTCTGAGATCCTGAAGGCGGAAGGTGAGAAACAATCGCTGATCCTCGAAGCCGAAGGGCGCAGAGAATCCGCGTTCCGGGACGCGGAAGCCAGAGAGCGTGAGGCGGAAGCCGAGGCCAAAGCAACGCAAATGGTCAGTGAGGCCATCGCCAATGGTGATGTGCAGGCGATCAACTACTTCGTTGCCAACAAATACGTCGAAGCCTTTACGGCGCTGGCTACGTCCCGCAACCAAAAGACCCTGATTTTACCGATCGAAGCAACCTCCTTGCTAGGCTCGCTGAGCGGTATCGGCGAGATCGCGAAGGAAGCTTTTGGTGATGGCGATAAACCTCAACGGTCATCTTCTGGGGTGCCGGTTACACGTACATCGCCCGGAGAACAGCAATGAGTCTCACAGAGAGCATCATTCAGGCTCTCGGCTCGTGGAGCTGGGTCGTCCTGGGGTTGATCCTTCTGGGACTGGAAATCCTGGCTCCTGGCACGGTCTTCCTATGGTTTGGACTATCTGCCATTGTGGTCGGGATTGTTGCGCTTCTCTTCGATTTCAGCTGGCAAGTTCATGTCGGCCTCTTTGTTGTCCTCTCAATTGTCAGCTTGCTGATTGGTCGTAAGCTGATGCTGAAAGCGGCTTCGGAGACCGGGGATCCAGGGTTGAACAAGCGCGGCAGCCGGTACATTGGACGTGAATTCACCCTCACGACGCCGTTAAGCGAAGGCGCCGGCAAGCTGTCAATTGATGATACGATTTGGCGGATTTCAGGCCCAGATTTACCAGCAGGCACAAAAGTGCGTGTCGATGGTGTCGACGGCGCTCGGTTGGTTGTGTCCGATGTTAACGGGGAGAGCACGTCTTAGCCCCGTCGTAGATCGCAACACTGGCTCAGAGCTTGTGACCTGGCGGGATCGGTGGTTCTTCGGCCATCAATAGGATGCCAACCCGCCGGTTGGCAGCAAGATAAGGATCGTTCGGGAACAAAGGTTCTGTGTCCGACTTTCCAACCACCGAATAGAATTGTCCGTCCGGCACACCATACTCTGAGAGAATCTGGCGGGCGACATTGGCACGCTCCGTCGACAGGTCCCATCCAGTGTAACTGGGGTCTACCGTTGCTGCACCCGCAGTTGTGTGACCGGTGATCTCGATCCGGTTGGGCATTCGCGCAAGCACCGGTGCCATCTTCGCGATCAGCCGGCGTGTGGTCTCGTAAGGATATTTCGACCCTTCACGGAACATGGACCGGCCATCCTGATCAACCAGCATGATGTTCAGGCCTTCCTCGGTCTCTTCCAAAATGATGTTGGTCGAAACTTCCGTGATTTCCGGCATTTCCTGCCAGGCTTGCCGAAGGGAGGCCGCGGCGGTTGCGAACTGACGTGGTTTTTCGATTTCCGCTTCCATCGTGTCGTGCGTGTTGGCTTCCGGGCCTTGTTTGCGGCGCTTTTCGTGGCGCTCTTGTGCAAAGTCTGAGTCCAGTTCCTGCTCGACCTGGCTGATATCTTTCATATAGTCCCGGATCGGGATGCCTTCGACTTCGATGATCCCGGTACGGCGAGAGTTTTCTTTCACGCCAAACGCTTCGCGCATCGAACCGGCGACGACCTGAAGTTTTTCTTTATCTTGAATGGAAAACGAGATGATCAGAACGAAGAAACACACGAGGAGTGACATCAAATCGGCGAACGTCACCAGCCAATCCGGTGCGCCGCCTCCCCCTTGTGGTTTCTTTCTTGCCATAACGCGTTACTCGCCCCTAAGCCAACTTAAGCAGCTTCTGCCAGATCAGCCCGGGCTTTTTCCGGCAGATATGCGACCAGCATTTCCTTGATCAGGGCAGGGCTCTTGGATTCTCGGATTTGGCAAACACCATCGATGATCAGGGTTTGGTTCAATTCATCGACATCAAACTTTGCATCCAGCTTGTCGACCATCGGCAGGCACAAGATGTTGGAAATCAATGCGCCATAGAGCGTTGTCAAAAGAGCAACCGCCATGGACGGGCCGATCGCGGCCGGATCGTCCATGTTCGCAAGCATTTGGACGAGACCGACCAGCGTACCGATCATGCCGAAGGCCGGTGCCGAATCCCCAAGGGCTTTCATCACACGTTTGCCCTCCGACAAACGGCTTAATTGAAGGTCGCGTTCGCGCTCCATGGCTTCCTTGATGAATTCCAATTCGTATCCGTCGGCGATGTATTGCACGCCCTTTGCAAGGACAGGATCTGAAACGTCGACGTTCTCAAGACCGAGCGGACCGGACTTGCGAACTATTTCACCGAGGTTGGTAATTTCAGAGATGAGGTCGCGCGGGCTTGCGCTTTTCCCGGACAACGCAACCTTGAAGGCGGTCGTGAACGCCGCTGCGATATCGGAAACCTGAAATCGGATAAGGGTCGCGGCAAGGCCGCCACCGATAACGATCAGCATAGATGGAACATCGACGAATTGGCCGAAACTGCCGCCAAGAAAAATAGCGGTAATAACGATGGCAAACGCACCGATAATTCCAAGTAGGGTCGCGAGATCCATACGAAACACACCAAGGTCTCGGGCGAAAGGCCCAGTCAAACTTGGGAACAGTGTAGGCTCGCTATGGCTAATCAAATGCTAATGCTGCCACTAAAATTTCGCAGCGCTGAGAAAATGTCAGAATCCGTGACCTACTTGTGAACGCAAAGCTTTCGTCTAAGCGGCACCAGCTCGAAGAAGGTCATGCATGTGAACAATTCCAACCGGTCGGCCGTCTTCTACGACAAAGACAGTCGTGATCGAGGAACTGTTCAGGAGTTCCAGGATTGAGGCGGAAAGTGTCCCTGGATGCACAGTCTTCGGCCCGCGTGTCATGATGTCACCAGCCGTTTTTTCCAGAAGGTTGGATGTCACATGGCGGCGCAAATCACCATCGGTGATGATACCCATCAACTGGTTCAACTCGTCTACGACACCCAGAACGCCAAAGCCTTTTTGTGACATGACAACAATACCGTCGGTCATGGGTGTAGCTGCCGGGACAAGTGGTAGCGACTCACCAAGATGCATGATGTCTTTTGCCGTCTTGAGGCTGGCGCCAAGGCGGCCACCAGGGTGAAAGACCTTATAGTCCTGAACGGTAAACCCGCGCCCCTCGAGAAGCGCCACCGTCAAAGCATCGCCGAGGGCAAGCTGTACCAGAGCAGATGTTGTTGGTGCCAGCCCGTGCGGGCAGGCTTCAGCCACACTTGGCAGCTTTAGAATAATGTCCGCGGCTTGGCCGAGCGTGCTGTCCTGCCGTGATGTGATGGCAACCAATGGAACTTTAAAGCGCCGTGTGTAGGCCACAAGGCTGGCAAGTTCCTGTGTTTCACCGGACCAGGACAATGCAAGGACAACATCATCTTGGGTAATCATCCCGAGATCGCCGTGACTTGCCTCCGTGGCATGGACGAAGAACGCAGGCGTTCCTGTTGAGGCAAGGCTTGCCGCGATCTTGGTCCCAATATGGCCGCTCTTGCCGATGCCCGAGACAATAACACGCCCGGAAATGCCTTGGATCAGGCTGCAGGCTTTCTGGAAAGGCGCCGCAAGCCCATCTTTCAGAGCCACCCGCAATGCGCTCAGCCCTGCCATTTCGGTTTCTAGGGCCCGCTCAGCGGAAACGATATACTCCATGTGCAGCTCTGAGCTTTCCGAAGTGTTGGGGTCTTGAGCTGGGCTGGTCATGGATCGCGGTCTTTCTTGCTTTTCGGCGCTAGAATTAGGCCACAGCAGGCTTTCGTTCAAGAACCTGTTTATTTTATGTCCATATCCAGCAGCTATGGTTAATCAGCGTTGGCATTTTGCAATATGGAAACGAAGCATTAACCATCCTTCGTCAGGTTGGGCGGGTATAATCTGACCGCATTCTGGCTGTGAATGACCCGTTTTTTAACATGCATCATCTGTTTCGCGCTTAGCCTGGCGCTTGCGGAACCGTCGTTCGCTCAGACGGCGGTGCCGGGTCTGCGTGGTTCGGATGATCCTGGACGTGTCAATGCTGCAGATGATGATGGCCGGGAAGAAGCAGAAACACCGGCAGGTGTGAACCCGACACAATCAAACGTTTTTGCCCTACGCCCTTCCGTCAATATTGCGGAAGAAGAGGATGGATCAACGGGACTCGGTGCAGCCGGACGTGTTCAGCCAGTGCGGCCATTCTCCGACAGGATAACTGCCGTAACGCGTGCCGTCCCTCTCGCTCAGGGCGGGATCGACGATACTGTCTTTGGAGGTGACACCACGTTCGATGCGCCGGACGGGATTCGGCTCGGCTCGTTCATTTTGACACCGCAATTGACCGTCACCGCTGGCTATACCGACAACACCTCAAGATCAGCAACAGGTGGTGCGGGCAGTCTTTACAGAATCGCCCCGGACATTTCTCTGACTTCTGATTGGGTCCGGCATCAGTTTGATGCTTCCCTACGCGGCAGTTACATCGGTTATCCTGGAAATCCGGACGACGATGACATTTTCGGGTCCGCCGCTGCGGGCCTGCGTCTTGATATTACCGAGGCAACACGGGTTGATGCGGACATCAGCTACGGCATTAGCCGGGAGGAAGATGGGAGCGCCGAGTCGCTCGGGAATGACACTTTCATCCATGAAGGCAATATCGATCTCGGTGTCACGCGCAATGTCGGTCTTCTTGCTGCGACTGCAGCCGTTGGCGCAGATCGCAGGGTCTATGATTCAGATAGCACCATCGAGAGCGGGCGTGACAACACAGTCTATTCCGCGAGTTTGAGGCTCGGCAGCAACGCTGGAGGCTTGTTGTCACCGTTTGCTCAAGGCTCGCTCCTTTTCCGCCGGTTCGACCAAACCTGCAGCGACAGTATCTGCGAAATCCGGGATGCAGACGGGTATGAGCTTCGTGGCGGTCTTGCCATTGCAGCCGGCCCGAAACTCGTCGGTGAAGTCAGCGCCGGTTGGCGTTTGGAAGACATTGAAGACAGCCGTTTGAAAAATCTGTCGGGACTTGTGATTGACGGATCGCTGGTCTGGTCGCCCAGCCGCCTGACAACGGTCACAGCTGGCGTTGGAACGAGTTTTGATGCAACAGACATCGACAATGCCAGCGGCTCCATTATCTACTCTGGAGATCTTCGGCTTGCGCATGCCTTCAGCGACCGCTGGGTAGGCGAGGCTGGGCTTGGTTACAGCTATCGAACATACGAAGGTGTTTCGATCGAGGAAAACACTCTGACCGGCTTTGGTGGAATGACATATGCGTTGACGCAAAACGTTGCGCTCACTGCAAATTACATTCATCGCCGCTTTGAGAGTTCCCAAGACGGTGGTGATTACACCGAAAACGCCATTGAAGCCGGCCTTCGTTTCCGCCATTAACTACACAGTAACCAAAAACAGATCATCTAGACGAGGCGGGGCGACACTACGGTTAGGGCATTAGGAGGCCCGTATGCGGGATATTTTTCGGCAAACGACACGTGTGATCGGCGGAATGCCTTCGGTTTTTTCCTTCAAACCGGTGCTGCGTAACAGCCTACGAGCGCTTGTTATTGCGGTTGGCAGTCTAAGTGCCAGTACCGCCTTCGCTACGAGCGGCGGGGCGTCGGATCCCGGTTTTACCCGCTTTATCAAGGATTTCTGGCCGGCAGCCCGGTCTGCTGGCATCACCGCACAGACCTACAATGCGGTCTTCACGGGCATGCAGCCCGACAACGATACGATCCGCCTGATGAGCAAGCAGTCGGAGTTCGTAAAGCCGATTTGGGAATACCTCGATAGTGCAGTTTCCGATACCCGCGTCGAAAAGGGCCGTGAGCTTCTGATCGAGTACGATGGTGTCCTGCGCCAAATCGAAGCCCGCTACGGTGTCGACCGTGAGGCCGTGCTCGCCATTTGGGGCATGGAAACCAACTACGGCGGCTTCATGGGCCGCCACAATGTTATTCAGGCGCTTGCGACGCTAGCTTATGCCGCGCCGAGGCGGACAGACTTCTGGCGCAAAGAACTCGTGACAGCACTTGCGATCGTTCAGGCCGGACATGTGAAATTCTCTGAGATGGAAGGCTCCTGGGCAGGAGCAATGGGGCATACCCAATTCATGCCGTCCAGCTGGAAAGCCTATTCGGCGGATTACAACGGCGATGGAAAGCGGGATATCTGGACCTCAATACCGGACGCTCTGGCGTCCACTGCCTACTATTTGAAACGCCATGGTTGGCAGACGGGCAAAACCTGGGGCTATGAAGTCCAGCTCCCGAACGGTTTTGACTACAATCTTGCCGATGGTGAGAAGACACTCACACTCGGTGAATGGCAGCGTTATGGCATCCGCCGGGTCAATGGCCGCGGGTTCCCGCGCCCATCCGACAAGGGCATCCTTGTCTTGCCTGCCGGCGCCTCCGGCCCCGCCTTTCTGATGCTGCGCAATTTTTATGTGATCAAGCGGTACAACAATGCAACGGCTTATGCCCTGGCAGTTGGCCATCTGGCGGATCGTATTATCGGTGGTGGACCTCTGGCCGGAAACTGGTCGAAGGAACATCTGCCACTAACACGGTCTGAAACGACCGAGTTGCAGGCGCTTTTAAACCAGAAGGGCTTTTCTGTTGGGGCTGCCGACGGCAAAGTCGGCCCGGCCACACGCCGGGGTATCCGGGCCTATCAGCGGTCAAAGGGGATGGTGCCGGATGGGCATCCGTCAGTTGTTTTGCTGGCGCACCTGAAAACAGGCCGCTAAACTGACCTGAACACGGATCGGTGTCGGGACGCGAACAGTGGCTTTCAAATCTTCACTTCGTCGTTTGACGCGGATGGCTAGGCCATCTGCGTTGCCGTTCGCAATTGCCCTGGCACTTCTTGTTAGTCCGGCTGAGCCAACTGGCTGGTTTCAAAGAGAGGCCATAGCTGAAGAGCCGATAACGCTTGCTCAGAATAATGGATTTCGGGGCTTCAACCCGTTCGCCCCAATTCAGCGTTTGTTTGGTGGTGGCCGTGAGAAAAAACGGCAAGCTCCAGTTCAGCAAGCTCCAAAAGTGGTTCGTCCTGCCGGCCTCCCGCCGCGTTTTGAGGAAGTGGAAAAAGACCCCGACGCCGGTCTGATCCTTGTGGTCGGAGACCGAATGGCTCGGGGTGTGGCCGATGGTCTGCGATTTACGCTGGCCCAACAACCAAAAATCAAGGTTGAGGAAATCACCGAAGACCGGGAGGGTTTTGCAGGTGCAGAGCCGCCGGACTGGGCGACACGTACGCTCTCCCGTATTCGGGGCGCGGACGTGAAAGCTGTTGTCGTTATGATGGGCTGGCGCGACCGGGACGAACAGTTTCCGGGCGAACCGCCCGTCGAGTATATGACGGCGGAATGGCTTGAGCACTATCGAAACAAGGTCATGGCGCTGGTTCGCAGCGTTCGGCAGGAGAAGCTTCCAATTGTTTGGGTGGGGTTGCCACCCACCAATGATGAACTTCTCAATGGCGATTTCACCCAACTGAACTCTCTCTTTGCCGGGGCCGCGGAAGAGCGCCGTGTCCGATATGTTGATTTGTGGGATATCTTCCTCTCAGAGGATGGCGCCTACACATCCTTTGGTCCCGATGTGGACGGTAAGAACACCCGCCTTCGGACCAATGACCGGATCGCGTTTACCTGGGCCGGGTACCGAAAAGTTGCGTTTTTTGTCGAACGCGAGTTGTCGCGTCTTCTTGGCGGCTATGGTGGACTGGCGTTCGAAGGTGTCGAGGATGACCCCAATTTCATCGTCTTGACGGGCCGGACAACATCACCTGAAGGTTTTTTGCTTGGCGGTGAGGACGATGCCGAAATTGACCCCAGCAGCACGGCCTACCGGTTCTTCGTTGAAGGCGAGCCGCTTGCGCCGGTGTCCGGGCGTGTTGATGATCCGCGCATGATCGGAAATGACAGCGTGTCTTCCTTGGTAGAGGCGGAAGCCGGAGATACATGAGTTTCTATTCCGGGTCAGATGTACATTTCAACGTAACAAAAAAGCCGCCGGAGATCCGGCGGCTTTTGCATGTCGTTTGACGTGTTTCGATCAGCGCGGCAGGTCGCTTGACCCGGTCAAGTACTCGTCTACCGCGCGCGCTGCCTGGCGGCCTTCACGGATTGCCCAGACGACCAGCGACTGCCCTTTGCGAACATCTCCCGCTGCAAACACCTTGTCGATCGATGTTTTATAGTCGTCAGTGTTGGCCTTGACGTTGGTGCGGCCATCCAGTTCGAGTTTCTCACCGGCCTGTGCGATGTAGGTGTCCAGGCGTGGTCCGGAAAAACCGATCGCTGCAAAGACCAGATCGGCACGCAGGATGAATTCCGTGCCTTCGATTGGCTTGCGCTTCTCATCAACACGGGCGCATTTCACACCGGTTACGACACCATCTTCGTCTGCGACCAGACCGAGCGTTGCAGCAGAAAACTCGCGCTCTGCGCCTTCTGCCTGAGAAGAAGACGTGCGGAACTTGGTTGGCCAGTAAGGCCAGATTGTCAGCTTGTCTTCTTTCAGAGGCGGGATCGGCCGAATGTCCAGCTGGGTAACCGACAGCGCACCCTGACGGAATGCAGTTCCAACACAGTCGGATGCGGTATCACCGCCGCCGATGACGACAACATGTTTGCCGCCGGCCCAGATCGGAGCTTCATCGCCTTCCGGTTCGCCGCCAACGCGGCGGTTTTGTTGAACCAGGTAGTCCATCGCCCAATGGCAACCCTGAAGGTCCATGCCTTCAACACCGGGATCGCGCGGACGCTCAGCACCGGCGCACAGGATCACAGCATCGTGGCGCTCGGTAAGCTCGTCCATGCTGACCGTGACGCCGACATCGACGTTGTAGTGGAAGGTGACCCCCTCGCCCTCCATCTGTTTGACGCGGCGGTCGATGAAGTGCTTTTCCATCTTGAAGTCCGGGATGCCGTAGCGCAGCAGACCGCCGGCCTTTGGCTCCCGTTCATAGACGTGGACCGTATGACCTGCCCGGGCGAGTTGCTGGGCCGCGGCCATACCTGCGGGGCCTGAACCGATGATGGCAACAGCCTTGCCTGTCTTCGTGGCGGACGGTTCCGGTGCGATCCAGCCTTCTTCCCAGCCCTTGTCGGCGATTGCCTGCTCAATGCTCTTGATGTTGACCGGAATGTCTTCAAGGTTCAGCGTGCAGGCTTCTTCGCATGGGGCTGGGCAGATACGTCCGGTAAATTCCGGGAAGTTGTTGGTCGAATGCAGGTTGCGCAGCGCGATATCCCAGTCGCCCTGAAAGACCAGATCATTCCAGTCCGGGATCTGGTTGTTGACCGGACACCCGCTTGGTCCATGGCAAAAAGGGATGCCGCAGTCCATACAACGTGCCGCCTGGTTGGCGACTTCCTGATCGTTGAGCGGGATCGTGAATTCGCGGAAATGGCGAATGCGGTCAGAAGCTGGTTGGTACTTCTGTTCCTGACGATCGATTTCCAAAAAACCGGTTACCTTGCCCAAGGCGACCTCCTCAAATTTGTGCGTCCTCAAGGTGGCTGCAATCGGCCGCTATCGGCGGCCGAGAGCCATTTTGTTCAATGTGCCGGTTACTCCGCCGCGACCATGCCGAGGCGTTGCTCTTCCATTTCGCGCAATGCACGGCGGTACTCGACCGGCATGACCTTCACGAATTTCGGCCGGTAAGTGGCCCAATCGTCGAGGATCGCTGCTGCCTTGGTCGAGCCTGTCAGTTCTTTGTGCTTGGTCAGCATCTGCCGCAGACGCTCATCATCATGACGGGTCATGTCGCACGAAAGATCCACACGGCCTTTGTGCTCAATGTCACCGCCATGGTGATGCAGCTTTTCAAGCAGGTCATCTTCTTCGGTGACTGGCTCAAGTTCCACCATTGCCAGGTTACAACGGGATCCGAAGGTTCCATCCTCATCGAGAACGTAGGCGATGCCGCCGGACATGCCAGCTGCGAAATTCCGTCCTGTCTGACCAATCACGACGACGACACCACCGGTCATGTATTCACAACCGTGATCTCCGACGCCTTCAACAACGGCAACCGCACCAGAGTTGCGGACTGCGAACCGCTCTCCTGCAACGCCGCGGAAATAACATTCGCCCTCGGTTGCACCATAAAGCACGGTGTTGCCGACAATGATCGAGTCTTCGGCAACAATCCGGGTGTTTTCCGGCGGGCGGACAATGATCTTGCCGCCGGACAGACCTTTGCCGACATAATCGTTGGCATCGCCTTCCAGGTCCATTGTAACGCCTTTGGCGACGAATGCGCCAAACGCCTGACCCGCTGTGCCCTTGAGTTTGACCGTCAGTGTGTCCGGTTTCTTCAGGCCTTTGTTGCCGTAGCGCTTGGCAATCTCGCCAGACAGCATGGCGCCAACCGACCGGTCCACCGAACAGATGGTTTCCTCGATTGTCGACGGTTCCTTGGTGTCTAGCGTGTGTTGCGCAGCTGCAATCAAGCGGCGGTCAAGAATGTCGACGATTGGGTGCTCTTGACGCTCCGTCCAACGGGTTTCTTCCGGTTTTGCGTCTGGCTGGAAGAAGATCCGGGAGAAATCAAGGCCGTTGGCTTTCCAATGATCGAGCGCGGCTTCCTTGTCGAGGAAGTCGGAGCGACCAATGAGGTCATCAAGTTTTTCAACGCCGAGAGATGCCATGAGCTCACGGACTTCTTCGGCAACGAAGAAGAAGTAATTGATGACGTGCTCCGGAGTGCCCTTGAAGCGCTTGCGCAGAACCGGATCCTGTGTCGCAATCCCAACCGGGCAGGTGTTCAAATGGCATTTGCGCATCATCAGGCAGCCGGCCGCGATCAGAGGTGCGGTCGAGAACCCGAACTCATCCGCGCCCAGAAGAGCGCCGATGATCACGTCACGGCCCGTGCGAAGTCCACCGTCAACCTGCAAGGCAACACGTGAGCGCAAGCCGTTCAGAACGAGGGTCTGCTGGGTCTCTGCAAGGCCAATCTCCCACGGAGAGCCGGCATGCTTGAGCGAAGTAAGCGGTGATGCGCCGGTGCCGCCGTCAAAGCCTGAAATCGTGATGTGGTCCGCCCGTGCCTTGGCAACGCCTGCGGCGACAGTTCCAACACCGACTTCGGAGACAAGCTTCACCGAGATGTCCGCGACCGGGTTCACGTTTTTCAGATCGTAGATCAGCTGTGCCAAGTCTTCGATCGAGTAGATGTCATGGTGCGGGGGAGGCGAGATAAGGCCAACGCCCGGGGTCGAATGACGGACCTTTGCGATCACCGCATCCACCTTGTGGCCCGGCAGCTGACCGCCTTCGCCCGGCTTTGCACCCTGAGCAACTTTAATCTGGATCATGTCGGAGTTGACCAGATATTCCGTGGTCACGCCGAAACGTCCCGAGGCGACCTGCTTGATGGCCGACCGTTGCGGGTTCATGGTGCCATCGGGGAGCGGATTGAAGCGTTCTGGCTCTTCGCCGCCTTCACCGGTGTTGGACTTGCCGCCAATCTTGTTCATGGCGACGGCAAGGCTGGAATGAGCTTCCTTAGAAATCGACCCGAAAGACATTGCCCCGGTGACGAACCGCTTGACGATGTTCTCAGCGGGCTCAATCTTGGAGATGTCGATTTTGGAGCGGCCGATTTCCTCTGCATTTTTAATGCGGAAATGGCCACGGATCGCGAAGCGTCCGCTTTCCTGATTCACTTCTTTTGCGAAGGTCCTGTACATGTCTGGAAGCTTGGAGCGGACAGCATGCTGCAGGTTGGCAATGGAATCTGGCGTCCACATGTGGTTTTCGCCGCGGATCCGGTAAGCGTATTCGCCGCCAACATCCAGCGACCGACGCAGAATTGCAACATCGCCGAACGCCTCGGAATGGCGCTGAACGGTCTCCTGGGCAACTTCACTCAGGCCAATGCCTTCGATCATGGTCGCCGTGCCAAAGAAGTACTTCTCGACGAATTCAGAGGAGAGACCAACCGCGTCAAAGATCTGGGCGCCGCAATAGGACTGGTAGGTCGAAATGCCCATCTTGGACATGACCTTCAAGATGCCTTTGTCGATCGACTTGATGTAGCGCTCGACGACTTCGTATTGGTCGACTTCCTCCGGGAAGTCCATTTCCATGTGCATGGAAAGAAGGGTTTCGAAGGCAAGGTAAGGGTTGATGGCTTCGGCGCCAAAACCTGCCAGAACGCAGAAGTGATGCACTTCGCGCGCTTCGCCGGTTTCAACGACCAAGCCGACAGATGTGCGCAGGCCTTTGCGGATCAGGTGATGATGGACCGCAGCCGTTGCCAAGAGGGCCGGGATCGCAATCCGCGATCGGTTAATCATGCGATCCGACAGAATGATGATGTTGTATCCGTCAAGCACCGCTTTTTCGGCGCGCTCGCAGAGTTCGGCCAATGCGCCTTCCATTCCTTCAGCGCCTTTGTCGGCGTTGTAGGTGATGTCCAGAGTTTTTGCCGAGAACTGATTGTCGGCGATGTCGCCGATCACCCGGATTTTTTCCAGATCTTCGTTGGTCAGAATTGGCTGACGGACTTCCAGGCGTTTGGATGTCGACAGACCTTTCAGGTCAAACAAGTTCGGGCGCGGCCCGATGAACGAGACCAGGCTCATCACCAGTTCCTCACGGATCGGGTCGATCGGCGGGTTGGTGACCTGAGCGAAGTTCTGTTTGAAGTAGGTGTAAAGCAGCTTCGATTTGTCAGACAGCGCCGAGATTGGCGTGTCGGTGCCCATGGAACCAATAGCTTCCTGACCCACGGTTGCCATCGGGGTCATCAAAAGCTTGATGTCTTCCTGGGTGTAGCCAAAGGCCTGCTGACGGTCGAGCAGGCTTTCGCCTGCGACCGGGGCCATCTGGCGGACGCCCGGCAGATCTTCCAGAACGATCTGTGTCTTGTGCAGCCAGTCTTTATATGGGTTGGCCGTGGACAACTGGCGCTTGATTTCATCGTCAGAAACGATCCGGCCTTCTTCCAGGTCGATAAGCAGCATCTTGCCCGGTTGCAGGCGCCATTTCTGAACGATCTTTTCTTCTTCAACCGGAAGAACGCCAACTTCGGAAGACATGATGACGAAATCGTCTTCGGTCACAATGTAGCGGGCCGGGCGCAGACCGTTCCGGTCAAGCGTCGCACCGATCTGGCGGCCATCGGTGAAGGCAACAGCAGCCGGGCCGTCCCACGGCTCCATCAATGCAGCGTGGTACTCGTAAAAGGCACGGCGATTGTCATCCATCAGCGGGTTGCCGGCCCAAGCCTCCGGGATCAGCATCATTGCAGCATGGGCGAGCGAGTAACCGCCCATCACCAGGAATTCGAGCGCATTGTCGAAACAGGCTGTGTCTGATTGGCCTTCATAGGAAATCGGCCAGAGCTTCGAAATGTCGTCTCCCAACAGCGCGGATGAAACCGATGCCTGGCGGGCAGCCATCCAATTGACGTTGCCGCGGAGCGTGTTGATTTCGCCGTTATGGGCGACCATCCGGTAGGGGTGGGAGAGGTCCCAGGACGGGAACGTATTGGTCGAGAAACGCTGGTGAACCAGCGCGAGAGCAGAGGTGAACCGCTCATCCTTCAGGTCGATGTAGTAAGCGCCAAGCTGATAGGCGAGGAACATGCCCTTGTAGACAATGGTCTGGCTCGACAGCGAGACGATGTAGAAGCCTTTCGTGACCGCATCTGTTTCCGCGCGAACGGTATTGGAGATCACTTTGCGCAGAACATAAAGCCGGCGCTCGAACGCATCCTGATCGTCGCCATTCGAGCGTTTGATGAAGACCTGACGCGATACCGGCTCAGTGGCTGCAATGTCTGGAGCTTTGGAAAGGGACGCGTTGTCGACCGGCACATCGCGCCAGCCAATCAACTCTTGCCCTTCGGCTTTGATGACCCGCTCTACGATTTCTTCGCACTTGGCACGCAGGACATCGTCCTGTGGCAAGAATACAAAGCCTACGCCATAGCCGCCGAATTCCGGAAGCGGTGTGCCAGCGGCAGACATCTCAGCTTCGAAGAACCCGTGAGGGATTTGAACCAGCATGCCGGCGCCGTCACCCATGAGCGGATCTGCACCAACTGCGCCGCGGTGTGTGAGGTTCTCCAGAACCTGCAGTCCATCTGCAACGATCTTGTGGGATTTTGCGCCCTTCATGTGCGCAACAAAACCAACACCGCAGGCATCGTGTTCGCGCGACGGATTGTAGAGCCCTTCGTCGGCGGCCGTGCCCAGTCGATCGGCAAGTGTCGTGGCTGTCACGGTGCTTGTCTCCGTCTGGCCTGCTTGCATGGCTGTGCTGGTCGTCAGCTCTGTCTTCGTCATGTGCGCCCTCACTGTTACCCCAGTGTTAGCCGTGGTTTGGAGCGTCGGGTTCCGTTCGGGTCGCATTCCATCAAGAGTGCGGCTCGGTGAACCCTGGCTTTTGCCCCGGCTCTGTCGATGTACTTACTGCAGCGGCTTGTTCTGGCAAACCGTCGCATTGCCGCAGCGCCAGTTAGCGCTGTTGAAACACAATTGCCTCATCTTGCTGGAGGCCCTCCCCGGACCGAGCAAGCGGCTGCTTGGATCTTACATTTATCACGACCGGCGGTCCGGTGGTGTTTCCCTTACCTCAAAAGGACAGTATGCCTGTCCTATTCCAAGCGGGCGGAACATGACAGATTTCATTACAAGGAGCAAGTGTGTTTCTTTGTCGCTATTATAATTGTTTCGTACGTAAAGTGCCAATCGTCCGGAAACGTCGCGTTGAGTTGGGTTTGAGTAAGAATCTTTCGTTTAATAGTCTAAGGTAGGTGACAGCTCGCAGCAGTGTCACAGGCGTTTGATTTCCCATTGAACGCCAATCCGGCCATGTAACGGGTGTAGCAGCACTTATCCGGCATCGTGGTTGCTGCGATGATTTTTTGACCAGAGGAGTTTGATATGAAAAACAAGGCTATGTCTGCAGCAGTTGTTGCTGGCGCCGTTGCCACTGCAATTGCGGGTCTTTCGGCGACCACTTCGACACCGGCCCATGCTCAAGCCAAAGAGAAATGCTATGGTGTTTCCCTGAAAGGCCAAAACGATTGTAAAGCCGGTCCGGGAACGACGTGTGCCGGTTCGTCAACCGTTGACTACCAAGGCAACGCTTGGACGCTGGTTCCGAAAGGCACATGCGTGTCCATGGAACTGCCGGACGGCCGGAAGGGGTCCTTGACGGAATTGTCTCGCGACCTTCCGGAAGCGTAATTGGAAGAATTCGAATCGGCCATTAACGGGCGATCATACGAACTCAGGCTGGCGGTTTGCGCCGCCCGCCTCACACCGTAGTTCAAGGTCTGGAGCTTGCCATGCGGTCCGACGAGCAACCCGTTTCTGCTTTTGGCACTCAGGCGGCCGTTCCGAACCGGCCCGGCGCTGGTTTGAAAGCGGAGCATGTCGACGACATTCTTCAAAGCCACCCGGACATCGGTTTTTTCGAAGTTCACGCTGAAAACTACATGGGCGCCGGAGGGCGGCCGCATCAACAGCTCACGGCAATTCGCGACATCTATCCGCTATCGCTTCACGGGGTTGGTCTGTCCATTGGCGGCGAAAGCCCGCTCAACAAAGATCACCTGGCTCGGCTCGCGGAGTTGAACAAACGCTATGAGCCCGGTCTGTTCTCTGAACACCTGGCCTGGTCTACACACGAGACGACCTACTACAATGACCTCTTGCCGGTTCCATACGACCAGGCAACTCTCATACGCGTGTGCGATCACATCGATGAAGTTCAAGATGTGATGGGGCGGCAGATGCTTTTGGAGAACCCGTCCACTTACATTGCCTATGCTCAGAGCACCTTCAGTGAGTTGGATTTCCTTAAGGAGATCACTCGCCGGACAGGGTGTGGTCTGCTGCTTGACGTCAACAACGTCTACGTGTCCTGTACTAACCAGGAACAATCGCCGGCCGTTTACCTGGCCGAATTTCCCATGCAATATGTCGGTGAGATACATCTTGGAGGCCATGCTCCGGATATGGACGAGGCGGGACGTCCGCTGTTGATTGATGCGCATGACCGCGCCGTCGATGATGCTGTTTGGGCTCTCTACAAAGACGTGGTTGGAATGCACGGCGCCCTGCCGACATTGATTGAATGGGACAATGATGTTCCTGCATGGCCTGTTTTGCTTCGTGAAGCAGATGCTGCGCAGGAAATCCTGCGTCGTGCCGAAGACGCAGACCTGAAGGCGGTCAGCTGACATGGCACAAGTGTTTGCACTGCCAAGGCTCTCCGCAGCTGACTTTGGCGACGCTCTCATCAATCCGGAACTCGGGACACCCGAAGGCGCTGTCGGACCCGATGGGCTGCCGGACGTGAAACGCTTCAATGTTTATAGGAACAATGTCATCGTCAGCCTTTGCGAGGCGCTGGGCGAGACCTATCCGTCTATCAAAGCGCTCCTCGGTGACGAATATTTTGCGGCTTTGGCCCGTGCGTTTGTCGCAGAACATCAGCCGTCAAACCCTGTCCTGATCTGGTATGGAGAAGCGTTTCCAAATTTTCTTGCCGCATTCCCGCCGCTGAAGGCCTATCCTTATCTGGAAGATGTGGCGCGCCTAGAATGGGCTTGGCTTCAATCCTACCACGAAAAAGACTGTGAAGTTTTTGATCCGGCCGCGCTTGCGACGATCCCGCCCGCAGATCTTGAAGGCGTGAGATTTCAGCGTCACCCAGCGGCAACGATCGTGGCTTCAGAGTGGCCGATCTGGGATCTCGTGAAGGTCAATCGGTTCAAAGATGGAGAGCAATCGCAGATCGATCTCTCTGTTGCTCAGCCTGTGCTGATCGTCCGACCAGAATTCGATGTCGATGTCCGGGTTTTGGAACCAAGCCATGCCACGTTCGGGGGCGCAATTTTTTCTGGGGCAACGTTGGGGGAAGCGGCTGAAACGGCACTTGAAGTAGACAGCGGTTTTACACTGGCTGATTGTTTGTCGAACTTTCTATCAAATGGGGCTCTTGCCGGTCTGCAGATTAAAGAACTCGCTTAAGCGGGGATCCGGCTAGAAACAACAAAAGAGGCTATGAAACGGATGGTTATTGGTTTTTTTGTAAGGCTTTACACGTTGGTGTTCGGCGCAATTGAGCGGCTGACTGAAGGCTGGTTTTTGGGTCTTGCCTCCCGGCTTATTTTTGCTGCTGTGCTGTTCCAGTTTTTCTGGAACTCGGCGCTCACAAAAATTGGCGGCAACATCATGAACATCTTCACGCCGACGGCTGGCGCATATGCCCAAATGCTGCCGGCCATGATGGAGCAGGTCAGCTATGATACCAGCCAGATTGCCTTTTTTCCTTATGGCCTGATTGTCCTCCTTGGAACGTGGGGCGAGTTCATCTTGCCGGTGCTTGTTGTTGTTGGCCTTTTCACCCGTGCGGCGAGCCTTGGCATGATCCTCTTCATTATCGTCATGACCTATGTCGACATCACGGGTCATGGGGCCGATGCCAAGACAATCGGGGCGCTCTTTGACGGAGATCCTTATGCGATTATTGCAGATGATCGGCTGCTGTGGATCTTCCTGCTTCTGGTGCCGACTTTGAAAGGGCCGGGTTTGATTTCGCTCGATGCGCTACTGGGTGTCCAGTACCGCAAGCGGGAAATGTACTACTAGGAAATAGCGGTTGCCCGGTTGGGGCCGTGGTGATTTAACGGCCCCATGAATTTTGCCAGTGACAATTGGGCGGGTGCAGCTCCGGCGGTGATGTCGGCGCTGACCCGCTATAATAATGGTCATGCGCCGGCTTACGGCAGTGACCCCCTCACCGAAAGCGTCTCCAACAAGTTCAATGAGCTGTTTGAACGGGAAGTGGCCGTTTTTTTTGTGGCAACAGGGACGGCTGCAAATTCGCTCGCCCTTGCAGCATACGGGAAACCGGGTGGCGCCATTTTCTGCCACCGCGACTCGCACATTCAGGTCGATGAGTGCAATTGTCCGGAGTTCATGACCAGCGGCGGCAAGCTGGTCAGTGTTTCTGGGCAAAATGGCAAATTTGACGCAAGCGACTTGATCGAGGCCATGTCCGCTTTTCCCGATGGCGTTGTGCATCATGGTCAGGTCGCAAGTGTCTCGATCAGCCAGGCGACCGAAAGCGGAACAGTCTACACGCTGGAAGAGATTGCTGCGATCAAGAACGTCGCTGCTTCCCGGTCCGTCCCCTTGCACATGGACGGCGCTCGTTTTGCAAACGCGCTCGTAACGCTTGGATGTTCACCTGCCGACATGACCTGGAAGGCTGGTGTCGATGTTCTTTCCTTTGGTGCCACCAAAAATGGGTGCTGGTGCGCGGAAGCGGTCGTCTTCTTCGATTTGGAAGCTGCCAATGGATTTGAGTACTTCCGCAAGCGCGGCGGGCATCTGTTTTCCAAGAGCCGGTTTGTGGCTGCCCAGTTTGATGGATATTTCAGTGAAGACAGCTGGCTGGATACGGCAGCACACGCCAACGCGATGGCACTAAAACTTGCCGAAGGTATTCGGTCCGCTGGTGGAAGAACCGCCTGGCCTGTTGAAGCCAATGAGCTGTTTCCAATCCTGAAGCGTCGGCAGTTCGAGCAATTGGAAGCCAAAGGCGCAAAAATTTACGAATGGCCGGCGAAAGATATGCCTGAGGACCATGCTCTGCAGGCGGATGAAGTTTGCGTACGAATGGTGTGCAGCTTCGCAACGACCGAAGACGACGTGGCAGCGTTCTTGGGTGCGCTGTCCGGGATATCTTGAGGCTGCGGTAGATACGAAGAGAGGCGCCTGTTTGACAGGCGCCTCCGCACCGCCTCAGCTCAGGGGAGAAGCTGCCGGTTAGTGAGCGGTGCTTTCAATCTGTTTGGTCCCGCCGGATGTGATCTCGATCTTGCGGGGCTTCATGGCCTCGGGCAGTTCACGGACCAGGTCGACGTGAAGGAGACCATTTTCGAGGCTCGCACCGTCAACGCGGACGTATTCCGCGATCTGGAAGCGGCGTTCGAACGTCCGGGATGCGATGCCGCGATACAGGATTTCGCGATCAGCAGCTTCTTCTGCTTTTTCACCCTTGATGGTCAGAACGTGTTCTTTTGCTTCAACGGAGAGTTCCGCATCGCTGAAGCCTGCAACAGCCATGGTGATCCGGTACGAGTTTTCGCCGGTCCGCTCGATGTTGTACGGCGGATAGCTGGGAGCTTCATTGCCAGCTGCATCCAGCATGGAAAAAAGGCGGTCAAAACCGATTGTGGAACGGTGAAGTGGGGTAAAGTCGAAGTGACGCATAGTCTGTCCTCTCTTTGAGCAACTGTTACTTCTGATTTTTGCGATCTCCTGTCCCCCATCATTGGCGAGACCGGAACGCTGCGCAGACCCGTTTTGGCGCCTGCACTAATCGAGATGGGAATTCTGAATTTTGAATTCAAGAGGTCGTGGGTAAGCGGAAACATCGGCGATGAACTGAAGATGAATAGGGCCTTCCGGTCCCGTTCAAACGCTCTTCGGCATTCTCCGGGTATCGCCAGCACGGGGCTGGCGGAACAAGGAGATCACACAATGTCGATGTCACTCATGAAGCGCATTTCCACGAAAGCGTCTGCCCCGATTGCAGGAGCGGTTTTGCTCTTGGCCGCTGGTGCAGCAACGCAAGCGCAGGCTGTTCCTTTCTCAGGTTTGGGGGCAAAAGCACCGGTAGTCAGCGGCATGACGATGACAGTTGATCACCGCGGAGGGCCAGGACGCGGTTGGGACCGTGGGCACGGTCGGCATCAATACGAGTTGGGGCCGAGGCAAATTCGCCGCAGCTTGCGTCATCGCGGGTTTCACCGGATCAAAATCATTGATCGCCGCGGCCCGATGTACATCATCAAAGCACGTGGCTGGCGTGGTTTTCCTGTCAGACTCGTTGTCGATTCCCGCAATGCAGATATCGTGCGCAGCCGCCCTCTGGGCCCACGGTACAACTGGCACAGCCGTTGGTAATTCTGGTCACCTTTGGAGCCGGTCCTGCGGGGTCGGCTCAAAGTATATTGAGAGCTGGAGCTCAGGCGGCTATCACTGATCGCTGCGACAAGCGAATCGGATCAAGATGAGCCTGATTGACACCAAGGATAATCCGATCCCGGATGGGGCCGTTTCCGGGTTTTTGGAGATGAATGGCCGGGTCAAGCTGCGCTATGCGCATTGGCCTGCTGCGCCGGGCAAGTCGTGTCGGGGCACTGTGACCATCCTCCAGGGACGCGCTGAGTTTATCGAAAAATACTATGAAGTTGTCTCCGACTTGCGTTCGCGAGGTTATGCTGTTGTTGCCTTCGATTGGCGCGGGCAGGGCGGTTCAACGCGTTTGACCCGAAGCCTGGCTCGGGGACACGTCACGAACTTCAAAAGATATCAGCAGGACCTGCTGGCGATCTTGAAAAACGTTTCCCTTGCGACCTACCCAGGGCCGCATTTTGCGCTGGCGCACTCAACGGGTGGCCTCATTTTGATGTCATGTTCACAGCGACTGCGGACGATGTTGGATCGCGCGGTTATTACGGCGCCGCTACTGGCGATCGCACCAAGGGATTGGGAGAGCGATCTGACAGCCGGTTTGCGAAAGCTGCTCCGCATATTGACTTTGGGGCTGTTTGGAAGACCCCAACTCAGGGCGACCCGCCCGTCCACTTCCCGATTGACCGAGACACTCGGTTTTGGCCTTGCTCGAATTTGCGCCTGGACCTTTTTGGGCCGGCTCTACGTTCCAGGTGGAAACGGGAAGCTTACGCTCCCATTCGAAGAAAACCGCCAGACAACTGACCGTCAGCGCTATCACAGGTTTTCCAAGGTTCTGAAAGAGCACCCGGAAATCGGTATCGGATCGCCGACGATGAGCTGGCTGAACGCAGCCGCCTCAGCCATGAAGTCGATGCGTCAGCGCCGCGCCGGACCTGAAATGCGCTTGCCGTGCCTAATACTTGGCGCTGGTCGGGACAGAATTGTTTCGACGCCTGCCATTGAAGAGTTTGTCTCCCGCACAAAAAATGCATCGTATATCGAGATCTCGGGCGCGGAACACGAGCTTCTTATGGAAGCCGACAGATACCGGGACCAGGTCTGGGCGGCATTTGACGCCTTTATTCCGGGTTTGGAAGCAGATTTAGTGATGGACCAGGCGGGTGCTGATTGATCTTCAGTGATACGCCGCCTGGTTGATGTTGCAGGCAAGTATTAGACGGCAGCTTTCGCCAGTTCGGTCAGCAAGATGTCGTGGAGGCGTTTATCGCCGGATGCAACGATCTGACCGCCATCTGCCGGTGAGCCGCCTGTCCATGTCGTCACAACGCCGCCGGCACCTTCAATTATCGGGACCAATGCGACGATGTCATAGGCTTGCAGTCCGGATTCAATGACAGCGTCGCCGTGACCTGCTGCCACCATGCAATAAGCGTAACAATCCGTACCGTATCTTGTCAGCTGTGCCTCTGCCTCCATTCGATCAAAGACCGGCCGTTCGCTGGCGTTAAAAAGCGCGGGTGTTGTCGTAAATAAGGTCGCACTGTCGAGCGATGCGCAGGCCCGCGTTTTCAGATCTTTTTGGCCGAGAGGCCCATGATACCAGGCGCGTTCACAATCCCCGCTGTAGCGCTCGCCAATGTAAGGCTGGACCATCATGCCAAGGCTGGGTTTGCCATTTGACCGGAGGCCGATTAACGATCCCCAAGTTGGAAGACCGGTAATAAAGGCCCGTGTGCCATCAATCGGGTCCAAGACCCAAACATTATCAGAATCAATGTTCTCTGGACCATGTTCTTCACCCAGGATGCCGTGGTCGGGGTAATTTTCGTTGATCAGAGCCCGCATAGCTGTTTCACCGTTCTTGTCGGCGATTGTGACTGGGTCGAAACCGCTTTCCAACTTGTTGTCGACCGAGAAGCCTTGACGGAAGTGCGGCATGATTGCAGCGCTGGAAGCGTCCGCCAGGCGATCGAGAAATGGAGCCAGCGGGTTTGCACTGGCAGCGAGCGGCATGGACATATGGCCTCCAGTCGGATGTGTCACTCTTCGGTCAGAACGACCGCAGGTGGCTGTCTTATAACCTGATTTGCAAAAAAAGAATTCGGAATACCTGAATTGATGCTCATATTTTGAGCATGAAACAACCGCTGCCGGGGTTGCATTTTGTGCGGTGCGGTGCGATCTTATTGCGGTGCGATAGAGCTTTCTGTCGTGCCGCCCTCCTTGGGCGTTTCCTCCCTAGACTTCGGCCGCCTCGTTCGAGTGCGGCCTTTTTTTTAATTCGATTTAATACAGGGATTATTCGGCCGCGATTGGATCCGCGACGAGACCGGCGTCCGGCATTGCGGTCAACTCCCGGACGAAGTCTTTCAGATCGTGGAACAATTGTCCGAAATGGGCCGTCGGCTCATGGGTCGCTTCGTCCATGTAAAGGCCGCGATTGATTTCAATTTGAAGAGCATGCAGTCCGCTTGACGGCCGGCCGTAATGCTCCGTTATGAAGCCGCCTGCATACGGCTTATTGCGGCTCACGCTGTATCCCTTGCTCCGCAGTGTTTCGAACGCAAAGTCGGTAAGGTCGCTGTTGCAGCTGGTGCCGTAGCGATCACCCAGAATGAAATCGGGCCGTGTATCTGTGGTCTGACATTTCACTGTTGATGGCATTGAGTGGCAGTCAATCAAGACTGCATGCCCAAATGTCACGTGCGTTTGCGCCAGCAGACGCCTCAGTGTCGAGTGGTAGGGCTTATAGATCGTCTCGATGCGGTTGAGCGCTTCTTCAACAGGCAGCCTGTGCCGATAGATCTCGTGGTTTTCGCTGACAATGCGCGCGACGGTTCCAAGGCCACCAGCTACACGGATCGAGCGGATGTTTGCGTAAGACGGCAGCCGGCCATCATACATCTTCGGATCGAGCTCATAAGGTTCCCGGTTCACATCCAGATAAGCGCGCGGAAAGTGTGCCCGCAGCATGGGTGCACCAAGTGGCACCACATGCGAAAAGAGCTCGTCCACATAAGCATCTTCGGACCGCCGGATCGAGCGCGCATCAAGCCGTGAGGCAGCCAGGAAACTCTCTGGATATTGACGGCCCGAATGAGGTGAGTTGAAAACAAATGGCAGCCGTTGATCAGCAGGGGACAACACATCAAATGCAGGAAAGCCGTTGAAGTCGACTTCGAACTGGCTGTTTGGGGCGCTGGGCGTTGAACTTGTCAATATGTGTGTCCCGTTTGCGACGATTGCCTATCGTGCCAAGGAATCAACACGCAGTCCACAGTCGAGCGCGCAAAAGCTTAGGAGAACCAATTCACCCTATCTTTCTGTTGATTTCGAGCTATAACCGGCGAAAGACTTGAACGCTCCGTAATGCGAAGGAAATTGGTTGCAAACTATGCCGCGTATCCTGCTTGCCGAAGACGATAACGACATGCGCCGGTTCCTGGCGAAGGCTCTGGAAAATGCCGGGTATGACGTAGTGTCATTTGATAACGGCAAAAGCGCGTATGAGAGACTGCGCGAAGAACCGTTTTCCCTGCTCCTGACCGATATTGTGATGCCGGAGATGGATGGCATTGAGCTCGCGCGGCGTGCAACGCAGCTCGACCCTGATCTGAAGGTGATGTTCATTACCGGATTTGCAGCTGTTGCGCTTAATCCAGAATCGGATGCGCCGAAGGATGCAAAGGTTCTTTCAAAGCCCTTCCACCTCAAGGACTTGGTGCAGGAAGTGGAGCGAATGCTCGCTGCCTGATCGTCACTTTCAACAGGCTGAAGAGCGAAAAAGGAATTTTTGACAGTTCGGTGAAAAGGGGGTTGCACAGACTTTGGATCCCCGCTATATCGCACCCCACCACGGCGTTGGGACGCCGATGGCCGAAGAAATTCGGGCGTGTAGCTCAGCGGGAGAGCACTTCGTTGACATCGAAGGGGTCACAGGTTCAATCCCTGTCACGCCCACCATTATTGCGCAGATCAAATTCGTGACGCGCTCTAGCTTGGAAGACTGGCGCAGATATCTGCAGCGACTTCCGGCAAAAATGACTGAGAAGAATGGGCGCCTTGGGCGCTCATTTGGTTTGAAGCTAAACAGACGACCCCACGGGGACAATGACATGAAGATCAAGAATTCGCTCAAAGCGTTGATGACCCGTCACCGGGAAAACCGTATGGTCCGCCGTAAGGGCCGCGTTTACATCATCAACAAGAAAAACCCGCGCTTCAAGGCACGTCAGGGCTAACTGTTCTGACATTGCTTTTGGCAGCGTCGCGCAACAGGCATTGTCAGGTGCGTGCCTTGGAAAGGCGCTGGGCCACAATGTACCCAATTCGCGTTTGTGTGAACGTGTGAGTTTTCGGGATTGACCGCCGCATTCAACGACCCATAATCGTTGTATGCGGATTTTTGTGTTTGCCACCTTTCTTTTTCTGTTTCCGGTCGTGGGTCTTGCCCAACCGGTGCCTGATCTCGGGCCTGAGACAGACACGCCCTCTATTGATGATTTTGATGCCTTGCCGGATGCAGAGCCGGACGAAGGCGGGCAGGTGGTCGTAGAAGAAACCGACCCTGGCGAAACTCTATCCAAGCTCGATAGTCTTTATAAAGATCTCGCAGGTGCCGAAGATCCGGCTGTGCGCCAACGCGTTGCACGCGACATCCGGCGCATTTGGATGGACTCGGGCTCTGATACTGTCGATCTGTTAATGGCGCGCGCTGGGCGCGCCATCCAGGCCGAGGATCACGGACTTGCGCTTGATCTTCTCGACGTCGTTGTCGTCCTTGAGCCGTCCTTTGCTGAAGGGTGGAACCGCAGGGCGACCGTGTATTACATGAAGGAAGACTTCGGCAAGTCACTTGTCGATATTGAGCGAACCCTGGCCTTGGAACCCCGGCATTGGGGTGCATTATCAGGCCTTGCGATCATCCAGCGCCGATTGGGATTTGAAGAGCAAGCGCTGTCCACGTTCCGGCGGGCATTGGAAATCCATCCAGGTCTCGAAAACGCAAGTGATGCAGTCGATTCTCTGGAAAAGGAAGCAGAGGGCGAACCCGTTTGATGGAAACGCGCAAATCCTGCGCCACTTAACCTGTATGACGCGTTCCAACTATACGGTTTCAGTCCCTCAACATGCTCTCAGTTCTGCTCGCAATCCTTGTTGTACTCGCATCGCTTGCCGGTTACTCGGCCTTGCGGTTTCATCAGATCAGACGCTCGATCCGACCTGATGGGGAAATGTGCACCGTAGAAGGTGTGCAACTCCACTATCATTTTTTTCCAGCGGAAAACGCGTGTCCCGATACGCCGACCTTGGTCTTCCTGCATGGTGCGAGCGGAAATGCCTATGATTCTCAACTCGCGTTTCTAAAGCCGCTGAAAGGGCGTTATCCGCTGCTTTTTGTGGACCGGCCCGGTTTGGGTTTTTCCGGTACGATCCCGGATGGAAAGAACTCGCCCGCGCGTCAGGCGGAGCTGATTGAGGGACTGCTTCGTGAATTGGGCATTGATCGGTGTATTGTCATCGGTCACTCACTCGGTGCGTCCGTTACCGCCGCACTTGGTCTGAGGGCGCCGGACCGGATATGCGGTTTGGCGTTTTTGGCACCTGCAACACATCCTTGGCCTGGCGGTGTCGCATGGTACAATCATGTGGCAGCGGCGCCGGTAATCGGGTGGTTGTTCTGCCGGATCTTGACGCTTCCCGTTGCCGAGTATTTGGCGCCACGGTCCATCCGGCACGTTTTTCATCCGGAGCCGCAGCCAGAGAACTACAATCAGGCAACACGATTGCCATTGCTCTTTTTGCCGGACGCTTTCCGCTCAAATGCCACGGATATCGCTCGCTTGAAGCCTCACGTGATAGCGCAGTCCGAGGACTATGGTGATCTGGAGCAGCCCACTGTCATCTTAACCGGCACGGAAGACACGGTCGTGTGGCCATCTATTCACAGCGAAGGCTTGCTGCGCGATCTTCCAAATGCCGAGCTTGTGGTTTTGGACGGGGCGGGGCACATGCCGCATCACACCCGAACGGATGCGATTGTCGAGGCTTTGGACCAGCTTGTTCTCCGCGTCGGGAGGGCAAGCGTATTGGCTTGCCGGAGCAGCGCATAAAAAAGGGCGGCCAGTTGCCGCCCTTCTGGAAATTTCAACCGATTAGATCGTCAAATGCCGCCCTGGCCGTCTGTGCCAACAAACGCAATCCGCAACATATTGGTGGATCCTGGTGTGCCGAACGGGACGCCGGCAGTGATGATGATCCGCTGACCCGGTTTTGCCCATCCTTCAGAATGAGAAATCCGGCAGGCGCGATCGATCATATCCTCTTCGTTGGCAGCGTCTTCGCTGACCACACAGTGGAGACCCCAACCGAGCGACAGCCGGCGGGCCGTTGCCATGACGGGTGACAATACGATGATCGGGCTGGACGGGCGTTCCCGCGAAGCGCGCAAACCCGTGGCGCCGGACGTTGTGTAGCAAACCACTGCAGCCAGATTAAGCGTTTCCGCAATTTGGCGTGCCGCCGCAGAGATCGCATCAGAACCGGTCGCTTCCGGTTCGGTACGCTGGGCGTAGATGATGGTCCGGTAGTTCGGATCTTGTTCCACCTGTTGAGCGATCCGGTCCATTGTGGACACGGCCTCGATCGGAAAGTCGCCAGCAGCCGATTCCGCGGAGAGCATGACTGCGTCAGCGCCTTCAAAGACAGCAGTCGCAACGTCAGAAACCTCTGCACGGGTCGGTACCGGTGCGGTGATCATGGACTCAAGCATTTGGGTTGCGATAACCACCGGCTTTCCTGCGCGCCGGCAGGCGCGTGTGATCCGCTTTTGCAGACCTGGAACCTGTTCCAGCGGCATTTCAACGCCAAGATCGCCACGAGCCACCATGATCGCGTCTGACAGCTCGATGATTTCATCAAGGCGACCGATCGCTTGCGGCTTTTCAATCTTTGCTAGCACACCGGCGCGGCCGCGGGTGATTTTGCGTACTTCTGCCAGATCGTCCGGGCGCTGAACGAAGGACAAGGCAACCCAGTCTACATTCTGCTCAAGCGCGGCAATCAGGTCCTTGTGGTCCTTTTCCGTCATCGCGCTGGTCGCGATTTCAGAATCTGGGACGCTAACGCCTTTCCGGTCAGAGAGCTTGCCGCCGACGATAACTTCGGTCTGAGCTTTCGTCGGAGACGATTCTGTCACGCGCAGCTGGATCTTGCCATCGTCAAGAAGTAGCCGGTGGCCGGGTTCCAGAGCCTTCAGGATTTCGGGGTGAGGAAGGTGGACACGATTGACATCGCCTGCCGATGTGTCTGCATCCAATGTAAAGACTGCGCCGTTTTCAAGCATCACCGGGCCATCGCCGAATGTGCCTACGCGTAGTTTTGGTCCCTGTAAGTCGGCAAGAATCCCGATCGGTCTTCCTGTTACTTCCTCCACAGCACGGATGCGGCTGACCAGCATCTTGAGACGATCATGATCGGTATGGCTCATGTTGATGCGAAACACATCAGCACCAGCTACATACAATTTTTCGATGATGTCTTGTTCTGAGGAGGAGGGTCCGAGAGTTGCGAGAATTTTAACTCGTCGGTTTCGCCTCATCGCCCACCTGTCCCTTGTTGCACGGGTTCTGTGAGCTGGACTGTCCAGCTGCTTTGTTCTCCCGTGTCGATTTCAAAAAAGCCTGTCCGCTCGAATCCCCGAGCAACACAATCTTCAATTCCGCGAATAGTGAATTCTTTTTCCCGGGTGCACATGAATGCGCGACCGCCCCATTCGCCGAACTGATCGTAATCCACCGCATAGATGTAATAGTAGCGTGACACCAAAGCGCCCGGGACCAGTGTTTCACAGCTGTTGGACGCAAGGTTCCACCAACCTTCAGTGATCCAGTCGGACTTGTCCTTGTATCCAATAGCCACACCAACCTGGCTGTCCGTCTTGTTGCATAGACGGAGATCAGCGTGTGCGTTGTCGCTGAAAATGGTGTTCAGGAAGACGGCCAGACTTAAGGCGCAGAAGGTCTGGATGGATGCACGCATCCACGTTTGCGACCAGCCCCGGTGCCGTTCCCCTACCTCTAACATACGCAGTCGTTCACTTTGCTGCTTTACAGACATTGGCTTTTTGCGTGGACAGAAGTGTCTTGTCAACGTCGTTAACAAGATATGTGCGGGAGGAAAACCTCTTGACATCCATCGCTTCCATCTCTTGGGCCCACCCAGATGAAACCAAGCTACCCTATGAAGTTATAATTGGGGCGGGAACATGACCGTACCTCCGTGGGTAGCCGTTAGCCGTCAAAAAAGGGTAACCAAACACTTTCATCCACATCAAAAACCTAGGTTGTTGATTGCTGGCAGCTGCGATCCTCTAGCGGGCTGATTTTTCACGATTCGGGCCCATATAGGCGGCTGTCATTGGAATTGGGCTTGGTTCCGCTGAGCCTTTGTCGTAAATCTGGCGCCCTGCCTCCACAGCCGCATTAGAAATCAAGAAGACCACGATGACCGATCCTGTCCCGATGCCGGACACGTCTTTTCAGCCGTATGAATATGTTCATGGTGACGAGACCGCAGGCATTCTGCTCTTGTGTGATCATGCCCGGAATACGGTCCCGGATGAGTATCGCGATCTTGGGGTTCCTGCCGCTCAGTTTGAGCGGCACATCGGCTACGATATCGGAGCTCGGGCGGTCACGTTGGAGCTGGCCAGGCGTCTCAATGCTCCGGCTTGCTTGTCGACATTCTCAAGACTGTTGATTGATCCCAATCGGGGCGAAGATGACCCAACCCTGATCATGCGCTTGTCAGACGGTGCCGTTGTTCCTGGGAATGCGGCAGTTGATGCGACCGAGAGGCTGCGGCGGATTGATCTTTTTCACAAGCCGTATCATGACCTGATCGATGCAACGCTGGATCGGATGATGGCGGTTGCGTCGGCGCCAGTGATCATTTCGATCCATAGTTTCACGCCAGTCTGGCGGGGCGTCCCGAGACCTTGGCATGTAACGGTGCTCTGGGACAGCGACCCGCGCGCTGTCGATCCCATGCTGGCAGGTTTGAGGGCACAAGCCGATCTGGTTGTCGGAGACAACGAGCCTTACGATGGTGCCCTGGAAAACGACACGATGTATCGGCACGCAACCAAGCGGGGCCTGTCTCAGGCTCTTCTAGAGATCCGGCAAGACCTGATCGGAGATACCCGGGGGGCGTTGGAGTGGGCCGATCGGTTGGAGCCTACACTGAAAAAACTCGCACAATCACCGGAATGCCGCCAGGTTCGGCACTATGTGTCGCGATGTGACAACAAATGACCGCTCGGTTCCAGGAGCAGACTTGAGGGAGATGAGTTGATGGATGATCAAACGAAAACTGAGCTGGAGGCTGCCGTTTTCCGTCGGTTGGTCGAGCACCTGCGTGGCCGGACCGATGTTCAGAACATTGACATGATGAACCTTGCAGGCTTTTGCCGCAATTGCCTGTCCAATTGGTATGCGGATGCGGCTGCCGAAAAGGACATGAACCTGGGCAAGGACGCAGCTCGCGAGATCGTTTACGGCATGCCCTACGGTGACTGGAAGGCAAAGTATCAAACCGAGGCCACAGCTGAGCAGAAAGCCGCTTTTGACAAAAACAAGCCTGAGCATTGAGGGCTTTGGTCTGGTCCGCTTGACGTGCGTCTTGAAGTCTGGCACGGCACCGGCCGGAATTAATGCGGACTGGTGTTGTGACACCATCCGTGACGTGAACGCAGAAGAAGAACACAACTAGCCAAGGAGAAACACTCGAATGTCCGATCCGGGTGGAGTGGCCGCAGACCAGCTGCGCGCCTTCATTGAACGTATTGAACGTCTGGAAGAAGAAAAAAAGGTCATCTCGGATGACATCAAGGACGTTTACGCCGAAGCCAAGGGCAATGGCTACGACGTGAAGATCCTGCGCAAGGTTGTCTCTCTTCGCAAGAAGCAGCCGCATGAGCGCGAGGAAGAGGAAGCGGTGCTCGACCTCTACCTGCATGCGCTCGGCATGGCAGGGCCTGGGCCTTCCGAGGGCTGAGCTGATTACCGAAACTAAAAACGCCGGGCAGTTGTCCCGGCGTTTTTTTTGATGTCACTGCGTTCTGAAATGTCGCTATCTGGCAAACCGGACAGGCAGCACCACGATAGCGGGTCCGTCAAATCGGTCGGTGCGCAGATTGCCATAAGGATCTTGCTGGAAGCTTGCAGCTACGAACCTGTTGCCCGGCATCATGACATTGTTCAGTTGCCGCTGATTGGGATGGCTCAGCCACGCAAATGTTTGGTGGCGGGCTGTGCCTGCGCCAGTAAGCAGAAGTGGTTCGGACCGGTCCGGAAGGCTCGCGAATCCGGCAAGCGGATCAACAATCTGGTCTTTCGGAATGCGCCCGGATACCGATGGCCGCGCGGCGGCCGCTGCCGGTGCAGCCGTTGGACGTGGCGCTGCAGCTTGTTGGTTCGTGGCGGTGCCAGGCCGCAGTGACCGTGTCAACTCGGGCGGTGTCGGTGCCGCCGATGCATAGGCAAGTGTGGTATCTGAGCGGGGGGCAGGGGCTGGTGACGGGATCGCAGTTCCCGTTGCAGCAGCAATTGCCGCCACCGGATCGTCAACCGTTGTTTCCTCAGAGCCACCAATTCTCTCTGCTGCGGCTTGTGCAGCTGCTTGGAGGCTCGCTGCCGGCTTTTGTGCCGGTGCCCTTGCAATCTGGAACCGTGCGTCGAGCGGTTCGCTTGCAGCTGAAGGCTGGCCGGCATTCAAAGCTGCGCGTTGACCATCGAGCGTGTTGGGCGCGGGTGTTGGAACAGATGCCGCGCTTGCAATTTGAACCGGCTGTTCGTCGATTGGCTTCAACTCTGGAGCTGCACTTGCCACTGCAATGACTGGAGCCTCCTCAGGCGTGTCGACGATCTTGCGAGTAGGCACAGGAGGATTGGCTATGACCGGAGAGACTGTCTCAGCCTGTGATGCCGTCTGGCGACCGCCAACCGCGCCGGGCCGGGTTGCATCGGAGTTTCCAGTGCGCTCGCCGCCACCAAACAGGCTCGCAAACAAATTGCCACCGCCCTCAGGCGCTTCACGCGTAACATTTGCCGGAGGCGTTGGTGCTGGTGTGCTGCGGACACTCTGGTTCCGGGTCGTAAGCGTCCGTGCGCCTTGGTCCCGATCATTGATGTTCCGAGCAGCAGATGTGTCGTTTGATGCGACAATGGTCGGCCGTGTTGAACTCCGTCGGCCTGATTTGGATTCTGCAAGGGCGATTTTGTAGCCCTTCATCGGCTTGCCGTCGGAGGGGATATGCAAAGTCTTGCCGTTCGGGAATACCCGGGCAAGCTGCGACCGGCTCATCTTCGGCCAATGGCGAACGCTGCCTGTATCCAGGTGGACAAATGGCGATCCCGAGCGCGGATAATACCCGACACCGCCAACTTGCTTGCGCAAGCCGGTTTCACGCAGCTTTCTGATGTTCACGCCAGGAATATAGAAATCCATGGCTTTGCCGAGCGTGTGCTGGCTGTTTCTGGCAACGCCCTTGGAGCGCTTGCGCAACATGTTGTTCGTTGCAGGCGACCGGTAGCTGGATACAACGTGAATGTAATCTCTGGCCCGTACCTTTTGGTAGACTTCCCAAACAAGGTCGAGCAGTTCCGGATCAATTTTTGTGATTTCGTTGCGCCGCCAGTCGCGCAGAAACCGATTGGCTTCTCGCAGACCGGACGGAATATACCGGCCGTTCTTCTTGAAAGTGATCGAAACACGCTCTTTGGTATGCGTGTTATATAGTTTCAAGGTTCTGGTTTCTGCTTGAACCGTGCCTGTAAATGTCATGGCAAACGCCACGATCGCTGCCGCTGAAATCGCGGCGCGTTTCATCCAGGCGACGGCGTCGAAACCAACAGACCGTTTACGCAATTTCTATCCCGCCGTTTTGTGGTGGCTTGCACCCATCCCGTGCTCCCCAGCAGAACCCGAGTTTTACATGCCGCAGGTTAAGAAGTTTTTACCCTAATCTCAGTTCTGCAGAAATCGTGGTAAAATTGCAACTTGTTGGGCGGTTATCCGCAACGGATTGCGCGCAATAACCCAAGGGCATCCCGTACCGCCCGAATGTGTCCAAAAATCGGCCAAAGCCGAGTGGGTGCCTTAAAGTGTCCGGAAATTAGGCAGCTGCATCCGTGCCACCATCGTCCAAACCGTATTCTTTGAGCTTGCGATAGAGGGTGGAGCGGCCAATGCCCAGCCGCTTGGCAACTTCTGTCATACGCCCGGAATAGTGTTTGATGGCGGCTCTGATCAGCTCTTCCTCAATATCAGTCAGTTTTCTGACATGTCCTTCCGGGTCGAGGTTCCGCATGAAGCCAAAGGGTGCTGAGCCTTCAAATCCGGCCGGTGTTGAGGTGGTCGTTGCTGTCGGCGCACCTTGTTGGGCAGGTGGCGGCGGCGCACTAGCAGCCGAGTCTTGCGGAACTGCGGCAAATGAGGCTGAAGCGCTTGGGTGGACAACGCCGGACTGGCTGCCAGGGTGCTCGATTGCGGCTGCAACTTGCGGAAAATCGTCGATGGTCAGTTGAGCGCCATCACACAAGACAACGGCCCGGAAGACGGTGTTCTGCAATTGCCGAATGTTGCCGGGCCACGTGTATTCCTGAAGCATGGCCAATGCGTCTTGGGCAACACCGGACACTTGGGGCTTGCCTTCTTCAGCCGCAAAGCGTGCCAGGAAATGCCGCACGAGTGCTGGGATGTCTTCCCGGCGGTCTCGCAATGGCGGGATCCAAATGGGGAAAACGTTCAGGCGGTAATAAAGGTCTTCACGGAACGCGCCGTCTTTGACTTGGTCAATGAGCCTGCGATTCGTTGCGGAGATGAGCCTGAAATCCACTTTGACCGGCCGGCGGGACCCGATCGGATCAATCTCGTTTTCCTGTATGGCGCGGAGCAGCTTGACCTGCACATCTTGTGGCAATTCACCCACTTCATCTAGAAAAAGGGTGCCGCCATGTGCTTCCTGGAATTTGCCGACATGCTTGTCGACCGCGCCCGTGAAAGCGCCTTTCTCGTGGCCGAAAAGGATTGATTCCACCAAATTGTCGGGGATGGCACCGCAGTTGACCGTGATCAACGGTTTTGACTTGCGGTCACTGGATCCTTGGATCGCGCTTGCGATCATTTCCTTGCCAACACCGCTCTCGCCTTCGATTAGGATGGGAATGTTGGAGGCAGCAGCCCGCTTACCCAAATTAATCACCCTCTCCATTGCCGGCGAATGGGTGATGATGTCGGCAAAGGTCAGGGTCCCGGAAGCCTTCTTCTGGATCCGGGTGATTTCACCTTCCAGGGCGGACGTTTTCAGGAGGTTTCGGATCGAGACATTCAGCCGCTCAGGTGCGACCGGCTTTACTGCAAAGTCCTGTGCACCGGCATTCATGACCGAAACAACCGTGTCGATGCCGCCATGAGCTGTTTGAACGATCACGGGGGTGGAAATCTTGTCCGCGCGAAGGCGCTCCAGTACGCCGAGGCCGTCAAGTTCCGGCATCACCATATCGAGGATGATCAGATCGATTTCGCTGGCTTCTGGGCCGGTCATGATCCGCACAGCTTCCGCGCCGTTTTCGGCAGTTTTGGATCTGTAACCAAATTTGTGCACGGCTTCCTGCAGGAGCCGGCGCTGAATTGGATCGTCGTCAACAATGAGAATTTTGCCGCTGAGTGCTTGCATCAGGTGCCTTCGAACTCGTCAAGGTGTCTCGTTTCGGGCCATTCTGGTCGTAAAGCGGTAAACAAATTCTCCAGCCCAATTGAAAAAAGATGCTGTTTTTCGATTGCAGCTACAGGTGGCTAGGGCCTACAAATTCTCTAAATATCCCATCGGAGCAACCAATCGTTCCGCCGTTTTCCGGAGTATGAAATGCCCTTTTTGAGCCCAAATTTTGCGCCTGCCGCCTCAGGAACAGCAGAGCTTGGCGAACTCCCCGTCTGGGATCTGACGGACCTCTATCCGTCCGTCGACGCACCGAAAGTCACCTCTGATCTAAAAGAAGCGCTCGATCGCGCAAAGACTTTCGAGGCGTCCTACAAGGGGCGGCTTGACGATTTGGCGGCAAACAATGTTACGGCTTTGGTGACAGCGATCCGCGCATATGAAGATCTGGAAGACCTTATGGGCCGCCTGATCTCTTTTGCCGGATTGGTCTATGCAGGCAACACAACAGACGCGGCTGCGCAAAAGTTCTATGGCGATGTTCAAGAGCAAATCACGACGGCAAGTTCGCATTTGCTTTTTTTCAGCCTGGAACTGAACCGGATCGAGGATGCTGTGGTCGATGCCGCGTTGGAGGATGCACATCTCTCCCATTACCGGCCCTGGATCGAAGACCTTCGAAAGGACAAGCCGTTCCAGCTGGAAGACCGGGTCGAGCAGCTTTTTCATGAAAAGTCGGTCACCGGCAGCAGTGCCTGGAACCGCCTGTTCGATGAGACGATGGCGCGGTTGACCTTCAATGTTGCAGGCGAAGAGCTGCCGGTCGAGCAGACCCTCAATTTGTTGACCGACCCTTTACCTGAAAAGCGGGAAGAAGCGTCAAAGGCGCTCACCGAAACATTTGCCAAGAACCTTAGCACCTTCGCACTGATCACAAACACCTTGGCCAAGGACAAGGAGATTTCCGACCGGTGGCGGAACTTCTCCGATATTGCCGATAGCCGGCACCTGGCCAATCGTGTCGAGCGTGAAGTCGTTGACGCAATGGTATCCGCAGTCCGGGAGGCCTATCCGCGGCTTTCGCACCGGTATTACAAACTCAAGGCAAAGTGGCTTGGCGTTGATCAACTCAACACCTGGGATCGAAACGCTCCGCTTCCCGATGCCGATACGCGGATCATTCCTTGGTCAGAAGCCAAGGACACCGTGCTTTCTGCCTACAACACATTCTCACCAGATATGGCGGAGATTGCGAGCCGGTTCTTCGACAAAGGGTGGATTGACGCCCCGGCGCGGTCCGGCAAGGCGCCAGGCGCCTTTGCCCATCCAACAGTGCCAAGCGCGCATCCGTACGTTCTGGTCAATTACCAGGGCAAAGTTCGGGATGTTATGACCCTTGCTCATGAACTCGGGCATGGCGTTCACCAGGTGCTCGCCGGTCCGAATGGTCCGCTCATGGCGCCGACCCCTCTGACACTTGCTGAAACCGCGAGTGTGTTTGGAGAGATGCTGACTTTCAAATCTCTCCTTGCGAAAGCGGAAAACCCAAAAACCAAGAAAGTCATGCTCGCCTCTAAGGCAGAGGACATGATCAACACGGTCGTCCGGCAAATCGCATTTTACACTTTTGAGCGGAAGGTTCACACGGAGCGGCGTAATGGTGAGCTGACCGCGGACAAGATCGGAGAACTCTGGTTGTCGGTGCAGGGGGAGAGCCTCGGTCCGGCCATCAAGCTCAATGACGGCTATGAGACTTTCTGGACTTATATCCCGCATTTCATTCACTCACCGTTTTATGTCTATGCCTACGCCTTCGGGGATTGCCTCGTGAACTCGCTTTATGCGGTTTACGAGGAAGCTGAGACTGGGTTTCAGGAGAAGTATTTTGATCTCCTGAAAGCTGGAGGCACCAAGCATCATTCCGAACTGTTGAAGCCATTTGGTCTCGATGCAACCGATCCTGATTTCTGGAAGAAAGGTCTGTCCGTCATCGAACGTTTGATCGATGAGCTGGAAACTCTGGATCAGGCCTGAGCAACGGTCTGCTTTGATGTCCAAGGAAGATTTCCGGTTTCAGCATACTCCCTATGACGGCTCCAGCCATCCATTCACGGTCGGTCTAAAGCCGATCGACGAAGGGGAATGGCTCGAGCCGGATGCTTTCCTTGTTCCGCATCTGGCTGAGAAGGACCGTTTGGTATCCGAGCGCCATGATGCTGTTTTCCGCGCTGAGGACGGCACGGAAGAGGCGCAGCGGGAAGTGCTTGCGCTTATAGTTGAAAACCTGAAGCAGTATCACGGCAAGACCCACAAGTTTGAGGCTGGTCGTGTGGTGATTGCGGATCGGGGGCCGGTCGTCGACCTTTCCAACGAGCCAGCCCTTCTGACAGCCGCGCGCCTTGTCCAAGAAGACTTGGTTCTGATGCGTCAGGGGCCAGACGGCTACAGGTTGGCGGCGGCCAGCCTGAGTTTTCCATCTTCCTGGTCATTGGCCGAGAAGTTCTCGAAATCCATGAGTGCAATTCACGAGACGGTCCCGGGTTTTAACGGCGCGCGCATGGGCCTAATGGTCGCTCGCCTCTTCGAGAACCTGAAGGTGGGCCAATTTGTGTGCCGCTTCAACTGGTCGATTTACCCGGATGATGAGCTCTACAATCCAAAGCCCCATCGCATCGATATGCGGGATGGCGAGCCGGCCCTGTCGCGCCTCTTCCTGAGAGTTGAACGGCAAACTCTGCGCCGTTTGCCGGGAAGTGGGGACATTATCTTCACGATCAAAATCCATCATGATCCGTTGCGCGCATTGGAGGGACATCCAGAGCGGGGGCAGTTAGCCGGGCAACTCAGAACGCAGTTGATGGCGCTGGATCCGGACCAGCTGCAATACAAAGGTTTGGCCAATGCGCGGGATGAACTGGCGCGCGTGCTGTCCGAACTCTCCACTTCTGAAGCTGGAGTGATGTGACAGATCGTCGTTTCTGAGCCTCTGGACTGGAAGTTGGCGGGCAATTTTATATGTACCGGTCAATAGAAACGTTTCGTTCGGTAAGGAGCATCTGGGCACATGCCTCAGGACAAGGATCGGGAAAGCAACCGCTTCAGCGCACGTATGGGCCGATATGCACGTGTGGGCACGAACGTTGGCGGCATTGCTGCCAAAGTTGCCGGCGCGAAACTGCTGGGCATGGATCTCGACAATGGGAAGAACGCTTCCGAGCTGGCTGCTGCCTTGGGAGGGCTCAAAGGTCCGCTGATGAAGGTGGCGCAACTTCTATCGACTATACCCGATGCACTGCCACCGGAATACACCACCGAACTTGCCAAGCTCCAGGCCAGTGCGCCCCCTATGGGATGGGCGTTTGTCAAACGGCGCATGCGGGCTGAGCTTGGTGCTGGCTGGGAAAAACGTTTTGAAAGTTTTGAGCGCGAACCGGCTGCGGCCGCATCGCTTGGGCAAGTGCATCGCGCTGCTGGACACGACGGCCGTGTTCTGGCCTGTAAACTTCAGTATCCCGATATGGCATCCGCAGTGGAGGCTGATCTCAAGCAACTGCAAATGCTGTTTTCACTACACCGGCGTATGAAGCCGGCAATTGATACCAGCGAGATAGCGAAAGAAATCAGTGCTCGCGTTCGCGAGGAGCTCGACTATGGCCGCGAGGCCGGGCACATCGGGCTATATAAGCAGATCCTCGAGGATGCGCCGCATATCCGTGTTCCCGACGTCGTACCGGATCTGTCGACTAAGCGGCTCTTGACGATGAACTGGCTGCACGGGCGGCCATTACTTGATTTCAAAGAGCATGATCAAGCGGATCGCAATGGGTTGGCAAAGACCATGTTTCACGCATGGTGGCATCCTTTCAGCCATTACGGTGTGATCCATGGTGATCCACACTTGGGCAATTACACGGTGTTTGAGGAAGATGGCGTGCCCTCCGGGATCAACCTTCTGGACTATGGCTGCATCCGGATCTTCCCTGAAGCTTTTGTCGAAGGCGTTGTTGAACTCTACAAAGGGCTTTTGGAAGAGGATAATGACCGTGTGGTTGCCGCATACGAACGCTGGGGATTTCAAAACCTGAAGAAGGAAGTCATTGAGGTCCTGAACATCTGGGCCCGCTTTATTTACGGTCCGCTTCTCACGGATCGTGTCCGATCGATCGCAGATGGCGTTTCGGCGGCTGAATACGGCCGGAAGGAAGCGTTCAGGGTGCACTCTGCGCTGAAAGAACTCGGCCCTGTCACGGTGCCGCAGGAGTTCGTTTTCATGGACAGGGCCGCAATCGGCCTGGGTGGTGTCTTTTTGCACCTGCGGGCAGAGTTGAATTTCTTTCAACTGTTCAATGAGCAAATTGACGGTTTTGAAGCGAGTACAGTTCGCAATCGGCAGGAAACTGCGCTAGAGGCTGCGGGCCTTCTTGAGGCTGGATGGGCTGCTTAGGCGTGGTGCCTATCACTTTTAGCCTGCAGGTTTAACTCGAAAGTCGGATATATATCCCGTTTACGTAAACGGAATTGCTGCTATGCTTCCTTCGAATTTGCATTGCAAAAGATTGCCGAGTGGCAAGGGTTTATTGTAAGGAAGACCACTGAATGAAGAATTTATTTGGGGGACTTTATGTCTGACGAAACTGCACCGGCAATGGACTACGAAACGCACGAGAGCACTTACGAGGGGTTCATCAACTTTTCCAAGATCGGCACCGTAGCGGTTTTGAACATTGTTCTTTGCCTGATCCTGTTTGCCTTCGGTGGCACCTCTGCTGTTGTATTCGGTTGGTTGATGCTCATCGCGACGCTTGTGGCCTCTGGCATCGGCATGGCGCTGGGCGAAAAGGGATGGGTCCCGCCAACAGTCGTATTTGCTCTGACCGGCGTTCTGTGCATCCTGCTGGTCTAAGCCTTACCTGACATACGCTCTGGCCCCGGATCCCGGGGCCGCAAATCCTGGGGAGGGGTATATGAAAATTGCTGTACCGCGCGAAACCGACGCGGTTGAAACACGTGTGTCCGCCACGCCTGACACGATCAAAAAGCTGATCGGCTTCGGCGCAACCGTGGTTGTTGAGAAGGACGCCGGCAAGCTTTCGCGTATTCCCGACCAGGATTACAAAGACGCTGGCGCGGAAATTGCGGCCGACTATGCATCAACGGTTGGCGACGCCGACGTGGTGTTGAAAGTCCGCCGCCCTTCCGCAGATGAGCTCGGAGCCATGAAGAAAGGCGCGCTCGTTCTGGCGTCGATGGATCCTTATGGCAACGAGAAGGATGTGGAGGCCATGGCGAAAGCCGGTATCACCGCCTTCGCAATGGAATTCATGCCGCGCATAACCCGTGCGCAGGTCATGGACGTCCTTTCCTCCCAAGCCAACCTGGCAGGTTATCAAGCCGTCGTTGAAGGAGCGGCCGAGTATGATCGCGCCATGCCGATGATGATGACCGCAGCAGGAACTGTTCCAGCGGCGCGTGTCTTCGTCATGGGTGCTGGCGTTGCTGGTCTTCAGGCGATTGCGACCGCGCGGCGCCTGGGTGCGGTCGTCACTGCAACAGATGTGCGGCCAGCTGCCAAGGAACAAGTTGAATCTCTCGGCGCAAAGTTTGTTGCCGTTGAAGACGAAGAGTTCAAGCAGGCGGAAACTGCTGGCGGATATGCGAAGCAGATGTCCGAAGAGTACCAGAAGAAGCAGGCTGAACTCGTTGCGTCTCATATCGCCAAGCAGGACATCGTGATCACCACAGCGTTGATCCCCGGTCGTCCGGCGCCGCAGCTGGTCAGCAAGGCGATGCTAGAGAGCATGCGTCCTGGCGCTGTCGTCGTTGATCTTGCTGTTGAGCGCGGCGGTAACGTGGAAGGCGCCAAACCTGGCAAGGTAGCAACGGTCGCGGGCGTGAAGGTGGTCGGTCACCTGAACATGGCTGGCCGCATCGGTGCGTCCGCCTCGGCCCTTTACGCCAAGAACCTGATCGCATTCCTTGAGACAATGATCGACAAGGAAGCCAAGGCCTTGAAACCTGATTTCGAGGACGAGCTGCTGCAGGCGACTGTATTGACCCGCGATGGCAAGGTGGTTCATCCCGCCTTCGCTCCTGCGGAAAGCTAAGGGGGAGAGTGATGAGCGACTTGTCTCAAACCGAAGCCTTGGAACGCGCAGAAGCGGCCGCGGAAGCAGCCAGGGAAGCCGCGTCCAATGCGCAGGAAGCTGCAACGGCAGCGCAAAGTTATGTGGACCAGATCGCAGGCGGAGCTGCCGATGTTGCCGTTCAAGCAGCATCAACGAGTGCAATCGAACCGTTTGTGTTTCTGTTCTCGGTCTTCGTCCTGGCGATCTTTGTCGGATATTACGTGGTTTGGTCGGTAACACCGGCTCTGCACACGCCGCTTATGGCGGTCACCAACGCGATTTCTTCGGTTATCGTCGTCGGTGCATTGCTGGCAGTTGGTGTTGACCTGACCCAAAGCGATGGCGCCTACATGGCGCGGGTCTTTGGGTTCCTGGCCCTTGTCCTTGCTAGCGTGAACATATTTGGCGGGTTCCTCGTGACCAGCCGAATGCTCGCTATGTACAAGAAAAAGCAGCGATAGGAGGCCGAACCCATGTCAGCTAATCTTACGGCGGTTCTCTACCTCATATCCGCAGTCTTGTTCATCATGGCCCTTCGCGGCCTGTCCAGCCCGGAGACCTCCCGTCAGGGCAACACATACGGCATGGTCGGGATGGCCATCGCGGTTCTGACAACGTTGTTCGCAACGGGCCTGACCGCTGGATCGTTCTTCCTGATCGTGATCGGTGTCGGTGTCGGTGGTGGCCTCGGTGCCTACATTGCGCAGCGTATCCCGATGACGGCTATGCCACAGCTGGTGGCAGCCTTTCACTCGTTGGTTGGTCTTGCGGCGGTGTTCGTTGCGGCCAGTGCGCTTTACGCACCAGCGGCCTTTGGCATTGGTGCTCCTGGGAACATCAATACGTCTGCAATGATTGAAGGATCAATCGGCGCAGCAATTGGTGCGATCACGTTTACAGGGTCGGTTATTGCTTTCTTGAAGCTCGACGGCCGCATGTCTGGCAAGCCGATCATGTTGCCGATGCGCCATGCCATCAATATCGCACTGGCAGTTGGAATGGTGGTTCTGACGATCATTCTGGTCGGCTCGGAAAGCATGACAGTGTTCTGGGCCTTGGTGATCGTAGCGTTCATCTTCGGTGTCCTGATCATTATCCCGATCGGCGGCGCGGACATGCCGGTGGTCGTATCCATGCTGAACTCATATTCCGGATGGGCTGCGGCCGGTATCGGTTTCACCGTGTCCAACATGGCGCTGATCATCACTGGTGCGCTGGTGGGCTCCTCCGGTGCGATTCTGTCCTACATCATGTGTAAGGGTATGAACCGGTCGTTCATCTCTGTTATCCTCGGCGGCTTCGGCGGCGAAACAGCTGCCGCTGGCGGCGATGGCGGCGAAGAGCGTCCTGTCAAACAGGGTGCCGCGGACGATGCAGCCTTCATCATGAAGAACGCGTCCAAGGTGATCATTGTTCCTGGGTACGGTATGGCCGTGGCGCAGGCGCAGCACTCGCTGCGCGAGTTGGCGGATCAGCTCAAGGAGGAGGGCGTTGAAGTCAAATACGCCATCCACCCTGTTGCGGGCCGCATGCCAGGTCATATGAACGTGCTGCTTGCCGAAGCGAACGTTCCGTATGATGAAGTGTTCGAGTTGGAGGACATCAACTCCGAGTTTGCGCAGGCAGATGTTGTCTACGTGATCGGGGCGAACGATGTGACCAACCCGGCTGCTCGCGATGATCCGCAATCGCCGATTTACGGCATGCCGATCCTGGATGTTGACAAGGCGGGCACAGTCCTCTTCGTCAAGCGCGGCATGGCCTCCGGTTATGCGGGCATTCAGAACGAGCTCTTCTTCAACGACCGGACAATGATGTTGTTCGGCGATGCCAAGAAAATGACCGAGGAAATCGTCAAGGCACTTTGATCGGTTCCACCTGGTTTGGGTTCTGAAAGGCGCGGCACTTGCCGCGCCTTTTGTTTTTGGCAAAACCCGATATAAGCCGGGCATGAACCAATCCGCCCCAGCTTCTTTTGTCTACGATCCGCCGAGAGAGCCGTTCCTGCACGTCCTCCACGTAGATACAGATCTTTTGGTGGTCAATAAGCCAAGCGGACTACTCAGCGTTCCAGGTAAAGCCCCGGAGCATTCTGATTGCATCGAGGCCCGCGCGCAGCAAGCCCATGCAGAGGCGCGGATCGTCCATCGGCTGGATATGGATACCTCCGGTGTCATGGTGCTGGCCATGAATGCTCAGGCTCACCGACACCTTGGTCTTCAGTTTGAGCGGCGAAAAACGGAAAAGACCTACGTGGCAGAGGTCTGGGGTCAGATTGAGAAGGATGCTGGAGAAATTGATCTGCCGCTTATCTGTGACTGGCCGAACCGCCCAAAGCAAATGGTGAGCTTTGAACACGGCAAGCCGGCCTTAACCAGATGGCAGGTGATTGCCCGGAACGAGCGGACCACGCGTGTTCGGCTTTTCCCGTTTACAGGCCGATCTCATCAGCTGCGTGTTCACATGCTGTCACTCGGCCATCCGATTGTTGGTGACCGGTTTTATGCGACTGGCGACGCGCTTTCAGTTTCGCCGCGTTTGCGCTTGCATGCAGAAAGTCTGACCTTGCACCACCCAACCGGTGGAGAGCGTGTCACGTTCGACGCTTTCTGCGAGTTTTGAACTCCAAAATACCCTAGGCAGCTTTTTGTCCGAGGGTCCTCATTTTTCGTTTCCAGCTCGAGATTTTGGTGTCGTCTGCAGCTTCAACCATTCCGAATAGCGTTGACCTGACGTGCGAAAATCCGATGAAGCGAAAGATGTTACGCTCAAGGCTTTTCAGACTATGGGCCCGGTACCACAGGCGGTAGAAGAGCGAGGGCATCCCCATCGTCACGACAATTCGTGCTGACTTTCCCTTCATTTTCCCTTTAGGCCAAGCGTCATCCGCACCGCGCTCAAAAGCGGTGTCGTAATGGAATATCTGTTCCAGGAAGGCTTTCGTGTAAGCAGGCAACGTGCCGAGCCAAAGGGGATACACCAGCACAACATGGTCCGCAGCCAGGAGGAGGTCTCTGGCCGGATGCAAAGGGACTGGTGTTGGCTGGTTTTGAAAGTCGGACGGTGTTTGTAGGATCGGGAAATCCAGATCGGCGATCCGAATTAACATTGCATCGTGTCCAGCTTCGACAGCGCCGCCTCGATAGCTTTCCGAAAGGGCGTGGCACAAATGGTTGGGGGCAGGGTCCGGGTGCCCGTCCAAAATAACGATATGCTTTGCAACGGCCATTGACCTCTCCGAATTTTATTGGAGACGGTGGCACTCTAATGTTTCTGCAATTTATCGCCTTGAGACCGGTCAATCAGACAGGAGCTAAGATGCGTCGGCCGGTTATGCGCCGCCCACCCGGCGCAACCCGTCTCGTGCTATCTGGTTCGAATTGTCGAGGGTCATCGCGCGGGTAAAATTGCGCCGCGCATCTTTTGGCTTATCAAGCATCTCCAATGCAAGCCCCCGGTTTGCCCAGGCAACGGACGAATCGCGGTCCAGGTTGACCGCCATGGACAAGTCAGAGAAGGCTGCATTCGGATCGTTGACAGCGAGATAGGAAATGCCGCGGGCAATGTAAGGCGCGCTGGCTTTCGGGTTAAGGCCGATCGCTGTTGCGAAATCTTCGATGGCGCGCGGGTTCTGGTTCTGCGCCTGATAGATTAGCCCGCGGTTATAGAACGCTCGAGCATCACTGCTGTCTCGTGAAATCACGGAGTTGAAGTCGTTCAAAGCCGCTGTAAAGTTGCCCTGCTGACGGTAGATGTTCCCGCGGCCGACATAGGCGACGTCATAGTCCGGCTTGATGTTGATCGCCCGTGTGTAGTCGGAAATGGCCAGATCGTTTTGGCCCATCCGTCGGTAGACCAAAGCCCGGTTGGCGTATGTCTGGAAAGACTGCGGATTGAGCTGCAGGGCCCGATTGAAGTCTTCGATCGCGTTGTCGAGTTTTCCCGCCTGGCCGTAGGCAATGCCACGTGTGCTGTAAGCGTTGGCATCAGACGGGTTGGCTTCAATCACGGATGTCAGGGAGGCGATGTTCGTCGAAGACCCTGCAGACGAGTTGACCGGCACACCTTGATAGACCCCGCTGCCCTGGCAAGCTCCCAGGAGCGTGACCATCCCGAAAAGGGCGGCGTGTGGCAGAAAATTCCTGATCCGGCGCATGGAACTCATCTTAGTCAAGCCAATGGACATGCCGTTCATCTGCCTCCAATTAGGCGGTAATATGGCTCTTAAGTCCGCTGCCATCCACGGCGGAGCGGGTATCCCCGACAAACGCCAAAAAGCCGACCGATCTTACGGCCGGCCTCTCGGCAGATATGGTTTGCAGAAAGCTTGCTGCCAGCAGCACGCTCAAGCCGGGATTAGCGGCGAGCGGATTTGCCCGGCAGAAGACCTTCGCGCTGAGCCCGCTTGCGAGCCAGCTTGCGAGCGCGGCGGATAGCTTCGGCTTTCTCACGCGCTTTTTTCTCAGACGGCTTTTCGAAGTGACCGCGAAGCTTCATTTCACGGAAGATGCCTTCGCGCTGCATCTTTTTCTTGAGCGCCTTCAGCGCTTGATCGACATTGTTGTCGCGAACCAGAACCTGCACGCGTTTTTTCCCGTTTTTAATATGCTACGGTCAATTCCGCAGCGAATTAAGACCATGATTGAAGCGAGGTTTCGTCAAACGAACTTGAGACTGCTCTGAACAACATGCAGTCAACGCAAGAGTGCATCCACTAGTGTACAGAAACCGGTTCGCCGCTGACGCGTCGCTCACTTTGAGCCGGGTGTTTACCAGAGGCCGGGGATTGAGTCCACAGTGATTTGAAAAAGAAATGGCTCAAATCCGTGATTTGGTCATTTCCAAGCGCCCCGGCAAGGGCGGAAACGTGGTGGACACCGGTGAGTTAGACGAGTAGAGGTGGTTTTTCAATTCCCGCCCATACTTTGGAGTGACGAATGGCGCAGCGCGCTGCAGGGGCTCCTGATTCGACGACAAAACAATCCTTGTGGCAGAGCGATATTCTGCCAACCCTTTCGCTCGGGTTGCCCTTGGCCGGTGCGCAGTTGGCCCAAATGGCTATCAACACAACTGATGTATTGATGATCGGCCGTTTGGGCGCCGAAGAGCTGGCCGCGTCGGTATTGGCATTCAATTTTTACATGCTGCTCTGGTTTTTCGGCATGGGGCTCCTTCAGGCGGTGATTCCCCTCGCAGCTCGTGCCCGGGGGCGGCGGCAACCGCGGGATCTTCGCCGCGCGGTCCGGATGGGATTTTGGGTTTCGGTTCTGTACTGCCTGCCGATCTGGGTGCTTCTTTTTTTCACCGAAGAATTGCTCTTGCTCTTCGGTCAGGATCCGGAACTTGCCCGGCTCGCCGGCATTTACATGGGCGTCTTGCAATGGACCATGTTGCCGGCGCTTCTGATCATGGCCGTGCGCGGCTTCTTGACCGTGATGGAACGTACACAGGTCGTCCTGTGGGCAACGATTGCCGGAGCCTTGGTCAATGCGGCCCTTGATTATGTTCTGATCTTTGGAGAGTTCGGCTTTCCGCGTTTGGAATTGATAGGTGCGGGTATTGCCTCCGTTTTCAGCGCAACGACAACGTTCCTGTTTCTACTCTTTTACGCGCTCTATCATCCGAGACTGCGGCGGTATCACATCCTCGGCCGAATTTGGCGGTCGGACTGGCCCGTTTTTTTCCAGATCGTTCGGTTGGGAACGCCAATCGCGGTCACGATTGTGGCTGAAGGATCATTGTTCACTGCATCTGCAATCATGATCGGATGGTTGGGCACGATTCCGCTTGCCGGTCATGGCATCGCGTTGCAGATCGCTTCCCTGACGTTCATGGTCCCCGTTGGCTTGTCTGTTGCTGCAATGACCCGGGTGAGCTTGGCTGATGGGCGCGGCGACAAAGAAGGTGTTGGCCGTGCCGGGTGGACGGCGCTCGGCGTGACGATGACCTTTATGGGAGCGTTCGCGGTTCTGTTTTGGACCGTGCCGGAGACACTTGTCGGGTTTTATCTGGATCTCACCGACCCGCAGTCGCAAGAAGTGCTCGCCTACGGCGTGTCTTTCCTTCTCGTTGCGGCACTCTTCCAGCTGGCCGACGGCGGTCAGATCATAGGCGTCAACAACCTGCGTGGCCTGGGCGACACCACGATCCCGCTTTTTTATGCCCTTTTCGGCTACTGGATCGTCGGGATCAGCCTCTCGCTTGGCCTCGGATTTTTGGCCGGCTGGGGCGGTGTCGGGGTCTGGTGCGGTCTTGCTGGGGGCCTCTTGTCGGTCGCGATCTTGTCCAACGTCCGCTTTGCCCGCCGGGAAAGACTCGGTCTGCTTCAGCGCAATTGATCAGCGGGTTTTTGGAGAGATCCGGTTCACATGCCCCATCTTGCGGCCATCCCTGATTTCGGCCTTGCCATAAAGGTGCAGTTGAGCCGCCGGGTCTTTGAGAATGCCATGCCAGTCTTCGGCATCACGGCCGATGAGGTTTTCCATGACGGCATCAGAATGACGGTCTACAGGGCCAAGCGGCCAACCGGCGACTGCACGAATGTGTTGATCAAACTGGGACGTCAAACACGCGTCCTGGGTCCAATGACCTGAATTGTGAACGCGCGGCGCGATCTCGTTGACCAACAGCTTTTCGGTATCGCCGTTGCGAACAAGGAACATCTCAACGCCCATCACGCCAACATAGTCGAGACTTGAAACGATCCGTTCGGCCATTTGCCGGGCTGCTGTCAGCGTTTGCTCAGAAACGCCAGCCGGAACCGTTGATGTCTTCAGAATGTGGTTTTCGTGATGGTTTCGGGCAATGTCATAACTTGCGCTGTTGCCGTCCAAATCTCGTGCGACGATGACTGAGACTTCACAGTCAAAGCCAATGAGGGCTTCTAGAACCGCAGGAGCGTTGCCGATCCGTTCGAATGCACCGCCAATGTCCTCAGGCGAACGGATCATGGTCTGGCCTTTACCGTCATATCCGAACCGCCGGGTTTTCAAGACGCCTTGGCCGCCAAAGTTTTGAACGGCTGTTTCGACATCCGCTTGCGAGGTGATTTCTGCAAAGTCAGCAATCGCCACACCTGAATTTTTCAGAAACTCTTTCTCAAACAGGCGATCCTGGGAAACTTCAAGAGCACGGACACCGGGGCGAACCGGGACCTTGTCCACAAGATGCTGCCCGGTGGGCCCAGGGACATTTTCAAACTCGTAGGTTACGACGGACACGGCATCAGCAAATACTTCCAGCGCAGCTGTGTCCTCATAAGCTGCGATCGTGTGTTGCGCGCTGACATCAAACGCAGGGCTGTTCTGGTCAGGACAGAAAATGTGTGTTTTGAGGCCCATGCTGGCAGCCGACTGGGCCAGCATGCGGCCCAACTGGCCGCCGCCAAGAATTCCGATCGTGTCACCGGGTTGAAGGCGAATGGAAGCGCTCATGGCAGCCTATCCTGCGTCTGGTGATTAATTGGTGTCGTCGACCGGGAACTCTGCGACAGCGGCAGTACGCCCGGCCCGGTACGTGTCGAGAGCTTTTTCGATATCAGAATTGTTGAGGGCCAGGACCGCGCCTGCCAACAATGCCGCGTTGGTCGCTCCGGCCTTGCCGATTGCCAATGTGCCAACCGGGATGCCGCCGGGCATCTGTACGATCGACAGGAGGCTATCCTCCCCGGAAAGCGCGCGGCTTTCGACCGGAACACCGAAAACGGGCAGAGGTGTTAAAGCTGCAGTCATGCCGGGCAGGTGAGCCGCACCGCCGGCGCCAGCGATGATAACCTTGAAACCTTCGGCTTTGGCGCCCTTGGCAAACTCATACATGCGGTCAGGTGTCCGGTGCGCGGAAACAATGCGCGCTTCGAAGGAGATGCCAAGCTCGGCAAGCGTGTCGGCAGCGTGTTTCATGGTCGGCCAGTCGGACTGACTGCCCATAATAATTGCAACGTCTGCCTGCGCCATTCTCTACTCCAAGTGTTGCGGGAGGCCGGAAGAGCCGCGGAGTATAGGCACGGAGCGCTGCTTCGCAAGCATCAATGCAGACGAAACATCAGGGAGCTCTATCAAGCAGGGCTGTTTGGCACTGACGGGTCGAGATCAGGCAATAATGTCGGGGCGAAGCTGATCTTCCAAAACCATGATCCGGTCCTTGATCATCAGTTTCTTTTTCTTCAAGCGCTGAAGTTGAAGAGCGTCGTGATTGGACGTGGCCGCCAATGCCTCTACGGCGACGTCGAGATCCCTGTGTTCCTGACGGAGCTGCGCAAGCTCCACCCGCAAAGCCTCAGTATCCATTCGTGCCTTCAATCCCCCAGAACCGGTCCCTAGTCCTAGTCCATTTTTGGGTGTACGGGCAAGACAGCATAAGTTTTTGCCGTTTTTTCACCGAAGGATTGGGCCCGGGCCCTTGGAACCACTTTTTCCTGTGTGCCGTAATTTCTGAGATGGCAAATCTGTCATGATCAAAAACCGATAGTTTTTAGTGTCTTAGGTATGTGCCGGAATTTAGGAATTCTAAAGGATAGTGGCGAGAACCCGTTCTACGACGGCAAAATGGTTCCGGTATGCAGAATCTGCAATCGACAACGCCTGAAAATGTGTGGCACGATGTTTTCGTTGAGCCAACAGACAGGAGGTTTATCCATGTCAATGCAGTCACATCTCGCAGAACTTGAGCGCCGCCATGCGGAAATGGAACGCAAGATCGAAGACGCTCTGTTACATCCGAGTACGGACTCCCTGAAATTGGCTGACATGAAACGGCAAAAACTCAAGATCAAGGATGAGATTGAGCGAATACGAAAAGATGTGACGATCCACTGATCGCACGGACGTTGGGAAATTCAACGCCGCGCCATCTGCGCGGCGTTTTTTATTCATGGAGATTAACTTCTTAGAGGGCCTTGGCTTGCTCCCGGAGGGCAAACTTCTGGATTTTACCGGTCGATGTTTTAGGCAGGTCGCAGAAGACAATCGTCTTTGGAGATTTGAAGCTTGCCAGATGTTCCTTGCAGAAGGCCATCAGGTCGGTCTCTGTCGTGTCTGACCCCGGTTTCAGCTCAACGAAGGCGCAAGGGGTCTCGCCCCATTTTTCGTCCGGCCGGGCAACGACTGCCGCGGCCTGAACGTCCGGATGTTTGTAAAGGACATCTTCAACCTCGATGGAGGAGATGTTTTCGCCGCCAGAAATGATGATGTCCTTGGATCGATCTTTCAATTGGATATAGCCGTCCTGGTGCATCACACCGAGATCGCCGGAATGGAACCAGCCACCCTTAAAGGCTTCATCCGTCGCCTCCGGGTTTTTCAGATACCCTTTCATCACGACATTGCCGCGGAACATTACCTCCCCAATGGTTTGCCCATCGGCGGGAACCGGTTCCATGGTCTCCGGGTTGAGAACCGTCAGATCTTCTAGCGCAACGTAGCGAACACCTTGCCGCGCTTTCTTTTGAGCTTGTTGTTCAAGAGGCAGCGAATCCCATTCGCCCTTCCAGTCATTGACCACCGCTGGGCCGTAGACCTCGGTCAATCCATAGAGATGGGTCACGTTGAACCCGGCCGTTTTCATTGCTGCCAGGACGCTTTCCGGCGGGGGCGCTGCGGCGGTGAAGAACTCGACCTCCCGGTCCAAATCGCGTTTGTCGTCGCCGGCATTGAGCAGTGTCGACATGATAATCGGCGCACCGCACAAGTGGGTCACGCCTTCATCCGCGATCAGATCCCACATGGCTTTTGGCCGGACCCAACGCAAACACACATGCGTTCCGGCGACAACGGATAGGGACCAGGGAAAGCACCAGCCATTGCAATGGAACATGGGCAATGTCCAAAGATAGACAGGATGCTTGGCCATCGAAGCGGTGATCACGTTTGCTTGGGCCAGCAGATAAGCGCCGCGGTGGTGGTACACGACACCTTTGGGATTTCCTGTGGTGCCGGATGTGTAGTTCAGCGTGATGGCATCCCATTCATCATCGGGGAGGGACCAGCTGAAATCCGGATCCCCGGATTGAAGGAAATCTTCATAATCCAGTGACCCCAAACGCTCGCCATCCTGCGGGAATCCGGGGTCTGAATAATCGATCACGGTCGGTTTGACGGTGGCCAGTTGGAGGGCTTCCTTGATCACGGGCGCATATTCGCGATCCGTAATCAGCACCTTGCAGTTGGCGTGATCGAGCTGGAACGCAATGATCGCTGCATCAAGCCGTGTGTTGAGGGAGTGCAAGACAGCTTTCGTCATCGGCACACCATAGTGAGCCTCAAGCATTGGCGGGACATTCGATAGCATTACGCTGACGGTGTCTTCCTTACCAATGCCGTGTTTGCTCAGTGCGGATGCCAGTTGTTTCGAGCGCTTGTAGAATGTCCGATAATCTGTCCGCTGTTTGCCATGAATGATCGCGGTGTGATCTGGAAACACATCTGCGGCCCGCGCCAAGAAGCTTAAGGGGCTCAGCGCTGCATAGTTAGCGTCAGTCTTGTCCAGTCCTTTGGCAAAGGGGCTAACTGTCGCGTCCATGATTTTCCTCCCAATCGTCTTTGCCCGGTATCAAAGCCGGAAAAGTCTTTGGGAGCAATGCAACAAAGGGCGTTTGTGGTACTGCGGTCAGGCAAGCAGTCCAGCGAGCCCGTCATACGTCAATTTTGCGCCGATCAGGCCCATGACAACATAGATGATGGTGTAAAACGTTTCCGCCTTGATGATGCGGACAAGACGCACACCGGCCAGCGTAGCAACCAGTGCGACCGGGAACAGAACCGCTGATGTGGTTAAGTTTGTCGTATCAAATTGCCCGAGAAAGAAATATGGGATGACCTTCACCGCGTTCACGGTGGCAAAGAAGATCACCGCTGTCCCGGCGAACAACATCGGTGCGAGTTTCAGAGGCAGCGTATACATCTGAAATGGCGGGCCACCGGTGTGACTGATGAAGCTGGTAAAACCGGCGACTGCTCCCCAGAAAGACCCTTTCGGTATGTTGTGGCCAAGGGCTGCGGCCTCTTTTCTGCGTTTGAAAACATAGTCGGCGACAAACGCCAGCGAGATCACCCCGATCATCAGCGTGACGAATGTATCATTCACGTAGGCAGCCGTGCCCCAGCCGATACCGATCCCGACCATTGCTGCCGGAAGCAAAATAGCCAGGCTGCGCCAATCTGCTTTGCCTTTGTAAGCCATCAACGCAACGGCATCCATCACCAGCAGGATCGGCAACATGATCCCGGCGGCCTGAAGCGGCGAAATCACCAACGACATGATGGGAACCCCAAGCATGGCGAACGTTCCACCGAACCCTCCCTTTGACAAGCCGACGCAGATGACGGCAGGGACAGCAGCTGCATAGAACCAGGGGTCGGTGATGAGAAGCATCAAAAATCACTGTTATGACGTGGAAAAAGGCGCTGCAAACAAGCACGACGGAGGGATTACGTAAAGGTCCGCTCATCGAATTGCTAAGTCAGTGACACTTGCTTTTCAAACCATACTTGCAACACACTCGCGAAAATCGATGAGTGCTGCTGTTTGGGAGGAAGACGATGGCAAGCCGGTATCATGACGTTTATCAAGGCTGGCATTCCGATCCGATGGGGTTTTGGAAAAATGCCGCTTCCGAGATTGACTGGATCAGCACGACAGACAAGGTCTTCGATCCCGATCAAGGTCAATTTGGCCGCTGGTTTCCGGATTGGGAATGCAATACCTGCTACAATTGCCTAGACCGTCATGTGGAGCGCGGCCGACCCGGCCAGCCGGCGCTGATATACGACAGCCCGATCACTGGAGCTAAAGCAACCTACACCTACGCTGAGCTACTCGAAGAGGTCGAGGCGTTGGCGGCTGTTCTTCAGGATAACGGACTGGAGAAGGGGGATCGGGCAATTATTTACATGCCGATGATCCCGCAAGCTGTCATGGCGATGCTGGCTTGCGCACGTCTTGGCGTGATTCACTCAGTGGTTTTCGGTGGCTTTGCGGCCAATGAACTTGCCACCCGGATCAATGATGCGACCCCGAAAACGATTATCGCAGCGTCCTGCGGGATCGAGCCGGGAAGGGTCATTTCCTACAAGCCGCTGATTGACGACGCTATCGGGCTGTCCACACACAAGCCTGACAGCGTGTTCGTTTATCAACGTGAGGCAGAGATTGCTTCGCTGGTAGAGGGCAGGGACCATGATCTTGGCAAGCTGATGGAAGATGCGGTTGCCGCTGGCCGCCGTGTGCCGCCGGTGCCGGTCAAGGCGACCGATCCGCTCTATATTCTCTACACTTCAGGCACTACCGGACAGCCGAAGGGGGTGGTCCGTGACAACGGTGGCCATATGGTCGCGCTCAAGTGGTCCATGTCGAACCTCTATGACATTCAGCCCGGCGAAGTTTTCTGGGCAGCGTCAGACGTGGGGTGGGTCGTCGGCCACAGTTACATCGCGTACGCACCGCTCCTCCATGGCTGCACCACAATTGTTTTTGAGGGCAAACCTGTGGGAACACCGGATGCAGGTACCTTCTGGCGTGTGATCTCTGAACACAGCGTTACGTCCCTTTTCACCGCGCCTACTGCCTTCCGGGCGATCCGTAAGGAAGACCCGAACGGCGAGCTGATCAAGAAATACGATCTGTCGACCTACCGTTCTTTGTTCCTTGCAGGAGAGCGTGCCGACCCGGAGACGGTGAACTGGGCGATTGATCAGTTGCAGGTGCCGGTCATTGACCATTGGTGGCAGACAGAAACGGGTTGGTGCATCGTTGGCAACCCGCTCGGGCTCGGGGCGCTTCCGGTTAAGCCAGGGTCACCCACGGTTCCGATGCCTGGATATGACGTCCAGATCCTGGATGATGCGGGACACCCTCTGGAAGCAAACACCTTGGGCAACATCGTCGTTAAACTGCCGTTGCCTCCGGGCGCTCTGCCAACCCTTTGGAATGCGGACAAGCGTTTCTTTGATGCGTATTTGGCCGAATTTCCTGGGTACTACAAGACCGCGGATGCTGGCGTGATTGATGATGACGGGTATCTGTCAATCATGGCGCGGACTGACGACATCATCAACGTTGCTGGGCACCGCTTGTCGACTGGCGGAATGGAAGAAGTGCTTGCCACCCATCAGGATGTTGCTGAATGTGCGGTCATCGGGATAGCCGACAAACTGAAAGGTCAGCTGCCGTGCGGCTTTGTTGTTCTGAAAGCCGGTGTCGATCGCGAGCATGCGGATATCGAAAAAGAACTGATCAAGCTGGTGCGCGAAAAAATCGGCCCTGTTGCGGCCTTTAAGATCGCCATTACGGTTGACCGATTGCCAAAGACGCGGTCTGGCAAGATCCTGCGCGGGACGATGCGTCAGATCGCCGACGGCGAAGAGTACAAGATGCCGGCGACGATTGATGACCCGGCAATCTTAGATGAAATCACCGACGCCCTGAAATCACATGGGATTTCCGCATAAGTGGGAAAGGTGACGCAACTGGAGGTGTGCCAGAGGCATCGACAGACGTAATTTTCGGACTTATGGTCGGGCCGCCGCGAAGCGGCCCGTCGCATTTGCGGCGGTGTTTTTGTTAGCACAGCCGTGAGGTTTTCCGTGTCTTTAGAAAATAAAGTCGCCATCGTAACTGGCGCAGCCCGAGGTATCGGTTTTGCTGTTGCCAAGCGTTTTGTCATGGACGGCGCAAAGGTTGTGATTGCCGACGTTGATGACGAGGCTGGCGAAGCGGCTGTTGAAGATCTCAGTGGCCTCGGCACTGCCATGTACATCCATTGCAATGTTGCGGAGCGGTTGGACGTCCGCAACATGGTTGCCGAAACGCTGAACGCCTATGGCGATATTGATGTTCTGGTCAACAATGCCGGCATTGTTGTCGGCGCCGAATTCCTTGATCTGGAAGAAGACGACTTTGACAAGGTCCTGTCGATCAACCTGAAAGGGGCCTTCCTGTGTTCGCAGGCTGTTGCCCGGCACATGGTTGAAAAGGTCGACAATGGCGGTGATCCGGGCTGCATCATCAACATGTCATCGATCAACTCCGTGGTCGCGATCCCGAACCAGATCCCATATTGCGTCTCCAAAGGCGGGATGACACAGCTGACCAAAACGACGGCTCTGTCTCTTGCGAAGTATGGCATCCGCGTCAATGCGATCGGGCCCGGCTCGATCATGACCGAGATGCTTGCCTCCGTGAACAGCGACCCGGCTGCGAAGAACCGGATCATGTCCCGTACGCCAATGCTGCGTATCGGGGAGCCATCAGAAATTGCAGGTGTGGCGGCCTTCCTTGCTTCTGAAGATGCCGGTTACGTCACGGGTCAGACAATTTTTGCAGATGGTGGCCGGATGCCGCTGAATTACACCGTGGCCGTTCCAGAAGACGACTGAGTCTCGAAGCATCCGCCTTTACTTCACCGCGTTGGTGCGTCTTCATGTCAAGAGAGCGTTCGCTTTGCTCGACGTGACAGAAGTGCCAGCGCTTTGGGAGGGGCAAAAATGAGACAGTTCCTTTGGTGGTGTGTCTGGTCCATGCTTCTTGTGTGGCCAGCAACAGCACAGAACATTGCAGATGTGAAATTCGCCGCGGGCAATTACGGCGCAATGGTAAGCGGAACAATCATCGGTGACGAGTTTTTCGATTACCGTCTTGATGTTGCAGCCGGGCAGGAGATGTTCGCAGAGTTGACGGTTTCAGGCACAAACGGCACCGGAACCGTTTATTTTAATGTGCTGCCGCCGGGCAGTGATGGCGTGGCTGTCTATAACAGCTCAATCAATGGGAACAGCGCGACCGTCGATTTGACGGAAACCGGTGTCTACACAATCCGTGTGTATCTAATGGGTAATGATCGGGATGCTGGCAAGACTGTTGGCTACAATCTCGATCTATCTATTCAGTAACCGGCAATGCAGATTGTGGAGTGCGCCCTCAGAGTTCGGACGGCTCTGGCTCCTTCACGGTGCCAAATTGCAATTTGGCGAGTTTCGCATAAAGCCCGCCAGCCGCACTCAGCTGTTCATGTGTTCCGGTTTCAACGATCCGGCCCTCGTCCATGACAATGATACGATCCGCTTTCAGCACCGTAGCCAACCGGTGGGCAATGATCAGAGTCGTTCGCCCTTCCATCAATTGATCCAAAGCCTTTTGGACGAGCTGTTCGCTTTCGGCATCCAAGGCGCTGGTTGCTTCGTCAAGCAACAGCACAGGAGCCTGTTTCAACACGGCACGGGCAATGGCAATTCGTTGGCGTTGCCCACCCGACAAAGTGATGCCGCGTTCGCCGACGAGTGTGTCGTAGCCATTTGTCATGGTTTCGATGAAAGGGGAGGCAAGGGCGGCCGTGGCCGCTTTGACGATGTCCTCACGTTTTGCATCAGGAAGGCCATAGGCAATGTTCTCGGCGATGCTGGCGCCGAATACAGCGGTGTCCTGCGGCACCAGCGCAATGTTGCGCCGAAGTTCATCTGGGTCGAGGTCACGCAGTTCCACGCCATTCATTCGAATGGCCCCTGATGTCGGGTCATAGAACCGCATCAGCAGACTGAATAGCGTGCTTTTGCCGGCGCCTGAGGGGCCGACAACCGCAACTTTCTCTCCCGGAGCAATGGTCAAGGTCAGATCCTGCACTACCGGTAGATTGCCCGCTGCTTGGTAGGCGAACGAAACGTCCTCGAAACGAATTTCACCCCGTGGTGTGTCCGGCAGGGGGATGGGATTGAGAGGGGCCCGGATCTCCGGCGTGATCTCCAGAAGTTCGGAGAGACGTTCAGCGGCACCAGCTGCCTGTGACAGCTCGCCCCAGACTTCGGACAAAGCGGCCAATGAGCCCGCGGCAAGGATTGAATACAAAAGGAACTGGCTAAGTTCACCGCCGGTCATGCGTCCGGCAAAAACGTCACTCGCGCCGATCCAGAGAACAGCGACGATGGAAGAGCCAATGACGAGGATGGCAAATCCCGTCAATGCGGCGCGGGCGGTTATCGCCTGGCGCGCAGCGGTGAACGCTGTTTCCACAGCAGATCGGTAGATCCCGGAGCTGCGGCTTTCGTGCGTGAAAGCTTGCAATGTCCTAACCGATCCGAGCATTTCCCCGGCATAAGCTGAAGCGTCTGCCAGCATATCTTGCGCAAAACGCGAGCGCTTTCTAACCTTCCGGCCAAACCCGATGATCGGGATGAGGATGACCGGGATCGCCGCGAGCACAATGACCGACAAGCGCGGACTGGTTACCACCATCATCACCGAGGCACCGGTGAACATGATCGTGTTCCGCATTGCCAGCGATGCACTTGCGCCAAATGCCGCTTTGATCTGGGTTGTGTCTGCAGTCAACCGGGACAGGATTTCGCCAGACTTTGCGCTGTCGTAAAAAGAAGGACTCAGCCGGGTCATGTGGGCAAACACATCTGCCCGAACCTCGGCCACGACGCGTTCCCCGAGCCACATGACAAGGAAGTACCGGACAGAACTGGCACAGGCGAGGGCGCACACGACCCCGATCAGCACAGCGAAGTAGGAGTTGACCAGCACCGGATCATCTGCGCCAAAGCCAAAGTCGATCATGCGCCGGACGGCGGCGGGCAGAACCAATGTGATGATCGCGGCGGAGAAAAGAGCAGCGAGCGCAGCAAGTACCATGCCTTTGTGCTTCAACAGGTACGGCAGCAACCGGGTCAATGGGCGCAAAGACCTTCTGGTGTCAGAGGGGGCATTTGTTGTCATGTGTTGCCTTGCGAAAACCGGTCTTCCAAAACTATGTCTCCGCCTACTTAATTGGACGGGTGCAGTATGCCAATCCCGTATTGGTCTAACCGGAGGTTTCTAAAGCCAGTTATGCGCTGAAATGCTGTAGTGGATTTGATTCCCGGAAATGTCCGGAATTGCGGGAAATTCGGTCTTGTCTTGTCCGCTGCCTTGGGGTATATCCCCGCCTCATGTTTCTAAGGGCGGCATCCGCAACTGGATCGGCGGCCCTTTATCTTGTTTGCGCTCCATAGCATTCTGACCAAAGATGGCTTGAAGGCGCTGGAAAGGACCGGTCATGAAAGCGGATATCCATCCCGACTACCACACCATCAAGGTCGTAATGACCGATGGCACCGAATTCACCACCCGCTCCACTTATGGCGCGGAAGGCGACACCCTGCAGCTCGACATCGACCCGACGTCTCACCCGGCTTGGACCGGTGGTGACCGTCAGTTGATGGACCGCGGCGGCCGCGTGTCCCGCTTCAAGAACAAGTTTGCTGGTTTTCTGGGTTCCTAAATCCAAGCCAACAGCGTGACTGTTTAAGACCCGGCCGGAAGGCCGGGTTTTTTGTTGCCTTGTTTTCTGGTGACAAAAAAGCCGCCCGGAGGGGCGGCTTAAATGAAGAGAAACGTGAAGATGATCTATCAGCCGATTTTGCCGAAGGCGGCGTGCAGCTGGTTGATCTGAGATGCCACAGGGTTGTCGTTGTTCGCTTCTTCCTGCGGTGCGGCTTCTTCAGCTCTGTAGAGCATCTTGTCGAGATGAACGACGCGCTCCTGCAGCCGGGTCGAACGTTCCACAAGATTGCGCAAGCTTTCCGGCAGGTCGTCCCAGGCCGGGCCGCCCATTGCGCTGCTGAGTTTGTCTAGGCGGACCTTGTTCTTGTCGCTACCGGCTTGTTCGCGGGACATCTCGCCTTCGTTAACGGCGCGTTGCAGCAGCAGCCAGGAAGCCAGCTGCATAAGGCGCGTTGTCAGGCGCATGGATTCAGTTGCATAAGCAAGCGAGGCTGGACGTGGAAGCTTCTTGGCTTCTTCACGCCCATCGCCATCAAGATAAAGCGCTGTCTCTTCGACCAGAGACATGCCTTCCTGAAAAAGCGTCTGGAAGTTGTCGGAGCTGGCCAGATGATGCGCGATGTGTACGGCATCAGAAGTGCGGTCCGTTGTCTTGATATCTTCCGTCATGAGCTTACTACGCCTCGGTTACTTATTCTGGTTGCCCGCGGTTGTTGTCCCATTTGTGTCACCTATGGTCAGGTGTGCACATTTGAAACAGTGCGAGCCCGTGTGCCCTTTACACAGCAATCCGTGTGCCAGATGCAGTCACTTGAGCCGCGTTAACCAGAACTACCGCAGAGTACTACGCTCGAACGGCAAAAAAAAGAGCCGCACGGTTGCGGCTCTAAGTCTTTAACAGGGAGGCGTCAAACAGAGTGGTCTGAACCACTCCTATCCAGATGGCTGGATGCATAAATTTATAATTTGGAAAGATTAATGATTGGTAAATGAATAAAAATCTATTAAAGACGTTAAGGATAAAGGCTGTCGATTTCGAATAAATTCACAATTTTTGCAGATAGTTACAAGGTTACTTCTGAAAGAATGCGTCTGCAGCATTGCGAATAGTGCTGCGTTGCTCAAGCGCCTCTCTTGTACGGTTAACTTCCGCGGTTAATGCCTCGATCCGGTCCTGGAGTTCGTCCTCTGACAAGCGGCTTAGATCTTCGCCAACGGTAACCACATTCGGTTCCTGCTTTTTGGGGATATCATCGTCAAAGAGGCCCATGTCATATCTCCTGTTGGATCTACGCGAATGGCAATCTTGCTCACCCGTGTTTGATCCTCATAAACTCGGCCATTATTTACCATAGAACCGGGACAAGCGCAGCCGTATGTCCCAATTTGGATCATAAGGACAGTTCCATATGCAGAATTTGCCGGACACCATGACAGTTGTTGCGATTTCAGAACCGGGTGGACCTGAGGTTCTCATTTTGGAACAGCGCGCTCTGCCGGACGTGGGCGACGGAGATATCCTGATCCGGGTTGAGGCTGCAGGTGTGAACCGCCCCGATGTCCTTCAGCGAATGGGCGCTTATCCGCCTCCGAAGGGCGCATCGGACCTTCCAGGCCTTGAGGTTGCCGGTGAAGTGGTTGCTGTCGGGGCAGCCGTTCATGGGCACTCAGTCGGTGACAAGGTGACAGCTCTTTGCCCGGGCGGAGGCTATGCGGAGTATTGTAAAGTGCCAGCGGGTCATGCCTTGCCGGTGCCGGCGGGTATGAGTGTGCTGGAAGCGGCTGCGCTGCCGGAAACATTCTTCACTGTATGGACCAACGTTTTCGACCGTTGCGGTCTACGGGAGGGCGAGCGTTTTCTGGTTCATGGTGGGGCGTCCGGAATTGGCACATGTGCCATTCAGTTGGCCAAGGCCTTCGGTGCTGAAGTGTTCACCACGGTCGGTTCATCAGATAAGATCGAAGCAGTGAAAGCCCTTGGTGCGGATCACGTCATCAATTACCGGGAACAGGCGTTCGAGAAGGTCATCCTTGAGGTCACTGGTGGACAGGGTGTTGATGTCATCCTGGATATGGTTGGCGGCGATTATGTTGAGCGGAACTGGAAGGCTGCGGCCATTGAAGGCCGGATATGCCAGATCGCGACCCTGAACGGTGTTTCCCATGACGTTAATTTTTCTCGTCTCATGGTGAAGCGGCTAACACATACCGGTACGACGCTAAGGCCGAGGGATGATGCGTTCAAGACTGCCATTGCCGATAGCCTGAAATCCAAGGTTTGGCCATTGATCGAATCAGGCCAGATCAAACCATTGATCGATTCCACCTTTCCGTTAAGTGAGGCTGCCGAAGCTCATCGGCGCATGGAAAGCTCTGGCCATATTGGCAAAATCGTTATGACGGTCGGATCCTAGAAGACCCAGCGGACCCGGGCGCTATGGTGGTTCGCAAGATCATTTGCGTTTCCGCCGCGTTCAGCCTATATTCGCGCCAATTCCCATTAAATTGAAATGGAACACCGCTCTTCCGACCTGCCGGCCGGGGGAGCAGACAAGAGGAATTTGACCGATGGCGAACACGCCGCTTATGCCGAAAGCAACTGCTGTCTGGCTCGTGGACAACACTGCGCTGAGCTTCACGCAGATCGCGACATTCTGCAAGCTGCATCCGCTTGAAGTGAAAGCCATCGCAGATGGTGAAGCGGCGCAGGGCATCAAGGGTTTGGATCCGGTTCTGACTGGCCAGTTGACGCGTGAAGAAGTCGAACGTGCTCAGAACGATCCGAACTACCAACTCAAGCTGCAAGGCTCAAAGGTTGTTGTCCCGGAAACCAAACGCAAAGGCCCGCGCTACACGCCGGTTTCGCGCCGTCAGGACCGCCCGAATGCAATCCTCTGGCTGGTGCGCAATCACCCGGAGTTGAAAGACGCGCAGATCATGCGTCTCGTTGGAACCACCAAGCCGACGATTGCCGCCATTCGCGACCGTACCCACTGGAACTCCGCGAACCTGACGCCATCCGATCCGGTGACCCTCGGCCTCTGCAGCCAGCTTGAGCTCGACATTGAAGTTGAAAAGGCCGCGAAGAATGCACCGCAGCCGATGGCAGGCGAGCCGGCAGAAACGCTGATGTCGGTTGATGACAGCACCAGCGAAGATGCAATTGCTGCAGCGTTCTCGCTCGATCCGAATACCGCGCCGAAGCGCGAGGAAGAAGAAGAGATCGATGTCGACGCTGTGTTCGCCAATCTGAACTCTCCAAAAGACACAGATGGCGACGACGAAACAGACGACGAAAGCTCAACTAAGCTCTAATCGCCTGTCACAGTAACGGTTCTGGAGCCACCGGGTGACGTGTCATCCGGTGGTTTTTTTGTGTCACATGTCAATAGCGGAAACCAATGCAGCCCGGAGTCTGTTTCGCTTCCTAACCTTCGTAAAGGTGGAGGCGCCGGCTAAAATTTCTGGATCTGTGGGGCATCGTCGGTGATGTCATAGTAGTCACCTTTGTCTTTGACAAAGATGTGCTTGCCAATCTCCAGTCCCGTCGGGCTCTCCAGGCAACCGGCAGCTATTCCGATGCCATCTTCGGTGTTCATGCGGTAAAACAGGCTGGATCCGCAGAATTTGCAAAAGCCGCGTTTGGCAAAATCAGATGACTCATACCAAGTCAGGCCTTCGTCAGTTGTAAACTGCAATTCCTTGAAAGGGGCGTGGGTAGACGCCCAAGTGTGCCCGCTGGAGCGGCGGCATTGCCCGCAATGGCAGATCGTGACTGTTCTTCTAACCTTTGGGACTTCAAACCGGACTTTTCCGCAATCGCAGCGACCTTTGAGCAATACTGCCTCCTGAAATTATCCTTAAAGAACGGATTTCATAGATCGAGATGGGTCCGGCGGTTTAGCGCTCGGTTAGTTTCAGCTCGATCCGGCGGTTTTTCGCCAAAGCATCCGGCGTTTCACCTTCTTCCAGAGGTTGGAACTCGCCAAAGCCCGCAGCTACCAGCCGTTTTGGGTCGACACCCTTCTCAATGAGATACCGGACAACCGAGATGGCACGGGCTGCCGACAGTTCCCAGTTGTTGCGCAGGCGCCCAGTTCCGGAAAGCGGCCGGGCATCGGTATGACCATCCACACGCAAGACCCAGTTGATCTCATCCGGGATCTGTCCGCTTAGTTCGAGGATTGCCTCCGCAAGCTTGTCCAGTTCCTGCTGGCCTTCCGGGTTGATGTCCTCAGAGCCTGAATCAAAGAGCACCTCCGACTGGAAGACAAAGCGGTCGCCGACGACCGAAATGTCGGAGCGTTGGGAGAGGATTTCCCGCAGCCTTCCGAAGAAGTCAGACCTGTAGCGCGAGAGCTCTTGAACCCGCTGTACCAGAGCGGCGTTCAGCCGTCTGCCAAGGCTCGCGATCTTTGCCTGGCTTTCGGCTTCCTTGGCTTCAGAGGCCTCAAGCGCGGCATTGGCTGCTGCGATTTGGCGGCGAAGAGCTGCAATCTGCTGGTTGAGCAGTTCAACCTGGGCCAAGGCCTCCTGGCTGACCTGCCGCTCATCATCGAGGAGGTTCTCGAGTTGTGCTGCTCTGCCGCCGGCTGCCTCGGCATCTCCCGAGCTGCTTTCCAACAGGCCCAGCAGGCGAGACTGTTCAGCTTCAGCGCTGCTGAGGCTGGCCTGAAGTCCAAGAATGGTGTCTTCCAATTCGCCCGAGGAGGCCCGTTCCAGTGCAAGCAGCTCAGTCAGTTCACTTATTTGGGCGTTCAGCCGGTTCAGAACCGTGTCGCGCCCGGACAGTTGCTGCGAGAGAAAAAACTGCGCGATCATGAAAATCGACAACAGGAAGATAATAACCAACAGGAGTGTGGCCATCGCATCGACGAAGCCGGGCCAGTAGTCGGTCTGCTGGGCGCGGCGGCGCGACCTGAGGCTGCCAGCCATCCGCGATTACTCCTTCGCCCGGTCGAATGCGGCGGAGATCGAGGCCAGTAGACCCTCGATCCGCTTTTGCTGTTCGCCTTGTGATTCCGCCCAGTCGCGCATCATCTGCTGTTCGGAGCGCACATGTTTGACCAGTCCCTGAATACCTTCAGCGAGGTTTGCCATGGCCTGGGAGGCGGTTTTGCTGCCGCCCTCTTCAACGCTTTTCTGCAAGGCTGAGATTGAAGCCTGAATCTGCTCGACACCCGGGGAATCTCCAGAGGCAAACATACCATCTTCCGGATCGATGTCCGTAACGGTTGATAGCCAGTCTTCCAGTTCGTTGTAGAACCGGTTTTGTGCCTGACCTGCTTGCAGATCCAAAAAGCCGAGGATCAAAGAGCCTGTCAGACCGAAGAGGGATGATGAAAACGCAGTACCCATGCCGGACAATGGGGCTTCCAAGCCGGCTTTTAGGTCCTCAAAGATGACATTCGCATCGCCAGAGCCGACATCCAAGGACTGGATGGTCGCGCCAACCGAACTCACTGTTTGCAAGAGGCCCCAAAACGTCCCGAGCAGACCGAGAAAAACCAGCAGCCCGGTTAGGTAACGGGATATTTCCCGGGATTCTTCAAGGCGCATGCCAATGGAATCGAGAATGGAACGAGCAATTGTCGGGGTCAGCGCCATGTCTCCGGATTTGTTACCGAGGAGGGCTGCCATTGGTGCGAGCAAAACGGGAGACCGGGTGTCGAGCGCAGGATCCCCGATCCGGAAGCTGTTGACCCATGCAATTTCCGGAAACAAACGAATGACACGGCCAAAAAGGAGGAGAACTCCAAAGGCACCAACAAACACAATCAGGCCGTTGAGGCCCGGGTTGCTCATGAAAGCTGTTGAGACTTGCGGAAATAGAATGAAGGCAATGAAAGCGACGATCACCAGAAAGATGATCATGAACGTCAGATAGGCCCTCGGGCTCGACAAGCTGTAGGGGTCAAATTCACGTGCCATGTTTGCTGTCAATCACCGTTCTGCAGAGGTCATTGATTGATAGCGTGATTTTTAACGTCTTGGAAACCGTGAATCGGCCCGGCAACCCCAATTAAATTTGGAAAGCCCAAAAACCGGCAGGCCTCATTGGGTTGCCGGTAAATGACATTTGCGGGCGAATGTGGGGTGTTAAGCTTGTTGAATGGCCGCTGCTTTTTTAAGCAGGCGCAGGAGGTGCTTGTGGGCATCCTCATTGCCGACCACAACATCGCCGGTCTCCAGCATCTTGGATTTGCCGTCCAGATCGCTGACGAAGCCGCCCGCTTCGCGGACCATCAACAGACCGGCAGCAATGTCCCAGGAATTGAGGTCGCGCTCCCAATAGCCGTCGAGCCGGCCGGATGCTGTCCAAGCCAGATCGAGCGCTGCGGCGCCAGCCCGGCGAATGCCTGCCACTTCCGGCATGATGTGGCGCAGCTCGCGCAGTGTCCGGCCATGATCACCGCGTCCGATGAACGGCAAACCGGTCCCGAACACCATCTCTGGCAGCTCCGTCCGTCCAGCAACACGAAGTCTGCGGTCGTTGAGAAAAGCGCCACGGCCACGTTCGGCGGTGTACAGCTCGTCCATGACCGGGTTGTAGATCACACCGGCAACGATCTCGCCGTTCCGCTCGAGCGCAATGGATGTAGCGAAAATCGGAATGCCATGCAGAAAGTTGGTCGTGCCGTCGAGAGGATCAATGTGCCAGCGATGCTGACCGTCCGTTCCCTCAACTTCACCGCTTTCTTCCATAACGAGGCCAAACGTGGGACGGGCCTTGGTCAGCTCGGACCGCACGATTTCCTCAGCTTTCCGGTCGGCAGCCGAGACGAAATCTCCAGGACCTTTTCGGGATACCTGCAGGTTTTCAACTTCACCGAAGTCACGGACGAGGCTGCGACCGGCTTTGGTCGCGGCTTGAACCATGACGTTGAGGATTGCTGTGCGGGCCATGTTGTTTCACTTGTTGTTGGGCGCAACGGCAGATCCGCTGCGCCAGATGTTCAGCTGGTTGAGGCGTCAGTCTGCGCGCTTCACGTATTCCAGCGTACCGGTGTCGACGATAATTTTTTCGCCAGCGGTGATGAACGGCGGCACCATCACGCGAACGCCATTTTCCATGAGCGCCGGCTTGTAGGATGAAGACTGGGTCTGGCCTTTCACGACCGCATCGGCTTCGCTGATTTCCAGCGTGACGTGTTGCGGCAGAGTGATGCCGATCGGGCGCTCTTCATGAAGTTCCACGGTCACCATCATGCCGTCCTGCAGGAAGGCGGCACGATCGCCGACAAACTCTGTCTGCAATTCCAGCTGTTCGTAGGTCTCTGTGTCCATGAAGATCAGCATGTCGTCTTGCGTGTAAAGGTACTGGAAGTCCTTCTGCTCAAGACGGACGCGCTCGACTTTATCTTCAGACCGGAAGCGCTCATTGAGCTTGCGGCCGTCTAGCAGGTTTTTCATTTCGACCTGCGCAAACGCACCGCCCTTTCCAGGCTTTACGTGTTGAACCTTGACGACGGCCCACAGGGTTTCCTGATGCTGAAGCACGTTGCCCGGCTTGATTTCGTTACCGTTGATTTTCATGGAACGACCGATTTTTGATTTGTCAGGATCTTGTACGGCGCAAAAATCAGTTCAATAGACCGCGCCAACAATGGATTGCGCCTGTCCACCATAAATGCTCGCTTCTTTCAAGGAAAAAAGCGAGCTCCGGTCACAAACAGTCGGGCAATTGCCAGGATTACGGAGAGTTCAGGTACGATTCGTCCGATGGTGCCATCAAGGTCGCGGAATACTGCTCAGCCAGCTTTCTTGCGGCAGCAAGTGTCTCGTCGTCCAGCGTTCCGAATATGCCGTCCAGTGTCGGGTCGGAAACTCCAAGTGTCCGGGCAATAAGATGCCATCCGGCAGCCGCAGCATTGTCATGCTCGCGCCCGCGGCCATACGCATAGATCCGGGCAAGCCGGTTCATAGCGACTGGGTTTCCAGCAGTTGCTGCGCGTTCAAACCAATCTGCAGCTTCGCTTTCGTCGGGATCTACGCCGCGGCCCTGAAACCGGAGGATGCCGTAGTAGACTTGCGCAAAGGTATGACCTCTGCGGGCAGCGCGCCCCATCCAGAAGGCACCTTTGCCAGGATCATTGAGACCGTCACCGGATTCAAGATACGCCAATGCGAGCGTGTATTGCGCTTCAGGGTCGTTCAGTTGAGCAGCTTCTTCGAGAAGTTCCCGTGCCTTTTCCTCGTTGTAAGGCCGCCCCTCGCCCTCCTTGTAAAGGATCGCAAGATTATAGAGCGCGGAAGGGTTGTCCGCTTCGGCAGCTTGTTCGAAGAGTTCGGCTGCCTTGGCCTTGTCCTGCGGTATGGCATCGCCGAGCAGGTATAGTTGCGCGAGCTGAAGCGCAGACCCATTGTCGCCTTGTGCCGCTGCAAGACCATACCAGTCCGCAGCTTTCGCCTTGTCCTGTTTGATGCCAAGCCCTGCCTCGTGGAGAACACCCAACAACGCTTGCGCGGATCGGTCGCCGTTCTCCGCGAGCGGCGTTGCCAGGGCCAAAGCGGTCAAATGCCAGCCGCGCTGGAAGGCGCTGTAGGCTGTGTCCGAGGAAGCCGTTTCCCCGTCGGCCAGAGACGGGGGGCCGGAATCGATCAGGCTGGCAATGGTTTTGTCCCGTGTCGTGACATCGACAAGTGCAGGAAGTTTCGCAGTGCCTGGAGCTTCAACTGCCGAGATATCTGCCGCCGGTGTTTCCGTTTGTCCGGATGCGGCTAAGGGCAATCCAATCAAAGCTGCAGACACGAATGCTGCCGCTGCAGTGTGCCGAACCACGGGGGTGGTGGTCTGTTTATCCATGGCCGGTTTGAGACCTCTCATACGGCTGTCAGTCAACCTCCGGGAACGGGTGCGCTTCAAGCACCGTGTTGGCATCTGAAATTGTCTTGGCGATGTCTTCAGAATCCCAGACAGCATCCTTCAGGGCAACGAAGTCGGCGCCAGTGGCCGCCACCTCGGCAAGTGTTTCAAGTGTGTTGCCCGCCAGGGCGACACAAGGTGTCTCGAAAAGTTCCGCCCACCAATTGGCACCGGACAGGGTCTTGTCGTGGGCGGTTTCTTTTTCCGTCAGATCCAGCTTGCCGAAGAACAGGTAGTCGACGCCGGTCTCTGCCCATTCCATGGCATCATGTTTCGTTTTGGTTCCGCCTGTCCCGACGACGCGGTCGGGCTGGAAGCTCTCCACGGCGAGTTTCACATCCTCAAGGGACTTGTCGACGTGGACACCGTCGGCGCCGGAGCGGCCCGCCGCTTGTGTGTCGCCGTAGACCAATGCGGCTGCGCCGCCGTCCTGAATGATCGGAACAAGGACTTCTGCTGCCGCTTGAATGTCCTTTGTTGATGCATCCGGCATGTAGATCATCACACACGCGATATCACCGCCCGTAAAAGCCTGTTTGAGCTGATCTGCGACCTTTACCGTATCGAATGCAGGCGGTGTCAAAAGGAAAAGGCGGGGTCGGTTCACGAAAATCTGTCCTGATGCATGATTGAGTATGGCAGCGCGTTACTGCCGTTTCTTGTCCCTAAAGACGGCGAAAGAGGGACGCAAGGCCCCTCTTTCAAGATTTTGATCTGACCAACGTGTCAGATGTTGCCAATACTCAGGCGATCTTCGGATCCAGGCTGCCGTTCTGGTAGCGGGCCGCCATGTCGGACAGCGTGACAATTTTCTTGATCTTGGATGCTTGGCCTGCGGTGTTGAACGCTTCCAGACGGGCCACGCAGAGCTTTTGCATCGCCTCACGTGCCGGCTTCAAGTATTTGCGCGGATCGAATTCGCCAGGGTTTTCTTGCAAGATCTTGCGGATCTGGCCCGTCATCGCCATGCGGTTGTCGGTATCGATGTTGACCTTGCGCACGCCGTTTTTGATCCCACGCTGGATTTCTTCAACCGGCACACCCCAGGTTTGCGGCATTTCCCCGCCATACTGGTTGATGATGTCCTGAAGATCCTGGGGTACCGAAGAGGACCCGTGCATCACAAGATGTGTGTCCGGCAGGCGGCGGTGGATCTCTTCGATCACGTGCATGGCAAGGATATCACCGTCTGGCTTGCGGGTGAATTTGTAGGCGCCGTGGCTTGTGCCCATGGCAATTGCCAGCGCGTCCACCTTGGTTTCGTTGACGAATTTTACCGCTTCATCCGGATCGGTCAGGAGCTGATCTTCTGTCAGCTTGCCTTCTGCGCCGTGACCGTCTTCCTTGTCGCCCATGCCGGTTTCAAGGGAGCCGAGGACACCCAATTCACCTTCGACCGAGATGCCGCCGAGATGCGCCATGTCGGTCACGGTTTTTGTGACGCCGACGTTGTAATCCCAGGACGCAGGAGTTTTGCCGTCCGCTTCCAGAGAGCCGTCCATCATGACGGATGTGAAGCCCGCCTGAATGGCTGTCATGCAGGTTTGGGCCGCATTGCCGTGGTCCAGGTGAACGCAAACTGGGATGTGCGGATAGATTTCGACAACCGCGTCCATCATGTGCTTGAGCATGACATCATGTGCGTAGGCCCGGGCGCCGCGGGAGGCCTGAATGATCACCGGAGAATCGGTCTGGTCAGCGGCGGACATGATGGCCAGCGCCTGTTCCATGTTATTGATGTTGAATGCCGGCACGCCGTAATCGTTTTCGGCAGCGTGATCAAGCAGCTGGCGGAGTGTAATGCGGGCCATCTATGTCTCCCAGAAGTCGGTATCGCAGCGTCCACTTTAGGGTTGTTTTACGATCCGGGTGTTGCGGTGCGTCAATCTCCGGTGGTTCTATCAAGAATCCGGCAGAGGAAAAGGGGCGAGAGGTTTCTTAAATCAATTTAATTTCAAGGTGATGCCGGTTTCTACCCGGTTGTGATTAATTTGACCTGTGAATTAAATGAGGTGGTTTTTATGAACTCAGCTGCCAGCCTGGATCAGTGAGCTCACATCAATGATTGTTCCTGATGGATCGCTCAAGATCATCCGGCGTTGTCCATATTGCATGTCGCGCGGCGCTTCGATGATGTTGGCACCCAACTCCAATGCTCTGTTGTGAACCGCATCACAATCATCAACAACAAACGTCAAGATGATGCCTGCGGGTTGATGCCGAGCGGCCTCCGGCACAATCTCATGGCTTGTGAGAATTATACCGAGCTCCAAGCCCGTTTGATCAGGGGCCTCCAGGTTTACAAACCAGTCAGAAGAGAACTTCGCCGTGTAACCAAAGAGCTTCTGATAAAAGGCCGCGGTGACCGCGACCTCTTCTGTCAGGATATTGGTAAAAGCGCGTTGCATGTCGATCTCCCGAAGCGCGGTTGATCAGCTCTCCAAAGCCTTGACGCCCGGCAGTTCCTTGCCTTCAAGCCACTCAAGGAATGCACCGCCTGCGGTCGATACATAAGAGAAATCGCTTGCAGCTTCTGCATGATTGAGGGCTGCCACCGTATCACCGCCACCGGCAACAGAATTCAGTTTGCCGGATTTGGTGTTCTCGGCAGCGTGTTTGGCAGCCGCCACAGTCGCAAAATCAAACGGGGTGATTTCAAAAGCGCCGAGGGGGCCATTCCATACGAGGGTCTTGGCAGCGTCGATTTTCGACTTCACCATCTGAACGGACGCCGGGCCAATATCCAGGATCATGCCATCCGCTGGTATAGCGTCCACCGACACGGTTTCGTTGTCCGCGCCTGCCTTGAACTCCTTGGCGACAACGGCATCGACTGGCAGCACGATTTCGCAGCCAGCGGTCTCTGCAGCAGCCATAATCTTCTTTGCCGTGTCCGCGAGGTCATGTTCGCACAGCGACTTGCCGACATTGACGCCTTTGGCGGCCAGAAAAGTGTTGGCCATGCCGCCGCCAATCACCAGCATGTCCACTTTGGCAACAAGGTTCTCCAGAAGGTCGATTTTGGACGACACCTTGGCGCCGCCTACAACAGCCAGAACCGGGCGAACCGGTTCACCAAGCGCGGAGCCGAGTGCTTCTAGCTCTGCCTGCATCGTGCGGCCTGCATATGCCGGAAGCAGATGCGCGATGCCTTCCGTCGAACCATGCGCCCGGTGAGCGGCGGAAAACGCATCATTCACATAGATGTCGCCATTGGCGGCGAGCTCTTTTGCAAACTCCGGATCGTTCTTTTCTTCGCCTTTGTGGAAACGCGTGTTTTCCATCAGAAGAACCTGACCGTTTTGCATAACCGCAACCGCGCCGGCCGCCGAGGGGCCGATGCAGTCTTCCGCGAAGCCAACGGTCTTGCCAAGCAAGTCAGAAACGGCTCGTGTCACCGCCGCAAGGGACATTTCCTTGACCTTTTCACCCTTCGGGCGGCCAAAATGCGCAAGGAGAATGACCTTGGCGTCCTTTTCGGAGAGTTCTTTGATTGTCGGCAGAACCCGTTCGATACGGGTTGTGTCGGTGACTTTGTAATTGTCCATCGGAACATTGAGGTCAACGCGAACAAGAACGCGTTTGCCTGCAAGATCGGTGATGTCGTCGAGTGTTTTGAAAGTCATGAGATCCACCTAGTTGTCAGGGGCGGGTTGAACTGGTCGTAACAGCGATACCGATCCCGAAAAGGGTCAAGAGAACGCCGAAGGACCGTTCCATCCAGAGTTTTGCGCGGATGAATTGCTGGCGCACTGGCGGCAGCGTGAAGAAGAAAGTGACGAGCACGAACCAGAGGAACACGCCGCTTGCCATGATCACGCCGTAGCTGACTTTGGTCCAAAGCGCTGTTTCCGGGGAGGTGACTTGCAGAAAGACGCTGAGAGCAAACATTGTCGCCTTGGGATTGGTCACGTTGGTCAAGAAACCCCAGCGCAGAGCCTTGAGCGGCGGCATACCGGCGAGCGCGCTGTTTGCCGGCATTTCCCTTGAAGCTGTCCGGTACATGGTGACACCTAGAAACACCAGATAAGCTGCGCCTATGAGCTTGAGTGCATTAAAGAGAAAAATGGACTGCGAGACGATGAGGCCAATTCCGGCGAGGGCGTAGGTAACGTGAACGCCTAAGGCGAGGGCGATGCCAAGTGCGGTCATAATACCGGCCAAACGACCTCCGATGAGCGCGTTGCGAAGAACAACGGCGAAGTCGGGGCCGGGAACAATGGCAACAACAATCGTCAGTGAAATTACAGTGAAAAGCTCGAGCAAGCGTGCCCCCAGGTTGGATGTTTAAGCAAACAAAAAGCGGATGCAGGAGACCTGCATCCGCCTATATGTCATAGCAGATGGCTGTCCATCCAGACCATGTTTTAAATCAGTTTTGCCATGGCGATGGCCGTGTCCGCCATCCGGTTGGAGAAGCCCCACTCGTTGTCATACCAGGACAGCACCGACACCATTGTCCCGTCCATGACCTTGGTCTGATCCATATGGAAGATCGACGAGTGCGGGTCGTGGTTGAAGTCGATGGAGACGTTCTTGTCTTCAGTGTAGCCGAGCACGCCTGTGAGGGCTCCGCCCGCTGCCGCTTTGACTGCAGCATTGATCTCTTCAACAGTGGTGTCGCGTTTGGCGATGAACTTGAGGTCAACCACAGAAACATTTGGGGTTGGAACGCGCATTGCGAAGCCGTCCAGCTTACCGTTCAGTTCTGGCAAGACGAGACCGACAGCTTTCGCTGCACCGGTTGATGTCGGGATCATGGACATGGCTGCAGCGCGGGCGCGGTAAAGATCCTTGTGCATCGTATCCAATGTCGGCTGGTCACCGGTGTAGGAGTGAATGGTCGTCATCATGCCTTTTTCGATGCCGACGGTATCGTGCAGGACCTTGGCGACCGGTGCCAGACAGTTAGTGGTGCAGGATGCATTGGAAACGACAAGGTCTTCAGCCGCCAGCGTGTCGTGGTTGACGCCGTAAACAATTGTCTTGTCGGCGCCAGACGCCGGTGCAGATACGAGGACGCGCTTTGCGCCAGCATCGAGGTGTGCGGCAGCCTTGTCCTTCGAATTGAAAATGCCTGTGCATTCCATGGCGATGTCGACACCCAGTTCTCCCCAGGGAAGATCTTTCGGGTCGCGGATCGCGGTGACCATGATCGGTTTGCCGCCGTCGATGGAAATCGTGTCCCCGTCAACTGAGACCGTTGCCGGAAATTTGCCGTGGACGGAATCGTAGCGCAGCAGGTGAGCGTTGGTCTCGACCGGGCCGAGATCGTTGATGCCGACGACCTCAATATCTGTGCGGCCAGATTCGACAATGGCGCGCAGAACGTTGCGGCCGATACGGCCAAAGCCGTTGATTGCTACCTTGGTTACCATAGTTTTCTCCCGCATTTGGGGCCAGCTTAGGCCCTGCGCCTATCCAAAGGCTACTATATCTAATCGATTTAAAGGCAAAATAAACGCCAAAAAAATCCCGGCAGGCTGCGGATACGCTGCGCTGCCGGGAAACGTTACATCAAACGTTGAGCTTTTCCTTGGCCGCAGCCACGACAGCATCCTTCGTGATGCCGAAGTGCTCGTACAGTTCCTTGTAAGGCGCACTGGCACCAAATCCGGTCATGCCAATGAACAGACCGTCATTGCCGATAAACCGGTCCCATCCCATGCGGATGCCGGCTTCGACGGCGATCTTGACCGGGCTGGAGCCGATGACGGCCTCTTTGTAGTCTGCAGACTGTGCTTCGAAGAGTTCGAAGCTCGGCACGGAAACAACGCGAGCGGCAACACCTGAGTCCGTCAGTTCCTTATGCGCGTCAACGGCGATCTCCACCTCAGAACCTGAGGCAAAGATTGTAACGGCTGCGTCGTCTTCGCTTTCGATCAGAACATACGCGCCATTTGCGCTCAGGTTCTTCTCTTCAAAAGTCTTGCGCTGGGACGGCAGGTTTTGGCGTGTCAGGGCAAGAACGGACGGTCCATCCTTGTTCTCCAGCGACAATTGCCAGCATTCCAGTGTCTCGGTGATATCAGCCGGACGGAAGAACGTCAGGTTCGGGATCGCCCGAAGCGCTGCGAAGTGTTCAACCGGCTGGTGGGTCGGGCCGTCTTCCCCCAGACCGATGGAATCGTGCGTCATGACATGAATGACGCGCTGGTTCATCAGGGCTGCGAGGCGGATTGATGGACGGCAGTAGTCGGAGAAAATCAGGAACCCGCCGGAATAGGGGATCAGGCCGCCATGCAGGGCCATGCCGTTCATCGCGGCTGCCATGCCGTGTTCGCGAATGCCGTAGTGGATGTAGCGGCCTGAGAAGTCATCCGGGGTAACCGGATTGGTCTGCGCCGTTTTGGTGTTGTTGGACCCGGTCAGATCGGCAGAACCACCGATTGTTTCAGGGATAACGCCGTTGATGACACCAAGGACAGCCTCGGATGCTTTGCGCGTTGCCATGGTCGGCTGTTCTTCGGCAAGCTTCTTCTTGTAGTCGAGGACAGCCTGCTCAAATCCTGCCGGAAGATCACCACGGTTGCGGCGTTCAAATTCGGCTCGGGTTTCGGTGTCCGCATCGTTGAAGCGTTTCTGCCAATCCTTGTGAGCGTGGGCCGAACGAAGGCCGGCAATGCGCCAGGCGTCCAGAATTTCGCTTGGAACCTCAAATGGCTCATGCGGCCAGTTCAGTGTCTCGCGGGTACCCGCGATTTCCTCAGCGCCGAGGGGAGCGCCGTGCACCTTGGCCGTACCGGCTTTTGTCGGGGCGCCGAAGCCGATGGTTGTCTTCGCTGCGATCAGTGTTGGTTTGTCGCTGGCCTGTGCCTGCCGGATTGCAGCCGCGATGCCATCAGGGTCGTGCCCGTCGACATTCAGCGTGTTCCATCCAGAAGCAGCAAAACGGGCAACCTGATCCGTGGAATCCGTGATGCTAACAGCGCCGTCGATCGAGATGCCGTTGTCATCCCAGATTACGATCAGTTTGTTCAGTTTCAGGTGACCTGCGAGCGACAGGGCCTCCTGACTGATGCCTTCCATCAAGCAACCGTCGCCGGCCAGAACGTAGGTATAGTGATTGACGAGATCCTTGCCGAAACGCTCTTCTTGCAAGCGCTCCGCGATCGCCATACCGACGGCATTGCCGAGCCCCTGACCCAGCGGGCCTGTGGTCGTTTCGATACCCGCACCATGACCAAATTCCGGGTGACCGGCGGTCTTTGCGCCGAGTTGACGGAAGTTTTTCAATTCTTCGAGCGGGAAGTCTTCATAGCCGAGCAGATACAGCAGGCTGTAAAGCAGCATGGATCCGTGACCCGCTGACAGAACAAACCGGTCGCGGTCAGCCCAGTTCGGCGCGGTCGGGTCAAACTTCAGAAATTCTGTAAAAAGGACAGTGGCGATATCGGCCGCGCCCATTGGCAATCCGGGGTGTCCGGATTTGGCCTGTTCCACGGCATCAATGGCAAGAAAGCGGATTGCATTCGCCATGCGCTGGTGTTTTTCAAGATCGCTCATCTGTGTCCCGTCGCTTGCGTTGGAGCCCCTGCCGCCAGCGTGGACCGTCCGGCGTGGAGTTGTAAGGTGCGTTGTTTCTTTAAAGGCAACTGTTGTCAGTTCCGATCAGGCGCCAGACAAATATCAGGAACGGTCAGCGAGTCAATAAAGCCCTGAATAGCGAAAGAGGGAATAAATTCCGCATTTGGGGGTTATCGAATTGAGGAAACTAACAATGGTGCCATTGACGGGAAGAATATGGTGCACCTAATCTCAGCTGCCGGGGCCGGATTTACCTTTTTTGATTTATCAGGTTGCCAGGGAAAGCGCGAAACCCGCTGGTTGTTTGCGGACGCTGCTTTTTTTATGCAAAAAGCTACGCTGAGGGTAAGGCATAACACAAAGCGGCAAAAACCGCTCCAAGAGGGATTGAGGTGACGCTTTATATGGCGGAAGTCGATGTCATGGAAAAGACGAGCCTGTCCGATGCCGTAAAGCGCCTTGAATCCGCCCTCGGCCAGTTGGAGACTGCCGTCCAGCGCCGCTTGGATGCAGACCGTTCTCTCAATTCCCTTCAGGATGACCTTCAGCGTATGGGAGAAGACAGGTCTCAGTTGGCTGCCTCTTTGGACGAAAGTGAAGCGCGCGCGTCCCGGCTTGAAGAAGCCAACAAAGATGTTTCCCGCCGGTTGGTAACGGCCATGGAAACGATCCGCAGCGTTTTGGACACCCACGGAGGCTGATGCGGTTTGGCTCAGATTAGCGTAACCATCAATGGCAAGTCCTTTCGGATGGCGTGTGATGATGGCGAAGAGCAGCGCCTCGAAGGGTTGGCTGCGCGGTTCGATGGCTGGATTGGCGAGCTCAAATTGGCCTTTGGTGAGATCGGTGATCAGCGCCTGACTGTGATGGCCGGCATCATGGCAACCGATCAGTTGTCGGAACTGGAACGTAAAGTTACACGGCTTGAGCAGGAGTTGGCGGCAGCCAAGGATCAGCAAGTGGCTGCCCTCAACAATATGAGCCAGAATGAACAGGATCTTTCGAGAGCCGTAAACACCGCTGCGGCGCGCATCGAAAGGCTTGCCGACGGACTTACGAAGAGCCTGCGAACGGCCAATGACTGAGCGGCCAAATCCGCCTTGTCCAAGACTTCGTTTGTGATCAACGCGGCGCCGCACTGGTAATTGCGCAGGCGTGCCTCTATATGCGGTAATCGTGGCTGCCCGATTTGTCAGGACACTTATCCCCGGGGCCTTACGCATTCCTTAGGGAGCTGTCCCTGCTTTGGGCCGTGGTCCGTTGCATACGGCGCCCACCTACTTTGTAGGTTCTCCGGGATTGCACATCCAACGGTCGGGTGGCTACGCAGCTTGAGCATGTCTCGTTCAAGCCGGGCCGGTCAAAACAGATGATGTGAGCGCCCATGACTTCAAATCTTTCACTCGCAGACGAAAAACATCAGCTCCGCAAGGAAGCTTTGGCGCGCCGCAAGGCTATGGCCGAGGTCGTGCGGATCGAGAAAAGCTTGGCGCTTGCCGATCACGTTTCTGATCTCCCGATCCCGGAGGGGGCAATTGTCGCAGGCTTTTGGCCGATCCGGGACGAGATTGATCCGCGTCCGCTGCTAGACCGTCTTCGTCAAAACGGCCATACCTTGTGTTTGCCGGTTGTCGCAGACCCTCATTTGATTTTCAGGAAGCTGGACCGGGGCTGTGCAATGGAAGATGCCGGTTTTGGCACGATGGCACCTGGACCAGAAGCACAGGAGCTGCGGCCGGATGTTCTGTTGATGCCGCTTGCGGGGTTCGACCGGCAGGGCAATCGGATCGGGTACGGCAAAGGCCATTATGACACCGCGATTTCTGCTCTTGAGAAATCAGGGCCGCTTCTTTGCATTGGCCTTGCGTTTGCCTTGCAGGAGGTCGAGCTTGTCCCGGCAGAAGAGCACGACAAACCCCTCGCTGGGATATTAACGGAAGACGGCTACCAATCGTTCTGCTAATGGATGGCCGTTTGGCAAAGTCGGCGTGCTGTGAGGTTTGATGCGTATTCTTTTTCTGGGGGATTTGGTGGGCCGTGTCGGCCGAACGGCAGTCATTGAACAACTGCCGGACCTAGTAGAAGAACAGCAGCTCGATTTTGTCATCGTCAACGGCGAAAACTCCGCATCCGGTTTCGGCATAACCGAAGCGATCCTCCAAGACGTGTTGGATGCTGGTGCAGATGTGGTGACCACCGGCAACCATGTGTGGGACCAGCGGGATACACTTGTCTACATCGAACGTCAGGACCGTTTGCTGCGGCCGGTCAACTATCCGGCCGGGACGCCCGGCCGGGGCGCGCATCTTTTTACAGCGCGCAATGGCGCCCAGGTCATGGTCGCGAACGTCATGGGACGTGTCTATATGGATGCACTCGATGATCCGTTTGCGGCAATAGACAAAGTCGTCTGCGACTGTCCGCTTGGGGATGTTGCTGATGCGATTATTATTGATGTTCATGCGGAAGCCACCAGCGAGAAACAGGCGATGGGCCATTTCCTGGACGGCCGGGTTAGCCTGGTGGTTGGCACGCATACGCATGTTCCGACGGCAGATCATCAGATTTTGGAAAACGGCACGGCCTACATGTCGGATGCCGGCATGTGCGGTGCATATGACAGCGTGCTGGGCATGGATAAGGAAGAGCCGGTCAATCGCTTTCAGCGCAAGATCCCAGGTTCCAGATTTACGCCGGCGACAGGTGCCGCGACCATTTGTGGTGTAGCGATCGAAACAGATGATCGGACCGGACTGGCCCAAGCGATTGCGCCGGTCAGAATTGGCGGGCGTCTTGAGCCGGTCCTGCCGCCATTCTGGGCCGCAAGCTAGTTCCGAATTTTCAGGAACTGGATTTTCCGCGTCAACTTGCATATAAGCGGCGCAGTTTTCGTTAAAAGCAAATCCGACTGAGAGCCGAGAAGAGCCATGGCAGGCCATTCAAAATTCAAGAACATCATGCACCGCAAGGGGCGTCAGGACGCCGTTCGTTCCAAGATGTTCTCCAAACTGTCCAAGGAAATTACTGTCGCAGCGAAGATGGGCGACCCGGATCCGGACTCCAACCCGCGCTTGCGCCTGGCGGTGAACAACGCCAAAGCTCAGTCCATGCCGAAAGACAACATTCAGCGCGCAATTAACAAGTCGCAAGCTGGTGATGCTGAAAGTTATGACGAAATCCGCTATGAAGGTTACGGTCCGGCTGGCGTTGCTGTTGTCGTTGAAGCCCTGACAGATAACCGCAATCGGTCGGCGTCCAATATTCGATCCTACTTCACCAAGTGTGGCGGGTCTCTTGGCGAAACCGGTTCTGTGTCTTTCATGTTCGACCGTGTTGGCGAGATCATCTACAAGCCGGAAGCTGGCGAGGCGGATGCTGTTCTTGAAGCGGCCATCGAAGCTGGTGCCGAAGACGTTCAATCCGATGAAAACGGACACACGATCTACACGGCATTTGAAGATCTCAACGATGTCGCAAAGGCATTGGAAGAGGCGCTTGGCGAAGCAGACTCCACAAAAATCATCTGGAAGCCGCAGAACCTAACACCAGTTGATGCTGACAAGGCCCAAACGCTGATGAAACTGATCGACATGCTGGAAGACGATGACGACGTCCAGAACGTCTACACCAACTTTGATGTCGATGAAGAAACCATGGCAGAACTGGCCTCTTAAGGTCTTTGAAACACCGATTGTCAAACCCCGGATTTTCCGGGGTTTTTCTTTTTGATCATTGAATCCAAGGCTCAGCGATATGTTCCAGATTTTCGAACTCACCCAAGCGGATCCGAAGTCTCTCCTTCAGCGCGCCTTGAAATTGTCGGAGGAGACCGGCGAGTTGGCCGAGGCCGTGCTTTCAGTCACCGATGCGCCCGGAAGTGCCTACAAAGTGCACACCCTTCACGATGTGCGCGAGGAAGCGGCCGATGCGGCATTGGTTGCCTTAAGTGTTTTGGCTCAAACGTGCAAAACTTCGGAAGAGTTTTCGGCAGAACTAGACCGTTTGATGCGAGAAAAGTCTGCCAAGTGGCAGGCGAAACTAACGGAGTAGGGGGTCTAGTAGTGGCAGGCTGGTAATGGCTGCAATGGCGATGAGCAGGTTTGCGATCCATCTGTATGTCCACTGATTTGAACCGGTAAAGCCCTTGGACCCGAGATAAAGCGCAATTCCGTATACCGGTATGGCGAGGACGAGAAGCCGGGCGACCTCAACCGTGAAAAATCCATTCAGTATGTAGGCGACAAATGTTCCTATGCTTGCCAGCGGGAAAAACATAATGAGGTTGGCGCGGATGACTGGTGTGTCGTTCCTGCCGGAAAGCCAGAAAGCAGCAACCGGCGGTGCAGAGACTTGTGAGACACCGCCCAGAACTCCGGACACTGCTCCAACGCCAAATGAAACCTGAGGTGTTGGGTGTTTCTGATAGCGCCAACCGGACACCACGAGCGCCAGGGTGCCTGCGACGACAGCACTTATTATCCAACGCAAGGTCAATACATCCATAGTCGCCAGAAGCCACGCTCCGGCATGGACAAATAGGACAGATCCAATCACTGCAGGAAGCACCGTCGACCAGTCACACAAATGGATCGCCCGGCGGACCAGAGGTAAGGAGACGATGCTGTCGATAAAGAGAAATGTGGCGGCAGCCGTTGAGGGGAGCATCACACTTGCGGCGACCGGCATGAAAATCATTCCTGCGCCAAATCCTGCAAAGCCTCGGATATACCCGGAAACAAACAGGATCACCGCCAGCAAAACCAGCAACTGCGGGGAAAAAGACGCCAGAATGTCGAACATGCAATCTCGCAATTTGCGGAAAGGCGCTGTGGGAAATGTTCGTAAGCAGCGCTTTAGCTGGCGTCAATGGGCAAGTTTTGTTACCGATTTGTTCCATGACACATGCGATTCGATTGCTGGGCATTGACCCCGGCCTCCGGCGGACCGGGTGGGGCATGATCGAGGCGGCTGGAAACCGGCTCTCCTTCATTGCCTCAGGGACGGTGACTTCCGACAACAAGAAGAGCCTAGCAGAGCGCCTGGTCGAGTTGCATGACGGGTTGACCGCTGTTGTGCGTCAGCACAATCCGGCAGAGGCCGCCGTCGAGCACACCTTTGTCAACAAGGATGCAGGGGCAACCCTGAAGCTTGGTCAAGCGCGCGGCGTGGCGCTTCTTGTTCCTTCGCTGGCCGGGCTATCGGTCGCGGAATATGCTCCAAACCTGGTGAAGAAAACCGTGGTCGGGACCGGGCATGCGGAAAAAGAACAGATCCGGGCTATGGTGAAGGTCTTGATGCCACGGGCGACCTTCAATTCAGATGACGCAGCAGATGCACTTGCGATTGCCATCTGTCATGCCCAGCACCGGGCGAGCACGGCTGCGCAACTCAAAGCCTTGGGGGCCGCATGATCGGGAAACTGAAGGGAACAATCGACAGTTATGGAGAGGATCACGTTATCCTTGATGTTCATGGCGTGGGGTACCAGGTGCATTGCCCGTCCCGGATATTGCAAGCGCTGCCGCGGGCTGGGGAAGCCGCCGTTCTGTTTATCGAGACAATCGTGCGCGAAGACATGATCCGCCTTTATGGATTTGCAGCGGAAGCCGAGCGGGAATGGTTCCGTATCCTGATGACGGTGCAGGGCGTTGGAGCAAAGGTGGCGCTGGGCATACTCGGGATTTTAAAGGCAAGCGAAGTTGCCAATGCCATCGCGCTGGGCGACAAGGCCACGATCTCGCGTGCGCCAGGTGTGGGCAAGCGGGTCGCAGAGCGGATCCTCAGCGAGCTGAAAGACAAGGCGCCCGGCCTTGCGAGCATTGATCAAGATACGATTGCTGTCTCTCAGACGGTGGCGGACAATGTCGCGGCTCGTCCGGTAGCAGAGGCCGTATCGGCCTTGACAAATCTTGGTTATGGGCAACCTCAAGCAAGTGCCGCTGTTGCCAAGGCGATGCAGGCTGCGGGCGAAGATGCGACAACGGAAACCTTGATACGTCTTGGGCTGAAGGAGCTCGCGGGATGATTGTTTTTACCTATGCCGTTATTGCGATTTCTTTCGTCGTGCTTGGGATCGGCGGGGTCATGTATCTGGACCATCGGTTTTCTCTGACGGTTGGTGATCGGCCGTTTGCGATCAAGGGGCGCCGGATCGAGACCGATGATCCTTTTGTCCGGAAACAGTTCCGGAAATTCTATGCTATCCGGGTCGCCTACTCTCTGTTCCTACTCGTCTTGTTGTTCGTGGTGGTCAGCCATGTCGGATGACCAGCGCATCGTCTCTCCGGAAATCCGGGGCGATGAGATCGACAGCACAATGCGCCCGCAAGCGCTTGATGACTTTGTCGGCCAGGCGCAAGCCCGTGCGAATCTGAAGGTCTTCATTGGTGCGGCCAAGGCGCGTGGGGAAGCGCTGGACCACGTCTTGTTCGTCGGGCCTCCCGGGCTCGGAAAAACAACCCTTGCGCAGATCATGGCGCGCGAACTTGGCGTGAACTTCCGGGCGACTTCCGGCCCGGTCATTGCCAAGGCGGGTGACCTGGCAGCTCTGCTGACAAATCTGGAAGAGCGCGACGTTCTCTTTATTGACGAGATCCATCGACTCAATCCGGCCGTTGAGGAAGTCCTTTATCCTGCAATGGAAGACTATCAGCTGGATCTGATCATCGGAGAGGGGCCAGCCGCACGCTCAGTAAAGATTGATCTTGCGAAATTCACACTGGTTGCAGCCACCACACGTCTGGGACTTCTCACAACGCCTCTGCGCGACCGGTTTGGTATTCCGGTGCGTCTGGAGTTCTACACGGTGCCGGAGCTAGAGCATATCGTAAAACGTGGCGCGTCCATCCTTGGGATTGGTATGGCGGAAGACGGCGCCCATGAGATCGCAAAACGGTCCCGCGGAACGCCCCGGATCGCGGGTCGCCTGCTGCGCCGGGTTCGGGACTTTGCAGTTTTTGAAGGTGCTGAGAAGGTCGACCGAGCCTTGGCGGACAAGGCCTTGCGGCAGCTGGAGGTCGATGGCGCCGGGCTCGATAGCCTGGATCGGCGTTATCTCAATCAGATCGCCGTCAACTTCGGCGGTGGCCCGGTTGGGATCGAGACCATCGCAGCCGCCTTATCGGAGCCGCGCGACGCGATTGAAGAAATCGTGGAACCCTACCTAATACAAAACGGATTTTTGCAGCGGACACCGCGTGGACGCATATTGACGCCAACCGCATTCTCGCATCTTGGTCTTGCCGTGCCGTCGCGGCCGGATGGGCCGCAAATGGGTTTGTTCCTCGATTCTGATCCGTGACCCTTAAACTGAGCGTTCTTCGAGGTTTCGGCAGACATTTGCACTGGAGCAAATGCTTCTAAAGATGTCTGCAGTTTTAACGGTAGGGATTTTTACTAGTTAACCAATAATTTCCGATTCTTTCCTAGGGTTCGGTCGAATTCTGGGGGGACCTATGCGTAAGCGGCTTTCAACTAAACTTGCTGTTATGTTCTTGGCCGGTGCACTCACAATGTGCATCGCGATTGTCACAGTTACATCGACGCTTTCGCGTGATGTGGCCAATGGTCAGGCGGATGCCGCTTTGCAAAGCGGAACAAAGGCGAAATTGAAAGTCGCTGAACTCGCCTTGGGTCAGGCAGCTGACAGCGCCAAGTTCTTTGCATCGCTCGAAGATGCCAAGAACAGCCTGATGAAAACGCTGGTTGGCTGGAAGAACCTCAAAGAAGGCCAGAACGCGATCCTGCGTGGGATCTACGTCACCAAAAACCCGCATTCTCCGGAAGAGCGGCACTTGCTGATCGAGCCTGCGGAAGGGAACCAGTACACAAACAACCACAAAGTGGTGCACCCGATCTTCCAGGATCTGGTCAGCCAGGGCGTGTTCTCGGATGTAGCGCTGGCAACTCCGGATGGTGTAATTACCTATACTTATGCCAAAGGCGATGAGTTCGCATTTCACATCGGCGATGCTGAGATCTCCGGGCACCCTGTGCAAATCGCATTCAGCCCACTGTTCGATGCGGTGGCGAATGAGACGATCGAAGCGGGTCAGATCTTCACGTCAGGTTTCATGACCGGCGAAGACGGCAAGGTTTCCATGATCATCGCTACACCGGTTTTCTATCTCGACCGGTTTTTTGGTGCCGCGGCCTTCTCTGTGAACATGGCAAACTTCGCAAACCTGGTCAGTGGATCTGATGAACTTGAAGATGGCGAAAAGGTATTCCTGATTGACACTGCCGGGCAGTTGGTCGGTCTGGACGCGGCAGGGGCTGCTGAAGTTGTCCACGACAAGCAAACGGTCTATGCGGGCAATGAAACACTTGTTTTGGATGGAAACGACTATCGGTATGCGGAAGCTGACGCTTCATTCGCAAACATGCCTTACGGGATTGTGGATGCTGTTCTCCAGACCAAGCTGTCTGCTGCTGCCGACCGGATTACCTATGGCGCGGTTATTTCCGGGTTCTTGTGCCTGGTCCCAATCGTTGGTGTCATCTGGTGGGTGACAGGCCGGATGTTTGCCCCGCTCCAAGGACTATCTGCGGCAGCGCGGCAAATTGCAGACGGTGATCTTGAAGTCCCTGTGCATGCGACCGAACGCTCGGATGAGATCGGCGAGATGGCGCGCTGTATTGAAGTCTTCAAAGACAACTCGGTGGAGCGCGAGAGGTTGGCTGCTGAACGGAAAGTCGGCCACATTGCTCGCGAAAAGCGCGAGAAACATATCGATGCGTTGATCAATGGATTCCGTGCAGAAGCTCAAGGCGTTCTGGAGTTGGTGGAGGCCAATATCGGCCGGGTTGAGGCCGTGACGGCAGAATTGCGTGAGCGATCTGGAGCTGCAGCAGACGAAGGACAAACCGCTGTGGTGTCGTCCGAAAACGCATCTGCAAATGTGCAGGCCGTTGCCTCTGCAACAGAAGAGCTCAATGCTTCGATTTCAGAAATTTCCCGCCAGGTCGAAACCACGGCTGGCATCGTGGCTCAAACAACCACTGCTGCGCAGGTGTCTAACGGTAAAATTTCTGGGTTGGCTGAAGCTGCCAACCGGATTGGTGACGTTGTCTCCCTGATCTCCGAGATTGCCGAACAGACCAATCTGCTGGCACTCAATGCGACGATTGAGGCCGCACGCGCTGGTGAGGCGGGCCGCGGGTTTGCTGTTGTTGCTTCTGAAGTGAAGTCGCTTGCGGGGCAAACGGCCAAGGCGACTGAAGAGATTTCAACGCAGATTGCAGCCATTCAGGCGTCGACCACAGAGGCGGTCGCGGAAATCGCGCGTGTTTCGGAGTCCGTTGGTGAAGTCAATGAGTACACATCCACCATCCAGGATGCGGTACAGCAACAGGGCGCTGCGACGAACGAAATTTCCAGAAACGTCGCCGAAGCTGCCGACGGGACCCGTTCTGTTGCCACCACGGTTGCGTCCCTCAACGATGGTGTGACCGAGAATTCTCGAGCAGTTGACGATATGTTGTCCGCGACGATCGAGATGAAACAGCAGGCAGATCGCTTGAGAGGATCTGTCGAAAAATTCCTCAATGAGGTTGCGGCGGCCTGACCGTCTTCCTAAATCAACAGAGTCATGGGCTTTCCGGTTTTTAGATCGGAGAGCCCTTTTTGGATTTGTGGAGACTAAATGGTGAGTGATTGGCCGGATCTCGCAGGCCGTTTGGACCAAAGCGGTCACGTTCTGCCCGTGCGCGTCTATTATGAGGACACCGATTTCACAGGGATCGTCTACCACGGTGCCTATGTCCGTTTCTTTGAGCGGGCCCGATCCGACTTTTTGAGGCTGATCGGTATTCACCACAATGAGTTGGCAGAAGGGGACGATGGCACATCGCTGGCTTTTGCCGTGCGCACAATGACCTTGGATTTCCAGAAACCTGCGAAGATCGATGATGTCCTGGAAGTGCAGACGTCTCTAGCCGAGTATAAAGGCGCCAGGATCAAGCTTGATCAACTCATTTACAGAGGTGATGAACTGCTTGTGTCGGCGGCAGTGACCGTTGCTGTCATTTCTTCTGAAGGTCGGCCGACTCGTCTTCCGTCAGCCCTTTCGGAGAAGCTGCTAAAACACAGGCCTTCTAAGCTAAGCTGACTTCGCTGTTTGCGAGCAAACGCTGACGTATAATTGAGCGCGCCAGCGGCAAAAATAAGCGGTTCGACCGGGTCGCGTTAATCTTGCAGTAACCTTAATTGATTCTTTTAGAAAAGCGCGCAATTGCGCGTAATAAGTCCCAGTTTTGACAAAATCAAACGTCAGAGAAGCGGTCGGCGAATAGGGGCGAATTCCCCCGTGATCGGTGCAATCGGGGCGCCGGTACTCTGAATGCAACACGCATCATTCGGCCGAGAGGTCATCGGGTTTATGGAAACACTAGTCGAAACGACATTGGCGGCGCCGAAAGGCGACCTTTCTTTCTATGGCTTGTTCTGGCAAGCGCACATTGTCGTACAGATCGTAATGTTGGGACTGCTTGCTGCATCGGTTTGGTGCTGGGCAATCATTGTCGACAAGATCATGATTTTCGGAAAGACAAAACGGCAAATGAACCGGTTCGAAACCGTGTTCTGGTCGGGTCAGTCCTTGGAAGAGCTTTACGGAACGCTGCACAATCGTGTGAACCATTCCATGGCAGCGCTGTTTGTTGCGGCCATGCGGGAATGGAAGCGCAGTCATGAGGGCGCGCGCCCGGCGATTGGAAGCCTTCAGCAACGGATCGACCGCGTTATGGATGTCACAATCCAGCGCGAGCAGGAGCGGCTGGAAAACCGGTTGCTGATCCTAGCGACCGTTGGGTCATCTGCTCCGTTCATCGGACTGTTCGGAACCGTTTGGGGCATCATGACTGCATTCCAGGCGATCGCGGCGTCTGAGAGCACGAACCTTGCGGTCGTGGCTCCCGGTATCGCGGAAGCTCTGTTTGCGACGGCTCTGGGTCTTCTGGCCGCCATTCCTGCGGTTATCGCATACAACAAATTCTCTTCGGATGTTGGCCGGGCGGTTGCTCGTATGGAAGGCTTTGCTGACGAGTTCTCCGCGATCTTGTCGCGGCAGATCGACGAGAGGGCCTGATCCATGGGCATGCAGGCCGGTGGTGGACAAGCAGGTGGCGGCCGCCGTGGACGGCGCCGGCGGCGCAGTCTTCCGATAAGTGAGATCAACGTCACACCCTTCGTCGATGTGATGCTGGTGCTGCTCATCATTTTCATGGTCGCAGCACCTTTGTTGACAGTCGGTGTGCCGATTGACCTGCCGGAGACACGTGCGAAGGCCCTTGAAGGGGACACCGAGCCGATAACGATTTCCATCAATTCGGCAGGCGAAATTTTTATTCAGGATACTCCGATCCTCATTGATGAGGTCGTTCCCAAATTGGAGGCGATTGCGGCCAACGGGTACGAAGAACGCATCTACGTGCGTGGAGATCAGGATGCTGATTACGGCACCATGATGAAACTCATGGGCCGGATCAACGCGGCTGGCTTTAAACGGCTCGGCCTTGTCACTCTGGAAGAACGGGACTCGTAACGCAGAATGCGCGCAGGTCTCATTGCGTCTTTGACCGGTCACTCGGTCTTTTTGGTCTGGGGCTTGATAGCCTTTCCGGACGCAAAGAGTTTTTCCGTTCCTCAAGTCGAAACGCTGCCGGTGGATCTCGTTCCAATCGAGGAATTTACGCAGCTTCGCTTAGGTGAGAAAACGGCTGAAGTTCGGGACGTTGCGGCGCTGCGGCCGAGCGATACACCGGCTGAAGACACCCCGCAACCGGCCGACAAACCTGGTGACAGTCAAGTTCAGCAGCCCTCGCCTCCCACGCCGGCGCCAGCGCCAACTCCGACGCTGCCTGAACCGGAACCAGTCGCAGAGCCTGAAGATGCCCCGGAACCTGCACCTGCGCCCGAACCGGTACCAGCTGCTGAGCCAGAGCCGGCTCCTGAACCGGAGCCTGTACCTCAGCAGGAAGCCGCACCGGCTGTACAGCCGATTCTGACAAGCGTTGCACCAAGGACAAAACCGGCACCGCCACGGCCGCAGCGACAGGAGCCAAGGGATGAATCTATCGTCAACGACGTTGCGGCCCTTCTCAACAAGGTGGAGCCAGCCGGCCAGGCCGGGGGACAACCTGATACGCCTGCATCGCTGGGAACACGGCAAGGCGCGCCGAACATCCGCATGACCCAATCGGAGTTGGATGCGTTACGCTCCCAAGTTGCCATGTGTTGGAGCCCTCCTGTTGGGGCTGTGGGTGCGGAAGATCTGAATGTGCGGGTTCGTTTCAACCTGTCGCAGAACGGCGAAGTGTCCAATGGTCCGGAAGTCATGAATTCCAATGCAAATCCGGCCTTCCGCGCAGCAGCAAGCAGTGCGGTCCGTGCTGTGATGCGCTGCCAGCCATACAGCCTGCCAATTGCGAAATATGATGCGTGGCAGGAAGTGATTATCAATTTTGACCCGAGAGAGATGCTCGGGGGCTAAGCCGATTTCGCAGTCGGAACCCAAAGGTGAAGGAGCTGTATTGCTCATGCGTCAGATTTGGAAACATTTTTTAGGGTTCGTCGGGTCCTCGGCCCGCGTCCGCGTTGGGTTTGTTGCGCTCCTAGCAGTACTCAGTCCGATCCCGGCCGCTGCGCTGGTTGAGATCGACATCACTCAAGGGAATGTCGAACCGCTGCCGATTGCCTTGCCGCAGTTCTCTGCAGAAGGTGGCGACAGCAAACTAGCCGCCGACATGACCGCGGTGATTGCGGCGGATCTCAAACGGTCCGGTCTCTTTAATCCTCTCGATCCAGCGAGCTTCATTCAGAAGAACATGAGCGTGAATTCTACCCCGCGCTTTGGGGATTGGCGCACGATCAGTGCACAGGCGCTTGTGACGGGAACCGTGACAAAGCAGGCGGATGGCCGCTTGCGCGCTGAATTCAGGCTTTGGGATGTCTTTGCGGCAGAGCAGATGCTTGGGCAACAGTTCTATACGACACCGGAAAACTGGCGGCGGCTCGCGCATATCATTGCGGATGCCGTTTACGAGCGTCTCACCGGCGAAAAAGGCTATTTCGACACGCGCATTGTGTTCGTCGACGAGACGGGGCCGAAAGACAAGCGCGTAAAACGCTTGGCACTGATGGATCAGGACGGGGCCAATGTTCGATACCTCACCCGGGGCGATGATCTGGTTTTGACACCGCGCTTTTCGCCGACGAGCCAGGAAATCACCTACATGTCTTATGCAGGTGCGGATCCAAGTGTGTACCTCTTGAACATCGAGACCGGGCAGCGCGAGATCGTGGGCAATTTTCCGGGGATGACCTTTGCGCCGCGGTTTTCACCCGATGGACAGAGCGTGGTCATGAGTTTGCAGCAGGGTGGCAACGCAAACATCTTTAAGATGGATTTGCGATCGCGGCAGACGACCCGCTTGACCAACACAGCCGCCATTGATACGAGCCCGTCTTTCTCTCCGGATAGCGGCCGTATCGTTTTTGAATCCGATCGGGGGGGCTCACAGCAGCTTTACGTGATGAGTGCAGCTGGCGGCCAGGCTCAGCGTATTTCCTTCGGCCCGGGGCGCTACTCGACACCAGTCTGGTCTCCACGGGGCGACCTGATTGCCTTTACTAAGCAGCACCAGGGCCGGTTCATGATCGGTGTGATGCGGCCTGACGGAAAAGGCGAGCGGATTCTGACAGAGGGATATCACAACGAAGGACCAGCATGGGCTCCGAATGGCCGTGTTCTGGTGTTCTTCCGTGATACGCCGGGCGCAAACGGAGGTCCGCAGGTCTGGACCGTCGATTTGACCGGCTACAATGAACAAAGGCTGGAAACACCGGCATTTGCATCAGATCCGTCTTGGTCGCCATTGATCGACTGAGACAACGAATAACGAAGTGTTTACCAGCCTTATTGAGAGCGCATTAACCGACTTTGGCTAGAAAGCGTTTACCAAAATGTGGGGGCGCATTTGGAAAGCCGGTTTAGCGGGCTGGGGTAAGGAGATTGGAATGTTCAATATGGTGAGTGCCTCCAGCGGGGCGCGTTGGATTGCAGTCTGTTTTGCAGTCCTATTTGCCGCAGCGTGCGCGCAAACCAAGCCGGACGGGTTGGCGACCAACGTCAAGCCGGGGACCGGGCAGGATTTCGTGGTGAATGTCGGGGACCGGGTGTTCTTCGAAGAAGACCAATCTACCCTGAATTCGCAGGGGCAGGCCACGCTTGCCAACCAGGCAAAGTGGCTTCAACGGTACTCGCAGTACACGATTACCGTGGAAGGCCATGCTGATGAGCGCGGTACGCGCCAATACAACATCGCACTTGGTGCAAGGCGTGCGCAGGCCGCACGCGATTACCTCGTATCCCAAGGTGTTTCTGCCTCCCGGATCAAAACGATTTCGTATGGTAAAGAACGGCCAGTTGCCGTTTGTAACGACAACAGCTGCTGGTCTCAGAACAGGCGGGCAGTGACCGTGCTGAACAACGCGACCAACTGATCAGTGTCCGAATAACGCTAAAAACGCCGGGTTCAGCCCGGCGTTTTTATTTGCCCGGAGCAAAAACACGCCCTTTCCCGTTTTGTTTGTCAAAATTTGGCCGAACTCGGAGCGCCATTTGCGTTAGAATTCAGCGTGCGGCTATACGGGTGAGAACCTCCCCCTGCCAAACAGATGGCTTTCCATTTATCGGTATTGGTATATGACAAGTGGCTGCACAGCGGAGGGACGAATGAAACAATTTTACAGGCTGGTATGCCCGGTATTGGCCGTAATGCTCATCTCGGTGGCAACGCCATCTCATGCGCAGCTTTTCGGAAAACGGAATGACGATTCCAGCGTCCGTATCGGACAGTTGGAAGAGCAAATTCGGGTCTTGACCGGTCAACTCGAGCAAATGGCGTTTCAAATGCGTGAATTGCAAGATCAAATGCGCCGGATGCAGGAAGACAACGAATACCGTTTTCAGCAACTTGAAGGTGGGACCCCAGGCAAACGGTCGGACGCTTCTCCTGGGCTGGCGCCGGATGGCACACCTCAGTCTGGAAGCCTGGTCGCACCCGGCGGCGGATTTGCAACCCTTCCTGCCGATGGCTCTGGAGACGGAGATTGGTCCCAATCGGGCGGATATGAAGCCGGTACAGGCGTTCCTTCGAACGGACCGATTGATTTATCGTCTCTGGCACAAGGTCAAGTCGTACCACCCGGAGCCGCTTCAGACTCCACACCCAGCCCTGAGTTTTCGACAGACGATGACCAGATTGCCGGTATCATTGGAAGTGGAGACCCGCGGACGGACTACGACCGCGCGTATTCCATGGCAGTGAATGGAGATTATGCTGCGGCTGAGGCCGGATTTCGCACATTCCTGGAAAGTTATCCAGACAATCAGCTGGCGGCCAATGCGCAGTATTGGCTCGGCGAAAGCCTCCTGGCCCAGCAGAACTATCGCGAGGCTGCGGACGCGTTTTTGAAAACCTACCGGGATCATCCCGGCAATTCAAAAAGCCCGGACAGTTTGCTGAAACTCGGAGTTTCGCTGCGCGGGCTCGGTGAAACCGATGTTGCTTGCGCGACGTTTTCCGAACTCTTGAGCAAATTTCCAAATGCTGCGCCGGCGGTTTTGTCACAAGCGCGGGATGAACGCCAAAGTGCCCAGTGTTCGTAACCAGCCGGATCCCTATTCCGGGCTCACTGACCGGGAAATTGACCAACTATTTCATTCATTAAACAACTTTTCAAAGATTGCTCTTGCTGTCTCTGGCGGTGGAGACTCAGTTTGCCTGCTGATTGCCTTTTGTGAATGGCGATCGAGACAAAACTGGGAAGGTGCTTGCGAGGTGGTCGTTGTTGATCACAAGCTGCGTCCAGAAAGCTCTCAAGAAGCGTGCTTTGTTCGGGAATTGAGCGAACAAAATGGTTTGCACTGCCATATTTTGAAATGGACGGATGACAAGCCGGCAACAGGCCTTCAAGAGGCTGCGCGCGACGCGCGATACCAACTGATCGCAAAACAGACAGCTGTGTCGGGTTTTGAAGCCGTTCTTCTCGCGCATCATCTCGATGACCAGGCTGAAACGTTTCTCGATCGTTTGACCCGTGGAAGCGGATTAAACGGGCTTGGCGCCATGGCTTCAGATGAACCTGAAGGACCTGCCGGTCTTCGTTTGCTTCGCCCTTTTCTCGGTGTGCCCAAAAGCCGTCTTTTGGCGACCTTGGAAGACCGGGGTCAAAAATGGTGTGAAGATCCTTCAAATAAGAGTTTGAAGTACAAGCGCAGCCGGTTGCGGTCGATTTCGAGCAGTCTCGCCGAAGAGGGTTTGTCGCCGAGCCGGATTGCCACAACAGCACGGCAGCTGAGGCGCGCGCGCGAGGCTCTGGAAACGGTCCTCGCGGAGCTTTTTGGTCAGCATGTCGAGGAACATCAGGCAGGGCCCGTCAAGACGTCGACGCTGATGTTGCGCGCTCAGTCAGAAGAATTCAGGCTGCGTTTGCTCATACTCATGATCGAGCGGGTGACTGGCCGGGTTTATCAGCCGAAACTGCGAAAGATCGAAGCCCTCGATCACTGGATTTTGAACAACAAGGCAGGGCGCCAAACACTTGGAGGAGCCGTTGTGGAAATGAAACGGGATACTCTATTTGTTTGGAAAGAAATCGGCCGATCACCGCCTGTGGTTCTTGAGAACCTCTGCGGAGAAGGGAAATGGGACGCCCGCTTTCTGTTCGATGTTCAGGCCGCCGAGGGGGCGCCGCCGAACGGTATGACAGTCAGCCTCGGCCCGCTGTTCAATGCGCCGGTCGACCGGCGGCAAATTTCCTGGCCAAATGGGTGGCCAAAGGAGGCGTTTGAAAGCGCGCCGGTGTTCTGGATCGGAAACGGGCCGGTGGGTGTTCGCTCTGCGGCCTCTTTGATTTGGCATGATGCGCGGCGCGGAGGGTGCGAAATTTCACTTCAGCGGATCCCCGTTCCGGCAAAATTGGCCGGTAACTATAGGACAGATCTTGAGGGGTCTTAGGATTTCCGCGGTTTTCGCGGGCGCAAACATCTGTTAGGGGTGTCTCTTAAGAAAATAGTCAGTGTGCATGCGCAATATGGCGCACCACCTTGGCATAGGGCTATGGGCGACCTATCTTCGCTGAAAGAAATGTAACCGCGCGCATTCTAATAAAGTCGCGTCGGGCGGTTAAGGGATAGAAATGAACGCACATTTTCGCAACTTCGCGCTCTGGGTGATAATCGCCCTTCTGCTGATCGCTTTGTTCCAGCTGTTTCAGAGCCCAACACAGAACAGTGCAACGGACGAGATCGCTTTCTCCGAGTTCATGAATAAAGTCGATCGCGGCGATGTGCGATCGGTGACCATTCAGGAACAGAAGATCTCGGGCAGCTCGACGACGGGTCCGTTCCAGACGTACGCGCCCGAAGGTGCGCAATATGTCGAAGAACTCCGCACCAAAGGCGTGTTGATCAACGCGCGTCCGCCGGCCGAAAGTTCACCGCTCCTCGGCGCGCTGTTCTCTTGGCTTCCAATGCTGATTATTCTTGGCATCTGGATTTTTGTGATGCGGCAAATGCAGGGCTCCGGTGGCAAAGCCATGGGCTTTGGCAAGTCCAAAGCGAAACTGCTAACCGAAGCGCACGGCCGGGTCACATTCGAAGACGTTGCCGGCATCGACGAAGCCAAGGAAGACTTGCAGGAAATCGTCGAATTCTTGCGCGATCCGCAAAAATTCCAGCGGCTCGGGGGTCGGATACCGCGTGGCGTGCTGTTGGTCGGCCCTCCAGGTACTGGTAAAACCCTGACCGCCCGAGCGGTTGCAGGTGAAGCAAACGTACCGTTCTTCACGATTTCCGGCTCTGACTTTGTGGAAATGTTTGTCGGCGTAGGTGCAAGCCGCGTCCGCGACATGTTCGAGCAAGCCAAGAAGAACGCACCTTGCATCATCTTTATCGATGAGATTGACGCCGTTGGCCGTCACCGCGGTGCAGGCCTTGGTGGTGGTAATGATGAGCGCGAGCAGACACTCAACCAGCTTCTCGTCGAGATGGACGGCTTTGAGCCGAACGAGGGCATCATCATCATCGCGGCCACCAACCGTCCGGATGTTCTTGATCCTGCGCTTTTGCGCCCTGGTCGTTTCGACCGTCAGATTGTTGTTCCGAACCCGGACGTGACTGGCCGCGAAAAGATCCTCAAGGTTCACATGCGTAAAGTGCCACTGGCTCCGGATGTCGATGTACGCACACTGGCACGCGGCACACCAGGGTTCTCGGGTGCCGATCTCATGAACCTCGTAAACGAGGCTGCCCTACTTGCAGCACGCCGGTCCAAGCGCTTGGTCACAATGGCCGAGTTCGAGGACGCCAAGGATAAGGTCATGATGGGTGCAGAGCGCCGCACCTTGGTGATGACTGAGGAAGAGAAGAAGCTGACGGCCTACCATGAAGCTGGTCATGCTCTGGTGGCTCTTCATCAGGAAGCTTCTGATCCTATCCATAAGGCAACAATCATCCCGCGCGGTCGCGCGCTTGGCATGGTCATGCGGTTGCCGGAAAAAGATCAGGTGTCCTTGACACGCGCCAAGTGTAAGGCCGACCTGGCCGTAGCGATGGGCGGACGCGTCGCCGAGGAAATGATCTTCGGATATGAGAAGGTAACCTCAGGTGCATCTGGCGACATCCAGATGGCCACCAAACTTGCCCGCGCGATGGCGACCCAGTTCGGCATGTCCGACAAGCTCGGTCCGCTGCTCTACGGCGAAAACCAGGAAGAGGTTTTCCTCGGCCATTCCGTTGCGAAAAACCAGAGCGTAGCGGATGAGACCCAGAAGATCGTCGACGCTGAAATCAAATCCTTCGTTAACCAGGGATATGAGACAGCGAAGAAGATCCTTGGTGATCACGAGGACCAGTTGCACAGCATTGCGAAAGGTCTACTCGAATACGAGACGCTTTCAGGCGATGAGATCAAGGATCTTCTCGATGGCAAGCCGCCGGTGCGCGACACTGATGATGATCAGCCGATCGGTCGTTCCTCTGCGGTGCCGAAAGCGGGCGCAAAGCGCGGCGGCGATGAGCCGAGCGGCGGCATGGAGCCTCAGCCTCAGGCCTAAAACGCTCCTCTATTGAACAATTAAAGTGCCCGGTGTCTCACCGGGCATTTTTCATGTGTTTCGATAGATATGAACTGGCCGCCGATGGTAACATTTGCTCATAAGATGTGACACACGGCGCCGGTAATCTCGGTTACAACGACAAAGATTCGAAAACGACAAGGTTTGGTTTATGCGCAAGTTCTTTGGCACCGACGGTATTCGCGGACAGGCGAATGCCTATCCTATGACCGCGGAAATGGCTCTTAAGATCGGCATGGCGGCGGGCCTGGTGTTTAAGAATGGCGGTCATCGCCATCGTGTTGTCATCGGAAAAGACACAAGACTGTCCGGTTACATGCTGGAAAATGCGCTGGTGGCAGGTTTTACATCGGTCGGTATGGATGTTTTCCTGCTCGGGCCTCTTCCAACCCCTGCCGTTGCGATGCTGACCCGTTCTTTACGTACGGATCTTGGTGTCATGATCTCCGCATCTCACAATCCCTTCCAGGATAATGGCATCAAGTTCTTTGGGCCTGACGGATTCAAACTGAGTGACGAAATCGAGAAGTCCATTGAGGAACTCGTCGAAAGCGATCTGACACCGCATCTTGCAAGCGCTCAGGAGCTTGGACGGGCCAAACGAATTGACGGGGCTCAAGAGCGCTACATTGAAACGGCCAAGCGCACCTTGCCGCGTAAGATGAGCCTTGAAGGCCTGCGGGTCGTTGTCGATTGCGCCAATGGCGCTGCCTACAAAGTCGCGCCGGATGCCCTTTTTGAGCTCGGAGCCGATGTAATCCGGATGGGCGTGTCTCCGGACGGGTTCAACATCAACAAGGACTGCGGGTCGACCTCCACAGATGCATTGTCCAAGAAGGTTCATGAAGTGCGCGCCGACATCGGCATCGCTCTTGATGGCGATGCGGACCGGGTGATCATCGTAGATGAAAACGGAAACGTAGTTGACGGTGACCAGTTGATGGCAGTGGTTGCCCAATCCTGGCAAGCCAATGGCCGCTTGGCAGGCAATGGCATCGTTGCAACTGTTATGTCCAACCTTGGGCTGGAACGGTATTTGGGGGATTTGGGGCTCGGTCTTGAGCGCACGAAAGTCGGCGACCGTTATGTGGTTGAACATATGCGCGCCAATGGCTTCAACGTGGGCGGGGAGCAGTCCGGCCATATTGTGCTGTCGGACTTTGCGACCACGGGTGACGGTCTGATCGCAGCACTTCAGATTATGGCTTGTATCAAGCAGCAGGATAAACCTGTGTCAGAAGTTTGCCGCCGGTTTGAGCCTGTTCCGCAAATCCTGAAAAACGTCCGATACAAAGGCGGCGCTCCGCTTCAGCATTCCGAAGTAAAATCTGCGATTGAGGACGGCGAAGCCCGTCTCGGGACGTCCGGCCGTCTCGTGATCAGGGCTTCCGGGACAGAACCTTTGATTCGGGTTATGGCTGAAGGCGATGACGCGGATTTGGTTAAACAAGTTGTGAACGATATTGCCGGGGTTGTTGCGTCTTCCGCTGCGTAGCGCCTGCCCCCTCTGAGATTCACTTACGTTCTTAACAATAAAGCCAGCTGATTCAGCTGGCTTTTTTAATGTTTGGTAAAAAGCAAGGCGCAGGATTTACCATTCATTTACGTAAAAAAACTCGGTTAAAGAACACAGTTAAGTCAACCTTAATGAATACACGTCATTTTTGGCCTCGAGATTGGTGTGTCGGCAATGAAATGCAGACGCTACATCGAAAGAGGACGAAGACATGGATAAATTTTTTAAACGTTTGTCTTTGACCGGCTTTGCTGTTGTGCTGTCCACTGCGGGTTTTGCAGCAGACTTGCCGACGCCGGTCATTGAACACGTTCCGGTCGCTCCTGCGGCGGTCGGCGGTTTCTACTTGCGGGGTGATATCGGCTACAAGGTCTACGGCGACCCCAGTGGAAGTTTCAGCGACTCCGCGATCGGTGGGCTGCGCTATGAGCGCGAAAGCCTCGACAACACCTGGATGATTGGCGCAGGTGTCGGTTATCAGTTCAACCGCTACTTCAGAAGTGATGTCACGGTCGATTATGAAGCCAAGGCAACTGCAACCGGCTACGCGCCGTGTGGTGGCTGTGCGGCTGCAGGCCAATTCTCAACCGAGAAGGCCGATATCGACGTCTGGACCGTCATGTTGAACGGTTACGTCGATCTTGCGACCTGGAACCGGATCACACCTTATGTCGGTGCCGGAATCGGTGCGTCATACGTGAGCGCCAGCAACAAAACGTCCCTCAACCCGGACGGTACGTTCTCCAGCTACGACGGCAGCAACGGCGATTGGAATTTTGCCTGGGCCTTGATGGCAGGTGCAGAATACGCTGTGACGCCGAATTGGAGCATCGATGCGGGTTACCGGTATAAGGACCTTGGCGAAGCAAAAACCGTTAAGCTTTATAATGTTGGCACCGGTGAATCCCGTGAAGTCTGGGAAGATCTGACCGCTCACGAGTTCCGCATTGGTGCGCGCTACACATTCAACGCACCTGCAGCGGCTCCGGCATATTATCCAGCCGGCCCGATCACGAGCAATTTCTGATTATCCAGCACACGTGTTGGTGAAAGGGCTGGTCATCGACCGGCCCTTTTTCTCGTCTTTTTCGCAATTGAATTGACGTAACTGCCGTTCGGCTTTATCCCCATAGGTGGGCCACCCCTCCCCAACGAGGGGCTCCTATCTGTGAGGGTAGACTTCAAATGAGCATAGTTATCTCCAAGCCGGACGTGCGTCCGGCCAATCCCAATTTTTCTTCTGGTCCCTGCTCCAAGCGTCCCGGCTGGTCGCTGGAAGCGCTTTCCGATACACCGCTTGGACGGTCGCACCGAGCCAAGCCGGGCAAGGCCAAACTTGCGGAAGCCATTGAGCTGACACGCAAGGTGCTGAGCGTTCCAGCAGATTACCGCATTGGCATCGTTCCGGCCTCCGATACCGGCGCAGTTGAAATGGCCATGTGGTCATTGCTTGGTACCCGGGGCGTCGACATGCTCGCCTGGGAAAGCTTCGGATCCGGTTGGGTGACCGATGTGGTCAAACAACTGAAGCTGGAAAATGCCCGCAAGATAGAAGCGCCATATGGCGAGCTGCCGGACCTTGCGACGGTCGACTTTTCGAATGATGTCGTCTTCACATGGAATGGGACCACATCCGGAGTCCGTGTGCCGAACGGTGATTGGATTCCTGAGAACCGCGAAGGTCTGACAATCTGCGATGCGACTTCGGCCGCATTCGCTCAGGAGTTGGATTTTGCCAAGCTCGATGTGGTGACGTTTTCCTGGCAAAAGGTGCTTGGCGGTGAAGCCGCCCATGGCATGCTGATTCTCAGCCCGCGCGCCGTCGAACGCCTGGAAACTTATTCTCCGGCTTGGCCCTTGCCGAAGATTTTCCGCCTGACCAAAGGCGGGAAGTTGATTGAAGGGATATTCCGCGGCGAGACGATCAACACCCCGTCGATGCTGTGCGTTGAAGATTATCTCGATGCTCTGAAATGGGCTGACGATCTCGGTGGTTTGGCCGGTCTTGTGGCGCGCGCTGACGGCAACCTTCAGGTTCTGGCTGACTGGGTTGATCAGACGTCTTGGGTCGATTTTCTGCCGAAGGATCCTGCCAACCGGTCCAACACGTCCGTCTGTCTGACCGTGGTTGATCCGGACATTCTGGCGCTGTCAGATGAGCAGCAAGCCACTTTCGCGAAGGGCATGGTTTCCCTGCTCGACAGTGAAGGCGTTGCCTATGACATCGGCGCTTACCGGGATGCACCATCCGGTCTTCGGATCTGGGCAGGGGCAACCGTTGAGGCCAGCGATCTGAAAGCGCTGACGTCTTGGCTGGATTGGGCCTTCCAAACCGAAAAAGCGAAACACGCTCAGGCCGCCTGAGCCTGTTCTTTGAACAGCTAAGTCCAATGCCGGGCGGTACGCTGCCCGGTCAGGTATTGATGTCAAGGAGAGGCTCATATGGCCCCGAAAGTATTGGTTTCTGACAAGTTGTCTCCAGCTGCCGTACAGATCTTCAAGGATCGCGGCGTGGAGGCGGATTTCCTGCCAGATGTTGGCAAGGACAAGGAAAAGCTGCGCGAGATCATCGGTCAATATGATGGTCTGGCGATCCGCTCTGCCACGAAGGTGACCGAAAAAATCATTGCTGCGGCGGATAACCTGAAGGTTGTCGGCCGTGCAGGGATTGGCGTCGACAATGTCGACATTCCGAAGGCCACGGCACGCGGCATCATCGTGATGAACACGCCCTTCGGCAATGCCATCACGACGGCCGAACACGCGATTTCCATGATGATGGCAGTGGCCCGTCAAATACCAGCCGCTGATGCGTCGACCCAGGCCGGGAAATGGGAAAAGTCCCGGTTCATGGGACGCGAGATCACCGGCAAAACCTTGGGCCTGATCGGCTGCGGAAATATTGGATCGATCGTTGCCGAGCGGGGTATCGGTCTCAAGATGAAGGTGATCGCTTTTGACCCGTTCTTGACGCCAGAACGGGCGCTTGCGCTCGGCGTCGAGAAGGTGGAACTGGAAGGGCTTCTCTCCCGGTCTGACTTCATCACGTTGCACACACCGCTCACTGATAAGACGCGGAACATCATTGATGCGGCCGCGATCGCCCAAATGCGGGACGGGGCTTACCTCATCAACTGTGCCCGCGGTGGTCTTGCTGATGAACAGGCTGTCCGTGATGCACTTGATGGCGGGAAACTTGCGGGCGCCGCTTTCGACGTCTTTGTCGATGAACCGGCCAAGGAAAATGTGCTTTTCGGCGCGCCGAACTTCGTGTCGACACCGCATCTTGGAGCCTCAACGGAGGAAGCCCAAGAGAACGTTGCTCTGCAAGTTGCCGAGCAAATGTGCGACTACCTCTTGAGCGGTGCTGTCCGGAATGCACTCAACATGCCGTCAATTACGGCGGAAGAAGCGCCGAAACTGGCGCCGTTTGTCCGGTTGGCCGAGCAGTTAGGGTCTTTCGCTGGACAGCTTACTGAAACCGGCATTGAACGCGTTCGCCTGGAATATGCCGGTGCCGTCGCCGACATGAACGTTCAGGCACTGACATCGGCAGCACTCACAGGATTGCTGACACCGCTTTTGCAGACCGTCAACATGGTCTCTGCACCTATCCTGGCGAAGGAAAGGGGCATGCAGATCGAAGAGGTGCGGCGGGACAAGCAGGGGGCGTATGAAACCTACATTCGCCTGACTGTGGAAACAGAACGCCAAAGCCGCTCCGTTGCCGGGACTGTGTTCGCCGACGGCAAGCCCCGGATCATTCAGGTGAAGGGCATCAATATGGAAGCGGAGCTCGGCGAGCACATGCTTTACATCACGAACGAAGACAAACCGGGTTTTATCGGCCATCTTGGAATGGAACTTGGCAACAACGAGGTAAATATTGCGACCTTCAACCTCGGCCGGACAGCGCCTGGAGAGGAAGCGATATGTCTAGTTGAAGTGGATGCCCCGGTCTCAAAAGAGGTCATGGCCCGATTGGAGACGGTCTCCCATGTGAAGCAAGTCAAGCCGCTTCGCTTTTGACACCAATGGCGCCCGGATGAGATGTCATCCGGGCGCTTGCTATTTGGTTGGTGTGGATACTGGTTTGAAACGGGCGAAGAGCCGCCCATCAAGAACGACCAATCCACTTAACAAGAGCGCGAAACCGGCCAGTTGGATTGCCGACAATTCTTCGCCCAACAATAACCATCCAAAAAACAAGGCGCTAGCGGGCACCAAAAGCGTGACCAGCGACGCGTTGGTCGCGCCAGCTTCGGCTAGAAGCCGGAAGTACATCAGGTAAGCAAGTGCAGTCGCGAAAATCCCGAGCGCGAGAACATTGAGCCAAGCAATGACGCTTGGATCCGCCACGCTCCAAGAACCGGATGCGAAAAGAGCGATCGGGGCCATGATCAGGGTTGACCCGGACAATTGACCAGTTGCCGAGATCAGGGGCGGGAGGCCTTTGAAGCGTTTAGCAAAGGTGGCTGCAAAGGCATAGGACATCGCCGCTCCCAGACATGCCACCTGAGCCCATAAAGGGTCTGAGACTATGCCGGACAAACTGCCGGAGAGCATCGTCGCGACGCCAGCGATTCCGAGAGCAATACCGGTAATCTTGTGAATGCCGAGAGTTTCCTGGCGGAACAAAACACCTGCTACCAAAACGGTGAAGACCGGTGTCGTTGCGTTGAGGATAGACGCAAGACCTGCACCGATCACTGTCTGTCCTGCAAAAAGCAGGGAAAACGGGATAACGTTGTTCAAGAGGCCCATAGCCAGAAACGAGGCGGCCATCTTGATAGGAAACTGCTTCAGGGTGCCTTGGGCCCCGAGCACAAGCCAAAGGGCGAGGCAGGCGGATGCGACGCGGAAAAACACCAGCATCAGCGGAGGGATCTCGGCAACCGCAACCTTGGCAAAGATAAACGATCCGCCCCAAATCGCACCGAGACAAATCAGCAAGATCCAATGCTGCAATTTCATGTGGGAGCTCCGACCAGGTGAATGTCTCCCGGGTACCATGTGTTTTCGGTTCCCGACACCCGAAAACCGAGCGAATGTTGGACGCGCAGGCTTGTCTTGCACAGCGATAAAACGAACAAGAACCGGAATTGGGGAGAGTTTGTTCGGTAGCTTGCGCAATTCTTCAATTAAATGGCTGGGAAGACTCGCGCGGCAAACCAATCCTGTCTATAGTCCGCGCCGTTTGCCCCGGGGCCTTGTCCGGGGCCTGTTGTGTTGGCGTCAAGGACGTCACGAACCTGCTTTAGGAGAGCAAAAGCTAGATGGCGAATGTGGTTGTTGTCGGTTCGCAATGGGGTGACGAAGGCAAAGGCAAGATTGTCGACTGGTTGTCGGAACAAGCCGATGTCATTGTAAGGTTCCAGGGCGGACACAACGCTGGACATACACTCGTTATTGACGGTGTGAGCTACAAGCTCTCCTTGCTGCCATCCGGTGTGGCCCGGCCGGGCAAGTTGTCTGTGATCGGCAATGGTGTTGTGCTGGATCCACATGCGTTGGCCGAAGAGGTCAAACGGCTCGGCGAGCAAGGCGTTGTTGTTACGCCTGAAAGCCTGCGGGTGGCTGAGAACGCAACCTTGATCCTGTCTTTGCACCGGGAACTGGACGCTCTTCGTGAAAACTCCAACACCGGCACCAAGATCGGCACAACAAAACGCGGTATCGGCCCGGCATACGAAGATAAGGTCGGCCGCCGTGCGATCCGTCTGATGGATCTGAAAAACCTTACAACGCTTCCGGCGAAAATCGACCGGCTCTTGACCCACCACAACGCTTTGCGCCGGGGGCTTGGGCAGGACGAAATCTCAGCGGATGTCATTTTCGAAGAGCTGTCCAGCGTTGCAAATCAGGTTCTGCCGTACATGGACAAGGTCTGGTACCTGCTCGACGAGCAACGCCGCCAAGGCAAACGGATCCTCTTTGAAGGGGCTCAAGGCGCACTTCTCGACATCGACCATGGGACATACCCGTTTGTGACATCTTCCAACACGGTCGCCGGGCAGGCTGCGACCGGCTGTGGCCTTGGACCAGGGTCGGTGGACTATGTTCTCGGTATTACGAAGGCGTACACCACGCGTGTGGGCGAAGGGCCTTTCCCGACCGAACAAGAAAACGAAGTCGGTGAGTTTCTCGGGACCCGTGGTCACGAGTTCGGCACTGTGACCGGCCGTCGCCGCCGTTGCGGCTGGTTTGATGCGGTTCTTGTGCGTCAGACCGTTTGTACGTCCGGTATCAACGGGATCGCGCTGACCAAGCTTGATGTTCTGGATGGTCTTGAGGAAATCAAGATTTGCGTTGGCTACGAACTCGACGGTGAGCGCATCGACTATCTTCCAGCGTCACAAGGCGCCCAGGAACGGGTCAAGCCAATCTATGAGAGCATGCCGGGTTGGAAAGAATCCACTGAAGGTGCGCGGACTTGGGCTGAGCTTCCGGCGCAAGCGATCAAATACGTACGGCATGTTGAAGAGCTGATCGGTGCACCGGTCGCGATCTTGTCGACCAGTCCGGAACGCGATGACACAATTCTTGTGCAGAATCCTTTCCAAGACTGAGCGAATTGACGTAAACAAGACAATATCAAAGATGCTTAGAGTGCGTTGCGAATCGCTGCGCACTCGGCAGCTTTTGAAGTCCGGGGTCTCCGGCATCAGAAGCAAGATGGAGCGACAATTGTGCGCGTCTCGCGCGATCTGATAGGCGAAAACCTCTTCGAAAGCTTAGTATAAGTCACGAAGAAGTCGCGAATCTGATCCAGGAGACGCAGGAGTGCAGTTGGCCGGTAGGCAGGAAGATGGCTGATTACTATTCGATACTAAAGAAAACGATCGCGTCCTTGCCCGAAAGCAACGGTGCAGCGCGGCGCAGCGTTTACAGCCGTGCGCGTAATGCCATCGTGAATCAGCTCAAGGCCTATGAGCCGCCACTGTCGCCATCGGAAATCACAGCAGAACAACTTCGTCTGGAAGAGGCAATCCGGAAGGTCGAGGCGGAAGCTGCCAGAGAAAGCCTGGGATTGCAGCCATCTACGCCGCCGGCGCCTGCCACCCCAGCTGCACCGCCGGTTCGCGAGCCGGAGCCGGCACCGTCTGTTCCTGCGGCCACCACGACTTCTCCAGTTGAGACCCCGGCGGCGCCTGCACCGCAGGTGACATCTCCGGAGCCGTCTGCCTATCCAGTCGAAGAGCCCGCAAGTGCTCCTTCGTCCGATGCTTCATATGACAGCCCGCCACAAGCCGCGCCTCTATCAGGAACGACTGGTTCAAGTCTGGCTGAGCCCGAAGGTCCAGTATCCTCACCTGAGACACCTCCGGCCTATGACCCTGTTTCAGTCGAACCGGCTCCAGTCTCGGATGATCAAGTCTCTCAAACAGAACCGCTCTTTGAAGATGAGGTGGTTCAGCCGCAGACCGGAACAGCAGGCTTAACAGACGCCCCAGTCTCGTCCCGCGCCAGCCGTTCAAGATCGTCTGCTTCAGCGGCGCTTCGCGGTTCGGAAGAAAAAAGCCGGACAGTGCCGATTGCAGCTGCTGCTGTGGTTGCCGTTCTGGTTCTTGGAGCCGCTGCCTATTTCTTCTTGTCCGGGCCGTCTGATGAGGCTGTGACCGACGCCGCACCGGCTGTTTCACAAGAGCCGGAAACAACGGCTGTTACCGAACCAGTGGCACCCGTCGAAGACACCGTGGCCGCATCCTCGGAAGATGCAGACGAGGCGAGCAAGAACACTGATCGTCTTTTGAATGAGACCGATGCAAATGTGGTTGCGCCTGACGCGCGCGCAGTGACAACTACAACCATCAACCCGCAAGAAACCGCACCGGGGACTGTTGCTCAGCCGTCGATCGTGACGAATGTGGAAAGCACCCCGTCCGCCGATGTCGATACGCCAGCAACGGACAGCGCCGGGGTAAGCCAGGGCGTTCAACCGGACAGTCTTGCTGCAGTGAGCCCAGAGCAATCCGAGCCTACACCGGCAGCCCAGGTGCCGGCTTCCGGAGCGCAACGTTCCATCCTTTATGAGGAAGGGGCAGATGCCAGCTCTACCGGCACTGCGGCACAAGGAGCCGTCATCTGGACACTTGGCGAAGAGACCGATCTTGGCGGTGAAGCGCAGTCCGTCCTCTCCGCTGCCGTCGAAATTCCGGAGCGGGATATCAAAGTCGATATCCGTATCAAGCCCAACGACGATACCTCCCTGCCGGCAAGCCACTTGGTTGAAATCAAATATGAGCTGCCAGAAGGGTTTTCCGGTGGCGATATCGTCAATGTTCCCGGCTTGGTCATGAAGCCGACCGAGGAAGCGCGCGGCGATGCCTTGATCGGGGCATCCGTGAAGGTCTCTCCCGGCTTTTTTTGGATTGCGTTGTCCAGCTTGCCCAATGAGCAACAACGCAATTTGGCACTTCTGCGTGAGCGTGGCTGGATCGACATCCCGATGCTTTATGAGAATGGCAAACGCGGCATTCTTACGCTCGAGAAGGGCCCCATCGGCGAAGATGCCGTTGAAAAGGCAGTCACCGCCTGGCAAGCCGGCTAAGCAGATCCAGCATCTTGCGTTTTTAGCGGGTGCTCCGCAGTTTCTCTTGCAATTTGTAAATTGGCGGGGCATTGTCCCGCTTGGTCCGAGGGGTGTTCTGGTTTCCGGAACTGAGATGGCATCGCGCCGAACCCTTAGAACCTGATCCGGGTCATGCCGGCGAAGGGACGGAAACCTTAGCCTCTTCCCGGATCTCCAGTGTCATTTTCGGCTTTGCTGAAGGCAGGAGATCCTTATGTCTGCTTATGCGCTAATGCGCGGGGCACACGCTGTACAACAGCTGTCTGCCCTTTATAGATTCACAAAACCATATGCCATCCCGGTAGGGAGCGGCGATCTATGACGGTTTTGGTTTTCCTGCTGAAACGCTGTGCCGGCGTCGCGGTCGCCGTTTTTATTTGGGCGGCCTTGATCCGTTTCTTTGAAATCCCGCCGTATATGCTGCCTGGTCCGGGGCGCGTTTTTGCTGCGTTTCAGAACCAGGGCCTGTTTCTCCTGCACCATGCAAGCATCACCTTTTCCGAGACACTTCTCGGCTTCGTCTTTGGGGTCGCTGCAGGGTGCCTTTTGGCGATCCTGATTTGGGTGTTTCCCGTGGCCAAACGGGCGATTATGCCGACAATCCTCGTCACCCAGGCCTTGCCCGTTTTTGCGATCGCGCCGATCCTCGTTTTGTGGCTCGGATTTGGCCTAGCCTCCAAAATTGTAATGGCGGTTTTGGTGATCTTCTTTGCCGTGACCTCCACGTTCTATGATGGGCTGCGCCGCCTTGATCCCGGGCTTTCCGACCTCAGCCGCCTTTATCGTGTGTCTCGCCTCAAGGAACTTTGGGTGTTCCGGCTGCCGTCTGCCATGCCTGCCTTGGCGTCCGGCTTGAGGATCGCGGCTGTTTTCGCGCCAATCGGTGCGATTGTTGGGGAGTGGGTCGGCGCGAAGGGCGGGCTCGCTTTCATCATGCTTCAAAGCAACGCACGGATGCAGACGGACGTGATGTTTGCCGCGCTAATCCTGCTGGCTCTCATGGTTCTGTCATTGCGGTTCGCCGTAGACCATTTCACCCGGTTTCTTGTTCCTTGGCAGGTTGAAGACTGATCTGCTTTTCCTTGGAGGATTGAATGAAAAAAACACTGCTCTCTGCCGCTTTCGCAGCCGCTCTGTTTGCGTCGGCACCTGTACAAGCAGCCGAAAAACTGACGGTCTTGATGGATTGGTTCACCAATCCCGACCACGCACCGCTGATCACCGCCCAAGCGATGGGATTCTTTGAGGCAGAAGGTCTGGATGTCGAATTGATAGAACCTGCCGACCCCGCGATGCCGCCGAAACTGGTTGCAGCAGGACAGGGGGACATTGCCATTTCCTATCAGCCGACCTTGCACGCCCAGATCGAGGAAGGACTTCCGCTCAAATGGATCGGAACGCTTGTTGAGACACCATTGAACTCACTGATCGTCCTCAAAGATGGTCCGATCAAGGAATTGAAAGACCTTAAGGGAAAGAAGATCGGTTTTTCTGTGTCCGGGTTTGAAGACGCCATGCTCGGCCAGATGCTGCGGTCTGTCGATCTCAGTGTCGACGATGTCGAGCTGATCAACGTCAACTTTGCTCTGTCACCGTCGCTGATGTCCGGCCAAGTCGATGCGGTCATTGGTGCTTACCGGAATTTCGAGCTCACTCAGATTGAGATTGAAGGCAAGGAAGGCAAGGCGTTCTATCCGGAAGAGAACGGTGTGCCGATTTTTGACGAGCTGATTTACGTTGTTCACAAGGACAAGACAGATGATCCGCGCTACGTAAAATTCATGGCGGCCATCGAAGCGGCAACGATTTTCCTGACGAACCATCCGGACGAAGCCTGGAATGCGTTCATTGAAGCCTACCCGAACCTGAATGACGAGCTGAACAAACGCGCCTGGGCCGATACGCTGCCGCGTTTCGCAAAACGCCCGGCAGCCCTTGATGAAGGCCGCTATCAGCGTTTTGCGGAGTTCATGGCTGAAAATGACCTGATCTCTAAAGTGGTTCCTGTCGATACCTATGCGGTCGAGATCCGCTGATCATCACTAACTTCTTGGAAATCAGCAGCGCGGTGTCTCAGGATGCCGCGCTGCTGTCGTCTTGCGCCAAGGGGAGGTCTGCAATCCGGGCGGCAAACGGGGTGTAAAAGCTGCTGAGCCGTGAGGCGGACTGCTGGGCAGCAGTGAGGGCACCATGTGCGGCAGTTACATTGCCTGCTTCGATCGCTTTTATAAGGGAATCGTGCGTTTGAGCGAGCTTCTGAAAGTCCTCGGATTTTGCGTAGTTCTCATCGCCCAACAGCGCAAACAGTGTGACAGTTTCGCTTTTGCCTTTGAGAGAAATCTCGCCGGCTTCCAGGTAGGCCAGCTCCGGTGCCTGCTTTCTTGTCTCTTCCGAGACGAGGAGATCTGCGCCCACTGCCTTGCAAGTTGATTCAATCCTCGATGCCACGTTTACCGCATCGCCGATCACAGAATAATTGAATCGGTGCTCTGAGCCCATGTTGCCAACGCAGGCATCGCCGCTGTTCAGACCTATGCCGATCTGAACCGTCTGTGCTTTCAATCCGCGCGCCTTGAAACCAAATGCGTCTTGTTCATTCAGTTCATCGACAATTCTAAGCATAGCGAGACTGGCCCGGCATGCTTTTTCTGCGTGATCCGGCACGGGTATTGGGGCATTCCAGAACGCCATGATGCTGTCACCGATATACTTGTCGATCGTTCCCCCTTCGGCCTGGATGGCATCTGAGAGCGGAGAGAGCAGAGTATTGAGGAAGGTAACGAGTTCTGTCGGCGTCAGTTGCTCGGAGATTGGCGTGAAACCGCGAATGTCCATGAACAGAATGGTCATTGGCCGTATCTCACCGCCCAATGTCAGTTGTTCCGGCGCCTTCTCCAGCTGATTCACGAGATCCGGCGAGAGATATTGACTGAATGCCTGCCGGACAAAACGCTTTTCACGTTCGGTTAGAAAATAGAGCATGACCGTTGCTGCTGCGAAGACAAGAAACACAGACAAGCTTGGGTATATCGGGTCGATGAGAAGCCCTTTGTCCAAAAAAAGGTAGAAAGAACCGCCGATCAGCACCGCGGCAACAATACCGCCAAGCAAGGCTGTTCCAAGGCTGCCAATGATAGGTAAGATGAGAATGAAAACCGCACCGACCAAAAAAGTCGTGAGTGTCTCTAGGCCACTTGCCCAATCAGGCCGGGTTAGAAACTGACCGTTGATGATTTGCTCAAGCGCCTGAGCATGCACTGCCACACCTGGAACCAGTTCACCGATCGCGGTTGCTCGGATATCCCGGAGGCCTGCCGCAGACGTGCCGACCAGCACAATTTGGCCTTCGATCAAAGGCGCAAGTTCGCCGTGTCTCTCTGGGTCAAAAAAGTCCATTGCTCGGAGATATCGATTTGATTGGTCCGGTGTGTAATGGACCCACATTTCCCCGGCAGCTGTTGTCGGAACTTCAAAAGCACCAATTTTGAGGTCTGTAATTGCCGGAGTGCCGCTGTCCACTTCGCCGCTGGCACTGGTCGTTCGGACTATCAAGCCGCTGGCTCCCTGGGCCACCCGAAGGGCCTCTGTGATCAGGCCTGGATAAACGTTGGTTCCGTCGCTCGCAATCAATGGAATGCGGCGGATGACGCCGTCTCGGTCATCGAGAGAGACGGATATCGATCCGATTCCGCTCGCATTTTGCTGAAGTGCGTCGAGGCTCGGGACTGCGGCTGGAAAGGGCGGCAGGATCGTAACTGGATCTGCTCCCCCATAGGCAATGCCGGCTTTTTTCAACGGCGTTCGGCCGGTTAACTGATCCGAGATAGCGAAGCCGAGAACAACCGGTGCGCTGGCTATCGTCGCGGCGAAACGTTCATCATTGTCCGGCAGCTGTTGCAAAGCTTCCTGAACACGCGCTGGCGTCTCGGGTGGAAGGGACGCACGGATTTGCGTTGGCGACGTTCGATCTGGTTCAGCGAAAACAACGTCGAATGCAATGGCGGCTGCGCCCATTTCAGTCAGGGTTTCAACCAGCTCGGCAACTTTGGTGCGTGGCCACGGCCATTGCCCTATTTCGGTGATGGAGGTCTCGTCAATGTCAACGATCCGAACTGGGGCGGGCATATACTCGCGCGGACTGAAACGTTGATAGTAATCGAATGTGAGCTCCCGAACGGCAACGAGAAAGTCCGGATTGGCAATCCGAAGCCCGGTCATGAGAATCAGGACGATGGTTGCGGTGAGCGCAACAAAACCGCGCCGTGAAAAAAAAGGGTCTATCCGAAACGCCATTGGTGCCTGATGTCTTGAAACTAACCAGCTGTGGTCTGACCCTAGGGTGGTAAGGCGCCAAGGAGCAAGCTCAGACGGACCCGCAAACAAAAAACGCCGGGCGTTTTGCCCGGCGTTTCAGTAAACCTATGTTCCAGACGCTCACGCGGCTGGTTGTTGGTCAAGCGTGCGAGCACTGTTCCGGACCGCTTTTTGAACCTTTTCAAAAGCACGGACCTCAATTTGCCGTACGCGCTCCCGGCTGACACCGAACTCTCCGGAAAGATCTTCTAGCGTCATTGGATCCTCCGACAAACGGCGGGCCTCGAAAATCCGGCGTTCCCGATCATTTAGAACGTCCATCGCGTCGCTGAGCATTTTGCGACGCATGTCGAGTTCTTCCTGATTGGCAAGCAAGGTTTCCTGGCTATCGCTTTCGTCTACGAGCCAATCCTGCCACTCGCCAGCATCTGCTTCCGCCCTGATCGGTGCGTTAAGGCTTGCGTCGCCGCCGAGGCGGCGGTTCATCGACACGACTTCTTCTTCAGAGACGCCGAGACGGGTCGCGATTTCCTGTACCTGGTGCGGCTTCAGATCGCCCTCTTCCAGCGCCTGTATCTTGCCCTTCAGGCGGCGCAGATTGAAGAACAGGCGTTTCTGGTTGGCTGTTGTCCCCATTTTGACGAGTGACCAAGAACGGAGAATGTATTCCTGGATGGCAGCCTTGATCCACCACATGGCATAGGTCGCCAAACGGAACCCTTTGTCGGGCTCAAAACGTTTAACAGCTTGCATGAGGCCAACGTTGCCTTCGGATACGACCTCGCCGATCGGGAGACCATACCCGCGATAACCCATGGCGATTTTGGCAACGAGGCGCAGGTGTGAATTCACAAGGCGCTCGGCAGCTTCCGGGTCTTCGTGCTCCTTGTACCGCTTGGCGAGCATGTACTCCTCCTGCGGCTGAAGCATCGGAAACTTGCGAATCTCATCAAGGTAGCGGCTAAGTCCGCCTTCCCCTGCAGTGAGTGTCGGTAAGTTCTGGGCCATTGAATGCACCCCCTCTCGTCGAAATCACCCGGTTCCCCACTTTGCCCCGCAGAGCGCAGGCGTTTGGCTGAGGCAACCAAGTTACAATGCGTGCCCTATCGGCACACGCGAACAGATAATATAGGTTGAATTTTGCCGATTGCATGGCTTCAATGCGAATTGGCTTTCTAAAATTTTTGTAATCCGGATAAAAGATTTGCAAAATCATCGGGGTATGGGCTCTCAAAGCGCAGTGTCTCGCCTGAAACCGGATGCTCAAACGCCAGCAGTCCAGCATGCAACGCTTGCCGGGTGAACCCGCCGACAAGGCTCTTTAATGGCTCTTTCAACCGGTTGATTTTTGTCTTGAAGCCGGAGCCATAATCATCGTCGCCAAGCAATGGATGGCCAATATGGGCCATGTGGACCCGGATCTGATGAGTTCGGCCTGTCTCGAGTCTGCATTCCATGAGTGAGGCAAGTGGAGGCTGGTCCGCGGCGCCGAAACGTTCCTTGACCTGCCAATGCGTGATTGCATGACGCCCGCTCGTTTTCACAACCGCCATCTTCTGCCGGTTTGCCTGAGAACGGGCCAGGTTGGCATCAATCGTACCCTTGAGGCTGGACGGCGCCCCCCAAACAAGCGCGGAATATGCGCGCTCCAGTGGCCCGGTGCGGCCATGATCGGCAAACTGTGCTGCTAGCCCTTGATGTGCCTGATCTGTTTTAGCGACAACCAGCAGACCTGACGTGTCTTTATCAATCCGATGAACAATGCCGGGACGTTTCACTCCGCCTATTCCCGACAGGCTGTCACCGCAATGATGGATCAAGGCGTTGACAAGTGTGCCGGTCCAGTTGCCGGCACCAGGGTGAACGACCAGCCCAGCCGGTTTGTCGATTACGATGACATGTGCATCTTCGAAAACCACATTCAGCGGAATGTCTTCGCCTTTGGGATCCGGATCCTCCGGTTCAGGAAGATGCAAAGTAATCTCGTCACCTTCATTGACCCGGTATTTCGGCTCCCCTATTTTCGCGCCTCCGATGGAAACGTCGCCCGCCTTGATCAGTGACTGAATTCTGTTCCGGCTCAATGTTTCCAAATGCGATGCAAGGACGGCGTCTATCCGCTTCCCGGCGTCCTCAGGATCAACCTTTAAAATGAAATCCGCGTCAAAGCTGGCCGGATCGTCTTGGGAATTGTCTGTCATGTCTCAACCTGATTTCCGGGATGAAGGTCCGGAAGATGCCCCTTTAGATCCTGCGACCGAACGCGTTCAGGCAAAATTGAAGCGCCTGTTGCTCGGATCGTCCCTGATCATGTTTGCCGGGTTTATCGCTGTCTTTGCAGCAATCCTTTACAAGATCAACACTTATGAGGCCGATCCATCTGAGGCCGCAATCGTTGAAACCCTAAATGTCGGTGCTGATGCCGAAGTACTGCAGGCAACGATGTCAGAAGGGATTATGCTCGTTCTCGTGCGTGAAGGCACCACCACCGCTTTGCTCCGGTTTGATCCGCAAGATGGAAAACTGTTGGGCCGGACGGTTTTTGTCGGCCGGTAGTGGATATAGGCTGGTGGACTTCAAAAAAATGACTAAGGGGGCTTGCGTCCTGCTCTAACCCCCTTTATACGCACGGTCCTCGGCTTGAAACAAACAACTTTCAAGCCCCGCGCGCCCATCGTCTAGCGGTCTAGGACGCCGCCCTTTCACGGCGGAAACACGGGTTCGAGTCCCGTTGGGCGTGCCAACTTTCTCTCGATATCTAGGGTCAATTTTTAAACTGGTCACTAGTGGCTGGTTTCGAAAAGCCTTACCACCTGCCCGTTTCTAGATGGCCGGCAGGTTTTCAGTTTCGATAAGTTGCGTATCTGAGTCTTTTGCAATCGTCGCGAATTCCGGGCTCGGGCAACGGTCGGTTACAAGCGTCGTAACTTGCGAGAGGTGGCCAACCCGGACGGGCGCGGTGCGCTCAAACTTGGTGCTGTCCGCTGCCAAGATCACATGCCGAGCATTTTCCATGATCGTTTTGGTGACTTTGACTTCGCGATAATCGTAGTCGAGCAAAGACCCGTCCGGATCAATGGCAGATGCGCCTATCACTGCAAAATCCACCTTGAATTGGCGCATGAAATCAACTGCGGCTTCGCCGACAATTCCGCCGTCCGCATGCCTTAAAACCCCGCCGGCAACAACCACTTCAATCTGGGAATAACCCCGCATCAAGCTGGCGACATTCAGGTTGTTGGTGATCACCATCAGTCCGTGGTGTTGCAACAGCGCCTGTGCGACCGCCTCAGTTGTTGTGCCGATATTGATGAAAATAGACGCATTGTCAGGAATGAGTGCAGCGACACTGGAACCAATGTCAGCCTTTTCCTTACTGGAAATGATGCGTCTTGCTTCATAGCCGACGTTTTCAATACCAGATGAGAGCAAGGCTCCGCCGTGCGTGCGTGCGAGTAGTCGGCGCTCACACAGCTCATTCAAGTCTTTACGGATGGTCTGCGGACTGACTTCGAATCTTTTCGCCAAGTCGTCCACGCTGACACGGCCCATCTGGCGGGCCAGTTCGAGAATGGCGTTATGGCGTTCGATAAGCATGAGGTTTTGGTCCGGTAGGAAGTTAGTTCAATAATTCAAAACGCACACAAACTGACGCCTTCTGTCGCAGCAGAACTCTTGTCAGGCAGCCCCGGCGGTCCGCCGTTGCTTCGGCTTTTTCACAGTCGGCGGATCTGTCTTTTCAGGGGGCACTTGATCGTTGTCACTCGAGGGCTCTTTGTTTTTTCGGGTCGACGCAACAATCCGGCTAACAAGGGCTTCCGCCGCGTTGGCGATATCTGTAGTAGATGAGCTTTCTGCGGCTTTAGGAGCCGGTGGAGGCGCCGTGTTTGGCTTTTCGGTAGCGGCAGCACGGCGTGTTCTTCTCTTGGGCTTCATGTCACCAGCGGTATTTGACACAGGTGCCGATTTGCCGGCAGCTTTCGGGGAGGGCTTGGAAGCGGCTTTCTTTTTATCGTTAGGGTCCGCTGACACTTGAGCAACCAGCTGCCGGAAATCCTGCCGCACCTGCGCAAGGGAAGAGGTGGCGGCAAGGTCTTGCCGAAGCTTCTTGATCTCCCCAGATAGCCGATTGACCGTGCGGTCCTTGTTTTTTAGCTGAGAAAGTCTTTGCGCGTTTTCTGTTGCCAGCGCTTCCAACTGCTCGGTCAAATGCTTCTGAAGATCGCTGTCCTTAATGTCGGCTGCGTCCAGCTGCAGGGAAAGCCGGGTCACTTCCGCCTGAGCGGTTATGAACTTTGCCTCAGTATCCACAAGCTGGGCTTCTAGCTCTGCAAGGCGGGCCCGCGCAGTCTCTGATCGTTCAGCGTCGAGTTCTCCGGCAACAGACGGTTCCGCCTTGGCCAGGCGCGCTTTCAAGGTCGCAACTTCAGCTTCCAACCCCGTGATGGTCGCAAGCGCCATCGTGTCTGTGGCAGGCAGCCAATCGGAAGTGTCTTCGTCTTGCGCGCTTTTTGCGAGCACGTCTTCGCCGGTTTCCGGTTTCTGGGACCAGCTTTCCGCCAGAGCCTTCTCAGCTTCGGCGAGTTTTTGCTTTAGTTGTGCGACTTCCGAGGACAGCATGTCAGCTGATTTCTCATCGGAGGCCTTTGCAGAAAGCTCTTCTTTCAGTTTGGAAATCTCGCCTTCGTGGCTTTTTTCCAGCGCAGCCATTTCTGTTTTCAGCCGTGTCACATCCACGTGCCATTTTGCCGCCTTTTCCCGCTCGGCGTTCAGAGACTGTTCAACGCGGCGCAGATCGACGGCATGTTGTGCGCGTGCCTGGTCTTGCGCAGCTCGGACCTCTGCGTAACTGGATGGATTGACAGCCCGCAGAGCCTCTTCGGTCAGTCTCGCGGCACGGCGATAGAAAGCTGGCAGGATCGCAAGGCAAATCAGCCCGGCCGTGCAAAACCCTAGTGCCACATACATCGCCGCTTCTATCACATCAGGCTCCCGGTGGCCGTTCAAAGCATCAAGACGTTACATCATCATTAGAGGACATCGGTTTAATAGCCAAGTCTGGGCTCCAGTTGAGGCTGGACCCTGATAGTTTTTGCAGGTCTCTAGAAAGGATTCCAAGTCGGTTCTCTTGTGAATTTCAAGTATCCGAGATTCAACCCGAGGCGTGCGCCGACCCCGGCCTTGATCGGGACCACGAAGACTGAGTCTTTTGCAAGGACTGTCATGCCGACGCCGCCAACCAGATAGGCGGACCCATTTACGCCGCTGAACCGGTCGTAAACCCGGTCAATGCTCGGCAAATTGTAGATCAGCATCATGACGCGTGCGCCGTCAGCTCCAAAGTCGAAACCTATAGACGGTCCTTGCCAGAATATTTTGTGGTTGCCTGCATTGCGGGTGTAAAGCTGACCCTCTCCAAACCGGGCACCTGCAACGAATGCACCAGAGCCTTCTTCCCCAAGGATGTACCCATTTGGTTCGCCATAACTTGCAAAAGCTCTCTCCACAACGGAGGCCAGCCCACCAGACACAGATCCGAAAAACTGATGCCCCGTTTGCAGGATCTGATCTTGGTCATAAGTGTTGACGGGAGGCGACTGTGTGTTGGTCGTGGTCTGTGCGAACGCAGCTTTGGGTCCAACGGACAAAAGCAGAATGACTGCGGCGGCTGGAAGAATTGAAAATATGAGCCGTGACATATGTGCCATCCAGTAAACTCCTTGGCGCCAGACAGGCGACGTCTTTCTCGCTGCGTTGCGTCTATTCGATGTTAAACTTAACGAATACAGTGATGATTCGCAGTTCAATTGATGAAAGACGTGTCCGCCGAATCAATGAAACGTTGGCCCCCAAAAAAGACCTGGATGTGTCTTTCTGCAATCCTTGCAGCGGTTATTTGTATGTGGAGTGTCGACGGAAAGGCACGTCCGAGGAGCTTTGTGCCGGATCCGATTACTGGGTATGCAATTGGTGGGCACGACCCAGTCAGCTATTTTGTTGATGGATACCCGCGGAAGGGAAGCCGGGAATACACATATAAATGGGGCAACACCGAGTGGGTTTTCGTCAACAAGGGCAATATGGAAGCCTTCAAGCTGCACCCCAATGCCTATGCCCCGATGTTTGCGGCTTGCGGCGGATATGGCCTGTCGGAAGGCTTCGCGACGGCTGGAAATCCGTTTATCTATGCGATCGTCGAGGGGCGGCTGATGTTCTTCTATTCGGTGGTCAACCGGTTTCTATTCATTGTGAATGGCACCCAAAGGCTCACCGAAGCTCGGTCGCATGCTGAAACTGTCGGCTGCCTGCCGGAATGACGGTTGATGTGGCCGTTGGGACGGATTTGAGTTTGGTTTGCCGGTTTCGGCGGACGTATCTCCAAAAATAGCTTGGATGACCGGGAAATCGGCTGATTTGCAGCCTTGGCAGGGCCTTTGCGGATGTGTAACGCTGGCATATCGGCTTGCGAATCAGGTCGTTTTGGCAGGTTTTTTACAAAGAGCAGCGTCGAGCAATGTCCGCACTTAAAGAGCTTTCATCCATGGATCTTGCAGCCCTGGTGGCAAGCCGGGTCTGTCATGACATCATCAGTCCGGTTGGTGCGATCACCAATGGACTGGAAGTGCTGGATGAAGAAGGGTCTGAGGACATGCGCGAATTCGCCATGGATCTGATCCGGAAAAGTGCGCGACAGGCGTCTGCCAAGCTGCAGTTTGCACGACTTGCCTTTGGTGCTGCCGGATCCGCCGGCGCAGAGATTGATCTTGGCGATGCCCAAGTGGTTGCCACCGGGTTTATGGAAAATGAAAAATCCAACCTGAATTGGCAACTGGACCGGCACTTGATGCCGAAAAATTTTGTGAAGTTGCTTCTCAATCTCATACTGATCGCCAATCAGTGCGTTCCGCGTGGGGGCGAGATCAAGGTTGAAATGAGTGGGACACCACAATCTCCGTCCTTTACTTTGAATGCGGCTGGTTTGAACCCGCGAATTCCCCTTGGAATGAAGGAAACCTTGAGCGGAGAAGAGCCTGAGCGCGTTGATGCACACTCTGTTCAGCCGATTTACTCGTTGCTTCTGGCGCGTGAGTGCGGGATGGAGTTAACAATAGATAAAGACGAAGACTGCGTAAAAATAACAGCTCTTCCGACCGAATAACTTAGGCCCGAAAAGAATCTTTTTGCTTCAGCGTATCTTAACGCTTTGACGCCAATCTACTCTCATGGACTTCCCGGTCCAGACATCCTTTTCAGGGTGCGGAACCAGTAACAAGTCGGGTGAGAGCAGGCCATGGACGACCTCCTCAGGGAATTTATTACCGAGACCAATGAGAGTCTCGACGTTGTAGACGTGGAGCTCGTAAAATTCGAGCAAGAACCGAACAACGCTACGATTCTAGACAACATATTCCGTCTGGTACATACGATTAAGGGTACCTGTGGGTTCTTGGGCCTTCCCCGGCTTGAGGGAATTGCACACGCGGCTGAAACCCTCATGGGCAAGTTCCGCGACGGTGCGCCGGTCACCCAAGACGCGGTGTCATTGATCTTGGTTTCCATTGACCAGATTAAGGACATTCTTGGTGAGTTGGAAGCTGCTGAAGGCGAAGAACCGCAAGGCGATGACAGCGAGCTGATTGGTAAGCTGGAAGAGATGTCTGCAGCGGCTGATGCCGCGATGGCCGGCGGCGGCGCAGCCGATGAACCGGCGGCGGATGCTGAGCCGGAAGCCGAAGCTGCGACCGACAGCGACGACTTTACACTGCCTGAACAAACCATTGAACGGCCGTTGCGGCCAGGCGAAGTTTCGCTCGATGAGCTTGAGCGTGCCTTCCGTGAGACCGAGATTGAAGTCGAGGTTGCCGAAAGCGCTGAAGATGAGGCGCCGGACGAGCAGCCGGAAGAAATTGAGGCGCCGGCCCCGGCTCCAGCGGCAGCAAAAGCCCCTGAAAAGCCTGCAGAGGCGCAGCCAGCGGCAAAAGCCAAGCCTTCTGGTGAGGGCGGCGAGAAGAAAGCATCCGGCGGCGGTGTGTCCAACCAGAGCATCCGTGTTGCGGTCGATACGCTTGAACACCTCATGACGATGGTGTCCGAGTTGGTGCTGACCCGGAACCAGCTTCTGGAAATTGTACGCCGCCATGAAGACAGTGAATTCAAGGTTCCGCTTCAGCGCCTGTCAAACGTGACTGCCGAGTTGCAAGAGGGCGTGATGGCGACCCGCATGCAGCCGATTGGCAATGCTTGGCAGAAACTGCCTCGGATCGTTCGCGATTTGAGCCAGGATCTGGAGAAGCCGATCGAACTGGAAATGATCGGCGCTGACACCGAACTTGACCGTCAGGTTCTTGAGATGATCAAGGATCCGCTGACGCACATGGTTCGGAACTCCGCCGACCACGGATTGGAGCGTCCGGAAGAACGCCGCGCAGCGGGCAAACCGGAGAAGGGCATCATCACCCTTGCGGCCTATCACGAAGGTGGCCACATCATCATCGAAGTTCGTGATGATGGTAAGGGTATCGACGTTGAGCGTGTAAAGGCCAAGATCATCGAGCGTGGTCTTGCCACCGAGGCTGAAGTCGAGAAGATGACGGATGCTCAGGTTCAGAAGTTCATCTTCCATGCAGGCTTCTCGACAGCGGCGGCAGTGACAAGCGTTTCTGGCCGCGGTGTCGGGATGGACGTTGTCCGCAACAACATCGAATTGATCGGCGGAACCGTTGATCTGCGGTCTGTTACGGGCAAGGGTTCGAGCTTCATTATCAAGATCCCGCTGACCCTCGCGATCGTTTCCACGTTGATCGTTGAGGCCGGTGGTGACCGGTTTGCAATTCCGCAGCTTTCGGTCGTGGAGTTGGTGCGTGTTCAGAAGAACTCCGAGCATCGGATCGAACGCATCAAGGACACGCCGGTCCTTCGGTTGCGCAACAAGCTGCTTCCTCTCGTCCACTTGTCCCAGCTTTTGGGTATCTATGAGGGCGAAAACGCAGACGAGGCGATTGATGCTGATAACGGCTTCATCGTTGTGATGCAGGTCGGCAGCCAGACATTCGGTGTTGTCGTAGACGGTGTCTTCCACACGGAAGAAATCGTGGTCAAGCCGATGTCCACCATGCTGCGCAATCTCGACATGTTCTCGGGCAACACCATCCTCGGCGATGGTTCGGTGATCATGATCATCGACCCGAACGGCATTGCGGGCGCAATGGCAAGCCATGCATCCAGTGCTGTCGCAGAAAACAGCGAAGACGAACAAGAGGATTTGCAGCAAAAGGCAATGACCGGACAGAACGCGATTTCGTTGCTTCTTTTCCGCGCCGGTGCTCCAGAACCGAAGGCAGTTCCGCTGTCGCTGGTCACGCGTTTGGAAGAGTTCGACATTTCCAAGATCGAACGTTCCAATGGTCGCGATCTGGTGCAATACCGCGGTGCGCTCATGCCGCTCGTTTACGTCAACGACGGCGACAGCCACAAGACCGAAGGCACCCAGCCGATGCTGGTGTTCTCCGATGCGGGTCGATCCATGGGCCTTGTGGTCGACGAAATCGTCGACATCGTCGAGGACCGGATGAACATCGAAGTCGGGTCGGAGCGCCCGGGCGTTCTCGGCTCCGCGATTGTCAAAGAACGTGCGACCGAGATCATCGACCTTGGCTTCTATCTGCCGCAGGCGTTCGAAGACTGGTTCATGCGGAAAGAAATGGACATTGAGGCGCTGACGAAGAAAGTTCTCTTTGTCGACGACTCTTCTTTCTTCCGCAATATGCTGACACCCGTTCTGAAAGCGGCCGGTTACGATGTAACCACTTGTGTTGGTGTATCGCAGGCGTTCGAACTGTTGGAAAACGGTGACAAGTTCCACGCGATTGTCAGCGATATCGAGATGCCTGAAATCAACGGCTTCGAGTTCTGCGAGGCAATCCGTCGTGATCCGCGTTTCCGACAGATGCCAATCCTAGCACTGTCTTCGCTCGTGACGCCCGCGTCCATCGAGCGCGGCCGTCAGGCTGGATTTGATGATTACGTCGCAAAATTCGACCGTCCAGGTCTGATCGCAGCGTTGAAAGATATCTTTGCCGGTGATTTGGGAGCTGCCGCATGAGTATGTTGGAGAACAAGGTTGCCGGAGATAAAAATGCCGGCAACGACATGATCCAATATGTGACCGTAGTGATTGGCGGTCAGTTGTTTGGATTGCCGATCTCTCAGGTTCACGATGTGTTTGTTCCTGAGAGCGTGACTCGGGTCCCGATGTCCGCGCCGGAAGTACAAGGCGTATTGAACCTGCGTGGACGTATTGTCACTGCGATCAATATGCGGCGCCGGCTGCATCTGCCGCCGCTTCAGGATGAGCAGATGATGGCTGTCGGTATCGAATACAAACATGAGAGCTATGGACTGGTTATCGACACGGTCGGTGAGGTTTTGACCCTGCCGTCCAGTTCAGCTGAACCAAACCCATCGAACCTGGACCGCCGCTGGGCGGAAATCGCAGGCGGTGTCCATCGGCTTGATGGTCAATTGATGGTAATTTTGGACGTGGACCGCTTGCTTGGCGCAATGTTCACCGAACCCATGGCAGCAGCATAAAAAGACCTGCAAGACGGTCGATAGTGGAGTTACGCCCGATGAAACAGTGCCTTGTCGTCGATGACTCTAGCGTCATTCGAAAGGTCGCACGCCGGATCCTTGAAGATATGAACTTCGAGATTGTCGAGGCAGAGGACGGTCAGAAGGCGCTTGAAGAATGCCGGAAGACAATGCCGGATGCCATCCTTCTGGACTGGAACATGCCTGTCATGGATGGGCTGGAGTTCTTGACCAGCCTGCGCGCAGAGGAAGGCGGCGAAAGTCCTGTGGTCGTGTTTTGTACGACGGAAAATGATGTCGCTCATATCGCCCGGGCAATTCGGGCGGGTGCAAACGAATACATCATGAAGCCGTTTGATCGTGAGATCGTGGAAGCCAAGTTTCAAGAAGTTGGGCTTATCTAAGTACAGAGTTGGTCGATCAATATGGCATTTGCTCAACGAAATGTGACGGCTGGGGTCACGCCGGGTGCAGACCCGATTAAGGTCATGGTGGTGGATGATGCCGTCGTGATCCGTGGGCTTTTGACCAGGTGGCTCGGTGAGGACAAGGCGCTCAAAGTTGTCGGCTCTCACCGGAACGGCAGGTTAGCCGTCGAGGATATTGAGAAAAGCAACCCTGATGTTGTGGTCCTCGATATTGAAATGCCGGAAATGGACGGGATGACTGCTTTGCCGCTTATGTTGGCAAAGAAACGGGACTTGGTTGTCATCATGGCATCCACACTGACGCGTCGGAACGCGGAGGTCAGTCTTAAGGCCCTGTCATTGGGCGCCGCCGATTACGTCCCTAAGCCGGAGTCGACTTCTGAAGTCACTACATCTGTCGATTTCCGCCGGGAACTGATCGACAAGGTCAAAGCCCTTGGCGCCCGTGCTATTCGGATGCGTGCACCAGTGCGGACGATGCGTGCGGAGACGCGTGCTGGCCAGACATCACGGCCATCCGCACCAACGTCTCCGGCTGCTCGTCCAGCTGTTGATACGCGTGCAAGCTTTCGCGGAGCTGGTCCGCAAGCGGCAGCCGCGACGCCGAAGTTTAAACTCCGGCCGTATTCCTCAGCGCGTCCGCGGATCCTGGCAATCGGGTCGTCGACCGGTGGACCTCAGGCTTTGCAGGAAGTCATGAAGGAAATTGGCACGGCAATGAATGATGTGCCGGTGGTTATTACACAGCACATGCCGCCGACGTTTACGGCGATTCTCGCTGAACATATGGGGAAAGCCGCGCTGCGCCCGTCAAAAGAAGGCGAGGATGGCGAGGTATTGAAACCCGGAAACATCTATGTCGCTCCGGGTGGCAAGCACATGACAGTCGAAAAAGAGGGTGGAGCTGTAAAAATACGGCTCAATGACGGACCGCCTGTCAATTTCTGTAAGCCAGCAGTTGATCCGCTTTTTGACAGTGTGTCGAAGGCCTATGGGTCGGCCTGCCTTGGTTTGATTTTGACCGGCATGGGCTCCGATGGGGCCAATGGCGTCCGGACAATTGCCGCAGGAGGCGGTAGCATTATCACTCAGGATGAAGAAACAAGTGTTGTTTGGGGTATGCCTGGAGCAGCCGCCAACACCGGCATGTGCTCTGAAGTTCTGCCATTGAAGGCAATCGGACCGAAGGTGTCCCGCGTCTTGAAGGGGAGCACACGATGACCCCTATGGAATTTGATTTTCTCAAGACATTCTTGAAAACGCGCTCCGGTCTCGTTCTGTCAAACGACAAGCAATATCTGGTGGAAAGCCGGCTGTTGCCGATTGCCCGTAGTTCCAAGTTGGAAACCTTGAGTGCGCTGATTCAGTCACTGCAAAAAGGTGGCAACCGGGCTTTGGAAACGGAAGTTGTCGAAGCCATGACGACCAATGAGTCGTTCTTCTTCCGCGACAAGACCCCGTTTGAGCATTTCAAAGAGACGATGCTTCCGGCAATGTTGCAAAACCGGGCAACACGTAAACAGATTAAAATCTGGTGCGCGGCGGCATCGACTGGCCAAGAACCGTATTCGCTCGCGATTTGCCTGAAAGAGGCGGCGGCAAAAGTCGGCGGTTGGCGCATTCGCATCCTTGGCACAGACCTCTCGCAGGAAGTGCTGGAAAAGGCGAAAACTGGGCTTTATAGCCAGTTCGAGGTTCAACGCGGACTTCCGATCCAGCTTCTGTTGAAATACTTCGATCAAAAGGGCGACATGTGGCAGATCAATGCCGGATTGCGGGCCATGATCGAATGGAAGAAATTAAATCTTCTGGAGCAGTTCTCCCATATCGGGGAGTTCGATATTGTCTTCTGCCGGAACGTCTTGATCTACTTTGATCAACCGACGAAGACCGAGATCCTAGAGCGGATCGCCAAGGCGCTCCCGGACGATGGTTTCCTGGTTTTGGGCGCAGCTGAAACGGTGGTTGGCTTGACTGATGCCTTTAAACCGGTTCCTGGGAAACGCGGTCTTTTTCAGAAAAAGCAGGCTGCTCAGACAGCGACACGTCCTGCTTTGGCAGGGGCAACATCACGGCTGGCAGTTGGTGCAACAACGCTCCGTTAAGGCGACAACCCAAATTTCTGTAAAGCCCGCTGGTTTTCCCGAAAACTTAGCGGGCTTTTTGTTTTGATCTGGAACGATGCAAGTGCCGGCGGAGGTCCGCGCCAGTTTGTCCTGACGGCTATAAGTCCTATTTATCGATTTGAGATCCAGCATCAGCTGACGGTTGTCGCAGATTTTGCTCTGCCCAAGCTCTTACCGTGCTGACATAGCGTCGGCTAACCGGGATTTGAGTTCCGTCGTTCAACACGAGCCGCGTGTTGTTGCCCTCTTTCTGGACTTGCTGAATGGCCTCGTGGGCGATCCAATGGCTCCGGTGAACCTGCATGCCAGTGTTGTCCGGAAGCTCCCGGAGAATATCGCTGAACCTGTAGAGCACCATTTGTGTGTCATTCGGGCCGACCAGTTTTACATAATGCTCTTGAGCTTCTGCGCGGAGAATGCGGTCAGTAAATGGTGGTGACAGGCTTTCCAGCAAAGATGATTTTGTAGAGGTGTTCTCTGGTTCTGCAATTGCCGGGCCGGATGGTTCTGCAGCGGACATCTGCGTTGAGCTAGTCTTTTTGCCGCTGATTGGCTGAAGCTGTGCCGGTATCCAACACGTCTGGAGTACCATGGGAATGCTCAGCAACGCGCATAAAACGATATGGTTGTCCAAGAGATAGACAAGCTCTTGCAGAAACGCCCCAAGCCGAGTTGCGGATCCCGCTTCGCCCAATGCGGGCGCGTCGAGTTCAGGGAGTCCGAGAACAATGTCCAGTGCGGTTACAGAAAGGACAAAGGGAATGTAGCTTGCGAGTGCAGCGAGGCTGATTGCCCAAAGGGTATGCTTGGCAATTCTGGGCAACAAGCTGAGCAGCTGCAAAAAGGCTATAAACAGAGTGGATTCAATTCCGATCCGGACCAACCAATAGCCATAGACGCCGATGACAGGCCATCCCTCCGGCCGCGTCTGTTGGTTCGCAGCCAGCAATCCCGCTGCGGCGAGGGTCAGCCCAAACAGTGTTAGCGACCCGTGCCGCGTCATTCAGAATTCCTTCCATCGGACAGGGTTCATCATACCATTGATGATGCATGAATGGAAAACTTCAATAAGCATCTGGAAATATTGATATTATTTTTACGCTTAAGAATTCACGAATTAATGAGGGCTCAATTGGTCTAAGGCGGTTTACCGTCAGCTATTGTGTCCCAGTTATCCAAATGTGTTCGTTCACGGCTTCGTTGTATGACGAGTTAAAAAGCCTTGGACCCAGTTTGATCAATCAGGGGAAATACACATGAGTGATATCCAAGTCCAACTGACGCGGCGCGCTGCGCTTCTCGGGGCAGGGGCTGCTGCAGTAGGAGCTGGAGTGGTGTCTTCTGGAGCAGTGCATGCTGCTGCCGAGAAGCAAGGCCCTATGGCTGCACCCGTCGCGCGCTACAATGTTGGCTCTTTTGAGGTCAACACGTTGCTGGATGGTGCCGTGACCGTTGGTGAGCCACAAAAGACCTTCGGCATGAATGTCGATGCGGACACATTTGCGGCAAAATCGTCAGAGTCCTTTATCCCTGCGGACACGTTCAAAGCGTTTTTCACACCCACTCTGGTCAACACAGGCTCTGAGCTGGTTCTCTTTGACACTGGCGTTGGCGAAGGTGGACGCCCAGCGCGGGGCAACATGCGTGCTGCCCTGGAAAGCGCAGGCTACACTCCGGAACAGGTCGACGTCGTGGTCATCACCCATATGCATCCTGACCACATCGGTGGCCTGATGGAGGGCGGTGCGCCAGCTTTCCCGAATGCGCGTTACGTGATCGCTCAAAAAGAATATGATTTCTGGGCGGGAATGGATCCGGAAGCGAACGGTGTCACAAAACTGATGACCAAAAACGTCAAGCCGCTCGCGGACAAGATGACTTTCCTGGATGAAGGTGGCAGTGTTGCCGGTGGGATCACCGCAATGGCTGCCTACGGTCATACACCGGGTCATACACTTTACATGTTGGAAGATGGCGGTCAGCAGCTTCTTCTCGCTGCTGACCTTGCAAACCACTATGTCTGGTCGTTGGCGCGCCCTGACTGGGAAGTTCGGTTTGATATGGACAAGGAAGCTGCGGCAGCAACCCGGAAATCTGTCCTAGGCATGCTCGCATCCGATCGCATCCCATTTGTCGGCTACCATATGCCATTCCCAGCCGTCGGATATGTTGCAACGGACGGTGACGGCTTCCGTTACGTACCAGCATCCTATCAGCTTAGCCTCTAGTGCACAGGCCCCATCCCTGAAACTAGAGAGGCGGAAGCGGCTGGAGCTCGATCCAGCCGCTTCTATTTTGAGCAATAAAAAACCCGGCTATTTCAGCCGGGTTTTTCTCGATCTTATTGAACCGCGTGTTTATGCGGCGGCCTCAACATCCGGTTCGCGGAGAACATATCCACGGCCCCAAACTGTTTCGATGTAGTTCTTTCCAGACGTCGCAGCGGCCAATTTCTTACGCAGCTTACAAATAAAGACGTCGATGATCTTCAGCTCGGGCTCGTCCATGCCGCCATACAGGTGGTTCAAGAACATTTCCTTTGTCAGGGTCGTGCCCTTCCGAAGAGAGAGAAGTTCAAGCATCTGATATTCTTTGCCGGTCAGATGCACACGCTGTCCACCGACCTCAACGGTCTTGGTGTCCAGATTGACCTTCAGATCGCCAGTGACGATGACGGACTGTGCATGACCTTTCGAGCGGCGCACGATCGCGTGGATGCGTGCCACAAGCTCGTCCTTGTGGAACGGCTTGGTCATGTAGTCGTCGGCGCCAAAGCCCAAGCCACGGACCTTGTCCTCGATGCCGGCGTTACCGGACAGGATCAAGATCGGTGTCTTAACTTTAGAGACCCGAAGTGTGCGGAGAACCTCGTACCCGGACATGTCCGGCAGGTTCAGATCCAGCATAATGATGTCGTAATCGTACAGCTTGCCGAGGTCGATACCTTCCTCGCCAAGATCTGTCGTGTAGACGTTGAAGTTCTCGGACTTCAGCATCAATTCGATGCTTTGCGCTGTCGCGTTATCATCCTCAATCAACAATACACGCATGCCAATCCCCTTATTCTGCCTTTCCTGGGCAAGTCGCAACGGCTGTGTCGGCGCCTGCTACGAAGGACTGCTGTTAACCCCGACTCACTTGTTATCGGTTAATGGTTAACAAATTCTCTTTCATAGCGGCAAGGCTCGTTGGAACGTTTCTGTGAACAACAACCAACTAATTGAATCCCCGGAAAGAATCCCGATTCATCTTTCTTAAAGTGGTGCGTTAAGAAACCGGCGTAACCGATTCCGTTCAGATTCCTTTCAACAAAGCCAGATTAACTTAGAAATGACCCTCGCTCGTCTGCCTTTCAAAGGTTAAGATTAACCAGACTCGTAAACGATCGGTTACCAAAACCATTAATGGTTAGAGGATTCTTAGGTGAAGGCGCTTTTTGCGGAAATTGATTCGCTTATGGCTACGGAAATTTATGGCCGTGTAGCCGCCGTTCAGGGGCTGCTTGTCGAGATTGCCGGACCCATTCACGAAATGAGTGTCGGATCCCGTTTGTTGATCGACAGTGGTGAGGATAACCCGCAGGTTCCTGCAGAAGTTGTAGGTTTCCGGGAAGGGCACGCGCTGTGTATGCCTTTCTCCGGTCTTGAAGGAGTGCGGATGGGATGCAAGGCCGTAATCACCTCCCGGGAGAGCGTTGTTCATCCGAGTAATGCCTGGCTTGGCCGAGTGATTAATGCTCTTGGTGAACCGATTGATGGTAAAGGACCTCTTCCAAATGGCGGTCTGCCTCGCAAATTGCGAAGCGCACCTCCGCCGGCCTCTGAACGGGCCCGGGTGGGGCCACCGCTGGATCTTGGTGTCCGTGCACTCAATACCTTCGTTACGTGCTGTGAAGGTCAGCGTATGGGTATCTTCGCCGGTTCGGGCGTTGGTAAATCTGTGCTTATGTCGATGCTGGCCCGAAACACCCAGTGCGACACGGCTGTGATCGGGTTGATCGGTGAACGTGGCCGGGAAGTACAGGAGTTCATTGAAGACGATCTTGGCGAAGAAGGTTTGGCCCGGTCTGTGGTTGTGGTCGCGACTTCCGATGAGAGTGTGTTGATGCGGCGGCAGGCAGCTTATCTTGCTATGACGGTCGCAGAACATTTCCGGGACGAGGGCGAAAAAGTCCTGTGCATGATGGATTCGGTAACCCGATTCGCTATGGCGCAACGGGAAATCGGCCTTTCCATCGGGGAACCGCCCACATCAAAAGGATATACACCGACGGTCTTCACCGAATTGCCGCGCCTTCTGGAGCGGGCTGGTCCCGGCAAAACCGGATCAGGCTCGATTACGGGGCTCTTCACTGTTCTTGTGGAAGGCGACAATCACAACGAACCTGTGGCGGATGCTGTGCGCGGGATCCTGGACGGGCACGTTGTGATGGAGCGCGGGATCGCGGAACGGGGACGGTATCCAGCAATTAATGTCTTGAAATCTGTATCGCGGACCATGCCGCGTTGTGTCCCTCCGGAGCAGCAACCTGTCTTGAGAAAGGCAAAGCAGCTTCTCTCCACCTATACGGATATGGAGGAACTCATTCGGCTTGGTGCCTACAGGCGGGGATCGGACCCGACTGTTGATGAGGCAATCTTTCGATTCGGGCCAATTGATGATTTCCTGAATCAGGGCAAAGACGAGTCGACAACAATTTTTGAAGGTTATGCGCAGCTTGCCAACCTTTTGGAAATGACTCAGGGATAGACTACCCGTGTAAGGGGAGTATTGAGTAATGAAAACCCGAGACAGTTTGATCCGTTTGAAGCGGTTTCAGGTTGACGAAAAACGGCGGCAGCTCGCCCAGATCGAGAGCATGATATCCGAGTTCAACCGGATGGCAGACGAGCTCGATGATCAGATTCGCACCGAGCAGGAGCGGACAGGGATTACCGACGTCAGTCATTTCGCCTACCCGACATTCGCAAAGGCTGCTGCTGATCGTAGAGACAATTTGCGAAATTCGGCCCATGAACTGGACGATCAGTTGCAACGCGCTCAGGACGAGCTCAGCGAGGCTATTGAAGATCTGAAGAAGTTCGAACAGCTGGAAGAGCGGGATCAGCAGCGCGAACGCACCGCTCAGGAAGCCGCAGAGCAGGAACAACTTGATGAAGTTGCGGCGCGTGGACGGTCCAGATACTGAGATCAGGAACGGTTTGTGAAACAGGCGCCGCGGCGGTTTTGGCCACGGCGTATAAATTGTGTGAGCCACTCGCCTTTATAAAGATATATTTGGAATACTATTCTCACGACATAAATTGCGGGACGAAATCGTCTTCTGAAATTGAATAAACCTTCTGCAGGAGCAACCAATATGCGGTTGATGATTGCACTACTCCTGCCATTCGCAACTTTTTCATTCACACTCGGCATTACCCTCCCGCTGATGAGTGTTGAAAAACTCTATTTTCTGGAGGAGCGGCCGTCTCTGCTAGCGGTCATTCATGGTTTGTGGCTGGAAGGGGATGGAGCGCTAGCGGTGATCATCGCGTTGTTTTCCGTCGTGTTTCCTGCTGCAAAGATCATCGTTGTACATGTCGCGGTGATAACAGGCGCACGGCTGAGATCGCTCGCATTGCTGTCGACGCTCAGTAAGTGGTCCATGCTGGATGTGATGCTTGTCGCGCTGGTCCTCTTCGCGGCGAAAACCAGCGGTTTGGCGGCCGCCTCGATCCTGCCGGGGTTATGGTTTTATGCCAGCGCTACTGTTGCGACCGCACTTGCTGCAGCCTTGTGCCGGCGGGCGACCGGAGGATGATTATGCAAAAGCGAGCCTGCTAGAAACGGTCGCAACTGCGTCTGATTTTCTGCCTTTGCGATTTGCCTGGAAGTCAGAACACCGGCCCTCTTTAGACGCTTCCAACTCTTTAAGGTGCGCAGCGTAAGCGCCGATCCAGCTCGAACCCTTCTTTGACGGAATCCGAAGGTGGTCGCACCGAGCTTTCACAAACAATGCAAAAGTTTGAGGTTGAAGGCCGCAACGGGCAGCCGTCCGCATGACGGTTTCCAGCTTTCCGTTGAAAACGGCGTCCTTGAAGGCTTTTTGCGCGATCCTTCCACGCAAGCTCATCAGCTCGATGACGTGGTTAAATCGCTGGTCCTGGAGCAAGAGTGTGATCAGCTCATCCGGTGTTGCACCGGCGCGTTGTGCATCAGGCCACAACAAGCTCATATCGTGATTGTCCAAGGCATGCCCAAGTTCCCGTCTCAGTTTCTTGATCTTCGCAATCTGATCGAGCTGTTCCTGTGACAGGGCACCTTGAATGATTGACGTCAAACGCTTCTTTGCGTCTTCATTGACCATTGGCAACAATTGCTGACAGATCGCGGGCGTCAGATCCGATCTATGCGACAAGCTTTCCCGAACTTTGGTGTCTTCGGCAGCAAGCCGTACGAGGCAAACCATGGCATCTCGGGACAATCGAATTTCCCGGTTTCCGGCAAGGATACGGTGAATCGGGGTATCACCCTTTTGCGCAAGTGCGTCGGAGACTTCAGAGCTGAGGTCCGGACGGTGGGCAATGGCTTGCAGATGCGCATTGCTCAGTTCTTGAATGAACTGAAGAAGATCTTCCTGTGAGAAGACAGGAGAAGACGCCAGGAGGGGGGATGCGATTGGTGCATCATCTTCCGCGATTTTTTTGGCCAGCGTATCGGGTATGTCTGGGCAGTTTGACAGTTTCTGCGCGAGGCGCACGCGGTCGTCGGCCGTGGCGTCGCTGTAAAGCTTGAGCGTTACCTCAGCAAATATCGTGAGTTCCGGTGTGGTGCGCTGGTCCAGATCATCAGTAACGAGCCTGCAAAGCTCACCGAACAGCGCCGCCCGTGCGGAATCTGTACCTTCCTCGGCAAGTTTTAACAGCGTGACTGACATCTTTCCTCCTCTTAACACGGAAGGAAAGCTTCATACTGTTATTAATACGTTACCATTTAGTCCGAAAGTTAAAGATGACCTTGCGGAAATTTAGGATATCTCTTGATATTTTGCGACGTATATCGTCATAAATCGCAATGTATTGACTGATCGGGAGCAGACATGGCTTCTGTTGAGCGAACGGCTAAAGACACCGAACCGGGATTGCCGTGGGCCTACGTCACCTCTAGCATACTGTCTTTCCAACGATAATTCTGTGCTGGTGGAAGCCTTTATGACCGTCCTTATGCGTAGCCTTTGCCTGATCATTTTTCTCATGCTTGTTCCAGGTGCGGCCATCGCGCAAGACGCTGCTGATTCCACCCAGCAAGCAGACGAAATCAGCCAGGCGCGTGATGCACTGATCAAGATTTTAGAGGATCCTGATACCCGCGCGGCACTCATCAAACAACTGAGCGAAGACCAGCAGACGCCGGATAACGGCAGTGATCAAACTGGCGCGCAGTCCGAGCCCGCTACGGCGACACCAGTTGAGGCCAATGAGAGCTTTGTGCTGAGGGTGGGGGAATACACCCGCAAGCTTGCAGATGAAGTTGGCATCTTCCTCGATAGGGCCGGGCATTCGCTGAACGGACTGTATTTGATCCTCAAAGGGGATATCCCGATCAAGTGGGATCGGGTTCAGACGGTATTTGTGCAGGTTGCGGCGGTCTTGATTGCCGCATACTTGGCTTTCTGGTCAGGTCAGTTGGTTGCTCGAAAAGCGTATGCCGGGCTCGCTCTCAAGGCGCGGTATGGTGGCGGGCTGATGCGGACATCCATTCTGGTTTTGTCGACCGTGATTGACGGCATCACGGTCGCAATCGGTTTGGGCGTTGGCTATTTTGTTGCTCTTCTGGCGTATGGCGGGTTTGCAGCTGGCGTCACCATTCAGGAAAGTCTTGCGCTCAATGCGTTTTTCATAACGGGCATGGCCAATGTCGCGCTTCGGTTTGTGTTTGCGCCGCGCCGTCCGGAGTTGCGATTGCTTCCCTTCGACGACCAGAATGCCCTTTATTGGTACACAAGGCTTCGGTTGTATATGTACTGGAACAACTTCGGCATATTTTTGCTTGTTCCCGTTTCCAACATTGCTGTTTCGTTTGTTCTTGGGAATGCGCTTCGCTTTTTGATCGTGCTCAGCGGTATGATCTACTTGATGGTGCTGATTGTGCGGAACCGCGTCCGGGTGCGGGAGGGAACGCAAGGATATGCGGAAACACTGCAGAGTAATCTGGCGCAAAGGGCTCTATCCAACCTTGGAAAGCTTTGGCATGTTGGCGCGCTCGGTTACATCATCGCGATCTTTGTCGTCTGGGTAACCCGGCCGTTTGATGCAACAACCATCATCTTGCGGGCGACCGTCCTGTCGATTGTCACGATCATGGCAGGGATGGCGCTGTCATTGATCGTTACCCGAGCCATCAAGGGCGGAATACGACTGCCCGAAGATCTGAACACAAAACTTCCAGCACTCCAACACCGGCTAAATGCCTTTGTTCCACGACTGCTCAAGCTGGTTCGCTTCTTCGTCTTTATCGCAACCGTTCTCCTGCTCATTGAGGTTTGGGGGCTCTTCAGCATTCTGGATTGGTTGTCGTCTGAAACCGGCAATCGTCTCGTCAGCAGCTACGGGTCCGCATTCCTTGTTGTTCTGGTTGGTTTCGCTATCTGGTTGGCGTTGATGTCCTGGGTTGACCTGCGCCTGCAGTCGCGGCGCGGTCACATCGTTACCGCGCGCGAGCGAACACTTTTCCAACTGTTTCGGAATGCCGCGACCGTCGTCATTCTCGTGATGACCGTTTTGCTCGGACTGTCGGAAATCGGCATTGATATCGGCCCGTTGATCGCCGGTGCCGGTGTAGTGGGTCTTGCGATTTCATTCGGTGCTCAGACACTTGTGAAAGACATCATCACGGGCGCCTTCATTCAGATTGAGAATGCAATCAACCAGGGAGATGTTGTGACCGTCGCAGGCATCACCGGCACTGTTGAAGGCATTACCGTGAGATCTGTCCGGATTCGCGATCTGAATGGGACGACACACATCATTCCATTCTCGTCTGTGGACATGGTGTCCAATTTCATGCGCGGTTTCTCGTATCACGTGGCCTTGATTGGGGTTTCTTACGATACAGATATCGCCGAGGCAAAAGAGGCGATGCAGGAAGCATTCCGGCGTCTCAAGGCGACCGACTACGGTTCCAAAATATATGAAGATCTTGAAATGCACGGGGTCACAAACTTCGGTGCAAGTTCTATCGACATTCGTGCCCGGATCAAAACCACGCCAGGTGATCAATGGTCTGTCGGCCGGGCTTATAACGAGTATGTCAAACAGGTTTTTGACGAGCGCAATATCGAAATTCCGTTCCCGCAAGTGACCTATCATGCAGCAACGCCAGCGTATGCGCAGGACGATGTGCCAAAGGTCACGCAAGCCAAGGCCACCAAGAAACCGAAACCGCTCGCCGACGACGCGCCGGCGGAGGATGGCGACCGCTAGCCGCACACTTCTCATTTGCATTTTTCTGAGCCTCTGCCGGCTGGCTTGTCCTCTGGCAGGGGCTTTTCTTATGCGTGAATGAATTGTGATTGATTTTCGACTGGTTTCGAATTATTTTCGTTTTAGAAATCGCTCGAAATATACGGAGCCTTAGAGGACCATGGCGGCGGACTACGATCTTTTGGTAATTGGTGGCGGGATCAATGGTGCAGGAATTGCCCGTGATGCTGTCGGTCGGGGCGCGTCGGTTATGCTTGTTGAGATGGGAGATCTTGCGGGAGCAACCTCGTCTGCATCGACCAAGCTTATCCATGGCGGGTTGCGCTACCTTGAGTATTACGAGTTCGACTTGGTGCGCAAGGCGCTGAAAGAACGCGAGGTCCTCTGGAAGTTGGCGCCGCATATCGCCTGGCCACTGCGTTTCATCCTGCCTCATCACAAGGATCTGCGTCCGGCGTGGCTGCTGCGGCTCGGCTTGTTCATGTATGACCATCTCGGCGGCCGCAAACTTCTTCCGGCGACAAAGACCGTGCCCCTGGATCAAGGGACCTACAGCAAGGGTTTGAAAAAGCTTTTCAAGAAGGGGTTTGAGTACTCAGATTGCTGGGTCGACGATGCGCGTTTAGTGGTACTGAATGCCCGCGATGCCGCCGATCGCGGGGCTGAAGTCCTGACCCGCACAAAATGCGTCAGCGCCCGCCGGGAGGGAGATCATTGGCAAGTTGTCCTGAAAGATCTGTCGTCCGGTACTGAGCGCACCGTTACAGCCTCCGTTTTGGTCAACGCTGCAGGGCCTTGGGTTGCGGAAATGTTGCGCGGGGTCGTCGGAGCAAACAATTCGTCGGCAATCCGCCTCGTTAAAGGCAGCCACATCATCGTGCCGCGTCAGTTCGAGCACGACCGGTGCTTCATTTTCCAGAACGGAGATGGCCGGATTGTATTTGCGATCCCGTATGAAAATGACTTTACGCTCATCGGGACCACCGACGTCGATTACCAGGATGACCTTGGCAAGGTGCAAATCTCTCAAGACGAGGTTGAGTATCTGTGCAAGGCGGTGAGCGAATATCTCGAGACGCCGGTAACTCCGGATGATGTCGTCCATACCTATTCGGGCGTGCGCCCACTTTATGATGATGGCGCGAAAGATGCGAAGGCTGCCACACGCGACTATGTCCTTGAGTTGGATGCCGGGGACAAGAAACCCGCCGTTCTGTCTGTGTTTGGCGGTAAAATCACAACGTATAGGAAGCTATCCGAACACGTTCTGGAAAAACTGAAACCACATCTGTCGTTCAAACGCGATGAGTGGACGGATCAGGACGTGTTGCCAGGCGGAAACTTCAACGTTCTGGCTTTTGATGAAGAAGTCTCAGCGCTAAAGGCTCATTATCCTTTCCTCGACAAGGCCTTCGCCACGCGCCTGATCCGCCTTTACGGCACTGATGCCCGCTCTATCTTGGGAAAGGCAGCGCAACTTTCTGATCTTGGTCAGCTGTTTGGCTACAATCTCTATGAAGCCGAAGTGAAATGGCTCGTCAGCCGCGAATGGGCCCGGACCGCAGAAGATGTCTTGTGGCGGCGGACCAAATTGGGTTTGCGTTTGAGCGAAGTGGAAACAGCCGCGCTCGACAACTACCTCTCTGCTCATCTTGCGGAGTTGGTTGGCACTGCTGCATAGTGCTGTCAAAACCTGACCGAACCGCCGGGAGCCGCCGGCGGTTTTTTAAAAAACAACAAGCATGAAATTTGGGAGGAGCGCCATGGCCGGATGTGTGTTGGCGATTGACCAGGGCACTACGTCAAGCCGTGCCATTGTCTTTGGTGAGGATTTTCAGCCGGTAAGTGTCGGGCAGCAGGAGTTTCCACAACACTTTCCAAAGTCTGGTTGGGTTGAGCACTCACCATCCGATATTTGGACCAGCACGCTCCGTGTTTGCCGCGAGGCGATGGCAAATGCACCGGGCAACGGTGCCGATGTTGCAGCGATCGGGATTACAAACCAGCGTGAAACAACGCTGGTCTGGGAGCGTAAAACCGGTGAGCCGGTCTACAATGCGATCGTGTGGCAGGACCGCCGGACCGCCGACTTTTGCGCAAAACTCCGCGCAGACGGTCTAGAGGCAAAATTCACAGCCAAGACTGGCTTGCTGCTTGATCCTTATTTCTCCGGGACAAAAATCGCCTGGATCTTGGACAATGTCGACGGCGTTCGTGCACGAGCCGAACGCGGCGAACTTGCGTTCGGAACGGTTGATAGCTGGCTGATATGGCATTTGACCGAAGGCGAGGTACATGCCACTGACGCGACGAATGCGTCCCGGACGCTAATTTACAACATTCATGACAACACGTGGGATGCGGAGCTCTGCGAGCTTCTGAAAATCCCTATGAGCCTGCTTCCTGACGTCAAAGACAGCGCGGATGATTTTGGGGTGGCCAAGGCGGATCTCTTCGGGCGGGAGTTGCCGATCCTTGGTGTTGCCGGGGACCAGCAGGCAGCCACTGTGGGACAGGCGTGTTTTGAACCGGGCATGGTTAAGTCGACCTACGGGACCGGCTGTTTTGCCTTGATGAATACGGGTGCGAACCCGGTCGCCTCTGCAAACCGGATGTTGACGACGATTGCTTACCGGCTGAATGGGGAAACAACATACGCGCTCGAGGGGTCGATTTTCATTGCAGGTGCCGCGGTCCAATGGCTCCGTGATGGCCTCGGCCTCATTGAAAATGCGGCCGACTCTCAGGCTCTTGCCGAACAAGCGGACCCAAACCAGGACGTCTATCTGGTCCCGGCCTTCGTCGGTCTCGGTGCGCCATACTGGGACGCGGATGCGCGTGGCGCGATGTTCGGGTTGACCCGGAACACCGGGCCAAAGGAAATCGCCCGCTCGGTTCTGCAAAGTGTTGGTTATCAGACCAGTGACCTCATCTCTGCGATGCAGTCTGACTGGCCGGATGCGCATTCGCCCGTATTGCGTGTCGACGGGGGCATGACGGCGTCCGACTGGACGATGCAGTTCCTGTCCGACATCCTTGGTGCGCCGGTGGATCGTCCGACCGTTGCTGAAACCACGGCCCTCGGCGCCGCCTGGCTCGCGGGAAGTCGGGCAGGCATCTGGCCTGGCCAGAAGGAATTCTCAGCCAAATGGAAACTGGAAAAACGGTTTGAACCCAATCTTGACCAGGATCGGCGGGAGCAGCTTCTGACCGGTTGGAATGACGCGGTCAGAAGAACGCGCTCCAATCTGGACTAGGCAGACAGTTAGGGCCCCGGCATTGCCGGGGCTTTTTCGTAATTACGCATTTCCAACATGTCGAATCTAGTTATCTTTCGAACCGTGGAATCCTGTTTCCTGAGGGCTCAAGTTCTACTCAAAGAGAACGTTCCGATGGTTGTGGGCTATGCTTTTTCAAAAAAGAGATGCGCTTGATGACTGTTTCGAGAACTTTGAAGTCCGCGGTCCTGGGTGTTTGCTTGGTAGTGGCCACCGCTTCGGGATCTGCAGCGAAGACACTGGTGTTTTGCTCAGAAGGCTCACCAGAAGGTTTTGACCCAGCACTTCATACCTCAACGATCACGTTCGACGCGTCTTCCAAGCCCCTCTACAATCGTTTGGTCGAATTCAAACCCGGAACCACTGAAGTCGAACCTGGTTTGGCTGAGAGCTGGGACGTGTCTGATGATGGGCGGGAGGTCACGTTTTATCTCCGCAAAGGCGTTGCATTCCACAACACCCCATTTTTTACGCCGAGCCGTGAGTTGAATGCTGACGACGTGCTGTTCTCTCTCGAGCGCCAGCGTAAGAAAAGCCATTCCTGGCACGCCTACATGCCTGGCACTGCTTGGGAGTTTTTCGATGCTATGTCCATGCCGGAGTTCATCAAGGACATCGTCAAGGTCGATGACCACACAGTGAAAGTTGTGCTGACACGCCCGGAAGCGCCGATTTTGGCAAACCTTGCGATGGATTTCGCGTCCATTTTGTCAGCTGAATATGCTGATCAGCTTGAGGATGCGGGTGCCAAAGAGCAGTTGAACGTCCAGCCGGTTGGCACGGGGCCTTTCGCCTTTGTTGGCTACCAGGAAGACGCGATCGTTCGCTTCTCCGCGCATTCCGATTACTGGGATGGCAAGCAAGCCATCGATAACCTGACTTTCGCAATCACCCCGAACGCAGCAGTCCGGCTTCAAAAACTCAAGGCGGGCGAGTGTCATCTGATGTCACGCCCGGCTCCGACGGATATCGATGATATTCGCTCAGACGGCGATCTGACTTTGATGGAGCAGCCGAGCTTGAACATCGGCTATCTGGCGTACAATACCAAAGTGCCTCCATTCGATCGCAAGGAGGTTCGCAAGGCTCTGTATCACGCCATCAACAAGCAGGAGATACTTGGGGCGGTTTACCAGGGAGCCGGTCAAGTTGCGAAAAATCCGTTCCCGCCGACAGTCTGGTCCTACAACACTGCGATCAAAGACGATGCCTATAACCCGGAACTCGCCAGGGAAATGCTTGCCGCGGCCGGCATTGAAGATCTTTCCCTGACGATCTGGGCGATGCCGGTTCCGCGGTCGTACAATCCGAATGCGCGTTTGATGGCTGAATACATCAAAGCTGACTTGGAGAAGGTTGGTGTGCGTGTTGAGATCATTTCCCATAAATGGGGCAAGTACTTGTCGTTGTCGAAAGACGTTAATCGGCAGGGTGCTGTGCTGTTCGGATGGACCGGTCGCAATGGTGATCCGGACAACTTCTTGAGCGAACTTTTGAGTTGTGAGCGTGTCGGGGGTTCCAACAGAGCGCAATGGTGTAACAACGCATTTGAAGAGCTGATCAAGAAGGCTCGAACTACATTTGACACTGCAGAACGCGCAAGGCTTTATGAAGAGGCTCAACGGATCTTCAAGGAAGAAGCCCCTTGGGTGACCATCGCGCACTCTATGGCTTATGTTCCGATGACCGCGAAAGTCACCGGATACGTTATGGATCCGCTCGGTGGTCATTCGTTTAAGGGCGTAGACCTGACCGATTGAGCGCAAACGCCATTAAAGACAGTTAGCCCCATCAGGGTTTGGGGAGTCATGTCGGCTGGCCGGTTTTAGATCAGTACTTTATTGGCGTTTGGTCTCCAAACCAAACTCTTCCATCTTCCATTGGTATGTTGGGCGGCCTCCTCCGTTTGAGGTTCTCTTTTGGCGGGAGTTTGGGTTGCACTTTTCCATAATTCGAGTATTCTCGAAATATGGAAAAAGAAGATGCCTTGAGAGCATTGGCGGCCTTGGGTCAGGAAACCCGCCTCGACGTCTTTCGCCTGTTGGTGAGAGCGGGAAAAGAAGGCATGGCAGCGGGCGCCATTTCAGATTCTCTCAGCGTGCGTCCGAATACCCTATCGACCCACTTGAGCGCCCTGTCCCGCTCCGGCCTTGTGCACGCCGAACGGGACGGGCGCTCAATCCATTACCGCGCGGATCTCTCCGCCATGGGCGCGCTCACAACGTATCTGCTGCAAGACTGTTGCGGCGGAAACCCGGAAATGTGCGCCCCGATCATGACCATGCTCGGCGATAGTGTGAGCGTTGAAAAGGACCGGTGTTAGAACCGGAAAAAGTGGGGCTTCTTAATATGCGTAACGCCTTGTTTGTTTGCACGGCCAATTCTGCGCGCTCGGTTTTAGGCGAAGCGATCCTGCGCCATATGAGCGAGGGAAAATTCAACACGTATTCAGCGGGCTCGACACCGCGGGGCATGGTCAATCCCGACGCAATCTCCTGCCTGCAGCGCAAGAACCTGCCGACAGACGGCTTTAGATCGAAGAGCTGGGAAGAGTTTGCCGGTGTGGGTGCACCTAAAATGGATCTGATCATCACTGTTTGTGACAGTGCAGCCGGAGAGGCCTGCCCGGTTTGGCCGGGGCATCCGTTTGTCGTGCATTGGGGTATTGCCGATCCGGCCTCCGTTGAGGGCGATGATGCGACCCGCGCTGAGGCTTTCGACCTTGCTTATGACCGTCTTGAGCGCCGCATCGGTGCGATGCTCGCGCTTGGCGATGATGTCTTCTCCGCAGCTGACGGAAAAAACCAACTCTCCGCTATCGGCGCCTCGGCCGACGACTAGGATTACACCTCATGTCAGAATTCTCTCTCTCACGGCGTCTCGTCGCTGAAGCGCTTGGAACCGCGATGCTGGTTGGAACCGTTGTCGGGTCCGGCATCATGGCAGACAATTTGTCCGAGGATGTTGCGGTCTCCCTTCTGGGCAACACGATCCCGACCGGTGCGATCTTGGTGGTCCTGATCACCTTGTTCGGACCAATTTCGGGGGCGCACTTCAATCCGGCGGTCACGTTTGTGTTTTGGTTGAAGCGTGAACTGACAATTCCGGTGGCCGCAGCCTATGTCGCTGTTCAGATCCTCGGCGGCATTTGCGGGTCGCTGATCGCGCATGTGATGTTTGAATTGCCGGTCTGGCAGGCATCGACCACGGTTCGAACCGGCGGTGCCCAATGGGTCGCAGAGGTGGTCGCCACATTTGGCCTGCTTGCAAGTATCTTGGCGGGTATCCGGTTCCGCGCTGATGCGGTGCCGTGGCTGGTAGGGCTCTACATCACCGCAGCTTACTGGTTCACCGCTTCCACATCCTTCGCCAATCCGGCGGTCGCGATCTCCCGTGCGTTTACCGATACCTTTGCAGGCATCCGGCCGGTTGATGTGCCTGGGTTTATTGTTGCCCAGCTGATCGGGGCGGCGCTTGCCCTTGCGGTGTTCTCTTGGCTCCTGCAATCAAAAACGTCGGAGAAGGAAGCCCTGAAACCCTCTGAGGCTTAACCGGTAACGCGCGCTTTAAACCCGATACTTGGCTTGCAAAATCCGGTTTGGGTTGATTGAAGGGATGCATGAGCAAACCTGACGTCACTATCGTCGGAGCCGGCATCATTGGGCTGGCGACGGCGGCAAATCTCCTGCAACGCGGATACCGTGTCACAATCCTCGATCGCGAAGGACCAGCGGCTGGCGCGAGCCAGGGCAATGCCGGTGCGATTGCATGGACTGATGTCGCCCCGCTCGCGAGTCCCGGCCTTTGGAAACAGGCGATCAAATGGTTGATGGATCCGCTTGGGCCGCTGACTGTTCGCCCGGCTTATGCCGTCAAGATCTTGCCATGGATGCTCCGTTTCATGGCGGCCTCCAATCACAGCCAGATGAAACGCAGCACTGAGGCTTTGGCCGCACTCAATGCCGAAGCCTGGCCGTCGTGGGAGCGTTTGTGGCGGGTTTCCGGAACGCACAATCAAGTGCGCAAGGATGGTTGTCTGGAGCTGTTCGATACCGCCAGTTCACTAAAAGATGCGCATTCGGGATGGGAGGAACAGCGCGCCTTCGGCATTGATGTTCAGGAGCTCGATCTTACGGCGATCAGAGACATGGAGCCGGCATTGTCTGATCGCGTTGTGGGCGGTGCCCTCGTACCAGAATGGGCGCAGGTTGATGATCCGAAACTGTTGTGCCTGTCTCTGGCCGATTGGTTGAAAAGCCAGGGCGTTTCTTTCGATGTCGGGGATGTCGTGAACGTTCAGTCCGGCTCTTCAGGCCCGGAATTGACGCTTGCAGATGGCCGAACCGCTCATCCGGATCGGTTGGTCATCGCTTGTGGTGCCTGGTCCAAAAAACTTGCGGCACAACTTGGTGACAAGATCCCATTGGATACAGAGCGAGGCTACAACATCACGATCCCGGAGCCCGGTGTCACCGTCAACCGCTTCATCATGTTGCCAGGACATGGTTTTGTCCTGTCGCCCCTGTCCACGGGATTGCGGGTCGGCGGAGCCGTCGAGTTCGGCGGATTGGACCTGCCTGAGAACTGGAAGCGGGTTGATGCCATGGTTGCCAAAGCGCGACGCTTCTTTCCGGATCTGAAGACTGAAGGGGGCAAGCGCTGGATGGGCTTCCGTCCGTCTATTCCAGACAGTCTGCCTGTCATTGGTCCTGCGCTACAGGCTGATGGGGTCTATTACGCCTTTGGTCATGCCCATCATGGTCTGACGGAAGCCGCAGTGACCGGGGAGATGATCACCGACATGATCGACGGTGCAGCGCCTTCGGTCGACCCGAATCCATTTCGCGCCGACCGGTTTTGACAAGTACCAAAGTTGCTACTTACGCTTCTTGTTCATGGCTGCCGCAAGAGCCGCGGCCATGGCGTTGTTTCCGCCGTCATTGCCGGAGGACTTTTGAGGGCCGCCCTTGCCACCGCGTGAGGCGTTAGCCGGGCCCCGGCCACCACCTGATCCTTTCCCGCCAGCACCACCCGACCGGTTTTGCGCATTCCGTTCCTTTTGTCCCTGATAATCGGCCTGTGACTTCATTGTCATTGAAATGCGTTTGCGCGGAATGTCGACTTCCAGAATGGTGACCTTGACGATGTCACCCGCTTTGACGACCGTGTGCGGATCATCAACGAACTTGTCCGCAAGCTGGGAGACATGAACCAGACCGTCCTGGTGTACCCCTACGTCAACGAAGGCACCGAAGTTCGTGACGTTGGTCACCGTGCCTTCCAGTTTCATGCCCGGTTTCAGATCCGAGATTTCCTCGACACCATCCTGAAGGGCTGCGGTCTTGAATTCGGGGCGCGGATCGCGGCCCGGCTTTTCAAGTTCGGACAGGATGTCCTTGACCGTTGGCAATCCGAATTTCTCGTCGATGAAGTCTTTCGGTTCCAGGTTCTGCAGAATGCTGCTGTCGCCCATCAACTGGCGAACATCCCTGCCGCAGGCTTTCACGATGCGCTTGGCGAGCGGATAGGCTTCCGGGTGAACCGAGGACGAATCGAGAGGTTCGGCTCCATCGTTGATGCGCAGGAAGCCGGCGCAGAGTTCAAACGCCTTTGCACCCAAACGCGGTACGTCCTTCAACTGCGAGCGCTTGTCAAACCGGCCGATTGTATCGCGATGTTCAACGACCGCTTTTGCAAGGCTATCGGACAGACCGGAAATCCGGGAAAGAAGCGCCGGCGAGGCGGTGTTGAGATCAACACCAACTGCGTTCACCGCGTCTTCGACAACTGCATCCAGGGCACGGACAAGTTTCGTCTGGTTGACGTCATGCTGGTACTGCCCAACACCAATGGACTTCGGCTCGATTTTGACGAGTTCTGCCAAAGGATCCTGGAGGCGCCGGGCAATCGACGCGGCCCCGCGCAGGGAGACATCAACGTCCGGCATTTCCTTCGCGGCCAATTCCGACGCGGAATAGACCGACGCACCTGCCTCGTTGACGATCACCTTTACCGGTCGCTGAGCCGCCGGAACATCGGCCAGGACGTCGCCGGTCAGCTTGTCGGTCTCCCGGCTCGCCGTACCGTTGCCGATGGCGATCAGGCCGACCTTGTGCTTTGCAATCAGTGCCAGAAGTGTGTTGCGGGATCCGGAAAGATCATTGCGCGGCTGGAATGGATAGATCGTTGCGGTGTCGATCAGCTTGCCGGTTTCGTCGACCACGGCAACCTTGACCCCGGTCCGGATGCCCGGGTCCAGGCCGAGCGTTGCTTTTGAGCCGGCAGGAGCGGCAAGCAGCAGATCCTTGAGGTTCTTGGCAAACACCTGAATGGCTTCTTCTTCCGCCTTGTCCCGAAGGACACCCATCAGGTCGAGTTCCAGATGAAGGGCTAGTTTGACCTTCCAGGCAAAGCGGGCGACATCCATCAGCCATTTGTCGGCCGGGCGGCCGCGATCGGCGATGCCGTAGGTGTCTGCGACCATCTTCACGGCTGGCAGGATCGGCGCCGGATCATCGGCGTCGACTGTCAGATCGACAGACAGAATGCCTTCATTGCGGCCACGGAAAAGGGCAAGCGCCCGGTGGCTCGGGATTTTGGACCAGCTCTCCGAATAGTCGAAATAATCGGCGAACTTTGCACCCTTGTCGCCCATGCCGTCGATCAGCTTCGACTGTACCACACCGCGCTCTTCCATATACCGGCGCAGCCGTCCGACGAGCTCGGCATTTTCTGCAAACCGTTCCATGAGGATCTGGCGCGCGCCGTCAAGCGCGGCTTTCGTATCCGCAACGCCCTTGGCATCGTCGATGAAACCTGCAGCTTCCGTTTCCGGTGTTTTTCCTGGATCGGCCAGCAGCAGGTCCGCGAGCGGTTCCAGTCCGGCTTCCCGCGCAATCTGAGCTTTGGTGCGGCGCTTCTTTTTGAAGGGCAGGTAGATGTCTTCGAGCTGCGACTTGGTCTCGGCTGCCTGAATGCTTGCAGCGAGGGCCTCGGTCATCTTGCCCTGCTCATCGATGGACCGGGTGATGGCACCGCGCCGGTCTTCAAGTTCGCGCAGGTAAATCAGCCGCTCCTCGAGCTTGCGCAGTTGGCTGTCGTCCAGTCCGCCAGTGGCCTCTTTCCGGTACCGGGCGATGAACGGCACTGTCGATCCTTCGTCCAGCAGCTGAACAGTTGCATTCACCTGACCGGCCTGGCAGCCGATTTCGTCTGCAATTCTTCTTGCGATCCGCAGCGCCGTTTCTGCGGGGAGGGAATTTGCGGACTTCTGGGATGTCGGGTCTGGAGCAGCGACGCTTGTCATCTGGGTCTACACTTTCAGGACTGGAAACGAGACAGGGACGATAATTCGGACACTCTCCGCGCAAAAGAGGTCCGATCTATGATCCACTGGCAATTCTCGATATCTGGTGTGTCGATCGCCATGCGCTTCCAAATCGGAAACCATTGAACGCCCAGCAACAGACCTGGACCGCAAAAACTCAAGATGGATATTTGATAAAAATCGCGTAAAGAGTGCAGTTTTGTTCGGCAATTGGTCGGTAATATTGCGTAAAATTTCAACAATCGAACGATTTGCTTAGTTTTGCGTATTCTTGCGCCGCTGTTATTTGGTAGTTTCAACAGTGCTGAATAGCGAATAATGCTGCTTTGCGCGTTGGAAAACAAAGTGCGTTCGAAGAGAGTTGGTTCTTTCGGCTCATCGTTGGTTTGGACGCTGACGTTGTGAGCAGACATTGGCAAGTGGAGATGTGGGTGTGACAAGAGGCCGACCGCGGAAAACTGAAACGCAAGACGCTTTACATGGCATCATGCGCGCGTTCTGGCAGAACGGCTACAAGGCGACATCCATGAATGATCTTGTCGATGCTTCGGGGATGGCGAAGCCCAGTCTCTATGCCGCTTTTGGTGACAAGGAAGCGATGTTTGAAAAATCGCTTCTGCATTATTTCGACTGCTACGGCGATACGGTTTTTGGCCCGTTGATGAGGGCTGAAAAACACTATCTCATCGATATTCGGAACCTTATCCAGACCGTCGGGTATCTTGCCGCGGACAGGGCCACGCCGCTGGGCTGTTTCCTTTTCAACGCACAGGTTGAAAACGCCTATGGAACAGAAAAGCACAAGGTTCTGTTGTCGGATCTGGGGCAGACGAGATACGAGGGTATCCGGACCCGCTTGTTGAAGGCCGTCGACTCTGGCGAGTTGGGAGACGACGCTGACATCGATGCCCTGGCGACCTACGTCGATGGTCAGCTTGGGGCCGTGTCCATTCTGGCTCGAACCGGAGCAAATAAGGTCCGGATAGACCAGTTTGTCGAAACGGCGGTCAAGGCATTGCCCTCTGCAACACCGTTTGATTTCGAAGATTTTCCAGAATTCACTTTACGACAGTGATCCGTTCGGCCGCGCGGGTCACGGCCGTGTAAAGCCAGCGGTCCCGGTGCTCACGGAAGGCCCAGCTTTCGTCAAACAGCACGACATCGTCCCATTGTGACCCTTGCGCCTTGTGAACCGTCAGGGCGTAACCATAATCGAATTCATCCGCCTTGCGCCGGATGGCGTATGGAATGCTCTCAGCCCCGTCCTCGAACATGGCCGGAAGAACCTTGACCTTCACCGCCGTTTTGATGAGCTCGTCTTCCGACACCACGTCGAAGCGCAAGGTGTTTCCGCGCGGCTGCCGCAGGCGTTTCACCGTCCAGAGGCCGCCATTCAGCAAACCTTTGGTTTTGTCGTTGCGCAAGCAAACCAGTTTGTCACCAACGGCCGGCATCGGCGTAGTGAAGTCCTTCAGTTCACGAATGCGGCTGTTGTAGAGCCGACGCGTCTTGTTCGTCCCGACCAAAACCTGATCGGCGGTAAGGATCTGATCCTTGTCGATCTGGCGGCGGTTGATCACTTTGCTCTCGCCGAAATCACCGTAGTCCAATTTGCCGCCGTCGCGGATGGTCATCGACATGCGAACAATGGGATTGTCCTGCGCCTGGCGATGGACTTCCGTCAACATGATGTCCGGCTCGGCCTCCGTGAAAAAGCCTCCGCCCTTAACTGGTGGGAGCTGCGCCGGGTCGCCTAGAACCAGAACAGGCGTGCCGAACGACAGAAGATCGCGGCCAAGCTCCTCGTCGACCATAGAGCATTCATCGATAACGATCAGCCGGGCCGTGGCCGCCGCACTGTCCCGCTTGATGGCAAACTGCGGGCCGGCGTCTTCCTCATCGTCATCGACGGCTTCTTCTTCCTTGGCGGAACGGGGGCGATAGATCAGGGAATGAATGGTGCCGGCATCTTCACAGCCTTTTTGGCGCAAAACATGTGCTGCTTTGCCTGTGAAAGCCCCGAAGCAGACGTCTCCGTCAATGTCCTCAGCCAGATGCCGCGCTAGCGTGGTCTTTCCGGTGCCTGCAAACCCGAACAGCCTGAATACCTGCCGGTCGCCGCGTTTCAGCCAAGCTGCGGCGTCCTTCAAGGCGGTGTCTTGTTGAGGCGACCAAGCCAAATCGTATCTCCGGGATCTACAATCGAGCTGCCTCCATAACCTGATTTGGCAGTGCGCGCCAAGGGAAAGCGGTCGATGATGTATTACCCGAGCACCGAGAACGAGCTGTCCTGATTGACCGGACGCTTTCTGGAGAAAGTCGCCGTGTTAATCGTGTAACCGATGTTTGGCAATCGAAACTGCAGAGGGGCTTCATCGTGAGCATTGCCGGTTTCGCAATAGCCGATCAGTTCGGCCATCAGCTCACCGGCCACAGGGGCATTCTTGAATTGATTGCCACTGGTTCCGATTGCAAGATAGTAGCCTCCAACATCGGTGCAGTCGTAAATGGGCAGCCAGTCGTCCGTCGCGTCGTACAGATCGGCAATGCCGACCGGGTGTTGTGAAACGCCCAGGTTCGGCAGTCTTTGGGAATAGCGGTAAGCATACGTGAGTGCGCGGTCGCTTAAGTCTCTGGAGAAATCGTCCGGATCGACTTCATGCGGTGCATCGCAGGCCGGGTTTTCACTGCCGATCATCAGTTGGCCGCCGCTTCCAGGCTTTATGTAACAGGCAACGTCGTTGTCGGATACGATCAGACCTTCCCGCGAATAGCCCAGATCGCTGGGTGGAGATATTTGAACCACTTCTTGCCGAAGGGGGCGGGTCCGGATTGTCATGCCGGGATCGATTGGCAGCAGGGAGTTCACCTTACCGGAATGCGGGCCGGCAGCATTCACGACGATTGGCGCAGAGATTTGTTGTCCAGTTTCCAGCTCAACGCCAGTCACGCGATTTTCTGCGACCAATATCTCGGTCACCGAAGTCTTGAACATGAAGGTGGCACCGTGTTTTTCAGCCGCATCCTTCAGATTACGGGCCGAGAGCTGCGGGTCGTCGACATACCCTCCAAACGGGAAATAAACTCCGCCTGAAATCTCGCCGCCAGCTGGCTGGCCGAAGGTGTCGTCTTCCATAGACTTGGCTGGCGCAAAGCGCTGAAGGTCATAGCCCGGCATCGCGTCTCGGATTTGATCAGCAGTCCAATGCTCATAGGAAATGCCCAGCTGGTCTGCACTTTTGAGAACCTTTGCCAAATATCCATTGGCTTCGGTTTTCATGACGAGTGTGCCGGTTTCGATAAACCGGGCAAGGTCGGAGGCATCATCGCTTTCCAGATAAGAGGGCCAGTTTTTCCAGGTGTGGTAGCCCTCATAGGCCATCGCTGACCCATCAAGGGTTGAATAATACGTCCGGATAACGGCTGCAGAACTGGATGTAGAGCCGTAGCCAGCGGCGGGTAATTTGTCGATGTTCAGCGTACGATAGCCACGTTTGGCGAGATTGAATGCGATTGCGCAACCGATGACCCCGGCTCCGATGATAACGGCATCGAATTGCAAAGCTTTAGCGGCGTTTGATTGGGCGTTCATGATGGTCTCCAGTACAGCGATGACAAGATCATGACCCGTGGCTTGATTTGTCCAGAAAGAAATCCGGCTACGACTGTCGCTTTTCGGTCATCACAAACGTCTCGATATGGCTTACTTGCAGAAATTATTCAGCAAAATAGAAAAAATGCATCATTACGTTTTGAAAATTATACTTTGTAGACTTTGTTCCCAAGTCTCTCGTTGAATGCAAATTACCAACTCTGCATCCTCCCCAAACCATTTCGGTTTTTCAAAATGTATCAGTTATTTGGGGGAAAGCGTGCCGCTTGGGAAATCCTGCGAGTGGCCGACGTTGGCGCTGATTATAGCCACCACGGCGGCTTGGACTTTGGTCATTTCGTTTTATTCGGACTGGGGAGGCTGGATCGTCTGTCCGCTGGCTGCCCTGCTTGTGACGCTTCAATCTTCCCTTCAGCATGAAGTCCTGCATGGCCATCCGACCCGAAATGCGGGGCTCAATGAAGCCCTGATTTATTGTTCTTTCGGGCTGTTTATCCCGTATCGCCGGTTCAAGACGCTGCACTTGCGCCACCACAATGATGACCGGTTGACGGACCCTTACGATGACCCGGAGAGTTTTTACCTCGCCTGGGGAGACTGGCAGAAAATGCCTTGGGCCTTGCGACTTGTATTGACCTTGAACAACACACTTGCCGGCCGCTTGCTGATTGGTCCGGCTGTGTCTTTGGTCGGGTTCTATGGATCGGAAATTCGCGCAGTAGCGTCCGGAGACAGCGGTGTTGCAAGAGCATGGGCGCATCATCTGGTGGGCCTGCTTCTCGTGCTGGCGTTCTTATCGTTTGTTGGCGGCATCCCCCTCTGGCTTTACATATTTGGAGTAGCCTATCCCGGAATGAGCTTGTTGATGTTGCGCACTTACGCAGAGCACAGGGCTCACGAAAATGCCGAGGCGCGATCTGTGATCGTAGAGTTTTGCCCGCTATTTTCGCTGCTTTTCTTGAACAACAATCTACATATTGTGCACCATTCGCACCCACGGGCGCCTTGGTATACGCTTCCAAAGTTGTACCACGACGCTCGGGACGAATGGCAGGCGCGCAATCAGGGGTATGTGTTCAAGAGTTATCTGCAAATGGCCAAAGCTTTCCTTTTCAAGGTCAAGGAACCTGTTCCACATCCTCTCGTTCGGAATGCCGACGCCGGTCGCGCACTGCCACCATTATGACCCAAAGACAATTTCGGCCGGTTCGGTTGCCGATGTACGATTGGCCGGAAGTGGCTAGTGAAACACAAGAAATAGAAGCAGCGCTGACGGATGAAATCTGCAGCGCGCTGGCGATTGCGCCGTCTGCTTTGGAACCCTGGGATCCTGAGATTAGTCTTTATGATTTGTGGACTGATCCGGCCTTGCTTCTCGCACAGACCTGCGGGTATCCCCTCACGCACAAACTGGCTGGCAAGGTCCATCTTCTCGGGGCGCCGCACTACAGGGCCACTGGATGTACTGGTGCTAAGTATTGCAGCCAGATTGTGGTCAAGAAAAACAACCCATTTCAATCTTTGGCCGATCTGAAGGGAGCGCGCGCTGTCTTCAACGGTCCGGACAGTCAATCTGGCATGAATGCGTTTCGAGATACCATCGCACCGATGTCGGATGGGGGCCCCTACTTTGAAAGCGTCGTAGAAAGTGGTGGTCACTTGGCGTCGATGGACGCTGTTGCCAAGGGGCGGGCTGATGTTGCGGCAATTGACGGGGTGTGCTGGGCCCTTGCTGAACAAGAAAAGCCTGGGCTTGCCAACCAACTGCGCGCTTTAGCGCAAACCGCGCAAGTTCCAGGTTTGCCGTTCATAACCTCAATGCATCTGGGCGCGGAAACACATGCGGAGATATCCGCCGCGGTGTCTCGTGTTCTTTCAAATCCGCAGACAGAAAAAAGCCGCAAACGCCTTCGCATTTGCGGCTTTTCAAAACTGTCTTTGGCTGACTATCAAGTCATTCTGGATATGGAAGCTGATGCAAGGGCGCGAAACTACTCCGTCCTTGTTTGATGCTTCCACTCGGCAATTAGCGGCCGAGGATACGAGCTTTTGCAGCTTCGCCCAGACGCAGAGTCTGGTTCATACGGGCGAGTTCAGCAGCGGAGCGGCCGGAGACAACACCCATGAGGTTGGTGCCGAGGGCTTGTGCAAGATAGGTCATGATCTTCCCAATCCTGAGTTCAGTTCGGAGTTTGATTTTGAAAGTGCGGTCCGCTGCTTAAATAACGGGCCGCTTGACTGCTATATGGGCATAACTTGCGGTTCAATCAATCGAATAGTATTCATCGGTTTGTTCAAAAAAATTGAACTCAGAAAATCCGGAATTCACCTATGGAAAAATTGCCAGGGACAGGAACTGAACTGATCGATATGGATCTTTATCGAACGTTCCTTGTCATCGCTGAAACCTCAAGCTTTTCAAAAGCATCTGACCTGATTGGCCGGACGCCATCTGCCGTTTCCATGCAGATTAAGAAGTTGGAAACCATTCTCGGCGTTGCAGTTTTTGCAAGGGAGGGTCGCGCTGTGCGGTTAACTTCAGAAGGCGAGGCATTGCTGGGATACGCTCGCCGGATATTGATGTTGAACGAAGAGGCTGTGAGTCTGTTTGTTTCGCCATCTGTCGAGGGTGAAGTGCGGTTCGGCGCACCGGCGGATTTTGGGACACGCTTCTTGCCAAATTTCCTGTCCCGCTTTGCCCGGTCTCATCCCGGCGTGAATGTCGACGTGCATCTGGACGGCAGTCCGGCGTTGGATGATAAAATTCGCAAGGGCGAATTGGATCTTGTGCTGTCAACGGTCCGTCCTGGAGCACCGATGCCAACGGGAACGGATGTTGTGTTTTCCGAACCACTTGTATGGGTGGGTTTGGAGGGGGGGATTGCCTACGACCGAGACCCGCTTCCATTGGCCGTGTCGACCCCAGGGTGTCCATGGCGGCGTGCGGCCCGGATTGCGCTGGATGGGGCGCAGAAACCCTATCGCATCTCATACACAAGCTTTCACAGCGCGGGGCAGGAGGCGGCTTTGTTGGCGGATCTCGCAGTTGCACCGTTTCCGGCCAGTGTTGTAGAGCCACCTCTGCAAGTGCTGGATGATCGTCACGGACTGCCAAAGATTGGCGACTATCATATCGTCATGAAACAACGTCCGCGCGCTGGGCGCGCGACCCATGCCTTTGCCGAGCATGTGGAGGAGTGTTTCAAGGAGATCACGCTTGGCGGTGCGCTCGCATCCGGATAACATTAACCATAAAGTTAACAGATCGTAAAAACACATCGCCACATGGTTAACAAAGAGTTACTCTTTCGCGAATTGCAAAGGTGTGTTCAGCGAAGAGGCGCTCAAATGAATATCCTGACAAAAACTATTGTCGCTACGGCGGCGATCGTTGTTGCCGGATCGGCTTATGCGGGCGACACAACCCGTATTCTTCATGACGAGCCGTACGGCGCCATCGTGACCAAGGAAGCGGGCGTGTTGGTTTTCCGTGGTCTGCCGCCAACCCGCAAAGTGATCATCAATCCCGGTGGCAAGACTCCGCTGGAGCTGCGGCAAACAGAAATTAATGAGACCAACGTGGTCGTCATGAGCCAAGATGACTACGTGCGTGGCCTTGGTGCCAAGATAGTCCGTCTGAAATAATGGTGGTTGGAATAGGCCGTCAGATCTGACGGCCCATCAATCGGGCATCGTATGGATACGTGCTGAGGCGTTCATAGCCAGTTTCTGTGATGAGCAGTTGCTCCTCCAGCTTTACGCCTTCATGCCCGCCGTGGCGGCCAACATAGCTTTCCACACAGACCACCATTCCAGGTACCAGTACCCCATCGTATCCTCCGCTCGCCCAGTCTGCGGGGTAGGGGACTGCCGGGTATTCATCACACAGGCCAACACCGTGAAACAGAACCGAGTATCGATTCGCCTGATAGTCTTCCGGTAGGTTCTTGGCGCTGTGTGAAAGCTCGAAGAAACTGCGCCCTGGTGCGAGCATTTCTATATTCGCTTCAATCTGATCCACCGCCATTTGATAGAGCGATCTCTGCTCGTTGGTCGGTTGTCCGACGCCGCACAGCCACGTGCGGGAAATGTCGCAGCACATGCCGTAGGGCCCAACAAGATCGGTGTCGAAGGCGACCAGCTCACCGGATTGGATTTCACGTGCTGAAGCTTCCTGAAACCAGGGATTAGTGCGTGGGCCGGAAGCGAGCAGATGTGTTTCAATCCACTCGCCGCCGCGACGGATATTCCCCGCATGCAGCAATGACCAAAGATCCCATTCCGTCATGCCCGGCCGGAGGGCCGCTTCCATTTCCGACATTGCAGCTTCACAGGCAGCAATGGACCGGCGCATCGCCTTGATTTCGTCGGAGCATTTAACGGCACGGGCAAGTTCCATGATCTCTTCACCGTCATGCAGCGTCAAACCATGGCCTTGAAGTGCTGCAACGCCTTCCCGGCGGCATTTGTCGACGGCGATTCGAGCGTTTGGGCCACAATAAGTCTTGATCAGATCGGCCAGCTCATCAGCCCACTTCTTCGCAAGTTCCGCAGACCGCGGTCCGGATTCAAAATAGAACCAGGGCACACCGTGGCGGACTTCATCAACGAGCATGTTATGCGCGGACAGGTGTTCGCAGTTGTGAAAGTCGAAGGCGATGACCGGGCCTTTCAGCGTCACAAGCGTGTAGCGCACTGCATTATGAGTGCTCCAGACCTGCATGTTGGTGCTGTCGGTCGCATACCGAACGTTCAGCGGGTCACACAGTATGGCTGCGCTTAAATCGAAGGCCTGGAGCTGTTGGCGAATCCGTTGAAGCCGGTATTCGCGAACGGCATCCAGGTCAGGTGCGGCAAGGCCAAGCGCTGACCACTCGGTTTCTGCAAGCTCACCATATCCAAGGACATGACGATTGAGCACAGAGGCTTTTTCAGTCGCGTAGGCCGACAGCGCCTCGTATCCGGCTGCATCACCAGGATGATCGGGCAAGACGGCCGGCATGATTTTTCGCCGGTGCCGGCCAAAGTGTTCCGTATTCATGACCGCCTGCTCTCCTCCGCCAATTGGTCAATCCCGCAAATGCCGTGTCCCGTCTACATCCGCATACGTTCCGCTTTGGGATCGAACAATGGATCCGTGATGAGGGTGGCCTTGCGGCGCTCTCCGAGAATTTCGATCTCGAAGGCTCCGTCATCCGTGTTTCCCGCAAACTCACTGGGGACATAGCCCTGAGCCAAAGACCTCTCGACATGGTGTGCGTAGCCGCCCGACGTGATCCAGCCGATCACATCGTTCTCGTGCCAAATCGGTTCATCGCCCATCACATCGGCATCGAGTGCATCGACGACGAAGGAAACCCGGGATCGTTTCGGCCCATCCTCGTATTCCCTGCGCGCGGCTTCCTGGCCGATAAAGTTGTTTTTGCCGAGTTTTACGAACCGCCCGAGATCGGCTTCGAACGGACCATAAATCGGGCGGAACTCCCGGAACCAGGTCCCGAAGTTCTTTTCCAGGCGCATGGCGAGCAGCGCGCGCATGCCAAAGTTTTGGATGCCGAATTCCTCCCCGGCTTCCATTAGAGCCATGTACACCTGACGCTCGTATTCCGGTGTCATCCAGATCTCGTAGCCGAGGTCACCGGTGTAGCTGATCCGATTGACCTTGCAGGGCGCGTTGGCAACATCCATTTCGCGGAAGTCCATGAACCGGAAAGCGTCATTGGAGACATTGTCCCCGGCCACTTTCGCAAGGACATCGCGGGCCTTTGGACCTGCAATGGAAAGACCCACCCAGCCAAGGTTGATGGCTTCAATCGCTACGCTGCCATCATCCGGCAGATGCTTTTCGAACCACCGCATGTGATAGACTTCGGCTTGACTTGACCCGAACATGTAGAACGTCTCGTCACTGGCGCGGGCGATGGTGAAGTCGCCGATCAGCTTGCCGGCTTCGTTCAGCATCGGTGTCAGCACAATCCGTCCCACCTTCGGCATGGTGTTGGTCATCAGGTAGGACAGGTAATCTTCAGCTCCTGCGCCGGTGATCTTGTACTTCGCGAAGTTGGCGATTTCTGTAATACCAACTCCGGTTCGTACCGCCCGGCATTCCGCTCCAATCGCGTCAAAGTCGTTGGATCGCCGGAACGAGACGACATCTTCAGCTGTCTCGCCATCGGGCGCAAACCAGAGGGGAGTTTCAAGCCCCCAGCTGTCGCCCATGATAGCCCCTTGCGCCAACATCTTGTCGTAGAGCGGTGTTGTTTGGTGCGGCCGCCCGGCAGGCAATTCTTCATTCGGAAAGCGGATGCGGAACCGGCGGCTGTAGTTCTCCTGAACTTTCTTGTTCGTATAGGCAAGCGTCGCCCAGTCACCGTACCGGGCCACATCCATGCCCCAGATGTCGTAGCCCGGATCGCCGTCGATCATCCAGTTGGCAAGTGTCAGCCCGACGCCGCCGCCCTGGCTGAAGCCGGCCATGACGCCGCAAGCAACCCAGTAGTTCTTGAGGCCCCGCACCGGGCCAACCAATGGATTGCCGTCCGGGGCGAAAGTGAAGGGTCCATTGATGATCTGCTTGATACCGGCGTTTTGCAGGGCCGGGAAATGCTCAAAGCCGACTTCGAGTTCCGGAGAGATCCGGTCAAGGTCCGGTGCCAAGAGTTCGTGCCCGAAATCCCATGGCGTTTCTTTCGGGCTCCAGGGGCGGCAATTTTGCTCGTAAGTGCCGAGCAGCATGCCCTTGCCTTCCTGGCGGGTGTAGATTTCACCGCCAAAATCAAGGACGCCAATCAGCTCCTTGCCGGTTGCCTCGTTATGCGCAACGACTTCCGGCATCTCATCGGTGAGGAGGTACATGTGTTCCATGGCGAGCACCGGCAATTCTATCCCGACCATGCGGCCGCATTCACGGGCCCAGAGACCGCCCGCGTTGACGACATGTTCAGCCCGGATGGTGCCTTTGTCCGTGATGACATCCCAGGTACCTTCCGGGGTCTGCACCATCTCCTCGACCTTGGTATGCCGATAGATCTCAGCGCCATTGATCCGCGCGGCCTTTGCATAGGCATGGGTGGTGCCCGAAGGATCGAGATGCCCTTCGATCGGATCCCACAAGGCGCCGATGAAGTATTTCTCATCGAGGATCGGAAACATCTTCTTCGCCTCAGAGACCGAGATCAGTTCCAGATCCATGCCGAGGTACCGGCCCTTGGCCTGGGCGAGGCGCAAAAAATCCATCCGCTCGGGAGTGTCTGCCAGCATCACGCCACCGGTCAGATGCAAACTGCAGGACTGGCCCGAGATCTCTTCCAGTTCCTTATAGAGATCGACCGTGTAGCTTTGAAGCTGGGAGACGTTCGGGTCACCGTTGAGGGTGTGAAAGCCGCCCGCCGCGTGCCAAGAGGAACCTGATGTGAGTTCGCTCCGCTCGACCAGGACCACGTCCTTCCAGCCAAGCTTGGTCAAGTGATAGAGCACACTGCAGCCAACGACACCGCCACCAATCACGACGACCTGAGTATGGGACTTCATTCTCAATTGCTCCAAAAAGTCAGTTTCATCCGCTTAAAGCGCGGCATGTCAAAATTGGCTCGTTAGAAGTCGGTTGGCGCGCCGCCTTCTTCCTTGCGTTTTGCGACAAAGGCAGAGAGTTCTTCATCGATTGCAGGATCAAGTGCCGGGGCTTCGTAGGCCTCAAGTGCCTTCTTGTAGAGCGTGTTCGCCTTGTCGTAGGCGACCGGGCTCCCAGCTTCTTGCCAAGTCTCATAATTGCGCCAATCGGACACGATCGGAGCGTAGAATGCATCCTTGTAGCGCGCCTGAGTGTGCTCGGTTCCAAAGAAGTGTCCTGCCGGGCCCACGTCGCGGATGGCCTCGATGGCAAGCGCCTCTTCCGACACATCGAGGGGCGTCAGATATTCGGCTAGCATCTGGAGGAGGTCGATGTCCGTGATGAACTTCTCAAACCCGGCCGATAGCCCCCCTTCGAGCCATCCAGCGGCATGCTTGATCAGGTTGCCGCCGCCATTGATCGCACCCCATTCCGACAGTGTCGTTTCAAGTGCAGCCTGATAGTCGACCGTATTTGCCGCGCACACGCCGGAGGTTCGGAAGGGAAGACCGTAGCGCCGGGCAAGCTGTCCGCTGACAAGGGCGGCCTTGATATATTCCGGCGTTCCGAAGGCCGGTGCGCCGGATTTCATATCCACATTCGAGGTAAAACCGCCATAGACTATCGGCGCGCCGGGATTGACCATCTGGGTGAACGCGATGCCGGCGAGTGCTTCGGCATTTTGGAGTGTCAATGCTCCCGCGACCGTCACAGGAGCCATTGCGCCGGCCAACGTGAACGGTGTCAGAACGCTCACTTGTCCGGCCCGTGCCATTTCGATAAGGCCCTGGAGCATTGGCGTATCGAGCCGAAGCGGGGAGGAAGAATTGATGATTGTGATAACGCTCGGGGTCTTGCGGAACTCTTCTTCCGATAACCCCATCGCGATGCGGGTCATCTCTAGGCCGTCGCGATTCCGCTCCTTGCCGAGCGAATAGATGTGAAACACCTTGTCCATCAGGCGGATCATGTCGGACACGCAATCCAGATGCCGGACAGAGGCGTGTATGTCGACCGGTTCGACCGGATACCCCATGACGCAGTGAATGATGTTGAAGAACTGCGCAAGCTTCAGGAAATTGCGATAGTCCGTCTGGTTTCCGGGGCGGCGCCCACCCTCACGGTCGACAGCGTTCGGTGCACTTGCGACACAGGAGAAGGCAATATGATCGCCGCCAAGGGTCAAATTATGCGCCGGATTTCTGGCATGAACCGTAAACTGGTTCGGCGTTTTTCCGACGAGCTCTTCAACCATAGCCCGGTCCATGCGAACCCGGTCTGATCCCGGTGTTACATCCGCTCCAGCTGCCTTCAAGATTTCCTTTGCTTCCTCATGAAGGAAGTCGATGCCGATGTCTTCGAGCACCCGCATTGAAGCTTCGTGAATGGACTCCAGCTCATCAGCGGAGACAGCCTCCACAGGCTTGTAGATGTGGCGGGGTTGTTTGAAAGGCTTTTGAGGGAAAAGCTCCGGGCCCGCTTTGTCTCCACCCCCGCGCCGGCGGCGGCCACGCCTCACCGGCGCCGCTTCGGTGGTCTCAACAAGATCGAGCTGACTGGACATGGCGAGACACCTTTCCGAGGCCGTATACGCAGAGCGTGAAAGATTTTGGGGCCGTGAGCAGATCTCTGCCCAAACCTGTCGTTCAACCTTAATCGAGAGGGTCATTTTTCTACGGCGTCTCAGAACGACGGCGGTTGCCACTTTCGCGACATTTCCAGATCCGGCGGTCAATCGGCTCTGCCCGGCTATTGACGAAGCTTGACGTCTGCGTTGCAAAGGCTTCAAAAAAATGAAGTGAATTTTGAAGGTGTTGCGTGACTGACAGGATGACCGACGCTGAATTGCTGGACTTTTTGCAAGGCCGCTATCCGTTCGGGGATCTTGGCGGAGCGCGACTACGACCTCTTCCGAGTTCCTACACACATCGGTTTTGGCGCCTCCAGACGCGCGAACGGGATTATGTCATCAAGGAGTATTTTCCTGGCCTTGAGAACAATCCGCTCTATCCGACGCTGCCCCAGGAAGAAGCGACTGCCCTGACCTTGTTGGAGCGTCATCGATTGGCGCCGCGTTTGGAGTGTTTTCTGGACAGTCCAGCTGGGTCGCCCTTGGTGATTTATGGATATGAACGCGGCTCGGAAGCTGAAATTGATGTGCGTGATGCGGCTCTGCTGCTTGGGCGCTTTGCAGCTCTGGAGCTTGCGCCAGAGGAAGTCAGAATGGTGCCGTCCGGGTATCACCAGGTGCTCGCTCATGCTGATGCTATTCTGGAAAAGATACCGGATAGCCGCCGGGCTGCAAATTTGAAACGTCTCCGGCCCCACGACAGTTCGATTGTGGTATCTGCGGCACCGCGGTGCACCCTGATTCACAGGTCCCTTTGCCTCGGCACAGTGCAAATGACGGCGGCAGGACCCACTTTGATCGATTGGCAATATGCTGGTCTCGGCGATCCCGTTGAAGACATCGCTTGTTTTCTCTCCCCCGGTCTCCTCACGCTTTATGGCCTGAAGCCACTCGTCCTTTATGCCGAGGACCTGTTTTTGGAGCATTATCCGGACCGCGCGATTGTTGATCGTTTTTTGGCTGAACGATCCGCCTACCATTGGCGATTGGCCGCATATTGTCTGTTTCGGCAGGAAACCCTGACCCACGAAAACGCTCCGGCCTCACGTGCCTATGCACGTGCCCTAGAAGAAGAGGTCGACCTTCTCCTCAGACTGCGCGGAAAGTGAACGACGCGACCATGAACGGGTGTAATCCGGCTGTCATAGGAAGCCGGTAACGGGGTCATATGTCTATTGAAATTGCGTCCGTTACCAAGTCGTTCGGGTCACACAAGGCTCTGAATGACGTATCTCTTTCGATCCCGGAGGGCACATTTTTTGTGGTACTTGGTCCTTCCGGCTGCGGCAAGTCCACACTGTTGCGTACGATCGCCGGACTTGAGCCGATCGACAGTGGAGAAATCGCGCTGGGCGGCGCAACAGTCGCTCGAGACGGCTACCATATGGAGCCGGAACGGAGGCAAACCGGCGTCGTATTCCAGTCCTACGCTCTCTGGCCACACATGAGTGTTGCTGAAAATGTCGCCTTTCCGATGGAAACGTCTGGCTTGAAGAAGGCGGAGATCAAAGCCCGGACCGCGGATCATTTGAAGACCGTTGAACTGACGCCGTTTCGTGACCGCAAACCTGCGGATCTTTCCGGCGGGCAGCGCCAGCGGGTGGCGTTGGCACGCTGCTTGGCGCAAGGGGCAAAAACGGTGTTGATGGACGAACCGCTTGCAAACCTTGATCCGCATTTGCGCGGTGCCATGGAGGAAGAGCTTGCAGCCTTCCATAAGGCCAGTGGCGCGACGACACTGTTCATCACCCATGATCAGCGCGAAGCGATGGCTCTCGCCGACCAGGTCGCGGTTATGTGGGACGGCGAGATCTTGCAGGTTGCCGAGCCGGATGTGCTTTACCGGCGGCCGACATCGCGAAAGGTTGCCAGCTTTATCGGGCGCAGCAGTCTGGTTGGCGTTGAGGTGAACCATGTCGAAGCCGGCCACGCGAATGTTACACTTGCCGGACACCGGGTCGACGTCGACTGTGCTGCTGGTACCCCAACCGGTTCAGCAACGTTGATGCTGCGGCCCGAGCACCTGGTTCCATCTGTTGGTGGGCACGGTCTTAAAGCAACCGTTGAGCGGACGATTTATCGCGGCGGTTTCTGGGAAGTTTTTGTATCTTTCGATGGGCTTTCCGAGCCACTATTGATGACACTCAACCGTCCGGCTGTGCCCGATGAAACCTTGTTTCTGGACATTCTTCGCGGATGGATCCTTCCGGACTAATCGGTCTGCTCAAGTCAGGATCTTGCGCATTGCGCAGCGTTGTTCCGGCAAGGGCAAGCCGCGGCCGAGTTCTTCCGCGAGGATGCTGCCAAGCCGCGCATCACATTCTTCCAACTTCAGGATCTGGAACCCCAGTCTTTCATAAAATGGCGCATTCCAGGGCACGTGCCTGAACGTCGTTAATGTCATTTCCAATAGTCCGAGCGCTCTTGCATGGGCTTCAGCGTATTCCATCAGCGCTTTGCCGATCCCCTGTTTCTGGTAATCGGAATGAACGGAAATCTCATAGACATGGATTGCGTCGTCTTCCGGGATCGCGGCCAGAAAGCCGACCTGTTGTCCGTCATCTGTTTCCGCGGTCCAACTTGTTCCTGGTTCGATTGCAGACATATGCTGTTCTTCGGTCGCGCAACTGCCATCCGCGAAGGTTTCCAATCCTTCGATTTCTAGAAAGGCTCTGCTCGCGGAAATCTCCACGGCCTGAAGAGCTGAGATATCGCTTTTGCGTGTTTGTCTGATCTTCAAATCTCACACTTTCTAAGACTGATACTAGTCCTTCCAGGGGATCGTTCCAGAGGGCACGCGTTTTGCCAGACCATTCATGCCGAGCATGACCAGTATTGTTGCCAGAACAACCACCACAGACATGGAAGCTGCGAGCGTTGTGTAACCACCATCTTCGTAATTGAAAATGGTGGTTCCGATTGTCTCGTTTCCCGTGGACCACAGAAGTGCCGAGACAGTGACCTCGTTGTAGGCAGTGAGGAACACGAGAATGGCGCCGGAAGCTGCAGACGGCGCAACAAGCGGCGCAAATACCCGCCGGACGCGCCGAAAAAATCCCGCGCCGGATACACGGGCGGCGTCTTCCAGTGATCTGTCCATCTGCAGAAAGGCAGCTGCAACGGGTTTTAATCCGACCGCGAGAAAAGCGGAGATATAAGCAATCAAAATGATCCAAAGCGTGTTGTAGAGGGAGATGTTCAAGAACGGTAGCGGATGGATGAACGCCAGAATAAAGGCGATGGATAGGACCAGACCGGGCACGGCAAAAGCAATCTCTGCCTGTGCGGCCGTTGCGGTCCCCGCAAGGCGACAAATTTTATGCCGGTGACTTAGGAAGTACCCCAAGAAGATGCTGATGACCGCGATGACGCCCGCTGCAATGGCAGCAATCAGCGTCGAATTCGCAAAGGCTCTTAGCGTCACAGACTGGCGCCAGAGAACTTCTGCGAAATTGTCCAGATTCACGGTGCTTGCTGAAAGCGGGAGCCCGTATGTCTTCACCAAGGAAGTCGCCAGAAGCGATGCAGCGGGAAGCAACAGAACCAGGCCAACAAAACTCCAAAGACCTGCTTCTACCCATTTGCGTTTTGACCCAAGCGAGATTGCCAGCGGGTCCTGCGGCAGGCCAATGAGGCTGGCGCGCATACGTCGTTGCAACACCCCCTGTATGAGGAGGGCTACAAGAGCGACCAGCGCCAGGATGACCGAAATGATTGCGACATTCGGGAGGACATCCGGCCCGAAACTCGCCAGTCTTCGCCAAATCAGAACCGGCAGTGTCGTGTAGCGTGCCGGAACGCCGATCAGCGCGTTGATGCCGAAGTTTCCAAGCGCTGCGATAAATGCAAGAGCGAAGCCGGCGAGCAAAGCTGGCGCGAGGAGTGGCAGCGTAATTCTTGTCAAAAGACGGAATGCCCCTGCGCCGGACACGCGCGCAGCATCAGACAATTCCCTCGGAAAGGATCGGAGCGCTGCTCGAACCAGCAGGAAGACCAAGGGGCTGTGCTGGAGTGTCAGAAGAAGAACAAGACCCTCGCGTGAATAAAGCGGATGCGTCGACCCGATTTCGGGTGCCAGCCCAATCCATCGAAGCACCGGACTTGCCGGCCCCAGTGCCTGGATCCAGGCAATTGCCGTGACATGCGGCGGGATCATCATCGGTAGGAGGATCAAAAAGACGAGCAGTCCCTTGGCGCGAACATCTGTCAGTCCGACAATCAGGGCCAGAACTGTTCCCAAGACTGTTGCCGCGAGCGCCGACAAAAGGCTGCTTTCCATGGAGTGCCAGAGCGCCCTTTGAACAGACCGGCTGGATAAGGTTTCTGCCAGCGGCGCCAAAGCAAGCGCGCCGTCCTGTGTCAATCCGATCTTGAACAAGAGGAGGAGCGGCAACCCGCACAGGAGCGTCGCGCAGAGAACCAAAATGGCGAGAGAGATCCTCTCGCCATTGAGGAGTTTTGATTTCTGGGCTTGCGCCATCAAGTCTTAGCCACCGAAGATCTCGGTGAACTTGATCTTGTTGGCTTGATCCCGCTCGAGGGCCTTTGCTGGATCGAAGTCCATCAGCTTGATCTGGTCACGAGCCGGGAAGCCTTCCGGTGCTGCAACAGCCGGGTGGGCTGGCAGATATCCTTGAGACGACGCCAATTTCTGGCCTTCTTCGGAAAGAAGAAAATCAACAAAAGCCTTGGCAGCAACCGGGTTCTGGGCGGTGGACAGGATCGCAACCGGTTCGGTGACAGCAGAAACACCTTCTTCCGGGAACACGAATTCGACCGGAGCGCCTTTCAGCTTTTCGCGGATCGGAAGAAAATCCACGACGAAACCATAGAGTTTTTCACCGCCGGCGATGGCCTTGTAGGTGCCACCGTTGCCACCTTTCGGATTGGCGCCCTGATCAGCAAGGCCTTCGTAAAAGGCCCAGCCGAGATCCGGGTTGGAGGTCAGAGCTGCCATGTGGATGGTGGCCGCACCGGAGGTCAGCGGAGACGGCATGGCCAATTTGTCTTTGGCCTCCGGCTTCAGGAGATCCTTGTAGGAGGACGGCTTCATCGGTGCATTGATGTTGTAGACGATGCCGCTAGTGATCAGCTTGGTGGAGAAGTAGGTTTTGTCATCATCCATCAGAGCCGGATCATAGGCGGACACATCAGCGCCTTCGTGGGCCATCAAACGGCCTTCCTGCTTCAGCCCTTCCATGGTGACCATGTCTGCAATCAAGAGAACGTCTGGCTTCGGCGCGCCTGCTTCAAATTCCGTGCGCAGCTTGGCCATCATTTTTGTGGTGCCGTCGCGCACCCATTCGACTTCAACGCCCGGGTGTCTTGCGGTGAACGCGTCGACCGTTGCCTGGGCGTCCTGGTTCGGCTGGGAGGTATAAAGAACCAGTTTGCCGGAAACGTCGCCGGCAAATGCGGATGCGGTTGCACCGGCAAGAATGCCGGCAGCCATCAGGAACTTTTTCATGTCACGGATCCTTTGCGAAAGGCCACTGGTGGTTAACAGATGGCCTTGGCTATCAGGCTTGTGTGACAGATTTTTTTGGCTGTTAGGTAAAATTACGTGATTGGGGCTTCCGTCCTATTGGCGGAAGATTCAGAAAACACGCTGCCCCTTCACTGACGATGACACCAGGCAATTGCCGATTGTCATGAGGTCGGCTATCACCACGTCAAATCGATTTAAAGAAAACTTACGGGCACAATGCATGACAACTGACGGCGCTAAAGCGGAAATCGGCCTGATCGGCCTTGGAACGATGGGCGGAAATCTGGCGCTCAATATCGCTGAAAACGGTTTTCGGATTGCCGTGTTTAACCGGACATCGGAAAAAACCGATCAGTTCATGGAAAAGTCGGGTCCGCTGGCTGGGAAACTCGTGCCAAGCAAGGCCCTTGAGGACTTCGTTGCGTCGATCGCTTCACCGCGCGCAATCATTTTGATGGTGCCGGCCGGGGAGGCCGTTGACGCGCAGATCGCGGCTCTTCGTCCGCTTCTGGATGCGGATGATCTCATCATCGATGCGGGCAACGCCAACTACCACGACACCAATCGGCGGGCGGAAGAAGCCGATGAAAAGGGGCCGCGGTTCATGGGCATCGGAGTGTCTGGCGGTGAGGAAGGGGCCCGGTTTGGTCCGTCCATTATGGGTGGGGGCGACAAATCCGCCTGGGACCGCGTGGGGCATATTCTGGAGGCGATCTCGGCCAAGTATGAGGACGAGCCGTGTGCCGCATTCCTTGGCGCTGCCGGTGCCGGTCACCTGGTCAAGACGGTGCACAATGGCATTGAATATGCCGACATGCAGATGATCGCCGAGGTCTATGGTGTGATGCGTGATGGCTTCGGTATGAGCGCAGCCGAAGTTGGTGAGGTTCTTGAACGCTGGAATGGCGGGATACTGCAGTCGTACCTGATCGAAATCTCAGGGAAGGTCGCCAAGACGGCAGATCCGGAAACCGGCAAGCCGATGCTGGATATCATTCTGGACACCGCGGGTCAGAAGGGCACGGGCCGCTGGACAGCGATCGAGGCGTTGATGCTTGGCACGCCTGCCAGTGCAATCGAGGCTGCCGTTGCCGCGCGCAATATGTCCGCGAGACTTGAAGAGCGTGATAAGGGCGAACAGGTGTTCGGCGCTGCGCCTCAGCGTATGGACAAGGACCTCATCGGAATTGACGCTCTGGAGGCTGCGCTCGTTGCCGGAAAGATCATCTGTTACGCGCAGGGTTTCGGTCTCATTCTCGAAGCCGCGAAACAGTATGGCTGGGACATGCCACTGCCGGAGATCGCGAAGATTTGGCGCAACGGCTGTATCATTCGCTCTGCCATGTTGAACGACATGTCGTCCGCACTGTCGGATGATGCAAACCGCAATCTCATGCTGGCCCCGTTCTTCACCGAAAAATTGAAAGAAACCGAAAGGAAGCTGCGCCAGGTCGTGGCACAGGCCACGCTTCACGGTCTGCCGGTTCCGGCCTTATCGGCAGCGCTGTCGTATTTCGACATAATGCGGACCCAGCGTTCAACCGCGAACATGCTTCAAGGTCAGCGTGACTTCTTTGGAGCACATGGATTTGCGCGTACGGATAAGGAGGGCGGTGGCTACCACGGTCCCTGGGCGATGGGTTAAGGGCAGATCATAGAGCCAGACCCGGCGGGGCAGTTTGAGCGCGCCGAGTGGCGCGCTCGAGAATTTTCCGTCTTGTTAGCCGGGCAGATATGTCTGACCAACAAACTGTGCCGTTGCATCGGGCGCTGCGAGGAATTGCTCATACAATTGCGTCGATGTAGGGTCTGGGAAGACATTCTCTTCTCCATTATCCAAGGCATCAAGGATCTGCCGGACGACCTCCTGAGGCGAGGTTTTGTCGGTTTCAAACTTCTCCGCCATGTCGGTATCCACCGGCCCAGGGTAGACGCCGACGACTTGCGTTCCTTGTGCTGCGAGCTCCGCTCGAAGGCCCTGCGTCAGCGAATGTACGGCCGCTTTCGAGGCGCTATAGGTCCCCAAGACTGGGAAATTCACGTGCGAGGCGATCGATCCGAGGTTGATGATCGCGCCCCCGCCGTTTGCCTTCAGGATCGAAGCAAAGGCTTGGGACACATTCAAGGTTCCGAAATAGTTGGTCTCCATTTCGGACCGCCCACGATCTGCTGCATCAGGGTTTGTGAAGCTTGAGAAGCCAGCCGTTCCCGCATTGTTGATCACAAGCGCCACATCCTTGTGAGTGGCCGCTGCCGAAATGTCTTCCGATTTAGTCACGTCGAGCTTGACTGGAACCACCTTGCCATTGCTCTCCGCAACTAAATCATTCAGTGTTTCTGGTTGGCGTGCGGCTGCGTAGACTTTTGCGGCACCGCGTTCCAGAAGCGCAGTGACAAACGCCCGTCCTATGCCCCGGTTCGCGCCCGTGACCAAGACGGCCTTTCCTTGAATTTTCGACATTTGCAGACGTCCTCTCTGGTGGTAGATCAAATAAAATACGATACGGTATTTTAATAAGTGCTTGAAAGCGAGTTTCAAGACAATAAAATACGAATTGGTATTTTAATTTGCGATCAAGCAGGGCAACCAACACATGCCGAGAGGCCGGCCGAGAAAAATTGATCCGAAGGATGCGCTTAAAACCGCTATGCACACTTTGTGGGAGCGGGGCTATGATCGCACGTCAATGGCGGATCTTGTGTCCGCTACGGGAATGGCCAAGCCGGGCCTTTATGCCAACCTTGGTGACAAGGACGAGATTTTCCAAAAGGCTTTGCGGCTCTACCAGGAAGAGATTGGTGCGCCTCTTGTCAACGATCTTGTGAACTCACCTGAACCTCTGAAACAGAGCTTGCGAACCGCGTTGAGGGGCGTGCTGCACGCGAAAGAAGGGAGCGGACTGCCCGAGGGCTGTTTCATCGTCAACAACAGTTTCGCCTGTTCGGCCCAAAACCAGCAATTGAAACAGGCGCTGCAAGACCTCAATTTTGAGCGGCGGGACGCCTTTCTTCTCCGCTTAAGGCGGGCGGAGACCAAAGGCGAGTTGCCGGACAGCACCGATATCAATGCACTTGCAGATTTCTTCGCGGGACAAGCGGCTGCCATTTCGTCCATGGCCCAAACAGGGCTTTCGCTGACTGAGTTGGACAAGATGATCGAGGTCAGTTTGTCGGTGCTGCCAGAAGACCCTCCGCGTGGGGGCGCTCAAGGATAAAATCCATGCTCCGGAGACTTCTCAGTTGAAAGCAATATCTGTTTGATCTGTAATTGCTGTTCACATTCAGATCCCCCGGCGGGGGGCTGCAAGACAAGCGGTCTCCAAAGTGGCAACAGAAACCCCGAAAGTGGCGGTCCGGCCGACCATTAGAAATGTCCGGCGTGTTTTAGCCGGCTGTGTGGTTGGCCTGTTGGTGTTAACCGCCCTTGCCGCCTCGGCTCTGACCCTTGGAATTTTCGAGCCACTCCGGCAAACCATCGCGAGCCGCATTCTGACGATGCAGCTCAATCGGTCGGCAGAGGTGCAAGGACCTGTCCGGATCGAATTCGGGTCTCAGATCGTTGTGCGGATGGAGGATGCGGTCGTCGAGCGGTACAGCCAGCCAAAAGGCGCCACCGGAAGGTTTTTTGATTATGTCCGGTTTGATGCACCTTACAGGCTTCTTCTAGGTGACTTATCCGGTATCTCAAATTTTGAAATGGCTGGTGCTGACATTGAATTGCTGGCGTCTCCGGGGGAGACCACTGACGAGGAACTGTCCTACTACCGGCTGCCTTCCGAACTTATCAATCTGCCGGTGTTTGAAGCACTGAAACTGACCGACGTTACCTTGCATTATTTGGGCGTCCAAAGTGGATGGAATGAGCGAGTAAATATCCGTTCGCTCACCATTACTCCATCAGACAAAGCAGATACGCTCGATATTGAACTGGATGCCGACTTGAACGGAACTCCGCTTCAAATATCGGGTGAAATTGCCCGGCCACAGCAAAACGGGCCACTGCAAAATGGCGCATTTGAAATTGCGCTGGCGTTTCCCGGCATAAACTCCAAAATTTCCGGCAGGATCAACACCTCGACAGCCTACGCCGGTGTAGAGGGGGAGTTGGAATTGTCTTCAGGCTCGCTGGCTCAGGCATTGGCCTCTGGCGGATTGACCAGTGAAGTCGATGGCCAAGTCGATGCGTCTTGGAAGTTCTCCGGAACACTCGAGTCGTTGTTGATTTCAAACATTGAGATCAACTTCACCAGCCGGCATTCCGACAAAGTGACGATTACAGGTTCGGTTGAAAACGCCAGCCTGGATCCGTCTTTGGACCTTTCGTTCAACGCGCTTTTAGCGCCATTCGCGTCAGCTGAAAGCGAATTGGCAATTGAAATTTTGGCGCTGGCCGGCGAAATCTACGGCCCATTGAATGATCTGGCGATCCGCAATGCCCAGGTCAAAACCAACGCCGCCATCTTGGATATTGAGACCATCGGCCCAATCTCCGTCGGCCATATCGTTAAGTCGGAAGACGGCCGGGTAGGGTTGCAAGAGCTGACTATCAACAATGGGACCGATGGCGGTCCAAACCTCACACTGGCTGGTCAGATAGATGATGTGATCGCATTGGACGGGATAACGCTTGCCGGACGTTTTGAATATCCGATGTCCTTCTTTCTCAACTCGAACAGAGAACCACAACCGGATCTTGGAACGCTGGTCGGGCAGATTGAACTCAGCGATTCCGATAGCTGGTTTGCTCTCAACACCTTCAAGGGGGCGGTGGAAGGCACCGATCTGCTGGATTTCAGTTTTGACCTGACCGTGCCTGAGTTGCGCCGCGTTGATGAGCTTAACTTCACAACCGAATTTGCAATTCCGGACCCTGCAGCAGTCGTAGAGCTGGTTTCGGGGGCGGCTTCAGAACCATTGCCAGATATCACTTTCACAGGTCAAAGCAGCCTGCAAGCTGGCGAACTCGGGATTTCCGGAGAGTTTGTTTCCGGCAGCAGCGCTATCTCGGCCGATCTGAATGTTGGTCCAAAGCCCGAGACTTCTACCTGGCTCTTGAGCGGTGATATTCGCTCTGAAGCTTTGAACCTCTCGGAGTTATCAGGTCTCGCGCAGCTTGCCGAGCTTGGGTTTAAAGGACCGGAGACGGGACTTGAGATTACTGACAGTGACGCATCCCAGTTTGCGGCCAGCATTCACATCGCAGCGAAAAGCCTGGTCGCAGGCAAAAAGAAAGCAGGTGACATCTCGGCACATGTTCAATTCGAAGACGAGGTTTTGAGCATTGAAGAGTTGGCATTGGCATATATTGGCGGACGGGTGAGCGGTGATTTCGGTTTGAACTTCAAAACAGAACCGCCGGTGGCTGCGATCAAGGGGCGGATGGAAAAGTTTCCGCTGAAAAGCCTGATGAATGAGCTTGGCCTCACGGCTCCGATCAGCAGCACTGTCTACGCCAGTCTCGATCTCCACGGAGAGACCGGCTCTCTTGATGCTTTTTTGGATACGTTGAACGGCAAAGTGACAACATCCTTTTGGGGAGGACGTTTTCCGGACCGGCTGATCGAGTTAAGCGGTTTGAGTGTTTTCACCTGGCTGATGTCCAGCAACTCAGAACAGGGTGCCAAGCTGGTCTGTGCGGTTCTGCCACTCCGGTTCAAATCCGGTAACGCGTCAGGCAATTCCCTGGTTGTTGAAACCGAAAATGTTCAGATTGTCGGAGGCGGCTCAGTCAACTTTACAAACGGCAATCTGGACTTGGCCTTTTTGCCGCGCGCTAAGAAAAAGCAACTTGTTGAGATTGTGTCTCCATTTGAGATCAAGGGGAACCTCTCGGACCCGGAACTAATTGTGAAAGACGGTGGAGCCGGCCGAGCCATGGGAGAGGTCTTGTCACTCCCTATCAATGTCCTCGGTCACATCTTTTCCGGATCAGGCGCCATCGACAAAGACGCCCGCCCGTGCGTCATTCCCAAAAATACAGGTCCAAAATAGAACGCCGACTGTCTATTGGGCGAGCCCTAGAGCTTCCATGTTGGCAATTGAGGCGGGTAGCCCGGAAACGTCCCGCAGTTCAACGATCAGCCGCGGGTCACTGTCCAGTTTTCCAAGTTCTGCAAACACGCTCGGCCAGTTGATAGTGCCTTCTCCTAACGTCCAGTGACGGTCCGCATAGCCATCGGCATCCTGAAGATGAATGTGCCGTAGGTTGTTGCCCGCAGCCTTGATGAAATAGTCGACCGGCGGTGCGCCTGTGGACCCGTGGGCGTAGTGGGCATGACCTGTGTCGATGGATATCTTCACAGATTGCGAACCGAAACTCTCGGCAAGTTCAATGCGAGCGTAAGGGTCCTTGTCTTCAATGTTTTCAAGCACCAGTTCGCAACCGATATCTTCTGCGCGCTTGACCGCTTCTCTCATCGTGAGGTGACAGAGTTCGATCTTTGTTGCCCGACCGGAATCGTAGTTGTCGAGATTGTTGTAATCCCAAGTCGAATAGGGGCTGTGCACGACCATGTGTGTGCCACCAATGGCTTCGCAAACCTCAAGCCCTTGCAACAGACGTTTCTTGACGATCTCTCGTATGTCAGGGTCCTTTGCATCAACAGTAAAGCCCCAGAACGGGCCATGAATGCCAACCCGACCTTTATGTCCATCCAGCAGTTTCTTGGCGTGGTCCGCAACGGACGCCCAGTCTCCGTTTAGGACTTCCCCGGTTACAAAATCCTGTAGTTCCAGGTCCCGCTGTTTTTCAAGCATGAGATCCCGGTGGCGTTCGAAAGACGACAGCGACATGGCAGCGCCAAGGATAGGAAGACTGGACATATACGGCTCTGAAAAATTGAACATCAATGTCCGCCTCTTAGGCGGTAACCGGTGACAGTTTTGCGACGGCCGTTGAGGGTACTGGCGTGGGGCGCCCCTTAATAGCCCCTTTGACGATCGACGGTTGGCGGGATGCTGCCAGTTTCCAGATACTGTTTGATATTTTGAGCAACAATTGCAGATGCAGTGCTGGTGATAGTTGGCGCGGAGATATGAGGCAGAACAGTCACTTCAGGGTGCGACCAGTATGGATGGTCCTTGTCCAAAGGCTCCTGGTCAAAAACATCCAGCACGGCATGCCCGACACGGCCGTCGTCAAGCGCGGCAAGGAGCGCGTTGGTGTCTACGATCGGCCCCCTGGCGAAGTTGATCAGCTTTGTACCCGGTTTCACCGAAGCCAGTGCCTGCTTGCCGATCAGACCGCGTGTGTCGCCTGTCAAAGGCATCAGCAGCACAAGGATGTCGGATCGGGCCAGGACTGTGTCGAGTTCTTCTGCTCCGGCAAATGTCTCGATGCCTTTGAGTGTTTTGCGGGACCGGCTCCACCCAAGCACATTGAAGCCATTGGCTTTCAGGCGCAGTGCCGAAGCTGATCCGAGTTCTCCAATTCCCAGCACACCGATCGTTACCTCCTGAGGCGTTTTCAGGAGATGGTGTTGCCAGACATGGTCCCGCTGCTGCCGCATATATACCGGCATGTCACGGTGGAGATAGAGAGACCAGGCAAGGACCGCTTCCGACATGGTTTCCGCCATTTGCGGATCCGCGAGGCGCACGATCTGGGGACCCGTGTCCGGCAGTTCGGCGACCAGGCGCTCAACGCCGGCCCATAAGCTTTGAACCCAAACCAGGTTGGGAAGTGAGGCCACTTTTGTCGGGTCTGGATTTGCGACTATAGCGACGGTGGCTTTCTCTCGTTCAACCTGTGTCAGATCATCGAACGCCTTGACTTGCGCAATCCCGCTCAGGGCTTCGGGCAGCGCATCTTTCCATGCTTTCCGCTCCACACCGCCGACCTCGGAAACGAAAGGTATTACGGGCATCATGCAGCGAAAACTCCGGTTTCATCGGCAAATCCCTTGATCTCGATCGGATTGCCGGAAGGGTCCCGAAAAAACATGGTGCTTTGCTCCCCTGGTTGCCCTTCGAAACGGATGGTAGGCGGGATAACAAATTCGACGCCCGCGCTCGTGAGCCGGTCCGCCACTTTTTTCCAAGTGCCCATATCAAGCACCGCGCCCATATGCGGCATCGGAACCATGTGCTCGCCAACTTTTCCGGTGTTGGTGGTCTCGAAAGGTTTCCCGATATGCAGCGAAAGCTGGTGTCCAAAAAAATTGTAGTCAACCCATGTGTCGGTGCTGCGTCCTTCTTGGCAGCCCAACAATTCACCGTAGAAGGCGCGGGCGTCATCAAGATTGGTCACGTGAAAAGCGAGGTGAAAGCAGGGCTGCATATGTCGTCTCCAACTGAGGTCTTTGTTTCATAGCAGAGCCTGAGAAAAACAATTACTATGTTTTTTCTTCTCTGAGCATAGGAAAAAATATTGGACACGCGATTTTTGGAAAGCCTCCTTGCTGTGGTCGAGACGGGGTCCATTGCCGGGGCTGCGCGCCAACAAGGCTTAACCGCTGCTGCAATCAGTCAGCGGATCAAGGTGCTCGAAACTGATTTGAATTGCAGACTTCTCGTTCGTTCCGCCAAAACGGTAAAGCCATCGCCAGAATGTCAGCGGCTTCTTCCAGCAGCAAGCGCGTTGGTTCGTGATGCAAGCCGGTTGTCGTTTGGGATATCAAATGACCGTCTGAGCGGGCCCTATCGCATTGGAGCTATTTCAACGGCGTTGCTTGATGTTGTGCCCAAGGTTGTGCGGGCGTTTCGTGAACAGGCGCCCGATGTGCAACTGTCTGTTCTGCCTGGCAACTCCCGAGCGCTTTATGAAGATCTGTTGGTTGAAAAGGTTGATGCAGTGATTTGCGTCGCACCTCCGTTTCAGCTGCCGAAGGGGATCCGGTCCTTCCCGGTTGCAGAAGAGCCCTTTCTGCATATCCGCCCAGAAACGCACCTTCGGCAGGATAAAAACGATGTTCTACCCTGGATTATCTACGACCGGTCATCTTGGGGAGGGGGGCTGGCGAGCCGTTATCTCGATAAGGCACTTTCGCATGTGCCTGTTTTGTGTGAACTGGATTCCCCGGAGACCATTGCCGCAATGGTCCATGAGGGGCTTGGGCAAGCGGCAGTCCCTCGTTGGTCTGGTCTCGAAATTCATCATTCCGATCTCTGTGCTTCGGCGTCGCCAATTCCTTCCATCCCGAAGCGTTCGATTGTCTTGCTGCAACGGAACATGTCCCTCGTCGCCAAAATAGATTTGCTTTTGCAAAACACCGCATTAGGTGCTTCCGATAAATTCAGTCCACGGCAAGCAAAAGCACAACCTTAAGGTGTTTTTAATTAAAAATTAGCCAAAATAGTGTATTCAGAACTGCACTTAAAAGTCATAATGTTATCTTCTGTGGCGTTTATTGGCAGGAAAATGTCGCTGCTTGGCTAGTCTGGGAAATAAAAGGAACGATCGGCAAAAGAAGTGCAGGTCAACTGTTGTGCTGGCCGTCGCATAATGCAATGGTATTGAGAGCGAGCCCAAGAGCTTGGTCGAAATACCTGTTTCGACCTCGTGCGGCCCAATGGGCTCATGCTGAAGATTAGGGAGCAGGGTCGAAGTATATGCTACGAGTAAAGGCAGTCGAGAAGATCTTAGATCTTCCCGCCCTTTTGTGTGATTTGATCCACATTCCCAATTTACATGATCAATTGATGCGCCGGGAGGTGAATACTAGAGTTGTAGTATTCTCAGGATGCGCCAATGGAAAACTCAACAAACAGACTGCATAGGAGTACCCCATGAAAAAGTTGTTTGTCACAGTCGCTGCGACTGCGCTCGTCGGGATGGCGTCTTCCGCCATGGCCGAAGAATGCGGAACAGTCACTGTTGCGGAAATGAACTGGGCATCTGCCGGCGCGATCGCGCACATCGACAAGATCATTCTTGAAAATGGATACGGCTGTAATGTTGAGTTGGTCACTGGCGACACCATGCCGACCTTCACGTCCATGAACGAGAAGGGTGAGCCGGACATGGCTCCGGAGCTCTGGATTAACGCTGTGCGTGAGCCGCTTGATAAGGCCGTCGCTGAAGGATCTCTGATCATCGGTGGTGAAATCCTGAACGAAGGTGGTGTTGAAGGCTTTTGGGTTCCGACCGCTATCGCCGAAGAGCATGACATCTACACCGTAGCTGCCGCCAAAGAGCGTCCAGATCTCTTCAAAGGCGCCGAGGACGACACCAAGGGTGGCTTCTTCACCTGTCCGACCGGTTGGAACTGCCGCATCACGACAGGTAACCTCTTCCGCGCAAACGGTTTCGACGAAGCTGGTTTCGAACTCGTAGATCCGGGTTCTGCTGCCGGTCTTGACGGGTCTTTGGCTCGTGCAAACGAGCGCGGTGAAGGTTGGCTCGGTTACTACTGGGCTCCGACAGCGATCCTCGGCAAGTACGACATGACACTGCTCGATTTTGAAGTCGAACACGACAAGGAAGAGTGGGACAAGTGTACAGTTGTTGAAGACTGCCCGAACCCGAAGCCAAACTCCTGGGTTAAATCCGAGGTGTTCACAGTTGTTACCGAAGAGTTTGCCAAAAAAGCTGGTCCGACCATGGACTACGTGAAAGGCCGGACTTGGGACAACCGGACTGCCGGTAAGGTCTTGGCATGGATGACTGACAATCAGGCGACCAACGAAGACGGCGCATACTACTTCCTTGAAAACTTTGAAGATGTATGGACCCAGTGGGTCAGCCCGGAAGTCGCTGAAAAAGTGAAAGCTTCTCTATAATCCGTTGAAGCGAAAAGGAGCCCGCATCACGATGCGGGCTCTTCATTGAGGGGCAAAGAAACGGGACGAGAGTGATGGAGTGGTTACAAGAATTCCCCGCTATGAGCCGGGGTGGCTTGCGCGAAATGCGCCAAACAATTGACGGGGCCTTTAAGGATTTTACGCGTGCCTACGGGGACGCAATTGAAAGTGCGTTTGATCCGATCAAGGACTTCCTGATCTTTTTGGAGCAACTGCTCATCAACTCGCCTTGGCCAATTATCCTGGCAGTGCTTGTCGGGATTGTTTACCTCATGAGCCGGAACGCCCGAATTACAATCGGCTCCTTGGTGGCACTTTGTGTCATCGGCTATCTCGGCATGTGGGAAGACACCATGCGCACAATCGCCATGGTGACTGTTTGTACGATGATGGCGATTGTACTGGGTATTCCGCTTGGAATTTTGATGGCGCGTTCAGATCGAATTCAAAGCATCATCAATCCAGTGCTCGATCTCATGCAGACGATGCCGAGCTTCGTTTATCTCATTCCGGTGGTCATGATTTTCGGCCTTGGCAAAGTGCCGGGCATGATTGCGGTGGTTATCTACGCCATTCCGCCGATGATCCGACTGACCAACCTCGGTATTCGTCTTGTTGACCAAGACGTTCTAGAGGCAGCCGACGCCTTCGGGTCCAGTTCTTGGCAGAAGTTGACCAATGTTCAGCTGCCACTTGCGTTGCCAACGATCATGGCTGGCGTGAACCAGACCATCATGATGGCACTTGCGATGGTTGTTGTTGCGGCTCTTATCGGCGTGAAAGGTCTCGGTCAGCCGGTTCTGAACGCGATTGCGAACCAGTATTTGACGATGGGCGTCATGAATGGTCTCGCGATCGTTGCGATTGCCATTATTTTCGACCGCGCGACCCAGGCCTACGGCAAGCGCCTTCAGAAACACTCGGAGGTGATCCATGGGTGAGGCGACAGGCATTGAGATTAAAAATCTATACAAGATTTTTGGTCCAAACGGCAAAGACATGGTGCAGCTCGTAAAGGACGGCATGTCCAAAGCCGAGCTCAACGAAAAGCACAATCACGTCTTGGGCTTGAACAACATCAACATCTCTATGCCTGGCGGTAAGATCGAGGTGGTGATGGGGTTGTCCGGGTCGGGGAAATCCACCTTGATCCGGCACATCAACCGACTGATCGATCCGACAGACGGAGAAGTGCTCTACGGTGATGAAGACGTTTGTAAGATGTCTCAGGGTGAGCTGAGGGAATTCCGTCGCCACAAAACAGCGATGGTCTTCCAGAAGTTTGCGCTCCTGCCGCACCGGACTGTCATGAAAAACACGGTCTACGGGCTGGAAATCCAGGGCGTCTCTATGAAAGAGGCTGAGGAACGGGCTGCACGATGGATCGCTCGTGTTGGCTTGGAAGGCTTTGAAGACCATTATCCGAACCAGTTGTCGGGCGGTATGCAGCAGCGTGTCGGTCTTGCCCGTGCTCTGACAAACGATGCGGACATTTTGCTTATGGACGAAGCGTTCTCAGCGCTTGATCCGTTGATCCGTATGGATATGCAGACTGTTTTGCTTGATCTTCAGGAAGAGCTTCACAAGACAATCGTCTTCATCACTCACGACCTAGATGAAGCGCTGCGGCTCGGCGACAAGATTGCGATCTTGCGCGATGGTGCAGTCATTCAGCAAGGCACTGGACAAGAGATTGTCCTGCGGCCTGCGGACGAGTACATCGCTGATTTCGTCAAGGAGGTGAACCGTGGGCGCGTGATCCTCGTCGATACAGTGATGGACAAGACGAAGACCCTCGAGGGCGGTTTGACCGTCCAGAGCGGGATTATGCTGGAAGAAGCAGCCAAGAAGTTTGCCGAAACCGGTCAAGGCGAGTGCTGTGTTGTCAACGGTGACGGAAAGCCCTTGGGTGTTTTGAACGTTCAAGACACCATCAGTGCGATGGTGACGCCAGCGTCCCACTGAAGGCTGGAAACCAGACAAAAAGAAACCCCGGTCGGTTGACCGGGGTTTTTTGTTTGCTGTGTCCCAATCGCTTAGCGTTCTGAGAACACCGTGCGCATTGCGCGCGTGACAGGGTTGAGCAGATAGGCAAGGACTGATTTGGACCCGGTCACAATCTGCGCATTCACCTGCATGCCCGGCCGGACGGGGCTGGTTACATTCCCGGTGCCGATGGTGTTGCCGGGAAAGCCAAGGTCAGCCTTGAAATAGTACTCGCCATATTCATCTTGGAAACTGGATGCTGAGATGGTTTCCACCTCCGCGACGATCGTCCCATAGATGTTCGGGTCATAGCTGGTGATCGTGATTTCAGCCTTGTCGCCCACATTGATGTGGCCGATGTCGCGTGGATTGACCTTCACCTCAGCCACCATGCTTTCGGTCTGCGGAACGATCTCCGCGATCATGTCGCCCGGATTCACAACAGCACCACGTCCGGTTTGACCCAGTGTTTTGATGTAGCCATCAACTGGAGCCCTTACGAACAAGCGATTCTGCCTGTCTTCGAGTTTCGCGATTTCCTGTGCCAGCTCAGCCCGCTCTTGAGCAATTCGAGCGCGCTCATCGGCTACATCCCGGTTCACCTCAGCGCCCGCCTGGTTCAGGCTCGCTTGAGCTTCGGTCAGCATTTCACGGGCTTGTGCCAGATTGCCGACGAGCTGTTCCAGCGTTACCTGGGAACGTTGGTATTCACCTTTTGATTCAAGATACCGGCGGCGGGATGTGTAGCCATCTTTCAGAAGGTTTTCTTGAATCTGGAATTTTTCCCGTTCCAGCTCCACTTGTGACCGTTGCAGAACAACCTGGGCCTCCAGGCTGGCCACTTCCGCACGTTTTTGTGCGACACGAGCCGTATAAGCATCCTGTTCATCGGCGACAGCTCTGCGGTTGGCTGTGAGTGCGGCACGTTGCTGTGTGCTCAAACCGCTGACTGCCGGGTCCAAACGCAGTCCAACTGTGTTCGGATCACTGAACTCTTGGGCTCTTAGCCGCTCTTCTTCGAGTTCCAGATAACTCAGGCGGCTCTGAATGCGGCCAAGTTCGGCAGTAGTGTCTTCTTTCTCGAGGCGAGCGATCGGGTCGCCTGCCATGATGAGTTGGCCTTCTTCAACGAGGATCTCACTGACAATACCGCCCTCCAGGTGTTCGACAGCAAGGATCTGACCTGCAGGCGTGATTTCACCGATCGTGTTGGCAACTTCACGGATCTGACCAATGGCTGCCCATACCAAGAGTGCCAGGGTCGCAATCGTGAGACCGATCAACAGCCGGGTGTAGAAGGCCGGTGGAACCCCGTCCTCCAATTCGAGTGGCAATCCTACTCGGCCATAAACGGCTTTGCGAAGCGGATCTGAGGTATCTTTGGCTGCCATCGGTTTCTTCCTCGGCGGTTGTCGTGAGGTGCGGCTTTTCTCAGCGCACGCTCCAATTACTTCGATTGCTGTTTCAGGACGTCGTCCAAAATCTCTGATGGCGGACCTGCCATGGTGACCATTCCGTTCTGCATGTAGACGAGCTGGTCAGCGATCCGCATGTGGCTTGGCCGATAAGTGGTCAGGATGACGGTTGATTTACCGCGAACCTGTTCAATTTTTTTCATCAGCAGCTTGTCGCCATCAATATCTAGATTGCCGGCTGGATCATCCAGAACGTAGATTGAGGCTGGCCGTACGAAGGCCCTTGCAAGCAGGATCCGCTGTTTCACGTTGTCTGGAAGCACTTGCAGAAGCTGGCCTGTGAGACGGGTCTCAACTCCTTGAGGAAGCAATTCTGCGTAGTTGTTGAGGCCAAAGTCTTCGAATGCGCCGCGGACCTGATCATTGTCAGCTTGCGGATTGGCCATCCGGAAGTTCTGGGCGATAGTCCCGTAGAAGAAATCGTAGTGTTCGGGCGCATAGCCAATTGCATGGCGCCATTCTCCAGGATCCAGCTGGCGGATATCGAGGTCATCCACCAAGACCGCCCCCATCTGTGGCCGGTAAAGCCCCAGTGTCGCACGAACCAGAGAAGTTTTCCCTGATCCACTTGGGCCTGTGATCGCAGCGACTGCGCCTTGTTCGACCTGTAAAGAGAAATTCCGCAATGCGGGTTCCTGGCGGGCCGGATAGCGAAGCACCACGTTAGAGTAGCGGACAGTACCTTGGAATTGACGATGCAAGCTCGGGAGTTTGCCCGGTTGCCGTTCCATGTCGATCTTCAAAAGACCGTTGATCCGTTCGATCGTTTGCTGGGCCTGGCCAAGCTGTGAGAAGCTCAAGAAGGCCTGATGCATCGGGTTCAGCGCGCGCCAGGACAAAGCCATGACCGCGATCAAGGCGCCTTGTGTGAGGCTTTGGTTCATCACCATGATGGCGCCGAAACCCAAAACACCGATGCCGCAGAGGGTCATCATCATTTGAGAGATGACCTGCATGATTTGAGACAGGTGTTTTGTTTTCAGGTTCTTTTGCGCGAAATCTGCTGACAGGGCACGAAACTTGTCGATCCAAACATCATCTGCGGACAAATTTTGGATCGCATCGCGCTTTGACAGGATTTCTACCGTGATGTTCTGGACGCGGGATTTGGCCTCACCGGCAAGGTTGATCGCACGTTTCATCCGGGGAACGATGAGAAGCGCGGCGATGATGTAGAGCCCCAGCAAGCCGAGCGGAAGCAGCGCGAGCGGGCCGCCGATCAGTGAAAGAACCACCACGAACAAAGCGGAAAATGGCAGGTCAATCAGAGCATTAGCAAGGTTGCCGTGAAATATTTCCCGGACACCGTCAAACTGCTTCAGGCGGGTGATCTGCGCGCCAATTGGTGCTGAAGTCGTCAATGGCAAAGGCAGGTGTAGGAAATGGCGGAAGGTCGTATTCGCAACCACAGCGTCCAGTCGTGCGCCAAGGTATGCTTGGAGGCGGGATTTGGTACCCTTGACCAGCCAATCCATACACAAGATCACCGCAATGCCTATCATGAGTGTAATGAGAACGGAAACGGACTTTGCGCCAATCGCTTTGTCGTAGACGTTCATCACAAACAAGGGCAGGCCGAGCGCCAACAGGTTGGCAAGAAAGCCGATTGCCATAATCGAGGTCAGCGTACCCCGAAATCTGTGAAACAATCTGGATGACCAATGTTTGAAGCCGGAAGTGGCCGTTGGATCATCTTCGGCGATCAGGAACAGCTCTGCATCCTTCAGGGCAGAGTAATCAAGATTCACAGTTTGCTGAGCTTCGCCGCTGAAAACACGAAGCCGGCCGTCCCCGCTTGGTCCAAGGCCAACACAGACATTTTGTCCGACCTTTAACAGGCAGGGAAATTGCTCCGCTGTGAGTTGCTTGATCGGCCTTGATGAGCTGGTGACCCGGTAATTGAGCCGGGTAAGCACGGCCCGCAAATCATAGATTTCGGTGATGCCCTCAAGATGTGGCAAAGCCTCAAACAGGTGCCGCTCCATGCCGTCCCACCCAAGTGCTTCCAGCACTGGCAAGAGGCATGCTTCAGCTGCCGTGTTTCGGTCAATATGGGTGCCTGCTTGCTGGCGGACCCGGCTTGCCAGATTTAAGCGCCGGGTAGACGGGTCTGAACCCTGAATATAGGCGGAGGTGTTTTCAAACGCTGCCAGGGACATGTCAGGCTCCTTGGCTCATTTTGGGCGCTTCTTTGCGTATACGCGGCTGAAGCTTATATTTTTTTGTTGTGGCGGGTTTCACCGGTACAGATTTCAATTTCCCGTCCTCCACCAGATACTGCTTGTCAGCAATCGCCCGGAAGGATGGGCGGTGGCTGACAATGATCATCGTGAGCTGGCCTTTGATGCGTTTAAGTCCTTCCGCAAGCTCAGCTTCGCTGCGGTGATCGAGGGCGCCGTTTGCATCATCCAGGATCAAGATTTTTGGTTCTCGGGCCAAGGCACGTGCAATCGCGATCCGCTGGATCATGGAGTCCGTGAGATTTTCCTCGATGGTGTTACCCAATTGTGTGTCGTAGCCCAGCGGGAGCAGGTGAATATCTTTTTCCAGGCCGATGAGCTCTGCGGCCATTCGTGCGGTCTGCGGCGTCGATTGGGACCCAAACAAAGTCAGATTCTGTAAGATTGTTCCGGCGAACATCTCGGAATCGTTGCCCACGTAGGCAATGTGTTTCCTCAGGCTCCAATGATCTTCACCGTACAGATCATGACCATCAAGCAAGACTGATCCCGAAGTCGGTTCCAGGCTGCCTGAAATCAATCGGGAGAGTGTTGATCGTCCGCTACCATCTTTGCCTTCAAAGGCTATCGTTTCTCCAGCATTGACGGATAGGTTCAGTCCGTGGATCGGGACGATCACGTCATGCCTTGAATCGTATCCAGTATTTTGGATCTGTACATTGCCGATGATCGGAATATTCCGCGATTGTTGCCTGTTTTGAACTGGCAGATCAAAGAGGGATTGAGCGGCACGATAATCGTGCTTGACCCGCTGCATCTCCGTCCAGTGGTTGATGCCCCGCAAAAGAGGCTGGACGACTTGGCCCGCAAGGAGCGTACATGCAGCAACAGCACCGATGCTTATGAAGCCTCCCATCACCAGCAATGCACCAGCCGATACAACGCATACCGTTGTCAGGACAGTGAAAAAGCCGCTGCTGTTGCGCGCCTTGTTGTTCAGGTCGATCTGGTCGTAACCGAGGCGGGAGACCTGGGTCTGTAGTCTTTCAAATCGCCGGAGGATCACGGGTTCAAGCGCCATCGCCTTGATCGTGTTGAGCCCGGACAGGACTTCGAAAATGAAATCGTATTTGCGTTGGTCCTGGACAGCGCGTTTTTCAACTAGCGTATTGAGTTTGGAATTCAGGTGAGCGGTCCGCAACACGAAAATCAACAACAAGATTGGTGGGATAAAACCGATCGGGCCGCCGATGAGAAACAGGACAACGAGAAAGATAAGGCTAGCCGGGAGGTCGATCGCCAAAAGGCGCGCCGGTCCGCCGTACTGGTCTCCCAAGGACTGAAGTGACTTCAGAGAGTCCAGATGCTTGGAAACACTGGCATCGGTCACGGCATCAGAACGGGAGCAGAGCAGACGGTGCGTCGCTTCCATGTTTGCTTTGTGTGTAAAGGAAGCTGCTGACCAGGCGACAACAAATGATCTAGCAATCTTCAATACCGCATCGACCGCCAGGACGATCCCAAGCCCGACAATTAGAACGACCAGTGTATCGATAGCCTGGTTTGGAAGAATTCGGTCATATACCTGAAGAATTGTTAGGGGCATTGCCAAGCCCAATACATTTATAAGTATCGAGGCCATTACCACCGAGCGCGGCAAATTTGGGGCTTTAACTTGTTCTCCTGTCTCAGATGAATGAAATTTCAGCTGAGGTAACGCAGTGTTAGCTAAAGCATTGCTGATAAAACTGACCATACTTGGCGCCTCCTAACTCTATTAAGGCGCGCAAGTGTTTCAAAAGCGTTTACCAAGAACTATGGAACTCGCTAATTTACATCAAGATATAGTGGTATTTCACAGGTTCTGGTTGGTTTTTGTTAAGACAAGCCTGCGCGAATGGCTTCATGATCTAATGGAGCTTGTGCGAGCATGGCTGATACCGACACACCGAAAACATCTGGCAAACCGACTGAAGGCGCGGGCGCAGAAGCGGCTGCACGAACCAATTCAGGTGCGAACTCGCCAAATGCTGCCCGTGCGGAAGCTCAGGCCGGTGATCCGTACAAGCCAGCGGATGGCAACGACTACTCCTTGTCCATCAATCCAGAGGACACAGGTGAGGCAACAGTTGCCAACCTCTTCCAGGCGGTGCCATTGGAATACGAAGGAAGCGGTTCCTCTCTTCACGATGGTGACGGTCTTGGCGGTGACGGCGGCTTGAATGGCGGAGCAGGCAACGATGGTCCTAGCAACGGCTTGGGTCTGGACCGCAATGATAACGTGCCGCTTCCGGATGGTCTTCAGGATGTTGCGGAAACATCTGACGGTGGTTTGGGCGATGCTGGTGGTCTCGGAGGCGGGGATGTTCCAGAAGCACGCGGCCTTGATGCCGGGCTTTCTCAATTCAATCTCGGCGGTCAAGGCATTCCGACAAGTGACGATGGCATCGGTGACGGCATTGGCGGCGGTGGAGGCGGCGGCGATGGCGGCACGACCGTTCTGGCCGACGATGACGGTGACGACGGTGGCGATGATGCCGGCGACGATGACGATGGCGGTGATGGCGACGGCGGCGGCGATGATGATCTCGGCGAACCGATCGGCCCGCTGACTGATATCAATCTCGATGTAAACTTTGTCGAAGAAAACGCAGATCCTGGAACAACTGTCGGGGTTGTCGCATTCGCAGAAGATCCTGATGGAGACGACGTTACCTATTCCATCGTCGGCGAGTCGCCATTTGTTATCGATCCAGAGACCGGTGTGATTTCTGTTGGTCCCGGTGCAGTCATTGATCGAGAAGAAACGCCCGCTATCAGTGTGACGGTGCAAGCGACTTCCAGCGATGGATCGTTTGTCGTTGAGACTTTTGTCATCCAGATTGGAGACGATAATACAGAGTTTCAGATCGGGCCTGTTGTAGACACGGACACAACAGACAACTTTATTCTCGAAAATTCTGATCCAGGCACGGTTGTTGGAGTAACGGCATTCGCCGAAGATCCGGATGCAACCGATACGGTGACTTACGAAATCGTAGGCGATACGCCGTTTGTCATCGACCCGGTTACGGGTGTTATCAGCGTCGGACCCGGCGCCGAGATTGATCGCGAAACCACACCGTTTTTCGATGTAACGGTCCAGGCCACGTCCACGGATGGATCGACCTCTCAGGAGACTTTCCGGATCACCGTTGGTGACGACAATTCGGAATTTCCGGTCGGTCCGGTGATCGATACGGACGAAGACGCCAACTTCGTTCAGGAAAACGCTGTCGGAGGAACGGGCATCGATGTCACGGCCTTTGCCGAGGACCTCGATGATACAGACACGGTATCTTATGAAATTATCGGCGATAGCCCGTTTGTTATCGACCCCGTCTCAGGTGTGCTCACGGTAAAGGACGGTGCAGTCATTGACCGGGAAGAGACCCCGTTTATTGATGTGACCGTGCGGGCGACGTCAACGGATGGAACAACTTCCCAGGAAACCTTCCGGGTAGACGTTGGTGATGAGAATGAATTTGCGATCGGCCCGGTTACCGATGTTGACGATGACACAAACTTTGTCGAAGAGAATTCAGATGGCGGCACGGTTGTTGGAGTAACGGCATTCGCCGAAGATCCGGATGCAACCGATACGGTGACTTACGAAATCATTGGCGACACGCCGTTCGTCATCGATCCAACGACCGGTGTGATCACCGTCGCCCCGGGTGCTGACATCGACCGTGAAACCACGCCATTTGTCGATGTAACGGTACAGGCGACCTCGACCGACGGCTCGACGTCTCAGGAGACCTTCCGTGTCACCGTAGGTGACGCCAACGAGTTTGGCATTGGGCCGGTGACCGACACCGATGCAGAGCAGAATTTTGTCCTTGAAAATTCTGATCCAGGAACGGTCGTTGGTCTTACTGCCTTTGCAGAAGACCCGGATACAACCGACACGGTTACGTATGAAATTGTTGGCGACTCGCCGTTTGTCATTGATCCGAACAGCGGTCTTATAACTGTTGGCCCGAACGCAGATATTGACCGTGAGACAACTCCATTCATTGATGTGACTGTCAAAGCGACGTCCACTGATGGATCGACGTCTCAGGAAACCTTCCGGGTTGAGGTGGGTGATGACAACGAGGGCGACATTGGCCCAGTCGTCGATATCGATAAGTCAAACAATGACTTGAACGCTGTGGCTGAAAACGGAACTGGTGGCGAAGAAGTCGGTATTACGGCTTTCGCCGAGGATCCGGATGCAACAGACACGGTGACCTATTCGACCGATGATCCGCGGTTCGATATCGATCCGGACACCGGTGTTCTGACCGTCAAGCCAGGCGTTAGCTTCGACTACGAGCAGACCAAAGCCGTTGACGTTGAAATCACCGCGACTTCGTCGGATGGATCATCTTCAACGGGAACGTTCACTGTCAATATTCTAGATGTGAATGAAGCGCCTGATCTCACCTTTGAGACCGGCGATGTCGATGGCGTGAGCGCAACTCTTACTTTTGTATCAGAAGGTGCAAACTACAGCAGTTCGCTGGGTGTGTTCGTGATGGACGCGAACGGTGATCCGGTTGCTGGTCAAATCGTTTGGACAAACGGCAATGAGCTTACGCCGGGCGATACCGTGAATGTCGCGTTCCCGAATGTTGATGCGGCCAATATCGGTTATTTCCTTATCCCGGATGGCGCTGACCAGAACCCGGGTATTGCCGCCGGCGACATGGTGACTTTCCAGAAAGACAGTGATGGAAACTGGCAAGCCGTCGCGCAGGATGGGACACCTCTGACTGGCCAAGGTGCCGATGCCTACTTCTCTGGAGGCGCGGGCCTTAATCCAGACGGATTGGACCACACGGTCGAAAGTGGTGTCACGATCGGTTTCGAAGATTTGGTCAACAATGGCGACGAAGACTTCGATGACTTTGTCTTCCAGACCCAAACAACTAACTTTGACTACCGGACAACGATCGTTGAGGAAGTTGAAGGCGCTGAAGCAGCGCCCCTGTCGGTTATTGATCCGGACGAGGGCGACACGCACACCTTTACCGTGTCCGATGACCGGTTCGAGGTTGTTGTTTCAGGGGGCAAGTATGTCCTGAAACTGAAAGATGATCAGGCGCTTGATTACGAAACCGAGACACAGGTGAGTGTCACAGTAACGGCCACCGACTCTGGTGGATTGTCCGACACGGAAACCATCATCATTGACGTTATCGATGTCAATGAGAGCGAAGAGCCGATTGGGCCGCTGTCGGATAGCGATACCAGCGACAACCTCGTAGCTGAGAATTCCGATGCCGGAACAGTGGTGGGCGTCACGGCATTCGCGACTGATCCTGATACTATTGACACCGTGTCGTATGAGATCGTTGATCAAGATTCTCCCTTCGTGATCGATCCGACTTCTGGCGTGATCTCGGTCGCACCGGGCGCGGACATTGACCGGGAGACGACCCCGTCGATCGACGTCACGGTCAAAGCAACGTCTACGGACGGGACGTCGACAACGAAGACCTTCACGGTTGAAGTTGGCGATGAGGATGAGTTCGACATCGGTCCGGTTTCAGATGTCGACACCAGCGACAACACCATTTCGGAGACTGCTGACGGCGGCGAAGACACCGGTATCACGGCCTTTGCCGAGGACGAGGATGCAACCGACACCGTCACCTACGAGTTGACAGGTGGCAACGATCGCTTCGAGATCGACGAAAGCTCCGGCGTTATCACGGTGAAAGACGGAGCGCAGTTTGATGCGGAGACAGAGCCGACCGTCGACGTAACCGTCAAGGCGACCTCCACAGATGGGTCTTCGTCCAGCAAAACCTTCTCGATCGACGTGACGGACGGCAATGAGCCGCCGGATCTGATCGTTGAGTTGGAGAATGCGTCCAACGAGTTGGTGATCAATGGTGGTTTCGAGAATTTCTCTGGAACCTTGAGCGGCACAGATGGCACCGGCTGGTACGACACGCCGGACACCATTGAAGGCTGGACCTACAATGACGTCGACATCCATCAATCGGCGCGTCACGGCGAGGGCACAACAGATGGCGCGCACCGCCTGGATCTGACAGCTGACGACAACGGCACGATCTCTCAGACAATCGAAGGTCAGTTGGACGGCCATGTCTACACACTGTCGTTCAATATGAACTCGCGTGGCAATCGGTCTGGCGAAGGCGTTGCCGAGGTATATTGGAACGGTGAGCTCATCGACACCATTGATCCAACCGATGGCGGGGGCGGCTGGCAAAGCTACAGCTATGACATTGTTGGTGGATCTGGTGACGGCTCCAACACGCTAACGTTTGTTGAGAAGGGCTCTGACAACAGCCACGGAACCTACATCGACACCGTGTCGATCAAGGCGGATGGCCGCATCGCTATCCTGGAAGAGTTCAAGGGCGCAGAAGTCGCGCCGCTTTCCGTCATCGACCCGGATGTGGGCGATACACACACCTTCACCGTGTCCGATGACCGGTTCGAGGTTGTGGCTGCAGATGGCAAGTATCTGCTGAAGCTGAAAGATGACCAAGCGCTCGACTATGAGACCGAGCAGCAGGTCACGGTCCAAGTGACAGCGACCGATAGCGGTGGTCTTTCCGACACTGAAACCGTCATTGTCGACGTGATCGATGTCGATGAAAACTCAGAGCCGATCGGTCCGCTGTCGGATAGCGATACCAGCGACAACCTGGTTGCGGAAAACTCCGATGCTGGCACTGTTGTTGGCGTAACGGCGTTTGCGACCGATCCGGACGCGGCCGATGACGTGACCTACGAGATCCTTGATCAAGACTCTCCGTTTGTGATTGATCCGACGTCTGGCGTGATCTCTGTCGCACCGGGTGCGGACATTGATCGCGAGACGACTCCGTCGATCGACGTCACGGTCAAAGCAACGTCGACGGACGGGACTTCGACGACGAAGACCTTCACGGTTGAAGTCGGTGACGAAGACGAGTTCGACATCGGTCCTGTTTCAGATGTCGATACCAGTGACAACACCATTTCTGAGTCTGCTGATGGCGGCGAAGACACCGGCATCACCGCTTTTGCCGAGGACGAGGATGCGACTGACACCGTCACCTATGAGTTGACAGGTGGCAACGATCGCTTCGAGATTGACGAAAGCTCCGGCGTTATCACGGTGAAAGACGGTGCGCAGTTTGATGCGGAAACAGAACCGACTGTCGACGTGACCGTGAAGGCAACGTCCACGGATGGATCTTCGTCCAGTAACACTTTCTCGATTGATGTCACAGACGGCAACGAGCCGCCGGATCTCGTTGTTGAGTATGGCGACATCGGCACCAACCTCATCAAAAACGGTTCGTTCGAGTCCTTCGATGTTGCCACCGGAAAGTGGAATCAATTTTCGGAAGACAGTTCAGGTGCCTGGACGAGTAACGGCAAAATGGAGGTCTGGGACAACTTCGGCGGTATAAAAGCCACCGAGGGTGACCAGCATCTCGAGTTGGATTCTGAAAAGAACGTCAATTCGATTTCCCAAACCGTCGAGACGTCGGTGGGTCAGGTTTATGACCTTTCATTCGATGTCCAGGCGCGCAGGGATGATGCCTCCAACACCGTCGAGGCTTATTGGAACGGTGAACTGGTTTCCACTGTCGATCCAGCTTTCGGCAACTGGGAAACGCTTGAGGTCCAGGTTGTCGGAACAGGCGGCAATGACGTCCTTGAGTTCCGTGAAACCAGTGAAGACAACAACACCTATGGCGCGTTCATTGATAACGTCGAGCTGACCGGCACAAACCGGATCGGCGTCTATGAAGAATTGGAAGGTGCCAAGGTTGTTCCGCTCTCCGTCATCGATCCTGATGTGGGTGACACGCATACTTTCACAGTGTCCGACGACCGCTTCGAGGTGGTTGCCGCCGACGGCAAGTATCTGCTGAAGCTGAAAGACGACCAGGCGCTCGATTATGAGACCGAGCAACAGGTGACTGTCCAGATCACGGCAACCGACACCGGCGGTCTGTCCGATACGGAAACAGTGGTAATCGACGTCATCGACATTGACGAGGGTGCGGAACCAATCGGCCCGCTGACCGACAGCGACGCTACTTCGAACCTGGTTGCGGAAAACTCCGATGCTGGCACCGTTGTTGGTGTGACAGCGTTTGCGACCGATCCGGATACGTCTGACGATGTCACTTATGAGATCGTAGATCAGAACTCTCCATTCGTGATCGACCCGACGTCTGGTGTGATCTCGGTCGCTCCGGGTGCGGATATCGACCGCGAGACCACGCCGACGATTGACGTTACGGTCAAGGCGACGTCCACAGACGGGACGTCCACAACGAAGACCTTCACGGTTGAAGTGGGTGATGAAGATGAGTTCGACATCGGTCCTGTTTCAGATGTCGATACCAGTGAAAACACCATTTCTGAGTCTGCTGATGGCGGCGAAGACACCGGCATCACCGCTTTTGCCGAGGACGAGGATGCGACCGATACGGTCACCTATGAGCTGACTGGCGGCGGTGACCGCTTTGAGATTGATGAGACCTCGGGTGTTATCACTGTCAAAGATGGTGCTCAGTTCGATGCCGAGACCGAGCCGACTGTCGATGTGACGGTAAAGGCGACCTCAACGGATGGATCTTCCTCCAGCCAGACGTTCTCGATCGACATCACGGACGGCAACGAGCCGCCGGATCTCATCGTTGAGCTGGAAAGCGGTTCGCAGCAGTTCATCATCAACGGCAGCTTTGAGAACTTTGACGGACAGTTGGGCGGCTCGGATGGGTCTGGCTGGTACCAGGATCCGAATTCGATTGAAGGCTGGACCTACGACAACGTTGATGTCCATCAGGCGGGCCACAACAACTTCGGTGCCACTGACGGCAATCACCATCTGGATTTGGCTTCGGTCACGAACGGTTGGGCATCCCAGCAGATCGAAGGCCAGATGGAAGGTCAGGTCTACGAGCTTCAGTTTGACATGAAGTCTCGGGGTGGTGTCGGCCAGAGTGTTGCCGAGGTTTACTGGAATGGCGAGCTGATCGACACGATTGATCCAGCGACCACGGGAACCGGTTGGCAGACCTACAACTTTAACATCGTCGGTGGATCCGGTGACGGCTCCAACACGCTGACCTTTGTTGAAATCGGGTCTGACAACAACGGCGGAGCACTGATCGACAGCGTTTCCATCGTCTCAGACAATCGCACAGCTGTAGTTGAAGGGTTCTTCGGCGCGGAAATCGCTCCGTTGTCGGTCATTGATCCTGACATAGGCGACACCCACACGTTCACGGTGTCTGATGACCGGTTTGAAGTTGTTGTCTCTGGCGACAAGTACATGCTCAAGCTGAAGGACAATAAGGCGCTCGATTATGAGACAGAAACGCAAGTTACCCTGGAAGTAACTGCGACTGATCAGGGCGGTTTGTCTGATACGGAAGTGGTTGTGATTGATGTCATTGACATCGATGAGACCAACACACCGCTCACAGATCTCATTGATAGCGACACATCGGATAATGTAATCGCCGAGGGCGCAACGGCAGGCACTGTTGTTGGTTTGACGGCGTTCGCAAATGAGCCGGATGCCGGGGACAGCGTGACCTACGCAATCACTGATCCGCGTTTTGAGATTGACCCGGACACCGGTGTGGTGACCGTTGCGGACAATGCCAGCTTTGATGCGGAGCAAACACCGTTTATCGATCTGGACGTAACGGCAACCTCTACAGATGGGTCCAGTGTTACTGAGACATTCCGGATTGATGTCACGGAGTTTGACGAGCCGCCAGTGGCAAATGACGATGCGGCGACAGTCGGGCTGACCAAGACATCTTTCTACTACAGCGATGATGACGGTGAAATCCACCTGATCAGTTCGGATGGTTCCGACGTTGTGATCGGGTCGACGGGTGTTGGTGCGATGACCGACATTGCGCTGGACAGTGCCGGAAATCTCTATGGCATCAGCTTCAGTAAGCTTTACTCCATTGATCCGGATACTGGCGAGGCGTCGCTTATTTCAACCTCTCGGTTCGGAACGTCGATGAACGCTTTGGAGTTCGGGCCGGATGGTACGCTCTACGCTGCGGACACTTCTGGGAAACTGTACTCAGTCGACTTTAACGATGGCAGCCTGACCACGATCGGGCAGATGGACTATGGTTCTGCCGGTGATTTGGCCTTTGCCAACGGCAGTTTGTACCTGTCAACATCCACCGGCAAAATCGTGGAAATCGATCCGGATACCGGGGCGACCATTGATGTTGTTGCGACCTTGCCGGTGTCCAACGCCTTTGGGTTGGTCGGTGACGATGGCGGGCAACTCTACGCCTTCACCAATGGCGGCCGCGTTTATCAGATCGACCCGGAGACGGGGACTGTGTCTGTTCCGGATGACTATGTCATGAACGACAGTGGTTGGGGCGCAACGGAGACTGCCGACTCGTCCGGTCAGACAGCAAAAGTGGAAGGCAATGTCCTGACCAATGACACGGATGCGGAAGGTGCTCTGACGGTCACGAACGTCTCCTTCGACGGCCAGGATTATGCGCCGGGCTCGACCATCCCAGGTGACTACGGATCGCTGCTGATCAACTCTGACGGTACGTACACCTACATCCTTGATCCCGACAACCCCGCCGCGCAGGCACTTGGCCAAGGTGAATCCGATGTCGAAGTGTTCACGTACACCGTCACCGACAGTGGTGGGAACACGGACACTGCAAACCTGAAGATCACCGTCAACGGATATGATGATGGACCGGCAGTGCCGAACACAGATATCGGCCCGGTTCAGGATGCCGATTCTGCCAAGAACCTTGTTGCCGCCTCTGTTGCAGCGGGGGCGTTGGTTGGGTTGACGGCGTTTGCAGAAGATGCAGATGCCGCAGACACGGTGACCTACACGATCGACGATAGCCGGTTCGACATTGATGAAGACACCGGAGTTGTGACCGTGGCTGATGGCGCAACCCTGACACCGGGTGAAACCATCAATGTTGTCATTACGGCAACGTCCAGCGACGGGTCGCAATCGTCTGAAACGTTCCCGATTGAGGTAACGGATGGTGACGGTGGCGGTAATACTGCGCCCGATCTCATCGTGGGTGACGCCGTCTATAGAGGCAAAGGCGGTCATACGGATGATCATCATGATGACCATCACGGCCATATCAAAGATGGCCCGAAAGGCTCGCATGATCACGATGATGATGATGACGATGACGGCAAACCACATGGTCACACCGACGACGACGGCATTTATGTCACCGAAAACTCTGCCGGTGCTGGTGTTGTGGCTTTGTCAGTTGTTGATCCCGACGCAGACGACACGCATACCTTTACGGTTTCTGATGACCGGTTTGAAGTGGTGTCTGATGGCAGCGGTTACATTCTCAAGCTCAAGGACGGTGTCTCGCTGGACTTTGAAGAAGAGCAGAGCATTACGCTCGACGTAACGGCGACCGACAGCGGTGGACTTTCAGATACGGAGACCATCACGCTGGATATCATCGATGTTGACGATACAGATGATGATTTGCCGCCAGTCGCCGGTGATGATGATGATGATCGCGACGATGATGACGATGAGCGCGACGACGACAATGAGCTCGCAGCTTCCTCGGCTAGCCGCTTCAGCAATGATGGCGATGATGATGACGAGAGCGAAGATGAAGACAGCAATGTCATCGAACTCCCGACATTCCAGGTTGGCACGGAAGATGACGATGAGCTGGTTGGCGAAGATGCCAATGACGCCTTGTTCGGCAAGGGTGGTGACGACATCTTGAGCGGTGAGGGAGGCAGCGACGCTCTCTTTGGCGGCCCGGGTGATGACACGCTCGATGGTGGCCCAGGTGACGACAGCATGAATGGTGGTGACGGCTCCGACGTCTTTGCCTACATGCTGGGCGACGGCAACGACTCCATCTACGGCGGTGCCGGTGAAAACTGGATTGATATCATTGATCTCGGTGACGGCACGAATGGCACCCAAATCGGTGAATACGGCACCGACTGGTCGGTGACCGTGACCGATGGGAGCATTGAGAATGTCGATCCACTCAACGGTGAAGTGTCATTGTCTCAAGACTCCGGTGGCCACATCGATCTTGCAGACGGCGGCCGCGTCGACTTTGCCGAGATCGAGGGTATCCAATACTCCTGATCCGGACAGCTTCTAAAGCACAAAAAAGCGGGCCTTGCAGCCCGCTTTTTTAGTGTCGGCAGCTTGACCGTCTATTGGATCGGAGGAAGCGCTTCTGCTTGGATGATCACCGGTTCGGTCTCTGCAATCTCAATGACGCCAGACTGGAACGGATCATTCTCCGTCGGCCCGAGACGCAAATCCCACGTATTGAATTCAGGGATAATCCGGGACGGCGGCGCCGGCCTCTCTTCGATAATAGCGAAGTGCTGCGGTGCCAGTCGGCCGATATTGGCCAGCAGGAAAAAGTCCGCGATTTTCGCGTCATACTGGGCCCGGACGTAGTCGACCTGGCTCAACAGCAACTCACGTTCACCGTCCAGCACGTTGAGCAATGTGCGTTGGCCGCTTTCAAACTCGACTTGAAGACCTTTGACAGCGCGCTTGTTGGCTTCGATCGCGCGGACACCAGCTTTGGCCCGAAGGCGCGCCGCCGCGCGTTGCTTCATGGCACGAATGACGTTCTCGCGGATAATCTGTTGCGTATCATCCAGCTCATACTCTTCCTGCGCTGCGGTGTATTTGGCGCGCTTCACTGATGCAATGTTCCGACCACCGGTGAAGAACGGAGCCGTCACCCGAATGCCAAGCCGGTAGTCTTCCCGATCGCGGTCGCTGAAATCGCGCCGGTATCCATTGGACCATTCGCCTTCCAAGGAAACCCGGGGCAGCATGTCGCCAACTGAGGCGCGCGCAGCATATCGTGCCGCCCGCGCGTCATTCATCGCGGCGCGAATGGACGGGTTGTTCTGGAAAGCAACTGTGATGGCATCATCAAGACCAGCAGGTTCGATGGTCTTGGGGATGCCCGGCCAACCGATTTTTCCAGGTTTTTGCCCGGTGAGGCGTTCATAGAGCGCTTCGGATGCTTCCAAATCGCCAACAGCCTGGTCCTTGTTCCCTTGAGCCTCCGCAAGGCGCGCAAGAGCCTGTTCGATGTCGGTACGCGTGGCATCGCCAGACTTGTAGCGTGCTCGTGCAGCATTCACCTCACGCTGCACAACATTTGTGTAAGACTTCAAATAAGCCAGTACGCCGCGATCACGGACCACACGCAAATAAGCATCCGCAGTGTTGAACAACAGCGTCTGTTCGGCTCCGATGAGCTGGTTGCGGCCGGATTGGGCTTCTTCATGGGCCTGATTGAGTCGGTTTACACCGGCAAAACCCTGGAAGAGCGTCTGCGACATGGAGACGCCAAGCTCGTGGAAGTACTCCCGGTCACTTGACAATGTGTCCCGAGTGTTCCGGAACGAATTGTGTTCGCCGATGTAACTGCCGGTCACTGTCGGAAGGAACTCTGAACGCGCAGTCCAGACACCTTGGTTGGTCGCTTGATATCTGGACCGTTCTGCTTTCAGGCCGGGGTTCAAGGCATATGCAGCGCCCATCGCTTCTTCGAGGGACTGGGCGTATGAGGGAGCGCCTGACATCAAAACGCCGACCAAAGCAGCGCTCGCCATCAGCAATCGCGAGAGCGTTTGCCGATCGTTGCGTCTACCTTTTCCAGTTGTCGAAGATGCGTTCGAGTTTGTCATAGCAGCACCGTTTTCGTTATCTGCTACTAAGGTAAAGTTTTATAGTTAATCAAAGGTAATTGTAATCAATTGTTTATCGTTAATGCCTGTCAATAAAATAGTAGATATCATATTGTAATAATTGTCTAGAATATTAATTTTTGAATTGTTTTTGTTAATGTTCAAATATTTTCAAGGTCTGTGGGATGAAATTCTTTATCCGGCGCGTCTTTTTTCGGTTTCTCGTGCCGACTTGATTTGGCCTGGCAACAGGTGCTTTCCGAAGAGGAAGCCTTGCACTTGCTGGCAACCCATTTCTTTCAAAAAGTTCAATTGCTTTTCAGTTTCGACGCCTTCGGCGATAACGGGTATACCAAAGCTGTGTCCTAGCAAAACAGCGGAGCGCAAGATCGCCCTGGCTTGCGGGCTGTCCTCAAGAGATTGAGTGAAAACACGGTCGACTTTCAACTTGTCGAACGGAAATGCCTGCAAGGTGTTGAGAGAGGAATAACCAGTTCCATAATCGTCCATCGCCACCCGAACTCCCATTTCGCGCAACGCAATAATGGTTTGAAGTACTCGGCTGTGGTCTTCGATAGGGGTGCTTTCGGTCAGTTCTATTTCAAGGCGATGCGGTTCCAATCCTGTTTCCATGAGCACTGTTGAGACCAGGCCACTGAAATCACTGCGGGTAAACTGCGAGGGGGATGCGTTGACGGAAACTGCGACCGGGTCTTGCCAGTCAGCAGCGGCGCGGCAGGCCTCCCGCAGCACCCAGGCACCAATATCCAGAATGATGCCCGAGCGTTCGGCAATCGGAATAAAGTCCTCTGGAGGAATTTGTCCCTTCTCCGCGTGGCGCCATCGTACGAGGGCTTCGTAGCCTACAAGTTCACCGGTTTTGGTTTGGTTCTGTTTCTGGAACAAAAGGTTCAGCTGATTGTCCAGAGTGGCGTAACGAAGGTCTGCCGCCAATGCGGCTTCCCAACGATTGTTTTCCTCCATGCCGGTGACGTAAGGTTGAATGGAATTCCCACCGATGGATTTTGCCCGTTTCGCCGCAAGGTTTGCGCGTTGGACCAGCTGTGCCAGGTTCTCACCATCCCTTGGCGATACTGCGACACCAATGCTGCACTGAATAGAGAGCCGGTAGGTTGCTGTTTGTATGGGGCGTCTGGCCATATCGCGGACCTGACGGGCTAAACTGGTTGCTTCGTCCAAGGTATTTACAGTCGGGTTTATGATGAGAAACTCGTCACCATAAAACCTTGAAATGACGATGGGGTCTGCGAATTCTTCCCGGAAAAGACTGGCCATTTGCTTCAAGACTGCGTCGCCGGTCGCGTAGCCGTGTAGCTCGTTCACTGTTTTGAACTGGTCAAGGCTGACAAGAACCACTGCGCAGATTTTTTGGTTTTGGCTAGCTTCCTTGAGCAATTGTTCTGCAATGTTCTCGACATAATGCCGGTTTGGAAGGTGGGTGAGGGGATCCTGCAAGGCCAAATGCTGGTAGGTTCTGCGGGACAAGTGTTTGTAGTGATGTTCCAGAACATCTCCAGATGCCGCGAAAACAGCACAGAGCGCGGGTAGCAAAACAGAAACAACCAGGGTCTGGGACACCGGCAACAAGTTTATTCCCGGCGGAAACCAGTATGGGACCTCAGGTGGAACCGAGGTTGGTGAGGCAAGGAGGCACACGACTGCCGGGATGGAGATAAAACAGACACCCTGGACCAGTTTGGTCTTAGCAGCTGCGTCAAGGGCCACAGGAAAAAGCGCGGCTCCGAACACGGTGCCAAGGATGATTGGCCAGATGGCTGAAAGTCCGGCTCCTGCCTGCATGCCGGCAACCTTGTAGGAAAAACCAATCATTAAAAAGGTTGTTGCGACACCTGCTCCATAAACGATGCCACTTATGACCTGCATCACCAGGTTTTTAGCCAACTGTGGGAGCCAGATGCTCACAAAAGTGCCGGTCGTTGCGATAAACAAGGCGGCCATGAGCGTCGCAAACTGAAATCCCGTCTGTGACGATGGACTAGGTGCGGCTGCGGCAAACACACCGGCAGCCCAAAGCGACGTGCCAAGCACCAAAGATGCCCAGATCAATCGAATGATCTGCGCTTTTCCGGCGCTCTTGTTTAGCCTTCCAATGAGTTGAACAGAGAAAATCGCTCCGGCGATGCAAAGCGCAAGCGAAAAAATCAAGAGAACAGAATTGTAGTTTGACGATATTACAGCTGTCGCCAAGTTCATATAGGCCCCCACGCACTCCGTGAGAGGTTAAGTTAAAAGTAATAACAAACAGTTTTATGTAAATCTATAATATTGTCTTTTTTATCTATTGTAATAATTTCGCATATTTGTTTTTAGGCCAGGAATTTTTGGAGCGCTGTAGGCGCTTGTAGGCGACATCAAATTCGGTGGTCAGGCGTCAATGAAGGGTGGTTTCCCGAAAGGTGTTCATAAAAGGCTCTCAAGGTGATCCTGATTTGAGGCAGCGTGTCTTCGAAGGCCGAATTTAGCTTTCCAAGCTTATCGCACCCCACCTGTCGTCTCGTGTATTCGTCTCTATATATTGGCAGTTTTACGAATTATTTTATGTTGAGTGTATTTCTAATTTATTAATTAATAACAATACCTTAGATCGAATATGGTGCCATCTATTCCGTTACGTAACGTGTTTAAATAAAATCTTAATGATAAAATTTACAAGCCAGAATGAATTTGGCCTCAGAACCGTCCCTCAACAAACTCGTTTGATGCAATTCTGCTGCTTCTGGTATGCCAATGAGATGGCCAGGAGCGGTAGCGTCTGTCCAAAGCGGGTTTCGTGCCGTGCCACAAGAACCAGGTTCGCCCGCCAATGCTTGCTCGTGTCAAAGAGACCCGCGTTAACAACGCATATGAAAAACTTAAAACAGATATACTTAGCGGTGAACTTGCGCCCGGATTTCAGGCGCCCGAACCAGAGATAGCTGCCCGTCTTGAAATGAGCCGCACACCAGTCCGCGAAGCGTTGATCCGTTTGGAGTCAGAAGGGTTGGTGTCGTTGATCCCGCGGCGGGGGGCGAAGGTGTTGTCCATCCAGCTTCAAGACCTGACAGAGGTGATGGAAATCCTCGCGGCGCTTGAGGGGCTGGCGGCCTCACTTCTTGCTCGACTTGAAAACAAAGCCGATGCGCTTGCAGAGTTGGAGTGTGCGTCGACGGCCGCGTTGCTTGCGCGGGAACAGAACGATCTAAATGGGTGGATTGATCAAGACGACCGCTTTCACAGGATAATTGCCAGATACAGCAATGCACGCCTTGAGCGGGAAATCGGTTTGAATCTGGATCAGATTCATCGGGCGGTCCGCGTTCTCACACGAATGAACGGCGCTCCTGTTGAGGCGGATGCAGATCATCGCTCTTTAATAGAGGCTTTCTCAGGTGGCAATGAGAAAGCAGCAAGCGAAATAGCCCAGGCTCATAGATTGAGTGCCTTGCAAGCACTGATATCTGTTTTCGAACGTAGCGGCGTTTCGCAATTGTGATTTTTTCCAGCAGCTTATCGATAACTCGGTGTTTTTAGATTGAAAAGGGTTCCGGCGCGGATTCGATCTCTACAAAACGGGCACCGCTGACTTGCGAGGAAGCCTCTAGAGCACAATTGATTTCTGTTTCTGAGGGGTGACGGTAGCCAGACGCTCTCCCGGCGTTTTGCAGCAATTTTCAATCTCACGGCTGAAACTGTCATAGCATTTTCATATGAGCGTCGAATAAGGTTCATATGAAAATGATTGATTGTTGGGAACAGCCGCTGAGCGGTTCGATCCAGATTTGTTTGTACCTGGTCGGACGAGATATGGCAGCGGCGGCAGGAATGTTGGGTGCGTCGTATGCTCGGGCAAATTGATATCACAAAACGGCAGGCAGAGATTGCTGATCTGGTTCAAAAAGCCGGATTTGCCTCAGTTGAGGAATTGGCCGAGCGGTTTGAAGTGACAACCCAGACAATTCGCCGCGATGTAAACGGACTTTGTGAACTTGGAATTTTGCGCCGGACCCACGGTGGCGTCGAGCCACCAGCGCGCGCTGCCAACATCCACTACTCCACCCGGCAGATTCTGAACCTTCCGGGCAAGCAGGATATCGCCCGTCAGGTCGCAGCTCGGGTTGAAAACAATCAGTCGATAGCTTTTTCCATTGGTACAACGCCTGAGATCGTGATGCAGGCTTTGACCGGTCACGAGAATCTGGCGGTCTTCACCAACAATTTGAACGTAGCGTTCAGTGCATCAAGCAATCCGTCTTTTCAGGTAACGATTGCGGGTGGCCGGCTGCGCTACGGCGACAGGGATGTTCTTGGGTCATCTGCCCAGTCGTTTTTTGCGAACTACAAGGTGGATATCGGCATCTTTGGTGTTGCCGGGGTCGATGAAGACGGCACGCTGCTTGACTTCCATGAAGACGAGGTCGCGGCCCGTCAGGCTATTCTGGCCAATTGCCGGACTTCCTATCTTGTTCTCGACAACAGCAAGTTTGGCCGGAGTGCCCACGTTCGGGGCGGCCACTTGAGCGACGTCACAGATATTTTCACCGACAAACCTGTGCCTCAGGCCTTTCTGGAGAGTTTGAAAGATGCACAGACCATTGTTCATCTCCCCGGATCGGCGGAGGGTGAACAATGACAGACCTGAACCTGTCCAGTGCCGGTAAGCCGATCGTTCTGGAGAACATCTCCCGGGTCTGGGGGGAGACGGTGGCCGTCGATAACCTCAGCATCACAATGCCCGCAGGGTCTTTTACAGCTCTTTTGGGGCCGTCCGGTTGTGGCAAATCCACAACCTTGAGGATGATCGCCGGACTGGAAAGCGTTTCGTCGGGAAGCATCAAGATTGGTGAAAGCGATGTGACCAATACGCCGTCATCAAAGCGCGATTTGTCTATGGTGTTTCAGTCCTATGCATTGTTCCCGCACCTGTCGGTCGCAGAGAACATCATCTTCGGATTGAAGGTGCGCCGCGTTGGCCGTGCGGAACGCGATGAGCGCTTGCAGAAAGTCGCTGACCTTCTGGGCTTGTCCCAGCTTCTGGAGCGGAAACCCGGCCAGCTTTCCGGCGGTCAGCAGCAGCGGGTTGCGCTGGGCCGGGCGATTATCGGCGAGAAGCCGATCTGTTTGATGGACGAGCCGCTGTCCAACCTTGATGCTAAACTTCGCCACGAAATGCGGGTGGAAATCCGAGCGCTGCAACGGCAACTCGGTTTTACCATGGTCTATGTCACCCACGATCAGGTTGAAGCCATCACAATGGCGGACCAGGTCGTCCTGTTAAACAAAGGGCAATTGGTTCAGGCCGCAGGGCCGCGGACGCTTTATGATCGGCCGGCCACACCCTTTGCAGCCCGGTTTATCGGCACGCCGCCGATGAATTTGTTCCCGGCAGCGGCCTTTCGAAAACTCGAAAATGCGCCATCGCACAAGTTGGGTGTTCGCCCGGAAGCCATGCGCCGGCAGGCAGGTGGCCCACTGGAGGCGACGATCCGTACGGTCGAATATCTTGGAGCGGACATTCTCGCCGACTGCGTTGTTGCTGATACGGCGTTTCAAGTCCGGTTGGCGACCGCAGATCCGGTTACACCCGGTCAGTCCATTGAACTCGGCTTTGAGCCGGATGCCTTGCACGTCTTTGATGCGCAGTCCGGTGCGCGCCGGGATGATCTTGTTTCTGAAATTGGGGCGCAGTTGCGCTCCTGACAGTCTACGTGGGCCCGCGTGGAAACCCCGCCCTGTGCGGATGTTCAAACCCTAGGAAGTCATTAGCCTTAGGAAGAAAACGAATGTTGAAGTCCACTTTCCTGAAGGCCGTTGCTGCAACGGCTTTGACATTCAGCACCTGGGCGTCCGCTCAGGCTGTTGATCTTCAGTTCTATTTCCCGGTTGCTGTCGGCGGCAAAGCAGCTGACACCATTCAAGAGTTGACCGCTGAATACGTCGCTCAAAACCCGGATGTGAACATCGACGCGGTCTACGCTGGTTCCTATCAGGACACAGTTGCCAAGGCGATCACTGCTTCGCGTGGTGGCAACCCGCCACAGCTCAGCGTGATCCTGTCCGTCGACATGTACACACTGATCGACGAAGACCTCATTGTGCCGTTCGATGACTACCTCACCACCGAGGAAGACAAGAAATGGCTTGAAGGTTTCTATCCTGCGTTCATGGAAAACAGCCAGACTGGTGGCAAGACCTACGGCATCCCGTTCCAGCGCTCCACGCCGGTGCTTTACTGGAACAAGGAAGCTTTCAAGGAAGCAGGTCTTGACCCGGAAGTCGCTCCTGAGACCTGGGAAGAAATGGTCGAATTCGGCAAGAAGCTGACCAAAAAAGACGCGTCCGGTAATGCAACGCAATGGGGTGTGCGCATCCCGTCTTCCGGTTTCCCATACTGGCTATTCCAGGGCCTCGCCATCGCGAATGGTGCAGAGCTTGTGAATGCGGAAGGCAACAAAACCAACTTCGATGATCCGAAGGTTGTTGAGGCGCTGCAATACCTCGTTGACCTGAGCACCAAGCACGAAGTTATGGCTCCGGGCATTATTGAGTGGGGCGCGACACCGAAGGCTTTCTTCGAAGGTCAGACGGCCATGATGTGGACCTCCACCGGCAACCTGACCAACGTGCGTGACAATGCGCCGTTTGATTTCGGTGTTGCAATGCTGCCTGCAAAAGTGACCCGCGGCGCGCCGACAGGTGGCGGCAACTTCTATCTGTTCAAGGGCGCATCCGATGAGCAGAACAAGGCCGCTGTCGAGTTCGTTCAGTGGATCACTGCGCCGGAACAGTCTGCAAAGTGGACCATCGCAACCGGATACGTCGCACCGCGCGCCGAGACCTGGGAAACCGAAGAGATGAAAGCCTACACGGCTGACTTCGCTCCGGCTCTGGTTGCCCGAGATCAGCTTGAGTTCGCCAAGGCCGAGCTGTCCACATACCAGAACCAGCGCGTCACCGGCATCTTCAACGACGCCCTGGCAGCTGTCATCACTGGCCAGAAAGACGCTGAGACGGCTTTGAAAGAAGCGCAAGCACAAGCTGACGAGATCCTGGCGGAATACCGCTAAGGAGGGTCGGGTAGCAGCGCACCGGACCACGGCCCGGTGCGCTGCTTCTCATTTTTGTTGACGCCCATTCAAAATCGGGCCGGAAAGACATCTCCGGGTTGTGACGCGCATGCAGACGTTGAGACTGAAACGTGACTGGATCTATGGCTGGCTCTTGTTGCTGCCCGCACTCGTGTTCCTGTTCGCATTTACGCATATTCCGGCTGTCACGACGCTCTTGAACAGCTTCTTTTCCACGCCCCGTGGCCGCCGTCCTGCGAAATTCATCGGGCTCGAAAACTACGAGCGCATGCTCAATGACGCGGTCTTTTGGAAGGTGCTGTGGAACAACCTCTGGTTTGCAATCGGCACCATCCCGGTCTCCGTGGCCCTGGCTATTGTCATGGCTCTTTGGGTCAACGACAAGCTGGCTGGTCGGAGCTTCGTCCGCATGGCCTATTTTACCCCAACCGTTTTACCGCTCATTGCCGTGGCAAACATCTGGCTGTTTTTCTATACGCCCGGCTTTGGCCTGTTTGACCAGATCACTGGTTTCCTATTCGGCTGGCCGGCATCCAATTACCTTGGCAATCCGGACACCGCCCTCAATGCGATCATTGTCGTGACAGTCTGGAAAGAGGCTGGGTTCTTCATGATCTTTTATCTGGCCGCGCTTCAGGCAATTCCCGTTTCACTAAAAGAGGCGGCGCAGATTGAGGGAGCAGGGCGCTGGACGATCTTCTGGCGGATCACGTTTCCGCTGTTGATGCCGACGACCTTGTTCGTTTGCGTCAATGCAGTGATCAACTCCTTCCGGCTTGTTGATCACATATTCATCCTCACCGACGGTGGTCCGGACAATGCTTCGGCGTTGCTTCTCTTCTACATCTACGAGGTTGCCTTCCGGTTCTGGGAGACCGCTTATGGCGCGACACTCACCGTCGCCCTGTTGGTTTTGTTATCGCTCCTTGCCATCGGCCAGTTCTTCTTCTTTGACCGCAAGGTGCATTACAAATGACCCGCGCCTCCGACATGTTTGACCGCTTTTTGAATGCCTTTGCTGCCTGGGCGCTGGCGCTTCTGTGGATCCTGCCACTCGCCTATGCGGTTTGGACCGCTATCCATCCATCTGCCTATGAAGCCAACTTCGATCTCTTCGCGCCGCTGACAACGGAGAACTTTGTAAAGGCTTGGGAGGCTGCGCCGTTTCACCGCTACTTTCTCAACACCTTCATCTTGGTGACCATGATCCTGGCGGGGCAGTTCTTCCTTTGCACCTTGGCCGCCTTCGCCTTCGCACGGTTTGAGTTTCCCGGCCGCAACGTCCTGTTTGCATTGGTGCTCCTTCAGTTGCTGGTCATGCCGGACATTCTGATGGTGGAAAACTATCAGACCATGCGGTTGCTGAATCTGGTCGACACCATTCCCGCAATTGCGCTGCCGTACATTGCTTCCGGCTTCGGGATCTTCCTGCTGCGCCAGACCTTCATGACCATCCCGAAGGAACTGGACGAGGCGGCCCGGATTGAAGGAGCTTCGGTTCTGGGCGTCTTATGGAAAGTCTACATTCCGCTCGCAAAACCGACCTACCTCGCCTACGGACTGGTGTCCGTCAGCCATCACTGGAACAACTTTCTTTGGCCCTTGATTGTAACGAATTCGGTCGAAACTCGCCCAGTGACTGTTGGCCTCAGCGTGTTTTCCGCCATTGACAGTGGGATCGAATGGTCGGTGATCAATGCAGCGACGCTCATGACATCCGGTCCTCTTTTGATCGCATTCCTGCTGTTTCAGCGCCAGTTTGTTCAGAGCTTCATGCGCGCCGGCATCAAGTAACGGCCGCGAGGTTGAACCAAAGCCAGGTTATCGCAGTGGCGAGCAGGGCACCGTGTCTGCGAATATCACCCCTTCCGCAATTGACCTGTTTCGTGCTAATGGATTTAAGCCGCAGAATTCTGCGGTTTTTTCGTGCCTGTATACTGCCCCGGAGGAAGGTTCGTGCCATCAAATTTTCTGGCAATTGGTGAGTGCATGGTGGAAATGGCGCCGACCGGCGGGGGGACTTTTGCAAAGGGTTTTGCTGGAGATACGCTGAACACTGCCTGGTATGTGCGAAAGTCCTTAAGCCAAGATTGGACTGTTTCCTATCTCACCGCAGTTGGCAACGATCAGATCTCCGAAGAAATGATTGCGTTTCTTGATGGGGCGGGGCTTGCAACCGATCACATTCAGCGGCTGAATGACCGCACCATCGGTCTCTACTTGATCCAGCTGAAGGATGGCGAGCGCAGCTTTGCCTACTGGCGGTCGCAGTCTGCTGCCCGATGTCTTGCAGATGATGCCGTTGCTCTGTCGACGGCGATGGATACGGCAGGGCTGATCTATTTCAGCGGTATTACGCTCGGCATCCTTTCACCGGAAAGCCGACAGGCATTCCTATCGTCACTTGCTGCCGCACGCGAGAAAGGAGCCAGGGCCGCCTTTGATCCCAATCTCCGGCCGCGTCTTTGGGAAGATGCGCAGACCATGCGGGATTGCGTTACCGAGGCAGCGGGCCTGTGTGATTTTGTGATGCCGTCCTTTGAGGACGAGGAAGCACATTTTGGCGACACAACGCCATTTGTGAGCGCGGATCGCTATCTTGCAGCCGGTGCGAAAATGATAGTCGTCAAGAATGGCCCGCAAGAGGTGATCGTGGCGTCGGAAAACGACCGTAGATCGTTCCGGCCGGACCCGGTCCGCAATGTGGTCGACACAACCGCCGCCGGCGACAGTTTCAACGCCGCGTTTCTTGCTGAATATCTCGTATCGGGTGATGTTGACGCAAGCGTAGCGGCGGGTGCTCGTCTTGCCGGAACTGTTATCCAGCATCGGGGTGCTCTGGTTGATCTATCCAGCGGACTGGTCGCTTAGATCAGATCTGACCGTCGCCTGCTCAGCTATAGACCAAGTGATCTTGAGGCAGGTTCTCTGACCAGATCCTGAGCTCATCCAGAAACTTCAAAGCTGTCGCGCCGAACTCGGTTATTTCGTATTCTACGGAGACAGGTGCGGTTTGAAGTACTGTCCGGGTGACAAGACCGCGCTCTTCCAGTTGTTTGAGACGTTCCGCGATCATTTTTTTGCTGGCACCTCCCAGCATTCGCGACAGATCGTTGAAGCGGACTGGGCCGTCTTTCAGGTGCCAAAGAAGCGAGCCTGTCCATTTGCCACCGAGAATACGCATGCCGCGCTCGATGGGGCAGGGTTCCGTGCAGGCTTCCAGCACGACCCGGCGTTTGCCAACAGTCTCCAGCCGACCGGCCATTCCGTGATCCTCTCCTAAATTTCAGGTTACAAAAAGTATACTGGTTGATCTTTGTAACTTAATCGCTCATCTCAGGGCTGAAATCAAGTAGCACCGTCGTGGTCCGGCGGTACGTCAGCTCAAGGGGTGTTTGCACATGGCACGAATTCTGATCATCAACGGGCATCAGCCTTATCCATTTGCCGAAGGGAGGTTAAACGCTGCACTGGTCGAGCGTGCCAAGGTGTTTTTTGAAGTTCGCGGCGATGAGGTCCGGGTTGTTGAGACCGCAAAGAACTATGACACGGAAGTCGAGGTGGGAAACCACCAGTGGGCCGACACGATTGTCATGCAGTTCCCAGTCAACTGGATGGGTGTGCCGTGGTCTTTCAAGAAGTATCAGGATGATGTCTACACGGCCGGTATGGATGGGCGTCTTTGCGCCGGCGACGGGCGTGCTGCCGAAGCACCAAAAGAAAACTACGGCGCCGGCGGCAGTCTCACCGGCAAAACCTACATGTTGTCCGTGACATTCAACGCGCCGCGCGAGGCTTTCGATGACGCGCAGGAATTCCTCTTTCAGGGCCGGTCCGTCGATGATTTGATGATGCCGATGCATATGAACGCACGCTTTTTCGGCCTAGAGAAACTGCCGACGTTTGCTGCCTACGATGTCATGAAAAACCCGGATATCGAAAACGATTTTGTCCGCTTCGATGCGCATCTGACCGATATCTTCAAAGAGGACACGTCCCATGCCGCAGCCTGATATTCATCTTTACACCGCAGCGACCATGAACGGCTACAAGCCGGTGATCTTTCTGGAAGAAGCCGGTGTTCCGTACGATCTGACCTTTATTGATTTTTCCAAAAAGGAGCAGAAGGCCCCGGAGTATCTGAAGCTTAATCCGAACGGGCGGATCCCGACCATTGTTGACCGCAGCAATGGCGACTTCGCCGTATTCGAAAGCGGTGCGATCCTGTGGTATTTGGCTGAGAAATACGGCGTGTTTCTGCCTGAGGAACCCAAGGCCCGTTCAGAAACACACCAATGGCTAATGTTCCAGATGGCCGGTGTCGGCCCGATGATGGGGCAAGCCATGTATTTCCAACGCATTGCTGCGCCGAACGGACACGAAGAACCGTTTTCCATCAAACGCTATGTCGATGAAACGCGTCGTCTTCTGAAGGTTTTGAACACGAGGCTTGAGGGCCGCGATTGGCTCGCCGGTGACGCGTATTCGATTGCCGACATCGCCACTTACCCCTGGGCGCGGGCGTACCCTTGGGCAAAGGTTTCGATAGATGGACTGGACCATCTCAAGGCCTGGTTCGACCGGGTCGATGCGCGTCCAGCGGTTCAAAAGGCACTGACGATCCCGAAGGCTCAACCGGCTTTCTGGGGCGATGCGGATGAAAGCGCGTTTCTGAAGGAAAATGCGGCGCGTTTTGCAGCTGACGTAAAGAAAGCGTAGCATTTTACAAAATTTGGTTCAGCCGCAGCAGCTTGAACTCACCGTGTTGGCGGGCGGTCCTTAGCGGCTGGCCGCCTTCCTCGCTTACCGGAGTGTCCTTTGGCCAAAGTTCTTGTTCTTTACGCTCATCCCCGGCCTGACCGGTCGGAGATCAATCAACCCCTGTTTGAAACTGCAAAAGGCGTCCAAGGGGTGACGGCGGTTGATCTTTATGCCGAATACCCCGATTTCGACATCCGTGTTGATGTGGAGCAAGAGCGGCTGCGGACCCATGACATCATCATCTTTCAACACCCGTTCTATTGGTATTCGGCGCCGTCGATCATGAAGGAGTGGCAAGATCTGGTGCTTGAGCACGGCTTCGCGTATGGCCTTCATGGCAAAGCGCTTGTCGGCAAAAGCTTTATGAATGTGACGACAGCTGGTGCCAAACCGGAAGCCTATTCAGCCGACGGTCTGAACCATTCCGATATTCGCAGTTTGCTCGCCCCGTTCGAGAAGACAGCGGACCTATGCGGCATGCGGTTTCTGGCACCTTTTATCATGTTCGGCGCCGGAAGAGCCTTGGAAGAAAACCGGTTGAATGTGCACCGCAATGCTTACGATGATCTTTTGAAGGCGATGGTTGCGGACCGGTTCGATCTCGAAAAGGCTGCCAAGGCAAAACAGATCTCGGATGTTCTCGACGACTTCATTCTCAAAGGGGAGGCGGTCTGATGGAACTTCTCAGTGACGCCTTTGTGTATCTGTGCGCGGCTGTGATCGCGGTGCCGATTGCGAACCGTCTGGGACTTGGATCCGTTCTCGGTTATCTCATCGCTGGCGTGGTGATTGGTCCCGTTCTCGGGATCGTCGGGTCTGAGACGACCGAGGTGCAGCATTTTGCCGAGTTCGGCGTGGTTATGATGCTGTTTTTGGTTGGCCTTGAGCTGCAGCCTGCCATGCTTTGGAAAATGCGCAAGCAGCTTATCGGGCTGGGCGGGCTTCAGGTTCTTGGAACCACAGCCGTCTTTGCAGGTGCGGGGTTGGCATTCGGCCTTGTCTGGCAAAGCGCGGTCGCGCTGGGCATGATCCTCGCGCTGTCATCAACTGCAATCGTCTTGCAAACCCTCAATGAAAAAGGCTGGCTGAAGACGGAAGGCGGTCAGAGTTCTTTCTCGGTTCTCTTGACCCAGGACATCGCAGTCATTCCCATGCTAGCCATCCTGCCGGTTCTCGCGGTTGGCCATGGCGGTGGCAGCCAGGGGGATTCCCACGGCGCAGGGCATGGCGGCGGACATAGTGATGGGGCTGCGCATGGCGGCGAGGCGTTGGCGAGCCTACCCGGCTGGTTGCAGGCAGTGGTCATCCTCGCCGTGATTGCGGCCATTATTGTGGCTGGACGTCATTTGATGCGGCCCATATTCCGGTTCATCGCCGAATCGCACCTGCGGGAGATTTTCACAGCAACCGCACTGTTGTTGGTGATCGGCATCGCCCTTTTGATGGACTTTGTTGGTCTGTCGCCCGCCCTTGGGACGTTTCTTGCAGGCGTGGTCCTGTCCGATAGCGACTACCGGCACGAGCTTGAAAGTGACATTGAACCGTTCAAGGGCCTGCTTTTAGGGCTGTTTTTCCTAACGGTTGGGGCCGGGATCGACTTCAACCTCTTGTTCGGCGCGCCAGTTACCATTTTTGGTTTGGCAATCGGCTTGATCGTCACCAAATTCGCTCTTCTCTTCGGATTGGGGACAATTTTCAAACTGAAAGGCGCTGACAAATGGCTCTTCGCTCTGGGTCTTGCCCAAGCGGGGGAGTTCGCCTTTGTCCTGTTTGGCTTTGCCTTGAGCGCCGGTGTTCTGGAACCTGCCCTGCTGCAGACACTAACCCTGGTTGTTGCGATTTCCATGTTGCTGACGCCAGCGCTTTTCATTCTCTATGAAAAGGTCATTGCGCCCAGAGCTGTAACCCAATCCACCAGACCGGCTGACGAAATCGATCGAAAAGGGCGCATTGTTATTGCGGGGATGGGCCGGTTCGGCCAGATCGTCGGGCGGCTCCTGATTACAAGCGGTTATGATGTCGTGATCCTTGATCACGATCCGCAAACAGTTGAAAATCTTGGGAAAGTGGGCCTGAAGACCTTTTATGGTGATGCAACGCGGCCGGATTTGCTGCACGGAGCTGGTTTGCAAGATGCAGACCTCTTCATTGCGGCATTAGATGACCGGGACAAGCAGACAATGGTTGTTGAGCATGTTGCGAAGACATACCCGAAAGTGCGGATCCTTGCGCGAGCACGGGACCGCCACCATGTCTACGAACTCGAACAAGCGGGGGCCCATCATGCCGAACGTGAAGTCTTTGAAGGCGCGATGACAATGGGACGCCGCGCCCTAACAGATCTTGGCATGCACCCGTTTCGGGCACGCAGCAAAGCGAAGGACTTTTGGCATCACGATCGTGCGATGCTGGACGACCTTCGGGAAAACTATAACGACGGCGGCGTCGACAAGTCTTATATTGATGCGATGCGCGCGCACTCGCAAACTCTGTTTGAAATCATGCGGACTGATCACGGTGATGAAAAACATGAGCGCACGGAGCGGGGGTGGAACCCGCCGCCAAAGGGCGATGCCACACTTTGAATACCCGCTGTGCACGGGGCAGAAAGGACCAAGCCAATGACCGACATGACAGATCTCGACATGGAAGAACTGCTCCAGATCGACATCGTGTCCGATGTTGTATGCCCTTGGTGCATCGTCGGTTTCAAGCAACTGGAACAAGCGATCGAAAAAACCGGGGTTTCTGTTGCCATCAAGTGGCACCCGTTTGAACTCAACCCGGATATGGCCGGGGATGGTGAAAACCTGCGTGAGCACATCATGCGGAAATACGGCTCGACCGCTGAGCAGTCACAGGCTGCACGCGACAGATTGACAGAGCTCGGCAAGGAGCTCGGATTTGAATTCCAGTTTTCCGATGAGAGCCGAATGGTCAATACGTTCAAGGCGCATCAGCTCATTCATTGGGCCGGCCCGCAGGGACAAGAACATCCTTTGAAAATGGCACTTTTTGAAGCTTACTTCAGGGACGGGAAAGATCTGAACGACAATGCGGTTCTGGTAAAGATTGCCGGCAGTGTTGGTCTGGATGAAACTGAGGCGCAGAAGGTCCTGGAAGATGGGCGGTACGCCGGTCCGGTGAAACAAGAAGAGAAGTTTTGGATACAAAATGGCATTCAGGGTGTTCCGGCCGTTGTGTTCGATCGGCGGCACCTGATCACCGGCGCCCAAGGCGTTGACAACTATGCAGCTATTTTGAAGCAGCTGGTCGAGGGCGAAGCAGCCTGACGTAACAAAACCTGATCATTGTTGGCACCAAGCAGCGTCAAATCGTGCAGACGTTGATCGACGTTTTGCGTCCACGAAGTTTGATGGCCTGTTGTCCGGAAAACTCGGCGAGATCGGGCTGCAGGGCTTCATCAGAGTATCCAGCCTTCCTCATCAGGTCTTCGCTGACAACGCATCTGCATCCAAGGTCGCGAGTAGCTGCCTCAAGCCGGCTTGCAACATTCACTGTGTCACCAACGACGGCAAACTCCAGTCGGCGTGACGGTCCGATATCCCCTAAGATCACCGGGCCAAAATGCACTCCAACCGAAATCTGGATCGGGTCCAGGCCAAGGTCCGCCTGTCCTTTGTTGAAGGCTTCGTTTTCTTCGAGAAGCTGGGTTGCTGCCTTGAGCGCATTCGCTGCATCGCTTGGTTTTGTCTCCGGCGTTCCAAAGGTGGCCATCACCCCGTCGCCAAGATACTTGTCGAGCGTGCCTCCGTTCTGGAATATCACCCGCTCAACCATGGCATGATACTGCCTGAGCAAGGTCATCACCTGTTCAGGTTTGTGCCGTTCGGCGAATTCGGTAAAGCCGACGATATCCGTGAAAAGAACAGCGACGTCCTGTGTCCGGACGGCGCCGATATCGCGGTCTGATGAGGCCAGAACATCCACGAAGCTTGAAGGAAAATAGCGAGACAGATTGGCCCGTTCCGCCGCGATATTCGCTTGCCGCATGAGCAGTTGGTTTGACCGCCATCCTTTCAACGCCAGTATCGCTGCGACCATGAAAAAGACGACGATTTCCTGGATCCTGACACCAGGCTGCACGCTGTTTGGATCCAGTTCCCCCAAGATTATGGGGTTTGCTGAAAACGCTTGGGCGGCCAGCGCGCTGAGTTCTGGCACCTCGTGGCCGAACAATGATACACGGATCATGCCGAGCATCCAGAGAATGGCCACCCAAGTCCCGATTGCCCAAACCGTGCGCCAGGAATAGGCAAGCGTGCCAACGGCCAGAATGATGAAGAAATAGATGAAATTGTCGAAGCGGTAGGTGATCGCGGTCGGTATGTCCTCGCTGACGAAGGGATTGGCTGTCGTAAAGAGTGCGGTGAGCAGAAAAAGGTCCAGGAAAATCAGCAGGAGTTCCGCTCTGGAGTATCCGACGCTCGCCAGGCGAAGTTGCAACCATCCAAGTGCAATGAAAACCAAGACCCAAGCCTGGTAATAAAGGGCACTGAGCGTGGGGTTCAAAAAAGGGATCAGGAGAATGACCAGACCAAGCGCGACCGTTCGGGCAATGACGGCAAGGCGGTGGCCCTCCATTTTCTCCTTTTCAAGCGCCTGAGACAAAAACAGGTTGGACTGTGTTTGCTTGCGTTCTTCGTCTCGTAGTTCGCGAAGCCTCGCGAAGATACGGAATGGGTTTGTAAGTTTGAGAGCCGACATGTTTGCTCCGTCGCATTGCGGTAACCGGGACAGTTATCAAACATTTTTGTCCAAATAAAAAACGCCCGAATGCGTCTTTCTCATCTGCCTACCTGCCGATCCGGAAAGAGGTCCTAGAGACCCTGCAAGAGGCATTGTTCTCGGGATTGGTTCTTGACATGAATACTGATTCAGGTTTCATATGTCGCAGCCGTAGGACGGACCTTCACAAACTGGCTGTGAGACTAGCGCTTGCACCGTTTGGTGTCCGATACTGCGCAAACGGGAGGAAATTTTTATGACGATCCGCGTTTCACGCTGGGCCGCTCCGCTTGCGGCCGGGCTCGGACTACTGGCGGCCAGCACCGTTGGTGCGGCGGCCGAGGACATCAAAATCGCCCATGTTTACGGCAAGACCGGGGCTCTTGAGGCCTATGCGAAGCAGTCGCATACAGGCCTTATGATGGGCCTTGAGTACGCTACTGACGGCACCATGGAAATCGATGGCCGCAAGATCGTGGTGATCGAAAAAGACACCCAGCTGAAGCCGGATATTGCCAAGGGCGCACTGGCGGAAGCGTATGGCGATGACGAGGTGGACATCGCTGTTGGCCCGGTGTCCTCCGGTGTGGCACTTGCCATGCTGCCGGTTGCTGAAGAGTACGAGAAGATCCTGATCGTGGAACCGGCCGTTGCCGACTCCATCACCGGTGCGAACTGGAACCGCTATATCTTCCGGACTTCCCGGAATTCGTCCCAGGATGCAATTGCCAATGCGGTTGCTCTTGGTCAGGAAGGCGTCTCCATCGCAACCATTGCACAAGACTATGCCTTCGGCCGTGATGGCGTTGCAGCGTTCAAGGAGGCCCTTGAGGACACCGGCGCAAATCTGGTCTTTGAAGAATATGCACCGACCGATACCAAGGACTTTACCGCCAATGCACAGCGGATCTTTGATGCCTTGAAAGACGAGCCGGGCCGTAAATTCCTGTTTGTCATCTGGGCCGGGGGCGGCAACCCGATCTCCAAGATCAAGGCGATGGAGCCGGAGCGTTTCGGGGTCGAGATCGCAACTGGTGGCAACATCCTGGCGGCCATGAAAGCCTATAAGGAACTGCCGGGCATGGAAGGTGCTACCTATTACTACCATGAGATCCCGCAAAACCCGGTGAATGACTGGCTGGTGGCCGAGCACCAGAAGCGTTTCAACTCTCCGCCGGATTTCTTCACCGCCGGCGGCATGACAGCTGGCCTTGCAATCGTCGAAGCAATCAAGAAGGCCGGGTCTACCGACACCGAAGAGCTGATTGCGGCAATGGAAGGCATGGAATTCGAAACGCCGAAGGGCAAGATGATGTTTCGCCCGGAAGACCATCAGGCGCTGCAGTCCATGTACCACTTCAAGATCAAGGTGGATCCGGACGTCGAATGGGGCATTCCGGAGCTGGTCCGCGAGCTGACGATCGAGGACATGAACATTCCGATCCGCAACCAGTGATCTTATCGGATCAAGGCGGGTTGCAGCCTGCCTTGATCCCTGTTTCCTTTCTTTCCCCGCTAGAGTTTTAATGGCTGAAACCCAAGCGTTTCAGTTGATCTGATCCTTTTGTCCTTGAGCTCGGAAGTCCTCGAACCGTGACCAAAGAACATCCCATTCTCGAAACGAAAGACCTAACCATTCGCTTCGGCGGGCACGTTGCTGTCGATCGTGTGTCTTGTGCCTTTGACCGTGGCACTTTAACCGCCATCGTCGGGCCGAATGGAGCGGGCAAGACCACCTATTTCAATCTGATGTCCGGGCAGCTCAATGCGACCAGCGGTACGGTGCTTCTGAATGGTGAGAACATCACACGGATGTCGGTTCCCGAGCGGACGGACAAGGGCATCGGTCGGGCGTTTCAGCTGACCAACTTGTTTCCAACGCTGACCGTTCGCGAAAATGTACGTCTGGTGGCGCAGGCCAAGGCGCGCCAGGGCTTCGATCTGTTTTCCATTGCCGAAAGTCATATCGAACTCATCGAGCGCGCAGATCATGTGCTGAACGAGGTCCGGCTGATTGATCAGGCCGATCAGACCGTATCGGCTCTGCCGCATGGTGATCAGCGGAAGCTGGAAGTCGCCATGCTGATCGCCCTTGGGCCGCAGGTTCTAATGTTTGATGAGCCGACAGCGGGGATGAGTGTTGATGAAGTCCCGATCATCCTGGAGTTAATCGGCAAGCTGAAGGCCGATATGGATCGGACCATCCTGCTTGTTGAGCACAAGATGGATGTCATTCGCTCCCTCGCTGACCGGATTATCGTCCTGCACAACGGCGCGCTGGTGGCAGATGGCGACCCGGCCGAGGTAATTGCCCTACCGGTGGTTCAGGAAGCCTATCTCGGCAAGGCACCGGAGGCCGCATGATGACTGACACGCTTTTGTCTCTGTCCGATGTGCACACGCATATCGGTCCCTATCATATCCTCCAGGGTGTTGACCTGACTGTCCCTGAAGGCGGTGTCACCGTTCTGCTCGGCCGCAACGGCGCTGGCAAGACCACGACCTTGCGCACCATCATGGGGCTCTGGACGGCCAGTCAGGGTGAGATCCATTTCGCCGAACACGACATCACCAAGCTGCATACACCGGCGATCGCGGGCCGGGGCATTGCCTTTGTTCCCGAAGACATGGGGATCTTCACCGATCTGACGGTGGAGGAGAACATGATCCTGGCTGCGGCGAATGGGACAATGGACCCTAAGCGGCTGTCCTGGATCAAGGAGCTGTTTCCCCCGATCGGCAGTTTCTGGAATTCGTCCGCCGGAACGCTCTCAGGCGGGCAGAAGCAGATGCTGTCTGTTGCCCGCGCCATCATTGAGCCGCGCCGTCTGATCCTGATTGATGAGCCGACCAAGGGACTTGCGCCCGCAATCATCAATGCGATGACAGACGCCTTGCGCGAGCTGAAGAACACCGACACCACAATCTTGCTGGTGGAACAGAATTTCTCCATGGCCTCGAGCATCGGCGACACCGTCGCTGTCATGGATGATGGCCGGATCATTCACTCCGGCGGCATGGCAGAGCTGGCCGCGAATCCGGACATGCAGGAACGGCTGATGGGACTGAGCCTGGAGGCGCACCAATGAGCGACACGACAATCAAACCGCGCATCGAGAAGGTTCCCGTAACTGAGCAGCTGATGCACAAGTTGCCTGTTCTGCTTGTTCCGGTTCTGGCGCTTGCTGGGCTGCTTGCGATTGGCAACCCGTCCACCTGGCTGACCCTGACCGTGGCCGGTCTTGCGATGGGCATGATGATTTTCATCATGGCGTCTGGACTGACCGTCGTTTTCGGTCTGATGGACGTGATAAACTTCGGCCACGGGGCGTTTGTCACCGTCGGTGCCTTTGTCGGATTTACTGTCCTTGCGTGGCTCACTGGCTGGACCGCCTCACCCAGCGTGCTCCTGAACTTGAGCGCTCTGCTGGTTGCCATTCTGGCCGCGATGCTGATCACCGGCGGTCTAGGCTATGCCTTCGAACGGGTGATTGTGAAACCCGTTTACGGTGAACACCTCAAACAGATCCTTGTCACCATGGGCGGGCTGATTGTGGCCCAGCAGATGATTCACGTCGTCTGGGGACCGGACGAGATGCACCTGTCGCGCCCCGAAGCGCTGCAGGGCTCGATTGTCCTTGGTGACGCAGCGATTGAAAAGTACCGCCTCGTCGCGGTTGCCATTGGCCTCGCGCTGTTTCTCGGCATGCGCCACATCTTGAAGAACACGAAGATCGGCCTGCTGGTCCGCGCCGGTGTTGAAAACGGTGAGATGGTTGAGTCGCTCGGCTACCGGATCCGGCGCCTGTTCCTGATCGTCTTTATGACGGGCTCCGCGCTCGCAGGTCTTGGCGGTGTCATGTGGGGCCTCTACCAGGAGACCATCACCGCGCATATGGGCTCTGAAATCATGGTGCTTGTGTTCATCGTGGTGATCATCGGCGGTCTTGGCTCCGTTGAAGGCTGTTTCATCGGCGCGCTGCTTGTCGGGTTGCTGGCCAACTACACGGCGTTCCTGGCACCGAAGGTCGCGCTCATTTCAACCATCGCGTTGATGGTGGCGGTGCTCATGTGGCGGCCGCAGGGGCTTTATCCGGTCGTCAAGGCGAAGTGAGGAACTGCAGATGGTGATCAAACTTCTTTCAGGCGATACGCCGCGCAGCGGTCTGCTTGCCGTGCTTCTGCTTGTCATCCTGATTTCGCTGGCCTTTGCGCCGTTTCTGTTTCCCGGCACCCGGTCGCTGGAAACGGCCGCAAAGATCTGCATCTTCATCGTTCTGGTGGCGAGCTATGACCTGCTTCTGGGCTATGCCGGCATCGTCTCTTTCGCACATACCATGTTCTTCGGGATCGGCGCCTATGGCACCGCATTGGCCTTGTCGACGACCGGCCCGACCTACGGGTCCATGATCTGGGGCACGACTGCAGGGGCCGTCGTCGCAGCGGTCTTCGCGCTCGCAATCGGTCTGTTTTCCTTGCGGGTCAAAGCGATCTTCTTCGCCATGGTCACCCTAGCCGTTGCCAGCGCATTTGCCGTTCTGGTGTCGCAACTTTCGTGGTTGACCGGCGGTGAAGACGGTTTGAACTACAGCATCCCGCGGGAGTTCAAGCCAGCCTTCAAACTTGTCGATGAGAAGATCTTTGATGTACGGATCAATGGCAAGCTGCTGCTCTATTATCTTGTCTTCTTCGCTTCGCTGATCCTCTTTTTGACCATGCTGCGGATAGTGAATTCACCTTTTGGCCGGACGCTGAAAGCCGTGCGGGACAATGCCTTCCGGGCGGAAGCCATCGGCTACCGTGTCGTCTGGTACCGGACCACTGCAACGGTCCTGTCGGCAGTCATGGCGGCGCTGGCGGGATCGTTGCTCGCAATCTGGTTGCGGTATACAGGTCCGGCGACAACACTATCGATGGAAATCATGATCGACATCCTGCTGATGGTTGTGATTGGCGGCATGGGAACGCTGTATGGTGCCGTGATCGGCGCGAGTATTTTCATCCTGGCGCAGACCTATTTGCAGAACCTGATGGGTGTCGCTGCAGAGGCCACCAGTGCGCTTCCGCTTGTCTCCACACTCGTCGCGCCAGAACGATGGTTGCTGTGGCTTGGGGTTTTGTTCATTCTGTCCGTCTATTTCTTCCCGTCCGGAATTGTGGGGCGCTTGAGGGCAGGGCGTACGTGACGGCATCAGGACTTTACATTCGCGATGAAGGTGCCGGCCGGCCGATTGTTTTTGTTCATGGCTGGTCCTGCCCCGGCATGTTCTTCGATCGCCAGGTTGCTGACTTGAAGGACCATGCCCGCTGCATAGTTCCGGATCTTCCCGGGCATGGGGCAACGGGGGATCGCTTACCGCGCACCATCGAGGTGGCGGCAGACGCCATCCATGCCTATTTGAGCGAACAGGACCTTCAGGACGTTGTCTTATGCGGATGGTCTATGGGGGCGCTTGTGTCCTATGCGCTCATCGAACGGCATGGCGCGGATCGAATCTCTTCGATGATTGCCATAGACATGTCGCCGAAGGTTCTGAACGATACGGGTTGGCAAAACGGAACACGGAGTGGTCTGACGGTCGACCAGAACACCCATTTCATCAACACGATCACCGCCGACTGGCAACGTCTGCCGCGCCGGATCGCACGGCGCATGTTCGCAGCTGACAGCGAACCGTGTCCGGGCTTGTTGGACTATGCCAGCGGGGAAATCGCAATAGCCAATCCGATCTGGCTCAAAGACATGTGGATGTCGTTGACAGCCCTCGATTTCCGAGAGCTGCTTAGGACCTTTCCCGTCCCGTTTCATCTGGCGGCCGGGGCAAAAAGCCAACTTTACAGTCCCGAGGTTCACCGGTGGCATTCCGAAAATGTCCAAGACTTTCAGCTCACGCTCTTCGACCACTCCGGCCATGCGCCACATCTGGAAGAGCCGGAGAAGTTCCAGGCTTTGGTCTTAGGTGAGGTGACCCGGTAATGCGGCATCAGCGGGCATTTCCGCATGACGCGGTGATAATGCCGGTGGGGGTGGCTTTGGCTGCGCTTATTCCCCGGCGCTCTGGAAACGGGTAGGCCCAGGAACGCGTCCGGGGTGACAGCCCGTGATTGCGGCAAAGCTGTGCCTTCTCCTTCTGCGGTCATCCCCGCTTCATGCGGGGATCCAATCCACCGACCCGCATCGGCCAGAGGAAAGTTTAAGCCCGCCGCCGGACTGCAACGCCATGCCCCTTTCCTTGTCCTCGGGTGCCAATGGATCCCCGCAAGAAGCGGGGATGACGACGGCGGGTGTGGATAGGTTTTGCCATTTCCCTTTCGCTTTGGAAACGACGGGCTCAACATTAAGCCAGGGGTGTCGGAGAAAAGGCCTTGCCGGACCGCTTGCGTCAAAGCCATGGCATGACGGAGTGAATGGTAGAAATCACCCCTTGCCTACGTCCTCCACGTAGACCAAGGCGCGGCCCTGGCAGATGCGGGTGCCGTCGGCAGTCTCGCAAACGGTTTCAAGGTCTACCAAATGCTTTTCAGGGCGCAGGCGGGTGATGGTGACGGACGCAGTGAGTTCTTCACCGACCGGCGCAGGCGTCAAGAACTCAAGGCTTTGCTTGAGATAATTCGTACCCCGGCCGGGTAATTTGACGCCGAGGAGATAGGAAAACAGACCGCCGATCAGCGGGCCGGGAACAGTCTCGGGCGCAACTGCTTTTGGGCCGGCAAGGGCGGCAAAATCCGCCATGTCGGTAACCGTGTAGGACCGTTTGATCTCGTCGCGTTGACCGACTTCAAACATCACGCGCCTCCGTCAGTTCGCAGCTTCCGGACAGGGTGACAGCCCCATCCGCTGTTCTTGAGATTTCAATCTGGATCTCTCCAGGCATGCCGGCAGTTTCGGAAAACCGCAGCGTCAGTTCTTCACCGGCATAGGACGGGTTGGGGAACATCAGGTTTTGCACGGCATGAGCGCGACCTGGATAGAGCTCCTGCAAATATCCGAACACGCGGGTGTAGAGCAGCATGCCGTGCGAGACCGTTCTGCCGAACCGCGTGCGCGCCGAGAAGTCCGGATCAACATGGATCGGGTTGTCGTCACCGGAGAGTTTGGCGAAAGCATCGAATTCGGCCTGGGTTGGGATCCAGGTGAAAGTTGCAGTTGCCGGTGCTTCGTCAATCAGGCTCATCGTTCAGGCCTCCTCGGGCAATTTTTGAAGCAAATTGTCTTTGAGAATGTTTTTGCGGACCTTGCCGGCGGCTGTGCGCGGCAAGTCACCGGTAATGGTGAAGGTTTTCGGGATCTTGTAAGGGGCAAGATGATCCCGGCACCAGTGGGGCAGGGCTGCGGTGTCGATCTCTGCTCCAGGGCGCGGTACCAGGAACGCCGCGCCAACCTCGCCCCATTTTTCGTCCGGAACGCCGATCACGACAGCCTCCATAATGGCCGGATGAGCGTCCAGAACCTTTTCGACCTCAGCAGGGTAAACGTTTTCGCCGCCGGAGATGTACATGTCCTTAATCCGGTCGACGATGTAGTAGTAGCCGTCTTCATCCCTGCGGGCGATGTCGCCAGACTTCAGCCAGCCATCGACGGTAAAGGTCGCAAGGGTTGCTTCCTTGTTGTCCATATAGCCGGGTGTGATATTGGGACCGCGGAACTGAACCTCGCCTTCGCCCGCACCGTCAATGACCACCCCCTCCGCAGACTGCAGGCGGACATCGGTCATAATCTGGGCCTTGCCGACGGAGCCGATCTTGTTGGCAGCATGGTCCTTGTCCATCAGAAAAACGGTTGGACCGGTTTCCGTCATGCCCATGCCGTTGCAGATCGTCACACCGCGTTTTTGAAAGTCGACCAGTAGGTGTTTTGGAACGGGTGCGCCGCCGCAGCCCAGTGAGCGGACTATTGAAAAATCTGTTGTGCCGACGGTTTTGGACAGAGCAAGGGCCTGGTAAATCGCCGGAACGCCGAAGAACGCGGTGACCTTGCCCGCATTGACCAAGTCCAGCACCACATCGGGGTCAAACTTGCGCAGCACTGTCGAAGATCCGCCGTTCAGAAAGATCGGCATGGTCGGCAGATTGATCCCGGCCGTGTGAAACAGCGGCAGGAAGTTGACGCCTGTTTCGTGCGTGCTGAGGCCCGTCGCATGACAGTAGTTGATCATGTTGGCAGTGGCCATGCCGGCGGTCTGGATGACGGCCTTGGGCAGGCCTGTCGTGCCGGATGTGTAAAGCAGATACCAGGGCTCGCTTGCCTTGATGGCAGCTTGGTTGGGGGCGGAAGTTGCTGAGCTCGCAAGGTGCTGGTTGAGCGCGCTCTTGCCATCATCAATCGCGCCGATCGGAACCAGCTCCAGACCAGTTTCTGCTGCAAGTAATTTTGCGGCCTCGGTGAACGCCTCGTCGTGAAACAGGACCTTGGACCGGGAGGCTTGCAGAATGGGCTTGAGCTCGGCCACGGGCTGACGCCAGTTGAGCGGCACCAACAATACTCCGGACTTCTGAGCGGCAAACAGGAGAACAAAGAAATCTGGATGATTGTGACAGAGCACCGCCATCCGATCGCCCCGTGACAAGCCGTTTTCAAGCAGGCGATTGGCCAGCTGATTTGCGCGGATGTTGATGTCGGAAAATGTATAGGCGAGCCCGCTGTCATGATCGGTAAAGGCCACAGCGTCAGGTGTCAGTTCCGCCCGCTTGGCGGCCATATCGGTCAAGAACTCCATGTGTCCTCCCAACACTTGGATCCTGGTCAGCTCTAGTGCTGATGCTCAGGCGCTTTGTTTTGTAAATTCTTGCATGCCGGCGAGCGTTTCCGGTCTGGAGATCAGGTCGAGGAACCGGCCCTTTTCCCGATCAAGCCGCTCCTTCACCAGTTGCCGGCGCGGTTCATCCCAAACGTTTTGACGCGTCGCGATATGGGTCTGCGCAAATCGGCAGGAAATCCCGGTGACCCATTCTGCTATCTTTTGTTCAATATCGGATGGGGCGCAAACGTGGGTCGCCAGTCCGAAACGCTGTGCCTCGTCTGCCGAGATCCGCGTGTTGAAGTACTGAATTTCCAGTGCTTTGGCGGTGCCGATCGTTTCGGGCAGCATTGCTGTCCAGCCGCCATCCGGGGCAAATCCGACCTCAGAATAGTATGGTTGAATGAATGCGGTGTTCGACAGCGAGACCATGTCTGCCGCCAGCACCAAGCCTGTTGAACCGCCGGTGACAGGGCCGTTCACGGCTGCCAGAACCGGTGAAGGAAAAGCAAGAAGAGACAGGATCACATCATGCAGGGCGCCGACCAGCCGATCCGCGTAGGCCAGCAGCTGGTCTTGTGATTCTGCCTGGTCGAGAAAACCTGCGATATCTCCGCCGGTCGAAAAACTACGGCCTCTTGCGGAGAGCACGAGCGCCGTAGGTTTCTCTGCTTCAGCCAGTTTGATTGCTGTAAAAAGCTCATCCAACAGCGGCTGGGTGAGTGCGTTGTGGCGCGCAGGCCGATTCAGATAGAGCCATATGGCACCATCTTTGTGCTCGGTATCAACCAGTTTCATGGCTTCAGGCCGTTGGCGATCAAATCATGGGCGCTGTCGACAAGCTCGGGAATGGTTTTCTGAGTATTGAAGACCACCAGTTGCTCTCCGAGCGCGCGGGCAATTCCCATCAGAGCCCACGCCCGCGTTTCCGCATCACCCTCAGAAATTTGCCCCTTTTTGACGGCGGCTGTCAGGCCAACCCGATATCCGGAAGCGAATTTTGCGTAGTACTCGCGGTATGCGGCTGGATCAACGAACAGGGCTTCCTGAACGATCTTATAAAGGTTTGGATGGGCTCGCACGAACCTCAAGAATGCGGTCAGGCCGGCCTTTTCGACATTCAGGTGGTCCGTCAGCGTTGAGGTCGATTCGGAAATCGAATGACGGACGAGCCGGCCCATTTCCAAGACCAGTTCCGAGAAGACCTGCTCCTTGGTTTTGAAATAGATGTAAAAGGTGCCTTGGGCGACACCAGCCTCGCTGGTAATGTGACCGATGGAGGCGTCGTTGTATCCCTTTTCTCCAATGACCCGTTCTGCTGCCGCCAGTATGGCGCGCCTGGTGGCTTCACCGCGTGCCGTCTTAGGCTGCGGTGTCGCAGCTTTTGCGCTCGTTTTCGCGGACGCGTGCTTGTTCGGTGCGGCGGTGGTACCCATGGATCAATTCCGGTTTCTTCAAACATGAACCAGTATTCATGTTTTGCGGTGATCTGCAAGCGATAATCTCAGGGAGGATGGATACGTGGGTTGGGCTCGTCGGCAGTCTTTGGACTATGGCGTATCGCCGCAGAGCCGTTTTTGATTTTTGTCATGGAACTAAGTTTGATATTTAGTTTTGAATGAATATAAGGTGAGCCTCTGGCCTAAACGAGCCGGATCGCCTTTTCAAAGAGCGAACGCGCAGCCCGGACGCAGGCTGATGTGGAAATGAATGAGCAGCCGGGGCTGGACCTGGCGGATTGAGGGAGCCGCACCATGGACGTGAATGCGTACCTGGAAGATCGACTGAGCAAACTCCATGATAATGGCAATTACCGCGTGTTCGCGGATTTGGAGCGGCATTCAGGCGATTTCCCGAAGGCAACGCGTTACCGCGAAGATGGATCAACCCAAGAAGTGACCGTCTGGTGCTCAAATGACTACCTTGGCATGGGGCAGCACGATAAAGTGACAAACGCCATGCAGGACGTGCTTTCAAAGTGCGGCGCTGGCGCAGGTGGGACCCGAAACATCTCCGGCACCAATCACTATCACGTCTTGTTGGAAGAAGAGCTGGCGGACCTTCATGCAAAGGACGCGGCGCTTATTTTCACGTCAGGCTATGTGTCGAACTGGGCGGCGCTCGGAACGCTGGCATCAGAAGTTCCAGGAATGATCGTTTATTCCGATGCGCTCAATCATGCGTCCATGATCGAAGGTATTCGCCACGCCCGTTGTGAAAAGCGGATCTTCAAGCACAATGATGTCACCGACCTTGAGCGTCTGATGGCAGCTGATGACCCGAATGCACCGAAGCTTGTGGCATTCGAGAGCGTCTATTCCATGGATGGTGATATCGCCCCGATCAAGGAAATCTGCGACGTCGCCGACAGATTCGACGCCATGACCTACCTCGATGAAGTCCATGCCGTCGGCATGTACGGCCCGCGCGGTGGTGGTGTTGCCGAACAAGAAGGCCTCATGGACCGGTTGACCATCATCGAGGGCACCCTCGGCAAGGCTTTCGGTGTCATGGGTGGTTACATCACGGGTTCCAAGACCGTGGTTGATTTCATTCGCTCGTTTGCATCCGGCTTCATTTTTACGACAGCGTTGCCGCCGGCTCTTGCGGCCGGAGCCGCTGCTTCGATCAAACACCTGAAAGCCAGCCCGTTTGAACGCAAGGCGCACAAAGACAGGGTGGCTCAAGTTCGCGCAGCGCTGGACAAAAGCGGCATCCCGCACATGGATAACCCGAGCCATATCGTCCCGGTGATGGTGGGTGATGCGAAGAAGTGCAAGTGGATCTCGGATATCTTGCTGGATACCTATGGCATTTACGTTCAGCCGATCAACTATCCAACCGTGCCGGTCGGCACGGAACGGCTGCGCTTTACCCCGACGCCATTGCACACGGAAGATGACATTGACCGTCTTGTCAATGCGATCAACGACCTTTGGTCACAGTGTGCTCTGGCCCGCGCGGTCGCCTGATCTCAGGACTTTTTTAGTCGACATAGAACCTATTTGGAATTTCTCAAGAATGGCGCGGTTTGACCCGCGAGGTTCTTGAGAAAACCGTTGGCTATGCCTATTTGCCGCCGCGCTTTGCCTGACCGGAAGCTGGCAACATAAACCAGCAGTTTGCCGAGAATTTTGAAAAACGTAATCCAGCGGTTTCCAAGCTGCATTTTGTCCATCAAATAGCCCCACGACCAGCCGAAGGAAATGTCCTTGATCCGGTTGGCCGAGACGGTATTTCCTGAAGACCCATCTCCAATATGCTTGGCGCTGGCGTCAGCCACAAAGCGCATGGGTTGATTGAGTTTTCGAAATCGCAGCGAAAGTTCATCATCTTCAAAATACAAAAAGATATTTGTGTCGAAGCCGCCGTATTGAATGAATGGCTTTCTCCGCACCAGCAAGACAGCGCCGCTGACGGTATCCACGTTCTGATCTGTTGATGGGGGAACGCGGTTTCGCACACGCGGATCAAACCTTGTTTCATAGCGAAAGAACTCGCGGCCGTCCGGCTTGAAGATTCTCGGAATGAAAAGACTGCAATCAGAGTTTCGTGCAGCTGCGTCCAAGAGTGCTTGCACGGCCTTTTTTGAAATCTGCACATCCGGATTGGCGATCAGTGCGAATTCTGTCTCGATCTTTTCAAGGCCGGCCATAATCGCGTTGGCGTATCCGACGTTCTGGTCGAGGTTCAGTACCTCATAGCCAAGAGCTTGGGCCTCGGTGGGGGTGTTGTCACTACTGGCATTGTCGACAGCGAGTGTCGCAAGCTCATGCGCCGGGATACGTGAGTACTCAAGCACGTCCGCGCTGTTATAGGTCACGATCAAACGTGTGACGGTCGAGAGGTCTTGCGGTGACGCCATCAGATTGGTTTACATTTCTTTTCAGGTGACCCCGCACGGGGTTAAGTGCAGCAATCGCCAGTGTATCTGGACTATGATTTCTTATGTTTGAACCTGTACCAGCATGTCGTCGAACATTTTTTCAAGTTCGACCAGATCGACTTCAGTGCTGGCGGTAAACGTCCGGCCTTCCGGGTTCTTCGTGAGCGTCGAGCGATAGCAGAAGCCAAACTCGCGAGCCATCATTGCATAATGCGGAGAGCCCATGCTCGGACTGAAGAGCTCTATTATGCCTGAAGGTTTTCCTGCGCGGAAAATCATATTGGTCAAGGCAGCCCCGTGAGCACCGGCGATAATGGGTGCGTTTGCAAACCGGTTTGCCTGTTCCTTGAGGCTCATCGTTGCCGGATCAAGTACCTCAAAACCGGCTTTCTCGGCAAGGCGTGAGACCTCGTCCTGATTACGAAACAAACGGCCATTGGGGGCCGTGCTGCTCCGTATCGTGAAGACAGGCCTGTCGGGCTGTTCAGAGGTTTCATCCCTGAACGCGCTTGCAATCCACGTCATCGTGTCCGCGTTGCAGAAAAATGGCAAAGCCAAATATGCCTGATCGACCTTTACGATCTCTCGCCGACCTTGAACGATAACATCGCGTCCAAAGAACGCGCCCAGTTCCTGAGCCTGACGAAAAAACGGGGTGTTGGCTGATGCCGCATTTACAAGAAAGGGGATCGAGCGCGGCAAGCCGAACTGTTCCACCAGCCAAACCTTGTTCATGATGAACATGAAAAAGTGGAAATAGTTGTCGCCGAAGACGTGATGAAGCACGATAGCTTCTGGAAGTTGGCGGGAGGGTGACTTCCTATGGGCAAAAAAGAGCGGACTGCGCTCGCGTTCTGGCAAGTCGCTGGTTTTCCAGATCACGCGCCCCTGGTGAAACAGGACACCAATCTTGGGGTCGACTGAACAGGGGGCCAACGCTTTGTAAAGGCCTTCCCTCTCGGTCGCACCTTTTCGTTCTTCTGCCCACGCTCTTGCTTGTTCAGGCATTGGGGCGGCCGTTTCAAAACAGAAAGGGTCACTTGTGCGCTCTAGCAGAGGCTGCAAAAAGTCTGAACGGGGACGTGCCGGCAGAAGTGAGTCGCACAGCCGCAGCAATGGTTTTCTTAAGCGGTGGTATTGATCGCGAAACGGATAATTCATTTTGCCGGCCGCATTTTTGCGTTTTCTCGGAAAGTCGTTTTCGCAGTGAAAGCAAAATACTGGTGGCAGCCAGTTAAGCTGCCGAAGAGCTGTCGCTAGCTACCACACACAGTTTCCAGTGACAATTTCTTTTGGGGAAGCAGTGATGTCGTCAGCGCTTGTTAGGTATCAAGCTGAGGTTGCCGGCTTTGGTCCGGCTCGTCCTTTCGCTATTTGCCTTCGACGATCCTGACTTTGTCCGGCCAAAATGCGTAGTGATTTTTCAGCTGGAGGCTCATCTGAAGCGGTGTCTTATAGACCCAGCCGATCTCATCTCCGCCAATGGCCACATAGCTCGCATCTCCTTTTATCGGGCAATGCGTCGATTTGCTAAGCTCAGAGAAGGGCGACTGGAGGCTGTTTGCCGGCACATAGATGACCGGATCATAAACGCTTCTACCAACCTCCATTACACGAATGGCATTTGTTGTCTCGGCAAGCAGGGTTTCACCTCCAAAAACACGGATGTTCCGCGTTACCGGTTTGATGACCATCAGATGATTGGGATCTTTCGGGTTTCGAATGGCATCCACAAAGGCGGGTGATTGAAGTACTGGATCCACTGTCATGATCAATCCTGCGGTAGAGAGGTATGTGGCGGTGCCTTGGGTGGTTACAAAAGCGACCGGAACTCTGATTTTCGTCCAACCTATACCACCACAAGATCCGAAGTGGTCCTTTTCCAGCCAAGCACAGCTTGCAATTCATTCAGCTTTTGCGCTCAAAAGAGCTCCCGACCTTTTCGCCTTGGAGACAGAATATGGCTACCAACCCCCAAGAGTTGCTACGTGCTCTTTTCGAGCGGGCCGTTGAGGTTGCTGATCCGATGAAGAGCCTTGCGAGCCAGTTGCCTGAAAAACCTGATGGCAGGGTTGTTGTGATCGGTGCTGGAAAAGCGTCCGCACGGATGGCAGAGGCTGTTGAGGCAGAATGGGGGGCTTGTGAAGGGTTGGTCATCACTCGCTACGGCTATGGGCGCCCCACAAAGGGCATTGAGATTGTCGAGGCTGCGCACCCGGTGCCGGACAAGGCCGGACAGGACGCGACGAAACGCATGCTGGAGTTGCTATCCGATCTTGATGGGGATGATTGCGTTCTTGCCCTCATTTCCGGTGGTGCATCGGCTCTTTTGACCGCACCGGCAGGAGCCATTAGTCTTGAAGAGAAGCAGGCGGTCAATCAGGCGCTGCTCGCATCCGGCGCGCCGATCGGCCAAATGAACGTTGTTCGCAAGCATCTGAGCCGGGTGAAGGGGGGGCAGCTTGCGGCCGCTGCTTATCCGGCAAAGATGGTGGCATTGCTTTTGTCCGATGTTCCAGGAGATGATCCGGCTGAGATCGGGTCCGGGCCAACGGTCGGGGACGGCAGTACTCCGGAAGATGCCCTTCAAATCCTTGCACGATGGAGCATAGATGTACCGGGCTCGGTTTCGGAGGTCCTCTCTGGGCAAACCGGAGTTTTGCCGCCAGACCATGAACGTCTGGGCCGCGTGACAAACACTATCTTTGCCGCGCCGTCGCAGTCCTTGGAAGCTGCGAGAAGCCTTGCAGAGAAGGCTGGATGCGACGTCGAGATCCTTGGTGATGCCTTGGAAGGCGAGGCGCGAGATGTTGCCGCAACACATGCGGACCTTGCTCTGCAAAGGCAAAAAGAGCGGGGAGCATCAAAGCGGCCTTTGATCCTGTTGTCGGGTGGAGAATTGACGGTTACGCGGCGCGGCGACGGAGTTGGCGGTCCCAATGCAGAATATGCATTAGCTTTGGCAAATTCGCTCAAAGGTGCAGCGGGTATCCATGCGATTGCTTGCGATACAGACGGTGTCGATGGCGCAGCCGAAGTGGCCGGCGCGATTATCGGTCCTGACACCCCTTCCAGGGCCACTTCGAGGGGTGTGTCGATGAGTGACGCGCTTGACCGGAATGATGCTCATGAGTTTTTTAGAGCAATTGGTGATCAGGTCGTGACAGGTCCAACACTGACGAATGTGAATGATTTCCGCGCAATTTACATCAATGGAGTGTGAGGCATGCTGCAGCACTGTGTTTTGTTGTCGTTGAGGGATCCGGATAATCTATCAGCGCTCGTTGAACCGATGGCGTTGATTTCAGGGCTAGTTGATAAACTTTCTGGCGTGCTTTCAGTCACACATGGTCCGAACATCGATCTGGAGGGCAAATCGAAGCCGTTTCAATATGGGTTTATTGTAACGGTCAGCGATGAAGCTGTTCTTGCCGACTATGCGCCGCATCCAGATCATCAAAGGGCCGCTGCAATGTTGATCGCTGCTTGCGAAGGTGGTGCAGACGGCATTCTCGTGGCTGATATTCGCTGCGGCTGATGGAAACGCTGGATCGCCAATCTCTATCTAAGTCACAGAGAGGTAACTCCTTTTTGTTATTCTAGCGGCGAATGACCTGAAACACCTCGAAAGATTGGGCAAAAAGGAAGCCGCGTGTCTGAAGTGACCATTACCCGGGCAGTGCGAATGCCGGACCAATTCCGTATTGCGCGGTTTTTGTCCAATCCCAAGCTCGGTCCGCGGCTTTTGTTCTTTAGCGGCGGCTCCGCGCTGAATGATGTTTCAAGGTGTCTGAAAAGGTATACGCACAACTCCATTCACCTTGTGACACCTTTTGATTCCGGAGGCAGTTCACAAGGGTTGCGGCTTGCCTTTGATATGCCTGCGATAGGTGATCTCAGAAGCCGTCTGATGGCTCTTGCAGATGAAACCGTTCTTGGTCAGCCCGATGTGTTCCGGCTATTCACGCATCGGTTTTCCAAAGAGTCTGGACAAGAGGAACTGGCAAGTGAGCTTGAGGCGATGATCGCCGGCATTCATCCGCTCGTGGCAGTCGTTGAACAACCGATGCGGACGCTCATTCAGAACCAGCTGCGGACGTTTCAGAAGGGGTGCCCGCCAACCTTTGATTTGCGCGGCGCAAGCATCGGAAATCTCATTCTTGCCGGTGGTTATCTCAATCAAAACAAACAGTTGGAACCTATTATCTTCCTGGTTGCAAAACTGGTTGGCGTCCTCGGCCATGTTAAGGCTGTATCCGATGACAATCTGCATCTGGCGGCCAAGCTCGAAACCGGCGACATTGTCGTCGGACAGCACCTTCTGACAGGAAAAGAACAAGCGCCACTGACGTCGCCGATTGAGGAGATATTCCTGAACAGAAGCTTGCATAGCCGGGAACCGGCGGTATCCGTGTTCCCGGAGCGCAATACGGCTTTAGTGCAGTCTGCGGATCTCATCTGCTATTCCCCAGGCAGCCTGTACACAAGCCTGATTGCCAGCCTTTTGCCTCGGGGTGTTGGCCGAGCTGTTGCAAGCCGCACGGTTCCCAAAGTGTATGTGCCCAGTTTGGGTCATGATCCCGAAGCGCCTGGAATGACGCTTGAGGCTCGCGTTCAGGCATTGCTTGCTTATCTTCGAAAAGATGCCGGTAGCGATTGCCCGGTCGAACGGCTGTTGAATTTTGTCGTAACGGATCCACGCACGGAAGAAGATGATATCGGGGCAGTGGAGCAACTTGGCATTACCGTTTTGCGGCTGGATCTGATATCCAGCAAATCAGATCCTTATTACGACCCAGTGCCGCTCTGTGAGGCGCTGGTTTCCCTGACTTGACCGATAAAGGATGCGAAGGAAACGCCCATGAAACGGACCCCGATGCTGAATCGGCACATGAGTACGCTGATCGCCTCCCTCGGGCACATGGATGAAATCGTTGTTGCAGACGCTGGTCTGCCGGTGCCGCCGGGCGTCGATGTCATTGACTTGGCAGTTTCGCCTGGCGTGCCCGGCTTCTTTGATGTCCTGGATGTTCTGACGAGCGAATTGGTAGTCGAGATAGCTGTTTTCGCCGAAGAGGCAAGTGCGGAACTGGCGACCGAGATCGAAGTTCGGCTGGCCCATTGGGCTGCGGAAACCGGCAAGCCGATCGAGCATGACCGTGTGCCTCACGAGGACTTCAAAATTCGGACGAAGCAGGCGCGTGCCGTTATTCGCACGGGCGAATGCACACCTTATGCGAATGTCATTCTGGTCTCGGGTGTACCGTTCTAGCGGCCTGTTTTTCAAATCTGCCAACATCGAGCCCGCGCTTTTTCTGCGCGGGCTCAATTGTTTTGTATGAAGTACTGGTCGACCAGCTGCTGGCGAGTGCTCTTCTGATTTGCCGATAGAGGCATACTCTCAGGGGAGTGTGTGCCTGGTAACACTGCCAAGCTGGCGTAGCTGGCGCTGTTTGGATCTGTTCCGAAACCTTTCCGATTGAAGTTTCGTTTATCTGCCAAAGCCTTCCCGTTCTGCAAAAACGAATTTTTGAGTTTCCAAAACCGATTTTGTTGACTTCCGAAATCGGTTTTGGAACCATTATTGAAATAAATCGCCTTCGATCACCTGAGCCGCAGGCAGAAAGAAATTCGGGCCGGTCGGCCTTTGGGAGGAAAAATGTCGGGTCACCGCGGGTCAGTGACGATTGACGACGTTGCACGCCATGTGGGCGTCGCAAAGGGAACCGTTTCGCGGGTCCTGAACAATTATACCGACATTTCCCAAGCCACCCGCGAGCGCATCCTGAAAGCCGTCAAGGAACTTGGCTACCAGCCGTCGGCGACTGCCCGTAACTTGAAACGCGGCCGGCAGGATACGCTCGGCATTGTCATACCCGTTGGGCATGGCAATGGCGCTGATCCATTTCTGTCTGAATTTATCGATGGAATTGCACGTGCCTTGGATGAACTCGGGATTGATCTCCTGGTGACAACCGCCCACTCGCGGGATCACATGATCGAGACGCTTCAGCGTCTTATTGCCCGGCGGAAGGTCGACGGTTTTATTCTCACCAGAACCGAAGTTGAAGATCCGCGCATTGCTTTCTTGAGTGAACAGGGGTTTCCCTTTGTCACGCACGGCCGGTCGCATCTTCCCGACACCCATGCGTGGTTCGACATCGACAATGAAAAAACCTTTGCTGATGGCGTGCGGCATATTTACAGCCTCGGACACAGCCGCATCGGATTCATAGGCGGATCGCTAGACCTGAATTTCGCGCTCCAGCGCCGAGATGGCTACCGTGCCGGTCTCGAGGCGTTGGGCGTATCTTATGATCCTGGTCTTGAAACATTCGTGGACCTCAACGAAGAAGGCGGTTTTGCTGGAGCGGAACGACTTCTGGCGGGCAACGATCTGCCGCCCACCGCCTTGTTGTGCGTGACAGACGCACTTGCGATTGGTGCTATTCAATACTGCCGGAAACATGGCCTCACCGTAGGCTCGGATGTCACGATCATCGGCTATGACGGACTGCCCTTTGGTGACTATCTCGAGCCGCCGCTTACCACCTTTTCGCAAAGTGCGTCGGAAGCAGGCAGCCGCGTCGCCCGGATGTTGATTGATGTTTTGGACGGCAAAGATCCGAAGACCCTGAAGGCACTTTCAGAAGCGACTTTAATCCGGCGTGCATCAGACGGCGCGCCGCATAAGACACCGGAGGCACTGGCAGAAGTGCTCCGGTCCCGGCTGAACCAACAGCCATGACCTGGCAGTAAGGGAGACTGACATGATTGGGAGGAGCACTTTCCTGACCTCGACCATTGCGGGTGTACTCGCATTGAGCATTACGGTGGCTCAGGCGCAAACCCTGCGTTTCTGGACGACGGAAGAGCAGCCGGAGCGGCTGGCGAAACAGGAAGAACTGGCCGCGGCCTTCAAAGACAAAACCGGCATCGAGGTTGATGTCATTCCAGTCACGGAATCCGATCTTGGAACCCGTGCCACTGCAGCTTTCGCTGCCGGTGATCTGCCGGATGTGATTTATCACACCCTACAGTATGCGCTGCCATGGGCAGAGGCCGGTATTCTGGACACCGAAGCGGCGACAGAGGTTCTGGAGAACCTGGGCACTGATACATTTGCGCCTGGCGCAGTGGCAATGGCCGCGGTCGAAGGTGGGATCGCTTCTGTGCCGGTTGATGGCTGGACACAAATGGTTGTCTATCGCAAGGACCTCTTCGATGCGAATGGCCTCGCGGCCCCCGACAGCTACGAGAACATTTTGGCAGCGGTTGAGAAACTGCATAACCCACCGGAAATGTTTGCATTCGTCGCAGCCACCAAGGTTGATGAGAACTTTATGAGCCAGGTGCTCGAGCATGTTCTTTTGGCCAATGGCGTCAGCCCGGTTGGCAATGACGGCTTCAAGCCGCTGGACGAGAAAAAGACGATCGAAGCACTCGAGTTCTATAAGGCAATTGCAGAGTCATCTCCTCCAGGAGATCTGTTTTGGAAGCAGTCTCGCGAGCTATACTTTGCCGGCAAAGCGGCCATGATCATCTGGTCTCCGTTCATTCTCGATGAGCTCGCAGGTCTTCGCGACAGTGCACCGCCAACCATTTCCGATGACCCGACATCCAAAGAACTGGCGTCAAAAACCGGTATCGTGACAACCTTGAAGGGGCCGTCAAATCCGGATGGCGCTGCCTGGGGGGATGTGCGTTACTTCGGCATCACAAACGATGCAGACACGGACGCTGCCATGCAGTTTGTAGAGTTCTCGATGGATGACGGTTACATGTCGACCCTGTCGATCGCACCGGAAGGCAAGTTCCCGATCCGCCGAGGAACCAAAGACAATCCGACGGCGTTTGTTGAAGGCTGGTCCAAGTTGCCGGTTGGTGTAGACCGCAAGGCACCGTTGACCGATCTTTATGATGCCGAGACCATCAGCACCATTGTTTCCGGTCTCGATACGGCTGCGCGTTGGGGTGTCAAGGAAGGACAGTTGTCTCTGGCCTCCAAGATCATCAACAGCCAGGCGATCAACCGGCTTGTCCGGGAATACATTGATGGCGAACGGGACGCAGCACAGACCGTTGCACAGATGAACGAAGAACTGGCCAAGATCCAGTAACTGCAAAATGGCCCGTGTTTTCGGACACGGGCCAACCCCATCGGCCACCACCCCTCATTTAAAGAGGGCCTTTCCACTATGAAGTTTCGACGGGTTGAACCGTCGAGGCACAGGGACTTTTTGCCCTATCTCTGTCCGTTTGAAACTTGAGCAGGAAACCATGACCGCGCAGGACAAGACCATCGCCGAGCGCCGGCCGCCGAAAGGCATTGGACCGATGCAACGACGGGAGATGCGGCTCGCCTACTTGATGTTGGCGCCAACATTCCTGATCATTCTCGCCATTGTTGCCGGTCCTTTGCTTGCCAATTTCTGGATCAGCTTCAAGCCGGTTCAACTCGCGGACCTCCGGCCCCCAAGTGTGCTGGTAAACGAACGCATGCGCGGCAATCCGGAAAGTGCAGGCGATGCGGCGACACTCGAATACCGGATGCGCAACTCCTCGCAGGAAAAGGAAATCCGGGATGTTGTTTTGCGGGACACCCTACCTAATGGGTTCGACGTAACGAGCGTGCCTGAGGTTTGCGCGCTTCAAGGCGCGTCGATCACATGTGACATCGGTACTGTTCCGCCAAAATGGCGTGAGCGGCTGCGCTTTGATGGAACGGTAACCGCGGCCTATTTGGCAGCTGACCGCCCCGAGCGGGCAAGCATCCCCGAGGTCTCAGGCGATGCAGACAATGTCCTGACAAACCTCGACTTCACCTTCGACAACTTCGTCCGGATCTTTGATGCAGATGAATTTTGGTCGGTGCTGCGGGTGACGTTCTATTACACGATCTTCGGGACTGCCGGAGCATTGGTGCTCGGGCTGTTTGCTGCTCAACTTTTGAACACGACGTTCAAGGGGCGCGGGTTTTTGCGCGGACTGTTCCTCTTTCCTTACGTCTCGCCGGTGATTGCCGTTGCCTTCACCTGGGTGGTTCTGTTCGACCCGTTTTCCGGAACCTTAAACGCGCTTTTGACCAAAATGGGTGTCGTTGCGGACCCGATCAATTTCTTTGGTCAGCGGGCCGTGGAGTTTTCATTCTTCGGGATCCCGATGGAGTTTCCTCTGGCGCTGTCGACCGTGATTGCGTTTGAGGCATGGCGTTACTTCCCCCTGTCTTTCCTGTTCATTCTGGCGCGCATGCAGTCGCTCAACACAGATATCTATGAAGCGGCTGAAATGGATGGTGCAACGCCGCTACAGCAGTTCTGGTACCTGTCCTTGCCGCAGTTGATGGGCATTTTGTCGGTCCTGTTCCTTCTCCGTTTCATTTGGACCTTCAACAAGTTCGACGACATCTTCCTTCTGACCGGCGGCAATGCCGGAACGAGAACGTTGACAGTCGATGTTTATGAACAAGGGTTTGCCCTGTCCAACCTTGGAGCAGGGGCTGCGGTCGCCGTGGTGATCTTTGTCGTCCTCGTTACGTTTGCGACACTCTTCCTGCACTTTTCACCCAAGGAGGAAGGCCTATGAGACCCGGCAGTATTTTTCTGATAGCCATCACGGGCCTTATCTGGGGCGTGACCGCCATGGTGGTGATTGGCGTCACCTTGACCCTTATCACTGGCGAAGTTGCTCTGCCTCAGGCGACTGCCGCCGGAGTGGCCGGCTTGATCGGAGCGCTGGTTCTGGTTTGGCGGCAGACTGCGGACATAAAAGGGATGCCTGCCTGGGTGTTATCCGCGGCCGTCCTAACGTTGGTTCTTCTGTTGGGTACGTTCGCAGCACCTTTCACTTTGCCTCTAAACAAAGTTCCCTTTTGGCAATTGGCCGGACTGCTCGCCTTCGTTGCCAGCGTCACGGCGGCCAACCATGTGAGCCTCAATGGCGCAACTCTCGGGTCGATGTCGCGGTACGAACGCGAGGTGATCTACATCCGGATCTTCAAGGGAATTGGTTTCGTCGTCTTTACGATTATCGTCGCGCTGCCCTTTTACGTGATGGTGATGACATCGCTGAAAAGTCAGCAGGCGTTGCTTGCCAATCCGCTTGATCTGTCGATCGACCTCTCGCAAGGGTTTGACGGTCTCTTCCGGTCATATGTCGAGCTCTTCACGCAGTTCAATTTCGGCCGCTATCTGATGGTCTCGGCAATCGTGTCGGTGGGTACCGTGATCCTGACGCTGCTGTTTTCGGTGCCCGGCGCTTATGCGGTCTCCCGGTTGCGGTTTCCAGGGCAGGCGCTTTTGTCCCGTTCGGTGCTCCTGATCTACATGGTTCCGGCGATTGTTCTTGTAATCCCGCTTTATGCCGTCTTCTCACAGCTGGGGCTGCGCAACACGTTGACCGGTTTGCTGATTGTCTATCCAGCAACAACAATTCCGGTCGCGCTCTACATGTTGCAGGGTTACTTCCGGGGGCTTCCGTCCGAATTGGAAGAAGCTGGCCTGATGGACGGATTGTCCAGGCTTGGGGTGATCATGAAGATCACGCTGCCGTTGTCATTGCCGGCATTGGCCTCTGTATCGCTCTATGTGTTCATGATTGCCTGGAACGAGTTCCTGTTTGCTTTCATGTTCCTCGATGACCCGGACATTTTCACCCTTTCGCGCGGTGTGGTTTCATTGAACTCCTCGGAGGTCCCGCGCCAGCACCTCATGGCAGGCGCAGTGATCGCGACCGTTCCGGTTCTCTTCATCTTTCTTTGGTTCGAACGCTTCCTTGTCCAGGGCCTGACGGCCGGCAGTGTGAAGGGCTAACCAACTCATCAAAGAGCTCACAAGAAGCTCAAGGAGATATTCGTGTCACAGACTGAGTTAGACCAAGTCGCCCGGAAAATCCTGACCGACAACGACCAGGGTGGATACACGGTGCCGACAAAGGGGCTTTACCCCTACCAATGGAACTGGGATTCGGTCTTTGTTGCCCGAGGTTTTGCGACCTTCGACACCGACCGGGCCTGGCGGGAGATAGAGCTTCTCTTCGAGGGGCAATGGCGAGACGGGATGGTTCCGCATATCCTGTTCCGAAAGGACGATCCAAGTTACTTCCCCGGTCCATCCGTTTGGGGAACAGATGGCGGACCCATTCCAAGTTCAGGCCACTCTCAGCCTCCGGTCGCCGCAACCATCGTCCGGGACTTGCTGGAACTTGATTCCTCTGACGCCGCTCTGGATCGGGCAAAGTTGCTCTTCCCAAAAATACTTCAATGGCATCGTTGGTTCATGGCTTACCGGGATCCAGACAATCTCGGCGTAATTGCTGTGATTCATCCCTGGGAATCAGGACGGGACAATCTTCCGGACTGGGATGACGCCTTGCGCGGTGTCGAAATCAAGGATGTCGCTCCATACGAGCGGAAAGACACCTCTCATGTCGATCCGGCCATGCGCCCGCACAAAGAGGACTATGACCGCTACCTTTCTATCGTTGCGGCTTGCCGGAAAGTGGGTTGGGATCCTGAAAAGGTTGCCCGAACCTGTCCGTTTTTCGTGGCTGACCCAGGTATCACCTTCATTCTCTTGAGAGCTTGCCGAGATCTCCTGGCACTCGCAGATCGCATCGGAGAAACTGCCGCGCAGCCGGAAATTGAGGGGTGGATCAGCCGGATGGAAACGGGCGCTGCGCGCCTTTGGAATGCAGAGCTCAAGGCTCACGTCGCCATGAACCTGCGAACCGGGAAACAGACCGACGGTGTTTCAAGTGCGTCTTTTCTTGCGCCCTATGCAGGCCTTACTGATCCTGAGGTGTTAAAGCCGCTTCAGGATCATTTCGACCGGATCAGCGCAAAGGTGCGATATCTGATGCCGTCCTACGACCCCGAGCATCAAGCCTATGAGCATTTGCGGTACTGGCGCGGCCCAGTCTGGGCGATGGTCAATTTCATGATTGCTCGCGGTTTCGCGGAAGCTGGTGATCCTGGCCGGTCTGATAGGCTTCGGCGTGACACGGCTGCGCTCATTCAAACCGGCGGATTTGCGGAATATTTCAGCCCGGAAACGGCAGAAGCTGCCGGTGGCGGATCATTCTCTTGGACAGCGGCGATCTGGCTTGCCTGGGCAAGACCATCGCAAGCAGATCAAGCGGCTTAAGGGGGCAACAAATATGGGTGCAATCCAGCTCAAGAGTGTCGAGAAGTGGTTCGGTGACCTGCAAGTCATCAAGGGAATTGATCTCGATATCCAGGACGGTGAATTCGTCATCTTTGTCGGCCCATCCGGGTGCGGAAAGTCCACTTTGCTGCGTCTGATTTCCGGACTTGAAGAATCGAGCCGCGGCGCAATCGAGATTGACGGCAAGGACGTCACCGCATTGCCGCCCTCCGGGCGCGGTCTTTCAATGGTGTTTCAGTCCTATGCGCTTTATCCGCATATGTCCGTTCGGGAAAATGTGGGGTTTGGCCTGAAGACTGCAGGCGTGCCAAAAGCGGAGATCGACCGGAAAGTGAACGCGGCCGCGGAAATCCTGAAGCTCGATGATTACCTTGAGCGCCGGCCCAAAGCTTTGTCAGGTGGTCAGCGCCAACGTGTTGCCATCGGCCGGGCCATTGTTCGCGAACCAAGCGCCTTCTTGTTTGATGAGCCTTTATCAAACCTGGATGCCGCGCTGCGTGTTGAAATGCGGTTCGAAGTTGCCCGGCTTCACAAGAGCCTTGGAACGACCATGATTTACGTGACCCATGATCAGGTCGAGGCGATGACACTTGCTGACAAAATTGTTGTCCTGCAGGCTGGCGAGATCGAGCAAGTCGGCTCTCCGCGCGAACTCTATGAGCGGCCCGACAATCTTTTCGTTGCCCAGTTTATCGGGTCCCCGAAGATGAATGTTCTGCCCTGTTCAGTAACAGGAGATACGTTCTCGCTCGACGGACATGGCGGTGGCCATTACCCGCACAGTGGTGCATCCGGAGCTCCTGTCAAACTTGGAATTCGGCCTGAACACATGCTGGTTGTTGCGCCGGACGAGGGGCACTGTTCGGGCACTGTTGAGGTTGCCGAATATCTCGGGGCTGACACGTTCCTTTATGTCGCGCTTGATGGCCTTGACACTGTCCTGGTGCGGATCAGCGGCAGTGAAGAAATCGCAGAAGGGGCACGCATCGGACTGAAGTTCGATGAAAGCCGCATGCACTTCTTTGACAAGGACGACCGAGCGATCCGCAGTGGTTGATGAGGCGTTTTTACAACGTATACAATGCGGAATGTCGGTAATAGGATAAAGCATCGGTCGCGAATACTTCAATTGTGAAGGGGCGGTGCTTATCATGACTATCCTGCGCAGCATCCTGCTGGCCTTCGGTGTTCTCGTGAGTGCTTGCGCGGCCAATGTTCATGCCGCTGGCTTCCGTGTCACATTCATCAATCCAGGTGGGGACAGTGGGTTTTGGGGCCATGTTTCAAAGACCATGCAGGCGGCAGCTGCAGACTTTGATGTCGATCTTGAAATTTTGAATGCCGACCGGCGACCCTATTATATGGAGAAGCTCTTACAGGAGCGTCTCAGCAAGGGAGATCTGCCTGACTATTTCATCTTGGTGAATGAGCTTCAGGAAGGTGCCCGGCTTATGCAGCTGCTCGATGGGCAGCCGGTTGAGACAGTATTTCTTCTAAACACGTTGACCCAATCCCAGTACGGAGTTTTGAACGAGCGCGTTAAGTCCTCAATCATCGGGTCCATTACCCCAAACAATGAGTGGGCCGGCTATGAGATGGCGCAGTCCCTAGTCTCCTTCGGAAAAACCGGAGGTGCAGCCAACGGCGGCCTAAGAATGTTGGCCCTCACCGGCGACGATAGCACGCCGGCGGCTCTCGACCGGCAAAGGGGTATGGAACAGGCTGCGGCTGACAGCGGTGTCGATCTAATCGGCGCAGTGCCGGTGAATTGGAACGAAGAGACTGCTTATGAGCGGGCAAAGACGTTTTTGAATCGGACGAAGGTTGATGCCATCTGGGGCGCGAATGACGCCATTGCCCTCGGAGCAAAACGGGCCGCAATCGAGCTTGGTATGAAGCCCGGTGAGAACATTGCCTTTGCTGGGTTGAATTGGTCAAAAGCGGGGATGGAAGCGGTCAAGAACGGACAGTTGACCATGACTCATGGCGGTCATTTCTTCGCAGGAGCCTGGGTCATCGTGATGCTCTATGATTACCACAACCGGCCTGCACCTAAGAGTGCACTAGATAATGTGTCTTTCCAGATGTCCGCGATCACTCGGGATAACGTCAATCTCTTCCTCGAACGGTTGGGTGATCAGAACTGGGCCAAGATCGATTTTCTCGGTTTCAGCCAGGCTATGACCGGCCTGTCGCATTACGATTTTTCGGCAACTGCGATCTTGAATGCTGCAAAGAATTGAAGCCGCAGCGTGAGTTTTGAGACTTAAATGTCGCTGTTCGTTTGTTCTTGCCTTGATTGAGTGAAGCTGAAACCTTCCCGGATGATTCTGGAGGTGAGGTGTTTCATGAACAACAAAAACGAAACTCAGCCTGGTGGCTACAACCCTGAGACTGAAGGCGCGGAAATGGCGTTTTCCGGCAAAATGTCATACGGCGATTACCTCGGCCTTGAGACTATCCTGAGCTCGCAAGCTCCTTTGTCGAATGCTCCGGATGAGCTTCTGTTTATAATTCAACATCAAACGTCCGAGCTTTGGATGAAGTTGATGCTTCACGAGTTGGAAGGGGCACGGACAGCCATTGCCGAAGATCACATGCCGGAAGCGATGAAGTTGCTTGCGCGCGTCAGCCGGATCATGGAGCAACTGAACTCCGCGTGGGACGTGCTCCGGACGATGACGCCGAGCGATTATACCCAGTTCCGGGATTCGCTTGGTTTGTCGTCCGGGTTCCAGTCTCTGCAGTACCGCCTGATCGAATATGCCCTCGGAAACCGCAATCTTGCGATGATCCGCCCGCATGAACATGTCCCCGAAAACGTCGATCTTCTGAATCAGGAGCTTGGCAAACCGAGCCTCTATCAGGTGGTGCTGTCATTTGCGCAGCGGCAAGGACTGGACGTTCCTGAGCATGTGATCGCAAAACCATCGGACAAACCGCATGGCGAGGTGCCAGAAATCGTGGACCTTTGGCAGAAGATTTATCGTGATCCTGCACAATACTGGGCGCTTTATGAAGTGGGTGAAAAGCTGGTCGATCTGGAAGACTACTTCCGGCGTTGGCGGTTCAATCACGTCACCACGGTGGAACGTGTCATCGGTTTCAAGCGAGGCACCGGCGGCACGGGAGGTGTGACCTATCTAAAGCGCATGCTGGAGGTCGAACTGTTCCCCGAACTCTGGCATGTCCGAACGGAACTCTGAGCGCACCTGACAAGATTTACGGTCAAGCAGAAGAAGCATTGCCAATTCCAATCCTCGAGTTAAGCTGCTGTTCAAGGACCTGAAAAACAAGGTCCGGGAGCAGTTGAACAGAGGGGAAGTTCTGATGTTGAAGAGACTTGCGGCAACAGCAAGTGTGCTGGCCATGCTGAGCGGTGCCGCCGTGGCGGAGCCGGTCAAAGTTGGCATGATCACCACCTTGTCCGGTGGCGGCGCCGGGCTTGGTATTGATGTGCGGGATGGTTTCCTGCTTGCTGTGAAACAGGCAGGCAACTCCGACCTGGAGGTGATCGTTGAAGACGATCAACGCAAACCGGATGTGGCTGTGAAGCTGGCGGACAAGCTGGTGCAGTCGGAAAATGTTGACGTTCTGACCGGCATTATCTGGTCAAATCTTGCTATGGCCGTTGTGCCATCTGTGACCGCCCAGGGCAAATTCTATCTGTCGCCAAATGCGGGGCCATCCGCTCTCGCAGGTAAAGGCTGCCACCCGAACTATTTCAATGTGGCCTGGCAGAACGACAATTTGCACGAAGCAGCCGGTGCCTACGCCAAGGACCAAGGCTACAAGAACAGCTTCATTTTGGCGCCGAACTATCCGGCCGGCAAAGACGCGTTGACAGGTTACAAGCGTTTTTATGGTGGTGAGCTGGCTGGCGAGCTTTATACCAAACTCGGCCAGACTGACTACGCCGCAGAGCTTGCTCAGATCCGGGCCTCCGGTGCTGATAGCGTGTTCTTTTTCCTGCCGGGTGGCATGGGGATTTCCTTCCTGAAGCAGTACGCGGACAGTGGAATCGACCTTCCGGTCGTCGGGCCGGCGTTCTCTTTCGACCAAGGCATTCTGCAAGCTGTCGGCGATGCGGCAATGGGCGTGAAAAACACCAGCCAGTGGTCAAAGGACATCGACAATCCGGCCAACAAGGCCTTTGTCGAAAGCTTCCAGGCTGAATATGGCCGCCTGCCGTCGCTCTATGCGTCCCAAGGTTTTGACACCGCCAATCTTCTGCTGTCGGCGATGGCCAAGGCGGATGTGAAGGATGCCGATGCATTCCGCGCGGCACTCAAGGAAGCTGATTTCGCATCGACCCGTGGTGACTTCAAGTTTGGCGACAATCACCACCCGATCCAGGACATCTATGTCCGCGAAGTCATCAAGGAAGGCGATGTCTATACCAACAAGATCATTGCCACCGGCTTGAGCGATCATGCAGATGCCTACGCTGGTGAGTGCAGCATGTAAAATCGACCATCAACGGTCATCAAAAGCCCGGGCACATTGCCTGGGCTTTTTTGTTGGCGCTGTATTCGGGCTCAGGCCCGGCCGTTTGGTCGCGGTCCGTTGATATTGCTCAAAGACGTGTCAGGCCATCTCTGGAACGGTGTGGGCTACGGAGTTTTGCCAGTGATGTGGCGAACCTCAGGTCCGGGTGTGTCGCCTTACGGAGTAAAAAGGCTGCATCCGGGTCCTGCCGGACCTTGGGAGAAAATCATGGATAACGGTCAGCAGGCTGGCAACGGAGTATCGAAGGCAGCTTGCAGCGTGACCCCGGTACCGGACGGTGCGATTGCCGAGATCTGCGAACGGTTCGGCAATGACAAGCACCGGATGCTGGATATCCTGCGCGAGGTTCAGGACCGTTTCCAATGCATTGCACCAGCGACCATGGACCAGATCGCCGAAGAAACCGGTCTGACCCGGATCGAGGTCGAAGGGGTCGCGAGCTTTTATTCCTTCCTGTCTCTACAGCCGAAAGGCCGGATTACCATCCGTCTGTGCGACGATATTGTCGATCGGTATGCCGGACTGGAAGCCGTCACAGCCGCTTTCGAAGATGCGCTCGGGGTCAAGATTGGCGAAACATCCGCAGATGGGGCCGTGTCCCTTGAATACACCCCTTGCATTGGTATGTGCGACCAAGCGCCTGCAGCAATGGTCAACGATATTGTCCTGACCGATCTGACAGCTCAATCTGCGCGGGAAGTGGCCCTGACGATTAAAGCAGGCGGAAGCCCAGAAGATCTTGTCAGCGACCGGTTTGCCACTCTCTCACCGCATGACCGTGCAGTGCGCATGGTGGACAACAACATCCGCCATGCCGGTGCTGTGCTTCTTGGGCCGGTGCCCGAAGATGCGGGCCTTTCCAAAGCGGTCAGCATTACCTCCTCCCAGATTATCTCGATGATTGAAGAAAGCGGCTTGCGCGGTTGTGGGGGTGCTGGATTTACTACGGGGCGCAAATGGCGATTTGCGGCAGCTGAGCGCGCTGAGCGGTCTTTTGTGATCTGCAATGCAGATGAGGGCGAACCTGGCACCTTCAAGGACCGCGTTCTTCTCACAGAGCGGCCACATCTTCTGATCGAGGGTATGACAATAGCCGCCCGTGCGGTTGGGGCGAAGGAAGGGATCCTTTATCTACGCGGCGAGTATGTCTACCTGCGCGAACTTTTGGAACAAGTGCTAGAGGAGCGCCGCCGGCGCGGACTGCTTGGGAAAACGATCCTTGGCACCAAGCGCTTCGACTTTGATATCCGTATCCAGATGGGCGCGGGCGCTTATATCTGCGGTGAAGAAGGTGCCCTGATCAGTTCTTGTGAAGGGTTGCCGGGTGAGCCGAAAACCCGCCCGCCGTTCCCGGTCAATCGCGGGTATCTCGGCTACCCGACCGTGGTCAACAATGTGGAGACCTTCTGCCATGCCGCACGCATTCTGGACCAGGGTGCGAAGTGGTTCCATGACATGGGCACTGAAGGTAGTCATGGAACCAAGCTGTTCTCTGTCTGCGGTGACTGTTTAAATCCTGGGATTTACGAGCTTCCTTACGGTCATTCAGTCTGGGAGCTTCTGGAAATGGTTGGCGGTCAGGATGCCGCGGCGGTTCAGGTTGGCGGGCCGAGCGGTGCAATGATCGCCCGGGACAGTTTTCACCGAAAGCTCACATTCGACGATCTTGCGACCGGTGGTGCGATCATCGTCTTTAACGGCCAGCGGAACATTCTTGAAATCGTTGACTACTACATGTCGTTCTTCGTGCATGAAAGCTGCGGCTATTGCACGCCTTGCCGGGTCGGCAATGTTTTCTTGCAAAAGGCAATCCAGAAGTTCCGCAAAGGGCTCGCCAATCCCGAGGACATCGACTACCTCAAGGATCTCTCCGGCACGATCATTGAGACCAGCCGCTGCGGCCTTGGCATGACATCACCCAATCCGGTGTTGTCGACCTTGGCGAACTTCCCGCTTGTATATTCAGCCATGACCAAGCCGAGCAAGGACGGGGTCCGCGACACCTTCGATATTCAGTCGGCGATTGAGGGGGCGCGGAAGATCGCCAAGCGCCGTTCCTATATCTTCGACAGGGATTTCACACAATGAGCGGCACAAAGAAGGAAACCGGGTTCAGTTTCACAATCGATGGTGTCGAGGTCACGGCCTATGCCGGGCAAACCATCATGGAAGCTGCCGATGAGGCCGGTGTCTACATCCCTCGTTTGTGCGACCATGAAGGGCTGCGCCACCAGGGCAGTTGTCGGGTTTGTACCGTGAAAGCAGGCGGCCGGAGTGTATCCGCCTGCACCCAGCCAGCTGCTCCAGGCCAAGCGGTCGAAAACGAAACACCACATCTCAACAAGATGCGCCGTGATCTCGTGGAAATGTTGTTTCACGAGGGCAATCACTTGTGCCCAATCTGTGAGGCAAGCGGCAATTGCGAGCTTCAGGCGATGGCCTACCGGCTCGACATGACCGAGGCGACCAAATTTCCGTATCTGGAGCCTTGCCGGGCTCTTGATGCCTCTCACCCCGACATTGCACTCGACACCAACCGTTGCATCAGCTGCGGACGGTGTATCCGGGCATCTCAGGATGTCGATGGCAAGGGCGTCTTTGGTTATGTCGGCCGGGGAATTCACCGGCGTGTCGCTGTGAACGGCGAGAATCTTGCCGACACAGATGCAGCTGTGACTGACAATGCGATCTCGGCGGAAGTCTGTCCGGTCGGCTGCATCATCCGCAAACGGGTCGGTTTTGTAACTCCGATTGGCGAGCGGGAGTTCGACAAAGGGCTGATCGGTCATGACATTGAGGAGAAGCGCAAATGAGTGCGAGATCTCAGGTGGAGCTTCCTAAGGCCCGGATCGCGACAGCTTCACTGGCCGGTTGTTTCGGCTGTCACATGGCAATCCTCGATGTCGATGAACGCCTGATTGATCTGATGAAGCTCGTCGAGGTCGACCGGTCTCCCTTGACCGATAAGAAGCGTTTCACCCAGCGCTGCGACATCGGTATCATTGAAGGCGGTTGCTGCAACGAGGAAAACGTTCATGTCCTGCAGGATTTTCGGCGCAACTGCGATGTGCTGATTGCGCTAGGGCAGTGCGCGATCATGGGCGGACTTCCGGCCATGCGCAATGCAATCATGCACTCCGATGAACCCTTACGCGAATGCTTGGACGAGGCCTACATCACCGGCCGCTATATTCGAAACACAACACACAATGTGCCCAATGATCCGGCTTTGCCGCTGCTGCTCGATGAGGTGTATCCATGTGCGCAAGTGGTGGAGATCGACTATCAGATTCCCGGCTGCGCGCCGGAAGGGGACATTATTTTTGACACGCTCTCAAAGCTGCTCACCGGGAAATTCCGGGGCTTTGAGCGCGAAATGATCAAGTTCGACTGACCGGGAGCGAGTTTATGGGCGAACCCAGACTGATTGAAATCTCGCCAGTCACCCGTGTCGAAGGGCATGGGAAGGTCACAATTCACCTCAATTCGGAAAACGAAGTGGATGAGGCCAGGCTGCATATTGTCGAATTCCGTGGTTTCGAACGGTTCATTCGTGGGCGCCTCATGTGGGAAGTCCCAGTCATCGTGCAGCGCCTGTGCGGTATTTGCCCGGTCAGCCACCACCTAGCGGCCGCCAAGGCCATGGACATGATCGTGGGCGTCGATCAGTTGACGCCGACCGCTGAGAAAATGCGGCGGTTGATGCACTACGGGCAGGTCATGCAGAGCCACGTCCTGCACTTCTTCCATTTGGCGGCGCCAGACCTGTTGTTTGGGTTTGGGGCTCCTGCCGAGAAACGCAACATTTTCGAAGTGATCAAGGAACAGCCAGAGCTCGGCAAACGCGCCGTCCTGATGCGCAAATACGGTCAGGAGATCATCGAGGCGACGGCGGGCAAGAAGATCCATGGAACCGGCGCTATCCCTGGGGGCATCAACCGCAATCTTCCGATCGAAAGACGCGATCATTTTCTGAGCACGATTGATGAGATGCTCGAATGGGCACAGGACGCGGTCAAGCTTGCCAGAGACTATACGCTCGAACATGAGGATCTGGTCGCCGAGTTCGGATCATTTCCGTCGAACTACATGTCTCTCGTACGTGAGGGAGATGGTGCGCTTGATCTCTATCATGGCAACCTCCGCGCATTGAATTCGACTGGGGACGAGATCTTCGATCAACTACCCCATACGCAGTATCATGAGCGTCTGATCGAGGATGTGCGGTCCTGGTCCTATATGAAGTTTCCCTTCATCAAGGAGCTTGGACCAGAGGTTGGTTGGTACCGGGTTGGGCCGCTGGCGCGTATGAATACGGCCAGCTTCATAGATACGCCAATTGCCAACGCGGCACTGGACGAGCTTAAAACCGTCACGGATGGCCGCCCAAACAATTCGACGCTCGCAAATCACTGGGCCCGGATGATCGAGGTCGTGCATTGCGTTGAGAAGATCCGCGAACTGCTCAACGACCCAGACCTACAAGGAGACGATTTGGTTGTGACCGGGGACCGGCGCGGCGAGGGGATTGGCGTCATCGAAGCGCCGCGCGGAAATCTCATTCATCATTATCAAGTCGATGAAAACGATCAGGTCATCTATTGCAATCTGATCGTGTCAACGACGCACAACAACGAGGGCATGAATAGGGCGGTCAAAGATGTCGCCGTCAAACACTTAAGTGGTCATGATCAGATCACAGAGGGCATGCTCAACCATGTCGAAGTTGCGATCCGGGCTTATGATCCATGCCTTTCCTGTGCCACTCATGCGCTGGGCCAGATGCCGTTGCAGGTGGAGCTTTTCAACGCGGACGGGGAGTTGGTCGATAGCAAGGCGCAGTCGGTATGAGGGCGCTGGGATGTTGTTGATTGGGTACGGCAATCCGGGTCGGGGAGACGATGGGCTTGGGCCTGCGTTTTCTGAAAGCATGGCAGCGCGTGACCTGACGTCCTGGACCATCGATACCGATTACCAGCTCGTCGCAGAGCACGCCTTTGATGTCTCTGGACATGAGCTTGTCGTGTTTGCAGACGCAGAGATTGGGAGCTCGGAGCCCTTTTCGTTCCGCGAGATCAAACCTGGTGCGCCGGAAGTTCTGGGCAGCCACAATCTGGTTCCTGCAACCGTCCTATCCTTGTGTGAAACCCTTTATGGCGCGGCACCGACCGCCTTTGTACTTGGAATATCCGGAGTGGAATATGGTGAGGTGAAGGAAGGCCTCTCAGATCAGGCCGCAGCCAACCTCACGAAGGCACAGGCATTTTTTCTGGACTGGGCCGGAAAGCTGTCTACACCTTAGGCTCTAGATGTCCGGTGAATCGGTCCTGCTCTCAGTCGCGGGGTCATGGGAATTGCGAAGTGCCTCAAGGGCGCGCATCCGTTCTTCTGCTTTGTCCTGATTTTCCCTCGTAACCCCGGCAATCAACACTTCGGCAATAGCCATCAGCGCCAGGGATGAATCCCATGGCGAGGGAACTGCGACACGGGCTGGTAGCACATAGGAGGCTATTCGGCCAATGGGGGACATCCAGCTGTCTGTGACCAGCGCAACGGTCGCTCCTTGTTTGGCCGCAGCTTCTGCAAACTGAATGATCTCTGCCTGGTACCGGCGGATGTCGAAGACCAGCACAACATCTTTTGGGCCAATCCCAAGCAACTGGTCGAGCCAGTTCCCGTGCTGTCCGGCCACATGAACGACGTTCGGCCGCACGATACGCAAGTGCGCTGCCATGTACCTTGCAAGGCCGTCAGTGAACCGCCCACCGATCAGGTGAACGGTCTTGCGGTCGTCGGCCAATAATTTGACAAGACCGTCAAGCTCGCCTTTTGGCAGATGGTCGAATGTCTCACGGATGTTCTCGATCAGTTGCCCGACATGCGGGTCGCCCGTTGTGTCCTTTGCAAGACTGGTGCTTCGTGCGAGCGGGGAGTTCAGCTGATTGGCGAGTTCGCTGCGCAGCTTTTTCTGAAATTCCGCGAAGCCTGGAAAACCCAGCCGGGCCACAAATCTGAGAATGGTCGGAGCGCTGACCCCGGCAGCTTTTGCAAACTCTGCAACAGTCCCCAATCCCTGCACCGGATAATTTGCCATCAGGGCATGCGCCGCCTTCTTTTCGGTCGCGGTAAACTCGTCGAGCCGATCACGTATGTCGTCCAAAAGTGGGCGTTCCATGGGCTGCTGCCTCAATTTTTGGCGGAGCTATCAAAACTGTTTGACAGAACCGCATTTCGTGTATCAGATATTACAGAGTTTGAATTTGTCGGCAATACTGTAACAAACATTACAGAAACAAGCAGGCGCTTTTCCGGGGGGATGAATGGGATCAAACCACCAAAACGGCGGAATGTCCCGTGCTGTAGAGGTTGTAAATGCAGAAGGTGCCGGTGAGCTGGTCCTTTTGTGTGATCATGCTTCGAATCATTTTCCTCCTCCCTATGATCAGTGCCTTGGTGTGTCGGATAAGGAGAAATCTGCGCACATTTCGTGGGATCCGGGTGCGCTCGGCGTCGCGATGGCGTTGTCGAAGGCGCTTGATGCCCCTTTGATCTATACGACGGTTTCCCGTCTGGTCATCGACTGCAATCGCGAAGAGACTCGCGAAGATCTGACGCCGTGCTTGAGTGAGCTGACAGAGATCTCCGGAAACAAGAATTTATCCGATGAAGAGCGGACATTCCGGATCAATCTGGTTCATCGCCCCTTTCACGATGCGATCGACAAAGTGCTTGCGCTTCGGGCGGACAAGGGGCTGCCATCTGCAGTGGTGTCCATCCACACTTATACGCCGGTCTATAAAGGCAAATCTCGGCCCTGGGAAATCGGTTTGATTTCCGAAAACGACCGCCGCCTGGCCGACCCTGTGTTGGCGGGGTTGAATGCACGTGGCGATCTGACCGTTGGCGACAATGAGCCCTATGCCCCCTCCGATGGGGTTTACTACACTGTCAGGCGGCATGGCGAAGACAAGTCGCTGCCATGCCTGATGATCGAAATCCGGAACGACGAAGTGCGCACGCCAAATGAGGAGCTGCACTGGGCGGACATCTTGGGACCTTTGTTGAAATCCGCTGCCAAAACGGTCTTGCGGAAGGAGGTTGCCGATCATGCCTAGGATCGCCCATTGGTATGTTCACGCGGTTGACGGTTTCAATCGCGGTCTGGGCAAAGTCATCATGTGGGGTGTCTTTGTCATGGCGGGGATCCTGTTGTGGTCCTCAATCTCCAAGACGTTTTTCAATCCGTCACTTTGGACCCTGGAAGTGGCACAGTTTGCAATGGTCGCTTACTACGTTCTGGGCGGACCTTATTCTGTTCAGCTTGGGTCGAATGTCCGCATGGACCTGTTTTATGCAGAGTGGAGCATCAAGAAAAAGGCCTGGTTCGATGCCTTCACAGTGCTTCTTCTGATCTTCTATCTTGGCGTTCTCCTTTATGGGGCGCTTGGGTCTACAGCCTATTCTCTCGGTTTTTTTGGCCGGGAGTTTTCGGAGTTCTACTGGGAGCTGATCGTCGCCTTCTTTACCGGCGGGCCTGCTGCCGCCGGAGAGGTCATGGGCTATATCGAACGCAGTCCGACGGCGTGGCGGCCGGTTCTTTGGCCAATCAAGGTGACCATGTGTATCGGCTTTTTTCTGATGCTTCTGCAGACCATTTCTGAGCTGATCAAGGATATTGCGACCATCCGGGGAGAGACCATCTGATGTCTTACGAGATGATCGCCCTTTTGATGTTCTCGTCGATGATGCTCATGCTGCTCACCGGGCAGCGGGTGTTTGGAGCCATTGGCGGTATTGCAGCTATTGCAGCCATCAGCCTGTGGGGTGTCGGCGGACAGGATATTCCGTTTTCCGCGGCGATGAAGCTCATGAAATGGTATCCGCTGCTGACGCTGCCGATGTTCATTTTCATGGGCTACGTCCTGTCGGAGACCAAGATCGCCGACGATCTTTACAAAATGTTCCATGTCTGGATGGGCCCGCTCAACGGCGGACTCGCCATTGGAACAATCCTGCTCATGGTTCTGATTTCAGCCATGAACGGTTTGTCGGTTGCCGGAATGGCGATCGGTGCGACGATCGCGCTGCCGGAGCTTTTGAAACGCGGGTACGACAAACGCATGGTCACGGGGGTGATCCAGGCAGGGTCATCTTTGGGCATTCTGGTGCCGCCCTCCGTTGTCCTCGTGCTTTATGCGATGATCGCGCGGGCACCTGTCGGACAGCTCTGGCTTGCCGGTATCATCCCGGGCCTGATGATGGCGGCCATGTTCATCGTCTACATCGCGGTCCGCTGTAAGCTTCAGCCAAACCTAGGCCCGGCGCTCACGATAGAAGAGCGGGAAGCCTCCAAGGAAGAAAAGTATCGGCTTCTGCTTGCCGGACTGCTTCCGCTGATCATTTTCGCGGTGATGATGGTGCCGTTCGTCAATGGCTGGACCAGCCTTGTCGAAAGCTCTGCGATCGGTGCTCTGGCGGCCTTGCTTGCATCGATCATCAAACGCCGCATGACCATGGACATCCTTATCCTCTGCCTGCGGAACACGCTCGGCATCTCCTGCATGTTCATGTGGATCATTCTTGCGGCTCTCGGCTTTGGCGCGGTCTTTGACGGGCTCGGCGCAGTCAAAGCGATCGAGAACCTCTTTACCGAACAGCTTGGCCTGTCTCCCTGGATGATCCTGATCCTGATGCAGCTGTCGTTCTTGGTTATGGGAACATTTTTGGACGACACGGCAATGCTGGTGATCGTGGCGCCTCTTTATGTGCCATTGGTGGCAACCTTGGATCTAGGCATGCCGGTCGGGCAAGTGCTGATCTGGTACGGAGTGCTTTACACGATCACAACACAGATCGCCTACATGACGCCACCGTTTGGCTACAACCTCTTCCTGATGCGGGCAATGGCGCCCAAGGACATCACCATGCGGGACATTTACGGGTCGATTACGCCGTTTGTCCTGGTGATGGCTCTTGCGCTGGCTCTTGTCATGGCTTTCCCGCAAATCGCTCTTTGGCTGCCTGAACTGGTTTACAGCCGATGACGCGCGGAGCGGGACAAAAACAATATATCCGGAGGAAACGGATTTGAATGTGCGGTTAGATGAGATCCGGCAAACGGACGGACCGCTTGACCTTGGAACCGAAAATTAGGGGAACAGTAATGACGAACAGACGTGATTTTCTCAAAAAAGCCGGGACAGGTACCGTTGCAGCTGCGGGTGCCGTAACGCTCGCCGCACCGGCCGTTCACGGCCAGACGCCGATCAAGTGGCGCCTTCAGACCTATGCAGGCCCGGCGCTGGCCGAGCATGTGATCAAGCCGCACATCGATGCCTTCAACAAGGCCGCTAACGGTGAAATGGAGATCGAACTCTACACCGCTGATCAGCTGGTCCCGACGGGCGAGCTGTTCCGTGCCATGCAACAGGGAACAATCGATGCGGTGCAGTCTGACGATGACTCTATGGCATCTCCGACCGAAGTCACTGTCTTCGGCGGTTATTTCCCGTTTGCGTCCCGGTATTCCCTGGATGTGCCGGTGCTCTTCAACCAGTACGGCCTAAAGGAGATCTGGGAAGAGGAATATGCCAAGGTTGGCGTCAAGCACATCTCTGCTGGTGCTTGGGATCCGTGCCACTTTGCCACCAAAGATCCGATCCGCTCGCTGGAAGATCTGAAAGGCAAGCGTGTCTTCACGTTCCCGACGGCCGGCCGCTTTATGGCACAGTTCGGCGTTGTTCCGGTAACTCTGCCTTGGGAAGATATTGAAGTTGCGGTTCAGACCGGTGAGCTCGACGGTATTGCCTGGTCTGGCATCACCGAAGACTACACGGTCGGTTGGGCTGACGTTACCAATTACTTCCTGACCAACAACATCTCTGGCGCTTGGGCAGGCTCGTTCTTTGCCAACCAAGAGCGTTGGAACGAGCTTCCGGATCACCTGAAAACGATGCTGCAGCTCGCCATGGATGCATCACACTATTACCGCCAATGGTGGTATTGGGGCGGCGAAGCGAACCTGCGCGTCAACGGCACCAAGATGGAACTGACATCCATTCCGGATGAAGAGTGGGCAACAGTTGAAGCCGCTGCCATGGTCTTCTGGGATGAGATCGCTGCAGAGTCTCCGACAAAGGCGAAAGTTGTCGAGATCTTCAAGAAGTACAATCAGGACATGCAGAAAGCTGGACGTCCTTACCGCTACACCTAATGCAAGCCCTGGAACCGGCCATCTCACCCTTCGGGGTAGCCGGTTCTTGCAACTACCGGTCCGGAAAAATAGAACCCTCCGGACCGGGAATTTTTTTGAATAAGAGCGCTCGTAAACCGCCAAATAGGGACCAGACAACATGCCGGGAAATCTGACCTTTGATGCCCTGAAATCACTCGTGACATCGGGTGATATCGACACAGTACTTGCTTGCATCGTCGATATGCAGGGACGGTTGATGGGCAAACGCTTTCTGGCCCAGCATTTCGTGGACAGCGCTTACGAAGAAACCCATTGCTGCAATTACCTGCTGGCAACGGACCTGGAGATGTACACCGTGGAGGGCTATGCCGCGACCAGTTGGTCAGGCGGCTATGGCGACTACGTCATGAAGCCGGATCTCTCCACGATCCGCCGCATTCCGTGGCTCGAAGGCACGGCCATGGTGATCTGTGATGTTCTTGATCACCACACTCACAAGGAAGTTCCGCACTCGCCGCGCGCGATGCTCAAGACCCAGGTTGCGCGCATGAACGCCCTGGGCCTTACACCGATCATGGCAACCGAACTTGAGTTCTTCCTTTTCGAGAAGAGCTTCGATGAGCTGCGCAAGAGCGGCTACCGGGATATGGAGCCGATTTCCGGCTACAACGAAGACTACCACATCCTTCAAACAACGAAGGAAGAGGACGTGATGCGGCCGATCCGCAACGGTCTCTATGCCGCTGGAATTCCGGTCGAGAATACCAAGGGTGAGGCCGAAGCCGGTCAGGAAGAGCTCAATATCAAGTACGCACCGGCTCTTGATACCGCCGAGTATCATACGATCTCAAAGCACGCGGTAAAGGAAATCGCATGGGCAAAGGGTCGGTCAGCGACGTTCCTGCCGAAATGGGCGAGCGACAAGGTTGGCTCTTCATCTCACGTGCACCAGTCGCTGTTCGACAAAGCCGGAAACAATGTCTTTTGCGATCCCGATGGTGAATACGGAATGTCTGCGTTGATGCAGCATTATCTGGCTGGCCTTATCAAATATGCGCCGGACTACACCTACTTCCTGGCGCCTTACATCAACAGCTACAAACGCTTCCAAAAAGGGACTTTCGCGCCGACCAAGATGGTCTGGTCTGTCGACAACCGCACCGCCGGGTTCCGCTTGTGTGGCGAGGGGACCAAAGCGCTGCGCATCGAGTGCCGCATTGGCGGTTCGGATCTGAACCCATATTTGGCGCTTGCAGTTCAGATCGCAGCCGGCCTCAAGGGAATTGAGGATGAACTGCCGCTCGACAAGCCGACATCCGGCGACGTCTATGAAGCAAAAAAAGCCAAGGAAATCCCGCACACCTTGCGGGATGCGCGCGAAACACTGCGCAAATCAAAATTCCTGCGGGAAGCTTTCTCCGACGCGGTCATTGACCACTATGCCCGCGCAGCGGAATGGGAAATCGAAGAGTTCGACCGGGCTGTCACCGATTATGAAATCGCCCGGGGTTTTGAAAGAGCCTAAACATGACAAGCAAAGTAACCTGTATTTCTCCGATTGACGGTTCGGTCTATGCGGAGCGCCCTGTCTTGTCCGCCGACGACGCCCGCGAGGCTGTCGCGCGGGCAAAATCCGCTCAGATCGCCTGGCAAGCACGTCCGCTGGAAGACCGGATCTCTCTTGTTCTCGCCGGAGTTGCCAAGGTCGGTGAGATGAACGACGAGATCGTTCCCGAACTCGCCCATCAGATGGGTCGTCCCGTCCGCTACGGTGGTGAGTTTGGCGGCTTTACAGAGCGTGCCTCTTACATGGCGGAGATTGCTGCCGAGGCACTGGCGCCGATCGAAGTTGCCGATGATGCGGCATTCAAGCGGATGATCAAGCGCGTGCCTCATGGCGTGGTGCTTGTCGTGGCTCCTTGGAATTACCCTTACATGACCGCGATCAATACGGTCGCACCCGCGTTGATCGCAGGGAACTCTGTTGTTCTGAAACATGCCTCCCAAACGCTGTTGGTTGGCGAGCGCATGGCGAAGGCTTTCCACGAAGCAGGCGTTCCGGAAGACGTATTCCAGAATGTGTTTCTGGATCACGCGACAACCTCTTCGCTGATTGCTGAAAAGTCCTTCGGGTTCGTCAATTTCACAGGCTCTGTTGGCGGTGGGCAGGCGATGGAAAAGGCCGCAGCCGGAACGTTCACCGGCGTAGGTCTGGAGCTCGGCGGCAAGGATCCGGGCTACGTCATGGAAGATGCGGATCTCGATGCAGCGGTCGATACACTGATCGATGGGGCCATGTTCAATGCCGGTCAGTGCTGCTGCGGAATTGAGCGGATCTATGTGGTAGAGAGCCTCTATGACGCCTTTGTCGAAAAGGCGGTAAAGATTGTCGAAGGCTACAAGCTCGGCAATCCGCTTGACCCTGAAACGACCCTTGGCCCGATGGCGCATGCCCGGTTCGCGGCAGAAGTCCGTACCCAGACGCAAGAAGCCATTGCAGATGGGGCCAAGGCCCTGATCGATCCTGCAAAGTTCCCGGAAGATGATGGCGACGCCTACTTGATGCCGCAAATCCTCGTCGATGTGGATCATTCCATGCGCGTTATGCGCGATGAGAGCTTCGGCCCCGTTGTCGGCATCATGAAGGTCAAAGACGATGCGGAAGCTATCCAGCTGATGAACGACAGCAATTTCGGTCTGACAGTATCGCTCTGGACCCGGGATGTCGCCCGCGCGGAAGCCATCGGCGATCAAATCGAGACCGGAACCGTCTTCCTCAATCGTGCAGATTATCTGGATCCGGCGCTGTGCTGGACAGGTTGCAAGGACACCGGTCGCGGCGGCGGTCTGTCCATTATCGGCTATCACAATCTGACACGTCCGAAATCCTATCACCTCAAGAAAGCTCAATAAGATGGTGCTGACTGCCAATTGGTCATATCCAACCGCCATGCGCTTCGGCGCGGGACGTATTTCGGAAATCGCCGATGCCTGTAAGGCGTCCGGTATTTCCAAGCCTCTGCTTGTTACAGACAAGGGGCTTGCGAGCATGGATATCACCACCAAGACCCTGGACCTGCTGGATGCTGCCGGTCTGGGCCGGGGCCTGTTTTCAGAAGTGGATCCCAACCCGACGGATCTGAACGCCGCAGAAGGCGTGAAGGTCTACCAGGATGGTGGTTATGACGGGGTTGTTGCTTTTGGCGGCGGCTCCGGGCTGGATCTTGCCAAGGTCATTGCCTTTATGGCGGGGCAGACTCGTCCGCTTTGGGACTTTGAGGACATAGGGGACTGGTGGACCCGGGCAAATGCCGATGCGATCGCGCCGATCGTCGCTGTTCCGACAACCGCCGGAACTGGATCCGAAGTCGGCCGCGCCAGTATCATCACCAAGGTCGATACGGCGGAAAAGAAAATCATCTTCCACCCGAAGATGCTGCCGTCCGTGGTGATCTGTGATCCGGCACTGACGGTCGGAATGCCGAAGTTTCTGACCGCAGGAACCGGCCTTGATGCCTTTGCCCACTGTGTGGAAGCCTATTCCAGCCCGCACTACCATCCGATGAGCCAGGGTATTGCGCTGGAAGGCATGCGTCTGGTTGTCGACTACCTGCCTCGGGCCTACGCCGATGGCACGGATCTGGAAGCGCGCGGACACATGATGTCTGCCGCGGCCATGGGCGCGACCGCGTTCCAGAAGGGCCTCGGCGCCATTCACGCACTCAGCCATCCGATCGGCGCGGTTCACCACACCCACCATGGCACGACCAACGCTGTGTGTATGCCGGCCGTTCTTCAGTTCAACAAGTCCGCAATTGCGGACCGGTTCGACAAGGCAGCAGGCTATCTCGGTATTTCAGGCGGTTTTGACGGCTTCTGCGCGTTCGTGGACGAGTTCAACGCTTCGATGAACATTCCGAAGACCTTGACCGAGCTCGGCGTCAAGGATCCGAATATCGAGGAACTGACCGCGGCGGCTCTTCGTGACCCAAGCACTGGTGGTAATCCGATCGAGATGACCGCCGAAAACACGCGAGCGCTTTTCGAAGAGATTATGTGATCTCAACATAAGCGAACGATCAGCATGTAAAGGGCGCCAACCGGCGCCCTTTTTTATTTTTGAACTGTAGAGAACTTAGTGCCCGCCCATGTCTCCATGCACGGCGACCATGTCGAGCTCTGCCGCCTGGGGCTTGATTGCCGAGAAGCCCTCCCGGAGGCCTTCGTCCGAGAGTTCACGCTGGACGGCGAGGAGCGTGTTGTCGTCGTGCTCTGCGCACATGGAGGCCATGTAGGACAGCTCGTCGGACGCAACGCCCCTTGCTGCCTCGACAGACGGGGCGCCATAGATGTCGACAAAGTGTTGTGCCAGCCGGTCTACCAGTTGGTTGAACTCCGGCTCCTCAATCGGAGTAACTGCCACAAAGGTCACCCGGCCGAAGGTTTCCAATCCGAGCCAGCCGTTGACAAAGGCCTGCCTGGCCTTGCCGGTGAGCTCCGCCTCCGTCCAGTCCGAGAACTCAAAACCGCCGGATAGGCACCATTCGCCAGTCCTAGCTGGCGAAAAATAAACGTTCTGGTCGCTCTCATCGAGATGGATCGCGCGGGCAAGCTTCATTTTGATCCCTCAAGTTGGGTAGATAGCGGAATAAGCTTTGTTTCACCATCCGTCCGCATCAACATACCGAAAAACTCATCAACGCCAACAAATGTCCCGGTTTCACCGTTGAAATCGATGTCCTCGCCGAGGTTTTTTGCAAGGCCGCGCCATTCTGCATGCACTGGACGGGGCCCGTCTTCCTGCCACCGGTTGATCCAATAAAGCGTGTGGCGAACCCAGCTTTCCAGAAGGCGTTCGGGTTCAACTTCGCCGCAGCCCTCTTCAATCAGAGATGTCCTGTCTGGATCGTTGCCTGGATTTCCCTCAAGGGTTTGAACATTGAGCTCCAGGCCAATGATCAGCCAGTCCGGTGTTTCGGCCGGGTCTGTTTCGGACGCGCGTACGCGAAAACGCCCGCAGGTGGCCCCGTTTACCCGAATGCCGCCAGCCCAATCCAAATGAACCGCGACCTCGGGCGGGGCGAGGGCGCCAAGAGCTGCCTGAAATCCTAGGCCACAGACCGGCAGCATGCTCATGGCTTCTTCCAGCGGAACTTCCGGAGCGAAGATCAGGCTTGCCCGTAACGTGCCGCCCCCAAGGTTATGAACAACAGTTCCGGGGTCTGTACCCGCAACAGCAAGGGCTATTGCGCGGTCGAATGGGTCAGCCGTACCGGTGACCGCTTCTCCCTGGAAGAGCGGTGGGAATTGAAGATCGTTCACGCCGAGCTCTCCTGAGCGGCAAGCTGTTCTGTCACTGCTGTCGCCAGCTTCTTGAAGGCTGCCGATTCCGGCGCATCTGGCGCCTTGATCACGGCTGGTGTATCGCCATCTGCCGCAGTGCGGATGTTGAGGTGCAAGGGTATCTCCGCAAGTACTGGAACCCGCAGGTTTGCGGCCTCCTTGGCGACGCCGCCATGACCGAAGATATGCTCCTCGTTTCCGCATTTCGAACAGATATGCGTCGACATGTTCTCCACCATGCCAAGGATCGGCACTTTCATTTCCTGGAACATGTCGATGCCCTTGCGCGCATCCAGCAAGGCAATGTCCTGCGGAGTGGAGACAATCACTGCGCCGTCGACTATGAACTTCTGCGACAATGTCATCTGGACGTCGCCGGTTCCCGGTGGCAGATCGACAATCAGGACATCCAGGGCACCCCATTGAACCTGGGTCATCATCTGTTGCAAAGCGCCCATCAGCATGGGCCCCCGCCAGACAACAGCCTTGTCGCCAGATGTCATCAGGCCGATCGACATCAATGTCACGCCGTGGTTCCGAAGTGGCAAAATGGTCTGGCCATCCGGTGAAGACGGTCGTCCTTTGATGCCGAGCATTTCAGGTTGCGACGGACCGTAAACGTCCGCATCCAGAAGACCGACCTTTAAGCCTTGTGCGGCCAGAGCACAGGCAAGGTTAGAAGCAACAGTCGACTTTCCGACACCGCCCTTGCCGGACGCAATCGCGATGATCTTTTTGATGCCCGGCACATGCTGCGGTCCGGAAGTGCCAGGTGCGGCCGGGATCGGTTTGATCGGCTTCAGCTCTCCAGGACCTGCCTTAGGGATTGGGGCAGCAGGTGCCGCCGGCGCTGGCGCGGTGGGTTGGTCAGAGTGCGATGTCAGGATCACTTGCGCAGACGAGCAGTCCGGCAAGGCTTCGAGCCGTTGGACGGCATCTTCCCGGAGCCGTTCCATCTCATCAACACGGGTTTGATCGATCTGAAGGACGAACCGCACAGTCCCATCAGCAACCTTGAGGCCGCGGATCATGCCTGTTGCCGGAAGGTCTTCCCCCGTCACCGGATCCACGATCGCCTTGAGTGTTTCAATAACAGTTTCGCGTGAAAGGGACACGTCTGCCTTACCCCTTGATTTCGCCTTCAACGACATGCTCAAGGCCGAGTTCCTCGATCACGATCACGGCCTTTACGTTGAAGCTTTTGCCCTCCGGTGCGCCAGCTTCGCGAACTGCGGTTTCAATGGCTTGTTGGGATGTGACCCCGACCTGTTTCAGGAATTTGCGCATGGACATGTTAAAGTCGTCGTTCATTTGGACCTCCCCGTTGTTTTGACATGCATTGACGTATCGGCATTTTCGCTTCTACGCTTACAGACTGATGTCAGCTGCGTGAAGGAGGAGCGCGTGGCCTGCCGGAAACTATTGATATTCGTGTTTGCGTGCATCTGGATGAGCGCGTCTGTTAATGCTGTGCGTTCTGCGGAGCCGTTTCGGCTCAGCGTGCCGCAAGATCTCAACGACAGCGGTTTCCTGAAATACCTGCTGCCCCGATTTTCCTTGAAAACGAATACGCGGATCGAACTGGTTTCGCCTGAGGATCCAGCCGAAGTGCGGCTATTGGATGAGGAAAGCGGAACACCAGTATTCGAAGGATTGGACCGCACATGGTACGCATCTGTCGAACAGGAAACGGGCGGTACCAAAAGATTTTTGGAGTGGCTTACTGGCGATGTCGGCCGGCGGACCATTGATGGTTTTCCGGCTAAAGATGGCGTTGAGTTTACCGCTGCAGCCCCTGTCGCAAAGGAAGTTGACGACGGACTGATCGCCGGAGATGCGGGTAAGGGTGAGAAGCTTGCGGTGGTGCATTGCGGGCGGTGCCACCGGGTTAATGCCGCAACGCGCATGGCGGGCATCGGCTCTACTCCGTCTTTTGCGATTCTTCGAACGCTCGCCGACTGGAAGCCGCGATTCGAGGCGTTTTTCGCGCTCAATCCGCATCCGTCATTTACGCTGATCGAAGACGTAACGGAGCCGTTCGATGAAACACGGCCGCCGCCCATTGTTCCGGTCGAAATGACGCTGGACGATCTGGATGCCATCCTCGCCTTTGTCTCACGCATCCCGCCGGCCGATTTGGGCGCGCCGCTCCAGTACCAGTGATCCTGATCAGGCACGGTCAATGGTCGCGCCTGATATAATCGTCGGTGGTTCGAACCCGCGGGCGTTCGTTGGATTCAAACGGATTGTTCTCGCTGTGGTAAGCCGCATTGACCCGGCAATCGTCACACATCTGGATCATTCGGGCGGCCCCGCCATCTTTGAACATGGAATGCTTGCCGGCGAGCTGCCCCATGATCCGTTCGACTGTTGAGCGAACCCCAAACGGTTTGCCGCATTCGATGCACTCAAACGGTTCTTCCTCTTTCAGCACAATCGGTGTCAAAGCCGTGTCGCTCAAGTTCAGCTGGGGAACCAGGGAAAGTGCGCTTTCCGGGCAGATGTTTGTGCAAATGCCGCATTGCAGGCAGGCGTCTTCCTGGAAGCGAAGTTGAGGTTGATCAGGGTTTTCCTTAAGGGCTCCAGAGGGGCACAAGGACACGCACGAAAGGCACAATGTGCAAGCGTCCTCGTTTATGGCAACCGCGCCGTAAGGGGCTCCGGCAGGAAGTTCCAGCACGGCGTCCGGTGCATTCAAGGTCTTCGCGGCAAGGCGCGTCACCTGCCGACGGGATCCAAGCGGAAGGATTGGGGCCTCGTTTGCTGTCCGTTCCGCCTCTTCATAGAGCGCGGCTTCCAAATCATCCGGATCCGTTGGTTCGAGCAATCGAATCTGGTTGTTTCCGGAAATGGAGTTTGCGAGATCGACCTGGAAGGGGAGACCATCCTGTTCTGTCTGGGGTGACACCAGGATGTCGACTGCAGCGAATCCGCATCCAAGGGCTGCAAGAGCCTCTGCGTGGCCGAAAGCGGCCAATGCCGATACTTCCAACGGAATAACGTTAGTCGGCAGGCCTTTGCCGTATCGGGCCGACAGTTTAATGATTTCAAGGCCGTAGGCTGCATCATGGACCAGCAGGCGTGGAGGCTCGTTTGACGCCTTCCGCCAGGTCGTTGAAAGCGTCTCAATCCGCTTGAAGACGTGTTGCGGTGTCGGGGCGTCATAGGAAACAGCGCCGGACGGACACACCGCTGAGCACATCCCGCATCCAGCGCAAACCATCGGGTCGATGGTGATGTGATCTCCAGCGGGAGTAATTGCACCGGTTGGGCAAAGGTTCAGGCAGCGGTTGCAGCCGGTTTTCTGTGCTCTGGAGTGCGCACAAAGGTCTTCGTTGACCTTTACGTAGATCGGTTTTTCAAACGTCCCGATGAGTTGAGAAGCTTCCAGGATAACCTTCGAATAAGCATCCTTGTTGCCGGGATCCGCGCGAAGATACCCCTCGCGCTTATCAGCGGCGGGAAACAACGGTGCATCCCTGCGCAGGTCTACGATGAGGTCACACGCGCTCTGGCCGCCGCCTTTCGGTTCTGTCCAGTTGAATGCGCCCCGGCCACCTGGAATGCGTTCCTGCAGAGCATCGAAAGCGACTTGAAATCCGCCGAGGGCACCGGTTGCCGATTTGATGTGACCGCGCACGACATCAAAGCGGCGATCGTCAGTAACCGGTAACTCGACATCGGGGGTGACCAGAACAGTCACACTCAGTGTGTCACAAAGAAGCTTAGCCGCATCAAACGCGATGTCCGGTTCACCAAGTAGCAGGCAAGTTCCTTCGGAGGAAACGTCGACGACGCGCTCACCTGGGTCCGGCAACATGGCCTCAGCAATGAGCGCCGCCATTTTTGCCGTCGGTTCAACATCGTTCGAGGTCCACCCCGCACGGTCGCGGATATCGATAAAATGCGGGTCATTAACTTCAAGATCTTGCGCGAGCTCTTCGAAAAACGTTCGTTCTTGAGCGCAGGCAATGACGACGTCGCCGCTTTGCAACTCTGATTCGGCCACTGCAGCTTCCGTGTGACACAGGGCTGTGTGGACTTTCGAGCAAGCCAGCCCAGTATATTTTTCAATCTCTTCTGCGTTAATCGACTGGCTTTTCAAGCAGTCGCACAGCAGCAGCTTCGCTTCTGTCATCGAGCGCGCGTCCTCTCCCCCATGATGCCATTTCAGCGTCTCCCGCGCAGGAAATTGGCTCATCAGTTTCTAATCAAGGGCGAAGGTGTCTTTCCGTCAAGTGGCCTTTGTAAGGACTTGAAATTTCCAGATGTTGCGTCAGCATGGGCAAAAATAAAATTTCCGGCCGGACCGGATATCTGGAGGATGCGCGCCTGTGAATACGGAAAGAAGCCGTTCGATGCCGGTTGGCGTTGTCGTGCGCCGCTTGCCCGGCGTGACGCGCTGGCAGAAATGGTCGTGGCGTGCCGTATCGCTTTTGCCAGGCGCAGGTGATGCAGACTGGCAAGTGCTGCGCAAGGAAGGAGACGCAGTCGAGTACCATGCGGCCACCCTTCCCCTTGAGCTGCACCGCGCCGAAACCGAGGCCTATCTCACCACGCTCTCTGACAAAACGCCCTCGCTTTATGTCGTGATGCGGCCCGCCGAAGAGCTGGACCGGGACGTCCCCATGGAGGTAATGCTGATCACTGCGTCAGCTTACGAAGGGCAAGATTATGCGGATACGAGCGACGTTCTCGTTGAAAAGGTTCCGATGCCGCCGGGCCTGATCGCATGGGTGCGAGAGTTTGCCGAGACCCATCATGAGGACGAAATCTTTATCAAGCGCCGTCGGGATAAAAAGCGGGTCGATCTGCAAGAAGAAGGAATTGGCGACCCCCGTATTCGCCAGATGACGGATGTCTATCGCTCTCCGCGGCGCAAGCCAAAGGACACTTTGCAATGACCGGCGATGAAAAAGCGGGGATGGATTTCTGGTCGCGGCGAAAAGCGGCAGTGCAGCGGTCCGAAGAGCTGGAACGTGTTCAGGTAGAAGAAGCGGAGGCCGCAAAGGAACGGGCCGAACTTGAAACCAAAAGCGATGCTGAGATCCTCGAAGAACTCAACCTTCCGGACCCCGATACGCTCACCGAAAAAGATGATTTTAGCCAATTTTTGTCAGTTGCGGTTCCTGAGCGGCTTAAACGGCGTGCGCTGCGCAGGCTCTGGGGCCTCAATCCGGTTCTCGCCAACCTGGATGGCTTGGTTGATTACGCAGATGACTTCACTGATGCCGCAACAGTCGTCTCTAACCTCCAGACCGTCTATCAGGTCGGTAAAGGGATGGTGGAACGGTTTGTAGAAGGCGAGGAAGACGAGATCGCCGAAGAGGTGGCAGAAGCGATCGTCGAGCCAGACGAAGCAAATCAAAGAATTGCTGCAGTGCAAGATGATAAAAATACTGCAGAGCAGCATAATTGTGGCGAAAATGAAGAAGCACTTGTGCAATTGACGCAAGGAGAAGCGTTGTTGCAAGATATGCCAATACGTGACGAGTTTGAGTCTTCGGCGGGTGATACAACCAATGTCGAGGCAGAGCCGCCTCAACGCCCTCGCCGAATGAGGTTCGACTATTCGTGAATATCGAACCCGACTTGTGGGAGCTAAACTCTTTGCGTTTGAGGGAGGTGACGGCGCATGGCCGCTGTTGTTACGGAATATGTGATCGACCCGGAAGACCAGGCGAGAGCAGACTTATATAACTTTTTGGGGGTATTGCTGGCAAAGCCGGCGGACAACGACCTCCTTAGGCAAATTGCTGCGCTTTCGGGCGACGACACCCCGCTGGGCACGACCCTCAAAACCCTTGCAAAACTTGCTTCGGTGACATCGGAACAGGATGCCGAGCGCGAATTCAACGCGTTGTTCATAGGCCTTGGACGCGGCGAGCTCTTGCCCTACGCGAGCCACTACCTGACAGGATTTTTGAACGAAAAGCCTCTTGCAAACCTGCGGCAGGAGATGGCTGAGCGCGGTATCCAGCGCGCAGAGGGCAAAAAAGAGCCGGAGGACAACATCGCATCGCTCATGGAAATCATGGGTGGGCTGATCGTTGGACGCTTCGGTAAGGTCACTTCGGTCGCAGACCAGAAGTCCTTTTTCAACGCACATGTGGGCCCTTGGGCCGTGCACTTCTTCAGTGACTTGGAGGCCTCAAGGACGTCGGTCCTTTATTCGGCCGTCGGGTCGCTCGGGCGGCAGTTTATGGAGATCGAAGCAGAAGCATTCGAGATGCTGCCCAATTAGATCTTTCGGCATGACGCGATGCCGGGAAATCTAAAATTCACGTTGGCAATTAAGGCGGCGCCGCCGCCTGGAATGAGAGGAGGATTGCAACGATGAAACGACCCGAACAGTCGGGCGCAGGCCTTGAGGCCGGACGCCGTGACTTTCTGAAACTGGCGGCCATTTCGGCCCCGGCCGCAGCTGCTGTGGTCGCGACGGGAACAGCTGCGCAAGCCGCTGAGCCGGATCTTGCTTCTGAGAAGATGCAAGACACCGTGCATACCCGCGCCTATTACGACAGCGCCCGGTTCTAACTGGACCCTGTGAACACACCGGCCGATGGTTGCGTGACGCCCGATGGCCGGTTCACTGACACACCCAGCCGTACCCAAATGGGGTATCAGCAAGGTAGGGCAAAATGCTTAGGAAAAAGACCAATGGGGTTGCGCGACGCCCCCAAGGTGCAAGTATCCTTAGAGACACTGCACATAAATCTGTAGACCGCCGGACATTTCTTAAAGGATCCGGTGTCGCAGCTGGCGGATTGGCCGCCATTTCCGCCATGGGCGGTTCTGTAACACAAGCCAAAGCACAAGCTGGCGCCGGTGCCGTGAAGAACGTGAAAACGGTCTGCACACACTGCTCCGTCGGTTGTACAGTTGTGGCTGAAGTTTCCAACGGGGTCTGGGTTGGCCAGGAACCGGGTTGGGACAGCCCATTCAACCTCGGTGCGCACTGCGCCAAGGGTGCTGCCGTTCGTGAGCATGCGCACGGCGAACGCCGCCTGAAATATCCGATGAAAAAGGAAGGCGGCGAGTGGAAGAAAATCAGCTGGGAGCAGGCGATCAACGAGATCGGCGACCAGATGATGCAAATCCGCGAAGAAAGCGGCCCGGACAGTGTTTATTGGCTCGGTTCGGCCAAGCACAACAATGAGCAGGCTTATCTGTTCCGGAAGTTCGCGGCCTACTGGGGAACCAACAACGTTGACCACCAGGCGCGTATTTGTCACTCGACCACGGTTGCCGGCGTAGCAAACACATGGGGCTACGGCGCCATGACAAACAGCTACAACGACATCCACAATTCCCGTGCGATCTTCATCATTGGCGGTAACCCGGCTGAGGCGCACCCTGTGTCTTTGCTGCACGTCTTGCGCGCCAAAGAGCAGAACAACGCACCGCTGATCGTTTGTGATCCGCGCTTTACCCGCACCGCTGCTCATGCAGACGAGTATGTCCGTTTCCGTCCAGGTTCGGACGTGGCGCTCATCTGGGGCATCCTCTGGCATATCTTCGACAATGGCTGGGAGGACAAAGAGTTCATCCGGACCCGTGTCTGGGGCATGGACCAGATCAAGGAAGAAGTCGCTAGGTGGACGCCGGACGAAGTCGAGCGTGTCACCGGCACTCCGGGCAGCCAGCTGAAACGCGTGGCGCGGACGCTTGCAAACAACCGTCCAGGCACCGTGATCTGGTGCATGGGTGGAACACAGCACACCAACGGTAACAACAACACGCGCGCTTACTGCGTGCTGCAGTTGGCTCTTGGCAACATGGGCACAACCGGTGGCGGAACCAACATTTTCCGCGGCCACGACAACGTCCAGGGTGCAACCGACCTTGGCGTTCTGTCCCACACCCTGCCGGGCTACTACGGCCTGAGTGCAGGGGCTTGGGGGCACTGGTCCCGTGTCTGGGGCGAGGATCTTGATTGGCTGAAGGGGCAGTTCGCTAAGACGACCGGCGCTGACGGCAAAGAAAAGAACCTCATGAACCTTACCGGTATTCCGGTCAGCCGTTGGATCGACGGGGTTCTGGAAGATCCGGCGAACACCGATCAGCCGGCCGAAGTTCGGGCCATGGTACTTTGGGGCCACGCTCCAAACTCCCAGACCCGCATGACGGAAATGAAAACCGCGATGGAGAAACTGGATACGCTGGTCGTCATTGACCCGTTCCCGACCGTCTCTGCCGTGCTTCATGATCGGACGGATGGTGTCTACCTGCTCCCGGCAACGACACAGTTCGAAACCTATGGATCTGTCACCGCCTCAAACCGCTCCATCCAGTGGCGCGACCAGGTGATTGAGCCGTTGTTCGAATCCAAGACCGACCACGAAATCATTGGCCTGTTTGCCAAGAAGTTCGGTTTCCATGACCGGATCTTCCGCAACATTGCCCTTGAGGAGGACGGCATCACGCCGAACATCGAGGATACAACCCGCGAGTTTAACCGTGGTATGTGGACGGTCGGCTACACTGGTCAGTCTCCAGAGCGGATCAAGCTGCACATGGCCAACCAGCACACGTTCGACAGGACGACGCTGCAGGCAAATGGCGGTCCCGCGGATGGCGACTACTACGGTATGCCGTGGCCGTGCTGGGGTACTGCAGAAATGAAACACCCGGGCACGCCGAACCTTTACGACATGTCCAAGCCGGTCGCCGAAGGCGGTCTCAGCTTCCGGGCACGTTTCGGTGTCGAGCGTGATGGTCAGAACCTTCTGGCCGAAGGTGTCTCCAATCCGGGTGCGGAAATTCAGGACGGCTATCCGGAATTCACCATGCAGATGCTGATGGATCTTGGATGGGACGGTGACCTGACCGATGAAGAGCGTGCAGCGATTGATGCCGTCGCCGGACCGAAAACCAACTGGAAGACCGACCTTTCCGGCGGCATCCAGCGGGTGGCCATCAAGCATGGCTGCTCACCGTTCGGCAACGCGAAGGCTCGTGCTGTTGTATGGACCTTCCCGGACCCGGTTCCGCTTCACCGCGAGCCACTCTACACCAATCGCAGGGATCTCGTGGCGGATTACCCGACCTACGAAGACCGCAAGTTCTACCGTCTGCCGACGCTTTACGCGTCGATCCAGAAGCAGGACTTCTCCCGCGACTACCCGATCATCCTGACCTCCGGTCGTCTGGTCGAGTATGAAGGCGGTGGTGATGAGACACGGTCGAACCCGTGGCTTGCCGAACTTCAGCAGGACATGTTCGTCGAAATCAATCCACGTGATGCCAACAACATTGGTATTCGGGACGGCGCGCAGGTCTGGGTCGAAGGTCCGGAAGGCGGCAAGGTCAAGGTCATGGCAATGGTGACCGAGCGGGTCGGCGAAGGCGTTGCCTTCATGCCGTTCCACTTCGGTGGTCATTATCAAGGCGAAGACCAGCGGTCGAAATATCCAAAAGGGGCCGACCCGTATGTTCTCGGCGAGAGCACGAATACGGCTCAAACCTACGGCTACGACTCCGTTACCCAGATGCAGGAGACCAAAGCCACTCTCTGCAAGATCTCGGCAGCGTAAGGAGGAAACGCAATGGCACTTGGTGGACAAGCGAGGGCTAAGTTCCTCTGTGACGCTGAGCGTTGCATTGAATGCAATGCCTGTGTGACCGCCTGTAAAAACGAGCATGAGGTGCCGTGGGGCATCAACCGCCGCCGGGTTGTGACCATCAATGATGGTAAGCCGGGGGAACGGTCGATCTCCGTTGCCTGCATGCACTGTTCGGACGCACCATGTATGGCGGTGTGCCCGGTCGACTGCTTCTACCAGAACGAAGAAGGTGTGGTCCTTCACTCGAAAGACCTCTGCATTGGCTGCGGCTATTGCTTCTATGCCTGTCCGTTCGGCGCACCGCAGTTCCCGCAAGCGGGCAACTTCGGATCGCGCGGCAAGATGGACAAGTGTACCTTCTGTGCTGGTGGCCCTGAAGAGAACCATTCCACAGCGGAATTCGCGAAATACGGCCGCAACCGTATTGCGGAAGGCAAGCTGCCGATCTGCGCGGAAATGTGTTCGACCAAAGCCCTGCTCGCAGGTGATGGCGACGTTGTCGCCAACATCTACCGTGAGCGTGTGGTCGCCCGCGGCTTCGGCTCCGGCGCCTGGGGCTGGGGCTCTGCATACGGCCAAAACGGCGGCTAAGGATACGTTGGTCAATGCCGACTCAGATGCACTCTGGGCCGGCCGATCAAACGCCCTTCTGACAAAAGAAAAAAGAGTGGGGCGGCTGTTTGCCGCCCCACCTGTCTCTACGGGAACAATTGGGTGAGGAACCAGAGATGAACCGCTTCGTGCTGGCATTTGCCGTACTGTTTGCTTTCATGATGCAAGCCTTTGCGCAGGACACAGCGGCACCAAGCGCTGACGTCGATCGCTCCGCGACAGGCGGCGCACAAACTCTGGAAGACATCCTGAAACGCCAGCGCGGCGAGAAGGTCGATTATGACTTCCGCAGGAACGCGACCGGCGATCCGGATTCAGCTGCAAGCATGAGTTCTCAACTCGGGACGCTCGGCGGGGCATCCGACCCGGAGCTTTGGCGGGCACTGCGTTATGGGTCTGCCGATGTAACCGTTTCATCTGGCGGGCAAGTGGCATCCGTTCTCATGCAAGACGGCGGCATGCGGTGGCTGTTGTTCCGCCAGGGGCCGCTCGCCACCTACGGCGGCTATCTTCTGCTCGGAACTCTCGGGTTTCTGGCACTGTTCTATTTGCTTCGCGGCCGGATCCGCATCGATGGTGAGAAAACCGGCCGGACAATCACCCGGTTCAAGGCGGTCGAGCGGTTTGGCCACTGGCTACTCGCCGGCTCGTTCATCCTGCTTGGCATCACCGGTCTGATCACCTTGTTCGGCCGGATGGCCATTATCCCGCTGATCGGCCACGACGCATTTGCCCCGATCGCGCAGGCCTCGAAATGGATCCACAACAACGTGTCCTGGGCGTTCATGATCGCCTTGGTGATGGTGTTTGTGATGTGGGTGGTCCACAACATCCCCAACAAGACTGATCTGAAATGGATTGCAGTTGGGGGCGGGCTCCTCAAAAAAGGTGTGCACCCACCGGCCAAGAAGTTCAATTTCGGTCAGAAGATGATTTTCTGGAGCGTCATTGTTCTGGGTGCGTCTATTTCAGCGTCCGGTATTTCACTGCTCTTCCCGTTTGAATATCCAATGTTTGCGGCAACATTCAACGTGCTGAACTCGACGGGATTGCCACAACTCATTGGATTTGGAGAGTTGCCGACCCAGCTCGCGCCACATGAGGAAATGCAGTACGCCCAGCTTTGGCACTCCATTGTCGCATTCCTGATGATGGCGATCATTCTGGCTCACATCTATATCGGGTCGGTGGGTATGGAAGGTGCCTACGACGCCATGGGCTCGGGAGAGGTCGAGCTGCAGTGGGCGAAGGAGCACCACGGACTTTGGGTTGCGGAAGTCGAAGCCGCCGAAAAAGACCGGGAAGCCAAAAACGCTGTCCCTGCTGAATAGTCGTTCAGGCAATCAGTTCGATGTGCGCGTCCCTCATCCAAAGGTCATTCGCGGCGGTTGGGAAAAAGACCGTCGTGGCAGTTGCGATTTACGTGTTCTGTTCCGTATGGCCTGTTTCCCCATCTTTGGCGACCGAGTTTCAGACCCTTAAAGGGCACGGTGGCCCGGTTATGGATATTGCGGTGGAACCAGAGACCGGTGCTGTCGCAACCGCCAGTTTCGACAATTCTGTCGGGCTTTGGTCAGGGCGAGACCCGACTTGGCTCGACGGGCATGAAGCAGCTGTGAAGGTTGTCCAGTTCATAGATACCGATCGGCTTGTGTCAGCGGGCGACGACAATGATCTGATCCTCTGGGACCGTGTTGCAGGAACACAACAAAGACTGGAAGGCCATACCGCCAAAGTTCAGGGGCTTGCCGTTTCGCCGGACAAGAACCTCATTGCCAGCGCCAGCTGGGACGCTCGGGTCGGGCTCTGGCCGGTTGACGGAGGTGAGCCGATTTTCCTGAGTGGGCACAATGCGGGCGTTAATGCGGTTGCTTTTACTAAAGACGGCAAATCTCTCTATTCGGCCTCTATGGATGGTTCGATAATTCTCTGGGATGTTGAAGAACGCACTGAAAAGCGGGTTGTCGATCGCAATGGGTTCGGGATTAACGTTCTGAAGCTCGGAGGGGCGGCAGACGGACCCGAGACGTGGCTTGCTTACGGCGCGCAAGATGGCGTAACACGGATCCTCGATCTTGAAACAGGGGGCCGGCTTTATGAGTTTTCCCTCGAACGTCGGCCGATTTTAGGGCTTGATGTCAGTCCCGATGGTACACGGCTCGCAACAGGGGATGGTCAGGGTTACATCACTGTGTTCGAGACGGGGTCTTGGGGGATTGAAACCGATTTTCGCGCCGCGCTCAAAGGTCCCATCTGGGCCTTGGCTTTCTCAAATGACGGGTCGGTTCTGCATGCTGCCGGCATTGAGAATATTGTTTATTCTTGGCCGGTTGCCGACCTTTCCAGTTTTGATCCAATGGCAACCGAAACACCCGAGTTCTTGCGCCAACCAGAAGAAATGTCCAACGGTGAGCGGCAGTTCGCGCGCAAGTGCTCCATTTGCCATTCGGTGACCGATGATGGTGTGCGGCGGGCAGGGCCGACGCTCTACAAGGTGTTTGGGCGAAAGGCCGGTGCTCTGCCGGATTACAGCTATTCTGCAACCTTGGACGGATCTGATATCATCTGGTCAGAAGAGACGATCGACCAATTGTTTCTGGACGGTCCGGACCATTATATTCCTGGTTCCAAAATGCCGATGCAGGTCATTGCCTTGCCGGAAGACCGTAAAGATCTAGTTGACTATCTTAAGGTGGCAACCGCGCCAAAAGAAGCGGAGGGAGGACAACAATGAAAGCCATGCTGACGGCCTTTGCAGCCATCATCGTGCTGACCATCGGAGCAAGTCAGGTATTGGATCGGGCAGGGTTCTCAAGCGCTGAGCAGGGCAGCAGCTCGTCAGTCCGTCTTGGCGACTGAGGCTAGGGGCACCTAAAGGCCGGTCTTAGACGCGTGACTTCCGGTCGAAAACCGCGTGGTCGCCCAGGGACGGGGTTTCGTCTCCGTTCGCAAGCTTTTTATAAAACCCGAAAAGCGTGTCTTTTCCGAACGAAGGCGTGGCGTCGGCGTCATACTGTCCGGTCTTCGGATTGATTAACAGCATGGATTCAGTTGCATAATAACGGCCGATGCGGGCAAGCTCCGCCTTGTCCCGGTATTTCGGCCCAAACCGGCCGGCAAACTCAAGTGCTCTGATAATCAAGTCCATCAGTGCAACAGGCACCTTCCGGAACCGCGGTTCCAGCCCAAAGCTTTGAAACAAGTACGTTCCCTGTGCCCGGGGCGTGATCGCCTCACCCGGGCCGCCAATCGGCAGGACCTTGTTTTTCATCGCCGGGTTCTCCAAGCAGTCGGCAATGAAGGCCGCGACATCATGATCGCTGATCGGCTTGCAGGAGGTTAGCGTTCCATCCCCAAAGATGAGGAACGGTTTGCCTGCTTTCACACGTTCCACTTGCCCGGATAGCGATTTGAAGTAAGCGGTAGGCCGAATGATCGAATAATGCAGGCCTGAGGCTTGGAGCTCCGCTTCAAATGCGAGTTTGGCGTGCTGAAATGCAAGTCTCGGTTTTTGCACGCATATTGCCGACAGTAAAATGAAATGCGGCTGCCCGGTTTCTCTCGCGATTTGAAGGATATCGCTGTTCGCCTGATGATCGATTTTCCAGGCGTCGTCGGGAATACCTGTTCGGGAGGACAGGCAGGAAATCACAGCATCGAACTGATCGCCGCGGAAAGCATCCTGGCGGATCGACTTTGGATTGGTGATATAACCAGTTCGAACAACTGTCTCTGGCGCGACACGTTGTATCTTTGCCGCTGTCTGTGGCCGGACGAAACAAACGACTTGATGACCTTGGCTCAGCAACTCGGTCAGTGTGGCGCGTCCGATGGTTCCGGTTGCGCCAAACAACAGTATTCGTTTCGCTCTCACGTCCCCGTTCGGCTCAATTGGGTTCGTAGAGCCTTTCGTCTCTGGACCCCGGGCTTCCACGGTCTGTCTCCTATCCCAAGTTTCTGCAGTCAAGCTGCCCGGAAGCGGGCGATTATGTCAATTCTGCGTAGGGACTATGGTTTCGGATCTCTTCAAGGCTGCGGTGCAATTTTGCGCATCTTTACGGCTTAGCTTGGACCGGATCCGGCATTCGGGAAGAACAGTTGCTGCCCCTCCACCTGATAGTCTGCGATTGCCGCCTGGCCTTCTGGCGAGAGAAGCCAGTCGATAAACCTTTGTGCCATGTCAGCCTTGACGTGCGGATGTGCTTCGGGGTTCACCAGAATGACACCATACTGGTTGAACATCTTGGCATCTCCCTCAACAAGGATTTGATGCGAGCCTTTGTTGCCGAAGGCGATCCAGGTTGCTCGGTCGGTCATCACGTAAGCGCCCATACCGGTTCCTGTATTAAGGGTTGCTCCCATCCCGGAGCCGGTTTCGCGATACCAGGTTCCGGAAGCTTCTGACGGCTCGATCCCTGCGCCCTTCCAAAGGCGGAGCTCTGCTTTGTGGGTGCCGCTGTCATCCCCCCGGGACGCGAATATCGATTGGCTCGAGGCGATTTTGGTGAGGGCTTCTGCAACGTTGTTGGTTCCGGAGACGCCGGCCGGATCGTTGGCCGGCCCAACAATCACAAAATCGTTGTACATGACATCAGCACGGGAGACGCCCAATCCGTCCGAAACGAATTTTTCTTCCGATGGTTTGGAGTGCACAAACAGAACATCGCCGTCGCCGTTTGCTGCGTTGCGGATGGCCTGTCCGGTTCCGACTGCAACCACGCGGACGTCAATGCCTGTCTTGGCGGTGAACTTCGGTAGCAAGTCGTCAAACAGGCCGGAGTTCTGGGTCGAGGTGGTTGATTGAACGATGATAAACGGGTTTTCCGCCTGCACAGAATGAATAACGCCGGTTGACAGCAACGTGGCGGCAATGAGTTTTAAGATTGTTCGTCTGATCATTTTTTCCTCCAAAAGTGCTTTTGTTTTAATTCTTTACGAAAAGCTGTCCGTCCCGTAGAGCACGTGCGGGCGCGCTTCGTGGGATCTTTAACACCCGTTGCGCAGGGCCGGTTTCTGCGATTTCTCCATCTTGTAGGAAAATCAATTCCTGCCCTAGGCGGCTTGCCTGTCCTGCATCGTGGGTCACAAGTACGATGGTGACACCGTTTGCATTCGCTTCCAGGATGAGCTGCTCAATCGCGGCGGTCGAGGCCGGATCGAGGCTTGCTGTAGGCTCATCCAGAAACAAAATATCCGGTTGGCAAGCGAGCGCGCGCACGGTTGCTAGGCGCTGCTGTTCGCCGCCTGACAGGACCCGCGCAGGACGGTTCGCAAGATGGCTGAGTCCGGCTGCCGCCAAGGCTTTTTGGATTAAGCCATTGCGCTTTTCGCCCTTCTCGCCGCGAACCCCAAGCGCGAATTTCAGGTTCGCCTTTGCAGATCGCCGGAGCAGGACGGGCCGCTGGAAGACCATGGCCTGGTTCTTCCGGGCGGCTTTGTCCAGCGCGTAGCCGCGCCATAGAACGTCACCGTGTGTCGGCGAAATCAGGCCGTGCATCAGCCGCAGAAGCAGGCTTTTGCCGGCGCCGTTCGGCCCCATGATTACTGTGCGCGATCCGGGCCGTATCTGAAGGTCAATATCAGTGAGCAAGCGGTGCCCATTGGTTTCAAATCCGAGCCCGCGGGTTTCAAGAAGAATCTCTCGCGCATCGGGCATTGCTGTTATGGATGGAGCAGACGGGGTGTCTTGCACAAGATTACGCATAAGCAGCCCTCACAGCGGATGCGCGCAGGGTCATGACAAGAGCATTGACCGCAAACGCAATCGCCAGAAGGATCACCCCGAGCGCCAAAGCAAGCTCAAGATTGCCCTTGGAAGTCTCCAGAGCAATCGTTGTGGTCATGACGCGAGTAACATGGTTGATGTTGCCGCCGACAATGATCACTGCGCCAACTTCAGCGACCGCTCGGCCAAACCCGGCTAATGCGACGGTGAGCAGGCTGTAACGGGCATCCCAAAGGAGTGCCATGACGCGGTCGAGCGGCCCGACGTCGAGTGAAGTGAACTGCTCGCCATATTCCTGGTAAAGGTCCTCCACCACCTGCTTCGTCAATGCCGCAACGATTGGGGTCACCAGAACCGTCTGGGCGATGATCATAGCAGTTGGGGTGTAGAGGAGTCCCAGTGGTCCGAGCGGGCCTGAGGCCGAAAGCATGAGGTATACCAAAAGCCCGACGACGACAGGTGGTAGTCCCATCAAGGCATTGAGGACAATCGACAATAAGGTTCGGCCGGGGAACCGGAAGGCGCCTGCGATTGCACCGAGTGGAAAGCCGATCAGGCATGCGATTGCGACAGCACTCAAGGTGACCTGCATTGACAGGCCAACAATCTCCATGAGGTCTGGATCAAACGCGAAAACAAGGCCAACGGCACTTGCCAGCACGTTCCAGAAACTGTCCATATGCGCTTTTCCTCCCACCTTTTCGGAGAAAATAACACAAAAAACATAAAAGCGCATAGCTCGAAATTGTTGCCGGCCGGAGCGCGACAGCCATTCAATGCCGCTTTTGTCAAAAAAGAGCCCTGCTTCGGACAAAGCAGGGCTCTAAGGTTGGCCGGATTAGGTAAAGCGGTCCGGCCAAAGGGATACCTTTCAATCGGAGCCGGAGCCTTCTTCGTAGGTCCAGCGGTAATGCGGTGGGGTCGGACCTTTGTTGCGTCCGCCTTGTTCGGACTGTTCCCACGCGTGCGCCAGGATGCCGACAGATCGGGACAATCCGAAGAAGCCACGGGCAAGGGGAGCTGGACAGCCAAGTTCGGCATAAATCACTGCGGTCGCGCCATCAATGTTCATTGGCACCGGCTTGCCGCGTTCACTAGCCAGATGCGTCTCGATGGCTCGACCGATCTGAGCGTATGCCCCGGAGACCTCACCAGTGGCTGCGGCTTCATCGACCAGCCCGAGCAGGCGCGGTGCCCTTGGGTCGACAGGTTTGTGGAAGCGATGTCCAAAGCCTGGAATGAAACGCCCGTTAGCTTGCCGCCAGGTATCAAGCGTTGTGCCGAGTTCATCAAGTCCGGCGGTCTCTATCGCCCGGTAAAGCTCCACTGCCTGTTCGCCCGCGCCGCCGTGAACGTCACCGAGCATATTGAGACCCGTCGCCATGGCCGATTGCAGACCGATGCCACAGGTCGTCGCCATCCGTGCTGCCGCGATAGACGGGGCTTGAGGTCCATGATCAACGGCGGCAACGAGCGCCGCTTCAAAAAGATTGGCTCGTTGCCCGGAAATTTCCTTGCCGGTGACCATCAGCCAGATCATCTGGGCAAAACCCTGGTTGCCGATCAGGTCTTCGACCGGGTGTCCGCGAAGAGCGATGCGGCCGGGTTCCATGTCAATGATCGAGGTGCGCCACCAATCGGCGACATCTGTGTTCTCGCTCACACCACGTTCTCCTTGCGCAAGGTCTCAATGTCTTCTGCAGCGTATCCAAGTGCCGTCAAAATACGGTCGGTGTCCGCACCGAGGGCCGGAGGCGGGGTGTCCACAGATGGGCGTGTGCCGTCAATCATGGCGCCAATCCGTAAGAGATCGATGGGTTTTCCAATCCCCGGCGTTTCATCGAAGCGTGCCAGAAAATCGCGGTCCCTGATCTGGGGATGGTCAAGAACTTCAGGCACGCTCAGGACCGCGCCAGCAGGCACGCCCAGCTTGTTGAGCTCGCGTGCCCATTCCCGCGCAGGCCTTGTGGTGAGAACGGTTTCCAATTCTGCCTTAAGCCGTAGCCTGTTGCATTTCCGGTCTTCCCGGGAGGCAAAATCAGCGTGTCCAACAAGGTCTTCCCGGCCAAGGTGTTTGGCCAGAAGGTCCCACTGCTCGTCCTTGTTGGCCGCAATGTTGATCAAGCCGTCCAAGCATTGAAACGCACCGGATGGCGCAGACGTTGGATTTTCATTGCCATTGGGCGTTGGGACAACGCCGCCGATCAGATGATTTGAGACGACCCAGCCCATGGTGGCCAGAACCGACTCCAGCATGGATACATCAATGAAAGCGCCGCGCTTTTCGGCATTGAGCGCACCGCAAATCGCCATCGCTGCCGTCAGACCGCCCACTGTATCTGCCAGTGGATATCCGACGCGCAGAGGAGCACTGTCAGCATCGCCGGTGATCGACATGACGCCCGAAGCCCCTTGGACAATCTGATCATAGGCGGGGCGGTGAGCCCAGGGCCCATCTTGCCCGAACCCGGAGATTGCACAGTAGATAAGATGCGGAGCCTCCGCTTTCAGAACTTCATAACCGAGCCCCAGACGATCCATGACCCCCGGGCGAAAGTTCTCCACGAGCACATCCGCTCCGGCAACAAGGCGCTTCAAAACGTCTTTACCGCGGGGGTCCTTGAGATTGAGGGTGAGGGATTTCTTGCCGGCATTCTGAGCAAGGAAGCTGATGCCCATGCCCTTTGCCGAGAGGTCCGGATCTGCGCCGAGATTGCGCGCAAGATCGCCCCGCCCAACGGCTTCTACCTTGATGACTTCTGCGCCGAGATGGGCCAGCTGGTGGCAGGCAAAAGGCCCAGCAAGCACATTCGTCAGGTCGAGAACCCGGATTCCATCAAGGGGTTTTGTCATATCCGGGTCCTCGTTTCGTTTCGTCTCAATCGCCGTCGGCCACGCCTTCTGCCCGCGCACGCGCCCGACGGGCACGATAGCTCGGCAGGACGACGAGGATGACGGCCAGGACCAAGAGACCCATCGTCATTGGCCGCTCAAGGATGAAGCCGATCCCGTCATAAAGTTGCATGGAACGGGAGAAGTTGTCCTCCAGCATCCGGCCCAAGATGAAACCGATCAGCAGCGGCGCCAGCGGGTAGTCGGCGAAGCGGAGGACGGTCGCGCATATCCCGAAGCCCACCAGGATTAGAAGTTCTGTCGAATTGTTCTGCCCGATGTAGGCGCCCATCAAGGTGAAGAACAAAATGAAGGGGATCAGGAAGTTGCGCGGGACCGCGAGGATCTTCGCTATATACGGGATCAACGGCAAGTTCAGGATCAACAGGATCACGTTGCCGAGATACATGGAGATAATCACCGCCCAGAAGATCTCCGGCTGATCGACCATCAAACGTGGGCCTGGAGATACGTTGAGGGCGATCAGTGCACCAAGCAAAATGGCCGTTGTACCGGATCCGGGAATGCCAAGTGTGAGGAGCGGTACGAAGGAGCCTGTGCAGGCGGCGTTGTTGGCACTTTCCGGCGCTGCCAAACCTTTGACGGAGCCTTTGCCGAACTGCTCTTGTTCTTCCTTCGTTGCGATGTTGCGCTCCACCGCGTAGCCGAGGAAGGATGCGATCGTTGCCCCAGCACCTGGCAGGACGCCGATCAGGAACCCCTGGATGGACTGGCGTCCAATAACCGGAGTGATGGCCTTGGCTTCTTCTTTGGTGATCCTGAGGTCCTTGATCTCGTTGTTGCCGCTCTCGGTTTTAGAGCGGTTCGGATCGAGAACGAGGTAGAGGGCTTCGGGCAGCGCAAACATTGCCATCGCGAGCGTGATGAAGCCGAAGCCAGACTGCAGATCCATCAAACCCATGGTGAAGCGGGGCATGTTGAAGAGCGCACCTTCACCGACCGTCGCCATGATGACCCCAAGGATGGTCATCAAAAGTGCCTTGATAACCTGGCCAGTTCCGGCAAAGGCTGCGATCGCAGAAAGACCGACGACCATCAGCGCGAAATATTCGGCCGAATGGAATAGAAGTGCGACGGTTGCGAGAGCCGGAGCGAAAATCATCAGAAGAACCGCACCGATGGAGCCGCCTGCAAACGACGAGATGGCTGCAACGGTCAATGCCTTGCCGGCCTTGCCCTGCCTTGCAAGGGGATAGCCATCGAAACTCGTCGCAACGGTCGAGGCCACGCCGGGCGCATTGATGAGGATAGAAGACGTCGAGCCGCCGAAAATCGCCCCGTAGTAAACACCGGCAAGCAGAATGAGGGCGGCAGATGGATCGCCAATTGAAATGGCAACCGGGATCATGATGGCTATGATCGACATCGGCCCCAGGCCCGGGAGCATGCCAATGAATGTGCCGATCAAACAGCCGCCGACAACCATCAGCAAATTGGTGACAGAAAAGGCTGTGCTCAGCCCGATCAGGATTCCTTCGAGCATGTCAGCCTCCGTTAGCCATGAAGACGGGCATCGGGCTCAGGAAGATCCCGAGGACCCGATCGACCAGATACCAGACGACACCTGCCGCGATTGCGGATGCGAGCGCCATGACAATGTACTTGCGCTCGCCGAGGATAAACGACCCTATGAACAAGAAGCCGAACGTGGAAAGCAGGAAACCTGCCGGCCGTAGGAGCAGAGCATAAGCAACCATCAACCCCAGCAAGGCGATTGCCTGTCCGAGTTTGTAATCGGTCAATCGCCGATAGTTGATTTCGCTCGGCTTCGGTTCGCCACTGCTCTTCTCAAATCCAAGCAGGATCAGCAAAGAGCATATGATCGCCATGACCGAGAGGATTTTGGGAAAGGTCGACGGCCAGATCGGATTGCGCCGCATGAAAGGCGCGAGCGCCTCATCCATCGTAAAGAATGCCGCATAGCCATATGCGAGACAGATCAACAAAATGATCATGGCGATCCATCGATCGAGCGCCATGGCCTCCTCCCCAAGTCTTTGTTTGTTTCGTTAAATGCCCGCTCGTGCGGCGGTTGAGATCATCTTCATATGCAAAGACGGCGCAGACTGGGTCTGCGCCGTCATGCCGTTCAGATCATAGGAAGCCCAGCTTCTTCATCAGATCGCCGATAACCTGCTCCTGGTTTTCCAGGAAGGCGCGGAAGTCATCACCATTGTTGTGGATGTTGACCCAACCGTTGCGGGCACGAACTTCTTCCCACTCCGGGGTGTCGTACATTTTGGTCAGTGCAGTCTGGTAAGCAACCAGCTGCTCTTCCGGCAGGCCCGGTGCTGCGAAGAAACCGCGCCAGTTGACGAAGGTGGTGTCGATGCCCTGTTCCTTCATGGTTGGGGCGTCTTTATAGGCATCCACGCGCTCATCAGACGTCACACCGATGATCTTGACTTCACCAGCGTTGGCAAGGTCCACAGCTTCGGAGAAACCGGTCGACAGAGCAGCAATCTCGCCGGACAGCAGTGCGGCCATTGCCTTACCGCCGGCATCATACGGGATGTATTTGAAAGCGGTCGGATCTTCGCCAGCGGCTTCCATTGCCATGGCTGCAACCAGGTGGTCCATGCCGCCCGGAACGGAGCCGCCACCAATGGCGGTGCCGGACGGATCAGCCTTGTAGGCCGCGATGAGGTCGGTCATGGAATTGATCGGGCTGTCCTTGCCAACCACCAGGGCTGCATAGTCGCCGATTGTTCCTGCGACGAGTGTCAGGTCACGGAAGTTTTGCGGAAATACGCCAGTCAAAGACCGGATCACGATCGGGGTCGAGTTGACCATAATCGTGCCGTGGTTTGACGCAGCATTCTCGATCAGGTAGCCGATCGCCTTGCCGCCGCCACCGCCGGACATGTTTTCGTAAGATGCAGTGCCAACCAACCCTGCTTTGGTGAGCGCTTCGCCAGTGCCGCGTGCCGTGCCGTCCCAGCCACCGCCAGCACCACCCGGGATCAGGAAGTGAATTGAATCGACAACCTTGTGGCCGTCCGCGAGCACTGGGCTGGCGAACGTCATAGAAGCTGCAACCGCAGCCAGAACGACCCGGCGGGTCATTTTCATGAGTGTCATGTTTTCCTCCACATAAACTGGCCCATTGCATGGGCCTATTCAGCCTCAGGTCCGCATTGCGGAGCCTCCCTTTGGGCTTGAATTCAACCTAGCGGCAAACCCTGTCACCAACCTGTCACCGGCTGTCTATGCGCTTGCAAGAAGTGATTAGGGCAGGCAAGAGTGAGGGCAGGAGGACCAAGAGTTGCGGCTATTGCTCGTTGAAGACACCTTTGACATGGCTGAAGCCATCATGATCCGGCTGGACCGGAGCGGTATAGCCTGTGACCTTGCCAAAACACTGGAGGAAGCACGCTCTCTTCTGGATGTTCAGCGTTATGATGTCATTGTTCTGGATCTGAATTTACCGGACGGGCTTGGAACCGATCTTTTGAAAGAGTTGCGGCAAAAATCCGATCGCACGCCGGTTTTGGTGCTGACCGCAGAGTTCTCCGTGGATGATCGCGTGTCGACGCTCAACTCCGGAGCTGACGATTATCTGGTGAAGCCCTTTGATCATCGCGAGCTGGAAGCGCGCATACAGGCGCTCTACAGACGTGAGCAAGGAGACAAAGCGGAAGAACTGGCGATCGGGGATCTGACCTTTAATGCGACGGCCCGCGTTGTTCGGTTGAAGGAGGCACCGGTCAACCTGACACGGCGGGAATTCTCACTGCTGGAATTGTTCATTCGGAATCGGGGAAAGGTTCTGAGCAAGGAACGGCTTTTTGAGGGCATTTTCAGCTTTCAGGACACCGATGTCAGCATGAATGCGCTGGAGCTTTATGTTGCGCGCCTGCGTAAAAAACTCTCCGGAAGTTCTGTTGTGATCGAGACGCAGAGAGGGCTTGGATACAAGCTTGAGGTCAATGACTAGCTTGCTCAGCCGGTTTGGTGCGACCTCCCTTACAGCGCGGGTTGCGTTGGGCGTAACGTTCCTTTTGACGTTTGGTGGGATTATCGTCTCGATCGCGGCCTTTGCATATGGACGCGAAGCTGCCCGCTCGGCTTATGACCGGTTGCTTGTGGGCGCGGCCAATGACATTGCCTCCGCAATCACTGTCGTGGACGGCAATCCGGTCCTTGAGTTGCCGCATTCTGCATTCGAGCTCCTGGCGCTCGCGCCTGATGACCGGATCGGGTACCGGATCGTTGGGCCAAATGGCCAGACCCTGACCGGTTACGATGAAATCGCTCTTCCTGCCGGGTTGACGGGATACAACGACGTTTTCTTCGATGGCGCATTTTTTGGCGAAGCGGCCAGATATGTTGTTGTCTCCCGGCGATTTGCCGAACGCACTTGGAGCGGGACCATCCGGGTTGTTGTGGGGCAGACCCTGAAGGCGCGGAACGCCATGGCCGTGGATATCACGCGCAAAGCGCTCTACGTGTTGGCAGCATCCGGATTGGCGATGATGCTCTTAGCGGTTCTGGTGGTGCGTGCTGTTTTCAATCCCTTGAAGCGGATTGCCGGTGTATTGGCAGAACGTGATCCTCACGATTTGACACCGCTTGATACAGACGTGCCGCGTGAAACCGCCATGATGATCCAGGCGTTGAATGCCTTTATGGGGCGGCTGGATCGGCAGATGGATTCCATGCGGCATCTGATTTCGGACACGGCTCACCAATTGAGAACACCCGTCGCGGCGCTCAGGGCACAAGCAGATCTCTTTTCAGATGAGGAGGATCCCGAGCGCAAAGATCGCATTGTTGAGCGTATTCAGACCCGGTCCGCGAGTCTCGGCCGGCTGCTCGACCAAATGCTGAGCCAGGCGTTGGTGATCCATCGCGGCGACAGTGTCCGCCGTGAAAAAATCGATCTGCGGGATGTTGTGCTGGACGTTTTCGAGGAGGGCGATCATGCAGTTCTGCGGCCGGATATTTCAGTCGTTCCGCAATTGGCAGACCAACCGGTTCACGTGCTTGCGGATACGACGTCCCTTCAAGAAGCTGTCAAGAATCTTCTGAGCAATGCCTTGAAATATGGACGGGCACCGGTGCGCATTGGTGCTACGACCGAAAACGGTGTTGCCTCTATCTGGGTAGAAGATGATGGCGGTGGGCCCGATCCTGAAATCCTTTCCGCCCTGGGAACACGCTTCAATCAATCTGGTTTGTCCCGTCAGAACAGTTCCGGTTTAGGACTTGCCATAGCGCATGCTGTTGCCCGGTCTTTTGAAGGACAGTTGGTTTTGGAAACACACGGCGACAGGACCTTTCGCGCGGCTCTGTGTTTTCCGGAAATCAATGCGGAGGCTGCATGAAGGGTATTCTGTGCAAGTCAATTGCTTTTGGTCTCTGGATGTTGGCAGCCTTCAACGTCCCTGCAATGGCGGCCGAACCTGAGTTGGTCGAACAATATGGGGGTGCTGCTGCCGAACAGACCCTCACTGTGCGCTCGACCGCCGACATTTCGGTCTTTGCGCCGGTTGTCGAAGCTTTTCTGGAAACGCGGCCTGATCTGACACTCATCTATGAGCAGTGGGGATCGAACGATCTCTACACCCAATCCCGCGCAGAGTGCAGGGAAGGGGCGCCGGTCGCCGATGTCGTTATCAGTTCCGGCGTTCACCAAATGGTCAAGCTGGTCAACGAAGCCTGTGCCCAAAGCCATGTGTCGCGGGAGACTGAGCAGTTGCCAGCTGCGCTGCGATGGCGCGATGAATTGTGGGGTATTTCCAGAGAACCCGCTGTCGTAATCTATAATCAGGACTTGGTACCGCCAGCTGAGGTGCCAAAGTCGCGGTTTGATCTCCTGGATTTGCTCCGGCCAGCCAACACCCCCTATGCCGGCCGTGTCGCCACTTACGATATCGAGCGCTCCGGCCTCGGGTATCTCTTTGCTTTTGTCGACGCACAAGAGGCATCGACCTTTGGCGCATTGCAGGAAGCCTTTGTGCGCACCCAAGCCGTCCGGTCGTGCTGCTCCTCCGATATTATCCGGAGCGTGGCCGATGGCCGCTACCTGATCGCCTACAATGTGCTGGGATCTTACGCCCAAGGATATCAGCAGCAAGATGACCGGATCGGGATCGTTTTGCCAACCGATTACACATTGGTGCTGTCCCGTGCGCTGATGATCCCGAATGGGGCAGACAACGGTGCTGCAGCCACTGATTTTCTGGACTTTTTGTTGTCGCCCGAGGGGCGCAGGGTCTTGCGTCAAGCGTTGCTGATCAGCCCGCTTCTTGAGACGGAAGAGGGGGCTGAGGGAGAGACCTTAAGTTCGACAGCGCTTCGCCCGATCGGTTTGTCTCCGGCGCTCATGGTTGCGCGGGATCAGCTGACCCGGGAAACTTTCTTGAAACGCTGGCGCGTGACATTTCCTGGGCCGTGAATGCAGAAAATCAATTCGTAAATTCTTTTGGAAACGCGCGTCGGGCGTGAATACTCGCCCCTTGCAAGCCGCCGGTCTTGGAGAACACGCCACGCACCACAAGTGGTTTGGTGTAATTCGCAAGTGTTATTGCGCGGGTCTTGCTATCGATTTCTGCCAGAAGCCGGCCATCGGCGCTCAAGCCTCCGCTCACCGGGATTACATCCGGGCCAAGCAGATTGATCACCATGCTGAGCGCTCGAGCTAGAATAGTTGTAAAGGCGTCGATGGTCCTTGCTGCTTGCGGCTCTCCGGCGTGCCAAGCGGTCGTTACTTCAATGCTTGAGTACGATGTGTTGTGAAGAGCGGCGTGTATCTTTTCCAGACCTCGCGCCGAACCGTAAGCATCCAGGCAACCGATTTGACTGCACCCGCATTGAAAATGCGGAATGCCTGAAATCGTCCCACCCGCGGTTGGATCGACAACCGGACCGTGCCCCCACTCTCCGGCGATCCCGCCGCGCCCCGAAACAAGGCTGCCGTTGTGAACCAAGCCACCGCCGACTCCTGAGCCAAGAATGATGGCGAAGACAGTTTCTTTGCCAGCGCCCGATCCCTCAACAGCTTCTGCCAGTGCAAAGGCATCCGCATCATTGATGATTTCGACCGGTGTGCCGAGTTCTCTCGTCAGATCCGAAGCGATCGGGCGGCCGTTCAGACAGGGAATGTTCGCGACGTCTGCGATGCCGGTTTGTGCATCGAAGGCCCCTGCGAGGGATATAACAGCCGGGCTGCGAGTCTCTGGAAGACACTTACGGAGTGCTTCGACAAACTCAGACCACGAGTGCAACGGTGTTGGAACCCGCCCAGCCTCTTGCACCGGACCATGCGCATCGGGATGCGCGTAGCGTATAAAGCTGCCGCCGATGTCGAACGAAGTCACCATCCCGATTTAATGTCTTTCAAAAGAGGTTCCGGAACGTTCAGTCAATAAACCGCAACATGCTTCTTGCACAGACGTTTTTCCGTCAGAGTGAAGCGCCCGTTGCCTCCGGTAACACCTCCAGCTCCTATATGCGGCTGCGCATTCGGTAGCCTGGAGCAAAGATGAGTTTTACATGTGTGATCGGCGCATCGCCGGTCCAAGTTATGCGCTCCATGGCAAACAATGCTGTCCCCAGTGTGCAATCAAGGATCCGGGCGGTGTCTTCGTTGGCGTTGAGCGCAGAAAACGACAGATCCCCCCGGCTGTAGGGGGCATTGTGGACCAGCCATTCGTTGGCGCTGGAGACCTCGAACTTACGCTGGCGCGCTTCGGGCACGGTATCAAGATTGATGTAACGCTCTTCAAACGCATAAGGACGGTCGTCCGCAAAGTGGAGCGTTTTCAGATAGAGCACGTCATCACCAAGCGATGCGTGAAATACCCCGTGCAGCATTGGTGGAACCGGTTGGTAGGCCCGTTCGAGAAGACTGTGCCGGTAGGTCTTGCCAAGCGCTTCCACCTCTTCCCGGATGATTGGAATCGTGAGCGTGGCCCGCTGCGGCGGATTGAGTGCAACACGCGTGCCCGCACGGCGTTTGCGTATGACCAGCCCGCTTTCGGCCAGGTCCCTGAGCGCTCTATTGACGGTCGTGCGCGCGCAACCGAATTCCTCTGCCAGATCCGCTTCGTGCGGGATCTGCGCGCCCGGTTCCCAGACGCGGTCATGGATCCGGCGAAGAAGCTCTTTGCGAATGCCAGTCCAGGAGTTCGTATCGGTCAGGGCCACAGGTGATCAGTTCCTTGTTCAGATTCGGCCGCGCAACGCCTTCATCGTCGCCCGGTAGCGCGCGCGGATTTCCTCGCCTTTTACATGGATTCCCCCGGTAACAACATGGCGGCCTGCCGACCAGACATCCTGGATCATTCTGTCATCGCCCGCGAAGATGTAGGCATCCAGGATCTCGTCGCCCTCGCGGTCCTCAAGGTCGATGGCATTCGCGTCCAGCGCGACCATGTCGGCAAGGTAACCGGCAGCGATCTGTCCAGCACTGCGTCCACACGCTTGCGCACTTCCCGAAACCGCTCCATCAAACAACACGCGGCCTGTCGAATTTTCCGGATTTGCCACCGACGCCCGGCATTTGTCGCGAAGGCGCTGTGAGTACTCGAGCGTGCGCAACTCTTCTGACAAGGAAATCCGGATGTTGGAATCGGAGCCAACTCCGAACCGGCCGCCGGCACCCAGATACCGGACGCCGTCGAAAATCCCGTCGCCGAGGCTCGATTCGGTGATTGGACAAAGCCCGGCAACCGCGCCCGTCCGTGCCAGTCCAACGGTCTCTTCGTCTGTCATCTGTGTGCAGTGAATGAGGCACCAGTTCTTCGACACATCATGGTTTTCCAAAAGCCAGTCGACCGGCCGCTTGCCCGACGCTTCCAGAACTTCTTCGACTTCGGCGACTTGTTCTGCCAGGTGCATATGCAAGGGACTTTGCCCTGCGAGTACGACAGCGTTTTTCAAGGCGTCCGAATCGACTGCGCGCATTGAATGGGGCGCGACGCCTAAAACGCAATCCTGATCAAGGGACTGTAGGGCGTTGCCAGCCTGTTCATGGAGTTTTTGGAACCGGTCGAAATCATTGCCGAAGCGGATTTGTCCCGGCGCCAGAGGGCGTTGATCGCAGCCACCATGTGTGTAAAGCACTGGCAACAAGGTCAACCCAATGCCGGTCTTGCTTGCAGCTGCCACAATCCGTTCGGACATTTCGCCGAGATTATCAAAAGGCGCGCCGCCAGGTTGGTGATGCAGGTAGTGGAATTCTCCGACGGCCGCATAACCGGCCTCAAGCATTTCCATCTGAACAAAGGCGGCAATCGCTTCGACATCATCTGGGGTGAGCGTGTCGAGAAACCGGAACATGATCTGCCGCCAAGTCCAGAAGCTGTCGCGGCTCTCCTGACCCCGGCGTTCGCTCATTCCGGCCATCGCGCGCTGAAACGCATGGCTATGCAGGTTGGATGGTGCAGGTAACAGGATCCCGACCCGATGCGCTTTTCCAGCTGGCGACGCCGCGTTTGGTTCGACAGCAGAAATCTCGCCGTTAGCGGAAACATCAACGTGGACGTATTCCGCCCAGCCAGTGGGAAGCAGCGCCTTGTCTGCGAAAATGGTGCTGTCTTGCGCCGTAGGCATGCCGGTCTCTTTCCCTCGTTGACACGTTAATATGTGCATGCATATTATCTTTTATCGCAATCTAATCAAGCGGGAGATGTCCGGTGCCACAGCGCCTGCTGACAAATGCCAAATTGGTAACACTCACCGAGACGGGAGATCCGTACGGCTTGATTGAAGACGGTGTGCTCGCCATTGATGGCGAGACGATTGGCTATGCTGGTCCGGCAGCAGATCTGCCAGAGGCATTCTCGGTCTATCCGAATGAGAACTTGAATGGGCGTCTGGTGACGCCGGGTCTTATCGATTGCCACACCCATGTTGTCTTTGGCGGTGACCGGGCCCGCGAATTCGAAATGCGTCTCGAAGGCGCGTCCTACGAAGAGGTTGCACGCGCAGGTGGGGGCATTGTCTCGACCGTCAAGGCAACGCGTTCAGCCAGTGAAGACGAATTGCTTGAAGGCGCGCTGTCCCGGGTGGATGCGCTGATTGCCGAAGGTCTTACCGGTATAGAGATCAAGTCTGGTTATGGCCTCGATCAAGAGACTGAACTCAAGATGCTCAGAGTTGCCCGCAAGGTCGGCAGCTTGCGCTCAATCACTGTACGGACAACGTTCCTCGGTGCCCATGCTGTTCCAGCAGATTATAAGGACAGAGCGGACGCTTACCTCTCGGAGGTTTGCCTGCCGGCGCTGGATGCTGCCCATGCCGAAGGCTTGGTCGATGCGATCGATGGTTTTTGTGAAGGCATCGCCTTCTCCCCGGCCCAGATCGCGAAAGTATTCGACAAGGCAAAGGCACTTGGCCTGCCCGTCAAACTCCACGCCGAGCAGCTGTCAAATCTGGGCGGTACCGCGCTTGCGGCTTCCTATGGGGCTTTGTCGGCAGATCATTTGGAATACCTGGATGAAGCTGGCGTCGAAGCCATGGCCAGCAGCGGAACGGTTGCCGTCATCCTGCCCGGAGCATTCTACACATTGCGCGAAACGCAAGCCCCGCCGGTTGATCTTCTGCGTCGACATGAAGTGCCCATGGCGCTTGCGACAGACTGCAATCCTGGGTCCTCACCGCTCGCTTCTCTCCTTCTCACCATGAACATGGGCTGCACGTTGTTCTGCATGACATCGGAAGAAGCACTTGCCGGTGTCACCCGCGAGGCGGCCAAAGCACTCAGACTAACGGACCGCGGTACGCTGGAGGCCGGAAAACGCGCCGATCTTGCCATCTGGAACGTTCAGCACCCGGCAGAACTCAGCTACCGCATCGGCTTTAACGCCCTAGAAAAACGGATTTTTGGAGGAGCCGAATGAGCGCTCTTGTTGTCTCACCGGGCGCTGTTCGCCTTGCCGATCTGGAACGCGTCTACCGTGAAAGCCTTTCCGTCCGGGTCGACCGGGCTGCAGAAGCTGCAATCTGTTTGGCTGCGGAGCGGGTTGGCATAGCGGCACGCGGTAAAGAGGCCGTCTATGGCGTCAACACAGGGTTCGGCAAGCTGGCGAGTGTAAAAATTGCCGCTGAAGACACAGAGACACTTCAACGTAATCTGATCCTGTCGCATTGCTGCGGTGTTGGAGAGCCGCTCGACACGGCGACAACTCGTTTGATGATGGTTCTAAAGCTTCTCTCCCTCGGGCGCGGTGCGTCTGGAGTTCGACTTGAAGTGCTGGAGCTGATCGAGGCTTGCCTTGAAAAGGGCGTTACACCTGTCACGCCCTCTCAAGGCTCTGTTGGAGCGTCCGGTGATTTGGCACCCTTGGCCCACATGGCCGCTGTCCTCATCGGCGAAGGCGAAGCGGAATTCGGCGGCGAGCGGATGTCAGGTGGAGCCGCGCTCGAAAGGGCCGGGTTGAAGCCCGTCGTATTAGGACCCAAGGAAGGCCTCGGCCTTATCAACGGAACACAGTTTTCGACGGCGTGCGCGCTTGTTGGTCTCTTTGAAGCCTGGCGTCTTGCCGAAGCAACGGTTTTGACCGCGAGCATGTCGACCGACGCCATCATGGGGTCGACGGCACCACTCCTACCGGAGATCCATGAGCTGCGTGGCCATCGTGGTCAGATCGAAGTGGCTGCCGCAATGCGCGCAGTGATGGAGGGGTCTGAAATTCGTGAAAGCCACCGGGAAGGCGACACTCGTGTTCAGGATCCCTACTGCATCCGCTGCCAGCCGCAGGTGACAGGCGCCTGTATTGACCTTCTAAGGATGGCGGCCAGCACACTTGAGATTGAAGCAAATGCGGCAACCGACAACCCTCTGGTGCTGATCGAAGAAGACCGGATTGTTTCCGGTGGCAACTTTCACGCAGAACCTGTTGCTTTTGCCGCCGACCAGATTGCGCTCGCGATTGCCGAGCTCGGGGCTATTGCCCAGCGGCGTATCGCCTTGATGGTGGATCCGGCTTTGTCTTTCGATTTGCCTCCGTTTCTTGCGCGCGATCCGGGGTTGAACTCCGGGCTTATGATTGCCGAAGTGACCACTGCTGCATTGATGAGCGAAAACAAACATCTCGCAAATCCATGCTCAACAGATTCCACGCCGACCAGCGCCAATCAGGAAGATCATGTGTCGATGGCCGCGCACGGCGCGCGCCGATTGGCACGCATGAATGCGAACTTGGCTCATATCCTGGGTGTTGAATTGCTTTGTGCTGCCGAAGGGATCGAACATCGCGCACCGCTCAAGACGAGTGCGCCGCTTCAAAATGCTTTGGAACGGCTCCGGCAACAAGTCCCCGCACTGGAGAAGGACCGGTACCTGGCACCGGATCTGGAGACCGCTGCAGAGTTGATCAAGTCCCGAAGCTTGGTTGCGTTTCTTGAGGACAATGCCGCCTTGGTCCTTGGAGGTGCGCATGCAGCCGGTTGAGGTCTTTTACGGAGACGGGCCGGTGGTGCTTGGGGTGCCGCATGCCGGAACGTACGTGCCGCCTGAGATTTGGTCTTGCCTGAATGAAGTGGGCCAAAAGCTTGCCGATACCGATTGGCACGTTGACCAACTCTATTCTGAGCTCTTGTCGGGCGCGACGATGGTGAAGGCAAATTTTCACCGTTATGTCATCGATGCCAACCGCGACCCGGAAGGCGTCAGTCTTTATCCTGGCCAGAACACGACAACGCTCTGTCCAACAACGGACTTTGACGGACGCCCGATCTATCTGAACGGCAGCGAGCCGGATCCAGAAGAGATCGAAAAGCGGCGGCTGGCTTGGCATGCGCCTTATCACGCTGCGCTCAAGGCCGAACTGGAGCGTGTCCACGCAAAACACGGCATCGCAATTCTCTACGATTGCCACTCGATCCGTTCCGTCGTGCCCTACCTGTTTGAGGGCACGCTGCCGGATTTCAACACCGGAACCAATGGCGGCGCTACATGCGCACCCGAAATCGAGAAGGCCGTTGTCGACCTCACAGCAAAAGCTGAGGGCTACACGTCGATCCTGAACGGCCGCTTCAGGGGCGGCTGGACCACCCGCCACTACGGCCAGCCAGCAGGCGGCTTCCATGCCATACAGATGGAGCTGGCTCAGTCCACGCATCTTGTGAGCGAAGACACGCCTTTTGCTTATGACGAAGTGAAAGCCGCGCGTTTGCAGGTCCATCTGAAAGAAATTCTCAGCGCATTGGCTGATCTCGCGCCTGCGCTCGTCCAACACACCAAAAATTCCGAGGGAGCCAACCATGGTTGACCGCCGCCACAATGCACGTGACGTTTTCCCGCCGACGGGAACAGAGCTCAATACCAAGTCTTGGTTGACGGAAGCTCCGTTGCGGATGCTCATGAACAACCTGCATCCAGATGTAGCGGAAAACCCCCACGAGCTGGTCGTTTATGGCGGCATCGGCCGTGCTGCGCGCACATGGGATGATTTCGACCAAATCGTTGCGAGTTTGAAGTCACTGGAAGACGATGAAACATTGATGGTTCAATCGGGCAAACCGGTTGGTGTGTTCAAGACCCATAAGGATGCGCCGCGGGTTCTGATCGCGAATTCCAATTTGGTGCCGAACTGGGCGAACTGGGACCATTTCCACGAACTCGATAAAAAGGGTCTGGCGATGTATGGCCAGATGACTGCGGGCTCCTGGATCTACATCGGCACGCAGGGCATCGTTCAGGGAACCTACGAGACGTTCATGGAAGCCGGCCGCCAGCATTATGAGGGCAACCTGAAAGGCCGCTGGATCCTGACCGGTGGACTTGGTGGTATGGGCGGTGCGCAACCGCTTGCTGCCGTTATGGCCGGAGCCTGCTGTCTCGCGGTCGAGTGCGATGAAAAGAGCGCCGACTTCCGCCTGCGTACAAAATACGTCGATGAAAAGACGCATTCGCTCGACGAAGCGCTGGAGATGATTGAGCGCTGGACGAAGGCGGGGGAGGCAAAATCCGTTGCCTTGATCGGCAACGCTGCAGATGTTTTCTCAGAACTCGTCAAACGCGGTGTCAAACCGGACATCGTTACCGATCAGACGTCCGCGCATGACCCGGTCAATGGGTACCTGCCGCAAGGCTGGACCGTTGCCGAATGGCGCTCAAAAGCAGAGACAGATCCGAAAGCGGTCGAGAAAGCGGCACGGGCGTCAATGAAAGTCCATGTTCAAGCGATGGTCGATTTCTGGAATGCCGGTGTGCCAACGCTGGACTACGGCAACAACATCCGCCAGGTCGCGCTTGAAGAAGGTTTTGAAAACGCTTTCGCGTTCCCGGGTTTTGTGCCGGCCTATATCCGGCCGCTCTTCTGCCGCGGCATCGGGCCGTTCCGCTGGTGCGCGCTTTCTGGCGATCCGGAGGATATCTACAAGACCGACGCCAAGGTGAAGGAACTCATTCCAGATGATGAGCATCTGCACAATTGGCTCGACATGGCCAAGGAACGGATTTCCTTCCAGGGACTGCCAGCCCGGATCTGCTGGGTTGGTCTGGGTCAACGCCACCGGTTGGGTCTTGCCTTTAACGAAATGGTCCGCAACGGTGAACTGAAGGCCCCGGTCGTCATTGGCCGTGATCATCTGGACAGCGGGTCCGTGGCGTCTCCGAACCGGGAAACGGAATCTATGAAAGATGGCTCGGACGCAGTGTCAGATTGGCCGCTTTTGAATGCTCTGTTGAACACCGCATCTGGCGCAACCTGGGTGTCTTTGCACCATGGTGGCGGCGTGGGTATGGGGTTCTCGCAGCATTCGGGCATGGTCATTTGCTGTGACGGAACAGATGATGCCGCGCGCCGGATTGAGCGTGTGCTTTGGAACGACCCTGCAACCGGTGTGATGCGACACGCCGATGCGGGTTACGAAATTGCGCTGGATTGCGCAAAAGAACAGGGATTGAACCTGCCGGGTATCCTTGGGAGATGAAAACAACGGCGGACAGCCCTCCAATCACCTTTGACAAAGAGGACAAGATGAAAAGACGTGATTTTCTGAAAGCCGGTGCAATCGGCGCAACAGGCGCAGCAGCGACAACGCTTGCAGCGCCTGCCATTGCTCAAGATGTCCGCCAGTGGCGCATGGTAACGGCCTGGCCGAAGAACCTGCCGGGACCAGGCGTCGCTGCGCAAATGCTCGCGGACCGCATCACGACCCTGTCGGGCGGGCGCATCGAAGTTAAGCTGTTTGCGGCCGGCGAAATCGTTCCGGGCAATGGTGTTTTCGATGCCGTTGGTCAGGGCACTGCTGAGCTTTATCATGCGGTCCCGGCCTACTGGGGCTCCAAGTCCAAGGGTATCCTGCTGTTTGGGTCCCAGCCGTTTGGACTGACGGCTCCTGAACAAGCCGGCTGGTTGATCCACGGCGGTGGTCAGGCGCTTTATGATGAAATGTACGGCCGCTTCAATCTGAAGCCGTTCTTGTGCGGCAACTCCGGTCCGCAATGGGCCGGCTGGTTCCGCAACGAGATCAACAGCGTTGACGATCTGAAGGGCTTGAAGTTCCGCTCAACGGGTCTTGCGTCAGAAATGTGCTCCAAGCTCGGCATGGCAGTCCAGGCCATGAGCGGCCCGGCAATGTTCCAGGCGCTGCAGTCTGGCGCCCTTGATGCTGGAGAGTTCATCGGCCCGTGGACCGACAGCGCGCTCGGCTACTACCAGATCGCCAAGAACTACTACTGGCCGGGCGTTGGTGAGCCGTCTTCTGCCGAAGAATGCGCGGTCAATCTGGATGCCTACAACGAACTTCCGGATGATCTCAAAGAGGTCGTCACGCAAGCGTGTTCCAGCCTCTACAACGATGTCCTGACTGAGTACAACACCAAACACGCACAGGCTTTGACAGGTCTCGTCAACGATCATGGCGTGATGGTGCGTAAGCTCCCGGACGATGTGATCGTGGCGATGGGCAACGCAGCAGGTGAAGTGATCGCTGACCTGCGTGCAGACAGCGACGATTTGGTCAAGCAGATCACGGAGAGCTTCCTCGGCTATCGTAAACTGATGCGCGAGTACATGCCTTACGCTGACAATGGCCAGATGAACGCGCGTCTGCTGGACTACAAGTACGACTGATCGTCGGCACTGTAAGGCACAGCCTGCCTTTGGTGATCGGAGAAGTAGAAACGCTTCTCCGGTCGCCACTGCTTGGCTTGACCATTCGTTCTCACTTCTCACGATGAGGGCGTGACCTTGTGAGACAAAAACAGGAACCGACCGCGATGGAAAAGCTTGCGGATGTGCTGGAGCGCGTGAATTCAGTAATAGGCAACACCTTGTGCTGGGCGGCGCTGGGCATGCTGATGTTGCAGTTCGTGATTGTGCTTCTGCGCTATGTTTTCGGCTACAGCTTCATCTTTCTCGATGAAGGTGTTTTGTATTTCCATGCAGCCATCTTCATGCTGGGCGCAGGTTATACGTTCCTGGTCAATGCCCATGTGCGTGTGGACATTTTTTATGCCAAGGCGAGCGAGCGCGCACAGGCCTGGATCGACATCTTTGGCCACCTGTTTCTGCTGACGCCAGCGTTGCTTATTCTCTTGTGGTTCTCCTGGCCGACTGTGCGCAGCAGCTGGGCAATTCTCGAGGGACCGATTTCGGTTGGCGGGATCCCGGCCTCGTTCCTGTTGAAGACGCTCATTCCGGCCTACTGCAGTCTTTTACTCGTTCAAGGCGCAACTGCCCTGATCCGTGATATCTCCCGTCTGAAAGCCACCGCTGCATGAGCCTTCCTCTTGACTTGATGATGTTCGGGGCGCTGATCGCCTTTATTCTTCTCGGTTATCCCGTGGCCTTCACGATTGCCGGCGTTGCAACTGGCTTCGCGCTTCTTGGGTGGATGCTTGGGGACTTTAACATTCAGCTTATGGGCGCCATGGGCCAGCGGTTCTTTGGAGTTCTGACCAACCCGGTGCTCACCGCAATCCCACTATTTGTTCTGATGGGTGTCATCCTGGAAAAAAGCCGGATTGCCGAGGACCTTCTTGAAACGATGGGCCGGCTGTTCGGCAAGATGAATGGCGGCCTTGGTGTTTCCGTCGTTCTGGTCGGTGCCCTTCTGGCTGCGTCGACCGGTATTGTCGGCGCAACGGTCGTTGCGATGGGCCTGATTGCCCTGCCGACCATGTTGCGCAACGGGTATGATCCGAAATTGGCCTCCGGCATGGTTTGTACAGCCGGTACACTTGGTCAGATCATCCCGCCCTCGACCCTTCTGATCATCCTTGCCGATGTCATGTCGAATGCCTTCCAGCAGGCGCAATATGCGCAAGGCAAATTCACGATCGAAACGATCTCGGTTGGGCAAACCTTTGCCGCTGCGATGGTGCCAGGACTGCTGCTGGTGGCTGTCTATTGCGTCTACATCATCGGCCGCGCGAAACTTTTTCCTGGTGACGCCCCGGCAATGAAGGAGAGTGTTGAGCCACCAAGCGGCGTGGAAATCGCGTCTGCAATCGTTCCGCCGATCCTGTTGATTATCGCCGTTTTGGGCTCGATCCTTGGCGGTGTGGCATCTCCGAATGAAGCAGCTTCTGTGGGCGCAGTTGGAGCTATCTTGTTGGCTGGCCGACGGTTGGGCGTGCCTGTCAAACTTATCATTTTGGCGACCATAGCCTTGCTGGTACTTGCAGTGTCGGCTGCGGCCTTTCCTGTTCGCCTTCAAAGGTCAGATGTGACGATTGGTGGCTATGTGCTTGCTGCAATCTACGCTGGGCTTGCTCTTTTTGCGCTTGGAGTCGTCCTCAAAATTTTACGTGCAGCTTTTGCCGATGGGCTTTTGAAGTCATCATTGCTGTCGACCCTGACCGTAACCTCAATGATCTTCGCAACCATCCTGATGGCGAGTTTTTTCAGTCTGGTATTTGTCGGCCTGGGTGGGGAAGACCGTGTTCATGAGCTTTTGAAGGAAATGCCTGGCGGCGCCACGGGAGCGCTGATCTTCGCGATGCTGTTCGTCTTCGTGTTGGGCTTCTTCCTCGACTTTGTCGAGATCTCGGTGATTCTGCTGCCTGTTTTGATCCCGCCGCTCATCCTGATGGGTATTGATCCGATCTGGCTCACAGTCCTGATCGCAATCAATCTTCAGACATCGTTTCTGACGCCGCCGTTCGGATTTTCGCTGTTCTATTTGCGCGGCGCTGCGCCAAAGGAAATCACCACCGGACAGATCTATCGCGGTGTGGTTCCGTTCATCGGATTGCAAATCGCTGCCGTCGCGATCCTGTGGATGTTCCCGATTATCGCAACGTGGCTTCCGCGCTGGCTTTATTAGGCCGTCTGGGATGACCGGGCGGTCGAAACCGCCCAGTGTCCGGATCTATTTCTTCCGGGAAGGGCCTTCGCGCTCAGACGAGGCCGCCCAAAGATTGATGTTGGCGTCCTTGGCTGTCGCATCGATTTCCTGAAGCTCGGCTTCAGTGAACTCGAGATTGTTGAGCGCGCCGACACAGTCAATCACTTGGGCTGCTCGGCTAGCCCCAATGAGGGCCGTCGTGACGCGGCCGCCTCTCAAGACCCAGGCGAGTGCCATCTGCGCCAGTGTTTGCCCGCGCCGCTCGGCAATGGCGTTGAGTGCCCGGATGTTTGCAAGGTTCTCATCACTGAGGAATTGGTCCTGCAGGGATTTGCCCTGTGTGGCCCGGCTGCCTTCCGGAATGTCCTTCAGATACTTGTTTGTCAGCATGCCTTGGGCGAGTGGGGAAAAGGCGATGGAACCAATGCCGAGATCGTCCAAGGTGTCGAGAAGGCCGTCTTCTTCCACCCAACGGTTGATCATGGAATAGCTCGGCTGATGGATCAGACAGGGAGTGCCGAGCTCTTTCAGGATTGCTGCTGCTTCTCGTGTCCTATTCGTATTGTAAGAGGAAATACCGACGTATAGGGCCCGTCCGGAGCGGACGATGTGGTCCAGCGCCATCATGGTCTCTTCCAACGGCGTTTCCGGGTCGAACCTGTGTGAATAAAAGATGTCGACATAGTCGAGACCCATGCGCTTAAGCGATTGGTCGCAGGACGCAATCAGGTATTTGCGGCTGCCCCACTCGCCATAAGGACCAGGCCACATGTCGTACCCGGCCTTGGACGAAATGATCATCTCGTCCCGATACGGTGCAAAGTCGGTGCGCAGGAGTTCGCCGAATGCGCTCTCCGCGGAGCCCTTCGCCGGACCATAATTGTTGGCAAGGTCGAAGTGGGTGATGCCGAGATCAAAAGCGGTCCGCGCAATTTCCTGTTTGCGTTGGTGCGGGGTGTCATCGCCGAAATTGTGCCAAAGTCCCAGAGAAATGAGCGGCAGTTTCAATCCGGACCTACCACAGCGGCGGTAGTCCATGCTGGTGTAACGGTCGGGCGATGCGGTCCAGGTCATTGCGTCTCCATTTGGCTGGTTTTTCCAAGCAACACTGTTTCACAATGCCGATGGAAGGGGACGCTGTCTTCGCACTAAAGGCGGGTGATGTGAAGTATGGACAATAGCGATGGAGAAAAAGAGGCTTGCGGCGGACGGCACCACCGCAAGCAAGGTGGGGGAGGAATTAGGCGCCGAACATGTCGGTGGTGATGCCTTTGTACCAGCCGATCGACTCTTCATAGGTCGCCTGACGGAGGCCTGCATCTTCACCGGTCTGGCTGATGAATTTCGAGGTGGACGCGATTTTTTCTTCGGTTGGGGCGTATTGTGCGCCGACTTTTACGCCGTCGTTGGTCTCGATCAAGCTCCAGCAGGTGTTGGAGTACTTTGCTGGGAAAACACGGGACCCGGTGAGGTCTCCGCGAATGGCCATGGCCGCCACCTTGGCCTGGCTGTTCGCCGAGAAACCGGACTTCGGCATGTCGCCGGCGATGCAGGCATCTCCGATGACAAAAATGGAGTTGTCTTCCTTGGAGCGCATGGAAGCCGGATCAATGGCGCAGAACCCGCTGTCGTTGGCAAGTGCGGCCTTGGAAGCGATCATGCCCGCCTTTTGCGCCGGGATGACGTTCACCAAATCGCCCTGGAAGGTGTCCAGGTCCGTTTCGACCTCCCCGGTCGATGCATCGACCTTGACGATACCGCCATGCACATCCGGTCCATACCACTCGATCATGCCCGGATAGTGCTTGTCCCAGCCTTCCTGGAATAGGGCTTGTTTGGAGAACTTCGGCTTGGGATCAATGATGACGATCTTGCTGTCGTTCAGTCCCTTGGATTTGAGAATATGCGCCATCATTGACACACGCTCGTACGGTCCCGGAGGGCAACGATATGGGTTCGGCGGGGCTACCATGACGATTTGCTGGCCGTTTTCGATAGCATCCAGTTTGGCTTTCAGAAGTTGGGTCTGAGGACCCGCCTTCCAGGAATGCGGCATGATTTCAGCCGCTTCTTCTGAGTAGCCGGGCACACTGTCATAGATGAGATCAATGCCCGGGGACACGACCAGACGGTCGTAAGGCACTTTGGAACCGTCCGCCATGACAACCATTTTTGCATCCCGATCAACGGCATCTGCCATGCCGTTTACAACGGTGATACCGTAGTTCGACGACAGCGTATCATAGCCGTGTGTGATGGAATCGAAATCGCGGAACCCGCCGAGGTATAAGTTGGAGAAGAAGCAGGTTGTGTAGGCCGGGTTGGCTTCGATCAGAGTAACGTCAAGATCCTCACCAGCATCCTTGGCCATATACCGGGCGGCTGTAGCGCCTCCAGCGCCGCCGCCGATGACGACGACTTTAGGTTTCCCCTGCGCCCGGGCGTAGTACGGCAGTGCCAGGGATGTCGCCCCGGCGCCAACCAGAAGCCCAAAACTACGGCGTGTGAGATTTGGCATGTCATTTCCTCCCAAGTATGCAGTTTGGCCTCTGCAATTGACAAAACCTCATTGCGGATCGATGGACCCGAAATAGGCGGCCAAGGCTGCGATTTCCTCGTTGCCGAGGTTGACTGTCATGTTCTGCATGACCTGATGACTGCGGACATTTGTCTTGTATTCAAAGAGTGCCCGGATGAACGGTTTCTTAGGCCAGCCGATAATGGATGGGATGCCATCGGCCCGGCCAGAGACTTGATGACAGGTGACACATTCACTCGAAAGATATTCGCCATACGCCATGTCGCCGTCGATCTGGATGGCAACGGCCCCCATTTCTGGCGTCACAGTTTCCGGCTCCGGTTCTGACGCCGGTTCGGCTTTGGAAAGTTCTCTCAAGTAGGCGATGATGTGGGTGCGATCCTGACGGTCAGGCATGCCGCGATAGGACATTCGGGTTCCGGGTACATATTCCCGCGGCTTTTCGAGATAAAGGTCCAACGAAAACTCGTTCCAGACCATCCCGTCACTGCCGAGTTTCTTCATCGCACTGGAATACCTAAAGCCTTCCAGGGTCCCGGCCGGGCGTTCAAAAAGTCCGTCGAGATGGGGGCCAACGCCATTTCGCGCGTTGGCTCCAACCTGGTGGCAGGCTTTGCAGGCTTTAAACAGCTTTTCGCCTTTTATTGGATCGCCGTCCGATGCCATGGCCGGCACCGTCAGTAAAAACGTCGCGCCTGCGATCCATTTCCTTGCTCGGGCCCATGCCGCATTTCTCAATGTCGGAAAGTCGGCATAAGGCCGTTCAGCCTTTTCCTGCTTTTGGTCCATACCGGTTCCTCCCGTGACCCGGTATGGATCAGTCTACCGCGCCGACACCGGCGTTGTCATCGCCGCCGTCGTCGGGCGTCACATCCAGAATGCGCGCGCGCATGGTAATCTCCACGGGACCGGGCTTGCAGTCGGTCATGCATGGTTCGCTCTTTTGAGCGTAATGCGTTTCTTCGGGACGGTCATCCGCAATGAAGTTTTCCTCATTGGGCAGGCGGATATCGAGGAAGTTGTCTTTGGAGAGTTCAAACTCCTCATCGTCCACCAGATCGTTCAGGTAAAGGAGATACGCGGTGATGGCGTAGACCTCATCGTCGGACAAAGATCTGGCATTGCCAAAAGGCATTGCCCGGCGGACATAGTCATAGACTGTCGACAAGTAGGGCCAGTAGGAACCGATTGTCTTTTCCGGGCGATCGTCGGTCAGGGTGTCATGGCCACCTGCGAGAACCGGCCAGCGGTCTACTGCCTCGCCAAAATCACCGTGACACATGGCGCAGTTGTCTGTGTAAAGAACTTCTCCGTCAGCAACAGTTCCCGATCCTTCAGGAAGTCCCTGCCCATCTGGACGGATGTCGATGTCCCAGGCAGCCACTTCTTCAGCCAAGGCAACACGGCCAAGGCCGAAGACCCCACCGTCTCGTGTGTTCGAGGCAGCGGTGGCAGCCGGTTCTGTTGCTTCAGGAACCGCCGCGACTTGAGTGCCGCTATTTTCTGAAGGCGCTTCGGATTGTTGTTCTGAACTGCTGTCCGCATCTTCAGAGTAAGTCGCAAGGTAAGCCAGAATGTTGTCGAGATCCGCATCCTTGCGAAGTCCGGCAAAGGCCATCTTGGTGCCTTTGATCATGGCCTTCGGTTTGGCGAGATAGGTACGGGTCGTTTCCATGTCCCACACCAATCCATCCTCTCCAGCCTTGATCATCGCGTTGGAGTATTTGTAGCCATCGATCTCACCAGCCGTGCGCCCAAACAGGTCGTTGAGATGCGGACCAACCTTGTTCTTGGCCCCATCACCGACAGCATGGCAGGCTTGGCATTTCTTGAAGACCTTCTCGCCCTTGGCCGCATCGCCCGCGGTGGCGGTGGAGGCAAGCGCGACGAGAACGGTGCCGAGCGAAAGCGCTTTAAGAGACTTCAACATTTTCAACCGCCCCGTTCTTTTGGACATACCAGGTCTGAATGCCGTTGTTGTGGTAGATGGAGTTTTCGCCCCGGGCGGCGCGCAGCTCGTTTTTGGTTGGCTGGTAGAACCCGTGTTCATCCATTGCGCGGGACTGGATCAGCATTTCCGACCCGTCCCAATCAATGTCGAGGTAGAAGCGGTGCAGAGATTTCGACAGGCTTGGCCCGTCAATCCGCGCCGTCTTCCAATTCCGGCCGCCGTCCAGAGATACGTCTACACGGGTGATGCGGCCGTTGCCCGACCAGGCTAGCCCTGAAATCACCATTGGTCCCTTGCCGTGAGAAACCGGCATTTGCGGGCTTGGGCTGGTGATGACGGATTTCGGATCCATCACCCAGGTAAAGCGCCTGGCTTTTCCTGTTTCCAAGAGGTCAGTGTATTTCGACGTTTCCTCCCGGTGATGCCACGGCTGATCGCCGACTTCCAAGCGGCGCAGCCATTTGACCCACATGTTGCCTTCCCAACCTGGAACGACGAGACGCAGCGGGTAGCCCTGTTCGGCGCGCAGCGCTTCGCCGTTCATTTTCCAGGCAACAAGGCAGTCATCCAGCGCCTTTTCCATTGGGATGGAACGTGTCATGTGGGCGGCATCTGCGCCTTCGGGAAGCACCCATTTGCCGTTGGTCTTGACGCCGGCTTCTTCCAGAAGGGTTTTCAGTTTCACGCCGGTGTACATCACATTGTGCACCATGCCATGGGTGAACTGGCAGCCGTTCAGCTGAGATCCGCGCCACTCCATACCGCCATTGGCCGCGCATTCCAGGAAGTAGACGTGGTTTTCGCGGGGGAAGCGCTTCAGGTCTTCCATAGTGAAGACCAGAGGTGTGTCGACCAGGCCGTTGATCATCAGGCGGTGATCCTGCGGCCGAATCTGTGCGACACCACCATGGTGGCGCTCAAAACACAGCCCGTTCGGTGTGATGATCCCGTCCAGTTCATGGAGTGGTGTGAAATTGATTGAGGCGACGGCATCAGCGGTCAGCCAGGGCACGTTGCGCCTGACCACTTCCGCTTCAAATTCTGATGGTAGACCGTACGGTGCTGCATCGACGCCATCGCCGAGATACCGGTTCCAGTCCTGAATTTCCGTGATCAATGGGTCACCTGCTGCGCGCGCTGCGCCTGCAGCTCCGGCGGCACCTGCGGCAACACCGCTCGCGAGGCCGGCCTTGAGAAGGGACCGCCGAGAGAGGGAGGGAGTGCCCTTGTCCTTTGTCTCAGTCATGTTTCTGTCCTCAGGTCTTAAACAAATTTAGACACCGATCACCTTCACGGACTCATTGTCCGGAAGCTTCACGGTCGGATTTTTTGTGATGTGGTTTTCAACGACGTCCCAGATCGCCGGGCCCTCGGTGTCTTCATTGACCGAAGCCCAGCCGGCAACGACGTAGTCTTTCGCAGGGTCGATCGGCTCACCGGTTGAAAGAAGCGTCATGTCGGAGATGCGTTCGCCGATCTCCATTTTGGGGTCGATCGTATACCCCATGCCGCCAACGCGGACCATGTCGCCGCCTTGCTGGTAATACGGGTCCTTGTTGAAGAGGTTGTCGCCAACGTCTTCGAGAATGTCCTTCAGCATTTGACCGTTCATGGTCGAGCGATAAGCGGCCGGATAGGTCATGGCACAGGCGTTGTGGAGGTCTTCGAAGGTGATATCTTGACCGGGCAGGAGGCTGGTGCCCCAGCGGAAGCCTGGCGACAGTGCAATCTGGGCGTCGCGTTCCTTCAGAAGCGCCTGACAAATCAGGTCATCGAAGGTGCCGTTGAAGTTGCCGCGCCGGTAAAGGAGGCTTTCTGTCTTGCCGAGAATCCGCGAAAGGTCTGCCTCAAAGGGCGCGCGGACCTCATCGATCAGCGCACTCATCTCTGCATCTGGCGTGATTACGTCAGAAAAGATCGGGATCAGACGGTACTTGTAGCCTATAACCGCGCCGTCTTTCACATCCAGATCAACGCGGGAGACGAACTTGCCGTTCGAGCCAGATGCAATCACCAGCGTGTCGTTGACAATGACCGGTTCAGGCAAAGCGTCGTGCGTGTGGCCGGTTAGGATGACGTCGATGCCAGCAACGTTGGAGGCAAGCTTCCGGTCAACGTCGAACCCATTGTGAGAGAGCAAGACAATGACCTCGGCGCCTTCGCCGCGGGCCTCTTCGACGTGCTTGGCAATGTCTTCCTCGCGGATGCCGAAGGACCAGCCCGGGATCATCCAGCGTGGATTGGCGATCGGCGTGTAGGGGAAGGCCTGCCCAATGACCGCAACCTTTGACCCACCGCGCTCAAACATTTTCCAGGCTTCGAACGCCGGCTCATCCCACTCGTTGTCGTAAATGTTTGAGCCTAGGAAGGCGAAGGGAAGGTCGTCGATGATCTCCTGAACCCGGTCCGTGCCGTACGTGAATTCCCAGTGGCCGGTCATGGCATCCGGTTTCAACGCGTTCATGACCGTTACCATGTCCTGGCCAAGCGTTTGATTGGATGTGTAACTGCCCTGCCAGGTGTCGCCCCCGTCCAGCAGCAGGACGTTGTCATCGCCGCGCTCGGCGCGAATACGCTTGATCACGGTTGCCACCCGGTCCATGCCGCCCATCTTGCCGTAGGATTTCGCCAGGGACGCGAAGTCTTCTGATGTGAGTGCGTAGGCATCCGGCGAACCGGCTTCGATGTTGTAGAGTTTGAGAAAGTCCGCGCCGGTCACATGCGGCGGTTTGCCGGTGACATCGCCAATGCCGAGATTGATGGAGGGTTCCCGGAAGTAGATCGGCTTCAGCTGGGCATGAATGTCGGTAATGTGGACCAGCGTCAGGGACCCTGCCGGCTCCATGGCCAGGAGTTGGTCTTCGCTCAACGCCTGTTGTGCCATCAGCTTTGACCACGACCCGGCCATGCCGGAGCCGAGCAGGGCGCTGGTTGCGGTTGCCGCCATCAAGAACTCGCGTCTTGAAAACATTCACTTAACTCCTGATTCCTGATGAGGCCGAAGCCTCCAAATAGCCAATGGCAAAAGGCAAAGTTTTTCTGTTGGCGCGTAAAAACTTACGCACCTTGATCGTTTTATCGACCGGTGTTGATTTGATCCGTCGCCGGCGCTGTGGCCGGAGTTTGGGAAGCGGCAGTTCACCGCCGCTTCCAAGTTCTCGTATTGTCTTACTGGCGCACGGCCGGTGTTTCGACCGACAGGCCGGAGCCGCGCCAGGCGAGGTACAATTCAAGCGATGTGAATTCATCCGAGCCGCGTTTGAACGGCGTTGCGCGGATGTTGTCCATGCAGCCTTTGAACCGCCGGTGTGTTGATCCAAGCCCCTGCCATTTCAAGCGATAGGTCGGGAAGCCGTTGATCTGACCCTGACTCAAATGGTCGGCACGGATCATGTTGCCATAGTTGTCCTCATGACAATTGGAACACGACATGTCGAGCTGACCGACACGTGTGTAGTAGAGATCCTTGCCCTTGTTGAACCACTCTTCGGCAGGGCCGTCGATCTTCACATTGACCGGCATGCCGCGGGATTGAAGACCAAGAAACGCCGTCATCGCGAGCATCTCGGCACTTTCCCATTTCCATGGATCGGCGCCCTGGTGTTCCTTCCGTGACCAGTTGATGTGGTCTTCAAGGGTCATCAGGGTGTTCTCGCCCTCGTGCCATTTGGGCATAGAGGCTCGCAAGCCCTTCATGCTTTCCGAGGCATCTCCGTGGCAAGACGCGCACGATTTGCCTGAAGTGCCGGCTTCAGTTTCCCAAAGTTCCGAACCGTAGTCGACTGCTGCAAATGCGGGGTTTTCAAAGTCGTCTGTTTGCAGGGCCTGAGTTTCATCAGAGCGGAACCGCCATCCAGAAAGAAGTTCATCTAACGGGTGACCTTCCGGTGCCGCCACTTTTGTAACGAGCTGTTCGCCTTCGACGATCAATTCCGCATTTTCATCCGCAACGGCTTGGTTGGACATTCCCATTACCAAACCCGTCGCAAGGATTGCAGCGGCAGAGCGTCCTGTATTATTCGTCATGGTCAAATCGTCTCCTCCCGATTTGTGCGACCGTGATGGCTTTAGACCCTATTCGACCGTTATTTTCTTTTCGGTCTCATAGACGCTGCCGTTGTCGTCCACCCAGGTGAACTTGAAGGTTCCGCTGTTGTCGACCTTTGCGCTGAACTGAAGGTAGGGGTTAGCCGATACCGCAGGGTCCAGATCACAGGAGAACACGACTTGGCCGTCGAACTCGCAGGTGAACTTGTTGATGATCTGCCGGGGGATCAACTCGCCGGTTTTCTTGTCTTTGCGCTGACCTGATTCCATCGGATGGCTGATCAGTGTCTTGATGGTGATGACTTCACCCTTGTCGGCCTTCTTTGGCACTTTTACGCGGGGTTTTGGGGATGCCATTTTTCGTTTCCTCTCGTCCGGTCGTTGCCGATTAGCCGCCACAGCCGCCGATGGTGACCTTGACTTCCTTGGTGTCCATGAAGGTTGAACCGTCGCTCATTTTGGCGACAGCGATGACGTTTTGTGTCTTCGCCAGCCGGATCCGGGTCTTGGCCTCGGCTGCACCGCTCATGGCTGAAAAGTGGAACGTCGCAACAGCCGGGTTCGGGTTCCCATCTGCCAAGATCAGAACCGATTCAACATAATTGTCCGAAGTCATCGGGCTATCGACAGTCACACCCACAGGAACGGTGTTGCCGTTTTCCGCGATTTCCGGCGTATCCAATGAGACTGTGCCCTCGGTCGGGGTCGCTCCTCCGGTAAACTCCTTGATAGCAGCGTCCGTGTCAGGTGTTGCCGCGAAAGAAATTCGCGGGGCGAATGTCAGGAAGGCGGCTGCACCCGCAGTCATAGCCAAAGCCTGGCGTCTAGTGATGGTCATCTCTTGCTCCTTGAAACCGGAGATCAGTTTTCTTTGAGGGTCAGCAGATAAGCGACCACATCCTCGACTTCCTGGGCGGAGAGGATCGTCTTATCGGTGAATTTGTCGGCGATGCGTGCTCCAAGTGCCGTCGTGTAGAAACCGGGCATTATGGTTTGGTCGCCGAATACCTGCTTGCTGTTGATCACGATCGCGCGCAATTGCTCCGTGCTCCAGCGATCGCCAACGCCATCCAGTTCCGGGCCAACTTCGCCGTGAAACAGAAGCTCGGCCAGGTCTGCGTTCGCGTGACAGGCGAGGCAGTTGCCTTTTTTCCGGTCGGCGAAAGTGTCCCGGCCGGCAACCGGGTCACCGGCCTTGCCGGTGAGTGATGATTTGGCCTCCATGTCGACAATCTCGACGGCCGTTGGAGCGATGGTTTCCGCATGCAATGCGCTGACCGAAAGTGTTCCGGCCAGACATGTCGCTAAAGCAGCGCCCCATAGTCTTGCGCCCTTTGTCATATTATTGGCTTTCCTCCTCAGTGCGGGTACGCTCCACCGTACCCAAGATGGACTCATTTCCACGGTCCATCTGTTCTTCTCACATTAAAAGATATGATTTTTTGCATATGTTATGCAATACGCCTTTTTGCGGACTTTCAAATTTGTGCAAGTTTTAGTCCCCTCCGAGACGGCCATGGTCACGTAACTCATTGATTATACGAGCGTGATATTTCTGAAAGTGTTCGTCACTTTCGTAGCCTTTTTCGTTCACCCAGCGGAACATATTCAGAAATGTCCACTTGCCGAATGATCCTGGCATTGTCGCAACCGCCGAATCCGCGACCGTGCCGTCTTCCGGTATTTCGTCTGGAAGAAAGACGATTGTCGGTGTGAACACATAGCCCCATTTTCGGGCGGCGGTTTTCTCGGTCAGCTCTTCACCGTCAATGTCGATGACTTCTTCGTCGCCGAACATGTTGTATTGCACGACCATGAAGTGTTCTTTGATGTAGTCCGTTACTTCCGGGTCGCTCAGGAGCTTCTCATGCATGGCCTTGCAGTAGATGCATCCGCGTTGCTCGAACACCAAGGCGAGACGTTTTCCCTCGTCGGATGCTGTTTCAATGTCTTCTGCGATATCCTTGAAAGTGATGGTGAACCAGGGTTGTTTGTGGAGCCCGTCTTCGCCGAGGGTTGCGGTAAGGCCTGCAGTGTGGCTCAGCGTTAAGCAGACCGCTGCCGCCGCGATTGATTTGATGATCTGATGCATGTCGAACTCCTCCCAGATACGCTCAGCCGATTTGTGAGAAAACCGGAAATGTTTCCAACAACCAGAAGGCAATGGCGGACATCTGGCCGGTGATGAACAGAACTCCGGTCAAGACCAAGAACCCGCCCATGATTTTTTCGATGGTGCCCATATGTTTGCGGAAGCGACTGGCCCAGCCCAGAAACTGGCTTGCAAAGGCTGCCGCGAGAATGAACGGGATACCGATGCCTAAGGCGTAGACGGCCAGAAGGCCTGCGCCATGCCAGGTCGTTTGCGAGGATCCGGCAACAAACAAAATTGCAGCCAGCACCGGCCCGACGCAGGGCGTCCAGCCAAATGCAAAGGCAAGCCCCATGATAAATGCACCGACCAGGCCAGCCGGTTTGGTCTCCACGTGAACTCTTGCCTCGCGGAACAAGAGACCGATCCGGAAAACGCCGAGAAAGTGCAGACCCATGATAATGATGATCGTGCCGGCGATGTAGGACAGAACATCGTAATAGCGCGCGATAGATTGCCCGATCACACTCGCGGTTGCTCCAAGCGCCACGAACACGGCTGAGAAGCCGAGCACGAACGCAATTGCGGCCAGGACGACCCGGCGTCCGGTGGCCGCCGTTGCCGCATCACCCTTCAACTCGTCCACGCTCACGCCGGCGAGGTAACACAAATACGGTGGTACGATTGGCAGGACGCAGGGCGACACAAAGGACAGCAATCCCGCTAGAAACGCCGCGCCCCACGAAACCTCGAGCATAAAGTGTCCTCCCAGACATGACGACTTTGTGTTTTGTTTAAAATATTCAAAAAGTCATATATATTGCAATCACAGAAAACACGGAGAATGGCAAGTGCGTCGTTTGAATGTTGTGGGAGCGCTGGTTGCGAGCGCCTTTTTTGCCGGACTTGCTGCGTTTCCGAGGCCCGGGATTGCAGCGGAATTGATCATGGTTGAACAACCGGGTTGTTCCTGGTGCATGATCTGGAATGAAGAGATCGGCGTTGCCTACCCGAAAACCAACGAGGGCAAACGTGCTCCCTTACGCCGTGTAGATATCACGGACGGCTGGCCGGAAGATCTGGGAAACGTTCAACGGGAACGGCTGACACCGACTTTCATTCTTGTTGAAGATGGCAAGGAGATCGCACGGCTCCGCGGGTATCCCGGTGAGCATTTTTTCTGGCCACTGCTCGGCGATATGCTCGACAAACTGGAGGAGCACAGAAAAAGCGGCAGTTGATTATTGCTGCCACTTGCATCATCTACCTGAATGAGCGCAGAATTGCTGCGCTGCAATAGTTTCGCTGAACCGGTACGGATACTGAAACGTTCGATGAACCTGCCCGTCTTCAACAAGGATATGAGCGCCGAAGACTTTGACCAGTTGATGGGTCAGGCGCGCAAGGCAAGTGATCTTTTGAAAGCACTTTCGCATGAAGTGCGTCTTGTGATCCTGTGCCTACTGTCTGAAGGTGAGAAATCTGTTTCAGAACTGGAAGATATCCTGACTGTGCCACAGGCAGCTGTGTCTCAGCAGCTCGCCCGATTGCGTCTGGAGGGTCTTGTCCAGACGCGGCGCGAAGGCCGGATGATTTACTACAGTCTGGTCGATGATGAGGTGAGCTCCATCATCTCCACCTTGTATGATCTTTTCTGCAAGGACGTGCGTCCGCAGCCTGGCGATCATCAGTAAGCTTGGACTATGCTGCCGCGTGCATTGCAGCACGCTTGAGCGTTGAAGAGCCTTATCCCCCTTGTTACTCTCTAAAAAGAGCCACCGGAGAGTGGCCTTTGGGGGGACGCGACGAGGGGCCGGTAACGGCAGCCAACAATGCCTGAATTAGACTTGACGCTTATATTGCCTGTATTCGGCGTTTTCGCCGGATGCGTTCTTGGATTTATTGGCCGCGCCACACACTTTTGCACTCTGTCCGCGCTGGAGCGCCACTGGTATGCCGGAGACAGTACCGGGCTCAGAACCTGGGTGCTTGCAGCCGTGGTTGCCTTGATCGGAACGCAGGTGCTTGTCGCATTCGGTCTCGCCGACACTGGCGCTTCCTTTTATCTCGATCCAGGGTTTCCTTGGACCGGTGCCATTCTCGGTGGGGCGATGTTCGGCCTCGGCATGGCCCTGGTTGGCACGTGCGGGTTTGGCGCCGTGCTGCGCCTTGGTGGCGGCAGTCTGAGAGCTCTGGTGGTTCTGACCGTCATCGGACTGGCCGCATTGGCCACGCAGCGCGGGATCGTCGGGATCATTCGGGTGCCATTGGTTGATGATCAAATGATTACCTTCACAGCCGCCGGCAGTCAGTCCATGGGCGATATTGTCTCCAGTCTGGCTGGTTTCGATCTGCGGTGGCTGGTCGCGCTTCTCATGGTTGCGTTTGGATTGGGCTGGATATTCAAGGACAGTGTCTATCGCGGTGCCCGGGCAAAAATCGCCTCTGCTGTTGCGATCGGTCTGGTCATCCCGTTCGGCTGGTGGGCCACAACTTACGTAGCCGCAAATTCCTTTGACCCGGTGCAGATCGAGGCAGGATCCTTCGTTGTGCCGGTTGGAGACAGCATTCTACAGCTGATCACCTACACCGGTGTTTGGCCCGACTATGGTGTCGGACTTGTTGCGGGCACGCTGACTGGTGCGGTTCTTGCGGCTCTCTGGAAACGCGATATCCGCTGGGAAGCTTGTGATGATGCCCGGGAACTCGGGCGTCACATTCTTGGCGGTACACTTATGGGCATCGGCGGTGTTTTCGCAATGGGCTGCACCGTTGGGCAGGGCATTACGGGTTTTTCCACCATGGCGATCTCGGCACCGATCGTGATGCTGTCCATGGCATTCGGCGCCCGGGTGGGTCTCGCGTGGCTCGTCGAAGGCTCCGCCCTGGCGGCTTTCCGGCGGAGTGACGGCGCCGATCATCGTCATCCAGCGGAATAGCGGCAGCGGAGTTGTACGGACTAGTGCAGTCCCGGTTGTGAACCGGGACCATTATTGAGGCCCTGGCTCAAGGCCGAGGCGGCTTCACAGCTTCACCCCGCCACGAACTTGTAGGCAGACCCGGCACGCTCGACGCGGCCGATGCCCATGTCCGGCAGATGAAAGCCGATCAATTGCGTTTGGTCCGTGGCCAGTCGATCCAGAAGAGCCTTCCGTGTTTTTATACCCTTTTGCGGGTCCTGATCCGATCCAGACACCCAGTCGGGCTTCTCGAAGGAAATCACTGAATTGGTGATTGCATCCCCCAAGACCAGAACGGATTCGCCATCTCCATGGATCATATAGGACGTGTGACCCGGTGTATGACCGGACGTGTCGACAGCTTCAACACCGGGTACGACTTCCATGCCAGGCGTGACCATCTGCACCTGGTCTTCGATGGCCTCAAAGCGTGCCTGCGCCCCGACGACGAAGCTTTTACGGGCTTCCGGTGTCTTCGCCAGCGTGTCATCGGCGCGCCAATAGTCCCATTCAGCTTGCGGCACCCAGAGCGTCGCTTCTGAATAAAGCACATCATCAAAGTCATCGAGAATGCCCCAGAGATGATCCGGATGCGCATGGGTGAAGATCACATCGGTCACGTCTGAAGGATCAATGCCGGCCTCTTCGAGACCAGATAACAGCTCGCCTGCGCTGGGCTGGAAGTTGGCTCCGGCGCCTGCATCGAACAGAACAAGCCGGTCGTCTTGGCGCAGGAGGGTGATGTTGCAGTCCGGTGATGCTATATCGGTTGGCAGGCCATGAGGTTTCAACAGTGCCTGAATCTCCTCCGGGCTTTGCTCAGGCAGAAGGAAATTCATCGGTAGGCTCAAGTTGCCGTCAGAAAAGACGCTGACCTCATTGCCGCCGAGTTTTATGGGGTCCGAGGCTGCAAAGGAAGGGCGGAGGCCCGTGATCGCAGCTGCTCCTACGCCGAGTCCGGCCTTTAGCAAAAAGCGGCGCGAGGGGTGTTCTTTCAAGGCAACCGGCATGCGTAGTCCTCCACATATTCAAATTTATGAATTTATCTATGTTTCCTTGAGAAACGTCAATGCAGATAGGGAAAGAGGCAGGCAAGTGTTGCAGATCCAACACCGGCTAATCGGTAGAAAACGATGGATTTGACCTACTTTCTGGATCGATTTTCAGAACCTGCGATTTTGACTGCGGGCGGCTTTCTGGCCGGTGCTTTGTTTGGCGGGTTCGCGCAGCAAAGCCGGTTCTGTCTGAGGGCAGCAGCTCTCGATTTTGCACACGGTGTTTTTGGCGTTCGCTTATCAATCTGGCTGTTTGCGTTCTCCGCAGCGCTTCTTGGAACGCAGCTGCTTGTTGGCTTCGGCGAAGTGCCATCGCAAGAGGCCCGTCAACTCGCCTCTCCGCAAAGTCTCTCAGGCGCAGCGTTGGGCGGCGTGATGTTTGGCATTGGAATGGTCTTGGCCAGAGGATGCGCCAGCCGGCTTCTCGTCCTCTCTGCGACCGGCAACTTGCGGGCGCTTCTGTCCGGACTGGTCTTTGCGGTGATTGCCCAAGCCAGCCTCAGGGGGATCTTGAAACCTTTGCGCGAATGGATAGCCGGGCTCTGGACAACGGCGGACATCGGCGGGAATGATTTGATTGCACATTTAGGGCTGTCGCAGACAGTCGTACTTGGTTTTGCATTGCTTTGGTTGGGCGCCGGAATTGCGATTGCGATCAAGGCCAAAACACCCCTTTGGCAAGCAATTGCAGCGTGCGGAGCGGGGCTCGCCGTACCGCTCGCATGGTGGTTCACAGCTTCTGTTGCCAGTCAGGCGTTTGAGCCGGTGCAGATCGAGGGCATCACCTTTACCGGCCCCTCGGCTGATACGCTGATGCTGTTCTTGTCGCCCGCGCAGTCTGCGCTCGATTTTGGTATCGGACTTGTCCCCGGCGTTTTTGCCGGCTCGTTCCTCGCTGCACTTTTTTCCCGCGAACTGGAGCTTCAAGGCTTTGAAGGTGGCCGGTCTATGGCCCGCTATGGAACGGGTGCAGCGCTGATGGGCTTTGGCGGCATGCTGGCCGGCGGCTGTGCCGTTGGCGCTGGTATCACCGGGGCCTCTGTTTTCGCGGTGACTGCCTGGACTACGCTCTCGGCGATCTGGCTATCTGCGGGATTGACCGACTTTGCATTGAATGGCCGTCCGGCCAAGACCGCACCTGCGCAGCCGGTCGTTGGAACGTCTTAAGCAAGGCTATGTGAGGATTGTCCTTAGCCAGGCTTTCACCGTCTCCACTTCAGGACGTGTTCTTGCTGAATGATCCCGTTCCACAAGGTAATGGTCTTGTCCGAGTGGAATACGAATGTCCAAGGGAATCTTGAGCCGCCCAGCCTCTTCCAGCCGGATCGCAGCCCGCTCCAGGATGAGAGCGACTCCAGCACCTGCTGCTGCCAGCTCAACAGCTGCAAGCGTGGTGTCGACAGTTACCCGCCGCTGCCCCTTTGGGCGTTCCAGGCCACATCTTTCAAAGTATCGGTCCCAGTGATCCTCGAAACCTAGAATGTGGATGAGCGGTGTCTCCAGAAGCGTATTGGGCGTGTCTATGGCTTCGGCAAGCAAGGGGGCGCAGACGGGAATGATTGTGTCCATTGCCAGAAGGTCTGCGTGGCCGTCTGGCCATTTGCCGATGCCAAGTCGAATGTCGATATCGACTTCGGTCTCTAAAACTGTCTCTGCCCAGATGGCAGACAGGAGGCGAACCTTGATTGTCGGATGTTGCTCTAAAAATGTAGGCAGTTGTGGCGCGACCACCAGAACCGTCGTTGAGATTGGTGCCCGCAGGGTGACAGTCCCGGACTGGCGTGCCCCGAAAAGACCTGCCGTTGACAAAGACAGCTCGTCAATTGCCTTGCGTACGGAGGGCAAATAGGCCTTTCCGATTTCGGTCAGAGCGAGTTTGCGCGTCGAGCGGAGAAACAGCGCATGCCCGAGCTGGCTCTCCAAGTTGCGGATATGTGTGCTGACGGCGGCCTGGGTGAGGCCCAGGTCATCGGCGGCCGCTGTGAAACTGCCGAGCCGGGCGGCCGTCTCGAAGCTTCTGAGCCACATCAGATTTGGAAGAATGGACATCTTCTTATTGATAAAAAAATTATAGGAATGTCCATCTATTTATTCGTTTTTCTTTTTGTACTGGGTCAGGAATCCTTTCCGCCATCTGAATTGGCCTTGTAACTTTGGAGAGGCGGACATGCATGTAGGGTTTATCGGTCTGGGCAATGTTGGCGGCAAACTGGCTGGCAGCATCTTGCGCAATGGTTTTGATCTCACGGTTCTCGATCTCGATGAAAACTTCATGGCGAAGTTCGCCGAGCTTGGTGCCAAAAAAGGGCGCAGTCCGAAACAGCTGGCTGAAGACTGCGATGTGGTGATTACCTGTCTGCCAAGTCCGGCCGCCTGTGCTGCAGTTGTCGAGGGGCCGGATGGTATTCTTGAAGGCATTGGTCCGGGCACCATTTGGGCGGAAATGTCGACAACGGACGCCAGCGAAGTCAAACGGCTTGCCGGGCTTGTAACAGAAAAGGGTGGTGAGGCGATTGAATGCCCAGTTTCCGGCGGATGCCACCGGGCGGCCACAGGTAATATTTCGATCTTCGCTGGGTGCAGCCGCGAGACCTTTGAAAAAGCCTTGCCTTTCCTGACTGTGCTGGGACGCCGAGTTCTGCACACGGGTGATATCGGGTCGGCTTCCGTGCTGAAAGTGGTCACCAATTATCTGGCGACCGCGAACCTTGTTTCCGTCTGTGAAGCTTTAACCACCTGCAAGGCGGCTGGTATGGATCTCAACACGGCCTATGAGGCGATTAAGATCTCATCCGGAACTTCCTTCGTGCATGAAACCGAAGGTCAAGTCATCCTCAATGGGTCCCGGGATATTTCCTTTACAATGGATCTGGTTGCCAAGGACATCGGATTGTTCCAGTCGATTGCCGAGGAACACTGCGTCCCGCTCGAGCTGTCACCCCTGTTGAACCAGATCTTCGCTGATGGCATCTCCCGCTATGGTCCTCGCGAGCTGTCGCCGAACATCATCAAGCGGCTGGAGGATGCGACAGGACTCACGATCCTTGGAGATGGCTTTCCGGCCGAAATGGAAGATGACGAGCCGGAAGAACCGGGGTACGAAGTCAGACCAACAGCTGCGGTTGCCATCGCGGCGGAATGAGTCTGGAGTGATCTGACTGAAATGCTTGATAAACGCCAATTTTATATCGATGGGCAATGGGTTGCTCCAACTGAAGCCAAAGACTTCGATGTCATCAATCCGGCAACGGAGCTGCCGGTTGCGGTCATCTCTTTGGGAGGCGAGGCTGACCTGAACAAGGCGGTCGCCGCGGCCAAATCAGCCTTTCAAACCTGGGGCGAGAGCCCGGTTGAAGAGCGTGTTGGCCTTTTTGAGCGGATCATCGAAATCTACAATCGCCGGTCCGCTGACATGGATGAGGCGATCCGCCTTGAAATGGGGGCGCCAGCCAAGTTTGCCCGTGAACAGCAGACACCGTCAGGTTCCGGTCATTTTGAGGCAACGCTTGAAGCGCTCAAATCCCATCAATGGGAGCGGCCAAGCCCGCGCGGTGGCAGTACCTTGCGGGATGAGCCGATCGGTATTTGCGGTCTCATTACGCCTTGGAACTGGCCGATCAATCAGATAGCCGCAAAGGTCGCGCCAGCACTTGCCGCTGGATGCACGATGGTCCTGAAACCGAGCGAAATTGCGCCGCTCTCGGCGATGCTATTTGCCGAGATCCTGCACGAGGCTGGCTGCCCCAAAGGGGTCTTCAATCTGGTCAACGGGGATGGTCTCGAGATCGGGGTGCCGATGTCGTCACACCCCGAAATCGACATGGTGTCTTTTACCGGGTCGACACGGGCCGGCACATCCGTCTCCCGGAACGCAGCGGCGACTGTCAAACGCGTTGCGCTGGAACTCGGTGGGAAATCGGCGAATATCCTGTTTGCCGATGCTGACCTTGAAACCGCCGTCCGGTTTTCGGTCGAAGGTTGTTTTGCCAACTCCGGCCAGTCTTGCGATGCTCCGACCCGGCTACTGGTCGAGCGGTCTGTCTACGATGAAGTCCTCGCGCTGGCCAAACAATTTGCCGGCGAGACGGCTGTCGGCGATCCGGAGCAGGATGGAGATCACATCGGGCCGGTCGTGAGCCAGCTGCAATATGAGCGGATCCAGGGCCATATCGAGGCGGGCATCAAGGAAGGCACCAAACTGCTTGCCGGCGGTGCTGGAAAGCCCGAAGGGCTGGAAACCGGCTACTACGTCCGGCCAACCATCTTTGTGGACGTCTCCAACGACATGCATGTTGCGCGGGAAGAAATCTTTGGGCCGGTGCTTGCGGTCTTGCCGTTTGAGACGGAAGAAGACGCAATCCGCATTGCCAACGACACACCTTACGGTCTGGCTGCCTATATCCAGTCCGGAGATCCTGAGCGGGCGGGCAGGGTCGCTCGAAAACTGCGCGCTGGAAACGTCTATATCAACGGCGCGGGCATTGACTACGACGTTCCCTTCGGCGGGTACAAGCAGTCCGGCAACGGCCGCGAATTCGGCCAGTTCGGTCTGGAAGATTTTCTGGAGCTCAAGGCGATCACGGCCTGAGTTTAATCATCCTGACATCCGCCGCTAGCGCCGCCCCGGCCTTGAGCCGGGGTCTCTGCGTTGCATGAATTGGTCCCGGCTCAGGACCGGGACTGCCAATCGTGAGTTCTGGGTGATTGAACCGACAAAGCTCTTTGAAGGCCAGTCACCCCGCCGCAGAACAGATCTGCAGGAGCGCGGCGATTGGCGGTGTTGCAAGGCCGAGGCAGCAGGCGTGAACGGTTGCCAGAAACGCGGTCAGAGTTGCTCCGGTACCAAGTGCCAGCATCAATGAAGGGTCTTGCCGAACTTCATCCACGGCGGCCTTCCAGCTCAAGGTCTGTGCGGTCATCAGCTCACTTCTTTCTAGTTTCAGTGGTTCACATTGCGTGACATTTCCCAGGCCGGTCACTCGGCTGCTTCCTGGGGTGTTTCTTCGGTTTTCTTTCCGCCAAACAGACCGCCAAGCCAGCCTTTCTTTTCCTTAGACGCGTCTGTGTCACTGTGAGCGTCTATGCCTTCTTCAGCCTCTTCTGGTGTGCTCGGGGCGACTTGTTCCGCGAACGCAGTGAAGAACTCACCAGCCAGTCGCTTGGCCGTGGAATCGATCAGCCTGGCGCCGAGCTGCGCGAGCTTGCCGCCAACTTTTGCGTCCACCTCGTAGTGCAAAATGGTGGCATCCGGCCCATCTGCCTCCAGTTGAACTTTCGCGCCGCCGCGTGCAAAACCGGCGACACCGCCGGAGCCTTCGCCCTCAATGCGATACCCGTTCGGCGGATCGAGATCGAGCAGTTCTACCTTGCCGCCGAATGTTGCCTTCACCGGGCCGACCTTCAGCTTCACTTTGGCTTCCAGTTCGGTGTCGGAGTGCTTGATCAACTCTTCGCAGCCGGGGATGGATTCCTTCAGAACTTCCGGGTCGTTCAGCGCCGCCCAAACCGTTTCGCGGGGCGCTTCGATCCGTTGGCTGTCGGTCATTTGCATGGGTCTTTTACTCCGTCTGTGACTTCAAATGTGATGAACGTCGGTCCCGCGTTGGCCCTTGCGGCGGACCATCAAGAGTTCGGCAAGGATCGAAAGGGCGATTTCTTCCGGCGTGATCGCACCAAGGTCGAGCCCGGCGGGACCGTCTATCCGGTCAAGGCGTTCCTCGCTGATACCCTTTTCGCGCAGCTTGGATTTCAGATGGGCGATTTTCCTGTGGCTTCCGACAAAGGCGATGTGTTTCGAGTTTGCAGCAAGGGCGGACTGAAGCGCCGCCAAATCACCGCGCCCTTGCGTGGAGACCACGAGATAGCGCTCGGCATTGCTGTTCTCGGGGATGTCAAAACCGTCTTTGAGATCACAAAACTCTGGGAATGCACTCAGGTCTTCGAGCGGGGCATGAGCAATACACTCAAAGCCGATGTTAGGCCCCTGCTGCGCAAGGGCGGCGGCCACCGGACTGGCACCCAAGATAAGCAGCTTGGGGCGTGGCAATACCGGTTCGACAAAGATGTCCATCGTGCCCTGGCTTGGGCACATGTTCCTGGCAAACTGGACCCCTTGCCGGTTGTCTCCAGCTTCAACGCCAAGTTCCGCCAGCAGGTCTTCGGGCTGAATGGAAATCAGCTTTGTCTCGCCGTCCTCAATGGCAGCCTTCGCAGCCTTGATGACGGCGGACCGGGCGCAGCCGCCACCGATCCACCCCCCTGCGATGCTGCCGTCTGCGGCAATAACGGCCTTTGCGCCCGCTTTTGCGGCAGTCACCGAAATGGTTCGGACGACTGTCGCCAGTGCATAGGGTTCTGCATCTTGCCGCAGTTGCTCCGCCAAAGCGGAAACATCGCTCGCCGAGGCTTGGTGTGCAGCGCTCAGTGTTTCAGGGGCAGAGTGTTTCATCGGTGTCTCTCCCATCGCATCACAGGCGTTCAAGATAAGGTTCAAGGGCGGCCAGGCTGTCGAGATTATGGGCTGGCGCAAACAGATCGACATGGGGCAGGGCGGCCTGCACCCCGCCGGTTACCGGCTCGTAGCCATCCCACCCGATCATGGGGTTGAGCCAGACGATCCGCTTACAGCGTTTGCGAAGCCGGGCCATCTCTTCGCCGAGCTGGTCCGGTGTGCCCGTGTCATAGCCGTCGGAAAGGATCATCACACAGGTGCGGGAATGAATGACGCGGGCAGCGTGGGAACTGTTGAAGTCCGACAACGCCTCGCCGATCTTCGTCCCGCCGCCGATGCCCTGGGCCATCAGGCCCATCCGGTCGATCGCTCGCGTTGCGTCGCGTTCTGAAAGAGCGGATGAGACATGGACAAGCCGGGTGTGGAACAGGAAGGCTTCGGCCTCCCGGAAGTTGTCGATGAGGCCGTGCACGAACCGTGTGAAGACACCGGTGTAATTGCTCATCGACCCGGAAGCATCGAGAAGGATCACCAGACGGAGCTGGCGCGCGCGCGGGCCCTTGCGGATCAACTCGATAGGCGTGCCGCCATGCGCTATTGAGTGACGGATCGTCTTGCGCAAGTCGAGCCGGGGACCCTTGCGCTTTTGCTTGTCCCGGCGCGTGAGGCGGATCCGCATGGCTCTGGCAAGTTTTTCCGCCAGTTCATGTGCCTTGGCCATTTGTTCCGGGTCATGGATATTGCGGAAGTCGGTCTTGCCGAGGTGGTCGGCAATGCTGGCACCCTCCCGGCGTCCCGACGGTGCCTCGTCGCTGGGTTCGTCCTCTTCGCCCGGAACCCGGTCGACATCGCCTGCGATGGTGTCCTGACGCGGTCCTTGGGCATCAACCATCTCGCGAATGGTTTTCATGGTCTTCTTGGAACTGCTGCCGGAGACCTTGATGCCGGATTTCACACCGCGTCCGAGCCAATAGGCGTCGAACACCTCATCGAATTTGGTCCAGTCCGACAAGCGGCCGCAGAAAAGGGCCCGGAACGCTTCCTTCAACCTGTGGGGACGTTTGATGGCATCGGAGCGAAGCAGCCGGATGGCATCTTCCGTCTCGCCAAGACCCACCTTGTAGCCGCTGTCGCGCAAGGAACGCACGAACCCGGCAAGGCGGATCCTGACTGCAGCGCCGAGATCGTCATGGTTGTCAAGATGAACGGAAGTCATGGCTCAGGCCACCTTTCCAAGAAGCCGGTCGGTGACTTCCGGAGTAATGCGGGCCTGGTCTTCGCGTGTCTTCAGAACACAGACCAGAGTATCGAAAACCGTCTCACGCTGCTCATGCAGATTTTTTGTGCCGAGGCCGACAAGGGCAGCCGCCCAGTCGATGGTTTCTGCGACGCCCGGCACCTTCATCAGGTCTTCCTTGCGCAACTTGCCCATCAGTTCGGCGATTTGCAGGGCAAGCGCAGTGTCCAGTCCCTCTACCCGGCTCGAAAGAATGCGCGCTTCGCGGCTGGTGTCTGGGTAATCGACATAGTGATAAAGGCACCGGCGGCGCAGTGCATCGGACAGCTCCCGTGTTCCGTTCGAAGTCAGGATGACCCGGGGAATGCTTTTGGCTTCGATGGTGCCGAGTTCGGGAATGGAGACCTGAAAGTCGGACAGGAGTTCCAATAGGAACGCCTCGAATTCTTCATCGGCCCTGTCGACTTCATCGATCAGAAGGACCGGTGCCTTGTCCTGGCGGATTGCAGCCAGAAGGGGACGTTCCAGAAGGTACTTTTCGGAAAACACCGCCTCTTCAACGGTGTCCGCATCGTCGCCGGCACCTTCCCGTGCCTTGATGGCAAGCAGTTGGCGCTGATAGTTCCATTCGTAAATCGCGTCGGAACGGTCCAGGCCCTCATAGCATTGCAAACGGATCAGATCCGTGTGGTCCAGCTTTGCGAGCGCTTTGGCGACTTCCGTTTTACCGACCCCGGCTTCCCCTTCCAGAAGCAAAGGCCTGTTCAGCATCTCGGTGAGGAGAAGGGCCATGGCAAGGCCATTGTCTGCAACATATCCGGTGGCAGCGAGCGCTTCGGCGAGTGTGTCTTTTGTCTGGGTCGTCATGGTCTGTTCGGCTGGGCCAGTCAGCTGGACGCCAGCGCCTTTTCAGATTTTTCGTTGGCCGGTTTCGGCCAGACCACAAAACCATTCGCGACGGCGATTTCGAACACACGCCGGGACGGTGCATTGATTGGAAGAAGCAGATTATCGGCCTGCAGCGCATCAGTGAGTGTCATAAAATCGTCCTTGAATTGTCCCCCTCCCGGCCCCGGGAGGGAGATCCCATTCGATTGGGCTTAGCTGTGCGCGCCAAGATCCTTGGCCGCCTGCCAGACACGCCAGGCATCATGCGGCATCTGGATGTGCGTTGAGCCCAGGAACTGGAACGCATCGTTGACCGCGTTGGAGAAGGCCGGAACGCCGCCGACGTTCGGGCTTTCACCGACCCCCTTGGCACCAATCGGGTGATGCGGGCTCGGGGTGACCGTGTGATCGGTTTCCCAATGCGGCGTTTCTACGGCGGTTGGCAGGAAGAAGTCCATGAACGATGCGCCCATGACATTGCCGTTTTCGTCGTATCGAATTTCCTGGCCCATCGCGATGGCGAATGCCTCGGTCAAACCGCCATGCACCTGTCCTTCGATGATCATCGGGTTGATGCGGGTGCCACAATCGTCCAGTGCGTAGAACCGCCGTGTCTTGGCAACGCCCGTATCGACATCGATGTCCATGACACAGAAGTACGCGCCGAACGGATAGGTCATGTTGGGCGGGTCATAGTAGCTGACCGCTTCCAGACCTGGCTCCATGTTCGGCGGTGGAGCGTTGTAGGCTGCCCAGGCAATTTCCTTCATCGACTTGCGGGCCTGCGGATTGCCTTTCACCTGGAACCCGTCGATGTCCCACTCCAGGTCGTACTCGGAGACTTCCAGCATGTGCGCCGCGATCATCTGGGCCTTGTTGCGGATTTTCCGCGCAGCAAGCGCTATAGCAGCACCCGCGACCGGCGTCGACCGTGAGCCGTAGGTCCCGAGACCATAAGGCGCCGTATCCGTGTTGCCTTCCTCGACCATGATATCGTCAGCCGGGATACCGATCTCGGTCGCGATGATCTGGGCCCAGGTGGTCTCATGGCCCTGGCCCTGGGATTTTGTGCCCATGCGCGAGATCACCGAGCCTGTCGGATGGACACGGATTTCCGCACTGTCGAACATGGCAACACCGAGGATGTCACAGTTCTTCGACGGGCCGGCGCCGACAATTTCGGTGAAGAACGAAATGCCGATGCCCATGATTTCGCGAGTTTCTCCGCGTTTAAAGGCCTCTTGTTTGGCTTTTTGTTCTTCGCGCAGCTGGCGGTAGCCGATGGTGTCCATCGCCTTTTGCATGGCCGTGTGGTAGTCGCCGCTGTCATACTCCCAGCCGAGTGCCGACTGATATGGGAACTGTTCCTGCTTGACGAAATTCTTCATACGAAGATCGGCTGGGTCCATCTCCAGCTTCTGTGCCAGGATGTCCATGGCCCGTTCAATGCAGTAGGCTGCTTCCGTCACCCGGAAGGAACAGCGGTAGGCAACCCCGCCCGGTGCCTTGTTGGTGTAGACCCCGTCGACCTCAAGATGGGCGGTCGGGAAATCATAGGAGCCGGTGACGATGTTGAAGAACCCGGCGGGCCATTTGGACGGGTCGGCGCAGGCATCAAAACCGCCATGGTCGGCGAGCACGTGCACTTTCAGTCCGGTCACGGTGCCGTCATTCTTTGCGGCGATTTCCGTGGTCATGTGATAGTCGCGGGCAAAGGATGTGGTGGAGAGGTTCTCCATCCGGTCCTCAACCCATTTCACCGGAACCCCTGTGACGATCGACGCAACAATTGAGCAGATGTAGCCTGGGTAAGCGCCCACCTTGTTGCCGAAGCCGCCGCCGATATCCGGCGCGATCACATGGATCTTGTGCTCCGGAATGGTTGACAGCAGCGAGGCAACCGTCCGGATAACATGCGGCGCCTGGAAGGTGCCCCAGACCGTCAGCTCTCCCTTCATCTTGTCCATGGACGCAACACACTGGCAGGTCTCCAGCGGTGACGGGTGTGTGCGGTGATAGGAGATCATCTCCTCGATGGTGACGTCGGCGTCGGAAAATGCTTTGGCGGTTTCGTCCTTGTCGCCCACTTGCCATTTGAAGATGTGGTTGTGGTGATCGCGCGGTCCGTGTGCGCCTTCTGTCTTGCCTTCAAGATCGGGCCGCAGGACGGGTGCGTCCGGGTCCATGGCCTTGAACGGATCGATCAGCACCGGCAGCTCTTCGTATTCGACTTCAACGAGCTGGATGGCATCATCCGCAATATAGCGGTTTTCCGCCACGACAAAGGCGACTTCCTGGTTCTGGTAGAGGACCTTGCCATCGGCCAGAACCATCTGGACGTCACCAGCAAGTGTCGGCATCCAGGCAAGGTTTACACCCTTCAGGTCTTCCGCCGTCAAAACGGCAATCACGCCTGGGATCTTGAGCGCTTCTGAAGCATCGATCTTGGTGATCTTTGCGTGCGGGTAGGGCGAGCGCACGAAATCACCGAACACCATGCCCGGCAGTTTGAGATCGTCCACATACTGGCCCTGGCCTTGCGTGAAGCGGATGTCTTCTACGCGCTTGCGCTTGCAGCCCATGCCTTCGAGGGCTGCTTCCCGCTGTTCCCGTGTAGGGGTCATGTCGTTCATTCTGCAGCCTCCTGGAAATCAGCGCCGTTGAGTTTGGCGGCGGCATACTGGATGGCTTTGACGATGTTCTGGTATCCGGTGCACCGGCACAGGTTGCCGGCGATCCCCATGCGGATTTCGTCTTCCGTTGGGTTCGGGTTTTCCTTCAAGAGAACATGCGCCCGCATGATCATGCCCGGTGTGCAGTAGCCGCACTGGAGACCGTGCATCTGCCGGAAACCTTCCTGAAGCGCAGATAATGTGCCGTCCGGGTTGGCCATGCCTTCGACGGTCGTAAGATCTGCGCCGTTGGCTTGCGCTGCGAACATCGTGCAGGCCTTGACCGACATGCCGTTCATTTCGATGGTGCAGGCCCCACAGTGGGATGTTTCGCAACCAATATGCGGGCCGGTGATGTCGAGATCTTCCCGCAGGAAGTGGATCAGAAGCGTGCGCGGCTCCACGAAGCGCTGCACCTTCTTGCCGTTGACGGTCATGGTGACCGGGATTTGTTCAATATCGCTCATTCTTGTCTCTCCCTCGTCCCCGGTCAGCTGCTTGCGCGCTCTGCTGCGCGGGCCAGCGCGCGTTCCAGCATCACGCCCGCCATTTTCGTGCGGTATTCGGCTGGACCGCGTCCATCGGATGCCGGTTCGGTGATGGCCTCTGCGGCTGCGACAGCTCTCTTCACGGTCTCTGCGTCCAAAGCAGACCCGGTCAGGATCTCGCCTGCCTCAGCGGCAAAAAGCGGAGTGTCGGCCACATTTGTGAGGGCTATAGAACAGGATGCGACGGTGCCGCCGTTCATCGTGAGGACGACTGCTGCGGCGGCGGTAGCGTAGTCACCCACCTTGCGCTTCAGTTTTTCATAAGCATAACCATGGCCCGTCGCCGGTGTCGGGATCCGAACAGCGGTCAGAATTTCTTCCGGCGCCAGTGCCGTGAAATAGGCGGCCTCGTAAAACTCGCGCGCAGCGACTTCGCGGTCGCCGTCCGGGCCGGTCAGCACATAACTTGCGTTAAGGCATTGCATCAGGGCGGGCATGTCGTTGCCCGGATCGCCGTTAGCGACGTTGCCACCGAGTGTACCGAGATACCGGATTTGAGGATCGGCGATCAGCAGGGATGTTTCGCGAATGATGGGAAGTTTTGCGGCAAGGAGATCCGACTGGATCATCTCATGTTGGGTGGTCATCGCTCCGATGACGATGGTTCCACTGTCTTCCGAAATGCCCTTAAGGCTTTCGACGCCGGCAAGATCTATCAGATGTTCCGGTGCCGCCATTCGCAGCTTCATCATTGGGATCAGGCTGTGGCCTCCGGATAGCGGCCGGGCTTCATCGCCGTGTTCGGCCAGGATCGCCACTGCTTCTTTGACAGTCGCTGGCCGGTGATATGTGAATTCACCTGGGATCACGTCTTTCTCCTCCCTCATGCAGCTTAAACGGTTGGGCGGTTGTCCGAGATCTGGACAGGCCCTTTCGTTTGAGTACGGCGCTCTCCCACGCGCCTCATTTGACAATAAGCGTCGCAGTTGCTGCAGCGCACTCTCAAGGAAACCTGCACAAATGACCTAGGAGTTTGCACGGAATACGTTTACTCCCTCACGAATTACGTCATCATTGCTGACGCTTTTTGTGAAAAAATCGATATTTTTGACTATAGTGTGGGGATAAATTTGTTTGAAATGTCAGTAATTTAAGGATATCGAATTTCCAATTGACCTGTGGCTGTGCAGCGAAAAGCCAGAAAAGCGGTCTGGTTCACGAAATGCGGCCTTTGCACGCGTATGTTGCACTGCGTGCTGGGCGTTTTGCCGAAGGAAACCGATAGTAAGATGCTAGTGAGCGGGAGCCGGGTCGGGCTCTGGAGCGTTGGTCGCCGACATTGTCGTGAGCTGGGATTTGACACGGCTCAAGCGAGAGCGGCTGACTGGTACGGTCTGCCCGGCGTCGCCTTGCAGGACCAGTAGGCCACCATCACCGGATCTCTTGAAGGAAGCGACACATGCAAGGTTCACGATGTGGCTCCGGTGCACCCGGTTGAAAGTTTTGCTGTCCAGCTGACGCTCGGCTTCGCTTATGGATAAGGGACAGAAATACTCCCGTGATCCGTCGAACAGCTTCGTGTAATGCGCATCTGCATGGATGGCCACGATCTCCGTTGTGGCGATCTGAGTTTTTTGACCGTCATGTTCGATCGGCAGCATCCTTTTTGCCGTCAATTTCTGTGCTTGGATCGGAGTGGCGGCGGACTGTAAGCCATGGGCAGTACGTTTGGAGGTCTGCTCGGGTTTGGCAGAAGACGAACCTCCGGAATTCGCTTCCGCAGCCGCAGGGCTCGCTGGTGTTGCGGCTGGCAAAGCAAGCTCATCATCGAAGTGGGGAGCCTCATCCCCTTCAAGAGGCTGTTCCGGGACAAGCTTGAGCAGAAAAAGACCGGAGACAAGAAAAGCCACACAGGACACCAAAATGGCGAGAGTTCCGGGGTCTAGGGCCGGAGCAAGTGAGGGTGTTGGCGAAACAAGCGGTTCAACGGTCAAGCCGGCCATCGCGATGTAGTGCATTGCAGAGATCGCAAGCGCCATCACTACAGCGGAAAAAAACATTGGTGGCCGTCGTCCGGGGCCGAATAAGAGCCAGAGCGCAAGGCCTGAGGCGTTAAAGGCGATCAAGAAACTGGCAAATACATAGGCCGTGTCATGAGACAAACTTAACGAGAGATGCAACGCGTACATTCCTAGATAGTGCATCGTGCATATCCCGGCCCCCATGACAAAGGCTGCGATCCCAAGGCGAACGGGCGTCAGTTGGCGATTGCTGGCCGCAAACACGCCGATACCGACGACCAGCACACAGACGAGAAAGGAAAGAAGGGTCGGCAATACAAGAAAGTTTGTCAGGACGGGCAGGCGGGCGGCGAGCATGCCGACAAAATGCATCGACCAAATCGCAAGTGCGAGTGTGAGCGCGGCTCCGGCCAACAGCAAGCGCCGACGGGGTTCAGTCGACGTACGGACTTGGACAGCCAAACCCAAACCAACAAAGCTGCCCTGAAACGCCATTATCAGGGAAAGCGCCACGAGCCAGGGCTCGTGCGTCACTGTCATTGTGAGCGTCCTCCCACTCAACATCATTCTCAGAACGAAGCAGTGTTCTGAATTCAGGATAAGTGAAGAAGTGGCTCAGGCCAAGTTTCCAGTTTTTAATGCAACTCATTCGCAATAAGCTTGACACTTGCGAATGAGTTGCAATATCACTTGCATCAGGGTCAAACGCTTTGTGTGTGAGGTTTCAGTGAAAAAGACTGCTTTATTTGCTGCTGTGGCAGCGGTCGCGATGATGTCCGAGCAAAGCGCTTGGGCAGAAGATAAGATGAAGGTTGTTACGACCTTTACAGTCATTGCCGACATGGCCTCAAATGTTGCCGGTGATGCGGCTGAGGTGGTGTCCATCACCAAGCCAGGCGCTGAAATTCATGGGTATGAACCGACGCCGCAGGACATCGTACGGGCCTCCGATGCCGACCTAATTCTATGGAACGGTATGAACCTGGAGCTTTGGTTTGAACAATTTCTTTCAAACCTCGGAAACATCCCGTCGGCGACACTGACAGACGGCATTGATCCGATTTCCATCAGAAGCGGGGCCTACGAGGGCAAGCCCAACCCCCACGCCTGGATGGGCCTCAACAATGCGCAGGTCTACATCGACAACATTGCAGCTGCTTTTTCTGCTCAAGATCCGGCCAACGCGGACGTCTACAAACAGAATGCGGAAGCTTACAAAGAGCAGTTGCGCGGCGTGATCGAACCGCTTCGTGAGACAATCGCACAAGTTCCGGAAGACAAGCGTTGGCTTGTGACTTGTGAAGGTGCGTTTAGTTATCTTGCGCGCGATTTCGGCATGAAGGAACTGTACCTGTGGCCGATGAATGCTGATCAGGTTGGGACACCGCAACAGGTCCGCTCGGTTATTGACGGCGTAAAAGAAAACAACATCCCGGTGGTCTTTTGTGAAAGCACGGTCAATACAGCGCCTGCTGAACAGGTCGCCCGGGAGACTGGCGCGAGTTATGGCGGGGTGCTTTATGTCGATTCACTCAGCGAAGCCGACGGGCAGGTCCCGACCTATCTCGACCTTCTACGGGTGACCTCAACAACGGTCGCCGAAGGGTTGGAAAGCGCGACCAATTGATTTTTCCGCGGCGCCTTTTGGTGCCGCGGCTCTTCCCCGGCGGACCGGTTTTTGTAATGATTGGATTTGTTGAATGTTGAAGGTCATCGAGGAGCCGGAGTTGGCATCGACAAACTTGGTGTCAGATATCGGGATCTCCGCAGAGGACGTGACCGTAACTTACCGCAATGGCCATACCGCGCTTTGGAACGCCAGTTTTGAGATCCCGCGTGGTACAGTCACCGCACTCGTCGGCGTCAACGGGGCCGGTAAATCAACACTCTTCAAGGCTATCATGGGCTTTGTGCCAGCTGCCAAGGGAACCATTCAACTTCTGGGCATAAGCGTCAAAGAAGCGCTTCGCAAAAACCTCGTCGCTTACGTACCGCAGTCGGAAGAAGTCGACTGGTCGTTTCCGGTGTTGGTCGAAGACGTTGTTATGATGGGCCGGTATGGCCACATGGGGTTCTTGCGCCGTCCCAAACAGTCCGATCACGATGCTGTTGCCGAAGCCCTCGTCCGGGTCAACATGCAGGATTACCGGAAGCGCCAGATCGGGGAACTGTCTGGTGGTCAGCGCAAACGTGTGTTCCTCGCGCGGGCATTGGCACAAGACGGCCAAGTCATTCTGCTCGATGAACCGTTCACGGGCGTCGACGTGAAAACCGAGGAACAGATTATCGAACTCCTTGGAGAATTGCGGGCCGAAGGACGTGTGATGCTGGTCTCCACTCACAATCTCGGATCTGTACCGGAATTCTGTGACCGCACTGTGCTCGTCAAGGGAACGGTGCTGGCCTTTGGCCCCACCGAAACGACGTTCACCCGTGAGAACCTGGAGCAGGCCTTTGGCGGCGTTCTCCGGCATTTTACCATCAGCGATCAGACGTTGCACACGGATGGGGATGACCGGAAGGTGACCATTTTGACCGATGATGAACGCCCATTTGTTCAATATGGAGATGAAACGCAAACGGCCGAGAAACGGCCATGATTGCCACTCTGCTTGAGCCTTTCAACTACGCCTATATGACCAACGCCATGTGGGTGTCGGCACTTGTCGGCGGCGTTTGTGCGTTCCTTTCTGCCTATCTCATGCTCAAGGGCTGGTCTTTGATTGGTGACGCTCTTTCGCACTCTGTCGTGCCGGGTGTCGCCGGCGCCTATATTCTCGGTTTGCCGTTTGCTCTAGGGGCTTTCATTGCCGGCGGGCTCGCTGCCGGAGCGATGCTTTTTCTATCTGAACGCTCGGGATTGAAAGTCGATGTGATCATCGGATTGATTTTCACATCATTCTTTGGACTGGGTCTCTTCATCGTGTCGGTCGCTCCGATGTCGGTGTCGATCCAGACGATCACAATGGGCAACATTCTGGCTATCACACCGGAAGACACGCTTCAGCTTGCGATTATTGGGTTTGTGTCGTTGGGCGTGCTTCTGCTCAAGTGGAAGGACCTGATGGTTACTTTCTTTGACGAGAACCACGCGCGCACCATTGGTCTACGACCAGGGCTCCTGAAGGCTGTTTTCTTTATTTTGCTGTCTGCTTCCGTTGTGGCGGCCATGCAGACGGTCGGTGCGTTTCTGGTGATCGCTATGGTGGTCACGCCGGGTGCAACGGCATATCTTCTGTGTGACAGGTTCCCAAGACTGATCGCACTGTCTGTTGTGATTGGATCGGTCACCAGTTTTTCCGGTGCCTATTTCAGCTACTTTCTGGATGGAGCGACCGGCGGGATCATCGTGCTACTGCAGACCCTGATCTTTCTTGTCGCCTTTGTCTTTGCGCCAAAACACGGCCTTTTGGCCGCGCGCCGGAAAGCATCAGAAGCGCTGCGCAATGGGCCTCCTGATGCCGTGTTTCCGGGGCCGCCCGGCGGAGGGCCACAATGATGGATCTCGATTTTCTTCTTCTGCCGTTCAAATTCCCATTCATGCAGAACGCGTTCCTGATCTGCGTTCTGGTCTCGATTCCGACCGCGCTGTTGTCCTGCTTTTTGGTCATGAAGGGATGGGCGCTGATGGGTGACGCTGTCAGTCATGCCGTTCTTCCCGGCATTGTGCTGGCATACATCGTCGGTCTTCCCTTGATCCTGGGTGCCTTTGCCGCCGGCATGGTATGCGCTGTGGCAACCGGTTATCTCTCGACCAACAGCCGGGTAAAGCAGGACACCGTCATGGGTGTTGTTTTCTCCGGCATGTTCGGTCTTGGGATCGTGCTCTATGTGGCAGTCGAAACCAACGCTCACCTTGACCACATCCTCTTCGGCAACATGCTCGGTGTTGGCAATCAGGACCTCTGGACCGCTGGCATCATCTCATTTGTTGTTGCAGGTGGTCTGGTTTTGAAATGGAAGGATCTTGTCCTTCATAGCTTTGATGCTGCGCAGGCACAGGCCTCGGGGCTGCCGGTCAATTTGCTTCACTATGGCCTGCTTACTGCACTTTCATTGACGATCGTTGCGACCCTCTCGGCGACCGGGCTGATCCTTGCCATTGGTTTGGTGATTGCACCGGGCGCGATTGCATTCTTGCTTGTGCGGAAATTCAGCACGATGCTCTGGGTGTCCGTGGTTGTCTGCATGCTCTCCATGCTTGCCGGTACGTATTTGAGCTTTTTCATCGACAGTGCGCCGGCACCGACCATTGTCTTGATCCTGACAGCAGCGTTCATTGCAGCCTTCATCCGCCGGCAAATTGTTACTCGGCAGATGTCTTTGCGCAGGGTTGAGGAGGACAGGACCCTCAAAGAGGTTTGAATTTTACAACGTTTGTTTCCTTTGAAATCGTTCAGGAACAGTGACGAAAAAAACCGCCCCGAAGCGTTCGGGACGGCTTTTTCGTTTTGGACTTTTGACCGGGTCAGTTTTTGACCGGAAGTGTCAACGAGACAAGATCCTGGCCCACAATCGTGGTGCCGTCGAAACCGCTATCGGCCACGGCTCCGGTATAGTCCTCGTTGGTCAATGCGCCTTCAGGGAGTTTGTAGGGGCCTTGGCGCGGGGCGCCGACCGGCGGGATCAGATGGGTGAGCATCAAGTGTTTTACCCCGGCCCTGCGGGCAAGATGCCCAAGGTCCGTGGCATTGCTTTGACGGAAATAAATCGGTGGCGGGAAGCCCGTGCCACCGTCTGGCCCCATGACCGGGTGGATCGTGGAATGCACGACAATGTCCGCACCTTGTGCCAGCTTTTCGACCTGGCCTGATGTAGATGTCTCTCGCGGCGGCTTGCGCACATCATTGCCTGCATCACCGCCGATCACCACGCTGCCGGCAGGGGTATCCACCCGATAGGAAGCATGTCCTGGGATGTGTGTTGACCGGATGGCGCTGACTTTTACGTCGCCTTTTGACCAGACTTCCTGGGCCTCATCTTGAGGTTTGAAGTCCTTGACATTGATCAGCTCGGCCGGGCCGCCGGGAAGGCGTTTTTTGTTTTCAGCAAGCCGTTGGGCGATTTCACCGGAGTTGATCAAGGCATCTCCGATATGTGTGGCAAAGCGCTCGCAGCTTAAGGAGAAGCCAAGCGGAGATTTGGTTTCCTCACTGCACACCAGATCAACCTTCGGCCCGCCAGAATTAAAGTGCCAGCGCAGCTGCATCATGTCTGCAAGGCCTTCGGTGTGATCGGAATGCAGATGGCTCAGGAAAATCGCATCGATTTTGCCGACCGGTACACCGGCCTGGGACAGGCGCTGCGTGGTTCCACGGCCGGTATCGAACTGCAAGCGCATGTCATTGCATTTGTTTTCTTCCGAGCCGTACTGCACAAGAGTACCGGCACCCGCCTGTCCTTGAAAGACAGGTGGTCCGCCTTGGGTGCCGGTTAAGGTGACTTTGAGACAGTTTTCTGCCAGTGCGGGCGGCGCCATCAAGGTGCCTGCGCTGAGCAGTAATCCAGAAATCAGTGTCCGAAACATCGTTTCCTCCCAATGGTTTCGTTTCTTCCTTCTTTGAGTCCCGTTTTTCTTGATCCTTTGGACGGCGCTGCGTGCTTTGCCCGGCGCCGGCCGATTTTTGCTTACGAGAAACTCGTTTTTTTCGCCGAAAGACCGACCGACAGCGTGAAACTGCCTTCATTGATCATCCAGCGTCGGAGTGTGTAGCTGCGAACCCCGCGCGCATGCATCGGGTCGCCATCAGCAAGCGCTCGAGCTTCTTCCAGAGACGTCGCTCGATAGATGATCATGCCTTCGCCCTGCATTTCTTCGCCGGTTTCATCGGAGACCGGACCAGCAAAGGCGAGACTGCCTGATGCTTCCAACTGCGCCTGGTATGCGAGGTGATCTGGGAGGGTCCCGGGAATGTCTGCACCCGGACCGACAGGCTTTGTGTTGACGACATAAAGCTCCAATGCAAGCGCACCGCGCTCTTTGGCGACCTGCTTATATTCCTGCCATTTGGGCATTTTTATCCTCCAATTTTGAAGTAGTATAAAAAAATCGATATTATTTGACAAATTAAAAAAACGTCGTCAAAGTGAGATGGTATTCGTTAACACCGAGGAAATCATGCGCTTCATTGTGGGAACCGGGCCTGGAGGACAGGGCGTTTATCTGGTCGAAGGTCAAAAGGCTTGGAACTTGACGGCACTGGACCGCAAAGTTGGCTATGATCTTATGGGTTTGATTTCCGGCGCAGCGGATCTTTCCGAACTGGTGGCCAAAAAAGAAGAAGGTGCCAGTTTTGATCTGTCCGCGATTACGCCGGAATTGCCGGTGGCGGCACCCGGCAAGATCATTTGCCTTGGGTTGAACTACGTCGATCATATCAAGGAAGGCGGTTACGATGTGCCGACCTATCCGGCGCTCTTCATGCGGTCGATGACGTCAATGATCCCCGCCGGGGCGCCCATGGTGCGTCCTTCTTGTTCCGAGCAGCTCGATTATGAAGCCGAACTAATGGTGATCATCGGCAAAGGCGGCCGGCATATCAGTGAAGACAGCGCGTTGGATCACGTCTTCGGTTACACGCTTTTCAACGACGGTTCCGTTCGCGAATATCAGCGCAAAACCCATCAATGGACGCCTGGTAAGAACTTTGACGGAACTGGTCCCGTGGGTCCAGTGGTTGTGACGCCAGACGAGCTGCCAAAGGGCGCTGAAGGCTTGAAAATCGAAAGCCGGGTCGGCAGCGAAATTTTGCAAAGCGCGACCACGTCCGACATGCTGTGGAGCGTGGCCCGTACGATCTCTACCATCTCTGAATATACGACCCTGGAGCCGGGTGATTACCTTGCCATGGGGACACCCCCTGGCGTGGGGCACGCGAAGACGCCTCAGCGCTGGCTGCGACCGGGTGAAGTGGTTGAAGTCGAAATCGAAGGCATCGGTATTTGTGCAAATCCGATTGTCGCTGAAGAAGACATGCGCGCGACGGAGGCCGCCGAATGACAATGGCAGCGTCGCAAGCACCGGTTGGAGAAGCTCTGGCAACATTGCGTGCTGAGGCCCAGGATGTGGTCCGGTCCCTACGCGAACGGGTTACGAAACTTGATGATGACGGCATTGATCTGATCCTGCGCCAGGCGCGTTCGCATTATGCCTGGCAGGACAAGCCGGTGTCCCGTGACACGCTTGAATTGCTTTACGAGATCACCGCTGCAGGTCCAACGAGCATGAACACCTGTCCGGCGCGGTTCTTCTTCATCGAGAGCCAGGCTGCAAAAGAGCGGCTGGCCAAGTCGCTCAAGGACAAGAATATCGACAAGATGATGTCTGCACCGGTGGCTGTGATCATTGCCCATGATCTGGACTTCTGGAAAGAGCTGCCATTCCTGTTTCCGCACGAGGACCGGCGGCCGCATTTTGAAGGCAAGCCCGAACATTCCGAGACGACCGCATTCCGCAACGGGACGTTGCAAGGCGCCTATTTCATGATCGCTGCACGGGCCCTCGGTCTTGATGTGGGAGCCATGTCCGGCTTTTCAAACATGATAGTCGATGAGGAGTTTTTTGCTGGCACGACGTTGAAATCAAACTTCTTGTGTAATCTTGGATATGCGGATGAGAGTGCGTTGTTCCAAAAACTGCCGCGGTTGCCGTTTGAGACCGCCTGCAAGTTCTTGTGAGGCCGCATGCCGAGCTTGAGAGAAAAAACAGTCGTCAAGCTTCGTGCCAAAGGGCTGGGCATCTGCCATTCACGGACAGACGTTTCCATACGCGACTTGACCTTTCAGATCGATGAACCGGAGGCACGAGGTGGCACAAATCTGGGACCAGCGCCAACAGAAGCTGCATTGGCCGCTCTGGCGGGTTGTACAAATGTAATCGGGCACAAGTGTGCCAGCAAACTGGGGGCCGACATCGGTCACCTGACAATCGAAATTACCTGCGAATTCGATCGCCGGGGCGTCACTCTTGAGGAGGAGATCGACGTTCCCTTTGTCGCGTTGCGGCAGGTGGTGACCAGCGATGGTTCGGTCTCGCAAGAGGAGCTCGACCGCGTCGGATCTGAAGTCGCCAAGTACTGTCCCCTGTCCAAACTGTTTGAACAGTCGGGGACCTCAATGGAGACAACTTGGGCCAAGGCCTGAAGTCTCTGATGTTTTGGGAGGAAATGTGATGATCGGAAAACTGACCAGACGGAGCGTAATCGCTCTTGCCGCGTTAAGCGCAACTGCAATGCCGTCTTTTGCGACCGAAACCATCAAGGCGGTTGTGATTGATGGCTATCCGGCCCGTGCGATGTGGGTCAAGGAGTTCACAAACTTCTTTATTCCTGAAGTCGACAAACGCCTTGCTGAAAAAGGCAACTACAAGATCGACTGGCAAGAGAGCTATGGTGGGTCAATCGTCAAACCGAAAGGCGTTCTCGAGGGCGTTAAGCTCGGCCTGGGCGACATCGGGATTGTCACCACGATCTTCCATTCATCCAAGCTGCCAAGTCAGGCTTTGTCCGCCGTGACACCGTTCATTGCGCCGGATGCCCGGGCTGTTGCCAAAGCGGTCGACGAGATCGCCAAGAAATACCCGACCATGCAGAAGGAGTTTGAGGCTCAAAACCAGGTCTATCTGGCAACGGGCGTGGTGCTCGACACCTACCAAGTGTTTTCCAAGGAGCCGATCAACTCGCTGTCCGACTTGAGCGGATCCAAGGTTGCCGGTGCAGGCATGAACTTGCGGTACCTGGAAGGTCTCGACAATGCCGCCGGTGTGCGCGGGGGGCTGACGGACTTCTACAACATGCTGCAGACCGGACTGGTCGACAACGCGATGCTGTGGCCTGAAGCTGCCAAAACCTTCAAGATCGCTGAAGTGGCACCGTATATGCTCAAAGCGGATCTCGGCGCGGTGAATTCCAAAACAATCACCGTGAACAAGGACTACTGGGACAAGCTCCCGGATGAAGTCAAGGAGGTGCTGCAGGACGTGGCTGTTGCATATCGCGATCACGTGGCCGGTGTTGCCATGGACCGCGCTGAAGCAAGCCGTGCCGCTTATGTGGAATCCGGCGGCACGATCGTCGAGATGGACCCGGCTGAACGTGCACAATGGGCCGCAAACATGCCGAATATCGCGGTCGAATGGGCTGCAGATCTCGACACAAAAGGCGAGCCAGGCAGTGACATGCTGAAGTCCTATACGGCCAAACTGAAGGAAGCCGGCCATACCCCGGTCCGGGACTGGTCCGCGGAACTGACGCAGTAAGCCGCAGGCTTGAGTACAGGATTAGCTCTATGCTGCGTCTTCTGGACACCGGCCTTAAGGCCTTGGCAACAGCAGCCAACTGGGTAGCGATCGGCGCTAACGCAGTTGGCACCCTGATCGTGCTCGGTCTGGTTCTGGTGGTCAATTATGATGTGGTGGCGCGTGGCTTCTTCAACGCGCCATTCCGGGGCGCCGTCGAAGTCGTTCAGTTCTCGATGGTTCTGATCGTCTTCCTGCAGTTGCCTGATGTTGTCCGGATGAGCCGGCTCACTCGTTCCGATGGATTTCTGACGATCTTGGGAACAACCCGGCCCAAACTGGCTGACACGATCCGCAGGGTGATCGACTTTGCTTCGGCGGTTTTCATGGCTTTGGTTGCCTATGCAATTTGGCCGGAGTTCGTCGAAATGTATGAGACAAAAGACTTCTTCGGTGTCCCCGGTATCTTCACTGCCCCTTGGTGGCCGATCAAGCTGGCCATCTATCTTAGTGCGTTCCTCTGTGCCGTGCTGTTTGTTTTGAGGGTTCTCAAACGTGATCAGGGCTTTGGCCAGACACGTTTGCCGGACGAGGCAAAGGACAAGACGTGACCCCTTTTGAAATCGGTACCCTGTCCGTCGTCGCGATCGTCGTTCTCGTCTATCTCGGCGTCTATATCCCGATCGCGCTCGGTCTGGTGTCTTTTGTTTCCATCATCTTGATGCGGGACAACTTCGATCTCGCGATCAATCTTCTGAAAATAGCCATTGGCGACAGTGTGATGGAATACACTTTCGCCACCGTGCCACTCTTCACATTCATGGGTTTGATCGTCTCCAAGGCAGGGCTTGGGGCCGATATTTATCAGGTCATGAATTCCGGATTCCGGAGAGTCAAGGGCGGGATCGGCATGGCGACCGTCGGTGCCAATGCGGTCTTTGCTGCAGTGACCGGATCTTCCATTGCCTCCGCTTCGGTCTTCTCCAAGGTTTCCGTGCCGCAAATGCTGGCGTTCAACTACAACCCGCGTTTCGCAGTCGGGGTGGTGGCAGGGTCGTCGGTCCTTGGGATGATCATTCCGCCATCGGCGATGTTGATCATCTATTCCTTCGTCGCTGAGCAAAGCGTCGGCGATATGTTCCTTGCCGGTGTTGTTCCTGGCTTGATGTTGGCGGCAGCTTACGTTGTTGCGATCTTCTTGATGGGACGTTTCACGCCAAAATATGTCGGCGGTCGTACATCGGATGAAACAGAGTGGATGAGCCCTCTGGAAATCGCCGACAAAACCATTCCAACGCTCTTGTTAATCGTTGCGGTTCTCGGCGGGATATACACCGGATGGCTAACCCCGGTCGAAGCAGGTGCTGCAGGATCTCTTCTTGGATTGCTGATCGCCGCGTTCCGGAAAAAGCTGACCTTGCAGTCGCTATGGCAAGCGCTTTTGGAAACCGGTCACATCACGGCGTCCATCCTTTTCCTGATCACCGCAGCCTCGATCTACAGCCGGATGCTCGGTCTCGCAGGCCTGCCGAATGAGCTCGGAGATCTCCTTACGGAAACGCAAATGACCTTCTTTTGGGTCATGGTGATCTATGTGCTGATGATGATTTTCCTTGGCACCATTCTCGATACCGCGTCGATCATTCTCATCGTGGTGCCCTTGTTCCTGCCGCTGGTCGAACCGATGGGCATGTCCCTTGTCTGGTTCGGGATTGTGACGGTGGTCGGCGCGGAAATCGGACTTCTAACTCCGCCACTCGGCATTTCGTGTTTTGTGATCAAGGCAACGCTCAACGACCCTAGGATTTCCTTGAAGGATGTGTTCATCGGCGCGTTTCCCTTCGCGCTGGTGATGCTGGTCGTTCTAATCGCTCTGATCCGCTGGCCGTCCTTGAGCCTGGCCATCTTAAACTAAGGGGAGCACCATGCGCAGCGTCACCAAAGACAACATAACTGACGTCTTCATGAACTATTTCGGGCCGGATACGGATCCGCGCCTCAGAGAGATATTGCAGAGCCTTGTCACCCATCTGCATAACTTTGCCCGGGAGACGAACCTCACTCATGCCGAATGGCGCAAGGGCATCGAGTTCCTCGAGTGGGCCGGAGATATCTCAGACAAGGAACGGCACGAGTTTGTGCTTTTGTCCGATGTTCTGGGCCTCTCCTCGCTGGTTGACATGCTGCACTCTCATCCTGAGGGCACGTCTTCCAGTGTGCTTGGGCCGTTCCATATTACGGGGTCTCCACCGCTTCCGATTGGCGGGGATCTGCGTGGTGATTTCAAGGAACAAGTCCTGCTTGCCCAAGGTATCGTGCGGGACATGGACGGAAATCCCATTGAGGGTGCCGAACTTGATATCTGGCAGACGGCACCGAATGGTCTGTACTCCAGTCAGGACCCTGATCAGGATACTTACTCCTTCCACGGGATCCAAACCACGGGCGCAGATGGCCGTTATGCGTTCACGTCTGTAAAGCCGGTGAGTTACACGGTTCCAAGTGATGGCCCGGTTGGCGATATTCTTCGGGCCAGCGGACGCCATCCGTGGCGCCCGTCACACCTTCATTATATTGTTACGGCTCCGGGGTTCCGACCGCTCGTTACAGAGATTTTTCCAGATGATGATCCGTATCTGGATGAGGACACCGTGTTCGGGGTGCGTGAAGATCTCGTAATGACCTATGTCGAGAAGCCAGCTGGGAGCTTCCCGGCAGACGGCTTTGAACTCTCCGGTAAGGTGGACGGTACCTACCTCCTGGCAGACTTCGACCTGGTTCTGGTCCGGGAGTAAGTTCTATAGCTACGCAGCATAAAGGCGGGTCATTTGGCCCGCCTTTTTTATACCTGACCCACTCTTTGAGAGCTGGACTAGCTCTCTACTCGGCGGCTTCGGAAGTGAAGAGTCTTTCCAAAAAAGCACCAGTGCGCTGGTAGTGGTCGAGCAATAGATGGCATGCGGTTTCTGTGTCGCGGTCGACAGCTGCATTCATGATCGCAGTGTGTTCGCTGCCGATATCACGGGTCGAATAGTCCAATGCCCTGCCGGCCAGATAACGGTACCGGATATTGAGATCATAGAGCTGATTGCAGAACTTCAGGAGAACCTTCGAGGTGCAGGCTGCGAGAAGGTTCATATGGAACGTCTTGTGCAGATCCTCGAACCGCTCAACATTGTTGCGTGGTTCGCGCATCATCCGGTGGTGGCTGATGACCAGGTTGTCTTCCCAAACCTGATCAGCATGGGCAATGCTTTCCCGCAGCGCCATCTCTTCCAGATGGCACCGGAGTTTCAGGATTTCGGCAAAGTTTTCCCGGCCAACCTCCGCACTCCGAAAGCCACGTTGATCCAGTCTTTCGACTAGAAGGTCCGATACAAGCAAGGTCAGAGCCTCGCGGATCGGTGAACCGCCCATATCCAGCTTCTTGCGCAGGTTTTCGATTTTCAGTTTTTCGCCGGGCGGGATTTCTCCGGTGAGAATCATCTGCCGTATCGCGAGATAGGCGCGCTGGGTGGCAGACGGTTCTTGAGCCGGGTCGATATGAGGCTGAATATTCATGAGTGTGATAATATCGATTTTTTTGCAAAAATGCCAGTTATTTCTTGCTTAATCCTACGTGCTTATACGTAAAACATCAGTCAAATTCCCGAGAGTTCTGCCGCATAACGTGGTTCGGTGCCACAGTCGTATCTGGATGCCCGTCCAAACCGTTCTGTAAGCCGTACCGAACAGATCGGTGTTTGATTTAAGTGGCTGAAAGACAGTTATAAAAATCAAAGTATCACATTTTTTTCAAAAAACAGTTCTAAGTGTGATGCTTTGGTGGTATACAACGCTGACCGATCGGTCGGCGAATGCCTGATAGATCGCGAAATGGGAGAGACAAATGCCAAATGCCTTCATCTGCGACGCCGTGCGCACGCCTATCGGCCGGTATGGCGGAGCCCTGTCTCCAGTACGTACAGATGATCTGGCAGCGATTCCTCTCCAGGCCCTGAAGGAGCGCAACCCTAGTGTCGATTGGGAGGCTGTTGCTGATGTGATCCTCGGCTGTGCCAATCAGGCTGGCGAAGACAACCGCAATGTTGCCCGTATGGCTGTGCTTTTGTCCGGGCTGCCGGTCTCCGTTCCTGGCACAACAGTGAACCGGCTATGTGGATCCGGGATGGATGCCATCGGCATGGCCGCGCGCGCGATCCGGGCCGGAGATGCTGAGTTGATGCTTGCGGGCGGTGTTGAAAGTATGAGCCGGGCACCGTTTGTTGTCGGCAAAGCGACGACAGCGTTTTCGCGCAATGCCGAGATGTATGACACCACTATTGGCTGGCGCTTTAAGAACAAGAAACTGGAAAAGGCTTTCGGCACGCATTCAATGCCGGAGACGGCGGACAATGTGGCCGAGGATTACGAGATCTCCCGCGAGGACCAGGACAAGTTTGCAGCGGAAAGTCAACGCCGATGGGCCGCAGCTCAAGAAGCCGGTGTTTTTAAGGATGAAATCGTTCCGGTTTCGATCCCGCAACGCAAAGGCGATCCGATTGTCGTTAATATGGATGAACATCCGCGGCCGGGCACGGGTGTCGAGGCCTTGGCAAAACTGCGTGGCGTAAACGCGCCTGATTTAACAGTTACGGCTGGAAATGCGTCCGGGGTCAACGATGGATCCGCTGCAGCGCTGATCGCTTCGGAAGAAGCCGCAAGTGCGAATGGGCTGACGCCCAAGGCCCGCATTGTCGCCATGGCAGCAGCCGGCGTTCCGCCACGTGTCATGGGCATTGGTCCGGTGCCGGCGACGCAAAAGGTTCTGGGCCTCGCAGGTCTGACGCTTGAGCAAATGGATGTGATTGAACTCAATGAGGCTTTTGCGTCCCAATCGCTCGCAGTTTTGCGTGAGCTTGGTTTGCCCGATGATGCACCCCACGTGAATGCCAACGGCGGGGCCATTGCCATTGGCCATCCACTCGGCATGAGCGGATCGCGGCTGGTCCTGCACGCCGCCAATCAGCTACAGCGGACCGGTGGGCAGTATGCGCTTTGCACCATGTGTGTCGGTGTTGGTCAGGGGATCGCGCTCGTTCTGGAGCGGGTGTAAATTGGATTTGAAGGGCTCGGGACGGTGCCGGTTGCTTTGAAAGCAGGCGGTCGCTTTGAGGAAAGCCCAATCGGAACGCGCTGGATTTAAGTCCGGCACAGTTGGAGGAAGTGGCATGTACGCACAGCTTGTGAAATCTGACGCTCTGAAGTCCCGCGAGGAAATGTCGCCCGAAGAGCAGGCTTTTCAGGAGCGGATCGATAACGGTGAAAAGATCGAGCCGAAGGACTGGATGCCGGAAGGCTATCGCAAGACCTTGATCCGTCAGATTGGTCAGCATGCGCATTCCGAAATCGTTGGCCAGCTGCCGGAAGGCAACTGGATTACCCGTGCACCGACCCTTGAGCGCAAGGCTATTCTCCTTGCAAAGGTTCAGGACGAAGCCGGGCATGGGCTTTATCTCTATTCAGCGGCCGAGACACTGGGCGTCAGCCGGGATGAGCTTTTTGAGGCTCTGCATTCCGGCAAAATGAAATACTCTTCGATCTTCAACTACCCAACACTGAACTGGGCCGATATGGGCGCGGTTGGCTGGCTGGTCGACGGCGCTGCCATCATGAACCAGGTGCCGCTGCAGCGGACATCCTTCGGGCCCTATTCCCGCGCGATGATCCGGATCTGCAAGGAGGAAAGTTTCCACCAGCGTCAGGGTTATTCCATAATGATGAAGATGGCTTTCGGCACGCCGGAGCAGAAGGAAATGGCACAGGATGCCCTGAATCGGTTTTGGTACCCGTCGCTGATGATGTTTGGTCCGTCCGACAAGGATTCCGTCCACTCCGCCCAATCGATGGCCTGGAAGATCAAGATCAACACCAACGATGAATTGCGCCAGAAGTTCGTCAACGAGACCGTGCCGCAGGCCGAGTATCTCGGGCTGACCGTTCCAGATGAAACGCTCGCCTGGAACGAGGAGAAGCAAGGCTACGACTTCGCCGAGCCGGATTGGAACGAGTTCTTTGAAGTGATCAAGGGCAATGGTCCGTGCAACCGAGAACGGCTGGAAGCGCGGGTCAAGGCCTGGGATGACGGCGAGTGGTTCCGCGATGGCTTGAACGCTTATGCCGACAAGGCGGCAGACCGCCGTCAGGCTGCCTCCGTGGCCGCAGAATAACCGACAAGACGATTGAGGGAGAGACAGTCATGAGCAAGAAAGAGTGGCCGCTCTGGGAAGTGTTTATCCGCGGTCAGCATGGCCTGAACCACCGTCACGTCGGTAGCCTGCATGCGCCGGATGCGGAGATGGCGATTAACCACGCCCGGGATGTCTACACCCGCCGCAAGGAAGGTGTTTCCATCTGGGTGGTGCCGTCCAAGGAGATCACAGCGTCCAGCCCGTCCGAAAAGGGCCCGTTGTTCGACCCGGCCGAAAGCAAGACATATCGCCATCCGACCTTCTTCGATATTCCGGAAGAAGTGGGGAAAATGTGATGAGCGATCAAATTGCAGTTTCCGGTGCCACTCAGGATCCGTTCGTTTCCGATGCTGAGCTGAAACCGGCCTTATTTGAATGGCTCTGCCGCATGGGCGACAATGCGCTAATTCTTGGCCACCGGACGTCCGAATGGTGCGGTCATGGTCCGGTTCTGGAAGAAGACATCGCCCTTGCCAACACAGCGCTCGACCTCATCGGCCACACGCAGATGTGGCTTGGTCTTGCAGGTGAGGTTGAAGGTGAGGGGCGCGACGCGGACAAGCTCGCCTATCTGCGCGATGCCTTCAAGTTCCGCAATGTTTTGCTCGTTGAACTTCCGAAGGGTGACATGGCCGTCACGGTGATGCGGGAGTTTCTGTTCGACGCCTATCATCACCTGCTGCTCTCCTGGCTTGCAGAGAACTCAAAGAGCCCGCGCGTTGCCGAAATTGCCGCAAAAGCTCTGAAAGAAGTGAGCTATCACCTGGAGCGGGCGTCTGATCTTGTTGTCCGGCTGGGCGACGGGACACCGGAGAGCCATCGCAGAATGCAGGACGCCCTGGACCTCTTGTGGCCTTACACGGGCGAGATGTTCGAAGGTGATGCACTGGATACGGCCGTAGCTGAAGCCGGTATTGCGCCGAAACCAGAGGATCTGAAAGCGGACTGGGAAACTTCCGTGCGTGAGATCCTGGATGAGGCGACGCTGAAAGCGCCCGAGACAGCTGGTTTCGTTCATAAGGGCGGCAAGCAGGGCCGGCATACTGAGCATCTTGGGTACATCCTTGCGGAGATGCAGTTCCTGCAACGCGCCTACCCGGGCGCGAGCTGGTAGGAAAGTCCGCCATGCCCGCACCTCAAACCACCTCGGCTGAGCAAGTCTGGGACTGGCTTGCCGAAGTCCCGGATCCGGAGATCCCCGTTGTCTCGGTCACCGAGCTCGGTATTGTCCGCGATGTTCGTTATGACGGCGATACTCTCGTGGTGGCGGTCACCCCGACTTATTCGGGATGTCCTGCAACGGCTGTCATCGATCTGATGATCGAGGACAAGCTGCGCGAAAAGGGCATGGAGAATGTGCGTCTGGAACGCCGCCTCTCACCGCCCTGGACAACTGACTGGGTGACGCCTGAAGCGCGTGAGAAACTGAAACAGTTTGGCATTGCGCCGCCGATCGACGGAACCGCTGCCGATGGCATGGGCGCGAAGGCGGCCCGCTTGTCCGGCCAGACAAATCTCGTGGTTCCCTGCCCAAGATGCGGCTCAGCTCACACCGAGCGGGTCAGCCAGTTCGGGTCGACACCGTGCAAGGCCGCCTGGCGCTGCAAGGACTGTCTGGAACCGTTCGATTATTTCAAGTGCATTTGACACCCAGGAGGAGGGTTTCGCCTATGGCACGATTTCACCCGCTACAAGTTACCGATATCCGCCGCGATACCCGCGATGCCGTTGTGGTCACGCTGAAGCCCGACGCCGCAGATCAAGACGCTTTTGACTTCATTCAGGGGCAGTACCTGACGTTTCGCCGCGACTTCGACGGTAAGGAGTTGCGCCGATCCTATTCGATCTGCGCGGGCAAGGATGACGGATGCCTGAAGGTCGGGATCAAACGGGTTGAGGGCGGAGCGTTTTCGACCTGGGCCAATGAAGAGCTGAAAGTTGGCGACCGCCTTGATGTCATGCCCCCAATGGGCCGGTTCTTTACCGAACTGGAGCCGGAGAAAGCTAAAAGCTATCTCGGCTTTGCCGGTGGGTCAGGCATCACACCGGTCCTCTCGATCATCAAGACGGTTCTGGCGCGCGAGCCAAAGAGCACATTTACGCTGATTTACGCCAATCGTCAGACCAGCTCAATCATGTTCCGCGAGGAACTGGAAGATCTAAAGAACACCTATCTTGGCCGTTTCTCGGTGATCCATATTCTGGAAACGGAAACCCAGGACATCGATCTCTTCACCGGTCGGATCGATGCGGAAAAGATGGATCTCTTGTTCCGTCTATGGGTCGATGCCGAAGAGGTCGATACAGCTTTTATCTGCGGCCCGGAGCCGATGATGCTGACCATCGCGGACAGCCTGCGCAAGCACGGTCTTGCCGACGAACAGATCCGGTTCGAGTTGTTTGCCTCCTCCCAGCCCGGACGTGCAAAAGCGCGCGCCCTGTCGCAAGCAACTGCGACAGGTGCCGGGACGTGTGAGGTTTCGGTCACTCTCGATGGCAGCACGCGGAATTTCCAGATGGAGAAAAACGGCAACTCAGTGCTTGAGGCGGCCATCGCGAATTCAATGGACGCGCCCTATTCCTGTAAGGCCGGGGTGTGTTCCACCTGCCGGGCAAAGGTCATTGAAGGCGAGGTGGAGATGGAAGTGAACCATGCGCTGGAGGACTATGAAGTCCGTGCAGGTTATGTCCTCTCCTGCCAATGCATCCCGGTCTCGGACAAGGTGGTGATCAGCTATGACGAATGAAGCCGTTCTGGACGAAGACACCATGCCCTTGGTCGATTACCTCGCCCGGGGCGGCAAGTTGACGTCGCCAAACAACGTCCCGCCGCGCTACCGCGCCGAACTCCTGCGTTTGATGTCGTCTTTTGTCGACAGTGAACTTGCCGGGTCTGCCGGGTTCGCCGACGCTATCAATTGGGCGCCGGGCCTGAAGGAACGGATCGCGGCCAGCCGGATCACACTGGAGAAGGTCGATCATGCCGAGCAGGTGCTGGACCTGATGAGCGACTTTGGAACTGACAAGGCGCTCTATAACAACGCGCACTCGTGGTCCGCCCGTCAGCCGCGGGATGCACAGGTGGATGCAAAACGCCAGGGCGGAGATATGCGGTTGTCTGTCTTTCATTACCCGCTGCAAGGCTGGACAGACGCTGTCGTCATGAACTTCCTGATGGGGCTCGCGACCGTGCACCAACTCAAGGATCTCAGCCAAACCTCTTACCAGCCGCTTGGCGAAGTGTTCCGCAAGATCTTGCCGCGGGAACAGCGTCACATGGAACTCGGCCTGGAGGGGCTTCAGGTTCTGGCTGCCGACGAGGCAACGCGCCTTGAAGCGCAGTCGTCTGTTGCCTATTGGTTGCCCAAGGTTTCTGAAACCTTTGGTCCGGCCAAGTCGGAGCGGTTTGACCGGCTCAAGCAGATGGGCTTGCGCCAGACGGAAAACGAAACGCTTCGAGCCGCCTGGCAAGCTGATGCCAACGAGCGGCTCAATGAACTGAAGCTCAACAAATAAAAAAACATAAAGGGAAATCCAGAATGGCCATGGGGACGACGGCGCGCCGTTTGGAAAGCTATGTGGAGGGCGCCTGGCGCCGCGGAGACGGCGACGGCCAACCTGTGTTGAATGCTGCCACCGGAAACGTTCACGCGCTGATCGGGACCGAGGGGCTCGATTTCAAGGCGGCACTTGCGTGGGGGCGGGCCAAGGGTGGACCGGCGCTGAGAGCCATGACGATCCACGAGCGGGCTTTGATGCTGAAGGCCGTCGGCTTGAAGCTGATGGAGCTCAAGGAAGAGTTCTATCTGGAGAACTTTGCGACCGGTGCAACGCGCCGGGACGGCTGGATCGACATTGAAGGCGGCATCGGCACGATGCTGACTTTTGCGTCAAAGGCCCGCCGCGAGTTGCCGAATACCAAGGTACTGACCGAGGGGCCGGTGGAAGTCTTGTCCCGCGACGGATCCTTTGTGGCACAGCACATCCTTTCGCCTTTTATCGGCGTTGCCGTGCACATCAATGCCTACAACTTCCCGGTCTGGGGGATGCTGGAAAAGATCGCACCGTCCCTGATCGCCGGCATGCCGTGCATCGTCAAACCAGCCTCGCAAACCGCTTATCTGACAGAGCTTGTGGTGCGGCGGATGCTGGAAACCGGCCTCTTGCCGGAAGGCGCGCTGCAGATCGTGACCGGGTCAGCCGGTGATCTTCTGGATCATGTCAATGAACAGGATGTGGTCACCTTCACAGGCTCCGCATCCACCGGCCAAAAACTGAAATCCAGTCCCGCGATCCTCAAGCATTCTGTCCGCTTTACTATGGAAGCCGACAGTTTGAACGCGTCCATTCTGGGTGCGGATGCCGGTCCAGGGACGGACGAGTTTGATCTTTTCGTGCGCGAAGTCGCAAACGAGATGACTGTCAAGGCGGGCCAAAAATGCACGGCTATTCGACGGATCATCGTTCCGAAGATACACGAGCAGGCGGCGGTCGAAGAAATTTCCGCCCGGCTTTCCAAGACGAAAGTTGGTTTGCCGGATGATGATGCCGTACGTATGGGGGCAATTGTCTCCCTGAAGGACCGCGATGGCGTCAAGGCAAAGGTCGCCGAACTGGCCACTGAAGCGGAGATTGTGTCCGGATCTTTGGACACCGTTGACCTGGTTTCCGGCGAAGCAGAACGCGGTGCCTTCATGGCGCCGCTACTGCTTCGCTGCGCCAAACCGCTCGACGCTGAGATCGTCCACTCCGTTGAAGCCTTCGGGCCGGTTGCGACCATCATGTCCTATGAAGACAACCAGGAAGCTGTGGAACTAGCCCGCAAAGGCCGGGGCTCACTTGCATCCTCATTGTTTTCCAATGATGGGGCGCTGGTTCATGACGTGGTCACTGGTCTTGCGCCGTTCCACGGTCGCGTGTTGATCGGCAATCGCGGATCCGCGAAATCCTCTACAGGACACGGCTCACCATTGGCACCGCTTGTTCACGGTGGCCCGGGCCGGGCAGGTGGCGGCGAAGAAATGGGCGGCATGCGCGGTGTGAAGCACTTCATGCAGCGCTCTGCTATTCAGGGCACACCGGAAATGTTGTCCGCGGTGACCGGGCAATGGGTCGATGGAGCATCTGTGCGCACCGACGTCCATCCGTTCCGCAAATCGCTTGCCGAGCTCAAGATTGGCGATCAGATTGCCACAAAGGCACGCGAAGTAACGCTGGAAGACGTTGAACATTTCGCAGAGTTTACCGGTGACACCTTTTACGCGCATATGGACAGCGAAGCGGCCAAGGCAAATCCGTTCTTTGAGGATCGGGTCGCCCATGGGTATCTGATCGCGTCCTTCGCTGCAGGTCTGTTTGTGGATCCGGAGCCGGGTCCGGTTCTCGCCAACTATGGCGTCGACAATCTCCGGTTCCTGACGCCGGTCTACTTCGGCGACAGCCTGAAAGTCCGCCTTACATGCAAGGAAATCAATCCGCGCGAGAACGCCGATCACGGCGAGGTGCGCTGGGACTGCCAGGTGACCAACCAGAAGGACGAAGTCGTCGCCCAATACGACGTCCTGACCATGGTCGCCAAGACCTGGCCGCAGGCGGCATAAAACCATTTGGTGTTGCCGGTCAGCTGGTGAAGCGTGACCGGCAAGCCATTCAGCGGACTGCCTTGACGCCTTCCAGGATCAAGGTGGTGGCGACCTTGGCGTAGTCTTCGCGCGAGATCGGCCCACCTTCCTTGAACCACATGTAGACCCAGTTCATCATACCGAAGAGCGACATTGTCACGGGCATGAGGAGGGGGCGGTCTGGGGTGTCGAGGTGCGGATGGATGTCCTTCAAGGCATTGGAAAAGTGCCGGACAATGCGCCGCTCGATTGCGACGATTTCACTCTTTTGTTCGTCCGACAACGCGGGGCCTGCATTGAGCTGTACCTTATGCTGATCATCGGCTCCCCGGTAGGAATCAAGAACGGTCATCACGAGAGTCTGTAGCCGGTCTTCCGGTGGTAGGGTCGGATCGTCTGCTTCCTCCAGTGCCTTGTTGAGGATTGCCAAGTGAGAATGGATAATCTCGAAAATCAGCGCGTCTTTCGACGGGTAGTAGTGATAGAGCAGGGATTTTGAAACGCCGGCTTCCTGAGCGATCTGCGCCATGGAGGCCTTCTCCATGCCTTGTGTTGCGAAGACATTGGCTGCCGTCAGCAGAAGGCCATGCTGTTTTTCCTCAAAATCATTGGCGCGGGTTCTCGCCATGTGTTTGGAGCTCCATTTCTTGACACGGTGCCGCCATAGCAACTCAATGCCTTTTTTAAGTCAATGTAGAGCGAAGCCGACCAATGCCTGGCCGGCTTCAACTCATTGGGGATAGAAAAGCGACGACTGATTCAGTCCTTGGGCCGGTTGTCGATAACCCGCTTGGCTTTGCCTTCTGAGCGCTGCAGTTTATCCGGTTCGTGGATCTCGATTTTTGAAGAAATCCCGATTGTTGATTTGATGTGGTGTGCCAGCTCTTTGGCCGACGCTTCCCTTGCCTCGCTGCTGCTGGCATCCGGCATCGCTTCTCCATGAACGATCATCGCATCCATGCGGCCAGAACGGACGAGCTCGATATGGAAATGCGCCGCAATACCTTCACATTTCAGGATCTGCTCCTCGATCTGGGTCGGGAAAACATTGACGCCGCGCAGGATGATCATGTCGTCGCTGCGACCGGTGATTTTTTCAATTCTGCGCATGGAGCGGGCAGTTCCTGGCAGGATGCGGGTCAGGTCGCGGGTCCGGTAGCGGACCATCGGCAGGCCTTCCTTGGTCAGTGTCGTGAAGACCAATTCACCCATCTCACCGTCTGGCAGGACCTCTTCCGTCACCGGATCGATGATTTCCGGATAGAAATGGTCTTCCCAAACATGGAGGCCGTCCTTGGTCTCAACACACTCTTGGGCAACGCCAGGGCCCATGATTTCCGAGAGGCCATAAATGTCGACGGCATGCATGTCGAAGGCCTGTTCGATTTCCTGTCGCATGGCATTTGTCCACGGCTCTGCGCCGAAAATGCCAACCTTCAGCGAGCTTTGACGGGCGTCGAGGCCACGGCGCCGGTATTCGTCCAAAATGGACAGCATGTAGGACGGCGTTACCATGATGACGTCCGGCTTGAAGTCTTCGATCAGAGTGACCTGACGCTCTGTCATGCCACCGGAAATCGGGACGACCGTGCAGCCAAGTTTTTCCGCACCATAGTGGGCGCCAAGCCCGCCGGTGAAGAGGCCATAACCATAGGCATTGTGCAGGATGTTGCCTTTGCGCCCCCCGGCTGCGCGGATGGAGCGGGCAATCAGATCTGACCAGTTGGAAATGTCATTGGCGGTATATCCGACCACCGTCGGCTTGCCTGTGGTGCCGGAGGAGCCGTGGATCCGGACGAGGTCTTCACGCGGTGTCGCGAACATGCCGAACGGATAAGTGTCGCGCAAATCCTGTTTCACGGTGAAAGGGAATTTCGCCATGTCTGCCAGAGTTTTGAAATCACCCGGATGCGCGCCGTGTTCATCAAAGCGCATCTTGAAGAACGAAGAGTTGTCGTAGGCGTGGGACAGCGTCCAGGCGAGGCGCTTTTCCTGAAGGGCTGCAATCTCGTCACGGCTTGCAATTTCGATGGGGTCCAGAGTGGCGCGATCCGGTGTGAGATCGATCATGTGTTTCCTCCACAAGGTGCTGGTCAGGCCGGCAGTTATTCTGTTGGCAAAAAGGTGCGATTGATAGTGCGGGAGTGGCCGCGAAATTGGGCGATTACGGTTCCGTCGCCACGGGCTACGCTGATGTCGTAAATGCCGGAGCGTCCGGTACGGGAGACCTCACGTGCCGAGGCGGTCAAGAGATCGTTCAGACTGCCCGGAGCGATGTAGGTGACCGAACAGTGCTGGGCGACGGTGACTTGATTGTACGTGTTGCAGGCAAAAGCGAAGGCACTGTCGGCCAACGCAAAGATATAGCCGCCGTGACAGTTGCCATGGCCGTTGGTCATGTCCTTCGTCACGGTCATGGAGATATCTGCTTCGCCTGGCGCCACGTGAAGCAGTTTCATGCCGAGCTTCTGAGAGGCGTTGTCCTCCTCCCACATCAGCTTGGCGCAGGTTTCTGCCAGCTGCTGCGGGCTGAATTCAGATATGTGTTTCATGTCATTCACCGCGAAACTGTGCAGGGCGTTTTTCCAAAAACGCAATTACACCTTCAGCATAATCGTCGGTGAAGCCTGCTGTCTGCTGGCAATCCCGCTCCATGTCGAGATGCGTGTCGAGATCCTGATCGGCGGCGGCCTGAATGAGACGTTTGGTGAGGCCCAGTCCGACGGTAGGGCCAGCAGCCAGCTTCTCAGCCAGTGCGGTCGCCTCTTCAAGGAGAGCAGCATCATCGACCGCTTTCCAGATCAGGCCCCAGCTTTCGGCCTGTTCGGCCAGTAGCGGTTCCCCAAGGAGGGCGAGAGCTTTAGCACGTGGTTCTCCTAGAATGCGGGGCAGAGACCAGCTGCCGCCAGCATCCGGGATCAGTCCTATCTTGGAAAAGGCCTGGATAAACTTTGCCGAGCGTGCCGCCAGAACGATGTCACAGGCAAGGGCGATGTTTGCTCCTGCACCAGCAGCCACGCCATTCACCGCGCAGACGATTGGTTTTTCCAGGCTGCGGATCAGGCGCAGGGTCGGATTGTAAAATGTCTCGATCGTATGTCCGAGATCTGAGCGTTCTCCGCCTTTTCTCGGGTCCCGGTCGCCGAGATCCTGCCCGGCACAAAAGCCCCTCCCGGATCCTGTCAACAATACCGAGCGGACTGCTTTTTCGGAATGCGCGCGCTCAATTTCTGCGCGAAATGACCGGTGCATTTCCTCGTTAAACGAGTTGAGTTTGTCCGGACGATTGAGCGTTAGCTTCAAAACGCCTTTATTTATTTCCGAAATAACAGTCTGAATTTCCGACATTTTTCTCTCCCTGACATCATTTTCTCACGATGCCGACAAAACAAATCGTTGCATAAACCGTCCGGTCGGTCAATTATAAGAACTGAGGCGTAACGCTCGTTACGGACTTGGGAGGAGACATTATGCCAAAACTGCTTGGCCGGCATTACCGAATGTTGAGCGCTGCGTTCTCGGTGATCGGGGACCAGAGCGTTCGAATGTTGGTTTCAGTGTTTTCTAAACCGGCAAACCGACACAGCATTCCGCTGCCCCGCCCGGCAAAACCCAGGTCAACCGGCGTCTCCAATTCGATCCGCAATGATCAGCAAAGCGTGGCCGGCAGAGCATTTGCTCACCTCAGCCGTTTTCGTCGCATCACTGACCGGAGCTCTCACAGCAGCTGACCCCGGCTGCCCGTCACTTCGGAATTTTCACACTCTGGGAGGAAATCATGAACGTTACCAATACAGCTCTCGCCACCTTGATGGTTCTGGGAACAGTCACAGGCGCCGCCGCCGACATCAAGTTGGGTGCCAGCCTGTCCGCGTCCGGCCCTGCTGCCTTTCTCGGTGACCCGGAAGCAAAGACCCTTTACATGCTCGTTGATGATCTCAACGCCAAGGGTGGGATCAACGGTGAAAAGATCGAGCTGGTGATTTACGACGATGGCGGGGATCCGAACAAGGCGCGCACCTTTGCAACGCGGCTGGTGGAAGATGATGAAGTTGTTGCCATCATTGGCGGGTCCACGACGGGTACGACCATGTCCATCCTGTCGGTTGCCGAAGATGAGGGTATTCCTTTCATCTCACTCGCTGGTGCAATCCAAATCATTGATCCGGTGCGCGAGTATGTCTTCAAGACACCGCATACCGACCGCATGGCCTGTGAGAAGATCTTCACGGATATGCAGAAGAACGGCATCACCAAGATCGGAATGATTTCCGGTACCGGCGGATTTGGCGCGTCGATGGAAGCCCAATGCGTTGATGTTGCTGGCAACTATGGTGTCAATATCCTGGTGCAAGAGACCTACTCCCGTCAGGACGCTGACATGACCCCGCAGCTTACCAAGATCAAGTCTACCGATGGTGTTGAGGCCGTTCTGAATCCGGGCTTCGGTCAGGGGCCGGCCATCGTCACCCGGAACTATGCCCAGCTTGGGATTGATCTGCCGCTTTACCAAAGCCATGGAGTTGCCTCCGATGGTTTCATTGAGCTGGCCGGAAAGGAGGCTGCTGAAGGTGTGCGTCTTCCAGGCACCGCGCTGCTCATTGCAGACATCATGGAAGAGGGGGATCCGCAGAAGGAAGTGGTGATCGCTTACAAGACTGCGTACGAGGAAGAATACGGCGAAGCGGTTTCGACCTTTGGCGGCTATGCGCATGATGCCTTCCGGCTGATGACGGATGCAATGGCCCGTGCAGGCAGCTCGGATCCAAGTGCGATCCGTGATGCTCTTGAAGCAACCAACGGCATGGTCGGCACGACCGGCACCTACACTTTCAGCCCGGATGATCACCTGGGGCTCGATCTTAGTGCGTTCCGCATGCTCGAAATTCGCGACGGCAAGTGGACTTCGATCGACTGATGTTTCTTTCGGAAGCCGGGCAACAAGTCCGGCTTCCAACCTTGCACACAAAATCCCGCTTAGGAGACGTCGATGGACGCATTGATGCAGTTCGTCTTTTCCGGCTTGACCGTCGGCGCGGTCTACGCCCTTGTCGCGCTTGGCTTCACCATCATTTACAACGCCTCGGACGTGGTGAACTTTGCCCAGGGCGAATTCGTCATGCTTGGCGGCATGATCACCGTTTTCGCTTTCGATGCGGGTCTGCCGTTGCCCTTGGCGGCTTTGATTGCAATCGTGGCAACAGCAGCCATTGGTGTGGCGCTGAACAAGTTCGCGATCGAGCCTGCGCGGGGCGCGCCGGTTGTCTCCCTGATCATCATTACCATCGGGGCCTCGATCCTGATCCGCGGTGCGACACAGGTCCTGTTCGACAAGCAGTTGCACCGTCTGCCAGCGTTCTCCGGGGATGATCCGATCCATCTTCTCGGCGCGACGCTGCTGCCGCAGAGCCTTTGGGTGATTGGCGGAGCCATTGCGATTTTCACAGCGCTGTGGCTGTTTTTCACGCGTACGCTTTTGGGCAAAGCAGTTCTGGCAACGGCGAACAATCGGCTGGCCGCACAGCTCGTCGGCATCAACACCGGTTTCGTCATGACGTTGTCCTTCGCCTTGTCGGCGGCCATCGGTGCGTTGGCCGGTGTTCTGGTCACACCAATCACCCTGGTGAGCTATGACGTCGGTGTCGGCCTCGCCCTCAAAGGGTTTGCGGCTGCAATGCTCGGCGGCATGGGAAATCCGAAAGGGGCTTTGGTCGGCGGGTTGCTGCTCGGCCTGTTTGAAGCCCTAACGGCTGGATACATCTCCTCCCAGTACAAGGAAGCGGTCGCCTTTGTCGTGATCCTTGCTGTGCTTTTTGTCATGCCACAGGGCCTATTCGGTCAAAAGACGACAGAAAGGGTCTAGGTGATGACACTCAAAAACAAATGGATTCAGCTCGCCATCCTGACCGCAATCATTGTCATCCTGCCGGCCTTTTTCCCGTCCGGATACTACTACCGTGTTGGCGCGCTTGTATTCGTGAATGCTCTATCCGTGGTCGGCTTGGTGATCCTGATCGGATACGCCGGACAGATCAGTTTGGGGCACGCGGGGTTCGCCGGGATTGGCGCATACGCCTGCGCCTTGGCACCGGTTCATCTCGGCATCCCGCCGGTCCTGGCCATTCTGCTCGGCGCTGCGATTTCTGCTGTGCTCGCCCTTCTGATCGGCCGCCCAATTCTGCGCTTGAAGGGCTACTATCTCGGCGTTGCAACGCTTGGATTTGGTATTCTGGTCTCCATGGTGCTCTCCAATGAACGCGGATTGACCGGTGGCCCGGATGGAATGTCCGTTCCAAGTCTTGGTCTGCGTCCAATCCTCAGGGACATAGGGCTTCGTCTGTCCGGTGGCGAATTCTGGTACATCTTTAATGCGGCCGCGCTTTTGATCGGGATCTGGATTGCACTCAATCTCTACCAGAGCGCGACCGGGCGGGCGATGCGGGCCCTGCACGGGTCAGAGACTGCAGCACAAACCGTCGGCATTGATGTCGCGCGTTTCAAGCTGCAAGCGTTCATCATCTCAGCTGTCTACGCGTCGGTCGGCGGATCGCTTCTGGCCTTGCAGAACGGTTTTATCACACCGGATGTCGCGGGTTTCATGCACTCGGTGGAAATGGTTACCATGGCTGTGCTCGGAGGTGTCGGCTCGGTCCTCGGTGCAACATTCGGCGCAGCTGTTCTGACGCTCTTGCCGCAGATTCTGACCGTGTTCCACGACTATGAGCATCTGGTGCTTGGTCTCGTGATGATCCTGGTGATGATCTTCCTGCCGCTTGGCCTTCTGCCGTCCCTTGCAGCGCGTATCAGATGGAGGGGTGTCTGATGAGCATTCTCGAAATCAGCGGCCTTGGCATCAGTTTCGGCGGGCTCCGGGCGGTGAACGATGTCGGGTTTTCAGTCAAACCGGGTGAAATCGTATCGGTCATCGGACCAAACGGGGCTGGCAAAACAACCCTCTTCAACATGATCTCCGGTGTCTATTTGCCGGATGCGGGTCACGTGAAACTGAACGGGGCGGACGTGACCGCCAAGGCTCCGCACCTTCTCGCGGAAAAGGGGCTAACACGGACTTTTCAGAACCTGCAGATTTTTCAGGAAATGACGGTTCTGGAAAATGTGGTCGCCGGATTTCATCTGACGGAAAATCCGTCCGTTTGGGCTGATCTGTGGTCGCTCCCCTCTGCCCGGCGGCGGTCTGCGGAAGTGCGCGAACAGTCGCTGCTGTTTCTTGAAAAGGTGCATCTGTCAAAGGCTGCCGAGGAAGAGGCCGGGAACCTTTCATATGGTGCGCTCAAGCGCCTTGAGATCGCGCGTGCCCTGGCCGTTGGGCCGCAGGTTCTTCTGTTGGATGAACCGGCTGCTGGCTGCAATGCGGTCGAGACGGAAGAGATCGATGAGCTGATTGCGGAGCTCGCCAAGTCCGGCATCGCGATCCTGCTCGTGGAGCACGATATGAAAATGGTGATGCGGATCTCCAATCACATCGTGGTGCTGGATCACGGCGAAAAGATCGCTGAAGGCACGCCGGAGGACGTCTCCAGGAACCCGGATGTGATTGCCGCCTATCTCGGCACGGAAGAGGAGCCCGCCCATGTTGACGGTTGAGGGCCTGCGATCGGCCTATGGTCATATCGAGGTGCTGCACGGGATCGATCTGGAAGTGACATCCAGAGAGATCGTAACTGTGGTCGGCGCCAATGGAGCGGGCAAAACCACTTTGCTGAAATGCTTGTCCGGGACGCAGGCAGTCACCGGCGGAGACATCCGGTTTCGCGGCGATGCGCTGACAACCGTGCCCGCCTACAAGCGTTTGAAACGTGGATTGTCGCAATCGCCGGAGGGGCGCCAGATTTTCACGAACATCACGGTTGAAGAAAATCTGCGTCTCGGCGCGTTTCTATTTACGGATGATCGGGTCGAAAAGGACATGGAAGACGCCTTCCAGATGTTCCCAATCCTGCGGGAAAAGCGGAACCTGGCAGCGGGTGGCCTTTCCGGTGGGCAACAACAGATGCTGGCGATTGCCCGTGCCTTGATGGGGCGGCCGCATTGTTTATTGCTGGATGAACCTTCGATGGGTCTGGCGCCTTTATTGGTCGCGCAAATCTTCGATGTGGTGAAGTCCCTGAGGGAAAAGGAAGTGACCGTTCTGCTGGTTGAACAGAACGCTTTTGGCGCTCTCAAGATCGCCGATCGAGGTTATGTCATGGAAACCGGCAGGATCACGCTTTCCGGTCCCTCCGATGAACTGATCGCCGATCCGCGTATCCGTGAAGCCTATCTTGGGATTTAAAGAGCCGCTGTTGATTCCCGGATGACAAGGTCGCCGGAGATTTCTTCATCTCCGGTGGCGTCTGCGGGTTCGAAGATCCGATCAATAACCGTGCGTGCCAAAGCGGCGGTCGGCTGGCGGATGGTTGTCAGCCTTGGCACAACAAGGGCAGCCAGCGAGATGTCATCGAAACCTGTAACGGACAGGTCACCAGGGACGTCCAGTTTCAAGTCTCGAGCTGCGCGCAAAACCCCAATCGCCTGCTGGTCACTGGCCGCGGCAATTGCTGTCGGGCGATCACCGCTGTCCGCAGTTTCTGCAAGTATCTCCCGGCAGACCTCTTCGCCGGAATCATAATCGAACTGGCCTGCGTGGATTGTCAGTTCGATTGGATCATCGGGTGTTGAGAGCGTCTTTATCCGGGTTACAAACCCTTCGCGGCGGCGGCGGGCGACATCCATGGTGTCCGGTCCGGCGATGTAGGCGATCCGCCGATGGCCAAGCTGATGGAGATGGTCGGCAATCTGGGCGGAGCCGTCGAAATGGTTTGTGCTGACCAGCGCATGATCACCAAGACGGCGGTCAAGCGACACGATTGGAACATCTGCTTCGTAAGGATGGTTGCTGTCTGATGTTGCAACAACGATGACACCGCGCACGGAGCGGTCCAACAAGGCCGCGATCTGGATCTTTTCGGTTTCCAGGTCGTCATCAGAATTCGCCAGCATTACCGAGTGGCTGCGGCTGGCCGCTTCCTTTTCGATATCCTTGGCCAGTTGGGCAAAGAACGGGTTGGTAATATCGGGAACCACCAGCCCTACGACATCGATGCTGTTTGTGCGCAGTGCCCGGGCTGCCAGGTTGGGCTTGTAGCCAAGTTCGTCCATGGCAGCCTGCACTCGCAGCTTGAGCGGCTGTTTGACCGTATCGTTTTTCGCGAGGACCCTTGAAACCGTCCCGACCGACACATCGGCTTTGCGCGCGACATCCTTTATGGTCGGCATAGACAGGCTTCTCCCTAAATACAGTAGTTGCAGCCAACTGCGGGCTGCTGTTCTTTTTACTGCCTCTTTTATGCCAGCGCTATACCAGGTCGGGCGTGTAGAACCGGTCGACCTCGATGCGGGTCGGCAGAGAAGCCGATGCACCCTTTCGGGTGGTTGCAAGGGCCGCAGCATGCATAGCAAATCGTATCGCGGACCGCATTGAGGAACCCTCTGAGAGCGCAGTTGCCAGCGCGCCGTTAAAGCAATCCCCGGCAGCCACCGTGTCAATTGCAGTCACACTCGGAGCAGGTTCCACGCCGTCCTCATCTCCAAAGGACCAGGCGACGCCTTTTTCTCCAAGGGTAATGACCGCACCACTCAGTCCGAAAGAGCGCAGATGCCGTGCGCCGTCGCCGGCTTCGTCCAGCGTTTCTGGTGTTTTTCCCAAGATGGCACCAGCCTCACTTGCGTTCGGAGTCAGCACATCAAAAGCGGCAATCACATCATTGGTCCAGGCCGGGTGAGGGGCTGGAGCTGGATCCATAATCACCAAAGCGCCACCAGCGCGTGCAAGTTCCGCGGCTTTCAATGACGTTTCCAGGCTGATTTCATTTTGCAGGAGGACGACACAGCTTTGGCTTAACTGGTTTGAATGCGACGCAAGGTCTTCGGGCTGCAACTGACCATTGGCGCCACTTGCCAACCGGATGATGTTGTCGCCGTCTGGTCCAACATCGATGAATGCCATTCCTGTTCCGCAATCGCGTTTTTCGATCAGTTCCGCGGCGACGTTGAACGCTGCCAGCTGATCTGCGGCAACACGACCAAAACCGTCTCCCCCAACTGCGCCGATCATCGTGGCATTGGCGCCGAGCTTGGTCGCTGCAACAGCCTGATTTGCGCCTTTGCCACCCAATGTATTGGCGGTTTCCCGGACCATCACGGTTTCACCGATTTTTGGCCAGCGATCGAGATAGCTGAAGAGGTCGATGTTTATGCTGCCAACGACAGTAACCGGCTTCAAAATTACGCTCCGCTCATGGGGTTCGGATTGTGTATACCGTATTATTTTGCCTCAGCGGAAGATGTGTCCGCTGAGGCTTTAAATATAGGCGATCAAGTCGCGGCGTATTTGGCGCGGTAATGATCAAGGATGACTGCAAAGATGATGACCACACCGGTAATCATCTGGCGCATGAAGTCGCTCAGCCCGATTAGGATCAAGCCGTTTGCGAGCACACCAATGATGAAAGCGCCGAGCAGTGTCCCGATTACCGAACCCCGCCCGCCGCTCAAACTGGTGCCACCGATGATCACCGCAGCAATGGCATTGAGTTCAAAACCGATCCCGGCGATCGGGCTGGAGATGTTGAGGCGGGCCATATAGACAACGGCCGCGATGCCAGCTGTGAAGCCGCAGATGGTGAAGGCTGCAATCTTGTAACGACGCACCGAATGTCCAGCCAGGCGGACAGCTTCCTCATTGTTTCCAATGCCGTAAAGCAGACGCCCGAAGACCGTGAAGTTCAGGATGAACCAAGCCACGAACACCAGGACCAGCGCCACCAGGAATACGACAGGCACGCCATAGATCATTGCGGACCCGAATTCCTCAAAGGCATACGGGAAGGAGTAGATTGTCTGCGCATCGGAGACCTGCAATGCCGCACCGCGGGCAATGTTCAGCATCCCTAGAGTAATGATGAACGACGGCAGCGCCCAATAAGCGCTGATGGCGCCGTTAATGAACCCGCACAGGACACCGGTCAGCGTTGCGGCAATAACTGCAAGCGCGATTGCTTCTGCCGGTCCAAATCCGGGAAGGGTGATGGCTTTGCCGGCCACGACCGCTGCAAACGCCATCACCGACCCCACCGACAGGTCAATGCCGCCGATTAGAATGACAAAGGTCATGCCGACAGCGAGGACCAGATTGATGGTGATCTGGGTTAAAATGTTGGTGATGTTGTTCGGCGTCAGAAAGTGTTCGGTGAACACGGAAAAGAAAATGATCAGAGCCAGCAAGGCGAGGCCGATGCCCGCGTTTTGCAAAACTGTCCGGACGGAAAATCTGGATGGAGCCGTTAGCGTATCGGTTGTTGTCTGGAGTGTCATTGGCTGTTTCCTCCGGCCAGTTCGGTTTGCCCGTAGGCCAGTTTCAGGATGTTTTCTTCAGAGAAATCGGCGCGCTGAAGCGAGCCCTGGATCTGGTGTTCGGCAAGAACGAGAATGCGATCTGCCAGCGTCATGAGTTCCGGCATTTCGGACGAGACCACCAAAAGAGCAACGCCGTTGCGGGCCAGATCTTTCAAGATCGCGTAGATTTCAGCCTTTGCGCCGACATCGACGCCTCTGGTGGGCTCATCCAGCAACAGGACCTTTGGGTCACGTGCGAGCCACTTGGCCAGCACCACCTTTTGCTGGTTTCCGCCAGACAGGCTTGAGGCAGGGTCGGCTGTCTTGCCGTATTTAAGTTTCAGTTTTTCGCCGGCCTCCATGGCCTGGCGCCGCTCAGCTGCGAATTTGAGGAGACCGGATTGCGACACGGCCTTCATGTTTGCGAGCGAGACGTTGGCCGATATCGGCATATCGAGGATCAGGCCTTCGTCCTTACGGTCCTCGGTTACGAAGCCAATCCCGGCAGCTATGGCGTCGCCTGGACCTGAAAAACGGGCGGTCTTGCCATCCCGTTGAACTTCTCCGGACCGGATCGGATCAATTCCGAAAATTCCGCGCAGGATTTCAGTGCGGCCCGCTCCGACCAGCCCGGCGATCCCGACGATCTCGCCATAGCGCAAGTCAAAAGACATACCCGTTTCGGTCGGATTGGCCTGAGTGCAGATATTTTGGACACTTAGTGCGATGTCGCCGAAGGCTTTTTGTTCGTCACCGGAAACCATCTCCCCAGCAAGTTGGCGGCCGACCATTCTTTGGACAATACCGTCCGGCGTGGTCTCGGCGATCAGGTCAGTTGCGATTGTGCGGCCGTTGCGAAACACCGTGACCCGATCACAGATTTCGAAGACTTCATCGAGGTGATGGGACACGAAAACGACTGTCACGCCGTCTTCCTTGATCCGCGAGACAAGTTCGAAGAGACGCTTGGTTTCACGCTCCGTCAGTGTGGCGGTCGGTTCATCGAGGATCAGAATCTGGCTCTCGGACTGCAGTGCCCTTGCGATTTCAACAAGCTGCCGGTGGGCGATGCCAAGGGTGCTCACAGGGGCTTTGACATCGATATCAGTCAGCCCGATGGCGTCCAGCGCCTTGCGGGCACGAGAGTTGAGTTCTTGCCGGTCCAGGAGCCCAAACCGGTTGCGTGGCAACTTCTCGATCGAGATGTTTTCCGCAATTGTTAGATGCTCAAGGAGATTGAATTCCTGATGAACGACCTGGATACCGCGTTCCTTGGCCTCATGTGGCGACTGCGGGCGGTATGTCTGCCCGTCCAAGGAGATCGCACCGTGGTCGTGAGAGAAGACGCCAGACAGGATCTTAATCAAGGTGGACTTGCCAGCGCCATTTTCACCGACCAGCGCATGCACTTCTCCCTGTTCGAGGAAGAAGCTCACGCCGTCGAGGGCCTTCACACCGCCGAAGTATTTCTTCAGTCCTTCAACCGATAAAAACGGCGTGGAATGCGCAGGGGCCTGCGCCGCGGTTTGCGTCGCTGCTACCATGGTGCGTCCAGTCATATCGTAATTGGAAGAGTTTGATTTGCCCCCGCCCAAGGCTGACCAAGCGGGGGCACATGGGGCCGATTATTGAGCGGCCACCAATTCGATCGGGGTTTTGACCCAACCTTTGAGTTCATCACCGCCGCCGACGACCTCGAGCGCCAGATCAATGGCGTTTGCGGCCATGTCGGTGCCGAATTGGTCGACAGTTGCCAGCATCCGGCCGTCCTCGATCATCGGGCTTACAGCCGGGATGTTGTCGAAACCGACAACCATAATGTCGGTGCGGCCAGCGCTTTCCAGCGCCTTCACCACGCCGATGGCCATGGAATCGTTGGCAGCCATCACGCCCTGGATGTCCGGGTGTGCGGTCAACATGTTGGAGAAGACGGTGTTGGCTTCTTCTGTTTCCCAATGCGCGGTGCGGCTGTCGAGAAGGTCGAGCTTGTATTCTGCGACCGAGTCTTCAAAGCCCATGCGGCGCTGGTTGGCATTGTCTGCGCCCGGGTTGCCCTCGATGATGACGACCTTGCCGCCTTCCCCAAGTTTTTTGCCCAATGCATCGCCGGCAAGTTTCGCACCACCGCGGTTGTCCGGGCCGACAAACGCCAGCTCGATGCCCTGTTGTTTCTTGGCATTTTCATCGAGCGCGACGTCGAAGTTGACCACGACAATGCCCGCTTCCATCGCCTTCTTCAGCGGGCGCACCATGGCACGGCTGTCAGCAGGAGCCACCACAATTGCATCCACGCCCTGCGTGATAAAGTTTTCGACGGCGTTGATCTGGCTCTCGAAGTCGGTTTCGTTCTGCATGCCGACGGCCAGAAGTTCATAGTCGCTACGCATTTCCTGGTGGGCTTCGGCACCTGCCATCATGTTTTGAAAGAACTCGTTTGCGAGCGATTTCATGATCAGGCCGACTTTCGGCTTGTCATCTGCCATGGCGGTGCCAGCGAGCAAAGCGAGACCGGTCGCTGCGGCGGCAGCGAGCTTGAATATCTTCATTATTTCCTCCCAAAGAAGACTGCCGTCCCTCTATCCAGACTGGCAGGTGAACAGGCTCCTAAGTGAAAGCATGACTCCAGAAACAGGTCAATATGAAACGTTTCATTTTTTTGAATGCATTCAAAAATTGACGCTATTTTTCATCTTTGAGGTATTCTCCAGGCGTGCGGAAGTGTCTGATAAAACAAACTTAAATGAGTTCTCCAAAAAGCTTAGGTGGTTGCTGGAAAATCATGACAACGAAAGATGTCGCGGCTAAAGATCCGGAAATTTCGCCTGTTGAGCCATGCGGCGTTTGCGAGAACCGCACAAAAAACGAGCGCCGTTTTTTGCCGTTTGTTCAAAAAAATTGCTCTAGCAGCCTCTGCTCAACTTGTGGGCACGCCAGATTTGTGATCATCTTTTAGAGTTAAAAAAAGCACTCCAGGGGTTTCCAGATGTTCACCGTTAAACCGTTTTCAAAGGTCCGCCGCGGCCTTTTGGCGGCTGCAATGACTGTCACAGCCGTTGCCGCCATGCCGATGTCAGCTGCACAAGCGGCGGATCCAATCAAAGTTGCTGCGATCTATACCGTACCGGTCGAGCAGCAATGGGTGAGCCGTATTGATAAGGCGCTCAAAGCTGCCGAAGAGCGTGGCGATATCACTTATACCTTCTCTGAAAACGTCGCGAACACCGACTACGAGCGGGTGATGCGCGAGTACGCAGAGCAGGGCATGGATCTTGTTGTCGGGGAAGCATTCGCTGTGGAGCGGGCCGCACGCAAGGTCGCCGCAGAGTATCCGGACACAGCGTTCCTGATGGGGTCTTCTTTTGGCCCGGGAAAACCAAACTTTGCCGTTTTCGACAACTGGATCCATGAGCCAAGCTATCTGTCCGGCATGATCGCGGGCGCGACCACCGAATCCAACATCATCGGTATGGTCGGCGGGTATGCCATTCCGGAAGTGAACCGTCTGATGCACGCGTTCATGGACGGGGCAACATCCGTGAACCCGGACGTGAAGTTCCTCGTGACCTTCATCAACTCTTGGTACGATCCGCCCAAGGCCAAAGAAGCTGCTTTTGCGATGATCGATAAGGGCGCTGACATCATGTACGCAGAGCGCTTTGGTGTTTCGGATGCGGCCAAGGAGAAAGGTCTTCTGGCCATCGGCAACGTCATCGACACATCAGCTGATTATCCGGGCACGATCCTCTCTTCAGCCCTCTGGCATATGGAGCCGACAATTGACCGTGCTCTTGAGCAGGTGAAGTCCGGCACTTTTGAACCGGCCGATTTTGGCCGTTATAGCTTCATGAGCTATGGCGGTGGCAGTTTTATTGTTGATGAAAGTCTTGCTCCGGCCGATTCCGTTGCTGCCGCAAAAGAAAAAGAACAGGAAATTCTCGATGGCCTGTTCCGCGTCAATGTGAACGACAGCGAACCGAAATCCACGATGTAAGCAGCGCCTGCTGTTCTATCTGGCGGTCATTGGGTTTGACACCTGTGACCGCCAGTGACCTGCGGATGTTCTCCCTTATCGGCCAAGAATTCAAAAACCACCGGAGGTTGGCATGGCGCCGCCAGCAAATGATGCCCCCGTCCTATTGCGGCTTGAAGGCATCACCAAGCGCTTTGGCGCATTGACAGCCAATGGCGATGTGTCGCTGGACCTGAGACAAGGTGAAATCCTTGCACTTCTCGGAGAAAACGGTGCCGGCAAAACCACGCTGATGAACATTCTTTTCGGTCATTATGTGGCCGATGAAGGACAGGTGCTTGTGTTGGAGGCGCATGGCGCCCTTGAAGAGTTGGAGCCAGGCTCTCCGCATGCCGCACTGGATGCCGGCATCGGGATGGTGCACCAGCACTTTACGCTCGCAGAAAACCTGAGCGCATTCGACAATATTCTTTTGGGCACAGAACCTCTGTCCGCCATCAAGTCTGCCCGTTTGCCGGCACGCAAGAAGCTGGACGAGCTGATGGAAAGATCCGGATTGGCGGTCAATCTGGACACGCGCATTTCCAATCTCTCCGTGGGGGAAAAACAGCGCGTTGAGATCCTGAAGGCGCTTTATCGGGATGCGAGGGTTCTTGTCCTTGACGAACCGACGGCTGTTCTGACGCCGCAAGAATCCGAAACACTGTTTGCCACGTTGACGAAGCTTGCAGGCGATGGGCTCGGGATCATTTTCATTTCGCACAAGCTGGCAGAAGTGATGGCATCCTCCCACCGCGTAGCGGTCTTGCGCGGAGGCCGGAAAGTGGCGGACCTGCCGACTGAAGGCAGCTCGCAACGCCAATTGGCCGAGCTCATGGTCGGGCACGAGATTTCTGAAACCGTACGCGAGCCCGGCACTCCGGGTGCGCCGCTTTTTGTCCTGACCGGCGTTGCGGCGGGACACGGTCGCGACGCAATCTCCGATGTTTCGTTGAACTTAAGAGCCGGTGAAATCCTTGGCATAGCCGGGGTGTCTGGCAATGGCCAAACCACGCTGGCACGGGTTATTTCCGGTCTTGAGACGGTGTCGGCTGGCAGATTGATGCTGGAAGGCGATGAGCTCGGGCAAGTCTCTGCACGTCAGATGATTGACATCGGTCTGGCGCGCATACCTGAAGATCGGCATCACGATGGGATTGTAGGCGCGATGACCGTGTCTGAAAACTTGGCGATTGAAGGAATCCGCAAAGCAGAAAACCAGCGCTTCGGGATGCTCCGGTTTTCGGCAATGCGGGACCGGGCGAAGGATCTTATCGAGGCTTATGATATTCGCTGCCAAAGCGAGGCAAGTCCCGCTCGGTTGCTATCTGGCGGTAATATCCAGAAAATCGTTTTGGCCAGGACGCTTGAAACGGAGCCGAAGGTCGTGCTCGCCGCCCAGCCCTCGCGCGGGCTAGACGTCGGTGCGACGTCCGACGTTCACAAACGTCTGCTTGCGGCACGCGCCCGCGGGGCAGGCGTCATTCTCATTTCTGAAGATCTGGATGAACTCATGCGTCTTTCCGACCGCATTGCCGTCATTCATCGCGGCCATCTCTCACAAGCAGAACCGACGGAAGACCTCGATCGCGGCAAGCTCGGTCTGCGCATGGCCGGGCACGATGGGGAAGAAGCTGCATGATCCGTTTTGAACCCAGAGGTCCGGTTGCCGTTTCCAAAGTCATTAGCGTGACCGTCGCAGCCGCTGTTGCCGCCCTCGTTCTGGCGGCTGTCCCGATGCTGTTCGCAGGTCTGCCAGTTTTTGAAGCCTATGGCCTTATGATCAAGGGCGCATTTGGGTCAGCCTTTGCCTTTACAGAAATGCTGACCCGCGCAACGCCGTTGATCCTGACGGGACTTGCCGCCGCCGTTGCTTTCCGGGCAAAGCTTTGGAACATCGGTGCCGAAGGTCAGCTGTATGCCGGAGCGTTGGCCGCAGTTGCGGTCGGTACCGGGCTGATCTCCGGGCCTTCCTTCGTGCTTATTCCGGCCGTTGTTCTCGCCGGGGCCCTAATGGGCGGGCTGGTCATGTTGGGACCGACCCTATTGAAAACCCGACTCGGCGTGGATGAAGTGGTGACGACGCTTCTCCTGAACTTCGTCATTCTGCTGTTTGTGCAGATGATGCTGGAAGGCCCCATGAAGGACCCGATGGGGATGGGATGGCCGCAATCGGAACCCATTCTGGATGAAGCCGCATTGCCCAAGCTGATGGACCGGATGCGCATCCATTGGGGTCTCATCATCGCGCTGATTTCCGCGCTTGGCGTTTATTTTCTTTTGAAACGCACAGTCTGGGGTTTTGAAATCAGGGCAGTTGGAGAGAACGCGTCCGCAGCCCGTCATGCCGGTATCCCGGTCACGGCAACCTTCATTCGGGTTGGATTGCTCTCCGGTGCGCTGGCCGGCCTTGCCGGTGTTGGCGAAGTTGCAGGGCTGAAAGGATATCTGACAGCAGACCTGTCACCGGGTTTCGGATACTCCGGTATCGTCGTTGCCATGCTGGCAGGGCTGTCGCCGATTGGCGTTGTCTTTGCTGCGCTTTTTATTGCAAGCATCTTTGTCGGGGCAGATTCCATGTCCCGCGCCACCGGTGTGTCCAATTATCTGGCTGATCTGATCGTTGCGATGGCGCTCCTGTGCGTTCTTGTCTCAGGCTTGTTCTTGAGGTTCAAGATCCGTTTTGTCGGCGCGCCGCATGCAAAGGAGGCCTCGAAATGATCGAGATCCTCGATATACTTGTATCCGAAAACTTCTGGGCGGCCTCTCTACGGATTGCCACGCCGCTGATTTTCGGTGTGATCGGCGCGCTTATCTGCGAGCGGGCAGGGGTGCTCAATCTTGGGATCGAAGGCATTTTTACCGCGGGTGCCATGGCCGGCTGGATGGCGGTCTGGCTTGGAGCGGGGCTTTGGGGCGGTGTGCTTGTCGCCGCCTTGGCCGGTGGGCTGTTCGGGTTGCTTCACGCCATTCTAACAGTGCCGCTCGGGTTGTCTCAGCATGTCTCGGGGATCGGGGTCACACTGTTCGCGACATCGCTCAGTTACTTCATTTACCGGACCGCTCTGCCGGATGTGTCGTCGCCGCCGCGGATTGAAGCGTTTCAGCCGCTCGATATCCCGATCCTGTCAGATCTGCCGTTTATCGGTCCCGCCTTGTTTCAACAAACTTCGTTGACATTTCTTGCACTGATCCTAGTGCTTGCGACAGGCTATGTACTTTATCGCACGCCGCTCGGCCTTGCGATCCAGGCTGTGGGCGACAATCCGTCGGCTGTCGAATCGCAAGGGCTCTCGGTCTACGGCCTGCGCATGGGCGCAGTCGTTGTCGGCTCGTCGATCATGGCGCTGGGCGGGGCGTTCTTGACCATGTCTGCTTTTGATGCCTTCTTCTTCGGCATGGTCAATGGCCGGGGCTGGATCTGTATTGCCTTGACCGTTTTCGCCTCCTGGCGGCCTGGAAAAGCGCTAATTGGCGCGCTGTTGTTTGGTGCGTTTGACGCGTTCCAGGTTCGACTTCAGACAGAAGTTGGCAGCTTCATCCCCGGACAGGTCTTCTTGATGATGCCGTATATCCTATCCATCATCGCGTTGATCGTGGTGGCCAGGAAAGCTGATTATCCGCGGGCGTTGCTTGTTCCATATTTCCGCGGCCAACGCTGACAGGTGTTCCTCGATGTCCTTTGATCTTCTCGTTAAAAACGCAAACTTGCCGGATGGCCGCACCGGCATAGACATTGCCTGTAAGGATGGCCGGATTGCGGCCGTCGAGGCAAACATCTCCGCTGAGGCTGGTGAGGTGATCGACGCGGGCGGCAAACTGGTGTCTCCGCCCTTTGTTGACAGTCATTTTCACATGGATGCGACCTTGTCGCTTGGTCTGCCGCGCATGAACCAGAGCGGCACACTTTTGGAAGGCATTGCGCTCTGGGGCGAGTTGAAAGAAATCCTGACCGTCGACGCCGTAGTCGAGCGGGCGTTGAAGTACTGTGATCTTGCTGTCGCCCAAGGACTGCTTGCCATCCGCACCCATGTCGATGTGTGTGATGACAAGCTCACCGGCGTTCAAGGCCTTTTGGAAGTGCGCGAAAAGGTCAAGGATTACATCGATCTTCAGCTGGTCGCCTTCCCGCAAGATGGCCTTTACCGCTCACCGAGTGCTGAAACAAACCTTCTGAAAGCGCTCGACATGGGCGTTGATATCGTTGGTGGCATTCCGCATTTCGAGCGGACTATGGACGATGGGGCGAAGTCCGTTCGCCGTCTTTGCGAAATTGCGGCCGAACGTGGCCTGATGGTCGACATGCATTGCGATGAGACCGATGACCCGATGTCCCGGCACATCGAGACGCTCGCCTACGAAACGCAGAGACTGGGTTTGCAAGGCCGGGTGGCCGGGTCGCATCTGACGTCTATGCATTCCATGGACAATTACTATGTCTCAAAGCTTTTGCCGTTGATCGCCGAAGCTGAAGTGCATGCGATTGCGAACCCGCTGATCAACATCACGCTTCAGGGAAGGCATGACACGTATCCAAAGCGGCGGGGCCAGACACGCGTTGCGGAAATGCGCTCCTATGGCATCAATGTCGCCTTCGGCCATGACTGCGTGATGGACCCTTGGTATTCCATGGGGGCCGGCGATATGCTGGAAGTCGCGAGTATGGGCCTGCACGTGGCTCAGATGACCAGCCGTGAGGCGATCCGTTATTGTTATGACTGCGTGACCAGCCATCCGGCAAAAGCGATGGGGCTTGAAGGGTACGGCCTGGAGAAGGGCTGCAAGGCAGACTTTGTGCTTTTGCAAGCGCGCGATACCATTGAGGCGATCCGGCTCAAGGCCGCCCGGTTGGCTGTTGTCAAATCCGGCAAGGTGATCGCAACATCCGAACCCCGTCAGGCACGTCTTGAGATTGATGGCCGCCCGGGGCTGGTCGATCCGGCAGACTACGCGCCAAGGGAACACTGAAACCTTCCACAGCCCGAACAGTGGTGCTTGACACACTGGGTCACATCCGATGCCATTGTCGCGTTTGGTTTACGGCAGAGGTGGCGCGATGAGACTGTTGGTCAAGGTAAGCGGTGAAGCACTGGCCGAAGGATCCGCAGGTGTCTTTTCGGACGCTGCGATCTCCAGAGTGTGTTCTCACCTCGTTGCGCTCGCTGAAAACGGTCACGAAGTTGCGGTTGTCGTCGGTGGGGGAAACATATTCCGGGGCACCAGCTCCTCAGATTGGAACATTGAGCATGTCGAAGCGGACAATGTTGGCATGCTCGGAACCATCGCGAATGGCATTCTTCTTCGCGCTAAGGTGGAAGCAACATCGGACATTGAAGTCCGACTGATGTCGGCCGTTGATATTCCGGCAATTGGCGAGAAATACATCCGCCGGCGGGCTCTGCGGCATCTGGAAAAAGGCCGGCTCGTGATCCTGAGTGGTGGGATCGGACAGCCTTTCGTGACCACAGATTATCCGTCGGTCCAGCGTGCCGTGGAGCTGGAATGCGCCAGCGTTCTCTGTCTGAAAAACGGTATAGACGGGGTCTACGACAGCGATCCGAAGACCAACCCGGACGCAAAACGATATCGGACACTTTCAATCGAGACCGCGATCACCAACTCCTTAGGGTTCATGGATCGTTCAGCTTTGGTCTTGGCCAAACAGCACAATGTTCATGTTCATGTCATTGGTGTTGATACGGGCATAGATGTTGTCGACGCGGTTGCCAGCGATGCTGTTGGTACGCGTGTGTCCCGCGATGCTGAAAGCAAATTTTACTGAGTCCCAGTTTCGTGTGTTACTGGCAACCGGACAAGCGCCAAGTCATGGTTGCCGCTTGTGTGAACAACGGGATGTTCTTACCCTTGCCGGAAAGCGACGCCGGGTCGCAGGTGTATTTGATGGGTGGATTGCGAATGCCAAACACAGTTTTTCTGAGGTTTCAGCCGATTTGGGCCCGGCTTGCCGGTGTTTTTGTCTCTTTGTTTTGTGCAGCCGGTGGTGTGATGGCGGCTCAAGAAGAGGTCGAGATCGAGGGTGTTCCGGTCGTGGTCACCGAGGAATCCATCAAATGCGATATTGACCCGGCTGACGTTCCCAAGGACATCAGCGTCAAGCGGCTGGTGGACTGCAGTTCCGCAGAACTTGTCGAAATTGACCTGCCCGGAGAGAGCATCGCGGCCATCAAGTTTACGATATCTCCTGATGATAAAAAGATCTCTTCCGGTACCCGAGCCGAACTGCGCGACATGCATGTTGCCAAAAACGGGGATGAAACCTGGTACCGGTTCTCAACGCTTCTGCCCGGTGATTTTCCAATGGAGTCAAAGCACCGATTGGTGATGGCGCAATGGCACGAGCGGGTGAATGAAGGTCAAGAAAGCCTGCGGCCGCCCTTGTCCCATCGCCTCTGGGATGGCCGGTTTGTTGTCACTCTTTGGAACGGTGAGCGCATCAAGAAGCTTGGAACCAAGAAGGGCGATGGCGAGATCCTTCATTCGCAGCCGGAATTGCAGCGCGAGGTGTTTCACGAATACGCTTACAAAGTCGTCTGGTCGCCTGAAGATGATGGTGAAATTGTCGGTTGGCGGCGTCAATGCCAACCCATCGATTTGGCTTGCACAAATGGCGTATGGGAAGAGTTCATCCGCTACAACGGAGCAACCGGCTATACCGACAAAGAGGTCAACGGCTATTACTTCAAGATCGGGCTTTACACCGTTCGGGAATTTGATGTGCCCTTCACGGCTTACCATAACGGGTATGGCAGAGGCGCTTCTGCGGCCGACATCGGCCTCACCGATCCGATGTTTCAATGAGCGGTTCTCCGCCGAGTGCTGATGTCAACCGGCTTGCTGCACTCATGACGGCGGAGCCAAAGCTCTCGATCTTGTCTTTTGTAACCCGGCTTGTTGGTCCCGAGATCGACAAGCCGGCTGCGATCTCGCCATAGTGGTTGAAGACCGGCGCTGCTATGCAGCGCATGCCGAGGTTTTTCTCTTCCCCGTCAATCGAATAGCCGCGGGCTTTCGAATGCAGCAGATCGGCTTTCAGGAGCGCTGCGTCGCATAATGTGTAGCTGGTAAACCTATCCCGCTTGGAGCTCTTCAGGATCTTCTCACACTGAGTGTCAGGCATGAAGGCGAGAAGGGCCTTGCCGATCCCGGATGCGTGCAGGGGAGACAAGGAGCCAGGCGGAAAGAAGGCCCGGATGCTGGCGTGCGTTTCCACCTGACTGACGAACAGCACCTGATCTCCTTTTTGTATGCCGAGATTGGCGGTTTCGCCTGTCTCTTCCATGAGCTCCCGTAAGATTGGCCGCGCCCGCTCAACAAGACTGGTGCGGCGTAGGAAGCGGGCCCCCACGATGAAGGCCGCGGGCCCGATGTGCCAGAGTTGCTGGGCTTGATCGAACTCGACCAACCCACGCGTTTCAAGCGTAAACAGGATCCGGTAAAGCGTCGCAGTGGATTCTCCGGTCTGGTCGGAGAGCGCCGACAAGGAGACACCGGACTGGGTGCTTAAGTGCTCGAAAACCGCCATTGCTCGATCGAGTGATTTGATGGTGTTCTGACCGCTCTTGTCGTCCCAAGCACGCGGCCGCCCCCGTGCCTTTCTCCCGGTGATCAAGTCGTTTTCGCGTTCTGGCATGAGACTGTCTCAACATATTATTGAAAAATTAATTCATCATATGAAAAATATATCTATATGACAATATTGATGTTTTGTTGGATTTTGATTTTTAAAAAAGTTTTTTAAAAAAATTGCACGCTCTAGCTGCGCTCCGGTACCGTTTTATGAAACCGTGAGAGGAAACGGCCATGAGCTTTCAAAATCCTGTTTTTATTCCAGGTCCGACAAATATGCCGGAAGCGCTTCGCAAGGCGTGTGATATGCCGACACTGGATCATCGATCACCGTTGTTTGGCGAAATACTTCAGCCGGCACTGTTGGGTGTAAAAAAGATACTCAAGAGCGAACTTGCAGAGGTTTTCATCTTTCCATCGACCGGTACCGGTGGATGGGAAACGGTGATCACGAACACACTGAGCCCGGGTGACAAGATCCTGGCTGCTCGCAACGGCATGTTTTCGCACCGCTGGATCGATCTTTGTCAGCGTCACGGGCTGGATGTTGTGATTGTTGATGCGCCGTGGGGAACCGGTTTGCCAGCGGATCGCTATGAAGAAATCCTGGCTGCAGACACGCATCATGAAATCAAGGCAGTGCTTGCGACGCACAATGAGACGGCAACGGGCGTTAAATCTGATATCGCTGCGGTTCGACGCGCGCTCAACAATGCCAAGCATCCGGCGCTGCTTTATGTCGACGGTGTCAGCTCCATCGCATCCATGGACTTCCGTATGGATGAATGGGGCGCCGATGCCGCTGTCACGGGATCGCAGAAGGGTTTCATGCTGCCGGCAGGCCTGGCAATCGTCGGATTGTCACCCAAGGCGCAGGCGGCTGTCGACAAGGCGAAGCTGCCGCGAACTTTCTTCGACATCCGCGACATGCGGAAGTCTTATGTGGTCAATGCCTACCCCTATACACCTGCGGTTGGACTGCTCAATGGCCTGAAAACAAGCTGTGACATGCTGTTATCCGAAGGACTTGATAATGTGTTTGCCCGGCACCATCGCATCGCAGAAGGTGTGCGCGCGGCGGTCCATGCCTGGGGGCTTCAGCTTTGTGCGGGATCCCGTGATGTCTATTCCGAAACGGTCAGCGCCATTCGAACCCCCGAGGGCTTCAACGCCACCGACATCGTCACCCATGCAGCTGGGAAATACGGTGTAGCGTTTGGCGTTGGCCTCGGGGAAGTGGCCGGCAAGGTCTTCCGGATCGGGCACCTCGGCAGCCTAACCGACGTCATGACTCTCTCTGGTTTGGCAACAGCGGAAATGGTCATGGCAGATCTGGGTCTTTCCATCAAACTGGGCTCAGGCGTTGCCGCGGCTCAAGACTATTACCGCACCGAGGAGGCCGTTTCCTCAAAGGAGGCCGCATGAAGACCGACGCCCTGAACTCCTACATCCCAACCCTGGAGGACATGCTGGTTGCGCATGAACGGATCAAGCCATACGTGCATCGGACACCTGTTCTGACGTCTTCGTTCCTGAATGATCTGACCGGTGCTGAGCTGTTTTTCAAGTGTGAGAATTTTCAGAAAGCTGGTGCCTTCAAGGTACGCGGCGCGTCCAATGCGGTCTTCGGTCTCGATGAAGAAACGGCCAAAACGGGTGTCGCCACCCACAGCTCGGGCAACCATGCCCTGAGCTTGTCCTATGCAGCGGGCCGGCGGGGCATCCCGTGTCACGTGGTCATGCCGCGCACAGCGCCGCAGGCCAAGAAGGATGCCGTTCGCGGCTATGGCGGCATCATCACCGAATGCGAACCGTCGACCTCCAGTCGGGAAGCCGTTTTCGCCGAAGTTGAAAAGAAAACCGGTGCCGAGTTTGTGCATCCCTATAACGACCCACGCGTGATTGCCGGACAGGGAACCTGTTCCAAGGAACTGATGGAGCAGACTGACGGCCTGGATGCAGTGATTGCGCCGATTGGCGGCGGCGGCATGGTGTCTGGAACTTGCCTCACCCTGTCGAACTTGGCACCGGAGGTAAAGATCTTCGCGGCCGAGCCTGAGCAGGCGGACGATGCTGCGCGCAGCTTTCGGGCCGGGCACATCATCGCGGATGATGCTCCCAACACAGTGGCAGACGGCCTGAAAGTACCGCTGAAGGATCTGACCTGGCACTTCGTCTCCAACTACGTGTCGGATGTCTTGACGGCTTCCGAGCAGGAGATTGTTGAGGCGATGAGGCTGACCTGGGCGCGCATGAAAATCGTCATGGAGCCGTCCTCCGCCGTCCCGCTCGCGACAATCTTGAAGAACAGGCACATCTTCGCGGGCAAGCGCGTTGGTGTCATCATCACCGGCGGCAACGTCGACCTGAACAAACTCCCTTGGACCCTTTGAAGCCGTTTCGGAGATCAAACTGATGAACGCAATAACTGGATTTGAAAAACTTGAGGTTGGGTACGACGTTCCGGCTGTTCCGGGTATGGACGAAGCGGACATCCAAACGCCATGCCTGGTGCTCGATTTGGATGCACTGGAGCGCAACATCAAGAAGATGGGCGACTACGCCAAGGCGCATGGTATGCGCCACCGGGTCCACGGCAAGATGCACAAGTCCGTCGATGTCGCCAAATTGCAGGAACGCCTGGGCGGAGCCGTCGGCGTTTGCTGCCAGAAGGTGAGCGAAGCCGAGGTTTTTGCACGCGGCGGCATCAAGGATGTTCTCGTGTCCAACCAGGTGCGCGACCCGGCGAAGATTAAGCGCTTGGCGCAGTTGCCGAAGCTCGGTGCCCGCACTTTGGTTTGTGTCGATGATATCGACAACGTTGCCGAACTCTCGGCAGCAGCAGTCGAGGCTGGGACGACGCTGGAAGTCTTCATTGAAATCGACTGCGGTGCCGGCCGCTGCGGTGTGACGACGACAGAGGCGGTTGTTGAAATCGCAAAGGCCGTTGATGCAGCTCAAGGGCTGAAATTCACCGGCATTCAGGCCTATCAGGGGGCCATGCAGCATCTCGATACATACGAGGCCCGCAAGGAGAAGCTCGACGTTGCCATTGCCATGGTCAAGCATGCAGTCGCAGGATTGAAAGCGGCCGGTCTGGAGCCGGAACTGGTCTCCGGTGGCGGCACGGGGTCCTACTATTTCGAATCCAATTCAGGTGTCTACAACGAGCTGCAGTGCGGGTCGTATGCTTTCATGGATGCGGACTATGGCCGGATCCTGGACAAGGAGGGCAACCGCATTGACCAGGGCGAGTGGGAGAATGCGTTCTTCATTCTCACCCAGGTGATGAGCCACGCAAAGGCCGACAAGGCGATCTGCGATGCCGGTTTGAAAGCCCAGTCGGTCGACAGTGGTCTGCCCTTCATTTTCGGTAGATCTGATGTTGAATACGTCAAATGCTCGGACGAGCATGGGGTGATTGCCGATCCAGATGGTGTCTTGCAGGTTGGCGAGAAGCTGAAGCTTGTCCCGGGCCACTGTGACCCGACGGCCAATGTCCATGATTGGTACGTTGGGGTCCGCAATGGCAAGGTTGAGACGGTCTGGCCGGTCTCCGCCCGCGGCAAGGCTTACTGATCCAGCACGTTGTTCGATATGGCTGAGCCCCGAGCGGGCTCGGCTTTTTTGTGGAGACACCTATGATCATTGTTCCTGAAAAGGAAATACCAGCCCTTCTGGGGCGGGCCGAAGCTTTTGAGGCAGTCGAAAGCGTATTCGCTGCAATGTCGAGCGGCGCTGCCTATAATTTTCCGGTCATTCGCGAAGCCATTGGCCATGCGGATGCACTATACGGCTTCAAGTCCGGCTTTGACCGGTCCTCGCTGGCATTGGGGCTGAAGTCCGGTGGGTACTGGCCAGGCAATGCCGACAAGGGTCTGACCAACCACCAGTCGACGGTTTTCCTGTTTGATGCGGACACCGGCAAGGCCAGAGCTATCGTTGGCGGCAATCTGTTGACGGCGCTGCGCACGGCGGCTGCTTCTGCCGTCTCGATCAAGCATCTGGCGCGCAAGGATGCAAAGGTTCTTGGTATGATCGGCGCAGGTCACCAATCCGCGTTTCAAATGCGGGCGGCTGCCGAACAGCGGTCTTTCGAGAAGGTGATCGGCTGGAACCTGCATCCTGAAATGCTGTCCCGGCTGGAAGAGACCGCCAAAGAGCTTGGTCTGCCTTTTGAGGCCGTAGATCTTGATCGTCTGGGGGCGGAAGCCGATGTTGTCATTTCCATCACATCCAGCTTTGACCCGATCTTGAAAGCAGCGCAGGTCACATCCGGAACGCACCTTGCCTGCATGGGCACCGACACGAAAGGCAAACAGGAAGTCGAAGCTGAACTGGTGGCCACGGCCGCCGTTTTCACGGATGAAGTCGCCCAGTCCTCGACCATCGGCGAGTGCCAGCACGCTGTTGCAAACGGGCTGATATCGCAGAATGACATCAACGAAATCGGGGCAGTCATTAACGGTAAACATCCGGGACGGACGTCAGAGGATGAAATCACCCTGTTCGACGGTACCGGTGTTGGTCTGCAGGACTTGGCTGTTGCTTCAGCGGTTGTCGACCTAGCGATCGAAAAGGGTGTCGCGATCAACGTTGATTTCTAACGGGGTTCGGCCAATCAATTTTCCAAGAACCTTGCCTGGGGCCGGCGGAAACGCTGGCCCTCTTTTTTGTTGGTGCGGATGTCATTGGTGATGCTTTTCAGTCTGGCGCCGCCTCGGACTTGATCCGGGGCCAAAGTGAATGATCAAGACGAATAGGGCTGATCACAAGGGCAGCCGAATTTATTGAGATACTGAATGCCAAAAAGAAAAGGGCCGCAGAAGCGGCCCAATCGATTTCGTAGGTTCTTACGCACTCGGATTACTCCGCCGGTAGAGAACCTTTGCCATGGCCGGCCATGCCGCCGGAGACTTCTTCGGTCGCTTCTTCGGACAGTTCATCTGGAAGGATCAGATTAAGGACAATGGCGATCGCTGCTGCGGGCAGAAGCCCCGTTGTCAGCAAGATCCGAGCTGTATCCGGCATATGCTGCAGCGCGCCCGGTTCCAGCTTAAGGCCCAGTCCGATGGTCAGGGCAATCGCGAAGATCACCATGTTGCGGCGGTTCCAGTTTACATCCGAGAGCATTGAGACACCCGCTGCGACAACCATTCCGAACATGACGATGACGCCGCCGCCAAGAACCTCAATCGGGACGGTGCGGATCAAACCGCCGACCTTTGGAACCAGCCCGCAGATGATCAGGAAAATGGCGCCGCATGTCACCACATGCCTGCTCATGACACCGGTCATGGCGATCAGGCCGACGTTCTGGCTGAAGGATGTGTTCGGAAACCCGCCGAACAAGCCGGCGACGGTGCTGCCCAGACCATCGGCGTAGGTCGCACCGGAAATTTCCTTGTCTGTTGCGTCACGGCCTGCACCACCTTTTGTAATCCCGGTGACGTCGCCCACGGTTTCGATTGCCGAAACAAAGCCCATGAGACAGAAGCCGATGACCGCAGCTGCGGAGATTTCAAACCCGTACTTGAAAGGTTGCGGCAGGGCGAATGCGCTGGCATTTGACCAGGAAGACGCAATGGTGTCGAAAGTGAGCATCCCGGTCATAAGCGCATAAATGTAACCTGCAATCAGGCCCAGCAGCACTGCAGAAACCGACAACATACCTCTGGCATAGAACTTGAGCCCAAGGGTGACGAAGATGACCACCAGCGCCGCAGACCAGTTGAGCAAAGACCCGTATTCCGGAGTGCCGATGGCCGGTACACCGCCGGCGGCGTATTGGATCCCGACCTTGACCAGTGACAGACCGATCATCGTAACGACCAATCCTGTGACAAGCGGCGGCAGGGCAAAGCGGATTTTCCCGATAAACAGACCCAGTACCGCATGGAACATGCCGCCGATGATGACCCCGCCAAAGACGGCGGCGAGCCCGTCAACGCCTTTGCCGGCGACAAGCGGAATCATGATCGGCAGGAAGGCAAAGGATGTACCTTGTACAATTGGCAGACCCGCGCCGACCGGGCCGAGCGTGATGGTTTGAAGCAGTGTTGCCACACCGGCAAACAGCATCGACATCTGGATTAGGTAAAGAAGCTCGGGAAAATCAGGTGAATTCGAACCGAAGCCGAAACCGGCAGCTCCCGCCACGATGATCGCGGGGGTCACGTTTGAAACAAACATGGCCAGGACGTGCTGGATCCCGAGCGGGATTGCCTTTGCCAAAGGCGGGGTATAGTTGGGATCGCGCAGTTGCTCCGGCGATCCGATCGATGCGTTACTCATGGTTTCTCCTCTGAAGGTCGATCGGATGTCCCTGTCTCGTTTGATGGACCGGGATCATCCTTTTTGTGAATCTCAAACCAGTTCTGGTGTGATCCCCACGGATGTGACTGCCAGCCCTCCCGGCACGGCAGGTTTTGAAAAGGTGAGCAGCCTGCTTCGCGCGGAGCGTGAGAGAACCGTGCGCAGGTCTTTTCTGGTCGTTGTGGTGAAGGTCGATGGGGACAGCACACTGCAAGTCGTAGACATACTTGCGCCCGCAAGATCTGAGCCGGTTGCCGGATTATCGGCGACCGGTGCCTGCAGTTTCCGTCCGGAAGAATGATCCGGGGATCCAGGCATGTTCTCTGACCCGTCTAACAATTGCTGCCATTTTTCTTATAAAGCAAAATAATCTTCTGACTTTCTTGTAAAATCAGAAGGTGCTTTTGGATATCGGCTGGTGCAAAACAAGGCCTGTGCTCAGCATGATTGGCGGCAACAATGATTATTTAGGAGAGCCTTATGGCCGGATATCTCACTACCCATGTTCTCGACACCGCCCAAGGCTGTCCCGGCAAGGGGATCAAGATCGACCTTTACCGGATCTCCGGTGACAGCCGCATTTTCGTCCGTAGCCTCGTGACGAATAATGATGGCAGGACAGACACCCACATACTTCCATCCGAAGATTTCGAGACCGGTACTTACGAACTCGAGTTTCATGTCGGCGCATATTTCGATGAAGCTGGAATATCCCTACCGGACCCAAAGTTCTTGGACGTCGTCCCGTTGCGCTTCGGCATGTCGGAGGAAGCGCATTATCACGTCCCGCTCCTCGTCTCCCCGTTCAGCTACTCCACTTACCGCGGGAGCTGATTGACCGGATATTGTTTTCAGCTTTGAGGAAGTCAGGGGCAGGGGACCTGCCTCTGGTTTTATTCTGCTGCTGTGGCGCGATCGCTGAGATCGGCATGCTTGATGACAAAGTCGACAAAGTGCCGGATTTTGGGATCCTGCAAACGGCGGTGCGGATATAGGCAGCCGAAAATTGTCGGCGGTGGTGGCGTGTCGGACAAGATCTCCACGAGATCTCCCTTCCGCAAGTGCTCGGCAACATCGAACCGGGGTTTGTTGACGATGCCGTATCCGCTGAGGGCCCAATCTGTAAGAACGTCGCTATGATCGGCGTCGAATTTCCCGGAGACTTGCAGTTTTCGTGGTCCTTCTTTGGTCTCCAGAACCCAAAAATATTCCGGAGAATGCGGATAACGCAGCAAAAGGCAGTTGTGTTCGCCGGTTAAAAGATCATCTGGTGATTGAGGTATTCCGTGCATTTCAAGATACCCCGGAGCAGCGCATAGAACGCGCGGACAATCGGCAATCTTCCGCAGTTTCAAGTTGGAATCTTCCGGCGTGCCAATGAAGAAAGCAACGTCCAAACCGTCCGACATGATGTCGACTTTGCGGTCGGATAAACGCATGTGAACTTCTGTTGCGGGAAACTGTTCAACGAACTTAGGCACGAGCGGCGAGATGATCCGGCGTCCGGCACCGAGCGGCGCGGTGATCCGCAAAACACCGCGCGGCATATCGGAGAAACTCGCAACCGCTGCCTCTGCGTCATTGATGGATTCTAGAGCTTTTACAGCATGTTCGTAGAAAACCTTGCCCACTTCTGTCGGCGTGAGGGACCGGGTCGTCCTGTTGAATAACCGGGCACCAAGATGCTTTTCCAGCTCCTTGATCCGTTTGCTGGCGACCGCTGGTGTCATCCGCAAATCCCGGCCGCCCGCTGTTATGCTGCCGAGCTCAACCACCCGCGTGAAGACCCGCAGGCTTTCCAGATAGGCCATTAGCAGTCCTCCCTCGTTCAGCTGTGCCCGGTCGCGATCATTCTTCCGAACCGCACCATTGGTCCAATGGCGTGGTTCTAGCCCGATTATCGCACAGGCATTTTCAATGGATTGTTGAAAGAATTTCCGGTTTAGCCAGATTTTTTAGAGGCGAACGCGGCCGTACGGTCCATGGCGAGATGAGAGCTTGCCGAGGACGCAATGAACCACCGCAATGAAATCCGGTTTCTTCTGAACGGCCGTAACGTCGCCATCAAGGATGTTGAGGCCGACGCGACCCTACTCGATTTTCTGCGTCTGAATCGCCGGCTGACGGGAACCAAGGAAGGTTGCGCGGAAGGCGATTGTGGCGCATGCACGGTTTTGGTCGGCAGGCTGCAAGACGGGCAGTTGATCTACGAGACCGTCAATGCCTGCATTCGCTTCATGGCGTCGCTTGACGGATGTCATGTGGTGACCATCGAACATCTGCGCGGCGGAAACGGGCATTTGCATCCGATCCAGCAGGCCATGGTCGACTATCACGGCAGCCAGTGCGGCTTCTGCACCCCAGGGTTCGTGATGTCCCTTTATGCGCTGTGGATGGGAAATCCGGAGCCCACGGAAGCAGAGGTTGAAACCGCGATCCAGGGGAACCTCTGTCGCTGTACGGGTTATCAGCCGATCATCGCCGCTGCAATGGCTGCCAATCGGTATGGCACACCGGCGAATGATTTTCTGACAAAAGAACGCCAAGTAATTGCGGACCGGCTCTTAGCCTTGCGGGATGGCCGCAGGGTGGTTTGCGGGCCGGAAGATACCCGTGCCGTTGTTCCTTCTAGCGTTGACGATCTCGCTGACGTCCTTGCTGAATATCCCCAGGCGACGATTGTGGCTGGTTCAACGGATGTCGGGCTCTGGGTCACCAAGTTCATGCGCCCCATAGGTCCGGCTGTCTTCATTGCACACCTTGAAGAGCTTAAATCCATTGCACTGACCAAGGATGCTCTGCAGATCGGGACAGGTGTGACATACACCGAAGCGCAGGAGAGCTTCTGCAAGGAATTCCCGCATCTTGAAGCCTACTGGGACCGGATTGCCGGTCAGCAGGTCCGCAATATGGGAACGATTGGCGGCAACATTGCCAATGGGTCACCGATCGGGGATATGCCGCCAGTCCTGATTGCACTTGGGGCTGAGGTCAAGCTGCGCAAAGGTAGCTTTACACGCTGGTTGCCGTTGGAAGACTTCTTCATCGAATACGGCAAGCAGGATCGCGCACCAGGTGAGTTTGTCGAAAGCATCTCGATCCCGCGTGCATCTGAACTTCAGCGTCACGGCGCCTACAAGATCTCCAAGCGACGCGACGAGGATATTTCCTCTGTCGCGGCCGGGATCAGTGTGACGGTGGAAAGCGGTGTGATTACCGAATGCCGGCTGGCGTTTGGCGGCATGGCCGGTACTCCGAAACGCGCAGCTGCGGCGGAAGCCGCGCTGACCGGGCAGGCTTGGGGACGAGCCGCTTTCACAGCCGCAGGCAAGGCGCTTGAGGCCGATTTTCAGCCGCTGTCCGATTGGCGGGCGTCCGCCGAATACCGGATCACGGTCGCGCGCAATCTCTTGCAGCGCTTCTTCCTTGCCCATGACGATCAGTCTGCCGAAGCGGCCGATCTTCTGTCCGCTTGATGACGAGAGTTCCATGAAACACGACACAATCACCAAAGCGACCCAAACCGTCAGCGGCACAGTTCACACCAACCGGCACCATGACAGCGCGGAAAAGCATGTCACGGGCCGCGCCGAATACTGTGATGACATCGGCGAGCCGCGGGGGACATTGCATGCCTATTTGGGCGTCTCTTCGGTTGCGCATGGCATGATCAAATCCATGGACTTTTCGGCTGTGTTGGCGGCTCCCGGTGTGGTCGGGGTCCTGACGGCAGACGACATACCGGGGGTGAATGACATCAGCCCGACGGGTCTCAAGGACGAGCCGGTCTTTCCGACGGAGAAAACCGAATTTCATGGCCAGCCGTTGTTTGCGGTAGTGGCCGAAAGCCGGAGTGCAGCCCGCCGGGCAGCAGAGTTGGCCAAGGTCGATTATGAAGTGCTGCCCCATGCTCTGGATCCGCTCGAAGCTCAAGAGGCGGGGCATCCGTTCGTAACGGCGCCGCTCAAATTGGAGCGCGGTGAAATCGAACAAGGTTTTTCTGACGCAGACCACCGGATCAAGGGTCAGATCAAGATCGGCGGCCAGGATCACATGTATCTGGAGGGGCAGATCGCCTTCGCTATTCCGGGAGAAGATGACGATGTTGTCGTGCATTGCTCGACCCAGCACCCGAGCGAGGCCCAGCACATGGTCGCGCATGTTCTTGGCGTGCCCTCCAATGCGGTAACAGTGAACGTCCGGCGTATGGGCGGCGGGTTCGGTGGCAAGGAAAGCCAGATGAACCTCTTTGCTGCTGTTGCAGCGGTTGCGGCCAAGAAATGGAACTGCCCGGTCAAGATCCGGCCCGACAGGGATCAGGATATGACCGCGACCGGCAAGCGCCACGACTTCGTGGTCGATTATGATGTCGCGTTCGATGAGTGCGGCCGCATTCAGGCCGTCGATGGTGTTTTTGCGGCACGCTGCGGCTACTCGGCGGACCTCTCAGGCCCGGTCACCGACCGCGCGCTGTTTCACGCTGATAACGCCTATTATTATCCGAACGTCCGCTTGCGCAGCCGGCCGATGAAAACCAACACGGTTTCGAACACGGCGTTTCGCGGCTTTGGCGGGCCGCAAGGTGTTGTCGCAGCCGAACGCATGATTGAGGAAATCGCCTACGCGCTTGGCAAGGATCCCCTGGAAGTCCGCAAGGCGAACTTTTACGGCAATGCCGAAGATGGCCGTACACTAACGCCGTATCATCAAGAGGTTGAAGACAACATCTTGCCGCGGCTGATTTCCGAGCTTGAGGAAACGGCTGAGTATCAAGCGCGCCGGGACGCGATCCTCGCCTTTAACAAGACCTCAAAAGTTATCAAGAAGGGGATTGCGCTTACGCCGGTGAAGTTCGGCATTTCCTTCACCGCCACCTGGTACAATCAGGCCGGCGCGCTGATCCACATCTACAATGACGGCTCGATCCACCTGAACCACGGTGGAACGGAAATGGGCCAAGGGCTCAATACCAAGGTCGCACAGGTGGTGGCCGACGCACTGCAGGTCGATTTTGAACGCATCAAAATTACAAAGACCACCACTGAAAAAGTCCCCAATACCTCTGCAACGGCTGCGTCCTCCGGGACGGATCTCAACGGAATGGCGGCCCTCGATGCGGCTGAGCAGCTCAAGGCGCGGTTGACCGGTTTTGCCGCCGAACATTGGTCCGTCGAGCCAGAGGCGGTCATCTTCCGCAACAACATGGTGCAGGTCGGTCAAGACGTCGCATCCTTCAGCGACCTGGTTCGTAAAGCCTATATGGCCCGCGTGCATTTGTCGGCTGCCGGGTTTTACAAGACACCGAAGATCCATTGGGATCGCGCGGCCGGCAAGGGACGCCCGTTCTATTACTATGCCTATGGCGCCTCGTGCTCGGAAGTCTCCATCGATACGCTGACCGGGGAATACCGGGTGGAGCGGTCCGACATCCTGCATGATGTCGGCCGGTCTCTGAACCCTGTCCTCGACAAGGGGCAGGTAGAAGGTGCGTTCATTCAGGGAATGGGCTGGCTCACGACCGAGGAGCTGTGGTGGGACAAAGCCGGGCGCCTGCGCACCCATGCGCCGTCCACCTACAAGATCCCGCTGGCTTCCGACCGGCCGCGTGTTTTCAACGTCAATCTGGCCGACTGGTCCGAGAACCGTGAACTGACCATCAAACGGTCCAAGGCTGTTGGCGAGCCGCCGTTCATGCTCGGCGTGTCCGTGTTTGAAGCCCTGTCGATGGCTGTGGCCAGTGTTGCCGATTACCGGGAATGTCCGCGTCTCGATGCGCCCGCCACCCCTGAACGGGTGCTGCTTGCCGTCGAACGGCTGAAAGCAGGAGGTTAATGTCATGACCGCGCTTTCTGCCAATGCGGCCGCGTTTTTTGATGCAGAAAGCGCGATCATTCGCGTGGAGTTGACTGAAGTCCGTGGATCATCTCCACGGGAAGCGGGAACGGAGATGTTCGTCGGGGCAAAGTTGCTCCGGGGAACCATTGGCGGCGGGCGGCTAGAGCAGATTGCGATCGCCCGTGGCAGAGAGATGTTGGAGACCCGGCAGCTCTGCGACATGTTGGATGTGCCGCTCGGGCCGGAAATCGGCCAATGCTGCGGCGGGCATGTTCGCCTCCGCTTGAGCTGGATGAGCCGTGCGGATCGCAAGGAAGCGCTCTACCGGATCCGCCAGGAGAAGGCCGGGCAGCCGCACGTTTACATCATGGGGGCGGGGCATGTTGGACGCGCGATCGCTGATCTTCTTCAGCATACTCCGGTGACATGCGTTCTGGTCGACATGCGCCAGGAGGAGCTGCAGAAGTGTGAGGCCACGGTCGACAAACGGTTGCGTGCACTGCCTGAGGTGGATGTGTTCAACGCGCCGCCCAAAAGCGCCTTCATCGTGCTCACCCACGACCATGGCCTCGACTTTCTTTTGACATCGGCGGCGCTGGAATTGGGGCATGCCGCATATGTCGGAATGATCGGATCGGCCACCAAACGCGCGAAACTGCGCTCCTGGTGCCGGACTCATTGCGACGGCCTGACGATCGACCAGCTGACCTGCCCGATTGGGGCAACGGCCAGCCGCGATAAACGGCCGGAAATCATCGCTGCATTTGTAGCTGCCGAAGTGCTGACCGCTTTGACAACGGTCCAGCATGTCTCGGACAGCGGGGAGGAGGCTGCGCTGCTCGAAGCTGCGCAGTGAACCAATGGGCTTGCCGCGCCTGAGGAGAGGCGAGGTGTGCCTTTTTGACTGAAAGGAGACCCGGTATGCGGGTTGGGAGTTACGACTACAAACTGTTCTCAAGGGGCGATTTCAGCGCCTTTTGGGCACTGTTCACCGACAACCTTGTCAATCTGATGGTGCTTGCGGGCATCTGTCAGTTCGTCTTTCAAATGCCGGCGGAGATTGTCTATGGCCGGATCATACCAGGCGCCGCTGTGGCAATTCTGGCCGGCGTGGCCGTCTATGTCTTGCTTGCACGGCGTGCTGCTTCGGAACACGGACGGGATGTGACGGCACTTCCGTATGGCATCTCCACTCCGGTGATGTTCGTCTATCTGTTCGGTGTGATTGGTCCGATCTACTGGTCGACCAACGACCCGGTTTTGGCCTGGCAGGTTGGCATTGGTGCCGGCTTCCTTGGCGGCATCGTGGCAGCGCTTGGCGCCATCATCGGTCCATGGCTCAAAAAGGTGACACCGCGGGCCGGTATGCTCGGCACCTTATGCGGCATTGCCTTGGTGTTCATTGGTTCGGTCCCCCTTGCTACAATCTTTGAAAACCCGTTCATTGGCTTTGCGTCGATGATCATCATCCTTTGGGGGCTGGTTGGCCGTTTTCGTCTGCCTTTCAACATCCCGGCAGGGTTGTTGGCTCTGATCATCGGAACGGTCGTCGCGCTCTTGATCGGTCAATCCTCGATCAGTTTTGAAGGTGTCGGCTTCTATCCGCCGCTGCCATACTTCGGCGACCTGATTGCAGGTATCCAGCATCTGTTTGCCAACCCGGAGTTGTTCCTGGTTCTGGTGCCGGTGCAGATCTACAATTTCATCGAAACGATGAACAACGTGGAAAGCGCGGAAGCGGCTGGGGACCATTATCCGGTCGCAGCCTGTCAGATCACCGACGGCGCTGGCACCATTGTGGGTGCGCTGTTCGGTTCGCCGTTCCCGACCACCGCCTATATTGGACACCCGGCCTACAAGCGGATGGGGGCTAATTCCGGTTACATCATCGGTGTCGGCATTGTCATTCCGCTGGCGGCCATGTTCGGGTTCCTCGCCTTCTTGAGCAATCTGATCCCAGTTGCCGCAGCTGCGCCGGTTCTGGTGTTCGTTGCGCTCAGCCTCATCACCAACACCGCCCATGCGGTCAAGGTAGAGCATATGGCGGCCGTCACGATCGCGATGATGCCGCATGTCTCCGCGTTTCTGGTGGTGAAATGGGGGTCCTTGATGGGCGCGCTCAATGCCACCGGAGCTCAGGACGTTCTGCCGCTCGGCTCGCCTGAGCTGACGGCTGCACTGATGCAACAAGGCGCGCATTACGCTGGGCATTTGGCCCTGAGCCAGGGCGCGATCCTGACTGGACTAATCTGGGGCGCAATCGTTGCAAGCGTCATTGATGGCAAGTTCCGCATTGCTGCTGGTTTTGCCTTTGCAGCCTTCGCGATGGCCTCGCTCGGCGTGATCCATTCGGCGACCTTGCATCTGCCCGAGTTTGGCGCCGTCAGCCTCGGCTATCTGATCGCAGCAGCCTTCCTGGTCATCTATCCGATCTTCCATAAGGAAGAAGCGATTGTGCCGGAAGCAGAAGGACTGCCCCGCCCGCAAGCCGCACCGGGCGAGTAATCCAAACTAAAAAAACGCCGGGGCAGGCACTCTGCCCCGACATCCAAACCTTCAGAAAGATGTGACCATGCAATCTGATCGCCTGATGCTCCGGGGACGCCTTTTGACGTTTAATGCGGAGCCTTTCGGAGCCGAAGACACGTCCGCCTACGATTACATCGAAGACGGCGCATTGCTGATGGAAAACGGAATGATCCGGGCGAGAGGCGAGTTCAGCGATCTGATCGGCGATGCCAGTGGGGCGGAGATCGTCGACCATCGCCCGCATCTGCTGATGGCCGGGTTTATCGACACCCACATCCATTTTCCGCAGGTTCAGGTGATCGCATCCTGGGGCGCACAGCTGCTCGACTGGCTGAATACATACACCTTCCCGGAAGAGACGCGGTTTTCCGATGATGACCATGCGGCGGCCATGGCCTGCCGGTTTTTCGACCTGCTTACGAACCATGGAACCACCACTGCCGTTGCCTATTGTTCCGTTCACAAGGGCTCTGCGGAAGCCTATTTCGAAGAGGCCGAACAGCGTAACATGCGTGTTATTGGCGGTAAGGTTCTGATGGACCGGAACGCACCTGACGGGCTGCGTGACACACCGCAAAGCGGCTATGATGACACCAAGGACCTGATCGTCAAATGGCATGGCAAGGGGCGGGCGAGCTACGCGATTACGCCCCGGTTTGCGATCACATCCACGCCGGAGCAAATGGACATGACGCGGGCCTTGGTGCATGAACATCCGGATTGTTTCGTGCAGACTCATCTGTCTGAGAATAAAAACGAGATTGCCTACACACTGGAGCTTTATCCGGAGGCGCGGGACTATCTCGATGTCTATCAAAGATATGACTTGCTGAGCGACAAGATGTTGCTCGGTCACTCGATCCATCTGGAGCCGCGCGAGGTCGCCGTGATGGCGGAAACCGGCTCCAGGCCTGTGTTCTGTCCAACCTCAAATCTCTTCCTTGGCAGCGGATTGTTCGATGAAGCACGGATGCGGAAGAACGGGATCATAAGTGCCATTGCAACAGATATCGGCGCCGGAACCAGCTATTCGATGCTGCAGACGCTGAACGAGGGTTACAAGATCCTGCAGCTGCAAGACCAGAAGCTTCATCCACTTCGTGCCTTCCATTGGATGACCCGTGGCAACGCTGTGGCGCTTGGCATGGAAGACAAGATCGGAACCCTGGATGCGGGTACGGAAGCCGATGTGGTCGTGCTGAATTCCAAAGCTACAGATGCGATGGCTCTGCGTATGGAACGTGCATCAAACATCTCTGAAGAGCTGTTTATCTTGCAAATGCGCGGCGATGATCGCGCCGTTGAGGAGGTCTATGTTGCTGGCCAAGCTCAAAAATCCGGGCGCCGAGCAATGGCCATTCCGGCGCTTAAACGCGTTCTGGAGCTTGCCTGATCATTCAGGAGGAAAGCTGCTTCGGCGAACTCACTAGTGTTCGCCGGGGCTGCCTTGGTCTCCAAGGAAGGCGATGACCGCTCTCCGCGAATGATTTCTCTGGCGCTTAAGCCCCCCAGGTGTCGCTGAGGCGGTAACCGGTGGGCCAGGGATCATCCGGATCCAGCATGTGCTGGTGAATCCCGCTGATCCATCCGCGGCCGCTGATCTCGGGGAAAATGGCAGGCTTTTCGCCAACCGACGTTTCTCCACAAATTTTTCCCGTGAACGTCGAGCCGATGATGGATGTCGCTTCCAAAGTCTGGCCGGCTTTCATTTGACCGCGGGAATGGAGCAGGGCCATCCGCGCGGATACGGCTGTTCCGGTTGGGGAACGGTCGACTTTGCCCGGTTGTATGGCAACGGCGGACCGAGCCGCGAGGCCAGTCGGGGTTTCCGACAGGGTTCCTGCAAACGCGCAAAAGGAAATGTGGGACCAGTCCGGCATCTTGAGATGCTTGAACCCCAGTTGTTCATTGGCGGCATTGGTGATGCGGACGCCGAGATGGGCGATGTCTTTCGCCTCGCTCTCTGTAATTTCAAATCCGAGTGACGCTGCATCGACAACCACGAAACTGTCGCCGCCAAAGGCCGTATCGACCGTCAACGTGCCAAGTCCCTCGACTTCCAGTGGGACGGACAGCTTGTCGGCAAAGCTGGCAACGTTCCGGACATGGATACGCTCAGCTTTGCCATTTCGGCAGTCGGCCCGCACGCGCACCAGCCCGCCCGGTGCTTCCAGAGTGAGCTCGGTGACCGGCTCTTTCATTTCGATGATGCCGCTGTCCAAAAGGACCGTCGAGACGCAGATCGAATTGGAGCCGGACATGGGGGGCGTGTCTTCCGGCTCCATGATGATGAAAGCTGCATTCGCCTCTGGATGTTTTGGGGGCACCAGGAGATTGACATGCCGGAAGACACCGCCCCGCGGCTCGTTCAAGACGAAGTTTCGAAGGGTCTGATCCTGCGCGATGAAGCTGCGCTGATCCCAGATGGTTTCTCCTGGAGGTGGGGCGACACCTCCGACGATGACATCGCCGACTTCACCCTCGGCATGGCAGGAAATCACGTGCACGGTTTTCAAGCTACGCATATGGGTACCTCATGCATAGGAGGCGACTGGCTCGCCAAGGGCGTCGAAAATCGGTGTGATGCCAAGGCCTGGCCGGTTTGAAGCGGTCATTCGGCCGTTCTCGCGTTTTGGCGCACCCTCAGCGATATCGACTGTGCCATAGCTGTTGAAGTCTGTGGCGGAGAAGGTGAACTCGGACGGTGTCGACCGGGCCAGATGGGCGATCGTCGCCGTGGTGATGTCGCCGCCCCACGTGTCTTCAATGGTCATCGGGATGCCGTGCACAACACACAAATCCCGCATCAGCTTGGCCTTCGTCAGGCCGCCGACCTTCGAAATCTTCAAATTGATGCAATCCATGGCATCTTCGGCGAGGCCGCGGACCAGCATGTTCGGCCCGTCGATGACTTCATCCAGAATGAACGGCAGGGCCGTGCGGCGCCTGATAGACACGCTCTCTTCGTATGTCAGGCAGGGTTGCTCGATATAGACATCCAGCGCAGAGACCGCGCCAACAACACGTGCCGCCTCATGCCGGGTCCAGCCTGTGTTTGCGTCTGCGACCAAAATGTCGGAGGGTTTCAAGACCGCTCGTGTGGCTCGAATGCGCTCGATATCGTCATTGGCGTCGCCGCCGACTTTCAGCTGGAACTTGGTGTAGCCTTCTGCCGCATAGCCTTCGATTTTAGCGGCCATGGTTTCGGGTGCTTCCTGGCTGATCGCCCGGTAGAGCACAACATCGTCCTGCGCTGCGCCACCCAGCAGCGTATAGACCGGTTGGCCGGTTACCTTGCCCAGGAGATCCCAGCAGGCAATGTCGATTGGCGCTTTTGCGTAAGGATGACCGCGCAAGGCGGCGTTCATAACGCGGTTGACTTCGCCGATATTGAGCGGATCCAGGCCGATCAGATGCGGTGCCAGCTCCTTGATACCTGAGCGCACGCCAAGGGCATAACTTGGCAGATAGGCCGATCCGAGCGGACAACATTCCGCATAGCCTTTGAGGCCATCATCGGTCAAAAGCTCAACAACGGTGCTGTCGAAGACATCAATGTAGTTGCCATTCGACCAGCTGTACCGGCCCTCCTTTAGGGGAAGGTCCACCTGGTAAACATTGATTGCGGTGATTTTCATGGTGCTCCTCCGATGAAGGGGTTCAAAAGCGGTTTGGCGAATACACCGCAGGGTCGATGGGGAACTCTGTGCCCGCGACGAATGCGCGGACCAATTCAGCAGTGCCAGCGGATTGGGTCAGTCCGAGGTGGCCGTGTCCAAAGGCGTAGATAACTCGTTTGTCTTTGGATGAGTGCCCGATCACCGGAAGGCTGTCCGGCAAAGAGGGGCGGAACCCCATCCATTGTTTTCCGGTTTTGCTATCAAGCCCGGGCAAAAAGGATCTGGCCTTCTCAAGAAGGATCTCGGCCCGCTTGTAGTTGGCGGGAAGATTCAAGCCGCCCAATTCAACAGCCCCACCAACCCGGATGCCGTCGTTGATGCGGGTGACGACAAAACCGTGGCCCGGGAAGGTCAGGTGCGTCTTCAAATCGAAGTCAGTTGCCGGAAGTGTTGTGTTGTAACCGCGCTCGGTTTCCAGCGGGATTGTGTGGCCGAGCGTCTTGGCCAAGTGGTGCGACCAGGCACCGGCAGCAACAATCACGTGCGATGCGCAGTGGGTTCCGTTTGCCGTACGGATTTCAACCCCGTTGCCCGTTGACCGGAGCTGCGTTGCGTTGGCTTTGATTATGTCTCCGTCGCGCGCCCGGAAGACGTTCGTCAAATGCGAAAGCCAGGCCGCTGGATCACAGGTGTTGATCCAATCCGGCGTGAAGCCGGCGAAAGAAAAGCGACTATCGATGCCGGGCTGAATGTCCGCGATCTCTTCCGCGGACTTTAGAAGCGTGAAATTGACCCCATGTTTCCGGCGCAACTCCCAATCGGGCAAACTGGCCTGAAACTCCTGTTCACTCTCGTAAAGCTGCAACTGGCCGTCTCTGCGGATCAGCTCGTCAGCTGAAGTGTCTCTGATCATTGTTTCCAGAGCCTCCTGAGACAACGTCATCAAGCTGGCCTGTGCCGCGAGGCTTTTCCGGTATCTGTCGGGCAGGCTGGAACGCCAGAAGCGGACCAGCCAGGGAAGGATCTTGAACGCATAAGCAGGGGGAACGGACAAAGGTCCCAAGGGATCCAGTAGCCACTTGGGCGCCTTGCGCATGATGCCAGGCGCGGCAAGCGGCATGATGTCCGCAAAGGCAAAAGCACCGGCGTTCATGTCCGAGGCTCTTGGACTGCTGTCTTGCCGGTCGAGGACGGTCACCTTGCAGCCGTCCGCCTGAAGGGCGAGGGCTGCGGAGATGCCGATAACGCCGGCTCCGATGACAATCACGTCTTGCACGTTGGGATCCACTTGAAACTTGAGTGGCTGTCCCGCCGGGCGGTCATTGGCGGGACAGGAACAGGCTTATGGGAGGGTGTACGCAGTCTTAACCGTCGTATAGAATTCCGCGGCGTAGCGTCCCTGCTCGCGGGAGCCAAAGCTGGAGCCTTTCGTTCCGCCAAACGGAACGTGGTAGTCGACGCCAGCGGTTGGAAGATTGACCATCACCATTCCGGCTTGGGCATTCCTTTTGAAATGTTGCGCGTGTTTCAGCGAGGTGGTGCAGATGCCTGCGCTGAGACCGAATTCCGTATCATTGGCGGTGGTAAGGGCTTCGTCATAGTCCTTGACCCTGATGACGGACGCGACCGGCCCAAACACTTCCTCACGGTTGATCCGCATGTCGTTGGTGGTTTCCGTGATCAAGGCCGGAGCCATAAAGAAACCACTTGTGGCGAGCTTCAGTTGTTGGCCGCCCAGAACCTTGCCACCTTCGTTGCCCGCGATGTCGACATAGGAAAGGTTCTGCTCGAGCTGACGTTGATCGACCACGGGGCCCATCTGTATGCCGGATTCTAAGGCATGACCGACCTTGAGCGCCATCATCCGATCGTAGAGCGTTGCCACAAACTGATCGTGGATCTTCTCCGTTACGATCAACCGGGAGCCAGCGGTGCAGCGCTGACCAGTGGAGAAGAAAGCACCATTCAAGCAGGCATCGACGGCAAGTTCCAAATCTGCGTCGTCTAGAACCACCATCGGGTTCTTGCCGCCCATTTCCAGCTGAACCTTTTTTAGGTTTGCTCCGCAGGCCGCAGCGATCCCGCGGCCCGTCGGCACCGAGCCGGTGAAGGAAATCGCGTTGACCTTGTCGCTGTCGATCATGCGCGGGCCGAGTTCCGAGCCCCGGCCCATGACCAAGTTTACGACACCAACTGGCAAGCCGGATCGGGAAATGATCTCGACCAGCGCATGGGCGCATCCAGGCACCAGTTCCGCCGGTTTCAAGATGACGGTGTTGCCGTAGCAAAGCGCCGGTGCGAGCTTCCAGGCTGGAATGGCGATCGGAAAATTCCATGGTGTGATCAATCCGATGACGCCGACCGGTGCGCGGGTGATATCGATCTCCACGCCAGGCCGGACAGAATCGAGCCGGTCACCCGTTTGGCGAAGCGCTTCGCCGGCAAAGAACTTGAAGATCTGGCCCGCACGCGCGGCTTCACCAATACCCTCTGGCAGTGTCTTGCCTTCCTCCCTGGAAAGCAACGTGCCGAGCTCTTCCTTGCGCGCCAGAATTTCCGTTCCGATGAAATCGAGCACGTCGAAACGTTGCTGTGGCGTGGACGCGGCCCACTCTGGAGCTGCTGCATGCGCTGCGCCGATGGCCTTGTCGAGATCCGCCACAGTCCCCTTCGCTGCATGGCCAAGAATGTCGGTCGTGTCCGACGGGTTCACGTTGGGAGTGCTCTCGGCTGTCGCTAGCCATGCTCCACCGATAAAGTTATTATAATCCATGAGGTTGTCCAATTTTAGGGCCGGATCCCGAAGCGGTAGGGATCGGCAGGATTGAAAATCAGGTGCGCGTCGGAGGTGACAAAGGCCTGTCCGGTGATCGTTGGAATGACGCCTTTGCTGGTGCCCGGTTGGTAGCTGATCCGGTAAGTGCTGCCGATGACACTTTCCTGAATCCAGTCTTCTCCAGGTGCAAGCACACCGTCTTCTGCAAGACAGGCAAGTTTGGCAGAACATCCCGTGCCGCAGGGGGAGCGGTCATAAGCACCGCCGGGGCACAGCACGAAATTTCTGCTCTGTGCGGTTGGACCTTTCGGTGGTCCGAAGAGTTCGATGTGATCAATCCAGGCACCACCCGTACCTGTTACGCCCGCATTTTCGAGCGCTTGTCGGATGCTCTTTGTGTAGGCCGTCAGGGCCGAAACGTTGTCCAGTGTGAGCTCAATCGGGCTGTCCTTGACGAGAAAGAACCAGTTCCCGCCCCAGGCAACATCTCCGGTAACTTTGCCCTGGCCCGGAACGTCAACCGAAATGCCCTTATGAAGGCGATAGCTTTCAACGTTCACCACGGACACGGTGTTGGCGTCCTGGAGATCCACGTCCACGATGCCAACCGGTGTCTCAAACTTGTGCCGGCCGGGTGCAATCCGGCCCATGTGCGCCAGTGTTGCCGCAAGGCCAATGGTCGCGTGTCCGCACATGCCAAGGTTTTGCAGGTTGTTGAAATAGATCACGGCCGCGGTGCAATCCGGCTGGCTCGGCGGCAGTAGCAAGGCGCCAATGATCGCATCATGGCCGCGCGGCTCGAGCACGATGGAAGCGCAGAAATCCATATGCTCGGCTTCCAGCCGGGCAGCCTTTTCGGTCAGGGAACCGGACCCAAGATCCGGACCTCCATCCACCACCAGCCGGGTTGGTTCGCCTGCGGTATGGCTGTCGATTACGCGCATTCCGCTAGCACTCCGCCTTGTCCACACCAGTCGGCATACCAGGCTTTGAAAAGCTGATATTGTGCTTCGATGTAACCGAGTTGTGCATCCGTCAGGGCGTCTGTTTCATTGAAATGCAGCCGGTATTCATCTTCGCCGTTCAGCACCATCAGGTGCTTGTAATAGAGAACAAGATCCGGCCCTTCATCGAAGCTGGAAAGGACACCTAGCGCTTCTTCCAGTTCTTTCGCGCGGGTCCGTGCTTCGGCGTTTCCTTGCGCTGCTTTTTTGCAGAGAGCCACAAGATGCAGAACGGCGTCTGGCAGGGCGTTGCCAATGCCGGTGATGGCACCGGTTGCGCCGCAATTGACGAAGCCGTGGTAGACAGCAGTGTCGACCCCCACCATCAAAGTTACATCAGCGTCCTGGGACGTGATGTTTTCCGCCGCATAGCGCAGGTCATCGTGACCGCCGAATTCCTTGAAGCCGATCAGGCTCGGGAACTCCTTGCGCAAGTCAAAGAATAGATCGGCGCGGGTCGCAAAACCATAATAGGGGCTATTGTAGATGACGGCCGGAAGGTTCGGCGCAGCAAACAAGATAGCGCTGAAATGGTTGCGCTGGGCAATCGGAGAAATGCCGCGGGACAGGACCCGTGGGATCACCATCAAGCCATGGGCCCCGACCTTTGCCGCGTGGGCCGCATGGGCCACGGCTGACTTTGTGTTGACCGCGCCTGTGCCGACAATTGTCGGCACTCCGGCCTTGACGAGGCGCTCAACGCCTTCCATCCGTTCTGCATCAGTCAAAAGCGGCCAGTCGCCCATGGAGCCGCAGTAAACGACTGCTGACATGCCCTTTGAAATGAGTTCTTGTCCCTTCTTGACCAAGGCATCGAAGTCCGGTGTCCGGTCTGCGTTGCAAGGGGTCATCAGTGCGGGAATGGTGCCTGAAAAGATGTTTGAGGACATTGCCTTCTCCTTTGGAGTCGAGCCGGACGGCCGCCGGAAATTCTGAGCGTAAACCGTTGGGGCCGAATTTTGAAACAGTGCTGTTAGCGGACGTTGGACAGGAACTTGCGCGTGTGCTCGGACTGCGGATCGCCAAAGACCTGACCTGGAGGTCCGATCTCTTCCATGACGCCGTGATGAAAGTAGGCGACCCGATCGGAGACATCGCGCGCGAAGCCCATTTCGTGGGTCACGCAGATCATCGTCATGCCTTCTTCGGCAAGCAGGCGCATGGTATCGAGAACTTCGCCAACCAGTTCCGGATCGAGTGCGGATGTGGCCTCGTCGAACAACATGTAGGTTGGTTCCATCGCAAGGGCGCGTGCGATGGCTAACCGCTGCTGCTGCCCGCCCGACAATGCATTCGGATAGACATTGAGCTTGTCTGCCAATCCAACATGTTTGAGCTGCTGTTCGGCAATTTCTTGGGCATCCGACCGTGACTTGCCTTTTACAATCCGAGGCGACAGAGCGACGTTTTCCAACGCTGTTAGATGCGGGAAACTGTTCCATTGCTGAAACACCATGCCGAGTTTCTGGCGCAGTTTGTTGATGTCGGTCGCTTTGTCATGGACGTCGGTTCCGTCGACAACAACAGATCCTTTTTGGATCGGTTCCAAGCCATTGATGCAGTAGAGCAGCGTCGATTTGCCGGAGCCTGATGCTCCAATGACAGACAGAACTTCGCCTTTTGCAACGTCAAGGTCGATGCCTTTGAGGACCTGAAGCGCGCCGAAGTATTTCTCAAGACCGCGAATCTCGATCATTGGGCCCACCTTTTTTCCAGTTGTGCGGCATAGCGCGAGATCGGATAGGACAGCGCGAAATAGAACGCGCCAGCGATAGCGAGGATCAGGAAGGGTTCCTGTGTCCTTGTGATGAGGATCTGGCTGGCTTTCAGGAGTTCGACATAGCCAAGGACAGAGACCAACGCGCTGTCCTTCATCACGCCGAGGGCAACACCAACCCACGAGGGGAAGACGGCACGGCCACCGATCGGGAGAACCACATGGCGCATGTCCTGCCAGTAGCTCATGCCGAGTGAACGGGCCGCCCGGCGCATCGGTTTTCCGACGGCCTCGATGCCGCCGCGGGCAACGTTCGCAACAAGCGCCGCCGTGTAGATCGTCAACACGACAACGCCGGAGCCGAACGGACCAAAATCCAGTCCAATGATCGGAGCGAAATTGTAGAAGAGAACCAGCTGGATGATCAGTGGAACGGAGCGGAAGATATCCAGAACCGGGGCCAGGGTGACAGCGCCGAGGAATTTCGCCTCATAAAGGATCCAGCCGAAGAGAATGCCAAGAACCGTGCCGGCGGATATCGAGACTGCGGAAATCCAGAGGGTCCGTACGGCTGCTTCGCCCAAGAACCACAGGTCGTTGATACCGAAACCGCTGAAGAAACTTATGGATTGTTGCATATCAGCCTCCTCAGTACCGGAACAAACGCCAGGCAAGCAGCCGGGATGCCCCGAGGATGACCTTTACGATCACGTAGTAGATGATCGCGGTCACGGCGAAATATTCGAAGATGCGGAAGGTCCGGCTGGCGAAGAATTGGGTTTCGCCGCTTAGCTCACGAAACCCGACAAGCATGCCGAGCGAAGACATCAAGACAGCCCAGACCAGCTGGTTGGTGAGCGGGTGGTACACGATGCGGAACACTTGCGGGATGATGATCCGGGTGTAGGCCTGCCAAGCGGACATGCCGAGACTGCGCGCCGCGCGCAGTTGCGTGTCGGGGACCGACTGAAACCCGCCACGAAAATTCTCAGCAAGGTATCCGGCGCAATTGAAGCTGAGACCGGCCAGAACGATGGTAAACGGCGACAGGTGCAAACCGAACGCGCCAAGCCCGAACCCAAAAAAGAACAGTTGGAACAGGGCAGGGGTGTTGCGGGCCAACTCGATCCACGCCGATGCGAGCCAATGCAGCGGTCCTCGCAAGTGCAGGCGAATGAGCGCCAAAGCGAGACCGATGATGATGCCGATGATCATCGAAAGCGTCGCGACTTGCAGCGTGAGCAGGCCCGCTTCCAGAAGATCGGGCAGGCTTTTCATCACCGGCCGCCAATGGAAATTGTAGTCAAACATTCTCAGGATGCTCCGGCAGATCCAGCACAATGCGGGTTGGATGGCTGCGGATTGAGGTTTTGCGAAGCCATCGGGTCAATGGCCGCGAATGTTTTCGGGAACAAGGTTGCAGGGCATGCCGCGGTGGGAGAGGCGGTATGCCCTGCAGGACGTCAGTACATGACGCCCGGGATGCGCAGTTCAGGCGCTTCACCACCGACATATTTGCCCCAGAGCTCCGCATAACGGCCGGAACGGACTTGGTGTGTGACGAAGAGGTTGAGGAAGTTCAGCCAGGTCACGTCTTCGCGCTTGCCGACAACCGATGTGTAGTCTGTGGTCCAGGGCATGCGCGGCCCCGCAAGAACGGTGTCATATTGTTCGGTGATTGGCTTTACGGCCGTATTTGTCGTGATGCCAATGTCAGCCTTGCCCTGTGCGACGGCGAGAAAGACTTCGTTTTCGGACTGATAGCCTTGGTAGAGATGCTCTTCACCCCATTCCTCGGCGATTTTCAGCCACTCTTGTTCCGGGACAGTGCCAATCGCTCCCGCAACACGCTTGCCGCGGATGTCTTCAAAAGATTCGATACCGCTGTCAGCGTTGACAACACCTTGCGCGTAGTAGATCGCGTAAGGAATTGTGAAGCCGACGGTGCGTGCGCGCGCCAGACTGTCGGATGTTGCGCCAAAGACAACATCGGCCCTGCCCGTTACGATGACCGGCAGGCGCTCGGCCCAGGTGACCGGATAAATGGTTGCCTCGACCTCAAGCGCGGCAGCGAGGTCCTTGCAGTAGTCGACGTCAAAACCCGCCGGTTCGTTGTTGGCGTCCCGATATCCGATTGGCGGAAAGTCGAGCACAACGCCGCAGCGCAGCTCCCCGCGATCGACGACATCATCGAGCGTATCTGCCTGGGTTGGAAGCGCAGCTGCGAGTGAGAACAGCGCGGCGGCCGTGAAATTCCTGAACATGATTTTCCCCTCTTCTTTTCGAAGATTTTTGGTCAGCGCCAAATTGATAATCTAAATTGGATCCAATATTCAATATAAAATATTCAAAAAAGTTCCTGCTGTACCGGACCGGGGCGTTCGATTAAAAAAGACGGGGAATGGAGAGGCGTTGGTATGAAACTGAAATCAATGGATATTTCCGCCACAGCATCGGCCTCGTCGATTGTCTTTGATGCTTTGCGGAACGCCATCATCGAAGGGCAGCTGGAGGAGGGTGAACCCCTTCGTCAGGATGAAATAGCGCGCCTTTTCAACACGAGCCGGATTCCTGTTCGCGAAGCGATTTCACGGCTTGAGGAACAGGGCCTGGTGAAAACGCAGCGGTACAAAGGCGCGGTGGTCGCCGGTCTGTCGCCGGAGGAGGTTGAAGAAATCTTCAACCTTCGAGCACTTGTGGAACCTGAGATCATCAAGAACGCTGTGCCGAGGATGTCCAAAGAAGTGCTGGACCAAGCGCGCGCGAAGTGTTCCGCATTTTCAGAGTCCAAAGACCCGATGGAATGGGGCAACCTGAACAGAGATTTTCATGAGACGCTCTATAGCGCGAGCAATCTCAGTTACTTCCTGGAAATTGCCGGAAATGCGATCGATCGGGTTGAGCGGCAGATCCGGGCTCAACTTGTCATGAGCAATGGGATGGAGCGAGCCGGCCGGGAGCATTTCGCCATTCTTGATGCTTGTGAGAGCGGTGAGGCTGACACGGCGGCCGAGTTGACCAAGGCTCATATCGAGGGTGCGAAACAGTCGCTGCTTCAGTTTTTGCCGAAAGCTTGAAGCCATCTCATTGTTCTGTTTGTCTTCCCGCTTACATAGGCGTAACACAGAGCGGCCTCAGCCCCGTCTCGCTGATGGCTATGTTTTAGTTTTCTGCTGAAAGGACACCTTTGTCATGTCACTTCGTATCAATGATGTTGTTCCGAATTTCACCGCTGAAACGGATCAGGGGCAAATCACATTTCACGACTGGATTGGCGACAGCTGGGCGATCCTTTTCAGCCATCCGAAAGACTTCACACCGGTCTGCACCACGGAATTTGGCGCTGTAGCGCAGCTGGCGGCTGAGTGGGAAAAGCGCGGTACGAAGGTCATCGGCGTTTCTGTGGACAGCGCGGAAGATCATAAGAAATGGAAGACCGACATTGAGAAAGTGGGTGGCGCGGCAGCTGGTTTCCCAATCATCGCAGATGAAGGTTTGGCCGTTTCAAAGGCATTCGACATGCTGCCGGCTGAAGCTTATCTCCCGGATGGCCGGACACCGGCTGACAGCGCGACTGTACGCTCCGTGTTCATCATTGGTCCGGACAAGCAGTTGAAGCTATCAATGACGTACCCGATGACTGTTGGCCGGAACTTTGCCGAAGTTCTGCGCGCGCTCGACGCGCTGCAAACCTCTGCGAAAGGTGTCGCAACGCCCGCCAACTGGGAGTTTGGTCAGGATGTTATCATTCCGCCAAGCGTGAGTGATGAAGATGCGAAGGCAAAGTTCGGCACATTTGACGCGGTTCTGCCTTACCTGCGTAAAACCAAAATGCCGGCTTAAGACAATACGGCTTCTCTCTGGGATCTGAGAGCTTGGACATTTGGCAAGCGAGCCTCGCGGGACTTTCGGTCTCTGCGAGGCTTCTTCTGAAGAGCGTTAGCCGACGATCAGCTGTTTGAGCTGAAGCGATTCGTACTCGAGCTCCTGCAGCCGGTAATTGACGACATCGCCGATCGTCACGATCCCGACCACAATATCGCCGTTGACCACCGGCATGTGCCGGAATTTGCCTTTGGTCATGGTTTGAAGAACTGAAATCAATCGGTCTTCCGGGGAGCAGGTTTTTACGTCCCGGGTCATGATGTCTTCCACTTTCTGCGAAAGTGTTTGACCGGGTGTCTCTGCAAGACGCCGCACAATGTCTCGTTCAGACAAGATGCCTTGGAGCTTTCCGGCAGCATCTTTGACGATCAAGGCACCAATCCGCTTTTCTTTCAGCTGTACAACAGCTTCATGAAGCGTGTTTTGGGGCCTCAAGGAAAATACGTCCTTGCCCTTGGACTCCAAAATCTTGCCGACGGTCGCGGTTTCTGCCGACGCATTCGTTACAGGGGTCTGGCTGTGTGTCTTTTCTTGAATCTTGTCTTTTCGGCTTGGGGCCTGATAAGAGCTCGGCATGAATATCGCTCCCTGTTGCTATGTCCAAGTATGACATGGACGAACAGCTTACCCGAAACTCAGCGGTTTAAGGAACTCTAGAAATTGGCTGACTTCACGCTTACGCCGCTGGCCGCGACGATCATCTTCGTCATCGCGTGCTTTTCCGGGTACCAATATCGGCGGGTTTGGGTGAAGGAAGGACCGAGCTGGCAGTTGTGGGCCTACGGTCTTGCTGCCGGTGGATGTTTGGCGTTGGTCGCCTTTATTCCGGTACAATAGATCAAAGGCACCGGCCGAATCTGGGGGTTAGCCTTCCATTTCAGCAAGTTGCTTGCGTGCGCGTGGGCACTGCAGGCGGTCGCGGAGCGGGCTATCCGGGTCGATTTCCTTTTTGCAAACCATGCAATGGTCTGCGCTGGAAATTGCGTTCAATCCACCGCAGCTTCCCTTGATTGTTCTGCCAGAAAAAATCACGCCGATCGCCATACCAAGGATGACGGTCAAGAGCAGCGCGAAAGCCAGAACAAACGTTTCCACGATGGATACCCTTTGATTCGGTTATCAGGCCTGAAGTTGCTTGAACTTGTCGCTGGCGACTGAAGCGAAGCCGTTTTCTGCATCGGTGCTGCGATCAATGAACAGAACAGCAATATCACGTTGATTCGCGATTTCCAAACCACGCTCGGTTCCGAGCACCAACATAGCGGTCGACCAGGCGTCCGCAAGCATGGTGTTTTCAGCAAGCACCGTTGCGGATGCCGTCTTGTGGGTGATCGGCGCTCCAGTGTGTGCATCGATGATGTGGGAGAACCGTTTGCCGTCGCGTTCAAAATAGTTTCTGTAGTCGCCGGATGTCGCCATGCCCATGTTGGTGACGCTGGCTACCTGGTATGCGGAACGAGTGTAAGCGGTCGGTGTCTCGATACCGATTTGCCAATCCATGCTGTCAGCGTTGCGCCCGGAAATATAGAGGTCGCCGCCGATCTCGACCATGAAATCGCTGATGCCAAAGGAGGCAACGACTTTGGCCATCTGGTCGACGCCATACCCCTTGCCGATGGATGGCAGGTAGAGTTCGGCTTCCGGATGGCTTTTGCTGATTTGCGTACCGTCGACTTTGAGGCCATCTGTTTGGCCGGAAACCTTGCGCGCGGCTGCCAAAGCGTTTGCTTCAGCTGTTGCCGGGCGGCCTCCGCCTTTGGAACCAAATCCCCAGGCTTCGATTACCGGGCCAAGTGTGATGTCGAACTGGCCGGCACTGGCAGTGTTGATCTCACGAGAAACGCGGACAACTTCCGCAAAACCTTCGGAGACCGTAACCGGCGCGGTGGAGCGCAGCGCATTGAAGCGTGAAACTTCCGAGGATGCGTCCCAGTTGGACATTTGAGCGTTGACCTGAGCCAAGCTTGACTCCAACGCTTTCTTAAGCGCTGCCTGGTCAACATTCCGATTATGATCAACCCCGGTTACTGTGTAGCTGGTTCCCATCGTAGAGCCGGAAAGCTCAACGATATCCGATCCACCTTTACAGGCCGCCAAGGTCAGCGACATCAGGATGAAGCTGCGCCGGGAAAATACGATATTGTTTGGCACGGTATGCATCTCCGATTGATCATGTGCGAAAAGTGTCGCGCGTTCTGCGGCGCTTTTCATTGGTTTTCAGGACCGATTCAACAAAAAAATGGACGACTAGGGCAAAAAAATGCTTTTTCAACTCGTGAAAACATAGCATATGGCGCCCTAACGAATTCTGGAGGCCGGATGCGTGCAAAGTTTTAAGCTGAAAAAAGGTCTTGATCTACCCATCACGGGAGCGCCGGTTCAAGAAATTGACGCAAAGGACAAGATCCAGAACGCTGCAGTCATTGCGGCAGACTATATCGGATTGAAGCCTCGTCTGCTCGTTCAAGAAGGTGACGCGGTCGGGGCGGGTGCGCCTGTTTTCTTCCACAAGGACACGCCTGACGTTATGGTCACGGCTCCGGTTTCTGGCCGGGTGAAGGCAGTTAACCGCGGTGCACGCCGTGTTCTCATCAGCGTCGAAATCGAAGTTGATGCGACAGCTGCTGATCCGGTTGCCTTCTCAGACATTGGTGATGCCGCAACGCCGGAAGGTCTGACAGAACGTCTGTGTGCATCCGGGCTTTGGACATCATTCCGCACCCGTCCCTATTCGAAAGTTCCTGACCCGGACTCGCGTCCTGCTGCCATTTTCGTGACAGCCATGGACACGGAGCCCTTGACCGCCGATCCGACGATCGTGATCGCGGACCAGGCTGAAGCGTTTGAAAAAGGCCTAGCCGCTGTTGCAACGTTAAGTTCGGGCAAGACCTATTTGTGCTGTGAAACCGGAGCCAATATTCCCGGCCTCACGATGCCGGGGATTGAAGTTGCAGGGTTTTCCGGCCCGCATCCGGCTGGACTTGCAGGAACGCATATCCACTTCTTGGACACGCCAAGCGCTGAAAAGACGGTCTGGACCATTGGATACCAGGACGTCATCGCGATCGGACGTCTTCTGGAAACCGGTAAGCTGGACTCCACTAGAATCATTGCCTTGTCGGGACCGTTGTGCACCAAGCCACGTTTGATCCGCACTATCTCCGGTGCTTCAATGATCGAATTGAGTAACGGTGAAATATCTGGCGATGTTCCGGTTCGAATGATCTCCGGGTCAGTGTTGAGCGGCCGATTGGGAGAGGGCGTAAGCGCCTATCTTGGACGCTATGCACGGCAGATGACCCTGATTGAGGAAGATCACAAACAGATCCCGATGGGCTGGATTCGGCCAATGCCGTCCAAGTTTGCACTCCAACCTGTCTTGGGCTCGGCTTTCTCAAAGAAACTCTACGCATTGACGTCCAATTTGAACGGTGGACGGCGCGCCATGGTGCCGATTGGCACCTTTGAGGAATTGATGCCGCAGGATTTTCTACCCACCCAGCTTTTGCGTTCCCTGCTGGTTATGGATACAGATCAGGCACAGGCCCTTGGGGCGCTGGAACTGGATGAAGAAGATTTGGGTCTGGTGGGCTTTGCTTGTCCAGCCAAGTATGAATATGGCATGGCGCTTCGCGATTGCCTCACCAAAATCGAAAAGGAGGGCTAGGCCTTGGGTCTGCGCAACTTCTTCGACCGCATCGAGCCAAATTTCGTCAAGGGCGGCAAGTACGAGAAATTCTTCCCCATTTATGAAATGGTGGAGAGCTTTCTCTACACCCCAAAGACCGTAACGACAGCCGCGCCGCACGCGCGCTCTTACATCGATATGAAGCGGATCATGACCTACGTGGTCATCGCGACAATCCCTTGTATTCTCGTAGGTCTTTACAACGTCGGGTTCCAGGTCAATTCGGCAATTGCCACATATGGGGTATCTGGCTGGCGTGCATGGATCATTGAGGCGCTGGGGATCGGGTTCAACCCGGCCAACCCGCTCGCCAATATCTTGCATGGGGCACTCTATTTCCTCCCGATTTACATTACGACGCTGGTCGTCGGCGGCATCTGCGAAGTGATCTTTGCAACGGTCCGCGGTCACGAAGTGAACGAGGGGTTCCTCGTGACTTCCATGCTTTATGCGCTGATCTTGCCGCCGTCTGCACCGCTGTGGCAGGTCGCACTGGGCATTGCATTTGGTGTTGTGATCGGCAAAGAGGTTTTCGGTGGAACAGGCAAGAACTTCCTCAACCCGGCGCTGACAGGCCGCGCATTCCTGTACTTTGCATACCCGGCGCAAATGTCCGGCGATACCATCTGGACACCGGTTGATGGGTTCTCGGGTGCGACCGCTTTGTCGGTCGGTGCATCGGACGGTTACCAGCAGTTGGCAGCTCACGGGGTGAGCTGGATGGATGCGTTTATTGGTACGATACAGGGCAGCATCGGTGAGGTCTCGGCACTGGCGTGCTTCATCGGACTTGCCTTCCTTTTGATCACAAAGATCGCCAACTGGCGGTTGGTGGTCGGCTGCCTGGTTGGTATGATCGCATTCTCGACGCTGCTCAATCTGATTGGCTCCGACACCAACCCGATGTTTGCAATGCCTTGGTATTGGCATCTGGTGATTGGCGGCTACGCGTTTGGTTTGGCCTTTATGGTCACAGAGCCGGTTTCAGCGTCGCACACCAATCTTGGCCGTTACATCTATGGTGCCTTGATCGGTGTGATGGTTGTGATGATCCGCGTTATCAATCCAGCCTTCCCTGAAGGAATGATGCTGGCGATTTTGTTCGGTAACGTTTTTGCACCGCTGATCGATTATTTCGTAGTGCAGGCAAACATCAAGCGCAGGGCGAAGCGACATGCCTGAAGATAAAGAAAACAAAGGCTTCATCCGCCGGTTCCTTGATCTGCCGGTGGATTCTGTCCCGAAGACCATCTTCGTGGCCGTGTCGATCTGTCTGGTGGCGTCCATGGTGGTGTCTGCGGCGGCTGTCTCTCTGCGCCCTCTGCAGGAAGTCAATAAACTGAAGGATAAGCAGATCAACATCCTTCAGGTTGCCGGCCTTTACGAACCCGGCTCGAATGTCGCTGAGGCATTTGAGGTGTTTGAGCCGCAGGTTCTTGAGATTGCGACCGGTAAATTCACTGACAAGTTCGATCCGGCCACCTTCGATGATCGCGCTGCAGCAGATGATCCGGAAACGTCGATCGCTTTGTCAGACGACCCGGCTTCCATTGGACGGCAATCAAAATACGTCACTGTTTACCTGCTGCGGAATGACGATGGCAGTCTCGACAAGGTCATTCTGCCGATCCACGGCTACGGACTTTGGTCTACGCTGTATGGGTTCATTGCCCTGGAAGAAAACGGTAACGACATCTTTGGTCTTCAGTTCTACAGCCACGGCGAGACCCCGGGCCTCGGAGCCGAGGTTGATAACCCGCGCTGGAAATCACAGTGGAATGGCAAGAAACTTTCCGATGACAGTGGAGATCTGCTGATCACTGTCGCCAAGACCGTTCCGCCACAAGGCGAAGAGTATCATGTCGATGCGCTGGCAGGCGCAACTCTGACGACGGTTGGTGTCGACAACCTGGTACGGTTCTGGATGGGCGAGGCCGGATTTGCACCCTTCCTGGAAAATCTGAAAGCAGGAGAGATCTGATGGCGCAAACCAAGAGAAGCATGCTTATCGATCCGCTGGTCGATAACAACCCGATTACCCTTCAGGTTCTCGGGATCTGCTCAGCCCTTGCTGTGACATCTTCGTTGCAGGTGGCGTTTGTCATGTCACTTGCGGTGATATTCGTTACGGCATTCTCCTCAATGTTCATCTCGATGCTGCGCAATCACATTCCAGGAGCCATCCGGATCATTGTGCAGATGGTCATCATTGCATCTCTCGTGATTCTCGTTGATCAGGTGCTGAAGGCGTATCTCTACGAGATTTCGAAAACTCTCTCGGTCTTCGTGGGCCTGATCATCACCAACTGTATTGTGATGGGCCGTGCAGAGGCGTTTGCCATGAAGAACCCGCCAATTGCCTCCTTTATTGACGGTGCAGGCAATGGTCTCGGGTATGGCCTGATCCTTATGCTGGTTGGTGTTATTCGCGAATTGTTTGGTGCAGGCAGCCTGTTCGGCATCACGATCTTTGAGACTGTCAACAACGGTGGTTGGTATGTCCCGAACGGCATGCTGCTGCTGCCGCCATCCGCTTTCTTCATTATCGGCCTTATCATCTGGGCGTTCAGGTCCTGGAAGCCTGAGCAGGTTGAAGAGCGCGAGTACAAGATCCAAACGGTGGATGCGCACTGATGGAACATATGCTTTCACTCGCCGTAAAGGCCATCTTTGTTGAGAACCTGGCGCTGTCCTTCTTCCTGGGCATGTGCACCTTCATCGCTGTTTCGAAGAAGATCTCAACTGCGATTGGCCTTGGAATTTCGGTCATGATCGTTCAGGCGATCACGGTGCCGGCAAACAACCTGATCCTGACCTATCTCCTGGCCCCCGGCGCCTTGGCTTGGGCCGGTTTCAGCAATGTAGATCTGACCTTCCTTGGGCTCATTTCCTATATTGGAGTGATCGCAGCTCTGGTTCAGATCCTGGAGATGGTGCTCGATAAGTACTTTCCGCCGCTCTACAACGCGCTTGGCGTCTTCCTGCCGTTGATCACGGTGAACTGTGCGATCCTCGGCGGATCCCTGTTCATGGTGGAGCGGGACTACAATTTCGGCGAATCCGTGACCTACGGTTTGTCTTCCGGCTTTGGCTGGGCTTTGGCGATTACGGCCATGGCTGGTGTGCGGGAGAAGCTGAAATACTCCGATATCCCGGACGGCCTGCAGGGCCTGGGCATCACATTTATCACCGCTGGCCTGATGGCGCTTGCCTTCATGTCCTTCAGCGGCGTCAAACTGTAACGGGAGCGCCCTGTGGCCACATTTGGACTAGGCATACTTCTCTTTACCCTGATCGTTCTGGCGCTGGTCACGATCATTCTCGCCGCCCGCTCAAGGCTGGTGTCGATGGGCAATGTCAACATTTCCATCAACGGCGAGAAGACGATTTCGGTGCCAGCGGGTGGCAAGTTGCTGCAAACACTTGCCGAACAAAAACTCTTTGTTCCGTCTGCGTGCGGCGGCGGTGGTACCTGTGCCCAGTGCCGGGTGAAGATCTTTTCCGGCGGCGGTTCAATCCTCCCAACGGAAGAAGGTCACATCACCAAGCGGGAAGCTGCTTGCGGTGACCGTTTGTCGTGTCAGGTTGCCGTCAAGCAGGACATGGAAATCGAGGTTCCTGAAGAGGTTTTCGGCGTCAAAAAATGGCGCTGCAAGGTGCGCTCGAACGACAACGTGGCGACCTTTATCAAGGAACTTGTCCTGGAACTGCCAGAAGGCGAGGACGTTAACTTCCGCGCCGGTGGTTATATCCAAATCGAATGCCCGCCTTATGAGCTTTCCTACAAGGAGTTCGATGTCGGCGAAGAGTACCATGAGGATTGGGACCGCTTCAAAATCTGGGACGTAAGCTCGAAAGTTGCCGAGCCGGTTGAGCGGGCCTACTCCATGGCCAACTATCCGGAAGAAAAGGGCATCGTGATGCTCAACGTCCGGATTGCATCGCCACCTCCCGGGTCCCAGGGAATTCCAGCCGGCAAGATGTCTTCGTACATCTTCAACTTGAAGCCGGGCGACGAAGTCACGATCTCAGGCCCGTTTGGTGAGTTCTTTGCGCGCGACACCAAGAAGGAAATGGTCTTCGTGGGCGGTGGTGCCGGCATGGCGCCGATGCGCTCGCATATTTTCGATCAGCTGCGCCGGATCAAAACTGATCGAAAGGTCACTTTCTGGTACGGCGCGCGCTCCAAGCGTGAAATGTTTTATGTCGAAGACTTCGACATGCTGGAGCGTGAGAACGAGAACTTTGAGTGGCATGTGGCACTGTCTGACGCGTTGCCGGAAGACGACTGGAAAGGCTACACTGGGTTCATTCACAATGTGCTCTACGATGAGTACCTGAAAGACCACCCGGCGCCTGAGGACTGTGAGTTCTACATGTGTGGTCCTCCCATCATGAACCAGTCCGTCATCAACATGCTGCTCGATCTTGGTGTTGATCGCGAAGACATCATGTTGGATGATTTCGGCGGTTAACCCGTCAGAAAACCAAGATTTACTTCGGGCCCTGTTTCGGTGTGCGGCATGGATCGCACTCACTGAAGCAGGGCCCGATGCTTTTTTGCTCAGAAGGTGTTGGACAATTGCCGCTTTGATGACAGTCTGTCGGTCCAGTTGATATCTACAATGGATCCAGACGTGGCGATCAAATCCGAACAGTTTCATTTGGACCCCAAGTTTGAAGGCACCCTCCAGCAACAGATCCAACATCTAGTCAGCCAAGGCGTGTTGTCGGGCCGGTTCCTGCCCGGTGAACGGATGCCGTCCAGCCGGAAACTGGCTGAGTGGCTCGGGGTCAGCCGAATTACGGTCACCCTGGCCTATGCAGAATTGGTCGCCAATGACTACCTGACATCGAGGGGGCGATCGGGTTACTTCGTTTCTGAGAGCGCGCCACCACCACCGATGCTCAATCAGTCGGAGGGAGACCGGCAGGACGCGGTGGCCTGGGACGAAATGGTCAGCTCCCGGTATTCCTACCGCTCCAGCCTGGTGCGCCCGTCGGATTGGCGTGATTACCCGTACCCCTTCATTTATGGCCAGCCGGATGCGCGCCTGTTCGATCATGACAACTGGCGCCGGTGTGCATTGGAGGCGTTGGGCCGGAAGAACTTTGAGAGCATGACCGCCGATCCTTATGAACAGGACGACCCCAAGCTGATCGAATACATCGTGAGAAACATTTTGCCGCGCCGCGGGATTTCCGCGCAGCAAGATGAGATCCTGGTGACGATGGGCGCGCAGAATGCGCTGTGGCTTTGTGCGCAAGTCTTGTTGAACAAGGATCGCGTCGCGGCCATCGAAAACCCGTGTTATCCGGGACTGCGCGACATTCTCGATCAGACCGGTTGCCAAATTACGGAGGTGCGGGTCGATGACGATGGTCTCCCTCCGGATGACATTCCCGGCAACTGCCAAGTGGTTTTCACCACGGCCAGTCACCAATGTCCAACCAATACAACCATGCCGATCGACCGCCGCCGCGCCTTGCTGAACCGCTCCGTGGAAGAAGGGTTCGTGATCGTAGAGGATGACTACGAATTCGAAATGGCATTCCAAAAAGCGCCGACGCCTGCGCTCAAGTCCCTCGACCGGGCGGGGAGCGTTATCTACGTCGGCTCGTTTTCAAAGTCTTTGTTCCCGGGATTGCGCCTTGGATATATCGTCGCCGCCAAACCTTTGATCCAGGAAGCGCGGTCGCTGCGTGCGTTGGTCCTCAGGCATCCGCCTGGTCACATCCAGCGGACCACAGCCTACTTTCTGTCTCTTGGATATCATGATGCCATGGTGAACCGGATGGGGCAGGCTTACCGGCGTAGGCGCTCCGTCATGGATAAAGCAATTCGGGACCACGGCCTGCAAATTGCCAGCGGTGGCAGTCATGGTGGCTCAAGCTTCTGGATGCGCGCTCCCGAGGGAGTTAACACCAGCGAGTTGGCACTCAAACTTCGCAAGAGTGGTGTCGTGATTGATCAGGGCAGAGCGTTTTTCGGACGCGAAGACGACAATCATCAGTTTTATCGTCTTGCTTATTCATCCATTCCCTCCGCGCGCATTCCGGAGGGGATTCAACGGATCGCGGATGTAATCCGGTAGGGCGATGTCATCACCTTAGTATCTGGATATACCGAGTGAATTAATCTGGCCCTAAGACCTCTCATCGCAGCGCGGCATGAAATCATTTCCAGTTAATCGTGTACCTGTATTGCGAGCGGGTGAGGGAGTGCGTTTCAAATGAAAATGACGACAGAGGAAGCCTTCGTAAAAGTCCTGCAACGGCATGGGATTGAGCATGCTTTCGGGATTATCGGCTCTGCTTTCATGCCAATTTCCGACCTGTTTCCAAAGGCTGGGATTACGTTCTGGGATTGCGCGCACGAAGGCTCGGGTGGGATGATGGCCGATGGCTATACCCGGGCGACAGGCAAACTCAGCATGATGATTGCCCAGAACGGTCCAGGTATCACAAACTTCGTCACGGCGGTGAAAACTGCCTACTGGAACCACACGCCCTTGCTTCTTGTTACGCCGCAGGCCGCCAATAAGACTTTGGGGCAGGGCGGTTTTCAGGAAGTTGAGCAGATGGCCCTGTTTAAGGACATGGTTGCCTATCAAGAAGAGGTCCGCGACGCATCCCGTGTCGCTGAAGTTCTGAACCGTGTCATCCTTCAGGCAAAACGTGCCAGCGCGCCGGCCCAGATCAACATGCCGCGGGATTTCTGGACGCAGGTGATCGATATTGACCTTCCGCCGATTGTGGATTTTGAACGCCCATCCGGCGGTGATACAGCCATTCAGCAAGCCGCAGACTTGCTCAGCAGTGCCAAGCACCCGGTCATCCTAAACGGTGCCGGCGTTGTTCTGGCCGATGCAATCGACGATACGATCGCACTTGCGGAACGCCTGGATGCGCCTGTGTGTTGCGGCTATCAGCACAATGACGCTTTCCCAGGCTCACACCGCCTTTTTGCCGGACCACTCGGGTACAACGGTTCAAAGGCCGGCATGGAACTGATCGCCAAGGCTGATGTCGTTCTAGCCCTTGGCACGCGCCTCAATCCGTTCTCGACCTTGCCAGGCTATGGCATCGATTACTGGCCGAAAACTGCCAAGATCATTCAGGTGGATATCAACCCGGACCGGATCGGACTGACCAAACCGGTGAGCGTTGGTATTGTCGGGGATGCAAAGAAAGTCTCTCAGTCCCTCCTCTCAAAACTGGCTCCCAACGCAGGTGATGCCGGGCGGGAAGAGCGTAAGCACGAGATTGCGCAGACCAAGTCCCGCTGGGCGCAACAGTTATCGTCAATGGATCACGAGGACGACGATCCGGGAACGAGCTGGAACGAGCGTGCCCGTGCCGCCAAACCGGATTGGCTCAGCCCGCGCAAGGCGTGGCGGGCCATTCAGTCCGCCCTGCCGCGTGAAGCGATCATCAGCTCTGATATTGGCAATAACTGCGCCATCGGTAATGCGTACCCAAGTTTTGAAGAGGGCCGGAAATACCTTGCGCCCGGGCTGTTCGGCCCCTGCGGTTACGGCCTTCCGGCGATCGTTGGTGCAAAAATTGGCTGCCCGGATACCCCGGTCGTTGGGTTTGCGGGCGACGGAGCCTTTGGCATTGCTGTTACAGAGTTGACCGCCATTGGCCGCAGCGAATGGCCGGCAATCACCATGGTTGTCTTCCGCAACTACCAGTGGGGTGCGGAGAAGCGGAACTCCACGCTTTGGTATGACGACAATTTCGTCGGCACCGAACTCGACGACAATGTCAGCTATGCAGCCATTGCGAAGGCTTGCGGTCTTAAGGGGGAGGTTGCACGCACGATGGACGAGCTGACCGAAAAGCTGGATGCGGCGGTCAAGGACCAGATGGAAAACGGCAAGACCACGCTGGTTGAAGTTCTGATTAATCAGGAACTGGGCGAGCCATTCCGGCGCGATGCCATGAAGAAACCGGTTGTTGTTGCTGGGATCGATCCGGCAGATATGCGGCCGCAGTAAAGTCCTTGGAAGGGAATTGATTGATGGGCGGTATCCTTGTTCTGAATTCCGGATCCTCGTCCATCAAGTTCGCTCTCTTCGATGAAAGCCTGGAAGAAACGCTCTCGGGAAGCGCCACTGAAATCGGTGGCGTTTCGCGTTTGAAAGTCTCATCCAACACATTGAAACCTGGAGAGATAACGGCAGTCCTGCCGGATCACAATGCCGCGCTCAGCGCGATCTTGGATGTCATCCGGTCCGCTGGCGTTGACATTGCAGAACTCACCGGTGCTGGTCACCGCGTTGTCCATGGCGGTCCGGTGCTTCAATCGGCGATCCGTGTAGATGGGCAAGTCATTGCTGAGATTGAACGTTGCAATGATCTGGCCCCCTTACACAATCCGCATAATCTGGCTGCCATCCTAGCCCTCAAAGTTTTGGCGCCGGACCTGGTGCAAGTAGCCTGTTTCGATACGGCATTTCATGCATCCAACCCGGATGTGGCCCGCCGGTATGCCTTGCCCGACCGGCCGGAGCTGGAAACACTAAGGCGTTACGGTTTTCACGGCATTTCCTATCAGGGGCTTGTCAGGACACTGGCTGAAGACGCGCAGGCCGATGCGCCGAACCGACTGCTGGCCCTTCACCTTGGCAACGGTGCAAGCCTGTGTGCGATTAAATCCGGACAATCCGCGGCAACGACGATGGGGTATTCACCCCTTGAAGGTCTCACCATGGGAACCCGGTGCGGGAACATTGATGGCAATCTGGTTCTGCGGCTGGCCGAGGAAAACGGCATCGAAGACACCAAAGAGCTCTTGAACAAAAAGAGCGGTCTCTTGGGTCTTGGGGGATTGTCCGACATGCGCGCCCTGCATGCGGCAGAGACAGACGCGTCTCGTTTTGCGGTCGAGCACTTTTGCTATTGGGCTGTTCGCCATGCCGGATCGATGATTGCGGCAATGGGCGGATTGGATGGAATTGCGTTCACCGGTGGCATTGGTGAAAACGATGCTGTTGTGCGCCAGAAGATCATTTCTCGATTGGGATTTCTTGGTGCGACCTGCGATCCGCAGTCCAATCAGAGCAACAAGTCCCGCATTGATGTGTCTGGCTCAGCCGTTCCGATCTGGATCGTAAAGGCCGAAGAAGAGAAAACGATCGCAGCTGAGACGCAAAAACTCATCGCATAGCGAATGTTAATTCTCTCAAACTCATTGGCATGTCGCAATTCGACAACAGATGTCGTGAAAAAAACTTTCCTTTTTTCATTTTCTGTGTGAAATTTTCAGAAATAATTTCACGCTGGCGAGGCGATCATGGCCAATTTGGGTGCGGATTTACGCGCACTTCGCAAGACAAAAGGGTTGACGTTAGCAGAACTTGCCGAACGGCTCGGTAAGTCGGTCGGCTGGCTCAGTCAGATCGAGCGCGGCATTTCGAAACTGTCGAGCGAAGATATTGATCGCATGGCCGGTGTGTTTGACGTGCCGCCGTCGCTTTTGGGCGCAAGGCAGGGACCAAACCGCAAGGAAGATGGCAAAATCGTTCGCGCATCCGATCGCCGGATGATCGGTGAGCGGGTTCCCGGACTTGTTGAGCAATTGCTGTCCCCGGATCTGACCGACAGTTTTGAGGTCATCCATTCCACGTTTCTTCCAGGGTCTGAACGCAACGACGAAATCATGCGGCCAACTCAGGAACTCGCGTTTCTGGTGTCTGGCAAGCTGAAAATCTGGCTCGAGGGCGAGCCGTTTCTCATTCGAAAGGGCGACTCCTTCCGCATTCGCGGCAACAAGTACCGCTGGGCAAACCCTTATTCTGAACCGGCGATCGCTGTCTGGATCATCTCACCGCCCGTTTATTGATCCTTGAACCTCACCCTTTGAAGCCAGGCCCTAATCGAGCCTCTACCCCAAATCAAACCGGAGCCAGCAATGTCGGACCTTCCCACTACAGCTCGTGTCGTGATCATCGGTGGAGGCGCGGTCGGCGCCTCGGTTCTCTATCATCTCGGGTTAGCCGGTTGGACCGATTGTGTCCTTCTGGAGAAGAACGAGCTCACCGCTGGCAGCACATGGCACGCTGCGGGGAACATCCCGACGTTTTCGTCCTCCTGGGCGGTCATGAACATGCAGCGCTATTCCACCGAGCTTTACCGGCGTCTGGGCGATGAGGTGGATTATCCGATCAATTATCATGTGACCGGATCTGTCCGGCTGGCGCATTCAAAAAACCGCATGATGGAGTTTGAACGTGCGAACTCCATGGCCCGCCGGCAAGGCATTGAAACTAACATGATGTCGGTCGCGGACCTGAAGGACGCCTATCCCTTCATGGAAACGCACGATCTTGAGGGTGGCTTTTGGGACCCGACAGATGGCGACATGGATCCTGCACAGCTCACGCAGGCGTTCGCAAAGGGCGCGCGGGCCATGGGGCAGAAGGTGGTGCGTTTTACACCTGCAACCGGTGTCCGGCGTGAAAATGACGAGTGGATCGTCGAAACGGAAAAGGGTGAGATCCGCTGCGAATATGTTGTCAACGCAGCGGGGTACTATGCCCAGCGTGTTGGTGAGTGGTTCAAGCCCTATGGCGGGCGCACCGTGCCGATGATGGTGATGAGCCACCAGTATCTGTTGACCGAACAAATGGACGAGTTGGCAACATGGACGAAAGAACATGGCCGGAAACTACCGCTGCTTCGGGATGTGGATTCGTCCTACTATCTGCGGCAGGAAAACACCGGTCTGAACCTTGGTCCATATGAACGGAACTGCAAGGCACACTGGGTCACGCCGGATGATCCGATGCCGGACGATTTCAGCTTCCAGCTTTATCCCGACGATCTTGACCGGCTGGAATGGTATATAGAAGACGCCATGGCCCGTGTGCCGCTGCTTGGCATGTCGGGGATCTCAAAGGTCATCAACGGCCCGATCCCTTATGCACCTGATGGCATCCCGCTGATTGGCCCGATGCCGGGTGTGAAAAATGCCTTTGAAGCCTGTGTCTTCACGTTCGGAATTGCTCAAGCCGGCGGGGCTGGCAAGATCCTCACCGAATGGATTACTGAAGGCGAAACCGAATGGGATTGCTGGGGCCTCGATCCACGCCGCTTCACGGACTATACCGACCACGATTATTGCGTTGCCAAGGGCATGGAGGTCTACGGCCATGAATACGCAATGCATTACCCTCATTATGAGTGGCCGGAAGGGAGAGACAAGAAGCTGTCCCCGGTGCATGAAAAACTGAAAGCCTCCGGTGCCCAATTTGGCGTTTACAACGGTTGGGAGCGTGCCAATTGGTTTGCAAAAGACGGCGACGATACATCGATTGAAGCGACAGAAAGCTGGATGCGCAAAGGCCCTTGGTTCGAGCGTGTGCGCGAAGAAGCATTGGCCGTTCGCGATGGTGTTGGGGTTTTGGATCTTCCGGGATTTTCGAGGTTCAAACTGTCAGGTGCCGGAGCTGCCGATTGGTTGCGGGGCCGTATCTCTGGCGGCCTGCCGAAAGTTGGGAGGATGACACTCGCCTATTTTCCAACGTCCAACGGCCGGGTGCACACAGAGATGTCGATCATCCGGAAGGGCGAAGACGACTTTGTACTGATCACCGCAGCATCCGCGCAGTGGCATGATTTTGAGATTCTGGCTGCACATTTGCCTGACCATCTTGAACTGTCCGACATCACCTCGGAGCTTTCGACGCTAATCGTAACTGGGCCGAAATCCCGGGACCTTTTCGAGAAAATCGGAACGACAGCCGACCTGGACTTGCCATGGCTCAGCATTCAAACGGCTGAGGTGGCGGGTACACGCTGCGAGCTTTACCGGGTAAGTTTTGCAGGGGAGCTGGGCTGGGAAATGCACGCGCCAATGGCCAGTATTCCAGCGCTTTACGATGCGGTTGTCGGCGCGGGTGCAAAGCCCTTTGGGATGTATGCCCTTAACAGCTTGCGGATTGAAAAAGGTTACCGAGCCTGGAAAGGCGATTTGAGCACGGATTATACCTTATTGGAATCTGGCCTCGATCGGTTCGTGAAGCTGGATAAGGCGGAAGACTTTCCGGGCAAAGTCGCGCTCTTGAATGAAAAACAGCAAGGTCCAAAACAGCGCTTTGTCACTTTCCTTGTCGACAGCGAGGAAATCGACCCGCCCTACATGTCGAACATCTGGATGAACGGCAGCATCGTCGGCGAAACCACGTCTTCGGCTTTCGGGTTCCGCGTAGATGCCTGCGTGGCATTGGGCATGGTCCGGGCGGATCTGGCCGAAGCGGGCACGGATCTTGAAGTCGAAGTCTACGGACAAAGATTTCCCGTCACGGTGCAACCGGATGGACCACTCTGGGATCCGCAGAATCTCAGGCTAAAAGCGTGATTTTCACTCTTTCAAAGCGTCAGTTTTTTCAATCCAGATTTGGACGATAAGTCATGGCCATTCCTTCAAAAGCCCGCGTTGTCATTATTGGTGGCGGGGTCATCGGGTGTTCAGTTGCCTACCACCTGGCCAAGCAAGGCTGGAGCGATATCCTGCTTCTGGAACGCAAGCAGCTCACCAGCGGTACGACTTGGCATGCTGCCGGCCTGATTGCGCAGCTTCGGGCAACCCAGAACATGACCCGTCTCGCCAAATACAGCCAGGAGCTCTACGGCTCTTTGGAAGACGAAACGGGTTTGTCGACCGGCTTTAAAAGATGCGGCTCGATTACCATGGCGCTGACCGCAGAACGCCGGGAGGAAATTCTGCGTCAAGCCTCCATGGCACGGGCGTTCGGGGTAGAGGTTGAAGAGATTTCACTAGGCGAAGTCCAGAAGCGCTATCCGCACGTCAACACAAGTGGTGCGACCGCAGCTGTTTACCTGCCGCTCGATGGTCAGGGCGACCCGGCAAACATCGCACTGGCTCTGGCAAAGGGCGCACGTCAAAAAGGCGCAAGGATCCTGGAGCGGGTCAAAGTGACCGGGATAGAGGTCAAAGACAGGAGAGCCACCGGCGTCAGTTGGGAGCAAGACGGTGAAACCGGATTTGTCCAAGCCGAGATGGTGGTCAATTGCGGTGGCATGTGGGGGCATGAGGTTGGCCGGATGGCAGGGGTCAACGTTCCACTGCATGCTTGTGAGCACTTTTACATCGTGACCGAGCAGATCGACGGCCTGGGGCAACTGCCGGTCCTGCGTGTCCCGGACGAGTGTGCCTACTACAAGGAAGACGCCGGCAAGATGCTGCTTGGCGCGTTTGAGCCGAATGCCAAGCCCTGGGGTATGACGGGTATCCCGGATCAATTCGAATTCGATCAGCTGCCGGAAGACTTTGATCATTTCGAGCCGATCCTGGCTGCTGCGGTCGAACGCATGCCGATGCTGGCAGAGGCGGGGATTCATACCTTCTTCAATGGACCGGAAAGTTTCACACCTGACGACGCCTACCATCTGGGCCTTGCCCCGGAACTTGAGAATTTCTGGGTCGCGGCTGGATTTAACTCCATTGGCATCCAGTCCGCAGGTGGGGCCGGTATGGCGTTGGCCGCCTGGATGGAAAGCGGCGAGAAGCCATTTGATCTCGGGGATGTCGATATCTCCCGGATGCAACCGTTTCAGGGCAACAAGACCTATCTGTTTGAACGATCCAAGGAAACTCTTGGGCTGTTGTACGCCGATCATTTCCCTTACCGGCAAAAAGCGACAGCGCGGGGGATCCGGCGAACACCCCTCCACGGGCATCTGTTGGAGCAAGGTGCGGTGATGGGAGAGCTGGCGGGCTGGGAACGGGCGAACTGGTTCGCAATTCCAGGACAGAACCGGGCCTATCAATATTCCTGGAAACGCCAGAACTGGTTTGAAAACAGTGCCCGCGAACACATGGCGATCCGGGAAAGCGCCGGACTATACGACATGAGTTCCTTCGGAAAGATCCGCATCGAGGGTCCGGATGCCGAGCGTTTCCTCAATCACGTTTGCGGTGCCGACATGAGCGTACCGGCTGGCCGAATCGTGTACACACAGATGCTCAATGCCGCTGGCGGTATCGAAGCCGATGTCACAGTAACGCGGTTGAGCGAAACCGCATATCTGATGGTCACGCCGGCTGCCACCCGATTGGCGGACCAGACGTGGCTCCGGCGTCATATGGGGGATCACCAGGTGGTGCTGACCGATGTGACATCCGGTGAAGCGGTTTTGGCTTTGATGGGACCGAAGTCACGGGAGCTGCTTGGCCGGATTTCTCCTAACGACTTTACCAATGAAACCAATCCGTTCGGGACAGCTCAGGATATTGAAATCGGCATGGCACTCGCCCGGGCCCACCGGGTGAGCTATGTCGGCGAACTTGGTTGGGAGATCTATGTGCCCACCGAATTTGCTGCGCATGTCTTCGAAACACTTTGGGAGGCCGGCCGGGAAGAGGGGCTGAAACTGTGCGGCCTTCATGCCATGGACAGCTGCCGGATGGAGAAGGCCTTCCGGCACTTTGGCCATGACATAACTTGCGAAGACCATGTCATTGATGCCGGTCTCGGCTTTGCTGCGAAAACCTCCAAGCCTGGTTTCATTGGCCGGGACGCCGTTTTAGAGCGCAAGGAAACTGGTCCTAAAAGCCGATTGGTACAGTTCCAGCTACAGGATCCGGAGCCAATGCTATACCACGCCGAACCGATCCTTCGTGATGGCGAGGTCTGCGGGTACCTGTCATCCGGTGCCTATGGGCACGCACTCGGCGCCGCGGTTGGTCTTGGTTACGTGCCATGCGAGGGGGAAAGCGCTGCCGATGTTCTGGGGTCGGCCTATGAGATCGAGATTGCGGGCACTCGCGTGCCGGCAACCGCGAGCCTCAAGCCGCTCTATGATCCGACCAGCAGCCGTATGAAAGTCTGAACAGAAAGACCAGTCACTCACGAAAAACCCCGGTCTGCAGCCGGGGTTTTTGCTCTTTTCCGGTAAGGATACCCGCGCGCTACTGGCCGGGTTCCGATCCTTAACTGAACACTGCTGTGAGTGCCTCATCAATCGAGCTGGTGAGGTGATCGATGTCATCGGCAGTCGCGATTAATGCCGGTGCGAGACACAAAGTGTTGTTGAAGCCAGGAAGCGCCCGATTGGTCATGCCGATGATAACGCCCTGGGCCATACAATGCCCTGCGACCGCCTGAACCTTGGCTTCATTGGCCGGTTCCTTCGTCTCACGATCGGACACAAGTTCGACGCCTGCAAACAATCCTCGGCCACGCACGTCGCCAACTACGGCGTGTTTCTCCTTCAGGCCTTCCAGGTTTTCCATCAGGCGTGCGCCCATCGACAGCGTGTTTTCCAGAAGGCCTTCGTCTTCGATGATGCGCATGTTTTCAAGCGCTGCGGCAGGACCTGCGGCACAACCGGCATAAGTTGAAATGTCCCGGAAATAGCTCAAAGGATCACCGGACGAATCCTTGAACATGTCAAAGACTTCTTCGGTGGTCACGGTGCAGGAGATTGCGGCATATCCGGAGGCCACGCCCTTTGCCATTGTAACGAAGTCAGGTTTGATGCCGAACTGTTGGTATCCGAACCAAGTTCCAAGGCGTCCGACACCGCAGACGACTTCATCGAGATGGATCAGGATTTGGTGCCGCTTGCAGATCTCCTGAACTCGCTCCCAATAGCCCTCCGGCGGTACGATAACACCGCCGCCGGCTGTCATGGTTTCAAGGCAGATCGCGCCGATCGTATCCGGTCCTTCGCGGAGGATGACTTCTTCGATAGCGTCAGCAGCGCGCTCACCATAGGCTTCAGCGCTGTCATATTGATTGCGGTATTCCAGGCAGTGTGGAACTGCGACAAATCCAGGCGTGAACGGCCCGTAGTGAGCCGAACGCTCGCCCTGACCACCAGCGGACAGGGCCGTAATTGTGGTGCCGTGGTAGTCGCGGTCACGATAGAGTATTTTCGATTTTTTGCCGCCATGGTGCTGCTTGGAAATCTGGCGGACCATCTTGAAGACTTTCTCGTTCGCCTCCGAGCCCGAGTTTGAATAAAACACCCGGCTCATGCCCGGCATCTTGGAGATTAGCCGTTCGGCAAAAAGGGCCCCTGGAACAGATCCAAGCGTATTTGCGAAGAAGTTCATCTTCACAAGCTGGTCGCGGACGGCGTCAGCAATCGTCTCCCGACCGTAACCGACGTTTACGGTCCAGACACCGCCGGAGACCCCATCTAAGTGCTCTTTGCCAGCGGCATCCCAAACGCGCAGTCCCTTGCCTTCAACGATGATGCGCGGGTCTACGGTCTCGAACGTCTTGTGCTGAATGAGATGATGCCAAACGTGCGCCTTGTCGGCGGCAATGACGTCGGAATTGTCGTTTTTCGCAAGAACAGCATCCATGGCCACATCCCCAGAATTGATTGGAAAACCTGCCGGTATCCGGCTGAAAACGTGCGCTTGTGGTTCGCCGCCAAAACAGTGAGGGCAACCCATCGCAATGCACAATCATGCGCCACTGTGCACAGCCACCAATCACGCAATAGGGCCAGTGATTTGCCAGCTATAGGTCCAGACGGATTCCGTTGCTTGTCAGCTGAAATCGCAGCTCATACGCTTTTTCCGGAAACAAAAGGCAGCGGCAGAACTGTCTGAAACCCAGTGGAATGAGACGGTCACCAAATGCCAGCGCGCTTGTGAGCAATACCTGTTGTTAGCGCTTGGCAGACCCACAAACATAACGGAGTGGAACCATGGCGTTGAAATCGAAACTTGGTGGTGCAGTTGGGCTTCTGGCCCTGATGGGGGCGTTCCAGCCTGCAGCAGCAGAGGAATTGACAGTTGCTTATTTTCTAGAATGGCCGATGCCGTTCCAGTACGCCAAGGCAAAGGGGCTCTATGACGAAGCGCTGGGCATGAAGGTGAACTGGGTTTCCTTCGACACAGGCACCGCGATGTCGGCAGCGATGGCTTCCGGAGATGTTCAGATCGCAGTCAGCCAGGGTGTTCCACCTTTCGTCGTCGCGACATCCGCTGGTCAGGACCTGCAAATCGTCGATGTGGCTGTGAGCTATTCAGAGAACGACAACTGCGTCGTTGCTGAAAAGCTTGAAATCGATAAGGACAGCGCCAGCGAGCTCGCGGGCAAAAAGGTCGGTGTTCCGATCGGTACGGCAGCTCACTATGGCTTCTTGAAGCAGATGGAGCATTTCGGTGTCGATATCGGCACAATGGATATTGTCGACATGGCGCCGCCTGATGGCGCTGCGGCTTTTGCCCAGGGTAGCCTCGACATGGTCTGTGGGTGGGGCGGTGCGCTTCGCCGCATGAAAGAGCATGGCAATGTCTTGCTTACAGGTGCAGAGAAGGAAGAGCTCGGCATTCTAGTCTTTGATGTGACATCTGCGCCTGCAGACTTTATCGCAGAGGAAAGTGACACCCTCGCCAAGTTCCTGAAAGTGACGGCCGATGCCAATGCAATGTGGAACTCCGGAGACAACACCGCTGAAATGCTTCCGGTGATCGCAAAAGACGCAGGTATGTCCGAAGACGACACATCTAGCACCATGGCAACCTTTGTGTTTCCGAGCGTTGAAGATCAGCTCAGCGCCAAGTGGCTCGGCGGCGGGTCGCAGGAATTCATGAAGGGCGTTGCGGAAGTGTTCGTGAATGCCGGCAGCATCCCGTCTGCACGGGATTCCTATGACGGCGCGGTCGACACGTCTGCGCTCGGTGCTGCCGCCAACATGTAAGCTGCGGTTTCGCGAAAACGGTGCAGCGGGCGGGAAGCCCGCTGCCCATCCAGGCTGGGCAACCGGGAGAGTGAAGTGCCGCTTTTATTAGACAATATTTCCATGCGCTTTGACCTGCCAAATGGCAGTTCGATCCAGGCGCTTAAAGATGTTTCCCTCACTCTGAACGACGGTGAATTGCTCTCCGTGCTTGGTCCTTCCGGGTGCGGTAAGACAACACTTTTGAATATCATCGCTGGTTTTCTGGCGGCAACAGACGGTCAGGTTGTTCTGAATGGCGAGACGGTAACAGGACCGGCGCCTGAACGCGGCATGGTCTTTCAAAAGGGCGCTTTGTTCGAATGGATGAATGTGCGCCATAATGTCGATTTCGGCCCCCGAATGAAGGGAATGGCGAAGAAGGAAAGAGATGAGATTACTGATCATCTCCTTGAAATCGTCGGTCTACAGGACTTCAAGGAAAAAGCGGTTTATGAACTCTCTGGGGGGATGCAGCAGCGCGTTGCGCTCGCGAGGTGTCTGGCCAACGAACCCGATGTCATTTTGATGGATGAGCCACTCGGAGCGCTGGACGCGTTGACTCGCGAGAAGATGCAGGGGCTCGTTCTGAAGCTTTGGAAGGAAACCGGCAAAACCGTGATCCTGATTACTCACTCTGTTGAGGAGGCCCTTTTGCTGGGCGAGCGCCTGCTGGTAATGGCGCCAAGGCCCGGACGGATACACAAGGAGTATCAGCTCCCCTTCGCAGACAGTGCTGTGAATGCGGATCTTCGTGAGGTGAAGCGGGAAAAGGGCTTTTCAGAAACACGCGATGAAATCCTCAACATGATTTGGGAAATGGAAGAGGAAATCATGGGCCGCGCGGAGGCTGCCCAATGACCATTCTCATTGCCTATATCGCGATTTTTGCGGCCGCCTTTTTCATCGTTCATTTTGTCACGCTCAGGATTGTTCACCGGAATGATTTCACAAGCTTGAAAACCGTGACTTTCGGGGATGAGAGTGCCGTCAAGGCAAACCGGATCGCCTCCGTTATCTCAGTCCTTGCCGTCTTTTTTATTTGGGGTGCCTTCACAGGTTCCAAACTGACTCCTATCCATGTGCCTGGACCATATATGGGCACCACCGAGTTTACCTACACCGCGGAAAATGCGGCCGGAGAGACCGACAGCGCGACTGTGACCGTCGTGGTGCACAAGCTCGGGGAAGATGTGGAGCTGCCTGAACCGGCCCCGAGTAGTGGGTTTGCGCAAAACGATGTCGATAGCGTTGCCGCGTGGCGGAGTGGTCTGATCAGGGTCAACCGTAACGATGAGGGCCGTGAGGACGAAGGCTTCAAGATCACCGCCATCGATGGTCAGCCAATTGCTGTTGGATCACCTGTATCTGTAGCAGATGGTTCGGTCGCGCTGACAGCAAAGGGGTCGCTGAACTTTACCCCGGACAAGGGCATGCAGATGGAGCCCATATGGCTTCCATCACCAGAGGCTGTCTGGCACCGGTATGTTGAGATCTTCGGGGATGGCTATCAGGGCATTACCTTGCTTGACCATCTGGGCTGGTCGCTGCTGCGAGTATGCGCTGGGTTCCTTCTTGGCAGCCTGATCGGCATCCCGCTTGGGTATGCTATGGGACTGTCCGGCTGGTTCCGGGGGTGGTTTGATCCGATCGTCGAGTTTATGCGGCCCGTGCCGCCCTTGGCCTTGATCCCGCTGGTGATCATCTGGTTCGGGATCGGCGAGTCCGGCAAGATTATCCTCCTGTTTCTTGCCGCTCTTTGGATCATGACGATTGCCGCGCGTGCTGGAGTCTCAGGCGTCAATATATCCAAGGTTCATGCCGCTTATTCCCTCGGAGCGTCCAAATCGCAGATCCTGTGGCACGTAATCGTGCCCAATTCATTGCCCGAGATTTTCACCGGTGCCCGGGTTGCTATGGGCGTTTGTTGGGGGACTGTGGTCGCTGCTGAACTGGTGGCTGCTGAAAAGGGCGCCGGCAAGATGATCGTCGCAGCCAGTAAGTTTCAGCTGACCGACATTGTGATCATGGGGATCATATTGATCGGTGTGATTGGGTTTGCCATTGATGTCTTGATGCGCCGCGCCGAAAACTGGCTCGTGCCGTGGAAAGGCCGCAGCTGATGCTGCGGTCAAACCAGGACATCAGCTGAATTTTGGCATCAGTTTTTTCAAAGTCCTGCGGAACGGTCCGCGGGACTGATAGGCGGTGAATGCCAATTGGCCAATCGGGCCTGCTGTGACAGTGACATTTGTAAGGGGGATTTGCTCTGCCCCAAAGGAGAGCTTGTAGGGCTCGTCACCGATTGTGAAATCGAAAATCGTGGTCCCCAAATCGGCTTCATGCCGGATCTTTTCATTAAGGCCGAGCAGCCCGAGCGAGTAACGTTTCATGTCCTCATCATCGACAAAAGCTGCCAGCAAAAACAGGAAACGGCCCTTGTGACGGACGCCGAAATCGATCGACATGATCCGATTTTCGAGTTTGCCGATAAAGGTTGAAGTCATGCCGGTTTGAGCGCCCTTGACCGCAAGGGTCCGGTAGAAAGTGAAATACTCCGGTCTAGAAAACAAATCTGTTTCGTAGCGGCCAGCTCGAAGATCCCGCATGATCTCGAACGCGTTCTCGATGTCAGCCTCATTGGAGAGTTCGCTGTATTCAAGCGGGCCATGATCTTTCCGGAACCCGCTCAGCTTTCGCCTCAATCCTTTGCGCATGTTTTTCGAGACATGCGTCTTCAGCCAATGATCGTGCGTCTGTTCGATTTCGACTTCATAGGAGCTGCTGATGTTCGGGGTTTTTCTTGCTTTGGAAAACAACTTCGACGCGTCAAAGGTGGACGGTGGTTGCTTGCGGAAGAGCAGAATATGATACGGCTTCATGGCCGTGAGGATTTTGCTCGCGAGCCCAGGAACAGCACAGACGTCTTCCAGGCTTTTTGGCGATCCGATTACCGCATTGTAATCGGCCACTCCAAGATCCGCCGGTTGAATGATCTGAATTCCAAAATACGTTTCTCGCACTAGCGGCAGAATTACCTCTGGTTGCTCCTGACCCTCGCGATAGATTTTCATGATTATCGGTTCTGCGCCGGAACCCGGGACAAGGGTTTTGTAGAATTCATGAAGCCAAAGCGGACTTTGAAAGGCCGTTGCCGCCGCGCTTTCGAATAGAGTTGAATACTCATTGGATAAAAAATCGTATTCCTTACAGACTTCGATCCGGTAGCCGGAATGAACACTGATGTTCTGATGATCCATGACAGCGTTTCCTAGTCGGCTCTTCGAGAAGCCGGACGGTGGAGCAGGGCATTTATCGCGTCCTCGTCCAATGTTTGCGTACGCGGGTCGACAATGCCGAACCCATCCGAATAATCCCAGTGCGTCCAGCCGATACAACGGGCTTCGGCTTCCGTTGTAACCGCCTGCAGCCAATAGAGACGATCGTTTCGCGGGGCATCGTAAGAAAGTACGCCAAACTCATTTATGACAACAGGAAGCCCATACTTCTGCGACCAGTTATCAATTGTCGAAAAAGCGTTCTGGACGTCTTTTTTCGTCCATGGTTCTTCGAAAACCTGGCGAATTTCCTCAGCGGCTTGGTCATGCCCTTCCGCCTGGAGCCGGGAGACCAGCGATCTGATCCGGGCATCGTTTTCTTTCGTTGGAAAAGGGACGCCAATGGCAAGGCGTGCCGTATCGTCCGGCGGGTGCCATTCGGCACCCTGATGGGTAAAAATGAATGGATCGTAGAAATGAATTGCGTAAACGGTGTTACCATCTGTCAGAGGTGGAAGGTTCGCCAAACTTTCATGGCGCATGGGGCCATGTGGGCCAACGACGAACGTATGATTTGGAAGCCAGTCGCGTAGTTGTCTGGAGAGCCGTCGGGTGTGGTCCTCCCAGATTTCTGGCGACGTATCCGGTTCATTCAGAAACTCAACGGCAACCTTTGCTGGATTGGTGCCTTCCAGCACTGATGAAAGATAGCGCCAGCTGTCTTCGAGCCGTCGGTATCCTTCGTCCGGTGCCGTTCGATAGACGTGGTTGAACGTCCCGTCCGGGTGAAAATCGACCGTTACCGTAAACCCGATGGCGAGCAGGTTTTGCACCATAGCTTGGAGTTCGTCGGAGTACTTGGAAAGATCCTCGGATCCCCAGTCGCCCGTATTGAACGCGTTATGAAAAACGGGGAGGCGGATGTGCGTAAAGCCGTTTGTATAAAGCAGCCTGAGAGTGCTCAAATCAGGACGGTAAGCAATGTCATTAGCATCCCAGTTGGGTAGGTTCACACCGCGCGCCATCGTTTCGAGAAGCGCAGGATTTTCAAATGCCGGAAAGGTCTGAGCGGAAAAACAATGATCGGCATTTTGCGGACTGGCGTGTGCACCTCCAAAGGCAGTCATTGCCAGGCATGCGGGCAGCACAAGCCTTGCCAGAGTACGCACCCACATACGGTCAGTCTCTCAGCATGATAAAAAATGCTTTGTGATTGGTTTGAAGATAGCGCGGCCCGAGACGGCGTGGCTCCTGCATCGTCCTGTAGAGCCACTCCAGACCAAGATTTTGCATCCATTCCGGCGCGCGGGGATTCTTGAGTGACAGAAAATCAAAGAGCCCGCCTGAGGTCTTTATGACACCGACATTGGTCAGTTTCTTGAGGTTCCGAGATACGAACTGCTGCTCTCGGGGGACCCCCATGCCGATCCATAGAATATCGGGTGCGAGGTTGTTGATCTCCGAGACAATTGCATCTTCTTCGTTCGCGCCAAAATAGCCGTTTCTCCGGCCAACGACGTAAAGATCGGGATAGAATTTCTGGGTGTTGCTGACTGCCGCCGCGTTGGATTTTTCATCGGCGCCGAGCAAATAGAACGATGCGCCGACATCTTGAGCCACGAGCGCAACGTCGTGATAAAGGTCGGTCGTAGCGACACGTTCGATGTTCTGCAAACCATGTTTTATCCGCGCTATCCAAACCATCGGCATCCCATCGGCAAGGATCTGATCTGCTTGGAGGAATTCCTGGCGCACGGCATCGTCCTCGTCGCACATGACGATGACTTGTCCATTTGCAGACGTGGAATAATAGGGCTCTTCGGCTGAACCCCGCTTGGCGAGCGCTCGCGCAATCAGTGTCTCGGCCGCGGTCTTCCGATCTGTCCATGTGATTGGAAGCCCACCGAGAACCTCAACGACATGATAGGATTGGGCAAGCTGTGCGAGCTGCCGGGCGTCCCACTGACCATGTTTTTTTTGGTCTCTCTGAGTATGTCTTGGACGCTGCGGACTCATTATCTATTCGCCAGGCTCCGGAATTTTCGCAGTGTGCAAGATAACGTCAGGGAATTAACGTTCAGCAAACAGAAATGCTGGTTGGTAGAAATAGATTAGAGCGTTACCCAACGTAGCTTTTCTTCCACTTCTGACGATATTCCAGAGAGAGGGTCTTCGTTGATTGAGTGTGGTTCGAATTCTTCCTCTACAACGACGAACAGATCTGCAAACTCTGACAGGCGCTGGACTTGCCCGTGATTGCGCACCGGCGGAGCGTCAATGATCATGCAGGCATCACGAGCTGTGTTGCTGACTGAAAAGCCCTCAACGATCTCCAGGATAGAACGCCGGTTCCGGAAGTGGTTCGTTGCGATCTCCCCAGGATCAACAATTGAAAGTGCGCGAGCTGCAGGCAGGCCCAAGGAGTCGGGCGCTGTCCGGTGAGCGTCGATCAGGTTCTGGTTCTCAGTCAGCAGCAACACTGGAAGCCCGCGCTGTCCTGCAAGCGCTGCAATCCCAAGAACGACGTTACTCTGATCCAGCTTTGGCTCAAGCGAGCTTACAACCACGACTGCCCCTCTGCTTTGGAGGGTCTTCACGTCACGCCGAAGCGGACCGCGCTTCAGATACTGCGCAGTTTCCTTCGGATCGAACCTTTCATAGGTTTGGGTCTGGGCCCGGTGATGGTCGTGATCCTTCGCGCGGGCATGCCTTTGTGCGCGGATTGGGCGATCGGGAACCTCCTGAAAACCCATCTTCTGAATGGTCTCATTCAATCTGCCAACAGGCGCCGAAAAGCGCTTGCGGCCTTCTTTGAATTTGCGTCCGGTCTGTTTCCGTCTCCCAAAACCAAACAGCGATTGAGACATCGTCTTTGACGCGCGTTTTTTCTCTACAGGAGCACCTGTCATCTCACGTGCAAACGCATAAAGAACCGCGCAGCCCCCCGAAAAGACCAGAAAAACGAGCCCAGCAAGAACCCGACTTGGCCGGTTTGGTTTCAGCGGAGGCAAGGCCGGCGATGCGATCCGAGCCTGCCCGAGTTCCAGACCGCTCTGCTTTTCGGTTGCCTTGAACCGAGCCAGAAACTCTTCATACAGCTGTCGGTTTGCGGTTGCTTCACGCTCCAGGCTTGCAAGCTGAACCATGGCGCGTTCGGTTCGAAGGGCCGTTTGTTTCCTCTGATTGAGCTCGTTGGTCAAAGCTTGAAGAGTGGAATTTGCACTTTCAAGCCGCTCTTTTTGGATCGCAAGAAGTCTGCTTTGTTCCAGAGAGATTTGCCGTTCGATTCCAGCCAGCTTGCTGCGCTCTGAGGTCACGCGGGGATGACGGTCGCCGTAAACCCGGCTGAACTCGGAGAGGTTCTGGAGTATTTGGCCTCTTTCACGGCGCAGCTCTGCAAGCTGTGCCGCGTCCGATTGTTCGGTCGTGGACGGAAGACCCGCGCCTGTGCTGATCTTTTCAACCCTTGAACGGATGGCCTCTGTTTCAGCCTTCGCGGCAACAATCTGCTCGTTCAGTGTGATGAGTTCACGCTGTAACAATGTGCTGTCTTGAGTAACACCGATGATGCCATTCTCTGCCTTAAAGCTCGCAACGGCTTTTTCAGAAGTTTCAAGGTTTGACCTCAAGTCGTTCAGGCGTTCTTCCAGGGACGAAGCTGCAGTGGCGTTCGCGGTCACCAACGCATCGGTCTGGCTGTCTACGAAGGCTTGCGCGACTGCATTGGCGTAAAGAGCGGATTTATCTGGGTCGTTGGATGAGAACGATATTTCAACAATGAAGGTCGCGCCCACCCGATTGACTTGCAAACGCCGCTTGAAGGCCGCGAGCAATTCACGGTCGTCAGGACCTACAGAACGCGCAAAAACCGGATCGGTCTTGGCGTCCAGATCTTCCAGCACTGGGCGCAGAAACCCATCGGAATGAACGATTTGGACGATACTTTCCAAGAAAGCGGCATCTGATCCAATGCCCGGCAAAACGTTTTCGGTAAGTGTCACTCTGCGCTCGCGCGGGTCAACCAGAACAAGTGCAGTCGCTTTGTACGGGAACGGATAAAGCGAGAACAGGACAAGCACGATCGCTGTCAAAACAGCCGTGATGATCGTGATGCGCAAAAGGTTCCGGCGGAAGAACCCGATGATTTGCGAGAATTCAATCAGACCCTGGTTGAATGCGCCGTATCGTTGTTTTCCGTCTTGTGAAAACGGACCTTCCGGAGTCTCTTGGTTCCAAGCTCCACCTGGAATGGCGGTCATGTCAAGGCGCTCCAGTCGTATCGAAAAGCACTCTAATCAAAACTAGGTTTGGCGCAGTGGTTCGTATGCGGGTTCGTCGGCTGGCAAAAACTTAGCAATCAATCAATAACTATCCGTTAAACATAACCGCCTTCGGTATGATGAAATGCATAGCACGACAGCCCCGGAGAGCTTGGTATTTGCGTGAGAACTGTCGATAAAAATCAACCCTATGGCCTGGTTTCTGAGGGGCCTGACTGGAGCCGGGAGCCGATGGGCTCGGTGGCTGCAGTGATAGGTGGTTTTGTGCTCATCGGACTGCCGGTTGCGGGGCACATTTTAAGCCCACTGATCGCGGTTCCGATGGCTCTGGTCCTCAGTGTTCTCCTCGCGAACTACGCACCGCGCGCTGCATTGATCAGCGTCATCATTGCCCTGTTGTTTCAGAATTTCTTTGTTTCAATGGTTTCGTCTAACCTGAGCGGCCCGGATGAATTCAAAATCATTCGAGGATACAACTTTGTCATACTCGTATCGATTTGGTCCGCTTTCTTCGCCAGTTACTGGACCCGGTTTCGCGGACAAAACAGGTCCATCGATCTCATCATGAACCTGACCTTTGGCGCAGTTGGGCTCGTCTTTTTTTATTTTCTGATCGGTTTTGTTCAAAACCCGACCCCCGCCGTCATTTACCTCCGGAACATTCTGACGCCGATCCTCATCTTCCAAATTGCCTTGATCACCTTTTGGCGGTTTGAATTTGGCCTTACCGTACCGCTCTTCATCGTCGGTACGATCTTCCTTCTAATGGGATATATCGAACTGATTTTCCGGGAGGATTGGCTCTACTTCACCGGAGGCGAAAGCTACTGGGAGCTGGATATGCGATCGGCGCGTTTGTCACTTGAATGGGACCAGGAAGCGCGGGAAACCGGTTACGTCATGCTGGGCTTTCTCGATGCCTTTCGTGTCGATTTGTTCAACACACCCTTGCTCGACGGCTTGGACCTGAGGGTTACACGTCTCATGGGGCCAAACATGCACGCGATCAGTTATTCGTACGCGGTGGCTTTTCTGCTTGTGTTCGCGCTGTTTCGTGGTTCGGTTATCATGGCGTTGTTGCTTTTCCCTTTGCTCGTCTTTGCCAATGCGAAAGGCGCCTTGATTCTGTTCATTCTGGTGCTCGGAGCATGGTTTGCATTCAAACTCTTCGGCGCGCGGCTGAGCCTTTGGGTCACAGGATTTGTACTGGCACTCTATGCCGTCGCGGGAATTGTGGTCGGGCTTCAGATCGGCGACTTTCATGTGCTTGGTTTCATGGGCGGGCTTTACAATTTTCTTGGTTTCCCCTTCGGACATGGCATCGGTGTGGGAGGCAACCTTGGTACCGACTTTTCTCAGCTGGACTGGCCGGCTTATCAGGCCGCTGGGCGCACGCCGGTCGCAATCGAGAGTGCGGTTGGAGTTTTGCTCTATCAAATGGGGCCAGCTGCGTTCTTTCTACTTGGAGTATACATCTGGCTCGGGTGGCAAACACTTAGGGTGGCTTCCTTTACAGGTGCATCTCTTCACATTGCCGCGAGTTTTGCTTTGTTAACCGTTCTTGTGAACGGAATTTTTCAGGAAGAGGCTTTATTCTCGCCACTCGCCCTCGGGCTATTGATTTCTCTAAATGGCATGGTTCTTGGCCAAGCCATCCGAAAGGGCTTCGTTCCATAGGCATGAAAAACCTGTTCGCCTCTCTGGCATCGTTCGCCCTTAGGTCGGAAACTCGAGGCGTGATCATCTCGATGATGGTCAAAGCTGCCTCTATCCTGTCGGCCTTCACCCTCTTCACCTTGAGCGCACGCGTGTTGGGTGAGGAGCAGTTCGGCCAGTTTGCGCTGTTTTTCAGTGCGGCTTCCATGGCAGCTGTTGCCGCAGCTTTCGGCCAGGAAATGCTGATCATCCGGATCTGGAACGAGAATGTTGCCGCCGGGCGAATTTCGGTTGCCAAAGGCGGGATCGTGTTTGGGTTTTTGATCTCGGCGCTGGGCGCAACTCTGGGCGCGATAGTGATGGCGGGGATTGTCTATTTCTACAGCAATTGGGCGGCAGCCTTGAGCGCTGGATTGTTTGTTGCTGCTGCTGTCTTCCTTCTGTTTTTCTCCAGTCTTGCCCGATCAATTGTCAGCATACTTGTCGGTGATGGGCAAAGAGAGTTGACCGCATTGCTGTTTGCAAACGTTGTGCTGATTTTCTGTCTCGTTTTTGACTGGAGCTCTTCCGTCACATCTGTTGTCAATTTGATTGTCCTCGGAAAAGTCGTTGCAATTGCCCTGCAGGTTTTTTTCCTAACCCGGGTGCTGCGCCGAATGTATCCGGAGATATTTGCAGCCAAACCGGAGTTCGCCGTTGATCGCTGGCTGCCATCTTCTACGCGGCTCTGGTTCGCCAGTATTCTGGAATCTTCCAATCAGTATCTCGACGTCATTCTGGTCGGCTATCTGCTCGATCCGATTGCTGCAGGCGCCTATTTCGTCACGACGCGCCTTGCCAACGGATTTGCGTCCGTTGCGGATGCGTTCAACATGTTCGCCATGCGGCAATTTCCGGAGCTTTACTACAAAGCGGATGAGGGCGGTCTGCTGCGGTTGCTACAGACCCTTGCCATCCTGACAGCGCTTGCGGTTGTCGGCGGACTGTTCGTAGTTGGCGTTGCCGGTCATTGGCTTCTGATGATCTTTGGCGCAGAGTACATGGCTTACTATCATGTTCTGGTGATCCTTTGTCTCGGAAGCGCCGCAATGGCAGCAACAGGCCCGGCGGCGCCCGTTTTGATGTTGACCGGGCATGAAGGGGCTTATCTGCGGATCGTTGCGCTCAGCGTTTTCATTCGAGTGGCTGGCTTCTTTTTGATTGTTCCAATGTTTGGGATTGTTGGTGCAGCTGTGACCACGACTGTTTCACTCGTTGCAATGGCTGTTCTGGTCAGCGTCCGGTCTCGCACTGCGACTGGTTACAATGTCACGGCAACGCGTATATTGGGCGGATTGGCGCCGGATCGTATGAACGCGAAGGAATCGTGAGAATGAGTGGGCAGCGCATTCTCTTCATCCAGACGCAGGCGGAAAATGCCGGTGCTCAGGAAGTTTCCCGTCTGCTCGGGGAACACCTGACAAACCGTGGTCACACAGTCCAGCACCTTTTCTTCTACAAGAAGTCGGAAGATTTTTCGGCGCCACCGGACACTGTTATCGTACGCCAAACCCGGCCGTCCAACTGGCGTTTCTTTTCTTTCTTGGGCGCGCTGTACAAGGCCATCCGGGACTTCAAACCAGACTGTGTCTTTTGCTTTCAACATTTTGGAAATGTGATCGGGGCACCGGTCGCCAGGCTTGCGGGCTGTCCGGTCATCGTTGCCAATCAGGTAACGGCACCCAGCTTGATCAATCCAGTAGTTGCCTTTCTCGACAAGGGTCTCGGGGTAGTCGGGATTTATGATCGGGTCACCGTGAACTCCAACTTCCTGCTGGATACTTACGGCCGCTACCCAAACCGCTATGTGTCGCGATTGGATTTGATACCGCAAGGATTTGAAAACAAAGACTGGGCGATGGACAAAGCCTCGGCACGTGGGGAACTTGGCTTGCCTATCGATGTGCCGCTTCTTGGCGTGTCCGCACGGCTGAACCCGGCCAAGCAAATCGATAAGGTTCTAGCCATCCTCGCTAAGCGACCGGAATGGCATTTCGCGATCGCAGGTCAGGGGCCGGATTTTGAGCGTTTGCAAAACGAAGCCGTCAAACTCGGGATCACGAACCGTGTTCATTTCCTGGGCGAATTTGCCCCCAGCCAGATCGGCAAATTTCTCGTTTGTCTGGACGTATTCACATTCCCGTCTGCTGCGGAGAGTTTCGGGCTTGCAGCCATTGAAGCCGCACAGGCGGGCATTCCCGTTGTTGCCAACGATTTGCCGGTCTTGCGGGAAGTGCTTCAAGCCAATGGCAAACCATGTGCTCTGTTTGTTGACGTCATGGACGCGGAAGCATTTGCGAATGCCATCGCCACGATGCTGAATGATCCGAAAGTGGCGCAGACATTTCGTGATAGAAGCGGCGATTTGAAAGAGCGGTATTCGCTGAATGCTATGGTGGATGCCTACGAAACCCTTGCGACTGGCAAAGATCTAGCCGCTGACAAGCATCAGGTCATGGCGGTCTCATGAAGGTCGGGATCCTTGTTGAAAAGGACAGGTGCCGACGTTGGTTGCTGAATCTCGCCGAGCTCTTGAAGACGTCTCAGTCAGAGGAAGTGGCGTATCATTTGATAAAGCCATCAGCGGCAGTATCCAGGGAACTGAAAACGGCCCTGCAGCTTGAGGAACGCGTTCTCGGCGCAGATCCGTTCTCCGGTATGAGCAAACTGGACCCTTCGGAGCTGCCTCACACCACCGGAAAAGATACTGATCTAGTTTTCGATCTCACTATGGGTGGGAGTGAGTACGGAAGCTGCAAGATTTTTGAGGTCCGATACAACGGAGCTTGCGGTGAGGAAGCCCTGTTTTCTGCATTGATGAGCAAAGGGACGCCACTCATAGAAGTTATCGATCGGCAAGCTGGCACTGTTGCGGCCTGCGGAACCGCCTCCCTCGAAGCCGCAAGAGGGCTTGGCGGTGCAATGGACGCCGTCTATTCGAGAGTGGCAGTTCTGATCAAAAAGGTCGTTGAAGGGTCTCACGCGCACGGCACACCAATTAAGGCAGAGGCACTTCAGGCGGTCACGCAGAAACAGGTCCTGATCCGGATGTTGCGGGAGACGGCGGTCACGCTGATCCGATCTGGCTACAGAGCGTTTTTCTACACGTCCCATTGGCGGGTGGGCTGGAGATTTGTTGACGGTGAGGGTGTTGCGGGCACCCGTGACCTGAGCGGAGAGCCTTGGCACGTTCTCAAAAGCCCGCATGAAACGTTCTTCGCCGATCCTTTTCCAATCGAAACGGATGGCCGATATTATCTGTTTTTCGAAGCCTTGCCGCACGAAACCCAAAAGGGTGTCATCTCGATGGTGGAGATGACAAAAGACGGTCCGGTCGGCGAAGTATCAACGGTGTTGGAAGAACCGTGGCATCTTTCTTATCCCTTTGTTTTTGAAGGGAATGAAGATTTCTGGATGATCCCGGAAAGCTCTACGAACAATGAAGTCGTGCTTTACAGAGCAGCAAAATTTCCCGACCAATGGGAGCGGCACACTGTGCTTTTAACCGGTGTAGAAGCGGCAGATGCGACTATCATTGAGTATGAGGGGCGGTTCTGGATGTTTGCCGTCACCCGAAACGGTGTCGGCGGGTATTCCGACTGTCTGAGCCTCTATTATGCAGATGATTTGTTCGGTCCTTGGCACGCCCACCAGAAAAATCCTGTCCTCGTTGATGACCGCGCCGCTCGGCCGGCAGGACGGTTCTTTTTACAGGGCGGAGAGTTGTGGCGCCCGGTTCAGGATTGCCGAAACGGCTATGGTGCGGCACTCGCCTTTGCCCGCGTCGACGAATTAAGTCCGACAACGTTTCAGCAGTCGGTTCATGAAACGCTGACACCAGGACCGTTGTGGCCTGGACGCAAATTGCATACTCTGAACAAGGCGGGTGATCTGGAGGTTGTTGATGGGTGCACTTACCATCCAAAATCAGAACTCGCAGCGAAAATGAAAGCGTTTTTCAATAGATAGAGTCCTGAGATTAAAGCATGAGCTGTCGGCTCAACACAGTTGGCGGATCGGTTGATGTCGAATTTTAAAAAGGTCGGGCACTGCAGGCGCCTACAATTGACGTTACGTTCTTTCTCATATCAAATTATCGGAACATATCCGTCAACGGAGGCGTGAGATGGCCCTGACATTGCCGGGAAGTCTTTTTAAAAACACCATGTTTCTGGCGTTTGTGCTTGTTCTGACCATATGCGGTTCTGCAGGTGCAAGTGAGCGGCACGCGTTAGTCATTGGTAATGCCGATTATGACAGTAAGACACTGACTGCGTTGAAAAACCCGGCAAATGATGCTGCGCTCGTAGCGGACAGCCTCAGATCCGCCGGGTTTACGGTAGAGCTCGTGTTGAATGCCAACTTGCGCACCATGAAACGCTCGGTCCGGGACTTTTCCGACAAACTGAAAGCAGCGCCGAAGCGCTCCCTGTCGGCATTTTATTATTCTGGGCACGGGTTTGAAGCGGGTGGAAAGAACTATCTAGCGCCGCTTGAAGCGGATTTGCGGGATGAAGTTGATGCTGAGTTCGAGGCTCTTTCAGTCGACTGGGTGCTCACCGCAGTTGAGAGCTCACATGAAGGCGCAAACATCGTCATCCTGGATGCGTGCCGCAACACAGCTCTGACACGCTCTGCGGGCGGGACTGCCGGTGGTTTTTCCCTTCTGACCAGCACACCGCGCGGAAGCTTCATTTCCTTTGCGACAGCCCCTGGAAGTACCGCGACAGACGGAGCTGGATTGAACAGCCCTTACACCGCTGCAATTGCCCGTGAAATGCTTGTTCCTGGCGCGTCGATTGAAACGGTCTTCAAGCGCGTTCGCCAGCAAGTGGTCGAAGCAACGGGCGGTGAACAGGTGCCGTGGGATCACTCATCTTTGACGCAGGATATTGTGCTGCTGCCTGGCGGAACAACGCAGGACACCGGGGCACAATCGGCCGCGCCGCTCAGTGCTGATGCCATTCAGGTCGAACTGCAGTTCTGGAACGATGTGAAGGACTCTGATGACCGCCAGCAGATCCAGGCCTATCTGGACCGGTTCCCGCAAGGAGCGTTTTCTGAACTTGCCAAGGCAAGGCTTGCCCAAATCGGCTCAGGAGCGTCTGGAGACATCGAGCAGCTATTTGCCAAGATCCAGAGCCGGTCGTTGCTGGTCGAAAATCCGCAGCGTCCGCATGAGTTTTACGCCAATGCGCGTCTGCGGGAGATCAAAGGCGATTATCCCAAAGCACGTCAGGATTATCTGAAGTATTTTGCGTTCGGCGAACCGCAAGTCGATCCGCATGTCCGATTCCAGTCGGTGTTGAAAATCCAGGAGGGGCGGGCAGGCGCGCGCGAAGTCTATAATGCCTTTTCGCAAGGCCGGCGCGACCCGACAACACTCTTTGCCGAAATCTTGCTGGAAGAGCGTGAGGAACGCGTTCGTCGGCTCGCCACATTCATTGATGCATATCCGGATTTCACACCTGCCTACTACGCTCTGAGCCAGGATTTTTCTGCGGCGCGGGTTGGTCAGCAATCGCTCGCCGACAAGACGCAGGAACTGGAGCTGTTGCAGAAATTTCAGGAACGCGTCGATGAAGGACGGTTCTTGAGGTACTTCATCGACCAGCAGATGGCGGCCCTATGGCAGGAAGATGCCAAGACACGGTTGGCGGCTTTATCGGTCATGAACACCGCTGCCCTCAGCAATCCGGTTAAAATCAATGCTATGCGCAGCAATCAGGGTTGGATGATCAATCTGGCGATTGCCGACCGTACGCAAGAGATCTTCGTCAAACTGCCGGATCAGGATTTCAAGTCGACCGGTTTCATGGCGAATTCCATGGATCCAACGACTGGCCGGCCGATCGCTTATCCGATGATCGAGCTCCCCGGGAACGCTGGCGAAATGGATATTGCGGTTAAATACACCGACATTCGCGGCGAAGAACAAGGACCGTTCCAGATCAAGTTCAGTCCGGGCCTGGCCCTCATCGCAGGGCAAAAAGATATCTTGGAACGGATGCCGAATGGTTGGCTCAGCTACCGGGACTATGACGGCAAACGGCTGGTCTATTTCACCCATTTGATCAGTTACCGGTGCGCCATTGATGAAGTGCGTTATGGATTGGATACGGATGCGCCGGATCAGACGTTTGAGATCGGTGCTTGCGATCCTGACAATCCGCATGCAATCCCTTCCAGCGGGCCTGGGTCGACCGTTCATGCGACCATTCCGAAGCCGACGCAGTTCATATCTGTGCAGTTGACTTATGCTGATGGCACGCAATCAGAAGTCCAACGATTTGATGCACCGAACTAAGGTGTTCTCAGCTGTCGACTGGCAAAACACATTTGGCGGCGCACGATGACAACCTCGTCGCCGCCCGGCAGACCTGAAACCAGTTTTCTGGGGCGATGGGGCAGTGCAGTTTGCGCAGCGCTGCTTGCAGTGCTGATTGCGATACCGGTTGCTAGCCGGCTAGACCCGATAGTTGGCGACCTTGCCGTCTTGGAGTTCATGCCCAGCGAGCAAGTCTCCGATACGGATATTGTGATTGTTACGATCACAGAAGATACGTTGGCCTCTTTCCCTTACCGCTCTCCAATAGACCGCAGGTTTCTGGCCGAATTGCTGGTCTCCCTCGATGCGGCCGGACCGGCAGGGATCGGTGTTGATGTATTGCTGGACAGTCCGAGTGAACCTGAAAAAGACGTCCGGCTGTTTCAGGTTCTCGATGATTTGGCGACCCCTGTTGTACTGGCGACGGTCCCCGCCAGTCTTCTGACAGAAAAACAAGCTGCTTATCTGGCGTCCGTAGTGGAACGCCGGCAACCGGGGTCTGTGATTTTGCAGAGAGACGATGCAGATGGCATTCTGCGGCATCTGCCGGTCAACGATGGTGAGACACCGCTATTCACCGAAGCGCTTGCAAATCAGCGTTTTGAAAAGACGCCTTTTGACAGCCGGATCCTGTATCCCGCGCTTTCGGCGGATGAGGCGGGGCGTTTCCCGCGCTACCCCGCCCATACCGTCGCCTTTCTTCCTCAAGACTGGTTTTCCGGCAAATATGTTTTGATCGGGACGGATCTTCCGGGCACGGACCGCCATGCGACGCCTTTAGCCTCACTTCAGGGTGTCCAGGCTGGGGACCTGCCAGGCATTGAGATCCATGCTCATGTGCTGGCGCAGTTGTTGTCCGGACGCGCGCTTGCGGTCCCGACCTTTTCCCAGTCAATTGGGTTGCTCGTCCTTTTTGCCGGCGTTTCGGCTTTTGTTTTTACAATCTTCCGGCAACCAAAAGTGTTCTTCACCGGATTTGCGATGTGCCTCGGCCTTTATGGGGTGGTGGCTTGGGGATTGATGCAGGCTGGTACCGCTTTGCTCCCGGTTCTCGGCCCTGTGACCGCAGCATCGGCAAGTGTTTTCCTGCTGGCTCTTGTGCGATGGCGGCAGGACCGGCTGGAGCGTGCGTTCGTGGTGTCGGCTTTTGAGAAATACGTCAGTCCTGAAGTGGTCAGACGTTTGGCAACCGGTGAAGTTGAACTTGCGCTGGGCGGTGAGAAGCGCTTGGTCACATACGTATTCACAGACCTGGCCGGGTTTACAACCCTATCAGAGGAGTTGCCGCCGGATCGCGTCGCAGAAATCCTGAATGGATATCTGGATGAAGTCTGTGACGTTGTCTTCCGTCATGGGGCAACGCTCGACAAGCTCATTGGTGACGCAGTTGTCTGCTTCCTGGGCGCACCCGAAGACGATCCTTCGCAAGCGAAAAACGCAGTTGCCCTTGCTGTCGAGCTGGATCAGACCGCGGAACGGTATCGGAAATCCTTGTTGGACCAGGGTGTGTCGCTGGGCGTGACCCGCATCGGGGCGCATTGCGGCGATGCGGTGATCGGGAATTTCGGTGGTCACCGTTTCTTCGATTACACCGGGATTGGAGATACGGTGAACACGGCGGCACGATTGGAAGGCGCCAATAAATATCTTGGCTCTCGCATCTGCGTTAGTCAGACTGTTCTGGACCGGCTTGAAGGGAGTACTGATTTTGTCTTCCGGCCCCTCGGCGAAGTTGTTCTGAAGGGGCGGCAGCAGACCCTTGGCTGTTTCGAACCAAGTCCCAAAAGCGTCTCCGAGGAAATCTGGTTCAAGGACTACATCGCTGCTTACGATCAGCTGAACGAAGATTCAGAGGTTGCAAAAACCCTTTTTGAATGGGTTTTGACTATCAAGTCAGATGACGGGCCGTCCCGGTTTCATTTGGCCCGGCTGGAAAAAGGGCTGTCTGGCACGAAAGTTGTCTTGTCGGAGAAGTGACGCTTCACCAGCGCCTGAGGAGTGAAGATGGCGAAAAGACTTTGGATTTGCCTGTCAGCATTGGCGATGATGTTGCTGCCAGCACATGCGGAAATCGTTGTTGTCGCGGTGAGCGGTACAGACGAAATCGCGCCGGGAACGAGATTGGTAACCGGGCAGGCAATCAACTTGCCGGAGGGCGCCAAACTCACTCTCCTATCCCAAAGCGGTGAAATGCAGGTCCTCGAGGGGCCGTACTCTGGTGAACCGGCGGCTAATAGTGAGGCCTCAATTCAAAAAAGTGACGCCGCGGGTTGGTCGGCGGTCCTTGCACTTGTCGGTGATCCGGACGCGCGATCCGATGTCATGGGCGCATCTAGGGTCACTGATGGTGCGTTCATGGTGCCGCCGAGCATCTGGCATGTCAGCGTCGACAGTTCAGGACCACGGTGCACCTTGCCGGATACTGTGACCTTGTGGCGCCGGGATGCCGGGCAGGGCACAGATATCTCTATTCGCAGCAGCGCAGGCCGTCTAACGGATGTCGCTTGGCCGGTGGACGAACACGTGATGGCGCTGCCGGACGAATTCGCGGCGGATGGAAGATTGATGGTTTCGATCGACGGTGAACTCCGGGACTTGGCTTTGATCGTTGCGCCGGACGACCTGCGGCAAGCCGGGCCTGGTGCCGTTTTCACGTGGCTGATGGAGCACAAATGCCAACGCCAGGCGCTGGCGTTGATCGAACGGATCCATGCTGGATTGAGCCTGACGGATTGATCGAATGGGGCATTAGGGAGCATGCGGATGAACAGGGACGGACTGCTCGAAAGCGTGCTTTCAAGCATGATCCAGGGCGTTGCTGTGTTCGGTGAGGACCTGAAGCTTCTCGCCTGGAACCAGAAGTTCCGCGACATGCGCCATTACCCTGACGAGCTGGTCTTCGAAGGCCAAAGCGTCGAAGCCCTCATTCGTTTTGACGCCGAGCACGGTGAGTTCGGCACTGGAGATGTGGACGAGATCGTCCAGGGCTTGATGCAGAAAGTTCGGTGTTTCGAAGAACACGCCTTTGAACGTGCCCGCCCGGATGGCACCTACATGGAGGTTAAAGGCGGGCCGTTGCCAGGGGGCGGGTTTGTCAGCACCTATTCCGACATCACCGAACGGGTTGCTGCGCGCCATCAGCTGCTTCGGCAAATGGAAGAGTTGAAAGAGGCGCGTCAGGCTACACTGGACATGATGGAAAAGGCCGAGGCGAACCGTAAGCGTGCCGAAGAGCTACGGGAAAAGGCCGAAAGTGCCACCAAGGCCAAGGACATGTTTCTGGCCGCCATGAGCCACGAAATCCGAACGCCCATGAATGGTGTTGTCGGCATGATTGATCTGTTGACGCATACCGATCTCGATGACGAACAGATGCAAATGGCCTCAACTGTCCGGGACTCTGCCTTTGCGCTTCTGACCATCATTAATGACATCCTTGATTTCTCCAAGATTGAAGCCGGCAAGATGGATCTGGAAATGATCCCCATGTCCATTCTTGATGTGGTGGAGGGCGTTGGTGAAACCATGGGGCCGAACGCCTGTGCCAAAGGGCTGGATTTCATCGCCTATTGCGACCCAAGGATTCCGGCCGAAGTTGCAGGAGACCAGGTCCGGCTGCGCCAGATCCTGTTTAATCTCCTCGGCAATGCAGTGAAGTTTACTGAGGCTGGCCAGGTCACGCTGCGGGTCGATCTGCTTGAAGTTTCGCAAGGCCAAGCTACCGTCCGGTATCAACTGCAAGATCACGGGATCGGTATGACCCCGGAACAGACGGCAAACCTCTTCCAACCATTTCAGCAGGCCGATGTATCCACCACCCGCCGGTTTGGCGGCACGGGCCTTGGGCTCACCATTGTGCGGCGATTGGTCGACATAATGGGGGGAACAATCGACGTGGAGAGTGTTCCAGGGGACGGCAGCACATTCACAGTCACCTTGACACACGAGATCGTTGAAGAGGCAGGTGTCGACACCGGCCATGATCTGGCGGGTGTGAAGGTTCTGGCACTTGTGCCTGATGACCCAACACGGAGGACCCTTATTGAGACGTACCTTGGCTGCTCGGGTGCTTCTGTTGATCTAGTAAGCGAACCGGAGCTTCTGCTTCAAAGCGCAATCGAGGCGCATGATAGGTCGGCTCCATATGATACTGTCTTGTTAGGTCTCGGGCATGAGGAAGCGGTCAGAGCGGATCTCCGGGAGCGTTTCCGCGCCGATGATCATCTCAAGCAGACGCGGTTTTTGCTCGAACGCCGGATGGCCGATCTCGGAACGCCGATAGAGTTGCCGGATACGACGGTGGTGCCATCCACCCCGCTTACCCGCCGAAACTTGCTGAATGCTCTCTGTGTGGCGATGGGACGGGCATCACCTAGCTCCATCAGACATGTTCCCTCTGTCGAGGCAGGCGGATGTGTCGCGCCGAGCGCAGAGGAAGCTATGGCAAACGGTGAATTGGTTCTGGTGATTGAGGACAACAAGACAAACCAGGATGTCATCCAGCGACAGTTGCAGCTTCTTGGCTACCAATGCGAGGTTGCGGAAGACGGTGAGGCTGGGCTGGCAGCGATGCGATCCGGACGTTTCGGCATTGTCTTGTCAGATGTGCACATGCCGAAGCTCGACGGATTGGAAATGACACGGCAATTCCGCGCGCACGAGACCAATGGATCACCCAGGGTTCCGATCATTGCGATCACCGCCAATGCCCTTCAAGGAGAAGCCGACCGGTGTCTCGAAGCCGGCATGGATGATTTTCTACCCAAACCGCTTGAGATGAAAAAACTCAAGGACATGCTGAAGCGCTGGCTGCCGCACGCAGCGGTTAATCGTGTTGATGTGGTTGCAGAAATTGGCTGCCAAGACGGTGAAGATGCCGCCGTCGTTTCACCAATGAACACCGCCGAACATGCGCCGATTGATCTGTCGCCGTTGGAAGAGATCTTTGGCGATGACCGCGAGACCATCCATGAGGTTTTGGCTGATTTTGTTGATCCTGCCTGGCATGTTGTTGAAGAAATTGCAGACGCCGTTGAAGCACAGGATGCGGCCGCAGTTGGTGCGGCCGGCCATAAACTCAAATCCTCGGCGCGTGCCGTCGGCGCCAATGAACTCGCTGATCTTAGTCTCGGCCTGGAGAAGGCTGGAAAAACCGACGATTGGGCCGCCATTAACGTGGAGTTTCCAAAGCTTCGGCCAATAATGCAGCAGATTGCGGCCCACATTGCCGACCTTTGACGAGAACTGGACCCCTGATATGGGCATGGCCAAGGTTTTGATCGTCGATGATGACCCGTTCATCACGACCTTAACGACCAAGATACTGACCAGAATTGGATATGACACGGTCCTGTCGGCGGAGGACGGTGCCAAGGGCCTGGACGCTGTGGAGGCCCATGCGCCCGATGTCATTCTCTGCGACCTGAACATGCCGGGCATGGACGGTCTAGAGTTTCTGCGCCACCTTGCCGAGCGGGATGCGCCCTGCGCGATTATCCTGGTGAGCGGCGAGGACAAGCGGATCCTGCAAACAGCAACGCAGCTTGCCGAGGCGCATCGGCTAAAAGTCCTTGGGGCTATTCAAAAGCCGATCAAACCTGATCCACTGAAGGCCTTGCTCGACAAGCACGTTGCCCAACAAACAGCTGCGAGACGCGGACCGATTGAATGTCTTCCGCTTGAGACAATCAAAGCTGGGTTGGAGAGCGGAGCGATAGATGTCTTTTTCCAGCCGAAGGTCGCAGTACCGGACCGGAAATTGATCGGGGTTGAAGCATTGGTCCGCTGGCGCGGTGAAAATGGAAAGCTGATCCCACCGATTGCGTTTGTTCCGGTGATTGAGGAACACGGTCTCATTGACGAAATGACGCGTCAGGTGTTCGAAAAGTCGATGGTTGCTTCTGCCGCATGGCAAGAAGAGGGGCTCGACATCAAGGTGGCGGTGAATTTTTCCGTCGACTCCTTGACGCGTTACGAGGTGTTCGATCTGGTCATCGCGGCGATCGCAAAAGAAGGCATCGATCCGCATTCCGTCATCATCGAGGTGACCGAAAGTCGGATTATGGAGGATGTTGCAGCGCCGCTCGAGATCCTTACGCGTTTACGGATGAAGGGCGTCGGACTTGCCATTGACGACTACGGCACAGGCGCTTCGTCAATGCAGCAGTTAAAACGCATCCCGTTCACAGAGCTGAAGATCGACCGGGCGTTCGTTGACGGCGCTCCCCAAGACGAAGAAGCGCGCGCAATGCTCGAATCCAGCGTGTCGTTGGCGCAGAAGCTGGGCCTTTCCACGGTCGCTGAAGGTGTCGAAACACAGGCGGAATGGGATCTTATTGCCGAGTTGGGAGTTGACGTCGTTCAGGGCTATTTCATCGCGAAGCCAATGCCATCTGACGAGCTTTTGGTATGGGCACGTCAGAATGGCGATCTCGCCAGCTGACGAAGTCCGCTCCGCTTAAGTTTGGCGCATGCCGTTCGCATCGAAGTATCGGACCTTTTCTTGCGCAAACCCGAGTGCAACCTGCTGGCCTGCGGGTATATCATGCTGTCCAAAGAATCGTGCAGTGATCTGTTTGTCGCCAGTCATGGCGATAACGTTGGTGTCTCCGCCGAGATGCTCGACATGCTGAACAGTTGCCCTGATCGGGCCTTCAGCGGACAGAACCAGATCTTCTGGCCGGATCCCGAGTGTCCGGGTGTCGCCGGGTGTCAAGGTTTCTGCCGGCAGGAAGTTCATTGACGGAGATCCAAGGAAACCGGCCACGAACTGGTTGACCGGGTTGTTGTAGAGCTCCATTGGGCTGCCGATCTGTTCCACACGCCCAGCCTGGAGAACGACAATCTTGTCGGCCAGTGTCATCGCTTCGGTCTGGTCGTGCGTTACGTAGACTATAGAGGTGCCGAGCTGCTGGTGCAGGTTGGCAATCTCCAGCCGCGTGTTCATCCGGAGTGCAGCATCAAGGTTCGACAGCGGTTCATCAAATAGGAACAGCTTCGGTTGGCGGACAATCGCTCGCCCAATGGCCACACGTTGACGCTGGCCGCCAGAGAGTTCTGATGGATACCGGTCGAGATAGTCTTCCAGATTGAGCATTCGGCTGGCTTCCGTGATGCGGCTCGAGATCTCTGCCTTGCTATGGCCTTCCTGCTTCAAGGCAAGAGACATGTTTCCGCGCACGTTGAGGTGCGGATAAAGCGCGTAGCTTTGGAACACCATCGCGATCCCGCGCTTCGAGGGCGGGGTGGTGTTGACGACACTCCCGCCGATGTTCACCTCGCCTGAGGTGGCGTCTTCCAATCCGGCGATAATCCGGAGCAACGTGGATTTTCCGCAACCGGAGGGGCCGACAAAAACAACAAATTCGCCTTCCTCGACCTCAATGTTGATGTCCTTGAGAACCTCAACAGCGCCAAAGGACTTGTAGACATTTTTGAGAGAAAGAGCGGTCATTGCGCTGTTCCTAACCTGATCGGTTGGCCTGTGCGGATGCTTTCATCAGCCGCTAGGCAAATGGCGAGGGATTGAACGGCGTCCTGCATATGGCGCGTCAGATCAATATTCTCGGTAATGGCGCGCACCACGTAGGCTTGCTCTGCATCGCAAAGCGCCTGGTGGCCAGGTTCATCAGGCATATCGATGGACACATCCCCGTCTGGCCGGTGCACCAGAATACTGCCGACCTTGGTGTGGCCGTCGATATCTGCGGACGCGCCCTTGTTGCCATCTGTAATGGAGACCGAGCCGTTCGGTGAGACGATGTCTTTCACAAAGAACGCGGTTTCCGACATCATCGGTCCCCAGCCAGCTTCATACCAGCCAACGGATCCGTCGTCGAAGACCACCTGAAACTGCCCGTAATTGTACATGTCCTCGGCGATTTCATTGGAGAGCCTTACGCCCATGCCATGGACACGAAGCGGTTTGCCATCGGTGATCTGGCACATGACATCGACATAATGCACGCCGCAATCCACGATCGGACTTGTGGTCTGCATTAAGGCCTTGTGGGTTTCCCATTCAGCGCCGGAGGATTGCTGATTGAGATTCAGGCGGAAGACAAAGGGACCGCCAAGGCCACGGGCTTCCTTGATAAGACGGATCCAGGATGGATGGTGACGCAGGATATAACCAACCACCAATTTGCGGCCTGTTTCTTTCGCCTTGGCAACAACACGCTCGGCATCGGAGACCGTCGTGGCCAACGGCTTTTCGACGAACACATGCGCCCCGGCTCCCATGGCCGCACAGGCATAGTCTGCGTGACTGTCGGAGTAGGTGGCGATTACGACGAGATCCGGCTTCAGTTCCAATCCGTCTGAGAAGCTTTTCAGGCGGGGATAGGACTGAAGTTCCTCAGGGAGCTCGACTGGGGAGCGATTGATGAGGCCAATGATTTCTACGCCGGGAAGACTGTGAAGAGCGAGCGCGTGGGACAGGCCCATGTTGCCGAGGCCCGCAATGACAGCACGGATCATTTGACTGCTCCAGATGTTAAGCCGCGGATCAACTGGCGAGAGAAGATCACATAGAGGATAAGTACCGGAAGGATTGCCATGGACAGAGCGGAGAGAACCGCGTTCCAGTCGGTTACGAACTGCCCAATAAACACCTGGCTGCCCAGCGTCAGCGTCTTGGTCTCTTCCACAGGTGCCAAGATCAAGGGGAACCAGAGATCATTCCAGATCGGGATCATGTTGAAAACCGCGACCGTTGCCAAGGCCGGCCGGACCAGCGGCAGCACCAGCCGAAAGAAGATCGTGTATTCGCTGAGGCCATCCACACGAGCAGCATTTTTCAGGTCGTCCGACACCTGGCGCATGAACTCGGTCAGAATGAAGACCGCGAGCGGCAGACCTTGGGCCGTGTACACAAGGATCAGCGCCCAGAGTGTGTTGACCAGCCCGGTGGAGACCATCATTTCAAGGATTGCGACAGTGCCGATCCGGATCGGCACCATGATGCCAAGCGCCAAATAAAGGCCAAGGATCATGTTGCCGCGGAATCGGTATTCGCTGAGGGCAAAGGCGGCCATCGCACCGAAGAGCAAAATGAAGAACAGCGATGCCACGGTGACGATCATTGAGTTCTGGAAGTAGAGAAAGAAATCTCCCTGTTTCATGACCGTTTGGTAGCCGATCATTGAAAAGCTCTCGGCGTTTGGCAGGGCCAGGGGCTCCCGGAAGATGAATTTCCGGCTTTTGAAGCTGTTGATCAGAATAATGAATACTGGGAAGAGCGCGATCAGCGTGTAGAGGATCAACGCGCCGTGCATGGTTGCAGAATTGAACGGATTTGTGCGGGCCTGGCTCATGGTCTTGACCTCACAACTGATACCGGCGGAGCCGGGTCTGAATGCCAAAGAGGTAGACACAGACTCCGACGAGAATGATGGCGAACATGGCACTCGCAACGGCTGCACCCATATGCGGATCGCCGAGCTGAAGCTGGAAGCCGAAGAAAGTCCGGTAGAAGAATGTGCCGAGGATATCGGTCGAGAAATCCGGGCCGGCGAGGGCACCTTGCGAAGCATAGATCAGATCGAACGCGTTGAAATTGCCGACAAATGTGAGGATTGAGATGATCCCGATCGATGGCAAGATCAATGGCAGCTTGATTTTCCAAAAGGCGTTCATGCCCGTGATGCCGTCAATCTCACCAGCTTCCAGAATCTCTTCCGGGATGGTTAGAAGCGCTGCGTAGATCAGCATCATGGGGATGCCGACAAACTGCCAGACGGAGATCAGCGACAGGGTTGTCAGCGCATACTCTTCCTTGCCGAGCCAGGGCTGGTACAAGAAACCGAGACCGACAGAACCCAGCATTGTCGGGGCGATGCCCCAGATTGGCGACAGGATGAGTTTCCACGCAAAGCCAACGATCACGAATGAGAGGATGGTCGGGATAAAGATTGCGGATCGGTAAAGCGCTGCAAAGCGGAGTTTGGGATGAGACAGCATCGCTGCAAGTGCAATCCCGATCGGATTTTGCACCAGCATGTGGATCACGAAGAACCAGACATTGTTGCCGAGTGCATTCCAGAACTGGTCCGCCCAGACCGGATCGCCAAACAGCGTCATGAAGTTTTGCAGGCCGACGAAAATCCGCTCCTGGTCGATCCGGCTGTAGAGCGCCAGACGCAAGGTGTTGAACAACGGCAAGATCATGATTGTCGTGTAGACTAGCACAGCGGGTGCCAGGAAAACGGCAATATGCCAGCGTATGCGGGGGCGGTTCATGCGGCCTCCGGTTCCGACCCGGGTAGCGTGGTGGTTGCTACCCGGATTGTTTGTTTAGAAGTGGACAGGCTTATTGGTGTGGTGCGTACCAGCTGGATAGGCCTTCCTGAAGCTTCGCTCCTAGCGCCTCCGGTGTCTCGGTCCCTTTGATCGCAGCCACGCTTGCGCCCCAAGTTTCGTTTTCCAGGTTTGGCGTGCCGCGCGACAGGATCTGGTAAGTCGATCGGATGGTGGACTCACATTCCCCGCGCCAACTGGCAAACTCTTGCGCAAGCGGGTCTTCCAGTTCGACAGGTGTTTTCGACAAGGGGAAGAAACCCGGCAGAGCGTTGCCGAAGATCGATGCGAATTCGGGGCTGGCAACCCAAGCCAGGAACGTCTTTGCGGCATCGGCATTCGGACTTGCTGCATTGAGACCAATTCCGATGTCCGTGTGATCCGAGATGTAGCAGGTGTCGCCGTCAGCTTTCACAGGTGCCTTGAAGGCGCCCATTTCAAAATCGGCCTGTGTGTTGAAGCCTGCAATTTCCCAGCTGCCGGCTGGGTAAATCGCTGCGCGGCCCAAAGTGAACAGGTTTTGGCTGTCGGGGTAGGTTTGTGCCTCGTAGCCGAACCCAAGATAAGGTTGCCATTTGGCAAGCGTTGCGTATGGGGCAACCCATTGCTCATCGGTCAGTTTCTGCTCGCCCTTGATCAGTGCGAGACGGCCTTCTTCGCCCTTCCAATAGTTTGGGCCAATATTGTTGTAGCCCATGGTGGCTGCTTCCCACTGGTCATTGGTGCCCATGGCCATCGGGATATAGCTGCCGTCGTCCTTGATCTTATCCAGAACCGCGAAAAATTCCGCTTCTGTGGTTGGAGCCTCAAGGCCAAGTTCTTCAAAAGCATCTTTGTTATAGATGAACCCGTGAATGACGGAGGCCATCGGGACGCAGAAAGACGCCGAGGCGTCGTCGGTCTGCCAGGCAGACTTTGCAACATCGGAGAAGTTGGACATGGCGTCCATGTCATCAAGCGCAGCGAGGTGACCGGCTTCGTAAAGTGCGAGGGAGGCATCAAATGGGCGGCAGGTGATCAGGTCGCCCGCGCTGCCAGCTTCGAGTTTTGAATTCAGCGCTGCATTGTATTCGGTCGGAGCTGTCGGCGAGAAGACGACTTTGATGCCAGGATTATCCTTTTCGAAGGCAGGGATGATCTTGTCCTGCCAAAGTGTAAGATCATCTGTCCGCCAGCTTTCAATTGTCAGCGTGACATCTTCGGCCATCGCGGCAGTTGTCATCAGTGCGGTGCTTGCAAGTGCAATGCCCAGGGTTCTCAACTTCATGATGCTTTCCCCTCTGTTTGAAGAAATGGTTTGTTCTTCCGGGTCTCCGCCCGGATTTGTTCCAGCGCTGGGCGCAGATGCCCGCGAGTTTTTTCTAAAAGACTGATTGCGTGCTCGATCGAACTCGCGCCAGCGGCCAAAAGGCAGGCTGTCTTTACATTGCCATCCGCTGACTTGAGTGCACCGGCGGCACCTTCATCAGAAGTTCCAGTGATCGTTGTCACCATTCGCACGGCACGATCCCGGAGTTTGATGTTGTCAGCGCGCAAGTTCACCATCATGCCGTCGTAGATGTGACCCAGGTTCAGGGCCATCAGTGTCGAAAGCGCATTCAAAGCGATCTTTTGGGCCGTTCCTGCTCCCATGCGGGTCGAACCGGAGACGACTTCGGGTGCGGTTGGCAGATAAATGGCGTGCTTGCTCAATGCAAAAAGCGGCGCGTTCGGGTTGTTGGCCATCGCGATGACCGTCGCGCCGGCTTCTTTTCCAAGACGTGCTGCCTCAAGTGTGTATGGCGTGGAGCCACTGGCAGAGACCACAATAATCGTGTCGTTTTTCGAAAGTGTTGCGAGATCTGCTGCCAAGCTGGCCGTCGCATCTTCCGTGTCGCCCGGCATATGCGCGGATGTGGGAATGCCGCCTGCCATAAGGATTTGGACCTGATGCTCCGGAATGCCGAACGTGCCGCCAAGTTCCATCGCGTCAGCCGCTGCCATCAAGCCTGACGAGCCTGCTGCGACATAGTAGAGGGCTCCGCCGGTGCTTATTGAAGTGGCCATGTCGCAAGCAGCTGCGGCGATGAGTTCCGTTGCTGCAGAGGTTGCCTGAGCGGCCGAGACCTGACCATCAATAAGGATCGCTGCAACGTCCTCTGAAGGACGTGAATCCAACCCAGAAGCAAGATTGTGCAGTTTTTCCGTGGCTGCCTCAGGCACGCGGTCCTCCGTAAATTTTCGCTATAATACCTTTATAATACCATTTGTCCAGAAGTTAATCGAAATTAGTGGGTAGGCAGGCGAATCTAAATCCAATTTGGAGTTTGGTATCTCTTTTTATGTTGATTTTATCTAAAGGTATTATATAGGTATTATATGATTGATTTCGCGGATCAGTGGGTTTTGGCGGTTGATGGCGGCGGTACGCGCTGCCGTTTGGCGTTGAGTTCGCCAGCTGCGGATATCCGTGTCGAAGTCGGCTCTGCCAATGTGACAACGGACATTTATGCAGCGCTCTCGGAGATCAACGTTGGATTGAAGGCTCTCGCAGGCAAAGCAGATCTTGCTCCGGGCGAACTTGCCCGTGTTCCCGCCTATTTCGCTTTGGCTGGCTATCAGGCGGACCGAGACCGCGAACGGTTGCTAGACGGTGTTCCGCTTAGGCGCATAAAGGTTGAAGATGATCGGCCGGCAGCATTGCGGGGCGCTCTTGGGCTGCTGGATGGTGCCTTGATCCACAGTGGGACGGGCTCTTTTTTTGGTGTCCAAGCTGATGCAAAGAAGAGATTTTCCGGCGGTTGGGGGGCGGTCCTTGGCGACTTCGGATCGGCGGCATGGTTCGGTAAATCCGCACTGGCTCTCGTACTTGATGCTGAAGATGGCCTTATTGAGCAGACTGTCCTGACCAAGACGTTAAAGGATCGGTATGGGGGAGCCGCTGGAATACTGGCGTTTGCAAACAGAGCAAGGCCTGCTGAATTTGGCGCTCTGGCGCCAGAAGTTCTCTCGCAATCCGATGATCCAATATCTGAGCGCCTGATAGACCAGGCAGCGGTGCATTTTGAGGGAAATCTTCTGCATCTCGGATGGTCAGGGGGAATGCCTGTGTGTTTGACGGGTGGTCTTGCACCTCACCTGGCGCCATTTCTCACCGAACCTGTTCGAAAGAATCTACGCTCAGCAGCCGGGTCGCCGATCGATGGTGCAATTGCCATCGCGCGGGAGTTTGCAAAAGAGGTGCAGGTCGCATGCTGAATGATTTCCTGATGCCTGATCAGTGGTTTTCTCAAAATGCCGGGCCGAGATACGTGCAACTGCGGCATCGACTTGAAGAAGCTATCGAAACCGGGCTGCTTCCGGCCAACAGTTCGTTGCCGCCAGAGCGGGAAATCGCAGAACTAACAGGTTTTTCCCGGGTGACGGTGCGCAAGGCCATTCAGGAAATGGTCAAGGATGGGGCGATCGAGCAGCGCCAGGGCTCTGGCTCATTTGTTCGGGAAGTAACGCAACGAGTAGAGCAGTCCCTTTCCCATCTAACCTCCTTCACTGAGGACATGGCCAACCGCGGCATGCAAACGACTTCCAGATGGCTGGAGCGCGGTGTTTTTATGCCGAATGCGGAAGAGATTGCGACTTTGTCCTTAACGCCGGACGATCAAGTGGCGCGCATCTACCGCCTTCGGGAGGCGGGTGGTCACCCGATGGCTTTGGAACGCGCAGCTCTTCCTTTGGACATACTGCCCAATCCGCTCGAAGTGGTGACGTCGCTTTACGAAGTGCTTGCAAAACATGGCCATCGTCCTGTTCGTGCCGTCCAGAAAATCGCCGCCGTCAACCTTGAACCTGCTGACGCCCACCTCTTGAGTGTTCCAGAAGGCACTGCAGGTCTTCGGATCCAGCGCATTTCTTACTTGGAAAGCGGACGGGTCGCGGAATTCACACAATCCATCTATCGCGGAGACGCCTATGACTTTGTTGCAGAGCTCCGGCTGTCTGATCGATGAGGGCCGGCCAGTGATATCTCCTCCTACAAAAATGAAACAGGAGATTGCGGAGATTCCCACCGCAGTCGATCGCCTGCTGACATCCGGGGATGCAGATATCAAGCGAATTTCTTCGAAGGTGCGAGACAGCGACCTGCGCTGCCTTCTGTCTGTTGCGCGGGGGTCTTCCGATCACGCTTGCACATATCTGAAGTATGCTGCCGAGTTGCTTCTGGGTCTGCCAATGGCATCTGTCGGGCCATCACTTGCTTCTGTCTACGGATCCAGTCTCAAGGTAGACGGCATGCTGTGTTTTTCGGTGTCTCAGTCCGGCAAAAGCCCGGACATCATCCGAATGACCAGGTCCTTGACCAAGTCAGGCGCAACCACGCTGGCCATCACCAACCATCCGGGATCACCCTTGAGTGAAGCGGCAAGCGCGACTGTTCCGATCCACGCCGGGCCGGAACTGTCAGTCGCTGCGACCAAGACGTTTGTTACATCGTTGGTTGCCGGCCTGTGGTTGCTCGCTGAGCTGAAGGCGGACACGGGTCTCTTGGCTGCAATCCGGAACTTGCCAGCGCATTTGAAGGACGCTGTTGCTTGCGATTGGCGTGAAGCTGCACCGGAAAATGACATCGGATCGCTGTTCACGTTGGGGCGCGGCCCCTCATGGGCTGTTTCCAATGAGGCGGCTCTGAAGTTCAAGGAAACTTGCCAGATCCATGCAGAGAGCTATTCCTCTGCAGAAGTCTTGCATGGCCCTGTTTCCATTGTATCCCAAGGTTTTCCAGTCATTGCTTTTGCGGCCGCCGATGCCGCCGAGCAAGCGGTTGTTGATGTTGCTGATCAACTGTCGCAAATGGGAGCGGCTGTCTTCGTTAACAGTGAAAAAGCGCAGCGAGCAAATATCTTGCCGATCGTCCGCACGGATCATTGGCTGACCGATCCGATTGCGTCGATTGTGTCATTCTACGGCTTGGTGGAGCATGTTGCGGGGCTCCAGGGGATCAACCCAGATGCCCCACGGCATTTGAACAAGGTCACGGAAACCGTATGAGACAGGCCATCGTTTTCAAGGCGGCCGCGGTTTTTGATGGGGTCAAACTTCATGAGGGCGCCGCTGTCCGGTTTGGCCCGGACGGGGTTGAGTCAATTGGTGTTGGCGATGAGACGTTCGAGGGCGCTGAAGTCATTGATCTTGGCAGTGAGATTATCTCTCCGGGTTTCGTTGATCTTCAGGTGAATGGCGGCGGCGGTGTCATGCTCAACGATGATCCAAGTGTTGAGACCGTTCGCCGGATTGCCGAAGCGCATTGGTCATTGGGCACTCGGGCCTTTCTGCCGACTTTGATCACGGACACGCGTGAAAAAACCAAGGCGGCAATTGCAGCGGTAACTCAGGCTGTCGAGAAATGCGTTCCTGGGGTGGCTGGATTGCATTTGGAAGGGCCGCATTTGTCTGTTGCCCGAAAAGGGGCGCATGACGCCGCCTATATCCGGCCGATGGACGATGAGGACATTGACTTCCTCTTGGCGGCGGCCCGTTCGCTCCCGGCCCTGCTTTTGACCGTTGCACCGGAAAACACGACCATCCAGCAGGTTCGACAGCTGAGCCAGGCGGGTGCGCTCGTTTCAATTGGTCATTCGGATGCTGATTATGCAACTGTTCAAGCCTATGCCGCAGCTGGTGCCAAGTGCGTCACACATCTCTTCAATGCGATGAGCCAAATGGGCAACCGGGAGCCCGGTGTTGTAGGAGCCGGCCTCGGAACCGGGGCCTTGTCCGCCGGTCTTATTGCTGACGGGATCCATGTTCATCCGGAAATGATGCGGATTGCATTATCCGCAAAAAGCGGTCCTGGAGAGGTGTTTCTGGTCAGCGATGCCATGGCGGTTGCCGGAACATCTGAGACTTCGTTCGAGCTGGATGGACGAAAAATTCTCCGATCAGATGGGAGGCTGACCCTAGAGGACGGGACGTTGGCAGGTGCGGATCTGGACCTCTTGACCGCTGTCAGGGTTTTGGTTGACCGAGTTGACATTATGCTGGCCGACGCCCTGCGTGCCGCTACAAAAAACCCGGCGGAGCTGATTGATGGAAAGCCATTCAACCTTTTGGGCAGGTCTAAAAACAGCTTTATACGCATCTCCAAGGATCTTCACTCTCTCAGTCCATTGGCCGAAACCGGATAAGCAGATCGCATGTTGCTCGAAGTCTGTGTTGATACGATGGAAGGCGCCTGGGCTGCTGTTCGTGGTGGTGCCGGGCGTATCGAACTCTGCTCTGCTTTGTCTGAAGGCGGACTGACGCCGTCCGCAGGACTGATGCGAGCCGCCGCCCAATTACCTGTTCCGGTCTATGCCATGATCCGTCCGCGCGCCGGTCTCTTTCATTTTTCTGAAACGGAAAAAGAGATCATGGCAAGTGATATTGATCTGGCTAAAGACTTGGGACTTGCTGGTGTTGTCCTAGGTGCGCAGCGCGGAGATCGTACACTAGACCGGGAGCTGCTGGCCCGTTTGTCAGACCGGGCATCCGGCATGGGCCGGACGCTCCACCGTGTGATCGATGTTGTGCCGGACCCGTTTGCCGCGCTGGAAACGGCGATTGATCTCGGGTTCGAGCGTGTTCTCACATCGGGAGGTCACGCCACGGCCAATGCAGGGCAAGCTGTTATCCGGGAAATGACCGCGACTGCCGGCGGCCGCATTAGCATCATGCCGGGCGCAGGCTTGCGGCCCGACTTGGTGGCCAGCATCATCCAGTCGACGGGTGTCACTGAAGTTCATGCATCGTGTTCGGTCATCGTGATAGATGAGGATGCCAGTGGGTTGTTTTGTCCTCCTGGCGGATGCAGGGAAACGTCAGAGGACCTCGTCAAGCAAATGGTCGCCGCCATGGGTAACTCAGGCTGCTAGAGAGCCTCTTTTCACTCTTAAGACGTGATTTCGTTCGTAACCTGGCCGGTGGTGAGAATTGGCGCGGCATCCAGTTTGTGGGCATTTAGCATTTCAGCAATTTCGGAAATGCTCTCCACCAGTCTGATCTTGTCTTTATCCGTCAGCTTATCGAACTTTGCTTCGAATTCGTCATGAAGAAGCCCGGGCAGCGAGGCGACTGTTTCCTTTCCACGTTCCGTGAGCATGGTGTGAACGATGCGCCGGTCGGAGGGAGATCTGTAACGCTCGATCAGCTTTTTCTCTTCCAGCTTGTCCAGGATTGTGACAACCGTCGCAGAACTTAGATCTGCATGGTCTGAGAGAACCTTTGTGGTGACCTCTCCCAAATCATTGACGCCCTGTAGAACAACGATCTGCGGAATTGTCAGTCCGGACACCCTTGCGACTTCTCGGGATCGCAGGTCAATGGCCCTGACGATCCGCCGAATTGACTTGAAAATCTGAGCTGCTTCGCTTGCATTCATAATTTTAGCTCTGATCATTTGAACTCTAATGATAAGAAGTCTATATACCCCCTACCAGCGAACTGGAAAGAGGAATTTTTAGATTTATGTGTGGCATTTGCGGTGAAGTTGTTTTCTCGTCAGGGCAAGCCGATACAAGCCGGGTCGACCGTATGGCGCAAGCAATGGCCGCTCGCGGTCCCGATGCGATGGGGGTTACCATGCGCGGGCGGGTCGCGTTCGGACACCGGCGTTTGAAAATCATTGATTTGAGTGACCAGGGCGCGCAGCCGATGCAAGATCCGGAACTGGGTCTTTCGCTAGTCTTCAATGGTTGCATCTATAATTATCAAGAGCTGCGGGCAGAGCTCTCTGGAAAAGGCTACCGGTTTTTCTCTACAAGTGACACAGAGGTCATTCTGAAGTCATGGAAGGAGTGGGGCCCTGACTGTTTCACAAGATTCCACGGCATGTTTGCCGTTGCGATCCACGAACATGACAGCGGCCGCATTCACTTGGCTCGCGACCGTTTTGGTATCAAGCCCCTTTATGTTTCAGAGGCCGACGGCCGTTTGGCATTCGCCTCGTCGCTTCCGGCACTGCTCAAGGGCGGAAACATCGATCGATCGATCGATAAGGTTGCGCTTCAGCATTACATGAGCTGGCACTCGGTCGTCCCGGCTCCGCGGACCATTTTTAATGGTGTGCGGAAGTTGGGCCCTGCGACCGTGCGGACATACGAGACAGACGGATCTTTTAAAGATGCAGTCTATTGGGAGCCGGACTTCCGCAAGTCAGAAGAAGATGTAAACCGGTCGGCAGACGACTGGCGCGACCTTGTTCTTGAAGGTTTGCGCAAAGCGGTCCGCCGCCGGATGGTCGCGGACGTCCCGGTCGGCGTCTTGCTGTCAGGCGGGGTCGACTCCAGCTTGATTGTTAGTCTTCTGGCAGAGGAGGGCCAGAAGGATCTCGCGACGTTCTCGATCGGCTTCGAGGAAGCGAATGGAGAAAAGGGCGACGAATTTCAGTATTCGGACCTAATCGCCAATCACTACGGGACCAACCACAACAAGATCTTCATTCCGTCGTCTGAGCTTTTGGACAATCTGCCGGGCGCCATTGGCGCGATGTCGGAGCCGATGGTGTCATATGACAACATCGGGTTCTATTTGCTGTCTCGCGAAGTCTCCAAACACATCAAGGTTGTTCAATCGGGGCAGGGCGCGGACGAGGTGTTCGGCGGATATCACTGGTACCCGAAACTGACTGGCTCGAACCAGCCAGTCGCCGATTATGCCGACGCGTTTTTTGACCGGTCCGAAAAACAATTGCACGAAGCAATTTCGCCGGACTATCACTGCGACCGCAATGAGAGTATCGCGTTCGTTGAAAGCCACTTCGGCATGCCGGGTGCTGATGATCCGGTGGACAAGGCTTTGCGCCTCGACACCAATGTCATGCTGGTTGATGATCCGGTGAAGCGCGTTGACAATCACTCCATGGCCTGGGGACTTGAGGCTCGCGTGCCGTTTCTCGATCATGAACTGGTTGAACTGGCAGGGCGCATTCCGTCAGAGCACAAGCTTGCCCAGGACGGCAAGGGCGTCCTTAAGGAGGCTGCGCGTCTTGTCGTACCATCTGAAGTTATCGACCGTCCGAAGGGGTACTTCCCTGTGCCTGCGCTCAAATACATTCAGGGTCCCTATCTGGAAATGGTGCGTGAAACACTGACGAATGGCAAAGCCAAAGGACGGGGTTTGTTCAACTCGGCCTATCTGGAAAAGCTGTTCGAGAACCCGACGCAATACATCACTAAGCTGCGGGGCTCTGAGCTCTGGCAGGTTGCTCTGCTGGAAATGTGGCTGCAGGAGCAGGAGGCCTAACGCGTGTCAGAAAAAACACCGTCCCGGGTCAAGGGGGCACTGGAGCATCGTCTCAAGCGGATGCGGGATCACGGCATGAAACCGGAGTACCGCGCCGATGAGACGGACATGCCTGTCAACCAAACCATCAATTGCGGATGGGGACGTTTGTTGTTCGGCAATACCTTCGCTGAGCCGGAAGCGCTTGTGGAGGCGCTGCGCGACGAGCGCCCGGACAGGCGGGATATCGCGTTTTATGTGCGCGATCCGCATGTGGTGGTCGGGCTTGCGCCGCAGGAGCTGTTCCTCGATCCATCGCATACTTATCGGTTGAATCTGTCTACCTACAGATCAGCCAAAGACACTCGGCGGGGCTTCACGGTTCGCCGGTTGTCCTCACGCAGTGACGCGGAGCAGATCAACGCGCTCTATGCGAGCCGGGGCATGGTGCCGGTTTCTGAAGACTTCTTTTGGTCACAGCTTGATCCACGGGAAATCACTGTACTCGTCGCGGAGGAAGATGAAACCGGCAACATCGTCGGGACGGCAATGGGCGTTGATCACCAACGCGCGACAAGTGGTGCGGAGCTCGGGTCATCACTTTGGTGCCTTGCGGTCTCTGCCCAGGCGCGCTTTCCCGGTATCGGAGAAGCGTTGGTCCGCAGGCTCGCCGAAGTGTTTCAGGCGCGGGGCAACCCGCACATGGATCTTTCGGTAATGCACGACAATGACATGGCTATTGCGCTTTACGAAAAGCTCGGCTTTGAACGGGTTCCGGTCTTTACCGTGAAGCTCAAGAACCCGATCAACGAAGCGCTTTACGCGGGGCCTGCGACGGAAGAAAAACTCAATCCTTATGCAACATTGATCGTCAATGAAGCACGCCGCCGTGGGATCAATGCCCAGATCATTGATGCAGAAGGCGGCTTCTTCCGGTTGTCTTACGGCGGCCGGTCAGTGCGCTGCCGGGAATCCTTGAGTGAATTTACCACCGCAGTTGCCATGTCGATCTGCGACGACAAGGCTTCTACACGGCGCATCGTGGAGGCCGCAGGTCTGTCCGTTCCGGATCAGATGACAGTGGGCGAGGGCGACTTGAAAGCGTTTTTGCAGCGGCATGGTTCTGTGGTTGTGAAGCCGACCCGTGGTGAGCAAGGCAAGGGCATCGCCATAGGTCTGGAAACGCTTGAAGATGTCGAAGCTGCGATCGATGTTGCCCGAACCTTTTCCAATGAGGTGCTGGTCGAAGAATGCGTTCAAGGATCTGATCTCAGGCTCGTGGTGATTGACTACAAGGTGGTGGCGGCGGCAATCCGCAAACCGGCTGAAATCATGGGCAACGGCAAAAGCACCGTGAGGGATCTCATTCATGCGCAATCCCGCCGGCGTGCGGCCGCTACAGGCGGGGAATCCCGCATTCTGATTGACGAAGAAGCCGAGCGGTGTTTGGCATCAGCCGGTTTGACGCTGGAAGATGTCCTGCCCGACGGGCAGCGTTTGGCGGTCCGACGGACGGCCAATTTGCACACCGGCGGAACTATTCATGATGTTACCGGCGAAACGCACAGCACCTTGATTGAGGCGGCTGTGCGGGCGGCAAAGGCAATTCAGATCCCAGTGACGGGGATTGACCTGATGGTGAAAAGCCCACGGGAGCCGGAGTACAACTTCATTGAAGCCAATGAACGTCCGGGTCTGGCAAATCATGAACCGCAGCCAACGGCTGAACGCTTTGTCGATTTCCTGTTTCCGCTATCCATGCCAAAGCCGGCACGGGATACCTTGCAACGTGAGTTTTCATGACATTGCTTACCATCGATATCGATTATCTGGCCAAGACGCTGAAAAACCTGCTCGGGATCCCGAGCCCGACGGGATACACGGACGAGTTGGCGCGGTTTGTTTCCAAAGAGCTTGAGCGTCTCGGGGTCTTTTATGAGGTGACGCGGCGCGGCGCCATCCGAGCACGTCTGGATGGTGCAAAATCCAAGCCTGCCCGGGCTTTCGTGGCACACTTGGACACCCTCGGTGCCCAAGTTAAAACGCTGAAGGAAAACGGGCGGCTTGAGCTGGTGCCCATCGGTCACTGGTCTGCACGCTTTGCAGAAGGTGCCCGGACGACGATCTTCTCTGAAAGCGGTGCCTACACCGGAACGATCCTGCCATTAAAGGCATCGGGCCATACGTTTAATGAAGGCATCGACAATCTTCCGGTCGGCTGGGATTACGTTGAGCTGAGAGTTGATGCCTATTCGAAATCAGCTGACGACCTGCACCGCCTTGGGATCGACATTGGTGATATCGTTGCCATCGATCCAGCCCCGGAGTTTCTCGAAAACGGCTTCATCGTCTCCCGGCACTTGGACAACAAAGCCGGGGTCGCAGTGATGCTGGCAGCACTCAAGGCCATGGTGGAATCCGAGACGAAGCCGACGGTCGATATTTTTTGGCTGTTCACAATCGCGGAAGAGACAGGGCACGGCGCGACTTCGATTTTGACGCCGGACATTGCATCCCTCGTTGCCATCGACAACGGAACATCCGCACCGGGGCAAAACTCCGATGAATTCGGCGTAACGATTGCGATGGCTGATCAAACCGGTCCGTTTGACTACCATCTGACCCGCAAAATGGCTCAGCTGTGCCGGGACAACGAGATAAAATTCCAAAAGGATGTCTTTCGGTACTATCGGTCTGACGCAGCTTCTGCGATTGAAGCTGGCGCAGATGTGCGCACGGCTCTGATCACCTTCGGCGTTGATGCAAGCCACGGCTACGAGCGGATCCATATGCACGCGCTTCGCTCTCTCGCCGAACTATGTACCGGTTATGCGCTCAGCCCTGTTGAAATCGCACGGGATGCGCGGGAATTCGCGGGAATGAAAGGCTTCACGACACAACCGACCGAAGATGCCGATCAGGACCTTAGCCCGGAAACCGAAGAGCCTGGCGCTGAGGCGTCATAGATTCTGCGCAGGCTTCCACATATCAAACGAGCTCGGCCAATTGAGGGTTCACTTGAAACGTTCCCTCCTTTGACCGGGTGATTGCCAGCGGCATTTCGAAGGTCGGGGTCAGTGTCTTTTCCGAAAAGACACGTTCAAGTGAACCGTGCTGCACCTTCGACCCATTCTTGATGACAAGGATCTTGTCTGCAAAAGCGGCCGTCAGGTTCAGGTCATGCATCACTGCGATCACACCGCCGCCGCGCCGGGCATAGTCTTTTGCAAGTTTCATGATCTGATACTGATGCTTGATATCGAGGCTCGACACCGGCTCATCCAGGAATAGCCAGCGCCGCGTTCCATCTTCCGCAACCGGATCCCAAACCTGGCAGAGTACACGGGCCAATTGCGCCCGTTGTTGTTCACCGCCGGACAAGTCTTGGTAGGTACGGGCCTCAAAACCCGGAAGACCAACAAGCGCCAAGGCTTCGGCAATACGGTGAGCCCGTGCTAGGCGGCCTTGCCTCCGGTCCAGAATGCCGAGGCCAATAACTTCCGAAACGGTGAGCGGAAACGACAGGTGGCTCGCCTGGGGCAAAACCCCTCGTGCCAGCGCTTGAGTTTCCGGCGACAGGCTTGCAACTTCGTGTCCGCCCAACTGAATGCTGCCTGAATAAGGCCGTTCTCCTGTGATGGCCTTTAACAGTGTGGTTTTGCCCGACCCGCTGGGTCCTATGATGGCCAACAGTTCTCCAGCGTGCGCACTGAAGGACATATCGTTTACAATGCAGCTGCTACCCAAGGTGATCTGCACGTCCCTGACGTCCAAGGCTTGGGCAGAAGTGAGTGGTTCCTCAGCGAAAATTGCAGTGTTGGTCATAAGCCCGTCAATCCTCTGTTCCGCAATAATATCCATAGGAAGAATGGTGCGCCAACAAAGGCGGTGATGATGCCGATCGGCAGTTCTGCCGGGGCAACGATTGTCCGCGCCAGAGTGTCTGCGCCAATTAGCAGGATAGCTCCAAGCAGCGCGGCTGCGGGCAGGAGGTATTTGTGATCCGGACCAATCGATAGCCGCAACAGATGTGGCACGACGATCCCGACAAATCCGATCCCGCCGCTCACAGCGACCGATGCACCGGTCGCCGCTGCGACCAGAAGAATGCTGATATTTTTAAGCCGCTGAACCCGGATGCCAATGTGAGCGGCCGCTGCTTCGCCCAGTGTCAGCGCATTGAGGCCTCTGGCAAGGAAGGGGGTCGCCAGGAGCATGGTCAGGATGATTGGCGCAGCTGATGCCACTTTTTCCCAGTTTGCTCCGGCAAGAGAACCAAGCCCCCAAAACTGCAAGTCGCGGAGTTGATTGTCGTCGGCCACATAGACGAGGAGGCCGGTGATCGCGCCGGTCAATGCGCCAAGGGCGATCCCGGCGAGCAAGAGTGTGGCAACAGATGTGAAGCCGCCCCTTGTGCCAATCCGGTAGAGCAGCAAAGTGTTGATCAGCCCGCCTGCAAACGCGGCAAACGGGATAGCATAGATGCCGAGGACCGCCATGGCTGGTGCCAGCGCGGCATTGCCTAAAACGATGAACAGAGCAGCCCCGAGACCAGCGCCTGCAGACACGCCGACGATTCCCGGGTCTGCTAAAGGGTTGCGAAACAATCCCTGCATCACCGCACCGGAGACCGCGAGCGCCGCACCGATCAGCGCGCCGAGAGTGATCCTTGGCAAGCGGATGTCCATCACAACGATCCAATCCCGCGCGGAAACCGTCTCCGGCAGCGGCGCAGACGGATTCGCCAGATGGCTCGGGATATGAGGCAAAAGGTCGAATACCGGAACCAAGATAGGCCCTGTCGCCAAGCTGCCGATCATCGTCACAATCAAGAGCATGGCGAGTGCCGCGATTACCCAGCGGGCAATGCTTGCCCGATCTCCGCGTTTCAAGGCCATGAGCCCAAAAATGGCGGCCAGTCCACCCTCTTGCCGCGGCAAAGACGCATCGGTCATCCCGCCTAACTCCGTATTTCAGAAAGGTTCTGAGCAAGATCTTGGATTGCGTCCGCGGTGCGTGGTCCGAAGCCAAGCAGGTAGTCTCCTGGCATGTTTAAGAGACGGTTGGCCTTGCCTGCAGGTGTTTGCGCAAGAGCTGGGTGAGAGAAGAGGTCATCTGCCGACGCGCTGTGATCTCCTTCCCGATCCATCATCAAGACGACGTCCGGCATCGCGCTCAGGATCGCCTCGTCGCTAAGCTGCTTGTAACCAGAGAATTCGCTGACTGCGTTCTTTGCGCCTGCCAGGGTGATAATGCCGTCAGCCGCAGTATCAGCTCCACCAGCCATGATCCGGCCGCCGCGCGTGGACAGCACAAACAGGACGCGGACGTTATCGTTCCGGCCAGCGGCTTGTTCTTGCGCAGTTTTGAGGTCGGCTTCAATCTTCTGCGTAAGAGCGTTGGCTTTTTCCGGAACGCCAAGGGCCGCACCAACAGTCCGTATTTTGGCTACGATACCTTCTGGCGTGAATTCGTTCGGAATGTTGGCAATTGCGATCCCTGATTTCTCCAAAACGTCGACCGCCTCCTGCGGGCCACTGCCGTCCAGCATTAAAAGCAGATCGGGATCAACGGAGAGGACACCCTCCGGCGACAGCGCGCGGATATAGCCAATGTCTGGCAAGTCATGGGCTTCTTGCGGATGAACGCTTGTCGAATCTCTTGCAACAAGACGGTGCTCTTCTTCTAGCGCGAACACCACTTCGGTTACAGAACCACCAACTGCCACAATACGGTTCGAAGCCTCGTCCGCCGCAAGCGGGTGAAGCGTCAGGCCAAGAGCTGTTGCGGTCAGAAGAGTTGCAGCTGCTAACTCAAGGTAGAAGGAACGAAGTCTGGTAATCATTCGGCTGCTCCAAGCGTGATGGCGTGATCGAGTTTCGGGAGGTTTTCGGCAAGACCGCGCCAGTCGGATCTCTCGGCATTTCCTTCGCCGCGCACTCCGAAAAACTGAATGATTTGCTGGCCGTCGCTGTCATAAGCTTCAATTGACGTTACATGTCCGACGTCTGCGGGTTTTCGAACGGCCCAGACATCATGAATATGATCGGTCCGAAGATGCAGATGGAAGGTCGGGTCCATGATGTTGATCCAAGGGCCTTTTTCCATAACGGTTTCGATTTTCCCCGAGTGGATCTGGATACATCCGCGGTTGCCTACAAAGCACATGATCGGGATGTGCTCTGAGGCTGCCAGGCGTAGCAGAGCCGGGATCGAGCCTTTGTCGAGCGGCCAGGCCCAGCTTTCACCGGCAAGCTCAAAGGCGCTCAACCGGTCCAGTTCGAGATCTTTCAAAAGGCCATGAAACTGGTGCGGATCTGTCATGGATTGCCAACGTTCACGTAACTGCATCTCGGCAAGAACGGTTGGCATTTTGCGGGTAAAGACCGGAGCCGGTGTTACCTTTGGCAAGACTTCTGGCTTTTGGTCGGGGAGCGTTAGAAGCTCGACAAGTCGATCCCAAGTATCTTTATTTGTCTCAGGCCGTGCATGGATCTTTTGGACCGCATCGCCGTGAGCATCAAAAAATTGCATGGACCGCCGGACGTCCTCACCATCTTTCTTTTCAACGGCATATCCGTGGACCCAACTGGCAGGGAACATACGAGTGTCGATCTGTTCGCCCAGCATCAGCGCTGCGCGCTTCCCATTTATGAATTTTTCAAACCCGCCAATCTTTTCATGCACGGCGCTTTCGTTACGCGTCAAAGCCATAACGGGGCCGACATTCTGAAGCCCGGCAAAAAGGTCTTCGAACCTCGGATCAATCCGGCGGGTGCCATGACCAACGAAGCTCGCGACCAGTTCGGCTTCGGAAATGCCAAGTGTCCGCGCCAGATCCCTTTCCCGCATTTTGGGTGCGTGCGCACGGGCTTTTCTGATCTCGGTTGCGGTAGGTCGAGAGGCGCTTTCTAGGCCATCTGCGGTCATCTGAACTTCCTCTTCATTTGCCATAGACGTTCGATCCATAAGGCCCGTCTTGAATGCAATGGCGTGACTAAGTGTTTGTCCTTGTTTCGAAAACTAGAACCTTTCCAAAGAAGCTCTTTTTCGATTCAGGCGTAGACTGATACTTGACTCCACTACTCATGTTTTATAGTGAGCGCAATACCTGAGTCACTGACTCAAGTTAAAAATGCTGTTTGGCAGGCAGCGAAAAGGACGCGAAAACGCGCACTCTTGGAGAAATTTATGGGGCTCAGAAATACCCTTCGCGCCGATTTATTGGGCGGTGTTGCACTGTGGATGTTTGCTTTTGGTGGGGCGGCGTTCGCACAAGATGAAGTGGCAACGCCACTCCAGCGGATCGTTCTTGGAACAGGTGTTGAGAAAGTCGCAATTGATACACCGCAAGCGGTGACGGTTCTGGATCAGGAAGCGATTGACAACGAACAGGCAGCGACGATCGGCGAGTTGTTCCGGGATATTCCGGGCGTGACGGTCATCGGCAGTGATCGCATCGGCGGGCAGTCTTTCAACATTCGCGGGATCGGCGATCTTGCGTCGTCCGATGAGTCCAAAATCATTGTGACCGTTGATGGTGCGACAAAGTTTTACGAGCAATACCGGCTCGGGTCCTTCTTCTCCGACCCAGAGCTCTACAAGCAGGTTGAGGTGTTGCGAGGTCCTGCCTCATCAACGCTCTATGGTGCGGGCGCACTGGGTGGTGTGATCAACTTCACCACCAAGGATCCGAGCGACTTTCTGAAACCGGAAGATACAGCTGTCTTGCGGCTGAAGGGCATGTACGACTCCAACAAGTGGGGCTTCATGACCTCGGCTGTGGGCGCGGTGCGCCTTTCAGAAAACACCGAGTTTCTGGTCAACGGTATCTTCCGGAAATCGAACGACATTGAGGACGGGCACGGGATTGAAATCCCCGGATCTGCGTTTTCTTCGTTCTCTGGTCTGGCCAAGGTTGTCCACCATTTCGGCGAGGATAAGGAACAGGCTGTCCGCTTGTCTTACCAACGCTGGCAAAGCGACGCCGACGATACCCAATACTCACAAACCAACACTGCGGGTTTCGGTACGATCGATCGGGATATCACTGACCAGACTGTTGTCCTGAACTATGAAAATCCGGCGAGCGACAATCCCTATCTCGACTTGGCTGTGAACCTGTCCTTTTCGGATACACAAGTTGAGCAGAAAAACTCGTCGCTCGGGGCGTTCTCACCATCTCAGCTCTTTGAAGATGGAAAGTACGGTTATCGTACCTGGCAGGGAAAGGTCGAGAACACATTCGAGCATTCTGGATCAGCCTTTGAGAACTTCCTGACTGTCGGGACCCAGCTCTCTTATCAAGAGCGCACGGCACAGACGAGAAGCGGTGCCATCGGATTTCATCCGGAAGGCACAGATACCAAGTTTGGGTTTTACGTACAGGACGAATTCATTTGGCAGGATCGGTTGACCCTCATTCCTGGTGTCCGCGTGGATTCGATCAACCTGTCGCCAGACAGTATGATTGATGGCGCGTCGGATCAGTCTGAGGTTGCTTTCTCGCCAAAACTTGCTGCGCTTTACAAGTTCAACGACACGTTCTCCATTTTCGGATCGGTTGCCCATACCGAACGTGCTCCGACTTTGGATGAGATGTTCTCCACATCCGGCGCCACAAGCACGTATCCGGGCGGCCGGCTTGCGAGTCTGTATCTTGACAAGGAACAGTCGAACGCCGTTGAAGCCGGGTTTTCCGTATCAGCCTATGATCTTGTTCAGGACGGAGACGGTCTGCAGCTGAAGACCACGGCCTTCTACAACGACCTGAAAGACCTGATTTCGACCAATCCCGACCGGGGCCAGACTACGCCGGTCCGCTACTACGTCAATATCGATGAGGCGGAGATCTATGGTGTCGAGATGGAGGCAGCTTATAACTCCGAATACGTTTACAGCACCGTCGCCTTCAGCATTGTCAGGGGTGAAGACAAAGCTACCGGTGAAACGCTGACGTCCATTCCGGCAGACACGCTTGCCGTGACGCTGGGCGGACGTGTGCCGCAGTATGATCTTGATTTTGGATGGCGCGGCCTCTTTGCCGCGAGCATCGACACAGGCGCGACCGCAGGGCCCTTTGCCGGCTATGCCGTTCACGATGTCTTCGCCAGCTGGAAGCCCCAGGAAGGTCACTTTGCCGGCATGGAGCTGCGGGCGGCGGTCGAGAACATCTTTGACAAGTCTTACCAAAACAATCTGGCCGGCGACAGAGGCCGCGGCCGGACCTTCAAACTCACCCTGAACAAGGAAATCAGCTGGTGAGGTAATTGTTGGCCAGCTCAGCATCTCCGTTGGACGAATTGTTGCTGAAGATGTTGAGCTGGGCTCACTCTAGAAAGGTTGAAGGCATGATCTCAGAGCTAACTCATCAAATCGCATCGTTTCTTCAGCTTGGCGGGCCCGTGGTTACCGTGATTGCTGGATTATCAGTGATTGCGTTGGCTTTAATCCTGGTCAAAGCGTTTGAGTTTTTGGTTTTGGGTGTCGGTACGAGCCGCCGCGCAAAAGTGGGGGTAAAGCTCTGGCTGTCACACCGGCCAGGGGATGCGCAGGCGGCCATCGGCGTACCGAAAAGTGCTGCTGACAAGGCTGTTTTGACCGCGTGCAAGCTTCTGGAAAGCCGGAGCGAGAAATCGGAAATAGAGGAGCGGGTTGGGGTTCAGGCCGCGGGCGACTTACACCACTTTGCAAAGGGTGTCCGGGCCCTTGAGGCCATTGCGCAAGTCGCACCACTCATCGGTCTGTTCGGAACGGTGCTTGGCATGATCGAGGCCTTTCAGGCATTGCAGTCGGCCGGCAGCAATGTCGATCCGTCAGCACTTGCCGGAGGGATCTGGGTCGCCCTCATGACCACGGCAGCCGGGCTTGCCGTTTCGATGCCCGTGTCGCTGGTTGTGACGTGGTTGGAAGGGCGCCTGGAAGCCGAGCGTGTCGCAATTGAAACACTGACATCCGCGTTGCTTCTGTCCTCGTTGGATCACGGCGTTGAGGAAGCGGACGGTATGCCGGCAGGAGCTGCGCTTTCTTATGCGCGTTGAGCCTCTTCCTAAAAAACACCGTGCAATCTCACTTACGCCTTTGGTGGACGTGATTTTCCTCTTGCTGTTGTTTTTCATGCTGTCATCCACGTTTACCCAGTTTGGGCAATTGGAGATTGGTGCGCCTGCAGCTGCAGGCGGATCGAAGGCCTTGCCAAAGGCGATTTTGACGGTCGAGCCGGACCGTTTGCGTCTCAATGGGACAGTTGTCGCGCAAGACGATCTTGCAGCTGAAGTCTCTGCTCTCACTGAGACCGGCAACGACAACCTTCTTGTTTACATTCAAGGATCGAGCAGCACGCAGCGGCTTGTTACGGTCATGTCGGACTTGAAATCGGTGTCCGGGCTGAACGCTACTGTTGCAGGGCCCAAATGATCACACTGCCCCGGAAATCCGAGAAGCGACCGCTTGAGACCACGATCTCATTGATCAACATTGTGTTTTTGATGCTGATCTTCTTTCTGGTCGCCGGACAATTGGCACCGCCTTTGGACGGGCAAGTCGACCTGGCAAAGTCTGAGAAGGCTCCGCCTTTGCCGCCGCCTGATGCGCTTTACGCTCGGGCCGATGGAATTCTGGTTTATCGAGACGAGGAGATCAGTGCAGAAGCATTTCTGGGGCGCCAGGCCCCGACCGGAGACGGGATTGTGCGTCTGGGCGCAGATGCGGCATTGCCAGCAGATATACTGCTAAACCATGTCGCGGCGCTCTACGCGGCGGGGGCGGTCAAGGTGCTGATTGTCACCCGCAAGGCTGATCCATGAGCTCCTTTCGAAACGCGCTCGGGATTGCGATCTGTGCGTCCCTGGCAATTCATGTCGGCGCGGTCGCCCTGACACTCAACCCAAAGCCGGAGTTGGAGGTTGCCGGGGCCGGCGAATCGATCACGATCACGCTTGGGAACGCCCCCATCAGCACGATCTCGGCAGGTTCAAAGCCGCAGGTCGAAGCGACACTGCCGGCCGAGCCAGCTGTCGAAATGGCAACTCCGGTTCAGTCTGTCCCCGTTTCTGAGGTCGTACAACCGCCTGAACCTGTTTCCGTGCCGGAGATAGAGCCAGCACCGCCAGTTGATACTGCACCAGCAGTAGAGGCCGTTCCGATCGCAGAGGTAAATGGCAACTTTCAAGCGGTGACAGAACAGAAACCAGTTGCTGAAATCACCGATGAGCCTGCTCCCGAAAGGACCCGGGTCAAGGCTGTCGACTTAGAAGCCGAACCGCTACAGAGCGACATTGTGGCGGTTCCTAAGGACCCTGTCAAAGCAGTCCCCGTAAACGGCACGCAGACCAAAAAGGAAGTTGATCCGGTACCCGATGTGGTAACCCCGGCAGAGCAGGCAAAGCCGGTTGAAGCGTCTGAAACCGCTGTTTCACCGCCACGGCGAAAACCTTCGCCGCCAAAGACACAGGTTGCCAAGGCACAAAAAAAACCTGCAAAGCAAGCAGCAAAAAAGCTTGCGAAAGTTAAGCAGGAAAACGCGCAAACGGCACGCCGGGCAGGTGCGGGGGGGCAATCCAATCGAACGGCGCAAAAGGGGGCATCAGCGCGCAAAGGAAGAGCAAAGGCGGCCGGGAATTCCGAGGTCACCAACTATCCGGCCAAGGTCCATCGCAAGGTATTACGCTCCGTGCGCACACCGCGTAGCCTTGGACGGTTGGCGAAGGACGCTCAGGTCCGTTTCACGGTCAAAGCCAATGGCAGTGTTACTGGCGTGCGCCTGGTCAGATCTTCTGGAAACAAAACGTTCGACCAGGCAGCCCTCAAGTCCGTGCAACGTGCTGCGCCTTATCCCGCGATACCGTCAGCCGCCAAACGCGCCTCTTGGACGTTCACCTTGCCAATTGGAGCACGTTGAACCAGGTCGGCTATCGGGCCCGCAGTTTTTCGTCCATTTCACGGATGAGCGCTCGGGCTTCATCGCCCTCGGGGATTGGGCGGCCGCTGTCACGCCATTCGATTGCCGCCTTGAAACCTTCTGTTTGCGCGTAGCGCCGGAACCACAGGCCTTCCGGATTGTGCCGGGTGATGCCGTCAAAGATCGTTGCTGACATCTGAGCCTGTTCAAGTCCCATTGTCAGCATGATCTGATTGACGACCATCTTGTGCATGGCAAGGTGGCCGGATGGAACGCCTGCGATCCGTGCCGCGAGCGCATTTGTTTTTTCATCCAACTGGACCGACGGACACGAGATGTTTGCCAGTCCCCACTCGGTAGCCGTTGTGCCTGTGATCAAGTCACCGGTGAACATCAACTGTTTGGCTCGTGCCGGACCAAGTCGGTAAGTCCACATTGCGGTGGTCGGACATCCCCAGACGCGGGTCGGCATATACCCGATGCGCGCATCCTCTGCCATGACCAGCAAATCGCAGCACAGCGCGATGTCGCTGCCACCGGCAACGGCGGCGCCGTGGACTTTGGCGATCGTCGGTTTTCTGCAGCGCCAAAGCGACATGAAGTCTTCTGTGTTCCGCTTCATCACTGCGTAATCGACCATTGGATCCCAGGGGTCGCTCTCTTGCTGACAGGGATGGTCGGCATCATTTTCAGCATAGTGTGTCAGATCGTAGCCACCGCAAAAGCCCTTGCCTGCGCCCTCAACAATAACGACATGGACGTCCCTGTTACTCTCAGCCCACTCGACAGCAGCGCGGATTTCCCGGGGGGTGTCGTCGTTGATCGCATTGAACCGCTCAGGCCGGTTCAACAGCAGCCTGGCAACACGTTCATTTGCCGGACACAGGTCAATACTCAGTGTCGAAAACGCAGGCATGTAATCCTCCTCCCAAGACCGTAGAGCAGGTTTCATATTTGCAACTGAAACAAAAACAGTCAATTTTGACTGTTTAATTTTGGTTTGGGTCTAACCGGCTATGTGCGATCTGCAGTCAGCAGGTTCCTGAGGGTCTCGATCCAGTCTTCGATCAACCGATTGCGGAGGGTCTGGTCATTCCTAAGCAGGGAAGAGATGGTAAGGCCCCGGATAAATTCAATCGTCAAACCGATTGCCTTCTCGGCTCCTGGCTGATCAAGCAGACCCTCAAAAAGCTGTGTGAGAACGCGATCGCGGTCTGTAATGGCATCTTGTTCGACAGATCTGAGAGCGGTGCGGAGTGCTGGGTCCGCACGGGCGGCAATCCAGAGTTCGAGTTCTGCAACAAAGGAAGGATGTGCGTAGGCGTTGGCCAGTGTGCGTACGGATCTTGTCAGTGGGTCGGCTATATCTTTGAGCTTTTCAGCTTCGCTCCAGACCGCGTTCTCATTGAGTTCTATCAACCGGCTGATCGTCATGGACAACAGACCGGCGTGTGTTGGGAAATGGTGCAGAAACGCGCCACGACTGACACCAGCGCGTTTTTGGACTTCCAAAGTTGTTGTTTTGGAAAGGCCCAGTTCGATGAGAACCTCGACCGCAGCACTCAAAATTTTGGTGCGGGTTGCCTCGCTTCTTTTCTGCTGAAGCGGTCTCTTCGTTACGGGTTGGTTGTGTGCGTCAGATTGAATGATCAGGCCTTCGTCATTCTGCTTGGAGGATAGATTAGCTGAAAAACAGCTTAACTCTCAAGAAAACGGAATGCGAAGGCCTGTGCAAGTTAAGCGGTGCAGAGGTGGCAAGCGACTTTGGCCTTGCCATCGTCGAACTCGCGCACTGCCGGACGTTCCTGACGGCAGCGGTCCTCGGTCAACGTGCACCGGGGGTGGAAGCTGCACCCCGAAGGTTTGTTGATCGGATCCGGAATTTCACCAGACACAATCTCCGCGGTCCGCCCAAAAGCGTCGATGTGCGGGGCGGCATCCATAAGCATGCGCGTGTAGGGATGACGCGGGTTTTCGAACAGCGAGTCACGGTCCGCAACTTCGACCAGCCGACCGAGATACAAAACTCCGATCTCATCGGCCATGTACCGGATCACGGAAAGATCGTGACTGATGAAGAGATAAGTCAGGCCGAGTTCCCGCTGCAGTGTTTTCATCAGGTTCAAGACCTGACTTTGCACAGACACATCAAGCGCGGATGTCGGTTCGTCGCAGACGATGAATTCCGGATTGGATGCAAGCGCTCGCGCGATCGCGATCCGCTGCCGCTGGCCGCCGGAAAACTCGTGCGGGAACTTCTCGCCATCGGATTTCGCAAGACCCACCTGATCAAGCAACTCTGCGACCCGTTTGTCGACTTCGCTTGCTGGCATCAGCTCAAAGGCCCGGATCGGTTCACCGATGATATGACGGACACGCCAGCGCGGGTTGAGCGAGGCGTACGGGCTCTGGAAGATCATCTGGATGCGCCGGCGCATGGCCAGCTTGCGCTTTTGGTCCTTGATGGCGAAGAAATCTTCGCCGTCGATCAAAACCTGGCCGCTGGTTGGTTTTTGCAAGCCAACGATCATCCGACCAATGGTTGATTTACCCGATCCACTCTCACCCACCAAGGCAAAAGTCTTGCCCTTCGGAATGTCGAAATCAACGGTGTCGACTGCCGTCAGAAATCGCTTGGATTCCATCGCCAGCATCCGGTTCAGCCATGGCTTGGACACGTCAAAAACTGCGCCCAGGCTCCGCGCACTGATCAAAGGGGTGTCGCCGGTCATTCAGACGCTCCGGAGATTTCTTTTTCGATTTGTTTGTAAGCCGGGTCGTAGAGCCAGCAGGCGACTTCACTGCCATTCACGGGTTCGAGAACCGGAATGTCATTGAAACAGGCCGAAATGGCTTTGGTGCACCGCTGATTAAACGCGCAACCTTTCGGAATGGCCCGAAGGTTCGGCATGGAGCCGGGGATTTGGCTAAGCGTTTGTAACGATCCGGTTGTCGATGGTGTGGAGGCCATCAAGCCGACAGTGTAGGGGTGCGATGGCGCGCTCAATACGTTCCGGGTCGGCCCGATTTCCGCAATCCGGCCCGCATAAAGAACAGCAACGCGATCGGTTGTTTCCGCGATCACACCCATGTCGTGGGTAATCAGAATAACCGCGGTCCCACGTTCCCGGCAGAGGCGCTTGAGCAGCGCCATGATCTGCGCTTGAACGGATACATCAAGCGCTGTCGTTGGTTCGTCCGCAATAATGAGTTCCGGCTCTGCTGCCAGAGCGAGTGAAATCACCACGCGCTGGCGCATACCACCAGAAAATTGGTGCGGGTAAGCGTCAATCCGTGTCGCCGCAGCCGGAATGCCCACTTCTTCAAGCAGCGCAATGGCCTTTGCTCGAGCATCGTTTTGCGAGAGGGGCAGGTGGGTCCGGATGGTCTGGATCAGCTGCTGGCCGACCGTCATCAACGGATTGAGGCTGGTCAGCGGGTCCTGGAAGACCATTGCGATCTTCTTGCCCCGGATGCGGCGCATGCGCTCTTCGGGAAGATTGTCGATGCGCTCACCATCAAGGTGAATTTCACCGCCGCTGATCCGGCCAGGACGATCGATCAGGCCGATGATCGCAGAACCGCACATGGATTTACCGGCGCCGCTCTCACCAACGAGACCAAGGATCTCGCCAGCGCGCACTTCGAACCCGACCCGGTCGACGGGACGCAACACGCCATTGCGGGTTGGAAACTCGACGATGAGGTCGGAGACTTTAAGGAGTGGAGTATCTGACACTGGATTATCGCAATTTCGGGTTCAACACATCGCGCAGCCAGTCGCCGAAAAGGTTCACGGAAAGCGCAAGGGCCAGAAGGGTAAGTGACGGGAACAGCAGGATCCACCATTCACCGGAGAGAATGTACTGCCGGCCGACATTGATCAGCGTGCCAAGTGATGGCTGTGTTTTCGGCGCACCCACTCCGAGGAAGCTCAGAGTTGCTTCTGCAATGATGGCCAGTGCCAGGCTGATCGTCGCGATCACGAGGATCGGTCCGGTGACATTCGGAAGAATGTGGCGGACCATGATGCTCCAGCGCTTGAGGCCAATCAGGTGACCTGCCTGAACATATTCCTTCTGCCGCTCCACCATGGTGGCACCGCGGACGGTCCGGGCAAACTGTACCCACTCAGATAGACCAATGGAGATGATCAAGACCCAGATGGCCATTTCATCCCGTAGATCCGGCGGGATCAGGCCCTTGCCGATCCCGTAAAGCAGCATGGCAACCATGATGGACGGGAAAGTCATCTGGATGTCGGCAACACGCATGATGATGCCGTCTACCCATCCGCCGACATATCCGGACAGAAGACCAAGAATCACTCCGAGGGTCATGGCAAACAGGACCGCGACCAAGCCTACAAACAAGGAGATGCGCAATCCGAAGAGGATTGTGGAGAAAACGTCGCGACCCTGATCATCGGTACCAAGAAAGAAGTAGTCACCGGTGAAATCGTTTGCTGAGAAGGGCTTTGTAAAGCCATTCATCAGGTTGAGACTGGATGGGTCAAACGGTGTGTAGGGTGACAAAAACGGCGAAAAGATCGCTCCTAGTACAAGCGTAACAAACACGAGTGACGAAACGACGATCACCGGTTTGGACTTGTAGGAATGCCAGATATCGGAGTCCATCCAACGTTGCCAGGTCGATGTGGCAACCGTTTCCTTAAACTCCGGGCGGGCGCTTGCGCCCTTGGGGGATTGGGTTTCCATGATGCCTCTTGTCCTCAGTTGCTGCCCACACTGAGACGCGGGTCGATGGTGAAATAGAGCAGGTCGACGATCAGGTTGATGGTCACGAAAATGACGGCAACGAGCAGCAGATACGCTGACATGACCGGGATATCGACAAAGTTCACCGCATTGATGAAGAGAAGGCCAACACCTGGCCACTGGAACACGCTTTCCGTGATGATCGCAAAGGCGACAATCGAACCGAATTGAAGACCGGTCACGGTAATGACCGGAACCATGGTGTTCTTCATGGCATGACCGAAATTGACAGTCTTCTGGCTCAGTCCGCGGGCCCTTGCAAAGCGGATGTAGTCTGTTCTCAGGACCTCAAGCATTTCTGAGCGCACCAGACGCATGATCAAGGTCATCTGATAAAGACCAAGCGTGATTGCCGGCAGAATCATGGACTTCAACCCGTCCACGGTCAGAATAGCGAGGTCGACCCCGAACAAGCTGCGGGTATCGCCGCGCCCGAAGGAAGGCAGCCAGCCCAGATTAACGGCGAACAGCCAGATCAGGAAAACGCCGATCAAGAAGGTTGGAAGCGAAACCCCGATCAGCGAAGCGGTCATGATGAAGTTGGCGACATAGCCATCTCGTCGGATGGCTGTGTAGACGCCCAAAACGAAGCCGAGTGATATCGCAATGACGCCTGACAGGAAGGCCAATTCGAGCGTTGCGGGGAGGCGTTCCAGAATGACCTCTCCAACCGGCAATCCTACGCGGTAGGAGACGCCGAAATCGCCGGACATGGCTCGTTGGAAGTAGCGGACATATTGAACGATGATCGGATCATTCAGTCCGAGCCGCTCCTCAAGTTCCGCGCGGTCGGCAGCTGTCGCTTCCTGACCGAGCATGTTCTCCACGGGGTCGCCCATGAATTTGAACATGGCAAATGAAACAAAACCGACGGCCATCAGGACTAGAAGTGCCTGGCCGAGGCGGCGAATGATGAATGCGAGCATTTTTCAAGCCAATCGAGAGACTGTGGCGTCCGCGACAGTCTGCTAAGTCTTCCGATAAGGACGTGCTTATACTTGCGCGATGCGCAGAGTCTACCGTTTTTCCACTGTTTCAACAGTGATGCTGGCGGGAAAAGCCGTAAAACTCATTTGGCTGACAAGCTAAAAACATCGCCACCGTACCGGATGAACTTCAAACGGTACGGTGGTGAGAGCGCGAGACTTAGTTAAAAGTCAGGAACTTAAAGTGCGGCTGATCTTCCGGCTGTACTGCGAAGTTGATCTTGTCAGCCATGCCCCAGTTCAAGACCTGGTTGTGGATCGGCAGGTACAGGTTTTCAGACTTCACCGTTTCCCAGATTTCAGCAATCGTGGCGTTACGGACTTCCTGATCTGTTTCAGATGCGAGGCTTTTGATTTTCGCATCGAGCTCCGGGTTGGAGTAGCCGGTCGCATTCCAGGAACCGAGCTTGTCGGTTGAGGTGTGCGTCAGGAAGTTGAAGATGTACTCAGAGTCGAACGTCGGAACGCCCCAGCCGAGCATGTAGAAGTCTGTTTCCTTGTTCTGGATCAGCGGGAAGTGCTGTGCCTTCGGCTTTGCGTCCAGGTTAACTTTGACACCGATCTGGCCGAGCATGCCAACGGCAGCCTGACAGATGCCTTCGTCGTTGACATAGCGATCGTTCGGGCAGTTCAGCGTGATGCCGAAACCGTCGCCGTAGCCAGCTTCTTCCATCAATGCCTTTGCTTTCGCAACGTCATACTCCGGATATGCGTCCAGTGCTTCGGTCCAGCCGTTTACGAACGGAGGCATGATCACACCGGTCGGAGCAGACTGATCGCGCATAACGATCTTTTTGATCGCATCACGGTTGAGAGCGATGTTCATCGCTTCACGAACGCGGTTGTCGGCGAGCGGGTTTTTGCCGTCGACCGTGTCGCTTGTCAGGTCGTCAGCGCCCTGGTTCATACCGAAGAAGATTGTCCGGTTCTGAGCTGCAGTGTTGAGCTTCAAGCCGTCGGTCCGCTCAACGATCGGCAAATCCTGCACCGGAACGTCCTGAATCAGGTCAACTTCACCAGACAGAAGAGCGGACACGCGGGTCGCGCCTTCCTGGATCGGTGTGTAGATGATTTCAGTAACTTCCAGCGGGAACTCGCCTTTGCCCCAATAGTTCGGGTTCTGCTTCAGGATTGTTTCGGAATCCTGCTTGCGGCTCTCCAGAACAAATGCGCCGGTTCCGTTGACTGCGCGCACACACGGGTTGTCGCCGCCATTCGCAATGTCTTGCGGTGCTTCACAGCCGTTGTCAGTTGCCCAGCCGGAATCCATGATGAACAGGTTCGTCATGTTGTTCGGCAGAAGCGGGTTCGGGCCATCTGTCTCGAAATGGACAGTGTAATCGTCGACCTTGCGCACATCCTTGATGGAGTTCAGCAACTCTTTCATCGCTGATGTCGGCATCATGGCGCGCTTAAAGGAGAAGACAACGTCGTCAGCAGTGAAGTCTTCGCCGCCATGGAACTTCACACCTTCACGGAGCTTGAATTCCCAAACGGTCGGATCTTCGGTCGGCTCCCAGCTGGTTGCGAGTGCCGGAATGATCTGTGCTTCCATGTCGCGCTGCAGGAGCGGCTCATACATCTGGTGCGCAAGCGTGTGGGTCGGGCCCTCGTTCTGAGCATGCGGGTCCAGAGTGAGAGAGTCGCCAGCACGCGCCCAGCGAAGTGTTTCAGCGTTTACTGCGCTCAGCCCGGCACAAAGGGCCACACTTGCAGCAGTCAATTTCAGGAAAGTCTTCGTCATATTTTTCCCCTTCGGTTGTCACTGGGGCCGTTTCCCGGCGTGATCTTATGATGATCCCCAGTTTGCCTGTACGGACTTACTCGCAAGGTCATAGGTCAGTTGGCATTAAGCGCCAGCCACCCTGCGGCATCCTGGCGGTAACAGACCCCTATGGCTGGTGGGAGTCAAGGGTTAAGTAGATCTACGAAGTGGTTCAAATTATGCATTTTCCGACATGACGCAGCGTCTTTCCTGTTTCCATTGCCGATAGGACCAAGAGTGCATCACAGCCACTTGCGCATCAGCCGTGAAATTGGCTGGGTGCGAACAACTTGAGACACACTCTTGGGTTACTTCTTGAGCTCCCTCAGTAATTTGTTGGCGTGATTGCTTGGCTTTTCGTGAGGCTGCGTTTTGGTCGTCTGAAGCCGTTGGCCGGGCTAAATAGCTTGCGGATGTCATTGCCAATGGACAGCAAAACCGGGATGAGGATGAGGGTGATGAGTGTCGCGAAGACTTCTCCGTATGCGAGGGAGACAGCAGCTGGGATCAAGTAGCGCGCCTGTTCGGACGTCTCGCTCATGAGGGGAACGAGGCCAACTACTGTGGTGGCCGTCGTCAGGAAGATGGCCTGAAAGCGTGCAACGCCGCAGTTGAAGACAGCATCTTCATGCTCGGCTCCTTCCTCGCGCGCCTGCACGTAGTGGGTCATCATCACCAGAGAATCGTTGACCACGACCCCAATCAAGGCGAGCACGCCAAAAAACGACAGCAAAGAAAAGGGCAGATCCATCACTGCGTGCCCGAGTACCGCGCCAACGAAACCAAACGGAATCACGGACATGATGATGACCGGCTTCCAGTAGGATTTCAGCGGCACTGCCATCAGGATATAAATCAAGAGACTGGCGATCAGAAAGGCGCGCAAAAGCCCGCCGCGCATCTCGCCGATTTCCTCCAACTCCCCACCTGCATCGATCTTCAGGCCTGGGTATTTGGCTTCAAGGTCTCGGGAGAACTCTCCAAAGATGGTTTCCGCGACCTCTTCAGGCGCCGCGATATTCCGGTTGATGTCCGCCATGACGGTCGTGATCAAGGAGCCGTTGCGCCTTAGGATTTGGTCCGGAACATAGCTGGGCGTGATCTCAGCGACAGTCGAGAGAGGGATCCACTGGCCTTTGGTGCTTTTGAGCTGCATCTCCATCAGGTCTTCAATGCGATCCCGCGCGGTCAATGCGTTGCGGACGACCACACGGACGTCGGCATCACCCCTTTGGATCCGCTGAGCTTCTCCACCGCCGAAAGCATATCCGATCTGACGCGCGAGGCTCTCGGACGTAAAGCCCAACGACTTTGCTTCTGGCCTCAGGCGTAACCGCAGCTCCGGCTGGCCGGTGAGCAGACTGTCCCGGGTGTTGGAAACTCCGCTGATACGGTCAAGCCGGTCACGGACCTCCAGACTTGCGGCCTCCAGCATCTGTTGATCCTTTGCCATAAGGCGGATCCGGAAACCGCCACCGAAGTCTTCAAATGCAGAAAAGGTGATTTCCGAGACGCCTTCCAGAGGGGCAACACGCGACTTCCATGCTTCCAGGATGTCGCTGGTGCTCAGGTGAGGGCGGTCGGCAGACGGTATCACTTCCGTATAGAGCTCAGCCGTGGTCGCGCCGGTGACAAACGCAAACACATGCGCAACGGCTCCACTGCCATTGGCCGTGATCAGCTCCGGATCCTGGTTGAGCGCCACAGCAGCCTCTTCAAGGAGCGCAACGTTTTTCCGGGTGAGCGTAGCCGGTGCTCTCTGATCCATTTGAAGGGACACCGAGATCACTTGGCCCGGCACGTTCGGGAAGAAAACAGACTTGATCTGACCTTTCGCCATGAGCCCGAAAACCAATGCCGACGCGGCAACAAATGTGATCAAAACAGCGTAACGATTTACAAGTGCCCATCTCAGGATCGGCGCGTAGATACGATCACGGAAGCCCAGCAATCCGGACCTGGCACCTTTTTGCAGCCAGCCCCAACTGCGTGTCATCCATCCGCTTCTATCATCGGGGATTGGATTTATGTGGGCCAGGTGCGCCGGCAGGATGAGCTTGCTTTCAACAAGGGAAAACAGCAGCGCCAGAATGACAACGCCTGCAAATCCCGCAAGAACCTTACCCAAAGGGCTGGTAATGAGAAGGAGAGGAAAAAACGCGGCAACTGTGGTTAGCACACCGAAGACAGTTGCAACGGACACTTTTTCCACGCCGAGCGCTGTGCCTTTGATCGGATCGGCGAACTTTTTCCGCTGCTCGTGTACACTTTCGCCAACAACCACAGCGTCGTCGACCAAGATACCGAGAACTATGATAAAGCCGAAAGTCGTGATGTCATTGAGGGAATAGTCGACCCACCCGCCTGAAGAGACCGCAAAGGCACCAGCCAAGGAAATCGGAACGCCCATTGCGACCCAGAAGGCAAGCTGAACGTTCAGGAACAGCGCGAGCATCAACGCTACCAGGATCAATCCCTGGACAGCGCTGCTGGATAACAGTTGAAGCCGGTCAGATATGTAGTCGCGTGAGTTGCCCCAGATCGCAATCTGGACATTGTCTGGCAAGCTTTTCTGCGTTGCGGCGACAATGGCCTCTGCAGCATCCGAAACTCGCAAAAGATTGTCCTTGCGCCCAATCAGAACCTCCATCCCGACAGAGGGTCTCTGGTTGAAACGTGTCTCGATCGGAGTTTCGTCGAAACCGTCTATAATTGTCGCGAGCTCACCGAGCGATGTGGTTGTTCCATCTGGCCATGTCGCAACGGGGATCTTTTCGAAGTCGCGAACAGAATAAGCGTGACTGTCTGCGCGCAGGGTGATGTCACCGCCCTCTGTTCTCAGCGTTCCGCCTTGGAAGAAAAGAGACGATTGTTGAATGCGTTCCATGACGTCTGAAATCGTCAAATCATGACGTTGCAGCGTGCCCGGCGTGAATTCGATCGAGATTTCCTGCGTCCGCAGCCCCCAATCATTGACCCTGGTAATTTCAGGGCTTGCCAAGAGATCGGCGCGCAGGTCGCGGGCAATCTTTTGGAGGGATTTAAGGTCAATGTCTCCGTAGATCTGGATGTAGAGCGCGGGAAGGTCGAAGTCGTTCGTTTCGATCACGGGGCGCCGGGCGTCCTTTGGCAAATCGTAGATGCCATCGACTTTCAACCGAACGTCGTCGAGAAGCTTGGTAAGCTTTGTGCCGTCGGTTTTCTGGATCGATATCACTGAGAGGCCAGGCTGAGATTGGGATCTGATCGATTTCACCCCCTCCAGACCCTCGACAGCCTTCTCAACCTTGCGCGTGATCTGCTCATCCACCTGCTCGGTATGGGCATTTGGTAAGGATGTTGCCACCGTAACCGTGTCAGCCGGGATCTTCGGGAAACCCTCAATCCGAACGGTGAAGACAGATGTGATGCCGGCAAAAAGGATGAACACCATCAAGAGATTGGCGGCGACGGGGTTACGAATGAACCAGTTTGTGAGCCAAGTCATTTGCTTTGCTCCAGGTCCATCGATGCAACCTTTCGCCCGGGCAAAAACACGCTCATCGGAAACGCAACGATCCGGAGGCCGGTTTCTTGCGCGAGCGCTTCGGGCACTGCAATCACGATGTCTCCTGAATCGCGGAAAAGAGGCTGTGCCGCGAAGCGTTGCAGCCGATTGCCGCGATCAACATGCCAAACGAAACCATTCTGGGTGAGAGCGCTTTCGGGAATCCGCAGAGTGTTCCCGATAGGGCGGACGGGCAGGTGCAGCTCCACAAAAGATCCAGGTAGAATGCGCCCTTCTTCCAAAGGCTTTACTTCCAGAAAAAGCTGGTGTTTCCGCGATTGCGGATCCAGGAAGCCGCCGCTTTCTCGAACTCCTGCAGTGCCGATTTTTACGCCACGCTCATCAAAGACGCCCACGGTCAGGTCAGACCAGTCCTTGGACAACAGTGCCCACTCATGTGGGCCCACCGATGCTTGAGTGTCCAGCAGGCTGTCGTCCAGGATCTGAAAGAGAACATCCCCTTCATTGACCGTTGCACCGGGGCTGACGTTGCGCCGGGTCACGATGCCGTCAAAGGGGGCTCGCAGTGTGGTGGAGCGCAGGTCATATTCGGATGCTGCGACGCGCGCTTCCGCTGCTTTCAAGGCGCGTTCTGCAACATGAACTTGCGGAAGGTGAACGGCCATTTCCGGTGGTGTTACTCCGGGTTTGGCAGCCGTCCAGTCCTTAATGGCGATGCGGTGCTTGTTTTGTGCCTTTCGAAGATCAAGTTTCGAGCTTTCGTAAGCCGATCGTGCATCCGCTACGTTGGCCACGTAAGGGGCATCTTCCAATTGCACGAGGACGTCCCCCTTTGATACCCGGGATCCGGCGAGAGCGGGGGGCGTTTGATTGCTGACAACACCTGATATGCGGGATCGCAGATCGACTTGCCAGCGCGGAGCAACCTCTGCGAACACCGTAACCGCCCCGGTATGAGTGCTAATTTCAGCATCCACCACGGTCACTGGAGGGAGCGGTTGCGGGACTGATGTTAATTTGACATCAGCTGTGTCTTCCAGCTCGCTTAACACCCCGGCTACGGCAAGTAGCGCCATGAAGGCAAGCGCAATCCAGATGCCTTTTCTCATGAATTGCCGGCCTTTTTTGACGCAGTTTTTCCGATCGGCTGCGTTGGCATTTTGATAGCTTGGCAACGCCCGGCCTCCTCGCAGGTGCCAATGCCTGACGGGAATTGAAACGGGAACTCAGCCAAGGGAAAGGTCTCCGTTTGAGTTGATTCTGCGCGTGATTTCGCTCAATCGGGACCAGCTTTGCAGAGCGATTGGAAGGGTGAGGGCCGCTTCCACAAATTCCCAGGAGTAGCTTGCGATTGAAAAGATGCGTCCTGCGGTGATGCCGGCCAGCCCTGCTGCCTGGTAGAGATTGAAAACGATGAAACCGACCTGAAGCAGGAAAATGCCGCCATAAACAAAAGCCTCGGTATCCGAAATTGCGACTTCATGGCGGCGCAGGGCGCGCAGGTGACGGAAGATGCCGAGCCGCTCGCCCCGTGTGAGGACATCCACTTGCTGTTCGCGCTGCTCGTTGAGTTGCCGGTTGACGTTGTAGAAGCGCCTGTGAAAGCAGGCGTAAACCAGAAGCATCCCGGCCAGCACCAACAGCGATGAGAGACCTAGCGACATATCGAAATAAGTCAAAATGGTCAGGCTCACGCCCAGTTGTATGAGCGCTGCGATCAGTTGCGGTGCTTCATGCTCCAAAAAGTCGACCAGTTCGCGGGACATGTCGATCCGGGCATTTCGTCTCGAAACGTGCAGCGAGGAGCATCGCTGATGGAGTTCGTCTCCAAGATGCAGCCGTATTGTGCCATAGGCACGGGTGTCGTAAATCCGGCGTCCGATAGCCAGGAAACAAAGGCCACACAATACGGCCATCATCCAGCCGAGTTCGGAAACCCGGCCTGCAAGCAAGCCGTCAATCGATAGACCGATCAACAACGGGATCAGGGCAATCAGGCAGTTTTCGGCAAATACAATTGTCCAGGTGATTGCGATTTTCGCTCTGAACATCTGGAAGATATAAGCTAGATCAATCGCCATCCGCATTTTACGGTCATTTCCCAAAAGGTGCTCGAATTCAGATTTGAGAGGTCGCTAACAAACAAGTCTGTTTCGAATAAAAAATCGAGTGAACGTTCGTTCGTTGAATTAAATAATCGGATTTTGAAGAAATGCAATGGAGCCCATACAGGAATGAGTGAAAAACCGACCCGGGAAGAGACGACAAATGCGCGGCGGAAACACATCGTGGAGGTCGCAGCTGCGTGTTTTATTGCGAAGGGGTTTCACCAAACCAGCATTCGGGACATTGCGCGCAGCGCGGGGGTTTCCTTAGGAAATATCTACAATCACTTCCCCGGAAAGACTGAGATCATTGCTGAAATTGCGAGCCTCGAAGCGGCGCAAATCGATGCCTTTGGATCAATGTTTGAAAAATACGGCAAGGATCCACACAAGGCGCTTGATCAATTCTTGAAAGCATACTTGAAGACCTGCAGCGCCCCCAGCCATGCCGCGTTGACGCTTGAAATTCTAGCAGAAGCCATCCGGCAGCCAGAAATAACTGTCGGTTTCATGGAAAACCGTGTGAAGCTTCTGGCAGGTTTGGAGGGCCTGCTCGGCCAGCTGAGAAACAGCGAGAGTGCTGAGAGTAATCTTTCGGATCGCGACGCAGCTGAGTTTGTCTTGGATCTGATTGAAGGTGTTGGGATGCGGGTGTTCTTTGAAGAGCGGAAACCTGCAAAGCGGGATCACCAGAAGCTGCATCTAGCAATCAGCAAGCTGTGTAGCTGAGATGTTGAGGTTCTGACCTTAATCAAAATGCGCCAAGTCAAAGGCATGCACGTCCTGCAACAGTTCAACAAACCCTCTTGCAGCGTGATCCAGCGAGGCTTTGCCCTTTTCTGCGGTCGCGATTGAGGCGTCCCCCACCGTTCCAGCCGGATTGAGATCCTGAGCCTTCCAGCCAAAAGCATGAGGGCCGTGCGCTCGAAGATGCTTGAACATGGAGGCAAAGTCCTCCTGTGCAGATCTAAAGTTCCGAGTCTTGTCCATGTTTACGAGGTCAGGCCGGAGGTGCAGCATGATTGAAGTCTCGACGTCTCCGCCATGGATGCCGAAGGTCAGTTCGTGATCTGAAAACACGCCGTCGGGTTGGCCAAAAGCTGCCCAGGCTGTTCCGACGGCCAGCATATTGTGCCGGACACGCAATTCGCGCGTTAGAATGCCAATCAGGGGAACGTTGCCGCCGTGGGAGTTGACCACAACAACCTTGCGCACGCCAGCTCTGAGGATGCTGTCGCCTAGCTCAAGCCACGCCTGTAAGGCCGTTTCCCAGGTCATTGTCAGTGTGCCGGCGGACGAAATGTGTTCGTTGGATTTGCCGACCGCCTGGATCGGCAAGAAGCTGGCCGGAATATCATTTGGAAGCAGTTCTATGACTCGGCTAATCTGCCCTTCCGCGATCGCGGTGTCGGTATAGACCGGGAGGTGAGGCCCATGCTGCTCGATTGCTGCAACTGGCAGAACGGCTATCCAATCCTTTACGTCAGGATGATCGAAATCCGTTGTTGTCATATCTTGCCAATAGGGTTTCGGCAGCATTATTCGTCTTCCTAATAACTTGTATTTGCTATCTATGCCTAGTCGGCAGCGGCAACGACTTCAATCTCAACCACGAACTCTTCGCGTGCAAATCCGGACACAATCATGAGCGTGGAAGCCGGTGGCGGGTCAGTGATGAATTGGTCTCTGGTTTTCATATAGCCCGGCAAATGTTCTCGGCCGGTTACATAGGCGTTGATGCGCACAATATCCGCCAAAGTCATGCCGGCTGATGCCAGAATTGCCCGAATGTTTTCAAAACAGAGCGCTGTTTGGCCCTCAACGCCGGTCGGTATTTGATCCTCGGCATCAATGCCGAGTTGGCCAGAGGCAAACAGAAGGCGTTGCCCAGGTGGCACTTCCACCGCATGGCTGTAGCGTGCAAACGGCGGCCGAATGTCCGGCGGTGTGTGAGTCTTCTTCAATATTTTTCTCCTTGAGGAATTGCGCAGGAGCCTATCCCGCGGCTCGGGCAGAGGCAATTTCCCGCTCTGCGTAATTTGCAAGCTTTTGCATAAATTGAAAGCATGTCTATTTTTTGAGCTGACAGGCTGTGGGATATATGCAAGTCTATTTTTGCTGACCGGAGCAAACTTCCTGGTAGCAATTTAAGCGGGCCATGATCTTAATATAAAGGCTCACTTCTTGCCTGTTCCGCTCTCAGGGCTTTCGAGCACAGCGGCAGAGCATTCGGCCTGTGGTGGGCGGATTGACCTGCGTGGTGTGTGATGAAAACGGGGAACGCGGAAATGGATTTGTCTCGGAAAATTGGACTTGCAACGCTCGCTGTCATGGCGTCGACAAGTGCGCATGCGCTTGAGAAGGTGACATTCGGTACCAACTGGGTCGCTCAGGCCGAGCACGGCGGATATTATCAGGCTGTTGCCGACGGCACTTACGAAGCCTGCGGGATCGAAGTGGAAATCAAGCCCGGCGGACCTCAGGCGAACAATCGGATTTTGTTGCCTGTCGGCAAGATCGATTTCCTGATGGGCGGCAACATGCTGCAAGCGTTCTCAGCCGTTGAACAGGGCATTCCGACGACTGTGGTGGCGGCGCACTTCCAGAAAGAGCCGCAAATTCTGATGACTCACCCGGATCAGGGCCTCGACACCTGGGATAGCCTGAAGGATATCAATCTCCTCATTGGTAAGGGTGGCCTCAATTCCTACTTTCAATGGATGAAAGCTGAGTTCGGTTTCAAGGATGAGCAGGTTCGGCCGTATACTTATAACTCTGCCCCGTTCCTTGCAGACAAGAAGCTTGGCCAGCAGGGCTACATCACCTCTGAGCCCTATGCGATCGAGACCGAGGGCGGCTTTGAGCCCAACATTTTCCTGATCGCAGACTATGGGTACGACACCTATTCCACCACCGTTGAGACCCGGCTCGACCTCATCGAGACCAAGCCAGAGGTTGTGAAGTGTTTCGTCGATGGGTCTGCCATCGGTTGGGTCAATTTCCTTTATGGAGATAACTCCAAAGCCTTGGAGCTGATCAAAAAAGACAATCCGGGTATGACCGACGGACAGCTGGCGTTCTCCATCGACAAGCTGAAGTCTTACGGCATCGTGGACAGTGGGGATGCGCTCACCATGGGGATTGGTGCGATGACCGACGAGCGCAACAAATCCTTCTTTGAGAAGATGGTCGCTGCCGGTGTGGTGAATGGAGATGTCGATTACACTAAGTCGTACACGCTTCAATTCGTCAACCAAGGGGTCGGAGTGGACCTCAAGAAAGAACTTGCTGGAAACTGAGGCGGACCTGTTTCGTGTTTCATAGGAATGTTGCAACCATGGCCGGAGATTGATGCAATGACGGCCATGGTAAATACAAACATGCAATCAGATATCGTTTCGGGTTCGCCGATCGTTTCGTTGAAGGGCATTTCAAAAACCTTCTCCAACGGAACGGTCGCGCTCAACAACATGTCGCTCGACATACGACAAGGGGAATTCGTTTCGCTGCTCGGGCCCTCCGGATGCGGAAAATCGACTGCCTTGCGGATCATCACCAGCCTGACCAGTCCAACGACGGGCCGGGTTGAATGGCCGCTCGAAGAAAGCAAGCAAAAGGAACATGAGCTAAGTTTCGTGTTCCAGGAGCCGACGCTGATGCCGTGGGCAACGGTTTTCGGCAATGTCTGGCTGCCCCTCCGCTTGAAGGGTGTTTCCAAAAAAGCGGCGCATGACCGGGTTATGGAAGCCTTGCAGGGGGTCGGGCTGGAGCAATTCGCCGACAGCTACCCGCGCGAGCTGTCTGGCGGTATGAAAATGCGGGTCTCCATTGCCCGTGCGCTGGTCACTAAGCCCAAGTTGCTCTTGATGGATGAGCCCTTTGCTGCGCTTGACGAGATTACACGCTTCAAACTGAACAACGATCTTTTGCGCCTTTGGGAAACCTTTGGATGGACCGTCATCTTCGTTACGCACTCGGTATTTGAGTCTGTCTATCTGTCCAACCGGATCGTGGTGATGGCGGCGCGGCCGGGCCGTGTGGTCAACGACATGGCAATCGACGCGCCGTATCCGAGGGATGAAGCCTTCCGGACTTCATCCGTTTACGCCGGTTTTTGCCGGGATGTTTCGGATGCGCTGCATAAGGCAATGATTGTGGGAGACCATCTTTGATGTGTCTGTCCCGATACATATTGAACAAAGGCGGTAGCAGATCATGACACTCGAGATCGCCGACAAGCACGCCATTGCACCTGCCCCGCAGTCTGTTCCACTTGATGCGGAAGAGCTCAAACGGGCGCGCGCGGCACGGCGGGAGGCTGTTGGACGTTGGGTTCTGCCGATCGTTATCCTCGTTTTGTCGGTGTATTTTTGGGACAGGCTGTGCGTCTGGAATGAGATACCCCACTATATCCTGCCGCGCCCGGGGCTTGTTTTTGAAACGCTCCTTGCTGATTGGGGCATCTTGAGCATTGCTTTGATCAACACGCTCAAGATCACGTTTGGTGCGCTTTTGATCGCCACGCTCGGTGGGCTTGGTTTGGCAGTCCTCTTCACTCAGTCCAAGTGGATCGAGATTTCGTTTTTTCCGTTTGCGGTCATTTTGCAGGTCACACCGATCATCGCTATTGCGCCTTTGATTCTCATCTACGTGGATTCAATTACCGCGGGGCTTTTGATCTGCGCGTGGATTGTTGCGTTTTTTCCGATCCTTTCCAACACGACTTTGGGCTTGAATTCAGCCGATCATAATCTTCAAAACCTGTTCCGCCTTTATGGCGCGAGCCGGTGGCAAACACTGCGCTTCTTGAGATTGCCTGCATCCATGCCGTACTTTTTGGGCGGTTTGAAAATTGCCGGTGGCTTGTCCTTGATCGGAGCCATTGTTGCCGAATTTGTCGCCGGGTCAGCGGGGTCAGGATCCGGTCTTGCCAACCAAATCCTTGAGGCGAGCTATCGGCTCAACATGCCGCGCATGTTTGCTGCGCTGATTCTGATTTCCGTGACCGGTATATTGATATTCCTTTCCATGAACCTTTTGTCGCATCTGCTTCTGCGCAAGTGGCACGAAAGCGCGTTGAAGCGGGAGATGTAGATGAAGCCGGGGTGGGGCGCCGGGTTTAAAGGGACCGGCATCATCAGAAATGCGACTGTGCCCGTATGTCTTCTGGAGGGTGTGCAGCAAACCTCGGTCTCGGAGCTGACGGCTCGTGATATCGTGTTCGAGAATGGAAAGCTCACACAGATTGCTCCGGCTGGGACGCTGCCGGAAGGCGCGGGCGGCCTTGATCTTGATGGCGGGCTTATCCTGCCGACACTGGTGGATGTTCACACACATCTGGACAAGGGGCATATCTGGCCGCGCGAGCCCAATCCGGACGGGACCTTTCAAGGTGCACTTCAAGCGGTGGGAAGAGACCGGAGCGCTTACTGGTGTGCCGAGGATGTCAGGGCCCGGATGGATTTCTCACTAAAGTGTGCCTACGCCCATGGGACGGGCGCGATCCGCACCCACCTAGACAGTCTTCCTCCACAAGATGACATCACGTGGCCGATCTTTGCGGAAACACGCTCAGAGTGGGCCGGACGAATTGAGCTTCAAGGTGTGTGCTTGTTCGGTATTGACCGGCTGGCCGAAGGCAATGGTTACCTTCACAGCATTGCCGATCGTGTTTCAGCTGCCGGCGGGGTCTTGGGGGCTGTTACATATATGGTGCCGGATGTGGATCAGCATCTGGAATCAGTTTTTAAAGCGGCAATGGATCGCGGGCTGGATCTTGATTTTCATGTCGATGAAACGCTTGATCCGGTGGCTGACACTTTACGCCGGATCGCCGAAGTCGCGCTGCGCTTGGGGTTTGATGGCAAGATCCTGTGCGGACACTGCTGCTCCTTGTCGGTGCATTGCGATGACGACATTTCCAGAACTCTGGACTTGGTCGCAGAGGCTAGGATTTCTGTCGTTTCACTGCCGATGTGCAACATGTATTTGCAGGACCGCATGCAAGGACGGACACCACGCAAGCGCGGCGTGACACTTTTGCATGAAATGCGCGCTCGCGGCATTCAAGTGTGTGTCGCCTCGGACAACACACGCGATCCCTTTTATGCCTATGGCGATATGGATCTTGTCGAGGTGTACACCCAGGCAACCCGGATCCTGCATCTTGATCATCCCGTCGGCGATTGGATCCGTGTGGTTACGGCAACGCCAGCGCATATTATGGGATTGCCCATGGGCCAGATAGCGGTCGGTGGGGCCGCCGATCTTCTGCTGTTTAATGCGCGGAACTGGAATGAGCTTCTGTCCCGTCCCGTGGGCCCGCGCCGCGTGCTGAGAGCAGGGTGCAGCATTGATCAGACCTTGCCCGACTATCGTGAACTCGATCGACTTCTTCAGAAAGGGACCTCCTGACCATGAGCGCCATTGCCGCTTTGATAGCCGATCTCGATGGGATCAAGATCGAGGACAACCCGCAAATCGTGAAGCAGAAGAGCCGGGACTTTTTCTGGTATTCGCCAGTGCTAAAGGCTCAGCTTGAAAACGTGACGGGCGATCTGATCGTGACACCCAAGTCCGAGGACGAGGTCATCCGGATTCTCAAGGCGTGTTTTGCGGCTGATGTGCCTGTTACGACACGCGGTGCCGGGACTGGAAACTATGGCCAAGCCATGCCGTTGTCGGGTGGGGTTGTTCTCAACCTTGCGGAAATGACCGCCGTGAAGGAAGTGCGCACCGGATCTGTCGTTGCCGAGGCTGGTGCGATAATAACGGATATTGATGCGGTCACCCGAGCCCAGACCGGACAGGAATTGCGGATGCATCCATCAACCTACCGGACCGCGACGATCGGCGGGTTTATCGCAGGCGGGTCGGGCGGCGTTGGGTCGATCAACTGGGGTGGCTTGAGGGATCTTGGAAACGTCATTCGTTTGCGCGTGGTCACGATGGAGGCTGAGCCGCAGGTTCTTGAAATGACGGGCGATGAACTGCAGAAAGTGATGCACGCCTATGGCACGAACGGCATTATCACCGAAGTCGAGATGCCTTTGGCCGCCAGTTACGACTGGGTGGATGTTTTGGTCGGGTTTGACGACTTTATGGATGCGGTGCGGTTTTCAGATGAACTGGCCAATCTGGATGGTTTGCTGACGAAGAACATTGCGCCGATCGCAGCACCAGTTCCTCATGACTATTTCCTCCGGCACCAGAAATTCATCCGCAAGGACCAGTCCGTTGCTGTCTTGATGGTCGCCCCTTTCGCGATGGCTGCATTCGATGCGTTCATGGAGCGGCAGTCCAAGGGGGAGGTGCTCTATCGGTCAGACAAGGCGTCAGACGAAGATCTGAAACGCCTCCCGCCTGCTTACGAGCTTTCGTGGAACCACACGACCTTGCGGGGGCTCAGGGTGGATCCCTCAATCACCTATCTCCAGGTTCTTTATCCGTTTCCCGACCAGGTCGAATTGGTCGGCAAGATGCATGAGATGTTTGGAGATGAGGTTCCGGGCCATCTCGAATACGTGCGGTTTGATGGCAACGTCACATGCTTTGGCCTGCCGATTGTCCGCTACTCCACCGAGGCCCGACTCGAAAAAATCATCCGTCTTCACGAAGACAATGGCTGCCCGATTTTCAACCCACACAGGTATACGCTTGAAGAGGGGGGGATGAAGCAGACGGATGCAGTCCAGCTCGCTTTCAAAAAGCAGGCCGATCCGAAGGGGTTGCTCAATCCGGGCAAGATGATTGCCTGGGAAAATCCGGATTATGATTTCGAAAGCGGTCAGGTGTTCCTATTTCCAGGTCTGCAACGGGCCTAATACTAAGTTTCAGTTCAAATGCCGGCCGTACTCCGGCGAAAAGCGATGTAAAAGGCCAAACGCATGCGCGTTCTCGTGGTTTTCTGTCACCCTTGCGAAGAAAGTTTCAATGCGGCGCTGTGTACAGCTGTTGTCGAGACGCTCGAGGCGGGCGGTCATGACATCCGGTTGACTGATCTTTATTCCAAAGGCTTTGACCCTGTCATGAGCGCGCAGGAGCGGCGGGGCTATCATACGCCTCAGGCCAACACGATCCCCGTCGCCGATGATTTGGCAGACATCAAATGGTGTGAAGCAATTGTCTTTGTCTATCCGACTTGGTGGTTCGGTTTGCCTGCCATGTTGAAAGGGTGGCTGGAGCGAGTCTGGGTGCCGCATGAAACCTTCATCATGCCAACGGACACAAAGGGGCTGCAGCCCAACATGCAGAACATCTCCCACATAGCGATCGTAACGACCTGCGGGGCCAGTTGGTGGGTGTCCAAGTTGGTGGGTGAGCCTGGGCGCAAGACGATCATGCGCGGCATCAAATTGCTTGCCAAACCGGGATGCAAAACCCGGTACTTGGCGCACTACAAGATGGACAGTTCAACACTGGAAAGCCGCAAGAATTATATTGAGACGGTCAAAGAAAAGGTTGCCGCTTTTCTGAAATGACGCGTTTGCGTCTCTTTCTCTTCTGCCTGTTTCTCGCTCATTGGTGCCTGATTTTTAACCGTGCATATGATTTTGGCATTTAGTCTATTGAGGCGGTGCGACCTGCAATTCGCCTAATGTGCTGTTTTTGTTTATATATCTTTAATTTTGCCGTACTTGGCACCGCCCTTGCTTTGTTGTGAGTGTGCAGCGCGCCTAGGGATCCGGTCAGATGACGCAGGACCGAGAGGTGCAAGCCGGGCGAGCAGATCGTGAGGATCTCACATAGCCCGGTGACACGGCGGGACAAAAACCCGGGAGACAACTGCACGAGGTTTCGCGCGCGCGAACCTTCCTCCCGGACGTGCGCAAAAAGCCTCATGACGGAAGCCCTCGGGATCTCCAAGGGCCCAAGACAGGAGACGCGCACAGATGCTGAAATCAATCGCCAAGGCTTCCCTGCTCGCTGCAGCGCTTTCAATGCCCCTCTCATTTTCCGCGCAAGCGGAAGTCAAGACTGACTTCAAAGTCTGTTGGTCGATCTATGTTGGCTGGATGCCCTGGGGCTATCTGCAGGACAGCGGCATCATGAAGAAGTGGGCCGATAAATACGGAATTGATGTCGAGATCGTGCAGATCAACGACTATGTGGAATCCATCAACCAATATACTGCGGGTGAATATGATGGCTGTTCCATGACCAACATGGACGCGCTCTCTATCCCGGCAGGCGGTGGTGTCGACACAACGGCGCTGATTGTCGGTGACTACTCCGACGGCAATGATGGCATCATTCTGAAAGACAAGACCGAGCTTGCCGAGATCAAGGGGCAAACGGTCAACCTGGTCGAGCTTTCAGTTTCCCATTACCTGCTCGCGCGGGCTCTTGATACCGTGGGGCTAACCGAGCGGGATCTGACTGTCGTTAACACTTCCGACGCTGACATGATCGCAGCTTATGCAACGCCGGATGTGACGTCTGTTGTCACCTGGAACCCGCTTTTGTCTGAGATCGAAGCGCAGCCCAACGCAACCAAGGTGTTCGACAGTGCCGGGATCCCGGGCGAAATCATCGACATCATGATGGTCAACACGGAAACATTGGCCGACAATCCCGCCTTTGGCAAAGCACTCACCGGTGCTTGGTACGAAGTGATGGATCTCATGGCAGAGGGCGATGAAGCAGCCTTGACCGCGATGGCCGAAGCTTCCGGGACCGACCTTGCGGGCTACAAGGCGCAACTGGCTACTACGAAGATGTTTTACACGCCAGCCGAAGCTGTGGAGTTCTCGAAGTCAGCTGAGCTGCCCAAGACGATGAAGTTCGTCGCCGAGTTCCTGTTTGACAAGGGCATCTTGGGCGAGGGGGCTCCAAGCCCGGAGTTTGTCGGTGTCTCCTTTGCCGACGGTTCGGTTTATGGCGACAGCAACAACGTGAAACTCCGCTTCGATCCGAGCTTCATGGAAATGGCTGCAAGCGGCTCGCTCTAAAGCCGTCTCAACCTGCCCCGGTTTTTGCCGGGACAGGTTCTCAAATTCCCTCGTCCGGCTTCGAGACTCTTCATGCGCCTCATAAACCGAACTCCGTCGCGGTTTACCGCTGTTGCCTTGGGACTTCTTCCCTTTGTGGCGACGATTGTGACTTACGCGATTGCCAGTCACTACAGGCGGCTCGACAATCCAGCCGATAAGCTTTTGCCCTCTCTTGAAAGCATGGGGCAGGCGTTCTGGCGGATGGCTGCTGTTCCGGATCGGCGCTCCGGCGATCTGTTGTTGTGGATCGACACCTTCGACAGTCTGATGCGCCTTGGAACCGGAATGGCGGTCTCCACGCTCCTGGCAATCCTCTTCGGGATAGGTATCGGGTTCATTCCGCACATACGGAGTGCCCTTGCCCCTTACCTCGCCACGTTTTCACTCATTCCGCCGATCACCATCCTGCCGATCCTTTTCATCACGTTTGGACTTGGAGAGGTTTCGAAGATTGCTCTGATCGTGATCGGGACTGCGCCGGTGATGATCCGTGCGACTGCGCAAGCGGTGCTCGACATTCCCCGTGAAATGATCATCAAGGCCGAGACCCTTGGCGCTTCGGTTTGGCAGATGATTACCCGGCTAGTGCTGCCGCAAGTCCTTCCAAAACTGATCACCGCCTTGCGCCTCGGGCTCGTGCCGGCCTGGATCTTCCTCATTTCTGCAGAGGCGATCGCGTCCACCACGGGCCTTGGCTACCGCATTTTCCTGGTTCGGCGCTATCTCGCGATGGACGTCATCCTTCCATATGTCGTCTGGATCACGCTGCTGGCATTCATCCTGGATCGGCTGCTGCTCCTTCTGTCCAAGCGGGCCTTCCGCTGGAACCATATGGGAGGTGCCGCGCTATGACCGCTCCTGCAAAACTCTCTGTTCAAGGGTTGTCGAAATACTATGACGGCAACCCCGTCCTGGAGCGGATCGCGCTTGAGGTGGATGCCGGATCGTTTTGCACGATCGTGGGCGCGTCCGGTTGCGGCAAATCCACGTTCTTGAGGATGTTGCTTTCTCAGGAGCATCCGACCCATGGAGAAATCCTGCTCGACGGGACGCTGCTGCCCAAGGAGCCAACCCCGGATCGCGGGATCGTTTTCCAAAAATACTCGGTCTTTACCCACCTGACTGTCGTTGAAAACCTGATCCTGGCTCAGGAGTTTGAACAAGCACCGCGCCTTGGCAAACTGTTTGGTGCGCGCCGGAAGGCAGCCATTGAACAAATTCAAGATGTCCTTGAGCGGATTGGTCTGGCCACAGCGAGAGACAAGTATCCGGCGCAGCTGTCCGGGGGGATGCAGCAGCGCCTCGCCATTGCGCAGGCCTTGATCAAGAAGCCTTCGATTTTGCTGTTGGATGAGCCGTTCGGCGCGCTCGACCCCGGCATCCGCCTCGACATGCACGACCTTCTGATTGGTCTTTGGAAAGAGACAGGCATGACGATTTTCATGGTGACCCACGACATCCATGAGGCCTTCAAGCTCGGCACGCGGCTGCTCGTTTTCGACAAAATCCGGCACGACCCGCAAGCGCCAGAGGCCTACGGAGCAACCATCACCTACGACCTTCCGCTCTCCGACCAATCCGGCGGCGAGAAAAACGCACCGGCTGATATCGCGAGCACCATCCGATCGGCCCCAAAACCCGACATTCAGATTTCACAAAAGACGCATTGAGGAACGCCATGAGCATCTTTCGTCCAGATGGGCCGTCTACCCGGCAACGCGCAGCCGGAGTATTGGAACGAGCCAAAACCGCACGCCACCACCATCCTGATTTCGACAAGCTCCAGCTGCGCGGCTGGAAGGCGGCGGAAAAAGAGGGAACGCTGCCCTCAGCTGCCTGGGAAAAGGAAAAGGCATGGGCATTGCGCATGGGTCTGACCGGCTCAGACAGTCTCACCGACAAGTCGATCCCCACCTTTGCACGGGGGGAGCTACCCCATTATGCCGGCATCAACACATTCCTGAAAGCGCCTTACATCGAAGACGTCACGCAGGTTGGCGCCTATGATGCCGCGGTCATCGGAATTCCGTTTGATGGCGGGACCACCTACCGGCCGGGAACCCGGTTTGGTCCGCAAGGCGTCCGTAAAATCTCTGCGCTCTATACGCCTTACAATTACGAGATGGGTGTCGATCTCCGCGAGCAAATGACGCTGTGCGACGTCGGCGATATCTTCACAATCCCCGCCAATATCGAAAAGACCTTCGACCAGATTACCCGGGCCGTGTCGCACGTTGCCTCATCAGGTGCGTTACCGATCATGATTGGCGGCGATCATTCCATCGGCTTCCCGTGTGTTCGAGGCATTGCCCAGTGCACCTCCAAGCGCATCGGCATTGTCCACTTTGACCGGCATATCGATATCCAGGAAAAGGATCTTGATGAACGCATGCATACCACGCCGTGGTTCCATGCGACGGATCTTGTCAATGTGCCTGCGGTCAATCTTGTCCAGATCGGCATCGGCGGCTGGCAAGTCCCGCGTGAAGGTGTCGAAGTTGCCCGTGACCGCAACACCAACATCTTCACCATGCGCGATGTTGAGGAACTTGGTTTGGCGGAAACCGCAGCAAGGGCTTTGGAGCTCGCCTGGAAAGATGCGGATGCCGTCTACATTTCCTTTGATATCGACAGTGTCGACTGTGGATTTGTTCCCGGAACCGGCTGGCCGGAGCCAGGCGGCTTCCTGCCGCGGGAGGCGCTGGAATTGGTTTCCCTCGTTGCCAAGGAAGGCATTTGCGGGCTTGAGGTCGTTGAGGTCTCGCCGCCTTACGATTGCTCCGACATCACAGCTCTTCTGGCAACGCGCGTGATCGTCGATGTGCTGGGCACTCTCGTCTCTCATGGCAAGATGGGGTCGCACAAATCCATCATCGACAAGCCGGTTTCGATCCCGGCTGGACCGGACGTGGAGTAACGACATGGGTCACAGCCATTCACATCGCGGCCATCACCACCACCATGATCACGATCATGCTCATCCGCACGATCATAATCATGGGGGCCCGGATCATCTGCATTCCCATGTCCACGGGACGTCTGCGTCTGAACGCGCCGAGGAATTGCAAACTCTGTCAGCGAGTTTCATCGACGGTTTCCGGCAAGCCGAGGACAAGACAAGTTATCTCAGGATTGCCGGTATCCCGTTTCAAAAGGAAGGTGCTGACGGCTTAGTGCAGCATCTTGTCGATGCGCAGATCGTCAGCAATTGGCAGATCGGCACTGCCTCGCCTGCCTTCGCGTCGCGCGAACTGGTCTACATGCCGTTCCCCGGTGCCATGGTCGAGCAGCGTGAAACCATGACATTCACGTATGTCTCGCTGACCGAACGGGCGGACATCGATCTGCTAACGTTGTTGTCCCATCGTCTTGAAGCTGGAGCTGGCGAGTAGGCCTCGGTGCAAGATCCGAATTGAGGCCGGTCTCGTGTTCGCCAGAACTCAAGTGATTGCATGATATTGACAAGCAATTCTGCAATCACTTGGGTGAAGCCCGTTCTGGAGTGTTGGTCTCGTTTGCTCTCCAACCAAATGACACCAGCATCTGATGTCCAAGTAGTCTGCCAAACACTCTGAACCATTTGTGCCCCACGGTTAATGCCGGTTATTCATCTTTGATTTCAGAAAACTTGACTCGCAGGCTCCGGATAATAGAGTGCTCCTATAACCTGAAGGCAAAACTCAGATTATAGAGTCCTCAGACATGCTTGTTTGCAGTTGCAACGTTATCTCAAAGTCGGCAGTTGAAAATGTCATCCAGAGCTTGCTTGATGAGGATCAGTGGCAGTTGATCACGCCGGGCCGGGTGTATCACGCCATGAAGAAGCGCGGCCAATGCTGCAGTTGTTTTCCAAACATCATAAATATTATTGTCGCCGAGACTGAAAAGTATCATCGTCAGGCCGAGACACCTGAAGCGGAAATTATCCCGTTTATTGCCAAGATCCGGTCTGAATACGATCGTACCCAAGCGGTTCGGAACCAACTCTCAGATGTGCGCAGCGCTTGATAATTCTTAACAGTTTCCGAGACCCATAAGGACGGTTGAGCTGCCCGTTCTAGGCGCCGCCAATCCTCGTCTTTCGGTTGCTTGACACAATGGCAGTGGCTTTGGGACCTCGTTTTTTCTAAATTCTTGCTGCCGCTGGATTGCAGACGATGATCGCCCGAGCCGAGTATGGGTTTCACGATAATATACGCAACTCGGTGTTTACCTTCCTGATACGTCGGTCCCCGATACTCCTTTACTAGCAAACAGTGATTTGGATGCGGATGGTACACTGTCGGCAAGTGATGTTCCGTGTGCAGTTCGAGCGCAAGGACGTCAGTTTCCGAAAAGGCACCTCAAGTAGGGAAGAGCATTGGATGACGCTTATGACTGAGCGCCAGATAGGGATTTAAAGCGATTTTTTAAAAACCTTAGATACCAACGCCGGGAAGAATTGGAGCTTATTATGACTGCCCTCAATATCAGTCTGACAGAGACACTTACAACCAAGCTCACCAATCCCGGCGCTTATGCGTATGCCGTTTACTTCGCACCAGGAACAGATGGGACAATCCAACCCTTCTGGACAACACTCATCAACAATGGGGTTGTCAATGGAGTGAGCTCTGTCGAAGGGCAGTCAGGATACTCTGCAACACTGGATCTTCCAGAGCCTTATAATGGGGGCAAAGTCTACGTTCTTGTTCAAAGCCAATCACCTACCGCAACGCAGACCGATCTCACAAATATCATCACCAAAGAAAGCGACATAAACTGGGAGAATGCGCAAACCAACCAGTACCGCGTCGACAGTTTTGAAGTGTCCCTGCTTAATCAGACAGGGGATGCTGGAAACCTCACCTCTGTGCAGGGCTTCGGGCTGCCGATGGAGCTCTACATCCCATATGGACAGGACAGTTCCGGGGCACTGATCACGCAGAGCAGAGGGTACGATGTAGACGGCGAGACGATTTTCACGTCAGTTTCGGATATCCACGCAAATGCTGTTGAAAAATTCACAACCGGGCCGCTGGCCGGGACCTATCGCGCTGCGATTTCGCCAGCTGAGGCGGTTGCTCTGGCCGAGCAAAACCAGATTCCGGATGTCTTTTCCCAATCCGACTGGACTGCTTATGTCGACAGCTTGAAAAAAGACACAGGCATTATGCTGTCGGGGTTCTTCAACGGAGCTGCCGATGCCAACGGGATTTATCACAATGGCGGCTTTTTCGGATACGAGCTGGAGTGGTCTGCAACAGATAACGCGTTCTGGCTGAACCCGGTTGCTGAAAGTCATATCAAGGGCTCGATAAAGATCACTGCTGAGCAACTTGCCAACAGCATCTATTCGACCCTCGGCGATGTCGAAATCTATTCAAACCGCGACGATGCAACGCCTTACACAATCCAAGGCGCCTCTAGCGCGGAGATGAACACCGGGGCCAACAATCAATGGGGTGAAGTTCTTACAGAGTTTCTGACGGGGTTTACCGCTGGCTACTACGGTACATCAGGCAAATCGCTCAATTCCAATGTCACCGACAGCATTGATCTGAACAAGAATTGGAATTGGGATCCGACCTACGCCTTCGGCAAAAACCTCTCCGGTGATGCTGCAGTCTTCCAGGATCCGTACGCAGAACTCTTTTTCTTCCAGTCGAATTCATACGGATCCGGTTACTCTGACAATCTGATGAGCGCCTATGCGGAAGGCGGGCCTCTCATTCCAGTGTATTACAATGGCGCTAATGTCCAGACGATTGATCTGACCATTTACGATGATAGTGAGACGCCGTCCGGGTACACCCAGCCTGTTATCTACAATTACATTGCGCCACCCGGACACAGCGATCTGTTTCGCGACCAGTTCGATGAGACATCCTATTCGCCTGCTGATTTGAGCAACCTAAAAGGCGCAAACATAAGCCTTAATTTTTTCAATCAGAACATCATTTTGAAGGATGATACCCCTGTTGCCCTCAAAGTGTTTGTTGGCAATGAGGACGGTATTCCGACGTTCCGTACGATTGAGTTTCAACCCGGCGCCAACGAAACGCTCTGGCAGAATTGGACGATTACAGAAAACACCACAACGGGAGCATGGGAGGCTCAATCCGGTCCGGCACAAACCGAAGGAGCCATGGTCATCTCCAATATGCCCATCGCCGAAAATGGGACGGTTTGGTATCAGCTGATCATCGGTTCAGGAGATACAGCGAAGACAGTCAACGTCTACGCAGAGACACAGGACAGCCTGTTCGTGAATCCCGCTGTTTCCGGACAAAGTGGCAGCGTCGCAGCTGATGGCCTCGTGATGGTTTCCCCGGAAACGTCAACCGAGGACACGATCGTCAATTTTGCTTTGGACTTCCTTTATAGCGGCAGCACGACGCTGCATCCCTCCCTGTTTACCTGGAATTCCAATACATCCCACCTTTCTCAACGGGCTGAGCCGACCGCGGTGGTTGCCGGTGTCTTGGGCGAGAGTGGTTTCGAGGCAATCGCTGGGCAAACCAGTGTCGATACGAATGCTTTGACAACCAACCAGTCAAGCTTGGTGTTTGGCTGGACCGGGGAGAACCCGAATGCCACGTCTGGCACAAATGAGTGGTTGAAGAATTACACCAACAAGATCAGCGCGCAAAACCTGGCGCAAATCACCTTTAAGCAGACCGGCAGTCCAGACCTCGCACCGGTCCTCGCCACTGCAGATATCGACGGCCGTTGGAGCACAGATACTGGCAAGGCGCTCGGCAACGGCATCTACACGGTGCTGATGACCGAATACTTCAACACGGACAATCAAGTCGGCAGCCAGATTGGCCGGAAGTCGAACGAACTCACAGTCACGGTTGCTCTGGATGAGTTGTCTCTCGTGCAGTCGTCGACCAATGCAGGCTTGACCTTTGAGACCGTGTCAAATCCTGATAGCCAATCCGCTGGCAATTGGGTTGAGTTTACCCTTGGCGCGCAAGGTCCAGCGTCCGGCTCGGCCGTTCTGCTCTATGTGGTGGATGCATCTGGCAATTATGTCGGCCGTGATGGTTCAACAGGTGGAGATGTCACCCTGGTAGAGGCCATCCGGGGTGTTCTGGGTGCCGGGCAATCGGGAGCCGCTGCAGCCCAGCAGTCTGTCTATCTGGAGACGGGGCAGGAGATCCGCTTTGCCCAACTGACCGGTCAAGACACTGTCGACACCACCGTGACAGCTGCATTCCAGGCCGCCAGCGGTGGCGGATATGACATTACCCTGGGTGATGTCACGCTTAGTGCGGCAGTTCAAAACACCCTAGATGAAGCAGCGATCCTCGCCGACGCGCAGCGGCAAACCGACATTCCGCTTGTCTATTTGGAACAGGGCACAGTCCACGATATCACATTGTCGGGTGCGAGCACTTTGCAACACAAGTTCGGCTTCGTACGCGTCGATGTTGGAACCGACGGCAGCTTGAAGATTGACGGAAAAACGCTGGCCGAAGTCCGGACATTGGGGGCCAAAGCCAAAGACCTTGTGGATGGCGGTTTTGAATATCTCTATTCAGGCTCGGCTGCGACGGCGGCCTGGACTGTATCGGGTGCAACAGGATTCTATGCGCCGATCTTCTTTGCCGGCGATGGGTCGCCGTATTTCATCGGTGAAAGCACCTTAGATGGTGCAGGTCAGATACGGATCTTGGGAGAGAACACGTTCGGTCTTGAAAACGGCTCTGGAACAGGCGGGGCTGACGCGGATTATGCAGATCTTGTCATCGCGTTTGACACAGGCCGGAGCGCGACTGGAAACGATTTGGTCGCCGGCAGCGGCAATGATGATGTGCTTCTTGGCAGCTCCGACAACTACGCGCTGAATGGCGGCAACAAATTGGACACGGTTGTCTATGACCGCACGAAGGATGACGTTGGACTGTCAGGCACCCGAAGCGGGGTCACTGTTACGGATGGGGATGGCACAGACACGCTGGTCGCGGTTGAATTGGTTGTATTCACCGGTGCTAACGGAACCGGTCAGGACCGGGTTCTGGTCATCAATCCTGACAGTTCAACGGTAACCGGAACCTACGGATTTAACGAGGCGGCTTACTTGAGCAGCCATGCGGATGTTGCAGCAGCTGTTGCAGCTGGCGCGTTCTCAAGTGGTGCGCAACACTATGCATTGCATGGCAATTCTGAGGGCCGTGCCGCGGACCTTCTGTTCGATGCTGAGTTTTATCTCGCGGACAATGCGGATGTTGCTGCCGCGGTCACTGCCGGTATTTTTTCTTCGGCTTCAGAGCATTACGAGTTGTTCGGTTCTTCCGAGAACCGGTCTGTCAATCCGCTTTTTGATGCTGAGTATTATCTGGCGCAAAACACGGATGTTGCTCAAGCGATTGTCAACGGTGTGTTCGTCAGCGCTTATCAGCATTTCCTCAATCATGGCGATCAGGAAGGCAGAGCTGCGTCGATCCACTTTGACACTGCCGCGTACCGGACCGAGCAAGGGCTTGATAGCGGCACTAACGCGCTGGAACACTTCCTGCTTATCGGCCTCCCACAAGGCATTACGGCTCCCACTGCAGCGGATTTCAATGCAAGCGGGCTGGTTTGACTTATGGGCAACGGGTTCGCGGTTAATTGCCAATTTGCATAAGATACTGATGCTAATGCGCCGGTTTGAAATGATTGAAAAGCCAGTAACAGCTGCGCTTGTGCGGGCTGCGTCGGAGCACTGGAAAATTATCTAGCGTCCCAGTTTTTAGTGGTAGCACTTGCGCCGCGACATTTTTCCAATGCCCGGATTGAGCGTGTTCGTCGGATCGCAACGCATGTAGTGATCAGCCAAGTCCGGCTTGGCCTTGTAAAGATGCCCGACGTTGTGTTCTGCCGGATATTCTGCTCCGCGCTGATCGAGGATTTTCAGCATCTTTTCTTTCAGCGCTTTTGGGTCGTGCCCCTTTTTGACGATGTAATCCTGGTGGAGGACATGGCAGAAGAAGTGGCCATAATAGAGTTTGTGTACCAGGCCGTCTTCGATGTCTTTGGGCAATTGTTCAAACCAGTCTCGATCATCGCGGCGTAGGGCGATATCGAGCGCTAGGATGTCCTCCACTTGGTTGGAATGTACCGCCTGATAGCGAACTGCAGCGCCAGCTGCAGCAAACCTGTGCAAGCCGGCAATTTTGCCCTCTCGAGGGGTGCAGGAGAAGTAGCTGCCTTCTTCTTTCTGAAAGAAGGTTTCCAGAAATGCCTCTGCCTCTGCAACGCCACCATCTCGCATTTTCAGGATGAGATGGTGCTCGTAGTCGTTCCGAAATTTTTCCATGCGATCGGGTAGAACATTCGGCCACAGTTTGGTCACGACCTGCATGAAGCGATCAGTCAAATTTGAGGGGAGCAGTGGGATTTTCGACAATCGTGCATCAACCCAACCCTTCATGGCGAAAATGCCCGGTAAGCGGTCCGTGCCCAACTTGTCGATCAGGACCAGGGTATCTTTGCCGTAGTTTTTGGAGATGTCGTAGATCTCCGAGTGCATGTACTCGCCTGACACGGGCAGATTTTCAAATTCCGCCAAGATATGTCGGCGCAGTCTAGTCAGAACCTGTGTGTCGTTGGTTCCGATATAGAAAACGGCTTCTGCTTTGGGCTTTGGATAGGTATCCAGCCGGGCCGCAAAAACTGCGAGCTTGCCTGCGCAACCTGATGCCTCGTGGAGCCGTCTTTTGTCTGCGTTGAAACGAGCCGGGCTTGGGCTATCGATTTCGCGAACCCGGCTGTGATATTCGGTATCGGATGCTTTGAGGTTTGTGTCCTCGATATCTTTATCCGAGTAGTCGCCGGCCTCGAGACGGCTAAGGATTGTTTCCGGATCGTCACCAAGTGAAATGCCAAGGTGATTGACGAGTTCCAGAGTCCCGTCCTCACGGATTTGAGCAAACAGGGCCAATTCCGTATACGAAGGACCGCGTTCGACCAGAGACCCGCCCGAATTGTTGCACACGCCGCCAATAATTGACGCCCCGATGCAGGACGAGCCGATGACTGAATGCGGTTCCCGATCAAGGGGAGTCATCAGCTTTTCCAGGGAGAACAAAGTCGCGCCGGGGAAGCTGACGATCTGCTTACCCCCGTCGATAAGCTGTATCTTGTCCATGCGCTTGGTGCTCAGCACAACGGCTTCGCGGTCATATTCCCCCTTGGGGGTCGACCCCTCGGTCAATCCGGTATTGGCTGCTTGCATGATGACGATCTTGTCGGCTTCAACACAGGCCTTCAAAACATGCCACTGTTCGAGGAGTGTGCCGGGCTGGACCACTGCAAGGGCGGTACCTTCGCCGGACCGGAAGCCTTTACAAAAGCGCTCCATCGACCGCGGGTTTGTGATCACATGCCGGTTGCCGACAATAGCCTTGAGTTTGGCAACCAGCTGCTCGCCGTTTCCCGCAGTTTCACTCGCCTGCATTATCGTCTCCTGAATTCAGGTCCGGTCCGGGTAATCATCTTAACAAGCTGTTTCGCGAAACCGAAGGTTTTCCCGGCTCAGCTGGTCCAGGCTTGTGATACCCATGAGCTTCATGTCCCGTTCGATCTCAGTGCGCAGGTTTCCAAGTGCGCGTTCAACACCTGGCTGCCCAGCTGCCGCGAGGGCGTAAAGATAGAGCCTTCCGCCGGAACAAGCCTTGGCACCAACCGAGAGGGCTTTGAGAACGTGTGTGCCGCGCTGAATGCCGCCCTCACAAATCACATCGATCTTGTCGCCAACCGCATCAACGATCTCGGCCAATTGGTCAAAGGGACTGCGGGAACCGTCCAGTTGCCGGCCGCCATGGTTGGAAACCATGATCCCTGTACAGCCAATATCAACGGCACGTTTGGCATCCTCAACGCTCATGATGCCTTTAAGGGCGAACTGTCCGTTCCACTTTGCACACAGTTCTTCCGCATCCTTCCAGTTCATCGACTGGTCCAGCATGGTCGAGAAGTAATTGCCGACCGAAACGGCAACGTTCGTTCCTTCGCTCACGTACCCAGACAAGTGAGGCATGTCGAACTTGGGCTTCGTGTAGAAGTTCCAGGCCCACATGGGATGCATGGCAAAGCTCATCAGCGAGCCGAGTGTGAGTTTTGGAGGTGAGGTGAAGCCGGTTCTGAGGTCGCGCTCGCGGTTGCCGCCGGTGATGGTATCAACCGTGAGGGCCATGACTTCGAAGTTTGCTTCGCGCGCTCTTTCCAAAAGCGCATCATTCAAGCCGCGATCTTTATGGAAATAGAACTGGAACATCTTTGGTGTGTTGGCGATTTGGGCAATCTCCTCAACCGTGACGGTCGCCAGTGATGATACACCAAACATTGTGCCGTATTTTGTTGCTGCACGGGCGACGGCCCGCTCACCGTCGTGGTGGAACAACCGCTGCAGCGCTGTTGGCGCGCAGTAAATCGGCATATCGAGTTTTTGTCCCATAACCTCGACACTCATGTCGACATTCTCAACACCTGCGAGCACGTTCGGCACCAGATCACAGGATTCATAAGCCTCTGTGTTCCGCCGGTAGGTCACCTCATCGTCGGCAGCCCCATCGATGTAGTTGAAAATGGGTCCGGGGAGGCGCTTCTTTGCGAGTTTCCGGAAATCTTGAAAATTATGGCAATCGCTCAGTCTCACACCGGAACTCCCCATGTCCGAAATTGGTAATTCATTATTGGTATATTTTTCTTACCAATTTGAATGCGTGCATTCAAGGCGACCTTTTGCTTAGAAGTCGAGCAGTGGTGGTTATGGGACTGTTCATGATGATGGTTCTTTTGAAAAAGTATTTAATATCAAAATTTTGATTGAATTGGCTCTCAGGTTCCTGGCTATCTCAGCATTGAAAGTGCAAAACATCTTTTCCAAAAAAGATGGCTAAGTCGAGCCGTAATGCTCCTTTGAACCAACCGCGGCTGCGTCTGAACTGCTGAGGTAGAGCAAATGCTGGACGTGCTTCGGGGTAAAAGACTCTATGTTTGCGCGTCGAAAGCATCTTTCAGTGCGCTTATGAAGTCAGACTTGCTGTAATGAGCAGGCAGACTTGCATGAGCGTCTGGATCGATCTGTCTGTTTTCTTCCAGTAATCGCAAAAACCGATTGATTGCGGCAATCGCATCAAGAGACACAGGATCAATCAACATGATCGCGTGAGCAAGGACTGCACTGCGGGTTCTGTCCGCCTTTCCGCGGCGGATGCGCATGGCAGTACCAGCGAATTTCCGGCCGTTGAACTGGACGTTGAATTCCCCGTCGCAGAATGCACCCGGTTGCCATCCCCGGCTTGCCCCGTTGCCCAGGGCTTGTTCAATCGGAGAGCATAAGCGATCGTATTCTTTCTTTAGATCAACTGCTTTTCCAGGCTGTGTCGCGTAGACATGGGTCACATTTAAGATGCCCGCGCCCTGAGGTGTGACGTCACCGCCCGTGCTGCGCAAATTGATCGGCCAGCCTTCGTTTTCGAGCTGACGCGAAGCTTCATCGAAGTTTGTTTTGTTGCCGAGGCTTTTGGGGGAGACGAGACACTGCGGGCTTTCCCAAAACCACAAATGCCGGCGATCCGGATTGTGGCTTACGTCATCCAGGAGCTCCATTTCGTGCGCCAAAGCGTCCGCTGCGTTCATGAAGTCGATCAAGTGTTACCCTTCGCTCATTCGAACATTTTGCCGACCATCTGGATCTAACGGAACGCTGATTGGAACACAACTCGCGCGCAATCAACCTGCTGGAAGGTGAATTCGCTGACGTAGGCTTTCTAAATGTTCGAGCTATTTCGGCTGCTCACCCCAACAGCTTGGCCATTTGGAACCGTGCACCTACGGTGTTGTTTCAAACGGTTGGCTTCACTACCAATTGGCAAAAGCAGCTTTTCCAACGGATCGGTTGCAAATGTCCGTTGTGAGTGGGAGCCCAAGGATGGCGGAAAAACCAGTCTGGCAATTGAGCGCAAGCGAACTTGTCGCGGCAATCATCAATGGCCAAGTCACGGCTGAAGCGGCCACGGCGGCCACCGTCGATCGTATGCGGACAGTGAACGGTCGTCTCAATGCCGTCGTCGATGACATGGGCGATGAGGCGCTTGAGCGTGCACGCGTTCTTGATGCGCACATGGAAAACTCCGGACCGGTCGGCCCGCTCCACGGTGTGCCGGTGACCATCAAGGTCAATGTCGACCAGAAGGACAAGGCCACCACGAATGGCGTGAAAGCATTCTCCGAGGTCATGGCTCCAGATGATGCGCCGTTCGTCAAAAACCTGACCAATGCTGGTGCAATTGTCATCGGCCGGACGAACACGCCGGAATTTTCGTTTAGGGCAACAACAACAAACGACCTGTATGGCCGCACGTTTAGCCCCTGGAACGACTGGGCTTCATCCGGCGGGTCATCCGGTGGCGCATCCACAGCTGTCATGAGCGGGATGGGCCCCATCGCCCACGGCAATGACATCGGCGGCTCTTTGAGGTTTCCCTCTGCAGCCACGGGTGCGGTGACGGTCAAGCCGGGGCTCGGCCGTACACCTGCCTGGAACCCCTCGCAAAGTGCCGAACGCGGTCTTCTAGCGCAACTGATGTCTGTCCAGGGTGTCATTTGCCGGGAGGTGCGGGACGTACGCCTCGCCATGAAGTCCGCCGTTACATATGACCCGCATGATCCCTGGCAGGTTCCCGTACCGTTTGAAGGCCCTGCTCTGGACCAGCCAATTCGCATTGGCTTTACGAAAAACACCTATCAGTTCGAAGCCCATCCTGCAGTCACGACAGCCTTGGATGCGGCACGTGATTTTCTGGTTGATGCCGGTTATGAAGTCGTTGAGATCGAAACGCCGGACATTGGCGAGATCGGCGAGACCGGATACCGCGCGCTGATGGGCGAGATCAATGTTCTGATGCTGAATGATATCCGGACACACGGCAGCGCCGAAATCAACCGCATGTTTGACGAGTACTTCGAACTCTTCCCCCCGTATGAGGGGGAGGAGCTGCTCCGCCAAATGGCGCAGCGCTCGCATTTCATCCGCCAGTGGAACCTCTTGCTTGAGGATTACCCGCTTGTGCTTACCCCCTTCCTGCCTTCACCGACCTATGCCTGGAACCGGGATGCGGAGGGCAAGGATGGCATCATGGAAGTGCTCGGTTGTGGGATCTGGTCCTTTGCCATGAATTACATGGGCCTGCCGGCCGGCATTGTGTCGCCCAGCATGCATGACGGACTTCCGGTTGCCGTTCAAATGGTCGGCCGGCGTTTTCGCGAGGACATGATCCTTGACGCACTGGAAGCGGTCGAAACGCGCACCGGCATCATGGCGCACAAGCTGTTTGACCGTGAACAGGCCGAACCAGATCTCATTGCCTGAAACGCCGGTGAGACTGGCTTTGCTGCCTGACGTGGCACGACTTGGCGCAGCGCCCCGTCTCGGTCATCGTTCTATTCCGCTGGTGCGACCTTCAGAGCTCCGGAATTTGCGCTGCTGCTGGAGGCAACCGGCATCTTCGGTGCCCAGGATCTGAGCCGCAATGCATTGCCGAGGACAAAAACGGAGCTGAGCGCCATCGCGCCTGCTGCGAAAACGGGCGACATGAGAATGCCGAAGGCCGGATACAAAATCCCTGTCGCCACCGGGACCAAGGCCGTGTTGTAGGCAAAGGCCCAGAAGAGGTTCTGCTTGATGTTGCGGATTGTCGCCTTGGAAAGGGCGATCGCGTTCGACACACCGGCGAGCGAGCCGGACACCAAAATGACGTCCGCCGCCTCGATCGCCACATCCGTTCCGGTCCCGATCGCAAGGCCGACATCGGCCTCGGCCAAGGCTGGCGCGTCGTTGATCCCGTCACCAACAAATGCAAGCTGGCCATGCGCGGCCTTCAGCGCTCTGACCGCTTCCAGCTTTCCCTCCGGCAGAACTTCTGCGATGACATCGTCAATGCCAAGCCGGTTTGCAATTGCCTGTGCCGTGCGGCTGTTATCCCCGGTGATCATTGCAACCTTGAGACCAAGCGCATGCAGGGCGTCTATTGCGGCGGGGGTGGTCGTCTTGATCGGGTCGGACACGGCGATAATGGCGACAAGTTGGCCGTCCAGTGCGGCATAAAGCGGGGATTTGCCCTCATGGCCAAGACGTTCGGCAATGTCATCAAAGACCGACACATCCTGTCCGAGCTCGGCCATATACCTGTCAGCGCCGATTTGAACCATTCGCCCGCCTGCATTTGCAGCAACACCCATACCGGTCAGGCTTTCGAAATCACGCACAGACGGTAATGCCAGACCTTGTGCTCCGGCGGCTTCCACAATCGCTTGTGCGATCGGGTGTTCCGACTTTGCTTCGACAGCTGCGATATGGGACAGCACCGTGTGAGCATCGAAGCCGTTCGTGACCTCAAGGTCCGTCAGGCTCGGTGCCCCTTCAGTGAGTGTTCCCGTCTTGTCAAAGGCAACGACGCGCACTTCCTTCAAGACCTGCAAGGCTTCGCCCCGGCGGAACAAAACCCCCATTTCGGCGCCCCGTCCCGTCCCGACCATGATTGACGTCGGTGTCGCAAGGCCCATTGCACAGGGGCAAGCGATAATGAGGACGGCAACGGCGTTCACGAGACCAAACGTCAAAGCGGGATCCGGCCCGAACACAATCCAGACGCCGAAGGTGAGAAGAGCCAGCGTGATGACTGCCGGTACGAAGTACATCGTGACCTTGTCCACCATCGCCTGGATTGGCAGCTTACCGCCCTGAGCCTCTTCTACAAGCCGGATGATTTGGGCAAGCATTGTGTCGGTGCCGACAGCAGTGGCACAAAACACAAGGCTTCCGGTCTGGTTGACCGTCCCGCCGATGACGGTTGCCCCAGGTTCCTTTGAAACCGGTACAGGTTCGCCTGTGATCATGCTCTCGTCGACAAACGTTGCCCCTTCGATCACTTCGCCATCCACCGGGAGTCTTTCGCCGGGACGCACTTCGATGATCTCACCGGCTGCAACGCTGGAGACCTCGACCTCAACAGTCTTGCCGTCCCGCCGGACGCGCGCCGTCTTTGGAGCAAGTTTCACCAGCCGTTGGATTGCTTCTGAGGTGCGTCCCTTGGCCCGCGCCTCCATCCACCGTCCGATCAAAATGAGCGTTACTATGACGGCAGCCGCCTCATAATAGACGTTGACCGTTCCGTCCGGCAAAAGGGATGGTGCAAACGTCGCGACCACCGAAAAGAAATAGGCGGCGGCTGTCCCGACAGCCACGAGGCTGTTCATGTCGGGAGCGCCCTTCAAGAGGGCCGGTAGGCCTTGCCGGTAGAAGGACTGGCCCGGACCGAACAGTACCGCACTGGTGAGCGCAAACTGCAACAGCCAGCTGGCCTGAATGCCAATCGTCTGCGCGATCAGGTGATGCATGGCCGGGACAAGATGACTGCCCATTTCAAGGATAAACACCGGCAAGGTCAGCAGCCCGGCGATTATCACGCGGTTCTTCAGGTGACGCGTTTCATTGTCCCGTTTCGATGCTGTATCTTGCGCGGGTTGGTCGTCTCGGCCGATCTGGCGTGCGGATTTGCCGGTCTCTGAGACCGCAGCAATGAGTGTTGCGATATCGGCGTTTCCGGTCACTGTTGCTCGTTCCGTGGCAAGGTTCACGCTGGCCTCAGACACGCCCGGAACAGATAGCAGCGCTTGTTCCACCCGCCGGACGCAGCCGGCGCAGGTTATTCCGTCAATCGCAAGATGGCTTGTTTGCCTCGGGACCTCGTACCCCAAGCCCTCGATCTTGGCGATCAGAGTTTGGGTTTCAACTGCGCCGTCAAAGCGAACCTGCGCGCGTTCGGTAGCAAGATTGACATTGGCATCCGCAACGCCAGGAACATTTTTCAAGGCCTGCTCGACACGGCCAACGCAGGACGCGCAATGCATACCTTCAATTGGTAGAGATATGGATTTTTGAAAACTGGAATCGGCCGCCATGACGCGCCATCCTTCATCTTTGAATTGGTTATTGAAACCAAGATGGAGCTTCTAGTCGCTGGAAGGTCAAGGTCCGGTTTTTTACATATCCGGCCAGTGGGAGAACATCACTCTGTCAGCGATTGGGGATGATGTTTTTTGTAGCATCGCGGCGTTAGAGGGCTATGCGTTCTGAAGTTGTCACTGAAGCAAAGATGATCTTCTTCGGTAACTCTTCGAAAACCTCTACTGATCACCGCACGGCGGTCATGTTCAAATGCTGGCCGGTTCCGGGCCGTGTTAATAGCTCGCCGTTATCGACGACGATTTCGCCGCGTCTTAGGACTTTCTCCGGATATCCCTTGAGCGTTTCGCCGGCAAAGGGGTTATAGCCAACGTTGTCATGCAGCGCGTTGGGGAGTTTGTGTTTCCGTTCCGGATCCCAAATCACAAAGTCTGCGTCTTTGCCGATGCCCAGAGAGCCTTTTGTTTTGAGACCAAAAACTCTCGCGGGCGCTGCCGATGTGAGTTCGACAAACTTGTCCAAACCACCCCGGCCGTTCGACACTATCGCGTCGAACAAGAGAGGCAGGCGCAGCTCCAATCCTGGCTGACCGTTTGCGATTTTCGGGAAGGGGGCATCTGGCCCGTGCCGAAACTTGCCACTTTCATCCATTCGGTAAGGGGCGTGATCGGAGGTTACGAGCTCGAGCTCTTGGCCGAGTGCGGCCCACAGGGCGTCCTGATCTTCTTTCTGTCTTTGCGGCGGGCTGCAGAGGAATTTTGCGCTGTCCGGCCGATCAAGAATCTCTTCCGTTTGAAAGAGATAATGCGTGCAGGTTTCTGCGTGAATGTTGGCGCCGCGTGCTTTTGCCTTGCGGACGATTTCGACACCTTCTTGTGTTGAAATGTGGAAGATCATCACGCGTGCACCGGTGAACTCCGAGAACCGACACATGCGCTCGATCGCCTCGATTTCCGCAAGGCGCGGGTGAGACTGTGCATGGTACCGCGGCGCGGTTTTGCCCTCTGCCAAAAGGGTGGCTGTGGCATCCCGGATCATGGCGTCGTTTTCCGCATGCACACACACCAGCGCGCCCGCATCCCTTGCCGTGCGCAAAGTGGTCAGGATTTCGCTATCCTGAAGACGGACCTTGTCATAGGTGGTGAAGATCTTGATAGACCGATGCCCATCAGCGATGGCTGTCTTCAGATCGCTGACGTTCTCGCCGGACGTGTCCGCAACAATCATGTGAAAGGCGTAATCCGTCATCGCCCCAGCGGCGGCAAGTTTGCTGTAGTCGGCGAGGACATCACGAATGCGCATGCCCGGGTGTTGTGCGGCAAAGGACACTGTGGTTGTTGTGCCGCCATGGAGTGCCGACCGGGTTGCTGTTTCGAAGGTGTCGGCATTCATCACGCCTGCTCCGGACATCTGTTCGATATGGCAATGGGTATCCACGCCGCCAGGCAAGACAATGCGCCCCCGGGCGTCGATTTCCTTGTTTCCTTTGGGTAAGTTGAGGCCGGTTGCTGCAATGCGCCCATTCACAATGGCAATATCACCCTTTGCGTGCCCTAGTGAATCTCCAAGAACGCCATTGCGGATCACTGTGTCGTAAACGGGTGGGGTCATGCATCGCTCCTCGTTGTAAAATCAGAATACGCTTGGTATACCAAAGATGCAAACACGACCTGTAAAAGGCGCTATTTAGGTGTAGGAAAGTCATGCCGATACAACAGGCAGCAGAGCCAAATTTAACAGAGCATACCTTGGAACGGCTTCGCAAGATGATCCTCTGTGGTGATCTCGCCGCTGGTACGCCTTTGCAAGAGCGCGCCTTTGCTGAGCGTCTCGGTGTGTCGCGGACGCCGCTTCGGGAAGCGATAACCCGATTGATCACGGAAGGTCTCGTCACTCGAAGTGCGCGGGGGACGCCGACTGTTTCCCGGATTTCAGTCTCCGAAATCGTCGAGATATTGCACGTGCGCCGCTTGTTGGAATGCGAGGCGGCGCGGCAGGCAGCCAGCGTCAACTCGGCCCCCGAGGATTGGTTGAACTTCAAGGCTACGATCGAGAAATTCCTTGCAAATGATCGACCGGATGCCGTAACTCATGCCGATTTTGATTTTGATTTACACATGCACATTGCCAAAACTGCCGGATCCAAACTGCTGGCAGAGATGATCCAGGGCCTGAAACTTAAAACCCGTATATTCGATCAGGGGGAAATCCCGTCGCGTTTTGAGCCTGGTGCCCGTGAGCACCTTGAAATCATAGACGCGATTCTTGCCCGCGACCCGGATGCGGCTGAAGCTGCCATGCGCCGGCATATCGAAAATGCCCGCGAAGCGATCCTGACGCACATTCATCGGCTCTCCTGACTAAATATTAGTCAAACCCAATTTTTGACCCGCGTAAGTCTCTTGCGCGGGTTTTTGCTGCATTGACACCTGGAGTTCCATTGGTATACCAATGGTGTTCGAGAGGATTTTTTATGTTGTTTACCCTTGAGATGCCGGCCGCGCCGGAGCTTCAAATCACGTTCTTGTATTTCCATGATGTGCCGCGCGCGCAGGAGTTCTATGAGCGTGTGCTGGGCGCAAGGCTTGCCATCGATCAGGGCTGGTCAAAGATTTATCAGCTGGCCGGCGCAGCTCATGTTGGTCTGGTCGACCAATCGCGCGGTGCCAAGCGGGCAAGTGTCGACAAGCCGGTGCAGATCTGCCTCCGGGTTCCCGATGTTGATGCTTGGCATGATTGGGTGCGGGCCCAAAAGGTTGCAGCGTTGACTGAGCCGCGCGACAGCGCCGAGCTCGGGATCCGAGCGTTCGTTTTCGATGATCCGGAAGGATATCAGATTGAGATTCAGTCCGTCCTCAAAAAGGCGGCTGCATAACCAGAAGGGCGGTCAACGCCTGTCACCCTACTAGAACCCAGAGGGGACAAAGATATGTCTACAGTTAATACAGCGCTTCGGGCGTTGGCAGCGTCCGTGTGTCTAGCGGCTCTTACAGTTGGGGCGGCCTCGGCCGAAAAGAGCCTGACCATTGGCTTGACCTCGGATGCGACCCACATGGATCCGCAGGCCGGGGAGGAGCTGTCCTCCAACATCATGTTTTATCATATTTACGACCCACTCGTCCGCCGCACGCCGGATCTGACCTTTGAGCCCGGCCTGGCCGAAAGCTGGGAGCTGATTGACGACACGACCTGGCATTTCAAGTTGCGCGACGGCGTCAAGTTCCACGATGGTGACGAGCTGAAGGCCACTGATGTCGTCTACACGCTCAACCGTCTCAAGGAATCTCTGATGGTCAATCTTGCGGCCAATATCGAGAGCTTTAAAGCGATTGACGATCGCACGGTTGAGATCAAGACGCCGGCACCATATGCGGCGCTTCCCAATGATCTTGCAGCGATTTTGATCCTGTCCGAAGACCATGTGAACAAGGTCGGCAACGATGGTCTGGAACAGAATCCGATGGGAACCGGGCCGTACAAACTCGTAGATTGGGTCCGTGAGGACAAGGTCGAGCTCGAGGCCTTTGACGATTACTACATGGGTGAGGCTGAGATCGAGAACGTGACGTTCCGCCCGATAACCAACCCGGCAACCCGGACTGCGGCTCTGCTGACCGGTGAAGTCGATATTGTCCAGGACCTCGCCGTCCGTGATGTTGAGCGCGTCAAGGGCGAAGACGGTTTTGAGGTGGTCACGCGTCCCTCTCTCCTGAATCTCGTCCTTGCGCTCGACATGAGGGAAAACAGCCCGACCATTGACGGTGAAAACCCGATGACAGATCGCCGGGTGCGCGAAGCTATGGCCCGTGCAATCGATGTCACGGCTCTTCAGCGTGCGATCATGGGCGGCCTGTCCACGCCTTCCGAACAGTATGTTCCATCCAGCCATGTGGGATTTGTCGATGGCCTGAACTTCCGCGAAATATACCCCTATGACCTTGAAAAAGCGAAAGCGTTGATGGCGGACGCTGGTGTTGATGGCTTCACCCTGACACTGGACGCAACCAACAACCGTTATGTCAACGATGCCCAAATTGCCCAGGCACTTGCGGGCATGCTCGCCAAAATCGGTGTCAATGTTGAGCTCAACGTGATGCCGAAGTCCAACTTCTGGGGCTACATCCGCGTTCCAACGGAAAATTCCAGCTTCATCATGTCCGGCTGGGACGTACCTTCCGGAGATGCGGGTTCCATGTACGGCGCGCTTTTCTACAGCCGGGACAAGCGCGAAGGCTATGGTCAGGTCAATCGTGGCAGCTATTCCAATGCGGAAGTGGATGCTCTGATCGACAAGGCAGACAGCACGGCCAAGGTTGAAGAGCGGGACGCGCATCTTCAAGAGGCTACCAAGATCCTTATGCGCGAAATCCCGATGATCCCGGTTCACTACGAACAGGACATTTACGGTGCGCGCGACGGGGTCGAGTTCACCCCGCGCACGGACAAATTCTTGTGGGCCTACGACATGGATGTTGCCCAATAAAACGCAGCTGCGGGGTGCTTGTTGCATCCCGCATCTTCTCTAGGGGAATTGGGGAGGTCCGCCAACGTGCTGGGCTATATCATCAAGCGGCTCATTCAGATGCTGATAGTGCTCTGGGCCGTGTCTATCATCGTGTTTTTGATGATGAGTTTCACCGGCGACCCGGTGTTCATGGTTGTGCCGATTGACGCGACCGATGCCGAGATCGAACAGGCCCGCCGTATTCTCGGGCTCGATCGCTCGCTGCCGGAACAGTATCTTATTTTTGTGAAGAACATGCTCCAGGGAGACTTCGGCCGCTCCTACGTCTTTCGTGAACCGGCTCTCGACCTGATCCTGGAGCGCTTACCCGCGACCCTCGAATTGGTGCTCGTTGCCATGGCGATGTCGGCGCTTGTCGCCATCCCTCTGGGGGTATTTGCCGGGGCGAATCCGGGCCGGTTTTCCAGCCGATCGATCATGTCTGGGTCGCTGCTCGGGATTTCCTTGCCGAGCTTCTGGGTCGGCATGATGCTGATCTTCCTGTTTGCGGTGAAGTGGCGGATTTTCCCGTCTTCCGGGCGCGGTGACACTGAAGCGTTCCTTGGTGTGCAATGGTCCATTCTGACTGCCGATGGGTGGAGCCATGTGATCTTGCCGTCTCTGACGCTGTCTCTTGCGACCATGGCGATGTTGTTGCGCATCACTCGCGCCGGCATGATGGAAGTGACCCGGCAGGACTACATGAAATTCGCAAGGGCCAAGGGTGTCTCCCGGCGTGGTGTTCTTTATGGGCACGGTCTGCGCAATGCCCTGATCCCGGTTGTGACGATATTCGGGATTCAGCTGGGCGATCTGATTGCCTTTGCCACCATCACGGAGACCATTTTTGCCTGGCCGGGTCTCGGCAAACTCCTAATCGATTCCATCTACCGTGCGGACCGCCCGGTAATCGTTGTCTACCTGATGCTGGTGGCGGTGATATTCGTGGTGATCAATCTCATTGTCGACATCGTCTACACGCTGATCGACCCGCGCATCACGGTGAAATGACATGATGACCGCGTTTTTCTCCTCCGAGTTTTTTTCAAATTACCGCCGCAACGCATCGGCAATCGCTGGAAGCCTGATCCTTGTCTGCTTCTTTGTCATCGTCCTGTTTGGGCCGTTTCTGGTGGCGCAGGATCCTTATGATATCGCAGCTCTGGATCTGATGGACAGTTACAAACCCCCGGCCTGGCTGCCGGGTGGAGATCCCCGTTTCCTGCTCGGCACGGATGGTCAGGGAAGGGACGTTCTGGCAGCGATCTTCTATGGCACACGCATCTCCGTGATGATTGGTGTCACCGCGATGGTGTGTTCGCTGATGCTCGGGACGTTGGTTGGCCTGCTGGCCGGTTATTTCGGCGGACGCGTGGATGCTTTCATGATGCGGGTGGCCGACATACAGCTGTCCTTTCCGTCCATGCTGATCGCCTTGTTCCTGATGTCCGCATTCGGCACCGGCATCGACAAGGTCCTGATCGCCCTGACGGCGGTTGGCTGGGTGGTCTATGCACGGACGGTCCGTGGGCAAACCCTCTCGGAAGTTGGCCGCGAGTACGTGCAAGCTGCCCGGGTGTCCGGACTGCGCGACGGCAAGATCATTGGCCGTCATATTCTCCCAAACGTGACGACACCTTTGATTGTTGTTGCCACCGTTCAGGTCGGCACATTCATCCTGATTGAAGCGAGCCTGTCGTTTCTGGGGGTCGGCGTGCCCATCACCCAGCCGTCCCTCGGTCTCCTGATCAAAAATGGTTTTGATGTTCTGTTTTCAGGGCTCTGGTGGGTTTCCGTATTCCCGGGACTGTTCATCATGGCTCTGGTGTTCGGCATCAATCTGTTCGGCGACTTTCTGCGTGACGAACTCAACCCGAGGCTGAAGTGATGGAACACACGCAAGAACCACTTCTCAAGGTCGCGGATCTGCGGACGCACTTCCACACCTTTGCCGGAACGGTAAAGGCCGTTGACGGCGTTTCGTTCCAGATCGGCAAGGGCGAAATCATGGGTCTCGTCGGCGAATCTGGTGGCGGCAAATCCGTGGTCGGGTTTTCCATACTCGGTCTGATTGATCCGCCTGGCCGGATCGAAAGCGGGCAGATCGCGTTTGACGGCGAAAATCTGGCCGGGGCTTCGGAAGACCGGTTGCGTCAGATCCGGGGCAAGGAGATCGCAATGATCTTCCAGGATCCGATGACGTCGCTCAATCCGCTGCACACCATCGGCCGGCAAATGGACGAAATGCTGCGCCTTCATACGGACCTGGACAAGTCCGCGCGCCGCAAGCGCTGCATTCAGATGCTCGAGGATGTGGGGATCAGTCAGGCCGCCGACCGCCTGTCTTCCTATCCGCACCAGTTTTCAGGGGGCATGCGCCAGCGGGTGGTGATCGCGATTGCCATGCTCGCCGAACCGCGTCTGATCGTTGCCGATGAGCCGACGACTGCGCTGGATGTCACCATACAGGCCCAAATCCTGAAGCTGATCAAGCGACAGGTGCGCGAGCGTGGAGCGTCGATGATCCTTGTGACCCACGATCTGGCCGTTGTCGCCGAAATGGCGGACCACATCACGGTGCTCTATTGCGGCAAGGTCGTTGAACGCGGCCCGACCCGCGCGGTCATCGATACGCCGCGGCACCCATATACAGCAGGCCTGATTGCGTCGATTCCGGATCCATCGGATCGCAAGCACCGGCTGGATCAGATCCCCGGAGCCGTTCCCGACATTCGCAAACTGCCGAGAGGCTGTAATTTCCAGGACCGGTGCCCACGGGCACAGGCGCGCTGCGCAGAGATCGAGCCGGTTTTGGCAGAGCAGGACAAGGACCGGTTAACCGCCTGTCATTTTCCAGTCGAAGGAGAACCGGCATGACGGCGATGTTGCAAGTCAAAGGCCTTGAGCAGCGGTTCGATATTGGCGGCGGGCTTCTGGACCGGCTGAAATTTGAGAAAGGCCGGTTGCGCGCACCCAAGCGGGTGGTTCATGCGGTCAATGGCGTGTCTTTTGAAGTGAAGGAAGGCGAGGTGCTTGCTCTTGTCGGGGAGTCTGGTTGTGGCAAGTCGACGGTCGCCAAGACCATCGCCCGCATTCACACGCCGACAGCTGGAACCGTCAGTATTGAAGGCGAAGACATCCAAGACCTGTCACCAAAGGAGCTGTTGCCGGTTCGCTCGAAAATGCAGATGATCTTTCAGGATCCCTATGCGTCCTTGAACCCGCGGCAGAAGGTCCGCGACATCGTGGCAGAACCGCTAGCCGAACAAACCGGCAGCTGGGCCCAAGCGCATGCACGAACGGAAGAGCTGTTGGCGCGTGTGGGGCTCAACGCCGAGCACGCGGGACGCTATCCTCACCAATTCTCCGGCGGTCAGCGCCAGCGGATTGGCATTGCCCGGGCTCTGTCGGTTAATCCGAAGTTGATTATTGCGGATGAACCCGTCTCTGCGCTTGATGTGTCCATCCAGGCGCAGATCCTTAACTTGATGATGGATCTCCGGGATGAATTTGGGCTGGCCTATCTGTTCATCAGTCACGACCTGAGTGTCGTCCATCACATCGCCGACAGGGTCGCGGTGATGTATCTGGGGTTTATTGTTGAAACAGCCCGTCGCGACCGAATTTTTTCAGCCCCCAGTCATCCCTACACACGTGCGCTCCTGTCGGCGGCACCGTCCCTAGATCCCGACGAAAAGCCGACCCAGCTGGATCTGAAAGGGGAAGTGCCGTCCGCACTGTCTTTGCCGTCCGGATGTTGCTTTCGGACGCGCTGTCCGTTTGCCTGGGAGCGGTGTGCTGCCGAACGCCCGGTCTTGACGGAAAATGGGGCCGGGCAGCAGATCGCCTGTCATCTGATTGATGAGCCTGCGCGGGACGTGGCATGAGCGTGACGATTCTCCAGGCCCGCACCCCCTTGGGCGATCCTCACGACTGTACGGACGCAGCCGACGAGTTGAGCGTATTGGGCGCAATTTACGACACCTTGGTGCGACGTGAGGGAACAAAGTTTGTTCCTGGTCTTGCAGAGTGCTGGCAAGTGTCCGGCGGCGGACGCATCTGGCGGTTTTTCCTTCGCAGCGGCGTGACCTTCCACGATGGAACGGAATGCGATGCCGCCGCCGTTCAGGCCTCGCTTGAACGGATGGCGCGGGAGGACAAGGGCTACACGCTCGGCTCACCAGCCGTTTGGCGCCAATATCTTGAAGGGGCGGTGTATGCGGCGTCTGGTCTTGCTCTTACCGTCACACTTGCTGAGCCCATGGCGGACTTTTGTGATGTCTTGGTTCAAGCGTTTGTTGTTGCCCCAAGTGCATTTGAGGCATTGGATGCCGGCGACCGAAGCGCCCATTGCGGCACCGGTCCTTTCCGGCTTGCGGGGCGCTCGGAAGAAACGCTGGTGCTGGAGGTATCTGGTGTGCGTCACTGGCCCAAGCCGCAAAACACGTCCCTTTGTATCGTCCGCGAGCCCGACGCTGACAAGCGTTTGGCGGCTGTTGCGGCGGGCGAGGCACTGATGGCCGCAGCCATCCCCCCTCATGCAGAAAGGCACGGTGTTGCGCTTCACACCTACCGGGCGCCGGTCGCGATCATCTATCTCTTGAATGCTGAAAAGGGACCCTTGCGCGATCCGAGAGTGCGCAAGGCACTGAGCCTTGCGGTTGACCGGGACGCTGTCGTTCAGGGCGTTCTTGGAGGCGCGGGCGAACCGCTCCATGGGTTTGTCAGTCCCGCGCACTTTGGAGCGGATGCTGCACAACGTGTGCCGCACGATCCGGATACTGCCCGCCAATTGCTCTGTGATGCCGGATACAAAGATGGACTGGAGCTTGCCGTTGATTGTCCGACACGCCTGCCGGATGAGGCGCAAATCCTGACAGACGTGTTGGCCGAACAGCTCGCCAATGTCAGGATCCAGTTGTGCGTTCATATCCATGAAGATCGTGAAGCTTATGCCCACATGGTCCGGCGCAAGGAAATCCGGGATCTATGCGTGTTTGATTCCAGTCCGATGTCCATATTCCGGGTGCTCTATGAGAAGATCGACAGCCGGATTGCCGGGGCCTGGTGGCAGGGATACCGCAACACTGCTGTTGAAGCTTTAATCGACCGGGGACGCGAGACCGACAATTCTGCGGAACGCGAGACAATTTACCGGGAGGCGTTCCGTCTTCTTCAACAAGACCCGGCGTGGCTGACACTCTACAATCCACTGCGTGCCGTTGCATTTTCCAGAGATTTCAAGGGGTTTTCCATGCCGGTTGATGGTGTACCAGACTTGCGCGCACTTCCCCGTTTGACAGGAGCCGCGCATGGCTGACCTCTTAATCCTTGGTGGCACCGTAATCCCGGTCGACCCGGAGCGCCGGATCATTGACGACGGGGCAATCGCGATTGAGGACGGCAAGATCCTTGGCGTTGGCACGCGCGAAGAGGTGACGTCGCAACATGATGCGCCCCGGACAATCGATGCAACGGGAAAGGTCATCATTCCCGGCTTGATTGACGTGCATGCCCACGCCGGGCATGCGCTCATCAAGACCATGTGGATGCATGACGGTGATGTCTGGGAGGCACTGTGCGGAGAAGTCTATACAACCGGCTCGACCCCTGAGTTCTGGAACGCCGAAGCGCGCCTTGCCGTACTGGAACGCATCCGTTTTGGGGTAACCTGCGGTGTGTCGCTTCTCGGGGGCGGCGATACAATCATGCGGACCGACACGCCGGAGTATGGTGATGCCCATATGGAAGGCGTGTGCGCGCTCGGCGGACGCACGGTCATGGCTGTCGGCCCAACCCGTGCGCCACACCCGTTGGTGTATTCCGATGGCGGTAAAGACCCGCATCCGGTGGATTTTGATACGCAGCTTGGAACCAGCCTCGACCTGCTGTCCCGATGGCATGGCGCAGACACCGGGCGTCTCAACGTTGCGCTGCTTTATCCGGTGCTGCGGGACGAACACGAAAACACAATGCCTGTTGATGTTTATGTGACGGCCTGCAAACAATCGCAGCGCGTTGCACAGGCTGCACGGGAAGCCGATGTCGTCTTTACTCAGGACGGGCATCAGGGCGGGTCCATCCGAAGGGCTCAGAAACTCGGGCTTTTGGGTGAGAATGCGCTGCTGTCCCATGCAGTCAACCTGCATGACGACGAGGTTTTTCTATGTGCGGATACCGGAACAAAAATCGCCCATAATCCATCGGCCGTTGCCTCCATCATGGGCCGATGTCCGGCAATCGAATTGATGGATCAAGGTGTGACCGTCGCGCTGGGCTCTGACGCAACCGCGCCGGACCGGTCCTCGGACATGTTCCGCCACATGCAACAGGCGATGCACTATCATCGCCGCCATTTCCGCGACCCAAGTGTGCTTCCACCGGGCCGGGCACTAGAAATGGCAACGATAGAAGGCGCGCGGGCGCTTGGCCTCGAAGACCGGATCGGATCGCTTGAACCCGGTAAGGATGCCGATATCGTGCTGGTGGATATGCGCCGTCCGCATCTTTATCCGCCGAACATGTCGGCACATCGGCTGGTCTGTTTTGCAAACGGCAACGATGTTGACACGGTGCTGGTTCGGGGCGAAGTCGTTCTTGAAGCTGGAAAGGCCACCAAGGCTTGCGAGGAGGCGATCTTGCGGGATGCTGCCCTGGAGGCCGAGCGCATGATCGACCGGACAAACAGCACATCCGCGCTGACTGTCCCGAAGGGCTTTTGGTCCTCACAACGCTACGGAGCAAGCGCATGAGCGTGACGGTTATCCGCAAGGCTTCTTGGGTGGTTCGGTGGGAAGGCGGCAAGCATGTCTACGGGCGGGACCTGGACGTCGCCTTTGACAACAGCGGGCTCCTGCATGTGGGGCCTGTGTGGCAAGGCGCTGCGGATCTTGAAGTGGATGGGCGCAATCGGCTTATCATGCCGGGTTTGGTCAATATTCATTGCCACTCTGGAGACGAGCCGCTTGCCAAGGGGCTTTTCGATGACACCGGAACCCCGCAGCTTTGGGGCAATGCCCTTTATGAGTTCTCGACCCTGATCGACTCGGATGCCGATGCGAAGGCCGCGTGTCAGACCTTGATGCTGTCGGAACTTCTCGCCTCGGGCGTGACCTCCTGCCTCGACATAGCAGGTGATCACCCGCGTTGGCTCGGCATTGCCGCCGAAAGCGGCCTCAGGGTTTGGCTTGCTCCCGGTTTCCGCCAGGCCCGCTGGCGGCTGACGGAAGCAAAGGCGCTGGACTATGATTGGGATGAAGCCGCAGGAGAAACAGCGCGCGATGAGGTCCTGTCGGTTCTCGACCGGGTGGCAGAGGATGGAAGTGGCCGGTTGACCGGCGTGGTGGCACCTTCCCAGATTGATACGTGCCATCCAGAATTTCTGGCTCGCGCTCTGGATGAAGCCAGATCCCGCAAATTGCGGCTGACGGTTCACGCTGCCCAAACGATGGCGGAGGTCACGGAACTCTATCGCCGCCATGGCAAGGGACCCGTTTCCTTGCTTCAGGAAATCGGTGTTCTTGGCCCGGATGTGATCCTGGGGCATGGCATCTGTCTGGATCATCATCCCCTGACCCGTGCGCGGACGGCAAAGGACCTTGAAACGCTGGCGACGACAGGGACGAATATTGCTCATTGCCCTGTGACTTTCGCACGCTCCGGACAGGGTATGGAAAGTCTCGGCCGGTACTTGAGAGCAGGGGTCAATGTGGGGATTGGAACCGACACCATTCCGTTCAACATGCTCGAGGAAATGCGCGAGGCCATTATTCAGTCGCGGTGCCGGTCCGGCGATTTCGCGGACATCAATACAGCCGAGGTGTTCCATGCAGCAACTGTGCGCGGTGCACAAGCGCTTGGTCGCAGTGATCTTGGCCGGTTGTTCCCGGGTGCCGCGGCTGATGTTGTTTCGGTCGACCTGACGACCCCATCCATGCGGCCGGTGCACGATCCCTTGCGCAGCCTTATTTATGCAGGGGCTGAACGGGCAGTTCGGGATGTCTGGCTTGCCGGCCGGCTTGTGCTGGACAATGGTAAGCCCATAGGGCTCGATACCGCTGGCGCGTTGGCCGAGATTGAGGCGGCGCAGGCGCGGGCGATCAGGGTCGCGGAGAATGCAAAAGGGTGCAGTTTTAATGCAATCGTGCCCCGCTGCCTGGAGATGCCAGCATGACCATCTATGTGATCAATCCCAACAGTTCAGAACATGTCACAGACGGGATTGATGATGCCATTGCTCCAATGCGTCAGATATCACCAGTTCCGATTTCCTGCCTCACCCTGAAGGAAGGTCCTGCGGGGATTGAAACGCAGGCACATGTCGATGGCGTTGTTGGTCCCCTCCTGAAGCTTGCCTGCGGCTTACAAGGAAACGCATCTGCTTTTGTGGTTGCTTGTTTCTCAGACCCCGGTCTGGCGGCGCTTCGGGAGGCGCAGACCGTACCGGTTCTCGGCATTGCGGAAAGCGCCTACCTCCATGCCATGATGCTGGGTCAACGTTTTGGGATCTTGTCTCTGGGCCGCGCTTCCATTCAGCGGCATATACGGTATCTCGGGGCTCTTGGCGTTCGGGACCGGCTGGCCGCAGATCTGCCGCTCGGGCTTGGTGTTCTGGATCTCGCGGATGCGGACAGAACCATCGCCCGATTGGCAGAGGTTGGCGGAAAGCTGAGAGATCAATTTGGCGCCGATGTCCTCATCACGGGATGTGCGGGGATGGCGCAATATCGAACACTGCTTGAAGAAAAGACAGGTTTGCCGGTTGTCGATCCGTGCCAGGCAGCAACAGCTGCCGCGATCGGTCAACTGGCGCTGAGAACCTGCGCATAACAAAGGGAGAATCGGGCATGACCCGACTGACGGAAGAGGCGCAGGGCGTCTACGTGATCGCTGTGACGCCGTTCAACGATAATGGCGCTCTCGATATGGAGAGTGTTGACCGGATGGTGGATTTCTATCTGGAAGCTGGTGCGACCGGTTTGACGGCGCTAGGCATGATGGGAGAGGCACCCAAGCTGACAACAGCAGAGTCCCTTGAGGTTGTTGAAAGGATCCTTGCCCGTTTGAACGGGCGTGTCCCACTGGTCGTGGGCGTTTCGGCACCGGGGTTCGCTCAGATGGCGGAACTCAGCAAAGCGTCGATGGATGCTGGCGCAGGAGGTGTGATGATTGCACCGCCCGGCAACCTCAAGACCGATGCCCAGATCGTCACATATTACACTCAGGCAGCGGAATTCATTGGCGATGTGCCGTTTGTCTTGCAGGATTTCCCGTTGGCAACGGGGGTGCATATTCCTGTAAGTGCCATTGCCAGGATCGTTGAAGACGTCCCGACCTGTGTGTGCCTCAAACATGAGGACTGGCCGGGCCTTGAAAAAATCTCTGCACTGCGGGCAGAAGGAACGCTGGCCCGGCGGATCTCCATCCTGTGTGGCAATGGTGGTTTGTTCCTGCCGGAGGAAATGGGCCGTGGAGCAGACGGCGCGATGACCGGTTTTTGTTATCCGGAAATGATGCGGGACGTCGTGCGCTATTCGAATGCAGGAGACGCCCCGCGGGCGCGCGATCTTTTCAACGCTTATTTGCCGCTGGCCCGCTATGAGCAGCAGCCGGGTCTTGGCCTGGCTGTGCGGAAATACGTGCTTGCCAAGCGGGGTGTGATCGGCAGCGCCGCCTTGCGGCGGCCAGGGGCCGGGCTCACCAGAGCGGCGCAGGCCGAAGTCGATGCGCTCTTGGCGCGTCAAGAAGAAAGACTGAAGGAATTGAACTGATGGATCTTGGGATCAAAGGAAAACGGGCGCTTGTTCTGGGTGCAAGCCGTGGTTTGGGGGCTGCCATTGCCAAGAGCCTTGCGGCTGAAGGCGCCGATGTGATCGCCGCGGCCCGGAATGCGGATGCGATCACAGAGTGGGCAAAGACGACAGAGGGCTCTGTCACGGCTCAAAAGCTGGACGTGTCGAATGCCGCTGAAGTTGATGCGGTGCTGGACAGCCTGCTGGAAGCTGGAAACATTGATATTCTGGTGAATAACGCGGGCGGCCCCCCTCCGGGACGCAGCACGGATCCGGCGCGTGCCGACTGGATGGCACATTTCGAAACCATGGTCGCCAACCTGATCCATATTGCCAACCGTTGTCTGCCGGGCATGGAAGAAGCCGGCTGGGGCCGGATCGTGACGATCTCCTCGTCCGGTGTTGAGCAGCCGATCCCGAACCTGGCTCTGTCCAATGGGCTCAGGTCTGCGCTTGTCGGCTGGTCCAAGACACTGTCCACCGAAGTCGCGTCCAAGGGCATCACCGTCAATATTGCAATGCCAGGACGCATTCATACGACCCGAGTCGATGAGCTGGACGCAGCGGCGGCCAAACGCCTTGGCAAAAGCGTTGAAGATGTTGCAACACAATCCGCCGCCGCGATTCCCACAGGGCGGTACGGCCGGCCGGGTGAATTTGCGGATGTCGTCACCTTCATCTGTTCAGAGCGTGCGTCCTATGTGACGGGCAGCAAGATCCGGATTGACGGCGGCAGCATTCGCGGGATTTAGAATGTTTGTATACAGATCGATATCTCAGTTGCCCGCGGCTGATTGGGACCGCGTTTTGGTGCGCGTCCCAAATTTCAGCTGCGGGGAAGAAAGCTTCAGCTCCAGTTGCCGCTTGCTGAAGAAACCTTGCAGATTTCTGGTAGCGAAACACCAGACCTTGCCTTAGTCGCCAAGTGGCTGTGGGCCGGTGCGGCCGTGATAGGCAGTGAGGGAAGCGCGGATGCGGCGGAGGTTTTCTTTCGTCGTGTCCGCAGATTCCTGCGCCACGGCGGTCGCAAGTGCATCGATCACCACCAAATGGACATATCGTGAGGCTGTCGGTTTGAAGATCGCGCGATCCTCGGGGACATCGATGAGGATCGGGACTTTGGCTGCGGCTGCGAGCCGGGTTCCCGGTTTTGTGATGCACATGGTGGTCGCGCCATAACCATTTGCAATTTCCGCAGCGCCGACGATGGCGTCTGCTTCACCGCTGGCCGAGACCAGAAAGAGCGTATCTCCGGGCCCGAGCGTTGCGGCCCGCATCTGGAGCAGATAACTGTCACTTACATGGAAGGACGGAATACCAAGGCGGAAAAACCGGTTTGCGGCTTCCTGAGTGATCATGGACGAGCCGCCGCCGATGCCGGCAAAGAGAATTTGCTGTGTATTCAGGATCACGTCCTTGGCTGCATCCAGCATGTTCGTCTCGACTTGCTTCCGAAGAGTGTCAACAGAGGCGTAAAGTGCGCCGATCACCTGGTCGATGGCCGTGTTGGTGTCTGGAACGTGGGGTATTGTGTTCGCGCTCATGTATTGTGCGCTCACAGCCAGGTTCTGCACCAGGCGCAGCTTGAAGTCCCGGAAACCTGAACATCCCAAACTGCGGCAGAACCGGATAACCGTCGGTTTGCTGACCTCACAGTGATCGGCCAGATCACCGATTGTCATGTTGCTGATCGCATCAAGATTGTTCTTGACGTAGGTCGCGACCCTTTGCTCCTGGGCGGCAAAGTTCCCATCCAGATTGTTCAGTGCGGACAGAACGTCAAAAACACCCGGTCCGCCTTTTTGAGGAGGTCGCATGGGAGCGTCGGCCGCATCAGGTGTTTCAGTTTCGAGTGTAACTTCAGGGTCATTTGTCATGAAACTAAGTTACATACCTCTATCTAAACAATCAAGAAACTCCGAATAATCAAGTGAAATGTAACTAAATTTCATTTTTGCGTTGATCTTGAGGCCTTTTGATGTCATAAGCGTAACTAAGTTACAAGTCGCATTCTGGGAGGAAGATGTTGGTTCAGGATTGGGCAGCCAGAACAAGCGAGCGGGTGAACAAGGTTGTTGAGTTTTTTGTTGCGGGTTTGATGCTCGCACTCGTGCTCGACGTCTGGCTCGGCGTCGTCGACCGTTACTACTTCCGTTGGCAGTTGCCCTGGCCGGAAACGCTGGCCCGTTATCTGATGATCTGGGCAGCGATGCTCGCTGTGTCCTCCGGTATCGCCCGGCGCGATCATATTGGGCTTACGGCCTTTGTCATGATCTTTCCGGTCTCCGTCAGGCGAATAGTGCTGATCGCGGTGGATCTGCTGTCGCTGGCGCTCTTCCTTTATGTCGCCTGGTACGGAATTGCTTTTGCCCAAAGCGGTGCGCCCCGGCACGCCATGATCTTCGGCATGAGTCTGGCGCCCTTCTATGCGGCGATCCCCGTCTCCGCGGCATTGTGTTCGGTTCAGCTTGTTCTTGTCCTCTTGCGGGATCTCGGTGGTTACCTCGACAAACCCGTGTTTGCCGAACCTGTAATGGAGGACGGCCAATGATCGTCGCCATCTCATTTGTTGTCCTGATCCTTTTTGGCATGCCGATCGGATTTGCCATTGGTCTTGCCGGTGTCATCGGTCTGATCGATATGGGCGGCGGCTCGTTCCTTGCGATTGGGCCGAGCAAGATCTTCAACGGACTGAACATCTTTCCGTTCCTTGCCATGCCGTTTTTCATTCTGGCCGGTGAGATCATGAACGGGACGGGCATAACAACCCGTTTGGTGAAACTCGCTCAGGTCCTGGTTGGTCGCTTTCGCGGTGGTCTTGCACACACGAACATGCTGGCATCCGTCTTCTTTGCCGGTCTGACCGGATCTGCAACCGCTGATGCCGCAGCGTTCGGGCGGACACTCGTTCCGGCCATGGTCAAAGAAGGTTACAAGCGCGATTACGCCTGTGCTGTCACCGCAGCTGGTTCCATAATTGGGCCAACCATTCCGCCATCCGGTCTGATGGTGGTCTATGGTTCGCTTATGGGTGTTTCGATCGCAGGGTTGTTTGCGGCAGGCATCCTTCCGGGACTCGTGATATGCGCCGTATGCATGGGCGTCATCGTAGTTGGCGGCAAGCGGGAAAACCTGCCGCAAGCCTTGCGCGGGGCCAGCCTCAAGGAAGTCTGGCAGACATTCGTCTCCTCCCTGACGGCACTCGCCATGCCAGTTATCATCCTTGGCGGAATTCTTGGCGGTATCGTCACGCCGACAGAGGCAGCTTCCATTGCCGTTGCCTATGCGCTCTTCATTGGCGCCGTCGTTTACCGCACGCTGACTTTCAAGAACTTCTATTCCATGCTGGTTCGTACTGCACGGATCACCGGTGTCATCTTCGTCATTATCGCCTTTGCCAGCGTGCTCGGCTGGTGGATGAGCTTTGAACGTATTCCGCAGCTCATGGCGGAGACGGTCCTGAGCCTTTCAGACAACCGGTATGCCGTCATCGCCATCATCATCGGCATTTTGCTGGTTGTCGGCATGGTCATGGATATCACCGCAATCCTGATCATCCTAGCGCCAGTGCTTGTACCTTTGACCGAGCAGGTTGGTCTCGAGCCGATCCACGCCGGAATCATCTTCGTCCTTGCGCTGAACATTTCGCTGATGACGCCGCCCGTCGGCGCCTGTCTGTTTGTTCTTTCCTCCGTGACCGGAGAACGCCTGGAACGCATCTCGGTGAAGTTGATGCCGTTCCTGATCGCCGAGGTCGCCATTCTCTTCATCTTCGCTTTCTGGGAGGACGCCGCCCTGCTCCTGCCCAGACTCCTTGGCTTTGCCAACTAACCAAAACAAACACCAGAGAGGGTAATCACATGAAACGGACTGCATTATCTGCGGCGCTTGCCGCCACCTTGATCGCCAGCACCGCCTATGCGGACGGAGGCGTTATTCGCTTCGGTCACGATAACAAGACCGACCCGTTTGAAAATCCGGCCCATGCTTGCACCGCCGTCTTTGACAACCTAGTCACTTCCGGCACCAACGGCAGTGTTTCTGTCGAGGTTTTCGGCTCCAACCAGCTTGGTTCAGCGGCAGAACATGTTCAGCAGGTGCGTGATGGCCTGCTTCAGGCGACGCTGACCTCTACCGGAGCGCTTGCCAGCTATTATCCGCGCATTGATGTTCTGAACCTGCCGTTCGCCTTCAACGGAAATGCTGCGACCTATGAAGTCTTTGACGGAGATTTCGGTAAGGCTCTTGCCGCAGACATTGAGGCTGAACTTGGTGATGTTGTTGTGCTCGGGTTCCCGGACACGGGCGGGTTCTTTGCCGTCACGAACTCGCAGCGCGAGATTGCCAAATTGGCTGACTTTGACGGCATCCGTATTCGCACCATGACCTTGCCGTCGCACCAGACTATTGTGAAAGCTCTTGGCGCAGAAGCTTATCCGCTGTCCTGGGGCGAGGTCTATTCTGGCCTGCAAACCGGCGTGATTGATGGTCAGATGAACCCGGTCCCGATCATCTCCTTCGCGAACTTCGCAGAGGTTCAGGAATATCTGACGCTAACCAATCATCTGTTCTCGCCGTACACGTTCTTGATGAACCGTGCCTTCTACGAGGGCCTGTCCGACAGCGAAAAAGCCACCGTGCATACTGCCGCTGAGAACTGTGTTGCAGCCAGCCGGGGCCTTTCCCGCATCATTGAAGCTTCCGACCGCGGTCTTGCAGGGCTCGCCGATGACATCAAGGTCACCGCGCTCAGCGATGACCAGCGGGCGGAGATGGCAGCAGCTACACAGCCGGCATTCGAAACGCATGTCGCAGAGAACCTCGACCCGAAGGCCAATGAGCTGCTGGTGAAGTTCCGCGATGCAGTCAACAAGGCAAACGAAGCCTCCTATTTGAACTGATCGGCACGGCCGGATGGCCGTCTGAAGAACTTGCCGGAGGCCGCCAAATGGTCTCCGGCATATAATAATCACCCGGACAGGACCCAATCCATGCGGATCTTCTGTGCATCGCTCGCCACAGAGACAAATACGTTTTCGCCTCTGCGGACGGACTTTTCTGACTTCAAACAGAGTTTTTATGCAGCTCCCGGCGCTCATCCGGAAACGCCAACTCTGTGCAGCGGTGTTTTCCCAGCGCTTCGCCGGGCATCTCAGGACCTTGATTTCGACCTTATAGAGGGCACTGCCACCTGGGCCGAGCCTGGGGGGCTTTTGAACGCTGGGACCTGGGTCTATTTGCGGGACGAGATCCTGGAGCAGGTCCGTGAAGCCTTGCCGCTGGATGGCGTTGTTCTGGGCCTGCATGGCGCGATGATCGCAGATGGCTGCACCGATTGCGAAGGTACTCTGCTGGAAGCCGTTCGGGGCATTGTCGGGCCAGAGACGATCATCGGTGTCACTTTTGATCCGCACAGTCACCTTAGTCAGAAGCGGGTCGACAATGCGGACATCATCACCGTGTTCAAGGAATTCCCGCATACGGATTTTGCCGAAACGGGCGAAGCCTGTGTCGCACTTGTTTTGCGAGCCTTGAGGGGCGAAATCAAACCGGTCGTATCCGCCTATGATGTGCGCATGATCGATATCCTGCCGACCAGTCAGGCTCCAATGCGCGGTTTTGTCGACCGCATGAAAGCGCTGGAAGAAGACGGAACCGTGCTTTCAGTCTCAGCCATTCATGGGTTCATGGCCGGGGATTCTCCGGACCTTGGTGCCAAGATCGTTGTTGTGACCGACAATGACCGGTCAAAGGGGACCGATATTGCGACGCGTCTGGGCAAGGAATTGTTTTCCTTCCGAGGGCAGACAAAGCCTCAGTTTTTGACCGCATCGGATGCCTTGGCCAAGGCAGCCAGAGCGGACAAAGGCCCGGTGGTCGTTGCGGATGTCTGGGATAATCCAGGTGGTGGCGTTGCCGGTGATTCTACTTTGATGTTGCGCGAAGCTATGGCCCAGGACCTCCAATCGGCGGCGTTTGGAACCATTTGGGACCCGATGGCCGTGCGGCTCTGTCATGCGGCCGGGGAGGGGGCACGTCTTAACTTGCGATTCGGCGGCAAGACGTCCTCGACCGCTGGCGATCCGGTCGACGCTACCGTGACCGTGCTCAAAAACCAGCGGGATGCCGTGCAAAGCTTCGGCACATCGATTGTTCCCCTTGGTGACTGTTCTGTCATCCGGCTTGGCGGCATCGATGTGGTGCTGAACTCCAATCGCAGTCAGGCATTTTCGCCGGACCTATTCACCAACCTCGGTATCGACATAACAGCCAAAAAAATTCTGGTGGTGAAGTCGACCAACCACTTCTACGGTGCATTTTCAAAGATTGCGGCGGAGGTACTTTATGCCTCTGTTGACGGTCCTTACCCCAATGACCCCAAAACGACGCCCTATACCCGTTTGACGCGCCCGCTGTGGCCGATCGTCTCCAACCCCTTCGAAATGGCCCTTGCATGAGTTTTGAAGATATCCAAACGCCGACAGTTCTCGTTGATCTCGACATCGCCGAGGCAAACATCGACGCTTATCAGGCCTATTGCACGAAACATGGTCTTGCCCTGCGCCCGCATATCAAGACCCACAAACTGCCGTTTCTGGCAAAGCGCCAGCTTGAGGCGGGAGCAATTGGCATCACATGCCAAAAGATCAGCGAAGCCGAAGCGATGATCGCGGACGGTGGCATTGATGATGTCTTGATCACATTCAATATCCTGGGAGCAGAGAAGCTGGAGCGGCTGAAGGCGCTGGCCGGGACGGTCCGCCTGAGTGTCGTCGCGGATAACACTTCAACCGTGAAGGGGTTGTCGGACGCTTTTTCAGACACAGCCAGCGGGCTCACAGTGCTGGTTGAATGCGACACCGGCGCAGAGAGGTGCGGTGTCACCAGTCCGGAAGCGGCGCGAGATCTGGCGCAAATCATAAACCAGAGCCCCGGCCTCACCTTCGGCGGGCTGATGACCTATCCGCCAGCTGGCAAGGAAGCAGAGGTGCAGGACTGGCTCACCAAGGCGCGGGACCTGATCGAGGCTGATGGTCTGAAGGTCGCCGTGATCTCGAACGGTGGATCACCTGGAATGTGGCGGGCGGAAAACGTACCGGGTGCGACCGAGTACCGGATCGGCACATACGTTTACAACGACCGCTCCCTGGTGAGCCGGGGTGTTTGTGACTGGGGCGACTGCGCTTTGACGGTGCTTGCAACTGTTGTCTCTGTGCCAGCCCCAAACCGGGCCGTCATTGATGCCGGTACTAAGGTCCTGACCTCGGATCTCCTCGGACTGAACGGCCATGGCCACGTTCTTGGCCGCCCGGACATAACCGTTGATGCCTTGTCGGAAGAGCACGGAGTGCTGCGCGCCGAAACCATTGGCCTTGAGGTGGGTGACCGGATCCGGATCGTGCCCAATCACGCCTGCGTGGTCAGCAATATGGTGGAAGAGGTTCAGCTTGTCCGAGGTGAACACGGTTTGGGGACTTCCACCGTTTCTGCCCGTGGCAAGGTGGTCTGACCTATGGTCGATATACTGTGTATCGGGGAACCGCTTTTTGAACTCAATGAGCAACCGGACGGCTCTTTCTTGCCCGGGTGCGGCGGAGATGTCTCCAATGTCTGTATCGCGGCAGCGCGCCAGCAGGCTTATGTCGGATTGATCGCCAATATCGGCGCAGACACCTTTGGTGAAAGCCTTCAGGAAACCTGGCGGCGCGAAGGTGTGTCAACGAAGCACGTAACGTCAAAGCCGGGCGAGGATACTGGGATTTATTTTGTCCAGCATGACGCGAATGGGCACAAGTTTCTCTACCGCCGAAAGGGCTCGGCTGCATCCCGTATGACTCGAGAAGACATTCCACAATCCGCCATCGCGGACGCTTCGCTGGTTTATGCCTCGGGCATCAGCCTTGCGGTATCGGATGATATGCGGGACGCCACGCGCCACGCGATTGAAGTCGCTGTCGCAAACGGCCGGACAGTGGCCTTTGATCCGAATTTAAGGACCGCGCTCTGGTCGCTGGACGAAGCCCGCGCGGTGACGCATGAGGTCATGAAACACTGCGATATCGCCTTGCCGGGCCTTGAGGATGCCCGTGCGCTGACCGGGCACACAAGCCCAGAAGAGATCGTCCGGTTCTACCACAGTCTCGGCGCGCGGATCGTTGTCCTGACGCTCGGTGCGGATGGCGTTGCCGTCTCTTGCGGGGACGGTGTTCAGACGATCCCGGGTGAAGCCGTGGAGACGGTAGATGCGACCGGTGCCGGAGACTGTTTCAACGGTGTCTTCATGGCCGCGTGGCTGCGCTCTGGTAATGCAGTCGAGGCTGCGGCGAATGCCAATCGTGCTGCCGCGCATTCAACCACAGCCTATGGCGCGGTCACCGCGCCCCGTATGACTCTTTCCTCTTAAATTAAAAAGGATGCTTGAACATGAGCCAAGCCACGATTGAACGTTTCGGCGGCGGCAAAACGGGTGCCGGCGGACAACCTCTTCCCTTTGCAACAGCCGTACGCGCTGGGGACTTTGTCTTCATTTCCGGTCAGGTGGCCATGAAGGAAAATGGCGAGATCGAACCGGGCGGCGTTGAAAGCCAGACCAAACGCACCATGGAAAATGTCATCGCAGCGCTCGCGCTTGCGGATTGCACACTCGACGATGTTGTGAAAGTCGGCGTCTGGTTGGACGACACACGAGACTTTTGGACCTTTAACAAGGTTTACGCCAGCTATTTCCCGAATGGCGGCCCGGCCCGCTCAACGGTTCGTTCCCAGCTGATGGTCGACGCAAAGGTCGAGATCGATGCGGTCGCGTACAAACCGCGCCCAATAGCCGACTGATTTAGAGTGGAGACCGGGGCTATCGGCTCCCGGTCTCTCATAAGGTTCAATGATCGCGAGAAAGCCGCAGGTTTTCAAACGCGTTTATGCGGCGTTATCAGAGCCCCGCTTCTTCCAGTACTTTCTTGGCCACCCGGAAGCATTCCAAAGCCTGTGGTACGCCGCAATAGATGCCGATCACATGGATGATGGCGCGGATCTCCTCCTTGGAAACGCCATTGGTGACAGCGCCGCGGCAATGGGTTTCCCACTCGGTCATCTTGCCGAGCGCCCCGATCATGGCGAGGTTCATCATGGAGCGAGTCTTGGCGTCGATGACATCATCGCCCCAGCCAAAGCCCCAGCACCAGGCGGTCATTGCTTCCTGAAAGGGGCGTGTGAAGTCATCAGCGGCCGCAAGGTTCTTCTCCACATACTCCGCGCCAAGGGTTGCCTTGCGTTGCGCAAGTCCTTTTTCAAATAGATCCTGATCCATCAGCCTATCCTGATTGCAATGTTTTTGGTTTGAACGTAGTTGAGCAGGGCCTCGCGGCCCTTTTCCCGGCCATAGCCGGATTTGCCAAAGCCGCCGAACGGCGTTTCAACCCCGCCCGCGTACCATTCATTGACGAACACCTGACCTGCCCGGAGCTGTCGGGAGGCGCGCATGGCTCGGTCGACATTGGCAGTGAAGACCCCGGCCACCAGGCCATAGGGTGTACCGTTGGCAATCTCGAGCGCTTCACGTTCGTCCCGTGCTTTCAGAACAGACAGCACCGGACCGAAAACTTCATCGCTCGCAATTGTCATGTCAGGTGAAACATCGCTTAGAACCGTCGGCTCGAGAAAATAACCGGGGCGGTTCATGCGCCGGCCACCGGTCGCGATCCGGGCGCCTTCGCGCTCTGCTTGAGAGACCATGCCTGCCGCCCGCTGGCATTGGCCTTCAGAGATCATCGGACCCATGTTGTTGCTAAATTCCGGAAACTCGAGACCCGGACCGACCTTGAGGCCTTCCGCCATACCGACGATGCCGTCCACCAACCTGTCATGGATGGCTTCATGGGCAATGACGCGGGACATGGCCGAACACACTTGGCCTGCGTTGAAGTAGATGCCCCAGCGGACATCGGAAAGGAAAGCGTCGAGATCGGCGTCATCGTAGACGATCGCGGCCGATTTCCCTCCAAGTTCAAGTACACAGGGCACAACGTTCCGGGCCGCGGCCGTCGCAATGGCCGAGCCTGTTGCCACTGACCCGGTAAAGACGATCTGATTGACGTCAGGATGGGCGGACAAGGCCGCTCCGGCCTCCTTGCCAAGACCGCAGAGGATGTTCAAGACGCCTGCCGGCAGACCGCAGGCAAGGGCCGCATCTGCAAAATACCGGTTCGTGAGCGGATCGAGTTCCGGTGTCTTGACCACCACAGCAGATCCAACAGCGAGGGCCGCTGAAACAGACCGCGCCGTCATCTCCATCGGATAGTTCCACGGAATGATCTGGGCGGAAACGGCAAAAGGCTCGTGGACGGTAAAGTCGAAATACCCGCCGCCCAAAGGGATCGACCGGCCTTCCATGGTTTCGGCTTGGTTACCGTAGTATTCGAAATACCGGGCTGCGCCCTCGATTTCGAGCTTCGCTTCCCAGAGTGGCTTTCCTGCTTCCCGGGTCAGGATTGGGGCGATTTCATCGATGCGATCCATAAGGTAATCACCCATTTTGCGGACAATCCGTCCTCGCTCTACAGGGCGAAGATCCATCCACGTGCGGCTGTCGCTGACCCGTTTGGCCGCCCGAACCGCGCGATCGACGTCAGCGGCATCCGCCAGCGCCTGCTCGGCAAGTTTCTCTCCGGTGCCCGGATCGAGTACTTCGAGACGTCCGGCGCCACCGTCCACAAACGCGCCGTCGATGAAGTTTTGCCAGTAAGCTGGTACTTGGGTCACGAGGGTATAATCCTGTTGGCGTAGAGCCGGTCGTAATGCGGCTTCATGCGTTTGTGGACATGCTGGACCCTTGCTGGAGCCTCTGAAATGTCCACGTATTTCCTCTTTTGGGTTGTTAGGCCTGTGGACCGCTTCAGGTTCTCATGAAACGACCCGCCATCCCACCAGCTGTATTGTCCAGTGTCGGCACCCGGCTCCCAAGACAAGGCTTCCTTTATGAACGGAATGCCGACGGCTTCACAAAAGGCTTCGACCGTTTTCTCCGGCGTTTCAAGCAAGTCATTGCTGTCAATCACCGGCGGAGGTGTGCCGTTCAAGGCCGTGAGCAGATCGTAGAGGGCCCGTTGTTCTGGAAACCCGACTTCGGCGGCGTCGAAATCCGGCCACTTGTCATACATCGAAGTGATGGTGAGGGCTGGATCGCGGATCAGGAAGGCATGGGTGAAGTTGGAGAGAAACTCCGGGTCCCACATGTGGTTCACATAATGGGGGAAGTCCTTGATGAATACCGGGCCTTTTTCAGCGCGCTCTTGAATGTCCTGCCAAACGCTTTGCAGAGTAAGCCCCTGCGTGGTCTTGTCGCCAGGTCTCCATCTCGGCCAGAACGGGTCTTCTCCCTGATACCAGGCTTCGCCAAAGGGTTCGTGGAGACAATCCAGATCTCCCCTTTGGCGCATCATCCATTCAAAGGCTGTGGAGGTCGAGCGCGGCACGGCCCATAGAGCAATGATCTTATGCATTCAGAGACCTCAAGAGTTGCCCGTTTTCGCCAGCCGGAGCCAGCCCCAGCGATTTGAAAATCCGCCAGTAAAGTGCCGTGTCGTGCGCGATTACCGGTTTGCCAAGGCGGTCTTCAAGCATGCTTGTGAGGTGCAGCATCCGTTGCGGTTGCTGGTTGGGACCTGTGCGGAAATTGACCATTCCGTTGGCCAGGTAGGCATCTGCCTGCGGGGCCTTTTCGGCAACGTAATCGAAGCTTTTTGCTGCAAGATCAGCTTCAAAGATCCAGCGTTGTTTGTTGACGTCGTCCTGAGTGGAAAACCAGCCCTGGTCAACGAAATTGCCTGCCCAAAGCACATCGAACCCGGCTTCTTTCAAGAACCCAACTGTGCCCTGCCACCACTTTGGCCAGTGATAGACTGCGTTCAGGGCCACCTTTTCAACGTTCATGGCACGCAAGGCTTCAACCATCGCATAGCCGGCCATGTGAAACGCGAGACCATGTTTATCACTCATCTTTTTGCAGAAGTCAGAGATACCCTCAACGCCCAGGCCAGAGGCGTGCACCCAGTTGGACCCCACCTGACCGCACACGTCCGCACCATTGTTTGCCATCAGCGCGGCAAATTCCTCCAGCATTGCAAAGTTTTGCTTCCGCTGGTCGAGTTGGTGACCGTAGTCCGGCGCATGGAGCATCCACCCGTGCACTCCAACTGAGGGGGGGGCGATGCGCAGAAAGTCTGATGGGGCAGCATCCCAGTCCCGGGGCGGACAGGTAAACCCGACCTGATGCGTAAACAGCTTCTGATCAGCCGTCCAGACGTCCGGCATGTGCCAGGCAGCCTTGGACGCTGTTTCGCTCGTCATGCTTCGCGCATCCAGCTTTGCAGTGCCTGTACAGAGTGTTCGGAATGCACACCGCAGGCTGGATCTAGCACCAGAGGTCCGGGTTTGTATCCGCGGCTCTTGAGACCGCGCTGTACCGATTCCACCAGGTAGATGTCTTCTTCGACCGTGGTCGAGCGGTCCTGCACTGCAAGACGGCGCACCACTTCACTGTCGACACCGTCAATGGTGTACCAACCGCGCCAGACAACGACGTGATCCACATCGACCGCGCGCCAGTGATAGGTGTTCAAGATGTTGCCTGGGTAGACCTGGAAGGAGAACAACGGCCACAAGAACCAGGAAGAATAGTCTCCCGCATGTTCGTTGGAATCGAGGTCGATCTCATAGGTCATGCGCTCCAGATTTTGACATTCTGTTGTGTGGCGCAGGCAATACCCTTGCGGCTGAATGTCATAGGTTTCGGGCTTGATGACACCGGTCGCGAAAGTCGGGTGGTTGATGGGGCAGTGATAGCACTCGGAATAGTTTTCGACCGAGACTTTCCAATTGCAGTTTTCTTCGATTTCCACCCACTCGAGCGGCTGTAGCCGATCGATATGCGGAACAAAGGATCTCAGCTCTTCCCGAACATTGGGAAACCATTCGTCCATAGGCTTGGCATTGGGATCTAGGTTTACAAACAGGAAGCCGCAGAAATTCTCAATCTGGACGGTGCTCAGGCAAATTTGGTTGCGGTCGAATCCTGGGACTGATTTGACATTGGGTCCGGACCGCAGACCGCCAGTGAGTTCATAAGTCCAGCTGTGATAAGGGCACACCAGCAGCTTGGTGTTGCCTTCGCCTTGAACCAGCTGATGGGCCCGGTGCTGACAAACGTTGAAATAGGCGCGCAGCACACCCTCGCGATCCTTCAGGCAGACAATACTTTCACCTGCGATGTCGATCGTGAAATAATCGCCTGGTTTTTGCAGCAAAGACGCATGTCCTGCAAATTGCCACGTTCGTGCCAGCAGGCCGTCCTTCTCCCGCTCAAAGTGAGCAGGATCGGTGTAGTACCGCGCTTCGAGCGAATGGATCAGCTGGCTGTGAACGTTCATGAGCGGTCCTTCCATTCTTCCTGATAGAGCCCCATGGCATGGCGGCGGGTGTGGAACTTCTCAATGTTTGCAACGACATCGGGTGGTGCGTCGGCAATGACAAAGGCAAGCAGCGTTTCTAACAACGCGATCGTTGACACGGACGAGGGGAAAAACTGCGGAGTTTCGGCGTCGATGATGAAGGCGTGATCGCTGCCGACCACGATGGGGGAAGCTGGGCTGTCCGAGATTGCGACGATTGTCAGGCCCTGTTCGCGGGCAACCTCAACCGCTTCAATCACGTCGGTTCGATACGGTTTGCAGGTCATGGCGAGCAACACATCGCGTTTGTCTGCCCGGGCCAAGTCGTCTGTTGCGACAGACCCCATACGCGGGATCGTCCAAATCGTGTCAACGGCCATGTCTGCAAGGTAGGTAAAGTTGCGGGCGTTGGAGTTGTTGACGCCAACGCCGAGCACATAGGTGTGCCGCGCATTCACGATCGCATCGGCGGCCGCTTTCATGGCATTCGCATCGGTTGCCGCAAAAGTGTTCTCGATGTTCGAGATTGCACAGGCCGCCATTTCGGCAAAGAGCTCACCCAATTGGCCGCCTTTGGATAGGGACTGCAGCCAACGCGCCCTGTCCGGAAAATCTGTACCTCTGCTGCGGATCGCTTCGCGGAACGGCTGCCGGAAGTCCTCATAGCCTTCAAAACCCACAGACCGTGCCATGCGCACAAATGTGTTGGGTTTTACCCCGGCAGCATCTGCAATCTCGCGGATTGAGCTGACGCCGACATCATTCGGATTTTCAAGCACATAGCTTGCCGCCTTGCGCAGCTCTGGGGTCAACACCTCAAGCTCGGCAGCCAGGTCGTCTAGCACCGTCTGCGGTGCCTTCAAATCAGATTTTGGTACATTCATATCATTCATGATTGACGAGAGTACATTTGTACAATTACGCTGTCCATCGAAAAATCACGGTCCATGGAGATGTGACGTGTCAGAACTTGGAGCTACGAAACTGCCGTCTTCGGCACGTGTTGTCATTGTTGGCGGCGGCATTATGGGATGCGGCCTTGCCTACCATCTGGCGCATGAAGGCTGGTCCGATGTTGTGCTTTTGGAAAAGGCGGAATTGACATCCGGGTCGACCTGGCACGCGGCGGGCCAGATCACGCATTCCACTTCCAGCTTCGGTCTTGGAAAATGCGTCGGTTACAACATTGATCTCTATTCCGGGCAGCTGGAAGAAGAGACAGGCCAATCCGTAACCTGGCATGGCTGTGGATCTTTCCGTCTCGCCTATACGGAAGACGAAATGGATTGGCTGCGCCATACCATGAGCGTTGGCCGGGCGCTTCAATTTCCGATGGAACTTGTGGGGCCGGACCGGATCCGGGAGTTGCATCCCTACTACAATCTCGACGGCGTTCTCGGCGCGCTCCACACGCCGGATGACGGGCACGCGGATCCGTCCGGTGTGACCCAGGCGCTGGCCATTGGTGCGCGGAAGTTGGGTGTGAAGATCATTCGCCGCTGCCGGGCAAAGGACATCAAGCAGCTGCCGACGGGCGAGTGGAAGGTGTTTACCGAGCTTGGCGACATCACCTGTGAACATGTGGTGAATGCTGGCGGCACATATGCGCGCCAGATGGGTGAATGGAGTGACCTGCAACTGCCGATGACCTCCATGACCCACCACTACATCGTCACCGACACGGTTCCGGAGTTCCTGGAGTTAGATAAAGAACTCCCGGTCATACGCGACGACAAGCTGGTCTCCGGCTACATCCGCATGGAGCAGAAATCCGGCCTGATCGGCATTTACGAGAAGGAAAACCCGAACACGGTTTGGGAAGATCATTGCCCTTGGGAAGCGGAAAACGAGCTGTTTGACGCCGACTACGACCGGATCATGCCCTGGCTGGAAAACGCCATGGACCGGATGCCGATTTTTGCAGAGCTCGGCATCAAGCGGGAAGTTCACGGTGCGATTTCGCACCCGCCGGACGGAAATCCGCTGATTGGCCCTGCACCAGGTGTCAAGAATTACTGGTGCTGCTGCGGCACCCAGATCGGCATCGGTTGGGGCCCGGGTCTGACACGCGAACTGGCCAGATGGATGGTGCATGGCGCCGCCGACATTTCCATGCGCGAGTTTGATCCACGCCGGTTCGGCGACTATGCCGACAAGGATTGGCAGGTGATCAAGGCCAAGGAAGACTATTGCCTGCGCCACGAAATTCCGTTCCCGCACTTCAACCGCCTGGAAGGCCGGCCGATCAAACCCAGCCCGCTTTATGAGCGTTTGAAAGACAAGGGTGCGGTTTACGAAGAAGTCTATGGTCATGAACGGCCGCGCTGGTTCGCAAAGGACGGTCTGGAGCAGCGTGATTATTATTCCTTCAACCGGCCTGAGTGGCATGGCGTCGTGGCGAAGGAAATGAAAGCCGTGCGGGACACTGCCGGCATCATGGATATCTCGGCTTTCACCAAGATCGAAGTGTCCGGTCCGGACGCAGAAGCCTATCTCGATCGTCTCGTTGCCAACAAGCTTCCCAAAAAGGTTGGCGGCATCGCCTTGACCCATATGCTCAACCGGCGTGGCCGGATTGAGCTGGAGCTGACCGTGGTGCGGCTTGGCCCGGACCGGTTCTATCTCGTCTGCGCGGCGTTCTTCGAACAGCGTCTCCTTGATCACTTGGCCCAACACCTTGACGGTGAGACCGTAACGGTCCGAAACCTCTCGACCGACTGGGGGGCGATGGCGCTGAACGGGCCGCGGGCCCGCGATATTCTGGCTCCCAATACCCCGGCCGCTCTGGACAATGCGTCGTTCCGGTGGTTGACGGCACAAGAAATCGAAGTGGCAGGCCGCAAACTGTGGGCCTTCCGCATGTCCTATGCAGGCGAGCTTGGTTGGGAATTCCATGTTCCCCGGGAAGACATGCTGGCGGTGTACGACGCACTTTGGGCGACCGGGGAAAGTCTGGGTCTCGTGGACTACGGGTCCTTTGCGATGAATGCTCTGCGGCTCGAAAAAGGCTTCAAAGGCGCTGGTGAACTGACAAACGAAGTCACTTTGCCGGAAGCGGATGTGATGCGCTTTGTCAAACTGGACAAGGGTGACTTCCTCGGCCGTGAAGAAACCGCAAAGAGCGCGGAAAGCGCACTTCCCTGGGTCTGTGTTTATCTTGAAGTGGAGCCGGATGGCGTTGCTGATGGCCATGGCGGAGAAGCTGTCCTAATGGACGGGAAGGTCGTCGGGGCAACAAGCTCGATTGCCTACGGTCATTCAGTCGGCAAGATCCTGGCCTTTGCCTACGTCAAACCGGAGGCTGCGAACGCGGGAACCGAACTGGAAGTCGTGGTCATGAATGGGCCACGAGCCGCGCGGGTTCTCGATGTCCCTGCGTATGATCCGGACAGCATTTTACCGCGCACAGATGCGCCGGTCGGGATGGCTGCGGAATGAGCATTCCCGCTACGATGAAAGCGATGGTTCTTGAGGGACATGGTGGTCTGGACAAGATCGTCTGGCACGAACACTGGCCGACACCCGAACCGGGAGCCGGGCAAGTCCTCATCAAGGTTGGAGCTTGCGGCCTCAACAACACCGACGTGAACACCCGCTCCGGCTGGTATTCAAAAACAGTCTCCGAGGCGACCACAGGCGGGGCCTATCAAGAAGTCGCAGAGGAAGACCCGACTTGGGGCGGAAGACCCATTACCTTCCCGCGTATCCAGGGTGCCGATACCGTTGGCACGGTTGTCGCGTTGGGAGATGGAGTTTCTGAAGACCTGTTGAACAGGCGCGTCATGGTCGACTGCTGGCTACGCGACTGGTCCGATCCGGACAACATGGACAAGACCGGCTATTTCGGCTCCGAGTGCAACGGCGGCTTTGCCGAATATTCGGTTGTCGACGCGCGGAATGTAGGCCCCATAGTCAGCACACTATCTGATGCAGAACTGGCAACATTTTCCTGTTCCTACACGACCGCAGAAGGGATGCTCAGCCGCGCCAATGTAGGTGCAAAGGATACGTTTCTGGTGACTGGCGCCTCGGGCGGTGTCGGATCGGCCTTGGTCCAACTTGCCAAACGCCGGGGCGCGACTGTTATTGCTCTGGCGTCGCCCGCCAAACATGCAGACGTTAAGGCACTCGGCGCGGATCACGTTCTTGAACGGGCGCCGGCAGACCTTAAAGCCGCCTTGAAATCAGCAATGGGTGAAGACACGGTCTCGGTCGTTGCGGACATCGTCGGAGGATCCTACTGGGGCACTTTGATCGATGTTCTGAAACGCGGTGGTCGGTATACGTGCTCCGGCGCAATCGCGGGCCCGATTGTGGAACTCGATCTGAGAACCTTCTACCTGCGCGACCTGACATTTACCGGCTCGACCGTTATTGCTCCGCATATCTTCTCAGACATCGTCGGGTACATTGAACGCGATGAAATCAGGCCGGCTTTGGCCGCGACCTACCCACTCAAGGAGTTTCACGCGGCGCAAACCGCTTTCATCGAGAAGAAGCACACGGGCAACATTGTGGTGACCCCATGAAGATCACCCGCATCCGTGTCTACAAGACAGATCTTCCCTATGTCGATGGCGCATACGGCTGGGGAGCGGGCAATGCCATTACAGTGGCAAAGGCCTCGGTTGTCGTGATCGACACGGATGCGGGTGTGCAAGGCTGCGGCGAGTTCACGCCTTGCGGCGAGAACTACATGGTTGCCCATTCTGAAGGGGTTGAAGCGCTCGCGCGGTTGGTCGCGCCGGTTCTGATCGGAGAAGATCCGAGGCAGGTGGCCCGGATCGAGCAGATCCTTGATCATACCATTCAGGGCCACGGCTATGCCAAGGCCCCGTTTGACGCCGCGTGCTGGGACATTTTTGGAAAGTCTCTCGATGCGCCGGTTTGGCTTCTTCTCGGCGGAAAACTCACGGACGGCGCGCCCATGTACCGTGTCGCGCCGCATAGAGGAACCGAAGAGACGATCGCCGAGCTGGACCGGCACCGGGCTGCGGGATACCGGCAATTCCAGATCAAGGTCGGTGCGGACTGGTCCGGCGACATAGACCGCATCCGCGCAATCGTTCCGCTTCTGAAACCCAGCGAAAAAGCGATGGCCGATGCCAATCAGGGCTGGCGCGTCGACAATGCGCTCCGGGTGGCCCGGGCAACACGGGATCTCGACTTCATCTTCGAACAGCCCTGCCGGACTTATGAGGAGTGCCTTCAGGTCCGTCGGCGGATCGATCTGCCAATGAAGCTCGACGAGTGCGTGACCGGCATGCTGGCCGCACAACGGATTGTTGCCGATCAGGGTGCGGATCTGGTGTGCCTGAAAATATCGAATCTTGGAGGCTTGTCGAAGGCTCGGCGGGTTCGGGACTTTTTCCTCGACAACCGGATCCCGGTTGTTGCCGAAGATACATGGGGCGGCGAAATCGCAACCGCAACGCTCGCCCATTTTGCAGCGTCCACTCCTGCGGATTATCTGCAAAACACCACGGACCTTTGCAATTACAACACCCGCTCGACAGGAACTCCTGCTCCCAAGACGGAGGGTGGAAAGCTCTTCGCCTCCGACATGCCGGGGCTCGGCGTTGCCCCAGACTTTGGAGCCCTTGGAGATCCGATCGCCACCTATGGAGAGGCCGCATGAAGATCACAAAGATCTCGGTCTGGCAGATCGATCTGCCGCTCTCCAAACCCTACTGGCTTTCCGGTGGGCGGCTGAAATTCGAGCGGCTCGACAGCACCTTCGTGCGCATTGAAACCGACGAAGGTTTCACCGGCTGGGGAGAAGGGTGCCCGTGGGGTCATACTTACCTGCCAGCCCATGGTTCGGGTTTGCGCGCAGCTCTTAAGCTCTTGGCACCGGCCTTGATCGGCAAGGACCCGCGGGCTCTGGAGTCCGTAAATCGCGCGATGGATCTGCAATTGCCCGGACACCCGTACGCAAAAGCACCTTTGGACATTGCCTGCTGGGACATCCTCGGTAAGTCAAGTAACACCCCGCTTTGGCGGCTCTTTGGAGCGGAAACCCCTGCCGAGGTCGCGATCAACTCTTCAATTTCAACTGGTACGCCAGACGAAATGATCGCGGATATTCAGGCCGCCAGTGCCAAGGGCTACAAGACCCACTCAGCCAAGGTCGGTGGCAGCAACTTCAAGGCCGACATCGAACGCATTGAGGCAATCTCAGCAGCCTTGGCGCCGGACGAACAGGTGACCTTCGATGTGAACCGGGCCTGGACACCAGGTGTCGCTGTACAGGTGCTGAACTCGGTTACGGCCCGCGACTGGATCGAGCAGCCGTGTGAAACGCTTGCGGAGTGTGCGCTTGTGGTCGCCAAAGTGCTTCAACCGATCATGCTGGATGAATGTCTGCATTCCTTTGCAGATCATCTTGATGCCTGGAAGGCGGGCATCTGCCAGGGCGTCAAGGTCAAGCCGAATCGGGTCGGTGGACTGACCAAGGCGAAACAGATCCGGGATTTCGGCATCTCGGTCGGTTGGCAGATGCACATAGAAGACACGGGCGGAACCGCGTTCGCGGACACAGCCGCCTTACATCTGGCGGCTGCAACGCCGGAGGCCAACAGACTGGCAAGCTGGCTGTGCCATGCGCATCTTGCTGTTGATCCAGTTCCCGGCCAGGGCGCGCGCAATGTCGAAGGCTCGGTTCATTTCGACCAGAGCCCTGGCATCGGTGTCGAACCTGATCCTGAATTTCTTGGCGACCCGATCGCGGTATATGGAGACGCCGCATGAAAAACGTGCCCGATCTTGAAATCTCGGGTCTGTCCCTGTGGCGGGTTCCACTGACAAGCCACGAGACCTACTACATGGCATCCGGCAAGGCCTGTGCCACCGTGGACAGCATGGTTGTGCGCATCGAGACCAAACAAGGCGTCTCCGGTTGGGGCGAAGTCTGCCCGATCCCTCATTATTTACCCGCCTATGCCAATGGTGTTGCTCCGGCCCTTGAAGAACTCGCGCCCGTTCTGATTGGGCGGAGCCCGATTGGCGCGGAGGCTGCGATGGCGGCCTGCAACAAGCACCTGATCGGTCATGTCTATGCAAAATCTGCCATCGACATTGCGCTATGGGATTTGACCGGAAAGGCCTGCGGGCTGCCGATCTACACACTGCTTGGCGGATTGCAGACAGATGAACTCCCGCTCTATCACTCCATCACATGCATTGCGCCGGACGACATGGTCCGGATCGCAAAAGACGCGATTGCAGCCGGCATGACCCAGATCCAGGTCAAACTTGGCGCAGACGATGATTGGCAAGCAGACGTTTCCCGCTTGCGGCTCGTTCGCGAAGCAGTTGGTCCTGGCCCGATCGTCTATGGCGACTGGAATTGCGGTGCGACCCGGATGGACGCAACCCGCGTCGGGCGTGCCGTTGCCGACCTCGACATCATGCTGGAACAACCGTGCCAAACGCTGGAAGAATGCGCTGCAGTCAGAGCAGCCACAGGTTTGCCGATGAAGCTCGATGAAAACGCCCATGACACTGCCAGCCTTTTGAAGGCCTATGAACTTGGCTGCATGGATGCCGTGGCTCTGAAACTGTCCAAATTCGGTGGTATTACCGAACTCCGGAAGGCCCGGGATCTGTGTCTTTATGCCGGCGCGCGCATGTGTGTTGAGGATACCTGGGGTTCGGACATCGCAACAGCTGCAGCGCTTCATGTCGCCGCCGCAACGCCCCGCCAGGGCATCATGAATGTCTGCGATTTGTCCGGCTATGTTGCACCCAGAATTGATCCTGCAGCGCCATCGCGGACCGGTGGTTTCATTTCTCCTCCAAGTGGTCCGGGATTGGGTGTGTCGCCCGATCCGGATGTGCTCGGAGATCCCATTCTCGACCTAGTGGCATAAGGCCAGCCTGAGAGGCACGCCCATGAAAACGAACATCTCGCAATCCGATTGGAAAAACCGTGCAGCCGAAGTCCTGCCTGCGGCCGGGTTCGGAAATTTCGATCCCTCTTTGATCTTGCGCGAAGGCAAGGGCTCGCGAGTTTGGGACGAAGATGGCAAAGAGTACATCGACTATCTGATCGGATCCGGCCCCATGATTCTGGGTCATGGTCATCCGGAAGTTCTGGACGCGGTGCAAGAACAGCTTGGCAAGGGCATGACGTTCTTCACCAACAATGCGGCTGGCATTGAGCTTGCTGAAGTCTTGGTCGAGGCCATGGCCTGCGCCGAGCAGGTCCGGTACGTGTCGACGGGCGGAGAAGCGGACATGTACGCTATGCGGCTCGCCCGCGCCTTTACGGGGAAAGACAAAATCCTCAAATTCGAGGGTGGCTACCACGGCATGTCCGGCGAAGCCTTGATGAGCCTTGCACCCAAGGCGCTTGTCAATTTCCCGCAAGCCGTTCCAGATTCCGCCGGAATCCCGGAAAGCGTGCGTGACAACATGCTGATTGCACCGTTCAACGACGCAGATTTCGTCACGTGTCTGGTTGAGGAATTTGCCGGCGAAATCGCCTGTATCATTGTGGAGCCTTTGCAGCGGTTGATCCCACCCGCTCCGGGGTTTCTGCAGACCTTGCGGGATCTGGCAACCAAGCATGAAATCGTTCTGATCTTTGATGAAGTGGTCACCGGCTTCCGGTTCGCTTATGGCGGTGCGCAGGAATACTACGGCGTCGTGCCGGATCTGTGCACGCTCGGCAAAATCATTGGCGGCGGTTTTCCGCTCGCAGCTATTGCGGGCCGCTCCGAGATCATGGCGCATTTCGACAAAGCAATTGTCGGTGACAAGAGTTTTACGTTTCAGGTCGGAACACTGAGCGGCAACCCCGTTGCCAGTGTGGCGGGCTTGAAGACGCTGGAAATTCTGCGGCGTCCGGGCGCCTACGAGGAGATTAAGAAAAACGGTGAGCGGTTGATGCAAAGCTACGCGACGCATCTGTCTGCTGTGGGCGTGCCTCACCAGATCGTTGGCGAACCCATGTTGTTCGATGTCGTCTTTACTGAAGACCCGGTGCGCGACTACCGTGACACGCTGAAGAACAACGCGGCGCAGGCCAAAGCGTTTAACGCATCACTGCGCCAAAGCGGGATCTTGAAACCCGACAGCAAGCTCTACGCACACCTGGCGCTTTCAGCTGAGGACTTGCAGCAAACCGACGAAGCAATCGCCACGGCAGCAGGGCAGGTTTAGACACTTGGAAATCGCGTTATTACGATCGCGCGGCCGAGATCGAATGTTAGAAAGAGCGGCGTTCCTTATGCCGCTCTTTTTCCCCGCAAGAGCCAAACAAAGAAGACGCCCCCGACCAGACCAGTGACAATACCGATGGGCATGTCTTCCGGTGCCATGACGGTCCTGGCTGCAATGTCGGCCCAAAGAAGAAAGACCGCGCCAATCAGCGCGGAGCCCGGCAAAACACGGCGATAGTCGCCACCAACAATCAGTCTGACAACATGCGGGACCATCAGGCCGACAAAGCCGATGATGCCGGAGAACGCGACCATCACGCCGGTAATCAAGGCCCCGACAACAAACACGATGAGACGGAAGCGGGCGACCGGAATGCCGAGGGTGGAGGCTGTTTCGTCGCCGACCGTCATGGCATTCAGAGCTGCCGCTTGCGACATCAACCAGGCGCCACATGCAAGCAGGATGATGAGCGGGTAGACAAGCTGGCTCCACTGGGCGAGTCCCAGACCTCCCAGCATCCAGAACACAACCGTATGAGTTGCGCGAGGATCGCCTAAGAAAATCAACCCGTTTGCCGCTGCCATGACAATGAAGGACACGGCCACACCTGCGAGCACCAAACGGTCCGCGCTTGTCGCATCGGCAAACCGCGAAACACCCAGCACAACGGCGGTGGCTCCCAGAGCCCCCAGAAATGCAAACAGAGGGACCGTCAATAAACCTATGAACAAGCCGGTATGAAGCAGGGCCAGAATTGCGCCAAAAGCGCCGCCGGACGAAATTCCCAAAAGGTGAGGGTCCGCCAGCGGATTGCGGGTCACCGCCTGGAGACTTGCTCCGACGATGGCCAGCCCCGCGCCCACCATCATGGCAAGCAGGGCTCTTGGAAAACGGATTTCCCAGACAATCGCTTCACGGCCTTGCGACCAAGTCTGTTCAATCATTCCAGGAGACAGTTTGTTGAGGAATACGCCCCAAACGGTTCCAAGTTCGATCTGAACAGCGCCCACCGAAACCGCGAAAGAGAGCGAGACAAGGAGCAGTACCAGCCCGCCAAGACCGCCTATCAGCCTGTTTCCAGACAGGAAGGGTATTCTTTGAACAGTCCTCGTCTCGCTCACGGTCTCACTCGCTCCAGAAGGCTTCAGCGAGCGTTTTGACAGCCCTGATGTTGCGCGGTCCTGGTGTCGCCTCGACATACTCCAGCGTGACAAAGCGGTCGTTCTTGACGGCGTCGAGATCTGCAAAAGCCGGGTTGGTCATCATGAACGCACGTTTCTGGTCTGCAGTGACTTCGCCGTAGTTGACGATCACGACGACTTCCGGGTTGCGTTCAACCACTTCTTCCCATGTGACGGTGGCCCAGCTTTTCTCAAAATCATCCATGATGTTCTTGCCGCCGGCAGCTTCGATGAGTGCGGTCGGCATGGCATAGCGCCCGGCGGTAAACGGGGTGTCTTCTCCGCTATCATAAACAAACACGCGCAGTGGTTCGCCTGTTTTGAGGTCCTGCTTGAACGCGGCAAGATCCGAGCGGTATCCTGCCACGAGGGCTTCGGCACGCTCTTCAACGTCAAAGATACGCCCCAAATTCAACAGGTCAGCATACATGTCCTCGATGCTGGCTTTGTCCTTGTCCATGATGTGGGTGCAGGATTCGGTGAGCTCATAAACCTTCACGCCGAAAGGTTCGAGCGTTTCTGGCGTGACCTCACCACCGACTTTCATTCCGTAGTTCCAGCCGGCAAAGAAGAAGTCGGCATCCGCGCCGATAATCACTTCCTTGGACGGATATTTGGAAGACAGCTCCGGAAGTTCCTGGACACCTGCCCGCATTTCTTCATCAAGCGTTTTCCAGCCCGAGATCCCGGTATAGCCCACCATTCGGTCCTCAAGACCGAGGACCAGCATCATCTCTGTCAAATTGACGTCGTTGGATATGGCGCGTTGCGGTGGCGCATCGAAGGTCACCACACGGTCGCAGCTCTGGACACTGGTTTCCGCGGCCGCAATCCCAGCAGAAAGAGCAAGTGCCAGGCCGGTCAACAATGTTTTCTTCATGAGTTAAATTCCCTGTTTTTGAATATGAAAAGTCAGATGATCATTGTTGCTGGGGGTGAGGCGCTCGCGCCGGGCGTCAACCTGGAAAGCCTGGGAAACAGTCGTTTCCGTCAAAACATGCGCAGGGGATCCGAAGCCGAGTTGACGGCCCGATTGGAGAAGCACAACATCGTCGCATAACCCAGTAGCAAGGTTCAGATCGTGCAGCGAGGTGACAATCGTCAGGGGCAAACTGCGGATAAGGTCCAGAACTTCCAGCTGATGACGGATGTCGAGGTGGTTTGTTGGTTCATCCAGGATCAACAGCCGTGGTTCTTGCGCCAAGGCACGGGCCACCATGACACGCTGACGCTCTCCGCCTGAGAGGGTTCCAAGCTGGCGGCCAGCCAGTCCGTGCAAGTCCAGCCGGTCCAAGGCGTTCTCGATGATGTCCCGATCATGGGAGCCTGTCGTCCCGGCAAACCCGCGCCGGTGCGGTGTCCGCCCAAGAGCCACGATCTCACCGACGGTGAGTGCAAAGTCACTCGGTTGTTCCTGCAAGACGGCGGCAATCCGCTGTGCAGTCTCGCGGGCGGAAAGGCTCCAGATGTCCTCACCGTCAACCAGAACCTGACCTGTGACCGGTCGATAAAACCGGTAAAGCAGTCTGAGCAGGGTCGTTTTGCCGGCACCGTTCGGTCCAACAATTCCGAGTACACGGCCCGCTTCAAGATGGAAGCTGGTCGATCGCAGCAGGATGTCACCATGGTGCTTTGGCGACCAAGATAGGTCTTTGGCGGTGAGGGTTGCTGCGGTCACGAAGCGCGCGCTTTCTGCTCTTCGAATGCCGCGCCGGTGGCGGGTATCCGCGCCAGCGTAGACTTCCGCAACTTGCCTGGACGGTCGACAGACGAACACCATCCGTCGCCGAGATAGGCGTATTGTTTTGCAAACGCGACGAGATCATCGACATCGGTCTCTGGATCAATGTCCCCGAAAAGGTAGGAGGCCTTGCTCGTGCCGTGATAGGCGATCGTACACGGCCGATCGCACCCCGCCATGCAGGCGACACCTGAAACGTCGAAGGTTTCGGGCATTGTGTCGTCAGCGGCAAGTAGGGCGTGTCGGAGCCGTTCAATCAGCTCAAAACCCGGACGTGTTTCCGTGCCCTTTCGCCGGCAGGATGTGCAAACAGTTATTCGATGGTTCATTTGGCCCTCCGCCACAAAGAAGGGCGCGCCAAACAAAACGACGTGGTGGCGGTGGTGACCGCTTTGCCATCATATGCTCCGAGCCGGGCGCCCCGCCCGCATCAAGTTGAAGATCCGGCGCAGCATCTGCTCCGGTGATGGCAGGTCTCCTGACTCGCGGGTCGTAACTCTCCCGAACCTTCCCGGACGATGTGTCCAGTGGTGTTTTACGGGGTCGCTCACCGCTCACAGTTGCGGGGGCAGTCACGGATTTGGTGCCTACTGGCTACGCCGCACCGTGTTCCCTTTTCATCTCGTCGGCCTTTGGCGTCTGAGAACCATCATCGCTAAAAAAGCCGATGGCCGTCGGCCGGTCAACTTAAAATGATTGACTTGAAGCTTGTGATCACAAGCAAATTTTCAGTTTGACGCCTCGGCGTTAAAACCACTGCCTATTGGCGTCTTCCATCAGAAAATTCGCAGAGCGCAAAACTTGCACTCAACGGAGCCGTTGTTCGGTCTTGGCATCGAAGAAAAAGGCGTTGGCGGGATCAAACGTGATTGCAACGGTGCTGTCCGGTCTCGGGACGTCTTCGCCCTTTGTTTCTATGATGACGCGTTCTCCCGTTTGGCAAACAAGATAGGAGTACGCGACACCGCCCAGTTGTTCGGAAAGATCAACCTTCGCGCCCTCGTCCGTCTCGCTGATCACCAGATGCTGCGGGCGGAGGCCGACCAGAACCTTGTCGTCATTTTTTGGAAGTGCAACGGATGGCTCGACCGTCAAACCACCAAATGCCGGAATGGCAACGCTGCCATCTTGGACGGTCCCCTCGATGAAATTCATCGACGGTGAGCCAATGAAACCGGCGACGAACTTGTTGTCCGGATCGGAATAGAGCGTCATCGGGGAGCCGACCTGCTCGATTCGCCCGGCGCGCAGAACCACGATCTTGTCGGCCAGGGTCATAGCCTCGACCTGATCGTGGGTCACATAGATCATGGTAGCGCCGATGTCCTTGTGCAGCCGGGCAATCTCGACCCGCATATCAACGCGCAGCTCTGCATCAAGGTTCGACAGCGGCTCATCGAACAGGAAGACTTCCGGTCCGCGAACAATGGCGCGTCCAATGGCAACACGCTGGCGTTGGCCGCCTGAAAGGGCCTTTGGTTTGCGCGCCAAATAAGGCTCGAGTTTCAAGATACGCGCCGCTTCTCCGACCTTCTCCTTGATCTCGGCCTTCGGGTGCCCGTTCATTTTGAGGCCGAAGCCCATGTTTTCCTCGACCGTCATGTGCGGATAAAGGGCATAGGTCTGGAACACCATCGCGACACCGCGTTCGGCCGGATCGGATTTGGTCACGTCCCTCTGGCCGATGGAAATTTTTCCGCCTGTGGTTTCCTCAAGGCCGGCAATCATGCGCAAGAGTGTGGATTTTCCGCAGCCGGACGGTCCGACAAATACACAGAACTCACCATGTTCAATCTGAAGATCGACACCGTGAATGACCTGAACCTCACCGTATTTTTTGACGGCTCCGTCTAAGGTGACACCAGACATGAAGTTCTTCTCCCCTCCCTGGGAACAATTATCCTGGAAACTGCCAGTCCGAGACAGCTGCGGCAATTTCAGATGCAGCCTTCAAAAGCGCAGGCTTTGCTTCGTTCAATTCATCAAGACTTTTGCGCCGGGTTGATGTTGTCACCGAAAGCGCGCCAATCGGACGGCCCTTTGGTGACAAAATCGGTGCTGCGATACAGATGATTTCCGGTTCATGCTCTTCCCGGTCGTAAGCAATGCCCTCTTGGCGGATAGTGTCCAAATCAGCGCGCAGAGAGGCTTCGTCGGCCAGCGTTGCCGGGGTGTAGCGATAGAAGGATTGTTTGGCGATCACCTGATCGAGGTCACTTGGCTCGAGAAACGCCATCAGGGCCTTGCCGACCCCCGTGCAGTATCCCGGGCCGACCTTTCCCGCCTGGGAATACATGTCGATGGGATCTTTTGCGTTGCGTTTGTCGACATAAAGCACTTGTCCGTTGTCCAGTTGCGCCAGGTGTACCGTCTCGCCGACGGTCTCTGACAAAGCGGAAACGATGGGCCGCGCGATTGGTGCAATGGAACTTTGGCGCCAGGCCTGATGGGCGAGCCGGACAAGGCGGATACCCAACGCATAGGTCTGCTGCTCATCTCCGTAGGAGAGCATGCCTTGGCTAACCAGGGTTTGCAGCAGCCGGTAGAGCGTTGCCTTGGGCAGGGGGCTTTCATTGAGCAATTCGGAGAACCGGACCGGCCGGCCCTTGGCTGATACCATCTCCAGCACATCAAGTGCTTTGCCGACCGTCCCATCTCCGGTGGCGTGTTTGTTCATGTGAGCTCTCCTCCTGACCCGTTTCTTATCGTCGAGCCTGTTGACAACGTAACCGCTCACCCGCAAGGTATCAATATACAAAACTAAGTTCCAAATAATGGAACCTTAAGGGAGGAAACCATGCGTTCCATGTTGAAGACGTCCGCGGCAGCTCTTGCATTTTTTGCAACGGCGACCGGCGGCGCATTTGCTGACGGCCTGACCGGTGATCTCAAAATTTTCTTGGACACATCCAACCCGGCTCCCCGGGCGACGATGGAAAAGATGATTGCCGATTTCCAGGCAGAAAATCCGGATCTCAACATTGAGACCACAGTGATTGACCGGGAAGCTTACAAGACCCAGATCCGCAATTTTCTGACGGCGAACGCTCCGGATGTTGCAACCTGGTATGCGGCAAACCGGATGCGTCCCTATGTCGAAGCTGGGCTGTTCGAAGATGTGTCCGACCTGTGGGACGGCACCGAAATCGGTGAAAACCTTGCATCCACAAAAGGTGCGCTGACTATTGATGGCAAGCAGTGGGGTGTGCCTTACACCTACTATCAATGGGGTGTTTACTACCGCAAAGACATCTTCGACGAGCTGGGCCTTTCTGAGCCGACCACTTGGGAAGAGGAAAAAGCCAACTGCCAGAAGATCATTGATGCTGGCAAAAAGTGCTACACGATCGGCACCAAGTTCCTTTGGACTGCCGGTGGCTGGTTCGACTACTTGAACATGCGCACCAATGGCTTCGATTTCCACATGGATCTGCTGCAGGGTAAGGAAAAGTGGGATTCTGAAAAGGTCCGGGCGACATTCGCCAATTGGCGCGAACTCATCGACATGGGCGCCTTCATCGACAATCATCAGACCTACAGCTGGCAGGAAGCGCTGCCGTTCATGGTTCAGGGCGATGCTGCAGCCTACCTGATGGGCAACTTCGCCGTTGCACCGCTGCGCGATGCTGGCCTCACTGATGATCAGCTGGATTTTTACCAGTTTGTCGAAATCACGCCGGGTATTGAAAAGGCCGAAGACGCGCCAACCGATACCTTCCACATTCCGGCCAATGCGCAGAACAAGGACAATGCCCGCGAGTTCCTGAAGTATGTGGTGTCTCCGGACGTGCAGACATGGATCAACGACGGAAAGAATCTTGGGCAGCTTCCGGTGAACGCCAAATCCTCCGTCGATCAGGACAAATTCCTGGAGCAGGGATTTGAAATGCTATCGACAAACTCGCCCGGCGGTGTCGCGCAGTTCTTCGATCGGGATGCTCCAGCTGAAATGGCAAAAGTTGCAATGGAAGGCATGCAGGAGTTCATGGTCAAGCCGGACAATCTGGACAAGATCCTGGCCCGTTTAGACCGGTCGGCCAAGCGCATCTACAAGGACTAACTCCGATCTGATGAAACGGGCAGGGTGTTTCGGCACCCTGCCTTAAACTCCTGTTCTGCCAGCCGGCAGAGCCAGAGACGATCTCTTCCAACGAGTTTCCGAATGGCCTACACGACAGACGGCCACCAAACATCTTGGTGGCACAGGAACCAGCAACAGTTGACGCCTTGGCTCTTTCTAGCCCCGGGAATCCTGTTTTTCCTGTTTTACGTCATCTTTCCAATCTTCCAGTCCTTCAACTTGTCGCTCTACGAGTGGGATGGACTTGGAGAAGCGGAGTATGTTGGTCTTTACAATTACGAAGAGCTCTACTGGGATGACGCGTTTTATACGTCCCTCAAAAACAACGTCATTTGGCTTGTTCTATATCTGGCCGCGATCCCTGCCGGCCTTTTCATTGCGTTGTTTTTGAACCAGACAGTGACTGGTATCCGGCTTTACAAGTCGCTGTTTTTCTTTCCCTTCGTGATTTCTCAAGTGGTCGTCGGACTGGTCTTCACTTGGTTCTACGACCCAACCTTCGGCATCTTGAACGTTTTGCTCGGATCTGTCGGTCTCCCGCCGATCAATGTTCTGGGGGACGAGAATTGGGTGACCATCGGTATCATCGTTGCCGGGCTCTGGCCACAGACTGCTTATTGCATGATCCTGTATCTCACGGGCTTAAATGCCGTTGATCCGGAACAGATTGAGGCGGGGCGTCTCGATGGTGCCAAAGGCTGGCGGATGCTTTGGTACATCATCATTCCCCAGCTGCGTCCGGCAACCTTCATTGCCTTTGTCGTAACCATTATCGGTGCGCTCCGGTCCTTCGACCTCATTTCGATCATGACCAATGGCGGACCGTTTGGCGCGAGCCGCGTGCTCAGCTTCTATATGTTCGAGGTTGCCCTGTCTGAATACGGTTTCCGGATGGGATATGGCGCGGCAATTGCGGTTGTCCTTTTCCTGATCATGCTGATGTTCATCGCCTACTTCCTATGGTCGATGTACAAGGAAGAAAAGGCGCGCTGAGATGTTTCCGACACCCATCGAACGCACACCGCGCTCTTGGCAGATCACTTATCAGACCTTGTTGCCGCTTGCGCTGATCCTCTGGCTGCTGCCCCTGATCGCCGTCGCCATTTTCTCGGTCAAACCTGACGCTGATTTTGCGAATGCCAATTATTGGGGCTGGCCCTCGTCGTTTGAGGGTTTCACAAATTACGGTCTGGTCTTTACCGGATCGGACATGCCGCAGTATCTCCTGAACTCGTTCAAGATCACGATTCCTACAGTGATAGGTGCTGTGGCGCTGTCTTGCATGACAGGGTTTGCGCTCGGTATCTATAAGTTCAGAGCCAACATCTGGATCTTCTTCATGTTCGTCGCCGGCAACTTTGTGCCGTTCCAGATCCTGATGGTCCCGGTCCGCGATCTCACATTGCAGTTGGGGCTCTACAACACGATCACCGGACTGGTGCTGTTTCACATTGCGTTCCAGACCGGGTTCTGTACGCTTTTCATGCGTAATTTCATCCGGGCGTTGCCGTTTGAGTTGATCGAAGCAGCAAGGGTGGAAGGCGTTGCAGAATGGCGGATCTTCTGGTTTGTCGTCCTGCCCCTGATGAAGCCGGCGATTGCCGCGCTCTCAGTGCTGATCTTCACCTTTATTTGGAACGATTACTTCTGGGCGATTGTGCTGACCCAAGGCGTTGAAAGCCAGCCGGTCACCGCGGGGATCACCTCTTTCAATGCCCAATACCGGGCCGCCTATCACCTGATGAGCGCGGGCTCCATCGTCGCAGCTCTGCCCCCGGTTGCCATGTTCTTCATGATGCAAAAGCATTTCATCGCCGGTTTGACGCTTGGGGCCGTGAAATGATCAAGACCTGGCATCTTGGCGACCAGCATCAGAGTCTGGTCCTGGCATGCCGCAATGCTGGTTTGCCGGAGGTTGTCTACTGGGGTCCGGCCCTGCCGGAGAGCGAAAACCTGCAGGTTCCGGCGGAAGCTGCGGTCATGGATGTGACCGGCGGCATGGTGGATGAAAATGCTCCACTCAGTTTGAACCCGGAAGCTTCAAGAACCTTTCCTGGACAGTCAGGGCTTGCGGCACGGGACGCCGCTGGAAAGGTTTTGGCCCCACGCTTCAGCTTTCAATCGGAAGAGCAGTCCGGCAATGAGTTGTTACTGGTTTACTCTGACGAAGACTGCGGTCTGTCGCTGACATTTGGTCTCAGGCTGACGGCCGACACCTCGCTCCTGAAACTGCAAACCCATCTTCGCAGCAATGACGGCATCGTTGTCGAGTGGCTGGCCGCGCCTGTCCTGCCGGTTCCCGCCTATACAAACGAGATGATCGAGTTTTCCGGCCGCTGGTGCTCGGAATTCCTGACCAACCGCCTGCCCTTTGCCCCCGGCGCACGCGTCCGGGACAACCGGACGGGCCGGACCGACCATGCCCACTTTCCGGGCTTAATCGTGTGTAATTCTGGAACCTCCAATACCACTGGTGACGCCTATGTTTTTCACTATGGCTGGTCCGGAGGCCATAAAATGGTCGCAGAGGAACTGGCGGATGGCCGGCGGCAGATCCAGTTCGGACACGCCTCGGCCAGCCTGCGCAAGGGCACGTCGTTTGAGACAGCGCCGCTTTATGCGACATACTCTGGTGATGGCTTCAACGGGGCCGCAGTCCGGTTTCAGCGGCATGTCCGCACGCAGATTGTCAAGAATGCTCGAACGCCGCGCCCGGTGCACTACAATTGTTGGGAAGCCGTCTATTTCGGCCACAAACTCGATGAGCTGAAAGCCATCGCCGCCCGGGCCGCGGAGCTTGGTGCGGAACGCTTCGTACTTGACGACGGCTGGTTCGGCAAACGCGACGATGACACGTCCTCTCTTGGGGACTGGACCATTGATCCGCGCAAATACCCGGATGGGCTCACGCCGCTCATTGACCACATCACGTCTTTAGGCATGGAATTCGGCATCTGGTACGAGCCGGAAATGGTCAATGAGGACAGCGATCTCTACCGCGCTCATCCGGACTGGGTCCTGGGGCCAGAAGACCAGACACGCGGCCGCCAGCAGCTCGTGCTCGACATGGCCCGCGAGGACGTTCGCCAATATCTTTTTAGCCAGATGTCGGCAGTTCTTGGCAGCCATGCCGTTGGCTATGTCAAATGGGATCACAACCGGGTTTTGCCGGTAGTCGATGCGGCGCAGACTGAAGGTGTCTACACCCTCATCGATCAGCTACGCAGAGCCTGCCCGCATGTTGAATTTGAAAGCTGCTCGTCCGGCGGAGGCCGGATCGATTTTGGTATTTTGGAACGCACGCAGCGGGTTTGGCTATCCGACAGCAACGATGCGTTGGAGCGTCAGCGCATTCAGCACGATGCAGCGCTTTTCCTGCCCGCGTCCGTGACCGGATCGCATGTCGGTCCACGTCACTGCCACACTTCAGGCCGGGTGATCGGCATGTCGATGCGCGCCTGGACCGCAGCCCAGCGGCACATGGGTTTTGAAATGGACCCGCGCGAGCTAACCGATGATGAAGCACGGACGCTGAAGGCCGTGACCGACTGGTGGAGGGCCAACCGGTATTGGTTGATGGAGGCGGACATCCTGCGTCTCGACGTGACCGATCCGGCAATCATCGCGGAGATACAGGTGGCGGAAGCCGGGAACCGGTTCGCAGCTTTTGCCGCCCTGACCCGGCCTTCGGATCAAATTTTGCCGCGTCCGATCCGTTTGTCGGGTCTGGACCCAGATGCAGTTTACACGATAACGCTGGCAAACCGCGAGGAGGCGCATAGCTTGTCCCGTGGCGCGCCGCTTTTGAAGCATCAAGATCTCACGGTCAGCGGTCGGTATTTGATGTCGCACGGCCTGACACTGCCCTGGCGGTTCCCGGACACAATCTGGGTTATCGAAGGCCAGCGTCTGCCAAATTGAGCAAATCTTTTCGGTTTTATTAAGCCGCAAACACAAGGGGCCCACTGAATGTACGCGATTTTTCCGGATCTCAAAGACAGCTCGGTTTTCATCACCGGCGGTGGGTCCGGCATCGGCGCCTCTCTGACGGATGGTTTCTTGGCGCAAGGGGCCAACGTTGCCTTCGTTCAGCGGTCCGATGCGACTGCGTTTTGCGATGAAATGGAAGAAAAACATGGCAACCGGCCAGTGTTTTTACCGTGCGATATCACCGACATGAGTGCGCTCAAGGCCTCAATGGATGAGGCAATGAAGGCAAACGGGCCAATCACGGTTCTGGTCAATAACGCTGCCAATGACAAGCGCCATACCACGGAAGAGGTCGATGAGGACTTTTGGGATTGGTCCCAGGCGATCAACTTGAAAGCCTATTTCTTTGCCTGCCAGCACGTCGTCGGCGGCATGCGAGCCGCCGGAGGCGGATCGATCATCAACTTCACATCAATCTCCTACATGATGGGCAACGCCGGATACCCGGCCTACACCACAGCCAATTCTGGCATCAACGGATTGACCCGGAGCCTGGCGCGAGAGTTTGGCCCGGACCGTATTCGCGTCAACGCTGTAGCTCCCGGCTGGGTTCTCACCCAGAAGCAAAAGGACATGTGGGTCACTCCGGAAGGCCTTGCTGCACATATTGATCGCCAGTGTCTCAAGGAGGAGTTGGCGCCTGAAGACATGGTTGATCCTGTCCTGTTCCTTGCCTCAAAAGCCAGCAAGGCAATGACCGGTCAGTCTCTCGTGGTCGATGGCGGGGTTGTGGTGACCGGATGAGTGGACAGGATGACATTGCCTGGATTGCTGCTGATTGGGGAACGACCAATCTGCGGATTTGGGCGCTTGACGCTGCAAACAATACGGTTTTGCACAAAGCGTCGGCCAGAGGAATGAGCACACTCGCACCGGAAGACTTTGAAGGCGCTCTTCTGGAGCTGGTCGACGCGTGCCTGCCCGAGAACCGAACAACTCCTGTTATCATTTGCGGTATGGCCGGGTCGCGGCAAGGATGGCGGGAGGCGCCTTATAGGGAGACACCTTGCGCGCCTCCCGGTGTCGGCAACGCGACAATCGTGGAGCCGGTCGATCCACGGCTCTCGGTCCATATCCTTCCCGGTATCAAACAGATGGTACCGCCAGATGTGATGCGCGGCGAAGAAACCCAGATTGCCGGTTTTTTGTCTGATCATCCCTCATATACCGGTCTAATTTGCCTGCCGGGGACCCATACCAAGTGGGTGGTATTGGAGGAGGGGACCATCACCAGGTTTCGCACGTGTATGACGGGCGAAGTCTTCGCCCTTTTGAAAGACAAATCCGTCCTGCAGCATAGCTTGGCGCAAGAGGGGTTTTGCGACACAAGCTTTGAGGTGGCAGTCAAAGAGATCACCAGGTCTCCAGAGCGACTGACAGGCGAGCTCTTTGGAATTCGGGCCTCCAGTCTGATTGCAGGGCAAACTCCCGAAGCCGCGACTGGCCGCCTTTCAGGTCTGCTTATCGGAGCTGAACTTGCCGCAGTCGCATCAGAGTTTGATCTAAAGACAACAGCAATCTTGGGCAAGGATCAGCTCTCCCGAGTTTATGAAGCAGCGCTTGGTATCCTCGGGCACCAGAGCGCGTTACTGGACGCTGAAAGTTATACGGTCAAGGGTCTAAGCTTGGCCTATGAAGCACACCTGAAAGAAACAAAATGAGCCGACACATCATCGCGATCCTGCGGGGACTAATGCCTTCTGAGGCCTTGCCGGTTACAGAGGTTTTAATAGAGGCCGGCATCACCAAGATCGAGGTTCCTCTCAATTCACCGGAGCCGCTCAAGAGTATTGAGGCCATGGCGAAAGCCTATTCCGAGCGAGCTGAAATCGGTGCTGGAACTGTTCTGGAAGCTGAGCAGGTTCATCAGGTTAAAACCGCCGGAGGCACATTGATCGTCTCGCCGGATTGCAATCCGGACGTCATCCGCATCACAAAGGCGGAGGGCATGTCATCCTTTCCGGGTGTGATGACACCCACAGAATGTTTCAGCGCGCTCCGCAACGGAGCTGATGGTTTGAAGTTTTTCCCAGCCACGCTTATCGGGCCGGAAGGTCTCGGTGCCATGCGCGCCGTCTTGCCGAAGGGAACGAAGACCTACGCAGTTGGTGGAGCAGGGCCGGACAATTTCGATCATTGGCTAAAAGCTGGCGCGACCGGTTTTGGAATTGGGACGGCACTGTTCAAGCCGGGATTTACGGTTGATGAGATCAAAGCCCGGGCTGAGGCCATCGTCACTGCGTATGATGCTGCCGTAACATCGCATGAGTAGGGACATGAAGTCGATCTACGATCATAGGCAATGCCTTTTGGGGGAAGGACCGATCTGGCATCCTCAGCGCCAGCAGTTGTTTTGGTTCGACATTCTCAACAACAAACTGCTGAGCCGGAGCGGCGATGAAGAACTCTCATGGCGGTTTCCGGAACATGTTTCTGTCGCTGGGTGGATCAGTGAACATGCCCTGGTGATCGCCAGTGAAAGCAAGCTCTTTCTGTTCGACCTGGAAACCGGGGCCGAGCAGATGTTGTGCCCGTTGGAGGCAGACAATCCGGTGACCCGGTCCAACGACGGCCGCGCAGACCCCTATGGCGGGTTTTGGATCGGAACCATGGGAAAACGTGCTGAAACTGGTGCAGGCAGTATCTACCGGTACTTTCGCGGAGAGTTGCGGCAGCTTTATTCCGATTTGACGATCACCAATTCGATCTGCTTTTCCCCGGACGGCGAAACCGCTTATTTCACCGACACGGTAACGGGCATCATTCAGAAAACCATGCTCGACCCTTATGGCTGGCCGGTGGGCGAGCCAACCGTCTTTGTCGATCTTGGAACCGAGAAGTTGAATCCCGACGGTTCGGTCGTCGATGCGGACGGATATCTCTGGAATGCACAATGGGGCGCGCACCGGGTCGCTCGGTATGCTCCGGATGGGTCCTTCATCGAAGCAATTGATTTTCCCGCTGAACAGATTTCTTGCCCGGCCTTTGGTGGTGCCGATCTGAGAACTCTTTTCGTAACAACCGCGACCGAAGGCGGGCTGACTGGCGATAGCGAAGGCAAGACCTTTGCCGCTGAGACATCGACCAAAGGTCAAGCGGAACACCGCGTCCGGCTTTAGAGCAAATCATGAAACGCACACTTGGCACATGTTATTATCCCGAACACTGGCCTGAGGAAATCTGGGAGGCCGATGCCCGCCGGATGAAGGATGCCGGCCTGACGTGGGTTCGCATCGGTGAATTTGCCTGGTCGCGGCTGGAGCCCACGCCGGAGGACCTTCAGTTCGACTGGCTGGACCGGGCCATCGACACACTCGGAACCGCCGGCCTGAAAGTTGTCCTGGGCACACCGACCGCAACACCGCCACGCTGGGTTGTCGACAAGCATCCGGACATGATCGCCGTTGACGCAAGCGGCCAGCCGCGCAAGTTCGGCTCCCGGCGTCACTATTGCTTTTCCCATGAGGGCTTCCGGTCCGAAAGCGACCGCATCGTCAAACTGGTTGCCGAACGCTATGGCCGGAACCCGCATGTCGCGGCCTGGCAAACCGACAATGAATACGGCTGTCACGACACCACGATTTCCTATTCCGTCGCCGCTGCTGATGCATTCCGGGTTTGGTTGGAACAACGTTATGGCACCATCGGTGCGCTCAACCGCGCCTGGGGCAACGTCTTCTGGTCCATGGAGTACCGCACCTTTGCCGAGATCGACCTGCCGAACTTGACGGTCACCGAACCGAACCCGTCTCATGCGCTTGCATTCCGGCGGTTTTCGTCAGACCAGGTGGTCAGTTTCAACAAGCGGCAGGTTGAGATCATCCGGGCGAATTCCGATGCTCCGATCAGCCACAACTATATGGGCAGGATCACGGATTTCGATCACTTCAAGGTGGGCGACGATCTGGAAATCGCCACCTGGGACAGTTACCCGCTCGGGTTCCTTGAGGACCGGATCGGGGCATCGGCCGAGCATCAACGCGCCTATGCCCGTCAGGGAGATCCCGACTTTCAGGCCTTTCATCACGACCTTTACCGCGCCGTCGGCAAGGGCCGCTGGTGGGTCATGGAACAGCAGCCGGGACCGGTCAATTGGGCACCTTACAATCCGGCACCGCTGCCCGGCATGGTGCGGCTTTGGGCCTGGGAGGCCTATGCCCATGGGGCAGAAGCGGTCTGTTATTTCCGCTGGCGGCAGGCCCCGTTTGCCCAGGAGCAAATGCACGCAGGCATGTTGCGGCCGGACAATGCCGATGCCCCGGCCCTTATCGAGGCCCGGCAGGTCGCGGACGAATTGCGGGCCGCGCCGGATGTGTCTGTGCGCCAAGCACCGGTTGCCCTGATCTTCGACTATGACGCCGACTTTGCCTGGGCCACCCAGCCGCACGGTGCCGGGCTCAGCTATTTCCAGCTGGTGTTCGACGCCTACAAGGCACTGCGCAAGCTTGGACTGTCCATAGATATTCTGCGTCCTGAAACCCGCGATTTCACCGGCTACAAAGTCGTCGCCGCACCCGGCATGATCACCATGCCGAACGATCTGAAAACCGCCCTTGCAGAGTGTAACGCGGAAGTGGTTCTCGGTCCCCGGACAGCCGCACGAGACGCGGATATGGTCATACCGGTTCCCCTGCCGCCGGACATGCCGGGACTGGAAGTCGCTGTGGCTCGGGTGGAAAGCCTGCGTCCGGACATGCCGATGCCCCTCAAGGGCGGCGGAGCCTTTACCGGGTACCGCGAGGAACTGGAAAGCGCTGCCGAAACGCTGTTCGAACTGGAAACCGGAGAACCGGCTGCTGTCAGCTCCGATCATCTCACATACGTTGGCGGATGGTGTGATGATGCGGCTTGGCGACGGCTTTTTGAGCACCTTTGCGCAAAGGCGGACATACCGACCTTCGATTTGAAAGATGGCGTCCGGTGCCGCGACACCGAAGGCGTGCGGATCTGGATCAACTATGGTTCAAAGGCTGCGGAAACGCCTGCAGGTCCAATCGCTGCGGCTGGGGTTCTGTTTGAAGAACTCTAAAAAACTACAGCTGGCAGTCGATCGCTAACCCAACCGTCGAGAGATTGCCGATACAATCAAGCCCTGGTGGGTGCCGCGCCTGGAAATACAATTTCGACACTAGAGAGTGGCCAGCAGCCAGCATTGTATTCGATTGGAGTGCCGGTTGGATCGCAATTGATCGCAACCACTTCCAGAATGGGTGTGCGCGGACTGAGGTTCAGCCCATCCGCTTGCCGCGCCGTTGCAAATCCGCCCGCGATTCTTGTTTCGGCGCGTTCGTAGCGCTCGACATCGTGCGCTTTGTAAACCTCTGTCACTGAGCCCGTTTTGTTGTAGACGGCTTCGAAGTCCGGAAACTTCGCTGCCGGGAACTCCTTGGCTGTCAGATAAATCGGCTCGCCATCGAGTATGCGGCGTCTGAGCAGTTTGATAACTTGGGTTCCGGTCGGAAGATCAAGGGCAACTCCGCCTTCAAACGAGACATCGCCGCGCGTGAGGTTCAATGTCTCGGTGGTCACCCGATCGCGGGCGACCTTGAAACCGTCGGCAAACCTCATGTTGCTTTCAACTTCATACCGTTCCGGTCTCTGACGGACAAAGACGCCAACACCTTTTCTGGCGTGAAGATGACCTTCCTGCTGCAATTTGGAAAGCGCCCGGCGGATGGTGATCCGGCTGACTTGAAAGACTTCGGCGAGATGAACTTCTCCGGGAAGCTTGATGCCAGGTGCCAGCTCGCCATTTTCATACGCGAACTGAAGACGGTCACATATCTGAAGCCAGATGGCTTTTTCGCCTTTGGCTTGATAGGGTTCGCGCGCGAGAGTTCGAAACAATTCCAGATCGGTCACATCACACCTGGTGGCTTTGATTTCCTGAATTGACGGTATATTTCACCTGGCCGTTGGCAATCACCATCCGGATTCTGCGGGTCTTTTTGTCTACCAGAATGCAATCCGCCCGCATGCCTTCTGCTATCTCGCCGCGATCTGCCAGTTTTGCCGCCGCCGCTGCGTTTTTGGAGATGAGGTTCCATGCCTTCTCAAGCGGAAGAACACCGTCATCAACCAGTTTAAACGCAGCTGCCAATGGAGCTGGGTAATAGTAGTCCGATGCCAGAACGGTGCAGTGGCCGGACGCCACACTCTCCCTTGCGTCGATGGCGTTGTTCTGGGAGCCGCCGCGTACGATATTGGGAGCGCCCAAAACCACGTGTTCACCTTCTTCGGCCGCGCTTTTGGCGGTTGCAATGGTCATAGGGAACTCGGACACGGAGACGCCCAGACGGCGGTGTTCCGTGCGGGTTTCCGGGGTTAGCTCGTCATGTGCGAAGACGGAGCAGCCCGCATCCCGAGCTCCTGCGCAGATGGTTTCGATCGCAGCTGGGACCTCGTTTCGCCGTTCCCATACCTGGTTGATCAGGGTCTTGCACTGGTCTTCTGAAAGGCCGGATCTGCCGGCCATCCGGCTGATCTTCGATGAGGTTTTCGGCAGGTCGAGATAGGCGGTCGTGTGATCGTTGAGTGACAGAACGGACTTGGGGTCGTCCTGAACCCAGTCAATCATGTCCTGGACATGGTTCAGTGCAAAGGTTTCCCACCGGATGTTCAGATGCATGTCTGAGGCAAACGTCGCCCGCAGGGCTTTCAGATGCATTCGGAAATTGGCGGCAGCCTCATAGCTGCGCAAGCCCGGTTCCCAGGAAACAGTCAGCCCATGATAAGCGGTGGTAATGCCATTGGAGATCAATTGCCGGTCAACATCCGCCAGCGCAATTGGAAGCGGGAAGTCGACATTCGGCCGCGGTTGTATTGATCGCTCAAAAGCATCCCCGTGTACATCTATGATGCCCGGTACGATATAGCAGTCCGCTGCGTCAATTGTTTCGCTAAATCTCTTTGATGAATAAGCGAATATACCTGAGTGAATGTTAACCGGCTCACGAATGAATTCATCATTTTTCAGAACGTCGCCGCCAAGAATACTTATGGAAGTCAATTTCGAATCCTCGAATATTTTAAGAATGGTGCGGCTACGTCATGAAACCGTTATCGACGGAGATCTATAGGGAGGCTGTATGACACTCCTGTGTACACAGGAATAGCCATTGGAGAATTCAACATGCTTCGTTCTGCCATTGCTGCAGCTGCAATGATTTTCGCGCTCCCTGTTGCCGCTGAACCTGTTCGGTTTGCGGTCACCGACATCGAAGGCCTGGAAGCCCTGCAGCAGGAATTTTCTGCCTTTGAAAAGGCTCTGGAAGACACAACAGGTTTGGACATCGAACTGTTTCCGGTCAGCTCCCGCACGTCCGCTGTTGAGTCTATGAACCAGAATAAGGTCGATCTGGTTCTGACAGGCCCGGCTGAATATGTCGTGATGAAGGAACTGACCAACGCGGAAATCGTGGTTGCTTGGCAGCGCCCAAACTACTTCGCCCAGATCGTGGTGATGGCAGAAGGTGAGATTGACGGGCCACAGGACCTCAAGGGCAAGACCGTGACTTTCGGTAGTGTTGGCTCAACGTCTCAGCACCTTGGCCCGGCGCAGGTTCTCGCTGACTTCGGCCTTGCTTACGGCACTGATTACACGCCGCAGATTATTTCTCGCAACGTGGCCATTGAAGCTCTGATCCGCGGCGATGTGCAGGCTGTTGGTATGAACGACAGCCACTTGCGCCGCATTCGCGACGCGTTTCCTGGCGAAGCTTTCAAGGTCATTGCCCGGGGCCGTGATCTTCCGAACGACATCCTGGTCGCTCGTCCGGACATGGATCGTGATGCTTTGGAAAAAATCAAGACCGCGTTCCTGGAAAACAGCGGAGCGCTGATGGCTGCTGTTCTGAAGGGCGAAGATAACCAAAAATATGGTGGTGGCTTCTTCCTGACCGGCGTGAACGATGAGAACTACAACTACGTTCGCGACATGTACCAGACCATTGGTGTCGACACCTCTTCATTCGTTGGTGACTAACCTCCTCCTGAAGATGCCGGGAGCGCGGGTGATCGCGCTCCTTTCCGGTGCTGTCGCTGTGTCTTGCACCGGAAATTGACACCAAGAATCCCGAGGACCGCGCGGTGCTTCACACGCCTCTCGCTGATACCAAAGATGTTGCGATTGCAACGTCGGCACTTAAGAAACATTACAAGAATGGCCAGTTTCCGGTCCTGAAGGGCGTCAACTTGACCATTCGCCACGGCGAGCGAGTCGCGTTGATCGGCTCCAATGGCAGCGGCAAATCGACTTTGTTGAAGTGCCTTATTGGGCTGCATGCTGTGAACGAGGGATCAGTCCAGACCCTTGGTGAAACCTTTGGCTCCATGCCGACCGCTGCGCAGCGCGCACAGTTGCGCAAGCAGACCGGTTTTGTTTTTCAAAAACACTGTCTGGTGAAACGGCACTCGGTTTTAAGCAATGTTGTCCACGGCATGCTGGGTTTGCCTGGCAGTTGGCGCGCTTTCACTCAGGCGACAGCGCCTTCTAGGTGGCGTGCGAAGGCCATGTCTGCGCTTGAGGATGTTAATCTGGCCGACAGGGCGCGGAGCCGGGCTGATGCTTTGTCAGGAGGGCAGCAACAGCGCGTCGCAATTGCGCGCGCAATCGTGCGTGGGCCACGGCTGATTATTGCCGATGAGCCAGCCGCCAGCCTTGATCCAGTATCTGGCACCGAGGTCATGCGCCTATTTTCGGAACTTGCTCAGGCGCACGGGATTACCTTTCTCTTCACCAGCCATGACATGGAACACGCTGCGGCTTATTCGGATCGGATCGTCGCTCTGAAGAGTGGGCAGATCCTGTTTGACAAGGCCTCGCGCGAGGTCTCTGATCAAGACCTTCGGGATACATTCCAATGAGTGGTGTGTCCCCGGACCTTCGGTCCCGTTTTTCAGGAATGTCATCGATCAACTTCGTGCTGATCCTGGTTGTCGCCGCGATTGTTCTGAGTTCCATCAACTCTGTCGCGCCCTCTATTGGCCAATTGGCGGATGGGTTGCCGAGTATGATCAACCTGCTTGACCGCATGTGGCCGCCCAACACGGACGCCAATTTCCTTGCGCGGGTGGGAATGCGCCTCGTCGAGACTTTTCAAATTGCCTTGGCGGGTGCCGCGATCGGGATTGCTCTCAGTCTTCCGATTGGGTGGCTGGCTGCGAAAAAAGTGTCTCCCATCGGTCCGGCATCCTGGCTCGTGAAAGCTATCATTTCTCTTCTTCGGACCATCCCGGATCTGGTTTGGGCGCTATTGTTTGTGGTGACAGTCGGGCTTGGCGCCGTTGCAGGCACCATGACGATCGTTGTCGACACGATCGGGTTTTGCGGGCGTTTTTTTGCGGAAGCCATGGAAGACGCCGACAAGGAGCCGCAGGAAGCGCTCGCAGCGATCGGTGCCAACAAGGTGTCTATCCTTATGGGTGGAATATTGCCGGATGCCGCACCATCAATGATCAACACAGCCCTGTTTGCGTTGGAAAAAGCTGTCCGGTCGTCCGTCGTTTTGGGTCTTGTCGGTGCTGGCGGGATCGGCCAGGAATTGAAGGCGGCCTTCGATCTCTTCCAGTACAAGAATGCGTCTGCGATTATCCTTGTGATCTTCGTGATCGTGCTCGTGATGGAGTTCATCACCGACTGGCTGCGCAGCAAATTGCAATAGATCCGCCGTTCTTCTGGTGCGTTCCAACACATATTGGATGCCAAGCGCAAACTGCTCGGAAGCATGAACCAGCTGTTAGAGACGCCATCTATTGAGATTGATCTGCCCCAGCGATTTTTTGATTGCGGCTGGCCGGATGTGTTTCGCATAGAACCACAACAATTACCGGCCAGCGCTAACAGAGGGTCTGTTTGTACCTACTGATTGCTCATGGCTTTCAGCGGAGGTCCAACCTCATCCGGGATTGGGCAGGCATAGGGGTCTTTGGCCAGCGTCGCCTTGTGTGCGTCAATGGCCTGGCTCAAAACGCCAGCGTCCTCAAAGAGATCGACAGCCGTGCCTGCCATGATTTTTGCAGCGTGGACCATGCCCTTGTGTGCAGCCGGTGCCTTTCCTTGTGCGGTCAGCTGCCATGTGTGGAACGGAGTGCCAACTGCACAGGTGGCAACGCGGGCTTGAACGGTCGGCACAGCCCAGCTGACATCGCCAACATCGGTTGAACCTTCCCCGCCCTCGCTTTGGCGATCCAGCGGGGCAACGAAATCACACAGCGCGAGATCTGGATCAACTTCTGCCCCAATGCGGCGGAACGAGACGTTGATATTGTCCTCACTGAGCGTCTCACGGATCTTGTTTGCAAAGATGCGGTCCGTTTCATCGAAATCAGGGGCGCCCAACCGGTCCAGATTGCGCTGCATGGTTTCTTCCAAAGGGCGGTTGCCAAGCAGATTGGAGACGCCGCTAACGACGCTGCTCTCGACTGTTGTCTCTGTCATGAGCGCTGCACCTTCGGCAATCTTGCGGACCCGGGCGATCAGGTCGCGCAGTTCTTTGAGGTTCCGCGCCCGAACCAGCTGCCGCACGGTTGCCTTGGACTGGACGACATTGGGCGCAATCCCGCCGGCATCCAGATAGGCATAATGGACCCTGGCGTCGTCCGGCATGTGTTCGCGCATGTAATTCACGCCCACATTCATGAGTTCGATTGCATCGAGAGCGCTGCGGCCGAGTTCGGGAGCTCCGGCGGCATGAGCTGCGCGGCCATGGAAGGTGAAATCGATCCGCGTGTTTGCAAGGGACTTGGCCTCGTTGACCCCGGTGAAGGTTGCCGGATGCCAGGAGATTGCTGCATCGACGTCGTCGAACAGGCCTTCGCGAACCATGAAGGTCTTGGCCGCGCCGCCTTCTTCGGCGGGGCAGCCGTAATAGCGCACACGCCCTTTGAGCCCGCGTTCTGCCAGGTAATCTTTCACAGCGGATGCTGCCATCAAAGCTGCAGAGCCGAGAAGATTGTGCCCGCACCCATGCCCGGGACCGCCAGCCTCGACCGGCTGATGTTCGGCAACACCAGCAACCTGACCAAGTTCTGGAAGGGCATCGAACTCGCCCAAAATAGCAATGACGGGACCTTCATCCCCGGCTTCGCCGACAATCGCGGTCGGTATACCCGCGACACCTTCGGTGATCTTGAACCCTTCCTGTTCCAGCATTTTCTTATGCTCAGCAACGGACTTGAATTCGGTATAGGCAATTTCCGGCAGGTCAAAGACACGGTCGGAAAGGCCGACGTAGTCCTCCCGGCGGCTGTCGACCAGATCCCACACGCGATCCGTATTTTTCATTGTGTCCTCCCAAATGGTCAGCAGAACCCCGTCGCGCCGCACATATGCGGCACGGGGCACGTCTTCATGTTGGCAATCCCGACTGCCGGGATCAGAGCGTCTTCCAGTAGTGGCAGGCGACCGAATGGCCGTCGCCAAATGTCTCAAGGCCCGGCTGTTCCTGGCGGCAGAGGTCCTGTGCATGTGGACAGCGCGGATTGAAGAAGCAGCCCTTCGGCGGATCCAGAGGAGACGGGATTTCGCCTTCAATAGGCGCAAAGTCCCGCTTTCGTTGATCTAGCCGGGGTGCTTCTGCAAGCAAGGCCTTTGTGTAAGGGTGTTTCGGCGCGCTGAAGATTTCTTCTGTCGAGGCGCTTTCGACAATCCGTCCGAGATACATGATCGCGACCCGATCCGCGATGTGTTCGACAACGCTGAGATCGTGGCTGATGAAGAGATAGGTCAGGCCGAACTCTTCGCGCAGATCCATGAAGAGGTTGATGACCTGCGCCTGGATCGACACGTCGAGGGCCGCAATCGCCTCGTCGCAAACCAGAAACTTCGGCTTGACCGCAAGTGCCCGCGCGATGCCGATGCGCTGACGCTGGCCACCCGAAAACTGGTGTGCGTATCGCCGTTTCAAAGATGGATCCAGACCGACCTTTTTCATAATGTCGTCGACGTAGTCAGAGGCTTCTGATCTTGAAACGACACCGTGGACTTGCGGCGCTTCGCCAATGATGTCTTCCACCCGCATACGCGGATTGAGACTGGCGAAGGGATCCTGAAAAATCATCTGAATGGCGAGTGTTGCCGCTTTCTTTTCAGCGCGCGACATCGTGGCGACGTCCTTGCCTTGAAACAGCAGTTGCCCGGAGCTCGGTGCATGAATGCCTGCAACAACACGGCCAAGCGTGGATTTGCCACAGCCAGATTCGCCGACAAGACCCAGCACTTCACCTTCTTTGACGGTGAGGTTCACTTCATCGACGGCGTGGACGATTTCCTCCCGGATGCCAGCACCCAGTTTTTGCGCGACTTTTTCGGCAATATCGAGGCGTTTGGCAAAACGTTTCGAGATGTCTTTGATCTCAACAAGTGGCGCGTTCATTCGGCTGCAGCCTGTGCCTGAGGGTTAAAACAGCGGATATCCCGGTTCGCGACATGAGTGATCGGCGGCGGGGCTTTGCAGGCTGAACTTGCTGATCTGCACCGCGGCGCAAAGGCACAGCCTTCGGGGAGGGCCAGCATGTTTGGCGTCATACCCTCGATTTGGAACAATCGTTCGCCGCGCTTGTTTGCGGTTGGAACCGATCCGAGAAGCCCGACCGTGTAGGGATGCAGCGGGTGGTCGATGACATCGTCGGTCAGACCCTGCTCGACGATCCGACCCGCGTACATCACAGAGATCCGGTCGGCGAGGCCTGCAACTACGGCGAGATCGTGGGTGATCCAGATCATCGCAGTGCCCGTCTGGCGCGTCAGCTTCTGCGCTTCGTGGATGATCTGTGCCTGGATTGTGACATCCAGTGCCGTCGTCGGTTCATCGGCGATGATCAGGTCCGGTTTGTTGAGGAATGCGATCGCAATCGATACCCGTTGGCGCATGCCGCCGGACAACTGGTGAGGATAGGCTTTCAATCGTTCTTCAGGGGAGGGGATGCCGACAAGGCCCAGTGCATCCCGCGACCGTTCCCAGGCTTCTTTCTTAGACACTTTTTCATGGGCGAAGATCGCTTCCATCATCTGGGAATCGATGCGCAGAACCGGGTTCAGCGTCATCATCGGATCCTGAAAGATCATCGATATCCGATTGCCACGGATGGATTTCAGCGTCTCCTCCGGTGCATTGGCAATCTCATCGCCATTGAAGCGGATCGAGCCTTCGACGATCCGCCCTGGTTGATCAATCAGGCCAAGGATTGAGAAGCCGGTGATGGACTTGCCAGACCCCGATTCCCCAACGAGACCCATGACCTCGCCTTTGTTGACGGTGAAATCAACGCCGTCGACGGCTTTGACGACACCCGCGTGGGTGAAGAAATGCGTCTTCAGCCCGGCAACCTCGAGAACCGCCGTCATTTCTTCATCCTCGGATTGAGAACGTCGCGCAGCTGATCGCCGACGAGATTGATCGAGGCAACGGTCAGGAGAAGCGCAATCCCGGGAAAGACAGAGATCCAGTACCGGCCGGACAGCATGTACTCAAAGCCATTGGCAATCAGAACGCCGAGAGACGGTTCGGTTTGCGGCAGACCCACCCCAAGGAAAGAGAGCGTTGCTTCCAGTGAGACCGCATGCGCTGTCTGCACTGTCCCAACCACGATCAAGGGGGCAAGGCAGTTCGGCAGGATGTGACGAAACACAACCCGTGTCTTGGAAAGTCCGAGACATTGGGCTGCTTCGACGTATTCCTTGCCACGCTCAACAAGCGCGGTAGCCCGAACCGTCCGTGCATAATAGGCCCATTGGGCGACAACGAGCGCAAGGATGATCTTGTCGATGCCCTTGCCCAATGCCGCCACCAGCATCAGGGCCACCAATGCTGCCGGGAACGACAATTGAAGGTCGACAACACGCATGATGACGGCTTCCGTCCTGCCGCCGGCATACGCCGCGATCAGGCCAACGACCATCCCGACAAACAATGCGATCACGCCGGATGCCAAGCCCACAGAGATGGAAATCCTGAGTCCATAAAGAATGGCTGAATAAAGATCCCGGCCCGCGCCATCGGAGCCCAGCCACATGGTATATCCGGCGAATGCTTCCGATCCGGGCGGCAGCCGTCCGTCCAGAACATCGACCTGCGCCAGGTCATAGGGGTTTTGCGGCGTAATCCAGGGCGCAAGTATGGCCAGGGCCATGATGATCACGAGGACGAAGAACGCCGTTGCCGCAATTCGGCTTTCGAAAAACTCAGCCCTGAACCGTTGAAACGGTGTCTCAACCTTCACTTTGGCGGGCGCTGGAGATTGCAGTGTTGTATCGCTCATGCGCCCTGATCCTGCAAACGGACACGTGGGTCCAGAATTGAATAGAGGATGTCAACGACCAGGTTGATGACCACGAAGAACAGCACCATGATCATCAGGTAGGCGACGACGACGGGCCGGTCGAGTTGAAGAATGGCATCGATCAGCAACTTGCCCATTCCTGGCCAGGCAAAGATCGTTTCTGTCACAACAGAGAATCCGATAAGGCTGCCGAACTCCAGGCCCATGACTGTCACGACAGGGATCATGATGTTCTTCATCACATGGACAAAGATGATCCGCCGGGTCGAAATGCCCTTGGCCCTTGCGTATTTCACATAGTCCTGGCTCATGGCTTCCCGCACGCCTGCGCGTGTCAAACGGATGGCAAGCGAGATTTTTAGAAGTGCCAGGTTAAGCGCGGGCAAGAAAATGTGCCTTAAGCCGTCCCAGGTCGCCAGACTGGTCTCAATGCCGAAGATTGTGGCAGTATCACCTCGCCCTGTTGAGGGCAGCCATCCGAGTTCAACGGCGAACAGCAATATGAGCATCAAGCCGACCCAAAATGTCGGCAGGGAAAACCCGAGAATGGATCCGGCCATGATGCCCTTGGAAATCGGGTTGTCCGGATAAAGCCCGGAAAACAGACCAAGCGGGATGCCAATGACAATGGCAAGCATCAACGCACTGAATGCAAGCTCCAGTGTGGCTGGCATGTGGTGCAGGATCAGCTTCAGGGCTGGTTCGCCGAAGATAAAGGAATCGCCCAGATTGCCTTGGGCTGCCCCTTTCAAGAACAGCAGATATTGATCCCAGATCGGACGGTCGAGACCAAGCCGGCGGATTGCGGCCTCGATGTCGGCCTGATCGGCATCAGGGCTGACCAGCATATAGACCGGGTCGCCAACAATGTTCACACCGAAGAAGACGATCACCGACATGAGAAACACGACGAGGAACGCCTGCATCAGCCGGCGGATGACAAAAACAGACATAAGGAGTTCCAGGTTCAGGGAAATTCCGGGCCGCTGAGATCAGCGGCCCGGAAATCGCTGGTTATTCCTTCACGACACCCATGGCGAGCGTGTACTCGTCGGTGCGGGGAATATACTTCAGGCCCTTCTTGGCCGCCCAGGTGTTGACCTGGAAGTGGGTCGGGATGATCGCGACATCATTGATGGCCATCTCGGTGGCTTCCGCGAGCAGGTCCTGACGCTTTTCATCATCAACGGTCCTCAATGCTTCTTCGATCTTCGCATCGATTTCCGCATTGGAGTGGCGCCCACGGTTTGATGACCCGAAGCCCTTGTCCTTGTCGTATGTGTGGATCAGGGACTTCAGCGGAGATGAAGCTTCGCCCGAACCGGCACCCCAGCCGACCAGGATGAAGCTGAACTCCGGTTGACCATCGGCACCGCCACGGGACGCGCGGCCGAAATAGACGGAACGCGGCATGGTTTCGACGGCCGTCTTGATGCCAACACGTGTCAGCATCTGACCAATCGCCTCGGCGATTTTCGCATCATTGATGTAGCGATCGTTCGGGCCGTGAATGGTCAATTGGAAGCCGTCCGGATACCCGGCTTCTGCCAATAGTTCCTTCGCACCATTCGGGTCGTAATCAATCGGCTGCAGGTTTTCCGAAACGCCAAAGAAACCCTCCGGCAACAGCTGACCGGCCGGCAGTGCCACGCCTTCCATCACCCGGTCGACGATCGCATTCCGGTTGATCGACTTGGAGATCGCCAGACGCACGCGCTGGTCAAGAAGCGGATTTTTGATGTCGCCGCCGTCAGCGCCCTTCACAAAGGGGGAGTTCTCGCGGAACTGGTCCAAATGGAGATAGATGACCCGGTTGGAAACACCCTGGCTGAGCTGGATCTCGTCCTTGCCTTCAAGCACGCTGATATCTGTCGTCGGAACGCTTGCAATCATATCGACATCACCAGCAAGCAGAGCGGCGACACGGCTCGGACCTGATTTGATCGGGCGGAAGTCGACTTCACTCCAGATCGGAGCGTCGCCCCAGTAGTCATCGTTGCGCACCATGGTGATGCTTTCACCCGGCTTGTAGCTTCCGAACTTGAACGGACCGGTGCCAATCGCAGCGGTCCCAGTGTTGAAGTCTTCTGTCGCCGCGCCACATCCCGCGCTGTCCGAGATCACCGGGATCGTCGAAATGTCGTTCGCCATCAGCGGATATGGCGTTTCGGTGGAGATGTGGACCGTGTAGTCGTCGATTTTCTTGAAGGTTTTGCCCTTCAAATAGGTGCCGAAGCCAGATGGGGAGTTCGGGACATCCGGAGCCCGCTCCATGGTGCAAATGACATCGTCCGCATTGAAGTCGCTGCCATCATGGAATTTCGCGCCTTCGCGCAGTTTAAATTCCCATGTCAGCTCGTCGATCGGTTGCCAAGAAACGGCAAGGCCCGGCGACAAACGTTGCTTTTCGTCTTGTGCAATCAGGCGATCAAACAGGTGATACGAGATTGCGTTGTTCGGACCAAGATTGTGGAAATGAGGATCCATTGCTGTTGGCTCGGAAGCCAACCCAATGGTCAGTTTTTCTGCGGATGCTGCCCCGGTCAACAAGGCAAACACGCTTACAGACACCGCAGCTGCGGCAGTAAGTTTTCTCATGACAATATAACTCCCTCGGAAGGCGCGGTGCCCTTTTGCCGGACCTTTTTGCCGCACGCTGAAAAGGATGGTAGCTTGCAGAAAATTCATTGCCAACAGAGAATTTAATCCATTTTTGCATAGGTTAATTCATCTTGTAGGCATGACCATTTATAAGGCAGATCTCAACCTATGGCAGAGCCAAGGCACAGACTAAGGGAAATGGAAGCGCTCCGTGCGCTCGTGACCACCGGCACGACCATTGGCGCCGCGCGGCGCCTCGGTGTTTCGCAGTCCTCTGTCAGTCGCGCGTTGGGGCAGTTGGAGCAGCGGGTTGGCCGGACTCTGTTTTTGCGAAGTGCCGGCAAGATCGAACCGACTGCTGCAGCGCTCAGGCTCAACGAACAGCTCGATCCGCTTTTTGAAACGCTCGCTCTGATTGAAGGCGCGGAATGGGCGGAAGCCGATGAAGAGCCCTTGCGCCTCATTGTTCCGCCCACACTTGCTCATAACTTTATCATCACAAGAGTGGCTGCGTTCCTGAAACAGAACCCGGGAAAGAACCTTCAGCTGGATATTCAGGCAACGGATGTGCTGGTCTCTGGTATCCTGGATCTGCGCTATGACCTGGGTCTGACCAGCGCGATGATTCAGCGCTCTGGTGTCACTCTCGTGCCGTGGCTTCGCTCTCATGTGGTTTGCGCAATGCCCAAGGGGCATCCCCTTGAGGCAAAGGAAATCGTCACTCCAGCCGATCTGGAAGGCGTGGAGTTGATCGAATTTCTAAGGCGCTTGGGAACCCGCGCGATTACCGAACAGTTGTTTGCCCGCTCTGGTGTCAAACCCCGGACGGTTGCGGAAACGGCGACGAACATGGCCGCACTGGAGCTTGTCCGTGAGGGGCTGGGTGTGACCGTACTTAATCCCTTTCCTGTACTTTCCGTTGGTGTACCGAACATCTCCGTTCGGCCATTCGATGCACCGATCACTTATGACACCAGCTTCGTGTTGCCCGCGGGGCGCCAACCGTCAGAGCTTGCCCAGCAGTTCATGGAATACATCAAGTCGACCACACCGGCCGATGACTACTCAGAGGCCGTTTGACCGGCGATCAGCCACGGCGAACAATTGCAAACAAAGAGATACAGACAAGGGATTAGGCATGACACAACGCAGTGCAGCGATTGGGGCGGCGGCGAAGAGTTTCGAAGATGGCAGTTTTCAAAAGGATCTAACTGCGCTGGTCGCTGTCCAAACATCCAGCCGGGAGGAGGAGCACCGGCCCGACCTGATGCGCTATCTGGAGACAGAGATGCGCAAGCGTTTCGAAGCGATGGGATTTGCTGTCGACATCCACCCCAATGACATGCTCGACCGGGCGCCCTTTCTCGTTGCCAAGCGGATCGAGGATCCAAGCCTGCCTACATTGTTTTGCTACGGGCACGGGGACACGGTACCTGGAGAAGAAGGCCGTTGGAACGAGGACCGGGATCCCTGGACGCTGGATGTCGCGCAGACCCCGTCCGGCCCCCGCTGGTATGGCCGCGGCACTGCCGACAACAAGGCGCAGCATGCCATCAACATGGAAGCCATGCGCCATGTGATCGATACGCGTGGCCGTCTTGGTTACAACGCCACATTCCTGATCGAGATGGCAGAAGAAATGGGCTCGCCTGGGCTCTATGAATTTTGCCGGGACAACCGGGATATGCTGGCAGCCGATCTGTTGATTGCATCGGACGGTCCGCGGTTTTCAACAGATGCGCCGGATATCAAGCTTGGTACGCGAGGCGGTTTGAACCTGAGGTTCCGTCTGGAATACCGGGAAGGTGGCCACCATTCCGGCAACTGGGGAGGTCTCCTCGCCAATCCGGCCATCGTGCTCATGCATGCGCTCACGACCCTGGTCAGCCGGACCGGCGAAATCCTTCATCCCGGCCTGAAACCTGCCCATATCAAGAATTCCGTGCGCGACGCGCTTGCCAAGGTGACGGTTACATCCGGACCGGATGATCCGGAGATTGATCCCTGGTGGGGAGAGCCGGGCTTGAGCGGCGCTGAAAAAGTCTTTGGCTGGAATACATTTGAAGTCCTGTCTTTCATTGCAGGAGATCCGGAGAAACCGCAAAACGCTGTTCCCCCCTTTGCCGAAGCCATCTGCCAGATCCGCTTTGTGGTGGATACGGACCCCGACAAATTCTTACCTCTGATTCAGCAACACCTGAAAGACAACGGGTTTGATGGCATCACGGTTGAACCGGCCCGGATGTCGATGCTGCGCGCTTCACGGCTCGATCCGGAACATCCGGCCGTTGCATGGGCTGTCACTTCAATTGAAAAGACGACTGGAAAACCGGTCACCGTTATCCCGAATGCCGGTGGTTCCCTGCCAAACGATATCTTTCTCAACACCATCGGCATGCCAACGCTCTGGGTTCCACACAGCTACACCGGTTGTTCCCAGCACGCCCCGAACGAACACGTCCTGCCGCATCTGATGAAAGAAGGCCTGGAGATGATGACGGGCTTGTTCTGGGACTTGGGAGACGGTTTTCCCTAACGTTCAGACGTCATCCTAGCTTCACCCAAGCCGCATTTCTGGTTGATGATCTTACGCAGGCGTCGACAAATTCAATGCCAGCAAGGCCCTCTTGAATGCCCGGCAAAAGCGTTGTTTGTGTCTCGCCTTTCGCATGAAACCGGATTGCGTCGGCAGCTTCCCGGTAGAGGTTGGCGAAGCCTTCCAGATAGCCTTCCGGATGTCCGGGCGGTATCCGTGTGGTGGGCGCAACGCTGTCCGGCATGCCCGCGCCACCTCTTGTCAGGCGCTGGGCTGGTTCTCCGAACGGCGAATACTGCAGATAATTCGGATCTTCCTGATGCCATTCAATGCCGGCCTTGTCGCCATAGACCCGGAGCTTGAGATTGTTCTCATTGCCCGGTGCGACCTGTGAACACCAGAGCATCCCCCGCGCCCCGCCGTCAAAGCGCAACATGACGTGGCCGTTGTCATCAACCTGACGGCCTGGGACGAAGGACTGCAAATCGGCGGCAAGGCTCTCGGCCCTCAGGCCGGTCACAAAGCAAGCCAGATTGTAGGCATGCGTTCCAATGTCACCAGTTGCCCCCCCTGCACCGGACCGGGCAGGGTCGGTGCGCCAGTCGGCTTGCTTGTTGTGCTGTTCGACCGTCAGCCAATCCTGCGGGTATTCGACCTGAATGACCCGGATTGTTCCAAGATCGCCGTTTTTAACCATCTCCCGCGCCTGGCGGATCATCGGATAGCCGGTGTAATTGTGCGTGAGAATAAATAGAGCCGGTGAGGCTGCGGCCGCTTTGGCTAGCTTTTTGGCGTCTGCCAGCGTCGAGGTCATCGGCTTGTCGCAGATCACGTGAATGCCGCGTTTCAAGAATGCCTTGGCAGCCGGATAGTGGACATGGTTGGGCGTCACGATGGCAACCGCGTCGATCCCGTCCTTCAGCCGGGCTTCGCGCTTGGCCATGTCTTCAAAGGAGCTATAGACCCGATCCGCCTTGAGGCCGAGAGCCTGCCCGGACGCAATGGCCTTGTCCGGTGTTGAGGACAGGGCACCTGCGACCAGTTCAAAACTATTGTCCAGTCGCGCTGCGATCCGGTGAACCGCGCCGATAAAGGCATCCTTGCCGCCGCCGACCATGCCGAGGCGGAGCGGGCGTTGGAATGTGACTTCTGTTCCTTCAATGGCCATGTCGTGCTCCTATCCAATACCCAGCATCTTGCGGTTGGCCGCTTCATCGGTCCCGCCGTCGGCAAAGTCATCAAAGGCTTTTTCAGTGACGCGAATGATATGATCGGCAACAAATTGCGCACCTTCCCGGGCACCGTCTTCCGGGTGCTTCAGGCAGCATTCCCATTCGACGACCGCCCAGCCGTCGAAGTCATTGGCTGCCATTTTGGAAAAGATGGCGCCGAAGTCGACCTGTCCGTCACCCAAGGACCGGAACCGCCCAGCGCGGTTAACCCAGGGCTGATAGCCGCTGTAAACGCCTTGGCGGCCGGTCGGATTGAACTCGGCGTCCTTGACGTGGAACATGCCGATCCGGTCCTTGTAGATGTCGATGTTGTCGAGATAGTCGAGACACTGAAGCACGTAGTGCGACGGATCGTAGAGCATCTTTGCACGGGCATGATTGTCTACGCGTTCCAGGAACATCTCATACGTCGCGCCATCATGAAGATCCTCACCCGGATGGATCTCGTAGCAAACATCCACGCCCATATCGTCTGCATAGTCGAGGATTGGCCGCCAGCGCTTGGCAAGTTCGTCAAACGCGGTCTCAACCAGGCCGGCCGGTCGCTGCGGCCAAGGATAGATGTAGGGCCAGGCGAGTGCGCCGGAAAACGTCGCATGAGCAGTGATGCCAAGGTTGCGGCTGGCGGTCAGGGCTTGCTTGACCTGATCAACCGCCCAGGCTTGGCGTGCTGTGGGATTGCCGCGGACTTCCGGAGCTGCAAAGCCATCAAAGGCTGTGTCATAGGCAGGGTGGACGGCCACAAGCTGGCCTTGCAGATGCGTTGAAAGCTCGGTGACCTCAACGCCGTTCTCTCGGGCTTGTCCGGCAAAGTCGTCGCAGTATCCCTTCGAGCTGGCGGCTTTTTCCAGATCAATGAGCCGGCCGTCCCAACTTGGAACCTGCACCCCCTTGTATCCGCAATCGGCGGCCCACTTCGTAATCGCGTCCCAGGAATTGAACGGCGCTTCATCTCCCGCAAACTGGGCAAGAAAAAGCGCAGGCCCCTTAATCGTTTTCATGACGACCTCTTGAATGAAAAAGAAATTTGAGGGCCGGGATACGTGACTGAACCCCGGCCCACACGAAGCGACGTCTTAGAAAGGCGACTCTGGGAAGTAGTAGCTTTCTGCGTTTTCGCGGGTGATCAGTGTCGCCCCGAGAATGTACCGGCCGGCGACAGGGCCATTCGACTTGAAAGCGTTGACCGTTGCATCCATCGCGGTTGCAATCATTGCCGGCGGGTAAAGGACGTTTACAGGGATCAGCTCGTCGCCATCCATGATGCCTTTGATGATTTCCTTCATGCCAGCACCTCCGACAACGAACATGCCGTTGCCATCACGGCCTGCCTGTTTCAATGCTGCGACCACGCCGATCGCGATATCATCGTCTTGTGCCCACACCGCATCAATGTCCGGGAAGCGAGACAGGAAATCCTGCATGACTTCAAAACCGTCGTCACGGTTCCAGTTGGCATGCTTGTGGTCCAGAACGTTGATACCCGAGCCTTCGATTTCTGCCATGAACGCATCAAAGCGTTCGTTGTCGATCACGGTTGGAATGCCGCGCAAGACAACGATGTTGTCGCCGTCCTTGAGGCGGCCCTTCATGTACTGGGCCGACACGCGGCCAAGCTCAGGATTGTTGCCAGCAACATAGAGGTCCTCGATGCCCGGTTGGCTGAGACCACGATCGACAACGGTGATCCAGGCCCCGGATTTCTTGACGTTCAGGACCGGGTCGGTGAGCGGTTCGGACTCAAACGGTAGAACAACGAGTGCGTCGATCTGATGGACCGATACGAGATCTTCCAGCGCACTTGCCTGTGCGCCTGGGTCCGGAGAGTTCACGAGGATCAGGTCCACGTCCGGATAAAGAGCCTCCAGACGTTTTTCGGCCTGCTCCGCGTGCCAGTTCATCCCGGCGGCCCAGGCGTGGGTCGGCGTTGGGTAGCTGACACCGATCTTGATCTTTTCTTCTGCGGCTGCCGTTCCGCTAAGGGCGATCAGCCCCGTCAGTGCCATCGCACCCAGTGTTTTTCTTCCTAGCATTGTTTCCTCCTCCGATGCTGTCTTCAAGGCGCACCTCTCCCGTCCGGTGCGAGCCGGTTCAAATTGGGGACGGGTCCCTATTCCGTGGATCTAATGGGCCGTGCTCAGCCGTTCTTTTTGAGTTTCCAGTCGCTGCGCTGCAGGAGCACAGCAACGATGATGATCAACCCCTGCATGGTTCCATTCAGGTAGTTTGAGATCATGTCCGTGAAGTTCAAAATGTTGCCGATGGTAGTCAGAATGAGTGCACCCAGAATCGTCCCGCCGATCCGCCCGTAACCGCCTTTGAGGACCGTTCCGCCGATGATCACGGCCGCGATGGCTTCCAACTCCCATAATACGCCTGTCGATGCTGAGGCAGAACCAAGGCGCGGGACATAAATGATGGTCGCGAAGGACACACACAGGCCTTGGATGATGTAGGTCAGCGTTTTTACCCGATCGACATTGATTGCCGAGTACTTGGCGACGGCTTCATTTGATCCGATAGCCGTGCAGTAGCGTCCGAACGCTGTGCGGTTCAAGAGTAGCCAGCCACAGATTGCGACGGCAATGAAGACCCAGACCGGGATCGGCAGTCCCAGAAAACTGTCATAGTAGACCGGCCGGTACGTGCCCCGAATGTCGAAGTTGAGCGACAGGGTGCCGCCGTCCGCGAAATAGGTCACCAAAGACCGGTAGATCCCCATGGTACCCAGCGTCACGATAAACGCCTCGATCTTCCCCTTGGTGGTCAGCGCACCGTTGATCCAGCCTGCGCCGATGCCAAGGAGGATCGCCAAGCCACACCCAAACAGGACAGTTGGCACACCGGTCCCGAGCGTTTCAACGGCATTGTTCATGACAATGATCATCACGCCGGAAATGGCTGCTGCCATTGAGCCCACCGACAAGTCGATCCCGCCAGCGGTGATGACGAAGGTCGCTCCCACCGCAATAATGCCGATAAACGCTGACCGAGTCAGCAAGTTGGTCAGGTTGCCTTCACTCACGAAGGCGGGGTTGAGTAGAAAACCAATCACACACAGCAGGAGCAGAGCCAACGCTGGTCCAAGCGTCTTGAAGTCAATCCCAATGCGCTTGGATGCCTTGTCAGTGGTGTTTTCCGATACGCTCGTCATGGTCAATGGAGTTCCTCCCGTTTCAGCCCGGCGGCATAGCGCATGATTTCGTTTTCGTTGATGTGATCTCCGGTCAGTACTCCGGTGATCTGGCCTTCCCGCATGACCACAACACGGTGGCAAATTCCGATGATTTCCGGCATCTCCGAGGAGATCACAACGACCGAAACGCCCTCGGCTGCCAGCGCAGCGATGAAATGATAAATCTGTTGTTTGGTGCCGACATCGATCCCGCGGGTCGGTTCATCAATGACAACAATCTTCGGATCGCATTCCATGATTTTCGCGAGCAGCAATTTCTGCTGATTGCCGCCGGAGAGTTTTCCGACAACGATGTCCTGATCCCGTGCCCGAACATCGAAGCGCCTGATAGCGCGTTCGAGCGCATTGGCTTCAGCGGTGCTGTCGAGCGTGAAGTTTTTGATGAATTTCGGCAAGGCAAACAGGGTCAGGTTGGGCTGCATCTTCTTGTCCAGAAGCAACCCTTTCTCCTTCCGGTCCTTCGTCAGGTAGACAAGGCCTGCGTCTCTTGCTGCGGCAACGGACAGGGCTCTTACTTCGGTTCCAAAGAGCCGGATCCGGCCACCCTCGACAGGCGCCAATCCACAAATCGCCTCAAAGACCGCTGTTCGGCCTGATCCGATCAGTCCCGAAAACCCCAGGATTTCACCCTTGCGCAGATTGAAGCTGACATTGTGTGCGCCGGGCGTTGAAAGGTTTTGAACCTCCAGGACCAGGTCTGCGTCTACGTCCGCTTCGTGCATCGGCGGATAAAGGTCAGATAGTTCCCGGCCTACCATCATCTGGGCCATGGCATCTGGGGTCAGTTCGTTCGCCAGGCGCGTGTCGATCCATTGGCCATCGCGCAGGACCGTTACCCGGTCCGCAATTGCTTTAACTTCATTCAGCTTGTGCGACACGAACACAATGCCGACGCCAGTTTGTTTCAGCTTCTGAACTTGCCGAAAGAAGATCTCCGTTTCCTCTTCCGTCAGAACGGCCGTTGGCTCGTCCATAATGAGGATGCGTGCGTTTCTGCTGACAGCTTTGACGATTTCAACCATTTGCTTTTGTGCAATTGTGAGATCTGAAATTCGGTCAGAAGGGGAGATGTCGAGACCGACATCATCCAGGTACTTTTGGACAAGAGATCTCATGCCCGCCCGGTCCAGAAATCCTCTTGATTTCAGTTCCCGACCAAGAAAGACGTTCTCTTCGACCGTCATCTGTTCTGCAAGATTGAGTTCTTGGTGGATCAGAACGATGCCAAGTTTTTCTGCAGCGCCATTGGGAGGGAGTTCGGTCGTCGTGCCGTCGAGCTTGATGTGACCGGTTGTCGGGTCGTGGAAGCCGGACAGGATTTTCATCAAGGTCGACTTGCCCGCGCCATTCTCGCCAATCAGCGCATGAACTTCGCCCGCCCGAATGTCCATGCTGACGCTGAACAGCACTGGCACCGGCCCAAAGGATTTGCTGATGTTGACGGCTTCAATCACCGCCTCCATCGGGGGCGAATGGTGTTGCATCTCAGAGTTCCTCCCAGACAGCCGTATTCTTTTTTGCCTCGCTGTCATGAGGTTATGTAAACGTTTTCAGTTGTGATGTAAACCTTTACATTTTGGATTGTAAACCTTTTCAAAGGGCATGGAAGAACCTATACAGCGTAGAGAGGTGTGGAATTTCATGAGGTTAATGAAGCGCCGCACCGCAACAAAACCGGGGTAAAATAATGGATGATCCGGGCAACCGGCCGGCGACCATTGAAGACGTCGCAAAGCTTGCGGGCGTGTCTATCGCGACCGTGAGCCGCGCACTCCGGTCCCCGGAAAAGGTTGCCGAGAGTACCCGGAAAAAAGTAACGGCGGCCATTGCAAGAACCGGATATACCGCAAACGCGATGGCCCAGAACCTTCGGATGCAGCGCTCTCAGATGGTGTTGGTGCTGGCTTCTGCGATTGCCGATCCAAACTTCGCCGGCATTCTCACAGGCTTGGAAAAAGCAGCCAATGACAGAGGGTACGGAGTGCTTATCGGTAACACCGAAGGAACAACGGGTCTTGAGCAGAACTATCTGCGCTTCCTGTCAACCGGAATGGCGGACGGCCTCATTCTGTTGACGGGGCACATTCCCGTTGCTGGTGAACCGCAAACACCTCTGACAGCTCTTCCGCCTATTGTCGCGACTGAACGGCCTGTTGACCGGGGCGATGTCAGTTATGTCGGTGTTGATGATGTCGCCAGTGCAAAGATGGCGACCGAATATCTGATTTCTCTGGGTCACCGCCGGATAGTTTTTATTTCGGGAGGTCCTGCCGATGTGCGCAGCGATCTCCGGCATTCCGGGTATCAGAAGGGCCTGATGGAATCCGCCGTTTCCTTAAGAGATTGGCGCTTGGAAGGGGACGGGTCAGCGGAAAGTGGCCGTGCAGCTGTCGAGCGCTTGTTCATCAAGGATGACCTTCCGACGGCGTTTTTCTGTTTCAACGACAATACGGCCATCGGTGTGATTTCGGCACTGCAGATGCGCGGATACCGTGTCCCGGAGGACTTTTCAGTCCTGGGGTTCGACGACATTCCTTTTGCCAACAATTTTACACCTGGTCTCACCACAATACGCCAACCTCGCCAGCACATTGGCGAGATGGCAATGTCCCTCTTGCTAGATCGATTGGCCAATCGCACCCTCTCAGTTCAGACACATCTCCTTCACGGCGATCTTATTGTCAGAGAAAGCTGCGCGGGTGTTCGAAAGGACCGTTGACTTTTTGTCGGGACAGAACCGGTTGCCCCTTCGAACCAAAGAGTCGTGCCTCATCTTAACCGTATCAGATGGATGGCTGGATTTAGCCAGGGTTGCTAGCAGTCCTTGCGGTCGCAGTCCGGGTTATTTGCAGATACTCCCGCAGTGCGGTCTCGCAACCGTCTGACCAGATGCGCCCAAGCCACTGTTCGAATGCAGCGGCAAACCGTTGGTTTGCGGCAATGTCGCCATAGACATCGGACTGTTCCAGCCAGGCGAGCGATCTTAGGCGCGCGTTTTGCGCTGCGTCCGTGCGCTGTGACCAAAAGGGGTCGTTGGGCTCTATCCGCGACCCATCTTCTCTCGACCCTTCGCACATTCTGGCCCAAAGGGCTTCCACGAGGGCCAATCCCTCAACTGGCGTGCCGTTCTCAAGACCATCTCGTATAGCCGGCAGCACAAAGCCTGTGTGTCGGGACGACCCATCAAAGGCAACGCGCCGCGTGGTGTCCAAGACGGCCGGGTTTGAGAAACGGCTCCGAATGAGGTCGACATATTGGGCAGGGGTTATGTTCGGAACCGCAGAAACGTGCGGTACAATTTCGTCTTTCAGGACTTTTGAGAACAGTTCTGAAATCAGAGGATGCGCCATGCAGTCTGCTATGGTGCTCAGTGACAGGATCTCTCCGGCGTTTGCAATGACCTGATGTCCAGCATTCAGCAGCCGCAACTTCATCATCTCGTAGCCGTGGACATCGTCGGTAAATGTTGCCCCGACTTTCTCCCAATCGGGACGGCCCGCGCAAAACCTGTCTTCCAAAACCCACTGACGGAAGGTTTCGTGAGAGACGGGTGCCTGGTCATCCAGGCCGAACTCGCGGGCAAGTGCGATCTCCCGAGGGCCGGTTGCTGGAACAATGCAATCGACCATGGAGTTTGGAAAGGTACAGTTCGCGTCAATCCAGTCCGCCAGATCCGGATCCGAAAGACGGGCGAGTCCCAGCACGGTCTGACGCAGGATCTGGCCATTGGCCAAGAGATTGTCGCAACTTAGTCCGGTAAAAGGGCCGTGCCCCTGATCTCGTCGGCGCTTTAAAGCTGCGACCAAAGCGCCAAAGGCGGTTTTTGGCGTTTCCGGATGCTGCGCATCGTGCTGGATGTCCGCATGCCGGGCATCGAATTCCTTCGTGACCGGATCGGTGTAGTAACCGCCTTCGGTGACCGTTAAGGCAACGATGCGTATGGCAGGGTCAGCCATTTTCTGAATGAGGGGTTTGTTGTCCGCGGAAATCGGCAGGTAGTCGATCATGGATCCAACGATTTCTGCAGACGTTTTCGAAGGGTTCAGTTCAACCAGCGTCGTTAGGCAATCTTGGGCAATCAGCTTGTCCCGCATGGCCGCATCATACGGCCGAACGCCTGCACCGATAATGGCCCAGTCGTGGGCGTGCCCTTTCTGCATCAAGCGATGCAGATACCAGGCCTGATGAGCCCGATGGAAATTGCCGACACCGATATGGACAATTCCAGGTGTCAGGGCAGAGCGATCATATCCTGGCTTGGTGACCCCGGACGAAATCGCGGTCAACGTCGCATCTAAAAGAGGGATCAGCTCATCCATTGCCCGCCATCCACATTGTACGTCTGTGCAAGGATGTAATTGGCATCTTCACTGGCGAGAAACACGGCCATGCCCGTGAGGTCTTCTGCCGTTCCCATCCGGCCAAAGGGGACAGCCTCGCCGACTTCCTTTTTCTTTTGGCCTGGCGCCTTCTTTTCATATTTGGCAAAGAACGCATCGACGCCATCCCAGTGCTCGCCGTCGACAACGCCCGGCGCGATTGCGTTTACATTGATGCCATGCTCGATAAGATTGAGGGCCGCCGACTGGGTTAGGCTGATGATGGCGGCTTTGCTCGCGCAGTAAACCGCGACCAGCGGCTCGCCCCGGCGGCCTGCCTGGCTCGCCATATTGATGATCTTGCCGCCGCCGCCGCGCTCAATCATATGCCTGGCCACCGCCTGTAGGGTGAACAGGGTTCCGGCGACATTGATGTCAAAAACCCTGGCGAAGTCAGCGCGATCAATCTCGACGACGGGCGCCGCTGAAAAAATCGCTGCGTTGTTGATCAGGATATCAATTTGGCCGAGTTGCGACACTGTCTCTCTGACGGCCATATCGATGCTTTCCTGCCGGGTAACATCCATTTCTACGGCGATGGCTGCCGGTCCCAGGTCGGCTGCTGCCTGATGGGCTCGGGCGCTGTCAATGTCCGCAATGGCCACCTTCGCGCCTTCGGCAACATAGGCCTTTGCAAAGGCGAGGCCGATCCCACGGGCTGCGCCCGTGATCAGAGCGGTTTTACCGTCCAACCGTTTCATGAAAGCCTCAACCCGTTGGCATCGAACTTGTGAATGACATCGTCGCGTGGGGTCATATGGATCCGGTCCCCATGACGGAATCCGACTTCTCCATCGGCCCGCACCGTTATGCTGTCTGCCAGTCCGGTATTATGGACATGAAAAAAGGTATCGGAGCCCAGGTGTTCTGAGACGCTCACGACGCCGGACCACAAGCCTTCAGTCTCGGAAACCGAAATATGTTCCGGCCGAATGCCAATGGTGTGGGCACCGTGCTTGGCGGCCTCTTCGCCTTCAATGAAGTTCATTTTTGGTGAGCCGATGAACCCGGCTACAAATTGGTTGCGCGGGTTTTTGTAAAGCTCAAGTGGAGACCCGACCTGTTCGATGTTCCCGGCGCGCAAAACAACGATTTTGTCCGCCATGGTCATGGCTTCCACCTGATCGTGAGTCACGTAAATCATCGTTGTCTTCAGACGTTCGTGCAGTTCAGATATTTCCAGCCGCATGCCAACCCGCAGAGCCGCATCAAGGTTCGACAAGGGTTCGTCAAAGAGGAAAGCGGATGGTTCGCGGACAATTGCCCGGCCGATTGCAACGCGCTGGCGCTGCCCGCCGGAGAGTTGGCCGGGGCGCCGGTCGAGATAATCGGTGAGGTTCAGGACAGCGGCGGCCTGTTCGACCCTGCGGTCTTGTTCGGCCTTGTCGAGCTTTGCCATGCGCAGGGGAAACGCAATGTTCTTGCGGACCGACATATGCGGATAAAGCGCATAGGATTGGAAGACCATCGCCAGACCCCGTTTGGCCGGTGGGACGCTGGTCGCGTCCTGCCCGTCGATCAGGATCTGTCCGGAGGTGATGTCTTCCAGACCGGCAATCAGCCGGAGCAATGTTGATTTGCCGCATCCGGATGGGCCGACAAAGACCGTGAATTCTCCGTCCCCGATTTCGAGATCGAGCGAGGGAATGACTTCGACGTTGCCGAACCTCTTGGTCACCTGCTTGAGTGTGATTTGTCCCATGACAGTGTTCCCTACTTAACCGCGCCGAATGTCAGGCCGCGAACGAGTTGTTTTTGACTGAACCAGCCAAGGATCAGGATGGGGGCAATCGCCATGGTCGAGGCCGCACTGAGTTTGGCGAAAAACAGACCCTCGGGGCTCGAATAGCTCGCGATAAACGCCGTCAACGGTGCCGCATTGACGGCCGTCAGGTTGAGCGTCCAGAAGGCTTCGTTCCAGGCCAGGATGAAGTTCAACAACATGGTCGACGCAATGCCCGGTATGGCCATGGGGGTGAGAATGTAAAGGAGTTCTTCCTTCAGGCCCGCGCCATCCATCCGGGCGGCTTCCAGGATCTCGCCAGGGATTTCCTTGAAGTACGTGTAGAGCATCCAGACTATGATCGGCAGGTTGATCAGCATCAGGACGATTGTCAGTCCGATGCGGCTGTCAAGAAGGCCCAACTGGATGAAGAGCAGGTAGATCGGGTAGAGCACGCCAACTGCCGGCAACATCTTGGTGGACAGCATCCACAGCAGGATGTCCTTTGTGCGTTTTGAAGGCACGAAGGCCATCGACCAAGCAGCCGGAACTGCAATGATAAGTCCCAAAATCGTGGAGCCGCCAGCCAGGAATATGGAGTTCCAAAGGAAACGCATGTAGTTCGAGCGCTCCTGTACCACCGAATAGTTCTCTAGGGTCCAATCAAAGAACAAAAATATCGGCGGATCGGCGATTGCTTGCGCTTCGGTTTTGAAGCTGGTGAGGATCGTCCAGAGGATCGGAAAGAAAATCAGCAAACCTATCAACCAGGCGACGGCTGTGTTGATCATTTTCCGGTTTGTTGTAACTGCGCGGGCCATTTGATTACTCCTCACGCGTCAAGGTTTTTGCCGACGATGCGCATCAGGAAGATCGCAACGATATTGGCGAGGATAATGGCGTAGACACCACCTGCAGAGCCGAGACCTACGTTCTGGCTTTCCAGCACCCGCTGGAAGATCAGGTAAGAAAATGTCTTGGTGCCAAAGGCACCGCCGGTGGTGACAAAGATTTCCGCGAAAATCGCCAGCAAAAAGATGGTCTGGATCAAGGTCACGATGGTGATCGCCCGCGCCAGATGCGGAAGAACGATGAAAAAGAAGCGTTTGTGGACTGGGGCGCCGTCCATTTCAGCGGCCTCTAGCTGCTCACTATCGAGAGACTGAATAGCAGTCAGCAAGATCAGCGTCGCGAATGGCAGCCACTGCCAGGAGACGATCATGATCAGCGATGGCAGGGACGCCTGGCTCAACCATTGTATCGGTTCGGCGCCAAAAAACTTCCAGAGATGTGCCAGGATGCCGTTGACCGGATCCATGAACATGTTTTTCCAGACCAGCGCGGATACGGTCGGCATCACAAAGAAGGGCGCAATAACCAGAATTCGGACAACGCCCTGACCCCACATTGGCTGATCGAGCAAGATCGCCAATGCAATTCCCAAGGCAATTGTGATGACCAGAACGCCTCCGACAATGATCAGCGTGGTCTGAATGCTGGGCCAAAACGAGCTTGAACTCACGAATCTGATATAGTTGGTAAATCCGACCCACTCCAACCCGTTGGCCATGGAGTCGCCGCGCAGCGGCAGGTATTTCTTGAAGGAAAAGAACAGCGTCATGCACAACGGGATCAGCATCCAGCCCAAGAGCAGAACGACTGCAGGTGCCATCATCATCCGGGCGGCAGAACGTGATTGCTGAGTGGCCATGACACATCTCCTCTGTTGACGGACGCTGGTCCGTCTCGAAATATATCTTTAAAATGAAATGGCAGAAGGAGGCCGAAGGACGGGCGAACCCGCCCTCCGGTACTGGAAGTTACCGCGAGCTTATCGGTAGCCGGCGGCTTCCATTGCATCGTTGGTCAGAGCTTGAGCTTTGGCCAATGCCTCTTCGACGGTCTGTTGACCTGCATAGGCAGCCGAGAACTCCTGGCTCACTTCAGTTGCGATACCGGCAAACTCCGGAATAGCAGCGAACTGGATGCCAACGTATGGGCTCGGTTCGACGGTCGAGTTGTTCGGATCAGCTGACAGGATTGAATCCAAGGTCATCTTGGCGAACGGTACGGCCTGATACTCTGGGGTCTCGTACAGAGACGTCCGTGCACCTGGAGGAACGTTGGCCCAACCTTCTTTGGCAGCTACGAGTTCGATGTAGGATTTGGACGTAGCCCATTCGATGAACTCTTTTGCAGCTGCTTCCTTTTGAGTCCCGGCAGGAATTGCCAGCGCCCAGGCCCACAGCCAGTTCGAACGTTTGCCAAGCCCTGTATCAGGGGCCAAAGCGAAGCCGACAGAGTCGGCCACGGTCGAGTCGTTTGGATTTGTTACAAAGGATGCTGCCACCGTGGCATCAATCCACATGCCGCATTTGCCCTGCTGGAAGAGCGACAGGTTTTCATTAAAGCCGTTGGTCGCATAGCCCGGAGGGCCGGAGGCATCCATCATGTCTTTGTAAAAGTTCAGCGTATTGGCCCATTGTTCGGTATCGAACTGAGCGTTCCAGTCCATGTCGAACCAACGTGCACCGAACGAGTTCGACATCGCTGTGATGAATGCGCCGCCTTCACCCCAACCAGCCTTGCCGCGAAGGCAGATGCCGTTGATTTCGTTGTCACGGTCAGTCATAGCCGCCGCTGCTTCTCTGACGAAATCCCAAGTCGGCGCGTCTGGCATTTCCAGACCGGCTTTTGCCATGAGGTCTGTACGGTACATAATCATGGAGCTTTCGCCATAAAACGGAGCGGCATAAAGCGTTCCGTCGTGGCTCAGACCACCAGCCATAGCGGGCAGGATGTCAGCGGCATCATATTCTTCGGAGAGATCGTCAAGTGGAACGAGCCAGCCGTTGGCACCCCAGATTGGCGTTTCGTACATGCCAATGGTCATGATGTCGAAAGCGCCGCCCTTCGTTGAAATGTCGGTGGTCACGCGCTGACGCAGTACGTTTTCCTCCAAAGTGACCCACTCGACGGTATGACCAGTCTTTGCAGTGAAATCGTCGGTGTAACCCTGCATGCGGATCATATCACCGTTGTTCACAGTAGCGATGGTGAGTGTTTCTGCTTGCGCTGCCGCTGCGGTCAACACGACAAGCGCAGTCGTCGCACAAAGTGCGTTCTTTATGTACATCCGATCTCCTCCCTTGGCTGGATGTTGGGCCAACCCTAAGCGCTACCGTAACGGCGAGTCAATAAAAAATTTACGCGCGTAAAATTTTTGCTACGCAGAACTGCGTAAGACCAGGCGCGCTGAGAAGACGGTTTCTTCACGGCGTGCAAATCGCCCGCCCGCTTCTATGAGATTGTTGAGGGTCTTAAAGGCGTGGTCCGAAACGCTGTCATAATCATGGGCAGCCGTTGTCAAAGACGGGCAGGTGAACTTTGAAAATGGGTGGTCGTCATGAGAGGCGACCCTTAAGGCGCAGCCAGCGCCGCGCCCGACCCGCAAGCCTTTCTCATGACAGGCGGATAGCAGGCCGATCGCCAGGCGATCGTTGCTGCACAATACGGTGTTGGTCGGAAACCCGCCGGTTTCCAAAATGCGAAGCGCACCGTCCCGCCCAATTTGTTCGAACGCCCAGCCCTCACCCTCGATCTTCAGAATGCGCGGTTCGAGATTGCGCTCGGCCATCAACTGCTCATATGCCGCCCGCCGTTTGTTGGCGTTCGGGTTGGCTGGTGTGCGCATTTCAAAGAAACTCGGTGGCTCACCCGTTCGGGTAAGATAGTCGACAGTCTGGGAGACAAAGCTGAAATTGTCAGATCCCACAAAGGCTTCTCCGATGCCTTCAATGTTACTGTCAAACAGAACTGTCGGAACATCCTGGCAGAATTTTTCAACGGACAGTTTGTCTGACGCCCGGCCGAGCGGTGCGAGCAGGACCCCGGCCGGTTTCAAAGACCGAAGGCTATCAAGGATTTCATTCTCAAGCTGCTGTTGGCCGTGGGCACTATAAAGGGTTGGGTGAAACCCGGCCTCTAGACAGCGTTGCTCCAACTTCCTTGCTATTTCCGTGAAGAACGGGTCGGCAAGGAAAGGGACCACAATGCCGACATTCTTGGTCAGCTTGCGGTTCTGGTTCATCGCGAAAATGTTTGGCCTGAAATCGTATTTTTGCAGGGCGTCTTCGATGCGCAACCGTGTCGTTTGGCGGACGCTCTCGGGATTGTTGAAATACTTTGAGAGCGTTGGCCTAGAGATGCCGCTAACAGCTGCAAACTCCTCCATGTTCTTCAGCTTCCGCTCGACCACTTGTTCTGCCTTTCCAGTCCATCCACATTATGAGCCGCTGGTTTTCGGAAAAGGACATCTGCATTTGTTTCCGCGCGACAATTTTTGACATTACATTAGTTTGCGTAGCTGAAATTGGTCAAGCGAATGACAACAGTACGTCTGGAAATGAGTTCGCTGCCTTGATCAACGATGCAATCCCGGTTCTGAAAGCATCATTAAGTAAGAACTATTCAAGGGGGCAGGCTGGATGATTGTTCATGTTCGTTTGGAGGAACGCAGCTACGTTTGAATACCAGCGAATAGGTTTCTGGCCCGCCTAAGGTCGCCGTCTTAGATCAGCTGCACAGCTGTTTAGGGCTGTTTTCAGTTCAGCAACAGTTGGGCTGTCGGAGCCTGATAACCGTGACAATAGACCAACTGGGCGCTTAACGGTCGGGCTGCGAAGGTTTTTGAAATCAAGTTGTTTTCCTATTCCTGAATACATCCCGGTACGCGGCAACAGCGCCAATCCGAGACCCTCGCGTGCGAGCTCCATAGCAGTGGTTGTTCGGCCAACTTCATACGTCCAAGCGGCCGAAAGCCTGTTTTCTGCCATTGCATCGTCGATCAAGAGTCGGTTGCCTGTTCCGCGGGCCGGTAGAATTAGCGGTTCACGATGCAGATCTGACCACAAGACATGCACACGGCCTGCAAATCTGTGATCGGGAGGTATTGCAACGGAAATCTCGTCTTCGAAAAGGGGTTCAAAAAGCGTGTTGGGTTCTGCCACGCCCGCCGAACACACGCCAAAATCGGCGTCACCCTGCGCGACGGCTTCTGCAACTTGATTTGCGGCATGATCCAGAACTCGAACACGTGGATCGAGGCCTTTTGCCTGAACCATCCGCAGTGCAGGAAGAAGAAGGGGAACAATCAATGTCGGGATCATTGCCAGCGTTACCACAGCATTTCGTTGATGAGAGAAAGCGACACTCTCATCCCGCATTGCACGTGTTGCTTCCTCGGCACCATCCAATATCGCTTCGGCGCGTGGAAAAAGGCGTTTGGCCGCGAGCGTCGGTTTCACAAGCCGCGTGGTTCGCTCGAACAAGGGGGAGCCGAGAACCTCTTCCAGCTTTTGAACGCGACGGGTGATCGCTGACTGCGAAAGGTTCAAACGCTCAGCGGCATGATGAAAAGATGCGGTTTCCATCACTGCCAAAAAGGCTTCCAAGTCAGTAAAATCGTAATTGATGCGCATTGCGCAATAATCGTGATATTATCATCATTAGTCAAATCAATGTCTGCTGTCCTACTCTAGGCGGGAAAGGGCATCTGACATGAAGCATAGCTATGATCTGGCTGTAATTGGCGGAGGGAACGCTGCTTTGTGCGCCGCAATCACGGCCGCTGAATTGGGCGCGCGCGTCGTCATTTTCGAGACTGCGCCAAAGGCTTATCGAGGCGGCAACTCCCGGCACACGCGCAACTTCCGTTGCATGCATTCAGGCCCGCTTGGCCCGCTTGTCGAAGACTATTTTGAAGAAGAGTATTTTGAAGACCTTCTAAAAGTGACCGACGGAAAAACAGATGAGCATCTTGCTCGGCTAGCCATCCGAACTTCGGAAGAGTGCTTGCCTTGGATGGAAGAGCACGGCGTTCGGTTTCAGCCCTCTTTGTCAGGTACCTTGTCGCTTGCACGCACCAACGCGTTTTTTCTGGGGGGCGGCAAGTCACTGGTGAATGCATATTACCGGACCGCCGAAGAACTTAGCGTTGAAGTTCTTTACGAGGCCAATGTCACGCATCTTGAATTGGACGGGAACCGGATAGCGCATCTCGACTATGAGCATGAGGGAGAGAGCAAGCGGATCGCCCCCAAGGCCATCGTTGTCGCATCTGGTGGATTCCAGGCAGACACGGACTGGCTCACGCGTGCGTGGGGGCCGCCTGCGAAGAATTTCCTGATCCGGGGAACGCCTTATAACCGGGGTGTTGTTCTTGCAGATTTACTGGACCAGGGCGTTCAATCAGTTGGTGATCCGACCCAATGTCATGCCGTGGCAATCGATGGACGGGCGCCAAAATTTGACGGCGGTATCGTAACGCGTCTGGACTGTGTTCCGTTTTCCATCGTGGTCAACAAGAATGCCGAACGGTTTTATGACGAGGGCGAGGACGTCTGGCCGAAACGTTATGCGATTTGGGGGCGACTGATCGCCAATCAGCCGGACCAGGTGGGCTATGTGATCATCGATTCCAAGTCTTTGGACTTGTTCATGCCGTCCGTCTTTCCGCCAATCAAGGCCGATACGCTTGAAGAACTGGCCGAAAAGTTGGGTCTGCCACCTGTGCAGCTGAAAGACACGGTTGAGACTTTCAATGCGGCATGCGGAGACACGGCGAAGTTTCATCCGACTGAATTGGACGGGGTAAAGACCACCGGCATCAACCCGCCGAAAACGAATTGGGCCCGGCCGATCGATGAGCCCCCATACTACGGATACAGCCTCAAGACCGGTGTGACCTTCACCTATCTCGGCCTCAAGGTCGACGAGAACGCGCAATGCAGCACACAAGATGGCCCTATCACAAATCTTTGGGCAGCCGGTGAAACCATGGCCGGCTCCATCCTGGGGCAGGGGTACCTCGCCGGTTTCGGCATGACCATTGGGACGGTCTTCGGACGCATTGCCGGAAGGGAGGCAGCAAACTATGCAAACTGATCTTCTCCAGGAAGCACGCCGCCAAGCGGAAATCTGCAATGCATGCCGATACTGCGAGGGGTATTGCTCCGTCTTTCCCGCGCTCCATCAACAGCGGTTTTTTACAGACGGTAATCTCACGCAGCTTGCAAACCTCTGTCACAACTGCCGGGGCTGCTATTATGCCTGCCAGTACACTGCGCCGCACGAGTTCGATCTTAATCTTCCGAAGGCCTTGGCCGAAGTTCGTCAGGACAGTTGGGAGAGCTTTGCCTGGCCTGGTCCACTGGCGCAAATCTTTCAAAAAAACGGTGTGATGATCGCTGTCGCCACTGTTCTGGGATTTGCGGTTTTGTTTCTCGCGATGCGGACGCTTGGGTCTACCGGCGGCGACGGGTTTTATGCAGTGCTTTCCCACAATGCGATGGTGGCGATCTTCTTGCCGGCATTTCTGTTTCCGCTTTTCAGCATTGCGATCGGTCTTCGGAGATATTGGCAAGGCACGGACGGAACACGTATCACGCTGGCTCACATCGTCGGTGCGTTTGGATCGGCAGCCAACATGAAAAACCTGGCTGGTGGACACGGTGATGGCTGCAATTTCGAGGACGAAGACAAGTTTTCCAACGCGCGGAGACTGGCGCATCAGGCGGTGATGTATGGCTTTCTTCTTTGCTTTGCAGCCACATCGGCCGGGACCATTCTTCACTATGCCTTTAATATGCCGGCACCTTACCCGCTCTGGTCGCTTCCCAAATTACTCGGTGTACCAGGTGGTATCTTGATGGTTCTCGGAACGGTGGAGCTTGCGCGCCTTAAATTGAAGGCGGACAGGAACCTTGGAGCGTCGTCAGCCTGGGGCGGGGAAATGGGCTTCGTCCTTCTTCTTTTCCTGGTGGCTCTGAGTGGTCTGCTGCTGTACTGGCTTGGCGGAACGCAAATCATGCCGCTGATGCTTGCAATTCACCTCGGATCGGTGCTCAGCTTTTTCTTACTGACGCCCTACACAAAAATGGCCCACGGGTTTTACCGGCTGGCTGCGCTCATTCGGGATGAGCAACGGAAAGCTGCGTCGGAGTGAGGTCAGTGGGCTGACTGGAAGAGGCGCAAGTCCCGACAGAGATAGTCATACGCACCACAAGCCCCGGGTTTTGATCCTTAAGCTCCAACCGGCCACCGTGACGTTCAGCGACCCGTTCCACAATTGGAAGACCCAAGCCGCTCCCACCGCTGTTTTCGGATACTTGCCCGAACCGCATGCGAGCGGTGCGGATCTGGTCTGGCGTTAGACCTACCCCGTTGTCAGAAATGGTAATCGAAAGGTCTGGGCCCAGTCGTTCAAAGCCAACAGTGATGGTGTCGAGCTTTGGTCCGCCATGCCGGAAGGCGTTGTCGATGAGGTTGGACACAGCTTCACGGATCATCGTCCGGTCACCGGTAATGCGAACATCTTCTGTAGCTGGTGTCCAGATGATCTCGACGTCCGGCGGGAAACGGTTCCGGTACTCTGACACCAGAGGGTCAAGCAACTTATTGACCGAGAAAGCTTCTTCCAATGACGTTTGGTCAATGGCCTTTGCGCGTTCGTAAGTGAGCAGTTTTTGAGCGAGAAGACTTGTGTCTTTTACCGCGTTGACGAGGTCTTCCGCCCTTTCACGCATTGCGTCTTCCGATTTGGCGGATCTTACGGCTTCAGCAAGTGCCAACACTCCAGCGATGGGGTTACGCAATTGATGTGCGGCATTCGAGATGAATTCGTTCTGCGTTGCCATCGCTTCCGAAACCTGCCCCAGCAGCCGGTTTAGCGTTTGCACGATGCCTTGCACTTCCACCGGTACCGGGCGCCGGATCGGTTTGAGATCTTCTCCTGATCTCAGGTCGATAGCTTGCTGCAAATCGCTGAGCGGCCACAAACCGATACGAATGCCAAACCAGACGATCAATGCGAGTGACAGGATAATTGATGAAATCACCGCGAGGGACCTCCAGGTCAGATCCCGGACGAATGCGGCGCGTATTGAGACATCCTGCCAAACAGTCGTCGTGAAAACTCCGCTGAAACCATCGACCTGCATTCGGGTCCGCATGCGGTACCCGCGCACTTCCCGTCCGAGATAATCACCATTGAAGTAAACCGGGCTGAGGTCACCATCTGCACTGGTCGGGATGCCAACTGGAGGCGTCGCATAGCCTGCCACTATCACGCCATCTGGCGCGTAGACGTGATAGTAAACCCGCCCGCCGGACGTATCCGAAAGGATTTTTCGGGTGTTGGCAACCAAGGCATCACCACCGGAAAGCGCGACATCGTTGGTAACGGCAAGCGCAGCAGATTGCAGACTGCGGTCGAATACATCGCTCGCAGTTGAGCGCGCATTATTCAACTGCCAGACGCCGGCGAGCCCCGCGACCAACAAAAGAGGCAGAAGGATGATCAGGGTCAGCCGCAGACGCAGGGAATAGGACCGTTTCATCAAGACGCTCTGTTCAATGAATATCCAATTCCGCGATGAACCTGGATGTTGATGTCGAACGGCGAAAGCCGTTTTCTCAGCCGCGAGACATAGACTTCGATCACCTTTTCATCGGTTTCGCTTCCGGCTCCATAAAGCTGGTCCAGCAGACTGGCTTTTGACAGGGTTCGTCCGTTTGCCTGGATTAAAGCGGAGAGCAAGGACAGTTCCCGTCTCGGGACCTCCAGTGCAACATCACCGTCAAACAACTGCATGCTGCCCGCGTCGAATTTCAGAGGTCCCACATTCACTAGAGATGGAGAAACAGCCGTGTTTCTGCGCCCGAGCGCGCGGATCCTAGCGGCCAATTCTTCCATTTCGAAAGGTTTTACAAGGTAGTCGTCTGCGCCTGCATCCAAACCCTTAACCCGATCTTGCGTTTCAGACCGGGCAGTCAGCAAGATGACTGGCCGCGGGTCACTCCGTTCGCGAAGATCCGCAAGTAGATCCAAGCCGCTTTTGCCCGGTAGGTTGATATCCAAAATAACGAGATCGCCCGTTTCCTGCCTGAGGAAAGTAGCGGCATCGTCGCCGTCGTGAAGCACATCAACGGAGTGCCCGGCGTCTCGGAGCTGATAGGCAATTCCCTTTGCAAGGCTGACATTGTCTTCGACGAGGGCAATCCGCATCACTTGTTTCTTTTTCTTTTCGATGAAAGCTTATTGCAAGCTTCGCAGGGAAATCTGAGGGCATCAAGCTGCTTTTGAGTGGCCTGAATGTGCGGCAGTCAAACCAAAACTGCTACGCCATTGGGAGGAAATTATGGTTTTGAAGAAGCTTACACAGCGCCTTGCGCTGAGTGTGGCATTTGCTACCTGCGCCCTTGCCCCTTCTCAGGTGCTTGCGGAAGGTCTCGATCTCACCGGAAAAACCGTTGAGTGGGTTATCCCGTTTTCTGAAACGGGTGGGTCTGCAAAATGGGCAAACTTCTACGCACCGCTTTTGAGTGAAGCGCTGCCCGGACAGCCAACTGTGGTTGTCAAATTCATGCCAGGAGCCGGATCCACAAAGGGTGCGAACTGGTTCCAGGGACAAGATTACTCCGACAGTGACGGAACGCTGATTTTTGGGTCTTCAGGCTCAACGCAGTTTCCATATCTGCTTGGCGATCCGCGTGTCCGGTACGAGTACAAGGATTGGAACGTGGTTCTCGCATCAGGCACAGGTGGCGTTGCCTACCTGCCGCCGGATCTTGCTGAAAAGATGAACGGCGACGATGCGAGCGCGCTACGCGAGACAGACTTCATCTATGGATCGCAAGGCGCTACCCGTCTTGATCTCGTGCCCCTTCTCGCCTGGGAGATGCTAGGCCTCAATGTTGAGCCAGTGTTCGGTATCAAAGGCCGCGGCGACGGCCGTTTGATGTTCGAGCGGGGTGAAGCCAACATCGACTACCAAACGTCCTCATCCTACCTGAAAGGCGTGACGCCTCTCGTTGAAGCTGGAACAGCCGTTCCGATGATGAGTTGGGGTGCCTTGGATGATGAGGGCAATATTGTCCGAGATCCTACCTTCCCGGACATGCCGACTTTCAAGGAAGTCTGCGAGGCAACCGATGGCTGCGAAACAAGCGGTGAAAAGTGGGATGCCTGGAAGGCGTTCTTCATCGCAGGTTTCCCTGCACAGAAAATGGTGTTCTTGCCAAACGGAGCATCGGAGGACGCGATCAACACCTATGCCAAGGCGTTTGAAGCTGTCAAAGCGCGCGGTGATTTCGCCGAAATCTCCGCTGGGCGTCTCGGCAAGTATCCGCAGATGACAGGCGCCAAAGCGGATGCAGCACTCAAAAGTGCAACTGAAGTGCCGACCAGCGCGAAAGAATTTGTCGTTGGATGGCTTCAGGATCGCTACGGCGTATCTTTGAAATAACGGCACTTTTCCAAATACCCGCCCGGTTGTGATCGGGCGGGCTCATTTCCCAAATTATATCAGAGACGATCCAGTGGACATTCTCGGTACCGCTATGCCTGCGCTCGCCCAGGCGTCTGCGATGATTTTCCAACCTGCGGTTCTCGGCTACCTGGTTCTCGGTGTGGTCATGGGCCTCTGTATCGGCGTTTTTCCGGGTCTTGGCGGTATTGCGGGCCTGTCGCTTCTGCTGCCATTCATGTTCGGGATGGACCCGGTTTTGGGGCTTGCGCTCATGATCGGCATGGTCGCCGTGGTTCCCACGTCCGATACGTTCGCGTCGGTGTTGATGGGCATTCCTGGATCGTCCGCGTCGCAGGCAACAGTTCTCGACGGATTTCCGCTTGCAAAGAAAGGGGAGGCGGCGCGTGCCTTGTCCGCTGCCTTCGCCTCGTCGTTGTTCGGCGGATTGGTCGGGGCGGCGTTTCTGACTGTTTTCATTCTCGTTGCCCGACCCGTTGTTCTTGAATTCCGCACTCCTGAACTTCTGATGATCACCCTGTTCGGGTTGTCCATGGTCGGCATTCTGGCAGGGCAAGTTGCAATCAAAGGCATCGTTGCTGCAGGCCTCGGGTTGATGGTTGGCACTATCGGCGAAGGCGACAGCGCCGGGGCGTTGCGGATGGCAACCTACGACATGCCCTATCTGACGGACGGGTTGAAGCTTGTCATCGTCGGCCTTGGCATCTTCGCGATACCCGAAATTGTTGCCCTGCTGCGCCAGGACCGGGCAATTTCTGAACGGTCCATGCTCGGCGGTGGCTGGCTCCATGGTGTGCGTGACTGGTTTTCAAACATCTGGCTCAGCATCCGGTGTTCGCTGATCGGCGTGACCGTCGGCGTCATCCCTGGCCTTGGGGGGTCTGTTGTGGATTGGATCGCCTACGGCCACACGGTGCAGACATCGAAGGACAAATCCAAGTTCGGCAAAGGCGACATCCGGGGCGTGATCGGTCCGGAAAGCTCCAACAATGCCAAAGAGGGCGGCGGCCTTGTGCCGACGCTTCTGTTCGGCATCCCGGGGTCTGGATCCATGGCCGTTTTCATCGGGGCCGTTGCTTTGCTCGGATCCGGGCAGATTGAAGTCGGGCCGTCGATGCTCAAGAACAATCTTGATGTCACCTATGCGATCGTCTGGCTGCTCGCACTCGCCAACGTGGTTGGAACAATTATCTGCATTGGGGGATCCGGGGTGATTGCGCGCCTCACAACGATCCCGTTCGCATTGCTTGCGCCGTTCCTTTTCATGATCATCTCGTTTGCCGCGTTTCAATCCGGCCAGAACCTGATGGATCTTGTGGCACTGTTTGCCATTGGCCTTCTCGGCATCTTGATGCGGCGGTTCGACTGGTCTCGCCCGGCGTTTCTGATCGGGTTTGTTCTGTCAAATCCGGCTGAGACCTACACAAACCAGGCTGTCCAGATCGCGGCCTCCCGGTTCCGGAAAGGGTTCTCGGAGGGGATCGACTACATCTTCTCGCCCATTGTGATCATTTTGATCATCATTACCGTCGTCTCTGTTGTCGTCGGTCTCAAGCAATCAAAGAACATCCGCGCAGAGGGCGATATCCCGAACGGAACCAAGCGCGCGCCGCTCATCTTCCTTCTGGCGGTCCTGGGCTACCTGGTCTTTGCTTTCACCAATGCCTCGCTCATACCGGACTATGCGTCCGCTGACCGGGTCTTCCCGCAGTTCGTCGGCCTCGTTTCCATTGTCGGCTGTGTGATCCTGCTTTTCCAGATGCGTTTCCGGCCGGAATCCGATCCTCTCTTTTGTGATGGCGAAGTGGGCAACGCAGATGGCAATCAGCGAGGTCTCTGGCAGACCCTCGCCTGGTTTGCAGGGCTCTTGCTGCTTACGTCCCTGGTCGGTTTCATCCTTGCCCTCAGCGCGTTTCTTGTTGCGTTCATCCGCTTTAGAGCCGGTCGAAATTGGGTCTATGCGATTGGCTACGCCGTCTGCGGAATCGCGTTCATGTGCGGCATGGCCTGGCTGCTGAACCGGGACTTCCCGCCGGGACTGCTTCAGTCCGTAGTGAAGCTTCCGTGGCCGCTGACATGAGTTTCATCCAACCCAAAGGAGTCCTTCGGAACAGGCCTTCATTGGCCAGATCCGCTGACGCTTATGGGCGCCATCACGCCCGGGGCATCCGCATTCCAAAGAACTGTCATCTATCTCATGAGGAGGTGAAGTCATGATGCAAACTTCCACCCCATTCATTTTCATGCGTGGAGGGTCTTCCCGCGGTCCTTACCTCAAGCGGAGCGATCTACCGGAAAGTCTGGATGACCTTACCAACGTTCTGACATCGATTGTTGGTGCTGGGCATCCGTTCAACATCGACGGCATCGGCGGCGGAACTGCTGTGACCACGAAAATCGCGATGTTGTCGAAATCAGACGACGATTGGGCCGACGTCGACTACTTTTTTGCTCAGGTTGGTGTTGAGGAAAAACTGGTCGACTACAAGCCGTCCTGCGGCAACATTCTGGTCGGTGTAGGACCTGCAGCCATTGAAATGGGTCTTGTGGAACCAACCGGTGATGTCACCGAAGTGCGGATCCGTGCTGTCAATACGGGGACGCTGGTTTCCGAACTTGTACAAACACCTGGCGGCGTTGTGCAGTATGATGGCAATGCCGCAATCGATGGTGTGCCCGGTACTGCGGCGCCAATCCAGTTGCGGTTCATGAAAGTCGAAGGCAGCCTGACTGACGCGCTTTTTCCCACCGGCAGCAGGACGGAAGTCATCAATGGTGTGACCGTTTCGTGCATGGATGTCGCCATGCCGATGGTGATCGGCCTTGCGTCCGATTTCGGGATTACCGGATATGAAAGTCCCGCGGACCTTGATTCCAACACAGACCTTTTTGCCAAGATGGAGGCTATTCGCCTGATTGCGGGTGAGCGTATGGGCCTCGGGGATGTGACCAAATCAGTTACGCCGAAATTCGGCCTGCTTGCTCCGTCCAAGGGCGGTGGTTCGGCCTGTGTCCGGTATTTCATGCCTTGGAAATGTCATCCGACCCTGGCAGTCACCGGGTCGCAGTGTCTTGCTGCCTGTCTTTTGGCGCCTGGCACAGTTGCGGAAGGTTTGTTGGAACCGCGCCCAGGTGCACCAGCCGACCTCAAACTGGAGCACCCAATGGGTATGATGGAAGTTGTGATTGACTACAAACATGAAAACGGTCGCTTTGAAGTCATCTCTGCTGGTCTTTTGAGGACCGCGCGCAAGCTTGCGACCGGCGAAGTCTTCATTCCCGGGTCTGTATGGCAGAGAAATTGACCAATTTGATCCCGGAACAACAGAATTGAGCTTTTTGTTTGGAGCGTGACATCAATGAAAGTGCACATACTGGATGACTGGTTCGATACGCTGCGCGGTTTGCCTTGTTTTCAAAAACTGAAAGAACACGAGGTCACTGTCTGGACCGACCATGTCGAAGACGTTGGTGCGCTTTCCGACAGGCTCCAGGAAGCTGATGCAGTCGTTCTGTTTCGCGAACGCACCAAAATAACTGCTGATTTGCTGGAGCGGTTGCCGAATCTGAAATTGATTTCGCAGCGCAGTGTCTATCCGCACATCGATGTTGAGGCCTGCACTGCCAACGGCGTTCTCTTGTGTTCCAACATGCATTCCGGGACACCGTCTTACGCTGCAGCAGAGATGACTTTGGCCCTGATTTTGGCAAGTTATCGTCAGATCCCACAGCAGGTGGCGTCGATCCGTGCCGGAGAATGGCAAATGGGTGTCGGACGAACTTTGCGGGGCAGAACGCTCGGGCTCTATGGGTATGGCCGGATTGCCAAAGCCGTTGCAGGCTATACTGAAGCCATCGGAATGGATGTGCAATGGTGGGCATCTGATGCCGGCCGCGAGCGCGCGATCAAGGATGGTGCAAGGGTTGCCGAAAGCCGGGAGGTGTTTTTCAACTCATCAGATATTGTCAGCTTGCATGTTCGCTTAAAGCCGGAAACGCGCGGCATCATTACGGAGGCCGACCTCGCGAACATGCAACCCCGCGCGCTCCTTGTGAATACCTCACGATCCGGCCTTATTGCCCCAGGGGTTCTTGAAGCAGAAGTCGCCCGTGGGCGGATTTTTGCATCCGTTGATGTCTTCGACCAGGAGCCGCTACGCGATCAAGATAACGTGCTTCTGACCCATCCAAACGTGTTGCCGACACCGCATATCGGTTATGTCACCGAAGACGAGTTCGATTTGCAATTTTCGGATATTTTCGATCAGGTCAACGCCTACGCGGCTGGCGCCCCAATTCATATGATAAACCCCGAAGCCCATTCGTAGCCAGCAAGCTTATAATCACCGCGGCTGATCATTGCGCGGCGATCTGGCGACTTTCGGACACGGTATCCCTAACAACCTGTGTGATCGCGCGGGTTCCCATGTCGCCGCCGAACTCAATGGGGCGCAAACGGTTGTTGCGGAACCCATCGTCAACTGCGTGGTTTATGAGATCGGCTGCGTCTGAAAGGTGGGGATTGCCCAGTTTTTCGGCGAGGTAATCGAGCATCAGAGCACCGCTCAGGATTGCTGCGAGCGGATTGGCCTTGTCTTGTCCCATGATGTCCGGCGCGCTGCCATGGGCCGGCTGGAACAGTCCCGTATGGTCGCCGATCTCCGCACAGGCGGCCATTCCCATTCCGCCAACAAGCCCACCGGCGAGGTCGGAAAGAATGTCACCAAACATGTTTTCGGTCACCAGCACATCAAAGTCCCAGGGCTTGCGCACCAGATCCAAGGCCTGGGCGTCCACATAATTGTAGCCGACCGGAACATCCGGATAGTCCGTTTTCACTTCATCGAAGATCTGGCGAAAAAAGGCGAGCGAGGTAAAAACATTCGCCTTGTCGACGCAAGTGAGGCGGCCTTGAAAGCCTTTCTTCTGGCGTTTGCGGGCAAGATCGAAAGCAAACCGGTGCAGTTTTGTGGTGGTTTTCCGGGTAATCCGTAGAATGTCCTGGACTTCGTCGTCGTTCACAACGAGCGAGCGTTTGTGTGCTGCTGCAGAATAAAACAGACCTTCGGTGGACTCGCGCAAGATGATGAGATCAATCTGAGCTGCCCTTGGATCGGCAAGCCGTTGCGGGGCATTGGGATAGGCTTTGACCGGGCGTACACCAGCATATAGACCAAAGCGATCGCGCAGCCTTAAATGCGGAGAGATTTCCGTTCCATCCGTGTGCCGGATGGATGGCAGTCCAATGGCTCCCAGGAAGATGGCATCTGTAGCTTCAGCCCTGTCTTCTCCGTCTGCCTCTATATCCTGGCCAGTTTCCTGGAAATACGCTGCGCCGGCTTGAATTTCGTCCAACTCAGGTTTCCGTTGTCCGGTTTTTTGAAGTGCAGCCTCGAGCACAGCCATTGCAGCGTCCGCGACGTCGATACCGATCCCGTCCCCTTTGATAAGCGCAATTTTCATGAGTACGGTTCCTTACGTCCAATCAACATCAAAACGAGTGACGATTTGCGATATCTGTTCCGGGTCTAGAAGTGTGGGAGACGCCCCGCGCAGCAACAGAGCCAGCTTTGCTGTCGCCTCCAACTCTTCCATGGCATAGACGGCAGCCTCAAGGTCCTTGGCCGCAACGCAAGGGCCATGATTGGCGAGAATAACGGCTGATCGTTTGCCAGCCAGCCCGCGAACGGCGTTGCCCATGGCTGGGTCGCCGGGGACAAAAAACGGCAACAGTTTCACTTTGCCGAGCAGCATGATCCCGTAAGCTGTGAGGGGAGGCAGGACATTGTCCTGATCAATTTCCGGCAGCAAAGACAAGGCCACTGAATGGCACGAATGCAGATGCACAACGGCACCGGTCGCCCCTCGGGTTTCATAAAATGCCGTATGCAACGGCATTTCCTTTGTCGGCGCATCTCCGGACAGCAACGCCCAAGTCTCCGACAGATGGCTGATGCAGGCTGGATCCAGAAAGCCCATGGATGAGCCCGTCGGAGTGACCAGATAAGTGCCGTCATCCAGACGCATAGAGATGTTGCCGGTCGATCCGTGGGTTAGGCCTCGGTCATAAAGTGATTTGGCCATTACGGCGATCTGCTCACGGGCTTTGGAGAGCGCGCTCATGAGCCTGCACCCAGAACGTGGAGGGCGTCTTCGAAAAAGTCAGGTCCGCCAAAGTTGCCGGATTTGAGGGCGAGGGCCAGCGGCTGGCCCGCGACTCTCAAAGCCGGGACGCCAGGGGCGATCCGAGGGCCGATTTCAAGAGTGGATGCCTTGATCCCGGATACGACAGCGCCTGACGTTTCCCCGCCTGCGACCACGATGCGTTCAACACCAGCGACAACAAGAGCTGCAGCAAGACCGGAAAACAGGTTTTCTATGGCAGATGCACTCTTGTCGCGACCGAACCGTTGCTGGACTTGACTGACGGTTTCTGGGTCTGCCGAAGAATAGAGAAGTGGCGGCTCGTCTTGGCTGATGGTCCATTCAACCAACTCTTCCATCGATAACCAACCCCCGATCACATCCTCAACCATGATTTCACGGCTGGGGGCTTTTTGCTTGTAGTGTTTCACTTGGCCACGGGTTGCCGACGAACAGGATCCGGACAACACCACCGCTTTACCGTTTGTTCCCGTCCATGCCTGATGATGCGGAGTGACGCCAAAATTGGCCGGCAGACCGATTGCGATCCCGGACCCTCCGGTAACAAGACGGCGGCCCGCTGCGGCTTTTCCGATCGCAATGAGATCCTCATCGGTGATTGCATCGACGATTGCCATCGAGCCCGTTTCGGTCTTGGCTGCGTCAAGAATAGATGCCGCTCCCAGCCGGACGGTCTTATGAGGAATATGCGAAACGGGCCAAGTCGTTTGCCTGGAAAGAACCCGTCGAATGTCCGGATCGCGCATGGGGGTGAGCGGGTGGTTTTGCATTCCGCTTTCACTCAGGAGCGTGTCTCCCACGAACAAATGCCCCTGATAGACCGTGCGTCCATTTTCTGGAAAAGCCGGGCATACAAGGACAGTTTGTTCTCCAAGGCGTTCGGCGAGAGCCTGGGTCACAGGGCCAATGTTGCCTTCATCCGTTGAGTCGAACGTCGAGCAAACCTTGAAAACGATTTGCTCGCATCCTTGCGAGATCAGCCAGTCCGATGCGGCCAGCGAGTGCCTGATAGCATCTTCGGCAGGCTCCGTCCGGGATTTTAGGCTGATGACGCCAGCATCAAAGTTGATGCCAGAGCCGGATAGACTGTTTGAAGCTGGTACGCCGACAAATTGCACCGTTCGCATGCCGGCCTCAGACAGCATCAGTGCGATATCAGACGCCCCTGTGAAATCATCTGCGATGACGCCGAGTTTCATTTTCCGGCCTCCTCAGATGGTCCCTGGTCAAGGCGCAAAATGTGATCTGCGCCAAAAACTGGGAACGTTTTGCGCACCAAAGGATCGTGGCCCGGGATAACCAGTCGGTCATCGCTCGCCAGCGTACGGATACGCCTGAAACCGTTGAGCATTTCCTGCAGGTCTACGACGATCGGAAATGGCTTTTCACTGAGAAAATTTTCATAATAGTGCGCCGCATCCGATGCCAGACACAGCCAACCGGCACTGGTTAGCACCCGGACCGCTTGTAAGCCTTTGCTGTGGCCGCCAATCCGGTGAACAGTTACCCCTTCAGCGACTTCACCATCGCCTTCGTGAAACGTCACCCGGCCTGAATAAAGTCTGAGGACAGCTTCACAGACATGTTCGCCGGTGAAGGGGGCCTTCAAAACCGGATGGCACATGCAGGGACCGGTTGCGTATGCCATTTCTGCCGCTTGCAGATGGATGGTCGCGTTTGGAAAGTGTTTCAGGCCGCCAGCATGGTCATAGTGAAGGTGCGTTACGATAATGGTCGTGACTTTATCCGGTGAAATGCCGAGGGGTAGTAGGGCTTCCCGTGGATCTTTTTGAACAGGCCGTCCCCGCCGGTCGGCTTCTTCATGATCATATCCGGTATCAACCAGAATGAGCTCATCACCCCGGCGCAGAACCCAGACGAAATAGTCCATGTCATGCGGCTGGTCGTGATTGTCGTCAAACAGGAAACTGTCCCGGCGTGTCCTGGAGTTTCGCTCGGCATATTTGACGGCGTAGACTTCCCACGGTGTCATTGAGCGACCCCCTTGTAAGTCTTGACTGTCTTCTCCGAGATCATTTCTGCCACATCCGCGTCAAACTTCAGGAAGTGCGGCGTTTTTAGGTGTGTCTTGAATGCCGCTTCATCATCGTAGACCTCGTAAAGAAAAATCTCTTCGGGCCGGTTTTCATCGGTGCAGACATCAAACTGCCGGCATCCATCCTCTGTTGTGAGTGAGGCCTGCGCATTTTGGACCATCAACGGCAAGAACGCCTCGAACTGATCCGGTTTGATCTGAAATGTGACTGTCACAACAAACATCGATTGGTCCTTGCAATTACCTGAACAACCCAACCATACCCATAGTGAAGATCGGGAAATAGGTGACGAGCAGAAGCGCAAAAATCGCTGCCAGGTAAAGGTGAAGCATGCGGCGTGCGATCGACAGGACCCCCACGCCGGAGATGCGGGATGCGACATAGAGCGTTGCCCCGACCGGCGGAGTGAAAAGCCCGACTGCCACGTTACAGGTCATGATCACCCCAAGATGCACCGGATCAACCCCAAAGATCTTGGCGGTTGGCAGGAACAGAGGGGCGGTCAGCAAGATTGCCGGGACAGGATCGAGGACAAGTCCAAGGACAAGCAGAACGATGTTCACAAGAAGCAGGAACATCCATGGGCCGGTTGAGAACTCCTGTACGAAGCCAACCAGGATCTGAGGCATCTGCTCCAAAGTAATCAACCAGCCGAGTACTGTGGTGGCTCCGATAACAACCATGACCACAGAGCTGGTGACAAAGGAGTCGATCAGAAGGCGCGGCAGGTCCTTGATGTTGAAATCGCGATAGACGACTGTTGTCACCAAAAAACCGTAGATCACGGCCAGCGCTGCAGACTCAGTCGGCGTAACCCAACCGGTGAAAATGCCCCCCAGGATCAACACGGGCATGAACAGGGCAGGGGCTGTCCCTATGAAGGAGGATGTTAGCTCCTTGAGGGTAGTTGTCCGGCCGCCGGGGTCGCAATTGGTTGATTTTCCAACATAATAGCACACGCCCATAAAGAAGGCGCCGAAAAGAATGCCAGGCACCATGCCCCCAATGAAAAGGTCTGCGACCGAGACATTTCCGACAAAGCCGTAGATGAGCATCGGGATGGATGGTGGAATGATGATCCCGATGGTTCCAGCCGCTGCGACGAGACCAGCAGCGAAGGCTTTGTCGTAGCCCTCTCGGGACATGTTCTTGATCATTACCGAACCGATGGCCGCTGAATCGGCAATGGCAGAACCCGAAATGCCGCCAAAGATCATTGAAGCACCGACAACAACCATGCCGAGGCCACCCGCCATGAACCCGAAGGCAGCTCTTGCAAATCCAATGATCCTGAGCCCAACACCGCCGCGGCTCATCATTTCGCCCGCAACAATGAAGAGAGGGATTGCCAGGAAATGGTTCGGTTCCACGCCGCCAATGAAGTTCAGGAACAGCGCCTGAAGCGGGTATCCGAGATCGAATACGATTATTGGCAGGACTGCCGTAATCAGGATGGCCCAAACAAGGGGAATTCCAAGAAACACGGTGCTCAGAAAAACCGCGACGACAAACAACAGGATCATAGCAAGGCCTCGCCGCCATCAGAATGGGTGGAGTGGGGCACGACCGGATTCCGGATGTCGAACACCATGTTGAAGAGGTGGAAAATCAACGTCAGCGACATGCCGACCGGCATGGATGCGTAAAGCAGACCGACCGGCCAGTAGAGCACTGTTGTTTTTTGCGCCCATGTATGGATGGAGATGTTGTAGCCGGTGTAGATCAGGCTGATCAGGAGGCAGGTGATGATCACATCGATTCCGATCGACAAAACGCGTTGCAAATGCACAGGCAACAGGTTTTCAACGATCTCTGTAACGCGCATGTGCGCACCGCGCGCAATCGCCGCGGCGCATCCGATAAAGGTGCTCCAAAGCAGCAGAAAGCTTGTCACTTCCAACGACCAGGCAAGGTCGAAGCCTGCAAACCCGCGCAAAGAGGCGTTGCAAAAGACCAGGGTGACGATGGCAAAGCCGGCAAGCGCCAAGCAAAAGTCCACCATATGGCTGAGCCAGCGCAGCACAGCCGGATAATGATCTCGGTAGTCCAAGGCAAAGTCTTTCAAGAGAGCGCCGGAACCGAAGCAACGTGTGCTTCAAGTTCCGGCCAGTTGACACCCAAAGGCTTGATCAGTTTTGGGCGGGAAGGGCTTCGCGGATGGCTGCTGCATCGCCAAGAATGTTATCAACGGCTTCTGCGCCGTAGACGTCCTTGGCCTTGGCATAGACCGATTGTACTGCCTCACGGAATGGGCCGATTTCCGGCACGCTCACGGTGGCACCTGCTTCCTGCATTTCCGTCAATTGGCTGTCGACTGAGCTTTGAACGAGTTGTCGGCTGAAAGCGGCAGATTCCGTGGCGGCTTTGAGGATCGCTGCCTGATCTTCTTCAGAAAAGGATTGCCAGGTCTTTTCGGCAACGGTCAGCGGAAGCGGGCTGTAAACATGACGGGTCAAGGTGATGTTTGGCGCCACTTCGTAGAACCGCAGCGATTTGATGGTGTCCACCGGGTTTTCCTGGCCGTTCACAATGCCCTGCTGGATCGCGAGGTAAACATCGGTGATCGGCATCACGACGGTCTGGAAACCGATGGCTTCCATGGACCAGCGGATCATGTCGTTCGGAAAGACCCGCATTTTCATGGATTCGGCATCTTTCGGAGATGTCAGGGGTTCGTTTGTCGTGAAGCTGCGGAAGCCGGCTTCCCATGTCGACAAAACGCGGAAGCCCTTTTCCGGAAGTTTCTGGAACTCGCCTTGAAGCCACTCTGAGTTGTCATAGAGCTCCCAGCCTTGTTCGTACGTGTCGACAAGGAACGGCATGGCCGTAAGGTTCAGGCTGGGCAGATGGGTTGCGTAACTGCCGGTCGCTGACACCGTAAAATCAATGCCGCCGAGCTGGAGTAGCTCGATTGCTTTTGGGTCGTTTGCGAGCTGCCCGGACGGGTAAATCTGCACTTCATAACGGCCATCGGTGTATTCCGCGACTTTCTCGGCAAACAGTTCTGCAGCGGCCTGACGAGATCCGCCAGGGTTGTCAGTGTGGCTGAAACGCAGCTTTTCCGCCGCATGTGCGCTGCTCAGTCCGATAGCCGCAACTGCAACGCCAGCCAGTAGCCGGCTCAAGAATTTCTTTTCCAACATTTCGGTCTCCTCCCGCGGCTCTCCTCAAGCCGTATTGGTTTGCACATTCATTTGCGTATACGCAATACAATCCCTTGTCAACTTCACTCGTGTCGACTATCAAAAATACGGTGTGGCGGAGGTGACGCATTCAGGTGTCAACGTTCCAGTCGCGCTGGGCGGAGTGGATTGACAATGAACCAGAAGAAAAAAGAGACGCGGGCCCTACGGGTCGCTTGCCTGGGCGCTGGGTACTTCGCGCAGTTCCACTATGATGCCTGGCGCCGCACAGGCCGCGTGGCTCTTGTCGGTGCGTGTGATCAGGACTTGGAGAAGGCCAAGGAAACGGGGCTTGCAGCGTTTAAGGATCTCGCTGTGATGTTGAAAATGACGAGCCCGGACCTTCTGGATATCATCACACCGCCTCCCACCCACATGGCAGCCATCAAGGCAGGAATTTCACAGGGCGTGCGTGCAATTATCTGCCAAAAACCGTTTTGCACGTCACTTGAAGAGGCTGAGGAGGCAACCCGGCTTGCAGAAAAGGCCGGGGTAACTCTCGTCATTCACGAGAATTTTCGGTTTCAGCCGTGGTACAGGACTTTCAAACACGCTTTGGAAAGCGGGGTGCTTGGAGACGTCTTGCAATTGACCTTCCGCCTTCGGACAGGAGATGGACAAGGCCCGCGCGCCTATCTGGACCGGCAGCCATATTTTCAGGACATGCCTCAGCTTTTGATCCATGAGACCGGCGTCCACTGGGTCGACACTTTTCGGTATCTGCTTGGCGAACCGGAGGCGGTTTATGCGGACTTGCGGCGGCTCAATCCCGTCATCAAGGGAGAAGATGCCGGATTTTTCGTATTCGACTATCCGGGCGGTGCGCGGGCGTTGTTTGATGGCAACCGCTTGCTGGATCACGCGGCTGAAAACTGCCGGACAACGCTCGGCGAAGCCAGCCTTGAGGGCACGGCCGGAACACTGACCCTGTCAGGAGATGGCAGTGTGACACTCCGCCCGTTTGGCAATTTGAAGGAAACGGTTCTTCTTCAACCGCAGCCTTGGCAAGGATTTGGTGGGGATTGCGTCAAGAACCTGATCACCCATGTCGTTGACGGGGTGCTCGACGGAAAACTGCTTGAAAACGAGGCGAGAGACTACCTAAAGGTGATTGCGCTCGAAAAGATGATCTACGAGGCTGATCGCCAGGGCCGAAAAATCCGAGACGTTGCATATGCTTGACCCATCGAAACCGAAAACCATCACCACTCAGGCCATGGAGAAGATCCGTCAATTGATCTTCGACGGCGAGCTCGCTGCCGGATCCGATCACCTGGAAAGTGAATTGGCAGGCCGTTTGGGGATGTCACGGACGCCGGTTCGGGAAGCCACCTTGATGCTCGCGCAACAGGGACTGTTGGAGGTGCGCCCGAGAAAGGGCGTGCGGATTGCGACCTTGTCCCTGACAGATATGGAAGAGATCTATGCGGTTTTGACGGAACTGGAGAGCCTGGCGGCGGAAGAAGCTGCAAGGAAGCACTACTCCAAGGCGGATCTGGCTGACCTGAAAGCGTCGATTGAGGCGATGGACAAGGCTTTGAGCGATGAGGATCGTGATGCCTGGGCCGAAGCGGATGACGCTTTCCATACAGAACTGGTGCGTTTGGGAGGGAATTCACGCGTACAGAACATCGTTTCTATGATGGCGAACCAGGTGCGCCGGGCGCGGGCGATGACGCTCTACATCCGGCCACTCCCGATCAAATCCAACCAGGACCACAGGGCTGTCTATGATGCGATCCGGACGGGTGACGCTGCAAACGCCCGTGAACAGCACCGCCTCCACAGGCGCCACGCCCGTGAAGTCCTGATCGATCTCTTGAAAAAGCATCGTCTCTTCCAGCTTTGAACGTCAAGGCAAAGGCGTTGATTTTTTTCAGCTCTCGTCTCCGACCAACTCCGGTTGGATTGCATGTTGGGTTTGCGTTTGAGCCACGAAGGCTACTCGCCATCTCAGACGGTGCTTTCGAGCCATTTCCTGAATGTTTCTGCATCTTGTGATGCGGGGTTTGTTTCAACGAAATAGGCTTCGTTGGCATCGATGGTGATTGGGCTGACTGGGACAACAGACCCGGATTGAATAGCGTGCCGGGCGAGGGTTTCGTTTACGAGGCATATGCCGTTTCCGTTGCTGGAAAGATCCAGAGCGGCGCCGTAGGAGTCCACATAAATGGACGGGTCAGCACAGTTGATGCCGGTTGCAGTCCTCCACTTGGACCAACCACCTGAAATCCCAACCGTGTCGATGACCGGACACGTTTCTAATGATGTGATCCGTTGGCTTGGGGCGAGTGCAATCAGTTTGTCGCTGCCAAGCAGTGCGGCATTGGGTCCTGCCTGTTTCCGTGAGCCGAAACTGATGATGACATCCGCAAGCGAGCGGCTGAATTCATCGGGCCAAATGGCCCCAATAAACCGCAGCGCAATGTCCGGATGTGCGGCCCGAAAGGCTGGGAGCGTTGGGCCGATCACCCATTGAAGCACACTAACGGAAACGGATACTGTCAAAAGCTTCTTCGGTTGATCGGGTATGAAAGATCGTGTGGCGGTCGTTAGCGTGTCTAAAGCCGCATCGACTTGGGGGAGCAGCCGCCGGCCATCATCCGTCAGTGCCAAACCCCTGGCTTTCCTCTCGAACAACGGCACACCCAACTTGGTTTCCAGGGCCTTGATCTGTTGACTGACAGCGGATTGGGTCATGCCGATTTCATCCGCCGCCGCCGTAAAACTAAGGTGCCGGGCTGCGGCTTCAAATGCGCGAAACCAGTTCAGCGGAGGCAGTGCAGTGGCCATGTATAACATATCCATAAGTTAAGCTAATACCTAAGCCTCAAAATCATTCGTTTGTGCCGATTGTCAAGCATCAGGATACTGCCGGCTAACCACCGAGAGTGTGGACGGGAGGGCCTTGAATGCAGCCGGAAATCCGGAAAATCGTTGCTTATGAAGAAGAGATCCTGATCGAGGGGTTCAGGGCAACCGAACGACCATGGCACGTGTTCGCGGCTGCCGCAGTGGTCAAGAACCCGTGGGCCGGCCGGTTTGTTGAGAATCTGAAATCGGAGATTTTGGCGTTTGGCCCTGTCCTCGGTGAGTTGCTCACCGACCGGATCTTGAAGCTCGGTGGCAGCGGCGAGGCGATCGAAGCCTACGGCAAGGCAGCCGTTGTTGGCCTTGACGGAGAAATCGAACATGCATCCGGGCTGATCCATACGCTGAGGTTCGGCAATTTTTATCGGGAAGCAGTCGGCGCCAAATCCTATCTCGCCTTCAGCAACACTCGGGGACCGGCAAACGCTCCGATCATGATCCCGCTCATGGACAAGAACGATGCGGGACGGCGGTCCCACTATCTGACAATCCAGTTTTCGATTCCCGACGCTCCGCGCGCCGATGAGGTTGTCGTGGCGCTTGGGGGAGCGACGTCTGGCCGTCCGTTCCACCGGATCGGTGACCGGTATCAGGATCTGAAGGAGATGGGCCGTGATTTGGACAACCCGGCAGCGGTCTGATCAGGGCGGACTGGCCTGCATCAAGGAAGGCGAGGGGCCTCGTGTCCTTCTTCTCCACGGTGTCGGATTGCAGGCCGATGTCTGGGCGGCGCAGGTGCCTGATCTTGCGTCCCGTTTTCAGGTGATTGCACCGGATATGCCAGGTCACGGCCATAGTGGCCACCTGGAAGGACCAGCCGACTTGTCAGACTATTCGGACGCGGTTGCCCAATTGTTGGAGGGGCCGACTGTGGTGGCCGGACACTCCATGGGGGCCATGATCGCTCTCGACATGGCTGCGCGTTATCCGGAGTTGGTCGCAGGTCTCGCCGCACTGAATGCCATCTACCGGCGCTCTGATGCGGCCAAACAGGCAGTTCTGGAACGTGCGGAAAGTTTGAGGTCTGAAACAGGTCCAAATCCGGAACCGACACTTGAACGCTGGTTCGGGACAGAGCCATCGGAAGCCCGCAGTGCTTGCGAGTCCTGGCTGCGAGCTGCTGATCTTCACGGTTACAGGACCGCATATGAGGTTTTTGCCAGGGAAGATGGACCGTCTGATCGGGCGCTCATGTCCCTCAAGTGTCCGGCATTTTTCATGACCGGCAGCCTTGAGCCGAACTCCACACCCGCGATGTCACAGGCCATGGCTGCCTTGGCTCCGAGGGGACGGGTACACGTGATCGAAACCGCGGCCCACATGATGCCGATGACGCACCATGAGGAGGTGACCCGGGTTTTGATGGCTTTTGCAACGGAGTGCCATTCATGAAACCGATCGACCCGAAAGAACTGCGCGGCGCCTTTGGCCGTTTCATGACCGGGGTCACGGTGGTGACTACCCGCAGGGCTGATGGAACGCCTGTCGGGTTCACCGCGAACTCCTTCACATCGGTCTCGCTGGACCCGCCATTGCTGCTTGTTTGCCCTGGCAAGTTTCTTTCCAGTTACGACGCATTTGCGGAGTGCGAGCAGTTTGGCGTCAGCATTCTTGAGGAAAGCCAGACGGAGGTTGCAAACACCTTTGCCGGATACAAGGGAGACCGTTTTGCCAAAACACCGCATGACTTTGATGCCGACGGTATCCCCTTTCCGGTTGGCGCACTTGCGCGATTTTCATGCAAGACCCACGATACGGTTCCCGCCGGTGACCATTTGATCCTGATTGGTGAGGTCATCGGTTTTGCGCAAAAGCCCGGTCAAGGGCTTGGATACGCCGATGGCCAGTTCTTCAGTCTCGCCTGGGAGCGCAGCGCGCGCGACCCGGCCGCAAGAGTGAATATCGCCGGGGCACTTGTCCGCCATGAGGGGCGGGTCTTGCTTGAAAAGACACCAGACGGTTACCGGCTGCCGGAATGTTCCGTTCCGGACAAGACCGGCCTTCGCAAAGCTCTTCAGGCCACACTTCAAGACAACGGCGTTTCAACAGATTTTGGCGCTGTCTACTCCGTCTTTGATGATTCGGATGCATCGATGCATTTTGCCTATCTGCTGGCGCAGGCAACCCATGTCGCTCCAGACACGAAACTTACCGCGGTGCCTCCCGAAGAGTTGGCTACTCTGACGTATGCCAGTCCGCCGCTTACCAGCATGATGGCCCGCTACGCTCAGGAATGCTCAACAGGCAATCTCAATTGCTATCTCGGGGACACCATGACCGGAGAAATTCACACGCTTTCGGAGGGAGGCTGACCATGGAATTTTCCCTGTTTGCTCACATGGAGCGGCTTACGCCGCAACAGCCGCATGAGATCCTTTATGAGGAGTTCGTGTCTCTCTGCAAACTGGCAGATGAGGGCGGTATGCGCGCCATCTGGACCGGTGAGCACCATGGCATGGAGTTCACGATTGCGCCGAACCCGTTTTTGACACTCGTGGACCTGGCGCATCATACGAAGAATGCACGCCTTGGAACCGGAACCGTGATTGCGCCGTTTTGGCACCCGATCAAACTGGCTGGCGAGGCCGCAGCGGCCGACTTGATGACCGGCGGCCGGATCGAACTTGGAATTGCGCGAGGTGCTTATTCCTATGAATATGAGCGTTTGATGCCGGGCCTCGATCCTTGGGAGGCAGGTCAACGCATGCGGGAGACGGCCCCGCTGCTTCGTCCCCTATGGCAGGGCGATTGCGCGCATGACGGCGGCTACTATGCGTTCCCTCCAACCACGTCCGCGCCCAAGCCACTGCAGGAAAACGGCCCGCCGATCTGGATTGCTGCCAGGGACCCGAACAGCCATGAGTTCGGTGTGCATCAAGGCTTCAATATTCAGGTAACACCGCTTTGGCAGGGGATGGAAGAGATCGAAACCCTGATGGGCCGGTTCAATGACGCGTGCGCAAGTCATGATGGTCCAAAGCCCAAGATCATGTTGTTGCACCACAGTTATGTGGCGTCCGATTCCGAGGATGCAGTTCTGGCCGCTAGGGAACTCTCGCGGTTCTATTGTTATTTCGGTGCCTGGTTTCAGAACAAGCGTGCTGTTTCCCAAGGATTGATTGAAAACCTGTCTGAAGACGAATTGGCCGCCAACAAGATGATGGCCCCGGAGAACATGGCCCGGGATTTGACAATCGGTACGGCACAGGACGTCATCGACCGCATCAAACGCTATGAAGATCTGGGGTACGATGAATACTCGTTTTGGATCGACAGCGGTATGAGTTTTGAGCGCAAGCAGGCCTCACTGCGCCGGTTCATTGACGACGTCATGCCAGCGTTCGATTAGGAGAGAACATGCAGCACTATCAGCTTTATATCGATGGCGGGCGCTGTGAGGGCTCTGGTGGTCAAATCCTGCAAACTGAAAATCCGGCGACGGGTGACCCGTGGGCCTCGTTCGCCTGCGCGGATCCAAGGGATGTGAACCGAGCCGTTGCAGCTGCCCGGAGAGCTTTGGAGGACCCTGCATGGCGTGACCTCACCCAGACACAGCGCGGCAAGTTGCTGTTCAGGCTAGCGGAATTGGTTGAGGCCCACGCGGAAGACCTCGGGAGACTGGAAACAACCGACAGCGGAAAGCTGCTCGCCGAAACCCTGTCGCAGACAAAGTATGTCGGCGATTATTATCGGTACTATGCAGGGCTCGCGGACAAGATCGAAGGATCGGTGCTTCCTATCGACAAACCGGACATGCATGTGTTTACCAAACGAGAGCCGGTTGGGATCGTTGCTGCTGTCGTACCCTGGAACGCCCAGATGTTCTTAACAGCAACCAAACTCGGTCCGGCACTTGCAGCGGGCTGCACCGTGGTTTTGAAGGCTTCGGAAATCGCGCCCATACCCATGCTGGAATTTGCCTCACTGATCGATCAGGCCGGATTTCCGCCGGGGGTCGTCTCTGTCATTACGGGAGATGCTGAGAACTGTGCCATTCCGTTGACCCGACACCCGGATGTCGACCGGATTGCCTTTACCGGCGGACCGGAAACAGCTCGGCATGTTGTGCGCAATTCAGCTGAAAATTTTGCGGTCACCAGTCTGGAACTCGGCGGCAAGTCTCCGGTTCTGGTGTTTGACGATGCGGATCTTGATGGCGCCGCAAACGGCTTGATTGCCGGAAATTTTGGTGCATCGGGTCAAAGCTGTGTGGCCGGATCCCGTGCGCTGGTGCAACGGGCGGTGTTTGAAGCACTGATCGACAAGATCACGGAAAAGGTAGCCCACATCTCGGTTGGTGATCCTCTCGAGGCCGCAACACATGTCGGCCCGCTTTGCACAAATGCGCAGATCGAAAAGATCAAGGTGACCTTGAAAAAGGCGAAAGAACAAGGCGCGGTAATCCGACTTGGCGGTGCGCCGCTTGAGCGATCGGGCAATTACATGGCACCGACGCTGGTGGCCTGCCCGAACCCGGACATCGCAACACTGAAGGTGGAAATGTTCGGTCCGGTCATTTCGCTCTTGCCATTCGACACGGAAGACGAGGCCATCGCGCTCGCAAATGACACGCCATATGGTCTCGCCTCCGGCATCTTCACGCGGGAAGTTGCCCGCGCGCACCGCGTATCATCCAAACTGCGGGCGGGGATCTGCTGGATCAACACCTATAGAGCGATTTCGCCAATCGCCCCATTCGGTGGGTTCAATCAATCCGGATACGGACGCGAAGCGGGCATTGAAGCCGTCCTGGACTACACACGTACAAAGACGGTCTGGATCAACACTTCCGGTGAGCCGATGGCCAACCCTTTCGTCATGCGTTGACCGTACAAACCGACCATGTACCGGTGAGACGAGAGCCGCAGCAGGCAGTCGGGTGTCAAACTGACACTGGTATGCCGGTTTCGAGTGACTTCGCCGCCGCATCGGCCAGCATCTGCGCGCGCAATCCATCCTCAATGTTTGGAGATGGAATTGTCCCGTTTTTCAGGCAGTCAATGAAATGCGTGATTTCCGCCAGATAAGCTGCTTCATAGCGCTCCAGAAAGAAATGCTGGGCAGGAGCTCTTGCAAAGCCAGTTTGGGTGGCCATCTCGACTGTGTTTTCCAGAATGTTCTCTGCCCTCAGCATGCCTTTAGAACCGTGAACTTCCAGCCGCTGGTCATAGCCATATGCCGCCCGCCGCGAGTTTGAAATCTGGCAGATCTTTCCGCTTTCTGTTGTCAGCGTGACTGCCGCGGTGTCCACATCACCCGCCTTGCCAATTTCCGGATCGACCAGGGAGGAGCCAACCGCGAAGACCGTGACGGGCTCTTCGCCGAGGATAAACCGGGCCATATCGAGGTCATGGATCATCATGTCCCGGAACAGGCCGCCAGATGTTCTGATGTAGTCGATCGGCGGCGGGGAGGGATCGCGGGACAAAATGGTGACCAGCTCGACATCCCCAATGTCACCACCGGCAATCCGGCTTTGCAAGTTTGCAAAGTTGGGGTCGAACCGGCGATTGAAGGCCGTCAGGAACATGACGCCGTTTTCGTTGACCACCTTAACGCAGTCCCGCACCCGATCAGAGGACAGATCGACCGGTTTTTCGCAGAAGATCGCTTTCTTCGCCCGTGCTGCCTGATGGATCAGGTCGTAGTGGGTCGTCGTTGGCGTGCCGATGATCACCGCGTCGATGTCATCGCTTTCGATGATGGCCGCGGCCTCCCGCACCTCTGCGCCGGTTGTTGCCGCAAGCGCCTGAGCGGGCGCGTCGAACGCATCTGCCACCGCAACCAGCTCAGCATCCGGGGAGGCCTGAATGGCACGGGCGTGCACCTGACCGATGCGCCCGCATCCGAGCAGTCCAAATCTCACCATTTCCTATTCCTCGGGCTTGTTTCTGGTTGGGCCACCGAAGGCCTTAAGAACATTGCGGGTTGCTGTGACCATCGGATCATGTGTCTCTGATAAGATCGTCACCCGGTCAAACCGATCCGGATCGCGATTGACTGCGTCCCGCATCGCAGTTCCGAAGGCCTTGCGCAGCTCGGTTCCGATGTTGAATTTGCAAATGTTTGTATTTCTGGCGAGCTTTTGCCGCTGATCGACAGGGACACCGGAGCCCCCATGGATGACCAGCGGGACTGTGGTTCGCGCCTGGATCGCGCTGATGCGAGCCTCGTCCAGTCCGCCTTCCTTGTTTTCCTGAAGATGAACATTGCCGACCGAGATCGCCATGGCGTCCACGCCGCTGTCTACCGCGAATTTTTCAGCATCCGCAGGGTCCGTGCCTTCAGAAGCATCCCCTTGCGCATATCCGACAAAGCCGATTTCCCCCTCGCACGATATCCCGGCGGAGTGCGCTAGTTCCGCAATCCGCGCGGTTTCGTCGATGTTCTGGGAAAGCGGTTTGCGCGAGCCGTCATACATCAGCGATGTGAAACCACTGTCGAGCGCTTGCTGGCATTCCTCGAATGTGTAGCCGTGATCAAGATGTGCCACCACGGGAATGGTTGCCCCTTCCGCAAGATGCCGGAACATCGCCCCCAAAACGGGAAGAGGAGTGTGCTTGCGGCAAGAGGGGCCTGCCTGCAAGATCACCGGAACTCCTTCTTCTTCGGCGGCGGCCACGTAGGCGCGCATGTCTTCCCAGCCGAGCGTGACCAGACCGGCGACGGCATAACCGTCTTTCAGAGCCGGTTGAAGAACTTGGCCAAGTGTTGCCAGTGTCATTTGAACTTGGCCACCATGTCCTTGATCCCGGGGATCGTCTCGACCTGATAGGCATGGGTCGGTTGGAAATACTGCACCAGTGAACGTTGGCTAAGGCCGCCCAGAATTGTGAAGTAATACATCTCGTACCCGGGCATGACGGCGCAGGGGTGATAGCCCTTGTCGATCATGAAGGTCGAGCCGTCCATCAACTGATAGGCTTCTCCCGGGACCCCCTCTTCGCGCTGAAGGATCTGGACACCGGAGCCGTGTTTCGGCCGGAAGCGGAAGTTGTAGGTCTCATCGTGCCGGGTTTCATGCGGCAGACGGTCGGTGTCGTGTTTGTGGGCCGGAAAGCCGGACCAGCCGCCCTGGCCAACGGTGAAAAGTTCGCTGACCAGCAAACGTCCCACCTTGCCGTGCTGTTTTTGTCCAAGGATGTGCTTGATCTTGCGATGGGTCTTGGTGTCGTCCGATCCGTACTGGACTAGATCGATTCCATCGACGCGCACATCGAACGGCTCCAGCACTTCGTCATACCTTGCGCCAGCGATGAACGTCTCCGTTTCATCGGAGGTACAGATGATCGTCACCTTGGCTCCAACAGGGATGTAGACGCCCTCAGGCTCTCCGTCCCAGACGTCTTCGCCGCGGTTGCCGAGCTTGTCGAATGTGATGCCCTCAACTTCAACAGTCACCGTGCCGGTTGCAGGCACGACGCAGGTTTCATAGCCGGGTACCTGATAGTGGAACGCCTCGCCCTTCTTGAGCTTGACGATGTTGAAATAGTTCAGCGGAACGGTCGGATTGTCGATGTCCACGATCGGCTTATTCTGGTTGTCATGCGGCGCGATATGCATGGAATGGTCCTTTCAGACTGGATCAGTGGGCGAGAAATCGGGAGCGAATTCACGCCTGAAGCTGTTCGCTCTTAAAGTTGTTGAGCATCTTTGGGCGTTTTCATGATAACGCCCGATGCTCTTGTGTCGGGCCGGGATGCGAGGCCAAGAAGGCCTCCAGCTCGGCTTTGTTTGGCATTGCGGGAGCGCAACCGGGTTTGGCAACAACAATGGATGCACAAGCGGACCCGCGCAGAATGGCTTCCTTGAGCTCAAAACCATCTGCGATGGACGTCATGAGGCCGCTCATGAAACTGTCGCCCGCGCCATTGGGTTTGAGAGCCTCAACGGGGTAGATGCCCGTTCTGAACTCGCCATCGCGGGTGATGGTGATCGCTCCAGCTTCACCCATCTTGTAGATCACCAGCTCGGCTGTTGTGCGCACGAGTTCCCGGGCTTTCTCCAGTCCCTTGTCATAGTCTCCGGCCATGAAGCCAAACTCCTCGTCGTTGCCGACGATCATGTCGCATTGCGCTGCTGCACGCGACAGAACATCAGCGGCGACGTCAGCCGACGGCCAGGAGTAAGGCCGATAGTCGACATCAAAGATCAGGGGCAGGTTTGCAGCCTTTGCAAGGTCAAAGGCCTTGAAGGTTGCGCTTCGCGAAGGCTCGGCCGCAAATACAGTGCCGGCGGTGATCAGCGCGCCATATTTTCCGTAGTCAACGCGGCTTACATCGTGCTCATCCATTTGAAAGTCGGCTGCACCATTGCGGTAGATGACATTGCGGTGCCCTTCCACCACAGACTCGTAGAAAGCAAGCGAATTGCGGTATTCACCGCCAACAGGCGTGACGTGCTCCGTATCAACGCCGTAGTGCTTCAGCTGCCCAATGCAGTAGCTGCCAACGCTGTCGTCCGAGACCCGGGTCACCAGTGCAGCCTGGCCGCCAAGCTTGCAGATGCCGGCACCTATATTGGCGGCTGATCCGCCGAGACCGACGCCGAGCCGCTCAGCATCTTCAGCCCGCACCCCGGCATCGGTGAAAAAGTCGATCCCGGCGCGTCCCACCACAACGAAATTGTTCCGGGCAATCGCTTCAAGAAGCATCAGACCCCCCGGCGCTGTTTCGGGCGCGTGGACTCCCAGTCCTCGTGTGCAGCCCGGACCTTGTCGCTCGATGTCACATGCGGGGTTCCAACCTCCCACCAAGTATGTCCTTCGGCTGTCCAGCCTTCATAGGCATCAACCTTCATGCAAATGACGTAGGTTTTATTGGCTGCCTTGGCTCGCTTGAAGGCCTCCCCAAGTTCACCCGGATTGGACACCGTTTCCGCGTGCGCGCCCATGGACGCAGCGTGGGCCTCAAAGTCGACGGCGAATGGTTCTGGAACGGTTGGACAATCCGCAATGAGATTGTTGAAGCTCTCATTGCCGGTGTTGTTTTGCAGTTTGTTGATTACCGCAAACCCGCCGTTGTCGAGCACCAGAACGATCAATTTTTTGCCGGTCAAAACGGATGAGTAGATATCCGAGTTCATCAGCAGATAAGAGCCGTCGCCGGTGAAGACGATCGTGTCCTTGTCCGGTTCGCGCTCGGACTGGGCAATGCGTGCGCCCCAGCCACCGGCAATCTCGTATCCCATGCAGGAATAGCCAAATTCGACATCAACCGTGCCGATGTCGAGGGTTCTCCAATTTGCCGTCACTTCCGCCGGCAGGCCGCCGGCCGCAGCAACAACGCGATCCCGGGGATCGCAGAGTTCGTTGACCACACCAATTGCCTGGGCATAGGAGTTTGGACGATTGCCATAAGACACGTTTTCAGCAACGTATGCGTCCCAGGCCTCCCGTTCTTCACTTGCAGTCCCGGTCCAGTCCGAAGGTGTCCTGTAGTCCGCACAAGCCTCGCCCAAGGCCAAAAGTCCGAGTTTTGCGTCGCCGGCAACAGGGATCGACATGTGTTTGCCAGCGTCATGGCGGGCTGCGTTGATCGAAATGAAACGGGCCGCGTGGGCAAAAGCGGTCCAGGATCCGGTGGTGAAATCCTGCAGCCGCGTGCCGACTGCAAGAATGACATCTGCTTGTTCCGCTAGATTGTTGGCGCTGTTCGATCCTGTCACGCCGATTGGGCCGGCGTTCAAGGGGTGCGTCGCCAGGAGATTGGCGCGGCCTGCAATGGTCTCGACCACCGGAATCTGGTGCTTTTCCGCAAACGCCGTGAGTTCGCTGACCGCGCCACTGTATTGGACGCCGCCGCCGGCAATGATCAGCGGCCGCTTGGCCGTTTTCAGCAGTGCCGCCGCATCGGCAATTTCCCGCTCGTCGGGGGCACTCCGGCGGATGCGATGTACCCGGCGCTCAAAAAAGCTTTCCGGATAGTCATAGGTCCAGCCTTGCACATCCTGGGGAAGGCCGAGAAACGCGGGGCCGCAGTCGCCCGGATCCAGCATCGTCGCAAGAGCGGCGGGGAGCGACTGAATGACCTGCGCCGGATGCGTGATCCGATCCCAATAGCGCGTTACCGCCTTGAACGCATCATTGACGCCAAGTGTCGGGTTGTTGAAGTGCTCAAGCTGCTGCAGCACCGGGTCGGGCAGGCGGGTGAGAAAGGCATCACCGCACAACATCAGCATGGGCAAGCGGTTGGCATGTGCCAGCGCGGCAGAACTGAGAAGGTTCGACGTGCCAGGGCCAGCACTGGCTGTGCAGAACATGAACCGCTGCCGCAGCCACTGTTTGGCATAAGCAGCTGCCGCAAATCCCATGCTCTGCTCGTTTTGTCCACGATAAAGGGGCAGCTCTTCCTGATGATTGTAAAGGGCCTCACCAAGGCAGGTCACGTTACCATGGCCGAAAATGCCAAAGCCGCCGCCGCAAATTCGTATTTCCTTGCCGTCGACTTCGATAAACTGATTCGCCAGGTAGCGGACAATGGCCTGCGCGGTTGTGAGCTGAACCGTCTTGGAGCTCATCCAGGTCTCTCCCTGTAACGTGTTTTCTCGCAAGGCATTCGATTGGTGCTTGCGCGCTGTTGGTTCTCAAGATACAAATTTTGCAACCGGTTGCAAATCTTTTTCGAAAGAGGCAAAACGAAAACCGGAAACGGGAGTGAGGCATGGCGGAAATCGGGATCGGTATCCTGGGCGGAGGCTACATGGGAAAGGCGCATGCCGTTGCCATGTCTGCCGTCGGTGCTGTTTTCAACACCGCGTTGCGGCCGCGGCTTGAAATGGTTGGTGCAAGTTCACTCGCGTCTGCTGAAAAGTATCGTGATGCCTTCGGTTTCAACCGCGCTGCCGCCAATTGGCAAGAGCTTGTCGAAGATCCAAGGGTCGAAGCGATTGTAATCGCATCCCCACAGTCCACTCACCGGGATATCGCCGAAGCCGCATTTTCGTTGAACAAGCCTGCTCTGTGCGAAAAGCCAATGGGCGCAAGCCTGGAGGACTCGGAGGCCATGGTCGCAGCTGCGGAGAAAAGCGGCTGCGTGAATATGGTCGCCTACAACTATATCCGCACGCCAGCGAGCCAGTACGCCCGCAAACTTATCGCAGATGGTGTCATTGGCGACATCACATGGTTTCGCGGTGAGCATACCGAGGATTTCTACGCGGACCCGAAAGCTCCGGCGTCCTGGCGCACAGAGGGTGATGCGAACGGAACCATGGGCGATCTCGCACCCCACATGATCAACGCTGCGCTTGCGCTGGTTGGTCCGGTGCGCAGTGTCATGGCGGAAATCGAACGGGTTCATGAAAATCGTCCCGGCGGCAAGGTAACGAACGACGACCATGGTCAGATGATGACGCGCTTCGAAAACGGAGCGATGGGACACATGTACTTCAGCCGGATCGCGACTGGCCGGAAGATGGGATACGCCTACGAAATCACAGGAACAAAAGGGGCTATCCGTTTTGATCAGGAAGACCAGAATGCTCTCTGGCTGTATCTCATGGATGAGAATGAAGCGGACCGCGGATTCCGCAAAATCCTGACGGGCCCTGCGCATCCAGATTACGAACCCTTTTGCCAAGGCCCTGGGCACGGCACGGGCTATCAAGACCAGATCATTATTGAAGCCAAGGATTTTCTGGAGGCGATCCACTCGGGCACATCGGTATGGCCAACCTTCCGGGATGGTCTGGCCGTTAAACACATTGTGGAAGCGGCCATGGAATCCTCGCGGACCAAAAGCTGGCAACCCTTGGAAAGAACTTAAAATCACTGTTTGAAAGGCTCGCAAGATGAGCATTAGAATTGGCAATGCGCCGTGTTCATGGGGCGTTGAGTTTCCTGACGATCCACGCAATCCGGCCTGGAAGGCAGTGCTGGAGGAGTGCTCGGGAGCGGGATACAAGGGCATTGAACTTGGACCGGTCGGGTTTATGCCTGAAGACCCTGCAGTCCTTTCGGAAGCCCTTGCGCAGTACGACCTGGAGCTGATTGGCGGCGTCGTGTTCCGGCCGTTTCATGATCCGGATGCCTGGGAGAACGTTCTTGATGGAACGCACCGGACGGCCAAGGCCCTGGTGGCGCATGGCGCCCAGCATATGGTTCTGATCGACTCCATTTCCCCGCGTCGCGCCCCGACGGCTGGACGGCCAGAAGAAGCTGAGCAGATGGATGCTTCCGAATGGGCCGCTTATCGGGATCGTATCGCTGAAGCGGCCAAAATAGGCACCGAAGACTATGGCCTGACCGTCGGAATTCATGCGCACGCAGCTGGCTTCATGGACTTTGAACCGGAGCTGGAACGGCTTTTGGACGAGGTCGATGAGAAGTATCTGAAGATTTGTTTTGACACCGGCCACCATTCTTATGCCGGGTTTGACCCTGTCGCGTTCATGGAGCGCAACATCGGGCGTATCTCCTACATGCACTTCAAGGACATCGACCCGAAAGTTAAGGCCGATGTGGTCGCCAAACGGACAGGTTTCTACGATGCCTGCGGACAAGGCATCTTCTGCAATCTCGGCGACGGGGATGTCGACTTTCCAAAGGTGCGGCAGATCCTTCTCGATAACGGGTTCCAGGGATGGTGCACTGTGGAGCAGGATTGCGACCCGACGCTTGATGTGTCGCCGATCAACGATGCTCGGGCGAACCGTGAGTACCTGGAATCCATCGGTTTCAAGTAAAGGCAGGACCAATGGCACGATTGAATTGGGGCATGATTGGCGGCGGTGAAGGCAGCCAGATCGGGCCGGCGCACCGGCTTGGGGCCGGGCTTGATGGCGCGTTTTCCTTTGTTGCGGGCGCGTTGGATCATCGGCCTGAAGCGGGCCGGGAATATGGTCAGCGGTTGGGGTTGGCGGCTGATCGTGCCTATGGCGACTGGCGGGAAATGCTGGACGGCGAAAGCGGGCGCGAGGATCGGGTCGATCTGGTTACAGTGGCAACTCCGAACGCAACCCATTTCGAAATCACCAAGGCTTTCCTTGAGAATGGGTTTCATGTCGTTTGCGAAAAGCCAATGACCATGACGGTCGAGGAGGGCGAAGAAATCGTCCGGATTTCGGGGGAAACTGGGAACATCTGCGCGGTCAACTACGGCTATACCGGCTATTCACTGGTCCGGCACATGAGGGCGATGGTTGCGCGCGGCGATCTTGGAAAGATCCGCCTGGTCAAAGCGGAATTTGCACACGGGCACCACGCCGACGCGGCCGATGCTGACAACCCGCGCGTCCGGTGGCGGTATGACCCGGCCCAGGCCGGGGTTTCGGCGCAATTCGCCGATTGCGGCATTCATGCGCTTCACATGGCGTCGTTTGTGACGGGGCAGGAAGTCGAGCGCTTGTCCGCGGACACTGTGTCCTGCATTGCCAGCCGTGAGCTTGAAGATGATGCCATGGTGAACTTCCGAATGGACGGCGGAGCGGTTGGCCGGCTCTGGACGTCCTCTGTCGCGATTGGCCGGCAACACGGACTGACCCTTCAGATCTTTGGCGAAAAGGGCGGATTGCGGTGGTCCCAGGAGCAGCCCAACCAGCTCTACTGGATGCCGCTCAACGGTCGTTTAGAGATCATCGAGCGGGGAGAAGGGGGATTGTCGCCCGAGGCCGACAGGACATCGCGGGTAACCATCGGACATGCAGAAGGCATGCCGTTGGCATTTGCCAACATTTACACCGATCTCGCCGAAGCCATTCAGGCGCGTAAGGATGGCAGGCCAATGGACCCGGCGGCGGACCTGTACCCGCGGGCAGAAGATGGCCTGCGTTCAATGGCGGCAGTTTTTGCGGTCGCGGACAGCGGAAAACGGGAGGGCGTTTGGGTAGACGCCCGTCCGCCCATGTTCAGGTAAGCTGATGGGGTCTGCGTTTCTTACGTCCGGTTTTGTCCAGTTAGGACACCGGGCGCAGGGTGCCGCGTTCGATCACTTCGCAAGGGAACAGCCGGGCTTCCGGATACCTGGCCGGGTCTTCGAGCATTGAGACAATCAGTTCCACAGAGGAATTGATGATTTGTTGAACCGGTTGGCGGATCGTCGTCAGATTGATGTTCTCCCAACCGGCCATTTCCATGTCGTTCAGGCCAATGATGCCGATATCGCCGGGAACATTCAGACCGGCATCCTCAATCGCGCTCAGGACCCCAATCGACAGAACATCATCGCCGCAAAAATAGGCTTCGGCGAGTGGGCGGATATCAAGAAGGCGCTGCATTTCCTCCCGGCCTGCCTCAAAGGAATAGGCCTTCGCGTAGCTCACCGTCATTTCCATGTCTGGATGCCGGGAAATCTCTTCGGAGAAACCTTTGAATCTGTCCTGCGTAGATGTTGCCGTGTCTGGGCCGCCGAGAAACGCGACATGCTTGTAGCCACGTTTGGCAAGTTCCAGCGCTGCCATCCGGCCGCATTCCACGTTGTCGATGCCGACCACATGGAATTCAGGTGCGGTCGAATACCGTCCGAAGCTGTTCACCACCGGCACTCCGGCATCCTTGAATGCCTTAGAAAACCCCGGCGGCAGGGTGGACGATGCAACAACCACGCCGTCGACTGAGTACTGCCGGAGCATGCGCACGGATGCTTCCGGGTCGGTCTCATCGGACAGATTTACCAGAAGCGGCCGCAATCCCACGCCCTGAAGCTTGCGCGTAAATTGGTCAAACACTTCGAGAAAAATCGGATTGTGAAAGTTGTTGGACACCAGGCCAATCAGTTTCGTGCGTCTGGTGGTCAGTCCGCGGGCCAGAATGTTCGGCGTATAGCCAAGCTTTGTGGCCGCTTTCTCAACTTTGCGGCGGGTCTTGTCTGAAACGGATGCGCCGTCAGTGAAGGTGCGCGATACCGCAGAGCGTGACACGCCTGCAAGTTCGGCAACTTCTTTCAAGGTAACGGTCATCGGTCCATCAATCCAAACAGTTAGATTAGGTGTCTTACCTCAACAGGCCTCAGCGATCAGTATGAATTTTCGATTTCCATTTTGCAACCGGTTGCAAAATGGGTCAGATCATGTTTTTCTGAAAATGAGAGAGGGCTTCAAGCCGCTCTTTGACCATGAAAATGGCAATCCTTGGGAGGAAGGAATGAAATCTACCCTTAAGTCGCTGCTGCTTGCCGCAGCGGTCATTGCTGCTCCGCTTGCCGGGGCTCAAGTCGCATCAGCCGAAGGTGAGAAGTATATTCTCGTCAGCCACGCGCCGGACAGCGACAGCTGGTGGAACACCATCAAGAACGGCATCGCCCTTGCCGGTGATCAGATGGGCGTTGACGTCGAGTACCGCAATCCACCGACCGGTGACCTTGCGGACATGGCACGTATTATCGAGCAAGCCGCGGCTTCAGGGCCGAATGGTATCATCACGACATTGTCCGATCCGGACGTTTTGTCCGGGCCAATCAAGGATGCTGTGGCATCCGGCATTGATGTCATCATCATGAATTCCGGTACACCGGACCAGGCCCGCGAAGTCGGAGCCTTGATGTATGTCGGTCAACCGGAATATGACGCCGGCCATGCAGCGGGCCTGCGCGCCAAGGGAGATGGCGTTACAAGCTTCCTGTGTGTGAACCACTACATCAGCTCGCCGTCTTCGACAGAGCGCTGCCAGGGTTTTGCGGACGGACTTGGTGTGGAGCTGGGTGATCAAATGATCGACAGCGGCCAGGATCCGGCTGAAATCAAGAACCGTGTTCTCGCTTACCTCAATGCTAACCCGGATACCGATGCCGTTTTGACGCTTGGTCCGACCAGTGCAGATCCGACCTTGCTGGCGCTGGATGAGAACGGCATGGCCGGCGACATCTACTTCGGTACGTTTGACCTTGGTGAGAACATTGTTGAGGGCATCAAAAGTGGTGTCATCAACTGGGGGATCGATCAGCAACCTTTCCTGCAGGCTTACCTGCCGGTCGTGGTCCTGACCAATTACCATCGCTATGGCGTTCTGCCGGGCAACAACATCAACTCCGGCCCTGGTTTCGTGACCAAGGACGGGCTGACCCTCGTTGAGAAATTTGCGGGCGAATACCGCTGAATTCCGTAGGTATAGGGTGGCGCATTGCGCCGCCCTTTTTCACGAATAACAAATCAAAAAATTGAGCCGGGGAGGGCCACATGACCGAGGCCAACGTGGCAGCGACTGCTGATGAGCGGGTAAAGCAGCAATCCAGCTTGCAAAAAGCCCTTATCCGCCCGGAACTCGGCGGGATTTGCGGCACGATAATCGTATTTGCCTTGTTTCTTATTTTCGCCGGCGACAGCGGCATGTTCAGCGCTCAAGGGGTGATGAACTGGTCAACCGTTTCCGCGCAATTCATGATCATTGCCGTTGGCGCCTGTCTTTTGATGATTGCAGGCGAGTTTGATCTGTCGGTCGGGTCCATGATCGGCTTTTCCGGCATGATGATCGCCATCTTTACAGTGACGCTCGAGTGGCCTGTTTGGCAGGCGATCCTTGCCACCTTTGTCATGGCGCTCGCGATCGGAGCGTTGAACGGTTACATCGTGGTACGCACCGGACTGCCGAGCTTTATCGTAACACTTGCATTCCTGTTTATCCTACGCGGCTTCACCATCTATCTGCCGCAAATCATCGAGCGCAAAACCATCATCGGCGGGGTCGACCGTGCGGCCGAGGGCGACTGGTTCGCAGCCTTGTTCGGCGGCAAGATCTTGACTGGTTTATTCGCTTGGATGGGCGACGCTGGCATCATCGATGTGTTTGAGCGCGGCTCGCGCGCTGGGCAGCCGGTGGTCGAAGGCATCCCAATGCTGATCGTCTGGGCGATCGCATTGGTCATCGTTGGCCACATTATTTTGACCCGCACCCAATTCGGAAACTGGATCTTTGCAGCGGGCGGCGATGCGCAAGCAGCGCGCTATGTGGGCGTTCCGGTCAACCGCGTCAAAATCCTGATGTTTATGTTCACGGCATTTTGCGCCACTGTCTTTGCAACGTGCCAGGTTATGGAATTCGGGTCGGCCGGGGCTGACCGCGGCCTACTAAAGGAATTTGAGGCCATCATTGCAGTCGTGATTGGTGGCGCACTCCTCACCGGTGGGTACGGGTCGGTGGTCGGTGCAGCGTTGGGCGCCTTGATTTTCGGCGTGGTCCAGCAAGGGCTCTTCTTTGCAGGCGTAGAAAGTTCGCTTTTCAGGGTGTTTCTTGGTGTGATTCTGCTCTTTGCCGTGATCTTGAACACCTACATCCGCCGCATCATCACAGGGGAGAGGTAAGATGACGTCCACGCACGCTCCCATTATTCAAATGCAGGGAATCGAGAAGCATTTCGGTTCGGTGATCGCGCTGGCCGGTGTTTCCGTCGATATCTATCCGGGCGAATGCCATTGCCTGCTCGGCGACAACGGTGCCGGCAAGTCGACATTCATCAAAACCATGTCCGGCGTCCACAAGCCGACAAAAGGGGAAATCCTCTTCGAGGGACGGCCAATGCATTTTGCCGATCCGAGAGATGCAATCTCGGCCGGTATTGCGACCGTGTATCAGGATCTCGCGATGATCCCGCTTATGTCTGTCAGCCGGAACTTCTTTATGGGCAATGAGCCGATCCGCCGCCTCGGTCCGCTGAAGCTCTTTGATCACGACTACGCGAACCGGGTGACGATGGAGGAGATGCGCAAGATGGGCATCAATCTGCGCGGTCCGGATCAGGCAGTTGGAACCTTGTCCGGAGGTGAACGCCAGACCGTTGCCATCGCGCGCGCAGTTCATTTCGGAGCCAAGGTCCTGATCCTTGATGAGCCGACGTCAGCGCTGGGTGTCCGTCAGACGGCAAATGTCCTTGCGACCATCGACAAGGTGCGCAAACAGGACATAGCGGTTGTTTTCATCACCCATAACGTCCGCCATGCGCTTGCCGTTGGAGACCGGTTCACGGTGCTGAACCGCGGTCAAACGCTGGGAACGGCACAACGCGGCCAGATCACCCCGGATGAACTCCAGGACATGATGGCCGGCGGGCAAGAACTGGTTGCCTTGGAGGATTCTCTCGGGGGAACAGTTTAGTAGAGGCAGTCCCGGTGACCGACCGGGGCGATCTTTCTAGGAATCACTACCGTCCCTGTAGATATGAGTGAAAGGCAACTGGCACAAGCTCGTCGTGTTTTCAGTATCTTGTCCAGGCTCCGCATGTGCCGTTGATCGTAATCTTCGAGTTCATTCTGTTCATTCAAGTTCATGATAAGAAGAGGTATCGGACTGGCTGCGAACGGCGGCGGGCGCTTTTTTACGGGGCAGTGGAGAATTCAGGCTCAAAACCAATCGATGTTTCAATCAATTTGGTCGCCCTCATAAATGAACCGCTCCGTGAGGTGATTAAAAATTTGGGGTTCCTCAAGATGAACAGCGTGAGCGCAGCCGGGAATGACAGCCAGACTGCTCTCGGGGACTGATTGCCAAAGGGTCTGTATTTGCGGCCAGGGATAGGTACGGTCCTGATCACCCCAGATGATCAATGTCGGGGCGCTTATGGAGCTTAGGGAATCTTCTCCCGACCAATCGCGCATGGCTTCAAGGCCTGCCTGGATTGCGTCAGGGCTGCTGCATTCGGCGATTGCTGCGCACGCGGGATAGGCTTTGGCATTTTCGCGGTGCAGGAACCAGGTCGCAGCAATTCGGCGCGCCGTTGCTTTGGCGCCGTCGTCTTTCGCCCGTTGCATGGACGTTTCGATCGGCTCAAACCGGCCCGGCAATAGACCAAGGGCGCCGGTGCTGTAAAGCACCAACCGCGCCACGCGGTCTGGTGCCTGCCGGATCATATCCTGAACCACCATGCCTCCCATGGAATGCCCAAGAAGTAGAAAGCGCTCAACGCCCTGGTCCGTTAGCTCGTCCAGAACCCAGCGCGCCAATTTCTCGATGGAGTTTATTGGGGGCAGGTGCGCGTTTTTGCCGAAACCGGGAAGATCGACTGCGATCAACGGAACCGTGTTCTTCAAAGGGGACTGCGGTTCCCATTGATCACTCCCGCCCATGAAGCCATGGACCAGAACCAACGGGATCACTTGCGGGCCCCTTGTACAATGCGGTCCAGGATCATGGCGCAAAACAGGATGGAGAAACCGGCCAGAATACCTTGCCCGACGTTTGCGTATTGCAACGCTTCCAGGACGTCTTCACCAAGACCCTTGGCGCCGATTAGAGACGCAACCACCACCATGGCCAAGGACAGCATGATCGTCTGGTTGATGCCGGCTCGGATCGAGGGGCTTGCCAAGGGAAGGTCCACTTTCGTCAGCAAGTACCACTTGTTGGCGCCAAAGGCGATCGCCGCCTCACGCACACTTTCCGGAACGCCGCGCAGACCCAGTACGGTCAAACGCACAACTGGCGTGCCGCCGAAGATCATGGTGGTGACGACGGCCGCCGGTTTGCCTGTTCCAAAAAAAGCGATTACCGGGATCATGAAAACAAAGGCTGGCATCGTCTGCATGAAATCCATGATCGGCTGGATCACGGCATAAAACCGTGGTCGGCGCGCTGCGAACATCCCGAGCGGGATCCCGATTGCAATCGACAGGCAGGCCGCAGTGCCGAGCAAGGCCAGTGTGGTCATCGCCTTGTCCCAAAATCCGAGGAGGCCCATGTAGGCGAGGAACGCGCCGGACCAGATGGCTGTGCGGACGCCCGCCGTCAGCCATGTGAGGAGAATGATCAGGCTTGCGACCACAATCCAGGGCGTGCTGACAAAGACAAGTTCTAGGGTGTCGAGCAGCAACCGAATTCCATAGGTGATGGCGTCGAAGAGGGCCTCCCCGTTGGCGACACAGAAGGCAAAGAACCTTTCCACGGCATCAATGCTGACAAGACGAATATCCGGGTCTGTCGGGAAGGCGGACAAAAGTGAAAAGCGATCCGGAAAACTGTAGTGCAGGACAGACGCCAGCACGATGACAAACATGAAGACAGCGCTGAACGCGATCTGCGAGCCGGGCATCCCGGACCGGATCGTACTGTCAGACAGCCATTCGGAAAATCTTGACTCCAATGTCGAGTTCGCGACCACGGCTTCGACGGCCTTCACCAGAATGAGAAGTACCACGCCTGCAAGGGCGATCCAGATCCCCTGGTCGGCGAGTGCTTGGGCTTCTGCCCGAATGCCGCCGATGTTGGCTTCCAGAGACGCGACCGTGCGCTGATAGACCTCCACCTTGTCAGATCCGCTTTCAATCGCCGCAGCAAGCTGTTTGCGGCGCAGTTCCAGCGTGCCTTCGATAGACGCGATCCGTGCCATTGCCTCGGCGGCAAGGTCTCCGAACAGTCCCCGCGCGATTTGAACGATCGCCACTGTTTCAAGGATCAGGAAGGGCAGCGCCCAGGACCACAGCCCGCGAGCGCCAAACCAGACCGGGCCAAACAGCCCCGCCATGAGGTTCAGTGTCGGGGTGAAGCGGGATCGGGCGCCGATCCGGTTGAAATTCTCTATGTAATAGTCAGGGTTGGTGCGGACGAATTTGGCAATGTTTTGTCGCCGTTCTTCGTCATAGATCCGGGCCGCTTCGGCTTCGGCATCTTCTATCGAGGTGTTGAGCTGATCCATCATGATACCTCCGTCCCCTCGATCACCGTCCTCAAAATGTCGGCTCGTGTGATTACCCCAACTACTGTGCCTTGGTCCTCAACCAGAATGGCATCGCCCGTATCGATAGCCATGTTGATCAGCGTACTGAGAGTTTCTCCCTCATCAACGCGCGGCGCACCTTCCGGTACCGGCCCATGGTCGGTTTCGTATTCAGAGATTGGCCGCATTACAGCGTGCGCACGGACCACCTTGAGCCTTGAAATGCCGGCGACAAAGTCGGCCACATAGTCATCGGCCGGATGCATCACAATGTCCTCGGCTGTGCCCATTTGCACGACGCGGCCGTCCCGCATGATCGCAATTCGGTCCCCGATGCGCACGGCTTCATCCAAGTCATGGGTGATGAACACCGTCGTTTTCTTCAAGATCTTGCTCAGCCGGATGAATTCGTCTTGCAGTTGCCGCCGGATAAGTGGATCTAGGGCACTGAACGGCTCATCCATCAGAAGCACATCCGGATTTGCCGCCAGGGCCCGCGCCAGTCCTACTCGCTGTTGCATTCCTCCTGAGAGCTCATGGGCATATTTTGCGCCCCAGGCGCCGAGCTCAACGATATCAAGAAAGGAAGCTGCCTGGCGCATCCGCTCGTTCTTGGGAACACCGCGGATTTCAAGCGGCATGGCAACATTATCGAGCACCGAGCGGTGCGGCATCAGGGCAAAGTTTTGAAAAACCATGCCGATCTTCCGGTTACGGAACGACTGCAGGTCTGCCGGTCCAAGCCCGACGACATCCGTTCCCTCGATCAGTATTTTCCCGTCGGTCGGTTCCAGAAGGCGATTGAAGTGCCGAACCAAGGTTGACTTGCCGCTGCCCGACAAACCCATGATGCAGAAAATCTCACCCCGATTGACCGACAGGCTGACATCCGCGACACCCACAACCGCGTTCCACCGATCCAAAACCTCGGCTTTGGACAATCCTTCATCGCGGACCGCGGACAGGGCGGCGTCCGAGTTCGCGCCGAAGATTTTCCAGACATTGGAGATTTCAATGACGGTGTCGCCGTTCATATCTGGTCAGGTCCTGAATTGTTGACGCCATTTGCGATGCTAGAAAGCAGATGGTGCCGGCTGAGCCGGCACCATGAATATCGAGCTTGGCGGTTCAAAGACCCAGCCATTCATCAACCCGGTCCGGGTTTGCCTCGACCCACTCCTTAGCAACTTCTGCTGGCTCCCGGCCCTTGCCGCTGATCTCGTATGCGAAATTGCTGACATCGTCGGCATTCAACGAGAAGTTCGCAAAAAACTCGGCTATCGCCGGGGATCTGTCCGCCAGGGAGTTCGACCAGGCAATTTGGACCTTCTTCAAGGCATCTTTGGTGGCCACGTTCGACTTGCTGAACCAGTCCGCGTCATCGGAGGGTTGAACCATGACATATTTCGCCGGGTCGTAAGCCGGCTCTGTCAGCATCTTAACGTCAAACATGTACCAGATGGCGTGTGGCTTATAGCAATAGAACGCATAGCCTTCGCCCTTTGCAATGGAGTCCTTGACCCGTGCAGTCTTGACGCTCTCTTCTGCTCTGATTGGCTCGATGAAGTCCATCAGGCCATAGTCGCGCACCTTGACTTCATTCACATTCGCAGAAGCCCAGCCGGGCGCGCCGATCCACATTTCTCCCTTGCCGTTGCCATCACTGTCCATCATTGCTGCAACGTCTGGGCGGCCAAGGTCGGCAATATCCGTGATGTTGTTTGCCTCACCAAAATCCTTGGAAACGCAGAAGCCCTGATTGCCTTCGTAAGGGTTTGAAGAAAGGGTCACCGTTCCTGCTTCATCGACGTATTTCTTGGTAAAGCTCTCCTGATTTGGCAGCCAGACATCCGGGTGAACGTCAATGTCTCCCTTGCCCTGGTCCATAGCCTGGAAAATGGTCGCATTGTTGCCTGGGACCATTTCAGCCTTACCGCCAATCCGCATCTCCACCACAGCGCCCAAAAGGTGCGCTATCGCTTGAGCTCCGGTCCAGCTCGGGACACCAATCTTTACTTCCTCGGCTGCAAATGCGGGCAGCGTCATGACGCTGATTGCCGTGGCCAACGTTATGCTTTTCAAACTCGTGTTCATGTTCAACTCCTCTGGTGAAAGGTGCCGGTAATTGCGGCTTTTTGTTCATCGGGCTCCGGTTTTCCCGGTTATCCCATGCTCCCAAGTATTTGATCTTCATAGGCAAACAGGGAAGTTGATCCGCCTGTATGCAAAAAAAGGACGTTGTCATCAGGCGAAAAGAAGCCCTGCCTGATGAGACCGATCAGGCCTGCCATGCCCTTGGCCGAATAGACCGGGTCCAGAAGGATTCCTTCCTGCCGCGCGGTCAGGTGAATGGCTTCAAGGGTGGTTTCTGCTGGCAGGCCGTAGCCTTCTCCGACGTACCCATCGTCGACGAGGATTTTCTCTTTTTCGATGGAGGTGCCGCCAAGTTTTTCGAGTGTTTTTGCCGCTGTGGCATGCACGGCAGTGACTTGCCGCTCGTGTGGCTGGCGAACACTGACACCCATAACGGGGAGGTCGTATCCCAGAATGTGAAATCCTGCGACCAGGCCGGCTTGTGTGCCTGAGCTTCCCGTGCCCATGACCAGCCATTGAAAGGCTTGGCCCGTTTCTGCGCACTGGTCCGCGATTTCCTGGGCGCAGCTGGCATAACCCAGAGCGCCGATTGCATTTGATCCTCCACCGGGGATGAAGTAAGGACGCCGACCTTCCGCACGCAGACGCTCCGTGGTGGTCTCTGCTTCCGCGTTCATGTCAAGGCCGTCAGGGCGAAACTCGTAGGTGACGCCAAACAGCTTGTCGAGAAAGACATTACCTGTCTCTTCATAGGCGGGATCGCGGTCTGGGACACGGCGCTCCAAAAGAACGTGGCAATCCAGGCCTAATCGGCACGCGGCGGCAGCAGTTTGGCGGACATGATTGGATTGGACGGCACCTTGAGTAACGACCATATCGGCGTTTACACGGAGAGCATCTCCCATCAAGAACTCGAGTTTGCGGGTTTTGTTGCCCCCTGTTGCAAGTCCGGTGCAATCATCGCGTTTGATGAACAGTTTGGGTCCATTCAGATGAGCCGTTAGGCGGGGCATTTCCTCAATCGGCGTTGGTTGGTGGCATAGGCTGATGCGTGGAAACGGCTCAAAATCAATACGTGGCTTGGTCTTGAAATTTATTGTTGCAACGGACATTGGCTCGACCTGCTTAGTTTTTCCTCACGATCAAGAATGAGGCAATAAAAAGTGGTCGTCCAATTTTATGGTTGCATTACATTATGCAATTTTTGCATGATCCCGGTATGGATCTCTATCTTTTCCGGGACCTTCTTCGCCTGAGTCAGACCGGTAATTTCTCCCAGGCCGCGCAACTGTGTAATCTGAGTCAGTCAGCATTCAGCCGACGCATTCGTTCGCTTGAAGCCTGGGTCGGCGTGACATTGGTCGATAGATCCCGTCAGCCTGTACGCCTAACACCGGCTGGCTTGCAAATGCTGGAAGCGGGCACACAGGCGCTGGACCGGGTTGAGCACGAACGGAGCCAGTTGCTTGAGGCCCAGTCCTTGCCTGACAAGTATGTGGTGACTTTCGGCGCCCAGCATTCTATCGGATGGCGGTTTTATCCTACTTGGCTGCAGAGTTTTGAGGAAACCTATGGTCCTATCATGTCACGCCTTCGGGCGGACGATTTGCCAAACTGCCTGCGGGATCTGCAAAATGGCGATGTCGATTTTGTAATCGCTTATGAGAGTGCGCACGTCCGCTATTGTGACACTGGCCGCCGAATGGCACGCAGCAACGCACTGCCGCTTGAGACCCTGAAAATCGGTCAGGACACGTTGATCCCAGTGTCGAAGCCGACGCCTGATGGTGCCCCGCTCTTCGATCTGAATTCAGGCCTTTTAGAATTGCCGTTTCTACGCTTTGGTGATGAGGCGCCAATCGGGCAGCATCTTGGGTCTTTGTTCCAGCAAGAAAAAATCCAGGACCGTTTGCGGGTCGTTTATGAAAACGCCATGGCCGGGGCATTAAGGATCCGCGCGCGCGACGGGATGGGGGTCGCCTGGTTGCCTGAAACCCTTGTCGCGCAGGATATTCGGTCCGGAGCACTGGTGCAGACTGGGCGACCTGAATGGTCTGTTCCATTGGAAATCACGTTGTTCCGGAACGACAAGCACACCAATCGACTGACCCGCTCAATATGGTCTTTTTTGGAGACGCGACATCCGATTATATAGTGGCCGCTTGCCGCTACTTCTTATGTCTACAGAACAGCACTCTCAGCTTATTGTTTTGCCGACGGCGGCAAGCTCCGACTGCCATGCCTATGTAACTCTGACCTCCATAGGCATTTGCCGAAGCTGTCCTTCTTCAACAATATCGTTCTGGGCCGATCCATTGGGCATCTGAATAGCGATCGCCATGGGCCCATCCGACCGGAAGTACTGTTTCGATATGGTCCAGATCAGCGTCAGAGAGGACGAGGGATGCCCCGGATGTGCATTCCTTTAAGTGATCCACTGATCGTGTGCCCGGGATCGGGATAACATGCGGTCCGCGTGTCAAAAGCCAAGCATTGGCTAAACCCGCCGCTGTTGTGCCCATCTCAGCTGCGAGGTTCTGAAAACCCTCCAAGATCCTGAGATTTTCTGAAAGGTTCGGCTCCATAAAACGCGGGTTTCCGGCGAGAAATGGCAGATCTGGAATGCGGTCGCTTGGGATCGGGTTGTCCGTCAACAGCGAGCGGCCAACCGGAGAAAACGCAACCATGGCCACCCCGAGTTCAGCGCAGGTTTGAACCAGTCCGAGGTCTGGAAACCGGGTTGAAAGGGAATACTCCGATTGCACGGCGGCAATTGGAAAGGCTTTCATGGCGCGCCGCAGGGTCGATGGTGCCACTTCCGACAAGCCGATTGCGCGGGCTTTGCCCTTTTCTACCAGCCGGCCAAGATTGGCAGCCGTTTCTTCCGGGCTGAAGCGTGGATCACGGCGATGGGCGTAGAACAGGTCCACGTACTCCAGACCGAGCCGCTTTAGAGACTTGTCCAGTTCACTTTCCAGGTGCTCTGCCGAATTGTCGAAACTCCGGTTCCCATCTGGATCGCGGGTGATGCTGGCTTTTGTTGCGATAACAAATTCGTCCCGCGTGCCGGGATTGGCTTTCAGATAAGTGCCAATCGCCGTTTCCGATTTCCCCATGCCGTAGACATTTGCGGTGTCCAGGTGAGTTACACCAAGGTCACGGCAGGCGTCGAGAATGGCGTGGCTTTCTGTTTCATTCGTTGGTCCGTACATGTCGGAGAACGACATGGCTCCAAAACCGATTGCGCCTATTTCCGGCCCATTGGCCCCCAGTTTCCGTTTTTCCACTTTGCCCTATCCCCACTCGAAACCCCGACTTGGCCTTTTTAAGCGCTTGTCTTGAAAGATCAAAGATCTGGATCTTGGTAATGGGCTCATTCAGCGAGATCCCGCATAACCGTAATCAGATCTGACTTGCCCTCAAATCCGATGCCGGGCAGTTCAGGCATGATGATATGTCCATCAATCACATCAACTCCGTCTGGAAATCCGCCGTAGGGTTGAAAGAGATCCGGGTAACTTTCGTTGCCGCCAAGACCCAGCCCTGCCGCGATGTTTAGCGACATCTGATGTCCGCCATGGGGGATGCATCGCGCTGGCGACCAGCCGTGCTCCTGCAATACGTCTAGCGTGCGAAGATATTCCACGAGGCCATAGGACAACGCGCAATCGAATTGCAGCCAGTCACGGTCGGGGCGCATGCCGCCATACCGCAGCAGGTTGCGAGCATCCTGGTGGGAGAACAGGTTCTCTCCGGTTGCCATCGGTGCCGGATAAAACTCCGTCATTGCCGCTTGAAGCTGGTAGTCCAGTGGATCACCGATCTCCTCAAACCAAAACAACGGATAGCGCCGCAGCATCTTGGCGTAGGCAATCGCCGTTTCCAGATCGAACCGGCCATTCGCGTCAACGGCGAGTTGGGCATCGCCATCGATTTCTTCGAGCACGGATTCGATCCGGCGTTGGTCTTCGTCAATCGATGCACCGCCGATCTTCATTTTTACGACGGTATAACCCCGATCAACGTAGCTGCGCATTTCCGCCCGCAACGCAGCATCATCTTTTCCGGGGTAGTAGTATCCACCCGCTGCATAAACGAAGACCTTTGGATCAGCTTGACGCCCTTTTTGGTCTGCAAGCAAGCGGAAAAGCGGCTTTTCCTCGATCTTTGCAACCGCGTCCCAAACCGCCATGTCGATCGTGCCAACAGCAACAGATCGTTCTCCATGGCCTCCAGGTTTTTCATTTTGCATCATCGTTCCCCAGATGGCGTGAGGATCGAAGTTGGTGCCGTCTTGGTTGAGGAGTTGTTTTGGCTCAGCCTCAAGAATGCGGTTGCGGAAACGCTCGCGGATAAGCCCGCCCTGTCCATAGCGGCCATTTGAATTGAAACCGTATCCGACGACGCGCCTGCCATTCCGTTCGACATCTGTGATGACGGCTACAAGGCTCGCGGTCATTTTGCTGAAATCAATGTAAGCATTTCTGATCGGCGAAGAGATTGGCTTGGTCATTTCCCGGATATCGACGATGCGCAATTGAGGTCTCCCTGTCCTTGAATATGCGGGTGATCTGGCTGGTCTGGCCTTGGTCACCTCGGATGTATCGGCTTATATGGGTCGGTCGCCAACGCGGGGGATGAGGAGGGAAGCGCAATTGGAAAAAAAAGTTGTTGTTTCAGAGTTCATGGATGAAGCCGCCCTTCAGAAATTCGGGCCTGTATTCCAGGTGTTCTATGATCCGTCGTTGGTTGATGATGAAGAAAGGTTGTTTCAGAAACTCGCCGATGCAGATGCATTGATCGTGCGGAACCGGACGCAGGTCAGCGCTCGCCTCCTGGATGCCGCGCCAAATTTGCTTGTGATTGGTCGGTTGGGCGTCGGGCTGGAGAACATCGACCTTGAGGAGTGCACCAAAAGGGGTGTCGGTGTCAGACCCGCGACCGGTGCCAACACGCAATCAGTCGTGGAGTATGTTTTTGGGGCTATGCTGTTTTTGCGGCGCGGTGCCTTCACCTCAAATCAGCAAATGCTGGATGGGAATTGGCCTCGCACTGCACTTGGTGCGGGCGGCGAAGTCCAGGGGCTGACGCTCGGCCTCGTTGGGTTCGGTGAAATTGCTCAGGCAGTGGCTCAGGTCGGGCGTGTATTCGGCATGAACATCATCGCCTTCGATCCTTACCTCGCCGATACGGACCCTGCGTGGACCCACGCACAATCCTGCGATCTTGAGAACCTTTTCGCAAGAGCAGACGTCGTGTCCTTGCACGTTCCGTTGACCCCTGCCACGGCTGGGCTGATTGGTGCGAGCGAGCTCTCAAAGATGAAGTCCAGTGCGTTGCTCATCAACACGGCGCGGGGTGAAATTGTAGACGAACACGCGGTAGCGACCGCACTAAAGGTGGGGCGGTTGGCTGGGGCCGCAATAGATGTATTTGCACAGGAGCCCCTCGGCGGTGCCGCAGCCGCCGTCTTCAAGGACTGTCCAAATCTCATTCTGACACCGCATATTGCCGGTGTTACGAGGCAGGCGAATGTGCGTGTCAGCCAGGTGACTGTAGAAAATGTATTGAAAGCTTTGACCGAAGAAGGAGCATGATTTTTTCCGGCTCCCTTACGTAAAAACACGTGACGAGAGCGATGTTGAATGCCTAAGATTAAAAAAAAGATCAAAAATACATGCATTTCAACAGGGAGGAAATAAGCATGAAACTTAAGTCTGCCTTATTGGCGGCGACACTGGCGGTGTTCGCCGGCGCTGCATCTGCGGAAGAATTTCCAAGCGGAAGTGTTGATTACATCATTCCGTTTGGCCCGGGTGGAGAATCCGACATAACCGCGCGTTTCCAGCAGCCCTTCTTTGAGAAGCTCTACGGCGAACAAATGGTTGTCAATTACCAACCGGGTGGGGGTGGCGCCGTTGGCTGGTCGCAACTGAACAACATGGCTGGCGACGGATCCGTCATTATGGGGATCAACCTTCCCCATATCATTATCAAGCCAAAACAAGGTGATGTCGGGTTTCAAACAGAGGACCTGGCTGCAGTTTATATGTTCCACTACACGCCGGATGCCATCGTGGTTACGGCGGACAGCCCGTACATGACGCTTCAGGACCTCATCGATGATGCCAAGGCCAACCCGAAGCAGGTCATTTTTTCCGGCTCAGGAAAAGGGACTGCCAACCATCTGGCACAAGTCCAGTTTGATGAGATGGCAGGAATGGAGAGCACATATGTCTCGTTTAAAGGAACGGGCGCGTCTGTAACGGCTCTTCTTGGCAAGCAGGTAAAGGCGGCTTGGGGGTACACCACCGTTGGCGCTGCGCAGGGAGACAAGGTCCGCCTTCTGGCTGTTGCAATGGAAGACCGCCACCCGGCGTTTCCTGACGTCCCGACCTTTCGCGAGCTGGGCTACGATATGGTGTCCGGTGCCTACCGCGGTATAGCCGTGCCGAACTCTGCTTCTGAAGAGGTCCGGATGCAGGTGTCTGATGCAATCAAGGCCATCAACGCAGATCCGGATTTCCAAAAACAGATGCTTGATGGCGGCTTTGCGCTCGTGGACGTTGGCTACGGGGCTGATATGGACGCCTTCATTTCCGATAAGGCCGAAGGGTATCTGAACGCGGCACGTTCGGCTGGCATTATCGATTGATAATACTGATGAAGGCGCTGTTTGCGCCTTCATCCTCACACCTGTGACGTTCCGCGTCTCTCCCGGGAGGAATTCATGCTCGAGTTTATCATCGGTGCTTTGTCACCGCTGAACCTGCTGCTTGCCCTGTTGGGTGTGGCTGCGGGAACGATCATTGGTTCCATTCCAGGATTGACTGCAACCATGGCAGTCGCCGTGCTTGTGCCGCTGACATTCACGATGTCGGCGGACAGCGCTCTCATTCTCATGGGAGCGATTTATACCGGGGCGATCTATGGCGGCGCTTATGCCGCCATCTTGTTGAACACGCCCGGAACACCGTCGGCAATTGCGACCACCTTCGACGGCTATCCAATGGCCAAACGGGGCGATGGCGATCTCGCCGTGTCAGTCGCATGTATCTCGTCGGTGATCGGCGGGCTCGTCGGCGCTTTGGCGCTCTTGTTTCTGGCGCCGCCGTTGGCCGAAGCCGCCTTGGCATTCGGCCCCGTGGAGTATTTCTGGCTGGCGGTTTTTGGACTTTCGCTGATTGCAGCGCTGTCGACAGGGGATTTTTTGAAAGGCGTGATCGGTGCCTGCTTCGGGCTGTTACTCGCCATGATCGGAATTTCAGAAACGAGTGCAGAGGTTCGTTTCACATTTGGGTCAAATGTGCTTCTGGGCGGAGTTGAGACAGTATCGGCCCTGATTGGTCTTTACTGCATACCGGTGCTCATCGATTTGGTTGCGACGCCGGACCGGCACCTCAAGGCACCGGAGCAAACACGTGGCTTCCGTTTGCCAGAAGCATTTAACCTTCTTTTGAAGAACAAAATCAATGTGATGCGCAGCTCTGTCATTGGCACGATGGTTGGAGCGCTTCCAGGGGCAGGTGGCTCGATCGCGGGACTGGTTGCGTATTCAGAGGCACGGCGCACCAACAAGGGTAAACCGCCGTATGGCGAGGGCAACCCGGGGGGGATCGTCGCGACGGAATCGGCCAACAACGCAACGGTTGGCGGTGGCTTTATTCCGACACTGGTCCTGGGCATCCCTGGAACCCCGCCGGATGCGGTTATCCTGGGGGCTCTGCTGGTTCAAGGTGTGCGGACGGGGCCAAGCCTTTTCGCTGACGGTGCCAATATCGTTTACACCTTTATCTTCGGCCTTTTGCTTGCCACTGTCTTGATGTTGCCCGTCGGACTGATGATCGGCCGTTTCGCTTACGGTGCCATCGTGCGTGCGCCGAAAGCCGCACTCGTCCCGATCGTGGCGTTCATGACGGTGATCGGCACGTTCGCGATCCGCAACAGCTTGTCCGATATCGCAATCATGATTGTGCTTGGCATTGTCGGCTGGGTTGCCGGCAAGCGTGGGTTTTCCGTCTCGCCCATCGTCCTTGGATTGATCCTCGGCCGGATCGCAGAACAAGGCTTTGTTCAAAGCTGGACGATCGGCGACGCGATTGGAAATCTTTGGGGACAATTCTTTGGGCGGCCGTTGTCTATGGCCATCATTGCACTGACACTTCTGACCTTCTTCTATCCGTTCCTGCCGCGTTTGAAAAAACTCGTTTACAGAAGCACCGTGACGCCCACAGATGAACACGAACGCGCGCCAAAACCCGCTATCCTCAGAGATTTGCTTGGGCTGCTGATTGCCGGTGGTATTGCGCTGCTGGCTCTGCAGCAATCGGCCGGTCTGAACCCTGAAGCTGCCGTCTTTCCCAGGACGATTGCCATGGCAATGGCTGTCATTGTCGGCCTGGCCCTTTTGAGGTTGGTCGTGACCAGGCATGTGACCGAGTTTGCGGTGGAAGGATCATGGGTTCGCATGACAGCGCTGCCTTTGGCAATGTTGGGCGCCGTCTTTTTGTTTCCGCTTCTCGGCTTTGGCGCAACAGCGGTTCTCCTAGGCCTCGTATTGACCGTTGTTGCTCAGCATGACCAGTTTTCATTGAAAAACTGGGCAATCCTACTTCTGAGCGTGACCGCTGTCATTGTCGCCTGCACGCTGCTATTTAGCGAAGTTCTGTCCGTACCTTTGCCATAGGTCCTGCATTCGAGCAGGGTGTAGGGACAAAAACGGCTGAGATGCACGTCGATCTCTATTCCGCCGTGTTCACGTTCGACGTGGTCAATGAATTCGAGGGCGTTATGGCTGGAATAAACCTGCGGCTCCGTCAACGCGAAGAACCGATTTGGCGCGCACACCGGACAGCGGTTCTTTTATGCAGGTTAGGTTAAGACTGGAGGGAAGTATCTGGTAATCGCCCCTACACCGATCGCAATGCGTTTCGACCCTGCTATGGCGAACGGTAGCTTTCGTTTGTAGCCTTTAGGGGAGCACCAGCCGGCGCAGGTGAATGGACCAGTTGGGAAATAGAAGCCAGGATGCGTTTGACGGTATGGCCTTCCGGCAAACTCATAAATGAAATGCCTTGAACGACGCGCAATTGGGTTGCAGCATCGACAAAGACTGTTGAAATGCGGAAAGTCACAGGCTTTCGTTTTCTATGAGTTTGGAAAGGCCAGCATGCAAGTTCAGCCAGATAGGTTTTTGCAAGATCTTCACACCTTACGATCCTTCGGCGCGAGCGGTGTGGGCAAGGGCGTGGTGCGCCCGGCTTTTTCGGATCCAGACGTTGCGGCCCGGACATGGCTGTTCGACCAGTTGGCGGCGGCCGGTCTTGAACCGCATGTGGACCCGGCGGGCAACGTTTTTGGTCTGGCTGACAAACCATCCATTCTTTTGGGGTCTCACAGCGATACCCAACCTGAAGGCGGTTGGCTGGATGGGGCCTTGGGTGTCATTGCCGCTTTGGAGGTCGCGCGGGCGGCAAAAGAAACAGGCGGTCCTTCCGTTTCTGTCGTGAATTTTCAGGACGAGGAAGGGCGCTTCGGGGCTCTGACAGGTTCCAGCATTTATTCAGGCAAGACACCGCTGGCCGAAGCTGACACCTTCACGGACGTAAACGGAACTTCCTTCCGCGAGGCACGGTCTGCCATCGCGGGGCTTACCAGGGGTGTCGTACCGCACACGCACTTCTCTGGGTTCATCGAATTGCATATCGAACAGGGCAGCACGCTGGACGAGGCAGGGGAGGCGATTGGTGTTGTCACGGACATCGTCGGATCCCGGCAGCTGCAAGTGACTTTGACCGGTCAGCAAAACCACGCCGGAACAACACTCATGCACCAGCGGAAGGATGCGTTCCAAGCTCTGTCGGCGTTCAACAACGCTCTCAACGACCGTCTTCGAAACATTGTAACGCCTCGCACAGTCTGGACGATTGGACGGGTACACTTGCGGCCCAACGCGCCCTCCATCGTGCCAGGCGAAGTCACGTTCGACGTGCAATGGCGCGATGTTGATGACGATCGGCTTGCCCGTATGGAAGCCCTCATTCGGGATCTTGTATCTGCAGTCGCTGAAGAATTTGGGATGACGCCGGACGTAGTGCCCATCAAGGCACTGCAGCCGGTACCTATGGATTCGACCTTACGAGCGGCCCTTTGTGCCGGAGCTGAGGCGCGGGCCTCTGGCAAATGGCGCGAGATGCCGTCCGGCGCCTTACACGATGCCTCGAACATGGCCAGCATGATGCCGGCGGCCATGTTGTTTGTCCCGTCGATCGGAGGGATCAGCCACGATTTTGCCGAAGACACCAATGAGGAAGTCCTGATCATCGGTCTTCGGGTTCTGGCGGATGCCATCAGCCGACTAAGCTGAAACAGTCATCAAATAATCGAATTCAGTCCACGGATATCGTCTTTTCGAGTAAAGTGTACCCGTCAATCATCGATATTGTCGGCAGGCGGTCTAAGCATCTATGTCACGGACCATAGTATTCTGTGTCTTGAGCGTTCGAAAACCTTGCCCGTTGTCTGTCGACTGCTCAAGCCAGAGATAGGGGTGTCCTCATAACACGCTCCCGATCTTGTACGCTCAAAAATAACACAAGGTAATTATTACAAGGTTTGGAACTCCCAGAAGCGGGAGGTTGCGATATGCTTCGCGTGTTTCCTTCGACTGCTCACCTCGCTCTGCCAGTACTCTGGCGTTCATATGCGTTCCATATACGAACCGGTCCTCCAGCATCTCCCTAACTGCGCGGACCGAGTGCGTCGCGCAAGGATCGGTTCAAGACCTGTTCTCCGCGCAGGTCTAGACCAGAGTGCAAATCGATGATGTGACTTTTCTGGACCTGTTCGGCCTCGGCCCCGTCCCGTTTTTCAAATGCGTCCAAGAGGGCATGATGTGAATGGCTTTCACAGGCGGTGTCTGACCTCTTCCAATAAAGCGCAATGATAAGTGACGATCGGGAAATCAGTGACCGAACCATGCCAGTGAATATCCGATGATCGGCGATTTCTGCGATTGCCGTATGAAACGAACCCGACAGCATCAGCGCACGACCCATATCTGCGGCGTGGATGGCTGCGTGTTCCGCGTCCAGATGTGCTTTCAGATCTGCCAGCTGTGTTTCCGTAATTGCATCGGCGGCAAGGCGCGCAACTGCAGGCTCAATCAGGGCCCTGGCCTGAAACACTTCGTGGGCTTCCCGTATGGTCGGTTTAGCAACGTAAGCGCCTCGGTTCTTGATCATGCTGATCAGACCGGAATGCGCCAGGGCTTGCAGGGCCGCCCTGACGACAGTGCGGCTTGCCCCGTAGATTTCGCCGACCTCATCTTCAGATAGTTTTACGCCAGGAGCCAGCTTGTGCTCCAAAATCGCAGCCTGAATGTTGAGGCAAATTTCCAGTGTCCGCCCCGGGGGCAGCGCAAATACCTCATGCAAGGTCGTTTGGGATGTATCGGAAGCGGTCACAGAAATCGTCATGTTTGTGTTGCCCGGTGCGGCATTTGGTTGACCTTACCTGTTCAGGTCGGACACAGCAATCGCAGACTGTATACAATATTTAATCATAACGTATTTTATTTGACTGATAATTGTGCACATTTTTGATGCCGTTTTATCCCCTCGCGGTCAAAGTATGACAGAAACCGCAGAAATCCGCTGATATCCATCCTTGGCACGCCGTTTGCGTGGACAGGTCTCCAATCGCAATGTGTGAAGGAGATCCTCGCAAATGGCACAATCCCTGGAGCTGGAACTGGCCGCTGTCACCAAGGCCTATGGTGCCACGATTGCGGTTGATGCCATCGATCACAAGTTTTCCGCGGGGTCCTACTCGTGCCTGCTTGGCCCCTCTGGATGCGGAAAGTCTTCAACGTTGCGCATGATCGCCGGCCATGAAGGCGTCTCAGCCGGCGATATCATCTTTGGTGGTACGAATGTCACCGACCTGCCTCCGGCAAAACGGGGCACGGCTATGATGTTTCAGAACTATGCGCTTTTCCCGCATTTGTCGGTCCTCGACAATGTCGGTTTTTCCCAAAAGATGCGCGGCGTAGGTCTGGCAGAGCGCAACAAGAAGGCCCTCCAGTTGCTGGAACTGGTCGATATGGCTGATTATGCAGCGCGCCTGCCGGATCAGTTATCTGGCGGTCAGCAGCAGCGGGTTGCTCTTGCCCGCGCCCTCATCACCGAACCCTCGGTTCTTCTGCTCGATGAGCCTTTGTCAGCGCTTGATCCGTTTTTGAGGATCAAGATGCGGCTTGAGCTGAAACGGCTGCAGCGTGAGCTCGGAATTTCCTTCATTCATGTCACTCACAGTCAGGACGAGGCCCTTGCGCTTGCCGATGACATTATCGTCATGAATAACGGCAGGATCGAACAGGCAGGCAGTCCACGAGCTGTCTTCAATACGCCGACCACTGAATTTGTCGCCAGGTTTATCGGTGGCCACAACGTGCTTCAGCACCAGAATGCACGCGTCGCCTTGAGGGTGGACAGATTACAGGTCCTCAAATCGGCCCCGCAGGAAGCTGATCACCTCACAGCCAGCGTGGTGGATGTCGAGTATCTCGGATCAACCGTCAATTTGGCGCTCGACGCAGGCGGCGCCGGAGATCTGACGGCCGCTCTCAGCGAAGAAACGTTCTTTCAAGACCCTATCGAAATCGGGACAACCGTCTTCCTCAAATGGAAGTCGGAAGATGTCCACCAATTGGCCGCCTGACGGTTGCCGATCACGCCCTTCTTGCAAAGGGCCAACACGACTCCAAGAGGGGTAACAGGAGTAGGACCATGACAGACAGACTGGACAAACAAGGTATCAGCCGGCGGAGCATTCTCAAAGGGGGCGCAGCTGCAACAGGTGCGGCGCTTGGCTCTGGAGCGATCACCGGGTTCCCAACCATTTGGGCGCAGAACATCAAGGACGTCACGCTCCGCCAGTTCGGAACCGGCGTTTCCAACCTCAACGAGGTTGCTGCAAAAGTTAAGGAAGACCTGGGTTTTACTTTGGAAATGACGGCGCTGGACAGTGATGCCGTCACCCAGCGCGCGGCCACACAGCCGGACAGCTTCGATATCGCCGACATTGAGTACTGGATCTGCAAAAAGGTCTGGCCGACTGGCAACCTCCAGGCGATGGACACGTCAAAAATCAAAAACTACGACAAGATCGTCGGCATTTTCCGAAACGGGAAACTGACGCCGGAAAGCACGATCGCGCAAGGCACAGCGCCGCATACGGTCGGTTTTGTGGAAGGTGTTGACGGCAAAACGTTCGTCGACAACGAAAGCGGCTGGATGACGCTGATCCCGACCATCTACAACGCCGATACACTGGGCATTCGCCCTGACCTGATTGGCCGGCCGATCTCAAACTGGTCTGAGCTGCTCAATCCGGAATTCAAAGGCAAGGCATCGATCCTCGATATCTCGTCGATCGGCATCATGGACATGGCAATGGTTGTGGAATCCATGGGGGAATACAAATACCCGGACAAGGGCAACATGACCAAGGAAGAGATCGATCTGACCCTTGGTATCTTCACCGAAGCCAAGAAAAATGGTCAGTTCCGGGCCTTCTGGAAGACATTCGACGAAAGCGTCAACCTTATGGCGTCGGGTGAAGTCGTCATCCAGTCCATGTGGTCTCCGGCCATCACCGCTGTTCGCTCACAGGGTATTCCCTGTGTCTATCAGCCGCTTGAAGAAGGCTACCGCAGCTGGGGCGGCGGCATCGGTCTGTCCAAGAGCCTCAGCGGTCTCGAGCTCGATGCAGCCTACGAATACATCAACTGGTATCTCGATGGCTGGGTCGGCGGCTTTCTCATGCGCCAAGGCTATTACTCAGCAGTTCCGGAAACGTCGAAGAACTTCATGTCCGACGACGAGTGGGGCTTCTGGTTTGAAGGTAAGGCTGCCGAAGGCGACATCACAAACCCGTTTGGAACGGTCATGGAAAAGGCCGGCGCTGTTCGCGATGGCGGGTCGTTCTACGACCGCATGGGGGCTGTTGCCTGCTGGAACGCGGTCATGGACGAGAACCAGTACATGGTCCGCAAGTGGAACGAGTTCATCGCGTCCTAAGCCTGTTTCCAAAATCGGTGTCCGGGGTTCCCCGGGCACTTCCTGTGATGTTTAACGGACAAAGGCTCCATGACGGACCAAAGCCATCTATTTCTACATTCCCGGACAGCGGCAGCCGCGGGCAAACAGGCGAGGCCGTCGTTTCAGTGGAGTCGTTTGCCGAACAATCTGGCTGGTTGGCTGCTGTCCCTACCGCTCACAGTCGTTTTGTTTTTTTTCCTGGTGCTTCCGATTTGCATGATTGTTGTCGTCAGCTTTTGGGGGGCGACCGAGTTTTCGATCTATCCGGCGTTCCAGTTTGACAATTACGAGTTCCTGCTGACATCGCCGGTCACCTATCAAGTGTTCTGGAACACCCTTAAATATGCCTTGATTACCTGGTTTTTCACTTTGGTAATCGGCTTCACCGTTTCCTACTTCCTGGCATTCCATGTGCGTTCACTAACTTGGCAGATCGTGTTGTTTCTGCTTTGCACTATCCCGTTTTGGACGTCCAACATCATCCGCATGATTTCCTGGATCCCCTTTCTGGGGCGGAACGGGATTGCCAATTCCACCTTGATGTCCATGGGCGTCATCGATGAGCCATTGGAATGGCTGCTTTTTTCAGATTTCTCGGTGATCCTGGCCTTCGTGCACCTGTACACGCTGTTCATGGTTGTGCCGATCTTCAACACCATGATGCGGATCGACATATCCCTGATCGAAGCGGCGCGGGATACCGGCGCATCGGGTTATCAGACCCTTACGAACGTCATTATTCCACTCACCAAACCCGGCATCATGATCGGGTCCATTTTCGTGATCACGCTTGTGATGGGAGACTTCATCACAGTCCGATTCATGTCCGGCAGCCAGAAGGCTAATGTCGGCCGTCTGATTTCCAATGACATCGCGCTTTTGCAGTATCCGTCAGCCGCCGCAACCGCTGTGATTCTTCTGATTACGGTGCTTTTGGTGATTTCGATCCTGCTGCGCTTTGTCGATATTCGAAAGGAGCTGTGATCCATGGAAAAACGCAGCCGATCCTTTTATGTACTCGCCACGTTCTTTGCGCTGTTCCTGGTGTTTCTTTATGGTCCAACGCTCACCATCGGCATTCTGAGTTTTCAAGGTCCGGGCGGTGGACTGACATTTCCGATGCGCGGCGTGTCGATCTATTGGTTCCGCGATCTGTTTGAACAGCAGGCTGTTGGAGACATCTGGGGCAGCTTCTTCCGGTCCATCACGCTTGGGCTGATGGTGATGGTGACGACGGTGATTGTCTCGGTGATGGGCGGATTGGCATTCCGCAAACGCTTTGCTGGCTCAAGCGTTCTCTTTTATCTGATCATCACGTCCCTGGTGATCCCATCCGTTCTGATCTCCCTTGGCGTAGGTCTGATTTTCTCCCAAGCCGGGTTGGCTGTGCATTGGTCGACCTCCGGATATGGATCTCAACTCACTTGGACCCTGCCGTTCGGGCTGCTCATCATGTTTGCGGTCTTCAACCGCTTCGACAAATCCTATGAGGAAGCTGCGAGGGATCAAGGTGCGTCTGCCTGGCAGACCATCCGCTACGTGGTGTTGCCGATCATAGCCCCTATGCTCATTGGCGTGGCGCTTTTTGGTTTCACCCTGTCCTACGACGAATTTGCCCGCACGCTTCTCACCGCGGGCAGCTACAACACGCTGCCCCTTGAAATCTATGGCATGACGACGAACGTCACGACGCCGGTCATCTTCGCGCTGGGAACGCTGACAACGCTGTTCTCCTTCGGGATCATCGGGATCTTTTTGACAGTCGTGTTGCTGATCAACCGGCGGCGATCCAGGCACGGATCGGATGCCGGTAAAGGCATGGTCTAGTGGCAGTGACCCGATGACACATCACCACATACTCGTCATCAATCCGAACACGACGGTTTCGATGACGGAAAAGATTGCCGTGGCCGCCCGTCAGGTAGCTTCCCCGGCAACCAGAGTTACGGCTGTCAACCCTGCGGACGGCCCAAAGGTCATCCAGGGGCCAGATGATGGCGCTGCTGCATTGCCAGGACTGTTTGATCTCTTTGACCGGACACTGCAAGCCAATCCGAAGATTACTGCCGTTGTGATCGCCTGTTTTGACGACACCGGTTTGTTTGAGTTGAAAAAACGATCACCGGTACCGGTGATTGGGATCGGTGAGGCTGCCTATCACCTGGCCTCCATCACCGCGCTGAAATTCTCCGTTGTGACAACTCTTTCCGTTTCTGTTCCCGTTCTGGAGGATAACCTCCGCCGCCTTGGCCTTGCCAATCGATGTACAAAGGTCCGGGCCTCAGAGGTGCCCGTTCTGGCACTGGAGGATCCACTTAGTGATGCCCGTCATCGGATAGAACGCGAGATAGAGACCGCACTGGAAGAAGATGATATCGGCGCTATCGCACTGGGGTGCGCCGGAATGGCTGACCTTGCCAAAGATTTGACGAAGCGCTTCAACGTTCCGGTCATCGACGGTGTGGCGTCTGCGGTGAAGCTTTCGGAGGTCATCGTTCGGTAGGTTTTCGGCGCCGATATGAGTATCTGAAACAGGTCATCACTCGAACCGGCCTCGACCTTCTCCCGTCCCCCAGCACCGCTATCATCTTTGCACTGTGGCCTGTCTGGCTTCGATCTGGGCGAGGTTGGTTTTCAGATGCATAAATAAAGGTCGGGTAGTCATCGCTGAGTTTCTGGACGGGGTGAGGTGACCATCATGTAACGCGCAAGAACACCTGGCACTAAGGCAATATCCGGGATTAAGTGGGAATATCTGGTAATTGGCGGAATTGAGCCATTTTGGCGGAACAATCATGAAAACGGCCGCGCAACTTCATTTGGCACAACACGACGGGAGGTCGGAGGTTCATTTTGCGCCACATGAAATTACCTAGTGAAAACAGCGACCGCGCAAATTCAAGATGGGAACCAATTCGCGATCTCTGGAGAGAGTTCGCACCACAGACTTATCAGCGGATTTCTGCCAGTTTAGTGGCATAAGCTCCTTCTCTTACCGGCCGAGGTGGGAACTAACTGAGGAAGTCTTCGTTGTGTGCGAACCGGCAGTCTGCAATTGCAACTGCCGGTTTTTTGGCCCGGGTCTACTGGAAGTGTTTCGTAACTCCAACATAGACACCGCCTTGGTCCTTGTTATAGCCGCCAGAAACATGAACCCTTCCGGTCGATCTCCGCTGTTCCTCAGCCTGATCATACCGTTCTTTTATACGTTCAATTTCAGAGCTCGAAACTGGGTCAGGCGCCGCCTGGGCATTATCGGCTATCTGCGCTTGTCGCTCTTCGCTAACACCCAGTTGGTCGAGTTTTAGTTTCGTATCTTCATCTTCAGTCACATAGGTCGCATCATGATACGTACGAATGTGATTTTGGCGAAGCTCTTGGGCGGCCCCACGGATCGTTTTGTAAAGAGTTTTGATCGTTTCAGGATGACTGATTTCCGCGCCCAAACACCACACCGGATTGGGATAGTTCGGTTCTGCGAGGGGATCTCTATCTCTCCAACCCTGTTGGAGGCAGGTAAGATCCCAAGGCTGGCATGTGACTTCGGGTGTAGCTACTATTACGTCTGCAAAGCCTCGTATGCCGTCAACGTCGTATCGATTGATCCCATAACTCACACCGCCGACCCCGTAGGCTACGCCTTGTTGAAGCCCAAATCCCTGATCACTCGTTAGACCGAAAGCAAATCGTTTTTCGGTCCCGTCAAATTTAGAAGGATCCTGTTTGGGGACGCAGTTTGGATCAAACATAGAACAGTCCGAGCGCCCCAAACCGCCGACGTTAACCTCTCTACCTAGCGCAGACATAAACAGGAACAATTGAACAACTTCAGTCTCAGTAAGACTACCGCCACTATTAAGTATTTTCTGGATATCATCTGGGAGTTGTGAGAATGGGAAGCCTGGTAGAATTTCAAAATTCCGACTTGGGATATCTTCAGCTTTGCTGGATGCAATGCTTAGACTCAGAACGATAACTACAATTATTGCCTTGCCAAATTCCATCTATAACCCCTCCTATAGTAAACTCTGCAAGCACACATTGCGTAGCCTGCTCTATAATTGGAATTTAGATCGATGTTCGTCATATCCATGAGACGGACTAAATCATCTCTGTAAACGACTTAAATACATGGTTTTCATTAAACGATCAAAACCCAATCAATTCTTATGTTACGCAGGGTTATTCGTAATATAAAATAAAAAATTGGACGAAAAAGACTATAGGGCTCTTCAGTCACTAAGAAGGCCAAATTCATTCCACAACACACATTATGCGCATCTAGCACCCAACGTCAGAACAGAGGACACTATCGCAACCACTGTTGATGCCAATCGGGTGTTAAGACGATTTCGATCCATTTCCCGTTTCAATCTATGCCTTTGCAATCACCCGTCAACGAGCTCTATATGTGTTTGTATGCCCTTCAATGCCGTGACTGTTTTTGATACCAATCTTGCAGATAAGTTTTCTGCACGGGATACAAAGCCTCCACGACCGACTTTCTGAATTCCGCGACTGTTATCGTTCCTTTTTCGAACGCATTAATGGCCCCGAGCTCAACAAGTCGGAACCGGTAGTCCTCGTCCAGATCGCCAGTCATGACCAGTACGTTTTGCTCGGGAAAGCGCTTGATCAGTGTATTCAAAGTGTCGATACCTCTGCTGTCCGGTAGATTGAGATCCAGAACAACGAGGTCAGGTTTTTTCTCGAAAACTGTTGCTAAACAGCTGCTCAACAACGAGCAGGTGTAAACGTTCAAAAGAAGATCGTCATAGGGCAGCAACAGATTGTGGAATATGCGGCGATCATCTTCATCGTCCTCCACCATTACGATGTTTTTTATCATCCGCGTAAGCTCCTACGTTCTCTCTTGTCTGAGAGAGTTTTTGCCCAGGTGCACGGAAAAGCAGGCACCTTTCCCTGGGCTTCCAGTTGCCTCAATTTCCCATCCGTGACGTTTACAAATGGTTGCGCTTGTAGCTAAGCCTATTCCCGAACCAGGATATTCCTTCTGGGTATGCAGGCGGATAAATGGGTCAAAGATCTTGGCTGCATCATCCGGGTTCAGACCAATTCCATTGTCCTCAATGTGCATGGTTATGTTTTCATCGCCATCTATCTCGGTGCTGGCTTTGATCTGCCCCGTGGTTCCCGCAACTTGGTACTTTGCGGCGTTGGATAATAGGTTCACGAGAAGGATATCCAGCAAGACCGGATCGCAGACAATCGTGTGAGCGCTTGTGTTGTTTTCGAAAGAAATTGGAGACCCAACAGTTTCAGTAGCAACGCTTTCCCATGCCTGCGCGACCGCTTCCCGAAGATTGACTGTTGTGGATTCGAGTGACCTTTGTTGCGATTTTGAGAAATTCAGCAGAGCAACGATCAAACCATTCGCGCGCTGCAAAGCCCGATCAATTGCAGCACGTGCCCGATCTGCCTTTTCCGGTTCATTATCTTCCGTTGCTTTGAGCAACAGTGGCAAAAACGTCTCTATTTTGCGCAGAGGTTCTTTGAGGTCGTGAGAGGCCGCGTGCGTGAACTTTTCCAACCGTGATTTAACATCACGCAACGTATCAATCGTGTGCTCCAGGTCCCGCTGTGATTGGTTTCGCTCAGTTACTTCCTCAATGACTGCGAAACTTATTTGTTCATCAGGGTTTTGATTATCAGCCTTGAAGGACACTGCAGAAAGCTCACCCTCAAAAACAGAACCGTCCTTGCGTTTAAACGTGTACGGAACTCTATCGCAGCGCCCGTCCCGCCAAAATGCAGGCAGCACGACATCACGGGCATAACTCACGCTTTCGTCGGTCAACACATCTGTCGACCGCATGCCTGGGACTTCTTCCCGGCGATAGCCAAATGCATCACACCAGGCGTTACTCACCTGCACCAGGTGTCCCCTACCATCTATTGAATGCATGATTGATGGTGTGCGGAAATACAGCTCCTCAAACTTGCGACGTTCGTGTTGCAGTTCTTTTTCAACCGCCTTGAACGCGGTCACGTCATTAAAGCTGATGACAAGAACATCCTTCGAGTGGGGAGTGGCAACGATGTCATACCAGTTATCGAGGTTATCGTGCTTGTAATGACGGGTTAAGCGAGTGGTCTCGCCTTGGTCCAGTGCCTTTCGATACGCTTCGAACAAGCCATCTTCGAAGTTGCCTGGGAAGGTCTCGCTCAGATATCTTCCGACGATGGCATCCTTGGATCGGCCAACAAGATCACAAGCCGCCGCATTGGCTTCGATCAATTCCAGATCAATCACGACTTCGTCCGCATTCCGGATAGCCTCGAACATCATCAGTCCATGCTGCACCGTGTCCAGCAACGTCTTTTGAAGTGAGTTTGCGTAGTCAAGCTGGGCTTCGCGCGCTTTCAACGCTGTAATATCGGTGTGCGCTCCGATCATCCGGATCGGCGTGCCGGTATCGTCCCTGATTATCTTTCCACGGCATCGCACCCAAACGATACGGCCGGACTTGTGGCGATATCGGACTTCCACATCGTAGGGTACATCAGGATCACGTTCATGGGCCTCAAACGCGGCAACAGCTTTCTTCAGATCTTCAGGATCAATGTTCTTTTGCCACCAGTCGCTCTCGTGAGGTATTTCCCACTCTTCATAGCCAAACAACGCTTTAAAACGAGGACTTAGCCACTCGTGTTCTGGGTTTTGCAGATCCCAATACCAAAGTCCGTCTAGCGACCCATCTTCCAAAAAGATGATGAGCTCCGGATCTGTTTGAATCCTATCGAAAAACTCTTTTTCCAGATAATGTTTTTGTTCTTGAGTTTTTAGTTGCATAATGCCGCTGTTCTCCATCGTAAATCGAGATTATTGTTCGTTAATTGACGTAAGGTTAAATTATTCAGCTAGTGGGTGGAGGGGCCTGTAATGCTTGCTAAATTGGACTTGGCATCAAACCGGATGAATGTACTGATTGTTGATGACGACGAGGACGACGTGTTCCTCATGTGCAACGCCATTGATTCTAGAATGGGCAACTATCCTTTTCAGATTTCTCGCAAGGTCGCGAATGATGGGGTGGCTGGCATCGAAATAGCCAAATCGCTTGTCGGCACGGATGCTGCACCAGATCTCATGTTGCTTGACCTAAATATGCCCAGGCTTGATGGGTTTGGTGTGTTGTCGAAAGTTCGAGAGACACCAGAATTACGGCACATTCCCATTGTCGTTATTACGACGACGGCAGATCCTGACACGTTCGATAAAGCTACCGCTCTCGGTGCAAATGGGGTGGTTACAAAACCACGATCGGCGGAGGCCTTCGACAAGATAATCGACGTTGTCTTCGATACCTGGTTGGTCTGACAGGAACACCGATTGTGTCCATGTTCTAATTTAAGGCAAAATTACACGCATACTAGTTTTTGCGCCAAGAGTTATTTCAAATTGCATTTGCCTGACGCAGATGGTCATATGCCACAATCGATAATTGTATAAGTGCTAAGCCTCGCGTTTACCAGTTCCCGGCGACGCTTTGGCCGCAGCAAGCTGACGTTTCAGCCGCGTTTCAAGCCACGGCAGCAGGCTCGTGAGTTCGTCCGCATCTGACGGATCTTCAGCCCTCTCAATCAATGCATTGTAAGCACTGGATTGCTCATCGAAGAGTGCATCTGGCGGGAGAGTTATGCCTTCAACTTTGTGGAGGCTAGTGACCAGGCGTCCGACCGCGCGGAACACGTCTGGCTTAATCGTATGAATGTTCGGCCTCGACGGAACAGCAGAGGTATCTGCGAACATCTCCCCAGCCCCGGTCAAGATCCAATGCACATTGGCTCCAAACACTTCGGATAACGCGGTCAGTACGCGCGAAGTCGGCTCTCGATCACCTTTTTCATAATTGTAGAGAGTTGCCTTCCCAATACCCAGCTCATCGGCAAACGCCTTCACATCGCTCTGGCCAAGCGTTTTCCTCAATAAACGCAGTCGCTTACCAATATCGCTTTCAGATTCGCTTTCAGGTCTAGCCACTCAACACAACAGATAGTCCACGTTTGTGTTTGATTTTTCTACAAACGTGGATTATTCCTATTCTCATCGGCCCGACTGATCGGCCCGACTGGTTACACACAAAATCCAAAGAAAACGGCTTGCTGCAACAAACCGTTTTCACGAAAGGCACCCGCTATGGCCAAGCCTAAACAGGTTCCCAAAGGTGGCTGGGATCCGTTCTCCATAAAAGCCGAGTTGCATCGTCAGCACATGACCATGGCCAAGCTCGCCGAGGCGAACGGAAAGGATCCCAAGTCCATGTCCCACGTCTGGAAACGTCCACTTTCTTGGGCTGAGGAAGCCATCGCGGACTTTCTCGAAACCCCCAAAGAGAAACTGTTCCCAGGCCGCTATCCAAAGACGACCGCCCGAATCCTTGATAGCAAATATGCAACTTATGCCGCTAGGCCAAAACGGCCGGCGTCCGTGGACAGGGAGGCTGCATAAATGGCCAGTTCCTGTCACCAAAGCTCGCCTGTCCAGACACTGGCTTCTGGCTACATTCTCGCCAAGACTGCCAAATCCGGCATTTTCTATTTTTTCACGGGCGTGTTCACCACCGTCAACACCGAGACCGGGGATCTCCTCGTAGGAGAAACCGGCCTCTTTCCCGGCGACGCCTTCCTTTATGAAAGTCGACTGACTGCGCAGCGGATTGCCAACCAGCTCAATCGCGCTGGCATCGGCTCACACTGGCATGCAGTTCCAGCTTCCACTCCATTTGAAATTCCCTTTGCGCCCATCGCACATCCGGGCCTCAGGGAAACCGCGCCACCTGCGGCTTAGTGGTGGGATGCGGCGCTGCCGCTTTGCGCGGTGTCTAACCAGGATGCTGCGTTCCTCCCCAACTCACCGGGCGGACCAACAGGTCGCTCCTGCCGCCCGGTCTTTTTGAACGGCTTTCAAAGGGTATGTTCGATGGCCGAAACAACAATCAAAATCTCACTTATCGATGTTCCAGAGACCCGGCTGCGCCCGGTGGATCCGGATTGGGCTGCAACGCTTGCCGACATGATCCAGGAGGCCGGGCATAAAACCCCCATCGACGTTGTTTCCGAAGGGGAGCGCTTCCGGCTGGTCGCTGGTGAACACCGCCTGGAAGCGTTCAAGCTTTTGAAGCGTAAAGAGATTGCTTGCCGGGTTCTCACGCCAGCTACCAATCAGCCCGCCGAAGAATTGCGATTGCACGAGATCTTGGAAAACCTTGGCCGCAAGGATTTCAACGCCCTGGAACGCTGTGAAGCGTTGTTTGAGCTGAAGCGCATTTATGAGGCGATGCACCCGCAGACCAAGCACGGTGGAAATCGCAAAGGCCAAGCCTTTAAAAACAAACAGCAAAATCAAGTGGCAATTTTTGCCTTTTGCCACAACGCGGCGGAAAAAACCGGTCTCTCCGACCGTTCAGTGAGAATGGCCGTACAAATCTTTGAGGGCCTTTCCGCCACTTCTCGCGAAGGGCTCAAAGGCACCGCCTTTGCCGAAAAACAATCCGATCTCAAAGCGCTGGCGGAACTAAACCACGACGCCCAAACAAAGGTCCTCGATCTTGTCCTGGGCGAACTTCCGAAAGCGGCTTCGATTGCCGACGCCAAACTGCTTTTGTCCGGAAGAGCGCCGGAGAAGGACACGGACAAACTTCTGAAGCGGGTTGGCGACATCCTGCCGAGTCTGCCTCGCGCCGCACGGTTCGCCGTCTTCCGCAACCATAAGAAAGACATCATCGCTCTTGTGAAAAAAGAGGGCTGGCTGGATGTCTAGAGGCCGCCCCCCAAAAGATACGCTCACCCCGGACATGTTCCTCGACTGGATACCGCCCAAGGTGGCCGTTGGGTTTGAGCCGAACGCTATTCAAGGTGACCGTCTTGCTTCTCGGATAAGCCGTGCGGTCGCAAAGGCCCTTAAGGAGTGCGACAGGACCCGCGAGGAAATCGCCAGCGCTATGAGCGATCGCCTCGGCCATAAGGTCAGCGTAACAACGCTGGATGCCTATGCGAGCGAAGCCAAACTCGACAACAACATCACGGTGGAGCGGTTCATCGCCCTAGTCGCTGCAACTGGCAAGACCGAGCTCCTCGGGTTTCTCGCCGATGACTTCGATCTGAAGGTCGTCCCTGCAAAATATGAAAACGTCATCACCCTCGCACTCATAGAAGATCATGAAAAACAGGTCTCCAACTTCAAGAAGACCCTCCAGGCAAAAGCATGGAGGTCCCGATGAAACTCTGGCTGACAGCGCAGGAGATCGCCGACCTCAAGCTGGAGCTCTTTCCAGCAACGAAACGCGGTATTCAAAAACTTGCCGACCGGGAAGAATGGGCCTCCAGCTGCCTCGCGCGTAAGCGTGTGGGCCGTGAGGGCGGCGGAGGGATGGAATACCATATCGACCTCCTGCCGCTGGCTCAGCGGCTCGAATATGCCGGGACTTTCGTTCGGGTTGAGCGCGAAGACTACGAGACTGAAACCACCAACGAATTGAACCGCCGCGAACTCAGCACCCGCGATGCCCGGTTGATCTTGCTTAAGGTCGCGGACCGTTTCCGAAAGACCAGCGGTCTCGGTGCGTCGGGGTCTGATCATCTCTTCTGCCAGCTGTTTGAAGACGGCAAGGTGCCGCTCCCCGAATGGGTTCTTGAGCACGTGAAGAAGATCTCCACCCGCACCATGCATCGCTGGCGGAAAGACGCCCACACCGACATCAACCGGCTCGCCCATGATCCCGCCAATGCCCGAAAAGGCACCGGTGTTCTCGATCGGGCGGAAGGCGGAGCGGTTCGTACCTACTGCCTCGCGCTCTACGCTGAGAACCAGTTCTTGAGCGCCGAGCATATCCGCAATGCGGCGATCGCCAAGTATGGACCGTCTGTCCTGGTCGCAACGGCAAAAGGGCAAATCCGGAAAGCCGCTCGGCTGGGATGAATACATCCCGGAATTCAGCTGGCCGGAGTTTGAGGTGCTGGACTGGTCCACATGGGTGCCGGAGGTCAACCTTTCGGAGAAAGGCCGGCAGGCCATTCAAAGCCTCTGGGATGGCGCGGTAGAGAAGTTCGATCAGTTCATCGAGTTCATAAAGTCTATCCCGTCCCGAGTTATCAGTGCGTTTGGTAAGATTGATTTATCCGGGGCAATCACATTGCCGTCTATCTCCTCGATATGGAGTGGTTCCGCAGCCAAACCGTCTGGTGAAACAACCGACGCTTACGCTACGGGCGGAACGGTGCGCCGAACCGGCCCCATGCTGGTCGGCGAGCGTGGTCCAGAGCTGCGGTATGGCTCCAAGGGCGAATTCATCGCCCACAACCGCCAGCTCCGGCAAATGGCAAGCCTTGCCAAAGCGGGCCGACGTTTGGCGGCCGGTACCGTTGCCGCCGCATCCATGACAGGGGCCGTTGCCGCAGAACCAGCCCCACCGCTCTTGCCGCAGATTGCCGCCCGTGGCGGAAGCACAGGTGGAGCGGAGCAAGGTGGCCAAGGCACATACGCTGGCAGTCATACGGTCAACAACAACACCTTTCACGTAACAATCAATATGCCGAGCGGATCCAGCGCAGCAGAAGGCCGCAAAGCTGCCGATGAATTTGTCCGGCAAATCAACAAGAGGCTCTCTGACTGATGGACAGGCCGATCGCATCGCTCTCCCGTTTCATCTTTTCGCCTCTGCGCGGGTCTTATGAGCAATTGGAGGAGATCTGGCGGTTCTCCTGGGCAAAGCCGAAGCCGATCGGCTCCCGGCCGGTCAAACAGTGGATGGGCGTTGGGGATACCGAGATCACCATTTCCGGAGGGATCTGGCCGGAGCTTCAACCGGAGGGAACGTTCAAGATTGAACAGATCGCCGAGCAAGCCGGGCGTGGTCAACCCATGTCGCTTTTGCTTGGGAGCCGGTCTTTGGGCCTTTGGTGCGTTGAGGAAATCAAGAAGACCAGCACCTTGATTGAATTTGACGCGATCCCCGGCGCGATCGAATTTGAAATCAAGATGTCAAAGGACTGACGGCGATGAGCTTTTCATATGCCCGCCAAGACGACACGGTCGAACTCATGGTCTTTGAGCACTATGGACGCCAGGACGGCCGTCTGGTCGAACGGGTGATAGACCATCTGGACAACCGTCACCTTGCAGACCTCCCGGAATTTCTGCCGATCGGTACGGCGGTGTTCATGCCTGAGATTGAACCTCTGCGCCAGCCGGAAGACCGGCTGATCGTCAACCCGTGGGATCGATAAACCATGGCGCGGACCCCGAATTTTCGAGTTGTCGTAGGTGGCCAGGATATCAGCTCCTACCTCGTGGACCTTCTGGAACGCGGAAAGCTGATGACAGTGGAAGTCACCGACAATTCCGGCAAGGAAGCCGACAGCATCCAGATCGATGTTGTTCGGGACGGCACCATACCGATCCCGGCCAAAGGCACCTTGATTGAATGCGAGTTTGGCTGGCTTGGAACAGGCCTTCGCGATTATGGCATGTTCTATAGCGACCAGCCGCAGACCAGCGGCAGCGGTAGCGGCGATGAAGGCCACAAACTGTCTATCAGCGGCACCTCGGCCGATATGAGTGGCACGCTGAAACAGCAGCGGACCCAATCTTATGACAAGAAGACGGTCGGCGAGATCGTCAAGGAGGTGGCTGGCCGCAACAAGCTGATCGCAGCCGTTTCCGATACGATCGCCAATATCAAGATCCCACATATCGACCAGACACAGGAAAGCGATGCGAATTTCCTGACACGCTTGGCCGATGATCTGGGCGTATCCTTCAAGCCCAAAATGGGCCGCTTGCTGTTCACCGAGCGCGGTGTTCCGAAGTCGATCGGCGGCATTCCTTTTCCCGATATCGAGTTCCCGGCCGACGAGATCCTTGACTACACCTGGGCGGGTCCGGAGCGTGGAAACTTCCAATCTGTCAAGGCTACCTGGCATGACCAGGCTAAGGCAACGCGCCAGTCTTACATTGCCGGGTCCGGCGAGCCGCAACGGGTCTTGCCGCGAACCTATGCGAGCGAAGCGGAAGCCACACGAGCGGCTGATGCCGCGTTAAAGGACGGCACTGCATCTGGCGAGACTGCCAGCGTAACGCTGGTCGGCAATCAGAACGTTTTCGCGGAGAGTAAGATCAGCCTGATTGCACCTAGGCAAGCGCCCGAGCTGGGCGGGTCCTGGTCGGTTCAAGTCGCCCGCCAGCGGCTATCCGGTGATGGTTATGCAACGCCGGTGGATTTGGAGAGGGAGCGGTGATGGGGAACTGCAGGATTGGCTTTTTTGTTGCTCTAAAAGCTGAACTGAGAGTCAGCTTTCACCCAGTTGCTTATGCCGTGTGCTTCCAGAACTTTGCTATCGATTGCTTCATGTTCGCCAGCAAAGTTGAAAAAGGGCGGCGCACTCTCGGCATAGTAACAGTTCTCAAATTCGCATATTTCGGACCATCCGCGAGAGGTAAACTCGGTATTGGAGAGGTTGCAACTGCGAAACACCACCTCGGGCAATTCAACAACACCAGAAACATCGCCGATTTGTCCGATGTCAAAATTCGAAATCACGCAGTGTGCGAAACGTCTACTTGTGACCTTAGGAAGGTACTTCACAGAACCTCCGAACCCTCCCAGTCTTTCCAGTTCACCGCTACTCGCCATCGACTTAGGGGTAATGTCGGTGTATGCGAATATGACACCACACATTTCATCTTCAAGCAGTTTTGTTTCTTCGGCCCCTACAAGAAAATTGCCCCCTTTTATGCGACATGGAGGCATGTTCGGGAAAATCCGAACCACTGTGTTCTTGATTTTCTCATTAGTGTAAAAGTCCAGCTCCACGACTGTTTGGGGTCTTCGGTGACGTTTTTGTTCATCAGAGGCAAGCCGCTCAAACACGCCCTTTATCAGTTCGAAAATCCGCTCTCGATCGCTGCGCCCCATCAAAAAGCACGGCTTCAACTGGCGGGTGATTTCGTGAAGTGCGTAGGGGGCATACTTTCCGTTTTCCGCCTGAGCTACTGTGTCAAGCATGGCGATACCGAGTGCGATATCATTCGTTGTGTTCTTGGCCGTGTACTCGTGCCCTTTTTCCAACAGAAGGCCAAGGTCAGCCTCTTCTTTACTATCGTTTTGGCGTTGTTGCTCTTCTGTTTGTCGTGTGGCTATCGCACCGCGCCAAAGGACGGTGCAGAACGTAACCAATGCGCCCAATCCGATCATGAACGGCGCGAAGGCCTGCGCCAAATTGCGCATGTCTTCAGAGTCCCGGCCACCAACAAAAACCACTATGAAAAAGATGAGCGCTATCACAGCTGCAACCACAGCTGAACCTATAGCCAGGTTTCGAAGGCGTTCAGGATCTCGCCAACTCGAGATTAGTCTGACGTCTTCTGTATTTGTTTGTGTAGGACGCATGTCGTCCGTTCCCTTCACAAAACCTCCCTAACGGGTGGTCCGGACCGAAATCCGGACGGCGGGCAACCTATAGCCACAAAGACACCCGCCCAGCAGTAACCAAAGATAACCGCCGCACCCGCTTTGCTCGCGCGAGCCGGGTCAGTGTGGCTGAGTCGCCATAAGGTTGTCATGGAAGAAATACGATGCGGGAGTTGCCGTCGTCTCTTGATGAAGTCGGCAAAAAACGCGATAGTCGGTCCTGTTGAAATCAAGTGCCCGCGATGCGGAACACTAACCAGTTTGAGGCCCTTAGAGCCCGTCCCTCAAGAGCCATCCGAGCCCTTCTCCGAACGCCACAAGAGCGGCTGAACCGTTGGAGAAACCCATGGGTAAAGGTGCGCTCTACGACAGCTTTATTTATCCGCCGTTTTCCGTTTTGGATGCCCGCGCAAAATGGTGGCAA
>MLAX01000005.1 GCA_001890945.1 Alphaproteobacteria bacterium AO1-B
CTTCCTTGTCTGAAAGATCAGCGTACCTGCGTAACTCTTAAAACACTCAAGCCCCTAAAGACCCAAGCACCGCAAGACCAACGCCGCCTACGCTTCCCTTCCTTCAAATATCAAATTGTCAATGAACATGAGAACCAAAATCCTCATCAGACCCACACCCAATAAACTCGCAAAAACCAACCAATCACCGAACCTTGCGATCCAGCCACAATCGACCAGTTTTCCGGAATTTAGAGCGCAGCGCCCTGTCGCCAGCGACGTTGCCGCCGTCGATGAACCGGGTTATACGCAGGTCGACCGGGCCCGTCAACAGCCGATTTCGAAAAAAATCAAAAAAGCTGAAAAAAGTTCCAAAAGACATCGTTTTGCCTGAGATTACAAATAGTTAATTCTTTACCAGCTTAGGCCTCAAAAGCCTCAACCATGACACCTGCGGCCAAGCCACCGGCTGCCGCAATCAAGGCCACAGCCGTGAAATTTTGAGGAGACCCCTGCGTCCGTTGCGTATGCCAATGGTCGTGAAGCTGTACCATTAACACAGCACCCGATGCGCCGATCGGATGGCCCCGCGCCAAACCACCCCCAAGCGGATTGAGGTTGTCATGAGGTATGCCCAAAGTGTCCGCGGCAGCCATGGCCTGGACCGCATACGCCTCATGAAGTTCGACAATGGTCATATCAGTGACGCTAAAGGTGGCTTGGTTTAACAGCTGCCTTGCCATTTCGATAGGGACCAAGGCTGGATCTGCAGGATCGCCGCCCATGCTGCCAGCTTTAATGACAGTTAGTCCACTTAAGCCACGTTCGCGCGCCAAATCTTCGGACATGATCAGGACCCCGGCGGCACCGTCCGCTTCGCAGGCAATTGTCGCTGCCGACAATCCTGTTTCCCGGTCTCCATAAAGAACTGGCGCCCGCATCGCCGCCCGGATGGACAAAGGCCGTGTGAAACTGTCATCCACTAAATCGGTCCCAGGATAAACGACACGTTTCTTTGAGGTCTTCGCTGCGCGGGCTTTTTGGTGCGAGTGAACTGCAAACGCCGCCTGATCCTCGCGGCCGATCTCAAGACGTGCGGCAAGACGGGCTGCAGCTTCACTGAGATCCGGGTCATCGAAAGGCGGCGGTGCGAAAGCCGGTCTGGTGTAAACGACGGGCTCCTGGCCCATCACCTTTGGCCGATGCATGCGAACCGGTGCACGGCTATAGCTTTCTGCTCCTCCGGCAATCACGCAACGCGCCGCGCCGGCCTCGATCAGCCGCGCTCCTTGTATGATGGCATCCAGACCTGAGCAACACTGTGTATCTATCGTCATTGCCGGAACGGTTGGCGGGAGACCGGCCCGCAGCGCCGCCATCCGCGCCGGGTTCCCGCCTGCATAAAGCGCGTTTCCCAAAAGCACATGGTCGACCATGTCATCCGGAATACCGGTGTCTTCAAGGAGTTTGGTAAAAACAGGTGCGGCCAGTTCGTCGGCCTGGAGGTCTTTCAGCCCGCCGCCGCGTGGGGCCACCGGCGTCCGCCGGGCTGCTGCGATGACAGCGCGGCGCGTCATGAATTCTCACCTTCCAGCACCGGAACAGGGGCTGCGCTCACGCCAAACTCACGTTTCAACGCCTGCAGGTCCGGTTTGCCGCCGGCCGTCAAAGGAAATTTGTCTTTCATATGAAACCGTTTTGGGCATTTCGCCCGCCCGGTAAATCTCCGGCAGTAGTCAGCAAGGGTCTGCGCCGGATCTTCAAGCTCAAGGCGGAGCTCGATCACAGCTTCCAGGCGCTCACCACGCAGAACGTCTGGAAGCCCAAAAACCACGGCAGCCTTAACCGCAGGATGCCTCATGAGAACGGTTTCGATTTCCTCAGGATAAACATTCAAGCCCGACGTGATCACCATCCGGTTCTGGCGGCCAGTCACAAACAGGAATCCCGCATCATCGACATATCCATGATCCCCAAAGGTCAGCCAGTCTCCCTGCCAAACGGTATCCGGTGCCTGGCCACATATATACCGATTGAAGAGAAGTGGGCTTTTCACCCAGATCGGACCCGGCGTACCTGACGGCAGCTGTTGATCCGGATTGCCGATGGCAACTGAAACGCCTGTAGGCGGCCGGCCAACAGACCCGGCCGGGGTCCCGTCACCCGATCGGGCAAAACTGATGAAACTTGTTTCTGACGCGCCATAGAATTCCACAAGGCGGGCCTTCGGGAAGACTTCGGCGAAGGCGGATTTCGCCCCATCCGGCCATTTGGCGCCACTGGAGAAAACGAGGCGCAAGGCCTTGGAAGAACCGCTGCGCCGGGCCGCCTCCGCGATCAGTTGCAATTGGGTTGGGGTTGCATAGAGCGCAGCATTTCCCGCCTCCGCCTGAAGAACTTCCAACACCGCGCGCGGCTCGAACCGAGGCAAGATGGTGACAGGCGTCCCGCGATGAAGACCATGAACCGCCCCATATAGGTGCAGCGAATGGCTCAGCCCCCCGAGGATAATGATCTGGGTTGGCTCGAGGTCTTCAAAATCCGGTTCACTAAGACGAAAACTCTCCAGCCAGGACCGATGAGACCGCACAAAGCCTTTTGGCATGCCCGTCGAGCCAGATGTGAACCCGGCATAAAACTCAGCGGTTTTCAAAGGCGAGTCGCTTGGGCGCATGTCGAATTCATCGTTTCGAGACGCCACAAATTGAGCGAGTTGGTCGTGGTCGAGACAAAAAGCCGGCTGCACGGCCTTGAGCACGGTTTCTATCTGACGCCGCGGCCAGGAAGGGTCCATGACGAGGGCGGTGCGGCCTGAGCGTGCGCAAGCAAAGAAGCTGACGAGGGTGTCAGTGGGGTCGGCCAACAAGAGCGCAATTTGGGCACCTTCGGGAGAGTTATCCCGAAGCAGCTGCTCTCTTTCCTGAACAGATGACAGGACCTCTTCCCATGAGAAGACGCACCCGCCAGTTTGCAGCGCGGGTCCGGCCTTGCTGGCCCGCGCTTTTTTTTCCAGGTTTTCGCCGATGTAGCCCATGCGGCGTGAGATCCTGCTTCGACCGGATCAGGACCGGGACAGAACAGCGCCCGGCAGGCCGCGCGCAATCGTCTGAGCAATCACCGCTGCGATTGCAACCTTGATGAGGTCACCTGGAATGTAGACTGCGCTGCCCATCGCCGCCTTCGGCAGGGAAAGGCCTGTCATAAAGGAAATGCCGGGAATCCCGAAGGCGTAGACGACAAGAATTCCGCCAACTGCGCCAGCAACCGCCGCCGAAACAAGGACGCTGGCGTTGGTTGTCGCGCGCATGATCAAACCAGCGACAAAGGCGCCAACCGGCCAGCCAATCAGGAAACCGACAGATGGACCGGCAAATACGCCGAGACCGCCTCGGCCGCCGGAAAGGAACGGTGCGCCGAGCGCGACAAGGAACAGGAACAAGAGCACGGCGAGGCTGCCGCGGACCGGTCCGAGCATAATGCCCGCCAGCATCACACCAAGTGTCTGCGCTGTAATCGGAACCCCTCCCAGCGCCGGAATTGCGACCGGCGGCAGCAAACCGAGGACGGCGATGAGAGCTGCATAAAATGCAACGTGCACAAGGGAACGATCTGTCATGGGAGTCTATCCTTCTTTATCGTCGTTTTTTCTGGGACGTTTTCCGACCCGAGTCTATTGTTTGTCTCTATGGCTGCGGCGTCACCCGCCAGCCGGCCTTGTCGTATGTTGTCAAAGGCGCCCATTACTTCAGGGTCAATCCTTCCGAGCCGCCGCGCGCCGCCAGAGCTTCGGCAACATTGTCCGACATTTTAAGCGCCTGAAGCGCAAAGGGCGCAATAAGCCTCCAGGACGACTTTTTGCCCGTGCGCGCCTGGTATGCCTCCCGAAGGACGGCGAAGATCTCAATTAAATACGGTACAAACCGCAACACAAGTGTGACACCCAGCGCGGGCTTACGCGCTGAAAACCCGGCCCATTCCAACGGTCGGAACAACGGCATCACGGCTGCTAGCATATCATCCATTCGCGTTGTCATCGAGACAAAGCTGGCGGCAAGCACCATTACACAAAGGCGCAGGATTGCGATAACACCGTCCATGACGGTTCCCGATAACCAATGCAACGCCAAGATTGCCGCCAGAAAGATCGACAGTCCCTTGAGGAGCCGCAAGCGCTGAACGGCTCCGCGGCCGAGAGAAACATAAGCCGCGAGCACCAGGGCCAAGCAAACAAGAAAAACCCAGAGCATTTCAGTTCTGAAAAGCAAAAGGCTGCCGATCGCAACCGCGAGCAGCTTCACCCCGGCTGGCAGGCGATGCGCCCAGCTGTCGCCTGAGAGGTAGACCGATATCATATCGCAGCTGCTTCCATGACGGTTCCAGACCGGCGTTCAATGTCGTCCCGATAGGCTGCAATCACCTTTGCTGCCGGTCCGTCCATACGCAACTGCCCTTCCTCCAACCACAGCACCCGGTCGAACCCGGTCAGCAGACTCAAATCGTGACTGACCATGACGATCCGTTGCGGCAGCGACATGAGCTTGTCGAATATCAGCCGGGATGCCAGCGCATCCAGGCTCGTCATCGGCTCATCCAAAACCAACACAGCCGGTCTCATCACCAGAACTGCCAAAATGCAGACTAGTTGCTTCTGCCCTCCCGACAATTCCGCAAAAGGTTTAGCGGCCAGGTCGCCGCAACCATGAAGGTCCAGAAACTCCAAGGCTTTGGCACGGCTTTCGTCTTTCGAGGCGCCCAGCTGTGTCAAGCCAAAGGCGATTTCTTCTTCCACCGTCGGAAAAATTGCCTGGTGATCCGGGTTCTGGAAAACAAAACCGACATGGCGCGGCAATTCGGATCGAACGGACGCTGCATCTGCGCCAAAGAGAGTAACGCGGCCTTCGTCAGCGAGATGAAGGCCGTTCAAGAGGCGTGCGAAGCTGCTTTTCCCAGATCCGTTCAGTCCGATCACGCCGATCCGGCGCTCTTCCAAATCCAGGCTGAGGCCTGACAGGACCTTCCGGCTGCCAAGGGTAAGACCGGCGTTTTCAAGCCGTGCATAGGGCGCTATGTCCGGATTGCAGCCGCCGGTATGTTCTTTGTCTTTTTTGCGGGGCCAAAGCACCATGAAGTCCTATCGCGGAAGTGCTGCAACGGTGTTTTTCTGACGCAGCGTTTGCCCGCTTATGGTTTGGAACGGACAGCTTGTCAAAAAACAGTCGATGATGCCCACATGAAACAGGAGCGGCCTAACCGACAGGGCGGGTCAAATCTGGTGGCTCCGCAAAGGTTGAGATGGTGGTCTTTATGCGCTCCAGCGCCCAATCGAAGCGGTCTTCGTTTTCTTCGGATCCAAAGGTAAGCCGAATATAGGCTGCCGGTTTTTGCCCTTTTGCCTGAAAGTATCTTGAGGACAGCACCGAAATGCCCTGATGAGACAAGGCCGCCTGTAGCGCATCCGGATCAACGTCTTGCGGCAAGGCAAGCCATCCAAACACCTTGTGGCTGCCGCTTTGCAAAAAGTACGGCTCCAAAATCTTCTTGGCGCGGTCAAATCTCACACTGTTGGCACGCCGCTTGACCCGGAGCGCCTTGCTAAGATGCCCCTCACGGACCCAGCCGGAAATAAGCTCCGCCGTGATGGGCGATGCCATCCATGTGCTTTCGCCGATTTTGTTGCGGATTGAATCTTCAAATGGCGCCGGAACATGAACAAAGCCGATCCGGCTGCCGGGCGAACACACCTTTGAGATACTGGCGATCGAGGCCGTCCGCTCTGGCGCAAGTGCGCCGAATGCCGGCAAAGGGTCGGTCAGAAACGGCGTATAGGGATCGTCTTCAATGATCTTGAGGTCAAACTGACGGGCAACCTCAACAAGCCGTGTGCGCTCATCCATCGACATGGTGTGGGTGGTCGGGTTCTGCATGTTGGGCATCAGAAAAACGCCCTTCACCTGATGCATCCGAACCGCTTGGGCCAGTGCATCCGGATCCATAGCGCCCAACCCTCCATCATCGCCGATGAGCGCCGGAACCGGCACAGCTTTCAGCCCTTGCGCGGCGAGCGAACTGAAGATCGACGGGTACGTAAACTGGTCCACCGCCACAGCATCGCCGGGTAAAAAGAGGGCCTGGCAGGTGACCTGAATGCCGTGTTGTGCGCCGCAAGTCACCGCGACCCGGTCCGGATCCGCATCCAGTCCGTAGTCCTTGAACACCAGAACACCTGTTTCCCTATGGGCCTTCAATCCTTCGGAGGGCACAAATCCGTTGAGGCGCTCAATTCCAACCGTTTTGGCCATGCGAACCAACCCATCGGAGAGGCTGGGATTGAGAAACGGATAGGCAAAGTTTCGTGCCAGATCACACGTCTCCGGTTCCCCTTCCTTCGGGATCAGGGGAGAAACCTTCTGGCTTTCCGGCGCAACATACGTTCCACGGCCAGTTTCGCCTTTGACCAGACGCCGGCGCTCCGCTTCCGCATAGGCCCGGGTCACCGTTCCGAGCGTTATGCCAAGCTGATAGGCAAGCTCGCGTTGCGGCGGCAGCCGGTCGCCCTGGGCGAGACTGCCGGCGAGAATATCAGCTTCCAGCGCGTCTGCGATCGCAAGATAAATCGGCCCGGAAGCCGCCTCGATGTTCGGAACCCACATTGTCATGAGAACAATGTTATCATTGACCGATACAATATTTCAATACAGAGATTGTCCATACGCTTTTGTATCGATTGTATCGAAATTGTATGAGGCTCCCGAAATGGACACCGCCACCCTGATGGCCTTCGCGGTCTTTGTGATCATCATGACCGGCACCCCAGGCCCCGGAAACCTGGCTTTCCTCGCGATCGGAGCGAGTTCCGGGTACCGGACGGCATTTCCGGTCATCATTGCCTCACAGATCGGCTCGCTGCCTTTGAACCTGGCAGTCGCCTACGGGCTTGGTCACATCATGGCGCAGGGCGGGATCATCGTATCGGTATTCAAGGCTTTGAGCCTGACTTATATGGCCTTTCTGGCCTGGCGGATTATTTCGCTGACCATCCGGCCCAAGGGTGAAACCACCCTTTTGACTTTTTGGGAAGGGTTGTTGATCCACCCGCTAAGCCCCAAGACATGGGCCATGAGCCTCGTCGCGTTCTCGACTTTCTTTGCAGGAAACGGTCTGGATCTGCATGCCAACGCCGCCATCCTGGCAACCGGTTTCCTCTTGGGCGGAATGGTCTTTCATTCGCTTTGGGCGCTGGTCGGTGTATCTATTCTGGCTCTTATCGGCGAAGGCCGGTTGATGCGTTCCATCACTATTGTGATGGCGCTCACCATGCTCGCCGCAACTGTCTGGGCTCTGATGCTGTAAATGCTGACCCGGCACCGGTCTTTACTGGCTGATAGCTTGAGAAGAGAGCAGATTACAGAAAACTGCCAATAAAAAATTATATGTTTGTGTGGTCCCATACGGCCTCGTTCCGATGTTTCACGGAGGTCGTTTCCGGTGGCGATACGGTCCTGGCTCTGGGTTGCGCTGTTGGTGGTCGCTATATTCCCGATCGGACTGCCGACGCTTGGGCATCCGGCAGGGTCTGTGATCATTTTGGCGACCGATTACCCGCCTTTTGATATCGCAGAACCCGAAGATGACCGCCTCGGATTTGACCACGAAGTTGCCGTTGAAGCCTTCAAGCGCAAAGGCATCACGGCACAGGTTGTCTATGTCCCGTGGTCCCGAGCGGTCAGCGAGACCGAAGCTGGCAACTATCCCGGCCTTCTGACCTGCGCCCATACCGTTGAACGTGCTGAGCACTTTCTCTTCAGCGCGCCTATCAGCCAGGAAGCCTATGGCGTTTTCTACCGAACAGGGCATCCGGTCGAAACCATTCGGAGCATTGCAGACCTTAGGGGTCAGCGGGTCGCCTCTGTTCTTGAATACGCCCCAAACGCGGAAATGGAGAGGCAAGGCGCGGAGTTGGTCAACATCGCCACGGATACGGCCGGCTTCAAGATGCTTGAACTGGGGCGTGTCGACTATTTTCACACCGGACAGGCGGCCGGTCAGCATCTCAAAAAGAAACTTGGCTATCGCAATGAATTTGGTTTCCGGTCCTTCGTTGTCTGGGACTACTTCTTGTGTTTTTCACGAAAGCACCCTGCCTCTGAAGAGTTGAGACAGGTGTTCAATGAAGGCTTGGCTGACATACGTGCTGATGGAACCTATGACAGCATCCACGCCCGGTACCGGTAATGCTCTCTACGCTTAGCGGCGTTGCAACCTGTCGAACTCACTGCGCCAATTTTCTTCAAGGCTTTGCGGGCTTGGCTGTATGTCGTCAAGGCCGATGTCCCGTTTCAATGCCGCTGGCAAATCAGAGAGAACAGCGCGTTTACGCCGATGACCATACCATCCAGAAATCAAGTCATGGATAAATTCAATTAATCCCAATTTGGAGCGCACATTCGATTTGGTGCATTTACAATCGATAGAAGACATGAAATTCACCTGAATTCGTTGATGACTTAAGGATGTATCGCTGGTCGGCTGTTGATTGACCAATGAAAAGACAATAGACATGCATAAGGAGTATTTATGCATGTTCGCCTCTTTGCCCCCACTGTCCGCTGTCCGGGCGTTCGATGCCGTTTCAAGGCACCTCAGCTTCACAAAGGCAGGCGATGAACTGGGCATGACGCAGGCCGCGGTCAGCTACCAGATCAAACTTTTAGAGGAAAAACTCGGATTCTCACTGTTTGAGCGAAAACCCCGGAAAATTGAGCTGACGCCGCGCGGCAAACAGCTTGCAGATGGTGTAACTGACGCATTCGACCGGCTTCGCGGCACGTTTCACGACGTCCAGGAAGCAGAATCGTCCGAACTCGTGATCAGCAGCAACACCACGTTTGCCGTCACCTGGCTGTCGTCACGCTTGTTCGAGTTTCAAATTCACAACCCCACCATCGCCGTCCGGCTTGTTCCGTTTGGCCCCTGGGAGACACCGGCCTTTAATGATGGTGATCTGACAATTACCGCCTGCTATCAACCGCCGAAGGGGTGCTATTATCACCAGCTGATCCAGGCCGAATTCACTCCGATGATTTCCCCGCTGCTTGCGGAAAAACTTGGCGGGATCCATGAACCGGCTGATCTCTTGAAGGCATCAATCATCGACCCTGAAGACCATTGGTGGCGAACGTGGTTTGCTGATGCCGGCTTGCCGGATGTTGATCTTAGCCAAAACCCGTCCAGCAGGATGGGCTCACAGGCACTGGAAGCCAACCGGGCCATTGCCGGGCAGGGGGTCGCGATTCTTACCCCGTACTTCGTACGGGACGCTCTTGCAAACGGACAGCTGATCCAACCTTTCGAATTGGTTTCGCGGATTGAAAGCGAATCCTGGAACCTGAGCTATCCGATGCAAAGTAAAAACAGCCGGAAAATCCGGCTGTTTCGGGATTGGCTTTTCTCTGAGCTCGAAAAAGACGGCCGCACGCTGCCATTCGGGCGGGAGCCGGAAACCGTCTGATCTTCGGGCTTACGGCGTGAAGACAATTGTCTTGTTGCCAACAATCATGACCCGGTTTTCAAGGTGGTATTTGACAGCGCGTGCGAGCACGCGCGACTCAATGTCCCTACCGCGCGCCACGAAATCATCTGCCGACAATGCGTGACTGACGCGCTCTGCGTCCTGCTCAATGATCGGGCCTTCATCGAGATCCGGCGTCACATAGTGCCCGGTCGCCCCGATCATCTTCACACCGCGCGCATGCGCCTGATGATACGGCTTGGCGCCCTTGAAGCTCGGCAGAAACGAGTGGTGAATGTTGATCACCTTGCCGAAGAGTCGCTTGGACAGGTTATCGGACAGCACCTGCATGTAGCGCGCCAGCACCACCAGATCTGCGCCGGTTTCCTTGACCAGCTTCAGGAGTTTTTCCTCCTGCTCCGCCTTGTTTTCCTTGGTCACCGGCCAGTGATGGTACGCAATGCCTTCATGATCGGCGGTGCGGGCGCTGTCCGGATGATTGGAGACGATTGCAACCACCTCGGCATCCAGCCAGCCAACGCGGATCTGGTAGAGAAGATGCAGCATCGCGTGGTCAAACTTGGAGACCATGATGATCACTTTCGGCCGCTTGGCCGTGTCGACCAGCTTTGCTTTCATGTCAAAGCGGGCAATGACCGGATCAAGCGCCTTTTGAACGCTCTCTAAGGTCACACCTTCCGGCGCCAGCATGGCGATGCGGAGGAAGAACTGATTGGTGGCACGGTCCCAAAACTGATCACTTTCTGCGATATTCGCGCCAAAATCGGCCAATTCCGTTGTGACGGCTGCGACAATTCCCGGCTTGTCCGCGCATGAAAGCGTCAGGACGTATTGGTGTTCCGCCATGTTTTCAGTCACTCCACTCTGTCGGGTCTTGCCCGAATGTGAACCGCCCTGAAGGCGGTTCAGCCTCACAGAACGGAAATGTTTTTTTCTTCCAGGGCCGACACCAGATCCCGGACCCGGTCAGCGTTGTCCTTCGCATCTGCACCATCGCGATTCCAAAGGCCGTTCTCAAATCCTATCCGGGCCTTGCCACCGTTCTCGATGGCATACACCAGACATTCTGTTTCCCGATGCCCAAAGGCACAAACACCCCAATCGATCTCATGATCGCTCCGACGTGCTTTCAAACGATCCAGAAAGGGGTGCAGATCTTCCGGCGCACTTTCCTGATTGTCCGCATAACGGCCTAGAACCAGCAGCACCTGATGCGTAATGCCAGGAATACTGCCGTTTTCGACGAGGTCGAAGAACCGGTCGAGATCCTCTGCACTGTAGAGGATGTGTTGAACAGATATTCCTTCCTTCAGGGCCCAGGAATAAAACTCTGCAGCCGTATCTGTGTCATCGTCCGGCACCATCTCGCGAAGAGCAATCGACACCAGTGACGGCCTTAACTCCTGGACCAGTTTGCGCTGGTCGTCCGGTGTGTATTTTCCAACAGCTTCGGTGGTGATTTGAACCTGCATTTGCGGCAATGCAGCATTCAATTCCGACAAGAGCGCCTGGTAGAGGTCTTTGTCCAGCACATGCGCGCCTGTTTCGTCGCGGACATGGGCATGGATTGCGCCCGCGCCTGCTTCGAAACAAGCAACAGCTGCCTCCACCGTTTCAGCGATCGTCACCGGAAGGGCCGGATGATCCACCTTGGTGCGCCGTGCGCCGTTCGGCGCCACCATAATAAGTGGCAGCGCCTGAGGTTTGGTGTCAGGTGCCATGATCAGAAAACGGCCTTGAATGCAGTTTGAAGCTTGTCGGCAATCTCGGAGATGTGCTGATCTTCCATGATAAAGGGCGGTGCCAGCAGGATGTGATCGCCTTTTACCCCGTCAATCGTGCCACCCATCGGATAACAGATGAGCCCGGCTTCGAACGCCGCCTTTTTCAAGGCCTTGTTCACCCCGCGTTTGGTACCAAAGGGTGTCTTGCTTTCCCGGTCCTCAACAATTTCAATGCCGCGGAACAGGCCGCGTCCACGGATATCGCCAATATGGGGATGCTGTCCGAAAGCCTCTCTCAGGGTCGCGTCCAGTTTGTCACCCAGCGGATGAACCTGATCGACCAGGCCGCCAGTGAGCTTTTTCAGGACGGCAAGAGAGGCCGCGCACGCAGTCGGGTGGCCAATATATGTGTGGCCGTGCTGGAAGAAACCGGACCCGTTTTCGATGGCCTGATAGATCTCCGAAGTGCACAGCATAGCCCCAATCGGCTGATATCCTGCGCCAAGGCCCTTTGCGATCGCGAGGATATCAGGCGCTATGCCGTCCTGCTCACATGCAAACAGGCTGCCTGTGCGTCCCATGCCGCACATCACTTCATCCAAGATGAGCAAGATCCCGTAGTGATCACAGATTTCCCGGATCCGCTTGAAGTAACCTTCGACAGGCGGGACCGCACCTGCCGTTGCGCCGACGACCGGCTCGGCCACAAATGCCATCACGTTTTCCGCGCCAAGGCGCTGGATTTCGGTTTCGAGTTCATTGGCTACGCGTCGCCCGTATTCGATGGCCGTTTCATCGTCCGCCCGTCCGCGATACTCGTAACATGGTGAAATGTGGGAGGTTTCGATCATCAACGGCGCGAAGGGTTCACGGCGCCACTGATTGCCACCTGTCGCCAGCGCCCCGAGCGTGTTGCCGTGATAGCTTTGCCGGCGGGCGATGACCCGGTGTCGGGATGTTTCGCCTTTTTCCAAAAAATACTGACGCGCCAGTTTCAGTGCGGCTTCCATTGCCTCCGAACCGCCGGAGACGAAGTACACCCGGTCCAGATTGCCCGGTGCATGATCGATCAAAAGATCAGCGAGCTGCTCCGCAGGCTCTGAAGTGAAAAACCCGGTATGTGCGAAGGCAATCTGGTCGACCTGGCCTTTGATCGCCGCGGTCACATCGGGATCGCTGTGCCCAAGGCACGACACGGCCGCGCCGCCCGATCCATCAAAGTATTTTTTGCCATTACTATCAATGATGTAACATCCATCTCCACCAACAGCGACAGGGGTGGATGCTTTGGTATGACGCGGAAAAACGTGAGACATGAACACGAACCTCACCAAGGGTGTATCGCGCTGGATTGTGCGATTGAGACATTTGTATCATGAATTTGCTGAATGTGAAACAAATGTTTCTTTGCCACGTTAACCATCTCTTTCATTAAAATTTTAATCAAATTGCTGGCAGTTCTGGGGAGGGGGCAAACACTTAGAATTTGCAAGGCTGTTTGTTATGCGTCAGCGTTTTTTAGCCTGGATAATGTTTTTGGGATTGTCCGTTGTTCTGGTTGGATGTGGATCGGTTGCTGGTGTCACCGGCATGGGTTGGGCAACGGCCTCGCACAGCGCGATCGACTACAACGACTCGTCCTGGTGCGTGCCTAGAAAACTAAAAAAGGTCCTGAACAAGGTCGCGAAACGGTACGGTACGGTGAAGGTCCATTCCACCAAACGCTGGTGGTTCGAGAATTGGCGCAAAGGTGGCGCCCGCAGTTCCTATCACCTGAATTGTCAGGCCGTTGACTTTTCCGTCGGTGGCAACCCGTCTTCCGTCTTGGCTTTCCTGAAGTCCCAGTCTGCAGTGGGCGGCTACAAGTACTATTCGTCAGGGTTTTACCACATTGACACCGGGCCGCGCCGCACCTGGTAACAAAACAAAAGGCTCCGGGGTTTGACGCCGGAGCCTTGGTTCTTTCGCAGATCAAGTGAGTGCGCTACTTCAGTTCACCCAGTTCCAGCGCCATTTCCCAGGCAACAGCGTCAAACCCGATGAAATTCTTTTCAGCGCCTTCCACGATCGGGCGTTTAATGACAGATGGATTTTCGATCATGATGTCCAGTGCGCTTTTTGCATCGGTCACACCATCCTGGGTGGCTTCATCCAGCCGGCGCCAAGTCGTACCACGTTTGTTCAAAACCGCTTCCCAGCCGAATTCGCCAACAAACTTGGCCAGCTTGTCGGCATTAACACCGTCTTTCTTGTAGTCGTGAAAACTGTACTCCACCCCGGCTTCATCCAGAAACTTCCGCGCTTTTTTGACCGTATCGCAATTCTTGATGCCGTAGACCTTCATGATGCCTCTTACCGGTTTGCAGTTCATTTGGCGGCACAATTGCTTTTTGTCCTGAGTGTTTCAAGACCATCGTCCAACAATCCACGATCAGCCCGGTTCCGTCTTGACGCGGGCGCTTCAAGCTGCACTGTCGTCACATACGATCAATCCACTTTTTCGCCAGGCGTTCAGACACTGTGACCGACCCCGCCATTCCATCAAAGGTGCCCGCAACCGCTGCAGATGCGGCATGGCCCAACCCCGGGCACGGCAACTGGCGCCAACGGCTGCGCCTGTTAAGCGGACTGGTTCTTTTCCTGTTTTGCCTCAGTCACTTTTCCAACCACGCCATGGGCATCATTTCCGTCAATGCGATGGAGAAAATGTCGCTCTGGCACTACTGGATCTGGCGCGGGCCGATCGGCGAAACCGTGTTGATCACGGCAGCTCTCACCCATGTCGCGCTGGCGCTCTGGCGAACATCCAAGAGACGCACTTTGCGCATGCCGCCCTGGGAGTTCGCTCAGCTTGTGCTGGGGCTTTATATCCCCTGGACGCTGATACCGCATGTCATCACAACGATGGGACTGGCGAAAGAGTTCGGCTTTATCCCGAACTACCACCAGATGCTGACGATCCTTTGGCCGCAAAATGCGGTCATGCAATCCATCCTTTTGCTGGTGGTTTGGACCCACGCGATGATCGGGCTGCATTTCTGGCTGCGGCTCTACCCGTTTTACCACCGCGTCAAATACATCGCTTTGGCTGCCGCCATAGCATGGCCTGTCATGGCGCTTTGGGGCTTCATTGAAGGAGCCCGGCGCCTGGCTCTGGCAAAGGACGTGACGGTCAAAGTTTCGGACGATCAGTGGACATGGCTCTACGCTCAAACCGACAACATCAGAGCCATTGTGTTCGGCCTGATATTCTTGAGCCTGTTTGTCATTGTCATCCGGTATCTCGCAAGCCGTGTTTCTGCAGGCATTTCGATCTCTTATCCCGGCGGTTTGACCGTTCGGGCCCAACCAGGTGCATCTCTTCTTGAAATCAGCCGCATGAACGGAATTCCCGTTGCATCCGTTTGCGGCGGTCGTGCACGCTGTTCGACCTGCCGCGTCAAGGTTTTGAACGGACTGGAGAGTTTGTCACAGCCAAACCCGGCCGAGACAACAGTTTTGAAGCGGATTGGAGTGCCGGAGGATGTCCGCCTGGCTTGCCAGATCAGGCCAGCTGCAAATCTGGAAATCCAACCGCTGGTGCCGGTGAAGGCAAACTTGGTGCGGCAGGACCATGTTCAGGATGCTTACTATTGGGGTGTCGAACAGGATGTCGTCGTCATGTTCGTCGACCTCCGGAACTTCACCAGCATGACCGAGGCGCAACTTGCCTACGATGTCGTCTTTCTTCTGAACCAGTATCTTGACCGCGTTTCGGCCGTGATCCGGGCAGAGGGCGGCTATGTCGACAAGTTCATTGGTGATGGCGTTATGGCCATCTTCGGGATGGAGACGGGCGCTGAGACCGGTGCGCGCCAGGCTTTGAAGGCTTGCCGGGGCATCGAGAAAGTCATGGAAGCACTGAACGTCGAAAAGGGCCCTCAGTTCCGCGACACGATCCGTCTCGGTGTTGGCCTCCATCTCGGTCAGGCCATCCTGGGACGTATTGGCGCTGCCGGATCCGGAAAAACTGAAGGCGGGCTCACCGCGCTTGGCGACGTCGTCAACACCGCCAGCCGGCTGGAAACTGAAAATAAATCGCGGAACAGCTTCCTCGTTGTTTCCAAAGACGTAATTGACGCGGCTCGCGCAACGGCACCCGATGAAACGCTGTACGACGTCAGCGTGCGCGGCAAGGAAAAACCACTCCAAGTCTTTGCACTTAAGCAGATGGATGGTTTATTGCTGCTTGGGGAAACAGGGGTAAAAGACCTCGTGTAAATAGCCGGGGCGCACGTGCCAAACACCTATACACCGCGGGAAATGCTGACGAAACTCGTGTCCTTCAACACGGTGTCGGATCGCAGCAATCTCGAGCTTATTTCATTTGTCGAAGAGTACCTGTCCAGTCACGGCGTATCCGCTGTGCGTGTCCCGGACGCAACGGGTGAAAAGGCCGCCTTGTTTGCCACCGTCGGGCCAAATGTCGATGGTGGTATCGTTTTGTCGGCACACACCGACGTGGTACCCGTCGACGGGCAAAACTGGACGTCGGATCCGTTTTCGGCATGGGAGGCTGGCGGCCGCCTTTATGGGCGTGGCACCGCCGACATGAAAGGGTTTGCGGCAACAGTTCTGGCGAAAGTACCAGATTTCTTAGGCGCAGGCCTCTCCAAACCGATCCATATCGCACTGTCTTACGATGAAGAAGTGGGCTGCTTCGGCGCGCCGCCGATGATCAGGGCAATGCTGGCCGAGGGGCCGCATCCGTCTGCGGTGATCGTTGGGGAGCCAACGAACATGAAAGTGGTTACCGGACATAAGGGAATTGCCGTCCTGAAAACCCGGGTCCACGGACATCCGGTACATTCCAGCCAGCTGCACCGCGGGGTATCTGCAATTTCCGCCGCAGTGAAACTGATTTCCTGGCTGGACGGGCAGACCGGAGAGAACAAAGCCAAAGCAGATCCGGAGTGTCCATTCGAGCCACCCTATACGACCTTGCATTGCGGCACGATCCAGGGCGGAAAGGCGCATAACATCACGGCGCAGACCTGCGAATTCATGACAGATATCCGGTTGCTGCCCGGCGAGAACCTGGAAGACTGGATTTCGGCATACCGGGAATATGCTGCCTTCCATGTTCTCCCGCAGATGCAGGAGATCTCAAAGGAATGCCGGATTGATATCGATGTTCTTGCAATGGTTCCAGGGCTTGCTGAGGAAACCGATGGAACCGCGGAGCAATTGGTCCGGCGCCTAACCGGCGACAACGGCCGTCATGTCGTTGTCTACGCAACAGAGGGCGGTCAGTTTCAGGAACATGGCCTGTCCACGGTGGTGTGCGGACCCGGATCAATCGATCAGGCACATCAGGCTGATGAGTTTATCGACCTTACGGAACTTGATAAATGTGCCAATTTTCTGGATGACCTGTGTGAAAAAGTTTTGCGCTAATCGGAGAAATCCGATTTGATGCATTCCGCCAACGCTGTCATAATTGGCACAATTTACGACTTTCCGGTCGTGAAGAAAAAATTGAACAACAACGAGTTCACATAAGCGCTGAATAGCACTGAAGAGGGGACTATGAATACCAAAACCAAATTGATTGCTGCTGCTGTGGCAACGTTTGGCGTGGCATCCGCTGCGCAGGCGGAAACATTGAAGTTTGCGTTTCAGGGGACATTGAACGCCCTTGACCCGTACAGCCTCAACGAAACCTTCACGCTGTCCGCCCTTGGCAACACCTATGAAGGTCTGACCCGCCGCGGTGCAGACCTGCAGATCGAGCCGAGCCTTGCCGAGCGTTGGGAAGTTGTCGAGCCGAACCGCTGGCGTTTTTACCTTCGCCAAGGCGTCAAGTTCCACAATGGCAACGACTTTACAGCTGAAGACGTCGCCTTTTCCGTTGACCGTGTCCGTTCCGAAGGGTCCGACCTGACAACCCGCGTTCCGGGCGATGCCAAGGTGGAAATCGTTGACGACTACACCGTCGACTTCGTTCTGACCGGCCCGAACCCGATCCTGCACTATGAGTGGGACACGTTCTACATCATGGACAAGGAGTGGACCGAGGCCAACGACGCGGTCAAAGTCACCTCTGCTTCCGACACCACCCCGAACTATGCGGCCCTGAACGCGAACGGCACTGGCCCGTTCAAGTTGGTCAGCCACGAGCCGGGCGTGAAAACCGTTTATGAGAAAAACGATGGCTGGTGGGACACCGCGTCTCACAACCTGACCACCGTTGAGTTCACTCCGATCGGATCCGATGCAACCCGCGTTGCAGCGCTTCTGTCCGGCGAGATGGATATGGTTTATCCGATCCCGATCCAGGACATCAAACGCATCAACGACAATGACGGCACTGTCGCCCTGACAGGTCCTGAGCTGCGCACGATCTTCCTCGGCATGGACCAGATGCGCGATGAGCTGCTGTATTCCGACGTTAAGGGCAAAAACCCGTTCAAGGATGCCAAGGTTCGCAAAGCGTTCTACCAGGCCATCAACATTGAAGCGATCAAGCAGAAAGTGATGCGCAACCTCGCAACACCGTCCGCGATCATGATCTCCCCGTTCCTGTTCTCCAAGTCGGATGAGTTCGAGCGGTATCCGTATGACCCGCAGGCTGCAATGGATCTTCTTGCAGAAGCCGGGTACCCGGACGGGTTCTCTGTCGGCATGGACTGCCCGAACGATCGCTATGTCAACGACGAAGCCATCTGTCAGGCCGTTGCTGCAATGCTCGCCCGCGTTGGCGTAAAGGTTGACCTGAACGCCCAGCCGAAAGCGAAGTACTTCGCCAAGATCCTGGCCTCTGGTGGCTACGATACGTCGTTCTACCTGCTTGGCTGGACCCCAGGTTCCTTCGACAGCTTCAACGTTCTGTCCAACCTGATGAACTGCCGCGACGAAGCTGGCAAAGGCTCTCCGTTCAACAACGGTGGCTGGTGCGATGCGAAAATCGATGAGCTGACACAACAGATCCTGGTTGAAAACGATCCGGCGAAACGCGACGACATGATCGCGGAAGCCTACAAGATCTCCCACGACAATGCCTACTACATCCCGCTGCACCAGCAGGGTCTGGCATGGGGCGTTGCGGACGACGTTGAGCTCGTACAGCGCGCGGACAACCAGTTCCACTTCCGCTTCGTCACAAAGAACTAAGCGGTCCTGTTAAAAAATGAAGCGCCCCCGGTTCCGCCGGGGGCGCCTTTTCTTGAAAACGTAAAGAGCCGAAATGATAGGTTTTGCAACACGTCGTTTGCTTCAAGCGATGATTGTCATGTTGGTGGTGGCGCTGCTCGCTTTCACCATGTTCCGTTTCGTCGGAGACCCCATCAACCAGATGGTCGGTATCGAGACATCCATTGAAGAACGTGAAGCACTGCGCGAGCGTTTAGGTCTGAACGATCCCATCCCGGTCCAATTCGCCCGCTTCATCGGTAATGCGGTGCAGTTCGACTTCGGCACATCCTATCAGTTCAAACAACCCGTTTCGGAGCTGTTTGCCAAACGTATTCCGGCAACGCTTGAGCTCAGTTTCGCATCCTTCATGTTTGCGCTGGTTGTCGGCATCCCTATGGGCATCTACGCCGGTCTCAACCGCGAATCGGCGATTTCAAAACTGTTTCTATCGGTGTCTTTGATCGGCATATCCCTGCCCACCTTCTTCATCGGGATCTTGTTGATCTTCCTGTTCTCGGTCACGCTGCAATGGCTGCCAAGCTTTGGCCGCGGCGATGTCGTCCAGGTCGGCTCCTGGTGGACAACAGGCTTCCTGACAGCCTCCGGCCTGAAAGCGCTGATCCTGCCAGCAGTCACGCTCGGCATGTACCAGATGACGCTGATCATGCGCCTGATCCGGGCGGAAATGCTGGAAGTCATTCGAACCGACTACATCAAGTTTGCCCGCGCACGCGGCCTGCCGGACCGGCTGGTCCACTTCCGGCACGCGCTGAAGAACACCATGGTTCCTGTGATCACGATCACCGGTCTTCAGCTCGGGTCGATCATCGCTTTTGCGACCATCACGGAGACCGTCTTCCAGTGGCCGGGCATGGGTCTGATGTTCCTGCAAGCTGTTCAGAACGTCGATATTCCGATCATGTCGGCATATCTGCTGCTGACTGCTTTCCTTTTCGTCGCGATCAATTTCATCGTCGACATTCTCTATTTCTTCATCGATCCGCGTCTGCGGGTCGGACGGCCATAAGGAGACTTGACCATGGCTGATGTCTCCACACCGAGCAGCGAGCCGAAAGGCCGCCTTGCACGCATCATCGACAGCGACCTGTTCCACTCCTTCCTGCGTTCGAAGGTCACCGTGGTTGCTGCCGTGATGACACTGATCCTGTTCCTGGTCGCATTCCTTGCGCCCTGGGTCGCGCCACACAATCCGTTTGATCTGGCGACGATTTCCATTCTGGACGCTCGCGTTCCACCGGTCTGGATGGAGTTTGCCGACCCTCGCTTCCTGCTCGGCACCGATGATCAGGGCCGGGATCTGTTGTCCGGGATCTTCTACGGCATGCGGATTTCGCTCATTGTCGGTTTCTGTTCGGTCATCGCTGCCGCGATCATCGGCATCACCGCCGGTCTGGTCGCCGGTTACATGGGCGGACGTGTCGATGCGATCATCATGCGGATCGCCGATGTCCAGCTGACTTTCCCGGCCATTTTGATCGCGCTTCTGATTGACGGTGTCGCAGCCGGAATCTTCGGCGGGATCGACCGCGAGGTCTTCGCCTTCTACATCCTGATCGTGGCCCTCGCGCTGTCGTTCTGGGTGCAGTACGCCCGGACGGTACGCGGATCCACGATGGTGGAAAAGAACAAGGAATATGTTCAGGCAGCCCGCGTGATCGGCATTCCTTCGGTCATCATCATGGTCCGCCACATCCTGCCGAACGTGATGGGTCCGGTTCTGGTTATTGCGACCATCAACCTGGCGCTAGCGATTGTCACAGAATCCAGCCTGTCGTTCCTCGGTGTCGGCATGCCGCCCACCCAGCCGTCTCTCGGCACCCTGATCGCCATCGGCAACGACTTCCTCTACTCCGGGGAATGGTGGATCGCGATTTTCCCGGGCATTGCGCTGGCTCTGCTGGTTTTGAACGTCAACTTGTTGGGCGACTGGCTGCGTGACGCCCTCAACCCGAAACTGCGCTGAGGTACCTCCCGTGAACGTCCTAGATATCAAAGACCTTCGGGTCGAGTTCCCGGGCCGCAAATCGGTTTTCGTTGCGGTTGAAGGGGTGAGCTTGAAAGTGGATGCCGGCAAGATCCTCGGCGTGGTCGGGGAATCGGGCGCCGGCAAGTCCACCGTCGGCAACGCCGTGATCGGACTTCTACAGGAGCCCGGCCACATTGCAGGCGGTGAAGTCTATCTGCATGGCCAGCGGATCGATGAACTACCCTACAAGAAAATGCGGCAGCTCAGGGGCCGGAAGATCGGCATGATCTTCCAGGATCCTCTGACCTCGCTGGATCCGTTGCAGACGGTGGAGTCACAGCTGGTGGAGACAATCCGCACGCACCTGCCACTTTCTGCAAAGGAAGCACAGCAGCGGGCGATTGAATTGATCGACGCGGTCGGCATTCCCAATCCTGCTGAGCGGATCAAACAGTACCCGCACCAGTTCTCAGGTGGCATGCGCCAGCGCGTTGTAATCGCGCTCGCACTTTGCGCCGAGCCGGAGCTTGTGATTGCTGATGAGCCGACCACAGCGCTTGATGTGTCCATCCAGGCACAAATCCTGGAGCTGATGAAAAAGCTCTGTGAAGAACGAAACGTTGCAATGCTCGTGATCACCCACGACATGGGCGTGATTGCGGACATTACCGACCATGTTGCGGTGATGTATCACGGCGAGCTGGTGGAGTACGGGGAAACCAATCAGGTCCTCGGCGCTCCGAAACATCCTTATACGCAGAGCCTGATTTCCGCCGTGCCCCGGCCAGATATCAAGGTCGAGCGATTCCCGGTGGTCAACTACATCGAGAAGGCTGGCACGCCGCAAAAACATATCGACATCTCCACCCACTGGCTAGGCAAATCCCGGGACTATGACAAGGTGACAGGGCCTCTGGTCCAGATCCGGGACCTGGAAATGCGCTTTGAGACCAAGGGATCGATTTTCCCTTCGAAGCGGGAATACTTCCATGCGGTCAAAAAGGTCAGTTTCGATATTCACGAAGGCGAGACCTTCGGTGTCGTCGGTGAGAGTGGCTCTGGTAAATCCACGATCGCACGTGTGATTACCGGGCTTTATCACCCGAGCGGCGGGTCAATTCTCTTCGGCAAGACGGAACTGACATCACTGAAGAACCAGAAAGAAATTCTGGCGATGCGCCGGCAGATGCAGATGATCTTCCAGGATCCCTATTCGTCGCTCAATGCGCGTATGCGGGTTAAGGACATCATTGCCGAGCCGATCAAGTTCCACAAACTGGCCTCCAGCAATTCTGAAGTCCGCCAGATCGTGGATGATCTGCTGGATCACGTCGGTTTGGGCGCGGCCGCAGGCCAGAAATTCCCGCATGAGTTTTCCGGTGGTCAGCGCCAGCGGATCTCAATTGCGCGGGCCCTTGCGACCCGTCCACGTTTCTTGATCTGTGATGAACCGACGTCTGCGTTGGACGTATCGATCCAGGCACAGATACTCAATCTTCTGAAGGATCTGCAGGAAGAGCTCGGGCTGACTATGATGTTCATCAGTCACGACCTCGCGGTAATCCGCCAGATGTGTAACCGGATCGGTGTCATGCGCAACGGCGAGCTCTGCGAAGTTGCGGACTGCGATCAACTGTTTGAGAACCCGCAGCACGAATATACGCAGCAGCTTCTCAATCTGATGCCGTCAATGGAACTGCTGTCCCGAGCCAATCTGGAAACAGCCTGATACCTCAAAGCTTTGCACTGTCCCGCCTTCCGCGGGACAGTGTCCCAAACCAGCTAAGTCACTGTTTATGAGTCTTTTTTAAGATTCGCCTGAGTCGTCCACTTGACTCTGCAGACACTCCTGATTCCCGATTTGCCGCCCAGCGATAGTCACAGTGGACTCCGGACCCGGCAATTGTTGCCGCCCCTGTTTTCAAGTCTTTTCCATTTAGTGTTTTCGGGGATATTCAATTGCCAATCAATCGTAATTCCGATTCGTGAGAAATGACCTCGGCGTATTTCTGTAGATTATGAGTATATAAACTAATCTCTTTTTCTCCGGCAAAATTCGTTATAATGATTTTTTATTTTATGATATAGGAATTTATCCATTCTTAATTTCCATACTGATTCATATAAACTCTATTTTACTTTTCCCTCCGGCATTGTATTTCGATCCAATCGACCAAATCATCGGTATTCCTGCCAAGAGGCGAAGCCGTTCCCCGTTGGAGCTATCTGACCGCCGGATTGAAGCACAGACCGCCTGTACTGCATTTTCAATCCGGAGCGACACCCGGCGTCACGCGAACGGGAAAGCACAGGGAACGGGGATCATCATGCAACAGGCCGCAAAAAAGCCGGCTCTCTCACTGGAAGTCATCAGCAGGGCGATACTGATCGCAATCGCATCAACTCTTCTCGCCGTAGCATCAGCGCATTCAGGCACAGAACCAAACACTGTGTCCGTTATCAGCCTCTGCGCGATGTCGGTTCTGTTCTCAGCCACCAGTCTGGCTTTCTGTCCGGAAGCCGCGGCTGGACGGAGCTTGAACTATGCAACGGCGCTCGTGTGCGGGGGACTGCTGATTGTAGATCCCTTCCTCCCATTCATTTCAACCAGAGGAATCACCCCCCATGCCCCTGCGTTTTCCGCCGGCATCATGATGATCCTTCGCGCACTCGCTGTTTGGATCCTGCCACCACGTGGCGAACGGACCGGGCTCAAAGAAGGTTTTGCTTCCAGCCAACTCAGCCTTCTATGCGGCGGCCTTTGGCTTGGCGTAAATCCCGATCAGGCACCGATAGCGGCTGTTGTCTGCCTGGTGCTCTCCTGGCCCTATCTTGTTGATGGCATCAACGCCTTTGCTGACAAGATCTATTTGGAAGCGGCCAGGGCCGCCGGTGTTCGGAGCCTTGGGACTGCTGCATTCGCCAAGGTCGCGTCAGCCCGCGATATCGTCATCGACAAGGCTGCCGTCATGTCGGGCCCAAACCTGGTGGTGACCAATGTCATGGCTTTCAACAATGAACCCAAAACACTGCTTGCCGTTGCCGCATCGGCTGAAAGCGGGAGCGATCATCCCGTCGCAGAAGCTTTGCGCCAACTGGCGGAGCAATGGCGTGTCGACATCAAGCGGCCCGATCGCTTCGAGCAAGCGCCTGGGCTGGGCGCAGTCGCTTTACTCGGCGGGCAAAGTGTCGTCATTGGCACGGCCAACCTGATGCAGAAGCACAAGATCGACAGCTTCACCGCCGACGCCATCGCCCGCTCACTTGAAGCGGACGGCAAAACGGTTCTCAGGGTTGCAGTTGGCGGCCGGGTTGTTGGTGTCCTCGGCCTAGAAGGCACTTTGCGTCAGGATGCAGGTGTTGCTGCCTTTGCGCTGCGCGGGGAAGGCCTCGTACCCTGGCTCTATAGCGGAGACAGTGAAAAGACGCGCCAGGCACTTGCCGACATGCTTGGCTTGGAACCGGTCGCAGATCCGCGTCCAGGCGAGAGCGCGGCGGAAGCCGCACAGCGCTTTTTGGGCGACCAGAATCCTTTGGTTCTGACGTTGTCACAGGATCGCGCATCTTTGGAATTGAGATCCATCCATCAGGTGGCAGAGGAAATTGATACGCCAGAAAAGACGGTCCTTGCCGTTAGTAATACCGAAGACATCGGCGCATTTCCTGCCCTTAAGGACCTAGCCATGAGACGCACCGCGCTCGCCGCACATGCGCAACGGTTTTTGTCCGGCCTTTCGATTTTGTGCGGGGTTTGCGGCGGTTCACTGCTGCTGCCCATGACATCAGCCCCCGTGCTTTTCATTGTCAGCCTCACGGTCCTTTGGGCCTTTGCGCGGTATTCCATTGCGGACCGCAGACAAGAAACAAGGGCAGGCGACCTGATCGCGGCCAGTTGATCCAATCTGCTTTACAAGCCTGTTCGAGCGGGTATTTATCGGCTCACACCCTCTGTAATGAGGGGAACAGAGGGTAAGGCGCCGATGACACATACCAAGACACCGAATTTCCGTTCTGCCGCTTGGTTCAACAACCCAGACAATCCCGGAATGACGGCGCTCTACATCGAACGCTATCTGAATTTCGGGATTACACGCGAAGAACTGCAATCCGGAAAACCGATCATCGGGATCGCCCAGACAGGATCGGACCTCTCACCGTGCAACCGCCACCATCTTGAGCTGTCCAAGCGGGTCCGCGAGGGCATCCGGGACGCTGGGGGGATCGCGTTTGAATTCCCCGTCCATCCGATACAGGAAACCGGACGCCGACCAACGGCAACGCTTGACCGGAACCTTGCTTATCTCGGCCTTGTCGAATTGCTGCATGGATACCCGCTTGATGGGGTTGTCCTGACCATTGGCTGCGACAAGACCACACCGGCCTGCCTGATGGCCGCCGCGACGGTCAACATTCCGGCAATCGCCCTGTCGGTCGGTCCCATGCTCAACGGCTGGCACAAGGGCGAGCGCACAGGTTCGGGCACCATTGTTTGGAAAGCCCGGCAAATGCTGGCCGCGGGTGACATCGACTATGAAGGCTTTATGGACCTTGTAGCCTCATCCGCCCCGTCTGTCGGCTATTGCAACACGATGGGCACGGCAACGACCATGAATTCTCTCGCCGAAGCTCTTGGTATGCAGCTTCCAGGCGCGGCCGCCATTCCGGCACCTTACCGGGAACGCGGTGCCATCTCTTATGAAACCGGCCGCCGGATCGTGGAAATGGCATATGAGGATCTGAAACCCTCCGATATCATGACTCGGCAGGCCTTCGAAAATGCCATCGTCGTGAATTCGGCAATTGGTGGGTCTACAAACGCTCCAATCCACTTGAACGGCATCGCCCGGCATCTTGGGATCGAGCTCACGAATGACGATTGGCAAGAGATTGGCCATGACGTGCCGCTTCTGGTCAATCTTCAGCCGGCTGGCGCCTATTTGGGTGAAGATTATTTCCACGCTGGCGGGGTCCCGGCGGTTGTTGCAGAGTTGCTGCGCCATCAACAGCTGCCCCACCCAGACGCGCTGACAGCAAACGGGAAAACAATTGAGGCAAACTGCGCCGGCGTTGTCACCGATCTGCCCAATGTCATCAAACCATTCGACGCGCCGATGCTGGAAAAGGCCGGGTTCTTGAACCTGAAGGGCAACCTCTTCGACAGCGCGATCATGAAAACCAGCGTTATCTCTGAAGAGTTCCGCAACCGCTACCTCTCTAATCCGAACGACCCGGATGCGTTTGAAGGCCGCGCAATCGTTTTCGAAGGACCGGAGGATTACCATCACCGGATTGACGATCCAGAGCTGGAGATCGACGAAAACTGTATGCTGTTCGTTCGCGGAACAGGTCCGATCGGTTACCCGGGCGGTGCTGAAGTGGTGAACATGCAGCCCCCGGCGGCGCTTATCAAACAAGGGATAACGGCCCTGCCATGCATCGGCGACGGCCGTCAATCCGGCACATCAGGTTCTCCCTCGATCCTGAATGCAGCACCCGAGGCCGCTGCAATGGGCGGATTGGCGGTGTTGCAAACCGGGGATCGTGTGCGGATCGATCTGAAAGCGGGATCAGCCAACATTCTTATATCGGATGAAGAATTGGCCCAGCGCCGCGCACAGCTTGAAGAAAGCGGAGGGTTCCAAGTTGCCGAGAGCCAAACGCCCTGGCAGGAAATCCAGCGCGGTATGGTGGCCCAGTTCGACAAGGGCATGGTTTTGGAGCCCGCGGTCAAATATCAGGACGTCGCGCACAAAGGTCTGCCCCGCGACAATCACTGAGCGACAAGATATCGCTGTGTGCTGAAAACTCCCGAGGAGACTTACATCCTCGGAAAAACTGCCAATGAAACGATTTTTCAAAGATTCCCGTGCACTGTGGCCTGAACTGGGTCTTGTAGTGAGTAGGTTTCTTGGGCAGTTACACCAGCAAAACAGCGTCGTCTACCGAGATGGACGCTGCTCTGGACAAAGAGCAGCGCGCCACCGATCCGTCTGCTGAAGAGCAGGTCACCATCGCCGCGAATACCAGCGACATCGACCTCGACGGTGCTGTGGTCGACACCCGTGCGAAGCGGCCCAGCCGGACCACTTTCGATTTCGACGACATACCGGAAGTTGGCCCTGGACGCCGAGCCACCGACATTCCGGTGGATGCGCCTGCAAAAGCACTTCAAAACCTTGCAACGGTTGGGCTGGTCATCGCTTTGGCGGCCGCCCTCTATGTCGTCGCCGGAGAAGGCATCAACCGCTTCTTCGGGGTCGGACTGGCATTCTTTGCAGGTGGTTTGGCGGTTTGGCGGTTGTTTGCCGATGACATGCAGCGCTCTATCCAGTCCCTGCAGCACAAGGACGAAAAGATCCGCCGCTTGATGGCGCGTTGTGAGGAATTGGAAGACCGGGCTTGGGAACTCGGTGAGTCCGACGAACGGCACGCCAGTATTCTTGGGACGCTCGGCGACGTGGTCATCCGGCGCGACCAAGCCGGCACGATCACCTACGCCAATTCCGCTGCAGACGATGTTTTTGGAAAAGACCATGAGCTGCAGCCCGGGCGGCTGATGCAGTTGCCGATCGCGAACAAGGCTGCAGGTGAGATATTCGATCTGGATGCACCGGCGGAAAACAACGGCGGCATTGGTTTTGGCGACCTTCGGCTGCGCACCGCCCAAGGCGAGCGCTGGTTTTCGCGGATCGATATTCCGGTCCGGGACACTGCCACCGACCGGCAGTTGGTCCAGACCGTCTTGCGCGATGTCACCGAGCGCCGCTTGATCGAAGAAGAGCTGCTCGCGGCCCGCCACTCTGCTGAAACCTCCAACGAAGCCAAATCCCGGTTCCTCGCAACGGTAAGCCATGAAATCCGCACGCCGCTGAACGGCGTTCTCGGCATGGCAGCACTTTTGCGCGACACACGCCTGACCAAGGAACAGAGCGCCTATATCGAGGCACTGGAAACCTCCGGCGAAACCTTGCTGCTTCTGATCGACGAAGTGCTCGATTTTTCAAAGGTTGAGGCAGGAAAACTTGATATTCACGCCGCTCCGGTCAAAGTCGGTGCATTGGCTGAAAGCGTGGTCGAACTACTGGCGCCGAAAGCCCATGCGAAGCACCTCGAAATTGGTACGTTGATCGATTCCCGCCTGCCGGAACACGTCACGCTTGACGCAACCCGTGTGCGCCAAATTCTCTTCAATCTCATCGGAAACGGCGTCAAGTTCACCGATGAAGGCGGTGTTGCCGTTGAGCTCCACGGCCGTCCGAACCTTGAAGGTGGCAGTTTCCTCGATCTGGTTGTGCGGGATACCGGCATCGGTTTTGCCGCCGACGAAGCTGAACGCCTGTTCCAGGAGTTTGAACAGGTCGATCATGGACCAGCCAGAAAGTTTGGCGGCACCGGCCTTGGCCTGGCCATCGCGCAACGACTGGCCCACTTGATGGGCGGCGGCATCAGCGCGCGCCCCGCTTCAGAAGGCGGTGCTCTTTTTGAAGTTTCCCTGCCAATCCCGGAAGATCTGACCGAAACCACAGACCCGCGCCTTGAGAAGTTTACCGGCAGGAAGATCGTTTTCGTCACCTCCAGCCGGATCGAGTGCCCCCTGATTGCCAACCGGCTGGAACAGCATGACGCGACCGTCTCGGTTCTGGAACCTGGCACCGATGGCATGGATGCGGCACTTATGGCAGCTGACCTGATTGTCGTTGACAATTCGGCGCTTTCGGACAGCGCCGGATGGCTCGCATCGGCGCACCTGAGCGGGTGCAAAGCACCGGCTGTCGTCTTGATCTCACCGCCAGAGCGTGACCGCCTGGAGCATCTAAGGGAAGCCGGCTATGCGGCTTATCTGATCCGCCCCGTGCGCATTGACACGCTTGTTCAGGTGTTCTCGGGCCTTTTGGACGCCGAGACCACCGACCATGCCTGGGACGTCAGTGCAGAACCCGTTCAAAACAGTTTCCTCTCCAACCGTGCCGCGGTACCCGGCCGGCCCCTGAAATTGCTCGTCGCAGAAGACAATGACATCAACCGCCTGCTCAGCGAGGCCATGCTGCGCAAGCTCGGCCACGTCCCGGTGATGGTCGTGGACGGCGAAAAGGCTGTTGTAGAAGCGGCAAGCGGGACATTTGATGCAATCCTTATGGACCTTCACATGCCGGGCCTTGACGGGATCAGCGCCGTCAAGCAAATCCGCCGCGACGAGCGTGATAGTGGACGCCCTGAAGTGCCGGTCCTTATTGTCACGGCTGATGTGATGCAGGAAGCCCGGGACCAGGCGGCCGACGTTGGGGCCGCGGGCTATCTCACGAAACCACTGTCGGTAGACGATATCTCAGATGCTCTTGCGGAAATTGGACGGATGAAAGCTGCCGGCTAACCGGCGGACTCCCGCCAGCGGTTCACGACCGGCAGATTTCCCAATAACCATCTTGTAATATAAGCTGGCCTTGAAAGACGCCGGGCTCAACCCAATGTCATGCAGATGTCGGAAAAGTGTGGTCTACGGCTTTGTCAATCCAGAGCCAGCCTAGATTCGCAATCTGAGCCGGCATAGGAAGACTGGCGGAGATCCAAGCGGTCAATGCAATGATCCGGCCCGGTTTTCGACAAGAAACAGACGAAGGGTGGACCGTCCATGATGCGCCAGAACCTATTTTCTCCAAGAAAACTGGTGCGGAAATTTACGCCTGCGATGCGCCCGCTGCCAGCTGTGCCGCACGGGGCCGTTCAGATGCCGGTCAAAACCGGCGAAACCCTTGGACGTATCGGATCCCTCGAAGTGCGCATGGCGCGCAATTTTAAGGAAGTCAAAAAAGCCCAGCGCCTTCGCTATGAAGTGTTTTATGAAGAAATGTCCGCGGTCGCCGACGCACAGACTTTGGCGACACGGCGCGACGCCGATCCCTTCGATGCCTACTGCGACCATCTTTTGGTTGTAGATCACGCCTCTCTCAAGCGAAACAAGCTCGGCCGTTTGAAGCCCGAAATCGTCGGCACCTACCGCGTTTTGCGCCAGGATGTTGCTGACCGGCATGGCGGGTTCTACACATCCGCAGAATACGACATCCAGTCATTGATCGATGCCAATCCCGGAAAGCGGTTCATGGAGCTTGGCCGGTCCTGCGTTCTGAAACCTTACCGGAACAAGAAAACCATCGAGCTTCTCTGGCACGGTCTTTGGTCCTACATTTTGCGGCACAAGATCGATGTCATGCTGGGCTGTGCATCCATTGAAGGGACCAACCCCGACGCCATGGCCGATCAGCTGGGTTTTCTGCACCACAATTCACTTGCGCCGGAAGAGTGGCGAGTTCGTGCCGTTGAGAACCGCTTTGTGGACATGAATCGCAGGCCCGCTGCCGACATCAACCAGAAAGAAGCCCTCCGGGCGCTGCCGCCGCTCATCAAAGGGTATCTCCGTCTGGGAGCCTTTGTCGGCGACGGTGCGGTGATTGACCATCAGTTCGGGACGACCGACGTGTTGATCGTGATGCCGGTTTCGGAACTGAACACGCGGTATGTAAACTACTATGGCGCCGACGCGAGCCGCTACGCCAGCTAATCGTACGTTGTAGATCGAATCTCCATTCTGAAGCCCAATTTCCGAAAGGCTTAACGCCCCCTTAAATCGCCGCATTCTAGAATCATGACCGGGGAAAGCCGGAGTTTCCGGCAACTTGGTATGGGACGGAAATTGATGGCGCCACGGGCGAAACGCCAGGCACGGGTCGAGCCGACTTTCGGCGCATCCAGCAGCAGTCTGCTGGACCTGCGGCTGCGCCCGGATGACCGTCCGAGCGGCCCGTCGGGCAAGAAGCGCACGAAGGCCAAGACCACATCCAAATCGAAGCCCAAGTCCAAAGCTGGCAGCACCCCGAAGTCAAAGAAACCCTCGTCTGCCAAGTCCACCTCTCAGCGTGGCAGTGCGAAATCGAGGTCCGGAAGTTCGAAGGGCAGAGGTGGCCGGTCCGGCGCCAAGCGCCGCAGCCAGAAAAGAAAAGCCCGGTCATCGTTCATGCCCGCTCTGGGCAGGCTTGTAAAACGCGGACTTTACTGGAGCGCGGTCCTTGGAATTTGGGCAGGCATCGCTGTCGTTTGTATTGTTGGCTATTATGCCGCTTACCTCCCGCCGACATCCGAATGGCAGGTTCCAGCAAGGCCGCCAAACGTAAAAATCGTTGCTGCCAACGGCCAGCTGATCGCAAACAGAGGCGATACAGGCGGCGAAGCTGTCCGTCTCGAACAATTGCCACCTTATTTGCCTAATGCGGTGATCGCGATAGAGGATCGCCGCTACCGGTCCCATTTCGGCATTGACCCCATTGGCCTTGGCCGGGCGTTTGTCACAAACATAACAACAGGCCGGCTGGTGCAGGGCGGTTCGACGCTGACACAGCAGCTTGCCAAAAACCTGTTTCTGGAACCGGACCGGACGATCAAACGGAAAATCCAGGAGCTGGTCCTCGCGTTCTGGCTTGAGGCCGAATACTCCAAGGATGAAATCCTGGAGATGTATCTGAACCGGGTCTATCTTGGTTCGGGCGCTTACGGCGTTGATGCCGCGGCGCGCCGCTATTTCGGCAAGTCCGCCCGGCTTATGACAATTGCAGAGGCGGCCACAATCGCCGGGCTGTTGAAAGCACCGTCCCGTTTTTCTCCCGCTGTCAATCCGGATCTTGCGGAAGACCGGGCTCAGCTCGTGCTCGCTGCGATGCACGAAGAAGGGTACATCACCTCAGATGAGGCCAAAAATGCTTTGGCCGCCCCGGCGAAGGTCGTCCGCCGCTACACGACCGCCAGTGAGAATTATGCCGCTGACTGGGTGATGGACGTCCTGCCGCACTTTGTCGGATCCATAGACAGCGACATCATCGTCGATACAACAATCGACCCAAATATCCAGCAGGCTGCAGAAGCCGCACTTCGCGCTGCCATCTCGGAAAACCGGCAAGCTTTGGGCGTGTCGCAAGGCGCGATTGTGACGATGGATACGGCCGGCGCGGTCAAGGCGATGGTCGGCGGGGCCGATTACTCCAAGAGCCAGTTCAACCGGGCCGTCTATGCCAAACGTCAGCCAGGCTCTGCGTTCAAACCGTTTGTTTATCTGGCTGCTCTTGAAAACGGCATGTCGCCACAAACCGTCCGCCAGGATCAGCCGATCACCATCGGTGGCTGGTCGCCGAAAAACTATACGAAACAGTATTATGGTCCCGTCACACTGACACGCGCTTTGAGCCTGTCCCTCAACACTGTGGCCGCTCGGCTTGCCTACGAAGTGGGGGCTGGCAATGTCGCCTCAACGGCGCGGCGTCTTGGGATCACATCGGATTTGAAAACCAACCTGTCTCTTTCGCTCGGCACGTCGGAAGTCACGCCACTTGAAATAGCCGCCGCCTATGTCCCGTTTTCCAACGGCGGTTACGGGGTTCTGCCGCACATCATCCGGCGGATCAAAACCGTGGACGGCAAGACGATCTACTCTCGAACCGGCGATGGCCGGGGCCGCGTGGTTGACCGGCGCGATGTCGGCAACATGAACTTGATGATGTCGGAAACGCTTCTGACCGGAACTGGCAGGAAGGCCCGGCTGGAAGATGGCCGCCCGGCCGGCGGCAAAACCGGCACCAGTCAGGCGTTCCGCGATGCGTGGTTTATTGGCTACACCGGCAACATGACAACGGCTGTCTGGTTCGGCAATGACGACAATTCCCCGACCAAGAAGGCATCAGGGGGCAAGATTGCCGCCGAAGTCTGGAAATCGGTGATGGATTCCGCGCACAAGAGCCGTCCTGTGGCAGATCTGCCGGGCGTTCCAAGCCTGCCTGCGACCGTTTCTGCGCCCAAACGGCCGGTGGCTCCACCGTCCAGCGCCGGACCTGACAGCGGCCCTCTGCCTCCGGCTGGTGTTGGTGACACAGGTGAACGGAAAGGACCACTCAACCTGTTGCGCAACCTCTTTGGCGGCGGTGGTTAGATCAGCGCGCATTTTCCTGAACGCACGATGGTCCAGCGCCTCATCCGTAGCCGTGCAGCCGGACCCCGTGTTCTTTGAGCCAGACTCGGGCTTCAGGTGTTTGCGGAGCCAGCTCTTCGCACAAGCGCCAAAACCGGTCCGAGTGGTTCATTTCCTTCAAATGCGCCACCTCGTGGGCTGCGACATAATCCAGAATGTCCGGTGGTGCCAGGATAAGTCGCCAGGAGAAGGACAATCGGCCATTGGACGCGCACGAACCCCAGCGGCTCTTTGTGTCGCGAACACTGATCGCGGCAATCTTCTTGCCGATCTTTGCCGCATGATCTTCGGCGCATTCCGTTAAGTCAGCCTTCGCCTGCCCCTTCAACCAGGTGGTCACCTTCCTCGGCGCGTGCTCCTCAGCACCGGGCACGAGCAGTGCCGGGGTGCCGCACACAGCCTGTCCAGTAGAGACCAGACCGCGAAGCTGACCGGTCGGGACGATCAAATGCTCTTTACCCCGCAGCGGCACGAGATCGCCAGGACGCAGCGCAACGTGGTCCGGCCGACCTTCAAGCCGCTCAAGGAGCCAATCGATATGCTGGCGGGCAAACCGCTCGGCCCTTTGTAAATCACCACCTTTCGGCACCGTCAGAATTGGTCCGGAATGGTCCGCCGGCAGGCGCAAGAGATAGCGCTGCGCTCTTGGATTAGCGCGCAGACGTATGCGCACCGGCGCGTCACCAGTGTCTATTTCGATGTGGTCCGGCAGTGCCGGTTTTCGGGCGCGCAGCTTGGTCCCCAAGGCTTTTAGTCGAATCATTGTGGGTGAATATTAGGCGAGAAAGCCGGTCGTTTAAACGGACGAAAGCGGCGCTTTTCAGGGCGCCGCTCTCGGTCTGACCGCCCGGGGATAAGGCGGCTCTGGGAGGAGGTATCAGACTTAGGCCGGGTTTGCTTCCGGCCCGGTGTTAGGACGGCCACGATTGGCCATGAAGCGATCGAACTCTTCCTGATCACGCGCACGGCGCAACTCAGTCAGGAACTCATCGAATTCGTTGCGCATGGCGTCGATCTTCGCCCGCTCTTCCTCAAGACGTTTCAGTTCACGCTCGCGATACTCATCGAACGCAACATTGCCTGTCCGGCTGTAAGAAGGCTTGTTCATGTTTTCGAATGCTCCTTTCAGCGGACTTCCACGCCATTGATCTCGCGCGTCACGCGCCATTCCCTCAAATCTGTCGCCCCACAAAATGTAGGCCAACATGGCGAGGCCCAGCGGCCAGAACACCACGAACCCAAGCACCATCAGACCAATGGTCATCGGCGTCCAGGCAGGTTTAATCATGCAGCTTTTGGTCGTCGTCATTGTCCTATCCATTAAAGACATCCACGACCTTCAGGTGGGGATTGACGCAGCGGGCTTCAAGGATTTGTGATCCGGATTCAAGCGTCCGCGCACCCCAAACAAGAAAATCCCCACCGTTTCCGGCGGGGATTTCAATCTCGAAAAAGAGAGCGCGGATTATTGCGTCAGCTTACCGTTTCAGACAACTGACGGGCCTGCTCGATCCAATTGTCACGCGCCATACGACCACGGAAATCTAGTTTGGAATCAAGCGCTTCAATCTGCTCATCAGTCAGCGAAGCGATCTGCCAGTAATGGAAGATGCCTGCCTCGTTGAGCGCTGCTTGCAGTTTGGGGCCGACACCGCTGATCGCCGTCAAATCGTCAGCGACACCCTTCGGCTTGGCCAACAGGATTTTTTCCAGTGGTGCCTTGGACGGCGCGGACGCAGACGCAGCTTTGGCAGGTGCAGCAGCCGGTTTTGACGCTGCAGGTGCCGATTTCTTGCCGCGCATATCCGCCCGGTTCGAACGTATGAAGTCCATCACGCGCGGTGCGATTTCTGCACACCAACGGGATCCGTTGAAGACACCGTAGTGGCCGACATTCGGCTGCTCGTAGTGCGCCTTCATGTCGTCTGCAAGGTTGGTGCAGAGCGCATGGGCGGCTTTCGTCTGACCCCGGCCTGTGATGTCGTCCTTCTCACCTTCGACTGTGAGGAGAGCCGTACGCGTGATCTTGGTGCAATCCACCAAGCGCCCATTGTGCATCATCGTGCCTTGGGGCAGCGAATGGTCGATGAAGACCGTTTCGACCGTCTGAAGGTAGAATTCGGCCGTCAAATCCATGACTGCGAGATATTCGTCATAGAACTCGCGGTGTTTTTCCGCGCTGTCGCCGTCACCTTCCACAAGGTGCTGGAAGAAGTCCTTATGCGCAGTCACATGCCGGTCGAGGTTCATGCTCATGAAACCGGACAACTGCAGAAAGCCCGGATAGACATCGCGCATAAAACCCGGATGCGGGAAGGGCACCTTCATGATGACGTTGTTCTTGAACCAGTCGATTCCCTTGGAAACGGCGAGGTCATTCACAGCAGTCGGTGCAACGCGGGTGTCGATCGGTCCGCCCATCAAGGTCATTGTGGACGGAACATATGGGTCGTCCCGGTCTTCCATCACGGCAACGGCGGCCAGAACCGGAACGGACGGTTGGCAAACGCCCAGCACATGAGCGTCCGGGCCGAGGAAGTGCAGCATCGAAATGATGTAATCGATGTAGTCGTCCAGATCGAATTTGCCGTCCTGGATAGGAACCATCCGCGCGTCGATCCAGTCCGTGATGTAAACGTCAGCGTTTGGCAGCAACGCTTCGACAGTGCCGCGGAGCAGTGTCGCATAGTGTCCGGACATCGGCGCAACGATCAGTATCTTCGGGTCGTTGCGCTGTGTGGTGACGCCGCGCTCAAAGCGGATCAGATCACAGAACGGCCGGCTCCACACCGCGGTTTCCCGCACTGGGACCCGGACACCGCCGACAACCGTGTCGTCAATGCCGAACTCCGGCTTGCCATAGCGCCGTGTTGTGCGTTCCAGAACCTCACAGCTGGCGGCAATTTGCCGGCCCATGCTGGTGTGAGTCATTGGGTTCAGAGGATTTTGAAAATACAGCTTGGTCATATCTACCATTGCGCGCAGAGGCGCCATGGCAGCATGGTTCAGCTCGTAAAGATGATAAAAAGGCAAAGGGGCATCTCCTTTGTTCAGGTAGTTGCTACCCGCCGTTTTTATGAACTCGGAATACATGACGGTTTTTCCTGCACCACCTGTTGCATTGCAGCAGGATAGCCACGCCACTTGGCCCCGGCAATACTGGTAATTGGTAGGGACCCGGTCATTCTAGACCTTTTTTCGGTGAACGAATTATTTTGCCGCCAAAGCAGTTACCCGGTGATTAAGAAAGTTAGCTATTTAAATCAAAGTGATAAATGTATTAAAGCGCTCAAGAAAATCAGGTTATGCAGCCAAATCCGCGACCACAGCGTCCAGAACAAAAAATCCTTCCCGCGTTGCACGAACCCGGTTTTCCCCGAGTTCTTCCACCATTCCGTGTTCCAGAAGGTCGTTTAAACGCTTGGGATCGACGGATCGGTGCGCAAACGCCTCATAGCGTTTCAGATCAATCCCTTCGGTCAACCGCAGTCCCATAAGCAGGAATTCATCACCCTGCTCTTCTTCGTTAAGGCCGGAGAATTCGATCATGCCGTGGCCGTTCTGCTCAACAGCCTCCAGCCAGGTTTCAGGGTGGCGCTCGACGGAGGTCGCCATCCGGTTCACTCCGACGGATAAACGGCCATGGGCGCCCGGACCAACGCCCACATAATCGCCATACCGCCAATAAACGAGATTGTGACGGCATTCGGCGCCGGGTTTGGCGTGGTTGGACACCTCATAGGCCGGCAAGCCTTCAGCTTCCGTAACCAGCTGCGTCAACTCATAAAACTCTGCGCCCAAGTCCTGATCCGGCATGGTCAGCTTGCCGGCATGATAGAGCGTGTAGAAGGGTGTGCCTTCCTCAATCGTCAGCTGGTAGAGCGACAGGTGATCAGCCGCGAGTGCAATAGCGTCCTTCAGCTCAGCTTCCCACTGCGTCAAGGTCTGATTGGGCCGGGCATAGATCAGATCAAAGGACAAGCGCGGGAAAGTCGCCCGGGCCGTTTCAATCGCCCGGCGGGCCGTCGCGGCGTCGTGCAAGCGGCCAAGCAGCTTCAGGTCTTCATCGTGAAGAGACTGAACGCCGAGAGACACACGGTTCACGCCGGCTGCCCGGTAACCCTTAAAGCGCTCGGCTTCCACCGAGGTCGGGTTTGCTTCCAGGGAAATTTCTACATTCGGGTCTAGTGACCAACGGTCTGAAATTGCAGTCAGAACACGTTCAACTGTCGCTGGCTCCATCAGGGACGGGGTCCCCCCGCCCAAAAACACCGACTGGACCACCTTGCCTTGTGTCATCTCGGCAAAATGGCTCAATTCGCGCTCGAAGGCCGCCGCAAAGCGGGCTTGATCGACAGGCTGGTGGCGCACATGCGAATTGAAATCACAATACGGGCACTTGGCCGCACAAAACGGCCAATGCACATAAATGCCAAATCCCGCATCGGACGCCTGGATCAGTGCCACGTCGATTATCCCTTCAAACAGGCCTTAGCGAAGAGCTCGAAGGCGCGCGAGCGGTGCGACAAGGCAGGTGTATCCGGACCCCAGCCGTGTTTTTCCTCCGACGTCATCTCGCCGAAGGTGCGCTCATGTCCGTCCGGCTGAAACACCGGATCGTAGCCAAAACCTTGAGTGCCGCGCGGCGGCCAAACGATTTGGCCTTCCACCTCACCACGGAAGAATTCCTTGTGCCCATCCGGCCAAGCCAAGCAAAGCACTGCAACAAACGAGCCACGGCGGCGCTCTGGTGTCGTTGCCCCGGCCGACTGGAGTTTTTCTTCCACGGTGCGCATCGCCATGGCAAAGTCCTTGTCGGGTCCCGCCCAGCGCGCGGAATAAATACCGGGATCTCCATTCAGCTCGGCAACACAAAAGCCGCTGTCATCGGCCAAGGCCGGCATATTGGCTGCCGTTGCGGACGCCACAGCCTTGATTTCGGCATTCGCTTCAAACGTTGTTCCGGTCTCTTCCGGCTCAGGAAGGCCCAAATCCCCCGCAGAGACCACCTCAAACCCGTAGGGCTGCAGGAGCTCATTGATCTCGTGCAGCTTGCCCTTGTTGTGGCTGGCAACAACCAGCTTTCCCGGTTCCAGTTTGCGGTGGCTCATGGTGGTCACGTCCTTACAGGATTGCCATTTTCTGAAGGTCGACCAGGCGTGTGATCCCTGCCTTTGCAAGGTTCATCAGCTGACCGAACTCGTCCTCGGAGAACGGCTTGCCTTCCGCTGTGCCCTGAATCTCCACGATGCCGCCAGATCCGGTCATGACGAAGTTTGCGTCAGTCTCGGCCGTGCTGTCTTCATCATAGTCCAGATCAAGAACCGGTGTGTTTTCGTAAATCCCGCAGGAAATCGCCGCAATGTGGTCGGTCAACACCTCCCCGGACACCATGTCCCGGGCTTTCATCCACTCAACACAGTCCCGCAAAGCCACCCAGGCCCCGGTGATAGCAGCGGTTCGCGTGCCGCCATCAGCCTGGATCACGTCGCAGTCGACGGAAATCTGGACTTCGCCCAGCGCCTGCAGATCCACAACGGCACGCAGGGAGCGGCCAATCAGGCGCTGGATTTCTTGTGTGCGGCCGGATTGTTTGCCAGCGCTCGCCTCACGGCGCATCCGGCTGCCGGTGGCACGTGGCAGCATGCCGTATTCGGCGGTGACCCAGCCCTTGTTCTGGCCGCGCAGCCACGGCGGGACGCGCTCTTCCAGGCTTGCGGTACACAGGACATGCGTATCGCCGAACTTCACCAGGCACGAGCCCTCGGCATGTTTGGATACGCCACGCTCCAGCGTGACGGCACGAAGTTCATCGGCAGCGCGTTTTGACGGACGCATGGCTCTCCCTTTCAGCCCGTTATCAGGGCAAAACCCAAAGGTTCGCCCCGTTTGTTCACGGCCTTTTAGACCCCATTTCCCGGCGCCGTAAAGGCCAAGCTTCACCATTGGACCGTTTTGCGCCTATATCTTGAAGAATGAGCGTTGGATCAACGCGTTTTTGGTGACCGTGACGGAGACAAACACCTTGAGCCTCAGCGACCTCGACAGAAGATCCCGGGAAATCTTCCGCTCGATCGTGGAATCCTATCTTGATACCGGGGAGCCCGTCGGCTCGCGCAACATCTCGCGCAACCCCAACATTTCGCTATCGCCGGCCTCGATCCGCAATGTGATGTCGGACCTGGAGCACATGGGCCTCCTGCATTCGCCGCATACCAGCGCCGGACGCCTTCCAACAGAAATGGGCCTCAGGTTTTTTGTTGATGCGCTGCTTGAGGTCGGCGATTTGACCCAGGAAGAGCGCCGCCAGATCGATGTTCAGGTCAAGGCCTCTCAACAGGCCAATTCCGCAGAACAGGTTCTGACAGAGGCGAGCCAATTGCTGTCAGGCCTGTCGATGGGCGCAGGTGTTGTGCTGACCCATAAGTCCGACATGCGGCTGAAGCACATTGAGTTTGTCCGCATTGAACCACTGAAGGCGCTCGCCATTCTGGTTGGAGAAGATGGATCGGTCGAAAACAGGGTCGTTGAACTGCCGCCAAATCTACCATCCTCCGCGCTGGTCGAAGCCTCGAACTACCTGAATTCCATGATCCAGGGACGCACGATCAGCGAGATTCGATCTGAACTTGAAAAAGTGCGCGCGGCGGATCAGGCCGAACTGGATCAACTCAGTCAAAAAGTCATTGATGCCGGCCTCGCCGTATGGACCGGGGAAAACGGTGTCACGGATCCCGGTACGCTGATTGTCCGCGGCCGGTCCAATCTGTTGTCCGACCTGGATGCCGCCGAGGATCTGGAGCGGATCAAGCTTTTGTTCGACGATCTGGAGAACAAGAAGGACCTCATACAACTCTTGGGCCTGGCCGAAAAAGGCGAGGGCGTCCGGATATTCATTGGCTCGGAGAACAATCTCTTTTCCTTGTCGGGGTCGTCGCTGGTTGTCTCGCCGTACCGGGACAGCAACCAGCGGATCGTCGGGGCTCTTGGCGTGATCGGGCCGACCCGGCTGAATTATTCGAGAGTCATTCCGATGGTTGACTACACAGCGCGGCTGGTCAGCCGAATTTTGGGCTAACGCTTGATCGAAACCATTATGTGCCCCCATCTAAGCAATGAAATCTCAGGACAGGCCTCCTCATTATGCAGTCATTGTCGCCCGCTGAACTGGAACGCTACGCCCGCCATATTGTCCTTCAGGACATCGGCGGAGCCGGGCAACAGAAACTGAAAGCCGCGAAGGTTCTGATAATTGGCGCCGGAGGTCTGGGCGCGCCGGTGTTGCAGTACCTGGCCGCCGCCGGGGTCGGGATGCTTGGCATCGTGGATGATGACGCCGTCTCGCTTTCCAACCTGCAGCGACAGGTGATCCACGACACCAACCAGCTGGGCGAGCCGAAGGTCGCGAGCGCTGCTGAAGCCATTGCAAGACTCAATCCGAATGTCGAGGTGAGACCATTTCCGTTCCGGATCACCGGCCAAAACGCTCTGCAGCTGATTTCCGCCTTTGATCTGGTGGTCGATGGATCAGACAACTTCGACACGCGCTATCTTGTGTCGGACGCCTGTTTTTTTGCCAAGAAACCGCTGGTGACGGCGGCTGTCGGTCAATTTGATGGCTCTATCACCACCTTGCGGCCCTTTGAGAGTGGCGAAGATGGCACTCCCAATCCGACTTATCGGTGCCTCTTCCCGCAAAAGCCCCGGGCCGGATTGTTGCCGACTTGCGAACAGGCTGGCGTTCTTGGCGCACTTACAGGAATTCTCGGCACCATGCAGGCCATGGAAGTGTTGAAAGAACTCACCGGTACAGGCGAGGGGCTCACTGGCCGGCTGATGATGTTTGATGCGAAGGCTTTCCGGATGGAAACCATCCGCTACAAACGCTCGCCCAAAAATCCACTCAATGGTGACACTCCGAAAACCTGGGCCGAGTTGCTGGAAGAGGGATAACTCCTCCTGCCACACACTTGATCAGCGCCGATCAGGCTCTTTGTCACGTAGTAAGCATTCATTCCAAGGATCCGGACCTACCCATGCATCCAAAATTCGCTCCTTACCTTTTCGGCGCCATGCTGTCCGGATCCATGTCGTTCCTTGTGTCCGGCATCGCGACGTTCCGAGCGGTCGGACCGCATCCAGAATTTTTTAGTTTCTGGATTGAGTCCTGGTTGTTTGCCTGGGCGGTCGCGTTTCCCGCTGTCCTCGTTCTCGCGCCGATCGTGCGCAAAATTGTCGCGAAACTGGTAAAACAACCGGAAGAATGAAGGGGGAAGCCATCTCCTTTTGACAAACCCTTCCGCAGCGGCGATACCTCGAAGCCATGTCGGATATCAAAGTTAAAATCTGCGGTCTGTCGACCGAAGACACCATGCAAGCGGCCCTTGATGCGGGCGCAGATATGGTCGGGCTGGTGTTCTTTCCCAAAAGCCCGCGCCATGTAAACCTGTCAGATGCCTGCAAGCTTGCGGATATGGCGCGCGGCAAAGCCGACATCGTCGCCCTGACAGTCAATATGGATCTGGACGGATTGTCGCGGATCAACGAGCTGGTCGCGCCAGACTATTTCCAGTTTCACGGCAGCGAAGCCCCGGAATCCCTCGCTGCGGCCAAGGTGATGCATGGCAAGAAGATCATGAAAGCGATCTCCGTTTCCGATAAATCGGATCTGGAACAGGCGCTTTACTACTCTATTGTAGCTGACCGGATCCTTTTCGACGCCAAACCGCCGGCGGGATCAAACATCCCGGGTGGCAATGGTGTTTCGTTTGACTGGACACTTTTGAAAGATCTTGACCTGAAGAAGCCGTTCATGCTTTCGGGTGGATTGAACATGGACAACGTTGCCGAGGCAATCCGCCTGAGCGGAGCCAAGGAAGTCGACCTGTCGTCCGGAGTTGAGCGCGAACGCGGCGTCAAGGACCCGGCATTGATCCGATCCTTCCTGGCGAAGGTAAAGGACATTCAGGCGGAAGCGGTTAAGGAGTAAACGCGTGAACGATATGGCGAACAGCATCCGGACTGGTCCGGACGATCGCGGGCATTTCGGCATTTTTGGTGGCCGGTATGTCGCCGAGACCCTCATGCCGCTGATCCTGGATCTGGAAGAGCACTACAAGGCTGCCAAGAACGATCCGGACTTTCTGGCCGAAGTCAAAAGTCTCAACACCCATTACACCGGCCGGCCGTCTCCCCTGTATTTCGCAGAGCGGCTGACCGAGGAACTGGGCGGCGCGAAGATCTATTTCAAGCGGGATGAGCTGAACCACACCGGCTCTCACAAGATCAACAACTGCCTGGGCCAGATCCTGCTTGCCAAGCGCATGGGTAAGACCCGGATCATCGCAGAAACGGGTGCCGGGCAGCATGGCGTTGCCACAGCAACCGTTTGCGCGCGTTTCGGCCTACCTTGTGTTGTGTACATGGGTGCAACCGACGTTGAGCGGCAAAAGCCGAACGTGTTCCGGATGAAGCTTTTGGGCGCGGAGATCGTCCCGGTTACCGCCGGTGCCGGTACGCTCAAGGACGCCATGAATGAGGCGCTCCGCGACTGGGTTACCAACGTTGACGATACCTATTACCTGATCGGGACGGCTGCTGGTCCGCACCCGTATCCGGAATTGGTGCGCGACTTCCAGTCCGTGATCGGAAAGGAACTGCGCGAACAAATGCTCGAAGCCGAAGGCCGTCTTCCGGACGTCCTCGTGGCAGCTGTTGGCGGCGGTTCCAATGCGATCGGCCTGTTCCATCCATTCCTGGACGACAAGGACGTGAAGATCGTGGGCGTTGAAGCCGGTGGCCGTGGCCTGACCGGTGAAGAGCACTGCGCATCCTTGAATGCCGGCAAGCCGGGCGTCCTTCATGGCAATCGTACGTATCTGATGCAGGATGACGACGGTCAGATCCTGGAAGGCCACTCGATTTCCGCTGGTCTCGACTATCCGGGCATCGGCCCGGAGCATTCCTGGCTGAAAGAAATCGGCCGCGCGGATTATGTGCCGATCATGGATGACGAGGCGCTAGAAGCCTTTCAGATGCTGACACGGGTCGAAGGCATCATTCCCGCGCTGGAGCCGGCTCATGCCCTGGCGCAGGTCGCGAAGATGGCTCCACAGATGGACAAGGATCAGATCATTGTCATGAACCTGTGCGGCCGCGGCGACAAGGATGTCTTCGCGGTCGGCGAGATGCTAGGCTTCGATCTTTAAGCTGCAACACCACAACTAAAAAGAAGCCGCGCACCCCAAGGTGCGCGGCTTTTATTTTGCGGGCGTTTCTGCGTCGAAAACCGCTTCCAGCAGCAATTGTTGTCCACGCGCGTCCAGACGTTTGGCCTGGCGTACCAAACCCGGATCAGCCGCCGTAAGTCGGGCCGCGATCCTTGGTATCCGCGCTGGCACATGGCCGCTGAGGTCGCGCACACACCGCATCAGTTTCTCGTGAAACGGCATTGGAGCCGGTTCAAAGAGGGAGTGGGCCATTTTCGGCTCCTTTTGTTCTTGGCTATGAACGGAATATAGGCGCACCAAGTGCACATTTCCAGTTCGAAAATTTAACGATGGGCTGGCTTGCATCGAATGCATGACGGCCTCGGCCACACAAAGCCGGCAAACAAGATCAGCCAATTCGGTAATGCTGCAATGCAAAACCGGCGCTACTCACATCCATGCGGTTGTTTACATTAGAGGAAACAAACTCAGCTTCTCGAAGACCTCAAAGGATGTTCCAATGGCTTTTCGTTCGGTTTCCAATTTTTTCGACCAGATCGGTCAAGCGCAACGCATGAGCGCCGACTACAATCGCATGCGCCAAATGTCGCCTGAAAGCCTGTCCCGGATGGGTGTTGAGCGTAACGACATCGCAAACCACCTCTACAACAAGTACTTCGACGGCCGCTAAGCGCGCCAAATTGTCCTCATTTGACGCATCAAAGACCGCCGAGGCCCTTAGGAGGCCGCAAAGAACCGTTCTTTGATTGACATCCCCTTGCCCGCTCCCCTACATCGCTCTGATGATTGGCAGGCGGTGACAGCCTGCGTCTGTGGCAAGAGGACAGCTGAATGACGGAAACGCGTATCGATCGACGGTTCAAGGCATGTGCCGACGCAGGCCGGCCGGCTCTGGTCACGTTCATAACCGCGGGCGATCCCGATCTCGAAACGTCACAAGCCATTCTCAATGCCCTTCCGGCAGCCGGAGCCGATGTGATCGAACTCGGCATGCCGTTTTCCGATCCGATGGCAGAAGGCATTCCGATCCAGCTTGCCAACCAGCGCGCACTTGCCGCCGGCCACACCATGGACAACACATTGGACATGGTACGGACGTTCCGCAAACAGGATCAGGATACGCCGATCATTCTGATGGGCTACTTCAACCCGATCTACGTACGCGATCCGAAGAAATTCGTTCACGTCGCCAAGGAAGCAGGCGTAGATGGTTTCATCATCGTAGATGTGCCGGCAGAAGCCGACGATGAATTCTGCATTCCGGCCCTCGAAGCCGGTTTGAACTTCATTCGCCTGGCCACGCCCACCACTGATGACAAACGTCTTCCGGCAGTTCTGGCCAACACCTCCGGTTTCGTCTATTACGTTTCCGTGACTGGTATTACCGGCGCGCAGATTGCGGATACCGGTCGTGTGACAGCGGCTGTCAACCGCATCAAGGGTCATACAGACCTGCCGGTTGCCGTCGGTTTCGGCGTGAAAACGGCCGATCAGGCTGCCGTCATCGGCAAGGACGCTGACGGTGTCGTCGTCGGTTCGGTTCTGGTGAATGCGGTCAAGGACAGCCTGGATGCTGACGGCAAGGCAACAGACAAGACCGTGCAAGCCGTTGCCGACGTGGTCGCAGATCTTGCATCAGGTTGCGCGCGGGCCCGGGCCGCTTAAAGGTAAGGCCTTAAAAATGTACGTTTTCCGGCGGACATATCGCTCCGCTGTTGTGTAACTCGAGTAGACGGACGCGTTTGACGTGAACTGGATCAACTCTATTGTGCGCCCAAAGATCAGCGGTCTTTGGAAGAAGCGCGAGGTTCCGGAAAATCTCTGGATCAAATGCCCTGAGACCGGTGAAATGGTTTTTCACCGCGATCTGGAAGCAAACCTTTGGGTCATCCCGAGCTCCGGCCACCATATGCGGATGCCGGCACGCAAGCGGCTCGAGTCCCTTTTTGACGAGGGCAATTACACCCGCCTCGACGCCCCGGATGTCACCATCGATCCTTTGAAGTTCCGCGATAGCAAACGCTACACGGACCGCCTGAAGGACGCACGGGCGAAGACCGGCGAAGAAGAAGCGATCCATGTTGCCCAGGGCAAGGTCAACGGCATGGACATGACAGCCGCCGTTCAGGACTTCGACTTTGTCGGCGGGTCCTTGGGCATGGCCGTTGGTGAAGCGATCCTTTCTGGCATGATGAAGGCCGTGGAAGCCAAAACACCCTTTGTCATGTTCACCGCATCCGGCGGAGCGCGCATGCAGGAAGGCATCCTGTCCTTGATGCAAATGCCGCGCACCACCGTCGGCATCCAGATGCTTCGCGAAGCCGGGCTTCCCTACATCGTTGTCCTCACCAACCCAACGACGGGCGGCGTTTCCGCGTCCTATGCGATGCTTGGCGATGTGCACATTGCAGAGCCCGGCGCGATGATCGGTTTTGCCGGCCGCCGGGTGATCGAACAAACCGTTCGCGAAAAGCTGCCGGACGATTTCCAGACAGCGGAGTACCTTCTCGATCATGGCATGGTCGACATGGTGGTACCGCGTCAGGAAATGAAGGACACCCTTGCCCGGGTCTGCGGCATCTTGATGAAACGCGACGTTGAGTTGCCGGCAATGATCGCCGACGAGACCTCGACCGCAGAGGCTTCGGAGACCGAAGAGGCGACAACTTCAGACGCCCAGGAGCCGAAGAAACAGCCTGAAGTCGCTGAATAACCTACAGAGTTGACTGGCTTATGTCGGAAATCGACCAAGGTCAGTCAGTTCCGGGCGGTCATGGACCCTCATGACCCGCTATCTCCAACAGGCGGGCAGAGCCGCCAATGGACACACATGGGACCCTCCGGAGGGCGCCTTGGATCAAATCACAAGAATTCTCGACCGCCTTCTGGCCTTGCATCCGAAAGAGATCGATCTGTCTCTCGGACGCATGCACCGTTTGCTCGCAGCACTTGGATCACCCGAAAAGCGCTTGCCGCCGGTCATTCACATTGCCGGGACAAATGGCAAAGGTTCAGTGACCGCGACCCTGCGTGCAATTTTGGAGGCATCCGGAAAACGATGCCACGTCTATACATCGCCCCATCTCGTCTCCTTCAACGAACGCATCCGGCTCGGAAGTGACGGCAAGTTCGTCTCCGACCCGGAGCTCTTCGATGCGCTGCAACGCTGCGAAGAGGCCAATGGTGGCGCGGAAATCACCTTCTTCGAGATTACGACAGCGGCCGCTTTTCTGTTGTTTGCCGAACATCCCGCAGATGTCGTCTTGCTGGAGGTCGGCCTCGGCGGGCGTCTGGACGCTACCAATGTGATCGATGATCCGCTGGTCTCGGTCATAACGCCGGTGTCGATGGATCATGAGAAGTTCCTGGGCGATGACCTCAGCGTCATTGCCGCCGAAAAGGCCGGCATAATCAAACCCGGACGCCCGGTTGTTTCAGCGGAACAGGATCCCGCGGCCCAAAAGGTTATCGAGCGCCAGGCTGCACGGTGCAGAGCAACCCTAAAGGTGTGTGGTCAGGATTTTGTCGCGCACCCGGATCAGGGCCGTATGGCCTATCAGGACGACGATGGTCTTTTGGATCTCGCGCAGCCAATTCTCGGGGGCGGCCACCAGTATGCCAATTCCGCTCTTGCTCTGGCCGCTCTCAAAGCCGCTAACCTTCTGCCCGATGTCGCCTCCATCGATGCGGGATTGAAATCCGTGAACTGGCCAGGGCGTCTCCAACCGCTCACCCATGGTCCGTTGGTAGACATGTGCCCGGACGGGTCAGAAATCTGGCTCGACGGCGGTCATAATCCGGGCGCTGGGGTCACCGTCGCCCAATTCATGGGAGAGCAGGAAGAGCGGGGACCGCGGCCGCTCTATCTGGTTGCCGGGATGCTGACTACGAAGGATCCTGTCGGCTTTTTCCGGCCCTTTGACGGACTTGTCCGTCATGTCGGAACGGTACCGATCGCAACCACCAACACAGCGCGCACGCCGGAGGACCTTGCAGATCTCGCCCGGTGCGCCGGTCTTGAAGCGACCCCATTTCCATCCCTAGACGCGGCCCTTGCCGATGTGGCAGCTTGTGCCGCAAAAGATGGCGAACCACCGCGCATTTTGATTTGCGGTTCGCTTTACTTGGCAGGTGAGGCACTGGCCCGAAACAATATGGCGCCAGACTGACCTCACCCCTGACACAGGTACTCTGGAGGTTTGTTGATGATGGTTTCGGGTCTGGCATTCAAGCGATTGGCGGCGTGCGCACTCTTTGCCGGATTGCTCACCGGACCAGCTCTGAGCCTGTCTGACCAATATGAAACCGCGCCGGAAGTGGCACCAGCCCAACTGCTTGACGGGCAAGAGGTTGGTCCGGGATATGCCGTGCTGCCGCCCGTCAGGAGCACGGGTTTTCTGCATGATTACGAGCTGCAAGCCGATCAGGGCATAGAGCAGGTCCGCGGCGACGGCCTTTTGAAAATGCGATTGTCGGAAATCAAGGCATTTGTCGCGCTGGAAAGCCTGAAGAATGACGCAAGCTTCCTGGACGGCTTGAAACAATCTGCGCAAAAACCCGTCGAGTTTGTCGAAAGCACCATTCAGGACCCAGTCGGGACCGCCAAGAGCACCGTTTCAGGTGTGGGCCGGGTTTTCAGCCGGTTGGGCAAAGGAGTGGAATCTGCCGTTACCGGTCAGGGCGGGTCGGCCGCTGATATTGCCAAATCCATCACCGGACAGGCGCAGGCGCGGCGCGAACTGGCTGTTCAACTCGGTGTCGACCCTTACACGTTCGACAAGGCGCTGTCGGCAAAGCTCGACGAGACCGCGAGCGTTACATCTGCCGGAAGCTGGACAGTCACCGCAATAACGGCACTCATTCCCGGCGGCGTTTTCGTCAATGCCACCCGGGCCGCGGAAGACTTCCGGAACGTGATTGTCGACAGCACCGAAAGCGAGCTGCGTGAGCGGACGCTGGATACCTTTCGAAAGGCAGGTATTTCGGAACGCAACATTATGAATATCGAGGCAAACCCGCACTACACAGCTTCGGAAAAGGCCATAATCGCATACCAGATGGCCGCAATGCCAAGTGTACAGGGTCTCGATCTGATCGCCGAACAAGCTGCGGAGGTCGAAGACCGCGGGCTTGCCTATTTCCAGCTGCGCCGGATCGTGCTTTTGGAAACCTATCACCGCAAGATTTCCGGCTTGGGCCAGATCAAAGACGTCGGTGGACTTTTGGTCGCAATGCGGCGCGACGGCAAGGCGGCCATCGTCATGCCCTATGACACTGTTGCGTGGACAGAACTGGCTGCCAAAACGTTTTCCGATCTGCAGGAAGGCTTGAACCGGTTGCCGTTCCCGCCAACAGGCGTCGATTTTCTGATTACAGGGACTGTGACCCAGATGGCCGCCGAACGCATGACCGCCTTTGGTTGGGAAATCACCGGAAATTATCCGATGCCAGAAGGCCCGGTTCACTAAACCGCACCCTGTTCTCTGTTACCTCGGCAGAACCTCCCTGGCCTTGAGCCGGGGTCACCCATTGAGGTCCCGGCGCAAGGCCGGGACAGCAACACAGGCCCTGTTCCCTCAAGAGAGAATGACTAGCTCAGGACCTATTAATTTGATCAAAATGGCGCAGCAAACGGCAATGAGCTGCAAGGAAAAGCGCGACAAGCGGGCTTCCTGCCCGGTTGAGCGGTTTGACGCAGCAGATCGATGCCGTTTTTGCGTCCCTAGGGATAGGGCGTGTTTGCCCGGCAACGTTGTTGCAAACCTTTGCAAACCGGACGGTTTGCAGAAGTTTTGCGCCTCGTATCCGAACAAACCCATCCCTACCATTTCAGTCAAATTAATAGGTCCGGAGCCTAAGTTTATAAACGCGGTAGGGCACTTTTCAGCGTTTGGGTCAAACGCACTCCAGAACCGGGCCTGACAGGCCAGTTTCCCACCCAAGGATCGCGCGTTTGCGGGTAAGGCCCCAGTGATAACCGCCGAGTTTGCCGCCTTTGGCCAAGACCCGGTGGCAGGGCACGACGAAGGAAATCGGATTGCGCCCCACAGCGGTCCCGACGGCCCGGGACGCTTTCGGTTTGCCAAGACAGGCCGCGATGTCGGAGTAGGTGGTGGCCTTCCCCATCGGGATTTTCAAAAGCGTCTGCCAAACCCGGATCTCAAAATCAGTCCCGATCATGACGATGTTGAGCGGTTGATCTTCTTGCCACTTTTTTGGGTCAAACACCCGGCCTGCATATTTGGCCGTTTCTTCCGGGTCATTGCGAAAGCTTGCCGCTGGCCAACGCTCGCACATATCGCTGAGCGCGCTGTCCTCTTCCCCGGGATCCGCAAAGCCGAGACCGGCCAGGCCCTTGTCGGTGGCCATGATCAGCACCTGGCCGAACGGCGAGGGATGAAATCCGTAGGTGATGTTCAAACCGGCACCGCGATTGCGGTAATCCCCCGGTGTCATCGCCTCATGGGTAACAAAGAGATCGTGCAACCGGGATGAGCCCGACAGACCAACTTCATAGGAAGCATCCAAAACGCTTGCCGTATCGCGCAGCAACGCTTTGGCGTGGTCCAGCGTAATCGCCTGAAGAAACTGTTTCGGTGTGAGTCCAGCCCAGCGCGCAAACACTCGTTGCAACTGGATCGGCTGCAAACCGGCTTCCTTCGCCAACAATTCAAGGGTCGGCTGATCCCGCCAGTCTTCTGTGATCCGTTTCAGCGTTTGACGGACAACTGCATAGTTTTCAGCCGCCTCCTCACCGACAGAGATCAGCTTGGGGTCAGACGCCAATTGTGAAAGATCGAGTGCCTTGGTCATGTCAAAACCATCGTTTCCTGTAATTAGACCAGACTATATCTCCCGTCGTTAGGGACTTCGACCCGATTTGCGAGCCATTCTCACCCAAGCGCATCCTTGAAGTGATCGGCCGAGACAGCAGGGCCCTTTCGCGTGCTCAAAAGGATATTGGTTTCCGTTCCAGCAATTCCTTGAATCAGCCGGATGCGATGAAGGGCATCATCAAAAGCTTCCAGGTCTCTGGTGGCGATCTCCAGAACGAGGTCCCACTTTCCGTTCGTTGAGTGAATCGCGCGCACTTCTGTCATTGCCGCAAGCGCCTTGCTGACCGGATCTGTGTTCCGCCCATCAACATGAACAAGCGTCACGGCCCTGATCGGCAAGTCCCGCCAATCATCTCTCAGAACGGCTGTAAACCCAAGAATTTCGCCGGTTTCGATAAGCTTTTCCATGCGGGAGCGAACGGTCGCACGGGAAACTTTCAAATCGGTTGCCAAATCGGAAACCGACCTGCGGCCATCATGACGTAAAAGCGAGATCAACCGTGTATCAAGATTGTCCATTGTAACATTCTGATAAATTATAGTTCTCAAAATGATAGATCTCAGCACTATTTTGATCAAGTCTCAGGATTTACTCCGCCGCGTCACATCCGCACTCTTTGCGCGAATAATTGTCATCGGCGCAGAGGCGGGAAACCTTGAAGCAGAATATCGTTCTTGTCGGAGCTCCGGTCGAAGAAGGCACCGGGCGGCGTGGTTGCCTCATGGGGCCCGATGCCTACCGGACAGCGGGACTCGCCACGACCCTGGAAGCCCTTGGTCATTACGTCCGCGATGACGGCAATCTGCAACCCGAAACGGTGGACGATATCCGCCCGCCCAACGGGATCGTGAAGAATTTTGGCGCTTATGCCGGCTGGACACGATCGCTCTTCAAAAAAGCCTCCGACCTCGGAACCGGTGACAGTTTTCCGATCTACCTCGGCGGTGACCATTCCCTAGCAGCCGGAACCGTGGCCGGGCAGGCAAAGGCTGCAGCTGAAAAAGGCAGGCCCTTGTTTGTTCTCTGGCTCGACGCCCACTCGGACTTTCACACGCTGGAAAGCACAGACAGCGGCAATCTGCATGGAACACCGCTTGCGTTTGCTTGTGGCTTGCCGGGGTTTGATGCCGTGCTTGGCGCGCCCTTGACCCACCCGGTTTCGGCAAACCGGGTGGAAATCATGGGCGTGCGGTCCATTGATGAGGCTGAGCGAGACTTTCTTGTCCGCCATGGCGCAGGTGTTTCCGATATGCGCCGGATTGACGAAGAGGGGATCGGCAAACTCCTTCACCCGTTCCTCAATCGCGTTCGCGCCGAAAATGGTCTGCTGCACGTGAGCCTCGATGTGGATTTCCTGGATCCGGACATTGCTCCAGCCGTCGGCACCACCGTCCCGGGCGGGGCAACGTTCCGTGAAGCACACCTGGTCATGGAAATGCTGCACGACAGCGGGCTGGTGACATCGCTCGATCTCGTTGAACTCAACCCCTTTCTGGATGACCGCGGCAAGACCGCCCGCTTGATGGTCGACCTGACCGGCAGCTTGTTCGGCCGTCGCGTCTTCGACCGTCCGACACGCAGCTATTGAGGACCCCATGACTGAGACCCTTCACAATCCGAACCCATCCGACCTGGCTTACGTGCCTTTTGTCAGTGTCGACAACATGATGCGCAACGTCCGGGCCATTGGTGCAGAGACCTTCATGCGCGGCATCGCCGACTACATCGAGCAGGATTTCCGCCGGTGGGAGAGTTTCGACAAGAAACCCCGGATCCCCGCACATGCACCGCAAGGCGTGATCGAGTTGATGCCCGCGAGCGATGATGAGTATTTCGGCTTCAAATACGTCAACGGGCACCCGGGCAACACACGCACCGGCATGCAGACGGTTACAGGCTTCGGCGTCTTGTCGCACATGTCGACCGGCTATCCGGTGCTGTTTACGGAAATGACGATCCTGACCGCGCTGCGGACAGCCGCCAATTCTGCGCTTGCGGCAAAATATCTGGCGCCAAAGAACTCAAAAACCATGGCGATCATCGGAAATGGCGCACAGTCTGATTTCCAGTGTCTGGCTTTCAAGGACATGCTCGGCATCACCGATATCCGCGCCTATGACATTGAACCGGCGGCCAGTTTGCGCTTGGCGCGAAACCTCGCGCACTCCGGACTGAATGTGACGATCTGCAAAACGCCGGAAGACGCCATTGAAGGCGCTGAAATCATCACAACCGTAACCGCCGACAAACGCTATGCCACGATCCTAACCGACAACATGGTGGGGTCTGGCGTCCATATCAATGCGATTGGCGGCGACTGCCCCGGCAAGACCGAACTGCACAAGGACATCCTGCTCCGGTCCGATATCTTCGTGGAACTGACCGAACAGACCCGAGAAGAGGGCGAACTCCAGCAACTTGATGCCGATCATCCGGTAACGGAGCTATGGCAGGTTTATGCAGGCCATGCGGAAGGCAGAACCTCTGATACTCAGATCACGTTGTTCGACAGTGTCGGCTTTGCGATCGAGGATTTTTCCGCCCTTCGGTATGTCAACGATATGCTGCCAAGCACCGGACACTTCGAAAAACTGGATCTTCTCGCAGACCCCGACGACCCACGCGATCTCTACGGCATGGTTCTGCGCTCAGATGCCAGCAATGGCGACGACAGAGCGGCCTAACAAAACTTCGAATGCGGCCCTGCTGCTAGGAGATGAAACGGTAGGGAGCCTTGGGCCAAGCCCACTGCTGTCCGGCTAAGGTTTCGGGCTCCTTTGCATCTCACCTCAAAGCGCCGAAGAAATTTCCTCAACGACGGCTTCGGCGGCGGCTCTCGGGTCATCTGCCTTTGAAATCGGGCGGCCAATGACGAGGTAATCGCTGCCCGCCTTGATCGCGTCCGCTGGTGTCATCACCCGGCGCTGATCACCCGCAGCACTGCCCGCCGGCCGAATCCCTGGGGTGACAATGACCAGCTCATCACCTAGAGCCTTGCGCATTTCTGCCGATTCTGTCGGTGCGCACACAATCCCGCCCATTCCGGCAAGCTTTGCATCCTTTGCCCGCGCTTCGACAACGCTTGCAATCGGGCCGGTGTATCCGGCGGCAACAAGATCGGTTTCATCCATGGAAGTCAGAACCGTCACCCCAAGAATACACAGATCCGGATTTCCTTCTTCCGCCAGACCCTTCAGCGCAGCGCGCATGGTTTTTGGATAGGCATGCACCGTCATGAAGGTCATGCCCATCTTGGCGACATTGCGCACCGCCTTTGTGATGGTGTTGTCGATGTCATGGAGTTTCACGTCCAGAAAGATTTTATGGCCGCTCTCGGCAAGCTCACGGGCAAACTCAAGACCGCCGGCAAACTGCAGTTCCATGCCGATCTTGTAGACGCCAACCACGCCTTCCGTCTGTTTGACCAGCGTCTCCGCCTCAGCGACGGTCGGAACATCCAGCGGCAGCATCAAGCGCTCGAGCGCTGTTTTCGGGGCAAAGCGGCTTGTCGGCATTGGGAACTCCTCGAGGCGAATTTGCCCGTTCCTAACACCAAGGATATCGCCGCACTACCGAATATCGCGGCCCCTCTGTGAGCTCGGTTCACAAACGATGTCACAAACAGGCGACACGGATCCACTTTCCGGCGGCTGACAAATGAAGCAAATGGTCGTGTTTTCAGCTATTTTCTTAAGTGGTTCAGGCTGCTACAACTGCGCCGCCGGTCAGCTTTGACGGCTTAAAAGGAGATTGCCCTTCATGCGCACAGCGAGCGTATCGCGCGACACCAAGGAAACCAAAATCTCGATCGAGATCAATCTGGACGGAACGGGCGCCTATGACGTCCAGACCGGTGTCGGGTTCTTTGACCATATGCTGGAACAACTGGCGCGCCATTCGCTGATCGACATCAAGGTCCGGGCGGACGGCGACACGCATATCGATTTTCACCACACGGTCGAAGACACCGGCATTGCCCTCGGTCAGGCTCTATCCAAGGCAATCGGAGACATGGCCGGAATTACGCGGTATGCGGATACGCATCTAGCCATGGACGAGGCCCTGACACGCTGCGCGCTGGATGTGTCCGGACGCCCTTTCCTTGTCTGGGACGTAACCTTTGACCGCGACAAGGTCGGCGACTTCGACACGGAGCTGTTCGAAGAATTCTTCCGCGCATTTGCCATGAACGGCGGTCTAACGCTTCATATCGCCAATCTCTACGGATCAAACTGTCACCATATCGCCGAAACCTGCTTCAAGGCCGTGGCCCGGACGCTACGCAAGGCAATTGAGATCGACCCGCGTCAGGCCGACCGCGTGCCGACCACAAAAGGTCAGCTCGGCGGTTGAGGCTAGAGCATTGGGCGTTTTGATTGAAACGCCCAAAGACGCTCGACCACTTAAAAGCGATCAGCTTTGGGCGTAAAATCGATTTTGATTTGACGCCCGCTGATCTAGCAACTTCGAAGAACGGATCGGCACATGACCAGTTACGTCGTGATGGCACCGCCCGAATTTGAATCGCTGAATGGCGACCCGGAAATCACCGGCCGGATGCAATTCGTGCCGGACAAGTTTTCGCCGCTTGCCTTCCTGTTTTCCATTCCGTGGATTCTCTTTCATCGGATGTGGCTGGTGTTGCTGGGCTATCTGGCTGTCACCCTGGTGATCGAGATCGCTGCGCTGTCGTTGGGCGGAGCCGCAATGAGCATCGCAGCCTTTTCGATTGCCATTCTCTTCGGGTTTGAGGCCCAGGCGCTACGCTGCTGGTCCTTGGAGCGCAAGGGATGGCAAATGGTCGGTGTTGCCGAAGGGAACGGCCGGGAAGAAGCTGAAATCCGGTTCTTCGCCAATCGCATGAACAAAGAACAGACCCCAATTACAAGAGACCAGCAGACCACGCGGCCCGCCACCAATCCGATCATTCCAAGGATCGGAAGCGAGCAGGTTGTCGGTCTGACGCTTGGTCCGGAGACCCGTCAATGACAATTGCGATCATCGATTATGGTTCGGGCAATTTGCGCTCGGCCGAAAAGGCGTTTGAGCGCGCGGCCCGCGCTCATGCCCATGTTCCCGATGTGATCGTCACCGCCGATCCTGACAGGGTGCGCAAGGCAGATCGGATTGTGCTGCCCGGTGTCGGAGCGTTCGCCGACTGTAAACGCGGCCTTTGGGCGGTCAACGGGATGCCGGACGCCCTTGAAGAGGCCGTTCACAAACAGGGCAAGCCGTTTTTTGGGATCTGCGTCGGCATGCAGTTGATGGCAAGCCGCGGGCTGGAATTTGAGACAATAGACGGTTTTGACTGGATCTCGGGGGATGTCACCGAGATGAAGCCAGCTGACCAGACCCTCAAAATCCCGCACATGGGCTGGAACACCATTAATGTGATACCGGAAAGCCATCCGGTCTTCAAAGGGATCGAGACGGGACCAAACGGACTGCATGCCTATTTCGTGCACTCATATCATTTTTCCTGCGCCAACGACGCGGACCGGCTGGCCACATTTGATTACGCCGGCACGTTCACGGCAATGGTCGCCAGAGACAATATGATCGGAACACAGTTCCACCCGGAAAAAAGTCAGCGGCTCGGTCTTGAGCTGATCGCGAATTTTCTGGACTGGACACCTTAAACAAGACGGGGAGAGAACAATGGCCAAGGGATATTGGGTTGCACGGGTCGACGTACGGGATCCGCATGGCTATCCGGCTTATGTAGAGACGGCAAAACCTGCGTTTGAACGCTTCGGCGCGAATTTCCTCGCCCGCGGCGGCAAAACCGATGCCATCGAAGGCCAGGGCCGCGCCCGGAACGTAATTATTGAATTTCCGAGCTTCCAACACGCGGTCGATTGCTATAACTCGCCGGAATACCAGGAAGCGGTCAAAATCCGCCAGAAAGTAGCCGATGGCGAGATCGTCATCGTGGAAGGAATGTAAGACAAGATGATCCTGTTTCCCGCCATCGACCTGAAAGACGGCCAGTGCGTACGCCTCAAGCTCGGCGACATGGATCAGGCGACCGTGTTCAATGACGACCCAGGCGCTCAGGCCAAGGCCTTTGAGGACCAAGGGTTCGAGTGGCTGCATGTGGTCGATCTGAACGGCGCCTTTGCCGGCGAAAGCGTCAATGGTGCTGCGGTCGATGCCATTCTGGCGTCGACGAAAAACCCGGTTCAGCTGGGCGGCGGGATCCGGACCCTGGACCACATCGAAGCCTGGCTGGACAAAGGCATCTCCCGGGTCATTCTCGGCACAGTCGCCGTGCGCGACCCGGACCTGGTGAAGGAGGCTTGCAAGAAGTATCCGGGCAAGGTTGCGGTCGGCATTGATGCCAAGGGTGGCTATGTCGCGGTCGAGGGCTGGGCAGAAACATCTGAACTGACCGCCGTTGATCTCGCCAAGCAGTTCGAAGATGCCGGTGTTTCGGCGATCATTTACACGGACATCGACCGGGACGGCATTTTGAAAGGCCTCAACATCCCATCGACCCTGGAGCTTGCAAAGGCCGTCTCGATTCCGGTGATCGCCTCCGGCGGCCTTGCGTCGATCGACGACATTCACCGTCTTTTGGAACCGGATTGCGCCATTCTGGAAGGAGCAATTTCCGGCCGCGCACTCTATGACGGCCGCCTCGATCCCAAGGAAGCGATGGATCTGATCCGCGCCAGCCGGAGCTAAAATCATGACCCTCAAGTCCCGTGTCATTCCCTGCCTGGACGTGAAAGACGGCCGTGTCGTCAAGGGCGTCAATTTCGTGGATCTCGTCGATGCCGGAGACCCAGTGGAAGCGGCCAAGGCCTATGATTCAGCCGGAGCAGACGAACTCTGCTTTCTGGACATCACCGCCAGCCATGAAGGCCGGGACACGATCTATGATGTGGTTCGCCGGACCGCTGAAGCCTGTTTCATGCCAGTGACGGTCGGCGGCGGGGTGCGCACCGTGGAAGACATTCGCAAGCTCTTGATCGCCGGAGCGGACAAGGTGTCTATCAACACGGCTGCGGTCAAAAATCCGGAGTTCGTAAAGGAAGCCGCCGAGAAATTTGGCGCTCAGTGCATCGTCGTCTCGATTGACGCAAAGCAGGTCAATGAACCCGGCGCGCCGGACAAGTTCGAGATCTTCACCCACGGCGGGCGCACACCGACCGGAATCGATGCCATCAAGTTTGCCAAGAAAGTGGTTGCCCTCGGCGCAGGCGAGCTGCTGGTCACCTCGATGGACCGCGACGGTACCAAGTCCGGCTACAATCTGGCGCTGACCCGAGCGATCGCCGACGCTGTCCCTGTGCCGGTGATTGCCTCCGGCGGTGTCGGTACCCTGGATCACATGGTGGAGGGCATCCGGGACGGTCACGCGACCGCAGTGCTTGCTGCATCCATTTTCCATTTCGGCGAATTCACGATCCACGAAGCCAAACAGCACATGACGGATGCCGGAATAGCTATGCGGATGGACGGCTGATTGCCGCGTTTGAGCTGCCGCAAGGACATAGACCAATGACGAAGTTCACACTGGAAGACCTCGACGCCATTATTGCGGCGCGCGCGCAGAGCTCGGATGAGATGTCCTATACGCGCAAGCTGATCGGTAAGGGCGTTGCCAAATGCGCTCAAAAACTGGGGGAAGAAGCAGTGGAGACGGCGATTGCGGCCGTCCAGAAAGACCGGAAGGAACTGACGTCGGAAGCTGCAGATCTTCTCTATCATCTGCTGGTGGTTCTGAATGTCTTAAATGTTCCGCTGGATGATGTCATGGCAGAGCTTGCCGGGCGCACAGGACAAACCGGTCTTGAAGAAAAAGCATCCCGCCAACAGGAATAAATCCTGATAGGCTGATGTCGGCTGGCCACTGCAGCAGGGACGAAGGCACCATGGATCAGAAAGTCGCGACAGCGCTCGACATGGATTTGTCACCCTACAGGGTGTTTACCGAACGCCAGTGGTCTCGGCTGCGGGCCGATACGCCGATGACCCTGACCGCGAAGGAAGTCGCCCAGCTCCAGGGTCTGAACGCGCCGGTCTCCATGGAGCAAGTGGAAGCGATCTATCTGCCGCTTTCGCGCCTTTTGGCCTTCTACGCTGAATCGACCGTTGGTCTGCACCAGGCAACCCAGGACTTTCTCGGCACGCGGGATGGGAAAACCCCATTCATTATTGGCGTCGCAGGCTCCGTATCGGTCGGAAAATCGACCACAAGCCGTGTCCTGCGCGAACTTCTAGCCCGCTGGCCAGCCAGCCCCAAGGTCGACCTGATCACGACGGACGGATTTCTCTTCCCGAATGCCATCTTGGAATCCGAAGGCCTGATGTCCAAAAAAGGCTTTCCGGAAAGCTTCGACCGGCCCCGTCTTCTGAAATTCCTGTCCGACATCAAAGCTGGAAAGCGGCATGTTCGCGCACCGGTTTATTCGCACTTCTATTATGATGTGATGCCCGGTCACACAGTGACCGTCGACAAACCGGACATTTTGATCGTCGAGGGGCTGAACGTCTTGCAGACCCGCGAACTGCCACGGGACGGGCGGGCGGTTCCGTTCGTCTCAGATTTCTTTGATTTCTCTGTCTATATGGACGCGGACGAAGAGCTGTTGCGGCAATGGTACGTCGACCGCTTCATGCGCCTGAGGGAAACGGCCTTTCGCGATCCAGAATCCTATTTCCATAAGTTTTCGCGCATCACGGACAAAGAAGCCGTGGAGACTGCAAACACGATCTGGTCGAACATCAACCTGATAAACCTCCGGGAAAATATCCTGCCGACGCGTCCAAGAGCCGATTTGATCCTGACCAAGAACGCCAGCCATAGGATCTCAAAAGTCGCCCTGCGCAAAATCTGATGAGCGCGTTACTCAAATAACAGTCGCATATAAGAAAACCCGCGAAGCAGGTGCTCCCCGGGTTTTTTTGATTTGCAGTCCGCTTGGATTTAAGCGGCGGAGCGCTTGCGGACTTCACTCAAGAAGTTTGCAACCTGATCCCGCAACATGCTGGCGTTCTGTTCCAGCTGCTGCGCTGAAGACTCTACGTTGCCTGCTGTGTCACGGGTATTCTCCGCGGCAGAGGCGACCGATTCAATGCTGGTCGTTACTTCCACAGTGCTGCGGGAGGCTTCCGTCGCATTGGTCGCGATTTCCTGGGTCGCAGCGCCCTGCTCTTCAACAGACGAGGCGATCGACGAGGCGATCTCGTTCATGTTGTTGATGATCTCAGTGACAGAAGAGATGGCGGTTGCCGCGTGACCGGTCTCATCCTGGATCGCAGTGATCTGGCTTGAGATTTCTTCGGTCGCCTTGGAAGTTTGCGTTGCAAGCTCCTTCACCTCGGCTGCAACGACGGCGAAGCCTTTGCCCGCTTCACCGGCGCGCGCTGCCTCGATCGTTGCGTTCAACGCAAGCAAGTTGGTCTGTTCGGCAATCGCTTGGATGAGGGTGACGACTTCACCGATGCGGCCCGCTGCTTCCGACAAACCATTCATGCGCTGGTTGGTGGCTGCAGCCTCATTGGCTGCCTTGGCCGCAATCTCACTGGACGACTGCACCTGACGGCGGATCTCGTTGACCGATGCAGACAGCTCTTCAGCCGCTGCAGCCACGGTTTCCACGTTGTGTGCAGCTTGAGAAGATGCGTTCGACACAAACCCGCTTTGTTCAGTGGTCTGGGCGGCAACACCGGTCATGTCCGCAGAAGCCGACTGCAGTCTTTGGACAGAGGAATCGATGATGTTCATCATGTCGGTGATCTGACGATCAAATTCCGCGCTGAGCTGCTGAATTTCAGCCCCTTTGCGAGCGGCCTCTTCCTGGATGACATCCTGCTGAGTCTCCAGGTCGCGGCGGGCCGCTTCGTTTCTAACGAAGACTTCCATCGCCGAGGCCATCTGGCCGATTTCGTCACCGCGGTCCGCGCCTTCAATAACAACGTCAACTTCACCATCTGCGAGGCGGTTCATGTTTCCGGTGAGCTTGGTGAGCGGAACGACTGTTGCACGCACGGCAAAGATGGCAATGCCCATTGCGATAAGCGCACCAACCACAGCCAATGCGATGATCACGGTGGCAGCGCTCCAATAGGCTGCGTCCAGATCATCCATGTAAACACCAGTGCCGAGCATCCAGCCCCAGGGCTCAAATCCAGCACCCCAGCCATACTTGGCAATCGCGACTTCGCTGTTTGCGCGCGGCCAGAAGTAGAGCAGAGACCCACCGCCAGCTTTCGCGGATTTGATCAGTTCAGCGACGATCTTCACACCCGTCTTGTCGGTGAAGCCCATCATGTTTGTGCCGATCAACGACGTTTTTGGGTGAACAAGGTTGTTGCCTGCATAGTCATAAACGAAGACGTAGTTGTCGCCTTCAAACCGCATGGCGCCGATAGCGGCCTTCGCGGCGGCCTGAGCATCTTCTTTGCTCATCGCGCCGGACGCTTCCTGCTCCTGGTAGTAGGCAGCGATCGTTGCTGCGCTGTTGGAAATGTCTTCAATCTTCGCGAGCTTCTGATCAAACATAGCCGAATAAAGGCTGTTCAAGCTGATGACACAGATCGCAATTGTGAAAATAAGAATGGTGGCGATCGGTAGACTGATCTTCCAGGTGATTGGCCAGCGGGCGAATGACATTTCCGGTGATTCCCTCATTTAACTCCTGAGGGAAAGAAACACCGAACTGCTGACCAAAGGCTTAAAAGTTACGCGTTTTTGCAAATAAATAGGGCATTCATTGGTAGATTGACGTACCTGACATGCAGGTATTGCTCAACATCTACCATTGATTGCTTATATTTTTACCACACCTTATCAGTAATCACCGTCTGGCGCAAAAAACATCCCGCAATCCTGGCCGCGACCAGCTGGCGTTCTGAAGCTGACCTTTCAGCACATGCCCCTGGGCCTCGAAGTAAAATGTATTTGCTCCGCCCTGACGTTGAAGAGTGACAGCGCCATACCCCATTTCGGCAACCGTTGCCGTTTGACCATCTGGCGAGAAAACGACATTGAGATCAATGCCCGCCGTGCAGAGATAGTCCGCCACATTGCCTCGCGCCGCCTGCTGCGGATAGGCCTGCGGAGAATTCAAACCGCCCACGCTTCCCGGGGGCACCGGACCACCCGGCAATTGACCTGGCTGACCACCGAACGTGTTTCCGAAGCCGCCAGGCACGGAGCCAGGAGCTCCTTGAACAACCACCTCGCGATAGGGTGTCCGACTCACATAAATACCCCGACACTGGCCGTTGGCACCGCGCACAGTCCATGCGTGGGATACATAGGTTTGCTGCTCCAGGATTTGACCCGGTTCGAGGCGGGCATAGGGACGCTCACCGCCACGATAGTCAACCCAGTTCACCTCAATCACTTCTGCGCTTGAATTGCGGAAGATGATTTCGCCCGGCCTTTCAGCTTCCACGGAGCGGACACGGCCAAGCTCAGTACACGCGAGGTCCGAGCTCGGATCCTGACCCGGTGCAAGCCCGTTGTCGGACACGATCTGCTGCGGAACCGCGCATGTTGCGACAAACAGGCGGACAGGGTTCGCGCTTCCTTTCAAGGACACTGTGTAAGGCGGCAACCCTTCAACGGTGATCGACAGTTCCGATTGCTGGATCAACGCCTGCCACAAGGGATCAGTCATCTCCAGTGTCACTTGCGGGAGCGATACACCTGCTTCATTGGCATTGGAGGACCCGAACGCGCTGTAGCTTGCCGAAAAATCACCGGCAACCAGCGAGACCGTCTGCGGCATGCCTTCAATCAATCCGGCCGGGGCTTGCTGAAATGTCACCGCAGCAAAGCCGGATTGCGTGCTGCATTGCGCCCGGAAGTCCCGGTCATCGGTTTGCGGCACTGAGTGCTGAAGAACAGAGAGTGCCCCGGGTTGGCTGCCCGGCTCGGCGATCCACTCCCGTGTTTCAGATGGGGACACAAGCACGGCCTGGGTATTGGCTTGCCCCGAATTGCCGGTCTGGTTCAGCCGGTCTTGCACCAGATTTTCCAAGCCGCCCGGCAAAGCCGCGGTATCTGTCTGCCCGTCCGGCACGGAAATTGGCGTTTCAACCTGTTCCAGTGGCTCCAGACCACCAGCCAACGGTTCCAGTGACCCGGACGGACCCGTATCCACCGCCGAAAGATCAACCGAATCCGGGGATCCAGTGTTCTGGCTGGATTGAGGCGTTTCAGACGTCGCTGTAATTTGCTGCTCAGGCGCGCTGGTGCTTGGTCCCGCTGCCACACCGGATCCCGCGCCGACAACGCGTGCGACGGCACCCGGCTTTTCATTGCTTGTCACATCGACAAGCAAAGTGTTTCCGCTACAGATATTGGCATCCCTGTGCAAAACCCGGCTGTTTTCGAGCGTGATCTCAAGTTTGATATCGCACGGAGGCAACGTGTTGCTACTGCCGATCGTGTCAATCACGACGCCCTTGTCGTCTCTATTGATAATCGGTCGGTAGCGCTTGTTGAGGGTAACGGACCGGATACCCGGCTCAGCTGGCTCCACGTTGATACGCAAGGTCTCCGGCGCGGATTGTGCGTTTACGCCGTTGATCGTGCAGAGCGCACCAAGACCAATAAAGGCCATGAGACCTGTGCGGAACAAAATTGACATATCAGTCCTGGCAGCCGAGCGCCGCATTGGCGATCTCCATGAGAGCGCGATGGGATAATCAGTTGCGATTACTTAGGCAAAGTGGCACCGAAAGGGCAAGCCTCCCGTGTTTCTCACAAACCTATTGATTGGCCAGACCCTAGCGTGGCGCGCGCTTTGCCAAAATACGCTGCAACGTGCGCCGGTGCATATTGAGCCGCCGGGCTGTTTCAGAAACGTTGCGATCACACAGTTCATAGACGCGCTGGATATGCTCCCAACGCACCCGGTCTGCTGACATCGGATTTTCAGGCGGCTCTGCCTTATCTTCCGGTTTCCGTGCCAAAGCTGCGATGATGTCATCAGGGTCCGCAGGTTTTGCCAGATAGTCGATTGCGCCCATCTTCACCGCGGTCACTGCAGTCGCGATGTTTCCATATCCGGTTAGAATGATTGCACGGGCATCAGGGCGCCGGGCCCGGATTTGCTGGATGACATCCAGACCGTTACCGTCTTCCAGCCGCATGTCGACAATTGCAAACGCCGGAGCATTTTGGCTGATTTTGATGACGGCATCCTGCAAGCCGTCAGCTGTCTCCGTGCTGAAGCCGCGTTTTTCCATGGCCCGGGCCAGTCTTTGCTGGAAGGGCTTGTCGTCATCAACGATGAGGAGGCTCTTGTCCTCAAGGCTTTCAATCGAAACAATCGGATCTGTCATACCGCACAACCGTTTATTGCTTTACGCGGTTACCGCCTGTCTGGATGAAACTTGGGCAATTATTGCCAAGGCGGAACTGCATTTTCTCTGGTTATGGGGCTAATCGGTCGCTTCGTCCACTCCTTGATGCCGTTCAAAGACCTCTCGCGGCCAACTGACGCGGATCATGGCACCTCTGGACCCTGGTCCGAGATTGCCGAGCTGAACCCGGGCTCCCGTGCGCTCCAGAAGTGTTTTGGCGATAAATATACCGAGCCCCAGGCCACCCGCCGTGCCCTTGCCCCGTGATTTTCCGCCGCGAATTGACACATAAGGATCACCGATTTTGCTGAGGATCTCTTGGGCAAAGCCCGGTCCATCGTCTTCGATGGTCAGGCTGAGTGTCTTGTCGTCCCATGCGGCCGAAACGGTGACGCTGGATTTGGCAAAGTCGATCGCATTCTCAACCAGGTTACCAAGGCCATAGCGGATCGCAGCGTTTCGCGTACCGATCGGTTCCGGCCCTTCTCCCTCTAAAACCGGGTGGATCGGCACGCCTGTACCACGATACGGATCGATCACGTCTTCAATCAGCTGCGACACCGGCATGCTCTGATAAGTCTTGTCCTCTTCGCTTGAAAGGCTCGTCAACTGCTTGAGGATCGTACGGCAGCGTTCTGCCTGTGATCGGATCAAAGCCACATCTTCGCCTCGGGGGTCACCGGCATCAAATTCATCGGAGAGTTCTTTGGCGACGAGATAAATCGTTGCCAAAGGCGTGCCGAGCTCGTGCGCCGCAGCCGTTGCCAACCCGTCCAATGCATTCAAATGCTGCTCGCGGGCCAAGACGAGTTCCGTCGCCGCCAAGGCATCGGCCATCTGACGGGCTTCCTCGGCCACGCGAAAGGCATAGATCGCCATGAACACAAGCGTCAAAACCAGCGCGACCCAGATGCCGACGGAATAGACCACTGGCAAACGGAACTCATTGCCCACCGGCCAGGGTAGTGGGAAATGGTAGACTGCAAGAATGCTCGCACAGAGCGTTGCCAACGCGCCCAAAAGGACCGTGTGACGCGCCGACAAACCAGCAGCCGACACCATGACCGGTGCCATCAACAAGAACGCAAAGGGATTGCCCAGCCCTCCGGTTAAGAAAAGCAGTCCGCTCATCTGCAGGATGTCATAGCCGAGCTGGATCACACCGCCGCGTTCTGACAAGCGCGTCACCGCAGGAGCTCTGATTTTCAGGAAGATATTGAGCCAAGCCGACATGGCGACGAGCGCAAAGGCAGGTACTGCCGGCAAGGGATACCCAAGTCCCACATGCACTGCGAGCAGCGCGATGGTTTGACCGCCGATCGCCAGCCAGCGAAGGCGAACGAGCGTATCGAGTTTCAGATGCCTGTGTTGCAGGAGGACGGTGGAAGTCGGATCATCAGCCATCTGTCCCTTTTGATACGGTTTTCCGGGCCTGACAAGCCGCCATTCCTCACCCGGGCCTTGTGTCTGGCCCCTCTAAATGGTAGCCAGCCGGGGAATGGTGGTTGTAGGCAGACGCGGACCTGCAGCCAGTTGGGGCGGCAACGCCCTTTACCTTGAAACAGCACCGCGCAACGGAATTATACAACGATGACCGACACCAATGACGGCGGCGCAGCCCCGCAGGCGGAAGGCGCCGATGCTGCACCGGGCATGAACATCCTTGGCCAATACATCAAGGATCTTTCTTTCGAAAACCCGAATGCACCGCGCTCCCTCATCCAGGGTGAGCAGCCGAAGCTCGACATCAATGTCAATGTTGGCGCCCAACAGGTCGGCGACGACCAGTTCGAGGTGATCCTTACCCTAAACGCCAAGGCTGAACGCCCGGACATGGTCATGTTCAATGTTGAACTGGTCTATGCAGGCCTGTTCAAGATCTCTGGCGTTCCGGCGGATCACATGCACCCGTTCGTGATGATCGAATGCCCGCGCATGCTGTTCCCGTTTGCGCGCAACATTCTGTCTGAAGCAACCCGCAATGGTGGTTTCCCGCCGCTGATGCTCGACCCGATCGATTTCGCGCAGCTTTACCGCCAGAACATGGCGAACCAGGCAGCAGATCAGCAGGCTGGCGAGCAAAAGCCGAACTAAGGTTTTTCTCCGTAAAAGACCAAAACCCGCACCGGCCTGCCCGATGCGGGTTTTTTGTTGCTCGGGTAAAGACCCATTCTACGTCACATTGAATGCGGCGATGGCGGCCATATTGACAATGTCGCTGTCCTTGGCGCCAAGCGGAACAATCTGGATCGACTTGTCAAACCCGACCAGAAGCGGGCCGATCACCGTTGCGCCCCCAAGCTCCTGCAACATCTTTGTCGAGATGGACGCAGAGTGGAAGGCCGGCATCACGAGAACATTCGCCGGTCCGGACAAACGGCAGAACGGATACGCGGCCATACGGTCCATATCGAGCGCAACGTCGGCGGCCATTTCGCCATCATACTCAAAGTCGACCCGGCGCCGGTCGAGGATCTTGACCGCCTCGATGACCTTTTCGGACCGTTCGCCACGCGGGTGGCCGAACGTGGAATAGGCAAGCATGGCAACGCGCGGCTCATAGCCGAGCTTACGGGCGACGTGCGCTGCTTCTTCAGCGATATCCGCCAGTTCTTCGGAATTCGGCATGTCGATCACAGCCGTATCGGCCACCAGAACGGTCCGTCCTCGGGCAAGCGCCAAAGACACCCCGATGACGCGGTGACCCGGCTTAGGATCGATGGTCGCCCGGACCGTGTCGAGCGCCACGGAGTAGTTCCGCGTCAAGCCGGTCACCATGGCGTCGGCGTCGCCCCGCGCCACCATGATCGCGCCCCAATAGTTCCGGTCGTTGTTGACCATACGCTGGCAGTCGCGCAGCAAGTATCCGCGCCGCTGCATTCGGCCATAAAGGTATTGCGCGTAATCAGCATTTCGATCAGACAGCCGCGCATTTTGAATGCTGATGCCAGGACGGTTGATATCGATCCCCGCGCGCTCAGCCATTGACTGGATTTCGTCTTCCCGGCCAATGAGGATGGCTTCTCCAAGTCCCTGACTGACGAAACTTGTGGCCGCCCGGATGGTCGGCTCCTCCTCACCTTCGGCAAACACGACCCGTTTCGGTTGCTGGCGCACCTTAGAGAAAATCCGCTGCAGGGTGCCGGCAACCGGGTCACGGCGCGCCGAAAGCTGATGCTTGTAGGCTTCCATGTCGACGATCGGCCGCCGGGCAACGCCTGAATCCATTGCTGCCTGGGCAACGGCTGGCGGAATTGCGTGAATAAGGCGCGGATCAAACGGAACTGGAATAATGTATTCCGGACCGAACTTGGGCCGGTTGCCGCGATAGGCGGCTGCGACTTCATCCGGCACTTCCTCGCGCGCAAGCTCGGCAAGTGCATTGGCACAGGCGACCTTCATGTCGTCGTTGATCGTGATCGCCTGAACATCCAGCGCGCCCCGGAAGATGTAAGGAAAACCAAGGACGTTGTTCACCTGGTTAGGATAATCAGACCGGCCCGTCGCAATAATCGCATCATCGCGCACTTCTGCCGCTTCCTCCGGTGTGATTTCCGGATCCGGATTTGCCATAGCAAAAATGATCGGGTTCGGCGCCATCACGCGCAACATGTCTGGCGTCAGCGCGCCTTTCACCGAGACGCCGAAGAAAACATCCGCGCCTTTGAGGGCATCATATAGGGAACGGGCCTTGGTATCGACCGCATGAGCCGACTTCCATTGGTTCATGCCCTCTTCACGGCCCTTGTAGATCACACCCTTTGTATCGCAGAGCGTCACGTTTTCGTTCGGGATACCCATCGCCTTGATCAGCTCGATACAGGCGATGCCGGCCGCGCCCGCACCGTTACAGACCACTTTCGTGTCCTTCATGTCCCGGCCGGTGAGGTGAAGCGCGTTGATCAGGCCGGCGGCGGCGATGATCGCCGTGCCGTGCTGGTCGTCATGGAAGACGGGAATGTCCATCAATTCGCGCAGGCGTTGCTCGATGATGAAGCAGTCTGGAGCCTTGATGTCTTCCAGATTGATACCGCCGAAAGAGGGGCCCATGTAGCGCACGGAGTTGATGAACTCATCGACATCCTGCGTGTCCAGCTCCAGATCGATCGAGTCAACATCGGCGAACCGTTTGAACAGAACCGATTTGCCCTCCATCACCGGCTTGGACGCCAGCGCGCCCAGATTTCCAAGGCCCAGAATGGCGGAGCCGTTCGAGATCACCGCAACTAGATTGCCTTTGGTGGTGTAATCGTATGCCTTACTCGGATCCTCCGCGATCGCCCGCACCGGAACGGCCACGCCCGGCGAATAGGCGAGCGACAGATCGCGTTGGGTCGCCATCGGCTTGGTCGGGGTGATTTCGAGTTTGCCGGGACGGCCTTGCTGGTGAAACTGCAGGGCTTCCTGATCTGTGAAACTGACTGATGTTTTGGAGGAAGTCTTGTCGGCGGACATTTTGCAGGCGTTTCCTTAAATTATCGGCGCGCTTCTGAAAAGCGGGGTATGACCTTATCGCCGGAGTATTGATGCCTCAACCCAGAGGATCTAATCCCTTATGCGGATCAAGGCTGACGGCCGTGTGAACGGTACGCCCAAGCGCCTATTCACAACAAACATCTCTTACCGGCGGCCAATGACCGTGTTCCGCGCTTGCAGAGCTTTCCCTTCAAAGCGCGTTGTTTTAGGTATCGGGAATGACCCAGACGACCGCGCAAAAACCGGCTCCGGCGGACACCAAAGTCACGCCGATGATGGCCCAGTTCATCGAGATCAAAACCGCCAACCCGGATAGTCTTTTATTCTATCGGATGGGCGATTTTTATGAGCTTTTTTTTGAAGATGCTGAAATCGCATCGCGGGCATTGGGCATCACGCTGACCAAACGCGGCAAGCATCAGGGCGAAGATATCCCGATGTGCGGCGTTCCGGTCCATGCCGCCGATGATTATTTGCAAAAGCTGATCGCGCTGGGCCATCGCGTCTCCGTTTGCGAACAGACCGAGGATCCGGCGGAAGCGAAAAAACGCGGCTCGAAATCCGTTGTCCGGCGCGATGTGGTGCGTCTGGTCACGCCCGGCACATTGACGGAAGAGCGGCTTCTGGATGCCGGGGCCAACAATTACCTGATGGCACTCACCCGTTTAAAGGGCGGCTCGCTCGCGGGCGATGCGGTCTATGGTCTTGCCTGGATCGACATGTCGACCGGGTCGTTTCAGGTCTCCGAAACCGATCACCAGCGCCTTGCGGCCGATCTTGCGCAAGTGGCACCGCGCGAGTTGATCCTTGCGGACAATCTGCTGCAGGAACAAGACGTCCGCCAGCTTGCCGAGCTCTCGGGTGGTGCGCTATCGCCTGTGCCGCGGGCGTTTTTCGACGGATCGACCGCCGCCGACCGGCTGGCGCATTATTTTGGCGTCAAAACCCTCGACGGGTTCGGCACCTTCAGCCGCGCCGAACTTTCAGCTGCGGCTGGAATTCTCTCCTACATCGAAAAAACACAGCTCGGCGAACGCCCGCCGCTCGATCCACCGGTGCGCGAGGCCGGCGCAGGACGGATGCTCATCGACCCGGCAACCCGTGCCAACCTGGAACTCTCCCGCACACTGTCTGGTGAAAAGCAGGGCTCGCTGCTGTCCACTATCGACCGGACCGTCACTGGTGGCGGGTCCCGCCTGCTAGCGAGCCGGTTGGCCGGACCGTTGATCAATGTGGATGCCATTCAGCGGCGCCATGATGCAGTGGCGTTCTTTCTCAACAACGAAATCATGCGCGAAGGCCTGCGCCAGACCTTGAAAGGCGCGCCAGATATGGCCCGCGCCTTGTCTCGGATTGCGTTGAATCGCGGAGGCCCGCGCGATATCCTGTCAATCGCGCAAGGGCTGGCCGCAGCCCGCGCGGTACTTGATCAGACCGGTACGACACCATCTGAGATCCCGGCAGAAATCGCAGCGGCCCGGTCCAGCCTCGATCAAGCGCCGCACGAGCTTGGCGCTGAATTGGTGGCCGCCATCAAGGAAGAGCCACCGCTTTTGAAACGCGACGGCAACTTCGTTGCGACCGGCTACAACGCTGACCTCGATGAATTGCGGGCGCTCCGCGATGAAAGCCGCAAGGTGATCGCCAAACTGCAGGCCGACTATGCGGAAGAGCTTGGCCTGCGCTCTTTAAAGATCAAACACAACAACGTGCTCGGCTGGTTCATCGAAGCACCGACCGCACAAACCGAGAAGCTCACCGCCGATCCCGGCCGCTTCATTCATCGCCAGACCATGGCGGGTGCCATGCGCTTCACCACAACGGAACTGGCCGATCTGGAATCCAAGATCGCCAGTGCCGGGGAGCGATCCCTTGCAATCGAGCTCGAAATTTTTGAACGCCTATCCCAGGCAATCATCGATGCCTGCGATGCGATCAAAGCCGCCGCGCAGGGCCTCAGCATTCTGGATGTGTCCGCTGCTTTGGCAAAACTCGCACAGGACGAAAACTACGCCCGTCCTCTTGTCGATGACAGCCGCGCCTTTGACATTAAAGCCGCGCGCCATCCGGTGGTTGAAGTCGCGCTTAAAAAAGCGGGCGGGGAAAGTTTTGTTGCCAATGACGCCAATCTCGGCCCGGAAGCGGATGAAGACATTGGCCATATCTGGCTGATCACCGGTCCGAACATGGCCGGTAAATCGACCTTCCTGCGCCAGAACGCGCTGATCGCCGTCCTCGCACAGATGGGTTCTTTCGTTCCGGCGGCCTCTGCGCATATTGGGATAGTCGACCGGCTGTTTTCCCGTGTCGGTGCGGCGGACGATCTGGCGCGCGGGCGCTCAACCTTCATGGTCGAGATGGTGGAAACCGCTGCGATCCTCAATCAGGCCGGCGACCGCTCGCTGGTGATCCTGGATGAGATCGGTCGGGGCACGGCGACCTTCGACGGGCTTTCGATTGCTTGGGCGACCATCGAACACCTGCATGAGGTCAACAAATCCCGGGCGTTGTTCGCGACCCACTATCACGAACTCACCGCGCTTTCGGCCAAGCTGGACCGGCTCTCAAACGCCACAGTGTCGGTGAAGGAATGGAACGGCGAGGTGATCTTCCTGCACGAGATCGTTCCGGGGGCCGCCGACCGGTCTTATGGCATTCAGGTCGCCAAGCTCGCTGGTCTTCCAGCAACGGTGGTGGAGCGCTCGAAGCAGGTCCTGTCGCAGCTGGAAGAACAGGACCGCAATGCGCCCTCTCAAAATCTCATCGACGAGCTCCCGCTCTTTGCAACCCTTGCCCCACCGCCCAGCGCGCCGACCGCCGCGCAGGAGGCAGATCCAATCCACGAAGCACTCGGCGATTTTGATCCCGACGACATGACGCCGCGAGAGGCTTTGGAAGCCCTCTACAAACTGAAGGGATTGCAGGTCAAAGAGGAGTAGGGTCGTTTAAACACCAAACAACCATAAATGCAGCAATTGGGAATGCGAGTAGATCCCCGCTTGGGGGCGGGGACGACCACTGAAAATACAGCCATGGACTGTGGCTGATTTGGTGGGCATGGCGGAAACATCGCAGACCGGTCAAATCCAACAAGCGTCCTAGCCCGCCTGAACCGCCGACATAATCTCGGCCAAAGCCTCCTCGTGGATCGGGAAACCGTCTTCGCCCAGCGCCTCAAGTAAGGTCCAGTCGCCATTGCCGGAAACGGCAAGGCAAAGGGTCGCCGCCGGGTGGCCGTCCCAGTGATAGAAATAGAGGTCTCCCGCCAGAACGTCCGGAACATAGCGCGCGATACCATTGCGCATGCGGCGGTTTTCCTCCTCGATCGCGGAACATGTCTGTAGTGGAGACAACAGGGAGGTTGCCGGAATGGGCGGCGGGGGAACCTCCCGGCTTCGGCCCGCCAGCATTGTCCAGTGCGCCAGCCACCATTGCAGTTTCTGTGGCGAGGCAATCAGTTTTAACGCCTTCAAGGCACCGGCACGCTCAGCCTCGGTCAGGTTTTTCAAGCCCGACTGGACGATATGCAGAATGCGGGCGAAGGAGAGACCCTGGTCCAGAAGCGCGCGGATCTGCAGCGTGTCCGGCCAATCGGTTTGTTTCAGGATCCTGTCCGTCATCTCGTCCTTCATCCGAACAAGATCTTTCAATTCCAGGGTGTCGCTTTTCTGGTTGAGCGCCGCCTTAAGGGCACGGTGTTCCAGAAAGCCGGAGCCAGGCGGGACCTGTTCCAGAAGCGCAAGAAGAGACGGGTCCGGCGTTTGGCCAAGATAGCGGGTGAGTACGACTTCACGCGTTGTCTCATTGAGGGCTGTTGCGAGTTGCTGGCGTTGTTGCGGGCGCGTACGGCCTGCGGCGCAAAAGAGCTCGAGCGTCAGGGATAACGTTCCGAGCCGTCCAAGCCCGGTTTGCTGATGGACCTTGCGCCAAAGGCCCGGCGCTCGGCGGAAGAGATCCAAGAGCAGCCATTGCTGCGCGCCGAACGGTGCGGCGAACCGGGTCAGGCTCAGCGGCAGGGTCGCTATGTAATCCTGAAACGCCTTATCCACGCCCGGTCCGGCCGCAATTCCGGTTCCAAGGGTCTTGGGATGATGGGAGAGGACGCTTTTGAGCTCTGCTTTGCGACCATAATCCGGAGCATCGAGAACCGGCCAGTCGGGCAGAAAGTCTTCCGGTTCCCGGTTCTGACGCTGGACCTTGCAGCCAAACGGCTGGTCCCAATAGGTGTAGATGACCGCATTTTCGCCCGACCGTTCCGCCAGACCTTCGCTAATCCAGTCGTAACTTGCATAGGTGGGCGGAAGCGCCCGGTCAGGTTTTTCATCCAACGCGAGCTGTTGCTGCTGGCCCGCCAAGTTGTCCATCATGGCCATGTTGCTCTCTCAAGCGCATCTGCACAGATGAAAACCTTGCGGAACCCTTCAAAAAACGGCAACGGACCGGACGACCTCGTTTTCCGATATGCACAGGGCACCTGACGACTGGGCAATTATTGCCGACTGCTTATGGGAACTCTTTGTTGGGCACCTCCAAGTCAACATTGAACCAAAATTGTATTTTGCCTGATGACACCCCAGACGTGCCGGGGTACGGTTTCAGCATCTTTTCAGATGCCTGACTCTCCCAAAGGCGATTTCGTGTCCAGTTTCAGATTTTTGCCGCGGCAAGCAATGCTGATCATTGCGCTGCAGCTCACCAACAGCATGTGTGTGTCGTCGCTCGTCCCGATGATGGGGTATTTCATCGTCGATGGGCTGGGCGCTGACCCATGGCAGATCGGGCTCTACACCGGGCTTGTGGCTCCGCTGACGTTGCTGACCAACAGATGGGCAGGGGAGCGGCTGGACCGAGGAGTGTTGGTCCGTCCGCAGCTTTTGATTGCCGTGATCGCCTTCCTTGCCGTTGCCGGCCTCCTCACACAAACTACAGAACTCTGGCTTTTGCTGGCACTCGTCGCCCCCTTGATGAGCCTTTCCAACATGGGCTCGGGGATCGTCTTCACCTATGGCCGCCTCTATGCAGATCAGGCCGGTCTAGATATCGGCCGGATGAATTCCTGGCTTCGCATGTCGGTTTCACTTGCATGGATGATAGGCCCGGCAGCCGCGTTTTCGATCGCAGCACAATTCGGCTTTCAGGCTACCTTTATCAGCGCCTTCGGGCTCGGTCTGGTGTATCTCGTTTTGTGGCATGTCGTGATGCCGATAGGCTTTCGCGCACCGCCCAAAGACACATCATCCGCCGACAAGGACCCCATCAACTGGGGGCTCATAACAGCCGGACTGATCTGCCTCACTTTCGTCATCACCAATTCCCTGTTTGTCTCAGTGATGCCGCTTTACTTCATCGATCAAGTCGGCCTTCCGGGGTTCACACCCGGTCTGTCACTGTCGGTGAAATGCCTTCTGGAGGTCATCATCATCCTGGCATCCGTCCGTTTGTCGGAACGATTTGGTGTGCGCACGATCCTGCTCTTTTCAGCAGGTCTTGCAGTCATCGACATGTTGTTGTTCGCGCAGGTGAATGAAGTCTGGCAGGTCGCGGCAGTCGCTGTGTTGGAGGGCATTCATTACGGCCTCTTCGCCGGAGTTGCGATTACATTCGTGCAGAGCTTTGCCCCTGACCGGCCTGGGCGGGCGACAGCTGTTTACATGAACAGCCTGTTCCTGGGCGGCATGATCGGCAGCGTTTCAATGGGCTTTATTGCGTCGGCTGCCGACTACCGCGCGGTGCTGTATGTCGCCTCGGCAATGTCTTTGGTAGGTACAGCCGTTCTGCTCGCCACCGCCCGGTTGAGGCCCGCTCCGGAAACAAGGCCGGTTTGAAGGATCCTCTATACGCCGCCTGCTTTTGCTGTCGCCAAGGCATTCGCCATGGCACCGGCAAAGCTCGTGCGGTCCTCCGGATTCAGGAAATTGCCGAGGTCCACGGTCTCGCCGCGGCTTGTAAGCGAGATCTTGGTCACACCCTCATCTTCTATTTTATCGACGGATAACCGCACCCACATGGGATTAAACCGATATTCAAGGTTCCGTTTGCCCGGGCCAACCTTGCGGACAAAGATTTCATGACGAGAAAGTCGGATTTCTTCAAACTGCCGCGCCGAGACATAATTCAAACGGAACGCCAGCCAGATCAGCGCCATGTCGAGGCCAAAGAACCCAAATACCGGCCAGGCCCCAATGCTCCAGAACACAGCACCGGCAACAAAACTGATAAGGCCCAAACAGAGCATGAGGATCAGGAACCCGTTCGGACCAAGCGACCGGTAGGGCGTCAGAACAGCTGTAAAAAACGGCCGGTCTTCGCTTTCCGTATTGTCAAAACGGCTCTGATCTGAATTGTTCCCGCTCATGGGAGAGGATTATAGAGAGAAGATGACGCAAGCAAAGAGCCCAGCCACCGCCAAACCGGCTAAACGATCTGTCAAATCGGCGCAGGTCCGAAAGAAGGCTCCGTCGGTCGATAATCCAGGCAAAGTCCTGAAGCGGTCCCGCTATACAAAAGTGGAGACCTACGAGATTTTTCAGCGGTTCCACGCAGACAATCCGGAGCCGGAAGGAGAACTCGACTACATCAACGCCTATACGTTGCTGGTCGCGGTCCTCTTGTCTGCGCAAGCAACGGATGTGGGCGTCAACCGGGCGACGAAACATCTGTTTCAACTTGCGGATACGCCGGAAAAGATGGTTGCGCTGGGCGAAGACAAGGTTCGCGAAGAAATCCGCACCATCGGCCTTTTCAAGACAAAGGCCAAAAACGTCATCCTAATGTCCGAGCAGCTGATCCGCGATCACGGCGGTGAAGTGCCGGAAGATCGGGAAGCGCTGGAAAAACTCCCGGGCGTTGGCCGAAAAACGGCCAATGTTGTGCTCAATATCTTTTTCGGCCATCCGACCATCGCAGTCGACACGCATTTGTTCCGGCTCGGCAACCGGATCGGCATTGCGCCTGGCAAAACGCCGCTTGATGTTGAAAAGTCGATGGAAAAGGCGGTGCCGAAGGAGTTCTCGCTCCACGCCCACCACTGGCTGATCCTTCATGGCCGGTACATCTGCAAGGCGCGCAAGCCAGAGTGCAAGCGCTGCGTGATCTATGATCTTTGCAAAAGCCCTGAAAAAGAAAAGTTCGACGCCGTGCCGGATATCGCGGTCCGGGCCAAAGCCATCATCGAGCGCGAAAAGGCCAGTTCATGATGAAACCAGATGGCATGCCGCAGAGCCAAAGACTTCGTTTTCGATTACCGGAACTTTCTGATGCCGCGTTTTATCAATCGCTGATGAGTGACCCCGACTACATTCGGTTTATCGCTGACCGCGGCATCACGGACTTGGACGCCGCGCGCGCTTACATCGACGAAAAAGTGCTGCCCAGTTTTGACGAAAACGAGGGTGTCGGACTTTGGATTGTTACGGAAAAAGACAGCGATGATCCTGTCGGTCTCTGCGGCCTTGTTGTACGGGACGGGTTGGAGATGCCGGATCTCGGCTACGCCTTCCACAAAGACCATCGAGGTAAGGGGTATGCACTTGAAGCCGCCGAGGCCGTTGTCGGGTTTGCCCGATCTGAGCTCGGATTATTGCAGCTCTGCGCAATCACGCATCCGGAAAACGCGCGGTCTTCCGCTCTTTTGATGAAAATCGGATTTCAGCCAAACGGCCAAAAGTCGCTTCCCAAAATCGAAGGGATTGCTGACTACTTCGTTGCTGAGCTTTGAAAGCTGGACAGCTTAGGACTTTTTCCGTAAGCGCACGACTACATCGACGTGAACGACCTCCATCCCTTCCGGGATGTCAGGGAGTTCGCCAATGCCAACGCCTTCACCTGGAATGTCGATCACCTTGTTCTCGCCTTCAATAAAGAAGTGATGGTGATCGGAGACTTTGGTGTCGAAGTAAGTCTTGTTGCCCTCAATTGCGACTTCCCGCAGAAGGCCAGCTTCGGTGAACTGGTGCAGCGTGTTGTAAACCGTTGCCAAGGACACCGGAACGTCAGCAGCAACAGCTTCTTCGTGCAGGAGTTCAGCAGACAGGTGCCGGTCGCCCTTGGAGTACAGAAGCTCGGCCAGGGAGACACGTTGGCGGGTCGGCCGAAGGCCAGCGTTCCGCAGCATATCGGTCACGTCTTTCCCGGCTGTTTCAGTCACCATCTCTATTGCCATTCAGATCCGGTCCAAGTCTTTCTTGCCATTTCACAGCGCATCAAATCCGCGCCATCAAGCTGCTCCAAGTGGGCCAAAAACCCAAGCACTGGCCTATATCTGCCATTTCTTGCACCTTATATGCAAGTTTTTAACGCAGAGCTACTTTCTCCGCCTCCTATAAAATTCGTGCAGCGCAGCATTCAATAAGTTCGAAAAACCGCAGAAAAAGGGGCAAACTTCACGCGTACGACATCTTTCGGTCATGGTTCCCCTGTGTTAGGAAGGCGCCACAATCGAAACGAAAACAAACCCATAACAAGGCTCTCTCCCAAAAGAGTCTTGGCCAAAAAGACGGAAAGTGAATGACCGAGCGCCGCTCCAGCTACGACTACGAAGCTCTTCTCGCCTGCGGCCGCGGCGAGCTGTTTGGCCCCGGCAATGCACAATTGCCTCTCCCCCCGATGTTGATGTTCGACCGGATCACGGAGATTTCCGAGACCGGCGGCGAATATGACAAGGGCTACGTCCGGGCAGAATTCGATATCAAGCCGGATCTGTGGTTCTTTCCGTGCCACTTCCAAGGCAATCCGATCATGCCGGGTTGTCTGGGCCTCGACGCCCTGTGGCAGCTGACTGGTTTTCATCTGGGTTGGCAGGGATTACCGGGCAAAGGCATGGCGCTCTCCACCGGTGAAATCAAATTCAAGGGCATGGTCACACCGGAAACAAAGCTCGTGGAATATGGCGTTGATTTCAAACGCGTCATGAAAGGCCGGTTGGTCCTGGGCATTGCCGACGGCTGGCTGAAAGCTGACGGCGAGCAAATTTACAAGGCAAAAGATCTGCGTGTGGGCCTGTCCACCGCCTAAACTCCGGTTCTGCGGAGCCAGAAAAGTTCAAGCCGGCGCTCCTTAAAAGGGACGCGCCGGTTCATCCATTCTAAGGGCCGGACCGAAGAGTCGAAATAAAGCCCATCGAAACGTTAGGAGACCGCAATGAGACGCGTTGTCGTCACCGGGATCGGAATCGTGTCATCCATCGGTTCCAATGCGCAAGAAGTTCTGGCAAGCCTCCGGGAAGGGAAATCCGGGATCAGCTTTGCCCCCGACTATGCCGAGCATGGCTTTCGCAGCCAGGTCCACGGCATGCCGAACGTCGACATTCCCGAGCTGATCGACAAGCGCCAGCTGCGATTCATGGGCGATGGAGCGGCTTACAATTACATCTCCATGCAGCAGGCAATTGCTGACAGCGGATTGGAAGAAAACGACATTTCCAACGAGCGCACCGGCCTGATCATGGGTTCCGGCGGTCCGTCCACGAAGAACCTGTTCCAGGCGCATAAGATCGTCATCGAAAAGGGTTCTCCGAAGCGCATGGGCCCGTTCATGGTGACCCGCGGGATGAGCTCAACCAACTCCGCCTGCCTTGCGACGCCATTCAAGATCAAGGGCATCAACTATTCCATCACCTCGGCCTGTTCGACGTCCGCGCACTGCATCGGTGCTGCAACGGAACAGATCCAGTTCGGCAAGCAGGACGTGATGTTTGCAGGCGGCGGCGAGGAACTCGACTGGACCCTGTCCTGCCTGTTTGACGCCATGGGCGCCATGTCCTCCAAGTACAACGACACACCGGAAACGGCATCGCGCGCTTATGATGCGACCCGCGACGGCTTTGTCATTGCCGGCGGCGGTGGTGTCGTCGTTCTGGAAGAACTGGAACACGCCAAGGCTCGCGGCGCGAAAATCTACGCAGAAGTCACTGGTTACGCAGCCAACTCCGACGGTTACGACATGGTGGCCCCGTCCGGCGAGGGCGGTGAGCGCTGCATGCGGATCGCAACGAGCACACTGGGCGACCGCAAGGTTGACTACATCAACTCACACGGCACCTCGACACCGGTCGGTGATGTCGGTGAGATCGAGGCAATTCGTCGCGTCTTTGGTGAAAACCAGCCGCCGGTTTCCTCCACAAAGTCCCTGACTGGTCACAGCCTCGGCGCGACCGGTGTTCAGGAAGCGATCTACTGCCTGCTCATGATGCAGAACGACTTCATCACGGCATCCGCCAACGTCAACGAACTCGACCCGGCCCTGAAGCCGGAAGAGATCGTGACGACCCGCGTGGACAATGCCGGTCTCGATACGGTCCTGTCCAACAGCTTCGGCTTCGGCGGCACCAACGCATCGCTCGCGATGTCGCGTTATCACGGCTGAGGAGCGGTACATGTCTGATTTGATGAAGGGCAAACGCGGACTGATCATGGGCGTTGCCAACGATCACTCCATTGCCTGGGGTATTGCAAAAACGCTGGCGGAACATGGCGCAGAGCTCGCCTTCACCTATCAAGGTGAAGCTTTTGGCCGGCGCACAAAACCGCTTGCAGAAAGCGTCGGCTCCACCTTGATGCTTCCGTGCGATGTGGAAGATATAGACAGCGTAAACGCTGTCTTTGCCAAGCTGAAGGAAGAGTGGGGCTCCATCGACTTCCTGGTCCATGCAATCGGCTTTTCCGACAAGAACGAGTTGAAGGGCAAATACGCTGACACCACCAGGGACAATTTCTCCCGGACCATGGTGATCTCCTGCTTCTCCTTCACAGAGATCACGAAGCGCGCAGCAGACTTGATGCCGAATGGCGGCTCCATCGTCACCCTGACCTATGGCGGTGCCACGAAGGTGATGCCGAACTACAACGTGATGGGTGTAGCCAAGGCAGCTCTGGAGTCTTCGGTTCGCTACCTTGCGGCCGACTACGGACCTCAGAAAATCCGCGTCAATGCCATCTCTGCTGGTCCTGTCCGAACTCTGGCAGGCTCTGGCGTTTCCGATGCCCGCCTGATGTTCAATTTCCAGAAGCGCAATTCTCCGCTGCAGCGGACTGTGTCTCTCGATGAAATCGGCGGCACAGGCCTGTATCTTCTGTCGGATCTCTCCGGGGGTGTGACCGGTGAAGTCCACTTCGTCGACAGCGGCTACAACATCATGTCAATGCCGCGTCTGGACGAGCTGAAAGTTCAGGAAAGCCGCGCCGACTGATTCGCACGCGCTCCAAAACAACAAAAGGCGGCCAATGGGCCGCCTTTTTTCATACCAGATTGACGCTGATTTAATCCTCGATCAGCTCATCCGGATAAACACCGAACAGGCGGGTTTGATCGAGCCAGCCGTTGAACTCTTCACCGCTCACGCGGCACCAACCGCCGGCACATTCTCCGACAGCGGCCAGAACAAACGGCTCCAGCTCGGCAACGATGTCCGCATCGGACTGTGAGCGGGCACGCAGCGGTGTGCGGTTGTCCTTCTCCCAGGGTGTTACGAGAGCTGTCCGCCGTCCGGACAGCAGAGAGTGGAACACCCAGCCCTGTTTGCCTTCCCAGTCGCGGATGCGCCGCCAGTTTTCAAATTCCTGAATGATTTCCACCGGCAGACCGGACTGAACGAAAGTCCAGGCAATATCATGTTCCCGGGACGGGCCGAGGCGGACGTTCACCCGGTCAGACTTCAAACTGACAAAGCGGGGAACGGGCAATCCGGTTGCGCCTGTGGTTGTGCCTTGAGCAAAGGCAGGTGGTGCCACTGACGTGCCACCGGTCATCACCCCAAAAGTAAACAGGAAAAACGCAATCGCGATCGAACGGGCCATATTGTCGGTAAGTCCAATTGTTATCGAACGGTTGTTTAAGGCACACCACTACAGAAAAGTGGACGCGAAAACCAGTAGGCCGGAATCAGCTTATCTGTTTGGCTGAGGAATGCACCCAATCCCTTGTTTCTGACGGATCATCTGGTAAGGAAAAGGGAGTGGTGTCATCCGCTTGCGCTCCGCGTAGCGTCAAGGTGAATCCGTTGGGGTTAAGGATTCCTCAACGAAGCCCGAAAGGCAGTTAGTATGGCGAAAAAGAAGCCTGTCGTCGTTGTGACCCGGAAACTTCCGGATGTGGTCGAAACCCGGATGCGCGAATTGTTTGAAACGCGCCTCAATGAAAGTGACAGGCCCTTTAGCCAGGCAGAACTTGTGGAAGCCGTGCGGACCGCCGATGTTTTGGTGCCGACGGTCACCGACCGGATCGACTCCTCCGTCCTGTCCCAGGCCGGCGAAAACCTCAAACTGATCGCCAACTTCGGTAATGGTGTCGACAACATCGACGTCGTCACCGCCAACAACCGCGGCATCAATGTCACCAACACACCGGGTGTTCTGACTGAAGACACAGCCGACATGACGATGGCTCTGATGCTCGCCGTGCCGCGCCGTCTGTCAGCGGGTATCCACGCTCTGGAAAGCGGTGATTGGGCCGGTTGGTCGCCAACCTGGATGCTGGGCCACCGGATCTGGGGCAAACGCCTTGGAATCATCGGCATGGGCCGGATTGGTCAGGCTGTTGCCCGCCGCGCCAAGGCCTTCGGCATGTCTATCCATTATCACAACCGCCGCCGTGTTCCGGCAGCTGTTGAGGAAGAGCTTGAGGCAACCTACTGGGAGAGCCTCGATCAGATGCTGGCGCGCATGGATGTCGTTTCGGTTCACTGCCCGCATACGCCCGGCACGTTCCACTTGCTCTCCGCCCGTCGCCTCAAGCTTTTGAAAAAAGACGCTTATGTGGTGAACACCGCGCGCGGCGAGGTGATCGACGAAAATGCCCTGATCCGGATGCTGGAAGCAGGCGAGCTGGCGGGTGCAGGCCTCGATGTGTTCGAACACGAACCCGCGGTCAATCCGAAGCTTATCAAGCTCGATAACGTAGTCCTCTTGCCGCATATGGGCTCAGCGACAATCGAAGGCCGCATCGAAATGGGCGAGAAGGTCATCATCAACATCAAGACGTTCATGGATGGGCACCGCCCGCCGGATCGCGTTCTGCCGTCGATGCTCTGAAGTATTTGATTATATTATGATAAATCCCGGCACGGTGCCGGGGTTTTTGTTTCGGGATTAGAGAATGCCAAGCCGCTCTAGTTCGAACACCATGAAGTGTCGTCCCGGCCTTGAGCCGGGATTTACTCGCAATCCAAAAAACCGAAGCGGCTGAGTTTCAGACGCGAAAGCTCTGCAAACGAATGGTTCCCGATCTCCGCTCCGCTGCGTCCGGGATGACGAACGAGAGACGCGCAGTCGCCTGACGATACGGATCAAGCTTGTGAGTGACCGAGACAGTCGATCTTGTTCAAGATCCCGCTCATCCACCGTATTTCTTCCAGAGCGCGCCATCGCCCATGCCGTCCACAAAGGCCTTGTGAGCGGTAAATTCGTCGTCTTTCAAAAGCGCAGACAAAGGCACCGGACGGGGGCGAGCGTTGAAGGAGCCGAGTTCTCCAGGCTCTGATCCTGCGTCTCCAGACCCTCCAAGGTCATCTTCTTCATCCGGGTCCAGGATCAGCGCACGCTGTTTGCCGCCGATCATCTCCAGATAGACTTCGGCGAGGATCTCCGCATCGAGCAACGCGCCGTGTTTGACACGCTTGGAATTGTCGATGCCGTACCTTGAGCAGAGCGCATCGAGCGAGTTCGGGCCGGTGGGGTGCTTGCGCCGCGCGATCTCGAGCGTATCGATCACCTGGGTATTCGGGATGGTGCGCCGGCCAACCTTCTCGAGCTCGAAATTGATGAAGCCCATGTCGAAAGCCGCGTTGTGGATCACAAGCGTTGCATCGCCGACAAATTCCAGAAATTCATCTGCGACCTGCTCAAAGAGAGGTTTGTCGGACAAAAACTCTGCCGACAGCCCGTGAACCCGAAAGGCTTCCTCCGGCATGTCGCGCTGCGGATTGATATAGACGTGATAGGAGTTACCGGTTGGAACGTGATTGATCAGTTCCACACCCCCGATTTCGACCAAACGGTCTCCACCGCGCGGATTAAGACCTGTGGTTTCCGTATCGAATGAGATTTCCCGCATGGTTCCGCCTGTTTTCCGCCTGTCCCATCTGCGCAAGCGGCTGGCCCTGACGCAAGATCAGCGTCAGGTTTTCCCCGGTCTTCAGCAAGAAGAACAGCCAAAACCCTCAGCCTATTGCGGCCGAGGCTTTCAAGACAGCGGCGACCGACCGGCGTGCAGCGTCCATTCCCGACCCCGTGTCGATCAGAAAATGCGCGCGTTTGCGTTTTTCGGCATCCGGCATTTGTTTTGAAAGGATCGCCTCAAACCGGTCTTCGGTCATCCCCGGCCGATCTAGGACACGTTTTCTCTGGACATCTGCATCTGCCGTCACGACCACGACACCGTCGACCCGCTTGTCGCCACCGGTTTCAAACAACAGCGGAATGTCCAGCACCACCACCCGATGGCGAGCCACTCTAGCTTTTTCAAGAAACGCCAGTTCTTCTTCGCGCACCAAGGGGTGTACGATGGCTTCCAATCGCTTCATCGCTGCCGGTTTTCCAAGCACATGCGGGGACAGCAAGGTTCGATCGACGGTCCCGTCAACCACAGTTCCGGGAAAAGCTGCTTCGATGAGCGGTGCCGCGCGACCCGAATAGAGCGCGTGCACTGTCGCGTCTGAATCGTGTACTGGCACACCGAGTTCAGCGAACATCTTGGCGGTGGTCGATTTTCCCATACCGATGGAACCGGTCAATCCAAGCTTGATCACGGTGTCACCCCGAGGTCCGCCAAAACCAGATCGCGCAATTCCGTATCGACCTCGGGCCGGACGCCAAACCAGCGCTCAAATCCCGGCACGGCCTGGTGAAGCAGCATGCCCAGGCCATCAACGGTTTTGTTACCGCGTTCCGCGGCCTGTTTGAGGAGGTCGGTTTCCAATGGCGCATAGACGATATCGGTGACAAGCGCGGAGACCGGCAGCGGATCAAGATCAATTTCCAGCGGTGCTTTACCCGTCATGCCAAGTGCCGTCGTGTTCACCAAGAGATCTGCTTCTCCAAGAAGTGTCCCCAATTTGTCCCAAGCATGTGCCTTCGTTTTAGACCCGAATTGATCCTCAAGAGCCGTCGCTTTTGCAAAGGTTCTATTGACGATATGCACCGCTGTGAATCCACGGGAAAGCAGAGCCCATATGATGGCTCGTGCCGCTCCGCCGGCGCCCAGAACAACAGCCGTTCCGCCAGATGCATCCCAACCGGGCGCCAATTGATCCAGATTTCCCAAAAAGCCAAGCCCGTCGGTGTTTGCGCCGCATAATGCCCCGGTCTCATCCAGCCAGAGCGTGTTGGCAGCACCCATCGCTTTGGCCGCATCGTCCAGATGAGCGCAAGCTGCAGCGGCAACCTCCTTGTTCGGTACGGTCACATTCGCGCCAATCAATCCGGAGACGGCAAAATCCTTGTAAAAGGCATCTGCTGTTTCCGGTGTAACCGGCACACGGCCATAGTCTCCATCAAGACCGTGTTTCTCGAGCCAATATCCATGTACGAGCGGAGACCGGGATTGATCAACCGGAAAGCCCGTGATCGCGGCTTTTCTAGTGCTTCCACTCATGCCTCGATCACTCCGAATTCCCGCAGCTGCGCCAACAACGGCAGCATCGGCAAACCGAGGATGGTGAAATAGTCACCGTCAATCTTTTCAAAGAGTTGGAGACCCAACCCTTCCAGCTGATAGGCGCCGACACTCGACAAAACGTCGTCGCCCGCCTCAGCCAAATAGTGGCCGACAAATGCCGGCGACAAGGTTCGCATGGTCAAGCGGGCCGTCGACACGTACCGCCAAATCGCTTCACCATCCTTGGAAATCACGACAGCCGATAGGAGTTCATGGGTTTTTCCAGAAAATGCCAGCAATTGCCGGCGGGCCGCTTCCATATCGCCCGGTTTGGTTCGGCGCTCACCTTCAAACGCAAGAATTTGGTCTGCACCGATCACCAGTTCACCCGGGCGGCGCGCACTGACGTCATTTGCTTTCGCTTCCGCCAGAACACTGGCCAAGTCTTCCGGCGGGAACCCGGCTTCCAGGAGCGGAGCCTCTACGGCGCGTTCGTCGACATTTGCCGGATCGACATCGATGGTCAGACCCGCATTTCTCATCAGTTCAGCGCGGATCTTGCTGCCGCTTGCCAAAACCAGTGCCATGATATCCTCTTGAAATGAAAAGTCCGGATTACTCCGATACTCCGTTTTCACGTGCTGTCTTGTAGTCTTTGAATAACGTCAGAATTTCCGCCGCCGTTTCTTCAATCGACCGGCGCGTCACGTCTATCAGCGGCCAGTTGTGTTCCGAACACAGGCGCCGAGTCATATTGATCTCCCGGGAAATCTCTTTCCGATCAACGTACTGATCGTTATAACCTTCTGAATTTAATGATAAAACTCTGTTCCGGCGGATCTGTTGGATCCGTTCTGCAGAGGCAATCAATCCCACCACCATCGGGTTCTTCAAGGATTTGACGCTTTCAGGGAGCGGAATGTCCGGAACCAGCGGCACATTCGCCGCCTTGATGCCGCGGTTCGCCAGATAAATGCATGTCGGTGTCTTCGAGGTTCTTGAAATCCCAAGCAGCACGATATCGGCGGACTCCAGATCGTCCCAGATCTGCCCGTCGTCATGCATCATGGTGTAGTTCAGCGCTTCCATCCGGCTGAAATACTCGGCATCCATTTCATGCTGACCACCGATGCGGTGGGTTTGCGTGACATTCAAATAGGATTGAAAGACCGCGAAGACCGGGTCCAGAATATTGACGAAGGGCGTTCCCAATTCACGGCATTTTTGTTCCAGCCTCTGAGCGATTTCCTCGTCCACCAAAGTGTAGAGGACAATTCCCGGCGCTTTTTCGATTTCACTGATCACCCGGTCGAGCTGTTTCTGGGAGCGCACCAACGGGTAAACATGCTCGATTTCCTGGACATTTTCGTATTGAACCGTCGCGGCACGCGCGACCGTCATCAGGGTTTCGCCAGTGGAGTCCGAGACCAGATGCAGATGAAAGTAGTGTCTCGGATTATTCACGGTGTCATCCCCAGGGGTGTTGATGAGTTGGGAGTTGCTGTCATTGCTCTCTGCCTAGCACGGATTTATGCCCACTCCGCCGATTTTATTAACAATGTCTAAACGCCGGGAAACTGAAACCGGAATGGTTGTGAGGTTTTGTGGATCAACATGAGGCCTGTGACATTTCGACAGGCTATCCACCAACGCCCAAATTCTTAACGAAAGGTAAACACTTTTCTAAATCGCTGTAATTACCCGCGAAATTTTGTTATCGACTCCTGGGGAGGAGTTAATGCATGTTCACTGCCGGATTTTTCCCTAAACAGTTATTGGAGTGACGGATTGTGGATGAAAAAGGATCCCGGTAATCCACGCTCTAATATAAAAAACAGATTCAAATATAGAATCTTATTAGATTTGAAATGTGGGAAAGGCGCGACCGTATGAAGTCCAAAGACAGAGCCGTAATGCGGGTTCTCTCCGGAGAAAAGATCTGGCCACCTCCCATCTGGATGATGCGTCAAGCCGGCCGTTATCTCCCCGAGTATCGGGAAGTCAGAGCCAAGGCGAAAAACTTTCTCGACTTCTGCTATTCCCCGGATCTCGCAACCGAGGTCACTCTCCAGCCGATCCGCCGCTATGGCTTTGATGCGAGTATTTTGTTCTCTGACATCTTCGTCGTGCCGGACGCCATCGGATATCCGGTGAGGTTTGAAGAAGGACGGGGACCAGTTCTGGAACCTCTATCATCAGAACTGATTGACCGTCTTGAACAGGACAAGGCCGAGGATCATCTCAAACCGGTCATAGAAACGGTTTCGCGCCTCAGAGAGGATCTGCCTGAAGAAACGACGTTGCTCGGCTTCTGTGGCGCTCCCTGGACAGTTGCCTGTTATTCAGTGGCCGGTCACACGACACAGGATCAAGTGGCTGCCCGTGTTGGTGCTTACAAAGATCCGGACTTGATGCAGCGATTTATTGACGAGCTCATCACTGCGTCGATTGCCTATCTGATCCGCCAATTGGATGCGGGCGCTGATGCGCTTCAAATCTTTGATACCTGGGCTGGTGTTCTGGATGATGCCGGGTTTCAGCGGTGGAGTATTGAACCGACGCGCAAGATTGTCGATGGTGTGAAAGCAGCCCGGCCGGATGCCAAGATCATCGGTTTCCCGAAAGCCTCATCCGCTCGTATGGACGCCTATATCAAGGGAACGGGTGTGGATGCGGTTGGCTTCGACTGGACAGCGCCGGACCATTTGGCATTGGAGATCCAGAAACAGGTTCCAATCCAGGGCAATCTGGATCCGATGCGTCTTGTCGCCGGCGGCAAAGCATTGGAAGACGGTGTTCAGCACATCCTGAAAACGTTCGACAAAGGACCGTTCATCTTTAATCTCGGCCACGGTGTGACGCCGGACGCGGATCCGGACAATGTTGCGCTGATGGTTGAGATGGTGAAACAGGGATAATCGATGGACCTTTATCTCTGGGTGAAGTCCCTTCACGTTATTTCCATCATCGCGTGGATGGCCGGTTTGCTTTACCTGCCACGGCTGTTTGTTTACCACGTGGACGCAGAGGTTGGCTCCGTCCAATCGGAAACGTTCAAGGTGATGGAAAGGCGGCTGCTGAAAGCCATCATGACACCGGCCATGATTGCATCATGGGTGTTTGGTCTTTGGACAGCTTATGAATTGAATGCCTGGAGTGATGGCTGGTTTCACGCCAAGCTTCTTCTTGTGTTCATCATGTCCGGGTTTCACGGCCACCTGTCGAAATGCGTGAAGGCGTTTGCCGCGGATCAGAACACCCGGTCCACACGCTATTTCCGCATGATCAATGAGATACCGACGGTAATCATGATCATTGTTGTCATTTTGGTGATTGTGAAACCGTTCTGATTTCCGATTAAAGCTGACGTTAAGAAAGGCGGCGTTCGAAGGGATGGCCGCCTTTTTTGGGTGCAACGCAACAATGCCCAAAGAACCGGCAGAATTCCCGTCTTGCGCTCGCCGACGAAACAACGTATCTTCCAGCCACTTCGATTTGGTGACGCTGCGTAGCTTGACATTCCGCGTTCACCGGCAATCTGGACACAGTTAGACGTCTTTCAGATTTTTCCGGCCCTCCCATCTTCCTGGGTCCGGAACGACCTTCCAAACCAATATCCATATCAACGTTAAGACCCCAAACTCGATGCGGGAAATGAAACTCAAAGACCTAAAAGAAAAAACACCGACCGAGCTTCTGCAAAAAGCGGAAGAGCTTGAAGTCGAAAACGCCAGCACCATGCGCAAGCAGGAGCTGATGTTCGCAATCCTGAAGAACCTTGCTGCTCAAGACGTAGAGATCATCGGCGAAGGTGTTGTTGAAGTCCTGCAGGATGGTTTTGGCTTCCTGCGGTCGCCAGACGCCAACTACCTGCCAGGTCCGGACGACATCTATGTGTCTCCGTCTCAAATCCGGCGGTTCTCACTGCGGACAGGGGACACTGTCGAAGGCCAGATCCGGAGCCCGAAAGAGGGTGAACGATATTTTGCGCTTTTGAAAGTCAACACGATCAATTTTGAAGACCCGGACAAGGCCCGGCACAAGGTTCACTTTGACAACCTGACGCCGCTCTATCCGGACGAAAAGTTCAAGATGGAGATCGAAGATCCGACGATTAAGGATCTGTCCTCCAGGGTCATCGATCTGGTTGCTCCGCTTGGCAAAGGCCAGCGTGCCTTGATCACAGCGCCGCCGCGGACCGGTAAGACCGTCTTCCTGCAGAACATTGCAAAGTCGATCACAACCAATCATCCGGAATGCTACTTGATTGTTCTTCTGATCGACGAGCGTCCCGAAGAAGTGACCGACATGCAGCGCACGGTGAACGGTGAAGTGGTTTCGTCCACATTCGACGAACCGGCCTCCCGTCACGTTCAGGTCGCTGAGATGGTGATCGAGAAGGCAAAACGTCTTACTGAACATGGCCGCGATGTTGTTATCCTGCTGGACTCCATCACCCGACTTGGCCGCGCCTACAATACGGTCGTACCGTCTTCCGGTAAGGTTCTCACCGGTGGTGTCGATGCGAATGCGCTTCAACGTCCGAAACGCTTCTTTGGTGCGGCTCGTAACATTGAAGAGGGTGGTTCACTCACCATCATCGCAACGGCGCTGATCGATACCGGCAGCCGTATGGATGAAGTTATCTTCGAAGAGTTCAAGGGCACGGGTAACTCCGAAATCATCTTGGATCGGAAAATCTCTGACAAGCGTGTTTATCCGGCGATTGATATTCAACGGTCCGGTACGCGTAAGGAAGAACTGCTCGTCCCGCCGGAGCGTCTCAAAAAGACATTCGTTCTGCGCCGGATCCTCAATCCGATGGGAACAGTGGACGCAGTCGAATTCCTGCTCGACAAGCTGAAGCAGACGAAGTCGAACGACGATTTTTTCGACAGCATGAACACCTGATCGTTTCATCTAACGATCTTTGTTATTAGTGGAGGCGTGATCCAAATCGGGTCACGCCTTTACCTTTTGTTAAGACCTGTTTCACGTGAATCCTGATTTAGATTCGGACCCGTTTTATGACCCGAGACATTCTCTTGAAAACAGACCGGTTGATCTGCCGCAACTGGCAGGATGCCGATCTTGAACCATTTGCGCGGATGTGCGCTGATCCCGAGGTTATGCGGTATTTCCCCGAGCCGCTCACCTATGATCAAACCGCTGCTTTGATCAATGGCGCGAAGGCAAAGCAAGAACAGGATGGCTTTTGTTTTGTACCGGTGGAAATCAGGGACACATCGGAGTTTCTTGGGTTCGTCGGCTTAAGTATTCCTGCATATGCCAAACCGCTTCCTTTTGGTCCTTGCGTTGAAGTCGGCTGGCGTTTGAAGCGGTCAGCCTGGGGGAAGGGTTACGCGAGTGAAGCTGCAACAGCTTGGATTCGATTCGGCTTTGAAACCATCGGTCTCGAGGAGATTGTATCCTTTACCGCCGAAACCAACACACCGTCTCAAAAGGTCATGACGCGGATTGGTATGAGCCGGGATCCGGCGGATGACTTTCTCCACCCGATGCTTCCGGATACCCATGCGCTTGCACCACATGTTTTGTATCGGCTGGACCGCAATAATTGGGCTAGTCGTCAGATGTGATCATCGCAGCTCAGGCAAAAACTGGGTTTAGAGATTCACGTGAATCCGAATTGAATCGGGTACGGATTGTTTTTACCCAAGCTCCGCAATAGCGAGGACGGCGATAAGAGCTTCATAATTTACGCAATCAGTTGCCGTTATAACTGACAGGCAATACCGCTTGATTCACGTGAAACAGATATACCTATCAATTACTCAAGCCGCCTAATTTGATTCGGCTGTGCAACGTCTCTTGGATCAAAAACCGGAGAGTTGATCTAAGCTGTATTCCGACCGTGGACCAGCGCCGCCACTACCTTTCGAACGGCCGTGCTTCTTGATAAAGAGGCAGCAAGGATACCTCTGAAACGGAAAAATACATGGCTGACACGATCTACGCGTTGTCGAGTGGTGCAGTGCCTTCTGGGGTCGCTGTTATCCGGGTCTCTGGTCCCGAAGTCAGAACTGTTACAGAGGCGCTTTGCGGCAAGATACCCGCGCCACGAAAAACCATGCTTTCTAAGCTTCGTGATCCGGTTTCCCTAGATACTATTGATGAAGCTCTGGTCCTTTTCTTTGAGGGGCCTGCAAGTTTCACCGGTGAAGATGTTGTCGAGTTTCAGTGCCACGGTGGTCGGGCCGTTGTCGCGGCGATGCTTCGCGTGTTGAGCGAATTTCCAAACTGCCGCCCGGCCGAACCTGGAGAATTCACACGCCGAGCCTTTGACCGGGGCCGGATGGACCTGACCGAGGTGGAGGGCCTTGCGGATCTGATTGCTGCTGAAACGGAAAGCCAGCGCAAACAGGCTGTCCGCCAGATGGGCGGCGCCCTCGGATCGCTCTATGAGGATTGGCGCAAGCGGCTTATACACATGAGGGCGATGATTGAAGCGGATTTCGATTTCGCCGATGAAGAGGATGTTCCTGGCAGTGTCGCGGATGAAGTCTGGAAAGAGGCTGCCGCGCTTCGAAAAGAAGTTGCCGATCACCTGGAAAAATCCCGGAGCGGTGAGCGTCTGCGATCCGGCCTGCAAGTGGTCTTGATGGGGGCTCCCAATGCCGGCAAGTCGAGCTTGCTGAATGCAATCGCCGGCCGGGACGTTGCCATTGTCACTGAGGAAGCAGGAACGACCCGGGATGTAATCGAGGTGCATCTTGATCTCGGAGGTTATCCGGTCACTCTTGTCGACACTGCAGGTCTTCGGGAAACAGATGGGATCGTTGAGAGGGAAGGCATTCGCCGCGCGGAAGAGCGTGGAAGGCAGGCGGACCTCATCCTTTGGGCTGTTGAGCCAGGTGGTGTAGAAGCGGGGCATTCCCAAGCAGGTCTGCCAGAAGATGTCACCAATCAGGTCCCTGTCTGGACGGTGCGGACAAAGGAAGATCTTGAGACTCTTCCGGAACAAGACTCTTCCGGAACAACCAAGGAAATTCCTGCATCGAGCAAGTCTGACGAAGGGATAAAGGGCCTGTTTGATGCCCTGACACGTTTTGCGGAGGAAACGATTTCTGTCGGCGAGGCACCCCTGGCGACACGGGCAAGGCACCGCCATTATCTGACCGACTGTCTGTCTGGCCTGGGTCAGGCCATATCGTCAGACCATTTGCCGACGGAACTCCGGGCCGAAGATCTGCGGCGGGCAGCGGACAGTCTTGGACGGATTACCGGCCGGATCGATGTTGAGGATCTACTCGATGTGATCTTTCGGGATTTCTGTATCGGGAAGTAGATTGTTTCACGTGAATCATTTCAGGAAAAGACTGGATCGATTCAGAACCGGAATGTGTTTCACGTGAATCATATCCGCTTTTTGAAGCGTGGAGCGACCCTAGCTTCAGCATGGCTGTCTCTCAGTGTCGAAATCTCTTTTGACCTAGGGGGCAGGTCCGGCGTATAAAGGCGGCAACAAGACCGGCTTTTGCTGTGTCTGACGCTCCGGCTCAGATCCGGATATGATCCCGAAATCAGAATTCAAATGGCCGGGCGCGCGGCAAGAAAAGCGACCCGGGCAAGCGGTGAGACTATGAACGATCAGGTTCTATCGTTTGATGTTGTGGTAATTGGCGGCGGTCATGCCGGCTGTGAAGCGGCAGCTGCATCTGCGCGCATGGGCGCCAAGACAGTGCTGGTGACGCACAAGTTCGAGACCATTGGCGTGATGTCCTGTAACCCCGCGATCGGCGGTTTGGGGAAGGGGCATCTCGTTCGTGAGATCGATGCGCTTGACGGCCTTATGGGACGCGTCGCCGATCGGGGCGGTATCCAGTTCCGCATGCTCAACCGGCGGAAGGGTCCGGCTGTTCGTGGACCGAGGGCGCAAGCGGACCGGAAGTTATACCGGGAAGCGATGCAGCGTGAGATCGCAGCTATTGAAAACCTCACCGTGGTCGAGGGAGAAGCGGACCAGCTTCGGTTCTCCGGCGCTGATGCGGGATCCGTGACAGGCATTCTTCTAGGGTCTGGTCAGGTTATAGACTGCGGCGCAGTGGTTTTGACAAGCGGAACTTTCCTGCGCGGGTTGATCCATATTGGGGACAGAAAAATCCCGGCAGGGCGGTCTGGTGAGGCACCCGCAATGGGGCTGTCTCACTCGCTGGAACAGATTGGTTTTGACCTTGGCCGTTTGAAAACGGGCACGCCTGCGCGGTTGGATGGACGGACCATCCATTGGGACCGGCTGGAAGAGCAGCCGGGCGACGAAGAACCGATCCCGTTCTCAACGCTGACGAACAAGATTTCGATCCCTCAGATACCGTGTCATATCACGCGGACGACGCCGGAAACACATCAGATAATCCGGGACAATCTTGATCGCTCTGCAATGTATTCCGGTGAGATCAAGGGCCGCGGTCCACGCTATTGCCCATCCATTGAGGACAAAATCGTTCGCTTTGGCGATCGAGATGGCCACCAGATTTTCTTGGAGCCTGAGGGTCTGGATGATCACACGGTATACCCAAATGGGATTTCCACCTCGTTGCCGGAAGATGCGCAGATCGCCTTTTTGCGGACAATTCCAGGGCTGGAGAATGTAGAAGTCATTCAGCCGGGATATGCCATCGAGTATGATCACGTCGACCCACGGGAATTGCGAGCAACCCTGGAAGCCAAGCGTTGTGCGGGGCTTTACCTCGCAGGTCAGATCAACGGAACGACCGGCTATGAGGAGGCAGGTGCTCAGGGTCTTGTGGCGGGTTTGAATGCCGCGTTGAAGGTCGCGGACAAGGCGCCGTTTATCGTGGACCGATCTCAGGGCTATATCGGCGTTATGATCGATGATCTCATCACCCGGGGAATTACAGAACCCTATCGCATGTTTACTTCACGGGCGGAGTACAGGCTGTCCCTCAGAGCAGACAATGCAGATCAACGTTTGACGCCTCTCGGAATTGAGATCGGCTGCGTGTCCGATGAGCGCCGTTCAGCCTATGAAGCGAAGATGGAAAAGATCTCGGCTGCACGCGATTTGTTGCAGAACCTGACCGTAACTCCGAACGAAGCGACAAAGAAGGGTTTGCCTGTCAATCAGGATGGTGTCCGCCGCTCTGCCTTCGATCTCCTGTCCTATCCGAATGTCACGTTTGAAGGGCTTCAACTGGTATGGCCGGAGCTCGGGCATATGGACGCTGCAATTGTTGAGCAGGTGACAACAGATGCTCTTTATGCCGTTTACCTGGAGCGGCAGACGGCTGATATCGAAGCTTTGAAGCGCGATGAAGCATTGGGTATCCCCGATAGTTTCGATTACGAAGCGATTGTCGGGTTGTCCAATGAAGTCAAACAAAAGCTCGCAGATATTCGCCCTGCCACCCTGGGACAGGCGTCGCGCATGGATGGCATAACACCTGCAGCTCTGACGCTGATCCTTTCCCACTTGAAACGCCAGTCTCAGCGAGGGGCGGCCTGATGGGGCGCTCCGTGGTGTTGAATGGTTCTGGAGAGGCTGTGTATAAGTTTGGGGATGTTTCACGTGAAACGTTGGATCGTCTCCAGATTTATGTGGACCTGGTTTTGAAGTGGCAACCGGCACAAAACCTTATTGCGCCCTCTACAATTCCGGACATTTGGACCCGCCATGTGGCGGATAGTCTGCAAACCCAGTGGAGTTATCCAGAGGCGAAGGTCTGGGTTGATATCGGAAGTGGGGGTGGGTTCCCAGGCGTTGTGACGGCGATCCTTCTGGCAGATGTGCCGGATGCTCATGTCCACATGATCGAGAGCAATCAGCGCAAGGCCGCGTTCCTTCGGACGGCTTTGAGAGAGACCGGATCAAAGGGGACTGTCCATGCAGGCCGGATCGAATCGGTTGCGGAAGGGTGGACCCACGGCCCGGTAGACGCGGTTTCGGCGCGTGCTTTGGCCTCTTTGAAACTGCTTTTTGATCTTGCGGAGCCGTTTACAGCGCAAGGAGTAAAGGCTGTTTTCCACAAAGGTCAGGATTTTCGGCGCGAACTTGATGAAGTGTCTGACTCTTGGCAGTTCGATCTGGTAGAAAAGGAAAGTGTTGTTGATCCTTTGAGCCGGATGCTCCTTTTTTCAAATATTTCTGCCCGGTCAGAGTAACCAGGAAGGTGTGGTGGTAATGAACATGCTTCCCGAAATGCCGCGTGTGCTTGCGCTCGCAAACCAGAAGGGCGGGGTTGGGAAAACCACCACGGCCATCAACCTTGGTACCGCGCTTGCCGCAATCGGGGAGAAAGTCCTCGTTATCGATCTTGATCCGCAGGGCAACGCCTCGACGGGTCTTGGGATCGAGCACCGGGACCGTGGCCTGTCGACCTATGAAATCCTGAGCGGCGACTGCTCGATGGACGAAGCGATCCGCGAAACGGCGGTACAACGCTTGTGGGTGGCCCCGTCCACCATGGACCTTCTTGGCCTAGAACTCGAAATTGCGTCGACCAGCGACCGTGCTTTCCGTCTGCGCAATGCGATCGAAAACCTGACGCATTCCCGGCTCTTCAACGAAATCGGCTTTACCTATGTCCTCGTCGATTGCCCGCCGTCCTTGAACCTGCTGACGATAAACGCGCTGTCTGCAAGCCATTCGATCCTGGTTCCGCTGCAGTGTGAGTTCTTTGCGCTCGAAGGTCTGAGCCAGTTGCTGAGTACGGTCGAGCAGGTGAAATCAGCTCTGAACCCGGAGCTCAGCATCCACGGTATCGTTCTGACGATGTATGACAGCCGGAATAATCTCTCCAGTCAGGTCGTTGCGGATGTGCGCGAAACGATGGGCGATGCCGTGTATGACACTATCATTCCGCGCAATGTCCGGATATCCGAAGCACCGTCCTACGGTAAACCGGCGCTTCTTTATGATCTGAAATGTGCCGGAAGCCAGGCGTATCTCCGCCTTGCTTCTGAAATCATTCAGCGAGAGCGGCAGCTGCGCAGCGTTGCGGCCTAAGAACCGCTCGAATCGGGTCCGAATTGACATGTTAGTAGGATTGGTCAGGCCACATATCGACTGATCCTTCTTAACTTATTGAAATAAAAAGAAAAAGGTGCGGAATGGCGGACAAGGACGTCAAAAACAAGCGGCTGGGCCGCGGTCTTGCAGCTCTCATCGGCGATTCAGCGCCGGAGGCGTCGCCAGCACCTGAAAAAGTGGTTCGCGACAGCCGGAAGGTCCCGATCGAGCATCTGGAGCCAAACCCGCGCAACCCGCGCAAGACCTTCACAGAGAAGGATCTGGCGGACCTTTCCGAGTCTCTAAAAGCCAAAGGTATCGTGCAGCCGATCCTGGTTCGTCCGGCAGCTGGAAAAGCAAATCGGTTTGAGATCATTGCTGGTGAGCGGCGCTGGAGGGCCGCTCAGCGGGCAGGGCTTCATGAAGCGCCGATCATCATCCGGGACGTCACGGATCAGGAAGCATTAGAGCTCGCAATCATCGAGAATGTGCAGCGGGCAGACCTCAATCCGATTGAAGAAGCGATGGGATATGAGCAGCTGACTGCCGAATTCAGCTACAGCCAGGGTGAGTTGGCCAAGGTGATCGGCAAAAGCCGGAGCCATGTTGCCAACACCATGCGGTTGTTGAAGCTGCCGAATTCAGTCAAAGACTATCTGGCTGAGGGGCTTTTGACGGCTGGTCATGCGCGTGCGCTGATTACGGTAGATGATCCGGCGGCCTTGGCCGAACTGATCGTTGAAAAGGGTCTTACGGTGCGCGATGCGGAAAAGCTCGCTCAAGACCCCGATGCACTGGCGAAATTGAAGGGCGACAAAACCCCGACCGAAAAGCTGCAAAAGGACGCCGATACGAAAGCCTTGGAAAAGCGGCTGGCCGACACATTGGGATTGAAAGTCACCGTTGGCCACAAGCCAGGTAAAGAGTCTGGCGATCTGAAGATCAAATACACGTCTTTGGAACAGCTCGATCAGATTTGTCGGCTTCTGGGCGTTGAAAACCGCTGAGAATTGGTGTGAGGCTGAATTGATCAAGGCCGGGATGTCCCGGCCTTTTCTGTCAGCGGCGTTGACTGCGGGCGCGTGCGGCGCGGCCGACCGTCAGTAGGGCCTCTGAGAGGACTGGAACGCCCAAATTGTCATTCAGACGGGATACCCGCGTTGCCTCGCTCAGGATGCCCATGGCTCGCTCCAAATCCTTAATGGTCCAAATTCGTAGCTGTTGACTGAATTTCGGTTTGCGGCTGAAGAAAATGGGCGGGCGCTGACTGTCGACGACTTGCTGGGCACTTTTCCCAGCGTCGATTTCGATTCGCATCCGATGCAAAGACTGAAAGTGTTTGAGTGCCTGGTTGGCAATGACCGATGCTTTGGATCCGGCATCCGTCAGGCGCTCCAATCCATGATCGAGCGTCGATAGATCGCCGCCTGCGGCTGCATCGATCAACTCAGATGTTTCAAACGCCGAGGCATCGCCGATGATGGCTTCCACGTCTTCGCTGTCAATTCGCTCTTTCTGCATGGCGTAGAGGCAGAGCTTCTTGAGTTCGCCCCGGCTGGCCATTCGATCACCACCCAGGAGGCTGTGAAGGGCGGCGCGGGCCTCGCGGGAGATGGTGAGGCCAGCTTCGCGTGTTTCCTCATCAATCAAGTGGTCAATGCCGCGGTCGTTGTCCGCATAACACGGTAGCGCGACGGCCCGTTTATGAGGCTCGATCAGCTTGCGCAGACCGACACCTTTCTTGATATCGCCAGCTTCCAGAACAACCAACGTTTGCCAATCATCCAGCTTCAAGACGGGATCGACTGATGGAACCAGGTTTTTCCCGCTGGCATCCCTGACCCACACAATACGGCGGCCACCAAACAGCGGAACGGTCAGCACCTCATCGATCAGACGGTTGCTGTCCGAACTGAGTTCAGAAGCGTCGATTTTTATGAGGTTGAAGGGGTCGCTGTCGCCTTCGGACGCCTTGGCGACAATCCGGCTGGCGCGCTCGGATACCAAACCGGTGTCCGGGCCGAACACGAGCACCACGCCGCCGCCATCCGGGGGATTGGCGACGAACCGGTCAATCTCCGCGGCCTTGAGCGTGGACACGTGTGCTTTGCCTTTTCTTTAAGAACCCTGGTGGGTTGCGAAGTATCCGGCAATCCGGGCTGTGATGTCTTCCGCGACCGCCTTTGCCACACGTTCTTCTGCATCCCGTTGCGCTCTTAAGTTGGCGAAACGCTGGCTGGAGAAGTCATATGAGGCAGATTGGAAGGACCGTCCTGTCATCAGTGTCTTGTTGGTTTCAAGGTCACTCAGGACGAAGGAAGCATTCATGGTCAAAGTGTAGGCTGACGGAACATCGGAGAACTGTTCGACTGCGACGGAGGCGGTGCTGGTGTCTTCCAGGACCTTCAACCGGTATTTCTTTGCGGGGGCAGTTGTGCCCCGCTCAAAATTGAAGGTCAGTTCGTTGTAAAGCGTACGGCCAGAGACATCGGTACCAATGGATTCAATATCGATCGCTGCAAGATCGGAGGATACGGTTTGTGTCCCGCCAAAGCCTGTTGCTGTGGTGCCATAGAGCGGGCGGATCTGACACCCGCCTGCCAATGCACCAAAGGCCAAAAGGCTCGCCAGAGCAAGGTTTCTGGTAATCCGGCTCGATGTCAAAACCTGGTCAAACAACGACATTGACAATCCTTTGTGGCACAACGATCAGCTTCTTCGGTGATTTCCCGTCCAGCGCCTTTTGAACATAGTCCAGCGCCAAGGTAGCTGCTTCGACCTCCTCTTTGGAAGCCTCTTTTGAAATGCTCAGCTCGCCGCGCCGTTTGCCGTTGATCTGGATCGGATACGTTACTGTATCCTCGGCCAACAACGACGGATCTGCTTCCGGCCAGGCCGCTTCGGAGATCAGGCTGTCATGACCCAACGCAGACCAGCATTCTTCTGCGAGGTGCGGCATCATGGGCGCCATCATCTGGACGAGGTAATCAACCGTTTCCCGAACCGCGTATTCCTTGCCCTGATCTTCCAGGCCCTCGTTGAACGCCTTGCTCAACGTATTGACCAGCTCATAAAGGCGCGCAACGGCCCGGTTGAAACCGAGGCCCTCCAGATCGTTTGAGACAGCAGCCAGTGTTTTGTGGGCCGCGCGGCGCAGATCTTCGGCATTTTGAGACATAGCCGGAACAGAGGAATTGCGCGGCTCCGTCTTTTCGGCGATTTCACCGATCAAACGCCACACGCGTTGTACAAAGCGCCACGCGCCCTGGACACCATCTTCGGTCCAGATGACATCGCGCTCGGGCGGGCTGTCTGACAACATGAACCAACGGGCCGTGTCGGCGCCGTATGTATCGATGATGTCCGTTGGATCAACTGTGTTTTTCTTCGACTTCGACATCTTCTCGATGGAGCCGATGGAAACGGTCTCGCCGCTGTCCAGCATGGATGCAGTACGCTGACCGTCCTTCTCCTCGATTTTGATTTCGGCCGGTGAGACCCATTCGCCACTGGAGCCGTCGCCGCCGCGCCGGTAGGTCTCATGCGTAACCATGCCTTGCGTGAAGAGACCCTTGAACGGTTCTTTCAGGTCGAGCGCGCCGACCTTTTGCATCGCCCGCGTGAAGAAACGAGAATACAAGAGGTGTAGGATCGCGTGCTCAATCCCGCCGATATACTGATCGACCGGCAGCCAGTCGGTTGCAGCTTTCGGGTCTGTCGGCTGATCGCAGTCAGGAGCGGTAAAGCGCGCGAAGTACCAGGACGAGTCGACAAACGTATCCATCGTATCGGTTTCACGTTTGGCCGGTTTGCCGCAGTTCGGGCAAGTGGTGTCACGCCAAGTTGGATGTCGGTCCAGTGGATTGCCGGGCTTGTCGAAATTGATGTCGTCCGGCAGTTGCACCGGCAGATTTTCATCCTTTTCTGGAACAACGCCGCAGTCATCACAATGGATGACTGGTATCGGGCAGCCCCAGTAGCGTTGGCGGGAAATGCCCCAGTCGCGCAGGCGGTAATTCACCTGACGCTCGGCCTGCGACCCATCGTCTACCTTGATGGCTTCCAGCTTGTCCGCGACAGCGTTTTTCGCATCGGCAATCGTCATTCCGTTCATGAAGTCGGAATTGAAGATTGTGCCGTCGTCTGTGTAGGCCTCGTCGCCAATTTCGAAAGTTGCCGGATCGGCGTCCTTCGGCAGAACGACTGGTTTGACGGAGAGGCCATATTTGCGGGCAAAATCCAGGTCGCGCTGATCGTGCGCTGGACACGCGAAGATGGCGCCTGTGCCGTAGTCCATCAGAATGAAATTGGCGACGTAAACCGGCAACTCAATTGAGGCATCCAGCGGGTGCTTGACCTTGAGACCGGTATCGATGCCCTTCTTCTCAGCCTTTTCAATGGCTTCTTCTGACGTGCCGACGCGCCGGCATTCATCGATGAAGTCTTTCAGCTCCGGATTGGTCTCCGCCAGCTTCACCGAAATCGGATGATCCGGAGACAGTCCCATGAAGGACGCGCCATACAAAGTGTCTGGCCGTGTGGTGAAGATTTCCAGCGTTGTGTCGCCTGTCGGGGCAGCCTCGACAAACTCAAAGCGGACACGCAGACCTTCAGAGCGTCCGATCCAGTTCTTCTGCATCAGGCGGACTTTGTCCGGCCAGCGATCCAGTGTTTCGATTGCTTCCAGAAGATCTTCCGAATAATCGGAAATCTTGAAGAACCATTGGGTCAGCTCACGCTGTTCAACGAGTGCGCCGGAGCGCCAGCCGCGGCCATCGATCACCTGCTCGTTGGCAAGGACCGTCATGTCGACCGGGTCCCAGTTGACCTTTGCGTTTTTGCGATAGACCAGCCCAGCTTCCAGAAACTTCAGGAAAAGCGCCTGCTGCTGCTTGTAGTAGGCAACATCACAGGTCGCAAATTCCCGGCTCCAATCAAGGGACAGACCCATGATCTTGAGCTGTTCCCGCATGGTGGCGATGTTCTCATAGGTCCAGTCTTTCGGGTGGACCTTGTTCTGCATCGCAGCGTTCTCAGCCGGCATGCCAAAGGCATCCCAACCCATCGGATGAAGGACGTTGAAGCCCTTGGCACGTTTGAAGCGGGCGACCACATCGCCCATGGCATAGTTGCGGACGTGGCCCATGTGGATCCGGCCGGACGGGTACGGGAACATCTCAAGGACGTAGTATTTGTCGCGGGGATCGTCATTGTGTGTGACGAAGACGTCCTTGTCGTTCCAAGTCTTTTGCCAGCGCGCTTCTACTTCGCGCGCATTGTACCGTTCCGTTGCCATCAATTATGCCGTTTGCTTGCCGCCGGACCCGGCGGATTTCTTGAATGTCTGACTGCGGGACAGTCACCAGAATTCGGTGCCGCGGTCAACATGCCTTAAGTGAACTGTTTCTACCCTGCTGTTTAATGCGCAGAGCGGAGGCCGTAAAGCTATTGTGTTCGGGAATCTGGGCCGGAAACCGAGAGTTCCGTGATGCCTCTATCCCAGATTTCCATCATCCGGAGTGCATCCGGGTTATGGCGGCTGAACATGATGTAAACCGGTATTGTCCGGAACGGCGCGCTGCGGTTGATGTCATCCATGTCGTTTCCAAGAAACTGCCGGCCTTGAATGTCACCGGAAACATCATTTTCGATAAAGATATCGGCCCTGTTGTGGAGCAGCATTTTCCAGGCCTGTTCCTCGGTGGCGACCGTTTGAAACACAACACCTGCCTTATTCAGAACTGTCTCATACCAGTACCCCTCCACGCCCACGACCGTTAGGGAGCGGCCCTTAAGCTCATGGATTGAAAGTGGCGGCAAACCGTTCGGAAAGCGGTCTTTGCGGTAAAAATAAACATCATTCAATTGATCGAGTGGATGCTCGGGATAGGTGAAGTCGTCTTCCCGCTCTTCAAGATAGGACCAGGAATAGGTTGCCGGCAGTGTTCCGGCCTTTGTCAATTCAAGAGACCGGCGCCATGGATAGAATTCCAGCTTGACCGTATGGCCCTGAGATTCAAAGATTTCTGAGATGAGTTCGCTATGAAGCCCATAACCTGGCGCATTGCTGGAGATGAAGGGAGGCCACTCACCGACGGCAAACGGAAACTCTTCCGAGACAGCTGGAAGCGTTACAATAATAGACAATATTGCCAATGTATAAGAAGAAAACCTTCTCAAAAACATCTGAGACCTCAGCAAATATACATACCTTACTTAATAACTGGACTGCAAAGAAAAGGTAAAATACTGGTCTATCATTGTTCTATTGATGTGAATGAGACCGAAACCAGGTGTAAGATAGAGCTGAACATTCTTTGGATGTTGTAGCAGCCTGCTCATAGGGCTGGCTGGCAGGGTTTTTCATGTCTGCCCTTGCTGCGGATATGACCTGCGTATATGTCACTGAAAAGACCAATCCCCTAGATCAGAGCAGTCTTCATGGCATCCGTTGCAGATCAGCTTTCCAGCGTTCTTTCAGACATTCGCAAGGCAGAAGCAGAGTATGGCCGGCCCGAAGGCGCCGTGACCTTGATCGCCGTGTCCAAGACGTTTGAAGCAGATGCTATCCGCCCGGCGTTGGAGACAGGTCATCGTGTATTCGGCGAAAACCGTGTTCAGGAAGCTATGGGAAAATGGCCGGAACTGCGTGGGTCCTATGACGGGATTGAATTGCATCTCATTGGCCCGTTGCAGTCCAACAAAGCGAAGGAAGCCGTTGCGACATTCGATGTCATTCACACGGTGGACCGACAAAAAATCGCAAAGGCTCTCAAAGCTGAAATGGATAAGCAGGGCCGGGATCTGCCGTGCTTCATCCAGGTAAATACCGGAGAAGAACCGCAGAAAGCCGGGATCCCGCCGAAAGAGGTCGATCAGTTTGTAAAGGAATGCCAGGAGACGGTCGGCTTGAACATCGTCGGATTGATGTGCATTCCGCCGGTGGATGAGGCCCCGGGCGAGCATTTTGCGCTTCTTCAGAAAATCGCTGCGCGCAACGGCCTGTCTCAGATCTCCATGGGCATGTCGTCTGACTACAAGACTGCTGTTGGGTTTGGGGCAACCCATGTGCGTGTTGGGTCCGCGATCTTTGGATCCCGGGATTACACCTAAATCTCTGTCCGCCACATTGTGGTCCGAAATTGCTACTTTTGACAATATTTTGACCAAGGCGTGACTGCTCCAGTTCAGCGGTCACAACAATGCCCCAACAGTTCCTTTGAGCGGCCGTTTGGCCGTCCCGATCTCAAATCAGTGTTCTCTCGCTCCGGTTCACCGGCCGCAGGGGTCTGGTTGAGCGACGGAGTACAAAGACCAAAACTGGAGGTCATATCATGTCCAAGTCTCTCGCAGCTGCCGTGCTTTTCGGTGCCGTTACCGCTTCTTCAGCGGTATTTGCTCAGGGCATGTCTTTTGATGTTGTCGACAGCGACCGGGACGGATTTGTCAGCTTTGATGAAGTCACTGCCGTCATGCCGGATGTAACAGAGGATGCCTTCAAGGCAGCCGATGCAAACCAGGACAACTTGCTCGATCCGGCAGAATTCTCGGCTGTTCAGCCGTAACTGGCTTGGGTGGATCGTAGCTTTCGGACCGCAGAAGGTGCGCGGTTCGCCCAGTAGGGACCATCGCCGGGAGAGGTCACGCCGGCGATGGTTCTCTTCGTTCAGGCCTATTTTTTGGCAAAAGTAGAGGTCCAGGGCTAAAATATTGAAAAAACAATGATTTAACTCTTTCTCTTTCGCCAGGCGAACCCTGTACTTTTGGCCAAGTGGTCAGGGATTTGTTGACCAGAAATTTTTCGTTTGTCAGACTGCCTTCCATAATTGGGAGGAAATCATGAAACCATTCACGTGGGCTCTTGGAGCCGCGATGGCGCTTGGCGTGACTGCCGGCTCATCCTTTGCAGCTGACACAACTTTGCGCATTTCGCTGCAGCTGCCGCTGACAAGCCACCTTGGGCAGAACCTGACCTTGTTCAAGGAAGAGGTGGAGAAGAACTCCAACGGTGATATTGCGGTCGAAATCTACGATTCCGCGCAGCTTTATAAAGACAAGGAAGTGCCCGCTGCCGTTGGATCCGGCGCGATCGAGATGGGTGTTGCGTCCCTGACCCGGTATGTCGGTGACATTCCGGCTGTCGACATTTTCTATCAGCCATTTCTTTTTGATACCGAGGACAAGGTTCGCGCAGCTGTTGCTCCGGGATCTCCTGTCCGGGGACCGCTTGATGAGGCCATCAAGGGCACCGGATCAACCGTCCTGTGGTGGCAGGCCTATGGTGGTGCGATCATGCTGTCTCAGGACGGACCGATCAAAACACCTGAAGACATGAAGGGCAAAAAAGTCCGTGTCTTCGGCAAGACCCTCGGCGATTTCGTAACCGCTGCGGGCGGCGCTCCAACGCTCATCTCCGGGTCCGAACAGTACCTCGCCTATCAGCGCGGAACAGTCGATATCGGCATGACTGGCGTTTCCGGTGTCAAGTCCCGGAAGCTTTGGGAAGTCATGGACACCATTACCGTGACCAACCACGCGGACATCGAATTCATTGTCGTTGTGAACACGGATTTCTGGAACGGCCTATCGGATGCTCACAAGGAAATCATTCAAGCTGCGGCTTTGACAGCCGAAAATGATGTTCGCGACCGCATGTCTCAGATCGAGGCCGATGCGTATGCAGCTGCGGAAGAAAACGGAATGTCCGTTTACAAGCCGACAGCTGAGGAAATCTCTGCCTGGAGAGCGGTCAGCCAACCAGTTTACGACGCTTATGGCGAAAAAGCCGGCGACCTTGGCAAGCAAGTCATGGACGCGGCGCAGAAGCTTTAGGTCGTTTCGACGTGTATATCGTTGAAGCCTATGCGGCGGCCCTGATCCTCACGGTCGCCGCGCAAGCTGCGCCAGGTCCAAACCTGGTTGCCGTTGCAGCTGCCGCCTTGGGGCAAGGTCGCCGTGCGGCCGTTTACGTCACCCTCGGTGTGGCGTCCGGCGTTCTTGTCTGGGTTACGGCTGTTGCGTTCGGGCTGGCTGTCTTATTGGATCTTTTTCCGGCTGTGTTGACAGCCATGAAGATCCTCGGGGGCTGTTATCTTCTTTATGTGGCTGCCAAAGCGGCGCGTTCGGTTTTATGGCCATCGTCTGGTGGGACGATCCGGGCTGCCGGTCAGAAAGCGTCTGATTTCAGAAACTGGCGGTTCGGTTTGTTCGTTGTTCTGAGCAATCCCAAGGCCGGCTTGATGTGGATTGCTGTTGCATCCTTTCTGTTCGGTCAGGGTTTAGAAGCACCAACCGTTCTTGCTTTCGGGCCGCTTGGGGCCGTTTCAGCCTTCCTTGTCTACGGCGCTTACGCTCTGCTCTTTTCGACGGGTCGGATAACCCTGGCCTATCAAAAATTCCAACGGGGATTTGAGGCTGCATTCGCTGCTGCCTTCGGCGCAATGGGCGCTGCTCTCATTCTTTCAGGATTGCGCGAAGCGCATCGGTAACAAAATGACTGTTTTCTCGAAGCTGACCCTCGCTCTAGCTTGGGTATCGGCGCTTTTATTTGTTCTGGCCGGCGGCATGCTTACCTTTGAGGTGACTGCCCGGTATCTCTTTGTTGCGCCGACGATTTGGGCTGCGGAGCTGTCCCAGCTGAGCCTCATTTGGGGCTCCATGATCGCCATGCCCTGGATCCTTGGCGCGGGGCGGCATATTGCCGTTGATGCGGTGACCAACCAGCTGGGGCCAACGGCGCAGCGGGTCTGTCAGGGCCTTGCAATGATCTTTGTGGCAGGGTTCAGTGCCATAGTGGCCTGGAAGGGCTTTGGGATTTTCTACGATTCCTTTGAGCGCGGCAGAACGACCGGGTCCATGTTGGATTTGCCCACATGGGTTACGGAACTCGCAATTCCTGTCGGCTTCGGACTTTTGTTCCTGCAGGCGCTGATTGAACTTGGCAAAGCGGCCAAGGGGCCGGTTTCTCTAAGTGGAGCCGGACATTGACAACGATCCTTATTCTCGCAGCCCTCTTTGCGCTGCTGCTCATCCGTGTTCCCGTTGCCTTTACGCTTGGTGGACTTGGGTTGGCCCTGCTTTTGTTCGGCGGCTTCTCGCCCCTGATGGCGCCGCAAGCGATCCTATCGACACTCGACGGGTTCATTCTTCTCGCCGTGCCGTTGTTCCTGTTGATGTCCAACATTTTGCTAAAGGGCGGAGTCGGCAAGGATCTCTTCTCCGCCGTTCATGCCTGGGTCGGACATTGGCCGGGCGGCCTGGCAGTCGCCACCATCGTTTCCTGCGGCATCTTTGCAGCGATTTCCGGATCGTCCGTGGCGACGGCGGCTACCATCGGCACGGTCGCGATCCCGGAGATGATCAGCCGAGGCTATGAGAAAAAATTCGTCTATGGACTTCTCGCCGCAGGCGGCACGCTTGGAATCCTGATCCCGCCGTCAATCCCGATGATCGTTTACGGCTTTGTCACGGAGCAGTCCGTGATTGCGCTCTTTCTGGCAGGCATCGGCCCGGGCCTGTTGCTCGTTGCGCTCTTCATTGCCTTTGCCATGATTTACGCCCGCTGGTTCGGCGGTTACACGCCGGAGCCACCGGCAAGTGCCAAGGAACGGATTTCGAGCACGATCCGTGCCCTGCCCTCCATGGTACTGGCCGGCGTCGTGATCGGTGTCATCTATACCGGCATTGCAACGCCGACAGAGGCCGCGGCCATCGGTTTTGCCGTTGCTCTGTTGATCACCGGCTTTTATCTCCGGACTCTGACCTGGCAGGGTTTCAAGGAAGCAGCTTTCGAGAGCATGGTGACAACCGTTGCGATCCTCCTGATCGTTGCCGGCGCCAAGGTCTTCGGAAAAGCGATCACGCTTTACCGGATCCCTCAGGAAATCTCGATGTTCATCGGTCAGAACATCGATACGCCGCTGGCCTTCATTTTGGTGGTGTCGGTGGTTCTTCTGATCATGGGCCTCGTGTTCGAAGCGCTCTCCATGGTGTTGATCATGACCCCGGTTCTACTGCCGGCCGCGATGGCGCTTGGTTTTGATCCGATCTGGTTCGGGGTCTATATGGTGGTCATGGTGGAATGTGCGCTGATCACGCCGCCGGTCGGGCTCAATCTTTATGTCATTCAGTCGGTGGCACGATCCAGTTTGGCGGATGTCTCACGAGGGGTTCTCCCCTTCCTGGCACTGATGCTGCTGAGCGTCGTCATACTCTACCTCTGGACTGATTTGGCCCTCTACATCCCGTTTAAGCTTTAAGGACATTCCATGCCGTCTCAGGCTGACAAACTCCGCGCCCTTCTGGCGCAAGACAAACTCAATGTGATGCCGTGCTGCTTTGATGCGTTGTCGGCAAAGCTGATTGAACAAGCGGGTTTCGGGCTGACCTTCATGTCGGGTTTTGCCACGTCCGCGTCCCGCATTGGCCAGCCGGATCTGGGCTTGATGTCCTATGCCGAAGTTCTCGACCAGGCCCGTAACATCACCGATGCGATTGAGATCCCGCTAATTGCCGACGGGGATACAGGTTACGGCAATGCCATGAATGTGCGCCGTACCGTCACCGGATTTGCCAAGGCAGGCGCTGCTGCCGTCATGATCGAGGATCAGCTCGCGCCAAAACGGTGTGGTCACACGCCCGGCAAAGCCGTGGTAGCCCGCGATGAAGCCTTTGACCGGATCCGCGCCGCGCAAGATGCCAAGGACGCTGGCGCCGACATCCTGATCCTTGCGCGAACGGACGCCCGTCATGATCACGGGCTCACTGAAGCGATCGACAGGGCGGCAAAGTTCAAGGAGCTTGGAGCCGACATCCTTTTTGTCGAGGCGCCGAAGACGGTGGAGGAGATGCAAACCATCTGCCGCGAACTCCCAGGCCCGAAAATGGCCAATATCGTGGAAGGCGGCGAAACGCCGGAGCTCTCCCACAAGGAACTGGAAGACATAGGGTTTTCCATTGCGGCGTACCCCCTCACTTTGATGGCCAGTGCCATGCAGGCGATGATGGGCACCTTAGCCAAGTTGAAATCGGATGAAGATCGCACCCCGGATTTGATGAACTTTTCTGAACTTCGCGATCGCATTGGCTTCAATGATTATTACGAAGCCTCAGCGCATTACGAGACGTCCAAGCGGGATTAGCCTTTCGGGTGATGGCGAATGCAAAGCCACACATGGACCGGTCCTTTTGCGGGTTGGTCAGCCGGCTGATTGCTCGATCAGGCGGGGTTTTGCGGATCTCCAATCAAACTCAGTTGAATTCAGCTCAACTCGGAATGCTTGACCTTGACGCGGAGCTGCGCCATTCACTGGACAGAATTCGGCAGTAGCCCCATTCCGGGAGACAACTGTGAGAGAACGAAGGCTGACGGCGCGGCTTTAAAACGCGCAGGGCCAGCCTGACTGAGGAGAGACCCATGGCCAAGGCACGGACGCTTTACGACAAAATTTGGGACGACCACGCGGTCGACATGCAGCCGGACGGAACCGGTCTGCTCTATATTGACCGCCACCTGGTGCATGAAGTGACCAGCCCGCAGGCGTTTGAAGGTCTGCGCATGACCGGCCGCAAGGTCCGCCAGCCGGGCAAAACCCTTGCCGTGGTTGACCACAATGTGCCGACCACAGACCGCCGTCACGGAATTGACGATCCGGAGTCCGCACTCCAGGTGGAGACCTTGGCCAAAAACGCAGCTGAGTTCGGCGTTGAGTATTACTCGGAACTCGATATGCGTCAGGGCGTTGTCCATATCGTTGGCCCTGAGCAAGGCTTCACCCTGCCCGGCATGACCATCGTGTGCGGCGACAGCCACACCTCTACTCACGGCGCTTTCGGTTCGCTGGCCCACGGTATCGGTACGTCCGAGGTTGAGCACGTTCTGGCCACCCAGACCCTGATCCAGAAAAAAGCCAAGAACATGCTGGTGAAGGTCAACGGGCAGATCCCGGCTGGTGTTACGGCCAAGGACATCGTTCTGGCGATCATCGGCAAGATCGGAACGGCCGGTGGCACAGGCTACGTCATTGAGTATGCCGGTGAAGCCATTGAGTCCTTGTCGATCGAAGGTCGCATGACGGTCTGCAACATGTCGATCGAAGGCGGCGCACGCGCAGGCCTGATCGCGCCGGACGAAAAGACCTTTGAGTACATCAAGGGCCGTCCGAAAGCGCCGAAAGGTGACGATTGGGACAAGGCGCTTGCCTATTGGAAGACCTTGCACTCCGATGCGGATGCCTATTTTGACAAGGTTATCGAGCTGGATGCAGCCAATTTGCCGCCGATCGTGTCCTGGGGCTCGTCTCCGGAAGATGTCGTGTCCGTTGAAGGGGTTGTTCCGGATCCAAAGGAAATTGAAGACGAGAACCGCCGTCAATCAAAGTTCCGGGCGCTCGATTACATGGGCCTTGAACCAGGCACGAAGATCACGGATATCAAGATCGACCGGGCCTTTATCGGTTCTTGCACCAACGGCCGCATCGAAGACCTGCGCGCAGCCGCAGCTGTGATCGGCAACCACAAGGTCGCATCGCACGTCAGCGCGATGGTTGTTCCAGGCTCCGGCCTCGTCAAAGAACAGGCGGAAGAAGAAGGCCTGGATGTGATCTTCAAGGAAGCTGGCTTTGAATGGCGTGAGCCGGGCTGTTCCATGTGCCTTGCGATGAACGCGGACAAACTCGCTCCGGGTGAGCGCTGCGCGTCGACATCCAACCGGAACTTCGAAGGCCGCCAGGGCCACAAGGGCCGTACCCACCTGGTGTCGCCAGCGATGGCCGCAGCGGCCGCGATCGCCGGTCATTTCGTCGACATTCGAGACTGGACGGCCAACTGATTCGTCATTGACCGTTTAAGAAAATGTTAGGGGGCGCCTCAAAGCGCCCCTTTTTCTTTGCAAGAAAAAACTGTGGCGGCTCAGTGAATTCATCTGCATTTCCCTAAGTGATTCAGAAAGTTGTCGTTTTTATCTGCCGAGTTTTCGACACCACCCGGCAGGGTGAAGAAATGAAATCATTGGTCTTCACAAGACTGTCACCTCGGCACTACAATACTCCCATCGCAAAGGGACATAATCTGCTGTCCGCTCGACTGGACACCAGACGTTCTGACGAAGCGTAAGGAGTGGAAGGTGACGATAGCGGTATCGCCGGGAGCTCATCCGGCGTTGGTGCTCAATGCGGATTACAGGCCTTTGAGCTACTACCCCTTGTCCTTGTGGAGTTGGCAGGACACCATCAAGGCTGTGTTTCTGGACCGAGTGAACATCGTTGCGGAATATGACGCAGCGGTCCGAAGTCCGAGCTTCGAATTCAAACTGCCCAGCGTCGTCTCCCTAAAAACCTTCGTCAAACCCAGCCGGCATCCCGCCTTTACCCGCTTCAACGTATTCCTTCGCGACAAGTTCCAGTGCCAATATTGCGGCAGCAAAGAGGAACTCACCTTCGATCACCTGATCCCGCGCTCCAAAGGGGGCCTGACAACCTGGGAAAACGTGATCACTGCCTGCTCCCCGTGTAACCTGCGCAAATCCAACAAGTCTTGTGAACAGCTCAACATGTGGCCCATGCACATGCCGTTCCGCCCGACTATTCAGGACCTGCACAACAACGGCCGCGGCTTCCCACCGAACTATCTGCACGAGAGCTGGATGGACTTCCTCTACTGGGATACAGAGCTGGACCCATAGGACTATCCCAGAATTTTCTGCCGGCGATCATTGAATGACTTCTATGTGTCGGGAAGTGGTAGGGTGCGTACTTCCCCTAAATCACCCATGCTTTCAGGCCTAGATCATCGTTTGGCGTGGCAAATCAGACCAGCGACTTGACATTTTGTGTCAGTTTAATTCGTGAAAAAAGCGTAAATACTTCAAAAATTCGAGTAGCATTTTAATTGTTTAGGTACTTTTCTTTAGTAGCTATTCCGTAACGTGCCTGAAGGGCATTGGTAGAAACGGGATTGCGTGGCTAAATGATAAAAGCCCTGATTTCAAAACTTAACCGAAATCAAGATGGGTCCATCCTGCCGATTTTCGGCGCAATGGTGCTTGTGCTTGTTGTCATTGGCGGCGCAGCGATCGACATTTCCCGGGCGGTGAATGCACGGGAAAAGCTTGCGTATGCGATCGATGCCGCTGCACTTTCTGTCGCAACGGATCTCTCCACATCTGCTCTCTCCGATGCGCAAATCAAGACCCGTATCGAAAACTCTTTCCGCGCAAATCTTGGAGACGCTGAGTTTCTGGATCAGGCAATTGAAAATCTCAGCTTTGTAATCGACGATGACGAAGGGACTGTAACCGTTACCTCCGCCGCCAGTCTAAACAACTACTTTATCGATATTGGCGGTTTTGGAAAAGAAGCACTTGGGCCAGATGCTTTTAACTTTGGCACGAGTGCCGAGGTGAATTATTCCCGGTTTGATGTTGAGCTAGCATTGATTGTGGATGTGACCGGTTCAATGAGTGGTGACATGGCTACCTTGCGAGAGGCATCTCAGGCAGTTGTCGATATTCTGCTACCGGAAGATCTTGAAAAAGAAGAAGCAAAGGTCCGCATTTCTCTTGTTCCGTACAGCCAAGGTGTAAACCTAGGTTCATATGCGAGCAAAGTAATGGGTGGAGAATATTATCCTGTTGCAGGATATTGTGTAACTGAACGTGAGGACTATGGACCATACAGGGTTCGATATACTGATGCAGCCTACAATTACTACATCGATGCCAACCCGCCTCCAAGAGAGACATTTTTTGGCGATGGTGGCAACTACGGTAGCACTAACCGCTGTCCAGCCTCTTCACAACTTATTCCTCTGACAAACGATCGTGACTTACTGACGCCTGCCATTGCAGCGCTCCAAGCCACTGGTGGTACTGCGGGTCAAACCGGAGCGATTTGGGGTTGGAATACCCTGTCCCCCAACTTTGCGAATGTTTGGCCAACAGAAAGTGTTGCGGCTACATATACCAATACAGAGGTATTAAAATTTGCAATCATGATGACCGATGGTGATAACAATAGGCATTTCTATCAGACAGATCGGAGGTGCAATTGGTACACCTGTTGGAATTATGATCCGAAAGTATGGGTCGAAACAGGATCTGGCAGTGGTGGATACAATGGAACATCATCGCAAAGGCATCGCGAATACTGTGACAAAATGAAAGACGCGGGGATAACGGTATTTGGTGTTTACTTTGGTAATAATAGTAATTCAGTAGGTGCAAGAAATATGCAGTCTTGCGCAAGTCCGGAAAGTTATTATCAAGCGAGCTCGAGAGACGGTCTTATTCAGGCTTTTTCAAATATTGCGAAAAAAGTTCAGAATATATATCTCTCGAAGTGATAATGCAGAATATATAGAATGCAAAGGCCCGTCGTTAAACGGGCCTTTTGTGTTTTCGGGGTACCGGACTGAATGTGTTTACGCCCGGTTCTGACGGTTGTCGATCAGGTCGTCGACCACGGCCGGGTCTGCCAGTGTCGAGGTGTCGCCGAGATTGTCGAAGCTGTCCTCGGCGATCTTGCGCAGGATGCGGCGCATGATTTTGCCCGAGCGGGTCTTCGGCAGGCCTGGTGAGAACTGAATGAGGTCCGGTGAGGCGATGGGGCCGATTTCTGCCCGGACATGTTTGACGAGTTCTTTTTTCAGCTCATCCGTTGGTTCTTCACCTTCCATCAGCGTGACATAGGCGTAAATGCCCTGCCCCTTGATGTCGTGCGGATAACCGACCACGGCGGCCTCTGAGACCTTTTCGTGGGCAACAAGTGCGCTCTCCACTTCTGCAGTGCCCATGCGGTGGCCGGAAACGTTGATCACGTCATCGACACGGCCGGTGATCCAGTAGTAGCCGTCTTCGTCCCGGCGGCAGCCGTCACCAGTGAAGTAGAGACCTTTGTAGGTGGCAAAATACGTCTGCACGAAACGGTCGTGGTCACCGTATACCGTGCGCATCTGGCCCGGCCAGCTGTCGGTGATGACCAGATTGCCTTCGGTCGCGCCTTCCAGGAAGTTGCCTTCCGCATCGACAACGGCCGGCTGCACGCCGAAGAACGGACGGGTCGCAGAGCCTGGCTTCAGGTCAGTCGCGCCTGGCAGCGGCGTGATCAGGATGCCGCCGGTCTCCGTCTGCCACCAAGTGTCTACAATCGGGCAGTTCTGCTTGCCGACGACGTTGTAATACCAGTTCCAGGCTTCCGGGTTGATCGGCTCACCGACAGAACCAAGAAGGCGCAGTGACGACAGATCCGACTTGTTGACGAAATCATCGCCAGCCCCCATCAGGGCGCGGATTGCGGTTGGGGCTGTGTAGAAAATGTTGACCTTGTGCTTTTCGCACACCTGCCAGAAACGGCCGGCATCCGGATAGGTCGGCACGCCTTCGAACATCAGCGTGGTCGCGCCGTTGGCGAGCGGACCATAGACGATGTAGCTGTGTCCGGTGACCCAGCCCACGTCCGCCGTACACCAGTAGATGTCGCCATCCTGATAGTCGAAGACATACTGGTGGGTCATCGAGGCGTAGACGAGATATCCGCCGGTTGTGTGGACCACACCCTTCGGCTGGCCCGTGGATCCGGACGTATAGAGGATGAAGAGCGGATCTTCCGCATTCATTTCAACCGGATCGCAATGATCGGACACGCGGTCTGCTTCGTCGTGGTACCAGACGTCCCGGCCGTCCTGCATGGAAATGTCGCCGCCGGTGCGTTTGACGACGATGACGCTGTCGACCGGCGCCTTTTCCGCAGCCTTGTCGACATTCAGCTTCAGCGGAACCTTGCGGCCGCCGCGCAGGCCTTCATCGGCCGTGATCACGCAGTTGCTCTTGCAGCTTTCGATGCGCTGGGCGAGGCTGTCCGGAGAAAACCCGCCGAAAACGATGGAGTGGATCGCGCCGATCCGGGAACAGGCCAGCATCGCGTAAGCCGCTTCCGGGATCATCGGCAGGTAGATCGTAACACGGTCGCCTTTTTTTACGCCCTGGGCATGCAGCACGTTGGCGAACTTGTTCACCTCGTGGTGCAGCTGCTTATAGGTGATCACCTTGCTTTCGGACGGGTCGTCACCTTCCCAGATGATCGCAGGCTGATCGCCGCGCGTTGCCAGGTGGCGGTCGATGCAGTTGGCAGAGACGTTCAATGTGCCGTCTTCAAACCATTTGATCGAGACATTGTGGTAGTCGTAAGAGGTGTTCTTTACCTTGGTGAAAGGCTTGATCCAGTCGACACGCTTGCCGTGTTCGCCCCAGAAGCCATCCGGGTCGCTCACCGACTGCTGATACATTTCCAGATATTTCGCGTTATCGACATGCGCCCGTGCGGCTACTTCCGCTGGAACGGGAAAAACAGATGCGGACATTTAGGACCTCCCAGAAACCCCGATTTGAACCGGCGGTCGCATTTGCTCTCCTCCCGCCAGTCTTATTTGCCGGTGGCCATTATGCGTATGGCCTTCCCCAGCGTCCATAACTTAACTTTCGTACTTTCGTAGGCGCGACATTGGTCTAGTGCGTTCAAATACGTAAGGATTTACGCTCGCGTCAGGCAATGACAATGGGCGATAGCAGCCCGATGACGACTGCCTGAACCAGCAGAACCAAGAGCCAATGACCGCCGTCAATTGCAGTCAGGGCCCACGGCTGGCTTTGAAAGCGGTGGTTGATGATTTGGGTTGTCATCACGATCCCGATCCAGACCATGATGGCCGAGATGATGCCTGCACGGACCGTCACTTCGCCGGTGTGATAAATGATCCCGGCAAAAACGATGGCCATAACCACTTGGCACAAAAAGGCAATAATCATCGTGACTGGGTTCGGCCGTGTCTGTTCTTCGGTTAAACCAGCGGCTTTCATCCAGGCTTTTCCAAGAACACCGTACCAGATCGCGCCGACGATAAATGAGGCAATTGCTGCGCCTCCGGCTGCCAGCAAATTGATCCCGTCGAACATCATGTTTGGACTCTCCCTAAAGCACTGCGGTGCGCTCTTTTCGGACGTACAATGAAATCAATAAGGCCGGAGATCAAGCGCACTGGCTAGAAAAGGACCTGTCAAAAATGCGAGGCATCTGAAGCCAGAATCAAAGCTTTTGCCAGACCGTTAGGGTTCCAACATTCTCAAAACCGATCTGGCGATAGACGGGCAACAGCTCTATGTCGGTTTCATATGTGCAAACTGGTCGATGCGGGAACGGCTCGATGAGCGCATGGAGGGCTCCATAAAGCCAGCTTTTGCGATGGAAGATGTTGGAAACACCAACAACATCCTTGCCTGCGTGAGATGGGCCGTAATTCAGGACCGCGCCGCCCTGAATTTTGTCGTCCCTCCGGATGGATACAAAATCAATGTCCGGAAACTCCAGCAGATTTGGCGGAAAAAGCTTATGAAGATTTTCGCTCCTATTCCACGCCGTAAGCCATTTACCGAGCGCCTCTGAGGTCTGTGCTTTTTGCCAGTCCGGCGGCGAAGCAGGTTTTCGTGTGCCTTCCTGTGACCGGAACAGCCAGGTGCCGGTCAGAAGTTTCTCAAAACCGGACGTGCGGAGATCGAGGCAATCGAAACTGTCCTTCACCGCTGCTTTGGAAGGGAGTGCGGCAAGCGCAGCAGATAGATCTGCACTGTGCTCTGCGTTCAATGTGACGATGTTTGGGAACAGAGGAACTTGTTTGCCGGAGGCGTGCCAGTAGCCATGGTGAAAATCTGTTTTTGCGCCGGCAGCTCTCAGGACGGCATCGCACCAAAGCGCATTATTTCTTGCGCAAAGCTGAACAGTTTCTGCCGGTGTCACACCTAAAGACCGCCCTTTTCGACGATGAACTCCACGATCTTTTCTATACCATCTCCGGCTCGCATGTTGGCGAAAACAAACGGTCGGGCCTTGCGCATTTTGGCCGCGTCCCGGTCCATCACGTTTAGATCTGCGCCGACATAGGGGGCCAAATCCGTTTTATTGATAACCAACAGGTCCGAGCGGGTGATGCCGGGACCGCCTTTTCGAGGAATTTCCTCACCTGCTGCTACATCGATGACATAGATCGTCAGGTCTGCAAGCTCCGGTGAAAAAGTGGCCGCCAGATTGTCGCCGCCGGACTCTATCAGGATCAGGTCGAGGTTCGGGATTTTATCGTTGAGATCCTTGACCGCGGCGAGATTGATCGAGGCATCTTCTCGGATGGCTGTGTGCGGGCAACCGCCGGTTTCCACGCCGCGGATCCGGTCGCTGGTGAGTGCCTGGCTGCGCATCAACGCTTCGGCATCTTCGCTTGTGTAGATGTCGTTGGTGATAACGGCGAGCGAATAGCGTTCGCGCATGGCCTTGCAGAGCCTGTCTGTCAGTGTCGTTTTTCCGGCGCCGACTGGGCCACCGATGCCGACGCGCAAGGGACCGTTTTGAGATTTCATGAGCGGAACAACCTCGAATATTGTGTTTCATGCGCCATGGAGGCGATGTCGGCGAGAAAGGTGGAGGTGCCAAGGTCGTCAAGACCGGCGCACATCGCATCGTCAGCCACTTCCGAGATGACTGGTTCCAGTGCGGCCAGCACCCGTTGGCCCTCGTTTTGCCCAAGCGGCACAGCGCGGACAGCCGCCGAGATGAGATTGGCCGTAATGGAGTGGAGAAAGGCCGTCAGGCTTGCGTCTTCCGGCAGCTCATGGGCTGCGCAGATCAGACCTAACGCGACTGGATAGGGCCACTCGGTCAGACGCGTCTGACTGTTTTCAATGGTCAGGCTGCTGAAAACAGCCCCTGCTGTGGTTTGTGAGTCCGGCGGCCAGCTCGCAATCACAGTGTCAATAAATGCCGAGCCTTGAGCGGATGTTTCCAGATGCCGTTCCTTTGAAGGCTGGAGCGCGAGGCCAAGCTCTGCCAGTTCCCGGACGTCCTCGAGTGATCCGGCAAACGCCGCCCGGTAGGTCTGGCTCATCAGGATTGCATCGCTTCGACCGGCACCGTGGGTCAGTATGTCCTTGAGCCAACTCTGTAGCTCTTCGGCGGAACTGACACCGCCGGCGTCGATGACCTGTTCCAGCCCATGTGAATAGGTGAACGCCCCAACCGGAAAGGCTGGAGAGAGAAACGTCAGCAGCCGGTAAAGCGCAGATTGGGACAAGGCACCTGTCATTGGTAACCACCAACTTCTCCCGTCATCCCAGCCTTGAGCGGGGATCCAATCACTTGCAGAGAGTCTGGTTTAGAATCGCGGGAGCTTCGGCAAGCGGGCACGCGAGTGGATCCCGGCTCGGCGGCCGGGATGACACCCCAGCAATCGGTTTTAATGAACTCAGCCATGCGAGTGCGTGTGCCCGTGATCGTGGCTATGGCCATGCGTCTGGCCGTGACCATAGGCCCCGCCCTCCGGATCGAAAGGGGCACTCAAGGCGGTCAGCTTGCCGCCGAGTTTCTCGACCATGTCCTCAATCACGTGATCCCGCCTTATGCGCAGTGTGTCGCCCATCAATTGGGTCGGCAGATGCCGGTTGCCGAGATGCCAGGCGATCTTCACAAGATGCGCCGTGTTCTCGGCAAGGATCTCGACCAGGTCTTCCGGCTCCGCCAGCACTTCGATGATCCGGCCGTCTTCCAGAACGAGGCCGTCCCCATGATGAAGATGAACCGCATTTGCCTCATCCAGAAGAAAAGTAAGGCCATTTGCTCCCGTCATTGCCGCACGGCGGCGATGACGGTCTTCGCGATCCAGCGTGATCGTGTCTGCGGATTGACCGGTCCATTCACCGGCCGGTTTGATGCTGGCAACCCGGATCATGAAATCCTTCCTGTTAGATGAGCTTTGGGCGTTTTCATCAAAATGCCCGATCCTCTAGGCCGCTGCAGCCGCAACGACCTTGGCCATCATGGCCTTGTAGCCGGGGCGGTTGCGAAGGGCCTTGAAGTAGTCGTAGATGCGGCCTTCTTTTGGCAGGTCGAACTTGGCGGTAACCGCCCATCCGCCGCAATGGCCGATGATGATGTCTGGCACGGTGAAAGTCTCACCCATGACATATGGCCCCTCGCCCATACGCGCGTCGAGGATCCGTAAACCTTCAGCGAATTCCGCCTTGCAGACAGGCTTGATCTCTGGAACGCGAAGTTCTTTCGGGTGAATGAAACTGTTCTTGGCTGCCGTCCAGAGTGCCCCTTCCAGAACGTCTACCGCCAGTTGCGTGAAGCTGTCCTGGATGGCGCGCTCTTTGGTGCCTGCCGGAAAGGTAAACTTTCCATGCTTGTCGGCTAGATATTGGCAGATGGCGATGGATTCCGGGAGTACCAGATCGCCGTCAATCAGCACTGGCACCTTTCCGGCCGGATTGACCTCGCGAATGCCCGCAGATTGGGGCATTGCCGGATCGATTTCATATGGTTCGCCCAATTCCTCCAAAAGCCACATGACGCGCATAGCCCGGGTCTGCGGATAGCCGACAATCTTGTACATTCGTTTCTCCCTTTGCGTGTTTTTTGGGAGATTAGAACAGGAAGTAGCGCTGTGCCATTGGCAAAACGTCCGCCGGTTCACAGGTCAGCAACTCGCCGTCGGCACGCACTTCATATGTCTCTGGATGCACCTCAACATGCGGGGTGGCGTCGTTCAGAACCATGGATTTCTTGGAGATACCGCTGCGCACGTTTTTGACGGGCAGAACCAGACTGTCGAGACCGGCCTTGTCCTTGACACCGTTGTCATAGGCGGCCTTGGAGACGAAGGTTACCCGGCTCTGGGTCATGGCCTTGCCGAATGCGCCAAACATCGGCCGGTAATGCACCGGTTGCGGGGTCGGGATCGAGGCATTCGGATCGCCCATCGGGGCGGCGGCGATTGTGCCGAGTTTCATGACCATGTCTGGTTTAACGCCAAAAAATTTCGGGTCCCAAAGCACGAGATCTGCGAGTTTGCCGACTTCGATGGACCCAATGTGTTCGTCAAGACCGTGCGCAATTGCCGGATTGATGGTGATCTTGGACATGTAGCGTTTGACGCGGAAATTGTCGTTTTCGCCTGCTTCATCGGACAAACGGCCGCGCTGGACCTTCATCTTGTGGGCCGTCTGCAAAGTGCGGATGATCACCTCGCCAACCCGGCCCATCGCCTGGCTGTCCGAGGCGATGATCGAGAAGGCGCCCATGTCATGCAGAATGTCTTCCGCCGCAATCGTTTCCTTGCGGATCCGGCTTTCGGCAAAGGCGACATCTTCTGGGATCGAGCTGTCGAGGTGGTGGCAGACCATGAGCATGTCGAGATGCTCTTCCAGCGTGTTCACCGTATAGGGGCGGGTCGGGTTGGTCGAGGACGGAAGGACATTCGTTTCGCCACAGACCTTGATGATGTCCGGGGCATGGCCGCCGCCGGCGCCTTCGGTATGGAAGGCGTGGATGGTGCGGTCCTTGAACGCGGCCTTGGTGTTTTCGACGAAGCCGGATTCGTTCAGCGTGTCTGTGTGGATCATCACCTGGACATCGTATTCGTCCGCAACGGAGAGACACGTGTCGATGGCTGCCGGGGTGGTGCCCCAGTCCTCATGGAGTTTCAACGCGGATGCACCGGCGAGGATTTGTTCTTCGAGCGCTGCTGGTAAAGACGCGTTGCCTTTCCCGGCAAAGGCAAGGTTCATCGGGAAGCTGTCGGCCGATTGCAGCATCCGGGTGATGTGCCAGGGGCCCGGCGTGCATGTGGTGGCGTTGGTGCCGGTTGCCGGCCCTGTGCCGCCGCCGAGCATGGTGGTCACGCCGGACATCAGTGCATCATCGATCTGCTGCGGGCAAATGAAGTGGATATGAACATCGAGCGCACCAGCGGTTAGGATCTTGCCTTCCCCGGCAATGGCTTCCGTACCTGGTCCGACGATGATATCGACGCCCGGCTGGACATCCGGATTGCCTGCTTTGCCGATGCCGACGATGCGGCCGTCCTTGAGGCCGACATCGGCTTTCACGATTCCCCAGTGATCAACAATCAGCGCATTGGTGATGACGGTATCGACCGCGCCTGCGGACCTCGGTGCCTGGCTCTGCCCCATGCCGTCACGGATCACCTTGCCGCCGCCGAATTTTACTTCTTCGCCGTAGGTCGTGAAATCCTTCTCCACCTCGATGATGAGATCGGTATCGGCCAGTCGCAACCGGTCCCCGGTGGTCGGTCCAAACATGTCCGCATAGGCGGCGCGGGACATCTTATAAGCCATTCATGTCTCCAATCAGCTATCAGACCAATGTCTGTCAGCCGCCATAGTCCTCGACCATGGCGTTCAAATCATCGATGCGCTGCATGGTCATGACGATCATGCAGTTGCGGTAGAGTTCGTCGCCGCGAGTGCCGCCTCTGAAGGGAAAACTGTAAGCGGTGCAGTCCTTCTCGCGGAAATCGGCCCAGGCCTCTTGCGCAGCCTTCAGAGCCACCGGGCTTCCCTTCAAATGCTCAGGCAGAGAGGCGTCGACCTCCGTCATCTTCGCCAGTGCGCGTTCATAAGCCGCCGTCAGATCCTGGTTTGCCTGATCCAGTGCCTTTTCCGCGCAGTATGTGCGTTCCGAATTGTTCAGCGGGTAACCGCAATCAATCTTGTCGTCGGCAAGGGCGGGCACGCAAAGGCTCAAGAGGACGGCTGGTAGGAATGCTTGGCTCCAAAAACGCATTAATTCCCAAGCCCCTGTGTCAGGTCTTTCAGCTCGGATGTGCGTTGGCGTGTCAGATCCGCCCGGCATTGCAACACCAGCATCGGCTCCATGGATCCGCCGCGGGCCAGAAAGCCATAGGACTCACAGGCCTTGTCGCGGAACGGGATCCAGGCGCGCTGGGCCGCTTTCAGCGTTTCGGCGGCTCCCTTGAGGTCACCCGAAAGGTAGCTGTCTGTCTGCTTCATTGCTGCCATGGCTGATTTGTAGGCCGCATTCAGCTCCACATCCGCTGCTTCCCAGTCCTTCTTGGCGCAAATGGTCATATCCAACTGCGTTTGCGGTTCTTTGCAATTAACATCTTGCGCTTGGACAGCAGGTGCAAATGCTCCACCAAAAACAACAACTGCCAGACCTACAACAAGGAAACGCATTTGGCTTACCCTTCAAGCTTGCCCATGACTTTCTGATTGAAGCCATAGACCGTGCGGTCCCCGCGATATGGAACCAGGGTCACGGACCGGGTTTGCCCCGGCTCAAACCGTACAGCTGTCCCGGCGGGAATGTCGAGGCGCATGCCCATGGCAGCATCTCGGTCGAAGGAGAGCCCAGGGTTCGTTTCTGCGAAATGATAGTGGCTACCCACCTGTATCGGGCGGTCGCCGGTGTTCGATACATCCAGCGACAGCGTCTCCAGTCTGGCATTCAGCTCTATCTCACCGTCCGCTGCAAAGATTTCTCCCGGGATCATTGGTCCAGATCCTTTCTGCGCTTCATCCAGGCGAGCGTTGCGCCAATTGACAGACCGACGGCAAAGATGAGGAGGGTCTCAACAGTGAAATAGCTGGCCGCATCGGTGTGGGGATGAGCATGCTCTTGAATGCTGGGATGAGCCAAGGCCGAGCCTGTAGAAAGTGCCAGGGCAGATGCCGCAGTGATAACTCTGGTCATAACAAATCTCCTTTGGTCAAATCAGCGGATCGGTTCGTGTACGGTCACAAGCTTGGTTCCGTCCGGAAAGGTTGCCTCGACCTGAACATCGTGGATCATTTCCGCGACCCCTTCCATGACTTGGTCGCGGGTGAGAACCTTGGCGCCTGCAGCCATCAGATCAGCGACGCTGCGCCCGTCCCGGGCTCCTTCGACGACAAAATCCGTGATCAGGGCAATAGCTTCAGGGTGATTCAGCTTTACGCCGCGCTCAAGTCGCCGGCGGGCTACCATGGCTGCCATGGATATCAGCAGCTTGTCTTTTTCCCTTGGTGTCAGGTTCACGGAAGTCCTCCAGAATTAACAGTACCAAACGCGCGGCAGGCGGGCCGACCGATAGGTTTCAAGAAAGGCCATCAACGACAGTCGTAGAGCCCGGCTGTCGGTGGCAACAAAGCGTAAGATGAGATGCCCGTTCCAGGCACTTGCGGCTGCTTGAACAGAGCCAGATGAAGCGCCTTCCAGGCAGCTTCGGGCATTTTCCAGTCTGTCTTCGGCGTCAGGTGCGCAGTCCAACAGGGTTGCCATGGCCTTTGCGCCCTGACCGGTTGCCGGACCGGAAAAGAAGTCGCTTGGGTCACCGTTGAGACGCAGATCGTCGGCGAAGACAAGCTTGCCATCCCGGTGGATCCGCCAGCTGTCCTTGAAAAACACCCGGGTCAGCTGTTCGCCCATGGCGGCGCGACCCAGAACAACACTTTCCAGGATCAGGAGCCGGGCGGAACCGGTAAGGTCTGCAGATATCCGGCGCGAAACGCTCGAGTTTTCAAACAGAATCGTTTCCTGAGGCAACCATTCCAACGTAGCTTCCGCACCAACAGACAGCTGACTCGTTACTTCTGCGGAGGTCCCTAAACTGCGGTAAGCCCGTTCGGCAGTTTGGGTTGTCACGATTGCGTGAGCATCTGCGCCGATTGCGATGTCATAATCCATGCGATCACCGCCGGTGAGGCCGCCAGCTGTGTTGATCAGGACGGCCGTCGCGGGTTCACCATAGACCTTGGGGAGCCGGACTTTCGCGGAGCCGCTTTGGAAAAGATCTTTCAGCCGGGTTTGACCGGCGGTGTTTGCGAAGGAGACACGTGCAATGCCACGCACCCGCTGCATTGCAGGCGTGGTTTTTCCAATTTCCGATGCTGTTGCAGCATCATACATCCTGGAAGCCTCCCCGCTTCGGACTCGTCTCGTTCTTCTTTCTACCGTGCCCGCTCTATGTTTGATTGTCCACGGTCAGGCGAAACCGGCATCTTGTCGTTTCCAGCAGTAGCAACAACCGGGCCAAGACGGGTCATGTAGAATACTGACGGCAATTAGCCTTCAAAGTGCTGATAAATCGAAACTATTCTTGTTATCACGAAGCTGATTTGCACAAAAAATAAGCGGGTGCTCAAAAGATTGCCGCTGGATGACTCCATGGCAAGGGTTGCTCTTGCGTCTATGATCCGGTTTTTTAATTGGAACTTTCCGCTAAGGTGCTTTTGATTTGAAGCAGTCGTGTTCGCCCATGGGAAGACAGCGAGGATTTCCGGTGTACGCAAGCTTATTCGGCCGTCGATCAGCCCTGCCCATTCTGGTGGCAACCCTCGGATTGTTTCTGATAGCTGCGCCAGCTCGAGCGGAAATCGGCACATACATCCTCGTGGATGCCCGCAACGGCGCGGTGGTGGACCAGAAAAACGCGACCCGCAAATGGTATCCGGCGTCCTTGACCAAGATGATGACGGCCTATGTGACCTTCAAGGCGATCCGCGAAGGGCGGGTTGCCCTGGATTCTGCTGTTGTACAATCCAAAAACTCGGCAGCTGAACCACCCAGCAAAATGGGTTTCAAGGTTGGCACGAAATTCACCATCGACACAGCGCTGAAGATCATCCTGATCAAATCGGCCAATGACGTGTCGGTTGCACTGGGCGAAGCAGTCTCTGGATCAGAAAGCGCCTTTCTTGCAGAGATGAATGCCGAAGCCCGCCGGTTGGGAATGACGAACACCCGCTTTACAAATCCGCATGGCCTTCCGGACAACCGCCAGGTCACGACAGCGCGAGATATGGCGATCCTTGCTATGGCTCTGCGCGCGGATTTTCCGGAGTCGCGAGAGTTTTACAAACATCCAGGCATCCGGTTCGGTAAGAAAACCTTGCGCTCTGCCAACCGGGAGTTCCTGCTGCGGGTTCCGGGCGCCAACGGTATGAAGACCGGCTACATCTGCAATTCCGGTTTTAATGTTGCGTCCTCGGTAACCCGCCGAGGACGAACGCTCATTGCAATCATCATGGGCGCGTCTTCTGGTCTTGAGCGGACAGCCTTTGCCCGGCAATTGTTTGATGAAGGGTTCCGAAAGGGCAGCCGCGGCCAGAATGTGAAGAGTCTCAGTGGTTCATCGGGCAATCCGCCGGCCGACGGATATTGCCGTCGGAACAAGAAGCTGAGTTCCAAGCAGTATATGGCTCGTTACGACATGCAGAATGAGCCAAGCGGCGGCGGTTTGCTGTTCTTCGGTAAACAAAAGAACCCGAAAGAGGCCAAGGTCGATACCAGCAGCTTTACCAAGTCGAACGGGAAGCCGGACTGGGCCAAGATCCTCGATCGAACTTTGGGACCACGCCGGGTTGCTTACAAGCCGTTGCCGGTTGGGCTCGGCAATCCGAAAGGCACACCGGTCGTCAGTGCTTCGGTACCTGCCGAAGACATTCCTTTGCCGACGGCCAATCCGATCCGTTTGGCAGAAATCAAGATTCGCAACCAGTTGCAGACAGCCCAACCCATTGGAACAACTGGTACTCCGCAGACTGCACAGGCAGGTGCCGGATCTATCCCTCAAGTCGAGGCGACAGCGCAACAACCTGGATCTGCGGTGGATACGTCGCGGACGGCTCCCGGCTCGATCTTTAGAAAAGGGCTTGATTTCACGGTGCCCGTTCCTGCGCCGAGTCCGTCGCGATCCAACTAAATCCCCTTGGTTTGACAGCGGGAACTGGATCACTCTCTGGTTTGCTTAACTTATTTTTAACGCTGTTCTTTAACGATGCAGTAAGCGTCGATCTGAATTGAGGTCATTGCCTTGCCGGATCGTCAGCTGCAGCACAAGAGGTGCTGCTATAGGCGAAGAAACGCCGTGTTGATGAGGATCGAGAGATCACCGCATGATAGAACCGAGATCAACTGCCACAATCCGCGCCCTTGCGAGCCTTGCAGAATTGTCTGCAGACCAGCTGGAAGAAGGCACATCGGTCGAAGACGTTATCGCAACTTTACGAAAGGCTGCGGAAGCTGTCCGGATGGTGATCGACGAGACAGAAATGGAAGACGGTGCGCCGGAAGAAGCAGATCTCGCGCAAGACCTGACCCCGATGGATCTTTCCGGCGATGACGCCGCTGAGCTGTCTGACGACGATACCGAGACAAAGAGCGGCGAGATCCACGTTCTGAACGCCGGCTGATATTGTCCAGCGCGACTCCAATTATTCGACGTCCCCAAGCATCAGGCTTTCTGCTTTGACGCTGCGCCCTCACAGATGCTAGCCATAGCCCCTTGTGGAGCACAGGCGGTTTTTTGACGTCCGCCACACCTCATTTCATCGATGAGAGTATGCTCCGGGTTTCTATGGAGCGAGTGCATGAGCGTTGCGGACGCATCCCCCGTATCTGAAAAACCGGCGAGAGTTCCCAAGCCGCCGATCCCCGTGTCTGTCCTGACCGGGTTTCTGGGTGCGGGAAAAACAACGCTCCTGAACCATATCCTTCAGGATCCGGCCATGGCCGATACGGCCGTCATCATTAATGAATTCGGTGAGATCGGGCTTGATCATCTGTTTGTCGATCAGGCAGGCGACGGCATCGTTGAGTTGTCGTCGGGGTGTTTGTGCTGCACGATCCGCGGCGATCTCGTAACCACGCTTGAAAACCTGCTGCGCCATCTGGACAACGGGCGGACCGAACGGTTGACCCGGGTGGTGATCGAAACCACAGGCCTCGCGGACCCTGCGCCGATCCTTCACACGATCATTCTGCACCCGTATCTGGTGATGCGCTACCGGCTGGACAGCGTTGTGACACTGGTGGATGCCGTCAACGGGCTCTCCACGCTCGATGAGCATGAAGAAGCCAAAAAACAGGCCGCAGTTGCGGACCGGATCGTGCTCACCAAGACGGATCTGCTCAACAGTGAGGAGAGCCAGAGGAACTTTTCGGATCTGAAATCCCGACTTCTTGCTTTGAACCCGGGCGCGAAGGTGCTCGATACCCAGGCCGGTGAAGCGACGCCGGAAACGCTGTTCAATGCAGGGCTTTACAATCCGGAGACCAAGATCCCGGACGTTGCCAACTGGCTGAACGCGGAGGCGTATGAGCCGAACCATCATGTTCATTCTCATGGACATCATCACCATGATGGCGATCACCACCATGGGCACCACCATCACGGCCACGATCATGCGCATGACATAAACCGGCATAGCGACGCGATCCGGGCCTTTACCCTTTCGACCGACCGGCCGGTGTCGGCGTCAGCGCTGGAAATGTTTCTGGATCTGCTGCGTTCGGCGCACGGCCCAAAGCTTCTGCGGGTCAAGGGCATTGTGCAGCTTGCCGAGGATCCGGACCGGCCTGTCGTTATTCATGGCGTTCAGCACGTCTTCCACCCACCGGCAACGCTGGACGCCTGGCCGGATGAGGACCGGCGGACCCGGATGGTGTTCATCACCAAGGATCTGCCTGAGGGGTTCGTCCGCAAGATGTTCGAAGCCTTTTCCGGAGCGCTCCGACCCGACACGCCGGATAGTGATGCCATGCTGAACAACCCGCTTGCGGTGTCCGGATTTACGAGCCCGCCACGTTAGTCTTCAGCCTTCATGGCAGAATAAATTCATCCAGTAGTGCAGAGCTACCTCTCCCATTGGGTCAGGTGACTTGCCATCTAAGGCGGTATTTCATTGGTTGTTAAGCCGCCGCTGACTACTCCATGCCACCCCGGCACTGAGACGGGGGCTTTTGGTTCCGGTCCCGGCACAAGGTCGGGACGGCAACGCATTATGCGATTTCACTCAGCCTCTTTCTTCCGCAACCGGATCAAGCCTTCTTGGGCCGTCGAGGCGATGAGCTTGCCATCCTGGGTGTAGAGCAGGCCGCGGTTCATGCCTCGTGACCCGGAGGAGCTGGTGCTGTCGGTCGCGTAGAGCAGCCATTCATCGGCGCGGAACGGGTGATGAAACCACATGGCGTGATCCAGGCTGGCGGCCTGGATTTTTGGACTGAAGACCGACGTGCCATGCGGGAACAAGGACGTGTCGAGCAGTGTCATGTCAGAGGCATAGGCCAGAACACACTGGTGAATGCGCTCATCATCCGGCAAAGGGTCACTCGCGCGCACCCAAACATATTGCTGGGCCGGCAACGGTTTCTTGCTGAAATAGTGGGTCATGTCGACCGGGCGCATTTCAATTGGTCGTTCGCGCTCCCAGTAGCGTTTGACGTTCTCCGGGGCAAACGCCAGAAATTTTTCTTTCAATTCCTGTTCGCTCGGCAGGTCATCCGGTCCCGGCACATCCGGCATGTCAGCCTGGTACTCCAGCCCCTCTTCGCGCACTTGAAAGGAGGCGGACATGGAGAAAATCGCATGGCCGTGCTGAATGGCGACCACCCGGCGGGTGGTGAAGCTGCCGCCATCACGGATCCGGTCGACTTCATAAATGATCGGCACCGAAGGATCGCCGGGCCGCAAAAAATACCCATGTAGGGAGTGAACATGGCGGTCTTCGACAACCGTGCGGGAGGCGGCAACCAGCGCCTGGCCAATCACCTGGCCGCCAAAAACACGCTGCCAGCCGACTTGGGGGCTGCGACCACGAAACAGATTGTGTTCCAGAGGTTCCAGGTCGAGAATGTGCAGAAGGTTGTCAATGGCCGTATTCATCGGCGCGGTTCCTGTTAAATAGAACAATGGGGACAGTGGCCGGGTGAGCCGCCGGTTTGATGAAGTCTTGGACGTGTGTTGACGTTAAAGTCAAGATGCCCCAACGGAAACGAGGGGCGAGGAGTTTGTAAGCAATGGCAAGATCCAAAAAGAGCGACGAGATGTTTGATGTCGTCATCGCAGGCGGCGGCTATGTTGGCCTGTCGCTGGCGCTCGCGCTGAAGCAAGGGGATCCGGGCCTCAAATGTGCTGTTGTTGATCCAAAGCCGATGAATACCCTCGACAAGGATCCGCGCGCATCCGCCATTGCAGCGGCCGCGTCCCGAATGCTGACCCAGCTCGGCATCTGGGAGAAAATCTCCGATAAAGGCCAGCCGATCAACGAGATGATCGTTACGGATAGCAAACTGCGCGATGCGGTGCGTCCTGTTTTTCTGACCTTTGACGGTGAAGCGACCGATGGCGAACCATTCGCGACCATGATGCCCAACGGTGTCATGATGCCTGCGCTCTACAAAGCAGCCAAAGCGCTCGGAACAGTGTTATTTGCGCCCAACAGCGCGGCGACGTTCCGGAACAATCCGGATCACGTGGATCTGGAACTCAACGATGGCAAAGTTCTGAAAACCCGCCTTTTGATCGCTGCAGATGGTGTCCGTTCCAAATTGCGGGACCTCGCAGGCATTCGGACGGTCAATTGGGACTACAAGCAGTCGGGCATTGTGACGACGATCAAGCACGAGCGTCCACACAATGGCCGCGCCGAAGAACACTTTCTGCCTGCCGGACCCTTTGCCATTCTGCCACTGCCGGGCAACCGCTCGTCTCTTGTCTGGACGGAAAAGACGTCCGATGCCGATCGCCTGGTCCGCTCCGATGATTTCACCTTCGAGTTGGAGCTGGAGCGCCGTTTTGGTCATCACCTTGGGACTTTGGAAGTTGACGGCCCGCGCCAGGCCTATCCGCTTGGTTTGAAGCTGGCACGCGAGTTCGTGAAACCGCGCTTTGCCCTGATCGGTGATTCGGCCCACGGCATTCATCCCATCGCAGGCCAGGGATTGAACCTCGGGTTCAAGGATGTTGCAGCGCTTGCGGAAGTCATCATTGATGCCCGCCGTCTCGGTCAGGACATTGGCGCATTTGACGTTCTGGAGCGCTACCAACGGTGGCGTCGGTTCGACACGTTCCAGATGGGCGTGGTGACGGACGTTCTTAACCGTCTGTTTTCAAACGATATTGATATCCTCCGGGCTGCGCGAGACTTCGGCCTTGGGCTGGTTGACCGGATGCCGAGCCTGAAAAGCCAGTTCATCAAGGAAGCATCCGGTTTTGCCGGGCCAGTGCCGAAATTGCTTTCAGGAGACCCGATCTGATAGGAGATGACGTCTCCGCTAGGTTTCCTGGGCAGCGCTTGCATGAACGATCAAAATTCCAGCTATCCGCAGCACCGGTCTATTTTGATGACCGGCTGCTCCTCCGGGATTGGCGAAACATCAGCCCGCCTTCTCCGCGGACGGAATTGGCGCGTCTTCGCAACCGCACGCAAGCTGGAAGATGTTCAACGCCTGAAGGATGAGGGGTTTGAGTCCTTTCAGCTCGATTATGAAGATCCGGATTCGATCCGTGTGACAGCTGATGCCGTTTTGGAAGCCACAAACGGCGAACTGGATGCCATCTTCAACAATGGCGCCTACGCGATCCCGGGGGCACTGGAAGATCTGCCGACCGACGGTCTCAGAGCCCTTTTCGAAGCCAATTTCATCGGCTGGCACGATTTGACGCGCCAGATCATTCCCGCAATGCGTGCCCAGAAGTCAGGACGGATTGTGCAGTGTTCGTCTGTTTTGGGCTTTGTGGCGCTCAAATACCGGGGCGCCTACACGGCTTCCAAATTTGCACTCGAGGCTTACACGGACACCTTGCGCCAGGAGCTTGCGGGCACGGGGATTCACGTTTCGCTTATTGAGCCCGGGCCGATCGACACTAGGTTCACGCAGAACACGATCGCAAACTTTGACCGGTGGATTGGCGAAGAGGGGTCCAAGCAGTCCGTTCACCGCGAGACTTACGAAAAACGCCGGATCCGGATGGAAGCTGAAGAACCGGGTCCCTTCAAATTGCCGCCAAGCGCAGTCACCAAACCTCTGATCCACGCCATTGAGTCACATCGGCCAAAAGCGCGATACCGTGTCACCATCCCGACAAAGGTGATGGCGATTGCAAAACGGCTCCTACCGACACGTGTTTTGGACAGGTTCTGTATCTGGGCGGCGGATGGCGAAGAATAAAACCCGGATCCGGCCAGCAAACCTGCTGCAGGGAAACGCGGGAAACGACAAGGACGTAATTGATGGAACAAATCTACGATATTCTCATTTTTGTCGGCATGGCGGCCGTGGCGCTTGTGCTGTTTGCGGGGCTTTTGAACATGTTCCGCAATGGTCCAGCCAATCGCTCTCAAAAATTAATGCGCTGGCGGGTCGGATTGCAGTTCCTGGTGATTGTCCTTGTGATGGGTGGGCTCTACTTCTTCGGCAAAGGCTGACAAGCCAGCTGAAAACACGAACTTTTCTGCGGGATGGGATTTCATGGTCGTACTGAACAAGATCTACACAAAAACCGGAGACAACGGCACGACCGCGCTGGGCTCCGGCGAACGGCGGCCAAAATACGATCTGAGGATCGACGCTTACGGCACCGTTGATGAAACCAATGCCATCGTTGGTATGGCCCGGTTGCATACCGCTAGCGTTGTTCCGGACATCGACGCCGTGCTGAACCGCATCCAGAATGATTTGTTTGATCTCGGTGCGGATCTTGCCACACCGGAAACCGATCAAGACCTGGGCTACGAGCCGCTACGGATCACGGATGGTCAGGTTTCGGCAATTGAAGAAGCGATTGATAAACTAAACGCAGATCTCTCGCCGCTGCGGTCTTTCGTTTTGCCCGGTGGCAGTGCGGCTTCCGCCCATTTGCATCTCGCAAGAACGGTTTCCCGGCGGGCTGAACGCTTGATGGTCGAACTGGCTGACCGTGAAAGCATCAATCAGGCCGGCATACGATACATGAACCGTCTGTCGGACTACTTCTTCGTTGCCTCCCGTTATCTGAACAACAAGGGCGAAGAAGACGTGTTATGGGTTCCGGGTAAAAACCGCTAACCGGCCCATAATTTCAGGACTCCAGCCATGTTTCTCCCGCTTCACGATCACAATCGGCTGAAACATGTGCCGCGGCCTTATGTCAATCTTTCGCTGATTGCCGCCAATGTGCTGGTTTTCCTGGTCGTGCAAGGCGGTGGTATATCTGAAGGGGCGAGTGCGTCGGTCTATTCCTACGGGCTTGTGCCAGCGGTCTTTTTTGATCTGCGTGATCTAGCCCCGCATCTTCAGGTGCTGCCTGAATGGTCCGGGATCGTAACATACGCCTTCTTGCATGGCGACTTCATGCATCTCTTGGGCAACATGCTGTTTCTTTGGGTGTTCGGCGACAATGTGGAAGATGCGGTCGGCCATATCGGTTACCTGGTCTTCTATCTCTTGTGTGCAGCTGCCGGTGGTTTTGCCTACGCAGCCCTTGATCCAGGTTCTGAAATCCCGTTGATCGGCGCATCGGGTGCCGTATCGGGTGTGGTGGCGGCTTATTTGATGCTGCACCCGCGCGTGCGCATCTGGGTGCTCGCGTTCGGCCGTATTCCGTTGCGGCTGCGTGCGGTCTGGATCTTGGGAGCGTGGGTCATTTATCAGTTCGTGCAGATCGCGACATCGATTGACAGTCAAGTCGCCTGGATTGCCCATATCGGCGGTTTGGCGGCAGGTGCAATCCTCATCTTTTTCATGAGGCGACGCGGAGTGGTGCTGTTTGATCGGGATCTCGCGTGAAGGTAATTGATTTAAACTCGGGAACGAGAGCCTAAATCCTCACGCTGGATCTCAAGCAAGCAGCCATTTGCCGGATTTGTTGCGACATGCCGTGCCGTTGTCTTGTCGCCTTGTTCCGGACGCGAGCAGGATATTCTCCCGATAGGCCCGACAATAAACGCCGCTTCGGGTTTTCCATGTGCGGACCGGGGTCACAGATCCGCTGGCGCCGGTTTCCTGGTTCCGCCAAGAGCTGGTTTTTCCCGACAAGGATGTTTCTAGAGCATTTTGGAACGTGGCTTCGGCCATCGTTTGATCGGACCGCGCAAGACCGCTGCCGGTACCAGGCCCGACAAGTGCCGAGGCTGTGCATCCGCTGATAGCTGTGACCAGTGTTAGGACCGGGAGTATACGTGCCGCCCTTATATCCACCCGAATTCGCAACGCTTAACCTCTCCCGCTATTGCCACCCCCGGTCGATCGCCTCTCTCTCTTCGCTGGCGGACAAAGGTTCGCCGCCAGGCGCGCTGTTTCCCTGGAACTGAGACCGACCTGGAACCAAACCCCTACTTTGGGAAGCGGGCGATTGTGCGGCAGGAGTAGGTGCAGGCGATTGCTCCGGCTGATTGTCGTCGTCATTGTCATTTGAAGGCGCCCGTCCACCATCAGCCGCATCTGAGCCTCCGCGATTGCCGCCGTCGTTGTCATTATCTCCGGAATCGCTCTGGGCTTCGCTTTCAGTGCCATTTCCGCCGCGATCACTTCCGCCTCGGTCGCTCCCGCCGCGATCGCTGCCACCACGGTCGCCACCGCCTCTTTCGCTGCCACCGCGGCCGCCATCGCCATCACTGTCGCCGTCGTTGTCTGCATCGGAGCCGCCGCGCTCACCGCCGCCACGTTCGCTGCCGCCGCGTTCGCCGCCGCCTCTTTCACTACCACCGCGACCGCCATCACTGTCGTTATCTCCGTCGGAGCCACCCCGTTCACTGCCGCCTCGGCCACCGCCTCCGCGACCATTGCCGTCGTCGCCGCCCCGGTCACCCCTCTCGCTGCCACCGCGGCCGCCGCCACGGCCTTCACCGCCACCGCCGCCCCGGTCACTACCTCCGCGGCTGTCGGATTCCGCGACTGCGGCGATGGTCGTTTTCTGGTCAAACAAGGGGCTGAAGTAGACACAGGAAAAAACCAGCGCCGCAGCCACCACACCGGGCAGACGTCGGACCATCGCAGAGAGGCGGTCATGCAATGGCGTCTGGCGGGTGTGTTCCATGTAGTCGTTGTCTTTCAAGGCTTGCGCGCGCCTGACAATCTGAAGATTGTTTCGGCTTTCCCCTTTAGAACCCTCAAGTGGGTACATTCCTTCCTGCAATGTAGTCAAAAAATAGCCGGGATCAAAAGTCTAACTCCTGTGTTGTAAAGTTTGAGAGAGGCGTGGCGGAGAACTTCTTGGCCGATGAACCACTGAAAGCGGACATGATCCGTTTGATACCGAAACTGAGAAGTTTCGCGCTGCGGCTATGCCGGAATCCGGATCAGGCAGACGATCTGGTGCAAACAACGTGCGAGCGGGCCATTCGGTCGCTGGATCAGTTTGATCCTGCAACCCGTCTGGACAGCTGGATGTTTCGGATCCTGCAGAATCTTTATTTCAACATGCAGCGGGACACGGCCAACCGCGCAAGACTGTTTGAGAAAGCGATGTTCGATTACGACGACACGTTCGATGGCCAACGGGCGGCAGTTTCCAGCTTGGAATTGCAACAGGTTCGCCGGTTTATCGAGCAGTTGGACGACGACAACAGAACGGTCTTGATGATGATCGCCATAGATGGGCGCAGCTACAAAGACGTTGCCGAAGAGCTTCAGGTTCCGATCGGAACGGTCACCAGCCGGCTGGCCCGCGCACGGTTGAAATTGAGAGACTGGCTGGAAGCCAGAAAGTCGCCGGATGGCGCATCGCAATCGGCATCTACGGGGGTGGTGTCATGACGTTTGATGAAAAGAAAAGCCAAGTGGACCTGGCGCAGGATATCGGGCTGATCCTGGACAATGAAATGCCGCCCGAAGCACGGGATGAATTGCTGATCCGTCTTCAAGCCGATGCCGATAGCGCAGAAATGATGAAGCAAATGGCGGCAGATCAGGCGCTGCTTCAAGAGGTGCTGCCGCCGTCTGTTCCGGATGCCACCATAAAGCGGATTGAGAGCGTCATTGAACGCGAATTCGACCGCCGGGCGCCGAAAGCCGGATCTGACAGGCACTGGAGCCGCGCCATTGTGTATCTTGCGGCCTCCCTTGTTTTGGTGGCCGGGACGTTTGCCGTCACGAATTTCTGGATGCAGTCCCGGATGGATCAGGTCGTGGCCTCACTCGCGGTCCACATGGAGACGGAACGTCTCGCCCTTGCTCAGACGGTTCAAGAGGCTTTGGAAACAAAGGTCAGCGGAGAACCGGTCGCGATCGGACAGGATGGAGACTGGTCGGAAATCCTGACGCCAATCAAGACCTACAAGAGTAAGAGTGGGCATTGGTGCCGACAGTATTTGCGGGAAACCCGGTTTGGGAAACTGGACATGACCATTCGGGGCACGGCATGCCGTGATGAAAATGGTGTCTGGACCACGGTTTTTGCTGAGCCCGTGTCAGATAATTTCTCTCCGCAAACCAACGGGATCTGATTTCTCCAATCACTTGCTGGACGCTGATTGCCTGCGCCTGCTGCATTTTGCCGCGCTGCCGCAATGTCATGTTTGCGACGCAACTTTTGCAAAGCACGGCAAATTGCGCCTTTAGCCCTTTTGCTGTCATTGACAGGTGCCGCGTAGGTCAGTACCGTCCCGCGCCATGCGCCACGGTTGGCTTGTTTCCGCCGTTTGTGACGAAGCGTTACAGGGCGGGCGCAAGCCCTTTAATGCGGTGCGGTGAAAGCCGGCCCAGCAAGAGGTTGAGACCAAATGAAAATCCTCGTACCCGTAAAACGGGTCATCGATTACAACGTGAAAGTTCGCGTAAAGGCGGACGGTTCTGGAGTGGATCTTGCCAACGTCAAGATGTCCATGAACCCGTTTGACGAAATCTCCGTGGAAGAAGCCCTGCGCTTGAAGGAAGCCGGCAAGGCGACTGAAGTTGTTGTTGTTTCCGTTGGTCCGCAGCAGGCGACCGAAACACTCCGTACCGGCCTTGCCATGGGTGCCGACCGCGGCATTCTGGTCAAAACGGACGAAACAACCGAGCCGCTGGCTGTTGCCAAGATCCTGAAAGGCATTGTTGAAGCCGAAGAGCCGGGCCTTGTTATTGTTGGCAAGCAGGCGATTGATGATGACTGCAACCAGACCGGCCAAATGCTTTCCGCCCTTCTTGGCTGGAGCCAAGGCACGTTTGCATCCAAGGTTGATCTTAGTGACAGCACCGTTGATGTGACCCGCGAAGTCGACGGCGGCCTTCAGACCGTGAAGTTGAAACTGCCTGCAATCGTTACGACCGATCTGCGTCTTAACGAGCCGCGCTATGCATCGTTGCCGAACATCATGAAGGCAAAAAAGAAGCCGATCGACGAGAAGACCCCAGACGATTACGGCGTCGACATCACACCGCGTCTGACGGTTGTGACCACGGCTGAGCCGGCTGCTCGTGAAGCCGGTATCAAGGTTGGCTCCGTGAGCGAACTGGTCGAAAAACTCAAGAACGAAGCTGGTGTCCTTTAAGGACCGTCGCAGGAGGAAAGAAAATGACAACACTTCTTGTGGCTGAACACGCTGGTGGCGCTCTGAACGATGCAACATCAAAGGCTATGTCCGCTGCTGCGGCTCTGGGCTCCGACGTCCATGTTCTGGTCGCCGGTAAAGGCGTTCAGGCTGTGGCTGAAGCTGCGGCGAAGCTCTCTGGCGCTGCCAAGGTTCTGGTTGCTGAAAGCGATGCACTCGAGCACCAGCTTGCAGAACCGATGGCTGACCTGATTGTTGGCTTGGCCGGTGACTATGATGCGATCGTTGCTCCGGCAACCGCAAACGGCAAAAACACCTTGCCGCGCGTTGCAGCCCTGCTGGACGTCATGCAGATCTCTGACGTTACCGCAGTGATCGACGCTGAGACCTTCGAACGCCCAATCTACGCAGGCAACGCGATCCAGACAGTCAAATCCGGCGATGCGAAAAAAGTCATCACTGTGCGGACATCCACGTTCGCAGCAGCTGAAGAAGGCGGTTCTGCCGCCATCGAAACCGTTGCTGGCACAGATGGCTCCGGCCTGTCCGAATTCGTTGGCGAGGAACTTTCCAAGTCTGACCGTCCGGAACTGACGTCCGCCAAGATCATAATTTCTGGTGGCCGCGCGCTGGGCTCCGAAGAAAAGTTCCAGGAAGTCATCATGCCGGTTGCCGACGCGCTCGGCGCAGCGGTTGGTGCATCCCGTGCGGCTGTTGATGCCGGATACGCTCCGAACGACTGGCAGGTCGGTCAGACCGGTAAGGTTGTCGCTCCGGATCTTTACATTGCCTGCGGCATCTCCGGTGCGATCCAGCACCTTGCCGGCATGAAGGATTCCAAGGTGATTGTTGCGATCAACAAGGACGAAGAAGCCCCGATCTTCCAGGTCGCGGATTACGGCCTGGTCGCTGACTTGTTTGACGTTCTGCCGGAATTGAAGGCGTCAGTCGAATAAGACCTGCGGCAAATTGATCACGGACCCCGGGGTGAATGTCAGTTTTCGCCCCGGGGTTCTTGCTGTTCGGCGAAAGACTTGCCAAAAATAACGGCAATAAGCCCAGTCGGGCATTTTATTCAGATCGGATATTCAGATGGCAGTCGAAATCAAGAAAATCGGCGTGATTGGCGCGGGTCAGATGGGCAGCGGGATCGCACATGTGTGTGCGCTGGCCGGCTACGAAGTGGGATTGAGCGATATTTCCATGGAGCGCATCGAATCCGGCCTGGCATCAATCAACGGCAATATGGCCCGTCAGGTATCCAAGTCGATCATCACTGAAGAAGAGCGCACGGGCGCTCTGGCCCGCCTGAAGCCTGCCGAGGATGTAGATCTTCTGAGCGATGCGGATCTGGTGATTGAATCGGCTGTCGAGAACGAGCAGGTCAAACGCAAGATTTTCTCCCAGCTCTGCCCGATCCTGAAACCGGAAGCGATTCTCGCGACCAATACATCCTCGATTTCCATCACGCGCCTGGCGGCGACAACCGACCGTCCAGAGCGGTTTATCGGAATTCACTTCATGAATCCGGTGCCGATCATGGAACTGGTGGAGCTTGTTCGCGGTATCGCGACCGAAGACGAAACGTTTGAAGCGTCCAAGAAGTTCTGCGATCGGTTGGGCAAGCAGATCGCTGTTGCTGAAGACTTTCCGGCCTTTATGGTCAACCGCATCCTGTTGCCGATGATCAACGAGGCGATCTATACGCTTTACGAGGGTGTCGGCTCGGTTGAATCCATCGACAAGGCTATGAAACTTGGTGCCAACCATCCCATGGGCCCCCTGCAACTGGCGGATTTCATCGGTCTCGACACCTGCTTGTCGATCATGCAGGTGCTTTATGAAGGTCTTGCAGACACCAAGTACCGTCCGTGTCCGCTTCTGGTGAAATATGTCGAAGCCGGTTGGCTTGGCCGCAAGACACAGCGCGGTTTTTACGACTACCGCGGCGAGGTTCCGGTTCCGACACGCTAACCGGTCCCACCGCCGTGAATCTCGCCCGCTATTGTCTGACCAACGCCAGTCCCGATCCGGACAAGGTCGCTTTGGAAGTCATCGGTACTGCGGGCGAGCGTCTGGAAATCTGGACTTACGCAGATCTGACGCGATCAATCCTCTCGGTTGCCAATGGCTTGAGGTTTGAGGGTTTTGAGCGTGGCGATCGCGTTCTCTTGCGCATCGGACACTCCAGTGATTTTCCGCTGCTCTTTTTCGGGTCTATCGCGGCTGGACTGGTTCCGGTTCCGACCTCCGCGCTGCTCACGAGCACCGAAACGGATACAATTCTCTCTGACTCTGGTGCTGCAGTTGTTGTCCATGACGGCAAAACGGCCTTGCCGCAGGCCGGGACCGCGCGGGTCATTGGTCCCGAGCGGATTGCTCAGCTCAAACAATCTGATCCGGGAGAATTTGAAAATACCGCTGCTGATGACCCCGCGTTTCTGATCTACACATCAGGCACCAGCGGAACTCCGAAAGGTGTTCTGCACGCTCAAAGGGCTGCTGCTGCCCGGGCGCCGATGTATCAGGGCTGGTATGGCATTCACGCTGACGACCGCTTGCTCCACGCCGGTGCCTTCAACTGGACCTACACGCTCGGTGTCGGGCTGATGGATCCATGGGCCAATGGCGCGACGAGTGTCGTTTATGACGGCCCGCGCGATCCTCAGATCTGGCCCGAAATTCTGACTGCGAGCAATGCGACTTTGTTTGCGGCGGTGCCCAGCCTTTATCGGCGGATCCTGAAGTATGGTGAGGTTTCAGAAGGATCTTTTCCAAACTTGCGCCACGGGCTGACGGCTGGAGAAGCTCTTTCTGCAGAGCTTTATCACGCATGGAAGGCGCGCGCAGGACGCGAGCTTTATGAAGCGCTGGGCATGAGCGAAATCTCTACATACCTCTCCAGCAGCCCAATCGTGCCCGTGAAGCCTGGTTCGCCAGGTCGGCCTCAGGCCGGGCGGAAGGTTGCGATCCTCGATGAAACTGCAGAAGGCGAAAAGTTTGCGGCGCCGAACATGGCCGGTCTTTTGGCGGTTCACCGGGACGAACCCGGTTTGATGCTCGGGTACTGGAACCGGTCAGAAGAAACACAGGCCGCTTTCCGAGGCGATTGGTTCCTGACGGGTGACCGGGCGCGGGCCGATGCAGATGGTTACTACTGGTATGAGGGCCGGGCCGACGACCTCATGAATGCGTTTGGCTATCGCGTTGCGCCGGAAGAAGTGGAACGCACCTTGGTCGCGCATCCGGCAGTTTCTGAAGTTGCGGTGACAACGGTTTCCTCCGGGTCCGGGGTCGACTTGATCACTGCTTTTGTTGTTCCCGCGGACCCGGACAGTTTCGATGAAACTGATCTTGCTGCTTTTGCGGTTGACCGGTTGGCGGACTATAAACGTCCAAAGGTTTACCGGATCATTTCTGAACTGCCGCGCACACCTTCGGGCAAAGTGCAGCGCAAGGCGCTTTCTAAAAATTAAACTCGGAAAAAATGCCGTAAGTTTTTGTTAACGCGTGTTTAAGGCGGCGCAGTTAGTATTTGCCTATCACTAGGAGACCGAGATGGACAGCGTTGGGATTGCCAACACATTTGTAGCCATGACCCAGGCCCAAACCGGCCAGGCGCTTCAGGCTGAAATGATGAAGATGGCAGCCCAGCAAGACGCCAATCTCGTGGCGCTTCTCCAGCAGGGCGCTGAGAGCCTTCAGGCCGCCGCCCCGCCCCTGGGTCTTGGAACCCAGGTGGACGTCAGCGCCTGATCAGTTCTTCATTGCAGCCTTGTCCGCGCGTCAGCGGTCATTCCTTAACATTTCTGAAGAAACTCCCCATTCGGAACCGGAACTATGCCGGTTGCGGTTCTTGAGTTCCTTGTTTCCTGGCACGTGTCGGCAAGCACCGCATCTGATAAATGCAAATCAAGTCAATCGCTTAAATCCGATAGCTAAAGTTTTAATCAATTTGTCTTGGCTTTAGTAGGCCTTCATAAGGCTTCATGCCAAGTAACTTGTTGTATTTACTTTATTTTCTCTGACTACGGCACAATATAAGCTGTTGTGTTTTACGTAACGAACGATGCCGTCATGCCAGAAGGAATTGGATATGGGGCGTCCCCGGCATTCCAGCCTTCGCTGGCGGTGCCGAGAGGCGACCAGCTTGCGCAGCAGGCACAACAAATCAACGCGCGGCAGTCTGCAGTCGTCGCAGAGACAGTGCAGCGTCAGGCGGATTTCAGTTCAAACCGGGCCGAAAGTCTTGCTCGGGTCGCTGAACAAATCGAGCAGCGCGCACAGACAGATGCCGGCCCAGGGGTCGGCGATGTTGTGGACATAACAGTTTAGAACGCAAAGCGTTCGCCCATACAACGCCAAAGGAGATCCGATATGGCGAGTGTATCAGACAGCACTTCTTCATCTGCAGCCTACAGCGCTGCCGCTGTCCGCAGTGAATTGGCAACCAACGCGGTTCGTGATCAGAACGAACAAGAGCGTCAGGTTGCGCAGCAGCTGGAAGAGTCACAGGCAACGGACGAGCAGGACCGCCGCGAACAGCGGCAGATCCCAGGCCTCGGTGAAGCTGTCGACATCACTGTTTAAAGAAACAGGCGGGATCCACACCCCGCCGATATGATCATTTGGTCAGACCGGTGGCGGATCAAGCCTCCGGTTTTGTCATGGACGCATTGATCAAGGCCTTCGCCTCGCCGGAGGCCCATTCCGCCGGGCCGTACATGGTTCCAACCTCGCAGCCGTCCGGGCTGATGAGGATTGTTGTTGGAAGCCCCGTGGCACGGGCGACTTTCCGCAAGTCTTTCAAAAGACCATTCTTGGCATCGTGGTAATAAGCCAGGTTGCCGACCCCGATTTCTTCCAAAAACGCTTTTGGCTTTTCAGGACCGCCGCGGTCAAGATTGACCGCCACCACTTCAAAATCCGCGTTACCGAGCTCGGCCTGCAGCTCATCCAAGGCGGGCATTTCCTTACGGCACGGCGCACACCATGTGGCCCATAGGTTCATGAGCACAGTCCGGCCCTCGAAGTCCGCCATCGTGATGGGCTGGTCATCCGGGCCCAGGAACGTCAGGTTGCTGAGGTCCAGCGGCTGACTGGCCGGAAGGAAGGCCGCGACCTCTCCCTTGGCATGCGGGGCCACCGCTTCTGCAGAAACAAGGGCGGCCGAACAGCTTTCGCCGCTGCCAATATTGCCATTTTGGCCGTTGATCACGTATAGAGCCGCTACAGCAGCCACTGCACCTGCGAGCCCGGCGGCATAGAGTTTCCGATTGGAGGACTTGGCAGGTTCGGTTGGCTTCGTCATTCGTTCACACCTCGCAAGGGGCGCCTTTCAAAGGACAGGACATGAGCAATCGCATGTGGGGAGGCCGGTTCGCTGAGGGACCGGACGCCATCATGGAGGAAATCAACGCCTCCATCGACTACGACAAGAAGCTATATAAGCAAGACATTGATGGCTCAAAAGCCCATGTGCGCATGCTCGCGGAAAAAGACATTGTGACGCGGGACGATGCCGACAAGATCGTTCAAGGTCTAGACACAATCCTGTCAGAGATCGAAAACGGAGCGTTCAAGTTTTCGCGGGGCTTGGAAGATATTCATATGAATATTGAAGCCCGTTTGGCGGAGTTGATCGGTCCGGCGGCCGGTCGTTTGCACACGGCACGCTCGCGCAACGACCAGGTTGCCACCGATTTCCGGCTTTGGGTCCGCGACACGCTTGACACGCTGGACGCTCAGCTGACGGAACTGATGCAGGTTTTGGCCGAAAAGGCGGAGATCCACGCCGGTGACGTCATGCCCGGTTTCACGCACTTGCAATCTGCTCAACCGGTCACGTTTGGTCATCATCTGCTGGCTTATGTCGAGATGTTCGCCAGGGATCGCGGCCGTGTCCGGGATGCGCGCAAGCGCATGAACGAATGCCCTCTCGGGTCTGCTGCTCTTGCTGGAACGTCCTTTCCGATCGACCGGAAAATGACGGCCGAAGCGCTTGGTTTCGATCGTCCGACCGCAAACTCGCTTGATGCTGTTTCCGACCGGGACTTTGTCATTGAAGCGTTGGGTGCCGCGTCCCTCACAGCGATGCATTTGTCGCGGTTGGCGGAAGAAATCGTTGTTTGGTGCTCGGCCCAGTTCGGCTTTGTGAAGCTGTCTGACAAGTTCTCGACCGGCTCCTCGATCATGCCGCAAAAGAAGAACCCGGATGCCGCCGAACTGGTGCGCGCCAAGACCGGCCGGATTTATGGGTCATTGCAGGCGCTTCTCGTTATGATGAAGGGTCTTCCGTTGGCTTATTCCAAGGACATGCAGGAAGACAAGGAACAGGCTTTTGATGGGCTTGCCAGCATCTCCCTCGCTCTGGCGGCCATGACCGGCATGATGCGCGATCTGGAACCAGTCACGAAGGCCATGAAAAAGGCTGCCGGTTCCGGTTATTCCACGGCAACCGATCTGGCTGACTGGCTGGTCCGGGTTCTGGGCCTGCCGTTCCGGGACGCCCACCACGTGACCGGCGCAATTGTTGCGATTGCGGTCAGCAAAGGTATTGAACTGCATAAGGTTTCTCTGGAAGAGATGCAGGGTGTTGAACCGAAGATCACCCAAGAGGTCTTTTCGGTACTGTCGGTCGACAAGTCGGTCCGCAGCCGGGTGAGCTATGGCGGCACATCGCCGGTGAATGTGCGGAAACAGGCACGCCGCTGGCTGAAAGATCTGGCCAAGGGCTGAACCCTCTCTCCATTTACCGCATGACAGCCAAGACTGGTCTTGCCCATTCGGGTCTGTCATGCGAGGAGAATGCAACAGGAACTCTCCGCCAGAAGGGCTGTAATGGTGACCACGCGCCGCATGATGACTTTCGCGATGACAGGACTATGTCTTGGTCTGCTGCTCACCGGTTGCGGCCGAAAGGCGGCCTTGGACACGCCCACGGCCGCTGCGCAGCCAAGCGCGGCGGAGGTTCAAGCCGAAACACAAGACATTTATACGCCTGTACAACTGGCACCGACGGCAAGCTCCGGTGGCTTTATTCTCGATCCGCTGATCGGGAATTGACGGCCAACACAGGCATTAAGTGAACACAAATCTGCATGAGTAAAACCCTTGCATCATTTTGATTATAAAGGCGGTGCCCTGTTCGCAGAGGACGTGGCCATCGAGGAAATCGCCCGGGAAGTCGGAACGCCGTTCTACGTCTATTCGACGGCGACACTGACCCGGCACTATGAGGTGTTTTCGTCTGCCTTTGCCGACATCCCGTCGCTCGTCTGCTATGCGATGAAAGCCAACTCCAACCAGGCGGTTCTGGCAACACTGGCCCAATTGGGCGCAGGAATGGACGTTGTATCGGAAGGTGAACTGCGCCGTGCGCGGGCAGCAGGTGTTCCGGCGAACAAGATCGTGTTCTCAGGCGTCGGTAAGACGGATACCGAGCAGGCCTATGCACTGACCGAGGACATCCTCTGTTTCAACGTGGAATCCGAGCCTGAACTGCATCAGCTTTCCCGCGTCGCGACCAAGATGGGCAAGACAGCCCGGGTCTCCATGCGCATCAACCCGGATGTGGATGCAAAGACCCACGCGAAGATTGCGACCGGCAAGGCGGAAAACAAATTCGGCATCCCGTGGCAGCGTGCCCGCGACGTTTACGCAACCGCTGCAAGCCTGCCGGGCCTGAAGGTCACCGGCATCGACATGCACATCGGTTCGCAGATCACCGAGCTTGAGCCGTTTGACAGCGCTTTTGCCCGTTTGGGCGAGCTGATCACGGATCTGCGTGGTCAGGGGCATGCCATCGATCATGTCGATCTTGGCGGCGGATTGGGCATTCCATATGTTACCGACAACGACCCACCACCGCATCCGGATGCCTATGCGGAAGTCGTGAAGAAGCACGTCCGCGAACTTGACTGCAAGGTGATGTTTGAGCCGGGCCGCATGATCGCGGGCAATGCCGGGATCCTTGTCACGCAGGTCATCTATGTGAAGGAAGGTGCCGACAAGAACTTCGTTATTGTCGATGCAGGCATGAATGACCTGATCCGGCCGACCCTTTACGAAGCCTATCACGAGGTCCGCCCGGTTTCAGAGCCGTATGTGAATGCTGATCGATTCACGGCAGATATTGTCGGTCCGGTCTGTGAAACCGGCGATTTTCTCGCCCAGAACCGGGATATGCCCAAGGTAAACGCCGGTGACATGCTGGCTGTTTATTCTGCAGGGGCTTACGGATCGGTGCAGTCGAGCACATACAATTCACGCCTTTTGGTGCCGGAAGTGCTCGTAAACGCTGATCAATTCGCGGTTATCCGTCCGCGACCGAGCTACGAAGAACTGCTCGACCTCGACAAAATTCCCGATTGGCTCAAGACTTCTTGACATAATTCTCCGGCAATTAGTTGTTTCAGCAACTTGCCGGAGCGCCCCTGATGCCTCACTCTTATAAGGGTGGACAAAAGCTAGGAGCAGCAGGACGCTATCCGGCGGCCTTGCTTCTGTGAGCATCTGGAGGTGCCTTTGCACACCAATGACGACAAGCCGGATCCGATCCGGAACGAGTCCGTGGAACATGCTGGCTGGCCTGCCCTGATCCGGTCACGGCTGAACCGTCTTGTTCGGCACAGCACATGGGCGCTGTTTGCCGAGCGTTGCTGGCGGGCCCTGTTCCCTCTGTGGATCGTCGTTGTTTTGTTTGTCGGTGTCTCTTGGCTTGGACTATGGCTGGTCCTGCCGGTCTGGACGGGGCCGATTGGTGTTGTCCTGTTCCTGGGGGCCGCCATTTGGGTGTCCCGTGATCTGTTAAAGATCTCTTGGCCGACCCGCGGCGAAGCTTTGACCCGGGTTGAACAATCCTCTGAATATGGTCACCGACCGCTGACCACGCTTGAGGATGAACTCTCGGTCGGGGCCGGCGATCGCCAGAGTGAAGCAATCTGGATGCTGCATCAGCGGCGCACGGCACAGGCGCTGGCCGACATCCGCTCCAAAGGCCCGCAGCCCAAAGCCTACCGCCGTGACCCTCTCGCCATTCGCGTTGTCGCGGTGTGCCTTGTTCTGATCGGCTTTTTTGCAGCCGGGCCGCAATTGAATGAGCGCTTGGGGTCTGCGTTCCGCAATCCGTTTACGACCGTTGAACCGCCCAGCCGCCTGGATGCCTGGGTGACACCGCCGCTCTATACCAGCGAGCCACCAATCTATCTGACTGGTGAAAGCGCGCAGTTGAGAGATCCGGGCGCCCCTATCTCGGTCCCGGAAGGCTCTGTTCTCGTTGTTCGCACACAAGGCGCGAAAGAGACTGTAATGACCTTCTCTGAAGGGGCTGAGGGCGAACCCGAAGTCATTGATCCCGCAACGGATGGGCCTCAGTCGAGTGCGCAGGCGGGGATGCTGCTTCCAGAAGAACGCCGGTTGACGCTTAAGACGACCGGTATTGTCGATCTGAAGTCTGGTAACGATCCGTTCCTCACCTTTGTCTTTGCCGTCCGCCCGGATGATGCTCCGGTCATCCGCCTGACGGACGACCCGGAAGAGCAGCTGAGCGGGGCGCTGAAGTTTTCTTATCTCGTCAACGACGACTACGGCGTCGTTTCGGCGGAAGCCCGTATCACGCCGTTGCCGGATCCGAACCGGGCTGACGGACATGTGCCGCGTCCGTTGGTGGATGCGCCTATTTTTCCGCTGTCCCTGCCTCCGCAGGCTGGAACCGCGAAAACAGGCGAAACAATCCGGGATCTGACATCTCACCCCTGGGCCGGGTCTGAAGTGGATTTGAACCTTCTGGCGCGTGATCAGGCTGGACAAGAAGGCATCTCACCACACTACCGGATCACGTTGCCGCAACGCCGGTTCAGCAAACCGCTTGCGCGTGCAGTTGTGGAACAGCGGCGCAATCTGGCTCTGGATGCGCAAAACCATTCGACGGTAATCACGTCGTTTGACGCCTTGATGCTGGCCCCGGATTTCTTCGACGTCCAGGCGCGCACCTATCTCGGAATGGACTTCGCTTATCGCCAATTGATCAAGGCGAATACGGACGAAGAGCTCAAAGCGCTTCTGCCGTTGTTGTGGGATCTGGCGCTGTCCATCGAGGATGGCGATCTTTCGATGGCAGAGCGGAAGCTGCGCGAGGCACAGGAGGCGTTGCGCAAGGCGTTGGAAGAAGGGGCGAGTGACGAGGAAATCGCACGGCTTACGCAGGAACTGCGTCAGGCGCTGAGCGAGTATATGCAAGCGCTCGCCGAACAAATGCAGCGCAATCCGCAGGCTATGCAGCCCTTAAATGGTGACCAGCAGTCCCTCAGCCAGCAGGACTTGAGCGAGATGCTGGACCGCATTGAAGAACTCGCCCGCACCGGGTCACGGGATGCTGCCCGTGAACTTTTGGCTCAAATGCAGCAAATGCTGGAAAATCTACAGGCCGGTCGGCCGCAGATGATGCCAAACAACATGTCCAGCGAAATGATGGAGATGCTCAATGAGCTTGGCGAGATGATCCAACGCCAGCAGCAACTGATGGACGACACCCATCAGTTCAATCAGGACCAGCAGCAACAGCGTCAGGGTGAGCGCCAGCCCGGTCAGCAGGGTCAGCAACAACAAGGGCAGCAGCAACAGCTCACGCAAGAGCAACTACAGCAGATGCTGGATCAGCTTCAGCAGGGCCAGGGCGAATTGGCTCAAAAGCTCCAGGAACTCATGGAGCAGATGAACCAGAATGGCATGGGTCAGAACCAGGCGCTTGGCGAGGCTGGCGAATCGATGGGCCAGGCCCAGGAGTCGCTCGGCGAAGGTCAGGGCCAGCAAGCGCTTGGTCAGCAAGGTGATGCGCTGGATGCCTTGCGGCGCGGCGCGCAAGGCATGACCGAACAAATGATGGGCCAGGGCGAAGGGGCCGGAAATCCAAGCGGACCGTCGCCGATGGACGAAGATCCGCTCGGCCGTCCGCGCCGGACCGAGGGTCCTGACTTCAACAACCGGGTTCAGATCCCTGACGAGATTGATGTTCAGCGCGCTCGCCGGATTCTCGAAGAACTACGCCGCCGGTTCTCAGATCCGTCCCGCCCGCAGCTTGAGCTGGATTATCTTGAGCGTCTGCTGAAACGGTACTGACTTGAGTTCGGTATAAAGTAAGGCACAAAAAACCCCGCTCCTGGCGGGGTTTTTTATTCGATCATTGCTGTAAACGTTTAGGCGTAACGGCGGTTCGCCTGTGGCTGCACACCTGAGATTGCACCACGAACCGCAGCGCGAATATCTGCAAGAGAAAACGGCTTTGTGACCACGTCATGCACGAGAGCATCGAGCCCGCTGGCGCGCTCCCGCTGGTCTGCAAAGCCTGTCATCAGGAGAATTGGAAGGTTTGGGTAGTCTCGCGCAGTGTGAAGCGCCAATGCGATCCCGTCCATCACAGGCATTTTGATGTCGGAAAGGAGCAGGTCGTAGCTACCCTTTTCTCTGGTCAGGATCTCCACAGCTTCGCCGCCGTCCTCTGCCGGGTCCACAGTGTGGCCGTCGAGTTCAAGCGCTCTTTTCACGAAGCTGCGCACTGCTTCATCATCTTCTGTAAGAAGAATGCGAGCCATGCTCACTCTCCCGTCTTGCCGTCCGTTGCCTCCGCCTCTGGCGGAATCACGTAACCAATGAAGGGCAATTGCCTCCAGGCGTGCCCCATATCCATACCGTATCCGACGACAAACTTATCAGGACAGGTAAAGCCAACGTAATCAGCAGATATGGCAGCTTTGCGGCGCTCAGGCTTGTCCAGCAAGGCTGCGATCTGTACCGATTTGGCGCCTCGATTGATCAACCGATCTTTCGCAAACGCCAGTGTCCGGCCGGATTCCAGGATATCATCCACGAGAATTATGTCCCGGCCGTTAACGTCACTTTCGACATCGCGCAATATGCGGATGTCCTGGCTTTCGGTGCCAGCTCCATATGAAGATAGATGGATGAACTCCATCTCTGGTTCAAGACCCACACGGTGCATCGCGCGCACCAAATCGGCTGCGAAGATAAAACTTCCCTTCAAAACGGCGACCACCAGCAAGCGGTCCGGATCGGCTTTGGTGATCTCTCCCGCGAGCGAGGCGACCCGCTCTGCAATGGTGTCTTCGTCATAAAGCGTGAAAATGTTGGCTGTCATGGTCACTCGAGAACAATATTGCGCTGGTCGCGATCTACGAACCGCACCTGAATGTCGGAGGCCCCGTCCGGCGGATCCGCCAAAATGGTTCTGAACCGGGTTTCATCAAGGGCGTTCAGGTTTTTGGTTCGGGGTTCGACGGTCCAGGCATAAACTTCCTGAAAGTCTGCGCTTCGTATGGACAACCGGACCGCGGGGACGCTGTTTCTTTCTTTCTGTAGGTTTCGAATGGAGCCTTCTACTACAAGAACACGCCGCCCGTCTTCTACTTCCATAAATGTTCTGAGATTTCTGAATTCCAATCCGCGCAAGTTCACATCCAGGCCGACCATGCTGTACAGGCTCGCAAGGTCCGGGGATTGTTTGACCAACGTATCGCGCATCAAAACCAGCATTACAGTCATGGCAAGCGCTCCGCCGAGCAGCAATACGCCCCCAATACGGCGGTAGTTCCGCCGCAAGAGCCAATCAATGATTGCGCCAATTCTATTGGTCCGGAACTTGTCCGGATTGACTATGATCTTGGGCCGCTTTGCCAGCGTCTCGATATCTGCGGATTTGGGATCGGCGTCTGGTGCCGCTTCTGCGGCTGATTTTTGAGAGCTGGCCTCAGCCTTGGACGGCGATGTGTCCTTTATCGGTGGCTTGACGTCCGCAACCGGCTCTGTGTCGTCCTCTGCGGCAAAGTCATCCTGATCGTCTACGCCAGCATCCGCATCAGTGGCCCAATCTTCTTCGTCCTTGGCGGTGTTTGTTTTCTTGTCAGCCGCCGGTTTGCCGGGGCTATCGTCTTCCGCGGCATCCGCTTCGAATGCGGCCGTGTCCTTGTCTTCATCTTTGGGAGACACGAACCACCGGTTGCCGCACTTGGCGCATTTCACACTGCGACCTTCTGGCCCAAGGGCTTCAGGTTTAATTCCGTAGGAGGTATTGCAGTCCGGACAGGTGATCTTCATCTGAGAAGACCTTTCGCCATGGCATCTTCAAACTGTGTCACAGTGTAATCGATCAGCGTGGATTCCGGCATGAAATATTGGACAACGGCCAGTGCGTTCGATCACGGACTTTCCACCGCATAGTGGACCTTTATATGTTTAATGCTTCGTTAACGGCGCGCGGTTAGCGTGCAGCCCATCAACAGGAGTCGCGGGCGTGATCCGTTTCGAAAATGTCGGATTAAGATATGGCATGGGTCCGGAGATCCTGCAGGACCTCACATTTCAGATCGAGCCGCAATCCTTTCAGTTTTTGACCGGGCCGTCAGGTGCCGGGAAAACAAGTTTGATCAGGCTGCTGTTCATGTCCTTGCGCCCGACGCGCGGGCTGATCAACGTGTTTGGCCGCGACATGAGTGTGATCAGCAAGCAGGAACTGCCAGCCCTCCGGCGCAAGGTTGGGGTAGTGTTTCAGGACTTCCGCTTGCTGGATCATCTGACGACTTACGAAAATGTTGCCTTGCCACTTCGGGTCGCCGGAAAGGACGAAGCTGAATATCGCTCCGATGTGATCGACCTGCTGAAATGGGTTGGGCTTGGCGACAGAATGCATGTTTTACCGCCAGTCTTGTCCGGCGGAGAGAAGCAGCGCGCCGCGATTGCCCGCGCTTTGATCACCCGTCCGGAAGTCCTGCTGGCGGATGAGCCGACCGGCAACGTTGACCCGCCCCTTGCCCGGCGTCTATTGCGCCTTTTTATCGAACTCAACAAACTTGGAACGTCCGTTGTCATTGCAACGCATGATATTGCACTCTTGGAACAGGTGGATGCCCGGCGGATGGTCCTTGCCGAGGGTCGCCTTACCATTTTCGATTAGGCTGGCAATGGCAGGGTCTAAAAAACAAGACGGCAAAAAAGCTCCGGAAGTCTCAATCCGGCCGCAGCGGCAAACGGGCCGGCCCAAGAAACCTGCCCGTAAGCCCGCGCCGAAATCGAAATCGGCCCCCAAAGGGGATGCTGCAAAACTCCGCCCCTCCGCAGCGATTGTACCACCGCAGTCGGTGGCAGGGCGCGCGCTCACACTCGTTGTTGCGATCATGAGTTTCCTCGCCTGTCTGACAGTTGGCGCAGTATCGATCGTCTGGGATGCCGCCGACGCGTGGCAAAACGACCTTGTGCGCGAGATCACAATCCAGATCCGCCCGACGGAAGGCGTCGATATGCTGCGCGAGATCGACAAGGCGGTTGCGCTTGCACAGGAATTCTCCGGAATAGATAGCGTGCGCGCGCTTTCAGATTCCGAAACAAAAGCGCTCTTGGAGCCGTGGCTTGGCGATGGCCTGCAGCTCGATGGCTTGCCCGTACCGCGGCTTATTCAGATTACCATTGCAGATCCGTCCCTTTTGAACCTCGAGCAGCTCCGGGCAACCATCCGCCAGAATGTGACGGGCGCGAGCGTGGATGACCATTCGGTCTGGACATCCAGGTTGTCTGCGATGGCTGGAACGGTCGTTGCTGGCGGCTTTGCGATCATGCTGCTCGTGTTGGGATCCATGGTCCTCAGTGTTGTCTTTGCAACACAAGCAGCGATGGCCGGAAACAAGGACGTGGTCTCCGTGCTCCATTTTGTCGGCGCGGAAGACACCTTCATTGCGCGGGAATTCCAGCGGCACTTCCTTGTGCTGGGCCTGAAAGGTGGCGTTTCGGGCGGCCTGGCGTCGATCGTTTGCTTTGTGCTTTTGGATATGATGACCCGCCAGGGGACTGGACAGGCTGGTTCCGACCAGCTCTCCGCCCTATTTGGAACAGTATCTGTAAGTTTGCCGGGCTACTTTGGCGTCTTTGGTGTTGTGTTTCTGGTCGCCGTGTTGACGGCATTGACATCCGGCCTCGCGGTGAAGGCACATTTGGCTAAAGTGGATTGATTTTTGCGTGAAAATGCCGCGAAATTGGCCGAATCATCTTCTACGGTCTTCTTATGACACAGGCAGATCCCGCGATTGATGCGGGTGGCAAAAACGGGACAACCCTGCCGGTCACCCGGCTCGACCCTGGCGGACATGCGCCGGGGAGTTCCGCTTCTTGCGCCTCTGTGACGGAAGATGCACGGGAAAAACGGCGATTCGCTCTGCGAACGTTTCTTGTGGCGTGTGTCACCGTTTTCGTCGTTGGAACAACGATCCAATTTGCGAACTTTGCCAACAGGGTCTCAACGGCAACCGTTCCTTTGAGCCCGCAAGCTGATGCGATCGTGGTTCTGACCGGTGGTCAGGAACGTGTCAGCGAGGCCGTCCGATTGCTGGAAGAAGGCCATGCCGGGCGCCTGCTCATTTCGGGCGTGCATCCTGGAACAACACGCAAACAGATTGCTGTCGTCACCGCATCTGCGAAACCGCTGGAAGAAGGCAGCGTTGAGTTGGACCGGGTTGCCTTGAACACGGCTGGCAACGCGACCGAGACTGCAAACTGGGTTCGCAAGAACGGGTTCGATTCTCTCCTTGTGGTCACAAGCGCGTATCATTTGCCGCGCGCAACTGCAGAACTGTCGGGTGCGCTGCCTGATGTGACGCTGATCGGCTACCCGGTCTTTGCCAAGGACCTTCAACTTGAGGCCTGGCACACAAAGCCCGCCACGATCCGTCTTCTCATCCGTGAATATGTGAAGTATACCGTCGCACGACTTCGAATTGCCGTGCGCAGCATGAGCTGAGCTCTTAACCTGCGGCGTTTCAGCGGCGGTTGATCCTTACAAGCTTCACAGGTCCCATGCTCGTACTGCGCTCAACGGTTTTTCAGATCCTGTTCTACTCAGTCACGCTGGTTCAGATGCTGCTGTATCTGCCGGTTCTCCTGTTGCCCCGCAAATGGGGCTGGTGGATCCCGCATGTCTGGTCCAAATCGTTGATCCTTCTGATGAAATATGTGGCGGGCCTCAATGTGGAGATCCGCGGCCGGGAAAACCTGCCGAATGTTGGTTACATCGCGGCGATGAAACACCAGTCTGCGTGGGAAACCGTGGGCCTTATTCCGTTGTTTCCAAGGCCAGCGTTCATCCTGAAGCGTGAACTCAACTGGCTGCCTTTCTTCGGCTGGTACACAATGAAGTTCGATCAGATCCCGATCAATCGCGGCAAACGCTCCGAAGCACTCGCTGCGATGATGGAAGCTGCGAAGGAAAAGATTGCAGATAAACGCCAGATTCTGATTTTCCCGGAAGGCACGCGCCGTCCCGCCGGTGCGGAGCCCAAATACAAGTTCGGGATTGCGCATCTTTATAAGAACCTGGAGTGCCCTGTTGTCCCGATCGCGCATAACGCGGGCGTTTATTGGCCGCGGGCATCCTTTATGGTTCACCCTGGCACGGTCATTGTCGAGATCTTGCCGCCAATCCTGCCGGGTTTGGAAGCGCAAGAGCTCTACGACACAATGATCGAAAAGATCGAAACCGCCAGCAATCGCTTGATCGAGGAAGCCCGCTCCGCCGATAACCCGTCGCCGGTATTGAAAAACATTCCAGCCTCGACAGGTGCCTGACCCTAACGTTCCGTCACAGTTTTTAACTGCTCGGCGAGCCAAGTCAGCCCGGTATCGGTGATCTGCATCTCATCAAGATGAGCCGCTGTGTTGATGACGTACTCCGGGTTCGGTCCGGATTTCCCGACCGCGCCGTTGACGATTTCGAGCTGTTTCTCCAAGGGCAAGGCACCGGCATATTGCGGATGGCCGTGATCAACCATGTAAACCAGGGCTTCCACCTTCTGGCCACTATCCAGAGAGATGTTGTGCCAGTGTTCCTTGTAGACCATGGTCGTTTGCTCGCGGGCGCGGAGGTATTCGAGCGTTGTCGGCCAGTTCTCCGTTGCGACCTGATAGGCCATGCCCCGGCAGGTGCCGCCATTGTCGAGGCCGAAGACAAGTCCAGGCCGGGCTTCAGTGCCCCGGTGCACCCACGAATAAACGCATAAGGACCGATGGGCGCCGTGCAGAAGGGCAGGTTCGGCATGCAAGTGGTCAAATCCCGGGTTCCACATCAATGACCCGTAGCCAAACACCCAAAAATCGCTCATATCATCCTGTCTCTTCGCTGCCGCCCGGTCTCAAGCCATGTGGTTACAGACATGCCGGGATACCAAGCGTTGCCGGTCGTTTCAATGCTGCCGCGATTTGTTTGATGTCTGAAGGAGAATTCATTCGTGTCTTCTGATACTGCCGCCGGAAAAACACCAAGCAAACGTAAGTACCTTCTTCTGATCGGGGTCATCGTCATCGTGGTTGCCGGTTGGTCCGGAGCCTGGGCTTATGGACGCACTGTCCTGGCTGATCAGCTGGACATGCAATTCGGCCGGTTCTCCGAGCAAGGGACAGAAGTCACGTGTAGTGACCTGACGATCGGCGGTTATCCATGGCGCTACGAAATCCGCTGTGATGACTTGAAATCACTTGGTTTGTCCGGCAGCGAAAGTGCCGTGGGCGGTCTGACCGCAGTCGCGCTGGTCTACAATCCCTGGCATGTCATTTTCGAGGCCGCAACACCGGCAGCCGTATCGTTGCCTCTGGCGGGTATTTCCGGCGAATTGACCTGGGAAACAGCTCGAGCCAGCGCCAGATATTCCACCGAAGCGCTCGGAAAGGTCGATGTTGTTGTTACCAAGCCGGCTTTGAGAGTTCAAAACCCTGCCGCCGAAGCACGGGTCGTGTCCGAAAAGGCCGAATTTCATTTGCGTCCGTCGCCAGAGACGACCGGTGCAGTCGATGGGTTTTTCTCCATTGATGGCCTGATGGTGGAACAGCTGCCGTCACTGACCAATCCGGTGGATGCACGGATGCATCTACAGGTCCTCAATGGCGCACCGTTGTTGTCTGGTGCCGACCTGCGCTCGCTTGTGCTGGCAAATGGCGGCGAATTGCCAGTGCGATTGGTCTTGGCCGAAGTGGCGCTAGGCGCGAGCCGTTTTGGCGGTAGGGGCGATCTGACTGTGAACGGGGCCGGGGCTTTGTCCGGCACATTGACGCTTACCCTCGTTCAACCTGGCGACATGCTGAACTCCATCCGGCCACTCTTTCCGCCGAACAGCAATGAATTCAGTATTGTAGAAAGCCTGTTGTCCAGTCTTCAACCGACTGGAACGGACCATCACGGTGATCCCGCGATCGAGATACCGCTTTTGATCGACAACGGTCTGATGCGGATGGGATTTGTCACGCTTGGCCGGATCCCGCCCCTGTTTCAGGCGGGATCCTGAAGCCGATGGATCAGTCGCCGGCAATCCGATCGATCGGAATGACGTAGCTTTTGCGGTGATCCGGTTCTGCGATCTTTTCATAGAGTGCGACCGCTGGCGTGTTTTTGCCCGGGACAATCCAGCGCAGGTGCAGCCAACCTCGGCTTTGACCTTCACTCACCAGCGTTTCGATGAGTTTCCGGCCAATACCCTGATTGCGATGATCGGGATGGACATAGATGTCATCCAGCTGGCCGATCCGGAGGCCTGTGATCAGTTCTGGCAAGTCGAAATAGACTGCAAACCCGATCAGCGCATCGCCGTTGAACGCGCCAAGTACCTCTGCGGTTTTGTCGCCGAGGATCCGTTCGGCATAGAACTCGTCAGGCCGGCGCGGTGCGCCGCGCTTCAAGGCCTGTGCATTTTCGGCAATGAGCGGGGCAAGCTGATGGGCGTCATCCAGCCCGAGAGCCTTGATTTCCGTCTTGCTCATGAAATCTCCGGAGATAAGGAACAGAAGAGACGCCCAACATGTCCAAAAGGCGTTCGGTGATCAAGGACTTGAGTCAAAATAGCCTGATGGTCGTTTATTTTTCCGGAAATCATGATTTCATCTGCCCAAATCAAGGGGGCGAAAGGAAGGTTTCAATTCGGAGCCCACGCTCTGGCCGCTCAATCTGCCCTTTCAGAAATCCGCGCCGGGTACCGCTGCGGAGTGAGCCAAAAGGCGAGTGGATTCCACTGATCGTTGCCGTTAGCGTGCTGCGCAGCAACAAGAACCACGGACGCCTTTCATGAGTGAGACTTTCAAGCCCCGCCGCTCCGCCCTGTACATGCCGGGGTCCAATGCCCGCGCGCTCGAAAAAGCGAAAACCCTTGATGTGGACTGCCTGCTTCTGGATCTCGAAGATGCAGTGGCGCCAGATGCAAAAGAAACAGCGCGTCAGCAGATCGTGACTGCGGTCTCGGAAGGCGGATATGGCGAGCGGGAAGTGGTCATCCGGATCAATGGTCTGGACACTGTCTGGGGCGATGACGATCTGAAGGCTGCCGTCAAAGCAAATCCGGATGCGATCCTCGTTCCCAAGGTGAATGGCCCGGCTGATCTGCAAAAAGTCGCTCATCTTTTGTCGATGCATGGCGCGTCGAGCTCAATCCAGCTTTGGGCGATGATGGAAACGCCAGAAGCCATGCTCAATGCCGGTGCGATTGGCGCCTGCGGGCGGGATCCGGAAGTCCGCCTGTCCTGCTTTGTCATGGGCACCAATGATCTGGCCAAGGAAACACGCGCGCGGTTGGCACCGGGCCGAGCGGTCATGATGCCGTGGCTGATGACCTGTGTCGCGGCGGCGCGGGCTGGTGGGATCGACATCCTTGACGGCGTCTACAACGCATTTCAGGACGAGGAAGGCTTTGCCATAGAATGTGCGCAGGGCGCTGAAATGGGGATGGACGGTAAGACGCTGATCCATCCAAAACAGATCGGGTCCTGCCACGCGGCGTTCAGCCCGACTGAGGACGAAGTGGCTTGGGCACGCAAGATCAACGAGATATTTGACCTTCCTGAAAATGCATCGAAAGGCGCAATTCAGGTGGACGGTAAGATGGTCGAACGGCTACATGCGGACATGGGTAAGCGGGTGATTGCGATTGCTGACGCCATCGCGACCCGCTCATAGACAATTCAGAGAGTGCCGCATGAAACTTTATCGCTTCATCACCAATGTCGACAGCAGCGAATTCTGCCACCGGGTCACCGAAGCGCTCAACAAGGGCTGGGAACTCAGCGGATCCTCGTCCCTGACCTATGACGCGACCAAGGGTGAAACCATCTGCGGCCAGGCCGTGACGAAAGAAGTCGATGGTGAGTATTCCCGGGACATCAAGCTCGGCGACTACTAAGGGCTTTTGCCTGTGAGCGCGTCGAGGACGCGCTCATAAACCCTTGTAACCTTCGCAAGGTCTTCCGTGCCCTGAGCGGCATACCGGTTGAGCCCAGGCGCTACATTGACCTCCAGAACCGCGTAACGGCTTCCAGTTTTTTCAGGGTTTTCTGCGATCAGGTCGATGCCTGCATAGCGCAGACCAAGGTTTCCGCAGATCGAAACTGCAGTCTGTTTCAGATCATCCGCAACGCTGTTCGTGATGTCCCTGGCTTTTGCTCCGGCGGACAAATTTTTGTTCGGCAAAAGCTCGACCGTTTGTCCTTTCTCCGGAATGGACGCGGGGCCAAGACCTTGCCGAGCGAGTTCAGGTTCAACACGCGGATCGCGGAAATTCAGGCCGGCGACACTGAAGGCAAGTTGTTCGACCGTCCGTTCGCCGTCTCCTTCCACCTGAACTGGTTGGCGGTCCAGTGCCAGTAAAACCTTTCCATCCAGAACTAGGATCCTGAGATCTGCTCCCTCGACGGCTTTTTGGACGAGAAGTGAGGAATGCCGCATCAGGAGATCGGTCAGGGCGTGCTGAAGGTCTGCCTGTTTGTCCAGGCGCACCACATCCTCTCCCTCCTGTCCGCTGTTCGGTTTGACGAAAACCGGATATCCGACAGTTACAGCGAACTGCAGAGCGTCCTCGGCCGAGTGCATCTTCGCGGCAATCCCGGGCTTATGAACCCGCAGGCTTGCCAAGACGTCAGAGCCATGAACCAGCATGCTGTCCGGGACAGTAAAGCCGTCGCGTTTCAAAAAGCCGAGTGTGTAAGCCTTGTCGTCTGCGATTTCGGCAGCGCCGAGCGGGTTGAGATCGAAGTGGGTTCCGCGAAAGAAGCGGCGGCGTCCGTCGGCAAGCTCTATATAGCCCGCCTGCCCTGATCCTTCGTCACAAATGAGCGACAAGCCATGCCGGTCGCAGTAGTCGGCAAAGATCCTGCGGACCAAAGGAAGGGACGGCGTTTTTTCCATTGTCCTGCAGGATTGCGCTTCGTTGAAGTTACTGGCGTGAATTTGCCAGGTAGTCGATCTTGAAGAGATCCGGATTGGTCGGACCGTTCGAGACAACATTGTAGACGGCGACCGACGTATCGTATCCCTGCTGATCAGTCACGGTCCATTGCTTGAGCGCATAGTCTTTTGCGTCAAAGATCAGGGTCAGGGTTCCGGAGTTGAACTTGGTCTTGTCGAAGATCGTCACCGTGACGAGATCTTCTTCCACGAGCACATTCGTCACGTTGGTGTCTTGTTGGAGATCAATGGAATCCGACAGAAGAAAGCGCAACGGCGTTTGTCCAAGCGGCCAGATATCTTGCGTGTTCAGCTTTCGGTCCCGCACCGATACCGACTTGCCGTCGGCCACGATGTCCAGCACCGAAGGCTTGTTGTAATAGAATCGGACCTTGCCGGGGCGCGCCATATAGAACTTCCCATCCGACTGGCTCCCGTCCGGACCAAACTGGATGAAGTCGCCGTGCATGGTCTTCACGGAGTTGAAATACGCGTTCAGATCCTGAAGGGTCTGCTGTTCCTGATCGCTCAAGGCCAGAGCCGGGGCGGTCATGGCAGCGGCCATTGCCAGAGCGACGACCGGACGGATTGTTGACTTGGCGATGCGGGAAACGAAGCGTGTCAGCATGATTCAAAGTCCTAATCTGGTGCTAGGTTCAACCGTTTCATCTTAACTAGGAAGTGTCTATGGCGAACCTTGGGCGGACGAGGATCAGAAATCCTCATCCAACCCGTTTTGCACCAGAATTTCACGTTTACCGGCATGGTTGGCAGCGCTGATCAAGCCTTCCTGCTCCATGCGCTCAATAAGCGACGCAGCCCGGTTGTAGCCGATCGACAGACGCCGTTGGACATAGGAAGTAGAAGCTTTCTTGTCTTTCAGAACAATTGCAACGGCCCGGTCATAAAGATCGTTGCTGTCTCCGCTGCCGGAGGCCGCGCCACCGTCATAAGGACTGTCGGCAGATTCATCTTCTTCCGTCACAGCTTCCAGATATTGCGGCGTACCCTGAACCTTGAGGTGTTTGACGACTTCCTCCACTTCGTCATCAGAGACGAAAGGCCCGTGAACACGCTGGATCCGGCCGCCACCGGCCATAAACAGCATATCACCCATACCGAGCAGCTGTTCCGCGCCCATTTCGCCCAGAATTGTCCGGCTGTCGATCTTCGATGTGACCTGGAAGGAAATCCGGGTCGGGAAGTTCGCCTTGATGGTGCCCGTGATGACATCGACGGACGGACGCTGCGTTGCCATGATCAAGTGGATACCTGCGGCACGGGCCATCTGCGCAAGGCGCTGGATCGCGCCTTCAATGTCCTTGCCGGCCACCATCATCAGGTCGGCCATTTCATCGACGATGACGACGATATACGGCATCGTCTCCAGCGGCAGCTGTTCTTCCTCGTAGATCGGCTCTCCCGTATCCCGATCAAATCCGGTCTGGACGGTGCGGGTCATCTCCTCGCCCTTTTCCAGGGCCTGCTTGATCCGGGTGTTGTAGCCGTCGATGTTGCGGACGCCCATCTTGGACATCTTCTTATAGCGGTCCTCCATCTCGCGGACGGTCCACTTTAGCGCAACAACGGCCTTTTTCGGGTCGGTCACAACCGGGGTCAGAAGATGCGGAATGCCGTCATAGATCGACAATTCGAGCATTTTTGGATCGATCATGATCATCTTGCACTGGTCCGGTGTCAGCCGGTACAGCAGCGACAGGATCATCGTGTTTATGGCGACCGACTTACCTGACCCGGTCGTACCGGCAACGAGCAAGTGCGGCATGCGGGCAAGATCGGCAACCACACCTTCACCGTTGATCGTCTTGCCGAGGCCAAGTGCCAGCTTGGATTTCGATTTCTCGAAGTCCTGAGCGGCGAGCATTTCGCGCAAGTAAACGGTTTCACGGCGTGCATTTGGCAGTTCGATGCCGATGGCGTTCTTGCCGGGGATGACCGCAACACGGGCAGAAATCGCGCTCATGGAGCGGGCAATGTCATCTGCCAGACCAATGACCCGGGACGACTTGATACCGGGTGCGGGTTCCAGTTCGTAGAGTGTGACAACCGGGCCCGGGCGCACTTCAATGATTTCGCCGCGCACTCCGAAGTCTTCCAGAACCCCTTCCAGAATACGGGCATTTTGTTCCAGAGCATCCGCAGAAAGACCTGGAACCTTGCCGGCGGCCTTGGCTTCTGCAAGCAGGCGCAGCGGCGGCAATTCGTACTCTTCTGGGGCACCGAGGAAAGAGGGCTGCGCTTCCTCTATCGCGCGTTTGCTCTGTTTTGGTTTTGGAGCTGGTGGAATCACGCGGCCGGCCGGTGCGGGTTGAGCAGCTGCTCGTCCCGAAGGTGCGGGAGTTGGTTCTGGGGCTGCAATACCAACCGGTCTTGGTGTTTCACCCGGCAGCGGCTCGCCGGAGACCGGGCCTTTGTCGATCAGGAAATCGTCTGGGCCGAAGTCCTCACCGTCCTCGCCGAAGGGGTCATCCAGATCATGGGCGTCGGGCTCAGTCATGTGACCGCGCTCGTAGAATTCGTCCAGACCGTCATCGTCTTCCGGCATCAAACGGCCTGTGAGTGCTCGGCGGAACGATTGCAGACGGCTCTTCTGAGCAGGTTCTTCCGGCTCGTAGTCATCGTGCTCGTCGATACCGTCCCAGTCCTCATCGTCTTCATGGACGGGCGCGCGTTTCAAGCCGGTCATCCGGCGGACCTGTGTCACCGCCAAAAGGCCGATGTGGCTGACTTGTCCCGCAAAAGCCGTCGCCATCAGAGACAAGCGGCTTTCGCCTTCCTCCTCATCATCAAGGCCGAGATCGTCTTCGATGGATTTGCCATGTCCGGCCGGGGCCCTGCGTGGCTCGATATGATCTACAGGTTCTCCTGCGCGGCCCAGCCAACCGGCCGAAGCAAGGAGGAGAAGACCGGCCGGAACGCCGAGACCAAGGCCGCCAATGATTGTTGCAGCGCCGCTCGTCAGGTTGCCGGTTAAAATAGCTGGGACACCGTGGATCATGTCTCCCAGAAAACCGCCAAGGCCTGTCGGCAACGGCCAGCTTTGCGGAACGGGAAGCGCCGCCAACGCGCCAGCCGAAAGCCCGGATCCGAGAACCCAATAAAAGAGACGCTTGCGGCCGATGCCGAGGGCATGGCCGGTCAAGAGCCGCCAGCCCCATAACACCAGGGGAACGAGGAAAACAGCTGTTGCAAGGCCAATCGTCTGCATCAAGACGTCGGCAACAATTGCGCCTGGAGCGCCGAGCGCATTGCGCACAGGTCCACCCGTCGCATGGTTCAGGCTCGGATCATTAACGGACCAGGTTGCAAGGGCGGCTGCGAGGGCCGCCGCAATGGAGATGATCCCGAGGCCAGCCGCACCGGTCAGGTTCCGTCTTAGAAAACGCTTGGCCGGACTTTCCGTGTCCAGAAGATCGACTGCGGACCGGCGGCCCGATCCGCGCACTGCACTGGCCCGTCTCATGCCTTGTCTCCCAACCAGTTTGCCACACGCTCAAGAGCGACTTCCGTCTGCGCGAGGGGCGCCACCAACCCCGCGCGGATGTAACTCCGGCCCGGATTGCTGCCGTCTGATTGATCAGATGCCAGATAGCTGCCCGGCAGGACCTTCACGCCTGTGTCGCGCCAAAGGGCCTGTGTGACGGAAACACCGTCTCCCCACTTTCCGACATTGAGCCAGAGAAAGAACCCAGCCTCGGTTGTTACAGGGCCGAGGATTGGACCAAGGAGGCGCTCTGCGGCTTCATATTTCTCGTTATAAAGCCGCCGGTTTTCCTCAACATGGGCTTCGTCGCGATAGGCGCGGACCGCGACGGCCTGCGCCGGCAAGGGCACTTGTGGCGCTGCGAGACCGCGGAATTTTGCCCATTTCTTCAGGAAAACAGGATCGCCGGCTGCAAATCCGCACCGCAGCCCGGCAAGATTGGAGCGCTTCGACAGGGAATTCAAAACAACGATATTGGAAAAATCCGTGCCCATGCGATGCGCGGCTTCCAGAACGCCCGGGGGCGGGGTTGTCCGGTAGATTTCCGAATAGCACTCGTCTGCGAAGATCATGAAGCGGTGCTTGCGGGCCAAGCCGATCAGTTTCTGCCAGTATTCCAGCGTCGCGACCGAGCCTTCCGGATTGGTCGGGGACGCAACGTAAAAGGCGACAGTCCGGTCCAGAAGCGCCGGTTCCAGGCCGTCCAGGTCCGGCAGGAACTGGTGCTCGGAAACCGCATCCAGAAGAACGGTCTCGCCATCTGCGACATGAGCTGCGGCCGCGTAGGTCTGATAGAAAGGGTTCGGCAGAATGACAGCCGGATGGTCCAGTCCCTTGTCCAGTTGATCGCGGGCGGCAATTGCCCCGAATGAAAGGCCTTCACGGGAGCCGTTCAGCGGCAGGACGCCAAAATCCGGGTCAATGGTGCCGTTCAGGCCATAGCGCTTGTCGAGCCAGCCCGCGATCGTGCTGCGGAACTCCGGTGTGCCGTTGATCGGGGGATAGCGGCGGAAATCAGCCATGTTTTCCGCCAGCACTTCAGCCGTGAAATCTGGTATCGGATGCTGGGGCTCACCGATCGTCATCATTATCGGTTCAAGGCCCGGAGTTTGCCCGTCAAGCAAGTCGGCAAGGCGTTGGAAAGGGTTGGAACCCGGCAGCGCGGCGCCGCGCTTGTAGGTGGTCTGGCTGGCAGTCATTTAAGATCCGGCAGTCGTTACGCAAAACGTTTGCCCGACCCTATCCCGTCCTTGGTAAATCTCTTATTAACCAAGCAGAATATCGCCGCCAATCTGCATGCGATTGCCACATTATAAAGGATCCACTAGGGTCCAATGCTTGGATTTCACACGCGGGTCTATGGATTTAATATGTCGGGAAAAAACCCCCTCTCCGTCGTTTGTTTCGGTGATTCGCTCACTTGGGGGTTTGTGCCGGGAACAAAGACCCGTTACGGCCACGACGAGCGCTGGACACGCCTCCTGCAAAAGGAACTTGGCTCTGACTATTATGTCATCGAAGAGGGCGTAAACGGGCGGACAACTGTTTTCGAAGACCCTGCCCGCGGCGACAAAAACGGTCTTGAGCACTTGGCAACTGTGCGAAAGACGCACATGCCAATCGACATCCTGATCATCATGCTCGGAACGAATGATCTCCAGGACCGGTTTCAGATGAGCGCTGATGCGATCGGTCTTGCGATGGGCCGGCTGCTTTTCGCCGCCACGCAAGCGACCGATGATGTCGAAGGTCGCGCCCCAAAAGTACTCTTGATGTCGCCGCCGCCGCTTGGGGATTTTACGGGCAAGGAATATGCCGGCCTTTTCTCAGAAGACCACAGTGTGGCCCAGTCCAAGCTGCTGGCGGGTGTCTATGAGAAGCTGGCGGAAACCTACGGCGTTGCCTTTTTCGATACGGGCAGCGTTGTGTCCGTGAGTGACGTGGACGCGGTTCATTTGGAAGCCGAACCGCAAAAGCATCTGGCCAAGGCGATTGCGGACGAAGTGCGAAAGCTGGCAAAAGCTGCCGCCTAGAAATCGACTGTTAAACCCTTGATTTCCCAATCATCATAACGCGTTGGCTCCAGGCCGCCGCGGCCGTCAACCTCCGGTGCCATGGCGTTGTGTTTGGCGTCGATTTCCTTGCGCCGGTCTTCGGCTTCTTTCAGAGCGCGCTGGGCCGCCGGGGGCAGGTCCTCGAATTTGCGTTTTGGAGCTTCGGCCACGTCTGTCTTCAGGGAGGGCACTTCGGTTGCCGTGAATTGCGCCGTTTCCGTATCTTTCGTGTCGGTCATGGTTTCCGCTGTCAGCCAGATTTCAAAACTTTGCCGTTATATAGGACAAACTTGCCAAGAATGGCAGGCATCCCCATCTTGAACCTTGAGAAAAGACTGCGGCAACTTTCGTCCGCAGCTTCAAACGGAAACGGATAAGGAACCGATGAATTACGTTCGCACAGCCATGTTGCTTGCAGGTATGACGGCGCTCTTCATGGGCCTTGGGTTCATGATCGGCGGTCAGTCGGGCATGTTGATCGCGTTCGCGATTGCGGCCGCGATGAACGTGTTCAGCTATTGGAATTCGGACAAGATGGTCCTGCGCATGCACCATGCACAGGAAGTCGATGAGCGCTCGGCACCGGAGTATTACGGCATGGTCCGCCAACTGGCGCAAAATGCTGATTTGCCGATGCCGAAAGTCTATATCATCAACAATCCGCAGCCGAACGCCTTTGCGACCGGGCGGAACCCGGAAAATGCAGCCGTTGCTGCAACCACAGGCTTGCTGGACATGCTCAGCAAGGAAGAGGTGGCCGGTGTGATGGCGCACGAGCTGGCGCATGTGAAGAACCACGACACCTTGATCATGACGATCACGGCGACCATTGCCGGTGCGATCTCGATGCTTGCGAACTTTGCCTTTCTCTTCGGGGGCAATCGCAACAATCCCCTGGGCTTTGTCGGCGTTATCTTGATGATGATCGTTGCGCCGATGGCAGCGATGATCGTGCAAATGGCGATTTCCCGGACCCGCGAATATGCCGCGGATCGCATGGGCGCGCAGATCTGTGGTGAACCGATGTGGCTGGCGTCTGCCTTGGCGAAAATATCCGGCGGTGTAGAGCGGATTCACAATCCGGATGCTGAGGCCAATCCGGCGACGGCGCACATGTTCATCATGAACCCGCTGTCCGGCGAGCGCATGGACAACCTGTTCTCCACGCACCCGAACACCCAGAACCGGATTGATGAGCTGCGCAAATTGTCGGAAACCGGATTGGGCACCGCAGGACGCGGGACATTTGCTCAATCCCGCGCTCCGCAATCAGGCCCATGGGGCGGCACGACTGGTGGCCGGTCTTATGAGGAGCCGCCCCGCCCAAAGGGCCCGTGGGGCTAAACTTTGAAAACACCTTGGCGTCAGCCGGGGTTGGATCTAGAATGATCGTCAACGCGCCGCAGCCGGAAGCCCGGACTGCGGCGCTTGATTTTGACACCCGCTGAAGTGTGCGGGTCTGCCCATCAGGACGATCTCGTGAGCAAGTCACCTAAAAAAAACAACAAGCCTTCGAACGGTGCTCTGGCTGAAAGGTCAGAAAAACCAGGTTTTGCGGCTCGCAAAGTCGCCGCCGATATCCTGGGAAATGTGGTGCACAAGAAGCGTCCCTTGGATGGCGAGCTTGATATGGCATCCGGACATTCCGGTTTCCGGGCCTTGGCCGCCAATGATCGGGCCCTGGTGCGCGCCATCGCGGGGGCCGCCCTCCGTCACCGCGGTGAAATTGCGGAAATCCTGGGCCGGTTGCTGGATCGCGATATTCCGGAAAAAACTGGGCGGGTGCTCGACATTCTCCATGTCGCCGTCGCGCAGATGCAGTTTTTGGACATTCCCGACCGCGCTGCCGTGTCGCTCGCCGTTGATCATGCCTCCATGGATCGCCGGGCCCGGCCTTACAAAGGCCTGGTCAATGGTGTCCTGCGCCGTCTTGGGCGCGAGCGGGACGAGATCACGTCAGATCTCGATGCCCCCCGGCTCAACACTCCGGATTGGCTTTGGGAAAGTTGGCAGGAGGCTTATGGCGAGGAAGGTGCACGCGCAATCGCAAAGGCGCATGAGAGTGAGGCCGCGCTTGATTTGACTGTGAAAGCCGATCCAGCAGCATGGGCGGAAAAGCTCGATGGTGTCGTTGTCGGCGCTGGCAGTGTTCGGCTCTCCAAGAAGGGTGCTGTGGATGCGCTGGAAGGGTTTGAAGAGGGTGCTTGGTGGGTGCAAGATGCCGCTGCTTCCCTTCCGGCCAAACTTCTGGGCGATATCTCGGGTAAGCAGGTTGCCGACCTCTGCGCAGCGCCCGGTGGAAAAACAGCGCAGCTTGCAGCCAGCGGTGCCGAAGTAACGGCCATCGATATTTCAAAGGCCAGGCTCAAAAGGCTTGCGGAAAACATGACCCGTCTTGGATTGTCCGTGACAACTGTTGCAGCGGATTTGCGGGAATATGAACCGGAAGCCCTGTTTGATGCGATCCTGCTCGATGCACCGTGCAGCGCAACAGGGACCATCCGGCGTCATCCCGATGTGCCCTGGATCAAGAAGCCTTACGACATTGAAAAGCTGAGCGAAATTCAGACAGCTCTCCTGGACCGCGTCATGTCTTGGCTCAAGCCGGGCGGCGTTCTGGTCTACTGCACCTGTTCCTTGGAGCGGGCCGAGGGCGAAGGCCAGGCAGAGGCGTTTTTGGAGCGGAACAAGGAGCGCGTGGCGTTGGTGCCGGTCGACGCAAGTGAAATTGGCGGTCTTGCCGAAAGTGTCACGCCAGAGGGATATCTTCGCTGCCGGCCGGATCAGTCTGCAGGCCCCGAAACCGGGCTTTTCGGCATGGATGGTTTTTTCGCCGCGCGGTTCAGGATCTCTTAACGCGGAATAAACTCTTCAACTGTCATGATTCTATAAATGATTTGCTAACCTTAACGGCTGAGCTGGAACGATGGGGCCGGCAGCTTGAATGGAGATCGTTATAGACACGCATAGACCATCGATGTTGGAGATGGTCCGGTGAGCAATGCCACCCTCTCTGAGCGCGGGCGCATTTGGGGCCTGGTGGCGCTGTATATCTGGCAACGGACCCGGAAATGGATGCATGGCGGACCGATCTCCCGCTTGCAGCCCTTTTCAGCCGTGCCCGAGCGCTTGCTGATTGCCCCACAAGATCTCAGAACAGCCGATGCAACAAACGCGGCCGATATCTATGGCGGACGGTTTTTATTTTCAGGCCATCTTGTTGAGACTCAAGGACGCTCACCCTTTGAGCTTCAGGCCGTGCATGAAGACTGGCAGCGAGAGCTTCACGCCTTTGGATGGCTGAGGGATCTGCGGGCAGCCGACAGCCAGATCGCGCGGCAGAATGCCCGTGCTCTGGCGGAGGATTGGATCAAGTATTGTGGCCGCTGGCATCCGATCGGGTGGGAAGCGCCCATTGTCACGCGGCGCATTTTGTCGTGGCTTGCGCACTCTCCGTTCATCCTGCAGGACGGCGATCACAGTTTCTACCGGATCTTCATCAAGTCTCTGGCGCGCCAGGTGCAGTATCTCCGTCAGACGATCAATGAGACCGAAGACGGGGTTGAGCGGCTGCATGCAGCGCTCGCCATCGCGTCAGCCTGCATTTCCATGGCGGGACAAGGCCGTTTTGCGCGGCAAAGCATTCGCCGGCTCGATCAGGAGCTGTCACGACAAATCCTGCCTGATGGCGGGCATATCTCACGGAACCCGCGGGCCTTGATCGATATTCTCGCGGACCTCCTGCCCGTGCGCCAAGCGTTTGTGGCGCAGGGGCTCGAAGTCCCGGCGGCTATGGTTCAGTCGGTCGACCGGATGATGCCGCTGATGAAGTTTTTCCGCCATGGTGATGGAGCGCTTGCTCATTTTAACGGTATGGGCTCTACGCCGAGTGACCTCGTCGCAACAATTCTGGCTTACGACGATGCTCGCGGGGCGCCGCCCACCAATGCGCCGCATTCTGGATATCAACGCTTGAGCGGAGGATCATCGGTCGTCTTGGTCGACACGGGCCCTGCCCCGGACATTGCGCTGTCCGGAAACGCGCACGCCGGCTGCTTGTCTTTCGAATTTTCTACCGGCGCCCATCGGATGGTGGTCAATTGCGGGGTTTCGTCAAAATCGAACCCGGTCTGGCGCAAAGTGAGCCGGTCCACCGCCGCCCATTCGACCGCGTCGATCGACGATACGTCCTCTTGCCGGTTTCTTTCGGAAAAGCCGTTCGGACATTTGCTCGGAGCTCCGATCTTGTCCGGGCCGCGCGTGATCGACATATCCAGGGAAGATGACGCTGCGGGTTGCCGGGTGATCGCTTCTCACGACGGCTATGTGGCGGATTTCAATGTTCTACATCAACGGGATTTGCGGTTGTCGGCCGACGGAACCGTTCTCGATGGCATTGATACGTTCCAGGCTGTCGGCTCTGTCGATCCGGATACGCTCTATACCATCCGCTTCCATCTTCATCCGGCGATCAAGGCATCATTGATCCGGGCCGGGTCTGCCTTGCTGCTGGTATGCCGTGACGGCGAAGCGTGGGAATTCGAGGCGCCTGGTATTGAGATTGCCCTAGAGGAAAGCATCTATCTATCGGATGTTTATGGTCACAGGAAGTCCGAGCAGATTGTTATCTCTGGTCCGTTGGAGGCCGCTCCCTCTGTCGGGTGGCAGTTCCGGCGAACAGCAACGGCCAAACTGAGTCGGCGCGGAACCAGCGATTTCGATGAGACTGAAGAACTGCCGCTCGAAGATCCGCCCGCGGACGCAATCGAAAACGTTGAGGAAGCAGCAGACGATACGTCTTTGGACTGACTTTGTTCCCCAGAATGATCTGAAACCTTCCGCTTTCCAGTCAGACGTGTTAGGGGGCGCCACGTTTTCCCGCCCCGTTCCAGCTGAGAGGCAGTCTTCATGGCCATTGTGTCCAAAGCCGTACCCGTTCCAGAGTTCGTCCCTGTCAAACGTGCCCTTTTGTCTGTCTTTGACAAAACCGGTCTTGTCGACTTCGCAAAGGCGTTGGCGGACCGCGGCGTTGAGTTGGTGTCGACAGGCGGATCCTACAAGGCTTTGAAAGATGCCGGACTGACCGTTCTTGATATCTCCGAAGTTACCAACTTCCCGGAAATCATGGATGGCCGTGTAAAAACACTTCATCCAAGTGTGCATGGGGGTCTTCTCTCAATCCGCGACGATGAAGATCATCGAAAGGCGATGGCCGATCACGGCATCACCGGCATCGATCTTTTTTGCGGCAATCTTTATCCGTTTGAAGAGGTTGTTGCGTCCGGTGCGGACTATGCAACGGGGATTGAAAACATCGATATTGGCGGGCCTGCAATGACACGGGCAGCCGCGAAGAACCATGCCTATGTCACGGTGGTAACAGACCCGGCCGACTATACCTCTGTCATTGAGGCGCTCGACGCGAATGGCGGCAAGGCCCCGCTCGACTTGCGGAAGAAACTGGCCCTAAAGGCTTTTGCGCGCACGGCCGCCTATGATGCCGCCGTTTCAAACTGGATGGCAGATCAGTTGGATGAGGCAACACCGGCTCACCGGGCTGTCGGCGGCGCGCTCTCAGAAGTCATGCGCTACGGCGAGAACCCGCACCAAACTGCTGGCTTCTATAAAACGGGCGAAAAGCGGCCGGGCGTGGCAACCGCAACGCAACTTCAGGGCAAAACCCTCTCCTACAACAACATCAACGACACCGATGCGGCCTTTGAGCTGGTCAGCGAGTTCGATCCGATGCGCACGAGCGCAGTTGCAATCATCAAGCATGCCAATCCCTGCGGTGTTGCGGAAGGCGGCAGCCTGAAGGACGCTTACGAAAAAGCGCTCCGCTGTGACCCAGTTTCTGCCTTTGGCGGCATCGTTGCGTTGAACCAAAAACTGGATGCTGCGGCGGCTGAGGAGATCGTCAAGATCTTCACCGAAGTCATCATCGCACCGGATGCCGATGAAGCGGCCCGCGAGATCATTGCTTCGAAGAAAAATCTTCGGCTTCTGGTCACCGGTGGCCTGGCCGACGCCCGGGCCAAGGGGCTTTTTGTGAAATCCGTGGCTGGGGGTCTGCTGGTCCAATCACGCGACAACGGCGTTGTCGATGATCTAGATCTGAAAGTTGTGACCAAGCGGGCACCAAGCGAACAGGAAATGCAGGATCTCAAGTTCGCCTTCCGGGTTGCCAAGCACGTCAAATCCAATGCAATCGTTTATGCAAAGGACGGAGCCACTGTTGGCGTCGGGGCTGGTCAGATGAGCCGGGTGGATTCGGCTCGGATTGCTGCCCGAAAGGCCTTGGATGCGACGGAAACTGCCGGATTGTCCGAGCCACTTACCAAAGGCTGTGTCGTGGCTTCAGATGCTTTCTTCCCGTTCGCCGATGGATTGCTGTCTGCCGCCGAAGCGGGTGCCACGGCGGTCATTCAGCCGGGTGGGTCCATGCGTGACGATGATGTCATCAAAGCCGCTGATGAGGCTGGTCTTGCGATGGTTATGACCGGTATGCGGCACTTCCGGCACTGATTAAACAAAATGCATCTTTTACTGATGGTAGAAGATACATTTCTTCAACTTCGGAAATAACGCCTAGGCTTTTGAATACCTTGTTAATCTCCGCAAGCTAATTTGTTCGCAAATGCAGCAGTGCGACTGCTGCGGCGAATCGATTGGCTAACGGAGAAGATCCGGTGTTTAAAAATGCGAAGGTCACTACAAAACTCGTAGGCGTTAGTGTTGCAACGCTTGCCTTGGCCTTGGTCGGTGGGATCGGGGTCATTGGCTGGCAAGCCTCACAGATGACGCAATCTCTTGCTGTCGCTCAAGCAGATGCCGTTGCTGAGGATCAAGCGGAATTGGTTCAGCGGACTATGGAGAACGGTCTTGTCACCGCTCAATCGCTTGCAGCTGCTCTGACCGGCCTCAAAAGCACTGGAAATCAGGATCGCAATCAGTGGATGGCGATCGTTGAAGAGACGCTGCACAAGAACGTCGACTTCTCTGGTACCTGGGGTGCTATTCCGTTTGACGGGCTGGACGGCAAAGACGCGGAATATGTCAGTGCCGAAAAGCACGACGAGAGCGGCATGTGGCGGCCGTATTTCTTCAGGCTCGCCGATGGCAAGCTCGGGTACCGCCCGATGGGTGATCTGGAAATGGATCAGCCCGGCAAAAGCCTCTGGTTCAATGTTCCTTACGAAACCGGCAAGGACTACGTGACAGAGCCATACAGTTGGGAAGCTGATGGAAAGACTGTAACCGGCGTGTCCTTCGGTATTCCGGTGAAAGAGGGCTCGAAAGTCATTGGTGTTGCTGGCGGTGACATCATGCTGACACCCTTGTCGAGTGCTTTGGGTGAACAAAAGCCGCTTGGTACAGGGTCTGTCCATCTGATCTCTCAAGATGGATCCTGGATCGCACATCCGGACGGTGCGCTCCTCGGTAAAGAGTGGAGCGAAGGGCGGTCTGATATCGATCTGGCGGTCAAGGATGAGTTGCTTGCAGCCGTCAAGAATGGCGAGAGCTATGTGTATGAAGGCTACTCAAACACACTCGGCACCGACGTTTTGCGAATTGTAAAACCGGTCAGCATTGGCCGGACCGACGCCAAAATGGCCGTGGTCGTCAACGTACCAGTATCGACTTTGAACGCAGCTTCAATGCAGATCATAACCATGATCGCGGTTGTTGGTCTTGTTTTGCTGCTTGTTGTGGCAACCTCGATCTATATTGTGGGTACGAACATTGTGCGTCGCCCGCTGGAGCGTGCAGTCGGCAGCATTCAGGCTTTGATTGACCGCCGCTATGAAGAGCCGATCCATGACACGGATCGTCAGGATGAAATCGGAGAGATCAGCAAGGCTCTGGAAGTCTTCCGCGACAAGGCACAGCAGGCGGAAGCCTTGGCAGCCGAACAGGAAGAGACCCAGCGGCGGCAGCTCGCCCGCGCTCAAAAGATCAGCGAAATTTCGCAAGACTTCGATCGGAAGATCACAGAACTGACCGCGACAGTCATGTCCCAGGTCGAGGATCTGAACGGCGCCTCCGTGACCCTGACCGCAGGCGCAGATGATACCAGCGAGAAGAGTACGACGGTGGCAGCTGCGTCCGAGGAAGCGTCCTCCAACGTGGAAACAGTTGCCTCCGCGGCTGAAGAGTTGATGGCGTCTGTTGGCGAAATCTCCCGGCAGATGACGCAATCAACAGAGATCGCGTCTCATGCCGTGGATCAGGCGCAGTCGACCAATGCCAAGATCGAGGGTTTGGCGGAAGCAGCGCACCGCATCAGTGAAGTGGTCAAGCTGATCACGGACATTGCCGAACAAACCAACCTTCTCGCCCTGAACGCAACGATCGAGGCAGCCCGGGCAGGGGAAGCCGGCAAAGGCTTCGCTGTTGTTGCAGCCGAGGTCAAGGAACTCGCCAACCAAACGGCCAAGGCGACCGAAGAAATCTCCCTGCAGATCCAATCGGTCCAGTCCGAGACCGCAGGTTCAGTAGATGCGATCAAGGGCATCTCGGAAACGATCGAGAAGATGAACGAGATCTCCTCCAGCATTCAGTACTCTGTCGAACAACAGGGGCTGGCGACCGAGGAAATCGCGCGGAATATTCAAGAAGCTTCCAACGGTACGCAGGAAGTTGCCCAGAACATCGTCAAGGTGGCAGCGTCTGCGGACGATACCGGCAACGCGGCTCGTCAGGTCAGCCAGTCGGCAAACGTCCTGCAGAGCGAGGCTGTGCGCCTGAAACAGGAAGTCGACAATTTCCTCGTAGGTGTTCGCGACGTCGCTTAAGCCTCAGCATTTTTGGATTGATAAAACGCGCCGGGTTATTGCCCGGCGCGTTTTTCTTTGACCATCATCAGCAGACCAAGGCCGACGGCAAAGAACACCAATATGACGGACATACCAGCCCGCTGGCTATCAGCTGCGGCAGTGACAACGGCGACAGCCAGCGGGGCCAGGAAACTGGTTACTTTTCCGGAAAGGGCGAGCAGACCAAAATACTGGGTCATCAGATCTTTCGGTGCCAACTGGATGAGAAGGCTCCGGCAGGACGCTTGCAGCGGGCCTGACACCGCGCCGATGATTGCGCCGAGAGTGATGAAGATTTGTTCCGGCAGGGACGCGAACAACGCACCTTCCGGCGCGGCTGGTGTCTGAATGAAAAAGAACACCGTCGTTCTGTCGACGGAGATCATGCCCAGCCCGCAGATCATCAGAACGATCAGCGAAAAGGCGATGACGATCTTGGGTCCGAACCGGTCGTCCACTTTGCCGCTGAGCAAGAGGCCAAGTGTTCCGGTGATCGTCAAGATGATGCCGAAAGTGCCGATCTGGATGGATCCCCAGCCGAGCTGGCCGGCCGCATAAATCCCGCCAAAGGCAAACAAGGCGACCAAACCGTCCTTGAAGACCATGTTTGCGATCAAAAACATGAAGATATTGCGGTTTTCCCGTGCGTGCCGAAGGCTGTGCCGCAGATCGTTGAGACCTTTCGAGACCGCCGTTCCGATCTTTCCGCGTGACGGAGCATCCGGAACAAACAGAAACATCGGTAACGCGAAAATCACGTACCAGATCGCAGAAAACGGCCCGGATGCCCGATCGCCTTCGTAAGTCGCAGCATCAAGGCCAAACAGGGGGGTGAACCCGAGCAGCGTGCGTCCGGTGTCCGGGTTCGCGGCTAAAAACCCGAGGACAATAACGAGTGTCACAAGTCCGCTTGCATATCCGAGAGCCCAGCCAAAACTCGACAGACGGCCGATGTGTGTCGACGGGACCAGCTGGGGCATCATTGCGTTGTTGAAGACCGCTGCGATCTCGATCGACAATGTTCCAATCGCAAAGGCAAGAAGGGCAATCATGACGCCATGTGGATTGCCCGGCGCGGCGTACCAAAAGGCCCAACAACACACGAGAAAGGGGATCGAAAAGCAGAAGATCCAAACCTTTCGGCGGCCGGTTGCATCGGCAACGGAGCCAAGGATTGGGGCCAACAACGCAATTCCCAACCCTGCCGCAGCGGTGGCATATCCCCAAAGGCTCTGGCCTTGCGTGGGATTGTCGGCCAATGCGGACGCAAAATAGGGTGCAAACACAAAGGTGGTAATGAGGGTGAAAAAGGGCTGTGCGGCCCAGTCAAAGAAACCCCAGGCTACGATTGCGCGCCGGCCAGGACTTACAAATGCTGTATCAGATGCTGCTGTCATCAGATATTTGCTCTCCTGGGATCTCTGAGAACTTAAGCGTCAACCATGGCTCGGCCCGGAGCCAAGCGCACTCATCAACCAAAAAGGCCGATAGCGAAACTCCCGGCCTTTTTTATCAGTTAGTCTGCCTCTGGTGCGGTTATGACCGCCCAGATCATGTCCGGTCACTGATCTCAGCAAGAAGACTTGCTGCGACTGAGAACTTGGACACGCTCAAACCTCCGTCGAGAATTTCGGCGACTGCCTGTGTGGTCCGGTTCACAACCGACTGCTTTTTCACCAGCCAATTGGCAAAACTGTCCGCCTGAATCGCAGAGATGGCGATCGCGCGATGCGCCGATGCAAGGGTTGCCCGTGCACGGTCGAGCGCAAGTCCATCGTAATAGTCATGGACTTCCAGATCACCCGCCATTTCGCTCATCGCGCCGAGACGGAAATGATGCGCCACATCGAAGAATGCCACCGCGGCCTTGTCGAGATCCGCTCCGGTTTCTTCCGCAACGATCACGATGTCCGGAATCGCACCTTCCACCGGCAGCCAAGCAATCCGGCGTGCCAGGTCTTCAGGCACCCCTTTCGAGACGTAGGTTTCCACCCGGCTTTTGAGCTCTGCCGCAGGTTCTTCGGGAAGCAAGCTCTCCAGCCGATCGCGAAGGTCTGAAATACCGGCGTGGAACCGCTCCACGACGGCTGCCAGTCCTTGTTCAAAGGACACATTCCTCTTGAACCAGACGACGCGTTCCAAAAGCAGTGATTGGACCTCCGAATAGAGTTCCAACTGCAACTCACCGTCGATCTTGGTGTCGAGACGGTCAATTTCTCCGTTGAGTTCGGTTAGTCCGTAGCTGTTGCGCACGGCAACGAACCCTTGGGCGATTTCTGTCGTTGTCGCGCCCGTCTGATCCATCAGGCGGGTGATAAATGTTGCACCACCTCTGTTGACCATGGAGTTTGCGAGCATGGTGGAGATGATTTCCCGGCGCAGACGGTGGCCGTTGATTTCACCCTCGTAGTCGGCGGCCATTTCATCCGGGAAGTACCGGAACAGCTCGCGCGCCAAGTAGTCATCATCGGGGACCGAGCTCTCCAGGATCGCGTCGTACAGGGTGATCTTCGCGTATGCCAGCAGGACGCCGAGTTCGGCGCGGGTCAGCAGCTGCCCGGCATTGCGCAATTCATCGAGCTGGACATCATCCGGCAACTGCTCGACGACGCGGTCCAGGAGACCCTCACGCTCCAACTGGCGCATCATGCGAACCTGATAGCCGAAGTCTTCCATTCCCTGCAGATGCGTCATGGAAATCGCGAGCGTCTGCAAATAGTTGTTTCGCAAGACCAGGTCGGCGACCTCATCGGTCATGTGAGCCAGCAGTTCATTACGCTGCTCGATGTCGAGTTTGCCTGCCTTTACAGCGGCTCCGAGAGCGATCTTGATATTGACCTCCATATCCGAGGAATTCACCCCGGCGGAATTGTCGATCGCATCGGAGTTACAGCGGCCGCCCCTCTTGTTAAATTCGATGCGGGCAAGCTGAGTCAGGCCAAGATTGGCGCCTTCGCCGATGACCTTTGCGCCAAGTTGTGGCGCGGTGATCCGGATATGATCGTTCGCCCGGTCGCCAGCATCGGCATCTGTTTCGGTCGTCGCGCGGATGTAGGTGCCGATGCCGCCAAACCAGAGCAGGTCCACGTTCATTCTCAGGATTGCCATCATGACTTCCTGAGGCGTTGCCGTTGCCTTGTCGAGGTTGATTAGGGCGCGGATTTCCGGTGACAGCGGGATCGACTTCAGTTGCCGTGAGAAGATGCCGCCGCCTTTTGAAATCAGGCTCGTGTCGTAGTCTTTCCAGGACGAGCGGCCCATATCGAACAGGCGTTTCCGCTCGTCCCATGTTTTCGCTGGATCCGGGTCCGGGTCGATGAAGATGTCCCGGTGGTCGAAGGCAGCAACCAGTTTCGTCGCTTTGGAGAGCAGCATCCCGTTGCCGAAAACGTCGCCGGACATGTCGCCAACACCGGCTGCCGTGAACGGCTCGGTCTGGATGTCCCGGTTCATTTCCCGGAAGTGGCGTTTGACCGCCTCCCAGGCACCCCGGGCTGTGATCCCCATCTTCTTGTGGTCATATCCGGCAGAGCCGCCGGATGCGAACGCATCACCGAGCCAGAAATCCCGGCCTTCGGAAATGGCGTTGGCCGTATCGGAGAACGTTGCAGTCCCTTTGTCCGCGGCCACGACAAGATAGGGATCGTCGCCATCAAATCGGGTGACCCGGTCAGGTGGCAGGATCTTGTCTTCATCCAGATTGTCGGTGACATCAAGAAGCGCATTGATGAAGATCTTGTAGCTCTCCGTGCCCTCCTTGAACCAGGCCTCGCGGTCGCTCGCCGGTGGCAATTGCTTTGGAACAAAGCCGCCCTTTGCGCCGACGGGAACGATCACGGCGTTCTTGACCTGCTGCGCCTTTACGAGGCCAAGCACTTCGGTGCGGAAATCCTGGGGTCTATCGGACCAACGCAATCCGCCACGCGCAACCATGCCGAAGCGCAGGTGAACCCCTTCAACACGCGGGCTGTAAACGAAAATCTCGCGGAACGGACGTGGCTGTGGCAGCTCGTCAATCTTCCGGCTTTCGATCTTGAAGGCGAAGGTCGCCTTGGGCTGGCCGCCCTGATCAAGCTGATAGAAGTTCGTGCGCAGGATCGATTCAATCACATTCTTGAACCGCCGCAAGATGCGGTCGTCGTCCAGACTGGAGACATCTTCCAAAGCTGCAGAGAATTCGGCTTCAAGCCGCTCCTCGCCAGCATCGCGGTCTTCTTTCGATGTGTTCGGGTTGAAGCGCAGATGGAACAAATCGACAAGGGTGGAGGCAATGGCGGGGTAGTTGTTCAGCGTTGACCACATGTAGTCTTCGGAGAACCGAATACCGGCCTGCCGCAGATATTTGGACAGTGCGCGCAGGATCGCAACATCGCGCCAAGCGAGACTGGCGCTCATGACAAGGCGGTTGTAACCGTCATCTTCGGCCCGTCCCGTCCAGACCGCCATGTACATGCTTTCCAGCCGGCTCTGCAGAGCATCGCTGAAATCAATGCTGTCTCCAGTGTGGGCTTCAAGGGTCATCTCATGGAGGTATGAGAACGGTGCGTTGGTCGGCGTGATCCGGTACGTCCGTTCATTGATAACCTTGAAACCCATGTTCTCCAGCAGTGGAACACGGGCGGACAGTGGGATCGGCGCACCGCGGTGATAGACTTTGAGTGCCAGCCGGTTGTCCTTTGTGCCGACCGGACGGTGGAAGGTGATCGTTGTGCTGCGGGTGTCGCTCAGCGTTTCAAGCTGAACGATGTCAAACAGCGCGGACTGGGCGTTATAGACTTCCTTGTAGCCGCCGTGGAACGCGAGCGCGTAGCGGTCGGCGAGCTGGCGGGCCTGGGCGGGTGCAAACTCAGCGGCAAGTGCACCCCGCACTGCATCCGGCCAGTTTCTGACCATGTCTGCAACGGCGGCTTCAAGTTCTTCTTGTGGTGGAGTTGGCGTTTCTCCCTTGTCGCGGCCCACAATATAGTGAACCCGCGCAAGCGGACCTTCCGGATAAGTTACATACCAGGCAGACAGACGCCCCTCATAGACCGAGGCCAGATATGTCCCGACATTCAGCCGGACTTCGGTTGTGTAGCGGTCCCTGGGCACGAACACCAGGATCGACACATAGCGATCAAACTTGTCCGGGCGTGACAGAACACGGATGCGCGGCCGTTCGTCCAGTTGAAGGATGGCTGTTGAGAAGTCAAAGAGACGGTCGCGGTCGATTTGGAACAGCTCATCGCGCGGAAAAGCTTCAAGAACGTTTCTGAGTGCCCGTCCGGAATGGCTTTCCGAATGATAGCCGGCTCGCGCCAATACACTCGCCACCTTGCGGCGCAGGAACGGGATGGTGCTGACAGGCTCAGTGTAAGCAGTTGATGCAAACAGGCCAACAATGCGGAGCTCTCCGATCATGTTGCCGTCGTCGTCGTAGAGCTTGGCCCCGACATAGTCCATATGAACCCGGCGGTGCACCGTGCTCTTCACATTGGCCTTTGCAATGATCAGAGGTTCGGGTTTCTTCAGGAACTCTCGGATTTCCGGGGTAATCTGAACAAACTCGGAGCCGCGGCGCAGGACCCGAACATCGGGATCCGTCAGGAGGCCGAGGCCAGTTCCCTCGTGAGGAGAGAGTTCACCCTCTTCAACGCCGCCTTCGAACTTGTATTCCCGCATGCCTAGGAAAATGAAATTGTCTTTTTCCATCCACTCCAGGAAATGGATGGCTTCCCACAATTCATCACTGCTGCCCAGGATTTGCGTTGTCTTGTAGGTATCAATCGCTTCGCCGAGGCGTTCCTGCATCGGTTTGAAATCGTTCACAACAGAGCGAACGTTGTTCAGAACCGTGTTGAGCCTTGTTTCCAGTGCGTCGCGCTGTTCGGCATCGTCAATACGGGTGACGTGGATATGAATCAGGCTTTCCTGACGGTCCTTCCGCTTCGCCGGCTTTTTCCGGCCTATGGCAGAGATCAGGGCACCCTTCTCGTCCCGCTCAACGATGAAAATCGGATGCAGGACCAAGTGTACTTCCAGCTTGCTGTCCTGCAGCTCGTCCATAACCGAGTCGACCAGGAACGGCATGTTGTCGTTGACGATCTCGATAACGGTCAGGTTTTTGGTTTTACCGCCCTTCGTTTTGAAACTTGGATCGGAAATGCTCACCCTGTGGGTGCCCAAATCGTGCGATTGGAAGTCCTGCCATGCATCCATGGCGAACCCGGTCAGCTCTTCCGCCGAATAGGTCACCAGATCTTCGGCCGCGCCCCGGTCATAAAAGGCGTTCACGAATTCAGCGAGATTGGGATCTTTCTTGGAGAGTTTCTGGTGGACCGCGTCGATCAGCTTGAGTTTCTCGACGTCGTGCTTGTCGGGCATTTTTTTCCCCTTGGGCGGTCATTTGGTTTGGCTCAGCCGCGTGCTATCGTTTTATATTCGCGACACAATTGTTTCAGGACGGGAGGCCCGAATTGTCAAGTAAAGTCACTGCCTTGCAAATCGATTCAAATGTAACATTAAGTGAAAAAACGCAGGCCTATTTCGATTTGTGTCAGGAAAAGCTCGGCCTGGTTCCGAATGTGCTCCAGGCTTATGCCTTTGATGACGCCAAGCTGCGCGCTTTCACCGACATGTACAACGACCTCATGCTTGCGGACTGCGGACTGAGCAAGCTTGAGAGAGAGATGATTGCCGTTGCGGTATCCTCCGTCAATCGCTGTTTTTATTGCCTCACAGCTCATGGTGCGGCTGTGCGCGAGTTGTCCGGCGATCCGGTGCTCGGTGAGCTTATGGTGATGAACTATCGTGTCGCTGATTTGACAGACCGGCAGCGTGCCATGCTCGATTTCGCGGTGAAGCTGACTGAAAAGCCCGCGGAGATCCTGGAAAGCGACCGGGAGGGCTTGCGGGATGCCGGGTTCAGCGACCGGGATATCTGGGACATTGCCTCCGTTGCCGCTTTCTTCAATATGACCAACCGGGTTGCTGCTGCCAGCGACATGCGCCCGAATGATGAGTATCACTCAATGGCCCGTTGAGGTCTTGGGGCGCGCCGAACCGGTGACAAATCCCACGATTGGGTGTATGACCCACTCGTTTTTCAATTCTCGAACTTGAGGAGAGGAGCGGGTCATGACCGCGCGCGTATTTATTGATGGTGAAGCTGGCACGACGGGTTTGCAAATCCGCGAGCGCCTCGCCATGCGCCGCGACATAGAGCTGCTCTCCATTCCGGAAGACAGCCGGAAGGATCCGGCTGCCCGGAAAGACTACCTGAACAAGGCAGATGTTGCGATCCTTTGCCTGCCGGATGCGGCTGCAAAGGAAAGTGTTGCGCTCATCGAAAACGACACGACACGCGTGATTGATGCATCCAGCGCCCATCGGGTCGCCGATGGCTGGGCCTATGGTTTTGCGGAAATGGACGCCGACCAGGCTGACATCATTGCGGCTGCCATGCGAGTCGCCAATCCGGGCTGCTGGCCGCAGGGGTTAATCGCTGCTGTGCGCCCGCTGATTGCCGCTGGTCTCCTCCCGGCAGACTTTCCGGTCACAGTGAACGGGATTTCCGGCTATTCGGGCGGAGGCAAGGGCATGATCGCGGATTACGACGCGAAAGGCGCCAGCGCTAACATGTTTGCCCCGTATGCTCTGGGCTTCAACCATAAGCACCTGCCGGAAATGACCGAATATGGCCTTTTGGACAGCGCGCCGCTGTTTACCCCGGCTGTCGGAAACTACTACAAGGGCATGCTGACCGTGGTGCCGCTCAATCTCGCGCGTCTGGACAAGGTTCCGACTGGCGAGCAGATACACGCTGCTCTGGCCGATCACTTCGCAGCTGCGCCTGGCGGTTTTGTCGATGTTGCGCCACTGGATGGTCTGGAGCGCTCCGATGATCTAGATCCGCAGGCGTTGAACGACACCAACCGGCTGCGGCTGCATGTTTTTGCCAACGATACGCGGGCCCAGGCAGCCATCATTGCCGTTTACGACAATCTCGGCAAAGGCGCGTCGGGCGCAGCCGTCCAGAACCTCAATCTCATGCTCGGTGTTGATCAGACCACAAGTCTTGCTGCTTGAGGTGATCGGGCCGGAACCCGTTTTCAGGAGAGGAAACCATGGAAAAATTCGAGACCCTCACCGGGGTCGCAGCACCGATGCCGATCGTCAACATCGATACGGATATGATCATCCCGAAGCAGTTCTTGAAGACGATCAAGCGGACCGGTCTCGGAACTGCGCTGTTTCATGAAATGCGCACCAATGACGACGGGTCTGAAAATGTCGACTTCGTTTTGAACAAGGCTGCGTACCGCGATGCCAAGATCCTGATCGCAGGCGACAACTTCGGTTGCGGCTCATCCCGCGAACACGCGCCATGGGCGCTGCTGGATTTCGGTATCCGCTGCGTGATTTCCACGTCCTTCGCCGACATCTTCTACAACAACTGTTTCAAGAACGGCATTCTGCCTATCCAGGTCTCTGAAGACGAACTGGAAACGCTGCTGCATGCTGCAGAGCGCGGCGCCAACTTCACCCTGACGATCGATCTGGAAAACCAGGAGATCAAGGGCCTGGAGAGCGGCGACATTGCCTTCAAGATCGACCACTTCCGCAAGCATTGCCTGATCAACGGTCTCGATGACATCGGCTTGACCATGGAAAAGGCCGGCCAGATCGACACTTTTGAAGACAAGATGAGCGAAAGCCGCCCCTGGGTCTAAACGCCGTCTGGTCTATGCAAATCCAAAAGCCCGGTGCGCTGCGCCGGGCTTTTTGTTAGCGCAGGCTGTGCCCTATCCCCGCACCTCCATGCGGCACCCTAGAGAGACTTTCGACAGGATGAGCCGCATATGCTGCGGAGAGACCGCGACACAACCTTCCGTCGGCCGGTAATCTTCCCGGGCGATATGGAAGAAGATGGCGCTGCCCTTGCCTTTGACCGGCGGGTACATGTTGCAATCCAGAACGACGACGATGTCGTACAGCCTGTCCTTACGCCACATTTTCTCGTGACTGGCCTGAAACGGCAAGTCCACCAGACGATTGTAGCGGCGATGGCCCGGATCATCACACCAGCCGAGTTCGGGCTTCAAAACTTCAAGGGGAAGAACCGTTTGCGGCCTTTGGCTTCTGTCTGCACGATAGTAGACCTGCAGAAGCTCGAACGTCCCGGTCGGGGTCGCTCCGTCCCCTTCCCGCTTGCGTGTGATGATGCCGGAACGGCCCAATGCACACGGAACCGTGATCGATCCACATCGCAGAATTCCTTTGGTCCGGTCGCGCGGTAATGCGTGAACCTCGAGGATATCTGCCGGTTTTGTGCTCTCCTGCATGGTTCATCCTGCTTGTTTGTTCGGTGCCGTAAAAGGTCTTGATAAACCGGAGCTAAAGCCCGCGTGAAGAAGAATTGACGGGACCCTGCTTGTAAGGCGACACTTTCCCGCGCACATAGAGACGGCAACGCGCTTGTGTAGATTGCACAAACCCGCGTGAACACTGAAGATTTTTGGCGAGGACCCGACAAGATGACCGCCCGCACCATTTTGATTGTCGATGATGATACTGAACTGCGCGAAGCGCTTGTCGAACAATTGTCCCTTTACGACGAATTTGAGACCCTTCAGGCGGACACGGCGACCTCCGGAATTGGCATGGCCAAGGAAGAGCACATCGACCTTCTTTTGATGGATGTCGGCTTGCCGGACATTGATGGCCGTGAAGCAGTCAAGCTCCTACGCAAAAACGGGTTCAAGGCTCCGATCATCATGCTGACCGGACACGACGGGGACAGCGACACGATCCTTGGCCTTGAGGCTGGCGCCAATGACTATGTCACCAAGCCGTTCAAGTTCGCAGTGCTGCTTGCCCGTGTCCGCGCCCATTTGCGCCAGCACGAGCAAAGCGAAGATGCAACATTCGCCATCGGTCGCTATTCCTTCCGCCCGGCTGCAAAGGTCATGCAGGAAGACAATGGCTCGAAGGTGCGCTTGACAGAAAAGGAAACTTCGATCCTGAAGTTCCTGTACCGTGCCGGCGAGAAACCGGTCACGAGGGATGTGCTCTTACATGAAGTGTGGGGCTACAACTCCGGCGTGACGACCCACACTCTGGAAACGCATATCTACCGGTTGCGTCAGAAGATCGAGCGGGACCCGTCCAATGCCGAGCTTCTGGTGACTGAGGCAGGCGGCTATAAGCTCGTCCCTTGAGCCACAGACTTGTTTGTGAAGCGCATATTCGCTTGGACAGACACGATCAATCAGCGTAAATCTTGGGCATGAGCCTTGCCCAAGATATAGCGATTCTCAAAAAGATACCGATGTTTTCGGATTTTCAGGACGATCAGCTTCGCCTGCTCGCCTTCAGTGCCGAAAGCATGGATTACAGTGCCGGTCTGCGCCTCTTCGATCAGGATGAGCGGGCGGACGGCGGGCTTGTGATCACCGATGGTCTGGTGACGCTGTCAACACGCGGCGAAGACGGCTTTGAAGAAGTCGACAAGGTCGGTCCGGGAACGCTGTTGGGCGAAAGCGCGCTGCTGGTGGAAACCAAGCGTCCCTGCCGCGCAGAAGCTGCCGAACCTGTCCGGATCATCCGTATTCGCAGAGCACTCTTCAAACGCATGGTGTCCGAATACCCGGAACTTGCGCAGCGTCTGTTCGATCAGCGGGCCGCCCGGTTCCGCACGACCATGGGCCGTTTGAAGCCCATCGGCGACAAGATGGCCGAATTGGAACAGCTCAATGCAGAGCGCCGGGCTAAAGAAGAGGGCTAAGCCCTCTTTTTAACTCCTGCCTTAAACCATCGCCATGACCCGGCTCGGGCCGCCAGTGCCGCCGCGGTTTTTCGGGGCGCCGACAATGAGTGTTGCGCCGCTCGGCGGCAACGCATCAAGATTGGCGATGCATTCCAGGCCCCAGCGGCCGGATGGAAGCCAGGCGTAATGGACGGCAAAATCCTGCGAAATTCCATGATCGAGTGACAGGCTGTCAACGGCAAGCCCGGCAACGTCGGCTTCTTCCATCAGCATCTGAACCGCTTCTATATGAAAGCCGGGAAAATGCATGACACCATTGGCATCCGCATTGCGGAACATGTCTGAAGACGCATGTGCGCTCCAGCCAGAGTTCATCGCAACACACGCTCCGTTCGGAATGTCTCCATTTGCCGAAATCCACGCCTTGAGATCGTCCGGAGTGACTTGTGCGTCCGGGTTATCAGCGGCGCGCTTCTTGATGTCGATGATACAGAGTGGCGTAACCAGTTTGTCGACCGGTATTTCGGCAACGGATTGCCCATCTGCGGAAAAATGCAGCGGTGCGTCGAGATGTGTGCCCGAATGCTCATCGATTGAAAGGCTGTAGAGATTGTACCCGTCCTTGGCGAAATCGAAGATTTTCTCTGCCCTGTATCCAGGCTCACCCCCAAATGTTGGAAAGTCTTCAGAGAGTTCGTGTGTGAGATCCAGGATTTGCGCTGGTGTCTGCGCCATTGCCGGAAGAGCGCCTGCAACAGTGGTCGCCGCCGCAACGCCGGCTCCGGCGGCTGCAGCCCTGAAAACATCGCGCCGTGACAGCATTTTGTCTTTCACCGACTTGATGATGCAAAGATCGCACATGGCTTCGTTCTCCGGTTCCGTGTTGGCTTCCTAATCAGTGTGCGAGGGTCCAAGCTTTTCGGCAAGTGGCAAGTCCGATAGGCACCAACTGGCAGTGCGCATGGCCATTCGAACACGCGTCTTGTTCTCTCTTATAAATTGCAATACCGTCATATTAAATTTATAGGAGAGTTTGATGGTCAGCCGGGTGACCACGGTGGCCTTCCAAGGCATAGAGGCGGTTCCGGTCGACGTGCAGGTGCATGTCGGCCCGGGCATGGTCGCCTTTACCATCGTGGGCTTGCCGGACAAGGCGGTGGCAGAAAGCCGGGAGCGGGTCCGTGCGGCTCTGTCCGCCTCAGGTCTCGCGCTTCCGGCCAAGCGTGTCACGGTCAATCTGGCGCCCGCGGACCTACCGAAAGAAGGATCCCATTACGATCTCCCGATCGCGCTCGGGGTGATGGCAGCCATAGGCGCAATTCCGGCAGAGTTCTTGGAAAACTACGTCATTCTGGGCGAATTGGCGCTGGATGGGACCCTGGCTCCCGTCGCTGGAGTTCTGCCAGCCGCCATGGGCGCAAACGCATTGGAAAAGGGGCTGATCTGTCCGTTTGAATGCGGCGGAGAAGCCGCCTGGGCGGACGGGGAGATGGATATTCTGGCGCCGCGGTCCTTGATCCAGCTCGCCAATCATTTCAAGGGAACGCAGGTCCTCTCCAGGCCCGCAGCCAAACTCCGGGGCGATCCGCAAGGCATACCGGATCTTGCAGATGTCAAGGGTCAGGAAAGCGCCAAGCGTGCTTTGGAGATCGCGGCGGCCGGTGGACATAACTTGCTGATGGTCGGACCACCGGGATCCGGCAAGTCCATGCTGGCCAGCCGTTTGCCTTCCATTTTGCCGCCACTCACCCCGCGCGAACTTCTTGAAGTCTCCATGATTGCCTCGCTTGCAGGGGAACTTGCGGATGGCAAACTGTCCGACCGCCGACCGTTTCGCGCACCGCACCACTCCGCTTCCATGGCAGCGCTTGTGGGCGGTGGTTTGCGGGCCAAACCCGGTGAAGTCTCGCTGGCTCACAACGGGGTCCTGTTCCTGGACGAGCTTCCTGAGTTCAATCCGCAGGTACTCGACAGTCTGCGCCAGCCGCTGGAAACAGGCGAGGCGATCATTGCCCGGGCGAACCACCGGGTGACTTACCCGGCGCGCATTCAGATGGTGGCGGCGATGAATCCCTGCCGGTGCGGCCATGCCGGGGAACCGGGGCACCAATGTCGGCGCGGAGAGCGGTGTGTAACCGAATACCAAGCAAGAATTTCGGGGCCGTTTCTGGACCGCATTGATCTGAGGATTGAGGTCCCCGCGGTCACAGCTGCCGATCTGATCGGCCCGGCAGAGAGTGAACCATCTTCGGAGGTCGCGAAGCGCGTTCTGGCGGCCCGCAAACTTCAGGAACAGCGTTTTTTTGATCTCGGGGTTGCGGCGCGGACCAACGCGCAAGCCCCGGCCTCCGTTGTTGAAAAAATGGCGCAACCGGATGACAAGGGTCTGGCCTTCTTGCGGGAAGCTGCCGAAACACTGCAGCTATCGGCGCGGGGCTATCACCGGGTACTGAAACTTGCCCGGACCCTTGCCGATCTGGACGGTCTTGAGACGGTTGCCCGCATCCACCTTGCAGAAGCGCTCAGTTATCGCGGTCAGGATCTGTCACGCCGCGCAGCGTAACCGAACCGGCTCACTTTCCTTGTATTCGTCCGGACGCCGTCCCATGTCATGTCTTGCACTCAAATCTGGAGGATGACGCATGCTGGTGACGACAACGCCGACCATTCAGGGCAAGGATCTCGATTACAAGGGCCTGGTGACCGGCGAGGCCATCCTCGGCGCGAACTTGTTCAAGGACATTTTCGCCGGTATTCGTGACATCGTCGGTGGCCGGTCTGCAGCCTATGAAGAAGAGCTTGCCAAGGCCCGTCAGATTGCAGTTGAAGAGATGTGCCAACAGGCACAACGGCTTGGTGGCAACGCGGTGATTGGCGTTGATATCGATTATGAAACTGTGGGCCAAAACGGTTCCATGCTGATGGTGAGTGCGACCGGTACCGCTGTCACAATGCGCTGATGGCGGACCCCGTAGATCAACAGTTTCAGATTGTGTCCGGCTTTCCCGAAGATCAACGGGAGACGGCCGCTACCTTGTTCTGGCAGGCGTTTTCCGGAAAGCTCGGCAAGATCCTGGCCCCGGATGACAAGGCACTCTCGTTGATTGCCCATCTCCTTGATCCTGACTTTGCAATCAGTGCGCTGGATGAAGACGGCGGGCTTATCGGAATGGCCGGGTTCAAAACCAAGGAGGGCGGGCTGGTTGCTGGCAGCCTATCCGACATGACGGCCGTCTATGGTCTGTTTGGAGGGTTGTGGCGCGGGATTGTGCTGGAACTCCTGGAAAGAGATCCAGAGCCCGGACTTTTATTGATGGACGGGATTTTTGTGGGTGCTGAAGCACGTGGTCTTGGTGTCGGTACGGCCCTTTTGAATGCAATCTGCTCGGCTGCCGTTGCGCGCGGCTGCTCCAGGGTCCGGCTCGATGTGATCGACACCAACCCACGTGCAAGGGCGCTTTATGAGCGGTCCGGGTTTGTGCCGGCAGGCACTGAGGAAACAGGACCGTTCAAATATATTTTCGGTTTTTCGTCTGCGACGCGCATGGAAAAGCCGTTGCAAGCTGCTTGACGCCGCCAGATCCGCACGGGAAGCTCTGAATTGAAAGACCAACCCGGAGCGTTTCATGACATCTCACGGATATGAAAGCGGGCGGCTCAACCTGCCCTTTGTCGGAATTTGCACATTTGGAAAGTATCCGTACCAACCGGACTGGGATGCCATTGACGCTGACGTTGCTGTTCTTGGCGCGCCGTTTGATTTCGGAACCCAATGGCGCTCTGGTGCGCGTATGGGACCAAGGGCGATCCGGGAGGCGTCAACGTTGTTCTCCTTTGGCCACGCCGGGGCCTATGATTTCGAAGATGACATCACCTACCTGCCCGCGGAAACCACGCGGATTGTTGACATTGGTGATGCGGATATCGTTCACACCGACACGATCGAGAGCCACAAACGCATCGAGTTTGGCGTTCGCAAAATACTTGAGGCCGGGGCCTTACCTGTCGTGTTAGGGGGAGATCATTCGATCAACATCCCTTGCATCAATGCTTTTGATGGCGAAGAGCCAATCCATGTGGTGCAGATTGATGCCCACCTTGATTTTGTCGATGAGCGTCACGGGGTACGTTATGGGCACGGTAATCCCATGCGCCGGGCTGCTGAAAAACCTTGTGTGACGGGGCTTAGCCAAATCGGTATCCGCAATGTTTCGTCAACGGCCCGGGACGGTTATGAGGCCGCACGCCAGATGGGCTCGGACATTGTATCGGTCCGTCAGGCACGGAAACTCGGCACAGACGCGCTTCTTGCCAAGATCCCGAAAGGCAAACGCTACTATCTGACGCTCGACATCGACGCTTTTGATCCATCCATTGCGCCGGGCACGGGCACGCCGAGCCACGGTGGGTTTCTGTACTACGAAGTCCTGGAACTGATCGATGGGCTGTCGCAGCAGGGAGACATTGTCGGAATGGATTTGGTCGAAGTTGCTCCGGACTATGATCCCGCTGGTGTTACCGGCGTACTGGCGGCTCAAATCCTGATGAACACCATTGGCCGGGTCCTGCACCACCGACCCAAATCATGAGAGAAATCAATGCAGCCTGAAATAGACCTTTAAGCCATTCAACTACACACGCGTGCGCTAACTTTGTGAAACTTGCTTAGCGTCGTAGTTGGACACAGTGCTGTTTGGTCACACTATTCGGATTTCCTTGATTATCCGACAGAGAGGTGCTTCAAAAACGTAGAAGAGCATTGATGATCCGGAGAAATCATCCATGAGTGATATGGCAGCTCAAGCACAGCAGAGCGCCAGAAGTATGGTCATTGGCTTGATCGTACCGGACATCACCAATCCGTTTTTTGCTCAATTGGCAAAAAGCATTGAGATGGAAGTCGCGTCGCGGGGCGGCATGGTGATGCTTGCCAATTCCCACGACGATCCAGGTATTGAGCTCAAACAGGTTCGGGCCATGCACGATTGGCCGGTCACGGGGGTCATCGTGGTGGCTGGTTCAGATGCCAGCCGGTCCTATTCCGCGGAGCTGCCGATCATTTCTCTTGATCGCCGTTACGGCACATATTCCTTGGTAGCGACCGATCAGCGGGATGGCGCGCGCAAGGTCGTCGATCACCTGCATGGTCTTGGTCACCGGATCATTGCCTATATAGCCGGGCCGGAAAATCTGGAGGTCGCCCGCGAGCGACGCGACGGGTTCATTGAGCGGGTCAATGAGCTTTCCACGCCCGACGATGAAATCGATCTGACGGTTCATACAGGTGAATTTGATTTTGCATCCGGCGAGGCTGTTGCCCGAAACATTCTTTTGCAGCTGCGCAGGGGCTTTCGTATCACCGCCATAGCAACGGCAAGCGACCAGCAGGCAATCGGCGTTTTGCGGTGCGCGCGTGACCTTGGTGTACACGTTCCGCAGGATGTCTCCGTGATTGGCTTCGACGACATCACCTTGGCATCTCTCGTTGTCCCACGGCTCACGACCCTGCGTCAGCCGATCGAGGACATTGCTTCGGTTGCCGTTGATCGCATTATCGCCAAGATAGACGCCCCCTCGGATCATGCCATCCGGGGCTCGCTGATTGTCCGCGAATCCACCGCGCCGGCCAGCCGCTGGGATTAAAGCCGCCTCGCTGGGTGTGCTGTTGAGATGACCTCACAGGAATGTGGATTGAACGTTAGCGGTAGGCCAAACATCTCCTACTGGAGGAGACACTTGGGAGATACAGCATGATGAACCGGCGTATTGTACTTGGCCTCGCAGCAGCCAGTGTTGCGGCGATCGCGCTTCCTTCCGCCCCGGCTTTTGCAAAAGATCCGTTGGCCCTCACCGGTTATGATCCGGTATCCTATTTTTCCGGTCGTGCCCCAGAAAAGGGGTCTTCACAATTCACTGCAAAACATCGCGGCAAGACGTATCAGTTTTCCAGCGCTCAAAACCGGGATGCGTTTGCAGCCAATCCCAGCCGTTTCGCCCCGCAATATGATGGTTATTGCGCTTATGGTGTTGCCCGCGGCTATAAGGTGGGCGTCGACCCGCTGGCCTACAAGGTCGTCGATGGAAAGCTTTACGTGAACTACTCGCGCTCTGTGCAGCGAACCTGGAGCCGCGACGTGCCCGGATTTATTTCCAAGGCCGATCAGAACTGGCCGAGCCTGAATTGAAAAGGCGTCGTCCGGTCGGACTGATCGCGGAGAGTTGCCAAAGGAGACTGCAGCGGTACCTATGATTTGGTGACAAATTAGGTGCAGATGACGAGGGGCTTTTGATGAAAACGCGCGGAGCGTCTTTGGCTGTTTTGTTTGTGCTGGGATTGAACGGCGCAGCTTTCGCTGTGCCCTCCGACACTAAGGACCTGCCACCCAAGCCGACACAGACATCGACCGAATGTCCGGACGGGAAAGCCTGGGACAAAGAGAGCAACCGCTGCATTGATATCAAATCGGACCTCTTTGACGACGATGACCGGTTTCTGGCCGCGCGTGAACTCGCCTATGCAGGACGCCTAACGGCGTCTGCGCAGGCGTTGGATGCAATCGGGGAGCAAGACAGCCCCCGTGTTCTCACCTATCGGGGATTTCTTGCGCGGAAGGCCGGGGATTGGCCGCAAGCTGAGAAGTATTATCTCGCAGCGCTCGCGGCGGATCCGGACAGCCTGATGACGCGGTCTTACATGGGGATGGGGTTGTTTGAGCGCGGCGACAAAGCCGGAGCGGTCGACCAACTCCGCGAGATCCGGGCACGTGGGGGTCGAGGCGGATGGCCAGAAAGAGCATTGCTCATGGCGATGCGGGCTGGCGGTAACACCAGCTATTGAGGTTCCGCGAGTTTTCTCAATTGCCGAGGAGGACTTAAGGCTTCAGCCAAGGCGGCGCCTTGCCGATTTTCTCAAGCAGAAAATCAATGAAAACACGCACTTTTGCGGTCAAGACATTTGATTTCGGGTAAATCAGCCAAAGCATCGAGGGATCATCGACGATATGGTTCGGCAGTACCCGAATGAGTGTTCCCGTTCTCAGCTCCTGATGCACACTCCAGAGAGAATTGGCCGAAATACCGGCTCCGGCCAGAGTGGCGAGCTTTTGAGAGAGACCGTTGTCCATCGTTAAACGGGCGTTGGGACCCCGGGTATCGAACACGCCTTCCGGACCTGTTGGGCTCATCAGAGGTTTCACTGCGCGGGCCGCAAAACCGATCAGTTGGTGTTGCTGAAGCTCATCAGGCGCCGTGGGCACACCGTGCGATGCAAGATATCCCGGTGAGGCGCACAGAATACGTGTGTCATCCGCGAGCTTCCGGCCCTTCAGGCTGGTGTCTTCCATCGCCGAGTTTCGGAGTGCAAGATCGAAACTCCCGTCAATCAAATCATATTTGACGTCCGATAATCGCAGATCGAGACGGATGCCGGGATGCCTTTCCATGAACTCTGGCAACAGCGGAACGATGTAAAGCTGGGCAAAGGTGCTCGGCGCGGTGAAACGCAAGGTTCCGGTTGCCTCCGGCTTGCCATGCCCGAGTGCGGCGCGTGCCGCGTCTTCCTGCGCTAAAATTTCCCGGGCATAGGGAAGAAACTCCGCACCTTCTTGCGATAGCGAGACTTTGCGCGTGGAGCGGTGCAGGAGATCCGAACCGAGAGAGCGTTCCAGTTTGGCAAGCCGCGCACTTGCAATGGACGGGGCAAGCCCCAACGCCTTGCCGGCTGCACTGATGTTGCTTTTTTCGGCGGCCAAAACGAACAGGCGCAGGCATTCGGTGTCCATTCAATTATCCCGAAATTCAGAATAGTGAAGTCTCAGATATGCTATTTATGGAGAGAATAAAAGAAATATCTTTAATATGAACAAGCACTCCATGGATGAGGATCCACGTCATGCTGAAACGCGCCGTAGACGGCGGTTTTCAGTCGCTGAACACCGCCTACAATACCACCTTCCGGCAGAATAGGATGAGCATCGGCCTCGTCGTGCCGATTGAAAACTATGCCAATAGCGCCGTGCCGACGATGCGGGATCATTTGGATCGGGTACAGTTGGCGGAAAAACTGGGCTTTGCTGCGGTTTGGTTGCGCGATGTACCGTTTGACGTCCCGTCGTTTGGGGATGCGGGGCAAACCTTTGACCCGTTTGTCTATTTGGGAACATTGGCGGCTGTCACAGACCGTATCGCGCTGGGCGTTTCGAGCATTATTTTGCCGCTTCGCCATCCAGCGCATGTTGCAAAGGCGGCGGCGACAGCGGATGTGCTCTCTGGCGGCCGTTTGCTGCTCGGGATTGCGTCCGGAGACAGGCCGACGGAATTCCCGGCGTTGAATGTGTCGTTTGAGGCCCGCGGCAATGCCTTTCGTGAAAGCTATGACTACATTCGCCGTATGGCTGATCCTGCTCCGGCTTTCAACAGCCCGCTCGGCGCACCATTCGGAGGGATGGACATGCTGCCAAAGCCGATCGCGGGCCGATTGCCAATGCTGATTACCGGTGGCAGCCAACAGGAGCCGGACTGGATTGCCCATAATGCGGATGGGTGGATGACGTACCCCCGAAATGTTTCGCACCAAGCCGAGGTGATCGAGGACTACCGGCGGCGCGTTGCCGCTGCGGGCTTGGCGGACAAACCGGTCATGCAACCGCTCTATGTCGACTTGCTTGAAGACAAGGACGCGCCACCCCAGCCGATCCATCTCGGCTTCCGGTCTGGGGTTCGGGCGCTGAATCGCTATCTAGGGTCCCTCGAAGAAATTGGTATGAACCACGTGGCCCTGAATCTCCGGTTCAATCAAGCAAACATCGAAAACACCTTGGCCCGGCTCGCCGATGAGCTGCTGCCCAACTTTCACGCGTGAGGTTACTGATGCAAAAGACTATTCTTCTGACCGGGGCCACTGATGGCATTGGGCTGGAAACGGCAAAGCGGCTTGCCGCGGACGGTCACACGCTGTTGATCCATGGACGAAACCCGGACAAGCTGGCCAGGGTGAAAGCTGATCTGGAGGCTCTTCCGGGCGCCGGTGAGGTTGAGGCGTATTTGGCTGATTTTTCAGATCTGGCCGATGTGAACAATCTGGCCGATACCATTCGCAGCCACCACGATCATCTGGACGTTCTGATCAATAACGCCGGGATCCTTCGCACCCAGGATCCTTTGACCAAAGATGGTATGGATGTTCGCTTTGTGGTCAACACGATCGCGCCGTATCTCCTTACCCGGAAGCTGTTGCCGCTCATGGGGAATGCGGGCCGGGTTGTCAACTTGTCTTCTGCTGCTCAGGCGCCAGTCAATCTGAAGGCCTTGGCCGGTCAACAGCGGGCCTCTGATATGGAGGCTTATGCGCAGAGTAAGCTTGCCATCACCATGTGGACACGGGATTTGGCGCGCGAGCTGGGCCCTGACGGGCCGGTCATCGTCGCCGTCAATCCAGCCTCCCTTCTTGGCACCAAGATGGTGAAAGAGGGGTTCGGTGTGTCCGGTAGTGACATCGCTGTCGGCGTTGACATCCTGATACGGGCCTCCTTATCTGAAGAGTTTGAAGGCCGGTCCGGAGCTTATTTTGATAATGATTCCGCACGCTTCGCAGACCCGCATCCGTTGGGCATGGATCCGCGGGCTTGCGCAGAAGTCGTTGCAACGATCCGCGATGTCCTTGCGCACGCCGGACTGCCTGCGAATTAACGCGCAGGCCGGTCAACTCTGCCGATCGATTTCTTAAAGGGCTGCCGGACTAGCCGCGGCCCCGGTATGGCTGTACCCCCTGTTCGGGGATCCAGACCCCCTCCGGGGCTGGGCCAGTTTGGTAAAACACGTCGATCGGAATCCCGCCGCGCGGATACCAGTATCCGCCGATCCTCAACCACTCAGGATCGAGCAGATCAACAAGACGCTTGCCGATTGAGACCGTGCAGTCTTCATGGAACGCGCCGTGATTGCGGAAAGACCCCAGGAAGAGTTTCAGCGACTTGCTCTCAACAAGGAAGTCCTTGGGCACATAGTCGATAACGAGATGCGCAAAATCCGGAGCGCTCGTCAAAGGGCAGAGGGAGGTGAACTCCGGTGCCACAAAGCGCACCATGTATTTGGTACCGGCTTGCGGGTTGGGAACCTTTTCCAGAACAGCGTTTTCCGGGCTGTCGGGCAGCTCTGTCGATGCGCCGAGCTGTGTGAGGTTTTCGTAAATGGATTTGTCGCTCATCTCAAACGCCTCTCAAGTTGCCCCAGATCAGGGTATGCAGCTGCGGGAGGACCGTTGGTGTGTACCACCGGTCACCAGCCACTTTGTCCACCAGCCAGCGCATCCGGTCCATGATGCCGGGCATGTCAATCGGAGCATCTGCTGCGGCCGGTGACGGTGGCGTGTGGTTGCCGGGCTGCAGATAAAGCGGCAGCTCCGGATAGCGCGCAGCAAGATCCTTGGCATAGTCGTAGTCCGTGTCATCGAAGATCACGGTTTTCAAGACTGTCTGGGTGTCTGCTCCGGCCGCCTCGACACATTCCGCGAGTTTTTGCCAATCGGTGTCCATGCCGCTGGAGGGCGGCTTGGGGCTCAACGTCAGGACATCGAGCGCCGCAAACCAGTCCTTTGCAATGCTGCCCTGTGTCTCCAGGGCAAAACGATAGCCTTCCCGCCTGCCGAGCTCGATCAACGATCCAAGTGGTTGGATCGCCGGATTGCCCCCGGACAGCGAGACCATCAAAGGCTTGCCGCCGCTGAGGATTTCGATCTGCATCAGGATTGCCTGCGGCGTCATTGGGTGCCAGTCGTCCCGGTAGGCGCTGTCGACGGCGTGCAGTGTATCGCACCAGCTGCAGCGGTAATCGCAACCACCTGTGCGAACAAATATTGTCGGCTGACCAATGAGGGCACCTTCACCCTGGATCGTTGGTCCAAAAATCTCATTGACCCGAATTTGTCCAATGCTCATTGGCGGGCCTCCACCGGGATATAGGTCAGCGGCCGGTACTCGGCGCATGTTTTGGGTGTTTCCTTGACCCGGACAGCTGTCGTCTCTGGCCATTTTCCCACACACCAGTCGAAAAGATGCTTGGCGAGACGTTCCGCAGTGACACAGTCATCGCCAAGAACATCGTTGAGATGCCGGTGATCGAGCGTGTCGTCGATATAGGTCTTCAGGGATTTCAGCTCATTGTAGTCCCGTACGAAACCGATTTGATTGAGCTCAGAAGACGCCAACTCGACTTCGACCACGTAGTTGTGGCCGTGAAACCGGGCGCAAGGATGATCATCCGGAAGACCGATCAGCTGATGCGATGCGGAGAAATGGAATTCCTTGGTGATCCTATACATTGCAGGCCCCTTTCCAGAAGTCGGGGTCGGCATAGATTGTCGGATCTTTGACGCCAGCCAGGTGGAAGGCTTCCCGCCGCTCGACACAGGTGCCACAGCGTCCGCAATGGATCTCACCGCCTTTGTAGCAAGACCACGATTTGGTGTGGTCCACGCCCAGATTTGCGCCCTCGGCTGCGATATCGGCTTTGCTGACACGCACATACGGCGTGTAGAGCTTGATCTCGCCCATGCCTTCCAAAGCATGGCGCTGCATTTCTTCAAAGCTCTCGGTGAAGGCGGGCCGGCAATCCGGATAGATAAAATGATCGCCGCCATGAACAGCCGTTGCGACGGCCTCGGCGCCCCGAGCAGACGCAATTCCATAGGCGATGGTCAGCATGATCGCGTTACGGTTGGGCACCACGGTGATCTTCATGGTGTCTTCGGCATAGTGGCCGTCGGGCACATCAATGTTATCGGTCAATGCCGAGCCGGTCAGCTGGCGGCCGATGTTCGTGATGTCGATCAGGATGTGCTCAGTGTTAAGCGCATCGGCACAGGCTTTGGCGTAATCCAGCTCCTTCTTGTGGCGCTGGCCATAGTCGAAGGAGATCAGGCCGATCAGCTCGTTTTCTTGCGCGATTTTGTGCGCAAGGGTGACGGAATCCATTCCGCCGGAACAGATGACAAGTGTTTTCAACGTATTGGTCCCTTGTTTTCGCTGTGGACGTTCGTTGAAACGCCCGTCACCGGGTAGGCTGCGACCGGTGGCCTGCCTTTGAAGCAAGCGGCGCGCCTTATAACAGGCTTGCGCAAAAAGGGAAGAGACTTTGGTTCCGGCACCGGTTGAGATGCCGACAAAACTGGGCCGGGTACTCTCGGTTCATTCTGGTTAGAACGCCCAATCAGTAACCCGGTCCTACATTTTCGGACGACCGCGAAGAAGTCCTGACACTAGATCGCGATTTGGGTTGCGCTTGTTATTTCACGAACCTTGGTCTTGATTGTCTCCCGTCCTAGGCTTTCAACACTCAAAGTCGATAGAAGCGCCTCGTTTTGGGTGATATCCGCGTCCACATATGCGTCAAAGCCAAGTCCTGTCCGGATTTCCAGCTCATGAACAGAAATCTGGAACAACCGAAATGGATCGAAGTCAAGCGTTTCCAGATCACTCAGCAGGTCGTTCTGGGAAAGCACGAAGCAGGCGGCTGTCGGGTTGCCGTCGGCACCGCGATAGGCGACCAGTTTCCAATAATCCCGCGGGATCCGGGCGCCACGGTACTCGATGTCCTCGTCCGAAAAGACGGGACCTGAGATCACCGATACACGAATGTCCTGATCGGCAGCCTGTTCCAGGATTATGTTTTCAAGGCGTCCCCAGAGCCCGCCAAGGCTGGACCGGTTATAGCGCTCGTGTTGCGGGGCAATGTTTGTGTAGTAGTAGGAATCCTTGTTGGCCTGGCGTGCTTCTGGCACCGGCCCCCAGGCCAAATCAGCCCTTCGCGCGATGTGCCCGCGATCCAGCTTGTTGTCTTCATAAAGACTGTTGTTCCACTGCAGACCACTCTCGATCCTCGGATCTTCCTTGAAGCTGTGACTGCCCAAGGTCACTTTTCGCGCGCCGTCGACGTTCCACGCCACAAAGCGGGCCATGCGCCGTTTTGCGCTCAGGCATACGGAGAAGTGGGTATAGGGAATTGTCTGCTTGCGGCCAAAATTCACCGCGTCCCGTTTGACGGCGGTCGACATGCCGGGCATTGGAGCATGGAAGCCAAGGAAGTCGGTATCGTAACCAGAGCGAGCTCCAAAGGCTTCCGCCACATCACCTGGAACGCGATTTGTTTCCGGAGGCGTCAGAGAGAACCTGAGCTTGTTCATGACGGAGGCTGGGTAACAGGCAAGCGCATGTTCGTCCGGGTTGTCGCCAGTCTCGCCCGCAAAATGCAGGCCTGCGAAGATGTCTGTTGCCTTTTGTTTGTCGACGATCATCCATGCACTGCCGGAGTCGCCGCCCATGCTGATCTCGTTGTTCGGTGCGGGTTTTTTGGGGTCCGGTGCGATCTCAAAACAGCCGATTGCTTTTTCGCCCACATGACTGCCGTAATTAATTTTCGCGATGACGTCGGTCCGTCTGACTATTCCGTAGGTCGTATTGGTTGTCCGCCCTGTCTTGACGACTTTGTCGTCGAGCTCAACCTCTGCCATTCTCTGCGGTGCAACGCCGAGGTTATGGATCTCTGGATCAAATTCGCGGTCCCGCAGGCGGGAGATGGCGCAATCGCCCGCGATCCCAAGATGACTCCTTTCCAAGTCGCCGCAATAGTTGTATGCGATGTTGTTGTCGTCATGCGGCCCGGGCTGAACGATCGGGTCTCCTATCTCGCCCGTGGGTCCGTGAAGTACGTGCCAGTTGGAGAGAATGCATGCAGCCCCGGTTTCGTCGTCGAACACGATCATGCCCAGTGTGCCCGCGGTGCCATCCACGTGAGAAACGCTTGCCCCCGGGACAACCGGATCGAGTCTTGTTTTCAGGACGGACTGGGTCTCCGGACTGATGACCTGATAGGACGGTTTGAACCCGCGTTCCACGACATCGGTCGGGATTGTAATGCCTTCAAAGGCGATTGTTTTTGGCAATTCCTTTGTGCCCAGGGCTTCCAGCCCCGACACTTCTGCTTTCTGACCAACTGTGAACACAACACTGACTTCGCCGGTGTTGTTTTTTCGGCCTATTCCGATGGATGTGACGTTGGGATCGTCAAGGTAATCGCTGCCGCGCGTTCTGATAAATTTGCGGAGTATGTGCTGAGTGGACTCCGTGTCGGATTTACCTGCAGTCTTCCGTTTTTTGGCCATGGTTCACTCCAAAAAAACATAGGAACTCACCCGGTATTTAAACGTGATATCGAATTTCCATCAACTTAAGATATAGGAATTTTGAAAATGTCACGAAATGCAATCATTGATTGAATTCGAGGGTGTGTCAGGCCCAGATCGCTATGCGCAGGCCTTTGCCGTCGCGCTGATAATTTTCAGAAAACGGTTCGGCCTGCCTGTTGAAAATCCGCTCCGCAATCAGGCTGTTGGCTGCCGCGTCAAGGAGATCGTCGCGGCCGCACCCCCTTGGAGGCTTTTGATCCAGGAAGGGTTTTGGCAGGCCTTTGGAGACGAGTAGGTCACGGCGCTGATCCAAACCTTCCGGGTTCGCGCGGCTCTTGACCTTCTTTGGCAGGCTCATTTCGGCTTCTCCGTTCAAACGCCAAAAGGCGAGCTCCGGATGCACTTCATGAACCCGCTCTTCTAGCGCGGGCGTCATCAGGCTGTCGATTTCACGGATTTTGGGGAACAGATAAAAGCATTGCTTCGAGACCTTGCGGGGTGGGTTGGAGGTTTTAAGCGACGTTTCACACGAAGCTTTGTAATCCTCTTCGTAGACCGCAGCGCGCGACGGCACGGAAAACACGGAAGACTGACGCAGTCCAAGGTGCTTTCTAGCAGCCTTTTCAGCCCCCCTGCCATCTGGTCCAAGGAGGTCCGGTAGCCCGATCGGCATGTCGACCGCAATGATCTTCAACTCGGGCTGGAAGGAAAGAAGATCCGCAAAGTGTTTAAAAAGCTGAAGTTTGATATCTTTGGGATCGCCCACGTTTCGGAGAACTGCGATCCAGCCGGCCCGGCAGCCGTCAACACCGGCGACCCAGGTCCCGGCGCGCTCAGGCACGGATCTTGGCTTCCATAACACGCCGGGAAGTGACCAGCGCCATCGCCCGAACCACGGACTGCTGTTCATCGGCAAAGAGGAGCTCATCCGCTCCTTTTTTGACGCTGCGCGCGACAAGCTCAAAAACGGAGGCGGAAGCGCGCTTTACGGCCTCCTCATCGTCTAATCCAGCGAGCCGGTTGATCAAAAGCAGACCGGCTATCAGATCACCCGTACCATGCGGCGGGTTGGCAATGGCTGCATGTTCAGCGGCAACGGCGCCCCTTGGGCCGGCGAGCAGATTGGAGATCGCGTTGCGGCGCAAGGCCGGTGCCGACGTCACCAGGACGCGCTCGGTGCCCAAATCCCGGGCCGCCGATAGAGCCTCCAGCTCGCTGGAGATTTCTCTGCCGGTTAACCAGCCAAGTTCAAAACTGTTTGGGGTGACGATATTGGCCAGCGGAACCAGATGGTCCCGAATGGCTTCTGCAGTTGCTTCAGGAACGTAAAGCCCGCCTCCCGAAGCAGATGTGTGATCGCCCATCACCGGATCGCACAGATAAGGTGCATCTGGGTTGGCGGTTTTGACTGCCTTGATCAGATCCGCAATTGCCGGAGCCTGATCCGGGCTGCCGAGATACCCGGTGATGATACCGCCGATCTCATTGAGCTTCGCCGATCCAGCCAGGTCGGAGGCGATTGAGGAAAAATCAGCGGTTGGCGGGACAATCCGCGTTCCCTTGCCGTGTCCCGGGTGCCAAGGCAGCAAGATGGTTGGAAGAAACCAGACATCATGACCGTTCCGCTCTAGTGCAAACGTCAAACCGCGGCCGGATATGCCGCCGCGTACCACTTGAGATGTGATGACAAGGATCGGTTTTGTTACCGGTTCAGATCCGGCAGGCGGCTGCGTCATAGGCGGCTTTCAATTGAGGGTTCGCCGGATTGGCGATCAGGCGGCATCGGTGCTGGTTGTTTTGCCGTCACCATAGCGCTTTTCGATGTATTCCAGCACCATTTGCTTGAACTCATCCGCGATGCCCTCGCCGCGCAATGTGGTTGCCTTTTCGCCGTCAATGAAAACGGGCGCTGAGGGTGTTTCGCCTGTTCCGGGGAGCGAAATGCCGATATCGGCGTGCTTGGATTCACCCGGTCCATTCACGATGCAGCCCATCACGGCAACGTTCAGGCTTTCAACGCCTGGATACTGTTCGCGCCACTTCGGCATAGACACACGAATGTGGTCCTGAATGTCCTGCGCGAGTTCCTGGAAGACCGTGGAGGTCGTGCGACCGCAACCCGGACAAGCTGCCACCACCGGCACAAATGCGCGGAACCCCATGACCTGCAGGAGTTCCTGGGCTACCTGGACTTCACGGGTCCGGTCACCGCCCGGCTCCGGTGTCAGGGACACGCGGATCGTGTCGCCGATGCCTTGTTGCAGCAAAATACCCATCGACGCTGCGGATGACACAATGCCCTTGGTACCCATGCCCGCCTCCGTCAGGCCGAGGTGCAACGCGTAGTCACAGCGGCGGGCAAGGTCGGCATAAACGGCAATCAAGTCTTGCACTTGGCTGACCTTGGCCGACAACAGGATCTTGTTGCGGCCCATGCCGAGGTTTTCTGCGCGTTCCGCCGACAATAGCGCGGATTGGATAATGGCTTCACGCATGACGGCGTTTGCCGAGACGGGGGAAGCGCTCTCCGCGTTTTCGTCCATCAGCTTTGTCAGCAGCTCTTGATCCAGCGAGCCCCAGTTGACGCCGATCCGCACAGGTTTGTCGTGCTTCTGCGCGATATCGATTATCTGGGAAAACTGCGTGTCGCGCTTGGCCTTGAAGCCGACATTGCCCGGGTTGATGCGGTATTTGTCGAGAGCTGCGGCGCAGTCTGGATAGTCGGTGAGGAGCTTGTGGCCGATGTAGTGAAAATCGCCCACCAGAGGCACGTCCACGCCAATCCGGTCCAAACGTTCCTTGATATGCGGGACCTGGGCGGCTGCTTCTGCACGATCGACAGTGATCCGAACGACTTCCGAGCCTGCCCGCGCGAGCGCCGACACCTGCGCGACTGTTGAATCAGCGTCTGCGGTATCCGTGTTGGTCATGGACTGAACCACGATCGGCGCGCCGCCTCCGACCATCACTGAGCCGACTTTTACCCCAACTGATTTGCGGCGCGGCAGGGGAGTTGCGAAATCATCAATCATGGCAAGGCCAACCGGTTGTCGTTCATGCGTCCCATATGTGGGAGTGTGCCTGGGTTTTCCAGCGCATCAATAGGGTGTCTGCAAAAAAAGGGCAATGGCAGCGCGCTCGGTGGGGGTTGAACTTGCGCTTGTTGTCATTGCGCGCGTGCCGTTTGCCCCATATGACAAGCGAGATTTTAGCGGGGCATTGGTCCCAACAATAGTAACGTGGCGGGTTCGACAATGCTCAAACGGTTGCTGAGTGATGCGGCATCACTGGTCTTCGGACATCTGGAAACAGTCTTCAAGGTCTGCGGAGCCTGGTTTTTGATCCAGTTTTTGATTTCTATTCTTATCCTGACTGCGACCGCCGGTGTTCCTGCCGATGCCGAAACATTGCTACCAGCTGCAGGCTTGTTGTTGATGACAAGTACTCTCGTCGCGCTGATCTCGTCGGCATCCATATCCGTTGCGTGGCACCGGTTTGGCCTTCTTGGTGAACGGGTCGGCAATATTTATTTGCGCTTCGGTAAAATCGAAGTCCAGTTCATCTGGCGGATGCTTCTGATCGGTCTTTTTGGGTTCGCCGTTTCCCTGCCTCTCGTTTTTGTTGCATTCATGCCGTCGGAATCGGCATCTGGCCTGGCAATCATTGCGCTTGTTCTGGGCTTTGCCCTCGTCATCATGCCGTTTCTGATGCGGCTTAATCTGGTGCTGCCGGCGACCGCGATCGAGCGCCCAATCGGATTTGGCGAAGCCTTGCGGATCGGCAAAGGGCTTGGTTGGCGGATGTTGGTGGCCATCGTGGTTCTGTCTCTGCCCTTTGTTCTCGTGACAATGGGGCTTCAGTGGGCGCTTACGGTTGTTTCGATCGGCCTGCCTGCCTTGTTCATCCAGATCAAGGTGATGATCTTGAATGTGTTGTTGCAGATCATCGTGACCGTGCTTGGGATCTCAGTCATCACAGCGGGTTATCGCATGGCCATGGAAAGACAGACGCAAGCGCCGCAAAACTAGCGGATCGTCCGAAAAGACCTATCTTGGGTGAGAACCGGAATTCGAGGGGAACCCATGTTTATCACCGTTTTGGAACGGTCGCTTTCACTGGCGCAGCACAATATTGGTACGCTGTTCAAGACCGGTTGGGCCTACATTCTGGTGCTGGTCGCGCTCAACTTTGCGATCGGGTCTTCTTTGATGCCGAGCGGCGGGTTCAGCACCATTTCCTATATGACCGAACCGGTGGAGACAGTGGACGAGGGGGCACTCAGAGCGCTCGCGGCCCTTGCGAACCTTTTGGTCGGGTTCTCGATAGCCATTGCCTATGTGCGCAAGATCCTGATTGATGCCCGCGACTTTCCTCTGTTTGTCGGGCCCAGAACGTTCAAGGTGATCATAAATATGATTGTTTTGAACCTTATCGGGTTTTTGTCTTTGATCCCGCTTGGGATCGCCGCCAGCATTTTGGCCGCCATCACGGGTGGGTTCGGCGCGCTTGCATTTCTTGCGGCCCCTTTCGTTGCCTTGATGGTTATGCAAAAGTTCTCTCTGGTTCTTCCTGCCGCTGCTGTCGATGATCCCCTCACCTTCAAGGAAAGCTGGCGGGTCACGAATGGGCTTGGCTGGTCCATGGCTTTTGCGGCGCTGGTGATGAGCTTGCTTGCAGCCGTTCTTGTCGCTGGCGTCGGCCTGGTCCTGAGCCTCATGGAGAACTTTCTTGCCGCCAATGTGTTCTGGCAGCAGATCCGGTCAGCCGCTTTTCCGATGGCGACGATGTTGATCACGGTTTGGGTCTTCGCCAATCTCCACGCAACGTTTTACGGCATGGTCCGTGAGAGATTTGCTGCCCGCATTGGCTTGCGGGCCGAAGACCTGAAGCAGGTTGAAGAAACCCGCAGTGCCGCCGACGAAAAAACGCGGTCAAAGGCGCGCAAGGCTCTTGCCGGTGCGCAAAAAATGCGCCGCCGTTGAACGTGATAGACCGAAGTCAGCGGTTTCAGGCGCGAATTTCGATTCTCATGTTGCAGTGCGGCGATAACTGGTCAAAAGTCCCGCCAGACGTTTCATTCATTTCGGGAGGATTTTCTGATGCTCGCCAATAAGACAGCAGTTGTTACAGGGTCAACGTCCGGGATTGGCCTCGGTTGCGCCCGCGCCTTCGCTGAAAAAGGTGCCAACGTGGTCATCAACGGTCTCGGCGACGCCGATGAAATTGAAAAGACCCGCGCAGCCATTGAAGCTGATTTTGGCGTGAAGTGTGTCTATTCACCGGCCAACATGCTGAAAGGCGATGAAATCGCCGGAATGATCTCTGATACGCAGAAGGAATTCGGGTCTGTCGACATCCTGGTGAACAACGCGGGTATCCAATACGTTTCCTCGGTTGATGAGTTCCCGATCGACAAATGGGACGCCATCATTGCGATCAATCTGTCTTCTGCCTTCCATGCGATCCGCGCGGCGGTGCCGGGAATGAAAGAAAACGGTTGGGGCCGGATCATCAATACAGCCTCCGCGCACGCTCTCGTCGCGTCTCCGTATAAATCTGCTTACGTTGCCGCCAAGCACGGCATTGCCGGCTTGACCAAGACTGTTGCGCTCGAAGTGGCCGAGCAAGGCATCACCGTAAATGCGATCTGTCCGGGTTATGTCTGGACGCCACTGGTTGAAGCCCAGATCCCGGACACGATGAAAGCGAGGAACATGACCGAGGAAGAGGTCAAGAAAGATGTGCTCTTGAAGGCCCAGCCAACCAAGAAATTCGTCACCATCGAACAGGTTGCCGGATACGCTGTCTTCTTGTGCTCCGACACGGCGTCTTCGATTACCGGTGCCATCATGACGATGGATGGCGGCTGGACCGCTCAGTAAGTCAACAGACACAAGTCCGCAGGAGCGAAAAGAGCCATGTCAGATCCAAAAAAGATCAATCTGGCTTTGCAAGGGGGAGGCGCGCATGGCGCCTTCACCTGGGGTGTGCTCGATTGGTTCCTAGAAGACAGCCGGTTCGAACTCGACGGAATCACCGGGACATCCGCCGGAGCAATGAATGCGGTTGTGTTGGCCAGCGGCATGGAAGCTGGCGGGGAAGAGGGTGCGCGTGCAACGCTGGAAGCCTTCTGGCGCGAAGTCAGCACCGAGTCGCGCACCAGTCCCATTCAGCGCTCGCCGCTGGATGTGCTCCTGGGCCATTGGAGCCTCGATTATTCGCCGAGTTATCTCTATTTCGATGTGCTCTCGCGGTTCGCTTCGCCGTATGAATTCAACCCGTTGAATTTCAATCCCCTCCGCGACATCGTGGAACGGACGGTCGATTTTGAAAAGGTGCACTGCTGCTCCGGTCTGAAGCTGTTCATCGCAGCCACCAATGTCTTTACAGGCAAGATCCGAGTATTCAGCGAGAAGGAAGTGACGCTTGATGCAGTGATGGCTTCTGCTTGCTTGCCGCAGCTCTACCAAGCGGTGGAGATCGATGGAGAACCCTATTGGGACGGTGGGTTCATGGGCAATCCACCGCTCTATCCGCTGTTTTATGAGACCGAAACGTCAGATGTCGTCCTCATTCAGATCAATCCGATCGAGCGGCGCGAAGTGCCCCGGACGGCTCGCGAAATCGTCAACCGTCTCAATGAGATCACCTTCAACTCCACACTCTTGAGGGAACTCAGGGCAATCGACTTCGTCACCCGCCTGATCGAAGAGGGCAAGCTGGACCGCAAGGAATACACCAAGGTGCATCTGCACCGGATTGCTGCCGAAGAACTCAAACCACTTCAGGCCTCTTCCAAGCTGAATGCTGAGTGGGATTTCCTGACGCATTTGCGTGACGTTGGCCGCCAGACGGCAAAAGATTGGCTCGACCGGCATTTTGACGACATTGGCGAGCGCTCCACCATTGATCTGCGCAAAGAATTCGCTTGATCTCTGGTGAGCCGGTGCGGTTGGTTTGTTAACCTCTCATTTAGAATGTTTGCAACTCGCCTTGCATATTGCAATGCGCGAGGCCTGAACAATATCTAAATAAATTCAGTATCTTGTGATTGCGGATACCGTAGATTCTAGATCTTGCGTGTTTGAATAAAGAAACCAATTGGCAAGCCTTTTGCTGCTTACTCGGCACGCTGATTGTCAGGTAGTGCGTCGTCAGCGACATTGTGAATGGAAGAAGCAGGCACCTGCGACCCCGCCTGTTTCTTCCGTTCCAACTTTTGCTCCCGTTCAGGGATGCAATTCGCACACAATCTTCATGGTTTTCGGTTTTAGTGATCTCAGCTTACGATCCGGTTTTGGAGATCGGTGAAATTCTTGGCCTTTGAACCGCCGCAGATCGCACTTATGTCAAGGGTTATGAAAAAAGGATCGGTTATGAAGAAGTCGGTTTTCAGCTTTTTGGCGTCAGGCGCGGTTATCGTTACCTTGATGCCGCAGGCCCGCGCGATGGAGTTGGATCCGCGCGTTCCACAAATTCTCGAAGACGGCGGCTGCCCGCGGTGTAATCTATCTCTTGCGACCTTGCGTGGGATGACGCTCGAGGGCGCAGACTTTCATCGGGCCAATTTGCGTGAGGTCGACCTCAAAGAAGCTGTGATGCCGAGATCGAACTTTGAACGATCCGATTTCCGGCGCACTGAGGCCGAACGGGCCGATTTTTCGGCCAGTGATTTTGCTGGTGCGTCGATGCGGGCCGTAGATTTGGAAAAATCAAACCTCAACAGTTCGATTTTCCGCGATGCAGATCTTCGCGACGCGGACTTGAATGCAGCTGTCATGACCGGCTCCACATTCGAGGGTGCAGACCTGCGCAATGTGACTTTGATCCGCGCTATTGCTCAGAACACATCGTTCAAATCCGCCAAATTGGACAACGCCAACCTGGAGCGGATGGATCTTCTGAATTCCGTCTTTCAGGGTGCTCGCATGCGCAACGTCAAGCTGGACCGTGCCCAGGCCGTCAATGCGGATTTTTCAGGAGCGGATTTGTCCGGGGCTCGCTTGGTCAGCACCAATTTGAGCGGCGCTAATCTGACAAACGTGGATTTCGACGGGGCCTTGTTGCGGCGGACGCGGCTGAAAGGTGCGGATTTGACCGGAGCTTCCAATCTCGACCCGAGCCGGATCATCGATGCTTGCGGAGATGAAAATACCAAGCTGCCTGACGGCATTTCTCTAGAGCCGTGCTCGTACTAAGCTCAGGTCATTGGAATGTAAAAAGGCCGGTGTTCGACGCGAACCCGGCCTTTTTCTTATCGTCAGTTGGTTTTACCGGACGTCCAGAAAACCAATGATCTTGCGCACATCCTTCAGAACGGGCTCGGCAATCGCAGAAGCGTTTTCCGCGCCTTCCTTCAAGATCGCATCGATCTGAGCCGGATCGCCGGTCAACCGCCGCATTTCGTCCGTCATCGGAGCAAGCTTGGCAACGGCGAGATCTGAAAGCGCTGGTTTGAACGCAGAGAACTGCTGTCCGCCATACTCTTTCAGAACATCGTCTTTGGACATGCCATTGAGAGCCGCAAAGATGCCGACAAGGTTGTCAGCTTCCGGCCGGCCCTCCAGGCCATCGGTCTCGCTCGGCAGCGCGTCCGGATCGGTTTTTGCCTTTTTGATCTTCTTGGCAATTCCGTCCGCATTATCCTTCAGGTTGATGCGCGATAGATCTGAAGGATCGGATTTCGACATCTTCTTCGTGCCATCGCGCAGCGACATGATCCGGGTGGCCGGACCGGCAATCATCGGTTCGGTCATCGGGAAATAGAGCTCTTCCGGCAATTCGGGAGAAGGTGTCGGGTTTGGAATGCCAATCCCGAGTTCCTTGATCCGGGCGCCAAAGTCGTTGTTGAACTTCGCCGCGATGTCCCGGGTCAGTTCCAGGTGCTGTTTCTGGTCATCGCCCACCGGAACGTGGGTCGCGCGGTATGCCAGAATGTCGGCCGCCATCAAGTTCGGGTAGGCGAACAGGCCAACAGAAGCGTTTTCTTTGTTCTTGCCTGCCTTTTCCTTGAACTGGGTCATGCGGTTGAGCCAGCCCATCCGGGCAACGCAATTGAAGATCCAGGCCAGTTCCATGTGCTCACGGACCTGGGATTGGTTGAAGATGATCGATTTCTTGGGATCAATCCCGGCCGCCATATAAGCGGCCGTTACTTCACGCGTTGCGTTTGTCAGTTCACTCGGGTCCGGAAAACCTGCTGTAATCGCGTGGGAGTCCACGACACAGAAGATCGCAGGCATCTGGTCTTGCAGCGGAACCCAGCGCGACACGGCGCCAAGGTAGTTGCCAAGGTGGAGATTGCCTGTGGGCTGAACGCCGGAAAAGACACGGGGCTGGAACGCCGTCATTTCATATCCCTTATTGGTGCGGCCGGTTGGAAGGGCGCTGTGAATGTTTTGGGCGCGACGGGTGTAGGCCTCAGCGTGCTTCGATGCAAGCAAAGATGCCGTTCAGACAAGCGTTTGCGCGTCAGGTGTTGCGCCGCTTCAACGATTTCGCAAGACCAACCAGATCGCTGCCGCCGCTGATCTGCGCAAAAAGGGCGAATACGGCAATACCGATCAGCACCAGGGCTCCGAGGCTGGCGACCCTTATCAAAAGCCATCCATCCTTCAGGTAAGGCGCAAGGGCATCTGCTGCGAAATGAATGACAAGCCCCATCAACAGGCTCGCCAGAAGCACCAGCATCAGTTTTCTCAAAACCGTGGTGTCCGGGGCGAAATGTCCCCGCTTCCAAAGAACGATAACCAGGAAACCGGTGTTCACCCAACCGGCAATCGTGGTTGCCAGCGCGATCCCGACATGCTGCAGGAAGGGAAAGAAGGCGATCGACAAGGCAACATTGACCACCATTCCGATCGCCGCAAACTTCATTGGTGTCTTGGTATCTTCGCGGGCAAAATAGCCTGGCGAGAATACCTTGTTCAGGACGAAAGCCGGAAGGCCGAACGAAAACGCCATCAAGGCAGCAGCCGTTCCTTCAACGGCGGCCTCATCGAACCGGACTCTCTGGAACAGCACCGAGACGATCTCGTCAGGAATAACCGCCAGCGCGACAGCTGCGGGCAAAGTCAGAACAAGAGAGAATTCCAGCGACCGGTTCAGGGTCTTTTGGTAAGCGGCTGTTTCGCCGGAGCGGAGCTGCCGGGTCAGGCTTGGCAACAGCACCACGCCGAAGGCAATCCCGATGACACCAAGCGGCAGCTGATACAGCCGGTCAGCGTAGTAGAGCAAGGCATTTGCCCCGTCCTGCATCGAGGCAATCACCTGTCCAACCGCGATGTTGATCTGTGTGACGCCTCCCGCAATCACACCTGGAATGCCGAGCACCAGCAGACGTTTGGCTGATTTTGTATAGCGCGGCCGGTAAACCGGAATGCGGAAGCCGAGACGCTTCAGATCAATCACCACCACAGTCAGCTGAACGATGCCGCCGAATGTGATGCCGAGTGTCAGGATGATGCCAAGTGTTGTGCTGTCCTCAACGCCCCAAAACAAAACACCGCCGAGCACCAATCCCATGACCACATTCAGCATGACCGGCGCAAAAGCGGCAGCAGCAAAGCGCTGATAGGTGTTCAAGATGCCGCCAATGAACGCGAGCATCGACATGAAAATCAGGTACGGAAAGGCGATCCGCGACATCAAAACTGTCAGATCGAACTTTTCCGGATCAGACACGAAGCCCGGGGCCAAAGCCCAAACAACAAAGGGCATGAAGATCTGGGCGAGTGCGGTCAGAGCCAGAAGGCAAAACAGCAAGGCCGAACCAATTTCACCGGCAAAGCGCCGGGCGCCCTCCTCGCCGTCTTCTTCGACAGTGCGCCCAAAAAGGGGAATGAAGGCGGAGTTGAACGCGCCCTCGGCAAACAACCGGCGGAACAAGTTCGGCAGCCGGAAGGCAACCACGAAAGCATCGGCCACCGGACCCGCGCCAACTGCGGCGGCGAGCAATACGTCCCGGATAAACCCGAGAACACGGCTCATGAGGGTGGCGCCGCCGACAGTTGCGAAATTCCGAACCAGGTTCATGCCAGCTGGGCTCCAGACACGGTGGACTTCTTTCTGAGATAGCCGCTCAGGACGCCTGACGGCGGACTTTGCGTGCAACCGGTGCGGCCGGATCCAGTTCCACCTGGCCTTCGACAGCAGCTTCTAGGCGTTCGCGAATGATTTCCTGGCGTCCGATATTAGCGATTTTCTGGCCTGTCAGATCGGTCACATAAAATACGTCGACCACTTTTTCTCCGAAGGTGGAAATATGCGCCGAACCGATGTTGAGATTGAGCGTCGCGATGGATCGGGTGAGGTCGTAAAGCAAACCCGGACGGTCAAGGCCGGACACTTCCAGAACCGTGTAGTCATCGGACAAGGTGTTGTTCAACAGCACTTCACTGGCCACCTTGAAGGCCTTCATCCGGCCTTTCACCGATCCTTTTTTCGCAACCGGTTCTGGTATTCTTTCATCACCGCGCAGCGTTTTCTCGATCAATGCGGTAATGCGCTCGCCGCGGCGGCGTTCATCGTCGTCGCCCGGCAGCTCGCGGCCTATGAAAATCGTATCAAGGGCAAAACCGTCTGTTGTTGTATCGATCTGTGCATCAACGATATTCGCCCCGGTCGAATAGCAGGCGCCGGCAATCACCGAGAGAAGACGCGGATGATCCTGTGCCATTATTGTGAGTTCGGTGACCCCTTCAAAGGCCCGTGGCGTCACATCGAATGAGAGTTGTTCGCCATTTTTATCTGCCTTGTGAAGCAGTTCGGCATGGGTCTCCAGCCGGTCCGGTTCTGTTCGCAGCCAATATGCCGGATAATGACGGCTTAAATAGGCCTTCCGGTCTTTGTCCGTCCAATGCCCGAGCCGCGAGACCAGTTCTTCCTTGGCTTGGGTGATGGCTTGACCGTGGGACATCTTGGAATGCCCACCTGTCAGGTGCGGTTCGGTGGCGTAATAGAGTGTTCTGAGAAGCTGCCCCTTCCAGCCATTGAAAACACCCGGTCCAACGGCGCGAATGTCCGCGACGGTCAGGATAAGGAGCAGTTTCAAACGCTCATGAGATTGCACGGTATGGGCAAAGTCGGTGATTGTCTTGCGGTCCGACAGATCGCGCGACTGGGCAATCGTGCTCATGTCGAGATGGTGTTCAATCAGCCAGGCGACAGTTTCGGTTTCCGCTTCGTTCAACCCAAACCGCGGGCAGAGCTTGCGTGCCACCTTTGCGCCGGCAATGGAGTGGTCCTCAGGGCGCCCCTTGGCGATGTCATGCAGGAACATCGTGACATAAAGCAGTTTGCGGTTTTGCAACGTGCGGATCAGGTCCGTGGACAGGGGATGATCTTCGCCAGAGTCGCCGCGCTCGATCTCGGCCAGAACGCCGATTGAGCGGATCAGGTGTTCGTCGACCGTGTAGTGGTGATACATGTTGAACTGCATCATCGCGACGACCTTGCCGAACTCGGGTACGAACCGGCCGAGGACGCCGGTCTCGTTCATCTTCCGCAAGATCTTTTCCGGATGATTGCGCGATGTGAGCACGGACAAGAACAATCTGTTCGCTTCAGGGTCCTTGCGCACATCGTTGTTGATCAGTTTCAGCGAATGGCGGATGAGCCGGGTCAGGCGCGGGTGCATGTTGTAATCATGCTTGTCTGCAAGTTGAAACACCCGCAGGAGGTTGACCGGGTCGGTCTCAAAGATGGTGTCCGCAGTCACACTCAGCCGGTTGTTCTCAACCACGAAACCGGGTGCGCCCTTGACGGGCTGCGGCGCATTGTTGTCCGACCGGCCAACACGAAAGCGCCGCATGATGCCCGAAATGCCGCGCCCGCGCGGGTCTTTCACATGTTCGTCTTCCAGGGCGGCACACAGAATGCGCGTCAGGTCACCGACTTCCTTGGCGATCAGGAAGTAGTGCTTCATGAAGCGCTCGACATCCTTCATGCCCGGATGCTGGGTGTAGCCGAGCCGCACTGCGATCTCGCGCTGAACATCAAATGACAGCCGCTCTTCCGGGCGGCCGGTCAGGAAATGCAAGTGGCACCGGACTGCCCATAAAAAGTCCTCGGCACGGCGGAACCTCGTTCTTTCGGCCCGTTTCAAAACGCCGATTTTGACCAGCTCCGACTGGCTCGACACCTGATAGTGATATTTCGCGATCCAGAACAAAGTGTTCAGATCCCGAAGGCCCCCCTTGCCCTCCTTGATATTCGGCTCGACAAGGTAGCGCGACGTGCCCTGGCGGCGGTGCCGCTCGTCGCGTTCCTGCAGCTTGGCGGCGATGAATTCGGAGCTGGTGCCTTCCACGACTTCCTTTTGAAAGCGGGCAACGAGGTCTTTGAACAGCTCTTCATCGCCCCAAATGTGGCGGGCTTCCAGAATGGCCGTGCGGATCGTCATGTCCGCCTTTGACAACCGGATGCATTCGTCGATGTTGCGCGTTGCGTGGCCGACCTTGAAGCCCAGATCCCAGAGCATGTAGAGGATGTACTCAACGATCTGCTCACCCCAAGGGGTCTGCTTGTACGGCAGGACAAACAACAGATCGATATCGGAACCAGGTGCCAGTGTGCCGCGTCCGTATCCGCCAACGGCGACGACCGACATACGTTCGGCTGCCGACGGGTTCTTGATGCGGTAGACGTGGTAAAGCGCGAAATCATAGATAACCCGGATGATTTCATCCTGGATGAAAGACAGGCGCTGGGCGCACAACAGTCCGCCACCATCATCGGCGAGTTTGTCTTCGGCAATTTTCCGGGCATCCCGAACTGCGGTTTTCAGCTCGCCCAGAACGGCGTTGCGGACCTTGGGATCAGACCCCTCACCATCGGTCGCCTCAGTCAGCGCTGTCAGGCGCGTCCGCAGCGCATCGGCATCGATCAATCCGGAGTGGTCGTCTTGGGTGGATGTCATACCGATCTCAAACTTCCAAAATAGGTCATTGCCGAATTGCGGCGCGCGCGCGGTTTATAGCGCCTCGATGATAAGGACGTGTAAATACCGATGCACGTCAGATGTCGTCTTTTACGGCGGCAACGCGCAGTTGGTGCAGCAGCCCTTCGAGAGAGGCATCGGAAAGGCCGCCGATTTTCAGCGCGAGTTGATTGGCAAGTTCCGTTGCCTTGGGATTCATGCCGGCAGTGTCGATGGTGATCCGCGGGTCGGAGAGCTCCGCAAGCCGCTGGATTTCCTCAGCTTCATCCCAGATCACGTTGAAGTAGGCTATGATCCTTTGCACCAAGAACCAGGTTGGTTTGCCGCGCTTGCCATGTTCCAGCGCAGATAGATAGGCACTGGAAACGGACAGGGCCGCTGCCATTTCTTTCAGGGAAACACCCTGTTTTGCTCTGAGTTCACGAATTTTGGCCCCAAGAGGTGTCACGTTCTTACCTGCGTCTTCTTATTCGCACATAAAGCGCGCCGGATCCGCCATGGGTCGTGTGGGCTTCTTCGTAGCCGACGACAAGGTGGCGAACATCCGGCATTGCCAGCCATTGCGGTACCATTCTGCGCAAAATTCCGCGTTCGTCCATATAGGCATAGCCGGGCCCACCGCCCTTGCCGGTAATCACCAGCACGACCTTGTGTCCGCGCGCCTGGGCTTCATAGAGAAACCCGCGCAAGCGGTCATGGGCTCTGTCCTGCGTCAGGCCGTGCAGGTCGATCCGGGCGTCGATTTGTTTGACGCCGCGCACCAGTTTCTTGCGGTACCGGTGCTCAAGCTGCCGCAATGGTGGCGGTGCCACAGGTTTCGCCGGTTCTGGTGCATGAATTGCGGTAGATGTTTTGGGCGATTTTGCAGCCGCCTTGGGTGTTGCATCTATGAACTGTTCCAGTTCTGCCATTTGAGCCTTGGCGCGCTCTGTATCAAGCGGTGTCGCTGTTTTGGCGACCTTGCCCCAGAGTTCCCGGTCTTCGGGAGACAGCATGCCCTTTCTGCCGCGCTTGCTCATGCCGTCAGTTCCCGAGGCCAGTTGAGCGCCTGGGCAGCAACACAGTAAAGGTGGCACCATGCCGGATCTCACCTGCAATGCGTCCGGCATCGTCTCCGGAGCCGACAAAGATGTCGCCTCGGGATTGACCCCTGATTGCAGAACCTGTGTCGTCGGCCACCATCAGGCGGCGGTATTGCTGACCTGGTTGCTGTGGATCTTCAAACTTCGCGGAAACGAATACAGGCACCCCATATGGCATGGCGCTGTCGTCGATTGCCAGACTTCGACCGGGCACGAGAGGTAGCCCGGCTGCGCCGATCGGCCCTTCGTCTGGTGCAGCTTCAGTGACTTCCCGGAAGAAGATGTAAGACTGGTTTTTCTTGAAAAGCGGGTCCCGATCATCCGGGTTTTGTTCCAGCCAGCGGCGCAAGCCGGACATCGTGAAATCTTCCGGAGTGCCTTCACCGCGCTGAACCAAAAGCCGGGCGATTCCGGTGTAGGGGTGCCCGGTTTTTCCCGCATACCCGACCCGCATCGTCGAGCCATCAACGAGTTTCAGTCGCGCCGAGCCTTGGACATGGATGAAGTAGGCGTCGATCGGGTTGCGAAGCCACACAAGTTCCAGACCCTCGCCATCAAGGGCGCCATCCATGATGGCCCCACGATCGGGCATTTCGGTCACCTGGCCGTTGATCCTGCGGCCATGTGTCAGGTGTGTTGGCCACCCAGACGGACGGGCCTTTGCTGGCACGTGAATGAGCCCATCGGGTTTTTTCAGAAGGGGGACGTTGAATTCGGCCGTTTTTTCCCGGGACGCGGCCACTTCAGGTTCGAAATACCCGGTCACGAACCCCGGCTCTCGAACCTGAAATGGCGCGAAATGGGTTTCAAAAAACGACCGCGCATCCTTTGACACTCGTGCCGCCCTGCACAGCGCGTTGCGATGGTCTTTGGAAAGCTGGAACGGTCCCCGGTTTGCAGCTGACGGCGCACCAGGCCCACAAAACCGCTTGAACGCAACAAGTGCATCGCTGTGTTGATCTGTTGCCCAACCGCTGAGATCGGCGAATTGGACTGGTACAAGATCGGCAGATCGGATCGGGCCTTGCGCCATGGCAGTTAAAGGTCCTGCAACAAAAAGAGACGCGGCAAAAGCCGCGCCCTTAAACACTATTGCCAAACCAGACGGCTGCGTTGCTCCGCGCATGCCTGCCGGGGCACTCACGAATTTACTCGGCGGATTCGGTCGCGACCAGCTTCCAGTTCGGATCCCGCGTAGCGGTATCACGTGCGAAGGTCCAGATATCAATGACTTCCGTCACTTTAGCGGGGTCACCATCAACAACTTCGCCGCCTTTGTCGCGTGTTGCAGAGATCAGCTGGCTATGGATCCGAACAGTAACCTGTGCGGTGGTGTCCTTGAGGGCCGCTTCCACGATTTCGGCCTTGTCGATGCCAACAAACGTGGACTCGATTGTCTCACCGCGTTTTTCACGATCATCAATCGCAGCGCTAAAGCCTTCAAACACGTCACGGGACAGAAGATTTTTGAGAGCCTTCTTATCGCCATCGGCAAACGCCATCACGATCATTTCGTATGCGGCTTTTGCACCTTGCAGGAAAGGTTCGGGCTCGAAGCTTCGGTCAACGGACAGGATTTGCTTCAGCGCATTGTTCAGTGCAGAGCCAGCCGGTGCGACCTTGTCGATGACCACTTCACCATCTTCTTCCTGTCGCGCCGGAGCCATGTCGTCGTAACCGTCCGGCGATTGTTGCCCCTGATGGGGCATCGGAATGACATTGTCCTGGCCGTTGGCCTGACCATTTTGCTGCTCTGGCTTTGAGTAGGGGTCAAACGGTGGGCGTTCCTCGCCGGTGCGTTTGCCGAGAACAGAGCGCAACCGGAACAAAATGAACACCGCCAGTCCAAGAAGCAGCAGATTTAGGGGATCAAAAATTTCATTCATCTTCTATTCCGGCTACCCTTTCAGAGGCTGGTAGGCTGCCTCTGACTTGTTTTGCAAGGCCCGTGCGACGCACGTTTAGGTCAGATATGTTCTATTTAGTGGGTTCTTCAACCAGCATCCAGACCCAAGAGCAAGACTGAATTTGATCGAAGTGCACATTCCTTGCGACCGGCCGCTCGCATTTTTGTGACAGAGTGTCTACATCTCTGGGTCAGATAGTACAGATTTCCACCCTACCAGACGATGGAGCCTCCGTGGGACTTTATATCATAGCAGGCATTATACTCCTGCCTCTGATCGAAATCTCGGTTTTCATTTGGGTTGGCGAGCTTCTTGGGGTTCTGCCGACGATCCTTTTGACCGTGCTGACAGCCATGGCCGGCACACTCATGCTGCGTCAGCAGGGGCTGTCGCTTTTGATGCGGATGCAGAAGGAACTCGATGGAGGACGGGCGCCGGGCAACGAGGTCATGCAAGGCGCTATGATTGTGCTGGCGAGTATCCTGCTTTTGATCCCGGGGTTTGTCACGGACGCCATCGGTTTGCTGCTGTTTATTCCGCCGGTCCGCGAGAGCCTTGCGAAGTTCATCATCGCGCGTTCTAACGTTGTGATCATGGAGGGTGGAACCATGCGTCCGCGGAACGAGGACGGTGTTGTGGATCTCGATGCGGATGACTGGAAAGAAACCAACCATGGCCCGGATGCCGGAAGCCAAACGTCCGGTCAGCCGCGCATCAGTCCCTGGAACGATGGGTCGGAAAAACCGAACTCATAGATTGTTTGCCATGTCCGCGGAAAATCACCGAAACGTGACTTTGCTTTATGCGTAATTTTTACCAGTTGCGCGCTAGACCTGCCCGGATTGGAGATTTCCGAAGCAGGTAAACGGTCATGGTACAGGCTCCGCGCGTTGATTGGGTAGACACGGCAAAAGGCATTTGCATCGTCTTTGTCGTCATGATGCACGCCGTTCTGGGTGTTGAGGCTGCGGCTGGAGAAACCGGCTGGATGCATGCGGTCATCGCCTTTGCCGCGCCCTTCCGGATGCCGGACTTCTTTCTGATTTCCGGTCTTTTCCTGTCAAATGTCATCACGCGGGATTGGAAGCTCTATCTCGACCGGAAAGTCGTTCATTTCGCTTACTTTTATGTGCTCTGGATGACCATTCAGTTCGCCGTGAAGGCGCCGGTCTTTGCCGGTGAAATGGGCTGGGCCGGGGCGTTTCAGTTCTATCTGGTCAGCTTTTTCCAACCGTTCGGGACGCTGTGGTTCATCTACATGCTGCCGATCTTCTTTGTCGTTTGCAAATTGGCGCATGACAAAGGCGTGCCCTGGCAAGTGATGTTGGGGATTGCGGCTCTTTTGCAGATTGCGCCGATCCATACCGGCTGGCTTTTGGTCGATGAGTTCGCATCGCGCTTCGTTTATTTTTATGCTGGCTACATTTTCGCGCCGAAAATCTTTGAGCTTGCAGAGTGGGCACGGGACCGGGTCTCTCTGAGCCTGGCACTCCTGCTCGTTTGGGGCGTCATCAACGGAAGTCTGGTCTTTGTTGGCTGGTCTGAATTGCCGTTTGTTGCACTAGCCCTTGGTGCGGCCGGAGCAGGAGCGATCATTCTCACCAGCGCGCTGATCGTCAAAGCAGGCAGCATGGATTTCCTGCGCCACTTCGGCGCGAACTCGATCGTGATCTATCTAGCGTTCTTCTTCCCGATGGGCTTGTCGCGCGTGATTCTGCTGAAACTCGATATTCTTGACATCGGCACCGTGTCTTTGATCGTCAATGTCGTCGCCGTCGTCGCGCCGGTGATCCTGTTGTGGGTCATCGAGAAAACCGGCATCGGCTGGTTCCTGTTCAAACGGCCGGAATGGGCCTATCTCGGCGGCACCTACGGCCGGAAAGCGGCCCCGCAAGCAGCTGAGTGACGGGAGAGATGTGAAAGCGGTGGATTAGGTCTTTCCCCCAGTCGCGTCTGCGGGCAATATCCGCGCCATGTCGACACAAGAATCTTCCGCCGCTCTCACCGCTGACGACCATCTGATCCTGGTTGATGGCTCGACCTTTATTTTCCGCGCCTATCACGCGCTGCCGCCTTTGACGCGCAAGCCGGATGGTTTGCCGGTCGGCGCCGTCTCCGGCTTCTGCAACATGCTGTGGAAGCTGCTGCAAGAAGGCCTGACCCCGGAAGAAGGCGATGAGCCGACCCATTTCGCGGTGATTTTTGACCATTCCGCACAAACGTTCCGGTCCGACATTTATCCGGAATACAAGGCGCAACGCCCGCCGCCGCCGGAAGATCTGGTGCCGCAATTCGGCCTGATCCGAGAAGCGACGCGCGCCTTTTCCACCCACTGCATCGAGCAGGAAGGCTTTGAGGCCGACGATCTGATCGCGACCTATGCCCGGCAAGCCGCTGAGCAGGGCGCGCGCGTGACCATTGTCTCCGGCGACAAGGACCTGATGCAGCTGATCGGCCCGAAGATCGGCATGATCGACACGATGAAAAACAAGACTTTTGGGGAAGCGGAAGTCTTTGAAAAGTTTGGTGTTGGCCCAGACAAGGTGATCGAGGTGCAGTCGCTCGCCGGCGACAGCGTCGACAACGTGCCGGGCGTTCCGGGCATCGGACTGAAAACCGCAGCGCTCTTGATCAATGAATTCGGCGATCTGGAAACGCTGCTGGAACAAGCCGAAACCATCAAGCAAAAGAAGCGCCGCGAAAACCTGATCGAGTTTGCCGATCAGGCCCGTGTCTCCAAGCAGCTGGTGACGCTCAAGCAGGACGTGCCGGTTGAAATTCCGGTTGTAGATCTTTCGGTTTGTGACATCGACGGGCCGAAGGCGGTCGGCTTCCTGAAGGCGATGGGCTTTTCGACACTCACCAAACGCGTTGCGGAAGTGACCGGAGCGGATCTTGCCAATGTGGAGGCATCGGACCTTGAGGTTCCTGGCTGGGATGTCCCGGACCACAAGGGCCGGATGATGGACCGCCCGGGCGGTATGTCCGCACCTGATACCGACAGCAAGAGCGGAGACAATGCTGCGCCGGATGGACTGATGGTGCCGCAGACCGTGGCTGATGAGCGTGCGGCCAGGATCGGCGCAATTCCGGTCGATTCCAGTGCCTATGAAACCGTCACAACGCTGGACCAGCTGCAGCCGTGGATCGATGCAGCCTATGAAAAGGGCTATGTCGCCTTCGACACGGAAACCACCTCGCTCGATGCCATGCAGGCGGAGCTTGTGGGGATTTCGCTAAGCTGCGAACCGGGCAAGGCCTGCTACATACCGCTGACCCACAAGGACGGTGAAGGCGACCTTCTCGGCGGTGGTGGACTTTTGCCGGACCAGATCCCGCTCGACGATGCGCTGAAAGCGCTGAAGCCGATGCTGGAGGACCGCGGCGTCCTGAAGATCGCGCAGAACCTCAAATACGACTGGCTGGTGATGACCCGCCATGGCGTTGACGTCGGCCCTTACGACGACACCATGCTTCTGTCCTACACCGTGGATGCGGGCAAGGGCGGCAATGGCATGGACGAGCTCTCGGAGCGCTGGCTCGGTCACAAGCCGATCCCGTTCAAGGATGTCTGCGGCTCGGGCAAATCGATGATCACCTTCGACAAGGTGGCGATCGACAAGGCAACCGCCTACGCAGCCGAGGATGCTGATGTCACTCTGCGCCTGTGGCAGATCCTGAAACCGCGTCTTGCCAGCGATCACATGGCGACGGTCTACGAGACATTGGAGCGTCCGATGGTGCCGGTGTTGGCGCGGATGGAAAGACGCGGCATTTCCGTCGACCGTCAGATGCTCTCCCGTCTGTCCGGTGATTTCGCACAGGGCGCAGCCGCTCTGGAAAGCGAGATCTACGAGCTTGCCGGCGAAACCTTCAACGTCGGTTCACCGAAACAGCTCGGCGATATTCTGTTCGGCAAGATGGGTCTTCCCGGCGGCAAGAAGACAAAGACCGGGGCCTGGTCGACCTCGGCGCAGGTCCTGGAAGATCTTGCCGCCGAAGGCCATCCCCTGCCGTCGAAAATTGTTGAGTGGCGGCAGCTGTCAAAACTGAAATCCACCTACACGGACGCTCTGCCGGGCTACATCAACCCGGAAACAAAACGGGTGCATACCTCCTATTCACTGGCGGCAACAACGACTGGGCGGCTGTCGTCCTCGGAGCCGAACCTGCAAAACATACCGGTCAGAACAGAGGCCGGCCGCAAGATCCGCCAGGCCTTTATTGCTGAAAAGGGTCAGAAGCTGATCTCGGCCGACTACAGCCAGATCGAGTTGCGCGTGCTCGCGCACATGGCGGACATTCCGCAGCTGAAAAAGGCGTTCGAAGACGGGCTGGACATTCACGCCATGACGGCAAGCGAAATGTTCGGGACGCCGATTGAGGGCATGGACCCAATGGTCCGCCGTCAGGCAAAGGCCATCAACTTCGGCATCATTTACGGCATTTCCGCCTTCGGATTGGCCAACCAACTGGGCATTTCGCGCGGCGAGGCGGGCGACTACATCAAGACGTATTTCGAGCGTTTCCCGGGCATCAAGGAGTACATGGAAGCGGTCAAGAAACAGGTGCATGCGGACGGCTATGTCACCACGATCTTTGGCCGCAAGGCGCATTATCCGGACGTGAACACCAAGAACCCGAACATGCGCAATTTCTATGAACGGGCGGCGATCAACGCGCCGATCCAAGGCTCGGCGGCCGATATCCTGCGCCGGGCCATGGTGCGCATGGAAGACCGTCTCACCGCCTCAAAGCTGGACGCGCAGATGTTGCTGCAGGTGCATGATGAACTCATTTTTGAAGTGCCGGAGGATCAGGTTGAGGCGACCATCCCGCTCATCAAGGACGTCATGGAAAACGCTTGCGATCCTGCGCTGAAATTGTCGGTGCCGCTCCAGGTCGACGCTCGCGCCGCCGACAACTGGGATGAAGCGCACTAAGAAGCACGACGGTTCAGCACCGCCATGCCGTCATTGCACATCTGCACTGCCAACCCTTTGGGTGGAGAGATCTGGTAATTTCTTCACAAATCCGCCATATAAGGCTGACTATGGCGATGAAATGCGCCTGGATCTCAACACCCAAAAGAAAAAGTGCACCCGGTATGGCGTCTGAAACCAGACCCTTTTTGAAGATGAACGGCCTTGGCAATGATTTCGTGGTCTGGGACGCGCGGGAAAAACCGCTGCGCCTGACCAAGGATCAGATTGCCAAATTGGGCGATCGGGAGCATGGCATCGGCTTTGATCAGATGATCACGGTGGAGCGGTCGACTTGTGGTGTCGATGCCTTCATGCGCATTCATAACAGTGATGGCGGTCAGGTCGACGCCTGCGGCAACGCCACGCGCTGCATCGGCCGCCTTCTGATGGAAGAAAGCACCAAGGATCTCGTCACCATCGAGACCAATGCCGGGCTTCTGCATGCCTTTGACGCTGCCGGTCTGCGAAATGTGACCGTCGACATGGGCAAGCCGCGCCTCGACTGGGATCAAATCCCCTTGGCTGAAGAGTTTGCCGATACACGGGCGATCGAGCTGCAGATCGGGCCGATTGACGAGCCGGTCCTGCACACGCCGGCCGTCGTCAATATGGGCAATCCGCACGCGATCTTCTGGGTCAAGGATGTCGAGGCCTATGATCTGGCTCGCGTTGGCCCGCTTTTGGAACGTCATCCGATCTTTCCGGAAGGTGCGAACATCTCTTTGGCGCATGTTTTCGATGACAATCAGATCCGTGTGAAGGTCTGGGAACGCGGGGCCGGTCTGACACTTGCCTGCGGCACAGCCGCGTGTGCTGTCGGGGTTGCAGCTGCGCGGGACGACAAGACTGGACGCAAAACCACCATTCACCTGCCCGGCGGCCCGATCGGCATTGAATGGCGGGAAAGGGATGGTCATGTGCTGATGACTGGCCTGACGGAAGTTGAATTCGAGGGTGAGGTTGATCTCGAGACGCTCACATGGCGCAAGACGGCCGGCGGAGACGCGCCCCTGGAAGCTGGGGCCGCGTCATGACCATCGGCGTCGTAACTTTTGGCTGCCGGCTCAATTCCTACGAGTCGGAGGTGATGAAGCGTGAAGCCGAGGCCGCGGGTCTCAAAAATGCCATCCTCATCAATACCTGCGCGGTGACGAATGAAGCCGTGCGCCAGGCGCGCCAGGCCGTGCGCAAGGCCAAGCGCGACAATCCGGACGCCAAGGTCATTGTTACCGGCTGTGCTGCGCAAACCGAAACCGATACGTTTTCGGAAATGAACGAGGTTGATCTGGTTCTCGGCAACACCGAGAAGCTGGAGCGTAAGTCCTACGCCGATGTCGCAGCGTTCGGCATTTCAAAGACCGAGAAGGTGCGCGTCAACGACATCATGAGTGTCGAGGAAACCGCCGGTCACCTGATCGACGGTTTGACCGGCCGTGCCCGGGCATTCGTTCAGGTCCAGAACGGCTGCGATCACCGCTGCACGTTCTGCATCATTCCTTATGGCCGCGGCAATTCCCGCTCCGTGCCGATGGGTGTGGTGATCGACCAGATCAAACGGCTGGTCGGCAACGGTTACAATGAGATCGTCCTGACTGGTGTTGATATCACCTCGTATGGTGCTGACCTGCCGGGCGAACCGAAACTCGGCACCTTGACCTCAAAGATCCTGAAGATGGTGCCGGACCTCAAGCGGCTGCGCCTGTCCTCGATCGACTCCATCGAAGCGGATGAGGATCTGATGCAGGTGATTGCGGACGATCATCGCTTGATGCCGCATTTTCATCTGTCTTTGCAGGCGGGTGACGACATGATCTTGAAGCGGATGAAGCGCCGCCATTTGCGCGCGGATACGATCAAGTTCTGCGAAGATGTCCGCAAGATGCGCCCGGATGTGGTGTTCGGCGCCGATATCATCGCCGGTTTCCCGACAGAAACCGAAGAGATGTTCTTGAATTCACTCAGGATCGTCGACGAGTGCGGCCTGACACACCTCCACGTCTTCCCATTTTCGCCGCGTCCGGGAACACCGGCGGCGCGGATGCCCCAGCTTGACCGGAGCATCATCAAGGAACGCGGCGCGCGTCTGCGTGAAAAGGGCGCGCAAGTTCTTGCGCAGCATTTGGCGATGGAAGTCGGCAAGGTCCGGCCCGTTCTCATAGAGAAGGAAGGCCTTGGCCGCACGGAACAGTTCACCCAGGTTGAACTTGCAGGCGGTACGGCCGGAGACATTGTCGAAACGAGAATTATCGGCCATACCGGACGCCATCTTTTGGGCGAAGCCCTTTCCAAGGCGGCTTGAGCGGCGGCCGAGTTTTTTAAGGCGGATTTATGAGCGAGAAGAAGCGCGGGTTTTTTGGGCGGCTCTTTGGCGGCAAGGATGCGCCGGACGAGCCTGAAACCCCAGCTGTTGATGCGCTAGAGGAAGCTTCTCCAGCCGCAGAAACGTCGGACGAGACGCCGACGACCGTTGAGATGGAAGTTGCGCCCGTTGCCGCACTGGGGAGCGAGCCAAATGTCCTGTCTGCGCAGACCGGCCCGGATTTGTCGCCGCAGATCGCTCCAACCGTTCCGCCGGTCCTGCCCGAGGTCGATATTTCGGCTGATCTTGGTGTAGATGAAAAAGAGCCCGACCTCCCGGACGCACCGGTTGAAAGCCCCTCGGACGAAGCAGCGACCGAAGAGGCGCCGGAAGTTCTAGAGCCCGTCGAGCCGATCGAACAACCGGCGGAGATTGAACCGGACGCAGAGCCATCTGCAGCTGCCGTACCGATCGCGGCAACGCATGCTCCTGCACCCGTTGAGGAAGAAAAACTCTCCTGGTTCCAACGGCTGAAAAAGGGTCTCTCGCGGTCTTCTTCCGCATTGACGGACGGCATCTCGTCAATCTTTACCAAGCGCAAGCTTGATGCGGCGATGCTCGAAGAACTGGAAGACATCCTGATCCAGGCGGATCTCGGTGTTGATACGGCAATGGCAATAACCGAGCGCCTGTCTGACGGCCGCTACGACAAGGAAATTTCCCCTGATGAGGTCCGCGAAATCCTCTCAGAGGAAGTGGAAAAGGTTCTGGCACCTGTCGCCGAACCGCTGGATCTGAATACCGGCAAAAAACCGCACGTTGTCTTGATGGTCGGCGTCAACGGGACCGGCAAGACCACCACCATCGGCAAGCTCTCCAAAAAGCTGCGCGAAGAGGGCAAGACGGTCATGCTGGCCGCTGGCGATACATTCCGCGCGGCTGCTGTCGAACAGCTTAAGATCTGGGGTGAGCGCACCGGCGCTGAAGTCATTGCCCGCGATACCGGAGCGGATGCCGCCGGTCTTGCCTTTGATGCAATGAAGGAAGCGACCGAAAAACAAGTCGATGTTCTCCTGATCGACACCGCCGGCCGCCTTCAAAACAAGGCGGAACTGATGGATGAACTGGAAAAGGTCATCCGCGTGATCAAGAAGCATGATCCGGACGCGCCGCACACCTGTCTCCTCACCCTGGATGCGACAACGGGGCAAAATGCGCTCAATCAGGTCGAGATTTTCGGCAAGGTTGCCGGCGTCACCGGACTTGTCATGACCAAGCTCGACGGCACAGCGCGCGGCGGCATTCTGGTGGCCATTGCCGCCAAACACGCCCTGCCGGTTCATTTCATCGGGGTTGGCGAAGGCGTGGAAGATCTTGAACCGTTCTCCGCCAAGGATTTTGCCTCGGCAATTGCGGGCTTAGCTTAAGCGCATTGACGAACCGCCCGGCAGTGCCGGGCGGGGTTACTTTACACCGGTTTTGGGCCAACATATCGGGACGCCGGGCGGATCAGTTTTCCTGTTGTCTGCTGCTCCATGACATGCGCGCACCAGCCCGGCGTGCGTCCAACGGCAAAGAGTGGCGTGAACAGTGTGCGGTCTATTCCGATCGCATCAAGTAGGACCGCTGTATAAAACTCAACGTTCGTATCGAGCGCCCGGTCCGGCTTGGCACTGCGCAGAGCGATCAATGCGGCTTCTTCGATCTTTTCGGCAAGGCTAACTTTTGGATTTCCAGCCTGAAGTGTTTTGAGGCCTGCCTTTAAGACATCTGCGCGCGGGTCCCGTATTCGGTAGATCCGGTGCCCAAACCCCATCAAACGCTCTTTGCGGTTCAAGGCTTCGGAAATCCAGTCTGCTGCGTTTTCCGGGGCTCCAATGGCATCAATCATGTCGAGGACAGGTCCTGGTGCGCCGCCGTGAAGTGGGCCTCTCAAGGCGCCCATGGCGCCAAACACAGCTTGTTTCATGTCGGCTTCCGTCGAGCCAATGACCCGGGCGGTGAACGTTGACGCATTCAATCCATGGTCCAGGATGGTGACAAGATACCGGTCAAGCGCGGCAATGTGTTCTGCGTCCGGCTCCTCGTCTCCCATCATGCGCAATAGATCTTCCGCTGTCGTCAGGTTCGGATCTGGTGCGATCGGGTTTTCGCCTTCAGAAACACGGAAGGCGGCGGCAAGGAACACCGGCAGAGCGCCGCTGATTGTCACGGCTTGCGGGCGGTCCGGATCAAGCGGCAAAGCGGCAAGGCCGATTTGCATCCGTTCATAGATACTTAGTTTGTCGGAGGACGCCTCTATCATTGGCACACTGGAAAACGCAGCCTGGCGTGCACCGCCCATGGCCTTTCTAAGTTCATCGGCATCACAAAAGACATAACTGTGCCAGAGATGAAGGATGGCGTCCTCGAACCAGACCTTGCCGGCGAGGTCTTCTATCCGTTTGCCGCGCAAAATCAGTTGGCCGTTCTGACCATCGACATCGCTCAGGCCTGTGTGGGCCGCGACAACACCTTCCAGACCGGAGTCTGGGTCTGCGGTCAGGGTTCCGGGATCGGGTGCTTTTGTCATGATCATCTCCTTGTTCTGGAAAGCAGCTAAGAAGAAGTCATTGCATTGATCAATCTTGATAAATACAATCAATACATGAACACACCGATCTATCTCTCCGCGAAAGAAGCTGCCGCTGAACTCGGCGTTCAGCCGGCCACGCTTTATGCCTATGTCAGCCGGGGGCTGATTGAGTCTGTCGCCGGGCCGGGCAAACAAAGGCGCTATGATGCTGCTGACGTGCGCCGGCTCAAGGGGCGGAGAACGACGGAGGAGGTTTCCGGAAGCCGCCCGTTAACAGGTGACCCGGTGCTGGAAACCGAGCTCACGATGATCTCCCAGGAGGGCGCTATCTATCGTGGGCGCCCGGCTGTTGATCTTGCTGAAAATGCCACTTTGGAAAGCGTTGCAACACTTCTTTGGGATTGCGGTGATGATCCCTTTGCCGAACCTGCGCCCTTAGCGCCGCCCGAACTTCCCGACGGGCTGGGGCCGCTGGACAGGGTTATGATGGCGTTGGCAGCCTGGCCCCTGCAGGACCGGGCAGCCCATACGCAGGCCGTAAAACTGCTGCGGACAAAAGGGGCTGCGCTGCTGCGCTTTGGTGTTGCCGCCCTTCTTGAAACCGAACCGCAAACCATCCCCGTTCACACGCAGATCGCGCAGGCCTTTGACGTTTCGTCGCGCGCAAAGAACCTGATCCGGGCGGCGCTCGTTCTTTCTGCCGATCACGAGCTGAACACAAGCACCTTCGCTGCGCGCTGCGCAGCATCTACGCGGGCGCCTTTACATGCGGCGCTCTTGTCGGGCCTGGGGGCGTTCACGGGACCGCGCCATGGCGCGGCGTCCGGCCGGGCAAATGCCTGGATGGCCGAAATCGATGCAGATACGGATGTTGAGGCCTTGATTGCCGACCGGCTGGGACGCGGTGAAACCCTTCCAGGGTTCGGCCATAAGATCTATGTCGACAAGGATCCGCGCGGCCACTGGTTGATCACCAATCTGATGGCTTCAGAACCGGATCATCCCTTCGTCCAGAAATTGCCGGCAATCCTGAAGGCAGGCCATGACCTCTTTGGCCTCTTTCCAAACATCGACTTTGCCCTCGCCGCCATGCAGAAGACATATGATCTGCCGAAAGACAGCGGCAAGATCATTTTCTGCGCCGGACGGATGGCCGGTTGGATTGCGCACGCGTTGGAACAATACGGCGCGCAAGAACAGATCCGGCCTCGCGCAACCTATGTCGGAATTCGCGATAGCTGATAGCAATTCGATTGAATAGGTACCTGCGACACGGCTAAGCTTTTAAAATTGTTGGGTTCGCCGGAGCGGATGCTGTCTTGGACGTAATCTTCGGACATGTCGTTACTGTTATGCTGCCCGTGCTTTTGTGCGTGCTGCTCGGATATGGCCTGGCGATTCTGAAAGCACCGTTTGACCGGAAAATGTTTGGCAGCCTTGTCGCCAATGTCGGCTACCCGGCCTTGATCCTGTCTCACCTTGCCAAAGACCACATCGAACTCGGCGCCTTTTTGAATGTGCTGTTGGCCGCGGCTTGCATGATATTGATTTTCGGTGTTCTAGGCTTCGGGATCCTGAAGCTGCTGGGTTTGCCTGTTCAGGCCTATTTATCTCCCATGATGCTGTCGAATGTCGGGAACATCGGTCTGCCGGTCACAACGCTGGCTTTCGGTGCGGAAGGCGCGGCGGTGGCTTTGGGCTTTGTTGTTGTGGTCCTTGCTGCGATCTTCACCATTGGGGTTGCGCTACCTATTGGCAAACCCGACTTCAAAACCCTTGCCAAGCAACCGGTGATTTATGCCGTCATGGTGGCTTTGGTTCTCATGGAGACGGATTGGAGCTTGCCCGGCCCGGTGGATCAAAGCCTCAGCATTCTCTCCGGGTTTGCCGTTCCCATCATGCTGTTGACGTTGGGCCACAGTCTTGCGACGCTGAAATTCGGCAATCTCGGCCGCGCAGCCACGCTATCCGTGATCCATATCTGCTTTTCTGTGGTTGCCGCTTTGGCGCTTACAAGCGTATTTCCGTTCAGTGGTGCAAAGCAAAAAGCGGTCATTCTGCTCTGCTTCATGCCGCCATCCGTTGCGACCTATCTGGCGGTATCGCAACATCGTCCTGACGACGCACCTGCTGTTGCAGGCTTCATTTTCCTGTCGACGCTGATGACATTGCTGACGCTTCCGCTTGTACTGACCTATTGGGCAGCATGAGCGGAAAGATCAGGGTTTTGCCTTCATGAAGTCTTCGAAATTGACAGGCATTTCTGCACTTGGGTCCCGATCGAAGCAGCCGAACGAGCCGCCGTCCTTCATGTCTTCTGCCGCAGCCGTGAAGGCGCCGTAAGCAAGCCGCGCCAGGCCAGCGCCAATCGAGATCCGGGCAACACCGAGATCTCCGAGTTCTTTGCGGGTGAGATGAAAATTCGGGCGGCCGGCCAAGATGTTCAATGGGGCATCGACGGTCTCCAGCACTTTGGTAATTTGTGCCTTGTCCTTGAGCATCGGGGCGTAAACGCAATCAGCGCCTGCGTCCTTGAAGGCATTGAGACGTTTGATGGTCTGTTCCAGCTCATGCTCCGACTTCACCGGGCCTTCACTGCGGGCAGTCAGAACAAACTCAGGCGCATTTTCCTTAACGTAGGCGCTGGCCGCCTTGATCCGTTCAACGGCCAAGTCCAGCGGGTAAAAGGGGTTCTTGGGATTCTGCGAATAATCCTCAATGGAGCACCCGGCAAGACCAACTTCGATCGCACCCTTGATGGTTTCAACCACGTCTTCAGGGCTGTCGCCAAAACCGTTCTCAAGGTCGCCGTTGACCGGCAGGCTGGTCACGGAAATGATATCAGCGGCGTGCGCCAGCGCATCATCCCGTCCAATCAAGCCTTCAGCATCCCGAACACCCCGGGCCCAGGCAAACCCGGCACTGGAGGTTGCCAACGCATTAAAGCGCATGCCGTCCAGAATACGGGCGGAGCCGATGTCGAACGGGTTGGGCATCAAAAAGGCTTTGCCCTTCACATGAAGGGCCTTGAAGGCGGAACGGCGTTGCGCGGCAGTGACCATGAGTGTTCTCCCAAAGCATTTTGATTTTGAGTATAGCCCAACATCGGAAAAACGAACGTGACATCTGCCGGATTATCCAAACGCAACGCCGGTCATTGAGGTCCTATGCCTTTGGTTCGGGGCGAACAACGCGGGCCGCGAAACATCCGCGGCGTGCATAATGCAGATGGATGTAGTCCACAGCGGTATTTTCAAAGAACTTCGCGATCAGATCTTGCACCTCGGTCCCCTCGATGATTTCCGCATCCACGATTTCGTGCGCTTCGTTAAAGGCGCGGACGGACAAAAGCCGGCTTGTGATTGAGGCCGGGATTGCGCCTTGGTCTGGATGCGCTTCTTCAGCGCCTTCTTTCACAAAGATTGCGTGCCGGGATCGATAGGGTGAATTTCCCGGCTGGTGCTCGTAATTCAGAAGAAACACACGCTCGCCCGCCGTAACGTCTTCAAGGGACACACGGCAGGGAAAGCCGCCATCTGAGATATGAACCTGAACGCCGCGCTCCGACAATTCTGCGTCAGAAAGACCATTCAGGCCGGAGAAATGTTCAGCTTGTAGTGGATGGATTTGAAACATGGACCTCGTCCTCCGTTGTTGTTGGAAGGACGATAGGCGGCGGTGCTACCGGAGACGACCCGATTTGCGAGCATGCGAAACCGGCATCCCTAGACTGGAGAAACAGTATCAGGGATACGTCCCAACACGGCGCGCCATTCCAACAGACCGCGGCGCTGTCTCGCGAAAGCCGAATTTTTCATAGAGCGTGTTTGCCGGCACATCTGCGATCAGGCTCATATAAGCCGATACGGGCAGTTCTGCCTCAGCCCAGGACATCAGACTTTCCATGATCATCCGGCCCAGGCCTTTGCCCCGGTATGCAGGCAACACGGCGATATCGGTAACCTGAACAAACAGGCCGCCGTCTCCGACAAGACGCCCCATGCCGATTGGAGTATCACCATCAAACACCATCACAGCATGCAGGCTGTTCTTCAGTCCGAGTTCTGCGGCTTTCAATTCATAACCACCAAGGCCGCAGTCTTTGCGAAGTTGCAAATAGGACTCGGGCTCAGGGACTTGGCTCTTAATCTCAAATGTCAAAATATACCTCGGGAATCATGCGTTTATGTCTGAAGAATGGGTCTTATGATGGTCTAACAGCAAGGCGCAATGGGCTCAGGCGACATCAACAACGGTTGAGATCAGGCCAGAACACTCAAGTTTGGAGCACTTGAGCTGTGTTCAGTGGTGTCACGTTCGACCTGCGCCAACGAGAGAATCGCTCTGGCTTTGCTTGTGCCAGGAGATCATCAGGATCATTCCCATGATGATGAGGTACGGCACATAGAACCGTGTCTCATAGTGTGGGAACACGAGATACTTGGCGCATACTGATACGAAAACCGCATAGAGCAACACACGGGTCCGTTCTGGCATCTCTGTCACCCGAATGAGTTTTGCAAAAAACAGGACCTGCGCGATCAGGACCGCGAGCCAAGTCTCACCCATCAGTGACCGCACTGTCGCGCGAACGAGCATCTGGACATAAGCGGTTATTGAAAACGGCGGATCAAAGCCTTCGAGCGTTGGAACGAATTCAATGTGCGAAAACCACATATGCACCCACCAGCCCGGGTGGTTTGCACCTTTTGTCAGCCAGACATAAAGACTGAAGCACACTGCAAAACAGCCGGTCATCCACCATCGTCCCGGACCGTAGATCGCTGCGAATACGAAAAAGACGCCAATGAAGGCCAAATGATCGGGGCGGACCAGAAAGGCACATAAAAGACTAACAGCTGCCAACCAATCGAGCTTCTCCAGATAACTCATGGCTGCAAGGAGCAGGAAGACGGTGCAAAAAAGGTCCGGTGTCACCAATTGTGCCGCCTCGGTGAAACCGGAGAGGGTCAGCAGCACCGCGACCGGCAAACCATACGACAGCGCCTGATTGCGGACCATCCAGACAAGCAAAAGTCCCCCGATGGCGAGTATGGATGCCTTGGAAATGAGCCGCAGCGCCTGAACCGGATCAATAAAGCCGGTCAGCAGTCTTGCTGTTTCGATGTAAAGAATCTTCAGACGATAGAAGCCCAGCATGGTCATAAAAGCGTCGGGGTTTTCTGCCTGATGGATCCGGTAATCCCGGTCTTGAGTCAGGATCAGATATTCGCCAGGCGAAACATTCTTTTCAACGAAATCATAGCTTTGACGATGCAAGTCAGTTGTGTTGTCAACGGACGGTTCCAGAACACTGGCCGTGTAAGCGAACATGTCCCAGTTGGAACCCGGAAAAACGTGCACAACAGCCGTGGTCATGGCGATAAAGAGCACAAGAATTAAAGCACCAATCCACTGCCGCAACGGTCGATAGAGCGTATTGGCTGTTTTGAAACAAACCAGGAAGCTATGTTCCAAAAGGCGTTGAGCAGGATTAGACACGAAGGGCCCCTTCAGCTGAAAGCAGCCTGCAGCTTAGGTGGGACTTGTGAGAAATACGTAAACACGTGACGTTCGGCCTCTGCGCACTCAGGCCGCTTATGCCCTCTGGCTGACTTGACCAGTTGGTCGGACCGTGTCTCCATCATGCTCAAATAAAGGTGCGGGAGGAACGATGCGCGACCTGGGTGATTGGGATTATGTAATTGTTGGCGCGGGAACAGCCGGGTGTGTCCTGGCCAACCGTTTGTCAGAGGATCCAGGCGTCAAGGTTCTGCTTCTGGAAGCGGGAAAGCGTGACAATTACATCTGGGTCCACATTCCCGTTGGCTATCTCTATTGCATCGGCAATCCGCGCGTTGACTGGGGTTTCAAGACTGCACCCGACAAGGGGTTGAACGGCCGGTCACTGGTCTATCCGCGCGGCAAGGTGCTTGGCGGCAGTTCGTCCATCAACGGCATGATTTACATGCGCGGCCAGGCTTGGGATTATGACCATTGGCGCCAGCTTGGACTTGCCGGTTGGGGCTGGGATGACGTTCTGCCCTATTTCCGGAAATCGGAAGATCATTATGCGTGGGACGACGAGCTCCATGCTCAGGGCGGCAACTTGCGTGTCGAAGAGCAGCGCATTTCCTGGGAATTGCTTGATGCCTTCCGGGATGCCTGTGAAGAAAACGGCATTCCCAAGATCCGGGACTTCAACAAGGGTGACAATTTCGGATCTGCCTATTTTCAGGTGACCCAGAAATCCGGCATGCGCTGGAACGGTGTGAAAGCGTTTTTGAAGCCGGCCCAGAACCGGCCGAACCTCAAAATCGTTACGGAAGCTCATGTGGCCCAGATCCGTTTCGAGAATGGCCGGGCATCCGGTTTGGATCTGGAGATTGCGGGCGAACCGGCAACGATAGCGATTTCCGGGGAGCTCTTGGTGGCTGCCGGCGCAATTGGATCACCGCAGCTTCTGGAGCTCTCAGGCATCGGCAATCCTGAGGTCCTGTCAAATGCGGGGATTGAAACACGGCACGCGCTGCCTTCCATTGGCGAAAACCTGCAGGACCATTTGCAACTTCGTCCCGTGTTCAAGGTGAAGAACGCAAAATCCCTCAACAAGATGGCAAAGACCTGGACCGGCAAGGCGAAGATTGGTCTGGAATATCTCCTCAAACGATCCGGGCCCATGTCGTCCGCGCCGAGCCAGCTTGGCGTGTTCGCCAAGACCGATCCATCGTTCGAGACGGCGAACGTTGAATATCACGTCCAGCCGCTGTCGTTGCCCAAGTTTGGCGAGCCGCTGCATGATTTCCCGGCGATGACGGCGAGTGTCTGCAACCTCCGCCCTGAAAGCCGGGGCCATGTGCACATTACGTCACCTGATAAAGGCGCGCAGCCGGAAATCCAGCCGAACTATCTGTCTGCAGAAGCCGATCGCCGGGTGGCAGCCGACAGTATCCGGCTCACGCGCAAACTCATGGCATCCCCGGCGATGGCACGGTTCGAGCCGGAGGAATATCTGCCAGGTCCCGATCTCACCAGCGAAGACGAGTTGATTAAAGCCGCGGGAGATATCGGCACAACGATTTTCCACCCCGTCAGCACGTGCCGTATGGGTGTCGATGAGAAGTCTGTGGTTGATGACCGCCTGCGTTTGCGTGGTTTTGAAAACATCCGGGTGATTGATGCATCTGTGATGCCAACCATCACCTCCGGCAACACAAATGCTCCGACTGTCATGATTGCGGAAAAGGGCGCGGACATGATCAAGGCCGACCGGCGGGCAGGATGATCTGTGTCTTGATCTGACCGGTTGGCAACTTACATAGCAAAGGCTGTAAAGCGAAAGGACATTGCTGTGCGCTTGAGCCTCATTGTGGCTGCCGTTTTTGTGCTCGCTCAGACTACTGTTGCTGCTGCGGAAAGACCACTGACCGTCTTCGCAGCCTCGAGCATGAGCGAGGCGATGGGGGCGATCGGTGAGGCATTTGAAGCTGAAAGCGGTGTGCCGGTGACATTCTCATTTGCCGGCACTGGTACGCTTGCGCGTCAGATTGAGGCAGGCGCGCCCGCTGATGCCTTCGTTTCTGCCGACACGCTCTGGATGGGGTACTTGACGGACCGGGGTGCCGTTCAGACGGAAAGCGAAACGGTTATCGCTTCGAACCGGATAGTCTTGGCTGGCGCGCTGGACAGCGAACCATTGGATCTGTCCGCTGACGCAGTTGCTGCGCGGCTGGGCGACGGACGGCTGGCAATTGCCGACCCGGATACTGTTCCTGCAGGGCGCTATGGCAAGGCCGTGCTGACAACAATTGGGTTATGGCCTTCGGTGGAAAGCCGATTGGCGCCGATGGAAAACGTTCGCGTTGCGCTGGCCGCGGCGGCGCGCGGTGACACGCCTCTAGCGCTCGTCTATGCAACGGATGCTGCAATTGAGCCGAATGTTCATGTGCTCGCGGAACTACCGGCGGAAAGTCATCCAAAAATCGAATATCCAGCCGCGCTAACGACGGGTGCCAATCACCCGCAGGCGGCGGCCTTTCTGAACTTTCTGACTGGTCCCGAAGCTGTGAAGATCTTGCGTTCCTTTGGCTTTGTGACCCATAAGGAAGAATAGCCTTCCAGGAGGAAGGTCCAACGGCAAACCGATCTGAGCGCGCGTGGATTTTCTCACCCTTCAGCCTACCGAATGGCAGGCACTTCTTCTCACCTTAAGGGTTGCAGCAGCAGCCTTGCTTGTGGCCCTGCCGCTTGCAGTGATGGTTGCGTATGGCCTGGCCCGGTACAGATTTCCGGGTCATGGTGTTGTCAACGCGCTGGTGCATTTGCCGCTGGTCCTGCCTCCGGTCGTCACCGGTTATGTACTTTTGCTAGCCTTTGGCCGGAATGGGCCGATTGGGTCCGTGCTGCAAGACACCTTCGGCATCACGTTCGCCTTTAACTGGACAGGGGCCGCGCTGGCCGCCGGGGTCATGGCCTTTCCCCTTATGGTCCGTCCGATCCGCCTGTCTTTTGAGGCGGTGGATCCCAAACTGGAGGATGCTGCCCGGTCCTTGGGTGCGCGGCGGCTGGTCAGTTTTTTGACAGTCACTTTGCCGCTTGCGCTACCGGGTATTCTGGGCGGGGCCATTCTCGGCTTTGCCAAGGCCATGGGTGAGTTCGGCGCGACCATCACATTCGTCTCCAACATACCGGGGGAGACACGAACGCTCGCTTTGGCTCTCTACACAGCCACCCAAAGCCCAAGTGGCGACTTAGCGGCCTTTCGCCTGACGATTATCGCAACCATCGTCGCCTTCGGCGCCTTGATTGCTTCTGAATTGCTCGCCCGCCGGCTTCGGAAACGTCTTGGAGGCGCGGATGCTTGACGTTGATATCAAGGGCCAGGTCGGTGCGCTGCCGCTGACTGCACGGTTCAAGAGCGAAGGTGGTGTGACCTCCCTATTTGGCCAGTCAGGCGCCGGGAAAACAAGCCTTACTAATATGATTGCCGGTCTTATCCGCCCGGTATCCGGCCGGATTACCGTCAACGGCACAACGCTTTTTGATGCCGACAAGAACATCAATCTTGCGGTTCAGGCCCGGCGGATCGGGCATGTTTTCCAGGATGCGCGCCTGTTTCCTCACATGAGTGTGCGCTCCAATCTGACCTATGCGCGCTGGGCCGGGCGCCGGAAAACGACACGCTCGATGGACGAGGTGGTGCAGCTATTGGGTTTGCAGCCGCTCTTGGCCCGCAAACCCGCAACGCTGTCCGGCGGTGAGCGTCAGAGGGTCGCAATCGGACGGGCGCTGCTGTCGGATCCGCGGCTCTTGATCATGGACGAGCCCTTGGCCAATCTGGATCAGGCCCGGCGCAATGACATTCTCCCTTATTTGGATCGCCTTTGCGCGGAAGCCGGGATTCCGATCCTTTACGTCAGCCACTCGATCGAAGAGGTGGCTCGCCTGTCCCAGACCTTGGTGATCCTGTCCGATGGCCAGACACCGGCCTTTGGACCGGTTGCCGAGATGCTCGCCAGAACGGATCTTGGCAAGGCAACGGGCCGGCATGAGGCCGGGGCGCTCCTGGAAGGAACTGTAAGTCACACGGACAGCGAATGGGGGCTGACGCATATCGACATTGGCGGTGCGACCATTCAGATCCCTGATCTTGGAGCCGCGCCAGGCGAGCCAATCCGGTTGCGCATTCGGGCACGAGATGTCGCGCTGGCGACCGAAGTTCCCAAAGGGCTTTCGATCCGAAACAGGCTGAAGGGAACGATCCGTAGCATTTCGGAAGAAAGCGGACCTTATGCAGAAATTCTCTGCGGCGTCGGCGAGCAGACGATCCGTGCCCGGATCACGCGGGCATCGGTTGCCGATCTTGGTCTGGTAGTTGGAAAAACGGTGACGGTCCTCATCAAGAGTGTCGCCATCGACAAACGCCAGCGCGCTCCGGTGCCGGGGTAAGAGGCTGAAGTCTCTGCGGTTTCATGTGAGGCGATGAAAAAAATTTAGAGCATGTCACAAGCGGCAAAGCTGGGTCGTCATTTGAGTATGGAACCAATTCAGGTTCTGAATGAGGAACTTCAAATGACTGCGACTACTGCACCTGTAAACCACCACCAGCAGATTCCTGGAATTGCACAGACCCTCGGCGGCGTTTCGGCGTCCTTTGCCAAGGAAGGACTGGATCCAAAGCTTCAACATCTGGTCGATCTGCGTGTTTCACAGATCAATCAATGCGCCTTTTGCGTGAAGATGCATATCAAGGAAGCACTGGCAGCCGGCGAATACAGTGAACGGCTGGAACGTCTGATCGTCTGGCGGCATGTGGATGATTTCAGCGAGAAAGAAAAGGCCGCGTTGGCGTATGCCGAAGCGCTGACTTACATGAAGTCGGAGCAAAGCTATGGACCGCTGCGCGCGGAACTCAGAAAACACTTTACCGAAGCGGAGATCAGCTTGTTGACCGCGGCGATCGGCATGATCAACCTCTGGAACCGGGTTCAAATCTCGAATTACTGATATGAGCGAGCAATCGAAACTCGAAGTGTTTGAGCAGGCCAGACCCCGTCTTTTGGGGCTGGCCTACCGCCTGCTCGGCTCTTGGGCTGATGCCGAAGATGCTGTGCAGGATACTTTTTTGCGGTGGCAGGGCAGCGACGGTGCCGCGATCCTGAATCCGGATGGATGGTTGACGACCGCTTGCACCAACCGGTGTCTTGATTTGTTAAAATCCGCGCACAACAAGCGCGTCGATTATGTCGGCCCCTGGATCCCCGAGCCGCTGCACATTGAAGCCGGTGAAACACCGGAAGGCGATATTGAGCGGGCTGAATCCCTCACGATTGCATTCCTGCACATGATGGAACGTCTGTCGCCAAAAGAACGGGCTGCTTTCTTGCTACATTCGGTGTTCGGCCAATCGCACAGACAGGTCGCAGGTGTTCTCGGAACGAGTGAATCCGCCTCCCGTCAGCTCGTCTCCCGGGCAAGCCGTCATGTTCAGGGGCCAAGCGCGCGTTTTGTTCCGCCAGCGGAGCATCAGGAAAAGATGCTGACAGCCTTTCTTGATGCCGTGATGTCCGGTTCGACGGAACAGTTGGTCGGGCTGTTGTCTGAAGGTGTGCAATATCAGTCAGATGGTGGTGGCAAGGCGACTGCCCTCGGCAGGATACTTTCGGGCAGCGGAGATGTCTCCAAATACGTTGCAAAGATCATGTCGCGGCTCTGGGTTGGCTCAGGTGGAACTCTGGAGCGCAGGATCATAAACGGAATTGAAGGTCTGGCCCTTTATGAAGGTGGGAAACTGGTCTCAGTCGTCAATTTTGGATACAGCGCGGACGGCTTGATTGATCAGATTTTCATTATGCGGAATCCGGATAAGCTGCGCGGGATGGCGCTGTCGATCCGGCACGACACCGGAAACGGTGCTCTTCAGCCGAACTGATCGCAGTTTCAACAAAGGGTTTTCCTTCCTGCGTGTTTAATGTTCGGCAAGAGGCATTGGGTTAGGGTCGACGCCGTTCGACACACGCAATGCTGTTCATGAAAGCCTGGGAGGAGCAAATATGAGAAAGATCGCCGGCCTCACCGCTGCGGTTTTGTCCTCCTTCTTATTCGGTGTATCGCATGCCTTTGCTACCTGCGATGAGGACGAAATCGTTATTAAGTTCAGTCACGTCGTCGCAGCGGAAGGCCATCCCAAAGGGGAAATGGCAAGCGCGCTAGCGGACCGTGTCAATGTTGAGATGAACGGCACTGCCTGTATGCAGGTGTTTCCATCATCGCAGCTCTTCGACGACAATCAGGTGATGGAGGCGCTTTTGTTGGGGGACGTCCAGCTGGCGGCCCCATCGCTTTCCAAATTCGAAGCTTACACCTTGAAATACAGGGTGTTCGATCTGCCGTTTGTTTTCTCCAACATGGACGCCGTGACAGCTTTCACTGAAGGCAAAAAGGGACAGGAGCTGCTCGGTGCGATGTCCGATTACGGCTTTGTTGGCTTGGGATACCTATTCAACGGCCTCAAGCAGTTTTCGGCGAACCGGCCGTTGATCGTGCCTGACGACGCCAAGGGCTTGAGGTTCCGTGTGCAGCCCTCCGATGTAGCGGTTGCCATGGTTGAAGCCATGGGGGGCACTGCGCAAAAACTGGCCTTTAAGGATGTCTTTGAGGCTCTCCAGATGGGCGTTGTGGATGGACAGGAAAACACCTGGTCCAACATTTACACCCAGCGGTTCTTTGAGGTTCAGGACGGCGCAACGGAGACCAATCACCAGCTTCTGGCCTATCTCGCGGTAACATCTCAGGAATGGTTGAACAGCCTGGATGAAGACGTCCGCAACCAGTTTATGACAATCTTCACCGAGGTCTCTGATGACTTCAACGCACGGTCAAACGCGATCAATGAAGACAACAAGCAGAGCATCATTGAAAACGGTGGAGTGGTGCGGGCGTTGACCCCGGATCAGCGCGATGAGTGGGTCACCACCATGAAGCCAGTCTGGGATAGGTTCCGCGATGATATCGGGGCCGATGTCATCGATGCCGCGATTGCATCCAACAAGGCTCGCTGATCCTGTTCCGCGCATTTGTCCCGGCAGGGTGCCAAAAACCGTCGCAATTGAACCCAAATCGGCGGATAGTGCAATTGTTTGGTCTGGTTTGGTGAGTTGCTGATGCCGTCTGTTTCTGATCCATTTGAAGCTCTTTCTGGGTTCATTACCACCGCAGAAGAGCTTGAAACCGTTTGCGGACATCCTTTGCCGCAGATTGCAGCAAAGGAGTTGCCGGCGCTTGATGAGATTTGCCGAGATTTCATTTCGAAAGCGCCTTTTTGCTTTGTCGCATCGGCGAATCCTGAGGGTCATGTCGATGTGTCACCGAAGGGCGATCCGGCTGGATTTGTAAAGGTTTTGTCCCCAAGCCTTCTGGCGATCCCCGACCGGCCCGGTAACCGCCGTCTCGATACATTCCATAACCTTTTGAAAGACCCGCGCATTGGTCTTTTGTTTCTGATCCCCGGTCGAGGAGAAACTTTGCGGATCCGCGGGGAGGGCCGTCTTACCACCGATCCAAAGCTGCTTGAGAGCCTGTCTGTTCAGGGCAAGTCTCCCAAGCTTGCTTTGGCCGTCCATGTTCAATCCGCTTTCATGCACTGTCCGAAATGTGTCTTCCGGTCCGGGTTGTGGCAGCCCGATGCCTGGCCGAATACCGAGGGCATGGCGGACATGAACGAAGCGATGGTCAAGCACGCCAAGATCGGGCTTAGTCCGGAAGAGTGGTTCGAAACTCTAAAGGAAAAAGGTGAGCTCGATCTTTGGTGACCGGTCGCCTTCAATGTGAACCCGGGTTCTCGCCCACAAAAAAACCGGCCTTCGAAAAGGCCGGCTGCGAGGTATCTGCTTCTTTGGGAAGAGATGTGATTAGACGACGCTGCCAAGCTTCATGGCAACGCTCATGTCGCCTTCAACTTGCATTTTGCCGCCCATAAACGCGGCCGTCGGGTTGAGATCGCCGGAGAGCATGTCTGCCAAGTCTTCGGCTGACATTTTGATGGTGCAGTCTGCGTCGCCATTGTCGTTGCTGACTTCAGAACCCTGCAAAAAGATCGTGCCGTCATCGCCAAGGTCAAACTTGACGCTTTCTTCGATGCCGCCGCCAGAAACCTTGTCACGGATATCGTTGGTGAGCTGTTCCAAGGACATTATGTTTTCTCCCATTGAATGAGGCCGAAGCCGTCCGTTGCCCCTTTGAAGCATGCCGTTTACGTAACCGTCAAGAAGTAATCCGTTCCGGTATGTCTTCTCCAGTCGATTTTTGCTCTCTCATACTCCTAACACCTTCCAACAGGCGTGCTTGCAGAATGACAAAAAACACGGGGCCCGATTGCGCCCCGTGTTGTGAAAACAGTTACAGCTTCTGGCGAACTTTATTTGAATACGTCGAACGCAAACCGATACGTGAACCCAAGGCCGACATTGAACTGGTTCTCGCTGCCGACCTTTGCGATCGGGCTGTCAGCAGCGTCGCCCACGAGGCGGTCATATCCGCCCTGAAGGTGCAGGCGCACATCGTCATTGAGATCGTAGCTAACACGGGCTGCCAAGCCGACAGATTTGAATCCGGCACTCGGATTGTATTCGCTGAGGCGACCACCACTCGCCGCAGCCTCAGTGGAGGTAACGCCGAAATAGGTATCCATGTAGCTGCCAGAAGCAAAGTCTGCACGGGGTCCGAAGCTTAGCTCCCACTTCTCGCCCGGATAAAGGATGCCATCAAAACCGAATTGTCCGACCTGACCATTGTGGCCGTTGATCCCCTGCCTGATTTCGCCAAAGGCGCGCCAATGCTGGGTCCGGAAACCGCCGCCGAGACCAAGCTCTAAGGCCCAATCAATCTTGTCGGTGCCCGTGAGATCGGTTGTGTCGCTCGCCTTGCGTTCTCCGACAAAGCCAAATGACGGATAGAAGAAAACACCCGTTCGACCGCGGCCTTCAACGACCTGGCCGAGGCCGGGAACATAGAAACGCCCCATCTGGATCAGGGGGAAGGGATATACAAGGTAGGAATCGGAAGCTTCATAACGTGGCTTCACCATGGCTCCAACGCCGAGGTCGATCACGAATTGCCGCGTTGCATCCTCAGCGGACAGGCTCCCGCCCTGCGCTAGTGCTGTACCTGGCAATGTACCGGCCAAAAGCGCAATTGCAGCGCGCAAAATGATTTTTCTCATGAGACCCACATACGCATGGAATTTTTCGACCGCGAAGATAGCACGAAGACTGGTAACGCAAAGGCTAAGAGAGTCGGGTTTTGGCGAACTGTTGCATTTTCGCATCTGCGTAAGTGGCAGCACAACTACCGTGGTTGCCAACCGCCCGCGCTCAGCGGGTTGCAGGCGGCGGTTCAGAAAGCTACATGAAGAACAACACCTGCTTCAAAAGGCAACGGACCGCACAATGACAGCCCTTTTCACAGTGATCCTTATCGCACTGCAGCTCTATACCTACGTGGTGATCGCGAGCGCGATTTTCTCCTGGCTCTATGCCTTTAACATCGTCAATCCGAGAAACCAGATAATCGGCACGATCGGGCAGGTCCTTTACAACCTCACTGAACCCGTGCTCCGGCCAATCCGGCGTTTCATGCCGGATCTCGGCGGTGTCGACATCTCACCTGTTGTTTTGCTACTGGGTATCATTTTCATTCAAATGATCATTCAGAACAACCTGATGCCTCTGTTCCGCGGCTTCTAGGCGCGCAAACAAAAACCCGGGTCTCAGCCCGGGTTTTTCATTTTCAGTCTTCGAGTTTTCTTGCCTCATCCGGCAGCATGATCGGAATTCCGTTTCGGATCGGATATGCCAGTTTGGCTGTCCGGGAAATCAGCTCTTGCGCTTCCGCATCATATTCCAATGTTGCCTTTGTCACGGGGCACACCAGCAGTTCCAATAGCTTCCGGTCGATCGGCCGGTCGGTTGTTTCGGTCATTGTTCAGTTTCCGCCAGTTTTGGCTCATTGAAGAGTTGCGCCGCCGTCATTGTCGTTTCTGGCGAGGTCCATCTCGGTAATGGCAATCAAGGTCTCGGCGCGGGTCTTGAGGTCCTGCGCTTCCAACAGTGCCTGCTTTTCCTGCGGACCATAGGGGCACATCATGCACAGCGCATTTACCAGAACTTCCGTCTCAGCTTCTTTGACACTGTCCCAATCTGCTTCCAGATTATTGGCGTCCAGATAAGCCCTCAAGGTTGTTAGAAGTCCGTTCCGATCGACGTCGTCTTCGCCTTGACCACATCTGAGATCGGCAGCGAACGGAGCAAAATCGACTTCTGCCTGCCGAAAGCGCGTCAATGCGGTCAGTTCCTGCGCGACACGGAACCGTGTCACACCTTGGAGTGTGATGAGGTACCGGCCGTCGCCGGTTTCTTGGAACCCGGTCAAACGACCCGCACAGCCAACTCCTTCCAGCAAGGGTTGATCCGGGTCTTTCGTGTTCTGCCGTCCCGACGGTTGCACCATCCCAATGAGACGGTTGCCCGCCAAGGCGCTATCAATCATGTCGATGTAGCGCGGCTCAAAAATGTTCAACGGAAGCTGCGTTCTGGGAAGCAGCAACGCACCGGACAAGGGGAACACAGGCAAGACCGGAGGAAGATCAGCAATCGTCTCGTAAATGGCGTTACCAGCCTGCATGAGTGGGCCTTTGTGTTGTTGTTCTCGACCAACCGCTTTGTGCGGTTGTACCGCATAAGTGGGTATGTGTGGCGCGAGTGGCCTATCGTCAAGAAAACAACACGGCAGACAGTTTGCGCCGGCCATAGGCACTTGCTTCATCCTTGAAACCCCAGGCCTCAAAGAACTGCAGCAATTGTTTGCGGGCGCCGTCTTCGTTCCATTCGCGGTCGCGGCGGACGATCTCTATGAGCTGGTCAACGGCCGCTGTTTTGGCACCCTTTGAATTCAGCCCGAGCGCAAGATCAAAGCGGGCCTGATGATCGTCTGGGTTCTGGGCGATGCGCTCCTCAAAACCAGCCAAGTCTCCAAGGGATGCGGCTTGTTCGGCAAGGTCCACAGCAGCTTTGGCTGCCAAATAAGCTTCATCCGTGCGTTTTTCTTCCGGTGCGAGCTCCAGTGCCTGTTTGGCGCGTTCCAGGTCGTCGGCGCCGAGGTAGCACTGGGTCAGTCCCGCAATGGCCTGAACATTATCCGGTTCCGCCTGCATCAATGCCCCGAACAGCTGAGCGGCCTGCCCGTAATCCCTATCGGCCAATAACGCGTTCGCTTGTTCCAGGTAAGCTTCGGCAGGATTGGCAGGAGCCGGGCCGCCAAGCTTTTCGATGAACGCCTTGATTTGGCTTTCCGGCTGAGCGCCCATGAAGCCGTCGACCGGCTGACCGTCCTTAAAGGCAATCACGGCCGGGATGGATTGAATTCCCATCTGGCCGGCAATTTCCGGATGGTCGTCAATGTTCATCTTGGCAAGCTTCACCGTGCCGCCAGCTGCTTTAACAGCGGCCTCGATCAGCGGTGTCAGCTGCTTGCAAGGGCCGCACCAAGGCGCCCAGAAGTCCACGAGTATCGGCTGCTGGCGGGAGGCCTCCATCACATCAGCCATAAATGTCTGTGTGGTGACGTCGAAAATCAGGTCGCCATCCGGCGCGCCGCCAGAGCCGTTGCCACCACCGCCGCCGAAACCGCCGCCTTGGCCACCATATCCGCCACCCATGCTGGCGCCGAAACCGCCACCGACTTGACCGCCAATGCTGTAGTCGCCGTTGCTCATTAATCTGCCTCTTGCTGTTCGGCTGCTGTGAACGTTGGCCTTGTTGGCCGTCTCGCTGGAAAAACCGCACCTAACATGGCGCGGCTACAATCGGATTACAATTCTCAACCCTGCACTTCGCTTGCCTGTGCCTGAGCACTGACTGCCAGCACTTGCGGGTCATGACCGCAGGCCTTCGCGAACTTGAGCAAATCGCTGGAAGAAATCGCCGTTGTCGCATCATTCTTCAGCGGGTGATAGTTCAGGACGTCATGTGCCATCATCGCTGCATCAAAAACGGGCGTGACACGTTGCGCTTCCCGGTCATTGATCAAGGAAAACGGGGTGACGGACCCGGGCTCTACGCCAAGCACTTCCATCAGAAGGTCAGCATTGCCAAACGACACCCGTCCCTGAGCGCCAATCACCTGGTGCACTTTTTTCAGATCAATTTCGGCATCGTGCAGGGTGGTTATCAGAAACAACCGGCCCTTTTTGTCTTTGACGAACAGGTTCTTGGTGTGGCCACCTGGAATGCGGTCGTGCAGGTCGCCGGATTCGGCGACTGTGAACACCGGATCATGATCCACAGTGGTGACAGAGATCCCCAGATCCTGAAAGAAGCCCATGAGCTCGTCGCGGGTGGCTGGCATGACTTTTCCTGAAAAAATTAGACTGTTTGCAGCTCTCTAGCGTGTTTTGATGCTGATCCGCAAGGCGAGTGTTTCGCACGGAGCGGCTATTTTCTGCCGTTTTTGCGGGTGTCGAAGCTGTAAAATCCACAAAAAGGCAGCTAAAAAAATTTCTGCATTTTCGGTGTTGCATTCTGTTTCGGCTTAGTTCATATACTGCGCCACCAACGACGAGGCAGCCGCCACCGAGTTGGAACATTATGCGGGTGTAGCTCAGGGGTAGAGCACAACCTTGCCAAGGTTGGGGTCGTGGGTTCGAATCCCATCGCCCGCTCCAATTTAACCGAACGGTGCTAAAAGCCAGTTGCAGAAAAGCAGCTGGCTTTTTTGTTGCGCTGATCGTTTGCGACAATTTTCCCTATGATTGAAATAAATCAGCCTTGCAACTTTATATTAGCGTTATTGCCCGGCCACTAATCTACCTGTGCAAACTGCGGATGGCGAAATTGTCAGTATTTCGTCCCAAGACGCGATTGCGACTGCTTCAGTGACTTTTCCAGCGGGACCACCAGGTTCCGCTGTTTTTTTGTGACTTTGGGCTCCTTTGAACGGCACAGGAATTGTCACTTGCTATTTCAAATATCAATACATACCATAAGGTATGGTATGTAAATTCGGGGATTGAAATGAACGTTTATTTTGCGAGTGCTGGAGGACTGGCCGCCATTGTGTGCCTGATCCATACCTTCTTGGGCGGCAGGGCGATTGCCAAGCCGCTTTTGAACGCGCCCGGGCTGCATCCCGTTCCCAAACTCACGACCTACTATTGTTGGCACATCGTCACCATCACACTCGCTGTCATTGCCGGGATGTTCGGCTATGCGGCGCTCTATTACGGTGGAACGGATCTCGGGTGGGTGGCAACCATACTGACATTCGGCTACTGCGTGCTCGGCCTAGCCGTCCCGGTCTTCAAGAACCAGGCATTCAAGGATATGCCGCAAGGATGGTTGTTCTTGCCGATCGTCATTCTTGGTGTGTTGGGCGGCAGCCTATGACCGAGAAGAAGCGGTTCGGCAAAGAGGATTGGATCACACTCGGATTTGGGCAACTCGTCAAAGAGGGCATCGGGGGGCTGACCCTCGATGCGCTGTGCCAGACGGCGTCACGGACCAAAGGCTCTTTTTATCATCACTTCAAGGATCATGAGGCATTCCTGACCGCTTTGGCTCATGCCTGGAAGAAACAAAACACACTTGATGTCGCCGAAGAAACGCTTGCGAGTGCGCCCGAAGACCAGGCGCGCACGCTGGCGCTGAAGGCGGCTCAACTCGATCATGACCTGGACCGTGCCATGCGCCAGTTTGCGCAACTCAACCAGACGGCCCGGCAAACCGTACGCGAGGTCGATGATCTCCGAACCCAGTTCATTGTTCAGTTGTATCTTGCTCAAGGGCTGGATGATGCCACTGCAAACAGCATCGCGAAAATTGAATACGCTGCCTTTGTCGGCGCTCAGATCATCTGGCCGGAAATGACTGCCGAAGAGCGCCTCAAACTAGATCAGCAATTTGCAGACCTTGTCTCTCGCGGCACGAAACAGCCTCAGAAATAGAGCGGCTTGTCTTCAGCGATCTTTGATAAGTGGATTTACGGACCGGCTTTGCGCGTTGAGTGTAACCAGTTTTCAAGGACTCGCCCTGTATGAATTGACGATAGTTCCGACATTCAAGACAGAAGATAGATATGGCTATTTTGCGCCAACCCGTTACCGCCGTCGTGATCGCTTTTTGGTTTTGCTTTTGGCTGCTGAACGGCCTCGATAAATTTTTTGCCCGTCAGGACATTGGGTTTGTCCATTGGTGGGGCAATCACCGCGTCGAAAAGTTCACCATGTATTTTGATCGCCTGGACATCGATCCAGGTTTCGTAACGGCGACGCTCATATTCGCGGGCATTGTCGAGTTTTTTGCGGCTGCTTTGTTTTTGGTGGCCGGGATCCGGCTTGTCAAAAACCAGCCGGGTGTTGCCTACCGGACCGACCTCGCGATTGCAGTGTCGATCGCCGTTTTTCTCGGATTTGCAATCTTCGATGTGGTCGTTGGTGACAGGGCTGAGCTGTTGGAGCACTCGACTTATGTCGGTGTGTTGCTGGTTTCTTTCCTTGCGGTCGCAGCTGAAAGTTTCTTCCAGCACCTCAAGGATCTGGACGGCGACAGCACGATCAACCGCCGCTATCCACCAGAGCCGAATTAATTCTGCAGAAGCAGCTTGGACCGGAGCGATGAGACCGATGAAATGTCATCGGTCTCCCTCAACCCTGTATCAGTGGCCAGCTGTCAGTGCGCCTTGCCGGCGTGGATCGGAAGCACCGGCCAGAAGACCGCCCACCTTCATGATTGATTGGGTTGAGCCCATAACATTCTTGACCTCGACCTTGTGGCCACGCGCTTCCAAAAGCCGGATCGTGTCCGGGGACAAACCTTCTTCAATTCGAATTTCATCCGGAAACCATTGATGGTGGACGCGTGGTGCGGCCGTTGCCTCGGCGATGTTCATCTGGTGGTCGATCACATTCAGGATGACCTGCAACGTTGTCGTGATAATCCGGCTGCCGCCTGGTGAGCCGGTGACAAGGAACAGCTTGCCGTCCTTGAACACCAGTGTCGGGCTCATGGAAGATAGGGGCCGTTTGCCACCTTCGACTGCATTCGCTGTTCCCCCAATCAACCCATAGGCATTCGGTGCGCCGGGTTTTGCGGAGAAATCATCCAGCTCGTTGTTCAAAAGAACGCCGGTGCCGTCGGCGGTGAGACCAACGCCATAGGAAAAGTTCAGCGTGTAGGTGTTCGAAACTGCATTGCCGTCCTTGTCGACAACGGAATAATGGGTCGTTTCATTGCTTTCGTAGGGAATGGGGTTGCCAGGTGCAACGTCCTTTGAATCGGTGGCGGTCTCCATATTGATGGTTTCTGCGAGGCTTGCTGCATAGGCTGGCTCGGTCAGGCCCTTTACCGGAACTTCAGCAAAATCCGGATCTCCGAGATATTTGGACCGGTCGGCGTAAGCGCGGCGCTTGGCTTCAGCCATGACATGAATTGCATCTGCAGAGTTGGGGCCGAAATCGGCCATCGGGTAGGTCTCCAGCATGTTCAAGATTTGCACGATGTGAACGCCGCCGGAGGAGGGGGGCGGCATGGAGGCGATCTCATATCCGCGATAGCCGCCGGTCACCGGATCCCGCCAGACGGGTTTGTAGTCGGCAAGGTCCGCCGTTGTCATGCTGCCGCCAGATTCTTGAACCTTGGATGCGATCTTTTCGGCAACATCGCCCAGATAAAAACCGGCCGCACCCTTGTCGGCGATTAGCCGGAGTGTTGCCGCAAGATCGGTCTGTTTCAGCGTTTCGCCGGGCACATAAGGGATCAGACCAGCCTTGAAGAAGATGGCTGCCGTTGCCGGGTCTTTGCTCAGCCGGGCGATGCGAGCTGCCAATGAAGCCGAGAGGTCCGGTGTTACTTCAATGCCGTCTTCTGCGAGCGCAATTGCAGGTGCAACCAGGTCTTCCCACGTCACTTTCCCGCTGCCGTGTTTTTCAAATGCAGCCGCAAAGCCGGCCACTGTGCCTGGAACCCCAATGGCCAATCCCGAAAAACGGGACTTGTCATTGTCCGGTTCTCCGTCTGGTCCCAGGAACATGTCACGCGTTGCGCCCGCTGGTGCTTTTTCCCGATAATCCAGCGCTTCGGTTTCGCCGGTGTCAGCCTTGTGGATCATCATGAAGCCGCCGCCACCAAGGTTGCCGGCACGGGGCAAGGTCACCGCCAAGGCAAACCCGGTTGCGATCGCTGCGTCGACCGCGTTGCCGCCTTTTTCAAGAACACTGACACCCACCCGGGTGGCGACGGCTTCCTGGCTCGCCACCATACCGTTGGCAGCCGTGACCGGGTGATAGCGGTCCTTTCCGGAATAGATCGGCGTTTCTTGAGCAACAGTCGGCGCGCCCGCGCCAATGGCCAGCGCAAAGCTCAGGCTTACCGCCGTCGCCGCGCGGATCAGGCTTTGGTGAATCATCCAGATCTCCGATTATCTTATAGGTTTTCAACTTCAGACTGTGGACGAGGATGCCGGATGCGGCAATGGGGTTTTCTGAAAAGTTGCAGACAGGCTCATGAGCGTGATTTGATGCAGGACAAGGAAGAGGCCGGTTCGATCAGACAGACTGCGAACCGTGATTGAGATGTGGAGACAGCGAAAATGGTTGAACGGTCCAAAATGTGGCGGAGAGGTTTTCAAGCGCTCGGTTTGGGCTTCAGCCTAGCGGCCGTCGCTCCTATGTCGTCGGCGGTTGCGGCCGATGTCGCCGCAGGAAAAGACTTGGCGCTTCAATGGTGTGCGTTCTGCCATCTCGTTTCCAACGATCAGGCGACGGCGTCCAGTGTGTCGTTGCCGAGTTTTTATGACATGGCCAAGGATCAGAGTTGGGATGCATCGAAACTTGCGACCTTTCTCGCCAATCCCCATCCGCAAATGCCAAACATGACACTCGGCAACATCGAGATTGCCAATCTCGCCGGGTATATTCAGTCGTTGGCAAACGAATAACCGAACCTCTTACGACATGTCGAAGTCCACGCACATTGCGGCGTGGTAGGAGCCGGCATAATCGGGATCGTCACCTTCGAGGATCTCATCCGGCAGAGCCGCGTTGAAGACCTTGATGTGCGCAACCCGGTCCGTCATGGAGCGGCTCGCAAGAACATGGTCCAGGGTTTGGGCCCGGCCATTGTGAAGTACGGTTTTCCGCTGCTCCAAAGGAAGGGCTGCATCCAGTTGATAAAGCTGCCGGTAGCCAAGGTCCGGGACGCCGGTATCGTGCGGGTCCGCCCGCAATAGCCGCAGCGCCCGGGTTTCGCCGGTTGCATTGAAGTCGCCGGTCAGAATGATCTGGGCGTCCGGATCCTCATCGAACAGAGCCTCCGCCCCAAGCCGGAGTTCAAGCGCTTGTGTAGTCTGTTTCAAGACCGACAGATGATAGCCTTCTGCCCAGGCAGAGACGGAGGCCCAATTGTGATCCGCGTCTTTGCCGCCGCGGATTTGGGCTGCAATGGGCGCGCGCAGATGCACGTTGAACACGTGCAAGGGGCGCCCTTTGCCCAAGTCGATTTGAAGCTGCTGAACCGGTCGGTCGAAAGCAGTCGCCTGTGGTTCGTCATATTCGGGATCGGCAGTTCCCGGCCGCCAAAGTGGCGGCTCCGCGTGGCGGTGATAAAGACTTTCTCCTGAAAGAACCGGATACCGCGAAAGCACAACGAGATTGTGCCGGTCGCCGGGCCCTTTGCCGGAGGGGCGTAAGCTGCCAGACAATGAAAAGTCCTGATAGGGCGTGCCTTCAATCAGACGCTCCAGATCGTGAAACTGCCGGCTGGATTGGCCCTTGATTTTTTGGGCGTTGACTTCCTGAAGACATAAGATGTCAGCCTCGAGCTCCAGAAGCTTTGGCCTCAGAGCGTCGATCCGCCGGGCGAGCAGATCTTCATCGATCCTGTCTGTGCCAAAGGATTCCAGATTAAAGGTCGCAAGTTTCATGCCGCCGCCGCAGTCGATCTGGTCAAGGTGGGAGCAGCATAGCGTCCTGTCACAGGTGGTGATAGAGACTGCGATCTATAGAGTGAATTGGAACGGAACTTGGATATGGCGGATACGGATTGCCCCTGTGGATCTGGAACAGCATTTTCGGCCTGTTGCAGTCCTTATCTGGAGGGACGCCAAACGCCAAAGACCGCAGAGGCTTTGATGCGGTCGCGTTACTCAGCATACGTGCGTGAGAACATTGCGTATCTGAAAGAGACACTTTGGCCGAAATATCAGGCAGGGTTCGATTTTGCGGCGACGGCCCGGTGGGCGTCGGAAAACCACTGGACGGGCTTGAGCGTTCTTGAGACCGGCAAAGGAAGCGAAGCCGATCGCGACGGGACGGTGCTCTTTGAAGCGAAGTATCTGTCCGGCGGAACACTGCACACCCACCGGGAAAACAGCCGGTTCCGGAAAAAATCCGGCCGCTGGTATTATTTGGAAGCGATCTGAAAACAGGGCCACCCGATTTGGGCAGCCCTTTATGTTTCAGTTGACGCTTAGCACCGGCCGGCCATGACACCGCCGTCAACGTCCCAGATTGCTCCGGTCACCCAACCGGCCTGATCGGAGAGAAGGAAATCCACGGCTGCGGCAACATCGTCCGCCGTTCCGATCCGTCCGATCGGATGGAATGCGTCGAAGCCGTCCTTCAGAGTTTGCGTGATCTGGTCCTCCGGGATAAACGCGCCATAAATCGGCGTTTCGACAACAGCCGGGGCAACGGCATTAACCCGGACCCCATGATCTCCAAGCTCCATGGCCAAATGCTGTGTGAGAGCGTGCAAGCCGGCCTTTGCCATGGAGTAGGCGGAAGACGGCGTCGCCTTCACAGCCTGGTGTGCCCACATCGAGCCAAGATTGACGATAGATCCGGCTTCGCGCTCCACCATTTTTCGCGCAACGGCCTGAGTGATCTGAAACGTGCCGCGGTTGAAGGCGTGATAGAGGTCGTAGTCCTCCGGTGAGTGATCGAGGAACGGTTTTGGGCTGAAGGCACCGGCTGCATTGACCAGATATCCGATCGGTGTTTGCAGATCTTCAATACGCTCAACAAGCTCAGCAACGTCGTTTTGATCGGTCACATCAGCTTGCCATGTTTGAACATTGACCTCGTATGCAGCTTCAATCTCTGCCTTTGCGGTTGAGAGTTTGTCCGCGTTCCGCCCGATGAGAACAAGAGGCACGTTCCTGGCGGCCAGCCGTTTCGCAGTTGCAAGGCCCATGCCGGACGTTCCGCCTTGAATGATTGCTACGGTCTCTGTCATTTCAGCTTCTCCATGATATCTATCTACTGATAGGTAGAATACGATGACCGGGATATCGGGATTGCAGAAGCTTGTGTCAAGGCCTATCTACTGATTGATAGATACTGAGGGTGCTATGAGCCGGAATGCTGCCGAAACAGAAGGAAAAATTTTGGACCTCGCCGAGAGCCTCATTCGCAAGAATGGCTATAACGGTGTGAGTTTCCGCGACCTGGCGTCCGGCGTTGGGGTGAAAAGCTCAAGTGTCCATTATTATTTCCCGACGAAAGAAGATCTCGGCGCGAAGGTGGCGCGCCGCTATACGGACCGTTTCTTAAATGCGCTCGGTGATCATGAAGACGGGCCAGTGACCGTGTCTGAAATAGTTAAAAAGCTTCACGGCCTGTTTGTCTCCGCGCTTGGTTCAGATGGGCAAATGTGTCTTTGCGGAATTCTGGCAGCAGAATCCGCGGGGCTGCCGGAAAGTGTTGTCTCTGAAGCCAAGTCGTTTTTTGATCGTGTTTCAGAGTGGATGACCGTGAGCCTGAGCAGAACCGAATGGGCCCAAAATCGGTCAGAAGAAGAGATCAAGGCGCAGGCCTTGTCAGCTCTGGCACTTCTTGAGGGGGGCATGATCATTGCGCGGGTTCGAAATGACCCGGCACTCCTGACAACGCTGAGACCGCAGCTCGCAAGGTGATCCATTGAGATGGATGGCGTGCCTGCCTAGTAATTCCGTGGTGCTTCCTGAGTCGTTTATTTGACCGGTCTGCAAATGGGTGCAAGTCTAGGTTCAAGCCGCCAAACGGCAGGAGCCTGACTTCATGAAGTTTTTCGCCTCAGCTTTCGTTTTTTCTATTTTCGCAATTGGTTTAATCCCGGCTCACGCCGACGATCCGGCGCCGGCGGTTCTGGTGGAGCGTGCGTCCAACACCAAGCCCGGAATGGCCGATGTTTATGTTGGCCGCGTCGCAGCCGTGAGCACCGTCAAAGTGGAAGCGCGGGTCGAAGGCGTTCTGGAAAGCCAGAAATTCACCGATGGGGGGCTTGTCAAAAAGGGCGATGTGCTCTTCCAGATCGAAAAGGATCTCTATCAGGCGAGCGCCGACAAGGCACAGGCGACCTTGGACGGAGCGAAGGCCACTGCCCTGAACAGCAAGATCAACCTCGACCGGCAAAAACAGCTGCTGGACCGGGGCGATGTTTCGCAGGCGGTCTACGATTCAGCTGAAGCGGATTACAAGGGTGATCAAGCTGCAGTGGGAGAGGCTCAAGCAGATCTTGATACAGCCAAAATCAATCTGGGCTTCACGACGATCACCAGTCCGATCGATGGCCGGATCTCCGACTCACCCGTCGATGTGGGCAACCTCATAACGTCGAACACTGGCGTTCTCGCGACGATCACCAGCATAGACCCGATCCATGTGAAGTTTTTTATCAGTGAACGGGACCTGATCCTGAAGCGTCAGGAAGGGCTCGTCTCTGAGAACTCTTCGACACTTGATGTGAAACTGCAGCTCTCAGATGGCGCCAGTTACCCGGTTGCCGGGAAGATCGACTACATCAGCAACGAAGTCGAAACATCCACCGACACGGTTGAAATGCGCGCCGCATTTGACAACAAGGATGCCCTTCTGGTGCCCGGCCAAGTGGTTAACGTGACATTCGAGGACCCGAATGCAAGCGAAGTTGTCGTTGTTCCGCAAACGGCAATTCAGCTCGATGCAAAGGGGCACTTTGTGTTTGTCGTTGGAAAAGACGATGTCGTTGAACGGCGGGATGTGACCCTCGGCAATCAGATCGGGCGGGATTGGGTTGTCAGCAAAGGCCTGAAGGCCGGAGATCCGGTGGTCATCCAGGGTCTGCAGAAGATCCATGAGGGCGTCAAAGTCAGCCCGACTGAAACGCAATCCTGAACCGGGGCGGTCCGATGCTTGCAAGATTCTTTATCGATCGGCCCAACTTTGCCATCGTCATCGCGGTCCTCACGGTCCTGGTCGGCGCACTCGCTATCCGGTTTGTGCCAATCGCCCAGTTTCCGAACATTGCGCCCCCGCAAATTCAGGTGACTGCGAGTTTCCCGGGGGCCAACGCAGCCCTCATTCAAAATGCCGTCGCAACACCGATCGAGGAACAGGTGAATGGTGTCGATGGGATGATTTACATGTCGTCCCAATCGTCCAGTGAAGGCACCTATCAGCTGACTGTCACGTTCGAAATCGGCACGGATCCCGACATTGCCGCGGTCAATGTCCAGAACCGGGTGGCGCTCGCCACGCCCCTGCTGCCCGAAGCCGTCACAAAGCTTGGCATTTCTACGTCGAAGCAGAACAGCGACATGCTGCAGGTGATCAATCTGCTGTCACCCAACAAGACGTTCAGTCAGCTCTATTTGAGCAACTATGCCGCTGATTTCATTCAGGATCCCATCAGCCGGATTGATGGTGTCGGGCTTGTAAACCAGTTTGGGCCGTTGAACTACAGCATGCGGGTGTGGCTGAACCCGGAAAAAATGGCGGCGCTGAACCTGTCCGCATCGGATGTCTCCTCGGCCATTGAGGCGCAAAATGTCGAAGCTGCCGCAGGTCAGATCGGAGCCCCACCTTTCAGCGACGCACAGACGTCTTTTCAATTCACATTGGACGCTCAAGGGCTGCTGGAGACTGCAGAGCAGTTTGAGCAAATCATCCTGGGAGCGCAGGATGACGGTTCTTTCATCCGGCTGAAGGACATCGCGCGGGTGGAGCTGGGCGCTGAGAGTTATGCGGCGACATCATTTTATAACGGCGAACCGTCTGCGATCATTGCGATTTTCGAGGAAAGCGGAGCAAACGCCCTGGATGTTGCGGACGCCGTCCGCGCCCAGATGGAGGAGCTCTCAAAACAGTTCCCCGAGGACATGGAATATGTCCTTGCCTATGACGTGACCACTGCGGTTCGAAAATCGATCGAAGAGATCGCATCGACCCTGGCGATAACGGCGGCCTTGGTCATCTCGGTCACCTTTTTCTTTCTCCTCAGTATCCGGGCAACCTTGATCCCGGCGATCGCAATTCCTGTCTCCCTCCTTGGGACCATGGCGCTTATCTACGTGATTGGGTTCAGCGCCAACATGATCACGCTCTTTGCCATCGTGCTTGCGATCACGCTGGTGGTCGATGATGCGATTGTCATCATCGAAAACACCGAACGGATCATGGAAGAGGATGGACTTGAGCCGCGCGAAGCCACGTTGAAGGCGATGAGCCAGGTGACGCGGCCGATCATCGCGACGACATTCGTTCTGGCGGCGGTGTTTGTCCCGGTGTGCTTCTTTCCCGGGATCACGGGCGAGATTTACCTCCAGTTCGCTTTGACGATCACATTTGCTTTCGCGCTGTCTGCCATCAATGCCCTGACGCTTGGGCCGGTGCTCTGTTCGTTGTTCCTGTCGCGCCGGACCGGGCATCCGAAAGGTCTTTTCCGCCTAATCCCGATGCTGATCGACAAGCTTCGGGATGGCTACGTTGCCATTGTCAGGCTCATGCTCCGGTTCATTCCGGTCTCTTTGGCTGTGTTTGCGGGAGTTGTTGCTGCTACGATCTACATGTTTGAAACCACGCCGACCGGCTTCATTCCGCCGGAAGACAATGGCGTGTTGTTTGTCAGTATCGAGCTGCCGGATGGTGCCTCGCTCCAGCGGACCCAAGAGGTGGTGCAAAACATCAGCGCAGAGGTTCAAAAGCACCCGGGCGTCGGAGCCATTACGTCTGTGGCCGGGTTCAGTTTGCTCGCTGGCAACAGGTCGAACGTTGGAATTCTGGTGTTGTTGCTGGACCCTTGGGATCAACGCAAGACGCGCGACACCCAATGGTGGGCCATCATGATGTCCTTGAACCGGTCCCTGGCCGCGATCCCGGAAGCAACGTCCTTTGTGTTCCCATTGCCGACGATCCAGGGCGTTGGGTCAAGCGGCGGCTTGTCGGCGCAGCTCTTGGACTACAAGGCCAACAACATTGAAGATTTCGACGCCGTTAAGACAGCATTCCTGTCGGCGCTGATGAAGGAACCTGAATTCCAGTCGGCCTTCAGCAGCTTTTCGGCCACGGCCCCCCAATACAGCTTGACGATCGACCGCGACCGCGCCGAAGCCCTGCAGGTGAAGGTCAGCGATATCTTTACGGCGCTGCAGGCGAGCTTTGGTTCGCTCTATGTGAACAATTTCGTCAAGGACGGCCGCGTCTACTGGGTGGTGATGTCGGCCGATGCGCAGTTCCGGCAGACGACCAGCCAGGTTCGGGGCATTTACGTCAAGAACGCTGCCGGTGAAGCCTTACCGCTGAGGACTTTCATCACCGCGGAGCCTGTGTTGGGCGCCCAGACGATCTACCGATACAACCTCTTCACTTCGGCCTCGATCAACGCCCAGCTTCAACCGGGCTTCAGTTCCGGTACTGGTATCCAGAAATTCGCAGAGGTCGCCCAAACATCCTTGCCGGAAGGCTATGGTTTTGACTGGACGGACATCACGCTTCAGGAGGTCGATGCCGGTGGTTTGGTCACCTACATCCTTATCCTGGCGGTGATTTTCGCCTATCTCTGCCTGGTGGCCCAATATGAAAGCTGGGTACTGCCTCTGTCCGTCATGGCATCGACCGTGTTTGCAGTGTTCGGCGCTCTGATCCCGCTGCAATTTATCCCGAACCTGAACAACAACATCTACGCCCAGATCGGCATGGTGTTGCTGATTGGGTTGGCTGCGAAGAAAGCAATCATGGTGGTTGAGTTCGCGAAGAACCTTCGGGAAGAGGGGCATAGCATTCAGGAGGCCGCGATTGAGGCAGCTCACATGCGGTTCCGGCCTGTGACCATGACAGGGTTGTGTTTCATTCTTGGTGTTCTCCCGCTGGTTCTGGCAAGCGGCGCGGGAGCTGCCGGGCGTGTGTCGATCGGCTTTCCCGTTTTCGTGGGGATGATCATCGACAGCACCCTCGGGCTTTTGATGATCCCGGTTCTTTATGTTGTCTTCCAGTCGATCAGTGAGCGGATCGCAGGATTTCGCGGCAAGCCTTCTCTCAAAAAGGAACCAGCCTGATCTATTGAAAATTCCGCCCGCCGGGCAGAGCTTTCACTGTTTGCCGCTCAAGGGCGGCGGCCTTGTGTGGTTTGATCTGTGCGACATCCTTTCGAAGTTCTGGAACATCGCGGATCAGCTGGACCAGGCGGCTGGCCGGCTTGATCTTTTCGGTCAATTCAATCACGGGCCGTTTAACCTCATCCGCACGGGCAAGGCCGGCATCGTCCAGGGACTTGTCGGACAGATCGGACAGCAGCGCGGTGACGTCCTCGACATGATCTGCCACCACATGAATGACCCCGGCTTCATTCTGGACGCGCCCTGAAACCTTCAAAAAGCGGGCTCCCATCACCAGTGGCCGGTATTTTTCAAACACCTTTGGCCAGACGATGATGTTGGCGATGCCGCCTTCATCTTCCAGCGTGAGAAAAATGACGCCCTTCGCCGAGCCGGGCCGTTGGCGGACCAGCACCAGTCCGGCCACGGAAATCTGGCGGCCCTGGCGGATATCCGGCAGGTTCATACAGGGCACAACATTCTGACGAGCGAGCGCGGGTCGGGCAAAAGCAACCGGATGGGCCTTCAAGGACAGGCTCAGGCTTTGGTAGTCGGCCATGACATGGGCGCCCGGCAGCATCGGCGGCAGGTCTGCGTCCGGTTCTGGCCGCAAGTCCCCAAAATCGGGAATATCAAACAGCGGCAGCCGGTCGCGCTGATTGCCAGCTTCCAGACCTTGCGCCGCCCAGACCGCCGCGCGCCGGTCAAGGCCGAGTGAGCGGAACGCATCGGCTTCGGCAAGGCGCAGGATCACCGGGCGGCTGAGGCCGGATCTCAGCCAAAGATCCCGGATGCTGTCATAGCCGTCGCCGCGGTGTTCGATCAGCTTGTCCATATCGTCCTGCTTGAGGCCTTTCACGGCCCGGAAACCGAACCGGACCGCATGATCGGTACGCACGATCTCCCTCATCTCCCGGTGGCGGGGGTGGAGATGCCGGGCTGCCTGCCAACCAGGTTCCAGTTTCGCATCCCAGTCTGAAAGGTTGATATCAACCTCGCGCACATCCACACCATGTTCGCGCGCATCGCGGACCAGTTGTCCGGGGGCATAAAACCCCATGGGCTGGGAATTCAAAAGTGCGGCGCAAAAGACATCCGGGTAATAGGCCTTGATCCAGGACGAAGCATAAACGAGGAGCGCAAAACTTGCCGCATGGCTTTCGGGAAACCCGTATTCACCAAAGCCCTCGATCTGGCGGAAGCAGCGCTCGGCAAAGTCCCGGTCGTAGCCGTTTTTTGCCATGCCCTCGATCATCTTGGTTTGGAACGTGCCGATCGTGCCGACCCTTCGGAAGGTCGCCATGGCGCGGCGCAGCTTGTCGGCTTCGCCGGGTGTGAACCCGGCGGCTACAATGGCGATCTTCATCGCTTGTTCCTGAAACAGCGGCACACCCATGGTCTTGCCGAGAACGGCTTCCAGCTCCTTGCTCGGGTAACTGACCCGCTCCTTGCCCTGACGGCGGCGCAGGTAAGGGTGGACCATGTCGCCCTGGATTGGGCCAGGCCGGACGATGGCAACTTCGATGACGAGATCGTAGAACGCCCGTGGTCTGAGCCTCGGCAGCATGGTCATCTGGGCCCGGCTTTCCACCTGGAAAACGCCGACAGAATCGGCCCGGCACAACATGTCATAGACGGGCGCCTCCTCAGCCGGGATGGTGGAGATGGTGAGATCCTGGCCATAGTTTTCCGACAGCATGGTGAGGGCCTTACGGATTGCGGTCAGCATGCCAAGTGCAAGGATGTCGATTTTCAGGATCCCGAGGGCATCCAGATCATCCTTGTCCCATTCCACCACGGTGCGGTCTTCCATGGCCGCGTTCTGGATCGGAATGACCTCGTCGAGCCGGCCACGGGTGATGACAAAGCCGCCAACATGCTGGGACAGGTGCCGGGGAAAACCGATCAGCGTGCGGGCCAGTTCCAGCATCTGTGTGATTAAGGGATCTGACGGATCCAGCCCGGCCTCGCGCACTTGGGCCTCTTCGGTTCCGGCCGAGGCGCGTCCCCAGACCGTCCCTGCAAGGGACGCTATCGCGTCTTCGGAAAGGCCGAACACCTTGCCGACCTCCCGAAGGGCGGAGCGGGACCTATAGGTGATGACGGTGGCCGCAAGCCCGGCGCGTTCGCGGCCGTATTTGGCATAAATGTACTGGATGACCTCTTCCCGCCGCTCGTGCTCGAAGTCGACATCTATGTCCGGCGGCTCGCGCCGTTCGGGTGAGATGAAACGCTCAAACAGGAGATCTGCCTTGGTTGGGTCAACCTCGGTGATGCCAAGGCAGAAGCAGACTACGGAGTTTGCGGCCGAGCCTCTGCCCTGGCACAGGATGCCGCGTGTGCGGGCAAACCGGACAATGTCGTAGACGGTCAAAAAATACGGCGCGTAGTCGAGGTCCGCGACCAGTTTCAGTTCATGATCAATGGTCGCCCGGATCTTGTCCGGAACACCCTCCGGATAACGCCGTTTGGCACCTTCCAAGGTCAGCCGCTCCAGTTCGGCCTGCGGGCTGGCACTCTCCCCGGCTGGTTCTTCCGGATACTCATAGCGAAGGTCATCCAGCGAGAACTGGACCTCTTGGAGGATCTTCAGGCTTTCATGCAAAGGCGCCGGATCGTTTTCAAAAAGACGCAGGATTTCTTCTGCTGGCTTCAAATGACGTTCGGCATTTTGCTGCAGTTGGCGGCCGGCACTCTCCAGCCGCTCATGCAGGCGGATGCAGGTTAGAACATCCTGTAAGGGGCGCCGGTCCGGCGCATGATAGAGCGTGTCGTTGATGGCGAGCATCGGCACACCCGCCGTCTGCGTTATGTTGCGGGCAAGGGCGAGCCGCCGCCGGTCTTCCGCCTTCCGGTGGAGGGCGACGGCAAGCCGGAGCGTACCTTCAAAGTGGCCTTTCAGCTGTTCCAAAACCTGCAGGACCGGGGCTGGATCCGGCAATCCCGGCGGCAAGATCAGGGCGGCTGGAGAACCCGGGGAAAGCAGGCTCACGTCATCCAGGGTCAGATGACAGGCGCCCTTTTCCGCCCGCCGGTTGCCGATGGTCAAAAGCCGGGTCAGGGTGCCATAGGCCTCACGGTCTTTCGGCCAGTAAAGAAGATCTGGCGTGCCGTCGAGAAACGCCAGACGGCAACCGGGCACGAACTTCAATCCGGTCTCTTTTGCCGCCATATGTGCCCGAACCACACCGGCCATGGAATTGCGGTCACAAATGCCAAGGGCGGCCAGTTGCAAGTGCGCGCCTTGAAGTGCTAGCTCTTCTGGATGTGAGGCACCATGAAGAAAGGAGAAATTGGTCGCAGCGCACAGCTCCGCATAAGCGGGCGGCTCCGTGATTAAAGGGCGCCATGTCATGCGAACAGACCCTGCAGATACCAGCGCGGGCGGCTGGTCTCGCGCTCATAAAGACCTTCCCGGTAGAGCCAAAACCGCCGGCCTTCGGTGTCTTCAATGCGGAAATAATCCCGGGTCACGCCCTCCTTGGCCCCTGAGGGCCGGTCGTTCGCGCCAATCCACCAGGGCGGGGCAATGCGTTCCGGACCTTCAGAGCGGACGACTTGGTAGATGCCGCGGCGCCAGCGGAACCTTAGCGGCGGTCCGTCCGGCACCATGGCCAGAGCCTCGACTTCTTCTGCCGGTTCGATCAGCCGCAAGGGACGTGTCACCAGACCTTCCTGCCAGCTGGAGGTCTCTATCCCGCCAGCCGGACGGGTGTCTTCAGCAAACCCGAGTTGAGGACTGGATGAGGGGTGCGCGCGGTGAAGATCGGGAGCGGCCGCGCCTTTTGAAAATCCGGACCAGACGAGCGCGTCTTGTTGGGCGAAGGCTGCCGGTACATACCCGGTCTGGCTTTCCGGCAGATGCCGGTCGACCGGCAAAAGCCGGGTAACACGCTCAGGGCCCAAGCGGGCACCCAACCGGTCCACCAGATCGTCCAGGCTCGCATCGGCTTCCGCTGCACCGTGTGCTGTCAACGCCGATTGAACGGCCGGGGCCTTGTCGGCGACCAGAACATCCAGGCGGACAAGGTCGTAGCCAAAGCCGGCATCAATTGCCCCTTCATCGGCCTTCAGTTTTTCGGCAAATAGCCGGAGAACGCGTTTGGGGTCGCGCAACGGGCTGCTGGTGCCGACGCGGAATTTTTGAACCGCGCCATCGACCCGAAACAGGCTCAATTCGAAGACGCGGCCGCCTTCTACCCGGCGTTCCAGCGCCTTGGCGGCCTGACCGGCCAGAGAAAGCGCGACCGCCTTGACGTCATCGAGTTGTGAGATGGGATCGAAGAACCGTCGCTCTGCGGAAATCAGCGGAGCTTCGAACCGGGGAGAAATCGCTTCTCCTTGAAGCCCCAACGCCTGATCAAGCCGGAGGATGAGGTCTGCACCAAAACGGTTGGTGAGCGGCGCGCGCGGCCGGTCATACAGCTGACCAATGGTTTTCAAGCCAACCTGGTTCAGGCCGGAGACAGCTTCAGGAGGCACCCGAAGAGCTGCAAGGGGCAAGGGGGCGAGGGCTTGCCGTTCTTGGCTGTCCGCCAAAACACCGCCGGAACCGAAGCGGGCGAGCGCCCAAGCCGTCGCTGCGGTTCCGGCGATCGCACCGGCAACGCAAAACCCCTGCCGGTGAAGCCTTTCCAAGGCATCGTTTAAAAGGGCCTCTTCTCCTTTGAAGAGGTGTGCGCAGCCTGTGATGTCGAGAAACAGCCCGTCCTTGCCGTCGAGCGCCACCAAAGGCGTGTAGCGGGCGCACCAATCCGCGACAGCGCCCAGCAAGGCAGCATCTTTTTCCGGATCGGCGTCTTCACACAAAAGATGCGGGATCCGGGCCCGCGCATCGGCTTCCGCCTCGCCGAGACGCAAGCCGCAGGCCCTTGCGGTTTCATTCAAGGAGACAATCCGGCGGGCGCCCCGGATTTTTTCCAAAACGGCGAGCGGCGGTTCAGCCTGCCGGGCGGAGGGTGTGGAGCTGACCCGCAGCCGGCGCAGGATCCGGTCGCAGGGAAGATCCGCGATCCAGAGCGAGAGGATGCGCTGGTGCGGCAAATGTTTGTCTCGCATGGTCCCACTCCACGGTCAGGCGGCCGGGACGGCCCTCCCGGTTCCGCGTCAGGTCGATGTGCCATGCTGGCGCTCCCAGGCCCGCATGGGGTGCTTTTTTCAAGAACTCCGGAGCCTTTGAGGCGGCCGGAGAAATCTGCCAGCGGGTGACGGCTGCGGTCGGTTCCTGTGCTGCTCCATGACGGAGCAAGATGACCGGGACCGTGCTGCGGTTGGCCCGCAGGGAAATACGGCGGCTTGCCGTGAGATCCACGAGACGTTCCCCGCCCTGGATTTCGCCGGCAACGGCGGCAAGGGCACTGCAGGACGCGCCTTCCTCAAGGCACCACAGAACGTCTTCCAGCTTTCTCGCCCGCACCACGATCAGCCGGGCCGGATCAATGCCGAAGTCCAGCAGCCCGGCGCCATGAAGCCGGCCGGATTCCTGAGTGGCCCGGATATCCTGGACCACCAGAACCGGCCCGGACCTTATGGCCAGAAGCCGTGCAAGAAGCGCAAGGCCGAAGCCACTGAGTGCCCCGGCATTGCGGCTTTCGGAGCTGACCACCTCATGCAAGGCCCCCAATTTCAGTCCGCTGCCCGATAAGCTGTTGCCGGGCTGAAACAGCCGGTCGAGAGTCTCCAGTCCCAAGGGGCACCGGGCGGTGAGGTCATCTGGTCCGTCCTTTCCGGGCGGCTCAGCTTCGAAACCCTCAGCCTGCGTCCTGCCGTCTGCCGGACGGTCTTTCAAGAAACTGTCCGGCCCCTGCGGGTTGGCGGCGGTCGCAGGGGCCGGACCAAACTGCGTCTTAAAGGGGAGGCGACCCTCAAGATCCGCAATGCGGCGACGCAGCTCGGCAAGAGATGTGCTATGTTCGGATGCGGCGGACATTGTGCACGTTGATTCCAATCACGTTGGTTTTTGTTCTCTATTTGTTCTTATTGATTCCGGAGAACGGGCAGAGAGTCAAGCAGCTTTTTGAAATGCCGTGCGTGTCCTTTGACCTTGCGTTAGTTTTCAGCGCCTTGTGTTGTCCTGAAGGTCCGGAAACACGCAAGTTAGTGACGCAGCATTGTCGAGCGGTGAGTGATCCTGAAATGCGGTCACCAAAGATCGCGTATTCCGGACAGATGGTTCCTCTGGGGTACAATGCGCAGACCTCTGCGGCCTGCCCCCGAGATAAACGGCAAGAATCCGCATGACAACGGCCCGAAAATCCTGTATACGCCCGCCCAAGTTGGATGAATGCTTGTCTTCCGACAGGAAGCCTTGTGTTCTGGGCGATGCTTTTACCGGGCACCGAACTCCATAAAATCCGGCGGATATGCAACATGGCCCAAAGCTGGTGAACCCGTTCTTGGCACCTTTGATCCCAAGGACGCTCTGACCGCTTTGTAATTGAAAAGGGAAACATGCCATGAATATCATCGAGCAGCTGAACGCTGAAGAAATGGCGAAAATCGAAGCTCAGCGTAAGCTTCCTGAATTTTCTCCGGGCGACACCGTCCGCGTTCTGGTGAAGGTCACCGAAGGCAACCGGACCCGTACACAGGCTTATGAAGGCGTATGCATTGCGCGTTCCGGCGGCGGCATCAACGAAAGCTTCACCGTCCGCAAGATTTCCTACGGCGAAGGCGTTGAGCGTGTCTTCCCGATTTACTCTCCGATGCTGGAAGGCGTAGAGGTTGTCCGCCGCGGTAAAGTCCGTCGTGCGAAGCTCTACTACCTGCGCGACCGCCGCGGTAAGTCTGCCCGTATCACAGAGAACACCAACGCCCGCTCCAAGCGCCTCAACGAAGACGCCCGCGCGGAAGCTGCTGCTGCAAAGGCAGCCAAGGCTGAAGCCAAAAAGGCCGAAGCAGAAGCAGCTGCTGCAGAGACCGCTGCCGAATAAGCAGCTCTCAAGACCCGTTTCGCAAGGCGGCTTCTGGAGTGATCCAGGAGCCGTTTTGTTGTTTTGAAGCCATGGGGCGGTTTGTTGCGTGGTGTTTCTTTGTCCAGAGCAGCTTGATGCCGGAAAGGCAGACGGTGTCTGGCGCTGATAAAGACCAGAAATCCGCAGCCTTCCTTGACTCTCTTTCTTCTTTCCGGCATAAGCCCGCGAACTCCATATGAGTGACTGACATTTCAATCCGCCGACCGGGACCCGCAAAGGTATAAAGAGCGCCCGGAGGTTCCCACCCGACAGCGCGATGCGCCCTCGGGTGTTAAACTGCTTTGCGCCCTCGCATTCGGTTGGATTTCAATGATGGTTCCCCATATGGTTCGGGAGATTTCCCGAAACGAATTGAGCCAAGGACCCTTTGATGTTTGAAAGCCTGTCCGATCGACTAAGCGGTATTTTCGACAAGCTCACCGGCCGCGGTGCGCTGTCGGAAAACGACGTCAACGAAGCGTTGCGCGAAATTCGCCGCGCGCTGATCGAGGCCGACGTCGCACTGCCGATCGTTCGCTCTTTCACCGACAAGGTCCGTCACCGTGCTGTTGGCGCGGAGGTCGTCAAATCAGTCACCCCAGGTCAGATGGTGGTGAAGATTGTTCACGACCAGCTTGTCGAAATGCTCGGTGAAGAAGGTCAACCGATTGACCTGAATGCACCGGCGCCGGTCGCGATCATGATGGTCGGCCTTCAAGGTTCCGGTAAAACCACCACCACGGCCAAGATTGCCCGCCGTTTCACCCAGCGCGACAAGCGCAAGGTGTTGATGGCCTCGCTCGACACCCGCCGTCCGGCTGCGCAAGAGCAGCTGAAAATCCTGGGTGAGCAAAACGACGTCGACACCCTGCCGATCATCGAAGGCCAGGGCCCGGTCGAGATTGCCAACCGGGCCATGTCCGCAGCCAAGCTCGGCGGCTATGACGTGGTTCTCCTCGACACCGCAGGCCGGATCCACATCGACGAGCCGCTGATGGTGGAAATGGCCGAGGTCAAGGCCGCCGCCAATCCGCATGAAATCATTCTTGTTGCCGACAGTTTGACCGGTCAGGACGCCGTCAATCTGGCTCAAAACTTTGACGAGCGCGTTGGCATCACCGGTATTGCTCTGACCCGTATGGACGGTGACGGGCGCGGCGGGGCGGCCCTGTCCATGCAGGCGGTCACCGGCAAGCCGGTCAAACTGATCGGTACGGGTGAAAAGTCCGACGCACTGGAAGACTTTCACCCAAAACGGATCGCCGACCGGATCCTCGGCATGGGCGACATTGTTTCGCTCGTCGAGAAAGCAGCCGAAGCCATTGATGCGGAACAAGCCGCAAAAATGGCGAAGAAGATGCAGAAGGGTCATTTCGACCTGGAAGATCTCGCCGAGCAGCTCAAGCAGATGGAAAAGCTGGGCGGAATGTCCGGCATGATGGGCATGTTGCCGGGCGTCGGCAAAATGAAAAAGCAGATCGACGCCGCCGGTCTCGACGACAAGATGTTCAAGCGCCAGATCGCGATCATCCAATCGATGACCCCGACCGAGCGCAAGAAGCCTGATCTCCTCAAGGCCAGCCGGAAAAAGCGCATCGCCAGTGGTTCCGGGGTTGAGGTGGCCGAGGTCAACAAGCTTTTGAAAATGCACCGCCAGATGGCGGACATGATGAAAAAGATGGGCAAGGGCAAAGGCATGCTCGGCAAGCTGATGGGCGGCATGGGCGGTGGTATGCCGGATGTCGATCCGAAGCAGCTGGAAGAGATGGCCAAGTCCGGCCAGATGCCAAGTGGCATGGACCTGCCAAAGGGACTGCCGGGCGGAATGCCGGGTCTCGGTGGTCCGGGCCTTCCGCCAGGTATGCCGGGCCTGCCAGGCCTTGGCGGTCCGAAGATGCCGGGCCTTCCCGGCATGGGGAAGGGTAAGAAACGATGAGCCAGGCTGAAACCCAACTGGGACAAAGCGCGGCTCTCGATGAGCTGAAGTCCTTGCGCGGTTCGATCGACAACATCGATGCAGCGCTTATTCACATGCTCGCAGAGCGTTTCAAGTGTACCCAGAAGGTGGGTGTCTTGAAAGCCACAAACGACCTGCCGCCGGCTGATCCGGCGCGGGAAAAAATTCAGATCGAGCGGCTGCGGAAACTCGCAGCCGACGCCAATCTCGATCCTGACTTTGCCGAGAAATTTCTGAACTTCATCGTTCGCGAAGTGATCCGGCACCATGAAGCCATTGCCGCTGAAGCCGGCAACTGAAACACACTGGAGAAATAAAATGGCTACGAAAATTCGCCTTGCACGTGGCGGTTCCAAGAAGCGCCCGTACTACCGCATCGTTGTTGCTGACATCCGCGCTCCGCGTGATGGCCGCTTTATCGAAAAAGTCGGTTCCTACAACCCGATGCTGCCGAAGGATTCCGAAGAGCGCGTTCAGCTGAACGTTGAGCGGATCCAGTACTGGCTCGGCAACGGCGCACAGCCGACCGATCGTGTACACCGTTTCCTCGATGCTGCCGGTCTCCTGAAGCGCGAACCGCGCAACAACCCGAAAAAGGCCCAGCTCGGCCGCAAGGCGCAAGAGCGTCTCGACGAGAAGAAGGCTGCTGAAGAAGAAGCTGCTGCCGCTGCTGCCGAGGCTACAGAAGAAGCAGCTGCGGAATAAGACTGCATACGCCGCATAGATATCCGGCTTGAGGGCCTTTTGAGATGAGCTCCAAAGAGACACAAAAGGTGCTGATGGCCAAAATCGGCGCGGCGCATGGCGTTCGCGGGGAAGTGCGGGTCAAGCCGTTCGGCGATGACCCGCTTTCCTTCACCGACTATGGTGTGCTGACCACAAAGGACGGCAAGCAGTCCTTTGAAGTGGTGAGTGCGCGAGTGCAAAAGACGGTTGTCGTCACGAAATTCAAGGAAGTGACCGACCGCAACAGGGCAGAAGAACTCAACGGTACCGAGCTTTACATCGACCGGGACCAGCTGCCTGAAACAGATGAAGACGAGTTCTACTATTCCGACCTGAACGGGCTGGATGTGAAGGACCCGCAAGGTGAGCCGCTCGGTAAGATCGTGGCGGTGCAGGATTTTGGCGCAGGCGATCTCCTGGAGATCCGGCCGAAACGCGGTAAGACCTTCTATATTCCCTTCACCAAGGACTTTGTTCCGGAGATCAATCTAGACAGCGGATTTGTGGTTGCCGATCTTCCGGAAGATTATTTGTCGGATGAAAAGCCGGATCCGGAATCATCGACCGATTCGCCGGACAGATAACGGGTCGGCACGGGTTTCAAACCCATTTCCCCAAGATCAATGTCATCGGTTTCGTCACTCAACGCCTGTCGGGTTTCTGAGCGTATTAGCGCGATCAGAGCAACCACGAGCGACACGCCGATCGCGTTTGCGACAATATCCGGCACCGACATTTGGTGATGCGGCAGCATGCCCTGTACGATTTCGCCCAGGATGCCGAGGCTCATCGCGATAAAAGCGGAGATCCGCAGCCGGCAGCAAAACAGGGCATGAATCGATAGGGTCAAAAGCGCGAAAAACGCGATGTGGAGAACTTTATCGTACGGGTGACTAACGCCGGTCTCAAAGACGAGACCAACCAGAACACCAAAAGCAATCAGAGCTGCAAGCGGGAGAACCCGGCCGACAGACAGCTCAATAAAATGTGGGTCTTCCCGAAGAAGAAAGATGTCTGGAAGCTTGAATTTTATCCTCGGAAAACGGCGCACGACAGACCACCTGATTGTTATCTCCTTGTCACTTAGCACAAGGACGATTAATCAGAGCTTTCAAACTCCTAAAGCGGGTAAACAGCAACAGAATTACCAATTTACTTGGTAAATGGATCGTTAAGGCTGACCCGGTGTAATCTTGACCCACTGCGGCAAACACACGGTGCTTTCATGACCTTCAAGGCAACCATTCTCACGCTCTACCCTGACATGTTTCCAGGGCCACTTGGGCAAAGCCTGTCCGGCCGTGCGTTGGAGAAAGGTCTGTGGGACATTGAGACCAGCCAGATCCGGGATTTTGCGACCGATAAACACCGGTCCGTCGATGACACCCCTGCAGGTGGTGGTGCCGGCATGGTGCTGCGGGCCGACATTCTGGCGAAAGCCATTGATGCCGCGGCTCCGGCTGAAGATCCGCGCCCCCGCATTCTGATGAGCCCCCGCGGAAAACCGTTTACGCAAGCAAAAGCACATGAGCTGGCAGAAGGGGCTGGTGCCATCATCGTGTGCGGCCGGTTTGAGGGTATTGATCAGCGTGTCATCGATACGCGGAACCTGGAGGAAATCTCCATCGGGGATTACATCCTGTCGGGCGGAGAGATCGGTGCCATTACCGTGCTGGATGCGATCGTTCGCCTGATCCCGGGTGTGATGGGTAACATGGAAAGCGCGGATACGGAAAGCTTCGAAACTGGTCTTCTGGAGCATCCCCACTACACACGCCCGGCGGAGTTCGAAGGGCTGACCATCCCGGATGTCCTGACCTCCGGCAATCACAAGAAAATCCACGAATGGCGTCTCGCTGAAGCTGAACGCTTGACCCGCGAACGGCGTCCGGATCTTTGGGATGCCTACATGTCTGACGATGACGACGTGGATTGAGTGGTGCTTCCAGAGGTTAAGTCACCGGTGTCTGCCGATAGATACCACAAATGCCTTTGCGGTGTAGAAGCCCTTGTAATTCCATAATGAATATACATCTCCATCGGAAATGAGGTCCTAATTTCCTAAAAGGGTCTGCCGGGCGGAGACAATGCATTTTTGAAGCCGTCTATTGCCCTGGGTGTTGCGCCTGTTCTGGTGAAACCGCTCGGAATTTTGTATAGGATTCTCGCGAGTTTCTTAGGGACAAGAATGGGGGAGAGGCTCTGTTCGCGTCCATTGCGGAACCTTTTGGGATGAAATGGCTTTTCTTCTCAAGGCGCCTGCAAACTATGTAGACCGGCGGCCGGCAAGACGCGGCGAGGCTGCCATGGATGCGAAGGAGACCACACGTCGTGACCCAGTCCCTCGACAGTTTCAACTGTAAGAAAACCCTCACCGCCGGTGGCAAGACCTACACCTATTTTTCCATTCCCGAGGCTGAGAAAAACGGTCTTGAGGGTGTTTCCAAGTTGCCGTTTTCACTGAAGGTTGTCTTGGAGAACCTGCTGCGTTTCGAAGATGGGCGCACGGTGACGAAAGACGACATTCTGGCCTGCGCCGAATGGCTGAAGACGCGCACATCAACGCACGAAATCTCCTACCGGCCAGCGCGCGTCCTGATGCAGGACTTTACCGGTGTTCCGGCTGTCGTTGACCTTGCCGCCATGCGCGATGCGGCAGTGAAGCTTGGCGGGGATCCGCAGAAGGTCAATCCGCAAGTGCCGGTGGATCTCGTGATCGACCACTCGGTCATGGTTGACTATTTCGGCACCGGCGACGCGTTTCAGAAAAACGTGGAACTGGAATATGAGCGCAATGGCGAACGCTACGAGTTCCTGCGTTGGGGCCAATCCGCGTTTGATAACTTCCGAGCTGTGCCACCGGGTACCGGTATCTGCCATCAGGTGAACCTGGAATATCTCGCCCAGACCGTCTGGACGAAACAGGAAAACGGCGAGGAAATCGCTTATCCGGACACGCTGGTCGGCACAGACAGCCACACCACCATGGTGAACGGCCTTGCCGTGCTCGGCTGGGGCGTTGGTGGTATCGAGGCGGAAGCTGCCATGCTCGGCCAGCCGATCTCCATGCTGATCCCGGAAGTCATAGGCTTCAAGCTGACCGGAAAGTTGAACGAGGGCATTACCGCCACCGACCTGGTTCTGACCGTAGTACAGATGCTGCGCGCCAAGGGCGTGGTCGGCAAATTCGTGGAGTTCTATGGTCCGGGCCTCGACAACTTGTCCCTGGAAGATGCAGCGACCATCGCCAACATGGCGCCGGAATACGGCGCGACCTGCGGCTTCTTCCCAGTGGACAGTGACACGCTGAAATATCTGGAAGCAACCGGCCGAGACAAGGACCGCGTCGCGCTGGTGGAAGAATACGCCAAAGTCCAAGGCATGTTCCGGGAAGGTTCGGAAGAACCAGCCTTCACGGACACCCTGGAGCTCGATATCTCCACCGTCGTGCCTTCGCTTGCCGGCCCGAAGCGTCCGCAAGACCGGGTAACTTTGTCTGAAGCCGCACCGGAGTTTGCCAAAGCGCTGAAAGACATCAAGAGCGCGACAGCAACTGCCGGTGATGTGGCCGTGCTGGACAAGCCGGGTCAGCGCTATGCAGTTGAGGGGAAGGATTTCGATCTCGGCGAGGGCGACGTGGTGATTGCCGCGATCACTTCTTGCACCAATACCTCCAACCCATCTGTTCTGATCGGTGCCGGGCTGGTTGCCAGAAAGGCGCTGGAAAAAGGTCTCAAGGTGAAGCCGTGGGTAAAAACCTCGTTGGCCCCGGGCTCGCAAGTGGTTACCGACTATCTGGAAAAGGCCGATGTCCAGAAGGACCTGGATGCGCTCGGCTTCAACCTGACCGGCTATGGCTGCACCACCTGTATTGGCAATTCCGGCCCACTCGATCCGGCGATTTCCAAGACCATCAACGACAACGACCTGGTCGCCTGTTCTGTTCTGTCCGGCAACCGCAACTTCGAGGGTCGGGTGAACCCGGATGTGCGCGCCAACTATTTGGCCTCGCCGCCGCTGGTGGTCGCTTACGCACTGGCCGGATCCATGCACATCAATGTTGCAGAGGACCCGCTCGGTGAAGACCGCGACGGCAACCCGGTCTATCTCAAGGATCTGTGGCCGACTACGGAAGAGATCACCGCGCTAATCCGCTCTTCGATCACCGAGGAAATGTTCCGTGAGCGCTATTCCGACGTCTTCAAGGGGGACGAGCACTGGCAGGCGATTAAGGTCGAGGGCGGCATGACTTATGGCTGGCCGGCCGGGTCAACCTATGTGCAGAACCCGCCTTATTTTGAAGGCATGACCATGGAGCCGAAGCCGCTTGAGGACATCGAGAACGCGGCGGTCATGGGGCTGTTCCTGGATTCGATTACAACCGACCACATCTCACCGGCCGGTGCTATCAAGGAAAACAGCCCGGCAGGTCAGTACCTTTCCGAGCATCAGGTCGCCCGCAAGGACTTTAACTCCTACGGCTCACGCCGAGGCAACCACCAGGTCATGATGCGTGGCACCTTCGCCAATATTCGCATCAAGAACCAGATGGTTCCGGGCGTCGAAGGCGGCGTCACCATGAAGGACGGTCAGCAAAAGTGGATTTACGACGCCTGCATGGAATACCAGGAAGCGGGCCGTCCGCTGGTGGTGTTCGCCGGCAAGGAATACGGCACCGGTTCATCCCGCGACTGGGCCGCGAAAGGCACCAAGCTGTTGGGTGTGCGTGCCGTCATCGCCCAGTCCTTTGAGCGCATTCACCGTTCCAACCTTGTCGGAATGGGCGTCATCCCGCTGACCTTCAAAGAGGGAGAAAGCTGGCAGTCGCACAACATCACCGGCAAGGAAAGCGTGACGATCAAGGGCATAGCCGACATCCAGCCGCGTCAGATGATGGATGTGGAAGTGACCTACGAGGACGGCACCACCAAAACCATCGAATGCCTGTGCCGCGTCGATACCGAAGACGAGCTGGAATACATCAAGGCCGGCGGTATCCTGCACTATGTCCTGCGGAACCTGGTAACATACTGAGATATCTGCATCCGGAGCGATCTCAGGGTCGCTCCGGCTCTCATAAATCGGACATGAAAAACCGGGCGCTTTTAAGCGCCCGGTTTTATTTGTTGAGGGTTATTGCGTCAGAACCAGGCTTATTGGTCGATCAAGCCAGCCGCATAGGCGATGGCGCGTTGATAGTTGCCGCTGTCGTTCCAGGTTGAGAGAACCCGGAAATTGGCAGACCCGTCCGCAAAAGACCGTCCGGCCCGCCACCCATTGCGGCGAAGCATGTTTGCTGCCGTTGCAAGCGCGTCGGCTGCATTGTTGGGATCTGCACGGCCGTCGCGATTTCCGTCGACGGCAAAGCGTACCCAGTTGCCCGCCAGAAACTGCATGTGCCCGAGTTCACCTGACGGTCCGCCGCGGCTGTTGCCGGTGATCAAGCCCCGATCAACCAGTTGAAGCGCAGCGATGGCATCGTCCTCAAAGCGCGGATGACGACGGCAATAGGAGGCGAGGGTAACAGCGCCGCTGACAATAGGTGTGTTGCCGGTATACCCGCCCCAATTCGTTTCATATCCCCAGATTGCAACGAGGATAGATCCCGGGACCCCGTAACGTTGCTCAATAGACTTAAACAGTCTGGCGTTCTGCTGGAGTTTGCGTTTGGCGCCGGAAACAAACGTATTCACGCTTGAGAAGCGGCTCTTCAGGAACTGTTCAGGACTGCGATAGCGCATGCTGGATTGTGACGCTGGGTTTGATTCAAACCGCCATGTGATACCGGACAGCTTTGCCTGTTGCAGCGCTTGCAGACCGCGTTTCTTGACACCTGACGCTGCAGCTTGTTGGGCGAGTTGCTGTTTGTAGGCGCCAAATTGCCCCTTGCTGGTGATACAAGATGCGGCCAAGGCCGGTGTTGCCATCATCGCACCGGCAACAATCGCCACCATTCGCAGTGCGGCCCGTTTTGGTGTCATATCAATCTCCATCAATCCGAATGATCCAAGGTCAAACTGCCAAACACGCTTACGTCATCGCATAAATATCACTGATACCATACTTGAAGCTGACTTACCCAAGTCTGACAGGAGACAATTCGCGATCGATTGTTTGCGATGTTCCTTGACCGTCGGAAAGCAGACGTATTTTTTGGATTGCCGAGTTCGAAAATGCTCCGATCAGTCCAGTGGATACAGATACTTAGGTGTCTTTCGCAACGTCGGGATGACGGCGGCTAAAATCGAGGGCTCTGTTCCGCGCACTGCCGGCTCCTGCCCGGATACCGAGATCCATACTGCTGTTCACCCCGAGCAAAGCTCCAAGAATTCCGCGAATCAGATCGCGTTCTTCCAATCAGGCGGATTGAGGAGCGGCTCGCCGGAGAGGTGACGGTTGGTTGATCGTTATGGTCGTGCCGTTGCTGTCCCGGCCTTGAGCCGGGACCAATTTATGGGTTGCCGATTGCGGATCGGGCCGGGACGGCAAAGCACAGATCGGATGTGTTTAAAGGCCAAACAACCGTCAGGCTGGTTCGCCAAGAAGGTCCAGCCGCTCCTTTCGGGAGTGCGCCATGCGTTTTCGTGCCTCGGCAATGATATTGGGTGCTGCTTCGTCCGGAGTGCCGGATGAAAAGGGCGGGGCCGGAGCGTATTCAATCGCGAGCTGGACGGTGCGTGCCTCTTCTTCTCCGAGAAGCTCGGCAAGGATTTCCAGTCCGAAATCAATTCCAGAGGTGATACCGCCGGCCGTATAGAGGTTGCCGTCTTTCACCACCCGTTCCCGGACCGGGACGGCGCCCAGTTGTGGCAGGAAGTCGACGGCGTTCCAATGGCTTGTCGCGCGTTTGCCTTTCAAAAGCCCGGCCCGGCCAAGAACCAGCGATCCGGTGCAAACGGAGGTGATGTATTGCGCGTTTGCCGCCGCGCGTCGTACGAATTCGAGCACTTCTTCGTCCTGCAGCAACGGATTGACGCCGCCGCCACCCGGGATGCACAGGACATCAAGGTTCGGGCATTCTGAAAACGTTGTATTGGCCCGGATTTCCATACCGCTGGTCGTTGTGATCGGGTCACAGTTTTTCCAGATCAGATGAACCTTCGCGCCCGGCACGGCAGCAAACGCATCGTTTGGTCCCGCAACATCCAGCAACTGAACATTTGGAAAGATAAGAATTCCGAAAGACAGGGTCATGAGAGCCTCCATGTTGACAGGCCCGTGATAGCAGCCCACCATCTGGCGATCTGGACAATTACCCCAAGGATTACGCCAAATGACACGCCGCATTGAAATCCTTGCTTATGACGCGGTCCAGGTGCTGGACATCACCGGGCCGATGCAGGTGTTTGCCTCGGCCAATGAACAGCTGGTCGCGGCCGGAAAACCCGCAGCCTATGAAATTGAAACGGTGTCGGCGACTTCTCCGGTGAAGAGTTCCAGCGGTCTTGCTCTTCTCGCAAATCCGTTGCCGGAAGACGTCAGCGCCATCGATACGCTTCTGGTTCCAGGCGGATACGGGATCGACCGCCTGTGTGAAGACGCGGATATTCTCGGCTGGCTGACCGCTCGGGCCGCCAATGCCCGGAGGATTGCTTCCGTGTGCAGTGGTGCGTTTCTGCTGGCGACAGCCGGATTTCTAGATGGCAAACAGGCCGCAACGCATTGGCAGCGGTGTGCCGAGTTCAAACGTAGGTTTCCGGAAGTCCGGCTGAAAGCCGATCCGATCTATGTTCAGGACGGCAGCATTTGGACGTCTGCAGGCGTGACGGCCGGAATAGATCTTGCCCTTGCTCTGGTTCAAGAAGATCTCGGCCGGGAACTGGCACTGCAAGTTGCCAGGCAGTTGGTCGTGTTTTTGAAACGTCCTGGCGGGCAATCCCAATTCAGTGCCGCGTTAACACTTCAAAACGACAGTGGCCGCTTTGATCAGCTGCATTCCTGGATGATCGAGAACCTCCAGAACCCTATTACCCTGAATGACATGGCCGAACAGGCGGTCATGAGCCCGCGCACACTGTCCCGTCACTATAAAAAGGAAACCGGCCGCAGCCCGATGCGCACTTTAGAAGAGTTGCGGCTCGATCAGGCCCGTCAGCTGCTTGAGCAGGACCGCCCGGTTGCGCAAGCTGCAAGCCGCAGCGGTTTCGGTACGGAAGAAACCCTACGGCAGGCGTTCCAGCGCCGGTTTGGTGTCAGTCCCCAGGCCTACCGGGAGCGTTTTTCGGGCTAAACAACCGGGACGCTTTGGCCACAATCATGGAAACATGACCGGGTGAATTCGGGAAACACATGGTTTTCCAACTTGGGAATCACTACCGGAAAATCGAAACGCAAAGTTTCAAGACGAGATTGTTGTTTCCACCACAATCCCCGTTTTTCGCCTGAAATGTCCTAAATTTGATCAAGCTGTTAACTTTTTGAGGGCGGAAATGGCCGATTTCTGCGGACAAAAGGTTAACGTCTCGTTAAACTGGCACATGAGTTGCGAGGTCAGAGTGAGAGCCGCGATAAGCGTGCCATTCTGAGACAATGAGGCGTCGAAACGTGCGAGTGAACCCTGTTACATCAACCGGCCGTGCCAATGTGAGGCGCAAGCGTCCCTCTGTCGGTGAGACGGAGAGCGAACGCAGAACGGCCTTTTCTTCGCATGTGCCGGTTCCGCTCGAGCCGGTTCTTGAACGCAAGCAGGATGCTTTTGCGGGCCGGTATCGCCCGAATTCGATTTTCCTCGCTCACTTGATCGCCACCCGCGATGGGGAGCTTCAGGCAAGGTCCGGCAGGCAGACAGAACCCCTCACCGGGGTCAACACCTACCGGGCGACCGCTGCCCTTCCCCGCCAGCGGGGGGCCGGTCACGTCCTGAAGACGGAGCGGTGAGGTTTGACGTTTCCAGACGTACCACTGGACACCTTGGCCCGGAGCTTTTGCTCCGGGCCTTTTTCGTTTTTGGGGCGCATGCAAGTGGATCTCAGCAGAACGGTAAACTGTGACTGAAAACACAGTTTCATTTCGGGACAGGGTCTATTGTGACCTTGGTTCCGGACAGAGCCCGGACCTCCGAACAGATTGGCCATGGACTGGCCCAAACCGGAGAAGATGCAAATGCAAGTTCAACCGATCATCGCCATTCGGCCACCGAAAATCCGCCAGCGTCCGGCGGCGGATGTTCCCGCGGCCGGCGATCGCGAAACACGCGCACAGCCGGAATTTATTCCAACCAGCACAGAAGCTACGCCAGCGGCTGTTGCCACACCGGTCGAAACCAGGCCCCATGCTTATTCCGAGCGCACCGCGCATCTGCTGATTACCCATCAGGCATATGCCCAAACAGCGCTTGACCGGTCGAACCAGATGGAAAGTTATGCCGCCGCCAACCGCTCCGCGGGTTCGGTGCCGAGCGTCTCTTTTTCTGTCTGATCTTTCAGTGACCTAGTCTTGAATTCTCAAGAAGCCGCCAAGCCCGGTTTTCTGGTGTTCGATCACGTGGCAATGAAAGGCCCAGTCGCCGGGATTGTCCGCGACAAGCGCGACCTCCATCGTTTCTTCCTCAAGCAACAGAGCCGTGTCTGTGACGAGCGGCGGGAGTTTGCGTTTGTTGGATCGAAGCAGCTGAAACGAGACGCCGTGCAGGTGGATCGGATGCGCATTGGGCGATTCATTGCGCAACCGCAAGACATAGGATTTGCCGAGTTTCATCCGGGCCAACGGGTCTAGCGACCCCGGCACATCGCCTGGCCAGGCCTCGCGGTTGATCGACCAGAAGGTAAAGCCGAGAGACCCGCAAATACTCGCTTGAGGGGCATCCCCTTCTGGTGACCAGCCAAAGACAAAATCGATGACTTCTGCATTGGCAAGGTCCGGTCTCGGGACCGGATTGGCTGGTAGAGCTTTGAGATCTGCCAGCTGGCGGTTGGCGCTTGTGCCCGTCGCCCTGAAGCGTGCCAGTGCCTTGTCACCATTCGGCCGGTGCAAGAACAGCGTGACGTCTTGGCCCTCCTCATCGGGAACCCTTAAGGCGACGTCGGCCCGCTGACCTGGAGACAACAGAATATTTTCTGCGGACATTGGTCCGGGGAGCGGATTGGAATCAAGCGCGATCACGTGAGCCACACCGCCTTCAACACCGAACGTTCCGACCCGCGTGACATCGGTCACGGCCAATCTCAGTCGCACCAGACTGCCTGCCGGCACCTCATAAACCGGATCAATCTGCCAATTGACCGTGGAGACTGTCCCATAGGTGCCGCCGCGCGCGGCGTTGCGGGCCTTGAACATTTCGATGAATTGACCATCACCGCCAAGACGGAAATCCCGGATATTGAGCGGAAGATCCAGATCGAACCCCGGATCTTTCTCTTCTTCAACGATCAGGACACCGGTCAGGCCCCGGCCCATCTGCTCCAATGTGTTGCAATGCGGGTGGTACCAGAAGGTGCCTGCATCCGGCGGGGTAAGTTCATATCGAAAGGTTTGCCCGGCTTCGATCGGATGCTGAGTCAGATACGGCACGCCGTCCATCGCGTTGGCAATCCTGAGGCCGTGCCAGTGCACGATGCTTGCCTCATCCAGAGTGTTCTGAACGTCAATGACGGCCTTCTCGCCCCGTCGCATCCGCAAGACAGGCGGCGGACCATCCGGAGCAAAACTCATCATGTCACGGGTGACGGTTCCCGGCAGAAGGCTGTGTTCATAGGGAGAGATGGTCAGCGTGTGATCTGGGCTACTGGAAGCGCGCGCTGCCAGTCCGCCAGCTGCAAAGGCCGCACTTGTCGCCGCTGATCCAAGCAGCAGCTCGCGCCGGGAAAGTCCCAACATCTTAGAATCTCCAAAAGTCATTGGCGCGTCCAGGTGCAGTTCTGCACCCGGACCGTGTTTCGCTCAAGGAGATTTACTGACGCAGGCTGCCCAGAGACATGCTCTGGATCAATACCCTGCCGCGTGACCGTCTTTCCGCGGATCGGATCCTGCGGTGAGAACATGGCGTGCCTTGTCGATCATGATCGCCTGACTGCCGCCAATCGCGCCTTGGGCTGGTACAACCGTATGTCCAAGCGCCTTCAGGCCCTCAATTGTGGACGGCGGAACGAGCCGCTCGGCTTGCAAGGCGTGGGTTTCCAGATCGAAGAACATGCGGGGGAAGTCGATCGCCGCCTGCACATCCATGCCGTAATCGATGATGTTGGTCAGCAAATGCGCATGACCGCAGGCTTGATAATGGCCGCCCATGACGCCGAACGAGAGCCATGGAGCACCGTTTTTCAAGGCCACGGCTGGAATGATCGTGTGCATCGGACGCTTGCCGCCAGCGATGGAGTTGGCAAAGCCTGGTTGCGCTTTGAACGAGCGGCCTCGGCAATGCAGAAGGACGCCGCTTTCCGGTGCGACGATGCCGCTGCCGAAATCGCTGAACAGGGAATTGATGAAGGAGACCGACAATCCGTCCTTGTCGACAATGCTGAGGTAGATCGTGTCGGTCTGCGGCGCGAGGCTGGTCTCGGCAATGTCGGTCTGTCGTTTGTCGATGGAAATACGCTGCGCAAGCTGATCGATGTAGTCTTCACCGATTAACCGGGTATGGCAGATGTCCATGTAGCCCGGGTCGGTAACATAGTGATCACGGACCGCATAGGCGAGGCGGGCGGCTTCCATTTCCAGGTGGAAGCGCTCGGTCCCGAACGGGTCGAGATTTTCAAGATGAAAGCGCTCCAGAATGCCCAGCATGATGAGCGCGATGACGCCTTGACCGTTGGGCGGCAGCTCTGCAATCGCGTGGCCCTTGTACTCGCGGACAACCGGAGAAACGGCCGTTGTGTGGCAGGCGGCAAGGTCATCGGTTGTCATGATGCCACCCTTGGCGGCCAGCGCACCAACGATGTCTTCTGCAATCGCGCCGGAATAGAAAGCGTCTGCCCCTTCATCGCCAATGGCTTCGAGTGTTGCCGCGAGATGCGGGTATTTCAGAACCTGGCCAATTTCGGGCGCGGCGCCCTTGACCAGATACCGGGCTGCGGAGACCGGATCAGCGGCCAGTTTGTCAACGTTCTTTAGCCAGTCGCTTGCAACGCGCGGTGCGACGGGGAAGCCATCCCGCGCATAGTCGATCGCCCGCTTGAACAGGGATTTGAACTGGCGGGTGCCGTGGGCTTTCAGGAGCGTTTCCCAAGCCCGGATTGCGCCCGGTACCGTGACTGCATGCGGCGAGGTGTCGGTGATTTCAGAAACGCCCAGCTCTGCAAGTTTTTCAGGGCTGGCTGCGCGCGGCGCCGCGCCAGAACCGTTGAAGCCGGTGAGCCGGCCGTCCGGCTCGGTGACGAGTGCAAAGCAATCACCGCCAATACCGGTCATATGTGGTTCAACAACAGCTTGGACGGCCGCAGCCGCAATGGCTGCATCAACGGCATTGCCACCATCTTGCAGTACTTCGATCGCGGCGCTAGTCGCCAGCGGATGGGAGGTCGCAACAGCAGCTTCTCGTGCAAATACCGGTGATCTGCCTGGTGCTTGAAAGTCCCGCTTCACTGAATTCCCCCCATGGCGGCTGGCGATTGTTTCCTATTGGCCGCAAATGCTTGTTGAATAAACACTCTATTCCATGCCGGGCTGCTCTGTTAGCAAGCTAGCAATCTTGGCCCGCACCTTAAGGAGAACGAGCTCAATGCGCAAACTCACACTTTCAACCGCAGAGACCATCATTTCTGCCGCATTCGAAAAAGCAGCAGAACTTAGCCTGAAGCCATTGACGGTGGTGGTTCTGGATGCGGGCGGTCATGCGATTGCGCTGAAACGCCAAGACGGATCTTCCATCATGCGTCCGCAGATCGCAACCGGCAAAGCGGTTGGTGCACTGGCGGTGGGCACAGGCACACGCTGGCTCAACGCCAACGCAGAAACCCGTCCGCATTTTGTGAATGCCCTGAACGGGGCCTCCGGCGGAGCGATCATTCCGGTGCCGGGTGGCGTGCTGGTGAAAAACGAAGACGGTGAAACCCTCGGCGCCGTCGGCATCACCGGTGATACGTCCGAAAACGATGAAGCCTGTGCGGTCGCCGGCATTGAGGCCGTCAAACTTGTCGCAGACTGCGGCTGATCAGATAAGCAAAAGCGGCAGTTCAGATGGACCGCCGCTTTTTCGTTTCAGAAAGAGATCCGATCAGGGCTTGTCAGTCAGTTTGCTGATCGTCTTCTGCATTTCTTCCAGCTGCCGTTTCATGTCGTCCAGGTCGCTGGATTCTGGCTGCGCAGGTTTCTTGTCTGAACCCGCCGCTGCAGCTGCCGAACCTTCACCAGTCGGAAACGGCATGAACATTTTCATCGCCCGCTCAAACATTTCCGTATTGCGCTTGACCTGATCTTCAATGGCGTCGAAGGCGGTCGCGCCGAAAGCTTCACTCATCTGGGCGCGCAGTTTTTCCTGTTCCTTGGTCAGCGAAGTCATGGAGTATTCCAGATAGCTGGGCACGAGGCCCTGCATGCTGTCTCCATAAAATCCGATCAGCTGCCGAAGGAAGGATACAGGCAGAAGGTTCGTTCCTTTTGCTTCTTGCTCAAATATGATCTGGGTCAGAACAGACCGGGTGATGTCGTCCCCGGACTTGGCATCATAAACGACAAAATCTTCCTCCCCCTTCACCATCACCGCAAGATCCTCAAGGGTCACATAGGTGCTGGTGCCGGTATTGTAGAGCCGCCGGTTGGCGTATTTCTTGATGATTGTCGGCTCGCTGGTCTTGGCCATCGGATGGTTCCGCCTTTCATTCCGCAGCTGCGCGCCTGCAGTGGCTGTTTATCTATTGACGACAATGTCTTCGCAGACCTGTCATCTCCTCCGACTATGAGACTAAGCCAATCGTATTGTCTCGTGCCAGCCTTTTTATGTGCAGTGACGAAAGGATAATGCCGCAACAGCGAAAACAACACCGTCATAGGGGTTGTCACGGTTGACACACTACCCGCTGCAAGTTCTAGTCCCTTCATCGTCACGGTTCAGGGAGGCCGTGAAAGAGGTCACCCATCCAAGGCCAACAGACGGCCAGAAGTTTGGAGAGTAATATGAGCGCTTCCACCGACGTTGTTATTGTCAGTGCGACCCGCACCCCGGTTGGGTCTTTCAATGGATCTTTCGCAAACACGCCAGCACATGAGCTTGGAGCGCATGTCATCAAGGCTGCTCTGGAGCAGGCCAAGGTCGATGGCGCGGATGTGGATGAGGTTGTGTTCGGACAGGTTCTGACCGCCGGACAGGGCCAAAACCCGGCGCGGCAGGCTGCGATTGCCGCTGGCATTCCCGACGGCGCAACAGCGTGGGGCCTCAATCAGGTGTGCGGTTCAGGTCTTCGCACCGTTGCGATTGCAGCGCAGCAAATCCAGACCGGTGATGCGACCGTCATGATCGCAGGTGGTCAGGAAAACATGACTATGTCGCCGCACTGCGCTCCGATGCGTGCCGGCTACAAAATGGGCGACTACAAGATGGTCGACACCATGATCAAGGACGGCTTGTGGGACGCGTTCAACGGCTACCATATGGGCCAGACCGCAGAGAACGTTGCCGAGAAATGGCAGATCACGCGTGAGCAGCAGGACGAGTTCGCCGTTGCCTCCCAGAACAAGGCGGAAGCTGCCCAGAAGGCCGGCAAGTTCAAGGACGAGATCACCCCGTTCACTGTGAAGACCCGCAAGGGCGACATCGTTGTCGAGGATGACGAGTACATCCGCCATGGGGCGACAATCGACGCCATGCAAAAGCTTCGCCCGGCCTTTAACAAGGAAGGCACCGTGACCGCTGCGAACGCGTCGGGCATCAATGACGGCGCCGCAGCCCTTGTTGTCATGAGCGCTGCGGAAGCTGAAAAGCGCGGCCTCACCCCGCTTGCCAAGATCGCCTCTTGGGCCACAGCCGGTGTTGACCCGACCATCATGGGCTCCGGTCCGATCCCGGCCTCGCGCAAAGCGCTGGAAAAAGCCGGCTGGTCCGCGGAAGAGCTGGATCTGGTGGAAGCCAATGAAGCGTTCGCTGCTCAGGCATGTGCGGTCAACAAGGACATGGGCTGGAACCCGGACATCGTCAACGTCAACGGCGGTGCCATCGCGATCGGTCACCCGATCGGAGCGTCCGGTGCCCGCATTCTCTGCACCTTGCTGCACGAGATGGTACGCCGCGACGCCAAGAAAGGCCTTGCCACGCTCTGCATCGGCGGCGGCATGGGCGTTGCCATGTGCCTGGAGCGCTAAGACGGCTTACCCGAAAGTCTGAAACCATAGAGAGGTTTCTTTGACATTGGTCATGGTTGGGCAGGAGGCGCCCTGCCATGACTACATCCCGGAATAGACTTGTAATGAACTCAAACGTGCCGGAAAGGCCGTAGAGGGGAAACCAGGAGGGGAATACATGAGCAAGGTGGCATTGGTTACCGGAGGCACCCGCGGTATTGGCGAGGCAATCTCACGCGGATTGAAGGAAGCGGGTTACACCGTGGCGGCCACTTACGCCGGCAACACCGAGAAGGCTGAAGCCTTCAAGGCAGAGACCGGCATTCATGTTTACAAGTGGGACGTTTCCGATCCGGACGCTTGCGCTGCCGGCATTGCCCAGGTGGAAAGCGATCTCGGTCCAGTTGAAGTTCTGGTCAACAACGCCGGCATCACGCGTGACGGCATGTTCCACAAGATGGACTTCGATCAATGGCGGGCCGTGATGTCCACCAACCTTGATTCCATGTTCACCATGACGCACCCGGTGATCAACGGCATGCGCAGCCGGGGCTCCGGACGTATCATCAACATCTCGTCCATCAACGGCCAAAAGGGTCAGATGGGCCAGACCAACTACTCCGCCGCAAAAGCCGGTGTGATCGGCTTTACAAAGGCGCTGGCTCAGGAAAACGCCTTCAAGGGCATCACCGTCAACTGCGTGTGCCCGGGCTACATCGGCACCGACATGGTTGCAGCCATGCCGGAGAAGGTCCTGGAATCCATCGTTGGCGGTATCCCGGTTGGCCGACTTGGCAAACCGGAAGAAATTGCAGAGACAGTTGTCTATCTGGCTTCCGACAAGGCCGGTTTCATGACAGGCGCTGTTATGACCATCAACGGTGGCCAGTACATGGCTTAAAGCCTGACGGTTCAATCTGACGAAAAGGCGCCTGCGGGCGCCTTTTTGCTGTTAAGGCTACCGTGTGAAGGAGCGGAAGCCGCGGTCCCCGACATCTCTTTTTTGCGGCTCCAGCGCCCGGATATCGGTCACGTCCATGTCGAAGGATGCGGTGATTGTCACATCGCCATCCAGAAGATTGATTGTCTGTCTTGAGACACTCAGATCCAGGCGGCCCTGCAGAAGAACGGGTTTATAGAGTTCGGCCTCTGCCCAATCTTCTTCGAGCCTGTAGAAGATGATCTGGTTGGGCGCAGGTGCCGGGACATGACTGCACATGCCATAGCCAGAAACGAGATAGCCGTATTTCGCAGCGCCCGTTTCATCCAAGACCGGGATCATGTAGCCGGTGATTGCAACATCTTTGCCTGCGAGATCCGAATTGCCCTTCAAACGCGCTTCGGCTCTTTTCCTGGCGACCTCATCGCGCTGGGCGAGAAGCTGATCGGTCTGGATCCCTGCGGCGGCAAGTTTGGCCTCCTCATCCTTCAGGCGGCGCTCCAGCTTGGCGCGCTCCTCAAGGGTCAGCCCACCGCTCTTCAGCCCATTTCGGATCCTGTAAACTGCTGCAAGTGACCTGAGTTCGGAAAGGTAGAGCGCTTCGAAAGGGTCCTCATACCGGGCGGCAGCCGGGTCCTTGAGATCAGGCCAGTCAATCGGTGTGACGGCCGCTGCCGGACCGACCGCAATCGCAAAAGTCAGCGCCGCGTAGACAAAGGCAGTTGCAGGGCGGCGCAAACCTGTTGGCGTGCTCCCAGCCATAAGAAGATAATCCCTTGCGCGCGCAACTCTCACTTGCAATGATTGCCTTATACGTTTTATGGGCGGCGGTGATTTATGAAATTCCTTGCGCAAGCTTACCAGAATGCAGACGCGTTTTCCGGTTCGGAGTTGGAAAATCTGGAAGGCCTCTTACACCTGATGGCTGCGCATCCAGGTTTTCAGGCCTACAAGGAGGTCTCGTATGGACTATTGGAGCTGTCGCCCGAGAGCCACGTTGCAGATGTTGCCTGTGGCCTTGGTTTCGACCTGCCGCATCTGAAAGCGCTGGTTCCAAGAGGAGCGGTGACAGGGTTTGACCTGAGCGCCAAGTTTCTCGCCTCGGCAAAGGCGCGCATTCAGACCGCAGCACGCGGCATCGATGCCTCCATCCACTTCCAGCAAAGCGACATCAAGGCCTTGGCCGCTGACACAGGTGCCTTTGATGCCGTTCGCATTGACCGGTCTCTGCAACACATCCCGGAGCCCGAGGTGGCGATTGCCGAGATGCTCCGGATCGTCAGGCCCGGCGGCATCCTCTGCGCGGCCGAGCCGGATTGGGGAAGTTTTGTGATTGCCTCGAGCGCCCCGGAGATCGCAACAAAGGTTGCCGCAGTTTATGCCTGTGCCCTGGTCAATCCGCGGATTGGCCGGGACCTTGTGGATTTGATCGGAACGCAAACGGAGTTGACCCACCACAGTGTGCATTCCCTGTTGTTCGAGAGTTTGGCCGACCTCAACCGCATGTGCGTCCTTGGCGATATTACGGCCCGCAGTGTCGAAGCAGGCGTCATCACGTCATCGGAAAACGCAAGGTTCTGGCAGGATCTTGAAGAGCGGGACCGTGCTGGCCGGTGTTTTGCCAACTTGAATATCCATTTGGTTTCGGGGCGAAAACCTTGACCATGGTGTCTTTCCGGACGGTTTGAGCGCTTTATCGCGCCCCAAGCCTTGACCGGCCGCCCCGGTTATCCCTATTTCCGGGACAGCTGAGCACCGGAGAGACTTTATGGAATTGGAACGCGCCCCGAATGACCCGTCCCGCAAGGAACTGTCGCCGCTTTTGAAGCTGGCCTTGGAGTTGGGACCGCTCGGCGTTTTCTTTCTCTTTAATTCCAGGGGCGAACAAATCGCGGAGAGTTTTCCGGTCCTCCAGGCGGTAGGTGAACCGATCTTTCTGGCAACGGCCGCATTCATGGTGGCGATCACCATCTCGCTGGTTGTCTCACTCTCTCTGACGAAGCGTTTGCCGATCATGCCGCTGGTCTCCGGCGTGGTCGTGATCGTGTTCGGTGCACTGACCTTGTGGCTCCACGATGAGCTTTTCATCAAGTTGAAGCCGACCATCGTCAACAGCCTGTTCGGGGCCATCCTGCTTGGAGGTCTGTTCTTCGGCAAGGCCCTGCTCGGGTATGTGTTCGACAGCGCGTTCAAATTGACCGACGAAGGCTGGCGCAAGCTGACCTTCCGCTGGGGCGTCTTTTTCTTTGTCTTGGCGGCGATCAACGAGATCGTCTGGCGCAGTTTCTCGACCGACTTCTGGGTCAGCTTCAAGGTTTTCGGGGTCATGCCGATCACCCTGATTTTTACCCTTACCCAGCTTCCCCTGATTCAGAAACATGCGATTGTCGAGGACGAAGAAGAGGCTTGATCAAGCCTTCGATAATCGCTGCTGTTTCTAGTTGAATTAATGCATCTCACCGTGGCCGAAGGCGACGTCGCGGCGGGCGCCGGTGATGGAGATTGAAAAACCTGCGATGACATCGATCAGGGCAATCACCATCAAGATGAAGAACACGGACGTTGCCGCCTGCGGAATAATCAGGAACTCCACCAGGAAGGCAACGAACACCAGCACGGACAGCATGTGATCGACGACGGCGGCTTTACCGATCCGTGTGGCTTTCAGGATTTCGATAAACAAGAAAAACAGGCCCGCCGTGATCAGGAGATCGCTGGCGAGCAGCTGAAAGTCGGCACCGGAGACCATTACGATCGAGAGGACCGGCGTTGACCAGAAATTCGGGTCCGCCGCGCCTGCGGTGAACGCAAAGCCGTTGTAGATCAAAAGAGCGAACAGTGTGAACGGAAGAGCGGATAACAGGCGCATCAGGCGGCTCCGGTGTGAAACAAGAAGATCCTCGCAGAAGGTCTAGCAACTTCGGCCCGGAAAGTCTCTGTGGAAGTCTGTGGGTACGCCTGTTTCAGTTGGTCCGCGCTGCACTCAGCAAGAAGCCGCCAACAGCATTTTCGTCGTTCAGTGCGAAGCGTTGTCTAGATCCGCGGGCGCTAAACCGGCAACGGTTTCGCGCCTAAAGCTGATCGCTTTTGAAGTGGTCGAGTATCTTTGGGTGTTTGTTCTAAAACGACCCATGTAGAAACTCGAGGGTGTGGCGGGAGGACGTGACCCCTCGCGGCCGCATTTGGCCGGCACCATCGACTTTGCGCCGCCACAGCGGCACTCTAGTGTTTTTTGCAGTATGCCCCAAAAAGAAAAAGGCCGACCTGTCGGAACAAGGTCAGCCTCAATCTTGTTTTGCCATACGGCGATCCAGCCTGATTACGGCTGCTTTCAGGACCAGCCCGAAAGCATGTCCGTCTTAGGCGTCGTCCTTAGCGGACAGGATCTGACGGCCCCGGTACATGCCAGTCTTCAGATCAACGTGATGCGGGCGACGCAGTTCGCCCGAATCCTTGTCTTCGACATAGGTCGGCTGTTTCAGGGCGTCCGAAGAACGGCGAAAACCGCGCTTCATGCGCGAGGTTTTTCTCTTTGGAACGGCCATTTTGTTTTTCTCCGTGGTCCATACCCATGCGGCCCGGACCGGGAAAGCCCGGGGCGTGGCTGCACGCAGGTGTTCGAATGCGCGGCGTTATACAGGCAACGCCGACGTTTTGCCACCCCATTGATGAAATTTTCTTTTGACCTGATAGGCGGGATGCCGGCCAGCGGATAGGGGCTTGTGATTATTTCCCCAGAACACATTTGAAAATTGGCCCGGCGCTGCGGACGCGGGCGACGTTCTTGGACGCCAGGCGCTGGTGTCCTGCTGACGGTTTGGCCGGGTTGCGGCCAAGCGGATTGGGTAGAGCAGTTGCCAGCCGGGCTGCCTCTCGTCTGCTCAAGTCTTTGGCAGGTTTGCCAAACCAGGCGTGGGCAGCTGCCTCTGCCCCAAAAATTCCCTCACCCCACTCGGCGATATTCAAATAGATTTCCAGGATCCGTTTTTTGGTCAGGATCGCGTCCAGCATGAGCGCGAGCGGAATTTCCAGGCCCTTGCGGATGTAGGACCGGTCATTCCACAAAAAGAGGTTCTTGGCCGTCTGCATGGTGATGGTGCTGGCGCCCCGCGGACGCTCCCCCTCACTCAACGCCTCGACCTGTTCCCGCAAGGCGCCCCAGTCTACCCCGTGACTGATGCAAAACCTGCCGTCTTCCGACGCAATAACCGAGCGGATCAGATTGGGCGATATGTCTTCCAGCGGAACCCATTGCCTGTCCACCCAGAGAAATTGCACATAACGGGCGAGCATCAAAGTGCTGACCGGTGGCACAACAGAGTAGATCACGGTCAGGACCGGCGGCACCAATAAGAGAACCACGAGAAGCTGCACCAGCCGCCTGCGGAAACCCTTCCAGGTCAAGATCCCATGTTCGGACCTTCGGGTCTTGTCCGTTTTGGCCTCAGCCCGTGGCATTCATTTCCCGTTCGTTGTCGACGATAAAGTCCCGGATGATCGGCACGGCGTCGCGCTCTTTCGACAAAAGCAACTGCATCACCATGTTCGATCCGTGCAGGAACCCGAGCTCCGCCGCACACAGATAGAATTCCCACATTCGGCAGAAGCGTTCGTCGTAAAGATCGGCTGCTTCCTGCCACTTGTCCAGGAACCGCACCCGCCAATCCCGGCAGGTATAATAGTAGTGCAGACGCAGGATTTCTGCGTCGCACACCCATAGCCCAAGGCGTTCGGTCGATGCAAAGACTTCCGAGAGCGCCGGCACATAGCCGCCGGGAAAAATGTACTTGCGGAAGAACGGACCGGTGGTTCCTGGAGGGGTCATGCGGCCGATCGAGTGGATCACGGCAAAGCCGTTGTCGGTCAGGCACTCCTTCACCTTGGCGAAATACTCATCCTGGTGACCGATCCCGACATGCTCCATCATGCCAACGGAAATCACCCGATCAAACTGGCCTTCAAATTCCCGGTAATCCTTGAGGACAAACGTGACCTTGTCTTCAACGCCGGCTTCGCGAACGCGTTCCTCGGCGATCTTTACCTGCTCAGGCGATACATTCAGCGAGGTGACCTTGGCGCCGGCCTTCGCTATTTGGATCGCGAGCGATCCCCAGCCGCCGCCGATTTCCAGTACCTCCATGCCCGGCTTTAGGTCGAGCTTTGCGACCAAATGGGTCAGTTTGGCCGCCTGGGCGTCCTCAAGGCTTTCGTCGGGGCTCGTGTAATAGGCGCAGGAGTAATTCATCCCGTCATCAAGAAACAGGCGGTAGAGGTCGGTTGAGAGATCATAGTGATGCCGCGCCTGTTTCTTGGCTTTGTCGACGCTGTTGGCTTGCTGGCGGCGGCGGAAAGCCTTCCAGCCCTTGCGAAGGAGCCCCTGGACCGGATGCGCTCCCAAAGGTGCCCGGTTGATCGAAAACAGAAACAAGAAATCGTAGCAGGTCGACCCTTCCTCCATGGTGAGCGTGCCGTCCATGTAGGCTTCGCCTGCTGCCAGCTCCGGATTGAGAAACAGCGACGTGTAAAGTTTTTTGTCATGCAGCCTGATTGTGACAGTCGGTCCGTTCTCGCCGGATCCGAATTCATGCAACCCACCGGACACATCATAAACGCGCATCCGTCCGTTCTTGATGAAGGTGCGGAGCAAGCTGGACAGCAATTTCATATGTAAATTCTCCAAGGGATTGCGGCCGGTGCGGCGGGTAGGCAAAAGCGGACTAATTCCAAAGACAAGCCTTGACGATACAGCGATTTCGCTTCAGGGAAACCCCATTGGCAAAGACTGTAAACCCGGCTCTGGAGCCCTCGTGTGACATTTGACCTGAAATCCCATCTGGCGGCGCAGGCCGGACGCATCGAGACGGCTCTGACCAGCCTGCTGCAGAACCACCCGAGCGATGGCGAAATTTCCCGTCCGGAGCGGCTCGCGAATGCCATGCGTCATGGCGCGCTTAACGGCGGCAAACGTCTGCGCCCGGTGCTGGTCATGGATGCGGCAGGGCTTTTCGGCCGGGCAGATGAAGGGGTGGTGCAGGCGGGCTGTGCCCTGGAACTCATCCATTGTTATTCGCTGGTTCATGATGACCTGCCAGCCATGGATGATGATGATCTGCGCCGTGGGCAACCGACGGTGCACAAGGCCTATGATGATGCGACCGCCATTCTTGCAGGTGACGCTCTTTTGACGCTGGCTTTTGATGTCATCACCGATGAGGCGGTGCATCCGGAGGCAGGAACCCGGTTAAGATTATGCCGCGAGCTTGCCCGGGCGTCCGGCATTGGCGGCATGGCCGGGGGGCAGATGCTGGATTTGGAATCGGAGCACCGGGACCGGTCCGAAGCTGAGATCCGCCACCTTCAATCGATGAAGACCGGTGCGCTTTTGCGCTATGCCTGCCGGGCAGGCGCCATTTTGGGCGATGCTTCAGATGCCGATGTGGACCGCTTGACCCGCTTTGGAGAAATCATCGGCCTCGCCTTTCAGCTGGCAGATGATCTTCTGGACGTGGAAGCAAGTCCGGAAGCCATGGGCAAGGCAACGGGCAAGGACGCGGAAGCCGGCAAGGCAACGCTTGTCGGTCTGATGGGCATAGACAAGACCCGCGCTGAGTTGCGGGGGCTTCTTCAGGAAGCCCATGGCCTGATGGCGCCTTATGGGAGCAAGGCCACTGCGCTCAACGCATTGGCAGACTACATCGTCACACGCTCAAATTAATAGGTCCTGACCCTAGAGCCCAGTCAGTCGCCCGAATGGCGTCCGAAGTCCGGCGCATCGGTTTCCTGACCCGCTTCAATGATCGAGCGGCGGATGCTGCGGGTTCGCTCAAACATATCGAACAACTTGTCGCCGTCGCCCCAACGGATGGCCCTTTGCAGGGCCGATAGATCTTCTGAAAACCGTGCCAGCATCTCCAGGATGGCGTCCTTGTTGTTCAGACACACATCCCGCCACATGGTCGGGTCAGACGCTGCAAGACGTGTGAAGTCCCGGAAACCGGAGGCCGAATACTTGATTACCTCTGATTTCGTGACCGCTTCCAGATCGTCGGCCGTGCCAACGATGTTGTAGGCAATGACATGCGGCAGGTGAGACACGATCGCGAGCACGAGGTCGTGGTGCTTGGGATCCATCAGATCGACATCAGAACCGCAGCCCTGCCAGAAAGCCTTCAGCTTTTCCAGCGCGTCCGGGTCGGTGTTTTCCGGCGGTGTCAGAATGCACCAGCGCTGATCAAACAGGGTTGGAAAGCCGGCATCCGGACCGGACTGTTCAGTACCCGCGATCGGATGGCCCGGGATGAAATGCACACCTTCCGGCACATGCGGCGCGACCTGCTCGACAACAGACCCTTTGGTCGAGCCGGCGTCTGTCAGGATTGCCCCCTTTTTCAAGGCGGGAGCAATCCATTTTGCGATCGCTTCATTTGCCCCAACCGGCACGCAGAGGATGACAAGGTCTGCCCCTTCGACCGCAACAGCGGCATCGACCGAATAGCTGTCTCCAAGCCCCAACTCCTCAGCCCGCTGTAGCGTCGCTTCGGAGCGGGTGGAGATTGCGATTTCTTTCACAAGGCCGCGCTGGCGGGCAACCTGGGCAAGGGATGACCCGATCAGGCCAATCCCGATCAGGGCCATGCGCTCAAAAATGGGGGCGTTGGTCATAAGGTCTTTTTATTTTAGGCTTGCGCCAGAAAATCCTTCAGATGCGCAACCACGGTGCGGTTGGCCTCTTCGCTGCCAATGGTCATGCGAATTGCGTTCGGCAGGCCGTAATTGCCGACCAAGCGCAGAACACAGCCGCGTTCCAGAAGATAGGCATCCGCATCTGTTGCCCGTTTGCCATCAACGTCCGGGAAATGGACCAGAACGAAATTGCCAACACTAGGAGTGACAGTCAGGCCGAGTTTTTCCAGTTCGGACGTCACCCACGGCAGCCATTTTTCGTTGTGTTCAACCGATGCGGTTACGAAAGCCCGGTCGTGGACAGCAGCTGCGCCTGCGGCAATCGCAACCCCGGATACGTTGAACGGCCCGCGGATGCGGTTCATCGCGTCAATCACGTGCGCCGGGCCGAAGCCCCAACCGAGACGCAGGTTGGCAAGGCCGTAGATCTTCGAAAAAGTCCGGGTCATGACAACGTTGTCGGCAGTCGCCGCCAGCTCGATCCCGCTTTCATAATCGTTCCGGCGGACGTATTCGCCGTAAGCGGCATCCAGCACGAGAAGAACATGCGGCGGCAAAGCCTGATGCAGGCGCTTGACTTCCTCAAACGGGATGTAGGTGCCGGTCGGATTGTTCGGATTGGCCAGGAACACCATCTTTGTCTTGCTGGTCACCCGTTCCAGGATCGCGTCCACATCGGTGGTGAAGTCTTTTTCCGGCGCAACGACCGGTGTTGCCCCAGCGGCGCGGATTGCGATCTCGTATACGAGAAAGCCGTGTTCAGAATAGATCGCCTCATCACCTTCATCGAGATAGGTGTTGGCGAGCATGCTCAGGATTTCATCCGAACCTGCACCGCAAATGATGCGATCCGGATTGAGGCCGTAAACATCCCCGATCGCGGCCCGCAATTCGGTCGCCCCGCCGTCCGGATAGAGCTCCAAAGACTTTGCAACGCCTTCGATTGCTTGGGACACCGCGTCGCTGAAACCAAGCGGCGTTTCATTTGACGAGAGTTTATGAAGCGTCTTGCCATGCGAGCCCTTGGATTTGCCCGGAACATAGGGGGCAATATCCAACACGCCTTGTTTCGGCTGCGGGCGGCTCTGAACGGCCGTCTGATCGACTTCAGTCACTGCAATCGTCATGTCATTCATCCCAAGTCCCCTGCATCTGCAGGGTCAAACACATCATCTGGATCGCTGGCCCCGTCAATTGGCGCTGCATACCCGCCAACTGCCTTCAAGACGTCTGGTGCGGCACCTGCTTCCAGGCAAGCTGCCAGGACAGCGTCCTCCGGCAGATCGCCGGAAACGGCAAGCAGTGCATCCACACCGGTCGCCGAGCGGTAGAAGCTTAGAACTTCGATCCCCTGGTCCATCAATTTGCCGGGCAAACGGTCAGACCAACGCGCGTCATAAACCGCAATTTCCGGCTTGTCGATGATCCTGTCGGATTTGGCAAGAACCAGCGCCGGCAAATCTGCCGGTCGTTCATCAACAAGAACGAGGGGCAAGCGGGCCTGGATCTGAGCACCGTTCTCATTCAGTCCGCGCCACCAAGGCAAATCCGCCCGGTCGGTCAAGGCCACTAGTCCAATGTCTGAGACGGCATCGCTTACAGCACCGGCAACATCCGCGGCATCGCTTCCCGGCACAAGGTCCGCCGAAAACCCGAAATAGTAACGGGCAAGATCCAGCATGCCCACGAGATCACCGCTGCCGTCCAGATGAATCGCGGACCCAGCGGGCGGGTATAAGCTTGTTGAGAGGATTGCGCGCCAGATTTCTTCAAGGGCAACCAACGGCAATGCGCCTTGATTGAGCTCTGCCAATGACCGGATAAGGTCGGTATCACGGTCAAAGTCTGGGGCTCGGGAGGAGGTGTCTGCGCCCTCGTGCAGAGCGGCGAGATTGGTCTCTGTTTGGTAACGTTCCACCAGCGCATCGTGAATGCGCGCATCGATTTCGGCGAGACGGGCGCGGGCGGTATCGATTGATGCGCCGTTATCCGGGCTCCGGGTCATTCAAAAATTCCTCAAAACAAGCGTGTGCAGGCGCGGCCCAGTCATAGGCATCTGTCAGAGCAAAGGCAAAAGAATTCCGGATGTGGCGCTACTGCTCCGACCGTTCCCGACGCACTGGTTTCAACCCGGTCGCTGCACCATCTGGAATGAACACGGGGCGCAGAACCCGGAGGCGGCTCTTCTTGCCATCGACCGGCAAACTGCGGAACACCAGCTTTTCCGCTTCAAGGATCAGGATGCCGGCGAATGCCGGCCAGAATCGGCGCCCAAGGTTCTCCCAGGTCCGCGCCGTTCTCTGTATGCTGACCGCCCGCGATGGCGGCATGAAGAGGGCTTCAGAATCGCTCAAGACATTGAACTGGCAGTTCTTCATGAGTTCCTTCAGCTGGCTTCCCGAATACGGCCGGCCATAGCCGAATGGGGAGAGTTCCGAGCGGGCCCACAAACCGCGCCGGTTGGGCACAACAACGATCACTCGGCCGCCCGGGGCGAGCACGCGCCACACTTCCCGGAGCATCGCCGATGGATCGGAACAATGATCCAGTGCGTGCACCAGCATGATCCGGTCGAAAGTCGCGCCGGAAAACGGCAAAGCCTCATCTTCGACCAGGGCGCAGGAATTGGCATGTTCCCGTGGCCAGTGGATGGCGCCTTGGGGGGCCGGCATGGCGGAGACCACCCGTTCGGCCGATCCATGATACCGGCGCATAAACGGACCTGCATACCCGAGACCCAACAGGCTTTGCCCTTGAAGATCCGGCCACATCTGCGCGACCGGTGCGCCGATCAAGCCTCGCAGCAACTGCCCAAGTGGAAGATCATAAAAGGCCCGCAAATGAACGACGTCGAGATACATAAAATTCGCCTGATGGAAGCTCGGACGGCGATTGAACAGGGAACTGTTGTGGAGCGCAAGACTTGAAATCCCGCCAAGCGGATACACCTCAATGGCTTGCCCGCAGCGCCGGTCTTTGCCACTGTGGCGCGCATTCCGATCCCCGGCCGAGGAGCTTCTCATGTCTTTAAGCGACACCACCGAAATTCATCAGTTTGCCTGCCTGGACGACAATTTTGGTGTTCTCATACATGACCGAGAGAGCGGCACGACAGTGGCTGTCGATGTGCCGGATGCCGCAGCCTATGAGGCGGCCTTGGCGGAAACCGGCTGGAAACTCAGCCATATCCTGATCACCCACCATCATTGGGATCACGTGCAGGGGCTCGGAGAGTTGAAGACCAAAACCGGTGCGGTGGTGATCGGTCCGGAGCGGTCACGTCAAAAGATCTCAGAGCTCGACCGGACCGTCGAGGACGGCGATGATGTCTTGTGTGGGCCTTATGAGGTCAAGGCCATTGCAACGCCTGGCCACACGCTGGATCAGATTTCCTGGTACATTCCCTCAATCAAGGTTGCCCATACCGGCGATACACTGTTTGCGCTGGGCTGCGGCCGGGTGTTTGAAGGCGACAAGGAGATGATGTGGGCCTCGCTATCTCATCTTATGCACCGGCTGCCGGATGAAACCACGATCTACTGCGGACATGAATATACCGAGGCCAATGCGAAGTTTGCCTTGACCATCGAGCCGGGCAATGAAGCCTTGCAGGCACGCGCCAAGGAGATCGCCGACATCCGCGCTCTGGGCAAGCCGACATTGCCGACGACAATGGCAGCGGAAAAGGCAACCAACCCGTTTCTTCGCGCAGGTGAAGCGTCGGTCGCAGACGCGCTGGGCATGGCGGGGCAGTCGGCAGAGGCTGTGTTCACTGAAATCCGTACGCGCAAAGACAATGCCTGATCGTAGAGCAGTGTCTTGACGCTGCATTCACCACCCGCCTGATGGTGCGGCTCGATCAAGAAACTTTGACCGGACCGCTAAAAACGCAGGCCAACCGCTCCTATATCCAAGTCGTTGTGATCCTGTAAGGGGCAGAAACCATGAAGACTGACAGGTCTTTAGACCCATCCGGACGGACTCCGGAACAACGCGCCCAGGATGTGGTGCAGAGAATTGCAAGCCAGGCCGAACCCATTCCACTCACCCACGGCGGTGGCCACCGCCTCGATATGCAAGTGCTCTACGAAGAAATCGTCGCCGCTCTCCGGGAAACCGTCGATGACATCGCGTTTTGCACTGAGTCCAAACCCAATCACTGACATTATTGTCCAACTCCCAACAATTCTCCGGCGCGGATTGGAAACACCTGTTATTCAGGTGTTCCAATTGCCTTAGACCACGGGACTGGTATGCCGGTTGATCCAACTCTTTCCGCCGACAACATCGTTGACCTCCTGAAGATGCAGCCGCATCCGGAGGGTGGGTTTTATGCGGAAACCTTTCGTGATGATGTCACGGACGCGCAAGGGCGTGCGGCCTCCACGCTGATCTATTTCCTGTTGCCAGACGGCATCGTATCCCGCTGGCACAAGGTGGACGCCGTGGAGACCTGGCATTGGTATGCCGGTGCGGCGCTGGAACTGTCCATAAGCGCGGATGGCACCAGTACGCAGGTGGTCCGCCTCGGCAATGACTTGGTTGGCGGAGAGCGCCCGCAAGGAATTGTGCCGCGTGAGGCCTGGCAGCAAGCCCGCTCACTCGGAGCATGGACACTCGTCGGCTGTACCGTCGCGCCGGGATTTCAGTTCGAAGGATTTGAAATGGCGCCAGAAGGGTGGGAACCGGGGGCGTAAAGCACGCCCCGGATCCCCCAGCGACTGAAGGTGTTACCCGGCCATCTCCGCTTCGCGGACCGCCATTTCGATTTCCTGCACCAGACCCTCTTCGAGGCCAAGCCGGGCGGCCAGCATCTGGAGATATGCTTTTTCCGCTGGATGGTCTGGGTCAATGGCGAGCCGGGACGCGGCGTAGATCTCGGCGGCCGTTTCCGGACAAGTTGCGCTGGCAACGACCTTGTCGAGATCAAGCGGTGAACGCAGCTCATCCATCAGAAACGCCTTAGCTTCGCTATCGAGACCGGCTTCATCAATCTTTTCAAAGATCCGGTCCTGCTCGTCCCGGTCGATATGGCCGTCAGCCTTGGCGGCTGAAATCATGGCAGTCAGAAGGTTGACTGCGAACTGATTTTCGCCGCCCGGCTGCTGCGCCGGGTCGAAGGCGGTGCCGCGCGGGGCTTCCAGCGGGATCGGCTCGTCTTGCGGATAGTGCGGACGTGGTGCGTTTTGCTTGTTGGCCTGATGGCCCTGATAAGCCTTGTAAGCAAGACCTGCGACCAGCGCCAAGCCGCCATAAGTGACCGCTTTTTTGCCCATTTTCCGGCCGGACTTTGAGCCAAGCATCAACCCGGCAAGGCTGCCAAGCGCCAGGCCGCCACCTTGTGAGGACAGAAAATCCTTGCCTTGGGAGAGAAGATCACCGGATCCGCCACGCTGGTTCTGACCAGGATATTGGCCGCCTTGCCCGCCGGGGGCGCCGCCCTGGCTACCCAAAAACTGATCCAGCAAGGATTTTGCATCAAACATGTTTGGCTCCCTATGTCCGCCGAGGACGAAATCATCGTTCTTCAGATGGGGTTTTTGCGCCCGGTCGCAAGGTTATGCCGTTATTCATAGCCGTTTTTCATCAAACAGTTTGGGTCAGCGACCGTCGTGTCGATATTCACGTCAAAGGCAACAGGTTGTCGTCCTTCAACGTGTCCATCGCAATGGAGGACTTCACGTGCTGGACAGCTTCTTGGGGCAAGAGCTCGTCGTTGACGATCCGGCTGAGAGCTTTCAGGTCCCGGACGACCACTTTCAGCATGTAATCGACATCCCCGGTGAGCGTATGGGCCTCCTGAACTTCCGGCATGGCGGTGACCATGTTGCGGAATTTTCGGGCGTTCTCCCGGCTGTGGGCGCCCAAGGTCACCCCAACAAAGGCTGTCACGGTAAAGCCCAGGGCCTCGGGATTAAGGGCCGCCCGATACCGGCGGATGATGCCGGTGTCCTCCAGTTTCTGCCGGCGCCGGGAGACCTGGCTGGCAGACAAGCCGATCGTTTCGCCAATCTCCGCATTGGTTGCGGCTGAATTTTCCTGAAGGGCGGCGAGCAACTTCACATCAAAGCTGTCTAGTGCAATTTGCATGCTGATTTTTCTCTAACTGCGCACGAAACACGCATCACTATACGGCAAATCACGCAGATTGCACACACCCTGCGCGCGGTCCCGGGCATTCTGGACGTAAAGTTTGCACTTTCCAGGAGGATCCGCCATGGGACCGTTCCCGCACGATGCGCCGCCGGCGCAAATCACCCCGCAGAACCCGGCCGGCACGGACGGTTTTGAATTCGTCGAATTCGCGCATCCGGAGCCGGAAAAACTCGACACCTTGTTCCGCAAAATGGGCTATGTGCCAGTCGCGAAACACAAGACCAAAGAGATTACGCTCTACCGTCAGGGTGACATTACTTATGTTCTGAATTCGGAGCCTGGCAGCCACGCCACGCGTTTCGTTGAAGATCACGGACCGTGTGCCCCATCCATGGCATGGCGGGTGGTCGATGCGCAAAAGGCTTATGACCACGCCATTTCCAAAGGGGCGGAGCCTTATGCCGACAATGACAAGACCCTGAACGTTCCCGCCATCAAGGGCATCGGCGGCTCGCTGCTGTATTTCATTGAAGCCTACGGCGACAAGGGATCAGCTTATTCTGCGGAATTTAACTGGCTTGGGGACGTGGATCCGAAACCGGAAGGGGTCGGCTTCTATTACCTCGATCACCTGACGCACAACGTCTACCGCGGCAATATGGACAAGTGGTGGGATTTTTACCGCGACCTCTTCAACTTCAAACAGATCCATTTCTTCGACATTGATGGCCGGATCACAGGCCTTGTCAGCCGGGCGATTACTTCGCCGTGCGGCAAGATCCGCATTCCGTTGAACGAATCCAAGGATGATACCAGCCAGATCGAAGAGTATCTGCGCAAGTACAAGGGCGAAGGTATTCAGCACATCGCGGTTGGCTCGGACGACATCTACACCAGCACGGACAAGCTGGCAGATAACGAGCTGAAGTTCATGCCGGGCCCGCCGGACACTTACTACGAGATGTCCCGTGACCGGGTGCACGGTCATGATGAACCGATCGAGCGGATGAAGCGTCACGGCATCCTGATCGATGGCGAAGGCGTCATCGATGGCGGCATGACCAAGATCCTTCTGCAGATTTTTTCCAAAACCGTCATCGGTCCTATCTTCTTTGAATTCATTCAAAGAAAAGGCGATGAAGGCTTCGGCGAAGGAAATTTCCGGGCGCTTTTTGAATCGATCGAGGAAGATCAGATCCGCCGGGGTGTGTTGGCAACAGACGCTGCCGAATAACGGCGGTACCTAAAGAAAAGCCCCCTCAGGCCGAGCGCCTGAGGGGGCCTCCTTGTCCGATATCCAATCAAAAACGGTAGTTCACGCCGAGGCGCGCGAGAAAGCCTGTGTTGTCGGATTCTGCAGCATAATCGATGCCATCCAGCGCGCCGACCGAACGCACAGCTGCATTCCCGGTGGCTGTGACATTGCTGTCTTCCAGATCGTAGTAGAGACCATCAAGCTTCATTGAGATGTTGTCGGTGACTTTGACTTCCGCACCGCCGCCAAGGGTCCAGCCGAATTTCAACTCATCATCGCTGCCGTTCCATGCAAGTGCGGGCGCATCGACACCGTTGACGGACGTCTCCAGTTCAACCTGACCCATGGCCAGGCCGCCTGTTGCAAAGACCAAAAACCGGTCGGACGCCGCGTAGCCGAGACGTCCGCGCACGGTGCTGAAAAAGCTCATCCGCTTCTTTGCGGATGTTGTAAGGCGGGTTCCGAGAACTGCAGCGCCTGTAAACGAGCTGCTTTTGTTGATGTCAGCCCAGGAAATGTCGCCTTCGAGACCGGCCACAAAATTGTTGATCTGATAATCATAACCAGCGGTTAGACCGCCCAGGACCCCATTTCCCGAGAGGCCAAGGGAAGAGGGGACAATCGTGGTGCCAAGGGATTGAAAGCCGCTCGTGCCTGTTGTGGTCGCATCGTCATCGGACCATCCCCAGCCCAAGAACGCGCCAGCATAAAAGCCAGTCCAGCTGCTGACGGGAGGAACCTCAATAATTGGTTCCAATGTTGGAAAGTCTGCCGCATTCACGGAGTATGGAATCAGGGTTCCGGCGACTATGGCAGCGGCACTCAGTATTTTAACATGATGCTGACCGGGCATGTCGTCTCCATGGATCGTGAGTTGTGATATTCAAATCAACTGGGTTCAGATCTTACTCTGCGTCATCTATTTCAATTACGCTAATTTTTCTTGGTTAACAAAACTTTTCCGCTAACGGTTTAGCAACGGTCTTGTTCTCGTTTATTCTTTTTTGGCAGTGAGTAATTCAGCTAAACTGTTCCGCATCGACCTGCGGCGGTTTGTGTCTTGCCGTATGTAGGAGATGGTCAGCCCAAACAGGAATTCGCGTCACATTCGGGAAAAACGACTCAGTTCAGTCCTTAAATGCACGCGGGCCGCGGTTTGCCCGAATCGTGAAACGCGACATGGGAAATGCGAACCGCAAACTTTTTTGGATTAAAGAAGGAATAACCAATTCATCCGGGTGTTTTAGACACAGAGGCTCCTGAACAGGCCCTCTATTGCATTGTCTAAGCACACACTTCAGCCCTCACACTTTGGTGTGAGGGTTTTTTTCTAGCTGCTGCAGCCCCGGACTGCGGTTCAGCCCGTGATTTTTTGCTCCAGGACATCCCAGATTTTTGCCGCGACATCCGGGCCGCCGAGGTTCTGGATAGCGCGGATGCCGGTTGGGGCGGTGACGTTGATTTCCGTCAACATGCCGTCGATCACATCAATGCCGACCAGGATCAGGCCTTTTTCGCGCAGAGACGGTCCGAGGCGGGCGCAGATTTCCCGTTCCCGTTCTGTCAGATCACTGTCTGTCGGCGCGCCGCCACGCACCATGTTGGAGCGGAGATCGCCCGCCGCCGGGACACGGTTCACCGCACCGGCAAACTCACCGTTGACCAAGAGAATGCGTTTGTCGCCGTGTTTGACGTTCGGCAGGAACTGCTGAATGACCCAGGGTTCGCGGAATGTGGCGGCAAAGAAGTCGTACAGAGATCCGTAGTTCAGATCATCTTTTGTGATCCGGAACACCGCCGCGCCGCCATGGCCGAAGAGCGGCTTCATGACGATATCGCCGTATTCCTCGCGGAAAAGATCGATTTCCGCCCGGTCCTTGGTGATCAGGGTCGGCGGCATCAAATCCGGAAATTCGGTGACGAACAGTTTTTCCGGCGCGTTGCGTACTTCCGTTGGATCGTTCACCACCAGAGTGTCCGGGTGGATCTTGTCCAAGATGTGCGTTGCCGCGATATAGGACAGATCGAACGGCGGGTCCTGCCGCATCAGCACCACATCGATCTCGCGCATGTTGGTGCGCGTCCGCTCACCGAGCGTGAAGTGGTTGCCCTTTTCATCGCGCACTGTGACAGGCTCAAGCGCGCAAAAGACCTCATCCCCACGCATTGCCAGCCGGTCCGGTGTGTAGTGATAGAGTTCGTGGCCGCGCTTTTGGGCCTCCAGCATCATTGCAAAGGCGCTGTCGCCGGCAATGTTGATGGATTCGATATGGTCCATCTGGACCGCGACTTTTATCGGCATGAGGCCACTCCCGGCGGGGCGCCATCCGTTTGAAACGGTGCGCTTGGGGCAAAAGACTGTTCGCGGCAGATATGCGGTCCGGGACAGGGTTTGTCTAGAGGCCTGGTGTCAGTCTCTCGCCTCAAAGGCGTTCACGATCCGCTCAGGCAGGGCCCACGGGCGAATGATCATGACGTCGAATCGGAGTGTGAAAAAGCCGGCTTTCGGATGTTCTGCAACGAAGATCTTTGCGGCCCGGACGATCCGCTGTTGGCTGGCCGGGGTCACAGCTTCAAGTGCGGCTTGCCGGGATTTACGAGCCTTGACCTCGATAAAGGCGACGGTCGTGCGTTTCTTGGCGATCAAGTCGATTTCGCCCGCCTTCGTCTTGTAGCGTTGCTTCAGGATGCGCCAACCGGTCAGGCGCAAGTACCAAGCAGCAAAATTTTCGGCAGAAAGACCACGCGTATGAGCTTTGCGGCGGCTTTCTGTTCCGTGGCTGTCGCGCTTTGCCACGGTCAGCTACCTGCCTTGAGTTCGAGCGCGCGTTTGTAGACCTCGCTGCGATCCAGACCCGTTGCCTTGGAAACCTGTTTAGCGGCTGCGCTGACGGGCATATCCGAGAGCGCTTCCCGGAGCAGGGTGTCGAGGTCTTCTGCATCTGCTTCCGGTTTTTCCTCTGGCGGTCCCACCAGAATGACGATCTCGCCCTTCACCGTTTGATCTGCGAACCGGTTGCCAAGCTCTTGCAGCGTTCCCCGCTCAAAGGTCTCAAAGCGTTTGGTGAGCTCGCGCGCGACCACCGCCTCTCGCTTTCCGCCGAAAACCGTTGCCATGAGTTCCAGGGTTGCCGCAGTCCGATGGGGCGATTCAAAGAAAATCAGTGTCGCCGGTGTTTTGGCAAGCTCTTCAAGACGCTTGGTCTTGGGGCCACCTTTTTGCGGCAGAAAACCGGCAAACAGAACCGTGTCGCTGGGGAGCCCGGACGCAACCAGACCTGCGAGGGGGGCGGAAGCGCCTGGGATCGGGAACACCTTGTATCCGGCGGCCACAACGTCCCGGACCAACCGGTAGCCGGGGTCCGACACCAGCGGCGTGCCGGCATCGGACACAAGGGCAACCGCGTTGCCAGCTTCAAGTTCTCCGAGAATTTTCAGTCGCTGCTTATCGGCGTTGTGCTCGTGGTAAGGAAGAAGCGGGGTCTTGAGGCCGAATTTCTGCGTAAGCGTCGACGTGATCCGCGTATCTTCGCACGCGATCATGCTCGCAGCCGCGAGTGTTTCCAGTGCCCGCACAGTGATGTCGCCGAGGTTTCCGATCGGCGTGGAGACAATGTACAGCGCCGGTTCCAAATTGGGCGCCGTGAAGGCGTGTTCCGACAAGCTGTAACGGTTTTTGGAACCTGTTTGTCCGCCACCTGGCTCTGTCATCAGGGATCCCTTCACCTTAATTCAAACACTCGGTTCCGATCTCAAGGATGTCCCGATTTTCTTGCGCTACCTGCCCGAAACACGCAATGCAAGGCAAATCCACCATTCATGCCGCGTTGCGCGGCTGAAAACTGGACAGCGCATTCGTTAATCCTTAAGTCTGGGGCAAAGGGTGGATGGAAATCAGACACATGGACGAAACGGACGCCGTTGTTCGGCATCGCCGACGCACATTCTTGAAAACCGCTTTGGCCGGTGCCAGCACACTGGCGCTTGGGGGCTGTTTGGGCTCATCCCTAGGAACGTTGCCCGGCGAACAGATCCAGCCGGGCGCCCAACCGCAGGTGACCGGTGAAACAATCGGCACTGGTGCGGTCCGGGTCGGACTTATGCTGCCGCTGTCCTCAAGTGGGGGCAATGCGTCGATTGGAACTGTTTTCAAAAACTCCGCTGCGCTGGCGCTTCAAAACTTTCCAAATTCGGATGTGCAGCTTCTGGTGAAAGACACCGGAGGGACGACGGAAGGGGGCCGTGCTGCCGCGCAACAGGCGATCTCTGAAGGCGCAGAGCTGATCCTTGGTCCCGTCTTTGCGCCGGGAGTGTCAGGTGCCGGTTCAGCTGCAAGGGCGGCGGGTGTTCCGGTTATTGCGTTTTCGACAGATACGTCAGTTGCCGCGCGCGGCATCTACCTGTTGAGCTTCCTTCCGGAAAGCGATGTGAAGCGCATTATTGGGTATGCCAGCAGCCAGCAGAAGCGCTCTTATGCAGCCCTCCTGCCGAACGATTCTTATGGCAGTGTGGTTGAGGCGGCGTTCCGTCAGGAAGTCGGCCGCACCGGAGGACGGATTGCAACGATCCAGCGCTACAACGTCAGTGGTTCGGACACGTCCGACCTGGTCGCCAAAGCCAACGCCCTTCAGTCTTCTTTGACCAGCATCGACGCTCTCTTTGTCCCGGCGGGCGGACCTGTGCCGGGCCTCGTGATGCAGACATTGATGGGGCTGAATGCCGAGATCGGCAACATCAAGTTGCTTGGCTCGGGCCAGTGGGATACGCCGCAGGTCAAGAACAACCCCACACTGACCGGATCCTGGTTTGCGGGTCCTGAAGACAGCGGGTTCCGCGGGTTTGCGCAGCGCTATCAACAGACCTACGGCGCGCCACCGCCGCGGAACGCCAGCCTTGTCTATGACGGCGTCACACTGGCGGCGGGCCTGATCCGCTCCGCTGGGCCGCAACGGTTCCAGCAGAGCATCCTGACAAACCGGGACGGATTCCTTGGAATTGACGGCTTGTTCCGCTTCAAGCCGAATGGTCTTAATGAACGCGGTCTTGCGGTGTATCAGGTGACGGGTTCCGGCAGTCAGGTTGTGTCCGCTGCTCCGCGCGATTTCCGTTCCGGTTTCTGACCTCCATCGCCTCCTGGGAGTATAGTTCCGATGCTTGCCGGCAAAGAGATTGTGCTGATCATTAGCGGCGGCATCGCCGCATACAAATCTCTGGACCTGGTCCGGCGGCTCAAAGAACGGGGCGCTCGGGTTGTCCCGATCATGACGGATGGTGCGCAGGAGTTCGTGACGCCGCTGGCGGTGGGGGCCTTAAGCGCTGAAAAGGTGTTCACCAACCTGTTCGACAGGGAAGCGGAGCATGATGTGGGTCACATCCGCTTGGCCCGGGATCATGATCTGATCCTTGTCGCGCCCGCAACGGCCAATCTGATGGCCAAGATGGCCCATGGCATTGCCGATGATCTTGCGACGGCCGTTTTACTTGCAACTGACAAACCGGTTTTGCTTGCGCCGGCGATGAACCCGAAGATGTGGCAAAACCCGGCAACACTAAAAAATGCCGACACCTTGCGGGAGCGCGGCATTGCGTTCATCGGCCCTGCCAGCGGTGAAATGGCCGAAAGAGGAGAAGCCGGGGTCGGCCGTATGAGCGAGCCTCTGGACATTGCCGCAGCAGCTGAGCTTCTCTTGCGGGATCAGGCGATTGCAGCCGAGGAACTGCCGTTGGCGGGAAGGCATGTCCTGATCACGTCCGGGCCGACACATGAGCCGATCGACCCGGTGCGCTATATCGCGAACCGGTCTTCTGGCAAGCAGGGTCATGCGCTTGCCGAAGCCGCATTCGCAGCTGGGGCGCGGGTGACACTGGTTTCTGGTCCGGTGACGATCCCCGACCCGGGTCATGTTACGACGATCCACGTTGAATCCGCGGCAGAGATGATGGCAGCTGTTGAGCAGAACCTGCCTGCTGATATCGCAATCATGGCTGCAGCTGTCGCTGACTGGCGCGTTGTCTCGGAAGGCGATCAGAAGATCAAGAAAGACGGCAGTGGCAAACCGCCTGGCTTGGAACTCACTGAGAATCCGGACATTTTGAAGACCGTCGGGCACCACGAAACGCTGCGGCCATCACTTCTGATCGGCTTTGCCGCCGAAACCCAGGACCTCATCAAAAACGCGACCTCGAAGTTGGAGCGAAAACGGGCCGATTGGATCGTCGCCAACGATGTCAGCCCTGCAACGGGCATCATGGGTGGCGACGCTAACACAATCAGATTGGTCAGCGCCAACGGTGTGGAAGACTGGCCGGCGATGGACAAGAAAGATGTTGCTCGCCAGCTGATTGCCCGGGCTGCAGAGAAACTGGGCCTAGAGCCAGAGTGAGGGCGGCGGCAGCTCTATTCAAGTTCAGCTGTGTCGTGGGCGGATCACTGGAACCGATAGTAACTCATGCTGATTGAGCCGTACTCGTAGCTCCGGTGCAGGAGCTCTGGTTTTTTTCCTTCGCCGGCAGCGCCAAACGGGAAGAACAGCGGCAACAGGTGCTCTTCTGTCGGGTGGTTCTGCCGAAAATTCGGTGCAGCTTCCAAATTGTCGAAGTAGCTCAATTGCCCTGCATCCAGTCCCTTGTCGAGCCAGGCATCAAATCCCGTTGCCCAGTCGGGAACCTGCGATCCATCCGGCCCAATGGCTCTTAAATTGTGGGTGGTGCTGCCGGAACCGGCGATCAGGACACCTTTTTCCGACAGCGGTGCCACGGCCGCTCCAAGCGCGTAGATCGTTTCCGGAGAACTGTCGTTTGGAAGCGAAATCTGAATAACAGGGATTTCTGCGTCCGGGAAGGCCAGTGACAAGGGCACCCAGGCCCCATGATCGAGACCCCATTCAGCGTCTTGCTCAGGCTCCAGTCCGGTAGTCTTTAGGACAGAAATCACCTCTTCAACTGCGCTGGCATCCGCTGATGCAGGATAGGAGATTTCATAAAGCTCGTCCGGAAAGCCTCGGAAATCGTGATAAGTGCGCAAGGGTCCTGGAGCCGAGATCTTGAGTCCTTCGGTTTCCCAATGCGCGGACAGGATCAAAATGAAGCGCGGCTGTTGCATGTTCTTGCCGAAACTCTTCAAGAAGCGGCTCGCCGGTGTGTCCCGCACGGCCAGTGTCGGCGCGCCATGGGCGAAGAAAACAGGAGGTATTGGCGTTTGATGATCCGGCATTGGTCTACTCCATGCTTACGGCCATGTTGGCCTCATCATAGAAATAAACCGTTCGAGACTTTTCTGAAGATCAGAGCTGCTTGACACATTGTTCATTAAAGTCAAACAACGAGCGCGAAATATCGAAATTAGATATTTTGAATGACGTAATCAGACGTGCGGCACATGGTAGTGCGGGCGCTGAGCACCCGCACCACTATAACTTAGTTATAGCCCATATTGATGAGCTGCACCCGGCGATTCACGGCGGCAAACGGGTCTGCCGGATCGCGCAATTGCTCTTCGCCAAGACCAACCGAGAAGAGGGTGGAGCCCGGTACCTGGAATGTCGTCACCAGGGCCTCACGAATGGCTTGGGCGCGCCGCTGAGATAGTTCCAGATTGTATGTCCGGTCCCCTTTGGCGTCGGTATGTCCGACGATGAAGAACGTCTGGCCTTGGAGATACGGCGTATGCAGTGCATCGGCAATCAATCCGACGGCCTCATAGGATTCTGGCCGGATACGCGCAGAATCGAAGTCAAACGTGATTTCGATGTTGAACTGACGCAAGGACGCGAGCTGCTGATACATCGGGATGGTTTGCGGTGAATCCGCACCCGGATACTTCTGGATGTTTTCCAGAGCGGCGCGCTGAAGCGCATCCGCGCTCACTTCCACCTTCTGTTGGGCGCCTTGAAGCGAGTTGATGATCTGATTGCGGCTTAGTTCAGTTTGAGCGCTGGCAACTGTTACCGAGAAGCAAAGTGCACATGCAGCCGCGCTAGCAAAAAACAGGTTTTTCATGAAAAATCTCCTTAACCCGGCTTAGCGGTATCCGGCGAGGTCAATCGCGGTGTTGCACTTCTCGCTGACCGATGGTTGTGCCTTGAGTAGGCAGCGCAGGATGTGACCGGCACCAGGTTTGACGCCTTTGCAATACTGGGTGGCATCGCGTGCGCAGATCTCCGGCGCAGCGGCTTGAGCGGCCAGCCGTTCTGCAATAAGGCCGGCCACAACGGCCCGGTCTGCATTACATTTTTGCGAGACCTTGGCCTGGTTTTGATCAAGGCACTGGCCAATTCCGTTGTTGGCAAGGGTCGCAGACTTGCAATACTTGTCGATGTCTGCGCCGCAGCTGACGGCGAGGATCTTGATGGCATCGGCAAACCCGACGGTCTGCGCCTGTGCCGTCATGCCGGCGGCGAAAATCACTCCCGCGGCAATCGCGCTTAGCAAATACTTCATTCTTAAGGTCTCCCAGCTCGAAAAACTTTCCGATACGGCAGATAGTTTCAGGACAGCGTGACGGCTTCAAGTAGCCTTTTGATATTTTTCGCTTATCCGCTTCATGGCCGAGCTGTGCTTGACAGGTTCCTGCGAATGTCGTCAACCGTTGCCAAACGAAATGGGACGGCTGCATGACCATCAAGCTTGAAATCAAACGCCTCGATCATGGGCAGGATTTGCCTCTACCGGCCTATCAAAGTGATTTGGCCGCAGGCCTGGATCTGCTTGCAGCCGTGGACGACGATCTGACGCTGCAACCTGGAAACCGGGCGCTGGTGCCGACGGGCCTGGCGATGTCATTGCCGGCCGGCTTTGAAGCCCAGGTTCGTCCCCGGTCCGGTCTTGCCGCGAAAAACGGCGTAACGGTGCTGAACACACCGGGTACAATTGATGCGGATTACCGCGGCGAAGTTAAAGTGATCCTGATCAATCTCGGTAATACGGCGTTTGAGATTTCGCGTGGTGATCGCATAGCCCAGATGGTGATCGCGCCCGTGCTGCAGGCTGAAATTGAAGAAGTCGAGATCCTGTCCGAAACAAGCCGGGGAACCGGTGGTTTCGGGTCGACTGGACAGCGCTAGGACTGAGACACAAGGGACTTCACCATGAATCCGAAACTTGTCATTTTCGATTGCGACGGTGTTCTGGTGGACACCGAGCGGATGGTGAATGCCAGTCTTGCGGAGATGGTGACGGAACTCGGGTTTCCGATCACCGGTCCAGAGTGCCAGCAGCGCTTCATGGGCCGGACCCTGGAAAACGTCAAAGAGATGGTTGAGGCTTTGATCGGCCGTGACTTGCCAGACGATTGGCCCGATCAGGTGCGAAAACGCGATCTGGAAGTATTCGCGGCGGGCGTTCCCGCGATCACCGGCGTCGCTGATGTTTTGGACGAGCTGGACCGGCGCAACCTGCCTTTTTGTGTCGGCTCGTCCGGCAAATACGCCAAGATGCGGACTACACTTGGCAGTTCAGGGCTGTTGCCCCGTCTTGAGGGCAAGCTGTTTTCCGCAGAAGACTGCGTCAACGGCAAACCGGCACCCGATGTGTTTCTTCTTGCAGCAAGTACGATGGGATATCCGCCGGAAGACTGTGTTGTCATTGAAGACAGTTTGCCGGGCGTGCAGGCGGCGCGGTCCGCCGGTATGGCTGTTTATGCGTATGTCGAAGATCCAGCCTGCGACCGTGAAGCGCTGTCTGATGCCGGTGCGCATCTCTTCGACGACATGGCCGCACTTCCAGGTTTGCTGTTTTCTAAGCCGTGAGCCTTTCGTGAAAAGGCATTTTACGGAGGGCGCGCTCTCTAGGGGTTCTTCCCCTTATATCTCCCGCGGTGCCGTACTATCTTGAAGTCACAATTTAGAAAGGTGCGATTGGCACTGCATTCGTTTTAGCTGGGAGACTTCCATGACAATCAAGACGCACGGACGCGGTAAGATCTACTCCTCGATCACGGACACCATCGGTGACACGCCGTTGGTTCGTTTGGATCGTCTAGCGGATGCTCATGGTGTCAAGGCAACTCTTCTCGGCAAGCTGGAGTTCTTCAATCCGATCGCCAGCGTCAAAGACCGTATTGGCGTTGCGATGATCGATGCTATGGAACGCAACGGCAAGATTGAAGCGGGCAAGACGACCCTTGTGGAGCCGACGTCCGGGAACACCGGGATCGCGCTCGCCTTTGTGGCGGCGGCCAAGGGATATCGGCTTATCCTGGTCATGCCGGAAACCATGTCTGTGGAACGCCGCAAGATGTTCAAGATCCTGGGCGCTGAGCTGGAACTTACAGAAGGGGCCAAGGGCATGAAGGGTGCGATCGCCCGGGCGGAAGAACTCTTGTCCGAGATCGATGGTGCTGTCATGCCGCAACAGTTCGAGAATCCGGCCAACCCGGAAATCCACCGGAACACCACGGCGGAAGAGATCTGGAACGACACCAGTGGCACGGTTGATGTCTTTGTTTCCGGAATTGGAACCGGCGGCACTATCACCGGGGTTTCGCAGACCCTAAAGGAACGCAAGCCGGACCTTCATGTGGTGGCTGTCGAGCCGGAAGACAGCCCGATCCTCTCCGGAGGCCAGCCGGGTCCGCACAAGATCCAGGGAATTGGTGCGGGTTTTGTGCCGGGTGTGCTGGATACCGGTGTCTTCGATGAGATTGCCAAAGTAAGTAATGAGGACGCCTTTGCCATGGCCCGCGAAGTCGCGAAAACCGAGGGAATTCCGGTCGGCATCTCTTCCGGCGCGGCACTCTCTGCAGCCATCAAGGTCGGTCAGCGGGATGATATGGCTGGCAAAACCATTGTTGTCATTATTCCCTCTTTTGCAGAACGCTATCTCTCAACTGCGCTTTTTGAAGGGCTTTGAGCGTAGCGCCCCTTTAGCGTCATGTCGGGACGTGTTCCGAACATCCATAAGTTATCCGAAACATGGCTCCTCGGCATTTTGCCGAGGATGACGCGGAGAGGAATGAGGCTTTTCTTCAAAAGAAAAGCGCGGTCCCGAAAGACCGCGCTTTTTTTATTCCGTTTAAGTTCGATCGAACTTATGCAGCCAGGGCGCCCTGAGCCTTGTCAACCAGTGCCTTGAAGGCATCCGGCTGGCTGATGGCGAGGTCGGACAGAACCTTGCGGTCGACTTCTACGCCAGCCTTGTTCAGGCCGTTGATGAAGTTGCCGTAGGTCATGCCGTGCTGGCGGGTTGCCGCGTTGATGCGCTGGATCCACAAAGAGCGGAAATTGCGCTTCTTGGCCTTACGGTCGCGATAAGCGTATTGACCCGCTTTCTCGACGGCCTGCTTGGCGACGCGGATGGTGTTCTTGCGGCGGCCGTAGTAACCTTTAGCAGCCTTCAAAACTTTTTTGTGACGAGCGTGGGCGGTAACGCCCCTTTTGACGCGTGACATCTAGGTGATCTCCTTAAAAGGCTGGCGTTAGGCGTATGGCAGAAACTGCTTCACGATCTTTGCATCCTGATCGCTCAGCGTGGTGGTGCCACGGGCGTTCCGGATGAATTTGTTCGTGCGCTTGATCATGCCATGGCGCTTGCCGGCCTGTGCGGTTTTCACCTTGCCGGTTGCAGTCACCTTGAAGCGCTTTTTAGCGCCGGACTTCGTCTTCAACTTGGGCATTTTGCATCCTTTCTTTGGTGTGCCTGCAAGCAGACACTTCATTGTTGGTGCATTCAGAGCCAACACGGCATGCCCTTGGTTGTTTTGAAAGGTCCTGCGCATGAACGCAAAAATCCAGTCCAAAACGAGCCGGACGACTCTGGACCGGGCGCTTATATGGGAGGTTTCTGGGAAAAGCAACCGGAAAGGGTTGCTGTTTTCGCAAGTCCGGCGAGGACTTTTTGTGCCAACGCAGTCACGTACCTTGGCCACAACTTTTCACAGAAAGAGACTAGCGATAGCCAAATCGGAGAGCAGAACTCTACACATAGTTGAAAAGAACGAGTGTTCAGATATTTCGTAATATTGTAATTAATATCAATATTATAATATTTATTCTTCTATAAGTTGTTTATATTGGCGGAAAAATCTATCATAGATAGTGTTTAATTGTATTTTGTACGCATGTTGATCAAATTGGTGATTCATAGATATGCCGCAACCAACACTTGCCTTTAAATCACTCCGAAATCCAAACATCTGTGACAAACGAAAACTGATTTTTGTCCATAACCCAAAGGCCGCAGGGAAAAGTTTTCGAAAGTGGTTGGGGTTTGAGGGGCGAATAAATCATGGGTTTCCGAGTTATGACACACCGGTCAATCTTTGGGACGAATACACAGTAATTGTATGCGTCCGTGAACCGATAAAACGTGCATTGTCACTCTATAAATTTATGACGCATGAATCATATCAAGGAACAATGTTAAAGGCGTTCCCCGACATCCATTCCTATGATCCGCTAACTTTTTTCACCACGATATTGGCCCGTCAGCGACTGTTTCTAGCCAAGCAATACAAATACACTCATCATTTTGGATCGAACAAAGAGCCAGACTATGTTTTGCGAGTTGAAGATCTGGATGTTAGCGAGATCGCCGAGCGTTTTAGCATTTCCAGCCCCTTCCCATGGGAAAATTCGGGCAAGAACTCAGAGCCAGTTGAGCTTGGAGAAGATCTGTACTGGTATTTAGTGAACCATTTTAAGGCTGATTATTTCTTCTTTGGGTATCGGCCGAAACCGTATGACGAATTCATGGACACTCAAAAACTTGCCGCCTGAGGTTAATGGGTTGGGCATTAGCAGTTGAAAGTTTGCTCGTCTTCCTGCGACTTTCCAGCAAAAATGTAATTGCTGCGAAGAGTTGTTAAAGACTTGGGACCAGCTTGGGTTTTAGACAATACCGTGCGTGGTATCCTGGCGCTGTTTTATCGCTCTTCGACATCGCCAGGAGTGCTTGTTGCTGTGCCTTGGACATTTATGCACTCGACATCTTCAGATCTCAGAAATGCCAGCAGGAGTGTTAGATGGGGCTGAACGAAGTTCGCAACTCAGAACGGTTCAGTAGAGTGGTAGCCTTCCGCGCCGTATGTGCGACAACAATCGCACGTCTTGCTTTCACCAATCCCTGGAATCCGTTTTCGTCCATGGCAAATGTGTGTCCGATGCGGCAGATCTGGTCCACCCAAGCCTTGAGGGCTTCCGGAATGGTGAAGTTGTATATCGGAACCGCAAGCAACAGCGTATCCGATGCTTGAATTTCGGCGATCAGCTTATCAGACAAGGCTGTCGCCGCTTTTTGGTCTCCCGACAGTTTTTCTTGAGGAGCATAGAACCCTTCTATGGTTGATTGGGCGATGAAAGGAATGGAACCATTTGCGACATTTCTTGTGATGCCAGTGCAGGCCGGATGTTTTGCGCGAAAACCGGCTTCAAATGCATCTGCTATCGCGGCTGAATGAGAACCGGTTAAGCGTGAACTGGAGTTGATGCGGAGCAATTGTGTCATGACTTTGCCTCCTTCTTGTCTGGCAAAGGAGACTTAATTTCATGCGCCAACTCGAAAAATAGGTCGCTGATCACTGAAGTCGTGCGTATTGTGCATGAATGGATCTTGCAGCCCTTAAAACCGCATTGCTCGTTCGGGACCTAGGAAGTTTTGCAGCCGCCGCACGGATCTTGGATCTCGACGCCTCCAGCGTTTCTCGTGTCATTGCCCAGCTGGAACAGGATATTGGATTCCGTTTGTTCCAGCGCAGCACCCGCAGTCTCGCGGCAACAGGTGAGGGTGAACTCTACCTCAATCGAATCGCGCCACTGGTTGAAGAGTTGGAGGCAGCAGGCGATGAAGCTCGGACAACCGCTGTGTCGCCACGTGGCACTTTGCGAATGACAGCAAGTATTTCGTTCGTACAAGAGTGCCTGGTGCCGGTTCTCCCGGAGTTTCGGGACAGATTTCCTGATATTGAGATCGAACTCCTGGCTTCTGACGCCAATCTGGATCTTCGTGCCGACAGTATTGATCTGGCCGTCCGGTTCGGATCCATGCCTAAGGGCGACTGGATTGTCAGCAAGTTGATGACGACACGCTACCGGGTCGTTGCGTCTCCGGAATACCTGGAACGTAAGGGGCGCGTTGATGATCCAAACGATCTCTCCGACCGGGATTGTATTCGGTTCGCTATTCCCGGTTTCCGCACGTTGTGGCAATTCAAAAAAGGCAACGATGAGCCGTTCAATGTGCCGGTTGGCGGTGCAACGGTGATCTCAAATGCCTTGTCGATTCGGTCTGCAGCACGTCTTGGAATGGGGGTCGCGCTGTTGCCGATCATGCTCGTTGAGAGAGATTTGAAGCGGGGGAGCCTAATCGATCTCTTTCCTGACTATGCCTGTGCAGCGGCATCCTTTGAGACAGCGGCCTGGCTGGTTTACCCGAGTCGCTCGTACCTGCCTCAAAAGGTTCGGGTGATGATCGACTTTCTACGGGAGAAATATGGGCGGCCAGAAACCTAGCCGCCCGATGTCTCTTATGCGTTCACGTCGACGACAACACGGCCTTTGACCTGGCCTTTCAGGATGTCCTTGCCGAGGCCCGGCAAGTCTTCAAGGGTCGCCGGGTGGATCATTCCGTGCAGCTTGTCGAGCGGCAGGTCCTTGGCGATCCTTTGCCAGGCGCGGACACGGTCATCATAAGGACGCATGACGCTGTCGATGCCGAGGAGGTTTACACCGCGCAGGATGAACGGGATGACGCTGGCTGGAAGGTTTGCCCCACCGGCAAGACCGATGGTGGCGACCGAGCAGCCGTATTTCATCTGTCCCAGGATGCGGGCGAGCATGTCACCGCCAACGGCATCAATCGCGCCGGCCCAGACCTCTTTCTCCAATGGTCGCTTGATGGTTTCGGCGACATCATCCCGCGGAACAATGGCGCTGGCGCCGAGGGATTTCAGGTAGTCCCAGGTGCTTTCGCGGCCGGTAACGGCATGCACTTCATAGCCAAGGTAGGCCAAGATCGCGACCGCGACAGAGCCGACACCGCCCGCAGCACCCGTGACCAGAACCGGACCGTTTTCCGGCTTCAAACCATGGTCTTCCAGTGCCATGACGGCGAGCATCGCGGTGAAACCGGCTGTGCCGACCGCCATTGCATCGCGGGTTGTGAGGCCATCCGGCAATGGCACCAGCCATTCGCCCTTGACGCTGGCCTTTTGGGCATAGCCGCCCCACCAAACTTCTCCGACGCGCCAGCCGGTCAAAACGACCTTGTCGCCTGGCTTGTACCATTCGTCAGAGGATTCTTCGACGGTGCCGGCAAAATCGATGCCCGGGACATGCGGATAGTCCTTGACCAGACCGCCGCCCGGTCCAACACAAAGGCCGTCCTTGTAATTCAGGGTCGAGTACTCAACCGCAACCGTGACATTGCCGTCCGGCAGTTGGTTCTCGTCGATTTCCTTGACGGCGGCGCTGGTTTTGCCGTCTTCGTTCTTGTCGACAACAAGTGCTTTGAAAGTCATGTGAAATATCCCTGTTATGCGGTTTCACTTGAGAGTGTCCGGGCCTCTTGCCGCAGGACAAATTTCTGGATTTTGCCGGTGGCCGTTTTCGGCAACTCCGTAAAGATGATTTTCTTGGGCCGCTTGAACCCGGCCATGTTCTCCCGGCAAAAGGCGATCAGGCTGTCTTCGGTTGCCTGGCTACCTTCTTTGAGCTCGACAAAGGCGCAAGGGACTTCGCCCCATTTCTCGTCGGGCAGGGCGACAACAGCCGCAAGGACCACATCCGGATGGCGGTGCAGTACTCCTTCGACCTCGACGGACGAGATGTTTTCGCCCCCTGAAATGATGACATCCTTCAGTCGGTCACGGATCTGCACATAGCCGTTTTCGTGCCGTACGGCGGCGTCGCCGGACTTGAAATGACCGCCGGAAAAGGCCTCATCCGTCGCGTCCCGGTTCTTGTAGTAGCCTTTCATGACCGTGTTGCCGCGAATGACGATCTCGCCCTGCGTTTCCCCATCCCATGGCACCGGTTCGCCGGTCTCGCGATCAATGACATCAACGCTCTCGGTCATTGGGAAGCCAACGCCTTGCCAGGACTGAAGCTCGGCCTGTTCGTCGGAGGAAAGGTCGTCCCATTCCTCCCGCCACAGGCATTGGGCGACATGACCATAGGTCTCGGTAAGGCCATAGACCTGCATCACTTCAAAACCGAGCGCCTTGGTGGCGGCCAGAACCGCTGCTGGCGGCGGAGCGCCGGCGGTCATGATTTTCACTGGGCCAGGCAGGGGTTTCCGGTCTGCCTCTGGTGTGTTGACCAGCATGGAGAGCACAATGGGCGCGCCGCCCAAATGGCTCACTTGGTGCTTGGCGATCAGGTCGAAGACGGCAGCGCCAGTCACCTGCCGGATGCAAATGATCGTGCCGGCCATCAAAGTCATGGTCCAGGCATGGCACCAGCCGTTACAGTGGAACATGGGCACGGAATAGAGATAGACCGGATGGCGCGGTAGCTCCCATGCGATTGGCGTCCCCATCGCCATGAGATAAGCGCCGCGATGGTGGTAGACGACGCCTTTCGGTCGGCCTGACGTGCCGGACGTGTAGTTCAGCGCCAGCGCTTGCCATTCATCGGCCGGACCTTGCCAGGGAAACGCCGGATCGCCCCTTTGGACCAGATCTTCGAATACCTCGTCACCGATCAACGCGCCGCCGGGGCCGTCCGGGTCGGCAATGTTGATGATCGGCAGAGCCTTGCCGTTTATGTCGAACGCTTGAGAGATCACGCCGGAAAAGGCGGTGTCCGCGATCACCAGTTTGGCATCGCTGTGCTCAAGGATATAGGCGACTGTTTCCGGTTCGAGGCGGGTGTTGATCGTGTTCAGCACCGCGCCGGTCAACGGGACTGCATAGTGGAGCTCAAACAGCTCGGGTGTGTTCGCCGCCATCACAGAGACTGTGTCGCCAAGCCCGATGCCGCGCTGCTTTAAGCTCGAAGCGATCCGGCGTACCCGCTCCAGAACATCGTACCAAGTGTAGTGGCGGTCGTTGTATACAACAGCCAGCCGATCCGGGAACAATGCTGCTGTCCGCGCCAGAAAAGAAAGCGGTGATAGCGGAACGTGGTTGGCGGTTTGCGGCGGTGGGGCCTCGTAATGGTCTCTCACTCTAGCCCCCCTGGTTGCAGAACGGGGTTTCCCAAACGGTCGCGCTGCGCATACCGTGCGGCGTGTCGACCTGAACCCTCGTGCCGTCGTCCCAATGGGTCATGCGGACCATGCCGATCGCGACATTGGTTCTGAAATCCGGGGAGTAGGCGGCCGAACTGATTGTCCCAACCTGCCGGCCACCACCGATGATGGGCCATAACTCGTTACAAGGCGGTACGGGATCGCCATCAATCGCCACACTGCGGATCTGGCGGACAGGTCCTTCGACCGCAACACGGAGCAGCGCGTCCCGGCCGACACAGCCGATCGCTTGCTGTGTCTGACAGAACTTTCCAAGTCCACATTCGTGCGGCGTGTTGTTGCGGGTCATGTCGTTGCCGTAGGACAGAAGTTGCCCCTCGATCCGCTCGATCAGGTTGGGGCACCCGGCCCGGACATCCATGTCCGCTCCCGCTTCCATGAAGGCATCCCAGACGGGTTCGCCCCATTTGCTGCCATCGACATAGAGCTCAAACCCGCCCTGCTTTGAGTAGCCGGAACGCGCCAGCACCATGCGCTGCCCCTCAAACTCCACATAGTCATAGTGAAAGAACCGTATGGATCGGATGCGTTCTCCGAAGACCCGGGCGACAAGGTCCTCAGCTTTGGGGCCCTGAATGGCAAAAGGCGAAACGTCCGGCTCATCAACATCGACTTCCAGGCGGAACGCGTGCGCAAGCCCCTTGATCCAGAACAGAAGATCACTGTCGGCAACTGAAACCCAGTATTTGTCTTCAGCAAGTTTCGTTGTGACCGGATCGTTCAGCATTCCCCCGGTCTCATCGACCATCGGCGTGTAGTAGCACCGGTTGAGTGCCATGTCCGACAGGTCCCGCGGTGTCAGCATTTGCGCCAGACGCCCGGCGTCCGGGCCCCAGAGTTCGACCTGGCGTTCGCAGGACACGTCCCAGATCTGAACCCTTGATTTCAGATGCTTATAGTCCTCTTCCACCGACTCAAAGACAGTCGGAAGAAGCATATGGTTGTAGACGGTGTAGGCTTTAACACCGGCTTCCTGGACACGGCGCGAAAACGGTGTCTTGCGCGTGCGCCGGGAGATGGACAGAGACGGGACCTGCATGCCGGGTCCTCCCTATGCGGCCTGTTCGACGGCTGGGCCGGACCAGTCGATCTGACAGATTTCGGCGCTGCGGCCGTCAAAGTCCCAAACACGGCCATAGGCACGGACACGGCCCTGAGTGGCGGTTGCGACCGTGATGTCCGAGCCCATCCAGTACTCGGTGTTTGTGACCACGATATCCTGGTCCGGATCAGATCCGCCAACCGGAACGACTTCGCCCTTGATTGCCTTGCCAACAATCAGGCGGCGCTTCTTGCCTTCGTTTTCGTAAGTCACAGGCGCGCGTTCAGCGCCGAGGAATTCGCTCACCAGGACCTTGAAGAGACCTGTTGTGCCCTTGGCCTGACCGGAGAAGATCTTCAAAAGGCCATCATAGGCGGCTTCCGAAGCGCGTTCGTCGATATAGGCAGCGGCTTTCCAATTCCCGCGGGCCATCAGACCAGGGATTTCGAGGACAAGGCCGACATTCAAACCGGACAGATCTTCGCCCATATAATGACCTTCATCGATCCGGACACCAGCCCAGGCCTGGCAGTAGCCCTCTGTCGGCGCGTGTTTTCCAAGCGAAACGACGCACGGGCAGAAAACGGTGCAATTGCAGTTGAGGATCAATTCCCCTCGGATGGCCCATCCAGTCATTCTTGTCTCCGTTATAGATGTTTTATGAGTTCGATAATGAGGATCGCAGCTGCAGATCCCAGAAGTGCAAAACCGACAGGCACGGTCAGGTAACGGCCGAGCTGTGGGAGTTTTTCAAAGGTCATCAGCAGCATTGCGAGGCCCATGAAGGCGAGGTTCATGGTGCCGGCAACAAAGGCGAGCAGCATGAGGGCCCAGCAACAGCCGAGGCAGATCGCGCCAAGGTGCAATCCCATCCGGAAAGCGCCCGAAAGCCCATCTTGCCATTTGCCCATGAAGAACATCAGCGGGCTCTGGCATTGGTTGAGACAGGCTTCTTTCAGTCGGCTGAACTGGTACGCTCCGGCAAGCGCCAAAAGGCCCGCGGTCAAATAGACTTCGGAACTGCGGCCGAAGGGGTCCAGCCAGCCTTGTGTGTCCAGCGCAGCCTGCAGAAGAGCTGCCGGAACCGAAAAGCCGATCCAGACGAGCAGGTAGCCGGCAAGCAGCGCTGAGAAACCGGCGATTGTGGCACCTTGCGTATGGGTGAGATCGAGATAGGTTTTCAGTGCGGGCGCAACGGTTGGCGCCATCATTGCAAGGGACATCAAGCCCCACATTGCGATCAATCCGGCAAGGCTTGTGTCTGCGGCCGGACGGCAGAGAGATGCCAGGTAATCTAGGCCGAGCGCTTGCCAGCCCGCGGGCAGATCGAGATCCGGTTGCATCAGGAAAAGAGCTGCCCACGCGCCAAGAACCGCGACAAAAAACGCGATCCAGGCGGCTTGGCGCCGGTCAACTAATTGAAGGGCGATCTGCACCCAATGTCCTCCCATATCGTTGAGAAAAGGCTGAGCGCATCTGTTGCAAAAGTCAAATAATTAATTGTCTGACATTTAAAATAATTGCATTGACCCTGTTCCAGAGCCGGGCCTAGTCTTGTAGAGAGGCACCGGGGACGGGTGCGTGCAAAGGAGACACCATTGGCAATCGAGTATCAGGCGATCCGCAAGGAGGGTTTGTCGACCCAGATTGCCAATGCGATCCGTAAGGCCATTCTCGACGGCGCGTTGAGCGTAGAAGAGCGTTTGCCGAGTGAAACAGAGCTCGCTGATCGGTTCGGGGTGTCCCGGGCAACTGTGCGCGAAGCGATGAAGCGTCTTGCGGCCCAAAACCTTATTCGTTCTGAAAGGGGTGCGTCCGGCGGCGCTTTCGTCAACCGTATTACGTTTGATGAGGCCCGTGGTGATCTCGTGGGCACGACCCGGCTTCTCATCGGCATGAATAACATCCCGTTTGAAGATGCCATCGAAGCCCGTTACCTTCTGGAGTCTTCTTGCCTGGCACTCGCGTGCGAAAACCGCAGCGAAGACGATCTGACCGCAATGGCCCGGGAGATCAGCCTTCAAAGCGGGGATCTGTCGGACGAAGACTTCTGCGATTCAGATGTCCGGTTTCACTCGGTCATTGCCAAGGCAACCGGAAACCCGTTGCTGATGTTTCAGGTCTCGGGCGCGATCGAAGCCATGCAGCCCTTGATGAACATGCTGGTCTACCGGCTTCGCGACAAGAAGCACATTGCCGGCCTTCATGACCGTCTTCGCGACGCGCTGGGCAATCGTGATAGTGTGGCGGCGCAGACGGTTTTGGAAGAAATCGCTGCTTATACCCGGCAACTGGCGGAGCTGCGACGCGCTCCAAAGGAAGAGCCGGCAAACTGACCGGAATGCCCTTGACGACCATTGAGCCAGAGTTGGAAGTTCAGGGAACGGGGTGTGCCGCCGGCATGCCGATTTCCTGAAAGGACTTCCTCTTGGACAATGCGCATATTCCAATCATCGACCTGGGCGGTTTGGTGGACAGTGCGCCCGGCGGGCTTGAGCAAGCCGCACGAGAGATCGGCCAGGCGGCCCGGGAGACTGGGTTCTTCTATGTTAAGAACCATGGCATTGAAGCGGACCTGATTGCCGCAATCAATGTGGCTGCCCACGCCGTGTTTACTCTGCCTGACGTCGACAAACTGGCGCTGACGAAGAACTTCCATAAAACCAACCGCGGCTATGTTCCGATGGAGGGTGAAAACCTTGATCCATCCAAACCGGCGGATCTGAAGGAAGCTTTTAATGTCGGCCTTGAACTCGCGCCGGATGATCCGCGTATTTTGGACGGAGAGCCTTTCCGGGCAATAAACCAATGGCCGGATCTACCCGACTGGCGGGACACGGTCCTCAAATACTTCAATGCTGTTTGGGGGCTTGGCCGGACGATCCACAGGGCCATCGCGCTTGATCTGAAAGCGTCACCTGATTTTTTCGAAGACAAGCTTGACGCGCCAATGGCTACCCTGCGCCTACTTCACTATCCGCCCCAGCCTGCTGATGCTACGGCCGGTCAAATTGGGGCCGGGACCCATACGGACTATGGCAACATCACCATTTTGCTCCCCGACGAGGTTGGCGGACTGGAGGTCCGGCGCCGGGACGGTGAATGGATCCAAGCCCCGACGATCGACGGCGCATTCATCTGTAACATTGGCGATTGCCTGATGCGCTGGACCAACGATGTCTATGTCTCTACGCCGCATCGCGTCGTGAACAGCAGTGGCCGCGAGCGGTATTCGATCGCGTTTTTCCTCGACCCTAACCCGGATGCCAAAGTCTCCTGTCTTCCAGGATGCGTGAGCGACGACAGGCCACCCCGATATGCGCCGATCTCCGGTGCTGATTATCTCTGGTCTCGTCTGAATGCCACCTACGAACACACAAAGAAGGGCAGCTGAGACGAATCCGCACAGGTGACGGTACCCTGTGCCAAACCCAATCCATCTCGTTTTTCCGCTCGTAGACAGATCGGCCAGAAACAAGGAGTGGTTTGGTGATCTCGGTCTATTACGATGGCAAATGCGGCTTGTGTTCCAAGGAAATCAATTTCTTCAAGCGGCGGACCCCGAAGCACCCAATCTTGTGGCACGACATCGCCAACGATCCTGCGCAGCTGGAAGGCACGGGCGTTTCCCAGGCAGAAGCTCTGATGTTCATGCATGTTCGAGACGCAGAGGGAGTGATGCGGACCGAAGTTGACGCCTTTATCGCACTTTGGCGTCAATTTTCGGGATGGTCATTGCTAAGCCGGTTCGTCTCTCTTCCCGGGATATACCAACTTGCAGGCGTTCTTTATCGCATGTTTGCAAAGGTCCGCTTCAACCGATACCCGCATTGTCAGGCGAGTTTGGAAAAAGCGTGACCCTCCATTAGGAACTTTGATCAGCCGGCAGTTGGTCGAGATGTTTCTCGATTTCGGCCACGACGGCCTTGGAGGTCGGTTTTGCCGGAGTTCCAAACCAGGAAACCAAGGACCCGTCCGGCCCAACAAGGTATTTGTGGAAGTTCCAGTTTGGCCGCGCGAGCGAGCCGAGCTCCTCAACAGCCCATTGATAGAACGGGTGGGCGGTGTCCCCACGCACGGACGTCTTCGCAGTCATCTGGAAGGTTGCCCCGTATTTCGCTTCGCAATAGGCGGCAATTTCGCCGTCCTTGCGCGGTTCCTGACCGCCAAAGTCGTTCGATGGCACGCCGAGCACGACAAGGCCTTGATCAGCGTATCTCTCGTGCAGCTCTTGAAGTCCGGACAACTGGCCACTGAAACCGCAGGCCGTCGCCGTGTTGACCACAAGGACCACCTTTCCCTCGTATTCCTTCATCGGCAGGGATAGTCCGTTTGCGAGCTCAAAGCTGAAATCATGGGCGCTGCCCGTCTGTGTCGCAGGATCAGCCGCGACAGCGTGGCCGGTTGCAGCAAGGATACCGGAAATGACAACAGCGGCAGGGGCGAAACGCGGCATTACAGATCTCCGAAGCAATTTGCTTTTGTTGCTTACGGAGGTGAGCGTTTAACAGTTCACTGTTCAGCGTGCCGGGCGGATGTAGCGGGCGCCTTAATCGCGAACCACAAAGACAGAACATCCGGCCCGACGAACCACGCGCGATGCGGTTGATCCGAGGAAATAGTCCTGAGCTGTCGGGTGATGCGATCCGACGATGACGAGATCGACATCGTTTTCCTCGGCAAAGGCTGCAATCTGCACCCCCGGCTTCCCGCTCACGACCTTGCACTGGATGCTGTCATCGCCGCCGGTTGCCTCGCGCAGCTTGTTTTCGACCTTGGTTGTCAGATGATTGTCGACCTTCATAGTCACGAATTCAGAAACGAACCCCGGAATATTCTCAAGGACGGTCAAAAGCGTGATTTGCCCGCCGTCCGCCAAAAGATGGCGGGCGTTTTCCAGCTTTCGGGCGATCAATGTCTCATGATCAAGAGCGACCGGTATCAGGACATGCTTGTACATCGGATCGAAATCCTCCCTTTCTGAAGCTTTTGCAGCCGTGCCTGACTTCGCCACTGGTCAGGGCCAGGCATGACCTTCTGCAAGCTTTTGGACCGCATCGACATAGCGGGCCGGCACATCAATGCCTTCCGTTCTGGCCTTGGCGATGGCGGCCGCGCGGCGGCTGCCGGGCAGGCGTGCGCCCTCCATGGTTTCGATCAAGCCGAGCAGAGCGTCGATGCGGGCAGCGAAATGTTCTGTATCCATCGGCTTCATGGCGATCAGGAACTGACCAACTCCGGGAGGTGGCCCGTCGGCGGAAAAGAACGAGGAGGCTTCGGTGCTTTTCGAAGCCCCAGTCATGACCGAAGCCAGGATCTCTACCATCAGGGCCAGCGCTGTACCCTTGGCTTCGCCAATCGGCAGCATAGTGCCTTCAAGCGCAGCTTCGGCACTTGTGGTTGGGTTGCCATCCTTGTCGAGTGCCCAGCCCTCCGGAATGTCTTGTCCAGCTTTGTGCGCATTCATCACCTTGCCGCGGGCCACCCGTGACAAGGACAAGTCCACGACAAGCGGGTCTTTTCCCGGCCGGGGCGCCGCAAACGCGATTGGATTGGTTCCGAAAACGGGATCCTTGGCCCCGAACGGCGCCATTGCCGCCGGTGCGTTGGCCACCATGATTGCCATCAATCCCTGTTTGGCGAGTTTTTCGACCTGAACCGAGAGCGCGCCGCAGTGATGGGATCGCGTAATGCCCATGGTTGCGCAGCCATGGTCCAGCGCCACCTCGGAGCCTCTTTCAATAACAGCGTCCAGTGCGGGATAGGCAAATCCGAAACCGGCATCTGCGAGGAGGCTGCTTGTTCCCTTTTGAGAAATAACAACGTCTGCCGAGGCAGCGATTTTCCCGGACTGGACTTGAGCGGCGTAGTCCTCCACCCGCGAAAATCCGTGCCCAACTTGACCTTCCGCTTCTGCGGCAACAAGCGCATTCGCAACGGACTGCGCGGCTATGTCAGGCACACCCACGGCCAGGAAGGCGGACTTGATCAAAAGTTCTGCATTGCAAAGACTGAGGCGTTCGGTCGCTTCCATCGGTGTGTATGCTTTCAAAAGACAACAGATCGCCGACACTTATTTCAATTTTTAGGGCTTGGCGATGCCCTAGCCGTATGGCCGAGAGTCTGGTGGCTGGTTTCCAGCCACCAGACCAGTCGGTTTTAAGCGCTGCGGTAGAGTTTGGTCATCGAGAATTCCCGGTGACCAAGTGCTTCGGCAGCCGTGTTCCGGCCATTGGCGGTGCGGCAGATCATTTCAATCAACGCATCGCCGGCCTCATCGATGGTCATTTCCCTGCGCAAAATGCCGGAGACATCCACATCCACGTGTTCACTCATGGTGCGAACCGTGCGCGGATTGGCCGTGATTTTGATCACCGGCACGATTGGGTTGCCGACCACATTGCCCTGTCCTGTCGGGAAGGTGTGGATCACGGCGCCGCCGGCGGCCATCAAGGTCACGCATTCCGCAGCTGCGGACGATGAGTCCATGAAGTAAAGGCCGTTCCCTGACTTCGGCGCTTCAGCAGGATCGAGAATGTCGATGTACTGCGAGGTGCGCCCGATTTTTTCCAGGTTCCCGAGGGCCTTTTCCTCGATGGTGGTCAGGCCACCTTCGATGTTGCCTTTGGTCGGCTGGCTGTCGGAAAGGTCATCGGTCTGGTGCGCGAAGATCACATCATCCTGATAGGCCTTCCACATCTTGTACCAGCGCTCACCAACTTCCTCGTTGATCGCACGCTTCTGGCAGATGTGCTCCGCGCCGGTGATTTCAGATGTTTCACCGAAGAAGCCGGTGATTCCTTCCGGCAGCAATTTGTCGTACATGTTGCCGACGGTCGGGCAGGAGCCGAGACCAGTGGTTGTGTCGCTCTCGCCGCATTTGGTAGAGACCCAGAGCTCGGAGATGGAGCACTCTTCGCGCTGATATTCCGACGTCTTGTGAACGAAGTCCTTGGCAGCCCAGGAGGCACGGCGAATGGTTTCGAAGTCACCGTTCTGTTCTATGGAAAATTCGGCGACCGGTTTGCCGGTTTCGCGGATCCCGTCGGCAATGCGCTTGGTCCAGCCCGGCTCGATGCCGATGACCACAACGGCAGCGACGTTCGGGTTGGCGCCAGTGCCGATCATGGTCCGGAAATGCAGCTCAAGATCTTCACCGAACTGCAGACGGCCATAGGCATGCGGGATAGCCAGCGTGCCCTTGACGTTGTTGGCAACAGCTTCACAAGCGGCGTTGGAGATGTCGTCGACGGGCAGAATGACAACGTGGTTGCGGACCCCGACCCGGCCGTTTTCGCGCCGGTAAGCCTTCACCGTCATGTTCGAGTATTTGGTAGACATTTCGGGCGGCTCCTTACCAGCGCTTGGTTTTGCAATTGTGGGTGTGGACGTGGGCGCCCTTTGGGATGTCGGCAATGATCTTGCCGATGTCTTCGCCGTATTTGATGGCGGTGTCGCCGTTGTTGAGATCTTTCAGCGCGATCTTGTGGCCAATCGGCACGTCCGCGCCGGCGGTCAGGCGGAAAGTGGAATTGTCATGGGTGACACAGCACAGCATGTCGGTGCCGGCCGTCAGCCCTTCCACAACCACCACACCGACGTTGTCGGCATGTTCGTGGACGAGAAGATGGGGAATTTCAGACATAATTGTCTCCTCAATTATCGGGTGTGAGTAGTATTTTGGGAACAGCGACCGCGCCTTGGCGCAGGTCGGTGAAAGCTCTGAGACCGTCGGACAACGGCCGGATTTCGGTCCAGTCGAGTGCGCCCAACCGACCATCGAACATGGCTTTGGTGGTCTCGCGGAAGTCTTCAGCGGTGTATGTGTAGGTGCCAATGAAGGTGATTTCCTGCAGCGTCATCCGCCGGATATCGAGACCGCCGTCAGACGACCCAAGCCCGATGTGACTGATAACCCCGCCTGGCTTGGCCAGTTTGGTTGCCGTTGCCCGTGTTGCGGCATACCCGACGCCGTCGACGATCAGGTCATACTGCCCGCTCGTCTCAGCTTGATCCGGGGTCAAAACCTCAATTCCGCAGGATGACTTGAGAAACTGAGCCCGCTCAGCATTGGGTTCGATCAGGCGGACTTGAGTGATGCCTTGCGCCTTCAAGGAAAGCGCGGCCCCAAGACCAATAGCGCCGCCGCCAATCACCAGCGCTTTTGCCTCTGACGGATCTGATATCAAGGCCCGTTTCGCGAGACGTACAGCATGCCAGCCGCAGGCAATGGGTTCGGCCAGTGCCGCTTGGGAATCCGTGATGTTGTCTGGCACCACGACAAGATTGCCTTCCGGCATTGCGAGGTAATCCGCAAACCCACCTTCGCGAGGCGGCATGGAGATGATCTGCCTTTCCGGGCAAAGATTGTCCCGGCCAGACCGGCAGGCTTCACAAATCCCACAAGTGACCAGCGGGTTGACGGTCACCCTTTTTCCTTCAAGCGGGCCCGATACAACGGTTCCGGCAACTTCATGTCCAAGAATGAGCGGTGCCGGGCGGCGTTCATCATGACCAAGGAAGGCATGCATGTCGGAGCCACAGATGCCGGTGTGGGCCACCTTGATAAGCGCATCGCCTGCTGACGGCGCCGGATCAGCAACATCCCGGTAAGCCTGCGTTTCTGGGCCTGTGTAGACAAGGGCTTTCATTTTGCGGTGAAACCCCCGTCGACCATCAGGACTTGGCCTGTGACATAGCGGGACGCATCTGAGCACAGAAAGAGAATTGGGCCGTCGATGTCGTCGAGCGCTCCGTTGCGGCCGATGCAGGTCTGGGCAGCATTGCGCCGGGCCCGTTCTTCGTCGCCAAAAACGGCCGCCGTCAGTTCTGTCGGGAAGAAACCGGGGCCAATTGCGTTTGCCGTGATGCCGTCCTTCGACCAGGCTTCGGCCATGGCTCGGGTCAACTGGCCAATGCCGCCCTTGGAAGCTCCGTAAGCAATACCGCCCGGGAATGCCCGTGTTGTCTGAAGCGAGGCGAAATTGACGATCCGGCCCCAACCCTTATCCTTCATGGCGGGCGCAAAGGCCTTGCTCAGGAAGAAAGGCACCGTCAGATTGAGCATCATGGTGATGTCCCAACCGGCATCCGTCACATTATCTGCGGCTTCGCGGGTGTTGATCCCGGCCGCATGTACCAGAATTTGAGGTGGGCCGAAGGGTTCCGCGATACTCTCTACAATGCCGGCAAGGCGCTCGCGATCACTCAAATCGGCCGCGACTGCTGCGGTCGAGCCGCCGGCCTCCCGCCGCCACTCCTCGAGATCGTCGGCGCGCCGGGCAACGCCAACCACGGACGCGCCCGCCTGAGCAAGCACCGTGGCAGCGCGCCGGCCGAGACCTGAACTGGCCCCGGTGACGCAAGCAACTTTTCCGGATACGTCAAACAGACCGGACATGGCCTTACTCTGCCGCCTCCGCGCTCAAGTCGAAGTTCTCACCGGGGAAATACTTCCGCAGCCGGATGTCGGCCGTGCGGGCATGCCCTTCCATGCCTTCCAGGCGTGAAATACGCGCCGTTGCCTCAGCGACCGGTTTGGCTCCGTCGCGGGTGGCCCGCTGCCAGGTGACGATCTTCATGAATTTGTGGACCGACAAGCCACCAGTATAGGACGCGGCGCCGGAGGTCGGCAACACATGGTTGGTGCCCGATGCCTTGTCGCCGAAGGCAACAGTGGTTTCTTCGCCGAGGAACAAGGATCCGTAGCAGGACAAACGGTTCAGCCACCAATCCAGATCTTCGGCCTGCACCGTCAGGTGTTCGGGAGCATAAGCATCAGATGTCGCCGCCATCTCCTCGCGGGTATCGCACAGGATCACTTCGGCGTAGTCACGCCAGGCGGCAGCCGCGTTTTGACTGTTCACCTCGGGCAGGTCGTCAATGAGTTTTGGAACCAGCGCCATGACCTCTTCGGCCAGAGACCTGGTGTCGGTGACAAGCCAGACCGGTGAATTGTAACCGTGTTCCGCCTGACCAACGAGATCAGCGGCCACAACTTCCGGGTCCGCTGCCTTGTCGGCAAGGATCAGGCTGTCGGTCGGCCCTGCAAACATATCGATCCCGACCCGGCCAAACAGGATCCGTTTGGCTTCGGCAACGAACTGGTTGCCCGGACCAACGAGGATGTTGGCCTTTGGCAGACCAAACAGGCCGAACGTCATGGCGGCCACACCCTGGACCCCGCCCATGGCGACAATCTTGTCGGCGCCGCAGACATGGGCCGCGTAGATGATCGCCGGGTTGATGCCGATGCCAGGCCGTGGCGGGGAGCATGCAACAATGTTCTCACAGCCCGCGACTTTAGCAGTGGTAACAGTCATGATCGCGCTGGCGATGTGGCTATAGCGACCGCCGGGGATGTAGCAGCCGGCCGTGTTGACCGGAATGCTTTTCTGGCCGGCGATGAGGCCCGGGACAACCTCAACCTCAATGTTCTGGCAGGTCTCACGCTGGGCCTCTGCAAAGCGCTTAACGTTGGCGTGGGCGAACTCGATGTCGCGTTTCAGCTTTTCCGGGACCTTGGCGCTTGCGGCTTCGATCTCGGCATCGCTCAGGATGATTTCGCCGTCATACTTGTCGAATTTGGCGGCATACTCCATCGCAGCGGCGTCGCCACCAGCTTCAATCGTATCGAGGATCTCCTGAACGATCTTTGTGGTCTCGGACGCATCGGTCTTTGAGGTGAGATCTGCTTTCTTCAGATATTCAACGGTCATGGCAGAGCCTACTTGTAAATTTCAGGCAGCAGCGTGGTTGAGATTGCCGGCACATAGGCAATCAGCAAGGTCACGGCGAGCATGAAGAGGACGAAGGGAACGGCCCGGGCAGCGATTTTCAATATCGATTCACCCGTTAGGCCGGAGACGACGAACAAATTGAGACCAAGCGGCGGCGTGATGAACCCGACACCGAGTGCAGTGATCATCATGATGCAGAACTGGATCTCGTTCATGCCGATGTTGTCGGCGAGTGGTTTCAGAATTGGCGCCAGGATCACGATGTTTGGCGTGGTTTCCATGACGCAGCCCGCGGCGATCAAAACCAGGATCATCATCATGATGAGCACCCAGGGCTCATCGCTGATGCCGGTGGCAACCGCCACAAAACCCTGAGGCACACCAATGATGGCAAGGGCTTCGGCAAGGGGGATGGAGAAGGCGATGATCGGAATGATCACACCATTAACCTTGGCTGAACTGACCAGCATGGCCGGAAAGTCCGAGAACCGCAGCGTTCCCAAGATAAAGCCCATGACGATGGTCACGACGACAGCGGTGGCGCCGGCCTCAGTCGGGGTCAAGCGGCCGGAAAAGATGCCATAGAAGATGATCACCGGAACGATAAACGCATACCAGCCCGATTTGATGGCAACCCACAGACGGGAGAAATACTCATTCATGCTGATGTTGCCGCCACCTTCCCAGCCATAGAGCCGGTTCATGATGATGTTGGTGGCCAGGATCGAGACCAGAATTGCAAGGCCCGGAATAACGGCTGCAAGGAACAGCGTCGATGCGGAGATACCCAGGACCAAGCCGATGATGATGTACGCGATGGATGGCGGGATCAGAATGCCGGTACAAGCACCGGCTGCGACTAGGGCACAGGCATAGGGGCGCGGATAGCCGCTTTCCACTAACCGGTCGATGGTCATGCGGCCCACAGCTGCCGCACCTGCCGCATCCGAGCCGGAGATCGCCGCAAACATGCCGCAGACAAGGACGGTTGCGGAGCCGAAGCCACCCTTTGCGAATTGCGTGAGCGCTTCCGCTACGTCGAGAAATTTTCGACTGAGCCCGGTTCGGACCAATGCATCCCCGGTCAGGATGAATAGTGGCACCGCTGTCAAGGCGAAGGCGTCAATACCGCTGAAAAGTTTCTCGCCGACCAGGGACAGGGGAAGTGCGCCCGACCAGACGAGCATGAGGCTCGCGGCGGCACCGATGGCCGCCCAGACTGGTACGGCAAGCGCGACGAGCAGAACGAACAGGAGAACCGGACCGTAGAAATCCCAGCCAAGCTCAATTGTCTGCGGTTGCATATGTTGCCAAAGCATAGCCGCCCCCTTTAGTCGAAGAGTTTGTCGCCTTCGTAGACGGGATTGCCGTCACGAAGGTCGCGGAAATCGCGCAGGAACGACTGGGCGAGACGGAAAAGGATGAGGGCGAAGCCGAGAGGCACGGCGCTGAGGAACCAGACTTGCGAAATACGCAGGCCGTGTGTCACCGATCCGAATTTTGCCGACACGAGTACGGTTTCCAGCGACCAGTAGAATGCAATCACTGCAACGATCGCCATGATAATGTCGCCGAAGATGTAGAGCAGTGCCTTCACCTTGGGGCTAACGTACTGCATCAGAACATCGATGCGGATATGCCCGCGCTCCTTGACCGCAGCCGCGGCGCCGATCCAGGCAAGGTAGATGAAGGAATAGCGAACGATCTCCTCGCCCCAAATGGACGAGTAGGCGAAGACTTCGCGCCGGACCACTTCAATGAACATGGTCAGCACCAGCATGACGTAGAACAGGAGAAGCAGCCAGCGCTCGCCGTTCTTGTCTATAGCTTGAAGGACAGATGACATTGGCACTCCTCGACCGTTCCCATCAGGCGGCATGCCTGATGCGGTGGTCGCGTGAACAGGGAATTGGAAAGCGCACAGTGTGGGCCGCCGGCGCTCTTGATGGCGCCGGCAGGCAATTCGTCCTTAGGCGTCGTGGACGTAGAGGCGGCCTTGCGTATTGGCCGCTTCTTCCAGGCGGCCGAAGGCCTCCATGGACCCCGCCAGTTCAACCTTGAACTGATCCCATTCCTCGCGCTGGTAGCCGCCGGCTGCTTGCCACTCGGCCAACTGGTCGTCTGTGAGCGAGTGGAATTCCACGCCGGATTTGGCCAGTTCTGCCATGGCGTAGGAGCGAGCTGCCGGAACTTTTGCAAGGTTCTGTTGAGCCGTTATTTCACCTGCAAACTCAATGCCCTGCTGAACATCGGCCGGTAAGGAGTTAAACCACTCCAGGTTCATGGAGTACACCTGACTGTCCGGTACAGCCTGCGTGAACGTTACATGGCTCAAAATGTCTTTGAAGCCGAAGACGTAGAGCGCACCGACGGATGGGTCAAGCGCATCGGCAACGCCCTGCTTGATCGCAGAGGGTGTCTCACCCCAGGCAACCGGTGTCGGGTTCGCGCCGACCATGCGATAGTACTGTTGCAACATCGCTGATCCTGGTACGCGGAACTTCACACCGGACAGATCAGACGGTGTGATGACCTTGTTTCCACCTTTGCGAACTGCAACAACTCGAGGATCAATCACAACGTAGAAGAGAGCCTTGAAGCCGGAGGCCTCAACCTTCGGGTGGACTTCCTTTTTCCAGGCTTCAGATGTCACGAGGTTGGTGAAGCGCTGGTTGGAGCCGCAGAAATACGGCATGTTGATCAGGTCAACTGCGGATGCGAACGGAGCGAAGTTGGACAAGGAGTGCTGGGCTGCCTGAATGGTGCCGCCCTGAACCGCTTGGGCAAGTGCGCCGCCGGCGCCGAGCTGGCCGCCCGGTGCGAGTTTGACGTAGACTTTGCCGTTTGTAGCGTTCTGGATGTTTTCTTTCAGGTCCAGCTGCATGATCGGATAGCTGCGGGATGCGCCGAGAACATAGGCGGTTGCCAGTGTCATCGTGTGGTCGGCGGCCTGCTCCCGCTCGCGCTCCTCCTGCGCGGTTTGGGCGACAGCTTCGTCGGACCAGAGAGTACCTGCTGCACCAGCTACCACCGCAGCGGTGAATGCGCCAGCGCTGCTGAGCTTCAAGAAATTGCGGCGCTCATGTGAGGCCAAGTCTTCCGTCTTTTTCATGATTTCCTCCCAAGAAATCCTGTCTGAACCTGATGATGCCGGTTACTTTTCTGCTTCCTTCTTGAGCACAGCTGCGGTGAACGCCGCCGAGACAGCGAACAGACACAACATTTCTCCGACATTTCCGAAAAACGGTGTTCCACCAAAGGAACCGATCGATACATTGATCACGAAGACGGCAAAGAGACCGCCTGCCAACGCCAAAAGCATGATCACCTCCCAACGACCAATTCACCCGGCTCTGGAAGATGTAAGCGCTTACATTTTCCATTGCAAGCACAAAAATGGTTTTGTTTAATGCGCAAGCCCTGTAAGGCGGGTCCAACGTTATGTGACTAAACGGTTTCCGAGCGGTTTGACCGATGGAAGAAATTTCAAAATCGCCTGACACTTCAGTGCCAACACTTGCCGATGTCGCGGCGAGAGCAGGTGTGTCGACGGCAACCGTTTCCAGATGTCTGAACACACCGGATCGCGTCACGGAAAAAACACTCAAGACCGTCATGGACGCGGTCAATCATCTTGGCTATGCGCCGAATTACAGTGCGCGCGCGCTCGCTGCCGGCCGGACCAACATGATCGGCGCCATCATCCCCACGATGGAAAACGCCATTTTTGCGCGCGGCATCCAAGCTTTTCAGGAAGAGCTGCAAAAGAACGGTTGCACGCTTCTCGTTGCCAGCTCCTCCTACAGGCAGGATCTCGAAGAAGAGCAAATCCGGACACTGACCGCCCGCGGCGCGGATGCCTTGCTCTTGATTGGGTATCAGCGGGATCCGCAGATTTATGAGTTTTTGAAAAAACGCAAAATCCCGGCGGTTCTGACCTGGGCATCGGAACCTTCGCAGGACTTTTTGTCTGTCGGCTTTGACAACCGGAAGGCCATGAAAGAGCTTGCCGCGGACGTCATTGGCAAAGGGCATCGGACACTCGGTTGCATATCTGCGGATACCGCGACCAACGACCGGGCACGGGAGCGCGTGGAAGGCATTTGGGCAGCAATGCGGGATGCCGATCTTGACCCAGATACTCTTCAGGTTGTCGAGACGGCCTATTCGATCGAAAACGGCGAAGCAGCGTTCCAAAAGTTGATGTCCGGCGCCAATCCTCCGAACGCAGTTATGTGCGGCAATGATGTGTTGGCCGTTGGCGCTCTGAGAGCCGCAGCCAACCTTGGGCTCAAGGTTCCCGGTGATGTCGCAATCACAGGTTTTGACAATATCGAGCTGGCGTTCGTGGCGCCTGTTCCGCTGACCACTGTCCATGTCCCGCACCGGCGCATGGGACAATTGGCGGCCCGCGCGCTGATCGAAGCATTGCACGGCCGGTCGCCGGAGAGCGTCGAACTGCCAACGGAAGTCCGCCATCGCGACACCTTGTAAGTCTGGCCAGCTGATCTCACGTGTTTCCAATTAGATACGCTGACATTTGTAAATCCCGATCTGCAGCCCTAACTGTCCAGTCTGTGTGTAGAACGTGCCGGCGCGTTGCAAACGGAATGGCTGTCAGTTTGGAGAATGTTGTTGAGCGATCCGAAGTCGCAGATATCTGATGTGCTTCCCACTGTATTAGCCGGACCCATCATCCGCCGCATTCAATCAGACCGGTTGGCGATCTGGCTTGCAGTTCGGGCGCAGGGCCCGGTCAAACTTGAGCTTTTCCCGCCAGGGATGGACGCGCGGATTTTCGAATTGGACCTGTCAGCACCAGAATTGTTGTGGCTAAGGGCCGGAGACCAACTCAGTTATCTTCTTATCGACCTCGTCCTGTCTGATCCTTTGCCGGAAGAGGTGTTGATCCCCTATCGGCTAAGCCTTTTTGTAGAAAACCCAGTGGGCGACGGGCCCAGATGGGAAGACCACACGCATTGGGCAAAGGATCTTTGTTATCCGGGCCGCGAACTCCCGTTCATTCGGATACCGAAGAAAGTCTCTTCGATCATGCACGGCTCATGCAGGAAGCCGCACAGCTCCTGCGCAGACGGACTGGTTGCTGCCGACCGGGCTGTTGAGCAGGCGATTTCCGACAACGAGGCGCAACACCCCATGCCGGAGTTGTTGGTCCTGAGCGGTGACCAGGTCTATGTGGACGATGCTGCGGGCCCTATGGTGCAGGCCATCACCGCGCTGGTCCACGTCTTGGGCCTGCCCGATGAAACCCTGCCCGGGATCGAGCCTGGGGCACCGGCAAGTGGAACAGATCTGCGGAATACCGGCGGCTTTTTGTACAAACGGGACCAGCTCTTGCCGAAGATCGATCAGAACGCCTCGGTCTTCGATGTCCTGTTTGGTGGGACGCAAAAACCGATCTTCACATCCCTGCACGCCAGAAATCACCTTATGACCCTGGCTGAAATGCTGGCGATGTACCTGCTTGTCTGGTCACCGGCCTGCTGGGATGTGTTACTGGAGCGTCCAGCGCCGAAGGATCTCTCGGATAAAGACCAGCGGATGTATGACCGGGAAGTCCGGGATATTGATGGATTTGTCAGCGGGCTTGGCAACGTTCGCCGGTTGCTGGCCCACATTCCGACAGCCATGATTTTTGATGATCACGATGTCACCGACGACTGGAACCTCTCGCTGGCCTGGGAAGAGGCAGCCTACGGGCATCCGCTTGCCCGGCGGGTCATCGGCAATGCGCTCATTGCCTATGGTATCAATCAAGGCTGGGGCAATCGGCCGAAAACCATTCGGGAAGATCTGAAGACCGTATTCGAAGGGGCCCTGCAGCGGCCGGGAACCGCTGATCATGAAGCCGCAATCGACCACATTCTTGATTACGAAAAGTGGGATTTCGAATGGCCGACCGATCCGCCCTTGATCGCGCTGGATACGCGGACACGCAGATGGCGTTCTGAGCGCAACAGCCACTTTCCGTCCGGCCTTCTCGACTGGGAAGCAGCAACGGAACTACAGGCCCGGCTTCGGAACAAAGATGCTGTTTTGCTGGTGTCGGCTGCGCCGATCTTCGGGGTAAAGCTGATCGAGACCGTCCAGAAACTGTTTACGCTCCTTGGCAAGCCGCTGATGGTGGATGCGGAATACTGGATGGCCCATCCAGGGACGGCGAGCGCGATCCTCAACATTTTCCAGCATCGGAACACGCCGAAGCACTTCGTCATTCTGTCAGGAGACGTTCACTATTCCTTTGTTTACGATGTGGAGTTGCGCAACGGGCGGCAGTCGCGCACCCTGCAATCCGGTCAGAATCCGGAGATCTGGCAAGTCTGTTCCAGCGGCATCAAAAACAAGTGGCCGGACCGGTTGCTCGCTGTTCTGGATCATGGAAACCGCTGGGCGTTTGCACCGCGCTCACCGCTCAACTGGCTGACAAAGCGCCGCGGCATGCGCATCATCCCGCGCAAGCCGGAAGGCACACCGCACGGACGCCGCATTTTGAACGCCCCGGGGATCGGTTTGGTTGAACTCAGTGACGACGGGGCACCGGTTCGGATCAGCCAGCTGGCCTCAACGGGCGAAATCTACGATTTTGAACGCCGGGAAGACGAAGCGCATTACGGTTGAGGCAGAACACTTTGCCCCGGCTAGCGACCGGATTTCATATTGTTACCGACGATTTGTGCGATTTACCTCGGCAGACCAGAAGCTCTGACCGACAAGCAGGAGCTCCGGCGGCAGCGCGTTATTATCCAAGCGCTATTGTAGCAGCCAAGCATCAATCTTCCGTGACGATCATGTCGGCGGAGACGCCGAGTGCTTTCAAGTTTTCGATTACAGCGTCGACCATTTTCTGCGGACCGCAGACATAGAACATTTGATCCGTGGTCCCGAGAATGTCCTTCAACGCGGCTTTGTCGAAATGCCCTTCACGCATGCCGTCTTTGCTTTCGTCGCTCAGCGCATAAATGACCTCAAGACCGGCCATGTCATCCAGTTCATCTCTCAAGATGATATCATCTGACGTCTTGTTGCCGAACAACAGCCGATGCCCGGACAGTTGGCCCTTTTGCTTCAGGTCCCGGAGGATCGCCAGGAACGGTGTAATTCCCGCACCACCTGCAATGAATGTCCCTGGTCCCTTGTAGGTAATTGCGCCCCATGGATCATCAATCAGAAGTTTCTCGCCAACTTTTACATCATCGAGCTTGTTGGTCACGCCATCATGGTCCCGGTACGCCTTGATCGTGAATTCCAGAACGTCGTCGTCCGGCAAGGAGGTGAAGGTGAATGGCCGCGGTTCTTCCCGCCACTTTTCACGGTCAATCCGCACTTCGGTCGCCTGGCCGGGTTCAAATGAGAACCCATCAGGGCGGGCTGTCGTGAGTGCCCAAACATCATGAGTGACTTTGGATTTCTCCAGGATTTCAACCTTATCGGTCATTAAACTCTCCTTCTATGCCCGGCCAGAGTGGGCCTGGTCCAGGCAGGTGTTTGTTTCGGTTCAGATGGTCTGCCGGCAGATCAAGCGCGCCTGTCAGGCCGCGAGTTCGAAATGTTCGCCGGTGTCGTTCCGATTTTTTGCGGCCTCAACGAGCCATTGGAACAACCGTTGTTGTGTCTTTGAGAACGGCATCAATTCCGGATGCCATTGGACACCGATCACGGGTTTACCGGATTTGGCTTCGATCGCTTGCACGATCTCGTGGTCGTCCAAGGCTGAAACCCGCAGACCACGCCCTGTCTTCTTGATGGACTGATGATGGAGCGCATTGACCCGGCACCGCCGGGTTTGAAGGACAGATGCAAGCCATGCATCACTGGCAATACCAATTTCCTTTCGAGGCAACACCGTGCGAAGCTTGGGCGCAGTCTCAAAGACTTCCCAAATATCCGAGTGCAGCGTACCGCCCTGGCTCACATTGATCATTTGCGCGCCGCGGCAAATTCCAAGCACCGGGATTTCCAGTCTCACAGCCTCGGGGATGAGCTCTGTCTCCAAAGCGTCGCGATCCGGATCAAGGCGCACATTCGGGAGTAATTCCCCACCATAGACAGAGGCGCTGATGTCATCGCCGCCGCCGGCAATCACGCCGTCCAACTCAGTGATCGAATACCCGGTTTTCGGAGTGATCCGCAGAGATTGCCCGCCGGCCCGCCATATCGCGAAAGATATGGCAAGATAGGACCGCCAGCCGCCGGTTGCCGATGTTGATACGCCAATGAGTGGTTTCATGAGGAGCTCTTCACCCGGTTGATCAATCGTTTGGCAGCCGCCAGAAGCCCTTCCGACTGTTCGTTATCGGCACGCCAATTTTCTAACTGGTTCATGAGTTCCTGCTGGTCGGCTGCCAGCTCTTCGACACGCTTCCATCGTTTCCATTCCTCGGCAACGGACCATGCGGCGCCTCCGATACGTGCGTCGGGTAGCCGGTAATGGAATGCCGGACGGACGGCCTTCGGCTCTTTGCCAATCGCCTCCTCCACGCATCCTGCATTTAGCGACGCCAGAAGCGGCAGGAGATCCAACTCCCTGTTTTTGTTGGGGTTGGCTGCACAATAGTCGCGTATGAATGTTTCCAGGTCAGGCTGATATGCCGGATCAAGAACGGTCCGCTCATAGTCAGACGGGAACCTTGCAATGAACGGCAAAAGCTTTCGGGTCGGATCCGGCTCAATTTCTTCGCGCAACTTCGGGGCAATAAGCAGGTAAGCCTGCAGGACCCTCAATAGGGCTTCGACGGATTCGCTCTTCCATTCGATGTTCAGGTGCAATCCGCAAGCCAAGTGTGGCTGCTCATTACCCATTGCGCCGGCATCCGCGAGGGCCCGAACAAGCGTATCCACCGTACCGAGATCGGATAGGAAGATGGGCGCGGTGATGAGTTCGGTCGGCACAATTGATGTGCCGAGGTCACCAGCGATTTGGCGCGCCTTTTTCTGGGCGTCCGTATCGTCTTGGCTGGTATGGACATACTTGCTGTCAAGCTCGATCGTGACGGTGCCGAGAGACGTGCCATGGATTTTATAACGATGGGCGTCGACTTCCTTGGTATCTCCGCCGACGATTTCGTGGACCACTTTTGCCGCTTTTGAGGCAGACAATCCGCCGAATTCGATTTCGACGCCTACGCGGCGATCGCCTGAATTCAATTCGGCAAAAACCGCCTCTGCATCATGGTCATTGTTTTCACGCATATCTGTCATCATCGCTTTCGTCATTTGACCAGTTAACGCGCGAGGATCGATTCGGTTCCAAAGAGACCTGGCTTGGTCAGGTTCGGATGGAGCAGGTTTTGGGCTTTGCTGACGGAAAAATTTGGAACGGATATGCTTTCCGACCGTTTCTTCAGGTGTTTAACTGATCTATTCGCAATCCCGACTGCGCCACATGACCAGTCAAGGTACTCATAAAGGTGTGGGGGCGCGATCCACGGGATGCGGAGGCCAACCAATGACGGACAGCATGAATTTTCAAACAAAGTGCCACGCATGCCCCCTTAGGCAGAAGAACGTTTTCCGGCCGTTTGAAGACAAGGAACTGGACTTCGTCACCAAATTTAAAACGGGCGAACTTCAGGTCGAGGCCGGTTCAACCATCATTTTGGAAGACAACAAGACACCCCATATCTACACCCTCCTTGAAGGGTGGGCCTTCCGGCACACATCGCTGGCAGATGGTCGGCGCCAAGTCTTGAATTTCGCCCTGCCAGGCGATCTTCTTGGGCTGCAGCTCGCGGTCTTGAATGAAATGCAACACACAGTTACGGCGCTGACTGACACGACGTTGTGTGTCTTTCAAAAGGACAAGGTCTGGTCGGTTTTCAAGGATTATCCCGGCCTTGCATTTTCCATGACCTGGATGGCATCGCGCGAAGAACAGCTGATTGACGGCCACCTTCTGAGCCTTGGTCGCCGCAACGCTCAAGAACGGCTCGCCTATTTGCTCCTGCATCTCCACGACCGTGCAGAAACAGTCGGATACGCTCAGAACCAGTCATTTGATGCACCCTTTACGCAGGCACACCTTTCAGATGCGCTTGGTGTTACACCGGTCCACACCAACCGGACCATCCGAACATTGCAAAGCGAAAACTATTTCAGCTGGAAACAGAACCGGATCCGTATTCTGGACAGAGAACGCTTAGAGGATCTCGCTGCCTATGAACGCGATGTCAAAACACTTCGACCGTTGATTTAACTTAGTGGCCCTTGCAGCTTTGCCCTACAGCAACTCCAGAATTTGTTCCTTTGTATAGGGCTTGCTGAGAAGAGCGTGGGTTTTGAACTCATGCGGCAGAGTATCAGTATCGCCGTAGCCGCTAGCGAAAACAAACCGCGTCCCACGTTCAATCAAAAGCCGGGCGAATTTTAGGCTCGTTTCGTCGCCCATACGCACGTCCAGGATCACGAAGCTGAAGAGGTTGCCTGTCAGCGCGTCCAAGCCATCAGACAATTTGTTTAACACAACCACAGGCGCAAAGCCGATTTCTTCCAGCATCATTTGGGTGTCGAGCGCGATGATTGGATTGTCTTCAACAATCAACGCTGCACCGCTCGGCTTTACGTCAGGTGCTATCATTTCATCGGTCATTCATGTGCTCGCCATACGCCCGCTGCCAAGACAGCAACGTTGCACAATGCCTCATATCGCGCATTAACATAAGTTATATGCGCTTGATAAATCACCTCTTTTCCACTTATGGCATGTCAGAGTGATCTGAGTGAAACTTTTTCTTAAGTTGTGCGTTTACTAAGCGGAGGTAGTGATATGATTACTTTTCGCAAGCGAGTTCTTACACTCAGTACACCGGTAATTATCGCGGGAACTCTATTCACCAGTGCTCTTGCTGCTACAGAATACCTGTATGAGGACGAGGGTGTCGATACAAAGCCAGTTACGGCACTTGCAGAGGTGCAAGACACGTTCTCTAATGGGAAAGGTGACTTGAAGATTTCCCTCGACGATGTTCACAAACGCCCGGTCCGCTGTGTGTCCAGCATGCAGCAGACAACATGTACCGGCTGGCCGCTTGCAAATGGTATGATTGCGCTAAACTCAGATTGATTTGCGTGCACACCGTATAAAAACAGCTGCTCGGACAAGTCCGAGCAGCTATTTTCCTATTCTAACGATCCGCCTGTCAATCAGACGGATCATTCGAAATCTCATATAGCGTTACCCCTGCCAAAAGGGCTGGAACGGCAATGAACCCACCGATTGGACCCCAAAGCCAAATCCAAAATGCGATTGTCAAGAATACGAGAAACGGGTTGAGCGTCATTGTCCGGCCGAGAACCGTTGGCGTGACGAACTGCGCCTCAAAAAGATTGAGGAGCAGATAAACCAGTGGCGGCAGGAGAATGTCCGGAATTGAGTTGCCGATTGACAGCCCCACACCTGTCATGATCAGCACCATGATGGCCGGGCCGATGTAAATTACATAGTTAAGCACACCTGCCAAAACGCCCCACAAGATCGGTGACGGCACGCCGATCAGCCAAAGAGCCGCTGAAACGGCGGCTGCCAGACCGACATTCACGCAGGTAATGGAAAACAGGTAGGTCGAGAGCCGCTTTTCGATCCGTTGAAACGCAATTGCCATGCGATACCGTTTTGTTGCCGGAGTTGACCAATCGACAGTCGATCGGAAAACTCGCGGCCGGGTCAGGACGAAGAAATAAAGGCTGGCGAGAAACAATATTATCTGTGCCATGAATGTCGGGGCGAAGTAGAAAACGCTCTCCACCGGCGACGTTTCATCGACGCTAACCTGCATGTTTCCGGATTGGCCCATTGCATTGCGGAGTTCTTCCTGCAGACTGCTGATGGAGGCAAACAACCCCTGCCAGGAAACGAGCTGGCTTTGCAGTTTGGCCCAGATCAACGGCAGTTTATCGAGCCAGTCAGACAACGGTACCATAAATGCTGCGCCGGCGGTCGTGATGAGCAAGATAAACAAAACCACCATTAAGGCCGCCGACACCCATGACGGTATGCCAAGACGGCCAAGACGATCCGCCGCAGGTCCGAACAAAGAACCGACCACGATTGACAAACAGACCGGCGCAAGAATGACCTTGCCCACATCCAGCGCAAACACAAGAGCCAGACAGGTAAGTATGACAAGGGACATACGCGTGGCTGGATCTGCAATCCCAACTGGTGAGGCTGATACATTTGCGTGAGCTTCGGGTGGAGCGTGGTGTGCCATATCAGGTCCCGTCATCTCCGCCGCCCCGCGCTGCAAAAAACGCAAGTCCGCCCAATGCGGCAAGGGCGATGATGCTCTTTCGATTGGTCAGTTGTGGGAGGACTGAAACTGCTGCTGCTATGGCCAGCCTTTGAGCCGCGCGGCGTTTCGCGCTGCGCCGTTCTTCGATTTTCTTCAAGACCGCTAAAACAATGAGAAGGCCGAGACCGACGCCAATCATTCCCAGGGCGATGACCAAAGCAGCGCCCAAGGCTCCGAGCTGTTCAGAAAGATAAATGCCAAGTGCTGCAAGACCTGCCAGATAGGCTGTGCCAAAAGACGCGGCAGCAATCGCGATTAAAACGATGTTGCGCTTCGTCCGGCGCACCATCCCGCGCAGGTCGCGGGATGCCGCCGAGACGGCAAGGGGGACAGATCGCATGATCAGCGGCGGATCAAAGCTGCAATCAAGAAACCGACGCCGGCCGCAATTCCCAGGGACTGCAAGGGGTGGCGGCGGACCTCATCGGTCAGGGCCCGCTCGTAAGTTTTGAATTCGCGAGTTAAATCATCGAGCGCGTCCTGAGACATTTGCGTCAGATCTTCACCTGCCGCGGTCGCACGCGATTTGTATTCCTGGCTTTTACCAGACCCGTAATTTTTGAGTGAGCCGGCAAGCGCAGCAATGTCCTCGCGGATGCGCTGAATGTCGGCTTCAATATCACTGGCATTCACCGCGTCGTTTGCAGTCTTGGTCGAAGAAGTGGAAGTGCTTTTGGCAGTTGCCATGAAATGCCTCCAATTTGCTCCGGAAAACCCGGGAAATGTCCCCGAACCGCCGGAGGGAAATGTTGTGGTCAAGCAGCTCCGTGCTGCTCGATTGGGGCTGGAGCGCATAGGTCCAACCCTCTGTAAACTTGGAGGTCAGACAAAAGTTCCCGGCACTTCGGAAAATTCAACTGGAAACATCAATCAGTCCCGAAGGGCGCCAATCAATTCGTCTTCAGACATTTCTAATCGGCCTTCGATTTCCAGTTCTCTCGCCCGCTCGTAGAGCTCTTCTTTGGTCCAATCCTCATAGGGTGGCTGTGACCCACCCTTTTCAGAAGGCGATTGGTTTTCATTCGCCTGTGCGTTGGCGATACGAGCCGCTTTTGACTTTCCGTAGCCCTCACGCCGCAATGCGTAATAGGTTTCTTCGTCCTTGCTGCTCATTTTCCATCTCCTTTCTTGATCAGCGTCAGTTCACTCGCGGATTTGAGAACCCTGTCGCCATCATCCTGTCGCAATGTGTAGGCGGGGTCTTCAGGGGTCGCGCGCCGCTTCACATCCGTGCCCTTGATGCTGAGACAGACGTCCTCAGTGTGCGTGTCGACCACCGTGGCCTCACCTGTACCCTCACCCCAGTTCCAAGCGACCCGGTCTCCCTTGCTGTACGGGTTGTGCGTTTCAGTCATTGTTTTTCACTTTCCTTTTCACTGGCGCACCGGGTCAGAAACTTCCGAATGAATGAAACGCATGTGCGACACGTTTGAATGCAGCCAAATTGGCTCCGTCGACGTAGCTGAGCTGCTTTTTGCCCGTATCTGCAGAAACGATCTCGCCGTGGATCTTTTTCATGATGTCCCGAAGCTCCTGGTCGACCTTTTCCGCGCTCCAGCTTTGCCGCATCGCATTTTGGCTCTGCTCCAAACCACTGACGGCGACACCGCCTGCGTTTGCTGCCTTGCCTGGTGCATGGAGGATGCCTTTTTGTCGAAAGATCTCCGAAGCTTTTGCAGTCAAAGGCATGTTGGCGCCTTCGCAGACGGCTGAAACGCCGGCCTCTACGAGTGTTTTGGCCGCCTCTTCGTCCAACTCGTTCTGTGTTGCGCAGGGCATGGCAATGTCGCATTCAAGGTTCCAAGGTGTTTTGCCTTTGTGGAACTTGCCAATAGACAGATCCGACAAGCGTCCACCCTTGGCTTTGAGGGTTTTGACCTTGCCGAGATCTTTTTTTGTCAGGCCGTCCTTGAATTCCAGCACCCCATCGGAGTCGCTCACACTCAATACCGTGGCGTCCATATCGATGGCCTTTTCCGCAGCATGAAGCGCGACGTTGCCAGAGCCACTGATGGCGATCTTCTTGCCCTCGATTTCCATATCGTTGTGGGACAGCATCTCACAGCAAAAGTAGACACAGCCGTAGCCGGTCGCTTCCGTTCGAACAGCGCTACCGCCGAAATTGCAGCCTTTCCCAGTCAAAGCGCCATGCCATGTGTTGGAAAGGCGGAGATAGTGGCCGTAGAGCAGGCTGATTTCCCGTTGACCGACGCCGATATCGCCCGCCGGCACATCGATGTCCGGGCCGATGTGACGTGATAACTCCGTCATGAAGGATTGGCAGAAACGTTCGATTTCGGCCGGGCTTTTTCCTTTGGGATCGAAGTTTGAGCCGCCCTTCGCCCCACCCATTGGCAGACCGGTCAAGGCGTTCTTAAAAATCTGCTCGTAGCCGAGAAACTTCAGAACACTTTCCGTAACGCTCGGCGCGAACCGCAATCCGCCCTTATAGGGGCCGAGAATATGAGAAAACTGGACACGCCAGCCTCTGTTATGCTGGAGCACGCCTTTGTCATCGCGCCAACAAACGCGAAACGAAATCACGCGATCCGGTTCCGCGAGCCGCTGAAAAATTCGTGATTTTCGAAAGTCTTTTTGCTTTCCGTACCAGTCACCGATGGACTGAGTCATCTCGTCTATAGCCTGCAGAAACTCTGGCTGGTCAGGATTTGCGCTAGTAATTTCATCTAACAAATCATCAATCACACTGTTTTTCATCAATCTAACCTCCATGCGTTTGAATATAAGAACGCACGAAGTTGTTTCCGGTTCCGTATCTCCATTAATTGATACAGCGTATATGTTGTGTAATTCGCAGCTGATACCGTCTTCTCTCGATGCGAACTAGCTATATTTTTTCATATGAATTCAAAAACACTTCAGATTTTTTCCGGAACGCTTTTCGTATCTTTGCATTTACACCTCGAGCTCATTCTTGAAACTTACGCTTAGGAGGTGATCGAAATGGTCACAGAACACACGAAGCGGACTGCAGAAGAAGCCCGTCAGGGTGAACGCGGGCGGCCGGTCGTAAAAGTACTCGCCGCAAGCCTGTTCCTGGCTGTTGTGACGTTTGCCGGACTTGGAATTCTTCAGACCGCAGGAGTGGTTCCGACAATCGGTGCCATTGAGTCGCCCGAAAAATACTAGCGCAAAGAACCGCTGCGGTCTTGGTTAGAACACTGAAATTACAAAGGAAATCTAATGTCTAACGTATTGAAGGTTGAAACACCGAAAAGCGAACCCATCAAAACCGGCGTTTCCGCTGACGTACGCGCTCAACTTGCAAAACATTTGTCGGTGATGCTGGCGGAAACTTACATGCTGACGGTGAAGTCTCACCTGTATCACTGGAACGTTGTCGGCCCGCTCTTCAAGTCGATCCACGACCTTACGGAAGAGCATTATGAAGACATGTTTGCGGCCACCGATGAGCTTGCGGAACGCATTCGAGCCCTTGGGCACCGGGCTCCGGTAAACGTTCAGGATGGGAAACTCAACCTCACCATCCAGTTGCAATCTGGCGGCATGCCGGACGCCCATGACATGATTGCCGACCTTGTCGAGAGCCATGAAACGATCTCCGCGGAGATGCGGGATATGGCGACTTACGCCGGCGACAACGGTGATGTTGTCACTGAAGACCTTTTGACGGAGCGGATCACGTTCCACGAAAAGGCCGCTTGGATGCTGAGGGCACTCATCACCGAATAAGCTGTGCGTTCAGACAGAACGAATTAGAATTCTGCCGCCATCCGTTTTTCCGGGTGGCGGCAGGCCCGGTTTAGAACTGCAAACAAATGTGCGATGTTATGAATTCAGTTCCCCAACGTTTCGCCGGTTTCCGGTCTGTCGAAGGCCTTCTGAACGATCCGGGATTGAACCGAGCTCAAAAGAAATCAGCCCTTTTGTCCTGGCGGACCAGACTGCTGCAATCCCCCAATATGACTGAAGGTGCCGCAGACCGTCAGGCAAAGCTGCACGATATCGAAGACGCGCTTCAGCGGCTGAAGACGTAGGTCTGTAAGTCGGCCCGAGCCGTCAGCGTCAGCATAATCGGCTCGTTGCTTCAATTGACAAGTTGTTTGGCAGGGAAAGTGATGGTGCATTTTACACCGTCCGGGGCAAACTCGACTTTAACTTCCCCATCCAGCGCAGGCCCAACGAGTTGTTCCAGCAGCATACGGCCGAACCCATTCCGCTTTGGGGGCACAACTTCCGGGCCGCCAGTCTCTTCCCACTTAAGTTCGACCACACCCTCATTTTCAGCCCAGGTCACTTTCAGCTTCCCATCCAGTACAGACAATGCTCCGTATTTCGCAGCATTTGTGGTTAGTTCGTGCAGGGCCAATCCCAGATTTTGAGCCGCATCCGCTGTAATGGATTTTCCAGGGCCTTCAAGAATGATTTGCGGGCTTTGCGGATCTATGGATTGAGAAAGATGCGCGACAATCAATTCTTTCAAATCCGCCCCATACCAGGACTGTGAAACCAACAGATCGTGGCTTGCGGCCATGGCCTGAAGGCGCGCAGAGAACACTTCGACGAACTCGTCGGGATTATCGGATCTTGCGGCAGTTTGCCGGGCCATCGCCTGAATGACGGCAAGCAGGTTCTTGGACCGGTGAGTCAACTCCCGCATGACCAAGTGCATCTGGCGTTCATTGTCCCTCTTGTAGGTCAGGTCGACGGCTGTGCCGATCACGCCCGTTATTGTTCCTTCTGCATCCCGCGCCGGATCGAAGCGGACATTGTAGAACTTCGCGGTTCCGTCCATCGCGATATCAACTTCAACAACGGCGCTTTCTCCGGTTTCCAGCACCTTTTTCTTGACCGGAATAAGTTTGAGCTGATCGTCTTCGTTGAAGATCTCGTCATCTGTCTTGCCGATGAAAACGTCTTCTTTCAATCCGTTCGGTGGATTGACCATATGAACGTACTTGAGGTCGCGATCCTGCTCGAACACGGTGATGATTGAGCCATCCAAGGCTGTTTCGAACCGTTTGTTTGCTTCCGCCAATTGCGCGGCCATGGACGCAAGCCGGATCTCGTAAAAATTCTTCTCCGTCATGTCGACTGCCGTGCACAACACGCCGTCTACTTTGCCGTCCTCACCAAAGGTTGGGTGGACGATCAGATCGAAGTAAAGGGGCTCAGTGTCTTCCCGCTCTATGCCGATATAGGTTGAAGAGGGTTCGCCTGTTTCGACGACCCGGCGTTTCACGGGTACGACCTGGTCGGCAGCTGCATCCGGCAACACATCAACATCTGATTTGCCAAGAATTTCGGACTTCTCAAGCCCGAAACGCGGATTGTGGATCCATGTATACTTGAGGTCCCGGTCTTGAGAAAAAACAGAGATATTGCTTCCGGTAAGTGCCGTTTCGAAGAGCTCGTTGGTTCGGGCAAGCTCAGCTTTTGTGCGGCCGACAGCCGTGTTGAGTGCTCGGTTTTCCTTTGCGAGCAGTTCGTTTGCTTGTTCCAGCAGTTTGACCGAGGGCATGTCGATCAACTGGCTCAGCAAACGCCACACTACAAATGCTGTCACTACCGAAATGATGGCTGTTGTCGCTTTGATGAGCCCTTGAGCGCCATAGGCTGGAACCCAAAGCGTTGCTAGAGCGGTGAGATGTGTCAGTGCGCAGGCCAAGATGAACGCAACGAAGAGATAGGCGGTTTTGCGCGGTGTTCCCGTGATGTCCGGCCGTTGCCGCAAGAACGTCAAAATCGCCATTGGAATAGCGATATAGGCCAAGGCGATCAGACCATCGGAAATCGCATGCAGTGCGACCAGGTCAGGCCGCCATAAGAGGCAATATCCATGAGGCATGAAGGATGCGGCCCCAAAGAGATAGTTGATGATGTCCTGCATGTCGGGCTTCCGTTTTGTTCACCGGATGTTTCTGGAGCGCCGGCTAGTGAACTTTTTGATCTACACCGGCGGCAGCCATGTGCTGTTTTGGAGCAGTTGGCAGATTTCTTCGGGAACCAACCAAGCTGAAATTCGTTTTCTAGTTGTCTGACACCAAAAGGAGTTTCAAAAGATGAATTGGGATCAAATCGAAGGCAATTGGAAAGAATTTAAAGGGAAGGCTCAAGCTCAGTGGGGCAAGTTGACCGATGACGAGATTGACCGGGTTGACGGCCGTCGAACCGAATTGGCAGGTCTGATTCAGCAGAAGTATGGCAAAACACGGGAGGAGGCTGAGCGCGAAGTCGACCAATGGATGTCCAAGCACTAAGCCCTTCGACAAGGCGGGGACACTCCCCGCCTTTGTCTTTCATAAATTCCGGCCTATGCTGCAACCGCATCTGTTCCTTTGAAAAACAGCGCCTGGCTGATGCCCGCTTTCACGGTATTGGGGTTAAACGGCTTGGTAATGAGGAACGTCGGCTCCGGCCGCTCTCCGGTCAACAGGCGTTCCGGAAACGATGTAATGAAGATAACCGGGACCGACATATCGCCCAAGATTGCCTTGACCGCATCAATCCCGGACGAGCCATCCGCCAGCTGAATATCGGCAAGCACCAATCCCGGAGCATTAGCCTTCGCTGCCTTTATGGCGTCGTCTGCGGTCCGCGAAACACCTTGGACAGTGTGGCCAAGCGACTCAACGATCTGGGTGAGGTCCATTGAGATCAAAGGCTCGTCTTCAATAATCAAGACATTTGTTTTCGTTTGTCGATCAATTTCAGCAACGGCGTCTTTAATCAGTTCAGTGACCTCTTTCGGGCTTTTCTGAATAATCCGCGCGGCTTCGGGCACCGAGAAACCCTCGAGTGTCGTCAATAACAAGGTCTGCCGGCTTTCCGGCGCCATGCTGGCAAGGCGCTGTTGTGCGGTCTGTTCAAAAATTGATGCCGCGCCATCTGTGGTTGGAGGCGGAACGACGGACGCATTCCACAGAACATGGAACAGCCTGTAGAGGCCAATCTTCACGCCATCACCTGTGTCGATGATGCTTTGATCCGAAACCAATGCCTGCAAGCATGCGCGAACATAAGCATCCCCGCTTTGCTGGGTTCCTGCGAGCGCGCGAGCATAGCGGCGGAGGTAGGGCAGCAAAGGTGCAATATCTTGAGAAAGACTCGTGGCCATTCATTTTTTCCTTAATGAAATGCCGCATCTACGCGGCCATCCAGATGACGTGGACCGTCCCCTTAACCAGAAAATGCGCCAGGCAAAAAAAAGTTCCAGCCAGATGGAACTTTTTTTTGCCTCACACGTTTCTGCTACAATTCACATGCCACTGAAGCTGCAAATATCGGGAATTAGCCATGCCAATCAAAAACTTACCGGATCAGGCGATTGCCGGCTCTGGTATCATCCGGCCGAACATGGGCGCAAAGACCAAGGAAGACTGGATCGGTAATCAGCTGAAACAGGTCTACGATGAAGCCCTTTCGGAAGACGTTCCCGATGACATGCTTGAGCTCCTATCCGCGCTTGATGATGCCGATCAGTCTGATGGCAACTCCGGTGGGGAGGCGCAGGGATGAACAATGCAAAGTTCAAACAGGACCTGGTTGATACCATTCCGCGCCTGAGAGCGTTTGCCCGTTCCATCAGTGGCAACCGGGACCGCGCAGACGATCTCGTCCAGGAAACTCTGGCCAAAGCGATTGCCAACAAAGACAAGTTCACCGAAGGCACGAACCTGACGGCTTGGCTGATTACCATCTTGCGCAACCAGTATTATTCGGTTGGCCGGAAAATGCAGCGCGAGGTCGCTGATCCCGATGGCGAACATGCCGCAAGCCTTGAATCAAAGCCGCAGCAGGCAGGCCATTTGGAGATGAAGGACTTCCTAAGCGCATTGCAGGTCCTGCCCGATGATCAGCGGGAGGCGCTCATTCTGATTGGGGCGAGCGGCTTCTCATATGAAGAAGCGGCGGACATCTTGGGTGTGAAACCAGGCACAGTCAAAAGCCGGGTCTCACGGGCACGTGCTCGGTTAGAGGAATTGATGAGCGGTCAGGAGAGCTTTGAGCGCTCGGAGCTCGCGGTCGCTGAATCTGCCGAACTGATCCAAAACGCTCTCTCGGCCCAACCCTAACTTCAAAAAATTCTCTCAGCTTCGCGCTACGGACAGGAGGAAAGCTATGGCTCGCCAACCGGAGCGTGTTGCCGGCGAAAAGGCAGACAATAAAAGCCCGATTACCGAAGAGAGGCTCGACAACGAAGGCACGCGGCTCACCTCGGACGATCTTGCCGAGGTAGATGACCGGCTTCGTTTGAAAGCCGCCGTTGTTTACGAAATTATCCGCCAAGAAGGCGAAGAAGAGCTCGCCCGCGGACCGAAAAGTCTGTGGTGGTCGGGCATTGCAGCTGGACTTTCGATCGGGTTTTCCGTGCTCGGCGAAGCGTTGTTCCGAGCCTATCTGCCTGATTCTACTTGGCGCCATTTGGTCGAAAATCTCGGGTATGGCGTTGGATTTCTAATCGTTATCCTTGCCAGACAGCAACTCTTTACCGAAAACACGCTAACTGCGGTCCTGCCGGCAATCAGCACAGGTAAACGTCACACCTATCTGTGCGTTGCTCGTCTGTGGGCCATCGTTTTCTGTGCGAATATGATCGGGACCTTTGTCTTCGGCTCCGCGATCGCAAGCGGCTTTTTTCTGCCGCCCGAGGTTTATGACGCGGTTGGATCTCTTTCCATACACATGATGGAAATCCCGCACCATGAAATGTTCCTGCGTGGCATACTGGCCGGGTGGATTGTCGCAACCTTGGTTTGGTTGCTGCCAAGCGCTGAAAACTCGCAGGTCGCCATCATCCTTCTCATGGCTTGGCTGATCGCAGCTCTTGATCTCACACACGTGGTCGCCGGATCGGTGGAGGCGGTGTTTGCCGTCTGGATCGGTCATTCCAGTGTTTTGGATGTTGCAGCTTTCCTGATCCCGACGCTCTTGGGTAACATCGTTGGTGGAACAGCGCTCTTTGCTTTGATTGCGCATGCGCAGGTCCGAAAAGAAATCTGACATCAGGAGCACATCGCTTGGCGCTTGCCTACCAGAATAACGCGAAGGAGCAGGCGCTTTACCGCCTGATCAAAGGGTTTCTTTTCATACCGGTCTGCATTGCGCTTCTTGGCGCAGTGCTTGCCCCAGTTACCTTGTTTATCGACGATAACGAGCTGCTTGCCAAAGTCTTCGATAGTCTCCGGTACAATACGCTGAGTGTCGAAGGAGCGCGCAGCGTTCTTTCGACGATTGCCGGCGCGATGATGTCGGTCATCAGCTTGGTCTATTCGCTGACCCTGGTGGTCTTCACTCTGGCGGCCGGCAACATTGCTCCCCGTTTGCTGGAGACCTTTGCCAGCAACCGCACAACTCAGATCACCATCGGTCTTCTGGGTGCCACCTTTTTGTACGCCTTGCTTGTACTATTCGTTGTCGAGGACGGGAAAGAAGTGCGATTTTCCGTTGGTGTGTCAATTTTCCTGGCGGCGGCGAGCTTTTTCTGGCTGGTTTTTTTTGTAAACGACGTTGCAGGCCGCATCCGGGTGGATGCCGAGATTGGGCGTATTCAAACGTCGTTGCGCCAGTCCATTGACGCTCTTCTTGCCCATGAGCCACCTGAAAAACCGTCAGACCGTCAGGAAATCCCAGACTTGCCGGTCACCAAGGTGCACGGCAAACGAAGCGGTTATGTGACTGCGATTGACATCGATTATCTGATCGAAACAGCCAAGCATTACGATGGGTTCATTGAGGTGCTTGTGACGCCCGGAGCATTTGTGATCGAGGGCATGCCGATCGCTGAGGTGAGATGTCAGGAGGACGGCTGTGACACCGATCCCGTTCTTTTGGCGTTTCAATTCGCCAAAGCCCGGGCCCCGGAGGGAGATATTCAGTTCTCAGTTCATTTGTTGGTGGAAATTGGCCTTAGGGCGTTGTCTCCTGGCATCAATGATTCCTATACGGCAATCAGCGCGATCGACCACTTGTCGGCGAGTTTTGCGCGCATCTTGCAACGCGGTGCGCCAAGTTCCCTTTTATGCGATGAGGATGGCGCTCCGCGTGTGTGGCTGGATCTGATTTCCGTGAAGGACATCCTGCACACTGCGATGGCCCCGCTGCGCCAATGCGCAAGATCCAACGTACTGGTTCTGGACCATCTCATTTCAGCGCTTGGGAAAATGGCTATCGTCTGCCGTCCAGAGCACAAGGCTCTGATCAAACGCCAACTCTATGATATTGCCCGGGATGCAAATCTTGAGTTGAACAGCCCTGCCGACAGATCCCAGATTGCAACCAGCCTCTGGCGAGCACAGCAGCTCAGTCAGAGTGTTTCACGAAGATCATAAATGGCACAAAAAAGGGCGCCATTGGCGCCCAGTTTCTGCTTATGCGCTTCTTCCGCGAACCATGTGCATGATCGCGGAGATCAAAAATAGTGCGATTGCGACAAAGAAAATTAGTTTTGCAATTGATACCGCAGTACCGGCAATACCGCCGAAGCCAAGTACTGCTGCAACAAGTGCAACGACGAAAAAAATAAGTGCCCAAGAAAGCATTGTATCCTCCTGTTTGAGTAACAGTTTTTCAACGCTCGGGAATGAATTCAGTTCCATTTCTTCTTTCGAAATTTGTTCCCATCTTGCTCAAACCGCTTCGGAGATTCCTTTCCAACAACAGGTGTAATGGAACCAAAACCTCTATCGGACCGTTTCCAACTTGATAGAACAAGGAGTTTCAATCATGGAATATGGTCTTCTCGGTTTGCTGGTCCTGATCGCGAACATTTATGCGATCATAAAAATTATCCAGAGCGGCGCTTCTACCGGCGCAAAGATCTTTTGGATCCTGGGCATCCTTATCTTCCCTGTGGTGGGTTTCATTGTCTGGCTGCTTGCCGGGCCCCGGGGCAGCGGACAGCTTGCTTAATTAGAAAATGCGCCTTACCGGCGCGTTTTTTTTGGAACCATTCCCAACTGATAATGTTTACGAGGTGCCAATCACGGACACCTCATTTTTACAAGTGAAGGAGAAGACTATGATCCGCAACCTTCTTGCCTCTACAGCTGTTCTGGCCGTTCTGTCCACGCCAGCATTGGCTCAGGACACCGGTACTACTTCAAAGGATTTTCAAAACGATCGCGTTATTTATGAATTTGACGTGTCGACAGTGAAGCCGGACACGGCAACAGGCTTTCTCGCCTCCAACATGATTGGTAAATCGGTCTTGAACACCTCCACTGGTGAGGCGACTGAAATTGGCACCGTGAACGACCTGGTCTTGAGCCGTGATGGTTCGATCCGCGCGGCAATTGTCGGCGTTGGCGGGTTTCTCGGTCTCGGCGAAAAAGATGTCGCGATCGACTATGATCGCCTGTCTTTCACTGCAAAATCAGACGGTGAGTTTGACGTTGTCAGCGATGTAACCCGCGCAGAGCTGGAAAACGCCGATGGGTTTGAACGCCCGGATTATATTCCGGACTGGATGACGGTTTCTGCGGTCCAGACCGAGATCGATAAAATTTCCGAGGGCGCAAAACAGACCTATGAAACGGTCCGGACCGAAGCGATTGATCCGGCGAAAAAACGTCTCAACGAAACGATTGCCTCATGGACGGCTGAAAAGACCCGTGTCCAGAGCGCCACGGTGTCATCTGAAGCCTTGATCGGATCCTTTGTTCATTCCAGCGCAGACGCGAACATCGGTGAGATATCGCAGGTGCTTTTGAACGAAGACGGCAAGGCTGAAGCTGTTGTTATCGACGTTGGTGGCTTTCTGGGGTTCAACGAGAAACCTGTTGCCGTGTCTTATGACAGCCTTCAGATGTATGAAACTGAAAACGGCGCGCTTTTGGTCGTGGCACCGTTCACCAAAACTGAGCTTGAGAACGCCAAGACTTTTGAACCCGCCGCCTACAAGAAAAATCCCGACGCTGTAACGCTGAACGGATAACCAAGATTACCAACGAAAGAGCGGGCCGCAAAGCGGCCCGTTTTTCGTTTCCGTTCATCAACATACCTTCGAAAATCCTGTTGAGCGATACCCCAAGTAGATATGCAAACAAACGCTCAAACTAGCTAACTGCTCTAGACCGGTAGAGTGCTGGTCACGTGAATAGAATTCATCGCCAATCAGTCAGCCAGGGTTCTGGGCCCAAGAATTGTTTTTGCGGAACGAAGGCGCTCCGTCAGCGTTCCATGCACATGAACAACTGCGATCAAACCCACCTCTCAAAGCGCGGAAGCTGCGCGCGCTCGGTACGAGACATGCCGTTGAAAGGCTGGTTTGACATTCTTCGGCGGACCTTCGCTCAGATTCAAGCTGACAATGTATTTCTGATCTCTGCAGGCGTTGCCTTCTTCTTTTTGCTGGCTCTGGCTTCAGCCTTGACGGCTTTCTCGGCGATTGCCAACCTCCTGATCCCGCAAGCGGCCGTGCAGGACTTGGTAAACGAGGTTGGAACCATCCTGCCTGAGAGTTCCAGCCAGCTCATCAAGGACCAACTTGAAACTGTATTGGATGAACATGAACGGCAGACGGCTCTGACGTTGAAGGCTTTCTTTGGCTTGGCCCTTTCATTCTGGGCGGCGGCGGCCGCTGTGCGGGCGATGATGACAGCAATCACCGTCGCCTACCGAGAGGATGAGGAGCGGTCGCTTTGGGAGTTCCACCTCACGGCACTTGGTTTGACGATCGCGGCATTGCTGATTGGTTTGGTGGCTGTAATTGCGTTTCTTGCGCTGCCAGTTGCCTTATCGCTGTTGCCGCTGTCAGGAAGTAGTGAGTTAATTGCGCGATTCCTACGCTGGCCGTTGCTGATCGTTGCAGTCATTGCCGGCCTGTCGATCACCTACCGGTTCGCCCCGTCGCGCCGGCAGGCAAAAGCACGTTGGGTCACAGTTGGCGCTGTCGCCGCCGCGCTGATGTGGATTGCCGGCTCTTTGCTCTTTACGACCTATGTCGAGAATATCGCCAATTACGAAGAGGTTCACGGCGCACTGTCGTCAATCGTCGTTCTCTTGCTGTGGTTCTGGTTTTCCGCAGTGGTCGCCATCTTTGGAGCCGAACTCAATGCCGAGCTGGAACACCAGACGAGCGTTGACACCACAGTCGGCAAAGACCGCCCAATGGGTGAACGTGGCGCATACGTCGCCGACCACCTGGCATTGGATCATGAGGCGTGAGGGTTGTCTCCGTTTCCGATAATCGATCGGATCAGTAAATGATGAAGTTTGGAGATCAAGGCCCTCGCTTACATGAAATGGCAACGAGCTTCGGTTCTGAGCGATCGCCGTTTGCTTACCCTGTGCTTACCAGGGCGCGGATTTGGAGTGAAAATTCACCACGACACACTATAAGTTATTGAAATAATTGGTGACCCCGACAGGATTCGAACCTGTGACCCTCAGATTAGGAATCTGATGCTCTATCCTGCTGAGCTACGGGGCCTATCGCTTGCTCGAGTATCATGAATTGTGCGGGATGGCGAGTGGAAAGGCAGTTGGGTCCGGATCGGCAGATATTTCTACAGGAAATCCGTGTCTGTCTTAGGTGCGCCGTATTTGCCGCTTAGCCGAAAGGAAAGGCTTTTCGGTAAGGTGCGCTGTCAGAGTCTTCTGCCTGTCTTTCAGGTCAGAAAACAGGAGCGCGGAAACTTTAGAGAACAAGGGAGGGCGTACCGTCGTGGCTTGCTGGCAACGACAATTGTGGACGGATGCCGTGGTTGCCGCGTTCTCCGTCGTCCTTGCCACCAGCGCTCATGCCGAGCTTGGCTCTTGTATCTCAGAAAACGTCGTGCCTGTCCCGGTCGTTGAGGCCGGAGAAACTGGTGTATATTCAGATGCCGCCGGGCAGCACTACTACGCCAGTGAAGTCTTGCCTGTTTTGGCGGACGGGCATCAGAGTGTCGGACCGACCGCCAATGAGGCCAACTTTCAGGCATTGCCGATTGGTCCTAAAAACCGCTGGCAAACGACACCTGCGATGATCGTGCGGAATGCGAACTCAGCTCCGACGTTGTTTCAAAAAGAACTTCTGGCCGCGGGCAAGGCGATTTTCATGCCGCAAGCCTCCGGTGGTGCGTGTGCAAAACTTCTTCGCGAGAGTGAACAAGCTGCGCGCCGTGCCGGGCATGGTCTGTGGGGGCAGAACCGTGCTGCGCCGGTATACTGGGCGGGCAATCCGGATCTGCTGCTGGAAGCCGCCGGAGACTATGTGATTGTCCAAGGCCGGATTGTTTCCCTTGGAAAAACCCCGCGCACCCGCTATCTGAATTTTGGAAGCTACTGGAAAACGGATTTCACCGTGACGATCGCGCGCAGCGAAGAGGACGCGATTGCCACGCATCTGTCTGAGATCGGATTGTCATTTGAGGACCTTGCTCAGAAGGCTGTCGAAATTCGCGGTGTTTTGGATGTGAAAGATGGGCCGCTCATGGCGTGGGATCATCCAGAACAGCTGATTGTTGTCGAGCAAAAAAGGGCAGGTCGTGACGGCCAAAACCGTGACTGAAAACTTGGCTGATATACCGGCTTCTGTTCCAATAGGCAGCAGGCTTGGTAAGCGTTTGAAGGCGCGTTTGCGGATGGCTGTCCTTGCCGGCGCGGCTCTTGCGCTTGCCGGATGCCAATTGCTCGGCGATGGAACGTCGGTTGGAACTGTCGCTCCTGGCACTCTTCGGCCAAGCCTTGCAGCAGACATCGGGGCGCGGGAACACCCGCGGGTCGTGGCGACCTATGGCGGCGTTTACGAAGACCCAGGGGCGGAGCGTGCCGTTGCCAGCGTGGTCGGCCGTCTGGTTGCTGCTTCGCAGGATCCGTCGCAAAGCTACAAAATCACCATTCTGAACTCCCCGGCGATCAACGCCTTTGCGCTTCCGGGCGGGTATCTTTATGTCACGCGCGGGCTCTTGGCCTTGGCCAATGACACGTCCGAAATGGCGGCCGTGCTGGCTCACGAAATGGCGCACGTGACCGCCAATCACGCCATCAAACGCCAGCAACGGGCAGAAGCTCGGGAACTTGCAGATCAAATCCTGACCGATGTGGTTCAGGACACGGAAGTGGCCCGCAAGGCCATTGTCTCCTCCCAACTGTCCTTCGCGCGTTTCAGCCAGGTTCAGGAGCTTGAGGCGGACGCAATAGGTGTCAAAACTCTGGCGAAAGCCGGGTTTGATCCTTACGCGGCGGCCCGTTTTCTGCGGTCCATGGCGAAATTTGCGCAATACCAAACGGCTGGAAAAGAAGGCAGTTCAGCACCCGATTTTCTGTCTTCGCACCCGTCTACGCCCGAGCGGCTTCAGATCGCAGTGCGTTCTGCGCGCCAAATTGGGGCTCCTGGTATCGGTGAGCGGGATCGGACCCGGTACCTCAGCCAGATCGACGGCATGTTGTATGGAGATGACCCCCTTGAGGGGTTTGTGCGTGGAAGGTCCTTCCTGCACAAGGCGCTAGGCATTGGTTTTACGGTGCCGTACGGATATATCCTGGAGAACTCGCCGGAAGCAGTGCTTGCAAGCAATGGGTCTGGTACGGCGATCCGCTTCGATGGGGCTGACGTCAGCACTTATTCCAGTCTTGCCGATTACATGACGTCCGGCTGGATCAATGGACTGTTGCCGCAAAGTGTGCGCGAAACAACGATTGGTGGTCTGCCGGCCGTGACAGGCGCTGCCATTACCCAAGGGTGGTCCTTCCGGATAGCTGTGGTCCGGATCGGCAAGACCGGATACCGGTTCATCTTTGCAAGCCGGTCTCCGTCGGATCAGTTTGATCAGGATTTCCGGAGAACGATTGAGAGCTTTCGGCAATTGACGCCGACAGAACGTGCGCGCCTGCGATCTCTCAGGATCAAGGTGGTGACCACTCAGGCGGGCGATACGCCGCGCAAGCTCGCCGTAGGCATGAGCGGTGTCGAGCCGTCCCGGCGCCTGGAATTTTTCTCAATTCTGAATGATCTGAGCCCGAACGAGCCAATTCCGGCAGGGACTTCGGTCAAGTTGGTCGTAGACTGACCACCTCGAGAAACACGATCAAAAAAGCCCGGGCGATGGCCCGGGCTTATCTTACATCGAAATGGCGTAAACCGACTTGTCCGGTTGGTTTGCCAGCAGTGCAGACTTCAGCTTCTGAAGTGCACGGCTTTCGATCTGGCGCACGCGTTCCTTGGAAATGCCGAGTTTCTTGCCGAGCGACTCAAGGGTCGCACCGTCTTCGGACAAGCGCCGTTCGCGGACAATCTTGAGTTCCCGCTCGCTCAAAACGTCCAGCGCAGATGCGAGCCATGTGTTGCGCCGCTCTGCGTCGATGTTCTCTGTGACGATTTCATCCGGTTGCGGTGCATCAGAAACGAGGAAATCCTGTCGGTCGGCGCTGGACCCTTCTGTATCTGTTACAGGTGCGTTCAGTGACGTGTCGGGTCCGGACAAACGCGCATTCATGACAGCGACATCAGACTGCTTCACGCCAATGGCGTCTGCGATCTTTTGATGCAGCTCACTGTCTGTCAGAGGCGTCTGATTGTTGGACAGCTTTGCGCGCAAGCGGCGGAGGTTGAAGAACAACGCCTTTTGAGAAGAGGAAGTGCCGCCCCGGACAATGGACCAGTTCCGAAGAATGTAGTCTTGGATTGATGCGCGGATCCACCAAGTGGCGTATGTCGAAAAGCGAACCTCACGTTCCGGTTCGAACCTCGCAGCTGCCTCCAGCAGCCCAACATGACCTTCCTGGATCAGGTCTCCGAGATTAAGGCCGAAGTTCTTGAACCGCGAGGCAACGGCAATGACCAACCGCATGTGGGACAGAGAAAGTTTTTCCAGAGCCTTTTCATCTTTGTTGTCCCGCCACTGAATGGCGAGCTCCAGCTCTTCCTCACGGGTCAAATACGGCGCTTTCATCGCCGCTTTCACCAAATGCCTTCTTTCACTCATAGACGTGGACATGTGTAGCACTCCAGGCGTGACGTTAGTGATACTACGGACCCAAAGTCAGAATAGATCACTTCGAAAACGCACGGACGCACGAATACGCACAATGTCGTGACAGAAAGGTAGAGATTTGCTGCAGTCTAGATCAGCGGGCGTGAAAGCGTTTCGATATAACTGCCCGCTGATCTCGAAGAGGGTTGCTCGCCGTTGGACGTAAAAAAAGGCCCGGATTGCTCCGGGCCTTTTCGCAAATGAAAGATCAGCGATCAGCAGCCTTTCAGGCGGCCTCTTCTGTGTCGTCGCCATCTTCGGCATCTTCTGCCGCGGCAGCAGCTGCGGCGGCTGCTTTAATGCGGCTTGGTGACTTCGCGAGGTTCTGCTCGATTTCCTTGATTGCTTCGGTTTCCGAGCATTTGTTCACTGCGGCAATTTCGCGTGCCATACGATCCAGGGCAGCTTCGTAAAGCTGGCGTTCGGAGTAGGACTGCTCCGGCTGGCTCTCCGAGCGGAAAAGGTCCCGGACGACTTCCGAAATTGCAATCAGATCGCCGGAGTTGATTTTCGCTTCGTATTCCTGGGCCCGGCGGCTCCACATTGTCCGCTTGATACGCGGACGCCCCTGGACTGTTTCGAGTGCCTTCTTGACAGCAGCCGGGTCGCCGAGCTTCCGCATTCCCACAGATGCGATTTTCGCGACCGGGACGCGAAGTGTCATCTTATCCTGTTCAAAAACGATGACGAGCAACTCCAAAGAGTGACCTGCTACGTTTTGTTCTTCAATGGCGGTAATCTGGCCTACGCCGTGAGCCGGGTAAACGATGTATTCGCCAGTCTTGAAACCTTGACGCTGCGCGGTCTTTTTGGTGTTTGTTGCCATACTCGTAGTTTCTCCTGCGCAGTTAGCGGTCTATTGCAGACCAGAAATGGACCGCTGAAACGGTCCTTGTTTGTGCGGCACGCAATCGCTTTGACGTCCAAATCTTGGAACGCCTGTTGATATGCGGCGTGTCGGGCTGGTCAGTCGTCGAATTCCACTCTAGAACCTTGCTTGGATACATAAGCTGTCGGGATCACTCGCGGCCCGGAAGATCAAGATCACGGGACACGTAAGCACGACTCCGTTTTTGGGGTTATTCTCGTGGTTGGCGACTACCTAAACAATGTAACATACTCTTGTGGAAAATTAAAGAGGAACTCTTTCGCGGGCGCGAAACAGCATTAAGGCCCGAGCGAAGGTTCCGCTCAGGCAGCTGTAATCAATAGTGTTTTGAACTTATCTCAGGTTGCGGATATCGAAATTTACGAATTTATCGCAACTTCAGATAAGCGAATCATGCCGGCGGATTTGGAGAAAAGTACTTCTCCAGTTTGTTCTCCTGCCCGTCAAATTTATCTGCATCGGGCATTGGATCTTTCTTTTCCGTAATGTTCGGCCATTTTTCCGAATATTCGGCGTTGATTTCGATCCACTTCTCGAGACCTGGTTCCGTATCCGGAAGAATTGCTTCAGCCGGACATTCCGGCTCGCAAACACCGCAGTCGATGCATTCGTCCGGGTTGATGACGAGGAAATTTTCGCCTTCATAGAAACAATCAACTGGACACACCTCAACGCAGTCGGTGTATTTGCACTTGATACAGTTGTCTGTGACGACGTAGGTCATCGCAATCCTCTTTAGTCAGAGCATCGGGTACGAAAGTTGTAACCGGATGCAGTCATCTGGCGTCGGTTTGATGCGCAGGCTCTGACCTCTGCTGCCTTTATTATTGCAGTTGGGTATCGCTTTTGGCAGGCGGGTGCAAGCGTTCAACAGGTCGCATCGCAGCTCTGTTTGAGAAAGCTATTTCCTTTTTTTCAAGATTCATAAAAAGGATCAGGCCCATAGAGCTTTTAGTGTTCATCCTCCTGCCTGAAAGCATCCATTTTGCGCCGGTCACGTTTTGTTGGCCGCCCGCTGCCAGGCTCCCTCTGTCCAGGGGGTGGAGGTGGCGCTTCGGCCTTTGGCGGCGGTGGCGGAGATAGGTCTTCGTAGAGTTTTTTTGCTTCTTCGTAAGGTCCGCGCCGGGAGCCAAGAGCAACAACTTTCAATACAAGAATGCGGCGTTCCAGTGTGATGGTGAGAACATCACCGCTCTTGATGGTCTTGCTGGCGGAGGAAATCTTGTCCTTGTTGATCCGGACATGTCCGCCTGCAGCCAGTTTCTGTGCAAGGGAACGGGATTTTGTGACCCTGGCATACCAGAGCCACTTGTCGACACGCAGGCTGCCCTGATTTGAGGCGGCAGCCGACTTTTGATCGTCGCCCGGAATTACTTCTTGTCCTTGTCGCCCATGTTCTCCTTCAGCGCCATCAAGGCTGCAAAAGGCGAGTTCGGGTCGATCGGCTTGTCTTTTGGTGCTTTGTCGCGGCGGTTGCCCCCATCAAAAGGTTTCTGACCGGCGCGCCCCTTGTTCGGACCGCCTTTGCCAGGTTTGCCGTGGCGGCGTTCTCCTGGAGCGCCTTTGGGACCTTGCTGCTTGCGATTGTCACCACCCCGGCGTTGGTCCTGACGGCCGCGCGGGCGGCGGTCGTGACGGCCTGGGCGCCAGATTTCGATGGTAACAGTTTCCATTTCCGGTTCGCCGGCCGGCGTTGGTTCTGCCGTCTGGGCATCCTCGGTTTCTGGAGTTGGTGCCTCTGCGGACGTTTCAGTGTCGGCAGTCGCAGGCGCTTCTTCGGCAGCTTGTTCTGCTGCAGAAGTGTCAGAGGTTTCTGCTGTTTCCGTTGCAGCAGCTTCGGTCTCAGCACTTTCGGCAGGCGCCTCTTCCTCAGTCGCAGGTGTGTCCGCAACTGCAGTAGGTTCGGCTGTGTTTGGCGTCACTTCTGTCGTGTCGGCTTTTGGTGCTGCCGGACGCTGCACTTCCTTGGTCTCAAGACGGTAGCCGAGGGACTTCAGAACAGCGGAAAAATCTTCGCCTGCGCAGCCCAGCAAAGACGTCATCGCAACCGTCACGGTAAAGCCGCCACCGGTTTCGATTGCCCCTTCCGGCGGAGCGACTTCGCTGTCGAGCGGTTTCCAAGCAATCAGCGGACGGATGAGATCGGCAAGACGCTCTAGGATGTCAACGCGTACAGCCCGCGGGCCGCACACGCGGAACCCGACAACCTTGTAAAGCGCCGGCTGGATCTCCGGATTGACCGGTATGGATGTGCGGCCTGAGGCGGACAACTGCGGCAGCTCTTCCATGCCGTTCATGTCCAACTCGCCGTGCTTCAGGGCCCAAAGCTGGGCAAGCAACTGGCTTGGAGCTGGTTTCAAAAGTGCCGGGACAAAAATCGTGTAAGCGCCGAAGCGGACACCGTGTTTGCGCAAGGACGCGCGCATGTCCTGGTCCAGCTGACGGATTTCGTCAGACGCGTCCTGACGCTCCAGGATGCCGAGGCCTTCGACAATCCGGAACGCAATACCGCGCGCCAAGCCCTCAAGCCCTTCACCTGACTTCAGGTCCATTAGTGGTTTCAAAAGAGTATCAACCTGGGCCTTTACCCAAAGATCCAGGCGGTTTTGTACGGTATCGCGCGCCGGTCCTGTCAGGTGCTCGTCGGCCAAGAGCAGAGCTGCCGGGGCTAGAACATCGTCTGTCGGGGACAATTTGGCCACCGGCTCACCGCGCCAGCGGATGGCGCCATCCGATGTCAGGACAAAATCACTGTTCTCTGATTTGCCAAGCTTTTCCGCACGGGATTCGATTTCCGTGGTCAGGGCTTTTTGTGCGGCAGCACGGACCGTTTTTCCGTCCGGGCCTTCGGCCGCCGCATCAGGGGCAAACCGGAAGCCAAGCAGATTTCCGATGTGCTGACCTTCGACGAGCACATCCCCACTCGATGTAATTTCCGCTTCCAGCATTGCGTTCTCTCTCAAACGTCGCATCAATACACTTGTCCGCCGATCCACGAACCGCTGTGTTAGCCGGTCGTGAAGGGCGTCAGATAGTTTGTCTTCTATGCCGCGGGTCACGTCCTGCCAATGGGCCGGATCGGCCAGCCAGTCAGGGCGGTTCGCGACATACGTCCAGGTCCGGATGTGAGCGATCCGGTTCGCGAGTGTGTCGATATCACCATCTACACGGTCTGCGAAGGCCAATTGACGGGAGAACCAGTCATCTTCAATCGCATTGTGGCGCATCAGGTGGTTGTAAATGGTTGCCAGAAGGTCCCCATGATTGGCCGGGGCGATCTTCCGGTAATCGGGGACCTGACACACATCCCATAGCAGTTCTACTGATTTTGCGCCCTTTGCCATGTCAGAAATTGCGCTATCGCGCAATAAATGTTCAAGCGCCGTGATGTCGTCGCCTGTAGGCGCGCGGGCCAAACCGTCTTCCCGAGGCGGCAAGTCAAGGCTGCGGCGCAATGCATTGGTGGATGAAAAATCCAAAGCACTGTTGCGCCATTGCAGCACTTTCAGGCTGTCAAAATGGTGGCTTTCGATCTGTTCGATCAAATCATCGTCCAGCGGATCGACGCGGCCGGTGACCCCGAAGGTGCCGTCTTTAGTGTGGCGGCCGGCCCGTCCGGCGATCTGACCCATTTCCGAAGGCGTCAGCTGGCGATACTGATACCCGTCGTATTTCCGGTTGCCGGCAAAGGCGATGTGATGGACATCCAGATTGAGGCCCATGCCGATTGCGTCAGTAGCTACCAGATGATCGACATCGCCGTTCTGGAACAGGTCGACCTGCGCATTCCGGGTTCTTGGGCTCAGCGAGCCAAGGACCACCGCCGCTCCGCCCCGCTGGCGGCGCAATAGTTCGGCGATCGAGTAAACCTCATCGGATGAAAACGCGACAATGGCTGACCGTGCAGGCAAGCGGGAGACCTTTTTCGATCCGGCATAGGATAGGATCGACATGCGCGGACGGGTGACAACATTCAGGCCCGGGATCAGCTTCTCGAGAAGCGGGCGGGCGGTCGCAGACCCCAAAAGGAGTGTTTCAGAGCGGCCGCGCAAATTCAGGATCCTGTCCGTGAAGACGTGGCCGCGGTCGAGATTTCCAGCCAGTTGCACTTCGTCGATAGCAACAAACTCGGTGTTCAGATCGAGTGGCATTGCCTCAACCGTGGACACCCAAAACCGCGGCTGTTTCGGAATGATCTTCTCTTCGCCGGTGATCAACGCAACGGTGTCGGTCCCGGCGCGTTCGGCAATCCGTCCATAAACCTCCCGGGCCAAAAGCCGCAACGGCAGACCGATCAAGCCGGACGGCTGCGCCAGCATGCGCTCGATCGCAAGGTGCGTCTTGCCGGTGTTGGTTGGCCCGAGCACGGCTGTGACCGTGCGGGAGCGGGCGCTCGGCGGTAATTGCAGGGTTTGGGGGCGGGACATAGAGGTGATGCGGTCAGAAATCTCAGTGTTTGGCGCGCCGCTCCGGCGGCCTGCTCTCCCAAGGCACATGCCCTGAACTCGGATGCGCGTGTCTAGCATAGGCGTTGTGGCTCTGTCCTGCCCTTTTTCGACGCGCTCTCGCTATTCCTTCGTTGGATCAATGTGCATTTAGAAAGTTGTGGAGAACGACTCTGGAACAAACCGAAACCGAATCGCGGACTCTTGGGGATTCAGGATTTGTTCCCTACCAAATGTGGATTTGAATCCATCTTTCAGTACGAAATGCTGAGTCTGGTCAGGGATTTGCGCCAAATCACCCTGAGGCTGAAGTTCAGGGCAAAAAATCTGTCAATCTCCAAATCAAAAAAAGATTCGTTTTTCGGGCATGCTGCGCCTTTCGCCATTAACCATGGACACATGCAGAACGAATCGCTGACGAATCGGTGTTTTGATCATGTTTTTGATTTGTTCCTACCCGATCTGGTAGGTTGTCTTCTCGAAAGACCAATTGGGCGCCTAAGAAATCTCCCGGGTGTTTACGATTTTCCGCGTCGGTGACGGGAGAGTGTTTCAGATTGGGGCGTGGTTTGGCGTTCGCACTGCGAAGTGAAACGGGCCGCCAGCAGAAAAATCTCCCACAAGTGCTCATCCCCAGGCGTAGGATTTGTGCCCATTTTTCCAAGGTTTATCGCCGTCAGAGCAAAAATATTTCACTTTCTGGAAAAAGGACAAGCATGCTGCCCCTTTTCAATTGGCTTCGACGTAAGTAGAAATCTTGCCGAAATGTGCCTTGCATGTTGCGGATTATTAGGGGGAGTGGGCGTTTGGCGATAAGAAAAATTCTCGTTGCGAACCGGTCTGAAATTGCAATCCGGGTATTCCGGGCTGCCAACGAACTCGGTCTGAAGACCGTTGCGATCTATGCCGAGCAAGACAAACTGGCTCTGCATCGGTTCAAGGCTGATGAGGCGTATCAGGTCGGCAAGGGGCTTGGCCCGATCGAGGCCTATCTGTCCATCGACGAGATTATTCGTGTTGCCAAACATTCCGGCGCTGATGCCATCCACCCGGGCTACGGCCTGTTGTCGGAAAGCCCGGAATTCGTGGACGCCTGCGAAACGGCCGGGATCACCTTTATCGGACCGAAATCCGAGACAATGCGCCGCTTGGGCAATAAGGTGGCCGCACGGAACTTGGCAATTGAGGCTGGCGTACCTGTCATGCCGGCAACGGATCCGCTTCCTGATGATCTGAATGAGATCAAGAAACAGGCTTTGGAAATCGGCTACCCGGTGATGTTGAAAGCGTCCTGGGGCGGCGGTGGCCGTGGCATGCGCGTCATTCCGGATGAAGCGACCCTTGAAAAGGAAGTGCTTGCCGCCAAACGGGAAGCCAAGGCCGCCTTCGGCAAGGACGAGATTTATCTGGAGAAGCTGGTTCAACGGGCACGCCACGTCGAAGTCCAGATCCTTGGGGACGGCGAAACCGTTGTTCATCTCTTCGAGCGGGATTGCTCGATCCAGCGGCGCCACCAAAAGGTGGTCGAGCGGGCCCCGGCACCTTATCTCGATGAGGCCAAGCGCGCCGAGCTTTGCGAGTACGGTCTGAAAATCGGCCGGGCGGTGAACTATCGCGGCGCGGGCACTGTCGAGTTCTTGATGGATGCAGACACGGGCGCGATCTATTTCATCGAGGTCAACCCTCGGGTCCAGGTCGAGCACACCGTGACCGAAGAAGTCACGGGCATCGATATCGTCCAGGCACAGATCCACATCGCAGATGGAGAAAAAATCGGAACGCCGGAAAGCGGTGTGCCGGCGCAGGAGAACATTCGCCTCAACGGTCATGCGCTGCAATGCCGGATCACCACGGAAGATCCGGAGCAGAATTTCATTCCGGATTATGGCCGCATCACCGCGTATCGCGGCGCGACCGGCTTCGGTATTCGCCTCGATGGCGGGACCGCCTATTCAGGGGCGGTGATCACCCGGTTCTATGATCCGCTTCTTGAAAAAGTGACGGCCTGGGCGCCGACGGCCGAAGATGCACGCAAACGCATGGACCGCGCCTTGCGGGAGTTCCGGATCCGCGGCGTCGCGACCAATCTGGTGTTTTTGGAAAACATCATCGATCATGCCGATTTCCGCGCCCAGACCTATACCACCCGCTTCATCGACGACACGCCTGCGCTGTTTGAACAGACAAAACGCCAGGATCGGGCAACCAAGCTGCTCACCTATATCGCCGATGTCTCTGTGAACGGGCATCCGGAAACCAAAGACCGGGTGCGTCCGCCGAAGGATGCTGCTGCGCCGGTCGTGCCGGATTTCGGCGATGAGAAACCGAAAGGAACGCGGCAGCTTCTGGATGAGCTCGGTCCGAAAGGTTTCGCTGACTGGATGAAGTCGGAAAAACGGGCGCTTCTCACCGATACCACGATGCGCGATGGCCATCAGTCGCTGCTGGCCACCCGCATGCGCTCCCACGACATCGTCAACATCGCAGATGCTTATGCGACCGGTCTGCCGACGCTCTTTTCCCTGGAATGCTGGGGCGGTGCCACATTCGACGTGTCCATGCGCTTCTTGACGGAAAGCCCCTGGGAGCGGCTGCATCAGATCCGCGAACGGGCGCCGAACATCCTGCTTCAGATGCTGTTGCGGGGCTCGAACGGGGTTGGTTACACCAACTATCCGGACAATGTGGTCAAGTTCTTCGTCCATCAGGCAGCCGAAAACGGCGTAGATCTTTTCCGCGTCTTTGACTGTCTGAACTGGGTTGAGAACATGCGTGTTTCCATGGATGCGGTCCAGGAAACCGGAAAACTCTGTGAGGGCGTGCTTTGCTACACCGGCGATATGCTGGACAGTGCGCGTCCGAAATATGATTTAAAATACTACGTCAATCTGGCGAAGGAACTGGAAGCTGCCGGTGCCCATATCCTTGGCATCAAGGACATGGCAGGGTTGTTGAAGCCGCAGGCGGCCAAGATCCTGGTGAAAGCGCTGAAAGAAGAGGTCGGCCTGCCGATCCACTTCCACACCCATGACACCTCCGGCATTGCGGCATCCACCATTTTGGCCGCCGTTGAAGCCGGGGTCGATGCGGTTGATGCGGCCATGGATGCCTTGTCCGGTCTGACGTCGCAGCCTTGCTTGGGATCTATTGTGGAGGCGCTGCGGGGCACGGACCGGGATACGGGCCTTGATGCGGCGACCATCCGCCAGATCTCCTTCTATTGGGAAGCCGTTCGCGCGCAATACCGGGCCTTTGAGAGTGACCTGCGCTCTGGCGCTTCAGAGGTTTACTTGCACGAAATGCCAGGCGGCCAGTTCACTAACTTGAAGGAACAGGCACGGTCCCTCGGCCTCGAAACCCGTTGGCACGAAGTTGCGCAAGCGTACGCCGATGCCAACCAGATGTTTGGCGACATCGTCAAAGTGACGCCATCCTCCAAGGTGGTCGGCGACATGGCGTTGATGATGGTCAGCCAGGGTCTCAGCGTTGCCGATGTCGAAGACCCGGCTAAGGACGTTGCCTTCCCGGACAGTGTCGTGAAGATGCTGCATGGTGACCTCGGCCAGTCTCCGGGCGGATGGCCGAAGGCAATTCAGGAAAAAGCGCTGAAAGGGGAAAAGCCGATCACCGTTCGCCCGGGGTCTCTGCTGGAAGAGGCGGACCTTGAAGCTGAACGGGCTGCCGCGGCGGCTGCAACGGGTCATGACATCGATGATACGGAGCTGGCATCCTATCTGATGTATCCGAAGGTCTTCACCGACTTCGACAAGGCGCAGCAGCAATATGGACCGACCTCCGTGCTGCCGACACCGGTCTATTTCTACGGTCTTGAATCTGGCGACGAGATCTTTGTTGACCTGGAACCCGGAAAGACACTTGTGGTCCGCTGTCAGGCGATCGGTGAAACCGATGAGAAGGGCGAGAAGAAAGTCTTCTTCGAGCTCAACGGTCAGCCGCGCAACGTCAAGGTTCCGGACCGGGCACATGGCGCTGTCGGGGCTGCCGCCATGCGTAAGGCCGAAGACGGCAATGCGGCCCATGTTGGTGCGCCAATGCCGGGCGTCATCTCCACGGTTGCGATTGCTGCCGGACAGGAGGTCAAGGCCGGTGATGTGCTCGTCTCGATCGAAGCCATGAAGATGGAAACCGCCCTTCACGCCGAGCGCGATGGCAAGGTCTCCGAAGTACTTGTCACACCGGGTGCTCAGATCGATGCCAAAGACCTCCTGGTGGTGTTCGAGGCATAAAAAAGGGCCGCGCAAGCGGCCCTTTTACTCCTCCAAGCGATGTAAAGAGCGGCTTACTCGGCTGCTTTCAAGCGGTTGTGCTGAACAGGGGCTTCGGCGGTGCCGATCCAAAGGTCCAAAAACCGGTCAAGCCAGGCACGAACGGCGCTGTCATATACGAAGCGGCCAGCAAAATGATCGCGGCGTTGCTGCGCGCCGGGAAGTTCCATCCGCGGAGCGCCCTTTGTGGTCCATTTCACCATCATCTGGTGGGTGAGTTCCGGGTGAAACTGGATCCCGTAAGCAGCCGGTCCGACGCGAATGGCCTGGTTGGGATAGGTTGGGCTGGTTGCCAGAAGATCAGCACCTGACGGCAGATCGAACCCCTCCCGGTGCCACTGGTAGACCTTTTTCGGCCAGTCCATCAGGTCTTTGCCCGCTTCCGTTGGTTTCAGCGGATAGTAGCCGATTTCAACCAGTTCATCCCTGTGGCCGGAAACCGTGCCGCCAAGCTGCTTCACCAGCATCTGCGCACCAAGGCAAATACCGAGAAACGGCGTTTCTTCCTGAAGCGGAACCTTGATCCAGTCGATTTCCTTGTGAACGAACCCGTCCGGATCATTGGCGCTCATCGGTCCGCCAAAGATAACGGCGCCGGCATGGTCGCGCATGGTATCCGGGAGGCTGTCACCAAAGCGGGGTTTGCGAATGTCGAGTGCAAAACCGCGTTTCACCAGCTCGTGCCCCACCCGTCCGGGCGAGGAATGTTCCTGGTGCAGGACGATCAGCACTTTGGGGCGATACGTTCCGTGGTTCGAAGAAAAATCCATAGTTCCAATATTAGCGAGCAGCTTGAAAAAATCGAGTCTCTTGCGCGGTTTGGTTGCGCCGTGATTGTAAGAAAGCCTCAAGCATGGAAAGCATCAAGCCTCGTCAGCTTCCGGCGCGGTTTTGGCCACTTTGTGGCGCAGTGTCATCCGGTCCCGGGACGAAACCCCCAGCAGCTCGGCAACCCGCCAGATGGTGTTGTCTTCAAATTCATGCACGTGGCCGTCCGCATAAACGATTTCCCACATCATCTCGATGATGGCGAGGCGTTCCGCCTCGTCTGTTGTGCGTTTCAAAACGGAGGTGAAGCCGTAAAGGTCGACCGCCTCTTCATCGCGCTGTTTGGCCGCTGCGATCAGTTCGCTGGTCTCTTCGTCCGAGAGCTCATAACGCGCCTGCAAGATCTGCCGAAGTTTCTCGCTTTCGCTGTCTTCGATGATGCCGTCGATGTCTACCAGGTGAAACAGCAGTGCGGCGGCTGCGAGCCGCTTGTCGTCCTCGGCAAATGTTTTCTTGCCACTGTCTCCGAATGTGATCTCCCGGACGAAGCTCTTCAGCGCGTTCAGCATACGGTCAGTCCCTGTTGTTTGGCCGGTGGCCCAGCCATTCGGCAGTGCACTTAGGTGTACTACGTAGTCTCAAACTCTCTCTTGGCCCGACTGGGCTTATTCCATGTTTAGCATCAAACAGTTGGGAAGCGGTTTAAAACTTTTGAATAGTGCGGAAAAGTGGATTTTTACCCTCAACATTTTTGGAATCATTCTAATCTATTGATTTTTCTGAAGTTTATAACTTGACTTTTTTATTCATGAAATGTTTTTCACTGTCCGGGCGGCGCAGGATCGCGCTGCAGATTTTTCAAAAAAGCATGCAGATCGGGTCTCCGGCCGTTTGCATTGCCCCGGATTTAGGAACACTCCAATGAAATCCTTAACGCGCGCGCTTCTTGCGGCAACAACCCTTCTGGCAACGCCTGCAATGGCCGCAGCGCCTGCCGATGTTCTCGGCACATACAGCGATATTGCCTCTGCCAAGTATTCCGACTCTCTTGAAACAGCAAAGACGCTCCAGAGCGCAATCGACAAGCTGATTGCCGAGCCGACCGACGCCAACCTGGCCGCGGCGCGCAAAGCATGGATCGAAGCTCGCAACCCGTATCAGCAGACAGAAGCCTACCGTTTCGGCAATGCCATCGTCGATGATTGGGAAGGCAAGGTGAACGCCTGGCCGCTGGATGAGGGACTGATCGATTATGTCGACGTTTCCTATGGCGAGGATTCCGAAGGGAACGCATTTTATGCAGCCAATGTCATTGCCAATCCGACCCTGAAAGTCGGGGGTGAGACCATCGATGCCAGCGTGATCACGCCGGCTCTTCTGGCCGAATCCCTTCAGGAAGCAGGCGAAGTTGAAGCCAACGTGGCCACCGGTTACCACGCAATCGAATTTCTGCTTTGGGGGCAAGATCTCAACGGTACGGATGCGGGTGCCGGCAATCGTCCGGCAAGTGATTTCGATGCTGCCAACTGCACTGGTGGCAATTGCGAACGCCGGGCGCAATACCTCAAAGCTGCCACTGATCTTCTGATTACCGATCTTGAGGAAATGGTTGCCGCGTGGGCACCGGGCGGTGCAGCGCGCGAAGAACTGGGCGGCAAGGGGGAAGCAGGTGGTCTGGCGACCATCCTGACCGGGATGGGCTCTCTTTCTTATGGCGAACTGGCCGGTGAGCGGATGAAGCTTGGCCTCATGCTGCATGATCCGGAAGAGGAGCATGACTGCTTCTCGGACAATACGCACATGTCGCACTACAACGATGTTGTCGGCATCCGGAACGTCTATTTCGGTGAATACAAGAGCCCGCTCGGCAACGATGTGAAGGGCGCATCCCTTGCCGAGATGGTTGCCGCGAAAGATCCGGCTCTTGCAGAAGAAATGCAGGCCAAGCTGGACGCCACGCTGGCTGCATTCGAAGCGATGAAAGCACGCGCCGAAGCTGGTGAAGCCTATGATCAGATGATCGGTGAAGGCAACGACGAGGGCAACGCTGTCGTTCAGGCGGCTGTCGATGCGCTGGTTGACCAGACCGCGTCGATCGAGCGTGTCGTCAAAACGCTTGAGCTCGACGAGATTGCTTTCGAAGGCTCTGACAGCCTGGACAACCCGTCTGCAGTTTTTGAGTAAGACCCTTAAGGCGGGTGGCTCTGCTGCCCGCCATTATTGCCCGCCGGAATTGGGGCTCTGGCGAGCGTAATTCAGGATGCGAACCTTATGACTGTCCCAGGACGAAGCGCCGTTTTGAGCGCTACTATTTTATGTGCGGGCCTGATTGGTCAGACCGCCTTGGCCGATGGGCAGTTGAGCCATCGCGATGATCTGTCAGAACAGGACCGGGCCAAGGTTTTAAGCGTCCTCCCGCTCGCCGAAGATTTTTCCAAGGCGGAAACCTTTGAACAGATGCAGGGCGGTGCCGGTACGTCCCGCAAGCGCATCAACCGCGATGCTTTTTCTCATGCCACTGCAAATCTGACGTTCGAGCAAGAGCAGAATTTCAAGGTTGGCAACGGGCTTTTCAAGAAGCTCTGGGCCTCGTCGCCAGCATCCACCAAAGCGTCCGACGGGTTGGGCCCACTTTATAACGCACGCTCCTGCCAGGGGTGTCACCTGAAGGATGGCCGCGGGCGGCCGCCGCGTCCGGGCGATGAGGCGGTTTCCCTCTTCCTGCGCCTTTCCATTCCACCACAATCGGACGAAGACATCGCAGCGCTTCAGGACAAAAGACTGCTCCGCATTCCTGAGCCGACATATGGCGGGCAGTTTCAAGCGTTTGCTGTCCCAGGGCTTGCCGGGGAAGGGCGTTTCGACATTGAACACGAAGAGATCGAGGTCCCGCTGACTGGCGGCGAGACGGCTATCTTGCAAAAGCCCGTCTACAAGATTCGGGATCTTGGATTTGGCGACATGCATCCCGAAACCTTGATTTCGCCGCGGGTCGCACCGCCGATGATTGGTCTCGGATTGCTGCAGGCGATTCACCCCGGGGATATTGAAGCCTTAGCGGATCCTGATGATCTGAATGGAGATGGGATCTCCGGCAAGGTAAGTCGGGTTCGAGATGGCCGGACAGGCGAGCTCACCATCGGCCGGTTCGGCTGGAAGGCGTCCAACCCGAACATCCGGGATCAAACGGCCGGTGCCTTTTCCGGCGATATCGGCATCAGTTCACCGGACAAGCCGGACAATTATGGCGATTGCACACATCGCCAGACCGAATGCCGGGTTTTGCCGCACGGCGAACAGGCGCATCTGGGGGTGTCGGAAGCGCCTGATCCGGTCATGGAATTGGTGACATTCTATTCGGAGAACCTGGCAGTTCCGGCCCGGCGCGATGTATCTGATCCGCAAGTTCTGCGTGGCAAAGAGTTGTTCTACGAAGTGGGCTGCGCCAAGTGTCATCAGCCGAAATATGTCACGCGACGGGATGCAGATACTGGGGCGCATCAGTTTCAGCTGATCTGGCCCTATACGGATCTCTTGCTGCATGACATGGGCGAAGGTCTGGCCGACAACCGCCCAGTTGGCGATGCCTCGGGCCGTGAGTGGCGGACCCCGCCGCTCTGGGGCATTGGCTTGACGGAAACGGTCAACAATCATACCCGTTTTCTGCACGATGGCCGGGCGCGCAATCTGCTCGAAGCGGTCCTGTGGCACGGCGGGGAAGCAGAAGCTGCCCGAAATCAAGTGGTCGCCATGCAGCCAGACGACCGCGTCTCTCTTATCCGGTTTCTGGAGTCCCTGTAATGAAGCGAATTCTTGTCTCCGCGGCTGCGGCCCTGATGACATGGCCTGCAGTTGCAGCTGATCTCACGCAGCCCATCGAGAAGATGATTGCAGGTTACATTCAGCCTGAAACCAGAATTTTTGCTGATGTTGCAACCCGCTTGCCGGAGGCGGTCAAAGAGGTCTGCCAAGAACCGACGGATGAGGCAAAGGCTGATTTCAGGGTTGTGTTCTCAGATGCTGTTGGTCAGTTTGCCCGCATCCATTTTCTGCGGCTTGGCCCCCTGATTGAAGACGACCGCATCAGCCGTCTCGCCTTCCAACCGGATCCACGTGGCATTGCGCAAAGGCAGATCCGCAAGCTCTATGGGGCTCAAGATGAGAGCGTAAGGACGGCGGAAAGCCTGTCGGAAAAAAGTGTGGCTTTGCAAGGGCTGACAGCGCTTCAGTTGATTGCATTCGACAAGACCGGCGCCGTCGTGCTTGGCGAAGAGGGGGAGCGCGGGGATTTCACGTGTTCTTATGCGCTGGCGATCTCCGAGAATGTTGCCGGCATTGCCCGGGACGTCATGCGCTCCTGGCTCGATGCGGATGGTTTTTCGAAAACTCTTCTGGAAACAGGCGGCAACAACGCCCGTTATCAGACCGACCAGGAAGCCTTGGAAGATGTGTTTCAAACGCTGTCCACGGCGCTGATCGTCGTTCGGGACCAAAACATTGCGCCAGCGCTTGGAAGCTCGGAAGAAAAGGCGAGGCCGAACCGGATCCCGTTCTCCCGGTCCGGCAATGGCGTTGTGTTTCTGACCTCTGAAATGGACGGGATATTGGCTGCGATCCAGAGCATGGATCTTGAACCCATGATGCCGGAGGAACACGCCTGGCTGATCGGATCGATGACCTTTGAGTTCGAAAACGCCATGAAAACACTCAACAAGCTCCCGCCGCCTCTGCGGGAGACGTTTGAAGCATATGGCGCCCATAGCCAGTTGTCGCTCTTGGTCATCTCTTTGAATTCCCTTCAGCGGCTTGTCGGTGAGCGGGTCGCGGGCGCTTTGGGACTTGCCGGAGGGTTCAATGCCCTTGATGGCGACTAGGCCGACAGAGTTTACCAGGCGTGGGTTTTTGTCCGCATTAGGCGGACTGGCTGCGCTCCCGGCCTTTTCTGGATCCAGCCTCGGGCCGAGTTTGCTGAGTTCTTCAGATGCGCCGCTCTTTGCCAGCGCTTTCAAAAAGTCTGCGGGCGGATATGGCATAGCTGTGCTCGACGATTTGGGTCAGATCCAGGCGGAAATCTCGCTGCCAGGGCGCGGCCACGGCATTGCGGTGTCCGATACGGGAGATTGTCTCGCTGCGTTTGCCCGCCGCCCGGGAACCTTTGCGATCATTGCCTGGCCATTTTCCGGCCAGCCGATGCAAACCATCATTGCTGCGGCCGGTCGGCATTTTTACGGGCACGGCTGTTTTTCCAAAGACGGGCGGCTTCTCTATGCGGTGGAGAATGATTTTGCAGCTGCTCGCGGTGTTGTCGGCGTCTATGACGTGAGCGGAGAGACTATCGTCCGGCTTGCCGAATTCGACAGTTACGGCATCGGCCCGCATGAGGTTCTGCTGAGCCCGGATGGCAACGTCCTGATTGTTGCGAATGGCGGGATTGAAACGCATCCCGACCGCGGGCGGGAAAAGCTGAATCTTGAGACCATGTCGCCATCCGTGGTGTTCCTGGATGTCAAAACCGGAGACCTGCTGGCAGAGCATCGTTTGGATAGATCCCTGCACCAGTTGTCTTTGCGTCACATGGCTTTGGACGGGGCAGGCCGGGCCTGGGTTGGTGGGCAGTTTGAAGGCTCGAAGACAGACACCCCGCCGCTGGTTGCCGTCATTTCAAGAGATGAAGCGCCGGTTTTGTTGGACCTGCCCGAGAAGCTTGTGGGGCAGCTTGAAAACTATATCGGGTCTGTCACGGCCACCACGGATCAAAGTGTGATTGCAACTTCCGCGCCGCGTGGCGGCAAGACCTTGTTCTGGAATGCGGAGACCGGAGACTATCTTGGCCACCAAAACATCTCTGATGGGTGCGGTGTCGCGCCTATTGATCAGGGAAGTTTTCTGATCTCCGATGGAAATGGTGGCGTTTCCTATCTCTCAGATCCAGGAGAGCGGGCGGAAATACTGGCCCGGCCTGCAGGTTATGCGTGGGACAACCACATGACGGCTTTACGGATTTAAGCAGACCAAATCGCTCCTGCCAAACTTGCCTTGCAACGGAAATTCCTGATAAACCGCCGTTTTTCCACCTTTTGTCAAAATCTACCGGCATGTTGCCGGTCGGTTTGGTCTACATTGTGGCGATTCGCCACGAGGAGACATTGATATGCAACGGCTTTTGATCGGTCTGGGCAGCTTCCTGTTTCTGGTTGTCACCGCTCTCCTTGTGGTTCCGTTTTTCCTGCCCAAGGATCAGATCAAGCAGCAGGTGGTCCAACAGATCGACAACCGTTTCGGTTGGCGCGTCCGGCTTGATGGCCCTGTTTCCTTGTCACTCTTTCCCGGCTTTCAGTTGACGGCGGAAGACATTGGTATTTCCGGTGCCGCTGGCGCGGACGGCATTGAGTTCGCCAAAGCCAAACGCATGGACTTCGGTCTTGCCTGGTCTGGGCTACTGTCGGGCAATGTGAAAGTTACCGGCATCGCACTCGACGAACCGCTGATCTATCTCGAGAAAAACGCAAACGGCGCCACCAGCTGGGCACCGCGCCGGTCATTGGAAGTTTTGACCGGTGAAGCTGAAGAAAGCGGTGCTCCGGCAGGTGATAATACTCAGTCCGCACCGGACAGCGTTGCAGATAACGCTGCGCCTGATTCCGGCGAGGGATACCTGGAGAGCATTGGTGTCGACAGTCTCCAGATCACCAACGGCCAGCTGACCTACATTGATGCCACAGCAGATCAGAACTTTGTCATTCAGTCCCTCAATCTCTCCCTGACTGCCCCGGATTTGACCGGAGATGTCCAGCTTACTTCCGATTTCCAGTTCCAGGACGTTCCTCTCGAGATTTCCGGCACGTTGTCCAACCCTCTGGGATTGGCGTCCGGCGACCAGGTGCCGGTCGATTTGGCTCTGACTTCGTCAGAAAACTCCATCACGATCAAGGGGACCACTGGGCTGGAGCCAGTGCGTGCTGAATTGGAAATTGCGGCGTCAGGGCCCTCGTTGAAAACCCTGGCTGCGCTGGGCGGTCAGCCGCTGGATGCAGATCCAGGCGCTTACCAGTTTGATGCGCAAGTGCGGGGCTCTGAAGCAGCTGTCTCGGTATCAGATCTTCATTTGGTTTTGGGGCAACTTTCCCTTGGCGGCGCGGCCGATGCGGATCTATCGGGATTGGTGCCGGAAGTCTCTGGCCGGCTGGTCCTGAAAGACGGGTCCATTGCAGATTTGTTGCTTCTCGCCGGTCAGGAGCTGCCGGCAAGCGGGCTGCTGAGCGCTGATCTGGCATTTGAGATGGTTGGCCTGACTGGTGAAGAAATGCTGGCCGGCCTGGATGTCAACGGATCGGTCAACATCTCCGAAGGCGAAATTGGCGGACTGGGCTTGGCAGATGCTGTGGGCGGCGACCCGGAAGCCGACCGGATTACTGGACTGTCTCTTGCTTTAGAGATGCAAGGACTTGAAGCCCCCCTGTCTGCAAGCGGTGCACTGACCTGGCGCGGAGAAGGGTTCAGTCTGACTGGTGAAGCCGATACGTCCAAACTGTTGGCAGGCCAATCCGGCGGAGTTTCTGTCTCTCTCAAGGGCAATCGGCTGAGTGTTGGATTTGATGGTTCCGCTCAACTGCCAAGCACCGTGGATGGTGCAGCTCGGGTACAAACGGCCGACCTTCGAGGTTTGATGGCCTGGATGGGTCAGCCGTTGGCGGCCGGTGGTGGCTTGGGGGCGTTCAGTGCGTCCGGAATTTTCGGGTTTCAAGGGGACACGATTTCGTTCGAGGAGACACGCTTCACGCTGGATGAGACCTCCGGCGAAGCCAATGGCCGTGTGACCCTCGGCGGTAAGCCGACGGTGACGGCGCGTCTTGATTTGCGCGAACTCGTCTTGGACCCTTACCTTGGCGGCGGATCGGCCAGCGGACAACCCGCAGCTCAGTCTGGCAGCGGTAGTGGTTCGGCATCAGCTGCAGCAACACCTCCGGCGGTGGGCAAACCTTGGAGCACTGAGCCCATCGATTTTTCGGGCCTGAGAGCTGCGAATGTCGACTTCAAGGCAACTGCAAACGAGATCCGGATGGACAAGATCCGGATTGGACAAAGCGCCCTCTCGGTTGCGATCCAGGATGGCGTTCTGACGGCGGATCTTGAGAAACTGTCGCTTTACGACGGCACAGGCACAGGCTCCGTCAGGCTGAATGGCGCAGCTGCAACACCTGCAGTGTCGGCAAAGTTTGATCTCTCCGGTCTGAATGCCTATCCGCTTCTTCGGGACGCGGCGGACTTCACCTGGATCGAAGGCAAAACGCTCATTGGCCTGGATATAACAACGTTAGGTGCCAGCGAGCAGCAGATGGTTCAGAACCTCAAAGGCACTGCCAGCTACATGTTTGAAGACGGCGCAATCCGCGGGATCAATATTCCGCAGATGGTGCGCAGCCTCTCAGTTGAGACCTTGCTTGGATGGCAGGCGAGCCCTTCCGAGAAGACGGATTTTTCTTCGCTCGGGGCTTCTTTTCAGATCGAAAACGGAATTGCGACCACCAGTGACCTGTCTCTGATCGGGCCGTTGATCCGCATGAGCGGCGGCGGTACCACGGATATGCCCAATCAACGGCTGTCCTGGCGGGTGGAGCCGAGAATTGTGGCGACACTGGAAGGCCAGGCTCCGATGCCGCGCCCGAAAGGCACCGACAAGAAAATGGCTGGGCTGGGTGTACCGATCGTGGTGGATGGGGCCTGGAGTGATCCGCGCATCTATCCTGACATTGCAGGCATTTTGGAAAATCCGCAGGCGGCGTACGAACAGTTGGAACAAGTCGGTGGTGAACTAATTTCGATCCTGAAGGGCGAAGCGGAAGTGCCGGAAAGCCTGACCGACACAGCCAATCAGGTGATCCAACGGGCTACTGGTGGTCAAACCCAGATCGACATCGAAAAGGTGATCGAAGGGGACGTCAACGACGAAGACGTCCTGAAGGCCGTTGAAGAGGGCTTTGGTTTGCCTCCAGGTTTGCTCGGCAACGTCTTTGGCCGCCAGAAGGCGCAAGAGCCGGAGCAAGGCCAAGGCCAGAACTAACTCTAGATCTTGAGTGCCGTCATCATTGCGGAAACCGCCGTCTCTATGGTGCCGGTGTTTTCAATCCGGATGAGGTTCGGAACGTTCTGCGGTTCCAAATCCGCGCGTTTCAAACGTTCTTCGATGTCCTCACGGCTTTCCCGGCCCCGGGCAGCAAGGCGTTCTGCCAAGATCTCAACTGGGGCGGTGATCAGAAGGACGATCGCCGTTTCATATTTGTCTGAGGCTTCTTGCAATACCTTGCGGGATCCGTTGGCGATCACCGTTTTGCCGTCCCGAATTACGCGGTCATAAGACTGGGGTACAACATACCCCAATCCATGGGCTTCCCAGGACAGAGCTACAGTGCCGGTTGAGACAAGGGTCTCGAAGTTCGACCTGGTAAGTGTGTCGTGATCTTCAGAACTGGCATCGGCATCCCGGGTGACCGCGCGCCGGGCAAAAACAACGCTGTCGTTGCCCACCAGGCGGTCTTTCAAGGCGGCCATGAGCGTGTCTTTGCCTGCCCCGCTCGGGCCGACCACGAGAACCATCCGTCCCGGGCCGAGTTTTTCCTGCGCGTGCATTTGAGCGTCAGGCAACACGGCGGCCTTCGCGCCAGACACCGCGCACGATCGGCACATCACCAACCAGCTTGACCTGAATGAGATCCGCCCGTTTGCTGGGCTCCAGTACACCGCGGTCGGAAAGACCAATGGCTTTCGCCGGAGTCGACGTTACCGTTGAAACTGCTTTCGGCAGGGTGATGCCATCGATCTCGTCTGCAAGCTGGAACGCAGCCTGGAGTAGGGATGCCGGGATGTAGTCCGACGACAGAACATCAAGGTATCCGGCTTCTGCGAGTTCGCGGGCCGATACGTTGCCGGAATGGGAGCCTCCGCGCACGACGTTCGGTGCGCCCATCAAAACGGCCATGCCGGCCTCATGTGAAGCCTTGGCAGCTTCTACTGTGGTCGGGAATTCGGCAATTTTGGTGTTCAGCGCAATGGCTTCATCAACATGGGCAATGGTCGCGTCATCATGGCTGGCAATTGCGATTGTGTTTTTGTCCGCATGTGCGGCAATCGCCTTGCGGTTGCCCGGGGTGTTCTTGTCGGCCCTGGCTTTGCGCATTTCAATGAATTCGGCCATCTGCTCGTCGGTGAAGCCGCGCTTGCCCTGATAGTAGCTGATGTAGGAATCGAGCGACACGAACTGGCGCTGACCGGGTGTGTGGTCCATCAGGGAGACCAGCCGGACACGGTCATCCCCATCAAAGTAGTTGTAGGCCCGGATGACATCCGGCGCGGAGACTTCGCAGCGCAGGTGGATATAGTGATCGGCCCGCAGTCGGTTTTCCTTCTGACCCGTTTCAATCGCATCTGCGAGGGCCCGCATGTCCGCGACCTTCATGGTGTCGTTGCTGTCGTCATCCTCATCCATGCCAACACGAAGGGCGTCAAACACGGTTGTTATGCCGGCACAAGCGATCTGGGCATCATGTGCCTGAACGGCCGCAACAGGGTTCCACCGGACCTTCGGCCTCGGAGCATAGTGTACTTCGAGGTGATCGGTGTGCAGCTCGATCAGGCCCGGCAGAAGGAAATCGCCTTCACAGTCGTGCCCCACGGCCTCAGTTGCTGATCCGATATCGGAAATCAGGCCGTCCGGATCGACGGTCAGAGAGCCGTTGATCACGTCTTCCGCCAGAACCAGCTTGGCATTTTTGAAGAGTTTCGGATGCGTGCTCATGAGACTTCCTCGTTGGAGTTTGCCAGCGTGTTTTTAAGCGCAGCGATAGGGCTTTGCGGGCCCGTCAGTTCAAATATGCTGTGGACGTCAAACGCGGCGCCGCGTTCTGGTTCGACATAAAGACCGAAGTGGCGGCAGGTAAGCGCTGAATTGGTGACGGTTTCAAAATGCGTTTCTGCGCTCCGTGCCAGGAGTGCAGCCTCTTCGTCGTCCCCCAGCTTGTTGGACAGCGTCATGTGAAAGCGGAACTCGTCGAAAACATATGGATAGCCCCAGGTCTCGACATATGCGTCCTGTTTGGGTGTGAGATTTGCTTGCCGCCGCCGGTCCAGATCCTCGGCGCTCAAAGGCGCGCGGAACGGTTCAAACTGGCGCACACACAGAGACGCAAAGGCTTCCAAATCTGGCTCTGCCTGAGCCGGGGTCAGCGCGAGGAACTGGCCAAGTTGATTGACGCTGAGTCCCTTCAGATCGAAGGGAGACACTGTCTTTGCAAAACCGGTGCAGGCAGTGATCAAGGCGTCTTCGGTTGTATCTTTCGCAAGCGAGAATGGGGCTTTCAACGTGCCATGAAATCCGTACCGCCGGGGGCTGGTGGTCAGATCTTCGAAGCGAGCGGGATCCAGGCCCGGAATCGAAGGTTGCTGCAGGCGTGATCCGGTGAAGGGATCACGGCCCAACCAGGTGTTGCCCAGCTGCATGAGCGGTGCGTCAGCGTCGGCTGCGAAATAGATGGCGTAGCGCATGGAAAAAGTCGCGAATTAGGAGACCGGACTTGGCCGAAGCAAAGCCCATAACCAGAAGCGATGACTGTTCTGTGACATGCCACCGCTCCCGGCAAGTTATTTCGGTTAAGCAGCCAAGTCAGCGCTGAAGCTGGTGACGTCGATGATCCTGTCGGCGATTTCCTGCCGGACGTCCTCATCGTGCAAGATTCCTACCATGGCAACGCCTTTGGCTTTCTTCTCTTCCACCAGGCGAACAACAACGGCGCGGTTCGCGGCGTCCAGTGACGCGGTGGGTTCGTCTAGGAGAAGGATCGGGTAGTGCGCGATGAAACCCCGGGCAATGTTGACCCGCTGCTGTTCGCCGCCGGAAAAGGTAGCCGGTGGCAATTTCCAGAGCCGCTCGGGAACATTCAGCCGGCAGAGCAGGCTGCGCGCCGTATCAAGCCCTTCCGCTTCGCTTGTGCCTTGGGCAATAAGTGGTTCGGCAACCACTTCCTCGGCAGACACGCGCGGAATGGTGCGCAGGAACTGGCTGACATAGCCGATTGTGTTGTCCCGTAGCCGCAAGACCTGGCGCGGCTCCGCATCTGCAACGTTGATGATCTCATCACCAACAGTCACCAGGATCTGGCCCTGATCGCAGCGATAGTTGCCGTAGATCATTTTCAGGATCGAGCTTTTGCCCGCTCCGGAGGGGCCGCCAAGGACCACGCATTCGCCGGCCTCGACAGAGAACTCTACGTTTTCGACAACCGGGATCACCGTGCCGCCCTGAAGGTGCATGGTGAAGGACTTGCCGACACTGTTCAGATAAAGACGCACTGGCATGATCAGACCTGCAAAATGGAGGAGACAAGCAACTGGGTGTAAGGCTCACGCGGGTCGTCCAGAACCTGATCGGTTAACCCCGCTTCAATCACCCGGCCGTGGCGCATCACCATGATCCGATGCGACAGCAGACGGGCGACCGCCAGATCGTGGGTCACGATCACAACTGACAAGCCGAGATCAGCCACAAGGCGGCGCAGAAGATCGAGCAGCCGTGCCTGGACGGAAACATCGAGGCCGCCGGTCGGTTCGTCCATGAAGACCAGCCGCGGATGGGTTACAAGATTTCGGGCAATTTGCAGCCGTTGCCGCATGCCGCCTGAGAACGAGCGTGGATCATCGTCGATCCGGTCACTGGCGATTTCAACCCGGCCCAGCCAATCATCTGCTGTCTCGCGGATCTTGCCGTAGTGCCGATCGCCGACCGCCATCAGCCGTTCGCCGACATTGGCGCCGGCAGAGACGTTCATGCGCAGTCCGTCGGCGGCATTCTGATGCACAAACCCCCAGTCTGTGCGCATCAGCAAGCGGCGCTCGGCTTCTGAGAGCTGATAGAGGTTCCGCATCGATCCATCGCGCATGCGGTATTCGATAGCGCCGGCAGTCGGGGCAAGGCGTGTCGACAGGCAGTTCAAAAGGGTTGTTTTGCCTGAACCGCTTTCGCCGACAATGGCCAGTACTTCGCCGGGCCAAAGATCGAAGGAGACGTCGGTACATCCGATCCGGTCTCCGTAATAGCGGGTTACATTATGGACCTGCAGCAGCGGGTCGTCAGCTTGAAAGACGTTCATCGGGACGCCTCCTCTGCGTTTGTGCCGTGTCCGCCGATTTGCTGGGCCGCCGGGTTTGCGGCCATTGGTCCGACATGCCCTGCGGCGCGCCGTTCTTCGCAATAGTCGCTGTCTGAGCAAACGAACATGCGCCCGCCCTTGTCATCGAGAATGACCTCGTCGAGATAAACATGCTCCGCGCCGCACAGTCCGCACGGCTTGTCGAACTTCTGGACCTCGAATGGATAGTCCTCAAAGTCGAGGCTCTTCACTTTGGTGTAGGGCGGGATCGCATAGATGCGTTTTTCCCGGCCCGCGCCATAGAGCTGTAATGCGGCCATTTCGTCGATCTTCGGATTGTCGAATTTCGGTGTTGGCGAGGGATCCATTACATAGCGGTCATTGACCATCACCGGATAGGCGTATGTGGTGGCGATGTGGCCGTTCTTGGCGATGTCCTCGTAGAGTTTCACGTGCATGAGACCGTAGTCTTCGAGGGCATGCATCTTGCGGGTTTCCGTTTCCCGCGGCTCCAGAAACCGGAGCGGTTCGGGGATCGGGACCTGGAACACCAAGACCTGGTCCTCCCGCAGTTCCTTTTCCGGGATCCTGTGGCGGGTCTGGATGACGGTGGCTTCAGAAGTTTCGTAAGTCGTGCGCACATTTGCCGTCTTTTCGAAGAACCCGCGCAAGGAAACGGCGTTGGTCGTGTCGTCCGAGCCCTGGTCGATCATCTTCAGGCAATCATCCTTGCCAAGTATCGAGGCCGTTACCTGAACCCCGCCAGTGCCCCAGCCATAGGGCATCGGCATTTCGCGCGAGGCAAACGGTACCTGATATCCGGGGATTGCGATGCCCTTCAGGATCGCGCGGCGGATCATACGTTTTGTTTGTTCATCGAGATAGGCGAAATTGTATTCACCCTGATCGAAAATCTGAGCCGTGGCGTTCATTGTGCCGCCCTCCGTTCATCGAGAATTTTGCGATAGCTATCGAGCCGCATTTCCAGTGTGCCGGTGTGCAGCTCGAACAAATGATTGTCGGCGTCGTAGAAGTAGATGGACCTGCCTTCACCTTCGACGCGATCGCGCGGCGGCTTGAATTCAAGGCCGAGCGATTGGATCGCGGCAAGCCGGGCCTCGAAGTCCTGTTCTTCGATCTTGAAGGCAACGTGATTGTAGGTGCGCTCGGAAAGTGGTGCGCCTTTCATGATTGCGATCCAGACATCGCCGACCAGGAAGAACTTTTCCTCCGACAAGGAGAAGGTTTCCTGGCCGCTGTCGTAGACTTCTTCTGCTTTCAAGACATCCGTCAGGATGCTGGTCATCTTGTCCAGATCACTGACGATGAAGGTCATATGGCTGAGGCCACTGCTCATTCCGCAGCCTCTTTGGCAGCGGTTTCGGCGTCTTCGCGCGCCCGTTTTTCGAACCACTCGCCGCGCATGCGGCGCACCAGATCGAGTTCGGCCTGGAAGTCGACATAGTGCGGGAGTTTCAGGTGTTCGACGAAGCCGGTCGCCTGAATGTTGTCGGAATGGGAGAGAACGAACTCACCGTCCTGGGCCGGGGCAACTTGTTCTTCGCCGAGTTCTTCCCAACGCAGGGACCGGTCAACCATGGCCATGGACATAGCCTTGCGTTCAACCTGTCCGAAGACGAGGCCGTAGCCGCGCGTAAAGGCGGGCGGAGCCTTCGCCGATCCAGCAAACTGGTTGATCATCTGGCACTCGGTCACCTTGATTGTGCCAAGGGTGACGGCAAAGCCGAGTTCTTCCGCGAAAAACTCCACTTCGACCTCACCGTACCGAATTTCACCGGCAAAAGGGTGCGTGCGGCCGTAACCGCGCTGCGTGGAGTACGCGAGCGCGAGCAAGAAACCCTCGTCGCCCCGTGCGAGATTTTGCAGGCGCAGATCCCGGTCTGCCGGGAAAGACAGCGGGTCGCGGGTGAGATCGCCCACCGGCGCGTTTTCATCGGCTGCCGGGTCCGGTTCAATGAGGCCTTCATCTCCAAGGAGATCGGTGACACGCGGCATCGGTTCGTCTTCGACCGGAGCCGTTTCCGCATCAAGGTCCCCACCTTCAGCGGCCAGCGCAAAATCCAAAAGCCGGTGGCTGTAATCGAACGTCGGGCCCAGCATCTGGCCGCCCGGCAAGTCCTTGTATGTGGCCGATATCCGGCGTTCGACAAGCATTTTTGCCGTATCGACAGGCTGGCTGTAGCCGAACCGCGGCAGCGTTGTCCGGTAGGCGCGCATCAGGAAGGCGGCCTCGATCAGGTCGCCGCGCGATTGCTTGATTGCAAGAGCAGCGAGCGTTTCATCGTAGAGCGAACCCTCTCCCATTACCCGCGCCACCGCGTGTGACAGCTGTTCAGAGATTTGCTCCAGTGTCAGCGCGGGAACGGAGGTGTCACCGCGGCGCCGCTTGGCGGTCAGCTTGTGGGCATTGCGGATGGCCTTTTCGCCACCCTTGACAGCAACATACATGGGCTCAGGCCTCCTTTAGAGTGACTGAGGTGGAGCGGGGAAGGGCTGCGATGGTGTCTTTGCCTGTGAAGATCAGATCGATGCCGCGTGGGAACTGGGCGTTGTTGGAAATGACCTGATCCCAGAACACTTGCGGCACTGGACCTGTTTCAAACGTTTGCGTGTCCTTGATGCCGGGCCCTTCGAGCACAACACCGTCTGCGTTGTTCAGGTTTTGGCCTGTCAGGATGAGTGTCGTGGACGTGTCCGGGTATTCCGCCGAGCCCTGATTGAAGCTTGCAAGCGGCAGCATGTTGGCCGGATCTGCGATCAGGGCAAAGGCCGCCTCGACAGGTTCGCTTACGATTGGTGCGCCCGTGTGAAAGCGAAGGAAGGCCTTTACGCTCTCGGATTGTGCAAGCTGTTTGTCGAGCCAGACAGGTGTGTCATAGTCGAACAGGGTGAGCGCGATGGCCGCGGCTGCTGGTGTCAGCGGCGCTGGTGGTGTGAGATGGGTTTGACCAAGGACCTGAAGCGTTCCCGGTCGCGCCATAGCGTTCATAATGGTCCGGAAACACCCTTGTGCGTCGTGAACAGGATCTGCAAATCCGGCGGCAAGTGCAGCGGTTGCGGTCATCAGTTGTCTCCCCGCACCATCGTGAAGAAATTGACTCGCGTTGCTTCGGTTTCCTCGCGGACGGTGGTTTTGCGCTCCGTCTGGCTGTTCGAAAGCGGGCCGATGATGTCCGTCTCGATTTGCGCCCGCGTCTTACCGTGCTGCCACAGGGCGTCAATGACGGCCGATTGCAGAGCCTTGGTTTTGTCGCGGCCAAGTGCGTAGGCGCTGCCGGTTTCTCCGCTGTCGAGGCGGACAACGCAGCGGGTCACAGTCACTTCTCCAAGGTTGAAGGGGCTTCCGGTTCCGCCCATCCGGCCACGGACCATCACCAGACCCGTCTCCGGCTGGCGCACAAGTTCGTAAGATGGTGGCGTCAGGCTATTGAACTTCTGGTCTAGGATTTCGGCTGGAGCCTGGGCGAGAATGGCAAGGTTCTTCTGCCGGGCGGCTTGGTCGCCGGCAATTGTGGAAGACGGTGTGGTCTCGGTCATGAACACGCCTTTGTGTTTGTTGGCCGCTTTGAGAGTTTGAGGCAGGTGCGTGAGCGGGTTGTAGACTCAATTTGTCTATTTGTATAGACAAATAAACTTATTGACTCTTGAGTAGCGAAATTTGATGACGAGCGCATGACAGGACAAAGCAAACTGGACCGGGCTGCAGGCATTGCCGTTTGGCGCCAGATCATGGAAATGCTGAAGGGCGAAATCGCCGCCGGTGGCTACGAAAAAGGCAGCCGCCTTCCGCCGGAATCCGATATAGCGTCCCGGTTTGGTGTGAACCGGCATACGGTCCGCCGGGCTATTGCTGCATTGACGGCAGAGGGGCTTTTGCGCGCTGATCAAGGCCGTGGAACGTTTGTGGCGAGCGCTCCGCTGAGCTACCCGATCAATGCCCGGACACGGTTTTCGGAGATTGTCTCCGGCCAGGACCGCTCGCCAAGCGGCCGCTTGATTGGATCAGAAATCGAAGATGCGGATGCGTTGTTGGCGCAGCACTTAGAGGTTCCGCTGGGAACACCGTTGATCCGTCTCAAGACCTTACGTGTTGCCGACAGTGTGCCAATGATGGTGGGAACCAGCTGGCTTCAGCAGGCCCGGGTTCCGAATTTGGTGGCCGACTATGCGGAATGCGGCACCATTACCGAAGCTTTGCGCCGGGGCGGCATCAAGGACTACAGCCGGCGGGAAAGCCGGATTTCTGCAGAACTGGTCGATACCGAAGATGCTCAGCAGCTTGGCATCGCCTTGGGGCAGCCGGTTGTGGTGATTGAAAGCGTTAATGTCGATCCTGATGGTCGTCCGCTGCAATACACCCGCACACGCGCCGCCGCTGACAGGATCCAGCTCGTTGTCAATGGGGACTGATGTAAGCGGCTGGCCCGATCAAAAGCGAGACCGTTTTCGTATCGCACGCATCTTGGCCAGATACAGCGGATAAGCTGCCGTTTCTCGAAGACAGGCATAGAGCCATCTGTTGAGTGGTGTCTTTGAAACGGAGCGTCCAGGGCCAGAACCTGCCGCTGAAAATCCGAGCGTTTTGAAACACAAAGCCGCCCGAGGCAGATGATACCAGTCGGACACGATCAGAATATTTTTGAGTTTCTCCCGTCGCAAGATATGCGCGGAAAAGACGGCATTCTCCAAGGTGTTGCGTGACCGTGCCTCGGTTCGGATCGCGCTTTCCGGGACACCCAAGACGATCAGCTCGCGTTTCATGACCTCAGCTTCTGCCGGGGGATGGTTTCCAAGCCCGCCACATCCAACAATAACCGGCGCCGCGCCGGCGTGATAAAGCTCGGCTGCGTGTTTGATCCGCCGGAGGAGTGTCGGGCTGGGTCGCCCGCCCGTCCAGACCGCAGCTCCCAGCAGGACAATTGCGTCGGCTGGCGCCTGTGGATGTTGTCTTAGTTGCATCTTTGTTTGCTTACCTTGCTCGCAAACTATGGGCAATTATTTGCGAGGTCAGTCCGCTCACGCTCTTTCGTTTCCCTGAGCTGAAGGGGCTGTTGGACTTTGGCTCACGAAACCGTGAGGCTCAGGAATGGCTCAAGTCTTGGCCGTGGCCTCGGAAATGTCCCGATCTGCGTTATATCCTCCGGTAATGCGCTGCAGCAAAGTGCAGTGTCCTACTTTTTTCGACCGATAGGAGGATATTCATGGCAGTCGATTTCTCCCGCCGGACCATTCTTGCAGCTGGCGGTGCGGCAATTGTAACCAGCGCTTCCGGACTGATTGTTCCTGCGCAAGCTAAAGGTGTTGCCCCGACTCCGTCGATGCGCGGCGGCGCCAACAACTACCGGCCTGGCGCGCCGATCGTGGACCGAATTGGCGGCGGCGGCTTCTGGATGACGGGAACTGTGTGCCGGGCGGGTGACGGCGCGCCATTGGCGGGACAACGGATCCAGATTTGGGCACATACGACGGAAGGACATGAACGGGATCCGGAGAGCCACGGCGCTACTCTAACCGACGTGAATGGTGTGTTCCGGCTTGAAATGCCCCAAATTGTGCCAGCCTTTGGCCAGCCGCACGGGCACCTGGCCTATGACAGCGGTGACTTTGAAACCGTGTTTTTGCGCCCTGTGATGCCGAGTTCTCAAGACAAGAGCCTTGAAGCGCATTTTGTTTTGAATCCGGCATAAGCTGGCCGCGTTTGGAATGAAACCATCCCAAAAGGCCATTCTTTGGGGTCTTCTAGGTGCAGTTCTGATTGCTCCGCTGGTGGCGGCCGCTTTGAGCCCTTTGCTGGCGTGGCGGGACCCGATTTACATTGCCTCCGGTTTCGCCGGCATCCTGGCAATGGCCTTGATGGTTTTGCAGCCACTCCTGGCTAGCGGATCGTTGCCGGGGGTGTCTCTTGCAAAGAGCAGGGTAATTCATCTCTGGGCTGCGGCGTTGCTGGTCTTCATGGTGGTCCTTCACGTCGGCGGATTGTGGGTCACCAGCCCGCCGGATGTCGTCGATGCGCTTTTATTCAGGTCCCCAACTCCCTTTTCCGCATGGGGTGTCATCGCCATGTGGTGCATCTTTGCAGCCGCGCTCGTTGCGGTGCTGCGGCGGGGCATTCGTTGGCGTCCGAAAACCTGGCAGAAGATCCATTCGACCCTTGCATTGGGTGTTGTAGTGGGCGGTTCGGCCCACGCGTTCCTGATTGAAGGGACCATGGAGCCCGTCACCAAGGCAGTCCTGTGTGTTGCCGCGGTTGTTGCCACCCTCAAGGCAATCCGGGATCTCAGGATCTGGACCGGGCGCGCGGTTGCCAATCCCAAAACACAGACCCGGCGCGTCAGATGATCCGGTAGAGCGTGTCGTCCTTGCGGATGACATGATGCATTAGCACTGCACCAATATGGACGGCGAACAATCCAAGCAGTATCCAGGCGCTCCATTCGTGGACTGCTGAAAAGATTGGTGCGATATCCGGGCTTTTGCCGATCGGGCTCCATACCTCAACAATGCCGAACCACTTCAGCGGAAAACCATGCGCATTGGTCGCAAGAAAACCCGACACCGGCATGAGGACCAAAAATAGATACAAGAGACCGTGTACCGCTTCGGCGGCATATCGCTCAAGCGGGGGAGCCTCGTGGCGCGGCGGTCTGTTCAGCCAGCGGTTTCCGACCCGGATCAGCATGAGCCACAAAACAAGAAACCCGATGCTCTCGTGCAAGAGATAGAAATCGAGCACAACATCTTTCTTGGCAAACCCAATCATCAGCCCCAGCGGCCAGGTCAGCAGCACAAGCAGCGCGATTGCCCAGTGCAGCAACCTGGAGGGGGCGGCATAGCGATTTTGGGTGCCAATGGCTGCCATGATTCATCAATCCCGTGATTTGAAAGTGCCTATCAAGTCTGGTGTTTGCATATCAGTCGGAATGCAAAACTAGTGTGATAAACAACACGTGCACGGGACATGCCCGCCGATTTGCGGATGATACTCTACGACCAGAACTTCGGCACATCCTTGGTCGCATTCCAATAACCCCGGGCGTGCTGCCACATGGCTTGGCTCTGGGCTTCATGCCAGCCTATCGTGAATCCGATGGCTTGTCCGGCGGTCAACGCATTCTTGCCTGTCACATTGCTCATTTCGGGGAGACGTTCGGCCATGGCAACATCATTGAGATAGCCGAAGATATCCTGCAGCCGTTTCATCCGCTTTAGAAGCGGTTTGACCGTATCTTTCGGGTACAGGCTTCCGAAAAACTCAATGCCATAGCGCAGCTTCTTCATGGCCTTGCGCATCTCGTGACGCTCCGGGATGGTCAACTCGTCCAGACGCTTGCCGTACTTGTTGACCTTTTTCCATTGTTTGGCGAGGGCTTGAGCTGCAAAATCCTCGATTGGCTGCGCCAGAAGGCTGCTCTGGTCAAAGTTCTCCGGGTCGAGCCATCCCCGGCCTTCCGTGTATGCCGCCAGATCGAGCAGGAACGCGTTCACCTCTGCGGATTTCAGATGGGTGACCAGTGCGGTGCGGGTGTCCTTGCCGCGGGACGCATGAAGATCGGCGAGCAGGACGTCGAAGGAAACGCTCTCAGGTGCTTTGTCCACGACCGGTTCGACGATCTCCTCAATCAGAACATCGAAATCGCGCAAGGCACCGGCTTCGGCCGCGATGGTTCTGGCCAGCTGGTCCAGCGGCGTCATGGTCGCCGGATTAAGGGCTTGCTTGAACAGCCGGAATGCACTGCGAAGCCGGCGCAGGCCAACCCTCAGCTGATGGGGCCCTTCCGGGTCTTCACTGGCGAGAACTGCTAGGCGGTTTTCCGCAATCTGCGTGAGGCAAGACCGCAGCACATCTCGGAAGGCATGTTCCACGGTGATGCCTTGCTCAAACACCACGTTTTCAGCAAAGAAGGGAACGGCTTTTCCGTCCGGTTGGCCTTCGGCGAACCGGTAGCCGCGTTCGGCCTTGCTGTAAGGTGAAAAGCGGAACGGCACATCATTCAAGAGCTGCTTGGCAACATCAAAAAGCGCGGCGCTTGGTCCAGCCTTTAGTTCCATCTCCAGCTCCACCAGCGGATGGCTTTCCGGCCCGGCAAGAATGTTGCCAGTGTCGAAGGCAAGTTCGATATGGGCGCCGTCGGTCTCCCGGGTCAGTTGACGCGTTGTGCGCTTCAAGACCGTTTCAAAGCACTCGGAAACACCGGCGTCGCCGATCGTCTCGACAAGTTTTGCGCGCACGTCAGCATCTTCAATGACAGAAAAATCGAGCGCACGTCCGGGAACGGCATGTTCGGCCTCAACTGCGGAGGACAGGCCACCCATGACACCTGTTCCTAGCTTTGCGGTTTGCACCCAGCTGCGGCCGGATTTGCGCACACGCAAGGAGATCTTGGCCTCGCGGAGGGCTTGGTCCGGCGTATCGAAATAAATTGATTGTAGGGTCTTGGTGACCGATCGGGAGGCGGCAAAATCCTTAAGTGCGCCAGACCGTTTGATTTCGTCCTGCGCTGCCGGGTCCAGTTCGAGTTTGAGCTCGATTTCACGTGCTGATTTGGTCATGGTGAAGATGTATCGAAAGGTAAAAAGCTTGTCTAGAAAAAGCGCACAATTTGCGCTTTTCTTCGCCGGCAAAATTTAGTCAAGTTGTTTATGCGCATGCAATCTACGCGTTGACCTGCGCACTGTTGGATCACCTTGCGGCCCAAGATTGCGGTGCGGGTGCCAGCGTCTGAGCCTGGGCCAGAGCTCGCACTTGTGTCTGCCGCCATCTTGAATCTCCACCCAAGCTCATCCAGCGCCTTAATGCTTCAGATTTGCAGTTTAAACGGTGCAATGATGCCGCGGCTGGTCAGGTCAATGCTGACTTAAGACGGCCCTTCGAAATGATCGTGGATAGTTTGCGGATTTGAGGCGTATCTCTGCTTGCATCGGCACGGGGGCGGTGATATTCACGCACCTCGGTGTCAGTTGCCCCTCTGGCGGAACTGGTAGACGCGCGGGATTCAAAATCCCGTTCCTTCGGGAGTGCCGGTTCGATTCCGGCGGGGGGCACCACTTTTTCTTGCTTTCTTTCCTTTATTCGGCTGCGGCCTTCAGGCACATGGGATCGTTTGGCACATAAAGGGCCTAGCCAACCTCGATCTTTGCTCAAATCTTTTACACCGGCTAGCTGACTATCCCCTGAAACAATGCTCATCGCCTGCGGGTGCTTTTTCGAGCTCTCAAGGTGTCCTTCGTTTTTGCCAATTTTCCAACAAACGAGAAAAGGCCGGGCTGTGCCCGGCCTTTCCTGTTCGCGGTGTCAGCGATCTATCAGAGGATAGATGTTCCATCACTGAACCTCAGTTGTTCGATACCGATAAGTGTATCGCTGCCTTCATCACCTACTGTGTCCGTGATGGTGAAACTTCCATCGCCGTTGTTCAGGACCAGGTAATTTGCTTCAGCACCGGAGTAAACCGCTGTGTCTGTTCCTGCGCCGCCAACAATGATGTCATTGCCACCGTTGCCAAAGAACAGATCATTCTGATCAGTCGCAAACGCTGTGAAGTCATCGGCAGTTTCCGTTCCGCGGAGCTGTAAGCCGGCATCGGTATTGAACGTATTGCCAGATAGGTTGAGCTTCGAGAAATCGATGGTGTCGGGCAGTGCACCAAAACCAGGGCCGGTGATCCAGATGGAGTCCGTATTGGTCGAGCTGGCCGTAATTACATTATTGGTGATCTCAAAACCGGTTGAGACACCACTGCCATCTCCCGTCAAACCACCAATGTTGCCGTCGATCAGCGTGTTGCCGTCGATCTCGATGTTATCGACACCGCGATAGGAAATTAGGACGTTGGACAGCGCCTTGGTCCCATTGACTTCGCGGTCAATCAGATTGTTCTCGATAATCGCGCCATCACCAGAAACGGTAATCGCTGTCAAATGATCTCCGTTGGCGCGAAGTTCTGGCGTCATCACCAAGTTTGTGAGTTCAACAGAGTCACCCAGGACCTCGATAACTGTGCGGTTGTTAAAGCCGCCTGCGTCGCTCACGCCGTTGGCTGGATCAAAATCAACACCGTCGATTTTGGTGCCGTCGGCATTTTCAGTGATTTGAACCCGACCTTCGATAACAGATGGTGTGCCTCGTCCGCCGTCGGACCCAGCCGTTCCAGCATTCGCACCCTCGATTGTCAGGGTTTTGTCGATCGTGAGATCGCCCGTGAAGGTGCCTTCGCCGAGAATGATGGTCGAGCCTGCTGGCGCCGCGTCGACGATTGTCTGGAGATTGTCGCCAGCCAGTGCCAGGATTTTGCCATCTGGCAAATACCTGAGCGGTTGCGGTGTCCCGGTATAGTCACCGACTGCATATTCCTCTCCATCAACGTTTGTGAAGGTGTTGCCGGAAAGAAGTCCTGCAATATCGGCTGCCGGTGCCGCCAGTCCGACGCCTCCACCAAGACCAATTGCCTCGATGTTGTCATCGAAGGTGTTGCCGTTGATCACTAGCCCCGTAACATTCTCGGTGCTGCCGATACCTGCCCAGTTGGAGGTAAAGGTGTTGCCGGAGAATGTGACGTTGGTCGGTGTTCCCAGAGCAGAAGCGAAGTCCAAGGAAGCGCCTGTCAGGAAATTGCTGACAGTCATGTTGGCGATCTCGATACCGTCACCGCCTGCAACTTCGATACCGCGATCGACGACAGCGCGGCCCGGGCCATCCAGGGTGAAACCGTCAACTTTGATATTGTTCGCCTCAAGGCGGAGATTGCCGTCGATCTCGGCACCCTCCGAGGTCACCAGAGTGACGCCATTGACATTGAGCGTGACGTCTTCTGAGTACGTGCCTGCCGCGACCTGGATCGTTGCTCCTTCCGGTGCAGCGTTGATTGCATCTTGGATGCTGTCATAGTCTGCTCCGGACGGGGCTACCGTGATCACGACCGCTGCATCAATTGCAACCGGAACCGGAGTGTCTGCAAACCGCAGGAACTCGATATCAGTCAGTGTGTCTGTTCCATCGGCGCCGCCATTCAGGTGTTCAACGGTGTAGATGCCAGCGGACACAAAAGTCACTTTGTAGTCTGCTTGGTTGCCGGAATAGGAGGCGATATCTGTGCCGCCTTCGCCGCGAAGATCATCATCTCCGCCACCGCCGACGAAGAAGTCGCTGCCATCCTTACCGATGAACAGATCGTTTTTGTCTGTGGCATAGCTGGAGAAGGTGTCACCTTGATCCGAACCCTGGACCTGAATGCCTTCATCACCAGTGAAGGTGTTGCCAGACAAATCCAGGCCAGCTGCGGGCAGAGTACCTGCATTCACGACCCAAATAGCCTCGACGTTGGTGGCGCTTGGTGTGATCGTGTTGTTGGTGATGTTCACATCTGTCGGTGTACCTCCAAGGGAGGCACCGATATTGCCGTTGATGAGTTCATTGCCATCGATGGTAACATCGTCCAGACCGGACACCCGGATCAGGGACCGGTCCAGGCCGGTTGTGTTGATCCCGTCATCAGTCCGGTCAATAGAGCTGTTTTGTACAGTTGCCCCTTCGCCCTGAAGGACGATGCCGAACAGGTATTCTCCTGCCGTATTCCGGCCGAGATCGACGTCTAAATTTTGCAGGGTTGCGTTGGCGCCTGTTACCGTGATCAGGTTGTCGTCCGGGCCGGGGACGGCTCCTGCCGGTGCAAACTGAACACCGTCAACCGTAACGCCGTCTGCACTGATTTCGACTCGACCGGTTATGTTGCTTTCCGCTCCGCGGACACCGTCAGCCGCAATGCCAACATTGGCACCTTCAATGGTAACGGACTTGTTAATGTTGAGGTCCTCGTCGAAGGTCACGCCGGCTGCGAGAACAATCGTGTCTCCAGCTTCGGCCGCATCGATGGCCGCTTGGACAGAAAGACCGTCAAAGACATGAAACTTGCCGTCGGGACCTTTGACTGCCGACGCAGAATTGTCCGGATCTGTGGATTCATTTAGCGCAATCCCGAAAGCAAGAGCCTCGGCATCCGTGGCAAAGTAGAAGACAAACGCTTCACCGCCCGCCCGGAAATCAGAGTTTAGAACCTGCCAATTTCCAGTATTGACCGCATTGAAGTTGATCGTTCCGATTTCAGCACCTGCCGGGCCTGTTTGCGAATAGATCTTCGTGTCTTCCGCTGCAGTGTAAGTGCCCTGGAAAGTGATGTTGCTTGGCGTTTGATCGTAGAAGTTCTGATAGCTGTAGATCGCGACAGACCCCCAGGTGTTGCCGGTGGTCGTGATGTCTTCCAGAACGATATTGGCTGAGTCGGTCAACGAAATTCCGTTGCCGCCGGTGCCTTGCCCATCCGCCGTCACGTTTCTCAGCGTTGCGCCGTCAACACCGTTAAAGTCGATTTCGGTGCGCAATGAGCCTTGTACTGTGACATCTTCAAGGGTGAAGTTGAGAAGGCGGTCGCTCGCGTCCCCTGTGTCCGGCTGGACCTTGATGCCGTAGTTGTCACCAGCCCCGCCAGAACCGGCTACGCCCGGGCCGATTATGGTCAAGTCTTGAATGGTGACGTTATCGGCTTCAACAAGAACGCCGTAACTCTCAAGAGCGCTGGCATCAATAATTGTCTCGCCTTCGCCAGCACCCGTGATTGTCACTTCTTTGTTTACATTAAGCGTAGCGGGTAGGGTGAATGTCTGACCGTCGAGGAGGAGTTCATCTCCATTGACCGCGGCATCAATGGCGTCCTGGATAGAGGTGTAGTTTTCACCGGTCCGGACATTTTTCACCGTGATGTCTTCTACGGTGACTTCGATGTCCTGTGTTGCAGTGTTGCCAGCAGCGTCTGTGGCAGTGACTTCCACAAGATACTCATTGGAAGCACCGCCCGCATCGGTCGGATTTTCAAAGTCAGGTGCAGTGTTAAAGCTCAGTGCGCCTGTCGTGCCGTCAATGTTAAAGGCCGCTGCGTCTTCGCCGCCGGTGATTGTGTAAGTAACAGCGGCATTGTCCGTTGCGACAACAGTGCCCACAATTGTTGTATTTTCTTCGACACTAAATGTATCACCGGACGTGAAAACGGGATCGGTTGTGTCTGCAGGAGCGCCGCCTCCGCCGCCGCCACCACCCGGGGCGCCTGGAGCATCCGGATCAGCAGGAGAGTCGTCCGGGTTGTCGGCCGGTGTGCCGTCATTGCTGGGCTGATCAAGCGTTTCACCAGCTAGATTTTGCGCACCCTCCCGGCCTTCATCAAAGCCGAAAAGCAGCCAGTGCTGATAGCCGCTTGAAAGACCACCGCTGCCAATTGCCGCTGCTACATCCGGGTTTGCGCCGAGATAAGCAGATTCATCAAAACCTTCGCCGATTTGGGAGGCGACTGACGCGTTCGGGGCGCGGCCTTCGGCAGCGCCATTGTTGATGAAGTGCAGGAATGGGCTCATGCCCGAAGCGGCTACATCCGGATTTTGTGCCAGGTAGTATGCCGGGTCGAAAATTGCGTTCGGAGCGCGGCCTTCCGCTTCGCCAAACTGAATAAAGTGGTCAAACGGGTTAATGCCTGCCGCTGCGACATCCGGGTTCTGTTCCAAATAAAACGATGTATCGAAGTACGGGTTTGGATCCCGTCCCTCAGAGAAACCAAATAGATTGTAGTGTTCTTCCGCGCTCCCAATCAAGCCTGCTTCAATGGCAGCTGCAACGTCTGGATTTTGAGAGAGATAATATGCGGAATCAAAAGTAGTGTTAACAGAAAAAGCCATGATAACCCCTTACTAGCTTTCGCTTACTCGTAAAATTTTTCGTCAATGCGTGATGGTTGCGGTAGCCCAAAAATAAATTTTTTATTAAAATTATCAATATATTTATTAACACGGTAATTATTGTAAATTTGATGTAAGAAAATAAATATTTGAAATAATTGATAAAACTGTCTGTCTTCGCGTAAATTAATTTACTGTAAAGGTTAACAGCGAGCAACTTTTACGCGCAAATCGGAAAGAAATAAGACCGATTATGTCAGTAGTGACAATAATCGTGCGCTGCTTGAAGTGTTCATCAAAATACTAAGGGTTCTTCTGCAATTTGTTAGCCGGTGAACAAGTGGCCATCCCTGGTTGTCGGAACTGGCTGCCGGCAAAAATCTGATTGTCTTCGAAAGACTGGACAAAGTGCCAAGCACTGAAATCCTTGGCCCCTGTGATGCGATTGTCCCGTTGATGAATGAAGCTTTGGCTTTTCGTTTGATGTAGCAACTGGGCCCTGTCGACCCCAACCATCTCGTCTGCCAGTAAACATCCAAGCATGCCGGTGCTGGCCGCCGCTGAAGTTCTGTGGCCAGGCTACGCTTATGCCTAAGCAATTGTAAATGTAAATAACGAAATTTTAGTATTAATTTCAAGTTAATTGCATGTTCAAAAAATATTAATGACGTTTCAACAAACAAAAAATACTAGAATTTCGATTCAATAATTTTTACCACCTGCCGCGCATACTGCCCTCACAAGCAAATAACAAGCTAATGCGTCAAACACTTAAATAAACAGGGGCGGTGTATTCATTTCACCGAATGAAAACCTATGTGCGGACTTTGTCACAGTGCTCTTTGTGACGGGATTGAGCATGCTCAAGACGGTACATTTGCCGCCGCTGCAGCATCGGGTCCCGGTGGCACCACTTCTCTCAACTACATAATTGGGCAGTTGAACCGCGGCGACTACAGCTGGGGCAACTTGTCTGTCGTGACTTATTCTTTCGCCAAGGTACTTCCAAGTTATGCGAAGGGCCTGGACGAGTACGACGGGTTCAATAGTTTCAACAGCCAGCAGATGGACATGGCGCGGCTAGCCCTGGAGGCATGGTCTGATGTTGCCGACATAACCTTTCAGGAAAGCAATTCGTATTTCGCGCCGATCCGGTTTGCCAACTCCGATACGTTGGCGGACTATTCGGCGGCCCATGCCTACCTTCCGGGATTTTCCTCTTGGGCCGGTGATGTCTGGGTGAACAGTGACTACGCTTATAATACGGCTCCGGAAATCGGGAATTATGGCTACAAAGTCCTGGTTCACGAGATTGGCCATGCCATCGGCCAGCCGCATCCGGGTGACTACAACGCCAGCGGCGGCAAGCTGAGCTATCAAAACAACGCCGCTTATGCCGAAGACAGCGCTCAGTATTCGATCATGTCATATTGGGATGAGAGCCATACGGGCGCTGATTTCGGAAATGCTTTTGCCCAGACCCCGATGCTTCACGATATCTTGGCTATCCAGGCAAAGTACGGCGTGAACATGTCGACGCGGACTGATGACACGGTTTACGGATTCAATTCCAACACAGAGTCACCGATTTACGATTTCAGTCAGAACACTGCGCCAGTCTTTTCGATCTGGGACGCAGACGGAACAGATACGATTGATTTCTCTGGCTATTTCGTCGATACGGTCATCAATCTGAACGAAGGCGGCTTTTCGAGCGCTGCCGGCCTCACAAACAACATCTCGATCGCCTATGGCGCAGTCATTGAAAACGCGATTGGTGGTGCGGGAGATGATGTCATCATCGGCAACCAGTGGGACAACCTTGTTGATGCCGGTGCTGGAAGCGACGTGTTCGTCCTTAACCATAGTAGTTCTTCAGCAGACACCTACGTCTTTGACAATGGTGAGACCATTGTGTTCAGCAATCACGGTACGGACCGGCTGACCAATGTCGAAACCATTTCTTATGCCGACGCTGACCTCGATGTTATCGCGCAAACGCAGATTTCAATCCTCGAATATGCCGCAAGTTATGAGGATGTCGAAGAGGCATTTGGTACGGACGAAGAGGCACTCTTTGACCACTTTGTCGAGTTCGGTTTGACCGAAGGCCGGACGATTGATTTCTCAGCCCTTGATTACATCGCCTCGCATGAGGATTTGATCGAGGTCTTCGGGGCAGATGCGGAAGCTGGCGCCCGGCACTACATCGAATTTGGCCGGGCTGAAAATCGGGAAATCACCTTTGACAGCGCGGCGTTCCTTGAGGCGAACCCGGAGTTGGTTCAGCTTCAGGGCCAAGAGGTCAATGCTGCGAAAATGTTCATAGAGCTGTAATCACCAGACGGGTGCTGCGGTTGGCATTCGTTGAAATCCATAGCGCAGCTCGCGCCACGTCAGTGCTGGTTTGTTTACCCTTGGTTTCAAACCGTTCCCAGCCTGAATTTCGTTAGGTGACTTTTTGCATTGCAGCAGGTATGGAGGCGTCATGATCAGACGCCTTTATGACTGGACCCTGTCCCTTGCTGCCGGACCTCGCGCACCTACCGCGCTGGGGTCGGTTTCGTTTGTTGAAAGCTCGTTCTTTCCGATCCCGCCGGACATCTTGTTGATCCCGATGGTCATTGCCCGGCGCGAGAAGGCCTGGTGGTATGCGCTGCTGTGCACGCTGACCTCTGTTGCCGGTGGTGTGTTTGGCTATTTCATCGGCATGTTCCTGTTTGAACAGGTTGCACAGCCGGTACTCGCGTTCTACGGCAAACTCCACTACGTCGAGGAATTCCGCCATATCTTCGCCGAGTGGGGCTGGTGGTTCGTGTTTATCGCCGGTGTGACCCCGTTTCCCTACAAGGTGATTACAGTTGCCTCCGGGGCTGCAGGCCTAAGCCTGCCGATCTTTGTTCTTGCAAGCATTGTTTCCCGGGGGATCCGGTTCTTCATCGTCGCCGGACTGCTGTATTTCTTCGGCCCGCCGATCAAGGACTTTATCGAGAAACGCCTCGGTCTTATGTTCACCGTGTTCGTCGTGCTTCTGGTCGGCGGTTTCGCCGCGCTGAAGTTAATCTAAGCAAAGAGGATCCGATGTCCGCTGAAAAACTGGCGCAGTCGTTGACACTCCTGCTATTGGCCGGTGGCCTTGTGGTGATTGGAACGGCTTGGGGATATCAGCTGATTGGCGGTTACGTCCCCTGCAAGCTGTGTTTGGAGCAGCGAATTCCTTATCATATCGGGTTGCCGATGGCCCTTGTTGCATTGGCTGCCTTGGTGACAGGTCGCAAAGGGATTGCCGCGGTCCTGTTGCTGGCAGTCGCGGCAGTGTTCGCCTATGGAGCTGGCCTCGGGATTTATCAGGCCGGAGCGGAATGGCAGTTCTGGGATGGCCCGAATGATTGCGGCGGGGGCGCCGCTGCTCCGGCATCCGCTTCCAACATGCTGCAAGCCTTGCAATCGACCCGGGTTGTCAGCTGCACGGAAGCCAGCTGGCGGATGTTGGGCCTGTCTTTTGCCGGTTGGAATGCTGTTGCATCTGCCGGGTTGGCCGGACTTGGGCTTCTTGCTGCCGGAATTTTGAAATTCCGGGTTCCCATGGCAAAGTCACCGGCATGAGCACGTCAAAACACAAGGCCGATCAGGAGAGGCGCGACGAGGCGCTGAGAGCGATTGACCGCGCGCAAGCGGAAAGCGAAACGGTTGTTGGCTCGACCTTTGTTCGCATGGCCGATCGTGCGCGGGACCATATGAGCGCGGCCGATAAGGATGCCGATGACCACATCGAAGTCTGGGGCACGCGCATCGGCCGGTCGCTTGGGTTGGTGTTTGCAATTGGTCTGGTGATTTACCTTGCCGTTACCTACCTCTAGGTAATCTTCCAACTGAGTTGGGAGGCTCGCGAAAAAGGAAAAACAGCGCTCACTGGAGCCTGGAACAAAATATGGCGTCAATTCATCCAATCAGCCGAAGCCACTGGACCGACCTCAAAGCGCCGGACCTGAAAGACTTTGAGGCAATGGCCAGCGAAACACTCGCCACCATGCCGGACGATCTGTTGCTTCGCTGCGGCAATTTGCAGGTCACACTTGCCGAATACGCACCTGATGATGTTCTCGATGCACTGTCGATCGAAGATCCGCACGATCTACTTGGATTGTTCGAAGGCGTCGGCTTGGACGAGGGCGAAGAGCTGTCCCATACCGGGCAAATGCCAAATCGTATCTGGCTCTTCCGCCGGCCCATTCTGGATTATTGGGCCGCAATGGACGAAACGCTCGGAGATGTGGTCGCCCATGTGCTTATCCATGAGATCGGTCACCATTTCGGTTTGAGCGATCAGGACATGGAGCGTCTCGAGGCCGCTGCCGACAGATGATGCAGCGGCGGCAGCCTCAAGGATAGTCAAGCTGCGTTTATTCGGCAGCTTCCGTCTTGGCGCGCTCGATTGATTCCACAATCATGCGTTTTGCAGCTTCTGCGCCTTCAACACCCGTCACTTTCACCCATTTGCCAGGTTCCAGATCCTTGTAGTGCTCGAAGAAGTGCTTAACCTGGTCGATGGTGATTTGCGGCAGGTCGGTAATGTCCGAAACATTGTCGTAGCGCTTGGTGATCTTGTGGCTTGGCACCGCAATGATCTTTTCATCCTGGCCGGACTCGTCTTCCATCAGGAGAACACCAATCGGACGGCAGGTCATGATGGCGCCAGGTACAACAGGGCGCTGGTTGACGACAACCACGTCGATCGGATCGCCATCGCCGCAAAGCGTGTGCGGGACGAAGCCGTAGTTCCCCGGATAGCGCATGGGCGTGTAGAGGAAGCGGTCGACATACATCGCGCCTGCTTCTTTATCCATCTCATACTTGATCGGTTCACCGCCAACGGGGACCTCAACAATTACGTTGATATCTTCCGGCGGGTTTTTGCCAATCGGCACGGCGTCAATACGCATCTGTGAACTCCTGTTGGATCGTTGCGCCGTCTATCGCAATCCGAAGGCAGAAGTTCAAGTCTTTAGTTTTGCATTGCACCTAATTGATTAATGACCCGGAAGTGGCGCGGGCGCGCCAGATCCTTGTCTTGGAAGGCATAAGGGTGAAGCTGTCAGAGCTTTCGCCTCGGCCAGATGTAAATGAGCAATTCGAGTCGTCTCCCGCCGATCCGGTGCCATGATTTCCCGGCGATTTGGCCTCCCACCGCACGATAGAACTCCCGGGCGGGCGTGTTGTCGCTCAGCACCTGGACGGCAAGCCCTGAGCCATGTTGCTCGAGGAATGACGCCCGGATGTCTTCAAAAAGCCTGCGGCCGAAACCCAGGCCCTGATACTCCGGTTTGAGATAAAGCTCGTATATCTCGCCATCCATGTTGGTATTCGTTAGCCGGCACGGGCCAAAGGTGGCATATCCGGCCGGAACATCAGCAACGGATAGGATCTTGATGTTGACGCCGCGCGCCAGAGCTCCGCGCCACCAGTTTTCGCCCCGCCTTGAGACCATTCGCTGGAGGTCAAGGCCATGTAACACGCCGCGATAAGCGCCGAGCCAGGCTTCGCTATGGATGCTGGCGAGCGCTTCGCAGTCTGCCGGTCTCGCCGCACGAAGATCAATCAGGTCAAGAGTCATCTTGGGAAAAGAATACTACAAGGCGTCCCCAGGGGAAGCTTGAAACGTTTTCGGTTCGGGAAAACTGCCGGAATTCTTGAGACTCGCCGCCAAAGGTGTCCGGTAATGAAAAGGGCCGGCGTGTTGCCGGCCCTTCAGTTGCCTTGATGTTTGACTCAAAAAATCTGGTCGCTCTACATTCACCACGGGGGGCTGGGGGGCTATTGCATACCGCGGTGCCCGTAGACCGTTCCCATCAAGGTATGATGCTAATATGGGTGTGCTTTTTGGCTGGCCAAGGGCTGGAATGCGGCGAAAACATGAAAATTTTGGTATTCTTTCTTGAAAAGTTGCCCATGCGTTAGTTTTTGATGTTTTTCGGTCACGATTGATGAATGAAAGCAACAGTTTCTCAGCTTTCTACCGGCCTGCACTTGCAATTCTCGGCGAACCACGACCATCATGACATCTGGATGACATGCACTAAGCAAATGCTGACGGTAGCGCAAGGTGCAAGGCGGTTCAAAAGGGAGGCGGAATGAGCGAAGCCGATGATAGCGCATCTCAGCACAGCCGGAGCTTGAGCCTCAACGGACCTGGGCATAAAGCTCCTCCCTCCTTACCAGTGGTGTCCTTCAACCGCCGGGAACTCGATGTCATCCTCAGGCTCTATGGCCGCATGGTCGCCGATGGTGAGTGGCGGGACTATGCAATTGACATTCTGAATGACAGGGCTGTTTTCTCAATTTTCCGCCGCGCCTCTGAAATGCCTCTTTATCGCATCGAAAAGGACCCTAAACTTGCGCGGCGGCAGGGCGCATATTCGGTCGTCGCGACTGGTGGCATGATCCTGAAACGTGGCCACGATTTGGCGCAGGTCCTAAGGGTTCTGGAAAAGAAAAAGCATCTTCGGGTCGTTGACGCCTGACACCGGGGCACACGGATCGAGACCCGGAGCTGTCCCCACTGAACTCGAGGTCGCCGCTGACCCGAATTTCACGTCGTGACCATATGAGATTTGGAAGCGACATCTTTTGTCAAAAGACATCAAAAAGCCCGGCGCAATGGCCGGGCTTTCTGCATATATGATGGCGCGCAAATTATTCGCGGTTGCCGAACAGCTGCAGCAGCATCAGGAACATGTTGATGAAGTCGAGGTAGAGACGCAGAGCGCCCATCACAGACTTCTTGGTGGCAACTTCACCGGAGTCGCCCTCGTAGTACATTTCCTTGATCTGCTGTGTGTCGTAGGCAGTCAAACCAGCGAACACGAGAACACCAATCACGGAAATCGCGAACTGAAGAGCGGAAGATCCGAGGAAGATGTTCACCAAGGAGGCGATCACGATACCGATCAGGCCCATGAACAGGAACGAACCCCAAGCGGACAGATCCTTCTTCGTGGTATAGCCGAAGATGCTCAGCGCACCGAAGGACGCTGCGGTGATGAAGAACACGCGCGCGATCGACCCGCCGGTATAGACCATGAAGATCGAGGAAAGGGATACACCCATCAGGGCGGAGTAGACGAGGAACATCGTCCGAGCGGTTGACGCGCTCATGGACTGGATCCGGAACGAGAGCCAAAGCACCATGCCGAGCGGCGCCAGCATGACCACCCATTTGAGCGGTGAGGCGAAGATGGCGTTGCCGAGCGGTGTCAAACCTACGATCGAGCCGGCGTCGTTGGTTACGACGGACATCATGTAGGTACCGATGGCAAAGAAACCGGTCAGCGCGAGGCCGAACGTCATGTAGTTGTATACGCCCAGCATGTAGGCGCGCAGGCCCTGATCGATGCCGGCCTCGGCACGAGCGCCGGCAACCGAGTAAGCGCCTTGAGATTGGCGGTCAAAGGTCGACATGGTCTTAAGATTCCCCTTCGTTCAAAACTTGTGCGCGCAGGGAGTCCTGCAGCACAGCTCCCTCAACATATGGGAGAATACGGACCCTAGCACAAGATGACTTTCCTAAAAAAATCGCAATCTTTCTGCTACGGCCCGTATTTCCGGCCCTTATGATTAAGAAGAGTTCTTATTTCATGGCTTTAAGACGGCTTTCGATCTGCCGGTCGCAAGTGCCTTGGGGCCAGCGGAAGATTTCTTCTGCCTTGAAATCCATAACTTCTTTTGTGGTGTCGCGCATGACTTCCGGCGTTACGCCCGGCTTGAACCACTGAAGAACGCCGTAATCGCCGCCAGCATCGGTGAAAAACGCCAAGGGTTTGCCGTCTTCCATGATCCCGACACGGCCCACGCGAACATCTTCGACGGTCACATTGCGCGCGTTTCCATCAATGGTCAGTTTGGATTTGGTCAGGCGGAGCTTTTTACCGGCAGATTGCGGTGTGCCGGTCCAGGTGCCGCCGGTTAGCCGGTTGCCCTTGTTTTCAACCGAGAGGCAAGAATTCTTATAGTTCGGGATCGACAAGCGGTTTGCGGAAACCTCGATCGGATCTTTGCCCTTTTCGGAGATGGTGTATTTCATCTCATGTTCACCGGTGCGGTAGACGCGGATGCCGACCGGGGTGAAGCCGCTGTCGCCGATTGAGCGGGTGAAGAAATCAAACTGGTTGGCGTCATTGGTTCCCGCGCGGCGGTAAAGCCAGCGCTTCGGCAGGCCGTCTTCCCAAACCAGCCAGTCGCTGACAACGAGGCCGCGCTTGCCAGCAGGATCATTCAGCTGCCAAACGCCTGTGTGAAACGGGCTTTCAGCTTGAGCGGCCGGCACGGCTGACAGCATGGTCAAAGCCGCAATTGAGGCTGCTAGAGTGGTCTTAAACATGGATTTCAAACGATAGCCCGGCATTTCGGAGTGCCCCTTCAAGAGATAAATCTCTCTTCCGATATCCAAGATAACCGCATGACGCAAGGCGCGCCGGATGCAATCCGGCGCACATTTGCGGTGAGTTTGATGAAATTTTTCTGACGGTTAATACCGTCTTTGGCCGTATCAGAGGTTTCTAAGAACCGGTGCAGGTTTTTCGCCAAGAACGCGCCAGGTTCCGATCAGGCCGAACCCGACAGTCAGGACAAGCGCGATTAGGGCAGCACTGAACGCTGTAACTGGCAGCAGCGTAAAGGTTCCGCCCATGATTGCAGTGATGACATACCAGGCAGCAATGCCGCCCGCCAAAACGGCAAACACTGCTGTGACAAGGCCAAGGATCGCATATTCGAGGCCATAGGCCAGGATCAGCCGCGTTCGTGTGGCGCCAATGGTTTTCAAGATGACAGCGTCATAGATGCGGCTGCGATGCCCGGCGGCGAGTGCGCCTGCCAAGACAAGAATGCTGGCAATCAGCGTGATGGAGGAGGCGCCGCGGATCGCCCATGCGAGCTGAGCCACGATGTTGTTCACCTGGGAGATCGCATCTTTCACGCGGACGCTAGTGACGGTCGGAAAGCTGCTGGAGACAGTCTTCAACAAGGCCAACTCGGTGTCTGTCTGGACGTTATCATCCCAGCCAAGGGTCATCAGATGCGCATGCGGCGCCCCGGCAAATGTGTTTGGCGAGAACACCATGACAAAGTTGATGCCAAGCGACTGCCATTCTACATCCCGCGTATTCGCAATCTCTGCGGAGATTTCGCGACCAAGAACGTTCACAGAAACGGTGTCGCCAATCTTGAGGCCGAGGTCTGTTGCAGCCTCCGCGTCAAAGGAGACCAGTGGAGGCCCGGAATAGTCCTGCGGCCACCATTCACCGGACGCGAGTTCCGAGTTCGGCGGGAGCGTAGCCTCGTAAGTGATGCCGCGGTCGCCGCGCAGAACCCAGTCGGACCCTTCTTGGGCTGGCACGAAATCATCGCTGCTGATGCTGTTGAGGCTAACAATCCGGCCGCGCAACATCGGCACACTTTGAAGGTTTGCGTTTGGAGCTTCTTCGCGCAGCAGGGTTTCGAAGGCGTCCCGCTCGTGGCTTTGAATGTCGACAAAGAAGAAGCTAGGTGCCTCTCCAGCGATGGTCGCGGTGAGTTCCCGGCGGAGGTTTCCATCGATCAGGGTTAGAGCGACCAGCAGCGATAGACCCAAGCCAAGAGACAGAACGACGGACGGCGTCAGGGCACCAGGGCGGTGAATGTTGGCGATTGCCAGCCGCAGCTCGGTGGAGCGGACCGGAGGCAGGCGTTTGGCGAGCCACATGATGATCCGCGCCACAACCACCAAAAGCACAAAAGCCCCGGCGGACGCTGCGATATAGATCGTGGCGATCCGCTTGTCATAGGCCAGCAGGATGGCGATGGACGCAAGGACGACCACGGTGAGAGCCGTGGCGAACAAATAGCGTTTGCGGGGCCATTTGGAGCCCGCCGCAACAATATCGCGGAACAGGGCGGTGGGTGGAACGTCATGAGCCCGGCCAAGCGGCCAAAGCGCGAAAGCCAGCGCGGTCAAAAGACCATAGACAAGGCCCAGGCCCAGTTCGCTTGGATAGATGCCGACCGCAAGTTTGACGGGAAGAACATTGGAAAGTGCAGCACCAGCGGCAAACGGGATCATTGCTCCAATGACCAGCCCGATGCCGATCCCGATCAGGGCAAGCGCCAGCATCTGCACCAGATAGATCTGGAAGACGAAGCCGCCAGTTGCGCCCAGGCACTTGAAGCTTGCAATGACTTCCCGTTTTGTTTCCAGGAAGGCCCGGACCGCATTGGCAACGCCAACGCCGCCCACAACAAGAGCCGTGAGACCAACAAGCGTCAGAAATTGTGCAAACCGGTCGATGCTGCGCTGAAGGCCGGGAGATGCGTTGGCTCTGGAGCGCACCCGCCAACCGGCATCGGCTTCAGTTTGTTCCGCTTCTTCCTCGATCTGTTTGAGCTCGCCGATGCTCGGCGCGGGATCCATGCGCACCCGGTAATGCCAGCGCACCAAACTACCCGGCTGAACAAGGCCAGTTGCGCCGATGGCCTCGGTGGAGATCATCAGCCGGGGGCCGAACTCCATCCCACCTGCGAGTTTATCGGGTTCAGTTTCAATAACGTCTGTGATTTCAACACTCGTGCGGCCAAGCTCAAGTGTGTCACCAACTTCAACATCAAGACGGGCCAGCAGGGCCAGTTCGGCCACAGCGCCCCAGCGACCGTTACGCTGTTCCAGTGCGTCCACAAGGCTTTGCCCTGATTGCAGCTCGAGCGCGCCATAGAGCGGATAAACATCATCGACCGCCTTAAGCTCTACAAGTGCCTGGTCTGCCGTGTCTGCGCGCCGGGCCATTGCGCGCAATGTCGCGACTTCCGAAACTGCACCGAGACTGTCGATGTAGCTCCGCTCGTCCTCATTGACTTGACGATGAACCAGACGGAAGGACAGATCGCCGCCCAAAATGGCTTGGCCTTCCTGGGAGATCCCTTCGGTCAAGGCTCTGGAAACCGAAGTCACACCGGAAATCGCGGCAACCCCAAGCGCGATACAGGCAATGAAAATGTAAAAGCCCTTCAAGCCGCCGCGCAGTTCGCGCAGGGCAAACCGGAGGGCGAGGCGGAAGGTCTGGTTGTTGCGGCCAAGCTCGCCGGACACAAATCCGCTCATGCGGACACCTGTTCTTGCGTTGCGGCCAGATTTTGGGTGGTTTCTTCGATTTCGCCCGAGCGGACCCGGATGACCCGGTCACATTTTTCGGCAAGGGCCGGATCGTGCGTCACAAGAACCAGCGTGGTTTTGCGGTCGCGCTGCGCTGAGAACATCAGGTCGACGATCTGTGCGCCGGTGCTTTCGTCCAAGTTCCCTGTCGGCTCATCTGCGATCAGGATTTCCGGCTCCATGACGAGCGCGCGCGCAACGGCGACTCGTTGTTGCTCTCCGCCGGACATCTGTGCCGGATAGTGGTGCATGCGTTTTCCAAGACCAACGGCCTCAAGCTCCGCCTGGGCTTTTTTGAAGGCGTCCGCATCGCCTGCAAGTTCAAGCGGCACTGCGACGTTTTCCAGCGCCGTCATATTCGGGACTAGGTGAAACGACTGAAAGATGATGCCGACATTGCGGCCCCTGAACAGAGCCAGCTGGTCTTCTGAAAGTCCGCCGAGTTCTGATCCGGCAACGACGACCGATCCCTCATCGGCGCGTTCCAGTCCTGCCATCACCATGAGGAGGGTCGATTTCCCCGAGCCGGATGGTCCGACCAGGCCGACGGATGTGCTCTTTCCGATCTCCAGATCAATACCCTTCAGGATGTGAACCTGTCCGGCCCCTTCTCCGAGGGTCAAGTGGACATTTTTCAGGGCAATGGCTGGTGTCGTCGTCATCTTTGGGCCTTTATAACGGTCATATGTTGGCCGTTCTGGCCATCACATGCCCTCGACAAGTGGTCACTTTGCGACCATATGGGCCTGTTGTGCCAAGTCTTCCAGTCAGGAAAGTGTATTAGAGTGTATCGTTTCTTTCTGTTTTTGATGCTGCCTCTGTTGTGGTTGGGAGCCAGCACTGCAAATGCCGCTGATATAAAGCTCGTTGTACTGGGAGACAGTTTGTCCGCCGGGTATCAGCTGCAGGCCGGGGAAGGCTTTCCGGAGCAATTGCAAAAAGCGCTCATTGCACGCGGGCATTCTGTGGATGTCGTCAATGCTGGTGTTTCCGGTGACACCTCCTCCGGTGGACTGTCACGGCTCGACTGGTCGGTGGGAACTGACGCTGACGCTGTCATCGTTGAGCTTGGCGCCAATGATGCCTTGCGCGGCATTCAGCCGGACCTGACACGCAACAACCTCACACAAATCGTGCAACGCCTGACCGACAAGGACATTGCGGTGCTTGTTGCGGGCATGCTCGCCCCACGCAATCTTGGCGAGGACTATGCCGCATCCTTCGACCCGATCTACAAAGACATCGCCGAGGCGCATGGCGCGTTGCTCTATCCGTTCTTTTTGGAAGGTGTTGCGCTGAACCCGGATCTCAATCTCGCCGATGGCATTCACCCGAATGCGGAGGGCGTTGGCGTCATTGTTGAAAACATTCTGCCGACGGTCGAAGAGTTGCTGGTACAAGCCTCCAAAAAGTAGCATTCAGACATCTCTGATCCTGCCGAACACAAATTACCTGTAAACAAGGATATCCCTCATGGAACTGCGCACGCTTGGCCGCACGGATATAAAGGTCAGCGCATTGTGCCTTGGCACAATGACCTATGGCGAACAAAACACGGAAGCCGAAGGTCATGCTCAAATGGACTATGCCCTGGAGAAAGGGGTCAATTTTTTCGACACCGCCGAGCTTTATGCAATCCCGCCAAAGAAGGAAACGCAGGGGCGGACGGAACGGATCATCGGCACATGGTTTAAAAAAACCGGCAACCGGGACAAAGTCGTTTTGGCAACCAAGGTTGTCGGTCGGACCGGCATGGATTGGTTCCGCGAGCACGGCAAGGGCGCCAGCCTGACACGTGCGGAAATCGAGTTTGCCGTCGACCGGAGCCTGAAAAACCTTCAGACCGACTATATCGACCTTTACCAGATCCACTGGCCGGATCGGAACATGAGCAACTTCGGCGCCAATCCGGCGCGCTGGGCTCCGCCGGAGCTGCATGAAGACGAGAACAGCATCGAAAGCACGCTGGAAGTGATGGCGGATCTGGTGAAAAGCGGCAAGGTCCGCCACATCGGGATCTCCAATGAGAGCTCCTGGGGCACCATGCGCTATGTTGCGGCCTCCGAGCATCTTGGTTTGCCGCGGGTCGCCTCGATCCAGAACACCTATAATCTGGTCAACCGCACTTTCGAAACCGGATTGGCAGAGATCGCCCAACGGGAAAGTGTTGGCTTGCTTGGATACTCCGCGCTCGCGCAAGGCTATCTGACGGGCAAGTACAGGAATGGCGCAATGCCGGCTGGCTCCCGCAAAGTGCTGTTTGACCGCCTGCAACGCTATGAGCACCCGCGGTCGATCGAAGCCTATGACGCCTATTTCAATCTGGCAGATGAAGCCGGTCTCGATCCGGCACAAATGGCGATTGCCTTTGCCAAGTCCCGTGACTTCATGACGTCCGTCATTCTTGGGGCAACGCGGATGGATCAGCTGGAGAATGACATTGCTGCTGCCGATGTGACGTTAAGCAGCGACGTCCTTGAGAAGATCGACGCGATTCATCAGGAATTCGGCAACACCGCGCCGTAACTGACGTTCACGTTTTCAAAAGAATCAAACTACAGTCTCCCCCTCGAGCCGGGCAAGGAATTGCCCGGCTCGAAATCTCTCTCCACACAAAAACTGCATTGTCTTCAAAGTGTTGGTTTTTTGTCTTGCCAATTTCATCAAGTTGATTCCTGATGGGGACATCAGCGTTTGGCGGAGGGAACACCTATGCCGCGGCTTTTTACAGGCCTTGAGATTCCGTCTGAGACGGCCCTCATGTTGTCCATGCTCCGGGGAGGCCTTCGGGGCGCCCGCTGGATCGATCCGGAAAACTATCACATCACTCTGCGCTTCATTGGCGATATCGATGATCGCACGGCGGATGAGGTGGTTGATGCACTCGACCGGATCCGCCGCGATCCCATTGAGATCAGACTTGATGGCCTTGGGTCCTTCGGCAACGGCAAGCCACACGCGGTCTGGGCCGGTGTGCAGCTGACATCGGCTTTGTCTGAGCTTCAAAGCGAGCAAGAGCGCATCCTGCAACGGCTTCACTTGCCGGCAGAGAGGCGCAAGTACGTGCCTCATGTTACTCTCGCCCGCTGTAAAACATCCAACAATGAAGATGTTGCCAAGTGGTTGTGCGAGCGCGGTAACTTCCAGGCTCCGCCATTTATTGCAGGCCGGTTCGTCTTGTTCTCTGCAAAATCAAGTGTTGGTGGCGGGCCATACTTGGTGGAAGAAGCTTACCCACTGGCAGCTTGAGTGTTGCGCGAAGGTCCGATCTGCGGGTTTGCGGATCGGATGTCCAGCGGAAGCGCGAGATTTAGCCTCGACCCTGTGAGATCGCGTCAGTGACGAAGCTTCCGTGGACGCGAATTGTGACCGTCAGACATTTTCCGCTGAGTTTCTGATTGATAATTTGAAATTTTGTTTGCTGGCTTAGTATTTAACCGCATTCATCATCTTTTGGTTGTATTTCTTAAAAAATTTCAATCGAAATACATTCAAATTTCCAGTTTTCAAAGATCAGTCGTAAAGGAAAATTAATTCGTTTTGCTTCTTCTGTACTTACCTTTCGTGAGTTGTGTAATGCATCTTACGGTAATAAAAAAGAGTCTGTGCAATCATGAAGTCAATCACCAATCTGTCGATCGCCGCGCGAGTGGGCAGTCTATCGGCCATCACCGTTGTTGCAATCGTTCTCCTGTTTTTTGTCGCCCGGCATAGCCAGGAGCTTGTCAGCACTGAAAATGATCGCCTCGCTGAATACTCCCAGATGGACTATTACGTGTCCCAGGTGCTGGCGAAGGCGCAAGACATGCGGCGGTTGGAAAAGGACTTTCTGCTGACGAAGGATGAAACGCTGACAGCCACTTATGATGAGCGGTATGGCGAAGCTGTTGAATTCCTGAAGCTCACCGCAGAGAAACCGGAAGCTGCCGATCAGATGCCATTGATTGAAGGCCTGAAAAACACATTGGCACTGCATAAGGCGGAATTCGACGGGATCGTTGCCCATTCGACAGAAATGGGCTTGGACGAAACGCTCGGTTTAAAAGGCGAACTGCGGTCTGCCGTGCAAAAAGTTGAAGAGCGTCTAAAAGCAGCGAACCTCGATGCACTGACCGTCAAGATGTTGATGATGCGCCGCCACGAAAAGGACTTCATGCTGCGTGGCGCCGACAAATACATTGGCCGGATCGATGACCGGCACAGTGAATTTGCAGATATGCTTCCCAATAGCGGTTTGCCGGATGCAGAGCAAAAAGAAATCAGCGCACTTCTCAATACATACCAGGCCACTTTCAAGAAATATGCCGAGAAGGCCCAGTTCATTGATGCGCAGGTCGCAGCCGCTGACGAGACTTTTGCGAAGATCATGCCGGATTGGTCAAAGCTGTCCGAAGCCGCTTATCTCGGCAAGCAGGCTGCCAGTGCCGGTCTCGAAGCTGCGCGCAGTTTCTCGAACAACCTCTTCCTTGTGATCGGGTCGATCAGTTTGATCCTGGCGATTGGTCTCGGTTGGCTGATCGGACGCAGCATCACACGCCCGATCAAAGACCTCACCGGAGTCATGAATGAATTGGCGGGCGGCAACAACGATGTGACTGTCGGCTATGCTGACCGCGGCAATGAAATTGGCAGCATCGCGCGTGCCGTAGAAGTCTTCCGTGCAAACGCCATCCGGACCTTGGAGCTTGAACAAGAGCAACAGGATCGCACGGCGCGGGCCGAAGAAGAAAAACGCGCATTGATGGAGAATCTGGCAAGCCAGTTCGAAGCTTCCGTGGGTGCAATCGTGGAGCGTGTTTCCAGCACCGCTGCCAATCTGGATCAGAGCGCACAGACCATGGCACGCGTCTCGGAAAACACCAGCGATCGCGCTGAAGTGGCAGCGTCAGCCTCTGCGCAGACGACAGAAAATGTCTCCGTCGTTGCATCCGCTGCTGAGGAAATGACCGCGTCAATCAGCGAGATCAATGAGCAAATCATCCGTGCGTCCGCTGCTTCCAAGAGCGCGGCTCAGGATGTGACCGGCACCGCTACCCAGATGGAAACACTTGCCAACATGGCCGACCGCATCGGCGAAGTTGTATCGATGATTTCCGATATTGCCGAGCAGACCAACCTCCTCGCACTGAACGCGACCATCGAGTCTGCCCGCGCCGGTGAGGCCGGGAAGGGTTTTGCGGTTGTTGCCAGCGAAGTGAAGGCACTTGCGAACGAAACGGCCAAGGCAACGGAAAACATTTCGGAGCTGGTGACCGAAATTCAGGCGGAAACAAAAACAGCCGTCGGCTCCATTGCGAAGATCGGTGATGTCATGCGCGATCTCGAACAGTCCTCGACCGCGATCGCGTCCGCCATGGAAGAGCAGGGTGCAACCACCCAAAGTGTTGCGGAGAATGTTGCCCAGGCTGCGAACGGTACTCGGGACGTCTCGGACAGCATCGCGGTTGTGAAAGACGCATCAGTGGAATCCAGCCATGCCACGCATGCGGTTCAGTCCAGCATCAATGATCTGACCGAACAGTCCAATTTGCTGCGCGATGAAGTGAACCGCTTCCTCGGCCAGATCCGGGCGGCTTAAACGGAACGGTCAGCGATCCAGCAGCTTGGCATAAACGTCGAGTGTCTTGGCGCACATTGTTTCAACGGTAAAATTCCGGCTCGCGTGGGTCAGGCCCCGGCCTGTCAATGCGAGCCGGTCTTCTGGTGATAGTGCAAGCGCAGTCTTGATCGTCGAGGCCAGCGCATCGCTGTCACCAGGCGGAACGCGCCATCCGGTGCGGTCTTTTTCTGCAGCATCGGGCGGTGCCAGCACGGTTTCGGGCACTGCGCCAAGGTCAGAAACGATGACTGGAACACGGGCAGCTTGTGCTTCAACAGCGGCTCGGCCGAAGGCTTCCGGTTCGATCGAGGCAACAACAGCCAAATCGGACAGCGCCATGGCCGCCGGCACGTCTGTGCAATGGCCGACCAGCCGGACCTGATCCTGCAGGTTCCAATCGGCAATCAACTGCTTCAACTCTGCCACATAACCGTCTCGGCCTTGAGCATCGCCGGCGAGAATGGCAATCGGTGCCGTTACCCCCGACGCCTTCAATGCGCCCATGGCCTCGATCAACACCTTCTGGCCTTTCCAGCTCGTCAGGCGGGCCATGTTCATAATGATCGGGCGGCCAGTAGGAATGCCCCAACTGTCTTTCAGGGCCTGCCGGCGAAGGGCACTGACGTTTTCCGGCGCAAGCCCCTTCAAATCGGAGCCGCGATGGATCACGGTGATGCGGTCTTTCGCAAAGGGGTGCCGGTCTGAAATGAGATTGGCGATGTATTTTGAGTTCGCAATGACGGTGTCGCCGCGGGCCATGATTGAATTGTAAAGCCCTTTGACCGCATTCGATTGGCTGTAGCTGCCGTGATAAGTGGTGACGAACGGAATGTGTGTCCGCCGGGCGGCAAAGAGAGAAGACCAGGCCGGAGCCCGGCTTCGGGCGTGAATGATGTCAACGTTCTGCGCGCGGATCAGATCGCTCAACAAGCCTGCATTTTTCCAAAGAGTGATCGGATTTTTCGATTTGACCGGCAATGTGAAATGCTGGGCGCCGATATCTTCCAGCTCGCGCACCATCTGCCCGCCTTGGCTAGCCACGAGCGCTGTTCCACCTGCAGCGATAAGAGCGCGGGCAATATCGACAGTGGTGCGTTCCGCGCCCCCGGAGTTCAGGTCGGGGATCACTTGCAATACGGTTGGGGCGGTGGGCAGGGACACCAGCAGGGCTCCGGGCGGTCTTTTAATTGACGGTTGGCTGTGCCAAAGGACACCAGCAGAAGAAACTGAAAGAGAGCCATAGTATGGGCGCGGCGGAACCGCAATTCATAGAGGTCGGAAAAAACGGTCAGAGGCGGAAAATCGCTGTCCGGAAAGACGCAGGAAGATCGCCCGGTCTCATGTGGCTGTCGGGTTTCAAGTCTGACATGAGCGGAACCAAGGCCGAAGCCCTGTCTGCATTTGCTCGGGAGCGAGGGCAGGAAGCGGTTCGCTTTGATTATTCCGGGCACGGATTTTCAGAAGGCGCATTTGAAGAGGCGTGCGTGTCCGATTGGCTGGAGGAAGCCGAGGCGGTGTTCGACACCTGCACGGGCGGCGAAACCATCCTTGTCGGCTCATCCATGGGCGGCTGGATTGCTCTTATCCTGGCCCTCTCACGCAAGGAAACAAGCCGGATAAAGGGTTTGATTTTGATCGCGCCAGCGACTGACTTCACAGAAGAGCTGATGTGGAAAGAGCGGTTCTCGGACGATGTTCGCGCGGCTATCTTGCAGGAAGGGCGCTGGGAGCAGCCGTCCGACTACAGCGATGATCCCTATGTCATCACCCGCAAGTTGATCGAAGACGGGCGGTCTCACTTGCTGTTCGGCAGCTCTCTTCAGATCGGGGTGCCGGTGACGATCCTACAAGGTGCGCTGGATCCGGATGTTCCACTTGGTCATGCGGAACGGCTGGTGCAGGCTCTGCCGCAGGATGATGTCACGTTTACAGTCGTGCCGGACGGTGATCACCGTTTGTCGCGGCCAGAAGACATCGAGTTGCTGATCCGGTCTGCCGCGTCCATGAGTGAGTCCGTGTCCTCCTAAAGGCCCTTGGGAGCGGCTTGCGGATTTCGATTGGCGGCGCCTTAGCGGCCTTGAATGACTTCCTTCTCGCAATCCAGAAGGTGAATGGTCATCTCTGTGTAGAGGCTGAACTCGCTCACCTTCGATGCTCGACCGCGCAGGAACATTTCAACATCATTGGATGCGTAGTTGGCCGCAGTGGTTTTTCGCAAGAAACAGCTGCAACGGGGCACGTCCATATTGCTTTTGCTCTCACACAAGGCGGTGTGTTCACTTGGCTGACCTGCGCCACCGGCCGTCCCGTCTGTCGTGCAAAGTTGACGCAGTTCATCCAACTTGGCGAGTGCCTGCGCAGACAGGCGGCCCGGTTCGTTGGCGTAGTAAAATGAGAGATCGACGTTGGAAAGATTTGTGTCCAGTGACTTGGTGAAAATGCAGCCGCATTGGTCTGCCGAGAGGCCCAGCTCAGTCTGGCAGGCGTTCGACATTCGTGCCCATCTGTTTTCAGATGCTGAGAGCGGTTCGCTGGCAAAAGCGGGTGTCAGGACAAACCCAAATAGAATCGCGAAGAAACAGACAACAGTTCTCATTGCACCACCGAAATCTCACTAGAGCCCTTGCCATGAAGCCTTAGCGCAGAAGTCTTTACGGGCGATGTATCTCAGATCGATGGTTTCCGATTAGATTGGGAGGGTTTCCTTGCCCTGCTTCTGAACACGATACCAAGCCCAGAACAGCCGTGCTGCCACGCCTCTGTTCGGTGCCCAATCCAAGGCAATCCGGTCCAGTGTTTTTACGTCCGGCTTTTCACTCAGTTCGAACGCGTCGCGAACAGCGATTTGAAGGGCAAGGTCACCGCTTGGAAAAATGTCCGGGTGACCTGCGCAAAAGAGAAGAAATATGTCGGCCGTCCATCGCCCGATCCCTTTGATCTCACACAATTGGGTATGCGCGTATTCGGCTGGGGCAGTTGCCAGCCCTGCCAAATCTAGGCCGTTCTGACACGCTGTTGTTACGGCGCGCAGAGTTCGGATTTTGGGTTTGGACAAGCCAACTGCGGCCAGATCCTCATCGCCAAAGCTGGACAGGTTCTCAGCGGTCAGTGGCGTGACCAAGGTCTGCAAGCGGGCAAAGATTGCGCTCGCGCTGGCAACGGAGACCTGCTGGCCGGTGATGATGTGCGCCAATCCTTTAAAGTCAGCTGGCCGACGGCGCAGGGGCAAAGGCCCTGCCATCTCAGAAATGCACTGCAAGCGTGGATTTGCGGCAAGGAGCTCCGAAAGCCCCCGCTTCAAATCATCTTCTGTGTGAATTGGCCTCATCACGGGACTTCGACAATCTCCATGCTTGCGCAAGGGTAATGGAATGATAGGAACGGTTAGCCGTAAAAGACCCGCAGCTTCCAATCAACCGTTCTCAAGCTTCATGACAGAGCCCGTCTTTCGTTTCGCGCCTTCTCCGAATGGCCATCTGCATCTTGGTCATGCCTTGTCGGCCTTGCTGAATGCCCGGGCGGCAGTGGCGTTGCATGGCCGGTTTCTGGTGCGTGTAGAAGACATCGATCAGACCCGGTGCACGCCTGAGCTGGAACGGGATCTGTTTGAGGATCTGGCATGGCTTGGGGTTCCGCTTGATGAGCCGGTGTTACGTCAGTCGGAAGCCTTTCCGCACTACCGGTCGGCGCTGGAAAAGCTTCAGGACCTCGGGCTGGTCTATCCGGCCTACCTGACGCGGGCCGAGATCAAACGCTTCGTCGCTGGTCACGAAGAAAAGGGCAATCCTTGGCCACGGGACCCGGATGGCGCGCCGCTTTATCCCGGAGACGATGCGGTTCTGAGCGAAGAGGAAATACAAGAACGGTCTCAGAGCGATGCGCCCTTTGCTCTCCGGCTTGATATGAAGGCGGCTCTGAGCCGGATCGGAGAACCGCTCACCTGGCAGGAGTTTGGCGCGGAAGGGCCTGCGTTGTTCGAACCAGCGAAATCCATCGCTGTGGATGCTGCAGCCTGGGGAGATGTGGTTCTGGCCCGGAAAGACACACCGACGAGTTATCACCTCTCCGTTGTCGTCGATGACGCGCGTCAGGGGATCACGGATGTACTGCGCGGCCAGGATCTCTATGCAGCAACAAGCGTCCACCGCGTTCTGCAAAAATTGCTGGACCTGCCGGAGCCGCGCTACCGCCACCACCGGCTGATCCTTGGAGACGATGGCCGTAAGCTGTCCAAGTCAAACCAGGACACAAGCCTGCGATCCTTGCGGGGCGCCGGCGCGACCCATGCGGATCTTCGCAAGCGTATTGGGCTCTAATGCTCCGCCCCATTCACTACATCCCGAGGACATACTCCAGGAACCAGATCCAGAGACTTGTCGTCAAAACGGCCAGCGCTGTGGTTACGGTGATCGCGTTCGCTGACATGGCGTGACCGGTGCCATATTTGTTCGCGAAAACATAGGCATTGATCCCGGTTGGGCAGGCGGCCGTCAAAGTGGAGACGGCCACCCAGAGCGGTGGTAAGTTGAAAACGAAATACCCCAACGAGAACACGGTTGCCGGCATGATGACGATCTTGATCGCTGACAGAACCAGCCCGGGCAGTATGTTGCCGCGCATGCCATATTGAACAAGGCTCATACCCAGCGAAATTAGGGCGAGAGGCAGTGCGGTTGCGCCGATCCGGTTCAGCAGGTCACTTGCCAAAGACGGCAGGTCAAACCCGGTCATGCGCCAGCAGAACGCGGCGATTATGGTGATCACAAGTGGATTGCGGATCAGGCTCTTTGCGGCGCTTTTAATCAAGGTCAGTACCGGTGGGCTTTCCCCGCCGCTGTCATGGGCAGCGGCCCGCTCCATCACAATTGCCATCAAAACGGTCATGAAAGCCAGGTGGATGGAAACAATGAGCAGCAAGGGGACCAAGCCGTCATCCCCGTAGACTGCTGCGACCAGCGGCAGACCGACCAGAATTGTATTTGCAAAAGCCGCCGAGATCGCTCCGATCGCACCGGCACGGGCATCGCGCCCGAAGCCTTTGCGAATGACGAGAGTTCCAAGTGTCCAGGCGCACGCGATCCCGAGAAAATAACTCGCCCAAAGCGCCCATGGCAGTCCTGCCGACAGATCTGCTGTCACTAGCGTCCGGAAAATCAGGATCGGAATGGCAACCACATAGACAAATTCGCCGAGCGCTTCGCTTACCTTCATGCTGAGGATTTTGGTTCGGGCCAGGGCGTATCCAAAGCCGATCAGCAGAAAGACAGGGGCGACGATTGTGAGTGTTTGAACAAACATGCCTTTGACGGGGCTTGAGTTTGGCTGGTGGACACCGGCCAGCGGGGAAGGTAAGCAAGTCTGTCATACTGGTTCGCTGGAGATCGGGACGCAAGCCCCTGATGCCATCCGTTTTGAATTGGGGTCGCGCCGAATGGCTGAATACGATGAGGACAGTGTCAATCTTGCGCTTCTGGCGCATGATTTGCGCACGCCCTTGGGTGCCATGCGGCTGACAGCTGAACTGATTGAAACAGGACCTTTGAATGACGCGCAATCAGAGCAACTGTCTGTGCTCATGCGGGCCATCGACTCTCTCGAGCAGATGACAACGGAATTGATTACGGATGCAGCTCCTGGGGATGCAGGCGAAGATGCAGCCGTTCCGATTTCGACAATAGTACATGATTGCACGGATTTGTTCCGCGTGGCGGCCGGGAAGAAGGGCCTGAAACTCACTGTGCGGCTTCAAGATACGGCTGGCGCATGTCAGGCGATCAGCGCTGGCCAACTCCGGCGCACTGTCTCCGCATTGCTCGATAATGCAATCAAGTACACGGAGAGAGGCGGCATCAGTCTTGAGGTGATCTCTTGTCCGTTTCCGGAAAGACAGCTTGGATCCTCCGAGCACTCGAGTGCGAGCGCTGCAGACGCCTACTGGGTCAGTCTCTCAATTACTGATACAGGGCCCGGCATTGATCCGGCGGAACGGGATGATCTGTTCCGTCCTTTTGTGAGAGGGCGCAAAGCTCAGGAAAATACACCGGGCAGCGGTCTTGGCCTTTGGGGAATTGCTCAAACGGTTCGGCAGATGGGCGGTGTCTTGAACCACTCCTCCCCGGAGACGGGCGGCAGCCGCTTCGAAGTGCAAATCCCTGTAGAGCCGGCCGCGCCCGGGATTAAAGGCGCCAAGACTGCTTCAAAGGCGGGCGCGGAAGACAATGAACTTCCTGACCATGTCCTGATCGTGGACGACAATGAAACCAATTGCCGCCTCTTGGCCGCCTTGTTGGAATCCTTTGGCGTCACCTCAGATATTGCCCATTCGGGCGAAGAGGCGATCAGACTGGCTCAGGAAAAGGAACTCGGGGCCGTTCTCCTGGATCTTCATATGCCCGGCATGGGGGGTCTTGAAGTTGCCCAGGAGCTGCGCCGGATCCGACCGGCCGAGGAGTTGCCGCTCATAGCGGTTACTGCTGCTCTGGAAGCTTTTGGCGACAATTTGCTGCGCAAGGCTGGATTTATGGAGGGGGTGGGCAAGCCGCTGGCGCCGTCTGCTCTTTACGATGTCCTTGTAAGAGCGCAGCAACTCAAGAGTGTTCACTGGATCTAGCCAGTCGTCGAGACGGGCAGCGGGGTCGCAATTAGGCTTTTGCGATCTCTATTGCCATTTCGAGCGCATCCGCGAGGCGGTCATCGCCCCAGAACAGCTCGCCATTTTGAAGAACGAAACTGGGTGCGCCGAAGATACCTTTCTCTACAGCTTCTTCGACAGACGCGCGCAAGGCGTCCTTTACTTCTGGCGATTTAGCAGCCTCAAGAACGTCCTTGGCAGGAGCGCCTGCCTCCAGGAGGAGGTGCGCTAAAAAGGCTTCATCGGAAATGTCCTCACCGCTGCCGAACTCGGCAACAAAAACGGCGCGCGTGAAGTCGCCGATCCAAGGCTGTGTCCGCCCTGCCTGAGCAATCCGCGCGGCCAGCAATCCGGCCTGAGGAAATGGATCCGGGATGGTCAGTGGCAGGCCATAGCGGGCGCATTGGCGCTCCATATCCCGCCACATGTAACGGCCTTTGGCCGGATAGAGGTTGAACGGCGATGTGTCCCAGCCGCTTTTCTTGAAAATCGGGCCAAGCAGGAACGGTCTCCAAGACAAGCTGACACCGGCATCCCGCGCCTGTGTTTCGATCCGCATTGCGGACAAGTAGCTGTAAGTAGAGCCGAATTCGTACCAGAACTCGATCGATGGCTGCGTCGTTGCGTGTAGTTGGACGACGTTGGACTGGATATTTGGGTCAGTGGTCATCGAGCGATCGAGTTTTTCATGAAGCACGCCGGAGAAAACCGGCAGGAAAGGATTGGATGGGCAACAGGGATGCGCTAAACAGCGGCCATGATCGACACGCGTTTGACAAAGCATATCCAGAAGATTGCCCCAAGCAAAGCTGTTGCCTGGTGCATCGCACATCCGTTCTTGGCCACAATCGCCTATGTCGCGCTGGTGTCTGCGTTTTTTCTGGCCTTTCCCCGAACCGATTTGTGGGTAAGCGGTCTTTTCTACAGTCAAACGGATGGCTTTTGGGCGCAACACAATCCGTTCCTGCAAAAAGTCCGGCATCTTGGACCGTATCTGGTTCAAACGATCGCCATCTGTTCGGTGGCCATTTTGGTGATCAAGTTGTTGCTGCCGGGCCGGCCTCCGATCGTGCCGCTGCGAAAGCCGGTTTTTCTCATCTCCACTTTGATCCTGGGACCGGGGATCCTGGTGAACTCGATCCTGAAGGATAACTGGGGCCGCCCACGGCCGCGCTCGATTGAAGAGTTTGGCGGGGAGTTGCCGTTTCAACCAGTCTGGAAAATGACTGATTACTGCGAACGGAATTGCTCGTTTACGTCCGGCGAAGGGGCTGCAGGTATCTGGCTTGTGACGATGGCGTTTCTGGTTCCAGCTTCTTGGCGGAAGGCGGTTCTCGCATTTGTGCTGCCGCTGTGTCTGATCCTGTCAATCAACCGGGTCGCCTTCGGCGGGCATTTCTTCTCCGACACCATGTTGTCCTGGGGTCTGACGTTCCTTGTGGTCCTGAGCGTTTATTGGCTGCTTTATTTGAAGAAACCGCCGCTGATGACGGATCAGGGGCTGGATGAGTGGTTCACCCGAAACGGCCGGCGGCTGCATCGTCTGGCAAAACGTCTTCTTGTCCGGCTGCGTCAAGCCCTTCGTGGTTCCGGGAGCGCACAGTCGGAGAGCTAGAGAGACTAACGGGTCACTTTTTTCTCGGCCGTGTGCGTTTGAGGATCCGGGCAAATCGCAATGGCGACCGGTCTTCCACCCAGGTGATCATGTCATTCAGGTGTGGTGCTGACTTGCGGCGTTTGCGCAAGTGGCGGGCTGCGCTTCGGCTTGTGCCGATGATAACCACACTGCCGAGCGCCAAGAGCGGCACTCCGGTCGGGATCGGCAACCATACGGTCGCCAAGCCGAGCAGGATGAGAACAGCGGCCAACGACCACCACAGGATTTTCATTTCAGCGCCAGAAATTGAAACGATCAACTTCTGATTAGCGCAGCGACTGAGACGGATTTATGAACCTCTTGGTTCGAACGTCACAAATGCGCCTTCAACGCGGTCAGAAAAGATCGGCTGCCACCATCAATCATTTGGTAGACCCGTTCGAAACCATCATCGCCGCCATAATAGGGATCCGGCACATCGGTGGGCGGTGAGTTCAGGAACATACGCAGGCCGGGATGGTCTTTCCTGGTGCGTGATTTCAGCGTGCTCAGGTTGTTTGAGTCCATCGCCAATATGAAATCAAACTGCGTGAAATCGCGATCCGTCACCTCGCGGGCCCGTTGTGCGGTCAAGTCAATTCCATGCCGTGCGGCGACTTCAATCGATCTGGGATCCGGTGGGTCTCCTGCATGCCAAGCGCCCGTTCCGGCTGAATCAATTAGGAAGCGATCGCTCAATCCGGCATTTTCCACTGTGGCGCGAAAAACCCCTTCGGCGAGCGGTGAGCGGCAGATGTTGCCAAGGCAGACGAAAAGTACTGAAGTCATAAGCCTATCAACCGGGCACTGACGCTGCTGTCAAGCGGATCGGCTGCGGTCCTGACATTTGCTGGCGGGTACAGGTTTTGAAGAACTTCCCTCTGAGTACCGGGCGCCGAGTTGTGAGCCACGGGCACAGAAGTCGATGGGGGAAAAAATGAAGGCGTCGGGTTTGGCGGTGATTGAAAGACTCAGGAAGGTCAGGTGGCCCGTTTGGCTGAAGGGGCTGGCATCCGCTGGCATCACGTCAACGGATCCCTATGTCCGGCGCCGGCAGATGGTCGTGAACGTTTCGGCGCTGGTTGGTATCGCTGACAACCTGTTTCATACGATCCAGAACCTGACCTATGCATTTCATGAACTGATGCCGCTCAGCATTTATGGGCTCATCATGATCTGCCTGTTTGGCGCGACTTCGCGACTGCATCGCTTTGGCGACAACGTTGCGGCGATCTATTTCGTAATGGTGATCGCGACCGGAAACACGTTCGTAGTTTGGTCGCTGGGTTTGGAAAGCGGAACGCAGGCCTATTTTGCCCTCGGTGGTGCGGCCTTCATCTTTTTTGGGGTGGGACATTGGCGCCTTTTCGCAGGCTGTTTCTGTCTTGCTCTGGTTCTTTTGGTTTCTGCGTACGTCTTTGCGCCAAACGTTGGACCTGTGATGCCTCATGACCTTGCCTTTCGAAAGCAATTGGCAGCGCAGGTCATGGTCAATGTTCTGATCATCTCCAGTGTCTTGATTGTATATGCCTTGACGGCGTTGCATCGTGCTGAGGCTGCATTGGCAGCCGAACACGAGCGAGCCGAAACCCTGATCGAGACCATCATGCCTCGGTCAATCGCAGACCGGTTAAAAAATGCGCCGGAAACCCGTATTGCTGACCGGCATGACGCTGTGACCGTGCTCTTTGCGGATCTCGTTGGGTTCACTCCAGCAGCGCGGAACCTTCAACCGGATGAGGTGGTTGGGTTTCTTGATGGCCTGTTTCGGGACTTCGATCATCTGGTCGAAGAGTTTGGCGTTGAAAAAATCAAGACGATCGGGGATGCGTACATGGTGGTTGGAGGGCTGCAGAGTCCGCCCCACGAGGCTGCGGTTGCGGTCGGTCATCTGGCGCTCAAGATGATGAGTGTGATCCAGTCCAGTGAACCGCTCAGCGGCGTGCATCTAAACCTGCGGATTGGTATTCATACCGGACCAGCCATTGCCGGTGTGATCGGAAAGCGGCGGTTTTCCTACGATGTCTGGGGAGATGCCGTGAACGTCGCGAGCCGCATGGAATCGCATTCCGTGGCCGGAGAGATCCAGGTGACAGACGCATTTCGTAGTATGGCCGGGTCAAATTTCTACTTTCAAGAGCGAGGCGCTGTTGAAATCAAGGGCGTCTGCAAGATGCAGACAGCCTTCTTAAAGGGAGTGAAGCATGGTTGAAAAGCTGACGCCGGAGGAGCGCTCTGCTGGTTTGGAGAGCCTAGAGAACTGGCAACTCGTCAATGGCCGGGATGCAATCACCGCGACTTTCAAATTTGGTGATTTTTTGGAAGCCTTTGGGTTCATGACACAAGTTGCCCTGGCCGCAGAGAAGATGAACCATCATCCCGAGTGGTTTAACGTTTACAACACTGTCGAGATCACCTTGGCAACACACGACGTCGGTGGACTGAGTGCCTTGGATTTGAGGCTTGCGAAAAAGATCGATCAGATCGCGGGTAAATAATCGCGCCGTGACGAATGTTCCGGTGTTTGGGGGCATCCAAAGAGCCGGCTCCGAACTCTGCGGTTCGTTTCCGTTCATCCAGTAAAACGGTTTAGCCCTTCCGGATCACGAAGCTGTGCCCTGTTTCGGTCTTTTCTTTGTTGACCAATGTATGGCCCTGTTCTTGACAGAAGTGCGGAATGTCAATTTCCGCCATTGGATCCGTTGTTTGGACTGTGAGTTCCGCGCCAGCGTTCAGTCTTGAAAGTGCCTTTTTTGTTTTCAAAACCGGAAGCGGGCATTTCAGGCCCATCAAATCCAGGGTGTTTTCGGTCACGCGCAGAACTCCATTCACAGCATCTTGCTTTCCTTGCATATATATCCTGGAAACAGGCGCCGAGAATACCCTGGTGGTGCCGTGAAAAGAGGATCCTTTGATGAGCGACGGTCTGGCAAGTCCGATAGACGTCCTGGACTTTTGGTGGGACGCGGGCGCGGAGAAATGGTTTGCGCGCGATGACGGTTTTGATGCGCGTTGCCGGGACAAGTTCCTTGCTACGATCAAGGCGGCACAGCAGGGCGACCTGGATGAATGGGCTGAAACGCCGAGTGGTGCCCTAGCTTTGATTCTTCTGCTGGACCAGTTCACCCGGAACGTCTTTCGAGGATCTGCAGAAGCATTTGCCGCCGATCCAAAATCTGTTGCCATCGCAGAGGCGGCCGTCGCGCGCGGATATGACAAGGCCTTTCCAAAGGCGGTTCGGGTATTCTTTTATCTGCCCTTTGAGCACGCTGAAGATATGCAGCTTCAGGAGCGTGCGGTGGATTTATGTCAGCCGCTCGGAAATATGGAATTTTATCACTACGCTCTGATTCACATGGATGTTATCCGCCGCTTCGGCCGATTTCCGCACAGAAACGACATTCTGGGCCGGGTGTCTACCGAAGCCGAGATCGCCTTCTTAAAAGGCGGTGGATTCTCCGCCTAACCTTGCGGCTTTCCATATTGCGTTTGCGGCAGATCTTCGGATTTGCCGTTTTTTTATGCGTGTGTGCGCTGCACAAAAATCCTGCCTATTATTTAAACAGTTTGAGCTTGCCTGTTTAAATATTGTGCAAAATTGTTGCCTGAAAAACCATCACTACCCCGCTCGAAAATCTGCTCGCCGTTAAAATTCTTAACCGGTAAACGCCGGAAAACAGCCGTTTATTGAATCAAATCTTCAAGTTGGCACGGTCTTTGTAAAGGAGAGCGCAACACCGGTTCGTGTGCCGACTGTCGGCGCCACCAAGATCCAAGGCCCATCCAGAGGGGAACAACGGACATAGAGGCGGATCGGTTGCGGAGCTTCTTCGCCGGGAAGGGGCACTAAAGAGGGGAATGGAACGAGCAATGAAAATAGTGATGGCCATCATCAAGCCGTTCAAGCTCGACGAAGTGCGCGATGCCTTGACCGGCATCGGCATCCAGGGGCTCACGGTTACAGAAGTGAAGGGCTACGGCCGCCAAAAGGGTCATACCGAAATCTACCGCGGGACCGAATATGCGGTCAGCTTTCTTCCGAAGCTGAAGATCGAAGTCGCCGTAGACGGCGGATCTGTCGACAAAGTCGTCGAGGTCATCTCCGGGGCCGCAAAGACCGGTCAAATCGGGGACGGCAAGATCTTTGTCTACTCCATCGATCAAGTTGTTCGCATCCGCACCGGCGAAACCGACGCCGAAGCTCTTTGACATTCAGGTAAGGAAACGTACTCATGAAAAAACTTGTCGCTAAGGGCGCGGCATCGCTGGCTCTTTTGAGCCTCTCCGCCTTGCCGGTATTGGCTCAGGACGCTGAAGCAGCTCCGGCCGTCACGCCGGAAGTCGCCTACATCTTCAACACGCTGCTGTTCCTGATCGGTGGTTTCCTGGTCATGTGGATGGCCGCTGGTTTCGCCATGCTGGAAGCCGGCCTCGTCCGCTCCAAGAACGTCTCCATGCAGTGCCTGAAGAACATTTCCCTGTACTCCATCGCAGGTTTGATGTTCTGGATCACTGGCTACAACCTGATGTACACCGGCGTTGACGGTGGGTTCATGGGCTCCTTCGGACCGTATTCCTTCGATGCGGTCGGCGGCGATGCGCTGGACACCGGTTACTCGACTGCATCTGACTGGTTCTTCCAGATGGTGTTTGTGGCAACCGCAGCATCTATCGTCTCCGGTACCCTGGCTGAGCGCATCAAGCTGTGGCCGTTCCTGATCTTCACCGTTGTCCTGACCGGCTTCATCTACCCGATCGCTGGTTCCTGGCAGTGGGGCGCAGGTTGGCTCTCTGAAATGGGCTTCTCCGACTTCGCCGGTTCCACGCTGGTTCACTCCGTTGGTGGCTGGGCAGCTCTTGCTGGCGCGATCATCCTCGGTGCCCGTAAAGGCAAATATGGTACGGACGGTGCCGTTCATCCGATGCCGGGTTCTTCCATGCCGCTTGCAACACTGGGTACCTTCATCCTGTGGCTCGGCTGGTTCGGCTTCAACGGTGCATCCCAGCTCGCAATGGGCTCCATCGGTGACGTGACCGACATCTCCCGCATCTTCGCAAACACCAACATGGCTGCTGCTGCCGGTGTTGTTGCTGCGGTCATCCTGACCCAGGTCATGTACAAAAAAGTCGACGTCACAATGGCTCTGAACGGTGCTCTGGCTGGCCTCGTGTCCATCACAGCTGAGCCGCTGGCTCCGAGCGTATGGCAAGCCGTCTTCATCGGTGCCATCGGTGGTGTGATCGTTGTCTTCACTGTTCCGCTGCTCGACAAGCTGAAAATCGACGATGTTGTTGGCGCAATCCCGGTCCACCTGATTGCTGGTATCTGGGGCACGCTGATTGTACCGCTGTCCAACGACGGTGCATCCTACGGCACCCAGATCGTCGGCATCGTCTCCTACGGCGTGTTCACGCTGGTTGCATCCGGCATCGTCTGGTTCATCCTGAAAGCTGCCATGGGCATCCGGGTCTCCGAAGAGGAAGAGGCTCTGGGTCTCGACAAAGTCGAGATCGGTGTCGAAGCCTATCCGGAATTCGGAACCGGCTCTCAGCGCATGTAAATCGCACTTTTGGACGGTCGCCAGAAATGGCGGCGGTCCGGCCCGGCGGGGTTTGGCTCAACATCTTTCCCCAGCCGGCCTACCGAAATCTCCCAGGCGGTCTATTGGCTCGGACCGCAAACTTGGACCCCCGGGGATTTTCCCCGGGGCTTTTTTTATGAAGATCGGGGCGTAATGCCGCCGGGCGCAGGTGAGGGAAGCACTTGGCTACTTTTCGCAGGCCTGATTGGCGGGGCTTTTAGCCGAAAACGGCCTTCAAAGCCTTTGCTTTGCTCCGCAGTGAGCGCTCCAATTTGAGATCCGCAACCGTGAGGTTTGCGAGCGAAGATCCCAAAGGACCTTTTGACAGGACCAATGTTCCAATATCGACCCGGCCGCGCCAAAGCGGTTCGATCATGGAATGACCGGGGACAGCCAGAGAGTCCGCTCCAAGAATGCCTGGGCTTTGCAGGTTTTGTTTCATGGAAATGTAAGCAATCTGAGCACCCGGTGACATTCGTGCAAACGTCTCATTGAACGCGATCTTCCAAGAGAAGACGTGAGCCCCCTCAATGAAAAGGATGAGCGAGGCGATCAAGGTGTCTCCAGCCCAAAGCTGATCAATGCGAACGCCATTGTTCAAAGAGCGGTTCTTGATCACATTTCTGGAGAAGAGCGCTGTCTCCGGGTTGCTTGAGAGCGCGGTACCAGCGCGCCCTTTCCAGCCTTCGGCTTCGAGCTTCATAAACTCTTCGAAGCCTTCGATTGCCTCTTCACCCATTAGATGAGCGATCCGAATTGGGCCGTGATCCTCCAGCCGGCGCAATTGTCTGCGCATTTCCTTGCGGCGCTTTCCGGACATCGCTGTTTTGTATTGGATTTCTCCAAGCTCTCCGGAACTGTGACCTGCGCGGGAAAGCTTCTCGGCCCAGCGGCTTTCCCAGCCGGTTATCTCCTCAGCCACCGATGCAACCCGGCTCTTACAGGGCAGAAGGGGCATGGCCATGAGGTTTGCCGATCCGGCCCCAGCCTGGACAAATGCAGCGACATCGTCAGGTCCGCCCGTGTCACGCAAAAGCGGCGTCCCGAGCGGCGCATAGTAAGAAGTCCATGTCGTCTTGATTGGAACAGCAAGCCCTGCCCGGCGACGCCCGATAGGTGCTGCCATTCGCCAGTCTTCGGAACTCTTTGCCCGTATCACCAGGAGGCGAACCGTTGCTGAGGGAAAGGCCTTCAGAAAAGGCTGAAGAAACCCCGGTGTGAAGAAAGGATTTGGATCATAGGAGTTGTCCGCCAGATCCTGCCATTGTTCCAGCGGCGTTTCGGGCGCGAGCGGGTCGAGCCAGAGGACTTCCAGCTGATCCTTCCTATCCGATGGATCGGTCAAGCGGCGGCGTTCCTAGCTTGAAACATCAATGGAAAAATGAACGTTGTGATATTGAGCTTTCGTTTGGCGGCAAAAGCAAGAGCGGTGGTTTCAAATAAAATTGCGCAACTCGTGGCAACTGCAGCGCCCATCAATCCGAGCCATGGAATGAAAAAAAGATTGAGAACGACGTTCAAGACAAATGTGGTTCCATAAATAACCGCACAGGTTTTCTGCAGCCCGGTCATGGTCAACAGTGCGTCTGCTGGACCGATGGAGGCACGTGCAAGCACGCCAATCATCAGCACGGCAATGAGCAGATACCCATCTGCGAATCCGGATCCAAACAATTGAAGAAGCCACGGGGCAATGATCAGCAAGCCGATGCCGGCTCCCACGGACGGCCAGAAGGTCCACTGCACCGCCTGACGCACATAAGCTGCCAGGCCGGTCATGTCATCGCTGTGCAGATAGCGGGAAAACCGGTGTGCGGAGGCGGCACGTACGGCAAAATAAACAAAATGCACCAGTGCCAGTGTCTTGGAGGCTGCGAAATAGATTGCGACCTGATCCGGTTCTTCAAAGAAGCTCACCATTATGACATCAGCACTGGTGATCAGCTGGAGAAAACCGTCGACAACCAGCATCGGCAGGGAAATCAAAATCCAGAGCCGAACATCAGTCTTTTTTGGCCCTTTCGGCAAAACCGGCTTTAAACGCTGGTTGAGGTGAACGTGCTGGTAGGCGGCGACCAGAAACGCAGACAAGACAGCTGCCATCGCCGCAGTGGTTGCGGTTGCCTTACCGGCAATGACCAGAAAAATCAGAATGATCATCAGGAGTGCCGCCGGACGCCAGATATAGGTTGGCAGCATTGCCAAGAACGGCCAATCATAACTGCGTGCGATACCGTCTTGTGCCATGGCGTAGGAGAAAAATGGCAAGGCGAGCAGGGCAACGGACAACGGAACAACGTAACTCGGATCGATCACCGGCTGCAGCAATGCGATGATCCCAATCCCGGCACCGGCAATCGTCGATCCGATTAGGAACACCGAACGGCGGCTCGTGCTGATGAAGCCCCGGAGGCTGTCCGGATCTCCCGCCTCGCGGTACTTCGGAATAAACTTGCTGGCGGAAGAGGAAAATCCGCCACAGGCCATGACGCCAAGGATAATCACAAACGTCCAGGCGACGGCGAAAACGCCGTAATCATAGGCACCAAGCATTCGTGCGAGGACAACCTGGGACAGATAGGCAAGCGCTGCGCCGCCAACACGAATTCCGAACGTTGCGATGGCCATCCGCTGTGCGGCTTGATTGTCCGTTCCGCCCGACCCCAATAAGCCAAACGCCCGCGTGGCCAGTTGTTTCAACTGCGCAGCAAGGGTCGCGTCCTGACCGGTATTGGGCGTCGAGTTGTCCGGAGACTGCACGAAAAAATCCTTTTGCGTATTCTTCCGTATTTATGACATGGGGACATTAACATTCCGTGGCTTGCTGCTGTGGCAAGGCCAAGACGACAACGTACTGATCACAATGCAGAGTGATTTGAGTTTCAGAGTGCGCTTGCCATTTCCCTCAAGATCGCACTAACAAGGCGGACGATCTTTACGACTTTCCGGAGCGGTGTCCTGACCCTTATTGCTGAGAACCTGACCATTGATCGCGGCGGGCGCCGGGTGTTTCAAAACCTCTCTTTTACTCTCAGCCAAGGCACCGCCCTTGTGGTGACCGGCGCGAATGGTATCGGCAAGTCTTCATTGTTGCGCACCCTGGCGGGCCTGGTTGCTCTGGCGGGTGGCATGATCCGTTACGAGAGCGGTGAAGACGACAGGCCAGCGCATGAACACGCTCATTATTTCGGCCATCAAGACTCGGTGAAGCCAGCATTGTCGGTGCTCGAAAATCTTGAGTTCTGGCAAAGTTTTACAGCACCTACGGCTGCAACTGGTTTTGCCGGCGAGTTGCGTAAGCCGATGGAGGCTTTGGAACTGCTCGGGATTGGTCATACCGCACACTTGCCCGCTGCCTATCTGTCTGCGGGTCAAAAACGGCGGTTGTCGTTGTCCCGGCTGTTGGTAACTGCGCGGCCGATCTGGTTGATGGACGAGCCGACCTCTGCACTGGACAAGAATTCCGAAGCCCTGCTTCTGAGTTTGATGAATGGCCACCTGGAAGCCGGTGGCTTGATCGTGACGGCGACCCACACCGAGTTGGCGTTGGCCAAAATCCAAACACTGCATCTGGAAGCTGCCCAACCGGCTGAGCAAGCCCTTGAGGAGGGCTTCCTATGACAGGCTGGGCGATGGCGTTGTTTCAACGGGACTTGAGGCTGTCGGTGCGGGTGGGCGGCAGTGCCTTGGTCGGTGTTTTGTTTTTCCTGGCTGTTGTGACGGTCATTCCTTTCGGTGTTGGCCCGGATCTCAATCTATTGGCACGGATCGGTCCCGCGATCCTTTGGATCGGGGCCTTGCTGGCAACGCTGCTCGGACTGGATCGCCTGTTTCAAGCGGACCGGGATGATGGAACACTTGATCTGATGCTGATGGCGGGACGCCCCCTAGAGCTGGTTGTCCTGATCAAATGTCTGGCGCATTGGACCGCGACAGGTTTGCCCCTGGTGGTCGCAGCGCCCGTGCTCGGTATCTTCTTGAACCTAGATCCGGTCTCCATGGCGGCGGTCACTGCAACGCTGCTGGTTGGAACCCCGGCGCTTACGCTAATTGGCGCAATCGGCGCGTCGCTGACGGTCTCCCTGCGCCGTGGTGGCCTCTTGCTGGCCGTTCTGGTTGTCCCGCTCGCGATCCCTGTTCTGATTTTTGGAGTCAGTTCGGCTGATGCTGCGATCCGTGATCCTGTGCCTTTCCTGACGCCGTTTCTGATCCTCTGTGCGTTGTCTCTCATTGCGGCCGTTGTCGGCCCGATAGCATCTGCCACAGCACTGCGATTTGCGTCAGACTAACGCCATATTGATCGCCCTCAATGCCTCCTGCGGCAGACTTGTCCATTGAAGCAGGCAAAGCTCTAGATTAGAACGGTTCCATGGCATTCTGGGATTACGCAAATCCGACGCGGTTTTTGAGGTTCGTGCAGGTGGTCCTCCCCTGGTTGACAGGGCTGTGTCTCCTGTTGTTCGCGGTCGGGCTTTACATGAGCTTCTTCGTCGCGCCGGAGGACTATCAGCAAGGGGACACGGTGCGGATCATGTACATCCATGTCCCGGCCGCCTGGCTGTGCATGATGTGCTACTCGGTCATGACCCTGTCGTCGATCGGCACTCTGGTCTGGAAGCATCCGCTGGCGGACGTTTCGGCGAAAAGTGCTGCTCCGATCGGTGCCGCCTTCACCTTTATGGCGCTCGTGACCGGCTCCTTGTGGGGCAAGCCCATGTGGGGCACCTACTGGGTCTGGGATGCCCGCCTGACGTCCGTCCTCGTCCTTTTCATCATGTATCTGGGCCTGATGACACTGTGGCGCACGATGGAAGACCCGATCAAGGCCGGGAAAGCTGCGGCTGTTCTGACCCTCGTCGGTGCCCTCAACCTGCCGATCATCAAATTTTCCGTCGATTGGTGGAACACACTTCATCAGCCGGCGAGTGTGATGCGGTTTGATGGCCCGACCATTCACCCGGATATCTTGTGGCCGCTGTTGGTGATGGCCGTTGCCTTCACGCTGATGTTCTTCGTTCTTCACTTGATGGCCATGCGCAATGAAATCCTGCGGCGGCGTGTCCGCGCTCTGCGGATGCGTGCAGCGAGTGCCGCACAGCCAGGTCCTGCCGGGGCCGCCCAACCTGCGGAGTGACGTCATGGATCTTGGACCACACGCCGGATTTATCCTCGCCTCTTATGGCCTGTGCCTATTAACGGTCCTGGTCCTGATCGCCTGGGTGCGATTGGACAAGGCCGCGCAGGAAAAAGCTCTGAACGATCTCGCTGACCAAGGCATCAAACGCGCACGGCCGGAAGACAGGAGCACTCAGGCCTCATGAGCACATTTGAAAATGGTTCGGGATCTGAGCCCAAAAAACGTGGCTTTCCGGTCCTCGTTCTGCTGCCCTTGATTGTTTTTGCAGCGCTTGCCGGGCTGTTCCTGTTTCAGCTAACGCTCGGAGACGACCCGAGCAAGATCCCATCCGCGCTGATCAATAAACCTGCGCCGGAGTTTTCCTTGGAGCCGCTTGAGGGCTTGTCTGAAAACGGCGCTCCGATGCCCGGATTTTCGCGTGAGGACCTGATCGGTCAGGTTTCCGTCGTGAACATCTTTGCGTCCTGGTGCGGCCCGTGCCGGCAGGAGCATCCGCTCCTGGAAGAATTGGCGAAGCTGGATGGGTTCCAGCTCCTGGGGATCAACTACAAGGACAAAGCCGCGAACGCGCGCCGGTTCCTTGGAAGTCTCGGCAACCCTTATGACCGCATTGGCGTCGATGACAGCGGACGGACAGCCATCAACTGGGGTGTCTACGGCGTTCCGGAAACCTTCATTGTCGATAAGACCGGCACCATCCGCTACAAGTTCATCGGCCCGCTCGATCCGCAAAGCTATGAGACTGGTTTCCTTCCGGAACTGCGGAAGATTATGGCCGAGGGGTGAGACCTTCGCGCTGATCACGGGCTGTCTTTCAATTTTCACAAACGTGCGAAAAACCAGTGGTGCGCGCGCTATCACCGCCACGTGACTCGCTCTTTACAAGGTGCCTGCCTATCTTACTGAAAACAGTTACGGGACAAGAGCCAATGGTGGGCATCCATACCCGGACAGCACGACACGCTGTCCGAGCGTGTTTCATTTTTGTTTGCGGATTATTTGCGGCGGGCATTTCCTCGAATGCTGCGAACGCGGGGCCGCAGAAGGTCGTCGAGCTCTTCACCAGCCAAGGCTGCTCTTCCTGCCCGCCAGCTGATCGGCTCGCTGAGCAGCTTGTACAGGAAGAGGGGGATATCCTGACGCTGGTTTTGCCGGTCGATTATTGGGATTACCTTGGATGGAAAGACACGCTTGCGAGCCCGGTTCATTCGCAGCGCCAGCGCGCGTACGCTCAAAAGCGCGGCGACCGGTCGGTTTATACTCCGCAGATGGTGATCAACGGTGAAGAACATGTTGTCGGAAGCCGCGAAGCGGATGTCCGTGCTGCCCTGAAGCGTGCCGAACCGCTGGCTACTGACGTGACACTCAAAATCTCGGATATGGCCGTCGAGGCTAAGGTCAGCGGCGAGTTGCCTGCGGGTGCAAAAATGGCAACCGTCTATTTCCTGCGCGTGCAGGATGAAGCGACTGTGGACATTGGCCGCGGGGAAAATGCGGGCCGCGAAATCACTTATGTAAACGTCGTTCGGGATCTCATGCCGATGGGCATGTGGTCGGGCGGCGAAGAGACGTTCCGCATGGCAAAGACGAAGCTGAACCTGATCAGCGACGCCCGGTGCATTATCCTGATCCAGGTTGAGGATAATGAGGGGCCGGGGCAGATCATTGGCGCTGCGGCGATGGATTGGAAGAAGGGTTTTTAGGTGTTACTTCCAGCCGGTCCGCACAAGTTCTGAGAAATCGCCAACCCGCCAAAACACCCCGGCAAACAGCCGGGGTTTTTTGAAAGGCTTTCAGTCCAAGTGCTGTTTGAGCATTGATCGGTTACAGAGCAAGTCGCGTTGAAACGGATTCAGGTGCCGCTGCCACGCGGCTTTGTCTCGTACGCGAAACCTGAAGCAGCCTGAATTCAATCAAACACGACACGCCATAGGTTCCCGGTTTTCACTTGATAGTCCCGATTGCCGGTTGTCTTGAGGGCAAAACCTGTTACCCCTTGCAGCGCTCAGAAAACCAGCGGGCCGCCGAGGCCTAGGGGGTCTTAATGGCGGTTGGCTTGCAGCTCCGTATTGCCTTTTTCAGTATTGCAATCGGTCTTGTGGTCCTTGGCCTGAAATTCGGTGCCTACTGGCTGACCGGGTCTGTTGCGCTCTACTCCGACGCGCTGGAAACAATCGTCAACGTTGCCTCGTCCTTCGCAGCGCTCATAGCAGTCTGGTTCGCTTCCAAACCTGCTGACAGCAATCATCCTTATGGCCATGACAAGGCAGAGTATTTCGCCGCTGTTCTTGTTGGCGTGATGATTGTGCTTGCCGCCATGTCGATCTTCAGGGCCGCCTGGATGGGGCTTGTACACGGCGACAGTCCCGATTTTTCACCGCTCGGCATCGGGCTGAATGTTCTGGCCGCACTGATCAATGGGCTTTGGGCGGCTTATCTGATGCGCGTCGGCCGCAAAGTCCGGTCGCCGGCGCTTGTCGCCGATGGCAAGCACCTTTTCACTGATGTTGTCAGCTCCCTTGGTGTTCTCATTGGCGTGGTTCTCGTTCTTCTGACCGGTTGGACGATCCTGGACTCGGTTCTGGCGATTTTGGTTGGCCTCACGGTCTTGTGGTCCGGTTGGGGACTGGTCAAAGAATCTGTCGGTGGCCTAATGGACGAGGCAGCTTCAGCCGATGTTCTCGAAAAGATCCGGCTGCAGATTTCCGAGCAAGGCGAAGGCGCTCTGGAAGCGCATGATCTGCGAACGCGTATCGCCGGAAAGACGACCTTCATTGATTTTCATCTCGTGGTTTCCGGCTCCATGACCGTTGAAGCAGCCCATGAGATCTGCGACCGGATCGAGGCAGCCATCAGTGAAGATGTGCCGGGCGCCCGGATTACCATACACGTGGAGCCGGAACACAAGGCGAAGCATTCGGGTATTGTCGTGCTTTAAGCCTTTTCAATTCGCTGCGAATGGGTCTACTCTCCGCGCTCTTTCTTGTTTTCCGGAACACTCCTGATGCCATCCTGGCGGCGTTTTCGCGCTCAATTTGTTGACCATGTCATTCTGATAACCGGCGCTTTGTTCATGAGTTTGCCGGTTTACGCCTTGTTTGCAGCAACCACGCATGCGCCTGATACGCGAATCTCACCCCGCCTGGACATAGGCGGATATGGTCTTGAGAACTACACCGCGTTTTTCACAACAAGTGCTGGCTTTTCCGGCGATGTGACGGCTGCCCTTATGCTTTGGAATTCTTTCGTTTTCGGCGCAGGATTTGCTGCGTTGAAAACCGTGGTCTCGCTTCTGGCTGCCTTTGCGCTTCTCTATTTCAGGGTCCGGTTTGCAACATTTATCTTCTGGCTGCTGCTTTTGACCTTGATGCTTCCGCTGGAATCCCGGTTTCTCGCAACCTACGCCGTTGCCGCGGATCTTGGGCTCGTCAACACGCACCCCGGACTGATCTTGCCGCTCGCCGCATCCGGGTTGGGGACTTTGTTTTTCCGGCAATTCCTGATGACGGTTCCCGATACGCTCCAGGAATCCGCACGGCTGGACGGGGCCGGGCCATTGCGGTTCCTGGCCGATATCCTGGCGCCCTTGTGCCTGCCCACAGCATCTGCGTTGTTTCTGGTGCTTTTCGTCACTGGCTGGAACCAGTACCTCTGGCCGGTCATGATCACATCCGATGAAGCGTCCTACACGGTCGTCAGAGGAATGCAGTTTTTCGGACAGAACAGCCTGTCCGGGGTCATGCTCGCGGTTGTCGCGGTTTTGCCTCCAGCGATCCTTGTCATCTTGTTTCAAAGACAGGTGGTTAAAGGTCTCTTCGACGGCTCACACTAACGAATTTGGAAACACATGACTTTTGAGGCAATTCTGTTCGACTGCGATGGCGTTCTGGTCGATTCTGAAAAAATCTATGTTGAGGTGGAGCGTGAACATCTCGCCCGGATTGGCCTGAATTATAGCCTGGACGACTATATGAACCGTTTTCAGGGGCTTGGGAGCGTCGATTTCTGGGCCAGGCTGGATGATGATCACCGCGCGTTGGGCAGAGGGCCTCTGCCCGAAACGTTTGGTCCGGACCTTGATGCCGCCACCTTGGAGCGGATCAAATCCGAGCTTGCAGAAATCGCCGGGATCAAGGCCTTGCTCGAAGCGCATGACGGCCCGCGAGCGGTTGCCTCATCGTCGCGTCTCCACCGTCTGATCCATAAGCTTCAGCACACAGGACTTTACGACTATTTTGCGCCGCATATCTACTCCGGCGAACAAGTGACCAATGGCAAACCGGCACCGGACTTGTTTGTGTTTGCGGCTGAAAAACTGGGTGTTGAACCGGAAAACTGCCTAGTGATTGAGGACAGTGCCAATGGTGTTTTGGCCGGCCTTGCTGCCGGGATGACCGTTTGGGGGTTTGTCGGTGGTGGCCACAGTCATGATGGTCACGCCGAGCAGCTTAAAAGTGCAGGCGCGCACAAGGTGGTGGACAGCCATGAGGATCTCTCCGCCTTGTTGGCTGCCTGACCGTTCGGACTGAGGTAGCGACTTAGGCGACTTCTTCGCGGGCCTGATTGCGCAGAATTCTGCGGATGACCTTGCCTGTCGTGGTCATGGGCAAGGAGTCGACAAACCCAATTTCACGCGGGTATTCGTGTGCGGACAATCGGTCGCGAACGAACGAGCGGATACTGTCTTCCAGAGCAGGGGTCGGCTGTTCCCCGGTTTTCAGAACCACATAGGCTTTGACGATTTCGGTGCGCAGCGGGTCCGGTTTTCCAACCGCTGCGGCTAGCGCAACGGCCGGATGTTTGATCAGGCAGTCTTCAATTTCCCCCGGACCGATCCGGTAACTGGCAGAGGTTATGAGGTCATCGTCGCGGCCGACGAAATGAACATAGCCATCTTCATCCATCACCCCCTGGTCTCCTGTGATCATCCAGTCGCCGATAAACTTGTCCTTCGTTGCCTCCGGTTTGTTCCAGTATTCAAGGAACATCACGGGATCCGGACGCCTTACAGCGATTTGACCGAGCGTCTCTGTAGGGACAGGATTGCCGGCTCCGTCAATGATGGCAACGTGATGGCCGGGCATTGCTTTGCCGATCGCGCCGGACCGGGTGATGCCCAGGGCCGCGCTGGAGCCGAGGACTGCGTTGCATTCGGTTTGGCCATAGAACTCGTTGACTTTGAAGCCGAATTCATCTGCGAACCAGTCGTAGGTTTCCTTGCCGAGCGATTCTCCGGCTGAACCGACACTGCGCCAGTTTAACTTGAACCGGCTGGCCGGATTTTCGACCGCCCGCAGCATGCGCAATGCAGTTGGTGGAATGAACGCATTGCGGATTTTCTGCTGCTCCAAGAGCCGGAATGCGAATTCGGGATCGAACTTCCGCGAAGCGTGGCAGACGACTGGAACCCCGAGCGACAGCGCCGGAAAAAGAGCGTTCAGCAGACCGCCCGCCCAAGCCCAATCGGCCGGTGTCCAAAAAAGGTCGTCCGGTTGTCCAAGGAAGTTTTGCGAGAGTTCGATCCCCGGCATGTGTCCCATCAGCACACGGTGACCATGAAGTACGCCTTTGGGCTGGCCCGTAGTGCCGGATGTGTAGATCATCAAAGCCGGATCGTTCGGGCCAGTCTGGACTGTCTGAAATGTGTCTGAAGCGCGTTCTTGCAAATCAGAAAATGCTTCAACGCCTTGCTCTGCTCCATCAACGGAGATGACCAACTCCAAACCGGGGAGTTGATCCCGGACCTCGCTCAGTTTGGCGAGGCCTGCGGTGTCTGTCACCAAAGCCTTCGCGCCGGAATCAGACAGCCGGTAGCTGAGAGCTTCCAAGCCGAACAGGGCGGCCAATGGAACCGCGATCGCGCCGATTTTATACGTGGCAAGATGCGCAATGGCGGTTTGCGGGATTTGCGGCAGGAGCAGGGCGACCCGGTCACCGGGCTTTACTCCGAGTGCCGCTAAGGCGTTTGCAAACCGGTTCGCCGCCCGGTTCAGCTCCAGGTGGCTCCAGTCTTCGGTCTGCCCGTCATCAAAAACATGCCGGATCGCCAGCCGGTCCGGCGTTGCAGCTGCCCATCGATCGCTGACAACCGAAGCCATGTTGTACGTCGCCGGCTGAGGCCATGCAAAACTCTGTGTGAGCGTGTCGTAAGTGCTGGCGGGCTGCAGCATGTTTCCAGGTCCGGTGCTAAAATTTTAGGCAGCGGAGTGTAGGTGTTGCTTTGCTGCGGCGCAACAGAGGATTTACGGCCTATTTCCGGGCAAGCGGATGGGCCGTTTCCACCAGTTCCCGCAGCCGCTCATCCAGCACATGGGTATATATTTGTGTGGTGGAAATGTCCGCGTGACCAAGAAGTTGCTGGACCACGCGCAGGTCCGCTCCGTTTTGCAAGAGATGCGATGCAAAGGCATGCCGCAAGACGTGCGGAGAGACTTTCGACGAATCCAATCCTGCCGCGGCCGCGAGGTCTTTGAGGTCCCGACCGAAGTGTTGACGCGTCAAATGCCCGCTTCCACCATGAGAGGGGAACAGCCACGGACTGTTTTCATAAGCGCCTTCCGCCGAACGCAGCCCGACATACATCTTCATGGCAGACTGTGCGGCATGAGACAAAGGAACGAGGCGCTCCTTGCCGCCCTTGCCCTTGATCTCAATCAGCCGTGCGTCTCTCAAGGCGGCGGTGACCGGCAAAGCTACCAGCTCGGAGACCCGGAGCCCGGTCGCATAAAGCACCTCGATGAGCGTGTACATGCGCTGCGCGCGCAATGCGGCTGCTTTTGATTTATGAGAAACTTCTGTTTGCAGCCGTGCCGTTTCGATCAAGCGATCGACGTCGTCCATGGAAAGGACTTTTGGCAGGCTGCCACGTTTCTTTGGCGCCGACAACGTCCGGGTTGGATCGTCCTGGCGGCTGCCTTCTGAATAAAGAAACTTGTAGAACTGCTTGAGGGCCGACAGCCGCCGTGCCTGAGAGGTTTCCGCGAACCCGCGGCGGGTGAGGTCACTCATGTATCCCGAGATGTGGTCCGAATTCGCCTCTGCCAGTTTTGTCCGGCCTAAAAAATCGGAAAAGTCTTCCAGGTCCCGCCGATAGCCTGCCAGCGTGTTTTCCGCCGCACCGCGTTCTGCAGCGAGCATTTCCAGGAAGTTTTCCAGATCAAACCCGGTTGCCATCAGCGGCCAAACCCATCTTTCTTGACCCGCACAGTAATTTCGCGTTCGCGTGGCTCCACGAATGTCGCGAGTGAATAGACCGCGCCGTAGCCGAGTGCGCCCAAGATGAGAAGCACGATCAAGAGGCGTGTGAGCGTTGGCACGGTGGTCTCCGTTGGTGTCGAATCAGACTTCTTTGAATGGTTCCCCAAGCTGTTGTCTGTTGCAAGTTCGCTGCGCGGCGCAAGTGCTGATGTTTCCCGCTGTGCCCTCGTGCGTTTTGCCGCGAATATGGTAAAACGCCGCCATGAAGAAACACGAAAACACCCAGATGTCACCGAACGCTGCCGATGGCAGGGGGGTAGACACGATTGATCTGAAGCACCTTGTTGCTGCGCTTGGCAAACGGTCGATTGTATTGGTCGGTATCATGGGATGCGGCAAATCAACGGTGGGCAAGCGCCTTGCTCAAAGGCTCGGCCTGGAATTTGTGGACGCTGACAGCGAGATTGAACGCGCTGCTAATATGACCGTTTCGGAAATCTTTGCAGAACACGGCGAACCTTATTTTCGCAGTGGTGAAGAGCGTGTGATTGCCCGGCTTCTCCAGGAAGGCCCGCAAGTGCTTGCCACCGGAGGCGGTGCTTTCATGAGCGACGCGACCCGCTCGGAAATTGAAACGAATGGCTTGTCGATTTGGCTGAAGGTTGATTTTGAGACTGTCATGGCGCGGGTGCGCCGCCGCTCAACGCGTCCGCTTCTGCGCAATCCGGATCCGGAAGGCACCATGCGCAAGCTGATGGCCGAACGCGAACCGGTCTATGCGCAGGCTCAGCTGACGGTGACCTCGAAAGACGTGCCTCACGAGGCCGTGGTTGACCAGATCGTCCTGACCCTCGCAGACCACCTTTATGGATAAGGCTGACTGAGCCTTTCCTGACAACCATTGCAGTTTGGAACCCAAGCAAATGGCAAATCTGGATGCCGCTGACGCCATCTCGTCGCAAGCAATGCAAACCGTTCGCGTCGACCTCGGGGCGCGCAGTTACGATATCCGCATCGGACGGAATGTTCTGGAAACTGCGGGCGCGGAAATTGCCGCGGTTCTGCCGGGCGCCCGGCTGGCGGTGATTGTGGATGAAAATGTCGCAAGACTTCACCTTGAAGCTTTTGGTGCCAGTCTGGAGAAGGCCGGGATTGAATTCACGCCGATCACGGTACCTGCCGGTGAGGGCACCAAGTGCTTTTCGCAGTTTGAGCGCTTGTGCGACGAGGTGCTGAACGCGCGGCTCGAACGCAACGACGCAATCGTTGCGCTGGGCGGCGGTGTGGTTGGCGATTTGACGGGCTTTGTGGCATCTGCGGTGCGCCGGGGCATGGCCTTCATCCAGGTGCCAACGTCCTTGTTGGCGCAAGTCGACAGTTCCGTTGGCGGAAAAACCGGGATCAACTCACGCCATGGCAAGAACCTGATTGGCGCGTTTCATCAGCCGGCGCTCGTATTGGCCGATACCGCGATTCTGGACACGCTCACCCCGCGCGATTTCCGAGCCGGTTACGCTGAAGTCGCAAAGTATGGTCTTCTCGGTGATGCTGATTTCTTTGCGTGGCTGGAAAGCAACTGGCAGGGCATCTTTGCAGGTGGACAAGAACGGGACGAAGCTGTTGCCCGGTCCTGCCAGGCAAAGGCCGATGTTGTTGCCGCCGATGAACTGGAATCCGGTCGCCGGGCACTTCTGAATCTCGGTCATACATTCGGTCATGCGCTGGAGGGCGCAGTGTCCTATGAGACCGAGCGTCTTGTGCACGGTGAAGGTGTTTCGATCGGTATGATGCTGGCGCATGAGTTTTCCGAAACACGCGGCCTCATTGGAGCAGACACTGTCGGTCGGGTTGAGAAGCACCTGACAGATGTGGGACTACCGATCCGGATCACCGATATTCCAGGGCAACTGCCCGGTGTCGAGGTGTTCATGGATCTGATTGCGCAGGACAAGAAGGTGAGCCGGGGCGCTCTGACCTTTGTTTTGACGAGGGGAATCGGGGAAGCCTTTGTCGAAAAGGGTGTTGATCCCTATCTGGTGTCAGAATTCTTGAAGGAAAAACTGAACCCATGACCGAGACCGCACTTTGGCTCTCAATTGCCGCCATCTTTTTTCTTCTGTTTTTGTCCGGTTTTTTTTCCGGTTCCGAAACAGCGTTGACTGCTGCGTCCCGCGCAAGGGTGCATCAGCTTGAGAAAACCGGAGACTGGCGGGCTCGGGTTGCGGGGCGTTTGATTGCCTCGAGGGAACGCCTGATCGGTGCGCTCTTACTGGGCAACAATTTGGTCAACATTCTCGCGTCAGCTCTAGCGACGACTGTCTTTCTGGCGTTGTTTGGCGAAGCTGGTGTGGCGATTGCGACCTTGGTCATGACCGCACTTGTCCTGGTATTTGCGGAAGTTCTTCCGAAAACCTGGGCGATTTCCAATCCCGAGCGGTTCGCGTTGACGGTGTCGCCGATCGTGCGCGTTGTTGTCGCGGTGTTCGGCCCGGTTGTGATTGGGGTCGAATGGATCGTGCGCATGCTCCTGAAGATGCTCGGCGTGAACATTGGAGATGATGCGTCGATCCTGTCCGCGCATGAGGAACTGCGCGGTGCCGTTGATTTGCAGCACATGGAAGGCGGCCTGGAAAAAGGTGAGCGCGATCGCATCGGCGGTCTGTTGGACTTGGCTGAGCTGGAAGTCTCCGATGTGATGGTCCACCGAACAAACATGGTGGCGCTCAACGCAGATGATGACCCGGCCAATTTGGTTGAGGCAGCGCTTGCCTCCCCTCACACGCGTTTGCCGCTGTGGCGTGGAGAAAGCGATAATTTTGTAGGGGTTCTCCACGCAAAGGACCTGCTGCGAGCTCTTAACCAGGCGAACGGTGATGCTGCGAAAATCAACATCCTCGAAATTGCCGGACCTGCCTGGTTCATACCGGACACGACCAGTTTGCAAGATCAGCTGAATGCGTTCCTGCGGAAGAAAACCCACTTCGCCCTGGTGGTGGATGAGTATGGTGAGGTCATGGGTCTGGTGACCCTGGAAGACATTCTGGAAGAGATCGTCGGCGAGATAGCAGACGAACATGATCTGGAGCTTGAAGGCTTACGCCCGCAAGCGGACGGGTCCGTCATTGTCGACGGCTCGGTACCGATCCGGGATCTCAATCGTGCAGCGGACTGGCACTTGCCGGATGACGAGGCAACGACCATCGCTGGTCTGGTTATCCATGAGGCGCGAATGATCCCGGAAGAGCGTCAGATCTTCACCTTCCACGGCTTCCGCTTCACGGTATTGCGGCGGGAGAAAAACCGGATCACACGTCTGAGAATCATGCCGCTAAGCAAAATCCGGGCGGCGGCTTCCGCTTGATCCAATCAGTTGGTTCGGGAATTACGCGGGCTTTTTGACTTCGATGGCCAAGGCGTGAACGCTGCTGGCAAGTTCGTCGGCCAGAACCTCATTGATCGCGCGGTGCTGCCCGACGCGGGACATCGACTGAAAGGCGTCAGCGGCAATCTGAACCCGGAAATGGGTCTCGCCGCCCTCGCGCCAGCCACCGTGTCCGCGATGGTTTTCCGATTCGTCAATCACATTGAGGTGGGACGGCGCAAAAGCAGCCGTCAGCTTGTCGGTAATGTTCTGTTTCATGCTCATTCCCGGACTTTGGGGAGCATGGATGAAAAGTTCAAGTCTAGGCGTGTGCTGCACAGGCTGATATTGTCTCAGGCTGTTTGATTTCCTGAGCCCGTTTCATCGCCGAAAAGACTCTGGAAGACCGCCAAATACCACCGCCACCGGCTTGCCCGGTGGATACAAGATCCCATAATCGACCCAATGAAACTCGATTCAAAAATATTCGACAGCATCCGGGTGAAGCCGGACAAAGAGCGCAAGGAGCGGATGACCGAAGACCGGCATCCCGTTTGTGAACACCCGGGGTGCAAACGACCGGGTACCCACAAGGCGCCAAAAGGTCGTGACCGCGAAGGCCAGTACTTTCACTTCTGCGTCGACCACGTTCGCGAATACAATAAGACGTATAACTATTTCACTGGCATGGGCGACGATGATGTTCGCAGTTACCAGAAGGACAGCCTGACCGGCCACCGCCCGACCTGGAAAATGGGGGTCAACCGCCAGGCGGCTGATGGACCTGACGGATTTGACGCAAGGGCATCGATGCGCGGCAATGCACAACGCCGGGCCGAACAAGTACGCCGCCCGCGCGAAAGAAAGCTTTTGACGCTTGAAAAACGGTCGCTTGATGTGCTCAATCTGCCGTACACAGCACGTGGAAGCGAAATCAAAGCGCGCTATAAAGAACTTGTGAAATTAAACCATCCGGATGCCAATGGCGGGGATCGCTCTTCGGAAGACCGCCTGCGGGAAATCATTCAGGCGTACAACGTTCTGAAAAAGGCCGGTTTCCTCTAAGCTTGCAGGCCCCTGCTTGCTTTTCCCAAACGACCCATCCCGGCGCTCCGGGACTGCGGAGGACTGATGACTGAGACGACGACTGCGGCCATGGCGATGCCGGACACTGAAATTTCCGTCGAAGAGGTGTTTGGCTTCAAGTCGGACCTGAAAGTTCCGGCCTTTTCCACGCCGTCAGAGCATGTGCCGGAACCCGATCCCGATTATCTTTTCGACCGGGCAACGACCCTGGCGATCTTGGCGGGTTTTGCGCATAACCGCCGCGTGATGGTGACCGGCTACCACGGGACGGGCAAATCGACGCACATCGAGCAGGTTGCCTCGCGTCTGAATTGGCCGTGTATCCGGGTCAATCTCGACAGTCACATCTCGCGTATCGACCTGGTCGGCAAAGACGCGATCGTTCTGAAGGACGGTCAGCAAGTCACCGAATTCAAGGACGGCATTCTGCCGTGGGCCTATCAGCACAATGTTGCGCTGGTGTTCGACGAATACGACGCCGGCCGTCCGGACGTGATGTTCGTAATCCAGCGGATCCTGGAGTCCTCGGGCCGCTTGACGCTTCTCGATCAAAGCCGGGTCATCCGTCCGCATGCCGCCTTCCGGCTGTTCGCAACAGCGAATACGGTCGGCCTCGGCGACACTTCCGGTCTTTACCACGGCACGCAGCAGATCAACCAGGCACAGATGGACCGCTGGTCGATCGTCACCACGCTGAACTATCTGCCGCACGACAATGAAGTCGACATTGTTCTGTCGAAAGCCAAACACTTCCAGAATGATGAAGGCCGGAACACTGTTTCCAAGATGGTTCGTCTTGCGGACATGACCCGGAACGCGTTCATCAATGGGGATCTTTCCACTGTGATGAGCCCCCGGACGGTGATCACATGGGCGGAAAACGCGGAAATCTTTGGTGATGTTGGCTTCTCCTTCCGCTTGACCTTCCTGAACAAGTGCGACGACATGGAACAGTCGCTTGTGGCAGAGTTCTATCAACGCTGCTTCGGTGAGGATTTGCCGGAATCCGCTGTTAACGTTGTAATGAGCTGAGGTCCCTATGGCGCCGCGGCCAGGTAGCAACTCTCTTCCGGGCAACAAGCCCGCCCCCACGACGGAACCGCTGAAACAGTCCGTCGCTGGAACCATGCGGGCGATATCGGGCGAGGCGGAGCTGGAAGTCACATTTTCCGGCGACCGGCCGGGCTTGTCGGGCCTGTCCGCCCGCTTGCCTGAGCCGTCCCGTAAGCTGAATGCGCATGAGGTCGCGGTCACACGCGGGCTCTCGGATTCCATGGCGCTCAAGATTGCCTGTCACGACAAGGCTGTTCACGCCAAAAACATGCCCCAAGGCATGGATGCACGGGCGATCTTCGAAGCTGTTGAGCAAGCGCGCTGTGAAGCGGTCGGTGCCCGCCGGATGCAGGGTGTAGCCGACAACCTGGCCGTGATGCTCAACGACAAGTACCGCAAGTCGGGCGCGCCGGACATCGCGAGCCGGGAAGAAGCCCCGCTTCAAGATGCTCTGTCGCTGATCGTGCGCGAACGCCTCACTGGTGCTCAGCCGCCGGAAAGTGCCGCCAAGCTTGTCGACATGTGGCGCGACTGGGTGGAAAGCAAGGCCGGCGCGGAGCTTGACAGCCTCGAAGCCGAGGTTGAGGACCAAAACGGATTTGCCTCGCGTTTGCGCGATGTTTTGAAATCTCTCGATATGGCGGATGAGCTCGGAGAACAGGACGAAGACCTGGATCCCGATCAGAACGAAGACGCCGGCAACAACGACGAGGCCGAAACCGGGGAGGACACCGAAGACGACAGCGGTGAGCAGGAAGCTGCGCCTCAGGAAATGGAACTTTCCGGGGAAGAGCAGGACGCCGGTGACACGGAAGCCTCTGAAGCCGACTTCGACCAGATGGTCGACCAGGATATGGCTGACGATTCCGAAGAAGCCGGCGAGAGTGACCGGCAGGATCACCCGTTCTCCAACAAGCCGCCGGAATCCGATTATCGGGTGTTCACGACCCAGTTCGATGAAACGATCACGGCCGAAGAGCTGTGTGACACCGCCGAGCTGGATCGCTTGCGCGGGTTCCTCGACAAGCAGCTGACCCATCTGCAAGGGGCCGTGGCCCGCCTTGCCAACCGGTTACAGCGCAAGTTGATGGCCCAGCAGAACCGGGCCTGGGATTTTGACCTTGAAGAAGGTCTTCTGGACACTGCGCGCCTGACCCGAGCTGTGACCGACCCGATGGCACCTCTGGCGTTCAAGCAAGAGCGGGATACCAACTTCCGGGACACCGTCGTCACGCTGCTTCTGGACAACTCCGGCTCCATGCGCGGCCGGCCGATCACGGTGGCGGCCACCTGTGCCGACATTCTTGCGCGGACGCTGGAACGGTGCGGCGTGAAAGTCGAAATTCTCGGCTTCACCACGAAAGCCTGGAAGGGCGGTCAGTCGCGCGAAAGCTGGATTGGCGCGGGCAAACCGCCAACACCGGGCCGGCTGAATGATCTACGGCATATCATCTACAAGTCCGCTGATGCGCCCTGGCGGCGTGCCCGGCGCAATCTCGGCTTGATGATGCGCGAGGGCCTCCTGAAAGAGAACATCGATGGGGAGGCGCTGCTCTGGGCGCATGACCGGTTGATGGCCCGGCCGGAACAACGCCGCATCCTTATGATGATCTCCGATGGTGCGCCGGTTGATGACACGACCTTATCGGTCAATCCGGGCAACTATCTGGAGCGTCACCTGCGCCATGTGATCGAGGACATTGAAACGCGGTCACCGGTAGAGCTGATTGCTATCGGCATTGGCCACGACGTGACACGCTACTATCGCCGGGCTGTCACCATCGTCGACGCAGAAGAGCTTGCCGGGGCCATGACCGATCAGCTCGCCGACCTCTTTGACGACGAGGTCCAGATGGCGGCGCAATTCGGCAGAGGCCGCCAGCGCCGGGCTGGACGCAGGTGAGTGAGCGATGAGGGCATGACCGCTTTCTTCTCCAGGATTATCGGAACCGCTGCAGCCGGACTGGCTGCAGCGGTTCTGTTGTTTTCCGCACCCGTGTCGGCCGAAGGTCTCCTGGATGAGGCAAAACAGGTCGGGGTGAAGACACGGGCGATTGAGACCTTCCACATAGGCCATTCCGATGCCGTGTTCGGGAAGCTGACGTTTCTGGGCGGTTTCGAGATCCTGGCGTCCGACCGAAAGACTGGCGGATTGTCCGGAGTGATCAGCCTTGAAAACGGCAATCGCCTGCTGGCGGTCACGGACAATGGCCATTGGGTCGCCGCAACGGTCGAGCAAACGGATGAAGGTGTTCCAACTGGGCTGTCGGATCTGCGCTACGCGGTCCTGTTGGGTGCGGATGGAAAGTCACTCAGAGCCCGCTGGGGACATGACACCGAGGCGCTGACCCTCAATGCCACCGGCATTTATGTGTCTGCAGAGCGCAATCACGCGGTTTATCATTATGAGTGGCCGCTCCTGACCGGGGATGAAAGAATGCTCGGCCAGCTGGCCTTGCCGAAGGCGCTGGACAGATTGCCGGGCAACACGGGCATTGAAGCGTTGGCTGCAGGACCGGCAGGTGGTCCTCTTGATGGCAAGCTGATCGCGATCAGCGAAACAACACCCAGCGATGAACACGATTTCCTGGGGTTTGTCCTTGGTCCGGACGGTGCTGAAGAGTTCTCTATCAAACGCCATGACCGCTTTGATGTGACAGATGCTGCATTCTTGCCCGACGGAGACCTTCTCCTGATGGAGCGGCGCTTCAATATGAAAGACCTGATTGGTCTCAGGTTGCGGCGGCTTCCAGGCAGCGATCTCAAGGCAGGGGCTGTCTTGGACGGGGAAATCCTTCTGGAGGCGGACTTCAATTACCAGATCGATAACATGGAAGCCCTGGCCGTTCACCAGAATGCGGCCGGTGAAACCATCCTGACACTTTTGTCCGACAACAACCGCTCGCTGCTGCAACGCACCCTGCTTTTGCGCTTCCGTTTGAATGAACAATAAAAAAGGCGCCGCAATGGGCGCCTTATGAGATTTCTATTGGGCGTGGCCTTAGGCGGCTGATCCGTTTGGCTGCGGCTGGACCATGTTCAGCACGATCCGGTACGGTGCAAGCAGTGCAATAGCGACCAGCATCTTCACCATGAAGTCACCAACCGCCAGCGAAGCCCACAGCGGGACCTGGAAAGCATCGGCAACCCCGAGGAACGGAACCGGGAACGCAAGCGAGCCGTCTTCCATGCCAAAGCTGACATCGATAAAGGCGAAGGCCGCGGCAAAGGCAATCCCGAAGAACAGTAGGGTGTCGATCATGGAGCCGATCAGTGATGAGGCGATCGGTGCTTTCCACCAGGTCAAGCGGCGGAGTCGATCGAAAATCGTCACGTCGAGCAGTTGAGCAACAAGAAACGCTGTTCCTGAGGCGACGAGAATCCGAGGGGTCGTGAAGGCTTCATCAAACGTCCAGAACACCATCGGGACAACAATCGCAATCACAAAACCGGTGAGAACGACTTTCCGGGCTGCGGACGGGCCAAAGCGCCGGTTCGTCAGGTCGGTGACGAGAAACGCGATCGGATAGGTGAAGGCGCCCCACGTAAGCAAGTCTGCCAGATTAACTCCGGCCAGCGTGTGCTCGACTGGGAACTGGACCAAAAAATTCGAGGCCACAACGACAATCGCCATCGCGAAGACCGCGATGGCGAGATCGGCCACGGAGAAACTCCGGGTTTTTTCCATTTTTGACCCCTTAAGGGTTAAGCAGCAGCAGCTTCTTCCTGCTTACGCTTGATGCTGACTTTGATCTTGCGTGCATTGTCGGAAAGCTCAGCGTCGGAAGCTTTCATCAGGTACGCATCAAGGCCGCCACGGTGCTCAACAGAACGCAGAGCATGGGCGCTGACTTTCAGCTTGAATGTTTCGCCGAGCGTGTCGCTCATCAGGGACACGTTGCACAGGTTCGGCAGGAACCGGCGACGGGATTTGTTGTTTGCGTGAGAGACGTTGTTGCCTGTCATCACGTCTTTGCCAGAGAGTTCGCAACGGCGAGCCATCATATCACCTTTTGTTTTTGTGGCTGGGCCGTTACAGGAACCCAGCAAGACCAACCGGAAGCGGCGCGGACCTGAGGTCCGGCGACATCGTCTCCGGCAATTCTCGGAAAAAGTTGCCCCGCTATAAAGGGAGTGTGCGCGAACGTCAAGACATCTGCGCGCCTTTGATGCGATTCCTTACTTTTATTCCGCATTCGGCAATGTGTTAACCAGTGAGTTACCAAGATTTAGAAGAATTGACACGGTTCGCAAGGGTGATTTCATGCTATTGTTGACCTAGCGGAACATCCTTGGCGCGGGGGCGCGAACGCCGCCGGCAGTGCGGCGCGGAGGTTTTGAAGTGATTGGTATAAAGTCAATTGGACGGATGGCAGTTCTGCCGTTTCTGGCAGGAGCTCTCCTGATTACTCCGGCGCACGCTAAGAAGAGCACCGTCGGGGGTGTCTATTCCATATCGATTGCCGGGTTCAAGGTTGCTCGAGGGACGCTCTCTCTGGTGATGCAAGGCAACGCCTATTCGGCAAAGGTCGCGATGGCGCCGGCTGGGATCGGAACACTCTTTTCGACCGGAAAGGGCGGCGCTGAGGCATCCGGCTGGCTTGTAGGCTCCAAAGTGGTGCCGTCCAAATACCGCATGGCCTCACATGCGGCCAATCTGGATTTCTATGTCAACCTCAACCAGGGCTCGGGCAACATCCGGTCCATGGAGGTAACACCGCAATTCAAGCCGAATGCGGAGCGCATAAAGGTGACAAACCGCCATCGCCGCAACGCGATGGATCCCCTAAGTGCTGCGTTGATGCCGGTTCGGCGGGCCAAAGACAGCCTCGGTCCGAAAGCCTGTTCGCGCAAATTGCCGATTTTTGACGGTTGGACCCGGTTCGACATCAAGCTGTCCTACCAGGGCACCAAGGAAGTTTCCGGCCGGGGTTATGACGGTCTGGTCGTGGTTTGCAAAGCCAAATGGGTTCCGGTTGCCGGTCACCGTCCATCCAAAGAGTCGGTGAAGTACATGGCAAAGGCGCCCATGGAGATTTGGCTGGCGCCGATGGGCCGGGACAATGTTCTGGTGCCTTACCGGATTTCGATTGCAACGAAAAATGGCCGATTGCTGGTTGAGGCTTCCAAACTCAACATTGATGGCAATGGCAGTGACCGGGCCGCACGATAACTTTATTTCCGGAATCCAACCTCCTACGTCCGATGGTCTTCTATTGAATGCCAAGCCAGTCTGTTGCAGAAGTTGATCAGGCTGGCGGGATCTGAGTTGCCGGGAAAGCTTGCACCACTTCCCGTCTCTTGATACAGCCCTCATAACCGTGCCGGTGGGACACCTGTGCTGCCGGCTCTTGATTTTCGGCTCCGTAAAAAGCTGCGGGTCCGACATGTTTCAGGTTAGCGAGTACATGCACAGCTATTTGGAATTCGAAAAGCCCGTCGCCGACATCGAAGGCAAGATCCAGGAATTGCGGGCATTGGCCGCAGAAGATGGTGAAGCTGTTCATGTTGAAAGCGAGATCGACCGGCTGAAAACGAAGTCCGCGCAGACGCTGAAAGACATCTACGCGAAGCTGACACCCTGGCAGAAAACACTGGTGGCCCGTCATCCGGACCGGCCGCATGCGATTGAATACATTACCGGTCTGATCGAGGACTTCACACCGCTCGCAGGCGATCGGAACTTCGCTGAAGACCATGCGCTTGTGGCTGGCATTGGCCGGTTCCGTGGCCAGTCCGTTGCCGTGCTTGGCCAGGAAAAAGGGCACGATACTGAAACCCGGCTGAAACACAACTTCGGCATGGTCCGCCCGGAAGGCTACCGCAAGGCTGTGCGGGTCATGGAAATGGCTGAGCGTTTCGGTTTGCCGCTAATTTCTTTCGTAGACACATCCGGTGCTTATCCAGGCCGCGGTGCCGAAGAGCGTGGTCAATCCGAGGCTATTGCCCGGTCGACGGATGCCGGCCTTGGGCTTGGAACGCCGTCTGTTGCCGTGGTGATCGGTGAGGGCGGCTCAGGTGGGGCGATCGCAGTTGCCACGGCCAACAAGGTCTTGATGATGGAACATGCCATCTATTCGGTGATTTCGCCGGAAGGGGCGGCATCCATCTTGTGGCGTGACAGCGCAAAGGCTCAGGACGCAGCAACAGCTCTCAAGATCACAGCTCAGGATTTGAAACAGCTGGGTGTCATCGACAGCATTGTCGATGAACCGGTTGGCGGCGCGCATCGTGCTCGTGAGATTGTCATCGACACCGCCGGATCCGCGATCGAGGAAGAGTTGAAGCAACTGGCGGGACTGAGCGCCGATCAGCTGCGCAAGCAGCGGCGCGAGAAGTTCATCGCTATTGGCCGGACGCTCTCCTGATCCGTCTTTTCTGACGAGATTTTGATGAAAGGCCGCCACTTGGCGGCTTTTCGCCATTGTGTGGCCAGATTCTGCCGTCACTGAGGCAGAACTGCGAAAAGAGCCAGCGGGATAGCTGTGTTTATCACCGGATTGTGGTTCGCTGCCTTTCTGCAGATACAGTAACGTATCATCAACCATCCTTGCCTAGCTTGGTCTTTGGGGGCGAGATGGGAGTTTTGGCCAGCCGATACGCAAACGGCTGAACAAGATCCGATCAGTTTGGGACAGGTATATGATCTTCGGGCGTTTCTCGTCTTCAGCGGAAAACCGGCAGGCGGACCATCAACGCATGCATAAACGTGCGTACACCCGTGTTGCAGCCGTTCTCTTGGCCGGCGTGCTGGTCGGATGCCAAGCCGACGACTTTGCTTCTGGTCCCAACAAGCACAAAGCTCCTGTGAGCGCGTCCATCAAGCGCAAGATGGCCGACCTCAACATGCCGTCCACGTCACCGATCATGATCCGGATTTTCAAGGAAGAATCCGAACTGGAGGTCTGGAAGCAGACGCGGACGGGTAAATTCAAGCTCCTGGAAGAGTTCGAGATCTGCAAATGGTCCGGCAAACTTGGACCGAAATTCAAGGAAGGTGACCGTCAGGCCCCGGAAGGCTTTTATGAAGTGACGCCGGCCTTGATGAACCCGAACTCCAGTTACCATCTGGCGTTCAATCTCGGGTTCCCAAACCGGTATGACCAGGCCCACGGGCGCACCGGCTCCCATCTGATGGTTCACGGCGCGTGTTCTTCGCGCGGCTGCTACGCCATGACCGATGAACAGGTTCAGGATATCTACGCGCTGGCCCGCGACAGCTTCAAGGGCGGGGCGCGGTCGTTCCAGGTACAGGCGTTCCCGTTCCGGATGACACCAGAAAACCTGGCAAAGCATCACGACAGTGAGCACTTGGCATTCTGGAAGATGCTCAAGACCGGATATGATCATTTCGAAGTGACCAACACACCTCCGGCAATCTCTGTCTGCGAAAAGAAATACGTCTTTGATGCAACCCCGTTGGTTGATGGGGTGCCGTTCCGTGCCAGTGCAAAATGTCCGGCTTATGAAGTCAGCCCGCGTATTGCCATGGCGGTTGCGGCCAAGCAGAACCGCGACAGCGAAAAGTTTGAGACCATCGTGGCCCGGCTTGATGCCCGCGAAGAACGCAAGCAGCGGTGGGAAGACCGGCAAAGCCAGATTGCCGAAGTCCTGAGCTTCGGCGATGAGGGTACGGAAGACACCGTCGCCGCCGCATCAGAAGCTGCACCTGCAGAGACGCCACCAACGGCCGTCGCAAATGCCGAGTCTCCGGCGGAAAATCAGCCGGTGGAAGCCGCCTTCGCGGCCAACAATGAAAGCCGGACGAGTTCCACAGCCAACTTCTTCAAGCGCTGGGTGCCTTTCGGACCCAAGGCTGCAGAAGCTGGTGTTGGTCCGATCGCGACCGATGTGGTGCCGGCTCAAAAACCCTAAAAATCGCCCCTATTTGGCGAGCTTGGGCAGCCCGGTAGAAACACCCTGCCGGATGACGGCAGGATCATAGGCCTTGCGGCCAAAGACCTCGCGCACCATCGGCTCGAAAGTCTCCAGCGGTTCGCTGTTGTAGTCCGGATCGAAGGACGCCTGATCCCAACGCTCGCAGAAATCCGCGCACGCCTTGAAGTGCGGGTGGTCCTTGAACTGGTCGCGGGCGTTTTCATCCCAGTTGTAGTGCTTAGCGTAATAAAGCATCTGGAAGATGCCATGATGTTCAACCACCCAAGCTACCTCGTCGCGCACGAATGGGCGGATAACTTCGGCGGAAAACCGGTCGTGGTTCTGCGGTGCCAAGCCGTCACCGATGTCATGCAGGAGGGCACCGACCACCCAGTCGATGTCGGCGCCTTCCCGGAGCGCTCGGGTTGCTGATTGCAGGCCGTGCTCCATCCGGGTGATCTTGTAGCCCGTCATGGTGTCCTCGCCCTGCCGTTTTAGCTCGGCAAGGATCCGCTCTGCTGTTGCAGCATGAAACGGCTTTTCGGCCTCCGCCAGAAGATCGTAATCTTCCTTAGTGCCGTCCTTCATCTGCGTGAAAGAGACCGTTTTCATCCGCTTGCCTCCAGTTGGGTTTTAAACCAGAACGCTCGCCGATTTGTTTTGGAAAGTCTATCCCGTTATTTCGGCATCAACGCCCAGTAATCGAAGTCGAGAATGACGCCGTCTTCGTAACTGCCGTCGGCATCCTTCAGCGGATAATCGGCACAGGCGCGGTTTTTCGTGGCGACGAGCCGCAGCCGCAGGGCGGCAACGTCCGACCGGCCGTCAATCTCCGCCTTTTCCAGAACTTCCGACCAGGCATAAACGGTGTCGCCGGCAAAGAGCGGGGCCACATGCCGGCCGCCATTAATTCCGGCAACATGGAAGGCATTGGCAAGGCCATTGAAGGACAGCGCCCGGGCCAGCGAAATCACATGTCCGCCATAGATCAGGCGTTTGCCGAAGCGGCTTTCTGCTTCCGTATGCAGGTTGAAATGCACCTTGGCCGTGTTCTGGTAGAGCCGAGTCGCCATCTGGTGCTCGGCCTCTTCAACGGTCATGCCGTCGACATGGTCGATTTTTTCGCCCACTTCGTAGTCGGCCCAGCGGAATGGCGAGCCGGAGAGGTCATTTTCCCAGTGTACGGTATCAAGCAGCGGGACGGCGTTGCCGAGCGCCTGCGGGTCGATGGCAGCGGGCAGATCCGGCACAACAGCATCGGGCGGCGGGCTGGTCACATCGCGCTTCTTCACCATGACCCAACGCACATAATCCAGGACTTCCGTGCCGTCGTCCGAATAGCCGGTGGAGCGTACGTAAACGACGCCGGTTTTGCCGTTGGAGTTTTCCTTCTTGCCGATAACTTCAGAGACAGTTGACAGCGTGTCACCCGGGTAAACGGGCGCAAGAAACCGGCCGCCGGCATAGCCGAGATTGGCAACCGCGTTCAGCGAGATATCCGGTACGGTCTTGCCGAAGACCACGTGAAACGTCAGGAGATCGTCCACCGGAGCGTGGGCATAGCCGAGCGCGCGGGCGAAAGCATCGGAGGACTGGACTGCGAAACGAGAGCCGTAAAGCGCGGTGTACAGCGCCTGGTCGCCGGAGGTGATCGTGCGCGGCGTGGCGTGTTTGATCACCTGACCGATTTGAAAGTCCTCGAAAAAATTACCCGCGTTCGTCTTGCTCACCCGTGCCTCCCATGAAATTTGCATTGGCCGGATTAAACCTGTTTGCGGCGCACAAGAAAAGGCCCCCAAAAGACGAAAGGGCGCCGACTATCAGCGACTGCCCGTCAACTGTTGGCGGCATGAGTTTTCCGGACCTGTCCCGGGGGCATGTGAAACACCCGTTTGAAGGCGCGGTTAAAGGCTGGTTCCGACTGGTAGCCGAGACTGGCCGATATGGCGGCGATGGGCTGGCTCGTCTCCAGGAGCCTTGCACGGGCAAGATGCATCCGCCAAACGGTCAGGTATTCGATTGCCGGCATCCCAACGAGTTCGGTGAAGCGGGCTGAGAAGGCCGAGCGCGACATGCCGGCAACGTCCGCCAGTGTTTCCAGCGTCCAGCTCTCGGCTGGAGCCCGGTGGATTGCCAGCACGGCCCGGCCGATTTGCGGGTCGCGGGCGGCTTTCAACCAGCCCCTGTTGGCCTCCGGCGCCGTATTGATCCAGCGTCGGATTGCCTCGATCACCACAACATCGGCAAGCCGCGTAATCACAGTTTCGCCGCCCGGTCTGAGCTCCCGCGCTTCCCTCGCGATGAATTGCAGTGTTCCCTGCAACCAGCTGCCGGCATCCTCTGTCCAGGTGTCGATCTTCAAGACTTCAGGCAAGAGCTGCATCAACAGCCCGCTTGCAGCATGATCAAGGCGGACGATGCCGTACATGATGCTGGTTTCCTCACCGCCGCCGCCAAACTCCAGCGTTTCATAGAGCTCAGTGACCTTCCGGATTGGCAACTCATCGAGCGTTAAGAGCGGGGTATTCAGATCACTTCGGAAATTGAGTTCCTGACCCTTGGTCATCAGCACCAGGTTGCCTTTTTCCACCTGAAACGGGTCACCGCTCCCGACCGTCATCCAGCATCGCCCGCCGATGATCACGGCGAAACTCATCACATTGTCAAAGCCCGGGATTGCAACGCCCCAGGGGGCGGTAAGCCGGGACTGGCAATAAAATGTGCCGGTAAGTTTTAGAAGGTGCAGGATTTCACCAAGAGGGTCGCCAAGCGGCTGGGCAATGGCATCCGGGTTCGGCACATGCGGGGTCGCAGTCATCATCATGTACATGACTGTGCCACGAAGTTTCCTGTTCGTCCATATTCTCTGGACGATCGGATAAGAAGTGAAGACGTTTGAGAATTGTTCGTCTCTTTGAAATCCATATCTTCGGGTCATCGCAACAGTTGATCCGGAGAGGACCCATGGAAGACAAAACCATTCTCGTAATCGGCGCGACCGGCAAGACCGGCTCCCGCATCGCCAAATCGCTTGAAGACAAAGGTATTTCCGTTCGCCGCGGATCTCGCAGCGCGCCGGTGCCGTTTGATTGGGAGCAGCCGCAAACCTGGGGCCCGGCGCTTCAGGGCGCCTCGGCTGCTTATGTGTCTTACTTTCCCGACATTGCCGTGCCCGGCGCTGTGGAGCAGGTCGAGGCGTTCACCAAAACTGCGAAGGATGCCGGTGTTGAAAAGCTGGTGCTTTTGACCGGCCGCGGCGAGCATCACGCGGAACGCGCCGAAGAAGTTGTCCGCACGTCCGGACTTGCCTTCACCATCGTCCGTGCCGCCTGGTTTGCGCAGAATTACTCGGAAGGCGCATTGTTTGAGCCTGTCATGGCCGGTGTGCTGCCGATGCCGGGCGGCGATATCCGCGAGCCGATCGTCGATGTCGATGACATTGCAGCGGTGGCTGTCGCTGCGCTGACCGAGGACGGGCATGACGGTGAACTTTACGAAGTCACCGGTCCGCGCCTGATGAGCTTTGCCGATATGGCGCAGGAACTTTCTACTGCGATCGGGCGCCGTGTTCAGCATCTGCCGATCTCCTTCGAAGAGTTCCATGCAGAAGTTGCCCGCTCCAGCGGCGAGATGATTGCCGGTGTCATTACCGAGATCGCCCGCGAAACACTGGATGGCCGCAACGCCCATCTTACCGATGGGGTACAGCGCGCCCTTGGCCGCCCGCCGAAAGATTTTGCTGACTATGCCCGGGATGCTGCGCGCTCCGGTGCCTGGTCGGCAGCTGCCTGACGTGTGTGAAAAAGGAGATCGATCATGCATATCCCGTGGTTTGACAGAGCAATCCTTGGCGTCGCAGGTGTGACGGCGCTCGGCATCGGCCTTGCCATCACCGCCGTACCGGCAGGTTTTTACGCCGCCTATGACATCGTCCTTGGCGGCAATCCGAGCCTTTTGAATGAGCTGCGCGCACCGGGCGCCAACCTGGCAGCGCTTGGGGCTCTCATTCTGGCCGGAGCGTTCCTGTCCGGTGTGAGCCGACTTTCCGCAGCGCTTGGTGCCATCGTATTTCTTGCCTATGCGTTTGGCCGGTGTGTCAGCCTGGGTCTGGATGGCGCACCGCACAGCGGGCTGGTGACGGCGCTGGTGATTGAGCTGGTGATTGGTGGGCTGTGCCTCTTGAGTTTGGTGCGGCAGACCAATGCAGTCCGGTTTTCAACGTTCACGCAAAGGACCGCCTGACCGGGAACTTCTCCCGCGGCCTTGATCCCGGCTCGGCGGCCGGGAAGGCACAAACAGACATGGCAAAAACAGGCACGGCGCAATGAGACTGCGCCAGAACCAAAAGCGCCGCGAGGACCTCCTCCGGCGTTTTTGCTGTTTCGCCGCCCGTTTGGCACAGGAGTGGCGGGGCGCGCCAGGCTTTGCCTTGCGCTACTTGTTCAAATTGTTTCTTCGGCAAAAGCTGTCACGCCCCGCCCGGGCTGTTTCTCATGGCAATGGTGGATCCGACTTGCGAACAGACGCTTGGGTGTTGCCACCCCCGCACCGCGCCCTCCGCAGCCGCACCGCTCCACCCGGGTCTACGGTCCCCGGGATCATTGACCACCGGACCTGCCAGGAAAGAACCGTTACCTCTTTCCCCCAGCCCCGCCCGGCCTGTTCCTTCCCACGGGTCGGTCCCACGGAAAGCCCGTCGAACAGGCACGGAGGAAGTATACGGGCAGGGGTGAGGGGCGTGGATAAGATTCTTTGCGAGGCTTTATCCGCATTGCCGTCCCGGACTTGATCCGTGATCTGTTTGTCCGGTTTGGGTCCCGGCTCGGAGGCCGGGACGGCGCGGAGAAGGAATAGTCTTTTTCGACACTTCGCCGTCATCCCATGGCTTGACCATGGGATGACCGGTTGGGGGAAAGGTCCTTTCCAGGGTTGCGGCGGTTGTTTTGGAGTTGACCCGGGAATTCTCGTTTCGGGAACGCCACGGAAAAAGTACAGCCCCTCCAAAACCAATGCGGTCATCCCCGCTTCATGCGGGGATCCATATCCCTTACTTCCAAACCGAGAGCTATCGGTTCAAGTCCTCATAGAGGTCCCGCCAATCCGGATTGGCCGCTTCGATCGTTCGAATCTTCCAGGCCCTCGGCCAGCGTTTCAGGCGCTTTTCGCGCCGGATGGCGTCTTCGGGTGTTTCAAAGACCTCATAGTGAACCAGCCGGGTCACGTCATAGCGGCGGGTGAAGCCTTCGGCCTGTTTTTCGCGGTGCTCATGAATGCGGCGTGCGAGGTTGTTGGTCACCCCGGTGGAAAACGTCCCGTTTTTGCGGCTTGCCAACAGGTAGACATAAAACGCCATACCTCATTGTGCGGGGATCCATTGGCTCCGGAGTTATCTGGAAGGGGCGGAGACGGAAGGGAGCCTAGATGGTCAAGCATGGTATGAAGGCAGGAGAATTTGATAAAAACAAAAAACCCGGATCTTTCGACCCGGGCTTTTCAACTTCATACCACCTAGAAAATTAGGAAACTCAGGCGCTTTCTTTTTTCATGGCGCGTTCCTGGCGCTTGCGCTCGTGCGGGTCGAGTTCGGCCTTGCGCAGGCGGATGCTGGATGGGGTGACTTCAACCAGCTCGTCATCGGCGATGTAGGAGAGCGCGGCTTCCAGTGTCAGGCGGATCGGAGTGGTGAGTTTCACCGCATCGTCCTTGCCGGCAGAGCGGATGTTGGTCAGCTGCTTGCCTTTCAGGACGTTGACTTCCAGATCGTTGCCGCGGGTGTGCTCGCCCACGATCATGCCCGGATACACCTTGGTGCCCGGATCGATCATCATCGGGCCGCGGTCTTCCAGGTTGAAGAGCGCGTAAGCCACTGCTTCACCCGTGCCGTTGGACAGAAGAACGCCCGTGTGACGGCCTGTGATCGGACCCTTGTAGGCCTCGTAGGCGTGGAACAGCCGGTTGAAGATCGCAGAACCGCGGGTGTCGGACATCAATTCGGCCTGGTAGCCGATGAGGCCGCGGGTCGGGGCGTGGAACACCAGACGGGTGCGGCCGCCGCCGGACGGCTTCATTTCCAGAAGATCGGCTTTGCGTTCCTGAAGCTTTTGAACGACGGCGCCGGAGAATTCCTCATCGACGTCGATGATGACTTCCTCGATTGGCTCCAGACGATTGCCGGCCTCATCGAATTGATAAACGACGCGCGGACGGCCAACGCCGAGCTCAAAGCCTTCGCGGCGCATGTTTTCGATCAGGATCGCCAGCAGAAGTTCGCCGCGGCCGGAAACGATGAAGGCGTCCGGTTCGTCGGTGTCTTCAACCTTCAGCGCGACGTTGCCTTCGGCCTCCTTCATCAGGCGCTCGCGGATGACGCGGGACTGAACCTTGGAGCCTTCGGTGCCGGCAAGCGGGCTGTCGTTGACGCGGAAGGTCATGGAGAGTGTCGGCGGGTCGATCGGCTGGGCCTGGATCGGCTCGTCAACACCCGGCGCGCAGAGTGTGTCGGCAACGGTTGCCTTGGTCAGCCCCGCAATTGCGACGATGTCGCCAGCTTCACCCTTTTCGATCGGCTGACGCTCCAGACCGCGGAAGGCGAGGATTTTCGAGACACGGCCGGTCTCGATCTGCTTGCCGTCGCGCGACAGGGCCTTGATGGCCATGTTCGGGGTGGCGGTTCCGGAAACGACACGTCCGGTCAGGATGCGGCCGAGGAACGGGTCGGATTCGATTGTTGTCGCCAGCAGCTTGAATTCGCCGTCTTCGGCTTCCGGCTCGGCGACCTTGTCGAGAACCATGTCGAACAGCGGATCCATGTTGTCCTGCGGTCCATCCGGCTCTAGCGCCATCCATTCCTGCTTGGCAGAGCCGTAAAGGACCGGGAAGTCGAGCTGGTCTTCGTTGGCATCGAGGGAAGCGAAGAGGTCGAATACTTCGTCCAGCACTTCGTCGGCGCGTTGCTCCGGCTTGTCGATCTTGTTGATGGCAACGATCGGCTTCAGGCCGAGTTTCAGTGCCTTGCCAAGAACGAATTTCGTTTGCGGCATCGGGCCTTCGGCAGCGTCGACCAAAAGGATCACGCCGTCGACCATGTGCAGGATGCGCTCCACCTCGCCGCCGAAGTCGGCGTGGCCAGGGGTGTCGACGATGTTGATGCGGGTGTCTTTCCAGACCAGCGAGGTCACCTTCGCCAGGATGGTAATGCCACGCTCGCGCTCGATGTCGTTGGAGTCCATCATGCGTTCTTCGGTGCGCTGGTTGTCGCGGAACGCACCGGATTGCTTCAGGAGGACGTCGATCAGAGTGGTTTTGCCATGGTCGACGTGCGCGATGATGGCAATGTTACGCAGTTTCATGAGTAGGCTCCAAAAGACATGAAGCGGGTCCCATGGGAACCCGCAGCACATCTGGATATGAATTTCCGGGATCGGCTGCAGTCTGTTTCTGCCGGGCCGAATTTGGCGCCTTTATACGCGCAGTCCTTGAATTGTGCAATGCAGTGGTAGTTCTGCGCATTGACAGAATTGAACCTCCGCCCTAACTAGTAAGGTATCCTTATTAATTTGAGCTGTTCATGACATTACCTCCACCCAATATCGGTGTGACGATGCTGATTGTCGACTTGGCGCGCATGCTGCGCCGCCAGTTCGAGGCGGCCCTTGCCGATGTCGAGACAGGACTGACCGTTGGCGAGGCGCGGACACTGTTTTACGTCTGGCGGATGCCGGGTCAACGGCAGGCAGTCTTGGCCGATGCGATGTACGTGGAACCGATGACCTTGGTGGGCTATCTCGACTCGCTCGAAAAATCTGGCCTTATCAAGCGCCAACCCGATCCGTCCGACAAACGGGCGAAACTGGTGCTGCTGACCGAAGACGCCGACCCGCTGCTGGAGCGCATCAGCGTTGCTCTGGAGGGCGTCCGGGCGCGCGCGCTGGAAGGTGTTATGGGGGAAGACCGCAAGGTGCTGGAAACCCTTCTTCAAAACATGAAGGATAGTCTTTTGCTGCTTTCGCCGAACGGGAAGGGCAAATGACAGCAACACCCGCCACTTTGATGAGTGCCCGCAGGACTGCACTGCTCGGCGCCGGTCTTGTGGCCGTCGGGCCCATTTCCATGGCGCTTTATACGCCGGCCATGCCGGCGCTGGTTGAGTTTTTCGGCACGACCGACGGTGCGGTGAAGCTGACCCTGACATCCTATTTTGCCGGATTTGCCGCCACACAGCTGGTGTGCGGGCCATTGACCGACGCTTTCGGCCGCAAGCCGATCACAATCCTGTTTCTCGGCATTTATCTCATCTCAAGCGTGCTGGCGACATTCAGCCCCACAGTAGAGTTCATGGTGGCAGCCCGTGCCCTTCAAGGGGTTGGCGCAGCGATCGGGATTTCTGTCTCGCGCGCAATTGTACGGGATCAATTCACCGGTCAGGCGTCCGCGCGGATTATGAACACCATTGCCATGATGCTGGCGCTTGGGCCGGCGCTTTCGCCAACGATCGGCGGGTTTGTGCTCGAGCTGTTCAGCTGGCGGGAAGTCTTCTGGTGCATGGTGATCTACGGCGTGGCGCTGATGGCGGCCGTGACCGTGTTTCAAGTGGAAACGAACCCATCGCCGGGCAAACATCACCTGAACCCGCGTCAGCTCGCCATCAATTACACCACGCTTTTGAAAGATCCACGGTTTCTCGCACCGGCAATCCTGATTGGCTGCGGCCTCGGCAACATCTATGCCCTCGCAACCGTGCTGCCCTTCGTGCTGATCTACGAAGTCGGCCTGTCGCCCTCTGTCTTCGGCCTCACCATGATCCTGCAGTCCGGGTCATTTATCCTCGGCACAGTGGTCACCGGTCAGCTCTTGAAAGTGACCGACGCTCACAAGCTGGTGCCCTTCGGATTGGTCATGCTGGTTGTTGCCTCTGTCTTGATGTGCGGCATGACACTGACACAAGCGCCCTCCGTGGCGTCCGTCATGGCACCCGTTGGCTTGTTTGTATTCGCCTTGGCGTTTGTTCTTCCGGCAAGTTTTACAGATTCCATGGCCCCGTTCCCGCACATTGCAGGCGCAGCTTCGTCCATGCTTGGCTTCCTTCAGTTTGGCGGCGGTGTGGCTGCGAGCCTGATCGTGGCCGTTGTCGGTGATCCTGTTCTCGGGCTTGCTTTTGTGCTTCCGGCCATGCCGGTGGTAGGCGTTGTCTGTTACCTGTTGCTCCGCGGCCAGGACACCCAGCACGCCGCAGCCGAATAACTACGTCTTGATTATCCCGTGTCCGCGGGATTCATTTGCTTGACCTGCCGTTAAGAGCGGGGCATCAGACGAGACTTCTGGTCCAATTGGTGGACGATGAAGGACGACTGATGGCCAAAGCTGCTGCCTATACCTTGCCGGAGAGCCGGGCCCATGTGATGGGCATTTTGAACGTGACGCCGGATTCCTTTTCCGACGGCGGGCGGTTCGATGCGACGGACAAGGCTCTGGATCATGCCCGGTCGATGATCGCAGATGGGGCCGACATTCTGGACATTGGCGCGGAAAGCACACGGCCCGGATCTGAACCGGTTGCGCTGGATGACGAATGGTCCCGGCTTGCACCGGTTTTGGAGCCTGTTTGCGACCTTGGGTGTCCGGTTTCGATCGACACCTACAAGGCGGAGATTGCGCGCCGGGCTGGCGCTGCAGGTGCCGCGCTCGTCAACGATGTCTGGGGGCTGCAAAAAGATCCTGCGATGGCCGACACGGTTGCCGCGCTTGGTGTGCCGGTCGTTATGATGCACAACCGTGATCACGCCGATCCCGATATTGATATTCTGGCTGACATGGACCGGTTTTTTGAAGTCTCCATGGAATTGGCTGAGCGGGCTGGAATCGCGAAAGAAAAGCAGATCCTTGATCCGGGATTTGGTTTTGGCAAAACCATTGATCAGAATTTTCTCATTTTGAACCGGCTTGAAACCTTGCAGAAGCACGGCCTGCCTATTCTTGCCGGCGCGTCGCGGAAACGCATGATCGGCGCGGTTTTGGGTGTTGAAACGGATGAACGGCTTTTTGGCTCCATCGCGGTGCATATGACAGCCGTTATGAAGGGTGCTTCAATAATAAGAGTCCATGACGTACGTCCACATGCCGATTGTGTGCGTATATCGCAGGCAACGCGATTGGAACGGAACCCCGTATAAATGACCCTCCATCAAACAAACCTTGTCACGTCCGAAGTGGCTGCACCGACCCGATGTGCCCTCGGCCTCGGGTCGAATATAGGCGACACGGCCGCGCATTTGAAAAAAGCGCTGGAGCATCTGGACGCCAGTGAGGGAATTACGGTTGTCGCCAGATCGTCCGATTACCGCACACCGCCCTGGGGGCCGGTACCACAGGACGACTATCGGAACATTTGTGCAGTTGTCGATACCGCCTTATCGCCTCAGGACCTGTTGGCGCGGTGTCTTGCCATTGAAACCGAGCTGGGCCGGGTCCGCGATGTTCGCTGGGGACCGCGGATCATTGATATTGATGTCCTGATCTACGGAACACGGACCGTGAACGAGCCCGATCTGGAGTTGCCGCACCCACGTATGGGGGACCGCGCCTTTGTTCTAATCCCGCTTGCCGAAATCTGGCCGGATGCGCCGCTCGCGGACGGGCAGACAGCCGCAGAGGCCCTGACAACCTGCCCCGATCAGGACGGCGTGGTGAAGATTTCCGGGTGATGACCGGCCAGAGCAGTGGTGGATTGCTTTCCTGCCTGAGGCTGATCTCAGGCTAATCCTATAAAACTTTTCATGTGAAAGCGGCCATTAGCTTCGTCAGGCGCGTGGTCCTGGCCGACAGGGCAGGCTTTTCGGGCGTGGCATCCGGTCCAGCATCCGGCATCTGGTGTGCCGCCAAGATACTGAAGGCACCGTGGGACGTCATAGCCTGTGTCCAATTGAATGGCGTCGACCGGGCAGGCCGTCAGGCAGGGTTTTTCTGGGCATGAGATGCAAGGACCAGGTGTGTCTTCGCGAGCGGGGATGTCCAGCTCATCGGCTGACAGAAAGGCGGCGCGGAGCCCAGCCCAAGGCCCGTATGTTGTGTGCGTGAGAAGCCCGAATGGGCTCTGGGAGAACCCTCCACACTTCGAAGCCCATTTTTGAAACGGATGATAGGGCGGGCCGTCAAAAGGAAAGAGCGGCTTGAAGCCGAAATCAGCGGCAAGTTTTCCTAAAACCCGCCGTGTATACCGATCCATCGGATCAGGCTGGCCATCTTGAGCTTCCGATGCTGCCTTGAAAGTGGGCCACAATCCTGGGCCTGTACTGCCGATAATCAGCAGTGATTTGGGTGTAGAAACGGCGCTGATCTCCGGCGCCAGGTCTTTGTCCTCTGGTTTAAAACCGCCGAACAAAAGAAAACCCGCCGCAACAAGCTTTTCGGAAAAGCGGGTTGCGGCAGGTGTGTTCATGGCTCAGCCGAGCCGGTTGCGTTTGGCAAGCGTGCGCAGGCGCAGAGCGTTCAGCTTGATGAAGCCGGCAGCGTCTTTTTGATCGTACGCACCGTGGTCATCTTCAAAGGTCACCAGCTCTTCTGCATAGAGCGAATAAGGTGATGCGCGGCCGACGACGATGACGTTGCCCTTGTAGAGTTTCAGGCGAACGGTGCCGGTGACATGTTCCTGGCTCTTGTCGATCAGGGCCTGCAGCATTTCGCGCTCCGGGGAGAACCAGAAGCCGTTGTAAATCAGCTCGGCGTAGCGCGGCATCAACTCGTCCTTGAGATGGCCTGCGCCGCGATCAAGCGTAATGGATTCCATGGCCCGGTGCGCCTGCAGCAGGATCGTGCCGCCCGGGGTTTCATAGATGCCGCGGCTCTTCATGCCGACAAACCGGTTTTCAACCATGTCCAGGCGGCCGATGCCATTGTCGCGGCCATAGTCGTTGAGCTTTGCAAACAATGTGGCCGGGGACATTTTTTCGCCGTTCAGAGAAACCGCATCGCCCTTTTCAAAGCCGATCTCGATTTCTGTGACAACGTCCGGCGCCTCGGTCGGGTCGACTGTGCGCTGGAACACATAGTTCGGTGCTTCCTCGTTCGGATCTTCCAGAACCTTTCCTTCGGAAGACGAGTGCAGCATGTTTGCGTCCACTGAGAACGGGGCTTCGCCGCGCTTGTCTTTCGGCACCGGGATCTGGTTTTTCTCGGCGAAGTCCAAGAGGTCGGTCCGGGATTTAAAGGTCCAGTCCCGCCACGGCGCGATCACCTTGATGTCCGGGTTAAGCGCATAGGCGGAGAGCTCGAAGCGAACCTGGTCATTGCCTTTGCCGGTCGCGCCATGGGCAACCGCATCGGCGCCGGTTTCTTCGGCGATCTCGATCAAGCGCTTGGAAATCAGCGGGCGGGCAATCGAGGTGCCGAGCAGGTAGACGCCTTCATAAACGGCATTGGCCCGAAACATCGGGAAAACGAAGTCGCGAATGAATTCTTCCCGCAGGTCATCAATGTAGATTTCCTTGATGCCCATCATCTCGGCTTTTTTTCGCGCCGGTTCCAGCTCTTCTCCCTGTCCGAGATCTGCCGTGAAAGTCACCACTTCGCAGCCGAGTTCGGTTTGCAGCCATTTCAGGATGATGGACGTGTCGAGGCCGCCGGAATAGGCCAGCACGACTTTCTTGATGTCACCATACGCCATTGAGGGAGGATCCAGTTCGTGAGTTGTGCGGAAAGGTCCGCTTCGTTGAAATTTTGCGGCAATTTAGCCGGTTCTATTCGCCGCGCAAGCCCCAGAAGTGTGCAAAAGACCGCCGTTTCAATGATCCTTCACTTGAAACACGCGTGGAGCGGGCCGCAAGAAGGGTTGCAATTGCCAGCCGGGCGTCTGAGGGTGTCGGAAGGGCGAACCTTAACCATGTGGGGAGCTGGCGCGGAGGACCCATGAACCTGATTGACTTCAAGCTCGACGGCTATGATTACCTGACCTTCTTGATCGGTGTTCTGGCGGTTGTCGCCTTCTTTTATGTCATGATCACCCTGGGCGGTCTTCCGGGCAAACTCGCGGAAAAGCGCAAGCACCCGCATGCTGAATCCGTGAAATTGGGCGGTTGGATTGGCCTTTTCACGGTTTTTCCCTGGATCCACGCGTTAATGTGGTCCTATCACGACTCCCTGACGATCGACATTCGCAAGCTGCCAAAAGGCGCTGAAATCAAGGCAAACGAAGACGCCGGGGATGGCGGGGCGGATCAGTTGTCAGCGACGCCGGTCCTGTCCAGTGCCACCGGTGAAGCCGAGGCTCTGGTCAGCGCGCAATCAGAAGAGCTGCCCAAGTCCGGGGGCGCGGCATGACTATTGCCCTTCTGATCCTTGGGGCCTATGGCATCTTTGCCTGGCTGGTTTTCTACAAGTTCAAACTTCTGAAGTTCAACGTTGCCTGGGGTGTGGTGACCTTCTGGGTTGGCTTTCACGTCCTGTTTCTGTTGGTTGTCTTCCTGCGCTTCTTCGCGCCTTACACGATTGACGGACATGTGATCCGCCAGACAATCCAGATCGCACCCCGGCTGCCGCATCCGACCTTGTTGCAAGAGGTGTTCGTTACTCAGAACCAGCCGGTGGAGAAGGGCGACAAGCTCTATCAGTTTGAATCAACGCTTTATGACGCCCAGCTTGCAGAGGCTCAGGCGAACCTGGTCGAGGCGCAGCAAAATGCGCTGATCCTTCAAGAAGATGTTGTCTTGGCGCAAGATCAGTTGGCTCAGGCTGAGGCCAATGAAACTTTTGCCGCTGAGCAGGTCAAGCGCTACACGGATCTTGTTCCGAAAGGTGGCGCCCGCCAGGAAACGCTTGATCAATGGACGGCACAGTTGGCAGGGGCAAAAGCGCAAGTCGCCGAGGCAGAAGCGAATGTGACGAAAGCGCAGCTCGCTGTCGCGGCGCAAATCGATGGTGTGAATGCTCAGGTGGCCGCAGCTCAAGCACAGGTCGACCAGGCGCAGTATTATGTTGATCAGACGACGATCTATGCGCCGGAGGACGGCCGGATCATAAGCCAGCAGGCGCGGCCTGGACTTGTTGTGGGTGGCTTCCGGATCGCATCCATAGCCGCGTTTGTTGCGGATGCAAATCCTTATTTTCTTGGAACCTTTTATCAGGAACACCTGAAATTCGTGGAGCCCGGCCAGCCGGTTGAGGTTGCCCTCGATATTTATCCCGGTCAGGTGTTTACCGGAAAAGTGAAGGCGATTTGGGAAGGGACCGGGCAAGGTCAGATCAAGCCGAGCGGAAATGTGCCGAACTTCCTGTTCATGCATCCGCAGGGGCGATTTGCGGTTGAGATCGTCATGGATGAAGATCCGGCGCTGAAGCGATTTCCGGGCGGGGCTCATGGAGCTGCGGCGATCTATACGGGCGGTGGCGGCGAATGGGTGTCCGTGCTGCGCCGGGTCAATATGCGGTTGTATGCCTGGGTGAATTTCATCATCCCGTTTGATGTGTAGGTGATGTTGGTGAGTGTGTTTCGACAAATGGGTTTGGTTGCCAGCATTACAGGCGCCGCTCTCCTGGCCGGATGTATGGTCGGTCCGGATTTTGAACGCCCCGAAGCTCCGGTGCTCGACAGCTGGAGCAAGGGCGCAAACCTCACCGTCGATCACCGCACCGGCTTTACCACCCGCAGTGCTGCCTCCGTGCCGTGGTGGCATGTTTTCAAGGATGAAACGCTGAATGGCCTGATCGCTGAGGCCTACCGTCAGAACGTTGAGCTGCAGGCAGCCGGTGTCCGGGTTTACCAGGCGCGCGCCCAGCTTGGCATCGCGCGCGGCGAGCTGTTTCCTCAGGTCCAGCAGCTGAAAGGGAGCTCGGAGAACATCCGGTTCAGCACGCAGGATCCGATCATCCGTGATCTTGAGCGGGCCGGTCTGGTGGATAGTCACATCTCGCGTGTTTCTGCAGGGTTTGACGCGGCGTGGGAAATTGACATCTGGGGCAAGATCCGCCGGGACGTTCAATCTGCCAAAGCGAATTTGAACGCCAACCTGGCGTCCTACGACGATGCGCTGGTGACGCTCACCGGGGATATTGCGGCGACATACGTCACCATTCGGGAGCTGCAGCAACTTGTTGCCTCGAGCCGGAAGAACGCTGCGCTTCAGAAAAAGTCGCTGAACCTCACGCAGCTCCGGCTGGAAAACGGCGTTGCATCCCAGTTGGATGTTCATGAAGCTACCGTTCTTTACAATAACACCCTGGCGGCCATTCCGGGCTATGAGGCGGAACTTGCGCAGGCCTACAACGCCATGAGTGTGTTGTTGAGCGAGCCGCCGGGTAAAATGAAAGCCCGATTTTCCGGCCGATCAGGCTTTCCCCGGGTGCCAGCGGAAGTCGCGATCGGCGTTCCGGCGGACATGTTGCGCCGCCGCCCCGACATTCGCCAAGCCGAGTACATTGCCGCCGCCCAATCGGCACAAATCGGTGTAGCCAAGGCAGATCTCTTCCCAGCCTTCACCATTGCCGGGGCGATTGGTGTACGGGCAGATGATTTTTCGAATCTCTTCACGGGCGGGGCGACAGCAGCCCTCTTCAATCCCGGTTTTTCCTGGAATTTCCTGAATTACGGCCGGATCCAGAACAATGTAAGGGTGCAAGACGCCAAGTTTCAGGAAGCCTTGCTGAACTACGAAAACACGGTGCTATCCGCTTATGCGGAAGTGGAAAACGCGCTGACCGGGTTTTTGCGATCGAAGCAGCAGGCGCTTTACCTTCGGCGGAGTTTGAGGGCGGCTCGAAGCTCTGTCGGCGAGGTGGAAGCTCAATATGAAGACGGCACGGCGTCCTACAATCGCGTGGTCGATGCGCAAAAGAGCCTGCTTGTGGCTGAGGAGCGGTTGATTGCTGCGGAAGCAAATGTGCTCACCAACCTTGTTGCGGTTTACAAGGGGCTCGGTGGTGGCTGGGCGCCAGAGAACGTCCGCGGTCTCATATCCGATGAAACCCGGGCCCAAATGGCGGACCGGACACGCTGGGGACAGCTTCTGGATAACCCTGTGGGACCTTCGGGGAAAAGCTAGGATCAGGACCCGATGAGCTGATCAAGCAGACTTTTTTGCGGCTTCAGTTTCCGGTGCAGCATATTGCGCCAGGAACAGATCGACACTTTCGTTGATGATCTTGTCCATCTCGTCGCGTTCGGCGACCCGATTCGCATAGATGTTCGGAAAAAAGCTGCGCGACTTGATGAGGCCGAGAAACTGTTCTGCCGCAACGGCCGGATCTTGAACCGAAAGGCGCCCATCGGATGTCGCCCGCTCCATGAACTCTGCGAAAATGCTGAGCTTGGTCATGCGGGCGTTCATGTCCGCCGCCAGTTCCGGATCTCGTATCGTTTCACTCATCACCATGCGGGCAAGGTTCATGAAGCACGGAGAAACCATCAGCTCGCCCTCGGCCCAGCCGAGTTCGATCAAGGCATCGCGGATCGGTTTGTCCCGGTCATAAGGGACCTCAAGCGCTGAATTGACCTGGTCTGCCAGGCACTGGTTGATCGCTTTGAAAAGCGTTTCCTTGCTTTCAAAGTGATTGTAGACGGTGCGTTTGGAAACCTGCGCCCGTTCCGAAATCCGGTCCATGCTTGCACCGGCAAAACCTTTTTCCTGGAACTCGGCGATGGCCGCTTCGACGATTTGTTTCTTTTTCTGGTCGGATACCGACATTGTTTACCCAGCGCTTCTTATCGCTCTTTAATCCCAAAATTTGAGCCCTATGTAAACTAGGGCGTTTACAGATGCAGATCTAGAGATTACACTGCACAGTGTAGTTTACATCCTTCAGCCAGTCCAGGCCAGCCAAGGGAGACGCCTCCTCATGTCTGTAACTTTGAAAATTAACGGGGAAACGCGCACGCTTGATGCGGATCCCAACAGCCCTCTGCTGTGGGCTCTGCGCGACGAGCTCGGAATGACCGGCACCAAATTCGGGTGTGGCATCGCATCATGCGGTGCTTGCACGGTCCACTGGGACGGTATGCCGATCCGGTCTTGCCAAACCATGGTCGGTGACCTTGAGGGCGCCGAAATTACCACAATCGAAGGCGTGAACGGAAAAGCCGCCAAAGCCGTTCAGGAAGCCTGGAACGAGCTGGATGTGCCGCAATGCGGGTACTGCCAGTCCGGTCAGATCATGGCAGCCACGGCACTTCTGACCGACACTCCAAAACCGACCGACGAAGATATCGACGCCGCCATGGACGGAAACGTCTGCCGCTGCGCGACCTACGCCCGGATCCGCAAGGCGATCCATGCCGCAGCCGACAAGATGGAGGCCTAAGTCATGTTGCATCTCCTTCAAAAACCCCTTGAAGCTCCCAAGCCGAGCCGCCGGACATTCCTGAAAATGTCAGCCGGTGCAGTTGGTGGTCTGATCATCGCCGCCAAGATGCCAAACGCGGCGAAAGCCGCTGCCGATGCGGGTGAATTTGTTCAGCCGTTTGTGCACATCCGGCCGGACAACACGGTCGTGGTCCTGTCCAAACACCTCGACAAGGGTCAGGGCACGGCAAACGGTCTGGCAACATTGGTTGCTGATGAACTCGACGCATCTCACGAGCAAATTGTGCTGGAGCTGGCACCGTCCAACCCGCAGCTTTATGCCAACAGCCTGTTTGGCGTTCAGGGCACAGGTGGCTCCACCGCCATGCCGAATGCCTTCTTGCAATACCGTCAGGCGGGTGCCGCTGCCAAGGCAATGGTTGTCTCCGCAGCGGCCAAGGAATGGGGCGTGCCGGCCGGTGAAATCACCGTTTCCGGTGGAGTTGTTTCTCATTCCTCCGGCAAATCTGCAACACTCGGTGAGCTTGCAGGTTTGGCAGCAAACGAAGATGTTCCGGCTGAACCGGCCCTGAAAACACCTGACCAGTGGGTCTATATCGGCAAGTCTTTCCCGCGCAAGGACGTCAAGAACAAGACAGTTGGTGCGCCGAACACCTACACCATCGACTTCAATCGCGAGGGAATGCTGACCGCAACGGTTGCGCGGTCACCGCGATTTGGCGGCACGGTCAAGTCCTTCGATGCGACTGAAGCCAAAAAGGTTGCAGGTGTCGTCGATATCTTCCAGATCCCGAATGGCGTTGCCGTGGTTGCAGAAAGCACTTGGCCGGCCATCAAGGCACGCAATCTTCTGGAGATCGAGTGGGACGACAGTGCGGCTGAGACCCGCTCCACCGACGCGATGATGACCGAACTCAAGGACATGACCACCAAGCCGGGCCTCAAAGTTCGCGAAGATGGCGATGTCGATGCTGCTTTGGAGGCGTCGGCAAAGGTTATGGAAATCGACTACGATTTCCCGTTCCTGGCTCATGGCGCCATGGAGCCGCTGGATATTGTCGGTGAATTCGATGGTGAAACGGCACAGTTCTGGTTTGGCTCGCAAATCCCGACCATCGACCATAACGTTGCCTCCACCATCCTCGGCATTCCGTTCGAGAAGGTCAGCATCAACACATTGTGGGCCGGTGGATCCTTCGGACGCCGGGCGCAAGGGGATGCGCATCCAGTCTCGGAGATTTCCTTCCTGTTGAAGGCGATGCGGGAAGCCGGCATGGAGCCGCGTCCGGTGAAGATCGTTTGGACCCGTGAAGACGACATGGCTGGCGGTTACTACCGCCCAATGTCAGCCCACAAGATCAAGGTTGGTCTCGACGGCGACGGCAACGTCACGGCGGTGAAATACAACATCGCGGCGAAGTCCATCATCAAGGGCACTGCCTTTGAGCCGATGCTGATGCCGAATGGTGTGGATCACAACATGACCGAAGGGGCATCCGACACGACCTATTCGTTCCCGATGATGAACATGGATCAGGCATTCCAGGAAACGCCGGTGCCGGTTCTATGGTGGCGGTCTGTGGGGCACACCCACACAGCCTATGTCATGGAAACGATGATCGACCGGATCGCCAAGGAAACCGGCAAAGACCCGGTGGCTCTGCGCCTTGAGCTTCTCAAGGACGATCCGCGCAAGACGAATGTGTTGAAGCTGGCTGCCGAAAAGGCCGGTTGGGACACGCCGTTGCCGGAAGGCCGTCATCGCGGCGTTGCCGTTCACAAGTCCTTCGGGTCTTATGTGGCGGAGGTTGTCGAGATCTCTTTCCGCAAGGATGGCACGGTCAAGGTTGAAAAGGTTACAGCGGCCGTCGACTGCGGTGTTCCGGTCAATCCGGACAACATCCGTGCACAGGTTGAAGGCGGCATTGGCTACGGCCTTGGCGCGATCCTGCGCAACCAGGTGACGCTCTCCGACGGATATGTCGAAGAAACAAACTTCGACACCTACGAGTCGCTGCGCATTTCCGACATGCCGGAAATCGAGGTGCATATCGTTGCCTCGACCGAAGCGCCGACCGGGATCGGTGAGCCGGGTACACCACCAATTGGCCCGGCTGTGGCCAATGCAATTGCGGCTGCAAAGGACGAGTGGATTACAAGTCTGCCGTTCACGAAAGCCGGTCTGGTCTAGGACGGATCAGATGACGAATGCGAAAGGCCGCCCTTGAGGCGGCCTTTTTGCTGTTATGGGATCAGAGCGCTGTTACGCCCTACGCAGAGCAACGATCCCGGCAACGGCAAGGCCGTACAGCAAGTGCCCAAAGAACGAGGCAAATGCCAGATCCCCAAAACCCAGAAACGCTGGAAAGCCGGCGACCAGGTGCGCCATGACATACATGGCAAAGACCCAGAGGCCGATGCCAAAGCCTGCGCCTGTCAGTGACCAGGGAAACTCGACTGGCAGAAGCCGGGCAATGGGCTGCGCGACAAAAAGATATCCGAGCGGATAGATGATGAGACCGGTGGCTATGTGGATCGTCTCGGCCAGAAAGCTGGAGGATATCCCGAAACTGGATTTGATAAGGCCGGCAGGCTCCAAGGATCCTCCGATCAAAAGAGGTGTTACACCCCGCGCCCAAACTTCCCAGACACCGGTGGCAACCAAACCGGCGAGGAGCAGAGTGATGACTGTGGTTGGGGTAAGAGGAGGTAGGAGGTGCGGCGCACTTGGCTCGTGGCGGCGGGAGCCGCTGTAATCAATACTCGTCATAACGATCTCCGGGAGTTTCTGTTCGGCAGAAAAGCCGGGACCAACCCCGGCAACCCGTGACATGGGGATTGAAAGCGTCACGATCAATTCACAGGTGAGTTAGGAACTGATCGGTTTGGCAAAGCCCTAATGCGTCTGACGCAACTCTTCCTGTCATGGTCCCAAACCGTACCGCTCCAGTATCGTTTGAAGAGAGCCATCGGACCGCATCACGTCAAACGCCTCCCGGATCGGCCGGAGTATTTCTTCAGGCGTTTCGAGAGTTGCAGCTATGGAAACGTCGAACCGGTCCAGAACTTCGCCCGGAACCAATCGCTCTGGATCGAGCCCCTCTCGTTCCATCGACCAGAGCGCCAGCATTCTGAAACTGATCATTGCGTTCGAGTTGCCATACGCCAACATTTTCACCATGGAAAAATTGTCTGGCGCGACGTCCAGATTTCGAAGTCCCAGCCGGATCCCGAGTTCTTCCATCGCAGATCCGCCTTGTACTGTGATGCTCGGGAGTTTGCGCGCAGCGTCGAGTGTCAGGATGGGGCCGTGGTCAATGGTGTAAAGGCGGACTTCTTCGGTGAGGATCGGGACGACCCATTTGTATCGCGTCTCGCGATCCGGTGTGCGCGCCAATGGCGCCATCAACACGTTTTCGCCTTGCTTCAGGGTCTCCATGGCTCTGCGCCAGGGCAGCGAAACGATTTCCAAAGGAGCGTCCAGACGCGATAAAAGTTCGCGAACCACGTCAATGACAAATCCGGTTCGGCCTTCATCAGATGGCAGGGAGTAGGGCGGCACTTCCGCGGTTACAAATATATATCGTTGGGCAGCTATAGACGCCGTCAGCGGACCAAAGCCGAGGCTTGAACAAATCCCGAATATTATATTTCTGCGTGTAACTCGCCTTCCGGCCATATTCTGTCACCCAGCAACCCTACATTGATTGTAGTTGGTGCACGGGCGTTTGCTGGCAAGGTAGAGGTTAACAATCCTACGGTTTGATTTTACTGGATACCGGGACGAGATAGTCCCGTATTTCTTCAATAAACCGCAGCCTTTTTTGCCGCCAATGCATCCCGGTCCTTCTTGCGCATGCGCTCAGAGGCCGACTTAAGCTGACCGCAGGCGGCAAAGATATCGCGACCGCGCGGGGTGCGGATCGGAGAGGCGTAACCGGCCCGGTTGACGATGTCGGCGAATTCCTCGATCCGCTCCCAGTCGGAACAGGCATATTGCGAGCCCGGCCAGGGGTTGAACGGGATCAGATTGATTTTCGCCGGAATGCCCTTCAGCAGCCGGACCAGCTCCAGCGCATCCTCGTTGCTGTCGTTGATGTCTTTCAGCATCACGTATTCAAAGGTGATGCGCTTGGCGTTCGACAGGCCTGGATAGTTGCGGCAGGCATCCAGAAGTTCTTTGATGTTCCACTTCTTGTTGATCGGCACCAGGATGTCGCGATCCTCGTCCCGAACAGCGTGGAGGGAAATTGCCAGCATGCAGCCGATTTCGTCACCTGTGCGGAAAATCTCCGGGACAACGCCGGATGTCGACAGGGTGATCCGCCGTTTGGAGAGTGACAGTCCGTCGCCGTCTGAGGCGATGAGCAGTGCCTTTTTCACGTTCTCGAAATTATAGAGCGGCTCGCCCATGCCCATCATGACGATGTTGGTGACCAGACGGCCTTCCGACGGCACGATTGCGCCTTGCGGCGTGTGTGCATCCGGAAAATCTCCAAGCCGGTCGCGAGCGATTAGTATCTGGGACAGGATCTCTTCAGATGTCAGATTGCGGACCAACTTTTGGGTGCCGGTATGGCAGAAGGTGCAGGTGAGGGTGCAGCCGACCTGGGACGACACACAAAGCGTGCCACGGCCTTCTTCCGGGATGTAAACGGTTTCGACTTCGACAGGGTTTCCGGCGCCGCGCGGCGGAAACTGGAACAGCCACTTGCGGGTGCCATCGACGGAGATCTGTTCCGACACGATTTTCGGACGGGCGATGGTGAACGCCTCATCCAGCTTGGCGCGTAAATCCTTGGCGATGTTCGTCATCTCCGCGAAGTCGGAAACGCCGCGCACATAAAGCCAATGCCACAGCTGCGACGACCGCATACGCCATTGCTTTTGCGGCACACCGATCGTTCCCAGAGCTTCGCCAAGTTCCTCGCGCGACAGGCCTATCAGAGTCGGCTTGTCTTCATCTGCGCCCGGAGTTGCTGCAATGCCTGTAACTGTTTGCGCGTTGGGATTTTCCCGCGCGATGTCGAGCGTAACCGCCATTTTGTGATCCGTTTTTTGTCCGGCCACGAAAGCGTGCCGCCTGCCGCGGCGGCGCTGATGCCGGTTCACCTGTTATTGTCAGGGAAATGCTGACGGTCTCAAAACCACAAAGCGCCCGGAAAATCAAGTTTTCCGAGCGCAACGGAGCTATGCGTGAAGCCGTCCGGGAGAAGATGCCTGCCGTTAGCGGCAGGCCTGACTGGCTGTGTCGATGGCGGCAGTCACGCCGGAGAGCGAGAACTTGTAGGTCGTCCGTGTGCCACGGCTGGATTCGCCGTTAACAGTCATTTCGCGGCCAGCCTTCATGGCACCAACGAGTTGCGCTTCTGTGGCCGCATTTTCGACCCAGGCGCCGTCATTGTTGGTGAACAAGGTGAACCCTTGTCCGTCCACATCCACACTGACAGACGACTTGTCCTTGAACGGATAGCCGACCAGCAGGCTCGGCTCAGAACTGACACCCTCGGCCGGACGGGACGTCACGAAGAAGAAGACATCGCCGTGGTTTCTGTCGCCGGGAAGCATCGTCGTTGGTTTGGTCAAAGCGTAACAAACTTTACCGCTGCCACTCGTCAACGCGTAGGCCGCCCAATCCCTGTGCTGTTTCAACAGCGTCGGGGTCTGCGCGAACGCTACCGCAGTTGAGGCGGCGAAACCTGCCAGGGCCAGTACCAGCGTTTTTGCTTTCATGATCTCCACACCGTTTGGTTTGGGGTTCCGGTCAAATTTAATTCAATTGCCGACACACATATAAACGTTGCTTTAATGATAACTTAAAGCGGGTTACGAAAGGGTTGAAGCCCCAAAGCCGACAATTCCTTTCTTTAGAATGCAAAGGCGCGCCCTCGCGAATGTTCATCATTGCCTCTCGCGAGAAAACAGGGCGACAGTGTGGCGATGTTGCTGTTCCCTCTTCCGAATTGCGCCGAACCTGCTAAACAGAGAGGACTGAAGTGGAGTTGATTGGCCTTTGGCACAAACGCAATATTTTTCCGATCTGATTGTTAAGGTCGCGACAAGCCGGGATAAAGCGGCTTTTGTCGAGCTGTTCGATCATTTCGCACCGCGTCTGAAAGGCTACCTGATGAAACAGGGCGCCGACGACGCCGTTGCCGAAGAAGTCGCACAAGACGTCATGGTGACCCTATGGCGCAAGGCCGACCTGTTTGATCCACGCAAGTCTTCTGCAAGCACCTGGTTGTTTCGTATCGCCCGAAACCGCCGGATTGACCGGTTGCGGCGGCAAAAAACCGCAGAGCTGGATCCGGAAGAACCCGCGTTGCAGCCAACGCCGCTTCCTGATGTTGCTGATGAAATGGATGCCCGGCTCCGCGAAGAGCGCGTGAGGGCCGCCATGGCCTCGCTTCCCGACGAACAGAAAGAAGTTGTGCGCCTGGCGTTTTTCATCGGGCTGTCGCACAGCGAGATTTCCGACCAGACAGGCTTGCCGCTTGGAACCGTCAAATCCCGAATTCGTCTTGCCTTTGGCCGGCTCCGTCAGCTCATTGAGGCTGACGAAGCTGTCGACGTGAACTGATCAATTCCCCGGCACAACCCGCCCTGTCCGACTGATTGGGCCGCCGCTGACATGCTTTGGGCGTTCAACGGTGGGTGCACCAGACGACACGGCCCTGTCCGCATACCGGCCCAGGGCACGGTGCCGGTCATACATCACGATAGCGCCTGCCATGGCGACATTGATGCAGAATTTCGTCGGGATTTTCACCACATGATCGCAGCGTTCAAGCATTTGCGGCGACAAAGACCCGCGTTCCGGGCCGAGCACATAGGCGGCCTGCAGCGGATGACCGAAGCTTGGCAGGTCGATGGACTCGTCCGTCAGTTCGATCCCGACCAGCTGGCAGCCGCGGGGAAGATCCATGGTGTCAACGCTGTCCCAGTCAAACGTTGGCAAATGTCCCGGGCTTTTGGAGGTATCCGATTTTGGAGCCCTTCGGATTTTATGCTCGGCGTCCACGGTGAAGAAGAAACTTGCCCCAAAGGCATGGGCGGACCGCATCAGCGTTCCAAGATTCATCCGTTTCGACAGGCCTTCGGCTCCGACCGCGAAATAACCGCGCATATTTCTTCCGTTCTTCGTTCTTTGTGGCGTTTTCCGGGTCTCATACCCGAAAGCCGCCGCAGTTTGAACCTTTGCCGGCAGCATCAAATGCCGCTCTTTCGCAGGGTTACGACTTTTGAGCCAGTTTCCCTGCCCCTCGCGGCTTGATAAGCATAGGGAACTTTACAGAATTCCAGATTGAGAGAGTGCCCCGTGAAAGCTTGTATTTGCCCGTCCTACGGCCCGCCATCAAATCTCGTCATCGAGGAACTCGCAGATCCGGTTGCCGCAGCTGGTGAAGTCGTCGTCGCCGTAAAGGCCTGTGCGCTCAACTTCTTCGACACCCTGATCATTCAAGGCAAATACCAGTTCAAGGCCGAGCCGCCATTTTCTCCGAGCGCGGAATTCGCCGGAGTTGTCGAACAGGTCGGCGACGGGGTCACCGAATTTGCCGTCGGTGACAGGGTGATGGGCTACATGGTCTTTGGAGCCGCGCGGGAGAAGGTGGTCATCACGCCGGATGCGCTGGTCAAAATGCCTGAGGGTATCTCGTTCGAGACCGCGGCCGGTCTCACAGTCACCTATGGCACGACCCTTCACGCGTTCCGCGACCGTGCCGACCTTAAAGCCAGGGAGACGGTCGCGGTCCTTGGGGCATCCGGCGGCGTTGGCCAAGCCGCTGTCGAGATCGCATCGATCATGGGAGCGAAGGTGATTGCCTGTGCCTCGTCGGAAGAAAAACTCGCCTTTGCAAAATCGCTCGGGGCCGACGAGCTGGTCGATTACTCGAAGGCGTCGCTCAAGGACACCTTGAAGGAGCTCACCGGCGGCGCCGGTGTCGATGTCGTCTATGATCCGGTTGGTGGAGATCTTGCTGAGCAAGCGCTTCGGGCGACCGCCTGGGAGGGACGCTTCCTGGTAATCGGTTTTGCGTCGGGGGATATTCCGAAAATCCCGCTCAACCTCACCCTTTTGAAAGGCTGCGACATCCGCGGCGTGTTCTGGGGCGCGGCGATCAAGAAAGATCCGGAAGGCCACAAGAAGAATATGGAACAGCTTTTGGCCTGGGTTCATGAAGGCAAGCTCAAGCCGCATATTCACGGCGTTTACCCGTTTGAGGAGATCGGCACGGCGCTCGATGAAATCGCGGCACGGAAGGTGTTTGGCAAGGTCATTCTGGTGCCGTAGTCTCGCCGAATCGCCTCTCATCTCACCGAAAGCTGTCCTCCATGTCTACTTCCGCCGATGTTCGCGTCACCGTCGCAGATCTCTCCAAAGGTGCGGCGTGGATGGGCGGCAAGGTAATGCCTGTCGCAGAAGCTGCGCTGCCAGTTACCGATTGGGGGCTGATCCATTCGGACATCACCTATGATGTGGTGCCGGTTCTGGACGGTGCATTCTTTCGCTTGCCCCATTATCTGGCCCGTTTCCGCCGCTCGATGGACGAACTGCGGCTGGACCCGAAGCTAAGCGATGAGGAGATAGAAGACGTCCTTCAATCACTCGTGGCAGCGACGGGACTGCGAAAGGCCTATGTGGCCATGGTCACCTCCAGAGGTGTGAACCAAGTGCCGGGCTCGCGGGATCCCCGGGACTGCAAGAACCACTTCTTTGCCTGGTGTGTACCGTATATTCACGTCATCCGGCCGGAGATCGCGGCAAGAGGCGCCCATGTGCATGTTGCCAAGACGGTGCGCCGGATTTCGCCCGGCAGCGTCAATCCGAAGGTCAAAAACTACCACTGGGGGGATTTCACCAAGGGGCTGTTTGAGGCCAAGGACAACGGCGCGGAGACTGTGATCCTGCTGGATGATAATGGAAATGTGACCGAAGGACCGGGCTTCAATGTTTTTGCCGTGAAAGGTCGAACGCTGGTGACGGCCGAAAGCGGTGTTTTGGAAGGCATCAGCCGTCAGACTGTGCTGGATATCGCGGCAGAACAGGGGCTTGAGATTGAGATCCGGGCCTTGACGCTCAGCGAGTTTTTCGAGAGCGATGAGGTTTTCATCACCACGTCCGGGGGCGGCGTGGCACCGGTCACGCGGGTGGATGACCGGATCTTTTCAAATGACGCGCCGGGCCCGATTACGACAGCACTTCACACAGCCTATTTTGAATGGGCCGCCCGTCCGGAAAACCGGATGGAGATTTCCTATCGGGACTAGGCCTCAAACACCGCAACAACAGGCGCGTGGTCGGATGGTTTTTCCCAGCCGCGGGCATCACGCAGCACTTCCGTGCTTTTGATGTGGTTTGATGCCGGTTCGGACACCCAGACATGGTCCAGACGGCGGCCCTTGTTGGCTGCCGACCAGTCTTTTGCCCGGTAGCTCCACCATGTGTAGAGCTTTTCCTCCATCGGTGTGAACTGGCGCATGGCATCCAGCCAGCCGCCGGTTTCCCGAACGTTTTCGAATAGCTCTGTCTCAATTGGTGTGTGTGAGACGACCTTCAACAGTTTCTTGTGAGACCAGACATCGTGTTCATAAGGCGCGACGTTCAAGTCACCGACCAGAACGGCGGGTTTGGCGGTTTCGGCGCCTTGCAGCCACTCTTGCATCTCGCCGAGGAAATCCAGCTTGTGGCCGAACTTGTCGTTCTTGTCCCGGTCGGGTTCATCACCGCCCGCCGGCACATAGAAGTTGTGAACCCTTAAGGCAGACCCGTTGAACGGCACGTCGACAGCCACATGCCGGCTGTCGCCGACATTGCAGAAATCCCGCTTTTCAACATTACTCAATGGCAGCTTGGAGAGCGTTGCAACTCCGTGATAGCCCTTCTGGCCATTGATCGCCATGTGCTCATAGCCGGCTGCCCGGAAGGCTTTTTCCGGAAAATTTGCGTCCGGACATTTGGTTTCCTGCAGGCAAATGACATCCGGTGCGACTTCCTCGATCAATTGTTCGACAATCGGCATGCGCAGACGCACGGAATTGATGTTCCAGGTGACGAGTTTAAGCCGGTTTGTCATGAGGATCCTTGGGCTGATCAGCCTTGAATGAGAATTTGGATGAAGCCGCGTATCGTGCAGCGGCGGGATCGTCAACAATAGTCTCCGCCTGGTCAACCCGATACCATCATCTCTCCTGACAAAGGATATGGGCCCCTATGTCTGAAAGAACCGAGGGAACCTTGCATGGGGATACAGTTTGATGGCCCTGTTGCCGACTTTGATCCGCCGCATTTCAGCCGTAGTCAGATGATCGTGAAGGTGTCTACGTAATTTTGCTTGGAAATTCGAGTTTCGTCCACGTTCCGTTAGGAACTCCATTGCATTTTAGCGGTCGAAAAAACCTTTTCTTAACCCTGCCGAGGTTGCTGTGCTCGCAATGATCAAAACGGTTTGTTCTTTGGTCGGTTTCGCGTTTTTGAGCGCGTGTTCTGCCTATGATTTTCCAGATCCGACACCGGAGGACTTTGCGGTTCACGGGATCGATATCTCAAGATGGCAGGGGGATATTGATTGGGACCGGGTTCGCCAGTCCGGCGTTGCCTTTGCCTGGATCAAGGCTACCGAAGGTGGGGACCACGCCGATCCCCGGTTTGTCGACAACTGGATTGGGGCCCGGAAAGCCGGTGTGCGGCGCGGGGCTTATCACTTCTATTACTTCTGCCGTCCGGTCGAGGAACAGATCTCGTGGGTCAAGGAAGTTGTTCCAGTCGATCCGCAGGCTTTGCCGCTGGTTCTGGATATGGAGTGGAACGCGCACTCCAAGACCTGTACGACGCGTCCGCCTCGGGAGCGGATCCTTCCGGACATGAAGCTCTTTCTGGACGAGATGGAGCGCCACTATGGCAAGCGGCCGGTGATCTATTCTTCCGTGGACTTTCACAGGGATCGCCTTGTTGGGGCGTTCCCGGACGAACACTTCTGGCTGCGCTCAGTGGCGACCTATCCGAACAACATCTACGAACAACGGGACGACTGGGTGTTCTGGCAATACACTGCAGAAGGCCGGATCCCGGGCATCAAGGGTGATGTCGACCGCAATGCCTTCTTCGGCACGAAGTCGCAATTCCGGGACTGGCTGAACGGCGAGCTTAAGCGCTAGTCTCATCCCTGTTGGCTAGATCAGTTCACCTTGATCTGATGGGTGACATCCTTGCCGTTGCTGACGGTGACTTGCTTGAAGCCGATCAGTTTGCAGAAATCGAGGAAGTTCAATTCCTGCGGCTGGTCGGTGCGTGCGAAGAGCTCGGTGCCCCTGGCCATGGAGGTCAGCGACGCCAAAAGGGCGCGCATCCGGTAGAGCGTGTCGTACTGACCGTCTCCTGTGGCGACGATGATCAGTTTTTCCAGCTCCGCGCCCTTGGCGAACAGGTGGTACCCGGGGGCATAAGCTTGCTTCGACTGCTGAGCGGCAAGCCCGATGACAAAGGCTGCTCTTGAACGCTTGTTTGCATCAAGGGCTGTTTCAACGTTTGAAATGTAGGGCTCACTTGTCTGAGGAGCTGGATAATAATAGCCCGCATGCGAATCGAAGGCACTGGACGGCAGCGTGCCCGCTGCCAAAACCGCCGCTATACATGCGCCCTGAAATGTCCGGCGTGCGCAGGCTTTTAGAATAGAATCGATCACGTTTTGAGCCCCCCTGAGGATAAGGCTCTATGAAGTCTGGTCTTCTGACCGAAATCAAGGGCGAACATGATACCGTCTGAAGGCGGAAACGCTTGAGGGTGCTATACTTTCGCCACGTTATCGGCTCACATGGTCGATGTCTGGGCAGATAAACAGGAGTTTTGAGGATGTTGAACCGCTTTGCGATGGCTCTGGCTGCTGCGGTCCTGACAATAACACCGGCTCTCGCCCAGTCCGGCGGCCCGGCAATCGCCTACACCACGGCCAATTTGAACATGCGCGCTGGGCCCGGAACCAACTATCCGGTGCTGACAACCTTGCCGCAAGGCGCCGGGGTCACCGTGTTCGGCTGTACCGCCGACTTTCAGTGGTGTGATGCGGCCTTCACCACGGTTAAAGGTTGGGTCTCGGGGAAATATCTCAGTTATGGCGTTCAGGGCCGGTATTATGGCCAGCCGATTCCGCGGTCCGGGATCTATGTGGGTGTGCCGCGCTATCAACGGAACTATCCGGTCTATGGGCGTGGTCCGGTGAGGGTTCAGCCCCTGCCCGGCTACCGCCGTTACTGACCCGACGATCGATCCGGCAAAGGAAGGAGCGCCCGTACTTTGGCGGGTGCTTTCGTTTGGCAGTGGCTGCCATCCTCCCGCACCAAGCCGTTCTTTTGAGTAGTTTGAAACGTATATTGGAAGATATCGTTTCATTACTGTCTGTATTATATTTAATGATTTTATTAAGTACTTGTCGGCTCTTCAGAAAACAGCGCTGGATTTGCGACATGAACCGCAGATGAACGGGTCTGTTGCAATTGGGCCATCTTGAATCTCCACATCACTGCCGTGTCATGGGCAGTTTTTGGAGAGAAGATCATGTTGAAGCAAGCAGCGTTGGCGATGATGGCCGCAGGGTTTCTTGCGCAGCCAGCCATGTCCCAGGCAAATGCATCAGTCGCCTACACCACAAGTGGGCTGAATATGCGGGTCGGACCCGGAACAAGCTATCCTGTCATAACAACCCTGCCGCAAGGCGCGGCAGTCCAAATTTCGGGATGTACTGCTGGATATGGCTGGTGTGATGCGAGCTACGGGAACATGTCCGGATGGGTTTCGGGAAGCTATCTGGTCTACGGAACGCGTGGCAGTTACTACCGCCAGCCTATCCCGAGTGCGGGCGTCTACATCGGCGTGCCGATTATTAACCGGAACGTGACCATCTACAATCGGCCGGTGCGCCCGCGCGCTTATGCGCCGCCGCCCCGCGGCCCGCGTGGTCCTTATTATCAGCCGAGACCGCCGCGTGCTGTTGCACCCATTCTGCCGGATCGCCCGCCGCGGGCCCAGGTCAGACCGCCCCGTCCACACCAGCCGATGCAACCGCCGCGTGGTCCCAGGCGTTCCTGATCAAGTTTATTGAGTCGGCGCCGGAGCAGCCAGGACAAGCGACCAGAACACCTTGTGCTTGGCATCGGCGGAATAGGCTGTCGCGATGCCAAGGCGGGTGGCGGAGTTTGCGAGAAGCACCTCGTTGTGTTTGGGAGACTCCCGCCATCCGGAAAAGGCTTCGGCAAAAGTGCGGTATCCGGCACTCACATTTTCAGACGCGGCGGTTTTTGGCTCCCCGATTGTGGCCATGCGGGTTTCCAATTGCAGATTGGACGCAAGCGATGCCTGAACCGTTCCGGCGGACGCCATGGCGTTGGCTTGGGTCTGCGCAATGGAGGTCAGTCGCGGGTCGGGCGTGACGGCCGGTAAACCGTTGTTGATGCGGTATTGCGAGATCATCTGGGCGGCTGTTACCGGATCAACCTGTCCATCCGTTTTTGCCAGATCCTGATAAAACGGCGGCGTCTGCAGGCGATCGCCCATGCAGGCGGACAGCCCCAAGGCCGCAAGCCCGACAGGGATCAACATGAGTCTGGAGAGGGATCGCCGGGCTGTCGCACGCATGTTCAATAAGCGCCTGTATCTGGAGTGCATCGTGATTCGATGCAGGAACAATGTCGGCGAATAGCAGCAGAATTGGGACTGGGTCCACAAGCCATGTGAGCAATGCTGAGAGGGCTGCCCGAAAATGGCGAAAATCTGACGGTGCCGGCCAACAAAAAAGCCAGCCCGAACATCGGGCTGGCAGGCTGCATTAGGCTCTAAGCCTTCGGGGAGAATGGTTGATCTAGCGTTTTCCAGCTTCAATCACATCTTCAAGGGTCCGCAGGCCCGTGGTCGGCGCACAAACAAGGACGGACATGTTGCCGGGGGCGTGTTCGTTCTTCCACATCTTAGTGTGCGCTTGCGGGATCTGATCCCACGGGAACACTTCGGACATGTAAGGATCGATCCGGCGTTCAATCATGAGTTTGTTGGCGGCCGATGCCTGCTTCAGATGCGCGAAGTGCGAGCCTTGTAGGCGCTTTTGGTGCATCCACATGTAGCGGACGTCAAAGGTGCAGTTAAAGCCCGATGTGCCGGCGCAGATCACGACCATGCCGCCTTTTTTACAGACGAACGTCGAGACCGGGAACGTCGCTTCGCCCGGGTGCTCAAAGACGATATCGACGTTGTTGCCTTTTCCGGTGATGTCCCAGATTGCCTTGCCGAATTTGCGCACTTCCTTGAACCAGTCGGCATATTCCGGGGAGCCGACTTTCGGCAGCTGGCCCCAACAATTGAAGTCCTTGCGGTTCAGGACACCCTTTGCGCCCAGATCCATGACGAAGTCACGCTTGTCTTCGTCTGAAATGACACCAATGGCGTTGGCGCCCGCCGCTGTGATCAGCTGGATCGCATAGGATCCAAGACCGCCGGATGCGCCCCAAACCAGAACGTTCTGGCCCGGCTTCAGTTCGTGCGGATGATGACCGAAGAGCATGCGGTAGGCGGTTGCGAGGGTTAGCGTGTAACAGGCGCTTTCTTCCCAAGTCTGGTGCTTCGGACGCGGCATCAGCTGCTGCGCCTGAACCCGTGTGAACTGGGAGAAAGACCCATCCGGGGTCTCGTAGCCCCAAATGCGCTGGGAATTGGAGTACATCGGGTCGCCGCCGTTGCAATCTTCGTCGTCGCCATCGTCCTGATTACAGTGGATGACGACCTCATCGCCGACTTTCCAGCGCTTGACCTTGTCACCAACGGCCCAAACGATCCCGGATGCATCTGACCCGGCGATGTGGAACGGTGCGCCGTGGCCGTCGAACGGGCTGATCGGCTCGCCAAGGCCGGCCCAAATGCCGTTGTAGTTGACACCGGCGGCCATCACGAGAACCAGAACCTCATGGCTGTCCAGTTCCCAGGTCGGCACGACCTCAAGCTTCATCGCGTCTTCCGGAGCGCCGTGACGTTCCCGGCGGATCGCCCACGCATACATGTTTTTAGGAACGTGACCGAGCGGCGGGATTTCACCGATTTCGTAGAGATCTTTCAACGGAGCGTCTCCCCGCGTTTGGTTGTCATTGGCTTGCGCTGTTGCTGTCACTCTCCCCTCCCAGGGCTGTCTTTGGCGCATCTTTCTTTCGCATGTGCAAAAGGCTCTATCGGGGCAAAACCCCAATTTGCGCAACTATTGTTCAAAAATAGATACGTATCTATACGACTATTGCTTAACTTGCGTTTTTTGGCCAGTCGTATTTTGCATTGCAAGAGAAGGGTTTCGCGCGCGCGCAAACTCCGGCACACTGTTGGTCTTGGGAGATAGACCGGTAAATCGGGTGCTACAGGGAAAAGAAGACTGGCAAAATAAGGCCTTAGGAGGAGAAGCGGCATGAGCGCAGCAGGCGATGGCAAGGTAGAGCGGGACCGTCCTTGGATCTTCCGCACCTATGCGGGGCATTCCACAGCCGCCGAATCCAACAAGTTGTACCGAGGGAATTTGGCCAAGGGGCAGACCGGACTGTCCGTGGCTTTCGATTTGCCCACACAAACCGGTTATGATCCGGATGATCTTTTGGCGCGCGGTGAAGTGGGAAAGGTCGGTGTGCCGGTTGCCCATCTCGGCGATATGCGGACACTCTTTCACGAGATCCCGCTGGAGCGCATGAACACGTCCATGACGATCAACGCGACCGCGCCGTGGCTTTTGTCTCTTTATATAGCAGCTGCGGATGAGCAAGGCGCAGACCGCAAGCTGCTCTCCGGCACAACACAGAACGACATCATCAAGGAATACCTTTCCCGCGGCACTTATGTGTTCCCGCCGGCACCGTCGCTCAGTCTGACGACGGATGTCATTTCGTGGACCTATTCCAACATGCCGAAGTGGAACCCGATGAATGTCTGCTCCTACCATTTGCAGGAAGCAGGCGCGACGCCGGTCCAGGAATTGTCCTTCGCGCTGGCGACGGCTGTTGCGATTCTCGACAGCATGAAGGCAAGCGGAGCGATTCCGGAGGAAGATTTCCCGAAGGCGGTTGGCCGGATCTCCTTCTTCGTGAATGCAGGCATGCGTTTCGTCACTGAAATGTGCAAGATGCGCGCTTTCACAGAGCTTTGGGACGAGATTTGCCGCGAGCGCTACGGTGTTGAAGACGAGCGCTACCGCCGTTTCCGGTATGGTGTTCAGGTCAACTCGCTCGGCCTGACAGAGCCGCAGCCGGAAAACAACGTCTATCGCATTCTTGTTGAAATGCTGGCTGTCGTTCTGTCCAAAAACGCAAGGGCTCGCGCTGTCCAGCTTCCGGCCTGGAACGAGGCGCTGGGCCTACCGCGTCCGTTCGACCAGCAATGGTCGCTCAGAATGCAGCAGATCCTCGCCTACGAGACCGACCTTCTGGAGTATGCGGACATCTTCGATGGGTCTGCGGAAATCACCCGCAAGGTGGAAGAGTTGAAAGACGAAGCTCGTGAGGAACTCGCGCGTATTGATGCAATGGGTGGGGCGGTTGCGGCTGTTGAGTCCAGCTACATGAAGCGCAAACTGGTGGAAGCCAATTCAGCGCGCCTTGCCGGGATCGAAAGCGGTGATCAGGTTGTGGTCGGCGTTAACAAATGGACCGAGACCGAGCCGTCCCCGCTTGCCGCAGGCGAAGACGGCGGCATTCTGACAGTGCCCGAGCATGTCGAGGGCGAGGCCATCGAGAAGGTCAAAGCCTGGCGCGAGGCACGGGATAAGGCGGCTGTTGATGCGGCCATTTCCGAACTGCGCGCAGCGGCCCAGGAAGGGCGGAACATCATGGAACCGTCCATTGCTGCGGCAAAAGCCGGTGTGACGACCGGGGAATGGGGCCGCACCTTACGTGAAGTCTTCGGTGAGTACCGGGCTCCAACGGGTGTCGGTCAATCCGTCAGCGACGATGCAGGTGATCTTGCCGCCGTGCGCGCGGATGTGGAAGCTGCATCAGAAAAACTCGGCCGGCGTCTCAAGTTCCTTGTTGGAAAGCCTGGGCTGGACGGACATTCCAACGGCGCGGAACAGATTGCCGTGCGGGCGCGAGATTGCGGCATGGAGGTCGTTTACGAGGGCATTCGCCTGACCCCGGCCCAGATCGTCAATGCTGCGGTCGAAGAAGACGTGCACGTCATTGGCCTGTCCATTCTTTCAGGATCCCATTTGGCGCTGGTGCGCGATATCATGGATCTCCTGAGAAGTTCGGGCGCGGATGACATTCCGGTTGTCGTTGGCGGCATTATCCCGGATGAAGATGCAGCGCAGCTGAAAGCCATGGGAATTGCTGCGGTCTATACGCCCAAGGACTTCCAGCTGACGGATATCATGGCTGATGTCGTCAAGATCGTTGGCGGTGCCGCTGAAAAGGCTGCTTGATCTGCAAAACTTGCCCCGGCGCCTTGCTTGCCGGGGCAGTTTTTTGGTTTCGGCGCCATAGGTCAATGCGTCCAAATATTGAAGCCGTGACCTTCCAGTTGTGTGTGTTCTGTTTTCTAGTATCTGCTGTAATTTATTTACCTGTTAACCAGTCAAAATTCTAAACTACAGTCTCTCGGTCGAGCTATTTCCGGGTTTCAATAAGATTTAACTCTATCCGTGAACAATCGTCGCGTCATTTTTCTGATGGAAGAGTGCAATGGCGGATAGTTTTCTCGGGAACTGGATCTTAAAGCTAAATTCAATACGTGACCGGATGAGTTTGCGGCAGCAGATCTCGCTGGCGACAGCCGGTTTATGCTTCCTGTCCATTATGGTGGCCGCGATTGTTGCCTCCACCATAGCGCGCCAGGCAGCCATAGAAGAGACCCGCCAGGATTTGGTTCTGATTGGGCAATCCATGGCCCAGACTCTCGATCAGGACATGTTCAACAGGTTCCGTGAGGTTCGGAACATCGCCGAGCTTGAGTTGTTGCGGCCCGTTTGGCAACGCAACCCTGATGCAATTCGCGACGTTCTGGATCAGTTGCAGCAAAGCCTGCCTGTCTACGCCTGGGTCGGATTTGCTGCCCCGGATGGCACCGTCATTGCCGCAACGCAAACGATGCTTGAAGGGCAGTCGGTCGCTGAACGCCCTTGGTTTATCAATGGGCTCACCGGCCCAACGGCTGAGGATGTTCATAAAGCCAAACTGCTCGACAAATTGCTCCGCACATCTGAGGACGAAGAACCGTTTCGATTTGTTGATGTCGCAATGCCGGTTCGGGACGAATACGGAATTGTTGCAGGTGTCCTTGGTGCGCATATGAGCTGGTCCTGGGCCTATGAAGCGCAAAGAAAGTTCATGAGCCACACTCTTGCAAAGAAGCAACTCGAGATCTTTGTCCTGTCGGAGGATGACGAGGTGCTGGTCGGACAAGAACTCTTGGCCATTGATGAACATAACGTAGACGCGGAGGTTTTTACCTTTGACGCTGATGCGGCCGACATGCTGACGGTGATGGTTCCGACGCAGGGGTTTTCCGAATATGAGGGCCTTGGATGGAAAGTCGGTGTCCGTCAGCCAATGGCCGTCGTCACGGCCCAGGCGGATCGTATGGTCCTGATGATTGTGCTGATTGGTTCGGTGATCGCAGTGTTCGCGGCGCTGATATCGTGGTTCGTCTCACGAAACCTGTCTAATCCCCTGCTGCAACTCGTTGCAGCCATGGACCAGATTGGCCGGTCTGCAGACGAGGGCGCAGTGCCGCGCCAAAGCGGATCGCGTGAGGTGTTGCAGCTCTCTGTTGCGATCAGGTCCCTGTTGCGTCGACTCGGCGTCGTGGAAGCCAAGGAGAAAACGGCTCTCGGTCAGCTGGAAGAGGTTCACAGCGAGTACAAGAAACGGATCCAGACTTCGGAAGAACGCAATCGCCAGCTCGGTGCGGACTTACGCCATCTGAAAACCTTGGCCGAGCAGGATCCGCTAAGCGGTCTTATGAACCGGCGGGCTTTTCAACCCTTTGCTGATGATGCCTGGTCTACTTTTGATCGGCATCGGCGCGTCTTCAGTGTCCTGATGATCGATGCCGATCATTTCAAAGCAGTCAATGACACTTACGGCCACCAGATAGGGGATGATGTGATCCGCACGATCGGCCGGATCATCACAGAAGAAGTTCGCACCACCGACAAGGCCGCACGCTTCGGCGGCGAGGAGTTTGTCCTGCTCCTCCGGGAGAATGATGCAAACGGCGCCTGGGTGCTGGCAGAGCGGATTCGGCTTCGAATTGCATCAGAGGCGTTTCAGTCGGACCAAGGAACCTTCAATATAACCGTCAGCATCGGGCTTGCCGAAGTGACGGTGTCTGATCGTGACGTGGAGGACACCATTGCGCGGGCCGATCATGCACTTTATTCGGCCAAGTCCGCAGGTCGCAACCGCGTCGCCGTCGACATGCCGGGTTCCCAAAGCAAATCCGCCTGAGACCAAAAACAAATCTGTCTCATGTGTTTACCCTTCGTAAACACTTGTTAACCGTTCGCGGTGATACTCTAGGAATTCCGCCAGAAGGCGGTTAATCTGTGAAGGCCAGGAGGCCGAAATGGCGACGACGATTGAAAGGCCCATCGCGGCCCAGGTCGTGGCGCATGCGACAGAGTATCCCGCGGACCGGGACGGTGATAGCACCGGATATGGCCGCGACAAAAAGCGTACCGCAGAGCGCCAGGATCAAGATACCGGTTCCTCGACTGAAGACCCGGCCGTTCTCATTGACGATCAGCACACTGTAGATCATACCCTTGACGGGATTGCTGCCTACAAGGCGGCAGCTCTTGAAGTTCTGGAGCCTGGCGTTGATCACGGACCTGTTCATCCGTTGCCCGGACCGGTCGACAAAGTGCCGCCGCAAAATGTCAGGCATGCCTATGAAGATCACCCGGACGGTGAAGAGCCACCGCACGCAGTAAATGTCGCGACCTGAGCCGCGTAAGGCTTAGTCAATCGGGTGCAATCAGTGCTGTTTTTCCTTGAAATCCGCCGGGAAACGTCTCATACCGCGCGGCGTAGGTGATCCTACGTATTTTTGAGCGTGTCGGTTGGCTCGCGAAAATCAGATCAAGCAGGGGCGGCCAGAGGTGATCGAAACAATTCTTGGATTGGCGGCGCAAAACCTTTTGTCGCCTATCATCTTGTTTTTTGCGCTTGGTTTGGGAGCGGCATTCGTCCGCTCCGACCTGACGATCCCGGAAGCGGCCGCCAAATCCCTGTCGATCTATTTGCTCTTTGCGATTGGCTTCAAGGGCGGGGTGAGTGTCAGTGCGCACGGGATTGATGCGACCTTGATCCTGTCGCTGGTGGCCGGTCTGATACTGTCGTTCGCGCTGCCGTTCCTGGCGTTTGCTCTTTTGCGTGGCATGACACGGTTGAGCACGGTGGATGCGGCTGCTGTCGCTGGTCACTACGGCTCAATCTCGATTGTGACATTTGTCGCGGCAACGTCGGTTCTGCAGAGCCAGGGCATTGCCAGCGAAGGCTATTTGGTGGCTGTGGCCGCTGTGATGGAAGCGCCGGCCATTTTGTCCGCGCTCTGGATCGTTGCGCGGTTCTCTTCAAGCGCGGAAGCCAAGGAACGTGAACAGGACACGCAGGGCCTGTGGCGTGAGATCTTACTCAATGGCTCCATTGTGCTGTTGGTTGGGTCGTTCCTGATCGGTTTCCTAACCGGCGAAGACGGCCTCAAGGAAATCGAAAGTTTCATTGTTTCGCCGTTCAAAGGCGTGCTCTGCCTTTTCCTCCTCGACATGGGTCTTGTCGCGGGGCGTGGTTTGCGGGCCAGCGCCCACCAACTGCGTCCGGGCTTGATCAGTTTCGGCATCCTGATGCCGATGCTGGGATCGGCGGCCGGATTGATCGCCGCCAGCCTGATCGGTCTGTCGACCGGTGGGGCAGTTCTTTTGATGACCTTGAGCGCGTCTGCTTCCTATATCGCGGTGCCTGCGGCCATGCGTGTTGCCTTGCCCGAGGCCAATCCGTCTATTTATCTCACAATGTCGCTTGGAATAACCTTTCCATTCAACCTGACACTTGGCATACCGCTGTACTTAAGTGTCGCGCAGGCAGTGGGGGGATAAGCCATGGAAATGAAACAGGCCAAGCGGGTCGAGATCACGATCGAAGCGCCGATGGAAACGCGTTTGACCAACGCGCTCGACCGAGCAGGGGTCACCGGCTACACGATTTTGCCGGTGCTTGGGGGCAGTGGCCGGTCAGGCCGGTGGAGCCGCGAGGGACAGGTGTCCCGCGCCGGCGGCATGGTTTCGATCATTTGCATTATCCGTCCGGAACGCCTGGATGAGCTCTTGGAAGCTGCATTTGGCGTGGTTGAACGCCACATCGGCGTCGTCTGCGTGTCCGATTGTCAGGTCCTGCGCGCCGAGCGCTTCTAAGATCCCAGCACTCCAGACATTTAGCCACTTTTGCTGAGGGCGTGTACGTACTTCCCCTGATTGGGCGCGCTTAAGTGATCCCGTAAAACTGTTGGACTGCACTGCGTGCGCCAATGCTCAGGAGATCACGGCGATGGCATTCCCATCCGAATTGCTCAACGGATACAGCCGTTATCTGAACAAGGGCTTCGTGCGCCATAAGGAAATCCAGGAACATCTTGCGATCTACGGGCAAACGCCGGAAGTCATGGTGGTGTCTTGCTGCGACAGCCGTGTAACCCCGGAAGGTATTTTCGGCGCAGGCCCGGGCGAGTTGTTTGTTGTGCGCAATGTTGCCAATCTCGTACCGCCGTTCGAAGCAACCGAAGGCCAGCACGGCACAAGCGCGGCCATCGAATATGGCGTGACCGGTCTTCACGTGAAGCACATCGTGGTCATGGGCCACTGCAAGTGCGGAGGCATCCAGGCCTTCCGCGAAAGCGCCAATCAGGATCATGCACAGAAGGGCTTCATTGGACGCTGGATCAAGCTTCTGGAACCTGCAGCGATCTCAATGGCATGTATGCCGGTCGACAAGATCGAAGACCCGCAGCTGGCCATGGAATATGCTGGCGTGCGGCAATCCCTAAAGAACTTGATGACCTTCCCATTCGTCAAAGAGGCGGTTGAGCGGGGAGAGCTGCAGCTGCATGGCGCCTGGTTCGACATCGGGTCTGCGGAACTGCGGGTGATGGATCCGGTCACAGAGCGTTTTGAAACCGCAGACGGCCCGGAAGCCTTGCCAATCCCGACGGTCGCCGCTGAATAGTGCGGGTTGCTTGATTGGGCCTAGTCGGCTGAGCAGTTTTTTGGCATCAAGCGGTTCCAATTCTGATACCTGCTCCAGGGCCTTCCCATGACAACTGAAATTGCGATTTACCAGCGTCTTGCCAAGTACAACACCTGGATGACGGAAAAAGCCTATGTGGCCGCGGACAAGATGAGCGATGCGGATCGCAGGGAGGACCGCGGAGCTTTCTTCAAATCCGTTCATTCCACGCTCAATCATCTTCTCTTTGGTGATCGCGCGTGGATGCGCCACTTCACGGGCCGGGATTACCAGGTCGGCGGGATGGGCGTTGATATCTTTGAGGATTACGAAGCCCTCAAGGCCGCGCATTTCGAGATCTGCGCCGACATTGAAGAGTTTGCCGGTGGACTGACATCCGAATGGCTGGCCGGAAACCTGGAATGGACCAGTCGCAGTGACGGTCAGACCCGGACCCGGCCGCGTTGGCTGTGCCTGACGCACATGTTCAATCACCAGACCCACCATCGGGGCCAGCTGTCCACGCTTTACATGCAGGCCGGGATCGACATTGGCAAAACGGATCTGCCGTTCATGCCGGATCTGATGTAGTTGACGTGGGTTCCGTCAGCCCCGGGTTTTCTCAGTGCTGACGGAACCGGTCAAGGTCTTTGAACAAGAGGTCGAGAAACTTTCGGACACGTGGTTCAAGGTGTTTCCTTTGCGGATACAGCGCGAGTATAGGAATGGACCCGCAGGACACGCTTGGTAGAACCGTTTCCAGTTGACCATCCGCCAGTTCGTTTTCGACAAGCAGCCGTGGCAGGAGAGCGATTCCCAAACCGGCCAGACCGGCATCTCGCAACGCGCTGGCATTGTCGACACGAAGGCGGGAGTGGCCGGATACGCGGGTCCAAATGCCCTCTTCTTCACTCAGATGCCAGCCCTGCCTTTCCGGATGTGTTCCAAAATATAGGAGATCCAGCGGTCCAAGCTGTTCGATGGATTGGGGTCGAGTGCGATCAGCGAAATAGCTTGGTGCGGCGCACAGCACTGCTCGATCAATCAACAGTGTCCGCATGATCAGTCCCTGGTCCGGTTCGGTGACACCGATCCGAATGGCCAGGTCATAATTATCAGCAACGACGTTTTCGACGCGATCTGAGAAACTGATTTCGACCTGGATGTCAGGCCAATCCCTAAGGTAACGCTGAACGGTCGGTAACAGGAGTTTTCGCCCCATCGCTCCAGGGGCAGCGATGCGCAAGGTGCCTCGGGGTGTGCCGGCGGAATGTTGCAATGTGGTTTCTGTTTCTTCGATTGCAGCGCGTATTTGCATTCCGTGCCGATAAAGGTCCTCTCCTTCCGGTGTTAGGGACATCGCCCGGGTTGTTCGGTTGAGCAGGCGGGTTCCATAGTGATCTTCAAGTCGCGCAATTGCCTTACCTGCTGTTGAGCGGGTGAGACCAAACGCTTTTCCTCCGCCGACAAAACTGTTCTTATCGACAACCGACATGAAAATCAGAATGTCATTGACCCGCGATCCAATCATTTCTACCTGCTATTTGGCGAAAAAATTTCGTTACTATTACGAAAATAGATCGCTAATGCAATCGCGTAAAGAGAAGCCCAATCTCAAAAGCAAAGGGTTTCCAAATGTCCAACACACTTCAGCGCCTAAACCCAATCGACCTGCCTGATGCCGGCAAAATCGGATATTCGCAGATTTCAATTGTCGAACCGAAGCGACTTGCTTTTGTTTCTGGCCAAGTTGCCTGGAGTGCCGATGTAGCACCAACCCCTGCGGCATTTTCCGAACAAACCGCTCTTGTGGTTAGAAACCTGGAACGGGCCTTGGAGGCGATTGGTTCGACGCCCCATGACATTGTTCAAATGCGGATTTATGTTACTGATCTGACGAACGAAACGCTGTCCGAGGCCATTAAGCATCTCACTGTGTTTCTTGACGGTGCGCGTCCGAGCCTCACGGGAATTGGCGTTGCGAAACTCGCCAGCCCAGACTTACAAATCGAAATTGAGATGGTGGTGCAGGCAGCGTAGGCGCCTTCGCGACGTTAACTCGCAAACAGCAACGCGCTTCCAATAACGACCAGACCGGCACCGGCCCAGGCGCCAAGGGCCGGAATTTCCTTGGTTCGCCACCAGAGCATCGGCAGCATCAGGGCGGGTGTTGTCGCTGACAGGGTTGCGATGATGCCAACTTCACCGCCTGACAGCGCGAACAGGATCAGCGTCATGCCGACGCCCATGCCGAGAAAACCGGAAAGCGCGATCAGGCCAACGAGGGACGGGGTAAACCGGCCTGCCGGTTTCACCCAGGAGACCGGAAGGCGGGTCAATGCCAGAAGGCAGAGCGCAGCCATGCCGACGCGAAGGCTGGAGGCGGCAACCGGATCGGCGCCGGTTTCCATCACCGGCCGGGCGATCAACGAGCCGATGGACTGCGACAGGGCAGCGGCCAGTCCCAGCAAGACGCCGGCCCACAGCGGCCCGCGAATGCTTTCCCACTGGTGCAGCTGGGATTTGCGTTTGCCGAAGCGGATGGCCAGCAACACGCCGCTGAAGGTGATGAGAATTCCGAGGATCTGTGTGACCGTCAGGTCTTCGTTCAAGAGCAGCCAGCCGAGGATTGCCGACATCGGCGCATTCAGCGAAAACAGCATCGCTGTGCGGCGCGGGCCCATGCGGTTCAGCGTCAGGAAAAGCGCCGTGTCGCCCATGAAGATCCCGATCACGCCGGAGAGCATCAGAGGGACAACATGGTCGGAGCTGATTGATCCCCAACCGGTGGTGAGCGCCACCCAGGCAATCAGCATCAGCGCGACGAGCACCATGCGGGTGCAGTTAAAGGCAATCGCACCCAAGTGCTGCGCCGGCCCAGCCGATATCAAGCCGGTTAGAGCCCAGAGGGCGGCGGCACCAAGAGCGGCAGCTTCATAGACGAACATTCTCTTTAAGACCGCGCGGCAAGATCAGCCGGAAGAGCTGCTTCGCCCGTCCAGGCCGCGTCAAAAAACGCCGTTTCAAGCCTGCTCATGCGGGTAAAGATCACTGCCAGCCGCTCCTGTTCATCTGCGCCAAGCGAGCCGCCAACGGCATCCATCTCTTCGCGGATCCAGTTGACGAAACTCACAAAACCCTCGACCGCATGCAAATCGATCCATTCGGCGAGATAGAAGTGTTGCGGGCGTGGCTTTTGTGCTTCGCGCAAACCCCAGGTCAGATAGCACCACTCGGCGCACAGGAGGCAGGCCAGGCCCTCGGCATAGGTGCCTTTGCCGGAGGAGGTGAGAAGCAGCTCCGCGAACGCTCGGGTCACTGGACCTTGAGCGGCTGTTTCATAGACGGAAGGAGATACGCCAAGCGCCTCGAAAGAGCGCAGGAAATAGTCGTTTTCCTCCGACGTCAGCAAAGCCAGAAAACCAGACATGCGGGCTTTGGAGCGCATGGAGGGCGCTTTGGCGACAAGATATCCGAGTGTCGAAGCGAGATCGGTGATGAAGGTATAGTCTTCAATCAGATACCGGGCATAGGCGTCATCCGGCATGCTGCCGTCGCCGATGGCCTTGGTGAAGGCATGACCGGTGGCGGCGCTCCAGTGCGGTTCGGCGCGGGCGGCAAGCCAGTCGGTAAACCGGGCATCGGGTTTGGTTGTCAGGAAATCCTGATAGGATCCGGAAAAAGCCTCGGGCATGGTGCCGGGCTCCTTGTTTTGAAAATTGCTGGCGGGAGAATAAAAAACGGGCGCCGAATGGCGCCCGCTTAAGAAGGATCAGGCTGCTGCCTTTTTCGGAGTGATCAGGCCTCGGTTCACCAGAACCTCGGCGATCTGCACCGTGTTGAGTGCCGCGCCCTTGCGCAGGTTATCGGAGACAACCCACATGTTGAGGCCGTTCTCGATGGTTGCGTCTTCGCGGATGCGGGAGATGTAAGTCGCATCTTCACCGGCAGATTCATACGGCGTGATGTAGCCGCCGTCTTCGTGCTTGTCGATGACTAGGCAACCCGGCGCTTCGCGCAGGATGTTGCGGGCTTCTTCCGCCGTGATCTCGTTTTCGAATTCGATGTTGACGCTTTCGGAGTGGCCGATGAAGACCGGGACGCGGACCGCGGTGCAGGTGACCTTGATGGCTGGATCAAGCATCTTCTTGGTTTCGGCCAGCACCTTCCATTCTTCCTTGGTGTAGCCGTCTTCCATGAAGACATCGATGTGCGGAATGACGTTGAACGCAATCCGCTTGGTGAACTTTTCCGGCTCAATCGGGTCGTTCACGAACACGGCACGGGTCTGGTTGAACAGCTCTTCCATGGCGTCCTTACCGCCGCCGGACACCGACTGGTAGGTCGAGACAACAACGCGCTTGATCTTGGCATGATCGTGCAGCGGCTTCAGCGCAACAACGAGCTGCGCAGTGGAGCAGTTGGGGTTGGCGATGATGTTCTTCTTGGTGAAGCCGGTGATGGCATCGGCGTTCACTTCCGGAACGATCAATGGCACGTCCGCGTCGTAGCGCCAGGCGGACGAGTTGTCGATCACAACGCAGCCCTTCGCACCAATCCTTGGAGACCATTCCTTGGAAATGGTGCCGCCAGCGGACATCAGGCAGATGTCGGTGTCGGAGAAATCATAATTCTCCATCGCCTGGACCTTCAGCGTTTTGTCGCCGAAGGAAATATCCGTGCCTTGAGAGCGGCGGGACGCCAGCGCGACGACTTCGTCCGCCGGAAAGCCGCGCTCTGCGAGAATGTCCAGCATCTCCCGGCCAACGTTTCCGGTTGCCCCAGCAATTGCGATCTTGAAACCCATGTGACTGTCCTTGTCCGTCTCCCCGCTTCACCGGCTGCCGAGGATATCAGGCATGCCAGCTTCCTGGCGCCTCCCATCCCCGGGGAGGCGGGATGAGCGGCACCTTAAGCGGTGGTCTTGGTAGTTTTTGTCGTGTGCTTGAATGTGGCTTTGGCAGGCGTCATCGTCCCGCCGCGCATGAAGGTCACGCTAGCAAGGGCTTCAGACATCATATCCAGAATGTCGGCTTTCAGCCGGGTCATCGGAAACTCACATTCGACAAAATTCGAGACGGCGCTCTTTTTGCCCGGAAAACCTTGAGAGTCAATACGCAAAGCGGCCAGATCCGGCCTTTGGGTTTCATTCTGTTGCAGAGAAGAAACGATCGGCGGTGGCAGCGGCATGTTGATGGATGGTTCGGCGGTCAATGCCCGCGGGATCGATCGAAATTTCGGGAACATCCTCGATGGCATATTTGGTAGGCTCACTCAAAAAGATATAATGTCCGACGTCGCCATCCAGAATTTCAATCTGGAAAGACGGATTTTGCGCGCCCAGCCAATTTGTGCAGCTCTCGACCGGGCATTCCTGATCGGCAGCTCCGGTCTGGATGTAAATCGGCACTGTGATTTCGGCTAGACTGTCCGTGTTGAACCCGCGAACCGTCGGTGCGGGAGCCATTGCGAAAACGGCTTTTATCCGGGGATCATGATAGGACTGCCCATCGCGGGTCATAGATGTCCGGAATGGCGCAGAGTTTTCCATCAGCTGCTCCACGTGGTCGCCCAAATCCGGAAATTCGCGCGGCCCGTTTACGCCGGGTTGATCTGCAAGCCATGCGAGGAACTGATCGTTGGCGTAAACTGCGCCGGCACTCGCGATCACGGTGTGCCCGCCCAAAGAAAAACCAGCCGCGAAAATGCGTTTCTGATCAATGTGATCGCCGTACTTTGGGTCTCTGACGAATTTATCCAAGAGTGTGGAAAGATCCCGGCTGCGTTCCCATGCGCATAGAAACCCTTCCGGCTGGTAGGGCTCAATCGCTGTGTTTCCATGATGGTTCGCTCCAACGACGATGTAACCTTTTTCAGCCAAGCGCCGGCCAAACCATCCCATGCCGAGAGCGGACCCACCTGTGCCGTGTGACATGACAATGAGCGGGTAAGTGCTTTGTTGACCACTTATGGCGGCGTCCAGGCTTACCGGACCGTTGGACAGATAAGGTCTGTCTTTGGCGCCGCCTAATTGTTCTTCGGTGGGTGAATCCAGATCTGCCGGGTACCAAATTGCCCATGAAATTGGTCTTGGCCCAGTGGCTTGCCAATTTGTGCGATCTGGGTCCAGAAAGTGACCTAAAGTGAAGCCTGCCACATAGTCCACTGTCCCGCCTCCTGAGACTGCAATGCAGAGTGTTTGGCTCGAGCGCCTTGCTCGCCAAATGATGGCATTTTTTTTTCTTAAAATTCAAGATTGATTAGGTGTCAATCAAACAGCCGGCCCGGTCCGCGTCCTTTGGTTTCAATCCCGGCCAGCTTCATCATGTGCCAGGCAAGGGCCGAGTTGGAACTGATCACCGGTTTGCCGAGTTTTGCTTCGCAGGCCTCGATCACCGGGAACGTCCGCAAGTTGGTGCAGGAGGCGAATACGGCATCCACGTCCTTGTCCTTTCCGACCGTACAAATGGCATCCATCGTCGAGGCTGGTGAAATCCGGGCCACCACGGCTTCTTCGGATTGGCCAAACGAGCATAACTGCACAACGGTAAGACTATTGTCTTTAAGCAGAGAAACAACCGCTTCGGAAACTTCGGCGATATAGGGCGTGACCACCCCGATCTTTTTTGCGTTCAAGTGCTCAAGCGCGGCCAGCACAGCTGTAGCCGGGTTGGTTACTTTGGCGGTCGGATGTGCCTTTTGAACGGCTTTGGCAACTTCCGCCGAGCCGATAACGGTCGACGCCGAAGTGCAGGCATAGCCAATGACATCCAGCGCCCGGGCGTTCGGGAGAAGGGCAGCGGTCCCTGTCAGTTGCGCTTTCATGCGCATCAGAGTTTCGGCTGTGACTTCCGGGGCGCTTTCGATGCGGGTGTGATTTAAGGTCACGCCGTCGATGTCGAACAGGGGCCGGAATTCGTTTTCGATCGTCTCGTCCGCCTGCAGAACGATCAGCCCAAGGGCGGCTTTGTGGGCAAGGCCGTTGTCTGTTTGGAAATTGAGGTCCATGTCGTGCGCTCTTGTTATTGAATGACCGGAATTTCCAGGTCTGCCGGGGTGCTCAGGAATTCCGGCGCACCATCCCGGATGACGATGTTTTCCTCGTGTACCATCATCTTCCCACCGCCAAGATCAATGCCGGGCTCTAGGGTCAGAACCATACGCTCCTGAAGGACCGTTGTGTCGAATGCAGTGAGCGACGGTGTTTCCGTCAGCTGAATGCCGAGGCCATGCCCGATCCGGCCGACGTCGCCGTCTGCTTGTCCAAGCACATCGGTCATTGCGGTGAAAATATCAGCGCAGGTTTTGCCGGGCCGGGCAATGGCGGCCGCGGCATGCACCGCTTCGACAAGTTTGCGATGAGCTTGCCGGACAGGATCGCTGGCATGGCCGATCGCATAATTCCTGTCAAAGTCGCAAAAGTAGCCGTTTTTAACCGCGCCCGTGTCGAGCATGAGCACGTCACCTGCCTTAAGTGGTGCATCGGTGGGCGGTGAAATCACATCGCCATACCCGCCCGGACCGGCACCGCCGACGAGATAGGGCACATCGTCCGCGCCGCGCTCCAGAAGATCGATCTTGAACCTTCGAAAGGCGCTCATCAGGCTTTGGCCTTCGTGAAACAGGTTGGCCGCGCTTTCAAAGCTGCGCGAGGCGATCTGGCAGATTTCCCGTTGCATCGCAATTTCGGCTTCCGACTTGATATGGCGGACCGACTGGACAAGCGCGCTGGCGTTCCGGAGTTCGGTGCCGGGAAGGTTTGCCTTGATCCGTTCGAAATCCATGAGCGGCATGCGCAGGGAACTCTCGCGGCCCATCGGCATCCCGACCACCGCGTAGGGTTTGAGCGCATTGCTTAGAAGACTGACCCCCTCATCTGTGGGGTGAGGCGCTGCAAATGTTCGGATATCATCAACCCAGGTGCTGGCCATCAAATGCGCGCCGATTTGCGGGATGACGGCGATGGGTTTGCCGGATCTTGGAAGAATACAGAACCAGGGCCGCGCTGGGCTTTGCCAGAAGAGCGTGCGAAACCCTGTAAAATACCGGACCTCGGCCTCGGTCGTGAATAAAAGCGCGTCGAGACTCTGTTCATGCATCAAGCGTTGAGCCCGATCAGCACGATCCTCAAATTCTGTCACGGCAAAATCTGCTTCTGACATCGGCGCTTCTTTCGACTGTTTGTTTTGCTGTCGAAGCAATGCGTTTGGTATCAACGCTTTGACTGTTCGATGGAATTGATCTCGATGCGGAGAGAGGATCAGTTCTTTTCAATCTACTCAAGCGATTTTTCCGACATCGGGCTGCCGGGACAGGGACGAACAAGCCTGCAAAATGCCTTGCCAGTCGCCAATAAATCAATATATCATGATTTATGGATATAAATTTCGCATTGGGGGCCTTCGGCGCTCTAAGCCAAAAAACACGATTGGACGTCTTCCGTCTTTTGATCAAGGCCGGGCCGGACGGAATGAGCTCGGGAGAAATTGGAGAGGTTTTGGGTGTCCGGCAAAACACCATGTCCGCGAATCTCAGCGTTCTGCTTCAGGCAGGGCTCGTGAAGAACGAACGGGAAGGCCGTAGCATCCGCTATTTCGCGAATATGGACCGGACGCGCGATCTTCTGACGTTTCTGCTGGCTGATTGTTGTGGAGGCCACCCGGATTTATGCGCGCAGGTTATGGAAATCGTGACCTGCCAAGCCGAGACAACGTCATATGAAGACCATCGGGAAGGTTTGTAATGCCAGATAAAGCCTACAATGTTCTCTTTCTGTGTACGGGCAATTCCGCCCGCTCGATTATGGCCGAGGCGATCCTGAACCGAGACGGCAAGGGCCGTTTCAAGGCCTATTCCGCGGGCTCAACGCCCTCCGGATCTGTGCGGCCGGAAGTTTTGGCGCTCCTTGGAAAGATGAATTACAAAACTGAAGATGCCCGCTCAAAGAGCTGGGACGAATTCGCGTCCACAGACACCCCGGAAATGGATTTTGTCTTTACGGTCTGTGACAATGCGGCCAAGGAAAGCTGCCCGGTTTGGCCTGGGCAGCCGATGAGTGCGCATTGGGGTGTGCCCGATCCTGTGGCGGTGGAAGGCAACGAGACCGAGCAGCAATTGGCTTTTGCCGAGGCGTTCCGGATGTTGAGCAACCGGATTTCGATTTTTACAAGCTTGCCATTGACGTCGCTCGATAAATTGTCCCTGCAGAAAAAGCTGGACGAGATCGGCAGCGCCACCTGAACCAGGTTATTCGGCCGGGGCGTCTCCACGGCGTGCCGGCCGGAATGTCACAAGCGCAAGCGCCAAAGTGATTATAGCGCAGGCGGCGATCGCGCCTGTTAGCGGCAAGGCCGTCCGGTCGAAGAACGGTGTGCAGAGGCCGATCATCACACCGCCGGCCACCATCTGCAGCGTGCCGCCGAGCGAGGACGCCATCCCTGCATGTTCGCCATGGTCTTCAAGAGCCATGACCATCGCAGGAGCAATGACCTGCCCCAGAAACGAGTTTGCAATAAACAAAAGCGCCATCAGGACCGGCAGGCCGTCTATTCCCGACCAGACCAGGATGAACAGTGTCGTTGTCGCCGCCGTGAAACCACCCACACCCACAAAGGCAACACGGGCCATGCCGTGGCGTTCGCCCAAGGGGGCGGCGAATTGAGACGAGGCAAAGAAACCAACCGCGTTGATCGCAAAGACAATGCTGAAGCCAGTCGGGGTGAGCTCATATTGGGTCATGTAGACCAGTGGTGCGGCGGCAATGAACACAAAGAAGCTTGCCAGCGCAAATCCGCCAATCAAAGTCAGTCCCAAAAAGCGGGCGTCACCGAAGAGATAAATCGTGCTGCGAACCAGGGCAGTTGCATCAATTTTGCTGCGCTGCTCGGGCGGCAGCGTTTCTGGCAGCTGGAAAAAGATCATCACCATCGATGCGAAAGCCAGAACGCCAAGGGTCAGAAATATCAGCCGCCAGCTGCCGAATGTGATGAGCACACTGCCAGCCAGTGGTGCCAGCATCGGCGAGACGCTGAAGACCAGCATAACCAGCGCCATAAGGCGGGTTGCTTCGGTCCCGGTATGCAGATCGCGGACAACAGCGCGCACAATCACCATGGGCGCGCCTGCTCCAATCGCCTGAACCAGCCGGCCGAGTGTCAAGGCGTCAACATCAGCAGCCCAGGCGCACATCAAGGACCCGATAATATAGACGACAAGCCCGAGAAACACGGGCAGGCGCCGGCCATAGCGATCGGCAAGGGGGCCATAGATCAGCTGCGCCAAACCGAACGCGATGAAATACACGGTGAACGTGAACTGGACGGCCGCATCGTCTGTATTCAAATCAGCCACGATCTGCGGCATGGCCGGCAGATAAAGGTCAATGGCGAAGGGACCAACAACGGCCAAAAGGCCCAGCACAATGGCCGAGCGCACAAATCCAATAGACATGAAAATCCAATCTCAAAGCGGCCGGCAGAAAGATGATGGCCGGGAGCGCAAAGAAACACCCATACAATCCGCTTGTCGAGCAGTTTTCAGAAACGATGGCTTTGCGACCGGGAGTTCTGGACTTCGGCCGGGCTTCCGTCGACGCAATCGTGATTGGAATGAAACGTCTGTTTTTGCTGAAGCAGTGTACCGCTGGGCACTCCGGCGGCATTGAGTTTGTGACGGTGGGGCACTAGGTTCACCGTCACTCTGTCTAATGGGAAACCGTCAATGCTTTATGCCCTGATCTGCACCGACAAACCCGGTGCCCTGCAAACACGTCTCGATAACCGCGAAGCACATATCGCTTTCTTGAAAGGCATGGGAAATGGCCTGAAGGCAGCTGGACCGTTTCTGGATGACGATGGCAACATGACCGGGTCCCTTGTGGTGATTGAAGCGGCCAACCGGGATGAAGCGCTTGCGATCTCCGAGGAAGACCCGTACGCAAAAGCCGGTTTGTTTGAGAGCGTTGAAATCCGGCCCTGGAATTGGGTCGTGAAAAACCCGGAGAATGCATAAGTGCAGTACTGGTTGATCAAATCCGAACCGGACAAGTGGTCTTGGGAGCAGCAAAAAGCCAAGGGCGATGCCGGTGAACAATGGGACGGCATTCGCAATTATCAGGCGCGCAACAACATGCGGGCCATGGAGATTGGCGATAAAGCCTTCTTCTATCACTCCAATATCGGCAAGGAAGTCGTCGGTGTTGTTGAGGTCTGCAGCGAGATCCATCCAGACACCACAACGGATGATCCACGTTGGGAATGCGTGGACTTCAAGGCCGTGTGCGACATGCCGAACCCGGTGACACTGGCACAGGTAAAGGCGGAGCCGCGTTTGGAAAAAATGTCCCTGGTGACCTCCATGCGTCTGTCGGTTCAGCCCGTCACGGAAGAGGAATGGAAGATCGTCTGCGAAATGGGCGGACTGTCCAAGCCAGCCTGATCCGACACCCGGTTTTTGGAAACGCTTTTGGCCCGAATTACCGATCCTGAAAAGTTTATCCGGGAAGAAACCCGGATAAGGCCCGTGCCGCATGCGGAAGAGATCTCTCTTCATGTTGCAGATGAGGCGATGGATCTGTGGCAAAAAACGGAGGAGGAGCTGGGCGAGCTTGGTCTGGCTCCGCCCTTTTGGGCGTTTGCCTGGGCCGGCGGCCAGGGGCTGGCCCGGTATGTTCTCGATCACCCTGAATTGGTGCGTGACAAGCGGGTTTTGGACTTCGCCTGCGGGTCTGGTCTTGTTGCCATTGCGGCAAAAATGGCAGGTGCCGACTCTTGTCAAGGGGTCGACATTGACCCATTTGCCATCGCGGCATCCCGGATTAACGCGGACTTGAATGGCGTCGTTGCTACGTTCGCCGAGGGAGATATCACCCGGTCTTCTGTTCCGGATGTTGAGGTCGTGTTTTGCGGGGACGTGTTTTACGACCGGCACATGGCCGATCAGGTTATGACATTCTTGGACGCGCTGATTGAGGCCGAAATCGAGGTTTATGTCGGTGATCCGGGCCGGTCTTATCTGCCGAAGGAACGGCTCAAGGAACTGGCCGAATACCAAGTGCCTGTTGTCGGTCAGTTGGAGGATAACGAAATAAAGAATACGCGCGTCTACAAGGTGGCGGAAAAACAATCCTGACGTCCGGTTCGAGTACGGACATCCTTGCCAAACCGTTCGCATGTGTGACATTTTCCACCAACTGACAGTCCCTTCCGTTTTGGCCGCACATCATGCGCTGACGCGGACACCCCTTCAAAACTGAAGTTTTTCAAGGAGTTCTTCATGCCCATCGTAAATCGCCTCGCAGATCTGGCTGATGAGATCACAGCGTGGCGCCGCGACTTTCACGAAAATCCGGAAATCCTCTACGAAACGGTCCGCACGTCCGGCAAGGTTGCCGAGCTCTTGGAAAGCTTCGGTCTGGATGAAGTCGTCACTGGCATCGGCAAAACCGGTGTTGTCGGCGTGATCAAGGGCAAGAATGGCGGTGCTGGCAAGACGATCGGACTGCGCGCAGACATGGATGCACTTCCGATCGAGGAAATCACCGGAAAACCCTACGCGTCGAAAGTCCCGGGCAAGATGCATGCGTGCGGCCATGATGGCCACACCGCGATGCTTCTGGGCGCTGCAAAGTATCTCTCAGAAACCCGTAACTTCGACGGCACCGTTGTCGTGATCTTTCAGCCGGCCGAAGAAGGCGGCGCCGGAGCAAAAGCCATGATCGATGATGGTCTGATGACCCGTTGGCCGATCGATGAAGTTTACGGCATGCACAATTTCCCGGGTATGCCGGTTGGCGAGTTCGCGATCCGCAAAGGACCGATCATGGCCGCGACCGATGAGTTCCGAATCGTCATCACCGGGCGGGGTGGTCACGCGGCCAAGCCGCATGAAACCATCGATCCGATCGTAACCGGCACGAACATGGTCAATGCCCTGCAGACGATTGCGAGCCGGAATGCCAACCCACTGGATTCTATCGTTGTATCGGTTACCGTCTTCAACGGCGGGAATGCGTTTAACGTTATCCCTCAGGAAGTCACCTTGCGCGGTACCGTTCGGACCTTGAGCCCACAGATGCGGGATTTGGCAGAAGAGCGCATGAATAAGATCGTGACCTCTGTTGCTGATGCATTTGGTGCCACCGCTGAGCTCACGTTCCTGCGCGGCTATCCGGTTACGGCCAATCACGATGAGCAGACCGACTTTGCAGCTGGCATTGCCGAGACCATCGCCGGAGAAGGCAAGGTCAACCGGTCGATTGACCCGATGATGGGCGGTGAAGACTTCTCCTTCATGCTTGAAGAACGTCCGGGTGCTTTCATCTTTGCAGGCAACGGTGACAGCGCCGGGCTGCACCATCCGGCTTATGATTTCAATGACGAACTCATCCCAGTTGGTTGTTCCTATTGGGTCAAACTGGTTGAAACGGCAATGCCGCGCGCAGCCTGATCATATGTGCTAGAAAACGCCGGAGTTACTCCGGCGTTTTCATTTCGGGTTCCTGCCGTGTCTTTTCTATCTTCCCGTCTGCCGATCATCCCAACTTATGTGCTTGTTGGTGCCATTGTCGGTGTTCTTGTTATTCATCCGCTCAATCTGGTGGTGGTTTGGTGGGAACTGGCGCGTTTTTCAGAAACGGCGCCCCTGCTCATCGAGTTTTTGAACGCCCGTTTGTGGTTTGTGCTTCTGCCGCGTCATTGGGACGTCGCAGTTGCCTACACACTCGTTGGTGCCATCGTGGGTCTGGCCTTCGGTGTTTTCACCCGCAACTATCTGCGGGCCAGTGAGGCCTACAAATCCCTGCGCGAAGAACAAATTGCGCTTGTTCCGCAACTGATTGCGCAGGGTGAGACTGATCGGGTCGAGTTCAAATCATCGCTGCGGTGGGACGTTCAGGAAAACAGGATCAATCGCGGACTAGAAAAGGTGATTGCGAAAACAATCGCCGGGTTCTTCAACGCCAAAGGCGGGCATCTGATTGTTGGTGTCGATGACGACGGCAAACCGCTTGGCCTTGCCAAAGACCTTGCCACCCTGCGGAGCCCCGATCACGATGCCTTTGAGCGAACTGTCAATGATATCGTTTCGAAGAACCTTGGAGGTGATTTATGTCCCTATATTCATACGGTTTTTTCTAGTGTTGGCGGGGAAGATGTTGCGATGATCATCATCCGGCCGGCACCGCGCGCTGTGTACCTCGAAGAAGGCAAATCATCGATCTTCTACGTGCGCAGTGGCAATTCTACGCGCCAGCTCGATGTTCGCGAGGCGCTTAATTACGCAAACACACGATGGTCGTGACAGCGTGAGCCCGGTTGACTTCCTCGTTCCTCAAGACCTGTCGGGTCTGGCAACGCTGCTGCTGGTTGCTTGCAGCTTCCTCACATCTGCTTTGACGGCAGCCGTCGGTTTGGGCGGGGGTATTGCTTTGATTGCGATCATGGCGCTGATCATGCCGCTGAATGCCCTGGTTCCCGTGCACGGCGTTGTCCAATTCGGCTCCAATGCGGGCCGGGCGATGGTCCAGATCAAACATGTCGATTGGCTAATAGCTGTTTGGTTCGCAATTGGAGCTGCGGCAGGGGCGGCGCTGGGAGGCTCCATCGCGGTTCAGTTGCCGGCTGCTATCTTGAGAGCAGGGATCGCCCTGTTTGTCGTTTGGGTGGTTTGGGGCAGACCGCCGAAATTGGGCGGTATGAAAAAACGGGCCATGGCCGGCGCCGGTTTTGCGTCGACGTTCCTGTCCATGTTTTTCGGAGCCGCCGGGCCGATTGGCGGATCGGTGCTGTCTACGCTAGGTCTCACCCGCCATCAATTCGTTGCAAATCAAGCGGTTACGGCCATGATGATGCATGTCTTCAAGATTGCTGCTTTCGGCCTTCTGGGATTTGCATTTGCGCCCTGGCTGGGTCTTATCATAGCGATGATCGCTAGCGGATTTCTTGGAACACTTGCAGGTAGCCAACTGCTTGGGCGGATGAATGAGCAGGCATTCAAAAAGGGATTCCGATGGGTGATGACGGCCCTTGCATTGAACCTGATGCTTCAGGCGTTGGGTGTGTTTTGACGGCGTCTTGAGCCGGCGCGGCGACAATAGAATTGATGGCCTCACGATAAAAATTAACGGCGAGGAAACATCACGTTTCAAAAAACGCACCAGCTTCGAAACTCAAACCGGATAGTGTCAATTTTAGCAATCTCAACATATTGGATTGAAACGGTTTTTTGTTGCCGTAACCAATTGATAACCAACAAGTAATTTCGCCGTCTAAGTTACACACATTGGCTGCGCGCCACAGATAAGCTTCAACCGTCAACACCTTGAAAAACAAGGCTTACTTCATGACGGCACAACCGGCGTTCGTCCCATTGCTGAATGGATTTCCAAGTACGCATGCTTTCCTTGAAAGCGCGGAAACGCTCCTCGATTACGCGTTTCAGCCCATAGTTGATGCGCATTCCGGCGACGGATATGGATTTGAAGCGTTGCTGCGCAATGTGGGGCAACTTGGATTTCAAACGCCTTGTGATGTCTTTGATTTCGCAGCAGATGCCGGTGTTCTGGTCGAGTTGGAATGTCTTTTAAGGAAAAAGGCGATCCGTAAGTTTGTCGCAATGCCCAATCGCGGCAAGACCAAACTGTTCCTGAACGTCGATGCCCGCCTGTTGGACGTCGACGGCTTCTTGTTCGACGAGACCCGGCTTCTGCTGGACGAGGGGGATCTGTCCGCCGCGCAGATTATCCTGGAGGTCAGCGAAACAGGGGACGTTAATGAGACGTGCCGGCTGAACGAGTTCACCAAACGCGGGCGCGAACTCGGGTTCGGTTTTGCAATCGACGATTATGGCCGCGGATACGCGCAGCTGAAATCCTTGTATGAGGTTGAGCCTGATATTTTGAAAGTGGACCGGTTTTTCATCCAGTCAATCAACACCGACTCCCGCAAGCGTTTGATGGTGAAAACCGTCGTAGATATCGCCCATGTTCTTGGTATGCGCGTGGTCGCAGAAGGTGTTGAGACCACGCAGGAACTCGCGGTCTGCAAGGCAATCGGCTGCGACTTGATCCAGGGGTATCTGGTGTCGCGGCCGTTCCAGGATCTGGAAGAAGCGGAAATCCGTTATCCGGTTGTGGCCACAGCTGTGAAACGCACGCCAATGATGCCGCGGGACGATGCTGATCTGGTGGCCCGTGAAATCCGGCCGCTGGTGCCGCTTCAGGACAATGCCCGGATGGAGGAAGTCCTTAATCTGTTGCGGGCTGGCCGTGCTAATCCTTTCATTCCGGTGATCAATTCGAGCGGCGAACCCCGTGGTCTGATCCGGGAAAAGGATATCAAAACGTTCGTCTATATGCCGTTCGGTCGGGATCTTCTGCTCAACCCGGTGATGAGCAACAGCCTGGCGGCGTTTACGCACCGGTGCCCGGTGGCCAACGTCAATACGCCGCTTGATCAGCTCGTTGCGATGGTCGCGGATGAAGATGATGAGGCCGGCGGCATTATCATCACGAAAAACGGCAAATACAGCGGCTTCCTGACAACAACATCCTTGCTGAAAATCTCAAATGAAGTCCGGATGCGGGCAGCGGAAAACCAGAACCCGTTGACCAAAATGCCCGGCAACGCGCTGATCATTCAATATGTCCAAAACGATGCCCAAAGTCCGGACATAGAGCGGTCATTTTGCTATCTCGATTTCGATAACTTCAAGCCGTTCAATGATGCCTATGGCTTCACGCTTGGAGACCGGGCACTGCTGTTGTTCTCCGAATTGATGAAGCGCATGGCGACCAGTGAGAACGTGTTTGCCGGCCATATTGGCGGGGACGACTTTTTCATTGGCGCCCGCGGGCGGACGTCGGAAGAAATGCGGCGGATGGTCTATGATCTGCAAGAGGAATTCCGCCATCAGGCAGAGAGCCTCTATGATCCGGCGGACCGGCTTCAGGGGTACATTGAGGCGTCTGACCGCCACGGTATTTCAAGGAAGTTTCCGCTCCTGCGCTGTTCGGCAGCCATTTTGCACCTGCCGGTCGGCCTGAGTGTCGATCGCAAGGACATCCTGGGCCGCCAGATCGCAAGCTTGAAAAGTGAAGCGAAGGGCAATCCGGTTGGCATTGCCGAAGCAACGCTCGGACAACTTTTCCAGCAGCCCGTGCACTGAGGCCTGCTTATAACTTACGCAGCGCGCTTGACCTTTCCGTAGGCGTTGCTTGAGTTCTTTGCAACATCCCGCGCCTTGCCAGAAAGCGGCAGGCGCGGTAACCCAACGCCATCTGTTTCTATAATCTGCGGGATGGTACGCCAAATGGGCTCTCAAAACTTGCTGCTTTTGCCGGGTGACGGCATCGGCCCGGAAATCATGGTCGAAGTGAAAAAGGTCATTGCCTGGTTTAACGCCAAAGGCGGTATGGCTTTTGAAACCGACGAAGGTCTTGTGGGCGGGTCCGCCTATGATGCGCATGGGCAATCCATTTCCGAAGAAGACATGGCGAAAGCCATGGCGGCGGATGCTGTGATTTTCGGTGCGGTGGGCGGTCCGAAGTGGGACAATGTGGCCTACGAAGTTCGCCCGGAAGCCGGCCTTCTGCGCCTTCGCAAGGACATGGAGCTGTTCGCCAACCTGCGGCCGGCGATCTGTTATCCGGCACTTGCCGATGCTTCCTCGCTCAAGAAGGACGTGATCGAGGGCCTCGACATCCTGATCGTTCGGGAACTGACTGGCGGTGTCTATTTCGGGGAGCCAAAGGAAATCACGGATCTCGGCAACGGCCAGAAACGCGGTGTCGATACGCAGGTGTATGACACCTACGAAATCGAGCGGATTTCCAAGGTCGCATTCGAGCTGGCACGCACGCGGGACAACAAAGTCACGTCCATGGAAAAGCGGAACGTGATGAAGTCCGGCGTTCTCTGGAACGAAGTCGTGACGCAGACCCACAAGAACGGTTTTGAAGACGTCACTCTGGAGCACATGCTGGCGGACGCCGGTGGCATGCAGCTCGTGCGCTGGCCGAAGCAGTTCGACGTGATCGTCACCGACAACCTGTTCGGTGATATGCTGTCAGACGTTGCCGCCATGCTGACCGGGTCCTTGGGCATGCTGCCGTCCGCTTCGCTCGGTGCGCCGGACGCTAAGACGGGCAAGCGCAAGGCGCTTTATGAGCCGGTTCACGGCTCTGCTCCGGACATTGCCGGCACGGGTGCGGCCAACCCGATTGCGATGATCGCATCCTTCGGAATGGCTCTGCGCTATTCCTTTGAGGAAGTTGCAGCAGCTGATCTTCTGGACAAGGCCATTGCCAACGCTTTGGACAAAGGCCTACGCACCAAGGACATCGCAGCTGAAGGCGAAGCCACTGTGTCGACCGCTGAAATGGGCGATGCCATCGTCGCCGAGCTGGACGCTCTTAAGGGCTAAGCAATTCCTTGTTTGCACCCAAGGCCGTCACCGGGTATCCCGGTGGCGGCTTTTTCTTTGTTTGACCTGAGACTGTTATGATCGAAGATAAAATCGCTCCGTTTCTCGGTACCTGGATCCTTGATTCTGAGGCCAGCGAATTCGAGCAAGGCGATCCGCCCAAAAGTGCGACGCTGAAGATTGAAGACAATTTCGGCATGGCGGTTTTCACCATGAACCAGGTTTCAGCTGATGGAGATGTCACCAACGACAGCTTTGAAGCCGTTCCCGATGGGCCTGAAGTCAAGCTCGGGAAAAGCGGCTTGGTCGATGCCATGCGGCTGGTCTTTGCAAATGACCGCAATCTGGTGTCCGAGGCCCGGCGCGGAGGCCTCACCATCATGAAAGCGGAGCGGGAGCTTTCCGAAGATGGGAGAACCCTCACCGTGACCCAGACCGTGCACCTCGTCGACGTCGCGAGCTTTACAAACGTGTCGATCTACCGCCGCGCGCAATAGGTTCCGGGAATCAGTTCCGGTGGTGGTCGATTGTTACCAGCCTCCAATGTTTTCGGAATTCTTGGCGGACAATTTCAAGCTACCCGAATTTATATCGACCTCCCTGACCTCTTTCTGATGCGGCCTTAGAGATATATGCGTAGGTTGCATAAAATTTGAGAAATGCAACCGAAGATTTAATAATGTATTAACCGTACTCACCAACCCTCGCGTGTAATTAGGGAGGGTTCCATGTGGGATCGTTTGTCTATTCGTTTTAAGATTCCAGCTGCGATTCTGGGTTTTGCACTGGCCGTTGGCGCGGGCATTGGCCTGAGCAGTTATTTTTCTGCATCCAGCGAAATTCAAAAGCTGACAAAGAGCCGGTTGGAAGCGATTGCAACCAACCGTGTTAGCGAGCTGTCAGACTATTTGCACACCATCGAAGCAGATCTGAAGCTCGTCAGTACGCTCCCGTTCGCGCACGATGCTCTGTCAGCCTTTGATGGTGCTTGGCAAGAGATTGAAGGCGATCATACAGAGATCCTGAAGGCTGCCTATATACGCGACAATCCACATCCGCTTGGAGAAAAACATCTCCTTGATACCGCTGGAGGCGAAACCGCCTATGACGCGGCTCACGCGGAGTTTCATCCCTGGTTTCGGGAATTTCTGCTCGAACGCGGCTACTACGATGTTTTCCTGTTCAACCCGGACGGCGACCTGATCTACACGGTCTTCAAGGAAGAAGACTATGCGACCAATTTCAAGGTGGGTGGTCCGTGGTCTGATACGGATCTCGGGCGAGCGTTTCGTGCGGCAAATGATGGTCCTGCGGATGCGATCCACTTCTTTGACTTTGCGCCCTACGGACCGAGCCATGGTGCACCGGCCAGTTTCATCTCCATGCCGATAATCGAAGATGGCGAGAGAGCGGGCGTTCTCGTCTTCCAAATGCCGATTGACCGGATCAATCAACTGATGAACCGGTCTGCCGGATTGGGGGACAGCGGCGAAACGCTGATTGTCGGGTCGAACGGGTTCCTACGGAACAATTCCAGGTTCACGGATGGGAACGACATACTTGAAACCCAATTCCAAACCGAAGCGTCGGATGCGGCCTTGAATGGCCAGACGAAAGTCATGATCGGTCCGGCGCACCGGGATGGGCGTTTCATTCAGGTCGGCAAGTCTTTTGAGTACCAAGGTGTGACATGGGCGGTTTTGGCAATGCAGTCCGAAGCCGAAGCAATGACGCCATTGACCGATCTCAAGTTCTGGATGGGGATTGCGGGTGTTGTCTTGTTCGCCTTTGCCGGAGTGGGCGGATATCTGCTGGCATTGACTTTCACCCGTCCGCTTGGACAACTGATCGGCAACATCCGGGATCTGATCGACGGACGTCTCGACACCGTGGTCGAAAATGATGACCGGGCTGACGAGCTTGGAGACATGAAACGGGCGATGAAGGTGTTTCGCGACAACGCCCTTGAGGTGAAGCGAGGCGAGGCTGCGGCGCAGGAACGCCGTGCGCAGGAAGACGTGCGTAGATCCGAGATGGACAGGCTGGTCAATCGTTTCAAAACTCAGATCTCTGACATCCAGTCGCAGCTGTCGACGCAAACGGACGTCATGAGTGCGACGTCGGAAAAACTGGTGGGGATCGCGGAGGCATCTTCAGACTCCGCTGATGGAGCGCTCGCAGCGGCACGGTTGTCTGACGACAGCGTTCAGTCGTCCGCGTCCGCTGCCGAGGAACTCAGGATTTCCATTCAGGAGATCAATCAACACACAACCCGTGCATTAAGCATCACTCGTGGGGCGGCCGAGACGGCAAAATCGACGGATACCGATGTCAAGGAGCTCGCCGGAACGGCGGAAAAGATCGGCGATGTCATCAATATGATCCGTGACATTGCAGAGCAAACCAACCTTCTTGCGTTGAACGCGACGATAGAAGCGGCCCGTGCCGGTGAAGCGGGGAAAGGTTTTGCCGTTGTGGCGGCTGAGGTGAAAGAACTGTCGACGCAAACCGCAAAAGCAACCGACGAGATTTCATCTCAGGTCGCGGCCGTTCAATCGTCCACCAACCGTGCGGTAGAGGCAATCCAGTCCATCGGACAGCACATGGATACGGTTGAAGAGGTGACCGCGGGAATTGCCTCTGCTGTCGAGGAGCAAGGCGCTGCAACAGGTGAAATCAGCGAGGCCATGGCGCGCGCGGCCCAAAGCAGCCGCAGCGCAACTGATAACGTCAATGTCCTGCAAAATGCCATCACGGAAACGCGCGGCAGTTCCAATGAAGTCGAAGAACTCAGCCGTGTTTTGGCGGATGTGAGCAGTTCCCTGAGCAAGGCGGTCGACGACTTTTTGAACAGCGACATCTGGGAAAACGATCAGGACAAGGCTGCCTGATCCAGGCAGACCGGAGCAGGTTGGTGTTGGGAACTCCTTTGGATGCTTGCAGATGCAGCGTTGGAAATGACTGTTGCCCGTGATAGCGGTGCGAGCTCCGTTCCCGCAGGATAGCGTCTTCATGAAACAGTTTATCAGTGCCGTGTCACTTCTCGTACCGGACTATGACGAAGGGTTGGAATTTTACGGCAACGTGCTCGGTTTTCAGGTGATTGAAGACACGGAGTTGGAGCCTGGCAAGCGCTGGATCCTGGTTGCCCCTTCTGGTAGCACGGAAACGCGGCTTCTCCTTGCCAAGGCAGATGGGCCGAAGCAGCAGGCGGCCATCGGCAACCAGACCGGCGGACGGGTGTACATGTTTCTAACGACCGATGACTTCGATCGGGATTACGCCGCTATGTCGAAGAAGGGTGTCCAGTTTCTGGAGGCCCCGCGGCGCGAACCTTATGGCACAGTGGCCGTGTTTCAGGATCCGTTTGGAAACAAATGGGATCTGATCCAGCCAGCGTGAGACCGGGATACCTAGCCGGCCTGCATTGAGGCAATTGCCCGGCGCATGAATTCCAGAAACTGCGCAATCTCTTCTTCTGTGAAATCGTCCAGCGCAACGGCGTTTTGCGCCATGGCGGCATCGATGGCATCGTCCTTGAGTGCACGCGCCTTAGGTGTGAGATGGATCCGCTGAACCCGGCCGTCTTCGTCACACGGTTTGCGTATCACGAGACCATCACGCTCCATTCTGGACAAAGTGTTGGCAAGAGTTGCCTGCTCAATGTCGAGCGCGGCGACCAGGTCTTTCTGCGTCTGGCCTTCCTTCTGCCACAACGCGACAAGTGCCGGGAATTGGCCGGTTGCTAACCCGAGGGGTTTGATCCTCCGTTGAAGGCCGGACGCAAACAGGCGCGCCATATGATTTGCCAGATATCCGGCTGAAGAATTTTTTTCGAATGTCATGTCTTGCATATACGATACATAGCATACTATATAAATAAATATAGCTTGCTATTTAATGGAGATTGCAAATGCTCAGTAAACGAACCACCCGGACTCTCGCGATTGCTGCATCGGCCCTGTCAGTTTCCGCTCAAACGCCAGCGCAGGAGTTGTCACCCAAAGAACCGGTTACGCTCATAAATGCGTTTGAAGTGCCGGCGGACCAGGTTGAGACAACGATTGAAGGCTGGAAATCTGCGCGCGCTTTTCTGGAAACCCAGCCGGGCTACATCGAAACCCAGCTTCACAGATCAATCATGCCGAAAGCGAGGTTCCAGCTTGTGAATGTTGCAAGGTGGGAGAGTGCCAATGACTATGCCGCGGCAATCCAAAAATACCGTGAGAGCGGCGCTGCGGGTGCGCTCAAGGGGACTGTGTTTCATGCAGCACTCTACGTGCCGATCGAACAGGAGGATGGGTCGTGATGGTTGGAGCCGTTTCGAAAACCCGAACCCTTCACTGGTTGATTGCTGTGTTCGTAGCGTTGGCGCTTGCGACGGGCTACATGGCGCAGCAGATACCATCCATGAGCGGTGAGTTCCTAAGGATCCATCTCGCGGTTGGTTTGCTCGCCGGATTGTTGTCCTTGGTGCGTTTAGCCGTCTGGCTGGTTGCAGGAGGACAGGCTTCGACGATTGGGCATCAATCAAAAGGGATACATTGGGCGGCCAAGATGGTTCTCGGCTTTCTGCGCGTTCTGCCCGTGATTCTTCTGGTGAGCGGGGTGGGCATATTGGTTTTGACAGGCGCTGCGCCCGAGATCCTGAGCGGCAACACTCCCGACCCGGACCTTCTAGCTCAGGCTCCGCCGCAATCTTTGCATCATCGAGCGGCCTTCGCACTTTTCGTCTTGATGACAGCTCATATCGCTGCAGCCATTTGGCATATGCTGGCCGAAAGAGGCTGGAAACTACAAAAAGAGCCTCAAAGCACAATCTCATGAAGACAAGGCTGCCAAGAAGGGCAGCCTTTTCATGTTGATGTGTTTTGCAGTGCTAGGCGTCTCAAAAAAAGTCAGTTTCTGATTTCAGCGGCCTGGCCATGAGGGTGTTCAAAGCTTCGTCAATCGTCATGTCTTCACTGACCATCCGGGCGACGGTGTCACAAATGGGCACCTCGATCTCATGCTTTTGAGCCAATTTGACCGCGACTTGCGCCGAGTATGCCCCTTCAGCCAGCTTGCCGCCGGCGGCGATCAGCTCCGAGGCCATAAAGCCTTCACCGAGTCGCATTCCAAATGAGAAATTGCGCGACTGAGTAGAGGAGCAGGTCAGTACAAGGTCACCCAGACCGGACAGGCCTGTCAGGGTTTCGCCTTGTGCCCCCATCGCGCTGCCAAGCCTGTTCAGTTCTGCAAATCCGCGTGCCGTCAATGCTGCTTGCGCACTGGCGCCAAGTTTTCTTCCAGCCACTGCGCCACAAGCGATGGCAAGGACGTTCTTGAGCGCGCCGCCAATTTGTGTTCCGAGGACATCGATCGAGGCATAGGGACGGAAGCAGGGCGATTGCAGCGCTTCGCAAAGGCTCAGAGCTGTTTTTGCCGTGTGTGCGGCAACGGTAACTGCTGTCGGGAGGCCCTTAGCGACATCGTCAGCAAAACTCGGTCCGGACAAGACCCCGGGTTCTATGCCGGGAAGCTCTTCCTTCATCACCTGCGACAAAAGCTTACCGGTGGTCTGCTCGATGCCCTTTGCGCATAAGACAACAGGTCCGCGCACAGCGCCGGTCTCTTTGAGAGCGCTTAGGATGGCTCGGGTAGATTGTGCCGGTGTCACAAGTAGAATCGCATCTGCATCGGCGGCATCTTTTAAAGACGAGGTTGCATTCAGATCTTCATCGAACGTAATCCCCGGCAGATACTTCGTGTTCTGCTGCTTGCTCCGGACTTCAGAGACTGTTGCAGGATCCCGCGCCCAGAGGCGCACGGTAGTTCCAGCCCGAGCCGCAGTTAAAGCAAGCGCGGTGCCCCAGGCGCCGCCGCCGATGACACCGATCGACTTAACGGCCCCCATTGATCTGCCCTTCCATGCGCGACCGTAGTGTTTCAAGCTGCGCTCCAAACCCTTCAAAATAACGGGTCTCGGGCGGCGCTTCCTCTGAGAACAAATCAACCCAGAACAGGCGGAACCGGATTGGTGCTCCACCCGCGCTTGGCGTCATTTCAAAATGTTCCCATTCGTCAGCGGGCTTTTCCGGAATCGTGCCGTGAAAATGCCGTCTGCGATGAAGGCCATCGAGAATACCGGGCACATTGTCGATGAAGTGATCCTGGTCGGCGAACGATTCGAGGGCGATATCCAAGGTTAGTCCGGTCTCCTCGGAAAATTCGCGTATTGCCCCTTGAAGATAACTTTCGCCTGGATCGAGCGTGCCGCCGGGCACCTGAAGATCCGGCCGCGGATTGTCGGCTTCTTCGAACACTAAAAGCTCCGGTCCGCAGGTCAGATAGACATAGGCTTTGTGAAAGATTTTCATCAGGGGTTCCGCTGCGCGCTGTGGTGCCTGCTTCGTATCAGTCCCGCCCGGGCAGAAAAAGACCAAGTTGCATATCTGCCTGATTTGATTGTCTAAAGCCGTCCCCGGGATGAATTTCAAGTTAAAAAATTATCGTAAAACAATAAAAAATGATTGAGTTCAAGATTCGGATCAACTATCAGAATTCCCGCGGCAGGGGTCTTTCGACCCAATTTATTGCTTATCGGAGCCCCCACTGATGAATTTTGGCACTCTTTTCCCACGCCTTTCCGTGACTGCAGTCTTGGTTGTTAGTCTGACGGCTTGCGGTCAAACCGGTTCGAATTACCGGCCGATCGTCGACGGTCCGATGGGGTATACCTACGAAAAGGATCTCGGAGATTGTAAAGCTCTTGCCGAACAGCGGCGTCTCTTCAATGACGAAACCAAGATGGCTGCCTTGGCCGGCGCTGCGATTGGTGGCGTGCTTGCGGCAGTTGAAGATGACGACGGCAAAAACGCTGCCGGGAACGCGGTGGCCGGGGCCTTGGCCGGAGGGGCTATCGGGGCTGGCGGCGGTGCTCTCAACGCGCATGGCGAACGCAAACAGATCGTCATGAACTGCATGCGTGGACGTGGGCACCGGGTTGTCGGTTAACTCCGGGGCCGGTGTGACCGGCTCCCATTTCAACCTGTTTCTTTGCCGAAGAACGGTTGGCAAAGATTGATCGTCAACGTGATTCCTAACCGGAGATTAACCAGTCTGACCTATCGCTGTTATGTCGAAAACCGCAGCGGCGTTGGTCATGGAACACATCGAAATTGCAGTCGCGACCCTTTTTCGGTCTATCGTGGCGATCGGCGTTCCCAGCGAGCGCATTTTTGTCCTCTATGTTTTCAGCACCCTGGCGATCGTCTATGTCGTATATCGCTTCCGCAAACCCACCGTTGCGTTTCTCAAATACTGTTTCCCAAAAGACATCTATCTGCACCCGTCTGCAAAGCAGGATTATCTCTATTACTTCTGGATGGCATTGCTGAAGGGTGTTCTCGTTGCTGTTCCCTTGGCTTGGCTTGGAACGAGCATCCATGGGATTTGGGTTGAACCTGCAACGCTGCAAGCGGGCGAAGCAGCGGACCATAGTTTTTGGTCCATTCTTGCCTTTTCCTTTCTGCTTCTGCTGGCCTTCGATTTTGCAGTATTTTTCACGCACTACCTGCAGCACAAGGTCCCGATCCTTTGGGAGTTCCACAAGGTTCATCACTCTGCAGAGGTGTTGACGCCGCTTACAGTTTTCCGGATGTCGCCCGTTGATCTAATCGTTACGGGTGCAGCAGTGGTTATCTGCGAAGCGGGCGCCCGTGCGCTCTGGTTGATGTTTATCGGGCCCGCGCCTGACATCTTCGCAATTCTTGGAATCAACGTAGGGATCTTTCTTTTCTACCTGTTCGGCTACAACTTGCGCCATTCGCACATCTGGCTGTCGTATCCCGCCTGGTTGAGCAGTCATTTGGTCAGCCCGGCCATGCACCAGATCCACCACAGCAGTGAAGTCCGGCATTGGGACAAGAACATGGGGCTGGTCTTCTCCTGGTGGGACTGGCTGTTCGGGACGCTTTATATTCCGAGAGAAAAAGAGACCTTCAAATTCGGAATTGACGGGCATGAGGCCAATCCTTTTCACGCCTCCCACGAGATGTTGTGGAAGCCGTTCATTTGGGCCTGGCGGCGGGTAAGCAGACGAGTGAAACAAGTCTTCTCCGTCATAACAGCGTGCCTCTTGTGCCTTCTCGGACCAACGCAGGACAGTGTGGCTGATGAGAGCTACAGCCCGCCCTCTTTGCATCTTGAGGACCTAACCTGGACCGAGGTCAGGAAAGCTCTGGACGCGGGCTATACGCACGTGATCGTTCCTTCCGGTGGAACTGAGCAAAACGGTCCCCACATGGTGCTTGGGAAGCACAACATCGTGGTTAGGTACACCTCTGGTGCATTGGCATCACAGCTTGGCAAGACGCTGGTTGCCCCTGTTGTGACCTATGTCCCGGAAGGAGATATCGACCCGCCGACAGGGCATATGCGGTTTCCGGGGACCTTGACGATATCGGAAGAGACCTTTGAAGACATCTTGGTGAGTACCGCGCAGAGCCTGCTCCAACACGGGTTCTCAAGGGTCTACTTCATAGGTGACAGCGGTAGCACCCAGCGGGGTCAGAAGGCTGCGGCGGACCGGATGCGCGGCGGTTGGTGGTCGTCTGCCCCAGCCCAGGTGTTTCAGATCAGCGATTACTATTTTACCGAGGCAAACGGGCAAATCACTGAGCTTCAAGAACAAGGGTTCAGCTTAGAGCAGATCGGGACACATGCCGGAATAAGGGACACATCCGAAGTAATGGCACTCAAAGCCGATGGCGTACGCGATCTCGCCAATGCTGTTCTCGGCTTGCTGAAAGCAACTGGCGAAACAGGTGTCATAGGAGAACCGTCCCTGGCCAGCGCGGACATTGGTCGGGTCATGCTCAATTTGAAAGTGCAAGCCGCCCTCGCGCAGATCCGTGCTTTACCGGAACCCGGTCTCTAAGGACATCTAGACTTTTGCGCCTTTTTTTCCGGCGCCCAGCACACCGGCGTTGGACTGATCGAGTGGCCAGCGCGGACGGGGCGGCAGCTTCATGTCATCTACGGGGCCTTCCAGTAGACGTTCTATTCCGGCCCAAGCAATCATGGCTGCATTGTCCGTGCAAAGCGCCATGGGGGGCGCAATGAAACGGGCGCCAGCCTCGTCAGCAGCGGAGAGCAGGCTGCTGCGGATCTCCTGATTGGCGGCGACGCCTCCTGCCACGACGATGCTCGGTATTGTCTCCGGATAACGTTCCCGAAAAAGTTCCAAAGCCGATTTCGTGCGCGCGGAGAGTACGTCTGCGACAGCACGCTGGAAGGCGGCACACAAGTCCGCAACAGTCTGATCATCGACCGGTTCCAGTTTTTTTGCCTGCGTGCGAAGAGCGGTTTTCAGACCAGCAAACGACATGTCCAAGCCGGGCCGGTCGAGCAGCGGTCGCGGCAGTTTGAAACGGGTCACGTCCCCCTTTTTCGCCATCTGCTCAACATGCGGGCCGCCGGGATAGGGCAGGCCGAGAAGTTTTGCGGTCTTGTCGAACGCTTCACCAATCGCATCGTCAATGGTCGTTCCGAGGCGTTCGTAATCGCCAACCCCGCGTACGAGCAAAAACTGACTGTGCCCGCCAGAAACAAGAAGTAGCAAAAACGGAAAGTCCAGATCATCGGTCAGGCGCGCAGTGAGCGCATGGCCTTCCAGATGATTCACTCCAATAAGAGGCTTACCGGCGGCCATGGCAATTGCCTTGGCAGTCATGAAGCCCACGATCACACCGCCAATGAGCCCGGGGCCGGCCGTTGCGGCGACAGCATCAATATCATCCCAGGAACATTTTGATTTCTGGAGCGCTTCGGCAACAATCTTGTCCAGGATCTCGATGTGTGCACGGGCGGCAATTTCCGGCACCACGCCGCCGAATTCCGTATGTTCGTCGATCTGCGACCGGATGACATTTGATAGAATGTTTTTGTCGAGCGGTCCGCGCACCACGGCAGCTGCGGTTTCATCGCAACTTGTTTCAATGCCCAGAACCGTTAATCGGGTGTCCGCTCGATTTTCATTGACGAAGGTCATTGGTCTTGCCGCAGTTATTTGTGCTAGGTCATATACCAGAAAGAACGAACAGACCCGGCGCGTCTTTAGCCGGGCGTAGCATTTGGACGGTAAACCTTGCAATCAAATCCTTTGCGCATCGGAACACGGGGCAGCGCGCTGGCTCTGGCTCAAGCCCATGAAACCCGCGCCCGGCTGATGGCTGCCCATGACCTTCCAGAGGACGCCTTCGAAATCGTGGTGATCAAGACCTCCGGAGACCAGATCCAGGACCGGCCCTTGTCGGAAGTCGGCGGGAAAGGCCTGTTCACCAAGGAAATTGAGGAGGCCATGCTGGATGGGCGTATTGATCTGGCCGTGCACTCGTCCAAGGACATGCCGACCGTTCTGCCGGACGGTTTGGCTCTGACCGCCTTCCTGCCGCGTGAAGATGTTCGGGATGCATTTTTGTCTCCCAAAGCCAAAACCCTGATGGATTTGCCGCATGGCGCGGTGGTCGGATCCAGCTCGCTGCGCCGCCAGGCGATGATCAAACGCCTTCGCCCCGATATTGATGTGGTGATGTATCGCGGCAACTTGCAGACCCGTTTGCGCAAGCTCGCAGAGGGCAAAGTGGACGCGACACTGCTCGCCTATGCAGGCTTGCGCCGACTTGGCCTTGAAGGGGAGGTGACCAGTCTTCTGGAAACTGAGGATTTTCTGCCGGCTGTTGGCCAGGGCGCGATCTGCATCGAAAGCCGTGAAGGCGACGAGCGGACGCTTGAAATGCTGCAGGCAATCCATGATCGGGAGACCCAAATACGCTTGGATGCGGAACGCGCGTTCCTTGCGGTTCTGGATGGATCCTGCAGAACCCCGATTGGTGGTCTGGCCCTGTTGAACGGCGACGAGTTGACCTTGACAGGCACAGTTTTGAAACCGGACGGCTCCGAGGTTCATGATGAGGTGCGTTCCGGACGCGCAGCTGATGCTGTTCAAATCGGCCAGGCCGCTGGTGAAGCCTTGAAAGCCAAGATGGGGCCCGGGTTCCTCTCGAGCCACTGAGCCGATGCGTTTCCTCGTGACCCGTCCGCAACCTGACTGCAAGAGAACTGCCGATCGGTTGCGGGCCTTGGGACATGAGGCGGACGAGATGCCCCTGCTGCAATTTTGCCCCTGTCCGCCGCCAAGTTTTGATCTTGCCGGTGTTGACGCTTTGGCGCTCACCAGCCGCCGTGCTGTTGATGCGATCACTCATCACGCACAGCTGGTACAATTGACGTCTCTGCCTGCCTTCACGGTTGGAGACAAAACCGCTGCAGCCTGTCGGGCGGTGGGTTTTGAAGATGTTCGCTCAGCTGATTCTGATGTCGCGGGTCTGGCCAAACTGATCTTGTCGTCAGCTGGATCTGACTTGCGCAAGGTCCTTTATCTGTCCGCAGAACAGCGATCCGGCGATCTCGGGGGGCTTCTGGAAAAGGGTGGCTTCACTTGTCAGACCCTTCCCGTTTACCGAATGGAGCCTGTTCCTGACCTGCCAAAGACTGTCTTTCCAGGGCTGACAAATGAAGACTATGACGGTGTTTTGGTGTTTTCGCGCCGCACTGGCGAAATCCTCGCGAGGCTCCTCACCGCCAATTTGCCAGAACACATTTTTTCCAATTTGCCGGTCTACGCAATTTCCGGTCAAGCAGCAGCAGGTCTCCAGGGCTTTAATGACGTTCATATCGCCAGCGCGCCGCGCGAAGATGCGCTCTTCGATCTGTTGTTAGCAGAGTGTTAACCCGAACCGGGGGAGTCGTTGTTTTGCAGCGCGCAAGACTCTTTGCCGCGGTGCTACCGCTTTGCAAAGAGACGTGTATAGTTAAGATCTTGGGACTGGCTGGGTGCGGGAGAGAGATAGATGGCAAGTGACAACAAAACTCCTGGCGGAACATCATCATCCGATGGCAAAGGATCCGGTTCATCCGCAAAATCGGGAAGCTCCGCCTCCAGTTCTGGGTCGTCCGGATCGAAGCGCCCGGTCACAATTGATCTGAAGCCGGAGAAGGTGCGCGACAAATCACCGTCTTCGACAGCATCCGGGACATCCGGATCGTCCAAGCCCGCCGAGTCGAAAACGTCCCCAACGACAAGTTCCTCAACATCTTCAACGCGTCCGTCGAGCGCCGCGTCATCTGCGACTTCGTCTTCGTCGACCGCTTCCAAGCCCGCTGGTTCGGCCGCAAGTAGCACGTCCTCTCAGTCCGCTTCGAAGCCGACGACATCAGCTACGGACGCTGGAAAGAGCAGTTCGAGCAGCACATCGGCAAGTGCGGCAACAAGCAAACCGTCTTCCAGTTCCAGTAGTTCGGCGCAGAAACCCGCATCCGGATCTGCAAGTTTCTCCAATCCGCCCGCGGCTCAGGAAAGCAGCGGTGTTGGTGCGTTCGGTGTTCTGATCGCCGCGGTGATCGGCGGCGTCCTGGTGCTCGGCGGAGGCTTTGGTCTCTATCAGGCCGGCATCGTCAAGCTGACACCTGAGCAGGATCAGGAGATGTCCCGCGCGCTGACAGCAGCAGAACGGAAAATCTCGGATCTGGAAAGCCAGCTGAGTGCGCTTGGAACGACTGTTTCCGGACAAGACGTCAGCGGAGCTCTTTCAGATTTGGAGAGCAAAGTCGCTGCCGTGGAGCAGTCTTTGGCAGAAGCCGCCCAGTCTGGTGGAGCTGATGTGTCTGGTGCCGTCGATGCGTTGAAGCAGGATTTTGATGCCTTGAAAGCAGATCTGGCTTCCGGTTCTGCAACGTCTGCAGACGGAACGCCTGTAAATCTGGCGCCGCTGGAAACCCGGCTGAGCAGCCTGGAAGATACGGTGAAAGCCGCAGCACCCGTTGATCTCGCCCCAATCGAGTCCCGTCTTTCCGAACTGGAAGGCGGCACAACGGCTGCATCGTCAGAGACGGAAAAACTGTCCGGTTCCGTGACGGACCTTGAAGGTCAGGTCAAAGGTTTTGAGACGCAGCTGACCGAGCTTCAGACGCGTTTGCAGAACACCGAGGCAACAGCAAAAGCTGCGCAAACGGCAGTGTCGACCTCAGACGTGTCCTTGAAAACTCTTGCGGACAGCCAGGCACGGGCCACCGAAACACTTTCGAGCCTCTCGGCAGACATTCAGTCCGTCGGTGCTGCCAACAACGCAGCGCTTGAAGATTTGCGGGCTGAACTCGACAGCTTGTCCAAGAGACTGGCACAAGTTGAATCAACCATGGGCGATGCAACGGCGCGGGAGACCGCAGCGCGGGCCTTGTCTGTGTCGGCATTGAAGTCGGCGGTGGATTCGGGCCGTCCTTATGAAACCGAGCTTGCAGCCGTCAAAGCCGGCCTTCCGGCAGATATGGACCTGTCTGCACTTGAAGCACACGCAAAGACCGGTGTGGAGCCGGTGTCTGTGCTGATTGCGCAGTTCCCGAATGTTGCGCGCAGCGTCTACCAGACCTTCGCAGAGCCGGACGAGTCCGGTGACGTCCTCCAGAGTTTCCTGGCAAGTGCCCGGTCGCTTGTGGCGGTTCGCGGGCCGGGTAATGCAGATGGCACCGGACCGGATGCTGTCTTGCGGCGGATGGAAAATGCTGTCTCCAAGGGAGATTTGAGCGCGGCGCTTGCGGCCTCCAAGGATCTACCGCAAGCGGGTCAGGACGCAGCGGCGGACTGGACAAACCGGGCAGAGGCACGGGTTGAAGTTGATGCGCTGACGGACAAGGCGTCTCAGGAAGTTCTGAGCGCGCTTGCGAAAAACGACAGCTGAGCCGGCGGCCGTTCAACGGCCGGCCGGAATTGAGTTTATTCTGCCGGGATGGTCCGGCGCACTTTGGGAGCGACACCGATGATCCGCGTCCTCATCTTTTTCGCCATGCTGTTTTTGGCTGCCCTCGGGTTTGCCTGGATGGCGGATTTGCCTGGAACGATATCGGTCAGCTGGAACGGCTATGTCTGGGAACAGCCGCCGGTGGTGGTGGCCCTGGTGGTGGGCCTTGTTCTCGTCGCGTTTCTTGTCGTTGTCGGGTTTATCCGCGCGATCCTGAAGTCGCCGCAAATCGCTGGCCGTTTCTTCAAGCAGCGCCGGAAGGACAAAGGTTACACAGCTTTGTCGCAAGGGTTGATTGCACTTGGCACGGGCAATGCCAAAATGGCACGCCGCTATGGTCTTGATGCAGACAAGCTGCTGAACGAAGAACCGGCGACAAAACTTCTTCTTGCGCAAACGGCGCAGCTTGCCGGCAAGGACGGCGAAGCGCGGCAGCGCTTTGAAGCCATGCTGGACGATCCGCAAACCAAAACGCTCGGTTTGCATGGCCTGTTTGTCGAGGCCGAACGCCAGAAGGAACCCGTTGCCGCGCGCCATTACGCCGAAGAGGCCGCGAAATCCGCGCCGGGTCTTGAGTGGGCCGGGAAAGCCGTTCTCGGGTATCAGGCGGTTGCCCATCATTGGGATGAGGCGTTGAAAACCCTTGAGCGGAACTACACGTCCAAGCTCCTGGATAAAAAGGCCTATCGCCGTCAGCGCGCAGTCATTCTCACCGCGCTTGCCCACAAACTGGAGGACAACGATCCGGACCGGGCCTTCTCGCTGGCAAAAGAGGCGCACGGGTTGGCACTGGACTTGGTTCCAGCCGCTGTCATCACATCTCGGCTGGCGACCCGCCGGGGCGATATCCGCAAGGCGTCGAAAGTGATCGAAGCGACCTGGCGGTTGTCGCCGCACCCGGAGTTGGCCGAAACCTATTCCCATGTGCGCACGGGCGATTCAGCTGTTGACAGGCTGAAGCGTGCCAAAAGCCTTGCGGCGCAACGCGCCAACACCGCAGAAGGGGCCATCGCGATCGCCAAGGCTGCATTGGAAGCGCGCGAATTTGAAGAGGCCCGCACACAGCTGAAGAAAGTGCTGCAATCCGAGCCGACCCGTGCGGCCTTCATCCTGATGGCCGAAGTGGAAGAGGCAGAGACCGGCGACAAGGGCCGGGTCCGCGATTGGCTTGCACGGGCGGTCAAGGCGCCGCTCGACAAGGTCTGGATCGCCGACGGCGTGGTGTCTTCTGAATGGCAGGCCGTGTCGCCTGTGACCGGGAAGCTGGATGCGTTCCAATGGTCCTCGCCGGGCAGCCTCAACGAGGAAGATGGTGTTCTGTTGCAAGACAGCCTGTTTGAGGCCCCTGTTCTGCCTGCGGCTGCACCAGCCCAGGCACCTGTTGCAGAGCCTGTCGAGCCGGCGGCGACCGCACCTTCGCAAACCAAAGAGGCGTCCGATGAAAAACCGGAAGAGGATACCGAAGCCAAGGTCGTTGAATTGAAGGCCGAGCCTCAAAGTGAGGAGCCGTCAAAAACGACCAAGGAGGCGGAGCCTGCACCAAACGCTAAGTCCGACGTAAAAGCGACTGCTGCTCCGGTTAAAAAGGAAGGCTATGAGGGGACAACGGACGATGTGAAATTCGCTCCGGCCCTCAAGGACTTGCCGGACGGTCCAACAGCTTCAACTCTGTCTGATAAGGCTTCCGCTGCCGCGGCACCTGAAAAAGATGCCGGTGCAGAAAAAGCCAAAACAGATGAGGCTGAAAAGGTTGTTTCAGACGCCACACCAGACAAACAGGCCGCTGAACCTGCGTCCGGGGTTAATGGCACATCTGAGGACAGCAAGTCTGATGAGAAAAAGGCCAAAGACGAGGACTTAGATCGTCCGATTGAATTTCCTCTCTCGCGCATGCCGGATGATCCGGGCACAGATGATGACGAGGACGCGGACGACAAGAAGAAAGGTTCCCGCCCCCGGTTCTTTAACTAGGCTGGGGAGGGAAGCTTCAATCCGGAAAGTACTGATGACCTGAACGTGTGGTCATCATTTCCTGGACCCGGAAAAGCCCTTGCATCCGGATCGAAGCTCCGGTAATTAGCGGCCCACTCGGGCAGCGCCAGGTTTTGAGGACTGCCTTTGAGATCGTCTCTTGGAGTTGTTCAAGAGCCAAGCCGCTGTAGCTCAGTTGGTAGAGCACGTCATTCGTAATGATGGGGTCGTAGGTTCGAGTCCTATCAGCGGCACCACCTTCTCTTATTGCGCTATCGGCCTTCGGCCTGCTTGAGCGCTTTCCTAGAACGCTTTTCTCACTTGCACCACTTCTTCAATGATTATGACAAACTATGAAGAGCGCAGCACCGCGATCAGCGGTCGGCGGCGCATATGAATGCGCCACCACTTGGGCAGTATCCTGACAGCTCAGCGGTAACTCGATGAGTAGAATGTCAGTTCATTCGTGCACGGGTTGGCATCGCTCTGGATGGAGCCATCCGGTTTGACGATCAATTCGATCAAGTTGCTGGTGATCGCCCGATAGTAGCGGGTGCCGTCTTCATCAAAGGCCGTCAAATGCCATATGACGTAGGCTTTGCCGTTTTCCTTTGGCGTAATCTCGCAAACCGCCAAAGGTGCTGCCGCTTTGACCTTGGAAATGGCATCGTCAGCATGCGAGGCTGCACTGAAGCCGATCGCAAATGCCGCAACAGCAAAAACGCTCATCCGCGCTGACAGTTGGCTCATCATCCAGTTATCTCCTGTAGTGTTCTCATAAGAGGCTGCACCTCACTCTATGCGGCTCCCTCAACAGAGTACAGGCTGAGATGATCCCTCGGGGACTGGCTGGTGTTGATGCCACGGGTAATCGGCAGTTAGTTTCCAAAAAGGGAAATCAATTCCAACATTATGTCATTTTACATTACCAAGTGAATTAGTAAAAACTGAATTCGGGAGGAGACATGTCTCCTGTTTAATGGTGGGATAGGCTTCAATAGGGTGAAAATTTGTGTGCCAGCGGCACCTTGCACCCGATAAGCTTGGGCAACCAACAGCGCGAATGAGGCGCGGCCACAGCCGGACTGGTCTATTTCTTGTATTTCCGGCGTAGGAGGAGGAACGATCATGGATTTCAAGGCGGTTTTCGGCGCAGCCCTGTTGGCGCTCGGCGCAACATCAGTGCAGGCTGCAGATCACGAATTCAAGCTGCACCACTTCCTGGGCGAAAAGGCCCCGGCACACTCCAAGATGCTGGTGCCCTGGGCCAAGCAGGTGGAGGAAAATTCCGGCGGCAAGGTCTCCATCGAGATCTATCCGGCGATGACTTTGGGCGGCCGTCCGCCGGAGCTGATCAACCAGGTTCGCGACGGTGTTGTGGACCTTGTCTGGACGGTCAACGGCTATACACCCGGCCTGTTCCCGAGGTCTGAAGTCTTTGAGCTGCCGGGGGTCCACAAGAACGATACCGCAGCGACCAATCTGGCGCTTAAGGAACTCTTCGAGAGTGATCTGAAAGACGACTACAAGGGCGTTGAGGTCATGTTCCTCCATGTGCATGCCGGTCAGGGCATTCATATGCGCGACACGGAAGTGCGGTCAGTCGCAGACCTCAAGGACAAGAAAATCCGGATCCCGACACGCACGGGCGCCTGGGTGATTGAAGCGCTTGGCGCGTCCCCGGTTGCAATGCCGGTGCCGGAACTTCCACCTGCACTGCAGAAGGGTGTGATTGACGGGGCTATGATCCCTTGGGAAATCATTCCGCCGCTGAAGATCCAGGAGCAGACCAATTACCAGATCGAAGGTGCGGACAAGGAACGCTTTGGCACGACGGTGTTCCAGGTGTCCATGAATAAGGATCGCTGGGACAGCTTGCCGGAAGATGTCCAGAAAGCCTTCCGCGATGCATCTGATGCTGCCTGGTCGAAGAAAGTTGGCGATATCTGGGCTGGTGCAGATGATTTTGGCATTGGGCTCGCGGTGAAGGCCGGCAACACGCATATCACCTTGACACCGGAAGAAACCGCGGAGTTCAACACAGCGCTTGAGCCGGTTGTCGGCCGCTGGGTCGAGGAAGTCTCCAGCAAAGGCATCGACGGGTCCGCCTTGGTGGACAAAGCCCGGGCCGCTGTTGCGAACAACGCGTCCAACTGATGCCGGCAGATCAACAAACAGGCAATCCCGGGTTCACCGGGATTGCCAGCCGGGTCGTCACGGTCTGGGCTCTCCTTGGCGGAGGTGTACTTTTGGCCGTCGTTGCGGTGAACATGTTGTCCATCATCGGATCCATGTTCGGTAAGCCTTTCCCCGGTGACTTTGAACTGACGGAAATGGGTGTCGCGATCGCAGTCTTTGCGTTCCTGCCCTATTGCCAGCTGACAGGCGCCAATGTGTCAGCGGATATTTTCACAGCTGGAGCCTCGAAGCGGTTGATCGCGTTCTTCACACTGCTTGGCTCGCTGGTTGCGCTTGGATTTGCGTCTCTGCTGATCTGGCGCATGTTCCACGGGATGCTCGACCAAAGAGAATACGGTTATACGACCACGATCTTGCAGATCCCGCACTGGATGGCGTTCGTTCCGGTCCTTGTGTCCCTTGTCTTGCTGGCCCTTGCAGCGCTCGTCACTTTGATGCGTGACACTTCAGCCCTGTCGAAAGGATAACGATAAATGGCAGACGCTGTTGTTCTCGGCGTGGGCGGGCTCGTCGCGCTGATCATCCTAATTGCGATCCGGATGCCGATTGCCTACGCGATGATCCTGGTTGGCGGCGTTGGCACCATGCTGCTCAACGGCCCGGCGTTGGTCTTCAGCCAGTTGAAGACGTTGGCTTATGGGCAGTTCTCGATCTACGACCTGTCCGTCGTGCCGATGTTTGTGTTGATGGGGGCGATCGCCTCCAAGACAGGTCTTAGCCAGGCGCTGTTCCGGGGGGCAAATGCCTGGCTTGGCTGGCTGCGTGGTGGCACGGCGATGGCGGCGATTGCCGGCTGTGCGGGCTTCGGCGCGGTGTGTGGTTCGTCCCTTGCGACGGCCTCCACCATGGGCAAGGTCGCCTTGCCGGAATTGCGCCGCTACAAATACTCCGGGGCCCTTGCTACCGGGACACTGGCTGCTGGTGGCGTGCTCGGGATTTTGATCCCGCCCTCTGTTGTTCTGATCATTTACGCGATCATCGTTGAAGCGAACATCGTGACGATGTTCATGGCGGCGTTCCTGCCCGGCCTGCTGGCCGTAGTTTTGTTTCTGCTGACCATCGCGATCTATGTGGCGATCAAGCCGGAGGCGGGCCCGAAAGGCGGGGTGCCGGACCGCCGGGAGTTCATCGAGGCAACGGCCGGAATGATCCCGGTTCTGCTGATCTTTGCTCTTGTGATCGGCGGCATTTATTTCGGCTTTTTCAACCCGACCCCGGCTGCTGCTGCCGGTGTGTTTCTCGTGCTTGTCTTCGGTCTCTTGCAGCGCAAGTTGTCCTGGCCGGACATGCTGGGCGCGCTCAAGGAAACAGCTGCGACCTCAGGCATGATTTATCTGATCATCCTTGGCGCAGAACTGCTGAAGATTTTCATGTCGCGGGTGCGTCTGCCTCAGGAAACCGCTGCCTGGATCGCGGGCTCGGACCTTGAGCCGATGACCGTCCTGATCCTCCTGCTCGTTGCGCTTATCCTGCTCGGTTGCCTGATGGACAGTCTGTCGATGATCCTGCTGGTGATCCCTTTCTTCTGGCCGGTATTGGTCGAGATCAATGGCGGGATCTATCAGGGCGCTGACGGCGCCGGGTTCGGCATGAGCACTGAAGATCTGAAGATCTGGTTCGGGATCCTCGCGCTCATTGTAGTGGAGCTTGGACTGATTACGCCGCCGGTCGGAATGAACGTGTTCGTGATTTCCTCCCTGGCCCGCGACACCCCGATGATCGATACGTTCAAGGGCGTTGCGCCCTTCTTTGGCGCGGAGCTGGTGCGTGTGGTGCTTCTTGTCAGTTTCCCGGCGCTCACGCTGTGGCTGCCGAGTGTGCTCAGTTAGCGCATATTGCGGTCTATTGGCTTAAGGCCTGTCTGGCTTTGCGTTTGAAGCGAAGCGGAGAGCTATCTCGACCGCCGGGCAAATATCTCGGCGGTCATTTCCTTGCAGGCCGGTATGACCGTTGCCGGATCAAGAACGGCGTCCCAGTCGATCCCATTGGGCGCCAGTTCCTTCAAGGTTGATTTGAAGTCAGCCTGTGACGCGGCCTTGGCAACAATGTCCTTGGCCTCTGCTCTCGGAACGCCGTTCTTGGCAAGCGCGAAGCTTGCGGCCTCTGCCATGATTTCCGGATGGTCCTTCAAGGCAGCAGAGATTCGGCCCTGGTTCGGCGACATGCTGTCTGCAAGCGCTTGGGCGTGGCGGAGGGCTGCGCCGGTTGCAATCAGCATTTGGGGCAAGAATGCCCATTCCAGTGGCCAGCGCGCGCCGTCCCGTTCTTCTGCCGGACTGGCCGCTGCCGCAATCCCGCCTGCGGACGTTTGCACGATGGTGTTGAGTGTCAGAATGGCTTCCGCCTGAACCGGATTGGCCTTTTGCGGCATTGTCGAGGACCCGCCGCCTGTTCCCGACGAGACCTCCGCAATATCTGATCGGCTGAGGAGAAGAAGATCGCCGGCCATTTTGGCAAGACCTGCGGTGAGGGCTTGCAGCCAAGCGGACAGAGCGAGGATGTTCGACCGGTTCGTGTGCCAGGATGGCGAAAAATGGAGTTTGAGTTCCTTGGCAAGAGCCTCCGCGACACGCGGTCCATCTGGGACAATCGCGCTGTTAACGCCGGAAGCCCCGCCGAACTGGACTTTCAGAACCTTCTTGCGAAGATCTGGCAGGTCAGCCTCAGCGTCGATTGGGCCGTGTGCCCATTGGGCAATCCGGTATCCTAACGTGACAGGTGTCGAAATCTGCGACCGTGTCCGGCCGGCCAGAAGCTGATTGGCGTGCCGGACGCTTTCTGTTTCCAAAGTGTCGATCAGTTTACCAAGGCGTTCTTCCAGCACATCGAGGCAGCTCTTTGCCTGGAGAACCAGTGCGGTGTCCATCACGTCCTGGCTGGTGGCTCCCCAGTGCAGCCAGCTGCCTGCGTCGTCACCGGCGATCTTCCTCAAGGAAGCCACAAGTGCGGGAACAGGAATTCCAGCAGACCGCGTGCTGCTACTCAAAGCATTCGGCTCAATCTCAAAGGTTTCCAGAGCGGAGACGATGATCTCAGCAGCTTCGTCGGGGATGATGCCGAGGGCACCTTGTACTCTTGCGAGCGCCTGCTCGAAACGGATCATATGAAGGAGATCTGCGTCCTCATCCAGCCGCAAAACCAGATCGGCGTCGGAGTAAAGATCGGAAAAAACCGGGCTTGAAAACAGGGAAACAGGCATGAAAACTGGGCTCAAACAAAGGGAGCTTGATCAAGAAACAACAAAGACTTGCCGTCAAGCGGCTTTGAGCGGAATCTGCAAGATCTCGCGTGCCTTTTGCCAGTCCGCAACCGGCCGCTCGTACTTTTCGCAAAGCTCAACCGCCCGTTTGACCAAAGCGGCATTGGACGGAGCAAGCCTGTCCTTGTCGAGGCGGATGTTGTCTTCCAGTCCGGTGCGAGTGTGCCCTCCGGCCGCGATCGACCACTCGTTGATGGTCAGCTGGTGACGGCCGATGCCGGCAGCACACCATTCGGCATCCGGAACGAGCCGTTCGACAGTCTTGATGTAATAGTCGAACACATCCTTATCGACGGGCATAGCGTTCTTCACACCCATGACGAACTGGACATAGAGACTGCCTGGTATGCGGCCGTCCTTGTTCATCGCCGCTGCCTGGTGAATGTGGCTGAGATCGAAAGCCTCGATCTCCGGTTTGATGGAGTAGGTCCGCATTTCTGCGGCCAGCCAGTCCACAAGATCCGGAGGGTTTTCGTAAACCCGCGTCGGGAAGTTGTTGGAGCCAACGGAAAGGGAGGCCATGTCCGGCTCAAGCGGCAGCATACCGCCGCGCGCTTTTCCAGCGCCTGAACGCCCGCCGGTCGAGAACTGGATGATCATGCCGGGACAGTGTTTTTCAAGACCTTCCTTTAATCGGGCAAATTTCTCCGGATCCGAAGACGGGCTTTGATCCTCGTTGCGCACATGGGCGTGGCAAATTGTGGCACCGGCTTCAAAGGCCTCGTGCGTACTTTCGACCTGTTCAGCAACACTGACCGGCACAGCTGGATTGTTTTCTTTTGTCGGCAACGAACCGGTGATCGCAACACAGATGATGCAGGGTTTGCTCATGTCCGCCTCAAATGTCGAAAAAAACGGTTTCGTCTTCGCCTTGCAGCTTGATATCAAACCGGTAGACCGGCGTGCCATCGTTATCTGTCCGCTCTGCAATCAGTGTTGCGCGGCGGCGCTCCCACTCGATCAGATTTAGCACCGGATCGGCTGCATTGGCGGATGTCTCATCTGAAAAATAAAGCCGGGTTTGCAGCCCCAAATTGATTCCGCGTGCCACGATCCAGAGGCTGATATGCGGAGCCATTTGACGACCGTTCAGATCCGTGACCGCACCCGGCTTTACCGTCTCGAAAGTCCAGTAGCCGGTGTCGAAATCCGGAATAACCCGGCCCCAGCCCCTGAACCCGTCTTCAACCTCACCACGATGCTCTGGATGGGCATAGATGCCGTCTGCATTGGCCTGCCAGGCTTCCAGAAGCACGTCCTTGATTGGAGACCCCATGCCATCAATGACGCCGCCCTCAACGCGAATGCGTTCGCCCTTTGCGTTTGGCCCGGCAATGTCATGCCCGAGCTCCTGGGCGTAAATGTCAAAACCGGCGGCTCCGGGCGCAAGGCCTATGTGGACATAAGGGCCCGCCGTCTGGGAGGGTGTTTCTTTCAAGTAATTCAGTGTCTGGCGCATGATCAGTTCCCCTCCGGCCGGTTTTCAAACAGCGTCGACCGGCGCCCACGCAACACGATGTCGAACTTGTAGGCTATGGTATCGAGGGGGATGGTGGTGTTGAGATCCAGTCGTGCGACCAGTTGATCAACCGCCTCCGGGTCGGGAATGGAGTTCACGATCGGGCATTTGGCGATCAACGGGTCGCCTTCAAAGTAGCACTGCGTGATTAGGCGCTGTGCGAAGGCGGAACCGAAGATGGAAATATGGACATGGGCCGGCCGCCAGTTGTTCACCCAATTGCGCCAGGGATATGCGCCAGGCTTCACGGTTCTGAACGCGTAGTACCCGTTCTCGTCCGTTAGTGTGCGGCCACAGCCGCCAAAATTCGGGTCAATCGGCGCGAGATAAGTGTCCTTCTTGTGTCGGTAACGGCCACCCGCATTGGCTTGCCAGATTTCGAGCAGTGTGTTCGGAACCGGCTTTGCATTCTCGTCGAGAACCCGTCCATGAAGGATGATGCGCTCGCCAATCGGGCTTTCGCCCGGTTTTGCGTAGTTCGACAGAAGATCCTTGTCGAGCGGGTCGATGTCGTTGTGTCCAAAGACCGGTCCGGTGATTTCGCTGACTGTCGTTTCCAGGCTGATCATCGAATACTGAGGGGATCTGGAAACGCTTGTCTTGTAGTCCGGCGTCAGCGCGGGCGGCTGCCATTGCCGGTCACGCTGGTAATAGGGGCCTGGTTTCATTGTGGCGTTCCTCCCGGCCGGCGTTATTCGCCCGCCTCCTCCCGTTCCATGTCCGCGTAAGTGTCCTTGGCAATCTTGAGCGCCTGGTTGGCCCGCGGAACTCCAGCATAAATCGCGACATGCTGGAAGGCTTCCAGAACATCCTGCTTGCTAGCACCTGTCCGGGCCGTTGCTCGGATGTGCATGGCAATTTCCTCAAAATTCCCGAGAGCTGCCAAGAGGGCCAGCGTCAACATGGAGCGCTCGCGCGGGCTGATGCCGTCAGATGCCCAGACCGTTCCCCAGGCCGCCTCGGTGATCAGTGTTTGAAAGGGCGCATCGAGATCCGTCTTGGATGCTTCAGCGCGATCAACATGGGCGTCGCCCAAAACGGAGCGTCGGACATCCAAACCCTGCTCATACCGGTCAGACATGAGCGCTCTCCTTCAAAAAATCCTGCAAATGGCCGGTAAACACGTCAGCCTGCTCAACACAGGGCAGGTGACCAGCGCTTGCTATCTCAATGAACTTGCTGCCACGGATCAGGTCCGTGGTGGCCTTTACCTGTTCCGGAGGGCTGGCGAGATCTTCAGATCCGGCGAGCCCCAATACGGGAAGCGTCAATTCGGAGGTTGTCGCGGTGAGATCCGTTACGGCCAGGGCTTCACTGCAGCCGATATAACCCTCAGCTGGCGTCCGGCTCAGCATGTTGCGCCAGGCAATGCATTCGTCAGAGTGCCGGAAAGGGCCGGAGAACCAACGGTCCAGAACAGCGTCGGCGATACTTTCGACACCGCCTTTCCGGACTGCGGCAATCCGGGTCTGCCACATGTCTTCTGTTCCCATTTTTGCCGCTGTGCAGGCCAGAACAAGACAGGTCATGCGATCCGGCTGGCGATCGGCCAGCAGTTGTCCAATCATCCCGCCGATGGAAAGACCGACCAGCGAGAACTGAGATACGCCGATATGACCGAGCAATTCCTCCAGATCTACGACCAGATCCGTCATGGAATAAACATCAGAGGGGCAGGACGAGAGGCCATGGCCGCGCTTGTCGAAGCGGATGTAGCGGAAGCCTTCTTCAGGAAGACGCTCGATGACCTTGTCCCAGAGCCGCAGATCCGTGCCGAGGGAGTTTGCAAACACGACAGAGGTGCCGGCCGGGTCGCCGTCCTCCCGCCAGTGAATGTCCGCATTTGTGAGCCGTGCGATGTGCATCAGTAGGGCAGTCCCACATAGTTTTCGGCAAACCACTTTTGGGCGGTCGGATTGTAATGCAGAGATTCAATTTCGGCCCGCTGCATTTTCAGATCAAACTCGGATTGATCCGGGAACCGGTGCAGCAGTTTGGTGGTCGCCCAGCTGAACCGCTCCGCCTTCCAGACCCGTGCCAGCGCCGTTTCGGAGTAGGTGTCGATGCCTGTGCTGTCCTTGTCGAGGTAATAGGCTGACAACGCGCGGTGGAGATAGTGAACATCTGACGCAGCAGTGTTGAGGCCCTTTGCCCCAGTCGGAGGCACGATGTGCGCAGCATCGCCGCAGAGGAACAATCGGCCCCAGCGCATCGGCTCGCTGACAAAAGATCGCAGAGGCGCGATTGATTTTTCAATCGACGGCCCAGTGACGAGCTTTTCCGCGATATCCTCCGGAAGCCGTCGTTTCAGTTCTTCCCAGAACGCCTCATCGCTCCAGTCCTCGACCTTATCGCTGAGCTCGCATTGGACGTAATAGCGGGACAGGTTTTCATTGCGCATGGAGCAGAGTGCAAATCCGCGGGTGGAGTTGGCGTAGATCAGCTCTTCGTGCACTGGCGGTGTTTCGGACAGGATACCCAGCCATCCGAACGGAAAGACCTTCTCATAGTCTTTGCGGACAGTATCCGGGATGGTTTTTCGGCTGACCCCGTGAAAGCCGTCGCACCCTGCCACGAAATCGCAGTCGATACGGTGCTCGCTGCCATTCTTCATGTAAGTGACGTACGGTGCGTCCGTATCGGCATCGTGGATTGCGGCACCCTCTGCTTCGAAGATGGTCTTTGCATCGGACGCCTCGCGGGCGTCATAGAGGTCGCGTGTCACCTCTGTCTGGCCGTATACGATGACGCTCTTGCCGATGAGGTCCTCGAAGTTGATCGAGAACATCTCGTTTTCATAGGAAATGCAGGTGCCTGTATGGACGAAACGCTCCTTGTCCATGCGCTCGGACACGCCGGCTTCGCGCATCAGTTCGACCAGACCCGTTTCCAGAATGCCGGCCCGGATCCGCGCAAGCACATAGTCCTTGGTCTTGCGCTCCAGAACGACCGCGTCGATCCCCTTCAGATGCAAAAGTTGCCCCAGCAGGAGCCCGGAGGGACCTCCTCCAACAATGACAACTTGAGTACGCATCTAGACCTCCCCGCGTTTTTGAGCATATTGTTTATCTGAAATGGTGAAGTAAAATGACAAATTAGGTCATTTGATTTCCAAAATGGATAAGTAAATGATCGATCGGCGGATAAAATTCCGGCACATCCAATGTTTTGTCGAGATTGCGCAGGAACGCAGTCTGAAGCTCGCTGCCGACAAGTTAAACCTTACTCAACCGGCCATATCCAAAACCCTCAAGGAATTGGAGGAAACGATTGGCGCGACACTGATGACCCGCAGCCGCGCGGGCATATCGCTGACGCCGCAAGGCAAGATGTTCCTGCATTTTGCGCAAATTTCCCTAGCCAGCCTCCAGCAGGGCCTGGACGGTGTGGTCAACGCCGGTGAGGAGGCGCGGGCCACTTTGACTGTTGGAGCTTTGCCGAGTGTTTCGGGAAGCTTCTTGCCCGCTGCCATCCGTGAATTCCGGGATCTGGCCCCAACGGTGATTCTGAAAATCCTTGATGGGCCGCACGGATATCTGATCGAGCGGTTGCGGCTGGGTGAAATCGATCTGGTGATTGGCCGCCTCGGACGCCCGGTCACCATGGAAGGAGTTTCGTTCACGCAGCTTTATTCTGAGCGGGTCGAGTTCGTCGTCCGGGCTGGTCATCCGCTCCTGGAAGCTCCGGATATCAAACGCATTGTTGATTGGCCGGTGCTCTATCCGCCGGAGGGGTCTGCCATCCGGCCTTTGGTTGAGCGGTATCTGATCGCCAACGGCGTTGCGGAAATTCCGAACCGGATTGAGACCGTGTCCGGTGCGTTCGGTCGTATTTATACGCGTCAGTCGGACGCTGTCTGGATCATCTCTTCCGGTGTGGTGCGCAATGAAACGGCTGATGGCGATCTGATCCGCTTGCCCTTCGAAAGCGACATCACCAAAGGGCCGATCGGGTTGATGACCCGCCCCGATGCCCAGCCGAGCCCAGCCGAGCAGGTCTTCCGGCTGGCTGTTCAAACCGCCATTGAAAATTTGGGACTCTCCTCATGAGCAAGACTGCGACGACTTCTGCCAATGGCGATGCTTTGCGCTCTAAAAGTGCAACAGAAGAGATTGTCTCCATCACATCCGGAGGGGCTCTGCTCAGCCGGATGAAAGCGATTGGCATTGACTACATTTTTGCAAATTCCGGGACGGATTTCCCGCCGGTGATTGAAGGTCTTGCCGAGGCAGATGCCAAGAACATCGATCTACCGGAAGCGATTGTCATCCCGCACGAAAGTGCGGCCATGGGCATGGCGCATGGCTATTACCTTGGCACTGGCAAAACGGCGGCAGTAATGGCGCACACGAATGTGGGGCTTGCGAACTGTGCGATAGGCACGATCAACGCATCGATCGAAAACATACCAATGATGCTCTTTTCCGGGAGAACCCCAACAACAGAGCAGGGGCGGTTCGGGTCGCGAACCGTTCCGATCGGCTGGGGGCAGGAAATGCGCGATCAAACCGCTTTGGTCCGTGAAGCCTGCAAATGGGACTATGAGCTGCGGTTTCCCGAGCAGACTGTCGAAACGGTTGACCGGGCGAAAGCGCTTGCCGAGACAACACCGCGCGGTCCGGTCTATGTGAGCTTGCCGCGCGAAGTCCTATGTGAGCTTTGCCCGGTGGACCAATTGGGCTCGCCAGCGATTATGGTCGCGCCGCAGCCGGGTATCGACCAAGCCGCCATTACACGGGCAGTCGAACTTATTTCCCAAGCTGACAATCCAGTGATTTTCGCGCAGCGCGGAGCCGGTGGCGCCGACGGCTTTGCAGCTCTTGCCGGGATGGCGGAGCGATGGGGCATGCCTGTCTGCCAATACTGGGCTGTGCGGCTTGCGATGGATCTCGATCATCCGATGGCTGCCGGCAACGATCCGGCCGTTCTTCTGGAAACCGCAGATGTTGTTCTGGTTATCGACAGTCTGGCTCCCTGGGCGCCGGACAAACACAAGCTAAAGCCCGGATGCAAGGTGATACACCTCGGGCAAGATCCCCTTTTCAGCAAAGTTCCGGTGCGCAATTTCCAATGTGATCTGGCAATCGCATCGGACGTGCAGCCGGGAATCGTCGCTTTGAAGGCAGCTTTGGATGAGCTTGAACTGTCCGAAAAAGCAGCGCCGAGACGAGCCCAATGGGCTGCGCGCAACAAGGCAAACCGGCAAGCCGTTTTGGCATCGGCTGAAGCCGATGGATCGGGGCGCATCACCAAGAATTTGGTCAGTCTGTGCCTGTCCCGCGTATTGGGGGATCAAAAAGCATCGGTGCTTTCAGAACTCGGCTGCCCTCCTGCGCCCATGAGTTTAAACCACTGGCAGGCCTGGTATCAGGAGCCCCATGCGGGCGGGCTCGGCTGGTGTTTTCCAGCCGCTCTTGGCATGAAGCTCGGCGCACCGGATCGCACCATTGTAGCGACCATGGGAGACGGGTCCTACATGTATTCCAACCCGGTGGTTTGTCATCAGATTGCCGAAGCTCTCGACCTGCCGATCCTTGTGATCGTTTTAAACAATGCAGAGTGGGGTGCGGTACGCCAGTCTGTTCTGGATCATTATCCGGATGGCTATGCGGCCCGAAGCAACAGGATGCCGTTGACCCAACTGTCGCCGGTGCCGGATTTTACGCATGTTGCCAATGCCAGTCGCGCCTATGCTGAGCGTGTCGAACAGGCGACAGATCTGGAGGCAGCTCTCAGAGATGCGCTCAAGCAAATCGAGCAAAACAAAACCCTCGCATTATTGGATGTTGTTGTGTCGCGGTAGATTTGGCTTGCGTTGGTACTTGCGGTTTTTGCTCTAAAACTGATTGATCGTTCAGGTTTGGGCGTTGTTTGAGTAATGATGCCAGTAACCGAAATTATACGAATGATGTGAAATAACTTTACTTGAACAACTGCATAGTTAGGCCGCTGGCATCATTTTGCATGGCCGTTTCTGCAATGGGGAAGCCGTGCTGCACAAAATAATACGCGTGATGATCGCGGACGATAGCTCAATCGCTCGGGACATCGTTGCGGAAGGTATTCAGGCCCATCGCGGTGAACGCTATATCGAGATTGAGCAAGCATCGAATGGCCGGGCGGCCCTCGAGATACTCCAAGCGAAACGCATCGACGTTGCCTTTGTCGACATTCACATGCCAGGCCTCAACGGTCCGGAAGTCGTTTCGGCAATGCGCGATACCCAGTCGAATGACTGTTTGACCGTCGCCATGTCGAGCAGTCTCGATGATAAGGCGGAATCGGTGCTGAAGCGATTTGGCGCCTATCATTTCCTGCAAAAGCCCTTCAGCCCCGCCGAAATCTCCGAGATTATTGCCACCTATCGCATCATGACCCGATCCTATCCGATCCTGGTGGTCGACGATTCTGGAACAATGCGGAAATTGACCCGAAAAGTTTTGGAAAGCAGCCGTTTCGAGTTTGAGGTTTCAGAAGCAGATAGTGCCGATGCGGCGTTGAAAGCGCTTTCTCGCGGCAAATTCGAACTGGTCTTGACCGATTTTCACATGCCGGGTGTAGACGGTCTGGAGCTGGCCGGTTCCATTCGGGATTTGTCCAGCAAGGTTGGTATTTACATGATGTCGACAAACGATACGACGTATCTCGAACGGTCTGCCGCCTTTGTCGGGATCTCCGGTTTCTTGAAAAAGCCCTTCAACGCGGCTGACATCGATATGCTGATGCACGACTACCTGGAAATCGACAAGCCGAAGTTCGGCAAGGTCAGAGACGTGTTCAGTTTCATTGAGCGCGAACGCAAGGCCTCCTGAAGAAACAAAGCCACGGGTCTGTAACCAGATCACTTGTATTGCTGGGATTAAAATCAAATTTTCCCGGTATTATTTGCCGTTTTCCTACAATCATTTTGGATAGTGCTGTGTCTGTCTTGATTACGGACGGTCAAGTTGATTCAATGGAAGAATCAGAACTTCAGCGGATGTGTAGCGATTTCGCCCCGATACCAAGGAGCGCGGCGTGGGCAAAACAGCACGGCTTGAATATCTCCGGCGCATATTACCTTTAGGCTTGGCGGTGCTCGGCATTGCCGGTTGGTTTTACTTCATGACACTGCTCAGCAGCATCATGTGCTTGGTGGCTGCGGCCGCCATCTATCTTGCGCCGCCTCGGCCACAGCCGGCCTCCGGCGCGATCCGGCCAGTGTCCCGCCCATCCGTCCTGACACTCGACCTGATTGGTTTCGGGTTCGGATTGTTTTTTCTGCCACTCGCGGTTCTTGGTCTCGCATCAGCAACGGGTGCCTTGGCAGCTTTGGCTCTGATTTGTTTGCTCCCGGCCAGTTTGTCTCTTGTTTTCTTCACGGTCGCTGTGCGCCAGGAAACGTCTTGGGTGCGTTTTTTCGGTAACGGTTTCGAGTTCACGCAATTCGGCTTGCGGGTGCGTGTGCCTTATACCGATCTTGAAAAGGTCAGCGTGAAGCTGTGGCATGCATCTGGGGCCGTTGCCTGGTTCCAGTCCACCATTGGCTCCAGTGGGCGGAAAAAAGCGGTGCTGCTGAACGGTGAAGAAACAACCAAAACCCTGGTCTTCCGCCGCAACGACGGGTCCACATTTACGATCTCATCTGAGCTCATTCCGGACCTCCAACGTGTCTTGATTGGCATGGACCGCGCTGAAGTGGATTTGCCGGAAGGCATTAGCGAATGGCAACGCAAGAAAATCCGGCGGCGGCGGGAAAAAATGTACCGCGTTGAGGAGCCTGCACCGAAATCCGAGCAACTCGATGTCGCCCGGATTGCAGCTTTGATCGAGCACGCCCGGCGGAACGCGTAAGGCGTCTGATCCTCAGTTCGTCCAGGCTGGTTTTCTTTTTTCAAAAAACGCAGATGTGCCCTCATTGGCGTCCGGCGTTTCCCACGTGTCCGCCAGTCTTTGGATCGTATCGTCGATGACAGCGTCTGTAATCACGGGGCCAAGAGACCGGGCAAGGGCCTTTGACGCTGCAACAGCTGCGGGAGCCGCGCTCAAATAAGGTTTGATTTCCTTCTCAATGGCCGCATCGAGGTCATCGGCGCTCACCACCTTGGCGGCGAGATCAAGATCCCGGGCCTCTTCCGCACCGAAAATGCGCGCGGACATGAACACCCGGCGCGCGTTGCCTTCACCCATCCGGGCCAAAACGTAGGGGCTGATGGTCGCCGGGATAAGCCCGAGACGAACCTCGGTCAGTCCGAACTTTGCGGTGTCGACGGCAACCACCGTGTCACAAACGCTCATCATGCCGATGCCGCCACCGAAGGCCTGTCCCTGAACCCGACCAATCACCGGTTTTGGCAGTTCATTCAGAGCTTTCAGCATCATGGCGAGCTTGCGGGCTTCGGCCATGCGTGTGTCGCGGTCAGCTGCCATCTGCTCGCGCATCCAGGCGAGATCGCCCCCGGCGCAAAAGCTTTCGCCTGCGCCTGTCAGGACAACAACACGGACCGCGTCGTCAGATCCGAGTTGGTCTGCAGCGTCCGTAAGTTCATCGATCATCTTGGCCGACAGGGAATTATGCTTTTCCGGGCGGTTCAGGGTCAGCGTTGCAACGCCGCGGTCATCCGTTTCAATCGAGATCGTCTCAAAACTCATGCGGTGTCACTCCGAAGGGATTTTGCAAATTCGGCAAGTTCGGCCAGTTTCTCAAGTCTCAAACCGGTCTCAAAGCCCCGGCGCTGCATCAGCTCTGCAACGGCCTCTGTGGCAACGTTGCCCTTGGCGCCGGGGGCATAGGGGCAGCCGCCCAGTCCGCCAATGGTGCTGTCGAACGTGCGCAGGCCTTTCTCAAGGCTGACCTCGATGTTCTCCAGCGCCCGGCCCTTGGTGTCGTGATAATGCCCGGCGACCTTTTCAGCTGGCACCACGTTGAGAACAGCATCGAGCATCCGGCCGATGGTTTCCGGCGTGCCGGCACCGATGGTGTCTCCTAGGGAAATCTCGTAGCAGCCAAGCTCGTATAGGATCTTTGCGACTTCGGCGACCTTTTCGGGCGGCGTCGGGCCGTCATAAGGGCAATCGGTGACGCAGGAAACATAGCCGCGCACCGGCATTTCGTCCTGACGGGCCTTTTCCAGCAGCGGCTTGAAACGTTCGATGCTTTCTGCGACCGAGCAGTTGATGTTCTTCTTTGAAAAGCCCTCAGAAGCCGAGCCGAAGATGGCCACCTCGTCCGCCGAGACCTTCAGAGCGGCCGTGTAGCCTTTGACGTTCGGTGTCAGAACAGAATAGACAACAGCCGGATGGCGGTAGATACCTTCCATGACCTCTTGCGCATCGGCCATTTGCGGCACCCATTTGGGGCTGACAAAGCTGGTGACTTCGATCTTGCGAAACCCACATTCGGAAAGACGGTCGACAAGAGCAATCTTGTCTTCCGTCGGGACAAACCGCTTTTCGTTCTGAAGCCCGTCGCGCGGACCCATTTCGAAGATGGTGACAAACTCGGACATGAGCGCTTTTTCCTTAATCAGTCTCAGCCGCGCGGGCGCGGAGCTCACGCCGGATGACCTTGCCGGTGTTGGTCATCGGTAGAGCGTCAACGAACTCGATTTCACGCGGATATTCATGGGCGGCCAGCCGGATCTTGACGAAGTCGGCGATCTCCTTGGCCAAGGCGTCGGACGGTTCGACATCCTGCTTCAGGATGATGTAGGCCTTGACGATCTCGGTGCGCTGGGCATCCGGTTTGCCGATGACACCGGCCATCGCAACGGCGGGATGCTTGATCAGGCAGTCTTCGATCTCGCCGGGCCCGATCCGGTAGCCAGACGAGGTGATGACATCATCGTCCCGGCCCACGAAACGGATCCAGCCGTCCTCATCCATCTCGCCCGTGTCACCCGTCAGCAGCCAGTCACCGGCGAATTTCTTCTGAGTGGCGGCCTCGTTGTTCCAGTACTTCAGGAACATCACGGGATCCGGCCGTTTGACGGCAATATTGCCGAAGGTACCGGAGGGCAGAACCTGACCAGCATCACTGACGATCGCAAGTTCATGACCCGGAACAGCCTTGCCCATGATGCCGGGCCGTGCGTCCATGATTTCAGAGCAGCTGGAGACGATCATGTTGCATTCGGTCTGGCCGTAGAACTCGTTGATTGTCCGGCCGAAGGTTTTGCGGCCCCAGTCAATGAGCTCTGCGCCAAGGGTCTCGCCGCCGGAGGCGACGGTCCGCAAATTCAACTGCCAGCGGTCTTCCGGGGCATCGAGTTGACGCATCATTTTCAGCGCCGTTGGCGGGATGAAAGCGTTGCGGATGTTTTGGTCCTGAAGCAGCTGGAAGGCCGCTTCCGCCGTGAACTTCTTGAAACGGCAGGCCACGACCGGGACACCGAGATAAAGCGCCGGCATCAGCACGTCCAGCAGGCCGCCAATCCAGGCCCAGTCCGCAGGTGTCCAGATGCGGTCTTCTGGCTGGCCGAGAAAATCATGGCTCATCTCAACTCCGGGAAGGTGTCCAAGCAAAACCCGGTGCCCGTGGAGTGCACCCTTTGGCTGCCCGGTCGTGCCGGAGGTGTAGATGATGATGGCCGGGTCATCTGGCTGCGTGTTGACGGGTTCGAAGGTCTCTTCGTGACCTTCCATTGAGGCCCAAAGATCATCAGCGCCATGGTGCGCGCCATCTGCACAAAAGACGGTTGTCAGTTCGGGCAAGCTGCCGTGGACTTTTTCAAGCTTCGCCGCACCGCTTTCATCCGTAATGACGGCCTTGGCACCAGAATCCTTGAGCCGGTATTCCAGGGCTTCTTCGCCGAAGAGGACGAACAGCGGGATGGAAATCCCGCCGAGTTTCAGCGCTGCGATATGAGCAAAGGCTGTTTCCGGGCGCTGCGGCATCAAGATGCCGATCCGGTCACCCTGCTGAATGCCCCGGCTCTTCAGGAGGTTGGCCAGCTGATTGGAAAGCCGTTTCAACGCGCCATAGGAATAGCTGTGAGCGGGTTGGCCTTCTTCAGCATAAACCAGAGCTTCGCGGCGCGGTTCCTTGTCGGCCCAGGCGTCACAAATCGCGACACCGATGTTGAACCGTTCCGGGATCGGCCACGAAAACCTCTCGGTCAGCTCCTTGTAGGTTTTTGCCTCAGGCAGCAGCATCGGCTTCCTCCGCAAGAACCAGAAGGATCGTTCCGTCGGTCACCTGTTCGCCCTCATTGACCATCACTTCACCAATGACCCCATCGCGCGGGGCTTTCAGCGTGTGTTCCATTTTCATGGCTTCCAGAATGATCAAGGGCTGATCCTTGGTGACCGCATCGCCGGCCTTGGCGTTTAGCATTTTGACAAGGCCTGGCATTGGGGCAATCAGCTGATCGCCCGCACCGGCAGCTTCCTCATCAGAGCTCAGCGCGTCCGGCAGTCCAACCGTGAAGGCATGGCCGGACATGAAGACCGTAAGTCCCTTGCCATCGTGAACCACGGAACCGGAAGCCCGGTGGCCGTTGCTGTCATACGTGATGGTGCTGCCATCCACCTGCACCAGGGTGAAATCCTTCGGGCCGCTGCTGAGATGCACGGTGAACTTGTTTTGGCCCTGGGCGTGAACCTCAACATCCCTGCGCTCACCGGCAATTTCGAGAAGCGCGAACTGACGTGAGGCACTCCAGATTCGCCATCCAGCGAGTGTTTCGAACGGATCGTTGCCATCTGCTGGACTGGTAAGGCCAAGCGCGGTCAGCGCGGCAAGCGCGATTGCGTCTTCTGGCATCTCCGGTTCGGCGATCAGGCTTTCCAGATCGCGGTCGATCAGGCCGGTGTCGACGTCCCCGTTGGCAAAGCCTTCGTGGCGGCAAAGCGCGGCCAGGAACCCGGCGTTGGTCACGCACCCGGCAACTTCCGTGGCCTCGAGACTGGCGAGCAACTTGCCAAGCGCGGCATCACGCGATGGACCGTGTACGATCACTTTCGCGATCATCGGATCATAGAAGGGGGAAATCTCGTCTCCTGCCCGGACGCCGCTGTCGACGCGGGCCTGGGTTTCGGGAAGAACGAGGTGCTCCAATGTGCCAATCGCAGGCAAGAAGCCCTTCGGTGCATCTTCCGCATAAAGGCGGGCCTCAAAAGCCCAACCGTTGATCGAAAGTTCCTCTTGCGCCTTTGGCAGAGGCTCTCCGGAAGCAACACGCAGCTGCCACTCGACGAGGTCCTGTCCGGTGATCAGCTCTGTTACCGGGTGCTCAACTTGCAGACGGGTGTTCATCTCCATAAAATAGAAGCGGTCGGCGCGCAGACCTTCGGAGACGTCAACGATGAACTCGATGGTGCCGGCACCGGAATAGTTGATCGCCTTGGCCGCCTTAACGGCCGCCTCACCCATGGCCGTGCGCATCTCTTCCGGCATGTCGGGGGCCGGAGCCTCCTCAATGACCTTCTGGTGGCGCCTTTGCAGCGAGCAGTCGCGCTCAAACAGATGCACGGCATTGCCATGATTGTCGCCGAAGACCTGGATTTCGATGTGACGCGGTTTGGCGACATATTTCTCAATGAGGACCCGGCCATCGCCAAAGCTTGCCTCGCCTTCGCGCTGGGCGGACTTGAGCGCGGAGATAAAGTCTTCCGCCCGTTCAACCTTGCGCATGCCTTTGCCGCCGCCGCCAGCGCGCGCCTTGATCAGAACCGGATAGCCGATCTTGCCGGCCTGGATCTGCAAGAAACCAGGGTCCTGGGTCTCCCGGTGGTAGCCCGGCACGACCGGAACGCCAGCCTTTTCCATCAGTGCTTTGGCCGCATCCTTCAGACCCATGGCGCGGATGGCATCCGCGCTCGGACCGATGAATATGATCCCGGCTGCGTCCAGGGCGTCCACGAAGTCCGGGTTTTCCGACAGGAAGCCGTATCCCGGGTGGACCGCCTCTGCGCCGCTTTGTTTGCAGACCTCGATGATCTTGGCGATCTGCAGATAGCTCTCGGAGACCGGAGCCGGACCGATGCGGTACGCTTCGTCGGCCATTGCAACATGTTTGGCGTTTGCATCGGCGTCGGAATAGACGGCTACGGTTTTAACGCCGAGTTCGCGGGCTGTTTCCATGACCCGGCAGGCGATTTCACCACGGTTGGCAATGAGGATTTTCTTAAACATTGTCAGATGCCTTCCGTCTTAAGGTCTTCAACCACTTTGAATCGTTCGCACACGAGCATCATTTCCGGATCAAAGCCGCCATTGCGCTCGAAATAGCTCTGGTGGTCTTTTTGCCAGCCTTCGAGTGTGTCGTTCTCACCTTCTGCAAGTGCAAAGTCCGCCAACACATCGCAAAAACGGGATTGGGTCAGTTCGAGCGTTTCAACGACGAGGGCCGGAGACCCGTCCCAGTTGAGAACGATATCCATGCGTCCGACTTCGGGCATCGCTTCGCCGCCGTCTGCAAAGTCGCGCAAAGCACCGCACGTCGCGGTCTTTTTACCTGCGCGGACCAGGCCGATCAGAAGGCTGCTGAGTTCGGGTCCGTCGCCGAACTTGAAGGTTTCTGCCCCCGGATGTTTCTTTTTGAGTTCTTCCAAGGTCATCACATCACATCCGGAACAGGCCAAACTTGGTGTCTTCGATCGGGGCATTCAGGGACGCCGACAAAGAAAGACCCAGAATGTCGCGGGTTTTACGCGGATCGATGATGCCGTCATCCCAAAGCCGGGCTGAGGCATAGAGCGGGTGACCCTGTTCCTCGAACTGGTTGATGATCGGCTGTTTGAATTCGGCTTCGTCTTCCTTGGACCAGCTGCCGCCCTTGCGCTCGATACCGTCGCGGCGAACGGTTGCCAGAACACCAGCGGCCTGCTCCCCACCCATGACGGAGATGCGCGAGTTGGGCCAGGTCCACAGGAACCGCGGCGAGTAGGCCCGGCCACACATGCCGTAGTTGCCGGCGCCAAAAGATCCGCCGACCAGCATGGTGATTTTCGGAACCTTCGTCGTGGCAACGGCGGTCACCAGCTTGGCGCCATCCTTCGCGATCCCGCCGCTTTCGTATTTCTGGCCGACCATAAAGCCGGTGATGTTCTGCAGGAATACCAGAGGGACTTTGCGCTGGGAGCAGAGTTCGACGAAATGCGCGCCCTTGACCGCGCTTTCGGAGAAGAGAACCCCGTTGTTGGCGATGATGCCGACCGGCATGCCGTGAATATGGGCAAAGCCGCAGACCAGCGTGGTGCCATAACGGGCCTTAAACTCGTCAAATCTTGAGCCGTCGACCACGCGGGCAATGACTTCGCGAATGTCATAGGGCGTTTTCAGGTCCGCCGGGACGACGCCGAGGATTTCCTCCGGATCGTATAGCGGATCTTCCGGTGTCTGCAGTGCAAGCTGCGAGGCCTTTGTACGGTTCAGGCTGGCGATGGACCGGCGAGCAATGGCAAGCGCATGCGCGTCATCGCGGGCAAGGTGATCGGCAACGCCGGACAGGCGGGTATGGACGTCACCGCCGCCAAGGTCTTCTGCGGAAACTTCCTCGCCGGTTGCCGCTTTCACCAGAGGCGGACCGGCAAGGAAAATAGTGCCCTGGTTCTTGACGATGATGGTCTCGTCCGACATGGCCGGAACATAGGCGCCGCCCGCCGTGCAGGAGCCCATCACGACCGCGATCTGGGCAATGCCTTTCGCCGACATGTTGGCCTGGTTGAAGAAGATCCGGCCAAAATGGTCACGGTCCGGAAAGACCTCGTCCTGGTTGGGCAGGTTGGCACCACCGCTGTCGACCAGATAGACGCATGGCAGGTTGTTCTGCTCTGCGATTTCCTGGGCACGCAGGTGCTTTTTCACGGACAAAGGATAGTAGGTGCCGCCTTTGACCGTTGCATCATTGGCCAGGATCATGACGTCCTGTCCTTCGACCCGGCCAATACCCGCAATCATACCGGCCGATGGTGCTGCGCCATCATACATGTCGTGGGCGGCCAGCATGCCGACTTCCAGAAATGGCGAGCCCGGATCCAGCAAACGCGAGACACGTTCGCGCGGCAGGATCTTGCCGCGGGAGACATGGCGTTCACGGGCGGTTTCTCCGCCGCCGTCCAGTGCTGTTTGTGCAGCGGCCTTGATTTGCGCCATGGCGTCTTCATGCGCAGCCTTGTTGGCGGTGAACTCGGCGCTCTTGGGCGAAAGGCTCGATTTGAGGATGCTCATGCCATCCGGTCTCCGGTGTCTGGATTGCCAGGATTATCGTTCGTTTCTGGGGCGATGCTTTTGCGCACCATGTTGAGGTAAAGCGTTTCGATCTCTTCTTTCGACAGATCGCCGCCGGGCCGGTACCAGGCCGGAATGCCGGTGAGCATGGCGATGATCGCACGTGTCGTCACTTTGGCGTTGTCGATGTGATAGCGGCCGCTTGCTGCCCCTTCGCTCAAGATCTCTGTCAGAATGGTTTCATAGCGCCGGCGCTCGGCCTCGACGATCGCGAAGTTCTCGGCATCAAGGCTGCGCAATTCCATATAGGCGATGAAGACTTCATCTGCGCGTTCCAGGTGATACCGGATGTGAAATCGCACAAAGCGTTCGATCGGGTCGGTTTCATCCGGGAAATCTGCAGTGTCCCAAGCCGCCAGCAAGTCGGCCATGTGGCTCAGCATCAAGTCTTTCAAAATGTGCTGCTTAGTGGGGAAGTGATTGTAGAGCGCACCCGGCTGAACGCCGACCTGGGTTGCGATGTCCCGCATGGATACGGCCGCGTATCCTGACGCCGCAAAGAGCCGCAGGGCCGCTTTTCGAACCTTTTCTGCAGTTTCCAGGCCGCGTTGCCGCGGTTGCGGGCGTGCTGAAAGCGCCATTACCTCTCCTCCACCTTCATCATATTAATGAACGTTCATTCATTTAGCAAGCGGATTCCGAGGTATGGACTTTGAGGGAGCGCATTGCGACGGTTTACCGACTGACGCTAGTGTCAAACTCCTGTCATGGATTTCGGGCTCTCAGTGCAGGTGAGACGCGTTTAAATTATGCATAAGGAACAGTCGGATGAGTGAGGACGCCAAGACCTGGGTGGAAAACGAGTGGGCCGACAGCATGGATGAAGAACTCGAGATGGAAATCGATGATTTCCTGATCGCCAAGGATCTTCAGTACATTGCTGACAAGAAGCACAAATCCCCCCTCGACCGGAAAACCTATTTCCACGAGCTGTTGATGCTCCAGGCAGAGCTGGTGAAACTGCAAGACTGGGTTCAGCATACCGGCGAAAAGATCGTCGTGATATTCGAAGGCCGGGATGCTGCAGGCAAAGGCGGTGTGATCAAGCGCATCATGCAGCGCCTTAACCCGCGGGTGGCCCGTGTCGTTGCCTTGCCGGCGCCGTCTGACCGCGAAAAGAGCCAGTGGTACTTCCAGCGCTACGTGCCGCATCTACCGGCGGCTGGTGAGATGGTCCTGTTCGATCGCTCCTGGTACAACCGGTCAGGCGTTGAACGCGTGATGGGGTTTGCGTCCGAAGATCAGGTCGAGGAATTTTTCAACGACGTTCCGGAATTTGAACGCATGCTGGTCCGATCCGGCATCCGGCTGATCAAATACTGGTTCTCCATCACCGATGAAGAGCAGCAGCTGCGCTTTTTGATGCGCATTCATGATCCGTTGAAGCAGTGGAAGCTGTCGCCGATGGATCTGGAATCCCGAGTGCGTTGGGAAGACTATACCAAGGCCAAGGAAGAAACGTTTGAGCGGACCAACATTCCCGAAGCGCCGTGGTTCATCGTGGAAGGGAACGACAAGAAGCAGGCCCGCCTCAACTGCATCAGCCATCTCCTGTCCATGATGCCGTATGAGGATGTGCCGCACGACCCGATTTCACTGCCGGAACGCCGGTTTAATCCCGACTACGAGCGCAAAGTGCTGCCGGAACACCTTTACGTGCCTGAAAAATACTGATTGTTTCAACATCCGAAATTGGCGATCCCGGCCGTCGGCCGGGATTTTTGTTTGAGTTGCAGGAGGCAAGTATGGACGGCGTGAGGAAAATCCGGTGGGGCGTTCTGTCAACGGCAAAAATTGGCCGGGAGAAGGTCATTCCTGGGATAAAATCGTCCCAGACCGGATATGTTGCTGCTATTGCTTCGCGTGGCCTCGAGCGTGCCCAAGACGCGGCCGATCAGCTTGGAATTCCCAAAGCCTATGGGACCTACGAGGACCTTCTGGCCGATCCGGATATCGATGCGATCTACAATCCGCTGCCGAACCATTTGCATGTGCCGTTGACCCTGCAGGCGGCAGCTGCCGGAAAACATGTGCTTTGCGAGAAGCCTATCGCCCTCAACGCGGACGAGGCACGTCAGCTTCTGCGTGTGCAGGAAGGCCGGTTGATTGCGGAAGCCTTTATGGTGCGGGCCCATCCGCAATGGATCCGTGCTCGTGATTTGGTCCGGTCCGGAGAATTGGGCGAGTTGAAAGTGATTCAGGGGTTCTTCAGCTACTTCAACGCGGACCCGGCGAACATCCGAAACAATGCCGACATAGGTGGCGGCGCGCTGCTTGATATTGGTTGCTATACGATGCTGGCCGGCCGGTATTTTTTTGACGCTGAGCCGCACTGTGTTGTTGCGCTGATCGACCGGGATCCTGAATTCGGAACCGACCGGACGACGAGTGCCATGCTGGACTTCGGGCAGGGCCGTCATCTCAATTTCACCGTGTCCACCCAATTGACGCCGCACCAGCGTTTCCAGCTTGTTGGAACGAAGAAGCGGCTCGAACTTCTTATTCCCGTCAACGCGCCGCAAGGCGGGGCAACCGAATTGAGGCTCGATGACGGGTCAAAGCTCGGAGATGGGTCCGCGGTGACCGAGACCATCGCGCCCTGCGATCAGTATGCCGAAATGGCCGATGTCTTCGGCCGTGCCATTCTTGGTGAAGTACCCCTTCCTTATGGAGTCGAGGACGCGATCCAGAACATGGCTGTTCTGGATGCGTTGTTTCAATCCGCAAAGGACGGTGGTTGGGTGTCTCTCAGCCAGAGCACCTAAGCCAAAGGCTCGAAGTGATATCCGCCGCTACCGGCTGCTGTCAGAGTGCCGAAGTCCGGGGCCTCAAGATGGGTTGCTGCCAAAGGGATCTGTTCGGCGGCGAGTTCTGCAAACAGAGTTTTCCGGGTTTCTGCCGCTATTTCAGGCGCGCTGTCCAAAGCATAGTGTACGTCTGGATTTGTAAACTGCAGAACGCCGGACACCAAGGCGTCCCCCAGCAGCATCACTTGCTTGCTGCCACTAGAAATCCTGACGATCTGATGGCCAGGCGTGTGTCCGGGGGCGCTCGTGACTTGAATTCCATTTTCCAGGTCGGCATCCCCGTCATGAAGTCTGATTTGGGAAGCGATTGGGCGCGCCAAGGATTGGATCAGTTGGACGATGGGCTTTTTGTCCTCCGGCGCGGCCTCTACAAGATTTTCGTCGGTCCAGAACGCCCACTCGCTGTTCTGGAGATGGACTGTTGCGTTCGGAAACAGGCTTTGCCCGTCCGCGACGAGGCCGCCAATGTGGTCGGCGTGCATATGAGTCAATATGATGTCTGTGATCTGGTCGGGTGTATTCATCAGGGATGACCCTGCCGATGTGATCAACCCGGTCTCGGGAAAACGCGCCTTCAGCCAAGTTCCGGACCCGGCATCAACGAGAACCTTTTTGGGTCCAGTTTCGATCAGCCAGCATGTTGCGCCAAATCGGGTGGTCGGACTGACCGCCTGGATCTCTTCATCGCTTGCATTGGAGAAATAGGCGGCAGGAATATCGAGATGGCCATCTGAAAGTGGCGTGATTGCGATGTCGCCGACGTTCAGAGGGCTTGTGGTGCTAGCAATAGACATGAGGGCTCCATGAATTTCCATTGCCCTCGAACATAGAATAGGCGCCGATGGGTGCGATTGGCGCAAATGACAAATCTTGTGCTAGATACGCCAGATGGTGGCACGCTCCTACAGTTTGGCGATTTTGGCTTATCCGGGATGTCTTCAATCGGCCGTCCTGGGGCTTCAGGATGTGCTTGGGTATGCCGCAAGTATTTCGGAGCATTCGGTTGCCGTTGAAACGATCTCGACCTTTGTGCCGGGAGGCCGTTCGTTCGACGCACTGATCCTGCCGCCCTCTGCGGCGGAAGTGCGTGCAGCCGATGTGCCGGAATTGCCAGGATACACGGCTTACCAGCACGGGAAGGGTGCGGTTGTCTGTTCAGCCTGCACCGGGGTTACCTTTGTCGCAGAAGCCGGAATTGCTGCCGCACGGCCGGTAACCACGCATTGGGGGCTGGAGCAGAGACTGTCCAAGCGCTACCCCGACATGTCCTTCAATACCGATCAATTGTTGATCGAATACAGCGACCTCATCACGGCCGGTGGTTTGATGGCCTGGGTTGATCTTGGTCTGGTGGTCATCGAACGGTTTCTCGGGTACATCGTTGCCGCACGCACGGCTGGCTATTTCATCGTCGACATGCGCCGCCGGGACCAGCGCCGGTTCAGGCGTTTCTCACCGCATCTACGGCATGGCGATGCGGCTATCTTAAAATCACAACACCTGATCGACGCGCGATATGCAGATGTCCTGAGCGTTAAGGAAATTGCCAGCGCTTCCGGGCTGCCGGATCGCACGTTTTTGCGCCGGTTCAAGGCTGCGACAGGGATGACGCCCAATGGATACTTGCAAGAGTTGCGTATAGAGCGGGCAAGGGGTTTGCTAATCGAAACGGGCCGGACTGTATCGGAAATTTGCTTTGCCGTCGGTTATCAGGATCTACCGTCTTTCAGTCGGCTCTTCACAAAACTGACGGGGCTCACTCCAAACGCCTTTCGCAAACATTTTGCCCGCCATGATGGGCAACAAAAAACCCCGCCGATTGGCGGGGTTCTGTAACGTTTCTGACAGGTCGCTTACTTAATCGGAGCCAAGACCATAACCATTTGGCGGCCTTCCAGCTTCGGATGGGATTCCACCTTGGCAATTTCCGAGGTCTCATCACGAACCTTGTGCAAAAGCTTCATGCCGAGATCCTGGTGCGCCATTTCGCGGCCCCTGAAACGGAGCGTGACCTTCACCTTGTCGCCGTCGTTGAAGAAGCGCAGCATGTTTTTCATCTTCACCTCATAATCATGGGTGTCGATGTTCGGACGCATCTTGATCTCCTTGATCTCGACGGTCTTCTGCTTTTTGCGGGCTTCTGCAGCTTTCTTCTGTGCCTGATATTTGTATCGGCCGTAGTCCAGAATTTTGCAGACCGGCGGATTGGCATTCGGCTGGATTTCTACAAGATCCAGACCGGCATCCATGGCGATATCCATCGCCTCTTCGGTCGATATTACGCCGCGGTTGGCGCCTTCGTGGTCAATAAGCTGGACTTCGCGAACGCGAATTTCTTGGTTTGTGCGCGGGCCTTCCTTAGTGGGAGGCGGGGCGCGGAACGGACGGCGAATGGTCGCAAACTCCTCTGCGGTTTCAGTTTAATTGGCTTTCAAGCCGTTGTTTATACGCAAGCGGCCCCGGAACGTTCGCTCCAAGGGTCTCGCCGCGTCTTCTCGAACGCCAAGCCCCAAGCTCGTGCCAAACGCCCAAAAAGTCAACCAAAAACACCGATCTTGGGCCTTTGACAGATCTTTTTTGAGCGGCGTGCGACCTTGTTACATTTTCAATCTTGCTCGACGCTGTAAATCAGTGGCGTCTTGCAATTGGATGGTCCGGGCGCCAATTTGACCCTCCATTGCCGAAGCAGGAGATCCGATTGAACGGAACGTTGTTCATCTGGCAGCTCATCAAAATCATCGTGGGCTTTGTCATAGCCGTTATCGCCTGCGGATTGTTTTTGTCCTGGGGGCTGTTTCAGCCTGGATCTCCGAAGGCCGATCCCGCTGCGTTTGCGGCCATGATCGGAACGGCGTTTGTCACTGCGAGCGTCCTGGGCGCTGTTGCGTTCGTCCCTGCAGTTTGTGTCATCCTGGTTTCCGAAATCGCGCGGTTGTCAGGGATTGTTTTTCATGTTGCAAGCGCCGGTGCCATCGCCTTTCTACTCTGGACTCTTGATGGGACAACGGACGCTGGGTTAAGGCCCGGTAGTCCAGTCGTGCTGGCAGCCGGCTTCGTATCCGGGGCTGTTTACTGGATCATTGCAGGACGGACCGCCGGGAGCTGGCTTCCGCGGACAAAAGGTCTACCGCATGACGAGAAAGCAACGGACGAAGACTTATAGTTCTCCGTCCTCCAAAGCATCTTTGGCGGCCTGGTAATGGTCCGGCCGAATATGGGCCCGGATCATCGAAATCGCTGCCATCAGCACCGTTGCATCATCTCCAAACCCGACGCCCAGGATGAAATCCGGCACCACGTCGAGCGGTAAAACAAAATAGGCCAAAGCAGCAAGCAAGGTCCCGCGCACCTTTGTCGGCGTGGCAGGATCAAGCGCGCAATAGTACCCGGCGACAACATCTTCCATAAACGGAACTTGGCGCGCCGCCTTCCGGGCTGTTTTTAACAGTTTCTGACGGACCGTTTCATTTTGTTCCTCTTCCGGTCCGAGAATTTCCGGGTCGAATCCCAGATCTTCAAATGGGGATGAGGAGGTCATTTCAACGTAATTCCTGTTCGTGGCATACAAATGATATGGGCATGTGAGCCAGAATTACAAATAAAGTTTACCAAGCGTTCCTGGCATCTTTGTGTGATTATTGTCACTTTCATCAGTGATGAGAAGCGTAATGTTTAGGCTGAGGGGCGTTTCTTTAACGGGAGGATCGTTATGAGATCATATTTTCAATCTTCTGCGATGGCTTTGTGTCTCGTCTTGCCATTAGCGATTTCGGTCAATGCCGGTGAAACCCCATCCCCGGACGGTGCGAAGGTCTATTTCATCAATTTGAAGGACGGTGACAGTGTCAAAGGCCCGGTCTTTATCCAGTTCGGCTTGACCGGAATGGGCGTGGCGCCGGCCGGTGTTGAAAAAGAAAAAACCGGCCATCACCATTTGATTATCGATGAAACGATTGAAGGCGAAGAACTCAACGAAGCTATCCCGGCCGATGACAATCACAAACACTTTGGTGGCGGGCAGACCGAAACCACAGTTGAGTTGGCGCCCGGCGAACACACGCTGCAGCTGGTTTTGGGCGACTGGAGTCACATCCCACACAACCCGCCAGTAATGTCCGAGCGGATCACGATCACGGTTGAATAGAAAAAGGGCGCCGATTGGCGCCCTATTGTTTGATCATGCGTTGCCGCGGGTTTCCAGCAATCGGCGGGCGATAACTTGCGCCTGGATCTCTGCTGCACCTTCAAAGATGTTCAGGATCCTTGCATCGCACAGCACGCGGGAGATGGCGTATTCAAGAGCGAAGCCATTACCGCCATGGATCTGCAGTGCGTTGTCCGCAGCGGCCCACGCGACACGGGCCCCAAGCAGTTTGGCCATGCCAGCTTCCAGGTCGCAGCGCTTGCCTGAGTCCTTCTGCCAAGCTGAGAAATATGTCAGCTGACGGGCAATCATGGTCTCGGTCGCCATGAGTGCGAGCTTGTCGGAAACGCGTGGGAAATTGATCAACGCCTTGCCAAACTGAACACGATCCTCTGCGTAGCGCAGTCCGATATCCAGTGCGGATTGCGCAACACCTATGGCGCGGGCTGCGGTCTGGATTCGGGCGCCCTCAAATGTCTGCATCAGCTGTTTGAAACCTTCGCCTTCAACCTGACCCAGCAGGTTTTCCGACTTTACTTTGAAATCATCGAAGGCGATTTCGTATTCCTTCATGCCGCGATAGCCAAGAACTTCGATCTCACCGCCAGTCATGCCGTCTGCCGGGAATGGATCTTCGTCCGTTCCGCGTGGCTTTTCGGCAATAAACATCGACAAGCCCTTGTATCCGGGTTCAGCTGGATTGGTCCGAGCCAAGAGAGTCATGATGTCTGCGCGCACCGGATGGGTGATCCAGGTCTTGTTGCCCGATATCTTCCAGGTGTCGCCGTCCTTCACCGCACGTGTCTTGAGCGAGGCAAGGTCTGAGCCGGTGTTCGGTTCGGTAAAGACGGCGGTCGGCAGGATTTCGCCGGAGGCGATTTTCGGAAGCCAATGCTCTTTCTGCTCCTGGGTGCCGCCACACAGGATGAGTTCAGCGGCGATCTCCGACCGGGTGCCAAGCGAGCCGACACCGATATAGGCGCGGGAGAGCTCCTCAGAGACAACACACATTGCCTCTTTGCCAAGACCGAGCCCGCCATATTCCTCAGGGATGGTCAGGCCGAAAACGCCGAGTTCCGACATCTGACTGACAACTTCGAGCGGAATATACTCGTTTTTCAGATGCCACTCATGGGCATTGGGCACGACGGTATCTTCAGCAAACTTCCGCATTTCGTTGCGGATCTGCTCCATGGTTTCATCGAGACCGCCATCGCCGAAAGTCGATTGTCCTGCCTGAGCCCGGATCAGCTCCGTGAGACCTTCGCGAACTTCAATGGTGTTGCCTGTCGCAATGACGGCATCCATGTCTGCGGTCCGGTACGAGCGGGCCTCGTCATCGGAAATGCCAAGATCGGCAAGGCGGACGAATTCGCCCTGGTTCATCGGGATGCCGCCGAAGATCTGCGCCACGTATTCCGCAAAGCCGAGCTGAACGATCTTGTCTTCCAGATCGCCGTAGCGGCCGCTCTCGGACAACCGCTGTGCGTAGGCATCAAGCTGGCGGAGCGCTTCGACATATGTTGCAAGCCATGCCAGCCCGTGTGTTGCACGTTGTTCTTCTTCCATCCGGCTTGAAGAAATCCGCCCGTCCACCGTAACGCGCTCGCGCACACGCTGCGCTGCGAGATCAAGGAGACCGTCCAATTTATGGACGATCGCGTTGGTTCGCTCAGATAGAGTCGGCTGCATTTCTGCGGCCTTTATGGCTGCGGTGGACATTGGCATCTCCGTTTTCATTTGTTGCGCGCGCGCGCATTTTCTTGAAGCTATGTTGCGTCGCACACCGGGCTTTGTCGAGCCAAAACTTGTTGGTCTTTCGAAGGGGGCTGTCATAACGAGGGCACAGACTTGACGACAGCTCCCGGCCAAGCAACATGAAACCTATGAGTCTTTACCTTTTTGCCAAGGCATCTTTTGCTGTGCTGAAAGATGCAATCGGTCATTTTTCACGTGATGACGGCTTTGCAATGGCCAGCCATGTGGCATTGTCCGGTCTGCTCGCGATTTTCCCTTTGCTTATCTTCATTGCGTCTCTTGCGGGTTTTTTTGGAATGGTCGGTGCGGCAGACACGGTGTCTGAACTTGTGTTCGACGCCTGGCCGAAAACTGTTGCGGCCCCTGTCGTCCGTGAAATCGAAAACGTGCTGACGGTACCCCGCAGTGACTTACTCACTTTTGGTGCGGTGGCCGCATTGTGGTTTGCATCCAATGGGGTCGAGGCGCTTAGAACGGCGCTGAACCGGGCTTACCGGCAGGTTGAAAAGCGGTCCTTTATCCTGTTGCGCATTCAATCGCTGGCTCTTGTGATCCTGGGCGCGGTGATCCTGCTGGCCTATACATTTCTTGTCGTTCTTGCGCCGCTTGGGATCGAGGCTCTGAGAGGATTTGTGCCTCAGGTTGAAACATTTTTGTTGTCGATCAACATCGCCCGCTACACGCTGGCCGGGTCATTGTTGATTGTCGGGCTTTTCATGACCCATTGGCTGCTGCCTTCTGGCAAGCGGTCTTTTTCAGACATCTGGCCGGGCGTGATTGCCACCCTGCTCTTGTGGATCGTTTCAGGCAGTGCCTTCGGGGCGTATCTCGCGCGGTTTGCCAATTATGTCTCAACATATGGCGGTCTGGCTGGGATCATGACTGCGTTGATCTTCCTATATATCTGCTCGCTCGCCTTTATCTTGGGCGGCGAGCTCAATGCCGCGATCGCGCGGCAACGTGCCTTCCGCGATCGTCAATTGGGTCGGCAGCAGCAGGCTTAGGTCCGTTTTGGAGCCGCGCGGATCATCAAGACCGCGCCGACCACCAAAGCCATGCCGGCTATCTGGATCATCGAGAGGGTTTCTCCAAACAGGAAATAGCTCTCAATGGCTGTTGCGACCGGCACGAGGTAAAACAGGCTAGCCACTTGCGAAACCGCACCCTGGCGGATGAGTAGCATCAACAACATGATCGCGCCGATCGACAGCACCAAAACAAGCCAGGCAAGCGCTACGATCAACTCGCCCGACCACGTGATTTGCCAAGTCTCGAAAAGGCTGAGTGGTGTTGTGACCAAAAGGGCGCCGACATATTGCCAGAAGGTTGCTGCCAGAAGATCGGTGTTGGGTACGAAGCGCTTTTGATAAACCGTGCCAACACTGATTGCGATAACAGAAAAGAAGACAACACTGATCGTAACGAGTGTGATGCCAGACCCAGCAAGATCAAACCTGGGTCCAAGCACAAGACCGAGGCCGCTCAGGCCAATCGCCATACTGATCCAGTGTTTGCGACTGATCACTTCTCCGATCATACCAACTGCAAAAATAGCTGTCAGAACCGGCTGCAATCCGACGATAATCGCTGAAGCTCCAGCAGGCATGCCTTGTTTGATGGCCCAGAAAACGCCGCCCAGGTAGATCCCGTGGACCAGCATGCCGGTCACGATGCAGTGGCCAATTGCCTTTTTGTCCTTCGTCCAGGATTTCACCCAAAACAGACCGAGAAGGAACAAAATGGGCAAGACCGCAGCGAACCGGACCGTCAGGAAAGCCATTGGTTCGATGTACGGCGCGCCCAGCTTTGAACCGATAAAACCGGTTGACCATAGAAGAACAAAAAGCGCAGGGGCAATTTTGGCCAGATATGCCAAGTCAATCTCCGGGGGTGGTTCGCCAAACCAGCAAAGTGGTCGATGAGGGGAAATGAAAAAGAATGATTTTCAGATTAACCGGAAATTGGCAATTTTAGCTAACTCTGAGGAAACACTATTTCTCTCAGGGGACATAAGCCAGTGGCAATCGGTGCGCAATCAACTTTTGGAGTTTTGTCCAAACTCTCGGTCAAAGTGCGGGTTATGGCGCTCAGTCTTGTGACAGTCGTTGGCCTCGTCATCATCGGCGGGGTTTATTTCTGGAGCCAGGGCGAGCTGAATTCGGCTTTTGGCAGGATGAACCAAAGTGCCGATCTGGCCGAAGAAGTGGCAGCGCTCTCTGAGACGGCAGCACGGCTGCAGATCATTGAAAATCAATACTTTGCAGCGCCCTCTGCCGAAGCGTTTCAAAGATTCACAACCGAAATGATTGTCGCGACGGATTTGGTTGCCAAGCTGGAAAACAATCCTGCCGCGGCGAGCTACGCCGCCCAGGTTGCCGATGTGAAAGATACGCTAGAGGGCACAAGCGGCGCGTTCGAGATGCTGGACAGCGTCCGGCAGCAAATCGGTTATACGAACCAGGATGGGCAGCTGGCACGCCTCGATTCGCTCACTGGTGCAGTGAAAGATCGTTTGTTTGAAGAAATGAAGTTTGGCGGCGGCCCGGACTTTGAAAAGCTGGCGCGCGCTATCCTCGCTGTGCAGCTCGCGGAAAAAGAATTCACCCTCAACAGCACGCCCGAAGCAATCGGCGTCTTCGATAAGCAGTTTGCGGCGTTCGAGAAACTGCTCAAGAGGGTCTACATTCAAGATGCGATCAAGAAAGAGCTCGCCGATAACATGACGGCGTATCAGGAGACGTTTGCCCAGTATACGGCAGCGGTTGAGCAAGAGACGAGCAGCACCGCCCTCCTGGAAAACCTTTTTCAACTGGTGCCACCGCACATCGACGCTCTGAATGCCGCTGCAAAAGACCTGCAGGCGCAGGCTGCCACTCAACTCGAGACTGCCCGGTCGATCGCAACCTATGCAATTGGTGGGACCATTCTTGGTTTGCTGATCTTGTTGCCTGCAATCGCATTTTTGGTTGGTCAATCGGTAGCCGGACCGTTGGCGCATCTCCAGAAAGCCATGGAAGCCCTGGCGGGTGGTCAGACAGACATCGCCTTGCCGGAAGCAAAGGGTAAAACTGAACTTGCTGCCATTGCCCGGACGGTTTTGGTCTTCCGGGACAATGCGGTCGAGAGATCGCAGCTTGCAGCAGCTCAGGAACAGGAAAACAAGGCTCGTGAAGAACGTGTCGCCCGTCTGGAAGACATTATCGGCCGGTTTGAAGGCACGGTAACTGACGCGCTCGGCAGTTTGGACCGGGCCAATGACGAACTGCGCCAGACCTCGCAATCAATGGAACAGGCGGCCGACGATGTGGCGGATCAATCGTCTGGTGCAACGGGTGCGGTGAGAACAGCTGCGGAAAATGTCACATCGGCAGCCCAGTCTGCGGACGAATTGGCAGCCTCGATTGCCGAGATCTCAAATCAGGCAACCCGGTCTACGGAAGTTGCTCAGCAAGCCGTTTTAAGTGCCTCCACAACGGTTTCGACCATGCAGGAGCTCTCCAGCGCGGCAGAACGGATCGGCGAAGTCATGAGCCTGATCCGGGATATTGCAAGTCAAACCAATCTGCTCGCTCTGAACGCGACCATCGAAGCCGCGCGTGCCGGTGAAGCCGGTAAGGGCTTTGCGGTTGTTGCTGCCGAGGTCAAGCAATTGGCTGATCAGACATCGAAAGCGACGGAAGAGATCGCGATCCAGATTGAAGCCATCCAGGGATCGTCCGGTCACGCTGTGCAGGCCATTGAGGATGTCAGCAAAATTATCTCCGACATGGAAAACCTGGCATCGTCGGTTGCAGATTCCGTTCAGCATCAGGATCAGGCGGTCCGAGAGATTTCCGACAACGTTTCTAGTGCGTCTCAGCGGTCTGATGAAGCAGCCGATCGTATGACGAGCGTTGGATCCGCTGCAGAACTTGCCCGAACCAATGGTGCTGAGGTCGATAAACTAGCGCAATCCCTGTCTCAGCAGGGCGGGCTGATCCGTCAGGAAATCGCGACATTCCTGCAAGGTGTTCGCAGCGCCTAACGGATAGGCGAGAAGTTTCAAAAGCCGCTTTGCCAACCGGGACTTAATGCCCCGCTGGCGGGCGGCTTTTCTTCGTGCTAGGGACGAGTCTGATTGCACGAAGAAGGTGAAACGGGATGCAGGAAGAGATCGTCATAGTCGGGGCTGGTCAAGCTGGTGCCCAGGTCGCTCAATCGCTTCGTCAAGGTGGTTTTGAAGGCGCGTTGCGGCTCATCGGCGACGAGGCTCATCCACCTTATCAACGCCCGCCACTATCCAAAAAATTCCTGGCTGGTGAAATTGGCGCCGAAGGGCTTTGGCTCCGGCCGCCAGCGTTCTACACGACCAACACCATCGACCACATCCCAAATACAAGTGTCGTTGGGATCGACCGGTCGGCAAAACGTGTTCAGCTGGAAAACGGCGACACCATATCTTACGGAAAACTGGTCCTTGCGACGGGAACCAAAGCGCGTCTCCTTCCAATCAAAGGCTCTGAAAAAGACGGCGTGGTCACATTGCGCTCCATTGGCGATGTTGATGCGATCCGTGACCGTTTGTCGAAGAGCCAGAACCTCGTCATCATCGGTGCCGGTTACATCGGTCTGGAGGTCGCTGCAGTGGCCCGCGCGCTCGGCAAGGATGTCTGCGTGATTGAAGCTCAGGACCGGCCGATGAAGCGGGTAGTGAGCGAAACTGTGTCGGGCTTTTTCGCGAAACTGCATTCCGATAATGGCGTTCAACTGCGTTTGAACACAGGCATTGAAGCGCTTGAGGGTGGAGAGGCGGTCGAATCCATCAAGCTGAGCAATGGAGACAGTGTCCCGGCCGACCTTGTGCTTGTCGCCGTTGGCGCCGAGCCAAATGATCAACTGGCCGCAGATGCGGGGCTGGATACAGACAACGGTGTTCTTGTTGATGGTGCAGCTCAGACAAGCGATCCGGACATCTATGCCGTTGGCGATTGCACCCGGTTTTATTCTGGGCGGTATTCACGCTCTGTGCGGATGGAAAGCGTCCAAAATGCGATTGATCAGGCCAAAATCGCGGCCCAGGCGTTGCTGGGGCAGGAGGTCGATTATGATCCCTTGCCGTGGTTCTGGTCGGATCAGTATGAAATCAAGCTGCAGATCGCGGGCCTGTCGGAAGGGTATGACAAGACAATCGTTGTCGGCGACCCAGCCGCTAAAAAGTTCTACGTTGCGTATCTGAAAGAAAATGCACTTATTGCGGTCGACAGCATCAATTCACCGCGCTCGCACATGATGGCGCGGCGGGTGATCGGCGAGATCTGGCGGGACGACCTGCTCCCGGACGCATAGACGATCAGCTATTGAATACAGGAGCGTTAGCGTTGAAAACCGATAACGCTCCTGCAAGACCCCTCAGCATGTCGGCTGGCCGAGCGCCTTATTCTGCAGCCGCGTTTTGAAGAATGAGGCGGGTGGTGTCTTTTGGTATTTCCAGATGCACCATGTGACCAACGCGCTCAAAGATGTGCGTGGCAACAATGCCAGGCAGCTTGTGCGCCTGCCGTGTCGGTAGAACACGGTCCTGAGTTCCCCAAAGCACCTTGATCGGCATTGGAAGCGCTGCCATGTCGTCCCGCGGCAAAGTCTTTTGCACGGAGCCGTCGATGATTTCGTCGGCGATCGCCGACAGAGTTGCCGCGCCTCCTGGCCGGGCCCGGCTTTCTGCAGCGGTTTTTGCGAGGAATTTGGGAAGCTTGAATTCCCAGCCGAAGAACTGCTCGAGAAGAACTTCCATTTCCGCTGTCTCAGAGGCAACCGCATAGCGCCGCAAAAGCCGATGATTGATTTCCGGCCCAAATCCACCGGGCGCCAAAAGCGTAAGACTGGCAACCAGCTCCGGTGCACGCAGGGCAACCAATGCGGCAACAGCGCCACCCATGGAATGGCCAACCAGATGCACGCGTTTCAATTCCAGCGCTTCAAGGGATTGTGTCACAGCTTTTGCCGAAATCCCAGCGTGACCAACCTTGGGCCAATCCAGTGCTTCGCCGTGACCGGGCAGATCAAACGCCAGAGAGCGTTTGCGGCTGGCAAGACCAGTTTGAATGTTCACCCAGGTTTGGCGGTCGCCGCCAAAGCCGTGCAGCAAGATGACAGGCGCGCCGTCATCACCGGTCTCGCAGACTTGTTCGCGAAAGGGCAGGGTCGTGCGGGGATTTGGGCGAAGGTCTGTCATGGGTATCCGTTTGGTATCAAGAAATTGAGATCAGGAGTGTGGTGCGCCGGGAACGGGCAGAGGTTCAAGTGAAAAAAGCGGTTGGCGGTCGGTAAAGCCGTCCAGCTCATAGGCTCCAGCATTCTGTGCGCGATCGCCCGCAAATTCAGCGATTTCACTGGTCATGAGAACGTCGGACTTGATCCGCTTGGTCAGATGTTCGATCCGCGCAGCGGCGTGAACTGTTTGACCAATAACCGAGAAGGTCAGCCGGTTTGCAACGCCGATATTGCCGAACATGACACGGCCGGTCGAAAGAGCGATGCCCGCGTTCATTGTGTGATCGGTAGAGACGGTTTTGTTGATGTCATGGAGCCTCTGCCGGGTCTCATCCGCCGCCGCAATGGCCCTTTGGACCGCTTCTGAGAGTGATCCCTTTTGTGTTGGGAAGACACCCAGAACCGCATCGCCGATAAAGTCGAGGACTTCGCCGCCCTGCTGCAGAACCGCTCCAGCAGTTGCTTCAAAATATGTATTCAACCACTTGAGATAATCTTCGGGACCCAGGGCATCTGCAATAGCCGTAGAATTGCGCATGTCACTGTAATAAATCACCGCGTCGATGGTCTCGCCATCTCCATGGCGGATTTGTCCATTCAGTACTTTGGTTCCTGCGATGCTGCCGAGGTATGTTTCGGCGATGATTTTTGTGATGTGGCCTTGAAGCACGGCCCTTGCGGCGAGGGCGAGCCGTTTCTGGATATAGTTTATCGCGTTGAGGGCATCTTCAGAAAACCCGTCTTCTTCCCGAGTTGCCCAGCTTAGAATGATCCCGGTGTTTGGATACTCACCTTTGATCGCAGGTATCTCCATGTGGGTCGGTATAACCAGGTAATCCGTGTAACCCTCCGAGGCCAGACGGTTCAGGAGCGGAAATTCAGTTTGTGCATTGGCATTGGTCAATCGCCGGCGAAGCATCGGCTCTTCATTGATCAAAACGGCTCGAATGGGGCTTTGCAGCCAGTCTTCCGTATCTTCTTCGGAGTGCTCGATCTTTTCATGGTAGACCTCGCCGCCGTTTTCCCAAAAGGCGATTTCCGCTTCAATCATGGGGTGAAGCGTCGACCAGACAAGAATTGCGCGATCGACTGGAACGTGGCATTGGCGCAAGCGTTCACACATTTCTGCAAAAAGGGTGGTCATATCCGGGTCGCCGAGTGCCTCGCCGATCAGCCAATCCTCGATGTCATCTATTTCCATCATGTCGATCATGCGGGGAGGTTAGACCCTTTTCTCGATTGTGCCATCAGGCTTTCTAATTGGTGCGTTCATCGTCTACAGATGTGGCGACGCTTCCCGGCGGTACAATGATCCAATTGATCGTGAGGTCCGGAAAGGTGCCATAAGAGTGGAACGGCAGCGTGTGTCGGCCCCGGCGGCTGGCGTTTGGATAGAGCTCCATAATCCGGCCAGCAGGTCCTGAGTTCTCGCCGCGCCAAAGGATCATCACGCCCTTTTTCTGAACATCATCTAAGTCGATCCAGGGGCTCAATGTTGTGTTGTGCTCCAAGAACATTGAAGGTCTCGATGCGGCGTGAAGGGTTACATTGGCTGTCGTCCACTCATCTCCGGCGACATACGCCAGTTCAGTACCTGTTTCCTTTTCCCAGACATCAGAGAGGAATTCCGCGGCTGCCTTGCCTGGATAATGAATGCGGGATTGTTTGGTCTTCCAGAGAGGCTCCAGAACAGCTTGCCCAAAGAGGACGCCTAGAAAAATGGCCTGGATGACGAGAGCGCCTGTAAATGCGCGTTTGGGCGCAGACCAAAAAGCCGGAAGATGAAAATATCGAACTGCCACCAACCCGGACAGGACAAAGAGTGGCGTGCCCCACATATGTTTGAATTCACTGCCGGTTACAGCAGACGCCAGTAGCACCACGGCAAGCGGTACAAAAGCGAACCAGACAAGGAATCTGTCGGCTTCAAGCGTAAGTTCAGATCCGCGGGTGAACGACCATGATGTCTTTGCTGTTTTCAACTTTTGCCAGCTAAGGCCAAGCAACGCGACTATGAAAAGCCCGGCGTGATTGGCGACCTGTGCCAAAAGGAAGTTTATCGGATTGTAGACGTGGTCGAACAATGAACCTGCTGCATTGCTTCGGCCGATGGCATAACGGAAAGTCAGAAAGTCAGTTTCATAAAGCCAATATAAATGGAGCCCTACCAGAAGAAGGAACGAAATTGAGCAGATCCATGGCCCGGAGGTTGCGAGATACCTGCGCCCGTCAGTGTAAACAAGGGCGTACAGTCCAATTGTGCCGATCAACAGGAAGACAAAGTATTTGGTGTAGAAGCCAATTGCGGCGACTGCCCCCAACAGGATCCAGTATCGGACTGCGCCTGAATTCAACGCGCACAAGAAGAAATAAATCATTCCTGCCCAGACCGGGATCTGGAGGATATTCGGGTTGAACTCGGGTACGGGGAGGGTGAAATAAAACGTTACGCTGGTAAGCACGATTGCCCAGAACCGTTGTTGTTCTGAGAAGCCAAGCTCTTTTCCTATCAACCAGACGAACCAGTATCCGATGCCAATGCTTATTGCGCTTAGCCAATAGGCTCCATAGGCGTGTCCACCGGTCAGGTGATAGCTCAGTTCAAGGAGCCAAGCCTGCATGGGCGGGTGTTTGGTATAGCCGAGTTGAATATCTCTGCCCCACGCAAATCCTTCAACTACATCCAGTGGCGGATTGGGGAAGCTCAAGGTCGGAACCAGTGCATAAAGAAGGCATAGAAGCCCTCCATACAGAAGCGCAGCGCGGCTGGCGTTCATCAACTACTCCAGTCCAATCACGGATCAACTTCGGGATGCGAAAAAGCCCAAAAGCGGGTGGCAATAAACGTAAGGGATGGAACAATTGCGATCGAAACCATCAAACCGAGCAGATCCGGCCAGGGCGTAAGGTTCAACCAAAGTGCCAATACGCTTGAGTTGAGCGCAAAGCCTGATGCCGCGATCAGTAAAAATCTCAGCATTGCCTTCAATGCGGTCTTTTCTTGGCGAAGGTGCGAGAAGCTCCAGTAAAAGTGGCCTGAAAAGGAAACGCCAAATGCGACCAAAAAGCCTGCAAAATTTGCCAGCATTGGCGGAAGAAGTCCGCTTTTCAGGAGAAAGCCGGCAACTCCGGCATGAGTCAGGGTTGCAAAAACGCCGACAACAGCAAATCTTCCGGCAGCATTGGCTTCCGTTTTCAGTGTTTGACGTTTGCGGTCAGTGATCATGATCATCTTGCTGATGGGTTTGCTGAGGAGTGCCCTCAATGACATCCTGCAGTAGGTAAACCGGCCGTTGCTTCGATTCATTAAATAGCCGGGTCACGTACTCACCGATCATTCCGATTGAGAGCAGCTGGATTCCAGAGAAGAGCAGCACTGCAACCATGATGGAGGTGTAACCTGGAACGTCGATGCCGAAAATTATTCCCCTGATCGTGAGATACATGGCATAGGCGAAGGCGAGGATTGACACCAGAGCGCCGCCGTAAAACCACATCCTCAACGGCATTGTTGTAAAGCCCGTGATGCCGTCGAGCGCGAAGTTCCAGAGTTTCCAGTAGTTGAACTTGCCGTCGCCTGCCTTCCGCGGGGGGCGTTCATAAGGAACAGCCATGGCGGGAAAACCCACCCAGGCAAACAGACCTTTCATAAACCGGTTGCGTTCCGGTAACTGAAGCAGCGCATCAATTACCGCCCTGTCAATCAGGCGGAAATCACCGGCGTTCGGAGGCATGTCAATGTTCGAAAGCTTGTTGAAGACCTTGTAGAACATGCCTGCAGTCGATCGCTTCATCAGTGTGTCTGATGTTCGATCCACCCGCAGGCCATAAACCACATCATAGCCGGCCCGCCAGCCATCAATCATTTGGTGGATCAATTCGGGTGGGTCTTGAAGATCTGCATCAATGATGACACCGATGTCGCCTTTGGCGGCCTCTAAACCGGCAGAAAGGGCCGCCTCCTTGCCGAAGTTCCGAGAGAGGCCGAGCAGCCGTCCGGGTAAGCCGTTGGCAAGCCTATCCGTCAGTATGTCAGCCGTGGCATCCCGGCTGCCGTCGTCGATAAAAACATATTCGTATTGCAGCCCTGTTTCCTCAAGAACGCGTTTGGTCTCCTCCAGAAAATGGCCGATAACGTCTTCTTCGTTGTAGACCGGCACTATGACGCTGATCATAGGACGTTCCGTTCGGAGTTCTTTCCGGCGGGACACGTAGATTTTTGGGGCTTGTTTTGGCTGCATTGATACGGTGGCTTTTTGGATCTTCGCGGCAACCTGCCGGAAAAGACCGAGAAACGCCAGCATTTAGAAAACTTCGGAAGCAAAATAGTGCTTTAGCATTTGCTTTGGTGGTTCAGAGCAAAAAAGCCGGCGCTCATTTTGAGCGCCGGCTTTTGCTATTCGTTAGAACCGCGTGCTGTTAGACGAGCGCTCCGTGACAGTGCTTGTATTTTTTGCCGGACCCGCACGGGCAAGCTTCGTTACGGCCAACTTTTCCCCAAGTCGCAGGATTGTTTGGATCGCGCTCCCGGGTTGCTTGCGGTTGAACGTTCGGCTGCGCCATTTCGTCTTCACCGGTCAGCGGGTTGATGTGATGCTCATGCATCTCCGGCATCTGCGGCATTTCGGGCGGCTGTTCGGTCACTAACTCAACGCGAAGCAGCTGAGCTGTCGTGATTTGGCGCAGTTGTGCCAGCATCGATTCAAACAGGGTGAAGGATTCGGTCTTGTATTCCTGCAATGGATCGCGTTGACCGTATCCGCGGAACCCGACCACGGAGCGCAGATGGTCGAGGTTGGCCAGGTGCTCCCGCCACAGATTATCAAGCGTTTGAAGCAGAATTGCCTTTTCGACCCGGCGCATGACCTCCGGCGTGTACTTGGCGACTTTTTGGGCCATGGCCTCGTCAGCCGTTCGTGTCAGCCGTTCCTTGACCTCTTCATCCGCGATACCTTCTTCGGCCGCCCAATCCTTGATCGGCAAGTCAAGGTTTAGGTACTTGCGGACTTCTTCCTGAAGTCCTTCGGTATCCCATTGTTCCGGATAAGCGCGCTCTGGAATGTGGCTCGCGACCAGATCATCGATCACGTCGTGCCGCATATCCGTCACAGCATCCTGGATCGCGTCGCTGTCCATCAGGTCGATACGTTGATCGAAGACGACCTTGCGCTGGTCGTTCATCACGTCGTCAAATTTCAGGAGGTTTTTACGGATATCGAAGTTTCGCGCCTCGACCTTTTGCTGCGCCTTCTCAAGAGCTTTGTTAATCCACGGATGGATGATTGCTTCGCCTTCTTCCAGGCCCAGCTTCTGCAGCATTGAGTCCATGCGCTCGGAGCCGAAAATCCTCATCAGATCATCGTCAAGCGATAGGAAGAACTTGGAGTGGCCCGGATCTCCCTGACGGCCGGAACGACCACGTAGCTGGTTATCGATACGGCGGCTTTCATGCCGTTCGGTGCCGATTACGTAAAGACCGCCGGCTTTGAGTGCTTCTTGTTTGAGCTCCTCGACTTCGGCCCGGATGGCAGCTTCCTTCGCGGCTCGTTCTTCCCCTTCCGGCATCTCGCCAAGGGTCATTTCGATCTGCATATCGGCGTTGCCGCCGAGCTGAATATCCGTACCACGGCCGGCCATGTTGGTTGCGATCGTAACAGCGCCTGGCAAACCAGCCTGAGCAACAATAAACGCTTCCTGCTCGTGATAGCGCGCGTTCAAAACGGCAAAGACCTTGGACTTGCCACCGTCCTTCTTCTGCGCGGCGGCAAAGGCGGCCGGATCGCTCAAATCGATCTGCTTGTAGCCATGTTGCTTCAAAAGCTCGGCCAGGATTTCCGACTTCTCGATGGAGGTCGTGCCCACCAGGATCGGCTGCCGGCGTTCCTTGCACTCATCAATCAACTTGACGATCGCGTTGAATTTTTCCTGGAATGTCCGGTAAACCTCATCATCGTCATCGATCCGCTGAACGGAAACGTTTGTCGGAATCTCAACGACTTCCAGCTTATAGATGTCGGCAAATTCGTCGGCTTCCGTTGAAGCTGTACCGGTCATGCCGGCAAGCTTGCCGTACATGCGGAAATAGTTCTGGAACGTGATCGATGCGAGTGTTTGGTTTTCAGGCTGAATGCGGACCTTCTCGCGCGCTTCCAGGGCCTGATGGAGACCTTCGGAGAACCGGCGGCCCGGCATCATGCGGCCGGTAAACTCATCGATGATCACAACTTCGCCATTTCGGACAATGTAGTCTTTGTCCCGCTGGAAGAGTTTGTGAGCTTTCAGAGCTTGTTGGAGATGGTGAACGATTGAGACGTTCTCCACATCATACAGCGAATCGCCTTTCAAAAGATCGGCTTCCGCCAAAAGGCCTTCGAGTTTCTCGTTGCCAGCCTCGGTGAATGTCGCTGACCGCGCCTTTTCATCGAGCTCGTAATCCTCCTCAGTGAGGTTCGGAATGAAGGCGTCAACGGTGTTGTAAAACTCGGAGCGGTCTTCCAGGGGACCGGAGATGATCAATGGTGTCCGGGCTTCATCGATCAGAATTGAATCGACCTCGTCGACGATTGCAAAGGCATGTCCACGTTGCACCATTGAGGCGCGGTCATGTTTCATGTTGTCGCGAAGATAATCGAAGCCGAATTCGTTGTTCGTTCCGTACGTAACGTCAGCGGCATAGGCTGCACGGCGCTCTTCATCCGACAGGCCATGTGTGATGCAGCCAACAGACAGTCCCAGGAACTTGTAAACCTGCCCCATCCACTCGCTGTCGCGCTGGGCCAGGTAGTCGTTCACAGTGACGACGTGCACACCTTCCCCTAACAAGGCGTTCAGGTAGACAGGTGCCGTCGCCACAAGGGTCTTACCTTCACCCGTTCGCATTTCCGCGATTTGACCGGAGTTCAGCACCATGCCGCCGATCAGCTGGACATCGTAGTGACGCTGACCGAGCGCCCGTTTGGCTGCTTCGCGCACCGTTGCGAAAGCCGGTGCAAGGATGTCGTCCAAAGACGCGCCGTTTGTCAGTTGTTCGCGAAATTTCTCCGTCTGGGCGCGAAGGTCCTCGTCCGACAAAGCCTGGATCTCTGTTTCCAGAGCGTTGATTTGCTCAACTCTCGCCCGGAATGACTTCACTTTCCGGTCATTTGAAGATCCGAATAACTTACGTGCTATTGCGCCGAGGCCAGCCATGTGGCGGTCCTTCCTTTACGGTCGGTGTCACTGGCAATCTGACACCTGCCCATGAAATCGTCTCAATTTGTTGTACACGTTGCACACGTAGCGCAGCGCGCTGGCCAACTCATGTGGCCGAAAAGATGCCATCCCAGCCTCGCAGCAGGGCCGCCCGAGAGATAAGAGGGGGGTGAATGCTTGTCAACGCTGCTGGAATAGGCAATGTACCCAAGCCCTCGTGTTCCGAGGGATAAAAGAGATATGTTCCCATAGGTAAAGGTTTTCTCATGCTCCGAAATTCGATGCGCAGGCCAGTCAAGGCTCTTGCCGTTTCCTTCATGGCGCTGACGCTCGGATCGGCTTCTTTGTCGGCGGCCGAACCGGAAGATGTCGTTGCCAAGGTTGGCGATGCGGTCATCACGGAAGCCGATATTGCGTTTGCTGCCCAGGATTTGGGTCAAGAGCTCCAACGTTTCCCACCGGCACAATGGCGCCAGTTGCTGCTCGACGTCATGATCGACATGGAGTTGCTGGCTCTGGCTGCGAAGAATGATGGCCTCGATCAGGATCCGGATTTCAAGAAACAGCTTGAGTTTCTTGAGCTGCGCGCCCTGCGCAACGCTTATCTCGGCCAGAAGATTAACGGTTCTATCTCTGATGACGACGTGAAGGCCGCTTACGATAAGGAATTCGCGGATTTCGAAGGTCCTGAAGAGATCAATGCCCGTCATATTCTGGTCGAGGACAAGGCAGCGGCCGAGGCTTTGATAACCGAACTGGATGGCGGTGCCGATTTCGCTGAGCTCGCCAAGGAAAAATCCACAGGACCTTCGGGGCCGAACGGTGGTGATCTTGGCTTTTTTGCAAAAGGCCAAATGGTGCCACCATTTGAGGAGGCAGCCTTTGCATTGGAGCCGGGTACTTACACCAAAGAGCCGGTTGAAACCCAGTTTGGATGGCACGTCATCAAAGTGGAGGACAAGCGCCGGCAGGAAAAGCCTGCTTTGGAAACCGTTGAAGCAAACCTGCGTCAGCAGCTTGCGCGAGAGCTTTACGAAGCGCGAATGATTGAGCTGAAGGACGAATTTGCTGTCGAGATCTTGGATGAACAACTCGCCAATGCAGAGAGCGAGAAGCCCGCGGCTGAATAAACTGCGCTTTCAGTGAGGAATACCCGGTGGCCACGAGGCCGCCGGGTTTTTGTTTGCCTGCGAGGTCTTGTTCTTGAAAACGCTTGCAGATCCGCTTGCCTCTGGCTAGGGACAACTACAGCTTTTTCACGCATCCTGGAGCCGATCCAATGTCGACAACCGTTTCACCTCTTGCGCCCAAATCCTATCCGGATATGCCGGACATCGAGGGGGTGACTTTTGCGACAGCCGGCGCTGGGATCAAGTATTCCGGCCGGACGGACGTTTTGCTCGCGTCGCTGTGTGAAGGGACCGCAGTTGCAGGCGTTTTCACAAAGTCTAAATGTTCATCCGCTCCAGTTGACTGGTGCAAAGGGATCCTGAGTGAAGGGTACGCCCGGGCCCTTTTGGTCAATTCAGGAAATGCCAATGCGTTCACCGGGAAAAAGGGTAAGGCCGCGGTTGCCAAATCTGCTGAGATTGTTTCCAGCGCTATGTCCTGTCCTGAGAATGAAATATATCTGGCGTCGACCGGGGTGATCGGGGAACCGCTTCCAGCTCAGAAGTTTGCAGGGGTTGCAGATGACTTGGTGGCATCGCAGGGGCAGGCAAGCTGGTTGGACGCGGCCAAGGCCATAATGACAACGGATACCTATCCGAAACTTGCGACAGCTACCGTAGAGCTCGATGGCGAGACGGTAACGATCAACGGCATCGCCAAGGGGGCGGGCATGATCGCACCGGATATGGCGACGATGCTGTCATTTATTTTTACTGATGCGCCCATAGCGCCTGGTGTCCTTCAGACAATTCTCGGCCAAAACACAGAAACGTCCTTCAATGCCATTACGGTCGACAGTGACACATCGACCTCTGACACCGTGCTGTTCTTTGCGACCGGTGCTGCGGAAAAACGTGGCGTGGAGGCTGTTTCCGAGATCGATGATCCCAGGACCGAGGTGATCCGGGCAGCACTTGCAGACGTGATGACGGATCTGGCGCACCAAATCGTCAAAGACGGTGAAGGCGCACGCAAGTTTGTTCAAATTTCTGTTGAAGGCGCGGAGAGCGACCAGTCGGCAAAGCGGATTGCCCTTTCGATTGCCAATTCCCCACTCGTGAAAACCGCCGTTGCTGGTGAAGACGCCAATTGGGGGCGAGTAGTTATGGCTGTTGGCAAAGCAGGGGAACCGGCCGATCGCGACCGGCTGGCGATTTGGTTTGGCGATGTTCGTGTCGCTATAGAGGGAGAGCGCGATCCGGATTACAGCGAGGAGGCTGCCTCCGCCGTGATGAAAGAAGAAACGATTCCTATCCGGGTAGATCTCGGCATCGGAGCAGGTGAAGCGGTTGTTTGGACATGTGATCTGACGAAGCAATATGTAGAAATAAACGGCGACTATAGAAGTTGATCGTCGATTAATTAAATTGCGACGGATTTATCATACCCCGCGAAAACTGTTTCAAAATCGGACAAAGAATAATGACCAAGATCGTACTTGTTGCTGCTTGTGCGCTTGTCGATGTTGATGGACGTGTCCTGCTTGCGCAGCGTCCTGAAGGTAAATCGATGGCGGGTTTGTGGGAGTTTCCGGGCGGAAAGGTCGAAACTGGTGAGCGCCCAGAGGAGACTTTGATCCGTGAGCTCGGCGAAGAACTCGGGATCGAGGTTAATGAAGCGTGTCTTGCCCCTTTGACTTTCGCGAGCCATGCTTATGAGGACTTTCATCTTCTCATGCCACTTTACATCTGCCGAAGATGGGAAGGCACTCCCCGCGGCCGGGAAAATCAGGCACTTAAGTGGGTCCGTGCCGTGAGGTTACGGGACTACCCGATGCCAGCAGCGGATGAACCACTCATTCCGCACATAATGGATGCGGTCTAAAACCGATCAATGTTGGGATGAGCGAAATGTATTCCGTGACTAAGCAGTTCCTATTCCAACACCTTCAGCGCCTTATTCATGATCGCAGCGGTGCCACCATGGTTGAATATGGCTTGCTTGTCGCTACGCTTAGCATCGCGATCCTATTGACTATTGGTAGCATAGGAGGAACGGTCCGAGATGACGTTTTTCAAGTTATCTCCGATGTCATGCTGACGGGCGCAAACGAAGCCGCGCAAAACTAAAAACCGGGTAATTACTGATTTTCAATCCCGTTTCAATCCAACTTCTTCTGTTCCCAAAGCATCGGCCAGCCGGGTTTTGGCTGACCCTGGTTTGAGCGGTTTTTGCTGGCTCGAATGTGGTGCCCACCCGAGCAAGGTGACCATGTTGAAGGTTGCACGGACCCGCCCATCTGGATCTGCATAATCCTGGGAATACAACTCAGCAGCCCTTAAAAACACCGTCTTTGGTAGAGGTGTTCTACTGCGTTCCCTCAGGATGTTCGTCGCGCCCATCGCCTTCAAGTCAGCCATCAAATCAAACATGGAATAGTAGCGGACGGTTAGAGGATCCATGTCAGTGACTGGCAAGGCAAAACCGGCACGCTGCATAAGTCCGCCCAAATCTCTGGTATCTGCGAAAGGCAGCACACGCGCTGCAGCGCCGCCCCTAAGCTCCAGTTCTGCTCGGGTCAGGCAATCTCGCAATTCCGTCAGTGTGCCCGCACCGGCGAGCGTTGCCAAAAACAATCCGTCAGGCCGCAATGCCCTTCGGATTTGAATAAGGGTTCCTGGCAGGTCGTTCACAAATTGCAATGAAAGTGCGGACACGATGAGATCGGTGGACTGATCTTTTAGAGGCAGCACCGCATCATCTGCGACAAAGGCCGGAGCGGTCAGGTGCGGGTCTGGTTGCCATAGATCCGCTCTGTAAAGAGTTCCGACTTTGCCAGTCGCTCCAAGCAATGACTCGACATTCCCGCAGTGGCCGCCCAGATCAATCGCCGTATCGAAAGTCCTGGTGATCGTAGATAGCCGTTCTTCGAGATCTTCTACGACGGCCTTCAACAAAAAATCTGAACCGAGCTTAGCGTTCTTTAGCGCCGCTTTGCGCCTCATCCGCAGCAATTTACGGTCAAACAATTCGGGTTGCGCGCTCACGGTTTTTGCCTTCCTGTACTTTCTTGCCGTCGACATAGGTCAATTGCAAAGATGCGTCAAAACCATCTGCCAGTCTCAGAAGTATGATTGCATCTTGTGTTGCTGTGGGCCTCGTGCACACACTTTGAGTGTATGAGGTGCGAATGATGTTCAAATCCTTTGTGACTTTGCCAGCGATGACAGCTGGGGGTTACCTTCTTGATGCCTTATTGCCGAGGCGCTGCCCCTGTTGTGAGTGCGGTGTTGCCAGCGGTCTCGGCTTGTGTGGCAGCTGCTGGCAACAAGTCCGATTTTTAGAACAGCCTTGGTGTCAGAGAATGGGAACACCGTTCACCCACGATGTCGGCGAAAAAGCACTGAGCCCGCGAGCCATTGCCGACCCGCCTGAATTCGACCGTTTGAGGGCTGTTGCCTTCTACACAGGGCCGGTAAAGGATCTGGTTTTAGCGCTAAAGTTTGCACGGCGCAGAGAATTGGCGGAGGCTATGGGCACATGGATGGCGCGTTCAGGTACAGAGTTTCTGGGTGATAGCCTGGTCATCCCAGTGCCGCTCCATCGGACGCGCCTTTGGCAGCGCCGGTTCAATCAGGCCGCGGATCTTGCACGTGTTGTTGCGAACATCTCAGGCGCAGACTACGCCCCGTTCATATTAAAGCGGACGAGGCGGACACAGCAACAAGTCGGGCTGCCTGCAAAGGCGCGCAAGCGCAACGTGCGGCGGGCCTTTCAAGTGCCGGACAATCAACTGCAAAAGCTCACTGGGCGAAATGTGGTTCTTGTCGACGATGTTTACACGACAGGGTCCACAGCGAGCGCGTGCACCAAAGTGCTGAAATCTGCAGGTGCAAGTACCGTTGACGTCCTGACTTTTGCCTTGGCAGATCCTGCCAATCACGAAGACGTTGACCGTCCTGATTAAGCAAGTCGCCCGAAATTCTTGAGTTTTCGGGCTATCAAACGCATATACCGCTGCAAGCAACTTCCATTGCGCACTATGGAGACGATCTACTGTGCGAGAAAAGGAAATCAGGAATGTCCGACGTCACGATTTACACACGGCAACTCTGCGGGTTCTGTACGGCTGCAAAGCGCCTTCTGGAAAAGAAGGGTGTTTCGTTCACCGAGCATGACGCGACCTTTGACCCAAAACTGCGTCAAGAGATGGTGCAAAAGGCCAATGGCCGTTCCACATTCCCGCAGATTTTCATCGGATCAGAACACGTTGGTGGATGCGATGATTTGCATGACCTTGAACGTGCGGGCAAACTGGACCAGTTGCTCGCTTCGTAATTCTGAGGGAGCTCAAAACGATTTCCTTTTGAGGATGAAGAAATGGCCACCTTCAAAGCGTCGTGTATTCAACTGCGCAGCGGTAAATCCATTGAGCAAAATGCAAGTGTTGCGGAACAGTTGATCCGGCAAGCGGCCGAGGCTGGAGCGATCTACATCCAGACACCAGAAATGTCGAATGTTCTGGTCCGCAGCCGCGATGAGCTGATGGAACGGATCGGGTCTGGCACAGCCGATCCGTTCTTGAAGATGGCGCAACGGGTAGCCTCAGAGCTCAATGTGTCTCTTCATCTCGGTTCGCTGGCGGTCTTGAAAGACAGCGGCAAAGTCGCCAACCGGGCTTTTTTCATTGGCACAGATGGCGCAATTCAAGCGTCCTATGACAAGATACACATGTTCGATGTCGATCTGCCAAATGGCGAGAGCTGGCGGGAGTCGGCAACTTATGACCCGGGTCAGGAAACGATATTGACGGATGCGTCCTTTGGGCGTGTTGGCATGGCTGTGTGTTACGATGTTCGCTTCCCAGCCGTCTTTCGTGAACAAGCACGGCGCGGTGCGGAGATCCTGACCGCACCGGCAGCTTTCACTCGGCAGACTGGTGAAGCGCACTGGCATGTGCTACAGCGCGCCCGCGCAATCGAAAACGGCGCCTACATGATTTCCGCGGCCCAAGGCGGTGTCCATGAAGACGGCCGTGAGACCTACGGCCACAGCCTGATGGTCAACCCCTGGGGAGAGGTCATTGCCGAGCTGGACCATGATGAGCCGGATTTCATCGTCGCGGCTGTTGAGACTGAGAATGTTGCCAAGGCAAGGTCGCGCATTCCCGCCATCGCAAACGAGCGGGCATTCGCGTCTCGTATTGCCGATGGTTTGAAGGAGATACCTGCGTGATTAAATACACGCTTGTTTGCGATGCACCGCACAGGTTTGAAGGCTGGTTCCGTAATTCGGAAGACTTTGACATGCAATGCGGCCGTGGCCTTGTAACATGCCCGGTCTGCAATAGCACAGATGTCAAGAAGGGTTTGATGGCGCCTGCTGTGTCGACGTCGCGGAAGAAGGACGCCATGGCGGTTCCTGATATCACTGAAACTGCGCCGCCTCCTCCAACCGCCGCGCCAGCATCCAGTTCACAGGTTCCAGCTTCTGCCAGTGACGTCAAACCGCAAGCTTCTGCGCTGATGCCTAATGATGTGCGTCAGAAAGAGATAGTAGAGGCATTGCGGCTGGTGCGTGCCAAAATGACAGAAAATTCTGAGAATGTTGGATCTTCTTTTGCCTCCGAGGCCCGCAAGATCCACTACGGCGAAGCGGAAGAACGAAATATCTACGGTGAAACCTCACCGAAAGAAGCGATGGACCTTATCGACGAAGGAATTTCCGTTCTTCCTCTGCCTGAGCTGCCTGACGACAAGAATTGACAAAGCTGCCGGTCGCGAAACACTGTGGCCGTCAAAGGTGGAGAGGCAGCTGTCGCGCTGAACCTCTCCGAATCCTGTTTATGACGTTGCAGCTGTCTTCCGGCGTGCTTTCGGTTTCTCGACTTCCTGCATGCTTTCTTCGACCGCCTTGCTGAGTTCGCTCACGGTCTCCATCGCTGTTTCGTTCAATTCTTCCGCGGCTGCAGCGTTCTCGGTGAAGCTCTCGCGCATCAAAGCGGCTTGCTTCTCAAAGTGCGCCTGATACTCGCTGGTCATTTTCGAATAGAAAGCCTGCAGTGTGGCAAAGGTTTCCTCTGGTGCCGTGCACTGGCTGAGTGATTTCGCACACTCAAAATCTTCGTGAAACCGGTGGTTTACAAAATCCATATGGTCTTCGAATGCCTTTCCGGCATGTGTCCACATGGTTTCTCCCATTTTCTGGAAACTGGCGACGGCCTTGGCTTCCATACGGTCTTCGCGTTCGGCAAACGCCCAGTTGGAAAACGCGGGCATTGGCCATTCCGGCATCATGCCGGTGATATCGAAACTTGTCGTATTACGTTTGGTTGGCATTGGACCCTCCGCTTGAAAATGGCTGTTCCGCGAACGCCGGCGGGGGAAGTTTTTTAAGCCGGCGTCAGTTCCGGTTCGTGGACACTGCAATCTTCGCAGCGCCAAAACATTTTCTGACCTTACGGCAGATATGCGGCCTAACTTTGATGCAGGTCAATTTTTCACTGCGGCATTTTGGACACTAAGCAAAGGCCGGAACCGGTTCTCAGGCATCGTTTAAGAAGTTGCGCAGTACGCCGGTCACTTCATCCGGTTTTTCCAACGTGGAAAGATGTCCGCTACCTTCGATAATGGCCAGGCCGCTGTTCGGAATGAGCGAGTGTATTTCCTGCGCTAGCTCAGGAGGCGTTAGGGTATCGCCATCTCCGACCAGAACGAGCGAAGGACAGGATATCTCATGAAGCCGTGGCCGTGCATCGGGTCGATGGATCAGCGCTGTCTGTTGGCGAATAAAGGCTTCTGGACCAGTGTCTGATGCCATCTCGACAACGATTTGTTTGAGATCGTGGTCGTCTTGCCGTCTCTCGTGGACAAATCCGGGAAAGAGCAGTTCAGGAACCTTTTCAAAGCTTCGTTCCCTGGTCAGTCTGATCAGGAACTCGCGCCGCTCTGTTTGTTCCGCAGTATCCGCACGCGCATTCGTGTCCAGTAGCGCGAGCTTGCCGACCCGCTCCGGTGCCTCGCGCATGATTTCCATGGCGATATAACCGCCCATGGACAGGCCAATCAGAGAGAACCGCTCGGGCGCTTGTTTCAAGATGTCGGCCGCGATGGCTTCAATCCTGTCATGCTCGCGGTGATTGGCCACCATGATCGGACGGTCCGCGAACGCAACGATTTGTGGTGCGTACAGGGCTTCGGTGCACAGAAGACCCGGGACAAACAGAATCGGATCGCTCATCAGGACGCCTTGGGCCGTTCTGCGAGCAGCATGTAGTTGACGTCCATATCGCGCGAACGGGCCCAGGTGTCGGTGATGGGGTTAAAACTCACACCGGACCGGTCAATGATGGTCAGGCCTGCTGCGTTGAGAGGAGATTCGATTTCGGACGGTTTGACCAGTTTTTCGTAGGAATGTGTGCCCTTCGGCAGCCAACGCAAAACGTACTCCGCCCCCACAATCGCCAGAGCATAAGCCTTTAAAGTCCGGTTGATTGTCGCAACGAACATGAGGCCACCTGGGCGGACCATCTGGCTCGTCGCGTTCAAGAAAAGCGGGACATCGGCGACGTGTTCAACGACTTCCATGTTCAGAACGACGTCGAATGTTTCGCCGGCCTCGGCCAGCGCTTCCGCTGTTTCTGCGCGGTAATCGATGTCCAAGCCCGAGGATTGCATGTGGAGTTTTGCAACCTCAATGTTGGTTTCAGAGGCATCTGCGCCGACGACATCGGCTCCGAGCCGGGCCATCGGTTCGCTCAAGAGGCCTCCGCCACATCCAATGTCCAGAAATCTTAGGCCCTTAAACGCGTCCGGAGAGTTTGGATCTCGGTCGAATTGACGGCAGACCTCCTGTTTGATGTAGGACAGCCGTACCGGGTTGAATTTATGCAGTGGTTTGAATTTGCCGGTCGGATCCCACCATTGATCGGCCAACGCTGAAAACCGGGCAACTTCATCACTGTCGATCGTTCCGTTGGTTTTTTGTGCCGTATTTGTCATCTGAAGACCCTTCATCGGAGTGGCGGAGAGCGCCACTCCGTAATTTTCAAAAGTGTTCTCTGTCGTTCCAAGGTCGCAGCCTATTTGTCAAGCCAACCTGTTGCAGCATCGCGACGCACCCTGTATGCATGTCCGCCGATCCAACAGGCGCGACCGGCGCCCCGGGAAGTCATAACTAGAATACGAGTGGTATGGCCCGACTGGTTTTAAAATTTGGCGGGACATCGGTTGCTGACCTCGATCGCATCCGCAATGTCGCACGCCACGTCAAACGGGAAGTGGACGCAGGTCACCAGGTCGCTGTCGTTGTGTCAGCAATGTCCGGGCAGACCAACAAGCTGGTTCAGTTCTGCCGTGACGCTTCACCGCTGCATGATGCCCGCGAGTATGACGCGGTCGTTGCTTCAGGCGAACAGGTGACATCTGGCCTCCTGGCCATTGTCCTGCAGGACATGGGCGTCAATGCACGCTCCTGGCAGGGGTGGCAGGTTCCGATCAAGACGGACGAAAATCACGGTGCCGCGCGCATTCGTGAGATCGATGGTGCGTTTTTAACCGAGCGGCTTGAGCAAGGGCAGGTGGCTGTTCTCGCCGGCTTTCAGGGCATTTCGCCGGACAATCGGATTTCGACGCTTGGCCGGGGCGGTTCCGACACCAGCGCGGTTGCGATCGCAGCGGCCATCAAGGCTGACCGGTGTGATATCTATACAGATGTTGACGGGGTCTACACGACCGACCCGCGGATCGTCCCGCAGGCACAACGCCTTGACCGCGTCTCGTTTGAAGAAATGCTCGAAATGGCGTCTCTTGGAGCGAAGGTTCTTCAGGTGCGGTCGGTTGAAATGGCCATGGTGCACGGCGTTCGCACCTTCGTGCGGTCAAGCTTTGATGACCCGGATGCGCCGCAGACTGGCCAGGACGGCCTTCCGGTAGGTACTCTTATTTGCGACGAGGATGAACTCGTGGAACAGCAGGTTGTCACCGGCATTGCATATGCCAAGGACGAAGCTCAGATCTCTATCCGTGACGTGGCGGACAAGCCGGGGGTCGCTCAATCCGTTTTCGGCCCATTGGCGGATGCCAGCATCAATGTGGACATGATCGTTCAGAACATCTCTCCCGATGGCAAGACGACTGACATCACGTTCACGGTTCCTGAAGCGGATTTCGCTCGGGCGAAAAAAGTTTTGGAAGACAATCGCGATGAGATCGGTTTCCAAAACCTCGAGGGCGCAGCTGATGTGGTTAAAGTGTCCGTCATCGGCATTGGAATGCGGTCTCATGCCGGCGTCGCAGCCCAGTGCTTTAGCGGTTTGGCCAGCAAGGGCATCAACATCCGCGCGATTACGACCTCGGAAATCAAGATTTCCGTTCTTATCGATTCTGCCTATGCGGAACTTGCAGTCCGGACTCTCCATTCGCTATACGGTTTGGACGGATAAGAATCCGTGAGTCTGGTTTCGGCGTAGTCGAGACCGGGTTTTTGCTTAGCGGGATTACTCGGGGGCGGAATGCGCAGCAACCTAGCAGGACCGCGCCTATTGCTCCGCCGGCTCCGGGAAGTCATGGCGGAGCCCATCAAGGCGCAGGAGCGTCTCGACAAGATCGTTGTTTTGATCGCGTCGAACGTCGTTGCCGAAGTGTGTTCCGTTTATATTTTGCGCGCCGATGGGGTTCTTGAACTTTACGCCACCGAGGGCCTGAAGCGCGAAGCTGTTCACAATGCTTCATTGCGCGTTGGGGAAGGCCTGGTTGGTCTGATTGCGGCAGAGGCCCGTCCCCTTAATCTCCCAAATGCAAGTGCGCATCCCGGCTTCGCCTATTTGCCGGAAACCGGGGAAGAAGCTTACAATTCCTTCCTCGGCGTGCCGATCTTGCGGGCAGGGCGGACGCTTGGGGTTCTCGTTGTCCAGAACCAGTCTCACCGCACCTATCTCGAAGACGAGGTCGAAGCCCTTCAGACTACAGCCATGGTCATCGCGGAGATGGTTGCGGCCGGAGAGCTTGAAGCGATTTCACAGAAGGCAACGGGGTTGGATATGTCCCGGCCGATCGCCTCGTCAGGCGTTGGTTTGGCCGAAGGTGTCGGCTTGGGCCACGTGGTTCTTCATGAGCCGAGAGTTGTTGTCACCAATCTCATCTCAGAAGATGCAGACAAGGAAAAGCAACGGCTTGACGGTGCAATCAATCGTCTGAGGCTATCGATTGACGACCTTTTGGCCAGCGGTGAAATCGCTGCGACCGGCGAGCATCGCGAAGTGCTGGAAGCCTATCGCATGTTTGCCTACGACCGCGGCTGGATCCGGAAGATTGAAGAAGCGATCAAAAACGGTCTGACGGCGGAAGCCGCCGTTGAAAAGGTGCAGAGCGACACGCGTGCCCGGATGTTGCGGCAGACAGACCCGTACCTGCGCGAGCGCCTGCATGATCTTGACGATCTTGCGCATCGGTTGATCCGCGAATTGATGGGCCGCGAGCACGGCCCCGGGATCGACGAGCTGCCGCAGGATGCCATCATCATCGGCCGGAACATGGGCGCTGCCGAGCTATTGGATTATGGCCGCGACCGGATCAGGGGACTCGTTCTTGAAGAAGGTGGTCCAACCAGCCACGTGACAATTGTCGCAAGAGCGCTCGGCATTCCAGCTGTCGGTTTGGTCGACGATATTGTCAGCCTCGCCGATGGCGGCGATGCAATTATCGTTGACGGGGACACGGGCGAGGTTCATCTGCGCCCGGCTGCGGATCTTGAAAATGCGTATGCAGAAAAAGTCCGCTTCCGCGCCCGGCGACAGGCTCAATACCGGCGGTTGCGCAACAAACCGTCGGTCACCAAAGACGGCGTTGAAGTCGCCCTTCAAATGAATGCGGGCCTCCTGGTGGATCTGCCGCATCTGGAAGAGGCCGGTGCAGCCGGAATTGGGCTGTTTCGGACAGAACTCCAATTCATGGTGGCCTCGTCGTTTCCCAGGATGCGGGATCAGCAAGCCCAATATACTCAAATTCTGGATGCATCCGGCGGCAAGCCGGTCACGTTCCGATCGCTGGATATTGGCGGCGACAAGGTTCTCCCGTATCTCCGGTCTATTTTGGAGGAAAACCCGGCGATGGGCTGGCGTGCCCTGCGGCTCGGGCTCGACCGGCCCGGCCTGCTACGCACGCAGATCCGGGCCCTGCTGCACGCGGCGGCTGGGCGCGATTTGAAACTGATGTTTCCAATGGTTGTGGAAGTCGATGAATTCCTTCAGGCCCGCGGATTGGTCGAGAAAGAACTGAAACACCTGCGCCGTCACGGGCACCCGGTGCCGGAAACCATCCGTCTTGGAGTGATGGTAGAAGTGCCATCCCTTCTGTTCCAGCTTGAAGAACTGCTGGGCCATGTGGACTTTATTTCCGTCGGCTCCAACGATCTGTTCCAGTTCTTTTGCGCGGTAGACCGCGGCAACACTCGCGTTGCAGATCGTTTTGATCCCTTAAGCCCTCCATTCCTGAGGGCCTTGAAACAAATTGTGGATGCGGCAGATAAAGCGCATGTACCGGTGACACTGTGCGGCGAAATGGCTGGTAATCCGTTAGCGGCCATGGCACTGATCGGGCTCGGATATCGAAACTTGTCGATGTCGCCCGCATCCCTGGGGCCTGTCAAAGCCATGCTTCGGACTTTGGATGCCGGCAGATTGAGCGCGCGGCTGCTGTCAAGAATGGAGCCTGGGCATCGCGATAGCGATATACGGGCATTTTTGACCCGCTTTGCCGAAGAAATGGATGTTGCGCTTTAGCAGCTTGCCGAACCTAGCCACCCCATTTTGGGAATTCAGGAGACACAGCGCGTATGCTGGCGCGTCACAAACTCGATAACCTGCTCGACCGCTTTGCCGAACTTGAACACATGATGTCCGCCAATCCAGACCCGGCATCTTATGTGAAACTGTCCCGTGAATATGCGGGGCTTGAGCCTTTGGTCCTAAAGATCCGGGCCTTGGTCAAGGCAGAGGAAGACCTGAAGGGTGCTGAAGATCTGATCGAAGATCCGGCTACCGATCCTGAGATGCGGGAACTTGCGGAACTTGAACGGGACGAACTCTCCGAGAACCTTGAGCTTTTGACGCAGGATGTCCGCATCGGTTTGCTACCCAAGGATGAAGCCGACACCAACGATGCGATTTTGGAAGTCCGTGCTGGTACCGGAGGGGATGAGGCCGCGCTTTTTGCCGGTGATTTGTTCCGGATGTATCAGCGCTACGCCGAATTGCGCGGATGGAAAGTTGAAATTCTCTCCGCCAGTGAAGGTGAGGTTGGGGGCTTCAAGGAAGTCATTGCTTCCGTTTCCGGGGAAAATGTTTTTGCCCGGCTGAAATTCGAATCTGGGGTTCACCGCGTTCAACGGGTGCCTGCAACCGAATCCGGCGGGCGGATTCACACCTCCGCTGCTACTGTTGCGGTTCTTCCTCAAGCGGAAAACGTTGATATCGATGTTCAGGATAGCGATTTAAGGATCGATACCTTCCGGGCGTCCGGTGCGGGCGGCCAGCACGTCAACACGACGGATTCTGCGGTCCGCATAACGCACATCCCGACCGGGATCGTTGTCGCGGTTCAGGACGAACGTTCGCAGCACAAAAACAAGGCGCGGGCGATGCAGCTACTGCGCGCCCGGATCTATGATGAGGAGCGGGAGCGGGCTGCGAGCGAGCGCACCGAGGCGCGCCGTTTGCAAGTTGGGTCCGGGGACCGTTCAGAGCGCATCCGCACCTACAATTTCCCGCAAGGCCGGGTCACCGATCACCGGATTGGATTGACGCTCTATAAGCTTGATCAGATCATCGCCGGAGAAAGCCTTGATGAGGTGATCGAAGCCTTGATCCTGGATTACCAGGCAAACCTTTTGGCGTCGGAAGAAGCCTGATTCAAGAAGGCAGCTCATGAAAACCGGGGCGCTTTATCGCCAGATCCGCGATCAGTTCCGTAGCGGCAAACTGGAAACACCGGAACTGGATGCGAAACTCTTGGTCAGCGCCGCTTTGCGGATATCTGTCTCAGAGTTGTTGCTCAGCGAAAGCGAGGAGGTCCCGGATGCAGCAGCTGGTATCGCGTTGGAGTACGCAACGCAGCGGCTGAACGGAAAACCGGTTGGCCGGATACTTGGAGAACGTGAGTTCTACGGCCGGACCTTCCGGCTAAATCATGCGACCCTTGAGCCGCGTCCGGACACGGAAACCCTGATTGAAACTGTCCTGAAGGACTGTGATCCGGTCCGGCCGCTGACAATGTGTGACATTGGGACGGGAACAGGGGCCATCGCTGTGACCTTACTTGCCGAGTTGTCGAAAGCGATCATGGTTGCGGTCGACATCTCAGAAGCTGCGCTGGGCTGTGCAGCGAGCAATGCCGATAAACATGGGGTTGGTGACCGCTTTCTTCCCATTCGTGGTGACTATGCAGCCGCGTTGCAGCACGGATTTGACTGGGTGATAAGCAATCCCCCCTACATCCGCACGCCGGTTTTGAGTGAACTTTCCAAGGATGTGCTGCAGCACGATCCGATTCTTGCCTTGGATGGCGGCGCAGACGGCCTGCAAGCCTATCGGCAGATCGTTTCGCAGGCGGCTTCCATTTTGGTGCCGGGTGGGCGAATAGCTTTGGAAATAGGCTATGATCAGGGCGAAGAGTTGAAAAACCAGCTGCGTCATCATGGCTTTGAGGCAATTGATATCATTCAGGATCTTGGTGGGCGTGACCGGGTTGCAACAGCTCGCCGGGTTTAATGATCATGATTTAATCTTGCTGCGAAAAAGCACTTGGAAATCGTAGCGGAACGGGGTACGTTCGGCTTGCCGAGACCGGAGATGTGATAAGCGTTTAAGCGGGGCATACGCATCCGGCAACTTCACAAAATGTGCTGACTTGCGCAGTGAATGTAGTTGTCAATCGGGCTAACCGGTTTTTGGACTGTCGGAGAAAAAGACATGGGCACTGGCTTTCAGCCGGGCTTCTAGCGTCTGACTTTTCATTGACAGCTGCAGGCCATCACGGGTTGGTTTCGGCGCGTATTTCGTATCGGTTTAAAGATATTCCGATGTTTGGTCGGCCATGGGCTGACCGCCGTTCCTTAAGAGAAAACGGCAGGATGAGACCAGGAAATCAAAGCAATAAGCGTATGCGCGGACGGGGCCGCAAGGGACCTAATCCGCTAACCCGGACTTATGAGTCCAACGGTCCTGATGTGAAAATCCGCGGCACAGCGATGCATATTGCGGAGAAGTATCAGCAGCTTGCCCGCGATGCACAGGCATCGGGCGACCGGGTGATGTCCGAGAATTACAATCAGCATGCTGAGCACTATCTCCGTATTGTAGCGGCTGCACAGCCGCCGCAGCAGAACACGCAGCACACTGCGCGTCATGAGGCGGACGACAACCAGGATCAGGCAGCCGTAAACGGCTCTGGCGGATCCCAAGGCAGTGACCAGCCGTCCAAGCCATCCGCAGACAACACCGTTGTTGATGGAGATGCTCCGCAGCCGTTTATCGACAACATGCCGGTGATTGACCAAGAAGGTCAGGTGAACGGGGCAGCTCAGGTGTCTGATGAAGTCGGCGAAGCTGAAGAGAAGCCGCGCCGCCGGACCCGGACGCCACGGACCCGTACCCCGCGCAAAGCTGCATCAGAGGCTGGGTCCGAAAATGAAGCGCAAGCTGGTGCCGGCGCTCCTGAAGCTGCGGATGAAGGCGAAGAGCAACCAAAACCGCGGCGCCGGACAACCCGGACACGCCGTGCCAAAGCAACGGAAGATACTCCTTCCGAAACGGCTGCGGCCGGTGAATGACGCCAGCGTCAAACAAGCTCTGAATGATAAGAAACGGCGTCCATATGGGCGCCGTTTTTATTTTGGCCGGCAATCGGGCGGTAATTTGATGCAGGGGCCTTTTGTGGTGAAAATGCAACACTATATTGGGTAGGCAGTGCTTTACGAGGCTGCGCAGATGCCCGCCAAGGGGTCTGAAACTCAAAAACGTTCCCCACGCTTCGGGTGGTGCGGACGGGAAGGGGATTGCACATGAACTTTGAAAAATATACCGAACGGGCCCGCGGATTCGTTCAATCTGCCCAGACATTTGCATTGGGCCGTGGCCACCAGCAGTTTACTCCGGAACATGTTCTGAAGGTCCTTCTGGATGATCCGGAAGGTATGGCGAGCGGTTTGATCAGCCGGGCTGGCGGCGATGCAAAAGCGCTCAGGGGCGATCTTGAAGGCATTCTCGATAAAATGCCGAAAGTCTCCGGTGGCTCTGGTCAACTTTACATGCACCAGGCAACCGCGCGGCTGTTTGATCAGGCAGAAAAGATAGCTGACAAGGCCGGCGACAGTTTCGTGACTGTTGAGCGTCTTTTGCTAGCTCTGGCCATGGATGCAGACAGCGAAGCTGGCAAGTTGTTCAAGCGTCACGGCATCACGCCGAATGCCTTGAATGAAGCTGTCAATCAGTTACGCCAAGGCCGCACGGCTGACAGTGCGACGGCAGAAAACCAGTATGAAGCTTTGAAAAAATATGCCCGGGACCTGACCGAGGTGGCGCGGGACGGAAAACTTGATCCGGTGATTGGCCGCGACGAGGAAATCCGCCGCACAATTCAGGTCTTGTCACGGCGGACGAAAAACAACCCCGTTTTGATCGGTGAACCGGGCGTCGGCAAAACCGCGATTGCGGAAGGTTTGGCGCTTCGGATCGTCAACGGCGATGTTCCTGAGTCCTTGAAGGACAAACAGTTGCTGGCACTCGACATGGGCGCCCTGATCGCCGGTGCGAAGTACCGCGGCGAGTTTGAGGAGCGTTTGAAGTCCGTCTTGTCTGAGGTTGAGGCCGCAGCGGGTGGGATTGTTCTCTTCATCGACGAAATGCACACGCTTGTGGGTGCCGGCAAGGCGGATGGTGCTATGGATGCATCGAACCTCCTGAAACCTGCGCTCGCACGCGGTGAGCTGCACTGTGTCGGGGCAACGACGCTCGATGAGTACCGCAAACACGTTGAAAAGGATGCAGCGCTTGCCCGCCGTTTCCAGCCGGTTTTCGTAACTGAACCGACAGTAGAGGACACGGTTTCGATCCTGCGCGGGATCAAAGAGAAGTATGAATTGCACCACGGTGTACGCATCACCGACTCGGCAATCGTTTCGGCGGCATTTCTGTCAAACCGTTATATCACGGATCGGTTTTTGCCGGACAAGGCAATTGATCTCGTCGATGAGGCGGCAAGCCGCTTGCGCATGCAGGTGGATTCCAAACCGGAAGAACTCGACGAATTGGACCGTCGGATTATCCAGCTCAAGATCGAACGGGAAGCCCTCAAAACAGAAAGCGATGAAGCGGCCCAAGACCGTCTAGGGAAACTCGAAAGAGAACTGACGGATCTGGAAGAGCAATCTCAAACGTTGACCAGCCGCTGGCTTGGCGAAAAGGAAAAACTGAACCTTGAGCAAAAGATCAAGGAGCAGTTGGAGCAAGCCAGGATTGATCTGGAGATCGCACAGCGTCAAGGCGATTTGGCGAAGGCTGGGGAACTGGCTTACGGGGTTGTTCCGGATCTTGAACGCAAACTGGCTGATGCAGAAGCGTCCGAGGATAGTGACGCAATGGTCGATGAGGCGGTCACTCCGTCGCATATCGCCCAGGTCGTATCCAAATGGACGGGCATCCCGGTCGATAAAATGCTGGAAGGCGAGCGCGAAAAGCTGCTTCGGATGGAAGACGTTCTTGCTGGCCGAGTGATTGGTCAAAGCGAAGCGATCCATGCGGTGTCGACCGCCGTGCGGCGGGCACGCGCCGGACTTCAGGATCCGAACCGGCCGATCGGGTCGTTCATGTTCCTTGGACCTACCGGGGTTGGTAAAACCGAACTCACCAAGGCTTTGGCCAGCTTTCTGTTCGACGATGACAGCGCAATGGTGCGCATCGATATGTCGGAATACATGGAGAAACACTCTGTTGCCCGGTTGATCGGCGCCCCTCCCGGCTACGTCGGATACGAGGAAGGTGGTGCTCTCACCGAAGCGGTTCGTCGGCGTCCGTATCAGGTCGTGCTCTTTGATGAAATCGAAAAAGCGCACTCCGATGTCTTTAACGTGCTGCTCCAGGTCCTCGATGATGGCCGCTTGACGGATGGTCAGGGCCGGACTGTGGACTTCAGGAATACGCTGATCATCATGACTTCGAACCTCGGATCAGAGTTTCTGGTCAACCAGCCTGAAGGCGAAGACAGCGATGCGGTTCGCACTGAGGTGATGTCTGTGGTCCGCGGGCATTTCCGCCCGGAATTCCTGAACCGGCTTGATGAGATTGTTCTCTTCCATCGGCTGCAGCGGTCTCAGATGTCGGCGATTGTCAAAATTCAGCTTGAGCGCTTGCGCGGTCTTTTGACTGACAGGAAGATTACGCTCAATCTGGACGACGGGGCGTTCGGCTGGTTGGCTCAAAAAGGGTACGATCCTGCTTACGGTGCGCGCCCGCTGAAGCGGGTGATCCAAAAGGATGTCCAAGATCCGTTGGCGGAGAAACTGCTCGCCGGCGATGTCCTGGATGGGCAAACAGTAAATGTATCCGCCGGCACGGACCGCCTGCTGTTTCAGGTGGCAGGCGCTGACAGTCAGGCCGCGTAACCGAAGCGTCGCTTGAGATAAGATAAAGCCCGCGGAGCAGTTGCTTCGCGGGCTTTTCAATTTCTCCGATCTCTGCTCTTTACGCAGGCCGTCTTAATTCAATGATGCGATCCGGGAAGGCTTGCGGGCTCTGTCGAGCAAGGTGTCGATCCGGTAGCGCTCCGCCTCAAAGGCTGTGCGCAGTTCGCCGTCCAAGGTCCGCCCCTTAGGCAATTTGATCCGCATTGGGTCCATAAAGCGGCCGTTGACAAGTACTTCGTAGTGCAGATGCGGACCGGTCGACAGGCCTGTGGAGCCGACATATCCGATAACGGTGCCTTGGTTGACCCTGGCCCCCTCCCGGATCCCTTTGGCGAACCCGGTCAAGTGACTGTAGGTGGTTACATAGCCGTTCGTATGCTGCAGCTCGATACGCCGCCCGTACCCGGAGCTCCAACCGGCTTTTTTGATTGTCCCATTGCCAGCCGCAAAAATCGGCGTGCCACGTGGCGCTGCCCAATCAACACCACGGTGCATCTTCGTGTATCTGTGAATTGGGTGGCGGCGCATGCCGAAGCCAGACCTGAATTTGCCGCCGTTCAACGGTTTCCGGATCAGGAACTTCTTCGCGCTCTGGCCAGAGTCGTCATAAAAGTCGATGACATTGTCATCCGGCGTCCGGTAGCGGTAAAACTCGCGGCTTGTGTTTCCGGTTTTCAAAGACGCATAAAGGATCTTCGGCGGGCCGCCAGCTTCGCTTTCGGTAAAGAACAGCTCGAGTGCGTCACCAGGCTGGACGCGGGCATTGAAATCGACATCAAAGGAGAACATCCGGATGAGATCGTCGATGATTGCTTCCGGCATGTCCTGTTCGAGGGCTGTCTGGTAGAGGCTGTCGTAAATTGCGGGCGTCGGACCACCGTAGGAAATACGGTCGGCCTCTTCAAACGCATTCGCCAAAAACGTGTCGGGTTCTTTGGCTTCGATGTAGGATCCGCTGTCGGAGCGGGCCACAGTCGCCTGATGTTCAGTATCGGTATACAGACTGATCCGTTCCGGACGCATCCGCTCCAGATTTTCCGGATCCGGTGCATACGCGATCCGCAGCCGTTGACCATCCTCGATTTCCGTAAAGCCGAAAACATCTCGGAATGCATCATTGATGATAGCGGCTTCCTTATCAGTGGCCTCGTGTTCCAGCAACAGATCAGCGAGGTTTTGGCCCGAGCTCAATGGGATGATTTTTTCATCCATGCCGGCAAACCGGATTTCTTCCTCCCGTTTGGAGACGAAGGAGACGTTTTCCGGCGTGATGCGCACGGCAAACCGTTCGAGATCGGGCTGAAGCGCAAGGTTGAAGTCAAACCGGCCCGGATCAACCAGAGTCTTTGCGGCCATCTCAACCGTGTCGATCGACATTGTGCGTGCGATTTCGCGCACGGAGAGTTCAATCTCGGTTTCAGTGGGAGTCGCATCCAAGGCAATCAAGCCGCTTTGTGATGGGAACGCGGTCAGACTGATGCTGACTTCACTTTCAAGTTTTGCCCCATAGCTGGAGTCGGCCAAGAGTAAAGTTTCAGCTCCAGGCGCCCCGCCTTCGTCGTTCAAATCCTGATTGTCTGCAAACATCGCCATCGGATTGAAATCGGGGATGAGTTGGGCGAGATCCGGATCGGACCGGGTAGCAAGGCTGGCACTTACGAAAATATGAGGTTGCACCCGGATATTTTCGCGCTCCCCAACTCGGGTTACTACATTTACGTCAAGCACCTGTTTGTTGGAATACTCGGTTGCGGTTCGAAGCACCCGGTCGCCCTTCGACCCACGCCCGCCAGTCTCGAGATAACCGTTGGCGCCGAGTTCAAACGATGGTGTGGCTGCAACACTGTACTGTCCGTCCAATGCGGCCGTAAGCGCGCCGCCCATCAAGACCAAAGACGTCACGCCTGTTAGAACAGTTCCGGTCAACCACCTGAAAGAGACTTGCCGACGGTCCGGCAATCCCTGCCCTGCCTCATAGGAACGCAGGGGAGGTTCATTCCCGAGGTCGATTTGCGATCGTTGATGGTTATGGAAGGGCCCAAGATGCATGTGTAACCGGTCCGGTCCTTTCATTCGCTCAATGAAGCGGTTCTGCAAATATAAAGCGGTATGCGTCCTGCAGGTTAACAGCTGAAGACGCTAAATGCCGGTTTTCGGCAAAAACGTCAAACATTCATCTTCAGAGATTAGCCTGCTTGCCCGAGAAATAAGGGCCTATGTCTGAAATCCGGCATAAATATGTTACTAGAAGACCGGCAGTTGTGACGAGAAACCGGAGCCCCCAATTAGGCTAATACAATCGAATTGGTCCGACATTATATATAAATGCCTCAGGAGCCGGGCTTTGGCCGAGTGTGAGAGCAGGCTTCGATACATACATATGAAGCGAGCTAGAAGGGCCCGTTATCTTTCATAAGATGCTGTAAAAAATAACAATTCCAGCATTTCTGTTTTTTGTGAATCTTTTTTGACAAACTGTGTTGACTCCAACTGGGGCGATGCGTATAACCGCCTCCATCGACGGCGGCGCTGCTGACGCGGCGCTCTTCACCGTCGGTTCTACCGAAAGATTTGAACCAAACGCCTCAACAAGGCCTCGGCTCTGTGTCTTCCGGTGTCGGCAATTCAAGCCGCATTCGCCCCGGTGAATGGTTCATTGACAATTTGATATTTGAAGGAAGGGAAGCGTAGGCGGCGTTGGTCTTGCGGTGCTTGGGTCTTTAGGGGCTTGAGTGTTTTAAGAGTTACGCAGGTACGCTGATCTTTCAGACAAGGAAG
>MLAX01000010.1:0-2500 GCA_001890945.1 Alphaproteobacteria bacterium AO1-B
ATTTGGTTGCGGGAGTAGGATTTGAACCTACGACCTTCAGGTTATGAGCCTGACGAGCTACCGGACTGCTCCATCCCGCGTGAAGGTGGAGGCTATCGTTGAAGAGATGTGCTCAAGTAGGCCAATGGCCGGTAGCACACTTTAATTGAAGATGTATTTATCTGCACTTTGCAGGCCTGGCAGCGACCTACTCTCCCACACCTTAAGATGCAGTACCATTAGCGCTGGGGAGTTTCACGGCCGAGTTCGGGATGGGATCGGGTGGGGGCTCCCCGCTAGAGCCACCAGGCCGGCGAAGGGCAGATAAATTGTAAAACTGGTCTTGTTGTTTAGCCCTCACGGCCGCACCGCGCATGACTGCGCTGGCCTGCGGGAACGCGGCCTGACCGGCCGGCGCGCGTTGCGCTTGCGAACCTTTCGGTTCGACGTCATTTCCCTTGAGAATCTAAACTGGTCTTATTTTGAAGTTGATTAGAGCACTTACCGAAGCCTTCAGGCTTCGCAAGGCCAAGTGGCCGCCGCGCACTTTTGCGCGCCCCCGCGGAGCTTAGCGCCACAGGCGCGCTCAAGCGTGAGCGCAAACCATCTAATCTTTTCAAAGCGCCTTTTGGCGCTTTTAAAACTCGTGCTCAAGTAGGCCGAAGGCCGGTAGCACAAGTAAAGATGAACATTGACTAATGAGAGGATCAAGCCGAACGAGCTATTAGTAAAGCTAAGCTTCATGCATTGCTGCACTTCCACACGCTTCCTATCGACGTGGTGGTCTTCCACGGCTCTTCAGGGAGAACTGGTTTTGAGGTGGGTTTCCCGCTTAGATGCTTTCAGCGGTTATCCCGTCCGTACATAGCTACCCTGCAATGCGGCTGGCGCCACAACAGGTCCACCAGAGGTACGTCCATCCCGGTCCTCTCGTACTAGGGACAGATCCTCTCAATTCTCCTACACCCACGGCAGATAGGGACCGAACTGTCTCGCGACGTTCTGAACCCAACTCACGTACCACTTTAATTGGCGAACAGCCAAACCCTTGGGACCTGCTCCAGCCCCAGGATGTGATGAGTCGACATCGAGGTGCCAAACAATGCCGTCGATATGGACTCTTGGGCATCATCAGCCTGTTATCCCCGGCGTACCTTTTATCCGTTGAGCGATGGCCCTTCCACGAGGGACCACCGGATCACTATGGCCGTCTTTCGACTCTGCTCGACTTGTCAGTCTCGCAGTCAGGCAGGCTTATGCCATTGCACTCAACGAGCGATTTCCGACCGCTCTGAGCCCACCTTCGCGCGCCTCCGTTACCATTTGGGAGGCGACCGCCCCAGTCAAACTACCCGCCACACACGGTCCCGGACGTTGTTGCGCCGCGGTTAGATATCCATAAGGACAAGGGTGGTATTTCAAGGATGACTCCACATCTGCTGGCGCAAATGCTTCAACGTCTACCACCTATCCTACACATGTCATTACGAATACCAGTGTGAAGCTGTAGTAAAGGTGCACGGGGTCTTTCCGTCTGACCGCAGGAACCCCGCATCTTCACGGGGAATTCAATTTCACTGAGTCTATGCTGGAGACAGCGGGGAAGTCGTTACGCCATTCGTGCAGGTCGGAACTTACCCGACAAGGAATTTCGCTACCTTAGGACCGTTATAGTTACGGCCGCCGTTTACTGGGGCTTCAATTCGGTGCTTGCACACCTCCTCTTAACCTTCCAGCACCGGGCAGGCGTCAGACCCTATACGTCGTCTTGCGACTTCGCAGAGCCCTGTGTTTTTGATAAACAGTCGCCACCCCCATTTCTGTGCCACCTATACCTGGTTGCCCAAGTACAGGTCTCCCTTCTCGCGAACTTACGGGAGCATTTTGCCGAGTTCCTTCAGCATAGTTCTCTCAAGCGCCTTGGTATTCTCTACCAGTCCACCTGTGTCGGTTTCGGGTACGGTTTATACGGTGGAGCTATTTCCTGGAACACCTTCGCTGCACCCCCAATCCAATAAGGAGATACAACACACGGCATCCGTCACTACCACCAAGTACAGGAATATTAACCTGTTTCCCATCGACTACGCCTTTCGGCCTCGCCTTAGGGGCCGACTAACCCTGCTCCGATTAGCGTTGAGCAGGAACCCTTGGACTTTCGGCGAGGGAGTCTCTCACTCCCTTTATCGTTACTCATGTCAGCATTCGCACTTCTGATATCTCCAGGAGCCCTCGCGGGTCTCCCTTCGCAGACTTACAGAACGCTCCGCTACCGCATGCACTTAAAGTGCACACCCGCAGTTTCGGTGTATGGCTTGAGCCCCGGTACATTTTCGGCGCGGAGACCCTTATTTAGACCAGTGAGCTGTTACGCTTTCTTTAAATGATGGCTGCTTCTAAGCCAACATCCTGGTTGTTTTGGGATCTCTACATCCTTTCCCACTTAGCCATAACTTAGGGACCTTAACTGGCGGTCAGGGTTGTTTCCCTCTCCACAATGGACGTTAGCACCCACTGTGTG
>MLAX01000006.1 GCA_001890945.1 Alphaproteobacteria bacterium AO1-B
TTGCCACCATTTTGCGCGGGCATCCAAAACGGAAAACGGCGGATAAATAAAGCTGTCGTAGAGCGCACCTTTACCCATGGGTTTCTCCAACGGTTCAGCCGCTCTTGTGGCGTTCGGAGAAGGGCTCAGATGGCTCTTGGGGGACGGGCTCTAAGGGCCTCATAATGGTCAGTGTTCCGCATCGCGGACACTTTATTTCAACAGGACCGACTATCGCGTTTTTTGTCGACTTCATCAAGAGACGACGACAACTCCCGCATCGTATTTCTTCCATGACAACCTTATGGCGACTCAGCCACACTGGCACGGCTCGCGCGAGCAAAGCGGGTGCGGCGGTTATCAATGGTTACTGCTGGGCGGGTTTCCGATGATTTCCGGTGTGTCTGTCACGGCGTTGTCTCCACGAACAAGAGCCCGATTTCAGCAGTCAGGATCCGCCCGCGTCCGGACCATGGGTGAATGCGGTCTTCATCGATCGAATGGTCCCGGATAACGACAGACCCTTCCAAGTGACCGGCAAGGTTTGCGGCCAGCCGGAAATAGGTCACCTCGTCCTGATTTTTGAAGTGCTGGAGCAACCAGCCAAGCGCGTCGAGGCCGCCCAGGATGTGCGGAACGGTCATGATTTCCAGACGACGGGTTTGTTCGCCCAGGCCCGTTTTCTGGTAGTGCATGCCCTTGAACGTCGGATGTCCCGGAAACCGGGCTTCTCCCTGATCGGTCAACCGCTGCGGATTAAGGCCGATCACTTTTAAACGGGCGTTGCCGATGGAGATCAAAGTGCTCATGCGAAGGATCCAAGATCATGAAGCGCCCGGTTCCGAGACCGACGAATGGCGCGGTTCTGTTCGCGGGTGGCATAGCGCGCCGTGCGTTGCGGATCCGATGTGCCGTTGAACGTCTGATGGACAACCGGACCGGCACCGCCCGCGCTCGATCGGGTCGCGGCGGCCGGGCTTGCCGATCCGGACCCGGCCGAGAATTGCGGCGAGATGGTCGGCGTCGCGGTGAAGGAAAACCGGCTTTCCAGATTGTCGGCAACCGAGCCCAGGCGCTTGGTTTCCGCCTCTAGGGCTGCGGCGAACTTTGCCCCAGCCTCACTCCCGGCCGACTGAAGATGTCCGGCCGTATCGCCGATGTCCGGGATCAGACTGGATTGTTTGCCCGGAAGCCTGCCCGGTTTTGCGCGCGGGACGTTTGAGGGCAGTTCCGGTACCGGCGTTTCGGTTGCCGCGCCTTGGACCTCACGAGCACGCTGCAACTCGGCTTCCATTTCCCGGAGCCGGAGCTGCAGGTTAGTACGGCCCGACGCATGAATGTCTGGCATGCCATTGGTTGGTGCGCCCATTTCATTGAGACGCGCCCGCATGTCGGCAATGTCGGCTTCCAGACCTTCTACCTCTACGCTCTTGAGGCGCTTATCTTCGGTTCGGCCTTCCTCCATGCGCCGCCAATCAGGATGCAGCCAGCCAAGGAATTCGTCGCGGATCGGCCCGATCGTGCTTCCCCAAGTCTCGCCGAGGCTGGCCCCGATCTGTGCCCATGCCGCGTCCCGGCGATCTTTCTTGCCCGCGCGCAAAAAGGCGATCTCGTCTGCGAGCGCCGCTGCATCCGCCGTCAATGCGTCCAGCTCGGCACGGCGGATATTGATCTCCGCTGTAATGGTGTCAGAGATCACGGTGAGCGCTTGTGTTTGCTGACATGCTTGTGTCATTTAGGCCGCCTTTCTGTCTGGCGCGGCTGTGGCTTTTTGCCTAGCGCGCTGACCTTCGTGTTTGCTAGAAAGGATCTTGGCAGTTCGCTTCGGATAGCGGTCCTTGAAAAGGACTTCTTTCGGAATGCCGAGGAATTCGGCTATTGCCTGTTCGGCGGGTGCAGTGTGACGTTTCCAAACGTGCGAGAAAGCACTGGGCGTCCTGCCTTTTGATCTGGCAAGTTGTGCCAGTGTCATGCCTCGACGATGGAGCTCAGCTTTGATCGAATGCTGATCCCAATCGTCTTTTGGTACCTGTTTGGTCGTTGCCATCGGGTGCCTTTCTGGAAGGCGGCTTGTTGCAGCAAGCCGCTTTCTTTGGACTTGGTTTGTAAACAAAACGGCTCAACATGTTGGACCGTTAAAAACAGGAATAAAGACGAATTCGTTTTTTGTAAAGACGAAATCGTCTTTATGTGAAAAGTTGTGGCTAGGCCGGAAAAAGAACCAAAAACTGAATTGGCTGTAAGGCTGCGAAAAGTAAGGCAAGCACTAGGGGATCCCGATCGTGGTGCTTTGGTCGAAGCCCTTGGTGTGAGTGTGGGAGCGATTGCCAGATATGAGCGCGGAGAGGCGGAGCCGACAGCATCGGTTCTAGCTGCTTACAGAACTCACTACGGCATAGATTTGGACTGGCTCATTACAGGCGAGGGATCTATGCGCATCGGCGAGGGTATCCAAGTCGATCAAACCAATATGGCTCATGTCCGAAAATGTGTTTGGAACATCGCTGAGACATACTGGGAAAGCCTCCCCCGGCGCACCAAGCCGGAGGAGTTCGCTGACAGGTTTGTTGCTATGCTGGATTACCTGGTTAGCCGGGAAGACCTGCAACCCGACGCGGCCTCCGAAGTGATCCAGTTTGACGTTGAGCGGCAGAAGAGATCATCCGATTGAGGCGTTGAGCAAAAATCTCATAGTCGCTTACCAAGTATCCGATTTCCGGAAGACGACACCCCGCAATTACCCGATCTCTGAAGACGGTCGCAACGGCTCCGAGCTGAGGGTAGATCCTCCGATAAGGGCTCTCGCGAAATGCCCATATGCAAGCTGGCCATTGGCCTGAATTGTAAAGAAAACGAGCCATTTCCCGCATTGCCAGTGGCCCTAGGCTTGTCCCTCTGTATTCCGGCAACAGGTAGCAGGCATGTAGATCGCCTATAGCGTCAATGTCTGGATCGTCATTTGGTTTTACAGCAGCAAACCCGACTATCTGGTTCGCAGCTTCCACAACGAACACCGTTCTTAATCCTGACCTGTCCGCTAACCAATCGTTCCACTGTTCGAACCGGAACTGATAATTGCGGTTTAAGTGCACTTGTCCTGGCATGAAGGGATATGCCTCCCGCCAGCACTCGGTGTGTATTCTCGCAATTATACGTATGTCTTTTTTTTCGGCACAACTTATAGACTTCATATTGAATTTCCCCTAGCTTCCGTAAGGTCGGGTGGGACAGGGAAATTCTTATGCGAGACTATACACTTAAGCGGATGTTACAGAATGATCTAACTGGCACTTCCATTATTAAAAAGGGTGGCATTGCAACACATCTAGCCACGTTTGTTTTAGGTGCAATTACAACCGTGGGAACCTTCTACTTTTTAAATGAACGTATTACGGATGACAATCTGGCGAAGCTTGCAACTGTTGCGTCGTACTCAACAGGAGAGCCGCCTACAACCGTTTGGGCTAATGCGATCGACGGGATACCAGATTGGCAGCGCCAGCTGTTTCCAGGCTCAGCCACAAACAAGCTGCTAGTTAACATCGATCTCAACGTGTGCGGTATCAGGCAGGCCTCTAATACCGAAGCTAATTATTGGGAAGGTGAGGCTGCGCGCCCAAGCCACCACAATAATTGATTGATGCTGTCTTAGGATTTTAGTTCCGGAATTGCCGGGTTCATCGGCGATCAAGTCATATATCTTCTGATCGAACTCGCTTTCCGGGGGAAACACCGAAACCAGTTCTCCATCTTTGCGGACCATACCAGCCCAACAGTCGGCACAGCTGGTTTCTATATCAACCATGGAATACTGCCCGGCAATAGCCGCGATTGTGAAGTCTCCAGACCGCTTGCTGATTGGTACAAAACTCAAGCCAGAGGTTCGACCTACAACGGTTTGACCAACGGCCAGTCCGGAGCGTCTGGCGGCCTCTCTGTAGTAGTCTCGATCTGAAAGGTTTAGGTCAGTAACAGGGTACCTGTAACTGTCATATTTAAGCCTCCCATCTGGACCGATCACGATCAAGGCCCGAACACCGGGAACGCCTTGCGCAAGCCTCTTAATCTCTTCGTGTATCAACCTTTCATTGTCGATCGTCGAGATAATACGGGCCGCCGCGTCTATTGCTTGATCGGCTGCATACAGAACGCGCTCTGCAGTCAACAGAGATATCCGCGCGGACTGTTGGGCTTCGCGAATGCGAAACTCAGTATCGTCCGCAAAAGCGGGAAGGCATGTCGCAAAGGATATGACTATCAATAAGCATTTGTGAAAACAACGAATTCCCATGCACTACAACTCGCAAAAGATGATGGTAATTCGCCGCTACCATCAACGCGTGATACCAACGTGATATCCGCTAAGGCGGCACGTAGTGTTTCCAACTAGGTGGCCGTTTTGCGCTATCCGGAGAGTTCGGACCTCAAACGGAACGCATTGCCGGGTGGTTAGCAAAAAACGGCGGTTTTCCGCCAAACGTGCGAAGGTCCGAACTACCGCGCCAAAACTTGTTTTTGTTCGGACCTCAAAACTGCGCGCTCATTGTTTTCATTAGGTCTTTTCGTTTGGCAAAAATTTCCACGCCGCTGCTCCGGAGCCTTTGTGCCATATGAAGTTGCGCAGTTGGTTGTGTCTTCTTCCGTCGTAAATGGCTCATTTCCGCCAATTACCGGATATTCCCACTTAATCCCGGATATTGCCTTAGTGCCAAGTGTTCTTGCGCGTTACACGTGCAATACCTCGCCTTGGCGTTCGCCCTCCGGAATGGACGCGCCTGACCAACAGCAATGATGCCACGTGGCGTCTAGCCTTGCCCGTATTCCAGCTCGCTTATGCCACCGATCGTGTGCGGCTGGCCGGTGCCTTGGTCTTCTTCATAGCGTCCAAAGCGGCGGTCAATGGCGCATGCAGCTGGGCGTTTTCGATATAAAAGGTCACGAAGTCATCCGCCTCCAAGGGGCGGCTGAACAGATAACCTTGGAAGCTGGTGCAACCAGATTGCGAGAACCAGGCCTTTTCCTCTTCTGTTTCAATGCCTTCAACGACGGTCGCAAAGCCCAAAGATGCGCTGAGGTCAAAAATCGACTTCAAGATGTGCCCATTGATCTCGCCATGGCATGACCGGGTCAAAGACCGGTCGATTTTCACCGTATCTATCGGAAAAGCCTGCATGTACCTGAGAGAGGTGTGTCCCATTCCGAAATCGTCGAGTGCAAACCGGACACCAACAGCCCTGAGGTTTTCGATCGCCTCAAAGACTTTGTCATCCGGCAACAGGACCGTGCTCTCGGTAATCTCAAGTTCTACAGCCGAAGGGTCCAGTGCATACCGCGCGAGTGTCTGTTTCACCACATCTGCAAAATCGTGCTGAAGAACCTGGGACGGCGTCACATTGACTGACATCTTGAAATCGGCCGCCACAAAACCGGTCCAATCGGCCCGGGTGCGGCACGCCAGTTCGAGTATGTACTCGCCAAGTTGCGGCATGATCTCCATATCTTCCGCCAGCTGGATGATCACCGGTGGAGCGATGTAGCCGTATATCGGATGATTCCAGCGCAGCAGAGCTTCAACACCGCACACGCTGCCATCGCAGGCATTGATCTGTGGCTGATACTCCAGGTGAAGACCCTGCCTTTTATCCAGAACGGCTTCCAAATCGATGGCAAGGGCGCGGGCCACCCGGCCGACAACACCGTTCCGTTGCAACAACTTTGTCGGAGTGCTGGGCGTTTCGGTTCCGGTTGAAAATCGCAAAAGGTCCGTCAGAGACTCTCGTATCGTCAGCGTGCTGACGGTGTCAGTCAGGCGGACAAACGGGGCATAGATGAGGACCGACAGCACGAGGCAGACGGCTTGAACTCCGGCCCCGGAGAAAGAGCCTGTGACAGCATATGCGTTGATTATTGGAGGCGTCGTCCAGGCGACGCCGTAGCTCGTAAAGGGCATCCACTCCAGGAGCATCGCACCATAAAGAACGCCGGTGTTTACAAGTGGTGCCAGCAGAAAGGGCAGCGCATACAACGGATTGAGGACGATCGGGATGCCGTAAATGATCGGTTCGTTCACGTTGAACAATGCCGGTATCAACGCCAGCAGGGCGAAGCGCTTCACCACGGTCAATTTGCTGAAAACCAGCATGGCGATGATCATGCCAAGCGTTGCGCCGGAGCCGCCGACGTGGACGAGGTCGAACACCTGAGATGTGATGATGTTTGTAGGCGGCAAGCCCGCGGCGACATGTGCGATATTTTCGTCGGCAGCGGGGATTAGCTGCAAATCCGAAACACCGTTGAGCATGTTCCGGCCGTGGACGCCGAACAGCCAGAGCACCTGTGACAACAGAACATATTTCAGGCCGCCCCAAAGCGAATTGTCGATGTTCCCGACCATGCCGTTCAGTTGTGCCTGAAGCTCGGCGGTCACATGCTCAGACCCGATGGTAAGCAGAACGCCTTTCAGGCCCGCGAACACAATCAGCGTTGTAAGCGCGGCAGGCAGGACGCCATAGATATCGCCAAGCATTGCCTCATTGCTGAGCGCGCGGGTCTGGAAACGGAAGAGGTTCTTTCGGCACAGGAAGAGAAACAGGCCGGTGCTTGCAACAGCAACGAACAGGGCCGTGGGCAATCCCTGGCTTATGGAGAGAGAGGCCAGGAGTTGAGAGCTGTCTGCCTGTGCGATCAAGATGAAAAAGCTGGTGAGTGCAACCAGAATTGTGAGAAGCGGGTGCGCAACAGGGCGGCGCTTCTGGCTGTTCACGCTGTTTGTGTAGATGTAGGCGTAACTCACGATCACGATGAGTGACGCGATGCCGAAGGTCGAGTTAATCACCGCATCCAGCACAACCTCTACATCTTGTCCGAAATGAAAGTTGTGACCGGTGCCTGTTTGAACAAAAGGCGGGTATTTTATCAAAAGGCCGAAGGCGCCGAGCAATATAGCGGGCAATGTAATGCAAAGGCTGCGTTGCAATGCAGAGAATGCTGAATTGTTTGAGAGTTGCTTGCTGAATAAAAGAGGTGCTGCGCAGAGCCTATTCAACACATCAGGTGTGTCGCTGGCATATTTCCCCATAGCTTCCCTCGATGAACGTGCCCCTCTACTGCAAGAAATGACAGAAGTTTATTAAATTAGACTTATTAATTCTGATCTAATTTTTGATTGAAGGGTGGTGAGTTTAGATACTTTAAATTGAAAATTGCAATCGACTTGTATGGCATGAGATTAATGCATGCATTGGTTTATTCATTACTTGCTTTCGCCTGAAGCGGAAAATCTGGAAGGGTGTGCAAGCGATCGTTCCGCAGTGCGATGACTAAACCACACCTGAACAGAACGCGGTGTTGAACGGCTCCAGTGTGGAGCGGCATCTGTTTTGGTGGAATGAACTTAACAGGCCGTGCAGCTGACGTTTCACATGCGGCGTCCTACACCGGCACACCGGCGATGTGGGCGATCAGCTCCAGGCTGTTGCGGGCGTTGAACTTTTTCATCAAGCGGGCTCTGTGAACCTCTACCGTGCGGTGGGAGATGTCGAGCGCGCGGGCGATCTCCTTGGACGTCAGGCCCTCGGCCAGCATGGTCGCCACCTGACGCTCGCGCACGCTCATGTCGGCGAGCGGCCGGTCTTCTGAAATATCGGCAAAACTCCAAATGGCCTTGGCGAAGGGGTGATCAGGGTCCAGCGACTGCCCGCGTACCCGGCACCAGAACAGGGCACCGGATTTCCGGCGCATGATCCGCTCGTCCTGATAAGTGCCGCTGCCCAGCATTTTGCTGACCCCGATCTTGCCGATGCGCAGGAACTCTTCCGAAGAGGGATAAAGCACCGACAGGGAGACACCGGTCAGCGCGGCGGTGTCATATTCAAACATCGCCGCAAACCGCGGATTGCATTTCCGGATGGTCCGGTCTTCTGAGTAAACCAGTCCAATCGGCGCATGCTCAAAGGCAAGGGCAGCCAGCTCCTCCATGCGATCTCCATTACGTGTTTTGCCGGAATATCCAGATAAAGCGCGCAGATAGTATCCGGAAGGGAGAAAAGGGAGGCAAGGGCATGAACCCCGCAGAATGGCTGAAACGCACAGCGGCAAAATCACCTGAGGCACCGGCGCTCTTCACCGGTGTGCGCCAGGTGGCTGATTATGCAGCATTTGCGGAGACAGCCGGGGCGATTGCACACGCGCTTCAAGGGCGCGGCGTTTTCAAAGGCGACCGGGTCGCGGTCTTCATGGCAAACAGCACAGCCTATCTTGAAGCGCTCTATAGCATTTGGTGGGCCGGCGCGGCTGCCGTGCCGATCAACGCCAAGCTGCACGGGCGGGAAGCAGCCTGGATGGTGGAAGATGCCGGTGCAAAACTGGTTTTCTGCGATGAGAAATCCGCCAAGGCCCTATCTGGTCTTTTGTCTGGCGATGCACAGAGTGTCGTGACTGGCAGCGAGGCCTTTGACGCCATGCGATCTAAAGCCCCGCGCTCAGAGCCCGTGCCGCTGGATGAGGACGATCTCACCTGGCTGTTCTACACGTCCGGCACAACAGGGCGGCCGAAGGGGGTCATGATCACCTGCGGCAACATTGCCTCGATGACGTACAATTTTTTTGTCGATGTGGACGAGGTCAAGTCGGGCGGAGCCATCCTTTATGCTGCTCCCATGAGCCATGGCGCCGGGCTTTACAACTTCATGCATGTCTTGCGCGGCGCGCGGCACGTCGTACCGGAAAGCGGCGGATTTGATGCCGAAGAAGTTCTCCGAATCGCGCCGAGCCTAAAATGTGTCAGCATGTTCGCGGCGCCCACCATGGTGCGCCGGATGGTGGATGTCGCCAAGGCCCAGGAGCTCAACGGTATGGGGCTGCGCACCATCGTTTATGCCGGAGGGCCGATGTATGAGGCCGATATTCTGGAGGCGGTGGAGGTGATGGGAACTCGGTTCGTTCAGATCTACGGCCAGGGGGAGTGCCCGATGGGGATCACTGCGCTCTCCAGGGCCGATGTGTCCGATCGCAGCCACCCAAGATGGCGGGACCGGCTCAATTCCGTTGGAACAGCGCAATCTTCGGTACGGGTTCGCGTTGTTGATGAAAGCGGCGAAGATCTTGCCGCCGGTGAGGTGGGGGAGATCGTCGTGCGCGGGGCAACGGTCATGAAAGGCTATTGGCAGAACCCGGCCGCGACCGAAGACACGCTGCGAAACGGCTGGCTGTGGACCGGAGACATGGGGCGGCTCGATCAGGACGGCTATCTGACGCTTCAGGACCGCTCCAAGGATGTGATCATTTCCGGCGGAACAAACATCTACCCGAGAGAAGTGGAGGAAGTGCTGCTCAGCCATCCGGCGGTCCATGAGGTTTCCGTGATTGGCCAGGAAGATCCGGAGTGGGGGGAGATCGTTGTCGCCTTTGTCGTGCGTCTCAACGGGCAAAACGTGGAAGCAGCAGAGCTTGATGCCCTGTGCCTGGAGCAGATCGCCCGGTTCAAACGGCCAAAGACCTACCATTTCGTCGAGGCGCTACCGAAGAACAATTACGGCAAGGTCCTGAAGACCGAATTGAGACAACAGCTGATGGATGGAGGGAACGAACATGACTGATTTGACCGGAAAAACCGCCCTGGTGACCGGGTCTGTTCAAGGCATCGGTTTGGCGATCGCAAAAAGCCTTGCAAGCGCCGGCGCCCGGGTGGGCGTTCATGGTCTTGCGACACCGGAGCAGGCCGCGGAGGCTGTGGCCGCTGTTGAGGCGACCGGTGCACCGGAGGCCCGGTTTTTTGATGCCAACATGCGGGACGTTGCGGCCATCGAAGCGATGATGCAGGAGGTGACTGACTGGGGCGGCGCGGACATTCTGGTGAACAATGCGGGCATCCAAAAAACCGCCAGCTACGCCGAGCTCGATGCGGCGACTTGGGAAGCCATCATCGATGTCAATTTGTCCGGCGCTTTTCACACGATGCGAAAGGCGCTGCCCGTCATGGCTGAGAAGGGGTATGGCCGGGTGATCAACATTGCCTCGGTCCATGGCCTCGTCGCATCGGTGAACAAGGCGCCCTATGTCGCCTCAAAATTCGGCCTGGTCGGCATGAGCAAGGTCGCCGCGCTGGAATATGCCGCCGCCGGCACCAAGGCCAAAGGCGGTGTCACCGTCAACTGCATCGCGCCAGGCTGGACCGAAACGGCGATCATCGAGCCGCAGGTCGCCGCCCGCGCCGCTCTTCACGGCGGGGACCGGGATCTTGGGATTGCCGATCTTCTGGCCGAAAAACAACCGACCCGGCGCACTTCCGACCCATCGGAAATCGGTGCCTTGGCGCTGTGGCTGTGTCATCCAATTGCCCACAATGTCACCGGCACGACCATCCCGGTCGACGGCGGCTGGACAGCGCAATAGACGGGCACCTGAGGCCGTCTCAAGAGTGGCGGAGCTCTTGCCAAAACAGCGATACTTGTAAGGGTGCAAAGCAGGCACACGCACAGTTGATCGCTTTAGAGCCCGCCGGCCTTGACCCGGCATGAGGTTATCTCGATCTAACCCGCGAACGACCAATAGAACCATGGAAACCGGGGTACAATGTCTCCCGCCAACATCAGCTTTGTGTGCCTGACATCAATTTCCCTCGCGGAGTTGACCGCGCATATGAACGACCCGCGTCTTGCAGCGCATATGCCGCTTCTGACAAAGGCTTGGGATGACGAAACGGCTGCTCAGTTCATCGCAGCCAAAGAAGCGTGCTGGCAGCGCGATGGGCTGGGACATTGGGCATTTCTCAATCATGGCCGATATGCCGGCTGGGGCGGCTTTCAGAAAGAGGGAGACGAGTGGGACTTCGGCCTTGTTTTAAAGCCCGACTGCTTCGGCCTCGGGATCTCCATTACCCGAAAGGCACTTGCCTTCGCCCAGGCCGATGACCGGATCCCGTTTGTGACCTTTCTTTTGCCGCCGTCCCGAAAGAAACTGGGTGCTCTCAAGCGAATGGGGGCACGTTTCATCGCCGATGTCGACTATGGCGGCGAGATCTTCGGCAAATACCAATTGGCGACAGGCTTAAGCGCCTGACGTTTGCGCTGGTGGCCTGTTTCCGGATGCCGGGCGGGATGTGAGTTGCCCCTTGTGCTCTTGCCTTCAGAATGGTTCAACTCAAAAGCAACGTGGGCTTAAGCAACAACCTGAAAGGCATCTAATGGATCCGTCCGGCGAACGGTTCTCAAGCGCAAGTGCTGACCTTGAAACGTTGGTCGCGCTTTTAAAGACGCACGACATTTTTGCCTCCATGGACGAGCAGCACCTGCGTAACATTGCAGCTGCCTGTCCGATCGAAGATGCCGCTGCCGGGACGGTTCTGTTTCGTCAGGGCGATCCGGGGTCTTTTGCTTATCTTCTGGTGTCCGGTGAATTGTCGGTGGATGTCGACACGCCGCATGGCGACGTCACCCTGGCGGTGCTGACGGCACCAGACATGGTCGGTGAGATTTCCGTTTTCGCCCGCAGTCCCCGGACCGCGACCGTTCGCGCGCGCAGTGCGGTGCAGCTTCTGAGACTGGACCGCGATGTTGTCCGCGGTCTCCTGATCGATCATCCGGACGCCATCTTGACCATCATCGGTGCCCTTGGAAGCCGCCTTCAGGGGATGAACGGGGCCATTGCCACCTTGACCCAGGCCGCAGAAGCGCTCAGCAACGACGCGTTTCAACCCGGCATGCTGGAAACCCTGAAAGCGGAGGCGGGCCGGTTCGGGCAGTTCGCCCATGTCTTCGACAAGATGGCGGGCGAGATCCGGAAAAAAAGCGCTCAACGCGAAGAAATGCGCATGGCGGCCAAGGTGCAGGGCTCCTTTCTGCCGTCTGGCATCGACCCGGGTGCATTTGGAGAAACATTCGACATCGCCGCATCCATGATCCCGGCCAAGGACGTTGGCGGGGATTTTTATGACTACTTCATGGTCGGAGACGGCAAGCTTGGCTTTGCCATTGGCGATGTCTGCGGAAAAGGCATGCCGGCTGCCATGTTCATGAGCGTCTCGCGGATGATCCTGAAGACACTTGCCCGGGAAGGGCATCCACCAGGCACCGTGATCAGCCGCTTGAACGATGTGCTTGCCGACGACAATCCGGAATGCATGTTCGTGACACTGTTTTACGGATGCCTTGATCTGGAAACCGGCATGCTTTCCTATTCCAGTGCCGGACACGAAGACGTTTATTGGCTCGGCAATTGCGGGAACTGTGAGCGGGTCGAAAGCCTCGGACCGATCGCGGGTGTTTTTGAAAAAACGGACTATCCAACCCGAACGCGCCAGATCGTTCCCGGCGATGGTGTGCTGCTGGTGACCGACGGTGTGACGGAAGCCCTCAATCCGAACGGGGAGCTTTACGGTCATGACCGGTTGAAGCGCCTTCTTGAGACCTCAAACAACGCAAGCGCAACAAGGTGGATCGAGACGCTAAACACGGAAGTTTCGAGATTTGCCGCTGAGGCAGCCCAATCCGACGACATCACCTGTCTCGCGATGATCTTTCAAGGGTCTGAAGCTGGGTGATCGGTATGTGCGGAGCGCGAGCGAATGCTTGCGCTCAGGTCAGCGCCGTTTGCCGAAGGCCGGTTTGCCGGAGCCAGCCGGACGCGCGCGCCGGACGGGCTGCTGCTGAGCGCGTTTGGCATCATCCATCATATGCTGACGAGTGAAGAAATTGTCCGGACTATCGTGCAGGAGGTCAATTTCGGACTTTAGCGCTTCCTCTGACGTTTTGAGAGATTGGGCCCGCTGTGCGCCGACGATGCGTTTTTCGCTGATGAACTGAACACCCATCTTCAGCCCGTCTTCCCAGCGCTTTTCGCAAGTGACCTCGAAGTTCTCCAGGTCAATCTGCAGCTCGAATTGTGGCGGCGCCATAAAGGCGGTCTCGAACTGCAACATCGCCCCGCCATCGGAGAGGTTGCGCACGATGCAGGGGAAGGACCTCAGGCCGCCTTGGAAAATGATCTTGCCTTTTTTCAAGACACGCGTCCGCCGCGGGCGGTCGTCTGCCGTCCGGGCTTCCTGGCCGCTCACTGGCGCCTGTTCCTGTTTGTCTTCGGACATGACTGTTTGAACCGGTACTTCAAGGATCACATGCACATCGCCGATCATACTATTAATGAATGCTTTCCAATCGGTGAATCAGCCGAACGCTGCCAAGAGGATTGCACTGAAGCCGCGGAAATCCCCTGGAGCCCCACCGCTGAAAAAAGAGACAGATTTTATTATTGGCCGGAATCGTGGAATGCCATTCCTTGAATTGATTACCGCCCGTTCTCTATCTCTAACGCATCACAAACGGGCATGAATTGAAAAGTTTCAATGAGTTGTCCGGCGCGACTTGCAAGGTTGAGCACGTCTGAAATGGAGGATTGATCCACTCCATTTCGTGTGTCGGCCAGTTTAATGGCATTTCCGGAAAATCGTCTGGACTGAGCCATCAGACAGAGTCACGGTAAACCGGTTTTTGGGAAAACAACGGTTATGAACATAATGTCGGCAGATCTGACGCCAGAACGCCTGAGCAATTTGCGGCGATTGGAGGCTGAGAGCATCCACATCATCCGGGAGGTTGCGGCGGAGTTTTCCAACCCGGTGATGCTCTATTCCATCGGCAAGGACAGTGGCGTGATGCTGCACCTGGCGATGAAGGCGTTTTATCCGTCGAAACCGCCGTTTCCGCTGCTTCACGTGGACACCACCTGGAAGTTCCGCGACATGATCACTTTCCGGGACGAGACGGCCAAGCAGCTGGGTCTGGAGCTTCTGGTGCACACGAACCAGGAAGGCGTGGAGAAGGGCATCAACCCGTTCGATCACGGCTCGTCGGTGCACACGCACATCATGAAGACCGAGGCGCTCAAACAGGCGCTCGATAAATATGGATTTGACGCAGCCTTCGGCGGTGCGCGGCGCGATGAGGAAAAGTCCCGTGCCAAGGAACGGGTGTTCTCGTTCCGCAATTCCTCTCATGGCTGGGATCCGAAGAACCAGCGACCCGAGCTCTGGAACTTGTACAATGCCCGGGTTGCCAAGGGCGAGAGCATTCGGGCGTTTCCACTCTCCAACTGGACCGAGCTCGACATCTGGCAGTACATCCTGACGGAAAACATCCCGATGGTGCCGCTCTACCTGGCCGCCAAGCGCCCCGTCGTTGAACGCGACGGCATGCTGATCATGGTCGACGATGAGCGGATGACCTTGCAGCCCGGCGAGGTTGTTCAGGAAAAGATGATCCGCTTTCGCACCCTCGGCTGTTACCCGCTGACGGGCGCCATTGAATCGGATGCTACGACCTTGCCCGACATCGTCAAGGAAATGCTGATTGCCCGCACGTCCGAGCGCCAGGGCCGCCTGATCGACAAGGACGAAAGCGCCTCGATGGAAAAGAAAAAGCGTGAGGGGTATTTCTGATGAGCGTTCTTGAAGACACCCTGACCAGTTCCGAAGCTGTTGCCGCCTATGTGGCTGCCCAGGAGCAAAAGGACCAGCTGCGGTTCCTGACCTGCGGCTCTGTGGATGACGGCAAGTCGACCCTGATCGGCCGTCTGCTCTATGACACCAAGCTGATCTTCGAGGATCAGCTGGCAGCTCTTGAGCGGGATTCGAAGAAACACGGCACGGTCGGCGAGGACATTGATCTGGCGCTTCTGGTCGACGGGCTGGAAGCAGAACGCGAGCAGGGCATCACGATTGATGTGGCCTACCGCTTCTTTGCCACCGACAAGCGCAAGTTCATCGTCGCCGACACACCGGGTCACGAGCAATACACCCGCAATATGGCGACCGGCGCCTCGACCGCCGATCTGGCTGTGCTGCTGGTCGACGCCCGCCATGGCCTGCAGGTTCAGACCCGCCGCCATGCCTTCATTGCCTCGCTGCTCGGCATCCGACATGTGGTGCTGGCGGTGAACAAGATCGATCTCGTTGATTACTCAGAAGAGCGTTTTGACGAAATCCGGAAGGACTTTGAAACCTTCGCCAGCGGCTTTGACTTTGAAAGCCTGGTGGCGATCCCGATGTCCGCCCGCTTTGGCGACAATGTTACGGCCAAGGGCGGGAACATGGACTGGTTCACCGGTCCAACGCTCCTGGAGCATCTGGAGACGATCGAGGTGGGCGAGCATGAGCTGGAAGCCCCGTTCCGCTTCCCCGTGCAATGGGTCAACCGGCCGAACCTCGACTTCCGCGGCTATTCGGGAACGATCGCCAGCGGCCGGGTGGCCGTCGGGGACGAGATCGTTTTGGCAGGCCCTGCCAAAACCAGCACCATCAAGCAGATCATCGCGCCGACCGGCGAGGTGGATGAGGCCCGCGCGGGCGAAGCCGTCACACTGACCCTTCAGGACGAGATCGACATCTCGCGCGGCGATCTTTTGGCAACACCGTCGGCCCGTCCGGATGTAGCGGATCAAATGGCCGCTCACCTAATCTGGATGTCGGAAGACGCGCTTCTGCCAGGCCGCTCGTATCTCCTGAAGATCGGCGCGAAGACGGTCAATGCGACGGTTACGGAGATCAAGCACAAGATCAACGTCAACACGTTCGAGCATGTGGCCGGCAAGACGCTGGACCTCAACGAGATCGCGTTCTGCAACTTGAGCCTTTCCTCTGACGTTGCCTTTGACCCCTATGAAGCCAACCGGACCACCGGATCGTTCATCCTGATCGATCGGATGACCAACCAGACGGTTGGGGCAGGCATGGTGTGGTTCGCGCTGCGCCGGGCAACCAACATCCACTGGCAGGCGCTCGACGTCGACCGCAAGGCACGGGCCAGCACGTTGGGCCAGCAGCCGGCGGTTCTGTGGTTCACCGGGCTGTCAGGCTCCGGCAAGTCGACCGTTGCCTCGCTGGTTGAAAAGCGCCTGCATGCGGAAGGCCGGCACACCTACACGCTTGACGGCGACAACGTGCGCCACGGGCTCAACCGGGATCTCGGCTTTACCGATGCCGACCGGGTGGAGAACATCCGCCGGGTGGGCGAGGTTGCCAAGCTCATGGCTGACGCCGGGCTGATCACGCTGGTGTCCTTCATCTCGCCGTTCCGCTCCGAGCGGCAGATGGCACGGGACCTGATGGGCGAGGGCGAGTTCATCGAGGTGTTTGTCGACACGCCGATCGAGGAATGCAAGAAGCGCGATCCGAAGGGGCTATATGCCAAGGCGGAACGCGGCGAGATCAAGAACTTCACCGGCATCGACAGCCCTTATGAAGCCCCGGAGAACCCGGAAATCCGCATCCACAACGTCGGCCGCCCGGCGGAAGAGGTGGCGGATGAGATTGTTGCGTATTTGAGGGCGCGGGGGTTTCTGAGCGTTCTCGGCATGGATGGTGACGGAATTTAGAGCGGCCTTACTCACTGCTCTGTCCATCTCGACGGACGCCGGATCAGGTCCGGGGCGGCGCGGAGAAATTCAGCGCATTATTTAATGCCGTCCCGGACGTGATCCGGGACCGGCCTCCCCACAAAAAATAACTCCGCTGTCCCGGCCACCGAGCCGGGATCTGCAATTCATTTAAAAACTGCCGACGACCATCAAGCCGGGACCTGCATCTTAATTGAAATTAGCCGATAGCCACGGGTGCCTGACACACGTCCACCCACTCAGCGCTCGTGATCTCGGCCATCCGGTCCGGCGCAATGCGGACAGCTGCATTGGTCGCGCCTGCGGCCGGAATGACAACGTCAAACGCTTTCAGCGAGACATCGCAGTAAACCTTCAGCGGTGAGGGCAGGCCGAACGGGCAGACGCCGCCGACTGGATGGCTGGTGATCTCGACCACTTCCTCGGCGCCGAGCATCTTCGCCTTGCCGCCGAAGGCCGCCTTGGCCTTTTTGTTGTCAAGCCGCGCATCGCCGCGGGCAACCAGCAAGAACACCTCATCCTTGACCCTGAACGAGAGCGTTTTTGCGATCTGACCCGGCTCGACGCCATGCGCAGCTGCCGCCAGATCAACTGTCGCGCTGCTGTCCTCCGTAACCAAAACCTCAAGATCCGGGGCGGCCTCAGCCAAATCGGCACGGACAGATTCAAGCGACATGCGAAGCCTTTCTCAAGAAGATGCGAAAATACAAACGAAGATCAAAACTTTCCAATGTTGACATCAGTCCTACATTGTCTGTGTGTAAAGCTTCCAATCTTGTGGAGATTGTAAACAATACGTTCACTATGTTTCCATAATTTGGACAGGGTCCTGTGGGAAGAAGGTTATCGTGACTGGTGGTTGTTATCCCGTGGCTATTAAGTGCCGGATGACTCTGAACAAATAGGATAAGCAAATGGCAAAAGCCATGCCTGCTGCAACTGAAGAGCGTAGCCGCCGACAAGGTCCAGGCGCCGCACGTGGGCCCAATCCAGCCAGCGCGCCGGATGGCGTAGGCTTTCTTATTGTCAAGAACGGTCTCTTTTGGGGCTCGATCGCCCTCTCTGGTGCCGTTCTTTACGGTGCAGCCGCGATTTTTTTCTAACCGCAGCGCTGGACGACGGCATCGCTAAATAATTTTGGACAGACAACGGTCTGCTGTGCGGCGTGTCGCCAGTGTAATCCCGATTTTCCGAGCTTTTTTATCGGCGGACAGTCAGGTCCGCATCCAGCCGGTTCAACCCAAAATGATGATCCGGGCAGAACGTCTCCGGCAGGGAGATGCGCAGCGAGCCCCCGGAAATCTCTGCAATCAGGGCTTCGGCGATCAAGTGCGCTATTCCATAGGAAATCTTGAAGCCACCTGTGGCCGCAAAGGTCCGCGCCCGGCCGGGCAGGGCGCCGACCAACGGGTCGCGCTTGTTGCATCGTGGCCGGATGCCGGCCCATTCGGTCAGCACCTCACGCCCGTTTAAAGACGGACAGAAGGCGGTGGCTCGCCGGATCAGATCTGCCGAGCGGTCCGGGTCGACCTCGGTATCCTGCGCAGTCCGGTCTGACGTGCTGCCAATTGCGACGGTGCCATCGTCATGCGGAACCACATAGAGCCCGTCACAATAGATCGCCGGCCGGTTTTCGAGGCCGCGGCCGTCCATCAAGAGGGCCTGTCCCTTTTCCCCCCGGCCGATTGCCTCACCTGTGAGGGTTTCGATGAGATCAAAAGCACCATGCCCTCCCGCAATGATGAAATTCCTAGCATTGATCGTCTGCCCATCGCTCAATTGGACCGTATCCTTTGCCTCATCGAACCCGGAGACCCCTGTTTCTTGCAATAAGAGGCCCTGTTTTGCCACGAGACTTGCCAATGCTTGTAAGTAAAGCCGTGGAGCAACCCGGGCTGCCAGCGTTTCAAAGACAATGCCGTAAGGGGCGGCGTCCGCGCTCAGCCAATCCGAACGGCTGCCCTGCGGTTCAACAACATAGGAAAAACCGGTTTCCTCCGGATGCCAGCGCTGCTTGCTCTCCTCGGCGCGCTCCAGATGGTGGTCCAGTTTGTCCTGTGTTGTCAGCGGCAGGATCCGGCCCAGGCGCTTGTAGCCGCAGGTGACGCCAGAGAGCTGTTCCAGTTCTGCGATATGGCCGGAAAGGCTTGAGAGCGCCTGAAACTGGAACTCTTTCTTCGGGTTCCAGCGGGCTGGCATGTGCGGCATCAATGCGCCAAGCAATCCGCCGCTGGCCCCCGCGCCAACATGGCGGGCTTCCACGACAGCAACCTTCAAGCCAGCCCTGAGCCCTGCATAGGCTATCGACAGGCCGAAAATACCGGCACCGGCAATTGCCAGGTCATATCGCTCAGAAGTGCTTGCCACGTTGGTCCCCGCGCTTGATCGGCTCTCTGGGCTCCCGTATGAGGAGCTGAGAATTAGAGGCTTGGTTTAGTGGCGTGACGGACGAAGAGCAAAGAAAAATCGCTGCGGCGTTTGGCCCGCCGGATCTAGAGTGGCTGGACGGGGATGTGCCGCGCGCCGAGGGGTTTGGGGATACCTATTTCTCAAAAGCCGGCGGGCTTGACGAGACCCGGCATGTTTTCTTGTCCGGCAACGGCCTGCCTGAACGTTTTGAGGGGCGCGAGAGCTTCACCATTGCCGAGTTCGGTTTTGGCACCGGTCTCAACTTCCTTGCGGCGGTTCAAGCGCTGGAAAGGGTTGCAAATCCGCCGGAACTGACGTTCATCTCGTTTGAACTTCATCCCATGACCAGCGAACAACTCCGCAGGGCGCTGGCCGCATTTCCCGAGTTGACCGATTGGGCAGAAAAACTGACAGCGATTTGGTCTCCGCAGCCGGGCTGGAACATCCTGCAGCTGGGGCGAGCGAGGTTGGTGCTTGGCGTGGGGGATGCCCGCGTGTTGATCGCGGAGCTTCAAAACGTGCCCCAAGCGGTCAAACAAGCTGGCTTCGATGCCTTGCAAATCGATGCCTGGTTTTTGGATGGGTTCAGTCCGGCTAAAAACCCGGAGCTCTGGGACAAAACGCTTCTTGAGGCTGCGGCAAACCTCACCGCCCAAGATGGGACGCTCGCGACCTACACGTCTGCGGGATGGGTGCGCCGGAACCTGCAAGCAGCGGGTTTCGAGATTGAAAAGGTCAAAGGTTACGCCGGTAAGCGCGAAATGGTGATCGGCAGAAAGGCGGCGTTGCGCACCTGAATCCGATTAACTGCCGGTGAGCGCCCGCGGCATGGCTGACTGGGTCAATCGGTGCTCGATCCAATTGCTGTGCCAATCCAAAACGTCGTCTGCGGGCATTGGACGGGCAAAAGCATACCCTTGTGCATACCGGCAGCCATAGCTGTGCAACAATTCTGCATGTGCAGGCGTTTCTACGCCCTCTGCCAAAACGTCGATGTTGTACACCCGGCCCAGGGAAATAATGAGTTTGAGCAATTCCTGGTCCTGGGCATTGTTCAGGCTGTCATGCACAAAGCCCTGGTCGATCTTCAAGGTATCAATTGGCAACTGTTTCAGATAGGCGAGTGAAGAGTAGCCGGTCCCAAAATCGTCCAGCGCAAAGCGGACTGACGAGAGGCGGCAATTCCGGATGATCTTCGAAACACGCTCAATGTCACTGAGGGCATCTGTTTCCAGAAGTTCGATTTCGAGCTGACACGGTTCGGCAGCCGGATGCTTCTGTAGATGTTTGTTCAGTGTTTCTTCGAAATCGCTCGAGGTGAGCTGGAGCGCGCTCACATTGACACTGACGGTCGTGTCGAGACCAACTTCATTCCACCGCTCAATCTGTTCAAGGGCATTGTCCAACACCCAGTTGCCGAGTTCGATGGAGACATCAGGGTGCCGTTCGATTGGCGGCAGGAACGCGCCTGGCATCAAAAGACCCTTTTCGGGATGTTGCCAGCGTATCAGTGCTTCGTAGCCAATGACTTCTTTCGTGGCGAGCCGGATTTTTGGTTGATAGTGCAGGCGGAAAGCATCTGTTTTTAGGGCCTTTTTGGCATCCGCTACCTGAGCATAATACTCGGTGAGCCTGCGGTCCTGTTCCGGGTCGAAGAACTTATACTGGTTCCTGCCGGAGATCTTCGCCTCATACATTGCCTGATCGGCTTGCCGCTCCAGTTGGTCGCCATCAATCTCTTCCGTTTGCGGGTAGAAGGTGACGCCAATGCTGGCGGAAACGGATGCTGTTGCCGCGCCGAGCTTGAACTCCTTGGACGCAGCATCAAGGATCCGGTTCAGCGTGCTGACGCAGCTCTTCTCATCCGGCAGATCGGTGATGATGGCAACAAATTCATCGCCCCCGATGCGTGCCAGCGTATCCTCCGTCCGCAGCACTTTGGTGAGACGGTGGGCGACCGAGACCAGCAACTCGTCGCCGGCAGCGTGGCCATAAGTGTCGTTGACGGCCTTGAAGCCGTCGAGATCAATGAAGGCGATGGCAAGGGTATGGCCATGCCGGCGCGCGCGCGCCATGGCCTGCTGCATATTGTCTGCCAAAAGGACGCGGTTCGGCAGGCCGGTCAAGCGATCATAGCGCGCCAGGTGTTCCAACTGGCGTTCGTGGGCCTTCATTTTCGTGATGTCGACGAACAGGCCGATGTAATTGGTGGTGTTGCCGCTCTCATCTTCGATTGCGCTGATGGTCAGGCGTTCTGCAAAGACGTCGCCGTCTTTCCGTTTGTTCCAGATCTCGCCCTGCCAAACGCCGTCTTTCCGGAGCTTGGACCACATCGTCTGATAGAAGTCCGCGTCGTGCTTGCCAGAACTGAGAATGCTCGGGTTGTTGCCCAGGATTTCGTCCCGTTCATAGCCGGTAATGTCAGTAAAGGCCTCGTTGACGTCGACAATCGCGCCATTAATGTCGGTGATGATGATGCCTTCATCTGAGTGCGTGAAGACGTTCGCCGCCAGCTTCAGGGCATTCTCGGCCTTCTTTTGCTCGGTGATGTTCTGCGCAACGGCATAGATCAGCTGCCGGTCGAGATCGGCCCTGGCGGACCACCGCAGATGCTTTGGCTCACCACATGTACACAGGTAGCGATTTTCAAATCCGTCGATGTTCTCGCCCGCTTTCAAGGCTGAAAAAGTCTCTTTGGTGATTTCGCGATCATCGGGATGCACGAAACCGATAAACGGCTGTTTGTGGAGATCTTCGCACTTAACACCGAGCAACAGTTCCCAGACAGCGTTGCTACGCAGTATTTTGCCTTTGAAATCCACAATCAGATTGAGGGACTGTGACTGGTTGAAGAACGTCTCTAGGTCCCGTTGGCTGCGTTTGCGCTCTTCGACCTCTTCTGACAGCTCGCGCGTCCGGTTGCGGACCCTGGTTTCAAGAGTTTCGTTCAGATTGATGAGCTGGAGTTTTGAAAGGCGAAGCCGGTTGTTGAAACTGCTCAAGGTGAAATAGCGCCACACAAGGAAAGCAACGGTCAATATGACCAGAATGGCCAGCATTCCGCCGAATACCCGCTTCGTTGTCCAAAAGGGATCAGGCGCGCCGTACCATCTTTTGTAGATTTTTTTGTAGTCAGGCGAATTCACAAAGGATGCGACTGCAGCACTGAACAAGACATGCAGATCAGAGCGGTCGTTTCGAAAGCGCAGCCCGCGTGGAATCTCTTTCAACGCCGTCCCGGTGATGCGGATTTGGTCTTCGACGCCGATGTTCCGCGCAAGGGCTTGAAACACTGTGTCAGGGTAGACAACGGCATCCACAGCGCCGGAGAGAAGGCCCAGGAGAGCTTTTTCACCGGTCGGGTAGATCTCAAGCTCTACGTCTCTGCGGTCGCGCAGAAGAAACAATCCAACATTCCGCTCCACCACGCCAACCTTCTTCTGGTGCAATGCACTGATCAGGGTTGGAACAACATCCCCCTCCCGGATAAAAGCCACGATCCGGAAGGTTTCGACGGGAGGGGTGAACAGGTTGTTGGACTTGCGCTCGGACACAATGCCACTGTTCGGGATGAGATCAGCTTCGCCCGCTTCGAGCAGTCGGATGGCTTCTACGAAGTTTGGAGCAACCTTGTATCGAACTGTCAGATTTAGCTCTTTGGCGAGATGGTTCAAAACATCGATTGCAAATCCGGTCGGATTGCCATCCTCGTCCAGGCTGTATTGCGGCGGCCAATTGGCCGGGACAGCTGCAATAATTTCGGTGCTGGTTGTCTGCGCGCCGAGATGGCCTTTGCCCGGAGGCGCAGCTTCCGTAACGGTTGAAAACACCAGAGCGCCGGCAAAAGCCAAAAGAAGGAACAGCACTCTCATATGTTCGATTGCCCCACCGTTGCACCCGTCGCCCGAAGGCCGCCGCCAGAAAGATTTGGCGGGCGTTCTGTCACATGGGTCAACATGTTTGAAGCAAACAAGTGATCCATGTTCCGACTTCTGCAAAGGCTATATTTGAACAAGTGAATATTCGGATAAAATACTCACATATATGTAGAAATACGATCGAAACACTTTGCTGAATTGCTTTGATTGATCCGTATTTTTGTCAGTATTTGGGATTGTCCGCTGCCGGTGCGACCGGTAGGCTTGCTCGCGGATTGTTCGTTGCCGTTCTGAACACTCCCGAGATTGGCAGGTGTCACTGCCAATGATAGGTCTGAACGGCACGGCGGCCAGGGAGGTTTTTATGGCATTTTCACTGCAGGTTCTTTATCCGGTCCGCCCGGATACGACCTTTGATTTCGGGTATTACGCGGAAAAGCATATGGCGCTTGTGGCCGAGCATATGGGGCCGCATGCCAGCCAGATTCAGGCGACAAAAGGCATGGCAGGCGGACCGGATGCGCCGCCGGAGTTCTATGCGATCGCGACCATGGTGTTTGAGACCAAAGGCCAACTGGAGGCCGCCCTCGCAGCGGCAGGGCCGGTGACGGCGGACATCCCGAACTACACGAACACCCGGCCGCAATTGCTGATCGGTGAAGTGATCGGCTGATTACCGACTACTTGCCCATTTCCGGAACCGGTGTGATCGCAGCGCCGGTTTCGAACCAGCTCCTGATGTTGTCGGCCACCAGCGTCGCCATTGCATTGCGGGTGGCCTGACTGGCCGAGCCCACATGCGGCAACACGGTGACTTTAGGCAGCGCCAGCAAGGCTTCCGGGACGTTCGGCTCGTCTTCAAAGACATCAAGCCCGGCACCGTAAATCGTGCCGTCTTCCAACGCCTTAATCAGGGCCGCCTCGTCAATCACAGATCCGCGGCCGACATTGATCACGACTCCGTCCGGACCGAGGGCGTTCAGCACTTCGGCATTGACCGCGTGATGGGTCGAAGGGCCGCCCGGCGCGACCACCATCAGCGTGTCGCAGGCCTCTGCAAGGCCCGTCAAAGTGGCGTGGTACGGATAAGTGACGCCGTCCTGTTTTGTGCGGCCGTGATAATGAACATCAAGTCCGAAGGCTTCAGCCCGTTTGGCGATCGCCTTGCCGATCCGGCCGAGCCCGAAGATGCCGAGCGTGCGGCCGCGCAGGGTCGCTGCGGTGGTCGGATACGGTTTTTTCGCCGCCCAATGTCCATCGCGCACCCACTGTTCGGCCTGACCGAGTTCGCGGATTGCCATGATCATCAGGCCAATGGCGGTATCCGCGACCTCGTCATTCAAGACATCCGGCGTGTGCGTGACCATGACCTTGGCCGCAAGGCACGCGGGCACATCGATGTGATCATAGCCAACGCCAAAGCCCGCAACGATTTCCAGGTTCGGCAGCTGATCCAAAAGCTGCTGATTGAACGGCCCGAAACCGAGCGCAACCCCGCGCACTTTCGAACCGACCTCGGCTAGAACCTTCTCCCGGTCCTCCGCTTCATGGAGCTTGTGCACGGTAAAGCGCTTTTGAAGCTCTTCTTCTGCGATCGGCAGCAGGCGGTAAGGCATCAGGATGTCGGGCTTGGTCATGATGGGATCCGGACTAGGGCAGGGGCATTGAGCGGTCTTTGTTAGAAGAATTCTTCTTCGCCGTCGAGGTCGGTTTAGGCCGGACGCCGCCCCTTAGCCTTCGTTTTTTGACCGGAAAACTTCGGCATTTGGACACAGCTTTGGGCAAATTGCCGCCAAACCATTTTCTGCATTCACCCGGCCGGGTTTAGGCGCTATCTACAGCGCAACAAGGAGAGGCCGCATATGTCAAAGACGGGCATCATGATTTGCGGGCACGGCAGCCGCGCCAAAATTGCCGAAGAAGAATTCGCACTCCTCGCCAAGGGCTTGCGGGACCGCTATCCGGAAATGCCGGTGGAGTACGGCTTTCTGGAATACTCCGCGCCGAACATTCATATGGGCCTTGATTCCCTGCGCGATCAGGGCGTGACGCATATCCTGGCCGTGCCGGGCATGCTGTTTGCCGCGACCCACGCCAAGAACGACATCCCGTCGGTGCTCACCACCTATCAGGAAAAGAACCCGGGCCTTACAGTCAGCTATGGCCGGGAGCTCGGTCTGCACCCGCAGATGATCGCGGCCTTCGAGGCACGGATCCTGGAAGCGCTGGGCCTGACCCATGTCCATGATGGCGACCTTTACGACACCATGCTGGTAGTTGTCGGCCGCGGCACCTCCGACACGCTGGCCAATGCGGAAGCGGCCCGTCTGACCCGGATCGTCACTGAAAACCTCGGCTTCGGCTGGTCGGAAACCGTCTATTCCGGCGTCACCTTCCCGTCGGTCGGCCGCGGGCTCGAGATGGCCCTGAAGCTCGGCTACAAGAAGATTGTTGTCGCCCCGTATTTCCTGTTCTCAGGCCGCCTGATCGACCGGATCTACAACTATGTCGACAAGGTTGCGGAAACCGAGCCGGACGTCACCTTCTACAAGGCGCATTACCTGGCCGATCAGGCCCATGTGATCGACACCTTCGTGGAGCGGATCACGGAAGCCGCCGAAGGCTCCCTCGTTGAAACCACCGACCTGATGGCGTCCTTCAAGGAGCGTCTCGCCCGCGGTGAGGTCGAGGTGCATCACCACCACGCCGAATACCGTGATCCTATGGACGATGAGGCCGGCGGTAATGATCACAGCCACGATCATGCGCATGACCACAGCCATGATCACGGGCATCACCACCACGATCACAGTCACGGTAACGGCCATGGCCATCATCATCATCATCATGGGCATGGACATGATCACGGCCATGGCCACAGCCACGGCGTCTACAAGCACATTGCCCACCCGAACGGCCCCCGCACCATGATCGATCAGGGCGTCTGCTGCTGCTTCATGGGCCAGTTCCCGCAAGAGGTGATCGACGAGGAGCGCGAGTTGCGCAAGGGACTTGGCATCGCGCCGACCGTCCCCGAAAAACTCCCCGCCTGCGCCCCGAAGCGCTGATCTGAGAACAATGAAAAGACCACGGATCCAGAACCACATTTATCGTGGTTCTGGATCCTGTTGAGAATAAAAATCGTGATCTCCTGCGAAAGCAGACTACCTTAACAAGCAAAACCAAATTTGCTAAACTAATAGATGATACATCTAAGGTATTGCTCTTATGGTTGTGTTGAGGGGTGTGATGATAGTTCGATTTACTCTCGCGTTTATGCTTCTGATTTTCGCAGGAATCGGAAACGCCCATTCCCACAGTTGTCCGTCCACGCATTACAAGTGTGGAAACAGCTGTTGCTCTCATTAGGAGGGGTTTCTGTGCGGGCAAAATGGTTTTTGGGACTTGTATTCCTTGTGGTTGGGGGCATTTTCTATCACACGGCAACAAACGTTTCCCGTGGTGACATCGTTGCCTACAATCAGTTGACGCGGCCTATTCATCTCGATGCGATACAGCCTGGCGATATTCTCTCCATATCGCATGACAATGATGCGCCTGAAGTACTGTGCAATCTTGAAGACGCAGACCGTTTGGTGGACCCGGCGGCGGAAGCCCGGGTTTATTTCAACAGTCTGGGCAATATTCTGCCGCCCTTCGATCAGCTCATTGCGAGTGTGGCGGGGCAGGTCGAGACGCTCTCTGATCTGTACAGGGGCGGCGAGAGTGGGGACGAGGTTTACGGAATCGCATTTAAGGGCAGCGTCCGGAAACTTAGACCGCCAACGGATGCCGGGCTTCCGTCAACATGCGACTGCAAGATGGCTGAGAAGATCCGTCTCGGGCAAAAGGTATGTATGGTCAATAAGGTGCTGACGGAGGACGGCGGAACTTGGCAGGCAGTGGGGTTGGCGAAATACGCCAATATAGTCCCACGTCAGCAATTCGAGGCCTGCAATGTTTCCATGGGCACAGTGCCGCTCGATTACTTCTCCAATCCTCCAAAGTGCCACGATTTCGAACTTTATGACTGGGACGTCAAAACCCGCGCCTGGCTTAAGTTGATCGAAGTCGAAAGAATAGCGCAGAACTGACGCTGTTTAGCGAGTTCTTCAGCCAACCGCACTTGAGGCGGGACGTAATCGCATGGCGATCGGCTGCAGCCACTCTGCGTCTTGTGCGAACTCTCTCAGGGCGAATGTAATCCAGACATGGGCTCCGCTTCGTCCGGGAAGGCACAAAAAAGTGGATCATTTGTCACCTCCCCTCCGTGCTGGCAACATCTAGGACTTGAGGAGCCTGCATCGGATCCGATCCGTGGCATACTGTTCTGCTTCCACCCGATCAGCCGTGCTTTGGGGCAAGGTCACGGCATGGATTGCCGTCCGACCGAGAATGGCGCAGGCGTTTCAAACATGGCAATGATGGGGTGCCGAAGTTGCAAGTGGAAAACTGCGCGACGACGGGCATCACATTGCCAGCATCTCCCCCATTGCCCCAGTGCGCCCTTTCGCGTAAAAGGGCGCCAGATTTTAGATAAGAATCCCGACATTCCAACCTGCGGAGACGACGAGCCCCATGGCGCGCCAGTTCATCTATCACATGCATGGCCTGTCCAAGGCCTACAACGACAAGAAAGTCCTCGATAACATCCACCTGTCGTTCTACCCGGATGCCAAGATCGGTATTCTGGGCCCGAACGGGGCTGGTAAGTCGACGCTTTTGAAGATCATGGCCGGGCTCGACACCGAATACTCCGGTGAGGCCTGGGCCGCGGAAGGTGCCAAGGTCGGTTACCTGCCGCAGGAGCCGAAGCTCGACGAGACCAAGACGGTCCTGGAAAACGTCATGGAAGGCGTTGCCCACAAGCAGGCCAAGCTCGACCGCTACAACGAGCTGATGATGAACTACTCCGACGAGACCGCCGAGGAAGGCGCGGCTCTTCAGGACGAGATCGACGCGCAGGACCTGTGGAACCTGGAAAGCCAGGTGGAAATGGCGATGGAAGCCCTGCGCTGCCCGCCGTCCGACGCCTCCGTTGAAAATCTCTCCGGCGGGGAACGCCGCCGGGTCGCGCTCTGCAAGCTGCTCTTGTCCGAGCCGGATCTTCTGCTGCTCGACGAGCCGACCAACCACCTGGACGCGGAAACCGTTCACTGGCTGGAGCGGCACTTGCGCGAGTTCAAGGGGTCCGTCCTGATCATCACCCACGACCGTTACTTTCTCGACAACGTCACCGGCTGGATCCTGGAGCTCGACCGCGGTCAGGGCATCCCGTACGAGGGCAATTACTCCGTTTATCTGGAGAAGAAAGCCAAGCGCATGCAGCAGGAGGGGCGTGAAAACATGGCCCGCTCCAAGGCGATCGACCGCGAGCGCGAGTGGATGGGCATGTCCCCGAAAGGCCGCCAGACCAAATCCAAGGCCCGTATCAAGGCCTATGAAGATCTGGTCGCGATGCAAGAAGAGCGGCTGCCGACCATCGAGCAGATCCTCATTCCGGTCGGCGAGCGCCTTGGCGCGAACGTCATCGAGCTGGACGGCGTCTCCAAGGGCTTTGAAGACCGCCTTCTCATCGACGATCTGTCCTTCAAGCTGCCGCGTGGCGGCATTGTTGGCGTCATCGGCCCGAACGGTGCGGGTAAGTCGACCCTCTTCAAGATGCTGACCGGTCAGGAAACCCCGGACAACGGCAAGATCACCGTCGGTGAGAGCGTGCATCTTGGGTATGTCGACCAGTCCCGCGACAAGCTGGACCCGAACAAGACGGTTTGGGAAGAGATTTCCGACGGCAACGAGATCATTTATCTCGACGGCAAGGAGATCAACTCACGCGCCTACTGCTCGTCCTTCAACTTCAAGGGCCCGGCTCAGCAGGCGAAGGTCGGCGATCTCTCCGGTGGTCAGCGCAACCGCGTGCACCTTGCCAAGGTCTTGAAGCAGGGCGCCAACGTTCTCCTGCTCGATGAGCCGACCAACGATCTCGACACCGAGACCCTGGCAGCTCTCGAAGACGCGCTGGAAAACTACGCCGGCTGCGCCGTCGTGATCTCGCACGATCGTATGTTCCTCGACCGTCTGGCAACGCACATGCTCGCCTTTGAAGGCGACAGCCATGTGGAGTGGTTCGAAGGCAACTTCGAAGACTACGAGAAGGACAAGGTCCGCCGCCTCGGTGCCCACGCCGCTGACCCGCGCCGCATCAAGTACAAGCCCCTGACGCGTTAAGTAGGCGCAGTAATTTTAAAGCTTGTAGCGCTTGTTGAAGAAGGCGGGGCTGTGCTCCGCCTTTTTTGTTGCTGGATCAAGGGCTTTATTACTCCCATTCACATTCCGGTGGCCCCATGTCTGCGCGCCATTTTTTTTACCGGCACTGACCTGAAACTGGTGCGGAACGGCTTGCCGTCCTTAAAGCCCTTGCCGGTCAGAAGATTGACGTCGCACTCTCCGGTCAAGACATCGCCATTCGCGTCAACAGCCAGCGTGTCATAGAAGGAGTAGGTGTAGCCGCCGACCACAAACAGGCCGTCGCGGTGAACAATGGTGAGCGTCTGCTGCCACCGGTGGCGGCCTATGGCAATGTTTTCGGATTGGAGCCGGAGCGCTCCATTGTCCGCCGTGGATAAGGATGCGTCAGTGCCCCCTATACCGCGGTCACTGCGATCCCGGGGGCATACGCTTCAAGAGTGAGATCCCAGCCATCCCGGCTGAAGAGATACAGATCTGCATCGTCTTCTCCCGTCACCAGCACAGCCTTGTAGTAGTTGCTGTCTTGATACCCGCTGACCGCGGACAGGACGCTCGCAACGCTCACTTTTGGCTCGTCTGCAGAAGCCCCGAAGGTGAGGAAAAACGTCGAAAGGATGATCGCTGATAGCTTGGCCATGGTGTCTCTCCGATTGAGGCTGAAAAAGCCTAATCCGCAAAACTCAAAAGCGAAGCGTCGATTTACAGTGTCCAAAAATCCTTAAAATTGTTAATGTCATTTCAAATCTCCCCTGGGTTGCGGGGTTGGCATGATTGACAGTTTCGAGGCGTTTTCCGTTCTGCTCCTGATCCTTCCGGGCATTCTGGGGTTTTTCGTCTACAATCAGGTGTCGGATTTCAAGGTGAAGGACACATTGCCGTCGGTGTCCTGGGTGATCTTCTTTTTGCTGGCAACGCAGATCACATCCATCGGGTTGTTCGGCCAGAGCTTCTTTCCCGATCTGGCGTCCGAAACCAAGCCCGGCGCACAGCAGAAGATTGCGGCCTATCTCGGCGATATTTCGGCAACGCCCCTGATCGTTGCAGCTGCTTACGGCATCCTGTTCGGATTCTTGAAAAACTACTCTGTCAGCCACCGCATTCTTAAAACTCTGAAATTCTCAAAGCGGATCAGCAGCCGGCAGCCTTGGAATGAGGTGTTTCACGAAAGGCGGGGTATTTGGGTTGTGGTGCGCTTCAAGGACGGCACGGCGCTCTCCGGCTGGCCGCATTATTACGCCGACGACCAGGGCGGGGAGACACAGCAACTCTATTTGAAGCAAGCCGTCTGGTTTGTGCCGGTGGGCGAGAGCAAGACCTTCGTCCCCTCTGCCGGCACGCAAGTTCAGCAAGTTCCGGCTGGTGAAGTTCTGTTGCCGGACATGTCGAATGTCGTCGCGATCGAGTTGGAGGAGGACTAAGCCATGGTGGATCGCAAGAAACCGAAGGATGATCAAAAGAGTGTCGTGAACGCGCCATTTCCGGGTGGTGTTTTACCTGGGCTCGGTGGCGGGCATGGGCCGTCGCATGACGATGTGGCGCCCTTGAGTGTGAGTCAGGGAGATGCACCGAAGGGACCCAGAAAAGTGCCCGGCGGCGGGACGCCCTATACGCCGCCATCCGGAACATCGACCGAATAAGGCGTGAGAATTCTCTCTGCTGAGGACCGGCCAAGACGTAAGTAAGGAGCACGCTCTCCTGTGTCTCCTGCTGTGGGGAGCCTTTGGCCGACCTTACGAAATCTTCATCGCAGCGCCGTCTTTTCGGTGCAATTGGCGCAAAGAGTGTTCTCCATCACATGTACGCCAAAGGACATTTGCCACTCTGCTGGCAGGAACCAAAGGTGTTTCGATAGGAGGGTTTCATGAAATTTGCTTTGCCCGTATCTGCCATGGTGGCGGGAAGTCTCATTTGCGGTGTGGCTTTTGCCCAATCCCAGAATGTGGCCCAAACACAGCCCCAGACCGCAGCGCCGGTTCAAGGCGATCCGGCGCCGCCGCCAGCTTATGATTATGTCCAGCAGGCCGGCGCCATGACCTTTGACGGGTCAACGCTAACCCTGAACGATGCGAACACAGGTGTCCTGTTCTTTTCCGAACGCCCGTATCGTCTTGGCGGCCAGGTCAGCAACGCAGATTTTTCCGAATACTGGAACGCGGGCAACACGTTTGCCGACGTGCCACCGAATGCGGTGGTCAGCGTTTTGAGTGAGACCAGCACGGCACCGGCGCTCGTTGAACTGACATCGGCGAAGACTGAAGGCTCGAGCGTTGTCTATAACGTGAAGGTCCTGCGTGGTGATTTGCCGGAAAGTGCGACCGGAGTGGCGCTCTTTATCGATCACGGACCGCGGCCGCATCACCATGGCGCAACCGCAGCGGCCCCTGGCGCTGCGCCGGGCAGCGTTGGTTTTGAGCCCTATGGCCCTTATTGCTTTCACGCACCGCAAGATCCGCGCTGCCGGGCCTGGCATCACCCGGTGCACCCCTACCATCCGTATTATCCGCCCTATGGCCCCTACTATCATCCGGGCGCAGCTTATGCAGCGGGTGTTGCAACAGGGGCTGCGATCGCGAATGCCAACAAGCAGCCGACCTACTACTATTACCCGATCCCGACAGGCGCGTTGCCGCCGAACTGCTGGATCAACTCGCAGCACACGCAAATGGTGTGCACTGTTCCGATCCAGTAGTTGAAACAAAACAGTTGGAGCAGATCGCCCCACGACAGATTCCGTGGGGCGATCATCTTATGCGCTGCACAAATATATTGTGCGCTGCCGTTGCGTGAGGGCGCCCTTCCTGCTAGCGTTCAATTCCTGATTGAGAGTGTCAGGAGGATACAATGCGGAAGTCTGTCTGCCGGTCCAAATACTCTTCACTGTCTTTGCCGATCGTTCTCGCCCTCGGGTCGGCGGCGTTTGTAACGCCGTTCATGAGTTCGGCGGCAATAGCAGACCCACTTCCCAAACTGACCCTGGCTGTGCAGGAGACGACAGTTTCAGGACTGTCCAGCGGCGCGTTCATGAGTGTGCAGCTGCAAACGGCCTTTTCTAGCAACATCTCCGGTGCAGGCGTTGTCGCGGGTGGACCTTATGGCTGCGCTGTTGTCCAGTCCTGGTGGAATGCGTTTGTCTATTATCGCGCGTTGAAGGCGGTTGGCGTTTGCATGGACAATGCTCCGTCAGCACCCGACCCGGCCGAGGCCCTGGAGGTGATGCGCGACAATTCCGGGAAAATTGATCCGATTGCCGGCATTGCCGATGACCGTATTTATTTGTTCCACGGCGACGCTGACGACACGGTACATGGCCCGACGATGGATGCCTTGAGACAGGTCTACGCGGATCTCAATGTGCCGGCAGAAAGCATTCGCTACGTCGATGATATCAATGCAGGCCACGGGTTTCTGACAGCGGCCGATGCCGAAAACACCTGTCCATCCGACCCTGATGCCGCAAAGGCTGACCTGACTTGCGGTGTGGTGGCCTGTTCCACGACCGCACCCGACTATCTAAACAGCTGCGACGCGCCCCAGGGAGCAACAGAGAAGATCGAGCAGGCGCGGGATATTCTCAACTGGCTATACGGCCCGCTCGCCCCGGCAACGGCGCCCGTCGACGCCAATTTCAAGACATTCGATCAGTCGCAATATACCAACGGCGCGGCCGGGATGGGGAACACCGGATTTGCTTATATTCCAACGGCCTGTTCTGAGGGAGAAAGCTGCCGGCTGCATATCGCGCTGCATGGCTGTGAGCAGACCAGCGGCCAGATCGGTGAGAAATACGCCCGGCTCACTCAGTTCAACCGCTGGGCCGAGAGTAATCGGATTGTTGTCCTTTACCCGCAGGCGGAGGTCATTCCGGGCAATTTTTTCAACGGCTACGGTCTTGCGGGCGGCAACCCAAAGGGATGCTGGGATTGGTGGGGCTACAGCAGTTCTGACTTCTTGACCAAAGACGCGCCCCAAATAGCCGCAATCGCAAAGATGGCGGAGGCGCTTGGGTCGCCGATTGCCGAAACCTCACCGCTCAATTGACGAAGCGTCGGTTGGTCCGCGATTGCTGTCAGGCGATGTTGAGAAACCGGATGATGTCTTCCGAGCTTTGTGTGATGTCGTCCGAGATCTTCTTGATTTCGTCGGTCAATGCCCGGAATTCGTTTCCGTGAGACCCGGCCCTTGTGGCCGAGATCTTTGCGTTCAGCGCGATCATGCGGGATATCTTTGAGGCGCGTTGGATGTCCTCAACCGCAGTGCGGACCCGGTCAATCTCAAGTGTGCGTTGTTCATCGCGGGTTGCTGTGGCTGCCTGGAAATCCGATTCGAGCGCCCCGACGATCTTTTGCAAGACCGCGAGGGTGTCGGTCAGGACAAAAGTGGAAAAGTCTTCAAGCTCCTTCTGCCGCCGTGTTTTGCCAGCTTCCAACGTGGCTATGGTGTGCCGGGTCTCACTGACAAACCGGTTGATGACCGCGTGCCCTTCAATTCCGTCACGGCCATTCAGTATCGCGGCAACCTCCGCGCAGTCCCAATGGGGCAAACCGAGGTCTTTGTCACCCTCGCACAGGATCTTGAAACCGGTTTCAAAGTCATCGGCGGCGGCCTTCAGCATATCCAGGTGATGATCAGAGGTGGTGAGCCTGTCCGATGGGCCATCCGTTTGCCGTGCGTTCAAAACGACAGACAGGAAACCAACCCGCTGTGACAACATCCGTTGGCGTCCAGCTATGTTGATCAGTCGTGCGAAGGTGTTCTCGTTGAAATCCGCCTGTGCCATGAAGAATGCTCAGCTTTGTATACGTTGACAAAGCGTACCGTCCTGACTTGTGCAGCGCGAAGAGGAAATCTTGTGCAGGTTGCATAAATGTTGACTATCAGCCAAGGGTATCAATCCAATGGCGTTGTCAAAACCACTTATGTTCAAGGTCTTAAGGGCTAGGTTTCTGCGCCAGTCCGGTTTTGTGAAAAAGCTGGCGGTCGAACGTGATCGGGAAAAGTACGGCGATGCTATATTGTGCCGTCAGTCCAGTTCATGATGATCTTCTGGATCGTGCCATCGGCGGTCATTTGTTTCAGGACACTGTCCATGTCGGCAATGAAGCTATCGCCGTCCTCCACGCTCCAATGCTGGCTGTAGCCGATATGGGCGGTTTCCGTGTGGACTTCCCGGATCGGTTTGATCTTGTCGAAGTTGTTGGACTGGATGGAGAGTTCGACGGCCTCTTGTTGTTGCACATAACAATCGGCGCGGCCTATTTGCAAAAGACGCAAATTGGCATCAGTTGTCTGTTCTTCAATGAGCTGGATTTTGCCATTCAATACCATCTTAAAAAACTCCGCGCCCGGAGTTGAGAATCCGGCATTGTTGCTGAAGAGCAGCCCCGCATAATCCTTCGGGTATTCCCAGTGGTCCTGGGCTACGCCTTCCCGGCAATAAACATAAATCGTTTCTGTCGCCATGGGCGTTGAAAAATGGCGGATCCACGGCCTGCGGATTGGCTTGTGATAGGTGCCGACCAGGCCATTGACCTTGCCGCTTTGCACGAGGAATTTGGCCCGTGTCCAGGGCGCAGACGTGAGCTCGACCGTGTAACTCGGCAGCCGTTTGTCCGCCTCTTTAATAATTTCCGCGTAGATCCCGGCGGGCCCGGCCTCTTCGGCCATCATGAAGGGGGCATAGTCCGCGTCTTGAACGAGCGTGACCAGCCGCACGTCTTCATCTGCATCAGCATACACTGTGCCTGCGCACATCGTCGCGACAGCGATACAAATAGTCAGAAAGCTTTGTCGTACGGTTTTCATAGGTCTTGAATGACCTGTAGTGCGTACGCAGGTGTCATTCTGGAGGTTCTCACTGGCTTTTTGTTGTTTTGATGTTGCAAAATTGCCGAGCCTGTCCCGTATGTCGATCAGTGTGATTACGTAGCGATAGTTTTTATTTCAAGAAATTACGAAACATCGAAAGTGTCAATTATCCATAAACGCGAGCGTCTAGATGTGATGACATTGCGGTGAGGCTGGTGGTTTCAACTTCCAATGAATTTCGCGATGATCCGCTCAATCGTGCCGTCAGCCTTCATAGCCGTCAGCGTTTCATCCATGGCCTTGATAAAGGCATCTGCGTTCGGCCCGGTCCACTTGTCGGAGTACCCGATATAGGCAGCTTCCAAGGAGGCCGTCCCTGCAATCTGAACATTCTTGATGTTTTTTTCCCGAATGAGGACTTCTGTGGCGATGCGCTCCACGACATAGCAATCAATTCGCCCGAGGGCGAGTTTGTCCAGGTTCTGCTCGGTCGTTTGCGCTTCTTCCAGCTTGATCACGCCCTGCTCGACGAGCTCAAAGAACCGGTCTCCGGGCGCCTTGTAGCCGGCGACATTGCCGAACAAGAGGCCTTTATAATCGTCCGGATAGATCCAGCCGGGCTGCGCGATCCCGGAACGGCAAAAGATGCTGACTTCTTCGAAAAAGATGGGCACTGACCAATGACGGATCCACGGTCTGTCCGTCGGCTTGTAATAGCTGCCGACAAGTCCTTGCGCATACCCGTTCTCAACAAGAACCGTTGCGCGTGTCCACGGAACTGCCTGAACCGAAAGGTTGCTCGCGTCCATCCGGCGTTGCGCTTCGAAAAGGATCTCGGCATAGAGCCCCGCCGGCATACCGTTTTCGACGGTCATGTAGGGAGCGTAAGCATTGTCCTGCAAAAAAAGCACCTGATCGGCGGCGACCGCTGGCGGTAAAGCGGCCAACAAGAGGCCCAACCCACCGATGAGAGCGCGGAAGAGATTTCTGCCGGATCGGCGGCACTGCAAGACGAGCAACAACAGCGGTTCCTTTCAGTTCGTCCCAGAAAACCACGGCGGTCTTATTTGTTCGTTACTTTCGCAAGTAGATCAAAAAATTGTCCCTGCGCAAGGCTGACCACCGGCTTCCATCAATCATTTGCATGAACTCATCACAGGCTTTTGCTGGCGGTCAACGTTCCATTCCAGTACGTAGCTGGCAACACATGATCGAAGGACTGACACCATGGCCGACCGAGATACCTGCCTTGCCGATACACTGGACGTTACCCGCAAGTTCAAGATTGCCGGGCACGTGGAAGGCGTTTTCGGTACCCCGGTGACGGAAGACTTTCAGACCGAACCGGTCGAGCGTCTAGGCCTGACATTCGAAGGGGTGCCGGGGGATCGTCATGCCGGGTTTACCCGCAAGTCCGGGGGGCGCGAGCCATGGTACCCGCGCGGAACCGAAATGTGCAACGAACGGCAGATCTCCATCCTGTCTTTGGAAGAACTGGCAATCATCGCTGAGCGCATGGAAATTCCCGAACTCAAGTCCGAATGGATTGGCGGCAACATCACGCTCTCCGGCATTCCCAATCTCTCGCTGATCCCGCCGCGCACACGTCTTGAATTTGAAGGCGGTGTGGTGATCCGGATCGATGGTGACAACGCCCCGTGCCGCTTTGCCGGATCGGCAATCGATCGCCAGTTCCCTGAGCGCAGCGGACTTGATCTTCTGTTCCCGCAAAAGGCCCGAAGGCTGCGTGGCTTGGTCGGTTTTGTAGAAAAGCCGGGGACAATTGCTGCGGGCGAGACGGTAACCGCGCACATTCCGGAGCAGTGGATTTATCCAAAGGCTTGAGTCTCGGTTGGCAATCCGCTTGTCTTCTCACTCCAGCCACCAATCAGGGAAGATAAGCCGTGCTGCCAATTCATCACATGATCGATCAAGGACCGCGCCCGGTTGCGCCGTTCTCGCACGCCGTCGAAGCCGACGGCTGGGTCTTTGTGACAGGTCAGATGCCAACCGATCCAGATGCCCCGGATGCGCCCTTGCCGGCTGGCATTGAGGCGCAGACTGCCCGGGTGATGGACAATCTGAAGATCGTGTTGGAGGGGCTCGGACTGGGATTGGAAAATGTGACCTTCGCCCGGGTCTATCTGACCGAATTCGAACGCGATTATGCGCAGATGAACGAAACCTACCGCTCCTACTTCGAGGCGGGCAAGCTGCCGGGACGGACCTGTATCGGTGTAACCGCGCTTGCTGTCGGCGCGTTGGTGGAGATCGACCTGGTCGTGCGTCGTCCGTGAGTCTTGTCAGGAGTTGATGTCGCCGGAGGCCGCTTCAGCATCGCGGCAGTCCGGCACCGCCGCATCGAACTTGGTCAGGAAACCCGGGTTGAGTTGAAGAAAGTCATTCGAAAAATAGACCGAAAGCGGTTTGTCCTGCTGCACCTCTGAGCGGATTTCGCTCAAAACCCCGCGGGTGCCCAAAATGCTCTCCATAACCAGGTTGTTGGCGAGCACAGCGTCCACACGGCCGGCCAGCAGCATTTCCAGAAGGGCATTCGTGTCTCTGGGCGGAAAATCCGTTGTGCGATACCCGTTCCGGCGGAGCCACGTTTGCATGTTCGCGCCGAGAAAGCTCGACGTCAGCATGGACAAGCGATTGGCAGGATCTTTCGGACTGAGGATTTGATCCTTGAGGAGATACCACGTCCATGTCTGCCGGGCGATGATCGCGCTGGCCGTTGCATAGGCATCGCGCCGAGCATTTTGGGACGCCGCGAAAAAGCCGTCCGCATACCCGTTTTGAACCTCCAGCTGCGCGCGTTTCCAAGGCAGCACGTGGATTTCAAACGCACGATCAATTGCATCGAGAGCGCAGGAAACGACACGAACCGCAATCCCGTCAAAGCTTCCATCGGGCTGAACTGATCCGTACGGCGGAAGGTCGTGCGTCGTTAAGATGACCGGTCCAGTTTCGGCTGCCGATGGCCGAGGCATGACGCTTGAAGCCACCGCGCTGGTGAGCGAAAGCACCAAGGCCGAAAGGCAAGCCCAGCAGATCCTAGCTCGAGTCCGGTAAGATCGGAACACAAAGTTCCCCAACGTTCGAATCTTCAAAAACCAAAGGATTTTTATCCTGATTGAACGTCAGAGTAAAAGGGGCGCTTGCATGTCAGGTTAACAAGCGGCGGCCTGTTCCGCACGCCGCCTGTGAAATGCCGATGTTATTCGCCTTTTGAGCGGGTTTCGAACATCAGGCCCTTTGCGGACCTGTCCGGGAAGCCCTGCCAATAGGTGTGCTCCGGTTTGTCCGTGCCATCGTCATTGCGGGCAAAAACGCCATCTTCCGCCGTCTCGATCAGGTCCAGATAGGCGGCCTTGTCCGTGTCGTTCTTCAGGTGGAGATCCATAAAGGCTGTCGCGAAGTGCTGCATGATGTTGTTCATCCGCACCGTGTCCCAAACCGCATCTGCATAGTGTTCAAACGGCGCCCAGCCGAGTTCGTCGCTGAAGGGATAGGATTCCATCGGCGCGGGCATGGGAGCTGCCGCATTATGATTGGCGCTGATGAAGGTCAGAAGATGCCGGTCGGTTCCACTGCTTTCCTCCCAGATCTTTCGAATGCCGGTTTCATACTGGGAAACATCGTCAACGCTGCCGGCCACGTAAAGCGCAGGGACGCGCACACCGGAAAGGCCCTCAGCGTCCCAAAAGTCCCGATTTCTCCCCCATGGACCGATGGCGACAATCGCCTTGAGACGCGGATCGATCAGCGCTTCGTGCTCCGCGCTGCCAGCCTTGTGCATGCCCAAAAGCCCGTCCGGCGCTCCCCACTCATAACCGATGGATTTATCGGTTACACCGCCGCCAGCAGAGATGATCGCGCCATAGCCGCCCATGGAGTAACCGATGAGACCGGTGCGGTTGGTATCGATCAGACCTGCCAGTGGCGAGTTATCGTCCTTGGCAAGCCGGCCCATCTCATTCAGCACGAACATCTGATCAAGCGGCCGGTTCACCAGCGTGGATCCGAAGGCCGCCTTGTCATGATAAAGACTGTCGGTGTGGTCGATGGAGACCGCGACATACCCCTTGGTGGCTAGGTTTTCCGCCAGATGGCTCATCAGGAACCGGTTGCCCGGATAGCCGTGTGAAATCAGAACAAGCGGGTAGGGGGCAGAGGTCTTGGCAGGTGCAGCATCCGGTTTGGAGAGGCCGTGAATGTCGGCCTCGCGCTGTCCGTCCCGCAAGATGACCCGCATTGGTTCGGGCGCGTTATGCGCTTCAGCCGGATAAAAGACTTCCACCGACAACGGGCGGTCATACCGTTCCGGCGCTTCATCTGCCGCAATCCGGACGATGTCATACTGGTCCGGATTGGTGAGCTGCAGCGTCATCCGCCCGACCTCGTACGCGCCATGAGCTGCAAGCTCCGGCGCATCAGGGCGGACGAGGTCGATTCTGTTTTCAGACATGGCTTCGGCCGAAACAAGACTTGTGAAAGTGGCGGCAACCAAAAGGGCTTTTGGGGACAGTCGGGGCACGGTGTTGGGTCTCCGGAGCATCGTAATAACTTACAATCTGCAACTTAAAGCCCAACCTATGAATGGCAAGGGTCATCAGCGTGCTGATAGTTCGCAGGCGACAAAAAGTTAAAGTGGGAGAGGCATCGAAGCTGCCAGAATGCCGCAGCGAACGGGCGTTTTGTCACAGTGCGGGATCAGTCTGCCGAGCTTACGTGAAACCACGTACATAAAGCCAAGGAAGGGCCTGATCGCGTGTCTGCAAAAACTGCCGAACAAGAACTGCTCATCATCCGCCTGCTGCTGATCATTCCGGTGCTGAACTGGTTTGTGAAGGACGCGATGTATGGTGAGGACGATGCCAAATATTGGTTCATCGGAAACCTGGCGATGGTTTGGGCCGTCTGTATCTTTCTGTTCGGCTATCCGGCGATCATTCTCCCTGCACTTGCGATGGTTCCAATGGCGTTTCTCTGGATCCTCGACGTTTGCCGGTAGGAGCTACGCCTCGTCGTCCGCTTCCGCAGAGACCCGCTTCTGACTTCCCCAAGTCTCAAGCATGTCGTTGATGGCATCCAGTACGAAAAACCGGGCGGAGTCCCGGTCATATCCGTCATCGAGCAGGGCATCATAGTCCGTGTGCTCATGCCGAATGCGGCTGGTGGCCGCTTGCCACACGGCAATGGACGGCGGCAAGTGGCGCAGATGACCGGCGAGGGCGCCCTCAAGAATCGCTTCCGCATCCGCCATCGGCACACGTGGCAGTAATAAGCGCAGTGCCTTGCGCATGTCTTTCTGTCGTTTTGTCCCGGCCACCATGCATGTCCGGTAGCACGTTTGGCCAAATACGAAAACGTGCGGTCCGGTCTGAAAGTTAGATAAGAGATCCTTTTCTTTATCTGAGTGCTGACTATATTCATGCCATCATGTCAGACCGCACCCGCATAAGACTGCTGAATGCATTGAAAGCTGCCGGACCCCAAACGGCAGCAGAGCTTGCCGAGGAACTCAACGTCACATCCGTTGCGGTCCGCCAGCATCTAGACGGCTTGCTGGAGGCGGAGCTTGTTGAATTTGAGGACCTGAAAGGCTCGGTCGGCCGCCCGAAACGGGTTTGGTCCTTGAGCGCAAAAGGCCACGGCCAGTTCCCCGACAATCACGCAGCCCTAGTTTCGGGGCTTCTATCCGGGGTGACCGACATATATGGCCCGGATGGTCTAGAAAAGCTCATCGCACACCGCGAAGATCAAAGCCGCAAACTCTATTCCGAGGTTCTCGGCCAGGAACAGGAGCTTCGGGGAAAAGTTGCCGCACTTGCCGATTTGCGGAGCAAGGAAGGCTACATGGCCGAGGTGCAGCGGGATGGCGATGCGTTTCTGTTGATTGAGAACCATTGCTCGATCTGTGCAGCGGCCACAGCCTGCCAGGAATTCTGCCGTTCGGAGCTCAACCTGTTCCAATCGCTCCTTGGAGAGAGCGTACTGGTCGAGCGCCAGGAACATCTTCTCTCCGGCGGCCGCCGCTGCGTCTACCGGATTGCGGCTGCGTCCTAAAGTTTTGCCAAGGCTAATTTGCGCTGGAGCGCAGCAGGTCGTTGTGTTCGGCGCTGATTATTGGAAGGCCGGCGATCTTGCCAGTCTCATCAATGCTTTGCTTGATGTCGGCAAAGGGCTTCGGCGGGCAGAAATGATAGCCTTGAGCGAACCGGCACTGCAGTTGTTGAAGCGCTTCGGCCTGTCCCGCATCCTCAACACCCTCGGCAACGCAGGTGATCTGCATGGACCGGCAGAGGTTCAGGATGGATGCCACGACACCGCCTGTCATGGGATCATCAAGACACGCGACGAAGCTCCGATCGATCTTGACACAATCGATCGGCAAGCGGTGCAGATACCCAAGGCTTGAATATCCGGTGCCGAAGTCGTCCAAAGCCAACCGGCACCCGGCATCCCGCAAACGCTTCAAGCACGCTTCCGCGGCCTCATAACTTCCAATGACCGATGTCTCGGTGATCTCGAACGTGATCCGTGTCGGATCTACTTTGCGCTCCGCGATGATATCCAGCAATTTAGATACTGTTTCATGGGACGTGATATCATGCGCTGACAGGTTGAAGGACATGCGCAGCGTGTCGGGCAGCGCTTCGATCTGCCTGATTGCCATACAAAACAGCTGGATGGTCAGCCTTTGGATCTGACCGGTTCGCTCGGCCACCTGAATGAAGACGTCCGGCGGAATGCGGCCAAGTTCGGGGCTGTTCCAGCGTGCCAGGGCCTCAAAGCCGATGATGGTCTGTTTCGAAAGCGCTACGAAGGGCTGGAAGTGGACCTCAAACTCGGCTGCAATATCGGCACATTGCAGGGCACTTTCGATGGCCCGTTCCGACCGGATGCGGGCTTCGTGATCAGCAGAATAGACGGTGACCGAACCGCGGGCCGTTGTTTTGGAATTGTAAAGTGCGTAGTCGGAGCGGTCGAACAGCATATGGGTCGTTGTGCCGGCATCCGGATAAAACGCGATGCCGCAAGAGGCGCCAATTGCAACGGAAATCTCGCCAATCTTGAACGGCTGTTGCAGGCTCTCACAGAGCGCTTTTGCAACATCTGCGGCGGTTTCCGGCGGTCCGAGATATAGAAGACCGAATTCATCCCCGCCCAGCCGGCTGATCTCCAGATCCTGTACCCCAAGCGCTTCCATGCGGTCGCCGACAGCCATGAGCAGCTGGTCGCCGACCTGGTGTCCGTAAGTGTCGTTGACCGGCTTGAATTGATCCAGGTCAATCACGCCGACGGCAAAGACGGCATCGGTTCCAGCAACGTTCTCGATCTGGCGATCGAGCCGGTTGAAGAAATACCGGCGGTTGGGCAAGTTGGTCAGGAAGTCGGTCTGGGAGAGCCGCTCGTTCTCCGCATTCAGACGTTCCGTTTCCTGATGTTTGGCTGCCAGTTCGGAGCGGGACTTGATGAGGTTCGAGAAGGCCTCGTAGCCGTTGAGCAGCACCTTCAGAATAACCAGGCACACCAGGAAGATGTTCATGGCAATCGCCGAATAAACATCCTGGCCTTTGCTCAGGTAATAGACCAGATAAGGCGCCGTCACGATGAGCATCACCATGATGGCTGCTTGCGGCAAATGCATCAGACAGAAAATGCAGCCGATCACAGTGATCGCGATGAAAAGGGCTACGTGACCCTGCTCGATCGCAGTGCCATAGCTTTCAAGGCTCAAGGACCAGGTGATGTAGACGACGGCGACCAAACTGCCGAGAAGGACGGTTTGACGCAACTTGCGCACCGCCTGTTGCGGCCCGAGCTCAAGACCGCGGGACCGGACCCAGGAAACCAGCCGGATCGTCGTGAAGATCAGCATTGGGGCAAGTACACCGATGGTCATATAACCAGGTGCAACGTCGCGGTGCGTGTACGCGACGGCGATCGCGTTGACCATGAGCAAAAGATAGAGAAGCGGGATTTGGGAGTTCAGTTCCCGGCACTGGGCCTGCGCAAGTTCGGTGTCCCTGGGATCAATGATCATCCAACGGGCAAAGTCTTGAAGTTTTTTCGTTATCGCCCGCAATGCATCGAAATCCTTGTGCCTGAAAAACAGCTCAAATCGGTCTCTTAGTAAAAACACAGAGGACCACCGTTATTCAGAAATGATTGATATAACGTAACGGTATTGATTCGATTATGCTTGATGAAATTAGAAGTTCAACGTCAAAGGTTCGCTTGGGAAGAAAAACTGTAAAAAGTACTTATAAGAACACAGATTTGAGTTTGTCAGGTTCTTAAGATTTTGTTGACCTTGTCGGCATGATGTTTCCCCAACATCGAAAAGGAACCTTCGCTCGCGTCAACGCCTTGCGCTGAAAAAATCTGCGGCATAGTCTTTTCAAATCAAATCGCTTTGCCTCAAGTCGCTGGTGCGGCATTCATCAACCCGCCCAAGGACCCGGCAATGCCTGCGGGGGATGTTGGTGTGAGTGGATCTGGAACGCCTCTGCATTGGGCCCGGAACATAGGAACTTCGGCAGCAATCGCTTTCCTTGTTTCCGGTTGTGCGCTCTCCGAGGCCCCAATCCTTTATCCGCAAGGACCGATCGCTCTGGCACAGCGAGATCTTTTGTTCACGGCCTTTTGGTTGATGATGATCGTGGCGATCCCGGCGATTCTCCTCACGCTCTTGTTTGTCTACCGCTACCGGTCGCGGCATCACAGCACCGCGGCCTATACGCCGGAGTGGGAGGGATCTTGGAAAATCGAGGCCGTTGTCTGGCTTGTTCCGGCCGCCATCATCATTGTTCTTGGCACCCTGGTTTGGCGCGACACGCACAAGCTTGATCCTTACAAGGAGCTTGCCTCGGACAAGCCGGCCTTTGAAGTTCAGGCAATCGCGCTCGATTGGAAATGGCTCTTTGTCTATCCGGAATTGGGTGTTGCCAGTGTCAATGAGCTGGCCTTTCCGGCCGATCGGCCCCTGTCCATCAAAATCACCTCCGACACCGTGATGAACTCTCTGATGATCCCGGCGCTCGGCGGTCAGATCTATACAATGGCGGGCATGCGGACGGAAATGAACCTGCTTGCCGATGGTCCGGGCACGTTCAAGGGCCGCAATACGATGTATTCCGGCGACGGTTTCTCAGACCAGCACTTTCTGGCGCACGCTTTGACAGAGGCGGACTTCACGGCCTGGAAAGACAAGGTGACCGGTTCGCCGGATGCCCTGGATGCCAAGACCTATTTGGAAGTCGCCAAACAGAGCGTTGCCAATCCGGTCGCCTATTATTCAAGTGTTGAGCCGAACCTATTTGGCCTGATCCTGCGCAAATACGCGCCGATTGTCGGCCCGCTGGAAAGCGAAGCTGCGGAACTGATTTGCCGGGGGGCTGCCTGATGCTGGGACGTTTGACGATTGACGCGCTGCCCTTTTACAGCTGGGTGGCCATGGGCGGGGCGGCCGTGACCGTTGGCGGCGGGATCGCAGCCTTTCTGTTGATCACGTACCTGCGCGCCTGGAAGGTTCTGTGGACCGACTGGCTGACAAGTGTCGATCACAAGAAGATCGGCATCATGTACGTCGTGCTCGCATTGATCATGCTGGTGCGCGGTTTTGTCGATGCGCTGATGATGCGCGCCCAGCAGGCGATCTCGCTCAACAACGAAGGCTATCTGCCGCCCGAACATTTTGAGCAGATCTTCTCCTCGCACGGCACCATCATGATCTTCTTCGTGGCAATGCCGTTTCTGACCGGTTTGATCAATCTGATCGTTCCGCAGCAGATTGGCGCCCGGGATGTCTCCTTTCCCTTTTTAAATTCCGTCAGTCTCTGGCTAACAGCGGCAGGAGCGGCATTGGTCTTGATCTCCCTTGTGGTGGGCAAATTTTCCCAGGCTGGTTGGACGGGGTATCCACCGTACTCCGGCATTGAATACAGTCCCGGTGTTGGCGTCGACTATTGGATCTGGGCGTTGACCTTAAGCGGCGTCGGCACCACCATGTCCGGGATCAACTTCATCGTCACAATCGTAAAGAACCGCTGTCCTGGCATGACCTATATGCGCATGCCCATGTTCACCTGGACGGCGCTCTGCATCTCGATCCTGATTGTCTTTGCTTTCCCGGCGTTGACCGTGGTTGCCCTGCAGCTCTGGCTGGACCGGACCCTGGGCTTTCATTTCTTCACCAATGGGGACGGCGGCAACATGATGATGTTCGCCAACCTGCTTTGGATCTGGGGGCACCCGGAGGTCTACATTCTGATCCTGCCGGCCTTTGGCATTTTTTCCGAAGTGGTGGCGACCTTCTCCAGAAAGCGGCTCTTCGGCTACACATCGCTGGTCTATGCGACTGCCTGCATCGCCTTGCTCTCCTTTACGGTCTGGCTGCACCACTTTTTCACGATGGGGGCCTCGGCCAATGTGAATGCCATCTTCGGTATAGCCACGATGATCATTGCCGTGCCCACGGGCGTGAAAATCTTCGACTGGATGTTCACGATGTACCGGGGGCGGATCGAGTTCCATCCGGCCATGGTGTTCACCATCGGTTTCATGGTGACCTTCGTCATCGGCGGTGTGACAGGCGTGTTGCTGGCTCTGCCGCCTGCTGACTACCTGATGCACAATTCCACGTTCCTGGTGGCGCATTTTCATAACATGCTCATTCCTGGCGCGCTTTTTGGGTATTTCGCAGGGCTGAACTACTGGTTTCCAAAGGCCTTCGGCTTCAAGCTGGACGCCAAGTGGGGCATCCGGTCTTTCTGGTTCTGGTTTATCGGGTTTTATCTCGCCTTCATGCCGCTTTATGCCCTTGGGTTCATGGGCATGTCCCGGCGGATGGAGCATTACGCGGATCCAACCTGGCAACCCTTCCTGGTGGTTGCTGCGCTGGGCGCGATCTTCGTGCTTTGCGGCATCATCTGTATCGGCATTCAGCTTTATGTTTCCGCGCGCCAGTGGGGATCGTCCCGCGACATCACCGGGGATCTCTGGAACGGCCGGACCTTGGAATGGGCAACTTCTTCCCCGGCCGCGCCCTACAATTTCGCGGTCGTTCCAACAGTCACCGACATCGATGCATTCCATGAAATGAAGATGCGCGGCACCGCCTATCAGAGGCCAGAGCGCTACGAGCCTATTGTGATGCCGAAAAGCACAGGACTTGGCGTTGTCTTGGGCGGGCTCTCCTTCGTAATGGGATTTGCTGCTGTCTGGTACATCTGGTGGCTGGCGGTGCTGATGCTGGTCTTGTGTCTGGTGTGCATCGGGATCCGGGCCTGCGATGACACCAGCGAGTATGTGATGTCAGCGGCCGAGGTTGAGGCGATCGAGACTGCCTGGCTCTCCGGGATCACTCCGGCTGACATGCATGACATGCGCGACTTTGAACCGCGCGGGGCTGCGTCCGGAATGGCGCTTTCGGGGAGAGCGTTATGAGTGAGATGCTGACCATCCGAAACGACGCTGACCTCTTGGAGGAAGAAGAGCATCATTCGCTTCGCGGACGGGAGTTCGGCTTCTGGCTGTTCCTGATGGGCGATGCCGTCATTTTCGCGCTGTTGTTTGCGACCTATGTGGTGTTGTCCGGCAACTCGGCGGCCGGCCTGACCTCGCAACAGGTCTTCGACCTCAGCCACACGGCCATCGAGACTGCGTTGTTGTTGGTCTCCAGCCTGACCTTCGGCATTGCCAGTCTGGCCATGGACAAGGGGCATGGGCGGGCCGTCATTCTCTGGCTTCTGATTACACTTGGGCTTGGTCTGGGCTTCCTCGCCATGGAGGTTCTTGAATTCCGCGGCATGATCCTCCAAGGGGCAGGGCCGGATGTCAGCGGGTTCCTCTCGGCATTTTTCACGCTCGTCGGGATGCACGGCGCCCACGTTGCCATGGGATCGATCGGCATCCTTTTGATGATCGGGCAGGTCATGACCAAGGGCCTGACGTTGCCGGTCCGCTCGCGGCTCAATCGCTTGGGGCTGTTCTGGCATTTTCTTGATATCGTCTGGATCGGGATCTTCTCGGTCGTCTATTTGCCCGGTGTGATGTAGGAGGCTGACATGGACCACACGGACCACACAGAACATCGCAGCCTTGGCAGCTATCTGACCGGCTTTGCACTCGCGATTGTGCTGACTGCAATCCCTTTCGGTCTGGTCTGGACGGGCGCGCTCACCGGACCGGCGGTCTACGGTGTGATTGCAGCAGCCGCTGTCATCCAGGTGCTGGTTCACCTGGTGTTTTTCCTGCACCTCAATTTCAAGTCGACCCCGGGTGAGAACCTCTTCTTTCTGGCCTTCGCAGCCGTTCTGATTTGCATCATGGTCGGCGGCAGTCTCTGGATCATGTTTGACCTGCATCACCGGATGATGTGACAGTCTGAATTACGTGTTTGACGCCTGAGTTCGAAAGACACTCTGTTGGTTTTTGCAACCGATGTGGTTTTGCCTCAACAGCTGTGGTACTCACACCACATGGATAAACGAGACCGGGCCGAACTGTTTCGCGAGCGTTTGAGCGCGGCGCTCAGAGAGCGGGAACTCAACCGCTCAGACCTCGCGCGCGCAGCTGAGCTTGACCGGTCCACGGTCTCCCAGCTTTTGTCCGAAGAGAGCCCACGCCTGCCCAATGGTCAGGCGCTTGCGGCTATCGCATCCGCCCTAAGTGTGTCCGCCGATTGGCTTCTGGGCTTGTCGGCGCACAAGGGTGCGGCCGCGGAAATCCTCGATCAAGCCGTTCAAGTGGCCGAAACCGAACGTCATCCGGTCGATGTGCATTTGCTTGCCTGGTACCGGGACGCGGTGGGCGCCAAGATACGTCATGTTCCGGCGAACCTGCCGGATGTCTTGAAGACAGAAGCCGTTCTGGCGCACGAATATGCTGGTGAAACCTTTCGGACACCCGGACAGGCCATAACCGGTACACGCGATCAGCAGGCATTGTTGAACCGCGCAGAATCGGACATGGAAATCTGTGTTTCGAAAGAGGCCTTGGAGGCATTTGCCCGGGGCGAGGGCATGTGGTCGGATTTGCCGGATGCCGTGCGCCGAGAGCAGCTGAAGGTCATGGGCGAAACCCTGGACAGATATTACCCGTCTCTCAGGCTGCATCTTTTTGGTGCCAGCGACCGGTTTTCCGCTCCGTTTACGGTGTTTGGCCAAAAATGGGCTGCGCTGTATCTGGGGCAGCGCTATCTCACCTTCTCCAACACACGTCACGTGCAGCTGTTTTCCCGGCATTTCGATGATCTGGTCCGCCACGCTCTCGTGCGCTCCCACGAGGCCAGTGACTTTGCAACGAAGCTGTCTCTCGGGATTTGAACCGGATTTTAAGCACCAAAGGCAAATCCAGATTTTGAACCGCCTTTCGCGAAAGAAAGACCCTACGGCATGGCAACCATCGAATATGTCTATTCCGCGCATTCCGCATTTGCGTATCTCGGCTCCTCTGAGATCATGCGGATTTGCGCTGATCACAACGCGGTTTTGGTCCATCGGCCGGTTCTTTTGTCGCCTGTCGTCGAGGCTCAAAGAAGCCCGGCCTTTCGCCAGCGGACACAGGCGCATGTCGACTATTTCTTCGGTCGCGAAATCGAACGTTGGGCCGAGTACCGGTCCGTGCCGATCATCCGCAAGCGCCCGACCTTTCACGATGCAGACTACAGCCTGGCCTCGGGCATGATCATCGCGCTGGGCGAAACGGGCCAAGACACCGACCGGATGGCTCACGGACTTTTGGAGGCGCATTGGAATGAGGATTTGGACCTTTCGGACCATACGGCCCTTGAGGCTGTGGCGGTGAAGCTGGGGTTCGCCGCCAAAGAATTGCTGGAAGAAGCTGCAAGCCCGAGCGTTCAGAACAAGCTCATGGAAAATTCCGAGTGGGCCAAGGAAAAGCAGGTTTTTGGGTCCCCAACCTACATCGTTGATGGTGATCCATTTTATGGTCAGGATCATCTCTCACTGGTGGAGCGTGCTCTTGAAAAACCCTTCGCGCCATCGGACTGGGTCAATCCGCCTGTTGATGGGTAGGGCGCCGGTCAGACGAAAACTCTTTCGTAAATTTGCGCCGTGTTAAGTGTTTTGCCGTTACGTGAATTGTTTAAGGTCGTCTGTTGTGCGTTTGTACAGGCGTCCCTCACGTCGGAGACTGTCATGGTATCGGTCCGCCTCGGGCTGGTTTTATTCTGCGCAAGCATCTCCAGTGCATTGGCATCTGATCCAAACTGCACACGCGTAACCGCGTCCGCACACCCCGATTATCCGCCTTATCATTGGCGCGAGGGCGGGCGGATTGTTGGGGCAAGCGTTGACCTCAACAAAATGATCTTTCAGGAACTCGGTGTCTCGTTTGATGCGGTCTTTACCGGGCCCTGGAAACGCGTTTTGAAAACAGCTGAAAACGGCGACATCGACTTCTTGATGTCGCTGAAAAAAACGGATGAGCGATCAACGTTTTTGGACTTCACCGACACCCCCGCGTTCGAGAACCCGTTTACTGTGTTCACGTTGCGCAACCGGAGCTTCCCACTCACGGTATGGGAGGATCTGAAGGGCAGGTATGGCGCGAAAAACGCCGGAGACCGCTATGGAGAGGCTTTTGATTCCTATGTCGCCAATGTTCTGGAGTTGTCCGACAATTTCTCTTTCCAGGATAACGTCAACCAGCTGCTGGTCGGTCGGATCGATTACATTATCCATGGCCGCTACGTCGGTCAGGCGCAATTTGGCGCCATCCAGGGCGGTGAGGACATTGTGCCGTTAGATTGGAACGTGATGAATGGCTTTGTGCACAGTGGTTTTACGCTCAGTTCTCCTTGTCGGCATCTGAAGGACAAGGTGAGCGAGCGGTATGGCGAACTGCTGGCCGACGGGACAGCGGACCGGATCATCTCTGAAAACATCGGCCGATGGATTCTCCGAAGCCGGAATTACGAGCTGCGAAAGAAAGTCGTCGATATCGACTAAAACATCCGGCCAGCCATGTGTCGGTCCCGCCTTTTCTTTAGTGATGACCGAGGTGATGGTGATACTGCGCCTTGGCAACTTCCAGGGATTTTGCGGGCTCGAAACTGCCGGCATCGGCCATCGCCCAATAGGTGGAATACCCCGCAATATCGTGGGTTGGGTCGAGCAAAGCGCCCGGTCTCAGCCAGGTTAGCGCAGCGCTGGCCGGCAGGATTTCCCGTAAACCAGCTCGAAGATAGAAATGCTCCGGCTTGAAATCCCTTGGATGAGACAGCCCGGCTGCAGCTGTGAACTCAACGAGCGACTTGATGGTATTGCGGTGAAAGTTCGCAACCCGGGTGGCCTTGTCCGGAACATCCAATGCTTGCTGGCGTTTCGGGTCCTGGGTTGCGACGCCTGTGGGACACTTGTTGGTATGGCAGCTCTGCGATTGGATGCAGCCAACCGCGAACATGAAGCCGCGGGCCGAGTTCACCCAGTCCGCGCCAAGTGCCATGGTTCCGGCGATGTCAAAAGCGCTGATCAGTTTGCCACTCGCGCCAATGCGGATGTCATCGCGCAATCCTGCGCCGACAAGGCTGTTGTGAACGAACGCCAACCCTTGGCGCAGCGGCGTGCCGAGCCTGTTGGCGAACTCGACGGGGGCTGCCCCCGTGCCACCTTCCGCACCGTCTACAACGATGAAATCCGGTTTGATCCCGGATTTGAGCATCGCTTTCACGACCGCCATGAATTCCCACCGGTGTCCGATGCACAGTTTGAAGCCGACCGGTTTGCCTCCGGAAAGCTCGCGCAGGGTCTTGATGAAGTCCAGCAATTCCATCGGTGTCGAAAACGCAGAATGGCTCGCTGGTGAAATGCACTCCTTGCCGACCGGAATACCGCGCGCTTCCGCGATTTCCTCGGTCACTTTGGCGCCGGGTAGAACGCCGCCGTGGCCGGGTTTTGCGCCCTGACTCATCTTGATTTCGATCATCTTGATCTGTGGGTCGGCCGCCTGTTTCTTGAACTTTTCCGGATCAAAGCCGCCATCGTCGGCGCGGCAACCAAAATAGCCGCTGCCCAGCTCCCAAACCAGATCGCCGCCGCCTTCGCGGTGGTAGCGCGAAACGCTGCCCTCGCCGGTGTCATGGTAGAAGCCGCCCGCCTTGGCACCTTTGTTCAACGCCAGGATGGCGTTGCCGGAAAGTGACCCAAAGCTCATGGCGGAGATGTTGAAAATCGACGCGGAGTAAGGCTGTTTGCACTCCGGCCCGCCGATCTCGACGCGCAGTTCTTCGACCTTCCCATGAGATTGCGGACAGACCGAATGGTTCACCCAGCCGTAGTTGATGTCATAAACGTCAAGCTCGGTGCCGAAGGGGAGCACGCCTTCGATGTCCTTTGCCCGGTCATAGACCATGGTGCGGCGCTCGCGGGAGAACGGCCGGCCATCCTGATTGCTTTCAAAGAAGTACTGCCGGAGTTCAGGGCGGATGGCTTCGAACATGAAGCGGAAATGGCCGGCAACCGGATAGTTTCTCAAAATCGCATGTTTCGTCTGGGTGACGTCCAGTATGCCGACAATGGTCAGGACGGCGAAAACCGCAAAAACCCAAAGGATATGAGGGTTGACTGCGAAGCTGAGGATGAAGGTCACAACTGCGGCGGCACTACAAAGCGCAAACACCGTATAGCGGGCTGGAAACAAGAGACATTCTCCCTCTGGCAATCCTGAGGGGCAGTCTAGTCAGTCTCCTTGTCAAAAGGAAAGGGGGCATCTCATCTTTGATGAGCTTGGCCGCACGATTCAGAACACGTGCGGCGCGCCGAGGCTTATGTATTTAATGCCATTGAGAAATATGTCGATTGCAGGCCCTCGGCCACGTCCCAAATAATCACGGGACAGATTTGAGCTCGAGAGCGCTGACCCATTTATTGGCGGTCCGGCACTCTGAATACCGGTTAGGGCAACGTTTGCGATGAGGTGACATGAAACGAGTGTTGGGCGCGATAACCGCAGCCATGTTGACCGTTAGTGCGTGGCAAGCCTCGGCGCAAACACTTGTTCTGGGCCTGGAAAACGTAGAGTACTTTCCCTGGCAACTGCCGGATGGGACCGGGGCCGATATTTTCCTGATAGAGACGGCGGCACGAAACCTGGGTTATGCGGTTGAACTCCGGCCTGTGCCTTGGAAGCGGTGCCTCAACGAGGCCGGTTCGAACGCCATCGACGGTTGTTTTTCGGCCAGCTTCGAGGTGAGCCGCATGGACCTTGGGGTCTATCCGATGGTGGGCAACCGTCCGGATACCTTAAAAGCTCTGCACGCTGACAGTTACTCGCTCTACGTTCCAACAGAATCGGATGTCCGCTGGACTGGGTCAGGGTTTGAAAATCTGTCCGGCGATATTGGTGCCATCTACGGCTATTCGATTGTGACAATGCTCCAAAATCAGGGCGTCGGGGTTTTCATGGCCGACCGGCTCGGTCAACTGTTCCAGCTCCTTTTGCGCGACCGCCTGGATGGTGTCGCGGCGCTAACCGCACATGCCGATCACTTGATCGAACAAACGCCGGAGCTGAACGGACGGGTTCGAAAAGTAGGACCGCCCTTGGAAGAAAAGCATTACTACCTGTTGTTTTCACATGGCTTTGCCAAGAACAACCCGGAGGTCGTTTCAGCCCTTTATGATGAGATCAAACGGGTTCGGAAATCCCCTGAATATCGGGAAAACTATGAGCATATCCGGCGCACGCATGTTGAGCCGCACACTTTGAATTACGACCCTCCCGGTGGGCTTTAAGCAGAGATCAGACGAAGTCAGGCGCTTTTTGTTCGTGCACGAACAGCTGGAACACGGGACATGATTTCCTCTGCCGCGCCCTCTGCGCCGGGCTCAAGCGCCATGATGCCGGCGGCGGCCTTGGCACCCATCGCATAGGCCGGAGCATCCAGCGCATAGAGCGCCTTCACCAGCAAATCTGTCGTGAGTTTCTTTTGGCTGATCGGCGCCGGACCAGCGCCAGCTGCATGAACGCGTTGCCCCCAGAAAGGCTGATCGGCAAACACTGGGCAGACAAGGGAGGGCTTGCCCCAGCGCAAGGCTTCATGGGTTGTCCCGGCACCGCCATGGTGGATGATGCTGCTGCATTTTGGAAACAGCCAGCTGTGCGGGGCCTTGTCGATCAAAAACACCTTGTCCTTCAGGACCTCCGGCAGGGTGTGCCCGGTGAGGCCACCCCAGCCGCGCGCCAAAATGGCCCTCAGTCCGGTTTGGGTAAGTGAGCGCATGATCAGCCGGGTCAGCTCTTCCGGGTTCCGGCTCGGCATGGAGCCAAAGCCGATATAGACCGGCGCCGGGCCGTCCTCCAGAAACTGCATCAGCTCGCGGTCTGGTGTGTAGGTGTTTGCGGGCCGCATGAACCAGTAGCCGCTCAGCCAGGACGTTTCCGGCCAGTCTTTCGGTCTCGGCACCAGCGCAGATGAAAACCCTTGCAGGCACAGCGCTTTGGAGCCATCCGGCATATGCCCGTCGATCATTTCGCCGGGGTGTTCGAATTCCGCGGTTGCTTCGGCGCGCAGGGGTTTCAACATGGGAGACAGACCCAGCGCCATAAGTTTGCAGGCAGCCAGATAACTGAGACGGTTTCCCAGTTTACCGAGTGCGGGCAATCCAAACAGGGAGACCGGAAAATCCCCTGTGGGCGTCACGACCGGTTGAAGCGCTGTCGGCAAAGCGGGGACATTCAGCCGCCGGGCCACCAGCGTCATCACCGTTGCCTTGAGATTGAAGAGGATCAGATCCGGTTTTTCTTCCAGGCCGATTCTCCACAAACACCGGACGACCTTCTTCTGATCTTCCATGGTGGTGCGGGCGACCTTGATCTTGCCGCGGAAGGTGAACATCGCCTCGCGCGTCACCGGGTCACCCAAGAGGGCTTCAAAATCGATCGGAACCGCACGTGGCTGCGCGCCCACCTTGCCGATCATCGTGTCAAAGCCACGCCCCGTTGCTACGACGACATCGGCACCAAGACGCACCAGGTCACCGGCAAGCGCCACATAGGGCTGAACGTCGCCGCGGGTTCCGAGCGTGGCAATCAGGATTTTCGGCTTTGAAGCGCTCATTGGTGAAATTCCCAATAGGAAGGTGCCTCTTTTGGATGTTTTTTGGCCACTCTGCAATCAGGAAGAGGTGTAAAATCTTCAAAATATCTGGAAAGTGTCAGCTACCGTTGGGGCATTATCAAATCAATGACATGTTGAGGAATGAATTTCCGGTTTTGTTAAGGGTAGGGGATTTAGGGATTCTCTGAAGGACAAGCAGAAAAGGCAATGCATGGCCCTGGAATTGAGTTCGATGACAGCGCTGCGCTTCGCCCGGCGCGCGGTGGTTGCCGTTGCGGTCGTGAGCGGTCTTGCTTTTGCGGTGTCCGGTTCGGCACTGGCAACGCCGCGCATCGACATTGTCACCGAAGATTATCCGCCCTACGAAATGGCTGTTGAGCAAGACGGTCTGCGCGGGTTCGATTATGAGGTCGCCACCGAAGCCTTCAGCCGCATGGGCTATGAAGCCAACATCCTGTTCCTGCCCTGGAAGCGGGCGTTGAACGAAGCGGAGACAGGCCGGGCGGCCGGTATACTGACTTGCGCCCATCATCCTGACCGGGAGCGGTTCATTCTCTTCTCGGACCCGATCAGTGTCTTCACCAACGGTTTTTTCGTAAGAAAAGCGCATGAGGGGCCGGACATTCAGACCGTTGAGGATGTGGTTGGTCAGCCTGTGGCGTCCATGGCGGGATATGAAAGCCTGGCGGTTTTGCAGAACCTGGGGGCCAAACCGATCGAAGCGCAAACGACCGAGCTTGGCCTCAAGATGCTGGCGGCCGGCCGGTTTGATTATCTGATGGGCGCGCGGGAACCGACGGAGTACATTATCCGCCGCGAGGAGATGAGCGGTCAGTTTGAATTCATCGCGCTGACCACCCGGGATTTCCACTTTTGTTTTTCAAAGAGTTATGAGGGCGTTGAGGATCTGATCGGCCCCTTCAATGAAGCCTTGGCAGAAATGCGCGCAGATGGCACCTATGATGCCATCCACGACAAGTACCGGTAGGGGGCGGGTCAACCGTTCCGGCCACACCTCATTTGAAGACTTTGAAGGCTTCCATGCAAACGCTGTTCTCCCTGAAAACCTCCGGCCAGGGGCTTTATGAGTTCACCCGGTCTGTCAGCAGCTGGCTTATGGAGGACGGCGCAGGCGACGGATTGCTGACCCTGTTCGTTCGGCACACGTCCTGCTCGCTCCTGATCCAGGAGAACGCTGATCCGGATGTGCAGGTGGATCTGAAAGCCTATTTCAGCCGTCTTGTACCGCCGGCGAGCGATCCTTCGATGCGCTATCTCACGCACACGCTGGAGGGCCCGGACGACATGCCGGCGCATATCAAGGCCGCGGTTTTGCCCGTCAGCCTGTCGATCCCGGTCTCGGGCGGCGAAATGCTGCTTGGCACCTGGCAGGGGATATATCTCTTTGAGCACCGCGACCGGCCGCACCAAAGACAAGTCGCGGCACATTTTCTGAGCGACCGGTAACCGGGTGTCCTATGTCCGAAGCGCGGGCAGGCCAACACCGGTGCTGTCGAAACCGCCGTCGGAGGCAATCACCTGACCGGTGACATAGCTCGCCTCGTCAGAGCACAAGAAGGCGATGACGGACGCGATTTCAGCCTCAGAGCCATAGCGGTTCAGCGGGATCGCATCGTGATAGGCATCGATGATCTCCTGTGTGTGCACGGCCATGGCGAGCTTCGTGCGGACCGGGCCTGGACAGACGCAATTGGCGCGGATGCCGTATTCGCCGAGCTCGGCCGCCTGCTGCTTGGTCAGGTGAATGACCGCCGCCTTCGACGTACCGTAGGCCACCCGCAAGGTGGAGGCGCGGAGGCCGGAAATCGAGCCGATATTGACGATCGCCCCACGCGTTTTTTTCAGGTGCGGAACGGCGGCCTGCGAGACCATGAAGACCCCGTCCAGATTGGTCGCCATCACCGTGCGCCACAGGCTCAAATCCGCCTCTTCGATCGGCCCGAAATTGGCAACACCGGCATTGTTGATCACCGCGTCCAGACGCCCGAAGTGTTCGATGACCTTGGTCATCATCTCATCGACGTCATCGGGGATAGAAACATCATAGATGAAGGCCGAGCCCGCGTTGATCCCGGCGGACGCCGTTTTCAACTCCGCCCCGTCGCGGTCGACCATCGCCACCTTCCAGCCCTTTTCGATCAGGAGCTTCGTGGTCGCCAAACCAATCCCGCGCGCCGCGCCGGTCACAAGGGCAATCTTTTCAGTCATTTGAGGGCTCTGAATTTAGGTGAGAGGTAAGGAAGCTCAACGCTAGCAGGCAGGGGCGACCCGGGCAATCGGGAGATCGCCAATCCATTTCATCAAAGGCCTAAAGAGAGAAATAGGAAAATATTCCTTGACACCGTAACGGTGATGTGGCATGGTTTTGTCATGATCCCAAAGTTGCGGATCGGTTGAGGCTTCCGGCGTTTGCGTGGAGGCCTTTTTTGTTGGGCGCATCGGCCGAATGTGCTGATGGGGCCAAACGAGCGGAGAGGGTCAGAGGATGGCAGATTATCCAAGTCCCGCTGCCGCAAGGCCGGTTTCAGTCCTATGGGCCGCAGTATCTCACAGGCGCGCCGGGCGTGGATAAGTTCTTGAGAGCGGCCCCGCTCGCTGCCGTACCGGCCCCCGAACTGAAATCCATGCCGGGACCTATGTCGGGACATGACCAGGGATCAGAGCATTGACGAGGGCCCCGGATCAGGTCCGGGGCGGCGATAGTGATCGCAGCGAGACGGGTGCCCAGACAGCAAACCGATCTGTGTCTATATCAACCGGCAGCCGCCGGTATTTTTGTGCCTTCGGAAAACCCGATTGGATCAGCTCATGGATACGCAGACCTTGATGATGCCTTTGTTGTCCCAAAGGGCAACGTCCTTGTCGTTGATCCGGAACGCATATGTGCCGGCAGGATCCCTCGTGTTGAGCGCAAGGGCTGCAAACTCTGCGAAAGGGACGATCCGCCCGGCCTGGTCGCGCACCAGCATTTCGCCAAAGGCGTAAGATTGATCGAACTTGTAGCCGTAAAGCGGACCGAGCGCGGCAGCGTCCTTGCCGGAGTAACCGCGCGGGCCGACGGGTTTGTAGAGCCCGTTGATGACCGTCCATGAGCCGGAATAGGCAACCTTGCGGATTTTGCCGTTTGGCAGGTTAAGCGACTGCCAGCCTTTTTTGGAATTGACCGACGCACAATAATCGGCTGCCAGGGTCGGTGGAGCGCCAAGCAGGACGAGCGGCAAAAGAACAAGGACAGCGCGTAGCATCAGGATATGGTTCCGTTAGGGCATGCAATTTCACAATGGCCGAGGCCCGAGGCAATCGCAAGGGTCGGCTATTGGCTGCCGTGACGACGATCAATGGAGTTTGTCAGCAGTCTGGAACCGGCATCCGCCGGTTTTTTTGTGCCTGGAGGAAACCGGAGTGAACGAATGCGGGGGATCGAACGTGAAGGCGCGGTTCTCGGGGCAAGGCCTCGCCGACACGCTGAAGCGCGAGAAAGCTCTGAACCGGAAACGGCACAAGAAGTCGAAGCAGCAGGTGCGCACCGTCTCGGCGGTCTCCGACGAAGGCGGCGGACCCTCAGAATCCGAAGGGTTTGAAAAGCTACGCTCCCCCGATCCCGGATCTCCACGCTCTTCCGTCCGGGTCGACACAGCAGATGGGGCGGTGGCGGACGGAGATGTAGGGCCGCAGAAAACGCCGGAAAGCCCGCAGGACATGGCTGCCCGGCTCTACCGGGCGTTTGCCGGGCAGATGGACCAGCTGGAAGCGCGGCTCGATGATCTGTTTGACGAGGCGGGTGCGGGGCCGCCAACCGGCGGGATTCAGGAAATCGACAAGACGGTGAAGACCCTGGCGAGCCTTGCCAAGACCTTGACCGCCCTGATGGACCTGAAAACGGATGTGAAACCGGACGGGGAGGGCGACAACCTTGACGACCGGGAGGAGTTGCGCGCGGCACTTGCGCGCCGTCTTGAGCGATTGTGCGAGGCTGGGGCGGATTGAGGCGGTCCTCTCTGCGCTTTCGGCGGATGATCTGAAATTCCTGACCTACGACTGGCCGGTCTTTGCGCATTCCCACCAGCTGCCGCCGGAAACGGACTGGGCGGTCTGGCTGCTGATGGGCGGGCGCGGGGCCGGAAAGACAAGGGGCGGAGCTGAATGGATCCGGGCGCGGGCGCTGGGGCACGGCTGGTGCGAACCGGGCTTTGCCGGGCGGATCGCGCTGGTTGGCGAAACCTATGCGGATGTCCGAGAGGTGATGGTGGAAGGGGTCTCCGGACTTCTGGCCGTGCATCCAGCCGGGGAACGGCCGCAATGGACGCCAAGCCGCCGCCGTCTGGAGTGGCCGAACGGCGCGGTGGCGCAGACCTTTTCCGCCGAAGACCCGGAGGCCTTGAGGGGACCGCAATTCGACATCGCCTGGTGCGATGAACTTGCCAAATGGACCTATGCCGAGGAGACCTTCGACATGTTGCAGTTCGGGCTGAGGCTGGGCCGCAAACCCCGCCAGTTGATCACGACAACGCCGCGGCCGGTGCCGCTTTTAAAACGCCTGATGAAACAGGCGGGGACCGCCATCACCCATGCCCCGACCAAGGCCAATGCGCTGTTTCTGGCGCCAGGCTTTCTGGAGGCGGTGGTCGGCCGGTATGGCGGCACGCGCCTTGGCCGGCAGGAGTTGGATGGCGAGCTGATCGACGACCGGCCGGACGCACTCTGGTCGCGGGATGGATTGGAGGCCGCAAGGGTCGCAGCAGCACCGGAGGGTCTGACGCGCATCGTCATTGCGATCGATCCGCCGGTGACGGCAACGGCCAAGTCGGACGCTTGCGGCATTGTCGCCGCGGGGCTCGGCAGTGACGGCAAGGCTTATGTTCTGGCCGACCGCAGCCGCCGTCCGGCCAAACCCGCCGACTGGGCAGAAGCCGCCATTGGCCTCTGGCACGGATTGAAGGCCGATTGCCTGATCGCCGAGGTCAATCAGGGCGGCGACATGGTCGCGCAAGTGATTGCGAGTGCCGATCCATCGGTGCCGGTGAAACAAGTGCGGGCCAGTCGGGCCAAGTTCTCAAGGGCCGAGCCGGTCGCCATGCTCTATGATCAAGGCAAGGTGCACCATGCAGGCACGTTTCCTGAGCTCGAAGACGAGATGGCCGACTTCGGTCCCGGTGGGCTGTCCAGCAGGCGCTCCCCCGATCGGTTGGACGCCCTCGTCTGGGCGGTGTCGGACCTGATGCTGGGCCCGAAGGCAGTACCAAAAGTGCGCGGGTTATTTTGGAATGCTCATTAAGGTAATGACGATGCTCGTAAATACAGCTAGTGCAAAACAAAAAAAGCTAAGAAAAAATGCAAGAATTCGCCGTCCCTTTGATGCATAAATTGTATACATCAGAAAAATAAACTGGAGAATCAAGAAGGATATAGGTTGGTGGAGATGAGTTATTCTAATACTCGTGAAGACTATGATTGTGAATAGTGTCAAACTTGCACATATCGAGTATAGAACTAATCCGATTCCCATATATTCATACTCCACTTTTGGAAGCAAAATCACCTGAAGTGGCTCTACAGTTTTTCTTTTTACAGACTGTTCCTGCGCCGAAGATGATGTTCGGGGCGGATTGGTCTTCGAAGTGGAAGATAAACCGGCCTTCGCGCTCAAGGCCAAGCGCATCGTAGAATTTGAGCGCTGACTGATTGTGCTCAAAAACGGTGAGGAATATCCGTTCATGCCCGTGGGCGCTGAGGGTCTCCTTGGATCTATGGAACAGGGCCGCGCCGATGCCCTGCCGTTTGTGGTGGCGGCGGACATAGAGCGTTTCGAGTTCCGCCGTGCCCCTGGCACCAGGCGGGATCTCTGGGGAGAGCGACAGCTTGGCGTAGGCGAGAAGAAAGCCGCTGTGTTCGCAGACCAGAATGATCCGGTCGGGGCTTTCGAGTTCCTGAGCGAGAGCCTCGGCGGAATAGGCGCTCAAGACATGATCCGCAAACGGCCTGGTGATGCCACTGGGCGCATAAGTATCGAGCCAGACTTCGATCGAAAGGGCAGAGAGGGCTGCAAGGTCAGCAGCTGTAGCGAGTCGGATGGAACGGGATAAATCAGACAGCGGGAAATCTCGGAAAATCAGGTGAGGGTCAAAACGGCTACTTGAATAGTGGCATGCACTTTGATCTGCAACCTCACTTGCCGAGCAGCGTCAGGCAATAGCGTTCCAGGTTGGTCAGATGCATGGTCCAACCGGCCGCGTGGGCGTCGCGCAAGGAACCGGACGCGTTTTCGGCAAGATCATGCCAGCCGCTGTGGATGAGGGTGAGACGCACACCGTTGCGCTCAGCGAGGATCGACAGTGTCAGGAGCGTTGTCCCTGTCCAGTCCTCATCGGCCCAGGTCCAGGCTAGGGTTTTGGGTGGATCGAACGTGACAATGGTGCCGGAGGTGATCGTCTGGTGGCCTTCGTTGGTCCAGACTTCGCGGAACGCACCGCCCGCACGTGGCTCCAAAGAGATGTGAGGTCCGAACCAGGCGGACAGATGCCGGGCCTCGGTCCAGAGTGACCAGAGAACAGCGGGGGCGACCGGAAAACCGCGTTCGATCTGAATCACGTTCTGATTGGTCATCTCACGCCCTGCCTCCTGGAGGCGCAAAGAATAGCAGCTTTGCCGCCCGTGCGAAGCGGCGCGTTTGAATCAGTTTTCCAAGTCTCTGAATCGGTTTCTCAAAGCCTTGACTCAGCGCTTTAACGGGCGCGGAAAGGATCGTTATTTCATGCGCTTAAGAAAGGCACTTGAATCAATCTGGGGTGCAGATACCGCAGCGGCACTTGAGGAAAAAGCCTCCCGTACCGGGCCTCTGCTTGCGATCCAGGGGACGGCACAGCCGGTCTGGAGCCCGCGCGATTATGCGGCTCTGGCGCGGGAGGGTTTTGCGAAAAACCCCGTGGTGCACCGCGCTGTCCGGCTGTTGTCGGAGACGGCGGCCGCTGTTCCTCTGTTGCTCTTTGAAGGGGATAAGGAGCTGTCGGAGCATCCGTTGCTGGCACTGCTCGCCCGGCCGAATGCCCATGAAACCGGCGCTGATTTTCTCGAGGCGCTCTACGGCTATCTGCTGGTCTCCGGCAATACCTATCTGGAGCAGGTGCCGGTCGATGGTGTCCCGCGCGAACTTTATGCGCTCCGGCCGGACCGGGTGAAGGTGGTGCCGGGATCCCATGGCTGGCCGGAGGCCTTCGATTACACCGCCGCGGGCCGCACCGTGCGCCTGGCTGCAGAAGCGGACAACGGAGAGGAGGCAGCCCCGGTCCGGCATCTGAAGCTGTTCCATCCGCTCAACGATCACTACGGGTTTGCGCCAGTTGAAGCTGCGCAGATGGCGCTCGACATTCACAATGCGGCAGCAAGTTGGAACAAGGCGCTGCTCGACAATGCCGCCCGGCCTTCCGGCGCGCTAATCTATGGGGCGGGCGATGCCCTCAACCTGACAAGCGATCAGTTCGACCGCCTCAAGGCCGAGCTGAAAGACGGCTATCAAGGCGCGCGTAACGCCGGCCGGCCCCTGCTGCTGGAAGGCGGGCTCGACTGGAAGCCGATGGGGCTCACCCCGAAGGACATGGATTTCATCGAGGCGAAGAACCAGGCCGCCCGGGAAATCGCGCTCGCCTTTGGGGTGCCGCCTATGCTGCTCGGCATTCCGGGTGACAACACTTACGCCAATTATCAGGAAGCGGGCCGGGCGCTCTGGCGCGGGGCGGTCTTGCCGCTGGTGCGGCGGACGGCGGGCCATCTTGCCAGTTGGCTGGGACCAGCTTTTGGCGATGGTTTGCGCCTGGAGCCGGATCTCGATGCGATCGAGGCCCTGTCGTCGGAGCGGGAGGCCTTGTGGCGGCGCGTCGGTGCGGCCGCTTTCTTGTCGGACGACGAAAAACGCCAGGCCGTCGGCTACGGCGCGCGAGCCGGCACATAAGGGGAGGCTCAGGATGATTGAAGATTTGACCGCTCACGTCATGGCGCGCGGGGATTTGGCCCATCTCGCGCTGTTTTTGTGGGCTGCGACGGCCACATTGATCGGCCTCGTGCTCGTCCGCGAGCTTGCCCTATCCAATCAGCGCTTTTCCGACTTCGTCAGCGAGGTCGCCCGGCTGAACCGTTATCTGGCCGAGCTCGGAACGCTTTAAACCCAAGGGTTTCGACTGCCGCCGTCCCGGTCCTGAGCTGGGACCAAGCGCTAACCAGCGCCGGATCAGGTCCGGGGAGGCACGTTCTGAAGAATGCGGCTTTCGGATCGCAGACGCCCTTTATCTACGAGGGCCAAGTTCAATTATCATCAAGGAGGGCGGAATGAGCCTTCAAAGCAACTCGCTGGACAGCGGAAGACCGCAGTGCCGTGCCCGCAGCTCGAAAACAACGCTGCTTCAGCGGTTTGGCGCCAAAGCATCCGGTCACCGGACCGAGCATTTGCCGGTCTTCCGGGATTTTTCGGGCCGTTTGTTTCATCTGGCCATTCAGGTGAGGGAAGACGCCAAACCCTCTTGTGGAGGCGGTGCTTGATGGCCGGAGCAGTAAGTGCCCCGGTGCGGATCGCCGGGTATGCCAGCGTCTTCGGCAAGCCGGATGGCGCTGGCGACACGGTGCTGCCCGGTGCGTTCCGGAGGAGCCTTCGCCAGCGTCAGCCGGCACGCGTTGCGCTGTTGTGGCAGCACGATCCCGCCCGCCCGCTCGGCCGTTGGACGCGGCTGATGGAAACACAACACGGGCTATGGGCCGAAGGGGACCTTGCCCCGGGCGTTGTTGCGGCTTTCGAGGCGGCGAGCCTAATCCGGGCAGGAGCTCTTTCCGGGCTTTCCATCGGTTTCAAGGCGCGCACCGCCCGCAGACCGCACCGCGGATCTGGCCGGATCCTGCAAGACATCGATCTTTGGGAAATTTCTCTCGTCACCTTTCCGCAAGTCGACGAGGCGCGGGTTCAGCTTTTGACACCGCCTCCGAACACATCAACCCCACGCACACCAAACATTGGATCAAGGGAGTATTTGTGATGACAGGACCTTCAGACTGGGTGCCCGATGACCTGCCGCTGGAAACCAAGGCGGACATGCCCGGTGGAATGCCCCCGGTTCCGGCGGCTCCAACCCCCGATACCTCAGGCGGAGATGACGTTGCCCGGACCTTCGACGCGTTTTTCCGGACCTTTGAAAGCTATCGGGCCGTCAATGATGCACGCCTTGCGGAAATTGAAAGCCGGGGCAGTGCGGATGTTGTTTCGCTGGAAAAACTAGACCGGCTGGATGCGGCCCTCGACGCCACACAGCGGCGTCTCGACGACCTGACCCTGAAAAGCCGCCGTCCTCAGATCGGCAGGCAGGGCCCGCGTCAGATGACATCGGCAGCCTTGGAACACAAGGCGGCTTTTGAGGCCTATGTGCGTTCCGGCCGGGAACAACCTTTGCGTCCGCTGGAAGCCAAAGCCCTGTCGGCCGGATCTGATCCGGATGGCGGCTATCTGGTGCCGGAGGAAACGGAAACCGGGATCATGCGCCGCTTGTCGCAGGTCTCCCCTATTCGCGCGATTTCCGGCAACCGGCAGGTCTCGTCCTCTACCTACAAGAAACCGTTCGCCGTAACCGGCCCGCAATCCGGGTGGGTTGGCGAAACCGCCGCCCGGCCGCAGACAAACAGCCCGCAACTGGCTGAGCTGACATTTCCGGCGATGGAACTCTATGCGATGCCTGCTGCGACATCGACCTTGCTGGATGATGCGGCGGTCGACATGGATCAGTGGATCGCGGAGGAGGTGGAAGCCGCCTTTGCCGAGCAGGAGGGAGCGGCCTTTGTCAATGGCGATGGCATCAACAAGCCGCTTGGTTTCCTCCAGGCACCGCGTGTTGCGGAGAGCAGCTGGACCTGGGGTTCGCTCGGCACGATGGCCACCGGCGCGGCTGGCGCGTTCCCGGCATCGGATGCCGGCGATACGCTCATTGACCTTATCTATTCCTTGAAGAGTGGCTACCGGCAAAACGGCCGGTTCGTCATGAACCGGAAGACACAGAGCGAAATCCGCAAGCTGAAAGACGGCGACGGGACCTACCTGTGGCAGCCGCCTGCTGGCGTGGACGGCGCGGCGACCTTGCTGAATTTCCCGATCACGGAAGCTGAGGACATGCCGGACATTGCCAATGATGCCCCCGCGATTGCCTTCGGCGACTTCCGGCGCGGCTATCTCGTGGTCGACCGCACGGGCGTGCGTCTCCTGCGGGACCCTTATTCCGCAAAGCCCTATGTGCTGTTTTACACCGCAAAACGTGTCGGCGGCGGCGTTCAGGATTATGACGCGATCAAGCTATTGATGTTCTCCGCATAAAACTGGTCACGCAGGGCTCACGTTTTCTTGCCTTGTAAGTCTTACCTAGCAGACCCACATCTTCCAATGAACGATGAGGGTCGTTCCTCCCCAGACTGGCGCCGCACTCCTTTGGACCTGCGGCGCCTTCTTTTTTGGGAAACGCCCATGACATCGATCCGTTTGAATGATCCGGCCATAGAACCTGTGGCGGTCGAAGAAATGCGCGCGCATCTCCGGCTGAGTGGTGGCGAAGAGGACAGCTGCCTTTCAGGCTTTCTAAAGGCTGCCCGCACCCACATCGAACAAGCCACCCGGCGCGCTCTGATTTCCCAGTCCTGGCGACTTTACCTGGATGGTTGGCCGGTTGGTCGTATTGTCCGTCTGCCCGTGTCGCCGGTCCAGTCCGTTGATCAGATCACGGTCTATGATCGCGACGGCAATGCCTCCCAGCTTCAGTCTTCTGATTGGCAACTCGACCGCTCCACACAGCCTGAACGGGTAAAGATCAAGCTCGGGGCCGGGCTTCCCGCCTCCGACCTTATGGCGGCTGAAATTGATTTTACAGCCGGATATGGCGCGACCGCCTCAGATGTCCCGGAAAACTTCCGGCAGGCCGTGCGCCTCTTGGCGGGGCATTGGTTCGAACACCGGGAGGCCGGAACGGATCTGGCTGTTGCCAGCCTGCCGCAAGGGCTCGACCGGCTTTTGTCCACCGTCCGGGTGCCGCTGTTATGAGGGCCGGGGCTTACCGTGTGCCGGTTATCTTGCAGAGGCCTTTGGAGACCCGGTCAGCTTCGGGGGACATCACGACCACTTACGAAGCTGCCGGATCCGTGTTCGCCGCGCTTCGCCTCAAAAGCCAGAGCGAGCGCTTCGCGGACAGCCGGTCGGCAAGTTCCAAAACCTGGGAGATCCGCTTGCGGCCCTTTTCCGGCTTGGCAGGCGGCTGGCGGATCCTCTCCGGTACCCGCGTTTTCCGGGTTTTGTCGGTCTGCGATCCAACGGGCCGGAGACAGGAACTTCTATGTGAGGCTGAGGAGGAAAGCCCATGAGCCTTTCCGATGTTCAAACGGCGCTGCGCGCCGGTTTGTTTTCTCTGCTCAAGGCTGATGGCGTCCTGTCCGGTTTGTTGGGGCCGGACCGGATTTTTGAAACACCGCCGCGGGCAGATGCCTTTCCGTATCTGGTCCTTGAAAGTGTCGAGACCCGGCCGCTGCTTACGGAGATCGGTGAGGGTACGGTGCACTCACTGGCCCTAAGCGTGTTCTCCCGCAAGCTCAGCCGGGACGAAGCAGCCCAGGCTGCAGGCCGTGCGGCAGAGGTCTTGATGACAGGGCCAGTATCCTTGACCGGACATAGGCTTGTGAACCTCACCATTACGAACGTGCTCAGCCGCAAGCTACGCGACGGACGGGGCTATCGGGCATCGAGCTCCTTAAGGGCGGTCACTGAACCGCTTACCTGAGATGACCTTCTGACAGGAGAACGCCATGGGCGCACAGCGCGGACGCGATCTGCTCTTGAAACTGGATGCTGCATCAAATGGCACGTTTGTCACCGTGGCAGGCCTTCGGGCGCGGCAGGTGGCGCTCAATGCCACCACGGTCGACATCACCACATCCGACAGCGCGGGCCGCTGGCGCGAGCTTCTGGAAGGGGCCGGAACCCGAGCGGCAAGCCTGTCCGGTTCGGGCCTATTCCGGGATGCGCAAAGTGATGCTGCCGTTCGCCAGCTCTTTTTCGATGGTGCAATCCGCCCCTGGCAGGTTGTCGTTCCGGACTTCGGAACGCTGGAGGGCCAGTTTCAAATCACCAGCCTGGAATACGCAGGCCGCCACGATGGTGAAGTGACCTTCGAACTGGCGCTGTCCTCCGCAGGGCAGGTGAGCTTTACCGCGGTCTGAGGAATGCAATTCGGGGAGAAATTAGATGCCAAACAGGTTCCGAGGAGAGATCTCCGCCCAACTCGATGGCCGGACATGGACGTTGGTTCTGACGCTTGGCGCGTTGGCCGAGCTGGAGGCGGCTTACAAATGCGAGAGCCTTTCAGCCCTGCTTCAGAGGTTTTCACCGGACAGCTTGTCGGCATCCGACATGATCGTTTTGTTGGGGGCCGGTTTGAGAGGTGCAGGCCACGATGTCACCAATGATCAGGTGGCGATGATGCAGGCCGCTGGTGGTGTCGCCGGTTTTGCCGCGATCACGGCGGACCTCCTGACGGCTGCTTTCGGTGCCCCGTCTACGGAAGACGACGAACCGCTGGCGGAAGCATCTTAATGCTGCCCTGGACAGAGCTCTTGCGGATAACTGCAACGCGCTGGGCTTGGACGCCGGCCGAGTTTTGGGCGACGACGCCGCGGGAACTTGAGGCTGTGTTGGGTCTTGGCCACACGGCGGATGGCCTCAAACGATTCGAATTGGACCGGCTGATCAGAACCCATCCGGACACGGCAACATGCGGCCGTGCCGAAGACCATAAGGAAGGGAAACCTCATGACTGACCGTGATCTGGATCTTGATGTCCCGCTGGCGGACCTCGAGGAGTTCCGGACGAAGATGATGGAGATCGACCGCAGCGCCCAAAACATTTCCCGCAGTCTTGTCGGCGGCCTCAAGTCGGCCCTTGTGGATGGCAAATCGCTCGAAAGCGTCTTCAAGAAGATCGCGTTGTCCGCGTCCTCCCGGGTGCTGAATTCAGCGCTCGCACCTTTGGAAAAGGCGGCAGGCAGCCTCTTCGACACAATTATCCCGTTTGCCAAGGGCGGGGTGGTCGGCGCTCCGGCGCTGTTCAGTATGGGAAATGGTGTGTCCGGTTTGATGGGCGAAGCCGGCCCGGAGGCGATTCTGCCCCTTGCCAGAGGGGCGGATGGGCGCTTGGGGGTCAGGTTCGCGGAGGGCGGCCGGTCCCCCATGCCAGCAGTGCAGGTAAATGTGACTTCGCAGGATGCCGAAAGTTTCCGGCGGTCAGAAGCTCAGGTCTCGGCGATGGTGGCCCGCGCCGTCGGACGGGGACGACGCGGGCTCTAACACCGGCCTGAAAAGGAGGGGCTCAGGAACCGGCGTTTGCCGCAGCCGCAAGCATGGCGGCAATCTGGTCTTTCAGGTGAAGGCGCTTCTTCTTCAGGTCTTCAAGAACTTCATCGGATGCAGGTGTCACATCGGTTTCGATGCGGTGCACTTCGCGGTTGATGGTGTGATACTCTTCGGCCAGGCGGGCGAAATGGGCATCGGTGGTCTTCAATGTGTGGAGCGCGTCTGCCGCGTCCGGGAATTCTTCATGCAGTTCGTGAGGAACGTGACTCATTCTATTTTGCCTCCTTTAGAGGCCCCCAAAGTGCCGCCGCCAGCTTCCAAACACCTTGAGACAGATCAATCAAAGTCCGATTTGCGACGGAGATTTTCATGGACGCCTTTCTGAATGAGAGTTTTCCGGGAAGTATTGCCTTTGGAGCACTCGGCGGGCCGGAGCGCCGGACAGAAATTGTTCCGTTGGCGACCGGCTACGAGACCCGCAATGCTCGCTGGGCCGACAGCCGCCGCCGTTACGACGCGGCAACCGGAGTCCGGTCGCTTGAAGACTTGAGGGCTGTGCTCGCGTTGTTTGAGAAAGCGCGCGGCCGTCTCTACGGCTTTCGTCTGCGGGACCCCTTTGATCATGCGAGTTCAATGGCGGGCAATCCACCTCAAGCCGCAGATCAGTCCATCGGGGAAGGCGACGGCAGCACGGTCCGGTTTCCGTTGACCAAGACATACGGGAGCGGTGATCTGGCCTATCGCCGGGCCATCCGGTTGCCGGTTGCCAGCAGTGTGCGGGTAGCAGTGACCGGGGTAGAACAAACCGCCGGGATGGACTTTGTGGTCGATGCGTCGATGGGAGACATCGTGTTTTCCGCCGCACCGCCGGGTGGCAGTGCGATCACGGCCGGTTTCTTGTTTGACGTGCCGGTCCGGTTCGACACCGACCGCCTGGATCTCAGCCTGACCCATTTCGAAGCCGGCGACATTCCATCGATCCCACTGGTCGAGATCCGGTTCTAAAAGCTACTCGGGAAAATCATGAAGACTCTGCCGCCAGACCTGGCCGCGCATCTTGCGGGCCGGATTACCACCCTTGCGACCTGCTGGATCGTCACGCGCGCAGATGGCGTCCGGCTCGGGTTTACCGATCATGACCGGGCCTTGAGCGTGGAAGGGGTTGTTTGCCAGCCGCAAAACGGCCTTTCACCATCGGCGATGAGCGATGGGCCGGAGTTTGCCACCGGGGGCGGGGATGTCTCCGGAACGCTGGAAAGCACGGCGCTTTTGGAGACGGATCTGGAAGCAGGATTGTGGGACAATGCGGACGTCCGGGTCTTTCTGGTCAATTGGCAGACGCCATCGGATCATGTCTTGCTGAGGCGCGCCCGCATCGGCGAGGTCGGCCGTGCAGGGTCGGTGTTTCGGGCAGAGCTCCGGGGGCTGGCGCATCTTCTGGAGAGCCGGCAGGGGCGGGTGTTTGCCCGCATTTGCGATGCGGATCTTGGCGACAGCCGGTGCAAGGTTGATCTGACCAACCCGGCCTATCAGGCAACGGCCACGGTGACAGTCGCACAACGCGAATGGCTCCGCGTCACCGGGCTGGAGACCTATGCAAATGGCTGGTTCAGCCGGGGCAGGGTGACGGTGTTGACCGGACCGCTTGCCGGATTTGCATCGGAGGTTGCCAGTCACCGGCAGGAAGGTGCCGTGTCGGTTCTGTCGCTGTTCCAGCCTGCGCCCGAGGCACTTGCACCGGGAACGGAAATTGAGGTCCGGGCTGGCTGTTCCAAGGATCTGGAAACCTGCCGGACAAAGTTTGCCAATCAACTGAATTATCAGGGGTTTCCGCATATGCCGGGGAGCGATTTCGCCTTATCCTATCCAAACCGCAACACAAGCCTCAACGATGGCAGCGCTCGTGTCGAGTGACGCTATGGGGAACGGCCGGAGCGCGGTGCTTGCCGAGGCGCGCCGCTGGATCGGCACGCCCTACCGCCATCAGGCAAGTTGCCGGGGCGCGGGCAGCGATTGCCTGGGTCTCCTGCGCGGCATCTGGCGCGCGCTTTATGGGGACGAGCCGCAGGCGATGCCGCCCTATTCGGCGGACTGGGCGGAGACCGGCGGGCGCGAAACGCTGCTTGAGGCCGGACGGCGCTGGCTTTTGGAAATCCCGCCGGAGGCCACTGAACCCGGCGATGTGCTTGTGTTCCGCTGGCGCGACGGCATGCCGGCCAAACATGTCGGCATCCTGAGTGCGCCGCTTCAAGCGGCCCCCCGTCTTATCCATGCCTATGAGCGGGTGGGAGTGATCGAAAGCCCGCTTGTGCCAAGCTGGCAGCGGCGGATCGCAGCAAGTTTTACCTTTCCGAAGGAGACTGTCTAATGGCGACGCTTGTGCTGGCAGCTGCGGGAAAAGCGGCCGGGGCCGCCTTTGGGCTGGGAGGGTTTGGCGGGGTGATCGGCAAGGCGGCGGGCGCGCTTGCCGGAAACCTGATCGATCAGTCCATGTTTGGCGGCGGGGCCTCACGGGACATTGAAGGCAGCCGCCTGGCGGATCTTTCCGTGCAATCGTCCAGCGAGGGCGCTTCCATCCCGAAGGTCTATGGCCGGGTGCGCCTTGCAGGGCAGCTGATCTGGGCGACCAACTTCGAGGAAGTCGTCACCACGGAAGAGCAGGGCGGCAAGGCGGGCGGCAGCCGCAGCACCGCGACCGTCACCACCTACAGTTATTTCGCCAATTTCGCCGTGGGCCTGTGCGAAGGAAAAATCGCCCGGGTCGGCCGGATCTGGGCGGACGGCAAGGAGCTCGACACACGGCAAATCACCTTTCGGGTCTATTACGGGTCGGATGATCAGATGCCCGACCCACTGATTGCAGCGTTTCAGGACACGGCGCCCGCCTATCGGGGCACGGCCTATGTGGTCTTTGAACGGCTGGATCTGGACCCCTTCGGCAACCGTCTGCCGCAATTGAGTTTTGAGGTGATCCGGCCGGTCGAACCGCTGGAAAACCAGGTCCGGGCAATCACGATCATTCCAGGCGCCGGGGAGTTCGCCTACGCGCCGGGTGTGGTCTCCGAGGTGTTGGGCCCCGGCGAGCAGCGGCCCATCAACCGGCATATGGTGGCGGCGGTATCCGACTGGGCTGAATCCATCGAGGAACTTCTGGCGCTGTGTCCCAATCTCAAGCGTGTCGCGCTGGTTGTCGCCTGGTTCGGCGATGACCTGCGCGCCGGATCCTGCACCGTCCGGCCGAAGGTGGAAGCCAATGGCACGGTCACGGTGGGCGATGTCTGGCGTGTTGCAGGTCTTGAACGGGACGACGCCGAAGAGGTGTCACGCATTGACGGTCGGCCCGCCTATGGCGGCACACCGTCGGACAGCAGCGTGATTGCTGTAATTCAGGATCTGAAGGCGCACGGTCTTGAGGTCCTGCTTTATCCGTTCATCATGATGGACGTGCCACCGGGCAACGGTCTGCCGGACCCATATGGAAGCGCCGAGCAGGCCCCTTACCCCTGGCGGGGGCGCATCGTTCCGGTGGGCCCGGTTGCGGCGGATGTTGCAAGTTTCACAGGGACGGCCTCGGCGGCGCATTTTTCCGTCAGCGGCGGCACTGTCACCTATTCCGGGCCGGATGAATGGTCGTTCCGCCGGCACATCCTGCATTGCGCGGCGCTCGCCAAGGCGGCAGGCGGGGTGGAAAGCGTTCTGGTCGGCACGGAAATGCGGGGCCTGTCCCGCGCGCATGCCGGTGGTGGCAGTTATCCGTTCGCGGATCAGCTGCGCTTGCTTTCGTCAGACGTCAGGGCACTTGTCGGCAGCGACGTCAAAATCTCCTATGCGGCGGATTGGTCCGAATATGGGGCGCATCAGGTCTCTGATACCGAACTCCGCTTTCCGCTCGATACGGTCTGGGCGTCGCCGGAGATCGACTATATCGGCATCGACAACTATCTGCCCTTGAGCGATCTGCGCGATGACGGCGATCCGGACGGTGGCTTCAGTGGCTATGACCTTGCGAACCTGCGTGGCGGGGTCAAGGGCGGGGAATATTACGACTGGTACTATGCCAGCAGCGCGGACCGGGCCACGGGCACCCGCACCGCCATCATGGATGGCGCCTACAACAAGGCCTGGGTTTTTCGGACCAAGGACATCTGGAGTTTTTGGCAAGAACTGCATTACGAGCGGGTGGGCGGTGTTGAGGACGCAGCCCCGACCGGCTGGGTGCCGCAATCCAAGCCTGTACGGTTTACCGAGCTTGGCTTTCCGGCGATCGACCGGAGCGCCAACCAGCCGAATGTTTTTGTCGACCCGAAGTCATCGGAAAGTGGGTTTCCTTACTTCTCTCGCGGCTTTCGCGATGATGTCAGCCAGCGCCGGGCGCTGGAAGCCTCGCTCAGCTGGTGGTCGAACAGCCATCCGGAATTTGATGCGGGCGACAATCCCGTGTCTCAAGTCTATGGCGGACCGATGGTCGATCCGGACGGGATCTATCTCTGGACCTGGGACGCGCGCCCGTTTCCGGCCTTTCCGATGTTCTCCAACGTCTGGGCCGATGGGGGCAACTGGCGGCTCGGGCACTGGTTGTCGGGCCGGCTCGGCGGCATCTCCATTCAAGGCCTGTGCAAGGCGGTGCTCGCCGACTACGGCGTCCTGGAAGAGGATGTAAAGGTCTTCCGTCTTGCGGGGGGGCTCGACGGATACACCTTGAGCGGCCCTGTCAGCGCGCGCGATGTGCTGGAGCCCGTGCTGACCGCGTTCTCCGGTCAGGCCTCGGACCGGGGCACGCATATCGAGCTTTCGACTGTTCTGCCGGAAACAGTGACCACCCTTCACGCGGACGGCCTTGCCGACCCGGGGGCGGAGGACAGCCTTCTCTCGCGGACACGGGCACAGGCGAGCGAACTCTCCGCTGAAATCCGCTTCGGGGCGGATGATCCGGTCAGCGATTTCCGCCGCCGGGTCTCTACGTCCCGCAGACTGGAAGGCGGCAGCCGCCAGGTGGAAACGCAGATCCTGCCGGCATGCTCCATGCCCGAACCCTTGAGTATTGCAGCAGACCGGCGTCTTCACCGGATCTGGTCGGAACGCGAACGGCTGTCGTTTGCCGTTGGCCCCGACCGGATTGATCTGGAACCGGGCGACGTCGTTGCCTTGAGCGGAACGCCGACCGCCACATTTGACCCGCCGCTCACCGTGCGCGTGACATCGATTGAAGATACCGGGATCCGCCGGATCGAGGCGGTGCGGATGACGGCGGAGCTGTCGCCGGCTGCAGGCGGGCCGGATGCTCCGGGCGGCGGGTACCAGAATTCCGACTTGAGCCCGCCTTATGTCGTGTTTCTGGATTTGCCAAAACTTAACGCCAGCGATCCGGACGATGCCGTGCGCATTGCGGCCTACGCCAAACCCTGGCCGGGCGGACTGACTGTGATGCGCAGCGCCTCGGAGGCCGGTTTTGCAGCCGTCATGAGCATTCCCGCGCCAGCAAGTATCGGAACCCTGGCCGTGCCGTTGGCACCGGGGCCGATGTGGGTGTTTGACCGCGCAAACACTCTGGAGGTCACGCTCCTTGACGGCCAGCTGCAAAGCCGGACTGAAGCCGACGTTTTGGCGGGCGCGAATGCAATGGCCGTGCGCTGCCAGTCCGGAGGCTGGGAGGTCCTGCAATTTGTCACCGCGGAACTTATTGCGCCGAAGACCTACCGGCTCAGCACCTTGTTGCGGGGGCAAAGGGGCACGGAAACCGACATGCTAAGCGGTGCGGCTTTGGGGGCAGATGTGGTGTTGATCGCAGAAGACAGGACACCGCTGGTGCCAATCTCCAGCGATCAATCCGGCCTCAGCCTCAACTATCGCATTGTGCCGGAGGGGCGGGCGCTGGACGATCCGGCGGCGGTGGCAGTGAGCCATGCGAGTACCCAGCGGGCGGCCAGGCCCTTGGCCCCGGTTCACCTCAAGGCCCGTCGGACGGGGGGCGGCATTGTCCTAAGCTGGATCCGCCAGACGCGGGACAGCGGTCTCAGCTGGGAACAGGCCGAAGTGCCGCTTGGCGAGGAGTTTGAAGCCTATGAGATCGACATCTTGACAGACCAGGGCGTGGTTCTGCGCACGCTGACCTCCGACAACTCAACTGTCCTTTATCCAGGCGCCGAAGAACTTGCCGACTTCGGCGGAACACTCGGCGAAATCCATTTTGCCGTTGCCCAGCTCTCCCAACGCACCGGGCGCGGTTATGAGCGAAAGGCTGTCCGTCATGTCTGAGACCTTCCGTCTTGCTCTCCCGTTGCTGGCGGCCGCGCAGGCCCAGAAACATGTCACTCACAACGAGGCGCTTCTGACGCTCGATGCCCTCAGCCATCCGGTCGTGCAGTCCCGTGATCTGACTGCGCCGCCCGCCGCCAATGAGGGGGACTTGTTTCTCATTGCAGCAAGTGCCACGGGCGACTGGGCGGGCCGGGACGGGGCGCTGGCCGAATGGCGCAACGGGGCATGGGCGTTTCATGCGCCCTTTGAGGGCCTCACCATTCATGTGCTGGCGGAGGGGCTGGACCTCAGGTTTCTCTCCGGGGCTTGGCGGGACATGGATGGTCCGCTCTCCGAAACCCGCATTCTGGCGCGCAGCGGCTTCGGGGCGCGAAGCGAGCACCGGGTGATCGAGGCCGAGCTGTCCGCATTGTCTGGCGCTTTTGCCGAGACAGGACTGATCATCCCGAACCGGGCGATCGTTTATTGCGTCTCCAGCCGCACAGTGACCGCAGTCACCGGGGCATCGTCCTACGACTGCGGATTATCAGGCGAGCCGTCCAAGTTCGGCGGGTCCTTGGGGATAGCTGCGGGCAGCAGCAATCTTGGCGTGATCGGACCAACTGCGTTCTACGCCGATACCACTGTCCGGCTCACAGCGAACGGCGGTGCGTTTAGCGGCGGCACTGTGCGTCTTGCGGTGCACTGCTTCTTTCCCGTTGCGCCTGAAGCGTGAGCGATCACAGCAAACACATCACCGCGTCTTTGACTTGAACATCCAATCCGGGAGAAACGCATGAAAGTCAGCGATCAGGGGCTCGCCTTTCTGGCTGCACATGAGGGCTATGTTTCGCGGGGCTATCTGGACCCCGCCGGCGTGGTCACCATTGGATACGGATTTACCATGCGCAGCCGGATCTTTGCCGGCTGGTGGCGTAAACGGCATGGCCGCGGCCTTGCAGTCGGGGACAGGATCTCGCGGGATCAGGCCAACAAGCTGCTGCTGACACTTCTGGATGAGGAATATGCGCCCCCCGTGCGCAAAGGTCTTCCCGGTTTGCCGCAGACCCAGTTCGATGCCTGTGTCTCGGTGGTCTACAATCTCGGCAGCCGGGCGCTTTCCTGGCGCTGGGCGCAGCAGCTGAAAACGGGCAAGGTCTCCGAGGCCGCCCGCCTTCTGACGCAAACGGGCCTGACGGCAGGCGGGCAGCGCCTGAAAGGGCTGGTCAAACGCCGGACGGCGGAAGCACGGCTGCTGGAACACGGCGACTACGGACTTGCCGCAGCCGCGGCACCGCCAGCCCCCGGCAGCGACATCATGGAGTTGCAGCGGTCCTTGAAGGTGCTTGGCTTTGACCCGGGGCCTATTGACGGGTTTTTCGGATCTGAGACAAAGGCGGCGGTCAAGGACTTTCAAAAGGCCTATCCGCCCTTGGCCGTTGATGGCATCCCCGGACCTGCCACCCGATCCGCACTGGAGCGGGCCATCTCCCTTCGAAACGGCACGGGGCTGGTCGGCATCCTGACACTTCTCACCGGCAGCGGGCTTCTTCTGGAAGATCTGTCTGGCGCACTAGCCGCCCTCATCCTCACTGGGGTTCCCAGCCTCAGCGCCATTCTCCTATGGCTTTGGCAACGGCGCGGCGCGATTTTTCTATGGCTCAAGGAAAACTTGAGCAGTCTTTGAACGCAGTCTGAGCAAATTCAAACGGCCGCTGCCGAGTGCGGGTTGTGGCCTTTTAACAGATGAGCAAAATTTCCTGAAACCTCCTGACAGGAAGCTGTCAGGAGGGGGCTGATAGGGTGCTTCCTGTTACCGCAATTCAGGAGCATTCCGATGACTTTCAAACCTCAGCATTTCAACGTCTGGATGGAAATTCCCGTTTCTGATCTGGACAAGGCGATTGTCTTCTACAACAACGTCTTTCAGACAGAATTGAACCTTGTCACTGATATGGGGCCAAATCCTTTTGCCATGTTCCCGACCAGCGAAGAAAACGGAGTTGCCGGGCATCTTTATCCGGGCACACCGGCTGAAAAGGGTACAGGTCCGACCATCCACATTGCCTGCCCGGACACGCTGGAGGAGACAATGGAACGGTTTGCCAAGGCGGGCGGTGAGGTCATTTCCGATCCGATCCCGATCCCGGCCGGTCGGTTTGCCTACGGCATTGATCCGGACGGCAATTCCATCGGCATGTTCGCCGTCAACAGCTAAGGCGGCACCCGCATGAGACGCGCCGACCGCCTGTTTCAGATTGTTCAGTATCTGCGCGGCGGCCGCCTCGTTCGGGCGCGCCAGCTGTCCGAATGGCTGGAAGTCTCTGAGCGGACCATCTACCGCGATATCGCCGACCTTCAGGCCTCGGGCGTGCCCATCGAGGGCGCGGCCGGGGTCGGCTATATTCTGCGCGATGGCTATGATCTGCCGCCTCTCATGTTCACCCGCGATGAAATCGTAGCGCTTTTGGCCGGGGCCCGGATCATCCGGGCCTGGGGCGGGGCAGCGATGGCCCGCGCCGCCGAAGAGGCGATGGTCAAGATCGACGCTGTCATCCCGGAGCGGATGCGCGTGCGCCAGAACGAGATCGAAATCCACGCTTTTGCCCCGGAAATGACCGAGGACGTGCGCGCCTTGATCGACTTTCTGGAGCTTGCCGCCGACAACCGGAAACGCCTGTCGATTTCCTATTCGGACGCCAAGGGGCAGACCTCGGACCGTGTGCTCCGGCCCCTCGGCCTCTGGTTTTGGGGCAAAGTCTGGACGCTGGTGGCTTGGTGTGAATTACGCAATGATTTCCGAATGTTCCGCTTGGACCGCATGGCGGACGTCAAGGACACAGGCGAAAAGTTCCGGCCGGAACCCGGCACAACCCTCAAGGATTTTTATCGCCTGATGGAGGCGGAAGGCCACGGCAAACCGGATCCATAGAAAAAGCGCGTTGCTTACGCATAGTCTGCCGGCAGGTTCACCGGGGTGACAATCTGGATGTCACTTTCCAGCTGCGATGGCGCCTCCGCGAGCCCGTGGAAGGCGAGACACTGCCGGAATGCCGCCCGCATGTCGCATTTCAAATCATGATAGAGCACAACTGACAGTCTGTTTTGGGCAAGAAGCTCAAGATTGTCCTCATCCAGATCATGCGCGATAAAAGTGGTTGGCTGGAGCCCCATGTCTTCCAGAGCGGCGAGGATGGCCCGGTTTCCGCCTCCCATGGAATAAACGCCATCGATCCGTCTCTGATTGAAAACCTGCCCGGTTACTTCCTTTCCAGTCGCCGGATTGTGTCCGCCACCGCCGCTGGCGTCCAGCAGCTGAATTGACGGGCGCAATGCGCGCATCTGCTTGCTGAACCCTTCATATCGGTGTTCTTCTCCCTGGAAACTGTGCTGGCTCAGTGTGGTGAGCACAGTGGCTGCGTCGGCCGGCAGCCACTTGTGCATAAGATAGGCGGCGGTTTCACCGGCCCGAATGTTGTTCAGACCGGCATAGGCCAGACGACCTGAGCCCGGATTGTCAGTGAAAACGGTGACCACCGGAATACCTCTGTCCGTCAGGGCGTTGATCGCCGCGCGAACGAGGTCGGTGTCGCGGGCCTTCAGGCACACACCCTGGCTTCCCCGCCGGGCGATCCTCTCCAGTTCCAAAGCGCAGTCTTCTGGTGTCATCGTCTCAAACAGCTTGAACCTTGGCCGGATTGCGATGGGTTTGAATTCGCTCAATACCGCTTCGCTGGCTCGTTGGATTTCGCGACTGAAACGCGTGGGAGCTTCCACCAGAACATCCAGAAAAACGCGTCTTCCACGGGCGGCCAGCTGCCCCTCCTGACGGCTGAGCTCCTCAATCGCATCCTGTACCCGGCGGCGGGTCTGCGGACTGACATGGGCGCGATTGTTGAGGACACGGTCAACGGTCGCGGTGCTCAAACCGGCTTGAAGTGCAATTTCCTTCACTGGAAAGCGATGTGTCATTTGATGGATTCTTGATGGTTTTTTCGTCCGTTCGCAAGTCCCTTGACTGGTAAGTTCTTCAAAAGATCCAGTCAGGGAGGACACCATGGATAAGCAGCTAACCCCTACCGGCTACTTCGATGAGACAAGCTGTGATCTGGACGCGTTCATCGCCTTAACCGCCCGCCAGCTTAATATGGCGGACGTGCCACATGCGGACCGTGTTTCGAAGAACGTCCCCGTCTATCGGATAAATGACCTGCAGAATACACTGCAAGGTGAGAGCAGCCGGCGCCGGCTCATGGCCGAGTGGGCGACAGTGCTCAAGGATCTCTCCGGTGTTCTTGTTCTGGAAGGGGCCTACCCCGACACGGGGCCGATTGACCAGGCAACAGACGTTTACAATCAGATCATTGCGGAGGAAAAAGCCCAAAGTGGCGGTGGTGCCGACCATTTTGCTGCCGCCGGGTCGAATGACCGGATCTGGAATTCGTTGCAAAAACTGTGTCTGGCGGCTCCGGATGTCTTTGCAGATTATTTTGCAAACCCGGCGCTTGATACGGTTTGTGAAGCCTGGCTTGGCCCGAATTATCAAATGACCGCCCAAGTCAATCTGGTACGGCCGGGCGGCGCTGCTCAGCAAGCCCACCGGGATTATCACCTTGGGTTTCAGACTGCGGAGGATTGCGCGCGCTATCCGGCGCATGTCCACGACCTCTCACCGGTCATGACGCTGCAGGGAGCTGTTGCGCATACGGACATGCCGTTGGAAAGCGGGCCGACCAAACTCCTGCCGTTTTCCCAGCTCTACCGTCCGGGATATGCCGCTTACCGCCTGGAGGCGTTCAAGGACTACTTCGAAGGCGCCCATATTCAGCTCCCCCTGTCGAAGGGGGACGCGGTGTTTTTCAACCCGGCGCTGTTTCATGCGGCTGGTGCCAACACGAGTTCAAACATCCAACGCATGGCAAATCTTCTGCAAATTTCCTCCGCGTTTGGCCGGGCCATGGAAAGCGTAGACCGTATGGCAATGTGCCGCGCACTGTATCCGGTGCTGCTGGACAAAGTTCTGTCGGGGACGGTTGAAAGGCAGGCATTAAAAGCAACGGTTTCGGCCTGTGCGGAGGGGTATTCGTTTCCCACCAATCTCGACCGTGATCCTCCTGTTGGCGGGTTGGCACCAGAAACCCAGAAACAATTGATGTTGCGGGCCTTGGGTGAGAGATGGTCTTTCGCCAAACTTGAGAATGCACTGACTGAACAAGCAGGGCGCCGCCAGGCATAGCTTTGGTGAGAAGTCTCGGCCTAGTCAGCCGACGCCAGACCGCTGCCGATGATTTCGCGGATGAGCTTGCGTTTCATCGCTTCTGCATAGTCATCATAAGTGCCGGCGACCTCGACAAACGCGCCGGGGCCGCGGATTACCTCGGCATGGTAGTAGTCGACCGGTACCGAGTCCGGTCCGGCGATTACCAGGCCGTTGACCGTGATGCCGTTGAAGTCAAACGCCTTATAGGCGCTGTCGGGGCCAAACCCGTCATTGTTGATGCCATCCCCGGCAACATCAATCACCTTCCGGCGGCAATGGGCGGGGGCCTGTTTCATCAAAACGGCCGCATGTCCGAGCGCATAGCCTAGCGCGGTCGGAAACTCTGAGTAGCCGCGGCCGGCTTGCCGAAGAGTGTTGGACGCGGCAGCTGCGCTGGCGCCGTCATTGAGGAACCGCCAGCTCAGTTGCTCGACCTGTTGATAGCGGCCGCTCCACTCAAATGCGGTAACGTATATTCCACCAACCACTTCGATGGCGTTGATCACATCCGGGTCCAAAAATGCATCTGCGAGGCCGTTGATCTGGAGTTGGTGCTCCCGGGCGTCAACGCTGGCGGAGCTGTCCATTGCCAGAACCAACGCGACAGAACAGGCTTGCGACGTGGCGCTGCCGGCCAATTGCAGGACGCCCGCGAGGCCGCAAACAATCCCGGCCTTTAGGACGGCTTTCAAACGTTGGCGCGGCAGTTCACGAGGCGATGCGTTCTTGCGATGAAGTTGAGCCATGATGGCAGGGTAACTGGTTTTCCTGTCTCAAAGAACAAGCACTGTTTCATGTTGCGTTGCAAAATAAATTCCGGCTAGACTTGAAGATATCAAAACAGCCGGGGTACGCTCGGGGCATGTATGCATCCCATGGTTTCTTGAGATCCGACATCGGCGATGTCGATGTGGTCTATCACGACGGCCTGTTTCATCTTTTTCACCTCGTTCTGCCCAATCACGACTTTATTGCACACGCCGTGAGCCCGGACGGGATGACCTGGCGGCGTGTCAAAAATGCGCTGTTCGTCGGGGAACCGGGCGATTGGGACGATGACATGCTGTGGACCATGCATGTGACCCCGGATCCCGAACGGCCCGGCAGCTGGCGGATGTTTTATACCGGCCTTGCGCGGTCGGAATTCGGGCGGGTGCAACGGGTTGGTCTTGCGCGGTCCAAGGATCTTTACCATTGGGAGCGCTCGACCTCGAAAACCTACCCGATCGAGGTGCCGGGGCCACATTACGAAAACTCGATTGATGAAGGCCGGCAATGGGTCAGCTTCCGCGATCCATTCTATTTTCAGGATCCCGATACAAGAGAGCGCCTGCTACTTGCCTCAGCCCGGATCAAGGACGGGCCGATCATCCGGCGGGGCTGTGTGTCGCTCGCCGTTGAGGAAGCGCCCGATCAGTTCGTTTTTGAAGCACCGCTTCACCGGCCCGGTTTGTATGATGATGTGGAGGTGCCGAACCTCTTCAAGCTGGACGGCCGGTATTACCTGATGGGCTCGATCCGCGAGGACATCAAAATCCATTATTGGTATGCCGATCAGCTCCGTGGGCCGTATGAAAACTTCTTCGACAATGTCTTGATGCCGTCGGGAAACTATGCGGGGCGCATCTGTAAAAACGGTGGCGATTTGCTGCTGTTCAACTTCTTCTCAAAAACGGAAGTCGTTTACGGCCGGGAGAGCGTCAAAAAGCTGCTGCCCCCGCCGAAGGAACTGGTGACGGATGCCGCGGGCCGGCTGAAAGCGAAGTCTTTTTCAGGCTTCAACGATCTGGTGACGCGCAGCGAGAGTGTAACCGCCTCCTATCAATGCAAAAAGCTCTACGCCAATCCGCATGCTTCGGTGATTGACCGCGAAGACGGCCTGCATCTGTCTTGCAAGAGCGGGTACGAGGCTTTTCTAATGCCCGGCCTTCACCAGGATTTCCGGCTGCGGGCCGAACTGACCCTTGAGGGTTTGGGCAAGACCGGTCTTGTCTTGCGCATGAATGATGAGGGGGACGGGTATTATCTGTCGCTCGATCTGGTTAACGGCATCGCCCAGATGCGCGCCTGGGGCGCCAATCCGACGCCGGAATTCGAGCACGCTTTCCGATATGCACCGCTGCAAGAAGCCCATTTCCGGGGCAATGCGCATGGGCCTTGGCAGGTCGAGGTGGTCGCTCACGGGATGTATATCGAGTTTTCGGTCGATGGGTATGTGGTGTTGTCGCTGGTTGATGACAGTTTCGCCGAGGGCGGGGTCGGGTTTTACACCGAGAGCGCTGCGGTTTGCCTCAGCCATTTGACGATAGAGACGTTAAGCCGCCCAGTGACGGAAGCTGCGGCAGAGCAGGTCTACACCGCTACATATTTTGCCCCGGAAGAGGAGGCCTGAGTGCGCGCGGAAAACGACAATGCGAAACCGCTTCTTCTGGTCTCGGACATCGATGACACGCTGACCGGGGACCCCGCTGCGCTTCGCAGGCTGTGGCAGGTTCTGGAGCGGCACCGCGGTCGGCTCAAGATTGCCTTGAATTCCAGCCGGCCGGCGCTCAGTGTCGACGAAACGCTCCGGTCTTATTTCCCTGCGACTTTCGCGCCAGATGCTGTGATCACCGGTTTGGGGACAGAAATCCGGCTTCAGGGCACGTTGTTAGCCTCCTGGTCGCAGCAGTTCGACGCCTGGCCGGACGTTCATATCCGCGAAGCGGTGCTCAAGATGGGCCATACGCCGCATGACGCGGTGTTTCAAACGCCGGGCAAGGCGAGTTTCGCGGTGCCCGGCCGGGAGCGGGCGGACTTGGTTATCCAGCGCCTCAAAGACGCCGGGTTTTCCTTCAAACATATTTTTTCCGGCAAGAGCGATCTCGACATTCTGGCGCCAGAGGCGGGCAAGGACGCTGCCATGCGCCATCTGGCAGATCATCTCGGGATCGACTTGCAAGACACGATTGCAGCCGGAGATTCCGGCAACGATCTGGCCTTGTTTGAAGCCGCAGGCAAAGCCATTGCTGTCGGCAACGCCCGCCCGGAACTGTTGGCTGCGATGCCGAAAGACAAGACCTATCACGCCGCAGCCCATCATGCGGCCGGCGTCCTTGAAGGATTGACGGCGTTCAACGCCATTCCACGGTCAGACGTTGAAAATTAGTTCGAGCCTTACACTTAACAGAAACAAACACGGCACAATCAAAAAGAACTGCCTGGGAAAGACGGAGACTTGAAACACAACAAAGGTTGGTACGACATGAACAAGCAGAACGTTGGTTCGCTTTTGATGATTTCCCTGCATGGCTATGTGGCCGGAACGCCGGAACTCGGCAAGCCGGACACGGGCGGGCAAGTGGTTTTCGTCCTCGAGCTGGCCAAAAGGTTCGCGCGGCTTGGCTACCACGTTGATGTGATGACGCGGCAATTTGAAGATCAGCCAGCCGAAGATATCATCAATGAAAACCTGCGCGTGGTTCGAATTCCCTTCGGCGGCAAAGACTTCATCCGCAAAGAGGACATGCACGACTGGTACGGTGACTTCGTCACCAACGCGCTTGCCATGATCCGGCATCGCGGACTGCAGTATGACGTGATCAATTCGCACTATTGGGATGCCGGTGTTTCCGGTCAGAAGATTGCCGAAGAACTCCAGATCCCGCACATCCACACGCCGCATTCGCTCGGCTGGTGGAAACAGCACGACATGGAAGGCGCAGATGCCGCCGAGATGGCTGGATATCGGTTTGATGAGCGGATCCAGAAGGAGTTTGTGCTCTATCGCAATTGCGACCATGTGATCGCGACGACCGAACAGCAGGTCGATCTGATTGCCGAACACTATCAACTGCCCAAGGATCATATCTCGATGATCCCTCCGGGAATCGATGAGGCCCGCTTCACGCCTGCAACACCGTCACGCGTTGCCGCCGTCCGGCAGAAACACGACATTCGCGAGACCGACATTTACGTTGTCGGGCGTGCTGCGGAGAACAAGGGCTATGATCTGATTATCGAGGCGCTCCCAAGCCTCTTGAAAATGCAGCCGGATGCCCGGCTTGTGCTCGCAGCAGGTGCGAATTCCGACAGCGACAATGCGCTCTTGGGTCAGTGGAAACAGCGGGCGTCGGAGCTCGGCGTTTCAGACAAGATCAGCTGGCGGGGATATGTCGCCGATGAAGACCTTGCCGATTTTTACCGCGCGCCCGGCATTTTTGCCCTGCCGTCCCGCTACGAGCCCTTCGGCATGACCGCTGTGGAAGCCATGGCCTGCGGGACACCGACAGTGGTGACCATTCATGGGGGGCTGTTTGATCAGTTGGAGTTCGGCCGCCACGCTCTTGTTGCCGATCCCAAACGCCCGGAAGAATTTGCGACCATGTTGAACATGCCCATGCAGTATCCGTGGGTGCGGGAGACCTTGTCGGTGGAAGGGGCGCGATTTGCCCGCCGTGTCTTCGGTTGGACCGGGATCGCCCGGCGAACACTGCAGGTGTTTGACCATTTCAAGGGGCGTTACGACGATCTGCAGACGGATGAACTCACCTTGGCGAACTGACCGCAGAGTGGTTTGAAGGCCGCGCAAGCTGAACCGTTTCCCGGTAATCTGGAAACCGGTTCAGCTTGCGTTCAGCTTGGTTTGGTTACACCTTGCGCATCAACTGCTGATGTCTTGAGGATTCGACTTGTGAAAGTCTTTGTAACCGCCCTGTTTTTGTTGTTGGCCGTAACTGGTGCCGCAAGCGCAAACTGCCTGTCGCAGGCCGAAGCGCGTGCCGTGGTGGCCAGCGGCCAGGCACAGCCGCTCGGTGCGGTGGCCGGGCAAGCCGGCGGTGAAATCATCAAGGCGCAGTTATGCCGCCAGGGTGGCGGATATGTGTATGTCTTGTCTGTTTTAAAGAACGGACAGGTGACCAATGTCACAGTCAATGCGAACCGTTGACCGGTATACCCAGCGCTTATCAAACACCCGATACTCCCCCAGCCAGCAAATGAAGACCCATGCGCCTGCTAATTGTTGAAGACGACAAAGACCTGAACCGCCAACTTATGACCGCATTGGAAGAGGCCGGCTATGTGGTGGACAGCGCATTCGACGGCGAAGAAGGACATTTCCTCGGAGACACCGAACCCTATGATGCGGTTGTCCTCGATCTTGGGCTTCCGACGCTGGACGGCTTGTCAGTCCTCGAAAAATGGCGGCGCGACGGGAAGACAATGCCCGTTCTGATCCTCACCGCCCGTGACCGCTGGTCAGACAAGGTGGCCGGAATTGATGCCGGTGCGGATGATTACGTCGCAAAACCCTTTCATATGGAAGAGGTTCTGGCGCGCGTTCGGGCCTTGGTGCGCCGGGCTGCCGGTCATGCCTCCAACGAGCTTACCTGCGGCAACGTCCGGCTGGACTTGAGAGCCGGCCGGGTCACGGTGGATGGTTCTCCGATCAAGCTCACCTCCCATGAATACCGGCTCTTGTCCTACCTCCTGCACCATCAGGGGAAGGTTATTTCCCGGACGGAATTGACCGAGCACCTCTACGATCAGGATTTCGACCGTGATTCCAATACGGTCGAGGTCTTCGTGGGCCGCCTCCGCAAGAAGATCGGGGCCGACATGATCGAAACTATCCGCGGCCTCGGGTACCGTCTGGGAGAGGCCCGTGACGACTGAGAACGCGGAAGGTGCCGATGAGCCGGCTCCGGAGCCCGTAAAGCCGCAGCGCTCCCTTGCTGGCCGTCTCGTGTTGGTGGCGGCCGTATGGTCGACGCTGGCACTTGCGATTGCCGGTGTGTTTCTTGTCAGCCTCTATCAACGGGCCAGCGAGCGCTCGTTTGATGCCCAACTTGAAATTCACATCAAGGCCCTTGTTTCGGAAATGCTGGAGACCAGCGACGAGACTGTTTTGCGTGCAACGCCTCAGGTCCAACAGCCGACCTATCTGGGTGACCCTCGGTTTTCCCTGCCTCTGTCCGGCTGGTACTGGACCGTCCGCCAGGCAGATACAGGCACGGTTCTCTACGCCTCTGAATCTCTTGTTGGAGATCCACTTGCAGTGCCTGCATTGGGGGAGGCGGAGACCGGAGCTGGTTTTGTTGCCGGACCGACAGGCGATGAAATCCGGGTCATGCAACAGCGCATCGCCGTAGGCGAGACGCCGTACGTTATCGCTGTTGGGGCTGCGACTGCGGGTTTTTGGGCCGATATTCGCGAGTTCGCACACCTTGCCGCACTGACGCTTCTCATCGTCGGGCTTGGACTGGTTTTGGCCACGTTTCTGCAGGTCCGTGTCGGGCTACGGCCGCTCGTTCGATTACGGTCTTCCCTAAGCGCCGTGCGCCAAGGGGAGGCAGAGCGGATCGACGAAGCTTTGCCACGTGAGATCGCACCGCTCGCTGTGGAGCTGAACTCGCTCATCGGCTCCAACAAGGAAATCGTTGAGCGTGCCCGAACCCATGTCGGCAACCTGGCTCACGGTCTCAAGACACCCCTTTCGGTAATCTCCAATGAAGCCCGCGCATCGGAAGGCCCGCTGGCGGATAAGGTCATCGAACAGACGGAGGTGATGTCGATTCAGATCCAGCATCACCTGGAACGTGCCCGGATGGCCGCACAACGTCGGGTAATTGGCGTGTCATGCGAAGTGCAGCCGGTCTTGGACAGGCTCGTGCGGGCGATGAATAAAATTTATCGGGAGCGGGATGTTCGCCTTGATGGCCTTGAAGATGCCACGTTGCGGTTTCGCGGAGAGGGGCAGGACCTTGAGGAAATGTCCGGCAACCTCATCGACAATGCCTGCAAATGGGCAAAATCTGCGGTGCAGGTGACGGCAACACCCATCGCGGACGCATCGAGTGCCCGCGGGATGGTCGAAATCCGTGTCGAGGATGATGGCCCGGGCTTGTCTGAGGAGCAATGTGCTGAAGCCGTCAAGCGTGGCCGCCGCCTGGACGAGACTGTCCCTGGAACTGGGCTCGGCCTCTCGATTGTGGCAGATTTGGCAGCGCTTTATGGAGGTCGGCTGGAACTTGGGCGGTCTTCGTTGGGGGGATTGAGGGCGCGGTTGATCCTGCCCTTGCTTGGCGACAGCTGATGCCCTAACGGAATGGTTTGCAGATTTTTAAATCGCCTGTGATCAGATGTGATGTAGGTCACAGGCAATGTTTCTATATCGTGGCCAAGTTCGGCCACAAAGTCACGTTACCACTGAGTCGCTACCCGTTGACTTGGTCCACAAAGCCGATTTGGAGACTAGGTGCATGAAATTGCGCAGCGCCCTTTGTTTGCTCACAGCCACTCTTTTGGGAGGATGCTCCATCGCATCCGGCGCGAATGGCGTGGGCGGATGGGGCTCGTCTTTCGGCGATCCGAGAGGCAACGTCTCGGGCACGGAAGCAAGCGCCGCGATCTCCGTATTGGTGAACAATGAATTTGGTGAAGCGCTGGAGCCTTCTGACAGGCGTGCCGCGGAACAGGCACAGGATCGGGCTCTGCGAGCACGCGGTGTTGGTGTGTCGGTTGCCTGGCAAAATGACCGGACTGGCCGCAGTGGCCGTGTTCTCCCCGGGCCTGTCTATTCCGTGAACGAAACGGAATGCCGTGAATTCACCCATGAAATGGTTCTCCAGGGTCGTGTTCTCCAGGCGCGCGGCACGGCGTGCGAAATGGATCGCGGTGACTGGAAGGTTATCGGCTAATAGCCGGGCAGTCTTTCCGAAACACGCCCCTGAATTCTTTCAACAATCCTGAAATAGCAAGTGTTCGCTGCAATTCGTGTCGCGTAACGGCATCGTGTTTTCTACATACTTGTTTAAGGTTCGGCGTTTACCATGGATAAAGAAACATTGGCTGCCATAGATCTCGTGAATGACACAGCTGGACCAGCTACAGGCTAAAATCAGGACCTATCTTAGCAGCCTCAGTCCAAAGGCGATTGAGGCGCTTGTGCGTAATCTTGAGCGCGCGAAGGCCCAGGCCGATGCCGATCCGCACATTGAGCTGGTGCTCAATTCAGCCCTTGCGATCCTGCGCAAACCATCGACACACCCCCTCGATACAGAAGGCAATGAACACCGCCGCGGTCAAATCCAGCGCATGTTCTTTACGTCCCTTGACGGGTTCTTGATCGACGAGTTTTTGCCGAACCGTCAGGAAGGCCGCATCCATCGCGGCATGTTGAACAAGGTTTGGAAATGGCTCGGCCGGGACGTTATGCCGACGGACGTTCAGCTTGTGCTTGAGCAGGCGGGCAATGCCGCCGTCAGCGGCGAACGGGTTGATGGCTTGGTGCAGGCTCTGAGAACCCGGTCTGCGGACGCGATCGGTGAAGCTTTGAGGCGCGGTGAAATAGATGAACGCGAACACCGCCGCATGGGGATCGAGCTTGGCGGTGAGCGCGGCATCTCCGAGCTTCGCGACATTCACAAGGTCTTCTCATCCGAGCGTTGGCTCATGCCGTTCCTGGAAGCCATGCCAGACCGGATCAACGAACGGCGCTTAAAGCAGGACCAAGATGTCCTGCGCATGGTTGATAAATGTTCGGAGCGTTTTCCGGACCATCTTCCGCTGGTTGCCGCCGCTCTTGTCGACCGCGCTGACAAGCCTTCAGCATTGTGTGCATTTGCCGGCCGGCTTGCCGGGGATGATGATCCGAAGGTGATCGCAGGGTCGCAGTTTGCGCCGTTTGTTGATGTGGTCATGAGCGAGGCCGAACGCCTGAACATCCTCGCGGTGGATCACCGCAACAACAATCCCGATCCGGTGGCGTTTTCAAACGCCTTGTCGGACTACAACTCGCTGGTCCGAGGGATTGAACGCGATGTCGATTTAACCGTAACGGGCAAGTGGCACAGCCGGTTGGCTGACACAAAGCGCAGCATTTCTGATGTTGTCACGCGGGAACTCCACAATGCGCATACGGCAGTACGCCGGGCCCTTCAGGTTCCAAAACTGGACAATGATGGCAAGTTGATTGTCGACCAAACGGCAATCAACGATGCCGTTCGCGCAGTGCGGGTCGTCAATATGGTGCGCAATGGATCTGAGACATTCGCGGTCAATGATATCAGCAAACGCACCCGCCAGACCGTCGAGCAGACGCTGGAAATTGTGACCAGGTCTTTGATCACCGATCTTGGCAAGGCAAAGAGCCCGCAACTGGAAGCGCATCAGGCCGCCGCCGATGTTGCAATCATGTTGTCGGAAATCTATTTCGGTGCGGAGTATGCTGGCCAATTGCGGCGCAGCCGCCATGCGGCCCTTGCAAAGGCCAAGACGCGCGCAGGCGATGACGCCGCTGCCGCGTCGCCTGAACGCCGGTTGATCAAAAAGGCCCTGAAACGGGCTTGATTCTGGAGCTTTGGATGGTGCGTTAAGTCCGGTTCGCAGGTTTTAAACCGCGACCGCCAGTCACACACGCATTTACTTGCATTTCGACACATTCGGTTGTCTATATGCATCCATGATTTTTTGGATCCTGATCTCAGTTTTGACCGCGCTGGCGGCCCTTTCTGTTCTTGTGCCGCTGACGCGGTCGCGGTCTTCTGTTGAGGAAGCCGCGGCACAAGCTGACGCAGCTGTTTACAAAGAACAATTGGCAGCAATTGATCGAGACTTGTCGGACGGCCTGATCGACGCAGAGGCCGCTGAAGCCGCTCGTACCGAAACAGCGCGCCGCTTGCTCTCCGTGCACGACCGGAAGGAAGAGCCGCGCACGGTCACTGTCTCAAAACTGCGGATCAGATCCGTTCAGGTCATTGCGCTTGTTGCGTTGCCGGCTGCAGCCCTTGGAACATATCTCGCTCTCGGATCGCCTGACTTGCAAGACCAGCCGCTTGCAGCCCGCTTGTCGGCCCCGGCTGATGAGCAACCGGTCGAACTGCTGGTTGCCCGGGTGGAACGCCACTTGGCGGAAGATCCTGAAGACGGTCAGGGCTGGGCGGTAATCGCACCGGTCTACATGCGGATGGGCCAGCCGGATTCTGCAGCACGTGCCTACTCCAACGCGATCCGGATCCTTGGTCCAAGACCAGACTGGCTGACGGACATGGGTGAAGCCATGACCGTGTCCAATGAGGGTGTCATCACCGAGCTGGCACGAACAGCTTTTCAGCAGGCCGTGGATCTGGAGCCGACAGCAGTGAAGCCCCGGTTTTTTCTCGCTCTGGCACTGACCCAGGAAGGGAAAACGGATGAGGCCGTCAATGCTTGGCAGAGCCTTCTGGAAGGAGCTGATCCTCAGGCGGCATGGGTGCCGGTTGCGCGGCGGGAATTGGCCGGATTGACCGGAGAGACACCAGAACTGCTTCCAGCTCTGCGAGGTCCAAGCCAGGCTGATGTCGAGGCCGCCGGTGAGATGAGTGATGATGATCGCCAGAAGATGATCACAACCATGGTCCAGGGCCTTGCTGCACGGATTGATGCCAATGGCGGAACTGTTGCAGAATGGGGCCAGTTGATGCGCGCTTACATGGTCCTAGGTAAACGGGACGAAGCGTTCGACACCTATCGGCGCGCTGAAAAAGTTTTCGCGGAAAGACCAGCCGAATTGGCCAGGATCAAAGACGCAGCAGTCACTCTGGGGTTGAGTGGGTCATAGAGACAGCGGCAAGGTCCTATAGGGGCAGGATCTTGCGGGCAGGCAACGTTAGACGGAACTAAAATGACTCGGAAACAACGGCGTTTGACACTGATCGGATCCGCGGGGGCCGTTCTGGCTGTCGCACTTGGATTGATCCTGTTCGCGCTGAATGATCAGATTGTTTTCTTTCAAAGCCCAAGCGATATCGCGAGCCAGCAAATTCCTGAAGGACAGAGAATTCGTCTTGGCGGGCTGGTTGAAGACGGGTCTGTCGAGCGCTCTGATGACGCAAACGTGAAGTTCCGCGTGACCGATACCGCGCATTCTGTGGCGGTGACTTATCAGGGCATTCTTCCGGATCTGTTTCGTGAGGGGCAGGGCGTCGTGACCGAAGGCGTTTTGACGCCAGACGGGGTTTTCGTTGCCGACAGCGTGCTGGCCAAGCACGATGAGAACTATATGCCCAAGGAAGTGGCGGAAGCTCTGAAAGGTCAGGGCCATTGGCAGGGCGGAGAGGGCGCTGCCAACTAATGCTGTCAGGCGCTCAGCCTATGACGCATCCAAAGACATAACCTGAGGGACGGGACGCAGGACAATGTTGGTCGAACTCGGACACTACGCTCTGGTATTGGCGTTTGCTTTGACACTGGTTGTGTCGGTGGTGCCGTTATGGGGCGCGTTGAAAGGCGATGGCCGCCTGATGGCGGTCGCGACACCGGTCTCAGTGACCGTCTTCTTTCTCGTGCTTGTTTCGTTTGCGGTTTTGACCGTGGCGTATGTTGCTTCGGATTTTTCCGTCGTGAACGTTTATGAGAACTCGCACTCGGCAAAACCGCTTCTCTTCAAGATCACCGGTGTCTGGGGCAATCATGAAGGCTCCATGCTGCTCTGGGTGCTGATCCTGGTCTTCTTCGGAGCTCTGGTCGGAGTGTTTGGCAGCAATCTTCCGGATGACCTCAGAGCCACCACGTTGGCTGTTCAGGGCTGGATTTCCGCTGGGTTCCTGCTGTTCATGCTGGCAACGTCCAACCCGTTCAACCGGTATGAAAATCCGCCGATCGAAGGCAATGACCTCAACCCGATTCTGCAGGACATCGGATTGGCGATCCACCCGCCGTTGCTCTACGTCGGGTATGTCGGTTTCTCAATCACCTTCTCCTTCGCTGTCGCTGCGCTCATTCTGGGGCGCACAGATGCGGCCTGGGCCCGCTGGGTCCGTCCGTGGACACTTCTGGCCTGGAGCTTCTTGACGCTCGGCATCGCGATGGGATCCTACTGGGCTTACTACGAGCTCGGCTGGGGTGGCTGGTGGTTCTGGGATCCGGTTGAAAACGCATCTTTCATGCCATGGCTTGCCGGAACAGCGCTGCTCCACTCCGCGATCGTTATGGAAAAACGGGAAGCGTTGAAGGTATGGACGGTGCTCCTGGCGATCTTCACCTTCTCGCTGTCGCTGCTTGGGGCCTTCCTGGTCCGCTCGGGCGTTTTGACCTCGGTGCACGCATTCGCCACCGATCCGTCGCGCGGCGTCTTTATTCTTGGGCTTCTGTGCCTCTTCATCGGCGGCTCGCTATCTCTCTTTGCGTGGCGTGCGCCGATGCTGAAACAGGGCGGCTTGTTTGCCCCGATTAGCCGGGAGGGCGGGTTGGTTCTCAACAATCTCTTCCTGACAGCGGCCACTGCCGCTGTTCTGGTCGGTACGCTCTATCCGCTGGTTCTGGACGCAATCACCGGCGAAATGATTTCGGTCGGTGAACCGTTCTTCAATCTGACCTTCGGACCTTTGATGGTGCCGCTCTTGATGGCTGTTCCGTTCGGTCCGATCCTAGCCTGGAAACGGGGGGACCTTCTGGCAGCGTCCCAGCGGCTTTATGCGGCGTTCGGACTTGCGTTGCTGATGACCCTCTTCACCTTCTGGCTCTGGGGCATGGAGCGGGTGCTTGCCCCTCTCGGTGTTGGACTGGCGGTCTGGGTGATGGCCGGGGCAATTTCCGAAATCGTCACACGGGTCAAGTTCTTCGAAATTGGTCCGAAGCGCGGGTTTGCACGTCTTTACGGTCTTCCGGGCTCGGCCTGGGGAACTGCCACCGCCCACTTCGGCATCGGCGTCACCGTGCTTGGCATTGTGACATCGTCTGCGTTCCAGGAAGAGCAGGTCCGGACAATGCGCCCCGGCGATACGGTGAACGTGTCGGGATATGAGCTGACGTTTGACGGCGCGGTGCCCCGCCGCGGGCCGAACTTTGTTGAGGAAGTCGGTCACTTCACAGTTCGTGAAGGTGGTGCCTTCGTCGCCGAAATGGAGCCCTCCAAGCGGGTATATACCGCGCGCCAGATGCCGACCACCGAAGCGGCAATCCATACGATTGGATTTTCGCAGGTCTATGTCTCTCTTGGGGAACGGCGGAATGATGGCGCGGTGGATGTCCGGGCCTATTACAAGCCGCTGATCACGCTGATCTGGATCGGCTGTGTAATCATGGCACTCGGCGCAGCCTTCTCCATGGCGGACCGCCGCTTGCGGGTCGGGGCTCCGAAACCGGCTGCCAAACGCAAACAACCTGCCAGCGTTCCGGCGGAATAGGAGACTGCTCTCAATGAAACGGCTCCTTGCGTGTCTTTCGCTGGTCTTGTGTGTCCTGTCTGGGCCTGCGCTTGCCATCTCACCGGATGAAATCCTGGAAGATCCAGCCCTGGAAACACGGGCCCGGGCTTTGTCGGCCGAGCTGCGCTGCATGGTCTGTCAGAACCAGTCGATCGATGACAGCGACGCGCCGCTCGCCAAGGACCTGCGAGTTCTGGTGCGCGAGCGTCTGGTGGCTGGGGACTCAGACGCGCAGGTAATCGATTTTCTGGTCGACCGGTATGGCGAGTTTGTTCTTTTGAAGCCGCGATTTGCCTGGCACACGTTCTTTTTGTGGGCCGCTGGCCCTCTTGCGCTGATTGCCGGTATTGTCGCCATCGTGATCACGCTGCGCCGCAGACAAACAACAGCTGCTGCGGTGGGAGTAAACCAGCCGGTGCCGAAATTGTCGGAAGAAGAAGAAAAGCGCCTGAAAGCGCTGCTGTCTTCAAAAGACCAGAATTGATCCGAACGGCATTCGCTCAGATCATCTTGTGTGAACGCACTGGTCACGGCCTTGACACCAAGGCGTGACTTGTTTGCCATTAAGCTCTCCTTACCTGTGCAGGGAAACAAGACTGGAGGGCCGGGCGTTGGCACAACAAGCACAAAAACTGGAATTTGAAGGATCGCAGGGCGCACACCTTGCTGCGCGGCTGGATCTGCCGGCCGGGCCCATCCGCGCCTTTGCGCTGTTCGCCCATTGCTTCACCTGTTCCAAGGACATCGCTGCCGCACGGCACATCGCTGGCGCTTTGAGCGCAGAAGGCGTTGCTGTTTTGCGGTTCGACTTTACCGGACTTGGCGGCAGCGGCGGCGATTTTTCCTCAACAGGGTTTTCCTCCAATGTCGAAGACTTGAAGGTCGCGGCGGATTTCCTGCGCAAGAATTATGAAGCGCCGCAGCTTCTGATCGGCCACTCGCTTGGCGGTGCGGCCGTTCTGTCTGTCGCCAAAGACATCCCCGAAGTGCGGGCGGTCGTCACGATTGGTGCGCCATCGGAAGCCGGTCATGTCGTGCATAATTTTGCTCATGCGATCGATGATATTAAGGAGCAGGGCGCCCTGGAGGTTGATCTTGCCGGTCGGCCCTTCACGATCCGGCGCGAGTTTCTGGCGGACCTGGAACGCCAAGCGGTGCTCTCACACACTGCAGAACTCGGAAAAGCACTTCTGGTCATGCATGCGCCGTTGGACGAAACGGTCGGCATCGACAATGCCAGCGAAATCTTTCTCGCCGCCAAACACCCGAAAAGTTTTGTGTCGCTGGACAAGGCCGATCACCTGCTGTCCCGCAGTCAGGATGCGGAATACGCGGCAAAAGTCATTGCCGGATGGTCCAGCGGCTATTTGGATCCGATTGTTGAACCGGACGCCAGCGCTAGAGGCGACGGCGTGGAAGTCATCGAAACCGGTCAGGGCAAGTTTCAGGCGCTCGTCGCCAGTGGACATCACCGGCTGATCGCCGATGAACCGGAAAGCTTTGGCGGCTTTGACAGCGGCCCGTCGCCCTATGGTTATCTCTCCGCGGCGCTGGGAGCGTGCACGGTCATGACGCTGCGCATGTATGCCGATCGGAAGGGGCTGGACATCGACCGGATCGGGACGACGGTGCTGCATGACAAGGTCCATGCAGCGGAGTGCGAGGACTGTTCGGAAAAACAGAAGACCCGCGGTGGCAAAATTGACCGTTTTGAGCGGTTGATCACGCTGGAGGGCGATCTCGATGCAGCAACCCGGACACGGCTGCTCGAAATCGCGGACAAGTGCCCCGTTCACAGGACGCTGGAATCCGGGGCAGCTGTCGTCACCCGTGAAGTCGAAACCTGAGCGCTGCTATGTCATTTCAAGTTACGCCGCTTCATCGCTAAGCGTGGCCAGCCGGATTTTCATAAACGACAACAAGCGACGGGCGTCGCGCGATGACAGCGTTTGATAATCTGCAACCCAGTTGTCGACAGTGGTTGCCGGTTGTTTGTTTTGAACCGTCCTGGCTTTCGACACTGCCCTGTACTCGGCCTCAGTCAGATCAAGCGCCTTGCAAAGAACAGCTGCGCCGGCGGCGTCGTAGCGCAGAAGCATGTTCGTCACATATTTCTGCTCAAGCCCGGCTATTTCGGAAACAAGGAAACAGATCTCGAACAGATTGTTGGACAAGGCCAGTTGAGTGATTGCCTTGCCCAACGTCAATTCCTCGTCCCGGATGTCCTTTAGCATGACCTTGGCGTTGATCCGCGATGCCTTGCGCTGAAGTGTTGTTGCAGTGACTGCCCGGCTGGCTTTCTGGAAGAGCTCGTGGACAAGCTCCTCGTTCTGATGACGCAAGGCGTGAATGGCGTCTTGTTGTTTTGGTGGCATGTGGCTGATGAGTTTTTCCAAATCAGCTTCCGTGATGTCTGATCGTTCAATCATGGAATCCCGGATGGTCTCATCGCTCTCGGCCAGTTTGACGAGGATACGGGCCCCCCACTTTGAAATCTCTGCACCAGAGTTGGCGGCAACGGATCGTTTGACTGGCTGCTCTCCGCGTTCCAGCAAAACATCCGTTACGTTGGACTCAAGATGGTGCCTTTGAGAGATCGCCAACAAATGATCTTGGCTCATGGTCTTGGCGAGCTTGAGAATATCGTCGGTCTGAAGGGCCGCTGATGTCGTAAGCATGGGCCGGGCAATGTCGATCTTCTCCCGTGCAAGCGATACCGCCAACCCGCGCGAGGCCTTGCGGACGGGTGCCAGCTTTTCTGAGATCTTTTTCTTCTGCTGCTGCTCCATCAACGGCAGCATATTTTCCAGCAGGAGATTGAAAAGGGCGATCTCTTCGACCTGATAGCTGTCGGCGCCTTTGATAAAGAGCTCGGTAACATGATGAGCGAGCTTGTGTCGTTTTTCAGGTGTGGTGTTGTTGGCAAGTTCAATAAGTTTTTCAAGCATTGGGTGCGTGCCTACTGTGGGAGTAGGATAAATACCGTGCCGTGAGTTTATAGAACGCTAAAGCGTCTAAGTAATCGTGAGTGTTGATGGCTTAATTATAAATAACATTGAAAATAATTACGATCATCTATTGCTTGCGATCAAGTGGTAGAACCTAACCGTTCGGGCCCGGCTAATATAGATGCTCTGCAAAGGGAGACAGGAACTGAAGCAGGTCAGGCAGCTTCTGCGCGTTCGGTTGCCTTGAGCTTGATTTTCATCAGGTTCAACAGCCGACGGGCGTCGGTATCATCCAGCATGTGGTAGTTTGTCAGCCATTTGCTGCCGGTGCTCTCCGGAAACTTCAGGTGCTTGCAACGCTCCTTGCAGATTGCTTGGAACTCCTTGGCACCAAGGCCCGTTGCCCGGCAGATAGTCGCAATCCCGGTGCTGTCAAACCGGACCATCAGGTTGTGGACATACTTCATCTGCATGCCGGAGAAGAAGGAAAGCAGGGCTACCACATCAAAGAGATTGTGTTCCACACTGCACTGGTAGACAGCCTTGTTGAGCGTGGTCTTGCCCATCTTGATGCCCATGACCCAGGCTTTCGGGCTGATTTTGGACGGACGGCGCTGCAGTTCGCTGCCAGCGGCGATTTCACCATCATCCTTGAAGAGGTCTTCCAAAAGCTCTTCGTTGGACTTGCGCAGGTGGCGGATCCGGTCGCCCATCTGTTTGGGCATGTCTTTGACCAGCGCCTCAAACTCCGGCATCTCAATCTCTGCGCCAAGATTGCAGGCAACGGTTTGCTTGACGTCCTTGTCTCCACGCGAAATCAGGATCTTGGTCACGTCTTTGCTGACGTGGTCGCGTTTGGCGAGCGCGAGGAGAAAGTCCTGGCCCTTTGTTTGGGCCAGTTTGACGATATCTGCTTCGGACAGCGAGGTGGAGCGCTCCAGAACCGCCTGGGCGATCGGAATTTCCTCGTTCGCAAGGGCTGCAGCAAGGGTTGAGGACATGGCAGAGACGTCTGCCAGCTTGTCCGACATCTCTTGCTTGGCTTCATCGCCAAGAGACGTATAAACACCTTCCAGCATGGAATTCAGCAACTTGGTCTCTTCGGAGGTGGTGGTAGCATCATCACGCGCTGCGAGCAGCCCGGTCATGTGAGCTGCCAACTCGTGCTTTTTCTGCGAGGAGCTTGCCTTTGCAAGTTTAAGAAGCGAATCGTCCATAACAAATCCTACCAACAGCAAATATTGCTGGAAGTTGTAAAAAAAGATCTAAGCAAGGCATTCCGCAAGGGCAGATGTGCGGGCTGCTTGACCGCGGAGAGCGGATGCGCGATGGGAACGTTATGACCGATCAGCCAATACTCTATTCTTTTCGGCGCTGCCCTTACGCGATGCGGGCAAGGCTCGCATTGACGTCCAGCGGATTGACCGTGGAATTGCGGGAAATTGTACTGCGCGACAAGGCACCCGAGTTCCTGGAAACATCTCCTTCTGCAACGGTCCCGTGCTTGAAGTTGGGTACGCAGGTGATTGACGAAAGCCTTGACATCATGGTCTGGGCATTGGAGCAATCTGACCCGGACAATTGGCTTGAACCGGAAACGGGGAGCCTGGACGAGATGCGTGCCTTGATCGCAACCTGCGACGGGCCGTTCAAAACCCACTTGGATCGCTACAAATACGATACGCGGTATGAAGATGCAGACAAGACATCAGAACGGTCCGCAGCGTCCGAGTTCCTGAAAGAGTTGGACCGTCGGCTTGACGGGCGTACTTGGCTCTTCGGAGCGGAGCCGTGCTTGGCTGACTTTGCGATTTTGCCCTTTGTCAGGCAGTTTGCGAATGCAGACCGCGAGTGGTTCGACTCTCAGGGGTGGGAGAACCTGAAAGCCTGGTTAGTGGCTTTTGAGAAATCCGACAGGTTTGCGGCCATCATGCCGAAGTTTTCCAAGTGGGAAAACGGCGATACGCCAATCCTTTTTCCGTGATTTGTCAGATGTTTAAGTTGTTGTCAGGCTGAGCAACTGGAAACCTTACAAAAACGTAATCCATCCGACAGGCGCCTGTAAGGGAGCCTTTCCTATCTTCAGTTTCGACCAGGAAACGCACGTCCCCGCGTGGTCCTGAATGAATTGACCTCCAGTCAAACTGTCGAAAAAGGAAGAATAGATGGAAAATCGTCGGTCAAGCTCCCCTTTGCGGTCTCGCCGCGCCAAACTGCTGGCCGGTGCAGTCGTACTCGGTGCGGCCGGTCTCATGACCGTGCAGACCATTGTTCCGGCGCAACTGGCACAAGCAACGCCAGTCCGGATCGATAACGCCGCACCTGCCGATTTCTCTGATGTCGTCGGAGCCGTGAGCCCGGCTGTTGTCAGTGTGCAGGTCAAACAGGCTGCAGAGCCCCGGATGATGAATTTCAACGGCGGCAACAACTTCCGTGACTTCTTCGAGGATCTGCCGAACGGTCATCCGTTCGAGCGTTTCTTCCGTGACTTCGGCGAACGTGGCGGCGAAGAAGGCCGGCCGCAACGCCGCGCGCCGCGCCAATACGGCATGTCCCAGGGGTCCGGCTTCTTTATCTCCGCGGATGGGTTTGTTGTGACGAACCAGCACGTGATCGACAAGGGCACTGAATTCACAGTGATCGATCACGAGGGCGAAGAGTATGACGCTGTCCTGATCGGCGCTGACAAGCGCACGGATCTTGCGCTTTTGAAAATTGAAAGCGGCAAGGACTTCACCTATGTCGACTTTGCCGATGAGGCACCAGAAGTCGGCGAGTGGACCGTTGCCATCGGCAACCCGTTTGGTCTCGGTGGATCGGTAACTGCAGGTATCGTGTCTGCACGTGGCCGTGACATCGGCGCAGGTCCCTATGACGACTTCATCCAGATCGATGCTCCGGTGAACCGCGGCAACTCAGGTGGTCCGGCGTTCAACATGAACGGTGAGGTCATTGGCGTGAACGCTGCGATCTTCTCGCCGTCCGGCGGCAACGTTGGCATTGCATTCGCCATCCCGGCCTCTACGGCTCAGGATGTCATCATGGAACTGAAGGACGGTGGCACGGTCGTGCGCGGCTGGCTCGGTGTTCAGATCCAAAATGTGACCGATGACATTGCCGAAAGCCTTGGCCTTGATGAAGCACACGGTGCAATCGTTTCTGAAGCCCAGGAAGGCAGCCCCGCCGCCAAGGCAGGTCTGAGGTCCGGTGACACGATCCTGGAAGTAGAAGGCGCGAAGGTCGATGGCCCGCGCGATCTATCCAAGATCATTGCCGCCTATGACCCGGACACCACAGTGGAAATCACCGTTTGGCGCAACGGCAAGGAGCAGGACATCGATGTGACCCTCGGTCGCCTGCAAGATCAGCAGCAAGCTGCTGCCCAGCCGGAAGCTGTGGAACCTGAAAACACCAGCCTGGACGACATGGGTCTTGTCCTGACGTCCAAGGCAGATGCGGGCCTTGAAGGCAACGGCGTCCTGATCGCCGACATTGATCCGGACAGTCCGGCCGCTGAGAAGCGCCTCAGCCGCGGTGATGTGATCCTTGAAGTTGCCGGCATGCCGGTCAACTCGCCGGAAGACGTCATCAAGGCGGTGAAGAAGGCGGAAGAAGATGGCCGCAAGGCAGTCTTGTTCCGGGTCGAAAGCAACGACAACACCCGGTTTGTGGCTCTGCCCATGAACCTGGCCTGATCAGGGCCGGTCCTGCACCGGCATCTGAGAGCAAGACCGGTCTGCCCTCTGCCCCCAACCCCGACGGGCCGGTCTTGCGAATTGATGGCTGGCAACAGTGTTCACATCCGCATTGTTGCCAGCCCTTTTCTTTATCCTCTCACTCGCGGTAAAAGAGAGCCATGTTGCAGATTCTTGTGATTGAAGACGACCACGAAGCGGCCAACTACCTTGCCAAGGGTTTGAGCGAGCTTGGTCACAGGGCGGACAAGGCGGACGATGGTGAGACCGGTCTGCAAATGGCGCTTGATCGCGACTACGACATCTTGATCGTTGATCGTATGTTGCCCAAACGCGATGGCCTCGCCGTGATCGAAGAACTGCGAAAAAGCGGCAATCACACGCCGGTCCTGATCCTTTCAGCGCTCGGTCAGGTTGATGACCGCGTCACCGGCTTGAAGGCCGGTGGAGATGATTATCTGCCAAAGCCCTATGCTTTCACAGAATTGCAGGCGCGCGTCGAAGCGTTGGCACGGCGTCCGAAGTCTGCCAGCCAGGTGGAGACCACCTACACGGTCGGTGACCTGACGCTGGACCGTATGGCCCATTCCTGCCGCCGCGGTGACATGGAAATCCCGCTACAGCCACGCGAGTTCCGTTTGCTGGAATATCTGATGCAGCACGCGGGCCAGGTTGTGACCCGGACAATGCTTCTGGAGAATGTCTGGGAGTATCATTTCGATCCTCAGACCAACGTCATCGACGTCCACATTTCGCGTCTGCGCGGCAAGATCGACAAAGGGTTCGACGTACCGCTGCTCCACACGATCCGCGGTGCCGGATACACAATCCGTGACACGGCTCACTAGGTTTACCCGGACAACAGCATTCAAGCTGTCACTGCTGTACATCGCAGTGTTCACGCTGTTGTCGGGCTTTCTGCTTGTCTACATTTCCGAAAATACAGACCACCTGATGTCGGAACAGGTGGTTCAGACCATCGACGCCGAGCTCAAGGGCTTGTCGGATATCTATGTTCGCGGCGGTGTGCGCGATCTGGTGGAGACCATCGACCGGCGGTCGCGCCATCCAGATGCCAGCCTCTACCTTCTTGTTGATTTTGCAGGCAATGCCCTGGTTGGCAACATCGCCCGCCTTCCAACAACTGTTCTGGAAGAGGCCGACGGCGGTATCCGCCGGGTTCACTACACCCGCCTCGGGCAAGACAGCCCGGACACGCAGCGCCAGGCAATGGTCCGGACCTTTGAGTTGCGCGGCGGATTTCGTCTGCTGGTCGGTCGTGACCTTGGCGAACAACTTCGGTTTTCTCATCTTCTCGGCAATGCACTTCGCCTGTGGCTGATTGTCGTCGTCGCCATGGGTGCGATTACGTGGCTTTTTGTCAGCCGGCGCGTGATGAAGCGGATCGACGAAATCACCGACACCAGCCGAACGATTATGACCGGCGATCTGACCGGACGATTGCCGATTGCCGGCAATGATGATGAGTTTGACCGGTTGGCCGTCAGCTTGAACACGATGCTCGACCGGATCGAGCTTCTAATGCGGTCCATGAAGGATGTGACCGACAACATCGCCCATGATCTTAAGACGCCGCTCACACGCTTGCAGACCCGCGTGGAGACAGCCTTGCGCCAAGCGGAAGGGCAGAACTGCTACAAAGAGGCCCTTGAAGAAACGCTCAGTGAAACTGACCACTTGCTGAGGATCTTCAACGCACTTTTGCGGATCGCCCGGATCGAATCCATGGCGCCTGGAGAGGTCATGGAGCGGACTGATATCAACAACCTTGTCAATGAAGTCTCCGAGCTCTACGAGCCGCTGGTTGAAGATGAAGGGGGCGTGTTGGAGACCCAAGTATCCGACGGTCTCGAAGCCATCTGCCAAAAAGATCTGGTGTTCCAGGGGCTGGTCAACCTGATCGAGAATGCCCTGAAGTACGGACGCCCGAAGGATGGAGAGTTCCGGATCAGGATTTCTGCTGAAGAGCATGAGAGCCGTGTGGTGTTGAGTGTCTCCGACACAGGTCCCGGTATCCCGGAAAAGGATCAGGATCGGGTCAAAGACCGGTTTGTCCGTCTTGATGAAAGCCGCTCGGAGCCCGGAACTGGTTTGGGATTGAGCTTGGTCAAGGCCGTTGCCCGCTTGCATGGTGGAGAGTTGCAGCTCACAAATGGGGACCCGGGCCTTGTCGCCCGGATCGATCTTACCCGGGCCAAACCGGGAAGCAGCGGGAGCAGCAATGGGCACGGCGGAAAATCAGACGGGGCAGATCCAAAACCGGAATGAGCCGGGGCAAGACCAGCCGCTTATGGCGCGGATTTCGATCATTCCGCCCGTTGCAGACCCTGATCACGCGCAGCTTTTCCTGAACGATATCCTTGCCCAGCCCGAGGCCGGCGCAGATGCCAAAGCGCTGCTTGAGGACAAGCCCGATCTCGCGCGGCTGCTGCTTGGCGTCATTGGAAACTCGCCGTATTTGCGAGACCTGATGACGGCCAATGCCGCACGATTGCTGAGCATCCTCACCGATTCACCTGAACGACGGCTCGCAGACTTGCTGGAAACAGCGCAGGAAACGACCGCCGAAGACGAGGCGGGGCTCACGCGGGCGCTTCGCCTGTTGAAACAGGATCTGGCCTTGACGCTGGGACTGGCTGACATCGGCGGCGCCATAGATCTTGATCAGGTCACCCATGCACTTGCAGGCTTTGCAGATGCAGCGCTGACCGCATCGATTCGGTTCTGCCTCAATGACTTGACCCGCCGCGGCAAGTTTGAGCCGAAGGATCCGGAGAAACCGGAGATCGACTCAGGCCTGATCGTGCTCGCCATGGGCAAGCACGGTGCAAATGAGCTGAACTACTCCTCCGACATTGACCTCATTGTGCTGTACGAGCCGGACAAAGCGCCAATGGCTGGATCCGCCGAGGCCCCGGTAGAGTTTGTGCGGCTGACCCGGCGTCTTGTGAAAATCATGCAGGATCGGACGGCGGATGGGTACGTGTTCCGCACAGACCTGCGTTTACGGCCGGATCCGGGGGCCACACCGCTCGCCATGTCGGTTCCCGCAGCTCTCGTCTATTACGAGTCGCTTGGCCAGAACTGGGAGCGCGCGGCGCTTATCAAGGCGCGGCCCTGTGCCGGGGATATTCCGGCTGGTGAGGCTTTCTTGAAGGAAATCGTGCCGTTTATTTGGCGCAAATATCTCGACTTTGCAGCGATTGCGGACGTGCAATCGATTAAGCGTCAGATCCACATGCACAAGGGCCATGGCGCAATTGCGGTTGCTGGTCATAACGTCAAACTTGGCCGTGGCGGCATTCGCGAGGTCGAGTTCTTTGTTCAGACCCAGCAATTGATCGCTGGGGGGCGCAATCCGGAACTGCGCGGCCGCCGGACCCTCGACATGTTGCAGGGGCTGACCCAGGCCGACTGGATCCGCCCAAAGGCACGGGATGAGCTCACCAGCGCCTACCGGTTTTTAAGAACCGTCGAACACCGCATCCAGATGCTCAATGACGAGCAGACCCAGCTTTTGCCCAAAGATATCGAAGGTTTGACCCGGATCGCGTCCTTGATGGGATACGAAACGCTGGATGGCTTCAAGACGGATCTGCTGGGTCATTTCCAGAACGTTCAGCATCACTATGCAGAGCTGTTTGAAGATGAGCCAGGGCTCTCGTCCGAGACAGGCAACCTGGTGTTTACAGGCGATGACCACGATCCGGACACGCTGGAAACCCTGTCGAAGCTTGGCTTCCAGCAGCCAGCGGAAGCTGCCGCCATCGTCAAGGCATGGCATTTCGGACGATATCCGTGTACCCGCTCAACAAAGGCCCGCGAACGTCTGACAGAGATGCATCCGGCTTTGTTGACTGCTCTTGCAGCCACTGACAACGCAGACGCAGCGCTCCGCGCTTTTGACAGTTTTATGGCCAAACTGCCGGCCGGGGTGCAGCTGTTCTCACTTCTGCGCTCCAATCCGCAACTCCTCACACTGCTCGCGACAACCATGGGCGCGGCGCCGCGGATGGCGGACACGGTGTCCAAACGGGTGCATGTCCTGGACGCGGTTCTGGATCCGGCCTTTTTTGGTGCCATGCCAAGCGTTGACGAGTTTAGAGCCGGACTGGACCGGACACTGTCACAGTCGCAGTTCTATGAAGAGGCTCTTGATCGGGCCCGCATCTTTGCGCAGGAGCAGCAGTTCCTCATCGGTCTGCGCCTGATCTCCGACACGCTATCCGCGGACCGGGTCGGTTTTGCGCTCGCCCGTCTTGCAGAGGTCGTGGTTGACCGGATCATGACGCAGGTAATCGCTCATGTCGGCGAGACCCATGGAACCGTGCCTGGCGGGGAGGTTGCTGTTCTTGCCATGGGCAAGCTCGGCGGTCGTGAAATGACTGCGGCTTCTGATTTGGACCTGATCCTGCTTTATGAGGCGCCGGAGGATGTCAAACAGTCTGACGGAAAACGGCCGCTTGCCATCAGCCAGTATTACACGCGCCTGACCCAGCGGCTGGTCACGGCCTTATCCGCGCCAACAGCGGAAGGGTCCCTCTACGAAGTTGATTTCCGCTTGCGTCCATCTGGCAATGCGGGACCGCTTGCCACCAACCTGGACGGCTTCATTGCCTATCAGGAAAAGGATGCCTGGACCTGGGAGCACATGGCTTTGACGAGGGGAAGGGTGATCGCGTCGACGTCCGATGCCTTCAGGCAAAAAATCCAGGACAGCATTTGCGGAACATTGGTTCAGCCGAGAGACCTGAAAAGCCTGGCCGATGATGTCCGCTCGATGCGGGCGAAAATTGAAAAGGAAAAGGGAACCAAGGACATCTGGGACTTGAAACAGGTCGCCGGCGGTCTGGTCGATATTGAGTTCATCGCACAGTTCCTGCAGCTCGCAAATGCATATGAGAGCCGAAGTGTTCTGGCTCAAGGAACCGAACAGGCTTTGGAGAACTTGCGGGACAGCGGCTTTCTGGAAATTGGAGATGCCGGAAACCTTCTAGAGGCCTTGCGGCTCTATCACCGCCTAACCCAGGTTCTGCGGTTGGCTTTGTCCGGAAAATTTGTTCCTGCCGATGCCCCGCGCGGTGTGCTCGATCTACTGCTTCAGGCTTCGGGCAGTCCGGCTTTTGAGCGCCTTGAGGCTGAGTTGAATGAGATGCAGCAAGGTGTCCGGGCCATCTTTGAACGGCTCGTTGGCCCCGTCGAAATCATCGAGGCCGCGCTAACATCGCAGTAAGTAAATGCCCCTTTGCCGTGCTCGCTGGTCATAGGCCGCGCTCAAAGGCAAAGGGGCCGAAATGTGTTTATCCGCGGCCTGCGTTCATGCCGCCGTCGTGTTCTTGACCGAAGAAAGTGCCGCCCAGGTGGCCGCCGGTGCTCGAATTTTCCGCGACTTTCTTGATGCGCTCGGCTTCTTTTTTGATTTCAGCTTCGCGTTTTTCACGGTCTGTCATCATGTCTCCTTTCAGTTTCATGAACTGAATAAACGCGCGAAGCCGAACTTGGTTCCAAAGAAATCCAGGATGCGGCCTGTAGATGCCTTTAAGTGGTGGTTTCATCTGGTGCACTTAAGGCTTGTTCGCGTGCGCGCGTTCGTGTAGGGACAGCATCGTCCGGCGGCCTCAGTCTCAGCGCGCATTTAATAAATTTGCGCGACCCATTTGTATTTCCCGGAGTATATCAATTGACTTTCCCGACTTCTGACGCGATCCGCAATCCGGAGCGCACAGCGAAGCTTTCTTTGCAAAACGGCCGCAGACTGGTGTGGTCCGAATGGGGGCCGGAGACCGGGCAGCCAGTTCTATTCATCTCAGGGGCCGGAACTGTTGGGTCGCTTGGCTTTGGCGCTGACTGTCTCGATGAACTGAACATTCGCCTGATCGCTCCCGACCGGCCGGGCCTTGGCGGCTCTGACGCGGACCCCGGCAAAACCCTGCAAAGTGTGGCTGATGATTTTGCCGACCTGATCGGACATCTCGGTGCTGGTGCAATCCCTGTTGCCGCCGTCTCGCAGGGCGTGCCTTTCGCTCTGGCGCTCGCGGCCGGTGGGCCGATCAGCCGGCTGGCAGTGGTCTCCGGGCAGGACGAACTGTCCCGGCCGGAGTTCTTCAATGGTTTGCCCGACCAGCTTCAGAAGATGGTCCGGGATGCCGAACAGGATCCCAAGGCATTGATTGCCATGCTCGAAGGCTTTGCCGATCCGGATAGCTTTTTGGAGTTCATCATCTCAACGAGCTCCGAGTTGGATCAGGCGATCTATTCGTCCGAACCGTTTCACTCGGCCTTCAAATCCGCTCTGGAACGCGGGTTTGCGCAAGGGCCGACCGGCTATGCCCTTGATACGGTTGCCGCGATGGGACCATGGACATTCAATTGGGACGCAATCACCTGTCCCGTGGATCTTTGGTACGGCGGCAAGGATGCAAGCCCGGTTCACTCGCCTGATGGCGGAGCGCTGATGGCATCCCGACTCAAGAACGCGAACCGGCATTTCTTTGAGGACGAGGGCGGTTCACTGCTCTGGACGCGATCACGGGATATTCTCAAAGCGCTCGTTTCGAAACAATAGCCGGCCCAGCCGCTGACAAAAACCTAGAGCCGCGGAGACCATCACGCTCTGCGGCCGTATCTTTCGGATAATCGGGCTGTTTCGTTGGCAGCCTAGGCTGGAAGATCCAAGGTCTTGGATCAGGCGGACTGCGCGATCTGAGTGCTGTCGGTGCGGGCCAGCGGCAGCGAGAAGCTGACAATCGTCCCTTTCTTGACCTCAGATTCAATGTCAAGTTTTCCGCCATGCAGTTCCACCAAGGACCGGGCAATTGCAAGTCCAAGGCCGGATCCCTGGTGGGTCTTGGTGAACTGGTTTTCCACCTGAACAAACGGCTTGGCCAACCGCTCGATATCGCGCTCCGAAATGCCAATCCCGGTATCGGCCACTTCAAAACGGACCCTGTCGCCGCGCGGACGGGCCTTCAAGGTGACGGTCCCATTGTCAGGGGTGAATTTGACGGCATTGGCGAGGAGGTTGAGGAGCACCTGTTTCAGTGCGCGTTTGTCGACATCGACGTGGAGATTGTCGGCAACGTCTGCAGAGATCACGATGTTCTTTTCCGAAGCGGCGCCCGTGATGATCCGCGCTGCGTCTTCCGCAGCCTCGCTGGCGTTGACCACCTCGGTTTCGATCGACATCCGTCCGGCTTCGATTTTCGACATGTCGAGGATGTCGTTGATCACATTCAAAAGGTAGGTGCCGGAAGAATAGATGTCCTTGCAATAATCGGCATACCGGTCTGTGCCGAGCGGACCAAACATTTCCTGCGTCATGATATCGGAAAATCCGATGATGGCGTTCAGCGGTGTACGCAGCTCGTGAGAGATATTGGCGAGGAATTCAGACTTTGCTTGGTTGGCCGCTTCTGCGCGTGTCTTTTCTTCCTGATACTTCTCGGCCATTTCGGAGAGCTGGCGCGTCTGGACTTCCAGGATTTTGCGGGAGCGCTGCAGGTCTGTGACCGTTGCTTTCAGGCGCTTCTCAGATTCCGTCAGGCGCTCTTCGTGCTTTTTCAGCGCGGTGATGTCGGTGCCCACAGACACGAAGCCGCCGTCCTTGGTCCGGCGTTCCGAGATTTGCAGCCAGCGGCCATCTTCCAGCTGAGCTTCATAAGATCCTTCCGGTCCGCCCTGACGCTTGCTGAGTTGGACCGGCTGCGGAGAAGCCGGCCCATTTTCGGCTGCGGCGAGAACATCCTTGTAAGGGGTTCCCGGCTTGACGGCGCTCGGCGGGAGGTTGTGCAGGGACTGATAGTTGGAGTTGCAGATCACCAATTCGTTGCGGGTGTTCCAAAGGACAAACGCCTCGGAGATTGTCTCGATCGCATCGCGCAGGCGTAGGTCTGCCATCTGGCTCTGTTCTGCAAGTAAATGCTGCTCGGTTATGTCGAGGCAGATGCCGATAAGGTGCGGCTCGGCCCGGCCTGGATCAACCTGGATTTCGCCGCGTGCCCGCAGCCAAATCCAGCTGCCGTCAGCGTGGCGCATGCGGAATGTCTCGTCGACCAGCGTTTCACCGCTCTCCAGGAGGTGTTCGGCAAGCCCGAGAAGGTCGATGTCATCCGGGTGCGTTAGGTCGGAGACTTCTGAAAAGCTCAAGATGTCATCCTTGGGTTCCCGGCCGAGGAGTTCATAAAGAGACGAAGACCAGAACATGCGGCCGCGCGAGAGATCCCAATCGAAGAGACCGCAGCGGCCGTGGGTGAGGGCAGTGTCTATGCGGGCCCGTGTCGCCGCATAGTTCTCGTCGGCCTGTTCGGCGCGCGAGGCCTGGCTGAAGAATCCGTAAATAATGGCCAGAAGCACCAGCGATACGCCGACATACAAGGTGACATTCGCAGAAAGTGAACCGCGCCAGTCTGCGAACACGACCGACTCTGGCTGCAACACCGCAATCATGCCGAGCTGACCGTCGAGATGGCGAACGGTTGCTAGCACGGGTTCCGAACCGTCACGGCCGGTCAGGTTCACCGGAATGGACAGAACGCCTGCGCGTTCGCCGAATACTGTCAGAGGTTGCGCCGGACCGAGGAGGTCGGTCAGCGGTCGGCCCTCCAGAGAAGGTTGGAGCGGTGCGGATGCTGCGATGTTGCCGTTTGTGTCGGAGATCAGGAAGATGCGGCCCTTGCTCGTCGCGCCAGTTGGCAGGCTGTCTGCAAGGATGCGCTTCAATGTCGTCCGGTAGCCCGCCGCCGGAAGGTCTTTACCGGATGCATTGAGCGGAGCTGCAACAACCGAGGCCATGAGGCTGAGGGTGGTCTCCGCGTCTGTGCGGGCGGCTTCATGTTGCCCGACCAGTTCGCCAGTCCGATACATGGCGAGAAAAACGAGAAACAGGATGGCGAGAGCCGGGATCAGCCGCCGCATCATGCTGTCAGAGCGTTCTAGGTGATTATGGGCGGAAGACACGAAGTTGCGCCAGAGCGCTCTTTGTACGCCTGCGCTGCTTTTACGTCCTGAATCCTTAGCGCTGCGCCGCCCTGTAGCGGAGCCCGCAAATGCTCTTGACATAGGAAGTGTGCCTCAATTCCGCCGCTCCGAAGCCGAGCTCCGAATCACTTCCATTTGAATCAAATCGTTAGTATTTGTCTAGAGTCGCAGAAGAAGAAAATGGTTAACAAGGCGCGCTTTTACCAGAGCTCTTGTTAACGTTTCCAAATATAGCAACTTACTGCAATGTCCTGTCGACAATGTCCCGGCAGTCTCTCGACAGTTCTTCGCTTGAAGAAACCCTCAAGAGGGCAGATTCAGCAAGGGTTGATCTCCGGCCTTCCAAAGCTCTCCAGGAGCGGAAGCTTGTCAGTAATCGCGAGGCGACCTGCGGATTTCTTTTGTCAATCTCTAGAACTGATTCGGCAATAAGCATGAAACCCTTGCCGTCCGCGCGTGAGAACTGTGTCGGGTTCCCGGTGGCAAAGGAGTGCAGCACGGCGCGGACACGGTTTGGATTGCTGGGCTCATAAAGCGGATCGCCGATCAAGTCCTGCACCACTTGGAGCGTGTCGTCGCGCGCGGCTGTCGCGCGTGCGGCGAACCATTTGTCCATGGCAAGGGCGCTCGTTTTGTGGCGGGTGCGGAACGCTTGCAAGGCCTCGATTGCGCCATCGAAGCCGTGGTGCACGAGTAAGGTCAGCGCCATGATCCGGTCGGTCATGTTGTTGGCGTTATTAAACCGGTCATTGACCAGGGCAACAGCACCCGGGTTGCTTGAGTGGGCATGATAGTGCAGAGCCCGGTTGGACAGAGCGCGTTTTCCGGCAGAGGCTGCGTCCGGGGAAAATGCGCTGTCTTTTGCGTAATCCCGCGCCAGTGGCGACAGAAGGGATTGCAGCTCATCTGCAATTTCGGCAATCAAGCCGGATCGGGCGATATGAATGGCATCCGGATCAACGTTGTTGCCGATCTCCTGGGCAGTGTCTGTTTCGCTTGGCAGCGTCAGCGCCTGGGCTTTGAGGGCAGAATCGAGACGGTCATCCTCCAGCACGGTCTTCAGAACGGTGACCAGATCTGTAGCGCTTGCGAAATCCGTGTTGCGGCGGACAGCTTCTGTGCGCGCAAGAAGGGTCTGTGTGGCCAACGTCTGGACGGCTTGCCAGCGATTGTAGGGATCGCTGTCGTGCTTTGCCAGGAACGCTAAGTCGTCAGCTGACTGGTCGTGGGTCAGGCGGACCGGAGCAGAGAAGCCGCGCAACAGGGAGACCTTCGGGGCATCAGGCACATTTTGAAAGGTGATCGTTTGCGTCGGTTTTTTAAGCAGAATAATGTCGCCAACGACATCTTTTCCATCTGCCGTCGAGACCTCAAGATCCTGACCATTGGGTCCAAGAAGGCCAAATTTCAGCGGGATCACGGCCGCCTTTGCCGATTTTTGTCCCGGTAATGGCGGGATCTCCTGAGAGAGGGTCAGCGTAAAGCTTTTGTTGTCTGGATTGTGGGCGGTTTTGACGGACACGGTCGGTGTGCCGGCCTGTTCGTACCACAGTGAAAACTGCTCAAGATCGGTGCCAGTGGCATCTTCGAAACACTTCAAGAATGCTTCTATCGTTGTGGCTTCGCCGTCGTGCCGGTCGAAGTACAGGTCCAATCCGGACCGGAAACTGTCTTCGCCGAGCAGCGTTTGCAGCATCCGGACGACTTCGGCGCCTTTTTCATAGACCGTCGCGGTGTAGAAGTTGTTGATTTCCTGATAAGACCGCGGCCTCACCGGATGGGCTAGCGGGCCAGCATCTTCAGGAAACTGGTGCATCTTCAAGAGTTTTACGTCCGCGATCCGTTTGACCGGACGCGAGCGCATGTCGGCAGAAAACTCCTGGTCCCGGAAAACGGTGAGGCCTTCCTTCAGGCAAAGCTGGAACCAGTCCCGGCAGGTGATCCGGTTGCCGGTCCAGTTGTGAAAGTACTCGTGGGCGATCACGGCCTCGATGTTGGCGTAATCCTGATCGGTGGCCGTATCCGGATCGGCAAGCACGTACTTGTCGTTGAAAATGTTGAGGCCCTTGTTCTCCATCGCGCCCATGTTGAAGTCCGACACGGCAACGATGTTGAAGACATCCAGATCATATTCGCGGCCGAAAGCCTCCTCATCCCAGCGCATGGATCGTTTGAGCGAATCCATGGCCCAGTCGCAAAGCGCTTCCTTGCCATGTTCAACGAAGATGTTGAGCTCGATCGGGTTGCCGGACGCGGTGGTAAAGCTGTCCGTGATCTTTGCCAGGTCCCCGGCCACCAGAGCAAACAGATAGGCCGGTTTGGGGTGGGGATCGTGCCAGACGGCAAAATGCCGATCGGTGCCCGCAACCAAGCCAGTCTCGATTAGGTTTCCATTTGAAAGCAGGATCGGACACGCATCGCGCGGGGCTTCCAGCCGGACTGTGTAGGCACTGAGGACATCCGGGCGGTCCGCAAAATAGGTAATACGACGGAATCCATCAGCTTCACATTGCGTGCAGTAGGTCCCGGATGACCTGTAGAGCCCCATCAACTGCGTGTTCGCATCCGGATTGAGTTCGGTGGTTATGGTCAGTGTGAACGCGTCGCCGGTTGGCGGTGTCAGTTCAAGCGCAGATGGAGTTACATCGTACGCGTTGCTTGGCAGAGCTTCCCCGTCAACCGCGATCGACAGCAGTTTGAGGTTGTCGCCATCCAGGATGAGAGGCGTGCCGGGTTTCGTATCCGGTTGGCAGGCAATCTTGAGCTCTGAAATGACCTTGGTGGCCGTGGGATCCAGGAGAACATTGAGATTTGCGGTTTCGATGCGATAGGCCGGCGGCTGGTAGTCTTCCAGCTTGATGAGTGTCGGCGTTTCAGATGGCATTCTTGTCTCCGCGTGCGTCTCTGCCGGATCGGGAAGTTCAATATGCTCCCTTGCAACGTTCGCTCACGTTCGTCAATCGTCAGGCCTTGGCTCGAGACTGGATGATGTGTGGTCTATGTGCTAGTGTTTTAAAATAGTTAAGTAAAATCAATTGTTTCAATGTTGTTCTGAAGTCGATTGCGGTTTGCGGAACAATATGGGATTGCCGACGTGACGATCTCCGTGTCATCGTTTCCGCGGGTTGATCCTTTGCTGGGAGGTGTGTGGTGTCAGACGAAAACACAAACGATTCAGGATCGGACTCAAAGATCGATTACAACACCAAGCACGTCTACTTTTACCTGCCCAAAGTGCCGACAGAGGATGGGGAAGTTGCCGACAACATCGACCTTGGGGCGATGTTACGCCTCGGCGGGTACTGCGATCTGGAGCAGCAAGCTCACAAGCTTCCGGCAGACGAGCTACATTACTACCCTCAAAAATATATCGATACGCAAGGGGCTGGCAGCGAAAACATCTTCAAGAAATCCGCCGGCAGCAGCACCGAGTCCAGCCACGGCATTCTAATGGCCTGTGACGGGCATTTTCTTTTGAAAGCTGCCGAAAAGATGTTCGTCGAAACCGGGGACCACCATCTGCAGGTCAATGGCGATTACGAGCACGACACCACCGGCAGCGTGAATGTTCAGTCCGACGATATCATGACCTTGAAGAGCGGCGCCAACAAGAAGCTGACGCTCAACGCAGGCGATAAAACTGGCGATATGGAATTGCTCGCCAACAACAAGACAGAAACGGTGCAGGGCGACAACAACAATAATACGTCCGGCAATAAAACCGACTCTACAAAAGGAAACAACACGATCACCACGTGGGGGCTGACAATGACCTATAGTCTCGATGTGGCTTATTCCGCATTCGCAGCGGGGCAGATCGTTACGTCCTCCTGGGGGCTCCAGCTTTATCTCGCAACCCTCGTCAAGGTTTATCCGGTTTCCGAAGTTGTACTTGCCGGCATGCGGTTTCAGGCAACTGGTCTAAACATGGCAAGTGTCCAAACCCAAGTCGGCTACAAGGCATTGTCGGTCGAAAGCCGTATCGCTAATCTGCGAAGTGATCTGACGAAACTCGATGGTATTGGAATGAAGATCCAGCAAACCGACCTAGAGGAGTCAGACCACATTCTCAAAGTCCGATCGGAAATCGCCCGGGTGAACAGCGGCGAAGTTGAAGCGAGCACGAAGGGTGTTGTGGTCTTCGTATAATTCAGGTTTCTCAATGAGAACATTTGAGACCTGTGCTTAGCTTGGCTTCATTGGTGCTGCCTGAAGCTCACTACTGTCGTGTAGAAGTTGGGTTCGAACCTAGTTCGTTCTCAATTTTAGGTGGTCAAGCCAGTTGCGTTCTATCCAAGCTGAATGCAGACAATAGCAGTATTTTATCGACCGATTGCTCGCACAACGATGCCTGTGCCATCGTCTCGGTGGGCTGTATCTAAGCTGGGAGGCATGCGGTGTCTGACGGAAACACAAACGATTCAGGATCTGACTCAAAGGTCGATTACAACACCAAGCACGTCTACTTTTACCTGCCGAAAGTGCCGACGGAAGACGGGGAAGTCCCGGACAATATCGACCTTGGGGCGATGTTGCGGCTGGGCGGATATTGCGACTTGGAGCAGCAAGCCCAGAATGTCCCTTCAGATCAACAACATTATTATCCGCAAAAACACATCGAATCTCAGGGCGCGGGTAGTGAAAACATTTTCAAAAAATCAGCGGGGAGCAGCGATCAGTCCAGTCATGGCATTCTGATGGCCTGTGACGGGCATTTCCTTCTGAAGGCCGCAGAAAAGATGTTCGTCGAAACCGGGGATCATCATCTTCAAGTCAATGGAGATTATGAGCACGAAACAACTGGCAGCGTGAACGTTCAGTCCGGCGATATCATGAGCCTCAAGAGCGGCACCAACAAGACACTGACGCTCAATGCAGGCGACAAGACCGGCAACATGGAATTGCTCGCCAACAATAAGACGGAAACGGTGCAAGGAAACCGCACCACAACAACATCGGGAGATAACTCCGACACCACATCCGGTAATGACAGCAAGATCACATGGGGGTTCACAAAGAAGATCAATGGCGGTGTCAACTGGACTGCGTTCATCGAAGGGCAGCTGGTCACGGCTACATGGGGTCTTCAGGTTTATTTGGGAACACTCATAAAGGTCTATCCGGTTTCCGAAGTCGTGCTGGCCGGGATGCGGTTTCAGGCGACCGGTCTTAATGTAGCAAGTGTTCAGACCCAGGTTGGTTATAAGGCATTGTCCGCTGACACCTTCGCGGCAAAGGTCAGTAACGTTCTTACTGGCTTGGTCGATCAGCAGATTCGGATCACTCAGGCGACGTTAACAACGCAGCAGCGAGCAGTGCAGGCCAACGTGGATGAGCTTCAAGCCAGGCAAGTCGAAATGGACGCGAACATGGTCGGTGTCATCGCTTTCCTTTGAGCCTCTCGATCCGGCCCAGGGCGCCTGGCCGTTTTCAAGTCTGCCCGTTCAGCTTTGACCTCGCTCGCCTGCCGGTCTATGCAGTGCAAACACTTTGCACAGTCAGGACTTTTTGCATGAGCCGCTTGGACAGTTTTATCCGCCGGATGACCTCTCAGAAGATCATTCTTGAGTACCTTGTCGACAAGGTGAACGAGGTTGAAGGGCCCATTCTGGAACTGGGTCTGGGCAACGGCCGGACATACGATCACTTGCGGGAAATCTATCCGAACAAGGAAATTTTCGTTTTCGATCATGCATTGACGTGCCACCCGAGCTGCGCGCCGGATGCAGAGCACATGATCCAGGGCGACATTCGGGACACGCTGGCGTTCTGCGGACCACGCGTTGGCGGTAAGGCATCTTTTGCGCATATTGATATTGGATCCGGCGACCCGACCACGGATCTGGCGACGGTTCATTGGCTCGCGCCGATGATTGACGAGCGCATGGCGGTCGGCGGCTATATCCTGACTGGTCTGGAGCTCAAACTTCCCAATTTTGAGTATTTGCCGAACCCGGAGGGGATCAAGGCGGACCGGAACTTTATCTACCGCAAGACTTCCGAAGCTCAATAACAGCGGACATCAAGGACATACCAAATGACTGCGCCGCTCAAAGGCATCAAAGTCGTCGAACTGGCCCGGATTTTGGCGGGGCCGTGGATTGGTCAGACGCTTGCCGATCTCGGCGCCGACGTCATCAAGGTCGAAGCCCCGCAGGGCGACGATACGCGTGGATGGGGCCCGCCGTTCCTAACCACAGAAGACGGTGAGCCGAGCGATGCGGCTTATTTTCATTCCTGCAACCGTGGCAAGCGCTCGATCACGGTCGATTTCCGGACCGAGGAAGGCCAGGGAGTTGTTCGCAAACTCGTCGCGGATGCAGACGTTTTGGTCGAGAACTTCAAGGTCGGCGGACTGGCAAAATACGGCCTTGATTATGAGAGCCTGTCAGAGGTCAATCCGAAGCTGATCTATTGTTCTGTCACCGGCTTTGGTCAGGACGGACCTTATGCTCACCGCGCCGGATATGACTTCATGATCCAGGGCATGGGCGGCATCATGGATCTCACCGGCGATCCGGATGGATCTCCGCAAAAGATCGGTGTTGCCTTCGCTGACATCTTTACCGGCCTTTACGGTGTGATCGGCGTGTTGGCCGCGCTTCGACGCCGCGATGAGACCGGGGAGGGCGAATGGGTCGATATGGCGCTTCTGGACGCCCAGGTCGGTGTTCTGGCAAACCAGGCGCTCAACTATTTCGTGACTGGGAAAACCCCAAAGCGGCTGGGCAATGCGCACCCCAACATAGTGCCGTATCAGGTCTTTCCGGCCAGTGATGGCCACCTCATCATCGCGGTGGGCAATGACGGGCAATACAAGCGCCTGTGCAGTGTGCTCGGCCGTCCGGAGCTTGCAGACGATCCAAAGTTTGCAACGAATGCTGCCCGGGTTGCGTCCAGAACGGAACTGGTAGCAATCCTGACGGAAGAGACCGCGGCGCGGGCGCGGGACGATCTCCTCGCGGCTTTGGAAATGGAGGGTGTTCCAGCCGGTCCGATCAACTCGGTGCAAGACGTCTTTGAAGACAAGCAGATTAATCACCGGGAGATGAAAGTCGACCTGCCTGCAACGGATGTGGAGGGGGGGGCTGTAACATCAGTCCGGACGCCAATTCGGTTCAAGAACGGATCGCTAGTCCTTGAGCGGGCTGCACCCGCACTTGGTGAACACACCGCCGAGATCCTGGCTGAGCTTGGTTTGACGGACAAAGGTTGATCTTTATGAGCGCGCCGGTGAAGGAGACTGACTTCCTCAAGATCCTGAACGAGGAGTTTTTGTCGGATAACTGGGGCAAGGTCACCAAGTACACGCTTGATTACCGGCGCCGGGACGGAACCTGGCAGCGGCAGACCCGCGAAGTCTATGACCGGGGCCATGGTGCGGCGTGCTTGTTGCACAATCCGGAAACCGGCTGTGTTCTTCTAACGCGTCAATTCCGCTTGCCCGTTTGGCTCACTGATGGTTCCGCAACGTTCATCGAGGCACCGGCTGGCTTGCTTGAAGGTGCGCACCCGGAAGAGCGGATGCGTGCGGAGTTGATGGAAGAAACCGGCTTTGAAGCGTCGGAGCTGGAACATCTCTTCGATCTGCAAATGAGCCCCGGGTCCATTACGGAGGTCTTGTCCTATTTCCGGGGCAGCTATCAGGAGCGCCACCGGACAGGCGAGGGGGGCGGTGCTGAAAGCGAAGGAGAGGACATCGAAGTGCTTCATATTCCACTGGAAGAGGCGCTTCAGATGGTGTCCGATGGTCGTATCCGGGATGCCAAAACGGTGATTCTCTTGCAGGATCTGGAACTGCGTGAACTTCGAGCCGCAAAAGACTGAAGCCGCAGGGGAAACAATCGGATGGTATTCTTCGCGGCGGCTGCCTTAATTTGAAGGCAACTGTCAGGCATTACGATCTTAAGGCAAACTCAGGACGGAGCCAGATGGCGCTGAATTTTCGCAAACCCCGGCGTGTCCGGCTGCAGCTGACGACGATCGTCGGGCTCGGCTTCGGTGGGTTTGTGGCATTGGCCATCGGATTGGTCCTGGCCCTCTCAGTGACCGCCAATTTTCAGAACACCTTCTCCTTGTTGAACGACAAGACGATCTTGAGCACGCAGTCGCTTGAGACCCAGGTGCGCACCCATTTCCAGTCAGTTGAAAATGCGGTGGTTGGCTTGAAGCCTTTCTTTGAAGACGGCACCTTGTCGATCGAGGATCGCAACCGGATCTACGAAGATTTTTCCATTGCACTGCAGACCAACACGGACCTGACCACGCTGGCGATCACTTATGCAGATGGCCGACGTCTCGGGGTCTACCGGGCAAAAAACGGCAAACTGTGGCGGATCAATTCGGACGCGCCGCCGCCCGGCATGAGAGATGAAGTCGTCCCGGTGCTCTCCGCTGACAGCCCACCGACATGGGGCCCGATCATGCGCCATGAAGTGGGACTTTTTGCTAACGTCTCCGCGCCGCTCGTTCATGATGGTGAAATGTTTGCCGTGCTGACGGCGGCAACCACGATGGAAAATCTGTCTATCATCGTTGCCAGCCAGGATGAAGGCGTCAACAACACGGTGTTCATCCTCGATGGCAACGGAGATGTCTTGATGCACTCCGATGCGGACTGGATTCAGACCGGCGGCAGCATTGCCGAAAATCTACCGGGGTCATGGGACACTATTGGTGACCCGGTCTTGGCCGCCATGGGCGATGAAACAAAACTCGAAGAGTTTGAGCGCGCTTCAGAGCTCGGGATCGACGTTTCAATTATTGAGGCGGCCGAGGATGAGTATTTGATGATGCGCCGCATTGTTCCCGGTTTCAGTGATCAGCCCCTGACGGTTGGGCAATATTACCTTGGCGCGACGGTTTCGCGGGAGGTGAGGCGATTGGCGGGATCCGGCTTTGTCGGACTGGGCGCTTTGGTCATCTCCGTCCTCATCGCGATCTGGATGGGGCGCCGCGTCTCCAGACCGCTGCGCAACCTTGCGCGTCAGTCCGAGCGGGTCGCGACCCTGTCGCTTCAAGACGTTGAGCCACTGCCGCGCAGCCGCGTCGTGGAGATGGATCAGGTCGCCTCTGCCTTCAATGCGATGGTGGAAGGCCTTAAGGCCATGAACACCTATGTGCCGCGATCCTTGTTCATCAAGCTGATGCGCCTTGGCGGGCAAAAGGCCGCCGAGGCACGCAAGGCGGAGCTGACGATCCTCTTTACCGACATTGTGGGTTTCACGGCACTTTCTGAAAACATGAGCGCTGAACAGGCGGCCGCGCTCCTCAATCAGCATTTTGCAATTTTGGTCGATGCGGTGGAGAGCGAGGGCGGCACGGTCGACAAGTTTATGGGCGACGGGATGCTGGCATTCTTCGGCGCGCCGGATGACCAGCCGGATCACGCAGAAGCAGCCGTGCGGACAGCCCGGCGCATTGCAGCCGCCCAAATGCAGGCAAACGAAACGGCCAAAGCCGAAGGCGGTGTGACGCTGAGGATGCGGATCGGGATACATACCGGACCAGTGTTGGTTGGCAATGTTGGCGCTCTGGACCGGTGGAACTACACGGTGGTCGGCGACACAGTGAACGCTGCGGAACGGCTGCAGCATTTGGGCCGGGAAGTGGCCGGTGAGCCGGAGATCACAATTCTAGCAAGCGCAGACACCGTATGCCGGTTGCCGAATGAACACAGCCAGACAGAGGTCGGCGAACACTACTTGCGTGGCCGGTCCGGGCGGATGGAAGTCTACTGGCTGGCGCCAAGGGCGACTGACGTGTTGCCCGCAAATGAAGCATCGAAAGCGCCGGTTTCCGCAGCGGAGTAACCGCCTTCAAATCGTAACGTGTGTGTAAGTTGCGCGTATGATAGGCATTATCAGGTTGACGTGATCTAGATCACAGCACCGCTTCCGGATTATTGCGTTGCTAATACAGCGTAAATTTGGTTGTCTTTGTTTCGCAACACAGGCTGGGTAAGCATCAGTGCGATAACCTTGGCCCGGGAGGAATTTGACGGTGAATGTTCTCTCCATCGAGGGATTGACGGTAGAGTTTAATACTGCCGAGGGACGGACCAAGGCGGTCAACGATGTTTCCTTCGTGGTCCCGGAGAACAAGACAGTCGCACTTGTCGGAGAATCGGGTTCTGGGAAGACGGTTATCTCCCAGACAATCATGGGCCTTTTGCCATCGATCGCTTCGGTGACATCGGGAAAAGTGATCCTGTCCGATCCGACAGGCGCAGAACCGCCGGTCGACATTGCTTCGCTGGACCGCAAGGGGCCGCAGATGCGCCATCTGCGCGGCAACCGTGTTGCGATTATCTTTCAAGAGCCGATGACCTCTCTGTCGCCGCTGCATACGATTGGCGATCAGATCGGCGAGGCCGCAAAACTCCACCGCGACGTGTCCGCACCGGAAGCGCGCGAACTGACCCAGGAAATGTTGCGTTTGGTTCAGTTTCCAGATCCCGCAAGGGCCCTGGACACATATCCATTCGAGTTGTCCGGTGGTCTGCGTCAGCGTGCCATGATTTCCATGGCGATGATCTGCAATCCGGCACTTCTAATTGCCGATGAGCCCACGACCGCGTTGGACGTGACGATCCAGGCGGAAATTCTCAAGCTTATCAAGGATGTGCAGTCCGAACTTAGAATGTCGGTTTTGATGATCACCCACGACTTCGGTGTGGTGGCCAACATGGCCGACGAAATCGCTGTGATTTATCACGGCCGGATTATGGAAAAAGGCACAGCTGAGCAGCTGTTCGGCAACCCTCAGCATGACTACTTGAAGGCGCTGCTGAACGCTGTGCCCGGATTCCATATGGACAAGTCCGAACGATTGGTCCCCATCAGGCCGATTGAAGTGAAATCGGAAGACCTGACCCGAAACCGCCCGAAATGCGATGTCCTGCCGGGCGAGACCTTGATGGAAATGCGCGGTGTCACCAAGGAATTCACCCTGCGCAAGGGATCGTTGTTCAGCGGCAAGCCAAAGACGCTCAAGGCGCTGGATAACATCAACCTGACCATCAAACGCGGCGAATGCCTGGGGCTCGTGGGCGAGTCAGGCTCGGGCAAGACCACTGCCGCAAAGGCGATCTTGCGTGCTCTTCATCTGGAACGCGGCGAGGTTGTCTACAACCGTGGCAAGGGCTTGGAAAATATTGCCGATCTCACCGGCGATGATCTGATGGACTACCGACGGCGGGTTCAGCTGATATTCCAGGACCCGTTCTCGTCGCTCAACCCGCGCATGACCATCAACGATATTCTGGCCGAACCCTTTGAAGTCCATGGGATTGGCACAGCGGAAGAGCGCGCTGAGCGTGTCCGCAGCCTGATAAGCCTGGTCGGTCTTGATCCGCGATTTCTGCGGCGCTATCCACATTCGTTTTCCGGCGGTCAGAGACAGCGGATAGGAATTGCCCGGGCGCTTGCGCTCAATCCGGAGTTCATCCTGTGCGATGAGCCGACATCGGCTCTGGATGTGTCAGTGCAGGCACAGATCCTGAACCTCCTTCAAGATCTCAAACGCGACCTCAGTCTGACATACTTGTTTGTCAGCCATAACCTTGCGGTCGTCGACTACATCGCCGACCGAATAGCCGTGATGTGCCGTGGACGGCTGGTGGAGCTTGGGGAAACACGCGAAGTCGTGTCCAATCCGCTTCACCCATACACAAAAGCCTTGTTGTCTGCGGTTCCGGAACCGGATCTGTCGACGCCGCTAGATTTCTCGGCACTGGATGCCAATCGCGCATCCGAACCGCACCTGTGGCCGGAGCCATTCCGCGTCACCAATGAAGATGTTCCATCGTTATTTGAGATGGAACCAGAGCATTTTGTCTGTGCACCCGGTCTTAAGAATGCCGGAGCACTTGAGGGGACTGCAGCATGAAACTGAAACGCATTCTTGGTGGAGGTGTCTTCCTTGCCGCTTTTGCGCTGGCCGGGCCATCGTCCGCGCTGGATCTTGAAGAAACTCCGGGCCTGGATCCGAAGCTTCCGCCTGTGGCGGAACGGGTGCCATCAGAGCCGCTAATCGTTGACCTTGAAGCCAAAGGGCGGACGGTTGGCGAACATGGTGGCAAGCTGAACACACTGATCGGCCGGTCCAAAGATGTTCGCCTCATCAACGTGTGGGGTTATGCGCGCCTGATGGGGTACACCGAAGACCTCGAGTTGGTGCCGGACATTCTGGAAAGCGTTGATGTTGAGGAAGGACGCATCTTTACGCTGCACACGCGCGAAGGGCACAAATGGTCCGATGGCCACCCTTTCGGTGCGGAAGATATCCGGTATTATTTTGAAGATGTTGTCAGCAATCCCGAGCTGACACCATCAGGTCTGCCGCCGTTCCTGCTGGCCGACGGAAAAGGACCAAAGTTCGAGGTTCTTGACGAAACAACTGTCCGGTTTACCTGGGATGCGCCGAACCCGCTGTTTCTGACAGAGCTTGCCAAGGCGCGCCCGCCGTTTATCTACCGGCCCGCGCATTATCTGAAACAGTTCCATGAAAAATACGGCGATCCGGAGACCATCGCGGCGGAAGCTGAGAAGGTAAAGGCCCGCAGCTGGGCACCGCTGCACAATAAGAAGGACGACATGTACAGCGCGCGCAATGTCGACCTTCCCAGTCTTCAGCCATGGGTCCGCAGGGACGACAGCAGCGACCTTCGGTTTATTCTTGTGCGCAACCCGTTCTACCACCGGGTGGACTCGACCGGACAACAGCTGCCGTACATCGACGAAATCATCATGACCGTCGCTGATGGCAAGCTGATACCGGCAAAGACACAGGCCGGCGAAACCAACCTGCAGGCGCGAAACCTCAACTTCTCGGACATCACCGTTTTGAAAAAAGGTGAGAAGCTGAATGACTACATCACCGCGCTTTGGTCCAATGCCAAAGGCTCGGAGATGTCGATCCTGCCGAACCTCACGGTCAAGGATCCGGTCTGGCGAGAGTTGATGCGCGACACCCGGTTCCGCCGCGCTTTGTCACTTGGCATCGACAGGACGTTGTTGAACCGCGTTCTGTTCTTCGGTCTTGGAACGCCTGGCAATGACACGGTCTTGAGCCAGAGCCCGCTGCATCAGCCGGAGTTCACCACCAAGTGGGCGGAACATGATGTCGATCAAGCCAACGCCCTTCTTGATGAAATCGGTCTGACCGAGCGCAACAAGGATGGCATCCGACTGATGAGCGATGGCCGTCCGCTTGAGATCATCGTGGAGACATCCGGCGAAGACGAAACACAGTTGGATGCGCTCGAGTTGATCGCGGAAAACTGGGCCGAGATTGGCGTCAAACTGTTCGCCAAGCCAAGCCAACGTGACAACCTGCGGGAACGCGCGATCACCGGCGAACTCGTGATGTCGGTCTGGTGGGGCATGGAGAACGGCATCCCGACCGCGGACATGAGCCCGAATGACCTGGCTCCGGTTCAGTCGGAGAGTCTGACCTGGCACGCCTGGGGCGATCACTACGAAACCAAAGGCGTGGGCGGCGAACCCATGGATTGGGCACCGGCGCAACGCTTGATGGAGCTCTATCAGTCCTGGCTGGTATCGAAAACGAGCGAAGAGCGCGAAAAGATCTGGCAGGAAATGCTGCAGATCCATGCTGAAGAAACCATTCGCATCGGCTTGGTGTCGGGCGTACGCCAGCCGGTCGTGATCAAGGGCGTTAAGAACGTACCGCTCGAAGGCATCTACGGGTGGGATCCGGGCGCACACTACGGCATTCATCGGATGGATGAATTCTATATGGACGAATAAGGTTTGCTAAAAGATACCGGGCCGGTTCGATGGAACCGACCCGGTCGAGAACAGTGCAAGAATAGAGCGCTGTTCCGGTAGTTGGAGGCGGCAAGAGAGAGCCAGCGGAGTTGTCAAAGCACCGTTGTCAACGACCCGCCTCAATAACCGGCAGTTTGGCTTTCTGCCGGTATGGCATTTGGGTCTTCAGCGTCGCCCGGCTCCCGCAACTTTTCGGAGCCGCGAAGCGGAAGATCCGAGGCTGAGGGGAAATTAGGTGCTGTATTACATTCTGCGCCGGATCTTGATGATGATCCCGACCTTGTTCGTGATCAGCTTTCTGGTGTTCTTCATCATCGAGTTGCCGACGGGCGATTACATTTCGAACCAGATCGCCGCGCTGAAAACGTCCGGCGAGCAATCGTCTATTGCGAAACTGGAGTTCCTCCGCAAAGAGTTTTCCCTCGACCGTCCGTTCTTCGAGCGGTACCTGATCTGGGTGGGCCTGTGGCCAGGTCCGCATGGCCTGGACGGGTTGCTGCAGGGCAACTGGGGCTGGTCGTTTGAGTTCGACAAGCCGGTGGCGGAAGTGGTTGGACCGACTTTGCCGCTGACAATTGTCCTGAATTTCGCGACCATTCTGTTCGTCTACGTGATGTCTTTTCCGATCGGCATCTACTCGGCAACGCGGCAGTATTCCTGGGGTGATTACGGTTTCACATTCATCGGATATGTGGGCCTGGCGACGCCCAACTTTCTGCTCGCGCTGATCCTCCTGTACTTCTTCAATCAGTGGTTTGGCCTGTCTGTCGGCGGGTTGATGGCTCCGGAGTACATCGACCAGCCTTGGAGTTTCGACAAGGCGATGTCAGTCCTGGCACACCTTATTGTCCCGACCATCGTGATCGGGACGTCGGGGACGGCCGGCATGATCCGGCGCCTAAGGGCCAACCTGCTCGATGAATTGCACAAGCAGTATGTGACGACGGGCCGGGCAAAGGGCCTGAAAGAAGGCCAGCTCCTGATCAAATATCCGCTGCGGATGGCCATCAATCCGTTCATCGCAGACATCGGCAATCTTATTCCTTCGCTTGTTTCGGGATCTGTGATCGTGTCGGTTGTCATGAGCTTGCCGACAGTCGGTCCGGTCCTCTTGTCCGCGCTGCAGTCTCAGGATCAGTTCCTTGCCGGATTTGTGCTTCTCTTTGTGGCTGTCCTGACCCTGATCGGCATGTTGATTTCCGACCTGCTGCTGGCCGTGCTTGATCCCAGAATCCGGCTCGGCGGGAGGGCCTCGTCATGAGCGACGACCTCAAGAACAAGACACCGGTGCGCGAAGTCGAGCATTATGTGGATCCCGAGCCGTTCAATCCGGCTGTGGTCGAAGAGCTCAGTCCGGAACAGGAGCGGTTCTACCAAGCCTCCCAGTGGCAAATCATGTGGTGGAAGTTCAAACGCCACAAACTGGCTGTTTGGTCCGGCGTTGTCCTTTTGATTTTCTACCTCTGCGTCCCTTTTGCCGAGATCATTGCGCCTTATGCACCGGACACGCGGGACAGCTATCATCTCTATGCCCCGCCGCAGCCATTGCATCTGTTCCATGAAGGCGAGTTCGTCGGGCCCTTCGTTTATGGACTGAAATCAGAAATCAATATGGAAACGCTCCAGTGGGAGTATTCTCCTGATCAGGAGAAAGTGCAGCCACTCCGCTTCTTTTGTTCAGGGGACGACTACGAATTTTGGGGTTTGTTTCCGGCAACGTTCCATCTGTTTTGCCCAGCTGACGGCGGCACGGCATTTCTCCTCGGAACCGATCGGTTGGGCCGGGATCAGTTCTCAGGACTGGTTTATGGTGCGCGGCTGTCGCTGACGATCGGCTTGGTTGGCGTTACCATCTCCATTGTGCTTGGCCTGTTCTTTGGCGGTATTGCCGGCTACTTTGGCGGCATTGCGGACACGCTCATCCAGCGGCTTATCGAAATCATGCGGTCGCTTCCCGAGTTGCCGCTCTGGATGGCATTGTCTGCGGCCTTGCCCGTAACATGGAGCCCCGTCTGGGTCTACTTCGGCCTCACGATTATTCTTGGACTTCTCGATTGGCCGGGACTTGCGCGTGCCGTCCGATCGAAACTTCTGTCTCTCCGCGAAGAAGAATACGCCAAGGCTGCGGTGATGATGGGAGCCAAGCCAAAGCGGGTCATCACGCGTCACCTTCTGCCCGGTTTCACCAGCCACATCATTGCTTCGGCCAGCCTGTCGATCCCGGCAATGATCCTTGGCGAGACGGCACTGTCATTCCTCAATCTCGGTCTTAGACGACCGGCCATCTCCTGGGGCGTTCTCCTGAACGAAGCGCAGAACATTTCTGTAGTAACCGTCTATCCTTGGCTGATGGCACCGGTGATCCCGATCATCATTGTGGTTTTGGCCTTCAATTTCCTCGGTGATGGTTTGCGCGACGCGGCTGATCCCTATAAGTGATCACGAGATAAATTATTATGCGGCGGGCCCAAAGGGTCCGCCCCGTCTATTGGAGCAATCATGTCAAACAATGCGAGCACCGCCGAAGGCTGGGATGAAGAATACGTCGCCGGGCGCTGGGCCTTTTTGCGGTCACTTCCAGAAAGCGGCCGGTACGGCATTATCGGCATGTGGCTCAACCTGACCAACTCGATTGAAGAGGTGCTGGACATCGGTTGCGGGGAAGGGCTGCTCTATGAACGGCTCCAGCCGATGGGCGTCAAGCGGTACGTTGGCATGGATCTGTCTCCGGCGTCGCTCAAGATTGCCAATGTCGATCCGGAAATCGCGTCCTTGCGCGCTGGCGACATGCACACCTTTGAACCGGAAGCAAATGAACGGTTCTCAGCCATTGTCTTCAATGAGGTTCTTCACTTTGCCGAAGATCCGGCGGCCGTTGTTGAGCGCTACCTGCCGTACCTCAAGCACGACGGCGTGATCGCTCTGTCAATGTACTCTCCGAATAAACCGAACTCCGGTGCCAACAAGCTCATTGCGAAGCTGTGGGATGCCACGGATGATGCGAGCAAATGGGACGTGCTCGATGATTATCGGCTGACGTCGGACAAAAAGGGCAGTGTGACCTGGCGGATGCGGTTGGTGAAACCGGTCGCCTGATCCGGACCCCATATGTTGAGAAACGAGAGCCGCTCTTGGAGACAAGGGCGGCTCTTTTGCTATCCGGAGATCCGGATCTGCACCTCGTTGCGCCGGAAGGGCGGTGGGGTCAACGGATCATTGAAAAACGCAAAGGTTGGCGGCCCCAGGGCCGTGAGCCCTTCTTCTTGCAGGAACGCTTCAAGTCTTGCCTGATGCTCTTTCAGATTTTGCGGAGACCATCGCCCGGAAAACCGGATCGTCGCAACCGTCGCGTCCGAGATCGGGACTATGGAAACCCTAGAGTCCTCAGGCTTCGGCGCAGTTTCTGGTGAAAAATCGGACGGCAGATAGAACGCGACCGTCCAGCTTTCCGCATTCGTTGGGCTTTGGATGACTGGCGCTGTCATCGAGATCTTGTCGTCCGCTCCGTTGTTTCCCGAGATGTAGCGGAACAGGATCCGGAATGCGTCGCGGGCCGCCTCGTCCCGGTCACCCAGGACTGTTACCTCTGCAGCGGCCGCTGATTTGTATTGCCGGATTTCGATTGGACCGTGGGACGCAACCAGTGTGAATTGTGGTTGCTCCAAAAACCTCGACATGTTGGACCAGAGCAGTGTTCCGATACCACCGAGTAGAAGGAGGGTGCCAAGCGTGATTGCAAAATACTTCAGCATGAAATGTGTACGAGCCACGCGGCGGAAAGGACCACTTATTGATGGGTGCCGGCCCGGCAATCCGCTCTGAACGAGTAGAAACGATCCTATTCTCAGTCCGGAGGTGACCATCCGGCCTGTTTGAGGTAGCCGGCCACGCGGTCCGGGTGGGCTGGGTCCCGCATGATGCGCGCAATGACCTCGTCGATTGGAATGGGCCAGGTTTCCATCAGGATTTTGGCATGTCTTTGAGCCGCCTCGGTGTGGCCCAGGGCTTGGTGTGCGGCAATCTTGAAGGCCAGCATGCCAGAGCTGACGGGCTCTCCTTGTTCGGCTGCAATCTGAAGTGCCTGAAGGGTCTCAGCGTAGTTGCCAAGAAAGAAGTTGGCGACTGCATAGACATTCCGGTTCGCGGTGCGATGCAGTTTCTCTTGAGCCTCAATGAGGGGCCGCGATAGATCCAGCGCCAGCTGGAAGTCACCATTTGCCAAGGCCACCGTGCCATAAATCTCAAGAATATGAAGATCCGCTGGCGCCATTGCGTTTGCCCGCGCCGACAGTCGGCTTGCTTCTGTATAGTCACCATTCGCCATGGCGGCCCAAGAGGCGGCAGACTGCGACCAGGGATCGGTCGGATCCAGCGCCACGGCCTTGTCCGCATAAGAGCGCGCTTGGGTTTTAAGCGTTTCCTTCTGATCGCCGGCCGGGCTCAGCAAAGCAAGTGTCCCGGTGGTCTGGGCCGCGCCCGCATACCCCCCCGCATAGTCCGGGTCGAGGCGGATAGCTTCTTTGAAAAAACCGAGCGACAGCCGCTGCCGCTCAACGTCGAAGATCGGAAAAATGAGATCGCGCGCCTGCTCCGCCATATTGACGGCTTGCAGCGCAGCCGGAGACTTCTCCAGGATGGCTTGCCTCTCAACCAACCTGCCCGAAGACGCGCTGATCTCACTCGAATGAGTGTGAAACCCATAGATGAGAAACGTTGCGCCGAAGGCCGTCAGCATAAAGAGCGCTGCTCCTGCCACCCAGTATGGCAGTGCGCGATGTCGCTGTGGTTGATCGGGGAGGGGAAGGTCGGGAGCGGGTGACGGGTCGTCGATTCCGATGGACGCTGCATCGGAGACTGTTTCGAACCGCGGCGTGTATCCGCCACTGTCAATATGAATGCGAACCTTCGCATCCCGGCCTTCATCCTCATAATACTCGGCAAGCCGTCGACGGAGCCGGCGTGCGTCGACCCTCACGACATTTTCAGGGTCCCCGTCCGTCTCGGCACGCCGCCCATAAACATCTTGAGCGATGGTTTTCCCCCGGATGCCATCGCCGCGCCCGTGAACGGTTTCAAGGACGACATATTCCAGGAAACTCTTGAGTCGATCCGCGTTCCAAAAGGTGGCGCTCGCCAGGATCTCCGACAAAGCTGATAGAATCTGCGCCGAGTCACCGTGAAATTCACTGGATTCAATTGTGGGGTCAGTCTTTGCCATTATAGCGATATGTTTGCATCAAAAGGCGTTGAATAACAATAGAAAATGACGTAGCGGCAGTTTCGTGTCACGGTTTATGTCACCGTGTTTCACTTGTCTTATGGGTTGTACACCGCGATATTGCTCCACACAGGAGATTCCGGCGGCTCATGTCATATGCGGAGCAGATCAAATCGTGGTTTCCCGAAGATTGGCCCATTGTTTTGGAAAACTGTGCGGCCAATCCGGAGATCGAGGAGATTTGTTCAGACCTTGCCCGGCTCGCTAAGGACCTTGAAACGGCGGAAGACAACATTGCATTCATGTCGAGCAACCTGAAGCAGGATGTGCTGAAGACTATGGAAGCTCTGGCTCAGGAAATCAGGCAAAAACTAGACCTGAGCTGATAAACAAAAAAGTGCGATTGTGGCCCCATCCTGACAAACGCATTCCTCCTGAGATGACTGCCGGGCATCTGCGTCACTGCAGATGCCCGGTTTTTATCATTTGTTTCCAGGCTCTCTAGTTCGGGATCACGACAATCGTTGATTTGCCGCCCTCGTTCCGCAGAGCATGCACGTCGGCAAGATCAGGGTCGTTGATCCATGCTTTTGCGGCATCGGCGTCCGGAAAGGACAAAAGCGCGGCGATATTGGGCGCGTCTCCAGCGGACTCAAGGACAATCGGCTCCGGATCAACGGTTACAAGGGCACCGCCATGTCTGGCGAGCGCCGCCGGGGCCTTTTCGCGATAGGCGCCAAGGAGCTCCCGGTCGGTGATTGTGATCATGGCAAGGGCGTGGGTGGTCATGAGAAAGTCTCCGTTGATTGCGACACGCACAACATAAGAATCATCGATCATGATAAAAATTCTTCAATTACAGACGCATGATGTGCAAAAATGCACACCATGGAAAAGTGGGACGACCTGAAATTTGTTCTGGCGATTGCCAAGGCCGGGAACATCACCAAAGCAGCGCGCGGTTTGAAGGTTACCCATTCGACCGTTTCACGGCGCCTTGCAAGCCTGGAAGCAGAGCTTGGAACGCGGTTGTTTGAGCGGATACCTGAAGGGTTCCTGCCGACAGCGGCTGGGCAAGAGGCTTTGAACGTCGCTGGGCGTGTGGAGCGCGAAATGCTGGCGCTCGATACCAGCATCACAGCGCAAGACGCGGAACTGGAAGGACCGCTTCGCATCACCGCACCGCAATTGATGTTCCAGGTTCAGCTTGCTGACATCATGAAGGCCTTTGCCGAGATACATCCCCGGATCCAGATGGAGATGATTGCGGCCAACGAGATCCTGAGCCTTCACCGACGCGAGGCTGATGTGGCGGTCCGGGTGACCAACAGGCCGGACGAAGCCTTGTTTGGCCGGCTCGCAACGCGTCAAAAGCGGACCTATTACATCTCAACGGACTATGCGCTCCAATTCGGAGAGTCGCTTGCGGCCAATCCGTCAAACGCCGAGATCGGATGTCTCGTCTTCAAATGGGCGTCGCAAAGCGTGCCCAAGCGCATTCTCGCCCGATTTCCGAATGCCTTTGTTAGTGTCATGGCTGATGACATGATCGCGGCCCATGCAGCCGCCCGCGCAGGCCTCGGCATGGTCCACATGCCATGCTTTATGGGCGATCCGGATCCGGATCTGATGCGTGTTCCCGGTCTGGAACCCGAGCATTATCTCGATATCTGGTTGTTGACGCACCCGGACCTTAAAAATGTTGCCCGTATCCGGGCATTCATGCGCTTTGCGGCAGAGGCGTTCGCCAAAAAGAGCCAGTTCTATGAAGGTGACTGATGAGCGGCTCAGTGAGCCCGCGCAAGAAACCAGGATCGTGTCGCATCATCCGCCGGTAAAAGTGTTTCGATGCGGATGTCATCGAGAGCGGCATCGGAACTCATTCCGATGGTCGCGATCATGGAAAACAGGCTGAGCTCCGCGCCGTCAACATCGATCTTGAGGGCAAGAACCGGCTCGGGCGGGCCATCAGGAACGGCCTCCATCGCCGCTCGGACACCGGGCAAATCCAAGAGATCTTTCAAAAGGTCCTGGGCTTCCTGATCATTCGGCCGGCGGGCAGCCTCCATCTCGACGATGCGCATCAGCGCCCGGGCGCTGTCGGTCCAATTGCGCAGACGGTCCCTGACCGGTCCGGGGCTTAATATGGCCCGCAGGATATTCATCTCGGTGGTGTTTCCAAGAAAGGCAAAGAAGGACTGTGCCGAGAGATTGGCCTTTTGCACCGTCCAGATGCGGTCAACACTGAACGCAGGAAATGGCTCATGACCGGTCAAGACATGATCGATTGACGCCTGGACCGCCGCGCGGGTTTCTGCGCTCCATCTCTGGTCCATCGAGGGGGCGGCATATCCGGCAGACACCAGCATCGTGTCTACCTCCGCGACAGGCATGCCAAGCGCCAATCCAAGCTGCGAGATGGCCATTCGGCTGGGTTTTGACCGGCCGGTTTCCAGAAAACTGATGTGCCGCTGGGAAAGCCCGGCTTCCAGAGCAAGGTCTAGTTGGCTGAGCCGCCGTCGCGATCGCCAGGTTTTCAGGAGTTCGGGAAACTTTGAGGCTGTCTGTGTCATGCACTGACTATTCCGGTATGTCGGCGGCTTGTCCATTACCTCCAAGGTAATTGAGATCAGTCACGGCTTCGGCATCCTTTGGGACGTACACGCTCACAGGAGACTGGAAAAATGACTGCAGAACAATTTGGAAAACGCGTTTTGGCCGCTAATGCCCTTTTTTGTGCGGCATGCGGCTTTGCCCTAATCATTTTGCCGGGCGTCTTGACGGAATTGATGTTCAACACCTCCAGCAGTTGGTTGTTTACCGGAGCACTTGCCCTTGGGGCTAGCTTGGTGGCGACTGCTGCGGTTCTCCTTTGGGCCGGCCGGGACACGGCTCGATTGGCTCAACGGCTCTATCTGTTTGCTGCCCTGGATGCGGCATGGGTGCTTGCAAGTGCCATCGTGCTTGTGGAGTTTGCGGCGGCGTTCACGGCACCAGGCTGGTACATCGTTGCCGGCATCGCACTGATCGTTGCCGACTTTGCTGTGGCCGAGTTTCTGGCGGCGCGCAAACTCTCAACACCGGCGCATCGCTACCAACGCGCCGATGCATGACATTGCACTAAACAAGTTGAACGGGCCGCAGATCCCTGCGGCCTTGATCAGATCCAGCGGCGGACTTTGGTGAGATAGTCCAGATAGTCTTCGCCGAACTTGTCTGCCAGCCGCGTTTCTTCCGGTTTGATCTGAAACTCGGTCATATACCAGATGAAAAGCGGCCCGACCACGATCAGGGTCAAGGTGCCCAGGTAGATCCCGGCGGCAAGCAGAAACAGCAGAAGGCCGAGATACATCGGGTTCCGGCTGATCCGGTAAAACCCACTCGTGACAAGGGTCGAGGCTTCTTCCGGGTGCATCGGGTGCACGGTGGTCCTGGCCCTCAGAAATGCCAAGACAGCCTGACCACCGAGCGCGCAGCCGGTAAGGACGATGATCAGAGCGACCGGCGCGTTGAACGGCGGTGCGACGGAGGCAAACGGCAGAACGATGTGTCCGGCGTAAAGAAGCCCGAGGCAGACAAGGAAAACGACCGGCGGCGGGACTTTCAGTTCCAAGGCGTTCACCTCTTCAGCTCGATCGGTTCGCCATGCGGCGTGGCGCGTGCTGCCCGGTCCCAGGCATCGCGCAACCCCTGTAGCTGGCCGGCCGCGGCGATCCCCTTGCGGGTCAAGAGGAGTTCAAAGGCGCTCAGCCAGTGATCGTAGTAGCCAAGGCAGGCCCCGCTGCCGTCGCCGTCCTTCGCCAGCTCCGCCCCAAGCGTTTCGGCCCATTCGTTCCAGGAAAACATGCCGTTTTCATGCGCTTTCACTGTCATTGCAAAGATGCGGGCCTCCCAAGGCTCGGAAAAGACCGGCCCGCCGTCCTGATCAAGCGGCAGTTTCGGCGTCGCAAGCACGGGATCAGGCAAGGTCAAGATAGGGCTCCCACAGATCAATGCGCAGGGTGAGGCCCGGATCGCTGTCCGGCCCCCAGATGTCGGTTCCCTTGAACAGCACCCCGTAAAGCCAGGCCGGCTGTTCGCCGCGCCCATGGGCGTTGGTGTCCGGGAAAACGTGAACGCCATGCACGGCCTCGATCACGCCAACTGTGTCGCGGGCATAGCGGGGCAGGCGGGTGTGGCCTTCCGGGTGCATCCGCTTCGTGCGTATCCTGTCGCCCACCTTGAACCGGGCCGGTTGCCGTTCCGGTCTGTCCGCCGGACCACCCTTTGCAAGGGCTGAGGCCACTTTGTCCGCCGTGAGCACCTGTTTGACAGGTTTTGCCGGGACTTCCATGTGGCCGGTCTTTAGTTCGGCTTCGGTGATCAGTTCCTTGTCGAGACAGAGCTTTTCAAGGCCCCGGGTCCAGATTTCGTAATAGCTGGAAGTGAGGTAGATCGGCGGCGGCAGGGTTTCGCGGGCATGGCGCGAGGTGTCGATGTTCCAACTTCCTGTTCCGCCCATGGCGAGCGTGATCGCAAAGGCGCGCTCTTCCCACTTGGCATGAAAATTCGGCTCGTTGTCCTCCAGCTCGATCGGACCGAAGCCCATTTGTCCGCCGAGATCCTGCGCACCGTTCATCGGGCCGCCTCCAATTGGGAGGGCTCAAGCGCAAGCCCGGTGCCGATCATACTGTTGCGGGTGACGAGTTCTGCCAGTTGCTCTTCGGACCAGCCGCCGGTTCCGGAAGGGCGTTCGGGGATCACGAGATAGCGGATTTCAGCAGTGGAATCCCAGACGCGGATCTCCGTGTCCTTGGGCAGGCTGACGCCAAATTCCAGAAGAACACCGCGAGGATCACGTACGGCTCGGGAGCGGTAGGGTGCGGATTTGTACCAGACCGGGGGCAGGCCAAGCACCGTCCACGGGTAACAGGAGCACAAGGTACAGACGACCATGTTGTGGGTGTTGGCGGTGTTTTCGACCACGACCATGTGTTCGCCCTGCCGGCCGGTGAAGCCGAACTCGGCAATCGCGGCGGTGGCATCTTCGCGCAAGCGTTCCAGATACGCCGGATCCGACCAGGCCCGGGCAACCACCTGCGCGCCGTTCTTGGGGCCAATCTTTGTCTCGTACGTTTCGATCAGCTCATCAAGGGCGGGGGGATCGATGTAGCCCTTTTCCGTCAGAAGCGTTTCCAGCGCCCGCACCCGGAGCTCGATTTCCGAGAGTTCGGAATGGTCGTGATCGTGGTCATGGTCGTGATTGTGCGCCATGAGGGCTCCGTGAAAAATGTGATGCTTTACCGATGGAAATTCCGGCGTTGGATCTTGAGCTTAAGGCGGTAGACGGAGAGCGCCAAGAGGGCATCAATCAAAAATCGAGGATCTCGATTGGGGGCAACTTCGATACGGCATTTTACGTTTCTCCTTTTCCCCGGCAAAGTGGCCGTCATACGGGAGACGGAACCATTGCAGACACTGGGGAGACCTCAATGAAACTCGGGCTCGGCGGCGGGTGCCACTGGTGCACCGAGGCCGTCTTTCAGACCCTTGCCGGGATTTCGAATGTCGAGCAGGGCTTTGTCCGCTCCGACCCGCCGAACCATGCCTGGTCGGAAGCTGTACTGGTCACCTTCGATCCGGTGGCGTTGCCGATGGAAGTGCTGGTCGAGGTTCATCTGCGTACCCATTCGGCAACATCGCACCACAAGATGCGCGGCAAATACCGCAGCGCGGTCTATACCTATGATGCGGGCACCGGTGTCCGCGTTTCCCAAATCCTGCACGACCTCCAGAAGCATTTTGAGGAACCGCTGGTCACCAAGGTGCTCACTTTGTCGGCCTTCAAGCCGTCGGATGAGCGCTTTCAGAACTACTACCAGAACGGCCCCGAGCGCCCGTTCTGCAAGACCTACATCGACCCGAAGCTCAGCCTTTTAAGACGCGACTACGCCGCCCTCCTGCGCAAGGACGGCGAGGCGGCGGAGTAGGTCGGAACCGCACACACTGTTGTCATCCCGGACGAAGCTACGCTTGTCCGGGATGACGGCACAGACAGAGCATGTTTTTTCCTCCAGCTCCATCGCAACAATCGTCTACGGATGAGGATCGGGATATCCGTGGCGCTCGGACAGCGCTTCCAGAATGGAATCCTTGTCGTCGATGAAACCGCCGTCGTCCAGGATCAGCACGGGCAGGCTCTGGTGGTCTTCCCCGAGAAGCTCAACAAGCTCCGCGCGCGGCCGGGGCCAGGCGATGCGCTTGACGTCCAGGTCCGCACCAAGATCGGGGAAGGACGCCAACACCCCTTCCATCAAGGCGCAGTGCCAGCAGTAGAATGTTGTGTCCGGATAGACCGGGTCTTCAAAGTCAGGGGTCAACAGGTACAGCGTGTCGGTCATTCGGCTGTGCCTTTTGATGGTTCAGCTACAGGAGTGCAGCCAAAAAGATCTTTCACCTCCGGCCACTCAGCCCCCGGGTGATGCGCGGCAATGGTGAGGAACTCTTGCAGGAAGTCCCAGCACCCCGCGTCATGGACAAGGTGGTGGGTGAGGAGGCCAAGGGGTTCCTCCGGGTTGGTGCGGCGGCGGCAGAGCTCCAGATCGAACTTGCGGAAGGCGCTGCCCCAGCCGATGAACCGGACTTGCCGTTTCCACTTGATGATGTCGACGTGGCACTGGACCTGATGGGCCTTCGGGAAATTGTGCCAGGTGAAGGTGGACAGGCCCGGCAAGCCGAGGCCGGGCAGGGCGCGTGAAACCTCCGGAGAAATCCGGTTCCAGGGCGGCACGATCGCGGGGATGAATTTTTTACCAAAGAGCTGTTCCAGTTTGGCCTTGCCTTCGGTCAGTTGTGCACCGAGTTCCTCAAGATCACGACGGAACCCGAGTTCGGCAGCTCGTTCGCCCAAATCCTTGCGCTGGAAGTTCTTGTGTTGCCAGCCGTGTTGCAGAACCGGGGCGTGGCGCTCGTTCTCCAGCCGGTCCGCCAGGGCCGCAGTTGCCTGTTTCGGGATCACCGCGAGGGCGACATCGACATCATGGGTGTTGGCAAGGTCGAGCAACTGTTCCAACTGCGGTGTCGGCTCGATCGCATCATCATCGCGCCACCAGAACCGGACCTTGCGGCCACGTTCGGCAAACCAGTCGAGGTGCGTGGTCAAAGATGCCTTGAAGCGATCAAGATCGTAGGGGGACGAGGGTTCTGTCACAGGGTTTCCAAGTAGACTCACGGCGCATCGGCGGTGAACAGAAAATAGCTGATGGTCGCAAAGATCGCATCCTGCGCCTTGAGGTCATCGAGTTCGGTTTGCCAGACTTCGTTTTCGCTGGTGGATATCTTGCCGGCCTCAAGAGCGTTGACGGCAAGGCTTGAGAAGTAGCTTGCCGCGAGCTCCTGCGGAAAGATCAGCGCACGCGAGGAAATCTTGATGTTGGCGAAGCCCAGCCTTTCAAGCGCCACCTTCAGTGAACCGGGCAAAAAGCTGTTTTCAACGGCGGTCTTAATCTCATGGTCCAGAACACGGCGGGTGAGCGCCCGGTCCGATATATTGATCGTGTTGGTGGAAAAGTCCGGTTCGATCAGGGCGATCTTTCCGGAGGGTTTGAGCACTCGGCGCATCTCGGAAAGCGCGGCGCTGACTTTGCTCAAATAGATCAGGATCCGTTCGGCACGGACACAGTCGAAGCTGTTGTCGCCATAGGGCAGAGCGGTTGCATCGCCAGTCTGATAGTCGATTGACTGTCCGGCAGATTCCGCGCGCCGCTGCGCTTCCTTGATGAAGTCGGCGCTCTTGTCGAGGCCGTGCACTTTGCCTTTCGCGCCTGCCGCTTCGGCGAGGCGCCGGGTTTCCAGGCCAAAACCGCAGCCGACATCGAGAATGGATTTGCCTTCAGCCACACCGCCGCGGGTACGGGCAAGCTCCTTGAGTTCCTGAAGCTCGGCGATCCCGTCAAAGGCCTCCAAGGCGGAGATGTAGGCGTTGACACTGTCGACGTCGTTCAAGGCTTTGAACTTGCTCAATTCCATGACCTGTTCTCCCTGGGTGCCGACGGTTTCGAAAGGTGACCGGTTCACAATGCGATGGTCAAGCTTCCCGTGCCTTGAGCAAATCCATCAGAATGTCCGCGCTGCGGTCCGCACCGCCCAGAAGCACCTCGTGAGAACTGCGCGGCAAGGCCAAAGCATCGTCAGCCGCTGCTGCCAGCCGTTCTGGCGTTAGCATGTCCTCGCTGGCGACGACAACGCGGCCATGGTTGGCCAACGCCTTCGCGCGCTGCTCCTGTTCGGTCTCCGTTGCGAGCGCAAACGGGACAATCACGGAGGGCACCCCGGCTTCCAGAACATCCAGAACGGTATTGTAGCCGCCCTGACTGATCGACAGCCGTGCGCGGTTCAAAAGGCCCGGAAAATCGGGCCGTGCCCGTTCCACGATGACCCCTTCGCCCGCGCGGGCCTTGTAGGCCTGAAACTCGTCTTCCGGCACATTGTGACCGGCGAGCACCCGCCAGGTGCAGTCTTCGGCGCGCCGGGACAGGGGACGGGCATCAATGGCGGCGCTCAAGAGGCTTTCGGACATGGCCCCGCCGCCACAGGAGACAACAACCTCGTCCTCGCCGTCGCCTTCCGGCGGCTCGGGACGATCGCCCTCGCGGACCACATAGCCGGTGTAGGCCAGAAGATCCTCGATCTTGTGGGCAAACGGGAAACTGTCGGCCAGAGTGATGAAATCCGGGTCGGCGTGGATCAGCACCTTGTCGAAATAGTCGCGCGCCTTGTCCGCCATCCATTCCTCTTTCCAGAGCTGCTGCTTGGGGACCAGAATGTCGCGGATGGAGCTTGCGATGGTGGGCGGGTTGGCCCGCGCCTTGGCCGTGTCCATCAGGACCGAGAGTTCGAATTCGAACTGCCGGCGCCCAAAAGGATAAGTTTCGGTCAGCAGAAGATCGTAGGGCTTGGCGGCAAAGGCCTTCAGCGTTTCGGCTGTGCGCATGGCGCGCCAGTCGTCGTCCAGATCCTTGCCGTCCAACGTGATCAACCGCGAAAATTCCGCGTTTGCCGTCTTGGCGCCAGGAAGTTCCAGAACCTCCAGTCCTTCGACATCCAGTGTCGGCGGGATCTGGTTGCCGGAGGCCAGCGTCACGTCCACGCCGCGCTCTGCGAGTTTCTTGCCGATCGCCGTTGCTCGGACCACATGGCCCGTCCCCAGAAGATGTTGGACATAGATGAAAGCAGTCAGCGGCATGATGATCAAAGATCCCCGGATCGGTCGGACGAGCGTTTGTAGTGGTCTAGTGCGCAATTCAGAAAGGCGTCAAGGCGCTGGGCCCCTGCATCCAGAGAATGCGTGGCAAACATACGGGCTCTTGCGGCTTCTCCAAACGCCCGGACCCGCTCCGGATCGGTCAGCAGTTGGCGCAGTCTTTCAGAAAAGGCTGGCGCATCGCCTTCCGGTGCAAGCAGGCCAGTCGAGCCGTTTGCCACGATTTCCGGTACGCCAAGCGCATCGCCGGCAACAACGCCAAGGCCGGAGGCCTGGGCTTCCAAAAGCACGAAACCGAAGCTCTCGCGGATCGCAGGCCAGACAAATAGGTCGTGCTTGGGATATTCCGCTATGACTTGTTCCGGCGGCAAGGCTCCCAGCCAGGTAATTCTGTCCTTGGGAAGCTGGTCCAAAATCGCATCACGGTTTGGCCCATCGCCAATGATGGTCAGATGCCACGGCAGGTCGATCAGCTGCCTGAGGGCAGCTGCCAGAACTTCGTAGGACGCCGTCTTGTCACCCTCGCGCATCATGCCGACCGCCAGCAGTTTTATAGGAGGCTGCGGGAGGGGGCGCGTGGATTGGGGCTTCGCAAATACCGAAAGATCCAGAAAGGGAAGAACCGTGCGCAGCCGTTGCGCCGGATCTGTTCCAGTTTCCTCAAAAAACGGCAGCAGCCGATCCCGGTCCCAGTCATGGAGAGCGGCGATTCCGTTAGCGCGCGCCAAGGCGTCATCGGCACCCTGAAACCCCACGGCCCAGGGGCCTGTGCGCCGTTTGCGCGCCCGGCTCGCCTCAATCACGGCGTAGGGAATGCCAAACCGGTCTGCCAGCGCTGGTCCAATCCAGTCCGGGGCCTTGTGATAAAGGTGATAGGTCAGAAAAATGTCCGGCCGGTAGCCTTCGGTTTCCCAGGTATCCCCAACGCGCTCTGCTTCTTGCAAGGCAGTCGATTTGACGGACAGAAGTTCGGCATCACCGCCGTCCTTGCGCCAGGCCCGGAAGCGGGTTGCTGTGCGGACGTTGTGCCCGCCAAACTCCAGCGCCTTCACGATCAGACGGCCCATGGTGCGATCGCCGGAGGGCGTTGGATCGTCCAGCGGCTTCATCGGGGCTGTGAAGGCGATCTTCACGTGAAGACCTCAAATCTCATAATGCGTTACAACAACTTGCGGAATTTCTCCGCCAAATGATCGAGGCCTGGCTCGGTCGCGAAATTTGTCCGAACATTGTTGGCCGACGCTTTGCCAAGCCGGTCCCGCTCACCCGGATTTTTAATCAGGTCTTCCAGTGCCTTGGCAAGGGTCTTGGAATCGGCAGGCGGGACAAGACGCCCTGTCTCGCCATCGGTGATCAGCTCCGGAATGGCCGAAACACTTGTCGACAGGCAGCAAATTCCCATGGACTGGGCTTCGACCAGCACGTTCGGAATGCCGTCCCGGTCACCGGATTTGGTGAGTTTGGAGGGCAGAACAAAAAGGTCCGCCTTCTGACAGGAGCTGATGACTTCTTCACGCGGCTGAGCTCCGCGCCATGTGATTTTGTCGCCCAAGCCGAGACGGTCCGCACGTTCCTTCAATTTCTCAGAAAGGGCTCCTCCACCGATATGCGTGAAGTGCCAGTTGAGGTCTTCGGGAAGTTTTGAGAGGGCAGTCAGAAGATCATTGTAGCCCTTTTTTTCCACCGCCCGGCCAACGGAAATCAATTGAACCGGAGCGCCGCTGCCGTCCTTGTTGGACGGTTCCTCGGAGGGCATTGGAAAGCAGCAAAAATCCAGGCCGTGATAGACCAGCTCAACCTTGTCCGGATTTCTGCAAAGGCTTTTCAGGTACTTCGCGTTGACGCCGGTACAGGTCACGCCCCACTCAGCATCATCAAGTTTCGTTCGCAGATCCCATTCCGGGCTGGTCCAGATGTCCTTGGCATGGGCGGAAAAGGACCAGCGACGGCCAGACAAATGCGCTGCGTAGCGCGAAGCCGAGCAAGGTGTGTGCAGATAATGGGTGTGGATCCAGGTGATGTCCTCGGGCAGTTCATGCGCGAACACGCAGCCCTGCGCCCAGCGGCGTTGCCGGTTGGCGTTGCTTTCGCGGGCGAAATCCGCATCAAACAGTGCCTTCGCCGCTTCATAGGTCGGTTGCGCTTCGGCCCACTTTTTCGCGTGGGCAACACGCGCGGGATCGTCTTTCACGTATTCGGGCAAGTACATGACTTCCGCCGAGATCTGGCGGTGCAGGTCATGAATATAAGGATCATAGGGCTGGCGAAGGGCGACGATCAGAAAGTCGATGCCCCGCCGTTCCAGGCCAAGAATTTCCTGGGCAATAAAGGTTTCGGAAAGGCGTGGATAGCCTTTCATCACAACAGCAATTCGGGACATTTGGTTGACTTCGGATCGACAGGATTAAACGGGGCGTGGGCAGCGGTTAGAAGTTTACCAGCTTGGGGGCAAGTGTTTCCTGCCGTTCAGCGAAGATGTCTCCGACGCGCTGGCCGATCGCGTCGAGACCGCCAAGCAGATTGTCGACACCAGCCGTGCTGGGTGGGGCCATTTGCGGCAGCTCCGACAAGGCTTCGGCCATCAGGTCGACATCCGGATACCGCTCAATCGGTAAAACCTTCAACAATTTGCTCTGCTCGGCGCGCTCCGCCCGGATAGCCTGTTCGCGGCGTGGCACCACACGCGGAACCATCAAAGTCGGTTTGTCGAAGGACAGGATCTCGCAGAAGGTGTTGTAGCCGCCCATGCCCACAATGGCCGTCGCGTTCGCGAGATACGGCTCAATCTGCGGCGTAAACCGCAACACTTCCACATCGCGAAGATGTTCTGCGCGTTCTGTAAAATCGGCCGCTGCCGCAGCCGGCATGAACGGGCCAAGCACAATTAGTGCTGGGAACAGAGGGCGTTGCCGTGCCTCATAGGCACGCATGACCCAATCAACCATTTCAACGCCATCGCCGCCGCCGCCGGGCGTCACAAGGATGTAAGGCTCTTCTTCAAACGGCGCCGGTGCAGGCTGGTCTTCCGCCGACTTCGGCAAGCTGCGCCGCAGGTAGCCGGTGTAACGGAGCTTGTTCGTGATGGTAGGCGACACGTCCATGCCGTCGAGGGGGTTGCAAATGCCCTCAGGTCCATAGACCCAGATCTCGTCATAGAGATTTTCCAGGGCCGGATAGACGTTCTTGCGATCCCATTCTTCAGTGAGCGTCTCAGCGTCGTCCATGACATCACGCAAGCCGAGAACGAGGCGGGTATCCGTTTTCTTCAAGGCCTCCAGAGTGCCGAGCACTTCACCGCGCAGGCCAGTCGGTTCCTTGTCCACAATGAAAATGTCCGGATCAAAAACTTCTGCTGTGTGCTCAATGATCGAGGAGCGGATCGCGAGCGTCTGGTCGATATTGATGTGCAAGGACAGAGGTGTGTATTCGCCGTTGCGCAGTTTGATGACACCGGGAATGCGGACGAAATCGACGCGGGAGCGGAATTCGAAGCTGCCGATGATCGGCGAGCCGGAGAGGATCAGGACAGACAGGGTGCTGAAGTCACCAACGAGGGATTGGGCAATTGCGCGGCAGCGGCGGAGATGTCCCAGCCCAAACGAGTCGTGGCTGTAAATCAGGATCTTCGGTGTCGTGGAACTCATACTGCCCCTGGAATTGTAATGCGGCCCCGCAGGCTTTATGTCTCATAAGGGCCGCGGTTGTCACGTCCAGATATCAGATCATCGGATGACTATCGACAGGAAGCGGTTCAAAGATTTAAAGATTAAGTGGCAGGGACCGATCAGGGTTGGCGCGTTAATTTATTGTTTTTTGGTGTATCAACACCAACGCGCCTGCCGTAATGTTGTGCCGTACCAAGTCGGATAAGCTGATGGAAAAAAGCCTTTTTAGCTTCATTTGGAAGTACAGCTCACGTCAGCAAATCTACATTCTCATGGTCACGGTGCTGACCTATCCCGTCATTTACATCCTTCTTGAACTGCCGAAACTGATCATCAACGACGCCGTGGAAGGGGACAATTTTCCGCGGACATTTTTCGGCTTCGACTTCGATCAGATCCCGTATCTGATCCTTTTGTGCTGCACATTTCTTTTCCTGGTCGTCGTTTCCAACGGTCTGAAATTCTACCTTAATGTCTATAAGGGACGGCTTGGCGAACGGATGTTGCGCCGTCTGCGCTTTGAACTGTTTCAGCGTGTCTTGCGGTTTCGGCTGCCGCATTTCCGTAAAGTGAGCTCCGGCGAGATCATTCCGATGATCACGTCAGAGGTGGAAGATGTAGGCGGTTTCGTCGGCGAAGCGTTTTCACTGCCCGCCTATCAGGGCGGTATGCTGGTGGTCCAGCTCGGCTTCATTTTCATGCAGGACCCATTGCTGGGCCTTGCAGCCGTCGCGTCCTATCCGGTTCAGGGCTATATCATTCCGATCTTGCAGCGGAAGGTTGCCCAGCTTTCCCGCAAGCGCGTGAAAAACATCCGGGTGATTGCCGACAAGGTGGGTGAAGGGATCACGGGCGTTGCGGAAATCCATGCCAACGATGCGTCCGCATGGCACTCGGCAGATCTCTCCGATCGCCTCTACGAGAACTTCAAGATCCGGTACGAAATTTATAACCGGAAGTATTTCATTAAGTTTCTCAATAACTTCATGAACCAACTGACGCCGTTCTTCTTCTACATGATCGGCGGGTATCTTGTGATCCAAGGCGACCTCAGCATGGGCGCTTTGCTCGCGGTGATCGCGGCCTACAAGGATCTCGCAGGCCCCTGGAAAGAGCTGCTCGCCTACTATCAGATGACGGTTGACGTTGGCATCAAGTACCAGACCGTTGTTGAGAACTTCGACCCGGTCGACATTCACGATACCGATCGGCTGACCAATGATGAAACCGTGGATCTGAAAGGCGATGTGAAGTTTGAAAACGTCACGTTCTCCGGCGGCGCGGCTGGCCAGGAGGTGACGGATATTACCTTGAAGGTACCGGAAGGAACGGCTTGTGCGGTGATGGGGCCGGATGGCTCCGGGCGGGCTGAAGTGTTGCAGCTTGCCGCCGGATTGGTTTCTCCTTTGACAGGTAAGGTCTATATCGGAGACCACGACCTAGATAAGCTGACGGATTCCACACTTGGCCGGGAGATCGCCTATGTCGGCGGCGCGGTGCACGTGTGGACCGGGACGATCCGCGAGAACCTTTATTACGGCCTCCGTCACCGGCCGTTGACGAAAGTCGAGCGCACGGGTGAGGAACTGAAGGTCTACAAACGCAGTCTGAGTGAGGCGGCCGAAACCAAAAATCCGTCCTACGACCTCGCCGCGGACTGGCACGACCTAAAAAAGGCCGGTGTCACCGATATTGACGCGCTTGATTTGAAGGCACTTGAGCTTCTGGGAGCGGTCCAGCTGGATGCGGATATCTACCGTCTCGGCCTTCAATCGCGTTTTGATCCGTCCATGAACGATACGTTCGCCGAACGCATCTTGAACGTCCGCAAGGAATTGGTCGCCCGGATCGCGGCCGACCCGACCCTTGCGGGCCTTGTGGAGTTGTGGGATCCGTCCACCTTCAACGCCAGCGCCAGCCTTGCTGACAACCTGTTCTTCGCCGTGCCGTCCGATGCGGAAATCACGATGGATCAGGTGCCGGATTTGCCGGTCGTGAAGAGCTTCCTGTCGAGCAATGGATTCGACAAAAAGCTACAGGATATTGGGGTCCAGATTGCAGAAACCATGCTGGAGCTCTTCTCCAACGTTTCGGGCAGCAGTGGCCTGCTTGGGTCCTATTCCTTCATCACGCAGGAAGAATTGCCCGAGTTTGAACGCATGGTGCGTATTGCCCGGTCTGGACAAACCCGGCCCGGCCTCTCGGAAAACGACAAGTCACGCCTCACGGGCCTCGCGTTCAAACTGGTACCAGCCCGTCACCGCTTGGGCGTGATGACGGATGAACTCAAGGCCGAAATTATTGCAGCCCGCGCAAAGTTCCTGGAGACCGTCGTCAAGGACAACGATGAGTTCCTTGCCTTCGATCCGGAAGTCTATCTGCCGCCGCTGACGATTGAAGACAATCTTCTCTTCGGCCGTCCGCGTGTCGATCGGCGTGACGCACGCCGGCGCATCGACGCCGTTATCCGCTCAATTGTGGAAGAGACCGGCCTGCGCCAACCGATCATCTTTGCTGGCTTTGGGTTCCATGTCGGCGTTTCAGGGTCGCGGTTGTCCGCGGGCCAGCGCCGACGGATTGCGCTTGTCCGCGGCCTTCTGAAAAACGCGCCGACAACCATTCTCGATGATGTCGCGACCGGTATGACGGAGGAAGACAAGGCCTTGCGCGAAAACCTCAGGAGCATATTGTCCGGAAGGACGCTTCTGTTCGGGACTTCCAACGCAGATATCGCCGCTGAATTCGAGCATCGCTACACCCTAGATCAGGGGCGGCTGTCGGAGAGTGAAACATAATAATAAGCCGAACAGGCAGTCATACGGCTGAACAGGCCGGTACCAAGGGGAATAACACGAAAAGAGCCGCTCAACCGGCTCATGGAGACAAATGTGACGCTGGAAACCGAAGTCGAAGCACTGCGAAAGGTGCCTTTGTTTCACGGCATTGATGACACGAAACTGCGTTTGCTGGCATTCATCAGCGACCGAACGGAGTTTCAAACCGGTGAGCGCCTCTGCACACAAGGTGAGGAGGGCGACAGCGCCTTTATCATCTTGTCCGGAGACGCGGACGTTCTCGTCAACACACCTGCGGGGGAGAAAAAAGTGGCCCAGGTGTCGGAGAACTCGATCGTCGGCGAGATCGCCATTCTCTGCGACGTTCCGAGGACGGCAACCCTGGTTGCCGCCAACAGCATGGACGTCCTGATGGTATCCAAAGACGATTTCTTAAAGCTTTTGAATGAGTTTCCGGATATTTCTCTTGAGGTGATGCGGACCCTGGCGATGCGTCTGGAACGGACGACCCGGGATCTGGCTGAAGCCCGCCAAGGAAACAGCGGCGGGTAGGGAGTAGCAGGTTGGCAGAGAATTTTTCGCTTCGTTGTTGGGGAGTCCGCGGGTCCACACCGACACCCGGCCAGAAAACTCTGCGCTATGGCGGTGAAACTTCCTGCTTTGAATTGCGGGCGGGAGATGCGCTGGTTCTCATTGATTGTGGCTCCGGCGCTCGAAACCTCGGGATGGATCTCTGTTCTGCCGGCTCCAGATCCTTCGATCTCCTGTTTACGCACACGCATTTGGATCACATCTGCGGTTTGCCATTCTTCAAGCCCGCTTATGATCCGAATTTTTCTGTCACCGCTTGGGCCGGTCACTTCCAGGACGACACTTGCCTGATGGATATCGTCAGCCGCATCATGTCGCCGCCGATCTTCCCCGTGGCTGCGAAGACCTTGAAAGCCGTGGAGTTCAAGACGTTCCGGGCAGGAGATGTGTTGCCGCGCCGTGATGAACTTGTGATCCGGACAATCCGCTTGAATCATCCTGGTGGAGCCTGCGGCTATCGCTTTGATTTCAAAGGCAAGTCCATTTGCATCATCACGGATCATGAACATGGCGATCCGGACGTTGACGCGGCGCTGCCTGCCTTCGTCGAAGGCGCAGATGTCATGATCTACGATGCGATGTACACCGATGCGGAGTATGAGAAGTTTAAGGGATGGGGCCATTCGACATGGCAGAAGGCCGTGGAACTGGCAAAAATTGCGAAGGTTAAAACACCGGTCCTCTTCCATCATGATCCAACCCGCTCTGACGAAGATCTAGATGAAATCGGCCTTGCGGCAAAAGCGGCCCATCCCGGCACTCTTGTTGCCAGTGAGGGCATGATCCTGGCGCCCTAAAATCAGGTGTTCTGATTGTTCGTGTCCGAATAAAAAAATGGCGGCCGAAAAGGCCGCCAACTTCTCAATATGATTTGCAAGTAAGTGATCCGTACTTTTCAGATTTCGTGCCTGTGGGAGCACGAGTGAAATCCGGGACCACGAAACCTCGGGAAATGCCCCTTCAACAGCTACATGATCAACGAGATCATCTTCAATTTATACAACTGTAGATGTGACGGCATGACCCAAATGGGCTATGCAATAGAAAAAGTGTCATCGATGATATCGCGGCAGTCACTTGGGGAATGAGGGGTTGAGCGGCAGGTGTCTGTCACGGTAGAGCAGTTCGCGGAGTTATCTAATCTGGTCATCGCCGCCGCGATGGAGCCAGGGCGCTGGCAAGACGTTGCAGATGCCTTGGGCCGGGCAGTGGGGCCGCAAGTCTGCACCCAGATCATCGGCTATGACACCCACACCAATTCGGCTCCTCTGGCCGTGGCTTCCGGCTATGATCCGGATATCTTGAAGCTCTACCAAGAGCACTATCACCTTCAAAACCCTTACGCCGTCCGTTTTGAGGACATGCGCGTTGGTGACGTGGTTCCAGCCGCCATGCTTTGCAATCCAAACGACATGATTCGGACCGCGTTCTATTCAGACCTCCTGCGTCCGATGGAGGATATTTACTGCGGTGGCGGTACTCTTCTCTTCCGCGAAAAGGGACGGGTGTTTGTGTTCGGCGGCAATATGCGCGCAAAGGATCAGGATCGTTATGAGGACACCTGGTTGTCTTTGTGCGCCAATATTGCCCCGGTCATGCGCCAGTCCTTGGAGGTCAACCGCATGATCGCCGGACTGTCCTTTGAAAACTGGGCCTTGAGCCAGCACATTCTTGGATCACAGACCGCACTTGTCCTCATTGATCCGAATTGCCGGATCCATTATGCGAGCGCCGAAGCTGAACGCATGCTCCAGGCGGGCGATGTAATGAAAACCAGTTTGTCTGGCAAATTGCAGTTTGCATGTGAAGAGATGCATCACGCCATTACCCAACAGACGGGATCGCAAACAGCTCGTTGTGGTTCGATTGTGCGTAGTTTGGCATTTGAAACGGATCGGGGGCAACGCTGGACTTGCCGGAGCGTCGGTGTGGACCTCAGCAAACTTGATTGGTCCCCCTTTGGCAAAGTTTTCAATCAGCAAGGCCCGGCTCTTCTGATCGCTCTTAAACCGGAGACCTGCCGCCAGGACGTCAACAAGATGATCCAGAGCGCGCTCGGATTGAGTGAGATGGAGGCAGACACGGCGCTTCATCTGGCCGAAGGGATGACAGCTGCGGAAATTGCGGAAAGCCGCGAAGTGAGCATCCACACCGTCCGGAATCAGATCAAGGCGGCGTTATCCAAATGCGGGTGCCGCCGCCAGGCCGACCTCGTTATTGCGGTTGACCGGCTCCGGACAACGGGCGCCCACACTGCACCCCTGTCGCCGATCACATAAGCTCACATTCCAGCGGTCACTGCTTGCCATCCTGACTGTCAGCGGCAACATTCAGGCCAGATACAATCGGACCGCTCATGGCAAGACTTAGAGAAACGATCAGATATATCCTGCGCGGCGGGCCGCCCATCGATGGCCTGCCTGATCGGGTGCAAGCAGAAATCCGTGCCCGCGAGGCCGCATCTGAGCGGCTGATCGGCTGGGTTCAGCTGGCTTTGGTGCTGTTTTTTGCATCGCTTTATATGCTTGCACCGAGAGCTGAAGGGTCGGCCGGTTTTAACTTTGTCCCGATCGCGCTCGGCGCCTACTTCCTGTTCACTGTCACCCGCCTGGCGCTTTCCTACCGGTTCGAGCTGCCCGAGTGGTTTTTGCTGATCTCGATTTGCGTCGACATGGCGCTTCTGGTCGGACTGATTTTTTCCTTCCATATCCAATACGACCAGCATCCGACCTTTTATCTGAAGACCCCAACCTTGATGTATGTTTTCCTGTTCATCGGGTTGCGGGCACTGCGGTTCGATCCGAGATTTGTTTTGACGACGGGCCTGGTGGCCGTCGTCGGTTGGATCGGGCTCGTGGCCTATGCGATCTTCTCCGATATGGGCGGGATGCGGGTCACCCGAAACTATGTTGAATACCTCACCGGGAACAGCATTTTGCTCGGGGCCGAGCTCGACAAGACCATGGTCATCCTGGCGGTGACGGTCTTGCTCTCCGCGGCGCTCTACCGCGGAAGGTCGATGTTGTTTGAGGCGACACGGGATCACAGCGCGGCCATGGATCTCAAACGCTTCTTTTCTCCGGAAGTGGCGTCCTCCATTACGGAAGCCCATCAGGCGCTGGAAGCGGGCGAGGGAAGCTTGCGCGAGGCGGCGATCCTCTATGCCGATATCCGTTCCTTTACGTCCACATCGGCAGTTCTGCCACCTGAGACGGTGCTCGCGGTTTTGGCCGAGTATCAGAACCTTGCGGTTGAGGTGATCACGCGGGAAGGCGGGCAGGTCGACAAGTTTTTGGGTGATGGCATTCTGGCGACCTTTGGCGCCGTCTCACCGTCGGAAACCTATGCGGCCGACGCCTTGCGCGCAGCGCAGGCGCTTGTGGCGGCGGTCACTGAGGCCCAGGACCGGTTCAAATCGGCGGGCTGGCCGTCCGATCTTCGGGTTGGCACGGCCGTGGCTGCCGGTCCGGTCACCGTTGGCGTCATCGGGTCGAAGAACAGGTTGGAATTCACTGTGATCGGCGATGCGGTCAACCGCGCCGCCAAGCTGGAAGATGCCAACAAGGCCCAGAAGAGCAGCGCCTTGACCGACTGTGTGTCGCTGGATCTTGCTCGGGCGCAAGGCTATGCCGGGGATGCCGTCGACATTCGTCCATCCAGTAACGTTGGCGGTGTATCTGGCCCGGTCGATCTTGCCGTGCTGGCAAGATAACCCGAAGTTCTGCTATCGGCTTGGTGCTGCTTACCCAGCCTTTGAACGCAAATCCGCTTGACGGACCGTTGAAACTCAGACACTTTGCCTTCCAAATTGACGTTATCGTCAATCAAAGTAATTAAATCTATTGAAAATCAATGGATTAAAGAATTGGAGGGCTTTGATGAAGCTGGATCAGTCTATGGCAGCGGTCGTCACCGGCGGCGCATCCGGTCTTGGCGCAGCCACTGCACGCATGTTGGCAGCAGAGGGCGTGAAGGTCACCTTGTTCGACCGTAACGGGGAGCAGGGCGCACAGGTTGCTAAGGAAATCGGTGGTGTTTTCGCTGATGTCGACGTGACCGATCAGGCGAGCGTTGAAGCAGGCTTCGATGCTGCCCGCGCCGCGCATGGCCAGGAGCGTATTCTGGTCAATTGCGCCGGGATCGCACCGGTTGGCAAGACAACATCGCGCGGCGAACCGCACCCGATGGACATGTTTGAAAAAGTCATCTCGGTCAACCTGATCGGCTCTTTCCGGTGCATCGCACTGGCGTCCACTGGAATGTCCTCCCTGGACCCGGTGACTGCTGATGGTGGACGCGGTGTTATCGTCTCCACGGCCTCTGTGGCAGCTTTTGATGGTCAGATCGGCCAGGTCGCTTATGCGGCCTCCAAAGCCGGAGTTGCCGGAATGACGTTGCCGGTCGCCCGGGATCTGTCCAAGCTGGGCATCCGGGTCATGACCATCGCGCCGGGCATCTTTGAAACGCCGATGCTGCTCGGGTTGTCTCAGGAGGTTCAGGATTCGCTTGGCCAACAAGTGCCGTTTCCGTCACGTCTGGGCCGGGCGACGGAATATGCGCAGCTGGTCAAATCGATTTGCGAAAACGACATGCTGAACGGTGAGACCATCCGACTGGATGGTGCCATCCGTATGGCGCCGCGATAAGCGGTCTGCCAACCAAGATAAGCGAGAGGTCACAGCTCTGAATGACCGAGCTGTGACGATCTCAAGAGGTGCACGGCCGTTGCCGCTGGCCAAGTGCCAACGCAGCCCCGGTACTTTAGATCCGGCGCCACTTCTTGAAAAGTGCGCCGAAGAAGCTGGCGAAGGCCGCGGGAACGTGGCCTCCAAATCTGGCCTGAACGGTCTGAGAGTTCACCAGATGGGGAACGAGATCACGGCGAATCTGTCCGTCTTCGAGAAACCCGTCGGCTCTCAACGCTGAGTAGGTTTCCGGTGAAAACGCTCGCGGGGCCGATGGTCCGAGCATGTGCCGGTCAAGTTCACTCCGCATAGCTGACCACCTCGAACTCGATGCCATCATCATCATCGAAGTAAAATCGGCGGCCAGGCTCATAATCGGCGTGGTTCTTGGTTTCGTAGCCCCCCGCCTTGATCAAGGCTTCGGTGGCATCCAGATCGTCGACTACGACCGCGATGTGATTGAGCCCACCACGGATGCCGTAGGTTTCGCCCGGCATGGCAGCTGTTTCCTTCGGCGGGTTGTAAGCTGCGATGTAACTGGTTTCATTGCCGATGTGGTAGGTGATGCCACCTCCGAGGCTATCGCCCTTCCACCGAACCTCCCAACCGAACCAGTCCTTGAGCCGCCTTGCGGTGGCTTCCGGGTCACTCACGGTGACATTCACGTGTTCCAGAAATGCGCCTGACATGGTGTGTCCTTTCACGTTGACTTGTGATGGACACCAGAGATAATTCCTCAAGTTAAGTTGAGGTCAAGAGGAAAAAGTCAATTTTTTGGAGAGGCTTGTGAAAGGCACAGATACGCTATCCATCGGGGAGCTGGCGGAGCGGACCGGATTGGCAGTGTCGGCAATCCGGTTTTATGAAACCAAGGGCCTGGTCGCGCCGGTTCGGACCGAGAGCGGGCAACGCCGGTTTATGCGGGCCGATATCCGGCGGCTGTCCTTTGTACTGGTGGCGCAGGAATTCGGGTTTTCGATTTCAGAGATCGCAGCGCAAATGGAGAAGCTGCCGGACAACCGGGCACCGACCAAGGCCGACTGGACCCGGATCAGCCGGGACTTTCGAAAACACCTTGATGCCAGGATCGAGGGGCTAACCGCGTTACGGGACAAGCTGGACGGCTGCATCGGCTGTGGTTGCCTGTCGATGAAAAAATGCCAGCTCTACAATGCCGGCGACGCTGCCAACCGCCATGGCCGCGGCCCGCGCTATCTCATGGGAGACCGTCCGGACTTGCCGGAGGAGCTATAAGCTCTTGCATGCCTTCTTGCACATGGCTTCGTTTGTCGTGGCTAGCTGTCCCTGACTTGATCCGGGACCTGCCGTGGGCCAGAGGGGTGGCCCCGGCGCTGAGGCCAGGGCGGTGAGGGAAGCGGTTACCGGTTGTCGAGCTGAGACCTGACACGTTTGAGGCCAAGGTTCGTGATCCGGTAGGGGCCGCTGTTTTTCGAAGAGATCAGACGCCGGTACTTCAGCTTCTGGAAAAGCTGCTGCGAGCAGCCGCCCCAGAACCAGCCATCGCGTGTGATCGTCTCGTATTTCAGAATACGGCCGTCCTCGTCCTTCTCGGCAAGGATATAGCCGCCCTGAGCCAGCAGGTGCAGCACCCGCTGTTCGGCTTTGGAAATGTCCATTGATTTTGATTTTCAGTCTTTGAGCAAAAGAAACCTGTCACCGCAGCAAACGCATGCGGTGTGGTGCTTTTGTTGTCCCGGCTGGTTGGGAGCCTTCTGGTGAAAGTCGAAGGTCCTGAAACGAGCCGGGTTTACCGGGACTCGCGAGTTCCGCGCATAAAACCTCTCAAAGATTGCGCGCTGTCGATATCACGATGACTATGCTGCAACAAGAGACTGAAAGAGACTGGCGGTCAGATGCCTGTCGTGTGTTGCAATCCTGCAAGCGAGCATATTGCTCAGCTGCGTTCCGCCGGCCAGTAGCCGCTCTTTTCATCGCGCTCAATTGCGATCGCCTCAACCTCGTCCGAACCGCAGCGCGAACACTTGAGGGATTTGGTGAGCGAGGAGAGTGTGTCTTCCAGCGCGTAGTTGGTCAGTTTCAGATAGCGAAACCGGGCGCAATGCGCGCACACGATGCCAAGCCGCCGATCGCTGGTTTCCAGCATCTCGATCGTTTCATCTATTTTGGCTTTGGCGGGGCTTGAGGTCATTCAGTCAGACGTGTCCTACAGCTGCCGGAGGCTTCAAGTGGTCCGGGCGTGAAAGCGTGAGGGGTTACGTAACGGCTTTTCTTCGATTGTAAAGCTTTGCTGGCCATTTGGCCCAAACCACCACCCAACTGGAAAAGCATGGCTGCGACGCAATTGCGCTCGCTTTTTGATGGCTGCGCGGCTAAGACAGCGCTATGATGACGCTTTCTGATACATGGATCGATCTGTTCACGCTTTCCGGGCTTTTGAACCCGTTTGCGTTGTTGATCGGGGTTTACCTTGGCTGGCGCGCCGATCAGCCGGTGAAGCTGTGGATCGCCGGGTTTGCGGCTGCTGCCCTGTCGCTGATGCTTGAGACTGCGGTGGGTTTGCTGCAATTGCCGCAACCGATCTCCCAGGATGCGGGTGCCCTAGCCATGTTCCCGTTCCGGTTCATCGGCGGTACGGCAGCAGGTGCGGTTGCCTATTGGCTCAACCGCCGGCGCCGGCAAGCCGGGTAAGTTCGGAGAACAGGTCCCGGCTCAGGGCCGGGACGGCGGAGATCGTTACTCTCAGCTTTTAGAGTAGCACGCCCGACACCCACTTGGCGCCGCCCCGGACTTGATCCGGGGCCATTGCACAGTGGGTCCCGATGAGGGACGGCACGGTATGGCGTGCTGTCTTGTGAGACAGACCTCAGTTGGTGGGGCTGACTTCGGGTATGGTGGCCTGTGTCACTGATGTGGCTTGAAGCGTATAGTTTGCAGTTGCCAGGTGTGTCTTGGCCCGTTCGCGCCGGAGCACGCCTGTCACCCAGACAGGGTCGGCATTCACGTCCAAACCGTCTGGAAATTTCACGGATATCACCTGATCCGGCAGGGGCGGCGGCGGATGTGTGCAATCCTGCCGAAGGGGCGGGATGAGCAGAAACTCCTTCACATCCTTGAACTGAAACTCCAGGGGATGCGCATATCCGGCAATCCGAACGGTTTTCCCGTCAAGGTCAGCCGATCCGGGCGCGCATTTTTCGTACTGGCGTGAGAGCAGCCGGGCGGAAGCTGTTTGTTGGCTGCATTTCCGCTGCGACAAGTAGTTTTCCAGCAGTTTTGCGCAAGACGATGGCCGGTCTGCCCGCAGTTCACCCCAGGTGACTGTCAAAGGCTCTGCCACGGCAGAGCCGCACCAAAGCCCAAGCAGAAGAGCACCAGCTAGAAGGCGGCGATCAGTTCTCACCTTGCCCATGCGTGACCGTGAGCGGACTGAGATAATGCGGGTCTGTCAGGCCTTGTTTGCGCATGGCGATGCCAGTCAGACATTCCCGGATCACCCGGTTGGCGTTCAGTGCGGACACATAGGTCGGGTCCATCAAGGGGGCGAGCTCGACCAGCTCAAAGCCGACAACATTCGATTCTGCGCACAACCGCCGAACGATCGGGAACACCTCGCGCGGCATCAGCCCACCGGGTTCCGGTGTGCCGGTTCCGGGAACGAAGGCCGGGTCGAGTGTATCGATGTCGAATGAGACAAACATGTATTCCGGCCCATCGTTCGCCTCTTTGATCACGTCTTCCATAACGGCATCGAACCCACGGCGTTCAATTTCGGCCATGGTGTGATAGCGGAACCCGTTGTCGCGCATCCATTCGAAGGCTTTTTCATCCGGATAGTAGCCGCGCAGCGCAACCTGGATGAAGTTCTTGCCCTCAACAAGGCCCTCTTCAATCAACCTGTAAACAGGCATCCCGTGATTGATCAGATGTCCCATGCCGTATTTGCCGGCATCATAATGGGCATCGAAGTGCACAACACCGACATTGCCCTTGCCGTAAACATCGGTGAGCGCGGCAACATCCGGATACATCAGCGAATGATCGCCGCCGATGATGAAGGGAATGACCCGGCTGCCGTCCTCATGCTGTACTTCGGCCGCCTGGCGCACAAAAGACCGGACCGCATGGATTGTGCGCTCCGTGCTCATCATGTCATTTGGCGCGTTTCCGTAATCGACAACCGTCATGTCCTGAAGTGGATCGACCATCACGTGCATGTGCGGCTGACGTGCGCCGTACCCAAGGTAAATGGACGAGTTCCGAACCGCATTCGGTCCACGAGATGCGCCGCGGGCGCCACCGCCCATGTCGGTGAACGCGCCCATGATCGCCACGTCAACTTCACCGGCGGCGAGATCCTCAGGGGTGAAAGCCAGCGGTTGATGCAGGAACGTCGGGAGTTGCATGTAGCCTTGGCCAAAAAACCGCTGTGGATCGACCAATCCGGGTTCGCGATCCTCCCTTAAACCTTCATAACTCGGAAGAGGAGTCCGCCAGGCGTTGAAGCTCGGATCCTGTGTGTCCAGTGGGACGACCGGCTGTTCGCCTTCTCGAATGGGGGCCGCATTTTCCTCGTATTCATGGCCATAGACCTGAGCCAAGGCTGGCCCACCCAATAGCGGCAGAATGACGAGGCTTGAAAGTAAAGACAGTCCTTTGCCCATGATGCAGCACCTCCCAGAACGCTGACGAAGCGTAACACGCTGAAAAAACAGCGCCAGTCGCTAAAAAGTCCAAGGTGCCGCCGGATCTTTCCGGTGAAAAATCCCTGTCGTTAAGTCGCTGGATTGAAAGCGTGCGCTTCGTTCAGATCTTCAGCCAGCTTTCAAAGAGAACCGCGTTCGGGCAGTCCTTGAGGGGAGCTTTTGCTCCATCTTCGTGATGCTCCAGCCAATGGCGGCACTTTTCGGTTTCCTGACAGCTCATGCAACGGCGGGCAGCCGTTTCCATGTCCACATCGGCTTGCGCACCCTCTGGCAAGCCTTTCATCGCGCCGATGGTGTCCAGCATGCGGCCCATCAATTCGGCGCGTTCGTTCAATCGGTCCATCCAGTTCACAGGGAACTCCTCTGTCCTCTGGGCCTGGCAGCTTATGCCGCTTGGCAAGCCCGTGAAGTTTTTGGCGGGATCCCGTCCTGATCCGATCCATTCTGAGGGCGAGGATGGAGACATCTCGCAGTCCCCGCCTTGATCAGGGTCAACTCTCGCCAAGCTTTAAGAAAGCAGCCATACTCGGCGCGTTAGAGTCGGTGTGCTCAGACTGACCCTGGAGGCGGTGTCATGGTGGAAACGGTCAGCGCACAGCCGCTGCCAGCAAATACGCAAGGTGGAACCGCCCCCCAGGCCCTGGAGCCCGGTACTGAACTGCGTGCCAAGGTGGAGGCCAATCTTCCGGGCGGTGTCGTCCGCTTGTCGTCTGATGCCAAATCGATCGATCTTCGCGTGCCGTCACCCCTGCCTGTCGGAAGCAGTGTGACGCTCTCGGTTTCCGGCACCCGGCAACAGCCCGCTGTTGTTCTGACGCCCGACAGCAGTGCGGCGAAACCTGCAACACCAACGCCGCCGCAAAACACCATTCAGACGGTGGCGACCCAGCCCACAGCGGCAAATCCGCAAACTCCGGCATCCCAACCGGCTGCATCTGCGCCGCCGCCTCAGGCAAATCCTCAAGTGCCGCAACAAACACAGCAACCAACGCAACAGCTGCCGCAACAACCGGCGCAGCAGACTGGCCAGCAGTTGCCGCAACAAGCGCCTCCACCAACCCGGCAGCCGACCTTGCTGCGGCCCGCACCTGTTTTGGCTCAGTTTCTTCAGGCAACCGGCGTGCTGCCGCAACCGGCCCAACCGGGCGGTGCTGTTCAGCCCCAACTTCCCAGTCAGATCCTGACCCAGCCTGCCGCACCGGGCCAACCCGCTGTACCAAATCAGGCCCAGGTTCCCGGGCAATTGCCGGCAAGTGCGGTTCCCTCCCAACCAGCGCAACCTGCAACCCCTTCAGGCAGCGGACAGGCCCCTCTGCCGGCACAAGGGGCGGGAACCGGTGGGCCGATTGCCGGGGCGCCAATCATAAGCACAGGGCAGGGCACCGTCGTTCCGCCGCTGCCCTCCGGCGGTCCGGCGCCTGGAACGCCGGGCGCTCCAGTCAGCGCGCAATCCGGCCCACAGACTACGGTCGCCCTGCCTTCCGGGACCGGTGGACCGATCCCTTCGCAAGGGGCCGGTGGACCACTGCCGGGAGGGCTGGTATCCGGAACGCAGGTCTCAGGTCAGCAAGTCTCTGGCCCGCAAGTCTCTGGCCCGCAAGCGTCTGGTCCGCTGCAAGCTGGTGCGACTTCGCCAGCTCAGGTGCCGGTAGGAAATCCCACTCCTGCCGCAGCTCCAGCGGGCACCCCGTTGCCAGCAGCCGGCGCAACGCCGCTGCAATCGCCCGGCACTGGCCCGATACCGACCGCACCGGTGACACCGCAGACCGGGCAGCCAGTGCCCGCCGGTTTGCAAGCTGGGGCGCCAACCGGTACAGGGGCGCCCGGCGTTCCCCCCACTTCGGGCCAGCCTGTTGCGGGTCAAGCGATCCCGCAGACTGGGGCTTCTCCAGCATCCGTAACATTAGCATCAGGGCAAACGCCTCCGGCGCAAGGAGCCCCAGGTGCGCCTCCCGGAGCACAAGCGGGCGTCTCCACACAAGCGTCAGCCTTACCCCCGCAAGGAGCGCAACTGGGTGGGGTGATCTCCCAAACAGTATCAGCTGCAGGGCAGGGGGGCGCTGTTGGAACCGGAGCCGTTCCACCTCCCGCCGCGGGTGGGCCGCAGGTTACGGTGCAGCCGGGTGGGCAGGCTTTGCCTCAGCCTGCAGTCAATCAGACTGTCGTGGCTCCTCAATCAACTTCAACGCCCGCATCTGGGACAGCGGCCCAGAGCGCGAATGGTCAAGCAGGTCCCCCTCCGCCGGTCAGCGCCAGTGCGCAATCGCAGGCACAGGCCTATGTTTCCGCCAAACCGGGCATGGCAACGCCCGGTCAACCGGCAATTGCCTCTCAAGGGGGCGGTCCGGCAGCTTCAACGCCGGTCCAGCAGGCAGCGGCAGCCTTGCGCCAGCCTTTGGCAGAACAACAGGCCAGCCTTGGCAATCTTTTTGCTCAAATCGGGTCCTTGATGTCCGCGCAGGCGGCCGGAAAGGCCTCCGTTCCTGACGCGGTGCAAAAGGCCATGCAGCAGATTTTGGGACTGCGCCTGAATTCCGGACAACCAATGACCGGACAGTCCTTACAACAGGCCGTCCGCTTGTCCGGTCAGGGCGGGGAGGGACGGTTGCCGTTGCCGACTGGCGCGCAGCAGTCTCCTGTGCCCGATCTGAAGACCGCTCTTTTGGCATTTCGCGGCTTGCTGCAAAGCCTCGGCGCGGAACCTGCGGTCCGGTTTCCCGCGCGCCAGCCGGCCCCCGCCTCCCGCTCATCTGGTCCCCAAGGCCAGGCCCCGCAAACCTCAAGTGGATACTGGGCTGGATCTGCACCGCAAAATCTGCAGTCGCTGCTTCAGGAAACAGACGCTGCACTTGCACGCATGCGGCTCACTCAATTGACCAACGCCGGTCTTGCAGGAGATGACGGCCCGCAGGCCGCAGCGGCCAAGCCCATGGACACCGTTCTGGAGTTGCCGCTTGCGCTCGGTCAGGACACGGCGGTGATGCAAATGCAGATCGGCCGAGACGGCGGGGGGAACAGCGCAGACGAGGATGAAGAACCGGCCTGGCGGCTGCGTTTTGCGCTGGATCTGACAGCGACCGGTCCGCTCGAAGCGGCTGTGAGCCTTCGGGGCGGCGGGACTTACATCTCCCTTTGGGTGGATCGCAAGGAGACACTTGATCTCCTGTCCGGTCTTCAGGAAACGATGGAGGCGGCCTTCGCCGATGCCGGGCTGGATCTTCAGGAACTGCGTTTCATTCGCGGCCTTCCGCCAAAAACCGCTGCCAAGTATGGCGCCCTCATCAACCGCCAATCGTGAGAGTGCCCATGACCACGCCGACGAAACCCGAAAAAATCGCAGTTGCTCTGGAATATGAAGATGGCGGCGCGCCGGTTGTCAGCGCCAAGGGAACGGGCACGGCGGCCCAGCGGATCGAGGACATAGCCCGCGAGGCCGGGGTGCCGATCGAGCAGAACCCGATGATGGCCGAGGCGCTCTCGCAGATTGAAGTCGATCATGAAATCCCGATGGAGCTTTATCAGGCCGTCGCCGTTCTGATCGGCTTCATCATGCGCACCGGTCAGGCACAGCACCCCAAGGGACCGGGCGAGACAGAAACCTGATCGCGATGACGCAGCTTCTTTGGTCAAGCCGATGCCAATCTGCTCAGGAGAGAGGCAGCGACTGCCACCGTTCCCCGCTCCTTGTGCGAAAGCGCCAGCTTTGGGCAAGGAAAGCCTTGCAGTAAAATCAATTCCCGACTAGGCATCAGGGCTGCAAAAACCAGCGCTCCGGCTGTCGTGCCGTACCTTCCAAGCGAGCGCTTTTGACGAACACAGGATTGAACGCCCCATGACGATTGTCGACGTACGCACTCCCGACCCGAAGAAATTCATCAAGGGCGCGACCGGCGACTGGGAAATCGTGATCGGCATGGAAGTCCATGCCCAGGTCACCTCCGACGCCAAGCTCTTTTCCGGCGCCTCGACCGAATTCGGACAGGATCCGAACAACAATGTTTCGCTCGTCGATGCGGCGATGCCCGGCATGCTGCCGGTGATCAACGAGGAGTGCGTCCGCCAGGCGATCCGGACGGGCCTCGGCCTCAAGGCGGAGATCAACCTGAAATCCGTCTTCGACCGCAAGAACTACTTCTATCCGGATTTGCCGCAGGGCTACCAGATCTCCCAGTTCAAGCAGCCGATCGTTGGCGAGGGCAAGATCCTTCTGGATATGCCGGATGAGCAGGTCGAAATTGGCGTTGAGCGTCTGCACCTTGAACAGGATGCCGGCAAGTCCCTGCACGATCAGCACCCGTCCATGTCGTTTGTCGATTTGAACCGCTCCGGCGTTGCCTTGATGGAGATCGTCTCCAAGCCGGATCTGCGCTCGGCGGATGAGGCAAAGGCCTATCTCACCAAACTGCGCACCATCCTGCGCTACCTCGGCACCTGTGACGGCAACATGGATCAGGGTTCCATGCGCGCCGACGTCAACGTGTCGGTCCGCCGTCCGGGCGGCGAATTCGGCACGCGCTGCGAGATCAAGAACGTCAACTCCATCCGCTTTGTCGGCCAGGCGATTGAATATGAAGCGCGCCGTCAGATGGCGATCCTGGAAGATGGCGGCACCATCGATCAGGAAACCCGTCTGTTCGACAGCGTGAAGGGCGAGACCCGGTCCATGCGCTCCAAGGAAGAAGCACACGACTACCGCTACTTCCCGGATCCGGATCTGCTGCCGCTGGAATTCACGCAAAGCTTTGTTGATGAGCTGGCCGCTGACCTGCCAGAACTTCCGGACGACAAGAAGGCCCGGTTCGTCAAGGATTTTGGTCTGACCGCCTATGATGCGGACGTTCTGGTTGCTGAAAAAACCTCCGCGGCCTTCTTTGAGGAAGTCGCGAACGGCCGCGATGCAAAGCTGGCCGCCAACTGGGTGATCAACGAGCTGTTCGGCCGCCTGAACAAGGAAGGCAAAACGCTTGAAACCTCTCCGGTTTCCGCAGCTCAACTCGGCGGGATCATCGACTTGATCAAGGCGGGCACCATCTCCGGCAAGATCGCCAAGGACGTCTTTGAGATCGTCTGGACCGAAGGCGGCGACCCGGCTCAGATCGTCGAAGACCGCGGCATGAAGCAGGTGACGGACCTCGGTGCAATCGAGGCGATTGTCGACGAAATCATCGCCGCCAATCCGGACAAGGTCGAGCAGGCCAAAGACAAGCCGAACCTCGTTGGCTGGTTCGTTGGCCAGGTGATGAAAGCCTCAAAAGGCAAGGCCAACCCGCAAGCGGTGAATGATCTTTTGAAGCAGAAGATCGGCCTGGAATAAGGGTTTCGAGATTCAGTTGAAATCAAAGGGCTCCGGGTTTCCGGGGCCTTTTTTGTTTTTGGGTCAATCAACAGCTTACGCCTCAATTCTCCTCGAAATGCATTTGCGTCGGTCCAGTTGATTTCTTGGAAATCCGCATAGGCGGGTGGTCCTGCGCAACGTCGCTGTATTCAACCTGAAAGAATATAGTATGACGATAATCACTAAATTGTATGCAAAGTGATCACGTGTTGCCCAACAATTGGGCCAAACTTGTAAGCCCGATACCGAAACAGTAGCAGAAACGCTTAGTCCTGCGGGTGGCACAAGTATTGCCAAGCGAACCGTATCCAAACGGGGGCGCTTGATGACAACAAGATACGGCGAGCCGGACCTGGATCATGTTTGATCTCAGGTTTTTCGAAATTTATCGCAATCCAGAATATCTGTTGCTTTTGGGCGAAGGCGCAGCCATGAGCGCCGCGTTGACAATCGGCGGCGGTATGGCGGGCTTTCTGTTTGCGGCACTCCTAGCCGCAGTACGTCATTACAAGATCGCTTTTTTCGCCCAGATTACCGCGGTCTATGTGGAGTTCATTCGCAACACGCCACTCATCGTACAGATGTTTTTTGTGGCCTTTGGATTGCCGCTGCTTCTTGGTTATCAGTGGCCCTTCTGGGCCCACGCATTGCTCGCGTTGACGCTCAATTTCTCAGCCTATTTTGCGGAAATTCTGCGGGCCGGGCTTGCCGGACTGGGGGCGGGTCAAGCGGAAGCTGCTGATGCGCTTGGGCTACCGAAATGGCTCGGCTATGTGAAAATCCTGTTCCCACAGGCGGTAGCGTCGATGTTCCCGTCGCTCAACAGCCAGTTCATCTTTTTGTTTTTGACAACCGGCGTGATCTCCGAAATCGGCGTGACCGATTTGACTTGGGCAGGGCTGTTCATCGACAGCCGCAGTTTTCGATCTTTTGAGGTCTTTTTCACCCTAACGATCATCTACATTCTGATGTCTTTGATGTTCAAAAGTCTGCTTGGGGTTCTCTACGGCCGCCTGTTCAAATGGAAGGTGGTCAGATGAAGGACGCTTTTGTCGCCGTTTTCGGCAAACCTTTCGGGATCGTCCTGTTTCAGCTTTTAGAAGCGACCCAGTTTACGATCTATCTTTCCCTGATCGCGTTTGTCGGTGGTGGCCTCATCGGATTGGCGGTGACCGCCGCTCGGGTGTCGCCCTACAAGCTAATCGACCGGACTTTCATGGCCTATACGTGGCTCTTCCAGTCGGTTCCGCTCTTGATGCTCTTGTTCCTGCTGGGCCTCGGAGCCCCGCGGCTTTTTCAAATCCAGATCGATCCCTGGCTTGCCGCTGGCATAGCGTTGACGCTCTACACCAGCGCTTACTTGTCAGAGGTGTGGCGCGGGGCCATTACGGCTATTCCCGACGGCCAGCGGGAAGGAGGAAAGGCGCTCGGTCTGACGCTTTTCCAGATCATGCTTTTGATCATCCTGCCGCAAGCCTTCCGTCTGGCAATCGCCCCCACCGTCGGGTTTATGGTCCAGATTATCAAGGGAACGTCGCTCGCCTATATCATCGGGTTCCACGATCTGATGACCATTGGCAAGCGCTGGGCCAACTCTCCGGTGCCCGGCACTCAACCATTCATCATCTATCCGATGATGGCGATGATCTACTTCTCTCTCTGTTTTCCGTTGTCCTTGTGGGCCCGGCGCCTTGAAAAGCGCCTTGGGTCCGCATCGTCCAAAGGTGGGGCAACCGCTGCTGCCTAAAGCCTCCCAAATCACCTCCAAACCAGGGAACTCAAACATGTTCAAGAAACTTGCAGGAGCGGCTGGAATAGCCATCACAGCCCTGACACTGGCAATTGCACCAGCGTCTGCCGAACTGAAGGACATTCTGGAAGCGGGAACAGTCAAAATCGCCATTCCTGAAAACTTTCCGCCTTTCGGTTCGCTCGGCGCGGAAGGTGAGTATGTCGGCTATGATGTTGATGTCGCAAAGATGATCGCAGAAGATCTCGGCGTTGAACTGGAACTGGTTCCAGTGACCTCAAAACAGCGCATTCCGTTCCTGGAGACCGATCGGGTGGATCTGGTCATCTCCACTTTGGGCGCAAATCCTGAACGCGCCAAATCCATCTGGTTTTCTCATGCCTACGCTCCCTTCTTTTCGGGTGCCTTTGCAAAGCCGGATGTCAGCGTGACAACCATTTCTGATTTTGCCGGCAAGAAAATCGCGGTGACCGGCGGGACCCTCGAAGATCTCGCGATCACTGAGGACGCTCCGGAAGAGGCGGAGATCATCCGTTTTGGTGACAACGCCGCCACGATCGCAGCATACGTTTCCGGTCAGGCAGATGTCATCGTCACCGGCAACATGGTTGCTCTCGGCATCTCCAATGACAATCCGGATTTCAACCTCGAAACCAAATTCGTCATCGCGAACTCTCCGTCGTTCATTGGCGTGAAAACAGGCAACATTGACCTCTTGCAGTGGGTCAATGTGTTTGTTCTGCATAAGAAGCTGAACGGCAAATTGAATGAACTGTCTGAAACATGGCTGAAAACACCCCTGCCGCCGCTCCCGGCGCTGTAAATTTCAGGCCAGCTATCAAAAAAACGCGCGTTGCAAAGCGCGCGTTTTCCTTTGGTAACCTGCTCGGCGTTCAATTTCGTCTAGTCGGTAGCCGGCAACCGTGTTTCCAGTCCGTACTTTTTCGAGGTCGCGTTGAATTTCAGCGTGACCGCAGCACCAAGGTCGATGCCCATTTGATCGGCGAGCAGATCCAGGGCAATGATTGCGTCGGCCATTTCATTGGCGACATCCTGAAGATCTGCAGTGGAGCCCTTGATGCCGCGGGTTCCTCGCAAGTATTTCTTCAAGGCTTCCGCGACTTCCCCGAATTCCCCGGCAACTTCCAGCCCGCGAAACGCAATGTCGGCCTGATCATTGCCGGGCCACTCTTTCTGGCGGGTGATGTTGGCCTGGCGCAGATCGGAAAATTTCATGGGTTTGGCTCCAAGTTTGCGGGGAAGTGGATACAAAAAACGGCAGCGCACACCCCTTCGCAAGGCTTAAGCGACTTGTCAATTTGCCGGACATGGGAATCGGGCTACCTAAGCCGCAGGTCTTTTTTCGAACTGCCAGCGATACCCATGATTAGAATTGAAAAAGCCACGCATAGCCAACTGGCCGATATTGTTGCCATCATCAATGCCGGGGCGACCAGCGTGCGAAGAGGCAAGGAGCTTGGCAGTTTTGAGGAGTATCGACCGGCGTTCGAGGCGATGCTGGCGGCTCCCGAAATGGACATCTACGTCGCGCTGGACGCAGCAGGCGAGGTGATTGGCACATATCAGATCCATTTTCTGAAAGGTCTTGCGTTTCAGGGGCGGCCGCGGGTGGAATTGGAGAGCGTCCATGTGCGCGCGGATCAGCGGGGCTCCGGCGTTGGCAAGCTCATGATGGCCCATGCTGAGCAGCTTGCTGTTGAGGCTGAGGCGTGTCTGGTGCAACTCACGTCAAACAAGGAACGCGAAGGCTCCCATCATTTCTACAAGCGTCTCGGTTATGATCAGAGCCACTTGGGCTACAAGAAAATGCTCGTCTGACCGGCTCTTCAAAAGGAAATGCCCGCCGCTCTGTCCGAAAATGCGCCACACATTCAAAAGCGGACAGAGCAAGCGGGCTGTGGCCAAACCTTTAAGCTTGGCAAAGCGATAAGCGTCTTACTTCACGCGGCTCCAGGTCTCCCCTTTACAGATCAGACCGCCCATGACGCAGCCTTCCAGCTTCAGCTTGTTGGCGGACGTCAGTTTGATGAAACCGGTATAGGTCTTGCCGTCTTCCGCGTTATAGACTTTGCCCTTCCACTGTCCATCCGTACCGGTCGGCTTCATGGATTGAACGATCTGAACGCCAAGCAGCGGGCGGCTCCGTTTGGAAGCGTCGGGGTTTTGCGTGTCGTTGCGGGGATCGCGCAGCCAGATCAGCTTGCCGCACAGCGCGCCACCGCAAGAGCTGATGCGGATTTTTGACGCCCCGTTCGGGCGTTCCCAGTCGCCCTTGGCATCGGCGGCAAAAGACGGTGCAGTGGTAGCTGCGAGCAGTCCGGCAGCCACAAGTGCGGCCGCGGCGTTGAATTTCAACATGTGTTCCTCCCAAAGCGGAATGACTTCCGTTTACGGAAAGGGAATGTATCGTGGTGTTTCCAGGTTGCATACCCGTAACGTAACGTCATATGCGCGACTTTTTGCAGTGCTGCGTACACGAGCACGCAGTATTTCGCCCCAAGTAGCCGGGGTGAAAGGTCATGGAGCGCTGTGGAGGTGTCCTGCTGATCTTTGAACTGGCTAATTTTAGCAGGATTGAAAACCGGGTGCGGGGACCATGTAATAGGGTATCAGTCGTCCTCCGTAATTTGGGCAGGCAGCTTGTACATTCGAAATGCCGTCGGTCTTGTCGTCATAGGCCTGACCCTCTTGGGGGCCAGCACAAAACCCTTGCATGCCGCCCCAATCCGAGCAGCCACCGACGAATGGCCGCCGTTTCGCATCTTAACCGACGAGGGTTTTACCGGGCTGGACCTTGATCTTATCCACGAGGTCGGGAAACGGATTGGAACAGAGATTGACGTGGTGAGAATGCCGTGGGGGCGGGGGCTGGCCTCCATGCAAACCGGGGCGGTCGATGTCATGACCGGCTTGGCCTACCGCAAGGAGCGGGCCGAATACATCGCTTACACGGACACACCCTATTATGCGTGCGAGACCGCCTTTTATACGCCCGCGTCACGCCCGGTCAGCATCACTTCTTATGAGGACTTGCGCGAGCATACCGTTGGGTTCGTCCTGCATTCCGCCTATTTCGAACAGTTTGATCAGGACACAACGCTCGACAAGCTGGGTGTTGCGGCCGAAAACATTCTCATAGATATGACCAAGCGCGGACGCCTTGATGTGATGATCGGCACCGACTGCCAGGTTGACTATTACCTCAAGACCCAAGGGCTTGGAGACCGGATCGTCAAAATCGAGTACCGCCCGGGCAATACGGTCAATCTGTTTCTCGGCGTTTCCCGGCAATCTGAGTGGGCCGAGCGGGTGGATGAGCTGAATACGATTGTGAAAGACCTGGTGGATGAGGGCATCGTCGATGCGTTTGCCCGCCGGTACTACGACAATCCGTCCTAATTCCTCCCACTGATCACCATCACAACCTGATCCAACAGGGGCTTTTCCAGCGTGTGGGGCAATCCCGCTGCGTCTGAAAGATCGCGCTCTTCACGGCTTTTGTTTTTCCTGTTCTCGGCTGAAAAAAATGTTCAATCGATCTTTTGGTGAATCCAATATGAATCCATCCTGTCAAATTTTGCGATAATGTTATTGAAAACACACAGCAATTCGTTACGCTATGGTTGTTATCCGGTAAATTTCAGACTTACTTAAATTATTGTTCGGATTTCATTAAATCTGTTTTTTAACTGCCTCTTTAAGCGCTCCTGATGAAGTAACCCTCATGAAACGGCGGGAAAAGCTTCAGATAAGCTTTCGTTTCTAGGGAAGTCTTGTAGACAAAAAGGGGAGAGCGTTATGGCTCGCTATGAAATACATTCCGACGACATGGCCATCATGGGCGAAAAGCCGATGACAGCTGACATTCTGTTCCAGATGGGGCTGGACAGCGCCTGTGGCCGTCACGGCACGACAGACCTCGTGACAGCGCACAAGTGGTTCAATATTGCTGCTTTGAAGGGCAACCAGGAAGCTGTGCGCTATCGCAAGGAAATTTCCGGTGAAATGAGTTCCTCCGAGATCGCAGAAGCGCAACGCTCTGCGCGCGAATGGCTGTCGATGCATTGATTGCGTACAAGGCTGCCGGCCAAACGGCACCTTCATCCAACGGTCTATCCTGACGCGGCGCAGATGTTATCGCCGCGTCACCACATTTCAGCACTCATTGAACTGCAGCCAGTCCATGGTCATCCCAGAGGATTTCGGGGACCAGCGGACCGAGGACAAATTGAAAGTCCATCACCCGATCGCCCGCCTCATTCAACAGGCAGCGGTAGGCGATTTCATACCAGTCTCCCTGGCTGCGCACAGCGCCCGCCGGAGCGTAGAGTTCCATGCCGCGTTGAACCGTCGTCTTAAGGGCATAGGGCACCAGCCGGTCTGGCCGAAGCCCTTGCGAATGCACCCCCACTTGTTCCATCGCTTCCAGAGCGCAGAGTTGTTCTCTTCTATCAAGGCCTGTCACCGTCTCTAGGGCCGCACGCGCCTGAGCCGAGCGCGGGTCCTGTAAAACCAGAGCGCTCCGAAGCTGTTTTGCCGTGACCCAATTCTCCGCCGTCCGCCAATCGGATTCTTCCGCCCTTTCAGTTTCAAGGCTAATTCCCAGCACTGCGATAGCGGCATCATATGGTGTTGCGTCTGGTTGAGCGGCGGATATTGTTCGCTCATGAAAGACGGAGGAACCGATGGCAGGGGAGGTCGCAGTCAGTCTCACGATCTCTACCGCGATTGGTGTCGGCGCATCCGGAAGAGCGAATCCGGAGGGACGGAGGTTGGCAAGGATCAGAAAAACGGTGACATGCAGCCACAGAGCGCACAGTCCGGGAAAATGACTGACAATCAGTCTGTCTAGAAAGGTTGGCGGCGCAGCGTGAATCGGATCGTTCCCAGCTCTGAAAAATCCATCCAGAGATGTAAAATGCGGCCAAATTCCGTAAGATTGCGGTCGCGCCTATGCGTCTCGTACCGCATTAGGTCTGGTTGGCCGGAAGCCTTCGGCATGGTCATCAGTTCATGACCCGGTGCCGGTTGAGGATCTGCTCATAAGTGCCATCCGCTTTGATTGCCTTAAGGCCGTTCTTTAAAGACTGGATGAGCTCCGGGTCGCTGTCTTTGTTGATGGCCATGTAGAGACCGCCGCTGATATCGTCCAGGCGGTAGATCCGATCAAACAAAGCCGGATCGATGTCTTCCAAATCGAGGTAGTACTGGAAAGCGGCTTCGTCGAAGGCGATGAGATCCAGCCGGCTGAGCGCCAGTTTCCGGATGTTCAAGACATCTTCACCCACGATATCGAGATTGGTGAAGTTTTGGCTCTTAAGATATTGGTATATCACGTCTTCGACTGAAACGCCGATGCTGTAGTCCTTTGCATCGGACAATGACTCGATGGTCAGATCTGTCCCGCTGGCCAGTTTGTAAAGGGACGTGTTGTAGGGTGCGATGACGCCGATCCACTCAAAAAGATCTTCCCGTTCCGGGATCCGGCCGATCGAAAAGATGACCGTGTTCCTGGTGTTCTGCGCGGTCAGATAGGCCCGCGCCCACGGTAAAAACAGGAATTCGGCGGTCAGTCCGGCTTGTGCAAGAACGGCCTGCACGACCTCACTGGAAAGACCTTTGGCAGAGCCATTGTTCGAATAGTTGTACGGCGGAAACTCTTCGGTAACAATCGTCATGTCCTGCGCCCGGACCGGGAGCGCACAGCACATGAGTATCAAGGCCGCGCGCAATGGGCGCGCCAGTGAGGAAAGATACGCAGAAACCATGGCTCAATACCGCCGCAAATCCTGAGCGCCTGCAAGCTGTGAAATCTGTCAGGAACTGCGGTTTTGGTATCGATTTGGCACTTTGCGTGCCGGGACAATTCACGCGCAATCGAACCTGCGCGCGGCCAAAACCCCAAAATATCTTGAAATAAACAGACGCGTCCTGGCGGGGTTGACCGCCTGAAATCAATCTCCCGGATCCGGCGCTTCTAATTTACCGTTGCAAGACTTTCGGGACTGGCGGTCAAACAGGCAGGAACCGCACCGTGTGTGCCGGGGGAAGACAGAACCGGCGTCTGTTCGTGGAAAAACCGGGCCAAGTCAAAAATCCCCTTGAACTCATGGGCTTTTGTTCGTACACGGGGCCTACCGGAGAGGTGGCCGAGTGGTCGAAGGCGCTCCCCTGCTAAGGGAGTAGGCGGGCAACCGTCTCGAGGGTTCGAATCCCTTCCTCTCCGCCACTTTACTTCCAGAACAACACGGATATGAACGCGCTGCGCCCCAGGAAACGGGTCAACGGCGGTTATGATCTGTTGCCTATCGAGCCGGCGCCGGTTTCCAGCTCTCAGCGCACTTTCAGATCGCTTTTTGGTTTTGGGGTGTCGGCGGTTTCGGTCCAGGTGAGGCGGAGATCGATGCGGTTGGAGCCGCCGGAGCGCTCGGCGCGGACCCGCACCGTGATCAAGCCGCCCGGTTCCAGAACGATCTCTTCATCGCCATCGCTCAAGGTCAGTTCGCCTTTGCCAATGCCCTTGGTCACCGCCTCCAAAAGCGCCTTGATGGACTTGCGGCTTTGAAGGGACTCGTGGCGGAAACTGCCATCACCGTTTTGCATCTAGGCACTCTTTTCTCAAAGATGATGTTCTGGCTTGAAATGTTTGACCCTTGGATAGTCGGAACTCAAGCCCACAACGTCGCCTGAGGGGAAAATAAGCGTTGCGCCTGCGCCGATACCGGTGAGCCCTTCCAGGCGCCGGGAGGTCCGGTCCAGCGTGATGTCGCCTTCCAGGTGCAACAGCCCGTTCTTGGACAGGATCCGCTGGCCTTTATGGTTGTTGACGTGGCCCTGAACGATCATCTTGATACCCGCCTGATGCAGGAGCTCAACGCCTGAGGCCGTCAGTTGTCCGTCAACCGGCCGGTATTTGGTGCGAACCAGATTGGCAACCGGGCCGGAATAAAAGGCAAATGGATCATCTTCGGCTTCCAGCCGGTAGCGCGCGTTGACGGCGGCGGGGCCGTCTTTGGCCAGCAGTGCGCACATGGTGTCATCGATCCCGGCATGCAGAAAGACGATGGAACCGATCTGTTCGGCCACATCCATGGCTGAATAAAACCAGCTGTAGGCACCATCCGCGCTTAAAAAGAGATCCCGGCACCGTAGGGACGCGGCATAGACCTCGCGCATGGTGAGGCCTTCCGCGTCCGCCTGTTTGGCAAACTGTTTTGCCTTTTTCTTCAGCTTCTTGAGCTCTTTTTCGATCCCCAAGGGCGTCAGATACGGCGCGGCCGCGGCGGGGAACGTTGCCCTCCAGCTCTTGGACGGAAAGATCCGCTCACGGCACTCCGCCTCGTCCGGCAGGTTTGCAAGGTCTTCCGGTGTCACGTAGCGCGTGTTGATTTCGGCTAAGAGCGGCAGGATCTTGCGGCCCATACGGACAAAAAGGTGCTCGGTCAGCGGGGCTTTCGGCAGGGTCAGCGCCCGGATCGCAAGGCGCAGTCTCAAATCATGATTTCCCGCAAGCAGATGAACGTCGGCACCCAGATCAAACAGGCGTTTCAGGGCGTTCAGCATGTCGAGGTTGGACGGGCCCTTGTCGAGACAATCGCCCCCGACGATGACTTTCGCCATCTGGCCGAAGGGCGTCAGGACAAACCCGTCGTCAAGGCGGCGGACCGCGCCGGCTGAAACAAGGGAGCGCAAAAAACCGTCGGCATCGGCATGTGGGTCGGAGATAAAGACAACCGGTTTCTCCGGCCAGGTCCATGTACCGTGCGAGGCGGCAGCGTTCAGACTGTCGCGAACCGCGCCGGCATTGCCGCCTGAATGATCCTCATGGAGGGGCCAGGGTTCCAGGTTGCGGGGCAGCGCTGCGAGTTCACCCGCATCATCGAAGACAGGCGGCAGCATTGGGTGCGATCTTGCTGCGCGACCGGTATGGACTGCCATGATTGAAGGCCTAATCGAGCGTCTTATCCGTTAGCTGGCGAATCTTCCACGTCCCGCCAATGTGCGCCCATGTACCATTTTCTATGTGACAGAGATGTAACGGCCGGGCGTGGTGCATGCTGTATTGAGCGATCTGATCCCGGCTCAAGACACCAAGGAGGTGCGCCGCGTGCCGGAAAGAGGCTCCATGGCCGAAATGCAACGTCACCGTTCCAGCACGTTGTTCAGCTGTTGTGCGGGTCAAATGATCCGCAACCCGTTGTCCTGCCATCATCAGGGATTCCGCACCTTGCAGCGGCAGGCAATAGTCGCGGTCCGACTTCCATGCCGCGGGAGGCGCGTCAAAACGGGGGTCTTCTTTAAGGACGGTTTCGATCTCATCAAGCGTCAGATTTGCCGCGCTGCCGACCGAGCGTTCAGCCAGGAAAGGGGTCTGCTCGATGGTCAAGGTGTGCCCGTGTCTGATCAGAACATCACATGCAAGCCTAGCCGTCTGCCAGGCCCGCAGCTGGCAGGAGGAATAAACGATCGGATTGAGAGACAGGTGTTCGTCTGAGAGCCACTTGGCGAGCTCTTCGCCACAAGAATTGGCTTGCGCTCTGCCCTTGTCCGTCAGGTGAAAGGGCTGCAGGGCGCTGGGCACATTCTTGCGCTGGTGGTAGTCGCCGTGGCGGATCAAAACCGCGATGGGTCCTGTGGCAGCCGATCCGGTCATGCAAAGAGGTCCTTGCCAGCTGCAGCCAGTGCATCGAAATCGATGGCACCGGTTACTTCGCGAATCCGGATACTCTTGAGCTGCCGGAGATAAGCGTCTGGCTCCAGCAGATCGTCATCTCGCAGGAAGATGCCGTTGGCATCCTGATAGAACGGACCCGCGCTTTTCATGATCGCGCCCAATAGATCCGGGCGCTCAGTGAGGTCTGCATCCACGAGCCGCGTTGGCTCGGTCGAAGAGCGGCTCCAGTTCAGCACCCAGAATTCCGTCAGGGGAGCTGAAAATGATATACGGTCCGGGCCATAGAACTCACAGATGAAAAGATCATGTTTTTCTTCCAGCTGCCAAAGGTCTTCCGGCGACATCTTTAGCAGATCCGCCTTTCTTTTGTTGGACAGCAGAGATGCCAGGCGCGGATTGTGCAAGATCGTGCCGGGGTTGATGCGCGGATTTTTGGGAATGCCGAGACCTTCAGCACCTTCGCTTGTTGCGCGCACCATGAGCCTGTCGTTGGTGACAAAGCGGGTCGTGTCGAGATCCATCATGCGCAAGATGGCAGTGGATTTTCCACCACCGGACAGCCCGGCAATCGCAAGACCCTGTCTGCCATCGGTCACGGCTGCGGCGTGACAGATCTCCCAGCCATCCCGCTTGCAGATGTTGAGGATCTGCGTGTTGATGAAATTGATAACCTGATTGGGATAGGCGAGGCAGGGCCCGAACGCGATTAGAGCTTCCGAGGATTGCAGGAAGGTCATGCCTGTACGGATCTTGTGCACCAACCGGCCATCGTCCAGATCGACATACGCGTCCTTGCGCCCGGTTTTGCTCGGTTCGCGCGCCCAGTCGATCCAGTCTGGTTGGGCACTGAGACTTTGTCCTTCCAGAACGTCGATGGTGGCTGCAACCGGCCCAGCTTCGGCAAGGGCTTCTTTCAGGTGGTGACGCAGCTCTTTGGCCATCGGCCCATTGCACCGGACTTCAAGCCGCACCGGACCGGTCTCAAGATAAAGCGTTTCCGGCAAACAGTCGCGGTCTAGCTCGGCAAGAACATCAGCAACGGGTTTCATCGCGTCACCTTCGCAATCACATGATCTGCAAGGGCCGCGGCCGCATCGACACCACAGCCTTCCTTGGCTCCGCGATAACCGCCGAAGGCAGACACTTCAAAGACAATTGGGCCATCGTCGGTCAGTGCTACATCGACGGTTGTGAAATCAAGGCCGAACGGTGCTTGTGCTTTTCTAGCAAGCTCGATCAGGTCGACATTTGGTTCAAAGGGCGCATATTTGCCGCCGCTGTGGATCGTCGTGTTCCAGCTACCGGATTGGCTGACCCGGGCGTAGGTGCACAAGTAATCACCGCCGAGGAAAACCATTCCGAGATCCTGACCGGAAAGGTTCAGTTTTTGCTGGATGTACATCACCGGATTGTCTTCAGCGAACGCGGCAATCTCGGCCCGGGCATTGGCACCCGCTTCGATGATGCACATACCGCGCGCTTTGGTGGAATAGAGCGGCTTGAAGACGGCCGCGCCATAGCGCTCCACGGCCGCTTCGGCAGCCTCCAGATCTTCGGTCACAATCGTTGCCGGCATCGGCGCACCGGCCGCGCGCAAAGAGACAGTGCAGGCAAGCCGGTCGATCAGCCGCAATACGGCTTCGGGGCGGGAGAAGATCTTGACGCCGCGGCTTTCGGCAAAGCGCAAAAGCTCCAGCCGGTCGAGCGCATGCGGGCTGTAAATTTCGCTGATTTTCTTGATGATGATCCCGTCAAGCGCGCAGAGATCCTGACCTTGGTACATGACGGCACCGGTTTCCAGATCCAGCGTCACTCCGGCCATGTTGATCACCAGACGGAAGTCGGTCTTGGCCGCGATCACATCGGCAAGGGCTTCTGTGGACCATTTGCCGGGTATGCCAACTACCCCGATCTTGATGTCAGTCAACGAACAACTCCTTGATGGGCAGTTTGAACCGCTCTTCCTTGCCTTCCGGACACTCCAGCGCTTGTTCGAGCAAGAAACGGGCGCGGATGAACATGCGCCGCGCGTGCGATTTGTCGAACACGAACCGCGTGGAGGTGGCAAAGCTGCGCGCAAGGCCAAGGGCGAGGCGGTACTCATAGGTCCGGTCTTTCTGGGACCGGGCAAATTTTGCAGCGACTATTTGCAGGTCGCAGGCGACTTTGGCGAGCCGGCGGCGCACCGGAATGTCCTGGATTTGCAGCCGGTAATTGGAAATCATGAAGACGGAGACGTCCTGAACGTAGTCCATGTAGCGAGACCGGTGCAGGTCGATGAAATGCAGCTTCTTTTCCGCCGGGTCATAGATGACATTGTCGAGATTGAAGTCGCCGTGGATGTGCACCGAGAAGGCCGCTTCGAGTTTGGCTTCGCGCTCCGCGGCTTCCCGGACGAGTTCGTCAAAACCTTTCAGGCGGAGACCGCCGAAACGTTGCGGCTCGGCGCGGAACTCCGGATGGACGCGGTGAACTTCCGGCAGGCGCCGGGACAACTGGCGCATGGAGGCCATCACCGCTGGTTCTTCCATGCGGGTGCTGCGCCACACGTCATTCAAGGTCTTGGCCAGTTTCTTCTGGGCTTCCGCGAGAAGAGCGTCGTTTTCGTTGAGGACCAGCTGCTCAAATGTGTAGCCCGGCAAATGCTCGATCAAAAGGGCGGCTGACTGGCCGCGTTTCTGATAGGACAGGATCTTGGGAGCCAGCCCCGGATAGATCGCGTGCCAGCTTTTCACGCCCGCCCGTTCTTCGCGCACCTTGCGCAGTTCCCCATCCTTGAAGACCGCATTGACCGGTTCCCCGTTTTCACTGCGCGAACGGACAGAAGAGATCGCGCTCCCGGACCGGGTTTCCGCCAAGGGTACCATGTCGACCGGTTCGTCTTCCTTGGCCGATGGCAGCAGGCTTTTCAGCGTGAAATAGCGTTCGAACTGGACCGGCTGACCAAGATTGACCGACAGGATGGCTTCGGAGATCGACTGGAGCGCGTCACCGATGCGCCGGACTTCGTTGGCAACCAGCAGGCTGTTGGCAAGATCGGCTGTGTGCTTGGACTTACGCATGTCCTCGGTCAATGTGCGGAACACCCGGTCGTACAGGTCCTCCATCTTTTCACGGATTTGTCCGATCCGAACCGCGGATTTGCTGTCAGACCGGGCAAGGGCCGGCTGAATGAGTTTAAGGCTGTCGCGAACCTGCTTGAGAACCTTGGTATAGGCATCAGCCCGCAGGTAAGCCTTGCGGTCCACAGTCTCAGCGTATGTCAGGCTGCGCCGGGCAAGGCGGCTGATCAGGTCAAGGTTTTGCGCAATCAGTTCGACGTTCCGCAGCAGGTTCTGCTGTTCGGAAGTGACCCTCTTTTGAGACAGAATTTGCGTGCTGGCTTTGGTCAATTTCGAGGCGAGATTGTAGGAATACCCCGCGCGCAAAATGACCTTTTGCGCGGCTGCCTGACTTGGGGACTGGAAGTAGTCTTGCATTCCCGTGAGCTGACCGTCGATTTCCACGCTCAGAAAATAAAGGTTCTCTTCGATCGCGCGGGGGAGTTTAGTCATCGAATACTCCCAGATAGACCGGAGCGGCAGTGGTCAGTGCTGCCGCGTAGGCCGGGCGGAAGTCCGCCGCTCTAGAAACCGGAGAGGCCCAGATCGTCCCGACTTGGGAGGGGTCAGGATGGGGGCCCATCATCGGCACATAGTTGTCGGACACCTCACAGGCGAACAACAGCTCCAACTGGTGCCGCTTTCCGTCTGCTTTGGTCTTGAAGACTTCGGCAACATGCAAAAGTGGGCCTACGGTCACGGTCGTAGCGACTTCTTCAGCGCATTCCCGGATCAAAGCCTCTGCTGCCGTCTCGCCCGGGTCCTGCTTTCCACCTGGCAAGGTCAGATAGGCCGCAGCACCGCGCTTTTGCTTCACCTGTACCAAAAGATCTCCGTTTCGATAGATGACGGCCCGTACGGTTGGGCGGATCGGTTCCAGAACCTTGGTCTGTTTCAGTTTCATGGCGGTGTACAGTGGCTCTGAGAAGGAAACGTGACAGCAATTCAGAACCGTTGATAACACCGAATCGTGGGGCTGGTCTAAATGCTTCAAGGGTCTGCGCCAACACACCGTGATAGACTGATGGGCAGCCTGTTGGTGGAGACGCTTTGAGATGACAAAAAAGACCTTGGAGATGCTGCTTCTCTGCGTCGGCGCTGGTGCCAAGGATTGGGACGGCGCAAAAAGGCTGCGGCCCCTGCGCACCAAGGGAAAACGCCAGGCCCAGAAGATCGGTGCCTGGATGGGTCAGCACGGCTTGCGGCCTGGAAAAACATTAACGACAACCGATGAACGCGCCACTGCGACGGCTCAAAAAGCGCTGAAGGCTGGCGGCTGGTCGGCGCACGGTGTGGCCCAATCGCCGGATCTCACGAAAGGTGTCATGCCAATTTTTGCCGATGAAGACCGTGTGTTGCTGGTCGCCCCCAAAAAGACGGTCGCAAATCTGCTCAGCTCTCTTGGGGTTCATGAAAGCCTGTCTCCGGGGGTGCTCGTTCACTTGGAGAGTGCACAAGAGGGCGCCGAAATCCGTCAGGTCATCGACCCGCGGGATTTGCCGGATCTCTTTCCTTATCCAGGCCCGGATGGTCGAGAGCGCCGGGAGCGGCCAGCATATTATTACACCCAGTCCGCCGTCATTCCGTTCCGACGCTCGCCGGAGGGCAAGGAAGTCCTGATAACAGGTTCCTCGAGTGGACGGCATTGGGTCGTTCCGAAAGGCATCGTTGATCCGGGCCTAAGTCCTGCGGAGTCGGCCAGAGTGGAAGCCCGCGAAGAAGCCGGTGTTGAGGGCAAAATCAGCGATAATCGCCTTGGAACCTTCACTTACGAAAAGTGGGGCGCAACGTGCTGTGTCGAGGTCTACGGGATGGAGGTCACACGTATCCTGCCAGCAGATGATTGGGAGGAAAGCCACCGGCAGCGCACATGGGTGCCGGCCGAGACGGCCGCAGCCATGCTGTATCAGAAGGCCTTCGGTCCGTTCATCGCGCAGCTCTGATTATTGCGCTGGCTGCGTTCTGATGGGTTTGCCGTAACTCCCGCTTCGGGTTCTGCCGATGTCGTTGCCCGTCACACATGCGCAATGCTGTCCCGGCCTTGAGCCGGGACCTGTTTGTTGTGGCCCCGGCTCAAGGCGGAGCGGCATCAGATGAGGGCCTGTGATCCGGACCAGATCAGGTGAGGTCCGAGCAAATCCGTTGTTTGGCGTCGCGGTATTCCTGTTCGATCCGGTCGACAACCTTGCCGGTCGGCACGATCGACTTGAGCGCTCCGATGCCCTGACCCGCGCCCCAAATCTCCTTCCAGGCCTTGGCTTTGGAAGATCCGGAGCTGAAGTTCATTGATGAGGGATCGGCAGACGGCAAGTTGTCCGGATCGAGACCGGCACGGGAAATCGATGGCGCAAGGTAGTTGCCGGACACACCGGTAAAGAGAGACGATGTCACAATATCTTCCGCGCCGCTTTCGACCAGCATTTGCTTGTATTCAGCCTGCGCGTTGGCTTCCTCGGTCGCGATAAAGGCGGACCCGATATATCCGAGATCCGCGCCAAGCGTCCGGGCGGCCAACAGTGCTTCTCCCGTGCTGATGGAGCCGGACAGAAGCAGCGGTCCGTCAAACCACTCGCGGATCTCGCGGATAAGCGCAAACGGGGATTGCTGGCCCGCGTGCCCACCGGCCCCGGCCGCGACGGCGATCAGGCCGTCGGCGCCTTTCTGGATCGCCTTCTTGGCGAAGGTGTTGTTGATGATGTCGTGCAACGTGATCCCGCCGCAGGAATGCGCCGCTTCGTTGACCTCAACCCGCGCCCCGAGCGACGTGATCCAGATCGGCACCTTCCAGCGGGCGCAGATTTCAAGATCGCGTTCCAGACGTCCGTTTGAGCGGTGCACAATCTGGTTCACCGCAAACGGGGCTGCCGGGGTGTCGGGATTCGCCTGATTGTAGCGGTCGAGTTCCTCGGTGATCTGTTTCAGCCAGATCTCCAGCATGATCGGTTCGCCATCCTTCTCACGGGCATTGAGTGCCGGAAAGCTGCCGACAATCCCGGCTTTGCACTGGGCAATCACGAGGTCCGGACCGGAGACGATGAAGAGTGGGGCTGCCACAGCCGGAAGACGCAAACCTTGCAAGGCTTTCGGAAGGGTTTTGGATTTCAACATGCTTGGGTGTCACCTCGGTAGGACGGTTCTGCGACCGCTGATTTCGCTTTGCATGAAGGCCATCATCACACAAAGAACGGACTGAAACAGTCCACGCATGAGGCCTTCCGTATTGGTCATTATTCCACATGTCAGAATAGAATTCTGTAATTTTCTTGACAAGACACAGAATTTCAATTTGCAATAGTCTTTGAGCATAAATCAGCTTTTGCGTGCAATGCAGCAAATTGTCTGGCCGTCAAAACAGGGAAAACCCGGAAGATGGCCGCTCAGGGAGGAAAGCATGAACTATCTGAAGTCACTTGCGGCGGCCGCAGCGCTTGCCACTTGCTCTATAAGCGCATCCAGTGCCGACACCGTGAAAATCGGCTATATCGACCCGCTTTCGGGCCATTTCGCCCTGGCCGGAGACACGGGATTGAAACACTTCCGCTATGCCGCGGACCGGATCAACGAGGCTGGTGGTGCGGGCGGAATGACGGTCGAGATCGTGCCGTTCGACAACAAGGTCAATCCGAAGGAAAGCCTGGTGCAGCTGCAAAAGGCGATTGACCAGGGCGTCCGCTATATTGTTCAGGGCAACGGCTCTTCCGTCGCCTCAGCGCTGATCGACGCGATCAACAAGCACAACAAACGCAATCCGGGCGAAGAGGTTCTGTTCCTGAACTATGCTGCCGTCGACCCCGCTTTCACCAACGACCGCTGCAGTTTCTGGCATTTCCGTTTTGATGCGGACTCGGATATGAAAATGGCGGCGATGACCGACTGGCTCGCAAAACAGGATGACATCAAGAAGGTCTACATCCTCGGGCAGGACTATTCGTTCGGTAAGGCAGTCGCCAATGCAGCCGTGACGATGATTGCCGAAAAGCGGCCGGACATCGAGATTGTCGGCAACGAACTGCACCCGCTTGGCAAGGTGAAGGATTTCACGCCGTACGTTCAAAAGATGATGACCTCGGACGCCGACGCGGTGATCACCGGCAACTGGGGGCAGGACATGACGCTCCTCATCAAGGCAGCGTCCGCGGCCGGTCATAATGTGCCGTATCTGACTTATTACGGCGGCGGGCTCGGAGCGGTGGCTACCATGGGCGAGGGTGCTATCGGTCTCGTTAAGCAGATCACTGAGTTCCATCAGAACATCGAGACGAGCGAAGAGCAGGTCGCCAATATGGACCGCTTCCAGGAGCGCTACGGCACCGATTACTATTATCAACGGGTGTTCACGCTGATGGAGATGTTCGACAAGGCGGTTGATGAAGTGGGCGAGAACGATCCGGTGAAGGTGGCCTTTGCCCTAGCCGGAATGGAGCATGAAACGCCCTATGGCCCGGTCTCCATGCGCGAGGACAATCACCAGCTGATCCAGCCTCTGTTCATCTCCACATTCTCCAATGATGTGTCGCGAACGTTGGAGGGCACAGCCTTCGGGTTTACCACCGATCCGGACGGGATGATCGAGGGTGATGCGACCCGCACAGTTACCACCTGCCAGATGGAGCGGCCAAGCTGACATCAGTCGGTTGCAGTTTTTATCCATTCATTGACGCCGCGCGCTTTCCATGAATGCGCGCGGCCTTGAAGGCAGGACATTCATGGAAACATTGTTTTTCTCTCTGCTGAACGGGGTGATTTACGGGCTTTTGCTGTTCATGCTCTCCAGCGGCCTGACCCTCATATTCAGCATGATGGGCGTGCTCAATTTCGCGCACGCCAGCTTCTATATGCTGGGCGCGTATTTCGCCTATACGATCGGGTCGGTCACGGGCTTCTGGATTGCTTTATTCCTGGCACCGATCCTGGTGGGGCTGGCAGGGGCCGGTATTGAACGCTGGGGCCTCCGAAAGGTTCACGTAAACGGACACCTGGCCGAGCTCTTGTTCACCTTCGGCCTGGCCTATCTGATCGACGAACTCGTCAAGATCATCTGGGGCAAGATTCCGGTTCCTTATGAAATCCCAGCTGCGCTCGATTTTCCGCTGTTCACGCTGTTTGGCGCACAATATCCGGCCTACCGCATCTTTATGCTGGTTGTGTCAATCGCGATGCTGGCCGGGCTGTGGTTCCTTTTGAAACGCACCCGCGCAGGACTAATCATCCAGGCAGCGCTCACTCATCCGCATATGGTCGGGCACCTTGGCCACAATGTACCGCGTGTCTTCATGATGGTGTTTGGCTTCGGTTGTGCGCTCGCCGGGCTTGCCGGTGTGATCGGAGGCAACTACCTCGTTACAGAGCCCGCGATGGCTCTATCCATCGGACCGATCGTCTTCGTTGTGGTCGTGGTCGGCGGCATGGGCAGCCTGGAAGGCGCGTTCATCGCGTCCCTGCTGATTGGTCTTCTTCAGACCTTCGCGATTTCCATCGACACGACCTTCGCTGAAATCTTTGCCTTCACCGGGCTGAACCCGCTGAGCGATCTTGGCCGCATCTCGATTGCCTCACTGGCCCCGATGCTGCCGTTCCTGCTGCTGGTCTTGGTCCTGATGATCCGCCCGCGCGGTTTGATGGGGGAGCGTGAAATTTGACCAACACACTGTCCATATCCCTCGCGCCGTCACAGTCGGAGAAATTCCGCACGCGTGTGCTGCCGTTCCTGATCATGGCGGCCGTTCTTGTGGTGATCCCGCTCACGGGGCCATCGCGCACCACCTATTCGCTCTTGAACGCGATTGGCATCAACATGGTGTTTGCCCTGTCTTACAACATGCTGCTTGGCCGCGCGGGGCTGTTGTCCTTTGGCCATGCGGTCTATTTCGGCCTCGGTGGGTATGCGGCGATGCATGCCATGCAGGCGATTGAAACCGGGACCGGCCTTTGGAACATGTTCCCGGTCTTTGCCCTGCCGCTGGTCGGATTTGCGGGCGGCGCCCTTGCCGGGGCTGTCATCGGCTGGCCTTCGTGCCGGCGTGCCGGGATTCCCTTCGCGATGATCTCGCTAGGCCTTGCCGAACTGGTGGCAGCTGCCGGCTTCATGTTCACCAGCCTCTTTGGCGGCGAGGAGGGCGTCTCCGGTGACCGCATGAACGGGCCGGAGCTGTTCGGTCTCAGTCTTGGCCCAATAAATGAGGTCTACTGGTTCATTGCCGCCTGGACGTTGATTGGAACCGTTGCGATGTTTGCCTTTACCCGTACGCCGCTGGGCAAGATGGGTGAGGCGGTGCGCGACAATCCCGAGCGGGTGGAGTTTGTGGGCTATGATCCGCAGCGGGTGCGCTATCTGATTTTCATCTTTGCCGGCGGATTTGCGGGCCTTGCTGGCGGCATGGCTGCAGTCAATTACGAGATCTTCACCCCTGAGACCCTGTCGGTGATCCCGTCCGGATTTGTTCTGCTGATGGCCTATGTCGGGGGCATCCGCTATTTCGCGGGGCCCATGCTGGGCGCGGTTCTGCTCACGTACATGCAATCCAACCTCTCCGACTTTACCGAAGCCTGGCTTTTGTATCTCGGGCTTCTGTTCATGATGATCGTCATGTTCGCCCCCTCCGGTCTGGCCGGGATCCTTGTTGCCGCGTTGCAGGGGGTTCAGAGCCTGGAGCGCAGTACCACCCTGGGGCGCTGGGCGCGTTATGCGGCCGGAGCGCTGCTCGCCTTTGCCGGCATCGTCATCACCATCGAGGTTGCGGTCAGGGAATCGAGTGGCTTCGGCGATGTGTTTGAGCCCTTCGGCTTTGCCCTTGCGCCGGACAATCCCGTGACTTGGCTGCTTGCGCTTGGTCTGGTCGGAATAGGGGGCTGGGTGATGCGGTCCAGCGGATCAGACAAAGAGGAGGCCTTGTCATGAGCACACCAGCTTTGTCGATCCGGGATCTCACCAAGAACTTCGGCCCCGCCGAGATCATCCGTGGGGTCACTCTCGACATCCAGCCGGGGGAACGGCACGCGATCATCGGGCCGAACGGGGCCGGCAAATCGACCCTGTTCAATCTTATCTCCGGACTGCACCGGCCAACGTCCGGCAGCGTCCATCTGGGCAGCCAAAAGATCTCCGGGCGCAAGGCCCATGAGATCAACCGGATGGGGCTGTCGCGCTCGTTTCAGGTCTCCAACATTTTCGCGAACATGACGGTCCGCGAGAATGTCCGCTGTGCGGTTCTGTGGTCGCTCGGCACCGGCTACAGCTTCTGGCGCAACATCGGCAACTTGAGACATGTCCAAGACCGCACGGCGGAGATTCTGGAGACCGTCGGCATGATCGACAAGGCATCCTTGCCCGCGGCAAGTCTGCCCTACGCCGATCAGCGGACACTTGAGATCGCGATCACCATTGCGGGCGGGGCCGATGTCATTTTGCTGGATGAACCAACCGCCGGGATGAGCCATTCGGAAACGGAGCGGGCCGTCGCGCTCATTGAGCGGGCCACACGCGGAAAGACACTCATTATTGTCGAGCACGATATGAGCGTGGTCTTTGGTCTGTCCGACCGCATTTCGGTTCTTGTCTACGGGAAGATCATTGCATCCGGGCCACCGGAGGCCATACGCGGGGATGCGAAGGTGCGCGAAGCCTATCTTGGCGACGAAGCCGAGGATCTGCCAATGGTTGAGGGAGCAGCGTGATGACCGGGATGCTGTCAGTTCGCGGGCTGAATGCCTTTTATGGCAAAAGCCACGTTCTGCGCGGTGTCGAGCTGGAGGTCGGCGAAGGCGAGGTGGTGGCCCTTCTCGGGCGCAACGGTGTTGGCCGCTCGACCACCGTGAAGGCGATCATGGGCGAAGTCGCGCCAAAGGGAGACATCTGGTTCAAGGGCGAGAACATCGCGGGCCTCGCGAACCATGAAATCGCCCTGAAAGGTCTTGGGTATGTGCCGGAGAACAGAGACATCTTTCCGGGTCTGACCGTGCGCCAGAACCTTGTGCTCGGCATCAAGGACATGAAACGGCCGGGGCGCTGGGCCATCGAGGACATGCTGAAAATGTTCCCGAACCTTGCCGAGCGTGCTGACACGCCGGCCGGTGTGCTGTCGGGCGGGGAAAAGCAGATGCTGACGATTTGCCGGACACTCATGGGCGATCCGCAGCTGATCATGATTGACGAGCCAACGGAAGGCCTTGCGCCGCGGATCGTGGCCCAGGTCGGCGAGCTTTTATCTGAAATTGCCCGGGCGGGGGTCTCCATCTTGCTGGTGGAGCAGAAACTCTCCATCGCGCTGAAAATCGCGTCCCGTGTCTATGTGATGGGACATGGGGAAATCGTCTATTCGGGAACGCCGCAGGAATTCCTGACCCGCGACGACATCCGCCGCGAGTGGTTGGAAGTGTGAGTCGAACAAACGGTTCTCCGATTGGGTTGCAGCCATGAACCGAGACCAAGGGCTGCATAATTGGCAGGGTCCCGGATCAAGTCCGGGACATCAGCGGGAGATGGATGCTGCATTGCCGAGGGCTCATCCCAGAGATGTCAATAATTTCAATATAAAATATTGAATTCCACATATTGAAATTTCTTTGGGATGTGTTTAGGACTTTGTTCACGTACTAATCACTTGGACTGGGAGGCCTTGTGGTGACACAAAGCGTCAATCTGACACTCGAAGACAACATCGCCGTCATTGAAATCGCGAACCCGCCGGTGAATGCGCTCTCGCATGCCGTGCGCTCCGGACTTCAGGACGCGTTTCGCGACATAGCAGCGAACGACGAGATCAAGGCTGTCGTGGTGTATGGCGCCGGACGGACGTTTGTCGCGGGAGCCGATATCCGCGAATTCGGTCAGCCACCGAAAGAGCCGTTTCTGCCGGAACTCATCAACGAAATCGAGGCCTGCACAAAGCCTGTGATTGCCGCCGTTCATGGCACGGTATTGGGTGGCGGACTAGAGCTTGCTCTTGGTGCGCATTACCGGATTGCAGCGCCGAAGACCAAGCTCGGCCTGCCGGAAGTCTCGCTCGGCCTCTTGCCGGGGGCGGGCGGAACCCAGCGCCTGCCGCGCCTGGTGCCGGTGGCAAAAGCCATCGACATGATCACCTCCGGCAAACCGGTGTCTGCCAGCGACGCGCTTGAGCTCGGTTTGATCGACCAGATCAGCGGTGAAGACGACATGCGCGCTGCCGGTCTCGCCTATGCGAAGACACTTGTTGAAGAGGGCGCCGCGCCGCGTCCGGTGAGTGGGCTTGCCTGCAAGGCGCCGGAAGACGGTTTGTTCGACAAGGCTCGAGCCACGCTCGGCAAAAAAGCACGCGGTCAGATCGCGCCGCAAAAATGCATTGATGCTATTGAGGGCGCAGTGAATCTGCCATTTGCTGAAGGCTTGGCTCAGGAGCGGGCATTGTTCCGCGAGCTGATGGACTCAGACCAGCGGGCCGCGTTGATCCATGCCTTTTTCTCCGAGCGCCAGGTTGGCAAGCTGCCGGAAATCCAGGACGTCGAGCCGCGCACACTTGAAAAGGTCGGCATCATTGGTGGTGGTACCATGGGCTCCGGCATCGCGACCTCTGCGCTTTTGGCCGGGTTGACGGTCACGCTGATCGAGCGGGATGCAGAGGCCGTTGCCAAGGCGGAGGGAACGGTCTCCAAGAACCTTGCCGGTGCGGTCAAGCGCGGCAAGCTCTCCCAGGAAAAGTTTGATGCCATCATGGCTGGACACTTCACCGCGGGTTCCGGCTACGAAGCGCTTGCCGAAGCCGATCTTGTGATCGAAGCAGTGTTTGAGAGCATGGACGTCAAGAAAGAGGTCTTCGGCAAGCTGGACAAGATCTGCAAGCCGGGTGCTGTTCTTGCTTCCAATACGTCTTATCTGGATGTCGACGAGATCGCTGAGATCACCAGCCGTCCGGCGGATGTCATCGGCCTGCATTTCTTCTCGCCGGCCCACGTGATGCGGCTTCTGGAAATCGTTGTCGGCGCAAAAACCGCACCGGATGTGGTTGCGACCGGTTTTGCGCTGGCAAAACGTCTCGGCAAGATCGGTGTGCGCGCCGGAGTCTGCGACGGTTTCATCGGCAACCGGATCCTCGCAACCTATCGCAAAGCCATCGATGGCGCGGTGCTTGCCGGTGCCAGCCCGTTCGATGTTGACCGGGCTCTCGTCGACTTCGGACTGGCCATGGGGCCGTTTGCGGTCAGTGATCTGGCTGGCCTCGACATTGGATACATGACTCGCCAGCGTTTGGCGGCGACCCGGGACCCGCGCGAGGTCTATGCGGGGTTTTCCGACAAGCTCTGCGAAGATGGGCATCACGGCCGCAAAACCGGTCGCGGGTTTTACGACTACAGCGGCGAACAACCGGTCCCGAACAACGCCATTCTCGGCTACATTTCCGAGGAACGGGCGGCCAAGGGCATTGAAAGCCGGAGCTTAAGCGATCAGGAGATCATTGACCGCTACATGGCTGCAATGGTCAATGAAGCCGCGCTCGTTGTGGAGGAGGGCATTGCACAGCGTCCGCTCGATGTCGACGTCACCTTGCTCAACGGCTACGGTTTCCCACGCTGGCGCGGTGGTCCGATGCAATATGCGGACACGGTCGGCGTCGACAAGATCTTGAACGATATCAAACGGTTTGCCGAAGAAGATGACTTCCTGTGGCAACCGGCTCCCCTGTTGGAAAAATTGGCGGCTGAGGGCAAGACCTTCGCCAGCCTGAACGCGTGAGGCCCCATTAGATGAAACAAGCAGTTATTGTCTCGACCGCCCGGACCGGGCTGGCGAAATCCTATCGGGGCGCGTTCAACGAAACCCACGGTGCGACCATGGCCGGTCATGCGATCCAGCACGCAGTGGAGCGGTCCAGGGTGGACCCGGCCATCATCGAAGATGCCTTCATCGGCTGCGGGTATCCGGAAGGCTGGACCGGCAGCAACATTGCACGGCAGTCCGTTTTGCGCGCCGGTCTGCCGGTCACCACAGCGGCTGTCACCATCAACCGGTTCTGCTCCTCCGGCCTTCAGGCCGTTGCGATGGCGGCCCATGCAATTTCCGTTGAAGGCGCCCCGGCTGCGATTGCAGGTGGTGTAGAAAGCATCAGCCAGATGCCGCCGTCCCGCCCGCCTGCAGCGCGCGAGAAATGGCTCGATGAGCACAAGCCGGAAGTCTATCTCTCGATGATCGAGACCTCCGACATCGTGGCCAAGCGCTACAATATCAGCCGCGATGCCCAGGACGAGTTGTCGCTGGTCAGCCAGCAGCGCACCGCTGCAGCTCAGGCTGCCGGAAAGCTCGACGATGAGATCGTGCCGATCACCGTCACCCAAGCCTTAAAGGACAGGGAAACTGGAGAAGTGACCCGCAAGGAAGTTACGTTCTCCATGGACGATTGCAACCGTCCGAACACAACGCTCGAAGGCCTGGCCAAGCTGGAGCCGGTCCGCGGTGAGGGCAATTTCACCACCGCCGGCAATGCGTCCCAGCTGTCAGACGGTGCCGCGGCGCTCGTATTGATGGACGCCGATCTGGCAGAAAAACAAGGCCTTGAGCCGCTCGGCGCACTGAAAGGCTTCGTCACGGCGGGTTGCGAGCCGGATGAAATGGGCATTGGTCCCGTCTATGCCGTGCCGCGGCTTCTGAAACGCCACGGTTTGTCCGTCGATGACATCGACCTTTGGGAGCTCAACGAAGCATTTGCCTCCCAGGCACTGTATTGCCGGGAGCAGCTCGGCATCGATCCGGAGAAGTGCAACGTGAATGGCGGCTCCATTTCCATTGGTCACCCATTTGGTATGACCGGCGCCCGTATGACCGGTCATTTGCTTTTGGAAGGCCGTCGCCGAGGCTCCAAGCTCGGCGTTGTCACCATGTGCATTGGCGGCGGACAGGGTGCTGCCGGCCTGTTCGAGATTTTCTAAGGGGGCTTTGATGGATCTGAGCTACACGCCTGAGGAAGAAGCATTCCGCGCCGAAGTGCGGGCCTTTCTGAGCGAAAAACTGCCGCGCCACCTCTCCGAAAAGGTGCGCCTTGGCAAACGACTGACCAAGTCGGACATGGAAAGCTGGCATGCAATCCTGAATGCGCAGGGCTGGCTGGCTCCGAACTGGCCAAAGGAATACGGCGGCGCTGAATGGGATGCTGTTCAGCGGATGATTTTCGAAGAAGAAGCCTGTCTGGCCCATGCGCCGCGCATCGTGCCGTTCGGCCTTTCGATGCTGGCGCCGGTGCTCATGGCGTTCGGATCGGAAGAACAGCGCCAGCACTACCTGCCGCGCATCTTGAGCGGCGAAGATTGGTGGTGTCAGGGCTACTCTGAACCGGGCGCGGGATCAGACCTGGCCGCACTAAAGACCAAGGCGGTCCGCGACGGCGACCATTATGTCGTCAATGGTCAGAAAACCTGGACGACACTCGGCCAGCACGCCAACTGGATCTTCTGTCTGGTACGCACTGACGCGGACGCCAAAAAGCAGGAAGGCATCTCCTTCCTGTTGATCGACATGAACACCCCCGGTGTGACCGTGCGCCCGATCGTGCTGATCGACGGCGAGGCCGAGGTCAATGAGGTCTTCTTTGATGACGTCCGCGTGCCGGTCGAAAACCTCGTTGGCGAAGAAAACAAGGGCTGGACCTACGCCAAGTACCTGCTCACCCACGAGCGGACCAACATTGCAGGTGTCGGTTTTTCAAACGCTGCGCTGGCAACGCTAAAACATGTGGCTGCCAACACCCAGTCCGGCGGCAAACCACTGGATCAGAACCCATATTTCGCGGCACGCATGGCGCAGGCCGAAATTGACCTGATGGCCATGGCAACGACCAATCTGCGGGTCGTCTCCGCTGCCGCCAAGGGGCAGGCCCCCGGACCGGAAAGCTCGATGCTGAAGATCAAGGGCACGGTCATCCGTCAGGAATTGTCCTCTCTTCTGCGCCGCGCAGCCGGCCCCGACGCCATGCCGTTCCTGCCCGATTATCTGGACGGCGGTGACAACGTCCCGGCCGAAGGCCCGGAACACGCTCCGGCGGCAGCGCCCAACTATTTCAACATGCGCAAGTTGTCGATCTTCGGTGGGTCCAATGAGATCCAGCGTACGATCATCACCAAAGCAATCCTGCAACTGTGAGGCATTGAGCAGATGGACTTTAATCTGACGGAAGAGCGCGGCTTGCTGCGCGACATGTTGCAGAAGTTTTTGGGCGAAAAATATGGCCACGAAGAGCGGCGCAAGCTGATCGCCTCCGGCAAGGCCTATGACGCCGGGATTTATGCCGAGATGGCTGAGTTGGGTGTTCTTGGTGCGATGTTCTCTGAAGAGGATGGCGGCCTCGGCGGGGCCGGGTTCGACATTGCAGTTGTGTTTGAAGAGCTCGGCCGCGCCGGTGTCATCGAGCCGATCCTTGGCAACGCCGTCCTTGCCGGCAGCCTGATCGCAGACCTCGGATCGGACAGCCAGAAAGAGCTGATTGGCAGCGTCATTGCGGGAGAGATCCTCCTGGCGTTTGCCCATGCAGAACCGGCCTCACGGTACGACCTCAATCATGTCACCGCATCGGCGAAAACTGATGGCGGCCAGATCATGCTGAACGGCACGAAGGCGCATGTGCTGAACGGCGCGCAGGCCGGCATGCTTGTGGCGTCCGCCCGTGAGGCCGTAGCAGATTTCGACGACACGGGTATCTCCCTGTTCCTTGTTCCGTCTGATGCAAAAGGGTTGACCATCGTTGATCATCCGAATGTGGACGGCACGTCGGCTGCTACCATACGTCTTGAAAATGTGGTCGTGGACGAAGGCGCAAGGCTGGGTGCATTCGGTGAAGCTTTCGAGGCGATCGAGGTAGCTGTTGCCCGGGCAACCCTGGCGGTCAGTGCGGAAGCCCTCGGTGCAATGGAAGCGGCGAAGGCACTCACCATCGATTACCTGAAGGAGCGCAAGCAGTTCGGTATTGCGATTGGCAAGTTCCAGGCGCTGCAGCACCGCATGGCGGATGTCTTGATCGAGGTGGAGCAGGCGCGTTCCGCAGTGATCAATCTGGCCGGTCATCTGGACGCGTCGCGCGCCCTGCGTGAACGGCATGTGAGTGCGACGAAGAACCTGATTGGCCGCGCGAGTGCCCTGGTTAGTGAGGAGGCGGTCCAGATGCATGGTGGCATCGGGATGACGGATGAATATGCGCTGTCGCATTTCGTCCGCCGCATGGTGATGATCGATCATCTCTTCGGGGATGTGGACCATCATCTTGAGCGCTTCATTTCCCTGAATGCGGCCTGATCCATGAGCGGGCTCTTTCGAAAAGAAGTGCATCCGGACCATCTGGTCCTGCGGAACACCAACACCGCCCGGCGCAATGCCTTGTCTCCGGAGTATTACGACGGTCTTCTGGACGGATTGGCAGAAGCGGCGAAGACGCCTGAGATCATGGCTGTGGTGCTCACCGGGGAGGGAGATTACTTCTGCTCCGGCGGCGATCTGAACCTTTTGAAAGAACGCCGCAATATGACGCTCGAGGAGCGCAAGGCCGCGATTGGCAAGCTCCACGACCTGATCCGGGCACTCCGGACTTGTCCCAAGCCCGTCATCTGCGCAGTCGAGGGCGGGGCGGCCGGCGCAGGGCTCAGCATTGCGCTTGCCTGCGACATGGTCGTCAGCGCCAAGGGGGCGACGTTCACGCTCGCCTATGTGAAGGCCGGTTTGGTTCCGGATGGCGGCGTTACCCATGCACTGATGAATGCCTTGCCGCGCGGCACAGTGTCCAAGATGGCCTTGCTGGGTACGCCGCTCACTGCAGAGCGCCTCTACGACTTGGGCGTCTTGACCGAGCTGGCGGATCCCGGGGGGGCACTGTCGGCAGCTCAAGCGCTGGTCGCAAAAGTCGCAGCCGGTCCGGAGCACGCCATGGCCGCCATCAAAGGTCTTTTGACCTCGGCTGAGACCGCGACGCTGGATGCGCAACTCGATGCAGAAAGAGATGCCATGGCTGAGGCTTTGGGGGGCGAGGAGGCCCGCCGGGGCATTGCGGCCATTTTGAACAAAACCCGTCCGGTGTTTCGCGACTGAGGGGCGGACAATAAACGGCTGACAAACGCTGCCTGAAGAGCGGCGACTGGGAGGAAACGCAATGCACAATCGCATTCATGATTTTCTGGATGATGCGGCCGCAAAACGGGGCGTTACCGTTGCCATTCACGACTATGCCGACAGGGTATTTACCTGGACCGAGCTGAAGACGGCAGCGGGCGAGGCCGAAGACCTTTTGCGCTCATTCGGCCTGAAGGCCGGTGACCGCCTGGTGATGGTTTTCGAAAACTGCGTCTCGGTTCCGGCGTTCTTTTATGCCGCCAGCCGTATGGACGCCATCATAGTGCCGATCAACGCGCGCCTCACCGAAGTTGAGCTGGAGCGGATTTTTGCGCACAGTGATCCAAGCGTCGTCATGTTCAGCACGGATGTGTCTGAAACAGCCTATGCCCATGCCGAACACTTCGGGGCGGAGACAGTTTCCGGCAGCTTTGGTGAAGCAGCGCTGATGCGCCGGGAGGGGGCAGAAGCCGAGCCGGTCTTTGCCGACGGCCGGGAGCAGGTGGCCCTGATGCTCTACACCTCCGGGACGACTGGAACGCCGAAGGCCGCCATGCTGACCCACGGCAACTTGAACAGTGCGGCGCTCGCCTCTGTTAAACTTCGCGGCCGCCGTGACAACGACGTGACTTATCTGGCGCTGCCCCTGTCGCACATTTACGGCTTTGTGGCTCTACTGTCGGCAGCTGTCGCGCAAACCACATTGCGGCTTGAGCCAAGGTTCGATGTTGCACGGCTTTATGAAGCCCTGCAAACCGATGTCACGCTGTTGCCCGGCGTGCCGCAAATGCATGCCCACTTGTTTCACTACGCCCGGGCCCACAACAAGGCGAAATACGATGCCGGCCATCTCAGGTTCGTGTCGTCCGGCGGAGCCCCGCTCGATCCAGCCTGGAAACGGGAAGCTGAAGCCTTTTACGGACTTCCGCTTCAAAACGGCTATGGCCTGACGGAAGGCGCCGCTGGTGTCTGTGCAACCCTCAACGAGATCGGTGACCCGGATATCAGTGTGGGCCGGGCGATGGGCGAGTGCGTTCTTCGGCTGGATCTGGAGGCGTTGGGAGCAGAGCCGGATAAGGGGATTGGCGAGATCCTTCTTGGTGGCCCGCAAGTCATGAAGGGGTATTTCCGGGATCCGGAACGGACGGCGGAGGTCATGACGGCCGACGGTTTCTTCAAAACAGGCGATCTTGGCCGGTTCGATGCCGAAGGCCGCTTGCACATTGCTGGCCGGTCCAAGGAGCTGATCATTCGCTCCGGCTTTAACGTTTATCCGGTGGAGGTCGAAGGGATCTTGACCGACCATCCGGAGGTGATTGTTGCCGGTGTGGTCGGCCGTCCCGTGGAAGGCAATGAAGAGGTTCTGGCGTTTGTGAAAGTTGCCAAAGGCAGCCCCGTGACCGAGGAGGACCTGAAAGCGTTTCTCCACGATCGGCTTGCGCCCTACAAGCGGCCGAGCAAGATCGTGATCGCCCATGAATTGCCGGCCGCGCCCACCGGAAAAATCCTGAAATCCAAACTGATCGAGACCTTCGCGGACGACCTGGCTGAGCCTGCATAAAACGCAGGCCCCACAAAGGGTTGATCGAAGAAGATTGTCACAGAAACCAGCCTGTTTGCCGGGTTTTACCGGTCCGGCGAACGGCAAGTTTGAGGGAATGCACTTTATTCTTTCAAATGAAAAATAATTCCATATAGTGGAATAATCTAAGGTCGATGGAGGATGAGACCCTATGAAAGTTTTGAAGTCTTTGCTCGCAGGAGCGGTCCTTGCCACAGGACTGAGCGCGTCCGCAGCCGTTGCGGAAACCACGATTTTTTATGGCCACGCAGGCCCTGCACGCGGCACCATTCCAACGGCACTCGAGTGGTTCAACAACCGGATCGGTGAGCTGTCCGGCGGTGACATGAAACTGGATATCCAGTTTGGCGGCGCCCTGTTCAAGGCGAATGCGTCCGCCAATGCCATTGGGTTTGGTGTTGCTGACGCCGGATCGATCATCTCGGCCTATTTCCAGAAAGAAATGGCTGCCTACTCCATCGCTGATCTGCCGATCAGCGGCCCGAATGTCTGGGTTGGCCTGAAGGCCACAGACAAGCTGATGCGCAACACGCCGGAAATCACAAAACATCTGGCCGACAAAAACCTGGTCTACATCGGGACCTTTACCGCATCAGACGTCAACGTGGCCTGTACGGGTGGTGAAATCGCCTCGGTGAAGGATATCGCGGACAAGCGGATCCGCGGCGCCGGTGTCTACGGCAAGGTGTTCGGCCAAATGGGTGCCACCATGGTCAATCTCAGTGTCTATGAGGCTTATCAGGCGCTGAACAACGGTCTGATCGACTGCAGCCAAGGTTACACCTACATCATCCCGGCTCTGAAGTGGCACGAAGTGATCGACAGCTTCACGGTTCTGAACTGGGGCCAGATCGGCGGCTTCGGCATGTTCATGAACAAGCAGTCTTTCGATGCGCTGAGTGAAGAGCAGCAGTCGATCATGCTGCAGACCGGTGAAGAACTGGCGGATGAGTTCGCGCAGATCGTCATGAGCCGGAATGCCAAGGCGCTCGAAGCGATGAAAGCTGGCGAGTTTGAGCGGGATATCAAGGTGCTCGAGCTGAGCGTCGAAGACCGCGCTGCGATGAACGCAGCGACCCAGCCGTTCATCGAGGAGTGGAAGGAAAACGCCAACAGTGTTGGGTTCGATGCCGATAAGCTGATGGCGACTTACACCGAAGCCGTTGCCGATTACACCAAGGAATTCGAAGAGAAGGGATATCCTTGGGAGCGCAACTGATCGCTCGGAAAAACAGCCGGGGCGGTAACCGCCCCGGTTTCTTCAGCGGGGAGGGAACCTGATGCTTGATCGGTTGGAGCGGATTTTTGTCGATGTGGCCGTGACCGCGACCATTATGCTTGCAGTGCTGATATTTGCAGATGTCGTTGCATTGAACGTCTTCAATGCGTCTGTGCCGGACACGATCATCATTGTCCGCGAACTCATGGTTCTGGCAATCGTCATGCCCTTGGCCGCAGCAACGGCCCGCCGGTCTCACATTGCCGTGGAATTCGTGACCAATTTTCTGCCCGACCGGGTCGTGAACTGGTTTGTCGTCTTTGGCGCGGCCTTCGGTGCGGTCGCGCTGATCCCGCTGATCTGGTCTGCAGCCCACGAATTCATCTATCAGTGGCAAACGGGCAATGCGTTTTACGGCGATCTTGGCCTGCCGCAGTGGCCAGGCCGCTTGGCGTTCGTTCTTGGGCTTGTTCTCTGCTGGATCCGGTTGGTGCTGATGCTGATCGGAGATGCGATTTCGGCAATCCGAGGGCGTGTGATCATCACCGGCACCCACTAGCCAGCTTCAACTTTCAGTCAGACATTCAATACTTTCAGGGAATGACTTTATGGATCCGGCAACCATTGGCTTGATTGCGTTTGCCTTCATGCTCATCCTGCTGGCGATGCGCGTGCCGATCGCTTTTGCGTTGATCGGCGTTGCAACGGCCGCTGCCTTTATGATTTTTGCCTTGCGCACGGGTACATTCATGCCGGAGCGGGCGTTCCGGGCAACGTCGGCGATGGTGTTTTCCAATTCGTTCGACCTGATCCATTCTTTCGATCTGTCGATGATCCCGCTGTTTGTGGCGCTGGGGAACATCGCCTACAAAGCCGGGATCACGACGGCTGTCTACAATTCTGCGCGGGTCTGGCTGGTGCAATTGCGTGGCGGGGTCGCCATGGCGTCCGTGATCGGCTGTGGCGGGTTTTCCGCAATCAGCGGGTCCTCTGTTGCCTGTGCCTCGACCATGGGGAAGATCTGTACGCCTGAGATGTTGCGGCTCGGCTACGACCCAAAGCTTGCAACGTCAAGCGTCGCTGCCGGCGGCACCCTCGGGTCTTTGATCCCGCCGAGCGTCCTCTTTATCATCTACGCAATCTTCACCGAAACCTCGGTCAGCAAGCTGTTTGTCGCCGGTGTTCTGCCCGGCATTCTCACGCTTCTTGGCTTTCTTTTGGTGATTGCCGTCTGGATTGCCATGGATCCGAAGGTGGCTCCGGCAAAGGAAGCTCCGGCAAGCCGGGAAGAGAAGATTCAGGCCGCCAAGGAAGCCTGGCCGGCAGCGCTTATCTTTCTGATTATTGTTGTCGGGATCTACGGCGGCTTCTTTACCGCAACCGCCGCTGCAGCAGTTAGCGTGGTGGTCACGACCGCCATCGGCTTCATGCAACGCCGGTTGAGCCTGCCGGATCTGTGGCATGCGGTGCGCGATACCGTCATTCAGACGTCTTCGCTCTTCATCGTTGCTGCAGCGGCCAAGATCTTTGTTTCTGCCATTGCGCTCACGGGCATTGCCCCGGCTCTAGTTCAGGCCGTGTCCGAGGCGCAACTCAGCCCGGCCATGCTGCTCTTCTGCATCTGCCTGGTCTACATCCTTCTCGGCATGTTCCTCGATCCGATCGGCATCATGGTGCTGACCCTGCCGTTGATGATCCCGCTGGTTGAAGCAAACGGCATGGACCTTATTTGGTTTGGCGTTGTCGTGGTCAAACTGCTGGAGATCGGATTGATCACACCGCCAGTCGGTTTGAACGTCTTTGTGTTGGCCAACGTGGTTGGCAAGGAAGCTCCGGTTGGGACGATATTCGCCGGCATCTGGCGCTTCCTGGCTGTAGACCTGGTCGTGCTTGCACTGATCGTCAGCTTCCCCGCCATTTCACTCTTCCTGTCAGAAGCTGTGAAGTAACGTGGAGTTTTCGGATCTGGGCTATGCAAAGGCCAAGAGGTATTGGATAGATACAAAGTGGGACATCAATAAAGCGACAAAATATGCCCGATCTTAAGGATGACAAACGCTACGCGAATACTCTGGCCCGTGGTCTGAGCGTGCTCAGAGTTTTCCGCCCCACGGACAACGGGCTTGGGAACCTTGAGATATCCGAACGCACAGGCTTGCCGCGTTCGACAGTGTCGCGCTTGACTTTCACCTTGTGCGCTTTGGGCTATCTCACACATGGCCGCCATCACGATAAATACCGCCTTGGTCCATCGGCGCTCGCGCTTGGCAACATTGCGGCGGCTGCCTTCGGGTTTATCGAAACGGCAACGCCGATCATGCAGAAGCTCGCCAACGATACTAAAACCTTGATCGGCGTTGCGATTCAGGACGACGGCGAAATGTTGATGGTGAAAACCTGGCGGCCGGAAAACTCAGCAACGATCTGGCTGAATGTCGGGTACCGGATGCCGGTCCTGAAATCGTCGACGGGAGCCGCCTATCTGGGGGCTCTGACCGATGAGGAGCGGCGTAAACTGGTTGCACTTTTGCCCGGGGATCAGGCGGCAGAGTGCCGGTCCTTGTCCGTCAAATCACAGGACCATCTGCTGGCGAATGGGTACATGTATTTGACTGGTGATGACCGGTTCTCCGCCTCAATCAACGCCTTGGCGACGCCGTACCGCCCGTCAGAATTCAGCGAGCCGGTGACGTTCTTGAGCGGTGCCGCGGCCGATGTCCTCACCGTTGCAAGAATGAAAGAAAGCGTCGGGCCGAAACTTGCCGGCGCCGTCGAGGAGCTGCGCGGGATCACTGGCCAGCATTATTCGCTGCTGCTGCCCGTCTAGCAGCTGCCTCCCGTGCTGGAGCAGGGGAGGCAGTTATTGATTGCTGGGATTTATCCGGCTACCGGCGCAAACAGATCCGCGTAGGTGTCCCGCAGGATGTTCTTTTGCACCTTGCCCATGGTGTTGCGCGGCAGACTGTCAACAACGATGAGCTTCCGTGGGTGCTTGAAGCGGGCAAGACCGTCACTTACGGCTGCCTGAATGGCATCAAGATCGGGATTTGCACCGGGCTCCGAAACAATCAGACCGACGACGGTTTCACCAAAGTCTGCATGCGGGACTCCGATAACAGCGCTTTCCAGAACGCCCGGTTGTTCGTCGAGGATCAGCTCGATTTCCTTCGGATAGATGTTGTAGCCGCCGGAGATGATCAAATCCTTGTTCCGGCCAACGATGTGAACGTAGCCGTCGGAGTCTATCTTGCCGAGGTCGCCGGTGATGAAGAACCCGTCTTCCCGGAGTTCAGCGGCCGTCTTCTCCGGCATTTGCCAATAGCCTTTGAACACGTTTGCTCCGCGTACCTCAATCTGGCCGACCTCACCGTCCGGCAGGGCGGCGCCGCTCTCCGGGTTGGTAATTTTGAGGTCGACGCCTGGCAGGGGAAACCCGACCGTTCCTGCACGCCGCTCGCCGTCATAAGGGTTCGACGTGTTCATGTTGGTTTCGGTCATGCCATAGCGTTCCAGGATCCGGTGCCCGGTGCGCTCTTCAAACCGCACATGGGTTTCAGCCAAGAGCGGCGCGCTCCCGGAGATGAACAGGCGCATGTGGCTGGTCAGGTCCTTGGTGAACCGGTCATCGTCCAGCAGCCGGGTATAGAACGTCGGAACACCCATCATGGAGGTCGCCTTCGGCAGGTTGGCGATCATGGCGTCCAGATCGAACTTCGGCAGGAAGATCATGGAACCGCCGGCTGCGAGCATCACATTGGTCGCAACGAACAAACCGTGGGTGTGGAAGATCGGCAGGGCGTGCAGGAGCACATCCGTGTCGGAGAACTTCCAGTAGTCCGTCAGTGTTTCAGCGTTCGAGAGGAGGTTCGCCTGGGTCAGCATCGCGCCTTTGGAGCGCCCAGTCGTGCCGGAAGTGTAGAGAAAGGCTGCCAGGTCATCGGCGGACCGGTCGACAACATCGAAGGTGGCCGGCTTGGCTTTCGCAGTCTCGGTCAAAGACCCGGAGCCATCGGCATTGAGCGTTGCGAGTTTGGCTCCAAGGCCGGTTGCGATCGGCGTAAGAGCGGCTTCGCTACGCGCATCGCAAACGACGAGTGCGGCGCCGCTGTTCTCAATGAAATAGGTCAGCTCATCAACGGTGTAGGCCGTGTTGAGTGGCAGGAAGATCACACCGGCCTGCGCACAGGCCGCATAGAGCGCTAGTGCCTCGGGTGACTTTTCAATCTGGGCTGCGAGCCGGTCGCCCGACTTCAATCCGAACTCTGTCAAAGCATGAGCAATCTGCGCCGCTTGTCCCAGGAAGTCGGCGTGCGTGAGGGTGGCCCCGCTTGCCAGATGCAGAAAAGGCGTCGTCTTGCCGGCGTGTTTGCCGAACAGCTGATCAAAGAGCGGGTTGGCCATCGGTCGGGCTCCTGTTGAGTGTTTTTTCAGCGGCCGCGCTGAGCGACTTGATATCCGAAGAGGCCGCAATTTCATGGGAGGTGGCGAAGCGCTCGTGGTTTTGCGAGACCTTCGACAGATTGTAAAGGTAGTTGACCATCACGCCGGCGGATTGCTGTTGACCCTTTTCAGAAAGGTCGGCGTCCGCATGAACTTGATAGACCTGCGCGCCGTTGCCGAGATGGAAGCGGGCCACTGGATCAAGCGGCAATCCGTTCCGGCGCTTGGCTGCGATCAGATAATGGGCCGCGAGCGCCTTGAGCTGCTTTGGATCGTCGGGAAGCGGGCCCAGATCGTTTTTCTCGATCCAATTGCGGAAACCTGGAATTGGCGACAGGGTTACGAAGGTTTTGAGGCCCGGCAGCTCCAGGGAAAGATCTGCGGCAACCTGTTTGATCAGGGAGTTGCCAAAGGAAATCCCGGCCAGTCCCTTCTGGCAGTTCGAGATAGAATAGAAAACCGCCGTATTCGCGTCTTCTGCCTCGATATGCTCCCGTTCTTCGCTCAACAGCGCTTGGATAGATGAGGGAACACCTTTTGTGAGAGCGACTTCCACAAAGATCAGTGGTTCGTCCGGCATGGTGGGGTGGAAGAAGGCGAAGCAGCGCCGGTCGGCGGGCTGCAGGCGCCGTCTCAGATCATCCCAGCTGTCGATGGCGTGCACCGCTTCATATTCAATGATCTTTTCAAGGATATTGGCCGGGCTTTCCCAATTGATCGGTCTGAGCACAAGGAACCCTCTGTTGAACCAGCTGGCAAACAGATGCCCGAAGTCGACATTGAGCGCCTGTAGGGCGTCGTCCTCTTTGCTGAAGCGCAGGAGATCGGCGCGCATGGCAACCAAGGACCGGGTGGCGTCCGGCACCTGGTTGAGCCGGCGGATCAGCTCCTGCCGGCGTGGTTCGGCGGCACGGACCAAGGTTTCGTAGCTGGTTTTCGTTTGGCCCTTTTCATAGGTCTCAAGTGCTGCGCGAAGGTCCTGAGGTGAGACGGCCATGTCTTCGGCCAAGTGCCGGAAAAAGGATAGTTTTTCGTCTTCCTCCGCAGTTTCATACCGGTCGAGGATGATCCGGGCGATGGTGCTGCCCGAAACCTCACCCGACGCACCTAAAAGCGCGGCGGTGAGTTCCTCCATGGGCCGGTTGTCGGAGCTTCCGGGAAGAAACGTCCGGTACCGGCGGTCAAAGATTGAAGACAGCAGATCAGCCAATAGGGTCATCGTGTTGGTCCCATCACAGCATCCGGCAACCATGTTGCCAGTCCTGGGAAGATGCATAACAGGATGATCGCGACGACCATACATCCCACAAAGGGCAAGGAACCCTTTAGAATGGTCTTCAGCGAGATATCCGGTGCAATGCCATTGATGACATACAAGTTGAGGCCGACCGGCGGCGATATCAAGCCTATCTCCATGTTGATCGTCAGGACAACTGCAAACCAGATCGGATCAAATCCGGCCGTTGTGATGATCGGCAACAGGATCGGGGCCGCCATCAGGATCACGGCAACCGGCGGCAGGAAGAAACCGGCAATCAGCAGGAAGATGTTGACTGCGCCCATCAGCACCCAGCGGTTCACATCCAAGGTGCCGATCCACTCCGCAATCGCCTGCGTGATGAACAGTGAGGACAGCATATAGGAAAACACGCCAGCCGCTGCGATGATGAACAGGATCATCACGCTCTCCTTGGTGCTGTCGCGCAGGACAACCCAAAGATCTCCCGGGTTCCAGAGTTTGTAGATCACCATTGCGATGATCAGGCACATCAGCGCGCCGACCGCCGCTGTTTCCGACGGCGTCGCAATGCCGCCATACATGGCATAGAGCACGCCGACGATGATCGCGAGGAAGGGCAGGACCCGAGGCAGGATCTCAAAACGCTGCTTCCAGGTGTAGCTGCCGGCACTCAGGACAGAGGCATCTCCGGAGCGCCAAGTGGAATAGAGCGACCATGCCATGAAGAGGCCGACCAGCAGAAGGCCCGGAATGACACCGGCAAGAAACAGGCGTCCAATCGAGGTTTCTGTCGCAATGCCGTACACGATCATCGTAACCGATGGCGGGATCAGGATGCCGAGTGTTCCGCCAGCTGCGATCGACCCGGCCGCAACGCCGTCCGGATAGCCGCGCTTGCGCATTTCGGGAATGCCCATCTTGCCAATTGCCGCACACGTTGCCGGGCTGGACCCGGACATGGCGGCAAACAGCGCGCAGGCACCAAGGTTGGAGACGACCAGCCCGCCGGGGACGCGGGTGAGCCACCGTTCCAGCGCTTCATAAAGGTCGGCACCAGCGCGCGTGGACGCGATTGAAGCGCCCATGATGATAAACATCGGGATTGAGAGCAGCGCAAAGTTGTCGAGCTTGCCGAACAGGATTTCCGGCATCAGTTCCAGGGACCGCATGCCGTCGAAGATGATCAGGAACCCGGCTGAGACAATCAGAAGCCCCAGCGCGACCGAGACACCGGAAAACAGGACGAAGATGGTGAAGAAGGCGACCAATGCGCCGAGGAGAAGCGGATCCATTATGCGTCCTCCAGGCCAAACGGGCGATCAACCCGGGTGATGACGGCGACCAGATCGGCAATCAGCTGCAAAAGAAGCAGGCCGAATCCAACGGGCAAGGATAGGTACGGGATCCAAAGCCGGACGCCCCACACCGTGTCTGAGCGCCAGCCGCGGTCCCAGGCAAAGTGCCAGTATTCAAAGCCATAAAACAGCATGATCCCGACAATCAGGATCGACAGCGAGAGGGTTATTAGCGCGAGGAAAAAGCGAGCCCGTGGCGGCAGGGACAGGGGCACCAGATCCACATTGACGTGGCCGCGCAACCGCTGGACATAAGGCAAGCCGACAAGCGTGGCGGCAATCACCAGATAGATGACCGCTTCCGTTTGCCAGACCGTCGATCCGTTCAACACGAACCGGACAAAAATCATCTGGCAGGTGATCGCAACGGCGGCGACAATCATGGCTGCCGAGCACCAGCCTGCAACGGTCGAAATGCCCGCGACAGCGCGCAAAAAGGGGTTGTTACCGGCACGCGCAACGGCTGCCGAGCTGTGACCCGCCATGGGGAACTCCCGAAAAAAGAAAAAGGGTAGCGAGAGGCGGGGCGGTGTGACACCGCCCCGGTCAAAGACTTATTGGACCGACAAAGCCATATCCAGGAGCTCCTGGCCGCCCGGGGTTTGCTCGATGAAGGCCTTGTAGGAGGTCTCCTGTGCAAGGGCCCGCCAAGCGTCGAACTCTTCCTGGCTCATTTGCGCGATTTCAACGCCATTTTCTGCAAAGATATCGGCAGACGCCGCATCCTGCTTCTTGGCTTCCTCCAGATAGAACGCCTCAGCTTTTGCGGCACCTGCCTGCAGTGCGGCTTTTTGAGCATCGTTCAGGCCGTCATAGGTGGATTTGTTCATCAAGAGCGGCTGATACATGAACCAAAGAGCGAAGTCGCTGGCCGGTGTGTAGCACTTGACCTGCTCGTAGATCCGATAGCTGACGAAGGATGAGGAAGAGGTGTTCGCAGCCGTCAGAACGCCGGTCTGCATGGCGTTGTAGATTTCAGACGAAGCCATGGACGCAATGGAGGCACCGGCACCTGCCAGCATTTGTTCAAATGCCTTACCCGCTGCACGGGTCTGTTGCCCCTTCACGTGTTCCGGGGCGGTGATGCATTTGTCTTTGCCGACAAAGCCGCCAGCGAGATAGCCGTGAACCAGAACCATCACGTCGTCACCTGCCATGATCTCTTCGATCTTGCCCATGAACGGGCTTTCGTTGAGACGGGCTGCGTGATCGTGGTTCTTCACCAGACCCGGCATCAGGGTGAGGTTATAGGCGGGCTGCTGGCCGCCGGCATAGCTCAGCGGGAATACGGTCATGTCGAGCTGACCGCGGCTGAGCGGCTTGTACTGCTCGCGCGGTTTGAACAGGGACTTTGACGGGAAGATCTTGATTTCAAGATCGACGTCGGCAGCGGCGACTTCGTTGGCGACGATTTCCGCCACCTTGTGGCGCACATCGCTGGTGGACCACTGGTGCGACAGGCGCAGTTCCGTGGCATTGGCTGCAAAAGCAGAACCGAGCAGCGCGGCAGCTGCAACGGCAGATGTCAGTTTCATGGTCATTGTTGTTCCTCCCAAAGAGCGTGTGACGTTTGGTCAAGCTCGGGAGGCATCCTTGCACCGAATGTATTCTCCGTCAAATTTTTTGTATACAAGATGGAAATTATTGCGTGCAGGGAATAGGTGTGTTTATGTCAGCGGTATGGATAGGAAACGTGCAGATCTGATCGCCGACGAATTGGAGGGCCTCATTTTAGAGGGCACTTACAAAGATGGCGCGCGTTTGGATGAAGTCCAGCTCGCCGAGCGGTTTGAAGTCTCGCGCACCCCGGTCCGGGAAGCTTTGCAGCGTCTCTCTCAGTCCGGCCTTGTGGAGCAAATCCCCCGGCGTGGCGTCTTTGTGCGACAACCGGGGCCGGTCGAGCTTCTGGAGATGTTCGAGGTGATGGCCGAGTTGGAGGCCGTCTGCGCGCGTCTCGCCGCAAACCGCATCACGGACCAGGCCTTGTCGGACCTTCATGCTGCCAACGCGCGTTGTGATGAAGCGGTCGCGGCTCAGGACACGGATGGCTATTACCTGGAAAACGAACGCTTCCACGCCATTTTGTACCGGCAGTCCGGGAATGGATTTCTAGAGCAGGAATGCCTCCGGCTTTACCGGCGCCTTCAACCCTTCCGCCGCATGCAGCTCAGGGCAAGAGGGCGCTTGCCGCAATCCATGGCCGAGCACAAAGCTATTGTGACAGCATTGGAAAAAGGGGATGGCGAAGCCGCGGCTGCGGCCATTCGGGGGCACGTCGCGGTTCAGGGCGAGAAATTCCACCATCTCATGGCAAGTCTGAAGCACGCAGCTGAATAGGTCACTTCAAGTCCGCAAGTGACCTGCGCGGCTTCGACCGAACACGCCTGTTGGCCCCCTCAATCTATCGCGGAGATAGTAAGGCAGGGTGGGTCACACCGATCTCCTGAAATAAAGTACTTCGTGCGCTCCCTACTTTAATGTAGATGAGTGGTCTGAAGACTGAAATGATTTGGCGTGATCTGCTAGCACCGGAAACATGAACAAAAGAGCTGAAGTTCCAATCAGAGAGGCGATGTTCGAAGAGGGCGAACAGGTAGTTTTTGAGATCTTTGTTCAGCCCGGGTTTTCGGACCTGGAACTTTCGGCGGTTACCACAGTACTGCGCACCGCAAACGATATTCTCAACAATGACGTCTATTCCTGGAAAATCATCTCTGACGAACCAGGTCTGGTAACAAGCAGCTCAGATTTGATTGTCCGTGCCGCTCCCGCCATCAGCGGTCAGTATTTGTGCGATTGTCTGGTTGTCATTTGCGGCCGGACCAGCAATCCGGAAGCATGGCTGGCTCGTCTGCGGGCGATGCAACAATTGCAAAGAAGGGTCATTCTCCTATCGGATGCGTCCCGCCAATATGTGAGGTCGGTCAATAACCTCGATGCGCCAACGACCGCGCACTGGCGTGACGTGTCTCTGTTGCAGGAAGTGGGCTCGTATCCGAAACTGACAGACAGTCTGGTGGAAACAAATGGCACTGTCCTGACCTGCGCCGGTCACGGTCATACTCTTGAAGCGATGATCGGCGTCCTGGAAGGTCAATTGGACCGGCGGCAGTGTGCTGAGATCGCCAGTTTGCTTGTGCTGGATCGCGTCCGGGGGTTCTCATCGGAACAGCCCAAAGGCAGCAGTTACAGCTCCAGTTACTTTGAAAAGCGCTTGCAGAATGCCCTGCGGCTCATGGAGGCCAACATCGAACAGCCGCTGCGTCTGGCAGATGTTGCCAAGGAAGTCGGCCTGTCAACGCGTCACCTGGAGCGGTTGTTTACAGTCTACTTCAACACGACACCGTCGAAACTCTATAAGAAAATTCGCTTGAAGAAGGCGCATGCGCTCGTCGTGGACACCCATCTGCAACAGATCGAGATTGCGCTTTCTTGCGGGTTTGGCTCCGCGGGATCCTTTTCGCTCGCCTACAAGGCGGAATACGGAGAAACGCCGACGCAGCGCCGCAAAAGGATGCGATAGCTTCTTTAGTGATCTGGTTAAGCTGCCGCCGTTTGAACCCGGTTTGGTTTTGTTCGGATAAAAAAAAGGCGGCCCGTTTGAGCCGCCTTTTTGCAAATAGCCTCTAAAGCCGTTTATTCAGCGGCGGCCTTGGCAATCTCCAACTGCGCATCAATGTCGGAGGCATCGTGCCGTTCAGCGAGCTGACCGCTTTCGTCCCCAAAGACCCGGTTGACCATGCGACCGCGGATTGCTGCCGGACGAGCGTCAATCTTTTCAGCCCAGGCAACGAGGTTCTTGTATTCATGGACGGAGAGGAATTCCGCTGCACTGTAAAGACGGCCTAGAACCAGCCCGCCGTACCACGGCCAGATTGCCATATCGGCGATGGAATAGTTTTCGCCCGTAATGAAGGGCCGCTCGGCGAGCGCCTTGTCCAGCACGTCCAGCTGCCGCTTGGCCTCCATGGAGAAGCGGTCGATCGGATACTGGAATTTCTCCGGCGCATAGGCGTAGAAGTGACCGAAGCCGCCGCCGAGATAGGGCGCAGAGCCCATCTGCCAAAACAGCCAGTTGAGGGTTTCTGTCCGCTCAGGGCCTTCTGCCGGCAGGAATTCACCAAATTTCTCGGCGAGGTACATCAGGATCGACGCAGATTCGAAGACGCGGGTTTTGGCAGGCGTGCTGTGATCGACCAGGGCCGGGATCTTGGAATTGGGGTTTGCGCCAACAAAACCGCTTCCAAACTGATCGCCGTCGCCAATCTTGATCAGCCAGGCGTCATATTCTGCGCCCTTATGCCCGAGGGCGAGCAGTTCCTCCAGCATCAAGGTGACCTTGACGCCGTTCGGAGTGGCAAGCGAATAGAGCTGCAAAGGATGTTTGCCAACCGGCAATTCCTTCTCATGCGTGGAACCGGAGACCGGCCGGTTGATGCTGGCGAACTGGCCGCCGCTCGGCTGCTCCCAGGTCCAGACTTTCGGCGGGGTGTAAGTGGTCGTATCGCTCATTTGGTCAATGTCTCCAGAACCGGATATTGGTCGATCTCGTCGCGATGAAACGGTGTGAAACAACAAGTCATCGCATTATTACGATCAGATAGGCGCCGGCGGAGGTAATGCAACAGCATCCTTTCCAAATCCGCATATCTTTGGAACGTTGTGCAACGTTCTTTGAACGATCAGGTGTATGGGAAGCGCTGGCAACATGAATGTTAGATGAACCAACTCTCCGTACTGGCGCCCAAATCATCGGGCAATCTCCTTTTCAGAAACGATGAGGAGCCGGAACCAAGGGGAGCCCGATGCACCTGAAATCACTTGCCGCAGCACTTTGCCTTGTTGCCATACCGGTCGAGGCGAGCAGCCTCTATGTGAAATACGACATCTCGCTGACGGGTTTGAAGATCGGCGAGGGCGCACTTTCCGTCGATCTTCAGGATCAATCCTACAAGATCCACGGGCAGGGCAAGATGGCAGCCTTCGGCAATTTTGTGTCTGATGGTTCCGGCAATGTGCTCGCAACGGGTTCCGTATCCCCGCAAGGGCTGAACCCCAATTCGTTTTCGATGCAGGCCGAAGAAGATGGCAAACCGAATACTGTTTCACTCTCGATGGCGAATGGCGCTGTCACGGGAACCAAAATCCACCCAGCCCAAGACCGGATGAACGAGCGGATCAAGGTGACCGATGCACATAAGCGCGGTGTCATTGATCCTCTGACTGCGGTTTTGTTGCCAGCTCCGAAGGGCCTGCACCCGGACAGCTGTAAGCGTACTATCCCGATTTATGACGGCCGCGACCGCTACGACCTCGTGCTCGACTACAAGACAAAATATCAAAAACGCGGTGGCCGGAAGGGCTATTCCGGTGGCGTCCTCACGTGCTCTGCGCGGTATAAGGCGATTGCCGGTCACCGGCCGAACCGGAGGACCATCCGGCAATTGGAAGCCAATACCTCAATGGAGATCCACTTGGCCGAGGTGCCCGGGAAACCGTATCTTCTGCTTTACAGAGCCAGCCTGATGACACCCGTTGGGCCGCTCAACATCCAGAATGTCCGTTTCAAGAAGTTGAATTAAAGAGAAAGGGCCGGAAATTCCGGCCCTTTGTTCGTGTTTCTTCCGTCAGATCAGACCCTGACAACGTAGACCGAACACTTGGAGTGCCGGACGACGCGGGCTGCGTTCGGGCCGAGCAGGAACTCACGCAGCTGTGGTTTATGGGCGCCAATCACGATCAGATCCGTGTTGGTCCGTTTGGCCAGCTCCAGGATCTCTTCGTAGATGGAGCCCGTCGCCACGACGTGACGGATCTCCTTGTTGCGCTCTTCGCCCAAGACACTGCCGACAATGTCGGTGAGCTTTTCCTGTGTCTCGTTGACGATCTGATCCTGGAAGTTCTCATCGAAATAAGAGCTCACAAGTGTCACGCCAAAATTCGGCACCACGGTGATCACGTCGAGCTGGGCGTTGTCGAGCCGGGCGAGTTTATCTGCCGTTTGAAGAACCTCACGGTCTTCCGGATGCGTGATGTCAACGGCGCAAAGGATGGTCTTGTTCATGCCGGAACTCCTTCCATTTCCTTGCGCTCGACACGGGCCCGCGGGCGTTGGAGCAGATAGATCAGACCAAGCAGCAGAAGGCCCGGAATGTAGATCAGCTCCTTTGGCATTTGCTCAAGAGACACTTGGGCTTTTGCGATCTGGACTGGGTCATCGCCGTAGAAATCGAAGTTGCCGAGTGTTTCGAAGAACGGTGTGCCCGGGAAGGGTTCATCCAGTTTCATCACGCCGTCTTCATCAAAGACGGTCAGACCAACAGCGGACAGGCGGGCTTCTGCATCCGGCTCATCACCGACGGTCAGGATGAAGGTCGTTTCCGCCTGTGATCCTGTATCGAAATCAGGGCCGTTCACGGTGATGCGGATCTCATCGCCTGGGTTAGCCTCGCCAACGGCCTCAACAAAACTGGTCGGTTGAACAATTTCGAACGGAGGCTGGATCCGGTTCATGAAGAAGTCCGGACGGAACAGGATGAAAGCAACAAGCACCAGAGCGATGCTCTCGTAGATGCGTGAGCGGGTGACGAAATAGCCCATGGTTCCGGCCGTGAAGGCCAATATGGCTATCGTTGCCATTATGAAGACCAGAATGCCCTGTCCCCAGCCAACGTCGATCAGAAGCAGATCGGTGTTGAAGATGAAGACGAACGGCAAGGCGACGGTTCTGAGCGAATAGAAGAACGCCGTAAAGCCGGTCTTGATCGCATCACCGCCCGACACCGCGGCCGCGGCAAAGGAGGCAAGACCCACCGGGGGGGTCACATCCGCCATGATGCCGAAGTAGAAGACGAACAGGTGAACCGCAATGAGCGGCACGATCAGGCCGGATTGAGCGCCGAGTTCAACGACAACACCGGCCATCAGCGAGGACACCACGATGTAGTTCGCCGTGGTCGGAAGTCCCATACCGAGGACCAGCGAGAGAAGTCCGACAAAGGCCAGCATCAGAACAAGATTGCCGCCAGAGACCAGCTCGACGAGGTCGGCCATCACCTGTCCGATACCTGTCAAAGTGACAGTACCAACAATGATGCCGGCGGTGGCTGTTGCCAGACCGATGCCGATCATGTTGCGGGCCCCGTCGATCATGCCCTTGGCGAGATCAACAACGCCTTCCTTGAACTCCTCGACCATCTTGTTTTCACCGCGGAAGATCGCCTTGATCGGCCGCTGGGTCAAAAGGATGACGAAGAGAAGGGTGGTTGCCCAGAACGCGGAGAGGCCCGGAGACTTCTGCTCAATCATCAGGAAGTAGACAAGCACAACGATCGGCAGGAGGTAGTAAAGGCCGGACTTGTAGATGTCGGCGATCTCCGGAAGGACGATGTCCTTGGCATTCGGATCGTCCGGGTGCAGGTCGTCAACGCTTGCGGCAAGCTTCAGAAGCACGAGGTACGCAACGAAAACCAGAACCGCGAGGATCCAGCTGGCGCCATCCGGCACCAGTGCTGTAATCCAGCCGATCGGGAACTTGATACCGTAACAAAGCGCAGCAAAACCTGCGAAGAAGAAGAACATGCCCAGGACAGTTCGTAGGGTGGACACGGTTTTATGGCCGATGGTCGGCATGTTCCGCTTCACCGCTTCCAGGTGCACGATGTAGACCAATGCGATGTAGGAAATGACCGCCGGCAGGAAGGCGTGGGTAATCACCTCGACATAGGAAATGCCTACATATTCCACCATCAGGAAGGCGGCAGCACCCATGACCGGAGGCATGATCTGCCCGTTCACGGACGACGCAACTTCAACGGAACCGGCTTGTTCATTGGTAAAGCCAACCCGCTTCATCAGCGGAATGGTGAAAGTACCGGTGGTCACAACGTTCGCAATGGACGAACCGGAGATGAGGCCCGTTGCGGCTGACCCCACGACGGCCGCCTTAGCCGGGCCGCCTTTCAGGTGGCCGAGCGCTGCAAAGGCCATCTTGATGAAGTAGTTGCCCGCGCCCGCTTTATCGAGCAAGGCGCCGAATAGAACAAACAGGAATACGAACTTGGTGGAGACGCCAAGGGCAATCCCGAAGACACCCTCCGACGTGATCCACATATGGCTCATCGCCTTTTGCAGCGATGCGCCTTTCCAGCGCATGACTTCCGGGACCCATTGGGAGGAACCGAAAAAGACATAAAGGAGGAAGACGGTGGCGACGATGGCCATCGCAGGACCCAGGGTCCTGCGTGCAGCTTCAAACAGGATCAAGATGCCTGCGAGCGCAAACCATTTGTCGATGTCGTCGGCGAGACCGCCGTTGTTGACGATTTTCTCATAGAAGAAGAGGCCGTAGAGCGCGAGAAACGCACCGGACAGGGCCAGGATCCAATCCTGGATCGGGATGTGATGGCGTGGGCTGCTTTTCAAAGCCGGGTAGGCCATGAAGGCGAGGAAGATGGCAAAGGCAAGGTGGACCTGGCGGCTGTTGTTGATCAGGTCGCTGGGCAAAACATAATTGGCAAGGGGAGACGCAAGAAGAACCTGGAAAGCGGACCACGCCAAAGCGACAGCTGCCAGAAAGAACCCAATCGGGCCGGCAGGATTCCGCGAGCCGGAATCGGACGCTGCGACCAGTTCCTGAAGCTCTTCCTCAGACAGGCCACTCGACCCGGCCTTCTTGTTCGCCTGATACTCTTCAGACATCAAATGTTCCCCCGTTTGTCCGGCCCCCAATTCGCCGGTCCGATAATTCCCAAGATCCTATGAGCGAAGCTGCTCAGGACAAAGACATGTTTTGAAAACAGCACGCGATCTTCTGTGTTGAATGGCTGTGCTGACAAAAGGCCCGGAAGCTTGCTCCCGGGCCCATGTTTCAGAAGGTCGGATTAGTTGATCCAGCCTTTTTCTTTGTAGTACTTCGCAGCACCTGGATGCAGCGGAGCGGACAGACCGTCCTGAGCCATTTCTTCCGGCTTCAGGTTGGCGAACGCCGGGTGCAGCTTCTTGAAGGCATCGAAGTTTTCGAAGACCGACTTGACCAGGGTGTAAACAGTGTCTTCAGACACGTTGGAAGAGGTCACGAAGGTTGCGCCTACACCGAAGGTACCGGTGTCAGCATCGTTGCCGCGGTACATGCCGCCCGGGATGGTGGCGGTGCGGTAGTAGCTGTTGTTAGCAACCAGCTTGTCGACAGCGTCGCCGCCAACGGTCACGAGTACGGAGTCACACGCTGTGGTGGCTTCCTGGATGGAACCGGACGGGTGACCAACGGTGTAGACCATTGCATCGATCTGGTTGTCACACAGAGCTGCGGACTGCTCGGCAGCTTTCAGCTCGGTTGCGAGCGCAAAATCGTCCGCAGTCCAGCCTTTGGCTTCCATCAGAACTTCCATGGTTCCGCGCTGACCGGAGCCCGGGTTACCGATGTTGACGCGCTTGCCCTTCAGGTCATCAAAAGTTTTGATGCCGGAATCTGCGCGAGCCACAACAGTGAACGGCTCCGGGTGTACGGAGAACACGGCGCGCAGCTCTTCGAACGGACCTTTGTCTTCGAACTTGGATGTGCCGTTGTAGGCATGGAACTGCCAGTCAGACTGGGCAACACCAAACTCCAGCTCGCCTTCACGGATGGTGTTGATGTTGTACACAGAACCACCAGTGGATTCGACCGAGCAGCGGATGCCGTGGTCTTTGCGATCCCGGTTCACCAGGCGGCAGATTGCGCCACCGGTCGGGTAATAAACACCTGTGACACCGCCGGTGCCGATGGTGATGAATTCTTCCGCGGCAGCTGCGCCGGTGAAGGCGATGCTGGTCGCAAGAACAGCACCTGCAAGGTTCAGTTTCATCATCATTTGACTAGGCTTCCCTCTATTTCAGTTTTTGTTCCAGAGCGGTCCAACCACCCTAGACATTTTCAAGTTCATCGAGCAAGCGATTGTGCCTGTCGACATTTTGGATCCGGGCTTCCGCCTCGGAACCGGCTCGCGCGACCAGCATGCCCGTGATGGTCTCAATGAGAACGAGCGTGGCCGCGTAAGATGAGAAAAAGTGTGGACTTTCAGTGCGCTGAATGAAGTGATGGTCTGCGAATTGCAACCCTGGAAACGCATGACTGTCGGTCAGGACGATCACTTTCGCACCGTTTTCTGCTGCAAGTTCCGCCGCCCGGACCGAGCGGTGGGCATACGGGTGTTTAGACACGATCACGATGCAATCGTCCTTGGTCAGACTTGCAAGTGCACCGCCCAGGGATGCGCCATTGCGCCCCGCCACGATCCAGCGGTCGTTGAACCAGTTGGCGAGATACGCAAAGTAATCGGCAAAGCCGGCTGAAGCGAGCGCCCCGACAACAACGGTTCTGCGCGCCTTTGACAGGCAGTCGACAACCTGTTCCAGTCGAACCGGATCAATGTCGTCGACGAGCGCCTTGATGTTGTCGACACAGGCAGCCGCCTGACGGGGCAACAAGGGCTGATCCGCCTCGTTTCGAAGCTGGCGGGCCTTGTCCTGAAAACTGCTGCCGCGCTGGCTAAGTTCCATCCGCGCCTGTTCGCGCAAGGCTTCGTAGTCGGTAAAACCGATGGCCCGCGCTAGCCGGGTGTAGCTGGCAGGGGAGACACCGCTTGCCGCCGCGATCGCTCGCAGGCTGCGCGTTGCGATTTCAAGCTGGTTGTCTGCAAGGTAATCCGCGGCCGTCCGCAAGGTCTCGCTGAGGTCAGCGTAATTTGCTGTGATGGCAGCCCGGATTTGTGGTCGCGCAGATGTCATGCGCGCACTGTTTCATTTGTTTTTTTGATTGTCAATTTCTGAAACAATTGTTTCGTCGTATTCGAAATTTTGCATAGGAGATAAGTCGGGTCACGTTGGGTGACACAGCGTGCTTCGGGACCGGCAAAAGGCTGTTGAAACATAGGAAATGTAAAGGGAAATCACAGAGTGCAGGTGCGGGCTACTCGACGATGGTCTCGCAGTAGGCCTTCACCTTCTCAAGCGGCATGGAAGTGCTCTGGACTTCCATCCGGAGGATTTTGCCGTCAGCCCGCGTCAAGATCGCCAGATTGCATTCGTCTTTCAGCGGCTTCGGGTTCTTCTTTTCCGTATAGGTTCGCTCGTTGATGGACGACCAATAGTAAACGAGCTCCTTGGGATCTCCGCCCGGATAGTTGATCGGATCGGCTCCTTTCGGGATTGCATCATAGGCAATCACGTCCGAGGGCGGGCCGTATTTGAGAAAGAAGTCTGCCGACGGTTTGCCGACATAAGTGCTTTTGAATTCGGGATTTGTCGAGGTCTGGCATGCGGCAAGCCCCAGGCACAAGAGTGCCATGAGGGCTTTTCCTTTTGCGGGAATGTGGCGTCCGCTGATCATGTCCGATTTCCCGGCCGCTGCGATGTGCAGCCGTCAGTTGATTTGCAGCTCGAGAGACTTGTGCAGACGCTGAAGGTTACGCAGGGACTTGGACTGCCACGGAATGGCTTTGGAGCCGAGAACACGCACACCGATTTCCGGTTGCTTGCGGATCTCGATGGTGAACTTTGCAAGGAGGTTGATGCCGGAACTGTTGAGGAATTCCAGACCGGTCAGGTCAAGTACGATTTCTTCCGGTTTGGAATCGAGCACATTGTTCATGAGTTCCAGGATTGGCGCATACGCCTCCGTACCAGACAGACGCATCGTGCCTTCATAATGGATCTTCGACCCTTCTGCCCAGACACGGTAGTCGTTGGTGCTGATTTCCATTCTAATCGTTCCCTCGGAATTATGTACGCGCTCAGGAGAATGTCAGCGCAGCTACAGTTTTCAAGTTGACCGAACCATTACTGGCATCCGGCGTGAAGCGCCAGCCGAGTTTTGCATCATAATCGCTCATAAGCGTCAAAAGCCCAAGTCCGGACCCGGAGGAGTCTAGATCGGTCGCGTTGGCTTCAATGCGTTCCAGAAGAAGTTCGCCCGGGTCTCGTGCCAGGATTTCCGTCAAAAGCTCCTGAAACTTCTCCGCCGTGGCCGGATCGATCACATTGGAAATCTCGGATTCGAAATGATTTCCGTCCAGTGAGCAGCTGATCTCGATGTTGCCATCGTGGCGGAACTTCACTGCATTCTCCAATATTTCGTTCAGCAAGTAGCCGATGCTGTGCCGGGCGTCGACCTGATCGACCCCCTTTGCACAGCATTTTGCAAAATAATCGCCAAGAAAATCGGAGGTTGTTCCGCAGTGTTGCCAACTCAGCTCCAGCGGTTCTGCGGCGAGGGTGATGTGGAGCGTGGTTGCTGACGGCCCATTCGTCAGCTCGGCGTGTCCGAATGTCACTGTCATAGCCTACCTGTGCTTCATCACCACAAGGGTAATGTCATCAAACATTTTTTGTGTGTCAATGTGTGCTTTAACTTCTGCCAGTATCGCCTCAATAATGGCCTTGGCTGGTTTGCCGGCATTGGCTTTGGCACAGGCGCACATCCTGTCGAAGCCGTAAAGAACGCCGTCCGGGTTTTCCGCCTCTGTCACACCGTCCGTGTGCAGCAGGAGAACATCATCCGGACCGAAATTCAGGACTTCGGTTTGCACAAATGGTGCAATGTCCGCTTCAAGGCCAACCGGGAAACCGAGTTCGACCGTATCGATCCGTTCGACATTGCCATTCGCCCGGATAATCAGCACTTCCTCATGCTGCCCGGAGAGCGTGACCTTGCCGTCCTCGTAATCAACGAAGGCGAGGGTCATGTGCTTGTCGGAGTTGGTCCGCGCAATGTTCTTGTAAAGCGCCCGGTTGAGCACTTCGAGGAAAGCAATTGGGTCGTTGTCGCCCTTTTCCTGCAAGGCCCGGGCAACTGACTGCACCATGAGCATCAGGACGCCACTTTCCAGCCCGTGTCCGGTCACGTCGCCGATGCCAACTTTCACCCGGCCGCCGTCATGGAGAACGTCATAGTAATCGCCGCCGACTTCATCCGCCGGCTCCATATAGGCAGCGATTTCAATCTGGGCGATGCCTTCCAGCTCACTGCGCCGCGGCAGCACCATCTCCTGGATGCGTTTCGCCACATCGAGTTCAGCGCCAAGACGCAGGTTTTCGTTCTGGAGACGCTTGTTGAGCGCAACGATTTCCTTGTTGGCGGTTTCCAGTTTGCCGGTGCGCTCTTCGACCAGTTTTTCAAGATTTTCCGTATGATAGCTGATTTCCTCAGCCATCCGGTTGAAGGCCGTGCCCACGGCACCGACCTCATCCTTGCTCGGGATTTTCACCCGGACGGAATAGTCCTTGTTTTGAAGGGCGCGGGCCGCGTCTGCAAGGGCGCTTAGGCCGGCGGTAATCCGGCCAGAAATCGCATAAACAGCAATGAACACGATCACCAAGCTGATCAGCAGGGCTGCGATCTGCCATTGAACGATGCTGCGGGTGGCGTCGGATATTTCCTCTTGCACCTCGCCAAGCGTTTCGTACATTTCCCCTTCAGAAACGAGGAAGCCGAGAGTCAGGCTCTCTGAGACAATTGTTGAGCCGTTCCAGAGGTTCACCGGGTCGAGGCGTTTCAAAACAACGATAAAGTTTTCCGGCCCATTGCCTTCATCAATTTCGAGGGTTTTGATCACCGTATTGGCGTCTTCTGGTAACAAAAGGTTCGAGATCGCGGGATACCGGCTTTGATTCAAGAAGCGGTTGATCCCAGTTACGCCCTGACCCGTTGCATCGACTGAGATGAGGCCGAGTTTTTCTGCGCCAACTTCACTCACGGCAATAACATTGCCAGCGGAGCTGGTCAGAAAGCCAAAGCCCGTGTCAGCAATCTGCACGTTCTCAACCAATTCGCCGAACTGGTCGAGCGTTACATCAACAGCCGCCATCCCGGCGACGTCAGACCGGTCCTGGGTCCACAGCGGTTCGAAGAAGCTGACAATCAGAGCGCCTGTGATTGCGTCGATGTAAGGCTCTGTTGCAACAATGTTTCGGTCGACCGGGCGGGAAGAGGGGTCGCTGATCCAGTTCTGCCAGCCCTCATAAACGCCGGGAAAGAAGAAATCCCAAAAGTTCTCTTCGTTGTGGCCCGGATACAGCCGATCAAAGGTTTGCGCTTGAGTGGTATAGGGCGTCGTCCGCATGATCGGCGTATCTTTGGGGCCGACATAATACATCTGCAGCTTCTGCGAACCCGATGACATCAGGGCAGGGGCCACCAGGTTGAAGGCGGCGCTGTCAATGACTTCCTCTCTGGCACTGGGCAGGAGGTTGCCGTCATCATCAAGCAAATAGCCCCAGATGCTGACAACAGACGGACCAGCAAGGTTCTGAGCCCAACCGCCTTGCGGATCAAAGGTGATGTCCTGATCGCCCAGTTCCGGGTCACTTTCCACCGCTTCGCCGATCCGGATTTCCGTCTCCGGATGGTCGATCAAGGCCTGCAGCGAGCTGCCGAGGGTCTCAACTTCGGAGTATGTCTGATCGAGAAGGAGGTTCGTGCGAAGCGCTGTCGTGTCGATATAGGTGTTGAGGTATTCCTGCGTTGCCTCCGTCAGACCCTGGCTCACAGTTGCGGTTGCATCTCTGGAAAGCCGTTGCACGTTCCAGATGGCAACACCACCGGCCAGCATGATGTCGAACAACACGGCCGCCCCGACCACAAGCAGGAACTTGGCGCGAAAACTGTGCCGGGAAAAACGGCCGATCTCTTCTTCCTGATCGGCCTTGTCCGCGGTCGCGGGAGACTGGGTCTGTGTCATAGAGGCTTCCGTCCAGAGGCAACCCAAATTGGCCAACCAGCGTAGCCTTTGGGGTGCAGGGCAGCAAAAATGTGATCCTGGAAACCTTGCCGGAAACGGGCAATCTGTTCCGGACTGTCACCACGTTCAACGGCCATTTGGCCAGCATAAACGTTTTCCCAGGATTGGATGATGTCTGCGAAGTCTTGTGGATTGCCGTCAAGGTTGGTGACCATGAAGCTTTCCATCTTGATATCTTCAAACCCGCCGTCGATCAGATAGCGCCGGCTCTTGGGGCCGAGCTCGATATCCATATCGAAATGGTCCCAAAGCTTGGCGACCTCGTTGTAGGTCCACTGAATGGTTTCAGAGCGCGGTTCGCCAAGGCAGTGCGAGTTTTTCTCGTTTGTGATGTAGACCCGGCCGCCCGGTTTGCAGATCCGGTAGAGTTCTTTCAAGATCTCTTCCGGATGATCAAAAACCTGAAGCGCATGACGGCAAGTGACGAAATCGAACTGGTTGCTTTCCAGAAGCATCTCTGAGGCATCGCCATAAACATACTCAATGCCCTTTACGCCAAATTCGGCGGCAACTTTCCGCGCATAATCAAGGCTTGATTTTGAGTGATCGAGCGCAACCAGCCGGCCGAGTTCGTATTCCTTTTGCGCCAGAACAGCGAAATCACCAATTCCGCAACAAATGTCCGCCATCTGCATGCCAGGCTTCAGCCCATGACGGCCGAGGATTTCGCGCTCGTGGTGCCAGGTCAGCTTGGTTTGGGTCCGCAGGATCGGAATGAAACCACCTTCTTCCAGGAAGGTCTGCCCAGGATAAAAGTCGCTGTCGTACTCACTGACCGTGATGTTCTGATTTGCGCTTTCCAAAGCCTGGAATTTACGTGTTGACCATCCAACACAGCTCGACGTTGTCACCTGGATATTCAGGTCCGGACGATTAACGCAAGTATCGACCAGGTGCCGGGCAATCGCCTGAAACGCAACGTTGTTCATCCGCACGAGGCGGCGGACGTTTAGATAGAGCCGACCTTTGACAGTGGACGTTGCCGAATCGAGGGCCTCCATGCAGCCATTGAGCTCATCGGCAGATTGTGGCCGCAAGCTGCCCTGCAAGGAGAATTCCTGATCGTTTTCATTGAAACGCCAATCGAATGCGTGGCCAGTCGCTGGGGAAGTCACGATGCATTATCCTCGAAAACAAGATCGGCCGTCAGGCAAATACGGTTGTTTGATTGGTCACGGGTCAGGTTGAACTCCGCCCCATAATCGACGCTCAGCTCCAAAAGACCGAGGGATCTATCCGGGTTCTCTGCTGAGAAAAGGCGATCTAGATAGATGGCGTCCTTGTCTGGACGCTTGGTCAAGGCGACCGCGTCATCGTAAAAGCGCGCGATGTCTTCGCTGCCGGGCATATCGATCTCGATGCGGTCCGAATTCTCACGGCGTTTGAACCGGCACACGACCTTGCCGTCGTTTCCATGTCTGTGGAACGCCGTTTCCATCAGCTCATTGAGCGCGGATGAATAAAGATTGGCAAACAGCATGGAATCGAGACGGTTGTGACAAACCATTCGGGAGACGTAGCTCGAAACAAGATCGCAGTTGGCCCAGTTTGAAGAAAAATCGCGAACATCCAGATCGATCTCGATCATCGGCGTTTCGCCCGCTCCGCTGGCGTTCGAATATGACACGTCGCCCAAACTCCATTATTGACGCCGAAATTTGCGCTCAGTTTTAGTTTCCGAACACAGATGACTGCGGCTCCCTATCACCGCGGCAGGAAGTATGACGTCGAAATCGTTAAGCTAGATCCAACCAGAATGGTAAATATTAGCCCCATACCTAGTTCAACTGTTTGAACTTTGAGTGTCAACCAGTATGAATTATCACGGCTTTTGGCAGTTATTCTGATAGGTGACAAGATACGGGGCTGATCTATTCGCAAGCATCTGGGGAATGTTGATTTTTCGCTGCTTGTGGGCAGTGTATTTCCAAAACCAACAAACGCCGTTAAATGACTAGCGGAACGGCTGCGGGAAGCGCGGCAGGAAACTCTGACTGTTGTTAGAAACGAAAAATGGCGGATTCGTTTTCATCTGATTCTCAAACCGGTGGGTACAGCGCATCTATGAAAGATGAATTGGAAGCCCTGCGCGCCGAGCTGGCAGAGTTGAAAGCCGAGCAAGCGGATCTGCAGCTGCTTTATGAAGCGACCATCGAACACGGCGAGGCCGTGGAAGATCAGCTTGCCGAGAATAATCAGCTGCTTCTGGAAACCCAGCGCCGGCTTGAGGCCGAGTTGGCCGACGCGGGCCGGTATGTGTTGTCGATCCTGCCGGAGCCGAGGTCGGAAGGCCCGAAAGCGGACTGGCTTTTGATTCCGTCAACGGAACTTGGTGGCGATTCCTTCGGCTATCATGACCTTGATAGCGATCATTTTGCCATCTACCTGATCGATGTCTGCGGACACGGTGTTGGTGCAGCTTTGCTCTCTGTTTCGATTATCAACGTGTTGCGCTCTTGCGCGCTGCCGGAAACAGATTTCCGGATCCCCTCCGATGTGCTGTTCAAGTTGAATAACGCCTTCCCAATGGAACGGCAGAACAACATGTTCTTCACCATCTGGTACGGTGTTTTTCAAAGGTCGACCGGCAAGCTGTCTTATGCGTCCGGGGGGCATCCGGCAGCCGTTCTGTTGCCAGTGGCCAGGGACGAGGGGGCGTTTTCGCTCATTGGGACGAGCGAAGGCATGGTGATCGGCGCCATTGAAGATATGACGTTCGATCAGTCCGACGTATCGGTAAGATCAGGAGATCGCTTGTTGGTCTTGAGTGACGGCACCTATGAGGTGGATGACCTTGAAGGCGATGTGTTAAGCCTTGAGGGGCTGGCCAACGAGGCGCTTGCCGCAGACGGCTCCATACCGTCACATATCCTGGAGTGGGTTCAGAAAAAGTCTGGTCAATCCGAGTTGCCGGATGACTATTCAATGATCGAGTTTCAGTTCTGATCGGTTCCGTTGGAGCTCAACCGCAAAACCACCCGAGTCGTATTGGTGCCGTCGTTCCGGGAATGCAACACCTCTTCAGACACCTGATGGACCAGAAAGAGGCCCAATCCGCCAACTGACATGTCGTCGGCAGATGTCTCGGTCATATCGAGGACAGGGGCGGTCCCGGTGTCGAAAGCGGTCGCGTGATCTTCTAGGGTCAAGATGAGCCGGTCACCGTCTTTGGTGAGTTCGGTTTTGATGGTGTCAGCCACGGCTTCTGGATAGCCGTAGGACACTGTGTTGGAGAAAAGCTCTTCTACGATTAAAGACAGATGACGGCGAGTATGGTCATCAAGACCGTGGCGTGCAGCAAGGTCGTCCAGAAAGGTGTAGATCCTGGAAAGTTCGTCTAATTCGTTTGCAACTTCCAAAGTCCCGAGAACCGATGTCATCCACCCGGTCTCCTTCTAGGGCGCTGAGAGCGCATAAAGTCAGCTAGCCCCGGATCTCTGCCAGAGCATCATCGCGCGCTTCAACCACGCTGAGGATCTTGAGGAAGCCGGAGATCTTCAGGACTTCATGGACCGATGGATTGACGCCGAAGAGGATCAGTTTGCGTCCTGCCGGGGCGATCTGTTTGGTGATGATCAACAAGGACCGCAGACCAAAACTGGTGACATAATCCACGCCGCTCATGTCGATCAGCAGGCTGGAATCGCTCTCTTGGGCGGCTGACTTAAGATGCGCTTCAAAGTCCTTTGCCGACAGGGTCTCCAGTTTGCCTTTGGGGCAAATGATCCGAATCCCGTCCACCGTTTCGTCGTCGATCGTGAGATGCGCCGCATCCGCCATTTGGACCATACCTTCCACAGGATTGATTAGGGGGCTGAAACTCGCCAGTGCGTGGGTTTCCCTTGAAGCATGAAAATCTTATGAAATGAAGAACGCAACAGGTGTTTCCTGTCAATGATGTGGCGGTATATGGTCCGAGCGTGGACCGGGGATCTGGCTGTGACGATGTTGGATGCCGGAAGACCATGATGCTGCGGGCCGTGACAAGGGAATACTCCAATGGCTGAAGAGATTGTAATTCCTGAATTGTCCGATCCGCGGGCAGAGGTCGGCAAGGTCGCACTGGCGAATGCGGATGGGCAGGAAGTGTTCCGCGACAGTCCCGAATTTGAGGAGCTTGAAGCCGAATTCCGGAAAATGGAGATCGATGGGCCGTCCGCCGTCAATTGGAAGATGCTCAACGAGAAGACCGTCGATGTCTTGAAGGAAAATTCGAAGGATCTTGTTCTGGCGACCCGGCTCGCTTACGGTCTTTTTCTGGAAGAAGATTTCAAGGGTCTCGCGATTGGTGTCAAGATCCTCGAAGACATGTCCAAGGACCATTGGGAAGACATGACACCGCCTGTGCGCCGCGAACGTGGCCGGGCAGGGGCCTTTGACTGGTTTGCAGAAAAACTTGGATCACTTGTCGAGGGAAAGACGCCAGATGGTGATCAGGGGCTGGCTGCGCTTCAGGCGCATGACTACCTGCTTGAACTTGATACCGCTCTTGAACAGAAATTCACCAAATCACAAGCAGCTCTTGGGCCGTTAATCCGCGCACTCCGCCCGATTGCAAAAAACGTGCGGTCGGTGCTTGAGGAAGAGGCGCGGAAGAAAGCCGAAGCGGAAGCGGCGGCCAAAGCCGCGGAAGAAGCCAAGGAAGCCGGAGGGGAGGCTGCTGCCAACCAGGCAGGTGAGGGGGCATCAGGCAGTGCTCCGGCAAATGCGGCACCTGGAGCGGAGCCTGCTGCCTCGGCTGCTGAACCGGCGCCGGCTGCACCACCCGCGCCACAAACAGCCTCGCCAGCCCCGAGCGCTGCACCAATTGCGGTGCCGGAGGTTGCCGTTGATGGCGACACGGATGCAGCATTTACGTCCCTGTTTAATGCCGCCGGAAAGGTGGCGTCCAGCAGCCGGCAACACGCGCCGCAGGATCCAAGAGGGTATTTGTGTGCCCGATTTGCTGTCTGGGGCCGGATCACCGTGATGCCACCCGCCAACAGCGGGAAGTCCAGCCTACCGCCACCTCAGAAAAACCGGATTGCCGAACTGCAAGCGCTCAAGGGTGCCGGAAACCATCTCGGGTTGATCCAATCAGCTGAAGGCGCATTCATGTCGTCGCCCTTCTGGATCGATGCGCATTTCATGATCTGCGAGGCTATGAGCGCGCTGGGCAGCGACTATGATGCCGCGCGTCTTTTGGTCGAGGGGGAGTTGGCCGGGTTCTTGAAACGCTTGCCGGATGTGCTGTCTCTGTCCTTCAGCGACGGAACCCCGTTTGCGAGCGGTGAAACGAAAGCATGGATCAATGAGAGCGTTGCTGCCGGTGGCGGCGCAGGTGGTGAAGCGGATCCGCTTACGGGAGCCGCATCAACAGCCGCCAGCCTGGCTCAGGCCGGTAAGGTTGTCGAGGGATTGGCGGTCTTGAAAGACTATTGCGCCGGCTGCCGGGCGGAACGGGATTGGTTCCGTGGACAGCTGAAGCTGAGTGAATTGTGCCTGCAGTTCGATGTTCTTCAGCCTTTGGTTGCTCAATTGTCACGGCTTCGAAAGACGGCAGAAGATGCGAATCTGGCGGCCTGGGAGCCAGACTTGGTTGTCGAATTGGCCCGGCTCTCATGGCGTAGTCTCAACCACAAAAACATCCGTCAGGTCATTTCTGACAATGATTTGGTGCCTTTGAAGGCCTCCGTCATGGAAACTTTATCGATACTGGATCTTGGCGCGGCCGCCGAGTTGACGGGCAAGCGTTGACCGCGCAAAGTAGTTTTGTTGTGTGCCTTTTGAAAAAAGTCATGTCTTTGAGGGGTCTTTTTTAAGACTCTTCTAGACAGATTTGACATGAAACAGTTCTAGAGTGCCCCCCTATAGGGGAACACCAGTTTTATAACATGATTTCCGTTAGTGACATCGGAAGCTCGACTGACGTTAAGGAGAAGGCATGTCCAAAGAATCCTCCGTCGCTCCCAAGGAGCGGGTGAATATCAAGTACAAGCCCGCGACGGGAGACGCTAAGGAAGAAGTTGAACTTCCGCTGAAGCTCGTCATGCTTGGGGATTACACCATGCGTCCCGACGACACGCCCGTCGAAGACCGGTCCCTGATCAACATCAACAAGGACAACTTCAACGAGGTGATGAAAAGCCACGAGTTGAAGCTGGACATGTCGACAGACAACAAGCTGGTCGAGCAGCAGGAAGGCGAAGAGCAGGAAAAGCTCTCCGTTTCTCTGAAGATCGAAAGCCTGGCCGATTTCTCTCCTGAATCCGTTGTGCGTCAGACACCGGAACTCAACAAACTTCTGGAATTGCGCGAGGCGCTTGTCGCCTTGAAGGGGCCGCTGGGCAACGTTCCGGCGTTCCGCAAGGCAATCCAGAATGTTCTCGGCGATGAGGCTGCCCGCGAAAAACTTCTGGCTGAACTCACCAAGACGACCGGCAATTCCGGCGACGGCGAATAAGTGCCGTTCAAATCGGCGGCGCAACCGGCGCCCGCTGATTTCATCTTACCCGGACCACAGCAAGATCAGAGACCGTGAACATGGCTGACACCGAAAACCAGCAACAGGGCGCCGGCGCGCAAACCGAGGAACTCGACGCCTCGTTGCTTGACCAGATTTTACAGGAAACCAAACTCGCTCCGAGCGACGATGGTTATGACGTCGCCAAAAAGGGCGTTGCTGCATTCATTTCCGAACTTCTGAAACCGACCGACGGTCAAAGCCAGGTTTCTGGCGCTGCCGTCGACATGATGATCACCGAGATCGACAAGAAACTGTCGGATCAGGTCGATCAGATCATCCACAATGAAGACTTCAAGACGCTGGAGTCCGCTTGGCGCAGCCTGAAGTTCGTCGTGGACCGGACCGATTTCCGCCAGAACATCAAGATCGAAATGATGAGCGTCTCCAAAGACGAGCTTCTGGAAGATTTTGAAGACAGCCCGGAAGTCGTGAAGTCCGGCCTCTACAAGCACATTTACACCGCTGAATACGGCCAGTTCGGTGGTCAGCCGGTTGGCGCTGTCGTGACGAACTACGACTTCGGCCCCGGCTCACAGGACATCAAACTGGCTCAGTACTGCGCCAGCGTTGGGTCCATGTCGCATGCCCCGTTCATCGCCGCGGCTTCGCCGGCCATGTTCGGTGTGGATACCTTTGAGGAGATCCCGAACCTCAAGGACATGGAATCCATTTTCGAAGGACCGAAATACGCGAAATGGAACTCGTTCCGCGAGTCGGAAGATTCCCGCTATTTCGCGCTGGCCATGCCGCGCTTCATGCTGCGCACGCCTTACGGCCCTGAGACCACACCGGTCAAGGCTTTCAATTACGAGGAAGAGTCTGGTTCCAAGAGCGAGAACTACCTCTGGGGCAATGCAGCGTTTGCCATGGCGACCAAGCTGACCGACAGCTTTGCCAAGTTCCGCTGGTGCCCGAACATCATCGGCCCCCAGTCCGGGGGTGCGGTCGAGGATCTGCCGGTCCACACTTTTGAGGCCATGGGGCAACTGCAGAGCAAGATCCCGACAGAAGTTCTGGTTTCCGACCGTAAGGAATATGAACTTGCTGAGCAGGGCTTTATCTCCCTGACCATGCGCAAAGGGTCCGACAACGCAGCGTTCTTCTCGGCAAACTCGGTTCAGAAGCCGAAGTTCTTCGGCAACAATCCGGAAGCCAAGGATGCGGAGCTGAACTACAAGCTCGGCACACAGCTGCCTTATATGATGATCATCAACCGCCTGGCGCATTACATCAAAGTGCTGCAGCGGGAGAACATCGGCAGCTGGAAAGACCGCAACGAACTGCAGTCCGAGCTGAACAACTGGATCCGTCAGTACGTATCAGACCAGGACAACCCGTCCGCAGACGTGCGTTCGCGCCGTCCGCTGCGCAAGGCTTCGATCACCGTATCGGATGTTGAGGGCGAACCAGGTTGGTACAGCGTGTCGATGGCGGTACAGCCGCACTTCAAGTACATGGGGGCAGACTTCACACTGTCCTTGAAAGGCAAGCTCGACAAGGCTTAAGTCGGTCAGTGTCTTGACGAATGACCTTTCACAGGGCGCCAAACGTTTGGTGCCCTGTGTTGTTTCAAGAGGACTTCTGCTGTGGCGGTTTCCCTTTTTCAGCGTCTTGAAGGCGATGTATTGAAAGACGAGTTCAAGTCGCTGGATCAGCATGAGGCGGCGCTGATGGACAGTATACTCGCCGACTTGCGTATCCTGTTGAACTCAATGGCAGGCTGCTGTGAAACGCGCCCTGACTATGGGCTGGCGGACTTCAACGCCGTCAACCAGAGCCACAAGGACACGGCTGCAGAGCTCTGCCGGGATATTGAACAGCAAATCATCAAATTCGAACCCCGATTGAGCAATCCGGTGGTCCGGACCATTGAGGATCCGAACCGTCCGCTGGAGTTTGTGTTCAACGTTGAAGCAGACTTGAAATATGGTACGCGGCAGGTTCGCGTGCGTTTTGATTCTGTGCTGGACAGCTCGGGCAAGGTGCGCCTCACTGCTTAAGCCGTAAAAGGATACGTGCTGGATGTCGGTCAATTCCTACTACAGGGATGAACTCAGCTATCTCAAGGAACTCGGAGCCGAGTTTGCCAAGGCAAACCCGCGCCTGTCCAAGTACCTTGCCGATGACCCGACAGACCCCGATGTCGAACGGCTCATGGAGGGCTTTGCGTTTCTCGTCGGACGGCTGCGTCAGCGGCTGGATGCTGAAATGCCGGAAGTCGCGCATTCGCTGCTCAAGCTTATCTGGCCGCATTACCTGCGGCCTGTCCCGCCGATGACGACTTTGAAATTCCGGCACGCACCGGATGTTTCTGAATTGGCCATTCGCGTTCCGAAGGGGACGTCGGTCAAGACCGCCTCCATGAACGGCGAAGCGGTGCCGTTCCGCACAACCCTGGACCTCAACGTTCTGCCGCTGGAAATCAGCGATACCAACTTGGACAACCGCAAGGACAGCGCGTCGCTCGAATTGTCCTTTACGAAAACGGCTGGTGCCGGTTTGGCTGCATTGGCGGCTGCACCGCTGACCCTTTATCTCGGCGGGCAAGGCGAGACCAACACGGCGCAACAGCTTTACCTCTATCTGATGAAGCGGTTGCGGTCGGTGCAACTGTTGCCAAAGGGGCAGGACCCGATCACAGCGGACGTGGTATTGGAGCCGGTCGGGTTTGAGCGCGACGAAGCGAGCCTGCCGTATCCGGAAGGCTCCTTTGACGGGTTCCGGATCATGCAGGAGTACTTCTCCTGCCCTGAAAAATTCATGTATGTCCGCATCCGTGGCCTTGAGAAATACGCTCGTGTCACCGCGGACAGCTTCAAGCTGGTCTTTCATTTCAATCAGGGCTTTTCCAACCTCAGCCGGGTGATGCCGCACCAGATCCAGTTGAACACCACGCCCGCGGTCAATCTGTTTGAGGCCGAAGGCCAGGCCCTTCTGGTGTCGCATGATCGCAGTGAGTATCCGGTGCGGCCGCTTGGCGGGCGCGAACTGCGCAGCGTCCACGACGTGTTGTCCGTGACCGGTTGGGTGCAAGGCAGCAGCAAGAGAATTGATTATCAGGCGTTTGAGTCCTTCTCGCATGATACGTCCGGAGCGGATCCGGACAAGCTCTACTACCGAGCGACCATCAAACCGTCGGTTCTCGGCAGTGGAATCGACCACTACATCTCGTTTGTGACCCGGTTGAACAAAGCCGGTGAACCGCTGACCGAAACGATCTCCCTCAATCTGCTCTGCTCCAATGGGGAACACGCCAGCAAGTTCGGTATTGGGTCTGTCAACCAGCCGACATCTGAGACACCGGCCAAATTGGTGTTCACAAACATCACTCGGATTTTGGGCGAGGTTCCACCGCCGCTTGATGACCGGATCCTGTGGACGTTGATTGCCAACCTCTCTCGCAACTATGCATCACTGATCGACGTCGAAGCGTTGCGCACGGTGATTGGCGCCTATGATTTCCGGGCGAATGTGGACCGGCAGGCCGCGCTTCAGCGGGACCTCTTGCTTCAAAGCTTCAAGAGTTTCGAACGGCGCAGCGTCGATATCTTCCGCAATGGCCGGCCCGTCCGTGCCTATGAACTTGTGCTTCGGCTTGCCGAGAGTGAAATGGGCGGAGAGGCGGAAATGTACCTCTTCGGCTGTGTCTTGGACCGCTTTTTGAAATCCTATGCCAGCATCAACAGTCTGCATCGCCTCTCGATCATCGGGACCGACAGCAACACGCTCTTGAGTTGGGATCCGAAGGAAGGGAGCGCGGCGCAGCTATGACGGAAGTTGTCGAGGCAACGGAAAAACACAAAGCTCTTGCCGGGCACCTTGCGCACAGCCAATTCTTTCAGCTCGTCTACCTCATCGGCTTGATGCATGCGGACGTCAACAAAATGGGTCCGGGCCACGCTCCGAAAGATGAACCGATCCAGTTCCGCGCCACCCGCTCATTGAGTTTCGGAGCCAGTGATGTCTCCGAGATCTCCTATGACGAGGCGCGCGACAAGTTTGATATCCGGGTGAATTTTCTGGGCCTTTATGGCCCGGCATCACCTTTGCCACCGAACGTCACGGAACGGATTATTGAGAGTGATGAAAACCCGTCTTCTCTTGAAGATCTTTTGGATTTGTTCAATCACCGCCTGACGATCCTCTTGTATCAGATTTGGCGCCGCTCACGGCACTACATCCGGTTTGAAGACCATGGCCTTGATGCGACGTCCAAGTGTTTCCTGGCTTTGTGCGGGTTTCCGATCGAGGACCGGGCGGAAATCGGATCCGTCGCAAGATCCGCGCTGTTGCCGCATGTAGGATTGATGTCGCTGTACTCGAACTCCGCCGAGGCCGTTGCATCGGTCTTGTCGAGCTTCTTCAAGGTGCCGTGCGAAATCATTGAGTATGTGAACCGCCACGTTGTGATGGGTGAAGACAGCCAGATCTCGCTCGGTGTTCGAAACACCCTTCTTGGCGGGGACATGGTGCTGGGCGAAGAGGTTGAAGACGATCTCGGCAAGTTCACCGTCCGGATGGGCCCTGCGCCTTATGAAAAACTCAAACCGTTCATGCCCGGAGGAGAGCGGCACCCAGAAATTGCCGAACTCTTGGCTATGGTCATGCGGGACCCACTCGATTGGGATCTGCAGTTCGTCTTCAAGGAGGACACGGTGACAGCCGGACAAGTCGGCGATATTCGGCTGGGTGTTTCATTGTGGCTGGATGCCGAGGAAGACAGCCAACTGGAGAATCCTGTTCAGTTGACGGGCCTGCCTTTGGGAAGCGGACCGGACTATACCGGTGAGCTGGAACATGCTACGCCGGATACCAGCGGTCATGTGCCCGGGACGGGGCCTGCCGAAACACAATCCAACGGTCTGATGGTGTCATGAGCAGTGAGTTGATCCTGACCTGTGCGGCTTTGGGCAGTCAGTTCCGGTACGGTCCTTCCGGCGGAACATTTGGGCGCTCAAAGAAGTGTGACTGGGTTCTTCCTGATCCCAATCGGATCTTGTCATCCATACATGCGCGCGTTGTGTTTCAAGGCGGCGCATTCTTGCTGATTGACGAGAGCACAAACGGAACTTTTCTTGCTGGACAGGAGCAGCCAATTGGCCGCGGCCGGTCTATTCCGCTGGGGCCGGGGACTGTCCTGACAGCTGGTCCTTATGAAATAACGGCAGAACTCGTCGCGGCGCAGCAGCCCATGCAGTCCGCACCCGTTGCCGTTGCACAGCCACCGGTTCAGCCAGCTGCTGCAGTGGAGCCGCAACCCGATTTTACTCCGGATGCGCAATTTCTGGCACCGGGACAGACCTATGGTGCACCTCCAAAAGGCAAGCAGTCTCTGGATCCGCTGGATTATCTTGGGGGCGGTGATCCAGCGCCTCAGCCGGTGAGTGCGGCCCCGCAGACATCCACGCAGCAAATCCCGCAGGACTTTATGCAGGCCGGCGCGCAAGCACCAACTGCAGTGCCCCCGGCAGTGCAAGCTCTGCCGCAGACCACGGCCGCACCCGTCGCCCAACCGGCGCAACCAGTCGCCGCCAGCGTTCCGCCTCAACCGGTCGTATCGCCGCCGGCCGAGCCGGCTCAGCAACAGCCAAGTGCTACGCCTGCGCCAGCTGCCACGCCGCCAGCGTCCGGCGGCATTCCGGACGACTTCTGGTCGTCTCTTCCAGGCGGCCCACTTCCAGGTTCACCCACTGCGCAAGAGGCGGCTCCGGTGTCGCCTCAATCGGCAGCTCCTCAACCGGCGGCGCAATCGACCATCCCGGACGATTTTTCTTTTGGCGCGCAACAAGCGTCCCCAGCTCCATCTCCGGTCTCAACACAGGAAGCCGCCCAGCCGGCTACCTCATCAGCGTCCCTTCCGCCAATGCCGCAGAGTGCTGGATTGAACGCACCCGTTTCTTCAATGATGCCGCCGATGCCCGGGCCAGGAACCGCTGGCGGTCTGTCTCATCTGGACGCGCTCAAAGCCCGAAGGGAACAACGGGTTGCAGCGCTTGATGCCAAGGCCAAAGGTGCGGATAAGGACGAAGCCCGGCTGGCCGGGGCGCCGCAACCGGTGCCCGCAGCCGCCCAACAACCACAAATGCCCGCGCAGGCAATGCCGCCGCAACCCATGCCGGTGTCTTCGGCTCCTCAAGAGCCGCAAGCCACTGCATCGGTTCAGGAGGTTTCGAACATCCCGATGCCGACCGGGCCGCGCAGTGACGAGGATCTGCAGATCCTGTTGCGAGCAATGGGGTTTCCGGAAGCCGAAGTTCCCGAAGCGATCCGGGATCAGATCCTTCAGGATGTCGGTGCCATGGTCCGCGAGATGGCATCCGGCCTTGTGTCGATGATGGCCGCGCGCAAGGTCGTGAAGTCGGAGTTCCGGATTGACGAAACCCGGATCGAACCGAAAGAAAACAACCCGTTCAAGTATTTCAAGGTCGGCGAGTTGGCCTTGGACGAAATGCTGTTGACGAGGACCGAAGGCTATTTGTCGCCAGCGCAGGCAACCCGTCACGCTTTTCAGGATCTGCAAAGCCATTCGATGGTGATCATGTCGGCCATGCAACGGGCGATGCGATTGATGTTTGAAAAATTATCCCCAGAAGCTTTGGCACAGGCCGGTGACGGCGACGGCGCATTGCGCCTAAGAAGTCTTGGGGGGCGTCGCGACAAGTGGGATACGGCGCGCAGCACATATGATCACATGCGCAAGGACTATGAGGCAGTCGTGCGGCAGATGATCATGGAAGCCTTCACGCAAGTGCAGGAAGAGCAGGCGCGGCGCATGTCCGACGATTATTGGAATAAGAGGAAGAAATGAGCCTGACCCGACGATCAGCGTGCATCGGACTTCTGGCTGCGCCCATTGCCATTTCTGCCGGGTGTTCGCGTGTCGCCAAGCCGACACCAATCAAGATCGAGCTGCAGGCCGATGCCAACGTTAACCCCAACGAAAATGGCGACCCGGCACCGGTTGTGGTCCGCGTTTACGAGTTGAAAGAGCTGACGGCCTTTCAAAATGGCAGCTTTTTTGACTTTGCGGACAACGACAAGAAATTGCTGGGCGGTGACCTGGTCGGAAGTGCGGAATACGAGCTGACACCGGGACAGACGGTCGACTACAACCGCAGCATCTCCAGTGAAGCCCGCTACATCGGGGTTGTCGCTGCATTCCGGGATATTGAATCCGCCCAGTGGCAGGACTCGATCGAACTCGAGCAAGAAAAGAAAAACGAGTTTGTCATCTATCTGACCACTCTTGCTGTTCGAATACAAAAGCTTCGAAACCGCCGGTTGGGCGTCTTTTAGGATCGATCCCGCAAGGGTTTCCTAACGAATTGAGTTTGCACAGCGGAATCAATTAGAAGATACTCCGCAACGTCGGTATTTTGCCGTTAGGTTCGAATCATGAAACTTGGTGAGAAGCGCAGGGGAGTGCATTGAACGCAAGCGGCAAACCGCTCTGGCTTGAGGGAATGTTTCTCCGGCCCCAGCACCTCCAGCAATATGACCGCTGGATCGAAACCAATCTTGAGCACCGGGTGAAAGACCAGGCGCCCTATAGCTGGGGTGTGCGAAAACTTGAGTTTGATCCGGACGCCTTGCGGATCGGCCAGATTCAGATCGCAGACGCGGATATCGTCTTTCCGGATGGATCTGTTTTCAATACGTCGCTCCTGCACAAGGTTGCAGGCGCACGCGAAATCACATCGGAACATCAGGGCAAGAAGATCTATCTGGCTGTGCCGCTGAAGTCAGTCGGTGGACTGGAAGTCGGCGACGAAGCGCAAGGCAAACAGCGCTACACGCGGCATATGTCCGAGGCGCGCAACACGGCGGAAGCTGACCGGCCACCCGCCAATATCGCGGTTGGAACATTGACAGCCCGGTTGATCCTCGAAGGTGAAAGCCTTGATGAGACCGCCAATCTGCCGATCGCCGAGATTGAAGGTGTGGATGCGCAAGGTGCTGTCCAGCTGTCCGGCACCTTTATCCCCCCGGTGAATTTCGTTGCTGCAAGCAAGCCGTTGCTGGCGCATCTTGAAGAAGTGCGCAGCCTTCTGCGCAAGCGCGGCGAGATGATGGCCAGCAACGCGGCAGGGCAGGGCAGCAGCACCCGCAACGGCCTCATGGACCTCATGATGCTCGGTGTCGTGAACCGCTACGAGGTTCTGATCGGCCATTTGATCATGTCCGGCCGGCACATGCCCGAGACAGTCTATCGGGACCTGATTTCGCTGATCGGCGAGATCTCCGCCTATGGGACCGACACCCGCAGGCCGCCTGAAATTCCGACCTACGACCATCGCGATCTGCGAATGACGTATCAGGGCTTGGTCGCCGTTCTGCGCAGCCTGCTCAGTTTTGTTGTCGAGCAGAACGCGATCAGCATCCCGCTCACGAAACGGGAATACGGGATCTGGCTGGGCGAAACCTCAGACCGGATGGTGTTCCAGGCGCGCTCGTTTGTGCTGATTGCCTATGCGAATGTCGATCTGGAAACCCTGCGCAAGCAGATGCCGATCCAGATCAAGATCGGCCCGGTCGAAAAGATTCGCGAGTTGGTCAATCTGCAGCTGCCCGGGATTGCGATCTCGCCACTCTCCGTGGCACCCCGCCAAATCCCGTACATCCAGAACGCAGTCTACTTTTCATTGGATACCGACAATGAACTTTGGCCGCAAATGCAGACCACAGCCGCATTCGCGTTACACTTGAGCGGCGACTACCCGGGGTTGGGGCTAGAGCTCTGGGCAATCCACAAAGGCAAGTGACTTAGCAGCTGATGACGAATGACGACCTGGACCAACCGACCGTAGCGCAGCGCTTGTCGCCGCGGGCACGTACGTCCATGGCGCAGGGCTCGGCTGGGGCGGGGGATCCGGGCGATGAACCGACTGTCGCGTTTGTCAGTCAGCCTTCCGTTGCCCAACCCGCACAGCAAGCACAGCCTGATCCGGCTGCTCCGGTCTCGCAAAACGGCTCTTCTGTTGAATCCGCAACATCCATCGTCCGCCTGTTTGATCGAATTCCGGAACGGGTCCTGGTCCGCGCCGCTACTCCGTTGCTTTTGCTGATCGCGCACTTGCGCAGTGCGATTGACCGCGCCGATGTCGTCTCGCTCCGCCGCGAAGTCGTGGCTGAAATCGACAAGTTTGAGCAAACGGCTCAAAAGGAAGGCGTAGAAGCCGGCGACATCATTGCTGCGCGTTATGTTCTGTGCGCGACCGTTGACGAGACGGTCTTGATGACGCCTTGGGGCAGCCGCAGCGAGTGGAGTTCCAACAGTTTGCTGAACCAGTTTCACAATGAAACCTGGGGCGGTGAGAAGTTCTTTGGCATTTTGGACCGGATCAAGGGCGATGCGCCGCGCAAGATGCCGTTGCTTGTTTTGTTGCATGCCTGCCTGATGCTCGGGTTTGAGGGCCGCTACCGGGTTCTGGAAGGCGGCCGGGATCAGCTGGAAGATCTGCGCAACGAACTGTCACGACTGATCAAGCGCAACACGCGCATTAAGCCAGACCAGCCGCTGTCAAAAGTGTCCGAAGGCCATAAGGGCGGCCGGAAAGTGAGCGTTCTGCCGCCTATTTGGATCATCGGTATCATTGCCGTGTCGATCCTGTTTATTGCCTGGGCCTACAGCGATTTCATGCTGGAAGGTGAAATCGTCCCTCCGTTGAGCGCCATTGAAGCGCTCGAAGTGAAATAGGGGCGGCGGGTATGATCAGGACATATTTCGCCAGCCTTTTGAGACCGGTAAGCCTGCTGATTCTCCTGCTGCTGATCATCGTATCGGTTGCCATCTATTTCTTCGGCGGCATCGTCACGATTGCAGGCTTCACGCCGTTTGCGCAGACCGAGCCGCGGATCATTGCGATTGTCGCGCTCTTTGTTCTGTTCTTCCTGATTACATTCTTGCGCCATGTTCTGGCACGCCGGGCGAATGCCAAGCTTATCAACTCCATGCTTGCCAATGACGAATTGGTGTCCATGGGAACAGACATGTCAGCCGATGAGGTCGAGCTGATCCGGGAGCGGTTCGAAGCTGCCCTACAGAAACTGCGCGACAACCCGCTGGACGGCAAACGGCGCCGGAATTTCCTGTTTGAACTGCCTTGGTACATCATCATCGGTCCTCCCGGCACCGGTAAGACCACGATCTTGCGCAATTCGGGGCTGGAGTATCCGCTTGCCGAGCATGGGCAGGAGGCGCTGCAGGGCATTGGCGGCACACGCAACTGTGACTGGTGGATTTCCAATGAAGCCGTGATGATCGACACGGCCGGACGGTACACGACGCAGGACGTCAACAAGGGCGTTGATGCCGCAGCTTGGAATGGCTTTCTCGAGCTGCTTCTCAAGTTCCGCAGACGGCGTCCGGTCAACGGCATTCTGCTGACCATCAGCATTGAGGATGTGGCTGTTGCGGACGAGGACAGCCGGAAACATCAGGCGGAAATTCTGCGCCAGCGCCTGCGCGAACTACACCGAACATTCGGCATGCGCCTGCCGGTCTATGTCATGTTCACCAAGTGCGACCTGATCGCCGGGTTTGATGAGTATTTCGACGACCTGAAGCAGCGCGAACGGGATCAGGTCTGGGGCGTTACGCTGCCCTATGACCCGCAGCAGATCACCGTCGGACCGGCATTCGAGGCGGGTTTCACAGATCTTGTAGCGCGTCTGGAAAAGGACCTGCCAGGCACGCTGAGTGAAGAGCGGAACAACAGCCGCCGGTGCCGCATTTACGGCTTTCCGTATGAGTTCGGCTCTCTCTCTACGGTGTTGCGGAGCTTTCTGGCGGATGTTTTCCGCTCCAGCCGATACGAAGCGCAGCCTTTGTTGCGGGGCGTCTATTTCACGTCCGGAACGCAGGAAGGAACGCCGTTCGATCGTTTGCTCGGCGCAATGGGCCGCAGTTTCCAGCTCGCCCCATCTCATCAGATGCCGCTCAGCGGGCAGGGCAAATCCTATTTCATCAAGAACCTGCTCTCCAATATTGTCTTTCCCGAGCAGAACCTTGTGGGTGTTAACACCGGTTTGGAGCGGCGTCTGGCAGCGCTCTACGCCGGTGGTCTGGCGGCGCTTTGCGCCTTTGTCATCGGCATGTCGGCCTACTGGCTCGCCGGTCTCAATCACGCCGAGCAGACGGCGGAGAAGGTTGAAGAGCTGTCCAACCGGGTGAGTGTTTTGCGCACGGAGGCAGACCAAAACCGTTCGCTCATCAGCATTCTGCCAACGCTCAATGCCGCCAAGGCCTTGCGGGATGAGGTGATTGATCAAGAGAATTGGCTGACCGTCACGCCGTTTTCAATTGAGTCCCAGTCCAAGCTTCTTCCAGCTGCCACGAAGACCTACGATTCGTATCTGACCGAGTATCTTCTGCCGTCGATCGCCTCGCGTCTTGAAGCGCAAATCCAACTGGTTTCGAACACCACCGGCAGCAATTCGGCGCTGCTGCGCGATCAGCTCGAAACCTACCTCATGCTGACGACCGGTCAGAACTACAACGCCGACAAGGTTAGAAGCGCCTTCCGTTCGCAGAACGAGGCCGCGTTCGTGCTCAACCCGGAAAACCGGGGCGCAATGCAGGAGCACATGAACAACCTGATTCAGCTCCTGCCGATCCAGACGGCCGTTGATCAGCCGATCGTCCAGGAAGCCCGCGACCGGATCCAGCGCGTTCCGCAAGCAAGCGAAATCTATAACCGCATGGTGACGGATTCCGCGCAGCGTTACCGGGTCGCGCCGATCAATCTGACGCGCTCGCTCGGGGCCAGTGCACTGTTCATTGACAGTGCGACAGCAGGTGGCCGCAGCCTGATCCCGGGCCTTTACACCAAGAACGGTTTTTACAACTTCTTCCTGGCCCGGCTCCCGGAATACATCCGCTCATCCATCGGTTCCGATTGGGTGCTCGGGGATAGCGTCAGCGATACGACTTACAACAGGCTCGCCCAGGAAATCGTCCGGATGTACACGCAGGACTACGTGCAGGCCTGGCGTGAAGGGATCAGCTATATCCGTGTTGTGGAAATCGGTTCGCTCGGCCGCGCTCAGATTGTTCTGCAGGACTTGTCGAGCCCCGATTCGCCGCTCACGAATGTTTTGAATATCCTGCGCGAAAACACCCAGCTGCCGCTCCCAGGTGCTCAGCAAAATCAGGCGGCAACACAGGCGGCGTCCGCAGCATCCTCTGGTGCTGCTACAAGCCTTGCAGCTTCTGCCAGCGAAGCAGCTCAGAAGGCAGCCGTAGAGACGGCGTTCGGTGATGCGCCTTGGCCCGGGATCGCAATCGAAAATGCGTTCCGGCCGCTGAACAATCTGACCGATCCGACGAGCAGTCAGACACTCGACCGCGTTCAGCAGCTGTTCGGCGATCTTTATGGCAATGTGTCCGGCGTTGTGACGGCTCCGGACCCAACAAAAGCCGCTTACGACTTGGTTAAGGGAAGAGCGCAAACTCCGACCACCGACTCCTTCACGACCTTGCGGGCCGAAGCGTCCACCAAACCCGAACCTGTCCGGTCGATGGTTCTATCGATCGTGAACCGTACTTGGGATCTTTTGAACAAATCGGCCTATCTCTATCTGAACGGCCGGTGGAAAGATGAAGTCGTACCAGCCTGTACGTCCATCATCGCCGGGCGGTATCCGTTCGATCCGGATGCGCAAGAAGACGTCAGCTTGGAAGATTTCACGGATTTGCTCGGTCCCTCCGGTGTCATGGATGCGTTTTACAACGACTATCTGAAGCCGTTCATCGTGGTGCGCCGGCGGCAGTTCAGCCCGATCCAGACGCAAGGTGCGGGCCTGGGCTTGGCTCAGGAAACGCTCAACCAGATTTCCACGTCTCAGACAATCAAGGACGCGTTCTTTGCCAAAGGCGGCAGCAGTCCGGAGACCAAGTTCACCATCCGGCCGTCCTTCCTGGACCCGGAAGCCCTGCGCTCGACTTTGAAAATTGACGATGACTCGATCGTTTACCGGCACGGTCCGGTACGCGGCAAAGACTTCAGCTGGCCAAGCCAGGCGGATGCGAGCACCGCGGAACTGTCGATCACACTTCTCGACAATTCCAAGACCACAATTCTCAAGGAAGGCACCTGGGCGATCTTCCGGCTGTTGAGTGCCTCCGGCCTGTCTCGGGTCCGTGGCCGCGACCGGTTCGAGTTCTCGGTCGAAAAGGTTGTGAAGAAGGAACAACGCATCGACAACGGCACCAAGACGGTTGACGTCAGCTACAAGGGCAGCTTCGCCTTGAGTGCCGGCAGCGTTGTGAACCCGTTCAACCTTGGGCTCTATTCATCCTTCCGGTGCCCGCCAGCTCTTTAAAGCGGACCGGCCGGAAAACGTTTTGAACCATATGGACCAGGGAGGCTGGGGCGCATGCATATCTGCGGCTTTTTTGGCAAACGCCCCGCCGAACGAGATTTTGTCTTCGAGGGCTTGCCGGCGCGGGTAACCGACGCTTGGGCAAACATCGTGAGCAATTGGCTTCACGCCTGTACGACCTCTGCGCCGCAGACCTGGCACAACGCTTACTTCAGTGCCCCGGTCTGGCGATTTGCGCTGCCAGCCAATCATCTCGATGAACGCGCCTGGATAGGACTTGTTGCCGGATCTGCAGACACCATGGGCCGGACCTTCCCGTTGGCTGTTTTGATGTCGATGCATGTCGAGCAATTCAGCAACGACATTATTTTCCAGATCGATGAAATTATGGATCGCCTGGAGCTTGACCTGCTGACGTTCCTTGCGGGCGAAAGCAACCGCCGCAATTTCCTCAACAGCGTCACAAACTGTTCAGCGGATATCAGGGCGGCGATAGATGAGCCGCCCTACAAGGTTTCGATGACGCTTCCCGACCTAGAGAGTGATGAAGCGGGCCTGTGCATCCCATGGACAGATCTGGTGGCTTCAAATGAAGTGCCAGCGCACATACTGGTGTGGCCGGAGACGGATAAAAAGAAAAAAAGATCCTCCTCTCCGGGATATTGGTGGCATGAAGGGTCGCCGGAACGGGTTAGCGAGGTGTGTGTGTTCTCAGCCATGCCCGAAGCGGACGCCGCCCGGGGAATTTTCATGGGGCATTGGGAGGTTCAGGGCTGGCGTGAGCGGACTTGAAATAGCATGCTGTTATTTCCGGATCACACGGAGATAGCGCCTCAAACGGCAAAACGAAGACATGGTCACAGAAAAGAAAAAGACCGGAACAGGCCTGGAGATCGAAACCGCCACCCGGCAAGGCACGCGCCACAGTCAGAATGAAGACAATCATGTGTCCAAGCCCGAACATGCTCTGTTTGCTGTCTCTGACGGCATGGGAGGGCATCGGGATGGTCACCTAGCGAGCCGCGCCTTTGTCGAAGAGCTGCAAGTGATCGAGTTTGCAGATGGCGAGGGCGTGAACGAACGGCTCCAACGCATCGAAGCGGCCTTTCATCGTGTGAACGACCAGCTCTACGGCAGTTATCTGGAAAACCCGGATGCGGACATCAGCGGATGTACCGGTTTGACCCTGATCATCCACGACGGATATGCCGGGTGCCAGTGGGTCGGCGACAGCCGTCTTTATTTGTTGCGCCAAGGTCATCTCTTTCTTGTATCGGAAGACCATAGTGATGATTTGGGGCGGCTGACCCGCGCGCTCGGCTCGCATGAAGACATCCTGGTCGACAGGCGTGTGATCGAGTTCTTGAAGGGCGACTGTTTTGTCCTGTGCACCGACGGTTTGTTCAAGGGGGCCAGCGAAACAACGATCGCAGATGCGCTTGCAGATGGTAGTGCGGGTGTCGCGGACCGTTTGGTTACTCATGCGGTCGAGGGTGGTTCATCGGACGACGTAACACTGATCACGGTGCGGCTGAACGACAATGGCTGAAGCAGACACGGATCTTGGCTATACGCTCGCCGTTGATACGATGGCGGAGCCATCCGAAATTATGACCCCGGTGCCGGGCCTTGTGCTGAAGGACCGCTATTTGCTGATCAAGGAAATCGGCCGGGGTGGACAGTCCCTGGTTTTCAAGGCGCGGGATCTTGTCGCGGCAAAAGCGGGATTGTCAAAAGCTGATGTTGCTTTGAAGATCATCACGGCGGGACCGGAAATAGAACCGGATTTTGTCGCCCTGATGCATAGGGAGGCGCGGCGCCTGCGGGACCTCGTCCATCCCAACATCGTTCGTGTGTACGATATGGACCGCGTTCAGAACCTGCATTTCATGGTGATGGAGTATCTGGAAGGGGACACGCTCTCCAGTTTTCTGCGCAAGGCGGAGGACCGCAAGCTGGAGCTCGCTCAGGTGATCCGGCTGGTGCAGGATTTGGGCTCGGCTCTCGAGTTTGCCCATGCCAACGGGATCATCCATTCCGACCTGAAACCCGGCAATGTCTTTGTGCAAACCGATGGCTCGGTCAAGCTGATCGACTTCAACATCTCCGCACCGATTGCACCGTCCTTGCGCAAGGATGAAGAAGACACTATCCGCATCTTGATCCGTCTCGGCGCAATCACCCCGAGTTATGCCTCGCCCCAGCGGCTGGAGGGCCACGAACCATGCGCGGCCGATGACGTGTTCTCGCTGGCGGTCATGGTCTATCTATGCCTTGCTGGACGCCGGCCGTTCGGACCTAAAAACGCGCTGGAGGCCATGGAGGCGTCGGTTCAGCCAGAGAGGCCTGAGCATCTCTCTTCGGCGCAGTGGACGGCCTTGATGAAGGGCCTTGCGTTTGACGATGCAGGACGGACACCGGAAGTCACGAATTTCGTAACGTCCTTCGCCGCGCAACGCCAATCTGCAGCCGATTGGATCCGGTCGCAGCTCAGTTGGTAGGTCAATGCCAAGTCAGATCCCGATCCTGAACCCGAAGTGACGGTCGCCCCGAGCCGAGCCTGTGAGTGTGGCATCGATATCAAGGACGTCCTCGTCCTCTTCAGATCGGGCTGCGCTCACCGAAAACTGGATAGCATTGAAAAGGGCGTCTGATATCTCGTCGAGCCGGGCTTGAAGGTTTTTGGCAGACTCTTCTGCCGTCTTGGAACCTGACGGCGCCGTTGAAAAAGCCACCTGAAGCAGAGTGTTGAGCCGGGCCATGGAAAGTGCACGCGCAACACCTGCGTTCGGCTCGTCCGACTTGCTGGCCGAGACCGTGCGGGACCCGGCAAAATAAACCTCTGCCCGGTTGGCTTGGCCGCGCAAAACGTTGATCCCGGCTGAGGCAAGTGACAGAGCAGAATCTTGCGAGACAAAAGTCATGACGCTGTCCGCCACCGGTTTTCCGGTATTGGTGTGTTCCGCCGTTTCCAGTTGATCAATCGACAGTTTTTGACCAGCACCAAAGTCGGGCCATCCGTTTGCCGCTTGGGCGTGGAGAATGGACAGCAAGGCAACCCAGCTGCCGGGCAGACCAACATCGGCCGGACCGTCATCATCAGCAATGAGGCGCCCCTTGTTCCAGAACAAGGCAAGACTGTTCGACGCTGCAGATTGCCGGAGGCTTGCAAACTGTTCAAAGCCGATTTGATCCAGCATTTGGTGCGGCGTGTCCCGGCTGCCGACGGTGTCGGCGCTTTCTCCGGCAAAGTCCGGGGCGAGGGTGCCGAGCAGGCACGTCGCATTTTCCGCTGCAACCGTGGCCAGACGTTTGAAGTTGGAGGCGCCGTCCTTGGCGAGGCCGGATTCATTGGCGGCAAGAACCACATCGAATGCGGCATGGGCGAGCGCACCCTCCGGTTCTTCCAGGCTCGCCAAACTATCCTCGATCGCAGCGGTCGCGCTGACCTGAACGAGGAACAAGCGGATTGAACTTTCGCGCGGCAATTCAGCCAGCAACATCCGCAGTGCGAGCCAGTTTTCCAGAACCTGATGGAGGCGGCGGTCTTTGAGGAACAGGGCAGCCTGGTCTTCGATCATGGCATCGAAAGAGGCGCCTCCGCCGGCAGGTGCAGGTGTGGACGGCGCAGGTTTGCGCGGTTCACCACTTGAGGTCTGGGACAAGAATGCCTGGACCGCATGCTTTGCAAGGTCCTGTGTGACTTCACTGTCTGCCGATCTCTTCGGTGCTTCGACCATCGAGAACAGAGCATCCAGTCCGTCATCTTCGTCTGATTTCGGATCTGAAGCAGGAGATCCCGGTGGCTGGAGTTTGGGAGCTGCGTCACGAGATGCAGGCGTTTCCGGAGCTGAATGCGCACTCGATGATTTGGCTGCGTCCAAGAGCAGATCGAACCGCTGTCCATGATCGGCCAGTCCGGACACACCGCCCATTGCCATGGCAGTCTTGATTGTGGTGCGAAACTCAAGCGCCTTGCTAACGGAAGCGGGTTTGAAGTCGCGCGGACGTTTGAAAGACACATCTTCGATCAAGGTGGCCGGGAGCGTCCCGAGGATGTTTTTTGCCTCTACCGTCAGGGCTGGCTCGAGTTCGCTGATCAGCTCCGAGATATCCTTTCCGGTGATTTCCTGAAGACCGGCAACGGACGTTGCGAAGTCGCCAAAAATCAGAACACGGTAGGGCGGTGGCGGTTGCCTGTCGTGAGGCAGCGGCGTCCCATCGCCCAAGCCAACGGAAAACGACTTGATGCCGGTGGGGGTCTCATCGTCCTGAGCCATGGACCGGTCCTTTCCGGTTATCTGATATTCACGCGTGTCGGTGTCGCCTCGATCGCCAGAAACGCCAGGGTTTTTTGATCAATCACCACCCGTCCGTCGACACTATAGCCCGCCGCGCGGTCCGCGACATGTCCGGTCACTGCAAACTCGACGACAGGGCGCGAAGACCATTGACCGCTGCCGACCGGAGTCACAACGAGATCGAGCGTAAGTTTCTGCCCGTTGCTCATAATCTCTGTTGTTTGTCCAAGTGATTTGGCTTCAGATTTGCCATCCAGATAAACTTGTGGCGTGCGGTTGCGCAGGTAATCGTAAATGCAGGCATGTAAGGAATCAGGCTCTTGTGTCGCAGGCCGCCAGGCACTCATGATGTTCCCTCCGTTTGCCCGCCGGTCGACGCCAGCCGGTTGTCTATGCGCGCATGGATGTCATCCGTCAGCTCCGGGATGAGCGTTGCCCAATGGCCAAAGCGTGGTGCCTTCAGAACGTCCAAGCTCGGGTACCAAAGGCTTCGATCTGTTTCGGCGTACCAATACCATGGGCACATGTACTGCGCGATGACCAGTCCCGGTGTTCCGGCAGCCCCGGCACCATGCAGGATAATTCCGTCCGGCCCCACAGCAAAATCGAGTGCGTGCAGCAGAGCTGCAAGATCGTCGAGGCGTTTGATGTGCGCGCCCGCATCAATAATTCCTTGATGCCCGGACAATTGTCTGCGGCTGTGATCCCAAACTGTGCTGACCAACGTGCCAGGCAAGGATCGCAACGCGGGCAGCAATGTATCAAGTGTCAGGCCGGGCTGCGCTTCGTTCCAGGCGATCCCGATCCACGGCCTCGGAAACTCAGAAAGGGCGTCCTGCCAACGTTTTAAAAGGTCCGCTTTGACCGGCAGATACGGACAGGGTCCGGTCACGCCACCCCGCAGATCATTCGGCAATCCGAGGATCTGGGATATTGGAAGGGTCACCGGAGCGGCAGGTTGCTCAGCGTTGCCGTTCGGCGCGTCGTTCGGCAGAAAGTTGTTGTATCCGAAAAATCCGGAGAGCTGGGACAAGGTCGAAGGACCGGCTAGCAGAGCAGATTTGTCGCGGCCCGCCTGGTCCAAAAAGCGTGCAAGCACCATGAATTCCAGATTGGACAGACCGGGATCAATGACCATGACGGCTTCACTGACCCGTTGCTTCAACACGTCAGGATTTGTGTCTCCACTTTGGCCGCCGTTCAAGGTCGCAACGACCGGCTGTTCGAGCGTTGATGGGATCTTTTCAATTTGTCCGGTCGACAGGAAGGCATCGCGCAAGATGCTGAAGAGCCGGCCCCGGACCGCATCCTTCATACCTGCTGCATTGGCCATCAGTGGCTCCAGGAGCTGTATGGCCTTTTCCGGTTCTCCAGCTAGCCGATAGGCCGTGCCCAGCGTCAGCGTTGCTTCCATCCGGTCTTTGGCGCCCTTTGCGACCGGAGCAAACTCCCGCAAGGCTTCCAATGCTTCTCCGCGTTCCGCCTTAATCTTGATGTAGCTAAGCCAGGCGGGCATCAGATCCGGGAAAAGAGCTTTAGCGCGGCCGGCGATCCGTAAAGCTTCGCTCGATTGACCGATTGCGGCAGCATTGTTGGCAAGCGACAGCATGAATTCCGGGTTTGTTGGTTCTTTCAGATGCGCTGCTTCAAAAAACGTTGTGGCTTTCCCGTGGTCGCCAAGCGCTGTCAGTATCTGGCCGACAAAAGCTGACAGGTTGCTGTCGTCCGGTGCATTGCTCAAGGCTTCCTGAGCGATCATCAGAGCCGGAGAGAACAGACCGTAGGCGTAGTAAAGCCTGGAGATGCCCAGCAGGATATCGGTGTCGCCGGTGTTCCGGCTCCGAACGGTGTTCAGAAGGTCTTCCGCTTCCGACAAGGCTCCTGCCGAGGCCAGAAACTCGGCTTTCAGAAGAGCGGCCTGTGCATGGAACGGATCAAGTGCCAGAGCACGTTCCACCAGTTTTTCGGCGTCTTCGGGCTTCTGGCTGATGATCGAAATCTTGGCAGCGAGTGTCAGGAAACCCGGATCCTGGCCGGTGACTGCGGTCGACTGCGACAACAGCGTTTGAGCCCCTTCCAGATCGCCGTTCGCCAGACGGGTTTCAATCAGACCGGACAAGGCCTCCGGATGGCCCGGCGAGACGTCCAGAATGCTTTCATACAGGAGCGCCGCATTATCGTGCCGGCCGGCCGACGCATGGTCTTTGGCCGCTTTCAGCCTATCATCAACTAGGAGCATTCAATTTCCGCAATCTGCTATTCCGAACAGCACTTTAGCCCACGCTGACGCGTTTGGCATCAAGCCGAACATCTTCTTCCGCCGTAATCATTGAGATGTCGCTGTTTTGAGTAGCGACGCTGTCAATGTTCTGAACCAGAATACCGGCCTTGAGCGTTTCAGTCTCCTTGACCGAGCTGCTGCGGCTATGCGCAGTCGTCGTGATGGTCCGGGCATTGACCATCTTGTCCACCAGCGTTTCCATTGAGCGGGTGAAGTTGGTGATCAATTGCTTTCCGGTCTGGGTCACGCTTTCCGCCAGCACGTTCATACGCCGCGCACTCACGTGAACATCCGGGGCGGATACGGTGAGGCGCCCCTCCGATTTCAGCGCGACTTCCTTTGCACCTGCAACTCCGATTTCAGCAGATACATCGGCGTCGCGGGTCAGCACAGATAGTATGAATGCCTGGTCACCACCGCGATAAACCAGAACCGTATCGCCGATCGCGGGCGCCAAAAGACAACCGGCCGCTTGGCTTGCATGGATTTGCTCACCGTCCGACAAGGTCACCATGGCGTCCTGTTCTGTCAGGAGCGCCTTGACGATGCCGGTTTCAAGGCCATTGCCGGGAATGGGCGGCGGTGTCGCTGTTTTGGTTGTCGTTTCCGCCTTGCGGGATGTTTGTTTCTTCATAAGCGACTCTTTGGCGATGGGTTTGTCAGATCTGCGCCGTGCTGGCGATCTTTGCTTCCCATAATGATATCATGGACTTGACGTTTACATTCGCACATTCTGCGGCGATCTGTTCGGCAGTGATGCCGCCGGTGCTGGCTTTCACAGGGGTTGCGGTGGCTTCCGTCGCTGTCGTGTCTACCTTGACGGCTTTGGATCTGAACGTGGCCCCAAGCACCTTGAGTTCACCTTCCTTGATTTCGGTTTTCCAGGCAAGGATGTCTGTCTTGACCAATCCGATATCGGTCTTCAGCAAATAAAAGGTAATCTTGGTGATCGGCTCGACATTGAGGCTAAAGGCTAAATTGAATATGAATTCAGCCGCGATTTTGACCTGAATATTGCCGCCGCAGAACATTTTGAAGTACGTGCCGTAATGCCGTGTATCGGTGTGGGCATGGATCTCTTTATATGAATTCGCGTGATAGATTTCGTACTTGTTCGCTTCGTAGTATTTGCGCGAGACACTTGAGACTTTCTCGTATTGCTCGCCGTCGACCGTCTTTGTGTCTTTCCTGACAGTGGTGTTGAGATCACCAAGTCCATTGGCGCCGGCGATCAAATTGATATCCTGTTCATTGCCGTTGGTGTCAGTACCGGACTGGATCGTGATCGCTCCTTCGTCCGACTGGATGTGCATGGCACCATTTGGATTCAGGTAGAATTTCTCACCGCCCCGGATCAGGATCCGGCCATCGCAGGCCATGAGGATACCTTTTCCCCCGCCAGCAGCATTCGTGTAGATCGCATCACCCGATTCATCGGCGATGTGTTGTGCCGGAAAATACGCGGAGTAGGTATCAGCGCCTGCATTGTAGGCGGTTTGTTCGACATCGGCGTATTCCCCAAGACGCAGCAGGGTGCCAAGGCCTGAGTCGTCCGCAGACGTATTCGCGGCACCCGGTGTGCTTGGGACGTAAAAGTAGGTGTATGTGGTTTGGTAGTGAGTGCCCGTGTCGTCTTCGACAAGGGCATCACTATCCGTCACATTGCTCAGGGAGGTGTTCAGATCGGACAAAGCCGCGGTCAGGGAATTGATCTGCGTATCATAGGCCGAAGACATTCTATGTCCTCCCAATGTGGGTCTTTGCAGACCCTACGCGGAACCGTCGCTGATCTGCATGATAATGCCGGAAGCTGTCCGGGTTCTGTGCGCGACATTCTGGTTTGTCGCCGTGACAGGGTTGACCTGCTCCCCGTTCGATACCGCGCCCAAAATGACCGGGCGGTCCGGATCGCCGTGCAGAAAGCCGAGCAACACCTCTGTGCCGATCAACAGTGTGGAGTGGGACCCGTAGCCGTCTCCGCCGCCATAAGGTTCCATTTTCCGAACGACATAGCTTGCTTTGCCCTGCGACAGGCCGCTTTCCTCGTCCAGAATCCTGACGCGGTAACGGCCAGCGCTGTCGAGTTCGGCGCGCTTTCCTTCGGTCTCACCATCGATCACTGCGGAAATGTACCCCGGGATAGATGGCTTTGGTGTGACAATGGATGGCCGGAAGCCATTGTCGAACGGAACACAAACAAAGCGGTTGCGATAGGGTTCTGGTGTCATGTGGGCCGAACTGAAGCCGAGCGGCGTTGTGTTGACGCAGCTGTGGGTGACTTCGGTCACGATGTAAAGACCGTCAAGATCCCGGATCGGATGGTCCTTCAACTGAAAGAAGTATCCCGGGCGCAAGAGCGGAATGTTGCTTTCGCCTACGAATTGCTGGCGTTCCGTTTCAACGAGTTCGACCCGCCGCTTGGCAATGAAGTTGCCTTCTGAAACGGTCGCATAGTGCTCACCATAGCGGGTGGTGATGCCCTGGCCGGGGAAGCTGGCATCTTGAGAGACGAACAGGTCTACCTTCGGGGTTTCCTCGTTGTATTCCCGCAGAGCCACTGTGCCGCTTTGGGTGATGAATTTCTGGTTGAACGACCAGATGCCGAAGTCGCCGGTGCCCATCACCTGTTCTTTGCTGCGATAGGACAGCTCTTCGGTGATCTGTTTGCCGGAGAGCTTTGTGAAGTGTTCCTTCCGGTCGCCGAAGACAACCTTCTCCTTGTCACTGGAATGATCGAAGGAGAAGAAGATGCCGAACCGCTCACACATGCGCTTCAGGAAATTCAGGTCGTGCTCCCGGTACTGCATGACGAAATGCAGTTTCGGGTAATCCCCGCTGGACGGCAGCATGTCGTACTGGATCTGGCGCGGAACGCGGCTCGAACTGGTGTTCGAGTTCTTCTTGTTCGCATCGCTCAGCTCGCTCGTCAGGATATCAACGACGGTGACATCCTTGTCCGTGCCATACACCTGGTTCTGGGCGCTGTGCCGCAGCATGGAGAGTTCAGGTTCAATGACGAACCGGTAGCAGAATTCGCGGTTCGGTGTCGGGTCGCGTGTCTCTGCGCCTTCAATGACACCCTGCGCCTGCATCTTTTCTTCGCCCATCTCCAGTGTGAGCGTGGCGGCCTTGCCCATCATGTCTGGCAGCTTGATAGGGTCTTTCGAGACGATATCAGTCGTAAACCGATACCCGTCGGTCAGGGCCTCAACGCCGTGAAGGGCTTCCACATACACGTCGCTGCTCGATACGCCGGGCAGGGTGATCGACATTTTTCCCTGCATCGCTTCGCTGCTCATCGTCTGATCTCCTCTTCTGCCGTCGCGCCGCTTAAAGGCTCGGGTTCAGCAGACGTATTTGTGACGGCACCAGAGTGGTGCCGACAGAATTGGGTGAAACGCCGTTCTGCGCTGTTGGGTCTAAAAGTGCGCGGGTTGCCGGCATGCACTGAAGGAACAGTTTGGTGGAGCCCTTCACATTGCGGCTGTTGGAACACACCATCCCCGAAGCCACGCCGGGGCCGGGCCCACTGACGGTAACCGGTGCCAAGTTTGTCATATTATGCGCGGGCATGCACATGATGAGTGAGCGGAAACAGGTCGGGATTTCCGTCACCCTGAAGCCCATGGAAAAGAGCGGGATAGGGACCGGGCCGACCGGTGTTGTCTGCAGGTAGATATCCGGAACCGAGAAGTCCATTCCGGGGATCGGGCCTTGTGAGTTTACAAACACCATCAGAGTGTCCCTCCTTGGCTCGCACCATCGCCGTCGAGGGCGACCTTGTCGGGCCTGTATAATTCTGCAATCGCACGATCAGTATCGGTCTCGATCCGGCTGCCGGATGTGCCGAGCATCACAGTCTGTTCGGTCTTGGTTGCATGAAACTTCGTAAGGTTAAAACTGCTTGCCGAGAGAGAGGCGCCTGACAGGTCGGCATGCGAGAATTCGACCTGACGCAGATCGCATTGCTCAAACAGTGCTGCCCGGCAATCCGCCTCCTGAAAGACGGCTGAAAACAGTTGCGAACTGTTGAATCGGGCACCAGAAAGACCAGCACCTGCAAAGTTCGCCATGGTCAGCTGGCTGCCTGAGAGATCCACGCCGTCCAGTTTGCTTTTCGTGAAACCGGTCGTATTTGCCGTAACGCCGCGCAGGCTTGCGCCTTCAAAATCACATTCGGCAAACACGGACGCGCTGAGGTTGGCACCGTTCAAATTTGTGCCTTTGAATTCGCCCTTGTGGAACGTGCAGTGCTGCCACGACTGGCCGGAAAGATCGAGCCCGGAGAGGTTCGCATCAGCAAACACGGCAATGTCGATAAAAGTGCCGGTGATATCCACCGGCCGCAGATCGGCATCGGTCAGCATGAAGTTTGACAGAACCGCATTCGCGAAGCTGGCGCCCGTCACGTCTGATGCCAAAACGACCGCCCGGTAGAAACTCGCTTTGGAAAAGTCGGCATCCATAAGGTCCGGCTGCGCAAAGGAGACCTGATCGAACGTGCTGCCCGAAAAGTTGCAGTTGCTGGCATTCCCGGCAACGATCTGTGCGCGCTCAACATACGTGTCGCGCATTTCCGATGCATCCATGTCGCAGGACACGATCTGGGTGTTTTTCAAATTACAGCCATTGAAACGCGCGTCTTTGAGCGTGCATGAGACAATCTGGGCATCCGTTAGGGTCGCTCCGGAAAAGTCGCACCCGGTCAAGTCGCACTCGATAAACCTAATCCCGGCAAGGTTCATGTTTGCGAAGGACATTCCCGAGGCGATGCGGAGCATGATCGGTTGTTCATGAGCGTGGAACGCCATGACATCTTCAAACGTGATCTGTTTTCTGTCCGGCATCTTAGGCATGGGTCGGTTGCTCCAGAAGTGTCATGCCAAGGTTGGCGCCGGAGAAATCGCAGCTGGCGAGTTTGGCCTCAAGCAAGTCTGCGGCGAAGAGATTGGCAGCCCGCATCGAGCAGCGCCGAAGATCGACACCGGTGAACGCAGCGGCAAAAAGATTGGCCCCGAAGAAATCACTGCCCGCAAAATTGGACCGGCCGAACAGCGAGTTGCGGAATGAAGACAACCTGAAATCATTGGCTTCCAGGTTACATGCGTTGAAGAAGCAAGCGGTCCCGCTCGCCCTCAAGAAACAGCATTCTGGCATTTCGGCCGTGTTGAACGAGCTCTCGGTCGCATGAAGTCCATCAAAGCGCGAGCCGGTCAGATCGCTTGCGCCCATGATGCCAACGGACAGCCATTTGCCGTTGATCGCGCGCATCCCCGGTGCCTTCACTTCCATGAAGCCAATGCGTTCCAGGTCGCTGTCGCTTAAGTCCAGCCCCTTCATGGACAGGGTCACGAACATGGTCCGGAGCAATTTAGAGCTTGTCGCTTTAAATCCGTCCGCCGATCCGGTCAGGATCTGACAATCGGTGATCCGGCTTTGCTTGAGCTGCATGTCGTCGATGTTGGTTTCAATCAGGCGCACCTTCTCAAGATCTGCCCCGGTGCCTGTCGAGCCGGACAAGTCCGACTGAATGATCAGGAGGTCATGCAGTTTTGCCCGGTCAAGCGCCAGTTCCTGCGCGCTTGCCTTGTTCAGGTTGGCGCGAGTCATATCGCAGTCTGAAAAGTCGACACCCGTGAGCGTTGCCCCGGAAAAGACAGCACCTGTCAAGTTCGAGCCGGTGAACCGGGCATCTGTCAGGTCTGATTGCTCAAAGAACGTACCGGAAAGATCCATGCCGCTGAAATCAACACCACGCAGATCTGCGCCAGCAAGATCGGCACCTTTGAAATCGTGACCATCGCGCAGTTTTCCGGTGACAAACGCACCGAGACGGATTGGGACCCCCTCGGGCAAGGCCTCAAGTGGAAACAACGGGGCCGGGGATTGCTGGCGGGCTGTTGCCATGGAGTCTTCCATGGTCTCTTCCGCCTCGTCCATACGGTCCTTGGCCGTTGCCACCGACGCCAGGGCCGTCTCAGATGGTGTTTGGCCTTCAGGCGGCTGTGGTCCGTCTGCTTGCATGCCCTCAACCCGCTCCAAAAGGGTTTCAAGCATTTCACCCGGCTTGTCTTTCGGGATAATGGGGGAGTCGAGTTTGGACAGCCCTTCTTCCAGCTTGGCAGTCAGGTCGTCCATCGGCATGTCATCTGGTTGACCTGCCAAGAGGTCTTTGAACGATGATTGTTTTGCTGCGGGCGCAGGCGTGGCTTCGGCCAGTTCCCCGATCATCGCACTGAACTGGTCGTCAATGGCGTCTGCTGGCGGTTTCATGGCCTCGTCCAAGCCCTCTAGCTGGGACAAGTCCATTTCGTCTATGGCCTTCCGGGCGTCGGCCAGAATGCTGCCTTCCGGCTGCTTCATCGCCCGGGCAACCGCCTTGGTATACGCGAGCTCGATGTCCTCTTCCGATGGGGCTTCCGGTTCGCCGAAGATGCCCGCCAACGTTTCATCCAATGCCCCGGCAGCGTCGGGATTGTCGTCCAGTCCCGCAAACGGACCGGAGGGTGAGCGATCTTTCAGGGCCGTCAGTTGGCCTGTGACTTCCTGAAGGCCGGACGCGAGCTCCGGGTCGAGTTCAAGATCTGAAAATCGGGCTATGAAAGCGTCATCGACAATCGGTTTTTTGGCGTGTGGCGGCAGCAGCTTGGGCGGTGTTGCTGCGACAATGGCCCGGCGCTGAAGCTCTGCTTTGGCCATTTCGCGGTCGCGTTTTTCCAAAAGGGCGTCTTCAACCGCTTTGACGTCATCCAGAAGGGCGGCTAGATCCAGGTCGCCGTTTTCAAGTTCTTCCGGGGTGGGTTGGGCAACCAGAGGAATATCGTCGATGATGTCTGACTTGGGCGGCGGGACGAGGTCACCCGGCAAGCCCTCGTCTTCCAGCATCTTGCGCGCTGCCCAGTTCTGGTTGTCCATGAACTTCTGCCGGTCGGCCGCAGCTTTTTCCAGTTTTGCTTCGCGCTTGGCGCTGAGGATTGCTGGATCGACGTCCGGCATCAACTGATAGTCGGCCAGCGCATATTTGTGCGCTTCGTCTTTTGATGTCCGTTTTTGATAGACATCAGCGTAGTAGGCAGCATCCCGGCTGACGGCATCCGTCTCTTCCAGGCCAACCATGATGGCCGCAATGTCTTCTGCAAACCGGTCTGTGCCACGCAATAGGCCACGGAATGTCAGAACGGCCTTTTGAACATTCGGAAAAATCGTGACGGTATCGCAGCGCATCGTTGTCTCGATGAGCTCATTTGTATCGGTCAGCTTGTAGAAGCACCGGGCGGTCAGGCGCGGCAGTTGTCCGCCAACGGATGCCTCACCGCGCGACATGCCGGTGATCGCAAATGTTTCCCCGCCTTCAAAGAAACCATCGAACCGTTGATCCTCTGGCGCTTCGCAGTGATAGAGCGGATTGAAGTCATCCGGTTTCAGCGGCGAGATATGGTCGATCCAATGCTGATCATATGTGCCGAGATACTTCAGGCGCGCGGCGTCATCCGCAGCGATTGGTCCGAAATGAGCTGGAACGGGTTGGTCATCCGGCGCCTTGATCAGCCTTGCGGGATCTTCAACATTCGGAAGCGGCGCATCGTACCCGGCCTCCAGAATGCTCCTTGCCCCGTGTCCTTTACCACGCGCATTCGGTGCGTAGTTCGGGCCGCCAAAGGCCTGCGCTTCGCCAATCGGCATTTTGAGGAACGGAACCGGCCGGCTCATTTGCACGCCCTGGTCCGTCAGTTGCCAGACGCGATCGCCGAAAACGGCGAGCTCTTTATGGAGACGGTCAAACCGAACAGAAACACGGATGCCTTCAATAGGGACGTCTGTCGGTGATAGCGCATTGCCTGCAACAATCACTTCGCCCTTGGGCTTCAGTTGGCCCTTGTCGAAGATGGCACCATTGGGCATTTGCTCCGTCACCATTGGCCAAAGCGCTTGCTCGGTCAAAAGCCGGCCAGGCTCCTCGAAGTCAAACAGAGCATAAGCCGACACTGTGGTCAGCGCTCCGTCCTTCGAGGGGTCCGTTTGGTGCGCTACCGAAACCCGGGATGGTTTAATGATAGCTGGCAAAGGCCTTCTCCGTTGCGTTTGTTACTTCATCGAATGAAGGGCCATTCGATCGATAGGAGCCTGTAATCTATAGGACGCAGACAGTGTCCCGCAAAAGTTACAATATCATCACGTTCATACAGGTCCTTTCCAAGCAAGGTGGGGGACCAGCCACTTTGGGTCAATTGTCTAATATCTGCACATCTGGATTGAGAGTGCTCTAACGTTTTTTGGAAAAAGTGAATGATTTCAAAGAGCGTTTCGCGTGCGAATTGGAAGCAGACCGAAAAACAACGCGTGGAATGTGACGCAAATCACAAGGAGAATGCGCAGAGAATTGCACACCAGGTTCGGCACTGTGCAGTTTTCTGCACAGTTTAACACTTTCTTAAATCTGAAAATACAGAGCATAAAACATTGAAAAATATGGAAGTATTTGACTGATCGCCGATTTGGCACGCCGCTTGCCAAGTGTAGGGCGTTGGAGGCGAACATCCTCCTACCGGAATTTCGAAAGCTCACATACGGGAGACGGAAAAATGGCAAACGTAGCATACATGTCGATCAGCGGGTCCACCCAAGGGGACATCACCGCAGATGCAACGACGGCTGATTCCATCGGCAACAACTGGCAGGAAGGCCACGAGAGCGAGTCCCTGGTCTACAAGTTCGAGAGCAACGCAATTGTCCCGCGTGACCCGAACTCCGGCACCGCCATCGGCACCCGCCGCCACCAGCCGACCACCATCATCAAGCCGCTGGACAAGGCGTCTCCGTTGATGTGGCAGGCTCTGGCCACCGGTGAGTCCCTGGAGATCACAATCAACTTCTGGCGCACATCTACTTCTGGCGTCCAGGAGCACTACTACACGATTAAGTACACCGACGCAGTCCTGGTTGAAGGCAAGACCATTTTGCCGGATGTTCTGGATGATGCGAATTCGTCCCGCGGCGATCAGGAGCAGTGGTCCTTCACTTACCGCAAGGCGGAGTGGACTCACGAAAAGGCCGGTACATCCGCCTCTGATGACTGGCGCGCTCCGGTCACCTGATTTCGGTGTCAGCATAGAATTGTTGATGGAATGCCGCTTCGGAAACGGGGCGGCATTCTTTTTAACGTTTGTACGATTAATTCAGCTCATTCCGCATTGTGCGGGAAACGTCTCTTTGCGTAAGCTTGAAGCGTTCTTATGACACGCCTGTCATTAAAGGCCGCTAACAGTTGGGAACAATGCACGTCCGTGCATAATATTGGGGGTTGCTCACCGTGCTCGACCTTGATCTTCGCCGCCTCATCGGCCGTCTGAACGCCTATTCGAAACGCTCACTCGAAGCTGCTGCAGGCCTGGCGGTGACACGCGGGCACTATGAAGTCTCCATTGAACATGTGCTGCATGTTTTTGTCGAAGACAGTCAGCATGATGTTCAAAGCGCGCTGAGACACTTCGAGATTGATCCTGCTGTCATGCGCAAAGGGCTTCAAAGTGTCCTTGAAAGCATGAAGACCGGCAATCAGGGCCGTCCGGTGTTTTCCCCGCTCCTGGTCGAACTCATTTCCGATGCGTGGCTGGTGAGCTCCGTTGAGCTGGACCTGGATCAGGTCCGCTCCGGCAGCCTTCTGGCCACAATCTTCGCCCAGCCGAACCGTTATGGCGATGACCGCTGGCTGCAATACATGGAAGACATCTCGTTTGCCGGGTTCAAAAAGGACTTCTCCGACATCATCGGGAATTCCGAGGAAACCACTGTAGGCCTGACCGCAGCACCTGGTGGAGACGACAAGGCGCCATCAGTCGCGCCTGGAATGAGCCCGGACAGCGCGCTCGCCCGCTTCTGCACGAACTTCACTCAGGCTGCCCGCGAGGGCAAGATCGATCAGGTGTTCTGCCGGGATCGCGAAATTCAGCAGATGATCGACGTTCTTGGACGCCGCCGGAAAAACAACCCGATCTGTGTCGGTGAACCTGGTGTCGGTAAAACCGCAGTGGTCGAGGGGCTTGCGGTCAAGATCGCAGAGGGCGATGTGCCGGACATGCTCAAGAATGTTGAGCTGATCGGTCTGGACCTTGGCATGCTGCAGGCTGGTGCCGGAGTTAAGGGCGAGTTCGAGAACCGCTTGAAGGGCATCATTGACGAAGTCAAATCGTCGCCGAAACCGATCATCCTGTTTATCGATGAAGCGCATATGCTGATTGGTGCAGGAGGCTCTGCCGGTGGTGCGGACGCTGCAAACCTTTTGAAACCGGCTCTGGCGCGGGGTGAATTGCGCACCGTCGCGGCGACGACCTGGAGCGAATACAAAAAGTATTTCGAAAAGGATCCGGCACTTGAGCGTCGGTTCCAACTGGTGAAGCTGGACGAGCCGAGCCCGGAACAAGCAATCACGATTATGCGCGGCCTGCGCAGTGCTTATGAAAAGAACCACGGCGTCTACATTCGCGACAATGCTGTTGTAGCCGCAGCAAAACTCTCCGCGCGCTACATTTCTGGCCGGCAGCTGCCGGACAAGGCTGTAGATGTGTTGGACACCGCCTGTGCGCGCGTGAAGCTGTCCTTGTCATCCAAGCCGTTCGTGATTGAGCTGAAGGAAAAGCGGCTAGGTGAGTTGAACCGGGCGCTCGGATCATTGACCCGGGATTCGCAGGCCGATTTTGCGCCCGATGATCCGCAAGTTGAAGAGATCGACGCTGAGATCAAGACAGTCGAAGCGGAAATCGCTGAGCTGACGGCCCGTTGGCAAAAGGAGCTGGATCTCGTCAATCAGATCCTGAAACTCCGCCATGACCTCGGCCTTAGCCTTGAGGGCGACGAGACGGCCGCAGAGGAAGAGGCGTCCAGCGAAGCGAGCGACGAGACCTCCGATGATGCGGAGGCCGATGCAGGCGACGGCGACGAGGCAGCCGCAGCCGATGGCTCAGTTGACATCGAAGCCATGAAGGCGAAGTACGCGGAAATCGCCAAGGACCTGAAAGAAGCCCAGGACGGTGATCCGCTAGTGTCGTTTGAAGTTACCGAAGAAGCCATCGGTCAGGTGATCTCCGATTGGACCGGTGTGCCGCTCGGACGCATGGTTGAAAACGAAGCGGATTCCGTTCTGAAGCTCTCCCAGAACCTCCAGGCGCGGGTGATCGGTCAAGATCACGCCATTCAGGCTGTAGACGAAGCCTTGCGGACTGCAAAGGCCGGGGTTCAGAATCCGGACGCGCCGATGGGCGTCTTCCTGTTCGTCGGCCCATCAGGTGTTGGTAAAACCGAGTTGGCAACGGCAATCGCGGACCAGCTGTTCGGCGGGGAGCGCTTCCTGATCTCCATCAACATGTCGGAATTCCAGGAAAAGCACACCGTATCGAAGCTCGTTGGATCCCCTCCGGGTTATGTCGGCTATGGCGAGGGCGGTGTCCTGACCGAAGCTGTCCGCCAGCGGCCCTATTCTGTCGTGCTTCTGGATGAAGTTGAAAAGGCGGACCTTGAGGTGATGAACCTCTTCTACCAGGTGTTCGACAAGGGTGTCTTGTCGGACGGGGAAGGGCGCCAGATCGACTTCAAGAACACGATTGTTGTCCTGACCAGCAACCTGGCCACGGATGTTCTGACCGAGATGGGCTCGCTTCCGGAAAAGCCAGATGTCGATGAGTTGGTGGCAGCCTGCCGCCCGATCCTGAGCGCACATTTCAAACCGGCACTTCTGGCGCGGATGCAGATCGTACCGTTCTACCCGCTGATCGGTGAGCCGCTTGAAAAGATTGTCCGGTTGAAATTGAACAAGGTCGGCAAACGCTTGCGTGAAAACCAGAAAATGGAACTGGTCTATTCCGATGAAGTCGTCAAATCGATTGCCGCGCGCTGCACGGAAGTTGAAACCGGTGCCCGGAACATCGACCACATCGTCAACCGCACGATCTTGCCGGAGCTTTCCACCGAGCTTTTGACAAAAATGGGCGGCGACGGAACAGACTTTACCAAAGCGACTATTGATGTTGGCGAGCCGGGCCACTTTACCTACAGCCTGAGCTGATGACCTTGCAAACACAGGCTGGCAAAGGCGCCGCCTGCAAACATGAACACAAATGGCTTCCGGGCGGGCATACTGCCGCCCGGGGGATGAGTTCACATCTGTGCAGGCGGAAACCGAATGATACTCGATGACCTGTTGGATTTGACCGAGGCGCTGGCGGGAGCCGAGCAGGTGGAAACTGTTCTGGAGCTCGTGCTGGATTCGGCGCTCAAGATCTCGCGCGCCGAGGGCGGATCGATCTATACGCTCGACACACTTGGGCAGCATCTGCACCGCACGGCGTCCCGTTATCATGGTGTTGTCGCCACCGCGGCAACAGGCGAGCGTGTATCCATCTATGGCGATGACATGATGCCGAACCTGCACGCTCCAGCCGCGCTCGTTGTCTCCACTGGCACCGTGATCAACATCGCCGACATCACCTCAGCGGTCGGATACGACTTTTCCCGCATCGAGGAAGATGACCGGCTGTGTGGAACCAAAACACAGTCCTTGGTCATTGTGCCGATGACGGTCCTTAGAGACCGGTCCATCGGCATCTTGCAGTTGATCAACCCCCGCAGCGCAGAAGGCCAAACCGGGGCAATCGGCGACGAAGTTCTGAAGCAGCTCAAAGCACTGTCCATCCATGCGGGGATCTGCATCTGGAACACTCGTATGCATGAGGAAAACACGCGCCTGAAGAAACAGTTCGATCGCTACATGAAGGAGCTGCCGCGCCAGCTGACGAAAGACAAGGCGCAGCCGGCTCCGGTCAAAAAGCAAAAACCACAAGGGCTCGTAGGTGACAGCCCGCCGATCGAAAAGGCCATCAACCTGATTGGCAAGGCGGCCAATTCCGATGTTCCAATCCTGGTGCGCGGGGAAACTGGGACCGGCAAGGAGATGATGGCAAGTTTCATCCATCAGTCCAGTGACCGGTCTGACCAGGCATTTGTCGTGCAGAACTGCGCGGCGCTCCCCGAAGCGCTTCTTGAAAGTGAGCTTTTCGGGCATGTCAAAGGCGCGTTTACCGGCGCGCAGACGGATAAAGCAGGCCTCGCACACGAGGCACACAAGGGCACGCTGTTCCTCGATGAAATCGGTGACATGCCACTCGCATTGCAGGCGAAAGTTCTGCGTTTGCTGCAGGAGGGCGAAGTCCGCCGGGTTGGAGCGACAAAAACCGAACATGTTGATGTCAGAATCGTCGGGGCGACAAATGTCAATCTGGAAGAAAAAATCGCGGAAGGCGAGTTCCGGAAGGATCTGTTTTACCGTCTGAACGTCTTCCCGATCAGTTTGCCGCCCTTGCGGGAACGTCCCTCTGACATCCCAAAACTCATAGATCATTTCCTGAAAAAGGGCGCTGCCAAGGCGGGAACGGCCGTACCGATCGTGTCCGCAGACGCGCTGGATGCGCTATTGTGCTGGAGCTATCCCGGCAATGTCCGCGAACTAAAGAACATTTTGGACCGGGCCCGCTTAATGGCAGAAGCCGGTTATCCGATTCAGCTGGAGCACCTGCCGCTGGAGCTGACGGGGCCCATGAATGGCGGTGCAGCGCCGATGCCGAGCGGGATCCCGGAGGGGGATTTGAAAACCATTGTTGGCCAGTATGAAGCACTGGTCATCGAGGCAAAAATGCGGGAAGCTGGTTGGAACAAAACCAATGCGGCGCGTTTACTGAAAGTAAGCAGGCGCACCATTATTGAAAAGCTAAACCGCTACAACATCACCCGTCCGGCTGGCTTCTGACAGCGGTCGGGCCATCAGGAGACACCGCAGTCTGAAACTCTTTGGGTTTAGCGCGAAAAAACAGGATGCCACTGGTGAAGGTCCCGATTCACTGGTGAAAGCCTTTGTGTCCGGCCGTTTGTCCTACGATGCGCTTCTTCACGGGTTGAAGGAGGTGTTTCATCGCTCCGATTCACACGCGGCCGACGTTCATGCGACCCTTGGAGAGGCTGTTGAAAGCGGACGGCTGCCCAACGACCTTGCCCAAATAATACGGACACAACTGCCCCCAGGCGGCGGGCCAAACGAGCCCGATGGACCGGAAGGCCCCTTAGACACGGCTGCAATCGCGAGCGGAGCCGTGGACCCGGCGGTCGAAGACGATCTGGATGAGCCGACCATCCCCAATGGCGTGGTCGGTCGGGCGTCTTCAGCGGCTCAGTCAAAGCCTCCCGGGCAATCGCCTTACCTGCCTCCCTTGCCGTATCTGACTGAACCACCCGCACAGGCGGGCGATGACATGCGCAACAAGGTCGATGATGTTGTACTCGGGTCGATCGTCGACGGGTTCAAGGATTTCCGGAAAGCCCGGACCAGCGGCAGCGATCAAACCGCTGGCGAAGCGCAATCGGGGAAACTCGACCAGTTTCTGACAGGCTACAAAAGTGCGCGCCTGCGCACGAATGCCCGTAAGGCGGCAGCAGGTCAGTCAGGAGGGGCGGCCGATCTGAATTCGCTCGCGGGCGCCGGAGCAGAGCGGGCGGGCGTGGGAACACTATTGCGCGATCGGTTTGTGCTCGACCGGGAGGTTGGCCGCGGTGCCATGGGCGTTGTTTATGCCGCCGTTGACCGGCGCCGCCTTGAGGCTGGGCACGACGAGCCGTATGTGGCGCTGAAACTTCTGACCGATGAGATCCGGTCCGACACGGGCGCCTTGCGCCAGCTGGAGGCGGAGGCCCGCAAGGCGCAGGCGCTTGCGCATCCAAACATTGCAACGATCTATGATTTCGACCGCGACGGCGGTGAGGTCTTTATCGTGATGGAATTATTACGCGGGACCACGCTGGATCGGAAGCTATCCGCAGCGCTGGGCCATTCGCTGCCCGCCAAGGAAGCCTTGCCAATCCTGCAAGGGATTTGCGACGGACTTATCTATGCCCACAGCCAGAATGTCGTCCATTCCGACTTGAAGCCGGGGAACATCTTTGTTCTCGATAACAATGTGGTTAAATTGCTCGACTTCGGTCTCGCAGCCGTTACGACCGCTGACATGGCCGATAATGGCCTCGGCAGCGCATTGACCGCGTCCTACGCAAGTCCGGAAATGTTTCAAAAGGCACCACGGGATCCGCGCGACGATGTGTTCGCGCTTGGCTGCATCGCCTATCAGGTTCTTGCGGGTCGCCATCCGTTCTCATTGAAAGGCTCGGATCAAGCTGCCCGGGAAAACATGGTGCCTGAGCCTTTGGAAGGGCTGGATGCCGACGTGTGGCAGGCTCTTGAGAAAGCCTTGGCATTCAAGCGCGAAGATCGGCTGGCCAATGTCAGCACGTTTCGGGCTGCACTCTTTGATTAATCCAAAAATTGGATCATTCAATTGAGTCCGCAATCGTCTCGATCGACCGGGTGAATGCATGGTCCGGGTGCAGAGTGCGGATGAGGCCGGTGCTGCCGATCTGGATAAGGTCTGTGGAGAGCGGAAGAACCGCTGCAACAGGCGTCCGGTAATTTGAGAAGATCCGCTGGGACAGATCCTGGAAGTCGAAGGTTTCCAGGGCCTTGTTGACCACCAAAAACAACTGCGGCACTTCCAGCTTGCGGGCAAGCTCCAGTGTCACCGCGGTTCCCTGATAGTCCTGAATATCCGGACGCAGGATCAATAATAGCGTGTCGGAGATCGCGATGGACAGCAGGGTCTCTTCATTCACGCCCGGATGGGTGTCGATCAGAAGGTAATCGAGATCCATAGTATCGCAGAATTCCATGAACCCGCGATTGAGGGCTTCGACATCATACATCTCCTTCACGATCCGCGCGATGTCCCCGGTCTTGATCGAGGAGGGAATGAAGAAGACCTTGCCCGGCCCGGTGATCGACGGCTCGCCGTCCGGTCCTTTGACACCGTCTGTAATGTCCAGAACGGTGTCCTTGATGCCGCAATAGCCCCAAAGGTAGTTGTTGAGCGTATGCGTCACCGTGTTCAGGTCTACATGAAAGAGCGTGTGAATGCCCGGCGACTGAATATCCGTGTCCACGATCCCGACCTTGTGGCCGCGCAGGGCAAGGCTTGCAGCGATGTTCGCTGTCACGTTCGATTTGCCGGTGCCGCCGCGATAGGAATGGGTGGAAATGATTTTGGTCACAGGAATTCTTTCAGTCTAAAGAAGCTTCAAGGCTTCTTTTTATACTTTGATCTCATCGACTTTGCGCGGGCCTGAAGCGTGCGGAAATAGTCGGTATCAGCGACTTTTTCTACCTCCATCTTGGCTTCTTGTTCGTCATAGGCGACTTCGAATTTGTCGAGGCGGACTTTCAGTTCCTGGTTCTCCTTCCGGAGCTGAGCTTCGGCGAGTTCCAGTTTACGCCGTGTTTCGGTCAAGTCCTCAATAAGCTGGCCGGAATGGAATTCCCGGGCCTCGACCTGCACCACCATGCTGGAAAACGTTTCGGCAAGCGCTCGGATGCTTTCCGGCACTTGTTTGTCCGTGATGATGTCAAAGAGGCCATCCACATCATCATAGCGGCCGTTCGCGATTGCTTCGCACGTCTTTGCGAGGCTTGCGATGGCAGGCTGCATGGAGTCCGGTGAGCTCAAAAATCCTCCTGAAGATCGGCGGGTCGTGGACCGTCGCCCTTGAATACACCAACACACGGGGGACCCAAAGGCAAAACTGTCTTTGTTTTCCCTGACCTTGACCGGTGAAGTTTAACCGGCGAAAGGTGAACGAACGATTGGAGACCCAAATGATTCCGGTAGATGTGCTTGGTGTATTTTTTGTCGCGGCCATTGCCTTGGGGCTCGCGCCGGGGCCCGACAATATCTTTGTTTTGACCCAATCAGCCCTTTACGGACGGCTTGCCGGCCTGGTTGTGACGTTGGGGCTGTGCACGGGTCTCATCTTCCACAGCGCTGCCGTTGCATTGGGTGTCGCCGCGATCTTTCAGACCTCTGCTCTTGCCTTTACGCTGCTCAAGTTCGCAGGGGCTGCCTATCTCGTTTATCTGGCGGTGCAGGCGTTCCGGGCCGGTAGCAGCAAGATCAACGGGAACAGTGCTCCGGAAATGTCTCTCCCGGCGCTCTATGTGCGCGGTATTATCATGAACGTGACCAATCCCAAGGTTGCGATTTTCTTTCTGGCGTTTCTGCCGCAATTTGCAGACCCCGCGCGCGGCTCTGTTCCGCTTCAGATCCTCATGTTCGGCGGGCTCTTTATCATTGCCACGATCCTCGTTTTTGGCGGTGTTGCACTCGGAGCCGGCTCTCTTGGAGGATATTTGAAACGTTCCCCATCGGCGCAGCTTTGGCTCAACCGGTTGGCAGGTGTTGTCTTCGTCGGTCTTGCCGTCCGTTTGGCAATTGCCGAGCGCTGAGGCTGTGCGATTGTTGTGCGCTTGGAGCTTCCATGAGTTTATCAACATCAAGTTGTAGACTGCTGCGGATTTTTACAGTGCATTAACCTTAGCGCGCGCACAACTGTAGGATGAAATCCGAAGGTGGCCTTCGGCAAATCCAAATGGCGTGTCAGCTCATGAAGACCAGTTTAGTTACAATTCTTTCCGCCTTTATGGCCGCCGGTACTGCCCTGGCTGCGGATCCTTTTCCATATGATCCAGGCATGTCAGGCGAGGTCTACACCGCATCGACGCTGCGCGGCTCTATCGGGCTTCGTTATTGGTACAGCCAGGGATCCTTGGATCTTAAGGGCGACATCGCCAGTGCAAAGAATGAGAATGTAACTGGCCATACGGTTGAGTTCCTTGCGCGACTTGAAGATACGTCTACAGGATTTTTCACGAAGGGCTATGTCGGTCTCGGCAAGAACACTGACGGTTCGCAGTCCCAGAGGGGCTTTAAATCGTCCGGCTGGAACACAAGCAATCTCGGCTACCTCACGCTGGATGGCGGGTGGGAGTTCCGGCGTTTTTCCAACAACTCAGCCCGTATCAATGCTTTGGTCGGCTATCAGTATTTGAGCGACGTTCAATCTGCTGCTTTCAACACGATCGACGTCAAACTCGACAACAAGTTTCATGCTTTTCGTGTCGGCGTGGCAGCGGATGGTCAATTTAGCGACCGTTTTGCCTGGGCGGTCGAAGCGGCAGCGGTGCCCTGGGCCTACAATCAGCTCAAGGACAGCTCAACAACGCTTGAGAGCGAATACACCTACGGCTTTGAAGCCGACGCCGCATTGAACCTCGCACTGACCCGCAACTGGGACATTGGCATTGGTGGCCGGTATTGGTGGCTGCATTCCGAGTATGAACTCGACCAAAGCCAGACCTATCAGCGGTACGGCCTGCTGATTGAGAGCAAATACAAGTTCTGAGTGTTTGTGCCTGCAGTTCCTGCTCATCAAAGCATGTTTGGTTTCTGCGCCGGCCGTCTGGCCGGCGTTTTTTGTTTTCCCGAAGTGACTGTTTCCAAACAGGCACACTGTTTTGGGCAAATGTCCTATTGTGCTATTTGGACAATTGTCCTAATTGTTTGATTATTGGGCTAGGGAGCTGTAGGTGCCGCTCATGAATGGCCTGTGTTGAATTTTAGCGAACGAGGCCGGTGAACGGGAAAATGCGCAGATGCCTGGCAAAGAAACGCGTCGACTGATTGTCGAGGCAGCCGACGAGCTCTTTTATGAGCGCGGCTTCGGCGAGACCTCATTTGCCGACATTGCTGCGGCAGTAAAGATCTCGCGTGGTAACTTCTACTATCACTTCAAAACCAAGGACGAGATCCTGGAGGCAGTGATCGAAAAACGCCTTTTGGATCGGATTGCCATGCTGGAAAGGTGGGACGAAATACGCGGTTCGCCAGAGGACCGGATTGTCTGTTTCATCAAGATCGTCATCACCAATCAAACCAAGATTATGGCCTACGGCTGTCCGGTTGGAACGCTGACTGCGGAACTAGCAAAAATAGACCATCCGGCAAGTTCTCGGGCTAACGAGATCATGGCCCTATTCCGGGACTGGCTGACCCGTCAGTTTGAGGTTTTGGGATGTAAGGACAAAGCAGAAGACCATGCGCTGCATGTCCTGAGCTGGAGTCAGGGCGTCGCAACGTTGGCGCAAGCCTTTAAGGACGAAGCGTTTGTCACGCGGGAAGTCGAAAACATCGTTGCATGGCTTGATTTGAACGCTCGTCTCGCAACCTCATCGCGCTGAAATTTTCTGAATATGAGAAGGGAAATCTAATGTTTGTTATCACATTGAAATTTGCAGACAATAAGACACGGGCAGCGGAGCTGATGAACGAGCACAAAGCTTGGATCCAGCAAGGCTTCGACAACGGCCTGTTCCTTATGGTCGGCAGTCTGCAGCCCAATCAGGGTGGCGGGATAATTGCCCACAACACCTCCCGGGATCTCCTGGAAGCCTTTGTAAATAAGGACCCTTTTGTTGCCGAACAGGTTGTAACGGCGGACATTCTGGAAATCACACCGGCACGTCTGGATGACCGGCTGGAGTTTCTGGCCGCTTGAGGGTAACAGTTTCTGGAAATGAAAAACGCCGGCCACAAAGCCGGCGTTTTTTGTTTGGAAGCTTGAGCCTTATTGGACCCGGGGGAACAGAGCGTCGATCTCGCCGAGGTCTGTTCCGCCTGCCAGCTTGTCCAGCTCCGGCGCCCAGGGCGTTGCAGCCTGTGGCGCATTGAGCATGCCAAGCGCTCGGGCGGCTGATCCCGGGATTACCTGGGTCAACGCCTCGAACAGGATGCGCTGGCAATCGAGCGTGACATAGAGAACGGTCGCGCAGCGTTCGCGGGTCTCTTCGTTCTTGAAGAGAGACCACGGAGCCTGTTGGTCGATATACTCATTCATGGCCACAGCCGCATCGACGATTTGCTGGGTCGCTGCCGGAATATCCTGCAGATTGATCCAACCGGCGAACGCCTTGCCAGCCTCGACAATAGTCTGGCGCAGCGCCTCATCTTCGGCCGTCAGGGCGCCCGGCATCGGCACCTTGCCGTCGAAATTCTTGTTTGAGAATTTCGCAACACGGGACAAGAGGTTACCGATCTTGTTGCCAAGTTCGGAATTGTAGGACTGGGTGATCAGATCGACTGAGATCTGGCTGTCGCTGTCCGCGCGCATGTGCCGGGCAAGGTACCAGCGCAGTGCGTCGACGCCGAGCTTGTCCATCACCTCGATCGGATCAACCACGTTGCCGATGGATTTCGACATCTTGACGCCGCCAGCGCCCACCCAGTGACTGTGCACCGAGAGCTTCTTCGGCAACGGCAGATCAGCTGCCATCAGCATCAAGGGCCAGTAGACGCCATGCGGCTTCAGGATGTCCTTGCCGATCATGTGCTCGCATTCCGCCCACCAGTCCTGGTAGCCGTCTTCCGGCCAGCCGATGTTGGTCAGGTAGTTGGCAAGCGCGTCGAACCAAACGTAGGTCACGAAATCCGGATCGAACGGCAGATCCACGCCGAGCGTGACGCGGGTTTTCGGCCGGGAGATACACAGATCCTCCAGCGGCTCGGCCAGCATCTTCTTCAGCTCGTTTTTGAACGGCTCCGGCTGGACAAAATCCGGGTTCTCGTCGATGTGCTTCAAGAGCTTTTCGCGGAACGGTTCCATCTTCAGGAAGTAGTTGGTCTCGTCCGTCTGCTCGACCTTCATGGTCGGGTGCAGCGGGCACTGGCCGTCCTCGGTGAGATCGCTTTCCTTTTTGAACTCCTCGCAGCCCTTGCAGTAGGTGCCGGTGTACTGCTTCTTGACGATCAGGCCCTTGTCGAAGATGCGCTGTTCCATCTCCGCAACGGCTTTCTTGTGGCCCTCGCGGCTGGTGCGCACGAAATAGTCGAACTCGACGCCGAGCTGCTCAAACACATCGCGGAATTCCTTACAGCGCATGTCGAGATAGTCGGTCACAGGCATGCCGAGATCCTCGGCCGCTTCCTGGTTTTTCTGACCATGTTCGTCGACGCCGGTGGACAGCATCATCTCATACCCCAGCGCCTGACGGTTCCGCTTCAGGATATCAGCCATGATCGAGGTGAAGGCGTGGCCAATATGCGGGGATCCGTTGACGTAGTAGATCGGAGTGGTGATGTAGCTTTTCATCAACATGCTTTCGAAATTTCTAGGCAGGGGCCGGTGTGCCTTTTCGTTCAAGGACCGGCCAGAAAATCCGCCGTGAAGAGGTGCGAGCTATATTTCACACTCGCGCCCCCAAGAAAAGCCCCGGCGGGGCAAAAGCGGATGGGTAGTTGCTTAGGATATAGGGATTTGAGGCGGATGAAGCTAGGTGTAAACGCTACTCCGTCTGCCGTCCCGGCCTTGGGCCGGGACCCCTGCTTGTTTGAAACAAACGGCCCCGGCGCAAGGCCGGGGCGGCAAGGTTGGAGCGAGCCACCACAGGTTGGTCAGCTTGTCGCTATTCCTGATCCAGTTCCCGCCCGAAAGATCACCCGATTAACCAGATCCCGGCAAGCACGAAAAGGGCCAGGAACACCGTCTGCGTGACCACCATCCAGATCGCCGGGCCGCCGACTTCCAGCAGTTTCGGGATCGAGGTTTTCATGCCAACGGCGGCGATCGCTGCAAGCAGCGCCCAACGGGAAACTTGGCTTGCCCCATCCTTAACGATCTCCGGGATCAGTCCGAAGGAATTGAAGGTTGCAAGGATCAGGAAAGCGACGACAAAAAGCGGCATCAGAGGCGGCCGGGCAGCACCGGGTTCTGTGCCCTTGCGCAGGATAAGCGCTGCGATCAACACGATGGGGGCCAGCAGGGTGACCCGGATCAGCTTCACCAGCGTCGAAAGATCACCGGTTTCTTCTGAAACGGAAAAGCCAGCGCCGACCACTTGTGCAACATCGTGAATGGTGCCGCCCAGGAAAACGCCCGTCGCATCCCGATCGAGCCCGAGTGAGGCGGTCAGGATCGGATAGAAGATCATGGCGAGTGTGGACAGCACAGTCACGGTGATGACGGTAAACGCAAGGTCTCGCTCGGCATGCTCACGTTTTGGTAAAATCGAACCGATGGCCATCGCAGCCGAAGCTCCGCAAATGGCGACCGCACCGCCAGACAGGAACGAAAACAAGCGGTCCTTGCCAAAGAGGTTTCCGATCAGGAGTGAAAAGCCGATGGTCGCCAGGACCCCGGCAACAACGAGAGCCAGAAACGGCAGTCCAAGCGCCTGAACCATATCGACGCTGATCCGAACACCCAGCAAGGCGACCCCAATCCGCAACAGCGTGCGCGCAGAAAAGGCGATGCCGTCTGCAGTGCGTTTTTCCTCCGAGAGAAAGTTCAGCGGCATTCCAAGAAGGATCGCCATCAGCATCGCGGGCGCACCATAGTGCTCGTTCAAAAACTGCGCCGAGATCGCGACCAGGCCGGCAATCGCTATTCCCGGGAACAATTCGTGAGCCCGGTGTTTGATCTTGTCGATCATTTTTCGTCCTTGTTCTTATTTGTCGATCGGAAGACCGCTTGGAACGGAAGTTGGAATGCCAAAGGGCGGAAAAGCTACGGAATCTGCGCCTGTAAGCGCTTTCATAAAATCTACTATAGCATCAATTTCACTGTCAGAAAGGTCAATGGTCTCAACGTCGCGAAAAAGACTTTGGCGGGCCATTTCACGGCTGTCCGACCAAACGACAAAATCAATGGTTTCCAACCAGGGAGCTGAGGGTAGGGCGGCAAGTTTTGGGTCCCATATCACCAGCATCCCGTCCGGATCAAGATGGTGGCGTATGATCCCCTCCAGTGTAGGGTAGGCGCCGTTGTGCCCGTATGGCGCGGTGAGTTCGACATTGCGCAGCATCGGCGTGCGGAACCGGTATGCGTCCTCCAGGCTGTCGCTTTCGGCCATGCGGCCTGTGTCCCGAACCATCGGGTCAAACCGGCGGGTCCGGCCCGGTCCGAAAGGCGGCAGCCCGAGCGCGTGGAACTTCTGGTCACTCAAAAGACTTCCGGAATGGCAACTTGAACAACCGGCTTTTCCGTAAAAAAGATCGAGACCCTGTATTTGTTTCGCCGAGAGCGCCTCTGTGTCTCCGGCCAGATAGCGGTCAAAGGGACTGTCGAAGCTCTGCCATTCGATTGCCTGAAAGGCGGCAAGAGCGTTGGCAATCTCAACGATCGTGACGTCTTCGGCTGACTCAATATGGTCGAAAGCTTCGATAAACCTCTGACCATATTCAGGAATCACGCGCACCCTTTTGGCAAGGATCGGCCAGGCCGCATCGATCCGGTCGTGGACCGCACCGGCAATCTCGTTTTCTTTCGGGTTTCCGGACATCTCGAATTGCGCCACAAGCGGGAACACAGCCTGGGCAGCGAGCAGCGAGTTGAAGCCTTCCGGCAGCCACTCTTCCGCGGGTGAATTGAAGCCGTTCTCATATGTGTCGGCAACGGAAATGCGGCCGTCATGAAACAGGGTGTGAAGGTCTTTTGCGCCCAAATTCCAAAGGCCTGGCGCATTGCGCGGAATCCGTTTCTTAATCCGGCTGTCACCGGTGCCGGCCATGCGATCCGGACCGAGGCCTTCGCCGCCCTCGCCAATGCCGAGTGACAGGCCGTCACCGGTTCCAAACTCTGGATGATGGCAGGTTGCGCAGGCAATATTCCTGTTGCCGGACAGGATCTTGTCGTAAAAGAGAAGTTGGCCGAGCGCGGCCTGCTTGCGATCAAATTCGAGAAAGTTGGATTGGGTCAGAGGTGCTGGCAATTCAGCCGCGGCAGCCGGCAATATGCAGGCGGACAAAAGCGAAGGAACGAGGAAAGCATGACGCCACTTAGATCTGCGGTCGCCGCACTTTGCATCCTTGTCGGTGCGGCAATGACCAGCCCCGCGCGTGCGGAGATCGAAGAAGCGCGCGATCTGATGGAATCCGGGAAATTCGAAGAAGCCAAGGATGCGCTTTGGCCAGCGGCCCGATCCGGAAATGCCGACGCTGAGGAGCTGATCGGTGTCATGTATGCCATGGGGCTTGGCGTTGAGCGGGACGATCAAAGGGCGTTTGAGTGGTACCTCAGAAGCGCCATGAAGGGGCATCCCGGCGCCCAGTCCGGTGTCGGCTGGTACTACGAGATTGGACGGGGCATGCCGGCACCCGATCTGGTGCGGGCCTACATGTGGTACACACTGTCTGCCATCGGCGGCGATCCGGACGCGGCGATTTCGCTTGAAGAGGTGGTCAAAAAGATGACCGCGGAAGAGATCGAAAAAGCGCATATACTTGTCGCCGACTACAAGGTCTGGATGTACCCGTTCCGCTGATTTTGATCAGGGAATGGCTTGGGAGACAAGGCCATCGCCAGATCAAAAAGATGGCAAGTTAAGAGCCCGGCAAATTGCCGGGCTCTATTTTATCTTAGTTCAGGTCTGCGTCGCGCGCGCCGTTTACGTCTGCCTCGGCAGCTGCCACGGCTTCCTCCAGCGCGCCGAAGATTTCGCCGCCGCGGTCAACGTTTTCCTTGAACCAATCGAAGACCGGGCTTGCAGCTTCTTTGAAGGCTGCCTTTTCGGCCGGGGTTGGAACGTAAAGATCACCACCACCTGCGACAAAGTCCTCATAGGCCTGGATCGACTTGCGCTTCGGAGATGCAAAGGTTGCCTGTTGCAGGGCATAGAAGCCATCAACAACCACCCGGCGCATGTCTTCCGGCATGGAGAGGAACTTCTCGTTGTTCATCCACCACAGAGCGCCCATGTAGGCATGTCCGTCGAGAGTGACGTATTGCAGTCCGGCATCCGGGAATTTCATGCCCATGATGTCGGTGATGCCGTTCTTGGAGCCTTCAACAACGCCGGTCTGGAAGGACGTGAACAGCTCCGGCCACGGGATCGGGGTCGGAGACGCACCAAGTGCTTTGACAAGAACCTGCGGTAGGTCGGCAACGACAGTCCGGATCTTCAGGCCTTCCATGTCAGCAGGTGCCGCAATACGGCGTTTTGTGTTGGCGAAGTTCCGCCAGCCGCCGGTGTTGCCGATGGTCATCAGGCGGATCATGTTGTCGCTGTCTTCCAGCGCCATGTTGCGCATGGTGCGGGTGAAGTCGCCGGACAGGACGTGTTCTGCGATCCGGTCGTCAGACATCATGTATGGCAGGTCGAGAACCTGAACATACGGGAAGATGCCGGATGCGCCGCCGGATGTGGAGATGTAAATATCGATGGCACCGCCTGCAACGCCTTGCAGGCACTCAGCGCCGTTGGAGCACAGCTGCGTACCGATAAAGAGTTCTACTTCGATGGCGCCGTTAGAGGCGGCTTCCACGAAGTTCTTGAATACGACAAGACCATCATAGTCTTCATCGTTTTCATTGGAGTTTGCAGTGGCGCGCAGGGTGTAGTCGGCCGCCGTAGCACTTAATGCGGACCCGGCGAGCATCGCCGCGACCGTCAAGGATTTAAGGGCAGATTTGAGCATTGAAGTCCTCCCTAGGTAAAGCTCAGATCAGTTGGCAAATCCGGTCAGACGCGGGATCGTCATCGAAAGTGCCGGAATGTAAGTGATCAAGAAGATCACTGCGATCTCCACCGCCAGAAACGGCAGAATAGCCTTGGATATCGTCTCCACCCGTTCCTTGGAGACAGATGCCGCAACAAAAAGGACCAGCCCCATCGGAGGCGTTGCCAGGCCAATGGTCAGGTTCACACTCATGATGATGGCAAAATGGATCGGATCAACACCCAATTCGAGGAAGATCGGTCCAAGGATAGGTCCAAGAATGATGATCGCCGGTCCGGCATCCAGGAACATGCCCACTATGAAAAGGAGCAGGTTGATCAGGAACAACAGCAGGAGCGGGTTTTCTGTGAGGCTGAGTACGAAATCGGCCATGATTTGCGGCGCGTAGCTGAGGCTGACAACGGTCTTGAAGGCCATGGCGGCCCCGACCAGAAGCAGGACAACGGCTGATGTGATGCCAGCGCGGTTCAAAACGCCCGGAATTTCATGGGGCTTCAGTGTTCTAAGGACAAACAGACCGATGAAGAGGGCATAGGCCACAGCAACGGCAGCCGCTTCTGTCGGTGTGAAGACACCAGCCAGAATGCCCCCGAGGATGATCACCGGGGTCAAAAGCGGAAAGAAGGCCTTGAGTGATGCCTGGCCACGTTCGCCCCAGGTCGACTTCCGGGAAGCGATCGGGAAGTCATATTTGTCGGCCATGAACTTGACCATCAGCATCAAGCCGACGCCGACCATGACACCGGGAACGATACCGGCAAGGAACAGCGCAGCAACGCTTTCGCCCATCACATAGGCGTAGATGATCATGATGCCGGATGGCGGAATGATCGGGCCAATCACCGAGGAGGCTGCCGTGATTGCAGCGGCGAATTTGCGGGTATAGCCCTGTTTTTCCATGGCCGGGATCAGCATGGATCCGAGCGCTGAGGTGTCGGCAACCGCCGAGCCGGAGAGACCGGCAAACAGCATCGACGACAGGATGTTGACGTGCGCCAAGCCTCCGCGCAGGTGGCCCATCAGCGCCTGGGAAAACTCCACCAGCCGCATGGTGATCCCGCCCTTGTTCATCAACTCGCCTGCGAGCATGAAAAACGGAATCGCCATGAGAGGAAAAGAGTCCATCCCGTTGTAGACGTTGCGGTAGAGAAGGGTGATGTCCCGCTCCTGACCGTTCAGCCACAACAGCATGCCGGGTGCTGCGAGCAGTCCGAAGAAGACCGGCAACCCGATCATCAGGAAGACGAGGAAGACGGGAAGGAACCAGATCAGCATCAGTCTGCCCCCGCCATGTCGATATCCGGAATGCCCGGAAGGTCATCCTTGCCACCAATCAAGGAAATCAAGCTGCGCAAGATGAGCTCAACATTGACCAGTGCGAGCAAGATGACGCCAACGAACATCGACATCATCATCCAGCTGCGCGGCACCCGGATCCACTCGGTCAACGTCAAATTGCCCGGAACGTAGAGAGAGGCGGTCGCGAATTTTCCACCAAAACCGGTCACTTCAGCGTAGCCAATCTGAACAGCGACGATCAGCACCACGAACGAGACGCACAACAAGAAAAGGGAAAGGACGCTTGCCAGGATTTTGGGCAGCATGATCACCAGCGTGTCGATGGCCACGAACCCGCCGCGCCGGAAGGCGGTCGGCGCCATCAAGCCGGTCATCCAGAGCATACAGAAACGGGCGGCCTCATCAGGCCAGGGGAGGGCATTGTTGAACCCATAGCGGGCCACGACCTGTATCAGGATCGCAACCACCATCAACGCAACGGCGACGACGCCGATCCCTCGTCCGATCCGCAAAAGATGCGAATTGACGAAGGCAAGCGGTTTCAAAACCGCCAGCAATGCCCCCATACGGGCTCCTCCCTGGTACGTCCATTATGGCAGGGGCGATGGTCGTCCCGGCCTTTGCTTATCTGTGCACGCTCTTACTTTGGCGCGATTTGTCCAAGTTTGCCGGAAAAAAATGTCAGCGCATCCCCGGTGCGCATCTCAGCCTGCATCACTTGGCCCAGAACAATCAAATGATCGCCACCCTCGTAGGCCGCGAACCGCTTGCATTCGAAGCGCGCCAGGCAGTTCTCGATCAGCGGTACGTTGTTCTCGCAAAGCTGGTATGTCAGCTGATCAAAAGCATGTGCGTTCTTGACGAACCCATTGCAAATCTCCGCCTGCTCGTGGCTCAGAACATGGATTGCATAGCGATCGGCTTGCTCAAAGTAGCGGAACCGGCGCGAGCCCTTGTCCGGCATCCAGAGGACGAGCGGCGGGTCCATGGAGACGGAAGAAAAGCTGTTGGCGGTAATCCCGACCGGGCCGTCTTCAGAATGGGTGGTCACAACAGTAACGCCGGTCGCAAATCGGCCGAAGGCATCTCGCAAAAGCCGGGAGTTTTCAGAATGCGGCGCGAACGTCACGGTGTGATCTGCATTTTGCATTGTCATCAGGGAACCTCGTTTCCAAGGGCTGCCTCGTAGAGGCGGTACCAGGTTTCGCGGTCAAGTTTGACTTTGAGCGCGTCCGAGATTTTCCCGATACGCTCCAGATTGTTGGTGCCCATGACCGGCATGAGGTGTGCCGGATGCGCCAAAAGGAACCCGACGGCAACTGCTGAGCGGTCAACACCGAAGGAACTTGCGATCTCGTCCATCACGGACCCGAGCTTGCCGCCTTCCGAAATCAGAGATCCGCCACCAAGCGGTGACCAGGCCATAAGTTTTGTGCCGAGCCGCTGATGGAATGCGAGATCGCCATTGGTGAACGGAGAAATCTCCTTTAGGGAGATCTCGATCTGGTTGGTCACCAGCGTGTTGGACATGGCGGATTGAAGAAGTTCCCAGTCCCACGGACGAAAGTTCGAAACGCCGATGTTCCGGACCTTACCGGACTTCACCAGATCATCCAGCGCAGCGCCCGTTTCATGATGGTCCATGAACGGATCCGGGCGGTGAATCAGAAGAAGGTCGACCGTCTCGATGGCCATTTCGGTGAGAGAAATCTCGACCGATTTCTCAATATGAGCCCGCGATGTGTCGTAGTACTTCACCTTGGCATCGGCATACCGGCCACACGGAGCGACGATGTCACACTTGGTGACGATTTCCATTTTGTCGCGCAGGGACGGGTTGGCTTTCATCGCGCCGCCCAGCACGGCCTCGGCGCCGTAATCGCCATAGATATCGGCCTGATCGAAGGTCGTGATGCCCTGATCAAGACAGGATTGGATCTTCCGCTCCACATGCGCCGGGGAGGTGTCCGCATCGTCGCCAAGCCGCCACATGCCATAGATGAGGCGGGAAAATTCAAGCGTGTCGTTAAGTTTGACGCGATCCATTAGCGGCGGACTCCATTGCCGAGCGGTGTTGCAGGGGTTTCGGCCGGAACGCGGCCGTAAGCTTCGGGAAGCGAACAGGTTTTCAGGTTTGGCATGACGCGGGCACCGAAGTGCTTGGCTTCTTCTTCATGCGGGTAGCCGGAGAAGATGAACGCGCGGATGCCCATTTTCTGATAGGACTCGATCTTGGACATCACCTGATCGGTGGAACCGACAAGTGCCGCACCACAACCGGAGCGGGCCCGGCCAACACCGGTCCAAAGGTTCGGCTCGATGTAACCAAATTCATCCGCGATTTCGCGGTTCTTGGATTGGTGACTGACGCCAAGAGACTTTGCGTCGAGCGCCCGTTCGCGGATGGCTGTGCCTTTGTCATCTTCCAGCTTGGAAACGATGTAGTCGGCGTATTCCTGCGCTTCCTTTTCCGTGTCGCGCACGATCATGTGGACGCGCAGACCGTAGTCGAGAGTGCGATCGTATTTCTCGGCGACGGCATGTACGGCCTTCATGCGGCCTTCCAGCTCTTCGATCTTTTCCGGCCACATCAAATAGACATCGCAGTGCTGGCCGCAAAGATCCAGGGCGTCTGGCGAATAGCCGCCAAAATAAAGAAGGGGGCCGCCGGTCTGGTAAGGCCGGGCCGGATCCGTGGTCAGGCCTTTGAAATTGTAGATCTGACCTTCGTAGTTGATCTCGTCCTGCGTCCAGGCCTGCTTCAGGATTTCAACCACTTCGCGGGAGCGCTGGTAACGGTAGCCGCTGTCGGCTTCTTCGCCCGGAAAGTTGGAGGAGATGATGTTGACCGTCAGCCGGCCTTCCAGCATGTGGTCGAGCGTCGCGATGGTCCGCGCCAGCATGATCGGCTGCATTTCGCCACAGCGGACAGCCGCCAGCAGGTTGATCTTGTCGGTAATCGGCGCGCAGCCAGCGACGAAACTCAAGGTGTCCTGTCCGACCTGATAGGAAGACGGGCAAAGAATATTCCGGAAGCCCTGGGCCTCGGCTGTTTTGACGATGGAAGAGCAGTGATCCCATGAGGACCGCAAGTGGCCTTCCGGCACACCGAGGAATTGATAGTCGTCCGAGCACAGCGCCGCAAACCAGGACACTTCAGCTGCATCTAGGTCCGGCGAAGTTACGGGAACTACGGTCATTTAAGGCTCTCCTCCCCAATATTTTTTGGGCATTTCGTTTGTTTTCGAAGGCCTTCATTTGGACCTTCACTTTTTCCTTGCTTATCACCCGCCTTGATGTAAATCAATAGTGTATCAATTTTCGAAAGACAGATCGCCGCACCGCAATGCCAACCACCTCGCAGACCTCAAATGCCCTGCCTCTTTATGTCCAGATAAGTGAGCTTCTCATTCGGGATATTGCGGCCGGCCGCCTTCTTGACGGAGAGCGTTTGCCGCCGGAACGGGACATGGCCGAAGAGCTTGGGATCTCCATCGGTACGCTACGAAAAGCGCTGGCTGATCTTACGGAAAAAGGCCTATTGGAGCGGATACAGGGCTCGGGAAACTACATACGTCAGGGCGGAACAAACGAAAGCGTCTACGCGATGTTCCGTCTGGAGCTGCTGTCCGGTGGTGGACTGCCAAAAGCCGACATTCTTGAGGTTGACCGCGTTTTCAAGCCGGAAGATCTGCCGGTGTTCGGCACGAGCCGTGAGGGCACGCGCATCCGCCGTCTGCGCTACCTCAACGAAACAATCATCGCGGTGGAGGAAATCTGGCTGGATGGGGATTGCGGTTTTGTCCGCAAAGACCAGCTTTCAGATTCGCTTTACCGTTTCTATCAAAAGCAGCTTGGCTTTTGGATCGTTCGCGCCGAAGACAGGGTGACGATCAAGGCCGTGCCGGACTGGGCGCCAGAGGTTTTTACCAAGGCACCCGGCACTCTCACAGGATACATCGAACGGTTCAGCTGGGCGGACAAGCCCGAGCCGGTCGAGTTTTCGCGCACCTGGTTCGATACCGACAGGGCGCATTACGTTCAAAGACTCAAATAGGCGGGCGCCAAACGATCCGCCGACTTAAGGAGAGCCAAATGCCTGCGAAGGTAAAATACGGTGTCATCGGCTGTGGCATGATGGGTCAGGAGCACTTGCGCAACATCGCGCTGCTGCCGGACACCGAAGTGGTGGTTATTTTCGAGCCGGATGTCGGTATGGCGGAGCAAGCCGCCCGGTTTGCGCCGCATGCCAAGCTCGTCGATTCCGTCGACGCTGTCTTAAACGTCGAAGAGCTGGATTGTATCCTGATCGCAAGCCCCAACCACTGCCATGTGCCGCAGATGGAGGAAATCCGTCAGAAACGGCCGCTGCCGTTGCTGGTTGAAAAGCCGCTGTTCACCGACCCGAAGGATATTGCAGCGCTTGAGGCCTTCAAGGCATCGTATCCAGCCCCGGTCTGGGTCGCGATGGAATACCGGTACATGCCGCCGATCGCAGCCCTGATCGAACAGGCGGAACAGGCAACGGGCGGCATCAAGATGCTGACCATCCGAGAGCATCGCTTTCCGTTTTTAGACAAGGTCGGATCCTGGAACCGGTTCAACCGTTACTCCGGCGGGACATTTGTCGAAAAATGCTGTCACTTTTTCGATCTGATGCGGCTGATCATCAAGAGCGAACCTGTCCGTGTGATGGCCTCAGCGGGGCAGGACGCCAACCACAAAGAAGAGCTCTATGATGGCGAAACGCCGGACATCCTCGACAACGGGTATGTGATCGTTGATTTCGAAAACGGCGCCCGCGCAATGCTGGAACTGTGCATGTTCGCAGAAGGCTCCCGTTACCAGGAGGAAGTGTCTGCGGTCGGGCCGGCTGGCAAGATCGAGGCCTTGGTCCCGGGGCCGGGCCGGTTTTGGCCAAGAGATTTGGGCGAGCCGCCTGTTCCCCAACTGATCGTGTCGCCCCGCAATCCAAAAGGCCCTCGCCAGATCGACATTCCTGTTGATCCGACCATCCTGGACGCCGGAGACCACAACGGCTCGACCTTCTATCAGCACCAGCATTTTGTCGCTGTTGTTCGCGGCGAAAAGACCGACGTGGAAGTCTCTTTGGAAGATGGGCGCAAAGCCGTCGAGATGGGGCTTGCCGCCCAGCAGTCTGCGCGCACCGGTCAGGCCGTTGCTGTCATCGGACGGGCTGTATCTTCCATGGCGTGCTGAAGTCGGTTGGCTGAATGCCATGGTCTTCCCACGCGAAGGACCTCATTCCGCCTGAAATTGTGTTTGTTCGGTCCCGGCCTTGAGCCGGGACCATTTGATTTTAGGCCCCGGCTCAAGGCGGGGGCGGCTACTACCAAAACATCTGAAAAAAGCGCGCCGGTACTTTTTGATAAAGAATTTCAAAGATCACGGCTGACCCTGCTGTGAAAATGCCATAACGTTCGGGCTAAGGTATTGAGAACCCGCCGGAAGAAGCTGGGCCGTCCGATATTTTGGGAGGTTTTGCTGTGCGTAAAGTTGTTTCCGTCGCCCTGTCATCTGCCCTGGTGCTGCAAACCGTTCTTTTGAATGGTGCTCTGGCAGCACCGGCTGTCACCACAGCGAACGTGAACTTCCGTCAGGGGCCCGGAACCGGGTTTGGCTCGCTCGGCACCGTGCCGAACGGCACCCCCGTCGAACTTCAGGATTGCGATGACACCGGCGCTTGGTGCTCGGTGACCTACAACGGTCAGAACGGATTCGTCAGTGGCAATTACCTGCAACTGACTGAAGCCGAGGATACGACCGGCTGGCCGCGCACCTACGATACAGATGCCGGCGCGACACTTGTCCTCTACCAGCCTCAGGTCACCGAATGGACGGACTTCAAGACCCTGGATGCCCTGATCGCCGCGGAATACATCAAGGACAAGGATGCGGCCCCCGTGTTTGGCGTGATCGGTGTCAGCGGCAAAACCGCTGCCGATCCGGAAGCCGGCTTGATTGATGTTTCGGACATTCAGGTGACCCGTCTCGATTTTTCCGCGCTCGACCGGACGGCGCTGTCCGATCTGTCTCTGCAAGTGGGCAAGATCCTGCCGACCGGTGTGGTGACAGTGAAGGAAGACCGCATTACCGCAAACCTGGCGGAATATAAGCGAATGGAGGATGTGGATGGCCTGAACGCCGAGGCGCCGCCGCTCTTCATCTCCTATGAGCCGGCAATCTTGGTGCAAACAGAAGGCGAACCCATCCTTGCCCCGGTCAAGGGCGATCAGGGCCTGAGCTTCGTGGTCAACACCAACTGGGACATCCTGAAACCGGATGAAGGCTCGGACTATTATCTCCGGGATGAAAAATCCTGGCTCAAATCATCAGAGTTGACTGGCAACTGGGAAGCGGTGACGGACCTGCCGGACCCGATCACCAATTTGCCGGACGACGACAACTGGAAAGAAACCCGGGAGGCAATCCCGCCACAAGCCTTTCCGGACAATAAAGCACCCAAGGTCATCTATTCCGATAAACCGGCTGAAATGATCGTCTTCGAGGGGGAACCGAAACTGGAACCGGTGCCAGGGGGGGATCTGGAATGGGCCTCCAACACCGACCACGATGTTTTTTTCCTGAAAACCACATCGACCTGGTACATCCTCTTGTCAGGACGCTGGTTCAAGTCGGCGTCTCTCGACGGGCCCTGGGCGTTCACCACGCCTGACATGCCGTCGGACTTCCTGAACATCCCCGAAGATGCACCTTACTATTCGGTCCGGTCGTCCATTCCGGGCACGTCCGAAGCCTCACAGGCCCGGCTGAAGGCCAGCATTCCAACGACGGCGCGCGTTGAGCTGGGGTCGGTCAGCGCGGATGTCGCCTATGCAGGCGATCCGGAGTTCACGCAGATCGAGGGCACATCGATGTCCTATGCGGTGAACACCAACGATCAGGTCATTCAGGTCGGCGCAAAATACTACGTGCTCCAGGATGGCGTCTGGTTCGTCGGTGACAGCCCGCAAGGACCGTTTGTCGTGGCGCAAGCCGTGCCGGAAGAGATCTACACCATTCCGCCATCCTCGCCGGTCTACAACGTGACCTATGTGCGGGTCTATGAGACCGAACCCAATGCCGTCTGGTACGGCTACACCATGGGCTATGTGACCGGGTTTCTGGCATGGGGCGTCTTTGTCTACGGCACGGGCTGGTACTACCGCCCATGGTACCGTCCGGGCATCCGGCCGATCTACTTCCCGCGGCCGGTGACCTACGGGATCGGTGCCTACTACAATCCGCTTCGCGGCACTTATGGCCGGTACGGCTATGCCTACGGCCCGCGCCGGGGCATTGCAGGCGGGGGCATCTACAATCCGCGCACGGGTGGCTATATCCGCGGCGGAGCAATCAGCGGCCCGCGGGGCAGTGCGGGTTTCATCTCCGCCTATAATCCCCGCACAGGCAATCGCGTCGTCGCAGGTGGTGCCCGCGGCATCTACGGCTCCTGGGGTGGGGCCGTCGTGTCCGGCCCGCAGTGGTCGCGCACCCGTGAGGTCAGGGCATCGGCGGCAAACCGGTGGCAGCAACAGGGTGGCCCCGGCCGCGCGGCAACGCTGAACCGGCGGGGCGGGGACGTCTTTGCGGGCCGCGATGGCAGTGTCTATCGCCGAGACGGACAGAACTGGCAGAAGTTTGAAGGCGGGCGCTGGAACAGGGTCGATGCGCCCTCGCGCGACGCTCTTCAAAATCGGGCACGCGATCTCGGGGCAGGAGCCGCGATTGGAGCTGGTGCCGGAGCCGCGCTTGCCAACCGGCCGGCCGGAGATCGGATCCAGAACCGGCCAAACGCCGGACAACGTCCGAATGCGGGCCAAAGACCCAATGCCGGGCAAAGACCGAACGCGGGCCAACGTCCGAACAATGGCCAGAGGCCCAATGCCGGCCAAAGGCCGAGCAATCAAAGACCAAATGTGCAGCGGCCAGCCAACCGGCCGGAGACACGCCCGGCTCAACGGCCCGCCCAACGCCCCGCGACCCGGCCAGCACAGCGGCCGCAAGCACCGGCACATCTCAATCGAGACCGTGCTGCGCGTGAGGCCGGCAACCGTCAGGTCAACCGCCAGCGCAACGTGCAGAGGTCCCGCCCGCAACAGGCCCGCCCGCAACGGGGAGGCGGTGGCCGCGCCGCCCGCGGTGGCGGCGGCCGCCGGAGGTAGGAGGTCACGAGCTGTCCTCGGGGGTAGGGCAGCTGTCCGCTGCCCTTAGACTGTCACCCCGGCCGAGTGAAACGCCGAGCCGGGGCCTACGCGCGGTGCCGCTTGCGGATGACGTCGTTGGGTACGGCACATGCTCTGGAAACGAGTAGGCCCCGGGTCTTCACTGCGTTCGCCCGGGGTGACGGTTGAGGGCCATCCTCTACGTAAATCGCCAAACCGCGTTTCTCTGGAGTAGGATTGTTGCGTCTTGTCAAATCGGCAGGTCGCGGGCATCCGCAATGGCTTCCATGGTCATGTAGGAGGTGACGGTGTCGAGATCGACCTTGTCGATCAGCCGCTGATAGACCTGATCGAAGGCGTTCATGTCTTCGGCGACCACTTTCAGCATGTAGTCGTAATCGCCGGCGAGCCGGTAGAAGTCGATCACGTTCGGGATCCGTGTGACCTCGCTGCGGAAAGTCTCCAACCACTCCTTGGAATGGTGGCGGGTGCGGATCATGACGAAGACCGTGAGGTTCAGGCCGAGCTGCGCCGGATCAAGGCGAATCGTGTGACCTTCGATCAATCCGCTCTCGTAAAGGGTTTTCAGCCGCCGCCAGCAGGCGTTTTGGGACAATCCGACTTCCTCGGCGAGCTCCCGCTGCGACAAGCGGGCATCCCGTTGCAGGGCTCTCAGAAGCGCGCGGCCAATTTGATCGAATTTTTTCACCATTAACGATCATATGACACAAAATGAGTCGTCGGGCAATCAAAATAGGTGCGGATTTCTGAATGTACTTGGTCGTATGATCCGTTCAAAGACATTTGGAGCAGATCATGACCCAATCTCAACACCACGCTTCTTCCGGAACTGCGCTCGAGACCTTTAAATGCGCTTTGAAAGGCCCGGATCTGATCGAACGGCTGCGCGCTGGGCTGATCGGAGACGGCATGGTGATTGAGGGACCGTTCGGTCCGAAAAAGATGATCTATGCCGATTATGTCGCGTCCGGTCGGGCCCTTCGGCAGGTCGAGGACTTCGTCATGGAAGAGGTCCTTCCGGTCTATGCCAACAGCCACACCGAAGCCTCTTATTGCGGGATGACCATGACCCGGATGCGGGAGGCTGCGCGGTCCGAGATTGCCCGCATCTGCCGGGCTTTCGACAGCTACGCCACGGTCTTTTGCGGGTCAGGTGCCACGGCAGGGCTCAACCGGCTTGTCCACCTGCTGGGTGTTTCCGGGGCCGCGGAACGGGGCGAAAACCCGTTAGTTGTTCTTGGCCCTTACGAGCACCATTCCGACATTCTGCCGTGGCGGGAAAGCGGCGCGGAGGTCATCGAGATCGGCGAAGCGGCCGACGGTGGTCCGGACCTGGCCGAGTTGGACGCGGTTCTCACCGAAAAGGCATCAGGACGTTTGACCGTCGGCGCGTTTTCGCTGATGTCCAATGTCACCGGCATTGTGACCGATGATGTTGCCGTCACGCGGATCCTAAAAAGTCATGGTGCCTTGAGCGTTTGGGACTGTGCCGGATCGGGGCCTTATCTGCCGATCGACATGAAACCGGGCACGGACGCAGAAAAAGACGCGGTTGTCGTCTCCCCGCACAAGTTCATCGGCGGTCCTGCTGCGTCCGGTGTCATGATCGTGCGCAAGCAGGCGGTCTGTATCAAAACCCCGGTGTTTCCGGGCGGCGGAACGGTGCGTTTCGTGTCCCCGTGGGGGCATGACTACTCCGAAAACATTGCCGCACGCGAAGAAGCCGGGACACCGAATGTCATTGGCGACATCCGCGCCGCGCTGGCGTTTCTGGTGAAGGAAGCCATCGGTCAGGCCGAAATGGATGCCCGCAACGAAGCCTGGCGCGCACGGGCCCTGGCGGCCTGGCAGAATAATCCTGCCATCGAGATCCTCGGCAATCTGGAGGCAAGCCACACCATGCCGATCTTCTCTTTCCGGGTGAAGGATCTGGAGCGCGGCGGGTATATCCACCAGCAGCTGGTCACACGGATGCTGTCGGATGTTTATGGAGTTCAGGCGCGCGGCGGCTGCGCTTGTGCTGGGCCGTACGCCCACCGGCTGCTCGGCATCGACCGGTCGGAATCCGAGGCCCTGCGCGATGGCATTCTTTCCGGTGAAGAACTGAAGAAACCCGGCTGGACCCGGCTCAATTTTTCCGTTCTTCTGGATGAGGTGAAAGCCGATCAGATCATCCAGGCCGTCGACCAGCTGGCGCGTAAGCCGTACCCATTCGCCGACAGCTATGCGTGCGATGAAACGACCGCAAGGTTCAAGGCCGCACAAAAAGCTGCATAGGGATTACGAGCGATCATGTGCCGATGGGCTGCCTGGAGCGGGGCTCCGAAATATCTGGAAGAGGTCATCTGCGATCCGGAGCATTCGCTGATCGATCAGAGCCGCAATGCAACGTCCTGCAAAACGGCGGTGAACGCCGACGGGTTTGGTGTTGCCTGGTATGGCGAGAAGGAAACGGCGTGTCTTTACAAGGATGTGCGCCCGGCCTGGTCGGACCCGAACCTGTTGCAGATCGCAAAGCACATCCGGTCGGGGCATTTTCTGGCCCATGTTCGCGCGTCGACCGGTACGGCAACGACACGGGACAACTGTCATCCGTTTACCTTCGATCGCTGGACGTTCATGCACAACGGTCAGATCGGCGGCTATGACAAGGTCCGCCGGCGGCTCGACAATATGATCCCGGACGACCTCTACCGTGACCGTATGGGCGGCACCGACAGCGAGAGCCTCTTTTTGATTGCGCTCGCCTATGGGCTCAAACATCACCCGCGCGCGGCCATGGCTCGCGCGGTTCATGAAGCCGAAGCGTTGTCCAAATATTCCGGCTGCACGCCGCACATGCGCTTTGCCTCTGCATGGTCGGATGGAGAGACGCTCTATGCGGCCCGGTACGCATCAGACCGCTATCCGCCGACCCTCTATTACCGCGAGTTCAACGACGGCGTCATGGTGGTCTCCGAGCCACTAGACGAGGCGCGGAACTGCTGGATGGAAGTGCCGCATGGGCACATGATCACGGTCTCCGGCGGCAAGGTCGAGCAATGTGCCTTCCTGAGCGACGAAGAGTTGCTCACGGCGTAGGCATCGTTTCCTCGATCCAATCCCAGGCGGCGTCGAGTTCGGCGGTCGCAAAGTGCTTTTCCTTGATGCCGGCGAGGTTCGCAAAGGCGGCATCTATGTCCACAAGGGTCGAGACAAACTTGCTGTCTGTCACAACAGCAACCCGCGCGATCTTGTCCATATGGGTCACAAGCCACTTGATGTCGGACGCCACCGCTTTCAGTGAGACACCGACATGGTCATCGAGAACAACCAAAAAACTGGCCTTGCCATAGGTTGAGACCAGCTCATCTGCCTTGGCAATCAGCTCTTTTTCTTCCTCTATCGTCAGCGTGCCAGAGACTTTTACGCCGAGAACGGCTCCGTCGCTGCGTGGCAAAATCTCGTACATTCCAGACCTCCCGAATGGTTTGTAAGCACCTGCAAGTTTATTTGACGATCGCTGGACCCGCGTTCAAGGCGATCCGGGTTTGTGCTTATGTTTTGGGTTGAATGCTATCGCCATTGGATTGGTTAACGCTGTCTAACAATCTGGCGACAACTCGAGTAAAGCTGCTAATCCGCCTTTAAAATGCGCTCGTTAAAGTGTCAGTCATGAAAAAGCGCGGCTGCCGAAAGGTGGTCGCGTTTGTTGTGATCCGTTGAAAACAAGAAGAGACGTGGAGACGTTCAATGGCGCTGGCTGACTGGAATGGGTTTTACGACCCGGACGCAGCGAACCCGGACAACACAGCGGCAAGCGCTGCGAGCAATGCAGCCGCACGCATGGATTCAAGCCGCAGCTGTTACTTTTATGTGCCGTCAACGAGCTCAGACGAGGATGAACACCGCCTTGGAGCCGTCTTGCGCCTTGGCGAATATGCCGACATTGAAGAACAGGCGTTTCAGGCGGATGATCTCGACGAGTGGTATCCGCAACAACACATTGCTGACGAAGGCAGCGATGCGGATGCCTACAAGAATGCATCCGGCGGCGGCGACGGGATCCTGCTGGCCTGTGATGGCCGGATCCTGGTGAAGTCCGAGGAAAAGATGTATGTGGAAACCGCTGATTTCAGCCTGCAAGTCAACGGTGACTACACGGTCAATATCGAAGGCGCTGCGTCGGTAACGAGTTCAGGAAAACTGGAAATGACCTCGTCCGCAGATGTTGTTTCCATCTCAAGCGGGGTGGGCAAGGACATCACTTTGTCTGCAGGCGACGGCACTGGTGTCATCCAGACCAACGCCAAGGAGGAAACCAAGACGATTGCCGGTGATACGTACGAATATAATTCCGGAAACACCAAGAGTTTCACCGAAGGCAACAGTATCGATTTGACCTTCGGCGGATCGCTCGCGATTTTTGGCGGCGGTGACCTGAGCATCGGGATGGGAGCCACAACCGAAATCAATGCCACCATTGCGGTGGGGGTTGCCGCGGTCACAGTCGATGTGGTCGGCGTCGCGGCCGAAGTGACAGGCAGTGAAGTTGATCTGAAAGAAATGGCGGTCAAGCTGAAAACCCTTGTGGTCAGCAATGAGACCATGGCTGCAAAGATCAAGCAGATGGTAGCAGAAATCGCGCAGCTGAAGGCGGAAAGCACCACTGTCAGTGCCGCTCAGACGACGGTGGCGGCCAAGTCCGAAACCGTTAAAGCCAAGTCTGGCGGAGTGACAGCTGATACGACCGGGCTGGTCGTCAATATCTGACCGCAATCGGTGCATATCTGCCATGACTGGACAAGAGGGAAGGATCTGATACCTACGCCGCCTAAGCTTTTTGGGCGCTTTGACGGTCTTCTATGAACTCTTTCGTTCGCGCGTCGATCCCTTCGCGGATCTGGCGGGTGAGGGGAAAAACGTCAGTCCGGTCTCGTCCATAATTCAAATTGAAGGCATGGAAATCGGCATCGGCACCCGGCATGAGCTGGTGCTGCAACATGGTTTCCAGCTTGTCGAACGCTTTGGCAAGTTGCGCTTCCGGTGTCACGGCATCGGCGTATTCGTCCCAAAGCGCCATGAAATCATTGGCCACGTCATCAGGCAGGTCGGCACACAGCGCTTGAAAGTCCCGTCTTTCGCGCTCCTGTCGGTTGTCACCGTCAGATTGGTGCGGGGCCGGAACATCACCAGAGATTGCTTCGCCAAGATCATGAAGAACACACAACTTGAGCAGCTTTTTGATATCGACACCAATGACGTCTTTCTCAAAGAGCAGAACCATCAAACACAGCCGCCAGCTGTGCTCCGCAGTACTCTCCGCTCGTCCGCTCCGGCTGGTGCCGGATCGCAAAGTGTCCTTGAGCTGTTCGGCTGCCTGAAAAAAGGCAAGAAGACCGGTCAGCCGGCGATGGTCAATAAAGGGGGCGTGGTTGCCGTCGGTTTCGCTGTTCATGGGCGAAAGTCTACTCCGGCCAACACCGCTTGACGACACGCTGAATATTTTATGCAAACTGGCCGGGGTCGTCCCGCACAAGCCGGGCAAAGCGTCCGTCGGACAGGGCAAGTCGCGTGATCCTGATCCGGCTTTCCGGGATCGTCATCTCCGGGAAATCCGCGCGCTCCGTTGAAAACACGATATCCGGTGCGTGAGGTTCGAACCAACCCTTTGCGCCCAGGCTTTGCTCGGCGGCCTGGATCCCCTCCGACGCGTAAGGCCAAAGCGGTCGGTCCATCAGTTCTTGAACACCCGTATGCCAGTCTCGCGCACGGGCAGGCGAGACGGCGAGCAGCCGGTGGCTGAGATCGCACACCAGATGAACCGGCGCGCTGTTGCTGCTCACAAGCTCCACCAAGGCCCTGTCCGCTGCACTGTTGGGTCGGGCGAGCAACAGCCGCTCCACTTTGGAGCGGTCAAGCCCGTCAGGCTCCGAAGCACCGCTCTCCCAGCGTGAGATTTTGGATTGCGACACCCCGAGCTCATCGGCCAATGCCTGCTGTTTGACACGATTGAGCACCCGCCAGCGGCGAAGGGACGGGCCGAGGTTTCGCGGATTTGGGATGATGTCCAAGCTCATATTGGGGTGACTGTAGCAGAAAACAGAAAGGGTGTCGGCTTTCACCAACACCCCCCTGTTCAGGTCAAGGTTATCGGACCCGGAAGCCTGCCGAAGCGGGATCGATAGTCCGTCTTGATCTCAACTCGACATCAGATCTCCGAAGACATCTGGTGCCTGCCGACCCCTCATCCCCGAAGAGATTTGAAGCCTGCACCGATATTGCAGATAACCCGCTGCTCACCGGAGAGCCGGGGCGCTGGCTGCGGAGCGCTCCGCATCAAGCGCAAACTGGGTGCCTCACAGCCGGTCCGCGAGAGCCGCAAGCGGCCCCTTGGGACTGTGCCCAGACAGCGATGACAAAAACCGTATGCTTTGGTTGGCGGTCCGAAACAGGTCTCTGCCGTGCTGTTGATTGAAGTTCACCACAGGAACTTGCTGCTGTCGAATCGCCCCTGTTAACCATTGTGACTTGTGGGGAAAGTCATCTCTTTCGTCTGAAAGTCACAGAAATGCCGGCCTTGTAGTGAGTTGAGTTCCCTTACGGAAATCAAATGCAAGTTAAGAAATGATTTTCCGGCAAAATAATAGGTCAGCGATACTTCTCTATGAATCCATCGATCGGCAAGTTGCGAAAATCGGGCAAGCGATCCTTCAGCTGATCGTGGCTCCAGTCCCACCAGGCGATTTCCATCAGAGCTTCTTCCTGGGTTTCCGTAAACCGGCGTTTGATTGGTTTCGCCGGAACACCGCCGACAATCGTATAGGGCGGAACGTCTTTCGACACGACCGCGCCTGCGGCAACGATAGCGCCGGTCCCGATTGTGACCCCGGCCAGAACCGTCACATTATGACCGATCCAGACATCGTGCCCGATTGTGACCCAATCGTCCTTGCGCCATTGAAAGAATTCCTGGTCATCATCACCCAGCCCATAGGCGGCCGCCCGATAGGTGAAGTGATGTTGTGACGCGCGCCAGGTGGCGTGATTGCCGGGATTGAGCCGCACCCGCCGGGCAATCGAACAGAACTTGCCGATGGTTGACCAGACCACGTCCCCCTCCTGAACGATGTAGGAGTAATCGTCCATCTGGCTTTCGCGCATTTCGGTCAGCGCGCCGACTTCTGTCCACTTTCCGAGCTCACAGTTTTGAACGACCGCGTCAGGGTGAATATTGGGGGCTTCGGTCAGGCCGGGTTTTTGGTGCGGAGCGGACATTGTTTGTTCCATTGGTTTGTGACAGGCGCAGATGGATAGCTTTGGTCACATCATGAAGCGTGACGCTTTGATGACGTATCCATGAACTCTTTCCCTTTTCCTCAGTTTCGGCCGGTTCAAAGCACCCTGACTAATATTTCAGCGCGGAAACACGCTTCTCGGGCTTTGTTCTACTCTTGCAACCATGGTTTGCCGAGCCTTGCAGAACCCTCTGAGGAAGAAGGAAAATAAAGCCTTGTCCGGGCGCTGTGTGTGTCCCGGTAGGCTCTTGTCATTGAAATGTCATCGTTTCTTCAAGGGACTGATAAATAGCTGTCATCGCGTTGTTACGCTCGAATGGCTCTTGTCGCGCAGCAAATACGAACAAACACGGACAGGGCTGCCGCGTGATTCAATTTCAGGACGTCACCAAGACCTTTGGGTCCCGGACTGCGGTGAACAAGGTATCTTTCAACATCGACAAACCGCAGATGGTTGGCATTATTGGCCGCTCCGGTGCAGGCAAATCGACCTTGCTGCGCATGATCAACCGGCTGACGCCGGCGACCTCCGGTCAGATCCTCTTTAATGACCGCGATATTCTGAGCCTTAAGGGCGGCATGATGCGCCGCTGGCAGCGCGACTGCGCCATGGTATTCCAGCAATTCAATCTTGTGCCGCGCTTGGACGTGGTGACCAACGTGATGCTCGGCCGTCTGAATGGCCACGGCACGCTCAAGAGCCTTTTTAATATCTTCGACCAAGACGACGTGAAAACTGCACTTGCCGCGCTGGACCGGCTTGGCATTGCTCAGGAAGCACCCAAACGGGCCGAAGAGCTTTCCGGGGGTCAGCAGCAGCGCGTGGCGATTGCACGAGCGCTGATGCAGGATCCGCACATGATCCTGGCCGACGAGCCGATCGCTTCTCTTGATCCGATGAATGCAAAGATCGTCATGGACGCCCTTCGGGAAATCCACGAACGCGACAACAAGATCGTCATCTGCAATCTGCACACGCTCGACACCGCACGCACGTACTGCGACCGCGTGATCGGTATGCGCGACGGCTTCATCGTTTTTGATGGTGCGCCAGACGCCCTGACCACAGATGTGGCGCGCGAGATTTATGGCGCCGATGAAAGCTTCAACGAAGCGGCAACATCAACCGCCATCGATGCCGGTAAATCCGGCTCTCAAGAATCCGCCGGTGTGATGACCCCGGCGGCAGCAGCGGGCTGACCGTCTGCTCCCAAATCATCGTCATCAATTGTGAACCCTCGGGGGAGTGTCCCAAATGAAACTGGTTTCCAAAGTTGCTGCGCTGGCTGCAGTCAGCATGATCGCTCTGAACGCAACCGCTGCCGTTGCTGAAGAAATCTCCGAATTCCGCATTGGCATCCTCGGCGGCGAAAACGCTTCCGATCGTCTGCGCGCTTACACCTGCCTTGAAGAAAAGACCGCTGACCTGCTCGGTGTTCCGGTCAAGCTTTTCGCACCGGCTGACTACAACGGCGTGATCGAAGGCCTGCTCGGCGGCAACCTCGACATGGCTTGGCTTGGCGCGTCCGGCTACGCAAAAGTCTACCTGACCGATCCGGAAGCTGTTGACCCGGTTCTGGTCAAGGTCAACGTTGACGGCGGCTATGGCTACTACTCCATCGGTTTTGCCCGCAACGATGCTGAAATCAACTCGCTCGCCGACATGAAGGGCAAGGTCTTCGGCTTTGGTGACCCGAACTCCACATCCGGTTACCTGATCCCGTCCATCGCCATCCCGCAGGAAGGCTACTCCATGGAGCCGGGCGACTACTTCGGCGACGTTAAGTTCACCGGTGGCCACGAGCAGACCATCGTTGCTGTTTCCAACGGCGACATCGACGCTGGCGTAACCTGGGCCGACGGTCTTGGTGAATGGGAAGACGGCTACAATTCCGGCGCTTTGCGTAAAGCATCCGATGCTGGCCTGGTCGACATGACCGAACTGCGTGAAATCTGGCGTTCACCTGTGATCCCGGAAGGCCCGATCGTTCTTTCCAAGAAGCTTCCGGAAGATGTCAAAATCAAAATGACCGCTCTGATGGCGTCCCTGAACTCTCTGGACCCTGAGTGCGCATACGGCGTTGCTGCCGGTGAGACCAAAGGTTTCATGCCGATCACTCACGAAGCTTACGTCAACATCGTTGAAGCTCGTAAGGCAAAGAGCAAGAACTAAGCGTTCTTGAATAGCGCGCGGGCCGGTTTCCGGCCCGCGTTTTTTATGCGTGACGTTTAAAGGACATTGAAGATGGCCGTCGCTGCAATGGAAGAGGAAATCCTCTCCTTACGCAAACGCCGTCAGCTCTATTCGCTGATCGGACTTTTGTTGGTCGTTGCTGTTATGGTTTCGGGATACTCGAAATCCAACGACATGAACTCCGGCGGTTTTCTGCAGGGCCTGAGCAAGTTTTTCGATTATCCAGGCGAGATCGTGCTTGAGGCCTGGGAAGCCGGACCGGCGTTTTTTGGTCTGATCATCCAATATCTCCCAGCCATGCTGGAAACCTTGAACATCGCGGCCGTTGCGACGCTTCTGGGGGCTGCCATGGCCGTCGTCCTCGCCATGGCCTCCACGCGCAACGTCGACAGCTGGGGCCCGTTGATCCCGGTCGTCCGCCGTATGATGGATATTATGCGCGCCTTTCCGGAACTGATCATCGCGTTGTTCCTCATCTTTGTTCTCGGCTCCAGCCCGGTTCCCGCCATGATCGCCGTCGCGTTTCATACGGCCGGTGCGCTGGGCAAACTGTTCTCCGAAGTCAACGAGAACATCGACCGCAAGCCGATCGAAGGCTTGTCTGCCTGCGGTGCCAACTGGCTGCAGCGCATCCGGTATGCAGTGATGCCGCAAGTGGCGCCGAACTACCTGAGCTACTTCCTGCTGCGTCTTGAGATCAACGTGCGGGCTTCTGCGATCCTCGGCTTCGTTGGGGCCGGCGGGATCGGCCAGGAGCTGCGGCGCACCATCGGATGGGGGCAGGGCGCAGGCGATGAAACCGCTGCGATCTTCGTGCTCCTCTTCGTCACCATCATGATTATCGACCAGGCTTCGTCATATCTGCGCGGCAAACTGGTCGGCGCCGGCAGAGCGCACTAAGAGGGATCAGCGAACATGTCCACCGATACCCTCGAACAGGTTGTCACGCCGCAAGATGTCTGGTCGAAAGTGCGCCGCCGTGCGTGGCTGACGATCCTCGTCCCGCTCGGTATTCTTGCCTATCTCACCTACACATGGTTCGCATTTGGCGTGCCGGATCTCCTTGCAAAGGCCCAGCCGGAGCGGGCCGTTATTCTGGCAACAGATTCAGTTGCCTACAAAGTTCATGTCACCAAGTTGCTTCGCCGCGACATTCTCGAAGTCGCAATCGAAGGTGAGCGCCGCGCAACCTACGACGAAGCGGATCTGCCGGACTGGGTCGAAGTCGACGGCAAGGATGCGTTTGTCGACCTTGGTGAAGGGTATCTTGTCGAGATCATCGGCAACCGGATGTCGTTCACAGTTCCGGGCTACGGAACCATCATCGGTCAGGCAACCAGCGATGGTGTCGATATCGAACTACCGGAAGGGGAAGTTCCGGAGTGGCTTCTGACCAATCCGAAGAAACTTGACGCCCGTCCGACCCTTGACCGCCGGGTCCAGGTCACCCGGACAAAGATCGAGGTGCACAACTACTTCGGTGGTTGGGAAAACTTCTGGTTCCCGTTCGACTCGGAGTTTTACGGCAAGTCGTTCAGCCAACTTTATGCGCTTGCCTTGAGCGCGGATCGGCTAAACCCGGACTACTCAAATCTCTGGTACATGGTTCACGACTTCCTGGAGAACCCGGACTGGCAGCATGGTGAGATTTTTGTAGCGCTGTTTGAAACAATCATGATGGCGGTGCTTGGAACAATCACAGCTGCCTTGTTCGGCCTCCCGCTCGCGTTTCTCGCGGCCCGGAACTTCACGCCCTCAATGTTCCTGAGGTTCGGGGTCCGGCGTCTCTTCGACTTCCTGCGTGGCATCGACATGCTGATCTGGTCGCTGATCTTCATCCGTGCCTTCGGTCTTGGACCGTTGACCGGTGCGCTGGCGATTGCCTTCACGGATACGGGAACGCTCGGTAAGCTCTTCTCCGAAGCTTTGGAAAACATTGACAACAAACAGGTCGAAGGCGTGCGTGCCACCGGCGCAAATCAGATCCAGCGGTACCGGTTCGGCGTTATTCCGCAGATCCTGCCGGTTTTTGTTTCCCAAGTGCTCTACTTCCTGGAATCGAACACCCGTTCGGCGACGGTTATCGGCGCGCTTGGGGCAGGCGGTATCGGCTTGATGCTGGTGGAAACCATGAAAACCTCCCGCGACTGGGAGAACACCAGCTACATCATCATTCTGACCATTGTTGTCGTGATCTTGATGGATCAGACCTCCAGCTGGCTGCGCCGCAAGCTGATCGAAGGCAAATAATGCTTCTCCGCAGTCTCGGCCTTGAGCCGGGACATACAGGGTGGAAAACAAGATCCCGGCTCCAAGCCGGGATTTTTGGTTTATCGGCCTCGAAAACGCGCCTGTTAGTCTGATTTCCTTTGATAACGGCCAAGTTCATCTTCCTGCCGCATTTCGGTCGCGGTCCCGTGGCAGCGTTTCCGCACGGTGATTCAAAAGCTGGCGGGACTGGGTATGCGGCGAAGATCTTCAGGTGTTTTCTCTTCGGTCATGATGTTGGCGGTTTTGGGAGCGGCCACTCTTGCAACGCCTGCCTTGGCCATTGAAAGCTGCGTTGCATCGCTGAAACAGCAAGCGATTTCGGCAGGCGTCCGGCCGGAAGTTGCTCAGAAGATGCTATCGGGCGCGAAATACGACGAGAAAGTCATCCGCTTTTCAACGGCTCAGCCGGAATTCAAGACCGAGATCTGGGACTACATGGCGTTCCTCGTTGATCCACAGCGGATCCAGGATGGTAAGGCGAACCTGAAAAAGCATGCCCGGACCCTGGATGCTGTCGAAAAACGTTACGGCGTCGACAAGCACATCGTTTTGGCGGTCTGGGGAATTGAGAGCGATTACGGCAATTTCCGCGGCGATTTTTATACCCCGCACGCCCTTGCCAATCTGGTGTGTGCCGGCAAACGCCGACAGAAGTATTTTCGCGGCGAGCTGATGAAAACGCTTCAGATTGCCTCGCGCGGCGATGTCCGGATGGACGACTTCCAAGGTTCATGGGCGGGCGCCTTCGGACAAACCCAGTTCATGCCGACAACGTTTGCCAGTCTTGCCGTCGATTTTGACGGAGACGGGCGCAAGGACCTTGTGAACTCTGTTCCAGATGCCTTGGCATCCACGGCGAACTTCCTGAAAAATGCCGGATGGCGCAACAGCCGTTTGTGGGGTTTTGAGGTGAAGGTGCCCAAAGGCTATTCCGGCCCCTCGGGCCGCAAGAACTATGCCTCCATGAGCACCTGGACCAAGCGCGGTCTTAGGAATCTCGATGGCAGCACCTTCAAAAGCAAGGCAGACACGGCGTTGATCCGGCCTGCAGGTGCCAACGGCCCGGCTTTCCTTGTGACACGCAATTTCAAGGCGCTCAGATCTTACAACGCGTCGACGTCTTATGGTCTCGCAATCGCGGTGCTGTCTGAGCTTGTTTCCGGCGGCGATCCGATCATGACGCCGTGGCCAACGGACAATCCCGGTCTTTCCAGAGCGCAGCGTTTGGAGCTGCAAAAGCTTTTGAACAGGAACGGCTTCAATGTTGGTGAGCCCGACGGCAAGGTTGGCCCGATGACGCGGAAGGGCATCCGGGCTGCGGAAGCGAAATACGGCATGCCCGTCACCGGGCGCCCCTCCTGGAATGTCTATTACGCACTCGGTGGGCGGTAAAAAAGAAATCAGGCGGACCTTATGAGCCGGTTTTTGCGGGAAACGGTTCCATGAACGCCTGATTTCGGCCAGAGCGTTTGGCGGCATACATCGCCTCGTCCGCTGCCTGAAGGAGGCTGCGTTCCAGATTTGGCCGGATCCTGGTAACGGAAATCCCGATACTCGCACCGACCGCCCCTTTATCGCCGGGCAAATCTATCGGCTGGTTGATCCGGTCAAGGATATCCTGCGCGAGCTTTGTCAGCTCGCCCTGATCCGTTCTTATCGTTGAGGCCACCAGAAACTCGTCGCCGCCCATGCGCACCAGGAGTTCCTGGTCAAGCAGGAGCGTTCTCAAGCGCTCACTGATGACCTTGATGACTTCATCGCCTGTTGCGTGACCAAACCGGTCATTGATGGATTTGAAGCCGTCAAGGTCGATAAGAAGTGCCGCAATTTCTTTAGCGCTGTTATCGGACTGTTCCGCCCGGCCGAAATACTGGGTCATCATGCGCCGGTTACCGATGCCGGTCAGCGCATCGTGCAGAGCGTTGTGTTCAATGCGCCGGTTCAACATCTGCAGCGTCTTATTGGCCTGGACCAATTCTGTATTCAGCCGGACGCTTTGATCGCGAAGCTCGCGTTCGTACTCCGCGCTGCGGCGGGCGAGCTGGTACTCCAGTTGGCTGCGCAGTTCATAGCTTTGCCGGTGTGCTTCAACCTTGAACTGGGTCGCTTGCATCTCGGCATAGACTTTGAGATGTGCGAGCGCCTGCTGGAATGTGCCGATGGCTTCGTGGGTCTGGGAGAGGTGCAGGTGAAAGTTCCGGATCCAGAGGTGATAATCGAACGCGGTAGCTTCTGTGAGGCCCTGTTCGAAGACTTTCAGCGCGTCCGCCGGTCGTTTCTCTTTCAAGTAGCTTGAGCCGATTGCAAAATGCAGCTGGCAAGTGACCCGCGGATCATCGCTGAAAACAGCCGCTGCCAGACCTCTCTCAGCTTCTTCGCGGGCCTTTGCATAGTCTCCGCTGGCAACAAGCGCGCCGGCATAAACTTCCTCGGCATAGGGCAGCATGATTGCGTTCCGCCGCGAGCGGTTCTGTTCAACACTCTGCCGGCCTGCATCGAGTGCAGCATCAATGTTTCCGGCAAGGCAATTGACGCGGCAAAGATTGTGCAACACGCGCCCGGGCTCGAAATAAAGACCGGTGTCCTCTGCGATCTGCAAGGCGTCTCGAAGATGCGTCAGGGCCTCGTCATAGTTTTCCGAGTACTGCCGTAAGGTCGCCAGAATGGTCAGCACCTCAATACCGGCACCGCTCTCCGCATGCGGGCCAAGCGTTTCAAAACCGTCCTTCAGGAATTCGTCTGCGAGCTTGTGATCTCCGAGGCTGTAGGCGCAAACGGCCTTGACCACGAGAAGTTCTGCCCAACCTTCCGGATCGGACTGTTTTGACATGGACTGAAAGGCGGCATCCGCCAGCTCACCGGCGGATTTGAAGTTACCGCGCCAACGTTCCAACCAGGAAAGATTGAAGGCCAGCGGCCGTCCATCCAAGGCCGACACTGTCCGAGCATCCATGGCTTTTTCCAAAAGCGCCCTGCAAAGTGCCGGGTTTCTCCAGCGCAGCGCCCATGTCCTGGCTTGCAAGCTTTTCAGGTTGAATCTCCGAATAGTTTCACAACCTATGGATATAATTATCACTGGTACAAATGATGTATGGGTTAACGAAACACGGTTTTCTACGTGTTGCAATGCGAAAGAGTGCGGCGCAATATGGCGGCGAAGCATGGAGGTGTTGATGTCCGGACGAATTCTTACAGTTGCACAACAAAAAGGCGGGTCCGGTAAGACAACCCTTGCAGCACATCTTGCTGTTGCACTGGCAGCCAGATCCGGGGAGCCGGTCGCCATTCTCGATGTGGATCCGCAAGGCTCATTGGGCACTTGGTATGAGACCCGCGAAGAAACGCTTGGCGAAGATGAAACCGGATTGGAATTTCGCACCGCCTCCGGGTGGGGGGCCCGGCGGGAAGCCCGGTCTCTGGCCCGGTCGCATGGGTACGTGATCATCGACACGCCGCCGAAAACGGATACGGATGCCAAGCCCGCAATTGATGCCGCCGACTTTGTGATCGTGCCAATTCAGCCAACCCCGGTGGACCTGTGGGCGACATCCCAGACCATCGATCTGGCAGCCCGGGAAGATACCCCGGCACTTCTTGTCATGAACCGGGTCCCTCCGCGGGCTTCCTTGACCGGCGAAATGGCCGATGCAATTGCCGCATCCGGCTATGACACTTTGGGCGCACGACTTGGCAACAGGACCGTTTTTGCGTCTGCCATGGGCCGGGGAGCGTCCGTGACTGAAAATGCACCGTCCAGCAAAGCTGCTCAGGAGGTCAATCTATTGATTGAAGAGCTGGTCTCCCGCGTCGGCTGAACCGGCCTCCAGGCTTGCATTTCAGAAAAATTGCCTTGTCCTCGTCATCTTCCGGTGCCTTCATAGCTTGAGTTATTCGGCCCGGGAGGACAGGCCATGTGGCGTTCTTTGAATTATTCTTATCAAAATCAATCAGATAGATCTGTTTTCAGAGTCTCTTTCTTAGTCGCCGGAGCACTCTTGACCGGCGGAATGGTAGTCGATGGGTTCATCGAAACAGCTGACGCCCAGGACAGACGGATCGTCACCATTGAGGACGCGGATTTCTTCGGCGGTGATTATCAGACGGTCAAGGATGTGGACCTTGATGGCTGCAAGTCGGCGTGTCTCAGCGACAACCAGTGCGAAGCCTTCACGTACAACACCAGTGCCGGGTGGTGTTTTCTAAAATCCTCCGCCGGGCAGATGCAGAGTTTTGCCGGGGCGGTTGCCGGCCGCGTGGTGGAGGTTCAGCGATCGACCTTTGCGACCACTGGTGAAAGAAAGGCTGAGCTTGATTTTCTAAGCCGTGACACTTTGGAAGCAGCGGAAACCTATTTGCAGCGGATCGAAGAGACGGTCCGGCCAAACAGCACCGATGCAGATGAAATCCGCCGCAATGGTTCAAACGCGCTTGCCAACAACAACAACGCTCTGGCAGAGGCCGATTTCCTCCAGCTGATCGCATTGGACCCAACGCGGTTCGATCCATGGGTTCAACTGTCGACAGCGCTCATTCTGCAAGATCCAAACGATTGGCAGGAGCGGGAAACAAAGCGCAAGAACCTCGTCTCGGCCGCGGTCAACGCCTATTTGCGGGCTGGAACGCCTGAGGAACAGGCTTTTGCGCTCGAATATCTGGGTCGCGGTCTTTCCCTTCGACAAGACTACAAAGCAGCCATCAAGTCTCTTCGCGCCTCGCTTGCACTCGAAGAACGGGGCTCCGTCCGCCGGCGCTACGACAAACTGATGGCGGAGCATGGCTTCCGGATCGTCGATCATCAGGTCGATTCGGACAGTGCAACGCCGCGGATCTGTCTGGTGTTTTCGCAGAAGCTGCCGGTCGGGGAAGATCTGAGCCCGTATGTTTCTGTCCGGGGTGACGGAACAGTATCGATTGAAACCGATGGGTCCCAAGTTTGCGCCGAAGGTGTACGCCATGGCGCGCGCTATCAACTGACAGCGCGCAGCGGCCTGCCGGCAGCTGACGGCGAGGTGCTCGAAAAGTCTTCAGACCTCTCGATTTATGTCCGGGATCGCAGTCCGTCAGTCAACTTCCTTGGCCGGTCTTATGTACTTCCCGCAGGTGGGGATCCCACGATCCCGATCGTTTCGGTCAACACCAACGAAGTTGAAGCAACCATCTATCGGATCGGCGACCGGTCGGTAGCCGATGTCCTGAGAGACAACCGCTTCCTGCGCCAACTGGGCAGCTATCAGGCAGACCAGATCGAGGAAGATCTTGGAGAAAAGGTCTGGAGCGGTGTCGTCGAGACCGGCAATGAGCTCAATCAGGACATCACGACCGCCATCCCGTTATCCGAAACCGGGCTTGAGATGAAGCCCGGGATTTACGCCATGACCGCAAGGTCAAAGCTGGACGTGAAGAACCAGTGGGGCCCGCTCGCAACACAGTGGTTCCTCGTTTCTGATCTTGGGCTTACCGCCATGTCCGGTACGGATGGAATTGCGGCCAATGTCCGGTCCCTGTCCAGCGCTGAGGCGCTGACAGGCGTCAGTGTCCGGCTGATGGCTGTCAACAACGAGATCCTCGGAACGAGTGAAACCGATGCAGACGGGTTTGCCAGGTTCGCCGCAGGTCTGACCCTCGGGCGCGGGGGCAGTGCGCCGGGCATTCTGGTCGCAGAAACGGCAGAGGGCGATTACGGCTTCCTGGATTTGCGCAAACCCGCCTTTGATCTGTCAGACCGCGGCGTCGACGGACGCCCGGCACCCGGTCCCTTGGACGTCTTCGCCTGGTCTGATCGTGGCATCTACAAGGCTGGTGAGACCGTTCATGCGCAGGCTTTGCTCAGAACAGCGAAGGCCGAAGCCCAGACCGGTTTGCCGTTGACATTCATTGTCCGGCGCCCGGACGGGGTCGAACATGCGCGGTACACGCTGCAGGATGGCGGTCTCGGCGGATATGTTCAGGACATTGATTTGAGTCCGACCGCCCAACAGGGCATCTGGTCTTGGCAGGTCCTGCTGGATCCAGATGGCGAAGCGCTTGCGGACAAGACCTTCCTTGTCGAGGACTATCAGCCGGAGAGGGTCGATTTCACGCTGGAAACGGCCTCTGAGACCTTCAGCCGAACTGAACCGCTCGACGTCTCATTGTCTGCCAAGTTTTTATATGGATCCCCCGCAAGTGGCCAATCGCTGGAAGGCGATGTAATTGCGCGCCCGGTGCGCACTATGGAGGCGTATCCGGGATATCGTTTTGGTATTGAAGACTCGGACGCTTATTCTGAGCGCACGCGCTTGCCGTCCGGGCTTCGAACAGATGACCAAGGCGCGTTGACCTTCGCTGCCGATTTGCCGGAGCTGCCGGAGACAACGGGTCTTTACGAAGCTGAGATTGTCGCCCGTCTTGTGGAAACCGGAGGACGTTATGTCGAGCGGACGCTGGATCTGCCAGTCAGCCTCGACGGGCCGCGCATCGGGATCCGGCCCGCCTTTGACGGCGGTGTCGATGAGGGTGGTCCTGCCGACTTTACAGTAATTGTGATTGGCGAAACCGGCGAGCGGATCGCGGTAAACGGCTTGAGCTGGACGCTGTCCAAGGTCGACCGGCGCTACCAATGGTACCGGCTGGATGGCCGCTGGTCGTACGAGCCGATCACCTCGACCCGCCGGATCTCGACAGGAACCCTCGATGTGTCAGAAGCCCAGCCGGCCAGTCTGTCGCTTCCTGTTGAATGGGGCGAGTACCGCCTGGACATTGAAGGCAGCGGCGCGCTGCAGACCGCAACACGGGTGGCCTTTCAGGCGGGCTGGTACACCGCCAATGCGACATCCGACACGCCGGACTATCTCGATGTCGGGCTCGACAAGGAAAATTACCGACCAGGTGAAATTGCAAAACTTCGCTTGAAACCGCAAATGGCGGGTACGGCTGTGATCAACGTGGTGTCTGGCGGTCTTCTCTCCACCCGAACAATAGACGCCTCCGGAGAAGAGACGGAGGTCGACATTCCGGTGGACGCGGCCTGGGGGGCAGGGGTCTACATCACGGCCAGCCTCTACCGGCCGATGGATGTTGATCAAGCCCAGATGCCGTCGCGCGCTATGGGGCTCTCCTGGCTGCAGGTCGACCCCGGTAATCGGGATCTTGAAGTTGCGATGAATCTGCCGTCGATGATCCGGCCACAAACCCGGCTGGATGTTCAGGTCCAACTTGCCAATCTGGCCGCAGGTGAAGAGGCTTACATCACGGTTGCCGCGGTGGACGTCGGAATACTCAACCTGACGGCCTATGAAACGCCAGCCCCTGAAAAGTGGTATTTCGGTCAGCGCCGCCTCGGAAGCGATATCCGCGATCTTTATGGCCAGCTCATTGACCGGATGTCTGGCGCGCGGGGCAAGGTTCGCTCCGGCGGGGACGGCATGGGCATGCGTTTGGACGCGCCGCCGCCGGATGACGAACCTGTGGCGTTGTTCTCCGGCCTTGTGAAAGTTGATGACAATGGCGAGGCGCTCGTCTCGTTTGATGTGCCGGATTTCAACGGTGCCTTGCGCGTGATCACCGTGGCATGGAGCAAATCCGGTGTCGGTCATGGAGAACAAGAGGTCGAGGTCAGAGCCCCGATCGTCATGACGGCGAGCTCACCGGCCTTTCTTGCCCCGGGCGATACATCCCGGCTGGTTCTGGAAATCGACCCGGTCGATGCCCCGTCAGGTGCCTACGATCTGGAGCTGACTGCAAGCAACGGGTTGAGCCTCGGAGACGGTCCGAGCGAGCCCAGAGTTCTCGATCTGGAGCCGGGCAAGAAAGCACAAGTCATTCTGCCGATGGCGGCCGGCGACGCACTGGGAAGCGCCGAAATCGTTGCCTCCCTGACCGGGCCCGACGCCCAAACCGTCGTCAAGCGGATCAATCTCGATATCAAGGACACCCAGCCTGAAGTTCTGCGCAGTTACGCGTTCGATTTGGCGCCGGGGAACAAGCTTGAGGTAGACGCCGCCAGCTTTGACGATCTGCGCGGAGACAGTGTGAAGGTCACGCTGACAGCCGGTGGGGCGGCACGCATAGATGTCGCTGGCCTTCTGGCAGCACTGGATCGGTATCCGTATGGCTGTACCGAGCAGACCACCAGCCGGGCGTTGCCGCTGCTATACTTGAGCGACGTTGCCGAAGCAGCCGGCCTTGGCGGAGACGATGAAATTCGTGAACGGGTGGTCAAGGCGATTGCCGCCGTTCTTGCCAATCAGTCCTCTGGCGGATCCTTCGGGCTCTGGAGCAGCTATGGCAGTGGTGGAACCTGGCTTGATGCTTATGTTGCCGACTTCCTGACCCGGGCGCGGGAAAAGGGCTACCTGGTTCCAGATCTCGCCTTCACGTCCGCGCTCGACAATCTGGAAAACAGGCTTGCCTACGCGTCGGACTTTGAAAGTGGTGGTGAGGACATTGCCTATGCGCTTTATGTCCTGGCGCGCAATGGCCGGGCCTCCATGGGGGATCTTAGATACTATCTGGACGCCAAACTGCAGAACTTTGCGACACCGCTCGCCAAGGCGCAGCTTGCGGCCGGTCTTGCGCTCTACGGTGAAGACGAACGGGCCGCCACTGGATTTGGGGCCGCTCTTGATGCATTGGATCGGACAGCATCCAGCACTTACCGGGAAGACTTTGGATCAAAGCTTCGCGATGCGGCTGGTGTCACTGATTATGTGGTGACGGCTTCTGTCAGTGAGCAGTTGAACACCCGCGCGGTTTCAGAACTGACATCGGTGGACAGCAGCGCCCGGAGCCGGTCAACACAGGATATGGCGTGGTTGCTGCTCGCAGCGAATGCGCTGAACGAGTCGGCGGAAGAGGCCCGCCTGTCTGTGGATGGTGTGGAAACACCGGGCCGGCTTGCCTGGACACTTGGCTTTGACGAGTTGAAGTCCGGCCAGGTGGATGTCCGCAATGCCGGCGAAAAGCCAACTGAAGTGCTGATGTCGATTGCCGGTCAGCCGCTCAGTCCGGAACCGGCTGGCGGCAAGGATTATGCCGTCGAACGGACACTCTATGACCTCGATGGCAATGTCATTGACCCGTCCGCGGTGCCCGTGAATACCCGGATCGCCGTTGTCCTGACCGTACGGCCGCTCTCTGATCAGCCGGGCAGGTTGATGGTCGTCGACCGTTTGCCCGCAGGGCTTTCAATCGACAATCCGCGCCTTGTACGGTCCGGTGATCTCGGCGGCTTGTCATTCCTTTCAACGATCGACCAACCGGATTACAGCGCGTTCTATTCCGACCGGTTCGAAGTCTCGGTCGATGAAAGCAATTGGGGCAACCGGGAGCTGACCTTTGCGTATCTCGCGCGCGCGGCGACACCGGGGACGTTCACGCATCCACCGGCTTCGGTTGAAGACATGTACCGGCCGGATCGGCGGGCCATCACGGAAACCGCTGGTTTCGTGGTGCTTGGGCCGACCAGGTAGAAAAGCTGTGCGGTGCGTGAACGGATGAACAGACGGTCAGTGAAACGATGGGGGCTCATTGCTGGCGCCGGTGGTCTTCTGGCACTCGGCACCGCTGCCTGGACCGTTTTTGCGGACTACCGGCAACTGCCGCCTCTACCGAAAGCTGCCGATCTATCTGTGTCGACAGTCGTTCTCGATCGTGAAGATCGCTTGCTGCGGGCTTTCACAAGCACTGATTCCAAATGGCGTTTGCCGGTCAGCCTTGAGGAGATCGATCCGCTCTATTTCGAACTGCTGCTCGCCTATGAGGACAATAGGTTCCGCCAGCATGGCGGTGTTGACGTTTTGGCATTGGGCCGCGCCGCTTTGCAGGCAATTGCCAGCGGACAGCTTGTGTCCGGTGGCTCGACCCTGACAATGCAGGTTGCCCGGCTTCTGGACGAGACGCCGACCAAGTCGCTGAAACGTAAGTATCAGCAGATCCTCAAGGCTGTTCAGCTGGAGCAGGTGGCCACCAAGGACGAGATCCTGCATCTTTATGCCTTGCGCGCACCCTTTGGCGGCAATCTGGAAGGGGTCCGGGCGGCAAGCCTCACCTGGTTCGGCAAGGAGCCGCGGCGTTTGACCCCGGCCGAAGCGGCCCTTCTTGTGGCCTTGCCGCAAAGCCCGGAGAACCGGCGCCCTGACAGACATCCCAAAAATGCACTGAAGGCCCGCAACCGTGTGCTGGCGCGTGCAGTCCGGGAAGGTGTGCTGGGTGAAGAGGAAGCTAGATCCGCAGCCAGCGAACCACTTCGGGCCGAACGGCATCCAATGCCGCTGCTTGCAGCCCATGAGACCCGGGAGGCACGGGCGGCCTATGCTTCCGAGCCGGTTCTGCGTCTGACACTGGACCGGGACTTGCAACAGGCCTTGGAAGATCTCGCTCGCCGGCGGGCGGCGGTCATGCCCGCACCGCTGTCGATCGCCATGGTGGTTGCGGATCATAAGTCCGGCGAGATCCTGGCAAGCATAGGCGCGCCTGACCTTCTGGATGAAAGCCGGGAAGGACACGTGGACATGACCCGGGCAACTCGGTCACCCGGGTCTGCCTTGAAACCCTTTATATATGGGCTCGCCTTTGAAGAGGGGATTGGCCAGCCGGACAGCCTGATTGTCGACAGGCCAACCAACATCGCTGGTTATCGTCCTACCAATTTTGATCGGGGCTATCAGGGAACGGTCACTTTGGATGAGGCCCTGCAACTTTCCTTGAACACACCTGCGGTCCAGCTTCTGGAATCAGTTGGTCCGACCAGACTTCTTGCCCGGTTGAGACGGGCGGGCGTTCAGCCGCAGCTGGAACCAGGCAGTGCGCCGGGGCTTGCCATTGGTCTTGGGGGAATCGGATTGTCGCTCCGCGACCTCACGCAGACCTATGCCGCCCTCGCGCGGCGCGGAGAGCCAGTTGAACTGCGATCCTGTCGATACCCATGCAAGTCTGGTTCGGGGGCTGCGCGGCAGGCCATGCCGGTTCTGAATGAGAAGTCGGCGTATCAAGTCACTGACAGTCTGTCCGGCTTGCCGCAGCCTCTCAATCCCGCAAAAGGGGCCATCGCGTACAAAACCGGCACGTCCTATGGCTATCGCGATGCCTGGGCTGTTGGATATGACGGCCGCTATGTGGTGGGCATCTGGACAGGCCGGGCCGATGGGTCGCCAGTCCCGGGCCAAACCGGTGCGTCGTCAGCGGTGCCAATCCTTCATGAAGCCTATCAGTCATTGGCCGCGGGGCGGGAACCTTTGCCCAAACCGCCGGAAGACATCGCTCACGCCGCGATGCGGCCACTTCCCGAACCGCTCCGTTATGCCCGTGTCAAATCCCGTCCAAAGATGACCAGGACCACCAGCCGTTTGGGAATCACCTTCCCGCCGGATGGTGCAAGACTGCAGATTGGCAGGACCTCCTCTGAAGGCGCACATCCAATGGTCGTCAAGTTTGATGGCGGTCAACGGCCGTTCCGGCTCTTCGTAAACGGAACACCGACGGGCAAGGCCACGTTTGAACGCCGATTCTTTTGGAACGCGCCCGGCTCCGGCTTTGCCGATCTCATGATTCTCGACGGGAAAGGGCAGACGTCCAAGGTGTCGATCGTCCTTGAAGCAACCCAAAGCCCGGAAAAACCTTAGCGACCGGAGCTGCATTCAGCGGCCGTCCTCAGGAACCACAATCTAAGGGCGCTCTGCGACCGGAGTTGAGGCGCGAAGCGATTCCTCGGCGCGATTCCGGTCTTTTGGGGCGTCGAACCCATGCTGCTCTGTGGAGCAGAACCAGCTCAGAAACCCCTTTTAACACCCTCAAACGTCTCTAAATCCTACCAAATCCTAAACGTCGGGGCTGATTTTGTGACATTCACGCAACACCGGTTTCTGAAAACCCTGCCCTGCGGCTCCAAACCGGATTTCTGAGTTGAACGGCAGATCGGGATGCGTATGGTCACAACTGCGAGCGGCTTCGGGCCGCACTGATTTGCATACCGCGGACGTCCAACCTCCGGCAGGAAGCAAATACAGAAATTATTCGCGGGGATAATGGCATCACTTTGATGCTGGCAAATTTGACTGATTTTGGAGGTCAGACATGAAACTCTTTAAGGGCATGATGCTCGGCGCTGCAGCCGTTGCTACCGCCACAACTGCTCAGGCAGCTGATCTTCCGGTTGCTCCGGAGCCGGTTGACTACGTACGTATCTGTGACGCTTACGGCGCTCGCTTCTTCTACATCCCGGGCACCGAAACCTGCCTGCGTGTAGGTGGTCGTGTTCGTGCCGACTACGGCATCTCTGACTTCGGCAACGACGGCCCGAACTCTTGGGACTCCAAGGCTGACGACAGCCTTCGTTTCCGTGCTCGTGGTTACATCCGCCTCGACGCTCGTACACAGACCGAATTCGGCCTGCTGCGCACCTACACCGACGTTTGGTTCACTTCCAACAACTCCAACTTCGGTTCCGCTGGCGGCAACACTGAGCTTTGGGACGCATTCGTCCAGCTCGGCGGCTTCACCTTCGGTCGTACCGGTTCTTTCTTCGACTACTGGACTGGTGAATCCTGGGGTTCTCGCATCGGTCAGGGTCTTGACTCCCGTGCAAACCTCGCAGCTTACACCGCTACCTTCGGTAACGGCCTGTCTGCAAGCGTCTCTCTCGAGTCCAACACCGGTGAGCGCTCCCCGAGCACTTACATCGGCGGTTACTCCCGCGGTGGCTTCCGCTACCCGGCTCTCGTTGCCAACGTGAACGTAGTTCAGGGTTGGGGCGGCGCTCAGTTGATGGGTGTTGTTAAAGCTAACCGTGCTTCCACAGCTCCGGTTGACTCTGAGACCGGTTGGGCGATCGGTGCATCTGCACGCTTCAACCTGCCGATGCTCGGCTCCAACACTGGCCTCGGCCTGCGCGCTGTCTACGCTGACGGTGCAATCGGCTACATCCACGAAGCATACGGTTCCTACGACGCGACCCTCAATGCTGCTGGCACTGGCCTGTCCAACTCCACCGGTTGGGGCGTTGCAGCTGGTATCACTCACTACTGGACCCCGACCATCTACACCGCGGTTCAAGGTCAGTACTGGGATATCGACGCTCTGAACAACGTCAACGACTTGTCCGCTTGGTCCGCACACGCGACCCTCGGCTGGACACCGGTCTCCGGTCTCGTAATCGGTACTGAATTCGAATACCGTGACGAAGACTTCGGTGGCGGCGCTACCGACAACCAGGACATGACTGTTACCTTCCGCGTACAGCGCACGTTCTAATCAATCCTTATCTTAAGGTTTGATGGAAAACCCGGCGGAAACGCCGGGTTTTCTTTTTGCCCAGCACGACCTGCGGCAAAGAAAAAAGCCGGAACCCAAAAGGGTCCCGGCTTTTTCTCTCTTTGTTTGGCGCAACGGCCGGACAAATACAGGGATTGTCAGACCTTGCTCAAAAATTCTCCGATACGCTGATGCGTCTCGCTGTCCCACAAAACAGGCGCATGACCTTGGCCCTCAACCGTGTGAAGCACAGCGCTCAAGTGGCTATCCACCATCCTTTGTGCAGTGTCTTCCCCCAAAAGGTCTGATTTTTCACCCCGGATTACCATGACTGGCCTGTCTTTCAAGAATTCATAAAGTGGCCAAAGATCGGGAACCGGAGCGCCGTCATCAAGACTTGCAAATTGATGCCCAAGCGCCGGATCGTAGTCGAGCAAAACCTTTCCATCCTTCTCAGAGGCAACCTGGCCCGCCATTTTCAGCCAATCGTCAGCTGAAAACACCGGAAACTGCATTCCGAGCATGTGCCGGAGCGAGCCGGCGACCTCATCAAGGGACGCATAGGACATGTTGCGGCCAAGTGTTGCCGCAATCCGATGGATGGCCCGCATCTCGATATGCGGCCCGATGTCATTGAAAATCACGGCGGCCAGCCGCTCGGGTGGATACCGGTGGGCCATTGCGAGTGCATGCAGTCCGCCCCGGGATGTGCCCAAAATCGCAAAACGATCGAGTTTGAACGCCTCGATCGCGGCATCGATGTCCTTTTCCTCAACGGGAAGCGCGTAGTTCTGCCACTCCGGGTCCCAATCACTGTCGCCGCGTCCGCGATAGTCAAGGGCGATAACACGGTGACCCTGGCCTTGAAGAAAAGCTGCGATCTCGTTGAAATCCCGCGTGTTTCTCGAAAGGCCGGGAAGGCAGAGGACCGTGACTTTTTCGTCTTTTGCCGCGGACTGTGGCACGGGCCATTCTTTTGCCGCCAGCGTCAAGCCGTCCGGGCTTTGATAAGTCAAGCTGACCGGAGCGCTGGATGGGACAGCGTGCGGCGGTTCCTCTTGTGCAAGCGTCAAGGTGGTTCTCCCTAGGATATGTTGTGTTTTTTTAAAAGATAACTGGAGCGCGCGGCGGCTGCCATAGGAAGATTGCTTAAACGACACAGCCACCAGGTGGGTGAAATCCGAACCAATGGTGCAACAGCCGCAAGAAAAGCGAAATTGAGCCTTCTAAACAGCAGTTGCAGGATTGCCGGAAGCGGGCCGGGTGAGTATGTTGCGCCTCCGTTAGAACTCTTTGGGCATTCGTCCCAAGCTTAGCCACGTACTGCCGATCCAAAAGGAAACCGAGATGTTTAAAGGCTCCATCCCAGCGCTTATTACGCCCTTCAAGGACGGTGCGCTTGATGAGAAACGGTTTCAGGAGTTCGTGGATTGGCAGATTAAGGAAGGCTCCACTGGCCTCGTTCCGGTCGGAACCACTGGTGAGAGCCCGACACTTGGCCACGATGAACACAAGCGTGTCATCGAGCTCTGCATTGAGGCTGCCAGCGGCCGTGTTCCGGTGATCGCCGGCGCAGGCTCGAACAACACGATCGAAGCGATTGATTTTGCCCAGCACGCTGAAAAGGCGGGTGCGGACGCGCTTCTGGTGGTGACGCCTTACTACAACAAACCAAACCAGGCGGGCCTGAAGGCGCACTACAAGGCGATCAATGATGCTGTCGGGATTCCGATCATCATTTACAACATTCCGGGGCGGTCAATCATCGACATGACACCGGAGACCATGGCCGAGCTCTTTGAGACCTGCGACAACATCAAAGGTGTAAAGGACGCAACTGCGGACATGGCAAAGGTTTCGCGGCAGCGCCAGCTGTGCGGTCCGGATTTCATTCAGCTCTCCGGTGAAGATATTTCTGCGTTGGCTTTCAATGCACATGGCGGGGCGGGCTGCATTTCGGTAACAGCCAATGTCGCACCGCGGCTGTGTTCGGAGTTTCAGGCTGCGACACTTGCCGGTGATTACGCGAAGGCGCTTGAGTATCAGGACCGTCTGGCACCGCTTCATCGGGCCTTGTTCCTTGAACCGAGCCCAACAGGGGCCAAATATGCCTTGTCGCTTTTGGGTAAGATCGACGAAGAGCTGCGTTTGCCGCTCGTTCCGATTTCCGAAGGCACACAGGCAGAGATCCGTAGCGCGTTGTCGCATGCAGGTCTGATCAACTAATACAAAGAAGGGCGTGCTGCGGCACGCCCCAGGAATACGCTTATGGCTCCGAAAAAAGGGGGGCATCCGGGCCGGACCATCATCTCCGACAACCGGAAGGCCCGGTTCAATTACGAGATCGAAGACACGCTGGAAGCCGGCATCGAGCTGAAGGGGACGGAAGTCAAATCCCTTCGCACGGGAAAGGCGAATATTGGCGAGTCTTACGCTGCCGAGCACAAGGGCGAGATCTGGATCTACAACGTCTATATCCCGGAGTATTTGCAGGGGAACCGGTTCAACCATGAACCGCGCCGTCCGCGTAAGCTGCTTTTGCACAAGCGCGAAATCGGTAAGCTGGCCGGAGCCGTTCAAAAAGACGGCAAGACGATTGTGCCGCTCAAGCTCTATTTTAATGAACAGGGGCGGGCGAAACTGGAACTGGCCCTGGCGCGCGGCAAGAAACTTCATGACAAGCGCGAGACGGAGAAAAAACGCGACTGGCAGCGTGAGAAGTCTCGTTTGATGAAGAATTTTTCCTAAAGCCGGCCGTTCATAAATCGAGTGGGCTTTCGGCAACGGCGTGTGGAACAGCCTGTCTATAACCTGTTGCTAGCGTGTGGATAAGCTGTGGGTAGTCGGCTGTTGATCAACAGTGCGCTACTTGTTGGGATGTGGAGAATTCTGCTCTATCGAATAGCAACTTTGTTGGCATCTAGTTCTCTAACACAGTGTTTCCAGAACCTTGCGGGTTTTGTCCGGAATTGGAAGCGGGCGCCGGGTTCGTCTGTCAACATGGATATGAACAAAGCGGCCGTGCGCGGCAGTCTGAAGGTCTTCACCGGAAAAGAGACCGACCCGGAAAACCACTGAGCTTTTGCCGATTTGTTCTATTCTGAGACCCGCTGAAACAATGCTCGGGAACAACAGCTCCGCGAAATAATTGCAACCCGTCTCAGCAACAAGAAACACGGTTTCTCCGCGCATCGGATCCAGCAGACCATTTTCGATATACCAGCTGTTCACGGCTGTATCGAAGTAACTCAGGTACTGGACATTGTTGACATGACCATACATGTCCACATCCATCCACCGGGTGGGGATTTCCAGGAAACTTTGGAAATCTGAACGCTGCATTGGTTTCGCGCGTTCCGGCGCTGCAGATTTGTTTGCCGTCATAGGGCAGCCGCATAAATGTTGAAGGCATCCGTCTCGGTCACTTCACGCGGATTATTCACCAGAAGACGGGTTTGTTTCATGGCATCACTCGCCATTTTCGGCAGATCCTTTTCAGAGATACCAACTTCACTCAAACGGGTCTGCAGGCCGAGATTTTCCGTAAGTGCGGCGAGACGCTTTGCAAAGGCATCCGCGCGCTCGTCGGCGCTGGCAAGTTCGATCAGATCCGGAAACAGTGCAGGGGCAAGGTCCGCGTAGGTGGGTGCAGCAACCGCGTTGTTGAATTCAAGCACATGCGGGAGGACCAGCGCGTTCGAAAGCCCGTGCGGTACATGGAATGTCCCGCCAATCGGGTAGGCGAGGGCATGCACGGCCGCGACCGGGGAATTGGCAAACGCCATTCCGGCGAGTTTCGAACCGAGCAGCATGCCGCCACGGGCGCTCACATTGGTGGGATCAAACACGGCAGTTTCAATATTGGCACCGAGCAGCTTCAGTGCCTCGACCGCAAGTGTGCGCGACAATGGATTGTTGTTGGCGGACTTTGAAGCATAGGCTTCGATCGCATGCACCATGGCATCCACACCGGTGGCAGCAGTCACATGAGCCGGCAAGCCAAGGGTCAAAAGCGGATCGAGAACGGCCAAATCAGGCAAAAGGTGTGGAGAAACAACACCGCGCTTTTCATCGGCCCCGACCGTAATGATCGAGATCGGCGTCACTTCAGATCCGGTGCCCGCGGTGGTCGGAATCAAAATTAGTGGAAGGCGGGGGCCCTTTGCGTTGCCGATGCCCCAGGTATCATTCAAATCTTCGCCGCTGCCGAGCAGCAGGGCGACCAATTTGGCGACATCCAGAGAGGAGCCGCCGCCAAACCCGATGATTGAAGTCGCGCCATGGTCCTTGGCCGCCGCGACAGCCTCTTCAACCAGTTTTTGCGGCGGATCTGCAACGACTTCAGAAAAGCGGTCAATCTGGTATCCTGCGGCGGTCAGGCTTGCTTCACACGCTTCTTGCAGTCCGAGAGAGACGATCCCCGGATCGGTGATCAGAAAGGGCCGCGCACCCAGAAAATCCGCCGCATGCCGGTCTAGCGCCGCTGCGGCGCCATTTTCAAAGACAATCCGTTCGCTGGTATGAAAAGTAAACGCCGCGACCATATTCCCTCCCGATTTTTTGCAAGTGTGCATAACAAAACCGGCCGCGTCGAGGGGCAATTGGTCTGGGAAGTGTAACTGTAGTGTCGATGGCTCCTGCAAAAACCGCTGGTTTTGTCCATGGCGCCAAAATTTCTCACTTCGCTGCTATGTTAAAAATTTGAAACTCATATTTTAATAAAGGATGTCAAGTGCATAGCTTATTGGCCAGCGATTAAAGATTAGCCAAGATCCAGACTGCGAGAGGCCAGCATTGTTTGCAATTCTTCTACAGAATGTCTCATTTCCAAATCCTTTTGAATGCGCCATGAGTGAGGTTTCGGTAGAACGGTTGAGGCATTTCGTGAGTGAACTCACCAAGATGTCGCGAGGTATTGTCTGACAGCCAAGGCAAGTGGTTATCGATTCCAGTGGAGAGGGGGATGTCGGTGAAGGTGAGGCCAGCACTTGCGAACCGGACATCAGACCCAAATGCTTTGCCCAGATCCTGCGGCAGAACCTGCTGCGCGGTCTCAGAGCGCAGCGGGTCCTCAAACCGGACCATGACGGGCAGTTGGTCTTCAGTGATGGGGCAGGAGCCGTCGAGCCGCTTGAACCGGCGTACGAACACCGCGAAGTTGGGCTGTTGCTTCTTGATCGCGCAGGCCTCGTCGACGAGATAGGCGTAGCCGTATTTGCATTGCCCCCATTCGGTCTTCCCCGGGCAGTAAAGCGCCATGGTCACGAACAAAGTGCCACGGCCGGGAAGATCCAGGGCCAGCGCCTGGCCACGGACTGTGCGGGTGATCAGTTTGCCCGACAATCCCCGAAAAAGGCCGTGGTTGACAGTGAGTTCCTGCACCACGCTGCCGGTCACCGGTTCGCCATCCACCTCCAGCGTCACGTCCAGCCGGTAGCGGACATGGGCCGTTGGTGCGAACCAGGACAACAGTCCCCAGCCGATCAGCCCCAGGACGACCAACACCTTCAACGAGGTCAGGCAACCTTTTTTCGTTGCAAGCTTGGCCATGCCGGAGGACGTCCTTGCTAAGAGTGCATTGTTGATGCGCGCACAGTAGGTATTCTGGCTGCTGGCAATCCCGAGTTGCCTGCAGGGTGTTGCATAATCGCAATCCCGGTGCGGGGCAATCGGTCAACAGGGTGTTCAGTCCCGTTAAGCCCACTATCCGTGCATCTTCGCGCCTTTGGAAATCTTGTCGGCGATTTTTTTGTCCGCGTGAAAGGCAATGCCGGCGACCTTTGCGCCATCTGGAGTATGCTCTGCAAAGACCGCGCGGTTGGCGCTGTCGTGGCCGGTTGAGAACATTTCTTCGATGTAAAGGCTCGATTGGACTTGCCGGTCAAGCGTGCGCCGGTGGATCTTCTTCAACGTATCTGCATTGGCAGCCAAAACGATCACAGGTTGGACGCTCATCGGATGATAGACATTGCCGTCCGCATCTTGGTAAGGCATTCCGATGATGTCTGGCTTGGCAGCGGCGACGCCGGTGGACAAGAATGCAGTGACGTTCAGCTTCTGCCACATGGCCAAGTTTTCGCGGACGACGATGACGAATTTGGTATCGAACATGAATGAAAATTCCAGAATGGGATTTGAGGAAAGGCGAGAGACGGTCAGCCTAGGCGGTGTGGCCGGAAACGGTCTTGAACGTTTGTGCAAAATCGGCCGGGACGGCATTCGCGTAGCGCCGACTGAAGCCGGGATTGAGCGGATCGAAGCCAATTTCCAGGGCAACGGCTTCTCGCCTCACCGTCATGATACCTATGCCATTGGCCTGACATTGCACGGCGTGCAGCGGTTCAAATATCGCGGTGCGGAGCGGGCGTCCTGTCCCGGTCAGGTGATCGTCATCCACCCGGATGAAGTTCATGATGGCGGGGCCGGAACAGAGACCGGCTTGCGCTACAGGATGATGTATATCCCGCCGGAAATGATTGCGGAGGCGCTTGGGGGGACGGCGCTGCCCCACGTTGCGTCTCCCGTTCTGACGGATCCAGTGTTTCAGAGGAGCCTGATCGAAGCCTTGCAGGATCTCGACGGTGAAATGGGGGACTTGAGGGTTTCTGGTCTTCTGGCAGATCTGGCCAGCTGTTTGAGCCGCTTCTCAGATGATGCACGTCCCGTCCGGCGGACGCTCGACTGGCCGGTTCTAAGAGCCTGCGCCGAGTATTTAAAGGAACATGCGGCCGATCCGATTGACTCGAGTGATCTGGAAGCAGTCTCAGGTCTGGACCGGTTTGCGCTGTCCCGCCAGTTCCGGGCGGCTTTTGGAACGAGCCCGCACCGGTATCTGGTCATGCGCCGTTTGGAGCGGGTGAAGAGCGGCCTTGCTGGTGGCGAATGCCTTGCAGCAGCGGCCTCGGCCGGTGGCTTTGCAGACCAAAGCCACATGTCCCGTCATTTCAAACGTGCGTTTGGCATGTCGCCTGGAAAATGGCGGCAGTTGAATGCCGCCAGCTTGGCTTAAAGCGTCTTCGGCCCAAACTTGTTCGAGCGCGGGAACCCGGTCGGGGGCAGGCGGCCTGCCTGGCCGCGGTCGCCGAGCCATTCGGAAAGCTCCTCCAGCGAGCGGGTGAAGCTGCGCCCGGAACTGTCGGTCCAGGTAAGACCATCTTCGCCTTTGAACACGCGGATGTCAGAGACATTGCCATCGCGGTAGCGCTGCAAGCGGACACCGCGGCCGCGCCCCATCTGAGCGATTTGCGCGAGCGGGAACACAAGAAGCTTCCGGTTCTCGCCAATGATCGCAACATGATCGCCGGTTGCATCGACACACAAAGCAGCTTCAGCCGGTGCCGTGAGGTTCAAGACCTGTTTGCCTTTCCGGGTGTTGGCAACGACATCATCTTCGCTGACAACAAATCCGCGGGCTTCGTTGTTGCTGAGGAGAAGGTTCCGTCCGGGTTTGTGAACGAAGGCGCTGACGACATCCTGCGCCTCGTCCATTTCCACCATCAAACGGATCGGCTCACCATGGCCGCGTCCCCCCGGCAGGCGGTCCGCACCGAGCGTGAAGAACTTGCCGCCGGTGGAGAAGACCAGGATCTTGTCGGTCGTCTCCGCATGGAAGGAGAGCTTCAGCTTGTCGCCTTGCTTGAAGGAGAGGCTCGAAAGGTCCGCCTGGTGGCCCTTGAGTGCCCGGATCCAGCCCTTTTCAGAGATGATGACCGTAATCGGTTCCTTTTCGATCATCGCCTGCTGGATGTCGACCAGATCAGCTTCCGGAGCTTCCGCCTTGTCCGTGCGGCGCTTTCCGATCTCTGTCTCCGGTCCATAGACCTTGGCGATTTCGCCGATTTCCTTGGAGATCTTGGTCCACTGGCGCGCATCGGATCCAAGAAGTTTGGTCAGCTGATCCTTTTCATCCGTCAGCTTGTCGTGTTCCTTGCGGATCTCAATCTCTTCCAGCTTGCGCAAGGAGCGCAAGCGCATGTTGAGGATCGCTTCGGCCTGAACGTCGGTCAGCTCGAAGGTGCGGATCAGCGATGCTTTGGCGTCGTCTTCCTCGCGGATGATGCGAATGACTTCGTCAAGGTTGAGATAGGCGATCAGATAGCCGGCCAACACTTCCAGCCGGTGATTGATCTGGCCAAGGCGGTGTTCGGAGCGGCGAACAAGGACGACCTTGCGGTGGTCCAGCCACTCCCGCAGCACCTGCTTGAGGCCCATCACCATCGGGACCTTGCCCATGGATAGAACGTTCATGTTCAGCGAGAACCGGTTTTCCAGATCCGTCAGCTTGAACAGGGATTCCATCAAGATGTTGGCATCGACGTTCTTGGAGCGCGGCACCAGAACGATCCGGATGTCTTCCGCGGACTCGTCGCGCACATCGTCCAGAAGCGGCAGCTTTCGGGCTGTCAGCAGCTCGGCGGTTTTTTCGATTAACCGTGACTTTTGAACCTGATAAGGGATCTCGGTGACGACAATCGCCCATTGTCCCCGGCCAAGCTCTTCCACTTCCCAGCGGGCCCGCACCCGGAAGCTGCCACGCCCTGTGGCGTAGGCCTCGCGGATAGAACCCTGATCGGAGACCAGCAGGCCACCGGTCGGGAAGTCCGGGCCTTTAATGTGCTCTAGAAGCTCATCGACTTCAGCATCCGGGTTCTTGATCAGATGCTGACAAGCGTTGCAGAGTTCAAAGGCATTGTGCGGCGGTATTGAGGTTGCCATGCCTACCGCAATACCGGACGAACCGTTGCCGAGAAGGTTTGGGAACCCGCCTGGAAGGACGATCGGTTCTTTGTCTTCGCCGTCGTAGGTTTCGCGCCAATCGACCGCATCCTCGTCCAAACCGTCGAGAAGACGTTTGGCGGTGTCGGTCATGCGGGCTTCGGTGTACCGCATGGCCGCAGCGTTATCGCCGTCAACATTGCCGAAGTTGCCCTGACCATCGATCAACGGATAGCGTTGTGCAAAGTCCTGGGCCAGGCGGACCAGCGCATCATAGACCGCTTGGTCCCCGTGGGGGTGATACTTACCGATGACATCGCCGACGACGCGGGCGCATTTCTTGAAACCCTGGCCTGGATCCAGCTTCAAAAGCCGCATTGCGTAGAGCAGGCGCCGGTGCACCGGCTTCAGGCCATCACGAACGTCAGGCAGAGCCCGGTGCATGATGGTTGACAATGCGTAGGCCAGGTAGCGCTCTTCCAGCGCGTCCTTCAGGTTGATGCCTTCAATGCCGCTTGGCGGCGGTGTCACTTCTTGTCCCATAGTTGTTTGCCTACCGGCTTCCGCGAAGCAGTTCAATCAACCGGCGCGCACATAGGGATCAAAACCGCAGATTTTCAACGGTTTTCCGCATCATACACAGGCAGCAGCAGGTGCGGTTTGAGTTCAAATTCGAGCGCTCACCGCAACCGTGTTAGTTTGAAGTAGTGTTTCGGTTTTAAATGCGACCATTAGTTGTTCTTTTACCGTAAAAATAACAATGAAAAAGGCATTATGGTGTTTTTAACACCTCGGATCGAGGCTGTCTGAGAAGTTGCCCGAAATGTAACGAGCAGGATTGTCGACGATCATCGGTATGAACAGAGTTTCCAGCCCTTTTTCTGGTTTGAAGTCCGCACTGTCCACTTGGTTGCTGGATGACAGCCAGGACATTGAAGTTGCTAAAGCGCAGTATGAATCGACACGGCGCCAGGCCCCTTTCCTTTACATTATCCGGTTCATCTGCGCCTGGACCATTGCGTTCACGCAAATCAGTTACGCGCCGCTTTGGCTGGTCCTGATTTATCCAATTTGCACAACCGTCTGGTCCTACTGCCGTATTCGCCGTCTTTGGTCCGCACCAAAATCACCTCCGCGAACTTTGGAAGCCTTGATCGTCTGGCGAAAGAGAACACAGATCATCGCAGCCCTGGCCCCCTCTATTTTTACAGTCTGGGCTCTGGTGCTGTTTCCCTATGGAACTGCGTTTTCGCAGGTTCAGATTTTCCTGGCGATCCTTGTTGGCAACCTGAGTGCCTTGTTCAGCCTGACACATTTGCGTTCTATCGCGGTCACCAACGCAGTTTCCAGCACAGGCATCTACACACTCTTCTTCAGCTGGTACGGGGACCCGGCCTATCAATTGATGGCACTCTTTGGGGTGGCAGTTACATTCTTCGTGGCGCTGATTGAAATGAACACCTATCGTGACTTCATTTCGCTCATCAAAACCGGCACGCGCTTTAAAGAGCAAAGCCATAATCTTGAGCAGAAACATCGGGAAACCAAAAAACTCAACGCGTTGAATTACCAGCTCGCCACCACTGATCATCTGACCGGAGTCGCAAACAAACGGTTTTTCCGGCAGGAACTGGACCGGCAGCTTCGCGCCGCGAATGCATCGGGAGAGCGTTTCGGTCTGTGCATCTTCGACATTGGCGGCCTTAAATCGATCACTGAGATTTACGGACTGGATGCCGGAGACCAGGTGTTAAAGGAAGTTGCCCGCCGTCTAGCCGGCATGGAAGGTGAAGGGGTGTTCGTTGGCCGGGTCGGCGGCGACGAATTTGGACTCTTCGGGACCTGCGATCCTGAAAAGTATCAAAGGGTGGAAGCGGCGTTTGAGTTCCTGATCGAGCAACCGGTTGAAACGAAACAGGGCCGCTTCCGGCCCAACTATTCCGCCGGGATAGCCCACTCCAACGGGGCTGTCACATGTGCGACGGAATTGTTTGAACGGGCTGATTTTGCCCTTTCCACCGCCCGCGAAAACCGCAAGGAAACCTCTGTTTCCTATGATGCGTGCCTTGATGCCCGCCGGTCCCGGGACACCGAGATCCTGTCAGCGTTGCTCGATGAAGAGACCAGAGACGGTCTCCACCTGGCGTTTCAGCCGATCATCGATATTCGAAACAATTCAATCCTCGGCGTTGAGTGCCTCGCGCGTTGGCATCATCCTCAACTTGGCCACGTCGCACCGGTCGACTTCATCCCGCTCGCCGAACGGTCCGGTGTCATCAATCAGATCAGTCTCGATCTGTTCGAAAAGGCTTTGTCTCAGGCCAAGACATGGCCGGAAAGCCTTCGGCTGTCGTTCAACCTGTCGGCGTCCAACTTGTCTTCAAGACGTTTCATCGTTGAGTTTTTGAGGGTCCTCAAGCAATCCGGGATCGACCCTCAGCGGTTGAGCTGTGAAGTGACCGAAACGTCCGTCATGTGGGACTTCAAGGAAACACGCCGCGCGCTGGACACCTTGAAGGAAGCCGGTGTCCGGATTTCCCTGGATGATTTCGGAACCGGGTACTCGAGCCTTTCCCACGTGCATCGCTTGCCGCTCGACTGTATCAAGATCGACCGCAGCTTTGTGTCTGACCTTTGTCCGGGAAGTACCGGCTATGGCATCGTGAAATCACTCCTGGCACTCAGCCGGGACATGGCAATCTCGTGTGTGGTCGAGGGCGTTGAAACGGAAGAAGAACTGTCTGTTCTGAAAGACCTCGGGGCATCATTCGTCCAGGGCTATCTCTTCTCAAAACCGCTCAATGCTCCGGAGTTGGCACAGCTTCTGGCAACGGGATTACCGGATCGGGTAGCCCCTTCAATCGACGGGCTGCCAAGAGCCAGCTGATCTGGGCTCAGCGTCAAAAATTCCATGGGAAATCTGATCTGTAGCGTTTTTCCAGCGCATTCGTCAAAAGCGCGCGCGTGCCGCTGTCAGTGATGTTGCGTTCTCCAAGCTGCCGGTCGAGAAAGAAGCCGGTCAGTTGAAATCCTTGGGTGACATCTTGCCAGGTCAATTCGGTCCCGGCTTGCCGCTGCCCCTCCAGCAAAAACGAGGGCAGGGGGAGCAGCTTGTCATGATAGGGCCGCCCGGCCTCCCGGCTTACAGCGCGGGAAGAGCGCGGCGAGACATAGGCAAGGTCGTCGGTCGTTCCGGTCGCGGCACAGGAGGTCAGATCGAGACCAGCCCCCAGTTCCTGCAGCAATTCCAGCTCAAAGCGGATCATGAGAGCGGCAGCCGCATCGCTTGCATCAAGGTGATCCAGCACAACATTCAGCGCGCCATAGATGCGCGGATAGGGATGGCGTTCTGGGAGAAGCCGAACCAATGCCGCAAGGTGTTGAACGGCAGCCAATCCAATTCCGCTGTTCATCAGATCAGCAGCACGGGCCGTGTGTGGTTCTATCTGGAATTGCCCGAGGTGATCAGAGAGCCGTGCTTTCCAGGTAAGAGACAGTTCATTGCCGGGCTGCAATGCAGGGCGGTGGCGCTTTGATCTGCCACCACGAACAAGGCCGAGGTGACGGCCGCGGTCTGCGGTCATCACTTCCAGTATAACGTCGTTTTCGCCGTGCTTGCGGGTGGTTAGAACCACACCGTGTCCGCTCCATTCCAACGCGACTGTCCCTTGCTCAGGCCGACGCTAAAACTGCCGGATTCGCGTACAGAAGGCCAACTACTTCGGAAACTCCAGCCCCATTTCCCGGTAGCGCTCGGGATCATCGGCCCAGTTTTCACGCACCTTAACAAACAGGAACAAATGCACTGGTGCTTCGATGATGTCCGAGATCTCGCTGCGCGAGGCCTGGGAGATCTGCTTGATCGTTTGGCCTTTCTTGCCGAGCACAATGCTCTTCTGGCTGTCGCGCTCCACATAGATGGTCTGTTCGATCCGGGCTGATCCGTCTTTCTTGGTCTCCCAGCGTTCGGTTTCGACCGTAGAGATGTAAGGCAGCTCCTGATGTAAGCGCTCAAAAAGCTTCTCGCGCGTGATTTCAGCCGCGAGAATGCGCAAGGGCAGGTCTGATGGCTGGTCTTCCGGATAAAGCCACGGACCATCCGGGACCTTTGAGGAAAAGTAGTCCAGGATCTGTTGCGTGCCGTCGCCGGTCAGCGCGGAGATCATGAAAGTTTCTTCAAACTCAATGTGTTCATTGGCCGCTTGCGCAATCTTCAACAGCTTTTCGCGGTTGGCAACATCGGTCTTGTTGAGGATCAAAACCTTGGGTGCAGTCTGACCTTTGAGGCGCTTGAGGATGGATTCCACCTCCTCATCGATGCCCTTCCGGGCGTCGATCAGAAGGGCGATGACATCGGCATCGCGCGCACCGCCCCAAGCGGTATCGACCATCGCCCGGTCGAGCCGCCGTTTGGGCTTGAAGATCCCGGGGGTGTCGATGAAGACAATCTGTGCAGTGCCGTTCATCGCCACACCGCGCACAATGGAGCGCGTGGTTTGCACCTTGTGCGTGACGATAGAGACCTTGGTGCCCACCAGCTGATTGATCAGCGTCGATTTGCCGGCATTCGGCGCGCCGATCAGCGCAACAAAGCCGGCCTTCGTGTCAGACGGCATTGCTCCCAGCGGATCGGGCAGGGGAATGTCGAAGCGGCCTTTTGGCGCGACAAACTCTGTACCTGCGTCGTCGGTCTCAAAGTCTTCAGGTTCGTTTGAGGTATCGTCGCTCAACGTCGTTCAGTCCTTCCACACGCCTTCGCGGCGCAGCACCGCCTCGGCGGCGTGTTGTTCGGCAATCCGTTTCGACCCGCCTGTTCCCTCACCGTTCTTCAGGCCCTGCACAATGACGGACACTGTAAAGCTCGGTGCGTGGTCCGGGCCTTCCCGGCTCGCAACTTCGTAGCGCGGCGTTGGCAGGCTCTTGGATTGGGCCCACTCCTGCAACGTAGTCTTTGCGTCTCTTAAAGGGCCGGTCCAGGATAGCATACGCGGCTCCCAAAGGCGCCGGACGAATGCATCTGCGGCGTCAAAGCCGCCATCGAGATAGATTGCGGCAATGATCGCTTCGCAGATATCTGCAAGGAGGGCCGTCTTCTTCCGTCCGCCGGTCTGAGCCTCTGCCTGACCGATCCGCATGGCATCACCGACGCCGAGTTCGCTGGCGATCTCCGCGCAGGTTTCGCGTTTGACCATGTGATTGAACCGGCGGGCCAGCTCGCCCTCATCTGCCTTTGGGAAATGGTGATGGAGCATGGAGGCGACCACCAACCCGAGCACACGGTCACCAAGAAACTCAAGCCGTTGGTAACTGCCCGCCACAGTATCGGCCGGATCAAGCGCGCTCGCATGGGTCAAAGCGACCCGGAGGAGCTCCAGATCCTCGAATTCGTAAGCCAGCGCGGCCTTCAGCGCTGCGATGGGGTTTTGTTTTTTGTCTTTTGTCATATCGTTGGTCCGGTGCTGGTCACCGGACACTGCCACTCAAGAAGAGCCTCAAAGGCCCCGGCCGATGCGGTCCCAACGGACTGTCCATGGCCATGTCCAGATTTGCCAGGCCGGCGTGCCGTCACCGATGGAGAAGAACAGGATTTCTGCCCGGCCGATAAAGTTTTCATAAGGAACATAGCCAACCCGGCTGAGGACACGGCTATCAACCGAATTGTCTCTGTTGTCACCCATCATGAAATAATGCCCTTCCGGCACCGTGTATTCACGAGTGTTGTCCAGTTGGCCGCGGTCCGTGATGTCCAGTGTGTCGTAGCTCACACCATTGGGAAGAGTTTCGCGGTAGCGCGGAACCCGGCGCACAGCGCCAGAAGAGGACTCTTCGATGTAATCGTCGATCCTGACCCGCGGGACAGCTTCCCCGTTGATATGAACGACGCCATTGATCATCTGAACGGTGTCGCCCGGCAGGCCAATGACCCGCTTGATGTAATCAATGGAAGTATCCGTCGGCAGCTTGAAGACCGCGATATCGCCGCGCTCCGGTGCCGCATCCCAGACGCGGCCAGAAATCGGCGCAAGACCAAACGGGAAGGAATAGCGCGAATAGCCGTAGCTGAACTTCGAAACGAACAGGTAATCGCCGATCAGCAACGTGTCCTTCATCGACCCGGAAGGGATATTGAAGGGCTGAAAGAGAAAAGTCCGGACGACAAGGGCGATCAGAAGGGCCTGGATTATGACTTTTACGGTCTCGTAAACGCCGCCTTCCTTATCTTTTCCGTTTTCGGTCACGCTCATGCTGTCCCTAAAGTTGTTCTCTAAAGTCCGCCGGAGCCGGTGCCCGGATATCGGCCACTCTTAGCCGGTTGCGGCCAGTGAAGCAATCAATAGCCAAAGGTTCGCTGTTATGCTCACGAGGAAGTTGTTGATGGGGGCTCCGGCCAGTCTTCCGGCCACGCAGAAATGACAACAAAGGCCTGCGCCAAAGGAAAATCGTCGGTGATGGTCAGGTCGATGGTTGCCTTGAAACCTTCCGGGACCATGGCGTTCAAGCGGTCCGATGCTCCCCCGGTCAGGCTGATGGTCGGTTTTCCCGAAGGCAGATTTACAACGCCCATTTCCCGCCAAGCAACACCCATGCGAATCCCGCTGCCCAGTGCCTTGGAGCAAGCTTCCTTGGCAGCAAACCGCTTGGCATAGGACGCCGCCCGTTGTGCGCGGCGATCGGATTTGGCCCGTTCCACTTCAGTGAAGACCCGATTGGTGAAACGCTCGCCAAATCTGTCCAGGGTCTTCTCGATCCTGCGAATGTCGATGAGGTCACTGCCAATGCCCAAAATCATGTTTGGTCAATTCCGTTCGTTCCGTTCAGGCCGCTTATGTAAGGTGGGATCCCGTCAGCTGCCAGGGTCCTCGTCAAAGGAGCGGTTCGGCGGCGGGAACAGACGCTTGTTCCGGGCATCAAGTGTGACCTTCCGGCGCCGCTGATACACCTCAACGCTCTTGTAGACGATAAAATACGAAACCGTGCCGAGGACCAAACCCATGGGCACCGCGCCGATGAACATGGGTTTGACCATGGGCAACAACGAATCGAGTGATTTGGCAAAGAGCGAGCTTTGGAACTGCGCATGGACCGCATGTGGGTCAGCATCCGGGGCCTGACCATAAAGCACCCACTGTCCGATCTTGTAGGTAAACGCCCAAATGAACGGAAAGGTGAGTGGGTTGCCGATCGATGTGCCCAGCGCCGCCGCAATCATGTTACCGCGAAGGACCCAGGCCAGTGCGAAGGCTGTCAGAAAGTGAAAGCCAATCAGAGGCGTACACGACGCAAATGCCCCGGCGGCAAAGCCAATTGCAATCGCATGAGGCGTTGCCGTCAACCGCAGGACACGCTTGCCGAAATAGCGTGTCGACCGAGCCCAGCTGTGCCGCGGCCATACAGCTACACGAAGGCGCTCGACATGTGTTGGTCTATTACGGCGGCGGAACAGCATGTGGCGGCGTCAAATCCTCTCAATCACACTTTTAATCAGGCGAGGCCTCTGCTGCCCGGTTTGACGGCCGGTAGCACGGCAAGTTCCGGCGGCAGGTTGTCCGGTTCATAGGCCGGAACCTTGTAATCCGCCAGAGCGATCACCGGAACCCCTGCATCTGCCTCACCGCCGGACCGGTCGATCAGGCAGGCAACAGCAAGAACTTCAGCACCAAGTGCTTTCAGAGACGTTACCGTTTCACGGCTGGAGAGCCCGGTTGTGACAATATCTTCAACAATGATGACCCTTGCGCCTTCCGGCATCTCAAACCGGCGCAAACGGAACTCACCGTCTTCCCGCTCGACCCACATTGCCGGCACATCAAGATGCCGGGCAGTTTCATAACCCGGGATAAGTCCGCCAAGGGCTGGGGAAACAACAAAATCCAGAGGCCCGAGATCCGATGCCTTGATCTTCTCAGCAAGCGCCTTGCATAGGACTTCCGTCTTGTCCGGGTACATGAAAACCCGCGCCTTTTGCAGGAAGATCGGGCTGCGAAGGCCGGAAGTCAGGATAAAATGTCCTTCGAGGATGGCACCTGCATCGCGAAAAACGGACAGCACGTCGTCACGTGTCATAAAGCGGGTCCTTTTGACTTGATCAGTCCGGTCAGCCGTTCACCCGGCTTACACTGGAGACATTCGGTTTGGAACGGAGTTGATTGATGATGCGGTTCAAGTGTTTCAAATCCCACACTTCCAAATCAATCAACATTTGATGAAAATCTGGTGCGCGTTGAAGCATTTTGACGTTATCGATGTTGCCACTGTTCTCGCCAATGACCTGCGCGATCGTTGCCAGTGATCCGGGCTCGTTGGCAGCGGAGATATCAAGCCGCGCCGGAAACCGCTCCGGATTGTTAACGTCAATATCCCAGCGCACATCAACCCAGCGCTCAGTCTCGTCGTCATATTCTTTCAGGGCAGGCGATTGTATCGGATAGATGGTCAGCCCGCCGGATGAGGTCAAGATCCCGACAATGCGATCACCGGGCACAGCGCCGCCATCTGGCGCAAAGCTTACCGGGATATCGCCGGACAAGCCCCGAATTGGCAGAGCATTGTTATCTGACCAATCATCGCCGTCCTCAACGATTGCACCGGCAAGCCCTGTTGGAGGAATGCGAAACTTGAGACCATGGCCTTGTTTGAGGTCAAACCAGCCTTCGCCGGACGGTGGTCCTGAAATGGCGACACGTTCATCCTGATAATCGGGATGGGCGGTTTTCAATACGGTCTGGGCGCTGAGATCACCCCGGCCTACGGCGGCCAAGAGATCTGCAACGCTGTTTTGGTGATGCGTGTCTAAGACCGCCTCGAGAAGGTCTTCTGAGTAGCTCTGGTCGGCGCGTGCAAAGGCGCGTTTGAGAATATGCTCGCCCAGCGCGCCGTATTGCTTGCGCACCGATTCCCGTGTTGCCCGGCGGATCGCGGCACGCGCTTTTCCGGTCACGGCAATCGCTTCCCAGGCCGGCGGCGGTGTTTGCGCTTGCGACCGGATGACCTCAACCTCATCGCCGTTGTGGAGCGCAGTGACCAGCGGCATGATCTTTCCGTTGATCTTGCAGCCGACGCAGGTGTTGCCGATATCCGTGTGCACCGCATAAGCGAAATCGATCGGCGTCGCGCCGCGCGGCAGGGCAATCAGACGCCCTTTCGGTGTGAAGCAGAAGACCTGATCGTGGAAGAGTTCCAGTTTCGTGTTTTCAAGAAACTCTTCTGGTGTGTCCCCCTGGGCCAGAAGCTCTGTGGTCCGGCGGAGCCATTCAAACGCGCGGCAATCCTCGGTATGATTGGCAATGTTCCGCCCACCGAATTCACCGTCCTTGTAGAGCGCGTGTGCGGCAATCCCGTATTCGGCGACCCGGTCCATGTTCACTGTGCGGATTTGAAGCTCGACCCGTTGGCGGGAGGGGCCCACAATCGTCGTATGCAGCGACTTGTAGTCGTTTTGCTTCGGTGTGGAGATGTAATCCTTGAACCGGCCCGGAACCGTCGGCCAGGTCGTGTGAATGACACCGAGTACCCGGTAACAGGCTTCTAGGGTGCCAACGGTCACCCGGAATCCGAAGATATCCGAAAGCTGTTCAAACCCGATCGCCTTACGCTGCATCTTGCGGAAGATGGAGTAGGGGCGTTTTTCGCGGCCTTTGACCAGCGCGGCCATGCCTCTTTCCGACAGGCGCTCAGTCAGGGTCGTCTCAATGTCGAGAATCAGATCCTTGTTGCGCTCTCTGAGGTCTTCCAGTCGTTCGTTGATCGTCTCATAAGCTTCCGGATTGAGCGTATGGAAGGAGATGTCCTCCAGCTCTTCCCGCATGTCATGCATGCCCATGCGGCCGGCGAGGGGCGCATAGATCTCCATGGTTTCTTCCGCGATCCGGCCGCGCTTGTGCTCCGGCATATGATGGAGCGTACGCATGTTGTGCAGTCGGTCGGCGAGCTTCACCAACAGGACACGGACATCATCTGCGATTGCGAGCAGAAGTTTTCTGAAATTCTCAGCCTGCTTTGCTTTCCGGGACACCAGATCCAGGCGGCTGATCTTGGTCAGGCCATCGACGAGTTTACCGATCTCCTCGCCGAACAAAGAATCGATCTCTGTGCGGGTCGCGTCCGTATCTTCGATGGTGTCGTGAAGCAGAGCGACAGCAATCGTCGCATCATCCAGGCGCAAATCCGTAAGGATCGCAGCGACTTCCAGAGGATGAGAAAAATAGGGGTCACCAGAGGCCCGCATTTGCGAGCCGTGTTTTTGCATGGCGTAGACATAAGCCTTGTTGAGCAAGGCTTCGTCGGCATCGGGGTTGTAGCGGGTGACACGCTCAACCAATTCATATTGACGCATCATGGTCGAGACTGACCCATGCAACCGCCAACATACAAGGCGGAACTGATTAGCTGCGGCCAGAGCGCCAGGTCAGTCCAGCAACGCTCCAGCCATGAGAATGATATCAAATATCGTCGGTCCGCTCAGGCGGCACAAGGCCTTCCAGGCCGCGCAGAAGATCTTCTTCTGTCATGCGGTCGAACTCGACAGCACTGTCGTCAACGGTGTTGACCTGAGTGACCTGCTGTTGACCTGGAACGGCCACAACAGGGACAGATTCGGCTTCTGGCTCATCTACTTCAACAAATTTTTGAAGCGAGTGAATCAGATCTTCTTTCATGTCTTCAGGGCTGACGGTCTGTTCGGCGATTTCACGCAGAGCGACAACAGGATTCTTGTCGTTGTCGCGATCGATCGTCAACGGAGAACCACTGGAAATCATGCGAGCGCGATGCGCAGCAAGCAGCACCAGCTCAAACCGGTTTTCGACCTTGTCGATACAATCCTCGACGGTCACGCGCGCCATTCGACGTCTCCATAGCTTTAGGAACAAGAACTTCAAGCGTATAGTGATGCCCTTGGCAAAAAGCAACCCCTTGTCGAAAATCCGGGGAGACGGCGGAAATTATACAAAAATCCGGTTATTTTTTCACAGCCTGCGCGCCATAGCCGTTGCGGCTTGGAGAGGAGATAGTGTACGCCAGTCCTTAGCGCCCTATAACTAAAAAGGCGTTCTAGAAGAACTAAAAATAATCTGATCACGCGAATGGCGAGAAAGCGGCCAGTGATCGGAAGTTATATGCGGTCATTTTGTTTTTGTTCCGTGAGGTTCCTTTGGTGGGAAGGAAACTCGGGTCAGCGGTCTCAAACAGGATGCGCATACCACTTAGAAGGGTTTCAATATAAATGTTTGATGCACGAGAAAAGGTTGCCTTGTTCATCGACGGTGCAAACTTGTATTCGACTGCCAAGGCCATCGGCTTTGACATTGATTACAAGCGTCTGCTGAAGGAATTTCAAGGCCAGGCCTATCTGTTGCGTGCCTACTATTATACGGCGCTGATTGAGGATCAGGAATATTCCTCCATCCGCCCGTTGATCGATTGGCTCGACTACAATGGCTACAAAGTCATCACGAAGCCTGTGAAGGAGTTCGTTGACAGTGCGGGACGCCGCAAAGTCAAAGGCAATATGGATATCGAGCTTGCTGTTGATGCCATGGAACTTGTGGAATCCGTGGATCACATCGTGCTCTTCTCCGGGGACGGCGATTTCCGGTCACTGGTCGAAGCGCTTCAGCGCAAAGGCCGCAAGGTCAGTGTTGTATCGACCTTGAAAACGCAGCCGCCGATGATTGCCGATGATCTGCGTCGGCAGGCCGATCACTTCATCGATCTGGCAAGTCTTGCCAACAAAATCGGCCGGGATCCGTCCGAACGTCCTCAGCGTCCTCCAATGCCGGAGGTCGATGACGAGGATGAAGACGACGATTACTAAGAGCGGTTAGATGCCGGTCCATGATGTTCAGGCCACGCCCGTCGATCCGCCTCTGGATTGCCGGGCGTGCCCTCGTTTGGTTGAATTTCGGGAAGGTCTTCAGGCCGAGCATCCCGAATGGTTCAATGCGCCGGTGCCGTCCTTTACGTCACCAGACCCTAGATTGCTTGTCATTGGACTGGCGCCGGGCATGCGCGGTGCCAATGCGACCGGGCGCCCATTCACCGGCGACTATGCCGGTGATCTCCTCTACAAGACCATGTCGGATTTCGGTTTCGCCGAAGGGACTTACAAAGCGCGGCCGGACGATGGATTGGTGCTGACTGACGCGCTGATTACAAACGCCGTGCGCTGTTTGCCGCCGCAGAACAAACCAACTGGACCCGAAATCAAGACCTGCCGGCCGTACTTGTTGTCGACACTAGCAGCCAACCGGTCTATCCGGGCGGTCTTGGCACTTGGTCGGATTGCGCACGAGACGTTTTTGACCGCCTTGGAATTGAAACGGGCTCAATTCCCGTTTTCACACAATGGGCGTCATGAACTTCCGGGAACGGATCTTGTCTTGTTCGACAGTTACCACTGCTCCCGGTACAACACGAATACGGGCCGTTTGACCGAAGACATGTTCCGCGATGTCTTCACGTCGATCCGTCAGCACATTCCTTAGAAAGCATCAGTCTTTTGTTGAATCGCCGGGCCCACTCGGCGCGTCGACTGTCGTCCAGCCGTCCGGCCCGAGATGTTCTTGTGGCCGGAAGCGCGCCTTGTACGCCATCTTGACCGAGCCATCGACCCAGTAACCGAGATAGATGTAGGGCAGGCGGAGTTTCCGCGCGCGCTCGATGTGATCGAGAATCATATAAGTGCCGAGCGCGGTTTCAGTGAAAGCGGGATCGTAGAAGGAATATACCATCGACAGGCCATCGCTGAGCTGGTCGCTCAGGGCAACGCCAAGCAGCGGCCCAGTCCCGGCCCCTGTTATGAATGTATCCGGTCCGTGTTTGCGATACTCGATCACCATCGTCTCGACATGCGTATCCTCCACCATCATGGCGTAATCGAGAATACTCATCTCTGTCATGCCGCCGTCTTCGTGGCGCGCCTGCAGGTAATCGCGAAAAAGATCATATTGTTCGGCCGATGGACTCGGCGGAAGGCGCGCTCCGATGACATCCGCCCCGGATTTCCAAACCCTCTTGAGCGATTTGGTCCACTTGAAGTCGTCGACGCGAACACGCACGGAGACGCAAGCTTGGCAGTTCTCGCAGGCCGGGCGGTAAGCGATGTTCTGGCTGCGCCGGAAACCACCTTGTGTGAGCACTTCGTTCAGCGCAGGCGCGCCGTGGCCGACGAGATGCGTGAACACCTTGCGCTCCTGCAAGCCCTCAAGATAGGGGCAGGGCGCGGGCGCAGTCAGATAGAACTGCGGATGGTCGGTCGGGTGGCGTGTCACCAGCTATTCCTACGGCGTAAAAGTCGTCCCTCACAGCCCATAGTACCATGGTGCGATCAGTGAGAAGGTCAACCATAAAACAAGCGCCAGCGGGACGCCAGCACGCAGGAAATCAGTAAAACGGTAATGTCCGGGCCCCATCACAATCAGGTTGGTTTGATATCCGACGGGCGTGGCAAACGACGTATTCGCGGCAATGATCAGGCAGACAATAAAGGCTTCTGGCGGCTGGCCGATCTGATCAGCGAGATTGATCGCAATGGGTGTGAAGAGGACTGCGGCCGCGTTGTTCGACAGGAAGTTCGTCAGGATCATTACCATGAAGAACAAGGCAGACAGGACGACGCCAGGCGGGCTGCCGTGAAGGATGTCGGCAAGTGACATGGCAATAGCCGAGGCGCCTCCAGTGGATTCCAGGGCAACCGCCCCGGCAAGCGAGGCGCCGACCAACATGAATATCCGGCTGTCGATGGCCCGCATGGCCTGGCGGATGTTGAGGCATCCGGAGGCGATCATGGCAAAGGTCCCGGCAACTGCCGTGGACACAATCGGTACCAGGCCTGAGGCTGCGAGCGCGACAACGCAGGCAAAAATCGCCAATGCTCTCGGCGCATAACGTTTGCGTGGAACTTCTGCCGTCGACCAATCAAGCAGCAGGACATCCCGGTTGCCGCGCAGCCGTGCGATATCTTCTTCAGAACCTGCGACTAGCAGTACGTCCCCGGCTTCCAGGCGGATATCATTCATGGCCATGCGCGGCATGCGGCTGCGGCGCTGAATGCCCATCACAAGACAGCCGGTTTCTGTATAGAAGCCGGATTGCGGCAGCGTGCGGCCCATAAGGCGCGAAGCGGGGGCAACGACAGCTTCCGCAAGGCTGAGAGAACCGTCTTGGTTTGGCGTGGCCTCACGGCCGGTTACATTGGTCTCGCCCCCATCTGTTTCCATCAACGGCTGGCGCCGTGCCAGAGCATTTGCAAGTGCGGTGCGGGTTGCAGCAACAATCACGGTATCGCCCGGAGAAAGGATAACATTCTCAAAGGGCGGAAGAAGCGGTTGCTGGCCACGCTGAACCAGGCGGACGGTCATGTCCTTTAGGCTTGGAAACATGCCGGAGACGGCTTCGGTGCCGACCAGCGGGTGCTCATAGGTGATTTCGATCTGGGCGATGAACTGCTTGCCGGACGTTGCCTGAAATTCCTCGGCCATGGTTTTCCGATTGCGCATCAGATGCGGCATGACGAACAGGACATATAGGATCCCGGCACCGGCCACCATGATCCCGATTGGGGTGAAGCTGAAGAAGGTCAGCTTCAGATCCGAGGACTGCGCCGCGTAATTGGCCACCAAGAGGTTGGTGGACGAGCCAATCAGTGTGGTCATACCACCCAGAATCGCGATGAAGGAGAGGGGCATCAAAACCCGCGAGGCCGATTGCCCGGCTGTGGCTGCGACTGCCGTCAGGATCGGCAGAAACATCACAACAACTGGCGTGTTGTTCAAAAACGCGCTGAGGACGGCGACTGCCAGCAGGATTGGGGCGGTCGCCCATTTTGACCGGCCCCGGGTCCAGCGGACGATGGCCTTGGCAGGTCCCTCCAGGGCATCTGTCTGGAACAGGCCTTGACCGATGACGAGCAGGCAGATGACGGTGATAAGGGCCGGATTGGCAAACCCTTCCAGAAAATCACCCGTTGCTACGCGCGATCCGTCGCTGTGAAAGACCGGTATCAGAGAAAATATTACGATGAAGCTGGTGACGGATCCGAGCGCGACCGTTTCTATCGGGTAACGCTCAAGCGCATACAAGACGACGGTGGCGGTCAGGACCACAAAGGTCAACGCCATCGCGATATCAACTGAGAGCATTCACCCGCCTAGATCCTAACTGCCCATTTCTTCTGGCAGTTTAGACCAGCCGCTTTGGGCTTTGGAAGGGCTCACCTTTCGAATTCACACCCTGAACGCTGCTCATATTTCATGCAGAGCGTTGAAAAAAGATCATTTTTTCTTTGAGCAAGAAATCACGCAGCAGCGGAATGCTCGCGGGTGTAGGCCCGGTGGTAGGCCGAATTGATCACCACAGTTCCCAGGATCAGGTCATGCAACAGGCGCTTGCGGTCCGAGAACAGGGATACGAGCAGCACAAACGGCGTGAGCAGGGAGATGGAAAACCAGAACAGCAACAGGTGCACGGCGGCCAGCAGCGGGTAGGGTTTTGCGCCATACCAAAGCCGCATCTCAAGACCCATCGCGCGCATACCGATTGTGGAGGCGCTTGGTCCGCCCAGTGTGAACGCGACATAAATCAGCGCAACGGACACCGGCAGGATTGCGTAAAGCAGAAAGCCGAGGCCCAGGGTGAAAACGCCGAGAATGAACACTAGAATGCCCGCCCCGAGTGTCAGCAGGGTGATCACGAACGCATCGATGATGAAAGCGAAAATCCGGCGGCTGCGCACGCCCTCAAACAGCTCCGGTTGCAGGAGCGGATCAAATGCGTCTTGCCTGGAGGATTGGGACGATGTGTCGGCGGACATGAAAGAAGCTCTCCAATTCGTGATGAGCTGGATATGGGGATGAGCTCCGTGAAACGCAAATTTCTGTCTTTAAGGAGCAGACAATCAACTCATTGCTGTGATGACCACAGAGACTAGCAAGGTCCCGGCAGTATTCACTTTCTTCGTTGCCCGACTTGAAAAGCCTGTCCCCGAACTCGATCCGGGACCACCCAGCCATCGCGGAAGTTTTCCCAGAGTGGCCCCGGCTCGGCGGCCGGGGCGGCATTCTGTAGGTAGGATACCTTAGTCCCGGTCCGCCAGAAACTTGGCGACGGCGGGCGCGAAGTAGGTGAGAATGCCGTCGGCGCCGGCGCGTTTGAAGGCGAGAAGGCTCTCCATCATGGCACGGTCGCCGTCGAGCCAGCCGTTGCCGCTCGCCGCCTTGATCATCGCGAACTCGCCGGACACCTGATAGGCATAGGTCGGCACCTGGAACTCGTCTTTCAGCCTGCGGACAATGTCCAGATACGGCATGCCGGGTTTGACCATGATCATGTCGGCGCCTTCGGCAATGTCCAGCTCTGCCTCGCGCAAGGCTTCGTCCGTGTTGGCCGGATCCATCTGATAGGTGCGTTTGTCGCCCTTCAAGGTGCCGGACGAGCCGACCGCGTCGCGGAACGGGCCGTAGAATGCGGAGGCATATTTGGCGGAATACGCCATGATCTGCGTGCCGCGATAATCCTGCGTGTCGAGGGCCTGCCGGATGGCACCGATCCGTCCGTCCATCATGTCGGACGGGGCAATGACATCGGACCCGGCCTCGGCCTGATTGAGCGCCTGGCGGCAGAGTTGATCCACCGTCTCGTCATTCAAGATGCTGTCGCCGTGCATCAGCCCGTCATGGCCGTGGCTTGTATAGGGGTCCAGCGCTACATCCGTCATCAGGCCGAGGTTCAGACCTTCGCGCTTAATCGCACGGCATGCCTGACAGGTGAGGTTTTCCGGGTTGAGGGCTTCTGAACCCGTGTCGTCGCGCAGGTCCGGGTCGGTATATGGAAAGATCGCGATCGCCGGAATGCCGAGCTCTGCTGCAAGACTGGCATCGCGCACAGCCTCGTCGACCGAAAGGCGTTCCACGCCCGGCATGGACGGAACCGGCTGGCGGATGTTTTCGCCATCCACGACGAAGATCGGCCATATAAGATCATCCACGGTCAAGGTGTTTTCCCGGATAAGCCGGCGGGACCAGTCGGTTTGCCGGTTGCGGCGCATGCGGGTGCCGGCAAGTAGCGAGTCCATATGATCGGAAGTGATGGGCGGAAGAGAGCGGTGGGACGGCATAAAACGGGCCTGCACTTAGGTGAGAAAATTCAGATCGGATGTCCGCCGGACATTTGTGCCACATTATCACGCAGATTTCTGACGTCCAACATTCTGTAAAACAACTGAAATTAAATACGAAAAAGAGATTGTTTGACGTTTGCGTCAAATGTGGTTTTATGCGCGTCAGAAATCAAACACATCCTGTATGGCTAGAATCGGCCGTGCAGGTTCCCGGGAGGATATCGTGGACTTTCAACTGAACGAAGACCGGCGGGCAATTCGCGATATGGCGGCAAGCTTTGCGCGGGAAGAACTCGCACCGCACGCCGCGCAGTGGGATGAAGACAGCCATTTCCCAATTCCTGTCATGCGCAAAGCGGCCGAACTCGGGCTCGCCGGAATATATATCCGGGACGATGTCGGGGGCTCCGCTCTGACCCGTTTGGACGCAGCGCTTATCTTTGAAGAATTGTCGAAGGGTTGCACGTCGACCGCTGCGTACCTGTCGATCCACAACATGGTCGCCTGGATCATCGATACGTTCGGCAACGAAGACCTGCGCCAGAAGTTTCTGCCGAAACTCTGCACCATGGAACTCCTGACCAGCTACTGCCTGACCGAGCCGGGATCCGGCTCGGACGCAGCCGCCTTGCGGACCACAGCCAAGGATGATGGAGATCACTACATCCTCAATGGCTCCAAGGCCTTCATTTCGGGCGGCGGTGTCAGCGATCTCTATGCTGTGATGGTCCGGACCGGTGACGAAGGGCCGGGCGGGATTTCTTGCCTGCTCGTTGAAAAAGGCACACCGGGCCTCAGCTTTGGCGCGAACGAAGTGAAAATGGGCTGGAAGAGCCAGCCGACCGCGCAGGTGAACTTCCAGGATTGCCGTGTTCCAAAGTCCAACCTCATCGGTGTCGAGGGTCAAGGCTTCAAGATCGCAATGGCTGCGCTTGATGGCGGGCGCTTGAACATCGGTGCCTGCTCGATCGGCCCGGCGCAGGAGTGCCTCGACCAGGCGATTGCTTACATGCGGGAGCGCAAGCAGTTCGGCAAACCGCTGACGGCTTTCCAGGCGCTTCAGTTCCGCCTTGCCGATATGGCGACCGAGATGGAGGCCGCACGCCTGCTCCTTTACAAGGCTGCAACCGAAGTGGATGCGAAAACACCGGATGCGCCGAAGTTTGCAGCAATGGCCAAACGCTTGGCCACGGACACCGGTTTCAAGGTGGTAAACGACACTCTGCAACTACATGGCGGCTATGGATACCTGCGGGACTATCCGATCGAGCGGTTCTTGCGCGACGTTCGCGTGCACCAGATCCTGGAAGGCACCAATGAGGTCATGCGCTTGATCATCTCACGGCATCTCCTGAAAGACTGACCGTCTTCTCACGGCAAAAACACGACCACTTTTCCAGTTTCCTGAGGACATGCAGTGAGCGACATCCTGTTTGAAAAGCGCGGCAAGGCCGGATTTGTTACTCTCAACCGGCCGAAGGCGCTGAACGCGCTGACCCACCCTATGTGCTCTGCGCTGGCGGCTCAGCTGACCGCGTGGGCGGAGGATCCTGACGTTGCCCATGTGGTGATCACCGGGGCCGGAGAAAAAGCATTCTGCGCCGGCGGTGACATCCGCAGCATCTATGATGCGAAGATGGCCGGCGAGATGGAGGGCCTCGGAGAATTCTTCAAGGAAGAGTATCTCCTCAACGCGCAAATCAAGGCGTATCCCAAGCCCTACATCGCGCTCATCAATGGCATTGTCATGGGCGGTGGGGTTGGCGTATCTGCCCATGGCAGCCACCGCGTCGGAACGGAAAAGACGATGTTCGCCATGCCGGAAACTGGGATTGGGTTTTTCCCGGATGTAGGCGGCACGTATTTTCTTCCGCGCATGCCCAAGAAAACCGGTGTCTACTGCGCCTTGTCCGCTGGCCGTTTGAAGCAGTGCGATGCGCTGGCAACAGGTGTGCTGACCCATGCCATCAAGGAAACGGACTTGCCGACAATAGAAGCTGCGCTTGAGGAAAGCAGCGATGTGGATGCAGTGCTCAGCCGATATGCTGTTGAAGCTGAGCCAGGACCCTTGATGGCTGCTGCAGATACGATTGAGCGTTGCTTTTCAGAAGACAGTGTGAATGAAATTTTGGCAAAACTGGACGAGAGCAGCGACGAATTCGCATTGAAGGCTGCTCAGGCGATCCGGCAAAAGTCCCCGACCAGCGTGCTGATCGCCTTTGAGCAAATGCAGCGCGGCGGGGAGTTGAGTTTCAACGAATGCATGAAACTCGAATACCGTATTGTCTCCGAAATCCTGAAGGGCTCCGAGTTCTACGAAGGCGTGCGCGCGGTGCTTGTCGACAAGGATCAGGACCCGAAATGGTCTCCCTCAAGTCTTGATCAAGTGGACAAGGAAGACCTGGCAGCGTATTTCCGGGAACCGGCAGGCGGAGACTTGCCGCTCTAACGCACAAACGGACCGGCCATGATCACGAGCTTTCAGGACCTCTTCTATTCGCGCCCGCCCTGGAGCACCGTGCTGATCTGGTATCTGCGCGCGATGGCACTGCTTCTGATGGGCGGAGGCGTGATCTATTGGGCCCGGATCATTGGCATTGTTGAATGGCGCGGCATGTGGTTCTGGGAAATGCCGATTGCCATTCAAGGTGCCGTTGTTTTCTTCGCGGTGCTGGACCTTGTGGCGGCGATCGGCCTTTGGCTGACCGTATCCTGGGGAACAGTCATGTGGATTTTCCGGTGCTTTTGCCAGATCGTCATGCACACGGCCTTTTCTGATCTTTATGGCCGCCGTCCTTATGAGATCGCCTTCTACCTTTTGACCATATTGATCTTTGCGGGGCTCACCTATCTGATGCGCCGCGAGAACCGAACGGCAACGGCTTGATGCAGACGGTTGTGCTGGAGCCAGCTGACTCAACTTTTGAAGGGCTTGGTCCGGGGCATCAACAAGCCGGCCTATAAATCTGAAAATACGAAAAGAATTGTCACGGGAGAAAACAATGGCAACCACGGTTGGCTTTATCGGTCTTGGGAACATGGGCGGCCCGATGGCCATCAATCTTGCAAAGGCAGGGCACCGGGTCTTGGGCTTTGACATGTCGAAGGTAGCTATCGACGCTCTTGTTGCCGAAGGCGGCGAGGCGGCATCCGATGTCGCTCAACTGGCCTCTGAGGCCGATGTCATTGTGTCCATGCTCCCGGCCGGCAAGCATGTCCGTCAAGTCTACATGGGCGAAGGTGGTATTCTGGACAACGCGAAGGCCGGAACCCTGCTGATTGATTCCTCCACGATTGATGTCGACAGCGCGAGGGCGGTAAGCGCTGCTGCGGCGGAAAAGTCCATGCCAATGGTCGATGCGCCGGTTTCCGGTGGTGTTGCTGGAGCAGCTGGTGGAACGCTGACATTCATGGTTGGCGGAGAAGACAGCGCCTTCGAAGCAGCCAAGCCCTATCTCGATATCATGGGTAAGACGATCGTCCATGCAGGCGGGGCAGGAACGGGGCAGGCGGCCAAGATTTGCAACAACATGATCTTGGGTATCTCCATGATTGGCGTCTCGGAGGCTTTTGTGCTTGCAGAGCGCCTTGGCCTTGATGCGCAGAAGCTGTTCGACATTTCCTCGACCGCATCCGGTCAGTGCTGGTCCCTGACATCCTATTGTCCGGTGCCCGGACCGTTGCCCACATCTCCTGCCAACCGAGACTACCAGCCAGGCTTTGCCGCGGGCATGATGTTGAAAGATTTAAAATTGGCTCAGGAGGCCGCGCATTCCTCAGGCGCAGTGACACCTATGGGTGCAGAAGCCGCGTCGCTCTATTCGCTCTTCTGCAACCAGGGCGGGGAATCCCTGGATTTCTCTGCTATTGTCAAATTTCTCAGAGGTTCATAGTAAATCAAAGATTAAATCGGCCTCTAAAACACCTTGTGGAAGTTAATATTTGATTCAGTGTGTCTCTTAAGCGGATTTTAGAATCGCTTCTGTAGATTGTGCATCAAGGCGGGAAAATATCCGTCGAATGACAGGTACAAAAAGAGGCGCAATCACATGATCACCGCAAGTAGGGCAGTCGATGCTGTGTCACAGGGTGAAGAGGAAGAAGTGGCCATCAAGCCGCTCTACCTCGAGGCTCTTACACTTGTAGAACGTTTGCACCGGCGTTTGCTGGACGTCATCAAGGACGAGTTCGACCGCATGGGACGGTCGGATGTCAACAGCGTTCAGGCGTTGTTGCTGTTCAACATTGGCGATGCCGAGCTGACCGCTGGTGAACTGCGGACCCGCGGATACTATCTCGGTTCCAACGTGTCCTATAATCTGAAGAAACTGGTTGAGACCGGTTATATTCACCACCAGCGCTCGCGCATGGACCGCCGGTCCGTCCGGGTCAGCCTGACCGACAAGGGCCAGGAAGTGGCAAAGATCGTCAATGATCTTTATGAGCGCCATATTCTGTCCGTTGAACAGGTTGGTGAAATCGGCCCGCAAGACTTTGTTACACTGAACAAGTCGCTGCGCCGTCTCGAGCGGTTCTGGACCGACCAAATTCTATATCGCCTCTGATCAATTCACGGCGTATCCAGATGACAAAGCACCGCCCAAGTGGCGGTGCTTTTGTTTTCGGGCATTTAATCGGCTGACAAATTCGTGATCGGCTTGCGGTCGGCCGAAACCGACATCATGTGGACACAAAGGAATGGCCTCTAGGCCGTTAAATCGTGGCGGGCGAGCAGTCTTTGAATTTGTTAACCTTGCTGCAGTACCCATAATGGTCGTGAGCCGGTAATCTACCGGCGAGGTCAACGACCGTTGAACCGGATTGACGATGAATGCGCCGGATGGCGCCTTGTACACAGCACTGTGGGGTCGGCAATGACACTTTTTTCCGCTTCGGCTGGGACAAAGTCTTCTTTCAAGTTGAACGCCAAATTTTGGAAAAACGGGCTGATGCTCCTTGGTTTGGCCGCGCCAGTAGTGGTCACGGGAGCTGCGTCTGCGCAGCAGTCTTTCCGGACTGCGGGGCAGGACCTTGAATGGGCCGACAGCTTCGATATCGCAACAGACAACATCACCGAGGTGAAGTCATACGCCCCGACCTTGTCTCCAACGACGGTCGACTACATCGGCGCTGCCATCACACGCTATCAGTCGATCGTGCAAATGGGTGGATGGGGCACGGTGGCCACGGGCGGCAAAGCTCTACGCATCGGCATGAAGGACCCGCGCGTTGTGCAGTTGCGCCAGCGTCTCATTATTTCTGGTGATTTGGAGCAGCAGTCCGGGCTCTCCGACACCTTCGATTCTTATGTTGATGCGGCCCTGCGTCGTTTCCAGCTTCGTCACGGCTTGATTCCGGACGGGGTGATGGGCGAAAGCACTGTTGAGGCGCTCAACATCCCGGCTTACGTGCGCTTGCGCCAGCTCGAAACCAACCTGGTCCGGGTCCGGTCTATGTCCGGCAATCTCGGTGACCGGTATGTGATGGTGAACATTCCAGCGGCTGAGATCGAAGCCGTGGAAGATGGCCGTGTCCGTTCGCGACATACCGCCGTCGTCGGCAAGATCGACCGTCAAACGCCGATCCTGAACAGCAAGATTTACGAGCTGAACTTCAACCCATACTGGACCGTGCCTGTTTCCATCATCCGCAAGGACCTGATCCCGAAGATGAAGGAAGACCCGGAATATCTGTCTCGCAACAAGATCCGGATCTTCAACTGGCGCGACAACCAGGAGGTGGCGTGGCAGCAGATTGACTGGAATACGGACGAAGCGACACAGTACCGCTTCACCCAGGATCCGGGACAAGAAAACTCACTTGGGTCCGTGCGGATCAACTTCCACAACAAACACCAGGTCTATCTTCACGATACCCCTTCCAAGACCTTGTTTGGTGAAGATTACCGGTTCCACTCATCCGGTTGCGTGCGCGTTCAAAATGTCCGGGAACTGGTGACCTGGCTGCTGCAATCCACGACACCGGATTGGGACCGCACCAAGGTCGATTCAGTCATTCGGACCGGTGAACGGGAAGATGTGAAGCTGAAGCGCTCGATCCCGCTTTACATGACTTATGTGACCGCCTGGGCGAACTCGGACGGCGTGGTTCATTTCCGCGAAGACATCTACAATCGTGATGACCTCAGCGGCACGGGCGAGCAAGCCCGCCTCTAGGAACCCACGCAAGTCATAAATGGTTCTGGAACGCCGGTCTTGATGGGGCCGGCGTTTCGTGTCTATTGAGGCAGGAGAGGGACCTTTTGAACCAGCAAAGGATTCAGGCCGGATGAATCGCGGTCCGAGAGCGGGCGAAATCTATATCGAGTTCAGGCCGATGGGGAAACAGGTACAGGTCACGGCGATAGATGCTGCGACTGGCGTCGAAGTGTCGATGTTCGGCCCGTCTTCTGCTTTGCAAAGTGACTTACAAAAGCTTGCCGTCCGCAAGCTAAAACGCCGGGTCGAGCAGGTGCGTGCAGCTGAACTTGCTAACAAGGACCGGGACCCGACACTGTATTGAAACGTGCAGTGGCGATACTTTTTGTGATTTGAAAACGAGATATCTGGACTGGCATTGGCCGCGATAGTGCATGCCGTTAGTCGACGGCTTCAGCGGTTTCCAGAAGACGGGCCTTAGCTGTTATTACCTTGTTCCGGCCTGCGCCTTTGGCTTCATAGAGCGCGTCATCTGCATCTTTGAACAACAGATCAATGGCGTCAGCGCCGGTCGCCTTGCATGCTGGATTGGGCCCTACCATGGTGGCTACCCCAAAACTCGCGGTCAAAGAGAAGCTCGTGCCACCTTCTTTGATAATTATCTCAGAGAGGGTTTTGCGCAGACGGTCCGCCAAACCAGAGGCATTTTCAGAATTTGTCCGCGGCATCAGAAGACTGAACTCTTCGCCGCCCCACCGGCACACGACGTCGCTTTGCCGGAGACTGTTTTCAAGAGTACGCGCGACAACCCGCAGCGCTTCGTCACCGGCAGCATGCCCATATGTATCGTTGATGGACTTGAAATGGTCGATGTCCAAAAGCGCAACACTCAGCGGTGCTTCTGTCCGGCTGCGCGCTTTAAGTTCGTGATTGCAGAGTTCCAGAAAATGGCCGCGATTGAAAACCTGCGTGAGGCCGTCCGTAATCGCCTGCATGCGGAATTGCTCGGCGAGTTCCGCGCGGGCTTTGACTTCGCCTTCCAGGCGTTCCTTGACCGCGATCAGCTCCTCCTGCATCCGGTCGCAAAGGCGCACCATCCGCTTCTGGTCCTTGACTGCCCGTTTATAAGCCGTCGTGAGCGTTTTTATGAGGTCAGTCGTTTCCTCCAGGCCGTCAAGGATCGTGCTGGCATGCTCCAGCACGCGGTCTTCGCTGTCGAAGAGCGTGAAATCTGTCTCGGCCTTTTTGGAGGTATCGGTCATGCGTCCTCTGTTTCCGGCTTCAAGTTGAATGTGGCATGTTCGAAGTCTTCTGCAAAGTCCTCGCCCATCTCCTCCATCATGTCGTCTTCTGGATCAAAGTACCAGTTGATGGTGATGGTCTTGCCGTCTTCAGCAGCCTCTTCCAGCATCTGAAAGAGGTTCATGATGGCTTTGGCGCTTGAAGAATTGAAATAGATGAACCGCATGTCGACCGTCAGCGCTTGTCCTTCAGAGGCAGCCACGTGTTCGGCAACGGCCTGGAACACCGGACCGAAGAAAGCGCTTGCATCTTCCGGGTAGCTTTCACCGGACATGGACAGCGTGCCGTTTGCAGCATCCAAATGCACTTCCGGAGAGCGGGAGGTTGCTTCGATCTTAAGAGACGTATCTGTCATTTTGTTCTCGTTCTCTCTTTAGATGAATGCTTTGAGCACGAAGAATTTGCGATTGCCTTCGATTTCATGGAAATCGAATTCCAACGGCTGGGTGGCCCGCCGTGCGATCTCCAGAAGGCCGATTGACCCACCTTCGCTTTGCTCTTCCGGTTCTTCGCGCAACTTCGTTCGATAATGCTTGCGCAAAGTCACTTCGTCCATGCTGGCAATTTCTTCAAGACGGGTTCGCAATTGCTCGGCCTCGGAGCCGGGCACCGGGTTGCCGCAAATCACGAAGAACCGCTCATGTTCATGGCCGAAGGCAACGACGCCGCCGGAAAGACGGTCGGCCTTGGTTTCTGAGAGGAATTCCTGCTCATCAGAATACCGGATGATGTTTTGGACCTGCTCCACAAAGACAGAAAAGACCCGTTTGGCCACTTTGCTTTCGGCGTTCTTCAACTCCATTTGCTGCTTGACGGAATTGCCGAGCGACTCAAGAAGATGCTCCGAAAGATAGCCGGAGTATGCAAACAGCATTTTCCGGTCGCTGAGTTCCTGTTTGAATGAATACATGTCGTTTGCGAGCACTTCGGCCTCCTACTCAGCTGCCTGCTTGTGCGCTGGATTGTTTGAACGTGGCGTCACCGCCAGAACCGTGTAGTCGTCCCGCGCGGGCTCTGAGCCGCGATAGTCTTCCAGGACAGATTTCAGTTTTGAGAGCTGCGTTTCGAGATCTGCGTAGGCATTGGCCTCCAGGACCTCGAACAAACGTTTTCGGCCAAAGGCGCGTTTGCGTTCGCCGCCAATGTGATCGGTGGCTCCGTCCGTCGCCAGATAGAAGGTTTCGTCTTCTTCGACGTCTAAATGATGCACCTTGAAGCTTTCCGGGCGGCGGAGGCTGCGATAACCCAAACGGTGCCGATCGGCCGGGATCCGCTTGATACCGTCCGAAGATTGAACGTAGAGCGGAATACCAGCCCCGATGAAGGTGAGGGTGTTTTCGGCGGGGTCATAGATTGCCAAGGCGGCTTCAAAGCCATCATCGGACGTTTGGTTATCGTTCCCCGCATCCGAGGGCCGATCTTGACCAAGGCGTTGACGGACACCCCGATCGAGATCCAGCATCAATCGCTCAGGATCCGCGAGTTCTCCAAGGTCCAGGAGTTTTTTCAACTCTGAAGAGACAACCATGGTCAAAAGCGCGCCGGGAACACCGTGCCCGGTACAGTCGGCAACGAAAAACACTGTTTTGCCATCGACTTCCGAAGACCAAACGAAGTCGCCGCTGACGACCTGCAGAGGCTCCCACAGCATCGCGGCATCCTTAACCGATGTGCGCATATCCGTGACATCGGCAAGCACACCTTGTTGAATCTTGCGCGCGTAGTGGATGCTTTCCAGAAGCTGCTCATTGGCTTCTTTCAGCTCGATGCCGCGCTTTTCCGAGATGCCCAACGTCTTATGAAGTTGCGCCATTGTTTCACGTATTTTGCGGGCCATCGGTTGGAAGATGAAAACAATTTCCAAAAGGATCAGAAGCAGTGTCAGAGCCCACATTGCGGTGATGAAGCGATCCAACGCATGAAGAGACTCTTCGCCCTCATCCTGAAACACACGCACAAGTGTGTTCAGTTTCACCGGCAGTTCGAGGTTGGCCATCTGTACGATCGCGTCAATGTCTTCTTGCCGGGGCGGTTCTGATTGTGCAACAGAAACGGCGCGGTTGATGAAGTCCCGCAGCAAGGGATCAAGCGGATAATTGCCGCCAAAAAACGCGCCCTGGAGAGCCAGCGAGAGATCGCCTGCTGGAACATCTTCAGCAGCGCCAACATGGCAGCTGATGCCCTCACCAAGTGCCTTCTTTATCCGGTCGATATCCGTTGAAAGAAGTGCGGTATGCGCGCGCATCATCTGGTCAGCGCAACCGATCAACATGAAACTTGGGCTGGCTCCGTTGACACGCTCGAACCGGCTCATGTCTTGAGCGACCATCGCGATGCGCTGGCTGAGCATGCGCTGCCGGCCTGCCAAGTTTACTTCGGCACCGATCCGATGCTGGTCAGCAAGAAATCTTGTATCCGCAACCCAGATAGCAGTCACGGCGAAAGCAATGAGACCCAACCCGAGGCTATAGGCCATGGTGGGTAGGTTCTGCTTGTCTTTCAGCCAGTCAAGTATCTTCATGTCCCCGGGCCCAATACAAGTTACTAAGTTGATCCCCTAGCTCGTATTAGTTTTCATATTCGTTTGGAAACAATTAAAGGACGTGGACCGGGCCTGGATAAAGTTGGAGAAAATTTATTCTACTAGTTAAATACATCAAGGGAGTCGATAAACTAAGAGTTTCCCTTAGGAGAAGTGCAGGCTGCGTTGGAAACCGAACCATGCCGGTTTCAAGAAGCCCTGCGTCGCTGTTGCTCTTGGTTCCACCCCAAGGCTGTGTTACTCCCACGCCACACAGCGGTGAGAGGACCAAGGATCTGTGAAGAATCCGGCCTGCGAAACTGCGCTACGACACAGACACAACACAATAAGGATGGTGCTATGTCTTTGATGGAATCCTCCGATCAATCCGTTCAGTCGGATTTTTTCACCCGCGGTCTTGCTGAAGCAGATCCGGAACTCTTCGGCACCATCGAAAAGGAACTCGGCCGCCAGCAACATGAGATCGAGCTGATCGCGTCTGAGAACATCGTGTCACGTGCCGTTCTTGAAGCACAGGGCTCTGTGCTGACCAACAAATACGCCGAAGGTTACCCGGGCCGGCGCTATTATGGTGGTTGTGAATTCGTCGATATGGCGGAAAACCTGGCCATCGATCGCGCAAAGAAGCTCTTTGGCTGTGGCTTTGCCAACGTTCAGCCGAACTCCGGCAGCCAGGCCAACCAAGCGGTCTTCCTTGCGCTGATCAAGCCGGGCGACACCATCCTCGGCATGAGCCTGGATGCAGGTGGCCACCTGACCCACGGCGCCAAGCCGAACCTTTCCGGCAAGTGGTTCAACGCTGTTCAGTACGGCCTGAACGTTGAAACAGGTCTGATCGACTATGATGCAATGGCTGCTTTGGCACGCGAAACCAAGCCGGCCTTGATCATCGCCGGTGGGTCTGCGTACTCGCGTCAGATCGATTTTGCCAAGTTCCGCGAAGTTGCGGATGAGGTCGGCGCGTATCTGATGGTCGACATGGCTCACTTTTCTGGTCTGGTCGCCGCTGGCGAGCATCCGAGCCCGTTCCCATATGCCGACGTTGCCACCACCACGACCCACAAGACCCTGCGCGGTCCGCGTGGCGGCATGGTGCTGACCGACAAGGAAGAGATTTCCAAGAAGATCAATTCCGCGGTTTTCCCGGGTCTCCAAGGCGGTCCGCTGATGCACGTAATCGCCGCAAAGGCGGTGGCGTTTGGCGAAGCCCTGACGGACGACTTTAAAAGCTACATCCGTGCCGTTCGTGAAAACGCTCAGGTTCTGGCTGAAACTCTGCGCGAAGGCGGTATGGATATCGTCTCCGATGGCACCGACACGCACCTGATGCTGGTGGACCTTCGTCCAAAAATGCTGACCGGCCGCGACGCAGAGAAGTCTCTCGGTCTGGCAAACATCACCTGTAACAAGAACGGTGTTCCGAACGACCCGCAAAAGCCGATGATCACCTCCGGTGTCCGCCTCGGTACTCCGGCAGCGACAACGCGCGGCTTCGGCGTTGCGGAATTCCGCGAAGTTGGCTTGTTGATCACGGAAGTGTTGGACGGTTTGAAGGCCGCAAACAGTGAAGATGGCAACGCGGCAGTTGAAGCCGCAGTCAAAGCCAAGGTAGAAGCACTGACAGCACGGTTCCCGATTTACGGGTAAAGACCGGCTCGTTCAGGAGCTTTGACATATGAAATGTCCGTTTTGCGGCGGCGAGGAAACCCAGGTAAAGGATTCCCGCCCCACCGAGGACAACACAGCCATTCGCCGCCGCAGGATCTGCAACACCTGCGGCGGCAGATACACCACATTTGAACGTGTACAGCTGCGTGAGTTGATGGTGCTGAAGCGGTCTGGCCGCCGGGTGCCGTTCGATCGCGAAAAGCTGATGCGGTCCGTTCAGATCGCAGTGCGCAAGCGCCCGGTCGACCCGGATCGGATCGAGCGCATGGTGAGCGGCATCGTACGCCAGCTGGAAAGCTCCGGCGAAAGCGAGATCACTGCCGAGACCATCGGCAACCACGTCATGGAAGGGCTCAAGGGCGTTGATGACGTGGCCTATGTCCGGTTCGCATCCGTTTATAAGAATTTCCGTGAGGCCAAGGATTTCGAAGCTCTCCTCGATGAGCTGAGCGATCCAGTGACACCGGTCTCCGACAAAGACTGATTTCCGGCGCGCTTATGTCTTCAATTACAGAAACCGACAACCGGTTCATGGCGGCCACTGAACGGCTGGCCCGGCGGGGGCTTGGCCGCGTTTGGCCAAATCCGTCTGTCGCCGCCATGATCGTCCATGAAAACTCCGACGGCATCCCTGTGCTTGTGGGACGCGGCGTCACGTCCCGGCCCGGAATGGCGCACGCGGAAGTCAACGCCCTCAACCAGGCCGGTGAATTGGCCAAAGGCGCAACGTGCTACGTTACCCTGGAGCCCTGTTCGCATTACGGACGCACGCCTCCGTGTTCGCTCGCGCTTATCGAAGCCGGTGTGTCGCGGGTCGTTGTCGGAATGCTGGACCCGAACCCGCGTGTCTCTGGACGGGGTGTCGGCATGCTTCAGGATGCTGGCATTGAGGTTGTCACAGGCGTGCGGGAGCGAGCCCTCACAGATCTCTACCGAGGTTTTACTTACCGGCAGCGCCGGCATCGGCCATCCGTTTTCCTAAAGCTCGCAGTGTCAAAAGACGGCTTCATTGGCCGGGAAGGGGAAGGCCAGATCAAGATATCCGGGCCGATCTCCATGCGTATGGTCCATGGGTTTCGGGCAGCATCAGACGCCATCCTGGTTGGCATCGGCACCGCGCTGGCCGATGATCCCCAACTGACCTGCCGTTTGCCCGGGCTGTATGCCCGCTCGCCGGTTCGGGTGGTGGTCGACCGGCAAGCCCGGCTTCCGCTCAATTCCAAGCTTGTCCGGACCTGTGTGGACGTCCCCGTTTGGCTGATTTGCGGAAACGGGGCAGATGCCGATCAGGTCAACGCGCTAGCTGCAGCCGGTGTCAATATCATCCGCGTACCGGCCACACCTTCCGGTATCGACCCGGATGTGATCTTGAGCGCTCTTGCGACGCGCGGCGTGACCCGGGTGATGGTTGAGGGCGGCGCACGGCTTGCGTCCTCTTTCCTGGACGCTGGACTGGTGGACGATCTTTGTGTTGTCACCGGAGACATCGAGATTGGCAAGGGCGGCATACCTGCCTTGCATGACCTTGATCTTGCAAATGTCCTGACCGCCCCCCAATTTGCTCGCATCGGTGCCGGATATCTTGGGGCCGACCGATATACTTACCTCAGAAAAAGTGGAGCCTGACATGTTCACCGGTATTGTGACCGACCTCGGCGAGATTCAGTCCGCGTTGGACATTCCGGCAGGCAAGCGGACCCGCATCAAGACCGTGTACGACACGGACAGTTTCGATATCGGGGCGTCCATTTCCTGTGACGGCGTCTGTCACACGGTGACAGCCAAGGAGAACAGTTCAGGCGGCAACTGGTTCGAAGTTGAATCTGCCGCCGAAACCCTGGCATTGACGAATGTCTCCGATTGGAAAGAAGGACAAAAGCTCAATCTGGAGCGCTCGCTGACCATGGGGGCGGAGCTCGGCGGTCACCTCGTTCTCGGCCACGTTGACGGTGTTGCCGAAATCACCAAGCGCGAAGATCATCCAGACAGCGTCTATTTCCAGTTTCGTGCACCGCAGGATGTCGCCAAGTTCATCGCCAAAAAAGGATCCGTGGCACTCAACGGTACATCGCTGACCGTCAATGAGGTCGACGGTCTTTTGTTTTCCGTCTTCCTGATCCCGCACACGCTGGAAGTGACCAACTGGTCAGAGAGCAAGGCCGGGGACCTCGTTAATCTGGAAGTGGATATGATGGCGCGCTATGCGGCACGTCTTGCGGAATTCACCAAGACCGGGTAGGGGACGGTCCCAACACTTTCAAGCAGATCAGAAGCCTGGACCCGAGCACATCGGATCGGCGGAACCAGACAGCAGCTATGCCGTCCGGTCTTAACGGTCTTGCAGGAATGACACTGGACAAACCGGGGCAGACGTGGTTCCTGTCGCGGCCTTACAAAGGATCAAGCTATGAGCGCTGCACCGAAACTCTTGATCATTGAAGCCCGCTTCTATGACGATCTTGCCGATTCCCTCGCCGAAGGCGCTATCGCAACGCTAGAAGCTGCAGGTGCGACTTATGAGCGTGTGGCCGTTCCTGGTGTTCTGGAGATTCCGGCAGCGTTGTCGATGGCCATGACGGCCATGGAGAACGAGGGCGCGCTCTATGATGGTTTTGTCCTGCTTGGTGTCGTGATCCGCGGAGAGACCACGCATTACGACATCGTGGCAAATGAATCCAACCGCGTGATCATGGATTTGATCGTCGATGCGGATCTTGCTGTCGGAAATGGTATTCTGACAGTCGAAAACAACGAACAAGCGTGGGCCCGCGCAAAGGTTGGCGACAAGAACAAGGGCGGAGCAGCAGCTCAGGCAGCTCTTGACATGATCGCCCTGCGCGAGCGCTTCGGAGTATAAGAAAAATGACCGGAAAGGCCGACCCGGACAAACCGGCACGACAAAAAAACGAAAACGCAACCCGCCCCGCCAACAAGCGTGGCGTTGCCCGTCTGGCAGCCGTTCAGGCTCTCTATCAAATGGATATTGGCGGCGCACCGCTGACCAATGTTGTCAGTGAATACACGGCGTTTCGTTTGGGCAAGGAAATCGACGGCGAACAGTATCGCGACGCCGACGAGCAATGGTTCAAGCACATCCTGGCGGGCGTTGTTGCGGACCAGAAGTTCCTGGATCCCTACATCCATACTGCCTTGAAGGAAGACTGGCCGCTCAAGCGTATCGACAGCCTGCTTCGGGCCATCTTGCGCGCTGGCGGCTATGAGCTTTTGCGGCGCCGGGATGTGCCCGCTAAAGTGATCATCTCCGAATATATCGATGTTGCAAAAGCATTCTTCGAGGATGATGAACCGGGACTGGTCAACGGCGTATTGGACCGGTTGGCCCACGAGCTGCGCAGCCCGGAGTTCGACGTCAAGGACGCGGACGGACAGGCCTGAACATGGCCGCCGACCGGCCCGGAGAGTTTGAGCTGATCAAGCGGTTCTTTGCGCCCTTGGCCAAAGACCCCGGCAGTCTTGGCTTGACGGACGATGCTGCGGTTCTCAAGCCCCGGCCGGGATTCGATCTCGTTCTGACAAAAGACGTTCTGGCGGCTGATGTTCACTTCTTTGCCGAAGACGCCCCGGAGGCCATTGCAGCCAAGTCTTTGCGAGTCAATCTTTCCGATCTGGCAGCAAAGGGAGCCACGCCGCGCGGTTATCTTCTCGGCATAGCGCTGCACAAAGGCTGGACGGCGGAGTGGCTCGAGCGCTTCTGCAAGGGACTGGCTGCCGATCAGGCCGCTTACGATATTCAACTCCTTGGCGGTGATACCATAGGATCTTCCAATGGCTTGCAGGTATCTATTACCGCAATAGGTGAAGTCCCAAGCGGACGAGCCATCCGCCGATGCGGTGCCAAAGCCGGTGACATCTTGTTTGCAACGGGCACGATCGGAGATGCCGCTGCGGGATTGAAGGCACGGCTCGACAGAGGTTTTGCAGCCACAACCACTCTCGCAGCAAGTGACGAGGCGCACATCCTCGATCGCTATCTGCTGCCGCGGCCGCGCACCCGTTTGGCGCCGTTGATTGTCAAATACGCCACCGCGTCCATGGACATTTCTGACGGTCTCTTGTCGGACGCCGGCCATATGGCTTCTGCAAGCTCTTCGGCGATCCAGATCAATCTGGAAACTGTGCCGTTGTCACCTGCGCTGACACATCTGAAGAGCGCGGCTCCGGACGTCTTTTTCGCGTGTCTCAATGGCGGCGACGACTACGAAATTCTGGTGTCGGTTCCTGAGGCCGTTTCGCAGGCCTTTTCGGCGGAAGCTTCCGAACTCGGGTGCCCAGTGACTGCCGTCGGCAAGGTCGTGGAGGGCGAGGGGACGGTAAACCTGCTCGACTACGGTGCTCCCGTATCTGCTGATCTTCAGAACGGTTTCAGGCACTTCTAAGAGGGCCTGCTTCAACTTGATCGAAAAAGGAGCCGCGGTGCTTTGCGAGCTCCCGCAAGCGTGATAGGCAAGGTGTCTTTCCCGCGCCAAAGGCGAATACGCCCTGAGGCCTTGTCCCGTTTGAGACCCTGATTAATGACTGCTGTTGCGCAAGACGCCTTTGTCGACGACCGTTTGGCCAAAAGAAATGCTGTTCTTCTTGCTCTGGCCCAGGCGCTTGGAGGGGCATCCGCTTCCATCGTTATCACGACGGGGTCGTTGGTCGGGTACATGATGCTCGACGAAGACAAGGCGCTGGCGACTGTACCTGTATCCGCCATGGTTCTCGGAACCGCATTCGGCACGATCCCCGCCGGGATCATCATGCGGCGCTTCGGCCGCCGGGCCGGATTCATGGGTTCTGCGTTGGTGGGTGTTGCCTCTGGTCTGCTTGCCGCCTACGCGGTGCTGCTGAACCACTTTCTGCTCTTTTCCTTTGCGTGCGGTTTGGGTGGTTTCGCAGGAGCCTTTGTCCAGCAATACAGATTTGCCGCCGCCGACACGGCGAGCGATGCATTCAAGCCCAAGGCGATCTCGTGGGTCTTGGCCGGTGGGGTGCTTGCCGGTGTTGTCGGACCGCAAACCGTCATTGCCACCAAGGACATGTTTGCGCCGATCCTCTTTGCCGGAACCTATGTTGCACAGGCTGGCCTCGCCTTGATCGCAATGTTTTTGCTGGCCTTTATCAAGATCCCTAAGCCGCCGCGTCAAAGTCACAAGCAGGCCGGTGGACGGCCTCTTGCGCAAATCATGAAACAGCCACGCTTCATCGTGGCGGCTGCATGTGGCATTTGCTCCTACGCTTTGATGAGCCTTGTGATGACCGCAACACCGCTTGCCATGATCGGCTGCGGACTGAGCGAAACGGACGCTGCGCTTGGAATCCAATGGCATGTTCTGGCCATGTTCGGCCCAAGCTTCTTTACCGGCAGCTTGATTGCGAGGTTTGGCAAGGAGCGCATCGTCTCGATCGGTCTGGCGCTTTTGGCCGGCTGTGCCGTCGTCGCCCTCATGGGGCTGGAGCTTGCCCATTTCTGGACGGCTTTGATCCTTCTTGGCCTTGGCTGGAATTTCGGCTTTATCGGTGCAACGGCCATGCTGACCGATACGTACCGTCCGGAAGAGCGCAATCTCGTTCAGGCGGTCAATGATTTCCTCGTCTTTGGATTCGTTGCGGCAGCGTCCTTCTCGTCCGGCGCGCTCCTCAACGCGTTCGGCTGGGCGACGGTGAACATCCTTGTGTTCCCGTTCGTTGTGTTGTGCATCGGTTTGTTGATCTGGCTCGCATTGGCAGAAAGAAAAGCCGTTACAACCGCTTAAAGTCTCTGCGCAAATTCACTTCGCCGTTGCAGCATAATTGCTGCGCTGCGCAAGTTAATGACGCAACGGCACATAGAAATAATACAATCGAAGTGCTTGACGCCCCGCGCTGCTTTGCTGCTATCGTGCAGTTGCTTCACGCTGGGGAATTCAGGTGTGAGGCGATTTGGCGGGTAAAACTACAACAACACCGCCCGCCACAGCCTTGGGAGGAAGCATGATCGAGCTTGTCGTCATCATTATTTGTGGCCTCTTGTCCATCGCGTACGGCGCATGGGCAATTCAGTCCGTTATGGCAGCGGACGCGGGGAACGCCCGCATGCAGGAGATTGCTGGAGCGATCCAGGAGGGGGCCAGCGCATATCTCAACCGTCAATACACAACGATTGCCATTGTCGGTGCTGTTGTTTTTGTTCTTGCATGGATCCTGCTTTCCGGACCTGCTGCAATCGGTTTCCTCATCGGGGCCGTGTTATCCGGGGCCGCTGGATACATCGGTATGATGGTGTCTGTCCGGGCCAATGTGCGCACCGCCCAGGCCGCAAGCCAAAGCCTGGGTGCGGGACTGGAAGTTGCTTTCAAGGCCGGTGCTGTCACCGGCCTTTTGGTTGCCGGCCTCGCGCTTCTGGGCGTCGCCGTCTACTACATGATCCTCACCGGTCCGATGGGCTACGCGGCCAGTGACCGTGTGGTGATCGATGCGCTGGTGGCGCTCGGTTTCGGCGCATCTCTGATTTCCATCTTCGCCCGTCTTGGCGGCGGCATCTTCACCAAGGGTGCGGATGTCGGCGGTGACCTTGTCGGCAAGGTGGAAGCGGGTATTCCGGAGGACGATCCGCGCAACCCGGCGACCATTGCGGACAACGTCGGCGACAACGTGGGCGACTGTGCCGGTATGGCGGCCGACTTGTTCGAAACCTATGCTGTGACCGTGGTTGCAACGATGGTTCTAGCGTCGATTTTCTTCACTGGTGCTCAGGCAACCGAGTTGATGCTATTGCCGCTTCTGATCGGAGCCAGCTGCGTGGTCACGTCCATTATGGGAACGTTCTTCGTCAAACTCGGCGAAAACAACTCCATCATGGGCGCGCTCTACAAAGGCTTTATCGCCACCGCCGTCTTGTCTGCGGTTGCCTTGGCCATCATCGTCTTTGGCTGGTTGGGTGCAGGCACAGAATACACCACATCAGGGGGCACAACGTTCACCGGATTTGATCTCTTCATCTGCGGTGTTATCGGTTTGATCGTGACCGGCCTCATCATCTGGGTGACGGAGTACTATACCGGCACCGAGTATCGCCCGGTAAGGTCTATTGCCCAGGCGTCTGTAACCGGTCACGGAACAAACGTTATCCAGGGTCTTGCGGTCTCTCTGGAGGCAACAGCGCTTCCGGCAATCATCATCATCGTTGGCATTCTGTCGACGTATGCCTTTGCCGGGCTCTTCGGCATCGCAATTGCGGTGACGACGATGCTTGCGCTTGCGGGGATGGTCGTCGCGCTCGACGCATTCGGCCCGGTGACCGACAATGCCGGCGGTATTGCTGAAATGGCGGATTTGCCGGCAGAAGTCCGGACCACAACAGATGCGCTCGATGCGGTCGGTAACACCACGAAAGCGGTGACCAAGGGCTATGCAATCGGGTCTGCCGGTCTTGGTGCCCTGGTACTGTTTGCTGCCTACACGGAGGATCTGAAGTTCTTCAGCGCCAATGCGCAGGAAGGGTCGATCTTCTACGGCATCTCCGTGGAAACCTTGTTCTCCTTGTCCAACCCGTATGTCGTTGCCGGTCTGTTGTTTGGCGGATTGCTGCCGTATCTGTTCGGCGGCATTTCGATGACGGCAGTGGGCCGGGCCGCAGGGGCCGTGGTGGAGGAAGTCCGCCGCCAGTTCAAGGAAAAGCCGGGCATCATGGAAGGCACGGAGCGGCCGGACTATGGCCGGGCGGTTGACATGCTGACAAAGGCGGCGATCAAGGAAATGATCATCCCGTCGCTTCTGCCGGTTCTCTCGCCAATTGTCGTGTTCTTTGTGGTGCGCGCGGTGGCAACACCTGCGGATGCTTTTGCGGCGCTCGGCGCGATGCTGCTTGGTGTGATCGTCACCGGTCTCTTCGTGGCGATTTCCATGACCGCCGGGGGCGGGGCATGGGACAACGCCAAGAAGTCCTTTGAGGACGGTTTCACCGATAAAGACGGTGTGACGCACCAGAAGGGCGGCGAAGCGCACAAGGCGTCTGTCACCGGTGATACCGTAGGGGATCCCTACAAGGATACTGCAGGTCCCGCGGTGAACCCGATGATCAAGATCACCAACATCGTGGCGCTCTTGCTGCTCGCGGTTCTTGCGCACTGATCGGCGTGATCACCAACAAACAGAAAAGCCCCGGTCGAGTGACCGGGGCTTTTTTCTTTATCCAAAAAGCGTGCGGCTTATAGACCCAGGCCCGGGTTTGCCGCGCCCTTGAGGATCTGGCTGAGGAAGCCATAGTCAGCGCCGCCGGTGCGGGTTGTCCGGGTCACAATGTCGACGATCTTGCCGTCTTCAAGGGTGTAGTTACCCATGTCCTTCACAAATCCATCTTCATCAAAGTAAACGGCAACAACCCGTTGTTCGACGATGTCGGGCGCCAGGAAGGCTGTCGTCGCGGTTTTTTGCGAGATGTAGTAGTACGCATCGCCGTCAAGACTTGACCTGGTCGACGGCGAACCCAAAACAAGTTCTACCTGTTCGCGGCTTGAGCCGACTTGAACCTGGCTCATCATACTGGACGTGATGACGTGGCCGTGCGTGTAGGTAGATGTGAAACAGCCACCAAGGGGCAGAGTTGCCATCAGGGGAAGTAACAGGGCGCAAGCCTTGAAGTTCATCTATGAAGTCCCGTAATGCCAGATCAGTCCGGCTGTATGTCAATTTCGTTGCTTGGCAAAGTCACTATCGTGGGATAGGGCACAAGGCAACACCTGAATTCTAAGGAGACCGCCATGATCCTCGGCTTGTTCCGCCGCAGATCTCGTGACGCCGAACACAAAACCTACTGTGAAATCGTGGCTCAAGCACGGCAGCCCGTTTTTTACACGGATTTTCTTGTCCCCGACACAATAGATGGGCGTTTCGACCTCATCGTATTGCACGCTGTCCTTTATTTTAAGCGCATGCAGGGTGAAGGCAAGAAGGTCGCCGAGTTCACGCAGGATGTCTTTGATCTCTTCTTTCAGGACATGGATGCGTCCTTGCGCGAAATGGGCGTAAGCGATACACGCGTTCCCAAGAAAGTCCGGAAGATGGGCGAGGCGTTTTTTGGCCGCGCGGATGCTTACATGGCAGCCGTTGAAGCAGGAAACGCTGAGGACCTCGCGCAGGCCCTTGGCCGCAATATCTACACGGACAAAGAAGAGCCGATTGCTCAGGAACGTCTTGCCCGCTATGTCATCGCTGCCGCTGCAGAGCTGACGGGGCAAGATACGCAGGACCTTTTGAACGGTAACATCAGCTGGCCGGACCCTGCACCGTTCCTGTCGGAAAAATGAACAAAAAGACGAGCCTCAAAAGACATGGCCAATGAAACCTTTCCTTACAGCCACAAGGTGAACGCGGCGCGAGTCGTGGACAAGGATGAGAAAATGACTGTGACGGCAAACGCGGGGGACAGGGCTGCGATTGCGAAAGCCTATGACCTCGATGGCGTGAAAAGCCTTGTCGCAGATCTTGTTCTAAAGCCGTACCGGAAAGCCGGACTGCGGGTTGCGGGACACATCACGGCTGAACTGGAGCAGACCTGCGTTGTTTCTTTGGAGCCGTTCGTCCAGGAACTGAAACTCGACATCGACCGGACGTTTGAGCCGCATTCCAGCCGACCTCGGAAAATCCGCGATCTCAATGAGGACGGTGAAATCGAGATCGATCTTGAATCGCTTGATCCGCCTGATGTCATAACCGACGGCGTGCTCGACCTTGGCAACGTTATATGTGAAGAGCTTGCGCTTGCGCTTGATCCGTTTCCGCGTAGACCCGGTGTCGAGTTTGAGGGTGGCGGCGAGGAAGACGCTGATCCTTCAGAGGCAATTGAGGAAACCGGCAAACCCTCTCCATTTGCTGCACTCAGCGCGTTGAAAGAACCGCCCCAGAAATAAAGCCGAACGGGATGTGCCTGCGATTACCGGCGTGTAAGCGGGCGCTTTTTCGTGCAAGCTGCCATGCATTGGCAGGAAAACGGTTGTCACCTCAGCCAAAACCTTTATGTTCGCGCCCGGTTCAAGACCCCTTAGGGACCGGTTCAACATCTGTGACAGCGAGGCAATCTCCGCCTTGCCGGTAAACGTTTAAAGACTTTCTAAATGGCGAAAACGATTCCGATTTCACTTGATGTCATGGGAGGCGACCACGGAGCCGAGGTCGTGATCCCGGGCGCTGAAATTGCGCTTGTCCGGCATCCAGATATCCGGTTCTTGCTGTATGGCAATGAAAACGTCGTCCGTCCGCTTCTCGACAAGTACCCGCGCGTGCGCGATGCCTCCGTTTTTCATCATTGCGAAGTCTCCATCGCGATGGACACCAAGCCCAGTCAGGCGCTGCGTCAGGGGCGGTGGAAGTCCAGCATGTGGAAGTCCATCGAGGCTGTGAAAACCGGCGATGCCGCCGTATCCGTTTCCGCTGGCAACACCGGCGCGTTGATGGCCATGTCCAAGTTCTGCTTGCGGACAATGGCCAACATCGAGCGTCCGGCAATCGCAGCCATTTGGCCAACCTTGCGCGGCGAATCCGTTGTGCTCGACGTTGGCGCGACCATCGGCGCAGATGCTCAGCAGTTGATTGATTTTGCCATCTTGGGTGGAGCCATGGCGCGAGCGCTGTTCGGCATTCAAAAACCCACCGTTGGCCTCCTGAACATCGGCGTCGAAGAGGTGAAGGGACTGGAAGAGGTGCGCACGGCGGGACGCCTGCTCCGGGAAACGCCGCTACGCTCCTTGCAATACTCCGGCTTTGTCGAAGGCAATGACCTGGGCGCCGGCACGGTCGACGTGGTCGTCACCGAAGGTTTTGCCGGAAATATCGCGCTGAAGACGGCAGAAGGAACAGCCAAACAAATCGGCAGTTACTTGCGCTCTTCCATGAACCGCACTTTCATGTCGAAACTCGGCTACCTATTTGCTAAAGGCGCTTTTGACCTGCTGCGCGAGAAAATGGACCCGCGCAAGGTCAACGGCGGGGTGTTCCTTGGCCTCAACGGCATTGTCATCAAAAGCCACGGCGGAACGGATGCGGAAGGGTTCGCATCGGCCATCGATCTGGCTTACGACATGGTGAAAAACGAACTGACGCACAAGATCGCGCAAGATCTTGTGCATTACCATCGCGGGCGCTTCGCTGAAGCGGCGCCGACATCGGAAGGTGATTTGTGAGCGTTATCCGTTCAATCGTTACTGGTACCGGAAGTTATTTGCCGGAAAAAATCCTGACCAACAGCGATCTGGCCAAGATGGTCGACACTTCGGACGATTGGATCGTTCAGCGCACCGGCATTCAGCAGCGCCATGTTGCTGCTGAAGGGCAGGTGACTTCGGATCTCGCAGTCGAAGCCGCTTTGCGCGCCCTGGACAGCGCTGGCCGGAAAGCCGATGACATTGATACGATCATCCTGGCGACAGCGACGCCCGACAACACATTTCCGGCGACCTCCGTTTCCGTACAGGCTCGGCTCGGCATCAACCATGGCTTTGCATTCGACGTCCACGCGGTTTGCTCCGGCTTCGTGTATGCGCTCACGACGGCGGACGCTTATATCCGCGCGGGAATGTCCAAACGCTGCCTCGTGATTGGCGCAGAGACCTTTTCTAGAATTCTGGATTGGAACGACCGGACCACGTGCGTCTTGTTCGGTGACGGTGCTGGGGCTGTGGTTGTCGAAGCGTCAGATGGCGAAGGCAATACGGCCGACAGGGGTGTTCTCACGTCGCATTTGCGCTCAGATGGCCGTCATAAGGACAAGCTCTTTGTTGACGGCGGGCCGTCTTCGACCCAGACGGTTGGCTATCTGCGCATGGAAGGCAAGGAAGTCTTTAAACATGCTGTTGGCATGATCACAGATGTGATTGAAGATGCGTACTCCGCAACTGGCCTGACGTCCGAGGATCTGACCTGGTTTATTCCACACCAGGCCAACAAACGCATCATCGACGCCAGTGCGAAAAAGCTGAAGATCGCGCCGGAGAAGGTCGTGACCACTGTTCAGATGCACGGAAACACGTCCGCAGCCTCCATTCCGCTGGCGCTGGATCTGGCCGTTCGGGACGGACGTGTCAAAAAAGACGATCTCATCATGCTTGAGGCGATGGGCGGTGGATTTACATGGGGCTCTGTGCTTTTGCGCTGGTAAGTATTTCTGACAGTGCAAGAAACAAATCGCAGTCCGATTAAGACTTCCTGTTGACCGGGTCCCCTGGAGGCAATACCGTGAGAGCTTGCTGCAGAGTTTCTGTGTAAAATCAGCCAGATCAATGGCGTCCTGAGGAGGGGTTATGGGCAACCGGACTATTACCCGAGCGGATCTGTGTGAAGCCGTTTATCAGAAGGTGGGTCTTTCGCGGACCGAATCTTCGGAATTGGTGGAGCGAGTTCTTTCCGAAATTTCTGACTGTCTCGTGACAGGAGAATCGGTAAAATTGTCTAGCTTCGGGTCGTTCGTCGTCCGTTCCAAAGGGGAGCGCATCGGCCGCAACCCGAAGACCGGTGAGGAAGTTCCGATTTCCCCGCGCCGTGTGATGGTCTTCAAACCATCGAATGTCTTGAAACAACGGATTAACGACGCCCTGACCGGCAGCTAACGGGTTGCATGAGCTCACAGGACAAAAGCCCAGACGCTTTTCGCACCATCAGCGAAGTCGCTGAGGATCTGGATTTGCCGCAACACGTGTTGCGTTTCTGGGAAACCCGCTTTTCGCAAATCAAACCGCTGAAACGGGGCGGCGGCCGCCGCTATTACCGGCCAGATGACGTTGAGCTCCTCAAAGGTATCCGCCACCTTCTGTACGGCGAGGGTTACACCATCAAGGGTGTGCAGCGGATTCTGAAAGAGCAGGGTCCGAAGTTCGTCATGCAAATCTGGCGCGAGGATGCCGATCCACTCATCGTCAGCCAGCAGAGCGTGTCTTCAGCACCAACTCCTCTGACAGAAGAAACAACAGCCGGCGAAACGGCCAGTGGGGCAATGTCCTCAGGATCGGTGCCGCATGATGTCATCGACGATGAAGCCGACAAACCTGTTGACGGGCAGGGTGGCAGCGGGTTTGGCATTTTGAGCCGCCTGCGGGGTGAAAAGCCGGAGAGTGCGGCAGCTGGTCCTGCGAAAACGATTTCGAAAGAAGATATCCGCCGCCTGCAGTCCACCTTGTTCGAGCTGCTGGAGTGCAAACGCACTCTGGACCGGGCGCGCTAACAGTCCCGCTATTTCCGCTTTAGAAATCGCCCAAGAAATCCGCCACCCTTTGAGGGTTGATCGCTGGCGTTTGCCTGTTGTGCCGCAATCGCGATCTGACGGAGCTCATCCATGGACGAGCGTTTTCTCGGCCCAGCTTCTGATGCCCCACCAGACGTCTCATCGCTAACAACGCCTGGACCTCGGGGCTGTGTACCTGGCTGGGAAGCTTCCGGCGAAGATGCGGCTGGCGACCGGCGAGTTGGCTTTACGCGTTGTGCCGACGTGGCAGCCGAAGTCTCGCCAGTTTTTTGGCGGTTAAGTTGCTGTAGAATGGCCGCGTCGATCGGATCGTCGGGATCAAGAACAACCTCTTCTGCCCCGTCAATGCGTTCGCCAGTCAGGGCACCTTCGGTATCGTATTCCTTGTAGGCCGTGGGGACAGGGTCTCGCTCGACACCAAGGGCCGGATTATGGACCACTTTCAGTTCAATGCGCGGCGCGCCGCCGTCTTGTAGAGGGTGGTGAAACACCTGAATTTTTTCGTTTTCGTCTGAACCGAAAACATCTCCACTTGGAAACACCTTCCCGCGTTTGAGTGTGAAGCCAATGAACGAATAAAGCCGTTCAATGAGGTAACCGGTTGGCAGTTTGGAAGGCGTGAATTCCACCGAATAACCGATGATAGACGGGGCTCCCGAGCCAATCACACCAATGAGCTGTTCACCGGTGAGCGGAGACGTTTCGCCGTAAAGATGGGGGTGAACATAAAGAAGAAGTGGTGTGTCTTCATCTGCCACCAGTTTGAAGGTGTCCGGTGTCATAAGGAACAAACTGGGCATCCAGAATATGGCAGTTGGAGAAGACGCATTTGCGATGCTGGCCGTGACAGACTTCACAATCGCCATCGCCATTTGGCTCTCGCTGCTGTCAGTGAAGTTTGCAACGCTTTCACCGATTTCTTGCAACGCCCCTTCAGGAAAAGCATCGACCGGGATAAGCCCCTTGTAGACGGAGATTTGTGTATAGGCTGTCGTCGCCTCAATGATATCAGCAGCTTCCGGAAAACTTGACTTCACGGAGAAGCTGTTGAGCGCTGTTTCAAGCTGAGCGCTCGCTTCAAACGGCACTGTTTGCGTTACCAGAATGTGGTAGTTGCCGCAGAGAACCCGGATATCCTTCTCTGTTGATGTTTTGAGAAGTTTGCACTCTTCAGCAGGCAGCCCGGCGGCGACGGCAGCGCGCACGATCATTTCCAAGACTGCGTTACCGGACAGCGGCTCGTAACGCTCCATCAGCACCTGAGCATCAATGCTCGGGGTTGGAAAGATCTTCATCTGAAAACACCTTTGGACTGAAATCTCCAAAGGACTTTAGCGATGCACACGTAAAGAAGGACTTATCAATCTACGCGCGCATCGCATCTTGGCGGCTAGAAGCTCACTATTTACAAGGTCTATTTCAGCCCCATGCAGGAGGCGTAAAATGTGGTTGTAGCGGGCCAGTCGGAGAAAAGACCGACAACACCGGCGTCCTGAGCAAGGACATCGACCACTTGATAAACCTTGCCATCACCGTCGATCGCATCCGAGACCGTCTGAAAGTACCAGCCGCCGCCCGTATTGAGCGGACCGGAGCGCTCCAGTGTCCAGGTGATCAGGTTAAGCCCTGCTTCGTTGGCGGCGCGCGCATAGGCAGAGGCAACAATTTCCCCTTCGTCCAGCGTCAACAAAACCCAAAGCGGGGGAGCGATGTAGTTGACACCCATTGCCTTCAGTTCGGCCATGGACGGGGAAAAGGTGCTCGGGTCGGACGGGTTCAGGTCCCGGCGGCCGTCCAGATAAACAGCCTGCTTGCCGAATTCCGGCTCGTTCTCGATCCAGTACAGAACATCGTCGAGATTGAAGGACTGCGAGAAGACATCTGAGGCCGGAATACCGGCTGCCTTGTATTCGTCGATCAGTTTTTGCGCGTAGTCTTCCTGGCTAAATCCGTCAAAGGGCATATCCACCGATGGCGATTTGAGTTCGGGCGTGAATTTGACGCCGAGATCCTTGAACAAGGCAATCGATTCCGCGTGGGTCATCAAAGTGCCAGTTGTGGCATAAAGGTCAGTGCGCCATCCCGCCGTTCCATCCATGTAGGCTTCGACGGTCTTGGCGCTTCTGTCGGCTGCGTCCATTTTGCCGTTCAGCGTGTTGAATTCGGTAAGCGTCAGGTCTGACACCCGGCATTCCGCTGAGGCTTTTGTGCTGCCATCTGCAGGGCTGAACCCCTTCGTGCATTTACCAGCCAGATCTGTCGCCAAGATGTCGGTGGTCGTGTGGAGATCGTTCTGTGCGTGCCGGCAGACAAGTTCCTTGTCCTTGGTAAAGGTGACATCGCACTCCAGGATCCCTGCGCCCATCAAAGCAGCAGCCTTGTAGCTCTCTGCTGTATGTTCTGGGAACTGCAATGGTGCGCCCCGATGGCCAATCGAAAAGTCGGTCTTTCTCAGCGGCTGACCGATGCAGGCCTCAAGTTTTTCCTTCAGCGGACCTTCGGCCATCTGGTCGATCAGGTAATAGGGACGCGGTCCAAGCTCGATCGTGTCGGCAATGACGGGAGTAGACAACACAGCGAGTGCGGCAATCGAAGCTGCTTTGGTAAAGCGCATGAGGATGGAATTCTCCGTTGCAATAGGCGGCCTGGGTAACCTGCTTGAATGGCAATCAGATTACAGTTTTTGTCAGGACGGCGACCAGCGAATTTTCAGCGCTTCCGGTCCTCGGACAGACAAGCCACGTTTGTAGGGAACATCTTCTGCTGATAGTTCGATCCTGGAAAACCGGCGCAGCAGGGTTGAGAAGATGATATCCATGTCGAGCCGGGCGAGGTGATTGCCGAGGCAAAAGTGAGCGCCGCGCCCAAAGGCAATATGCCAATTCGGGGACCGGCCCACATCAAATGTATCTGCGTTTGGAAACTGCTTTGGATCGCGGTTTGCGGAGCCATAGAGAACGCCGAACTTTGTGCCGCGTTCAAACCTCTGGCCGCAAACGTCCATCTCCTGTGTCACATAGCGATGGAAAAAGGGCAGGGGCGACTCATAGCGGAACATTTCCTGGACCGCCGTCTTCATCAGGCTTTGATCGTCCCGCAGCCGCTGCATCTGGTCCGGGAACTTCAAAAGTGCGTGCATGCCACTGCCTAGAACGTCGATGGTCGATCCGTGCCCGGCCATCAGTATGAGCATGGCGGTTGAAATGAACTCGTCCTCGTTCATATGGCCGGCCCTTTGCGCCTCAATCATCACCGAAATCAAATCGTCTTTTGGCGCAGCTTCGCGTCGGCGCTTCAGATCTGACAGGTAGTGATAGAATTCGGTTGTGTTGCGCTCGGCGAGGTCCTTGCGCTTATCAGACCGGTCGATGTCGAAGAATTGAACGATGTTCTCCGACCAGATGCGCAGTTGCGGGCAGTCCGCGTCGGGAACTCCTAGAATGCGACCTATGATGTGACCTGGAACATGGGCGGCGAGATCTTCGATGAAGTCGATCTCTTGGCGGTCCGCCAGACTGTCAACGAGGCTGTCGACATAAGCCTGGATCTCGTCGCGCAGCTTGTTGACCATCACCGGAGTGAACAGCTTGAACACCTGCTTCCGCAGCCGGTCATGGACGTCGCCGTCGCTGTCGAGCAGGGAAAACTGCACGAAGCGGGAATGATGCGGCATGTCATGCCAGTTTCCATCACGCTTCTGTTTTGCAATTTCATCTGCACTCGCGATGTGCTCCATGGACCGGACCATGTGTTCACTCATCACGATTTCCGAGACATCGTCAAAACGCGCAGCCAGCCAGACATCAAAATCCTCAAAATAAGTCAAACCTTCCTTCGCGCGCAGCGCCGCGTAAAACGAATGAGGATCCTGCGCGAACGCATCAGAAAGGGGATTAAACTCAAAATCGGATGTGTGGCTCATTCTGGGCTCTGGGTACTTGGCGGGCGGGGGCGGCGCTTTTTTACGATTCGCAAGGGCCGCAAGATATTTTTTGAGAAATACAAGCGAAAAGGGTTTCAGGCCACCCGCAGAACGGGTTTTCCGCAGGTCGAAGTTCTGTGTGAGGACATCGGCTGGGGATTGTGAGGAAAGGACAGTTTTGACAATGAGGCGAGGTACGGTCCCCCTCCTAAGATCGGCTCACACCTGCTAAGGGCGCTGTCTCAAAAATAATGACGGCGGAAGAACAGGGGGGCTGAGATGCAATTGCCGGGACGGTTTCATGAAGAATATCAGGGCTTTTTGCTGGAAACCGGCTTTGACGACCCGGATCCGCAAAACCTTTTGATGGAGCTCGCATCGCTCAGCATGGAGGTTTATCTAAAGGAAATAGCGTGGCTGTCAGATTTTCTCGGGCGCCTGGAAAAAGGCCGTGAGGTGGCTTGACCAATGAATGTGAGGTATTTCTCAATCCGTATTTTGATTGCATCAGTTCTTACTTTGCGTGATCTGAGACACATTTTTGAATCGATAGGTGGATTACGAATTGAAATAGGTTAAGTTTAGACGTCGATTTAGGAGATTTACTATGGCTGGCCCAATTGTTTATCGCGCTGATCTTCTTATTAATCGGGTCGGTACAGAAGCCGCCCTGTACAAAGCGAACGTCGTCAATAAATTCTATGAAGCTTATGAGCCTGCTTACAACAAATACATCGAGGTTGTCGATGAGCAGGACAAGGCTGATAAAGCCAAAGATGAAGCCAAGGTTGAGATGGCAATTCTTGCATTGTCCCTGCTTGGCGGTGTTGGGCTTGGAACCGTAATCGGTGCAACTTGTGCAAAGGCCTATGCAGGCGGAACGATTACCAACACCATGAAACGTTATTTGGTAACTACCGTTTCTGATAGAAAAGCACTTAAGAAAAAAATCCACAAAGTGAATGATTTTGCGACTGATGTACGCACTGAATTCATTGCTGGGGAACTATACGATCTCATACAATCAAAAGGGTCTGCCCGCGTTAAAGAAAGCATGAAAGTTAGCAGCAGTGATCTTGGTGATGCAAAGAAAATGATTGAGTCGCCAGGTATGATTAAAAATAGAATGCAGACCTATTTGTATCGAATAGAGGCGTCTGCGCGCATACTGATTGAAGAAATATTCACCGACCAATTGGGCTCAGATAAGAAAAAATTATGCGAAGTATTTCAAAAAACATCTCCTCTGCTGAATATCAAAAAATCACTTCCGAGCAGTGAGGTCCTCAGTAGAAGGATAGAGCTTCTGATGTGGATGCGGTATCTAACGACCCTTGACTGGACCAAAACCGAAAAATGGGTAGGAGAATCTGGATCCTTGACCAACAGTCTGAGAAAGGAATGGGTTGAGGCACCCATTAGGACATCGGTCCGGGATCAAAAAAACTACCCAAAGCTTAAAGGACGGGTCAATAATCCGCACAGCCGCTGGGGTGCAACCTACCGGCAAGAAGTGTTTTACAAAGACGCAGGTGATAAAATTCGAGAAAGAATAAACGAACTCTACATGAAGGAGTTTGGAGAAAAATTTTTTGTAGATAGTGTAACCTACCTGTACATCGATTTTTATCGTCAACCAATAAACAAATCATTACTGTGGCGCGCAGAGCAAAACATTGAAATGATACAGCGAAAAATGCCTTCTGGATCTGCAGGGTAGTGTTTGGCTGTGCAGAGCTTACTATCTGGAATACCTTTGTGCCGTTTCCTTAGCAAATATTGTTGGGTTGTGGCCCATCAACAGTGGGCCATTGCGTGAGGCCGCGCTGAGCAATAATGAGCGGACTAGCTCTTGAAGTTTATTCCAACTCTAAAAATGATACTCAATCACTCATATAGGTTGAGCGATCATACCGTATTGGAACAGACCTTACCTAAGTAAAATGCGCCACCAAGCCAAACGGCGTTTGTCATTCGTATGAGGCAAGCCGCCGCGCCTCGGAGCCGTCCAGGAATTCAGTTTCTTGATTATCGTTTTAGGCCGTTGGAATACGGACTATGCAACATCAACATAGCCAACAATTCCCTCATAATTGTACTGGGACAGCGTGGCGATCACATTGTCTTTTTCGGCTTCATTCGCCGTGTAGAAATGAGTGCCGGTGTCCGTATTGAAGAAACGATAAAGTGCAATGTCATCCCCATCCGCCGTGCTGTGAAGGTGATAGGCGACACCCTCGTAATTGAACTGCGAGAGCGTGGAGATTACGGAATCCCGTTCCGCAGCGCTTGCCGTGAAAAAGTGCGTCCCGGTTTCCGTATTGTAAAAACGGTAGAACTCGACCGCATTCGCATCGGTGCTGTTCACGCTTTTATAGGCAACGCTTTCATAGCTGTATTGCGCCAGGTTGGTGCTGATTGAAACGGCTTCAGTGTGATTTGCTGAGTAAAAATGTGTGCCGGTGGAGCTGTTGAAGAAGCGGTAAACCCCCAAATCAACTTCGGGGATCGTAACCGTCGGAGTTGTTGGGGTCGTCGTCGCCGCCCCATAGATCGCCTGGACGGCGTTGATGTCATCCTGCGTCAGTGACGTGCCATAATTCTCGTTAACGACCACAGCAGCCATGATCGCGTTCGGATCTTCGCTGTGCCCAATGCCCAAAGCGTGTCCGATTTCATGGATTGCCGTACTTAGGAAAGCCGTCGTGGTCCAGTTTTCTGCCGTGTCAAAAATGACTTGGACGGAATCGGTTGTGTAGGTGGCTCCACCGTCACTGCTGGAAAAGAGAGAGTCTGCAAACCCCAGTGTGTTGCTCACTCCGTCGATTGCATCCATCGCAAATCTGATTTGGACAGAACTTGCATCCGTCACTTCCCGGAAGCTGATATCGGCCACTTGCGCCCAAGCATCAAATGCATCGCGCACCGCTTGTTGAAAATTCGGGTCCGTGATCGCGGCGTCGGAGGCGTAGGGGGTTCCGCCGACAGTTCCACTCAACGTTGTTGTTGCAAAGCTCCAGGTAACTTCCCCTCCGGATGTGCCCGGGGTGCCGCTCGTGCCCCATTTCGGAAGCGGGTTGTACAGCACAAAATCACTAACAATGTTGTAGTCGCCTTGCGTCCGTTCGGCGGTCCAACTCAAGCTGCCGGTCTTCTTCCCGTCCGAGTTATAGCTCAGTGAGAAGTCAGCCACCGGGCTGCCGCAGATAATGCACATGGTATCTCCCCGCTTAATTGCTCGTTCTTACCGGTCCCGCTGATTTGGTTGGAAAGGCTGCCGTATTCTCTCTCAACCAAATTCCCGCTTGTGGTCTGATTGTAAACACATCAGGCCGTCAAACTGTTTCATAGAAGCGATGTAGCTGCCTTAAGGTAATGCTCATGAAAGCATGCTTGGACAGGCGCCGCAATTCCGCAAAGCTACAAAGTGCAACGAACTCATCGGCAGCTACGAGATAAAGAATTCGCAAGGAGCAATGGGGCTTTTTGATCGGTGAACAACTGCTTTTATGTAGCCGCGTCATTTACCCTGGCATCGGCACTGATTGCAGATCGCAAAGTTCCCAGCGCGACGAACATCAAAAACCCGGCGGGTCCGAACATAAAGGTCACCGGCAAACAGGGCAGAACCAACAAAAAGCTCATATTTTTGGCACGGGCACTCCGACACATCCATGCACCAACAAAAAGGTCAAATGCCAGAAAGTGGATCCAGCCCGCCATAACCGCGTTTGGATTTGAAAACAGTTGAACAACCGCGGAAAAACTCCCATAGCCACCTTCAGAGACAGGGAAAAAGCCCACGATTGCGACGTAACTAACGGCAAGAAGGGCTGGGATTGCGTAGCCTGAAATACGGTCTGACCACTTCGGGATGAGGGGCGAAATCAACAACAATACCCAGCCGAGCATCGCCAGAGAGCTCACACCGGAAAACACGGTTTCATAGTCCATTAGAAAACTCCCTGGGCTCCATCCTATGAGGCAGTAGTTATTGCAATATGCTTGCAGATGCAATTATATTGCAATAAAAAAGCCGAATGGAAGATATTTACACAATCAACGCACTGAGGCTTATGCAATCGGCAGATGAGTTTCGGGCAAAGCTCTCAGGTGAGTTTTCCGCTGTTCACGGTCTTTCCGTGAATGAGTATTTTTTGCTCATGCATCTTCAAAGAGCACCGCTCAATCGGTTGTCCCGTGTCGAGCTGGCCAAGCGCATGTATGTCAGTGCCTCCACGGTCACGCGGATGGCCGCACCGATGGAAAAGCTTGAGCTTGTGACCCGTGAGGCCGATATCCGGGACGCGCGATTGGCCTATGTCGTTCTGTCCAAATCGGGGGCTATCAGATTGGGTGAGGCGAAAGTGACCTTTGCGAAGCACGCGCGTGCAGCGTTAGGAGACCGATGGTCCAGTGCTGAATTGGACAGCCTGTCCAAACTGCTCAATCGGCTTGTCGCCGGTACGCTTCCAAATCTGACATGAACAGATGCATTGGTCTTGTTTAGCTAAACAAAACGGAATTCAAGCTAGGTATTCAAAAAATTGTCTTGAAAATGTTGGTCGGGCAGGCCGGATTTGAACCGACGACCCCTTCACCCCCAGTGAAGTGCGCTACCAGGCTGCGCTACTGCCCGAACCCGACCTAACTATCGTGTTCGCAATCCCTGCGCAAGATGCTTGTTGGCAGGCGTCCCATGGTTTTGCCCAGCTTGTCACGCGCACCGGAAGAAGCGTCAGGAATGGAGGGGGGAGCGTTCAAAAGCTCTGGATGTCAGTCAGGAATGGGCGTCTGCAGAGCGCTGCGCCGCCAACTACGCCGTTCCAGCTTGTCTGCTGCGATCAGCCCCCAGGCAAGGCCATAAAGCATGAACAAATGCCGCCAGTGATCGGTGTCGATAACGACGGACAGCAGCAAGTGCGCGACAAACACCGCAAATACAGCTTGCACAAACGGGGTCCACGGACGGGATTTGAAGATCAGCGGAAGGAACGCACAGACCGTCCATATGGCCATGACGATATAGGCAATGCCCCCCATCCAGCCGTAGGTGGTGAAGGCCTTGAGATAAACATTGTGCTCATCCTCACCGAAGGTTTTGCCGAACTCCAGCGCGCCAAGACCCAGAGGATGCTCCATAACAAGCTGAAAGCCGATCGCGTAACGGGCGAACCGGCCAAGGCGTCCACCGTCATAGTCCTGCACCAGACGGGCCCGCTGGGAAAACATGTCCGAGACAGCCTCGAACGACAAGGCGACTGTCATGAGGAGCGCACAAAAGAAGACGCCGGCCATGCCGATCAGGATCAGCCGGCCTCGGCGGGCAAGGTTCTGTTCGGTCACCAATTGGATCGTGTAAAGCAGCAGCAGCGACGCCAAGAGCACACCCCAGGCACCGCGTGAGAAACTCAAGAAAATGCCTAAGAGCAGGATGCTCAGCGGCAGTAGCACATAGAGATTGCGCAAGGTGGGGCCGCGCAAAAATCTCTGAATGAGCAGAAGGGTTGGCAGTACCAGAAACGGACCAAACACGTTCGGATCCTGAAAGGTTCCGCGCGCGCGGTCGAAGCGGGTAAAATACTCGGCTCCTGGAAACAGGTTGAAATAGCCGGCTATCCCAAAAAGGGCGGCAATTACCGCACCGATAATGTAGCCGCGCTCAATGATCCGGCTGCGTTCGGGTTTGTCGCTCAGGATCGCGGCGTAAAAGATCGCCGTGATCGCAAGAAATCCGGAAACGGCGGCATACATGAGCGCATCGCCAAAATCCTCTGCGAACGGCACGGACGCAAGGCCGCCGGCTGTAAACACCATCATTAGGACGATCAGCGGTGCAAACTCACGGCGCAACTTGAGCCCGCACGCGAGCCAGATGACGGTCAGAGCCACCATGTAGAGCTCGTAAGGAGCCGGTTCTTCGATCACAAAAGCTGACAGGAAGGCCGCCAGCCACAATGCGCCATTGCCCAGCGATCTGACCGACAGGCCGAACGGGGGCGGGGCCGTCAGCGCCCGCCCGTCATGGGCGGCCCAAACGGTCAATAGGCGTTCTCCGTGTTCAACAGCTTCAAGGGCGTCAGGAACAGGATCTTCAGATCAAACAGGATCGACCAGTTCTCGATGTAGTAGACATCGCATTCAACGCGCTTCTGGATCTTTTCAGGTGTATCGACCTCTCCGCGCCAGCCATTGATCTGTGCCCAGCCAGTCACCCCCGGCTTGACCTTGTGGCGCGCGAAATAACCGTCAACCACGTCGTCCCAGGTTTCATTGTTGGTGTGGGCATTGACCGCATGGGGGCGGGGGCCGACGAGCGACAGGCTTCCGGCAAGCACGTTGAACAGCTGCGGCAGCTCATCGATCGACGTCTTGCGGATGATCCGCCCAACCTTTGTCACCCGGGGGTCGCCCTTGGTCACCACCTTCTTTGCGTCCGGGTCTGCCATATCCGTGTACATGGATCGGAACTTCAGAACCTCAATGATCTCGTTGTTGAAGCCATACCGCTTCTGTCGGAAGATAACCGGGCCCTTGCTGTCCAGCTTGATGGCAATAATGGTTCCAATCATCACCGGTGCAAGACAAACTATCGCGATCAGCGAGAACACAACATCGAAGATCCGCTTGGCAACCATATCCCAATCGGCGATCGGCTTTTCAGCGACATCGACGAAGGGGACCGTTCCGATGAAGGATGTGCCCCGATCACGGAACCGCACCTTGTCGGTATGTGCCGATAGACGGATGTCGACCGGCAGCACCCAGAGGGTCTTCAAAAGCTCCAGCACACGTTTTTCCGCGCGCAGAGGAATGCAAACAATCAGCATGTCGATGCGGGCAAGGCGCGCAAACTCCACAAGAGCGCTGATGTTGCCGAGTTTCGGGTAGCCGGCCACGACCGGCGGCGACCGATCGTTGGAACGGTCGTCAAAGATGCCGCAAATCCGAATATCGTTATCCGATTGGGCTTCCAGATCGTGGATCAGTTCCTGGGCGGCCGTACCGCCACCAACAATGATGGCGCGCCGTTCCAAGCTTCCAGATTTCGTCCAGCCCCGCACCAATCGCGAAAGCACGAGCCGTGAGATGCAAAGGCTGACGAGGCCCATACTGTACCAGGCACCGATCCAGGCGTCAGAGACACTGGACCCAATACCAGTCGCACTTCGTAAAACGGCGAACATTGCAAAGACCAGTGTCCAACCCGCCGACACCCGACCGATTTGGGCCAGGCGCTGACGCATGACCGGAACCTGGTAGACATCGGACGCTTGAAAGAAGGCGAGCGTGAAAAGAACTGCCAAGCCAGCGGCGAGCGCATGGATGCCGGTTGGGCTGCCAGTGCCGGGCCCGGTCAGAAGTGCGATCCCAGCTGAGGCAAGAATGATCAGAATATCAAAAAGACGAACCGAGCCACCGAGCACCGGAACCGAAATTCCGCGTGTTCCGAGATTTTTGGCAATATCCAGCGCATCAAGGGACAGGTTGGTGTTCGCAAAATCTTCGAACGAGATCTTGGTCGCTTCTCTTGAGGCCAGAGGAGATTGGCGCAGCCGGTTTTCAAGGTGCCCCCTGACGCCCGGTTGAGCGGCAGGCGTTGGTGCGCTGGCCGCCGTTCCCTGTTCGGCTCTATCGTATGCGGGTTCGCTCATTATCGCTGGCTCGATCTCGCATAGACAGATGATAGGGAAGTGGCTTGATTGGCTGCGAGCTCGGGTTGTTGAGCCGGGACGTCGCTTGGTGCGATCCCAAGTGCCTCCATGTAGACCGAATTGATGCGATCGGTCATCAAATCCGTGGAAAAGGTCTCCGCAAGACAGGGCCGCATTTCAATGGCTTCTGCCTGTTTCTTCTCAGGGTTTGCCAAGGCGTCTTCCATGGCAAGGGTCAACTGTGTGATGTGACCCGGCTCAATAAGGCGGTTGGCGAACTTGCCGAATATTTCCGGGATTCCGCCTGCGCGCGTTGCGATCAAGGGACGTTGGGCCGCGACCGTCTCCAAAATGATGTAAGGCATGGCCTCGGCCCGCGACGGGATGACGACCGTTTTTGCAAGTTTGAAGGCCTCGCGCGCCTTCATCGGACCTGTGAAGGTTACGGCCCCGGTCAAGCCGAGCTTCTCTACCATTTCGCGGTATCGCGCTTCGTCCGGACCATCTCCAACCAGGATAGCAGACGGAGCCCGCCCGAGCTTCAGGCGCAGATTGTAGAGTGCTTCGATAAACAGGTCTGGCCCCTTGAGATCACGCAACATGCCGATGAAAACAAAGTCGGCTGCGTCCTCATTGGCGTTGACCGGTTCAAAGTCCTGTTTGGACAGTCCGTTATAGACGATGCGGTTTGTGGCGCGTGCGGAACCGATCTTCGTCTCATAAGCAGCGCTCTCATAATCGGAGACAAAAATGAGTCCGTCGGTTATCCGTCCCAGAAGGCGTTCAAGCGTGTGATAGACACGACCCTCAAGCCTGTGAGGATGATAGTGCAGGCTGCCCCCGTGTGGGGAGTAGATGCGTGCTGGTCTCTGGCCCCGCAGCCCGAGATACGTGCCGATCAGGCGCGCATAAGCACCGCCTTTAGCGCCATGGCCATGCAAGACCGTGGGTTTCAGATCCCTGATATGTCTGTATAGGGCGAGGGTTGCCGAGAAATCTTGAACCGTGAGTTGGCGGCGCATCGGAAACCGGGCGAGCCCCAAGGACAACGTCGAGCGCAGCTCTTCGATTTGGGCATCTTCAAAGGCGCCGCCGGTTGTGCTGTCGCATATCAAGCCGACCTTATGTCCTAAAGCTTCCTGGCAGCGAGCCAGATCGCGGACGTGACGGAAAATTCCGCCGACCGGCGCGCGGACGCAATGCACGATCCGCATTGGAGGCGTTGTCATGGTGCAATATCCCTGTTTTTGCTTTCAGGCTTCTTGGTGAGCCCGTTCAGCAGTCAGGATGCACCCTAGCAAAGGGAAATGAGTCCGCGGTTAACTGGCGGCTTGTCAAAAATACCGTTCCCGAACGTAAATAGTGTCTCCGGGTCGGACAGGATCCGAAATCGGAACGCGTCCGTTTAGAATTTCACCGTTAATCTGGCGGGTGATATCGACGTCTTCCTGGCGGGCCCGGGAGCTAAATCCACCGGCTGTTGCGATCGCGTTCTGAACCGTCATACCTGCGACATAGCTATATTGGCCCGCGTTTTGCACCTCTCCCATGACAAAGATCGGACGGTAGGTGTCCACCTCAACGGAGACGTCGGGATCACGGATATAGCCCTGGCGCAGTTTGGCTGCAATTTCAGCGGCAAGCCCTTGTTGGGTTTTACCGCGTGCGGCGACGCTTCCGACCAGCGGGAAGGAAATATAGCCAGCCTGATCAATGACATAGGTGTTAGAGAGATCGTCCTGACCGAACACAATAATGCGCAACCGGTCGCTGGAATCCAGGCGATACGGCTGGGTCAAAGTTTCATGAAACGCTGTCGGCGGTTGCCGGTACCCACTGCACGCAGCAAGTCCCAGGCACAATGCCGGTACCAGAAGCGCTCTCATTCGCATCAACGACTCTCCTACAATTCGGCAAGAGGATCGCAAGGTATGGTTAATTGAGGGTGAAGACGGATCAAGGCGAACAGATAGCCTGTCAATAATGCGTATACACAAATTAACGGCTGTTCCGGCCAGCTGTGTTGAAGCTTAACCGAACGCTTACCATAATCAGACATTATTCGCCGCGTATCTGGAGAGAAGCAATATGGAATCTGGGCGGCAGACCTACACAGACGACGATATGGCGTTGGATCTCGGCGGGCTTTTGAAGGCTTTGGCGCGGTCATTGTTGTGGTTGGTCCCTTTGACCCTTTTGATGACGTTGGTCGTTTTCATCGCCCTGCAATTCGTTGCACCCAAATATATGGGCGAGGCTCGGGTTCTGATCGAAAGCACGGATATCAATATTCCAGGTGGGACACGCGGTGTTGAAGGCGAGCGTGCTTTGCTCGATACCGAGGGTGTTGCCAGTCAGATCCAGATCTTGATGGCGACTGACCTTGCCCGAAAAGTGGTCCGGAAGATGGATCTGGCCTCCGTTCCCGAGTTCGGCGCCCGCGGCGGCATGTCCTTTATTGATAAGGTCCTGACCACTTTCGGATTTGATCGTGAGCCTTCAGGCGACTCTGCCGAAGAACGCGTGCTCAAACATTACTACGAAAACCTGGAAGTCTATCGTCTCGACGAATCGCGTGTTATCGCCGTCGACTATGCGTCTGAAGATCCGCTTTTGGCCTCCGAAGTCGCAAACGCGATTGTCGACGAGTTTCTGGAGCTGCAGTCCAGCGCCAAACGGCAGACGACAGAAATCACATCCGCTGCATTGGAGCCGCAAATCGTCGAATTGCGGAAGAAGGTGCAATCGGCCCGCCAGGCCGTTGCAGACTTCAGGGCGCGGGCCGACCTGTTGATCGGTGCGGACAACATTCCTCTTAATCAACAGCAGCTGGCGGATACGAGCAGCGACTATTCCGCGGCGCAAGCTGCGAAAGCTGAAGCTCAGGCCAAGGCCGAACTGATCCGCGAACTTTTGAATTCCGGTGGATCTTTGGAGACTGCAACGGATGTCCTGAATTCTCAGCTCATTCAGCGTTTGCGCGAACGCCAAGTTGAAATCCAGTCCAACATCGCCGAATTGTCGATTACGCTTCTGCCCAACCACCCGCAGATCAAGGCCCTGCAATCTCAGCTCAGTGACTATGACCGTCAGATTCGTTCTGAAGCGCGAAAAGTTCTTGAGGGGCTGGAAAACGATGCGCGGGTTGCGAGTCAGCAGGCCTTGGCCTTGGAGAGGCGTCTGGACGAATTGAAGGTCGCTGCCGCGAAATCCAATGCGGATCAGGCCCGCCTCAGCGAACTCGAACGGGAAGCCGATGCAAAGGCTGCGCAACTTGACCAGTTGTTGCTTAGTTTTCAGGAAGCCGATACGCGTTTACGCGCGCAGCTCCTGCCAGCTGATGCCCGAATTGTTTCCCGGGCCAATGTCCCGGTTGAGCCCTTCTCTCCGAAAGTGGTCTCCAGCACCATCATTGCAGCCCTGGTCACGTTCATCTTGGGAACGGCCTTTGTAATCATGCGCGAATTGCTCACGGGCCGGGCTCTTTACTCACCTGCGCAGCCCCAAGGAACTGTCAACCCGGGAACCGGATCAGCACCCGTGCCACCGGCGCGCGAAGCCGGTGGGGCTTTCACATGGGGCCCGTCTTATGCAGGCGGATACCAAGGCTACAGTTTCGGCAGTGAGATCGGAGCGGGGGCAGAGCCAAAGAAACCACGGGTGGAACCGGATCTCGACGATGACAGCACTGTTGCTCCTATACCTGCGAAAAGGGAGGTCGGCAGTCCGCCAAACCGACGGTCGAAGCGCAGAGGCAACTATGACCAGGACGTCGCGCCAGACTGGCTCGGCGCAATGCGCTCGACCCCGAAAGATCCTGTTGAGGAGCCTGAGGAGGACGATGTCGCCAGACCCGCCGCAGCGCCTCTTCCATCTAACGAGCCGCAGGCGGCTTCTGACGTCGACCCGACCGGCCGGATCGTTGTTCTGAGCGTTGATGAGCCGGATCTTTCGCACAGGCTCGCTTTTGACCTCGCCCGCCGGGCAGCAGGAAAGGGCGATACAGCCCTGTTTCTGGAAGTCTTTCCGGAACAGTTCAATTCGCGAGGGGCGGAGGGCTTCTCAGACATTGTTTCTGGTGCGGCGCCGTTTGCGAAGGTCGTCTACCGGGATGCGGGGTCGAAGGCGCATATTATTGAAGCCGGCCGTGTCGAGATCACCGATGAGATGGTTGAGTCCGATCGCTTCAAGCTCGCGCTCGATGCGATCAAGAAGACCTACCACACCATTGTTGTGGACCTTGGGGCGATCGATGGAACGCTTGCCAGCGCCCGCATGCTGAGTTTTGCGGACCGTGTGCTGATCGCCGCGAGTGGACCAGATCACAATCACGAACTTGAGAGTGCGGCAAACCTTTTGGCACATAACACCGGTGCGGATGTGGAGATCGTCATAGCAGGTGGACCCGGTTCTGGACCGCGGCGCAATGGAGATGGCCACGCTGCTTGAACGCGCGCCAATTTGTTGGGAAGGGGCTAAGGAAGCTTAGTTTCCAGATGCGCGCATCTTCCGGAGTTTTTTGACCATCGCCCACAGACGGTCGGAGTTGCGGATGCGCGATTTCAGGCGTGTTTTTGCAGTTTGGACTGCGGAATAGATCTTGCCCCTGGCTGTTCTGGCGTGCCGGCTGTCGCACATCGGTTCTGGACGGGTCCAGCTCGTCTTGTAGTGCTCCTCGCCGATGCCAAGGTCGAGCGTTTTTGTATCCGGGTCTGCGCAAATCTTCTCTACGATCTCTCGTATCAGAACCAGTCCCGGGCTGTTTTTCAAAAACTCATCATGTGCAACACTGTTCGAATAGGCGTGGAGTGTGCCCCCATCTCGCCCGCACAAATATGTTGCCCTGATCTGCCCTGAGACCGACAGGGTCCATATTTTGAGGGGCGCGCTCGTGGTGTCCGGCGTCACGGGTAGGACCGGGCTTTGAGTTGCCTGACGCAAAAACGCCTTCGCCTCAGGGCCGGAAAAAGCATTCGGGATGCCGGTGATCTGAGCGCGCGCCTCGCGCTGCTCAAGAAATGCCTCAAGCCCGGCTTCTATTTCCGCCGGTTGCTGGCAGACCCGGATCTCATATTTGCCGGCTTCTTGGAGGTGTCGCCGTTTCCGGGTGAGGTTCTTGCGCGCAGACTTGCTATGCAGGACTTTGAAAACGTCCTCGAATGTGTCGGTGACAGACCCGCGGTAGAGCGGATTCGGGCTCAATTGCGCATTGTCGAGGACCAGAGGGTGCGGCCGACCGTTCCAGTGGCAAGGAACGTTTTGCAAGTCGATGCAATCGGCACTGCTCTCCTGGCAAACCCGATCAACAACACTGCGGATAGTCTCCGGCCCAACTGCTTCATAGAAAGCCTTGTCCCAAAGCCCCGTGTTCTGATTGCCGAAGCGTGCGCCCAAAAAGGCGAGAACCTTGATACCGTTGTGTGTGAAAAGAGAAAACGGTAGCAGCAAAACCGGACGTTCCGCCGCTCGCAGCAGTGCAATCAATGGCCGACTGCGTTCTGCCGTTCCCAATGTGTTTTGGAAAGCCGTGCACCAGAGAAAACCGTGATAGGGATTCCCGATCCCTGCGCTCTCGAGCTGGGTCCACTCCGACGCCAGTTCTTCAAGGTCTTCTGTCAGTTGCAGATCGTCCTTCCCGGATCCCGATCCGGAGTGGGTGCCAGAGATATCTATTGCGGCGGCTGACATGGGAGATCACTCAATGAAACGGGATTGGTTAAACGGTGGTTAGCTATGTTTGGTGGTGCGCTTATTCGACCAAACTCTAGCGAGAAATATCAATAATTCTTAAAGAAAAGGTGCGCTAATGGACCGGTTCCAAACACACGGGCCGAGCGGCTGATGAGCATTCGCCAAACAGCAATTACCAACGCATTCCGGATTCTGCAGACGACGGGACTGAGCCAACTCTTTGCACCTTTTACGCAAGGCTGCGGCGCTGTGTTCATGTTGCATCGTGTTCGGCCTGCGCGCTCTGGCGGTTTTCAGCCCAACCGGCACCTTGAGATATCCCCCGAGTTCCTGCGTGCAACGGTGGAGCGGATCAGGGCCAATGGCTACAAGATCATCGCCTTGGATGAAGCGGTTGACCTTTTGAAATCCGGATATGGCCGGGAACGGTATGCGGTTCTGACTTTTGATGACGGCTATCGGGACAATCTGGAATATGCGCTTCCGGTCCTGAAAGAACTTGGTGCACCGTTCACCGTGTTTGTCGCAAGCGGTCTGGTCGACAGGTCGAGTGAGCTATGGTGGCAGGCGCTGGAGCTGATCATAGCCGCGAATGATCAGATCGTTTTCTCGTCTGACGCAGACGAGCCGACAGTATGCGAAAGCGTTGACGAAAAGTGTTCTTGTTTCAATCGTCTGGTCGCTCATTTGAAAAACGATGTGAGCGAAGGGGATCAAAGGGCAATCATTCGGGCCTTGTCGAGCCAGTACGGAATTGACCTCGCTGAGCTCGCGGACCAGGAGATAATGACTTGGGATGAGGTGCGGGAACTGGCGTCAGATCCACTCGTCACGATTGGCGCTCACACGCACGATCATTTTGCCCTGGCGCGTCTCCCCGAAGACGCTGCACGGCAGGATATAGAAAAGGGTCTTGAACGGCTCGAAGCGGAACTGGGGCAGCGGCCCAAACATTTCGCGTACCCTTATGGGAAACACAACGCGGTTGACGCGGGCGCTGCCGAGGTTGTCGGCAAATTCGGCTTTGCCTCGGCTGTCACAACATTTCCAGGTGTTTTACAATCGGCAAGTGCGCGGGATCTGATGCTTTTGCCACGTGTGTCGCTCAATGGGGTTTATCAGGATCCGGCTTTTGTCGATCAGTATCTAACCGGCGCGCCGTTTGCGCTTTACCGGGCTGCCAAATGGCTGACGTCCGGTTTTGGACTGCGTGCTCGAACTTAAACCGCGGGCCCGCACTTAAAACGTAATCGCAGTCAGTTCTTTTTGCCGCGTTCCATCCACCAGATGATGGCGCCTGCAGGGATAACCCAAGCAAGACCGGCAATGGCAAAGTAAGTAAACTGGATAAGCGTCGACGATTCCTGCAATCGGGGCGAGTCGCCGACCACCATTGCGGTCAGAGCGTAGACAATCACGAACAAGACGAGCGCGACCATACCGATAAACTTGCGGAGCGAGGGAACCATTCTTGACTCGTTCTGTAACCCAAAGAGCGATGATTTGCCGCGACCCGGCCACAAAGGCTTGCCGCTTTTCCCCAGCACCTATATCTCCCGATACCAAAGGTCAAACCGGTAGACGAATTTTGGAGACAACAGGGCAATGACAATGTCCGCGGACAGCCTGGGAACGGCCGGCCAAACACAAGACATCAAAGACCAGGAATTCATTCGCTCTAGCCGGGCGATGATCCGCTGGTGGCTCTACGGCGTCTGCTTTCTCATCCTGGTGATGGTGGTCGTGGGTGGGGCGACCCGTTTGACCGAGTCCGGGCTTTCGATCACGGAATGGAAACCAATCCACGGCGTGATCCCTCCACTGACAGAGGCGGAGTGGCAGGAAGAGCTGGAAAAATACCGCCAGATCCCGGAATACCAGCTGATCAACAAGGGCATGAGCCTTGATGAGTTCAAGTTCATTTTCTGGTGGGAATGGGGACACCGTCTGCTCGGACGGGTGATTGGCGTTGCCTTTTTTGTCCCCATGGTCGTGTTCTGGGCGTCTGGGCGGATTGAACCTTGGCTGAAACCACGGTTGGTCGTTGGTCTGGCTCTTGGCGGTCTGCAAGGCTTCGTCGGCTGGTGGATGGTCGCTTCCGGCTTGGTCGAGCGAACTGACGTCAGCCAGTACCGCTTGGCAACTCACCTGACCCTGGCCTTCGTTATCTTCGCGTATCTCTTCTGGATTGCCCGACGACTGGCGCCACATGTTGCGCCGCCCGCAGAGACACGCGTTTCGTTGTTGCCTGTGGGCTGGGTGTTCACGGGCTTGTTGTTCCTGCAGCTGTTCTATGGCGGTCTTGTCGCGGGTCTGAACGCCGGTTTCACCTACAACACATGGCCACTGATGGACGGTCAGATGATCCCGTCGGGTCTGTTGATGCAGTCACCTCTCTGGCTGAATTTTTTTGAAAACGTCCTGACGGTTCAGTTTCAACACCGGATGGTTGCCTATCTTCTGGGTGCTGCTGCGATCTTTCTGGTATGGCGGACATGCGTTGTAACGGATGCCAAACGGATCCGTTTGCCGGCGTTTCACCTCGCGGCCTTTGTCTTCCTACAGATGGTTTTCGGGATCGTCACGCTACTGGGTTTTGGAAACTACACCGGGGAATTGTCCATGCATCAACTCGGTGTGGCGCTTGTCCACCAAGGCTTTGCTGTCTTCGTGATCGCGGCAACGATTGATTACATGGCAGCTTTGAAGGGCGAGTACCCGATCCGGAACTGACGGATGCACAGAGTTCGAAATGAAAACAGCCCGCCAAACCGGCGGGCTGTTTTTTGTCCGTTAGCTAGCTGTTAGCCAGCAAGCGCCTGCTCAAGGTCAGCAATGATGTCGTCGACATCTTCGAGACCAACCGAGATCCGGACAACATCCGGACCGGCACCTGCAGATGTCTTTTGGTCATCTGACAGCTGGCGGTGGGTGGTGGAGGCCGGGTGAATGATGAGGCTCCGCGTATCGCCGATATTGGCAAGGTGTGAGAACAACTCGACCTTGGACACGAGGTTCACCCCGGCGTCGTACCCGCCTTCAACACCAAACGTGAAGACAGCTCCTGCACCTTTGGGCATGTACTTTTGCTGAAGCGCATGGTGCGGATCTTCCGGAAGGGCCGCATAGGACACCCACTTAACCTTGTCATGACCGGACAAGTGCAGAGCGACTTTCTTGGCGTTGTCCGAGTGGCGCTGCATGCGGAGCGGCAGGGTTTCGATACCCGTCAGGATCATGAAAGCGTTGAACGGCGAAATCGCCGGGCCCAGATCGCGCAGACCAAGAACACGGCAGGCGATCGCGAAAGCGAAATTGCCGAAGGTCTCGTGCAGAACCATGTTCTGATATTCCGGACGCGGCGATGACAGAAGCGGATAGTTGCCTGATGCGGACCAATCGAAGGATCCACCGTCAACGATAATGCCGCCCATGGAGTTGCCATGGCCGCCCATGAACTTGGTCAAGGAATGCAGGACAATGTCGGCGCCATGTTCGATCGGTCGACACAGGTACGGAGACGCCATGGTGTTGTCGACAACCAGCGGAACGCCCTTTGCCTTGGCTATGGCGGCAATAGCTTCAATGTCGACGATGATCCCGCCTGGATTGGCAAGGCTTTCGATGAAAATTGCACGGGTCTTGTCATCAATCGCCGCTTCGAAGGACGCCATGTCCGATGGATCAACCCATTTCACGCCCCAGCCGAAGCTTTTGAAAGAGTGGTTCAGCTGATTGATGGAGCCGCCATAAAGCTTGTTGGCCGCCACAATATTGTCGCCCGGCTGCATGAGCGTGTGGAAACAAAGAAGCTGTGCCGAGTGACCGGAAGCGGTTGCGAGCGCGGCCGTACCGCCTTCAAGTGCTGCAACGCGCTCTTCAAGAACGGCAGTGGTCGGGTTTGTGATGCGGGTGTAAATATTTCCAAAGGCCTGAAGGCCGAACAGGGACGCAGCATGGTCGACATCGTCAAAGACAAATGAAGACGTCTGATAGATCGGTGTGACCCGAGCGCCTGTTGACGGATCTGGTGTCGCGCCTGCGTGGATGGCCAGCGTGGAAAAGCCTGGAATATTTTCGCTCATAAAGAACCTCCCTTGGATATGTGGCGCGCAGTTTGGTCAAAGCCGTGCGGGAGGTCAAAGGATTGATTTCTGAAACCGCAAAAAAACGGAAATAACGTTCTTTTTCTGGAAGATAATTGGGTCGGATGCTGCTGCAACGCCTATGGCGTTTTGACAAAGCGCCGCGGCGAGCGTTCATCGCGCTCCAAATTCATGTCGGTTTTTATGACGAGATAAATGCCAAACATGAGAACACTGGCCGCAAGAGGCATCACCAAAGCGAGGAGGCCCGTATCTATCACTTCGTAAAGCATGGACTCATCCGATCCCAACATGGAATTTCTGTGATGCAAATAAAGATAGACGCGTCATGTGGATGAATTGGTAAGACCCGTTTCGAAATGAAAAATAAAATTTCAAGAATATTGATGAAAACTGTAAATAATTATATGTGCCCGGCATTATAATACATGCAGTGTTTGACGTCGAAGAAGGGCAAGCAAACTGGCCAGCCCAACTCAGCCTATACTCATTACACGACCTGTCTTGCGACACTTCGTGTTTTGCCCGCTCTGGACAGTGCGTTTAGGGAGCCAGCAGTTTCGTCACCGATATCAATCTGAAATAGCTCTGAAGATGAGCACCATGACGATGGCGACAACCACAACCAGGTGATAGATAGTGAACTGCGTGAACGGATCGACCATGAATGCCTCCTGCGGGAAAAGGTCAACAAGTCGTTAAAGTGTCTGTTCACGATATAAAGATTGGGCAAAGAATTTTGCTAACAGTTTAGTCAACTGTTAATCATTGCCGATCTCTTAACAGTACCTTTGATTGGATCTCGAGTGAAGTGCAATCAGAGGGTGTTTTCTTGGTTACCTTTTTCTATACGGCTTTTCAGAAAATCGTTTTGTTTTTGAAGCAAATAGACATTTGCACCGTCACTGTTGTTGCAAAAACAAAAGTGGCCAGCGATCTTTTTCAATTGCCGTTCCAGATAGTTGTCTCTGTGTCCAAAAAATCAAATTTGGGTTTTCTTTGATGATAAATTGTGCCCCATCAGTGCTGAGAGCTTAGGTCTTTTTCGTCGGCGACAAGCCCCGGTGCTGGAAACCGGCTTTCAGGGCGGGGCGCTTTGAGGAGAGTGTCCGGGAATTGACACCGGCCCAGCCAATCTCTCCAGACAGCCGCCCATATTCGATCTTGGGGCAGCGGTCCATGACCACCTTGATACCCGCAGCTTCCGCTCGCTGTGCAGCCTCTTCGTGGCGCACGGTCAACTGCATCCAGATAACCTTCGGCAATTTGCCGCTTGCGATCACGTCATCGACGATTTGGCCCGCCGCCTCGGAATTCCGGAAGATATCGATCATGTCCGGCGTGTCCGGCAGGTCTTCCAAAGACGCGTAGGCCTTCTGTCCAAGTATTTCCTTGCCCGCTTGTCCAGGATTGATCGGCCAAACATCATAGCCTTTGGAGAGCATGTATTTCAGCACGAAGTAAGACGGGCGCACGGTGTTCGCGCTCGCCCCGATCATCGCGATGGTTTTCACCTCATCCAGAATGCCCTTGATGTAGGTGTCGGAATAGTTGTCGTGGTCCATCGGTATCAGCTGTCCGTCCATTCCGGTTTGCGCTTTTGCAGGAAAGCATTGATGCCTTCTTCGGCATCGCGGGCCATCATGTTTTCTACCATGGTGTTTGCTGCAAAGTCGTAAGCGTCCGACAACGGCATTTCGAGTTGACGGTAGAAGGCTTCCTTGCCGACCTTCACGGTATGGGCAGACTTGGAGGCAATGCTCTCCGCGTATTTCTGAACGACCTGCTCCAGGTAGTCGCGCGGCACGATCCGGTTGATCAGGCCGAAGTCCTTGGCGGTCGATGCGTCGATGCTTTCGCCGGTCAAAAGCATTTCCATCGCCTGTTTTGGAGCAACGTTCCGGCTCAGTGCGACCATCGGCGTTGAACAAAAGAGGCCGATATTGACGCCAGGCGTACAGAACGTGGCGGTATCTGTTGCAATTGCCAGATCGCAGGACGCGACCAGCTGACACCCGGCAGCGGTTGCAACACCTGTCACGACAGCAATGACCGGCTTTGGCAGCCGTACGATCTGCTGCATGAGGTCTGAACACTGGCGCATGATCCGCTCGTAGGTCGCCTTGCCGCCGTCAGCTTCGGCTCGCGCACTCGTCAGTTCCTTCAGATCATGACCTGCGCAAAAGACCTTGCCCTCTGCGCCGAGGAGAACCACCCGTACATCCGGGTTCGCCGCTGCTCTCGTCAGTTCGGCGGACAAAGCGCTCATCATTTCGCTCGAGAGCGCGTTCATCCGTTCCGGGCGCTGCATGACGATCCGATACACACCTTCATGCAGAAGCGTTGCCAGCATTGGTTTTTCGGCCATGTCGTTTGCAACAGCGTCGGTCATGGAAAACTCCCTGAGGTCTCTATTTCAAAGCCTTATAGCTGAACTCCTGTTCGTCGGCGAGTACCCGAAAGGTTGCAGTCAATATTCGTTCCTGACGATCATTTGACACAAAGCGGAGGATTTCCTCTGGTCGGCGGGCTGGACTGCATTATTCTCAGTTCTATGAAGAGCCTCGTCTCAACCCTGATCACCGCGATCGCCTTGTTAATGGGGCAATTTGGTTCAGCTTCCGTCAAAGCGGCTCAACCCGTCGACGTCGCTCTCGTTCTGGCCGTCGATGTCTCACGGTCCATGTCGGCGGAAGAATTGGCCATACAGCGGGACGGATATGCCGCTGCAATTGCGCATCCATCAGTCATTCGAGCTGTCGAGCAGGGGCTACATGGCCGGATTGCACTGACCATGTTTGAATGGGCCAACGACGCACATATTCGCGAGATCGTGCCCTGGACCCTCATTGAAACGCCGCAAGACGCAGAGGGTGTATCAACCATCATCAGCGAAGATCAGACCATTGGTCAGCGCAGAACCTCGATATCCGGTGCAATCCGGTATGCGTCGAAGTTGCTGCTGGATGTCCCTTTTCAGGCGGATCGACTGGTTATCGACATATCCGGCGATGGGCCCAACAATCAGGGCATCGCTGTGACCCGTGCCCGGGATCTGGCAGTAGAGGCCGGTTTTGTGATCAACGGGTTGCCATTGATGACGACCGGCGGATTTGGTGGCCAGTTCAACATTCCGGATCTCGATGAATACTACCGCCGCTGCGTGATTGGCGGGCCGGGCAGTTTTGTAATTCCGGTAAACGATTGGGCCCAGTTTCCAGAAGCGGTTCGCCGGAAACTGGTCCTTGAAATCGGTGGGCGGGTTCCAGAAGAACCAGCACGCGTCTACCGGGCGCAGATCACGTTCGGCCAGCCTTATGATTGTATGGTCGGCGAGAAGATGTGGCGCAACTTGCGCGAAAGATTTTTTCTCGACCCCTGAGTGTGTGACCTTCAGCTTCGTGGCCGACTTGCCCTGATCGCACGCTTTTCGCTGTATGCCTGTACAGCATAAGCTCCGGACATCGCGATCATGGCCGCAGCCAGTCCGATGGCAACATCAACGGCGCCGGAAAAGGGCAGCCTGAACGCGTAGATGAAAATTTCGATGTAGCTGACTGTGAAGCCAATCACGAGACCTATTGCAAGCAAGATTGAAATGCGGTCGCTTCCCCATCCTTTCTGATCGCGGGTCTCGCTCTGGAAGTGTCCGGAAACGCGAAAATATGCCCAAATAATAAACCCGAAGACCGCGGCAGAAAGGGTCATGACCGCAGCAGGTTGTATGATTTCCATTTTGTTGGATCCCTGTTTTAGGAATGCTATCCGGGCGGGGGTGTCCGGGAGTGAAAGCGACATGGGAATCAATTGCGGCAACGGCAAGAGGTCACTCAAAATTTCCGGTTCTTGGCATCATCCGGTGTTTGCATCCAATGCAAGGAAGTCGTGGTCAACCTGTATCCGGCTCAGATCGCTGCTGGACCCGCTATTGGCGCAGCCATAGGATCGCATCCATGGCACGCATTCTGGAAACCGAGCTTTACGAGCCGGTCAAGGCATTCTTGGAAAAACAGGGGTATGAGGTGAAGGCTGAAGTAGGGTCGGCCGACATTGTGGCTTGCCGGGGTAACGACGATCCGGTGATCGTGGAACTGAAGACCGGCTTTACCCTCAGCCTGTTTCACCAGGCCGTTGACCGGCAAGGGGTGACCGACTCGGTTTATATTGCCGTTGCGCGGGGCAGCGGGCGCCGTTTTCAAGCGGCGCTAAAAAGTAATCTCAAGCTCGCGCGCAGGCTGGGGCTTGGACTTATTACGGTCCGGCTCGCAGATCAGCTGGTCGAAGTTCATGCTGATCCAGCGCCCTTCACACCTCGCAAGATGAAATCGCGGAAAGACCGGCTTCTGCGTGAATTTGCCCGCCGTGTCGGAGATCCGAATACCGGTGGCTCGACGCGCGTCACGCTCGTCACGGCCTACCGGCAAGATGCCATGAGATGTGCTCAGTATTTAAATGAAAATGGTCCAAGCCGGGGCGCGGAGGTTGCCAAAGCAACTGGCGTTGAGCGGGCCACACGGATAATGGCGGATGATCACTACGGGTGGTTCGAACGGGTGGAACGTGGGATTTACGGTTTGACCCCGAAGGGCACAGAGGCGAGGGAAAACAAGATAATAGAAGCATCTGAAAGCAAAAAAAAATGAGGGGCAATTCTACATAGAGATTTCAAAACAGGGCGTTTGACGAAAAGCCTACGGCATCGCCGGGAACCGGATGGCCAATCAGGAAACCTTGACCAAATGCCACGCCAAGGTCTTGAAGCGCTGCAAGTTGTTCCTGTGTCTCGATGCCTTCGGCAACGATTTGCTTGCCAAGCTTGGCTGTGAGCTTTGCGATCGTTTCGACGATTGCCATATCGACATCGGATGTCAGCATTGAGCGAACGAAAGACACATCGAGCTTCACCAGATCAAATTCGGTTTCTTTCAAGTGCAGCAAAGAGGCATGTCCGGTTCCAAAATCATCAAGCGCGACGGTAATGCCGTTTTCTCGAAGGTGCCGAAGTATACTGGAGACGTTTTCGCGCTTCCTGGTCAGAAGAACATCTTCGGTGACTTCTACTTGGATGTGGCTTGGCTTTAACCCCGCTTTGGTAATGGCCTCCATTAATCGATCGACAAATTGAGCATCACGCTGATAGGCCTGAAATTCCGGTGGAGAAATGTTGAACGCGATATGGCCAAAATCATGTCCCGCTTTGAGCCATGATGAGGCTTGGTCGATGGCGCGCAAACGAACCATCTCTCCGATACGGCGCGCGAGCACGCTGTCCTCGAACACCTCAGAGTAGCTGCTTGGCGGAACCAGCGTACCGTCCTCGTTGCTTAGTCGCAGCAATGCCTCGAATCCCGCCAGCTTTTGCGACTGCAAGTCAGCTTTCGGCTGAAAACACAACACAAAGCGTTCGTCGGTTAAGGCACGCCGTGCAGAGTTTAGGGTATTCGTTCGGTTCAGAGCTGCTGTGAGAAGCGCCTCCGAATAACAACGCACGGCATTTCCGCCCGACGCCTTTGCGTCATAGACGGCAAGGTCAGCTTGCTGAAGGAGGTCGTTCACATCCGAACCGTTGGCGTGTGTTTTCTCCGCAAGACCCAAAGATGCTGAGCACTCAAACAAAAAACCTTCCCAGGCAATTGGCTTTGAAATTTCTTCAAGCAAACGTTTGAAGTACTGAACCGTCTCGCCCCAGCTCAACTGAGCGGAAAAAATCACTGCAAATTCGTCTCCGCCAAGCCGGATTACGATCCCTGTATCGCCTATGTATTCGACGAGCCTCTCGGCCAAGACGATGAGGGCACTGTCACCGGCAGGGTGGCCATGGCAATCGTTGATCTCTTTGAAGTCATCAAGGTCAATAATCGCGACCCCGCAGGACCGGCAATTGGATGAACTTTTGTGCAAGAGATCGTCCGCAATCCGCATGAAGTAGTGGCGATTGTAAAGACCGGTTAGCTGATCGCGTTCCGCATAGTACTGGGCAGTGTCCAGGAGCTTCCGATATTCGGTAATGTCACTGATCGTTCCGCCCATCTTGGTCGCGCGATTTTCATTGTTCCAAACGGCATGCCCGCGCGCGCGGACCCAAATCTGTTCGCCATTTTTGTGCAACAGCCGCAAGGAAAGATCGAATGGAGCGCGATCCTTGAGATGTTCTCTGAACACTTGTTCGACATTTGCCCGGTCTTCAGGATGAATGATTTTAATAAACAGACCAGGCGCATTCGGAAGGGTTTCTTCGGTGTAGCCCAGCCGCAGTTTCCACTGTTCTGACATGTAGTTGTGTTCGTCGTTGAGGTCCCATTCCCAGACGCCCTGGCTGGCTCCCGAAATGGCAAAGGCGTACCGCTCTTCGCTGAGCCTCAAAGCTTTGGTGCGTTGTTCCAGTATCTCTTCCTGACGCTGGTGCAAGTCGCGGAGTGCAAGTTCGGCTGATTTCAGCGACGTGATATCCTGGATGAATCCGTAGGAGCGCAGATGTGTACCGTCGGCATCGACAACGGCAACGCCGCGTTCCCGAACGAAGATCTCTCCTCCGCCCGTTTGGATGATGCGGTATTCGAGTTCGACAATACTTTTGGTCTGCCTAAGGCGAAGCGTCTGCGTCCTGTAGTGTTCCCGGTCATCAGGGTGCACCCATTCCAGATCAGCGTCCATGGAGGTCGCGCGGCGCATGAATTCTTCAACGGTGACACCATGCATGCGGGCAAGCTGCTCCGAACAATAGGTGCATTTGTCACCAATCTCGTCCCATTCCCAATAGCCGATGCCGGCCAGCGCCTCGACTTCTTCAAACAGCTCTCCCGGTCGCCGTAGTGTTTGAACCGGGTAGACTTTGCTGACCTTGTTGTCCATCGAGGCTTGCGCTCATTGCAATTGTCAAAATCGAAAACAGTGATCGGAGAATAGAAGCTTTTTGCTTCCAAATGCTTTGCTTTTTGTCAATTTCATGAAACGTGAAAATTAGCTGATACTTATAACGATTGTCTTGGTAAGGAGTTGAGGTAGATCATTCGTAATTGTTCCAATTTCTTTCTGCTGCTGATGGGGGACGAGCCGACAGCGTGTTGTTTTCGACCCCCGCGCGATTTGCCTCTTGTTGGCGGTCATGACAACAACCAGATGCAGATCTTGGTATTCTCGGGGTCATGGAGCTCCAGGTGTTTGAAATAGCGGTGCCGCTGATCGGCGGTTTATTTCTTTTGATCATAGGCGGAGAGTTCTTGGTGCGCGGGGCTGTAAATGCCGCGACGCATCTGGGGGTGTCGCCGCTCGTGATCGGCTTGACCCTGGTCGGGTTCGGCACCTCGACGCCAGAACTTGTTACCTCTGTGCATGCCGCACTTGTGGGTGCGCCTGGCATTGCTTACGGCAATGTTGTCGGATCGAACATCGCCAACATATTGCTAATCGGTGGTGTCGCGGCGCTGTTGTTTCCGATCGCCGTGTCGTCCACGGCGCTGAAACGCGATGCTGCGGTGATGCTCGCCGTCACCTTGGTCTATGCGGGCGTTGTCACCGTCATGGATGCCAGTCGGCTGGTCGGCGGGGTCTTCCTTGCAGCTCTATGCACCTACATTTACATGGCCATCCGGCAGGAGCGGGCAGCCGTCCAGGAAAACCGCGGCGCAGTGCATGGAAAAAGTACGGCGTTGATCGAGACGGATCCGGTTTTGGACATTCCAGCCCAGCCAAAAGGTGGTCTGGTGGCCGCGCTGCTGCTCGCGCTGGGCGGTTTGGCGCTTGTGGTGTTCGGCGGCAAGTTCCTGGTGGAGGGCGCTGTCAGCCTGGCGCGCGGTTTTGGAATTTCGGAAACAGTTATTGGCCTGACGATCGTCGCGATCGGCACCTCCATGCCGGAACTGGTGACATCAGTCGTTGCCGGCCTGAAACGTCAGACAGACGTTGCGTTCGGCAACATTATCGGGTCGAACATCTACAACATTCTGGGGATCGGTGGTGCAACGGCTCTGATCGCGCCGAGCGAAGTTCCGTCCCAGATCATCAGTTTCGACAATCCGGTCATGATTGGCGTTTCGGTGATCTTCGTGATTTTCGCAGCAACCGGCCTACGGATCGGCCGGCGCGAGGGCGCAGTGCTGCTTGGCGGATATCTTGTCTACCTTTATGCCCTTTGGCCGTCCTGAACAAAGGGTGTGCCGCTAGACCTGTTCGTTGTCTGAAGGGGACGTTCCCACATCGGCGTCTTCCAGCGGCAGAGCTTCGTCCTCGCCGGCCGCAAGTGTCGCGGTTTCTGGTGTGACCATACGGGCAGGGGCGCTGACCTGAAACGCGCCCTTGTCTTCTTCGGCAACCGCCGCCCGCCGGGTCATGCGCCACAGCGTGAAGGCAATCATGACGACGTGAGCGCCGATGGTCGTGATGAACAGGCCTTGCGGGCCGATGTTTGTCATCATGACACCGGCAATCAGCGGTCCGATAATGGAGCCGATGCCAAACATCATCAAAAGTCCGCCTGACACCTGAATGGACGTTCCTGGAGGGGCATGGTCGTTGGCATGGGCAACGATCACAGGGTACATCGCAAAAATCGCTGCGCCGAACACGGCAACCAGCAAAAGGTTCGTAAGCTGGCTGTCGGGGAGCAGCACCACGAAGGCGATATCGGCAGCAAGTGCGACAGCGGCCACAACGGCCAAAACGATGCGGCGGTCCATGCGGTCGCTCAAGTATCCGATCGGGATCTGGGCGACGGCGCCTGCAAGGACCGGGATGCTGGCAAAAAGCGCAATCGACGTCAGTTCAAGACCCACCCGCCCGGCATAGACGGCCGCCAGGGTCCCGAAGGCGGCGTTGGAGATCCCGACGAGAAACACGGCCGCAACGGCCACCGGCGAATTGTTCCAAAGGATGCGTATATTGAGCTGCACCGATGTCAGCGGAGCAGGCGAGGCGGACGTCGATAACGCCGTTGGCACAAGAGCCAGGCAATAGACAATGGCGCCAATCGCAAAGAACAGAAAGCTCATCGTGTCGCCGAGCGAGATGACCATCTGCCCGGCTGTTAAAGCCCCAAGATTGACCATCGTGTAGACACCGAAAATGGTGCCGCGTGTGTTGGCCTCGGACTTGTCGTTGAGCCAGGATTCCACGATCATCGCAGCGCCAGCAAAGCAAAACCCGGAGACGGCCCGGATGGGGATCCACGCCCAGGCCTCGACGAGGAGCGCCTGCAACAGCATCGAGACGGCGGCAAAGGCGCACATCACACCGAATGTTCGGATATGACCGACGGCTCCCACCAGCCGGGGGACGAAGATGCAACCCAGTACATAGCCGATCGCCCAACCGGTTCCCAAAAGACCAAGCGAACTTGCGGAAAATCCCTCCGCAGCTCCGCGAACCGGCAGGATGAGGCCGTGAATGCCGCCGGCAAAGAGCAAAAGCGCGGAGCCGAACAAGAGCGCGGTAATGGGAACGTTTTGTCTGATCATGCCCGCCACAGTACTGATTCTGAAAACAAAAGGGTAGCAGCGCGCCTTAGCCCTCCCGGAAGATGGCGGCCTTTCTCACTGATCGTTATCAGCTGTGTGCCTTCCGTCCGAGGTATACGGATTGCGTCACTTCGCGCCCGTCCTGAAGCGGGTTTTCGAACACCACCGGCTCCGCCCATGCCTTATCAAACGCTTCCGCAAGTTTGGCGGTGATGGCAGCATCCGGAGCTTCGTCCGACCACAGGCCAACGACGCCACCGGGTTTCAGGAATCGTTGCACAGCAGTGAAACCTTCCTGGGTGTAGAAGCCCTTGGACCCTGAATGCAGCAACCGCTCGGGCGTGTGGTCAATGTCGATCAAAATGGCATCGTATTGGCGTTTCGGACGACTGGCATCGAAACCGTTCTCTGACACTGCGAGGCCAAAGAAGTCTCCTTGAACCAATTGGCAGCGCGGATCATCCACCAGTTCGGTTTGCATCGGGACTAGGCCCTCCTGGTGCCAGCGGATGACCGGTTCCAGGAGATCGACGACGGTGAGGCTGGAGACCGTGTCATGGGCCAAAACCGACTGTGCGGTGTAGCCAAGGCCGAGCCCGCCGACCAATACTTCCAACCCATCGCCTAACAGAGCATCCACACCGAGATCCGCCAGTGCCACCTCGGAGGCGGTGAACAGGCTCGACATCAGGTGCTCTTCTCCAAGAAGAATTTCGAAGACGTCGGTTTTCAGCGCCAGAAGATGCCGGCGGCGGAGAGACACGGCTCCGATTGGTGTCGGGGCATAGTCCAGTTCTTCAAACATCTTACTCATGCCGCACCATGACGGTTGGTAAGTGATTTGGGAAGGGCGCGAATGCTCTTCCCCCAAACTAGACGCGATGAAGAGCCGAGTTTCTATCGCTATGATTTAGGTGAGTTTTTAATAGGTTCGAACTTGTTGGACTTTTGTTTCGAGTTGATCGAAGTTCAGCCTGTTTCTCACGTCTCTTGAGTTGATTAACCGCATGCCACGTTCATCTGCCCGCAAAGACCTTACCTTGAAAGCTCTGGAACTCTTTCAGATCTGCGCCCGCAAATCGTCGGTTCAGGCGACTGCTGATGAAACAGGCTTGTCCATCAGCACTGTTTCGCACCACCTGCGCAGCCTTGAAGAACATCTTGGCGTAGAGCTGTTCGATCATGCTCGTCGCCCTATGATGCTGACGCCCAAGGGGCAGATGTTCTTGAAGGAAATCGACGTCGCCCTCGGGTCCATACGCAAGGCGACGGCGGAAGCTAGTGCCGGGAATGTCACGGAAACCAGTTATCTCAGGTTCGGCAGTATTGCCGACATGGATAGCGATATTACGCCTGACCTTGCGGTTTACCTTTCCAGAAAAATGCCCCAGTGCAATTTCGTTTTCCGGTCCGGATCCAGCCGCGAACTTCTTGACATGCTGCGGGACCGCCAGTTGGACATCGGCATAGCGACCACGCCGCCAGAGGGGGTGAATAACCTGCAGGACACCCCTTTGCTCCGGGATCCATTTGTGGTGGTGCTGCCAGAAGGGCGGACTGAGGAGACAGCAGATGTCATGGCCGGCAAATCGGATCTACCGTTTCTGCAGTTTACCAGTGACCTGCTCATAGCTCGGCAGATCGAAGCACAATTGCGCCGGTTGGGAGTGGAGATGCCCGACCGTTTCGAATGCGGCAACAACCAGACCCTCATGGCAATGGTGGCGGCAGGTGCTGGATGGACGATAACAACCCCTTTGCTGTTCTCCAGGGCACGCCGGTTTCATTCAAAGCTTCGCATGCACCAGTTTCCGGGAAAAAGCTTTGCGCGGACGCTGTCTCTCATCACCACGACGGATTGCGCTGGATCTGTGCGTGATCTCATCGATCAGAAACTCCGCAAGCTGCTGACACGCCATGCGCTGACCCCCATGCATCAAAGCAACGCTTGGCTTGAGGACCGATTTTGTCTGGTCACTGGTGCTGATTGACCGGAATGCCTCGGTCAGTATTTCGTATCTACGAGTTTTTCGAAGTCCAATTTTGATATTTTAAAAAGTGCAGTCCGCCACATTGCCACTTTGTTCAAACTGCGGCACCCCGGAGAGAGGGGATGTCGGAGGTGTTCCATGAAAACGCGTACGCAAGTGGTTGTGATCGGTGGAGGTATCGCCGGGTGTTCGACGATCTATCATCTTACTCAGGAGGGGTGGACAGATGCCGTATTGGTCGAACGCAATGAACTCACGTCCGGGACGACGTGGCATTCTGCAGCCCAAGTAACCAACTTCGGCATGAATCAAACCATGGTCGGTTTGAAGAGCCATTCTATCCGGCTCTACAAGGAGCTGGCAGAAGATCCAGATTACCCGATCAACTATCACCATGCAGACGGTGGCATTCGACTTGCCAACACCGAAGCCCAGATGCAAGGCTACCGACACTTTGCGTCAATGGCACGCGGCATGGATGTCGACTTCGAAGTAATTGATGCGCAGGAGTGCGCACGCCGTCATCCCTTGATTTCAACAGACAATCTGCTCGGCGGTCTTTGGGATCCGCTCGATGGCGACATCGATCCGGCACAGCTTTGTCAGGCGCTGGCCCGCCGTGCCCGCAAGGCCGGGGCGGCCATCTATCGCAACACGCCAGTCACGGGCCTGACACAGCACAAGGATGACACCTGGACGGTTCATACCGTGCATGGAGACATCGACTGCGACATTGTCGTGAACGCTGGTGGATACCGGGTGAACGAAATCGGGGCAATGATGGGAGTTCATCATCCCGTCGCCTCGATGGAGCACCAATACTTTCTGACCGAGGAAATACAGGCGATCAAAGAGGCAGGGCACCGGATGCCGTTGCTCCGTTGCCCGATCAGCGATTACTACTGCCGCCAGGAAAAGAACGGTTTACTGGTCGGCTTTTACGAGCAGGATTGCAAGACGTGGGGTATGGACGGGATCGATCCGCATTTCGTCAACGCGCTCTGTCCGGATGATCTGGATCGGGTAACCGACGTCCTTGAGGGTGCTTTTGCCCGCATGCCTTCATTGATGGAAACCGGAATCCATACCGTCATCAACGGTCCGATCACCTATACAATTGATGGCGCGCCGTTGGTCGGACCGATCCCGGGCAAACGCAATGCTTTTTGTATCATCGGGCTTAGGGCCGGCTTGGGCGAGGGGGGCGGACACGGTTGGCTGCTGGCGCAGCAAATCGTGCACGGCGAGGCGTGCTACGACACATGGTGCCTCGATCCGCGCCGTTTTACCGGCCACGCCAATGTCGAGCTCACCGCTCTGAAAGCCATAGAAGACTACCAGAACGAGTTCCGATTTCACTTCCCTCATGAACATCGCCCAGCGGGGCGGTCCGCCAAGACAACGCCGCTGACACTCGTGATGGCGGCCGAAGGGGCAGAATTTACGGTGGTGAACGGCTGGGAACGCGTGGATTACATCAAGCCGTCACCGGGGTTTCATCCAACCCTCGGATTTCATTTTGATGAGGCATTCGATGTGGTCGCCAGCGAGGTGCAACACATCCAGGCAAATGTGGGCCTCTGCGAGGTCAATGGCTTTAACCGGATTGAGATTACCGGTTCCGACCGGCACGCATTTCTCGATCGGCTGTTCTGTGGCACCGTCACGAAACGGGAAGGTCGGGTCGGTCTCGGGTATCTGCTCAATCGGCATGGCATGGTCAAGGCCGAGGCAACAGTCGCCAACATTCCGGCTTCGGACCGTGGGCCCGCCCGTGTCTGGTATGGGTCGGCAGCAACCTCCGAATATCATGATATGGATTGGCTAAAGTCCCATCTGCGTCCGGATGAAGATGTTGAGATCAGGAGCCTAACCAACGGCCAAACCATTCTGGTTCTGGCAGGACCAAAGGCGCGGGCGGTTCTGCAATCGGCCAGCCGGGGCGACTGGTCAAAGGAAGGGTTCCCCTGGCTGTCGGTGCGCGAAACACTCATCGGGTATGCACCGGCAACCGTTATGGGGGTCAGTTTTTCCGGCGAGCTTGCGTATGAGATCCACATCCCGAATGCTTCACTCTATGCTGCCTATCTGGCTTTAAGGGACGCTGGAAAGGCGCATGATCTGAGACTGTTCGGCGCAAGAGCGGTCGAATCCATGCGCATGGAAAAGGGGTTCTTGCACTGGAAGGCGGATCTGATAACCGAATTCGATCCTTTTGAAACCGGGTTGGATCGCTTTGTGAAGCTGGATAAACACGATTTTGTCGGCAAGGACGCCTTGATACAGCGCCTAAAGGACGGGCCGAGGAAGAAACTTGTGACCCTGAAAATTGACGCGACCCACGCACCCGCATATGGCGGGGCCTCGCTGATGCAGGGGGATACTGTTGTGGGGACGGTCACCTCCGGCGAGTGGGGCCATCGCAGCGGCCTGAATCTCGCTTATGCGTTTGTCGACACTGCGCTCTCGGGAGAAGGAACGGTGCTTGATCTTGACCTTCTTGGAGACAGGGTCAGCGCTGAGATCATCGCACCGTCCCCTTATGATCCCGGTCATACAAGGATGCGCGGATAGGGGCACGGGCCATTTCAGCGGGACAAAACTGACTAGCCCCGCCGTCTCCGCCGTCGCCGGCCGTCGCCTGTGCCTTCTGCTGCGACCGGCTCCTTGCGGACAGGCAGTTCCACGGCAGCGCGCAGGTTCGGGAAGGGATCGACCTTGTTCGGCAGGGCCATGGCGTTGACGAAATGCTCCTGGAACTTGGCTTCCAGCGCCGTTTCGATTTTCTCGATGTTGTGGACCGTTTCTTCGATCTCGCGGCGGTAGCCACGATTGAGGAGGGCCATGCGAGCACCGGTTCCGGCGGCATTGCCGACGCCGGAAACACCGTCGAGCGCGCAATCGGGGATAAGTCCCAGGATCATTGCGTATTTCGGATCGATGTAGCTGCCGAACGCACCGGCGAAGCGGATGCGGTCGATGTGATCGCTGCCGAGCTTGTCCTGCAACAATTTGATGCCGGCATAGAGCGCGCCTTTGGCAAGCTGAATGGCGCGGATGTCGGTCTGTAGGATCGAGATCTCGATGCCGTCTTC
>MLAX01000011.1 GCA_001890945.1 Alphaproteobacteria bacterium AO1-B
CCCCCGGCAGGTTTGATGGTGGTGTGTATGGTTCTCTGTCTTCGGCGATTTGGATGGGCTGGATCGCTTCGCTGAGATCGGCAATGGACGTCACGATGCCGTAAGCCGGTTTTGATGTTGTCGAGATGTCGGTCAGCTTGACCAGATCCCCATAGACCGTGATCGTGCCCAGATCATCCTGATTGTGCGCGCCGCCACCCCTGCCCTGATCGGAGTACAACCGGATCACCGAATGGTCCATCACACCGTCGGCATTGGCATCGCCATAGCTGATCGACCGGATCTTCGTGGTATGTCCCTCAATCAGGATCCGGTCGCCCTCCCCCCGGTTGAAGTCCATGATCACGTCATGGCCGATGATATCGACCCAGTGGTCATGCAGCTTGTCGTTTTCACCGGCCACACCGTGCCAGCGGATCGTGCCATCATTCTGTGTATGCTTTTCGATGTAACGCTGCTTGGCGTTGATCAGGGTCTGGAAGTAGAACGTGTCGGCCCCAAGCCCGCCCGTCAGGATGTCATCGGCGGGGATTGGCTGGTTTGGGTAAACCTTGCCGTTGATCAGTTCATTTTCCGGATCTCCCTCGTCACGGCCCTCGATATAGGCAATCGCCCCCTCCCGGCCATCTGACTGCGAGATCAAAAGATCATCGCCAGCCCCGCCGTTGAGGACATCTTCTCCATGACCGCCGTCGAGAACATCATTGCCCTCGCCGCCGTCCAGGTGGTCATTGCCATAACCGCCTTGCAGCACATCATTGCCGGCCGCGCCATCAATCGTGTCATTGCCAAGCCCGCCATCAATCGCGTCAGCCTCACCAGACCCGGTCAGTGTGTCTGCTCCATCTGTTCCGGTCTGCACGGCCGCGCCTGTGGTCAGGGCACCGTCATGAGAGATGCCATAGGCCATCGCCAGCGCCTTGGCCTCATCAGAGCCGTGATGCAACTGCTGGAAAGCGGGGAGCAGGTCTTGCTGCACCATCGCTTTCAGGGCAGCGCTTTCAAACGAGGCATTCACCACACCGGCCAGCGTTGCGACATCCATCTGACCCAACTGGCTGTCAAACACCATCACATCGGAGATCGTGCCGTCGAACTGAGAGGACGCCCGCTGGCTGTCGTCAGACCGCCAGGCGCCCGAAGCACCAACGACAAACGTCCGGGTGTTTAACTCCAGCCCTTGCTGGAAATCGGGTTCCGACGCAGCTAATTGACCATTCAGATAGACATTGAGGCCATCTGCTCCAAAGGACACAGCCAGATGATAGGTCTGACCTGCGGCTATCGTCACGTCCTTGACCTTCAGATACTCGCTTTCCGTGCCCGACTGCTGGCGGACAATAAGAGCGCCCTTGCGCAGGTACACCGTCAGGTGCCCTCCGGCGTCGTACCCCTTGCCGTCCTTGGAAAACAACGTCCGGCTCGCCTCAACATCATCGGCATTGAAGGTCAAAGCCACCGTGCCATTGGAAAGGGACAACGCAGGCGTATGAGCCGCCTGAAGATAATCACCCTTCTCACCTGAAAAACTCGTCAAACCCTC
>MLAX01000012.1 GCA_001890945.1 Alphaproteobacteria bacterium AO1-B
TTATTCGATGATTGAGGCGACGACGCCGGCGCCGACGGTGCGGCCACCTTCGCGGATCGCGAAGCGCAGACCGTCTTCCATGGCGATCGGCACGATCAGCTCAACGTCAACAGAGACGTTGTCGCCTGGCATCACCATTTCCGTGCCTTCCGGCAGAGAAACCACACCGGTCACGTCCGTCGTACGGAAGTAGAACTGCGGGCGGTAGTTGGTGAAGAACGGCGTGTGACGGCCACCCTCTTCCTTCGTCAGGATGTAGGCTTCTGCCTTGAACTTCGTGTGCGGGGTTACAGAACCCGGCTTACAAAGAACCTGGCCACGCTCAACATCTTCACGGCCAACGCCGCGGATCAGAGCACCGATGTTGTCGCCAGCTTCACCGCTGTCCAGCAGCTTGCGGAACATTTCAACGCCGGTAACCGTCGTCTTCTGGGTGTCCTTGATGCCGACGATCTCGACTTCTTCACCCACCTTGATGATGCCACGCTCAACCCGGCCGGTCACAACAGTACCGCGGCCGGAGATCGAGAACACGTCTTCGATCGGCATCAGGAACGGCTGATCCTTCGGACGCTCAGGCGTCGGGATGTAGTCGTCAACAGCTGCCATCAGCTCACGGATTGCGTCACGGCCAATGGCTGCATCGCGGTCTTCAACAGCTGCCAGAGCAGAACCCTTGACGATCGGAATGTCGTCGCCCGGGAACTCGTAGGAAGACAGCAGTTCACGGATTTCCATTTCGACGAGCTCGAGAAGCTCTTCGTCGTCGACCTGGTCAACCTTGTTCATGAACACGACAAGTGCCGGAACGCCAACCTGACGCGCAAGCAGGATGTGCTCACGGGTCTGCGGCATCGGGCCATCCGCTGCAGAACAAACAAGGATCGCGCCGTCCATCTGGGCAGCACCGGTGATCATGTTCTTCACGTAGTCGGCGTGGCCCGGGCAATCAACGTGAGCGTAGTGACGGTTTTCCGTCTCATACTCAACGTGCGCCGTGGAGATGGTGATGCCGCGTGCCTTTTCTTCAGGCGCGCCGTCAATCTCGTCATATGCTTTTGCAGTCGCACCGCCAGCTTCAGCCAGCGTCATGGTGATTGCAGCGGTCAGCGTCGTCTTGCCGTGGTCAACGTGGCCAATTGTGCCAATGTTGACGTGCGGCTTATTGCGCTCAAACTTTTCCTTCGCCATCGG
>MLAX01000013.1 GCA_001890945.1 Alphaproteobacteria bacterium AO1-B
CCAACTCTACCGATGATGTAGTCATTACGGTCAATGCTTTGCCAACTACCGCAGTAGCTGGGGCAGATCAAACCTTATGTAATGTAACCACCGCTACATTAGCCGCTACCCCAGCGACCTCTGGAACTGGAACTTGGACAGTTGTTACGGGGCCAGGTACCATTGATGCAGGACAAGCTAACAATCCGAACGCAACGGTAAGTAATCTAAGCGCGACTACTGCCACTACCTTCCGTTGGACCACAAGCAATGGCGTGTGCGCCAATTCTACTGATGATGTAGTCATCACCGTCAACGCTTTGCCTACCACCGCAGTGGCTGGTGCAGATCAAACCCTTTGTAATGTAACTACCGCTACATTAGCCGCTACCCCAGCGACCTCTGGAACGGGAACTTGGACAGTGGTTACGGGACCAGGTACCATTGATGCAGGGCAAGCTAACAATCCAAATGCCACGGTAAGTAACTTGAGTACAACTACGGCTACCACTTTCCGTTGGACTACAAGCAATGGCGTGTGTGCTACTTCTACTGATGATGTAGTAATTACGGTCAATGCTTTACCAACTACCGCAGTAGCAGGGGCCGATCAAACATTATGTAATGTAACTACCGCTACATTAGCCGCTACCCCAGCAACTACTGGAACCGGAACTTGGACAGTTGTTGCAGGACCAGGTACCATTGATGCAGGACAAGCTAATAATCCGAATGCAACGGTAAGCAATCTAAGCGCGACTACTGCCACTACCTTCCGTTGGACTACAAGTAATGGCGTGTGTGCCAACTCTACTGATGATGTAGTGATAACCGTCAATGCATTGCCAACTACCGCAGTGGCTGGGGCAGATCAAACACTTTGTAATGTAACTACCGCTACATTAGCTGCTACCCCAGCGACCTCTGGAACGGGAACCTGGACAGTTGTTACGGGACCAGGTACCATTGATGCAGGACAGGCTAATAATCCGAATGCGACTGTAAGTAATCTAAGCGCGACTACGGCTACCACTTTCCGTTGGACCACAAGCAATGGGGTCTGCGCCAACTCTACTGATGATATAGTGATCACTGTAAATGCACTACCTAGTAATTCTGTAGCAGGGGTAAATCAAGATTTATGTAATGTGACGCTTACCACAATGGCCGCCAATGCTCCAACTTCGGGGACTGGTACCTGGATCAAAGT
>MLAX01000001.1 GCA_001890945.1 Alphaproteobacteria bacterium AO1-B
CATTGGCCTACTTGAGCACATCTCTTCAACGATAGCCTCCACCTTCACGCGGGATGGAGCAGTCCGGTAGCTCGTCAGGCTCATAACCTGAAGGTCGTAGGTTCAAATCCTACTCCCGCAACCAAATCCCAACAAAATAAACAAAACCTCGCTCTTTAGCGGGGATATGCGCGTCTTCAAACAACTGCGCGGACATAACCGCGATTAAGCGTCAACTAACCTAAAAACCAACGCGCGATATCAATCTGTTAGACGCTGCGGAGCCGCGTGCACGCCCGTCTCAATCCGTTTGAGCAACTGCTGCCGTTCCTGGTTTCCGTCTGCCGCATAATTCAGGTTTTTAAACAGATATGTTTGTTCGGTGAAAAACTTGCGAGCCGAATCTTTGTCTTCGAATTCAAATGGTGTCCGGGCAATCTTGTAGACAAGATCAAAGGTTTCCTGCTGGCGGGCCAAAGGCGCGGAGACATCCACGTCGTCAAACGCATCCTGCTGCAGATAGACCATGTCCAGAAAGAGGGCCTTTTGTTGCAGAACAAAATCTTCGGTCGACACGCCCTCCTCACCGGTCACTTGCATCATGCGCGTGATTTCATCTCCCTTGGCGAGGAGATCGATCATTTCTTCAACGCGCGGCACCCAATCCGGCCCGATGTTTTCATGATACCAGTCTCGCAATTGGGTGTGATAGCGGGACCAGGACAACAGTGGATCCACGGCGGGGTAAAACCGCTTATAGGCGCGCTCTGATGAGAGACCAAGGAAGGTTTTGACAGTACCAAGCGTTGATTGTGTCACCGGCTCTTCAAAGTTTCCGCCGGCCGGCGAGACCGTGCCGATCATGGTCAGACTGCCCGTCTCGCCGGTCGGAGTTTTCAGGACCCCCGCGCGCTCATAGATTCCCTTGATCGCGGAATCGAGATAGGCCGGGAAAGCTTCTTCACCGGGAATTTCCTCCAATCGCCCCGATGTTTCACGCATGGCCTGAGCCCAGCGGGATGTACTGTCCGCGATCAGGAGGACGTCATAGCCCATTTGGCGGTAGTATTCGCCGAGCGTGATGCCGGTGTAGATCGAGGCTTCTCGCGCCGCGACCGGCATGGACGATGTGTTACAGATAATGACAGTGCGATCCATCAAGGTGCCAACACCAGACGGATCCGGCTGATCGGGAAATTCGGTGATGGTTTCCACCACCTCACCCGCGCGTTCGCCGCAAGCTACCACGATCACAATATTGACCGCAGAGAACCTCGAAATCAGTGACTGCAATACCGTTTTGCCGGCTCCAAAGGGTCCTGGAATACAGCCCATGCCGCCGCGGGCAATCGGGAAGAACGTGTCGATCAGACGCAAGGTGGTAATTAGAGGCTCGCTTGGATAGAGGCGCTCACTTTGACCCGCTTTTACCAAAGCATCCGGGATTGCGCGGCGTACCGGCCAGTGCTGCACCATGGTTAAATCGCGGGTATTGCCGCGATCATCTTTCAAGGTGACGACAACCTCTTCTATGGTGAAGGTTCCTTCACGGATCCGCTCAACAGTCCAGGTCCCCTTAAGACCAAACGGCACCATGATCCGGTGATTGAAGCGTCCTTCTGGGACCATGCCGAGCGTGTCACCTGCATTGACTGGAGCGCCCGACGTGACTTTGGGTTCAAACGACCATTTGCGGGTCTGATCAAGCGCATTGGTCAAGACCCCGCGCGGCAGGAAAAATCCGTGTTCCGCTGCTATATCCGCTAAGGGGTTCTGCAGACCGTCAAAGACCGTGCTCAAGAGGCCAGGTCCCAGAGCAACGGACAACATCTCGCCGCTTTGGATGACCTTGTCCCCAACGCGGACACCGGCCGTGTTTTCAAAAACCTGCGCTTCGGCTGATTTGCCGCGAACCCGCAACACTTCGGCTTTCAGGTATTCGCGGGGCTTTCCTTCCCGTTCCGGACCGTGCGGTATGATATAGACAACCTCGTTCTTGATCAGAGGGGCCTCCCTGAGAGGCGCCAGTGTCACAAGATCGTCCTGGACGGCGATGATTTCAGCTGTCGGCTCTGGAAGCTGAACATGACTGGTCATGGGAGAACTCCCTCAAGAGATGGAGAAGTATCGGCAAAAAGTTCGGCAGAAACGGATTGAACCGCGGCTGCCGTGTCAGATGGGTTCAGGGCCTCTGCGACAAGGGCTTTCAGGCGATCGCGGGCTTCATCAGCGTTGTAGCGCGACCAGCGCTCCACAATGATCCAACGCAACACGTAAATCCCAACAGCTTCAAAATCGAATTCGTGCGCCATGGAATAGTGGTCCAGTTGGCGGAACACCTCTGTCAGCACCAACCGCTCCATGCCAATGTGATCTTCTGCCCGGATCAAGCGATGCGCGTCTGCGACCCAAGGCATGAAATGCCCCAGACCAAAGGCCGGATCGGCCCAATTGGCCTTGATTAACGAACACCAGCGGCCATATCCCCATGCTTCTATTGCGCCTGCAGCATCTTGTCCGTTCCGCCGCCGCCGAAGTGCTGCAATCAGGGTTCGCGTTTCCATGCGACCGGTTACCAAGTGCTGGAGATCCGGGTATTCAGCCAGACCACGGATCACTTCGCGCGCCCGCTGGATGACCTCAAAATCATCTTCCATGTGTGCGACGCCGGCCCAGGCCGTCACTTCAACCACTTCTTTCAGCAGGCGGGCATGCCCAGGTTCCAGCATCGCCATGCGCTGGCGCAGCCGGTACTGGGAAATCGGCACCTCCTTGCGGCTGAACAACTTGCCAAGATGCGGCAGGCTGGTGATCATCGCGATGTACTGGTGAGGGTTAGACATGGATTTAACGCAACACCCCTTCCATGACGGCTCTGAGCCTCGGTTGAAGGTGGCGCTTTAGGAGCGTCGCGATAGCCTCTTCGGTCAGATCAATGGAAACGTCCCGCCCGGTCAGCTTGATCTTGATGCCGTCAAACCCAGGAGCCGTGGAGAATGTGACGCCTTCCCGCAAGACATCCCCGGCTAGCGCAATGACGAAATGTGTCAGTGTTCCAGGCTCGACCGCTTCCGGAGACTGTTTCAGTTCCTCAAAGGTCACGATCTTTTCCGGAAGCACGATCTCTATCGGCTCAGCATCACTCACGGAGGCGCTCTCTTTGGCATTGGCCGCCATCGCAAGGACCAACTTCTGCAAAAAGGCCTCATCGGCGAGCGTTGTGGCCACCAGTCGCTTGGCTTCCTGCTGGATGCGTTCGCCGAGTTCGTTGCGCATATCAAGCACAAGGTCTCGGGCGGCTACTTTCAGGCCATCTTCGGTGGCAGCTTTCTCCTGTGCAGCTTCTGCCCGGGCGGCTGCCTTAAGCGCAGCTGCCTTTTTTTCAGCTTCTGCGACCAGGGCCTCTGCCTTTGCTTTGGCGTCTGCCAATATGGCTTCGGCTTCAGACTGACCAGCTTCAACGCCTTCGGCTTTCAACCGGTCGATCAGCGCCTGAACACCAGCACCTGCGGCAGTTTCAAGCTCTCCGGCGGTTTTGGTTTCTGACATGCTTGCCTCCTAGCTCGGCATTGTTCCGGCGAGCACCAATGCAAACACCAGCGCAAAGACCGAAAAGCCTTCCAGAACCGCAGCTGGTGCGAGCGATATACCGAAAATCTCCGGTTTCGCTTTGGACGCGTGAATGGCCGATGCCAGAACCTCGCCCTGCCGAATGCCGGTGAACAGCATGGTGAAGCCCGACAGAACACCGATGCCAAACATGGCAGCTCCATTTGCGGCGTCGACGGTTGTTTGCTGGAGCGAGAACATGATGACGATGCCGTAGATCACCTGAGAGGACGGCATGAGAGAAACACCGATGAACCGGCCGTAACCGCCATCGCTGTCGAGCATTGCGCCGATCGCTGCGCTGCCTCCCAGAGCACAGCCCCAGGCACTGCCGATCGCGCCAAGAGCCACCGGCGCATAAAGCCCGAACCAACCGAGCGCCACAACGAATTCGTTCACAGGCGTGTCTCCTCTTTCTTGAATGGACGGAAGGCCGTGCCCTCGTCTTTCAAACCCCAATTAAAAAATTCAATCACGTTCAGGCGCAGGCCATGGACGCACCCTGCAATCAACCCGAGGCCAATGTTGATGGAGTGGCCGATTATCAGAACGAGGATTGCAATCAGCAATCCAACGCCTGGGACCGCGTCATTCAACTGGCCGGAAAGCGTGTTGATGGTTTCTGCGAGCGATGCAGCCGCCAGGCCCAACGCAAAAAGACGCATATAGCTGAGCACATCGGAAAAAATATTCACGACCCGGGCAAGGGAGGCCAACCCGTCGAAAACACGCATCCCGCCGGACGACAGCGAATTGACCTTCCGATCACTTCCGAAGAAACCGACGGTCAATAGCCCGGCAACAATGGCGCCAGGGCCAAGTGTGGCAAAGGCCGTGCCTTGTCCCAGGAATGTCGCGAGCCCGCCCAAAGCGACAAGACACCAGCCAAGCGGCTGAAATCGCCCGCTTGGGGTTGTTTCATTAAAGCTGCGCATGAGGTTGGCCAGGACAATGTGCACCACACCGATGGTCAGCGTGATCTTCATCATCGTATCAACGTCTTTCAAATGCAGGACCTTGAGTTTCGCCAGGAAACTGCCGTCCGGCGGCGCAATACCAAAGTAACTGCCCGTTGCGACACCAAACGCGGCTGTCGAGACCATCAGCCACATGGCCATGCGTAAGAGCCGCCGGCCTTGTTCAGAATGGCCGAAGCGGTTTCGGAAGAGGTACAAAAGCGCCAGGATCAATAGGCCATATCCAGCATCTGTCATGATCATTCCGAAGAAGATGACAAACGATATGTAGACGATCACAGACGGATCCCAGTCTCGATATCCCGGTGTCTGGTAGAATTCAACGAGATCCTCGCCCGCGGCTAACCCCGGCCGGTTTTCAAGCAAGGTCGGTGGCTGATCTTCTGCAGTTACGTCGTCAAAGACAGCCGCAACACCGATCTCTCCAGCAAGGGCCTTGATTTCTTCAACTTGGTCCTGCCGTGCCCAAGCCTGGAGCACAAAAACCCGTCCGGCATCTCCGGTTTCCAGGCCTGCACGATGACGTGCGGCTTGATCTCTCGCTGCTGCAAGGTTTGATGCCAGCAAAAACCGCCACTTTGTCAGCGCCTGCCGCTGTAACTGTAGCTCTTCCAGTTCAATCGCCGCTTCTTCGCAGTGTTTTTTGAGTGTTGAGAGAGAGACCGCGCCGACATGAACCCGGGGGACGGGCATGTCGCCAACCTCCGGCTCGTCCGGTGACAACACCACCACATAGGCCCTGTAGGCATCGGCGTGCACGACCTCCAGGACCTTATCCGACGGATCAATTTCTCTGAGCTTTCCTGTGGGGACAACGTAGAACCAGAGGCGATTGCCTTTCAGGTTCTCCAGGTCGGTGAAATTGAACTCTCCCCAGGGTTCGACATCATGAATGCGTTTCTTCAGCCGCGCCAAACGGTCTTCGCAGTCTTTGATCAATTGCCGGTTTTCGACTGATCGGCTGACAGTTTCATTGAGGTCAAAGGTGCTCGGGTCTGTGACCTGCAGCCGCTGGACCGGCGCATCCATCAGCCAGCGAAGAGCCTCCACGGCTTCCCGGCCTGTCCCGGCCGGCACCGCTTCAAGTTCCTTTTGCGCATCACTCAGGGGAATGAGATGCAGCGCTCCAAAAGCCTGTGCGGCTTCCAGAACCTTTTCCTTGTCTTCCAGAACGCCGATGAGGCTGACTTTTGTGAGGGGCACAATGCTCATAGCTCAGCCACCCCCTTTACTGCGCTTCGCGCCGCTGTCTTGCGTTTGGAGATTTTAGCGCGGACCACGGCATCGCGTTCGGCATCGGCCAAAGCCATACGGATCTTTTTGATGTTCTTCTGGGCTTGCGGGATGAGAACCTTCTCGAAGAGGTTGACCCGCCGGGAAATCACCGCTTCGGCTTCAAGCAGCTTTTCGATCCGCTCCCGTGCAACCTCGCGTTCCAGGTTCAGCTTCAAGAGTTCTTTCAGTCCGTTGACCGCAGGATCCACCCAGTGTGGCCGGGCGAGAAGAGAATAGGGTTTGACGTCGACTTCGATGTTTTCAAGTGTTGGCAGCCTGGTTCCGGACAGGTTCTGTTCGCCCCGTTCGACTGATTTCAGGGTCACGATTCCTTCGACAGGAACCTGCTCGTTTGCGAGCATCGGCAGAGATTTCGCGATCTCGTCAAAGCGGCGCTCATATTCCGCATCAAGCCTGAGCGCGGTTTCTTTGGCTTTCGCCCTCTCGGCCATGATCTGCAGACGCTTCAGCTCCAAAGACGGAAGGAAGCGTTTGTATTCAGAAAGATGTGCGCTCTCCCGGGCAAGGGATGACTTGTTGAGCGCAAGCTTGGCCATCAGGCAGCCTCCCCGTCCGCACCATCTTGAGCCGCGCGCTTCGAAGCGGCTTTCTCGCCGGGGAAATATTTGTCGATCAGCCCCTGTTTCATCAAAAGCTGTTCGGGCAAGAAACACTCGGCGAGCGTTTGCCAGCACAGGTCCAGCGCCTCTTCAAGGGGAATGGCCACCTCGATATCCATGAACCGCTTGCGGAAAAGCGCACCAAATTTCAGAAGCTGGTGGTCATAGTCGGACAGCTCAAAGGCCATCGACTGCTTCTGTTCTGCATCCCGGGCCCCCGAATAGAACCGGATCATGGTGTTCATGATCTGGTTGTGATCTTCGCGCGTCACCTTGCCGATAACGTGCTGCTTCAATCGCGACAGAGATCCGAACGGATCAAGCATCCCGCTGTGCAGGTAGAACTGCCCCTCCGTGATGTAGCCCGTGTTATCCGGTACCGGATGTGTGACGTCATTGCCCGGCATGGTCGTCACCGTCAGGATCGTGACGGACCCGGAGCCCTTAAAATCACAGGCCTTTTCATAACGCCGTGCAAGTTGGGAATAGAGGTCGCCCGGATAGCCGCGGTTCGCTGGAACCCGTTCCATGGCGATTGAGACTTCTTTCATGGCATCGGCGAATGCGGTCATATCGGTCATCAGCACCAGAACGCGCTTGCCTTCCTCTACTGCGAATTTCTCAGCAACTGCCAGAGCCATGTCCGGAACCTGGAGGCGTTCAACAACCGGGTCAGACGCCTGATTGATGAACATCACCGTCCGCGGGAAAACACCCGCATCTTCAAACTGTTTCCGGAAAAAGGCGTAGTCATCGAAAATCAGTCCAAGGCCGCCAAAGACGACGATATCTGCATCAGCCTGAATGCCGATGCGCGCCAGGAACGCGTTGTAGGGTTCGCCTGAAACGGAGAAGATCGGGATCTTCTGGCTTTCGACGAGACAGTTGAAAATGTCGATCATCGGCACATCCGTCCGGATCATGCGCGAGGCGAGCACCCGTTTCATCGGGTTCGCCGATGGGCCTCCGATTGGAACGGTTGGATCGGTCGAAAGGTCCGGTCCTTGATCAATCGGGGTGCCGGCACCATCAAACACACGGCCAAGGATGTTGTCCGAGTACGTAACTTTCGCCGGTTCTCCGAGAAACCGGACAGACGCATTGTTGGCCAAACCCTTGGTGCCGGAGTTGACCTGCAACGATACCATGTCCTGGTCGATGTTGATCACCTGAGCGAGGGAAGACGTGCCGTCGCCGGTTTCGACAATAGCCAAATCCCCGAGACAGGGCCGGCCTTCGGCCTCACTCTTCGTCGAGGACACCATGATCCGGATGATGTCTCCGACGATGTCAACGATCCGGGTGTGTGAGACAAGCATGCGGATCCTCGCGTCTGATGACCAATGACAAACCGTGGTTGTTGAAACAAACTTGAACCACTTCAAGGACTTTTCGCAAGGCAAAATTCGACGATGATATGTGTCGAACGCGTCCAGCGATTATCCTGGATCCGGTGAATCTCAACCGGAGATCAGTTAAATTCAGTTTCAATTACGCGGATATGACATTGATCAAGAACACGCCATTTCAAAGCTGATCAGCCGGCCACGGAGGACCGCTTCCGGAGAAGATATCGATGCTCGCCGGTCAGAACAGCTGCGCCATCCTGGTTACGGATCGTTGCGGTCATGACAACAACACCGGTGGTGTTTTGTTCAATCAGTTCGGAAATCACAAGTTCTGAATAGAGGGTATCGCCGACATAGACCGGTTTCATGAACTTGCACTCCAGTCCGATGAAACCGATCAACGCGTCGGCGACCTCTTCGGGGAACGTGCCGGCACCGGCGGCTGACTGGATCAGGACCTGCATGCCATGCGCCAGCATGTCCTTGTGGCCGATTGACTGGCAGTAGACCCGGTCATAGTGGATCGGATCATTGTCTCCGGACGCCAGTTGAAACGCAGCAAACAGGGCATCGGTTTGCGTGCGGGACGGCAGCCCGTAGCGGCGGCCGACCTCCAGGTCTTCAAAATAGAGGGAAGGTCTTGGCCGATGGTTGGCGGGCGTCCACTCCACCTGGGTCACTTGATCAGCCATGTGAAATCCTTTCGATAAAGAGATGAAACATCAGGAAACAGCCAACTGCGTTTGTTTCAAGGGATATTCGATACTGGGCCTGGATCGGGCCAGCGGCCAGCCGAGAGGGGCTTTATCAGCCAGAAGAGCGTGATGCCGATCAGGGAGGTGGCGATAGACAGGGCGAAGCCGGCGCCGTAATTGCCGGTCCAGTCAAAAAGCGCGGCGGAAAACCAACCGCCGACGGCACCACCCAAACCGAGCCCGATGGTTGTTGCGCCATAAATTGCGGCGACATTGTTGGGATAGAGCCTTGCAACAAGGGCGGATACGGCCGGACCGCGCGAGCCCATTGCGGCACCAAAAACTACAACAAACCCAGCTAACACAAGAAGGTTTGGTGTTTCTTGGAGCTGCCACAACAGAGCCACGCCGATCGCCGAGAGAATGTAGCCGACTGTCACGGAATTGCGTTGGCCAAACCGGTCACTTGCCCATCCGAAACAAACAAGGCCGACGACAGACATCGCGCCGACAGCCCCATAACCGAAGGCGGCTATAACCGGGGTAAACCCAGCAGAAATAAGGTAGGCGACTGCCTGCAGCATTACGGACCAAACGGTCACTGATGCGAGAAACAACGTTGCAAACAATCCCCAAAACGCGGGATGCCGCAAAACACCCGCGCCCAGACTGAAGCTGCGGTTTGCCTGGCGAGGCGGTATATGGTCAGCGCCGCCGCCGATTGTTTGCCATGGCGAGAACCAGATCACGGCGACCATTGCGAGGCTGGCCCACCCCAGGACTCCGTAGGCCGTTCGCCAGTCTGTCGCCTCAATCAGGATCTGGGTCAGGGGAACGATGACCACCATTCCCAGAGGGATCCCGGTGTAGGCAAGGGCGTTTGCCAATGTAATCCGGTGGGCAAACCAGCGGCTCACCAAACCGGATGCGACCGTCATGCCAGTTGCTGATATGCCGATACCGGTCATGATGCCGAGGCCGAGAATGGCCTGCCAGAGATGCTCCATCGTGCTTGCCAGCAAAAAGCCCAAACCAAACAGGCAAACCCCGGATGTGTAGACCGGACGGGGGCCAAACCGGTCGAAGACTATTCCGATCACGGGTGCTGAAAATCCGATGGTGGCCATATAGGCGAAGTAGATGGTTCCGTATGTGCTCCGGCTCCAGCCAAGGTCGGTGGTGACCGGCAAAAGGAATACGGCAAAGGTTTCGCTGACGCCGCGGGAAAAGAAATTCATTGCGGCACAAAAGATCAGAACCGCGATTGCGGATCTTGTCATTTCATGTGTGGCCGGATCTGGCCGTTTCAGCATGCTTGAGGCTCCAATCGGTCCACGCGGCCTAGTTCATCATGCTTGGAAGCCAAGTGATAATCTGAGGAAAGAAGATGAGGCCGGCGATTGTCAGAACGTCTGAGATGAAAAACAGGAAGATGCCACGAAAGACGTCAGAGAGCGGGATGTCGGGGCGCACGCCGTTAACGACAAAACAATTGATGCCAATTGGAGGCGTGATAAGGCAGACTTCGGCCATTTTCACCACGATGATCCCAAACCAAATGCTGGCCTGTGTCCCGCTCATGCCGAAGGCGCTGTCGGCTGCGGTGACATCAGGTCCGCCATTCAGAGCCATGACGGCCGGATAAACAACGGGCAAAGTCAAAAGCAGAAGCCCGATGGCATCCATGAACATGCCGAGGATCACGTATCCCAACAAAATGGCGGCAAGGATCAGATAAGGATCGGCATCAAAGGACAAGATCCAGTTGGCAAACGTTTCCGGCAGGCCGGAAAACCCTAAAAATCGGCCAAAAATCAGGACGCCCCAAATCAATGAGAAGATCATCACCACCAGCTTGGACGTTTCCATCAGGGCGGCCTTGAGGCTTGGCCAGCGCATCCCGTTGATCCAGGCCATGACCAGAACCACGAATGCCCCAAGCGCTCCGGCTTCGGTAGGGGCAGCCCAGCCGGTGTAGATCGCGCTGACGATAATCCCGACCACGGCTGCGATCGGTAAAACGCCCGGCAAGGATTGAAACCGTTCCCGCCAGCTTACGCCGCGCACGGACGGGCCGGCTTCGGGGCGGAATTTGGCCCAGAGCACAATAATCGCGGCATAAATCGCTGCGGAGAACAGACCAGGCAAGAAGCCCGCGAGCAGCAGCGCTCCGACCGATTCTTCAACGATGATGGCATAGATGACCAAGATCGCTGATGGTGGGATCAGGGAGGCGAGCGTTCCCCCGGCTGCGACAACGCCGGCGGCGAGCGGGCGGTCATAACCGGCCTTGAGCATTTCCGGGATCGCGACGCGGGCAAACACCGCTGTCGTTGCGGTCGAGGCGCCGGAAACGGCGGCAAAGCCTGCCGTTGCAAAGACGGTTGCAACAGCGAGACCACCCGGCAGCCAACCAATCCAGGCTCGTGCAGCTGCAAAGAGCTGCGCCGTCATGCCGGCATGGAACGCAAGATACCCAATAAGGATGAAAACCGGGATCAGCCCGAGAACAAAACTGACGGATTTTGAGTGCGGGATGGAGCCGATACTGCCGGCCGCCGCATGCCATCCGATGAGTTCGACAAGCCCGATCAATCCGACCAGCCCGGCCGCGAAGACGACCCGGACACCGATCAGAACAAAAACCAGCAAAAGCCCCATGCAGATAACGCCGACAAGCGCCGGATTGCTGTAACCAATCCCGAAGAAAACACCGGGTGCACCGCTTGTGAGGGTTTCAAGGAAACTTATTTTCTGCCTCCTGCACTGGAGGCTTCATCCTGGGCGTGATCGGCAGCGGTCTTGATGACCGGCACCGCGACCGGATCCGCCTTGGGCCAGATGAACAGGCGCAAAAAGCCGATAAGTTGCAGGTTCAAACGCAGGAACCAGATGGAAAAGGCGAACGGGACCAGAAGTTTCGATGGCCACGTTGGAATTCCGTAGTCGTATGTGACGTCGCCAACCTCGAAGGAGCTGTAAAAAAAGCTCCAGCTGTAGCGGATGAGAACAGCAATGAGGATCATGCCGAGCAAGGTGGCGACCGCCTCCAGAAACCAGCGCATGCGCCCGTGTGCAGCGCCCACCAGCATGTCCATCCGGATATGCGCGCCATACCGCTGTGCATAAGCCACGCCGAGGAACGCAAATACGGCGATTGCCTGCTCGGATGCTTCCAGAAAACCCGGGATCGGATACCCCGCGAGCCGGCAGAAGATCTGGAATGTCGTCACCAGCATCACGATGAAGATTGTCAAAGCCGCGATGATATTGAGCGTGTCTTCAACCGCACCCAATCCGCGGTTCATCGACAATAAAAGGGCGCCGCTGCCATGTGTTCCTGTCATGGGAAATCAGGTTCCGAAGCTGGTCAGATTGCGGGAAGGGGGCTGTTCACGCGTGCCGGTGATGTGACCCAGGACGCAGGAATTGAAAATTGTAAGGAAGGCACCGATTCGGACCGGTGCCTTTCAAGGTGTGTTAGCTGCCGCTGCCGGCATTCAGAACCGTGTCCAGGACGCCTTGTGCGTCAAAGCTTTCCTGATTGTCTGAAACCCATTGGCGCCAGATGGGCTCGCCAGCAACGTTTTGGAACTCTTGACGGGTTGCCGGGTCGTAGGTGACTTCGGTCAGAGCCTCCTGAAAAATCGGGAGATACTTCTCGTCGGCTTTGCCATAAATCTCGCGATAGACTTCATCGACCTCGGGTTTCAGAGACGCGAGCAGATCCTTGTATTGATCTGGAAGGCTTTCATAGGACGTCTTGTTCAGAACGATCGGGCAATCGGCCGTTCCGGGCTTCAGGTTTCCCGTGAACCAGCTCGCCACTTCCTGCAGTTTGTAGGCACCATGCGCATACGTGAAAGGAAAGGAGACCGCGTCGGCAATGCCGCGCTGAAGCGCCGTGTAAACTTCCGTTGCTGGCATGGACTGACGCACTGCGCCGAGTTTTTCCATGGCCAGGCCAACACCGCCGCCGGCGCGCACCCGCAGGCCGTTCCAATCCTCGAGGGTTTTCGGCGGCTCACCAGTTCCCATGAATTCATACTGGGGCAAGTGCGTCGACGCATAGCTGATGGCGTTCCATTTCTCCAGATCGGACACGGTAACGGGATGCTGATAAAGCGCATCGCGCACGGCAATCGATGTGTCGAAGTCCTTGATCGGCAGGAATGGCAGGCTCATGACCATCAAGGCAGGTGTTTTTGCCGGATGGTAGAAATTGCAGACAATCGCAGCTTCAAAGGCATTGACCCTCATGCCGTCGAGGTTCTCTTTCGCTTTGGACAGCTGATCGCCGTAAAAGATCTTGAGTTGGAACTTTCCGCCAGTCTCTTCGGCAAGCCGCGCGGCTAGGTGTTCCGGGCCGGCTGTCAGGGCCCGCGATTTGCCCCAAACAGAGAATTTCCAGAAGACTGGCGGGCCATCAACATTTGCAGCCATGACCGGTTGCTGCATGAGCACTGCAAATAAACCGGCAGCAACAGCACCGCAGACCGCGTTTTTGATGCGTTTCATCTTTTTCCTCCCAATTGAGATCCACCCAACATGGGTGCCCGGGCTCAGCGCCCGTCCTCTTGCCTGCCGGCCTTCTCTTGAGGCGGATATCGGCTGAGCAAGGGCAGTATCATTACATTGTTCTTATTTATGGACTAAATGATCATATATCGAGACATATGTCTAGCCAGCTTTTTTGACCTTCAGCCCGTCCGGTCACCGGCAAGGAGTATTTTCCGCAGGACTGGGAATTCACCTTTGGCAAAAAATGAAATGAAAATAGCAAGTTATGGGATCGATAAGAGCGTAGCCCCGACCGATAATCGGAATGCGTGAATGCACCGGCCGCTAAAGCCTATCGTACGTTAGGAGTGGTGGCGGGTGCAGGCGTGGCGCGCAGGCGGCAAACGGTCGGTTCTTCGAACGTGCCTGTTTCCGGCGGTGGATCGCCTGGATTATTTGCTGGCCGCAATCAGACCGGATATGATTTCGCTGCCTGCAAACCCGAATTCTGAAGTCAGCCTTTGCAAAGTGGCGGCAACATCGGCGCACCTGTCTTCAAGCCGGTACTGCGGGCCGGCAACAACAACGGCAAATCTGCGGTCATCGACCATGACCGGAATGGCAATTGCTGCAAGGTCCGCACTGTATTCGCGAATACTCTGATACCAGCCGCGATCCCTGGATTTTGCAAGTGCCGCTTCAACGTCTTCAGCTGTCATCAGGGCGTTTGCACCATACCGGTCAAAGGAGACCTTGCTCAAAAGGGCCGCGCGCTCGGCTTCTGAATAGAGAGATAAAAGCGCGCGCCCGGAAGCCCCGGCATGGATCGGGATCCGCATGCCCACATGCGCTGCGTAGCGGATGGGGGACGGGGATTCGATGACATCGAGATAAACGGAAAACCGTCCTGCAGGCGCAGCCAGGATGGCCGTTTCGCCGGTTTCATCAGCAAGTTTCCGCAACAATTCTGCCAGCCGTTCATTGAGCGGATCCGCCGACATGATGCTTTCAGCAACACTGGCAAGTCTTGGCGTTGGATAGTAGCCGCCGCGCCGCGCAGGCTCATACATGTAGCCGCGTTCCACCAATGTGTTCAAAATATTGTATGCGCTCGATCGCGGCCAGCCGAAATGCTGCTGAAGTTCCGCCAGGCTGGCCGGTTTTTTGGTGCGGGCGAAATACTCGATCAGATCGAGTGCATTCTGGATCTGTTTAACAGCCATGGGGCACGGTCTTTTGTTGCAAGGCGTTGATTCCGCAGCGTGTCGGCGCAACCGGGCAGCCTGTCGAAGTCTTCATTTCTGGTCTCGGTCTTCTATCGCGCTTTCCCACAAAACGCGAGCAATCATCGATGATTGGCTTGACAATGTTTCAATATATGGACTTATTATTCATATATGTAGACATAAGCCAAGGTTTTTTCGCATGGGCCCTTTGGAAGGCATACGCGTCATAGACATGTCGGCGGTGCTCGCCGGACCGGTTGCGACGCAGACGCTGGGCGACTTCGGCGCCGACGTCATCAAGATTGAATCCCCGGCAGGTGACATGTTGCGCCAGGTGGGACCAATGCGGTCAGCGGCCATGGGCCCGCTTTATATGAATGCCAACTACAACAAGCGTTCCGTTTGCCTTGACCTGAAAACGGAAGATGGCCGCGAGGTCTTGCTGGGCCTGATCCGGACCGCCGATATCTTCGTCACCAACAGCCGTCCGAAAGCGATGATGCGCTTGGGCCTCTCCTACGACACCATTCAGGCGGTCAAACCGGACATAATCTACACGGCGCTGCTCGGATTTGATGAGGATGGCCGGTATTCGGGACGGCCTGCCTATGATGATCTCATCCAGGGTGCTGTCGGGCTGCCGTTTCTTCAGGCCAAGGCGAGCGGCGGGGTGCCGCGCTATTTCCCGAATGCAATTGCCGACCGGGCATTTGGTTTGGCCGCTGCCAACGCGATTCTTGCGGCGCTCGTTCACAAGGGCCGGACCGGTGAGGGGCAGCAGATCAGCATTCCGATGTTTGAGACTGTCGCGAATTTCGTTCTCGGGGATCATCTGGGCGGCCTATCTTTTGAACCACCACTAGATGCGGGCGGATACCATCGTCTCACGTCGAAAGCCCGCAGGCCGTTGCGCACGAAAGACGGCTACATTTGCCTGCTTCTTTATTCCGATGCGCAGTGGGGCCGGTTTCTGGATGTCACAGGAAAGCCAGCCGTTCTGTCGGCTGACAACAGGTTCTCCTCTTTCACCGGGCGGCAAGAGCACTTTGACGATCTCTGCAAAGCTGTCAGTGAAGTCACCAAGACGAAAACCAGCAGCGAATGGCTCGCTCTGCTTGAGACCGCGGACATCCCGGTTATGCCGATGCACTCCATTGAGAGCCTGCTGGACGACCCGCATCTCAACGATGTCGGCTTTTTCGAGACGTACGATCACCCAAGCGAAGGCCGAATGCGGCGCACGAAAGTGCCGACCAGATGGTCCCGGACACCGTCAAGCAAACGCCGGCCACCGCCAAACCTTGGCGAGCATACCGTTGAAGTTCTGAAGGAAACCGGGCTCAGCGAAGACACGATCTACGAATTGCTGCAGTCGGGGATTGTTTCCGCTCCTGCGTTTGAACCGGTTCCAGCTTGACGCGACAATGGATATCCAGCTTTCCCCCGATAGAACGGCCATTCAGGATGCAATCGCGAGCCTCTGCAGCCAATTCGATGACGTCTACTGGCTCGAAAAAGACAAGACTGGCGGCTTTCCAACCGAGCTTTTTCAGGCCCTGGCCCAGGCGGGCTGGCTTGGCATTTGTATCCCTGAAGCTTATGGCGGCGCAGGCCTTGGGATTACTGAGGCTGCCATCATGATGCGCACGATTGCCGAATCCGGGGCCGGGCTCTCTGGCGCCTCTGCCGTGCATATGAACATCTTCGGTCTTTCGCCGGTGGTTGTATTCGGCACCGACGAGCAGAAGAGGCGCATGTTGCCGCCGGTCGTCGCGGGTCAGGAACGTACGTGCTTCGCTGTCACCGAGCCCAACACCGGTTTGAACACGACTCATCTGAAAACGGCCGCCCGGCGTCAAGGAGACCGTTATCTGGTTAATGGTCAAAAGGTTTGGATCTCGACGGCACAGGTCGCGGAAAAAATCCTTCTTCTGGCCCGCACAACACCGCTGGAAGAGGTCGAAAAACCGACTCAAGGGCTCAGCCTGTTCTACACCGATTTCAACCGTGACCAGATTGCGGTCCGGGAGATCGACAAGATGGGCCGGAAGCCGGTCGATTGTAATGAACTCTTCTTCGAGGATTTCGAGATCCCGGCGGAAAATCTCATTGGAGATGAAGGCGAAGGGTTCCGGGCGATCCTGCACGGCATGAACCCGGAACGGATCCTGATCGGATCGGAAGCCATTGGTCTGGGCCATGCGGCGCTGCGCAAGGCTTGCGCTTATGCCAAGGAACGCGTCGTCTTTGACCGGCAGATCGGTCAGAACCAGGGCATCCAGCACCCGCTCGCGCGCAACTGGATGATGCTGGAATCCGCCTGGCTGATGGCGCTGGAAGCTGCCCGCCAATATGACGCTGGCTTGCCCTGCGGCCCGGCGGCCAATGCCACAAAGTATCTGGGTTCGGAAGCCGGGTTTGAGGCTTGCCAGCAGGCGGTCATGACCCATGGCGGGTTCGGGTATGCCCGGGAATATCATGTCGAGCGGTACATGCGCGAGGCCATGATCCCCCGGCTCGCGCCGGTCAGTCAGCAGCTGATCCTTTGCCATATCGCCGAACGGGTTCTGGGGCTGCCGAAGTCCTATTGAGTTCAGATTTTTTACCGCGCCCTTTTGTTTTGGAGACTGCGTTCATGAATATTCACAAAGGCCAGCACACCCCCTTGCCTCAAGGCGAGCTCGCCGAACTGGTTGCGCCGGATTGCCATGGACAGAACTTCTTTGAGATCGACCGCAGCCTTCAGGATCTGCTGACGTTGTACCTGCCTGAAGATCTGCGTGTTCATCTCTGGCCGAAACTGCACGAGTTCGGGGTTCTGGTGGGCGGTGAAATTGATACGCTTTCCAGAACGGCCGACCGGCACGTGCCGGTTCTCCATCACCGTGACCCGCGCGGACGGTTTGAAGACTGGATCGAGTTTCATCCGGCCTACAAACGCATGGAGCAGATCACGTTCTGTGACTTCGCAATGGCTGGAATGACTGGAAAACCGGGGGTGTTCGGCTGGCCCGAACCGATGCCGCATACGGTCAAGTTTCTCTTCCAGTATTTACTCGGGCAATCGGAGTTCGGTCAGCTGTGTCCGATTTCCATGACCGAAACCACCGCCGCCATGATCAAGAAATTTGGCGATAAGGTTCTCATAGAGCGGTTTTATGATCGGTTGATCAGCCAGGATCCGGCGACCCGGATGGCTGGCGGACAATTCATGACCGAACGCCATGGCGGGTCAGATGTGTCGCAACTCGCCGTCGAGGCCCGGAATGAGAACGGCACATGGCGGCTCTATGGCGAAAAATGGTTCTGTTCCGCCGCTGATGCCGATGTCGTGCTGGTGCTTGGCCGCCCGCAAGGCGCCCCGGCCGGAAACAAGGGCCTTGCGGTTTTTGCTCTGCCGCGCCGTCTGGAAGATGGCAGCCGGAACGCTTACCGGATTGTCCGTCTGAAAGACAAACTCGGCACGCTCTCCATGGCCTCCGGCGAGGTGGTTTTTGAGGGTGCTGTTGCCTATCCGCTCGGAGATGTCGGAGCAAAGGAAAACCCCGGCCTCAAGATGATGATGAACCAGGTGTCCTTGTCCCGCCTGTCCCACGGGGCCCGTGCTGCTTCAATGATGCGCCGGTGCCTCAATGAGGCCATGACAGTTGCAAAAACCCGCAGTGCTTTCCAAGAAAAGATCATCGGCAAGCCCCTGTTGCGCCGGCAGCTGATGAAACTGATGGTGCCGACCGAACAGGCATTGTCGATGACGCTCTATCTCGGCACCGTGCTGACTGCGGCAGCGAACGGCGATGCTCATGCCGAACGCGTCGCCCGGATCCTCACCCCGGCCCACAAATACCGCACCGCGCGCGATAACATCCGTGTGGCGACCGGCGCCATGGAGGTCCGCGGCGGCAATGGGTACATTGAGGACTTCGTCAATGCCCGTCTCGTCCGGGATGCCCATGTTGGCCTTCTGTGGGAAGGCACGTCCAACATCAATGCGCTGGACATCACAACGCGGGCCATTGGACGGACAGAGGCCCACAACGACTTAAGATCCGCACTGCTGGCGCAGATTGACGCCTGTCCGGGACTCCCCGGTTCATTTGCCTGCGTCTTGAAATCATCCCTGATCAAGTCCTTGGATCTCGCCGAAGAAATCGCCCGGCGCGGGGAGGAGAGCCTTGCCCGCCAGGCAGCCAGTGCCGTCTACCATTCCGCGACCGCCGTTCTTTTGGCCTGCGAAGGTGCGCGCCTTGGCGCAGATGGTGGCGATGCGTGCAGGCTGTTGCTGGCGCGAATGGTGATCGACCACCGTCTGTCGCCGCAAGATCCGCTGGCCACTGGCAGCAGCGCCTTCGAGACAGCCGCAACAGATCTTCTCTTGAGCGACGCCCCGGTTTCGATCGGGGCAGCTGAACAGACCTTATCTCTCTGAATTTCAATTCAACAGGCCGGCCGGAAAATGTTGGCACCAAGACCCTATTGGGAGGATTTCAAAATGAATGTTCAACCGCAACACCATACCTTGCCAACCCCAGAGCTTGCCAACCTGGTGGCACCGGATTGCCATGGGTTGAACTTCTATGGAATCGACAAGAGCCTTCAGGATCTCGTTACCCTCTACCTGCCGGAAGATCTGCGGGCCCATCTTGAGCCGCATCTGGAGGCATTCGGTGCGCTGGCCGGCGACGAGGTTGATGACTGGTCCCGCATGGCGGACAAGCACATACCCGTTCTCCATCACCGGGATCCGCGGGGACGGTTCGAAGATTGGATCGAATTCCATCCGGCCTATCGGAACATGGAAGACGTTGCGCTGGGCGATTATGGCCTGGCCGCGATGATCCATAAGCCGGGTGTGTTTGGTTGGGACAAGCCAATGTCCCACACCGTGAAATTCATTTTCCAATACATCTTCGGCCAGTCGGAATTCGGCCAGCTTTGCCCGATCTCCGCCACGGAAACGACGGCGACCTTGATCAAGGATTATGGGGACGAGGCCACAAAGGCCCGCTTCTACGATGGCCTGATAAGCCAGGACACCAAGACCATGCTCAAGGGTGCTCAGTTCATGACGGAACGGCCTGGCGGATCGGACGTCTCCAACATCCAGCTGGAAGCTCGTTTCGAAGACGGCAACTGGAAGCTCTACGGCGAAAAGTGGTTCTGCTCCTGCACGGATGGCGATGTCGCCCTTCTGCTTGCCCGCCCGCAAGGCGCTCCGGCCGGCAACAAGGGACTGGGGCTCTTCGCCCTGCCGCGCCGCCTGGACGACGGCAGCCGGAATTCCTACCGGATTGTGCGGTTGAAGAACAAACTTGGCAGCCGCTCCATGGCGTCCGGCGAGATCGTGTTTGATGGCGCCGTTGCCTATCCGCTCGGTGAGGTGGGCCCGCATGAAAACAAGGGCCTGAAGATGATGATGGATCAGGTGTCCCTGTCGCGCCTATCCCATGGGTGCCGGGCCGCCGCCATGATGCGCCGCTGCCTCAACGAGGCGTTGGTCACAGCCCAGAACCGGCATGCGTTTCAAGAAAAGATCATCGACAAGCCACTCCTGCGCCGCCAGTTGATGAAACTGATGCTGCCGACGGAACAGGCGTTGTCGATTACCCTCTACCTCGGCAATCAGATCAGTCTGGCAGAGGCTGGTGATGAGCGGGCACAAATGATCACCCGGATCCTGACCCCGGCGCACAAATACCGGACCGCCCGCGACAACGTTCGTGTTGCAACGGGTGCGATGGAAGTGCGCGGCGGCAACGGTTACATCGAAGATTTCGTCAACGCCCGTTTGGTGCGCGATGCGCATTTGGGTGTCTTGTGGGAGGGCACCTCCAACATCAACTCGCTCGACATTACGACACGTGCGATTGCCAAAGTCGGTGCGCACAAGGACCTCAAGGAAGAGCTGATGGATCAGATCGACACCAGCTCCGACATGCCGGGCCAATTCAAGGGCGAACTGCGCAGCACCGTCCAGCAGGCCATCGATTTTGCCGAGGATGTTGCCATGAGCGGCAACCAGACACTGGCGCGCAAGGCCTCCAGCGCGGTTTACAACTCAGCGACCGCCACGTTGCTCGCAACCGAAGGCTCGGCGCTGGGCGCAGCTGGTCGCGATGCCCGGCGGCTGCTGCTTGCCCGGATGGTGATTGACCACCGGCTGCGGGCTCAAGACCCGCTGAAAGTTGGCGAAACCGGCTTTGAAAAGGCGGCGACCGACCTGCTTCTGTCGGGAACGCCGGTGTCGCTCGACACGGCCACCGATGTGCTGACGCAGTAACCGCACGCGGGAAAATCCTTTTATGGCACTGAACACCAAAAAACCGCTGGACGGGATCCGGGTCCTTGATTTGACCCGGATCATCTCCGGCCCCTATTGCACCCGTCTCCTTGCCGATTGCGGCGCAGAGGTCTTCAAGATTGAGCCGATGGGCGGAGAACACATGCGGGTCAAGGAACCGCTGCGCAACGGAAAGAGCACCTATTTCGGCCATTTTAACGCCGGAAAAAAAAGCATTGAGATCGATTTCCGCTCTGAACGCGATCTGGAGGCAATCCGCAGTCTTGCTGCGTCTTGTGATGTGGTGGTGGAAAATTTCCGCCCGGGCGTCGTTCGCGATCTTGGGCTTGACCACGCAACCCTCTCCAAAGGCCGCAAAGATCTGGTCTATTGCTCGATTTCCGGCTTTGGCCAGGAAGGGCCGCGCTCCCGGCACCCAGCCTATGCCCCTATTCTGCATGCGTTGTCCGGTCATGACCTAGCGGCGATGTCCTATGCGGAGGATGTAGACAAGCCCTTCCGCACGGGGATCTGGTATGCCGATTTGATTGGCGGCCTGTTTGCCTTCAGTGCAATCCAGACCGCCCTGATCGGGCAGCTCCGCCATGGGGCTGGGCAGTATATCGATGTTGCCTTGATGGACAGCATGATCAATCTGCTCGTCCTGGAAATGCAGGAAGCCCAGACGCCAAGTTCTTTTGACCGCTGGCTGGCGACACCGGTGAGGGCGTCCGATGGGCATGTGATCGCCGTGCCGATCACGAGCCGGATCTTTGAGCGGCTCGCAGACCTTCTGGATCACCCGGAATGGAAGGACGACACCCGTTTCAACACCCAGCTGGAACGTGAAAAGAATTGGCCGGCCCTTATGTCATTGGTCGAGGACTGGACGCAATCGCGGACCGCCGCTGACTGTGAAGCGACCTTGATGGGCGCTGGGATACCTTGTGCCCGCTATCAGACAGTCGCCGAAGCAATCTGCGACGAACAGGTCACGGTGCGGGACCTGATGAGCACGGTCGGAACCGGTGCAGAGGCTTTTAAAGTCGCGAGTCTGCCATTTCAGTTTTCCGGAGCTCCTTTGCCGGTCGGTTCCCATGTTCCAGACGTTGGCGAACACACTGATACCGTTCTTGGCGCAGCCCGCGCGCTGGTGGGTGCCAAGGTGCCAGCAATGAATGGGACCAACGACAATGCTGAAGAGGCCCGCCATGTCTGACACGGTTTTGTACAGCGGTGAACGCTCAACCCGGCGGTCGGACTGCGAACGGCGCGCTCATCGCGCGGCCTCCGGTCTGCGGGACTATGGCATCAATCGCGGTGACAGCATTGCGCTGTTGTTGCGCAATGATTTTGCCTTTTTTGAAGCTGCGCGGGCGGCCACATTGCTCGGCGCAAGCCCGGTGGCGGTCAACTGGCATTTGGCTCCACCGGAAATTGATTATGTTCTGCAGGATTCCGGCGCAAATGCGCTGATCTCGCATTCTGATCTCCTGCAGGGCTTGGGCGGTGTGATTCCAAAGAATATGCTTGTCCTTGAGGTGGCCACCCCGCCGGAACTGTGCGCGGCCTACCGGCTTCCGTCCATGAATGGCGTTAAAACCGTTGAAACGGTGCCCTGGGATCACTTCATTGAAACACACCCACCGCTGACAGATCCGTGCCGGGACTTTACCGACACGATGACCTACACCTCCGGCACCACCGGAAAACCCAAGGGCGTGATCAAGCTGCCGCAGGTGCCGGGCCTGGCGAAAGAGTTTCTTGCTGTCCGGGACCGGGTCTACGGGATCAAGCCCGGCATCAGGGCGCTCATCTGCGGTCCGCTTTATCACGGCGCGCCTAATGCGTTCGGCATGCGGACCTATGCTGTGGCCGACAAGGTGTTCCTTATGCCGCGCTTCGATGCGCGGGAATTCCTCGCAACAGTTGAGCGGGAGCGGATCACAACGGCCTTCATGGTCCCAACCATGTTTGCACGTCTCTTGAAGCTCCCTGCGGATATCCGGGATCGCTACGATGTCTCGTCGCTTCAGTATGTCGTGACGGCTGCAGCGCATTGTCCGCCGGAGGTTAAAACGGCGATGCAGGCCTGGTTTGGACCGGTGGTCCATGAGTTCTACGCAGGCACCGAACAAAACTATGTGACCTTTTGCACTCCGGAAGAAAGCCTCCGTAGGCCCGGCACGGTCGGCCGTGCGCTGGATGGCGTGACATTGCGGATCATGGACGGTGACCGTCAGGACGTGCCGGCCGGAACACCTGGCGAGATTGTCTCCCGCCTCGATACGGCCCCTGAATTCACCTACGCCAACAATCCGAAAGCGCGGGCGGATCTCGATGTCGGCGGCCTCATTGCCACGGGCGATGTCGGGTATCTGGATGAAGACGGATACTTGTTCCTGTGCGACCGGTCAAAGGACATGGTGATTTCGGGTGGGGTCAACATCTATCCGGCAGAGATTGAAGCAGAACTTCATGCCATGCCAGGCGTCGACGATTGCGCTGTCTTTGGTGTGCCGGATGCGGAGTATGGTGAAGCGCTGATGGCGGTTGTGCAGCCAGAGCCCTCCAGTGATCTCACGGCAGAAGAAATCATCGCCCACCTGAAGAACCGGTTGGCCGGGTTCAAGGTGCCGCGCCGGATCGAGTTTAAATCTGATCTGCCGCGCGATGACACCGGCAAGATCTTCAAGCGCAAACTCCGGGATCCCTATTGGGAAGCCACGCAGGATTTCCGGGAAAAAGCGGTCAGCTGATCCCCAATCTCACACCGAAACAAGACAGTCGCCGTTTCAGCGGAAAAGTGAAAGCATCGCAAATGGATTTTACCCTTTCAGAAGAACAGACCGCTCTCCAGGAAACCGTGCGCCGGTTTGCCCAGACGGAATTGCCGGACATAGCCCGTGAGGTTGAAGAAACGGATGAGTCGCCCGGACCGGATGTATTGCACCGGTTCGCCGAGCTCGGACTTTTAGGGGTGAACCTGCCGGAAGCCTATGGCGGCGGCGGCATGAGCCATTTCGAAGCGGTTCTGGTGCTGGAAGAAGTTGCCAAGGTCTCCATTGGCGTTGCTTTTCCGATCTTTGAATCCTGCTTCGGCCCGGCACTTGCGATCGCCAATTTTGCCCCGGAAGCCATGCGCCAGAAAGTCCTGCCGAAGGTCTGCTCCGGCGACATGATCGTCGCAGTTTCCATGTCCGAGCCGGGTGCGGGATCAGCGCTGACCGATCTCACCACCAAGGCGCGGGTCGAGGGCGATAGGGTGATCATCAACGGTCAAAAGCGCTGGTGTTCCGGCGCAGGCCACTCGGATGCCTATGTTGTCTATTGCCGCATGTCCGACGATCCCGGAGCGAAGGGCATCGGGGCTGTTCTGGTCGAAAAAGGAGCTGATGGCTTCACCTTCGGCAAACGGGAGCACCATATGGGCTTTCGCGGTGTGCACAGCGCAGACATGTATTTCGATGATGTCAGCGTTCCGGCCGAGAACATCATTGTTTCAGCAGGCGGATTCCGGAAGCTCATGGAGGCATTCGATCTGGAACGCTGCGGCAACACCACCATGAGCCTCGCCTGTGCGCAGTCGGCCTTCGACTACGTCCTGAATTATGTTCAGGAGCGGGAGCAGTTCGGCAAACAGATCATCGATTTCCAGGCGGTTCAGCTTCAAATCGCCGACATGAAAATGAAACTGGATGCAGCGCGCCTGCTGCTCTACCGGGCTGTCGTGAACGCAGAAAGCGGTCTTCCGTCGGTTGGGGAAAGCTCGATTGCCAAGTGTTTTGCCAATGAGATGACCCGCGAAGTCACCGGCAAGGCCATGCAGCTGATGGGCGGTTATGGGTATTCGCGCGAATATCCGATGGAACAAAAGATGCGGGACAGCTGGGGCTGGGGCATCGCCGGCGGGTCCATCGACATTCAGAAAACCAACATTGCAAGCGCCCTCGTCGGCCGCCGGTTCAACCAGCGGGCCAAATAACAGGCAGCGCGCAATACGGCCCCCTCGACACTCCCTGCGCACATCACCGGAGTGTTTCTTGCCCGGACGTTTTGTGGCGTCCGGGTCTTTTCTTGCCAAATGCCCATTCTGCCGGAATGAATGGGGCAGAAATCAGTTGATCCGGAGTGCCCTGCGATGAAGATCCGGCCTGCCATGCCAGACGATGTATCGGCTGTTCGAGCCTGTGCGGAAAAGGCCTATGCGCCCTATATCGCGGCAATTGGCCGGAAGCCGGCGCCCATGGTTGCTGATTTTGAGAGGCAGATCGGCGCTGGGCAGGTTCATGTTGCAGAAGATGAGACCGGCAGTTTCCTGGGCTTCATCGTCTATTCCCCAAGGGCCGACCACATGTTCCTGGAAAATGTCGCTGTTGTCTCGGCCGCAGCCGGTCGAGGCATCGGCAGGGCTCTGATATCCCACTGTGAGGCTGAAGCCCGTTCGCTCGGTCTTTCCGACATCCGCCTTTACACAAATGAAAAGATGACCGCCAATCTCAGCATCTATCCGAAACTCGGCTACAAAGAGGCCGGCCGCCGAACGGAAGACGGATTCAACCGCGTCTATTTTGAAAAAACCATCATCTGAAAAACTTTTGCCGTCCCGGCCTTGCGCCGGGACCAAATGCAATCAGGCCCCGGCGCAAGGCCGGGGCAGCGCCTTTTGTTGATCAGAACATCAGGCTCGGCAGGCCGAGTGACAGGATCGGGAAGGCCAGAAGGGCCAGCAAGACAACAATGTCGAGCACCAGGAACTTCATGATCCCGAAGAAGATCGTGTGAACCTGTATCTCCCGTCCAACCACCGAATTGATGACGAAGACATTGAGGCCGACCGGCGGTGTGATCAGGCCGATTTCCAGCAGTTTGACGACGATGACACCAAACCAGATGAGATCAAATCCCATGCCTTCAATGAGCGGGACCGTGAAGGGCAGGGTCAAAAGCATGGTGCCGATCGGATCCAGGAACATGCCCATCACCAGGTAAATCGCGACGATGCACAACAGGATCATCCAGGTTTCCAGGCCCGAAGACGACACGATATCGACCAACCCGCCCGTCACCCCGGTCAGGGAGACGAAGGAAACGAAGATCTTTGCGCCGACCGCAATGAAGAACAACGACCCGGTCTGATAGGCGGTCTCGCGCATCGACAGAACGAAATCCGCCAACCGCAACCGGCCTGAAATTGTTCCGTAGATCAACACGAATGACAGGCTGACGGCAGCTGCTTCCGTCGCGGTGAAGATGCCGCCATAGATCCCGCCAATGATGATGATCATCAGCGTGGCGGCCGGCCAGGCTTTGATCGCGGCGGTAAACCGGTCGTCTCCGGAGATGTCACCTTCGGGGACGGGGGCCGCTTCCGGCCGGAGTTTGACCCAGACCAGCACGGTGATGATGAACCCGGCAAGGCTTAAGAGACCTGGCACCACACCAGCCATGAACAGCCGGCTGATCGATGTCTCGGTGAAGGTGCCGTACAGGATGAACAGTACGCTTGGCGGGATGAGTGCGCCAAGCGTGCCACCCGCGGCGACACTGGCGCTTGCCAGCTGCTTGTCATAGCCGTAGCGCAACATCTCCGGAACGCAAATCCGGCCCATGGAGGAGGCGCAGGCGACGCTGGATCCTGTGATCGCCGAGAAACCGCCGCAGCCGATCAGCGAGGCAACGGCCAAGCCGCCCGGCAGGCGGGACATCCAAACCCGGACCGCGTCATAAATATCCGTTGTAATGCGGGTGTGATAGGCGATGTGACCGGCTGCAATGAACAGCGGCACCATCGACAGGGAATAGGAGTGGATGAACTCAAAGGCGTTGGATTCAATCAGCGCCATCGCCGGACGCAGGCCAAGGTCGAGATTGAATTCAGAGCCCGGGCGCCAAGCATATGTGACCAAAGCGCAGATAGAGGAAACGCTGACCAGCGTAAATCCAATTGGAACGCGCAGGATAAGCAGTGTGAGCGCTGCCACAAAGCCGAAGATACCAATTGTTGAGGGGTCCACTAGAGTGTCTCTCGTTCGGGGTGATGTATGAACGAGGTGGCCGCCTGCCTGAAATCAGGCAGCCTCCTCCCAGCTTGGATCGTGAGTCTTGTTGGAATCTCCCCCGCCGCCGGAACCGATGGCAGTCCAGACGTCTTGAAGGAACAACACGGTCAGACGGATGAAGAACAAGGCGTAGCCTGCAAAGAAGGCGACCCGCCCCGGCCATTCAGGCACTTCCAGAATGCCGAAGAAATAGTTGCCGCTTTCGATCGCGTGGATCATGGCAAGATATCCGGCATAAGTGATCGGGATCACCGCGCACAGTCCGATTATGGCCGCAAGCACATTAAGCCAGACTTGGGCAGCTTTCGGCAACAGGTCCGTTATCACTTCAACAGCAATGAAACCGCGATCAGCCGCCACATAGGCCAATGGCAGGATCAAGGCGCCGATCATCAGGTCGCCGACAATCACAACTTCATCCGGGATCTGCATTCCGACAAAGGTGCGCAGGACGATGCCGAGCGTGATGTAAACGCACATCCCCAAAATGGCGACAGCGGCAACTGCTATGAACGCTGTTTCCAGCCCGGCCAGAAGTCTTAAAGGGGAAGAGAACCGGCCCCGCCCGCTGCCAGGCGGGACCGGTTTGCCGGGCGTTACCTTGCCCATGGATAGCCTTTGGTGTTCAGCTCATCCGCATATTTGTCGACGAGAACGGCGTACTGATCCCAGATCGCCTGGCCGTCATACCCCCGTTCCGTCATGTCAGAGATCCATTCCTGGACATATTTGTCCGTCATGGCGAGCAACTTCGCGCGTTCAGCCTCGTCCAGCGCAACCACGGGCACCTGACGGCCGATTTCGCCGCTGGCAAGGCCGGCTTTCACATCATTGATGGTCTCGATCTGAATACGGGCGAACTCGTCGATCATCTGGGACCCGGCAGTCATGATCGCGTTCTGATACTCTGCAGGCAGGTCTTCCCAGACATCCTTGTTCATGACCAGGGCAAAGCCGCCGACCTGGCCCCAGTTGGCCTCGGTGATGTGATCGATAATCTCATAATGCCGGAACGCGCGGTTGGTGTAGTAGTAGCCAGCAGCACAGTCGACCAGACCGGAATCCAGTGCCTGATACACCTTGTCAAAGGTCATGTTGACGACATTGGCACCAAGCTCATTAAGCGCTTTGCCGACCGTTCCGGTTGCCCGAATAGTGAGGCCCTTAAAGTCGTCAGCCGTTTCGATCTTATGATCGCCGGTGCACTCAAACTGGGTACCTGTAGAAGTGAAGTTGCTTAGGAAGACAACGTTTTCTTTCGCAAGAAAGTCCTGGAGCTGTGCGTTCGTGGTCATCAGCTCGTGCATCGCTCTTAGGCCGACCCAAGTGTCGGACGAGGATATGGGCAGGTCGCCGATTGCAAGGCCTTGAAGCTGCTTGGGCGAATAGGGTGCAATGACGGTTCCCATGTCGGCAGCGCCAGCGGCAACTCCGTTCAGCACGGCTGACCATTTCAGGAGGGCGCCGCCCCAATGCACGTCGAAGGTCAGCTGGCCTTCCGTCATACGGCTCGCTTCATCGAGGAAATACTGCAGGGCCTTGGCTCTGGCGCCCCGGTTTGGGCCGGCTTCGGAATAGCGCAGCATGGTTTCAGCGGATGCCACGCCTGCCATGGCGATGGTCAAGCCCAGACCCATAAGGGCCGACTTCATGGAAATCATCTTTGTCTCCTCCCGTGTTCGGACCGGGCCAAATAGGTGCCGATCCATGCGGCCTGCGTGTATTCGCCGCGTTTGCTACCTCACAACTCAATACATTTGGTCTATTATTATAAGTATACGAATTATACGCATATTATATAATTGCGCAAGTGTGACTACCGCGGAGCCAGGCCCTGCTATTCAGCGTGTTGAGTTAGATTGCGTTGCGGTTCTTCTGAACCGGCGCGTCTTCGTCAGCCACTCCCCAGTCCTGCAGCACCGACCCGTTATGTTCGCCGATGAGCGGTGGCCGGGACGGCAATGTGGCTTTGGCGTTCTGAAAACGCGGGGCAGGGGCCGGTTGAACAATGCCGTCTCGCTCTACAAACGTCTCGCGTGCCGCATTGTGTGCATGAGCGGGCGCTTCTTCCAGGTCCAGAATGGGTGCAAAACAGATGTCCGTTCTTTCAAACAGCTGACACCAATGATCGCGTGGATGTGCGCCGATGATGCTTTCAAACCGGCGCCGGATGTCCGGCCATTGGCGGGTGTCATGGCGGTCGCCGATGTCTTCTTCGTCAAGCTTCAGCAAATGCAGGAACAGCTGCCAGAACTTTTCCTCGATCGGTGCGATCGACACCCACTTGCCATCGGAACACTTGTAAACGCCGTAATAGGGTGCCGTGCCGTCCAATCGGTTGCTGGCCCGGCGGTTTTGCCAGCGATTGTTGGCGAGCCACATATAAACCGGTGCCATCAAAGCGGCAGTTCCGTCTGAAATGGCGGCATCAATCACATCGCCTTCACCGGTTGTTCTGGCCCTCAGCAAGGCGCACACAATGCCAAAAGCGAGGAACATGCCGCCGCCGCCATAATCTCCGAGGAGATTGAGCGGTGGCACCGGATCGCGCCCCTCCTCTCCAAAGGACCAAAGGGCCCCGGACAGCGAGATGTAATTCATGTCGTGACCGGCTGCATGTGCCAAGGGACCGGTTTGGCCCCAGCCGGTCATGCGGGCGTAAACAAGCGCCGGGTTGCGGGCAAGACATACGTCCGGGCCAAGACCGAGCCGTTCCATAACGCCGGGGCGAAAGCCTTCGACAACAGCATCTGCCTTTTCGATCAGCTTGATCGCGGTTTCAACGGCTACAGGATCTTTCAAATCAAGCGTGATGGATTTACGGCCACGGGCAACACTGTTTTTCCGCTGTTCGTCAATGCCTTCAATATCCGGCGCTCCGGTCGGTTCCCGGTCAATCCGCAGGATCTCGGCCCCCATATCGGCAAGCATCATGCAGCCGTAGGGGCCCGGCCCAATACCCGCAAACTCAACGATCTTCACACCGTGAAGTGGCCCCATCCCCAGTCCTCCCAGACTTTGTTATCGCCGCGCTCAGCCGGCATCTTTGTTCAGTGTTTCAAGCAGGTTCTGCCGCACCGCTTGCAGGTTGGACAGCAAAACGTGAATGCTGGTTTCCGGCAAGCCCTTGAAGGACGCGCCATCTACTTCGGCGCTGCATTCATCCATGATTTTTTCCAAAGGCCGGGCCTCGTCCGTGAGACATACCCGCTTCGCGCGCCGGTCGATCGGATCGGCCCGGCGCTCAACAAGACCGCGCGCTTCCAATCGGTCGATAAGACCACCGACAGTCACCGTGCCGACATCCATGCGGCGCGCAATGTCTGACTGGGTCAGCTTGTCTTCGGCAAGTAGGTTTAAAAGCACCCGTGCCTGGGACATGGTCAGTCCGTAGGGAGCGATGAGGCGATCGAACAGAAGGCCGCGAAACCGGGCAATGTCTTGAAAGATCGATTTGCAGGCCGCGAGCGTTGCATCCATTTCGCGTCCTCCCTCTTTGTTATCCCAGCTCGACGCATCCATTGTTCAACACCACCGTATCGCGCTCCAGAACCTTGGACCGAAAAGAGACAACGCCGCCATCCTGCCACATCTCCGTCCGGATGGTTTCACCTGGATAGACCGGGCTTGAAAACCGCAATTTCAAGGATTTTAAACGGGTCGTGTCATATCCGCAGAAGCTGCGCAGAACCGCATGTCCGGCGATCCCCAAAGTACAAAGGCCATGGAGGATCGGCGCTTTGAACCCCGCTGCCGCGGCCACCTTTGGGTCGGCATGCAGCGGATTGGGGTCGCCGGACAAGCGGTACAGCAGCGCTGCATGCGGCCTTGTGGGGAGGTCACACACAGCGCAGGGCGCGCGTTCAGGTACTTCGTGCGGTTGCGGCTGTGGGCCTGGTGCCCCACCAAAACCGCCATCTCCGCGCGCAAAGGTGGTTGACGACAAAGTGGCGAGCTTGTCGCCGGTGGTTTTGTCGACGAGATATCGTTCGGAATAGATCAGCGCGCCCTTATCCGCCCCCTTGTCGAGAACGCGGGTGATACGAGTGCGGGCTGTGACAGTCGCAGATTTCGGCAGAGGCTTGTGCCAGCGAATGCCTTGTTCCCCATGCAGGATCTTGCGCCAGTCGATGCCCGTCTCGGGATCGCGCAGCCAGAAACCTGGACCGGCCAGCACAACGGCCATGGTTGGCACAGCCTTGAAATCGGCTTCCTCGAAAACGAAGGGCAGTTGCCCCTCGTCGATCGGGTCATGGCCATATCCGACGCCAAGGGCATAGGTGATGCTGTCCTTGATTGAGTAGGTTTGTTCAACCTCCTCGAAGGGCCAGGCCATCAGCTTGTCATAGTCGATGGCCATCAGACCGGATCCCAGCAGAACACGTCGGCTGAGCGCTCAAGGGGCACAAGTGTGCTGGAAAAAGCCGGGAATGCGTGTTCGAGAATGGATTCCGGAGTCCAGCCGTCGGGACGCGCCATGGACCGGATCGGCCGGGGTTGGCTGAGCAGCATGACCTCGCTGCCCCGGGAAACAAAGACTTGGCCGCTAACGTTCTGGGCGGCATCTGAGGCAAGAGCTGCAACCAGCGGCGCGACCTTTGCCGGTGTCATGCTCTTCAGGCGCTCAACCCGGATGCGCTCTTCTTCGGACTTGATCGGGATGGTGCCGATCAGGCGGCTCCAGGCAAAAGGCCCGATCGCGTTGGATGTCACATTGTAGCGCGCCATGTCGAGCGCGATGGACCGTGATAGGCCGACCATGCCAAGTTTTGCGGCGGCATAGTTGGCCTGACCGAAGTTACCGATCAATCCGGACGTGGATGTCATGTGAATCATGCGGCCGGATTGCTGCTCCCGGAACACGGTCGCGGCGGCGCGGCTGACATTGTAGGCACCTTTCAGGTGGACGGCGATCACCTGATCCCACTCGTCTTCGGTCATCTTGTGAAAGATCGCGTCCCGGACAATGCCGGCGTTGTTGACCACGATGTCGAGCTTGCCGAAGTTTTCGATTGCCTGATCAACCATGCCGTGCGCTGCCGCTGAATCCGTGACGCTGTCGTAGTTGGCAACGGCCTTGCCGCCAGCGGCCGTGATTTCGTTGACGACCTCAGTTGCCGGGAGCGCATCCTCGCCTTCGCCGCCGCCAGTTCCGCCAAGGTCATTGACGACAACGCAGGCACCCTTTTGAGCCATCAAAAGAGCAATCTCGCGGCCAACACCGCGGCCCGCGCCGGTGACAATTGCAACTTTTCCATCCAGCAAAGCTTTGTCAGACATTCCCATCCCTCAGTACTTCGGCCTCAAAATCGGGCAATTGCGGCGCGTAAGTAGATATGCCGCCAAACTTGTATCGCAGATTAATAATACGCTTGCGAATAATAATCAAGACATATAATATCCGGTTGGAAGGCGATGCTTCGGACGGCGGCTATCCTGAATCGTTGCGAAGGCCGGAGCTGTGAGAGCGGGAGAAATCATGACCCTTGCCGAGACATCGGGGCCAATAGGGGAGTTCAACAAGCATGTCGGGTTTGAGCTGACCGAATGGCAGCGCAATCATGCGTGTGTCGAGGTCGAGATCGACAGCTACCATACCAATGTCATGGGCGTGACCCATGGCGGTGTTTTAGTGAGTGCGCTCGATTTTGCATGCGGCATGGCCGGCTGTTATCGCCCGCCCCCGGAGCCGCGTTTTTACTGCATGACATTGACATTAAACACGAATTTCATCGCGCCAATGCGCAAAGGGTTGCTGCGGGCACATGGCCGCCGGATTGGCGGGGGGCGGTCCGTGTTTTTTGCCGAAGGGGAAATTGTGCTGCCGGACGGCACTCTGATCGCCACCGCGTCGGGCGCGTTCAAGCTGTTTGACCGGAAGCCGAAAGCATAAGCGCTGAAAGGCGCGCGAGGAGGAGCATCATGGACTTGGGAATTCTGGCCTTTGGCGGCTACTTGCCGCAAAGCCGGTTGCAACGTGCTGAGATCAGCAAGATGCACGGCTGGTACAATCCGGGCTTGAAGGGATTGGCAAAGGGCGAGCGTACCATCGCCAATTGGGATGAAGACGCCATCACCATGGCGGTCGAAGCGTCCAGGGACTGCCTGACCGGGCTCGACCGCTCCGAGATTTCTGCAGTCTTTATGGCATCGACCAGCTTTCCGTTCGATGACCGACAGAATGCCGGGGTGGTTGCCGATGCGCTGAACCTCAAAAGCCAACTGATGACGCTCGATCTGGCAGCCTCTCAGCGCGCGGGCAGTTCCGGATTGTCGGTCGCCTTGCAAGCGGCCTCTGGTGCCGAAGGACCAATTCTTTTTACCGCCTCCGAACAACGTAAGACCAAGGCCGCGAGCCCGCAGGAGATGACCTATGGCGATGGTGCCGCGGCGGTTCTGGTCGGCAAAGGCGAAGTGATTGCGAAATTCATTGGGGCGCACACCGTATCTGCCGACTTTGTCGATCATTTCCGGGGATCTGGTCACGCGTATGACTATGCCTGGGAGGAGCGCTGGCTGCGGGATGATGGCTATTTGAAGATCGTGCCTGACGCGATCAAAGCCGTGCTTGATAAAACAGGCACTGCGGCAAGCGATGTCACGACATTTTGCTTCCCGGCCGCCATGAAGCGGGTCGCCAGCATGCTCGCCAAGAAGGTGGGCCTTGCGGACGAGGCCGTTGCCGACAATCTCCAAGCGACTTGCGGGGAAGCGGGGGCCGCCCATCCGGTCATTATGCTGGTGCACGCTTTGGAAACCGCAAGACCGGCCGACAAAATCCTTGTGACCGGCTTTGGCCAGGGGTGCGATGCTTTGATCTTCGAAGTGACGGACGCCATCGAAAAGCTTGCACCGAGAACCGCTGTTTCCGGCCATCTGGCCCGCCGCCGGGCGGACACCAACTACGCCCGCTTTCTAACCGTCAACGGCCTGGTCACGATGGAAGAGGGCATAAGGGCGGAGGTCGATAAACAGACCGGCCTGTCCACCCACTATCGAAACCGGGATATGGCACAGCGCATGATCGGAGGGTGCTGCAGTGAATGCGGCACACTGCAGTTCCCCAAAAGCAATGTTTGCGTCAATCCGAATTGCGGTGCCATCGGCACGCAGGAAGACCACGCGTTTGCAGACAAAAAGGCCCGGCTGAATTCCTTCACGGCCGACCGGCTGACCTTCTCTCCGGACCCGCCCGCCTATTACGGCATGATCCAGTTCGAGGACGGCGGCCGGTTGATGGCCGACTTCACAGACATTGATCCGGACCAGGAACTGGCCGTCGGCATGCCCATGAAGCTGATGTTCCGAGTGAAGGACTACGACAGGAACCGTGGATTCCGCCGGTACTTCTGGAAGGCAACGCCAGACAATGATGATCAGGCCAGCGCGCTCGCCGAAGCGGCCGAATAAGGAGGAAAAAACATGGCATCTGGAATTAGAGACAAGGTCGCCATTCTCGGCATGGGCTGTTCACAGTTTGGCGAGCGCTGGAGCGACAATGCCGATGATCTGATGATCGAAGCGTTCACCGAGGCGCTCGGCGACGCAGGCATTGAGAAAAACCAGATCGATGCCGCTTGGCTCGGGACGGCCATTGAGGAGCAGCACGTCGGCAAGTCCGCCGTTCCCTTGTCGATGGCGCTGCGTTTGCCGAATATTCCGGTCACGCGCGTTGAAAACTACTGTGCCTCCGGCTCGGAGGCTTTCCGGGGTGCCGTTTATGCTGTCGCAGCCGGGGCGGCCGACATCGCGCTGGCTCTTGGTGTCGAGAAGCTGAAGGATACTGGTTACGGCGGTTTGCCTCAGCGCAACCGGGGCTCGGTGAATGATCTTTTCTGGGCGAACGTGTCCGCGCCTGGATCCTTCGCACAGCTCGCATCCGCGTATCGCGCCAAACATGGCATTGACGCCGGTGATCTGAAACGCGCGATGGCGCATATCTCTGTCAAAAGCCACGACAATGGCGCGCGCAATCCCAAGGCCCACCTGCGCAACCGGATTGATGAAGACAAGGTGCTGAATGCCCCGATGATCGCAGAGCCGCTGGGTCTGTTCGATTGCTGCGGCGTGTCTGACGGTTCGGCCTGTGCCATCGTGACCACACCGGAAATCGCTAAGTCCCTTGGTAAACATGACCTCATTACCGTGAAGGCCTTGCAGCTTGCGGCTTCGAACGGACTGGAAGCGCAGCACAATTCCTGGGACGGCAGCCACTTCGTGACGACGCGCAAATGCGCCGAGCGGGCTTACAAGGAAGCCGGCATCACCAACCCGCGCGATCAGATTAGCCTGTTTGAAGTGCATGACTGCTTTTCAATCACCGAGCTGGTGACAATGGAAGACCTTTTCATCTCACCGGAAGGCGGCGCTGTGAAGGACATCATGGACGGTTTTTATGATGCCGACGGCAAGGTCCCCTGCCAGATCGATGGCGGCCTTAAATGCTTTGGCCACCCGATCGGAGCGTCGGGTCTCCGGATGATTTACGAAATGTATCTGCAGCTTCAGGGCCGGGCGGGCGACCGCCAGCGCAAGGAAGAACCAGTCTTCGGCATGACGCACAATCTGGGCGGTTTCCCGCACCAGAACGTCTGCTCTTTGGCAATCGTCGGAAAGATGGGGGCGTAAGCGCCGCCATCGCGATGGCAGGGCCCAGTGACTGATACCTCGCCGGGCCTTGTCACAGCAGTTCGGCAGAAGTGCCGGCTGCAAAAGCGTCCTGGGGAGGAGCAATGAGTGATTTACTTGTAAAGCGTGACAGCGGTGTGCTGAGCCTGACCCTCAACCGTCCGGACCGATTAAATGCCCTGTCAACGGACATGCGCGAGGGCATCTTGTCGGAGCTTCTATCGGAGCTGCATGCTCCGAGTGTGCGCGCTGTTTTGATAACGGGGTCCGACCGCGGCTTTTGCAGCGGTGCCGATCTCGATCTTGAGACGATCCTCGCGCGCCGTCAGCATATCGAGACGCAGATCCTCGGCGGCATCAATCGGGTGGTTCAGGCCTTGCGCGACCTGCCGGTTCCGGTCATTGCCGCCGTCAATGGTCCAGCGGCCGGTGCCGGGTTTTCCATTGTCCTGGCGTCCGACATCGTCATTGCAGCCCAATCCGCGAAGTTTCACCTGGCTTTTTCCCGGATCGGCGCGGTTCTGGACGGCGGTGCGTCGTCGCTCCTAACCCATCGGATTGGTGCGTCGCGGACCACGGCGCTGGCCATGCTTGGCGGATCGATGGACGCGGAAACGGCAAAAGACTGGGGCCTGGTGCATGAGGTTACGGAAGATGGCAGCCTTTTAGATACCGCAACCGCACTTGCGCAGCGCCTGGCTTCCGGTCCGACGGTTGCGCTTGGATTGATCAAGCGCGAAATCGCAGCCGCGCAATCAGCATCCCTAGATGAGTCCTTGCGCCTGGAAGCAGCCTGCCAAAGCAAGGCCTTCAACACCCAGGATTTCGAAGAAGGCGTCCGCGCCTTTGGTGAAAGCCGTAAGCCCAATTTTCTGGGCCATTAAAACGGGAAGAGTACCGACCTTATGCCAAAGACACTGTTTTGCGGGCCGCGGTCCATGGCTCAATCCGATTTACGTACCCTTGCCCGAAGAGCGGCGAGTGGTTTCCTGAAGGCCGGCGTCACGGAAGGCGGGACAGTCGCCACCATGATGCGGAATGATTTTCCGCTGGTGGCGATGGATCTGGCGGCCGCCCTTGTGAAAGCAGCAGCCGTTCCGGTCAACTGGCGTTTCACGGCTGAGGAAGCCGCCTATATTCTGAAGGACTGCAAGGCCAAGGTTTTTGTCATTCACGCGGATCTCTGGAACCAGATCGGCCCGGACCTTCCGGCTGATGTCATGGACCAGCTTCAGATTGTCGTTGTGCCGACCCCGGCCGACATCGCTGAAAGCTATGGCCTCTCAGCAGATGCCTGTGCTGTGCCGGAGGGGTTCCCGGTCTGGGAGGAGTGGCTCGCAGCGCAGTCTGTCTGGGACGGACCGGACGCGCATGGTCAGGCTGCGATGATCTACACCTCCGGGACCACCGGACACCCCAAGGGCGTGCGCAGGCTGACAAACCCCACCTTGGTCAGCACCGGTTACAACAGGATTTTTTCCGAACATTGCCGGACCCTGATGGTGGCTCCCATGTATCACTCGGCCCCGAACCGGTTCGCCATGCTGACCGTCGACGTGGGTGGTGACCTGATCCTGGTGCCGCGGTTTGATCCGGAAAAGATCCTGCAAATCATTGAAAAAGAGCGGATCACAACGGCGTTCATGGTGCCGACCATGTTCATCCGGCTCTTGAAACTCCCAGATACGGTGCGCCGGCAATACGACCTTTCCTCCCTGCGGCACATCGTTGCCGCCGGCGCACCGTTCCCCCCCGATATCAAACAGGCAATGATCGACTGGTGGGGCCCGGTCATCTTTGAATATTACGGCGGCACCGAAACCGGAGCAGTAACCCTGTGCTCCAGCGACGAGGCGCTCTGGAAACCGGGAACCGTTGGACGGGCGGTTGAAGATGCCACCATCAAGATTTTTGACGAAGATGGCCGGGAGTGCCCGCCGAATGTCCCCGGCGAAATCTATTGCCGCCTGCACTCCTTTCCCGATTTTGTCTACGAGGGCCGGCCGGAGGACCGCGCAGCCGTGGAGCGCGACGGGCTCTTTACCGTCGGTGACATCGGCTATCTCGACGAGGACGGCTACCTGTTCATTTCCGACCGCAAGCGCGACATGATCATCTCCGGTGGGGTCAACATCTATCCGGCGGAGATCGAGGCCGCCATGTTCGGCCATGATCAGGTCCATGATTGTGCGGTTTTTGGAATTCCCGATCCCGAGCTTGGCGAAGCAATCGCAGTTGCCATTCAGCCGGAACCGGACACGACCATCGATACCGTTCAATTGCAGGACTACCTCCGGTCCCGGATTGCCAGCTACATGATCCCCCGTAAGATCCTGATCAAGGACAGCTTGCCGCGGGACGACAATGGCAAGATTTTCAAGCGCAAGTTGCGCGATGCTTTTTGGGCCGATGCCGGCCGGCGGATTTGAGTAAGGAATATTTCATGGCCGATGTATTGCCCACCACCAACGCCAGCCTCGATGTTCTCCTGAAGCCTCAATCCGTTGCAATCATCGGGGCGTCGGATGATGCAACCAGGATTGGCGGGCGGCCGGTTTCCAGTACGATTGCTGGCGGTTTCAAGGGACGGATCTATCCCGTCAACCCGAAGCGGCCAACGGTTCAGGGTCTCAAGGCGTATCCGTCAATCACCGAGGTGCCCGAAGCGGTGGATTGCGCGATTGTTGCCGTGCCCGCGCCTCTTGTTGAAAAGACGGTTGCGGACTGCGCCGCCATGGGCACCAAGTCCACGATTATTTTCAGCTCCGGTTTTGCAGAACTCGGAGCAGGGGGCGCCGAAGTACAGCAACGGATTGCGGCAGCGGCGCAGAAAACCGGGATGCGGCTGATCGGTCCGAATTGCATCGGAGCGTTCAGCGTCAGTGCCGGCTGGTTCGGCACGTTTTCCAGTGTTCAGGCCAGCTTGCGCCTCGATCCGGGGAAAACGGCGATCGTCAGCCAAAGCGGTGCCTATGGGGCACACATGTTCTACATGGCGCAGCGGCGCGGAGTCGCGACGGACCTTTGGGTAACCACCGGCAATGAATCGGACATCGATGTTGCTGAGGTCATCGCTTACTATGCGGATCATCCGGATGTCTCGACCATCATGGCCTATACCGAAGGCGTGAAGGACCGAGACCGCATGTGTGCGGCCCTTGATCTGGCCCGCGCCGCGAAGAAGCCGGTGATCATGATCAAGGTCGGGGATACGGATGTGGGCGCAGAAGCTGCGGCCACACACACGGCCAGTCTCGCTGGTGATGATGCGATCTACGATGCGCTCTTCAAACAATATGGCGTTTACCGGGCGCACAGCTGCCAGGAAATGGTCGATGTCGCCTATGCCTGCCAGACCGGGCTGTTCCCAACGGGCCGGAAGATGGCCATTCAGACCGTCTCCGGCGGCATTGGTATTCAGATGGCTGACGAGTCTGTCAAAAACGGCTTGGACGTTCCGGCCATGCCGGAAGCCTTACAGCAAAAACTGCTGGGACTGATTCCATACGCAGGTGTGCGCAATCCGATCGACATAACAGGGCAGGTGCTCAACCAGCCGGAAGTCATCGGTCAGGGCATAGATCTATCAATCCGCGAAAGCGGCTGTGATGCCTACGCAATCTATCTTGCGAGTGCCCCACAGGCGCCGGGGCTCAAAGACTTCTGCCTTCAGACTTTCACGGACTTGCGGGATAAACACCCTGAAACACCGATGGCACTCAGCATGATCGCCACACCTGAAATCATTGCTGAGTATGAAGCGCTCAACATCGGCTGTTACGAGGATCCGGTGATGGCGATCCGCGCCATGGCCGCCCTTGCCCAATTTCACGAGACCTTCCAGCGCGGCCAGCCTGATGCGCCTGCGGCTCTACCGGCGGATGCGGACAGAGTGCCGGATGAACGGGTGTCAGAAGCCGGGGCAAAAGCCATTCTGGCAAGCGCCGGAATCCCGGTGACGCGTGACTTCCTGTCGGCAAGTGCCGAAGAAGCGGTCAAGGCGTGGCACGCGATTGGCGGCCCCGTGGTTTTGAAAATCGCCTCACCGGATATCTTGCACAAAACAGAGATTGGCGGCGTCTTGATCGGCCTGAATGACGAAAAAGCCATTGCTGAAGGTTTTGAGGCCATCTTGATCCGGGCGCGGGAAGCCCAGCCAAATGCCACAATTGAGGGCGTGCTCGTCTGTGAAATGGTCTCAGGCGGTGTTGAAACGGTTCTGGGCGTGACGAATGATCCGGCACTTGGTCCAGCGGTGATGTTCGGTCTTGGCGGTGTTTTCGTTGAAGTGATGAAGGACGTGACCTTCCGCCTGGCCCCGATTGGCGTTGATGAAGCGCATCGCATGATTAGCGAGATCAAGGGACGGGCGATGCTGGATGGTGTGCGCGGCGCACCGCCTGCGGACATTGATGCATTGGCACAAGCCCTGTCCCGGCTCTCGGTCTTTGCCGCAGAAAATGCCGACCGGTTGGACTCAATCGACATCAATCCGTTTGTCGTCCTGCCGGAGGGCGCTGTTGCCCTGGATGCGGTCATTGTACCCAAAGCCACAATGCTTGCCGGCGATCCGGCGGGTAAGTGACATGCGGGCATTCAAGGGACTGCGCGTCATCGACTTTACCCGTGCGTTGTCAGGGCCGATGGCTGCGCAAATGCTGGCGTTGCTCGATGCAGATGTCATCAAGGTCGAGCCTCCCGGCGACGGAGACCAGCTGCGCGGGGTGCTGGCCAGTCCTGAGATGGCGGCACAACGCCTCTCACCGGCGTTCCTTACCGGCAATCTTCGAAAGCGAAGTCTTGCCCTTGATTTGAAATCGGAGCTTGGACGCGAGGCGGCTGGCCGATTGGTTTCTGGCGCGGATGTTGTCATCGAAAACTTCGTGCCGGGAACGGCACAAAAACTCGGCATTGACTACGAGGCGGTTCGGAGAGCCAACCCGGATGTCATCTATTGTTCCATCAGCGGGTATGGTCAAAGCGGACCGAGGTGTTCTGAAAAAGCTTATGATTCTGCGATACAGGCAGATTCTGGAATGATGTCGCTGACCGGATTCCCCGAGACAGGGCCAACCCGGATCGGGTTTATGCTTGTAGACGTCACCACCGGCGTTTCGGCAGCCTATGCCATAGCCGCTGCGCTCTATCGGCGGGCCATTACCGGCAAAGGCCAGTTTCTGGACGTTGCCATGTATGACACGGCCCTTCAGCTGATGTGCTGCCAGGGGGCGGATTATCTGGTCCGAGGGTATCTGCCACCGCTGATGGGCAATGAATCCCCAATGACCCAACCGACTGCCGGAACGTTCGAAACATCGGATGGCATGATCTTGCTCGCTACCTTGACCTCAGATCAGCAGGAAGGGGCGTTCAAGGCGCTCGGTCTTGCAGCGCTATTGGAGGACCCGCGTTTTTCCTCTGAGCTCGCCCGCCACAAACATCTTGAAGAAGGCCGGGAGCTAATCCGGCCTGTCTTGCGAAGCCGTTCGACGGAGGAATGGCTGAAAATCCTGAAGGCGCATGGCGTTCCCGTTCAAGCCGTTCGTGATCTGGGGCAGGCGCTGTCCGACCCGCAGCTTGACCATCGCGGCCTGCTTGTGGAGGCAGGGAAACTTCACGACACGTCAGACCCCGTCACTTTGCTCGGTGCGCCCTTCGTGGCGAACGAGGACGGGCCGTACCAAAAGGCAGAGCCACCGTTTCAGGTTGGGCAGCACAGTCGTGAAGTTCTGGAAGAACTCGGTTTCTCTGCGTCAGAAATCACAAAGTGTCTGGCAACAGCTCCGTAAGTTTACCCTCGACCAACTGACGATTGTTCGCATGTACATATTTTGCTAAGGATCGCGCGCCGTTAAGGCAGGGATAAAGACTTTGGCCGGTCCGATGGCAAGCAGTGGGAACAGAAAATCCTCTGAAAAAATCGGTTTTGGCAAACCTGAAATTGGACACCTATGCACGATCTGGATCGCAAACTCGGAACTTTGTTCAGCGACATTGCCCGTTTCCGCCGGATTCTTTTTGATCAACTGGCAACCGAGTACGACCTGACCCATGTGCAGGTGTTCCTGCTCAATCATCTTCACAAGGATGATGGCCTGACGCAGACGGATCTTGCATCCCGGATGGATATCGGAACGGTCACGATCAGCGGTCTTGTCGACCGGCTGGAAGCCAAAGGCTACGTGGAACGCCGACCGGATGAAAAGGATCGCCGGGCCAAACGTGTTTGGCTGACGCCGAAGATGCAGGAAGTCTGGAAGAAGATCGGCGAAAGCATGCGCCAGATGAATGAAGTCACCTTTGAAGGTGTCGATGAAGCCGACATTGAGCATCTGATTACGACCCTGCGCAAGGCACGGCAGAACCTTCAAGGCCGGTTGAGCGGATCTGGCGCTTAAGCCGGGTTGAGTTAACTCTTCAAAGAAATTTTGAAACCAGGCGCTGGCTTTCAAAGCTGGCGGTCTGTTCGTGTTCTGTTTTGACTGACCCTGCAAAGAGCGTTGAGCCTGCTAGATCGACTTAAACGCTTGCTAGAAAATTAGTTCGCAATATAATAATAAATATACTTATGAAAACGTGATCGGGTGTTCCGGACCCCCGGCCACGCACCTAAAAGAGTGTTTGGACACATGACGCAATCTCCACGGCTCGTCGGACCGGGGTTCTACTGGCAGGACTTTTCTGCCGGTGACCGGTACCGGACCCTGGCACGCACAATTACGGAAGCAGACATCATCGCCTTTGTCGGTGTAACCGGAATGACCGAAGTCCTGTTTACCGATCAAACCTTTGGGCAGGGTGTCGCGGCTCGCGGGCGGGTCGCACCTGCGGCACTGACCTACACGTTGATCGAGGGCATTCAGTGCCAGACCCTCATCCAGGCGACCGGGCTGGCGCTTCTGGAAGTCGAAAAGAAGGTTCTGGCACCCGTCGCTGCTGGAGACACCGTTCACGCCATCGTGGAGGTTTTAGAGGTCCGCCAGACCAGCAAGGGAAACCGTGCCGTGGTGACGACGCGCAACGACATCGTCAATCAACATGGCGAAACGGTCATCACCTACACCGCCAAACGGCTGGTCGCGGGACGGTAAGAGCCATTGGCGTCGAAGCCGCTGGGGGAGCGGCCGATGCGTAGAGGCAAATAAACAAATTGGGAGTGAGGCATGGACATCAATTATACGCCGGAAGACGAGGCTTTCCGGACTGAGGTAAAGGCCTTCCTGGAGGCGGAGCTGCCAAAAGGTCTCAGTGACAAGGTCAAAGCAGGACAAAAGCTTGATGGCGAAGACTTCATGCTCTGGCAGCAGATCCTTGGACAAAAGGGTTGGCTGGTGCCCCGCTGGCCCGAGGAACATGGCGGCTGCGGCTGGACACCGGTGCAGGTGAACATCTTCGATGAAGAAGCCTACCTTGCCGGAGCGCCCCGCGTTCTGCCGTTCGGCGTTAATATGGTCGGCCCGGTGATCATTGAATTCGGCAGTGAGGATCAGAAAGACCGTCACTTGCCCGGGATTGCCCGCGGTGAAGTGCCGTGGTGCCAGGGTTTTTCCGAACCCGGATCCGGCTCGGATCTGGCTTCTTTAAAAACGGCGGCGGTTCGCGACGGCGACGATTACATCGTCAATGGACAAAAGATCTGGACCTCATACGCCCATTTTTCCGATTGGATGTTCTGCCTCGTGCGCACCGATCCCGATGCGGCCAAGAAACAGCAGGGGATTTCGTTCCTTCTGATCGACATGAAAACCCCCGGCATCACAGTCCGCCCGATCATCACGTTTGACGGCATGCATTCGGTCAATGAAGTCTTTCTGGAAAATGTCCGGGTCCCGGCGGAAAACCTGGTCGGCGAAGAAAACAAGGGTTGGGACTATGCCAAGTTCCTGCTCGGGCATGAACGCACCGGGATTGCGGGCGTCGGCGGCTGCAAGGCCGAGTTTGAAAAGCTTCTGGATATCGCCCGGACAGAGAAGAAAAACGGCAAGCCTTTGATCGAGGATCCGCTGTTTGCGGCGAAGATCGCGCGGCTCGAGATCGCCCTCAGGGCCTTGGAACTCACCAACATGCGGATGCTGAGCGGCAGTGGAACGGGTCTGAACGGGGCCTTTCCGTCTGTTTTGAAGGTCAAGGGCACCGAAGTGCAGCAGCGCATTGCCGAATTGCAAATGGATGCGGTCGGAGTGCATGCCCTGCCATGGCAGCAAGTGGCAATGGATCCTGCGTGGAACGGCGACACAGTCGGGCCGGATTATGCAATCCCGCGCATGCCGGCCTATATCGATCGCCGAAAGGCAACGATCTACGGCGGTTCGACCGAGATTCAGAAGAACATCATTTCAAAAACACTCCTGAGCTAAGCGGACCGGCATCATGAATTTCAATTATTCTGAAGAACAATCCCTGATTTCCGACAGTCTCGGCAAGCTGTTAAGCGATAGCTGCAGCCAGGCCGCGCGCAGATCCCTCATTTCCGAGGAACAGGACTATGATACCGAGATCTGGTCGGCCCTCAGCGGGCTTGGAATGCTGGGCCTGCCCATCGCAGAGGCTTATGCGGGCGTTGGCGGCACGGCTGTCGACACGATGGTCGCTGCCATCGAGTTTGGACGGCACCTTTCGCTCGAGCCCTTCACGGCAAGCGTTGTTTTGGGCGGGTGCGCCCTTCAATTGGCTGGAACAGAAGATCAGAAAAACGCTTTTCTGCCTGGCATTGCGGACGGATCCCAACGCGCTGCAGTCGGGTTTTTGGAACCGGAAAGCCGGTTTGACCTTTCAAGCGTTGCGACCCGTGCAGAACCAGACGGCGATGGCTACCGGCTCTCCGGCCGGAAAACAGCGGTCATCGGTGCTCCATCAGCGGACATTCTCATCGTGTCGGCCCAAACCTCCGGAACCGCGTCTGATCCGGATGGTCTCACCTTGTTCCTCGTACAGTCGGACGCAAGCGGTGTGGAAATAAAACCCTACCGGTTTGCAGATGGCCGGACCGGTGCGGACATTGTGCTTAAGAATGTTCGTGTCGCTGCATCCGATATGCTCGGTCCGAAAGACAAGGCGGCAAACCTCATTGAGCATATCGCAGATCTAGGGACCGCAGCGCTGTGCGCCGAAGCCTTGGGAGCGCTTGAGAAAATCATCGCAATGACGACAGAGTATCTGAAGGTCCGCACCCAATTTGGCCGTCCGATTGGCGAGTTTCAGGCGCTTCAGCATCAGCTTGCCGAAATGATGATTGATTTCGAACATGCCAAGTCGCTGGTGTTTGAAGCTGCCATGACTGCCGACAGCCCGGAGGCCCCCATTCGCAAAAAAGCTGTCTCTGCCGCCAAGGTCTACCTCGGCGAACGGGGGCGGGTAATCTGCCAGAATGCGATCCAGATGCATGGCGGGATCGGCATGACGGATGAATATGAGCTTGGTGACTATGTGAAACGGGTCATGGTCGCAGAAAAAGCGTTCGGCGATACCGACCACCATTTGGAGCGCTATGCCCGCCAGATGGCTTAGATATCGTGGCTGCTGAGCAACGCGATCGGGAGGATAGTCCTCCCGACTGCGTTAACATGTTAGCCGAAAGACATGTTTTTCGCCGGGCTCATTTGAAGATCGGATCGGACAATCCGATGCTCTGAGCGGTTGGTCCGCTCCAGTAATCCTTGTGAAACGCCGTAAACGGCACGTCGAAGTCACTCACGGTATAGAGCCCGTACTTGAAATAATAGCCGTCTACCTTGTCGTTGGAATAGCCGGTCGTGCCTTCAAACTGAAACATGTCCTGCCAAACTATGTCACAGGTCTCCCGCAGGGGCGGACACTGCCGCATCCAGGCGTCGATCCGGCCATTATTCTCTGGCGACCACACAACACGGTAGACATATTCGTGGTAAACGCCCTGGTCGATCCGTGGCTCCGAATAAAGGATCTGGCCGTCTCCTTCGATAGTGCCAAGCCGCTCGATGACGTCGTCGCTCCAAAGGGTGACGACAAAACGGCCGTTCCAAAGCCGGTGCGAAATGTTAGGCCGCAAGCTATGGCCACCTGCTCTCAGCCGCTCGTGCCACTGAGATAGGACAAGCCGGTGGTCTGCTTCCATGGGAAACGTCTCCGGGATCAATGTGGAGATCCTGTACCAGACTTCCTCGCCATTTTTGGCCACGTACATGTCGCGCAACTCAGCGCGGATCCCGGATGAAATAGGTTTGTCATCCGGTGAAATGGTAAACTTTACGGCGCGCAGATCTTTGCCCGGCATTTCAAAATCGATGAGTTCGGCGGATTCACAGTTCGCCAACCGTTTGATGCTCAGGTCATCCGGGATTTCCTCAGCGGCCATATCACATTTGTAGGAGTCTTCCTCGACAGGTATGGCTTTACCACCGATCACAATCTCGTCTTGAGCGAGTGCGGCTGACGCGCCCAAGAGCGTTAGAACTCCGCAAACGGAACATGCTTTTGCTCTCGAAAAAGATATAGTGCCTGTGTCGCCTGCGGTCATTGGGAAACCCTTTTTTGCTTTCATCCATGAACTGAGCGAACGCAAGGGCATGTTTATCGTTCCGTACACACAGACTTGTGATCACGATTTTTTGGGGCCAATTGCACGATTCTCTGGAAAGAAGGAATTCGCTTTTTATGCGGATGATCAAATTCGAAGCTCGCCCTACGTAGATACTGGTAAAAATACCAATTATGAACAAAAAATAGGCAACAAAGCTGCGTTCAGGCAAGTGTAACCATATCTAATTTATTTATTCAGATTAACTTTATAGAAGTGGTTGGATTGTTATTGCAAAAATACTGTACCGCCCACTGATCAACCGTGAACTGCTCAGGGTGAGAAAGTTGGTGCCACCGCTGCAAAGCATTCCTAGAGTACGGATTTCGCAATTGCGTTCACTTTTTCCAAACCTTGCGTCCCGTTTTTCTGGCCTGGGTGCCGATCGAAGCGGTAATGTCGCCATTCTGACCGCTTTGGCGTTCGTGCCCCTCATGCTGATCACGATTGGCAGCCTTGACGTGGTCCGTATGACGACCGCTCAGGCAAAACTCCAGTCAACGTTGGATTCAGCGACACTCGCCGCAGCCTCGCTCAGCAACGCCGGGAGTATCGAGGATACGGTGGACGAGTATGTTCGGGCCAACCTGCCCAACACCGCGCCTTGGACAACTTTGAATCTGACGATGGGGAATGTCACGGACAGCCTTAACGCAAAGTCCGTCGAGATCACTGCCACCGTTGATATCGAAATGACGATCTTGAAGCTGGCCGGGATCGACACGACGAGTGTTTTGGCATCTTCAGTCGCTCAGCAAGCTGCAACAAATGTCGAAGTGGCTGTTGTGCTTGATATCTCCTCGTCCATGGGGGGGTCGAAAATTACGAACCTGCGTTCAGCTGCGAAGTCTTTCATTGACACAATGCTGAACGAAGACGATCGGGAATACACGTCCCTGAGCATTATACCGTTTGGAGGAACCGTAAATATCGGTGATTTCTACGATAGATATGCTGTGAACTCATCGACCCCGGGGGTTATCGACTCACCAAGTCCGGCTGATTACTACGTGAACAAAAACGTTCCCTACGGCAAATTCATGTTCTCTACCGAGAGGGAAGGGTGCATCGAATACACCGATGACGACTTCGACATGACCGCGATTCCGGCGAACAGCCGCCCACAAATACCAGACTTCACCAAATGGGTCGCGACCAATCCGTGGTGTCCATCTGACGACACCGCAATGCTTCTAAATTCAAATAACACAACCGACTTGAAGGCATTGATTGATGACATGGACCTTTCCGACGGTACCGGCATGGACATCGGAACGCTGTGGGGTGCAAAGGTTCTGTCCAGTGACATGAGGGGGCAACTGGGCGGTGATTTTTCGGACCGGCCTGCCGATTTTAATGATGAGGACACGCTTAAGGTTGCTGTGATCATGACTGATGGCGCAATAACTGCGCAGTTTCGACCACGGGACTACACAACGACTGGTAAAATCAAAAACAGTACTCAGCAAACCATCGTGTCGAAGGGCGGTAAAAACACCTCTTCGTCCACAGCCGATAATGCGGTTGCTTACTTTAAGCGCATTTGTGAATATTTGAACGATAACAATGTTCAAGTATATACGATAGGATTTCAAATCAGTAGTGGTTCACTGCCAGACGAGCTTCTTCAATACTGTGCATCAAGTCTTTCAAATTACTATTTTGTCGAGGGCTTGAACATCGATGATGCATTCAATGCTATTGCGGCGTCGGTGAACAGTCTTCGCATCTCCGGCTAGGTTGATTTCAATGCGTGTCCTGCGAAGTCTCCTTAAAAAGAAAGACGGTGCGACTGCCGTAGAGTTTGCGCTGATCGGCCTGCCGTTTTTTGCGTTGTTTCTGTCCTGTTTTGAGATGGGGCTTTTGTTCATCCGCATGGCAATGCTGGATCATGCTGTAAACACAACCTCAAAATCAGTCTATATTGGGACAGTCACACAAGGATTGGCGAACAATACGGTTTCCAGCGATGACCTTGAGCAAGATATCTGCGATCTCGTAGGTGTTGTTGTTCCGAATTGCGCGAATAACATCACTATCGAGCTCACGGAAATAGATAACCTAGTCGATCTGCCGGACACGGACGCAGTCTGCCGCGATGAAGGTGATGAATTCGAGCCTGTTGTGAACTTCAATCCGGGCGCTGGGACCAGCATCGTGTTCATGCGGGCGTGCGTTACAACGGATGTCTATACACCGGGGTTAGGATTTGGCCTGGAGCTCTCGAAAACCGACAACAATCGGTTTGAAATAATCTCTTCAATGGCCTTCATGAACGAGCCTTTTTAAGATGCAGTTGTTCTTTAAAAGGATCCGGAGCTTTCGGGCGGCTGCAGAGGGAGCTGCCGCGGTCGAGTTTGCGCTCATTTTTCCCTTGTTGATCCTGATCTTCTTGAACACCGCCAGTTTATTTGATGGGTTCCGTGCTTCCCGTCAGCTTGAGCGAGCAGCAAGTGTGACAACAGATCTCGTTACCCGGTTCAATGGAGATACGTTTACAGAGGACGATTTCGATCTTATTGAAGCAACGGCAGTGTCGATCCTCGGAAACTATGCGACCGACAGCAATTTCATCATGACAGTTTCGAGTGTCCGCAATTTCTTCGATGATGAGGATGAATTGGAGGTTCACTGGTCAGAAAGCAATGATGACGATGCGCTTCTGGAAGATGATGATTTGGCCCAGTTTGATTTTCCGACCCTCGCAGAAGGCGACACTGTCATCGTCGTACAGTTGTCGTTGGAGCATTCAGCCTTGTTTGTAAGTGACATTGTCGGTGACTTCAGTCTGAACGATTTCCATATCCGGCGCCCGCGGTTCAAAACAGAAATAGTGCACGAAGACGACAGCTGATTGTGGCGCAAACGCCGGAATAGCGTAGTCCATGAGACAGATCTCAAGTTGCCCATTTTTCCCGAACTAAGCCTAGGTATCAAACACGCTTAGGATCTCTTTGAGAGGCTTTTTGATTTTGGCGGCGGCAGGAACAGTGGCGTTTGTTGCCGGATGGCCGACAGCGAGGATCATGACGGGCTTTTCGGCTTCCGGGCGGTCCAGAATATCGTTCAAAAACCGCATCGGATTTGGCGTGTGGGTCAAGGTGCTGAGGCCGGCATGGTGCAAAGCCGTGATCAGCACACCAGTCGCGATCCCGACGCTTTCAGGAACATAGTAGTGCTTGTAGCGCGTTCCGTCTTCATACGTGCCCCAGCGCTGTGCAAAGATCACAATCAGCCACGGAGCGATTTCCAGATGCGGTTTGTGCGCGTTGGTGCCGATCGGTTCGAGCGCCTTGATCCAGGCATCTCCCGCGCCGCCATCATAAAACTTTTGCTCTTCTTCTTCGGCAGCCTCTCGAATTTGGCGCTTTAGTTCCGGATTGCGGATTGCCACGAAATGCCAGGGTTGATGATTGGCGCCGCTTGGAGCGGTGCCGGCTGCGCGTATGCAGGTTTCGATCACGCTGCGCTCTACCGGTTTGTCGGAAAACTGGCGAACCGTATGCCGGGTGCGGACGTCTTCCAGAAACTCATTGGCGCGCTGGCGCATATCTTCATCGGAAATAGCCCGCCGATCCGGCATTGGCAGAGCCGTATAGACGAGGTTTGATTTGTCGATCATGGAAAGACCTTGCGCGTCTTGGCTGTTGTCCATCAGTATGAGGCTTGCCCGAGTTCCATCCAAAGGCAGCACGGTTGATACTGCAGGAATTGCCAATATCATGGCAATGCAAGCTTGAGTGGAAATTGGAAAATAGAAACAATATGAGCGAATTAACGGGTCAACAGAATTAAAATTCCGCATGACTAAAAAATAGTCTTGACCAGAGAGCTGGCAGCTTTCTAGATTTTCTTGACCATTTGGTCAGGCTGACTGTGAAGAAGGCGACATGCCCGCACAGCGCAGCGCGGCCATATTGCGGGGAATGTGCAAGAGCGTGAGGGAGATGCTCATTCCTTTGTTCCCGGCAAGGTTTGACTTCCAGAGACGGGCGGAGCCGACAAGGCACGCCCATAACCAATAGGGGAATGGCAATGAAGGCACTCAAAAGTCTGGCACTGGCTTCGGTCCTTGGCGCTGGTCTGTTTGCGACCGGTGCTCAGGCTGCCGACGAGCTGACGCTTCAGTTGAAATGGGTTACGCAAGGCCAGTTTGCAGGTTACTACGTCGCCAAAGACAAAGGCTTCTACGAAGAGGAAGACCTTGATGTCACAATCAAACCGGGCGGTCCGGACATTGCGCCGCCACAGGTGATCGCCGGGGGTGGTGCAGATGTAATCATCGACTGGATGCCGTCCGCTTTGGCGTCGCGCGAAAAGGGCGTGCCGCTCGTCAACATCGCCCAACCATTCCAGAAGTCCGGGATGATGCTGACATGCCGCAAGGAAACTGGAATCTCTTCTCCGGAAGACTTCCGCGGCAAGACGCTTGGCGTGTGGTTCTTCGGCAATGAGTATCCGTTCCTGTCCTGGATGAGCCAGCTTGGCATTCCGACGGACGGCAGTGACGGTGGCGTGACGGTTCTCAAGCAGGGCTTCAATGTGGATCCGTTGCTACAGAAGCAGGCCGACTGCATTTCCACGATGACTTACAACGAGTATTGGCAGGTCATCGACGCGGGCATCCCGGCGGAAGAGCTGGTGGTTTTCAAATATGAAGACCAGGGCGTCGCGACTCTTGAAGATGGCCTCTATGTTCTGGAGTCCAGCCTGGAAGACCCGGCAATGGTCGACAAGCTGGCGCGCTTTGTAAAAGCCTCCATGAAAGGCTGGGCCTATGCTGCCGAAAATCCGGAAGAAGCAGCTGAAATCGTTCTGGAAAACGACGCCACTGGTGCACAGACTGAAAAGCATCAGATCCGGATGGTTGGCGAGATCAACAAGCTGGTCGATGGGTCTGACGGCAAGTTGGACATGGCCGCCTATGAGCGGACTGTGAAGTCTCTCCTTTCTGGTGGGTCTGATCCTGTTATTACGAAGGAGCCGGAGGGTGCGACCTCAACGGCAGTGACAGACAAGCTCTAAGCGAAGCATCTGTCGCTCAAATAGTTCTGAAGCCGGGACGGGTTATACGCCCCGGTTTTTTTGTTGTTTTACACGTATTGAGAGAAAATTAGAGAATTACCTTTAAACACTACTTCATATCGTCCAGATCTGGATAGAATATGGGTATTATTGACGATAAAAATGACGAAACGATCTATGATGACGGAAGTGAAAACCGAGAAGGCATCGTAAAAAGACGCATTGGAATAAATACGCTATTTGTCGCGCCAGTCGCCGTCGTGCCTGTTTTATTCACGATCGTGTTGGTTGTTTTCGGCGCAGTCTTCATCAAGGTCTGGATCGCTGAAAAGGAAACCGCGCAGCGCGAAGTCATGGCGGTTTCTCGGATTTTTGACAGCTACCAGCAATCGCTTGTCGACGAGATGGAGCGGTACGCTGCCTCCAATGCCGCTTACGTCAATGTTGTTTCCAAACCAGATGCGAACTGGATATCAGACCGGTTTGGCGTCGATATGGCCGGCGACTTTTCACCCGACTTTTCGGGACTGATAGAGCCGAGCGATGGCCTGACATTTTCTGCCAGCCGGTCAGGCGAACCGGCGCAACCGGTGTTTCAGCATATCCTGAGCAGTGACTTTGCTAATGCGTTGCAGCTGATACGTAACAATTATCTCGCCGGGCTCATTGCGAATGAAGCCGGAGATATTCTGTTCGCCGGTGATTTGGCTGATCTGAATGGATCGGATGTATTCCGAGTTAACGGCATTCCAAGCCTTGTAACCGCTTTTGCGATCGTCCCCGATCCTGGCGGTATTCCGATGGTCTATCAGGAGCCCTACATCCTGATATCCGTTTTCAAGCTGAACGACCGCAGACTGGCTGAACTGCTGTCCATCCTGCCTGTCGAACAACTTGAGTTGTTGGATGAAGTTCCAGAAGGGATGATCGGAATTCCGTTGAAGAATGCAGCGGGTTCGAGTGTGGCTCTGCTTGTTTGGAATCCGATCAGCCGTGCAACCGGGGTTATCGTGTCTTCGATCCCGGTGCTGTTTTTGTCTCTTGGAACCATTTTGATCATGGTTCTGGCGGCTTTACGTCAGATCACACAGGCCAAAAGTGAACTGGCGGTGCAGGAGCAGGAAGCGCGTCGGGCGGCGTCTCATGATTCCATGACCGGGTTCACCACACGTGCCCAGTTTTACAAGGAAGCCGGCAAGCGCTTGTCATCCGAAGACGTGCGCATAAACGGCGCCAGTCTTGTTTATCTGGACCTGGATAACTTGAAAGAAGTCAACGACATCCATGGGCATATGGCTGGAGATTGGCTGATCATGAGCCAAGCCGTCCGGATACGAAAGCGTCTTGGGCCGGACGCGCTGATCGGTCGGATTGGCGGCGATGAATTTGTAATTCTGGTAGAAGGCCGGGTCGGGGAAGACCACTTCCCGAGCAATCTGGTTGGATTGTTTGATGATCTGATCGAGCCAATTGAGTTTGAAGGGCGTCTGATCGATGCATCCTGCAGCGCAGGGATTGCCCGTTTTCCGGACCATGGCCGAGGTATACTCGACATCATTCGATCCGCTGATGTTGCTCTTCAAAGGTGTAAGGCCGAAGGCAAACGGTCTTACAGACTGTTCGACAATAGGATGGATGAGGAGCGCTGCGAACGCCGACAGCTCCGTAGTGAGCTGGCGACTGCCCTTCAGGACGATCAGTTTGAATTGTTTTATCAGTCAATCGTCGTTTCTGACACGGGCGAACGGGCACATGCTGAAGCTCTAATTCGCTGGCGCCATCCCGAACGCGGGCTTGTTTCTCCAGGGTTGTTTTTGCCCATTGCAAAGGAAGCCGGGTTTACATCCGAAATCGACAATTGGGTGTTGGAGCGGGCGGTCCGCGACGCCAGCACTTGGGGCGGAACCGGTGTTTCTGTCAACGTGAGCTCAAGCCAGTTCCAGAAAGAAGGGTTTGCCGAGCACGTCGCTGACCTTCTGATGACCTATGGTTTGTCTGCTGACCAATTGCTGCTTGAGATCACGGAAGACCTGGTGCTGGAGGAGGATCAATGCACCCAGAAGGTCTTTGCTGAACTTCGTGACATGAATATCGGCCTGGCGATTGACGACTTCGGGACCGGGTATTCCAGCTTGAGTTATCTGCACAAATACCCCTTCAACACGATGAAGATCGACCGCAGCTTCGTGGCGCGAATTGGGATCAGTGAAGAAAACGACATGCTGGTCCGCACGCTTCTCGGCATTGCCAAAGTGATGGGAATGAAAACCATTGGCGAAGGTGTTGAAACCCAAGAACAGCGGGAGTTTCTGGTCAATGCGGGCTGCGAGTATCTACAAGGCTATCTCTTCGACCGGCCGGCGCCGTTGGCCGAAACCGGTTTGAAACGCGCCAGCTGACGCATACCGTCTTCAAGTGTTTAGCTTTTCGGCGTTTTGCGCATCAAGATCCAGGCAAGGAAGCCGATAAACGCAAAGGTCCCCAAGTTCATAAGTGTATCGACGGGATCACCGATAAGCATTTTTAAGCCTCCTTGGGATTGTCGAGGATGAGCGCCTTTATCAGGCAAACCAGCAGCAGCATCGTTATAAACACGAAAGGCAGCGCACCGAGAGCGATAAGTGTCCTCACGGCCGACATGGATCCCGAGAGGATCATCGCTGCCCCGAGAATGCCCAGCAAGCCGCCCCAGATGACCTTGATCTTTGTGCTCGGGTTTTGATTGCCGCCCGTTGAAAACATGCCGAGAACGAAGGCGGCACTCACCACGCTCGTCACAATGAAGAGGAAGGCCGCCAGAATGGTTGCTAATGTGGTCAAGGTGGCCAAGGGCAGGCGATCAAGGAGAGCGAACGTCATGCGCTCGACGTTGGTTTGTGTCAAAGCCAGCAACTCGCCCTTGCCGTTGAGGGTCTCAAAGATACCAACACCGCCAAAAGCGCCAAACCAGATCGTGGAGAACAGGGTCGGGCCAATCAGGACGCCGAGAACAAATTCACGGATCGTGCGGCCCTTGGAAATCCGCGCGACAAAGACCCCGACGAACGGACCCCAAGCGATCCACCAAACCATGTAGGTGAGTGTCCAGTCCTGAAACCACCGGCCGATCTCGTCGCCGTAGAAGGTAAAGGTGCGGAAACCGGCGGGGATGACATCGGCAATGTACATGCCAATACCGCCGATCACCGAATTCATCAGGAATTCGCTCGGGCCCATGATGACAGTGTAAGCGACTAGGGCGATCGCAAGGCTCATGGCGATGTTGGAAAGCTTTGCCATGCCGGTGCTGAGATCGACCATCAGGGGTGGGATATAGGCGATGACCATGACAACAAAGATCAAGCCGACTAGCCATGGTGCAGCCGTTTGAGTGCCAGCAAGAACCGACACGCCATCGGCAACCTGAAACACACCCATGGCAATCGATCCGCCGACACCGATGGCGATAGCAGCAATGGCCATGAAGTCTGAAAACCAGCCAACAAGATTGGCCCACTTCTCGCCCGGGAACAGGCTTTTGATAGGCGCACTGACCAGCATCGGCGTGCCCCGCCGGAAGCTGAAATAAGCAATCGCCAGCGCCGTCGTGCCATAAATCGCCCAGGCATGAATGCCCCAGTTGAAGTTTGTCGCCAGCAGCGCGAAATCGGCAGCTTCCGGGACCGACGTCTTGTCTTTCAAGAACGCAAAATGAGTCAGGGGCTCCGCCACTGCCCAAAACAACAGTCCGACACCCATACCGGCGGCAAACAGCATGGCGATCCAGGTCGGTGTCGAGTATTCCGGCCGGTCATCATCGGCACCGAGGCGGATGTCGCCAAAACGGCTGAAGGTCAGACCAAGACAGAACAGCAGCATGATCGTGACAGACAGCATCACGAACCAGCCGCGGCTTATGAAGTACTGATCAACGATCTCGCGCGCGATAGCCTGTAGGCCTTCCGGGTCGATGACACCCCACAAGCCGACGACGGCACAAAGGCCAATGGAACATGTGAGAAGCAGGCGGTTTGAATCCAAGGGGGCCTCCGGACAGAATTTGCGAACGCTAGCCCATCTTGTGATCCATGCCTAGGCCGTCAGAAGCGCGCCCGAGTATTCTAATTGCGCAAAGAAAAAACAGAGGCTCACTTCAGCCGCAGAAGTGTTCTGCCCCTCTTGACGTCAAGCCAACTCAAGTCTTCAGTTGGAAAGCCGTACTCATAAAAGCGCCCAAATGAAACTCAGATTTCGCTGTGGCGCAGTTTGGCAGGATGCGATTTCTAGAGACGCCTTGGGAGGGGATGTGCTCAATCATAGTCAACCGATGGTGGAGACGTCTCCGGCTGTCTCCGATGAAATACGAAAAACCACCTGTTACATGTGTGCCTGCCGATGTGGGATCAACGTCCATTTAAAGGACGGGAAAGTCGCATACATCGAGGGCAATCGGGATCATCCGGTGAACAAGGGCGTGCTCTGCGCCAAGGGCGCATCCGGGATCATGCAGGTCACCGCACCGTCCAGGTTGCGCAAACCGCTCAGGAGATCAGGCCCGCGTGGGTCGGGTGAATTTGAGGAAATCAGCTGGGAAGAAGCTCTGAAAACAGCCGTTTCCTGGTTAGAGCCCATCCGCAAGACCGCTCCTGAAAAGCTGGCATTTTTCACCGGTCGCGACCAATCCCAGAGCTTCACCAGTTTCTGGGCACAGAACTTCGGTACCCCCAACTATGCCGCTCATGGCGGCTTTTGTTCGGTCAACATGGCAGCCGGCGGTATCTACACGATCGGTGGCGCCTTTTGGGAATTTGGGCAGCCGGATTGGGACCGCACCAAACTCTTCATGCTGTTCGGTGTGGCAGAAGATCACGACTCCAATCCGATCAAGATGGGCCTCGGCAAACTGAAGGCGCGGGGCGGTAAGGTCATCGGTGTGAACCCGGTCCGGTCCGGCTACAACGCCATTGCCGATGAGTGGGTTGGAATCACCCCGGGTACGGATGGACTGTTCATTTTGTCTCTCTGCCATGTGCTTTTGAGAACTGGACATATCGATCTTGAGTATCTGGCCCGCTTCACAAATGCCCCCTGTTTGGTGATCGACAATCCAGAGTCTGACGACCACGGATTGCTGCTGAAAGATGCTGACGGCAAGTCCCTTGTGATCGACCGGGTGACCGGAAAACCGGCACCATTCGACCAGAAAGGTGTCCGACCGGATCTCGGTGCAGAATATGACGCAGATGGCGTGTCCTGCAGGACGGTCTTTCAGCATCTGGCGGAGCGCTATCTGGATGATGCCTACGCCCCGGAGGCGGTCGCTGAAGCCTGCGGCGTAACTGCCGGCAAGATCCGGGCTGTTGCCGCAGAGCTTGCCCGCGTGGCGTTCGAAGAAGCATTCGAGATCGAGCAACCGTGGACCGATTTCCGCGGGGAAACCCATCAGACCATGCCGGGACGGCCGGTGAGTTTCCACGCCATGCGCGGGGTTTCTGCCCACTCCAACGGGTTCCAGACTTGCCGGTCATTACATGTGCTGCAGATCCTGCTTGGAACGGTCGAGGTTCCGGGTGGCTTCCGGTTTAAGCCACCTTACCCGAAGCCGGTCACAGCGCACCCGACGCCCCATTGCAAGACCCAGCCGGATTGTCCGCTGGATGGCCCGCATCTTGGCTTCGTCCGCGGCCCGAACGATCTGGCGTTGAAAGACGACGGCACGCCGGCGCGGATCGACAAGGCGTTTTCCTGGGAAAACCCGATGTCGGCCCATGGCCTCATGCATATGGTGATTTCCAACGCCCATGCGGGCGATCCTTACAAGATCGACACGCTGTTTCTTTATATGGCGAACATGTCTTGGAATTCGTCCATGAACACCCGTGGTGTCATGGAGATGCTGACTGATAAGGATGAGAACGGCGACTATGTGATCCCCAAGATCATCTATTCGGACGCCTATTCCTCGGAGATGGTCGCCTATGCGGATCTAATCCTGCCGGACACCACTTATCTGGAACGGCACGACTGCATCAGTTTGCTGGACCGGCCGATCTGCGAAGCGGATGCGGCAGCCGATGCGATCCGCTGGCCGGTGATTGAGCCTGACCGCGACGTGCGTGGCTTCCAATCCGTCCTGGTGGATCTAGGTGCACGGCTTGGCCTGCCCGGTTTCGTCAACGAAGACGGCAGCGCCAAATATGCAGACTATGCCGACTACATCGTCAATCATGAGCGCCGGCCGGGGATCGGCCCGCTCGCTGGTTTCCGTGGGAATGGCGAGCAAGCTGGCCGCGGTGAGGTGAACCCGGCCCAGTTGGATCGCTACATCGAAAACGGCAGTTTCTTCGTCGAACATATCCCGGAGGAAGCAGCGTTTTATAAGCCCTGGAATGCGGCCTATCAGGACTGGGCGGTGAATCTGGGTCTGTTCGACAACCCGCAGCCCTACCTGTTTGAGATCTATTCCGAACCCATGCGCCGGTTCCAGCTGGCCGCGGAAGGGCACGGCGACCGGCAACCGCCCGATCGTTTGAGAGATCAAGTCAGGCAAGCCTTCGACCCGTTGCCCGTTTGGTATCCACCGCTCAGCGATTCCATCGCGGACCCGGACACCTATCCGGTTCATGCGCTGACCCAGCGGCCAATGGCGATGTATCATTCATGGGGCAGTCAGAATGCCTGGCTCCGGCAGATCCACGGCCGGAACCCGCTTTATGTCCCGACACGGATTTGGGAAGAGAACGGCTTTACCGAAGGGGATTGGGCAAAGGTAACCTCGCCCCATGGGGAGATTGTTGTACCGGTTGCTCACATGGCAGCGCTCAATGAAAACACCGTGTGGACATGGAACGCCATCGGCAAACGAAAAGGCGCTTGGGCGCTGGATGGGGATGCGCCGGAGGCAAACAAAGGCTTCTTGCTCAATCATCTGATCCACGAGTTGTTGCCGCCGAAAGGCGATGGCCTCAGGTGGTCAAACTCCGATCCGATTACCGGACAAGCTGCCTGGTTCGATCTGCGGGTGCAGATCGAGCGTGCGGAGCCGCCCCCGGAAAGCCAACCGGCTTTTGATCCCATCAAGTCCCCGGTTGGAACAGGCCCGAATACTGTTCGACAGCAGGTGCGCTCATGACCCAGTTGCCGCAAACAACAGATAAGAAGCTTGGGCTCGTTATCGATCTCGACACCTGCGTCGGGTGCCATGCCTGCGTGACCGCCTGCAAGGGCTGGAATACGGAAAACTATGGCGCGCCTCTCAGTGACATGGATGCTTACGGCAAGGACCCGGTCGGATCTTTCCTCAACCGCATCCATTCCTTCGAGGTTCAGCCGGAGACAGGGCCGGCCCAGACGATCCATTTTCCGAAATCGTGCCTGCATTGCGATGACGCGCCGTGCGTCACCGTCTGCCCGACCGGCGCAAGCTACAAACGCCGAGAAGATGGGATTGTTCTGGTCAATGAAGATGCCTGCATTGGCTGTGGCCTGTGTGCCTGGGCGTGTCCTTATGGGGCCCGGGAACTCGATCAGGCCGAAGGTGTGATGAAGAAATGCACCCTTTGCGTTGATCGGATCTACAACGAGAACCTGGAAGAAGTGGACCGGGTGCCGGCTTGTGTCAGAACCTGTCCCGCTGGCGCCCGGCATTTCGGGGATCTCGGCGATCCGGACAGCGATGTGTCCCGCCTTGTGGCCGAGCGCGGTGGTTTCGATTTGATGCCCGAACAGGGAACCAAGCCGGTGAACAAGTATCTTCCCCCGCGACCGAAGGATAAGCTCGCGGAAGTATCGGCCGGTTCGGACTCGATGCAGCCAGTTGCCGAAACGCCAAAGGGCTTTTTGCGCTGGCTCGACAAAGCATTGGAGGCGCTCTGATGCATCCTGCTCCCTCAGTCATCATTTTCACGGTGTTGTCCGGGCTTGGGTTCGGTTTCTTGGCCTGGCTGGGTCTTGGTCTTCCGGCGGTAACCGGCTGGACAGCGTTTTTCGCTTATCTGATCGGCTTTGCGCTCGCTGTCGGCGGGCTGCTTTCGGCAACCTTTCACCTTGGCAATCCGCAGCGCAGTCTTCTGGCCTTCACCCAGTGGCGGTCAAGCTGGCTGTCGCGTGAGGCCTGGCTGTCCGTGCTTGCGCTTGTCTTCATGGGGATCCACGGTTTTGCAGCCGTTTTCTTCGACGTAACGCTGGCGCCGATTGGCGTGACCGGTGCATTGCTTTGTGTTGCAACAGTGTATGCCACCGCGATGATCTATGCGCAGCTCGCCACCGTGCCACGATGGAACCATTGGCTGACACCTTTGCATCTGGTGTCCCTATCCTTGGCGGGTGGCGCTATCCTCGCCGGACAGGGGTTTGGCGCCGTTCTACTGCTCGCAATTGCCGGGTTGGTTCAGAGCCTTTATTGGATCTTCGGAGACCGCCGTTTTTCCGAACGCGGACACACGATGGAAACCGCAACCGGACTTGGCGAGCGCGGCAAGGTGCGCCTGTTTGAGCCGCCTCATACCGGCACGAATTATCTTCTGAAGGAGATGGTGTTCACGGTCGGCCGGAAGCATGCGCAAAAGCTGCGGATCATCGCATTTGCGCTCAATTGCGTGCTGCCGATCGTGCTGATCGCCCTGTTGCCTGCCAGCCTGCCGGTTGTCGCCGTTGCAGGAATTGCCTTCCTGATCGGAACGTTTGCCTCGCGCTGGTTGTTTTTCGCTGAAGCGGAGCACGTCGTCGGGCTTTATTACGGCAAGCGGTAACAAAAACGCAGGCAAGGAAGCCTTGCCTGCGTTGGTGTTCTGGCCCTGCAGCCGGAGTTATTCCGCAGCTTCGGGCACCGCCATCGGGTTGTTCGGATGGGTTGTCCAGTTGGCGTATTTCTCCTCGACCACCTTGTTGGTGCGCGGATCAATGGTGCCGGGGGCCATCTGCTCCATGGTGATGCAGTTCTCAACCGGGCAAACGTTGACGCAAAGGTTACAGCCGACGCATTCCTCGTCGATCACCTCGAACTTGCGCGCGCCATCCACCATGTTGGTGATTGCCTGGTGGGACGTGTCCTCACAAGCAATGTGGCAACGGCCGCACTGGATGCAGAGATCCTGGTCGATCTTCGCCTTGGCAATGTAGTTGAGGTTCAGATGCTGCCAGTCCGAGGCGTTCGGAACCGCCCGGCCGACGACCTGATCAACCGACGTATAGCCCTTTTCATCCATCCAGTCGCTGAGGCCCTCAATCATGTCCTCAACCACCTTGAAGCCGTAGGTCATAGCGGCTGTACAGACCTGCACGGACCCGGCACCAAGCGCCATGAACTCCGCCGCATCGCGCCAAGTGGTCACGCCGCCAATGCCGGAAATCGGCAGGCCGTGTGTTTCCGGGTCGCGGGCGATTTCGGCCACCATGTTGAGCGCAATCGGTTTCACGGCCGGGCCGCAATAACCGCCATGAGCGCCCTTGCCGTCGACCATGGGGGCCGGTGACATGGCATCCAGATCGACGCTAACGATGGAGTTGATCGTGTTGATCAGGGAAACCGCGTCCGCACCGCCCGCTTTTGCGGCCTGCGCCGGTTTACGGATGTCGGTGATGTTCGGCGTCAGCTTGACGATACAGGGCATGCGGGAGTGCTTTTTCACCCACCGCGTGACCATCTCGATGTATTCCGGCACCTGACCTACAGCGGATCCCATGCCGCGTTCGCTCATGCCGTGCGGACAGCCGAAGTTGAGTTCCACACCGTCTGCCTCGGTGTCTTCAACTGCCTTGAGGATATCGATCCAGTTCTGCTCTTCGCAGGGAACCATCAGCGACACAACCAGCGCACGGTCCGGCCAATCACGTTTGACCTGTTTGATCTCCCGAAGGTTGACCTCCAGTGGGCGGTCGGTGATCAGCTCGATGTTGTTGAGCCCGATCAGTTGCCGGTCCTTGCCGTGAATGGCTCCGTAGCGCGGCCCGTTGACGTTGACGACCGGGTCGCCATCGCCAAGCGTTTTCCAGACAACGCCGCCCCAGCCTGCCTTGAAGGCGCGGACAACGTTGTATTCCTTGTCCGTCGGTGGCGCGGAGGCCAGCCAGAACGGGTTCGGCGACTTGATGCCGATAAAATTTGTCGTCAGATCAGCCATGTGTTTCTCCCTCGGCCGTTCAGGCGCTCAGCGCGGCGTTGATGGCTTCTGCGGCGATTTTACCGTCTTCGACGGCTGCGACCGTAAGGTCTTCGCCGCCAGCAACGCAGTCGCCGCCCGCCCACACATCATCGAGGCTGGTCTTGCGGTCCGCGTCCACCACAATCCGGCCCTTCTCGAGGGTCAGGGCGCCACCGAGATCCGTATCCACCAGTGTCTGGCCGATGGCCTTGAAGACCATATCAGCTTTGAGTGTTACGATTTCACCGGTTCCGGTTAGGGATCCATCTTGATCCTGTGTCCGTTCCAGTTCAATCCCCGTAACCGAGCCGTTTGCAGCCACAAGTGCCTTGGGCTGTGCCCAAGTCATGATCTTGACGCCATTGGTCTGCGCAAGGTGTTGCTCATATTCGGATGCGTTCATGCGATCCTGACCGCGCCGATAGGCAATGGTGACATCATCGGCACCGAGCAGCTTGGTCTGAACTGCGATATCGACCGCGGTCATGCCGCCGCCGATAACGACCACCCGCCGGCCAACAGGAAGTTTTCCAAGATCGTCAGCCTGGCGCAGGTTGGCGATGTAGTCGACAGCATCCAGAGAGCCGCCCTTGTCTTCGCCGTCGAGGCCAAGCGCATTCACACCGCCAAGGCCAATGCCGAGGAACACGGCATCGTAGGACGCGCGCAGATCCGCGAGGTTCAGATTATCGCCAAGACGCGATCCGGTCTTGAGCTCGATGCCGCCGATCGAGAGAACAAACTCGACTTCACGGGCCGCAAAGTTGTCGACTGATTTGTAGGATGCAATTCCAAATTCGTTCAGGCCGCCTGCCTTTTCGCGTGCGTCGAACAGGGTCACGTCATGACCGTGCATGGCGAGGCGGTGCGCACAGGCAAGACCAGCCGGGCCGGCGCCGACCACAGCAACTTTTTTGCCAGTGCTGGCCGCCCGTTGATATGGCTGCGTTTCATTTTCGGCCATGTAGTGATCAGTGGCATAGCGCTGGAGCTGACCGATCTGAACCGGCTTGCCTTCTGCGACTTCGCGCACACACACCTGTTCGCACAAGGTCTCCGTTGGGCAAACCCGGGCGCACATGCCGCCCAGAATGTTCTGGTCAAAGATGGTCTTCGCCGATCCGGTCGGATTGCCCGTTGAGATCTGGCGGATGAATTGCGGAATGTCGATGCTGGTCGGGCACGCTTGCATGCAAGGTGCGTCGTAACAGAAGTAGCACCGGTCTGCCTCGACCTGTGCCTCGTGCGGTTCCAGCAGCGGATGCAGATCGCTGAAGTTTTCAGCGTATGCTTCCTGAGGCAAGCGTCCGGCGGCAATATCGGGGCCGGCTTTGGTCTGGGTCATGAAGATCTCCGGAAGGTTGGCGATCGTTTTTGGGAACGGCATCCTTCTTTCATTTGAGGCTGCTCGTGAGGGTATTGGGCAAAAATTTGAACAGTTAGTCAAATATTTTTAGAACAATTAAAAACTGGAAGCAAAAACTCAGCAATAATATTACTGAAACATCAGTAGTTTAGTTTATATTTTGGGCGTGATTAAATTTTCGCCATAGGGCAAAATGGTGCCAAACTCGCAGGTTCGGCTGGAGTGTTTTCAATCAGATATTCCGATTTCCGGCAGTTTTTCGGATCGAAAAAACACACCGCATGGCGGTCAGGTGGTGTCTTGGTGAAAGGAAAATACCCTTGAGCGGGAATGTCGAGACTGACCGATTGCTGCTCACGAGACCCAGACTTTCCGAGGTGCCTGAGTTCTACGGTTTTCTTGGGGATCCGTGGGCAATGCAATTCACCCAAATCGACAAGGATCTGGCGTCATGCCGAAGGCGGATTGCGGTCCATGAGTGGCGCCGCCGGCGGGACGGATTTGCTCCTTGGACAGTTCGGGTAAAGGGAGAGCCGGAAATTATCGGTTGGGGTGGACTGTATGATGATCCGTTCGACCCCGGATGGGGGCCGGAGCTCGCGTTTTTCTATCATCCCAAAGCTTGGGGCCAGGGATACGGCGCGGAACTGTCGTTGGCAGCGCTTAAGGTCGCCGACATCAAGATTGAATTGCCTCTGGTGTCGGCGTTTGCGCACCCGAAAAATGTAGCATCCCAGAAACTGTTGCAAAAGGTCGGGTTTCAGCCCGAGCGCCATGTTGAGAGCATGAACCGTATCCTCTACCGACGGCGACGCCCGGCCCGCTAAACGCGGCTCACTCCGGATACCAGAAGCGCGCCTTTTCTGAGCCCCGGTCTATGATGACGTGCGAGTTCGCGAAAACGCGGTAACTGTGGCTCCAATCGCCGTCCGGCCATTTGATTCGCACATTTGCCCGTTCGGCAACGCCAAGGCCAAAATGAACAAACCCGAGTTGTCCGGAGGCATGCCCCGCACCGACTTCTATGTCTTTGACGACGGTTCGGTTGCCCGTTTTAACGCTGATTTTTGCGCCAACCGCGCGGGTATTCGCCGTGTCGGGCTGGCGGACGTCAATTGAGAGCCAGTTGCCGAGCGGACGCGGTTTATCAGTGGATCCAGCCCCGGTATTGCGGAACAGGCTGACCGGCGCGGACCGGTTCACCACCACGAGATCCAAAAGACCGTCGGAGTTGAAGTCTGCAAGACCGGCTCCCCGGCCACGCCGGTCGAGCGCGATGCCAGAGGCTTCTCCGGTCTCGGAGAACTTGCCGCTCCACTGGCCCAGCAAGAGGTTGTCCGGGTCGAACTCGGCAAAGTCGGGCATCGCCTCGACATTGCCCTTTGCGATAAAGAGATCCCAGAGCCCGTCATTGTTGACGTCCTGAAACTCCGAATGCCAGCCGGTTGAAGGCTTCAAATCATCGCCGGTGTAGGGTCGGTGCGCTGTCACACCAAGATCAAAGGCGATGTCCTGGTAGACGGGGACGGTTTCGTCCGCCTCATCATCCAGTTGTTGAAGCTTGGTGTCGCCCATGCTGGTCAGCGCATATTCCGGGAAGCCATCGACATTTAAATCGATGGAGGCGATGCCCATTCCCCAGATTTTCAAATGCTGCCAACCGTCCGTCTTGCGGTAAGGGCGTGGCGGCCTGCCCGGCGGAACAGCCCAGAGCTGTTCCTGGCCGCCGCGATAGTAATGCCGGTCATTGGAGATGCGCAGGGACGGCTCGCCCGAGCGGTTCCAGTCTGTAAACAAGATCGAGAGGCTGCAATATCCGGGTGACAAGCGGATCGGCTCCGGGTAGCTGACGCGTCCGTCCGCAGATACTTCCGGCCGGAAGAGAAAGTTGTCGTGGCATGTCCCCCAGGGCGAGCCGGGCGCCGAGCGATCGACATAGTTCCCAAAGGCTAGTGTCGGGTAGGCGTTGCCATCCTCAAAGGTTGCGGAAAAGGCTGTTGTCCATTCCCGTCCGCCGTCGAAGCCGAGCGCGCGGTTGGCAACGTCGAAGGTGCAGTCGCCCGTGCCTTTCAGGATCAGGTTTTCACCCAGTCTCAAGAGAACAAGATCAAGGATGTCATCGTTATCGACATCCAGCGGGTAGGCGCCGAGTACCTTGGAGAGCTGCTTGTCGTTTGGGCCATAGTCCGAAACCGATTCGAAGTTGAGTTTTCCGCCCGTGAGGCTTTGGTTGCGGTAAAGCTTGGCCGGGTTTTTGCCGCCCGCCAGAAACATGTCGGGACGGCGATCGCCGTTGCAGTCAAAAATTGCAACCCCGCCGCCGACGAAATACTCCCATGCCCCGTCGTAGGTATGCGTAATACCAGCATTTGCGGCTTCTTCGACAAAAGAGGGGATGTGGGCGAGCGAGGTCTGACCGTTTGCCAAGGCCGAATTTGTCAGACCCGTGCAAACGCCTGCTATGCAGACTAGAAGTCCGGACCGTCTAAAAATCATTGGGTGATCTCCAGACTGCGCAGGAAGGCGATGATGGACTGGCGGCCACCCTCATCGAGACTGGCATAGGCCTTGCGGCTGTCGGCAGCATCCCCACCATGGGCAAGGATCACCTCGTTCAAGGTCGTCAGGTCGCCGCGATGCCCATAAGGGGCCGTGCTTCCGATCCCCCAGAGTTCCGCCGTGATGAAGACATCCCGTGCCACGAACCGTTGCGCCAGGAGCTCGTTGCCGAGTGTGTCATTGGCCGGATCAGCGATCTTGTGGCGTTTCAGGTCGCCGAAGAGCGGGACCAGAACGCGCCCGCTGTCATCCCTTGGCAGGGTTTTCACCCACTCCAGTGTTGCAAGATCAAGGGCGAGCGGCTGGTTCACATCGCTTTGACGCAAGGTGCCTGCTGTGTCGAATGGACCCGGATCGTGAAAGACAAGACTGTCGAGTGGAAGGGCCGGAACATGGCAGGAGGTACAGCCGATCTCGTCAAAGATTAGTTCACCTCGTGCAGCGGCTTTTTCCCAGATTTCCGGCATGTCCTGTTTTCTGCCAGGCGGTGGCAGGGTTGCCTGCCAGGCAACAAGGGCCGAGATTTGCCCATCGCTGAATTCGTGGGCGAACCCGTCTGCATCGAAATCATCTGTCCCGGTCCAGCGGGCACCGAATCGTTCATCAGCCTGAATGCCGTGATGATCATTCATCGCATTGACGGTGAATTGGCGCAGCGACGCAAAGACACCTTTTTGACCGAAGGGCCGGAGAGTTAGATCGTCGTCGATTCCGTCCAATTCAGACACATCGAGAGTTCCGTCCGGATGTGCGGTGAGGCGCCCAAACGAAATTCCTTTGGTCTCTAGGTCCGTGGTAGCAGTGGATCCGGTTGTCCTGGCGTCTTGAAGGACTGCGCTGCGCTGGGCGCGCAGATCTGTTGTCATTTCCCGGGCGAGCAACTCGATCAGGCCCGCGCCCTGCAAGGCGTTGGTGTTGCGCTCGTTCGAAAACTGCGGGTCGATCGTGTCGAAGTCTGCACTTTCAAAACCTTCTGACACGAAGACATTGACGGCAAAGGATCCTGCACCGCCCATGACTGGTTCATTGTGACAAGACGCGCAAGCGTTGGCGTCCGGACCAGCCAGCCGCTGAAAAGTCAAATGAGACTGCCGCCGGACTTTCGTTGGCACGATGGCACCGGTGGCATCCGGCCGGCCGGCTCCGTCGAGGCTGGTGAACTTTGCTTCGAAAAGCGTTTCGCCAAGCGGCTGCAGCACAGGTATTGGATCTTTTCCGGACTCCGCCAGAGCCTTGAGATCCACATCTTCCAGGATGGTTCGTTCGCTCCACGGGGGCAGCGTTTCATCAGCGAGCCCGTGTGCGGGGAAAGCCGCCAGAGCCGCAATGCCGATCAGGAGAGAATTGCGCCGGGTCATGAAGCTTCCCGCCTCGGCGCTTTCACTTGCGCTCCCAAGAAATCCATATCGAGCCGTTCCATCGATTGGGCCACCAGACCTGTCCTGATGAAGTCTTCGTTCCAAGGCATCACATCAAGTGTGAAGTTGTTGCGCAAGTCCTCGACAAGCGCATCTTTCAAGCCTTCCCACACGCCTTTTTCCATGAACGTGTAGGCTCGCATCGCAGCGCCTGTCAGCACGATGCGTTTCGGGTCGATCAGAGCAATCACTCTGGCGAGCCCGTATCCGAGAACGCGCCCGGCCTGGTGAAATGCCTTTCGGGCGTTTTCATCACCCGCGTCCGCAGTTTCAATCAGTTTTTCAAGACCTTCGACGCCGGCCTTAATATCCGCCGGGTCTGTGTCTTCAGGCAACTGTGATGCGGATCGCACCAGCGCATAATCGGAAAGATAGGCTTCCAGGCACCCTTTCTTGCCACACCGGCACAAAGCGCCGTCCGGAATGTGATTGGCATGCCCGAATTCCGCAGCTGTGCCGCTGGCACCGGAAAAGAGATGGTTGTCGAGGTAAAGGCCCATGCCAACGCCATAATCGAGCATGATCACCGTGAACGTCCCGCTGTACCGCTCCGGATCCGACCAGTGCAAGGCCTCGGTGATCATATTGGTATCGTTGGAAATATAGCAGTCTGCGCCAAAGGCCTGATGCAAGGGGGCAACCACCGGTATCTTGCGGCCCGAAAACGCCGGACTCCAGGCGACCAGGCCCGCTTCGGTTTCCACAACGCCTTGTGCTGCCACACCAATTTCCTGGACTTGCGCCTCGGAGATGCCAGCATCTGCAATGAATTGGCGGATCGCAGCAATCAGGACCGGAGGAAAACTGTCTGCATCGGCGGTGGCGCTGTCGTACTGCGTTCTCAAGCTCGCTGCGATTGTGCCGGCAAAATCAACAAGCGAGAGATCCATCGTGTTCACGGAGAGGCGGATACAGACCGTGTAGGCGGCTTCCGGATTGAGCCGCAAAAGCGTTCGCGGACGCCCACGGGCCTGATGCGATTTCGGTTCATCGCTCTCCACGCTGATGATCAGTTTCTGATCGAGCAGATCGGAGGTGATTGCCGTGACGGTGGCTGGGCTCAGCCGCGTTATTTTACCCAGATCAATCCTGGCTGTTGGACCATTCCGCCGAAGTGCCTGTAGAACAATGCTTCTATTCTGCCGCCGGATCTGATCCCGGTCCGCCTTGCGTGTCATGATGTTTGCGCTCGCTCCCAAATCATTTTCTTACGCCGCGTTTTCCGGGCTTTTTGGCGATTTTTTCTTCGAAGTCCTCTCTTCGAAGTCAAAGTTTCGCAAAACCATGTTGACAGGAGCCGCGCTTTAGAGCAACTTTTTTTCGGGGTCCAAAAAAAATAACAATAAGGTTGTCCCATTTTTACCGGATCCGGTCCGGCCACAAACAAACGTGTTTCAGGTGCTGCGCTTCGACATCATGCGGCACCGATGGGAGGAATGATAACGATGCGCAAGTTCACCACATTGCTGGCGGGCGCCCTTGTGTCCGCAACTGCTCTGACCGCTGCCCACGCTGAAGACATCGTGGTTGGTGTTAGCTGGTCCAACTTCCAGGAAGAGCGCTGGAAAACTGATGAAGCTGCGATCAAGTCCGCTCTGGACGCTGCGGGCGCGAAATACATCTCCGCCGATGCTCAAAGTTCTTCTGCCAAGCAGCTGTCCGACGTTGAGGCATTGATCGCACAGGGCGCAAACGCTTTGATCATCCTCGCCCAGGACGCGCAAGCGATCGGCCCGGCTGTTCAGGCTGCGGCTGACGAAGGCATTCCAGTCGTCGGCTACGACCGTTTGATCGAGGATCCGCGGGCGTTCTACCTGACCTTCGACAACGTTGAAGTCGGCCGTATGCAGGCAGCTGCCGTTCTGGCTGTACAGCCGAAGGGCAACTACGTGATGATCAAGGGCTCCCCTACCGATCCGAACGCAGACTTCCTGCGCGGTGGTCAGCAGGAAGTTCTTCAAGCAGCAATCGACAGCGGCGACATCAAGATCGTTGGTGAAGCTTACACCGATGGCTGGTTGCCGGCGAACGCTCAGCGCAACATGGAGCAGATCCTGACCGCCAACGACAACAACGTTGATGCGGTGGTTGCGTCCAACGACGGCACTGCTGGCGGTGCAGTTGCTGCTCTGACTGCACAAGGCATGGAAGGCACTCCGGTTTCCGGTCAGGATGGTGATCATGCTGCCCTGAACCGTGTTGCCCGCGGTACGCAGACCGTGTCCGTTTGGAAAGATGCGCGGGATCTTGGCAAGGCCGCCGGTGAAATCGCCGTTGCGCTCGCCAACGGCGGTGAGATGTCGTCAGTGGACGGCGCAAGCAGCTGGACTTCACCAGGCGGCACCGAGCTGACTGCGAAGTTCCTGGCTCCGATGCCGATCACCAAGGACAACCTGACTGCTGTTGTTGATGCCGGCTGGATCTCCAAGGACGATCTGTGCCAGGGCGTCGAAAACGGCCCGGCTCCTTGTAACTAAGAAAAATAACGAAACGGTCCGGGCTATCAGCCCGGACCGCATGATCGGGGCGCCGGAAAGGTCAGTCCCCATGGGCTGGCCACCCGGCTTTTGAAAAAGCAAATGGTCTCCAAGCAGGAGTAACCGCAATGTCCGATACGGCACTGTCCGGCTCTAAGAGCCCGACGGCACGAAACTTCTTTACCGCGTTGCAGCTGGATACGCGCCTTTTGGGCATGATTGGCGCGTTCATCGTCCTGTGCCTGGTGTTCAATGTGTTCACCGAAGGCCGGTTCCTGACCCCGCGCAACATCTTCAACCTGACGATCCAGACCGTATCCGTTGCGATCATGGCAACAGGCATGGTCTTCGTTATCGTCACACGCCACATCGATTTGTCGGTTGGCTCGGTGCTCGCCACTGTTGCAGCTGTGATGGCAGTGGTCCAGACGGATATCCTGCCGCAATTCATGGGGCTCGGACACCCGGTAATCTGGGTGCTGGCCATCCTGTCCGGTGTTGCCGTCGGAGTGATCATTGGCGGTTTCCAGGGCTGGATGATCGGCTATCTTGGCATTCCCGCCTTTATCGTTACGCTTGGCGGGCTTCTCGTTTGGCGGAACGTTGCCTGGTTCATCACCTCTGGTCAGACGATCGGGCCACTCGACGATACCTTCACGATGATCGGTGGTATCGGCGGGACAATGGGCGAAACCGGGTCCTGGATCTTCGGCATTCTGGCCGTTGCGGCCGCCCTCTGGCTTCAGATCGCTTCGCGCCGCCGCAAGTCCTCGCATGGGTTCCCGGTCAAACCGGTCTGGGCGGAAGTCACAATGGGCGTAATCACGACGGCGGCAATTCTCGGGTTTGTTGCGATCCTGAACGCATACGACATCCCGAAAGCCCGGTTGCGCCGTATGTTTGAGGCATCTGGCGAGACACTGCCGGAAGGCCTGACCATGGGCTATGGCATTCCGTACTCAGTCGTCCTTCTCATTGTTGTGGCTGTGGTCATGACTGTTGTTGCGCGCCGCACACGGCTCGGCCGCTATATCTTCGCGACCGGCGGCAATCCGGATGCAGCTGAACTTTCCGGCATCAACACACGGTTCTTGACGGTCAAAGTGTTTGCCATCATGGGCGGCCTCAGTGCTCTGGCCGCAGCCGTCGCCGCAGCCCGGCTCGGGTTCTCCACCAATGATATCGGCACACTTGACGAACTCCGCGTCATTGCGGCTGCGGTTATCGGCGGTACGGCTCTGGCCGGTGGTGTCGGTACGATCTACGGCGCAATTCTCGGTGCCCTGATCATGCAGTCATTGCAATCGGGCATGGCGATGGTTGGTGTCGATGCCCCGCTCCAGAACATTGTTGTCGGTACGGTGCTTGTGCTCGCCGTTCTGGTCGACATCATCTACCGCAAGCGCACGGGAGAGTAACAATGACCGCCCCTCTCGTAGAAATGAAAGACATGTGCATCTCCTTTGGCGGGGTCCGCGCAGTGGACCATGTCTCTGTTGACCTTTTTCCCGGCGAAGTGGTCGGTCTTCTTGGCCACAATGGTGCCGGCAAGTCGACGCTGATCAAAATCCTGTCCGGGGCCTACAAGGCCGACAGCGGTGAGATCCGCATCAATGGCAATGAAGTCCATATTCATTCGCCACGTGATGCGCGGGCTCAAAACATTGAGACCATCTACCAGACGCTTGCGCTGGCAGACAATCTCGATGCCGCGTCGAACCTGTTTCTAGGCCGGGAGCTGACGTCGCCACTCGGGTTCGTCGACGACGATGCCATGGAGGCGGAAACCCGCAAGATCATGGGCCGTCTCAACCCGAACTTCAAAAAGTTCCATGCGCCGGTGAAAGCCTTGTCTGGTGGTCAACGTCAGTCCGTTGCGATTGCCCGGGCCGTCTACTTCAACGCCAAGATCCTGATCATGGATGAGCCGACGGCGGCGCTCGGGGTGCATGAAACCCAGATGGTGGCCGAGCTCATTCAGGAGCTGAAGAAGCAGGGCCTCGGTATCTTCCTGATCAGCCACGACATCCACGATGTCTTTCAGCTATGTGACCGGATTGCCGTCATGAAGAACGGTCAGCTGGTCGGGACAGCCAAGACTGGTGATGTCACTGATGATGATGTCCTCGGCATGATCATCCTGGGCAAGTGCCCTCCAGGCGCAACACCAGGACCTGGCGCAATTGTTGACGACACGGTCGTCGGATAGACTTTTTGGCCCGCGCGATGGTGCGGGCCATCCCTCGAATTGACCGCACTCATTGTTTGGGTAAATTCGGACGATTTGCCAATGCCGGGCCTCAAGGTTGAGGCTTCGGCATTCTTTTGAAACCAAAATGAGGAACGCACCTCATGTTTATTGGCCTTGATATTGGTACCAGTTCGGTCAAAGCGATCTTGCTCGATGAAAATCAGGTCCTTGTGGCGTCCGCAACGGCGGAGTTGACAGTCGAGCGTCCGCACCCAGGCTGGTCCGAACAGGATCCGGAGAGCTGGTGGACCGCCTGCGAAACGGTCCTCGACAGTTTGAAGCTGCAAGTGCCTTCAAAGATGGCCGCCGTGAGAGGCATCGGATTGTCCGGTCACATGCATGGAGCGACGCTGCTGGATGCAGACGGCAAGCCCTTGAGGCCTTGCATCTTGTGGAATGACGGGCGGTCCGCAAAACAATGCGCGGATCTTGAAGCGGTAGAACCGAAGTTCCTGAGCCTTGGCGGCAACCGGGTGATGCCGGGTTTCACAGCCCCAAAGTTGCAGTGGGTGCGTGAGAACGAGCCGGAAGTCTTTGCAAAGACGGCCATGGTTCTGCTGCCCAAGGACTATGTGCGTTTTAAACTCACCGGGATCTATGCCGGGGAGATGTCCGACAGCGCCGGAACGCTCTGGATGGATGTGGCAAAGCGCGACTGGAGCGACGAGCTTTTAGCCGCCACAGGTTTGAACCGCCAGAACATGCCGCGCCTCGTGGAAGGGTCGGACGTCTCAGGTGAAGTGACGTCAGATCTGTGCGCCCGCTGGGGATTTGACAAGGCTCCGGTTGTTGCCGGCGGCGGTGGCGACAACGCCGCATCCGCCTGCGGGGTCGGAGCGGTGGAGCCGGGCTCCGGGTTTGTCTCGCTTGGCACGTCCGGGGTGCTTTTTGTCACCAATGATCGCTTCTCGCCCAATGTGGAAAATGCTGTCCATGCCTTTTGTCATGCCGTGCCAAACACATGGCACCAGATGGGCGTGATCCTGTCGGCGACCGACAGTCTCAACTGGCTGGCAAGCCGGCTGAAGAAAACCCCGGGGGAGTTGACGGCGGCGCTTGGGAGCGCGGCTGGGCCGTCATATGTGTCTTTCCTTCCGTATCTCGGCGGCGAGCGGACGCCCCACAATGACATGGCGATCCGGGCAGGGTTTGCCGGGATTTCCCACGAGACGGGCGATGCTGAGCTGACCCATGCCGTTTTGGATGGGGTGGCCTTTGCCTTGAAAGACTGCCTCGTAGCGTTGACCGCTGCCGGCACGAAAGTTGACCGTCTGCTGGCTGTTGGCGGCGGGTCCAGATCTGAGGTCTGGCTGGAGATCATCGCGAGCCTCTTGGAAATGCCGATTGATGTCCCAATCGACGGCGATTTCGGAGCCTCTCTTGGGGCTGCAGGCCTGGGTCAAGCTGCGGCTCTCGGTTCCACCGAGGGTGTCTTCAGCAAGCCAGCGCTTCGAACAACCATTGATCCCAACCCAACCCTTATTCCCGCTTATGCCGATGCTTATCAGCGCTGGCAAAAACTGTATCCGGCATTCAAGCAGGCCGGTTTTTAAGGAGATACTTTCATGAGCACTGGATTTTTTGGCGATCTGCAGCCAATCCAATTCGCCGGACCCGACAGCCGCGATCCGCTGACCTACCGTCACTACAACAAAGACGAAGTCGTCTTTGGAAAACGGATGGAAGATCACCTGCGGCTTGCCGTATGTTACTGGCACAATTTCTGCTGGCCGGGCTCTGATCCTTTTGGTGGCGAGACCTTCAACCGCACCTGGATGGCAGCTGGCGGCGATCCGGTGGAACAAGCAAAGCTCAAAGCCGATGTGGCCTTTGAGATGTTCCAGATCCTCGGAATGCCGTTTTTCACCTTCCATGACCGCGACATTGCTCCGGAAGGCAAGACGCTGGCGGAAAGCAATGCCAATGTGAATGCAATTGCCGACATCTTTGAAACGAAGATGGCCGAGATCGGCGTGAAACTTCTTTGGGGAACAGCCAACATGTTCTCCAACCGCCGGTACATGTCCGGCGCTGCGACCAATCCGAACCCGGATGTCTTTGCCTATGCGGCAGCCCAGGTGAAAAACGCCATGGATGTCACTCAACGCCTGGGCGGCGCGAACTATGTTCTATGGGGCGGGCGCGAGGGGTATGAGACCCTGCTGAACACAAACATCAAACAGGAATTGGACCAGCTTGGCCGCTTCCTCAATATGGTGGTCGAATACAAGCACAAGATCGGTTTCAAGGGCGCGATCCTGATCGAACCCAAACCGCAAGAGCCCTCCAAGCACCAGTACGACTATGATGTTGCAACCGTTTACGGCTTCCTGAAAGCTTATGGCCTTGAAAATGAGGTCAAGATGAATATCGAACAGGGCCACGCAATCCTTGCCGGCCATTCGTTCGAGCATGAGCTGCATATGGCCCGCTCACTGGGTATTTTCGGGTCCGTTGACATGAACCGGAACGATTACCAGTGCGGTTGGGACACCGATCATTTCGGCATGAATGTGCCGGAGCTGGCGCTGGCCTATTATGAGATCCTGATGGCGGGTGGCTTCACGACCGGCGGTACAAATTTTGACGCCAAATTACGGCGTCAATCCCTCGACCCGGTTGATCTGATCCAGGCACATGTTGGCTCGGCGGACGCTATCGCGCGTGGCCTCAAGGCGGCTGCGGCCATGATCGAAGATGGCCGTATGAAAGGTTTTGTCGAGGATCGCTATGCGGGGTGGAAGAAGCCGGAGAACCAGGAAGTTCTGAAGGGCGGGAGCTCTCTTGAAGCGCTTGCCGAACGGGTACACGCCCGGGATCTTGAGCCGCAACCTGTGTCCGGCAAACAGGAATATCTGGAGAGCCTCGCGAATCTTTTTGTCTGAGTTTCCAGACGTTTACGTACCGGCCTTGCGCCGGGACCAAAACCATAGCGTCCCCGGCCCAAGGCCGGGGACGCGTTCAGGGAATGAGTGTCACATTTTCTTCCGGTCGCGTTTGCAGCGCTCGGAACAGTACTTCACCTCTTCCCAGTCCCGCGCCCATTTCTTGCGCCAGGCAAATGGCCGCCCGCAGGCCGCGCAGATTTTCTGTGGCAGATCGCTTTTGCGGCGCATTTTCATGTCGCGTCCCCAAAAAGATCGGCCTGATCCGGATGGGCGGCGGATTTCCGGGTGCGGCGGCGGGGTTTTTCCTGCCCGCGCATTGGTATCCCGCTCTTGCGGCTGCCATGCTTGGTCTGGATCCCGGAGGCTTCCGATCGAAATACTTGTCCCTTGCGCACGGCCCAGACCTTGTCCCGTGCCTCCTTGGCAGCCGACAGATAATCGACAACGGGGAACGGATAGGTCTTTCCGAGGACCTTGCCGGCGTTCTCCGCTTTCCAGGGTTCATGAATATGGGCCGGATCGATGTCTTTGAGTTCCGGGACCCAGCGTTTGACGAACACACCGTCCGGGTCCTGATCCTTGCCTTGTTTCACTGGATTGTAGATCCGAATTGTATTGATCCCGGTGGTGCCGGATTGCATCTGGATCTGGGACCAGTGAATGCCCGGTTCATAGTCGGTGAAGAGACGTGCCAGATGCAGGCCGGGTTGGCGCCAGTCGAGCCAAAGGTGATAGCTCGCAACAGCTGTCAGCATGGCGCGCATCCGGAAGTTCATCCAACCTGTCGCGGTCAGCGCGCGCATGCAGGCATCGACAAAGGGAAGCCCAGTCTCACCGCGTTGCCAGGCTTGAAGCCGCTGCGCATCGGGTGTTGAGGGCCGCAAGCCGTCATAGGCGCGATGCAGGTTTTCAAATTCGAGGCGCGGCTCGTCCTCAAGCTTCTGCATGAAATGGCAGTGCCAGTGCAAACGGCCTGAAAAGGAGCGCATTGCCCCCTGCCATGTGCTGCGGCCCTTGAATTCGGATCGCTTCAACTCAGCTTGCCGCGCCCAAGTCGCCTGCGCCACTTCCCGCATGGAGACTGTTCCGAAGGTGAGGTAGGGCGACATGCGTGAGCAGGCTTCAAATGCCTTCACCGGCGTCGCCATGGCCGCACGATAGGGTTTTCCGCGGGTGAAGAGGAAACTTTCCAAAGTTCCCATAGCTGCCACGCGCCCCCCAATCTGCCGATCCGGGCAGGGATCCGCGCCAAGTCCGAGGTCAGCGGCGTTGGGCAGCGGATCTGAAGTCAAGCCGGAAAGAGGTTTGAGTGCGGGTGGGTCAATCGGCTGCTCCGCCATAAACTGATCCCATTGCCCGGCCCAGCCATTGCGCGATTTTATCCGCCGGATAACGCCAGTCTGGCGGCACTCTGTCCAGGGGACAGCATTGGCTCGGCACCACGCAGCAACCTCCCTATCTCGTTGAAACGTCCAGCCGTTGCCAGTTTCTTCGTGGGACCAGAGACCGGCGATGCGATAACTCCGAGTAAGGGACGTCAGCGCATCTGTCACCGAGCCGGTGCGAAGCATCAAGGGCTGTCCAAGGCGCGAGAGCTCCTGGTCCAGCTCCTGCAACGATTCAGACAAAAACGCATAGTGGCGGGCCGACATGTCCGGCAGGCGCCACAGGTCCGGCTCAATAACGTAAAGCGGCAGAACAGGGCCCTGCAGGCTGGCACGTTTCAGCGGCTCGTGATCGAAAACACGCAGATCTTTCTTGAACCAGACGATGTGGATTGGTTCTGACACGAGTACCCAGGTGATTTGTTTCTGGAGTTATACGTGGCAACAGAATGCTGGATTTGTAGGGCTAGCCTAAAGACCGTCGTTCAGGTGGCGGACCTCCGGATCGACAAGAGCGTGCAGCCTGTATGCCGTATGCTGGGCAAAACGCAACGTGACGGCTTTTCGAGTTGCAGCAGCAACCTTGTGTTCGGGTGCATCGCGCAAGATCTCTGCGCCGTATCCATCAGAGATGATCAGACCAGCTTCTTCAGGAAAGATGTCCAACGGAACATCTGGATGGGTAGCGAAGAAGAACCGGTCGCAGTGTTGACGATAGTCCGGCCATTTGTGGTCGGCGCGAAAGTCGGCCACCGACGATTTCACTTCGATTATCCAAAGTTCGTTTTTCGGACCAAGGGCCAACAGGTCTGCCCGGCGTGCGGAAGCCAGCGTGACTTCCGCAGCGCAGGCAAACTTGCGTTGCCGCATCAGCCGCGCCGCGCCGCGCCATACCTTCAGTGCTGTTTCCGATTGCCGCCCGTCCGCTAGCGGATCATCGAGCTCTATTCGGCTGCCTTCTGAACGAATGTCGGTTTTCATTCCACTTTTGTTCCATTTATGTTCGAAAAATGCAAGCAGCGGAATCGCAGAAGTTGACGTGGCAAACGAAAACTGTCTCCATCATGCTTGCGAAGAGAGCTGTGCGGACAGAGGAACAACTCTTTAGGAGGGGAAGTGGTTATGAACCGTTGGGTGATCGCTGCGTGTTTTTGTGCGGCCGCAGCTGTGGCAGCCGCGCCGGCCATGGCTGGCAAGGGCGATCTCAAAAGGTCTGTTCCACGCTCTGCACCGCTTCTTAAGGGCAAGACCCTGGACCTGAGATTTGCAGATTTCGCGCAAGGCATCTGGGTGCGTGATTTGAGCAATTGTCCGGCACCCCGGATCGACCGCAATGACCCCGGCGCTGCCATTGCGATTTACCGCGGGCTTTTGGAAACGCCGAGCCGCATATGTCAGGTCTATGGGGCTGAAAAGGACAAGCAGTTCACCCAGCGTGCGGCGATCAATTGCCTCTTGAATGATGGCGGTGAGGCCATCGAACTGGTAACCGTACAGCCGCGTGGCACCAATGGACTCATCGTGCAGGAGGGCGAGCGGGCTCCGGTGCATTTCCGGTTCTGTGAAGCCATTCAGCCCGTCCTGCAGTCGGCCCAAAACAACGACAACTAATCGGCCAAGATCGAAGAAACTTGGTTCAGATTTCCGGTCCGGCCCAAACATCGGACCGAGCGGCCTTCTTTGGCGTGTGTGATTCTGAAATATGCGCCGTTAGAGGATCCAGCGTGACCAGCGCATCATATTGGCTGAGGAACACTTGGCCTGTTAGATGATCAAGGAAATCCGTCCGTTTCAGCCGGTCCATCACAGGCCCCTTGACCTCAGAAAGATGAAAGGAAACGCCGGAATCGGATAGCCGGTGATTGATTTCTTCCAGACTTTCGAGAGCGCTGGCGTCAATTTCATTCACCGCCGGGCACATCAGCACGACGTGCTCGATGTTCGGCCGGTCCGCGACAAGGGCGTAGATCTTGTCTTCCAAAAACCGGCTGTTGGCAAAGAACAGGCTTTCATCGACGCGCAGGGTCAGGACCCGTTCTCCGGTCACGACCTTGTGCCGGTCGATGTTGCGGAAATGCTCCGTGCCGGGCACTACGCCGACAATGGCCATATGCGGTCGGCTGTTGCGGTAAAGATAAAGCGCGATGGACAGTCCGACCCCGGCGACAACGCCCTGTTCCACGCCGAAAAAGAGCGTGATCAGGATGGTCGCGGCCATCGCAGTGAAATCGCTTTTCGAATAGGCGAAAGTCCGCTTTACGGCACCGAAATCGACCAGCGACAGCACGGCAACAATGATCGTTGCGGCCAGTGTCGCCTGCGGGAGATGGGTGAGGAGCGGTGTTAAGAAAAGCGTGGCGAGCGCAATGCCGACGGCGGTATAGGCGCCGGCCGCCGGCGTGGCCGCGCCTGCATCGAAGTTGACCACAGACCGCGCGAATCCTCCGGTGACCGGATAACCGCCGGACAGCGCTGAGGCGATGTTCGATGTTCCAAGACCAATGAGTTCCTGATCCGGTTCGATCCTTTGGCGTTTCTTGGCCGCGAGGGTCTGTGCGACGGACACGGATTCCACAAAGCCGATCACGGATATCAAAAGCGCTGGGCCCGCCAGCGCCAGCCACAACTCGCTGTCGAAACTGGGTAATTGCGGCATGGGCAGGCCGGATGGGATATCACCGACAATCCGGACGCCCTTGTCGCCAAGGGAGAACACTGCCGAGGCGAGTGTCGTCACAGCGACAGCCGCGACGGGACCGGCCTTGGTCAGGATATCGGTGAAAAACGGTTTGAAACCAAGGCTGAGCAGCAGTCTTTTCAGACCCTTGCGCACCCAGAACAGGAACGCGGTCGCGCCAGCGCCAATGATAAGTGTGATCCAGTTCACTTCATCGAGATGTGCAGCGATCGAAAGCAGGATCTCGTAAAGTGTATGACCGTGGGCTGGAACGCCCAGAATATGTTTCAACTGGCTGGAGGCAATCAAAAGCCCTGACGCAGTGATGAAACCGGAGATCACCGGGTGGCTCAAAAGATTTGCCAGGAACCCGAGCCGAAACAGCCCCATAACGACCAGCATCAGTCCGGAGATGAAGGCAAGGGCAATCGCAGCGCCGAGATATTCAGGGGTCCCTTGAGCCGCGAATTGACCGACGGCAGATGCCGTCATCAGAGAAACAACGGCAACCGGACCCACGGCGAGTGCCCGGCTGGTGCCGAATACGGCATAGGCCACCAGCGGCGCGATCGATGCATAAAGTCCGACTTCCGGCGGCAGTCCCGCCAGCAGGGCGTAGGCAAGCGATTGTGGAATGAGCATGATGGTGACGATGACAGCAGCGACCAGATCGCTGGTTGCCGTCGTCTTGTCGTAGGCTTTGCCCCATTCAAGGATGGGGAAGTAACGCTTCAATCCGCTCATTTTCTGCCTGATGGTGTCAAGTTCTCTGGTGTGGTCATGCCACATTGCCGGGAAGACTGCATAAAGAAATCGAGCCGGTTTCCCGGCTCGAAAGAGAGTTAGGGGCAAGCCTTTGTGGAAGGCTCTTTTGGTTAGGCTGCCGTGACTTTTTCCGGTCTGGCCATCCACTCCTTACCGCGCAGCATTGCGCGCCAATAAATCGGAGGGAGAATCCGTTCTTTCAAAAGCCACGCGGTCCGCGTTGGCTTGGTCCCGTCCACCAGCCAACGTGGGAAGCTCGGCAACAGCGTTCCGCCATAGCCGAATTCTGCAAGAACAATCTTTCCGCGCTCAACGGTGAGCGGACAGGAACCATAGCCGTCGTATTGCGCTGTTGCGCTGTGACCGTTGATGTCTGAGATAATGTTTTCCGCTACCACCGGCGCCTGCTTGCGCGCTGCTGCTGCGGTCTTCGCATTGGGCGCGTTCATCACATCGCCGAGCGACCAGATGTTGTCATAGGTCTTGTGGCGCAAGGTCGCCTGATCCACGTCGACCCAGCCGGCAGCATCGGCCAGCGGCGAGACGCGAACAAAGTCCGGCGCTGTCTGCGGTGGCGTCACATGGATCATGTCGAATTCAACATCGACTTGCAGCGGATCCGTCCCAGGTTCTTTGATCTCAAACCGGGCTTTCCTGGCCGGACCATCGATCGAGATCAGATTGTGGAAGAAATTTAGGGTCGCATCGTAGCGCTCTACATAGTCCATCAGGGCGGGGACATAGTCCTTTACGCCAAAGAGGACCCCGCCAGCATTCATGAACTGGATGTCGATGTTTTCAATGCGCCTTGATTTGGTCCAGTGGTCCCCTGAAAGGTACATCGCCTTTTGAGGGGCGCCGGCACACTTGATCGGCATTGGCGGCTGGGTGAACACGGCCCGGCCTGAGGCCATCTCCTGCACCAGTTTCCAGGTGTAAGGCGCCATGTCATACCGGTAGTTGGATGTCACGCCGTTTTTGCCGAGCGTGTCGACGAGACCTTCAATGCCGTGCCAACCCAGTTTCAACCCCGGGCAGACCACAAGCCGCTCGTATTTCACCACGCGGCAACCATCCAGAATGACCGCATTGTCCTTCGGCTCAAATGCTGCCACGGCAGATTTCAGCCAGTGAACGCCTGCGGGGATCAGCGAAGCCATGGTTTTAGCCGTGTCGGAGGCATCAAATATGCCGCCACCGACCATGGTCCAGCCCGGCTGGTAGTAATGCACATCGGCTGGGTCGATCACGGCAATATCGAGATCAGCGTCCCGGGACAGCAGGCTGGACGCAACCGATATCCCTGCAGCTCCTCCGCCGACGATGACGACATCAAAACGGGCATCTTCCGCTGTTTCCGTCGGTGTCCGCCCGCCATTTGCGATCCGGCGGACCACGCCCGCCATGTCGTAACCGGCGGCTTTGGTTTTTGTCAGAATACCTGCAACCGGCAAGGTATTGGCCTGAGACAGAGACCAAAGCGTCGCCGAGCGGGTCCCGGTCCGGCAGTAGGCAAGAACCGGTTTCGGCAGCAAGGCCAGATGCGCGCCAAAGGCATCGGCATCTTCATCCTGTACCTTGCCGGCTCTGATCGGCTGGTACCGGACTTCAAGGCCGAATTTCTTGGCCGCAGCCTCGATCTCCTCGAATGTCGGCTGGTCGGCGGCTTCTCCATCCGGCCGGTTGCAGATGATTGACCGGAACCCTTGCTGTGCAATGTCCGGCACGTCCTCAGGCATGATCTGCGGGCAAACCGAAATCTGCTTGTCGATGGATGCCACCTGCATGGCTGCCGCCTCCCGTTTTTGTCAATCAGAGCCCGTTAACCGGCACTTTCAGGAATGTTTTTCCGCTCTCATCAGCGGGCGGCAATTTACCGGCGCGCATGTTCACTTGAAGGGACGGAATGATGAGCTTTGGCATATCCAACTGGGCGTCACGCTCGGTCCGGAAACGGACGAATTCTTCCCGTGTCTTGCCGCCGCCGACGTGAATGTTGTGCGCTTTTTCATCGCCCACCGTGGTTTCCCATGCGATGTCTCGGCCGTTCGGGCCGTAATCGTGGCACATGAACAGGCGCATATCGTCCGGAAGGGCGAGAACCTTCTGGATGGAATCATAGAGTGTACCGGCGTCCCCGCCCGGAAAGTCTGCGCGCGCAGATCCGCCATCCGGCATGAACAAGGTGTCGCCCGCAAACGCCGCATCGCCCATGACATGCACCATGCAGGCCGGTGTGTGGCCCGGTGTATACATGGCAAAGGCGGTCATTTCGCCGATCTGATACGTGTCGCCATCCTTGAACAGGCGATCGAACTGGCTGCCGTCACGCTGGAATTCGGTGCCCTCGTTGAAAACCTTGCCGAAGGTTTCCTGAACAACTGTAATCTGTTCACCGATGCCGAGCTTGCCGCCCAGCTTTTCCTGAATGTAGGGCGCGCCGGACAGGTGATCGGCATGAACATGCGTTTCAATCAGCCACTCAAGATCCAGGTTTTTGTCCTGAATGTAGGCGATGATTTCATCGGCATGGTCGTATGTGATACGTCCGGCTGCGTAGTCGATGTCCATCACACTGTCGACAACCGCGCAGGCGTTTGTCGCTGGATCCTTGACCACATAGCTGATCGTGTTTGTCGCTGGGTCAAAAAAGGCTTTGACCTCTGGAATAATGGCCATATCGACCGGATAGTTCGAGGAACTCATTGTGTGTCTCCCGTTGTCTGGCTTGGCCAGTTCTATTCTCAGGCTTGGGCCGGACTGGGGCGTGAACCCAGTGTTGTGATCCAGCGCGCCACCAAAATCCCTGCGACAATCGCTGCACCTGTCAGCAATGGACCGCTCAGCCCAAGACCGAGGACCGGAACCAGTCCGCCCGGGCAGAAGCCGCTCATGCCCCAACCTATGCCGAAGATAGCCGATCCGCCGATCAGTTTCATATCCAGATCTGTTTTTGTCGGCAGTGAAAACTCGGCGGCCAGGACCGGAGCGTTCATGCGGAAAGCAAGGCGGTATCCAATTGCGGCAACCGTCAGGGCACCGCCCATGACGAAGGCCAGGCTGGGATCCCAAGTCCCTGCAACATCGAAAAAGTTCAGAACCTTGGCCGGATTGCCCATCCCGGAAATCAAAATGCCTGTCCCGAAAACAAGGCCAATCGCGAATGCTGAAAGAAGCCGGATCATGATTAACCTCCAAACACGTGACGGATGAGGAAAACGGTGATGCCGCCGGTTGCCATGAAGGTCATGGTCGCAACGATAGAACGGGCGGACAGGCGGGACATCCCGCAAACGCCATGTCCGCTGGTGCAGCCCGAGCCGAGCGTGGTCCCGACACCGGTCAAGAACCCTCCGGCAAGCAAAAGCGCAGGCGAAGAAGGGATGCTGATTTCTGGCAGTTGCCCGGTAGCGCCAAGCAGAACCAGCGGGCTTGTGACCATGCCGGCGATAAAGGCTGCGCGCCACGCCCAGTCGGAATTGATGTTCAGGCTCAGCAGCCCGCCGACAATGCCATTGATCCCGGCAATGCGGCCATGAACAGCCATCAAGGCGACGGCGGCAAGTCCGATCAGCAGGCCGCCTGAGAAGCTGAGTAGGGGTGTGAATTCGGTCATGGGGATCCTCATTACGTTATTTTCGAATATATGAATATAAGACAAAAGATGCAAGCGGGGAATTAAGTGCCTGCCCAGAGTTTCCTTAGGGAAAGCGCGTGCTGGCCAAAGGCTGGAAAATCCGGCATGGTCAAATGAAACCTGAGTGCCGGAGGGGCTATGAAAACGCAAAACTTGTTGGCCGTATTGGTGTTTTCCACGTGCGCGTGTCTTCAGCCGGTGCAAGCCTATGCAGATGAGGATGCCTACAAACTGCCGTTGAAACTATTCGGCAAAGACGAAATTGTCGGTGGAATTTCTCCGTGTCATTTGTCGTTCTGGCAGCAGAACCGCGACCCTGAGACAGACGATTATGCGTATCTGTTCCATGCCAATCAGGAGAGCGATGGTTTTACCGGACCGGGATTGGTGGAGATCGGAGACAAGTTCTACAGCGTAAACGAGCTCGTCTATGGCGGCGAACCCATCGAAGGCCATGGCACTCAATATCTGTTTGCAAGCGATGATCGGGAAATAAAAGTCCAGATCGAACTTCTCGACGTCACGTTCCGAAATGACGCCTTTTATTTCGACAAAGCCAAGGTCACTGTCATCCAGAAGGGCAAACTGCCTTTCACAGCAAATACCAAAGGGGTCAGCGGTTGCCCGAAAACCGCATCGCAACCACAGACAGCCTCGGCCAGCCCGGACTTGCCTGCAGGTATTCCGATCGGTTACGAGCGATACTTGGCAGATATGTCCGAAATCCCGGCTGTTTTGCGCCAGCAAATGCGCGATTACGCGAGCGATGCCTGCGACATCGATGGCCAGTTTGCCTGGTCGGGCGCGCGTTACGTGATCAATGACTATTATCTGATGTGGCAAATCCCCTGCTTTCAAGGTGCCTATCAGGGTTCCGGTGTCTTTGCAGTAACTCAGAACCCGCCGCAAGACTGGGGCGAATTGTTGACCTTGCCAAATCCCCCCGGATTGGAGGGTAATCAGAACTATTCAGCGATGAATGCCAAGGTGTTGGGATCGTCCGGCCACATTGAAACCACCGAATTTGGCCGGGGCGCGGGAGACTGCGGCGTCTATCAGGTGTTTCGCCTGATAGATGGGCCGGGCGAAGTCCTTGAGTTGGAACTTCTCGAGTATCGGGAGAAGATCGACTGTGACGGCAATGCGCCTGAACCCAAAACCTGGCCTTTGGCCTACCGGGCGCAATAACTCAGTCTGCAGCCGGAGTTGAAAGGCCGGGAGGTTCGGGCAGACGTGCCAGCACAACATGCGAAAGGTTCGTGCGCTGCCGGGTCTCGGCACCCGGTATGAGACGGGCCGGATTGACTTCAATACCGGGAAGCTCCCGGTCCATTTTAGGGCCGGAGAACTCACCCATTGGCCTCAGAATGTCCTCGTGGACGACGCTGCCAAGATAAAGGGGTTCCAGTGTCCCGCCTTCGAGAACTTCGTATCGGCTGGGCCACAAACGCATGACCCAGCGTCCGCCCTCCGCGCCATCGGCATCGTTGCGGATCAGGACCAGGTCCGGTTGGCGGCCGTTCTGGCTGCGCGGTAGAATCGGCAGAGAATCTGGCGGCGTTTCGCCTTCCACAAAGCCGCCTGCTGTCGACAGTGACCACTTTGGCGGATGCACCCAGCCGTCTTTCGCAGCAATGTCAGCAAAAGCTTGGAGCGGACCTGCGTATTGAATGACGAGCGGTTCTTCGGTTTCCCCGTCAATTCCGATCCGGTGTGCCGGTAGGCTTTGCCAGGTTCCACCTCTCCAGTCGCTCGCCTGGATGATCTCTTTGTGAATTTGCGGCGCGTAAGTGACCAGCCCAGCATCGAAGGAGCGGGCCACATGCCAGCCACCGAACCCGGCAAGCATGCCGCAAACAATCGCTGTGAGGGTCAAACGCCCGATTTTCTCGTTGTGGATCGGGCCGAAAACGAAGGCGAAGGCGGACACGATGGCCGTCCCGAACAAGAGCCCGGCCAATACATCCGACATCCAGTGCGCACCAAGATAGATCCGCGAGAACCCGATGGTGATGACATAGGCGACAGTGACTGTGAAAATACCCGCTTTTACCCAGCGACTGCGGTCATGGGCAATCAGAACTGCACAGATACCGAACAGGACGGTGTTGAGCGTTGCATGGCCGCTCGGGAAGCTGAAAGAGTCGGCTCCTGTGTAAAGCTCCATGGGCCGGGAGCGGTGCAGCATCAATTTCAGCAAAGGCACAAAAATGGCCGTGCCGGCAATCGCGATGACAAACCCGATGCCGCGGCGCCAGGCCTTTCGGAAGAACAGATAGGATGCCACGGCAAGCGCAATCGCAGTCACGACGATGCCGTCCCCCAGTGTGGTCATGAAGACCATGATCTTGTCGCCGACGGGCGTTCTGAGGCTGTCAAAGAGGTTCAGGATGGCAAGGTCCGCGCGAACCATCGGTTCGTTTGGAGCGACTTCACCAATCAGCCAGAAGAAAGCCGGCATCGTGATGAGGATAAGCACCGTCGAGGCCAGCATTCCCGCAGAGCGGGGGTGAGCCGGATCGAAATTGTGTCCTATCCATTGCGAGATCCGGTCAGGCCGCCGGGCAAACCAGCGTGCGATGGCCGAATGCGCGTTTGGAAACAGGGGCAGAATAATGAGGATCAACCACCGGCCCAGCATAACCGCTAGGAAGATCACCAGCAGAAGCGCGCCCAGAACCAGCGCAAGGCGGCCGCTGATCTGACCGATCGCATGAAGCGCTGACCCGGCAATAACGCCCGGCGCAATGTGCGCCACGCTCCATGCAATGGCAGAGGTGAAATTGACCACCGAGAACCGGGTGAAATTCATACCGGCCATGCCGGCAATTCCCGGAACCACGGATTTTACACCTGGAACGAAGCGGCCGATAAACACGCTCTTGCCGCCATGTTGTTTGAAGAATTCCTCGCCGCTTTCGACCACATTGCGGTACTTGTTTAGCGGCCACATGCTTTTGATCTTGTCTTTGAAGGCCCAGCCAATCCAGTAGGAGATCGCATCTCCTGCGGTTGCGCCAAGTGTTGTCCAGACGAGCAGCGGCATCAGATCAAGCTTGCCCAGGCCAACAAGGGTGCCGGCGCCTACCAAAACAACAGTGGTTGGAACAAACAATCCGATCAGGAACAATGCCTCGCCCATGGCTGCCAAAAAGCAGATCAACCCGGCAAGCGATGGGTTCTCGGCGATGAAATGCAGGATGGGATCAAGGAAGTCTGTCACGGAAATCCGGCGGTCTCTAAGAAGGTGCTGGCACTGTTATAACCCGGCTCCGTGAAATTCGGATGCGGGCAGGGTTTCATATATGTGCTGATCGTATCCTCCAACAGGGAAAATGCAGTTTCCCTTGCCGCATTATGCCCGTCTTTATCGACGGAGTGGTTTTTTCAGGTTTGCTGTTTCACAATGTGCCTTCATGGTTCGTGACCGGAGGACGCAATGTTCGAATCTGCCCGCATGCCGCAAAAAATGACCAAAAAGTCCTTCAAGAAACTTGAGCCGGAACTTCGCGAGGCGCTGTTGGCGGCGCAGCTTCCGGTGATTGAGAAGCAGCAGTTCTCCACACTCATCCTGGTTGATGGCCTTGATGGGGCGGGCAAGGGCGAGGCGGTTGCCCGGCTTTATGGCTGGATGGATGCACGGCATCTCGTCTGCAACGCTTATGGCGAACCCATGGATGAGGCCCGGTTGCGCCCGCCCTTGTGGCGCTATTGGCGGGACCTTCCAGCCAAGGGAGAAACCGCAATTGTTTTCGGCAGCTGGTATCAGTCCCTGTTACGCGACCGCATCTACAAAAAGATCGACGAGGATGCCTTTGAGAAGGGTCTGGTTCGGATCCGGCGTTTTGAGGAGATGCTGGCGAACGAGGACGTTCTCATCCTCAAGTTTTGGTTTGTCCTTCCCAAGGATGTTCAAAAGGAACGTTTGAAGAAGATCGAAAAGAAAAATGCTGGCCGGCATGTCCTGGCAGACTGGGCGGCCTTGAAGCACCATAAGAGAGCCAGTGAAACCGGTGAGAAGATTATCCTGGAAACCAGTATGGGGTTTGCCCCCTGGTTTGTGATCCCCTCGCAAGATCCGGAGTACCGCGACGTAGCTCTTGGGCAGACGGTCGCAAGATCCATGCAGCTCAAGCTTGAAGATGGCGAGCCCACCTCGGTCGCAGCGCCGCCTGTGGTGGGAGGGCTGAAGCGGGAAACCGCGGTCGACGCGATCGATTTGACCGAGACACTGGAGAAGACCGAATACGAAGAACTCAGAAAAAAGTACCAGGACCGGCTCTCCGAACTCTCAGACCGCAAGTCGATGTCGAAGACCGGTGTTGTCCTCGTTTTTCAAGGCAATGATGCGGCTGGCAAAGGCGGCGCCATCCGGCGCTTGATCCGGCCGCTAGACCCGCGAATCTACAAGGTGCATTCGATCTCGGCGCCGACCGATGAAGAAAAGGCACGCCCTTATCTTTGGCGGTTTTGGCGCCGCGTACCGCGAAAAGGACACTTCGCGATCTTTGACCGGTCTTGGTATGAGCGGGTTCTTGTTGAACGTGTGGAGGGTTTTGCCGGTCACGATGACTGGCTGCGCGCCTACAACGAGATCAACGAGTTCGAGCAGGAGCTCACGGACTTCGGATACACTGTGTGCAAATTCTGGCTGGCCATTTCAGAAGAAGAACAGCTCCGGCGGTTCAAGGCCCGCGAGGAAACCGTGTACAAGCAGCACAAGATCACTGACGAGGATTGGCGCAACCGTCTTAAATGGGACCAGTACGCCATTGCCGCCGGCGATATGGTCGACCGAACTTCAACCCACTATGCACCGTGGACGTTGGTTTCTGCAGAAAACAAAAAACACGCGCGGGTCAAGGTTTTGAAGACCATCTGCGACCGTCTGGAAGAAGTGCTGTAGTTTTGGCCGGGCTCGCTTGGAGCCCGAGCCTGGATTGTTGCGGGGCGCTCTAAAGAGCCTCGGCAAGAGTGTCGATCGCGGCCTGAACGCCGCCCGGTTCATGCGCGATGCCAAGCTTCGCAAGACCGAGCTCGATCGCGGACAGCGTACCGAGCGTCATGACAGCGTTCACGTGACCCATATGGGCAATCCGGATGCCTTCATTAGAAAGCTCTCCAATTGTCCCTCCGATGGTGACGCCGCAAACTTCCTTGGTGAAGTCGCGCAGTGGTTCGGGATCTGTATCCTTGAGCCGAACCACCGTGACACTGTCGGAGCGGTGGCGCGGATCTTCGATATTGAATTCCAAAACACCGCCTTTGGCCCACTGGCTTACGGCCGCCCTGGTCGCATCAGCCAGGAGCGTATGGCGGTTCCAAACCTGCTCAAGGCCCTCGTCGAATACAAGATCGAGCGCTTTCCGGAACCCGAACAGCAGGTGCTCCGGCGGCGTGCCACAGTATTTCTGGTAATGAACAGGGCCTTGTCGGAAGGTCCAGTCAAAATAATTGGTCCGCAAGTTGGCGGTTTCGTGTGCCTTGTCTGCCTTTGGCCCGGCGGCGACAAAGGAAAGGCCTGGCGGTGACATCAATCCTTTCTGAGATCCGGTCAAGGCGACGTCGATCCCCCATTCATCCATTTCGAACGGAATACATCCGAGCGATGCGATGGTGTCGACCATGAAAAGAGCAGGGTGCTTGGCGGCATCAATCGCTCTTCGCAGAGCCTGAATGTCATTCCAGACCCCGGAGGCTGTATCAACCTGGACAACGAGGATTGCCTTGATCTCGTGACCGGTATCCTCCTTCAGGCGCGCCTCCAGCTGGTCCGGATTGACCGCTGCGCGCCAAGTCCCGGGCAGAACCTCGACATTCAGATCCAGGAGTTTTGAAGCCTCGCCCCAACCGGCTGCAAATAAACCGGAGTGAAGCGCCAGGATCTTGTCACCGCGGTTGAGTGTGTTGGAGAGGGCGGCATCCCAGGCGCCATGTCCGTTGGCCGCGTAAATGTATGTCTTGCCCTCTGTCCGGAAAAGCTGCTTCAGGCCGGAAAGGCAAGCGTCTGTGGTTTCCAGCAAGGGGCCTTCATAGATGTCGATCGCTGGCCGATGCATGGCCCTCAAGACTTCTTCAGGGACATTGGTCGGTCCCGGAATCATCAAAAATTCCTTGCCATATCGCAGCGGCATGGCGGCATCCTTTTTAAGTACAGGGGCTAAGCCCCGAATGAGCTGAAATGTGTGCGGCCGGACGGGCCGGGCGGGTCAGTATTCACAATTGCGCGCCAGAGGCCTTCGGTCAAGAGTGCATGTTTCTTGCTCCATTAGAAGCATAGATGCAAGTTGAGGGCAAAAAAGAGCCTGATGATGAATGAAGGAGATGAAAGTCGAGCCTTTTGTGGCTATTTTGGTCGCGCAGATGCCAATGTTCATTCGCCGGAAGGGCTGTGATTGCTTCGTAAGACAAATTCAGGGTCTGTTTCTTCGGAATCTGTCTTGTTTCCGTAAAGGAAATTATACAAGCTGGTTTCTGGGCGAGATCGTCAACTGGGCGGTGCAGTATGATTGTTGTCGAAGAGGGGGCCAGCCCTCTCGTTTTGTGTTTGCCGCATACCGGTACCGATGTGCCGGCAGTGATCGGAAAACGGCTGAATGCGACTGGTCGGTTGCAGACGGACTTGTCCTGGCGTCTTGAGGACGTCCTGCGGTTATCCTCCGATCTCAATGCAACAATTGTCCGCTCAACCATCTCCCGTTATGTCATTGACCTTGATCGCGATTTGGAAACTCCTCTGAGCGCTTCCGAAGACCCGAAGACTGCGCTTTGTCCGGTGACCACTCTCGACGGAAAGCGCATCTATTTGGATGGAGAGGAGCCGGGAGCAACCGAAGTCGAACAACGGGTCCTTTTGTTTGCAAGGCCATTCGAAAAAGCTGTGCAGCAGCAGGTGTCCCGGCTGTCCAGGATGCACCGCAAGGTGATCGTGATCGATTGCCAATCCATGCGATCTCATATCAAGGGCGTGACGGACAAAGGCCTGCCGGTCATCAGTGTTGGCAGTGCAGAAGGGACGGCTTGCGATCCCGATTTGCTGAACCTGGTTGTCGGCTCCTTCAAGAGCCAGCAGGGATACACGGTCGGTGTCGATGAGCTTGTGAAAGGCGGTCATTTGACGCGGACCTATGGAAGACCGGAGCGCGGCCTTCACGCCTTGTCGCTTTTGATTGCTCAGCGAGCCTATTTGCGCCATGAATCTCCGCCCTTCGAGCCGGACAAGAGCCGGGTGCAGCGCTTGGGGAACTTGCTTGAGGACACCTTCTCGCGGGCCATCGACTGGGCGCGCATGGAGAACAGTCAGTCTTATTCAAGCCAGCCATCGGCTGCTCAAGAACAGGAGGCAACTGTGAGCCCTCCGACAGAAGACAAAGCGGCCAATGACACCCATGGGCCTGCAGGCGAACGCCCTGGACAGCCGCCTACAATGCTCCAGGTTGCCGAATAGGAACTAGTTGTCCGCAGGGAGAAGATCTCAGACGACGTTTTTCTCGACAATCGGACGATCAGCGGCCAGGCGATCGAACGCCAGCGGTGTGAGATCCAGCGTCTGATAGCTGCCCGTAGCAATCAGCTCTGACAAGCCGCGTCCGACGGCAGGCGATTGCTGCAGTCCATGGCCGGAAAAACCGAGCGCCATATAGAACCCGTCAACGCCTGCAACGCCGCCCAAAAACGCATTGTGATCAAAAAGGTTCATATCGTAGGTGCCGGCCCAGGCAGCGCCCGGTTTGATCGCTTCAAAGGCGGGCACGCGGTTGGCAAGAACGGGCCAGATGTGTTCTTCAAAGAGCCCGTAATCGACATCGAAGTCAGTCGCGTCCGGATCTTGATCTTCGGGCGGTGCGGATCCGCAGATATAGCCTGTGCCTTCCGGGCGGACATAGGTCCCGGTCGTGTCGATGAGAAGCGGGAATTTAGCAAGGTCATCCCGGCATTCGAACGTGAACACGCACCGTTTTTTCGGAACGATCGGCACATCAATCCCGGCCTGGCGGCATATGTCAGCACCGCCGGAGGCCCCGGTACAATTGACCACGATTGGTGTTGAGACAGTGGCCCCATCGGGGAGGCGCACAGACCAGTACCCAGCGGCCTCTCTCTCAATTGCCGCTTTTCCGGAATAGTAATCCACGCCAAGGGACCGGGCCTTCTTGCGGAAGGCCTGCATCAAGCCGTAGCCGTCGAACCAGCCTTCTCCCGTGAGGCCATGACACCCTGCTGCCAGATCACTCGTGTTGAGCCATGGAAATTTCGCTACAAGGCCGTCTGCATCATAATATCCGATGTCTGCACCCAGCTCTTGTTGCAGTTGGTGGTTTTCCTGGAGGATGTGTTGCTTGTCCGGCGTTGCCAGAAAGAGATATCCGCCTTCATGAAGGTCAATTACGGGGCGGTTGCCATCCACCGCGAGCTGGGCACCGATCTCCCGGAGAAACTTTATGCCATAGAGCGAGATCTCGATGTTGATCGCGCTGGAGAATTGCTGGCGTATGGAAGCTGCCGAGCGCGCAGAGGCGCAAATCTCATATGAGGGATCTGCCTCAACAACGATAATGCGTCCTGAGAAGTCCTCGCGCTGGGCAAGATGACAGGCAACGGAAGAGCCCATGACGGCTCCGCCAAGGATCACGACATCCGCGGTTTGGTGCGCCATATAGCCCCCAGAAGAAGGAAGCGGGCCGAACGGCCCGCCTCGAAATTCAATTCTTAGAAAAATGCCTGCAAGCCGGTCTGGGCACGGCCAAGGATCAGCGCATGAACATCATGCGTGCCTTCATAAGTGTTGACCGTTTCCAGGTTCTGGGCGTGGCGCATGACATGGTATTCCTCGGAAATCCCGTTGCCGCCATGCATGTCACGTGCCTGGCGGGCGATGTCCAAGGCCTTGCCGCAGTTGTTGCGCTTAACGATGGAAATCATTTCCGGAGCCATCTGACCGGCGTCGAAAAGCTGGCCGACGCGAAGCGCGGCCTGAAGGCCAAGAGCAATTTCGGTCTGCATGTCGGCCAGTTTCTTCTGGAAGAGCTGGGTTTGTGCGAGCGGACGACCGAACTGTTCGCGGTCGAGACCATATTGCCGAGCGCGGGTCCAGCAATCTTCTGCGGCGCCCATCGCGCCCCAGGAAATGCCGTAGCGGGCCCGGTTAAGGCAGCCAAACGGGCCCTTCAGACCTGAAACATTCGGCAGCAGGGCATCTTCACCAACTTCCACGTTGTCCATCACGATCTCGCCGGTGATGGACGCACGCAGCGACAGCTTACCACCAACTTTCGGGGCGCTCAGGCCTTTCATGCCTTTTTCCAGGATAAAGCCGCGAATTGCGCCGTCATGAGCTTCGGACTTTGCCCAAACAACAAAAACGTCCGCGATCGGTGAGTTGGAGATCCACATCTTGGAGCCGGTCAGCTTGTAGCCGCCGTCGATCTTTTCAGCGCGCGTGCGCATCCCGGCCGGATCAGATCCTGCGTCCGGTTCCGTCAGGCCGAAACAGCCGACATATTCGCCGCTGGCGAGTTTCGGCAGATACTTGTTCCGCTGCTCTTCAGATCCGTAAGCGTAGATCGGGTACATCACCAGCGAGGACTGAACGCTCATCATGGAGCGGTAGCCACTGTCAACGCGCTCGACCTCCCGGGCCACCAGGCCATAAGCAACATAAGAAGCGCCGACCCCGCCATATTCTTCCGGCAGGGTAACGCCCAGCAGGCCGAGTTCACCCATTTCGTTGAAGATTTCGCGATCGGTCTTTTCTTCGCGATAGGCCTCGATGACCCGCGGCAGCAGCTTGTCTTGGGCATAGGACCGGGCCGTGTCCATGATCAGCTGTTCGTCTTCTTTCAACTGGTCGCGCATACGGAATGGGTCTTGCCAGTCGAAAACGCCGCCGCCAGCAGGGGCTGATTTGACATTTGCCGGTGCATTCATAACAGATCTCCCGGGCCAAACAGGTGCTGGCCGCATTCGTTTCAAGGCGCCTTGTTCAAGGCAGATCATTCTGTTTCAGCTAGATTTGCCTGGTTTATGTTTGCAGAAAAGCGAATTCTCCTCCATCATTCATTACCAAATGGAATGAACTGGGAAATTCTCAAGGTATGAAACGGGCATTCGTGCCGCCCGCGGACACTCTCATTGCGTTTGAGTGTGCGGCCCGCCATCTCAGCTTTACCCGTGCGGCAGAAGAGTTGCACCTGACCCAAGGCGCTGTCTCCAAGCAGGTCCGGCAGCTCGAAGACCGGCTGGGTGTGGAGTTGTTCCGCCGCGTACGTCAGCGGATCGTGCTGACTGATGCCGGGCGGTTATACCTTCATGATATCCGGGGCGCTCTGGAACAAATGACGCTCGCCACGCGGCAGGTAATGTCGTTTGCAGGCAGTGCCGATGTGCTCAATCTTGCGGTCTTGCCAACATTCGGCACTCGTTGGCTGGCGCCGCGTATTGCCGACTTTATCCGCCGATATCCGGACGCAGGTTTGAACTTGAGCGTTCGGCTGCAGCCTTTCGATTTTGACGAAGAGCCTTTCGATGGGGCCATTCATCATGGCGATCCGGTCTGGGCAGGTGCGATCGCCGAACACCTGTTCGATGAGGAAGTCATCCCGGTCGCCTCTCGTGTCTTTCGGGACCGGCACAATATCCGTGTGCCGGAGGATTTGACGCGGGTGCCGCGTTTGCAATTGGCGACCCGACCGCTGGCCTGGCGGCACTGGTTTGAAAGTGCTGGCGTGGAAACGGACACGGCTTTCCAAGGTGCAAGGTTCGAGCAGTTTGTCATGATTACGGAGGCTGCGATCCACCACGCGGGTGCCGCGCTCATCCCCCGCTTCTTTATCGAGCAGGAGCTTGCTTCCGGCCGCCTGGTGCGTTTGTTTGATGTTCCGCCGGAGCACGAAACAGCTTACTTCTTTGTCTATCCGGAAGGCCGGACCATGCGCCCGGTCGTTGCGGCCTTCCGCAAGTGGCTGGCTGAGGAAGCCCGGTCGGCGAGAACCGACCGGGAGACGATGTTGCCTGGATGATCCAGGCCGATTGTATTTGGAGAGTCCTTTGAGCAAAGGTCACTTGCGTCTGATTCTAAACGGTAAATCCGCAGGCCGCGCCGATGTTCGTGCTGCTGTGGATGCGGTTCGGAACATGGGTCACGAGGTCTCGGTGCGCGTGACTTATGAGGCCGGAGATACCGAGCGGTTTGCTCTCGAGGCTCTGAAAGAGAATCAGGACAAGAAGATCGATGTTCTGGTGAGTGGCGGCGGCGACGGAACAATTCATGCTGTGGTCGACGGTGTTCTCAATGGACTTGAGGCGGAGGAAAAGCCTCCGTTTGCATTCGCGGTTTTGCCACTCGGAACCGCCAACGACTTCGCCCATCACATCCGGCTGGACCCATCGGACATCGTCTCATCCTTCCGCTTTGCCGCAAGAGGCAAACCCAAGCCAACGGACATTGGAACTGTGAATGGCCGTGTCTTCGTGAACATGGCGACCGGCGGCTTTGGGACGAGGGTGACCGCGGAAACGGATCCGAACCTGAAGAAGTTGTTGGGCGGGGCCGCCTATCTCTTCACCGGGATCAACCGGTTTTCAGAGCTTGCCGCCTGCGAAGGCCGGATCGAAACCGATGGGTTTTCGTGGGAGGGCGCGTTCATGGCGCTTGCCATCGGTAATGGCCGCCGCGCCGGCGGCGGGATCAGGTTATGCCCAACAGCCGAACTGGATGACGGATTTCTTGACCTCACCATTCTGCCGATGCCGGATCGAAACCGAGTGACAGAGTTCCTGTCCATCGTGCTTGAGGGGGACCCGGAACGTATTCCGGAAATTGCCATTATGCGCAAAGTGAAGTCGCTGAGGATCGAGGCAGATAACCAGGTCCAGGTGAACCTCGATGGTGAGCCGCTGCACGCTTCCAAACTGGAAATCGAGACCCATCCGGCGCGAATTGAAATGATACGCTAGCGAACCGTTAGCGGGCGATTTGTGAAAATCAATACGGTCCTTAGTAGAAGTGCGGTGCGGAATGATCGGCCTTAATGATGGATGAGAGGCGATCAAGCGTCGATGTAATTGACAGCCGTTCGGGTAGATATTGGGCGCAAGTCAGGCCAAGAGTTCCAAAGGGCGTGCTCTAGACAAGAGGACATACGGCAAAGAGCTAAGCTGCAGTTGCGGAAGGTCATTTTTCTCAATGAGAAGTTTGTCTTGGCCTGAAAAACCTGCCTATGATCGCATGAAATCAACTTTGGTGTTTTTGGGAGGAAACACATGAAGGGACAGATGATGCATCGTCCGCTGAAAATTGCGGACCTCATCACTTTTGCCGCTGACACCTTTCCGGACAGCGAAATCGTTTCCGTACGAACCGAAGGTGATATTCACCGAACAACTTACGGCGAAACCGCCAAACGGATCGCGCAACTGGCGCATGGCCTGCAGGGGCTGGGGATCGAAGTCGGGGATCGCATCGCGACCCTTGCCTGGAACGGCTACCGGCATTTTGAGCTTTATTACGGTATCTCCGGGATTGGGGCGGTTTGCCATACGATCAACCCGCGGCTCTCCGCAGAGCAGATGATCTACATCATCAATCACGCGAAGGACCGTTTGCTTTTTGTTGATCTCACCTTTGTCCCGATCATAGAGAAACTGCGCGAACACCTGCCTGAAGATCTGCGTGTCGTCGTCATGACCGACCGGGCGCATATGCCGGAAACATCTCTGGAGGGTGTTCTCTGCTATGAAGAGATCCTGGATGGTCAGCCGGATCACATGAATTGGCCGGACTTCCCGGAAGAGACGGCCGCTGGCCTTTGCTACACCTCCGGCACAACGGGCAATCCAAAAGGGACTTTGTATTCCCACCGGTCCACGGTCCTGCACGCCTACAGTTTGTGCGTAACTCTCCCGAAGGTTCTACAGGAAGGCAGCCGTATTCTGCCGGTTGTCCCGCTGTTTCATGTCAACGCCTGGGGGCTGCCCTATTCAGCTCCGCTGTCCGGCGCCAGCATGATCTTCCCGGGCGGTGCGCTGGACGGAAAATCCCTCTACGATCTGATGGAGCGCGAGAAGGTGTTTTCCGCTTGGGGCGTTCCGACTGTCTGGCTTGGTCTCATGAATGAAATCAACCAGCGTGGCCGGCTGCCTGATGGCCTTGGCGATATCGTCGTCGGCGGGTCTGCCGCGCCGCGCTCCCTGATCGAGGGGTTTGAAAAGCAGGGTGTCAATGTCTGTCACGCCTGGGGCATGACCGAAATGAGCCCGCTCGGTACGCAAGGCAATCTGCCGCCGCGCATGGACGATTGGAGCATGAAGGACCGGATTGACCGCAAACAATCCCAGGGGCGGCGGGTTTTTGGTGTCGATCTCAAAATCGTCGACGATGAGGGCAACCGCCTGCCGCATGACGGCAAGACGCCGGGTCATCTCTATGTGCGCGGAAACTCGATTACGTTGGGCTATTTTGAGAATCCGGAAGCCTCAAAACTGGTGTTTGACGAAGAAGGCTGGTTCTGCACCGGGGATATCGCTGCGATTACATCCGACGGTTTTCTGGTCATCACCGACCGGTCCAAGGATCTCATCAAGTCCGGCGGGGAATGGATCAGCTCGCTCGATCTGGAAAACATCGTCATGTCTCATTCCGGCGTTGCCAATTGCGCCGTGATTGCCGTGCCGCATCCAAAGTGGGACGAGCGCCCGCTCCTAATCATTCAATCGAAAGACGACGATGCGCCGCCGCCAAAGGACGAACTTCTTGAGATGCTGGGCGAGCATTTTGCCAAATGGCAGTTGCCGGATGACGTCGTGTATGTCGATGCGCTCCCGCTGACGGCGACCGGCAAAGTATCCAAACTCACCCTCCGCAAAAACTTCGCAGAAGGCGCAGCATGACCCCGGAAAAACTGTTCGCTCTCGCTGGCAAGACAGCCCTTGTCACAGGTGGGGCAACCGGCATCGGCCGTATGGCCGCAGAGGGCCTCTGCGCAGCTGGCGCACGCGTCCTCATTGCCAGTCGCAAGGAGGAGGCTTGCCTTCGGGCAGCCGAGGATCTCAACGCGCTGGGCTATTCCGGCAAGGTGGAAGGGTTCGGCGGGGATGTCGCGACCGAGGAGGGTATTGCGGCACTCACATCTGAAATCGGAAAGCGCACGGATAAGCTCGACATTCTGATGAACAATGCCGGGACCAGTTGGGGCATGCCGCTCGGCCAATTCCCCTATGAGGCCTGGGACCGGGTCATGCGCCTGAACGTGACCGGCCTCTTCCATCTGACCCAAAGCCTGCTGCCGATGCTGGAAGCGTCTGCATCGGATGCCGATCCAGCTCGGGTGGTCAATGTCGGTTCGGTGATGGGCGAAACCCCGCATGGCGACCGGGCCTACAGCTATGCCGCGTCTAAGGCAGCTGTCCATCACTTGACCCGGATCCTGGCTAAGGAACTTGCGGACAAGCGGATCACCGTCAACGCTCTGGCTCCCGGACCGTTTGTCAGCAAGATGACGGCCTTTGCAACTGCAGACGAAGACACCCGCAGCCGGGTGGGGGCGCAAGTGCCACTTGGCCGTGTTGGCAAACCTGAAGACATCGCAGCGATCCTGCAGTTTCTCTGCGGGGCAGGCGGCGGCTACATCACTGGAGCGATTATTCCGGTCAGCGGCGGCATCAACGTGGAAACCGGTCCGGACCTGTTTCAGGAGGCCTATAGTTGATCCCGGATCTGGATGGCACTGACTTGCCTGGCGAGGCCTTGAGCGGTCTCGTCGGCAAGGAGGTCGGCGTGTCATCGTGGCATCTCATCGATCAGGCCATGATCGATGCCTTCGCGGATGTCACCAAGGATCATCAATACATTCATGTCGACCCGGCGTCTGCTGCCAGGACACCCTTTGGCGGAACGATCGCGCATGGCTTTCTAACCCTGTCTCTTTTGTCCGCCATGGGCCTCGAGGCGCAGCCCAAAATCAGGGGTATGACCATGGGGATCAATTATGGATTTGACCGGGTCCGGTTCTTGAGCCCGGTGAAGTCCGGATCCTGCATCCGGGGCCGGTTTGTCTTGAAAGACGTCAGAGCGGTAAAGCCCGGCGAACTGAATATCACCTGGGCCTCGACCGTGGAGATCGAGGGCGAGAGCCGTCCGGCCCTGTCGGCGGATTGGCTCAACCGGTTCTATCTGGAGACTGGCGCAGTTTAAGCCGTGCGAGTTGGAGAGGCATTTGTTGGGAGGCGAAATGCTTAAAAAACGCGAGCTGCCAAAGGCTTTGCAGAGTTTGCGGCTGCCGGTCGTCGCGGCGCCGCTCTTTATCGTGTCCTGCCCCAAGCTGGTGATAGCCCAGTGCAAGGCGGGTGTGATCGGGAGTTTCCCGGCGCTCAATGCCCGCGATGAAGATGGCGGGCCGGTCATGCTGGAAGCCTGGCTCAAGGAAATCACCGAGGAACTCGACCGCCATAATCAGGCCAATCCGGACAATCCTGCAGCGCCCTTCGCGGTCAATCAGATCGTGCGCAAGACCAATAAACGCCTGGAGCGGGATATGGAAATCTGTGTCCGCTGGAAAGTGCCGATCTGGATTACCTCGATGGGCGCGCGGGTGGATGTCAATGAAGCTGCGCATTCCTGTGGCGGCATCGCACTTCATGACGTGATCAACAACACCTACGCCAAAAAGGCGATCGACAAGGGGGCCGACGGTCTTATTGCCGTGTGCGCTGGCGCTGGTGGCCATGGCGGACCGCAATCGCCATTTGCCTTGATTCGTGAAATCCGGGAGTGGTTCGACGGCCCGATCCTTGCCGGTGGTGCGGTTTCAACCGGTGAGGCGTTGCTGGCCGCGCGAGTTCTCGGCGCCGACTTCGGCTATGTCGGCTCACCGTTCGTTGCAACGCATGAGGCGGATGCAGCCGATGTCTACAAGGACATGATGGTCGCAGGCGGTGCGGAGGATGTCATCACAACAGCTGTTTTTACCGGCCATCCAGCCACCTACCTTAGGTCATCAATCACCAAGGAAGGCCTCGACCCGGACAATCTGCCGACGGACTGGAAGCCGTCGATCCTGCCGGATGGCGATGATTTACCGAAAGCCTGGCGGGACATTTGGGGCGCCGGCCAAGGGATCAATGCGGTGAAATCGGTTGGTCCGGCTGCCGAGGTCGTCAATCGTTTGGAACAGGAATACAAGGCGGCCATCTCCCGGATGCGCGCCGAGATTTGTTGAGGGATAGGTTATGGATCTTGGAGTAACGGACCGGGTGCGCCCGCTGATCGAGCAGGTGCGTCGCATGGTGGAAACCGAAATCGCGCCGCTGGATGCCGAATACCATGAGGAAGTCGGCAAGCATCCCTCCGGTGACCGGTTCTTGCACACCGACCGGCAGATCGAAATCCTGGAAGGGCTGAAGGCCAAGGCCAAGGAACGCGGGCTCTGGAATTTCTGGTTGACCGACAGCGAGCGCGGTTTTGGCCTGACCACCGTTGAATACGCCTATCTTGCCGAGGAAATGGGCAAGGTCGGCATCGCCGCGGAAGTCTTCAACTGCAATGCCCCGGACACCGGCAACATGGAGGTTCTGGAGCGCTATGGCACGCAAGCCCACAAAGACCGCTGGCTGAAACCGCTTCTGAACGGCGATATCCGCTCCGCTTACTTGATGACAGAGCCGGACGAAGCGTCTTCGGATGCCACCAACATCGCTTTATCCGCAGTCAAAGACGGCGATGAGTGGATACTCAACGGGGAGAAATGGTGGGCAAGCGGGGCCGGCGACAGCCGATGCAAGCTTTACATCGTGATGGCGCGCACCGATCCGGACGCGCACAAGCACAGCCGCCATTCCATGTTCCTGATCCCGGCCGATGCGGATGGACTGGAAGTCCTGCGGCCGATGCATGTTTTCAATACCGATGATGCACCGCACGGCCATATGCACATCCGCTTTACCAATGTGCGCGTTCCGGAAGCTGATCTCGTTCTGGGTCAGGGGCGCGGCTTTGAAGTGGCGCAAGGACGTCTCGGCCCAGGCCGGATCCACCATTGCATGCGGGCGATCGGTCAAGCGGAGCGCGCCCTTGAACTGCTATGCAAGCGGGCGCTGAGCCGGGAAGCGTTTGGCAAAAAACTCGCGGATCTTGGAGCCAACCACGACATCATCGCCAATGCGCGCATGGAAATCGAAATGGCGCGCCTGCTCTGTCTAAAGGCGGCGTGGATGATGGACACGCAAGGCACCCGTGCAGCCCAGCCATGGATCAGCAAGATCAAGGTTATCGCACCGCTGATGGCGCTGAAAGTGGTCGACGAAGCGATGCAGGTCCATGGGGCCGCCGGGATCAGCCAGGATTTCCCGCTGGCCAGCATGTGGGCGCATTTGAGAACCCTGCGCTTTGCCGACGGGCCGGACGCGGTCCACCGGCGTCAGGTCGCCCGGGTCGAGCTTCGCAAATACACCAACGCCGGGTGAGGTTCGTTTAATGACCACTGCGGCACTGGATCTTGAGCGACTGGCATTCTGGCTGGAGCAAAACCTGCCGGGGTTCAAAGGGCCGTTGACGGCAGAAAAGTTCAACCGGGGGCAGTCAAACCCGACGTTCCGACTTTCCGCGCCCTCCGGCGCGTATGTGTTGCGGCGAAAACCGCCGGGTGTGCTTTTGAAATCCGCCCACGCCGTTGACCGGGAGTTCCGGGTTCAAAAGGCCCTCGCAGCAACGGATGTTCCGGTCGCCCGGATGCATGTTCTGTGTGAGGACGACGATGTGATTGGTTCGGCCTTTTACATCATGGATCTGGTCGAAGGGCGGAACTTTGATGATCCTCGGATCCTGGACGTCGATACCGTCACCCGGTCGGCAATCTACGACGAAATGAACCGGGTGCTCGCCGCCATCCACTCCGTTGATTTGGAGGCGGCTGGCCTGGCCGATTATGGCCCGGCCGGGAACTACTACCGCCGCCAAATCGATCGCTGGACTAAACAGTACCGGGCGAGCGAAACCGGGACGATTGCGGACATGGACGAGCTGATTGCATGGCTTGACCAGAACATTCCGGAAGACGATGGCCGGCGCACGCTGGTGCACGGCGATTACCGGATCGACAACATGCTGTTCGCGAAAGATAGTCCGGAGTGTGTCGCGGTGCTCGACTGGGAGCTGTCGACACTCGGCCATCCGTTTGCGGATCTCGCAGCCCTTATCATGCAATGGCGCTGCCCGCCGGGAGCCGAGGGCCGGGGTCTTGCCGGTGTTGATCGCAAAATGCTCGGCATTCCCGAGGACCAAGTTTTTGTGGAGGCCTATTGTAAGCGTATGGGGATCTCCGGCATTCCGGATTTCGGGTTTTATCTGGCGTTCTGCTTTTTCCGGATGGGCGCGATCCTGCAAGGCGTCAAAAAACGTGCGCTCGACGGCAATGCCTCAAATCCGGAGCAGGGGTTGAGACTCGGCAAGGCGGTGCCGGGTTTTGCCAAGGGCGGCCTGGAGGCTATCCAGCATGGCTGATCAGCGTTTTTCAGGCCAAACGGTCATGATCACCGGGGCCGCCGGCGGCTTTGGTGCCGAAGCTGCCCGCAAATTTGCAGCGCTCGGTGCGCGGTTGGCCTTGTCGGACCGGGATGAGAGTGGGCTGGAACGCATCCGTGCCGAGCTTCAGGATACGGGCGCAGATGTTCTGATTGAAGCCTATGACGTTGGTAATGAAGACCAGACCAAAGCGCATATTGATCAAATCCTGGAGCGTTTCGGCTCCCTTGATATTGCGCTCAACAACGCCGGTGTTTGTCACGATCTCAAACCGTTGACCCAGCTCGCAGTCGAGGATCTTGACCGGATGTTTGCGGTGAATGTGCGCGGTGTCTTTTTGGGCATGAAATATCAGATCCCGGTGATGGCCAAGGCTGGGCGCGGTGCCATCATCAACATGGCCTCAGCCGCCGGGCTTGTTGGGGCCGGAATGTTGTCGGCCTATGCGGCTTCAAAACACGCCGTGGTTGGATTGACCCGCTCGGCTGCCGACGAGACGGGGCGCAGCGGCGTCAGGATCAACGCGGTCTGCCCGTCCTTTGCGCAAACCGCGATGTACCAGACCTTTTCTGAAGCCTTGGCGGAAAGCCAGAACAGGCCGGCCAGCGAGATCGATGCGGCTTTTACCAAACGCAGCCCGATGGGCCGTGTTATCCGCTCTGACGAAGTCATCTCGGCGGTGCTTTGGCTCGCCGACCCGAACAACACGGCCGTCCACGGTCAGGCCATTCCGGTAGACGGTGGTTTGACCGCAGTGTGATGTGCCTAGTTTTTGCCTTGGAGAGAATTCCGGCGCCTAAGTAATATGTCTAGGCGGGAGCGGCACCGTATTTGTTTGGTCCCTTGTGCCCGGGCATAAGGCCGACGACCGTGGAAAGCGCTAAACCGGCCCAATCCAGTATGCCTAAGGTTTCTTGATAGGTTCCGATGAAACCGATGACGAATATGGGCAAGGCAATCCAGCCCGTCACTCCAAAATCATGGGCTCTTCGTACGGTCAGCGCAATATTCGGGATAATAAGTAGCGTGCCAGTAAAAAAGGAAACTTGCGTAAAGAGGGGGTCTTCAGGGGTCAATCCAATAAATAAAACGATCGTGGATATAATCACGATCGAAAGCAACATAAATACTAAGTAGTACCAATAATCGCTTCTTTTTGAACGTCCGCTGTAATTCAGCGTTTCGGAAATCGTCTGCTTAATGCTTCTAATCACTGGGAGACCTCACACGACAGAAAACTCTAATTGTGTAGACGTCCTCAGACTAACGATGATTGAAGAAAGATAGTTAAAATTTACAATGATTTGGGTTTATCAAGGCCGTTTCCCAAGCGTTTCGCAGGAAGGCCAATCCGGTCGATGGCGGCCTGACTGCAGCAGGTCGATTGAGAATTCTCGAAACAAGGCCTGTGCCTTCTGCTATCCCTGCGCAGGTGGGATCCAAGAAATTGCCGAGCTGGTGGATTTGAAGAGACAGCTTTCTTGAGGTTCTTGAGCCCCAGCCTCCGCAGGGGTGGCTACTGAACGTAGTTTTCCCCCAGACCGTCCGTCCGCACGGTGTCATCCCGGACGTGATCCGGGATCTACTCTCATTTCAGCTCGCCGCAGATTTCGATCAACTTTCAGGCGGCTCTACGAACGATTGGATACCGGGTCTCAGCTTGCGCTTCGACCGGGATGACAAATGCTTACGATGACAGGTCAGTTCCAGCCGGTTCAGACGACTCAACGTCAGCCCTTGTTCCTTTCAGCAAACGTTCCACCGGTCTCGGCCATTTGGCGCAGGAGAGCCGGAACCTGCCAGTAGTAGCTGTCTTCCTCAGCAAAGGCTTCGATGCGCTTGACGAGTTCCGCTGCGCCGATCTGGTCCGCTGTATGCATCGGCCCGCCACGGAATCGCGGGAAGCCGTAGCCGAAGAGATAAACCGCATCGATGTCGATTGGCCGGAGCGCGATGCCGTCCTCAAGAACGCGGATTGCCTCGGAAATCATCGCGGTCATGAACCGGCTGACGATCCCTTCTGCCGTGAACTTGCGCGGTGTGATCCCGGCCTTGGCCCGTTCTTCATCAATGATTTTGAGGGCATCCGGGTTCGGGCGGGCACCAGTTTCGTCGTAGATATAGAAACCCCGGCCTGTTTTGCGGCCAAACCAGCCCTGTTCACAGATCCGGTCGAGGATGGGGATGTAGCGCTCTTCCGCTGGCCGGGTGGCCGCGCGGCGCTTGTTGGTCGCCCAGCTGATGTCGAGGCCGGCGAGGTCGTAAACCTGATAAGGGCCCATGGCGAACCCGAAATCGGTCATGGCCGTATCGACTTCTTCTGGAGAAGCACCGTCCATCATCATGTAATCCGCGGCCTTCTTGTAGAAAGACAGGATGCGGTTGCCGATGAAACCGTCGCAGACCCCGGCCCGGACAGCGACTTTTTTCAGTTTTTTGGCAAGGGCAAAGCCGGTCGCCACCGCGTCCGATGCTGTCTTGTCGGCGACGACCACTTCCAGAAGCCGCATGACATGGGCCGGCGAGAAGAAATGCAAGCCAATGACGTCCTGCGGACGGCTGGTGACGGAGGCGATCTCATTGATGTCGAGATAGGAGGTGTTGGAGGCAAGCACCGCGCCCGGCTTTGCCACCTTGTCGAGCTCGGTGAAGATGCTGCGCTTCACATCCATCTCTTCGAACACGGCCTCAATGATGAGATCGGCTTCTGACAAGGCACCCAATTCGACCGCGGAGGACAGATTGCCGGAGAGGATCTGATCTCGGTTGTCGGCTGCGAGTTTGCCGCGTTTAACGGCGCCTTCGAGGTTCTTGGCAATTGTCGCCAGGCCCCGGTCGAGCCCGCCCTGGTCGCGTTCGGTCAAGGTGACGTCAAACCCGGCCAAGAGGCACGCGGTCGCAATGCCGGAGCCCATTGTGCCACCACCGATCACTCCGATTTTTGCAATCTGGCGGGGTGTTTCGTTGGCTTCCGGGATTTTTGACACAGCCCGCTCGGCAAAGAAGGCATGGATCAGACCGGCGCGCTGCGGGCTCTCCATGCAGTCCTGGAACAGGCTGCGCTCTTTTAGAAGGCCTTCAGTCAACGGCAGTGTGCTGGCCTCGACCGCATCGACGCACTTGTGCGGTGAGAACAAAAGCGGTTGGTTTTTTTGCAGTTTCTGCCGGAAGGCCTCAATGGCGTCCGGATCGGAGGCTGTCTCCAATTCGCCGGTCTTGCGATGGCTCAACGTGCCGTCTGCAAGGGCCTGCGCCGCTTTGAGCGCAAGATCGCGAGGCGCGCCGTCTTCTATGGTGTCGACCAGCCCGGTCTCCAGAGCCTTTTGCGCCGAAATCGGCTTGCCGCTGGTAATCATGTCCAAAGAAGCAGCAACTCCGGCAAGGCGTGGTGCGCGCTGAGTGCCGCCCGCGCCCGGCAGAATGCCAAGTGTCACTTCCGGGAGCCCGACCTTGGCACTGGGGACGGCAATGCGCGCGTGACAGCTCATGGCAACTTCCAAGCCGCCGCCGAGAGCCGTGCCATGAATGATGCAAGCGATGGGCGTTTCTGAGTTTTCGAGAAAGTTACACAGGTCCGGCAACCAAGGGTCTTGCGGCGGCTTGCCGAATTCCCGGATATCCGCGCCTGCGATGAAGGTACGGCCTTCGCCGTAGAGGCCAATGGCCTTGATCCCGGGGTCTTTCTGCAAGTCTGAAACAGCTTGATGGACGCCCTGACGCAAGGCATGGGAAGCAGCGTTGACCGGCGGATTGTTGAGCGCGACAAGCGCGACATTGCCGTGTTTTTCGACGGAAACCACGTCGTTCACTTTGCTGGCTGCGGATTGCACCGGCGTATCCATTGAGCTTCTCCCGTTTGATTGTTGCGACAAGCATTGGCAATCTTGACGAACGTCTGTCAAGCCACCCAACGGGGTAAGCGCGTTTGAACTACGCGCCGGACCGCGGTTTGTCCGTGAAGGCGCACCGATCAGGTTTCAGATCGATCAGAGGGGTGCTATTGAGGCAGTCGAGTCCGCGTACGGTCAAAAGGGGACCGTCGACTGAAATCAGTTTGACCAATGAGGTGCCAATGGGGTTCGGCCGGTTGGGCGAGCGCAACGCAAAGGTCCCGCGGACATCCCCGGTATGCGCCGGGTTCTGGATGACCAGGTCTCGCCGGGCACGATCAAGCCAGTACAGCACCTCGATGCTGTCGAAGGTTTCGATGTTTTTCAGTGCCGGGACCCAGGGTTCAAACACCACGATCCGGCAATCCGGCCCGTTTTCTGGATCGCCGCGCCGCGGACACTCCTTGCGCTCCACCCAGGGCGTGTGGATCCGCCCGATATAGCGCAGCTGGGCATCTTCGGGCGGCGTGGTCGGGACGAACACTTCATGAGGGCGAATATCGGTCATAAAAATCTGTCTGTTGCGTTCAAGGAGAAAGCCAGCGGACGCGGCCCAGCGGAGAGAGGTCATAGCCGTCCATATTGGCGGCTTTGTCCTGAAACTGCTGCGTCCGGGTGAAGTTCAAAAGCCGCTGAACGGGATCAGTGAAGTAGGACTTCCGGTCGATCAAAAGATCAAAGTGTTCATCGGTTAGCGGGACAAATCCGAGTTTGTACTGTTTGGCCATGGCTTCAACGCCAAGTGCTGCGTCCGCATCCCCGCTGGCAACAGCCCCGGCCGCCTCACTCTCGGTGTAGGCATATCCGCTAAAAGCCCGAAGATCCTCTTCGCTCAATCCGGCCGCTTCCAGAAGCCTTGAAAAAAGGGCCGCTGCACCGGCGCCCGGTTGACGGCGCACAACGCGCTTGCCTTTGAGATCGGCAACCGAATGAATGTCATAAGCCGCGTCGCTTGAGACCAAAAGCCCGCGTTTGCGGATGGCCCAGCCGATGAGTACAGCATCTGTAACGCCGCGTTTGGAGGCGGAGCCGATGTTCCAACCTGTTTCTTCAGGTATATGCAGGCCGGACAGGGCAGCGCGGTGATCGCCAAAACAGGCAAGACCCTCCCGGCTGCCATTGAACAGCGTGGCAAGACCGCAGCCGGAATCTCTGATGGCCCAGTCGAGCAACGGATCATGAGACCCTGTGATCACCGCAGGCCGATCTTCCGGTGCAAGTGATCCAGAACCTTCGATCCAGGCGCGGATTTCGGAAGCCGGAAACAGGAGTTTGCCCGTGATGCGCCGGTGCGGGATCTCATCGGCAGCTGCAAGGTCATAGACCTTGCGCTCTTTGACCCGCAACAGGTCGGCGACCTCGCGGGTCGTCAAATAGTCAGGTTGCTGTCCGGCGCTTTGTGGCACTTCAATCCCCATGTATGGAAGCTGAACTTAGCGGAGTTTCAAAGACTTGCACAGGGGTGTCAGCGGCCGAAAGAGCTAGGCTGGAGATCAGCTGGGTTGACCGTGCTGAACATCAGTTCACCTGAATAAAGACGATCACACAGCCGGAACAGGGGCAGGCAATGTTGTTGTGCATTGCCGCAAATTTAAATCGATCTAGTATGTTTTGAATGCGCACATAAACGTTTGGTCTTTCTGCCGCTAATGGATCCTTAGAGCGTTCTAGATCGCTGGAAATGCAGTTGGACAATAGGTGTTTTTTGATCATTGCTTGGCTCAGCAATTCTGCCGAAGTTGTTTCGCGCTGCAAAATATTCAATCAGCATGTGATTAAAAAATATTAGTTTTTTTTGATGCCCCCCCCTTTCAAAGGGCTTTGATTTTTGTTTTGCTACCGCTCGCAGCTGAAACGAAGGTAGGCGGCACGGAGGGGTGCGGTCGGAAATCGCTGAGGCTGATAAAAACAAACAAACCAGACTTGGGGACAAAATGGCGAATAATCGGGGCGCTGCTGTTAAGTATGACAGCGTTCAAAAAAGCTATGACGGCGAAAGCCTTGTCGTAAAAAATCTCAATCTGGATATCCCGCCGGGCGAATTTCTGACCATGCTTGGTCCGTCCGGGTCTGGCAAAACCACCTGCCTGATGATGCTGGCAGGATTCGAACCGGCAACGCACGGCGAAATCTATCTTAACGATCGGCCGATCAACAATGTCCCGCCGCACAAGCGCGGGATCGGTATGGTCTTTCAGAACTACGCCTTGTTCCCGCACATGACAGTGTCTGAAAACCTTGCCTTTCCGCTTCAGGTCCGCAAGGTCAGCAAAGCGGAGCAGGAAGAAAAGGTTCAGCGCGCTCTCGATATGGTGGAGCTTGGCAGCTTCGGAAACCGGCGCCCAGCACAACTTTCCGGTGGTCAGCAGCAGCGTGTGGCCGTTGCCCGTGCATTGGTGTTCGACCCGGAACTCGTTTTGATGGATGAGCCGCTCGGCGCGCTCGATAAGCAGTTGCGCGAGCAGATGCAGTACGAGATCAAGCACATCCATGAAAATCTCGGCGTGACTGTTGTTTACGTGACGCATGATCAGACGGAAGCGTTGACCATGTCGGACCGCGTCGCCGTGTTCAATGATGGCGTCATTCAGCAACTATCCACGCCGGATGATCTTTACGAAGATCCGCAAAACTCTTTCGTGGCGCAGTTCATTGGCGAGAACAACAAACTCAATGGCAAGGTCATCGATATTCAGGGCGAAGAGTGCCGTGTGGAGCTTGGTGACGGAACGCAACTTAAAGCCGACCGAGTGAATGTAAGCTCTGTTGGCGACAAGACCACATTGTCGCTTCGTCCTGAGCGTGTCGAGTTCGACACCCACGACAGCATGGACAATATTGTCAATGGCCGGATCGAAGAACTCATTTATCTCGGTGACCACATCCGCGTTCGCATGAACGTGGCTGGCAATGATGAGTTCATTGTAAAAGTTCGCAACCGCGGAGAGAAGCGCAAGCTGCATGTCGGCGAAACAGTCCCTGTGGGCTGGGCGTTGAATGACTGTAAAGCGCTCGACGCTGTTGTCTAAAGTCGCAGGGCGGCCGGTGTTCGGCCGCTAGCGAGATCGACGGAAGAAAACCGTTCAATCCTAAAAGAGGGAGCTACCAAACATGAAGCTCAAGACTTTGGTTCTTGCAGGAACTGCCCTGGCTATGGCCGGTGGCGCAGCAACTGCGGAAGACATGACGCTGGTATCCTGGGGCGGTGCTTATCAAGCATCCCAAAAGGCTGCTTATGCTGATCCTTATGTAGCAATGCATCCGGAAGTGAATGTCATTTGGGACGAGTCGTCTGCAGAAGCTGTTGCCAAGCTGCGCGCGATGAACGAAGCCGGGAACATCACCTGGGACCTCGTAGACGTCGTTGCATCTGACGCCATCCGTCTGTGCGACGAAGGCCTTGCAATGGAAATCGATCCGGACACCGACCTTGCGGCGGCACCGGACGGCACCTCTGCATCTGATGACTTCGGCGACCTTCTCGTCTCAGAGTGCTTCATCCCGCAGATCGTTTACTCCACGACCTTCGGTTATCGCACTGACGTCGCCGACTGGGGCGGCAAAGAGCCGGACGACATCTGTGATGTGTTCGATCTCGAAGCTTTCCCGGGCAAGCGTTCCCTCGAAAAGCGTCCGATCAACAACATGGAGTGGGCACTCCTGTGTGACGGTGTTGCCAAGGAAGACGTCTATGACGTTCTGGAGACAGAAGAAGGTCAGGACCGTGCATTCGCCAAGCTTGATTCCATCAAGGACAACGTTGTCTGGTGGTCTGCTGGTGCGGAAACCCCGCAGCTTCTGGCTGACAGCGAAGTCGTCATCGGCTCTACCTATAACGGCCGTCTTTTTGCTCTGATCGAAGAGCAGAAGCAGCCGGTGAAAATGCTCTGGGACGCTCAGGTGTTCGACCTTGACGGTTGGATCATCCCGACCGGTCTGTCTGAAGAGCGCCTTGCGCGCGTCAAGGACTTCGTGAAGTTCGCGACCGATACACAGCGTCTCGCCGACCAGGCAAAATACATCTCCTATGGTCCGGCACGTAAATCGTCCGCACCGTTGGTCGGTCAGCACGCAACGCTGGGTATCGACATGGCTCCGCACATGCCGACCGATCCGGAAAACGCCAAAAACACCTTCCTCTATAACTATGAGTGGTGGGCGGATTACCGCGATGACCTGGACGCAAAGTTCCAAGCCTGGCTCGCACAATAATTGGCCTTTTGAGGCCTGCGGACGGGGTACGCCCCGTCCGTTCTTCTTTTCTTTTCACGGAAGTCAGTTTGCATGAGCGATACCACCTCTGACCAGGTGTTGACGACGCAAGACGGAAAACCGTTAAAAGCCGCGCTTGCGCGCGCGCTTCGGCGGGAAAAGCTGCGGTCATTTCTATTGATCGCGCCCCTCTTGATCTTTGTCCTGATCACCTTCGTCGCGCCGATCATCGATATGTTGTTCCGGTCTGTCGAAAACGAGATCGTTTCCGAGACACTGCCGCGGACAGTGGTCGCGCTGGAGGAGTGGGATGAGGCATCGGGACAAGCACCCGGCGAAGACGTCTACAATGCGCTCCTGTACGATCTGATTATTGCCGTTGAAAACAAGCGTCATACGCAGCTTGGAACCCGCCTCAACTATGAACAGACGGGTCTTTCGTCCATGTTCAGGCGGACTGGACGGCGCGTTGACGATTTCGGAGAAGTTTACGCCGATCAGCTGATCGAACTGAATGCAGCCTGGAAAGAGCCAGTGACCTGGGCGACCATGTTTGGAACGCCTGAGTGGATTTCGGCGCAAGAAACCTGGGCAGCAAATCCATCTGGCCCGGAACCGGCTTTTGTGGTGTCGGACGCTGCCCGCAATGCCTTGCCGGTAACGGCCGATCTGTACGGCGCATTCGCCCGCTTCATCCAGACGGAAGACAGCGACAGCCCGATGGAGGAAGATCCCTGGGTCCCTGTCTATAAGGCGCTGTATCAGGACCTGATCGCAAACCCGGACGCCGCATCTGCGTTTTCCGGAGAAACGGCGACACTCGTTGGCCAAGCGGCAGCTGCCGCGCCAAACTTTGAAACAGTCAGCATCAAAGAGTTGTTTATCGACGCAGATGATGACTGGGGCAGTGCTGAAAATTGGGCCGTCATCAAGACATTTGCCCCCAAATTTACATCCGGCTATTTCCTGTCTGCGGCTGATGCGCAACTGACACCAACCGGTGTTGAGTTGAAGCCGGAAGATGAACGGATTTACCTCTATCTGTTCTATCGCACGTTGCTGCTTTCGATCATGATCACGGTGTCGTGCCTGCTATTGGGGTATCCGATCGCGTTCTTGCTGGCAGCCTTGCCACTCAGGTACTCCAACCTGCTTCTAATTCTGGTCTTGTTGCCGTTCTGGACATCGCTTCTCGTTCGGACGTCTGCCTGGAAAGTGCTTCTACAGCAGCAAGGGGTGATCAACGATTTCCTTGTCTGGATAGGGATAATAGGGGATGCAAACAGATTGGTGATGATCAACAACCAGACGGGCACGATCATCGCCATGACGCACATCTTGCTGCCATTTATGATCCTGCCGCTTTATTCGGTGATGAAGACAATTTCGCCATCCTATGTGCGCGCGGCCAAGAGCCTTGGGGCGAATGACTGGACTGCCTTCTGGCGCGTCTATTTTCCGCAATCAATCCCAGGCATCGGAGCTGGCGCGATTCTCGTGTTCATTCTGTCGATCGGTTACTACATCACGCCAGAATTGGTCGGCGGCACGTCCGGTATCTTCATCTCCAACCGGATTGCGTTCCACATTTCCAGTTCGTTGAACTGGGGTCTTGCCGCAGCACTCGGCACTTTGTTGCTCGTCGCGGTGCTGCTCCTCTTTATGGTCTATGATCGTATCGTAGGCATCGACAACGTGAAGCTGGGGTGACGAATATGAGCGCTTTACCTCCATACGCCTCCCCGCTTCAGAGGACCTGGCATTACAGCTTCCGGGTCATCTGCGGGTTGATCTTCTTCTTCCTGATCTTTCCGATCATGGTGATCCTGCCTTTGAGCTTCAACGCACAGGACTTCTTCACGTTCACGCCAGAGATGCTGGCTCTTGATCCGGCCGGGTATTCGTTGAAGCACTATCACGACTTCTTCACCAACCCGGACTGGCAGCAGGCCCTGCGCAACTCGGTGATGATTGCTCCAGCCGCAACAATCCTTGCAACGTTCCTGGGAACGCTTGCAGCGATCGGTCTGTCTCAAAGTCATGTGCCGTATAAGTCGGCAATTATGGCGGTCCTTATCTCGCCGATGATCGTGCCGTTGATCATCTCGGCCGCAGGCATGTACTTCTTCTATTCCCGGATTGGTCTGCAAGGCACCTACTGGGGGGTCGTACTGGCACACGCGGCTCTTGGCACCCCTTTTGTGATCATCACGGTGACAGCGACGCTGGTCGGGTTTGACAAAAGCCTCGTCCGCGCAGCTGCAAGCATGGGAGCAGATCCGGTTACAACCTTCTTCAAGGTCCAGATGCCGCTGATCATTCCAGGTGTTGTGTCTGGAGCCTTGTTTGCGTTCATCACGTCCTTTGATGAGGTGGTCGTGGTCTTGTTCCTCGGATCTGCCAGTCAGCAGACTTTGCCCTGGCAAATGTTCACCGGTTTGCGCGAACAGATCTCACCAACGATTTTGGCGGTCGCCTCGCTCATGGTGGCGATTTCAATTGCGCTTCTGACAGTTCTGGAACTGTTGCGCCGCCGGTCGGAACGCTTGAGAGGCCTAACGCCGGGCTAAAAGACCTAGCGCCATCTGTCCGGATTTGCGCAGGACGTGACGGTTTTGAACATGACATGCGCACGCTTGCGCAGTAGGAAGTAACCGAGCTGTTTCTAAAAGACCGGTGGCGGAACGCCAGTCACCGGGTGGACGGAAAACCGTCCCGGCAGCAAGACAATTTGGGTTTGGGCCTGGCGGGCCGGCTTCTTTTCAGAAGCCGGCCCGTTTTCTTTTTTCAAGGCCTTCATTGGTGAAGTCACACAGGAGGACGCGATGAGCGACGACATGATCCGGATTTATGAAATGAACAATGGCGAAAAGGCGTTCTCGCCATTTTCGCCGCAGGAGATGGACCGCCGGCAGGCTCAGCTCAGGACCTTGATGGCAGACCGGGGGATCGACGCCTGTCTGTTCACCTCGTATCACAACATCTGCTATTACTCGGGCTTCCTGTATTGCTACTTCGGCCGGAAATACGGGTTCCTGGTCACTCAGGACAAGGCAACCACGATTGCTGCCGGGATCGACGGCGGCCAGCCATGGCGCCGGACCCATGGTGACACCGTGATTTACACAGACTGGCGCCGGGACAATTATTTCTACGCCATCCAGTCGTTGCTTGGCTTGCCCAATGCCTCCGTGAAGCGTGTCGGCATCGAGTTCGATCACGTCTCTCTGGATCTATTGAAGCAACTTGAGGCAGCCTTGCCGGGGGTCGAGCTGGTAGACATTGCAGCGGATGCAATGACCCAGAGAACCATCAAAAGCGCGGAAGAGCATGTGTTGATCCGCGAAGGTGCCCGCATCTGTGACGTGGGCGGAGCGGCGCTCGTTGATGCTGTTCAAGCGGGCGTTACCGAGCACGAGGTCGCGATCGCATCCACCAATGCCATGATCCGCGAAATCGCAAAATCCTTCCCGTTTGTCGAGCTGATGGATACGTGGACCTGGTTCCAGTCCGGTATCAACACGGACGGCGCACATAACCCGGTGACCAACAAGGTGGTGGAAGCCGGCGACATCTTGAGCCTGAACTGTTTCCCGATGATTTTCGGCTACTACACGGCTTTGGAGCGCACGCTGTTCTGCGAGCATGCCTCTGATGACCATTTGAAGCTTTGGGAAGTGAACTGTCACGTTCACCGTGAAGGCCTGAAGCTCATCAAACCGGGTGCGCGCTGCCGCGACATCGCGGCGGAGCTGAATGACATCTACCGCAGTCACGATCTTCTGAAATATCGTAGTTTTGGATATGGCCACTCATTCGGGGTCTTGAGCCACTACTATGGCCGTGAGGCTTCGGTTGAGTTGCGGGAAGACGTCGATACCGTCTTGGAACCCGGAATGGTTGTCTCCATGGAGCCTATGATCATGATCCCGGAAGGAGAGCCGGGTGCGGGTGGATATCGTGAGCATGACATTCTGATCGTTACGGATGATGGTGCGGAGAACATCACCGGCTTCCCGTTCGGTCCGGAGCATAACATTATCCCGAAACGGTAATTGCGATTGCTACCGGGGGCATTCTTGCCCCCGGTGGCTGTCACACAGGACGAATTGTACAACAATTTGAATTTTGAGATCATTGGCGTGGTGGATTTGAACGGGCATTATCCAGCCGTCACAAGAAAACGACATCCAGTTTGGGAGACAGTTGAAAATGATCAAGATCCATGGCCGCAAGACCTCGGCCAATGTGCAGCCCGTGATCTGGTGCCTGGACGAGCTGGGTGTCGAGTATGAACGCCTTGATGTCGGGGGCCCGTTTGGCGGCACGGACACCCCAGAGTTCTTGGGGATGAACCCGTTGGGTCTTGTGCCGGTTCTGGAAGAAGATGGTCAGGCGATTTCGGAAGCCGTCACCATCCTGCGTTATCTGATGAGACGCTTTGGCGGACATCCGAGCGACCCGATGGCGGCCGCGCAGATCGAAAAATGGGCCGACATGTCCCGTCAGCACATCTATGTGCCGTTGATCCCAACGATCTTTATCCAGATGGTCCGGGTGACTGCGGAAGACCGCAACGGGGCTGCGGTTGCTCAGGCAGAAGCGGCTCTGAAGCAGGCGATGGCTATCTTCGAGGCAAACATCAAAGGTCCGTTTTTCGGCGGTGATGCACTCAATCTCGTCGACTACCAGGTTGGCGGCCTTTTGTACCGGTACTACGAGCTGGATTTCGATCGTGCGGATCTGCCGCAACTAAAAGCCTATTATGATCGGCTTTGCGAGCGGAAAGCCTATCAGGAGAACATCATGATCGACTTTTCCGCCATGAAGGTTCCTGGCGCTTGAGTTCCTAATGCGCTTAAACTCAACCAGGCTTCAGGGAAACCTGGAGCCTTTTTTGTGTGCCGGATGCAGGTCCTTTTGGCACTGCTGCACTTTTCGGCTGCGCTTGAACGTGCAATCACTTAGCCAAACTAAATAGGCTGTTGGGCGACGGGAGTTATAGGAATGAAGTTGTTGCGGCATGGGGCCCCAGGCGCCGAAAAACCCGGTCTACTGGACAAAGACGGCAAGATCCGCGATCTCACGGGCATTGTTCCGGATATCGCGGGTGCGGTTTTGTCCGATGCCGGTCTTTCGGCCCTTCGCGGCATTGACGTAGAGAAGCTTCCGGAAGTCACACCCGGCACGCGTCTCGGTCCCTGTGTTGCCGGAACAGGCAAGTTCATCTGCATCGGTCTGAATTATGCTGACCACGCGGAAGAGGCCGGTATGGATGTGCCGCCGGAACCGATCATTTTCATGAAGGCAACCAGTGCGATCTGTGGTCCGAACGACCCGACACTATTGCCGCGCGGCAGCGAAAAGACGGACTGGGAAGCTGAACTGGCTGTCGTGATCGGAAAGACCGCGAAATATGTCAATGACGCGGACGCCATGTACCATGTGGCCGGGTATACGGTGGCCAATGATATCTCGGAACGCAGCTATCAGATTGAGCGGTCAGGCCAATGGACGAAGGGCAAGTCCTGCGACAGTTTTGGTCCGGTCGGGCCGTGGCTGGTCACCCGTGACGAGGTCGCTGACCCGCAAGATTTGAACATGTGGCTGACGGTGAATGGCGAGAAGCTTCAGGACGGGTCGACCCGGACGATGGTCTATTCCGTGGCGTATCTCGTCTCCTATCTCAGCCGGTTCATGACGCTGCATCCGGGCGACATCATTTCCACAGGGACCCCTCCGGGTGTCGGCATGGGCATGAAACCGCCGCGCTATCTGAAAGCCGGTGACGTTGTGGAACTCGGCATCGAGGGCCTCGGCTCCCAGCGGCAGGAAGTCGTTGCGGACTGACGTTTCCTGGTTTGCACAGGCTCGGTCTAGAGCTTCCGGAAGTAGCTCAGAGTTTCTTTAAGACGCTGGAGCCGGGCACTTAAAAAGCCGGTTCCACCTTGTCTCGACATTTCTTCGGTATAAGCCGGATAGGCGATCTTGAAGGAGGCCGGCACCTTCTCCGTGCAGTTCTCGCCGAAGGTCGGCATCTGGGCGCGATATTCCGTTAAGAAGCGATCGGCAACGTTCTGAAGGGTTTCAGCCTGGTCACCGGGCAGGTTTGCAAATTCTGTCTGCGGTATGGGATTTCCCGAAAGTGTGCCGTAAACAACCGCTGCCATGAACGAGTTGCCCAAAGGTGTCAGGTGGACACTGTCACTGAACAATGCGGCAAGGATTTCCTGCGCGGACATGTCCTTGAAACCCGGTAGTCCACCTGGTGTTGAGACCAGCTGGTCCACCAGGTCGGCCAATGCCAGCGACGCCGGGACCAGCATGATCCTGTCGTCTCGGCCGTCCTTTGCGAGCCCCGCGTTTACGGTTGCAATTGCGCACTGCCAGATTGGCCATGCTTCGCGTTCATAAGCGATCCATGAAGATGGCTCTTCAAGGTTCGCAACATCCAGCCAGGGCGCGTAGAAATAACTCTGCCCGTTCGGATTGTGAGCATGAAACACATCCTGGTAGGCGCGGAGAAATCTAGGGGTTTCCTGCCACAAAAGAGAATCGAGCAGACGGTGTTGTTCGGTGATCAGGAGTACATCATAGGGCTCGGTTTCATTTGCAGAACTGGGCGAAAGCTCGTCCCGGACGTTGATAGGGGCACCGTCCTTATCCGTGCCGTCACCGTATCCGGACCAGGGCGACTGGCCGTCCGTTCCATGGCTGCGCTGTTTGATCGAGGATCCGCCGATATGCTGCATGTTCCAAGTGATCGGTTGCCCGGAACTCTCGGCAATTGCTGCCAGCATTTCCGGCATAGGACGATCGGTCAGGCTGTGACCGGAAATGAACATCTTTTGCACGGCTGGGGTCTCACCGTCTTCAGGCAGGGATGGAAAGCCGGTTGTCGTGAGCTCTTGTCCTCTGGAGAGGAACATGATCGCAACGGCAGCAATCGCAATCACAAATAGACCGCAGGCGATAGCAAGGATCAATTGGAAGCGTGTCATTAAGCATACTCTCGAATGAGGTCTGCCCTGTGGGCATAGAGGGTTTGTTCATCAAACCGTAATCCGTCGGCTGCGGCTGCCTTGATCAGCTGCGCCAGCTTGCTTCGGTTTTCATGTAGATCTTGGATTGTCGCACTTAATGCAGCCGGATCATTCAGCGGCGTACCGACGCCGCCGCCGTGCTGGCCCACAAGGTCATCCGAATAAGACGATTGATAACCGACGATCGGGCACCCGGAGACGAGCGCCTCAATCAGGCATCGGGGCGACTCCTGTGTCTTATGGCAATAGACGAAAAGATCGGCATCTCGCATTTCTGCGAGTATGGCCTCACGATCAGATGAAAACCCCGGCAATTCGATTTGGTCTTCCAGCCCTAGCGCTGAAACCCTCTGCTTCATATCTGCCAGAAGAGGGCCGTCGCCAACCCATTTTGCTTGAAGCGGAACGCCCGATTGGATCGGCTTTGCGATGGCCTCGACCCAATCGAGCGGCCCCTTCATCTCCGAGGCTCGCCCTACATAGAGGATTTTGAGAGCGGCGCCGGATTGCACGCGTTCGGCTTTTTTTTCCAGCACTGCCGCACTGATGAGGTCAGTGGACTGCGTGTGCACGTCATAAACACAATGCGGATTTGTCGAATGGTCCGCATAGGCCTTCAGCGTATCTTGCCCCTGAAACAAACCCAGATTGCTGTGCCGGATCAGATAGTGATGGTACCGGACCATCACGGGCAGCGTTGCAACTTCCTTGATCCGCCGCTTGAGCGGTATGGCGGGAAGCGTTCTGCGAATGACATCGTGCTCGACCCGGTCAAACCAAACGGCATAGTCCCGGTTTTGCCTTATCGCTTCAAGAGCGGCCACGGCGGCCCAGTCACCAAACAGGTATCCGAGCGTGAAACACAAGTGATCTGCCTTGGCGATCTCTTCGGCAAGCATCTTCCGGGTTGATTTATAGTCTTTGAAAAATCGTCCGATTTTATAGGCAAACGGGAGAGCAACGACCGTGAGCCGGTCGCGGAAGTCCAGGTCGGCAATATCGATCCAAGTGACTGAGGTATCGTCTTCTAAATCGGCCGGCTGCTCAATTCCCATATAAGTGACATGGCCGAAACTTTCGGCCCATCTGGCGAGCCCGGCACAGGTCTGGTCATCCAGCTGTAATCCATTGGGTCCTCTGCGCAACCGCACCGCCGTGACGAAAAGCACGCATCCGCCGCGCTGGTCTGCGCATCCGCTCATGACACAACGCCTTTCTTGAATTGATCAGAGTCGACACAAACCGCTGACACGACATGCCCGTTGTAAATCACCTGGCGTCCCCGAAATTCTGTCCCCTTGGCAAAGCCTGGGACTTTGCGCTGGAGCACTGCGAAGAAATCATGGCCATCAAATGCGATCTCCAGATCTTCAAACTCGAAAAACTCCTGCGTGAGCGGGTACTGCGCCTTGTAAGCACTTTCTTTGGCCGTAAACATTCGGAGCGCCTGGCGAGCCCTCTGGCTACTAGGCAGCCGGGCAAGCCATTTACGTTCGCTCGACGTACAAATGGTATCCCACATGTCTTCGTGGAGAGGTGAATCGGGCTCAATATCGAGCCCGATCGACAGGATATCATCCGTCTGCCGGGCGACCGCCGCAAGACACACTGTTTTGCAGTGGCTGATGGAACCAATCAGGCCGGGCGGCCAGATCGGGCTGCGATCGGGACTCATACCGATAGCAGTTGGCCGGAAGCCAAGGTCCTGCATCGCTTTGCGGGCGCATGCTCGTCCGGCAAAAAACTCCGATCGGCGTGAGGGAACCGCGTTGGCCACATGGATTTCCTCATCCGCATATCCGGTCGGTTTTCCGCCGCGCGGGTCACCCGCGGCGATCTGAACCCCGTCCGGAAAGAGAGCCCAAAGCATTGCGGTGCAATCACCCCCGGTTCCCAGAGAGCGCTTGCCGTCTTGCGCTCAGCGCCGCGCGGCGCTTGGCCGCCCGGCTGGCAACTTCTCCGAGACGATCGTCAGCGCGTCCGCCGTCCATCAGGTGTCCGGCAAGGCCGCCAACGGTCGGAAAACGGAAGATGTCGGTGATTGTCAGATTTGGAGCCACACTGGCTTTCAGATCCCGGTGGAGCTGGACCGCAAGCAGGGAATGTCCGCCAAGGTTGAAGAAGTTGTCGTTCTGCCCCACCTGACCCAGACCAAGAATGCGCTGATACGCGTCCGCGATGGATTTCTGCATGTCGCTCTCTGGCGCGACAAAAGTGCTTTGGGCCGTCTCCCGAATCGTTGCATCAGGCGCCGGCAGAGCCTTCCGATCAATCTTTGCATTTGGTGTGAGAGGGAAAGCCTCCAACACGACAAAATGAGCGGGAACCATGTATTCCGGCAATGTGTCTTGCAGCTCTGAGCGTAACACGTCTTCGTCGAGCGATCCGGACTGCGTCCGAACGTAAGCGACCAGCCGGACATCATCAACCCGGTCTTCGCGTGCAGTCACAACGGTCTCGACCACGCCGGGATGCGCGGCAATTCGGGCTTCGATTTCACCAAGTTCGATGCGGTATCCCCGCACTTTGACCTGGTGGTCCGTTCGTCCAAGAAACTGCAGGCTGCCATCTTCTAGCCTGTATACGAGGTCCCCGGTACGGTACATTCGGCCAGGGGCAAACGGGTTTTTCAGGAAACGTTCTTCAGTCAGCTCCGGGCGCTGGAAATATCCGCGGGTTACGCCTTCACCGCCGATAAACAGTTCACCGGGTTGGCCAGGCGCTGCAGGCTGATTTCTGGCATCAAGCACGTAGAGCTGCGTGTTGGCAATCGGCCTTCCTAGCGGAATGGTCTGCTCAGGAGCACCCACTTCTGCCGTCGATGACCAGATGGTTGTCTCGGTCGGGCCATACATGTTGGTGACCGAGGCTGAAGTGCACGTCCGAATGTCTTTCAGAAGCGACCCCGGGAACGGTTCCCCGCCGACGTAAAGATGACGGATGCTGGAAAACGCCGCGCGGTCTTCCTCGCGGGTGAGGAACATACGTGCCATGGACGGCGTGCACTGCATGTGGCTGATGTTGTGGCGCGCAAGGTCCGCAGCGAGGCCCGCGCCGGCCGGCGGTGTCTGCTCGGCGGGCATTTGTACTTCACCCGCGTTTACGCGCCGGATGACCTCGGCCAAGGGCTTCAAACGGTCTAGGGCGATATCCTGAGGCACGCCAAAATCGATCAGGCAGGCAACTTCGTTTACACCGATGGCACTGATTTGTTCGACACGCTTGAGCGCATCGGAGACCGTTCCAAACAGCCCGCTGTCTTCAAAGTAGCGCAGGAACGCAAACTCCAGGATAGCGTCCAGCTCATCTTCTGAAAGCGTCTGCAGGTCGATATCCATCGGATTGCTGGCGCCTTCCGGCTTCTTGAAGGCCGGAAACGCCCAGGCGTATTGCTTGATCAACGCTGCCGCACTGCGTAGATACTCCTTCATTGGACCACGTGCGCGATCCATAACCTCATCCCGGTCCTCTCCGAGAAGCGTGTGCAGCATCAGGGTGACCTTGTAGTCATCCGGATTGCGGCCGCATTCAATCAGGGTGTCCCGATAGATCTTGATCTTGCCTGCCAGCTCATCGATGGATTGCCCAAGAAGGTGGGTCAGAACATTGGCCCCGTTGCGGGCTGCATCCCGATAAGTTTCCGGGTTTCCAGCTGTAGTCAGCCAGACCGGCAGCTCGTTTTGAACGGGTCTTGGCTGCGTGACGACGCTGACGGTCTTATCGCCGGCTTCAAAGTCCACGGCGTCGCCGCGCCAGAGTTTCCGAACGGTCTCAATGTCCCGGTACATGGCTGCCTTGTTGTTCGGCGGCCTGTTTTCCGGGCGCAGCACAAAGTCTTCGGGCATCCAGCCGGATGCAAAGGCAAGGGCAACCCGGCCGTTGCTGAGGTTGTCGATCACCGACCACTCCTCGGCAACCCGTGCCGGGTGATGAAGGGGAAGCACGCAACTGCCCGCGCGGATCGACAGGTTCTTCGTGACGGCCGCAACTGCCGCACCTGAAACGGACGGATTGGGATAAAGACCACCGAAGGAATGGAAGTGGCGCTCCGGCGTCCAGACCGATGTGAAACCGTTTTCGTCGGCAAATTTTGCGCCGTCCAAAAGCAGCTTGTAGAGGTCGCGGCCGGCGCCTTCATTGTAACCCCAGAAAAACAGCCCAAAATCGACGCTTGCCGTGTTCCCTGAGCCTTGTGCCTCAGGTGTTGTGCTGACCTGCGAGGATGCCGTTTCAGAGGAATGAATGACGACCTTGAAGCCTCGGGTCAGGGTCCAGAAGAGTTCAAGAACGGAGATGTCGAAAGAAAGACTTGTGACAGCAAGCCATGCCGGTTGTTCTTGCTGGTCGAATTCAATGCAATCGTCCATTCCGGCAAAGAAATTGACGACATTCCGATGCTCAACCATCACACCCTTCGGCCGGCCGGTCGAGCCTGACGTGTAGATCAGATAAGCGAGACTGTCTGATTGTACGCTGCTTTGCGGCTGTTCTGCTGACGCAACGCGCGCCAGAACATCCTCGATAAACACGGTCTGTACTCCGGGCGCAGCAAGCGGCTCCGGAAGTGCACGGCTGGACAGGATGACCGCTGCACCGCTGTCTTCGACCATGTATGTCAGGCGATCTTTTGGGAAGTCGGGATCGAGTGGAACGTAAGCAGCACCCGATTTTAAAATTCCCAGGGCGCCACAGACCATCTCGATGGACCGGGGTATGTTCAATCCGACAAGCTTGTCTGGTCCTGCACCGAGTACTTGCAGTTCCATGGCAACGCGATTTGCGCGATCATTCAGCTCCCGGTAGCTGATGGACTGATCGTGCAGGGCAACTGCCGCAGCGTCCGGCGTTGCCTCCGCCTGACGTTCGATCATCTGATGAACGCAGATCTCCAGGTCCACATCCGTGGCAGATGCGTTCCAACGATTGAGTACAAGGTCGCGCTCGTCGGCGGACATCATGGCGACATCTGCGGCCACTTGTTCCTTGTCAGACAGGACAGCGGCAACGAGTTCAACGCGCTTGGCATATTGTTTTGCTGTATCGGCGGAGACCCGCGATGGATCGAAGATCAGCGCAGCCTTGCCCAGGGCAGAAAAGTTAAATGTCAGCGCACAGTTGGCCAGAAGCTCCGGCCGCGTGTTCGCTGCTTCGGTTTCCACAATCCCGATTGTATATGCTGGCCGCGCCATCCCGGGCACCCGGGAGATCAGATCGGATAGGGGAGCAGTCCTGTCCCGCAATTGCACCAGCTTGGCATTGGTGTCGTCACAAAGGGCGCTTAAGGGTCGCTGCCAATCGATATTGATCGGAAATGGAAGGCTTTCCGAAAAATGGCCAGGAAACTGGTCCGCGACTGCCGCGCTCTTAGGTCCGAGATAAGCGAGACCAAAATTGTCCTGTCCCGAGAACCTCCCGATAAACAGCGCGATTGCCGCAATCGTGTCCTGCGGCGCCATTGAGGAGGGAAGGGACAGCGACAGGACTTCTGGCGAAGCCCCCCTTTCAACATCGTCCTTGATCCCGAAAAGGCTCGGTATCTCGAGCGTTTTGATCGTGGCAATGTCTGCGTTTTCATGACGGACGGCATTGAAGACTGCGGCATCAAGGACAGCCGCTTCTTCGACAGAATAGAAAGGCAGTTGCTCATTGAGCGTTACGGACTGTGCCAGATTTGCGTCCGAGCTAATCGCAATACCGTCCAGCAAAATTGGTTGGTCGCCGGTGGCAACAAGCACGCCGTCTGGACCGATCTGCAGAACAGTGCCTGCGGGCCCATTTGGAGTGCGGGGCGGCGCTAAATCGAGCTTGGTAATCTTGAAAAGACCGCGATTGGTTCGCAGTTTTGGCGCGACCAGTGGGTTCGCGTACCCCTCTCCGAAGCTAAGGGCCCGGAAAAGCCGCGACAGCTCCTCTGATGTCCGGGACAGGTCGAGTGTTCCGGAAAGCGTTGGGCGCTTGTTTTTTCCGAAGTAGCTGCGTTTTGAAAGATCCTGCGCAATTCCGTTGAGCGTATTGCCGTCTATTCTGGCGATGAGATCGACAAAACTTGCGTACCCGGCCTCAAAGCATTTGGCATTCAAGGTGAGGCTGGTATCGTCCGGGCTAATGTCAAAGTCAGCTTGCGTGTAGATCCGGCCCTTGTCCGCACCCGACACTATCTCATGCCAGGTGACACCGAAGCGCTGTTCACCACCGAGGATGGCCCAGGCTGGCGCATTGAGGCCGGCGTATCGAGGCAGGGGTCCGTCGTGAAAATTCACCGCACCGGATCGCGCCCGTTGCCAAACGGTATCGGGAAGTATCCTCAGATTGGCAATGCTAAACAGCCAGTCAAAGTGATAGTCTGCTGTGGTTTCCTCAAGAGAGCTGCCCCACTCTGCCGCTGGGATGCTGTGCGACGACGCCCAACTCCGAATTGCCGGGTTGGAGGATATGATCGCAACGATGCGGTGACCACGTTCTTTCAGGTGTTCGCCACACTGAACGAGAAGGGATTCATCGCCTATCAGGAGACAATCGAGCATTTAGGTTACCTTGGATGACGCATAACTGGGCAGCAGCAAATTCTTTGTAAAAGAGCACGCAGACTAGTTTGCATATACCCTCGAAGAACCCGTTAATTTATCCGAGAATTTACGGATGTTTGTCCGAATTTTCATAATACACGCGTTAGAAAGTCCATTTATTAATATTTGTTAAGATTTGATCCCGAAATTTACGCTTATTTTGGTAATCAAGCTCGGGTCACGTGAAACCAGCTTTTCGCATGCCTCTCTCAGTTGGCCTAACACTATGCTAAATATTTACAGGTATGGTCCGCTCAATAATTTGAGGCGTAGTCCCGTTTCCGGAAACTTGATATGACAATAGGATCAACCGATGCCGGCCTGAACGATGTTGCAATCGTCGGGATGGCTCTTCGTGTTCCAGGCGCACGGAACACCGGCGAATTCTGGGAAAATCTCAGAAACGGTGTTGAATCGGTGCGCACACTGAGCGACGCGGAACTCGAAGCATCTGGCGAAGATCCGGTGAAGGCTGCACAGCCGAATTATATTCCCCGGACGGCGGATATTCCGGACATGGAGCTGTTCGATCCGGAGTTTTTCGGTTTGAGCCCCAAAGAAGCCGCGATCATGGATCCGCAACACCGGCACTTTCTCGAGTGTGCCTGGGAAGCGATCGAAGATGCCGGGCGTCCGCCGGAAACCATCGAAGGTCCTGTTGGTGTTTATGCCGGCTGCGGCATGGGCAGCTATTTCTATTTCAACGTCTGCAGTGACCGGCAGCTGATGGATCAGGTGGGTATGTTCCTGCTTCGCCATACCGGTAACGACAAGGACTTTCTGGCGACCCGCGCTTCTTACGCTTTCGATCTCAAAGGCCCGAGTGTCAACGTCCAGACGGCCTGTTCAACGTCCCTTGTCGCGGTCCACTACGCCTGTCAAAGCCTGTTGAACGGCGAAACCGATATGGCTCTGGCCGGCGGTGTGACCATCGAACTGCCGCATCGCCGCGGGTATGTCTTTGAGGATGGCGAAATCCTCTCGCCGGACGGACATTGCCGACCGTTCGATCATCGGGCTGCTGGCACGATCTTTGGCAGCGGCGTTGGGGTTGTTGTCCTGCGACGTCTCGAGGATGCGATTGCCGACGGCGACAACATCCATGCTGTGATCAAGGCATCTGCCATCAACAACGATGGTCACAGCAAGGCAGGCTACCTTGCACCGAGCGTGACCGGACAGGCGGAAGCGATCATCGAGGCGCAGGCGCTTGGCGGGATCGAAGCCGACACCATTCAGTATGTCGAATGTCACGGAACCGGCACATATCTCGGCGATCCGATTGAAATTGAAGCCCTGACCCAGGCGTTTCGTCAAAGCACCAGCCGAACCGGCTATTGCCGTGTCGGATCCGTGAAATCCAACATTGGCCATCTGGACACGGCTGCCGGTGTTGTCAGCCTGATCAAGGCCTCATTGGCGCTGAAGAATGGCGAAATACCGCCAAGCCTTGGATACGAGAAACCCAATCCATCGATTGATTTTGCGAACAGCCCGTTTGTCGTCAATGACACGCTGACCCCCTGGCCGGTGGGCACCGGTCCTCAGCGAGCCGCCGTCAACTCCCTTGGTGTTGGCGGAACAAACGCCCACGTCATTCTGGAAAAGGCGCCGATGATCGCCGATGACAGTGGGCAGTTTGACGATGAGCCTCAACTCATTCTCTTGTCGGCCAAGGCAAAAAAGGGGCTAGCAGACACTGCCGCCCGTCTTGCGGATGCCCTGGAAAATGATCCGTCATTGCCTTTGGCCAGTATGGCCGAAACGCTTTTCAATGGCCGGAAGCCGTTCGAACACCATCAGATCGCAGCGGTGCGGGGGCGCGCCGATGCGATTTCCGTCTTGCGCGGTGAACAGCCCAAGAGGCTTGTCCATCATCAGGCCGGGGATCATCCCGGCACCGCAACGTTCCTCTTTCCGGGGGGCGGGGCGCAGCATCCCGGCATGGCCCGGCGCCTCTATCAGGAAGACAGTACATTCCGCCAGTCTGTCGATGAAGGTTTGGCTTTCCTTCCCACCGAAACGGCCGCCCGGATCCTGGAGCTCTGGTTCCCACCGGAGGGCTCCGATCTTGAGCAGGCGGCCGAGGAGTTCCTGACGCCGTCCTTGCAATTGCCGGCCATCTTGATCCTGGAAGTTTCGCTGGCCCGTTTGTGGATGAGCTGGGGCGTTCAGCCGACGGCATTGATCGGCCATTCCATGGGCGAGAATACAGCTGCCTGCATCTCTGGGGTCCTCAGTTATCGCGACGCTGTTGGCCTCGTTCATCTCCGGGGCAAGCTCTTTGATACGGTCGACCCGGGCGGAATGCTCAGTATCCCATTGAGTGAGACCGAAGTCCGGGCGCTGATGCCGGAATCTCTCGATATGGCTTCCGTCAACGCGCCGGAGCTTTGTGTTGTTTCCGGGCGGGACGAAGATCTGGAAGAATTCCGGGAGGCGCTCCTTGAAAAAGACATCGATGCAACCCGGATCGCCATCGATATAGCGGCTCATTCGCGGATGCTTGAGGGGATCCTGCCCGAGTTTGAACAGTACTTGCGCAGCATTGCACTCAATCGGCCGCAGATCCCGATCATGTCCAATCTTACCGGAGACTGGCTCACCGATGCGGAGGCCCGTGATCCATCATATTGGGTCCGGCATCTGCGCTCGACTGTTCAGTTCGGAGCCGGCATGACCCGCCTGAGTGCAGATCCGAACCGGGTTTACATCGAGGTTGGTCCGGGAAAGACCCTGTCCTCGCTGGCCAAGCTGCAAGCGGATGTGGCCGCCAATCAGGTCTTCAACACGCTGCCGCATGCCGACGATGATGCGGATGACCGGCTTTCTTTCCTGACTGCAGCCGGACGGTGCTGGGCCACAGGTTTGAAGGCGAATGTTGCGCGTTGCTGGCGGGACTACGGCCCGAAACGCGTTTCGCTGCCACCTTATGCGTTTCAGCGGCAACATTATTTTGTTGAGCGCAGTGTTGCGCAGGGCGGTCAGGCCGGGACAGATATTCCTCTTCTGCGCCAAAAGGACTTGCGGGACTGGGGGTACCGTCCGGCCTGGAAACGGTCGGTTCCAGAACTTGTCACGGGCGCGGACAAGGAACCTCGGTCCTGGCTGGTTTTTCTCGATGATACCGGCACCGGAAAACAGCTTGCCGGCAGGTTGAAGAGCGCAGGGCATCAGGTGACCACCGTTCAGCGCGGCGATGTGTTCGCCAAGGTCAACCCGCACACCTACATCCTGTGCAGCGAGGAAGGCAGACCGGGCTACGATGCCCTGGTGGCCGGGATCCTCGAGGATGGCCCCTTTCCCGGCAACATCGTTCACGGCTGGCTGTTGACCCAGGACGAAAGCCACCGTCCCGGTTCTAACTTCTTTGAACGAATGCAGGAAGACGGCTTTTACAGTCTGCTTTACCTCGCCCAGGCGCTTGATGAGCAATCCGCCCTCGAAGAGGCGCACCTTACCGTTTTGACAAACGGAATGATGCGCGTTGGGGACGAGCCTGTAGTGTATCCGTCCAAATCGACAGTGCTCGGTCCGGTTCAGGTCTTGCCAAAAGAGCTTTCCGGCCTCTCTGTTCGCTTGATTGACTTGGAAATCTCAGCGGCTGCGAACAACCAGCAGCACGAGGGAGCGCTCGACGATCTGTGGGACGAGCTTTTCGCAAAAGCGTCCAGTGAGATTGTGGCCCATAGGGGAAGCCGCAGGTGGCAGCGTGTCCATGAGCGTTTGCCCTTGGAAGACGGGCAATTCGAAGGGCAGTTCCAAAAGGGCGGCACTTATCTCATTACCGGTGGTCTTGGCGATCTGGCGATGATTTTCGCAAAGGCCCTTGTTGAAGACCATGATGCCAACATCGTTTTGGTCGGACGCCGCAGCCTGCCGGAGAAACAGGATCGGGAACCCTATCTGCGGACGCATTCCGGTGAGGATCCGGGTGTCCGGGCACTGTCCCGCCTTGCAGAACTTGAGGCGCTGGGTGCGAAGTTGCTCTACGTTCGGGCTGATGTCACGAACCCGGAAGAGATTGGTGCAGCTGTTGCAGCAGCAAAGGCCCGGTTTGGGGCAATCAACGGCGTGCTTCATACAGCAGGCATTGTCGATGATGATCTCGTCCAACTGAAGACCCTTGAAAATACGCAGCACGTTCTGGCGCCCAAGGTTCAGGGGACGCGCGTTCTGGACATGGCGTTTGCCAACGAGCCGTTGGATCTGATGGTGCTGTTCTCGTCCACCAGCACAGACACTGCGCCCATTGGCCAGATTGATTACGTCGCTGCCAATGCATTTCTGAACGCCTATGCCGAGAGCAAGAGCGAGGACAGGGGCCGCAGTACGGTCGCGGTTCACTGGGGTATCTGGAGCGAGATTGGTCTGGCCGCGCGCGCGGTTTCGGGTGAGGCGGCTGTTTCAAAGACGGCAACAACGGTTGGGGCGGCCAAGGGCCCCTTGTTCGAGCGCTGGATAACTGATGCTTCCAGCACGCGCTGGCTGGAATTCACGGCCAGCACGCAAAAGCACTGGATGTGGAATGAGCACAGGCTCGTTTCAGGCGATGCGATCCTGCCGGGCACCGGGTACATCGAGCTGATCGCGCAAGCCTATTCGGAACTGGATTTGGATCAGCGCCCGGATATCCGCGATCTTGTGTTCTTCAAACCGCTCAGCGTGGACGACGGCCAACCCCGGAACGTACGCGTCCGGTTCGAAGTCCAGGGAAATGGCATCTTGAAAGCCATTGTCGCGGCGACCGAAACAGATGATCCGTCCGCCGAGATCGAGGTTTACGCCGAAGCTCTGGTTTGTCCGCTCAAATCCGTCCCACTGCCTGTGCAACTTGAAGACCTTCAAGCTCAGCTGCGCTGGACCGATGTGCGCACAGCACCGGACAATGGAACGATGCCCTCGGCTCAGGCGCATCATATCAAGTTCGGACCGCGATGGGATGTGTTGCGCAGTCTGTCGCTTGGGCACGGTGAAGCGCTGGCACGCCTGACGTCCCCGGCTGGCTTCGAGACAGATTACACGGAAACAACTCTTGCCCACCCCGGTCTTCTCGATATTGCGACCGGCTGTGCCATGGAACTTATCGAAGGCTTCAAGAGTTCAGGCGTACTTTGGGCGCCCGTTTCCTACTCCGCGATACGCCTTTATGAACCGTTGCCATCCGATGTGATCGCCCATGTCCGATTTGTTGATGAGAATGCCTACGGCGACGGTTTCGGCAGTTTTGACATTACCGTCATGCGGCCGGATGGAACGGTTGTACTTGAAGCTGATCGTTTGACAGTTAAACGCCTGTCAAATGACACCGGGTTTGCAAAGGATTTGAAAACCGGGGCAAGCCAGGATGCTGCCGCGCTCTACAAACTGGCGGCGCAAGTCAAGCAGGGCATTCCACCCGAGCAAGGATTTGAGACCCTGCAAAGGGCTTTGGCGACCGGCGAAACACAGCCGATCATCTCGACCATGCCTTTGGATCTGCTCATAAAAAATGCCGAGGCTGAAGCGCAATCGCGAGATGCCCAGGACGGGCAACTCTTTGAGCGTCCGGACCTTGACAGTGCCTACGAGGCACCTCGAAACCCGCTTGAGATCAAGTTGGCCGAATTTTGGTCCGAGCTGCTCGGAATTGAGAAGATCGGTGTTCACGATGATTTCTTTGATATTGGTGGGCATTCACTCATCGCGGTCCGCCTGTTCCGGATGATCCGCCAGACTTACGGTTTCGATCTGCCCATGTCCGTCCTGTTCGACGCTCCGACAATTGCCGAATGCGCAGAATTGCTAGCCTCGCATGGTGTTGCCAGTGACGGGGATGCCTCTGCGGAGGTACAATCCGAACAAACTGCGAAACCCGATGAAGCGGTGCATCTGGTCTCAATGAGCAAAGGTCCGGGAACGGAAGCCACGCCCTTGTTCATCTGTGCTGGCATGTTCGGCAACATCCTGAACTTGCGCCAGCTGGCCCTGCTCGTGGGGCGCGACCGGCCGGTGTACGGGTTACAAGCCCGCGGCCTTTTCGGAAATCAAGAGCCCCACGAAACCTTCGAAGAGATGGCGCAGGCTTATCTCGCCGAAATCCGCCAGGTCCAACCACACGGCCCGTACATCCTCGGCGGCTTCTCGGGCGGTGGGATCGTTGCCTATGAAATGGCCCAGCAGCTGACTGCACAAGGGGAAGAGGTTGCCGAAGTCATTCTGCTGGACACGCCTGTCCCTGAGAAGGTTCATCTGTCGCTCGTCGATCGCGTGATGATCAAGTTGCAGGATCTTCAAAAGAACAAAACCAAGTTCTTCAGCGTTTGGCTCCGCAATCGGCGGGCGTGGCGTGCTCGAACAGAGGCTCAGCAGAATATGGCAGGAGATCAAGCAACGGCCGAAAGTTTTAACAATGAGCGGATCCGCGCTGCCTTCATGCGGGCGCATGATAAATATGAAGTTCGGCCATATAACGGGCCGGTTGTCTTGTACCGGCCAAAAGCTGAGGTACTCTATAAGATTTCCGGCGGCCGCCGCCTTCAAGATGGTCTGAACATTCTTCGCGAAGACAACGGCTGGTCGCCGTTTCTTTCAGAACTGTCGATTGTTGAGGTGCCCGGGGATCACGATTCCATGGTTCTCAATCCGAATATTCAGGTGCTTGCCAGTAGAATGAGACAATCCTTGGAAGCAAGGACGGCGGCGACAATTGGCTCTGACAAGGCCGGGATTGCGGCTGAGTAATGCTGGATCAGGTGGTGCGATTGAAAAACGGTTCTGTTGCAGATCAGGAGTAATCCCGGCGGTCTGTAATTGGCCGGCCGGCGATCAGGTCTTCGTAATAAGGGACAGTCAGCGCTGCCTTACGATCCCAGGTAAAGCAGTCTGTAGCGTACTCTACGGCTGAATTGGCCTTTGAAAGCTGGTCGGCTGGTTTGGTCACAGCCTCTTCCATCGCGTGCTGATAGCCGGCGACCATCTCATCGAGTGTGTTTAGTTCGATTCGAAAGCCGCGATCCTCAGATACGAGATCACCCGGCGCGCCATAGTTGGTGACGAAATTCACACAGCCTGACGCCATCGCTTCGACCACCACGCCCGCGCCAAGTTCGCGGATTGAAGGAAAAACGAACCCGTCTACGGATCGGAAGAACCGACCAACGTCCTTCTGCTCTATCCAGCCGTGAAAGATGACGCTATCGCTCCGCCCTGTTTGCTCGACGATCGCTTCTAGCCGTTCCCTTTCAGGACCGTCACCGACGATATGCAGTTTGTGCTCTGCCAGAATGGCGCTTTCACAAAAGGCCCGAACGGCCACCTCCGGAACTTTGTAGGGTACCAGCCGCCCGATGAATGCGAAGTGGTACGGTCCTTCTCCGGAAAATGCAGGCGTCCGGTCCGTTGCGTCAAACCATTCAGGGTCGAAGCCGACTTCAGGAAAGCTCACAACCTTCGAGGCCGCTCCTTCTGGCAAATCCCTTGCGGTATGATCAAAAGCAGTCAGGATCAGTGCGGCATTTTTGTACGTTGCAGAAGAATAGGGCAGGTATTTGTAAAAGTCCCGGAGTACCCGCGCCCGTTCTTTTTCCCGTGTTTGCTCGGAGCGAAACTCTTTTGGCCAGTCCAAATTGCCATTCAAGGGACCAATGAGAAACGGAACTGGCGATTTGCCCGCGATATAGCTGGGCATTGTGGGCGACATGGGTGTGATCCGGTGCACCAAATCAAATTCGCCGGATTGCAGCTCGTCCTTGAAGGTTTTCCAAACTTCCCACTCAAAAGCAAGGTATGTCGGATAGTGAAAAATCGTTCCTAGCGACCAGGCCACCTTCCCGCCGCCTCTGACCCAGGTTGAGAAGCGATGGATTGGTTTTGCCATGTATTCATTATCGACATAGCGGAAGTCGGCGCCTTTTGAGCGCGGATCCTTTTCGATGTTTTCCCTGTTTCGGACGTGGGTGGCGATGGTCACATCACAGAATTTTGCCAGGGAAAGTGCATACTTGTATCCAACAACCGGAAGCGATGGCCAATCCGGATTACAATCATCAGCAAGGATCAGAACACGGGGTTTCTTCAATTATAACTCCTGGGACGGACACTTAGTCTTTTAGCTGTAATCCTGCTAACACGCGGATTCTGATCGGTTTCGAACCAAGACCAATTACTTCATAGTACTGGCGGATTTGTGCCGCCATTTCAAAAACATCCAGATGATTTTAGGGCCATCCCAAAGATAACGCCGCCACATCCGTTTCGGGTTTGCCAACAAACGGAAAGCCCACTCCATTCCGCAGGCGCGAACCCATTCCGGTGCTCGCTTTTGCCGGTCAGTCAAAAAATCAATACTCGCACCGACACACAGGCCGATACCTGCAGTACTGCCCCGGCGTTTCAGATCCTGGGCAAAAAACTCTTGCTTCGGAAAAGACAGGCAAATCAGGAAAATGTCCGCATCGCAGGCCTCAGTAGCTGTCAGAGCTTTCTCCCAATCTTGTGCGCCTCGGTCCATGAAGCCAGACGGGATGTGCTGCAAATCCACCCCCGGATACCTGTTTCGCAGTATCTCTATCTGGGAGAGATCGGGGCCGACAACGGCAAAACGCAAGTCTTGAGCTTTGGGGTCCGCCAGAAGGTCCTGCACAATATCGGCACCAGGATAAACCCTGAGATTCATTTTCTGGGAATTCGCCAGGCGGCTCAAGATCTTGCTGTCGCAGACCTTCCAGAATGCGTCTTTATAAGCCGATGCCACCTCGTCATCGCGTTCCAGAAGGATGACATGATAGACGTTTGGAGTGACGAAATATTCGAACGTCTGAGGCTTTGAATTCAAGATGAGCGACAACCAGTCGGCCTGCTTGCCAATATCGAATTCCAATCCGATGAACTGTAGTTTGGAGAACGGCGAGGCAGGCGCTGCGGTCAGCGAATCCTCAGGTTTTTGCTCAGAACGGTTCGGCATATGGCTCGTCGGATGTCGGTTGAATCCTGCGATCATGAAATCTCAGAAATCTCAATATGTTGCGTATATGTGATCGAGATTAACAAACTGCAGGCGGGTCTGCTTTTTGATCAAAAAAGATCAATTTTTTAACCTGCTGAAAGATATACAGTCTTTGAGCCATCTTCAATCAGATCGCGAATGAATTCTTAACAACTTGCTACCTCGGTTCTAGACCGAAAAGCACAGTTCCATGAAGTAACGAGTTGGAAAATGCATGCGTATGTGTGACGGAGCTACTCGTTCGATCTATGAGGCGATCTCAACCGTTTTTCGAGGGGCCTAGCCCAAGTGGCGATTACGCAAAAAAAAGCGATGACCGGTGCGATTTGGACAATCGCTTCCTTTGGTGGAACGACAGGAATACGTTTCGTCTCCAATGTGGTGTTGTCGCGCCTTATCACGCCGGAAATCTTCGGCATCGCAATGGTGCTTTCAACGTTCAGATCAGGCATCGAACTGCTGACCGACGTGGGCATTGCACAGAATGTCGTCCGCAGCCGAAACGCCGATGATCAGTCTTTCCAAAACTCTGCCTGGACATTGCAATTTTTCAGGTCTCTCATTCTGTGTTCGATATTGTCGATCGCGGCCTACCCGTTGGCAAATCTATATGAGATACCGGCAACAGCTATTCAGCTGAGTGCGGTAACGATCATTTTTCTTGGTCTGTCTTCGACGTCTATCTTTTATCTGCAGCGGAATTTGCAGTTTGGACGTGCGAATATGTTCGAGCTGTCATGTGATTTTGTGACGGCGGTTTTGATCATCTTTTTCGCCTATATGAGCCCGACAATCTGGTCGATCCTGGTTTCGGGCCTTTTCGCGGCTGTGTTTCGGGTCGGGCTCAGCTATCTCTTACCGAGAGCGCGAAACTGGTTTGAGTGGAACCGGGTGTATGTGCGCGAGATTTTTTCCTTCGGAAAATGGATGTTTTTATCGTCCTTGTTGTCATTTCTTTGCATGAACTTCGACAAACTGTATTTGGCTAAGACCATTCCTTTGGCGACTGTCGGCATCTATGCCATCGCCCGAACAATAGCAGACCTACCGGCATTTTTGGCCGGAAGGCTGGGGTATTCGCTTATCTTCCCCATGGTCTCCTCGCAGCATGCAGCTACCCGTACTGAGATAAGATCAGGCCTTTTGGCACTCAGAACAAAACTATTGACGCTCGCGGCCCTCGGGGTTGCTTGTGGCATCGCCTTTTCCGATGTGGCGGTGTGGATCATATACGATCCGCGCTATTCCGATGCAGGCTGGATCCTGGCCATGCTGCTCATCGGAACCTGGGGCGCAATTCTGTCCGCTTTTTCAGAGTATACGCTCTTGGGCCTCAGCAAGCCGGTCTACGGTGTTGTGGCAAACGCTTTGAAGCTTGCTGGAATTCTTTTTTTGCTTCCCATTGGCTATCAATGGATGGGACTTCCTGGGGCATTGATCGGCTTGGCGGTTGGTGAGGTCGTTCGGTATTTTCCGCTTGCAATTGGGTCTGTTCGGGAAAAGACATCCTTTCTTTTGCATGATCTGGCGATGACTGCGATTGTTGTCGCAGCGACGGCAGGTTTGATGTGGGGCAGGAGTGCGGCGGGTTATGGCACCTCGCTCGACGCCATTTTACCGCTCCTTTCCGCTGGCGGAGTGTAATGGAGATGGGCCAGCGCAGATGACAATTGGGATCGTGATCATTGGCCGCAACGAAGGGGAGCGGTTCCAGAACTGCATAAGATCCCTTCAGGGGAGGGCTGATCGGGTCGTGTATGTCGATTCCGGATCGACAGACAATAGCGTCAGCTGGGCTAAGGACGCGGGGTTTCAAGTTGAAACTCTGCCAGCAGACCGCCCGTTCACGGCAGCCCGTGCCCGGAATGCAGGCTATCGCAGGCTTGTTCAACAGTTCCCGGATACCGTTTTCATCCAGTTCATGGATGGTGACTGTCAATTGAATGCCGGTTGGTTAGATGCCAGCTTGGATTTTCTGAAAAATCACCCCGAAGTCGCAGTTGCTTTCGGTCGTCGGCGGGAACAATTTCCTGACGCCACCATCTACAACGCTATGTGCGACTTAGAATGGAATACTCCGATTGGCGAGCGACAGGAGTGCGGTGGAGACTGCCTGATCCGCAGGGCAGCTTTCGACGAAGCTGGCGGATACCGTGATGACTTGATCGCCGGTGAAGAACCCGAGATGTGCCTGCGGTTGCGGGAGAAGGGCTGGAGGATCTGGCGGCTTGATGCCGAAATGACCCTCCACGATGCCGACTTGCAGCGTTTTTCCCAATGGTGGAAACGCTCGGTTCGAGCAGGGCACGCATTCGCTGAGGTTTCTTGGCGGCACCGGAACTCACCAAAGAGGATCTGGCAACGCAACGTTTTCCGGGCGCTTCTTTGGGGAGGCGCGTTGCCAAGTGTTACTGTTGTTGCCGGGTTGATCCATCCGGCGTTCTTGCTGTTGTTCTTGCTCTATCCGTTGCAGCTTGTTCGGCTGATGATCCGGTCATTTCGGGCGGGCCGTCCTGCGGCTATTGGGTTTTATGAACTGATCGGAAAGTTTGCCGAGTTTCAAGGTGTCCTAAAACATTATTGGAACAGATTTCTGATGCGAAATAGCAAGATAATTGAATATAAGTAGTGCTTGTGTGCAGATCGTAGTTGTTTGCCATTTTCAGCGACAAAAATTGAAAGAGCGTGGCTAGGGTCAATCTAACGGCGAAATTTGTCTTTTGGTTTTCATGCAAATGTTGGTCTTTAGAGGTATTGGGATATGCATTTTGTGACGTCGCGCATTACCGAGCCATTGAAAAAAAAGTTCACAAAACAGACGCGCAATTACCGGATGCAGGCTTTTATCGGTCACTTGGGAATACGAAATGGAGAACGCGTACTGGATTTAGGCGGTGTGCCTGAGTTTTGGGAGAATTGCCCTATTCCGTTGGATATAACGATCTTAAATCTCCCAGGATACAATCCGCGAACAGTGCCACAGTCCCATCATCGTATCACTCTGGTTGAGGGGGATGCATGCAACGTCGAATTTGCTACAGACAACAGCTTCGATATCGTTTTTTCCAATAGCGTTATTGAACATGTCGGAGACAAGGCAAAACGTTCTGATATGGCCAGAGAAGTCCGCCGTCTGGCGCCCAGGTACTGGGTGCAGACACCTTCAATCTGGTTTCCTATGGAAGCGCATTGTCACATGTTCTTTTGGTGGTTCTACCCTGAATCCGTACGCCGCTTTTTCATGAATCGTTGGCGCAGAAGCTTGCCGGCCTGGACGAACATGATGTTGGGCACCACGGTTGTTTTGCGAGGGGAGATGCTCGCACTCTTCCCAGATGCTGCGATATGGACAGAGCGGAAATTTGGGTTCACCAAAAGCTACAGTGCGTTTCGCAGTTCAGCGCCATGACGGTCCATAAATAACGAAATAGTTCATTGATGCTGGTCGTGCTGAGACCTCTTTGACAATTGCCGAGGCGCTTAACCCTTTAATCTGATTAGTTCAGAAACTTCTGGAGTGTCCGTCTGATCTTGCCAGTAACCATATCCATTTTCGGAATTTTGCTTTCAATGGTTTCCTTTACAACACCCAATCCGGCTGGATCCCAAGGCCGATTGCCAGCGTAGGCTGTGCGATCCAACACATCATAAAAGCGGTCCCAGATCTCGGTTCGATGATAAGGGTCGCTCAATTTTTCTTTGTATCTCGCGTGCCAAGGCTTCACCGTTCCTATCAAGTGTATGATGCGGTTCTCCACGGTATCTGGCCGTTCGTATTGTGACGTGTTCCAGACAGGATCCAGAAATTCGGTGTCGCCGTCGAAAAATACGTTTAATGCGTCCTGATCTTGCGAATGAAAAGTGTCAGCACGTTCGAGCGTCAGATCGACCAAACGGTTTCTGGCATCAAGTTTCCGCCAGCGATCAAGATCGATAATCAAAACACCGCTGTTAAAGTAGTCGTATGGATTAGTGAGCTGAAGCCGTTCACCAATGAAGAGGTGAGGCTTAGAGGTCCTTACGGAAATATCACGAACAGAACCTATCGTCTTTCCGTGCATGTTGGCTGCGTTCAATTCAGCTAAATCGCGGAGCACCAACAGATCACAATCAAGATAAATGCATTTTGATTCTTCTCCCAAAAAGTCAGAAATAAAATATCGCGAATAGGCGGATTTCGACTTTAGATACATAGTTGAGCGGAACTTAGAGATATTCTGATAATCAATGTCATAGAATACTACACCCTGGCACATCGGATGGGGTTTCCAGGAATTAGATAACTTTTGTTTATCCTGTTTTGAGAGCCGATCAGCTAATACATGGATCCGGCAAGGTATACTTGAGTGTTCCAACGACGAGCGAATAGTGACGGCCAAGCCTGGAAGGACCTTTGTATCGGCGCATGCTGCAATGTTTGCGTACAAGTTCTTCTCCATGAAAACAGCGGCCCGTATCTCTGTGTTGACATCGGATGTCTTGCAAACTGTGAAAAATGGAATGCAAGACGTATGCGCTTGAATCTTTAGATGTGCGGTGTCCTACGGACGTTGTCATGTTCATGTGATTTGAGGTGCTCGCACAGGGCCTGTGCCAAATCACTGATATCATGCATGGCGGTGACGCGCTGGCGCCCTGTTTCACCCATCTCCTGGAGTGTTTTGGGATCGGCTGAAAAGGCAGAGCGAAAGGCTTCCGCCAACGCGTTTTCGTCGCCTGGTTCGATCAGCCATCCGCATGAGGCATTTACCAGTTCCGGTATGCCGGCAATGGTTGTCGTAATAACTGGCCTGGTCAGGGCCAAAGCTTCCATCAAGACGATCGGAAGGCCTTCCGCATAACTGGGAAGAACAAGGGCGCGTGACGACTTTATGAAGTCCTGGACTTCCGAGTTTGAGCCCCACCCGTGCAAGACGACATGGTCCTCGACCGCATGTTCTTTGATCGCAGCTTCTACATCAGCGCGGCTCTCTCCGTCGCCAACCAGGATGACTTTGATATCGGGATAATCCGCTTTCAAAGCTGAAACGGCGGCCGGAATATGGACTTGGCCCTTCTCCGGACACAGCCGTCCAACACAGACAAAGGTGTTGTTTGTGGGGCTGACGGGAGGCTGCGGACGATAGTCATCCAGTCTTATCCCGCAGCGCGCGATATGAATTTTCTCATTGTCTTCAGCTCTTTGGGCAAAGCTGATGAGCAAGTTTTTGCAATAATCCGAAATAGCCAATACGAAGGCCGCATTCTGGATCTTCAACGCAAAACTCTGAGCCTCCGGATTTTCAAACTCATTCGGGCCATGTGCTGTGAAGCTGTAGTTTGGTCCTCCCAGGGAATGCACCAGCATCGCAATGGCAGTGGCGTTGGTTCCGAAATGTGCATGAAGATGCCGGATTCCGGACCGGCTCGCCTTTTGGCGGAGGCTCGCGGCTTGCATCAAGTAAGCTACGTGCCGGACGAAACCGCCGTCGGCGTTCGAGTGCAGCTGTTTCCAAATCGGCAGGGTGCGCCAAACGCCGGTAATGTTTGTAAAGATCTCTCGGATGGACGCCAGAAGCAGGTCGGCAAGTTTTCCATCAAGCAAATATTCAGTTCGCGCAGCCTCGCTCCGATCCTTTGGATCTACAAGATCACCGGCAAAACGCCGGCAGGCAAACGGCGTAACCTTGAACCCGAGATTTTCAAGTGCGTGAATCTCCCGCCGGATGAATGTCGCACTCGGAACTGGATATGTGTTTAGGATGTAACCGATGGCACCGTTGTCCGGCTTGGGGGAATGCGTCGATTGCGCTGTCACTTGGCGGTACCGGATAGAAAAGTCCTTTGTTTCCGTAAGAAGTTTGCGACCGGAGAAAACAAAAAGATCAATGGGTTCTCTTTGGCATTTATCAGTACGGAGCCGATGATTTTCTTATGAATTGAAGGGTTCAGTGCAAGCGCGGTCGCCAGATCCGTTTGTGATGTCTTGGCCCATTCTGCGACGAAAATGATTGAATCAAGGTACTTCGACGCTGCGCCCACGTCCGTTGACGCAAATAGTGGTGGCAGGTTGAAAATCACCAAATCATATTGCCGGAATGATGGCTTTAATTCCCGCAACTTGTCTGACCAGATCAACTGCCCAGCTCGTTGAGAGTTTTTAACTGTGCCAATGGATATGGTCGAGAGACCGGTGTCCGGTTCCCGTTTCACAGCTTTTTCGGACAGCTCGCCGTCGCCCATAATGATGTCGATCAGACCGCGCTCGCCATCAGTGACACGGTTTTCTGACGAAGCGGCACCGCTATATGCGTTTGCGTCGACCAGAAGAACTTTATGATCGGGTGTTGAAATGAGGCGAGCCAATTGTTCGGAGACCAAAGCGCTGCCGCTTTCTTTTTGCAGCGAAGTCACCCCAACGTAGCGCATTCGGCTGCCAGTTTCAGAGGTCGAACTTTGTATCAACGACGCAACATTAAACAAGGCTGAGTCATCAACCTCTACTTTGGCAGAAGCAGGCCGGAGTTCCTTTTTGTTGTCTGCAGTTCCAGCCTTCTTTTTCGTACGGGAATTGGTTTTGCCTACTCCAAGGCAAGGCTGACCAATGACATTCGCGAGTTGCTCCGGGTTCCGAATGCGCGTGTCGAAGAAAGACAAGATCAGGGCTGCAAATAGACCGATGAATCCACCAATTACCCCCGCGACGGCAATGATAAGCAGACCTCGGGTGTTGCTCTTGTGAATTGGCGGGTAGGCTGCCGACACCACCGTCGCTCTTGGTCCGACAGAGCGAAGTTGCTCCTGAAGCCAGCCGCTTGCCGCTTCCGCGGTTTCCAACCGGTCCTGCTCCAGTTTTGCCAGATACGCATCAACGACTGCATTTACAGTGTTTGCTGATGTTTGCGGATCGTCGGACCGAAAGCTGATGTTAATGAGGTTGCTCTGCCCGATGCGGGAAACAATCAGCCTCTGACGGAAGGCTTCTAATTCCTCAATATCCGAGACGGTCTTCACGTCATCGGCTTCATTATCTGCCGCTGTGCCTTCCAGCGTCTCGATTGCAGCTATAATTATTGAGGTGGACCCGATGATCTGTTGCTGGGTATCGAGAAACGTCGGCAAGGCTTGCGCTTCAGGTAGAAACACCCCGGAACCCCCGCCGGGCAAGAGGCGCAAGTTCACGACATCAAGTGTCGCGGTTGCCTGAAACGTCGCCGGCCTGACAAGCACATAACTGACTGCCAGTACGCCGAAGATTGCCGGGATGAGAATGACTACCCATAGGCGCTCGATTAAAGCGCGCGCCATCCATTGCCAGTCATACGTCGATCCGTTTGACACTGGCAGCGATCTGACGGCTGTTTTTGGAAGAGAAGAAACGTCCACTTTGTCTTATTCTCCAAGCCGAAGGCTGCCAGATGACACTCTCTGAGGTATGGCTCCGGACAGGTCGTCGTCTCCAAAGCGTGCGACCTTCACAATGTCGCCGGGGTTGACGCTTGTCGTTTCCTCAGCGTTCAGTGTTTGAACCTCACCGTCGACCGTCCGAATGATCGTGAAGGTGAGGCTTTGTGGCAAACTGAGCTCACTATTTGGCCGCTGGCGGTCTGTGAAGCCACTCGCGGAACTCACCAGGCTTTCCCGTGTCTTGACCCGCTCCTGATTGGCGCGCAACTCGGACCGTATCCTGACGAGTTGTGTTTCGGCCTCGTCGAGGTAATTCGACTCATGATCTCGCAGCTCGATACGTGCAGCTTCGAGTTCTTGTTCGGCGCGCAGGAGTTCCACTTCAAGCCGCTTTTTCTCCAGCTGTCCGTCTGCTATTTCGCGATTGAGCGGCAGCAAACGGGGTGAGCCGTAGCCCTGTTTGATCAGATCCTGGATTTTTTCCAGCTCCGTCTGAAAAGAATCCAGCTTGAGTTTGGCATCTTCCAGCTGCTGATTTAGCAGTGTGATCTGGCCTTCAAAGAGGGTAATTGCCGTTGTCAGTGATTTCTTTTCATTATTAAAACGCTGCAGTGAGGCTCTAAACAGCTGAGCTTGCTCGGCGAGCGCCCGCGTAAGATTTGGTGGCGCGTCTTCTGGGAACGGCGGAAACACGGTTTCCCCTTTTGCCTGAGCCTCGTAACGGACCCTTTCCGCTTCCAGGTCGGCCGCCTCGCTTCTAAGAGTTCGCAATTCACCCAATGTATTGATGGCAGAGCTTTCAAGGCCCCACTCAGACTGACTTGGCGGACGATAAACGCCCCCGGCAATGCTCAAAGCGTTGAGCACCAGCATCCCAGGCCGATACGCGTATTCGCCCGGCGATGTGACGGCTCCAAGAATGTAAAACGGCCGGTAAGCGGAGATATCGACAGCCACATTTGGGAGTGAGCGAAGCTTGGCTTGCTCTTGGAGACGTTTAGCGATTTCTGTGGCGAGCTCCCGCGGTTCAAGCCCGGCTGCATCCACCTCACCCACGATGGGTAACACCACACTGCCGGATGCGCCGACCTCAAATTCATTGGTAAGGGCGGGCCACTCCGCCACATAGATGCGCAGCCGGTCCTGTATACCGAGGCGGTATTCGTCCGCCTTAGTCGGGATCGATCCGCTCAAAGCGACCATCGGTAGCGCCAAAAACAGCACCAATAGAACACCGATTAACCGCAGTGGAAATCGCCGTGCTGTTGTGTTCGGATAAAGCCGCAATTCCTACTCCACCACATGTACGTCTGGTTTGATCGTAGCACTCTGAGTGTCAGATTTAGTTCAAATTTGTAAAAACGGGCCAAATGAAATCTGACCATTGAAAATTGTGACAGTATATCGGTTTCTATGGTTACGGAAACCTATACACCCGTTCGCCCAACCCAGAGCCAATTGTGGCCGTGCCTATTTGCTCAAAGCCCCCGCTTTGAACGTGAAGGTGGCGACTGGATTTTCGCTTGCAACCTTGGTCTGTATAGACGTCTCGTCCGCATATCGACGGCTAGCAATGCCAAATGTCATTCCAACTACGATGGCAAACACGATCTGCACCTGCTTGATTAGGAAAATCCATTCAAACAGAGAATGGAGGTAGGCGATGAGCATTGCCGTGCCAAACCCCAGAAGTAGCCCGCCATCGGGCATCAAGCGGCGGCGCCAACCAACAAAAAATGCGGTAACCAATGGCACTGCCAGCAAAGCGTAGAATGAAAGCAGGCCCGCCCGTCCGGTTTCTACACCTATCAACCTGTAAGCGTCATGGACGATGTTGTTGATGTTGCCTTCGTTTTGATGAACGCCGGCAAGCTGGGAATAGTTATACCGCTTGAGTGTATAGGTGTAGTGATTGAAGCCAACTCCTGCAGGGAAATCGTCCCTTATGAGGTCTGCGGCCCTGTTGAACGCTGCGCGCTCGTCATAAACATCTTCGCTTAGAGCAGCGCTTTCAAATCTCTTTTCGAAAACAAGATAGGTTGCCGGTGCAAGCGCAAGAGCTGCGATCCCCGCGAGGGCGGCGGCTGCCATGATACGGTTGGTAAGACCGGTCAGAGCGACGATCATGAAAGTGAGGGCTATGCCGATCACCGTGAATCCGACTGCTCCGCGGGAAGCGGTGAGCAGCATGCAGCACAAGACGGTGAGAATAATCAGACCGTTCCAGATCGTGCCCCGGCTTTGGGTGAGGAGCATGTAAAGAAACGGGTAAAGGACGAAATGAGCGATCATCCCAAGGGTATTTTGGTGCAAGAACAAGCCAGGAGCCTGAGTATACCCTAACCCAAACCGTTGCCACAGGGACGCGACCAATTGGGCCATAATGCCAAGGGCCATACCGCGCAGGAGAAGATAGGGCACCTCTTCAAACGCGCAGGCACGGGCGACGATTGCTGCAACAAATGCCATTTTGGCAAATTGCCAGACCCCGAAGGAGGCGACTGTCGGGTTGGCAGCGTTCGGGACTGATGTTGCTGCAACGGCCGTGAAAACAACGAACGGCAAGAATAACAGCCAAGAGGTGCGGTGGCGTGGAAGTATGAAAAACGCCACTACCGCGAGGTAATCGACGATCGAAATCTCGATGCCGTAAACAAAACCAACCCAACCATCGGGGGCGTTAATAACGCCGATATCAAGTAGCGGTATGGTGGTCATGAAAAAGGCTGCGGCGCCAAAGGAAATCCAGAAGATGCGCGTGAGGATCTCATACCGCCGCACCAGAAGCGCTAGCGGCAGCGTGCAACACAAAACGATGAGAACGAACGCTATCTTCACTATTCGCACCGAACCTAATTCAGGCTTTTTTTGTCATTTCAGCTGATACTATCTGAACCCCGCTTTGGAATAACGAGATTCTGTTAATGGATGATGTGCTCCCGGTTTTTCGTCTGAGGCTATGGCTGGGAATTGTCTGGCTTCTTATGGCAACAGGATCTGGTTTTGCGAAAGATCTACGTATCGCGGAAGTCACGATTGCAACGCCCGATATGATCAGTGTTGAGATCAAAGATCCCAACTTCAAACGCGGTGCAATAATTGAGCTTGAAGGTTCGCTCCCCCAACCGGTGGGGGCATGGATTCCGCATGGCGACACTTGGGGGATGGTGATTGGTCCCGAGCGGCGCCATCTCAGGTTGGCCGACACGCCACCGGCTGAGTTGCTCGAGCGAGCGGTTATCGATAAGGCCGACGGATACCGATTAAACGGCCAGCCCGCCATCACGTCTGTCTACAGGAAATCGCTGCCCTACGATTCCGGCTTCTATCGGTCATCATCCGGTCGCAGCCAGACGGCAGCGGCGATGAAACACCAGGTGTTTCTGAAATTGAGCCATCCTTTGGAGCTCGGGACACACACCCTTAGCTGGCCTGGTGACCTGTTTCCCGAGACCACGTTCACCTATGACCCGTCAATAACACGTGCACTAGGCATCCGGTCCACACAGGTCGGACACGCCCCGGAAGATCACTCAAAAAAAGCGTATCTCGCATTGTGGGTTCCAGGAGGCCCAGGTGCCGGCGCGATTGATTTCCGCAGTTACGGTCTCGCCCGGTTTTCAATTCTGGATGATGAGGGCTCCATGGTGTATTTCGACGATATGCAACTCAAGTCGTTGCCGGACGCGAAAGAGCCATGGAATGGACTGGGGTCGCCGCTAATTGATTACGCAGCACTCGGAGAGCGGGCGGTACCCGTAACCGGGATCGAGACATCCGGGACTTCGTCAATCACTGTGCCAGGCCATGATTTTCAAACTGGCGAGCGTATCGTGCTTCAGAGACTATCCGGCGCCGAAGATGCTGCCGCGGTATTCGCCACAGTCGGGGCGGTTTCTTTGGAAACGATCGAAATTTTCGACAGTCGGTCTGCGCTGCCACCCACAGTGGCTCCAGGTGCCACTGCACGTCGCGCTTATTCGGCCAACCGGGCGGGCACTTACGTTTTTGAATTGGATTACAGCGACTGGGTGCCAAAGCAGAACGGGAGCTACCGGATTCGTGTGGATGGGCTCGGCGTGTCCGATGTGTTTCAGGTGTCTTCAGACCACTGGAAAGACATTGGCAGATCAGCACTTGGAGGGCTTTACAATCATCGCAGCGGGATCGCGCTGGATGGGCGGTTTGGTTTTAAGCGGCCGGCTGCTTTCGTTCCAGGTCTGAATGTGGAAATCGCCGAAAGCACCTTGCCTCTGTCGTTCTCCAGCCACGGCACGTTGGGGCTTGTGCCGTTTGAGGATGCGGCCAACAGCACATGGCGCAATGGAAAATCGGCTGGGGCCGACTATTGGGGAGGCTATATGGATGCCGGTGATTGGGATCGTCATATTGTGCATCTTCGCGTGTCCCGCCTGTTTCTTGATCTTCTCGACTATCTGCCCGCGGACCGCCTGAGGACATCCTATGGCATTCCGAAATCCTCAGAGTACTTGGATCCAGAGCTTTATGCCGGCACCGATGACCTACCGGACCTCCTTCATGAAGCCATATGGACGATCGACTTTTTCCGCAGACTGCAAGGTCCTGATGGAACAGTCCGGGGCGGAATTGAAAGCGCTGGACATCCAATGCTGGGCACTGCCAGTTTTCTGGAAACCCTTCCTGTTTTCACATATGCACCTGACATCAGCAGCACCTACACATATGCGGCAATCGCTGGAAGCCTTGCACGGCATTTGGAAGCCTACGGCCAACCGGATCTTGCCGATGTCTATAAAGACAGTGCTTCCCGGGCCTGGGACGCTGCCGAGGCTGGGTTCTCCGACCTGGATGCTTTTTATGCGGATGCGGTCGCAGGTTTGGTTGCCGGAGGCTACTCAGACTCTGACGGCTGGTCCGAAATACGTATAAAGTTGAAGGAGGAAGCTGAAACGCTCCGCGTTGTTGCTGCCAGTTCTCTCTATCGCACAACTGGAGAGCTGAGATTTCGAACAGCCGCAGAAGAACGGCTGAGGGAACACTGGGATTTGTATCTGGAAAAGAGCGATGCCGCCTGGGACTACATCAACAGCTCGGAAACGGACCAAGGCATACGCAAGACGCTGGAAAATCTCTTCAAATCAGAAACTGCGCTTCTGCTGGAGGCCCAGGAAACGAACACCTATCCCAGCATGAAACACCCTTACGCTCCTGCGGGATGGGGACAGGGCGGTCCGCCAGATTCTGGAATAGCGCAGTTGGCTATGCGAACGCACATGTTGACAGGTGACAACGCCATAACTGGGCTTGTGCTGGAAACCCTGAATGGTCTGCTAGGTGCAAACCAAACCGGGATGAGCCTTATGACCGGAGTGGGGGCACGGCAAATACTGCATCCACTTCATGAAGACCATCGTGCGATGGGCGTTCAAGCCCCGTCGGGGATCATCATCTACGGCTGGGCTCCGGCAAATGCTTTTGCCTATGGATGGATCTTCGGACCGTCGTGGTCTCCGCTTGCGGAGGTTGGACTGACATCTCAGTCCCAAAACACCAAGGTTGAACCATCACGGTTTGCAATTCCGTATTTTGAAAACCTAATAGAGTTTCCAGATGTGATCATACAGCAGGAATACACCGTACATCAGACGATCGGTCCGGTCGCTGCACTGGCACTCTATCTCGATGGGCAAGTCGATGCGGATTAGGCAAATTAGCTCCATCAAAGGCAAGACAGGATGACTGCCAGCGCTTATGACAGTGCAGATGCTTTGCGGTGACTTCCAGTTGCTGGAGTTTATGTCTTTTCATCCGCTAATTTTGCAGGAGCCTGCCGAATGCCGGCAACCGATACAATAACTCTGTTGGGAGCTGTGACCTACACCGGGCTTTTGGTTTGGGTGTCGATCACCCTTGTCATGACAGTTGTCTATTGCATTGAAGTTCTTGCAGCCGTTTTTTTGCCAAAGCGGCAAATTCAGTGTTCAGAAGAGCGCCCCCCGATGGTTGTTCTCATACCGGCGCACAATGAGGAAGCGGGGTTAACGGAAACCTTGAAAGCAAGCCAAAAGGGGCTTTTTCCATTTGATCGGATCCTGGTTGTTGCCGACAACTGCACCGACAACACCGCGTCGGTTGCGCGCCGGAACGGGGCCGAAGTGATCGAGCGAAATGATCCGGATCACCGCGGGAAGGGATTCGCTCTTGATTTTGGTGTTCGCCAACTCGAGCAAAACCCGCCCGGCTGCGTGGTGATTTTGGATGCCGACTGCGTACCCGAAGCCTCGGCGTTGGACAGGATCCGGCGGGTGGCGGGCCACTTGGGGCGTCCTGTCCAGGCGCGGTATCTGATGACTCAGTCTGAAGACACGAATGCGCAGAAAGTCTCGGTCTTCACCTTCCGTCTCAAAAATTGGGTCCGTCTGCTCGGTGTCTGCAATTTGGGCGGTCCCTCGCTCCTGACCGGCAGCGGCATGGCGTTTCCATGGGACGTTCTTGCAAAGGCTGATCTGGCGCATGGGCATCTGGTGGAAGATATGAAACTGGGGATGGATCTCGTATCCCAAGGCGCCCCTCCGATTTTCTGTGATGAAGCGATCATCCTGAGCCCTCTGCCATACTCGGTCGAGGGCGCCACCACCCAGCGGTCCAGGTGGGTACGCGGTCATCTCTCGCTCATGGGGGTGGCACTGTCGCGTTTACCGAAACACCTTGCTCAGGGCAGGTGGTCTGCGGCCGCGTTGGCCGCGAGTGTTCTCGTGCCTCCCTTGACGATCCTCATCCTCCTGCAAGGTGTTGCGGTTGTAAGCGCTTTGATCCTGTCGGCCCTTTTGAAGCTGCACTTGATCCCCCTCGGAATGGCTTTTGTGACACTGTTGGCGTTTTTGATTGCGACACTGGCAGCTTGGTGGGTGTATGGCCGGGATGTCATCTCCGCAAGAAATCTCTTGGGACTTGTGGCGCATGTTGTTGTGCGCATTGCCAAGTTTCCAGCGGCTGTGTTCAGACCAAAAAGGGCTGGTTGGGCCCGCACGGAAAGGGACGCTGACAGCTCCGAGAACTAGGGTTATGTCTCTGAACAGCGGAAGGAATACGTTCGACGTCCTCAGCGCATTAGATGACCGACGATCGTCAAAAAGTTGACGACCGGAAACCGCATGTAAGAGAGTAGTAAAACCGAAAAGATGGCGCACCCGAGAGGATTCGAACCTCTGGCCTCTGCCTTCGGAGGGCAGCGCTCTATCCAGCTGAGCTACGGGTGCTTGTCAGGCGCGCGTTCACCGCGCGGCGGATAGAAGGTTCTGATACAAGAGACCGCGAAAAGAGGCAACGGCTTTTTGATAAAAAGCAACAGCTTCACTCCGTGCTCTAATCCCAAAGCTGCACGCGTCCCGTTGCACAGAAAAACCCGCCCAAGGTGATAGGCTCAAGCGTTTGCTGCGTATGGTTAGGAACCATCAACGAGCGACGTGAGATCACATGAGCGCAAAGACATGCCGCAACCTTATCTTGATCCTCGGGGATCAGCTCTCTGCCGATATCTCAAGTTTACGCCAGGCGGATCCAGAAGTTGATGCAATTCTTATTGCTGAAGTGATGGCAGAGGCCACCTATGTGCCGCACCACAAGAAGAAGATTGTTTTTCTGTTTTCCGCCATGCGTCACTTCGCGCAGGAGCTGCGGGACGCCGGTTTGACTGTCGAATACGTACAGTTGGAAGACACGGACAATTCCGGGTCCTTTGAAGGAGAGGTGAGACGGGCGGTCAGACGGCTTGCGCCTGAACGTGTCGTGGTCACAGAGCCTGGGGAATGGCGCGTTCTTGAGAACATGAGACAATGGCAAGACGTTCTGGGTCTGCCGGTTGAGATTAAGACAGATAGCCGGTTTTTCTGCGATGCCAGTACCTTTCGCGGCTGGGCCGACGGCCGAAAGCAGCTGCGCATGGAGAACTTCTACCGCGAGATGCGCAAGTCAACCGGGCTGCTGATGGACGGGGACAAACCCGTCGGAGGCAAGTGGAATTATGATGCGGAAAACAGAAAGCCCGCCAAGCAAGATCTCTTTATGCCGGCGCCTCTTCAGTTCAAGCCGGATGCAATAACCCAAGAGGTTTTAGATCTCGTCGAAAACCGGTTTGAGGACCACATCGGCCAACTGGAACCGTTCTGGTTTGCGGTCACTCGCGCACAGGCCGAAGAGGCGTTTGATCATTTTCTGAAGGTGGCACTTGAGAACTTCGGAACCTACCAGGACGCCATGTTAAGAGGTGAAAAGTTTCTGTATCACGCAGTCATCTCTGCCTACCTAAATGCCGGTTTGCTCAGCCCGAGAACTGTTTGTGAGAAGGTTGAAGAGGCATATTACGAAGACAAATGTCCTTTGAATGCAGCTGAAGGCTTCATTCGTCAGATCCTCGGCTGGCGTGAGTATGTCCGCGGGATCTACTGGTTGAAAATGCCCGGTTACGCGCGCGAAAACGCGTTGAAAGGAAAGCGCCCACTACCAGCATTTTATTGGACAGGAGAAACGTCCATGAAATGTGTTCAAGAAGCCGTGGGACAGACGCTGGAAGAGGCATATGCCCATCATATTCAAAGGCTGATGGTGACTGGTAATTTCGCGCTTCTGGCAGGTGTTGATCCAATCGAGGTCCACGAATGGTATCTGGCCGTTTACGCAGACGCGTATGAGTGGGTCGAACTGCCAAACACGCTCGGCATGAGCCAGTTTGCAGACGGCGGATTGCTCGCCTCAAAGCCCTATATTTCCAGCGGCAATTACATAAACAAGATGTCCGATTATTGCGAGAACTGCGATTACAGTGTGCGGAAAAAGACCGGGGAAGGGGCGTGCCCGTTTAACGCGCTTTACTGGGACTTCCTTGATCGGCATGCCGACGACCTGGGATCCAACCCGCGGCTTGGCCAGCCTTACGCGACCTGGCGGCGGATGTCGGTAGAGACGAAGCAGGAATACTTGGACAGTGCGAAGGCATTCCTGGAAAAGCTTGATGCTGGCGAACTGGTGTAATAAGTAAAAATTACATGGTAAATATTAAGTAAAAAATTTCACTGATCGCACGGACGATTTCTCGACCATCTGCCGTTAACAAAAAAAACGCGCAGCCATTAAAGACTGCGCGAAAAAAGTTACTGTGCACGTGGCCCCATCGACCACGGGCGCAACTCTAGCGGCATACCGGGGTAATGTCATTACCGTAAAATATTTTATTTTTTGATTTACCGAGATGCGACTGATCGTTATTCATTCTTGATTGTTATGGGTGGTATCTCGAAGTCAAAAAAATATAGTTATTTGAAAGCCTTGAAGCTCGCCGAAAACGTGAATGAGGTGTCATTAGAATGGCCTGCACGCGTCATTCCACAGTTTTTATTGGCAGTTATCCGGAGTGTTTTTTCCAGCTAAAGGTGCGGCGCTCGTCACCTTCACCCTTGCAATCCCCTGTTGTACGAAACCGAGTTTTTGAGCGGCCGCCTGCGTCACGTCGATGATGCGGCGTTTCACGAAAGGACCGCGGTCGTTGATGCGAACCACAACCGACTTGCCATTTTTTAGATTGGTAACCGTTGCCAGCGTTCCGAAAGGCAGGCTTGGATGCGCAGCTGCCAGCTTGTTTGGGTCCGCCTGCTCTCCGTTGGCTGTTGTGCCGCGCAGATTATACCAAGAGGCGTTGCCGCATTGAACAAACGCTTCCTCTGCCTTTGCCGGAGCAGCCCAAGCGATACTGCTGAGGACAAGCGTTGTAAAAACGGAATTCCGGACTTTGAGCGAGGTTGGTTTTGGCATGAACTGATCTCGTACTATCAACAGGCGGATCTGTGCCGCCGCGTTTCGACATGAGCGGCTCTCTTAACGCTAAGGCATGATGAAACTGTGGCAAATACTACATCGGCACTCAATTGAGTAAAATTTTAATAAAAATATATATCAAAATAGTAAAATCAAATTAACTATATTAATACGAAGTCCTGTGGGTAACGAAAGTGCGAGAAAATCCCCCGGATACTTATGCTAGGTAAGGCTATCGAATCTGACGCCTTAGTATTTCAGTTTCCGCGTCCTCAGTTGTTTGTTTGAGAGGGATGATCTGGTGCAGATCAGACAAGGATTAATGCGTGCTTCGAACATGGAGGTCACGGCCTCAGAGAAGCTCGACGAGACGACGCTTTACGCTGATCTACTGGAAGTGATGCCGGTCCCTGCTGCTTATGTCGGCTTGGATGGCCGAATTATTCTGCAAAATAGCCAGTTGCTGGACCTTTGCGAGACCGCCGCAGATCCAGGTCCTTATCAGTTTTTAACTGACATGATGACAACTGATGGATGGGACCGGGTTCAAGTCGCGCTGTCCACCTCTTTGAGTGGAGTGCCGATCCAGTCCAACGGCACACTGGAATTTCGCTGCGGAACCGTACTTTGCCGGAAGATTCTCTGCACATCTTTCGTCTCTTTCGCAAACAACCAACCGGCAGTGCTCATTCAATTCGAGCAGGACATCGCGGATGAGCGTGAAAAGCCGGACAATCTGAAAGCTGTGAAGGCTTCATTGGCGCGTTTGGAGGCGCAGGGTTCTCTCCCCAATGGCGTTGCACTGAAGCATTTCCCAGACGAGGTGCTGATCTTTGATGCCGTGGATCCAGCTGAGGTGCGTGCTGCGCGGATACTGGAGACGATTGGTGGCAGCTATAACGCAGAAGACCTTGCCGCTCAGCTGAGCGAGTGTTCGGTTGACGTCGTTCAGACACTCTACATTCCGCAAACCGGGCCCATGCCGGGTACCGATGCGGATAGAAAGATGTGCGAAATCAGGCTGGTTCCTCTGCCAGCCGATGTTGGCGGTGATGATGCCGGCATGATGGCAATCATTCGCAGGAATGTGGATTGCCCCCATGAAATCGCTGAGAACCGCAGGCTGGCCTATCAGGACCCGCTTACAAGTCTGGCAAACCGGCGGGCGTTTACAAGGGCGCTGGACACCGAGCTACAACGACTGGCGCGTGATGAAAGCAGCGGCTTGGCTGTGTTTTACATCGATCTTGATGAATTCAAGAAGGTCAACGATCTCGGGGGGCATGACGCAGGTGACGACATGCTGCAAAGGGTTGCGTCAAGTCTGGCTCTAACCCTGGGCGAGTTCGGCACGGCTGCCCGAATTGGTGGAGACGAATTTGCCGGCATGCTCCCTGCGGTGAATAAAGAGGCCGCGATGGCCGTTGCCGGGGAAATACTGGACGCTTTTGCAAGGATCCGCCTGGAGGTTTCTGATCGGGTTTTCACAATCGGTGGATCGGTCGGCGTAGCGTATGCAGCGGATTGGTTTGCGGTTGAAGGTTGTGATGGTGCCGCGCTTCTTGGATTGGCGGACCGGGCGTGTCTGCGCGGCAAGCGTTTCGGGGGGCATTCGGTCCAAGTTCACACGGTGCGGCCGCAAGACTGGCCTTCGGTTGGGCAAGGCGTCGGCGTTTTGCCGGAGCCAGGCAGTTTTCAGGCCGGTGAACTGGCACTCTATTCCATGCCAATTATCTGCTTGAGCCGGAACAAGAAGTGCGGAGCAGAAATATTGTTGCGTCTTCAGGGAGATCGGTCGCAGGGTTTGTCATCAAAGGCCTGGATCAGCGCGGCGGAACGGTCCGGCTTTATCGCACAAGTCGACAGTTGGACCCTGGACAAGGTCTTGGACGCTGCTGAGCGCTCCGCAAATCGCACCACGTTGACGATGAATGTGTCGGCTGAATCTGCAAGGGATGCAGGCTTCCGGGATAGCCTGTATCAACGGCTTTCAGTCAACCCGTTGCTCGCCTCCCGTCTTTGCCTCGAGATTTCGGAAAAAGACTTTCTGCGCGAACCGGCGGACATCTCCTACTTCATCAAGTTTGTATCCGATCTGGGATGCCAGACCGCGATCGATGATTTTGCCGGTCATTGGCCGGTGCTGTCCCGGTTGACCGGATTGCGGGTCGACTGGGTCAAACTGGCGGCGGGGGTTGCACAAGAGGCCCTCGAGGACCCGGCAAAAGCCGGCTTGTTAAAGGCGCTGGTGGGAGCCGCCCGGGAGCTGGGGCTGAAGACGATTGCAAAGCATGTCGAGACCAAAGCAGAAGCGGACTTCCTGAGAATGTTGGATATCGAAGCGGCACAGGGTTTTTACTTCGGCCGCCCGGAGCCGTGGCCCGAAGCCGCTTAATGTGTGCCGATGATAGTGAGTGCTAAAAAAGCGGCCTTGGCCGCTTTTTTGATATCCGTAGTAACCGATCAGATGTCCAGGTTGGCAACCGCCAAGGCGTTGTCCTGAATGAACTCCCGGCGGGGATCAACCTCATCGCCCATGAGCTTGGTGAAAATGTCATCGGCATCGTCGGCCTCACGCACCTTGACCTGCAGGAGCGAGCGTACGTTCGGGTCCAGTGTGGTTTCCCACAGCTGGTCAGGGTTCATTTCTCCTAGCCCCTTGTACCGCTGTAGAGAAATGCCTTTTTGTCCGAAGGCAAAAATATGCTGCAGCAGCGCGCGGGGGCCTCGGATCTCTGTCGGAACATCCTTGCGCTGCAAGACGGCTGCCTTGCCATACACCTCGTTCAGGTGGTCGGCATGGGCTGCAAGTCGGCGGGCGTCTGCCGAGCCGAGCAATGCTGCATCGATTGTCGCGACTTCCTGAACGCCTCGGACTGTGCGGGTGAATACCAGACTGCCGTCGTCGCGGGCTTCTCCGGCCCAGCCACGCTCAAACTCATCGGCAAGAATATCCATCCGCCGAGCAATATAGGCCGCAGCTTCATCAGCCTTGCCTTGGTCTTCTAGGATTTCGGTGTTGAGGGCACCCGCAATGGCGGCTTGCTCGACCACATCCCGGTTGTAGCGTGAGTGCAGGCCGTCAAAGATGTCAGAGATCGCTCGCGCGGTCTCAACGACCTGCCGCAAATCCTGACCAGTACGGACTTCGCCGTTTGCAAGCTTTAAAGAGGTGTCGTCCGAACCTTGCGCGATGAGATAGTTCTCAAGCGCTTCCTGATCTTTCAGGTATTGCTCCGACTGACCACGTTTGACCTTATAGAGCGGAGGCTGGGCGATATAGACATAGCCGTTCTCGATCAGCTCGGGCATTTGACGGAAGAAGAAGGTCAAAAGTAGGGTTCGGATGTGCGCGCCGTCCACGTCAGCATCGGTCATGATGATGATCTTGTGGTAGCGCAGCTTCTCGATATTGAATTCTTCCTTGCCGATCCCGGTGCCAAGGGCAGTGATCAGCGTTCCGATCTCGTTGGACGAGAGCATCTTGTCAAAGCGCGCTCGCTCAACGTTCAGGATCTTACCCCGCAACGGCAAAACCGCCTGATTTTCCCGGTGCCGGCCCTGTTTTGCCGAGCCGCCCGCGGAATCACCCTCCACCAGGAAGAGTTCGGCCTTGGAAGCATCGCGTTCTTGGCAATCGGCAAGTTTTCCCGGCAAAGACGCAACATCCAGCGCGCCCTTGCGCCGTGTAAGTTCACGGGCTTTTCGCGCAGCTTCCCGGGCAGACGCTGCCTCAACAACTTTGGAGACAATGGTCTTCGCTGGTGCCGGATTTTCTTCCAGCCATTCGCTCAAGGTCTGGGAGATCAGGTTTTCAACCACCGGCCGAACTTCGGATGAAACCAGCTTGTCCTTGGTTTGCGACGAGAACTTCGGATCCGGAACCTTGACCGAAAGGACGCAGGTCAGGCCCTCGCGGCAGTCGTCACCAGACAGCGAGACCTTTTCCTTTTTCATTAACCCGGTCGATTCCGCGTAGCCGGTGACTTGGCGTGTCAAGGCGCCGCGGAAGCCGGCCAAGTGCGTCCCGCCATCCCGTTGCGGGATATTGTTGGTAAAGCACAGAACCTGCTCGTGGTAGCTATCGTTCCACCACATGGCCGCCTCGACGGTGATGCCGTCCTTTTCCGCCCGCACCGCGATCGGTGTTTCGATGAGCGGATGTTTGGCCCTGTCGAGATAGCGGACAAACGCTTCAAGGCCGCCCTCGTAGTAAAGTTCTTCAACCACATCTTCCACGCCGCGCTTGTCGGTCAGGATAATGCGGGCACCGGAGTTCAAAAAAGCAAGTTCCCGGAGGCGATGCTCCAACGTTGCAAAATCGAACTCTGTCTTGGTGAACGTCTCTGGGGATGGCAGGAAGGTAACTTCCGTGCCTTTTTTTCCGTTAGCTGGTCCGACAACTTCGAGCGGGCCCACAGCATCGCCATGGGCAAACGTCATGAAGTGCTCTTGGTCGTTCCGCCAGATGCGCAGATCCAGTTTCGTGGACAGCGCATTCACCACGGATACACCCACGCCGTGCAAGCCGCCAGAGACCTTGTAGGAGTTCTGGTCGAACTTACCACCGGCGTGCAACTGGGTCATGATGACCTCGGCCGCCGAAACCCCCTCTTCAGGGTGAAGATCGGTTGGAATACCGCGGCCGTTATCAGAAACCGTCACCGACCCATCGGGGTTCAACGTCACGGTCACGTGGTCGGCATGTCCTGCCAGGGCTTCGTCAATCGCGTTGTCGACAACCTCATAAACCATGTGGTGCAGGCCCGACCCGTCGTCGGTGTCGCCGATATACATGCCGGGGCGTTTGCGGACCGCGTCCAGACCCTTCAGAACCTTGATGGAGTCGGCGCCATATTCGGCACCATTTTCTGTTTCGGGAGTGGCGCCAGGCTCGGGCGTAGACATATCGCTCATGCGAATCATTCACCAATCGATTTTTGTTTCTTGGCCACGTTATACGGTGTTCCAACAGGCGTTCAACTGCACGCTCGCTGCAGGCCCGTTCAGGGCGGGAATGTAGTGGAAAACCATAAGATTCAGGCGGATTTATGGGCTCCGGAAGCCCGGATCAGCCGGGCTTCGTTGTTGCCAACTTCAAACACTTCCGAATGAACCGGCAAAGCATCGAAGAGGGAGGCATCGGTGCCGGTCATAAACACCTGACCGCCGAGGGCATCCAGGCGTTCAAAAAGTGCTGCCCTGCGGTCCGGGTCAAGATGGGCTGCGACCTCATCAAGCAGCAAAACCGGTGTCATTCCGGAGACTTTTGCCGTGAGTTCAGCGTGCGCCAGAACGAGCCCAATCAAGAGTGCTTTTTGTTCTCCGGTAGAGGACTGAGCTGCGGGCATGTCCTTTGCGGCATGACGGACTTTCAGATCGCTCAGATGTGGTCCGGTCAAGGTGCGTCCGGCCGCGCGATCCCTATGCCGTCCTTGTTCCAGAAGCCGCCGGTAATGATCTTCCTGATCTGAAGCGCTCATACCGATCGTCTCGGCTTCAAACGTGCCTTCGAGCGAGAGAACTGCTCGCGGAAAAGTCGAGTTTTCAGTGGGCTGGCTGTCAATCATCTGCTTCAGCAGGCCGACGGTTTCCTGACGGGCAAATGAGACGGCTGTCCCGAGGCTCGCGACTTGAAGTTCGAGGGCACTGAGGTAAGCATCTGACCCACCCTGGTCCAGCAGCTTGTTGCGCTGGCGGAGCGCATTTTCAAAGTCGCTCACACGGCGCCCGTGCGCCGGGTCGATTGCAAGGGTCAGGCGGTCGAGAAACCGGCGCCTGTCCGATCCAGGGCCTGTAAACAGCCCATCCATTGACGGAACCAGCCAAAGCACCCGCATATAGTCGAGCAGGCTCTCCGAGGAGCGCATGTCCTCACCATCGATCCGCACCTTGCGCCCGGGAACACCAGCAGTTGCTCCGGTCCCAAGACTTGTCTCCATATCATCAAGATGGATCTTGGCGGAGACACTCCAAATCCCATTGCCGCCAACGCGGGCAATATCCGTCAAAGCCGCCCGGCGCAATCCGCGCCCGGCCGTCAGAAAGGAGATCGCTTCCAGGATATTTGTTTTGCCGGCGCCATTTGCGCCGACAAAGGCCACCATGCCAGCCGACAAGCCGATGCCCATGGTGACATAGTTACGGAAGCCGGTCAGGGTTAGACGGGTCAGCCGTGCCGACCGGGGTGCAGTCATGACCGGTTTCCGTTGGCGCGATTAGACCCGCATTGGCATCAGAACAAACAAACAGTCGTCGACTGTATTGTCCTGAATGAGGGTCGGGGATCCGGAATCTGCCAGACGGAACAGGGCCGTGTCGCTGCTGAGCTGGTTTGCAATGTCGAGCAGGTATCGGGAGTTAAAGCCGATTTCCAACGGATCCGAGTCGTACTCCACGGCCAGCTCTTCCGTCGCGCTGCCAGAATCCGGGTTGTTGACGGTCAAAACCATGCGCCCATCGCCAAGTGCCAACTTCACAGCCCGTCCGCGCTCGGATGAGATGGTCGAGACGCGATCAACCGCTTCTTTGAATTCATCGCGGTCAACGCGCATTTCCTTGTCATTCCCTTGCGGGATCACACGGCCATAATCCGGGAAGGTGCCGTCGATGAGTTTCGATGTCAGAACAACCGTATCTGTTGTGATGCGGATCTTGGTGTCCGACAACTCAATTTGCACGTCCGCTTCCGGATTTTCCAAGAGCTTCTGGATTTCGCCGACTGTCTTGCGCGGCACAATAATGCCTGGCATGCCGGAGGATCCGGAGGGTGCGGCGACCTCTGCCTGCGCCAGACGGTGGCCGTCGGTGGCAACAGCTCGGAATTGCTGGCCGTTGGCAGCGTCGACAGTGTGCAGATAGATCCCGTTCAGATAGTACCGGGTTTCCTCGGTGGAGATCGCAAACTGCGTGGTATCGATCAGTTTGCGGATGTCCGACGCGCTCAAGGTGAAGCCGTGGCTGAAATCACCAGCGGTGAGATCTGGAAAATCGGTTTCCGGCAGCATCTGCAGGGTGAATTTCGAACGGCCGGCCCGGATCTCCAGTGTGGTGTCGTCTCCGGTCGTTTCCAGAACAACCTGGGACCCTTCCGGCAGTTTTCTGACAATGTCATAGAACATGTGCGCTGGAACTGTCGTGGCACCTGGCATTTCGATCATGGCCGGCACGGTTTCGACAATCTCAAGATCCAGGTCGGTGGCCTTCAGGTTCAAGGCCCCACCATCGGCACGCAGCAAAACGTTGGACAAGATCGGGATAGTATTCCGGCGTTCGACCACCCGGTGCACATGGGTCAAGGACTTGAGGAGGTCGGTCCGCTCGAGGGTCGCTTTCATACGCTACATCCGTACTCGTGAAACACCAGACAGAACGTCCGGTCGACTGAATTCTTATGGGCTCCGGTGAGGGAGCGGGGGAAAGACACTGCCCTCAACCGGCTCTAAAAGCAAGGGGGCGCTCGCTTGGAACGCCCCCCTTTTTTGGCTGAAAAGACAGTCTATTCGTCTTAGGCGTCCAGCATGCGCTTCAGGAGTTCAATCTCCTGCGCGAGCGCATAGTCGGCACGGGCCATTTCTTCAATCTTGCGCACCGCGTGCAAAACTGTCGTGTGATCCCGATTTCCAAAACGGCGGCCGATTTCCGGCAGCGAGCGCGGTGTCATGACCTTTGCCAGGTACATCGCGATCTGACGCGGGCGTACGATCGTACGCGTGCGGCGCGCCGACAGCAGATCTGCCTTGGTCACATTGTAGTGCTTGGAGACCACGCGCTGAATGTCTTCAATCTTTACCCGGCGCGGTTCGCTGGAGCGAACCAGATCGCGCAAGGTCATCTCCGCCATTTCCTGGGTGATCGGCTGGTTGGTCAGCTGATTGTGCGCGATCAGACGGTTCAATGCACCTTCAAGATCACGGCCAGATGAGGCGACATGCCGTGCAATGTAGTCGAGCACGGAGTCCGGCACATCAAATTGCGGATAGGACTTGTGGGCCGCTTCAACGCGGGAGACCAGAATGTTCCTGCGCAGAACAAAATCCGGCTCCTGGATTCCAACAACAAGTCCCCCGGACAGGCGCGACCGTACGCGGTCGTCGAGTGTATCTAGGTCGGACGGTGCCCGATCCGCAGCAACGATCACCTGGCGAGCGCCGTCGATCAAGGCGTTGAGAGTGTGGCAGAATTCCTGCTGCACCTGCTTGCCATGAAGGAACTGCATATCATCGATGAGGAGGAGGTCGATGGTGCGCAGGTTGTCTTTAAAGGCAAGAGCGGACTGCGATTTCAGCGCTGCAACGAACTTGTACATAAAGTGCTCGGCCGTCAGATAGAGCACTTTACGTCCGCTGTTGCGCACTTTCGATGCTACGGCCTGCATCAGATGGGTTTTGCCCAAACCCACGGACGCATGCAGGTAGAGCGGGTTGAACGTGACCGCTCCGCCAGCTGCGACTTGACGAGCAGCGGCCAGAGCAAGGTTGTTGGAATCGCCCTCAACAAAAGTCTCGAACGTGTATTTAGGATCAAGCGCTGCGCCCTGCAAAACATCACGGGCACTGTCAGATGCGCTGTCACCCCGGCCAACGGCGGCTGTTGCCGCTTGCGCGCGGGTCACATGCGTCGCATCACCAATGTTTTCCGAGCGTGTGTCGATGGCTGCGTTCTGCACACCAGCTGCCCCTGCCGGCAGGCTCGGCTGAACAGCCGTCACCTGACGTGGCCGAATGGCGCCACGAACAGTCAATTCGATCCGATGGACGTTGTCGCATTCGCGCTGCCAAAGCCCCATCAAACGTTCATTGTAGTTATTTTGGATCCACTGCTTGAGGAACCGGGTTGGAACAGACAGCCGCACAGTGCCGTCCTGATGTTCTTCCAGATCAACCCGGGCGAACCAGCTGGTGAACACGTCGTCCCCCAGTTCCGCACGGAGTTGCTTTTTGACCCGCGTCCATTGTTCGGAGCCGCCTGCCTCCTGAACCTGCATGTTATCTGCCTCCTGTACTGGGAAGAACAGTCCGCCACAGCCGTTCTTCGTTCTAACGCCTTGCCGCTTTAGCAGCTTATGTGCCCCGTTTTTGGGGCGATTTTATTACAATCCGGGCACAGCCCGGTTATCTCCCCTGATTGCCAGGGGAATTTCTTAACCCTGTACCCAAGGCAATCCGGCGGCCTTCCAGCCAGATTGCGTCCCGCGGTGGGCATGTGCATCAAGCCCGCCTTCGAAACCTTCAGATACATTGTAGCAATTTGTGTAGCCGGCTTGGGTCATCGCCTGGGCAGCCGCCTGACTGCGCGCGCCGGAGCGGCACAGAAAATAGATTGGCGTGTCCGGGTCAAGTTCTTTTTTGTTCAGGCGGTCAGAAAGGTCCTGAACGAACGCAGGATTAGGGCCGCTGGGCGGAAAGCTTTGCCATTCGGCAAAGATGGTTTCTTTGCCCAACGTACGCAGGTCCGGCACACCAACAAACGTCCACTCCGCTTGTGTGCGCACATCGACGAGGACTGCCTGAGTATATTCGGTGAGAGCCGTAAATGCAGTTTGAACGTCAACGTTTCCCGCATACCCCAATTCGCTAAACACAATGCCCCCTTTCAAAGGCCGATCGGCCATTGAATTAAAGTTCTTATCAGTAGAATGAGAGTTTAAGTAGGTCCGGAGCGCGCCTAAAAATGATACATACTGAATACATCAATGTATTCATCTGCAACCCGGTTGGGTAAGTGCTCAGCGATGTGGAATTTTGACTTTTTCATTGTTAGGTCCAAGCACTGTTTTTCGTGTCGCGCCGGTCTTTTCTCTGCCAGCAATGAGACAATATACAGCCAGCCCATTCGGTTCAACAGCCGTTCTGACGGATTATCGATTCCAGTGTCAAATGAGCCCAAAATGCCACATTGGGTGTGATCTGTGGGTGATGCTGCAAACGCTTTTTACTGCAATAACTTTTTGCCATTTTCGCATCCTGATTGGATGGATTTGAGCTTTGTTAAAAAAAATTTCGGAACTGATACCTTGACTCGTATCGAATCCGGTTTGAACCGGATTTGGATAGCCTACATATCTCTAAGGCGTTGAAAAATATAAATTTTCTTTGCTATAGAGAAGTTAAGCATTTTTTACAATCTGTCCGGGTGCCGCGGCTGATGTGGGCAATCCACAAAATTGCGCGGCTAAAAAAACCCGGCGCGATGGCCGGGTTCTTTGGATTGTCCGATTTGGGACGAATTTATGCGCTCAGTGCCTTGATCCGGGCATTGAGGCGGGAAACCTTCCGCGACGCCGTATTGGCGTGCATAGTGCCTTTGGAAGCAGCGCGCATGATTTCCGGCTGTGCTGCTTTGAAGGCGTCGTTTGCGGCAGCCTGGTCACCAGAAGCGATTGCTTCTTCAACCTTGCGCAGGTAAGTGCGCACCCGGCTCCGGCGAGCTTTGTTCGTGGCCGTCCGGCGGGCAATCTTGCGGGCCGCCTTCTTGGCCGATGGTGTGTTGGCCATGGGCTCAATCCTGATCGGTATATTGGGACTTTTGTCCGGTGACGATCGGGACTTGAACGCCGAGGCGATGGAACCCGATCAAAAAACAACGGCGGCGGAAAACCGCCACCGATTGGGCGCTGCTTATAATCCTGACTTGGGCCGCCGTCAACGGCTTTGTCGCTGGTGAACCAAGATTATTTGTTGTTGAACTGTGGCGAACGTTTCTCAGTGAAGGCCGACATACCTTCTTTCTGGTCTTCCAGGGCAAACATGGCTTGAAAAACGCGGCGTTCGAAGCGAACCCCTTCGGACAGGGTTGTTTCATAAGACCGGTCGACACTCTCTTTTGCCATCATAACCACCGGCAACGAGAAGTCTGCGATCTTTTCCGCGGCTTTCAAAGCTTCTTCCAGGAGGTCATTGGCTGGCACGATGCGGCTGACAAGACCGCTGCGCTCTGCTTCTTCCGCATCCATCATCCGCCCGGTCAGCACCATATCCATGGCCTTCGACTTGCCAACAAAGCGGGTAAGACGCTGGGTGCCACCTGCGCCCGGGATTACGCCAAGCGTGATTTCCGGCTGGCCGAACTTGGCTGTGTCAGCCGCAATGATGAAATCACACAGCATGGCAAGTTCGCAGCCGCCGCCGAGGGCGTAGCCTGCAACGGCGGCGATGATCGGCTTGCGGTTCTGTGATACCCGATCAAACGGGGTGATCAGGTCTGTCTGATAGGCGGTTGAGAAGGTGTGCGGCTGCATCTCTTTGATGTCAGCGCCGGCTGCAAATGCCTTTTCAGATCCCGTGATCACAACACAGCCGATTTTTTCATCTGCGTCGTAGGTATCCAGCGCGGAGCCGAGTTCCGCGATCAGTTCCGAATTGAGTGCGTTCAGTGCTTTTGGCCGATCAAGGGTGATCAACCCGACCTTGCCGCGTTTTTCAACCCGGATGTTCTTGTATCCCATCGTGTCTGCTCCCCGTGGCAGGATGTCTCGATTGCGTGCGCCATGGGTAGCCGACCGGGCCCGTGTCTGGCAAGGCATGACTGCCGTTTCAGGTGGAGTTCTACCTTTGGCAAATAGGGCAATAGAACGTCGATCTGTTCGACTGAACGACACGGCGCACAGTGCCGGTGCAGTCCGGTGTCCGGCAAGGCGCGCTCTCCTGGTCATAAACGGCAAAGGAGTGCTGGAAATAGCCGAGCGTGCCGTCCGCTTGGGTGTGATCCCGCAAAGAAGACCCTCCAGCCAAGATGGCATCTTCAAGCGTCTGGCGGATGTTTTGGGCAAGCAGGTCTGCTTTCTTCGTCGGCTTGCCTGACTTGGTTACAAGCGTGCTCGCCATTCGTTTGGGGCTGAGCCCGCTGCGCCAGAGCGCCTCACATACATATATATTCCCAAGACCGGCGATCAGCTTCTGGTTCAAGAGCGCGGCCTTCAACGGGGATTTACGGCCTGCAAAAAGACGCGCTAGGACCTCTCCGCTCAGTGCATTCCCGAGTGGCTCCAGCCCAAGTTCCCGAAAATATGGATGCGCGGACAGGTCTGTGCGTGGAACAAGGTCCATGAAGCCAAAGCGGCGCGGGTCGTTATAAATGATCCGTGCTCTGCCGTCGTTCGGAAGGCTTAAATGGAAGACAACATGGTCATGTTTCGGATCCTTGTTCCGCTCGTGCGCAAACGCCCCGGGTGTTGACTGATCAATGTCGTTTTCGATGCGGAATGATCCCGACATGCCCAAATGCATGATCAATACATCACCGCTATCAGTGTCTGCCAGCAGATACTTGGACCTGCGGGACAGGGCTGTGACAGTCCGACCGGTCAGTCTCTCCACGAAGTCGTCGGGAAATGGAAACCGCAAGTCCGGCCGGTTCTGATCGACCTTGGTCAGGAGTGCTCCTTCGAGTGTCGGCGCCAATCCACGTTTGACCGTTTCCACTTCGGGCAATTCAGGCATTTATTCTCTGGTCTCCAGTAAGGCAGCGCGATATAGGCCTGCGGCATATGGTGTTTTCGTGGCCGGCAAACATAGCGCTCTGAAGGCGCTTGTACTATGGTCCGGCCAAATTTTGGAAATGAATGACGCTTGGAGCCGCGCAGATGACGCAACAGGCTAACAGCCAGACCCGCACACCGGAAGATATGCCGACCAGTTTCGGCTTTACAAAGGTCGGCGAGGGGCAAAAGCAGGCCCTCGTGGACGACGTCTTCCACAAGGTCGCATCCCGCTATGACCTGATGAACGATCTGATGTCCGGCGGTCTGCACCGGGTTTGGAAGGACGCCATGGTGTCCTATCTGGCCCCGCCAAAGTCCAGTACTTCCGGCTGGCGTCTTCTGGATGTCGCGGGTGGCACGGGTGACATCTCGACCCGCGTGGTTGAGAAGTCTCACCGGTCTGCGAAGGCCGTTGTCTGCGACATCAACAATTCCATGCTCAATGTTGGCCGTGACCGGGCGGAAAAAGCAGGTCTCTCCGATCTGATCACGTTCTCGCAGGGCAACGCTGAAGACCTGCCCTTCCCGGACAAAAGTTTCGATGCCTATACGATCGCTTTCGGTATCCGGAATGTGCCGGACATTCCCAAGGCACTGCGTGAAGCGCATCGGGTCTTGAAGCGTGGTGGCCGCTTCATGTGTCTTGAGTTCTCGGAGGTCGACGTTCCCGGACTGGATAAGGTCTACGACGCGTTTTCCTTCAATGCGATCCCGGCTATGGGCAAGTGGGTGACCGGCGACGGTGAACCGTATCAGTATTTGGTGGAATCGATCCGAAAGTTTCCGAGCCAGGAACGCTTTGCCGAAATGATCCGTGAGGCCGGTTTTGCGCGGGTCACATATCGCAACTATTCCGGCGGGATCGCCGCATTGCATTCTGGTTGGAAACTCTGATCCATGGCATTTGCGGTGATGCCTTTCTTCCGCCTTGTGCGGGCTGGTTATGTCATGGCACGCGAAGGCGTGTTCGGTCTTGCGCATTTACCCGACCTGCCGGCGGGGCCTCGGCTTGCGATCGGTATGGCGCGGCTACTGGAGCGCCGGGCGGTCAAAGATAAAAGTGCAGAACTGCGTCTTTCAGATGCAATGAACCGTCTCGGCCCATCCTATGTGAAACTTGGCCAGTTCCTGGCAACACGCGAAGATGTTGTTGGCAAAGAGGCAGCAAAGGATCTCGCGGCGCTTCAAGATCAGCTGGCTCCGTTTGATCACGAGGAAGCGCGGGCAGCGGTCGCCGAACAACTGGACCAGCCGATTGAAGATGTCTTCGTGGAGTTCGGCGAGGCAGTCGCTGCAGCCTCGATCGCACAAGTCCATCCCGCAATCGTCCGCGATAAAGACGGCACTGAGCGCAAAGTCGCGGTGAAGGTTCTCCGGCCCGGCGTGCAACGCCGGTTCCAGCGTGATCTTGAAAGCTATTATCTGGTCGCCCGGTTGGTTGAGCGCTTTCATGCGCCATCCCGCAGGCTCCGTCCCGTGGCGGTTGTCGACACTCTTGCGCAATCGGTCGCGATGGAAATGGATTTCCGCTTGGAGGCCGCGGGCCTCTCAGAAATGGCGGAGAACACCGTGGAAGATCCAGGGTTCCGCGTGCCGCAAGTCGATTGGATCCGGACCGCCAAGGGCGTCCTAACGATGGAATGGATTGACGGCCGTAAGATGTCGGACGTCGAAGGTCTCACAGAAGATGGGCAGGATCTGGAAGCACTCGGTGCAGCAGTCATCCAAAGTTTCCTGCGCCACACGCTGCGAGACGGCTACTTTCATGCAGACATGCACCAGGGAAACCTTTTCGTTGAGCCGGATGGCACCTTGGTCGCTGTCGATTTCGGAATTACCGGCCGGCTCAGCAAGCGCGAGCGGAGATTCTTGGCCGAAATCCTGTTTGGGTTCATCACGCGCAACTACAAACGGGTCGCAGAGGTCCACTTTGAGGCTGGCTATGTGCCAGCCGATCAGGATGTCGATCTTTTTGCGCAGGCGATTCGAGCCATTGGCGAGCCGATCCATGGCCACGATGCCAGTGAAATCTCAATGGCCCGGCTGCTGACGCAATTGTTCGAGGTGACCGAACTGTTCGAAATGCGCACCCAGACGCAATTGATCATGTTGCAGAAGACCATGGTCGTTGTGGAAGGGGTTGCCCGTTCTCTCAACCCGCGGCTCGACATGTGGCGGACCGCAGAGCCGGTGGTTGGAACCTGGATCAAGGAGCATCTTGGGCCTGTTGGCAGGGTGCGGGATGCGGGGGATGCGCTGTCTGCACTAGCTCGGATTGCAACGGATATGCCGCTGTTTGCCGACCGGATTGGCCGCATGTCGGAAGAAATAGAAAAGATGACGACCCAGGGGCTGCGGTTTAGCGAGGAAACGGCTGAATCGATTGGAAAGGCCGAGGCCCGGCATACACGCTCCGGCCGCATTGCGCTGTGGGTGATCGCTCTTGCGCTGAGCGCGATTGCTGTTGACGCTCTCATTTAAACTCGGTGCGTGTTCATGAGATGAAACACCCGTATTGTTGACGAGGTAGAAAGATCATTCTACCCATGCAGTATTGTTTTGTTATCTGCATGGAGATCCGATGCCCGACATACCGAACCGCATGAGTGGCATGGTGCTCACTGCCCATGGGGGGCTTGAGTGTTTGCAATGGCGGGAGGATCTTGTCGTGCCGATCCCGGAGCCGGGACAGGTCTTGATCAGGGTCGGGGCGGCAGCCGTTAACAACACGGACATCAACACTCGGATCGGCTGGTATTCAAAGAGCGTCCGAGGCGATACTGCTGCGACTGCGTCGGAGGGATCTAGCGGAGCTACGAATACAGATGGTGGCTGGTCGGGAGCGCTGAACTTTCCTTTGGTGCAAGGCGCGGATTGCTGTGGGCAGGTTGTTGCCGTTGGTGAAGGCGTGGATACTGGTCGCATTGGAGAGCGTGTCTTAGTTCGGCCAATGCAGGTGCCCAAGAAACCTGAGCATGCGCATCTCCCGCTGGTGACCTTCGGCTCTGAATTCGACGGTGGGTTTGCTGACTATGCCGTTGCAAATTCTGAAGACGCCCTGGCAGTCTCCTCAAAACTCAGCGATGTGGAACTGGCGTCCTTTCCCTGCGCGTATTCAACAGCGGAAGGAATGATTCAAAAGAGTTCCCTCGGTGCGGAGCGTGTCCTCATTACCGGAGCTTCGGGCGGTGTTGGTTCGGCTGCAATTCAGCTGGCCAAGCGCCGGGGCGCCCATGTCACGGCCGTCACGACCCCGGTAAAGTCCGAAGCCTTGAAAGGGATGGGGGCGGATGCCACCCTTGACCGCAAGGATGAACTGCCTGAAGCAGCCTTTGACGTCGTTCTTGACCTCGTTGGAGGGCCGAATTTTCCATATTTGCTGAACTGTTTGAAAAACGGTGGTCGGTATGCGGTTGCTGGGGCCATTGCTGGTCCGATTGTCGAGTTGGACTTGCGGACGCTCTACCTTAAGGATCTGGCGTTTTTTGGCTGCACCAGACAGGATCCGAAAGTCTTTGAAGACCTGATTGGGTACATCGAGCGCGGTGAAATCCGGCCCATGATCTCAAAAACGTTTCCACTGAAAGATATGGTCGCGGCTCAAGAAGCGTTTTTGTCTAAGAGATATGCTGGAAAGATCGGACTTCTGGTCAGTTGATACTTGTTTCTTGGGCTCCGGCTCACGTCACCCTGTGATACTAGAACCGGTTTGTCACGGTATGGCGTCCAGTAATGTCTCACCCGCAGCTTCGATGTGAAGCTTCAAAACACGGGTGGCTCTCGCGGTGTCTCGGGTATGGCACGCGCCCACGATGTCTTGGTGGTCTTTAAGCCATTGAGCGGTCTGGTCTGGCAGGATGCCATATCCTGCAATATGAATGCGGCAGGTTTGGCGAAGCTGGTCGATCATGCCGATCTGGCGGGCTTTTCCGGAAGGCAAATAAAGTGCCTTGTGAAAGGCCCAGTCTCCATCTGACCAGTTTGCGGTTTCGGCATCGATCGATGAATGACGGAAAGCTGCGGAAATCCGCTCCAGGTCTGCGTCCCGCATCTGATCGATCGCTGTTGCAAGGCAATTGCATTCCAGCAGAACTCTTATGTCATAGATTTCACGAATTTCGTCACGTGTCAGCGAGATCACGCGGGCTCTGCGGTTTGGGACAAGATCGATCAGGCCGCGGGCGGCCAGAAGCTGAAGGGCGTCGCGGATCGGAATACGGCTCACCTTGAACCGCTCAGCAATCTCGCCTTGTTTCAATTCCGCGCCAGGCCGGTAGCGGCCCGCTATAATATCCGCTTGCAGGCTGTCAGCGATGTGTTCTGCGGACATTGTTCCCCCGAAAAAGGTCGTCTGATGACTGAGTTAAGGCACTTGACAAAGCTGTGCAATTTCAAAATGTATAAATGTATACATTTAGTGAGGGCGCATGACCAAAACCCAAGAATATGTCTCCAACATCGTTTGGACGGGAAATCGCGGGCAGGGCACAAAGACGTACCAAGGGTATGATCGAACCTGGGAAATCCGAACACCCGGAAAGCCGCCTGTGCAATGCTCGAATGATCCGGTCCTGGGAGGCGATCCGTCTCTGCACAACCCCGAAGATCTTTTGCTTTCCGCCCTCTCCAGTTGCCACATGCTGTGGTATCTGCATCTGGCCAGCAACGCAGGTATTGCTGTTTTAGGTTACGAGGATGTACCGCTGGCCGTGGGCGAAACCAAGAGGGGCGGCGCTGGGCGTTTCTTGAGCGCGACGCTCAGGCCAACGATTACGGTGCCGGAAGGCACGGACTTGATTGCCGCGGATGCCATCCACGCTGAGATCCACAACGTTTGCTTCATTGCGCGCTCTGTGAATTTTCCGGTCCGTTTTGAGGCGAGTTACAAAACAGATTGAGACCTACGGCGCGGTTACCCGCCGGAGGGTCAGGTTGATCCGACCGCCGTTTTTCAAGAGTGTCGAAGTGCCTCGGAGAATTCGGTCAATGCCGTGGAAGGCGAGGCGTGCATCTCCGCCGAGCACCACCACATCACCGGAACTCAGCCGGAACGATTTCGTCGGATCCTTCCGGTTGGTTCCACCGACGCGGAATGTCGCGGTGTCCCCAAGCGACACAGAGACAACAGGCGCATCAAACATAGCTTCGTCCCTGTCTTGATGCAGGCCCATCCGGGCGCTGGGTTCATAGAAGTTGATGAGACAGGCTTCCGGTTCGGGGGCGTCAGGAGCCACCACTTTCCAGAGTTCCATTAGACGCGCCGGAATGGCAGGCCACATTTTTCCGGATACTGGATGATTTGGCTGATAGCGGTAGCCGTTGATGTCGGACACCCAGCCAAGCGGACCGCAATTGCTCATTTTGACGGAAAACGGTTTTCCCGTTTTCGGCATGACGGGCAGAAAGAGCGGCGCTGTGGCAACGACCTCCCGAACGTCGGCAAGAAGAGTTTCCTGTGCCGTTTTGCCAAAATATTCCGGTAGATATTTGAGGCCGGTCAGGCCGTTGATGGCGATGGTCTGCATGGGTGTAGATATAGATCAAAACCTCAGTCACCGCATCCGCCGCACCCAGAAGCACCGCCACCACCACCATCAGACCCGCACCCGCCAGAGCCGCAACCGGATCCTTTGGTCGATTTTTTCAGCAGTGCAATCAGGACCAGCGCCACGGCAACGATCCCAAAGAAAAACCAGAGCGTATGCTGTGTAGCCCAGTGCCAAACCATGTTGCGGAGCTGTTCCAACAATGTGTCGCCCGCCGGTGTGCCGTGTGCGAGGGCCAAACTGGTACCTGCGAAAAGCGCAAACAGCACCGCAGCGCCCCCCTGAAGAGATGCAGGAACACGTCGCAAACGGTGGCCCGCGGTTTTGACTGTCGAAAGCCAGTCCGGTTTGCGGAGAACCCAGAAATCTTGTGTGTTGATCCGTAGGAAATGCGGTGCCTTGCCAAACCGGACATGTGCAGGTGGCCAGATGTCGGGCGGCGGCTCCCCAAATTCCTGGCGATAGAGTGTGAGGGTCTGCTCATAGGCCCTACGAAATGTCTGAGCCTGCTCCACACCGCCTTTGGTCGGCATGTGATGTAGCGCTGCCCCCAAGGCTTCTTTGAAGGGTCCCCAATAATGACGCGTGTAGGTCAGATGAAGGTGCCAAGCCTGATCGACTTCATCGCTGGGCGTGACCATCCCGGCCTTTATCTGGCTGAGATAGGTAAACCGTTGATACTCAACAACAACACGCGCTGCGAAACTATTGGTCCATCCATTGTCCCTGGCCAGACGTTGGGAAAACGGGAACGATGCCTCCACATCATCCGGGTGGCATTTCGATATCCGGTGCCAGAGGTCGGGATTGCGCATCGTGCTGTCTCCGAGGCCAGGAAATTGGTCAGGAGCAGCTTATGCGAGGCCGCTAAACAAATTCCGAAGTAAAGCCGTTGAAAATACTACTACCTGCTTAGCTGCGGTGTCGCCGGTAACTTTCTGCAAAGAAATATCGCCGACATATCCCAAAGCCTGCAAAAGCCTGTGAAAAGGTCTCTTGCAGGCAAAGTTTCATCCACCTATATAGCGGTCAAGCGTCGCGCCAAATCCTGGGCAGTTGCCCCGGCGCGGCATCCGGGAGGATCCCGGAAACCCAAAGAGGAGCCGGTTTGACGCCTTCAAGGGTCTCACCGGTTTGCTAGAAAGAGAGGCAAAAATGGCAAAGGTCATTGGTATCGACCTCGGCACGACGAACTCGTGCGTCGCTGTCATGGACGGCAAAGATTCCAAAGTTATTGAAAACGCAGAAGGTGCCCGCACCACCCCATCCATGGTGGCGTTCTCGGACGATGGTGAGCGTCTTGTTGGCCAGCCGGCAAAACGGCAGGCGGTCACAAACCCGACAAACACCCTTTTCGCAGTTAAGCGCCTGATCGGCCGCCGGTTCGATGATCCGACCGTTGCGAAGGATCAGAAGTTGGTTCCCTTCGACATCGTCAAGGCCGACAACGGCGACGCGTGGGTAGAAGCCAACGGCGAGAAGTACTCCCCGTCCCAGGTGTCTGCATTCATCCTGCAGAAAATGAAGGAAACCGCTGAGAGCTATCTCGGCGAAAAGGTCGAGCAGGCGGTCATCACCGTTCCGGCCTACTTCAACGATGCTCAGCGTCAGGCAACCAAGGATGCCGGCAAGATTGCCGGTCTTGAAGTCCTGCGTATCATCAACGAGCCGACAGCGGCCGCACTGGCCTATGGTCTCGACAAGAACGACGGCAAGACCATCGCGGTTTATGACCTTGGTGGCGGTACGTTCGACGTGTCCATCCTGGAAATTGGCGACGGCGTCTTCGAAGTGAAGTCCACCAACGGTGACACCTTCCTCGGTGGTGAAGACTTCGACATGGTTCTCGTCGATTATCTGGCTGCCGAGTTCAAGAAAGAACAGGGCATTGACCTGAAGAACGACAAGCTGGCTCTGCAGCGTCTGAAAGAAGCTGCCGAAAAAGCGAAGATCGAACTATCGTCCTCGTCTCAGACCGAAATCAACCTGCCGTTCATCACTGCAGATGCGTCCGGTCCGAAGCACCTGACCTTGAAGTTGACCCGTGCGAAATTCGAAGCGCTGGTTGAAGACCTCGTCAAGCGTACCGTAAAGCCGATGGAAGCTGCATTGAAAGATGCAGGCCTGGCCGCTGGTGAAATCGACGAAGTTGTTCTGGTCGGCGGCATGACCCGTATGCCGAAGGTGCAGGAAACTGTTCACAAGTTCTTCGGCAAAGAGCCGCACAAGGGTGTGAACCCGGACGAAGTGGTCGCCATGGGTGCTGCCATCCAGGCTGGCGTTCTGCAGGGCGACGTCAAAGACGTTCTTCTGCTCGACGTTACTCCGCTGTCTCTTGGTATTGAAACGCTCGGCGGTGTCTTCACACGTCTGATCGATCGCAACACGACGATCCCGACGAAGAAGAGCCAAGTGTTCTCAACCGCCGAGGACAATCAGACGGCTGTGACCATCCGCGTCTTCCAGGGCGAGCGTGAAATGGCCGCGGACAACAAGGTCCTTGGTCAGTTCGACCTGGTCGGATTGCCGCCGGCACCGCGTGGCGTTCCGCAGATCGAAGTGACCTTCGACATTGATGCGAACGGTATCGTCAATGTGTCCGCGAAAGATAAGGGCACGGGCAAAGAGCAACAGATCCGCATTCAGGCATCTGGTGGTCTGTCCGACGCCGACATCGATCAGATGGTCAAGGACGCGGAAGCGCATGCGGACGAAGACAAGAAGCGCAAGGAACTTGTCGAAGCCAAGAACCAGGGCGAGTCGCTCGTTCATTCGACTGAGAAGTCTTTGGCCGACTATGGCGACAAGGTTTCCGAAGACGACAAGTCCGCGATCGAAAGAGCTCTTGGCGATCTGAAGACCGCGCTTGAAGGCGAAGACCTTGAAGACATCAAGGCCAAGACACAGGCTCTGGCCGAGGCGTCCATGAAGCTTGGCGAAGCCATGTATCAGCAGGCCCAGGCCGATGCCGAGGCGAATGCTGAAGGCGGTGATGCTGATGCTGTAAAGGCCGATGACGATGTCGTTGATGCGGATTTTGAAGAAGTCAAAGACGACGACGACAAGAAGTCTGCATAACTTAAAACCTTTGCAGCCAGCCGTTCATCGGCTGGCTGCTTGATTTCCGGCGCCGGTTGCGCAGTTGCCTGACTTCAGGCACATGCGCCCTGCGCCTTTGCCGTGATGGCGCTGAGTGATAGTGGCAGCCACCGGCAGGACAAGACCGAGAGATCTTGATGTCGAAACGTGATTTCTATGAAATTCTGGGAGTTGCACGTGATGCGGACGATAAGGCGCTCAAAAGCGCTTACCGCAAGATGGCGATGCAGTTCCACCCAGACCGCAATCCAGGGGATGCGGAAGCTGAAGCGAAATTCAAGGAAGTCAATGAAGCCTACGACACGCTGAAAGACGGCCAGAAACGCGCAGCTTACGACCGGTTCGGCCATGCGGCCTTTGAAAACGGCGGGTTTGGCGGTGGTGGCGGTGCCGGCGCCCATGATTTCTCTTCGACAATGTCGGACATCTTCGAAGAATTCTTCGGAATGGGCGGTGGTGGCCGGAGATCCGGTGGCCGCGAGCGCGGCGCAGACCTGCGCTACAACCTCGATGTGACACTCGAAGATGCGTTTACCGGCAAGACCGTAGAGATCGAAGTCCCGACAAGCATCACCTGTGACATCTGTTCTGGCTCTGGCGCGAAACCGGGCACAAGTCCGACGACCTGCCGGACCTGCGGTGGCGCTGGCCGCGTACGGGCTGCACAAGGCTTCTTTACACTGGAGCGCACATGTCCGAGCTGTCAGGGCAAAGGACAGGTGATTTCTGATCCGTGTACTGGGTGTGGCGGCTCGGGCCGCAAAACTCAGGAACGGACCCTTTCCGTCAATATTCCGGCCGGGATCGAAGACGGCACAAGGATCCGTCTTGCGGGTGAAGGCGAAGCCGGTGTGCGCGGTGGCCCATCCGGCGATCTTTATATTTTCTTGTCCATCCGTCCGCATGACCTGTTCCAGCGCGACGGGGCAGACCTTTATTGCCGCGTTCCGATTTCGATGTCCACGGCAACCCTCGGCGGTCAATTCGATGTGCCAACGGTCGACGGTTCAACGAGCCGTGTGAAAGTGCCGGAAGGAACACAGACCGGAAAACAGTTCCGCCTTCGAGGCAAGGGCATGCCGGTCATGCGGTCCAGCCAGCACGGTGATATGTACATTCAGGTCACCGTTGAAACACCGACCAATTTGACCAAACGCCAGCGGGAACTTCTCGCGGAGTTTGAAAAGGAATCCTCGGGCGAAAACCACCCGGCGTCAGCTGGCTTTTTCTCCAAGGTCAAGGATTTCATCGACAATTTAAGCACATAACCGCCGCGCTCCCCTTCTGGCAACGCTGACCGAACACGCCTATATGTAAATTTCATGACTGGTGTGAGGGTGGATTTTGAAGCGGATCGGGATCAAGCGGGAAGCCATTCGGGACAAACTTGAAAAAGCGGATGCGGTCCGCATGAAAGTTATGGATGAGGTCAAGTTCATCCGCTCCTGGGCGCAAAACCCGCTTCGCACGGGGGCTGTTGCGCCGTCCGGACCCGAACTTGCTTCGAAAATGGTCTCTTTCTTGATACCGCGGCCGCATTCAAAAATCGTTGAGCTCGGCCCGGGAACAGGTGTGGTGACAAAAGCACTCTTTGACGCTGGGTTTTCGAACCGCGATTTGAACCTCATTGAATACAGCACGGACTTTTGTGAACACCTTTGCGGACGGTATCCAGGCTTGCCCGTCCTGCAAGGTGACGCTTATGCCTTGAGGCAAACCCTTTCCAAACCGGGTGGTTTTTTGCATGAAGCGGCAGAAGCCAATCATGTTCTCGACGGTATCGTGTCGTCTTTGCCGCTGCTCAACAGGCCGGACGTTCACCGCCGAGCGTTCGTTGAAGAAGCTCTTCAGCTTTTGAAGCCCGGTGCGCCGCTGGTTCAGTTTTCCTACGGTCTGGCAGCCCCTGTGAAGCCACTCACACGGAGTGTTTCGGTCTACAGTTCGGAATGGATCTGGAAGAACTTGCCTCCAGCCCGCGTTTGGGTTTACCGGAAGGCGAACTGACCGTAGCTTAAAGCTTCCCTAGCAGATTGAATGTCTTTGGAGAGGGCTTCATGCGAAACCCAAAAATTCTCGTATTGTCCGGTTCCGCACGCGCTGGATCCTACAACAGCCAGCTTGCGGCTCTTGCTGCAAAGAAGCTGGCGATTCTGGACGCGAAAGTGACGCGCATCTCGCTGAAAGACTATCCATTGCCCATCTATGACGGGGATCTTGAAGAGGCGGATGGTGTTCCGGAGAACGCGGAAAAGCTAAAGAAACTGTTTGCCGAACATGACGGCGTTTTTATCGCTTGCCCGGAGTATAACGCGGGAATCACGCCGCTACTAAAAAACGCGCTCGATTGGATCAGCCGGGTCAAAGGGCCAGGAGATGCCTATCGCGGCAAGGTCTTCGCTGTGGGCGCGGCATCACCTGGCGGCTTTGGGGGCATGCGTGGCCTGATCGGCATGCGAACGATCCTCGAGGTCGGGCTGGGCGCAATGGTTTTGCCGCAGATGGTTTCCGTCGCAAAGGCAAGCGCGTCCTTCAATGAGCGCGGGGATCTCACCGATGAGCGGGCATCCGCCAATCTCGACAAGATGGTCGATGCACTTTTGCGGGCGACCCGGATAGAGCTATCTCACTGAAAGGGGCGAGTGAAAGCAGTCTCCTCGCTCTGGTCGCTTTTCAAACTGTGGCGGGATGCTTACATACAGCGCCGCACCAAAGACGTTATGAGGATTAGATGAGCGAATCGCGTGAGCCTGCCGTTTGGCACGGCACCACCATCATGATGGTCCGCAAGGGCGGCAAAGTGGTTATCGCGGGCGATGGTCAGGTATCGCTGGGACAAACTGTTATCAAGCACACGGCCCGCAAGGTCCGCCCGCTTGCGAAAGGTGAGGTGATTGCCGGATTTGCAGGGGCAACGGCCGATGCCTTCACCTTGTTTGAGCGTCTAGAGTCCAAGCTTGAACAGTATCCGGGCCAGTTGATGCGGGCCTGCGTCGAACTGGCCAAGGATTGGCGGACAGACCGGTACTTGCGCAAGCTGGAAGCCATGATGCTGGTGGCAGACAAGAACACATCTCTTGTGCTGACGGGGACAGGCGACGTCCTGGAGCCGGAAGGCGGGATAATGGGGATCGGTTCTGGTGGCAACTATGCGCTTGCAGCTGGACGTGCCTTGGCTGACACAGATTTCGACGCGGAGACGATCGCTCGCAAGGCGATGGCTGTGGCCGCTGAAATCTGCGTCTACACCAACGAAAGCATCACGGTGGAAGTCCTCGAAACCGCCGAATAAGCAGGTCTTTCAGGCGCCCTGAACGATCCAGATCAATGCATGGCACAAGCAACCAGGTCACATCGAAAGACTGATTGCAGTGCTTTCGCCTTGCTTGGCTGACCGGCTGGCGGGAGTTTGAAAAATTCGGGCAAACCGACTTCTTTGCATGCCGGACGGAGGATCCCTTGAGCGAGGCGAGCCACAAATTGATTAAGAAAGAAAGCCCGCTGGATTCAGCGCGGTTGGCGGCCGCCGTCTCCGAGGGCATTTTGACCGAGGACCAGGCTGAGCGGCTCACCGATTTCTGGACCCGCCGCGGTGTTACTAGTCCATTGGCTGAAACACTGCCGCACGCGGACATCGAAGAAGTGCGGTTCGTGCGCGGCTTCCATGACATTTTTATCAGTCTTGGGATCGGGATACTGATGGTCGGGCTGGTGTATGGTTTGCAGAACCTGTTGCCGGCTTGGGCAATCTCCGCGGTTGGCGCTGTGTCCATTTGGGCGCTGGCAGAAGTTTTTTCCCGCCGCATGCGATTGGCTCTGCCTTCTTTCCTGCTCAGCCTTGCATTCACCCCCTTCTTCTTCATGGCCTGTTTCGGGCTGGTCGTTGACCAGGACCTGACGGGTTTGAGCCTCGGGGGCTGGCGTCAAAACTATGAAACTTGGCTGGTAGTGCCCACATCGTTGGTCGCCCTTGCAGGCGCGGTGCTGTTTTACCTCCGCTTTAAGGTTCCAGTTGGGATTGCAGGGATTACCGGCGGATGCCTGTTCATCGTGGCGGTGCTTATCGAGATGGCGGCCCCCGGGCTGATCGACCGGTATCACGTTGGTTTCTTCCTGGCTCTTGGGCTCGTTACCTTTGCGCTGGCGATGAGCTTTGATATCAAGGATCCAGCCCGCGTCACGCTGAATTCCGACAAGGCCTTTTGGCTTCATCTGATGGCCGCACCATTTATCGTGCATTCGATCCTTGCCTTGGTCTCCAGCTACTCAGGCCAAGGTTCGGTCGGTTACTCTGTTGCTGTCATCGCGCTCTTCATGATCCTGGCAATCGTCGCGCTGATTGTTGACCGGCGGGCCCTGCTGGTCTCCGCAATGAGTTATCTTGGTTTTGCTATCGGGTATCTGATCCTGGAAGCTAATGTTTCGGAAGAGGCCGCCTTTGCCGTAACCCTGTTGTTGCTGGGTGGTTTTATTCTGCTTATTGGCTCCGGCTGGAGCCTATTGCGGCGGGTGCTTTTGGCGCCCTTTTCAGGTCAGCCCTTGCTGCGCTACCTTCCTGCGACCACATAACCGGCAATGACCATCTACTTCTGTGCGAGTGAAACCCCTGAATGACTGATTTTTCTCCGCGTGAAATTGTATCTGAACTCGATCGCTACATCGTTGGCCAGAAGGACGCCAAACGGGCGGTGGCCATTGCCTTGCGCAACCGTTGGCGCCGGCAGCAGCTTGAGGGTCAGATGCGCGAAGAGGTTCTGCCAAAGAACATTCTCATGATCGGCCCGACCGGTGTCGGCAAAACCGAGATCTCCCGGCGTTTGGCGAAACTGGCACGGGCTCCCTTTACCAAGGTTGAGGCCACCAAGTTCACCGAAGTTGGCTACGTGGGCCGGGACGTTGAGCAGATCGTCCGTGACCTTGTGGAAGCAGGTATCTCGCTTGTTCGCGAGGAAAAACGGGAGTCTGTAAAAGCTAAGGCCCATGTGTTGGCGGAGGAGCGCGTACTGGACGCGCTTGTTGGTTCAAACGCCAGCCCGGCCACCCGGGAGAGTTTCCGAACCAAGCTCCGTGACGGTGACATGGACGACAAGGAAATTGAGGTGGAAGTGCCGGCACAGGCACAAATGCCAAGCTTTGACTTGCCAGGCATGCCGGGTGCGAGCGTCGGTGTAATGAACGTCTCGGATCTGCTCGGCAAGGCGTTTGGCGGCCAAACGAAAACGAAGCGGACAAGCGTGCGCGATTCCCATCAGCTCTTGGTGAATGCGGAATCAGACAAGCTTCTGGATGAAGACAAGATCGTCGAGGAAGCAATCTCGCTTGTAGAAAATTCGGGCATCGTTTTTCTCGATGAGATCGACAAGATCTGCGCCCGGGAAGGCCGCGCTGGCGGTGATGTTTCACGAGAGGGCGTTCAACGCGATCTCCTGCCGTTGATCGAGGGCACGGTCGTGTCGACCAAACATGGCCCGGTTCGCACCGACCATATTCTCTTCATTGCATCCGGCGCGTTCCATGTTGCCAAGCCCTCGGATCTTTTGCCGGAATTGCAGGGCCGCCTACCGATTCGGGTTGAGCTGCGGGCACTGACCAAGGAAGATTTCCGGGCGATCCTGACAGAGCCTGAGGCCAGCCTGATCAAACAGTATGTCGCCCTGATGGAAACTGAGGGTTTGAAACTGTCGTTCACAGAGGATTCCATTGAGGAAATCGCGTCGGTGGCCGTGGATCTGAACGGGTCTGTCGAAAACATCGGTGCGCGGCGTTTGCAGACCGTCATGGAACGGATTCTGGATGAAATCTCTTTCACGGCACCGGATCGGTCTGGGGAAGAAGTCGAAATCACGGCAGAGTTCGTTCGCGAGAACATTGGCGATCTGGCTAAGAACGTCGATCTGTCGAAGTTTATTCTGTAATTTGGCCCGGTACCGCAGGCTGCGAATTCGCCGCTTGCGGCTTGCCGGGACCGATGGCAGCATGCGGTCATGGTAGCAATTCGAAAAAGTAACGAAGAGGGTCACCGCCGGAAGTTTCTGGTGGTGGTCGACGACACACCGGAGTGTGATCGCGCAATTGTCTATGCAGCTAAGCGGGCAGCGCGCACCAGCGGTGTGGTCACATTGCTGTTCATCATCGCACGCGGGGATTTCCAGCATTGGCTGGGTGTTGAGGACATTATGCGTGCCGAAGCGCACCAGGAGGCCGAAGCCACCCTGGCAAAAGCAGCGCAACGGGTTCGCTCAGTCGCCCGCACGGAACCGGAAACGGTTATCAGGGAGGGCACCATGAGCGAAGAAATCCTCGAGTTGATTGAAGCTGATGCCGACATTGCCATCCTCGTCTTGGCAGCAAGCACCAACGCGGATGGGCCGGGGCCGTTGGTTTCCTCGATCGCTGGCAAGTCCGCGGGAACCTTTCCGATCCCTGTGACCATCGTTCCGGGAAATCTGGATGATGATTCCATCGCTGCTCTAGCCTGACCTGCTTTGAGGAAACACGCCTGAGGCGCTTGATCCCCAGCGGCGAAAACCTATCTAGTTTTTAACGGTTCCAAACTGACGCAGGATCGGCTAGAAGATCCTATCGGCGTTTTGCGATGATGGAGAGGCCGCAAACACGTTTGCCAAATTGGGCGCACAGGTGACACAGCGCGGACAGCGCAAGGACGGAAAACATGTTCATTCAAACCGAAGCCACACCGAACCCGGCAACCCTCAAGTTCCTTCCAGGACGGGTTGTCCTGCCGGAAGGAACGTATGATTTCCGGTCCAAAGCCGATGCTGGCGCATCGCCGCTTGCCGAGAAGCTATTTGATGTGCCGGGCGTTGCAGCAGTTTTCTTTGGCCATGATTTTGTAACCGTAACCAAGGATGACACGGACTGGCAGCACATGAAGCCGGCAATTCTGGGCGTTATCATGGAGCAGTTCATGTCCGGCCAGCCGGTCATGAATGCCGGTGAAAGCGAAGACATCGAAGAAGGCGAGTTCTTTGAGGAAGGCGATCAGGATACGGTTGCGACCATCAAAGAGCTGTTGGAAACCCGTGTGCGTCCTGCTGTCGCACAGGACGGCGGCGACATCACATTTAAGGGCTTCAAGGAAGGGATCGTCTACCTTTCAATGCGCGGCGCCTGCGCTGGATGCCCGTCCTCGACCGCAACACTTCAGCACGGCATCCAGAATCTTCTGCGCCACTTTGTGCCGGAAGTTGAGGAAGTGCGTCCAATCTAAAGCGAATTTCCGCTTTGTTTCATTGGCCCGGCCTGCTTGCCGGGCCTTTTTATTCCCGCTGGTATTTCTCTGTGGGTTTCAAGCCCCCCATTGGACCTAGATCCAAAGCCCGGCTCGACTCTGCGAAGCGGCCGGGGTAGTGGCAAGTTATCATGCGTGTTCTGGCAATCGATACAGCACTAGCCAATTGCGCTGCCGCCGTTCTTGACGATGGCACCTCCTCAGCATGTTTCGAAACCTGCGGCGAAGAGATCGGCCGCGGCCATGCGGAGAAGCTCATGGACATGATCGGAACCGTGATGGCTGAGAGCTCGACAGCCTTTTCCGATCTCGACCGGGTTGCTGTTACCGTCGGACCGGGAAGTTTCACCGGTCTTCGTGTCGGGTTGGCTGTTGCCCGCGGCTTCGGCCTGGTTCTGGAAAAGCCGGTTGTCGGTGTTACCACATTGGCGGCGATCGCACGGTCCTGTGCATCCGGCGACAATGGCCCCCCGATCCTCGTCGCTCTCACCGGAAAAGGCGACGAAGTTTATTGTCAGCTTTTTTCTCACGATGGCGAACCACTTGACTTTGCCGGTGTTCAAACCCTGTCAGATCTTGCAAGGACACTGCCTGAGGACATAAGATTTGCCGGTTCGGCGGCAGACCGTGTTGCCGATGCAGTGGGAGCGGAAGACACGCGCGTGATTTCCAGGTGGGGGTATCCGGGAATACGGGCCGTTGCCGAGCTTGGTCTCATAACGGATCCGCGAGGGGCGTCTCCCTCCCCATTGTATTTGCGGCCGCCGGATGCGACGCCGCAGACAAAGGGAAGGATTGAACGGCAATGAGTTTTTGGTGGTTCTGGAGCCAGCCGCCGGTTGTTGAAGAGGCGCTGGACGAAGATCTGCTGAAGGTCGCCGAAATCCACGCAGCTTCATTCAAACATGCATGGGACGTGGAAGAGCTTGCCCGTATGAAAGCGCAATCCGGAACGTCCATTCTGGTCGCGCGGCGGGCCAGCCCTTACGGAACGCAGGGGCCACTTGGTTTTTTAATCCTCAGAACAGTCGCGGATGAAGCGGAAGTGATCACGATCGCTGTACATCCGCGCCAACGTGGTCGCGGCATTGGAAAAAAGCTGATGGAGGCCGGCTTGTTCCGCCTCTATGGAGAACGCTGCAAGAGCTTGTTTCTGGAAGTGGATTCGGCAAATGAAGCCGCCATTTTGCTGTACCGCTCCCTCGGATTCCGGGAAGTTGGCCAGCGAAAAGGGTACTACAGCCACAGTGGAGGAGACGGGACAGCGCTTGTCATGCGCGTCGATCTTGGTTAGAGCGCTTTGAGACCCAACCGGAACCGGAAGGCAATTGGAGTTTATGACGGACGAGCGGACACTATCGCTGGCGGAACTTTGCGTCCAAAAAGGCATGCGCATGACCGAACAGCGCCGTGTGATTGCCTCAGTGATCGAGCAGGCCTCAGAAGAGCATCCAGACGTCGAGGAACTCTATCGCCGATCCGTTGCGATTGACCCGAAAATCTCCATCTCTACGGTCTATCGCACCGTCAAACTGTTTGAAGATGCCGGCATGGTTGAGCGCCATGATTTTCGAGATGGCCGTTCCCGTTATGAAACTGTGCCGGACGAGCATCATGACCATCTGATTGATCTGCGCAGCGGACAGGTGATTGAGTTCCGGAACGAGGAAATTGAAGCCTTGCAGGAGTTCATCGCTAAAAAGCTGGGCTACAAGCTGGTGGATCATCGGTTGGAGCTTTATGGCGTTCCGATCGAGCCGAAAAAGGGCGGGGACACGGATGGCTGAAATCAAGGCGGTTTTGACGATCCTTATGTTAACGGTCGTCTCGCTGATCTTGATTCCACTGCAATGGGTTGCAGTGAAGCTAAATCTCCCAATCCAGAATCACCTTCCTCGTCTCTGGCATAAAATTGCAACCGGCCTCGTTGGTATTCGCATTCACCAGGAAGGGCAGCCGGCGGCTGAACGTCCTTTGTTGATTGCCGCCAACCATGCGTCCTGGGTAGACATCACCGTTATCGGTTCTTTGATGCCGCTGTCCTTTATCGCCAAGTCGGAAGTCTCCGGCTGGCCGGTCTTTGGTCTCTTTGCCAAGCTTCAGCGGACGGTTTTCGTCAACCGCACCCGGCGATCGCAAACGGCAGAAGTTGCTGACACGATTGCCGGCCGGATGGCAGAGGGTGATGCCATGGTGCTCTTTGCGGAAGGCACATCCAACGATGGGAATTGCGTTTTGCCGTTCCGTTCGGCTCTTTTGGGAGCTGCAACGCGCGCCGCGGGGAATGATCAAGACACCACTGTTTGGGTCCAGCCGTTATCAATTGCCTATCAGGGCTTGTTCGGAATGCCGATGGGGCGTGTGCACCGTCCGCACGTCGCCTGGTATGGGGATATGGAGCTTGCGGGCCATCTTTGGGGCATCTTTAAGCATGGTGCTCTCGATGTTGCCGTCCAATGGGGAAAGCCTGTTCGGGTCGATCCCGCAACGGACCGGAAAGCTCTGACTCTGCAGTTGGAGAGGGAGGTGCGCGCCCTGACCATGGCTGCCTTGCGCCAAAAACCGGTCGAACGGTTCGAATCCGACGAATTCGATGCTCCTGAGTTCTTCTCAAATGAAGAAAAAACCGCTAAAGCTGGCGCCTGAATTGAGGTGCAGCCTGCCTCCGACGTGATTAAACGCGGGCAGACAAAGGTGCGGGATAAAGTCTCGCCCAAAAGCACGATCACCACGAGACATGCCGTCCGTCCCACAGGGACCATGAGGAGCGAATGACGAGCCGCCCGGAAGCAGAACTGGACACCTCCGCAGCCGCGGAAACAAAGACCGTATCAGGTGACAATACGCGCAAGGTTTTTGTGCGCACCTACGGCTGCCAGATGAACGTCTATGACAGTGAGCGCATGACCGATGTGCTGGCACCACAGGGCTATTCCACGACTGAAGACATGGAAGAGGCCGATCTGGTCATTCTGAACACCTGCCACATCCGGGAAAAGGCCGCTGAAAAGGTCTATTCAGAGCTTGGGCGGATCCGGAAAGTTAAGGAAGAACGGGCGAAAGCAGGCAAGGACATGATGGTCGGTGTGGCCGGCTGTGTGGCGCAGGCGGAAGGCGAGGAAATCTCTCGCCGGGCGCCGATTGTCGACATGGTCGTTGGTCCGCAGAGCTACCATCAGCTGCCCTCGCTTTTGGACAAAGCGCGCCAAGGCCAGAAAGTTGTCGAAACAGAGTTCGACATCGACGCGAAGTTTGACCATTTGTCTGAGCGGGCTGAAAAGCCGATCATGAAACGCCCTCCGGCCGCATTCCTGACAGTTCAAGAAGGCTGCGACAAGTTCTGTACCTTCTGCGTCGTTCCTTATACCCGCGGTGCTGAAGTCTCCCGGTCCGTGGAACAGATTGTTACCGAAGCTCAGCGCATGGCAGCCTCTGGTGTGCGGGAAGTGACCCTGCTTGGTCAGAACGTCAATGCCTATCACGGCGAAGCTGCAGATGGGTCAACCTGGGGGTTGGGAAAGCTTTTGCGCCGCTTGTCGGAAATCGATGGGTTGGATCGGCTGCGTTACACGACCAGCCACCCTCGTGACATGGACGATGATCTGATTGAAGCCCACCGCGAGCTGAAGAGCTTGATGCCATATCTGCATCTGCCGGTTCAGTCCGGGTCTGACAAGATTTTGAAGGCCATGAACCGCAAGCACACGCGGGATGAGTATTTCCGACTGATCGACCGGATCCGGGAAGCAGCGCCCGACATTGCCCTTTCCGGCGACTTCATTGTCGGTTTCCCAGGCGAAACAGATCAGGACTTTGAAGACACGATGGATCTGATCCGCCGTGTTGAATATGGCTCTGCCTTCTCGTTCAAATACAGTCAACGCCCCGGCACGCCTGGAGCGACCATGGACGATCAGGTGCCGGAAGACATCAAATCTGCGCGCCTGCAGGAACTCCAGGCGCTTCTGAGCGAGCAACAAAAAGCCTTCAATGCGTCCCGCAAAGGGATGACCTGCGATGTGCTTTTGGAAAAGAAGGGCCGGAACCCGGGACAGCTTGTTGGCAAGTCTCCATGGTTGCAGCCGGTCCAGCTTGATGCACCAGAGTCCATGATCGGCAGTGTACAAGCGGTGGAAATCGTTGAGATCGGAAGCAATTCGCTGTTCGGACGGCTGATTGCGGGGCAAGATGCTGCTGATGGATCCGGTGCCATACCGGCCCCGGCCGCCTAAGGAGACGTCATTTGACGCGCGACAGCCAATCTTCTTCCCGCAGGCTTTCTGATGAAGCCGCTTCGGCTTCCGACATGACCCACATCGTTCTTGCTTTTGAAGATAACCGTTTGATCGGCGATCTGTTTGGTCAGTTCGATCAGAACCTTGCCTTAATAGAGCAACGCCTTGGCGTGGACGCGATTGCACGCGGCAATCAGGTGACGCTGAAGGGGTCGCAAGCCGGCTGTGCCCAAGCCCGGGCGGCATTGGAAGCCCTTTATCAGCGCTTGTTGCAAGGGCAGGAAATTCATCCAGGCGATGTCGATGGGGCCTTGCGCATGGCAGCGGCCAACGAAGCCCAGCTTCCGTTGCCTACTCTTGAGCCGAAATCTCGGTTGGCGTTTGCACAAATCGCGACGCGCCGGAAAACCATTGTTGCGCGTACGCCAACACAGGATGCCTATATCCGGTCTATGGATCGGGCGGATCTGATTTTCGGCACAGGTCCGGCTGGAACGGGTAAGACGTTTCTCGCGGTTGCCTACGCGGCAGCGCTGTTGGAACGCGGCGATGTGGCGCGTTTGATCCTGTCTCGGCCTGCAGTTGAGGCCGGTGAGCGTCTGGGCTTCTTGCCGGGAGAAATGAAAGACAAGGTCGACCCGTATCTCCGGCCGATTTATGACGCGCTCTATGAAATGATGCCGGCTGAAAAAGTTGATCGCGGACTGCAATCCGGAATGATCGAGGTCGCGCCACTCGCGTTCATGCGCGGACGTACTTTGTCAAACGCCGTTGTTTTGCTCGACGAAGCGCAGAACACGACGTCGATGCAAATGAAAATGTTTCTGACCCGGCTGGGCGAGGGATCAAAGATGATCGTGACCGGCGACCCGAGCCAGATCGACTTGCCCTCGGGCCAGAAATCCGGCTTGCGCGAAGCTCTGGGTCTGCTGACCGATATTCCTGCGGTTGCACATATTCGGTTCAACGAAACCGATGTTGTTCGCCATGAGTTGGTCGGCCGGATTGTCACGGCTTACGATAATGCTTCGCGCGAAGAAGCACAGGCACGTGAACGCCGGTTTGCCGCTCGTCAAGGAGACAGCGAAGATCAGGATCGCCGGCCGCGCAACAGCGCAGCGGCTTCCTGAAGGGGCTTGTGTGACCGAAGCTGAACATGCGCCTGAAGAGGTTTTGATTGATATCGCGGTTGAGGCCGGTGATTGGCCGGATGAGGCCGAGTTGATCAAACTGGCGCAAACCGCGATTGCTGCTGGAATAAAAGGCGCGGATCTGGAAGTTTTGGAAGAAACCGAGCTGTCACTGCTCTTCACAAATGATGAGGGGATCCGCAAACTGAATCATCAGTGGCGGGACAAGGACAAACCGACAAATGTGTTGTCCTTTCCCGGCAGCGACCCCCATGATGATGTGTACGGCCCTCTGCTCGGCGACATAGTTTTTGGCTATGAGACAGTGGCCAAAGAAGCAGAAGAACTGGGAATTGAATTTAACAATCACCTTACCCATCTCACTGTTCATGGATTGCTTCATCTTTTCGATTATGATCATCAAGAGAAAGACGAAGCTGAACTGATGGAAAGCTTGGAAACGGCCATATTGGCCGGTTTGGGTATTGATGATCCTTATGCTGGCCGGCCACTTGAAGCCGATGGCGATTAAAGGGACAGTAGGGGTATGACCCGTTGCTTCAGGGTCCTGAAACGATAGATGATGAACGCAGTTGAACCAAACAGTTCCGGTGGCGAGGCGGATTCCGCCCAGCACGGAACGGCGCAGGACGGGGAAGACCCGCAACAGACCAGGCCGCAGAAACCTGCGGCATTCTTCTCCTCGCTCAAACGGCTTCTCCGCTTGGGGCGCGACACATCCAACTTGCGTGAAAATCTGGAAGATGAACTCGCCCGTGAAGGGGCGGGAGATACAGCGTTTTCGCCTGAGGAACGTATGCTTCTCGGGAACATTCTTCGTTTGCGTGAAAAGCGTGTTGACGATGTCATGATCCCAAGGGCCGACATTGAAGCGGTCGACCTAGGCACGAGCCTTAGCCGGGTTATGGAGCTGTTCAGAAACAGCGGGCACTCCCGCATGCCGGTTTACGAGGAGACGCTAGACGATCCGCGCGGCATGGTTCACATCAAGGACCTGATGGCCTTCATAGCCGAACAAGGGGCAGGTTCGAGTGTAAGCGGGTCAGATACGCTCGGTCAGTCCGGGGACACCGAACGCCTGACCATCGTGGCGCCAGCACCTGGTCATAATTCCTCAGATCTCGATCTGTCGTCGGTCGATTTGTCGATTTCGCTCCGGGATGCAAACCTCATTCGGAACCTGCTTTTTGTTCCGCCTTCCATGCCGGCAACGGACCTGATGGCGAAAATGCAGGCTGGCCGGATCCAGATGGCGCTTGTGATCGACGAATATGGCGGCACGGACGGTTTGGTCTCCCTGGAGGATCTCGTCGAAGAAGTTGTCGGCGACATTGAGGATGAGCACGACGAAGACGAAGAAGCGATGCTTGCAGATGCCGGTGACGGCATTTGGATCGCAGATCCAAGGCTGCCGCTTGAAGATCTCGATGAGGCCCTTGGAACACAGTTGAGCGACGGTGAGATATCCGAAGATGTCGATACGCTCGGCGGATTGCTCTACGTCACGGTTGGCCGCGTGCCGGTGCGCGGCGAGCTTGTGCTCGTGGATGACGTGCCGGGCTATGAGTTTGAGGTCATGGATGCAGATCCGAGACGGATCAAACGCTTGAAGATTCGCCGTCGGCGCGCTGAAGTTCGGTCGCCGGAAGTCAGGCGCCGTTTGAAACGTCCTGAAACTGATCCGTCCGAGACCGATCAAGAGACGCCAGAAAACAAAGAACAGCGACCAATCGCATCCTAACACTTGGTCGCTCGGGACCCTGATGGACTAAGCTTGGCGTTTGACGGTCGAGCGCTGAGCCGCAGAAAGGGTTGACCGGCTCGCTGCTAGCAGACAAACCTGCCAACGTTTTTGCAGCGAATCGGATCCATATGAGCCCGCTTTTTCAGAAGCTTTCCGTCATTCCAAACACGTTTCTGCTCGCTTGGGGATGGCGACGTCGGCTGCTTTGCTTTTTGTGCGGCGCTGCTTCGGCCTTTGCCTTACCGCCATATGGTCTCTTTCCAATCCTTTTTCTAACCTTTCCCGGATTCGCTTGGCTCCTGGATGGGGCTTTGGAGACAAACCGGAGCGGCGTATACAAGCGGCTGCGCACCGGGTTTGCGCTCGGTTGGTTTTTTGGCTTTGGATACTACCTCTCCGGTCTTTGGTGGATTGGCTCGGCTTTTCTGGTCGATGCCGAACAGTTTGCCTGGCTGATGCCGTTTGCCGTCGTAGCAATGCCGATTGGTTTGGCCCTGTTCACGGGCCTCGCCGGAGCCATTGCGGCGGCACTTTGGGGGGACTCCAGGACCCGGGTGCTGCTCCTGGCAGCAGCAATGACGCTTGCCGACTGGCTCAAGGGAACGATCCTGACCGGATTTCCCTGGAACTCTTACGGTTATGCTTTTTCAGAAAGTCTGGCTCTTTCTCAAACGGCCAGCGTTCTGGGCGTATACGGTTTAACGTTTCTGGCGTGGAGCATCTGTGCAGCGCCGGCTGCGCTCGCGGACAGTAGGCCGCTCCCGCTGCGCGTCTTGCCTGTTGGTTTGGCAGCAGCTGTTCTGGTTCTTATGGCGACCTATGGCGCATATCGGTTGGCGCCTGACACGACTGATTACGAAGATCTGGATATCCGGATCGTTCAGCCTTCAATCAACCAGCAGGACAAATGGCGACCGGAACTGCGCGACGAGATTTTTCAAACCTACCTTGATTTGACAGAAGCGCCGCTTGGCGGGGAGGGGCGGGTTGGAACACCGCAGCTGGTGGTCTGGCCCGAGTCTGCGGTTCCGTTCCTGCTCACGAGGGAGCCTGGTGCCTTGCATCGGATCTCGGCTGCGCTTGGGCAAAACAAAGAGCTGGCAGTCGGCGCAGTTCGGGCAGAGCCGGGCGAAACCGGCCAAGTCTATTTCAACAGCATCTATTTGATCGAAAATGATGGGACCGTGCGCGGGCTTTACGACAAGGTGCGCCTGGTCCCGTTCGGTGAATATGTCCCGCTCCGCCCATTGCTGGATAAACTGGGTATCAGTAATCTGGCAGGTCCTGGTGCAGGTTTTGAGGCTGGAGACGTGCGGCGCCCCTTGTCAGCAATGGACAAGTACCTGTTTCTGCCACTGATATGCTACGAGGCAATATTCCCTGCTGAGACTGCTGGTGTGGCACCGAGACCTGCGTTTCTTCTCAATCTGACCAACGATGCATGGTTCGGCCGGACACCAGGTCCCTACCAGCACTTTGCGCAGGTTCGGCTGCGTTCTATCGAAACGGGGCTACCCACAATCCGAGCCGCCAATACCGGAATTTCCGGTGTGATAGATGGGTTGGGGCGTGTGGTGACTAAACTTCCGGTATTTGAACGCGGTGTGATCGATGCTCGGCTACCTGTGCGAGAACCGGAAACGATTTACCGTACATTTCTGGATACTCCGATATTAATAATTTCGGTAATTATTGTAATTTTGACCAGTATTCATCGATACAACCGCAATTCCCGTATAAATTGATATTTTTTGTTTGAGTTGAGTGAAAGAATTGTGATACAACCGTGACATAGCTGATTGAAAGCTAACGTAGGCGTAAGCGGGAAGTTGCGGGCAAACTTTCTTCTGTTCAGGTTTGTGGGGACCTGATTGGGCTTGCGCCAAATAAAAAATATTGGCTGTAAAAGCCAAATGACTAAGAAAGAATAACGCCAATGCCCAGTAAGAAATCACCTAATCCAATCGATATCCATGTTGGAAGCCGTGTGCGCTTGCGCCGCATGATGCTCGGCATGAGCCAAGAAAAACTTGGCGAAGCGCTAGGCATCACTTTCCAGCAGATCCAGAAATACGAAAAAGGCACCAATCGCATTGGAGCCAGCCGGTTGCAGCATATCGCAACTATTCTGAAAGTACCGGTTTCCTTCTTTTTTGAAGATGCGCCTGGAACGCCGGAAGAAGCTGAAGGCTTTGGCGAAACCCAACCCACGTCTTATGTCGTGGATTTCCTTTCCTCGTCGGAAGGTCTGTCCCTCAACAAGGCATTTGTGCGCATAGAAGACCCAAAGGTCCGCCGCCGCATTGTTGATCTGGTCAGGTCCCTCGCCGGCGACGAATAATAAAAACAACCATCTTCTTGACGTGGCCCCAAACTTCTTAGATTGATGGCACCTGAAGCGGCGATCGTACTCGCCGCTTCTTTGTATTCATTCCCAGAAGGACGATCGCCAATGGCACGTCAAAATTACCTGTTCACGTCTGAGTCCGTCTCCGAAGGTCACCCAGACAAGGTTTGCGACCGTATTTCTGACGCGGTTGTAGATGCCTACCTCAAAGAAATGCCTGAAGCCCGTGTTGCCGCTGAGACGCTGGCGACTACCAACCGGATCGTGATTGCCGGTGAAACCCGCGGGCCTGCTACCATCACCAACGAATACATCGCGCATCTGGCGCGTATGGCCGTCAAAGACATCGGCTATGAGCAGGACGGCTTCCATTGGGAAGACTGCGATATCGCCGTGCATTTGCATGCCCAGTCTGCTCACATTGCTCAAGGCGTTGATGCTGGCGGCAACAAGGATGAGGGTGCGGGCGATCAGGGCATCATGTTTGGTTACGCATGCCGCGAGACCGAAGAGTTGATGCCGGCGCCAATTCTCTTTTCACACAAGATCCTGAAAACGCTGGCAGAAGCCCGTAAAACCGGCAAGGAGCCGGTGCTTGGTCCGGATGCGAAGAGCCAGGTGACTGTTCGCTACGAAAACGGCAAGCCGGTCGGTGTCACGTCCATCGTCCTGTCGACGCAACATTTGGACCCGGCGCTCACCTCGCCTGATGTCAAAGCAATCGTCGAGCCATACATCCTGTCCTCCTTGCCGGACGGCTGGGTCACGGATGAAACAGTTTGGCATGTTAATCCGACGGGAGCGTTCGTTATTGGCGGTCCGGACGGCGATGCAGGTCTCACAGGCCGCAAGATCATCGTCGATACTTACGGCGGCGCTGCCCCACACGGCGGTGGCGCGTTCTCCGGTAAGGATCCGACAAAGGTTGACCGGTCTGCAGCCTACGCCGCCCGCTATCTGGCAAAGAACGTTGTCGCGGCCGATTTGGCCGATCGGTGCACGATCCAGTTGTCGTACGCAATTGGCGTGTCCGATCCGCTGTCGGTCTACGTCGATTTCCACGGCACTGGCCGATGCGACGAAGCCAAATTGGAAACAGCGCTGCGCGACGTGATGGGCCTCAGCCCGCGCGGCATTCGCGAGCATTTGCAGCTGAACAATCCGATTTATGAGCGCACCGCAGCTTATGGTCACTTTGGTCGGCAGCCGGATGCCGATGGCGGGTTCAGCTGGGAAAAAACAGACCTGGTTGACGAACTGCGCTCGCTTGCAGGATAAGCCGGACCCAGAACGGTCCACTCACCAGAATGAAGATCGCCGGCCTTCGAGGCCGGCGATTTGGTTTGAAGCAATGAATGATCGATACGAAGGTTCTTTTTTTGGACGCCGGAAAGGCAAGCCGCTCACCCCGCGCCGGGAAGCACTCATGGCAGATGTTCTGCCGGAGCTTTCTCTGGATCTTACAACGCCGCCGCCTGCCGACTTGCAGGACCTCTTCAAGGCAAAGGTTACAACTGTCTGTTTGGAGGTGGGCTTCGGCGGTGGTGAGCATTTGTTGCACCGGGCCCGGACCAATCCGGAAACCGGGTTTATAGGCATTGAGCCGTTTGTTGGAAGCATGGCAAAAGCCGTTGCTGCCGTCACGGATGAAAACCTTCAAAACGTTCGGCTTTATGACGACGATGCGGTCAATGTCTTAGATTGGGTGCCGGAAGCTTCGCTCGATCTCGCATACCAGCTTTATCCGGATCCTTGGCCAAAGAAGCGCCATTGGAAGCGGCGTTTTATCAATGGACAGAACCTTGATCGGTATGCACGCGCCTTGAAGCCTGGAGCCGAATTCCGGTTTGCCAGCGACATCGACACCTACATCGATTGGACGCTGCGCCATTGCCGCGACCATCCGGCCTTTGACTGGGCCGCGGAAACCGCATCTGACTGGAAAACCCCTTGGGAAGGTTGGCCCGGCACACGGTATGAGGCCAAGGCGATCCGAGAGGGGCGCATTGGCCGGTATCTCACCTTCTTAAGGCGGTAGAGCCTGTACCAGAGCAGTGTCAGCTGGAGCAGTGACTGCCGGGCACATGCAGACTCTTTTCTAGCATTCACCCCAAGCCCCTTGCCTTTGAGGGGTGTTTGGCGTTATACAGCCGGTGTTTCATCTCAAACGGCTTATATGAGCTCTTGAGGGTGGGCCCGCCGGGGACCCGCTCTTTTTTGCTTAACCCCCTGCCGGAAACCGAATGTGATCTTGCCGGGCAGCGCCTGAGTTTAACTCTAAGCTTGATGCCCAACTGAAACAAAACTGCCTCAAATTGGCAGAATGGAGCCGGGTATTGAGCGACCAAGAACCGAGAATTGTCACCGAACAAGGGCTTGATGCCCGTGTTACGGCAATTGTTGAGCCGGTTATTGAAGATCTCGGCTACCGGCTCGTGCGCACCAGGATCAGCGCGGCAAACGGATGCACGCTGCAGATCATGGCCGAGCGCCCGGACGGCACCATGACGGTGGATGATTGTGAAACAATCAGCCGGGCTGTGTCGCCTGCTTTGGATGTCGAAGATCCGATCAACCGGGCGTATCACCTTGAAGTGTCGTCTCCCGGCATTGATCGGCCGCTTGTGCGCGCCGGTGATTTCGACCGCTGGGCCGGTCATGAAATGAAAGTCGAGATGGACGTCATGCAAGACGGCCGCAAGCGGTTCCGCGGAACGCTTCTCGGCGTTGAGGGCGCATCGGCAAAAATGCGCTTGCCTGATGCTCCCGAAGGTGAAGCAGATACAGTTCTGCTTCCGATGGAAGATATTGGCGAAGCCAAACTGGTCTTGACCGATGACTTGATTACGGCAGCTCTTCAGGCCGAAAAAGCGGCCTTGGCCGCACGCGGCGAAAGCGCCGATGAGTTGACACAGGATAACACGCCGAACTGAGCCTGAGCTCGTTGGCACTTGGATGAACGCGCCCGACCCGACCCTTGGCGCAAGAGGAGTGGATTATGGCAATCAGCGCAAACCGGCTTGAACTGCTGCAAATTGCGGACGCAGTTGCTCGGGAAAAGTCGATCGACCGGATGATCGTCATCAATGCAATGGAAGATGCCATCCAGAAGGCAGCCCGCTCGCGTTATGGCACGGAAACGGAAGTTCGCGCAGAGATCAATCCGAAAACCGGGGATATCCGATTGCAGCGTCTGCTTCAGGTTGTGGAAGCTGTCGAGAACGTCTCCACCGAGATTTCTCTGGACGATGCCACAGCGCGCAATCCGGAAGCCGGTCTGGGTGATTTCATCGCCGAGCCGCTGCCGCCGCTGGACTTCGGCCGCATTGCCGCTCAGTCTGCAAAGCAGGTTATCGTTCAAAAGGTTCGCGAAGCAGAGCGTGATCGTCAGTATGACGAATTCAAGGACCGTGTTGGCGAAGTCATCAACGGGGTAGTCAAGCGGGCGGAATACGGCAACGTCATTGTCGATCTTGGCCGGGGCGAAGGAATTGTTCGCCGCGATGAGCTGATCCCGCGTGAGATCTTCCGCACGGGCGACCGTATCCGGGCAATCATTTACGACGTGCGCCGCGAGCAACGCGGTCCGCAGATCTTCCTGTCCCGGACCCATCCGCAGTTCATGGCCAAGCTGTTTGCCCAGGAAGTTCCGGAAATCTATGACGGTGTCATCGAGATCAAATCTGTCGCTCGTGACCCAGGGTCCCGCGCAAAGATCGCTGTAATCTCGAAAGACAGCTCCATCGACCCGGTTGGTGCGTGTGTGGGTATGCGTGGTTCCCGTGTGCAGGCCGTTGTTGGCGAGCTTCAGGGCGAGAAGATCGACATTATTCCATGGAATGACGAGGCAGCCACGTTCATCGTCAACGCGCTGCAGCCGGCCGAAGTTGCCAAGGTTGTTCTCGATGAGGATGCCGAGCGTATTGAAGTTGTCGTTCCGGATGACCAACTTTCACTAGCGATCGGGCGCCGTGGTCAGAATGTGCGACTAGCATCCCAGTTGACCGGCTGGGCGATCGATATAATGACAGAGCAGGAAGAATCCGAGCGCCGCAGCAAGGAATTCCAGGAACGGTCTCAACTGTTCATGGACGCCCTCAATGTGGATGAAATGGTTGGTCAGCTGCTGGCGACCGAAGGGTTCACGTCTGTTGAAGAAGTTGCCTATGTAGAGATCGAAGAAATCTCCATGATCGAAGGCTTTGACGACGACACGGCAGTTGAAATCCAGGCGCGCGCCCGGGACTATCTGAATGAGCTGGAAGCAAAGCTTGACGAAGAGCGGATCGAACTCGGCGTTTCAGACGAGTTGCGCTCGATTGATGGTCTGACAAGCGCTATGCTGGTGGCTCTCGGCAAAGACGACGTCAAGACGATGGAAGACCTTGCCGGTTGCGCTGCGGACGATCTGGTTGGTTGGACCGAGCGCAAAGACGGCGAGACCAAGCGGTATGATGGTGCGCTGTCCGCTTATGATGTTTCCCGCGCCGACGCGGAAAACATGGTAATGGCAGCCCGTCTGGCGGCCGGCTGGATTACCGAAGAAGAACTCGCTGCCCAAATGGCAGAAGAGGAAGCGGAATCGGAAGAGATCGAAGCTGAAGAGGAAGCCGTTGAGGAAGCGCCGACGGGTGCGATCCTGAACGGATAATTCCATCGGCTGGACTTGCGAGGCCAAGTGCCTCTAGTGAGCGGTAACGCCTTTGCGGCGACCGCTCAAACAAGACTGAAAGTGGTCAACGCGGTTTGCGTCGCTGCCTGAGCATCGGGCGCATGGTTGATCGAGAGGAGTGGCAGCGTGCCAAGGAAGAATGAGCCAACCGAACGGCAATGCGCCGTCACCCGGGAGGTTCAGCCCGTCAGCTCGCTGATCCGGTTTGTGCTTGATCCAGAGGGTCAGGTTGTCCCGGATCTGAAAAGGGTTCTGCCGGGGCGCGGTGTATGGGTAACAGCGTCGAGCGATGTCGTCTCTGTTGCCGAGAAAGACCGGAAGAAAGTGTTTGGCCGGGGCTTCAAGACCGAAGTCAGCGTCGAACCTGGATTGGCCGAGCGTGTCGATGCGCTCATGGAAAAAAGTGCGCTTCAAGCGCTTTCCATGACGCGCAAGGCCGGCGAGCTGATCACCGGTTATTCGAAAGTTGACGCAGCCTTGCGGCGGGATCCCGTCGCAGGACTGATCCATGCCTCGGATGCTGCAGAAGACGGGGTACGGAAACTGGCGGCTGTGGCCGCGGGTAGAAATGAAGAAGCAAACGGATGCCAAATCGTCCGTTTGTTCGATTCGGACCAATTGGATTTGGCATTGGGCCGGTCAAATGTGATACATGCTGCACTGCTTGCGGGGCAGGCCAGCGAAAATTTCCTGTCACGGGTACGTGACTTGGAGCGTTTTCGCGGCTATTCCGTCGCAGACGACGAAAAGAGCAACGCATAGCAGGGCGGTTGCGCAGGACTGAAGGCAATATGAGCGATACGAAAAATCCGGGCGACAAGACAATCAGCGTTGAGCGTGGCAAGACGCTTGGCCTAAAGCGTGGTGGTGGCGATTCAGGAACTGTTCGCCAGTCCTTTTCGCATGGCCGGTCAAAGGCCGTCGTCGTGGAAAAGAAAAAGCGCCGTGTCGTCCTGCCGGGCCAAGAGCCGAAACCGGAAGCTCCGGCTCCGGTTACGCAACGCCTTGAAACACCTTCCGAGGTGCCGCCGCGCAAGCCGGACGCACCGGCGGGCCGCCCGGGGCGCAAGCCAGGTGGCGGACAGCGTCAAAAAGGCAATGGCAATGTGCTGCGCACGCTGACGCCTGAAGAAGCGAAAGCGCGTCAGGCTGCACTGCTGATGGCCAAGGAGCGCGAGGTTGAAGAAGCCAAGGTCCGCGAGGAAGAGGCCAAGCGCCGCGCCGCCGCAGAAGCTCAGCGCAAGCAGGAAGAAGAAGTTCGCGCTAAGGCAGAAGCCGAAGAGCGGCAAAAACGCGAAGCCGAAGAAGCTCAGGCAGCTGCGGAGCAGGCAAAGGTTGCCGAAACTCCGAAAGTTGAAGAAGCTCCGGCTGAAGCGCCTGCCGCAAAGGCTGCGCCGCAAGAACGTCCAGCTCAGCGCCGCGAAGTTCGCAAAGCGCCGGGCCGCGACGACAGCAAGCCGCGCAACCTGAATGACATGGGCCGCCGGAAGACAGAAACTCCGGCCAGCCCGAAACCGGAAGAGCGTCCGGCCGCTGGTGCAGATGATCGCGGCGCAGCCAACAAAAACCTGCGCGCGGTTAAACGTCCCAAACAGGCCCCGGCTCCGGCTCCGGCACGTCCGAAGGGTGGCGACGATCGCCGCCGTTCGAAGCTGACGATTTCTGCCGCTACCGGTGGTCACGATGGGCAGCGGACACGCTCGCTTGCATCCATGCGCCGCCGTCAGGAAAAGGCAAAGCGCGGCCAGCAGCAGGTTGTTCGCGAGAAGGTCATGCGGGAAGTCACTCTTCCGGAAGCGATCACCATTCAGGAACTCGCCAACCGCATGGCAGAGCGCGCTGTTGACGTGATCAAGCTTCTTATGAAGCAAGGCCAAATGCTCAAGATCAACGATGTAATTGACGCCGATACGGCCGAACTCATCGCTGAAGAAATGGGCCATACGGTTAAGCGCGTTTCCGAAGCCGATGTTGAAGAAGGTCTCTTCTCTTCGGACGACGATGAGGGCACCTTGCAGCCGCGTCCGCCGGTGGTGACAATCATGGGTCACGTCGACCATGGTAAGACATCGCTTCTGGATGCTGTCCGCAAGGCCAAAGTCGCAACCGGTGAAGCAGGTGGCATCACTCAGCATATTGGTGCCTATCAGGTCGAGCAGGACGGCAACAAGATCACCTTCATCGATACTCCGGGCCACGCGGCGTTCAGCCAGATGCGTGCACGCGGTGCGAAGTCGACCGACATTGTGATCCTGGTGGTTGCCGCCGATGATGGCGTCATGCCGCAGACCAAGGAAGCGATTGCGCACGCCAAGGCAGCGGATGTTCCGATCATTATCGCCATCAATAAGATGGACAAGCCGGATGCAGATCCCAACCGGGTTCGTACCGAGCTTTTGAGCGAAGAGATCGTTACTGAATCCATGGGTGGTGACGTCATCGACGTTGAGGTCTCGGCCAAATCCGGTCAAAACCTCGACAAGCTTCTGGAAATGATCCTGTTGCAGTCCGAAGTTCTGGAACTTCAGGCCAACCCGGATCGGACCGCGGAAGGTATCGTCATCGAAGCACAGCTCGATCGTGGCCGTGGTCCGGTTGCGACTGTTCTGGTGCAGAAGGGTACTCTCAAGCCGGGTGACATTCTGGTTGCCGGTTCCGAGTGGGGCCGTGTCCGCGCGATGCTTGACGAAAATGGCAAGCAGGTCAGTGAAGCTGGCCCGGCGAAACCGGTCGAGGTCCTCGGCTTCCAGGGAACGCCGGCTGCCGGTGACATGGTTGCAGTGGTTGAAAACGAAGCCCGTGCCCGTGAGATCACCGACTATCGTCAGCGCCAGATCCGCGAGAAGGCATCTGTCGTTGCATCCGGGACACGTGGCTCGCTTGAGCAAATGATGAACCGTCTGCAGGAAACGGGCCGCAAGGAGTTCCCGCTGGTTCTGAAAGCCGACGTGCAGGGGTCTGCAGAGGCCATTGCACATGCGTTGAACGAGCTTGGAACCGACGAAGTCGGTGCGCGCATTCTGCTGTCCGGCGTGGGCGGCATCACGGAAAGCGACATCACGCTGGCGGCGGCATCCAAAGCGCCGATCCTTGGCTTCAACGTGCGTGCGAACAAGCAGGCCCGTGAAGCGGCTCAGCGCGACGGCATCGAGATCCGTTACTACAACGTGATTTATGATCTCGTCGACGACATCAAGGCAGCTATGTCCGGCCTTCTGTCGCCAGAGCGCCGCGAGACCTTCCTTGGCAATGCGGAGATCAAAGAGATCTTCCACATCTCCAAGGTTGGCAAGGTTGCGGGCTGTCTGGTTACCGAGGGCGTTGTGGAGCGCGGCGCGCAAGTCCGCCTCATCCGCGACGACGTGGTCATCCACGAAGGCGAGCTGGGCACGCTCAAGCGCTTCAAGGACGAGGTCAAGTCTGTCGAATCCGGTCAGGAATGCGGCATGAACTTCACCAAGTACCAGGACATGCGTCCGGGCGATGTTATCGAGTGTTTCCGCGTCGAGCACATCAAACGTACGCTCTGATCGCCGGTTACTGATTGGAAAAGATGCGCGCCGGCGGGACTTCAAGGTCACGCCGGCGCCCTTGCATTTGGAGTCGCGACGGCTCGTTAGGAATTGAAATGGCGAAACATTCTGGAAAGGACAGTCAGGGGCCATCGCAGCGCCAGCTGAAGGTGGGTGAAACGGTCCGTAAGGAGCTGTCAGACATTTTCACACGCGGCCGGTTTTCCGATCCGGACCTTGACGGCGTGATCATAACGATCCCGGAAGTCCGCATGACACCGGATCTGCGTTTGGCGACGTGCCTCGTGATGCCGCTGGGCGGTGTGAATGCTGAAAAGGTTGAGAAGGCCTTGAACCGGAGCACAAAATATCTCCGAGGTCAGGTCTCCCGCCGGCTGACAATGAAATACATGCCCGATCTGCGCTTTGTCCTTGATACGCGCTTTGACGACGACGACCGCATCGACACGCTTCTTCATTCTCCGGATGTTGCCCGGGATCTGGACGGTCCGCAGGAAGATCAGTGAATTGCTTGGAAAGCCTATAGGGCGTCACGTTCGGCAGTGATGACCGCAAGGTGGACAGAGGCGTTACGAACAAGAAGAAAAAATGGCCCGCAAACAGCAATTCAAAAGAAAAAAGAACACGATCAACGGTTGGCTGGTGTTGGACAAGCCCTATGGCATCACGTCCAACGAGGCCCTCGGTAAGATCAAACGGATCTTTTCACCGCAAAAGGTCGGTCATGCCGGCACTTTGGATCCGCGAGCCTCTGGCCTGCTGCCGGTGGCCTTCGGGGAAGCGACCAAGACCGTTCCCTTCGTGATGGACGGGCGCAAGGTTTACCGGTTTGAGGTGACCTGGGGTGCGGAAACCAACACCGATGACACCGAAGGTGAGATCGTTGCAACATCGGATGTGCGTCCGGATGCCGACTCGATCAAAGCCGTTCTCCCGGAATTCGTCGGCGAAATCATGCAGGTTCCGCCCAAATTTTCCGCGATCAAGGTCGCAGGCGAGCGGGCCTATGATCTCGCCCGTGACGGTGAAGAGGTCGAACTGGAAGCCCGACCGATTGATATGCACCGGCTGGACCTTGTGGAATGCCCGGATGAAAACCGCGCTGTTTTCGAAGCGGAATGCGGCAAGGGCACCTATGTACGGGCGCTCGCCCGGGATATCGGCCGGCGTCTTGGCACACGCGGCCATGTGACCGAACTGCGCCGTTTGCTGGTGGGACCATTCGGCGAAGAGGATCTGATCAAGCTCGACGAAATCCTTCAGATGGCAGAGGAGCTTGTAGAGGGAGCAGGTGTTGATGACCTGGTGGAAGAATTTGTCTTGCCGGTCCGCGAGGCAATGGATGAGCTGGTCGAAGTCACGGTCTCTGACGACGATGCCGCCAAGATAAAAAAGGGGATGGCCGTGCTCCTGCGTGGCCGGGACGCCCCGTTGAACTGTGATGTCGCCTTTGCCAGCCACGCAAGTGTTCCCGTCGCCATCGGTGCGATCGAAAAGGGCCGCTTTCAGCCGAGCCGGGTGTTTCATCTTTAGGGTCAAGCCTGCGATCACAGCCTGACGTTTCGGCTAAACCGTGCCATGATGCCCAGGCACAAACGGCAACGACCGGGTGGAGGGCACTATGAAGCGCGGGCGGAAGATCTTTACGGATACTCGCGGGCGGGCAACGCGGCGCCAAGTGCTGAAAACTGGTGCTGCTTTGGCGCTAACTTCGCCGTTTCTGAATGCAAGTTTAGCGAAAGCCCAAAACGACGACTTCGATGTGATTGTGATTGGGGCCGGAATTGCAGGCCTCGCTGCAGCAAGGCGACTCCAGGATCTTGGATACGCGGTTGTTGTCCTGGAGGCGACGTCTGCCGTCGGTGGGCGGATCCGGACAGATTGGTCTTTGGGCGCGCCATTTGAGGTCGGTGCCGGCTGGATCCACAGGCCTGAGGGAAATCCGGTTTCAAAACTCGCAGATGCGATCGACGCGCCGACTTACATTACATCGGATGAAAGCTATCAGGTCTATGCCCAAGATGGCGCTGCTGTTTCGAGATCCACGATCAACTCCAAGTACCGTGACCTGATGCGCCTCTATAAGCGCATTGACGATACGTTCGACAATGATCAGCCGCTGTCTGAGGCGATCCGCCGTGTCTCCAAGGATAGCCTGCGGGATCCGGTGCTTCGCTGGATGATGAGTGCCTACACGGAGTTCTCGACTGGCGGTCCCATTGAAAAACTGTCCGCCTACTATTTCGACGAGGACGATGAATATGACGGGGCGGATGTGATCCTGACAGAGGGTTACGACCAGATCCCAAAGAGCCTTGCGGACGGTCTGGAAGTTCGTTTTGATACGGTTGTTGAAGCGATTGAATACGAAGAAGGCGATGGCGCAGCGGTCTACACGTCAAAGGGAACATTCGAATCCTATTTCGTGATCTGTACCGTGCCCCTTGGAGTTCTTAAGAAAGCAACGATCGCGTTTGACCCGCCCCTTCCCGAAGCGCATCAGAAAAGCATCAACGAAATTGGCTTTGGGAGTGTCACCAAACTGGCGCTGAAGTTTGAGCAGCCATTTTGGCCCGAAGATGTGCAGTATTTCGGGTACATGAGCGAACCAAAAGGGCGCTGGAACTATTTTCTCAATTACCGCACCTTCAGCCCTGAAAACATTTTGCTGGGGGTGAGCGTTGGTGATTATCCGTTTGTTGCCGAGGCAATGAGCGATCCCGATATGATCAGCGATTGCATGGGTGCGCTCCGCGCGATGTTCGGCGAAGACATTCCTGCGCCGATTGGTCATATGGCGACACGCTGGTCGAAAGACCCGCATACGTTCGGCGCATATTCCTATTCTGCGGTCGGAAACACGCCAGCCGATTTTGACCGTTTTGCAACGCCTGTTGCCAACACCATCCTTTTTGCCGGCGAGCACGCAACCTTCGATTTTCATGGCACGACCCACGGCGCATACCTGACCGGACTGGCAGCGGCAAACCTGATTGAAGATGAGCTTGCGGAATAAAACTGACTAACCGGGTCAGTCGTGCGTTCAATGAACTTCTTTGATTGGCGTATGTGGGACACCACTTGAGATTTTTCTGGATTTTCGTACGGTTTTCCGTCATATTCCGCCGCCATTGGGCATTGAAGCTCAGTACGTCCCTTCAAAACCTTTGCTGACCGACATCTTGGCTCTGGCGCAGGAGGGATCAGGCCGGAAATCCGGCATGTCAACGCGCCCGGTCAACGGGCCCCACCTCTTGAAAGGAAGAGCGATGTCGATCACTGCAGAGCGCAAAGCTGAGCTCATCAAAGAATACGCCACCAAGGAAGGCGACACCGGTTCTCCGGAAGTACAGGTCGCGATCCTGACCGAGCGGATCAACAACCTCACCGAACACTTCAAAGGTCATGGCAAGGACAACCACTCCCGCCGCGGTCTTCTGAAGATGGTTGCGCAGCGCCGGTCCCTTCTGGACTACACGCGTGGCAAAAGCGAAGAGCGTTACAAGACCCTCATCGAGCGTCTTGGCATTCGCCGCTAAGGCTTGTTTTAGACTTGATCAACGCGGTGGGCTTGCCCGCCGCGTTTTTCTTTTTGCCAAAGGGCTTTTTCTTGAGTTCCTAAGGCTTTTGAGTGTTTCCCTTTTGGCAGCAAACGCTCTATAGAAACCTCGTGACATGTCATGGGGCAGGATTGCCAGCGTCTTTTCGATTTCACTGAAAAGATACTTGCCGTCTTGCCCATGACCTGTCCGCCGGTAACCGGCCCATCCGGGGCCGACCGGGAATGTGTTTGCCCCAGATGGACCGCTGAGGAATAGCGGCGGGGCAGACAGGCTATGTTAAGGACAGATGATGTTTGATATTCATCGTGTAGAAGTCGACTGGGGCGGACGTCCGCTCATTCTCGAAACGGGTAAGGTTGCCCGTCAGGCTGATGGGTCCGTTATGGCGACCTACGGTGAAACCAAGGTCCTAGCGACCGTTGTTTCCGCCAAAGAGCCGCGGGCCGGCCAAGACTTTTTCCCGCTCACCGTGAACTACCAGGAAAAGGCATTCGCCGCCGGTAAGATCCCGGGTGGCTACTTCAAGCGCGAAGGCCGTCCGTCTGAGCACGAGACCCTCACATCCCGTTTGATTGACCGCCCGATCCGTCCGCTGTTTGCTGACGGTTACAAGAACGACACCCAGGTCGTGATCACCGTGCTGTCGCACGACATGGAAAACGCACCGGACATCCTGGCCATGGTCGCAGCTTCTGCTGCCCTGACCCTGTCCGGCGTTCCGTTCATGGGCCCGATCGGCGGCGCGCGCGTTGGTTACATCAACGGCGAATACGTTCTGAACCCGCTGGTCGACGACATGCCGGAATCCGCTTTGGACCTGGTTGTCGCAGGAACCTCCGATGCGGTTCTGATGGTTGAGTCCGAAGCCAAGGAACTCGACGAAGAAACAATGCTCGGTGCGGTCATGTTCGGCCACAAGGGCTTCCAGACTGTCATCGACGCGATCATCAAGCTGGCGGAAGCCGGTGCGAAAGAGCCGCGCGAATTCGTTGCTGCCGATCATTCCGAACTGTTCGGCAAGGTCAAGGCAATCGCGGCTGACGATCTGACTGCAGCTTACAAGATCACAGCAAAAACCGAGCGCAAGAACGCGGTTGATGCAGCCAAGGCCAAGGTTGTCGAGGCGCTGATCACCAACGCTGCCGAAGGTGAAGCGGTCGAGGCGAACGTCCTCGGTGAGCAGTTCAAGAAGCTAGAAGCGGAAATCGTCCGCGGCGGCATCCTGGACACCGGTACCCGCATCGACGGCCGCGATCTCTCCACTGTTCGCCAGATTTCCTCGGAAGTCGGCATTCTGCCGCGCGCACACGGCTCGTCCCTATTCACCCGCGGTGAAACACAGGGTCTTGTTGTTGCAACCCTCGGCACCGGTGAAGACGAGCAGTTCATCGATCTTCTGGAAGGCACCGTGAAGTCTCACTTTATGCTGCATTACAACTTCCCGCCGTACTCTGTCGGTGAAACCGGTCGCATGGGTTCTCCGGGACGCCGCGAAATCGGTCACGGCAAGCTGGCGTGGCGCGCAATCAACCCGATGCTTCCGGCGCATCATGAGTTCCCGTACACCCTGCGGGTTGTCTCCGAGATCACCGAATCCAACGGGTCGTCCTCAATGGCAACCGTTTGCGGCACATCCCTGTCGCTGATGGATGCCGGCGTGCCGCTGAAGTCACCGGTTGCCGGTATCGCCATGGGTCTGATCAAGGAAGGCGAACGTTTCGCGGTCCTGTCCGATATCCTGGGCGATGAAGATCACCTTGGCGACATGGACTTCAAGGTTGCTGGTTCTGAGAACGGCATCACCGCGCTACAGATGGACATCAAGATCGACGGTATCACCGAAGAGATCATGAAGGTTGCTCTGGAGCAGGCCAAAGGCGGCCGGATCCACATTCTCGGCGAAATGGCAAATGCCATCACCGAGGCACGCTCCGAGCTTGGTGAGCATGCACCACGCATCGAAATGATGAAGATCCCGGTCGACAAGATCCGTGAAGTCATCGGTTCGGGCGGCAAGGTCATTCGCGAGATCGTTGAGAAGACCGGCGCGAAGGTCAACATCGAGGACGACGGCACCGTCAAGATCGCCTCTTCCGATGGCAAAGCCATCAAGGCGGCTGTCAACTGGATCAACTCCATTGCAGCTGAGCCTGAAGTTGGCGTGATCTACGAAGGCACCGTTGTGAAATGCGTTGACTTCGGCGCGTTCGTCAACTTCTTCGGCGCAAAAGACGGCTTGGTACACATCTCCCAGCTGGCTCCGAAGAAAGTTGCCAAGGTCACCGATGTGGTCAAGGAAGGCGACAAGGTCTGGGTCAAGCTCATGGGCTTCGACGAGCGTGGCAAGGTCCGCCTATCCATGAAGGTTGTTGACCAGGAAACTGGTCAGGAAATCCCGAAAGACGCCGAATAAGCTTCAAAAGCTTCTTAAATAGAAGACGCAGGTGCCAATCGGTACCTGCGTTTTTTTGTGCCCCAAGTGGACAGGTCAACGTGTTTACGTGGGTCTAACTGACCTTCAACTGCAGTTCGGTCTTAAACGGTTCTTCGGCCAGGAATTGGAAGAAATCTTCTCTTGGCATCGGTTTGCCGAAGTAAAAGCCCTGAATCTGACGGCACCCCATGCGCATCAAAATGGTGTTCTGTTTGCGGGTCTCTACGCCCTCACAGACCACACTGATCGACAACGCATTTGCCATGGTCACAATGGCACTGACCAGCGCCTGATCGTCCGTGTCTGTCTCAATATCCTTTATGAAGGAGCGGTCGATTTTGAGGGTATCGATCGGCAGTCGCTTGAGATAGCTCAAGGACGAGTATCCAGTCCCGAAATCATCAAGTGACAGTTTGATGCCCAGGGTTTTGATAGCCATCATGATGGCAACCGGATCGATTTGGCTGTCATCAAACATAACGCTCTCAGTGATCTCCAATGTCAGCTGGTCCGGCCGCATGCCCGCGTTGTCGAGAGTGGATTTCAAGAGGTCAACAAAGCCGTCTTCCCGGCATTGGCGCGGCGATATGTTCACCCCGATACTCTGAAGAGTGTGTCCGCGCGCACGGCAATCTGAAAAGAATGCGCAGGCCTTTTTCAGAACAAGCTTTCCAAGTGGGACAATCAAGCCCGTTTCTTCAGCGACGGGAATGAACTCTCCCGGCGACACAAAGCCGAGTTCAGGATCGGTCCATCGCGCGAGGGCTTCGCAACCCGACACAGTACCAGTGGCGCAATTGATTATCGGTTGGATATAGATCTCAATCGCATCATTCTCGATGGCTTTTCGAAGAGCGGCTTCGAGCATCAGTGCCCGCGTCATTCGATCATTCGTTTGCTTTGAGAAGAACCGGAAAGCATTGCCGCCATCGGTCTTCGTTTGATGCATGGCGGATTCGGCCTGTTTCAAAAGCGCGATATCTGTAAAGCCGTCCAGCGGAAATACAGAAATGCCGATACTGGCCGTCAAAACCGCATCTTGCCCGTTGCCGACATCAATTCTTTTGGAAACAGCGCCTAAGATTCTCTGGGCGACCCTTTCTGTCTCCCAGTCATCTTCGGTGTCAGTCAGGAGCACGGCAAACTCATCACCGCCAAGGCGGGATACTGTATTGCTGGGGTCAACGGTTTCCTGAATACGATTTCCAACCTCACGCAGGATCGGATCGCCGAGATCATGACCATGGAGATCGTTCACCGTTTTGAATCTGTCCACATCGACAACAAGTACCGCACCGGCCTTTTCTGTCCTGTCTCGGTGGACGAGACTTTGGCGCAGACGGTCTCTGAACAGACTGCGGTTCGGAAGACCTGTAAGAGCGTCATAGTTTGCATGTTTTTCAATCAGCTCTTCTTGTTCCTTGCGTTCCGTAATGTCTGTGATCGTGCTGTGAATGGCAGTGACGCCGTTCCAGGTGGTCATGCGAACATGTTGCTCAAGCCAGACCGACTCTCCTGAAGCTGCTCTGCCCAAGACTTCATAAACGGCCGGCGCGATGCCACCCTCTTGCCGTATCCGGCGATAGGTTCGCATGCGCTCATGTTCTTCGGGAGCATAGATATCCCATATCGACTGACCAATCAGTCTGTCCGCATCACCCGGTTCGTATCCCAGGATTTTGAGTAATGCGTCATTGACGTAAAGGATCTTGGCATCGGAATGGATCACAATCCCCTGCAGCGATCCGTCAATGAGTTCTCGGAATTGGGCATTCGTCTTTTGAACGGCATCAAAGGCGCTGTCAAAAAGTGTGCCGAGGCGGTTGTATTCTGCAATCCGACCGGGTTCGTACTTGGCGCCTGATCCCTTAGCCGCCCGTCCACCTGCGTAATCCACGAGAGCGTTGAGGTTTGCGGCGGTAAACTGATTGATCAGGAATGCGGCTGAAAACGACGCAATCCCAATGTAGAGGAGAAATGGAAAGAAGATGTCCAGATAGGTGGATTCTATATTTTCGACAATGTCGCTTTTGGACTGCGTGATAATCTTTATCGGGTCTGTGCCAGTTTCGCCTAGGAGAACCGTGCTTGATGTCAGTGTGCCGTCATGAAGGCGGAACGCCTGCACGCCGAGCTCATCAAGTGTGTTCGAGAGTTCTTCGTTATTGGCAAACTTGCCGTATGAGGCCAGCGAAGCAGTCCCAGAGATGATCGCAATATCTCCTGTGCCTAGGACACTTGAGAGGTTGTCGAGAAGCGCGTAAGCATCGTTGAACAGGGATCCACCGACAAGCCGGGCAATGACACGGCCGGTTTCTGGATCCACCACTGGTATGGAAATGACCGTGAGTTTCGTTGCGGGCTCGGCGCTGCCGTCGCTGTAGAAGCGCCAAACATCTGGTGGCATCGTTCTCAGAGTTTGTCCCGGTAGTACGGAGCCGACGTCAACAAGGGCAAGACTGGAATTCAGCCATCCCATCTGCCGTTCATGATCGAGTATAAGCACGTCAGGGACGACAGCCGATGCATTTTGGCCGACGACCTCCATGATCCTTGCAGCCTTCCGGGCATCGTAATCAATAACCGACTGAATGAAATCATCGTTCAGGGCAATCGTACGCAGCTGGCTTTCGATGTCCTTCAAATAGGACTCGAAAACCAATGTCGTGAGGGACTGTTCGCGCTTTGCATTGCGTTCAGCTTCCAACTCAGCGACGGACAAACTTCCAAGGTAGGTGATGCCAAAAAGCGCAACAGCAGTTGCCATGAGGCCGACCACAAACAGGCCTCCGACCAACCAGCTGAACTTCACACCTTTTGTCTTCATTTTGAGTACCGGAAGGCCCGCGCCTTCAATTCTTGAATATCTCCAGCAGAGTTCTCCTTGGTGACAAGCGCGAACTCACCGGAGAACACCACCGGGATCTGGTCACTGTTTCCTGTCTGGTCCAAGACAATCGCCTCAGCCATGGCAACACCGTTGTCATCGTTCATCCGCATTACCGTGACATCCAGCTTTCCTTCCAGGATGGCATCCAGTTCGGCAGCGCCCCCACCCCATCCGTTGGTCATGACGGTTCCCTGGTTGTCACTTGCAGCGATGGCGTCCATGACACCGAGAGCGATGTCAGTTGAGCACGCATAGATGAACGATAGGTTTTGTTGTTCTTGAAGAATGCTTTCTGTCGCCTGCCGCGATTTTTCCCGGTCATACCCAACGTAGTAGGAGGCCTTGAGGTTCATGGCTTCCGGATCTGAATAAGCCTGCAAGAAAGTGTTGCCCCGTGCCCGGCTGACGTATCCGCGAGGCCCGAACAGAATTGCAAAGTTCTGTTTTTGGCCGAGCTTGGTCTTGTAGTAGTCGATGAGAAGCTGGGTACCGGCCACATGATCGAAACCGACGTAAAGAAAGGGCTGCCGTTCTCTCCAAACTTTCAGTGGCGTCGTAATGTTTTGAAGGATAACTTTAGGTTTTCCTCGGGCAATGAGACGTTGAACGATCGGCTTGTGGCGTAGAACGTCCAGAGTGAAAACCAGATAATCCGGATTGCTCGCCAGAGCCTGCGTGATCAACGCTGCCTGGCCGCCCGCATCCGATGAGGATCCGGAAAAATAAGATTCGATCCTGTGAGGTATACCAATCTCGTTCATCCGCGCTTCAAACGACGCGAGACTGCGGCGCCAGTAATCTGAAACCTGGCTGCCAGGATAAATGATTGCGATTTTAACCGGATTGACTTTGGTTTGCAGTCTGATCGCCGGCGCCGAGACGCGCCGCGCAAAGCCTTCTGCAACAGACCGTTGTTTTTTATTCAGCGCGGTAAATTCGGTGAGCGACCAGAATTCGTCCAAACTCGTGTCTTGAGCTGTAGCTGTCGTCAAATATGCAAGGCTCAGAACTACAGAGACTGCCAAAGACGTAAGTAACGATCTTCGGATGGCTTTGCGCAAAATTTTGAATTGGCCCATAACAAAACCACTCGACAGAAATACTGAGCGGAAACAACTGGCATTCATTGTGATTGTGGTTTTATATGATGCAATCAAAAAAGACGCTTTTTGTTGTTGTGTCTGATCACTTTATCGAAACGCTATTATAAGAGGTCAAACAAATACTTAATTAAACGAATTATTGTTTGTTTTTTATCATGTCAATTTCGGCCATTCTGCAATCGATCAGTTAATATCGGTTGGGCCTAACTTCTGTCCCAAGTTACGGACCAGACATTGAAGCGCCCGTGTTTGTTGCGTTCGCATCAGACATTTGCCTGCAGTTACGAACCTGCTATACCGCTGCCAACTTTGAAGGGAACAAGGTATGGGTTCAATGCGCTTGGTCGTGGTTGGTGCAGGTGGCCGGATGGGGCGGGCCTTGACCCGGGCCGTCACAGATGCTGCGGGAGCAGACGTGGTTGCGGCCATTGAGCAAGAGGGATCGCCTTTCCTAGGTCAGGATGTGGGTGAGCTTGCCGGCGTTGGCGCTTTGAATGTCCATGTGACCGATGATCCGTTGTCTGCATTTGCGAAAGCCGACGGGGTCTTGGATTTTACAGCGCCAAAAGCGAGCATTTGGTTTGCTGAGTTGGCGGCCCAGGCGCGGATCGTTCATGTGATCGGAACGACTGGTTGGACGCCGGAGGAGGAAACACCTCTTCGCGCCGCTGCAAGGCACGCACGGATTATCAAATCCGGCAACATGAGCCTCGGCGTCAACTTGCTGGCGAGCCTTGTGCGCAAGGCAGCAGCGGCGTTGGATGCAGACTTTGATATCGAAGTTCTGGAAATGCATCACAAACACAAGGTCGATGCGCCGTCCGGCACCGCTTTGCTTCTCGGCGAAGCTGCCGCAGAAGGCCGCGGGATCGATCTCCAGACCCATTCAGTTCGAAGCCGTGACGGTATTATGGACCCGCGAAAGACCGGCGATATCGGTTTTGCGACCCTTCGGGGCGGATCCGTCATAGGAGAGCACTCCGTGATTTTCGCCGGTGAAGGCGAGCGGATTGAGCTGACGCACCGCGCCGAAGACCGGCAGCTGTTCGCACGCGGCGCGGTCAAGGCGGCCCTGTGGGGCTTCGACCAGAAACCCGGATTTTATTCCATGGCCGACGTCCTCGGCCTGGACACCTGATCAATTCAAGATGATCCACCCAAGGAGATCTTTATGGAACGCCTGCTAGTGCTTGTCCGCCACGGACAGAGCGAATGGAACCTGAAAAACCTGTTCACAGGCTGGAAAGACCCGGGTTTGACCGACCAGGGCGTTGCCGAAGCGCATAAGGCGGGCGAGCAGCTGCGGGATCTGAAACTGAATTTCGATCTGGCCTTTACGTCGGTGTTGTCTCGTGCGCAGAAAACGCTCGGGATCATTCTCGATGAGCTTGACCAAACCGGCCTCGAAACTTTCAAGGATCAGGCTCTGAACGAGCGTGACTATGGCGATTTGACTGGCATGAACAAAGATGAGGCCCGGGAAAAGTTCGGCGAGGAACAGGTTCACATCTGGCGCCGGTCGTACGACATTCCGCCTCCGGGAGGCGAGAGCCTTAAAATGACTGCTGAACGTGTTCTGCCGTACTACAAAGCCGAGATATTGCCGCGCGTCTTGTCTGGCAAGCGCACGATCGTTGCAGCCCACGGCAATTCGCTGCGTTCGCTCATCATGGAACTGGAAGGGCTGAGCCCGGAAGAGATTCTGAAGCGGGAGCTCGGGACCGGCACGCCGATCATCTATCGCCTGGATGAAGACGGAAAAGTCATCAGCGTCCAGGATCTGGCCGCCTGAGGATTACAAAAGTCATGAGAAAAAAGGCGGCCGACGGGCCGCCCTTTTTATTCAAACTTCAAACCCGTTCTGCGCTGCAAGGTTTTTCAGCGGCCGCTCGGGGCGGGCGCCGACATGCTTGATTACGCTGGAGGCGCAGATGCAGCCGAGCTCAGCGGCATTGGTGAGCGAGTAATCTCGTGCGAGTCCAAACAGAAAGCCGGCGGCAAAGAGGTCGCCGGCACCGGTGAGGTCAACGACATTGTCAACTTGCTGGGCGGGAACCTTAACGGTTTCCTCGGGTGTGATGATCATCGCGCCCTCTTTGCCGAGCGTAAGGGCGGTCATTGCGCCGCTTTCACGCGCGGCAGAAATGGCGGTGTCCAAGTCTCCCGTCTGATAAAGCGCCTTAATTTCATGTTCATTGGCGAACATCAGATCGACGACGCCGTCTGACAGCAGGCCGGTAAACTCATCCCGGTAACGATCAACACAGAAAGAGTCGGACAAGGTGATTGCCACTTTCCGATCATGCTTGTGCGCGATCTCTGCAGCTGCGAGGAAAGCTTTTTTTGCCTCTTCCGGATCCCACAAGTAGCCTTCCATGTAGGTGACCGCGGCGGCGGCAACTACGTCTTCATCAACATCTGACGGGCTGAACTCCGTGCACGCGCCAAGATATGTGTTCATGGTGCGCTCTCCGTCCGGAGTGATCAGGATCATTGAGCGGGCAGTGGGCTTCCATTCACGAAGGCGCGGGGTGTTGTAGTAAACACCTGTGCCGTTCATGTCGTGATAGTAGCTGTCGCCGAGTTCGTCTTCGGCGACTTTTCCAAAATAAGCCGGGCGGCCCCCGAGAGAGGCAATTCCAGCCGCCGTGTTGCCTGCGCTGCCGCCGGAGATGCGGACCGTTTGGCCCATCTTGTTAAACAAGGCCACAGCTTCATCGGTCTCGATGAGCCGCATGGACCCTTTGACCAGGCCCTCCTGGAGAAGAAAGTCTTCCTCGACATGGGCAAATACATCACAAATAGCATTGCCGATGCACAGGGCATCAAAACGAATTTCGGTCATTGGGTCCTCTAGGGGTCCTGAAAGAATGGGCGTCGCCCTTAAGATTGCGGATTGGGTCTTAAGGCCCGGTTAGCTTCCGGTTCACGAATTTTGTCGCGGAACGGGCTCGCGCGGTAAACGCCAACGATCTTGAGCTCCGCGCAGAAGAAGGCAAGCTCTTCCAAAGCGAGTGCAACATGCGGGTCGTTTGGGTGCCCTTCGATGTCTGCGTAGAACATGGACGCGAAGAATTGTCCCTCCAGCTGGTAGGATTCCAGCTTGGTCATGTTCACATTGTTCGTCGCAAAGCCGCCGAGTGCCTTGTATAGAGCGGCCGGCACGTTCCGGACCCGGAAGATGAAGGTGCTGATTACCGGTTGGCCGTTGTGGGCTGCCTCCATCTTGTCGCGGGACAGGATCACAAACCGCGTGGTGTTGTGTGCCTCGTCTTCCACATCTTCACGCAGGATGTCGAGACCGTAGATATCTGCGGCCATCCGTGGGGCGAGTGCTGCATGGGTGGGATCGCCCAGCTCGGCAATCTGACGAGCGGAGCCGGCGGTGTCAGCGCCAACAACAGCGTTCAAACCCAGCTCGCGGATGATGTTCCGGCATTGCCCCAGCGCATGGACGTGGCTTTGTACCGTTGTAAGGTTTTCAACCTTGGTCCCTTTTGGAGCCATCAACTGGAACCGGATCGGCATGAAGTACTCGCCGATGATGTGCAAATTGGAACCAGGTAGAAGATGGTGAATGTCCGCGACACGGCCCGCGACCGAATTTTCGATCGGGATCATCGCCAGGTCGGCTTTGCCGTCCGCCATTGCCGAAAAACAGTCTTCAAACGTCGCGCAGGGAATGGCTTCGTAGTCGGGATAAACGTCACGGCAGGCCATGTGGGAATTGGCGCCGGTTTCGCCCTGGAAGACGATTTTTTTCGCATTGCTCATTGATGTGTCCAGCTTTGGTGCGGCGTTTTATAAGGATTGATAGGCTAATCGAGCCCGTTCTAGATCTTCAGGTGTGTTCACGTCCATAGGCGCGGAGGCAATCTCCGATACATCAATGCGTATACCGGCCTCGAGCGCGCGCAATTGTTCCAATTTTTCCCGCTTTTCCAGTGGCGACGGCGACAGCGAGACAAAACGCTCCAGCGCGGCGCGGCGATAGGCATAGATGCCGATGTGCTGATAAAGCGAACCGTCGCCACCCGGCGCGGTTGCGCGGGTAAAATATAGCGCCCGGTTGTGCCCGTGTCCGTTCGGTGTCGTGACTGCTTTGACGAAGTTCGGGTCGTCGCGGAACCGATCATCCCGGATTTCGGTCATGATAGTGCCAATGTCTACGCCTGAGACCGAAAGGGGGGCGAAGGCAGCCCGAATCGCTTCAGGCTCAATCAGGGGCACATCGCCCTGAACATTCAATACAGTGTCGTGCTTCTGGTCGGGGTCCAGGGTCTGCGCTGCTTCAAAGATGCGGTCTGAACCAGATTCGTGGTCGTCCCGGGTCATAACAGCAGTTCCGCCATGATCCCGGACCGCCTCTGCGATACTCGTGTCATCAGTCGCAACGGCGACTGGTCCGATATCTGCGTTGAGGGCCTGCTCGAGTACCCGGACAATCATTGGTTTTCCGCAAATATCCGCCAACGGCTTCCGGGGCAGTCGTGTTGCGGCCAGTCGGGCCGGAACAATAACAAGTGCAGAGCTCAATCCAGTCTCCTTTGGCGGGTTTTTTGGCCGGAAAACTGTGTTTTTCCGGGGGCGCGTCCGAATGTCGTACACGTTGCCCTTTTAAAGCTATGGACAGCGAGGTCAAAAAATTTGTAGGTTCCGGCAAAATTCGAGGAGCTGATAGGGTTCGTGACCTCAAGTTACGGGCCCGGACGCGTATGAGCTTGGAGCCGGAGAGAATGGATTCCTTCACGCTGAACAAGGCCGCTGGTGCGGTTCTTATGGTGCTTATTCTGACTATGGGTTTGGGAATTGTGTCTGACATAATTTTCAAGCCGACGATCCCGGGCAAACCCGGCTATGAAATTGTCGTGGCCGCTGCGGAAGATTCAACGTCAGAAGTGACACCGGAGCCAGACGTCGTTCCGATTGGCGAGTTGCTCATGGCCGCTGCCGCCAGCGACGGGGAAAGTGCCGCTCGTAAATGCGCAGCATGTCATACGTTCGAGCAGGGCGGTGCAAACAAGGTCGGCCCGAACCTGTGGGAAATCGTGGGTCGTAAACCGGGCGGTGTCGACGGTGTGAACTATTCCAGCGCGATGGTTGCTTATGGCGAGGAAAACCCGGAGTGGACCTATGAAGGTCTCTACAACTTCCTGGCTTCTCCGAAGAACTACATTCCTGGCACGTCCATGGGCTTTGCAGGTATCCGCAAGTCTGAAGAGCGGGCTGACCTGATTGCCTACATGCGCGAGCAGGCTGCTACACCAAAGCCGCTTCCGGGAGAATAATCCCAATAAGCACTGGTGAAATGCTGTGACTACATTTGGAAGCCGGGCAATTGCCCGGCTTTTTTATTGCGATTTGAAGAAAAATTAAGTTTTGTGACGTTACGTATCATTTAGGTAATATTGGCAGGAACGACAATCCAATTGGATTGGGCAATCATGAACGCACTGCGTCAATTCTTTGTACATAGCAATGGGGCGTGGGTTGCTTCGCTGACGGCGGTGATTTGCTTTCTGGCTGGGATCGCGGTTACGGCGCATGTCGGGTACACGGTGCGCAGCGAAATCATGTCCCAAAACAAACGTCAGGCCGTTGCCAATCTTTCAGAAGTCCGCGCCAAGCTGGAAGGCGAACTCAACCGCACAGTTGCCTATGGTATCGGTCTGCGGGCCAATGTTATTGAGTCCTCGAAAGAGCCGTTCAATGCGCGAAAATACGATGCGATCGCTTCTGATTTGATTGATGAAAATCCAGTCATAAGATCGATCGGACTTGCGCCGGACAATGTCCTGCAAGCTGTCTATCCGTATCAGCCCAACCAGTCGGCCATCGGCTTGGACTACCGATTGAACACAAGCCAATGGCCTGCAATCAGACAGGCCATGCTCTCTCGAGAGATTGTCATTGCCGGGCCCTTGGAACTCGTACAGGGCGGTCGGGCGCTTTTGATCCGGATCCCTGTGTTCCCGCCGGCCGAACTCGGACAGCCCATGCCGGAGCGCCCGTACTGGGGTGTGCTGTCTCTTGTGGTCGATGAAGCGGGTCTGATGCAAGCTGCTGGCATCTCTGACACTGTCAAACAGCTGCGGATTGGTATCGTGGACAAAGCTGCTGCCACGCCGGAAAAGGCGCATATATTCGGAAGCTTCGGCTTGATGGATATTGACAGTGTAGGGCTCCCATTGAACCTGCCCGGCGGTTTGACATGGGAAGTGCTGGGCTATCCAGAGAACGGTTGGAACAGCAACGAACGCAGCATCTGGATCACTCAGCTCGTCGGAAGTTTGATTTCGCTTCTGTTCGGCGCCATGGCCTTTTTGCTGATCAGCGAGGTTTACAAGGTTCGCTCAATGGCTTTGCACGACCCGCTGACCGGGTTGGCCAATCGGCGGCTCTTGGAAGACAGGATGCTCCAATTGGCGGTCATGTCCGATCGGACCGGGTCCGGCTTTGAGATCTTCTATGTCGACCTTGATGCTTTCAAACCGATCAATGACAATTATGGGCATGCGGCCGGGGATCAGTTGCTGGTCGAAATCGGTCATCGGCTACAGCAGCAGACACGGCAGACAGATACGGTTGCCCGTGTGGGGGGGGATGAGTTCATCGTTTTGACCCCTGGAAACATGCGCCGCCTTGAACGGGAAGCGTTCCTGGAGCGCTTGGGTGAACGTCTTTCAGAGGTTTTTGAATTCTCAGGTGTGCGCATCGGTGTGAGCGCCAGTATCGGCAGTGCAAGCTTTCCAAGCGATGCAGGCACCATTGACGATCTGCTCAGAGTTGCCGACAGCCGGATGTACAGCCAAAAGACCAAGGGGCGGAAAGAATCGGAAACCGTCTCCGGCAACGAACTTCCGCAAACCGGTTAAATTTCTGTCATGTCACGCTTAATGGGTGGTTTTTTGGCCACCGCTCCCTACACTGTTTCCATACCGCGAACTGCGGCCCGGACAACAGCAACGGAGCAAGTGATGCGAGCCGTTTGGCGTGCAAACGAAAAACCAGCGGTGACGGCAATACTGACAGGAGTTTTGTTGCTGGTCGCTGCAATCGCCAATCCCGCAGTGGCGCAAGATCCTCAGTGGAAACATGCTGCGGCTTTGAATGGCACGCCGAAATATGGCCCTGACGCCGAACATTTTGACTATGTAAACCCGGATGCGCCGAAAGGCGGCACAGTGCGCCTCGCAGCCCGCGGCGGGTTCGACACCTTCAACTTCCTGCCGCCCAAAGGCCAGCCTGCGCCTGGGATCCTGAACATTTACGAAAGCCTGATGGAACCGTCTCTCGATGAAGACGACATCAGTGCGCAGTACGGTGTTCTGGCAGATGGCGTCAGATATCCGGACGACTATTCTTGGGTCGAATACCGAATGAACCCGAACGCCAAATGGCATGACGGGCAGCCGGTGACGGCCGAAGATGTCATCTGGTCGTTTGAGAAATCAATCGAACTCAATCCGCAACGGAAGTTTTACTACAAGAACGTCACCGATGCCGAAATCGTTGGCGGCAATATCGTTCGGTTCACGTTCGACACATCCGGCAACCGGGAACTTCCCAAGATCATGGGACAGCTCACGATTCTGCCAAAGCATTGGTGGGAAGGAACCAATGACAAGGGTGAGCCTCGGGATCTCTCCAAGAGTTCGCTGGAGCCGCCCCTGGGATCCGGTCAATACCGGATCAAGGATTTTTCGGCCAACCGGCAAGTGATCTACGAACGGGTCGACAATTATTGGGGTGGGGATTTGCCGATCCGGGCCGGAACAGGAAACTTTGACGAGATCCGGTACGTCATCTTTCTGGACGATGCGGTTCAGTTCGAAGGCTTCAAAGGCGATCAATACGATTTTCATACCGAACGCAGCTCTAGCCAATGGGCAAAGCGGTATGATTTTCCAGCGCTCCGCGACGGGCGGGTCGTGCGCGAGATCTTTCCCGACCGATCCACCGGCGTGATGCAGGGATACTTCCTGAACCTCAGAAGAGACAAGTTCAAGAACCCGGACGTGCGCCGGGCGCTGAACTACGCCTATGATTTTGAAACCACCAACGAAATCATCTCTGCCAATCTTCTGAAACGCGTGAATTCCTATTTTTCAGGCACGGAACTGGCCTCGTCAGGTCTGCCGACCGGAAAGGAACTGGAAATTCTGGAGGAAGTTCGCGATCAGGTGCCGCCGGAAGTCTTTACCGAAGAATTCAAGAACCCGGTCGGGGGTTCCCCGCAAAACGTCCGGGCCAATTTGCGTGAGGCCGTCAAGCTTCTGCGCGGTGCCGGTTACAAACTCGACGGGCGCCAGATGGTCGACGAGGCGACCGGTGAGCAGCTCACAATCGAGTTTCTTTACCGCGATAAGGCCAGTGAGCGCTCTCTGCTTCCCTACGCGAAAAATCTGGAGAGCATCGGCATCAACGCTGTCTTGCGTCTTGTGGATACGTCCCAGTTCATCAATCGGGTACGAGCGCGCGACTTCGATGCGACGACCTTGGCGATCGGGCAGTCCCTGTCACCGGGGAACGAGCAACGGGAGTATTGGGGGTCTGTTTCTGCCGACAATGCGAGCTCGGCCAACTACGGCGGCATCAAAAACCCAGCCATCGATCACCTGATCGACAAGGTGATCTTCGCAGAAGATCGTGAGACCCTTGTTGCTGCGACCCACGCCCTGGACCGTGTCCTGTTATGGAACCACTACGTGGTGCCGCAGTTCTACGTCGATGAGACCCGAACAGCGCGTTGGGACCGGTTCTCTCACCCTGAAAACATGCCGGAATACAGCACCGGGTTCCCGGAGATCTGGTGGTATGACGAAGAAAAGGCAGCAAAAACCGGAGCAGTACAATGACGAACCGTCAGGGGCTGGACCGACGGCAGGTCTTGAAGCTCTCCGCAGCAACAGCACTTGCGGCTGCATCCGGACCGCTTTTCTCACGGGCAGCATATTCAGCCGGTGAGAGCACAGGCCCACGTCATGGCCTTTCAGTGTTTGGAGACCTGAAATATGGGCCGGACTTCACGCACTTTGACTACGTAAACCCGGATGCGCCTAAGGGCGGAACCTTTAATTTTCAAGCGCCTTACTGGTCCTTCAATCAGAATGTTTTGACTTACAACACCTTCAATTCTTTCATTTTGAAAGGCGATGCGCCGCCGCGGATGGAGCTGTGTTTCGACACTCTCATGGTCAGGGCCTATGATGAACCGGATGCGGTTTATGGGCTCGTCGCAGAAAGTGTTGAGGTGTCAGAGGATGGCAATCGCTTCATCTTCAATTTGCGGCCTGAAGCAAAGTTTCATGATGGCTCAAAGCTGACAGCCGAAGACGTTGCTTTCTCCATGCTGCTGCTCAAAGAGCACGGCCATCCGAACATCAGTCAGCCGATGCGGGTTCTGACCGATGCGGAAGTTCTCGACGAACATCGCGTCGCTCTTCAGTTTGATGGGACACAGTCCCGCAATTATCCGCTCGGCGTCGCCGCCGGTTACCCGATCTTTTCAAAACGCTACTACACGGCCTACGACTTTGAGCAGAGTACGCTGACCCCGCCGCTGTCGTCGGGCCCTTATAAGGTTGGCAAACACGCTGTCGGGCGTTTTGTCGAATACCATAAGGTCGATGACTATTGGGCCAATGACCTTCCCGTGCTGCGCGGACAGAAAAACTTCCAGATCGTGCGAGTGGAATTCTTCCGAGAGCGCCAGGTTGCTTTTGAGGCCTTCAAAAAAGGAACCGTCCGCTACCGCGAGGAATTTTCGTCAAAGAACTGGGCGACCGAATACAATTTCCCGGCGGTCGAAGATGGCAGGGTGGTGACAAAGGTCTTTCCGGACGGCCGTCCCTCTGGCGCGCAAGGCTGGTTCCTCAACACGCGCCGCGAGAAGTTCAAGGACGCGCGTGTGCGCGAAGCCCTTGGCTACGCGTTTGACTTCGAATGGTCCAACAAGAACCTCTTTTACGATCTTTATCAAAGAACGCAGTCGTACTTCGAAAACTCGGAGATGAAGGCCGAAGGCGTGCCCCAGGGCGCGGAGCTGGCTTTGTTGGAGCCTTACCGGGATCAGCTGCCGGAAGCTGTCTTCGGGGAGCCCGTGACGCCACCGGTCAGCGATGGGTCGGGCTTCGACCGTGGACTGCTGCGCCGGGCCAATGAGCTTTTGCGGGAGGCAGGATACACGCGCGACGGATCAAATCTTGTCGGACCAGACGGCAAACTGTTTACTATCGAATTTCTGAACAACACAACGTCGTTTGAACGGATCGTCAATCCATTCATCAAGAACCTGAAGCGGCTCGGTGTCGACGCAACTTTCCGGGTCGTGGACGGAGCCCAGTATCAGGCCCGCTTGAACGAGTTCGACTTCGACATAGCCAGCCGCCGGTTTGCCTTCAGTGCCACATTGTCTGATCCGATCCGGGAGTACTGGACCACCCGCTCAGCCAGTGTGCCGGGAAGCAGCAATCTTGCCGGCATTTCCGATCCCGTGATTGATGCCTTGACCGACAAAGTCCTGGCGGCGCAGTCCAAGGAGGAAATGGTCACCGCAGCCCGAGCGATCGACCGTGTCTTGCGTGCCGGTTACTATTGGATCCCGCAATGGTACAAGAACACCCATTCGGTGGCCATCTGGGACATGTTCGGTTTTCCACCGGAACCGCCAAAGTATTTCTTCCCCGTGGAAGATCTTTGGTGGATAGATCCGGAAAAAGCCAAAATCATTGAAGATGCCGGTTAGAAAATAACAGACACTCTCTAAGCTCGGTTTTCGAGCTGAGACGCAAAGGGATAAAAAGACCCCTATGGGCGCTTATATTCTCCGCCGTTTGTTGCTCATGATCCCGACCCTTGTCGGGATCATGGCAATCAATTTTTTCATCATCCAGTTTGCACCCGGTGGACCGGTTGAGCGCGTCATTGCGCAGATCTCCGGCACAGATGTCGATGCGACATCGCGCATCAGCGGTGGCGGCAGCGATATGGGAAACATCGGCAATGAATCGTCCGGCGCAAGCGCGGGCGGTGGTGACAGTGTTACGTCCAAATATCGCGGCGCTCAGGGGCTGGATCCGGAATTCATCAAGGAGCTGGAAGCGCAATTCGGCTTCGACAAGCCGCCGCTGGAACGGTTCCTGAACATGCTCTGGAATTATGCGCGGTTTGATTTCGGTGAGAGTTACTTCCGAGACATTCGCATCCTCGACCTGATCGCCGAAAAACTGCCCGTGTCGATCTCGCTCGGTCTGTGGATGACGCTGATTTCCTATGCGGTCTCGATCCCGCTTGGCATCCGCAAGGCGGTAAGCGATGGCTCGCGCTTTGATGTTTGGACCTCCGGGGTGATTGTGGTCGCCTATGCAATTCCCGGGTTCTTGTTTGCGGTTCTCTTGATCGTCCTCTTCGCCGGCGGGTCCTTCTGGGACATCTTCCCGCTGAGGGGATTGGTGTCCGACAATTGGGAGAGCCTGTCCTGGCCGGAACGGATCCTTGATTATTTCTGGCACCTGGCCTTGCCACTGACAGCGATGGTTCTGTCGGCTTTTGCGACAACGACGCTGCTCACCAAAAATTCCTTCCTGGATGAGATCCGCAAGCAATATGTGATCACCGCGCGCGCAAAAGGGTTGACGGAAAGCCAGGTTCTTTACGGCCATGTGTTCCGGAATGCGATGCTGATCGTTGTGGCCGGTTTCCCGGGGGCTTTCATCTCGTCCTTCTTTGCCGGTTCGCTGTTGATTGAGACGATCTTCTCGCTGGATGGTCTCGGGCTGCTCGGTTTTGAATCCATCATCAATCGCGATTACGCGGTGGTCTTTGCAACGCTGTACATTTTCTCGCTGATGGGACTTCTGGTGAACCTCATCTCTGACCTCACCTACACCTGGATCGATCCGCGGATCGATTTTGAAAGCCGGGAGGTGTGAGGCAATGGACAGTCGTCTGAACAAGGATCTCGAAAACGCCGGCTACGATGTGTTGAACCCGCTGGCGGAGGAAACGGCACCACCGCCCAAAAAGATGCGACTGTCGCCGATCAACCAGCGGCGCCTCGCCAACTTTAAGGCCAATCGCCGGGGATACTGGTCGCTCTGGATTTTTCTGGTGCTTTTCGTGCTCGCCATGGGCGCCGAGTTCCTGACCAACGACCGGCCCATCCTCGTCTCCTACAACGGTGAGATACTGGCCCCGGTCTTTGTCGATTACCCGGAAGAAAAGTTTGGCGGCTTTCTGGCAATCACCGACTATCGGGATCCGTTCATCCAGGAAGAGATCGAGGCCAACGGCTGGATGCTCTGGCCGCCGGTGCGGTACTCCTACCGGACCGTGAACCATGAAATACCAGTGCCCGCTCCGGCGCCGCCGTCGTGGATGCTGGACAAGGAAGAGCGGTGTCAGCGCTACCCGATGGGTGCGGACGATCCGAACTGCGTCGTGGGCAACTGGAACTGGCTCGGCACAGACGATCAGGGCCGCGATGTTCTAGCGCGTCTAGTCTACGGCTTCCGCATCTCGGTCTTGTTTGGTCTGGCCCTGACACTGGCATCCTCGGTAATTGGCATCGCGGCTGGAGCCGTGCAGGGCTATTATGGTGGCTGGGTAGACCTGATCTTCCAGCGCTTTATCGAGATCTGGACAGCCATTCCGACGCTGTATCTCATCCTGATTGTGTCCTCGGTTCTCATTCCTGGTTTCTGGACGCTTTTCACAATCCTGCTCGCCTTCTCTTGGGTGGCGCTGGTGGGCGTCGTGCGCGCCGAGTTTCTGCGTGGCCGCAACTTTGAATACATATCGGCGGCACGCGCGCTGGGTGTGTCCAATGGCGTGATCATGTGGCGGCACCTGTTGCCGAATGCGATGGTTGCCACTCTGACCTTCATGCCCTTCATCCTGAACGGATCCATCTCGACGTTGACGGCGCTGGACTTCCTCGGCTTTGGTCTGCCGCCTGGGTCCGCATCGCTTGGCGAACTGCTCGCACAGGGCAAGAACAACCTTCAGGCGCCGTGGCTGGGCATCACCGGGTTCTTGGTGATCTCGCTGATGCTGAGTTTGTTGATCTTCATTGGCGAAGCCGTGCGCGATGCGTTCGATCCGCGCAAAAGCCTGGCATAAGGAGGCCGAGATGACCAAAGACACGCTCGTCTCCATTCAGGATCTCTCCGTTGCTTTCACGCAGGGCGGCAGGGAAACACTTGCAGTCGACCGTATCTCCTTTGACATCAACAAGGGGGAAACCGTTGCGCTGGTTGGCGAAAGTGGGTCTGGAAAATCTGTCTCGGCTTTGTCAGTCCTGAAACTTCTGCCGTACCCGGCTGCCTCTCACCCGACCGGCAAAATCGTCAAGGATGGCGTTGACCTCCTGCAGGCAAATGCCAACGAGATGCGCAAGGTGCGCGGCAACGAGATCTCGATGATCTTTCAGGAGCCGATGACCTCGCTCAACCCCTTGCATACGGTCGAGCGCCAGATCTCTGAGATTCTGAGAGTGCACCGGGGCATGAGCGACACCCAGTCCCGCGCACGGGTTCTGGAGCTCATGAATCAGGTCGGCATCCGGGATCCGGAATCCCGCCTTGGGTCTTATCCGCACCAGCTTTCTGGCGGGCAGCGGCAGCGTGTCATGATCGCGATGGCGCTTGCGAACGAACCGGACCTTTTGATCGCTGACGAACCGACAACCGCGCTCGACGTGACCGTGCAAGCGCAGATCCTGGAACTTTTGAAGGATCTGCAACGCCAGCAGGGCATGGCCATGCTGTTCATCACCCATGACCTCGGCATCGTCCGCAAATTTGCGGACCGGGTTTGCGTCATGACCGGCGGAAAGATCGTTGAGCAGGGCCCGGTCGCCGAGATTTTCGACAATCCGCAACACGACTACACCAAGCATCTGCTGGCGGCAGAGCCTAAAGGCAACCCGCCGGAAACGGACAAGACCAAGCCGATCGTCGTGCAGGCGGACGACCTGAAGGTCTGGTTCCCGATCAAGCGCGGGTTCTTGCGCCGGACCGTGGATCATGTGAAGGCCGTTGACGGCATTGATGTCACAGTGCGCGAAGGGCAAACGCTCGGGATCGTGGGTGAAAGCGGATCGGGTAAGACCACGCTCGGGCTTGCGATTTTGAGGATGATTTCCTCCACCGGCCGCATCGCATTCAATGGTCAGGACATTCAGGAAAACTCCTGGAAGGAAATGCGGCCACTGCGCCGCGACATGCAGATCGTGTTTCAGGACCCGTTTGGGGCACTTTCCCCGCGTATGTCTGTCGCAGACATTGTTGGAGAGGGCCTTCAGGTGCACTTCCCGGGCATCTCTTCGGAAGAGCGGGACCGGAAAGTCGCTGGCGCGCTGGAAGAGGTAGGACTGGACGCTTCCACGCGTCACCGCTACCCGCATGAGTTCTCAGGTGGTCAGCGCCAGCGCATCTCCATTGCCCGTGCGATGGTGCTAGAGCCAAAGTTCGTCATGCTGGACGAACCGACGTCAGCACTGGATATGAGTGTTCAGGCGCAGGTGGTCGATCTCTTGCGGGACCTGCAAAAGGCGCATGGATTGGCATACCTCTTCATATCTCATGACTTGAAAGTGGTGCGGGCCCTCGCCAACGAAGTAGTCGTTATGCGTCAGGGCAAGGTGGTGGAATCCGGCCCGGCTGAAAAGATCTTCGACGCGCCGGAAACCGATTACACAAAAGCGCTTATGGCAGCAGCATTCCGGCTGGAGACGGCACCGGAAGGTGTCGTCAGTGTCTGATCTTTTAACACCGCGTTGGTCAGTGGGATGACCACGCGCATCGCCGCTATTGAATTGAACGTCTCTGATCCGGCGAGACTGGCAGATTTTTATTGCCGGACTTTGGGGATGATCCGATCTGACCGGGATGGCCATGTCGCTGTTGGTTATGGGGCCGATGGTGCTGTTCTTCTGCTGAAACAATCAAACAGTTCAGATCTTTATCGGCACGAACGCTCCGACCGCTACTGGAAAATCGGGGTGACGCTGCCGGACCTTGACTGCGCCCATGCCGTCTTGGCCGCACAGGGTATTTCCGCATCTGCACCGCATCAATTCCACGATGTTGGTTATCTGAGCCATCTTGAAGACCCGGAAGGTCATATAATCGAGTTGCTTCAGCACACTTTTGAGGGTGTTCCAAAGACAGATACCGGGGATCCGGAGCGTCCACTCGGCGGTGGGGCGGAGATTGGATTGGTCACGCTCAGATCCACCGACATTGAAGCAGATCTTGCGCAGTGTGAGGAAGAATTTGGCCTGCGTTACCTGGTGCGCGAACAACTGCCAGAACTCGGGTTCGATCTTTATTTCTTGGGAAAACGGAACGAGACAGCGCCAGACCCAAATCCGGATGCGCTGATTAACCGTCCGTGGATCTATCAGCGCCCTTATACCGTGCTAGAATTTCAGTACATCCGGAATGGCATTGATGTACAGTGGCCAATGCCCACGCAAAAGGGATACACTTGTATCAGAGTGGACGGCCGGGGCTCTCCCGATCAAGGTTTTGTCTGACCAGACAGACAGATTTCGAAGAGCAGTGCTCAAACCGCGTCGGGGCAGCGCTCCAGACCGTCTTCACCACCTATTTCCGCCATCTGCTCTTCCAGATCGAAATTGCGGACGAGAGTTATAAACCCGCCCAATTCGGCAGCCTTTAAGAAGGTGCTGACACGAATTTCAGACGGCCTTTCATCGGTCAGAAGGCAGCCAGTCACACCGATGCTCAAATTGCCCTCAACCTTCTCCCGGTCGCTTTTGGACATAGAGGCCATGTGCTTTTGAAAACTGCGGAAGAACGGCACGTTTTCCTCCGGAATCTGATAGACTTCCAGGTGATAACCGGTCTGCAGTTCCTGCGATAATTCAGCCTTGTCCGCCTTGGATTCTGTTTCCTCAAAGGCAAGCTTTTCTTCCATCAAGACAGTGCCATCTGCCTTGCGTTTGATCGTCAGGGCCATGGTCGCCCCATCTTCGGGAATACGGATTGCATCCGGGTATTTAACCGCCAGCCGCAAGGCACCCGGGTCCGTTTCCAGCATGTCGAATTGGCTGAGCTTAGCAAGGGTTGCCAGAGGAACGTGGCCACACGCCGACATCAAACTGCCAAGCAGGAGGACTAGAACCAGCTTTGCAATTCCCGATAGAGCGGGCGTTTTGTGAGCGAACATCAATATCTCCCGAAAAATCGGGACGATAATTATCGCAAAACAATAAGAAATAAAATCAAAAAATTAATTATAGTGTCAATTACCCTACCCAGCAGGTCGCAAAGAAACCATTCTTCTCTTGATCTTTACCGATGGAGCGACGGGTCTTGAAACCGATGAGACCATCTGCACCGCCAACATCATGACCATCGCCTTCAAGGCGCAATTGAAGATTGCGCACAGCGCCTCGTGTGGTGTCCTTCATCGGTTTCCAATTGCCTACAAAGCTTTTGTTCGAGCCATACCGGTCTGCAAGGTGACCGACGAACAGCGCGTAGGTGTCGCTCTCGTTGTATTCCTTGATGACATAGAAATTTTCGGTGGCGATGAAAGCCGGACCATAGCGGCCGGCCGGCAGCAAGATGTTGCCTGGTTGATTGATCTCGTGATTTGGGAACGGACGTCCACTAACCCGTGTGACACCTTCAGCTACAAATCTTGAGATCGGTTGCCGGTTGTCCGGCCCTTCGCGGGTGCAGGAGACCGTATTCGGCAAGCGTACCTCGTAGCCCCAGTCCCGACCGCTTACCCAGCCATGTTTGGCCAGGTAGTTTGCGATTGACGCCATTGTATCCACTTCCGACGTCCAAATGTTTCGCCGTCCATCGCCGTCAAAGTCGACGGCATATTTCAGATATGAAGACGGCAAAAACTGGGGTTGTCCCATGGCGCCACCCCAGGAGCTGCGCAAGGTTTTTCTGGAAACGTCGCCGGTTTGCAGGATTTGCAAGGCAGCAATCAATTCGCCTTTGAAGAAATCAGCCCGCTGACCCATGAAGGCCCGGGTTGCCAGAACACGAACGGCATCATGTGGGATCTTGGCACCGCCATAGCCAGATTCCCTGGCCCAGATCGCAAGTATGATCCGTTTCGGAACACCATAACGCGCTTCTATGTTTTGAAGAGTTGACGCGTGCTTTTGCATAAGCCGGCGGCCGCCGGGCACGAGTGCATTGAACTGGTTGTCGCGGAAATAGCGCGCAGGCGAGCGGAACTCAGCCTGGAAATTGAACTTGGGAGGAGCACCCTTGCCGCCCGGGCCAACGAGGCCCGGCAGCGATATATCTGGTGTCAGTCCTCTCAGTTCCCTGTCCAAGGTTGCTTGTGAGACGCCCGCTTGTCTTGCCGCTGGGACTACGGCCGAAGCCAGGAACTGACGGAATTGCTGGTCGTACTGGCCGGCGATTGCCACACCTGATGGCAAGATTGAAAGGCTGAGGGCGAGCGTGGCAAGGCGCAGCGCTTTGGCAATCACGGCTTAGTCTCCATACATCGGGAGTACAGAGACTATCACGAAGACAAGCTTCAACCGACAGCTGTTAGAGTTCTGTCCAAGCCAAACTTGAGCCAGACTGCGATGTCAGCCAGTCCTTGTCGAACCGGTACCAGCTACCCCCACGCTTCTGATCATGTGCCCGTGAGATAGGTGCGCCCATTAGGTGGCACATCAACAGGGTTCCGACCGCGCCGTGTCCGGTGAAGAGAACAGGATCTTCTTCTTTCACTGAGCGCAGAACGGCTCGGATGCCGGTGACAATGCGCATTTGTGCGTCAATCGCCCGCTCCCAGCCGCGGATGGATTCGTCCGGGTTGGCAAAAAACTGATCTGCGGTCCGCTCAAATTCTTCCCGTGCCAGATATCCGGTCGCGGAGCGGTCATTTTCGTGGAGCGCCTTCAAGACCAGAGGCTTCAGCTCGAGGTGTCCTCCGACAATTTCGGCGGTTTCGACGGCCTTGACCTCGCCGCTGGAGACAATGCGCTGAAAGTCTTTGGCAAATGGCAGATCCGCGGCGAGGGCAGCGCGGTCGCGGCCAATTTCGGACAGCCGCCACTCCTGAATAGGGACATCCGGATCGATCTCGACTTCCGGATGGGTCAGATAAACACACCAAGTCATAAGGATGTCTCCTCTAGCCAGCCGGTAATGAGTTCATATGCGATGGAAATGGACGGCGGGATCATGTGCCCCTCCGGATGGGTGCCCTCAATCATTTGGCGGACCTCGTCGCGGCTGCACCACTTGCAGGCCTCGAGTTCGTCATCTTCGATGACGATGTCTGTCGACAGCGCATCACCGATGCAGCCGAGCATCAAATTGGCCGGAAAAGGCCAGGGTTGGTTGGAAATCAAACGGACTTCTCCGACCTCAATGCTGGACTCTTCCAGCGTTTCCCGCCGCACAGCCTGTTCGATCGTTTCTCCCGGCTCCATAAACCCCGCAAGTGTCGTGTAGATCCCTTCTGGCAATCGCGGCGGGCGCCCCAGCAGGGCCCGGTCTCCGTCTGTGATCAGCATAATGACGCAGGGATCCGTTCGCGGAAAATGATGCGCTCCGCACGCGGGGCAATCGCGGCGGTATCCACCTTCGCTCATGACCGTTTTTCCACCGCATTGCGAGCAATGCCGGTGCGTTCGATGCCAGTGGATCAGGGCGCGGGCTTGCGCCAATGCGCCGAGTTCTTCTGGCGGGAATGTCCGTTGGATGGCGAGCTGCCGTAGATCCTGCAGATGCAGGCTGGGCATCTCCGCCAACTCTTCATCCTGTTGGGCGAGTGTCGTTGCAAAAACGGCTCGGCCTGTTTCAGGCCGCAATCCCAAGAAGACCATTTCTTCGCGTGACGCGTTTAAGGTCAAAGCACCTTTGAGCGTGTGTCCGAACTGCGGAGGGGAACCAGCCGGAAAGACCAGCGTCCGCGGCGTCGACAAAACAATTTCAGTATCCGGTCTATCCAGGAGCCCGCTTAAGTAGGCGCGGTCGCCGCGACGCGTTGACTGGCGGTCGAGTGTGTTCCCGAGAAAACTCATTTCCATCGCTGGCAATTCGGCATCAGGCGCACGCATCAAGTAATCCTTGGATTTGGGAGAGTCTCGTAAGGGGCCGGGTCAGTCGAAATCGGTTTTCGCTGCAAAACTGTCCCGCAGGCGGTTTATCAAGTGTTCATCCGCAGCGGCTTCGTAAGGTTTGGGAGAAACTACCCCCCAAATCGGCCCGGGCCAAGCCGCGTCATCTCGGAAGCGGGCAATGACGTGAACGTGGAGTTGAGAGACCTGGTTACCGAGAGCGCCAACGTTCAGTTTCTCGCATTCAGTTGCCGAGCGCAAAACTCGGCTGGCCAGCGCAATTTCCCGCATCAGCTGAAGCTGGTCATCTTCTTCCAAATCGATGATCTCAACCAGATCCGGCTTGCGCGGCACCAACAGCAGCCACGGATAATTGGCGTCCTTCATCAGCCGAACAGTCGATAACGGCAAATCCAGAACCGGGATGCTGTCTCCTTCAAGACGCGGATTGAGATCGAAAAAGGTCATAAGGTCAAACCGATACAGATAAAGGCCATCGGGGCGTGAAGAGACTGAATTAGAATTTGTTATCTCACCATACGTCCAGTGCAGACGGGAAAGAAACCTCTTTTCACGCGGGAGCCATATGGCGCTACGAAAAACATAGCTGGCGATATTTCCGTCAAATGTCAATCTTGGATGGCGTCACAAGACAATGAGGCGGAGTGTCTGCGAACTGCTGGCACTTTTCCGGCAAAGAAAAAGCCGGATTTGCCTCTTGCCAACCACCCCATGAGTCCTGATATAAGGCGCTCGGGAGGTTGGTGGTGGACGAGCCACTCGCCAACCGGGTCAGATCCGGAAGGAAGCAGCCCTAACGAGCCTCGGCACGGGTCGCCGTGCCAGCCTCCCACCCTTCAGTGTAAGGATAAGCATAAGGCACCGCCGGAATTCCGCGGTGCTTTTTTGATTTTCGGGCCGCTCCCGGGATGTGCCTGTTGGCCTTTCCAGGAAAACCGATAAAACCCTGTCCACCTTTTGAAAAAAATCGGTATGGTGCGGCTCATGGATGACACTGGCTTTCCGCAAGAAGACACTGAAACCGGCCTTGGGCTGACCGGCGGGACAGGAACGGCGCCTGGCGCGGCCGAGGGCGGCGCTTACCGTGTGTTGGCGCGCAAATACCGCCCGAAAACCTTTGAAGATTTGGTGGGGCAGGAGCCCATGGTTCAAACGCTTGAAAATGCGTTTGATACCGGCCGGATCGCGCAAGCCTGGATGCTGACCGGTGTGCGCGGGGTTGGCAAAACCACGACCGCTCGCATTCTCGCCCGGGGTCTCAACTATGAGGTCCCTGGCGAAGCGGACAAGCCGACCGTGAAACTCACGCAGGAAGGCACGCACTGCAAGGCCATCATGGAAGGCCGCCATGTCGATGTCATCGAGATGGACGCTGCCTCTCACACCGGCATCAATGACATTCGCGAGATCATCGATGCTGCCCGCTACCGCCCGGCAACGGCGCGGTACAAGGTCTACATTATCGATGAGGTGCACATGCTCTCCAACGCAGCCTTCAACGGGCTGTTGAAGACGCTGGAAGAACCGCCGGAGCATGTGAAGTTCATTTTCGCGACGACAGAAATCCGGAAAGTCCCGATCACGGTCCTGTCCCGTTGTCAGCGCTTTGACCTGCGCCGGATCGACCAGTCCAAGCTGATTGGCTTGCTCCGCCGGATTTCCAATGCCGAGGGCATCCAGATCTCCGATGAGGCCCTGATGCTGATCGCCAGAGCTGGTGAGGGCTCGGCACGTGATTCGCTATCGCTGCTCGATCAGGCGATGGCCCATGGCTCAGGCGCTATCGAAGCTGACGATCTGCGCCAGATGCTCGGACTTGCGGACCGCGCGCGGGTGATTGATCTCTTCGGCCACCTTATGGCCGGCCGGATCGAGGACGCACTAGCCGAGCTGCAGGCACAATATGAAATTGGTGCGGATCCGGCGATCGTTCTGACAGATCTTGCCGATTTCACACACCTCGTGACACGTATGAAGGTCGCGCCGAAATCGGCTGACGAGGCCTCGGTGACGGAAGCTGAGCGCGCCCGTGGTCAGGAGTTTGCCGAAAAGATCTCCGTCCGGCTTTTGTCACGCGTTTGGCAGATCCTGCTCAAAGGCGTTCAAGAAGTTCAGGCCGCCTCAAAACCATTGGCCGCGGCCGATATGGTGCTGGTGCGTCTTGCCTATGCGGCGGACTTGCCAGATCCGGGCGAATTGATGGCGCAGATCCAGAATGGCCAAATGCCGGCATCCGGCGGGGCGCCGGCAGGTGCCTCTGGCGGCGGCACAGCTCCGTCCGGCGGTGGTGGACAGGCAATGGCTGTTGGCGCGCGGGCGATGCCACACGGCACCCCACAAGGTGGCCCGGTCATGCAGGCCTCTGGCCGGCCGCAGCTTTCCGCCATCCAGGGCGGCATGCCGCAATCAGCGCCTGCACAACAAAAAGCGCCGCAGAGTGCACCGGAGCCGGAGCCCGCTCAGCCGCAATCTGCTTACAATCTAAAAAATCTGCATGACTGCGTCGCCTTGGCTTCGGAAAAGCGCGACATCCCGATGAAAGTGGCGATCCAGCGGCAGATGCGGCTGGTGAAATTCGAGCCGGGCAAGATCGAGATCCAGCCGACCGACGATGCGCCTGCCGATATTGCTGGAGAGTTCGGCCGCAAACTGACCGAATGGACAGGCCAGCGCTGGTTTGTCGTTGTGTCGCGGACGCAAGGCCGTCCCACGATCCACGAAGAGCAGGAAGCCAACCAGCAGCAGCTTCTGTCAGATGCCAAGTCCCATCCGACTGTCGCGGCGCTTTTGGCCCAGTTTCCAGGCGCCAAGGTGATCGACGTGAAGGTGCAGGCTTCTGAAGAAGACGAAGCTGCCATGGCCGACCCTCTGGTCAACGATCCCTTGCTGAATGAAGCGCTGGGCAACGACGACGAAGACTAGGGGCAGTTGCTGTCTGGATTGCTCAAGCTTGCGCTTCGGCAATTGTTCTTCTAAACGCAGACCCCAAATAGTGAGAAACGGCGGGGACCGCCGGCCAGGTTTTCAAGGAGAGACCCGATGGACTTCCTCAAGATGATGAAGCAGGCCAAGGAAATGCAGGAGCAGATGGGCTCTTTGCAGGGACAGATCGAAGACATCGAAGCGGAAGGTTCTTCCGGAGCGGGCCTGGTCACCGTGCGCCTCAACGGCAAAGGCGAGCTCAAAAGCCTCACAATCGACCCGTCTCTGATGAAAGAGGGCGAGGGCGAGATCCTTGAAGACCTGATCATCGCCGCGCACACCGACGGCCGGGTGAAGATCGATCAGGCAATTCAGGAAAAGACCCAGGAAATGATGGGCGGCCTCGGCCTTCCGGCCGGCATGAAATTGCCGTTCTAAGGTTTTTGGGAATGGGCCTAGCGCCGCGCTCTTGCCTATTCCGTCATCCTCGGGCCTGACCCGAGGATCCATGCCGTTATCTCTCCGCGCACACCTGAATTGCGGATAAGTCACGGAATGGATTGCCGGATCAGGTCCGGCAATGACGACGGTGGGTGTCGCCTCGATTTCAATAACATCGGATCGGAAAAACATGGCGCAGAAGCAGGTTGCGGGACCGGAAATCGAGCGGTTGATCCAGTTGCTGGCCAAGCTGCCGGGGCTTGGGCCGCGCTCGGCGCGCCGTGCAGCATTGCACCTCATCAAGAAAAAGGACCAGCTTCTGGTCCCGCTGTCTGAGGCGATGGGCGTTGCGGTCCGCGACATTGGCGTCTGTTCGGTGTGCGGTACGGTCGACACGTCCGACCCTTGCACGATCTGTTCGGATGACAAGCGGGACCCGAGCGTTCTGGTCGTTGTCGAAGACGTGTCCGATCTCTGGGCGCTGGAGCGCGCTGGTGCCGTCAATGCCCGCTATCATGTGCTCGGCGGAACACTCTCCCCTCTGGATGGCGTTGGCCCGGATGATCTGAACCTTGCCTCCCTGATCGACCGTTGCGGCGCGCCGGAAATTCAGGAAGTCATTCTGGCAGTCAGCGCGACCGTCGAAGGCCAGACAACAGCCCATTACATCATGGACCAGCTTGGCCATTTGGATGTTCATGTCACCAAGCTGGCCCACGGCGTCCCCGTTGGCGGTGAGCTCGATTATTTGGATGAGGGCACACTTGCCCAGGCGCTGAAGGCCAGGACACGATTCTAGCAAAAATCAAAGATGCTTAGTATGGGTTTGAAATGTCAATTTGGAGCACCTCAATTTGGTTGGTTGCCAATTCAAATTGCTTTTGACGACTTCCAGCTTCAGACGCACATTTCCTGCATTCCTGAAAATTCAATAGACGTACTTATATTGGCGATGATGGGCGCTATGGATGGCGGGAAAGCAGAGGTGCAGTTAAATACAGAGCCTTCATTATATTATGTTCGGTTTGCGCCTCATGAAAACGCCAAATATCTTCTACGTATTGAGTATTCTGAAAGTGGTAGCTCTTCTACACTTGAACGTGAATTACTATTGGAGACGACCGGGGATGAAAGCGAAATCATACTGCCGTTTTGGCGTGCATGTAGGCAGTTCGAGAGTATGACATACAAAGATGCGCATTGGCCAAGATGTAGTAGCAATATGCTTACGGCTTTGAGCAAGCGGATTAAGTCGAAATCCTAAAATAACCCATTAAGTTCAAGCGCTACTGTTCGAGCCTGAACAACCGGCAATAGCCGCCATTTGGGATCGCGAACAACTCCTCCGCCGCTGAAAAACCCGCTGCGCGACCGGCAGTGAGCCAGCCGTGTGCGGTCTCCGGAAAATCGCAAGTCTCGATATGGGTCATCAGGCGTTCAAACTGTTCCCCAGTGAGTGGCGGCGACCAATTTTTCCGGAATTGCTGTCTGTTTTGCCGGTTGAAGATTTCGAGGGATATGCCCTCCGGCAAGACAGGTTCGAAGGAGAAGAACACGCCCTTGGCGCTCAGCGCAGAGTGGATGGCTGAGAAAACATGCGTCTTTTCTTCACTGCTCTGGAAATGATGCAAACACAGCCCGCACCAGATCACGTCATATATGCCCGGGTTTTCAGAGAGCGTAGTGAGTATATCAGTTTGCTGCAGCTGTGCGTCAAAGGGCGCGTCATTCAGGTTCTTTCTGGCGATCTCAAGAGCTTGCGGTGACAAGTCAACGCCGAGATAGTGGTCGACAGTGGTTTTCCGAAGGGCACGGGACATGACATCCGCATCACCGCAGGCAAGATCCAGAAACCGGAAGCCACTGGAAAACCGCGCCGCCATTTCTTGAATCAGGATTTCCGAAACTTCTTGATGAAAGAGCAGATTATTGTCGACCAGCGTCCGGTAAATCTGCCAGTCGGTTTCGAAAATGGTTGCCGGATCCAGATCTGTCGCGACAGGTGTTGCGGCTGGATCGTGCGCGTTGATCATTGGTAAATCAGCAATCTATGAGGGTTGTATTAGAGAGTACACCCTAGGATACATTTAATGACGGAGAAACGAAAGCAGCCTTGATCACCATATGTGACCTGAGGAATGATGACACGAACGCAAGTATCCCCGCTTGTTGCTCAAGGATTGTTGCTCATGTTCCCGAACGCAGTGTTGCAAGCACCGGCGCCAATCATGACCCGCAGGCTGTGTCTGAGGGCGCCGAAGCTTGAGGATTCGTTCGACATCGATCCGATCTACAATGATTTTGATGTCGCCCGCTGGATCAATGTCCCTCATCCGTGTCCGACCGGATTTGCCCTTGAGCGGTTTCAGCGGTTTCTGACCTTTCCGCCGCACGAACGCTGTTTCATCCTTTCGAAAAAATCAGACAAAAAACAAAAAGCCATTGGCCTCATTCTGGCGAACTGGGCGGACGGCGATAAACCGCCGATCATCGGCTTCTTTCTAGCGTCGAGATTTCACGGCAAGGGGTTCATGGGCGAAGCGCTGGATGTGGCCCTCAAGGAGCTGTTTCAGCTGACCGGCGCCGATGAGATTCGAGCATCTTTTTATGACGGCAACATCGCCTCGGACGTTCTGCTGAAAAAGAAGGGGTTTAAGCCGGTTGGAACCAGCCGCGACTTCAATCGCGCTACCGGCAAGACCGAGCAGCAGACGGATCTCATTCTTCCCCGATCTGTTTTTGAGGCTGAGTGATCCTTTTTCTCGTCCACTTGCGCGGGGTCAGATCCACACTTATGTCGAGGCTGTCGATCACAAACCCTTGAAGGCAAGAATGTTCCAATCCGCCAGCCGTGCCATGTCCCAGGTGTTCGAGCGCCCGTTTCGCGCTGTCTTCTGGAAAATGCTTGGCTTTACGCTGGCCGTTCTCGTGGTCATTTGGATTGCGTTGCAAGGATTGCTCGCGGGGTTCGTCGCGCTGCCTTATCCGTGGCTCGAAACGGCTCTGTCCGTTCTGACTGGCATCGGGGCTATTTTCGCGCTTGGGTTTCTGATTGCACCGATTTCTGCGCTGTTTGCCGGTCTGTTTCAGGACGAGATCGCGGATATCGTGGAGGCACGGGATTATCCCGGAGACCGGCCCGGCGAGGCTCTGCCGCTTTCCAAATCAATCCCTCAGACGATCAAGTTCACCGGTGTTGTGATCCTTGGCAACCTCTTCGCGCTCGTGTTGCTTTTGGTGCCGGGGATCAACCTCGTGGCGTTTTTCCTCGTGAACGGGTATCTGCTCGGTCGGGAATTCTTCGAGTTCGCGGCCATGCGCTTCATGCCACCGGCGGAGGCGCGGGCTTTCAGAAAAGCCCGCGGGGGCACGGTCTTTGTGGGTGGGTTGGTCATTGCCGGGCTGTTGGCTGTTCCGATCCTGAATCTGGTGACACCGATCTTTGCCACCCTGTTCATGATGCATCTTTACAAGCGGCTTGCATCCAAGGCCGCGATCTGACCTAGTCTGCCCTCAAAACGAGGGCAAAATGCAAGACCTGCTCAATACCATCGCGGACGCGGCGCTCAAGTCGGAAGACAAGGGGCGGGTCGCGACCTACATTCCCGAGCTTGCCAAGATCGATCCCAACCAATTCGGGATTTCGATTGCGTTAGCGAATGGAGATGTCTTTTCCGCCGGCGACGCGCATGTCCCGTTTTCCATCCAGTCGGTGTCCAAGGTTTTCGCCCTGGCCCTTGCTCTTGGCCGGGTAGGGGATCAGCTCTGGCACCGTGTCGGACGGGAGCCGTCAGGTCTCTCCTTCAACTCGATTCTGCTTTTGGAGAAAGAGGAGGGCATCCCACGCAATCCGTTTATCAATGCCGGTGCGCTGGTTGCGACCGATACCTATCTTGCCGGCTCGTCCCCGCGAGAGGCCCTCGGCGAGTTGGTGCGCTTCATCCGTGCAGCAACGGATGACGACAGCATTCATATCAATGAGAGTGTCGCAAGCTCAGAACTTGCCACCGGGCATCGAAACTTTTCGCTCGCGCATTATCTGGCGTCTTTCGGCAATCTTCGCGCATCGGTCGACAAGGTTTTGGGGACCTATTGCCACCAATGCGCTGTCGAAATGACATGTGCGCAGCTCGCGCTTGCCGGTCGGTTTCTTCTCGAAGGGCCGGATATGCCAAAGCTTGTGTCCAGCGAACGGCGGCGGCGCATCAACGCCTTGATGATGACCTGCGGTCACTATGACGGATCGGGTGACTTCGCGTTCCGTGTCGGACTTCCGGGCAAGAGCGGCGTCGGTGGCGGGATCCTGGTGATTGCTCCGGGGCGGGCGTCGATTGCGGTGTGGTCGCCGGGACTAAACAAATACGGCAACTCCAAGCTCGGGACTGAGGCGATGGAACGAATTGCGCACGAGACCGGATGGTCCGTATTCGGGATGCCGCAAGCCTAATCAAAAATACGCAAGTGACGCAAACGGAAAGCGCTCCTTGCAGTGAGTCGTTTCTTGCTCTGACTGAAAAAATACTGCGCTGTCTACGTCTCAAACGGTGCCAATGCGCGGCAAACCGGCGCTATATCTGGTTTTATGACAGTCACCTAACCCATTTAACCGATTCATAGGTCGTTTTTCGCGATATAGACCTATAGGATATTTTGACGTACGGCGGCGTTGGCGCTAGAACCCCTCTAGACAACGCCTTGAAATGCTTACGTTTGCGTAAACGTAAGAATGCGTCGCACGGGAGAGGAAATCCATGTCGAACGCCGATTTGCGGGGCAATCGCCCGCTGTCGCCCCATCTTCAGATTTATAAACCCATTCTGACGATGGTTATGTCGATCTTGCACCGCATCACCGGAGCGGCGCTGTATTTCGGCACCATTCTTCTGGCCTGGTGGCTGATCGCAGCTGCTGCGGGCCCGGCCTATTTTGATTTCGTCAACGCGATCTACGGTTCGATTTTCGGCCGGCTGGTTCTGTTCGGCTTCACCTGGGCGCTTGTGCATCACATGCTGGGCGGCATCCGCCACTTCATTTGGGACATGGGTGCCGGGTTTGAAAAAGATGCCCGCGAGTGGCTCGCCAAGGCGACGATCATCGGTTCTGTTTCCCTGACGCTGATCCTTTGGATCATCGGCTACGCAGTTCGCTAAGGAGACCGTCATGAGCGATATGCGCACGCCCCTCGGCAAAGTTCTCGGCCTCGGTTCTGCCAAGGACGGTACTGATCATTTCTGGAAACAACGCCTGACTGCAGTTGCAAACGTGTTTCTGATCTCCTTCTTCGTGATCCTGGTGATTTCGATGCAAGGATCCTCGCACGGTGATGTTGTCGAGACTCTGCAGAACCCGCTGGTCTCCATCATCCTTTTGCTGGTGATCCTGTCCGGCGTCTATCACATGAAGCTCGGGATGCAGGTCATCATTGAGGATTACATTCACGGCGAAGCCCTGAAGTTCCTCTCGGTAATGGCCAACACATTCTTCTGTGTCTTCATCGGTTTCGGCTGCATCTTTGCAGTGCTTAAGATTGGCTTTGGAGGTTAACCCGTATGGCCAAGACCTACGAATTTGTCGACCACACATATGATGTAGTTGTTGTTGGCGCCGGTGGTGCTGGTTTGCGCGCAACGCTTGGCATGGCCGAGCAGGGACTGCGCACCGCTTGCATCACCAAGGTGTTTCCGACCCGCTCGCACACCGTTGCTGCCCAGGGCGGCATTGCCGCCTCTTTGACCAACATGACGCCGGACTGCTGGGAATGGCACATGTACGACACGGTCAAGGGCTCCGACTGGCTCGGGGACACCGACGCCATGGAGTATCTCGCCCGCGAAGCGCCCAAGGCGGTTTATGAGCTGGAACACTACGGCGTTCCATTCTCCCGGACCGAAGACGGCCGTATTTATCAGCGCCCGTTTGGCGGTCACATGCAGAACTATGGCGAAGGTCCTCCAGTACAGCGCACCTGCGCAGCTGCTGACCGGACCGGTCACGCGATCCTGCACACGCTTTACGGCCAGTCCCTGCGCCACAACGCGGAATTCTACATCGAGTATTTCGCACTTGACCTGATCATGTCTGAAGATGGCGTGTGCCAGGGCGTGATTGCTTGGAACCTTGACGATGGCACCATCCACCGCTTTGCGGCGAAGATGGTTGTGCTGGCGACCGGCGGATATGGCCGATCCTATTTCTCTGCCACCTCCGCGCATACCTGTACGGGTGATGGCGGCGGCATGGTGGCCCGCGCTGGTCTGCCGCTTCAGGATATGGAATTCGTCCAGTTCCACCCGACCGGGATCTATGGCTCCGGCTGCCTGATCACGGAAGGGGCCCGCGGCGAAGGCGGTTATCTGGTCAACTCCGAAGGCGAGCGCTTCATGGAGCGTTATGCACCGTCCGCGAAAGATCTGGCATCGCGCGATGTTGTGTCCCGTTGCATGACCATGGAGATCCGTGAAGGCCGAGGTGTCGGCAAGAACAAGGATCACATCTTCCTGCATCTGGACCACCTGGATCCGGCGATCCTCGCCGAGCGTCTGCCGGGGATCTCGGAAAGCGCGAAGATCTTTGCCGGTGTTGATGTCACCAAGGAGCCGATCCCGGTTATCCCGACGGTGCACTACAACATGGGCGGCATTCCGACCAACTATTGGGGCGAAGTGCTCAACGCCAACTCCGATCATCCTGACCGCATCCAGCCGGGCTTGATGGCGGTCGGCGAAGCTGGCTGTGCATCCGTTCATGGTGCCAACCGCCTTGGCTCCAACTCACTGATCGACTTGGTGGTCTTTGGCCGTGCAGCAGCGATCAAAGCCGGTGAGGTTGTCGATCCGAAGGAAGCCGTTCCATCGCCGAATGAAGCATCTTGTGAGCGGATCATGGATCGTTTCGACAAGCTCCGGAACGCCAGTGGTTCCACACCAACAGCCGAGCTGCGCGACCAGATGCAGCGTGCCATGCAGGAAGATGCAGCGGTTTTCCGGACCCAGGAAACGTTGGCTCAGGGCTGCAAGCGGCTCGATGACATCTGGAAGGGCATGAGCGATCTGAAGGTTTCTGACCGCTCCATGATCTGGAACTCCGATCTGGTGGAAACGCTGGAGCTGGAGAACCTGATGGCGAACGCGATCACCACCGTTTACGGCGCCGAAGCTCGGAAAGAGTCCCGCGGTGCGCATGCCCGCGAAGACTACAAGGACGGCGACTTTGCCGGCCGGAACGACGCGGATTGGCGCAAGCATACACTGGCGTGGGTCAACGAGGCGGGCGACGTCAAGCTGGACTACCGTCCGGTCGTGACCGAGCCGCTGACCCCGTTCCAGAACGGCGGCATCGATCCGAAGAAGATCGCGCCGAAAGCACGCGTCTACTGATCGGAACGAAGTTGGCTCCAATGGCGGCAATCCTGGATACAAGCAGTCCATTCGGCACTTACCGTGCCGGATGGCTTGCCAAAGCTGCTTGGCGAGCGGCCGATGCCCATCGGCTGCCCGACTGGCTGCGCTACAAGATCCGCCATTTTGTCGCCGACCGGTTTCCTGGCCCCTATGACACAAGCGCTGAAGGTCTCACCTTCCGGATCTATCCGGGTGTCAACCGGGACGACTGGAAGATCGTTGCCAAGGACCGGTTGTCGGAAAAGGCTGAGCGCAAGATGCTGGCACAACACTTCAACAAGGACGCTGTTTTTGTCGATTTGGGTGCAAACATCGGAACTCATACGCTCTCCGCAGCAGAACTCTGCGGCCGGGTAATTGCGGTGGAAGCCAATCCAGATATTGCAGCAAAGCTGGCCTACAATGTTGAACTGAACAAGCTCGACAATGTCTCGGTCATGTCAGTTGCCGCTGGTCCTGAAGAAGGCACGTTCGATCTGGTGATCTGCCCGTCCAATTTGAACCTGTCGACATTGTCAGAGGGCCTTGCGCCTTCGCTGAAAAAGTCTGAATGGACGACCACGTCGATCCGGGTCAGTCCGCTGGCGGTAATCCTTCAGGAGGCCGGTGTGGACCAAGTGGACGTCCTGAAACTGGATGTCGAAGGTTATGAAGATCAGGCGATCCTGCCTTATTTCCGGACGCAGCCGCGTCACAAGTGGCCGCGCGTGGTGATGATCGAAGTCGATCACCAGCAGGAGTGGAAAGAGGATTGCCTCGCAGAAATGGCGACGATCGGATACCGGGAAATCGGAACAACCGGTGCCAATATCATGCTGGAATTGACTGAAATGCCGGGTGAAAGCGATGAGGCTCCGGCATCCGGAATTAAGGAGCTCGCCGAATGAAGAGGGACGCAATGGTGCTCGACACCAGAAGCCCGTTCGGCACCTATCCGCCGATTGGCTTGGTCCGGACGGCATGGCGGCTGGCAAGTCAGGCCAGGCTGCCGAAAGGCTTGCGCAGATATGTGCGCCTGTTTCTGGGCAAAATCTTCACAGGTCCCTACGATTTGGAAGCCGATGGCCTGAAATTCCGGGTGTACCCCTCCGACAATTACGATGACCGCAAGGTTCTGATCAAAGGCCGGTTGCCTGAGGTGGAAGAACACAAGCTCATCAAACCTTTCTTGTCCGACGATGCGGTGTTTGTCGATGTCGGAGCGAATATCGGGGTCTACACGGTTTTTGCCGCCCATCATGGGGCCCGTGTGATTGCGCTGGAACCCAACGCCCATTCGGTCGACAAGCTGCAGTGTAACATTGACGCCAACGGCCTCCAGAACGTCACCATTGTGCCGACTGCCGCTGGTCCGCGCGAAGATGTGCTCGAGCTTTATTCGGAAACTTCCAATCGCGGTTTTGGCACACTCGACAAGCGGGTCACCAACGGCGAATGGGGTGGAGACTGGGCTCCCTCGACCGTGAAGATGCGTCCGCTGACAACGATCGTTGATGAAGCGGGCGTGAAGAAAATAGACGTCTTGAAAATCGATGTGGAAGGCTTTGAAGACCGGGTTCTTCTCCCCTTCCTGCGTCACGCGGAAAAGAGCCTTTGGCCGCGCGTGATCCTGCTTGAAACGAATTGCCGGCCCTATTGGTCCGAGGATTGCCTAACGGAACTGGCAAACCGGTCCTACAAGGTCACCGGCCGAACGAACGACAACATGATCTTTGAGTTGGCCGCCTGAGCGGTGAATTCAAGAAATTGGCCCGACAGCCTTATCTGGCGCGAACTAGGGCCCAACGCGGAGCATTGAAAAGATGGTTCAGCTGACGCTACCCCGGAACTCACAAGTGACGGACGGCAAGGTTTGGGACAAGCCGGAAGGGGCAACCAACCTGACCGAATACCGGATCTACCGCTGGAACCCGGATGAGGGCAAAAACCCGCGCGTGGACACCTACTTCGTCGATCGTGACGACTGCGGTCCGATGGTGCTGGATGGTCTCATCTACATCAAGAATAAGATCGACCCGACCCTGACGTTCCGCCGGTCCTGCCGCGAAGGAATTTGTGGCTCCTGCGCGATGAACATCGACGGCACCAACACCCTGGCCTGCACCAAGGGCATGGAAGAGATCGCTGGCGACGTGGTGAAGATCTATCCGCTGCCGCACATGCCGGTGGTGAAGGATCTGGTTCCGGACATGACCCGGTTTTATGCCCAGCACCGCTCCATTGAGCCGTGGCTGAAAACGGTGACCCCGGCTCCGGAAAAGGAATGGCGCCAGTCCCATGAGGATCGTCAGAAGCTGGACGGCCTTTACGAGTGCATTCTCTGCGCCTGCTGCTCCACCTCCTGCCCGAGCTACTGGTGGAACGGCGACCGCTACCTCGGCCCGGCTATCTTGTTGCAGGCTTACCGCTGGCTGATCGACAGCCGGGACGAAGCAACCGGCGAGCGTCTCGATAACCTCGAAGACCCGTTCCGCCTCTACCGGTGCCACACCATCATGAACTGCTCCCAGGCCTGCCCGAAAGGTCTGAACCCTGCGAAAGCCATCGCCGAAATCAAGAAGATGATGGTCGAACGCCGCGTCTAACACTGTCGAAGCGTTTGCTTCGGGAACCGAAAAGTAGAAAACCGCTTCGGAGGAGTTCGGGGCGGTTTTTTGTTCGGTCTGAAGGGTGCTTTTGGATCTAATATAAAAATCAGCGATTTGCTCTCCGGCTGCGCAGTTTTCGCACACCCTGTCCGGTTTTGATCGCTTCCTGAACCGCAGATGGCTCTTAAGTTGACGTGCCAGATCCGGACTGGCGGCGGTGTCCCGCGCATTTTGTGATCCTCATCACACGGCCTGTGTGCACGTTCCTGCGCGCCCTCTGGAAGAGTGTGCAGAAATCTGCACAGTTGGCAAAATCGTTAACCCCGGATCAAATCGATAATCACTATAAAACAGTGAGATAAAGAAAATTCCCGAAACTGGCACACCCGTTGCAAAGTTGTTGGCATCGGCACCGAACGGAAATCTAACGGCGCCCCAGACTTCGAAAGTTACAGACCAACCGCTTTAAGAGCAGGAGACGGAAAAATGGCAAACGTTGCATACATGACCATCAGCGGGTCCACCCAAGGTGAAATCACCTCCGATGCTACAACGGCAGACTCTATCGGCAACAATTGGCAGGAAGGCCATGAGGGTGAATCCCTGGTCTACAAGTTCGAGAGCAACGCAATTGTTCCGCGTGACCCGAACTCAGGTACCGCCATCGGCACCCGCCGCCACCAGCCGACAACCATCATCAAGCCGTTGGACAAGGCGTCGCCGTTGATGTGGCAGGCATTGGCCACCGGTGAATCATTGGAGATCACCATCAACTTCTGGCGCACGTCGACTTCTGGCGTTCAGGAGCACTACTACACGATCAAGTACACCGATGCGGTTTTGGTTGAAGGTAAAACCATCTTGCCGGACGTCTTCGATGATGCGAACGCATCCCGCGGCGATCAGGAGCAGTGGTCCTTCACTTACCGCAAGGCGGAGTGGACACACGAAAAGGCCGGCACATCCGCTTCTGACGACTGGCGCGCTCCGGTCACCTGATCGGCCTTTGGTCTTTAACGAAAACCCCGGTCACTTTGGCCGGGGTTTTTGTTTGTCTATGCTCTTAAAATACAAAGGGCGCGAGGATACCGGCCGAACCGGGATACCTGCGCCTTTTAGGATACTTCAATTGGCTTGCCCCGCTCCCCTTACGCGGCCGTTTGAGCATCTGATGGCATATCGATGTCCTGCGGCTCGGATTGTTCAGCCTGTTTTTGTGCCATGGCCAGGAAGGGCGCTGCGATCAACGCCAGTCCATAGGCGGCCAACGCGAACATTGCCAAGAAGGCGATCACGGTGAAGCCAAGGCCGGCCATCACACAGCCAACCAGGACGACGATGGCGCCGGCAAAGGTGGCAGTGGTTTTTTCAAGAATGGATTTCATTTCCAGTATCTCCAGATTGTCCTGTCGTTTCGATAAACTGGATATGGAGACCCGGTTTTACGTTCCGCTCCGCCGGGCTTTACATTTTTGTAAAGTTGAGCGAGACGCGCAGACCGGACGGCTGGACTGAAGAAAGTTCGAGTTTCGCGGTGTGCCGGTCGGCGACGGCCCGCACCAGCGCAAGGCCAAGGCCTGTGCCCTCGCTTTCCCTGGCAGCGTCCAGACGCACCATGGGTTTGATGATCTCGTCATAGAGATCGGGGTCAACGCCAGGTCCATTGTCCAATACGCCGATTTCCGAACCACGTGCGAACAAGGTGATGTCCGAACCACCATGGACCAAGGCGTTCTGAATGAGGTTCGCAAGCGCCTGGATTAGCATGCTTCTGTCTGCCAGAACGCTTCCACCGGCTATTGCCGAATGGACAAGCGATTTGCCCGAGTCCTCAACGACCGGGCCATAAATCTCCGCGACTTCGTCAATGAGGGCGTTCAGATCGACTTGTTCAAAGCCCTCCGTGCCGTGAGCTGCCTCGATCCTGGCAACCCGCATGATGGTGTCGAAGATGCCAGAAAGTCGTTCGGCTTCTTCCAGCGCTGCGCCGCGCTCTTCGCCGTTCGGCAGGCTTTCAAGTTGGGCGCGAAGGCGGGCAAGGGGCGTGCGCAGGTCATGCGCGATACTGGCGCTGAGATTGCGGGTCTGGGCGACAAGGCGCTCCAGCTCTTGTGCGGTTCGGTCGATTTGCCCGGCAAGATCATCGAGATCATCACTGGAGCTGGCAACGCCGATGCGCGCTTCAAGATCTCCCGTCGCCAACCGATCCAGAACCCCCGCGATCCGGGCAAGGCGCCGCTGAACAAGGAAACCGGCGCCGAGCCCGATGACGAGCACCAGGACGAGCACCACCCCGGCAGTGCTCCAAAGCGCGTTGCCCAGGAGCTCCAGGGCGTCTTCGCTGGCATCAAGCGGAACAGCGATCAGAACCGGTTCCCCTTCCTTGTCCCGTGAAATCAGGACCCGCCAGTCTTCCGCGCGCCGGAAGTCCCGTTTGAGACTAACCGTGCCGCCACCTGTGCGCACGACCTTCTCAAATTCCTTCGGCAAGTCACCGATTTCAGAAAGCGGGCGGATGATGACGGAGAATGTATCTGTTTCGGTGTCGTCGGCTTCGACCGTCGCGGCCAAACCTTCAAGGGCCGTGTCGACACGGTTGAGAACAGCTTCCCGGCCAAAGGTCAGTGCCAAAAGAATGGCAACCGCCATGCCGACGGCAAAAATGGCAGTTAACAGCAACGCTAGCCGCAAGGTGGAGGAGCGGAGCAGCCATCGGACGCGGCGTGTCAGCGTGGCTCTAACTGTGTCGAGTACCTTACTTGCCGAAGACATAACCCTCGCCCCGTCTGGTGCGGATCAGCTCATCGTCAAACGGTTTGTCGATCTTGGAGCGCAGCCGGCTGATATGGGTTTCCACGACCGAAGTCGTCGGATCAAAACTCATGTCCCAGACCTGCTCCAAAAGCATTGTGCGGGTCACGAGGCGGCCGGGGCGCCTCATGAAATATTCCAGCAGTTTGAATTCTTTGGCCATCAGGTCGATCGCCTGTCCCTGGCGTTCGCAGCGGCGGGCCAAAAGGTCCAGACTGAGATCTCCATAGCGCAGTGTGGTGGGCTCGGCAGTGCTGGTTCCGCTACTGTCCCGTCGGCGGCCAAGAGCATTCACGCGGGCCGAAAGCTCTGCAAAGGCAAAGGGTTTGGTGAGATAATCATCACCGCCCGCGTCAAAACCCTCCACCCGTGCGTCCACTTCCCCAAGGGCGGTCAGGAACAGCGCCGGGGTGGTGTCTTCGGAGGCTCGCAAAGACTTCAACACGGAGAGGCCGTCGAGACCGGACACCATCCGGTCGAGGATCAAAACGTCATAGTCCTGACCCATGGCAGCAAGAAGCGCTTCCTTGCCATCGGTGAAATGATCGACCACGTGGCCTTCTTCGCGCAGGCCGCCCGCCACCCACGGCCCGAGTTGCCGGTCATCTTCCAAAAGCAGTATCCGCATTGCAAATCCTTACCGCGTTGCATGGCGTCAAAACAGGAAAAAGGCCGCCATCCCAGGCAGCCTGTTCCCTAACACGTTCTGTTACGGATTACCCGGCGCGTTTGTTGTCGCCTTTCTTGTAATCATCATCGTCGTCCTGTTCGATCTCCAGGACCGTGCCAGACGCCGCGTCGATTTCAACTTCCATTTCAACACCGTCGGCCGTGACGATTTCGATCTCAAAGATTTCTTTGCCGTCTTCGCGCTCAAATTCGGTTTCCTGAACAGTTCCCGGAACCTCTTTCAGGGCGATTTCGATGGCCTGTGCTTCGCTTATGGCAGCAGGTGATGTCGCTGTTTGTGCAGCGACCGCGCCAACCGCACCTGTGGCCAGAACCATACCTGCAACAACCGTACCTGCGATGATCTTCATGTTCATTACGCGTCTCCATCTTTGTGTGTGAAAGGCTCCCTGCCTTCCGATGAAACAAAGATGGGACAGCCAGTTTGCAGGCCTCTTGAGCGAAGTTTACATTTGTGTAAAGCGTAGAAGATTTCGATATTTTAGAGACTTACGCACCTCAGTGCCCGCTGGCTTCTTCTTTCTTGCCTTTCACCATATGCCAGGCTGGTTCGATGACCTTCGTGACGATAGGGATCAGGATAAGTCCGAGGATCAGCCCGAAAATTCCGTCCATTGTTGCTGTTGCGAACCAACCGAGGAAACCTTCGGCAACGCCAATGGTGTGGGCGATATTGTGCGCGATGTCGTGAATGGTGTTGTAGAGGCCTTTCACGCCGAGTTCTTTCAAGCCGTGAATCACAATGGACCCACCGACCCAGAGCATGGCTGCCGTTCCGACCGTCATAAGAAATTTCATGACGCCGGGCATTGCTTTCACGATGCCAATACCAATTGCGCGGGTCACACCGAACCGCCCCTCGCGGGACAAGTGCAGTCCAAAGTCATCTGCCTTCACGATCAGCGCAACCGAGCCATAGACCATGACCGTGATGCCGATCGCGACCACCGCCAGTGTGGAGGCCTCCATCCAGATATTGCTGTCCGGGATTTCGGACAGCGCAATGGTCATGATTTCGGCGGACAGGATGAAGTCTGTCTTGATTGCTCCGGAGACCTTCTGTTCTTCCAGATGGGTTGGGTCCTGCACCAGGTCTTTCGGTTGGTCCGCGTCGTGATGGCCGGGAACAAAGAGGTGATAGACCTTCTCCGCCCCCTCGAAACACAAATAGGCTCCGCCGAGCATCAACAAGGGCGTGATGATGCCGGGCAAAAATGTGTTGAGCAAAAGGCCCACGGGCAGCAGGAAGATCAGCTTGTTCTTTAGCGACCCTTTGGCAATGCGCCAGACAATCGGCAACTCGCGGGCCGGGGAAAACCCGGCAACATATTTCGGCGTCACCGCTGCATCGTCAATGACAGCCCCGGCCGCTTTGGACCCAGCCTTGGCCGCTTGACCAATCACATCATCCACGGACGCTGCGGCCACCTTGGCAATTGCTGCCACATCGTCAAGTAGGGCGAGAAGACCGCTCATGGCCGCTCCTGAGTTATTCTTCCTGTCAGTTGCGTTGACCATACAGTCTTTTCACGACAGGCCAAATGCCGGATGACAAGCAATACGATGAAAGAGAAGGGTGGTGAATGATGGAGGAAATTGGGAGTTTATTTGCCAGATAAACTACTCAAAAAAAACACTAATTCGTATTTGTCAGCTTTAAGTTTGTTTAATCAAATCATGCAAAGAGGGACCATCCGTAATTTTCTCAGGTCAGTCATTATGTTTCTCGACAATTTCAAAATCGGCTTCAAGATCTGGATCCCGGTTATCAGCTTGGCTGTCTTCACGCTGGCCTTGGTGACTTATGATCTCGTATCTCTGCGCTCGATCTTGTATGGCGAACGTACCCACAAGACCCAGACCGTCGTTGAAGTCACCAATTCGGTTCTGAAATACTTTCATGAGCTGGAAGCCTCCGGCGAACTTTCCAAGGACGAAGCCCAGAAGTGGGCGCGTAACGTTGTTCGCGCCATCCACTACGATGGCAACAACTACGCTTTCATTTTTGATCTGGACGGCACCCGCATTGTGAGTGCGAAGCAGTCTTCCGAGGGCAAGAGTGCGTGGAACTCACAAGACAAGACCGGCAAGTATCACGTCCGGGAAATGATTGAGGTTGCCAAGTCTGGTGGCGGTGTCAGCAGCTATATGTGGAACCGCAAGGGAGAAGAAGAACTTCTTCAGAAGGCGACCTGGTCGGAGGTCTTTCAGCCTTGGGGCTGGGTCACGGCGACTGGTGTGTATGTGGATGATGTGTCCGCCGCTTTCTGGTCCAAGGCCAGCGCCCTGATTGGCGTGCTCATTGTCGGAGGTCTGATTGCTGCAGCGATTGCCGTCGCCGCAATCCGCAATATTTCGGTACCGCTGAAGGGGCTGACATTGGGCATGAAGCAGCTCGCAGACGGCAAGACTGATTTCCCCATTGTGGGCACTGAACGGCGCGATGAAATCGGCGATATGGCCGAGGCCATGGAGACCTTTGTGGCCAATGAAAACATGCGGCGCGACCTGGAAGACCAGCAGACCAATCGTCAGGAGCTAGATCTCCAGCGGTCGCGGGCAATCCAGAACCTCTCGTCCGATTTTGATGTGCAGGTCTCCGGTCTGCTTGAGACGATTGGCGGGTCCGTTGAGAGCCTGCAGCATGCGTCGACCAATCTGAACTCTGGAGCTCAACAGACTACAAGCCAAAGTGAAGCGGTTGCATCGGCAGCAGCCATCGCATCGGCAAACACTGAAACAGTGGCTGCCGCGGCGGAGGAACTTGCGGTGTCTGTTTCGGAGATCAGCCGTCAGGTGTCGTCATCCAGCGAAATCGCCTCCGAGGCGGCAAGCCAGGCAGCTCAAACCAACCAGCGCATTCAGGGCCTTTCTGAGGCCGCTGCGAAAATCGGTGAGGTCGTCACGCTAATTCAAGCGATTGCCGAACAGACCAACCTGTTGGCGTTGAATGCGACCATTGAAGCGGCAAGAGCCGGCGAAGCAGGCAAGGGGTTCGCCGTGGTGGCTGCTGAAGTGAAGGAGCTGGCAACGCAAACTTCCAAAGCGACGGAAGAAATCTCTACCCAGATTTCGAGCATTCAAGGTGAAACCCATCACGCTGTTGAGGCAATCGGGGCGATCACCAGCACAATCAGCAAGATTAATGAGATCACCACGAGCATTTCAGTGGCTGTGGAGCAGCAAGGTGCCGCGACCAACGATATTGCGTCCAACATTCAGCAGGCTGCTGCCGGAACGCAGCAGGTTTCTGACAACATCGGTGGAGTGTCGCAGGCTGCAACGGTGACCAACCAGGCAGCAGATGTTGTCTTCACGGCTGCCAACAGCCTGGAAAAAGAAGCTCGGGAACTGCGCGAAAACGTTGGCGCATTCCTGAAAGGTGTCAAAGCCAACGCGACGACCGACGCTGCTTAGATCGCTTTCCGTATCCTTTGAATTGGCGGTGTGCAAATGCTGGCCGCCATTTCTAATTCACTGATCCTGAGTTGCGGGCCGGCTTACAAGTCCGGCACAGCCTTGTTTGACTTGGCCAAGTGACGCCGCACCCAAGCAACGGACCGCTCCGCAGCCTCCAAGGCGCCTTCCAGGAAACCACCGTTCTCCGGGGCGGTTTCGGTGCCTGACAGGAACAGCCGGTCATGCCAGGATTCAACAATTGGCAACGGTCCGTATTGCGGGTGGCTCGTCAGAGTTTCTTGATCTCGCTGAGTTGCCACCAACGGGTCCGTTGCCCAAACCTTCAAGAAGACCTTTGACGGGCGCCCAGCTTCGGGCCCAAAGAGCTCCTTCAACTGAGTGATCGCCCGTGAAACAAAGGCCTCACGATCTGCCGTATTTTGAATGTCGTGAGGGGAGACAAAACCAAACAATGCTGCCTCACCCTGAGGGTTTTCTTCCGCTGAAGCGTCGTGGATTTCGACCAAAGGACCGACATGGCTGATAGCATCGCCTGAAAAGCCCTGAGCGCGCCAAAAGGGTCGATCATAGACAGCGATAAGTTTCGCATGTCCGGCCATCCACGTTGGAACTGCAGACATGTCCTGTTTCGTTTCAGCGACAAGATCCGGCACAAAGGCGATACGTGCAGCGGCCAATCGCGGAGGTAAGGCAAGGATGACTCGCCGGCAGGAAACGCGGAAGGGACCTTCAGGTGTCTTTCCCGACACTGTCAGGCCAGAGGTGTCCTGTTCAATTGCGGTGACGGCGTGCTGATAGGCAATTGTGCCGTCAGGAAGCCGGGCAGCCAAGCCGTCTGCAATGCGTGTCAGACCGCCAGGTATCCGTAAAGCATCTCCCATCGTTGCAAAAGCGAGATCTCGGCGGATGCTGCCTGTCTGATCCTGAAATATGAGGTTTCCGGCTGAGTGCTGACGGATCAGGGGTAAATCAAGTTGTTCCGCCAACTGAAGCATTCTTTGATTATGCGGCCAGATCCATGCGGGGCCAAGATCATAGCGTAGATCAGGAGACGAGGGCCCAGGCAGAGACCGGATGCGTCCACCAGCCGTCTTGCTTGCTTCAAACACCCTTGCGTCGACGCCCAAGTTCGAAAGCAGAGCTGCCGTGGCCAATCCGCAGAGACCTGCCCCGATGATAGCAATGTCTGTCGAGTGTTCGGACATCAGCGGCACCTATTGTGCGAGTATTATAAAATGCCCACAGGCAAACCACTCGCGTTCAGCGTCAATATGGATCGCGTGATTGTTCAATCCAGTCTTTGTCAGATCTTCACATGGGAAAAGAGCTCGCAATATGGCGTAGTTAATAATTTGCGCCGAGAGCAGAAACAATTTGCCTAAAGCCCTTAGCGCCAATTTTGGGAATTGTCCCTAGGGTGCCTTTTAACGCCACACAGTTGGCGATGGTACTGCAGGGAAAGAGTGGTCATGTCTCAAACAGCGTCACAGTTTGAAACACTTGGAAATGCGTCTTATACGGAATTCGGTGAACCTCAAGGCCGGGCGGTTGAAAGCCGCTTTTATCCGATCATGGGAAAGAACGTCAGCATACAGGCGATCGTCGAAGGGTCTCTGCTGGCTCAGATCGAACTGGACCCCATCCCGGAATACGGCATCTTCGCTGACTAGTGCAGTTGATCTGACTTTTTGTTGGTCTGATTCGAAAAAAGAAACCGCTCCGAAGGTGTCGCAGCGGTTTTCTTTTTTAAGGCGTATCAGAAAGCTTAGGCTTATTTTTGACGCTCAATGACATCAAGAACACCGACCATCACGACGGCATAAAGCACGTGGCCAACCAAGGCGACCCAGGTGATGCCGGTAAAGTTCAGGAAGAACGGCAAACCGGCGATTGCCGTGATACCGCCGATGGCAAAGACCCACAGACCAACACCGTAGATCGAGGCTGGCAAGAGCCAATGCGTGTCGCCGACAACACGTTGCCAGATCGGTGCGAAAACGTACATCCAGCCGATCGGATAGCCGACAAGGCCCACCAGATAGAAGTGAACAAAGTACCCTGCAAAGGCGTTGCTGGGCAGGCCGAGGCTTGCCAGAAGGCTTTGTGCCAAGCCGTGAGGTGAAAGATTTGCAAAACCCAATCCCGGGCTGATGACTTGCCCCCAAAGATCAAAAGCAATGGTGGCGAAAAAGCCTGAAATGAACATCAGGCCTACAGTGCTGACCGAAACAGCCGGTGCGGCTGCGGTCAGGTGTCTATCTGCTGTTAGTGTCGTCATGATTTCTGCGCTCCCAAATCCGATTGCGATAGACCACATGTGGGAGCGAGATCACTGGCATTGAAATCAACGTGTGCCACGCTTCCGTGACCTGATTTCCCTCAAAATATCAATGCGTTTTATGTGAAGCCGCTTCAAGGCAGCCCGGATTTCCAAGGTGTGCATCACCTGCCATGACAGGGGCGTGAGCAGCCGTGAAGCCGATTAGACCTTCAATTGACGCTACCGGCCCATAATCGTCAGGTTTGTTCGTCCGTTTTTGCCTGTTCTTGGACCCAGGACGGGCGCTTCAAAGCGTGGATCAGGATCGGCAGGCCAATGAAAACAACAAACCCGGCCGTTACCACACCGACATAGGTTGTGGGGCTGCCCACGGGGAGCTGGCTTGGCGGAAAGAACGAGGTGACAAACGCAAAGGCCACTCCGGCAAAGCCGATCCCGGCCACAGTGATCAATCCGCCGAGGCCACCGGGCACTTTGTAACTTCGCTCAGCGTGCGGTTGTGTTAGCCGCAGGCGAACTGCAGCCGCGTACATCATCATGTACATCACCAAGTATAGCGTGATCGTCATTGCCGACAGCAGGAAGAAGGCGACGGAGACATTTTTCAAGACAAAGTAGAGCAGTGCCAAAACGGTGACGATGCCGCCTTGAATGAGCAGAATTGTTACCTGCACTCCGTTCTTGTTGGTCCGCGCAAGAAAAGGCGGCAACTCGCCGTCACGGGCAGTTCGGAGAAGACCGCGGCTTGGTCCGGTGATCCACGACATTACTCCGGCAAGAGCGCCAAGAGCGATCAACAGGGCAAGGATGGGCACGAGCGAGCCGAGACCAAACTCCTTCAGCGCGATCTGCAAGGCCTGCATCGGACCCTGATCGAGGGCAATCTCGTTCGCCGGAACAATCGATGCAAGCGCCAGGGAGCCCAATAGGAACAGCGCCACGATGATCACCACAGACAGAAGAATGGCTTTCGGAAAGTCTCGCGCAGGGTTCTTGAGTTCGTTGGCGTGAACCGCATGAACCTCTACACCAGCAAACAGGAGTACAATGCCGCCTAGAAAGGCCAGAGATGACAGGCCGGTGATGTGCGGAAAAAACCTCAAATGCGCATCGCCGCCGGGTACTGATGTGCTTTCCAAAAAGGCCATCGTTTGCCCATCCGCAATCCAGGCCGCACCGAGAGCGATGATCAGAAGTCCAGGGATCACCGTCCCGAGTAGAAACCCGGCCGAGGTGAACCGCGCCGCCGCGCTGGTGCCGGTCAGGGCAATAAAGGTTGCAAACCAATAGGCCGCGATGATGACCGACCCGGTATAGATGCCATCATCGGCAAGCTCGGGTCGTCCGATGACATAGGCAAGGGACGCAGCTGCGAAAGCAAGCACGGTCGGGTACCAGACCACGTTCTGGATCCATTGCAGCCAGATGGCGACAAAGCCCGCCCGGGCGCCAAACGGGGCTTTCACCCAATCGTAGATCCCGCCGGTTGAATGGGCGAACATGCCGCCCAGTTCGGCAGCGACCAAAGCGGCTGGTATCAGGAAAATGAAGGCGGCGAAGCCGATGTAGAACAGCAGCGTCGTACCTTCAACAGCCATCAATGGCAGGCCGCGCAGGCTGACCACGGCAGCGACTGTCATCATGGCAAGGCCGAGAACGGTGATTTTTCCGGTCGCTGAGCTGTCCTTGGCCGGGCGCTCCGTGCCAGCCTGAGCGGGATCTGACATCGGTCTATCGTCCGTGGTGGAAGGAGGCTTTGGCTTCCCGGTTGCTCATCGGATTTCGATCGAGAAATTCGATTGTCCGGCTCATATCCTCAATCAACAGTTCCATAAGATCGCGGCCGATCCCATGGCGAACCATAACCCGCTGAACAATGAGATCATGCCGGTTTGCCGGAAGCGGATACGAGGCAATTTGCCAACCGCGCATGCGCAACCGCTCCGACACGTCGTAGAGCGTGTAGCCGCGGTCAGCACTGTTCTTCAGGGAATAGCAGACAGCCGGCAGACCACCATCGCCATTGTAGAGCATGTCGAAATGCCCGGTCTTTTGCAGCTCAGCGGCCAAATACTGAGCTGTGTCGGCACAGGCGCCTTGAACTTCGGTATACCCTTTCCGGCCAAGGCGCAGGAACTGGTAGTATTGCGCCACGATCTCGCCAGCGGGCCGCGAAAAGTTGAGCGCAAATGTTGGCACCTGGCCGCCCAGATAGTCGACGTTGAAAATCAATTCTTCCGGCAAGTCTTCCGGTTCCCGCCAGATGGCCCAGCCGACGCCGAGCGGGGACAAGCCATATTTGTGTCCGGATGCATTGATTGATTTCACACGTGGCAAGCGGAAATCCCAAACAACATCTTCGTGCAGGAACGGTGCAATGAACCCGCCAGAGGCTGCATCTACATGGATCGGGATATCAAGGCCGCGTTCAGCTTCGATCCGGTCGAGTTCTTTCGAGATTTCTTCGACGGGCTCATAAACGCCGGTAAAGGTCACGCCTAGGGTTGGCACAACGCCGATGGTGTTTTCATCAACTGCCTCAGCCACTTGTGCAGCGGTCATGCAAAGCTCGCCGTCAAGGATAGGGAGTTCCCGCAATTCGACATCGAAGTAACGCGCAAATTTGTGCCAGCAGATTTGTACCGGCCCACAGATCAAGTTGGGTTTGTCGGCCGGTTTGCCGGCGGCCTCCTGGCGCTTGCGCCATTTCCACTTGAGAGCCAGGCCGCCTAGCATCGCCGCTTCAGAGGACCCGGTCGTTGAACATCCAAGCGTGGTTTTTGCGTCCGGGGCGTTCCACAGATCGGCAAGAATGTGGACGCAGCGGTGCTCGATTTCGGCCGTCTGCGGGTACTCGTCCTGGTCGATCATATTTTTGTCGACGCAGTCCTGCATGAGCTGCTGGGCCTGTGGGGGCACATAGGTTGTGCAGAAAGTCGCCAGGTTTTGGCGAGAGTTGCCATCAAGAAGCAATTCGTCGTGGATCAGATTGTAAACCGTATCGGGGAGCGAAGAGTTCTCCGGCATCCGGAACTTTGGCAACGGCTGTTCGGACAAGTCGCGGGCATAAAGGTCAAAAACGTCGTCCCGCCGACCGGGTTGGGATTGATGCAATGCCACTGGAAACCTCCCTGTGAATACAGGCGTGTGATGGATGCCCCATACGACCATAGAATTCAGATCATGTGCAATGCCTACCCTGTGCAGTGCATGCTGTCCTGTGACCCGCGTCACAACTGTGCCATTCGGTGGTGGCCACTAAAGATTCTATTGATGCGAAAAAAGAAAACGCCCCGGGCAGCTTCCCGGGGCGCTTGATTGAGCGGAGGAAATTCTCGGTTTGTGGGTGGCCTAGGTCAGCCTTTGGCCTTGCAGACCAACAGGGTGCTGTTGCACCAGCCGCGGAGGCCCGGCAAGCGGCCAAGGGTCCGGGTCAATCCGATTTCCGCCGGTTTCAGTGGGCCCCACTCGAATGTCTTGGAACGCAGGTGATGGAAGAGTTTTCCATGCCGGTTATGTTCCTTGTACCAGGGGCTGAACATGGGGGTGTAGGGCAGGACGCTGAGGTAACCGATGCCATGGACTTCTTCGATATCGGCGGCCTTTTCGACGATATTCATCCATTCCTTGAGTGTGAAGCGGACATGGTGTTCCGGATAGTGCAGGTGGCCGAATTTCAGCCGGTCGAGCCGGTAGAGTTGCGGCACGACCGCAAGCACCAGACCACCCGGTGCGACCACTTCGCAGCATTGGCGCATGGTGGATTCAATCGCCTCGGCCTTGCCCGGAAGGTGCTCCAGCACATCCAGCAGGGTAATGACATCCGGGCGCCAGGGCAGGTCTTCCTTGTGCTCGGACAGCTTAGTGGCATCGAGCACGATGTCCGGCTGGAAAGCGGCTTCGTAGTCGGCGCCGCAATACTCAAACTCCAGCCCGGTTGCGGCCAGATATTCCTTGGAGATCGAAGTCGAGCAGCCGATATCCAGGATCTTTGGTGTGTCGGTACGGCCTTTGGCCCAGGATTTGATTTTCCGCGAAACCGTATCGAATTTCACGGTCCCGTAGAGATTTTGCTTTGAGTTCGACAGCTTCTTCACAAGATACTGTGAGTGTACTGTCAACTCGTTGGTTGTATCGGTCATAGCTGGTCCCTCTGCTCAATCCACAGCTGTGTACACAACGCCTCGCTGGCTGGCGTGATGCGATGAATTCCCGGCTCGTAAGGATAAAAGGTGATGTCCGACATCAGGACGATCAGTTCGCCCAGAATGAGTTCGACGATCTCATCGGCGACGCTGCCAGATCCCGGAATGAAGTTTGCTGGATAACCGTCGTTGACGAGGCAAATCTGACGCTCGCCGTAGCCATTGTCGTTCTGGAAATGGAAGGCTCGGATCGACGGATGAATATCGGCGCTTGGCGCGGTTTCCAGATAGTCGACATCAATCTCAATGCGCCGGGAGCTGGCGCTTGCAACAATACAGCCGCTGCGCAATTGGCGCAGCACCTGTTCCGTGATCGACAATCTGCCAGCTGCGCCGACGATCAGATCGCACTTGTCCAACTCCCTTGGTGACATGTGCGCCTGAAGACCGGAGAGGCGCGCTTCTGCCACCTTAAGCGGGTCGGTATCGATCACCATCGGAATGACATCAAGGCGGCGGAACGCATGGGCAACACCGGAGCCGATCCATCCCGCTCCGAAAACGGCCGCGTGCCGTCCCGCAAGGGAGTTGCCGAGATCCCTGGACAGGCCGTCCAGGCAGCGTACGATGGTTTCACCACATCGTTTGGCTTCCAGCCGCTTCAGTTCGCTGTCGGCGCAATGCAGCACTGGTACTTTCAAATTGAGCTGTTCGGCTCGCCACACACCTTGTTTGGTGATCTCGACGACGCCCTCAACAAGGTCCAACTGATCGGCAAAACGTTCATGAAGCAGTTCAACGACATAGCCGCCAACTTCCTGGATCACCAGTTTCTGACCAGATGAGCGGCACTGCAGAAAACTTTTCTGAATGGCAGCTGCAAGCGCTTCTTTGAAATCATCCTCGGTCTTCGGGCAATGCACGATAGAGCCATAACGCGATTGCCATTTCGTGCGTGTCGCATCGCTGCCGGAAGAGTATGGAATACCGATGATAGCATCGAAATCCATGATCCCAGCCAAGGCATCAATCATCCGCATGGTGTCGTCGAACAGATGCGCGACCAGCATGAAGCGATGCGTTTCTGCCTGGCACAGGTCGAGGCGTTCGACCAGCGCCGGAAGATAATTCGCCCGGCGCACATAATCAGCGCTGGCGCCAAGAGCCATGTTGTTTAACGGTGTCATTCACAAAGTGTCCTTTGTTAACGAATTATTAAGAACTGGCCATACAGCAGAAGACAAGCAGGGGTTGCCAAAAATCTTGGTATAAACCGGATTCATGGTTAACCCGCTTTTGTGGTAACTCGATTGCTCTGAGTTGATACCTTGGCTAGTACACTGAAAACCCGTTCGGATTCTCAGTTGAGTTCGTTCCGTTGCCAACAATTGGTCCACAGCTTGTTCACAACAGATCTTGTGAGGATTGATTGCCAATCCGGGGGGTGAATTCCGAAACAGGTCAAAAGTATTCAGGTTTTATGTAATATTTACAAGGGCAAATATGCGGCACGCAGAGGATTGCAAAAGTCTGTTTAGCCAGCAAACTATGCCGTTCGGCAGACTTGCCTTGGCCCAAAATGCCTGAATTCACGAGCCGCCGGCATATTCAAGCCACATTTCCTCCGCCGAAAAATCATCGGGTGTTCGAACAATGTGCTGATTGTTCCGATTTGATAGTGCTTGTGGGCAACCCTTTGGCAGAGGATTGCAGAAAATGGCGAACGCAACATCGGCACCAACCGCTGACGACGAAAACGGATCTCCCCAGAACCGACAGTCACCGAAACTACCAGCAGTTCTGAAATCGCCCGCGGTCAAGGTTTTCCTGATCGGCTTCCTGACCGTTCTTCTTCTCATACCAACGACGTTTGTTTGGTTGCTCGTGGAAGAGCGTGCCGACCGCGCCAAGGGCGTGGCGGCAGATATCGCACGGTCCTGGGGTGGCACGCAGTCGATCAATGGTCCTTATCTTGCCATTCCATTCACGGAGACTGTCATTTCCGGAGATGGCGAGAAGCGGCAGCGGACCGTCCATCATCGAACGGTGGTCTTGTTTCCCGAGCGTCTGGAATTGAAAGGAGACATAGGCGTCGAAGAACGCCTAAAATCAATCTACTCATTGCCGGTCTACAGTGGTCAGATGTCCATGGAGGGCCGGTTTGCTGCGCCGCCCTCCGGCATCTTCGAACCGAAAGACGGCGGCACGATCAAGATCGCAACGGACAAAGCCATGGTTGTCGTTGGCATATCGGATGTCCGCGCGCTGCGCAGCGAAGTCGCGATCCGTCTCAATATGGCAAAAACCGTGCAGTTTGAGCCTGGCCTTGGTGTCCTGGCCAAGCACGGCGGTTCCGGTATCAACGCACCAGTCGCAGCTGATATCTGGCAAAGAGGCTTTTCCTTTGATCTGGCCATGCACCTGAACGGCTCATCAGCCCTTTTTGCAGCACCGGCCGGGCAGACGACGCTGGTCACGCTCCAGTCCGATTGGCCGCATCCAGGGTTTACAGGAGCTTTCCTGCCTGAACAGCGTTCAATCACGGACAGTGGGTTTACCGCAAACTGGACCATCCCTTATTTGGCCCGGGGCATTCCCAAGACGATGGAGATCGACAGTTTGCCGCTGTCCGGCAAACTGATGGGTGTGAAGTTTGTCGAGCCGGTGAACTTCTATCAGACGATTTCGAGGTCATTGAAATATGCCATCGGTTTCATCAGCCTGACCTTTCTGGCAGTTTTCGTTTTGGAGATGCGATCGGGCTGGCAATTTCACTGGATACAATATGGGTTGGTTGGTTGTGCGCTAATCATCTTCTACGTGATGCTGTTGGCCTTCGCTGAGCATATTGGTTACGGGCCCGCCTACCTGGTCGCTGCAGGTTCGGCGACGCTGTTGAACGCCATCTACGTTGGGACCTCGCTGAAAAGCCGAATTGCAGGATTTGTGATCGCAGCTGTCCTGACCGGTATCTTTGCGACCCTTTACGCTTTGATGCGGGAACAGGACTACGCCTTGCTGATCGGATCCGTGATCGCATTTGCAGCTCTTGCCGTGACCATGTTCGTAACGCAGAGGATCGACTGGTCGGGGCTGGACGCACCGCGCTCACCATCTCACCGTCAGGCTGTCTAGCAAGAAAAACAGCGATGCCTGTCAGGCGGGTGGCGATCCACCTGTCGGGGCATTGCATTGGTCAGAAGCAACGCGAGTCACACATCCCTCACGGGCTTGTGCGGGAATGACAATGGAGTTGAGTTGCCTCCAGCTGCAGATGCGTTAGCTCTGATACCAACATACGGAGGATTTCTCATGAAGCGTCTTGCCCCGCTCGCCCTTGCAACTCTGATGACCGGTGCCGCCTATACGGTTCCGGCGAACGCCGAGACGGCGGTGTTTGCCGGTGGCTGTTTCTGGTGTGTTGAATCAGATCTGGAACAGCTTTCGGGCGTTCGCGATGTGGTGTCCGGTTATGCTGGCGGAACCACGCAAAACCCGACCTACAAGAACTACGAACGTGGTGGTCACCGCGAAGTCGTTCAGGTCGATTTTGATGAGACCAAGATTAGCTATAGCGAGCTCTTGGCGATTTTCCTGAGAACAGTTGATGTGACCGACAGCGGCGGGCAATTCTGTGACCGGGGTTTTGGATACTCCACTGCGATCCATCCTTTGAACGCAGCGCAGGAAAAAGCGGCGAAGCAGGAAGTGGCAAAAGCGGAAAAGGCACTTGGCCGTAAAGTGGTGACCCCGATTGAAGACGCTGCAGTCTTCTGGCCAGCTGAGGACTATCACCAAGGCTATTACAAGAGCAATCAACGCACCTTGACCCGGTTCGGCTATGTGACCCGTGCCGATGCCTACAAAGGTTACCGAAAGGCCTGTGGCCGGGATGCTCGTGTAAAGCAAGTCTGGGGTTCTGAAGCCTTCAAGGGACTCCCGCAAGCCGGATCCTGATCTAACCACGATCTCCTCAAACTTTGAGGCTGGCTTAGACGCCGGCCTCGAAGGCTTCCACCAGATCCAGAACTGCTTCGCCATACTTGTCCAGTTTTGATTGGCCAATGCCGGAGACCGATAGAAGGCTGTCGGGTGTGACCGGGCGCGCCGCAGCGATCCCGGCAAGAGTGGCGTCGGGAAACACCACATAAGGCGGCACGCTCTGATCCCGGGCAATTTGGGTGCGCAACCGGCGGAGCCGATCAAACAGCAACCGGTCTTCCTGGTCCAGCTCATCCGCCAGAGAGGCAGCCCGCGATGTCCGGGTGTTCTTGAGGCCAGAGGCGCTGCGGTCTTTGCGCAGACGAATCCTCTCTTCACCCCGCAGAACCGGCCGCGCCTTTTCGGTCAAGACCAATGCGCCATATTGCGTGTGGTCAACGTCGACATATCCGGCAGCAACGATCTGCCGTGTGATCGACTGCCATGTTTTGAGAGAGTGCTCCTGGCCGATACCGAACACGGAGAGACTGTCGTGGCCGAAGCGGGCGGACTTCTCGCTGGTCTTGCCCAGTAGAACATCGATCACATGTCCAGCGCCGAAGCGCTGGCCGGTCCGGTAGATCGCCGACATGAGCTTCTGCGCAGGTTCCGTGCCATCCCATGTTTCCACGGGTGACAGACAGGTGTCGCAGTTTCCGCAAGGTTCCGGGTAGGTCTCGCCAAAATGGGCGAGCAAGGCCTGGCGTCGGCAGCCCGCCGTTTCGCAAATTCCGAGGAGTGCGTTGAGCTTGGCATTTTCCGCGCGTTTGACCTCGTCCGGGGCATCGCCCTCCGCAATCATTCGCCGACGTTGCACGAGATCCGCCATACCATACGCCATGAAGGCTTCGGACGGCGCACCATCCCGCCCGGCGCGGCCTGTCTCCTGATAATAGGCCTCTACAGATGAGGGCAGGTCCAAGTGGGCGACGTAGCGCACATCCGGCTTGTCGATCCCCATACCGAAGGCCACCGTGGCCACCAGGCAAAGATCCTCCTCCAGCAAAAACGCATCCTGATTGGCTGCCCGCTGTTCTGCAGGCAAACCCGCATGATAGGGCAGTGCACGAATGCCCTTGGCATTTAGCCACTCGGCGATGTCCTCGACCTTCGCCCTGGAGAGGCAATAGACGATGCCGCATTCGCCCTTGTGTTTCTTCAGGAAATCCAGAAGCTGCTGGCGCTGATTGGTCCGTTCGACGATCTCATACCGGATGTTGGGCCGGTCGAAACTGGTCGAAAAAACTTCAGCCTCATCCAGCTTCAGCCGTGCCTGAATGTCTTTCTGGGTGTGCGGATCGGCTGTCGCGGTCAGCGCCACACGGGGGACGCCCGGATAGCGTTGCGCCAGGGTGGAGAGGCTTAAGTATTCCGGGCGGAAATCGTGGCCCCATTGGCTCACGCAATGCGCCTCGTCAATGGCAAAGAGCGCAATGTCGAGCGTATCGAGGAGCTTGCGGAAACTCTCAATGCCGAGCCGTTCCGGCGTGACGTAGAGGAGATCAATTTGTCCGCGTTGCAATTCCAGACGCAAATCAGCTTGTTCGCCAGGCGTGAGCGTGGAATTCAAGGCTGCTGCGTTGACACCGGCGGCTGTCAACGCACCGACCTGGTCCTTCATTAGCGCGATCAGAGGAGAAACGACGATCCCGACACCGCGGCGGCAAAGCGCCGGGATTTGGTAACAAAGCGACTTGCCGGCACCTGTTGGAAAAAGCACGACTGCATCCCGGCCGTCGACAAGCGACTGGATGACCGCCTGTTGCTTTCCCCGGAAATCACTGAAGCCGAAGATTTTCTGCAGCACAGCCAAAGGGCGCGCCTCGCCGGTCACTGGCGGTGCAAGCGTGGCCTGAATCGTATTGGGTTCCTCTGCGGCAGGCGCAGGTGAAGCGGACATGTTCGAATGATTCTCCTGAACTCATCGCACCATGTCTTATTCGCCGCTTCAGGGCAATTGCCCCGCCTGTGGATGACCGGGCGTTGACTGCGGAAAACCTAAAATTCCGCGTCCGGGTCACTCGCCAGGGTTTCTGCGCAGTGGATGCGCATTTGCTCGGTCAGCTCTGTCAGGTCGCCGTCCAGCCGTTCCGGACGGATCGGCTTGCCGAAGTGCACCCGGAATTCGGCATTTTTCTTGTTCAGCAGCTCATTGAAAACGGTCATGTCGCGCAGTTCTGTCGACACCCGGGCCAGGAAATAAAACAGCCCGGAATTCCGGCCGCCCATATGCATGGGAATGATCGGCGCCTTGTTCTTGCGCGCAAGAGCCAACGCGGATGTCATCCATGGGCGCTCGGTGAGCTTGCCCTCGTGCCAATAGGCAAGACGTCCGGACGGGAACAGGACAACGACGCGCTCCTTGGAGAATGCGGATGACGCAATCTTGAGCGTTTCTTTTGACTTTTCACGGCTTTTGAAGTCCGCCCGCCACTCCACCGGAATGATCATGTCCGCGAGCTGCGGATTGATGCGGATCGCGTCCCGATTGGCGAAGATTGCCAGGTCTTCACGCCGCTCCTTTATGGCATCGAACAACACGACACCATCGGCAATACCTGTGGGGTGATTTGAGACCAGGACGACTGGACCGTCCGTTGGAACGCGGTCCAGGCCGAGGGTCGTGACGTTCAATTGCAACAAATCGCTGAGGTGCCGGAAAACGTCCACCGCGCTCATGTGATCGATGGTGTTGGCCATTTCGACGGCTGACCGGTAGCGCAGGATTTTGAAGGCAAAGGGACGAATGAGGGGCCACCATGGGCTCGCCATCACCTGTTTGCCGCGTTCTGCGATCAGCACATCCACTATATGAGGATCGGCGGGAAGGCGCGTTGCCACCGCTTCATTTTCATGACGGGTGGGAAGCGTGGTGGTCGTCTGGTCTGTCGTCCGCACTCTTTAACCCCTGCCGGTTTCGATGCTCGATCCACACTGCCATGGTTAGCGAAAGCAGTCCGGCCATGCAAATGTTCAAAATAGAATTGGGTTTTTAAATGTCAGGCTGTTGCGTTTTAGCTCCACACGGGGCTTGTGAATATTGCGACGCAGGTCAGGAAGCCTGCGGTCCAGGCCAGTGAGCGTGGGTTTGATCGATCCGTCCAGTAGCAAAACACATAAATCACCCGCAGCATCACAAATAGGACTGCCAGCTGGTTGATCCAGTAGTCGGACCCGCCTTGACCGATCCCGACGATGACAGAGATGGCAAAAAGAGGAAAAGCCTCAAAGCCGTTGGCCTGAGCTGCTTGCGCCCGTGCCCGGAACCCCTCGCGCCAATAGTCAGGATCGCGCGGATTGGCGTTATTAAAGTCCTTGTTCAGCTTTGCCGGAAAGGCCGAAAGGATCGGAAGAATGGCGGCGGCAAGGATGCACCAGATGGCAAGCGGCACAGTTATCTCCATGACGTCGAGATTGGGGTGCGCCTTCATTCGCATGCAAATTGAGTGATATCAACGCCAATCGCGCAAGTGCGTCTTTAAGTATCCATCCGTCAGCAAAACAGCGGAGGAGCGAACATGTCCGTTTGCGATTGGCAGTCCTTTATTTCACAGACCGACAAGAGAATGGCCGATCTTCGGAGTGGCATCCCCGGTGTCACTAAAGGGTTTCACGACGTGGCTCGCTCGGCCATCAGTCCGGGCGCTTTGGATTCGAAGACCAAAGAATTGATCGCTCTTGCGATTGGAATTGCGGCGCGCTGCGATGGTTGTCTTGCCTACCACTCCAAGGCGGCCGCAAAATATGGTGCGAGCCGGGAAGAGATCATGGAAACGATCGGTGTCGCGGTTTATATGGGCGGCGGCCCGTCGATGATCTATGGAGTCGAAGCGCTGGCGGCATTCGATGCACTTTCCGGACACGGCGCATCCGAGGCCCAAGACCCTAAGTAGTATTCAGAAGATTGGCTGTTTATCCGCTGAGAATGTTGGGCGCAGCCTTAAACTGTCATAATAGGGTCTGAACCTTTGGCTATGGCATCCGCGAAATTGGGAAACATGCCCCAACGTCGCAAGAGGATTCCCTGTGCCAAAAACCACCGTGTTGTTTGTGTGTCCCGACAACAGTTTGCTCGGGCCGATGGCCGAAGCCTGCCTCAACGCCAGAGGCAACGGTCTTATGAGGGCTTTCTCAGCAGGCCTTCAGCCTGCGGCGCAGATCAGCAAGAATGTCAGCCGCCTTTTGTCGGAACATGGCGTGAGCGCGCAAGGCCTTTCGCCGAAATCCATTGATGTGTTTTTGATGCCATATGCAATCGTGCCGGATCGGATCATTTATCTGAGCGACGTAAAGGCGATCCTTCAACCGTCGTCCTGGAAGGGGACAACATCAAGCCATCGGTGGAGCGTGACGGATGGCGGCGCCTTGAGCGATGATTTTGTGGCCTGTTCTTGTTACCTTAAACGTATCTGGCAAGCGATTGACGGCCTGATTGATCCGTCCGTTCCATCGGAGCTTTCCACCGGCAACAAGGTTGCCTGACGGAAATTTGTAGAGTTTCCGCGGGAGCCTTTGGATTTTCGCCAAATTGTAGGCTAAGAGTGGCGGCATCTTGGGACGTCATTCAGGGACTGATTCGTTATGAAGCGTGCGGCAAACTTGGGTTTGGTTGTGGGGTTGGTGATTCTCGCTGCGGGATGCCAGAGGCTTTCCGGCGGACCGAATTATGCTGCTCCGCTGCCCGCCACGCCGACGACGCCGGTTAACTCCGGTGCTTTGCAGCCGCTTGACCCTGCAGTCCCGGGATCTGAAACCGCGACAGCCGGGCTTGATGGAACCGCACCCACAACCGACGGTGCCGTGGCAGCCGTGACACCTCCTGCGAACGCTCAACAAGTGGGCCGTACCGACCTCCTCGGCGGCTGGAAACTGGCCTCTGGCGCCGACAATTGCATGGCATTCATGACCTTGACGACCTGGTCTGGTGGCTACCGTGCAAATACCAGAGGTTGTGCGACGCCGGTGCTGACCGGAATTTCCGCATGGGATCTGAATGGCAATCAGGTGGTCTTGAAGGATGGGAGCGGGCAAACTGTTGCGCAGCTCTACTCAAGCCAATCCGGGCGGTTTGACGGCCAGACGGCAACTGGAGTGCCGGTCTCTCTTTACCGTTAACAGCCCTCGGTATTTTTTCTGGACAATGCTCGTAATGCGTGTATTTTTGCGTGGTCAACTAAGGACTGTGCAAATGTCAAAATATGAACCGTTGCGGGAGCACTTGGCCAGAATGGACGACGTGGTGTGGGCCGCGAAGCTGGACGAGGTGGAGGAGATCATCGGATCAAACCTGCCGCGCAGTGCCAGAGAGCATCGCACCTGGTGGGCCAATTCCGGCGGTAGTCTGGTGCATCAAAATGCTTGGCTGGATGCTGGATGGCGTGTCGAGCGGACGGACCTGAACCGGGACGTCATCATTTTCCGGCGCCTCCGGATCGGGGGAACCAACATCGCTGCCCAGAGCCAACGCGCGCAAAAGGATGTTCGAAACCCTCAGCGCGTTGCCGAAAAGCGGTTGACCCGGGAAATGGCTTCCTTGCGGCAGCCGGCGACCGTGACCCTGCGGACCGAGTGGACGACACTTGGTGACGTTCAAAAGACACCCTGTTCCAATTCAACGATCCCGAGGGATGCGGGCGTTGTCCGTTTCGCCGCCATGGATGGTGAAGAGGTCAGGACAGTGATCATTGCAACGCAATCGATCCACAAACTCTACCGCGCTCTTCGTTTGGAGATGAAGGGCATGTCCGGGTCTGATGAAGATTTGCCAGCACTCAAACTCATTAGCAAATCCGGTTTTGACCCGAAGCAGCCCATTGAATGCGATGTTGTGAAATCTGGAAATGCTTGGCTGCTCACCGATGGGCGTGGCCGCAAAGCCAAAATGGATGACAAGACAGAATGTCATCTCGTGGCGCAACTCCTTTACGTGCAAGAGCTTCAATCCGGCCGGACGAGCAAGCTTTTGCAGGTTTGACGGGGCCGCCGCACCCTGATCATGTCCTCCAAAATTTCTCAGGGTGGTCCTCTCCAGCGCCTGCTGGAGAGGATTTTTTGTTTCTCTCTCAAGTCGTTGGTTGACGAATGCCTGAGATCGGGAGTTTTAATTGATTTAAAGGCAAAACTCACTTCTCGTGGTTCCAACTGGCAGTCCCGCAAACATGTCATGTCAGAAGAGTCGTAACGCTTTTTGATAGCTTGCATCTGCGACGTTTTGACAGTATCCCGCCCCCAAAAGGTCACGCCTTACCCTCCATGGACTTGCAGGATGGAGCTCAGCACTTGAAGCTGGAATTGCCGGTCAACCGCGCCTTGGGCGCCCGCTACGATGCGCTTGTCGCATCCGGTGATATTTCTGAAGACCCGGTTCAGCGCGAGGCAGTCCGGCATCTTGATCTTCTCAACACCCGCCTTGGCGAGACACGACTGGCTTCTAAGAAGAGCTCGCTTGGCTGGCTGTTTGCCAAGAAAAAGAACCAGCTCTGGGCCTCCGTTCAGGGGCTATATATGTGGGGCGGAGTCGGTCGGGGCAAAACCATGCTGATGGACCTCTTCTATGAGGTCACCGTGATCCGGCGCAAACGGCGTGTGCATTTTCATGAATTCATGGCCGATGTGCATGAACGGATCCATGCGCACCGGCAGGCGCACAAGCGGGGCGAAGTCAAGGGTGACGATCCGATCCCGCCCGTGGCGGCGCAAATCGCCGAAGAGACCCGGCTGCTTCTCTTCGATGAATTTTCCGTCACCGACATCGCCGATGCGATGATCCTGGGGCGACTGTTCACCCAGCTGTTCGAGTTGGGGGTGATCGTTGTCGCCACCTCGAATGTGGACCCGGATCTTCTCTACAAGGACGGTTTGAACCGGCAGCTTTTCACGCCGTTTATCGGACTGTTGAAGTCCAAGGTCAGCGTGTTGCACCTGGATTCACCGACCGATTACCGGCTTGAAAAACTTGCAGGATCTCCCGTCTATTTGACGCCGCTTGGGGATGAGGCGCGCGCTCAGATGGACGATCTCTGGCAACGTCTGACTCACGGTATGCCGACGCACAAGGAAGAGCTCGAAAATAAGGGCCGGAAGATCCCCGTTCCCTGCACGGCAGCCGGTGCGGCACGGTTTACATTCGACGATTTGTGTATGCAGCCGCTTGGGGCAAGTGATTACCTGCGTATTGCGCATGCCTACAGCACGCTTTTTATGGACGATGTGCCGGTGCTGTCGAAAGCCCGGCGCAATGAAGCCAAGCGATTTATCACACTTATTGATACGCTTTACGATAACGGCATCAAACTGATCATCTCCGCTGCGGCTGAACCGGCCGATCTTTACGTGTCGACAGACGGAACGGAGGCCTTTGAATTCGACCGGACGGCCTCGCGGCTGATCGAGATGCGTTCAGAAGCCTATCTGGCGGGTGAACGGCGGGAAAGACACGCATAGGTATGCATTCCCTATAGGGGAGGAATGTGTGCGGGAATAAATGAAAAAATTTGGTTTTGCTGGCGCAATATACTTCTGGCGAGGTTGCGCGGGCGGAACAAAGGGAGTAGTGCCATCGTCAGTCATCGGCGGATGGCATGGAGTTCCATCTTACGTAAAGGGAAACTTTCGATATGGCGCGGAACAAGATTGCCTTGATCGGCTCGGGTCAGATTGGCGGCACGCTCGCTCACCTGGCAGGCTTGAAGGAACTGGGGGACATCGTTCTCTTCGACATCGCGGAAGGCATGCCGCAAGGCAAGGCCCTCGATCTCGCAGAGTCCTCTCCGGTCGACGGCTTTGATGCCAAGCTGGCAGGAACCAACACCTACGAAGCCATCGAAGGCTCCGACGTTGTCATCGTTACCGCAGGCGTGCCGCGCAAGCCGGGTATGAGCCGCGACGATCTTCTGGAAATTAACCTGAAGGTCATGGAGCAGGTCGGCGCAGGTATTGCCAAATACGCTCCGAACGCGTTTGTCATCTGCATCACCAACCCGCTCGACGCAATGGTCTGGGCTCTGCAGAAATTCTCCGGCCTGCCGAAAAACAAAGTCGTTGGCATGGCTGGCGTTCTGGACAGCGCCCGCTTCCGTTACTTCCTGGCTGACGAGTTCAATGTTTCCGTTGAAGACGTTACCGCATTCGTCCTTGGCGGCCACGGCGACACCATGGTGCCGCTGACCCGTTATTCCACTGTTGCAGGCATCCCGCTCACCGATCTGGTGAAAATGGGCTGGTGCACAGCCGAGCGTCTCGAAGAGATCGTTCAGCGCACCCGTGACGGCGGCGCAGAGATCGTTGGCCTCCTGAAAACCGGCTCCGCTTTCTACGCACCGGCAGCGTCCGCGATCCAGATGGCCGAGAGCTACCTGAAGGACAAGAAACGCGTTCTGCCATGTGCAGCTGCCCTCGACGGTCAGTATGGCCTGAAGGATACCTATGTCGGCGTTCCGGTGGTGATCGGCGCAGAGGGTGTTGAGCGCGTCATCGAAATCGACCTGCAGGGCGACGAAAAAGCCGGCTTTGAAAAGTCGGTCGCGTCTGTCGATGGCCTTGTTGAGGCCTGCAAAAAGATCCAGCCGGCGCTCGCATAAGAACGCGCCTGCCGACGAGTTTTAGCGGCCGCCCCGTGTTGGGGCGGTCCTCCGACAACGGGGGAAACACATGAACATTCATGAATACCAGGCCAAGGCCGTGCTGAAGGAATTCGGTGCACCAGTGGCCGAGGGCGTTGCGATCTTTTCTGCTGATGAAGCAGAAGCCGCTGCCAAAAGCCTGCCGGGCCCGCTTTGGGTCGTCAAATCCCAGATCCACGCTGGTGGCCGCGGTAAGGGCAAGTTCAAGGAATTGGATGCAGATGCCAAGGGCGGTGTCCGCCTGGCCTTCTCTTTGGACGAAGTTAAAGCGCATGCAGCAGAAATGCTTGGCAATACGCTGGTGACAGCCCAGACCGGGGAAGCTGGCAAGGTTGTCAACCGTCTCTACATCGAAGATGGCGCGGACATTGAGCGTGAGCTTTACCTCTCCATCCTTGTTGACCGCACCGTCGGCCGTCCGGCATTCGTTGTGTCCACCGAAGGCGGCATGGACATTGAAGCTGTGGCCGAAGAGACCCCGGAAAAGATCATCACGCTTCCGATTGATCCGGATACGGGTGTCACTGAGGCGGATGCTGCCAAGCTTTGCGATGCGCTCGAATTGACCGGCGCGGCACGCGAAGACGGCTTTAAACTCTTCCCGATCCTGCACAAGGCGTTTGTCGAAAAAGACATGGCGCTGCTGGAAGTGAACCCGCTGATCGTCATGAAAGACGGCCACCTGCGCGTTCTCGACGCCAAAGTGTCCTTCGATGGCAATGCGCTGTTCCGCCACGACGACATCATGGCCCTCCGCGATGAGACCGAAGAAGACGCCAAGGAAATCGAAGCGTCCAAATACGATCTCGCATACGTTGCTCTCGACGGTGACATTGGCTGCATGGTCAACGGCGCCGGCCTCGCCATGGCGACCATGGATATCATCAAGCTCTACGGTGCAGAGCCTGCCAACTTCCTCGATGTTGGTGGTGGCGCGACCAAGGAGAAGGTGACGGCTGCATTCAAGATCATCACGTCTGATCCGAACGTCAAAGGCATCCTGGTCAACATCTTCGGCGGTATCATGCGCTGCGACATCATCGCGGAAGGCGTTCTCGCTGCTGTGACCGAAGTCGGTCTGCAGGTCCCGCTCGTTGTGCGCCTTGAAGGCACCAATGTTGAGCTCGGCAAAAAGATCATTTCCGAAAGCGGAATGAATGTGATCGCTGCTGACGATCTCGACGACGCCGCCCAGAAAATCGTGAAAGCCGTTAAGGGGGGCGCGTAAATGTCGATCCTCGTCAATAAAGACACGAAAGTTATCGTTCAGGGCCTGACCGGCAAGACCGGCACGTTCCACACGGAACAGGCTCTTGAGTACTACGGCACCAAGATGGTGGCCGGTGTGCACCCGAAAAAGGGTGGTGAAAAATGGTCTGCCGGCGTCGAAGGCGCCGCAGAGCTGCCGATCTTTGCTTCCGTAGGTGAGGCAAAGGAAGCGACCGGTGCTGACGCATCCGTGATCTACGTTCCGCCGGCAGGCGCGGGCGCAGCGATCATCGAAGCGATCGATGCGGAAGTCCCGTTCATCGTCTGCATCACCGAAGGCATTCCGGTTGCCGACATGGTCAAGGTCAAGGCGAAGCTGGAGAAATCCAAGTCCCGTCTTCTCGGCCCGAACTGCCCGGGTATCCTGACCCCTGAAGAATGCAAGATCGGCATCATGCCGGGCTCCATCTTCAAGAAGGGTTCCGTAGGTGTTGTATCGCGCTCCGGCACACTTACCTACGAGGCGGTCTTCCAGACCTCCAACGCAGGCCTCGGCCAGACAACGGCTGTCGGCATCGGCGGAGACCCGGTCAAAGGCACCGAATTCATCGACGTCCTGGAAATGTTCCTGGCCGACGACGAAACACAGTCGATCATTATGATCGGTGAAATCGGTGGTTCTGCGGAAGAAGAAGCGGCTCAGTTCCTGAAGGACGAAGCAAAGAAAGGCCGCAAGAAGCCGATGGCTGGCTTCATTGCGGGCCGCACGGCGCCTCCGGGCCGCACCATGGGTCACGCAGGTGCTGTGATCTCCGGTGGCAAAGGCGGCGCTGAAGACAAGATCGCTGCGATGGAAGAGGCCGGTATCAAGGTGTCTCCGTCCCCGGCGAAGCTCGGTGAAACACTTCTCGAAGTGTTGAAGGGCTAAATGCAAAAGAAAATCCACTGCGGATTACGGAAACTGTTTACGTTTCCTGCTGCATGGTGAAAGGATAGGTTACGGCGCGGCAACGTGCCGTGACCTTTGGGTAAACACCCAATATTTCGAGGGGCCGGTGGTGCGCATCGGTCTTTGTAGGGAACCGGCCGCGGGCCAGTTTTTTGGCTCGCCAAAGAATAAGGGCGGAGAAGCCCTCCGCTGAGTGAACATGGCACGGCAGGAAGCGAACAACGTATTCGCACTGACGTCGTTGCTTTACGGCGCCAACGCAGCCTATATCGAAGACCTCTACGCCAGCTATAAGACTGATCCCAATTCGGTTGATCCGGAGTGGCGGGATTTCTTCGCGGCATTCCAGGATGAAAAAGACGCGGTTTTGAAAGAAGCCCGCGGCGCGCCCTGGAAACGGAAAGACTGGCCGCTGGAGGCCAGTGGCGACCTCGTCAACGCGTTTGACGGCAATTGGGCGCCAATCGAGCAGAAGCTCGAAACCAAGCTCAAACAGAAAGCGGATACGACCGGCACACCAATGTCGGATGCCGAAGTTCATCAGGCAACACGCGACTCCGTGCGGGCGCTGATGATGATCCGGGCATACCGCATGCGCGGTCACTTGCACGCAGATCTCGACCCGCTGCAACTTGCGACGCCCGGGGATCACGAAGAGCTGCACCCCTCATCCTACGGCTTCACCGAAGCTGATTGGGACCGCAGGATCTTCATCGACCATGTCCTGGGTTTGGAATATGCAACCATTCGCGAGATGCTGGACATCCTGAAGCGAACCTATTGCTCGACGCTGGGCGTTGAGTTCATGCATATTTCTGATCCGGCAGCAAAGTCGTGGTTGCAGGAGCGCATTGAGGGTCCGGACAAGCAAGTTGCTTTCACCTCCGAAGGCAAGAAGGCGATCCTCAACAAACTTGTTGAAGCTGAAGGTTTCGAAAAGTTTCTGGACGTCAAATACACCGGCACCAAACGTTTCGGCCTCGATGGCGGTGAAGCACTGATCCCGGCGCTTGAACAGATTATCAAGCGCGGCGGTCAGATGGGCCTCAAGGACATCGTCCTCGGTATGGCCCACCGCGGACGCCTCAACGTGCTGACCCAGGTGATGGGCAAACCGCACCGCGCCGTGTTCCACGAGTTCAAGGGCGGCTCTTACGCGCCGGACGATGTGGAAGGGTCGGGTGATGTGAAATATCACCTTGGCGCATCTTCGGATCGCGACTTTGACGGCAATAATGTCCACTTGTCATTGACAGCCAACCCGTCTCACCTCGAGATTGTAAACCCGGTCGTTCTTGGTAAGGCGCGGGCGAAGCAGGATCAGCTGGCGGCGAAGGAAGACGGCACGTTTGTTGAAACAACAGAAGTCGAACGCAGCACCGTTCTGCCGCTTCTGCTTCACGGTGATGCGGCCTTTGCTGGTCAGGGTGTGGTTGCTGAGTGTTTCGGCCTTTCCGCACTGCGTGGTCACCGCACGGGCGGTTCGATCCATGTGATCATCAACAACCAGATCGGCTTTACGACGAACCCGCGTTTCTCGCGTTCTTCGCCGTATCCGTCCGATATGGCGAAGGTGATCGAGGCACCGATCTTCCACGTGAATGCGGATGATCCGGAAGCCGTTGTCTTTGCAGCCAAGATCGCAATCGAATACCGGCAGACTTTCGGTCGCCCGGTTGTGATCGACATGATCTGCTATCGCCGCTTTGGCCACAACGAAGGCGACGAACCGGCGTTCACGCAGCCGATCATGTACCGCAAGATCCGCAAACATCAGACAACCTTGCAGCTGTATTCCGACCGGCTGATCAAGGAAGGTGTGATGAGCCAGGAAGACGTCGACCGCATGAAAGCGGCTTGGCGTACGCATCTGGACACTGAGTTTGACTCCGGTCAGGCGTTCAAGCCCAACAAGGCCGACTGGCTCGACGGCAAATGGGCCGGATTGAAACGGGCGGATGACGAAGAAGATCCGCGCCGCGGTGAAACCGGTGTTGCAATCGATGAGCTGAAAGACATCGGTCGCAAGCTGACCAAAATCCCGGACGACTTCAACGCACACCGCACAATCGCACGGTTCATGAACAATCGTGAGCGGATGATTGAGACGGGTGAAGGCATAGATTGGGCAACCGCGGAAGCATTGGCGTTTGCGACCTTGCTAAAGGAAGGCCATCCAATTCGTTTGTCCGGTCAGGATTGTGAGCGCGGCACGTTTTCGCAGCGGCATTCCGTGCTCTATGATCAGGAGAACGAAAACCGCTACATTCCGCTGAACCATGTCGGGGAAGGCCAGCAGCGCTACGAGGTCATCAACTCGATGCTCTCCGAAGAAGCGGTGCTCGGTTTTGAATACGGCTACTCGCTCGCTGAACCTCGTGCCCTCACCTTGTGGGAAGCACAGTTTGGTGACTTCGCCAACGGTGCGCAGGTTCTGTTCGATCAGTTCATTTCGTCTGGCGAGCGCAAATGGCTGCGTATGTCGGGTTTGGTCTGTCTGTTGCCTCACGGCTATGAAGGTCAGGGCCCCGAACACTCTTCGGCGCGGCTTGAGCGGTTCTTACAGCTGTGTGCGGAAGACAACATGCAGGTGGCGAACTGTTCGACACCGGCGAACTACTTCCACATCCTGCGCCGTCAGCTGTGCCGCGATATTCGTAAGCCGCTGATCCTTATGACGCCGAAATCGCTTCTGCGTCACAAGAAAGCGGTGTCGAAGATCGAGGAACTTGGACCGGACAGCACCTTCCACCGTTTGCTGTGGGACGATGCGGAATCCAACCCGGCGGCAGAAACCAAACTGGTGTCTGACGACAAGATCAAGCGTGTCGTGATGTGTTCCGGCAAGGTCTACTACGATCTTTACGAAGAACGCGAAAAGCGTGGCATCGATGATGTCTACTTGATCCGTGTCGAACAGCTCTACCCGTTCCCGAAAAAGGCTCTGATGATGGAGCTGGCCCGTTTCCCGCAAGCGGAAATGGTCTGGTGCCAGGAAGAGCCGAAGAACATGGGCAGCTGGTTCTTCGTTGAGCCTTATATCGAGTGGGTCCTGGAACAGATCGATGCCAAGCACAAGCGCCCGCGTTATGCAGGCCGCGCGGCAATGGCGTCCACGGCTACGGGTTTGATGTCCGCGCATTTGGCCCAGCTGCAGGCATTCCTCGAAGAGGCACTCGGAAACTGATCACGAAGGGGGCGGTGGCCCCCTTCATCGAAATTGGCCTGGGAAATTTAAGAGAAGGCAACCATGGCAACCGAAATTCGCGTCCCAACGCTTGGGGAATCCGTATCTGAGGCAACCATTGCTCAGTGGTTCAAAAAACCGGGTGACGCCATCAATCAGGATGAGCCGCTGGTCGAGCTGGAGACGGACAAGGTAACCGTTGAAGTTCCAGCACCGGCATCCGGCACACTGGAATCCATCGTGGTCAAGGAAGGCGACACCGTTGAAGTTGGCGCTCTGCTTGGTCAAATCGCAGAAGGTGCAGGCGCTGCAGCTGCCGCACCGGCGGCTTCCGCGCCGGCTCCTGCCAAGACAGAAGCTCCGGCGGCCAAAGCTGAGCTCGTTGACGTTGTCACCCCGAGCGCGGGCGAAAGCGTGACCGAAGCTGAAGTTGGCGAATGGAGCGTCAAGGTTGGCGATACCGTCAAGGCGGACGACACGCTTGTCGAACTGGAAACCGACAAGGCCGCTCAGGAAGTTCCAGCTCCAGTCGCAGGCACCGTTGTCAAGATCGCGGCTGAAACCGGCGCAACCGTCGAGCCGGGCGTTCTGCTGTGTCAGATCGATCCGTCCGGTGCAGGCGCTGCCGCCGCCGCCCCGGCTGCAGCAAGCGCTCCGGCTCCAGCAGCTGCCGCTCCAGCACAGAACACTGGCACCTCCATGCCGCCGGCACCGTCAGCTGCCAAGATGATGGCGGAAAACAGTCTCTCTGGTGATCAGGTTGCTGGCTCTGGCAAACGCGGTCAGGTCCTGAAGGGCGACGTCATCAACGCCATCGCCTCCGGCGCGACATCGGCCTCTGCTCCGGCGCCGGCAGCTGTTGCCCGTGGCCCGGTTGCAGCCGAAGACGAAGTCCGCGAAGAGCGCGTGCGCATGACCAAGCTGCGCCAGACCATCGCGCGCCGCCTGAAAGATGCGCAAAACACTGCAGCCATGCTGACTACCTACAACGAGGTGGACATGGGTCCGGTCATGGAACTGCGCAAGCAGTACAAGGATCTATTTGAGAAGAAACACGGCGTGAAGCTCGGCTTCATGGGCTTCTTCACAAAAGCTGTAACCCATGCGCTGAAAGAGATCCCGGCTGTGAATGCCGAGATCGATGGCACGGACATCATCTACAAGAACTTTGCCCACATCGGCGTTGCGGTTGGTACGGACAAAGGCTTGGTGGTTCCGGTTGTCCGGGATGCGGACCAGATGTCAATTGCCGAGATCGAACAGGAAATCGGCAACCTCGGCCGCAAGGCGCGGGACGGTAAGCTCGGCATGGCCGACATGACCGGTGGGACCTTCACCATCTCCAACGGCGGTGTCTACGGCTCGCTGATGTCTTCGCCGATCCTGAATGCGCCGCAGTCCGGTATTCTGGGCATGCACAAGATCCAGGAACGCCCGATGGCTGTGAACGGTCAGGTGGTGATCCGCCCGATGATGTATCTGGCGCTGTCCTATGACCACCGGATTGTCGACGGCAAAGAAGCCGTGACCTTCCTGGTGCGCGTCAAGGAAAGCCTGGAAGATCCGCAGCGTCTGGTTCTGGATCTCTGATCCGAACCAGTCTTCCTGTCATGCTCAAAGGAGCCGGACAATGAGCCTGGAGTTTTTGATCACCGCTTTGATCGTGGTGCTGGTCCCTGGAACCGGGGTCGTCTACACGGTGGCGGTCGGTCTGGGCAAAGGCCGGCAGGCGGCAATCGCTGCCGCCTTCGGCTGCACGCTGGGCATTATTCCAGCAATCCTGGCGTCTGTCATTGGACTGGCCGCGCTGATGCACACCAGCGCGCTGGTCTTTACGGCGGTCAAATACGCTGGCGTGGCATACCTGCTTTATCTTGCCTGGCAAACGCTGAAAGACAGCGGTCCGCTGGAGTTGAAGGCGGACAAGTCCAACCGTAAAAGCATGATCGGGACGGTTCGCACTGGGTTTTTGATCAACATCCTTAATCCGAAACTGACCGTGTTTTTCCTGGCGTTTTTGCCGCAGTTTGTCAGCCCGCAAGCAGCCAATCCAACTCTGGATATGGCATTGCTCGGCGGTGTGTTCATGGCGATGACCTTCGCGGTGTTCATCGTCTACGGCATGTTTGCGGCACTTGTCGGGGAAAAGGTGCTGCGCAGTGATACGGTCATGCTCTGGATGCGCCGTGCTGTTGCGACAGCTTTTGCAGGTTTTGGCTTGCGCCTTGCGCTTGCAGAGCAGTGATGAGGTCTTTGAAAGACCTTCGAATTTCATTCTCCGGTTTCTGTTCTGACAACCGGTTTTAAAAGTGTCCGTAAGGGATAGAGAGAAAGAGGCTAAGGCGACCCAAATGTCCCAATATGATCTTGTCGTCATTGGAACCGGCCCGGGCGGCTATGTTTGCGCAATCAAGGCGGCCCAGCTCGGCCTGAAAACCGCTGTTGTTGAAAAAGAAGCGACCCTTGGCGGCACCTGCCTGAATATCGGCTGTATCCCGTCCAAGGCTCTGCTGCACGCATCAGAAATGTTCCATGAAGCGGGCCACGGGTTCGAGAAGCTCGGCATCAAGGTTGCCAAGCCGAAGCTCGATCTGCCGGGCATGATGAAACACAAGAGCGATGTTGTTGATGCAAATGTCAGCGGCATTTCTTTCCTGATGAAGAAAAACAAGATCGATGTCCACACCGGAATGGGCAAGATCCTGGGCGCCGGCAAAGTCGAAGTCACTGACAGCGACGGCAAGGCATCTGTCATCGAAACGAAGAACATCGTGATTGCCACCGGCTCCGATGTGATGCCGCTGCCGGGCGTTGAAATCGACGAAAAGCAGATCGTCTCCTCCACCGGCGCCCTGGACCTTGAAAAAGTCCCTGGCAAGATGATCGTTGTCGGTGGCGGTGTGATTGGTCTGGAGCTCGGCTCGGTCTGGAACCGACTCGGCGCTGAAGTCACCGTTGTCGAGTTCATGCCGAAGATCCTTGGGCCCATGGATGGCGACATTTCCAAGAACTTTCAGCGGATCCTGAAAAAACAGGGCATGGCGTTCAAGCTGTCTTCCAAGGTCACGGGCGTTGAGAAGAAGGGCAAGGGCCTTGCGGTTTCCGTTGAACCCGCAGCCGGCGGCGATGCGGAAGTTCTCGAAGCCGATATCGTGCTGGTTGCCATTGGTCGCCGCGCGTACACGGAAGGTCTTGGTCTTGATCAGGCCGGCGTTGTTGTCGATGACCGTGGCCGGGTTCAGATCGACAATCATTACAAGACCAACGTCGACGGCATTTACGCAATCGGCGATGTGGTCGTCGGACCGATGCTCGCGCACAAGGCTGAGGATGAAGGTGTTGCGGTTGCCGAGATCCTCGCAGGCCAGGCTGGCCATGTGAACTACGACGTCATTCCGGGTGTTGTTTACACCCAGCCGGAAGTCGCCTCTGTCGGCAAGACGGAAGAGGAGTTGAAGGCGGCTGGTGTTGAGTACAAGACCGGCAAGTTCAACTTCACGGCCAATGGCCGCGCGCGCGCCATGAACGCGACCGACGGCTTTGCCAAGGTTCTGTCCGACGCAAAAACCGATCAGGTGCTCGGTGTGCATATCGTCGGTTTCGGTGCCGGTGAAATGATCCACGAAGCCTGCGTTGTCATGGAATTCGGCGGTTCCGCGGAAGACCTCGGCCGTACCTGTCATGCGCACCCGACCATGTCGGAAGCCGTCAAGGAAGCCGCCATGGGGGCATTCGCCAAGCCGATCCATTCCTAAGAGGTCTGGAAAGTTTGAAATCAAAAAGCCCGGGTAAGCACCCGGGCTTTTTTTTGAGTACTGTCCTGAAGATGTTTAGGCGGCGCGCTTGGCGCCTTGCGCAGCAGATACCAGATCCGACAGGATTTCGCGCAAGGAGTGCTCCAGGTTCTCATCGGCCAGTTTACCCGCTTCAGTGCCGAACTTCTCGGTGAACGGCCCGATCGAGAGGCTGCCCCGAATGTCGGCTCCAAAGAAGCCCGCCGACCCGACCGCTGATTTCAGGACGCTGGCAGCACCGCCCGGTCCCATGGACGCGGACAAAGCAACTTGCGGCTTGTCCTGAAAGACCTTCATGTTGATGCGGGAGGCCCAGTCGAACACGTTCTTGAAGGCGGCGGTATATGTGCCGTTGTGTTCGGCGTAAGAAACAATCAGAGCATCTGCAGCAGCGATCTTTTCATGGAACCGTTTGGCTTCTTCTGGAATGCCGCCCTCGGTTTCCCGGTCAATGCTGTAAATCGGCATCTCGTAGTCGTTCAGATCGATGATCTCGATCTCCGCATTTGGATCCAGATCAGAGGTGATGATGTCGCTTGCGGCTTGAACCACTTGCTTGTTGATGGATTGGCGGCTGTTTGTTGCTGCGAATGCTAGGATTTTCATGGCTTAACCTCTTTGGTGATGTCGCACTGTCATCGTGTTGAACCCAATCTAATATGTTGTATATTTGCTTTGAAGATATCGAGATCCGCATCTAATGCGCGAAAATGTGACATAAGATCATGCAGCACTGGACCGAGATTCGAACAGCCGCGCGTGTTGCGCGTTTGGGGACCGTAAGCGCTGCCGCCGAATCGCTCGGCGTTCACCGGGCGACCATCAATCGCCACGTCGACACTCTAGAGGCAGCGCTTGGTGGCAAACTGTTTCAACGCCATGCAAAGGGCTTTACGCCAACCGATCTCGGGCGCGAACTGCTTCGCATTGCCGATACCGCTGACGAGCAGTTCGAGGAATTACATCGCAAGGCGCAAGGGCAGGGGGATGGGCTGAGGGGCGACTTCATCGTGACATCGATCGCGACCTATGCGCCAACACTGATGCCGATCTTACGGGCCTTTGGCGACAAGCACCCGGGCCTTACCATCCGGTTCATGGTTAGCGACAGCCTCCTGCGCTTGGAGTATGGCGAGGCCCATGTCGCGTTTCGTGCAGGTGGCCGGCCGGAAAATCCGGACAATGTGGTTCGGGAGTTTGAACGAATAGAAATCGGTCTGTTCGCCCATCAAATCTACATTGACCGGCATGGCCTGCCCAACGGGGCAACTGACTTCCCAAAGCACCGGTTCGCCGGAACCGTGGATCCGAACACGAGGGCAGGGTTCCAGCGTTGGCTGCACGAAAATGTCCCGGCTGAGTGTATTGCATTCCGTTCCAACTCTATGGGCACACTGGCGGAAGCTGTTCTCTGCGGTAATGGAATTGGGTTTCTGCCACGTGAGGCCGCTTTCGAACGCGGGGACTTGGTCGAAATTGTTCCCCCGGATCCGGATTGGCTCTCGATGATGTGGATGGTCACTCATGTCGATCTGCACCGCTCGGCGAAAGTGCAGGCGTTTTTGAAGGAGTTGGACCATCTGCGGCGGACCGGCGATTGGCTCTAAAGGAAATTCTCTAACTAAGCCGGACAGCCTGCTGCCGGATTAACGAAACGATCGGGAGTTTTCACTAGTCTGGGCAGATGTCTCACAGTGCAACCGATTCTCTGCTTGTCACGGCCAAACCGGATCTGAATGACCGGATCGCCAAATGGCTGGACCATTTGTCAGATGAGCGGCGCTTGTCCGACAAGACGCTGATTGCTTATGAGCGGGATCTTCGCCAGTTCTTGCGCTTTCTGACAGATCATTTGGGTGGTGCGCCGGGGATTAAGGATATTGCTGACTTGCGTCCGGCAGATTTTCGCGGGTTTTTGGCACAGCGCCGCCGCAACAAGGTCCAAAGCCGCTCGCTGGCACGCAGCCTGGCTGGCATCCGCTCGTTCCTGAAATTCCTGGAACGCCGGGGGGAGATCAACGCAGCCGCCTCGGATGCCGTCCGGCCACCACGTCAATCGCGTTCCTTGCCCAAACCGGTGTCTGCAAAGGATGCCATCGACATCACCAGCGGTGATCTCGCGATGGAAACAGAGGCTTGGGTGGAGGCGCGCAATGCGGCTGTTTTGACGCTGCTCTATGGTTGCGGACTGCGTATTTCCGAAGCACTGTCACTGACCGGCAAGATGGCCCCGCAGCCAGGTACGAAGTCTATGCGAATTGTCGGCAAGGGCCGTAAAGAGCGGATCGTGCCAATCCTGCCGGCTGTGTGTGAGGCGGTGGCCAATTACATAAAGCTCTGCCCTTATGCGATCTCACCAGACGGTCCGTTGTTTCTCGGGGCGCGCGGCGGTCCGCTCAATCCGCGGATGATCCAGTTGTCCATGGCCAAACTGCGCGGCGCACTTGGTCTTCCTGAAACCGCCACACCTCACGCCCTTCGGCATTCGTTCGCGACCCATCTTCTGGCCGGCGGCGGCGATCTTCGAACAATTCAGGAATTACTCGGACACGCAAGCCTGGCATCCACCCAGATCTATACCGAGATCGACAGTGCCCATTTGCTGGCCGCCTACGACAAGGCGCATCCGCGGCGGTAGTTGGGTTCTTTTTTGGCCGGAGCAACAAAGGAAAGACTTGGTGAGTCTGCCATGCGTCAGTGTTGACAGGCGGCGAATTGCCTGCCTGCTCTACCGGCCTGCATTTTGAGGCAGCGGGCTTTCAAGACTGTGCATGGCATTTCACTTGATTGGCAGGCCAGACCCGGCATCATGGAGTGGGGTGAAACGGGATGACTGGAAACGTTTCGGACAAGGCCGCTGTGATAAACACCGTTTTGGACTGAAGCAAGCGCAACGCATCATGGAGCGGAGGAGCAGGATGCAAGGAACGCTTTTAGCCGTCGCTTTCGTGGCCGGATTGGCGGTCTTATCTTTGCCTGCACAGGCACAAACGGGATCAGGAACCGAAAGAATTTACTGTCCGATTCCGGAGGACGGTGTGTGGGTCAATCCGGACGCAGCGCCCAAGGAAATCAGCCGGGTTGAGGTAGAAAGCCGATGCGAAAATGAACAGGTATTTGTGCGCGCTCGGGCGTTTACCTCCTGTATCCCCCGTGACTGCAAGTGGGGATGGACCAAGGGGGAACTCCGCTCCGATGGCGCCGTGCGGGTCCTGTTGATCGGGTTTTTGAGCAGTAAGGATATGACTTTAAAAGCCTTTGGGGATTTGCTCGATGTCCGTGTCGTGAATATCCTGAATGACTTGTCTGAGCCAAACGAAACAAAAGTTTACAATCTTCGCCGCAAATAGTTCGGATCTTAACTCTGGCATAAACAGCTGGAAGGTTTTTCTTGGTCATCACTTCGATCTGAGTTACGCTAGGTTACGTAGAGGGATTGCACGAGCAAACAGAGGGAACAGACTATGCGTCTATTAACTACTGGTATCGCGGCCCTTGCGGTCAGCACTTTCGCACTTGCCCCGGCCCATGCCTGCTCTTGGGGCAAAACGGCAAAAGCGAAAGACATGACCGTTGCCGAAACGACTGTGGCGCCTGAGATCGACACCGATATCTCGATCGCTACCAATGACCTCAGCGATCAAGTCCTTCAGGAAATGACAGTTCCGGAAGTTGAGACCGAGGAGCCAGCGGAATAAACGACAGCACTCAATGCTCCAAAGCACCCGCTGCTATGGCAGCGGGTTTTTTTATGCCTAGCGGACAACACTATCAGGTGCAGTGCCAAGTTCGTGGTCCGAGCCGGTCTCAGTGTCCGTCTGCCTGTACTCTGCGATCGCCTGTTTGAGGATCTGCACTGCGGAGTTGACAAAGAGGCTCGCCATCAGACCAGCGACGATGAGATCCGGCCAACCGGTCGCCGTTCCCCAAACCCCAAGTGCCGCCAGCATAACCGCGACGTTGCCGATCGCATCGTTGCGGGAGCAGAGCCAGACCGAGCGGACATTGGCATCACCATCCTTGTAGCGAACCAGAACCAGGACGCTGATCAGGTTTACAGCCAAGGCCAGGAACCCGATGGCCCCCATGATTTCAGCTTTTGGAGTTCCAAGGACTAGAAACTGGTAAGCGGTCGATCCGCCGACCCAGAGACCCATCAGCAACAGGCTTCCTCCTTTGAACAACGCCGCGATTGCCCGGGTTCTCAAAGATGCGCCGATAACGGCCAGCGAAATTCCGTAGGTGATCGCATCGCCGAAAAAGTCGAGCGCATCGGCTTGTAGTGCCTGGGAGCGCGCCGCATGTCCGGCGGCCATTTCCACGACAAACATGGTCGCATTCAGGGCGATCACCAGCCACAGCCGCCGTTTGTAATCCTGGGAAACCCCATCGAATTTTGCGTTCGATCCGCAACATCCGGCCATACCACTGAACTCCTTGATTTTTATTTCTTGGTTCTGTGTAATCCCTATAGCGGCTAGAGGTTCAAGAGGGTTTTATGGATTTTTCAATCGGAGAATTGTCAAAGGCGACAGGTGTGAAAGTTCCGACGATCCGCTACTACGAAAAAGAAGGGCTCATCGAAGCCCCGATCCGAACCGAGGGCAATCAGCGACGCTACCAGGAGCGGGACCTCGACCGGCTTCGGTTTTTAAAACACTGCCGGGATCTTGGTTTGCCGATGGAGGCCATCCGGGAACTGATTGACCTCAGCCTTCACCCGGAAAAACCCTGCAGCAACGCAAACCGAATTGCGGCTGAGCAACTCCAAGCCGTCCGCGCGCGCATTGCGCATTTGAAAAAACTGGAAAAGGAACTGGCCCGGATCAACGCAAGCTGCACCGGCGAGCACCCGGCCGCCGATTGCAACATTTTGAAAGCCTTCAGCGATCATGATCTGTGTTTGTCAGATCACAAGTGATCGCAAAGAAATCAGCTGTGCTGATGGCAAAGATCCTTAACCGGCCAATCGGCCTTGACCGCCGCACCGTCATAGACACTGTTGAGAAAAGAAAGAATTGCCGCTGCCGGGTCTGCGGACGTGCGGGCATCTTCGTATTTCAGGATCGCCAGAGCTCCGCCGTTCTTTTCAGCCCAAAATGCGTCAGCTGGCTTCAGGAGAACCTGGCTCATGCCCTGCGGTTCCGGATAGGCATATCCGTAGAACGCGGCTTCCGGGAAGCTATCATCTCCGGGCCAGAACCCGATTGAAATCACCTCGTGGGAATAGGCCTCGCGATCGGATTGTGTGCCACTCTCCAGTGGATGTGCTCGCCCGGAGAAACGGGTCACAACGAGGTCAAAGGAATGCCAGTAAAGCTGAGCCGGTGTCTGTTTGCCGACAAATCCCGAGCGGTAAGTTTCAAAGACGCTGGAGATTGAGCAGAGCGCCCGCCAGAAATCGGAAACGGCCTTTCGGTCGTAAGAGCGCGGTGCGGTGTCCTCCGGAAAGGTCACCTTAGATTTGTTGTCATAGGGAATCGCAACGATCTTCACTGAGATGCCCAGCTGCTCAAGCCGGGAGAAAAGCGCTTCATAAAAATCAGCAACAGTGATACCGGGCGCTGAAAACGATGCGCTTTCGCCATCGTTCCGGCTGATTGTCACTGTGTGATCGAGCATGTCGTAGAGAATTTCAAAGCCGCTGGTGCCATATGGAATGCGCCCGGTCGTCAGGCCGCGCACGTGGGGATAAAGCGTCACATGCCACCAGTGATTCAGCTTCGGATGGGCCTTCAGCCGGATCTTGCCAATCATCTGCAAGAAGAGATGCAGCGTGTCTTTCGTTTCCGACCAGTCCTGGTAGGGAAGTGCGGGCAGCATGCCGTTCTCCTGACAATTCACTTGAGTAATGGGGTTGGAAGCCCTTCCTGACCGGCATATAGGCGCGTGACCCGCCAAGCCCAGCCGGTTCCACCTGAAAATTAAGGCGCGTTGCGCTGTGAGGGATCCTTGTCAAAGGCCTCGGTCGCAACCGCCTGCTGGCGTTGTTGGTGCGCGGCCTCCGCCCACCAGATTAGTTGGCGCAGGGTGCGGTCAATGTACCCGTCCCATTTGTCGGCATCGACACCTTCAAGGTAGCGCCCCTCGTCATCAAACACGTCCTGCGCTTTCGGCACATGGATCATGGCGGAAACCGGAAGACAGCCGAGCTCGCTCAAATAGGTGCGCATGTTGACGGCCGCCCGCGCGCCGCCCCATTGACCCGCAGAATACGTCGCAATCGCGCTCGGCTTGAAGGAAAAACTGGAACTGCCGAAATGGTTGAGTAGATCCGCAAGCGCTGGGCTCATGGAGTGATTGTATTCCGGCGAGACCATCACATAACCGTCCGCACCCTTGATCTTGTCCGACAAGGCTTCAAGCGCTTCCGGCGCCCGCCCGGCTGCATAGGCGAAATGCGGCTTGAATACTGTTTGCGGCTCGAGGTTGAGCGGATCAATGATCTCGACGTCGGCCCCGGCCCGGACGAGTTGCGCCGCGCAGGCCTTGGCCACCCGCTCTCCGAGCCGCGCTGGCCTTGGCGGTGTGCTCTGTCGCACCGACCCCAGAAAAACCAACAGTTTCATGACCTGCCCTTTATCCGATGACATTGCCGTCGAAGAATGCGGGATACTCGCAACCGTGAACAGGAAATTGTTGGATCTTCGATGTAAGGGCTACGAGCCAACAGCATCTTCAAGCCAACCCGCGACAGCGCGGCCAATCTCTGCACCACTGTCTTCCTGGATGAAGTGGCTTCCTTTGACAGTCACCTCTTGCTGGTTTTTCCAGGTCCGGCAGAAGTCGCGTGGGGCACCGATCAGGATTGCGCCGGGATCTGCATTGATGAACAGTTTGGGCAAGTCGTTTTCCGCCATCCAGGCTGCATAGTCCGAAGCGATTTGGGTAACGTCTGCCGGCTCGCCGCCTATCGGGATTTGGCGCGGCCAGGTCAGCGTTGGCCAGCGGTCGTCCCGATTTTGAAAGGACCGCCGGTATTCGGCTTGTTCTTCGGCGCTCAAGTCCCGCAGGATCGATCCGGGCAGAACACGGTCGACGAAAAGATTGCGATCGAGAATCAGCTCTTCACCTTTTTCGGATCGAAATCCTTGAAAGATCGGCGCCGCTTCCGGATTGAACTCAGACCAATCCGCCAGCGGCTTCACGATGCCTTCCATATAGGCGATGCCGGCGACCGCATTCCGGTGCCTGTTTGCCCAGTCGAAACCGAGTGCAGAGCCCCAGTCGTGAATGACGAAAATCGCGTTCTTGTCCACACCGACAGCTGCCAGAAACCCTTCCAGAAAACGCCGGTGGGTCTGGAAGGTGTAGGTGTCCGGTCCTGGGTTCGGCAGTTTGGCGCTGTCGCCCATGCCGATCAGATCCGGCGCAATGCAGCGCCCGAGATGTTCGCATGCCGGGATTACGTCCCGCCACAGAAAGGAGGACGTCGGATTGCCATGGAGAAAGACGATCGGGCGCCCTTGCCCGCGCTCCACATAGGCCATGTCATGACCTTCGACGCTGATCTTTTTCTTTGCAGCTGCCCAGTCGGATGTCATGCGGTTTCCTCCTTCTTGTTTGCCCAGCGGGCCGTCAGGACGCGGGTATAGTCGCTCGCGCCCGGGCCCGGTACGGGTGTGACCTCCTGGGGCCCAAGCGGCCGCCCGTCCTGGGCCGTCACCGCCATGTCGCGGACCGGCAAACCGGTTGCGCGTTCTGTCAGGGTCATGCGCGGTCCCCGGCCGTTGGGGGTCCATTTCTCCCCCCAATGCAGCAAGGCGACGAGCACGGGATAAAGATCCAGTCCCTTTTCTGTCAGCCGGTATTCATGAGACCGGCCATCCTCAGGTAAGGGTCGCTTCTCCACGATGCCCGCCTCACTCAAGGTTTTGAGGCGGGCTGCCAGCACGCTCGACGAAATCCCGAGATGGGTCTGCATGGCATCAAAGGTGCGCATGCCGTTGAAGAGATTGCGCAGGACCAAGAGCGTGCGCCATTCGCCAACGATGTTCAGCGCCTGGCCAATGCCACAGTCATCTTCAATCGGTGCGCGGCTCATTTGCCCTTGTACTCCGGTGTTTTCTTGGCAAGGAACGAGGCGATCCCATGCGCGCCGTCATGGGTTTTCATCATGGCGGCAATCGACCGGCTTTCCTTGTCGAGCTGGGTTTCCAGCCCTTCGGAATACGCGGTCTGCAAAAGGCGCTTCACACCGCCGTAGGCCTTGGTTGGTCCGGTGGCAAATTGGGCTGCGAGTGCACGCGCTTCCGCCATCAAATCATCCGGGGCGACCACACGGGTCACCAGCCCCCACTCGCAGGCTTCCTTGGCGGTCAATACCCGGTTGGTCAGCATCAGCTCCTTCGCCCGCAGCAAACCAATGTGCTTGGCAAGGTAATAGGACGACGACCCGTCAGGTGTCAGCGCGGAGGCCGTGTAAGCGGAGACAAATTTTGCCTTTTCGGACGCCAGAATGATGTCGCCGGAAATCGCGATGGAAAACCCGCCACCACCGGCCGAGCCGTTCACCGCCATGATCACCGGCGCATCCATATGCGAGAACCTGGAAAGCGCTGCATGGAGAATTGTCGCCATGCGGGTGACATGGTCGGCCTTGTCCTCAGCGTCATCAAATTCCTGCAAGTCACCGCCCGCGTTGAACATACGGCCGGATCCGGTGAGGATGACCGCGCGCGCACCCTCTGCCTCGCACCGGCAAGCCGCATCGAAGAGTTCATCCGACATGCGGGCACTGAGCGCGTTGGCGTTGTCTGGCCGATTCATGGTGATCTCGGCAACGCCGTTTTCATGGCTCCAGAGGATCGTTTGATAGTCCATCTCTTTCTCCCCTGACACTTATTCAGCTGCGACGGCAACGCCGCCAACCATGCCTTCCAGCCGCTGGCGGATCAGGGCATCGGCTTCACTCATGATCCGGTCGATCAGCTCCTTGCAGGTTGGAATGTCATCGATCAGACCGGCCACCATCCCGCAAGACCAGGCCCCGGCATCCATTTCGCCGTCCATCATGATCTTCGGATAGACGCCTGCGACTTCCTCGATGATGTCCTCGAATTTCAAATCGTCGCCGAGGCTCTTTTCCTTCTCCAGCAAACGCTCGACAGCGGCATTGTTGAGGACGCGTTCCGTGTTGCGCAGCGGGCGCATGACCAGACGGGTGTCGAGTTCGGAGGCGGCGACAATCGCATCCTTGACCCTTTGATGCACCGGCGCTTCCTTCGTGGCGATGAAGCGCGTGCCCATGTTCATACCTTCCGCACCCATGGCGAGCGAGGCGACGAGACTGCGGGCATCGGCCATGCCGCCGGAGGACACAAAGGGGATTTCCAGTTCATCTGCAGCGCGCGGCAATAGGATCATGTTCGGAATGTCGTCTTCGCCCGGGTGGCCGCCGCACTCAAACCCATCCACCGAGACCGCATCACAGCCAATGGCCTGGGCTTTCAGGGAATGCCGGACGGAGGTGCATTTGTGGATCACCTTGATGCCCGCGTCTTTCAGGTAGGGCATCACCTGTTGCGGATTGCGGCCAGCGGTTTCCACCACCTTGACCCCGCCTTGAATGATCGCCTTCACATAGCCTGGATAGTCAGGTGCGTTCACCGTCGGCAAAAAGGTGAGGTTCACCGCAAACGGCTTGTCGGTGAGATCCCGGCATTTGGCGATCTCGTTGGCAAGGGCTTCCGGTGTCTTTTGAGTTAGACCCGTGATCGTTCCAAGCCCGCCGGCATTTGAAACAGCCGCCGCGAGCTCTGCAAAACCGACATAGTGCATGCCGCCCTGAATGATCGGATGTTCAATTCCAAAGAGCTCGGTAATCCGCGTTTTCATAAAAGGGTCCTCCGTTGTCCATGCCATTTTCCGCAGGCGACCGGGTCCCTCCGGCGTTCTGGAAATAGCTTTTATAATCGAAGCTATCTCTGTTTTTGCCAGGGTGCAATTGGTCATTCCGGACGAGAAGCGACGAACCTGCCATCAGTTCTCTGATGTGCCATACTGCGAAAAGACAATTTCGTTGTTTGGCGGTCTGCCGTTTCGAAACAGATCCGGGAGTGCGATTGAGAAATGGTTGACGTGTCCGATTTGACCGATCAATTGCCAGCCAAAGGACTTGGCGATGATGAAGCGTTTTCAGTGCTGGCCGAGCAAGTGCGAACCCGGTCCGCAGACCTGGGTGCACCGGACGCCTTTGCCCATATGGATCCAGCCCCGGCGGGAATCGCTGCACGCCTTGTTAGTTTGAATGCGGAATACAATCAAAACCTTCTTCATCCGGATCTCAGCCCGTTCGCGACAGAAGCCGAAGCCCGGGTCATTGCCTGGCTTGCACCTTATTTCGGCATGACCACAGGCCACATGTGTTGTGGTTCGACCCTTGCCAACCTGGCTGCGCTTTGGTGCGCGCGGGAGCATGGAGCAACACGGGTAATTGCTTCTGCCGACGCCCATGTATCCGTGCCAAAATGTGCGCAGATATTGGGTCTTCCGTTCGAACCGATGACCGTCGCCGAAAGCGGCCGGATGACAATCGACGCGCTGCCAGAGCTTTCCGGAGCAGTTCTTGTGCTGACCGGCGGAACCACCGGGCGCGGCGTGATAGACGAGTTGGACATTGCCAAGCTCAAAGGTGGCTCTGCCGCCCATCCAATGTGGGTCCATGTGGATGCGGCGTGGGGCGGCCCGCTGCGTTTGACCAAATATGCGGATCGTTTTTCTGGTATTGAGCGTGCTGACAGTATTGCCGTTTCAGCGCACAAGTGGCTGTTTCAACCAAAGGACTCTGCGCTGGTCTTTTTTGCTGACCCGATTGCCCAGGAGGCAATCGCTTTCGGCAGTTCTTATTTGGCAAATCCAAATATCGGTGTTCAGGGCTCCCGGAGCGCTGCCGGTATCGCGCTTCTTGGAACGCTGCTGGCCTGGGGGCAGGAGGGGGTGGCAAAGCGGATAGAGACCGGCATGGCGCAGTCCGAAGAGCTGGCCAGACGGCTGCAGGAGGATCGCCGCACGGAATTGAAGCAATTCCCTGAAACCGGGGTAGTGAATTGGCGGCCGCTGCTGCGCGACACTGAGATGGTGATTTCCGAACTTGGTCCGGTTGCATCACGCACAGCCATAAAGGGGGAACCTTGGGTCCGGCAAGTCGCAGCAAACATGCATGCAGATATTGATGCTGTTTGGGCACGGATCTCCAGAGTTCTCGGACCGTCGGATTGAAGCGTGGATCCCAAAAAAACGCCCCGGCCTGATCTGGCCGGGGCGTTCTATTGTTTTCGACGCTGATGCTAGAGCGTTTAGGCGCTCCGATGGCGGTTGCGCGGTTCAAACCCGGATTTTTCAGCCGGGCGTGGGTCGCGCACCCAGACTTCCCGGTTCGGGTGCAGGCCACCGCCACGGACGGCCGGAACAGCCGTGTGACGGGCCCGGTGTAGAAGACGGGTGTCAGCAATGCCGCAGTTCGGATGAATGCCGCCGTTGTCTGCAACAGCCTTGTCCCAAACGGCCTTGCGGGCTGCGAGCGTTGCTGCATCGTCCAGCGCCGGGCAATTCAGGGTATTGGTGTTGAGGTCAACGACAATCTCATCACCGTCCTCGACAAAGGCAATCGGGCCGCCAAGGGCTGCTTCCGGACCCACGTGGCCAATCACCAGACCGACTGAGCCGCCAGAGAAGCGGGCATCTGTCATAAGGGCAATCACGATGCCGCGCTCCCGGCACAGCGTCGTGATACGCGATGTCGGGTCGAGCATTTCCGGCATGCCCGGACCGCCGCTTGGGCCGTCATAGCGGACAATGACCATGTCATGGTCCTGGAAGCTGTTCGGTGCTTCATCAAGGGCCTGGATCAGACCGGCTTCGCGTTCGAACACACGCGCACGGCCCTTGAAAAGATTGTCTTCAAGACCGCCTTCAACACCGGCAAGTTTCAGGATGGCCGAGAAATCCGGCGACAGGTTGCCGCCGAGCATGCGAAGGCCGCCCGTCGGCTTGAACGGCTCTGAAACGGAATGAATGACGTCGCCGTCGGGTGCGACTGCATTGAGGTCCGCAACCTGTTCGGCCAAGGTACGGCCGGTGCAGGTCATCATGTCGCCATTCAGAAGACCCGCATCCAGCAGTTCCTTAACGATCACCTGAACCCCGCCAACGCGATCGATGTCGAGCATGGAATATTTGCCGTACGGCCGTGCGTTTGTCAGAACCGGGACCACATGCTGAGAGAGGTGATTGAACTCTTCCGGTGTCATCACATCGCGCCAGAAGTGCTCATAGCCAGCTGCGCGGGCGATTTCCGGAACGTGCAGAACAACGTTGGTGGACCCGCCGATGGCCATGGCGACGATGATCGCATTGCGCAGCGAATCGCGCTTGACGATGTCGCGCGGTTTCAGGCCCTTTTCCATCATGTCGGCGAGATAGGAAACGAGCTGCTGCGGGAATTCCTCTAAGCGGCGGGGATCGTCGGACGGTGGTGCAACCATGTGGAGTGGCTGCAGGCCGACAACGCCGATGAAGGTCTGCATGGTGTTGTAGGTGAACATGCCGCCGCAGCTGCCAATGCCCGGACACGCGTTGCAGGCAATGCGGTCTCTAACGGCTTTGTCCGGGTGTCCGGCCACCTGATAGGCGCTCACGATGTCCAGCATCTCACCGGTTTCCGGATCCTTGCCCGGGCGGATTGTGCCATCGGACATGATGATCGCCGGTTCATTACGCTCAAGAACTGCAGCCATGGTGCCGACCGGCGGCTTGTCACAGGCGACGACGGCGATCGTGCCAGCCAGACCGGAGGCTTCCAGGTGCTCGCACAAACCATCGTTGGTGACTTCGCGCCCGATGAGCGAATAGCGCATTTCGCGCGTGCCGTTGCGGATGCCGTCGGACGTCGCAATCGTGTATTCCGGCTGGACCAGCCGGTATTTCAGTTGACCTTCGCCGCTGCCGATGCGCGATTTCAAGTGCTCATGGATGGCATCGACCTTGCTCGCCACACCGAGATAACACTGGCTGTCGCCTTTTGTGCCAACCACGCCCACAGACGGTTCATGGATGAGATCGGGGTCGGTGCCCAATTCCCGCGCCACGCCAATGGTTTGCGCGGACCGGCCGGGGTGGCGGTCAATCAAGACGATTCTCGAACCCGTCATTGTGTGTTTCCTATCCTTCAGCGCTTTAACCCGCGCTCTTGCTGTCTGTTTTCAAATCCACGAATACCCTGAGCGCTTCCGTCTGTCACCGGGGTCAGGCCACTTGGGATCGGGATTTGCCTGAATGGCTGGGCTGTCCGGCCGTCAAATGCCAGAACCGCGGCTCAAAATAGAAAAATGAAGAGCCGAGTGCCACCGCTTTTTGATCGCCGGCTTAGCAACATAAAAGTAAGGCCCCGGACTAACCGGAGCCTCTGATCGTGTTTCTTAAGCGAACCGGGATGCAGCGCATGCTGCACCCGATCCGCGAGCGCCTTAAAGGATGCTCTGACCGGTCTTGGCCCAGTCGCTCAAGAACGCATCCAGGCCCTTGTCGGTCAGCGGGTGCTTGACCAGGGACTTCAGCGTTGCCGGCGGAACGGTGACCACGTCAGCACCGATGATCGCAGAGTCCTTGACGTGATTGGGTGTGCGGATGGACGCGGCCAGGATCTCGGTGTCAAAGCCATAGTTGTCATAGATGACGCGGATTTCTCTGATCAGTTCCATACCATCAAGATTGATATCGTCGAGGCGGCCAATGAACGGCGAAATGTATGTCGCGCCAGCCTTTGCTGCGAGCAGGGCTTGGTTGGCCGAGAAGCACAAGGTGACGTTTGTCTTCGTGCCTTCGCTCGTCAGCTGCTTACAGGCTTTCAGACCGTCAAATGTCAGCGGAAGCTTGATGACCACGTTGTCTGCGATCGCACGCAGGACATGGGCTTCCTTGATCATGGTGTCGAAGTCGGTTGCTGCGACTTCTGCTGAAACGTCACCATTTGTGATCTTGCAGATCTCGGCAATCACGTCTTTGAAATCCTTGCCGGACTTGGCGATCAGGGACGGATTTGTGGTGACGCCGTCCAAGAGGCCCGTGGCTTCGAGTTCCTGGATCTCCGCGGTATCCGCGGTGTCGACGAAAAACTTCATGAATGATTTCTCCCAATGGCGCTTGTGTGTACGCCTTTGCAGCCTGCCTCCGTCGGCAAGCGAACGAATGAATGGTCAGCTGCGCTCTCTTTAGCCTAGGATGCAGTCTAACTGAAGCCCTGATTCTCTGGTGAAAGCCTTTTTGCGGTACGTACCTCAAAAATTATTTCGCTTGAACGGAACAAGGATCCGGGCGATCTCCGCAGAGCGTTCCGCATCTCTCATCCGTGGGTGTGTGGACCACGAAATGCCATGCCGAAAAATGTGACCTGCCGTGCTGTTTGACGATTTGGAGCCGAAAGACACGATTGCCAGCGTGCTGGTACCCGTCGCCGTGCCGGTTGCTTATACCTATAAGGTCCCTGCTGGGCATTCTGTAGTGCCGGGCACGATCGTCCGGGTGCCGTTGGGAACGCGGGAGGTCATCGGAGCGGTCTGGGATGGTGAGCCTGATGCGGCGATCAATCCCAACAAACTCAAATCGATTTCCCACGTTTACGACACCACGCCGCCGCTCGATAAGGATCTCCGCCGGTTTGTGGATTGGGTAGCCGGCTGGACGCTCGGTGCACCGGGCATGGTTGTGCGCATGGTGCTGCGGTCTGAAGAGGCACTCGAACCGGAAGCCCCGGTTCCAGGTGTCCGGCGGATCGAAGGTGCGGAGCCAGAGCGGATGACGCCCGCCCGCCGCCGTGTTCTCGGAACGATGGAAGACGGATTTGCGTGGACAAAAAGCGGCCTCGCACATGCAGCCGGTGTCAGCGCATCCGTCATTGACGGACTGGTTCAACAAGAGGTGCTAGAGATCGTCTCCATGCCGGCAGCACCCCCGCCGCCACGTCCTCAAATCGACTATTCGCAAAAGGATCTGACACCGGCCCAGCAAGCAGCTGCGGAGACGCTATCAGAGAGTTTCGACAAAGGCGCCGCAGTGACCTTGATTGACGGTGTGACCGGGTCTGGCAAGACCGAGGTCTACTTCGAAGCAATCGCGGAAGCCTTGCGGCGGGATAAGCAGGCACTGGTGCTTCTGCCTGAAATTGCGCTGACAGAACAGTTTCTGCGGCGGTTTGAACAGCGCTTCGGTGTTTACCCGGCCGAGTGGCACTCTGAAATTACACCAAAGAACCGGGCGAGGGTTTGGCGCGGTGTTGCATCTGGCGATGTCCGTGTCGTCATCGGCGCGCGTTCCTCTCTCTTTTTACCATTCAAGGAACTCGGGCTGATCATCGTCGACGAAGAGCATGACGCTGCCTTCAAGCAGGATGACCGTGTGCCCTATAGCGCACGGGACATGGCCGTCGTGCGCGGGCATATTTCACGCTTCCCGGTAGTCCTGGCCTCCGCGACACCGTCGATCGAGAGCCGGGTCAATGCTGAGCAGGGCCGCTATGGTCTGGTCGAATTACCTGACCGGGCGTCCGGCGCTGCGCTTCCCGATCTATCGGCCATTGATATGCGCCTGGACGGACCGGAACAGGGGCGTTGGCTGGCACCGGGTTTGGTGGGCGCAATCAAGGAAACTTACGCCAACGGGGATCAGGCGCTGTTGTTCCTGAATCGCCGTGGATACGCTCCCCTGACATTATGCCGCACCTGTGGTCACAGGTTCCAATGCCCGCATTGCAGCACCTGGCTGGTCGAGCACAGGTTTCAAAAGAAACTGGTGTGTCACCACTGCGGGCATAATGAGCGTGTCCCTGAAAGTTGCCCTTCGTGCCAAAGCACCAATACGCTGGTAGCCTGTGGCCCCGGTGTTGAAAGGATCGCCGAAGAGGTGAGCGAACTCTTTCCGCAGGCCCGGACGTTGGTTCTGTCGTCTGATCTGCCTGGTGGGCCTGAGCGATTGAAGCGGGAAATGAAGGTCGTCGAAGAGGGCGGCGCTGATATTATCATCGGAACTCAGTTGGTCGCCAAAGGCCACAATTTCCCGAAACTGAAGCTGGTTGGCGTGGTTGATGCAGATCTCGGCCTGGCGCATGGCGATCCGCGTGCCGCTGAAAAGACCTTCCAACTGCTTGCCCAGGTCACGGGCCGAGCGGGCCGCGTCACCGGCGGCGGCAAAGGCTTTCTGCAGACCTACAGCGCCGATCATCCTGTCATCAAGGCGCTGCTCTCAAACGATAAGCACGCGTTTTATCAGGCGGAGATCGAAGCGCGCCGCGCCGCTGGGCTGCCGCCATTTGGTCGATTGGCAGCTGTCGTAATCTCAGGTCCTGACAGGAATTTTGCGGAAAGTTTTGCCCGCCAGCTTGCGCGGGTGGCGCCGCCGGACCCGGCCGTTACGCTGCTTGGGCCTGCAGAAGCCGCTTTGGCCATGGTTCGAGGACGCTACCGGTTTCGCCTTTTGGCGATGGCGCCGAAGCAATATGACTTGCAGTCTTATATTAGGAGCTGGCTTTCAAACGGCCCGAAGCCGACGAAAGGCCTTCGCGTACAGATCGATATTGATCCGCAGCACTTTCTGTAACACAGCGCATAGTCCGAAACGGATGGGCTGCTTTGGTATAGAAGGCTTTCGGTGGCTTAGCCGTCGCAGGATGTGTTGGTCTTTCGTGGTAGACCCGCAATGAGAACGACTGCAAACACGGTCTCAAAAGCGGCCACCGTCTAAAGGTTTATACGGCCAGTGACACATTGATCTGCAAGGCTTTTTGTCGCGGATGGGTAAAAAACACCAATGAATCGGCAAGAACAGCCTCCCCGCGGCGTTGCACACTGGGAAACCCTGTGCTAATTGAGGCGCGGCTTTGGGGGAACGGTTTAACCGTCATACCTTCTGACCTTGAAATCATTCATTTTTTCAATGTCTTGCGGACGCTAGCCGTTTTGCGGACATGAAAAACGTCAGAGAGCACGGACCTGGTGACTGACAACGTATCTCTCGTATCCGGCGTGGCACAGCGTTATGCGTCCGCCCTTCTCGACCTAGCTGAAGGCGACGGCGTAACGGCTGACGTGGAACGGGATCTGACTGCTTTTGAAGGCATGCTTTCCGAAAGCGAAGATCTCGTCCGTCTTGTGAAAAGCCCGGCATTCAGTGCTGAAGAGCAGCTTGCAGCGCTCGCAGCACTTCTCGACAAGGCTGGCATCAAAGGCCTGGCCGCAAATTTCGTGAAGTTGGCAGCCCGTAACCGGCGCCTCTTCGTCCTTCCTGACATGATCAAGTCTTTCCGCGCCTTGCTTGCAGAAAAGCGCGGCGAAGAAACAGCTGAAGTGGTGTCTGCCGCTGCTCTGTCTGACGAACATGTCTCTGCCCTGAAAGAAGCGCTCTCTGCTTCCACGGGCAAATCTGTAAACATCGCAGCTAAGGTTGATCCTGCCCTGATCGGCGGCCTTGTGGTCAAAGTCGGGTCCCGCATGATCGATACGTCGCTGCGTACCAAGCTCAATTCACTCAAGTTCGCGATGAAAGAGGTCGGCTGATGGATATTCGGGCCGCGGAAATCTCCGCAATCCTCAAGGACCAGATCAAGAGCTTTGGCCAGGAAGCCGAAGTTTCTGAAGTTGGTCAGGTGCTCTCCGTCGGTGACGGTATCGCCCGTGTTTATGGTCTGGACAAAGTTCAGGCTGGTGAGATGGTCGAATTCCCGGGCGGTATCAAGGGCATGGCCCTGAACCTGGAATCCGACAACGTCGGTGTCGTTATCTTCGGTTCTGACCGTGACATTAAAGAAGGCGACACCGTCAAGCGGACCGGCGCCATCGTGGAAGTTCCGGTTGGTAAAGGTCTTCTTGGCCGCGTTGTCGATCCGCTCGGCAACCCGATCGATGGCAAAGGCCCGATCGAAGCTACTGAAAAGCGCCGTGTGGACGTTAAAGCGCCGGGCATCCTGCCGCGTAAGTCCGTGCACGAACCGATGTCCACTGGCCTGAAAGCCATTGACGCCCTGATCCCGGTTGGCCGCGGCCAGCGCGAGCTCGTGATTGGTGACCGTCAGACCGGTAAGACCGCGATCATCCTTGACACATTCCTCAACCAGAAGCCGCTTCATGCCGGCGACGACGAAGATGCAAAACTGTACTGCATCTACGTTGCGGTTGGTCAGAAGCGTTCTACCGTTGCCCAGTTCGTCAAGACACTGGAAGACAACGGCGCTCTGGAATACTCCATCGTTATCGCCGCGACCGCATCCGAAGCTGCCCCGCTGCAGTTCCTGGCGCCGTTTGCCGGCTGTGCAATGGGTGAGTTCTTCCGCGACAACGGCATGCACGCCGTGATCGGTTACGACGATCTGACCAAGCAGGCTGTTGCTTATCGTCAGATGTCACTGCTTCTGCGCCGCCCGCCGGGACGTGAAGCTTTCCCGGGCGACGTTTTCTACCTGCACTCCCGTCTGCTGGAACGTGCTGCGAAGCTGAACGAAGACCATGGCAAGGGCTCCCTGACCGCACTTCCGGTCATTGAGACTCAGGGCAACGACGTGTCTGCGTTTATTCCGACCAACGTAATCTCGATCACCGACGGTCAGATCTTCCTTGAAACGGACCTGTTCTATCAGGGTATCCGCCCGGCTGTGAACGTTGGTCTGTCGGTTTCCCGCGTGGGTTCCTCGGCTCAGATCAAGGCGATGAAGCAGGTTGCTGGCCCCATTAAGGGTGAGCTGGCTCAGTACCGTGAAATGGCTGCGTTCGCGCAGTTCGGCTCCGACCTTGACGCCACCACTCAGCGCCTGTTGAACCGCGGTGCACGTTTGACCGAACTTCTGAAGCAGCCGCAGTTTTCGCCGCTGAAGACTGAAGAGCAGGTCGCCGTGATCTATGCTGGCGTGAACGGATACCTCGACAACCATCCGGTTGATCGTGTGAAGGAATTCGAAGAAGGTCTGCTTCTGTTCCTGCGTGGTGAGCACAAAGAACTGCTCGACGCGATCTGGGAAAAGAAAGCCCTCGACGACGACCTCACTGGCAAGCTGAAAGCTGCGCTTGACGCGTTCGCTAAGAACTTCGCCTAAGACCACACGCCGGGATAAGGAGCAGGGGCGGCCATGCCGAGCCTGAAGGACTTACGAAACCGCATCGCTTCCGTAAAGGCGACGCAGAAAATCACCAAGGCCATGCAGATGGTGGCCGCGGCGAAACTGCGTCGTGCCCAGGAAGCTGCGGAGGCCGCGCGCCCCTATGCGGAACGCATGGAGAGCGTGCTGGCCAACCTCGCCGTGGCTTTCGAAGGCCGCGACGACGCTCCGAAGCTGATGTCCGGTACGGGCAATGACCAGGTTCATCTCCTGGTCGTTGCAACGGCCGAACGCGGTCTTTGCGGGGGCTTCAACACTAACATCGCTAAGCTGGCACGCGAAAAGGCCAAAAGCCTGATCGGCCAAGGCAAGACGGTCAAGATCCTGTGTGTTGGCAAAAAAGGTTTCGACGCGATCAAGCGCGACCTTGGCCAGCACGTGATCGAGACCATCGAGCTGCGCGGCGTCAAAAACGTCGGTTTCTCCAATGCGGATGAAATTGGGCGCAAGGTTCTCTCCATGTATGAAAATGGAGAGTTTGACGTCTGCACATTGTTCTATGCGACCTTCCAATCCGTTATCGCTCAGGTTCCGACTGCCCAGCAGTTGATCCCGGCCCATTTTGAGGCAAGCGAAGGTACGGATGAAGGTGGTGCAAGCGCGGTCTATGAGTATGAGCCGGATGAGGCTGAGATCCTAGCTGATCTCCTGCCGCGGAACATCTCCATCCAGGTTTTCCGGGCGCTTCTGGAAAACGCTGCATCTGAGCAGGGCGCTCGTATGTCCGCAATGGACAACGCGACGCGCAACGCCGGCGACATGATCGACAAGCTGACGATCAACTATAACCGCCAGCGCCAGGCTCAGATTACGACCGAATTGATTGAAATTATCTCAGGCGCTGAAGCGCTGTAACGGGATCGAGACGAGGATTAGGGATATGGCTGACAAAAAAGTCGGACGGGTCACCCAGGTCATCGGCGCCGTTGTCGACGTCAAGTTCGATGACCATCTGCCGTTGATCCTGAACGCTCTTGAAGCGGACAACCAGGGCAACCGCTTGGTGCTCGAAGTTGCTCAGCACCTGGGCGAGAACACAGTACGTACCATCGCGATGGACTCCACCGAGGGTCTGGTCCGCGGTCAGGAAGTTGTCGACACCGGTTCTGCCATCATGGTTCCGGTTGGGGACGGTACACTCGGCCGCATCATGAATGTGATTGGTGAGCCGGTTGACGATGCTGGCGAAATCAAGCACGAGCAGAAGCGCGGTATTCACCAAGAAGCTCCGGAATTCATCGAGCAGTCGACCGAAGCTGAAATCCTTGTGACGGGTATTAAGGTCGTTGACCTTCTCGCACCGTACGCAAAGGGCGGTAAGATCGGTCTGTTCGGCGGCGCCGGCGTTGGCAAAACCGTTCTCATCATGGAACTGATCAACAACATCGCTAAGGCGCACGGCGGTTACTCCGTATTCGCCGGTGTTGGCGAGCGCACCCGTGAAGGTAACGACCTTTACTGGGAAATGATCGAATCCAACGTGAACAAGGAAGGCGGCGGAGAAGGCTCCAAAGCGGCCCTCGTTTACGGTCAGATGAACGAGCCTCCCGGAGCACGTGCCCGTGTTGCTTTGACTGGTCTGACAGTCGCCGAGCACTTCCGTGATGAAGGTCAGGACGTTCTGTTCTTCGTGGACAACATCTTCCGGTTCACCCAGGCTGGTTCTGAGGTGTCCGCGCTTCTCGGTCGTATCCCGTCTGCTGTGGGTTACCAGCCGACACTTGCCACCGACATGGGCGGCATGCAGGAGCGGATCACCACCACGAACAAGGGCTCGATCACCTCGGTTCAGGCCGTTTACGTTCCTGCCGATGACTTGACCGATCCGGCACCGGCATCGACCTTTGCTCACTTGGATGCGACCACGGTTCTGAACCGCGCAATCGCTGAAAAAGGCATCTACCCGGCTGTGGATCCGCTGGATTCCTCATCCCGTATGCTGGATGCCCGTATCATTGGTGAAGAGCACTACGAAACAGCCCGTGCTGTTCAGGGTACTCTGCAGCGCTACAAGGCTCTTCAGGACATCATCGCCATCCTCGGCATGGACGAACTGTCTGAAGAAGATAAGCTCACCGTGGCACGTGCCCGTAAGATCGAGCGCTTCTTGTCGCAGCCGTTCTTCGTGGCTGAGGTCTTCACCGGTTCTCCGGGCAAGCTGGTTGCTCTGGAAGACACCATCAAGGGCTTCAAAGGCCTTGTTGACGGTGAATACGACCACCTGCCGGAAGCTGCTTTCTACATGGTTGGTTCCATCGAAGAAGCCATCGAGAAAGCTCAAAAGCTGGCTGCAGAAGCCGCTTAAGGCATTGGATCGGACGCCGGAAAACGGCGTCCGGTTTTCTCTTGTTTGATGGTCCGGCCTACTGCCTGCCATCTGAACCGATGACTGACAAGGAAGACGCCAAATGGCTGAACTTTTCCAGTTTGAGTTGGTCTCGCCGGAGCGCCAGCTCCTGTCCGAACAGGTTGCCGAGGTCGTTGTACCGGGCACCGAAGGCGAGTTTGGCGTTCTGAAGAACCACAGCCCGTTCATGTCCACCATCAAGCCGGGCATTCTGAAAGTCCGCACGGATGCTGGATCCTGGGATGAGTATTTCGTGCGCGGCGGGTTTGCTGACATTGCTCCAGGCGGTCTGACCGTCTTGGCCGAACAGGCGATCCCGGTGTCTGAAATCAGCGAAGACCAACTGGCTCAGGCGATCAAAAACGCCGAAGAGGATGTTGCTGACGCGAAAGACGACGACACCAAGCAGAAGGCAGAAATGACACTGTCTCAGTTGAAGGACGTCGCAGAAGCTCTCAAGGCTGCCTAATCAGCTAACACTCAGAAACGTATTTTTGAAAACGCGGTCCGGATTGGATCGCGTTTTTTGTTTTTTACCTGAAAAAACGTTTGCGAAGTTTCGTTCAGGCCGCACCGCCGCGGATAACCTTGTGGGCGCGGCCAGCCTCGTAGAACCGGAAGCCGTTGCGCCCATTCTGCTTGACTTCATAGAGCGCGATGTCAGCTTTTTTCTGCAGGGATTCAATGGTTGCGGCGTCTGCACCAATATAAGAAATCCCGATGCTGATCCCGATCGAAACATTATGGGCAAAGACATCAAAGGGCTCATTGAGTGCCGCTACCAGCCGCTCTGCGATCTCGGTCACCCAGGGCTCGCTTGGCCCGCCGCCTTGAAGAATAATTGCAAACTCGTCCCCGCCAATGCGTGCAACAAGGTCGGTTGCACGTACACACTCCTTGAACCTCTGCGCAACCTGACAGAGCAGCTCGTCCCCGACATCGTGCCCATAGGTGTCGTTGACTGGTTTGAAGCGATCAAGATCCAGCAATAACAGATGTCCGCCCGTCCCCTGCATCTGGGCATCAAGCAGGGCTTCTTGAAGGCGTGCCGTGAAGAGTGCGCGGTTAGCGAGACCCGTTAGGTCATCGTGATGGGCTGCATGGGTAATGCGCGCTGCGGCTTCTTCGCGCAACGTGATGTCTTCGTGGGTCCCGATCCATCCACCGTCCGGCAATGGTGCATGGACCACCCCAATCACCTTGCCGTCGGGATGTGTAAATTTCGTTCGGACAACCTCGCCGCGGGACAGTTTTTCATAGAGCGAATTATAGTGTTCTTCGACGTCGCCGTCGAAATCGCCACGGTCTTTTTCTGCCTGAAGCAATTCAATCAGGCTGACACCTTCACGCACCTCGCCATAGGGCTTCCGGAAGATGTCCAGGTATTGCTGGTTCCACAAGATGAGCCTGCCATCCTTGTCGAATACGCTCACGCCTTGGCGCATGTTGCCAAGGACGGCCTCGAGCTCTGCCAGCCTGTCTCGGGCCAGACGTTCGCTCTCGGCCAACGTTTTCTCCATTTCCTTGCGATCAGTCACGTCAAAGAAATTGAAAATGGAACCGCCCGCCGGCAATGGGGTGTAGCGGACTTCGAGGTATCGCCCATCAGCGGTGTGCCGCTCGTAGCTGTAGGCTTCGGAGGGAGAGTTCAGCCTGAACTTCTCCAGAGCAAGTTTTTCCGGGTCCCCGGGGCCATAATCACCTCTTTCGGCTGAAAACTTGAGGTAATCAAGAATGTGCAACTTCTGCCGCAACATATCGGCGGGATAACCGAGCAGTTTGCCGAATTCATCGTTGTAAGATGCGAGCTGGAAGTTGTCGCTATAGTGCGCCACACCGCCCGGGAAATTGTCGAAAATGCCTTGGAGCGTATTCGCCTGGCGTTTGGTTTCCGTGATGTCGGTCAGAGAAACAACGACCCCATCAAGGGCGTAATCGCCGCCTTGTGCAATGGGTCTTGCATTGACACGCAACCATCGCGACGCCGCTTTGCCACTGTGTTTGAGTTCAGCCGTGGCATCGCAGACGAGGAGCGGATCTTTTGCCGCAAGTTCGAGCGTATTAACCCCTTGGTGTGTAACCCCGAGGTCGCAAATAACAGCGACTGTGAGATCTTTGACGTTTCGGCCGACGAGACGCTCGGTCGTAGAATCAAGCAATTTCGCGCCTGCCGGATTGCAAGACTGGATGATGCCGGACCGGGTCAGCACCAAGACACCTTCACTGAGCGTCTCAAGCGTCGTCCGGTGTGCGGCTTCGGATTCGCGGACCGCTTGTTCAACTTGTTTCCGCTCAGTTACGTCCTGAAATGCGCCAACAAGCTTGATGGTTTCGCCGTCCTTTTCGATTGGGCGGCCCACAGCGCGCACCCAGATTTGGCGACCTTTGGCGGTTACCAGGGGCAGTTCAGCATCCCAGCCGCGACCTTGCTCAATACCACGCGCAACCGCCTTGGTGATTGTCCCCCGGGCCTCTGGCGCATAGAAGTCAATGGCTGTTTCGACGTTGGGGACATAGTCATCAGACACGTCATGGATCTCGTGGGTCTTCCGCGTCCATGTCAGCTTTTGAGAGTTCATGCACAACTCCCAGCCACCAACGCCCGATACGGCGGCAATTTCCTCAAGCAGCCGGCCTTTGCCCACGGCCTCTTCATGTTCTGCTTCTGCACGCGCAAGCGCGGCTTCTTTTTCTACATTTGCCTGATGAGATTTCAGAAGCCCCTCGACCACCCGGCCCATACGTCGTAGCTGGTTCAATTGCTGCCGGGCCGGCTTGCGCGGTCTTTGGTCGATAACGCAGAGAGTGCCGAGCCTGTTCTTTCCATCCAGACTTAGAGGACAACCGGCATAGAACCGGATATTCGGCTCGCCCATGACCAACGGATTGTCGCAGAATCTTTCATCGCTCAGTGTATCTGGAACGACAAACAGATCATCAGCTGAAAGGGCATGTTGGCAGATGGAAACTTCTCTCGCAGTGCCTTCGATATCAACGCCGCAGGCGGCCTTGAACCATTGAACCCGTTCATCTACCAGAGAAATCAATGCGATGGGGCAATCGAAGATGGCTGCAACGGCTTCCACCACCGCATCATATTCCGGCAAACGCTCAGAGCCCACGATCTGCAGTGCGTGCAGCGCGTCCAGGCGTTCCTTCTCATTTTCAACCAGGTGTATACCCATCCTGCCCGTCGTCTAGGTTGCTTTGCAACAAATCTAGTACGGGAAAAAGTACCGGTCGGTTAAAAACAAAGTCTTAACTGGCCACAATAATTGAATAAAAAATATCTAAAAATGAAACAGCAAAAGCTTTGAGGTCGCAGTAAATAGGGGGCAAAGAACGCAGGGTAAATTGAATGAATAGGTAAAATATACGGAAATTGGAACGTATTGGCGCAAAGGTCGGTCGTCAAAAGTGCCAGGGGCGCCGACAAAAAACCCGGCCTGGGGCCGGGTTTGAGGCGCGTGGGTGACCCACGGAGAACTGCTTTTTTTACAAGCAGCTGTAGTTTTAAGCCGCGCGACGGAAGGACAAGCTCATGCCGCCACCAGAACGGTTGCGGCGGCGCTCTTCCGGTGGGATGTAAACGATGGAGCGGTGGTCGTCACAGTAAGACACGCCCGGCTCGACCCGGTTGGAGCACGGAAAGGTGTAATTTCCAGCGTCGCCTTCTGCCCATTTACAGCAGCCCGGGCGCGGGAGAGACAAGTCAGCCATGACAGTTTCCTTTATTCTATACGCACACAACAAAAGCGCTCGAGCATCCTCCTCAAGTGAGGATCCGAACAGCCTTTGAAATAAATCGGATTTAGCAGACGCCCGGGACGTTTTTCATGGCCCACCCCTGCAAGCAGAGAGCTCTTCAGCAAGCGCACCGAGTACATAGGTCGGATGTCACAAAATTGCAATAGAATAGCAGGCATGTCGGCCTTGCATTTCCTGCATAGCCGGTTAAGCCTGGTTTACCTTTGCTCAGAAAGCCAAACAACTTCCGTTGTTTAGCGCTTTATTGCTGGTCATCTGGCGGGAGCTGCCCACCGGCTGCAAATAGTGCTTGGGGTGTGTCCAAATCGAGCCGGGCCGCATCGCCAAGCTCGACTTCCGCTACGAAGCCAGGATTCTCAGCAGTAATATGTCGAGCGCCAATGTCACCGGTCAAGGATTTCAGCGCATCGAAAAATCGCTGGTCCCAGAGTACCGGATTACCGCGTTTTCCGTCGGCTGTCGCTGTAACGATTAGGTTGCTGGAGCTTTCCCGGTAGGCACCAATGAGGTGGTTCAAATCCTCTGGCGTAATGCGCGGCATATCGCCGAGAAGAATAACAACAGCGTCAGGGTCAGTTTTTAGAGCATTCATGCCAGCGCGGATCGAGCCCGCCATACCATCTGCATAGTCGGCATTAAACGTGACATTCAGATCAAGATCATCAACTTCGGCTTCGACCCTCTCAGCAAGATGACCAGTGACCAGAACGGTTTCGATCAGATCAGCACCGCAAGCCGTTTCTGCAGCGTGACGTATCAACGACTTGCCATCCAGTTGCGCCAGCAGCTTGTTCGGTCCACCCATACGGGAGGACTTACCGGCGCCCAGAATGATCGCTGCGATCTTCGGCTTCGACCTAGAGGGCTTTGGGGCCCTTGGTTGCGGCCGTGTTCCGATTTCCATCAAGAGGCCTCCAACACCCATGCCAGTAATGTCCTGGGTTGAAACTGCCAATCCGGCGAGCAGGCGATCAAGGATCCAGTCAAAGCCGTTTTCCTTTGGGCTGCGGGCGCACCCCGGTGCGCCGATCACAGGTGTGGCGTTGAGATCGCCCAGCATAAGAAGGTTACCCGGGTCCACCGGCATGCCGAGGTGTCGAACGTCGCCGCCAGCTCTTTCCAGCGCTGCAGGAAGAACATCTTCCCGGTCAACAACTGCTGACGCGCCAAACAGGATCAGCAAGTCCACGCCGCTGGTATTCATTTGGGAGATGGCAGCAGAAACAGCCTCTTCGGTATGGTCGACGCGCAATTCAGCCGCGATCTGACTGCCGCTTGCCCGAAGTCGGTCTTCGAGTATCCGGCGGGTCTTGTCCATCGTGGAAGGTTTCAAATGGGGCAAGCATGTCGCGATCAAGCCAACCTTGCGGGCAGAAAACGGGGCGACGCGGACCGCACCATTAATCGCGGTTTCGGCTTTCTCGAGCAAGTTATCGGCCACAGCGAACGGGATGATCTTGGCAGTGGCAACCATCCGGCCCGGCGTGACGCGAGTATGATTTGCGAGCGTTGCAAAGGTAATCGCCGGATCTATTCTATTGGCAGCTGTGACCGCGGCTTCATTAATAACCAGAACACCGTCGGTGTCTGAAAACAGGTTCATCCGGCCCGTAAACGGCGCGTCCGTGTACAGGCCGGCACCTTTGGCAGCGCCTCCTAGTCGGGCTGCCGCTGCGTCTTCGTCCAGGTCTCCGGCTTCGAGGCGCGCAACAACAATCGTCTCCAAGCCGGCCTCGCTCAAAAGAGCGCAGTCGGTTTCTGTTAAGCGATGCCCTTTCTTGAGGATGAGGCCAGGCAGTTTGGTCGAGTGGGCGAGCACACAGCCCTCAGCTTCCATCGGCGCAACGGGGCCAAACTTCATTCCAGGCCCCTCTTCATGGCGAAACCCCTTCGGGTTTTCGTAAGGCCTTGATCACGGAGGCGAGTATTGCAACTGCAATTTCTTGAGGGGAGGCTGCACCAACGTCGAGACCGATTGGCGCTTCAATCCGGCTCATTACATCCTCTGACAAGCCCGCTTCCCGAAACCGCTCCAGGCGCTTGCCATGGGTCTTTCTGCTGCCAAGAGCACCCACATAAAAGCACCCGGTCTTGAGCGCTTCCATGAGTGGGTAATCATCAATCTTGGGGTCATGGGTGACTGCCGCGACGGCGGTGTAAGGGTCAAATGGCCGGGCTTTCAGGACATCTTCCGGCCACTCAGCCAACAAGCTGGACCCAGGAAACCGGTCTTCGGTCGCAAAGGCCGTGCGTGGATCAATTACGCTGACATCGAAGCCTGCAATTTCAGCCATGGGAACCAGTGCCTGGCTGATGTGTACGGCGCCGATGAGGACAAGCCGGGGTGCGGGAACAGAGACCGTAAGAAAAGCCTCGCCTGCATCGGTTTTGACTAGGCCGGATTTGCCGGACAGGAAGCGCTTGTCGAATTCTTCAGCCAGAGGGTCGTCACGGTAAGCAACGTCCCTCTTGATCAGCCGTTGACTGCCGGCCGTCATATCCGTGACCAGGATAGCCGCCCTCCGGGCAGCCCGTTCCACATTCATTTGGCGAAGGAGTGAAAGGTCCATGTCAGGTGCGATCCGTTGCCAGTTTCAGCCCCAGTCCGACAAGCAGTGAGCCGCCGGCCCACCGGGTGATTGCCTGCATTCTGGATTGACGCGTGAAACGCTTTTTGACTTCTGATGCAAAGAGCACGGTGACGATGTCAGCGGACGTGAACGCAAAATTGACGATCGTCCCGAGAATGAGGAACTGTGCCCAGACCGGAAGGGCCGCTTCCGGGCTAACGAACTGTGGCAGAAATGCTATGAAAAAGACGGCGACCTTCGGATTGAGGACTTCCACGAGGAAGCTGTCCACCATGGCCCGCCGACCACTTTTTTGAGGCAGGTTGGGTATTGCGCCACTATCCGCCCGTGCGCGGATCATCTGAATGCCGAGAAAAATCAGATAGGCGCCGCCAATGATTTTCAGCGCGAAGTAAAGACTCGGAACGACAGAAAAGATCGCGGAGAGCCCGAGAGCTGCCGCAAAGACGTGCACGTAGCAGCCCATATGAATGCCAAGAGTTGCAAGAAATCCGGCGCGGCGTCCCCGCGCGATCGTTTGAGCGGCGGTGTAAAGCAGGGCAGGGCCTGGCATGTAAGCAAAAAGGGCAGTCGCGGCAAAAAAGGCCAATAACGTCTCAATAGGTGGCATAGACAATACTCAATCAGTTTACCGGCTCGACGTAAACGCGAATGCGGCCGCCACAAGACAGACCAACCCGCCAAGCTGTTTCATCGGCAACGCCAAATTCAAGCATCGCCGCTTTACCCGTTTCAATCACATCAATGGCTTCCGCGACCACCGCGCCTTCAACGCAGCCGCCAGACACTGAGCCTTCAAAATTGCCATCAGCATCGATCACCAGATGCGATCCGGCGGGGCGGGGCGCGGACCCCCAGGTCTCAACGACAGTCGCCAAGGCCACTGATCGGCCCGCTTCTTTCCACGTTTGGGTGGTTGCCAAAATGTCGGGAGCGGTGCGGCTGTTGCCATCCTGCATGGTTCAATCTCCTTGGATCCATTCGTAAATATAGCGGGTCCACAAACGGATGAAAGAAGAAGCTGCCAAAGAAAAAGCACCTGCCCGTTGGCAGGTGCTCCTTAATTGGTCCACTTGTCAGCGGATGTTTATTCTGCCGCGAGCCGGACGGATGGGGCTGCGCTGCGGACAGATTTGTCGACATGTGATTCGAAGGTCTCAAAGTTGTTTACGAACATGTCGACCAGTTTTGCAGCTTGTGAGTCATAAGCCTCTTTGTCGGACCAAGTGTCGCGCGGCGTCAGGATCTCGGTATCGACACCGGCAACTTCAACAGGAACTTCGAAGCCGAAGTTTGCATCTGTCCGGAATTCTGCGTTCGAAAGATCACCGGAGAGTGCAGCCTGCAAAAGGGTTCGGGTCGCCTTGATCGGCATCCGGTGGCCGACACCATGCGCGCCGCCGGTCCAGCCGGTGTTCACCAGCCAGCAATCGACATTGTGCTTGGCGATCAGATCCTTAAGAAGATTTCCGTATTCGGACGGATGGCGCGGCAGGAACGGCGCACCGAAACACGTTGAGAACGTCGCTTGCGGCTCGGTCACACCTTTTTCTGTGCCCGCCACCTTCGCCGTGTAACCGGATAGGAAGTGATACATTGCCTGGGCCGGGGTGAGCCGGGCGATTGGAGGCATGACGCCAAAGGCATCTGCCGTCAGCATGATGATCGTCTTCGGGACCGGCGCACAGCCAGTGTCGCTGGCATTGGAAATGAAGTGGATCGGGTAAGCGGCCCGGGTGTTTTCTGTTTTCGAACCATCGTCGAAATCCGGAACCCGGTCTGCGTCCAGCACAACATTCTCCAGAACCGTGCCAAACCGCTGAGTGGTGGAATAGATTTCCGGCTCTGCATCTGCAGACAGTTTGATGGTCTTTGCGTAGCAGCCACCTTCAAAGTTGAAGACGCCGTTTTCGCTCCAGCCGTGCTCGTCATCGCCGATCAGAGTGCGTGACGGATCAGCGGACAGGGTTGTTTTGCCGGTGCCGGACAGACCGAAGAAGACCGCTGTATCGCCGTTGTCGCCAACATTGGCCGAGCAGTGCATCGGCATGATGCCTTTTTCCGGAAGAAGGTGATTAAGAACGGTAAACACCGACTTCTTCATCTCGCCAGCGTAGGACGTGCCGCCGATCAGAACGATCTTGCGTGTCAGATCAACGGCAATCACGGTCTGACTGCGGCAGCCGTGGCGGGCCGGGTCGGCCGTAAAGCTCGGCAAATCGACAATCGTCATTTCTGGCGCAAAACCTGCAAGGTCGCTGCGCTCCGGGCGCAACAGCAGATTGCGGATGAAAAGAGAATGCCACGCATATTCGGTGTACACGCGGACCGGCAGGCGGTGGGCGGCATCCGCTCCGCCGTAAAGGTCCTGCGCGAAGAGCTCCATTCCTTCAGCATGTGCCAGGAAATCACTCATCAGGAGATCAAACTGATCCCGGGACATTTGTGCATTGTTGTCCCACCAGACGGCGTCCTTGGTCTGGTCATCGACAACCACAAACTTGTCTTTCGGCGAGCGGCCGGTGTGTACGCCGGTTTCTGCGACCAGAGCGCCGCCAGCGGCCAGCTGGCTTTCACCTCGGTTCAGGGAATACTCATAAAGCGCAGGCTCGCTCTGGTTCCAATAGAGCGCTTTCAGTCCTTTGAAGCCGAACGTTTCGCTGCCAATGGCTGAATTCCTATCGCCTACTTCCTGCATGATCCCGAGATCCTTGTTGTGGGAGCTATTTGTTAGCGGCCGGGCAGTGTTAACAAATACTGAACCCGGTCTTAAGGGCTGCGAACCTAGTGGATGCGCAGAAATGCAGCAAGGCGGCCAAAGGGCTATGTGGTTGTTTAATCGATTAAAATGCGCGAATAAATACCGCTTAATTAATTTGGGCGGCAAACAAAAAAACGAAACTTTCGAATTCTTCGACTTGTCTGTTGAGGCGAAAGTATATGCGGCTGAAACGCGCTTTTTCGATCTGTGACGTGATTGTGCCGAGGGTGGCGATCTCATTCTCGCCTTATTTGAGAACACTGCTGCAGAGCATAGAGATCGGAAGCGCACGCAAAATTCATTTAAAGCGGTGTGTTGCCGCCTATCAGTTTGTTCCCGCAGCGGCAGGCGGGGTAAGAAGAGAACCTGATCGCCCAACTGATGTCACCAATGAAACTGACAGCATTTGCGTTTGGCGCTCGGACAACAGCTGAAAGTGTTTCAACTCATTATTGCGTGCTTTAGGAGTGGGGCTTGTAACGCTGAGCTATCCCCGCCATCTGGAGCACAGTTTTAGCGCCTCAGAAGGCTTGCAGTGGCTTTGCGCACCTCGTTCTGCAGATTGTAAATGGCCCGATCGCCTTAATTTTTGCGCATTTAGCAGGCCAAAGGCTTTGTGTTACTCTTTGACCGACGCGCGCCGTCGGTGCGTTTCCGGAAGTGGACGAAGACAAATATGCCAACGATTGCCCTGGTTGATGACGACCGCAATATCCTGACCTCCGTATCAATTGCATTGGAGGCGGAAGGATATCGGGTCCAGAGCTACACGGATGGAACCTCCGCGCTTGATGGCCTGCAAAGCGATCCGCCCGAACTGGCGATCTTCGATATCAAGATGCCGCGAATGGACGGCATGGAATTGCTGCGCCGGTTGCGTCAGACATCAGATCTCCCGGTGATTTTTCTGACGTCCAAAGACGATGAGATCGACGAACTGTTCGGTCTCAAAATGGGCGCGGACGACTTCATCCGGAAGCCGTTCTCCCAGCGGTTGCTGGTTGAGCGCGTCCGCGCGGTGCTGCGCCGTGCCCAACCACGCGATGCATCTGCACCAAGGGATGATGCAGACAAGTTGCTAGAGCGCGGGCAACTGGTCATGGATCAGGAGCGGCATACCTGCACCTGGAACAACAAGCCGGTTACGTTGACCGTCACCGAGTTCCTTATTCTATCAGCCCTGGCCCAACGTCCTGGGGTCGTCAAAAGCCGGAATGCGTTGATGGATGCGGCCTACGATGATCAGGTCTATGTTGATGACCGCACCATCGACAGCCACATCAAACGCCTGCGCAAGAAGTTCAAAGTGGTTGACGACGATTTCGACATGATCGAAACCCTTTATGGTGTTGGCTACCGGTTCAGAGAGGTTTGAGCTGGAGGCCACAGACCTGAAGGTGGGCCTGAATGGCGGTGGAAAGCGAACATCTGGACGACGTGCAGATCTCTGAACCGGAAGGCGGTTCGGAGCGCTCCAAGCTGCGCCGTTTGAGCAAGAAGCGCGTTCGCCGTAGGATCTTAAGCCGGGTGGGCCGGGTTTTCGGGACATACGTGCTGTCTTCCCTGACGCGCCGGATTATTGCGATCAATCTGGTTGGGCTTATCGCTCTCGTGATCGGGATCCTCTACCTCAATCAGTTCCGTGCCGGTCTCATTGATGCACGGGTGCAGAGCCTCCTCACGCAAGGGGAGATCATTGCCGGTGCAATTGCGGCATCGGCGACCGTCGATACCGGGACGATCACGGTCGATCCGGAACGCTTGTTGCAACTTCAAGCCGGCGAGAGCATCACGCCAACGGCCGGTGATGATCTTGAAAGCCTGGACTTTCCAATCAATCCCGAACGTGTCGGCCCTGTTCTCCGCCGGCTGATTTCTCCGACAAAAACCCGTGCACGGATCTACGATCCAGAGGGAATTCTGATCCTGGATTCCCGGCACCTGTATTCAAGTGCGCAGATCTTGCGATTTGATCTGCCGCCACCCAATGTCGAGGAAGAAGGCTTTTGGGATACCCTCTGGCAGTGGAGCAAACGCTGGATGCAGCAGGGCGACCTGCCGCTCTACCAGGAAGTCGGCGCGGGCGATGGCCGAGCTTATCCTGAAGTGGAGGCGGCCCTTGCAGGATCTCCGGCCAGTGTGACCCGGATATCCCAGCGTGGTGAACTGATTGTCTCCGTGGCGGTTCCGATCCAGCGGTTTCGTGCCGTGCTCGGCACTTTGCTCTTGTCAACGCAGGGTGGTGATATTGATGCCATTGTTCGGGCCGAGCGCATCGCGATCATCCGTGTCTTCTTGTTCGCTGCAACGGTCACGATCCTCTTGTCGATCCTTCTGGCCGGGACTATTGCCGGACCCGTGCGCCGTCTTGCAGCTGCAGCGGACCGCGTGAGGACCGGATCAACGACGTCACGCGAAGAAATCCCGGAGTTCTCAGATCGGCAGGACGAGATTGGTCACCTGGCGCGCTCGTTCCGGGAAATGACCAACGCGCTCTATGACAAGATTGATGCGATCGAGCGCTTTGCAGCAGACGTTGCACATGAACTCAAAAACCCGCTGACTTCTCTCAGAAGCGCGGTTGAGACCTTGCCACTTGCAAGAAACGAGGATTCGCGTAACCGGCTGATGGAAGTCATTCAGCATGACGTCCGCCGTCTTGACCGGTTGATTAGCGACATCTCCGATGCGTCCCGCCTGGATGCAGAACTTGCCCGGACGCAATCGGAAACGATCGACATTGCCGAGCTTCTTCGGAACATGGCAGACGCAGCAAATGAGCGGTCCGACAAGGGGGACCCGCGAGTTAAATTGACCGTGGCGGACGCGCCCGGCACCAAACCTTACGAAGTCCAAGGCCATGACATTCGGCTTGGTCAAGTGATCAGCAACCTTCTTGACAACGCTCGTTCGTTTTCACCGAATAAGGGAACCGTCCGGGTGGATCTTGGCCGCGATGGACGGGAAATCAAAATCACCGTGGACGACGATGGGCCCGGTATCCGCGCGGAAAACACCGAGCGGATTTTCGAGCGGTTTTACACCGACAGGCCGGACGGCGAGGGCTTCGGTAACAATTCTGGCCTTGGTCTCTCGATCTCACGGCAGATCATTGATGCGCACGGCGGATCAATTTCGGCAACCAACCGGATAGAAGCTGGCAAAGACGGGATGGACCGGATCGCCGGCGCCCGGTTCACGATCATTTTGCCCGTAGGCCGCAAGAAGTGACAGCCAACAACATCCACGCCAACTGCCTTGTTGTCGGAACCAAGGGACTTCTGATCCGCGGCAAGTCCGGGAGCGGCAAGTCGTTGTTGAGTGACACAATTCTCGAGGCGGCGCGATCACGCGGGCACTTCGCGGCTCTTGTCGCGGATGATCGCGTGCTCTTGAACGGAGAAACCGGGCGATTGCTGGCGGAGCCGCCAAAGGTGCTTGAAGGCCTGATGGAAGTGCGTGGTGGCGGAATTGTGCGGACAGGGTTTTTACGCCATGCGCAAGTTCACCTGATTGTTGATTTGTGTCCCAGTGAAGCGTTAGAACGCCTTCCGGATGAGCCTTGCAAAAAGGAAACCGTTTTGGGCGTAGTCTGCCCGCTTCTTCGTTGCCCCGAAGATGATACTTTTTCAAGTGTACGATTGATCCGCTGGGCCTTCAGGCATCTCTACTTAAATAGCCCTGACTATTTTTAAGGCGGACCTTTCCTTTTTTGCTTGCAACTGGCGATACGGTTGCCGAGAGTGCAGCAGGCTGGTAAACGCCCGGCTCTCAAATGAGCTGAAGCAAATCTCGATAATCGGGTTTTTATACGTATGATTGGACTTGTCCTCGTCACTCACGGGCGCCTCGCCGAGGAATTCAAGGCAGCACTGGAACATGTTGTTGGCCCACAGGAGCAGGTCGAGACCATCTCCATTGGCCCGGATGACGATATGGAACAGCGCCGGCAGGACATTTTGGCGGCGGTCGATGCCGCAAATACAGGCAAAGGTGTGGTTCTTCTGACAGACATGTTCGGAGGCACACCGTCCAACCTTGCTATCTCGGTCATGGACAGCAAGTCCGTTGAAGTCGTTGCAGGTGTAAACCTGCCGATGCTGATCAAATTGGCCAGCGTTCGTGCCGATCGCGAGCTTCCGCAGGCTGTTGACGAGGCGCGGCAGGCTGGACAAAAATATATCTCCGTCGCGAGCCAGGTGCTGTCGGGACAGAATTAACAAGAACAGGACGCGAAAAGCGTGTTGGAAAAAGACCTGACGATTGTAAACCGGCGCGGCTTGCACGCCCGTGCATCGGCAAAATTGGTAAAGCTGGTTGAGACTTTCGACGCCGACGTGGAAGTCTCAAGAGATGGCCAGACAGTAGGCGGCACCTCGATCATGGGTCTCATGATGCTCGCAGCCAGCCCCGGCTGCTGCATTAAGGTCCGCACAAGCGGCGCGCAAGCCGAACCTGCGCTTGAGGCCATCACGGATTTGGTTGAAAGCGGCTTCGGGGAAGAAGACTGACCGTCTCGACACACCGCAAGGTTTGACCATTGAGTTGGAGGGCAAGTTGGACGCGGTTGTGGATCGGAATATGCAGGTAACGAAAGACCTGCTGGCCCATGTTCATGATGCATTGGGGGCCGACTTTTCTTTCGAGCTTCCAGATGGAACGGTCATACCGGAAAATAGCCAGGAGAGCGAACTCCGCCTATTCATTTCCGGCACTGCGATCCCTGCGCTTTTGCGGCGTCCCAGCTTAAAGACGGTTCTTGAGCTTTATGCGCGCGGCGAAGTCGAGCCACGGGGCGGGTCGTTGTTTGATTTCGCGGACAAGCGTCCGTCGGTCAAATCAAAGACACTGTTGAAGCGTCTGAACAAACGCCTTGTTGTCGGATCAGCGGTAAAGCTGTTCTTTGCACCGCGCGCATCCGATAAACAACAAGCGCAACTGGACGGCGGCAATACGGCTCAGCAGTCCGGGAGCGGTCAGACCGACATTGCCTTTCACTACAATGTCTCCAATGAGTTCTATCGGCTCTTTCTGGATCCGGAGATGCTCTACACCTGTGCATATTTTAAGACATGGGACACAGATCTTGCGGCCGCACAGCGTGACAAGTTGGAGATGATTTGCCGGAAGCTGCGCCTGAAGCCGGGGGACCGAATGCTCGACATCGGGTGCGGCTGGGGGGCTCTGATTTGTTATGCGGCCGAGCATTACGGCGTGACGGCGACAGGCGTGACTTTGTCGGAAGAACAGGCCGTTCTCGCCCGCGAGCGGATCAAGGCCAAGGGCCTGGAAGGTAATGTTTCTATCGAGCTCAAGGACTTCCGTGAAATGGAGGGCGAGTTCGACAAGATTTCCTCAATAGGGATGTTTGAGCATGTCGGCCTGGATCATCACGAGGAATACTACCAGGCCGTTCATCGTCTTCTGAGACCGCGCGGGATCTATCTCCACCATGCGATCACGCGCCGGGGAAAAAAGAGCCTCAAGAACTTCCGGCGCAAGCGCGCGGAGTACAAGGCGCTCGTCAGATACATTTTCCCTGGCGGCGAAGTCGACCACATCGGATGGACCCTTACCAATCTGGAATCCTACGGTTTTGAAGTGCACGACGTCGAAGGTTGGCGGGAACACTATGCACGCACAACCCGACTGTGGGCTGAGAACCTGATGCGCGCCAAAGAGGCAGCCATTATCGAAGTGGGGGAAGAAAAATATCGCTTGTGGCTGGCTTATTTGACGGGTGTCTCCCTTGGCTTCCAGCGCGGCACGATCAACATCTTCCAGACTGTGTCGACCAAACGCACAAAGGGCCCGTCGTCTATGCCGCCGACACGTGAAGATCTTTACCGGAGCTAGACGGTATCGGCGATTTGGAGCTCAGCCGAACCCATGTCTCGAAGCCCCATCCTAACGATGACTTAATCATATAAAGAATTCTTTATATCTTTATTGCATGACATGCGGTGCGGGGGTATAACCCCGGCAATGGATTGTGGCGTTGCTCGCAATCCGGCCACTTGCCGCGCAGCAGTCAATCGACTGGATCTGTGTTCCGACAGACGCGGCGCAAAATCGAGTTGGCCCGGCAACAGAGGCTGGCGCAAACAGCAGGAAACTTTCATGGCTGATTACATCGTCAAGGATATCGGACTCGCAGACTGGGGCCGCACCGAAATCGAAATCGCGGAACACGAAATGCCGGGCCTGATGGCGTGCCGGGAAGAGTTCGGCGAAAGCAAGCCGCTCAAAGGGGCTCGGATCGCCGGGTCCTTGCACATGACCATTCAGACGGCGGTTCTGATTGAAACGCTGGTTGCGCTGGGCGCGGAAGTCCGTTGGGCGTCTTGCAACATCTACTCCACACAGGATCAGGCCGCAGCTGCGATTGCCGCTTCCGGCGTTCCGGTGTTCGCTGTAAAGGGCGAAACACTTGAGGAATACTGGGACTACGCCGACAAGATCTTCGATTTCGAAGACGGCGCCAACATGATTCTCGACGATGGGGGCGACGCCACCCTTTACATCTTGCTCGGTGCCCGCGTTGAGGCAGGTGAAACGGATTTGATCGAAAATCCGAAGTCCGAAGAAGAGGAAGCTCTCTTCGCGCAGATCAAGAAGCGCGCAGCGGCCAATCCGGGCTGGTTTACCAAGCAGCGCGACATGCTGCAGGGTGTCACGGAAGAAACCACCACTGGTGTTCTGCGTCTTTATGAAATGCAGAAAAACGGCAAGCTGCCGTTCCCGGCGATCAACGTCAATGATAGCGTCACCAAGTCCAAGTTTGACAACCGCTATGGCTGCCGCGAATCTCTGGTAGACGGCATTCGCCGCGGCACCGACGTTATGATGTCCGGCAAGGTCGCTGTTGTGTGCGGCTATGGGGATGTCGGCAAGGGCTCTGCGCAATCTCTCGCAGGCGCTGGCGCCCGGGTCATCGTTACAGAGATCGACCCGATCTGCGCACTTCAGGCATCCATGGACGGCTTTGAAGTGAAGACCATGGAACAAGTCCTGCCGGAAGGAGACATTTATGTCACCGCAACCGGCAACAAGGACATCATCACCTTCGACCACATGCGTGGCATGAAGGACATGGCGATCGTCTGTAACATCGGTCACTTCGACAATGAAATTCAGGTTGCTGCTCTGAAAAACACCAAGCTGCGTCCGGTCAAGGACCAGGTCGATATGTACGAGTTCCCGGATGGCAAGCGGATGATCCTGTTGTCTCAGGGGCGTCTGGTAAACCTCGGCAATGCGACCGGTCACCCGAGCTTCGTTATGTCTGCCAGCTTCACCAACCAGGTGCTGGCGCAGATCGAACTCTTCACCAAGGGTGATCAGTACAAGAACGAAGTTTATGTGCTTCCGAAGCACCTCGATGAAAAGGTCGCCCGTTTGCACCTGGCTAAGCTTGGTGTGACGTTAACCGAATTGAGTGACGACCAAGCGGATTATCTGGGGATTAACAAGTCCGGTCCGTTCAAGTCGGAACACTACAAATACTGATTCCGGAACCTTGCCATACTAGATATGGTGAGGGCTGCGATTCGGCATTGTGAACAAAAAAATGCAGGACCCTTCAATTTGAAGGGTCCTGTTAACTTTTCAGCAAGGGACTCTTCTGCGCGATTCTCAAAAAGGTTATGGTTTTAGCGAATCAGAGGCCAGAAGGCGGATGTCTTTGATTTGCTCCCAATAATCGGGGGCTGCATCCCGTTAGAATTAGCGGGCGAAGGCGGTGTAAGGGGATCTTGGAATGCCGGAAGGCAGCGGAAACGGCGTGCGAGGCCGCACGACGTGGCAGGATTGGAGTCTTAAAACGATCAAACTCGGCAGTGTGTCGGGATTGGCGATGGCTCTGTCTGGCAGCCCTGCTGCGGCCGCGGATTTTCTGTCCGGCACACTTGCGGCAATCAATCCCGACACAATGGTCATGTTTGGCGCCCTTGGCGGCATGTGTGCCTTTGCAGTCACTGCAGCTATTGCGCTGGTGCGCCACCGTGCTCAATCCGGCCAATTGACAGAGGCGCTTGAACAGGAAAAGCGCGATCTCAAGTTCCGCGTCGACCGCCTTGAAGCCATGCTGAATACAGATGAACAGCGCGTCATTGTCTGGACGGGCAATGGCGCGATGCCACAGATCTGGGGCATTCTTCCTGAAAAGTCAGGTGTTCCGCGTCCACCGGCCCAGCTGCTGGCTTTCGGCAGTTGGCTGACGGCAAAATGCGCAGGCGATCTTGAGCGTCATCTGGACCTTCTATTCCGCACAGGCGAAACGTTCAACACTACACTCAAGACCCGGACTGGCAGTTACGTGGAAGCACTGGGCCGCACGACGGGTGGTGCGGTGGTGTTGCGACTCCGGGATCTCACGGGTGAGCGCCAGGCGCAGGCTGAACTTCAAACCCGCAACGCAAAGATCTCTGGTGAGCTGCACATGTTGCATGCGCTCCTCGACGCGATGCCGGCCCCTGCTTGGCAACGGGATGCCGAGGGTAATGTCATCTGGGCGAATGACGCTTATGCAGAAGCGGTCGAGATGCCCGATGCGCAAGCGGCCGTCAAAGAAGGGGCGACCTTCCTCGATGCCGCGGCGCGCACTGCAATGGCCGTTCAGCGAAACGAAGATGGCTGCTTCAGTGCGCGCATTCCAATCGTTGCATCCGGTCAGCGCCGGGTGTTTGAAATCACCGATGTCAACGCGAATGTCGGCGGTGCCGGTATTGCCGTGGACATCAGCGAACTGGAACAGGCGCAAAAAGAACTTGGCCGTGCAGAAGAGTTCCATGGCCGGACACTGGATCAGCTGGCCGCCGCTGTTGCGATTTATAGCGGCGACCGGAAGCTGCAGTTCTATAATGCTGCCTTCCGTCAGCTTTGGGATCTTGATCCCGCCTTTCTGGAAAGCCATCCGGAAGATGGTGCGGTCCTTGACGCCCTGCGGGCTGCTCGGAAGTTGCCCGAACAAGCGGATTACCGCGGTTGGCGCAACAAGATGCTGGAAGGCTATCAGTCGCTCGAAGCGCGTGAGAGCTGGTGGCATTTGCCGGATGGCCGCACCTTGCGGGTGATCGCCAACCCGCATCCGCAAGGCGGTGTGACCTATATCTATGAGAACGTCACTGAGCAGCTGGATCTTGAAAGCCGCTACAACGCTCTGACACGAGTTCAGGGTGAAACGCTGGACAATTTGTCCGAAGCCGTCGCAGTGTTCGGGTCTGACGGAAAATTGCGGCTTTGGAACCCGGCTTTTGGCCGGATCTGGGATCTTGAAGAAGACCAGCTGTCCAAGTTCCCGCATGTCAATGAAGTGGTCAGCGCGTGCGCGTTGAACGACTATGAGAAAACGGCTTGGGAGCAACTCGCCAGCAATGTAACTGGCTTGGTCGACAACCGAACGCAGAATGTCAGTCGATTGGAGCGCCACAATGGTGCTGTGCTAGACTATGCAACGGTGCCCTTGCCGGATGGTGGAACGCTCGTCACGTTCGTGGATGTGACCGACAGTGTGAATGTGGAGCGGGCGCTTCTTGAAAAGAACGAGGCGCTTGAACAGGCCGATCAGATCAAGAACGCATTCATCCAGCACGTCTCCTATGAGCTGCGCTCGCCTTTGACCAACATCATAGGATTTGCGCAGCTTCTGGCAGATCCGAAGTTTGGCGATCTCACCGAAAAACAGGGCGAATACGCCGATTACATCCAGTCTTCCTCGTCGGCGCTGCTTGCCATCATCAACGACATTTTGGACCTTGCCACGCTTGACGCCGGGATCATGGAGCTGGATCTGCGCGAAGTGGATCTTGCAAGCACCGTTGAAGCGGCAGTCGAAGGGTTGAAAGACCGGATCGCCGAAGCACGCATAAATCTCAGGACCCAGGTTCCGGACAACATCGGCAATATGATCGCGGACGAAAAACGCCTGCGTCAGGTCCTGTTCAATCTCATCTCCAACGCTGTGCGGTATTCTGAGCCCGACGGCATTGTCGACATCAGCTGCGACCGGGACGACGACAAGGTGACCTTTGTTGTCCAAGACCATGGTCTCGGCATCCCTGCGGAAATTCTAACCCAGGTCTTCAATCGTTTTGTCGGTCATGACACGGGCGCGCGCCGCCAGGGTGCGGGCCTCGGCCTTGCCATCGTCAAAAGCTTCGTTGAGCTTCATGGCGGAACGGTCGACATCGACAGCGTCGTCGGCAAGGGTACGACCGTGACCTGCGTCTTCCCAGCGCATCCGGATCTGGCTGATCAGGCTGCGGCCGAATAAGGTTCGCGTCCCCATGGCGTCCCAACCGCTTCGCGATTTAACTGGAACCTTTCTGTCTTTGTCTTTGAAAGACGAAAGCGATACGCGTCAACTCGCTGAAGACCTTTCGGTAATCCTGAAGTCAGGAGACCTGTTGTGTCTTTCCGGGGATCTCGGGGCTGGTAAATCCACCTTCAGCCGTGCGCTGATCCGCAATATCGCCAGCGATCCCGATTTGGAAGTTCCGAGTCCAACCTTCACATTGGTTCAGCCTTACGATTTGCCAAGGCTTCCACTTGCCCATTTCGATCTCTACCGGCTGGAAGAGCCGGAAGAACTTGAGGAACTGGGCCTGGAAGAAATCCTGGAGGACAGTGCCGCTCTGATTGAGTGGCCGGAGATGGCAGAAGACCTCTTGCCCAAGTCAGCGCTTTGGCTTCAGTTCCGCCATGGGGGGGATGAGGACACCCGCCAGGTTGAGTTCTTCTCCGAGGATCCGGAATGGGAAAACCGGATTTCCGCGACACTTGAGGTTCGCGCGTTCTTGGAGGCGGCGACGAACACGAGGCAGATCTCCCGCGAGCATCTGGCCGGGGATGCCTCTCTCCGGACGTTTGAGAAAATCGGCGCGGGGGACGAGCATCTGGTTCTCATGCGGTGGCCCTTCTCTGATGCAACACTGCCCGAGAAAATTCGGTCTTACATGGACAAGGTTCATCTTGCGAAGGATTGCCGTGCGGTTGCAGCGATCGGCGGCGAACTGCGCAAGATCGGCCTCCGCGCACCGGCCATAAAGAGAGCGGATTTCGACAAGGGGCTGGTCCTGTCTGAGTTTCTCGGAAGCGAAACGATCGTCGTGGACGGCAAGCCTGTCGCGGAGCGGTACTTCGCCGCTGTCGATGTCCTTGCGGCTATGCATGCCCGGAAGTTTCCGGAAACAGTGGATCTGGACACGGGTGAAACCTACCAGGTTCCGGCGTACTCCGCTGACGCACTGGTCTCTGAAGCAAATCTCTTGCTGGACTGGTATCTGCCAGAGAAAACCGGAACTGAAGCGAGCGATCAAACTAGAGCGGAATTTGAGGCGCTTTGGCGAAGTTTACTGCATGGAATATCGGACGCCCAAAGCGGTTGGGTCCTCAGAGACTTTCACTCTCCGAACCTGCTTTGGCAGGTCGCGGCATCAGGCACTGATCGCATTGGCCTGATTGATTTTCAGGACACGGTGATCGGACCAGTCGCTTATGATGTTGCTTCCTTGCTGTTGGATGCGCGAACGGACATCGACCCTGAACTGGAAAATGCCCTTTTTGATGCTTATCTCCAAAAGCGGAAGGGGCTTGGCCAAGAAGTCGATCTGGAGGCGTTCAAACAGGCTTATGTCGTTATGGGGGCGCAGAGGATTTCCAAGATCCTCGGCATTTTCGTCCGCCTTGCAAGGCGGGACAACAAGCCTGCTTATCTTGGGCACTTGCCAAGGATGGAAGGGTATCTCGACCGGGTGATGACGGCACGCATATTGTCCGATTTGAAAGATTGGTATCAAAGACATATTGGATGATACTGACCGGACGCTGAAGAGCTGATTAGACAACCGAGTACGACGATGACAGACGCGCGCTTTCGCCCTACCAACGCCATGATCCTGGCCGCCGGCCTAGGCAAGCGGATGCGCCCGCTGACCGCAACCACACCAAAGCCATTGATCGAGGTAAACGGTCAGGCGCTGATCGATCATGGAATGGATCGGCTGGCGGCTGCAGGTGTGAAAAAATGCGTGGTCAACGTTCATTACCTTGCTGACTTGGTTGAGGTTCATGTCCGGCGACGGCAGGACATGGACATCGTAATTTCAGACGAGCGCGCCAAGCTTCTGGAAACCGGTGGAGGGATCAAGAATGCGCTGCCGCTGCTCGGAAGCGATCCTTTTTTCCAGCTGAATTCTGACACCTGCTACTGGGTCGAAGGCGTCAAGCCGAATCTCGAGCATATGATCGATGCCTGGGACGACAGCCGCATGGATGCATTGCTTCTTGTGGCTGAAACGGTGAAGGCTGTGGCTTATACGGGGCGCGGCGATTTTGAAATGGCACGTGATGGCTCGCTCAGCCGAAGGCCGGAAAAAGGCGTCACCCCATTCGCATATGCGGGTGCTGCGATCTTGCATCCCCGTTTGTTTGAAGACGCTCCGGATGGCCCATTCTCGATGAATGTCTTGTTCGACCGTGCAATCGAAAACGGCCGGTTGTTTGGTGTCCAGATGGAAGGTGTCTGGCTGCATATTGGGACGCCGGAAGCAATCCGGGCCGCCGAATATGCAGTTCGCGAAAGCGCTGCCTAAGTGATGCCGGATCAGCCCAGTCTTTTTACAGTTCCGCCCGCCGTATCCTTTCTTGAGACCTTTGTAGACAAGCTTGTTGATGGACAACTCGTTCCAGGGTTCCGGCCGCTGGATGATCCATTGCTGTTGTCGTCAGCAACGCTCTACCTCCCGACGCGCCGCGCCGCACGCCAGCTGCCAGAGCTGTTCCAAAAGGCTTTTGACGGCAAGCCTGTGCTTCTGCCAATCATTCGGCCCGTCGGTGATGCCGACGAGGACATCCAATCTCTAAGTTCCGGCCCTGACCTGGAACCGCTGCCGCCGGCAATGCCACTGATCGACCGGCATCTCGCAATGACCCGGTTGGTTATGGCCTGGAAAGGCGCATTGCGGCGCGAAGCTCTGGCTCTACGGTCCGATGAGCCGCTTGGGCTTCCCGCTTCGACCGCCGATGCAGCCTGGCTGGCTGGCGATCTCCTGACCCTGATGGATGAAGTGGAAACGGAAGAGGCGGACTGGAGCGAGCTTGCCGGGCTGGTGCCGGACGATCATGCTCGCTATTGGCAGATCACGCTGGACTTTCTGCAGATTGTTCAGGAGGCCTGGCCGGCGCATTTGGCAGAACTCGGAAAGATGGACCCGAAGGCCCGCCGGTCCGCGCTGATCCGGCGGGAAGCCCAACGCATTTCCATGACGTTGCCAAAAGGTCCGGTCATTGTGGCAGGCGTAACCGGCTCGGTGCCGGCAACGGCTGAACTTCTGAAAGCCGTGGCCGGGTTGGAGCAGGGGGTGATTGTGCTGCCCGGGTTGGATCTGGACCTCGATGACCGGTCCTGGGAGGCGCTTGGCAAGCGGTTTGTACCCGGCACACGGCATGGAAGCGGGACAAAAACACCTCCGCCCTTGTCCTCTCATCCGCAGTATTCCCTGAAACAGCTGCTTGATCGGCTTGGCGTCACGCGGGCGGATGTTTGCGAGCTTGGTGAAGCTGATAATGTGCAGCGCCAACGTCAGAAACTGGTTTCGGAGGCATTGCGCCCTGCGGACACCTCAGACGGCTGGACAAGGTATCTGGATGCGACCCCGATCGAAGTCCGAGCGGCTGCACTCGGCAATGTCAGTCTCATGACGGCCCGTAACGAGGCAGATGAAGCACTGAGCCTTGCGATTGCCTTGCGGGAGGCAATCGAACTCGGCGAGACCGCAGCATTGATCTCCCCGGACCGGATGCTCACCCGCCGCGTGGCGGCGGAGCTTGCGCGCTGGAACATCCAGGCTGACGACAGTGCCGGCCGCCCGCTCGATCAAACCGCGCCCGCCATCCTGGCGATCCTGGCCGCAAAGCTTGCGCTCAATGGCTGTGACCCGATTGACCTTCTGGCGCTTCTGAAACATCCGCTGGCGCGGCTCGGTCTGCCCATCAAGGACATCCGCGCAGCAGCTCGGGCCTTGGAGCGTGGAGTGATCCGCGGCGAGCGGCCCCGCCCCGGTACAAGTGGGTTGATCATGGTTGTAGAGGCCTGCAGAGCCGCGGCCGAGAATGCACACACGCCGCGCTGGAAAAAGGTGCACGAGGACGATTGGGATGTGATCGCGGATCTCGCAGCACGCCTTCAGAGCGCGCTCGCACCGCTAGAGAACATGGCTGGAGATCGGGACCCTGTGCCGGTGGAACACCTCGTTCAGGCGCATGTCGATGTCATGCAGGCGATTTCTGCGGATGAGACAGGGTCCGCGGATGAACTTTATGCGGCCGAGGCTGGCGAGGCCCTGGCGGCGTTCTGGTCCGGGCTGTTGGAGGCCGAATCCAGCGGCCTTTCTGTGCCACCGCACGAATGGCCATCCGTTCTGTCGGCATTGATGTCGGGGGACGCCGTGCGCCGGCGCTTGCCGGGGGATCCGCGGGTGCAAATCCTCGGGCCAATGGAAGCACGCCTGCAAGCATTCGATTTTGTCATTCTCGGCGGTCTCAACGAGGGCACGTGGCCGCAGCGTACCCGCAACGATCCCTGGCTCAATCGGCCAATGAAACGGGATATGGGGCTGGAACCCCCAGAGCGGCGCCTGGGAGCAGCAGCCCATGATTTTGCACAAGGGATGGGTGCCAAGCGGGTCCTTCTTTCCCGTGCCGCAAGGGCTGATGGGGCTCCAACGGTCGCATCAAGATGGCTGCAGCGTCTGACCACTTTGGCCGGACCGGAGATCGCAGCTGCGATGGAGGCGCGGGGCAACCGCTATTTGCAACTCGCAGCGCTGTTGGATCGCCAAGCAGGTGACGTGCGTCCCGCAGACCGGCCTGCCCCGAAACCTCCTTTGGCGGCTCGGCCGAAAACGCTTTCGGTGACGGAAATCGAACGGCTTGTGCGGGATCCTTATGCGATCTTTGCCCGGCATTCGTTGGAGTTGCAGCCGGTTGATCCGATCGGTGGGGAGCCCGGAGCCGCCGACAAGGGCAATCTCATTCACGATGCACTTGCAGAGTTCTTGTCGACCTGGACCGGGCCGTTTGACGAAACGGCGGTGACGGCTTTGCTTGAGATCGGAGAAGAGCTGTTCGAACCGCTGGATGCGTTCCCGGCAATCCGGGCGCTTTGGTGGCCGCGGTTCCAGCGGATTGCTGAAGGGTTTGTCGCGTTTGAGGCCAAGAGGTCTTTGCACGTCGAAAAACGGTTCCTGGAGATCGGCGGCGGTGTCGAGCTGAAACTGCCCGGTCTGGATTTCCGCCTGCGCGGGCGCGCGGACCGCATCGATCTGATGAATTCAGGGTCTCTTTCCGTCATTGACTACAAGACTGGCCAAGTGCCGTCGCAGAAACAGGTGGATGCTTTGTTATCGCCACAGCTGCCTCTGGAAGCGGCGATGATCCAGCGCGGCGGGTTCAAGGACGTGCCAGCTGGCGAGCCGGTTGGTGAACTGCTTTATCTGCAGCTGAAAGGAGGCGCTGACGCCGTGCTCGAAGTCGGCCGGAACCCGAAAGATGCGGCGTTGGAGGAGCTCATCGAGGATGCCTGGCAGCGTCTCGAACAATTGATCGCCCATTATGCCAAGGAAGAGACCGGCTATCTTTCCCGGGCCCGCGTCATGCAAGGCCGTCAGATCGATGGTCCTTATGACCATCTGGCACGCGCGCAAGAATGGGCGCTTGGCGGGGAGGACCCGGCATGAGCGGCTTCCAGATCCCCGACCTCACGCGGCAGCGTCAGGATCTTGCATCGCGCCCCCGAGCGTCCGCCTGGGTGAGTGCAAACGCCGGGTCGGGGAAGACCTTTGTACTGTCGCGCCGGGTTGTCCGGCTGCTGCTGGATGGCACCGACCCATCTCGTATTCTGGCGCTGACTTTCACTAAAGCTGCGGCCGCTGAAATGGCGACCCGCGTCTTCAAGATACTCGGCACCTGGGTGACGATGGACGATGCGGATCTTGCAAAAGAGCTCTTTGAGATTGAGGGACGTCATCCGGATGCCGCCCGGATCGCGATGGCCCGGCGTCTGTTTGCGCGTGCGCTTGAAACGCCGGGCGGCCTTAAAATCCAGACCATCCACGGCTTTTGCGAAGCACTTCTCCATCAGTTCCCGCTTGAGGCCAATGTCGCCGGGCACTTCAACGTTCTCGACGACCGCATCGCAGCGGAGTTGATGGCGGAAGCGCGCGCCAGCGTCTTGCACAAGGCGGAGATGGAGCCGGACAGTCCGTTCGGCCGGGCGCTTGCATCTGTTATCGATCTGATGAGCGACGGCGGTGCGCAAAAGGCTCTGGATGAACTCATTCAGAACCGCGATGCGTTCCGACGCTGGACGGTCGATGTGGGTGGTTTGGAACCAGCATTACAGGCCCTGGCGGGCGATCTTGAAATTGACCCGGCTCAGCAGCTATCCGATTTTGACCGCCGCTTTCGTGCCGAATGTCCCTTCGATCTGAACACTTGCCTCAGTTACGCAGAAGCGTTGAACACGGGCACGAAAACGGATCAGGGCAAGGCAGAGGCGCTTGTCGCGGCAATCCGCCAGACCGATCCGGGCCTTTTCCGAGAGGCTTGGCTTCCGGTCTTCCTGACTGGCAAGCTGGAGGCACGGAAATCGCTGGCGACCAAGAAAGTCACGGAAGCGTTTCCGGACATGGTCGATGCGCTGATTGCGGAACAAACCCGGCTTTTGGAGCTTCTGGATGGACGCCGAAAGGTCGTGACCTATGCGGGCACCGTCGCGCTTTTACGGCTGGCGGATGCTGTGATCACGTATTACGAACGGGCAAAGACGGCCAAAGGCTACCTGGATTTTGAGGATCTGGTGGTCAAGACGGCAACGTTGCTTGCCAAGTCGGATGCGGCTCAGTGGGTGCAATACAAGCTCGATCAGGGCTTGGATCATATCCTCGTTGACGAGGCACAGGACACGAGCCCGCGCCAGTGGGAGGTGGTCAACGCTTTGGCCGCCGAGTTCTTCGTCGGTGACAGCGGGCGTGAAAAGGTTCGGACCCTCTTTGCAGTGGGGGACGAGAAACAGTCGATCTATTCCTTTCAAGGCGCTGTTCCGGCTTATTTCGACCAAATGCGCCGGGCCTTTTCCAGACAGGCACAAAGCGCGGAGCAGGAGTTTCACTCCGTAAACCTTCAGCTCTCATTTCGTTCTACGCCGGATGTTCTGGGCGCGGTCGATGAGGTTTTCAAAGACGCCAGCGCTTATCAGGGGCTATCGCAAGAGGGCGCGGCCCCGATTCATGAGGCGATCCGGCTGGATCCCGGGATTGTTGATCTTTGGCCGCTGGAGGCTGAGGCTGAGGTGAGCGAACCGGATGACTGGCGGTTGCCGGTCGATCACGTCGGCTCAGGCAGCCCGATGTTGAAGGTCGCCAAGCGGATCGCTGCAACCATCAAAGGTTGGATGCTGGATGGGACTGCGGAACCAGGCGATGTCATGATCCTGGTCCGCAAGCGTGGTCCGTTCGTGGAGGCGCTGAACCGGGAGCTGAAAAATCTCAACATCCCGGCGGCCGGCTCAGACAGGCTGATCCTCACTGATCACATCGCTGTTCAGGATCTCGCAGCTCTCGGGCGTTTTCTTCTCTTGCCGGAAGATGATCTTTCTCTGGCGGCTGTTTTGAAAAGCCCGCTGTTCGGCCTGGACGATATGGATCTTCTGGAAGTCGCACGCGAGACAGATGACAAAGTTCGCCCCGGCACGCTCTGGCAGATGCTGGTCAAGCGATCTGAGGCCTCTACAAAATGGCAGGAGGTTCGCCGGCAGCTTGAGGATTGGCGGGCACGCGCGGATTTTGTTCCGCCCTATGAGTTCTATGCTCGACTGCTTGGGGCCGACGGAGGACGTCAGGCGTTCCGCCGCCGCCTCGGCGTTGAGGTTGATGATGTCCTCGATGAATTCCTAGCACTGACCATTGCTTATGAGCAGGCCGGAACGCCCGGCCTTGAGGGGTTTCTTGCCTGGATGGCGGCCGCCCCGACGGAGATCAAGCGCGAGTTGACGAACACCAAGGGTATGGTGCGCATCATGACGGTCCACGGCTCCAAAGGGCTGGAAGCTCGGATTGTTATTCTGGTTGATCCAGGCGGCGCTCCGGTAAGTGCAATTCACGATCCAAGCTTCTTGCCGCGTCCGCGTCCGGGAAACGATTTGTCACCTCCTGCTCTTGTCTGGTTGCCTCCGAAGACGGATCGTATCAGCTGGCATGACGAAGCAGTAGAGACGCTCCGGAAGGGGCAGGAAGAGGAATACCGCCGTCTTCTTTATGTCGCGCTCACACGTGCCGAAGACCGATTGGTTGTTTGCGGTTGGGAGCCGAAACGCGGCGCGCATGACGACTGCTGGTATTCGCTCGTGTCCGCTGCCTTGAAGCTACAAGCCAAAGAGTTGCACGATGCCAAGGGTGATGTTGTCGGGTGGCGTTGGCAAAAGGACCCCAGCGCGGGCCCCGGTAGCGCATCATCTCCCGGTCATCCTCGAACGGATATGAGTGTAACTGGTGACGACCTCACACTGCCTGACTGGGCGCACCAACCTGTCACACCTGTTTCCAGAAAAATCCGGCTTCAACCGTCAAAGGCGTTTGAAGACATGGAAGACAAGGACGGTATTGAACCGATGCCGGCTGTGGCGCGCCTTGCAGCTGGGCGCCAGCCGGATTCTTGGCCGTTGGAACGGGGGCGGTTGGTCCACAGGCTTTTGGAATTGCTGCCCGACTTGCCGGCAGTGTCACGGATGGCGGCTGCGGAGGCGTTTCTGGACCAGGCACTGAAGCCCGTCTTCGCGCCTTTTAAAGACACATTGCTGAAAGAGCTTGAGCAGGTCTTGGAGGAACCAGAGTTTCAGCCGGTGTTTTCTGAACAGGGCCGGGCCGAAGTCGCACTGACTGGAACGATTCGTTCTGCAAATGGCACGGCCGTTGAGGTGTCGGGGCAGATCGACCGCTTGGTTGTGGACGGCAACGAAGTTGTGATTGTGGATTACAAAACCAATCTCAAGCCGCCGGAAACACTTCATCAAGTGCCGTTGGAGTATCGGGCGCAGCTCAGTGTTTACAGGGAGTTACTGCGGCAGATCTATCCGGCAAAGACAGTCCGATGCCAATTGCTTTGGACAACAGGGCCATCGTTGATGGAGATTCCGGGCGAACTTCTTGATGAAACTTTTGCCGGATTGGCGCCAGAGGTCCGGTCTGCTTGACGGAGCCGCTTCGGCTACCTACGTTCCAACCAACTGACGTACCTGAACTGGGTATGTGTGAACCACCGAACCACGAGATGTTGTAATGGCTACCACCCAAGTCACCGATGCTTCCTTTGAAGCTGATGTTTTGAATTCCGACGAGCCGGTCGTTGTGGACTTTTGGGCCGAATGGTGTGGCCCGTGTAAGATGATCGCGCCGGCTTTGGAGGAAATTTCCGAAGAAATGAACGGTCAGGTCAAAATCACCAAGCTCAACATCGATGAAAACCAGGACATGGCCATGAAATATGGTGTCCGGTCCATCCCGATGCTGATCCTCTTCAAAGGCGGTGAGCCGATGGCCACTCAGGTTGGCGCGGCACCGAAAGGCAAACTTTCCGACTGGATCAAGAGCGCCCTTTAAGACCTTGAATTGCTGTGGTTGCCGCCGGGCGCTGCAGGCGAGCTTTGCAGAACGGCGGGTAAGGATGACGCTTATCCGCCGTTTCTCTTTGATTTTGCCGTCCCCGGACGTATAAGCAACGCCAGATGTGTCTGAGCCAAACGGAACACCAATGAGTGAAGAAAACAAATCGTCGGAAATTCAGCCGGACGGGCTGAATCCAGAAGCTGAAGCTGTCAATGAAGCTGCCGCGGCCGCTGAGGAAAGCGCGGTCGACCCGGTGGAAGCTCTGATGGCCGAAAACGCGGATCTGAAAGATCGGGCCTTGCGCACCATGGCGGAAATGGAAAATCTCCGCCGCCGCACTGAAAAAGAAGTCAAGGACGCGCGCCAATACGCAGTGTCTGGCTTTGCCCGCGACATGCTGACTGTTTCCGACAACCTTAGCCGTGCGCTGGAGGCTCTGCCGGAAGACGATCGCAAGAATGCAGACGCCGGCGTCGCCTCCCTCATCGAGGGAGTGGAGATGATCGAGCGGGACCTTCTGAACCAGCTTGAGAAAAACGGTGTGCGCAAGCTGGAGCCGGAAGGGCAGAAGTTCGATCCGAATTTCCACCAAGCCATGTTTGAGGTACCCAACACCGAGGTTCCGAACAACACCGTCGTTCAGGTCGTGCAGGCTGGTTATGTGATTGGCGAGCGCGTTCTGCGTCCGGCCATGGTGGGCGTCTCCAAAGGCGGCCCGAAAGAGGCTCCGAAAGCAGACGCCGGAGCAGAACCCGGCGAAACGGTTGATAAAAGCGCCTAAAGCGCCCTAAGATCAATGAATTGAAGCAGGCCGCCCTTCCACACGGACCGGGCGGCTTTCTTTTTGGGGGCAGGAATGCTGTTGCAGTTGCTTGACTATCTGGGCGTTGCCGTGTTCGCCGTGACCGGAGGAATCGTTGCCTCGCGCAAGCAACTGGATTTCATAGCCTTTTTGTTCTTCGCAACGCTGACCGGTATTGGAGGCGGCACGCTGCGCGATCTTCTTTTGGGGGTGCCGGTCTTTTGGGTGGTCAACGAAGCCTATCTTGTAGTCTGCCTCGTTGTGAGCGTGTTCCTCTGGTTCTTTGCCCATTGGATTGAACGCTTCAACAAACCCTTGCGCTGGGCAGATGCTGTTGGCGTTTCAGCCTATTCCGTGATGGGCGCGGCAAAGGCCCTAAACGTTGGCGACACTCTATTGGTCGCGGTGCTGATGGGTGTCTCAACAGCGACTTTCGGTGGTGTCCTGCGGGACACGCTTGCGCAAGAACCCTCTTCGATCGTCAAATCGGAGATTTATGTCAGTGCCGCGTTTGCCGGTGCTGGCAGCTATGTTTTGCTGGCCCAAGTTGGTGTTGTTCCATGGGCAGCGGCCATTCTTGCGGGAAGCGTTGCGATGCTCCTGCGTGGCGGAGCTATTCTCTATGGTTGGAGCTTGCCGGGATACGGCCATCGGCGCCGGCCTTGATCATCACGCCGGAGGCTTAGGATCGCCATATGCAACTACAATCAAAAGCTGTTATGTCTTCTCCTGCGGTTGAGTGGTCAGGAGGGTGACATGTGGGAACACGGTCAGTTTTGGTGGAATGAACTGATGACCCGGGATGCTGAAAAGGCAAAAGCTTTTTACGGAAGCACGCTTGGATGGACCTTTTCTGAGATGCCGGTGGAAGGTGGCGGAACCTATTGGATTGCTAATCTAAGTGACAAGCCGGCCGGTGGAATCTTCGAGATGAGAGGCCCGGATTTCGACGGGCTGCCCGACCATTGGTTTTCCTATATCGCCGTCGACAACATCGACGAACGTCTTGAATTGGCAAAAGCCCACGGCGCTTCGGTCACACGGCCGCCCTTCGACGTGCCGGGTATTGGCCGGATTGCGCTGCTCAAAGATGCAGGCGGCGCCGCACAGGGCTGGATGACCCCAGCGTAGCGCGGCATTTTGAAAGCAAAAAAGCCGGCTCTCATGGAACCGGCTTCGCGCCTTTATCTTAGAAAACAAGCCCGTAGGTTGTTGCGACGATCACGATCAAACCGATCGTGATTGCCGGTAGACTTGCTGAATAGGCAAGTGTCGTCAGCATGTCCTGCTCCTTTGCAAAACGACATTGTGCGACATCGGTGCCCATGCACATGCGGATGTGCGCGAGCGGCGGCTTTTTGTTCTTATGGACGCCCCCGGATAGCAAATGAAATGGGATGGCCGCCGTCTGAAATCCAGACGTCAGGCCTTCAAGAAAACGTGTGCAGCCAGAACGAAATCGGCGAGCCCAGTGTCTGGGCACGGAACGAAAAGTGTTCTTTGTCCATAATACCGCCGTCCGGCGCGTTCACCGCGCGCCAATTCTTCCAGACCAGCCGTCCATTCACAGTTGGTTCGCGGCGCTGATTTCAGGTTCGTGGTGAAGAGACGTGCTTCTTGCCAAAGCGTGTCCGGGACCGGTGGATTGCACACCAAAGCATCTACGTGGCATCCAGCCGGAGGATCGAACTTGGATAGATCCATCCAGTCATCAGTTCCCGCCTCCGGTCCCGCCAGGCACACAATGTCTGCGCCCTCAAGTGCGCTGGAGATATCGTCTGTGACCCCGGCCGAAACATGAGAGAGCTCTGAAATGCCAGCGATCCTCCGACAGATCTCCTTGTCCGTTCCTGAAAAAAGGATCGAGGTGATGTTTCGGACAGCTGAATAGGCGGAGATCAGGCGTGGCAGGCGCGGGTCGCTGCCAATCACAAGCAAACGTTGGGCATCTTCACGGGAAAGATAAGCTGCAGCCAGCGCATGTAAACCGGCGTCACGCCAGGTGGCGAGGCGAACCCCGTCCAAAAGTGCGATCGGTTGCCCGCCTTTGCCGGAGAACAACACGTAGAGACCGGAAGGGTCGCCGAATTGTTCTGGTAGTGCCAGCGATATAGAACAACCGACGTAGCCGCGATCTATGTGCCCCTGTCCGGCAAAGTCGGACCACGCAGGCTGCACGGCCAAATGTCCAACCTGCATATCAAGGCGGGGAATGCTTGCCGTCAGTGGTGCGCTGACCTGAGCAGAGGACCGGTAACCCTGGCGCAGGATCTCAATTGCGTCCCGATCGCTCAGGCACAGGTCAATGGTGCTGCTGGAAATGATCCGCATTGGAAAGCGGTTATGCGGCGGTGCGGTTGCCCGGCCGCGGCAGGCTTGCGGCCGCAGAGCTGCTCTGTCCGTCTGTGGTCAGTTCGCGCAGCTGATCGGCTTCCTTGTGCCACTTGTCAGCTTCGCGGCGTTTGACACGGGCTTCCTTGCGCCAGCGGCCTTGCTTCGCCCAGGCCCCGATGCCACCGACGATAATGCCGCAGCCGAGGCTTGCAAAGATGATCCAGAACAGGGGGATATCCGGGATCGTCAAGCGCGGGTCCTGCGGATCAAACGGATTGAGGGCAAGGGAGACCGTATGCCGATTGGCAACGGATAAGGGAACGAGAACAACTGCAATGGCGAGCAAGATCAAGTTCTTGATAAAGCGGGTCAAAGCAGTCTCCCTGACGGTCTGAGCAAAACGCGATTGCGGTGATGAGGCAACCTTGAGAGGACTCAGTCGTCCCCGTGGTCGACACCATCATTCAACCGTATACGCATTTCTTTGCCGGTTTTGAAGAACGGAACATGTTTTTCATCCACTTCCACCTTTTGGCCGGTTCGTGGATTGCGCCCGATCCGGGCAGGGCGGTTTTTGACCGAAAAGGCCCCAAAACCTCTGAGTTCAACGCGGTCTCCGCGCATCAGCGCCTCAGTGATCTCATCAAGAATCGCATTGACGATGTTTTCGACATCCCGCTGATAGAGATGTGGATTTTGTTCGGCAATATGCTGAACAAGCTCTGATTTGATCATGAAGAGCCCCCTCGATTACGGTTTTTTGTCTGCCGCTACTGGAGCCTGCCAAACCGACACGAGCCCGTCAAGCATAAGGTCCCGAGAAATCAGCCCTTTAGCCTCATTTAGTGGCTCCAAGACAGCCAAACCGAAGCCTTTGCCGACTTCCCGGGAGACCCGGGAGGCAAATGGCAGTTCTTCGATGCTCTCTGTTGTTGTCCAGGTGATGACCGGAAGGTCTTTGGCAACGCCTTTTTCCGTTTCGAGCCAGGATACTGCCGTTTCTTCGCCGCCAATGGCGTCTACGAGCTTCTCCTGAAGGGCCCGTTGACCCAACAAAACACGGCCGTCGGCAAGTTCCAGGGCTTTGGGTTTGTCCAGGTCCCGACGTTCAGCGAGAATTTCGACGAACCAATTGTAGGAATCGGTCACCATTGCCTGCAGCATCGCTTTGGCTTCCGGTGTCGCGGGGGAATAGAAATCCGGTTCGGCTTTGAGCGGCGCGCTTTTGACCGCTTCCATGGAAACGCCGACGGTTTCAAGCAGCTTTTCAAAGTTGCCGAATTGGAAGAGGACACCGATCGAGCCGGTGATGGTGTTGTACCGGGCGACAATATGATCAGCAGACATGGCGATCAGGTACCCTGCAGAGGTCCCGATTGTCCGCATTTCGGCAACAACGGGCTTTTTCTCCGAGAGTTTGCGCAAGGCGTTGTAAATCGCTTCGCCTCCGGTTGTACTGCCGCCGGGAGAATTGATCGAGACAATCACGCCCTTCACAGCGTCGGATTTACCGATCTTCTCCAGCATCTCCAGAGTTTTACGGTTTTCCAGGATCATGCCTTCAATCGGGATGCGCGCGATGTGGGCAGACCGTTTCGACATGTTCGCAGCGCCCGCAAAATACACCAGGCCGCCGATCAGAACCAAGGCGGCGACAAGAAACGTTGCCACCCGCCAGAATGTCACCTTCCGCCGCAAACGCCTGCGATCAACCAATGCATCGACATCCATCGCCATTGCGCGAAAAACTCCAAATTTATCATCACAATTCAAGTGGCTCGGACCCTAGGCCCGAGGCACCCAAATTGCAAACACTGGATCAATACGTAGGGGTTGAATAAGGCGAATTTACCGCCTTATCTCAATTGATGCCCGTCAGCTGGATCGCGAATGTGAGGTTTTTGCCAGCAAGCGGATGGTTTGCGTCCAGTACAACGTTGTCGTCGTCAAATGACACGACCACAACACTCATCACCTGGCCGTCCGCGGTCTGACCTTGCAGCTGTATTCCAATTTCCAGCGGAACATTTTCCGGGATTTGCGTCCGCGGCACTGTTTGCTGAGCATCCGGATTGTGTGGCCCGTACGCATCTTCGGCTGCGATCGTGACGGTTTTTTCGTCACCGACCTTCATACCCGGTATCTCGCGGTCGAGCCCTGTAATGATCTGGCCGGAACCAACGGTGAATTCGAGTGGCTCGCGGCCTTCTGAACTATCGAAAACGGAACCGTCGTCCAGTGTTCCCTTGTAGTGAAGTTGCACCGTATCGCCTTGTTTGGCTTCGGTCATGAGGCGTTTCGCAATTCTGTCTTGGGGTGGGTTTTGAGGCCGCAGTCTGCTGCAGGTGCTCGTCTCTTGCCATCAAACCTAGGCATCGCGGGGTCAGGAGTAAAGGTCAGGCGTGTTTGCAACACACAGTGCCCGGCTAACTTTCAGCGTTTAGAAATACGCGCATCAGTGCGACCCAGCCATAACAGACTATGAGCGAGACAATGGTCACCGGTAAAACCGTCGCTGTGAACTGCCAGAACTGAAATGGTTTTATGCCGTGTTTTTCAGCCTGCTGAATGATTATGACATTGCTCGCCGCGCTGATGATGAACAGATTGCCCGCAAGTGTGGAGATACCGGACAGCAACATCAACACTGCGACATCGTGTTTTTCCAGCAGACTGAGATAGATCTCGACCAAAGGAACATTCGAAAAAAGCTGGCTGCCCCAAAATGCAATGGAGCTGAGCAAGAGCGGATCCCCGAGTTGATGGCGCCAGGGGCTCAGCCAATCTTGCAGCACGCCGGACTTTAAAACAGCTCCGGTCACGATGAACATGGCCACGAAAAAGATCAGCGTGTGCCAATCAACCTCCTTGAGGATCTGCACACGGTTTGATGACAGAACGAACAAGGGGATTGCTGCGATCAGACTGATCAAGCCCAGCGGCAGGTCAGGAAACAAGCTTGCTCCGCCTACAACACTGTCCAGGATGACGAGTACCGACAACAAGGCTGTGGAAATGAGAGCCGGTGTCGGGTGAACGGTCACATCTTCTGGCGTGACAGCCTCTGGTGCCTCGCCGGTCTCTTCCATCTTCAGCCGATACCAAAACCAGAGCAGGGTGAAGGCGAGCGATACGATTGCTGGAGGCCCCAGCCATATCAGAAACGTTCCAACAGGGTTATCGAAGTGTCCATCAGCCACTATCAGCAGATTTTGTGGGTTGCCGACAGGCGAGAACATGCTGCCGACGGTGACTGTAACGCACAGGGCGATCAGCGGGAGGGAGGCTTTAATCTGAAGCCGTGCCGCAATCGCGATGGCAATCGGCGTGCCAATTGCCGCCGCAGCATCATTGGTCAAAACCGCTGAGATGGCGGTCACAAATAAAATAAAGGGTATCAGTATTAGCGGGATTGACCTGCCGGGCGTGCAGATCTTGTTGCTGACCTTCTCAGAGATCCCGGACGCGAACAAGGCGTGAGAGATCGCGAAAACTCCGAACAAATACGCAATAACATTCCAGTCGATTGCGTTGAAAGCTTCTGTGGGCGCCAAGTTCCCGGTGATTAGAACTGCGACCGCACCAGCGCTCATGATTTGCCAGATCTTTATCCACTCAGGAAGCCACTGTCTGATCGCAATCGCTATAAAAACAGCAATTGATACGGCTAAGCTAAATGACATTCCCAGTGGATCTCCGAATGGCCGCTGAATAAATAGTTCGAATTTACTTTTTATCTTGCGCGCGGGTGTACTACGGTTCAAGGGCTTGTTGGAGACAAAGTCGATGCAACTGAATCGTCCGCTTCTGGGTGTCAATTTTTTTGCGGGCGACGTTGTCGGCGGGATTGGCCCATATTTGGCAATCTACCTCCTTACGCTTCAGCATTGGTCGCCAGGCGCGATCGGCGTGGCCCTTGCGGCCGGCAGCCTCGCCACAGTGGCAATGCAGGCTCCGGCAGGCGCCATCATCGATACTGTGACTTGGAAACGGACGCTGTTGATTGGGTGTGCGCTCGCAATCGCCGTGAGTACGCTCTCGATCCTTGCGTTCAACGATACAGCGGCCGTTTACGTCGCGCAGATACTGATCGGGTCGGCATCGGCATTTCTCGGGCCGTTGATGGCTGCTTTGACACTCGGCATCGTCGGACATGCGCATTTTACCAGGCAGATGAGTTCCAATCAGGCCTGGAACCATGCGGGCAATATGATCGCCGCCGCATTGGCCTTAGTTCTTGCTTTGACATGGTCAGCGCTGGGGGTCTTCTGGCTCGTTGCGGCCATGGCGTTCGGGATGATTATCTGTGCCCTGATGATCGACCGGCACTCGATTGACCATGATCTGGCACGAGGGGGCATCGATGAGGAAGTCTCCGGCGATGCAAAACCGGAGAGCATACTGAGCCTTTTTGAAGATCGCCGCCTTGTCGTGTTTGCGGCCTGTATCTTTCTTTTCCATTTCGCGAACGCTGCAATGTTGCCCCTAGTTAGCCAAAAACTCTCGGCGCAGAGCGATGCGGAACATGGAATTGCTTTTACCGCGGCGTGTGTGATCGCGGCGCAGCTGGTCATGATCGTCATGGCACTATTTTGTGGCAAGAAAGCAGATGTTTGGGGGCGCAAGCCTCTGTTTTTAATTGCATTTCTTGTTCTGCCAATCCGTGGCCTGCTCTTCAGCCAATTCGATAGTGCGTATGCGCTCGTCGCCGTCCAAGCTCTGGATGGTGTTGCAAACGGCATATTTGCGATTCTCTTTCTGCTGATCCTTGCAGATATCACGAACGGATCAGGGCGCTTTAACCTCGCCCAAGGTGTGTTGGCGATGCTGGTTGGCATCGGAGCAAGCCTTAGCAACATTGCGGCGGAATATGTGGTTCAGTTCACCAGCTACTCCGTTGCATTCGGCTTTCTCGCCGGAATTGCCGTGATCGGTCTCATTCTCTTTTACTTTTTCATGGAAGAAACACTCGAGCAGACACAGGTGGAAGTGGCTGAAGCACAGAAGTCTTAGCCTCCAGAAAAAGCCCGTAAGGTCCTGTTTTTTCGATAGTCCCAGGAAACGCTGCGTCAGTTTTAGCACCGCGTGACGATGGCCGGAATTGACCGCGCCGACACGCCAAAGATCCTTATCAGGCTATTCATTTTGCTGACACTTGGCCGTGGAAGAGGACACGCGTCCTTTCCAATCCATTCTGCCTATCCGGCCAAGGAGGTTATTATGTCGAACCCGGTTTCATCTGGGCTGTCGCGCCGTTCATTTTTGAAAACAGGGGCTGTTGTTGCTGGCACGACGCTTGTCCCGTCCATTGTTTCCTTCCGCGCCCATGCCAAAGCTGGGCCTGGTGAACTTGCCATGGTTCCAGCAAAACCAAACCCGAATGGGGTATTCGAGCGCTTGTTTCTTTTGAAAGGCGACCCGCTTGCTGGTCCGATCCGGACGATCGTAACCGAAGAGGGCAATCCTGTTCCGATGCCAACGCTTGACGATGGTGAGCGTCGCGTGCTTCGGGTTCTGCATTTCAATGACATGCACAACCACTTGACAGAAATGCACGGCAAACGGGGCGACACGCACCGGTTCTCCCAAATCGTGAAGATGGTCAAAGACATCCGCGGCGCGGCAAAAGAGGACGAGATCGTTCTTTTCGTGTCTGCCGGCGACGATCACACTGGTTCGATCTTTGATGAATTGATGGGCTGGGCGCCGGAAGAGTTTGTTGCCGATGCGGGTTACCGGGCGAATTCCGCCGCTGGTGTCGATATCGCCGTTCTCGGCAACCATGAATTTGACCGAGGTGCGGAACTTCTGAAGTTGGGTATCGATACCGATGCAGACTTCCCGGTTCTGTCGGCCAACATTCATGGCTCCAAGCACATTGCGCGAGACGAAGACTACGTGGCTGCAGCCATTGCCGAAGTAAAAGGCCTTCGGGTAGGTTTCATTGGTTTGACAACAGCGGTCGATACCCGCGTTGGCCAGCCGGATGACCCGGATCTTGCCGTTGCGAGCCCGGTGGATGCCGCCCGCAACTTGACCCCGGCACTCTCCGAAGTCTGTGATGTCATTGTTGTGCTATCGCATTGCGGCTATGGCGGCGATCAACACAAGAGCGGTAAAGCTGCAACATCCCGCACAATCGGAGAAGGCGACTTTGCAATTGCGGATGCCGTTGGCCGGCTGACCGACAAGCCGGTGGTCCTGATTGGCGGTCATTCGCACACAACGCTGAACGAAAGTGGCATCAACACCGACAATGTCGTCAACGGCGTCCTGATCACCCAGGCCAATGCCCACGGCAAGTTTCTGGGCGATGTCGCCATGTCGATCGCAGCGGATCAGGGGCGCAAAGGCTGGTTCACTTCCGTCGGTTTGCACCCGACCAAGAAGCGCGACCAGCGTGTGGCGGCGGACGATCCTAAGTTTGCCTCTCTCGAACAGCCTGAAGACTACGATCAGGCCTTCGAGGAAGCGCATATTGCTCCGATGATCAAAGCGTTGGATACCAAACTCGCGGAAGTCATTGGACAGGTGTCTGACGATAAGGGCCTGACCTCGGAAGAAACTTTTGCTGACCGGTATGTTGGTGAAGTCGCGCTTGCGAACTACATGAACGATGCGCTGGTTGAGGCGTCCAAGGCCTTCCCTGGTGGCCCGGTGGATCTTGCGATCTTCAATGCAACCGGATTGTCAGCCGGCATCGCCGAGGGCGATCTGACCTTCAGAGGCTGGTATGACGTCATGCCTTATGCGGATGCGGTGCATGTTGCGACCATGACCGGGGCTCAGCTGAAGGAAATGCTCGACAACAATGCCAAGCGTCTTCTGCGCCCTGAAGAAGCGGAAGACGTTGACATAAAGGGCTTTGTGTCGCGGGGCTTCCTGCATTTCTCTAAGGATCTGCGCTACAAGATCGCACTTGGAGCGACGGCAGTGAATGCGCGGGCTGTTGATATCACGGTTCAGGGCAAGCCGCTGGAGGACCAGTTGGACAAAACCTTCCGTGTTGCTTTTAACACCTACATCGCTCTGGGCGCCTTCGGTGAAACTTGGAACGGCAAGCCGATCGGTGCGGATGTTCCGGGCAATATTGCGAGCTTTGACGTGCGTCAGCTGCCGTTTGAGCACACCGGCCTCGTTTACCGCAACGAAGTGATCTCCCACATTCGCAAGACTGGAACCGTTGGCCCGGAAACCGGCGCAAAGAAGGATGGTCGTCTGACGATCGTTCAATGATTTGTGCTGGTCAGATGTTTCTTCGGCTGACCATACGAACCAAAACAAAAAGCCCGGCATCGCTGCCGGGCTTTCGCGTTCTAGCTTCTGGGAAAGCAGCAGGTAACTTAGTCGTCACCCTGCTGCTTCAAAGCAGCACCCAGGATGTCGCCGAGGGACGCGCCGGAGTCGGAAGAACCGTACTGTGCGACAGCTTCCTTCTCTTCTGCGATTTCCAGTGCCTTGATAGAGGCGGAAACGCGGCGGGTCTTCTTGTCGAACTGCGTGATGCGTGCATCGAACTTGTCGCCGACAGAGAATTTCTCCGGACGCTGCTCGTCCCGGTCACGGGAAAGGTCAGCACGGCGAACGAATGCAGTCAGGTCGCTGTCTGCGATCTTCACGTCCAGGCCACCGTCTTTGATCTCGATGACTTCACAAGTGACAATCGAGTTCTTGCGGATTTCGCCAGCAGCACCGGATTCCATCGGGTCGCCGGAGAGCTGCTTGATGCCGAGAGAGATGCGCTCTTTCTCAACGTCAACGTCAAGAACGATGGCCTTGACCATGTCGCCCTTCTTGTACTCTTCGATGACCTGCTCGCCCGGACGGTTCCAGTCCAGATCGGACAGGTGAACCATGCCGTCAACGTCGCCGTCGAGACCGATGAAGAGACCAAATTCGGTCTTGTTCTTCACTTCGCCTTCAACTTCGGTGTTGATCGGGAACTGCTCAGCGAATGCATCCCACGGGTTCTGCAGGGTTTGCTTGAGGCCCAGGGAAATGCGGCGCTTGACCGGGTCGACTTCCAGGATCATCACTTCGACTTCCTGAGAAGTGGAAACGATCTTGCCCGGATGGACGTTCTTCTTGGTCCAGGACATTTCGGAAACGTGGATCAGGCCTTCGATGCCCGGCTCCAGTTCGACGAATGCACCGTAGTCGGTGATGTTGGTCACGCGGCCGTTGAACTTGGCTTCGATCGGGTACTTGGCTTCGATGCCATCCCACGGATCAGCTTCAAGCTGCTTCATGCCAAGGCTGATGCGATGCGTGTCCTGGTTGACGCGGATGATCTGAACCTTGACGGTCTGACCGATCGTGAGAACTTCGGACGGATGGTTGATGCGGCGCCACGCAATGTCGGTCACGTGCAGCAGGCCATCGATGCCGCCGAGATCGACGAACGCACCGTAGTCGGTGATGTTCTTGACGACACCCTCGACTGTGTGACCTTCTTCCAGGCTCTGGACCAGTTCCGAACGCTGCTCGGCACGGGTTTCTTCCAGAACGACACGGCGGGACACAACGATGTTGCCGCGGCGCTTGTCCATTTTCAGGATCTGGAACGGCTGCGGTGTGTGCATCAGCGGAGTGACGTCGCGTACCGGACGGATGTCCACTTGCGAACGCGGCAGGAAGGCAACAGCGCCATCCAGATCGACAGTGAAGCCGCCTTTGACCTGGTTGAAGATCTGGCCGTTGACTTTTTCGTTGGCTTCGAAAGCCACTTCCAGGCGAACCCAGCTCTCTTCGCGGCGCGCTTTTTCGCGCGACAGAACAGCTTCGCCGAGGGCGTTTTCGACACGCTCCAGGTAAACTTCGACTTCGTCGCCGACGTTCATTTCGCCATCACGGCCTTTGGCGCCGAATTCCTTCAGCGGCACGCGGCCTTCAACTTTCAGACCAACGTCGATGACGGCCAGGTCTTTTTCGATGGCAACAACGGTGCCTTTGACAACAGCACCTTCGTAAAGGTCGTTCTGGACGAAAGACTCTTCGAGAAGAGCTGCAAAGTCTTCCATGGAGGGATTAAAATCAGACATACATTCTCCTAGCGCCTTTTGGCGCGCCGCCGGCGGGTTGGTGTTGCACTCCGGAGCTTCTGCCTCCCGGAACCGACGTTTCGTCTGGTTCTTCCGCTTTAATCAAGCGGGCCGGCGGGGCGAGAAACAGAAAATCCGGTCTCGTCACAGGCCACACGCGTGTCCTGCCGAAAATTTGTGTCCATTTCTGAACAAAGGGCCCTGAGGGCGGGTTCCGGCCAAGATGTGCAAAAAGGGGCACACTCTGGAGTGAGCCCCGCATCATTTGATGCCTATGCAGCTTTGGAAACGATGTCCACAGCCGCCTGGAACGCTGTTTCTATATCCATTTCCGTCGTATCAAGCAAGACCGCATCGTCCGCTTGTTTCATCGGAGCCACGGTTCTTTGGCTGTCCCGCTCGTCCCGGCGCTTCAGATCGTCCAGGACCGAGGCGTAATTTGCCTCATTGCACTTGGAGATCATTTCGTCTGTCCGGCGCCGCGCTCTTGCTTCCGGGCTGGCCGTGACGAACAGCTTTACGGTGGCATTGGGGCAGACGACCGTGCCGATATCCCGGCCATCCAGAACGGCACCCGGAGGAGTTTCGGCAAACTTGCGCTGCAGGTTGACCAACTCCTCCCGCAAGCCACCGAGGACGGCTATCCGGGATGCTGCTTCGCCGATCTCATGAGCGGACAGAACCGACTTGTCCATCTGAGCAAGATCGAGATGTTGCGCGATTTCAATCGCAACACTCTCATCCCCCAGCGGCAACCCCTTCGCCAAGAGTGCAGCAGCCACAGCCCGGTAAGTCAGGCCCGTGTCCAGGTGGCGCAGCTCGAAATGTTCGGCGAGCCGCCGTGCAAGGGTGCCCTTTCCTGAGGCGGCCGGACCGTCGATTGCAATAATCATGCGGCCTCACTCGAGTTTGCAGAGATCTTTGCGCCAAGCTCTTCAAACAACGACGTGAAGGTCGGGAAACTGGTCGCAATCACCGCGCCGTCATCCACCGTCACAGGTTTATGTGCTGCAATACCGAGGATCAGGAACGACATGGCGATCCGGTGGTCAAGATGGGTTACAACCGTACCTCCGCCGATATCGGAAGCACCGCCAGTGACAGTCAAAGTGTCTTCGGTTTCAACGCAAGGTATGCCGTTGGCCTCCAAGCCACGGGCAACAGCTGCAAGCCGGTCGGATTCCTTTACACGCAGCTCCTCAAGACCCAGCATGAAGGTGTCGCCTTCAGCAAACGCAGCAGCAATTGCCAAAACCGGATACTCATCGATCATGGACGGTGCGCGTTTGGCAGGAACTGTAATTCCCTTCAGCAGGCTGTGCTTGACGCGGATATCGGCGACCTCTTCGCCGCCAGCGCTGCGCTTGTTGAGGAGCTCGATATCACCGCCCATTTCGATCAGCGTTGTGATGATGCCGGTGCGGTGTTCATTCAGCATGACATTCTCGATCGTGACATCAGAGCCCGGTACGATCAAAGCGGCAACAATCGGGAATGCGGCGGATGACGGATCAGCCGGAACATCGATGTCCTGTGGCTTCAGTTCAGGCTGCCCGGTGAGCTTGATTACCCGCTCTCCGGCTTCATTCAAAGACACGGAAATGTCTGCGCCGAAGCCTTTCAGCATTTTTTCCGTGTGATCCCGTGTTGCAATCGGTTCAATGACCGTTGTGACGCCTGGCGCATTGAGACCGGCTAGAAGCACAGCGGATTTCACCTGAGCTGAAGGCATCGGAACGCGGTAAGTGATCGGCAGAGCTTGTTCTGCACCACGGATCGACGCTGGAAGGCGATCGCCATCGCGGGCAATCACGTTGGTCCCCATCTCACGCAGCGGATCAAGAACACGGCCCATCGGCCGTTTGGAGAGAGATGCATCTCCAACAAAGGTTGCTGCAATGTTGTGACTGCCAAAAATGCCCATCGTCAGGCGCACGCCGGTTCCGGCATTGCCGAAATCAATAACGCCTTCTGGCTCCAAAAGGCTGCCGAGGCCGATCCCGTCGACGGTGTAGGAGCCGTCGTCCTGTTTTTCGATCTTGGCACCGACGGCCCGCATGGCATCGGCGGTGGCAAGAACGTCTTCAGATTCCAAAAGGCCTAGAACTGTGGTGCGGCCAACGGCAAGGGCGCCAAACATCAAGGACCGGTGGGAGATGGATTTGTCGCCCGGCACGCGAATGGTGCCTTTCAGCGGGCTGCCTGCCGCTGAAGTGAGCGGAACAGGTGCGGAAGTGTGTGACATTATGTTTGTCCGCAAGCTTGTTAGGTTGTCAAAAGGTGCCACGTCCTATCACGCAAGGGCGGCTGCGTCATCCATTAGCGCCAGATAACATTCCTTTATGTGTATGGATGCAGTGAGCCTGCTTGAAATTTGCCACGCATCGTGCAGAAAAGTGGAACCGAAAAGAAAAAACGGCGATTTGGCTTTGACATCGGCCCTGAGTTAGCGCTAAGGGCGGCGAACTCAAATTTCCAAATCGACCATCCAAGCTATGAAGGGTGAGCACAGTGGCAAAACCTGAACTTGGCACAAAGCGGCTGTGCCCGGGCTGCGGCGCCAAATATTACGATCTCAACCGCGATCCGATTACCTGCCCGAAATGCGGGACGATCTTCGAGGCTGTGATGACCTCTCGGGCGGCGAAAGCCGCCAAGGTTGAAGAAAAGCCGGAAGACGATGAAGACGAGGACGATGCAGCGGCTCCGGAAATCGTAACGCTGGAAGAAGCCGACGCGGAAGCCGAAGGCGGCGATGATGATGTGCCGGACATCGATGGCGATGATGTTGAACTCGATGATGACGACAGCGCCGATGATGACGTCTTTATCGATGAAGACGATGAAGACGATGAAGCTGTTCCGGGTATCCGGGTTGAAGTAGACGACGATCCTGATCGTTAAGTGACTGGCCGGGAAGTGTTTTTTGCGCTCTCGGCCTTTTCCACAAGGGCAGGCTGAAATCATTCAAATTTCCGCTTGATCTTACCAGGAGGTGCGACTATGTTCCGCCTCCATCAGCCGGAGCGATCCCAACGTTTCCGGGCATAAATGGGGCCTTAGCTCAGCTGGGAGAGCGCTTCGCTGGCAGCGAAGAGGTCAGGGGTTCGATTCCCCTAGGCTCCACCATCTTCTCTTCCATATGATACTACTTGACCCCGTCGAACGGTTGCTTCTGAAGCGAAGTGGCTTATATCGCGGCGCACGATGATTGCGCTGTTCCTATCTTCCTTTCTTGCTGCAACGTTTTTTCCGGCTCAATCGGAGTTGGGGCTCGTCTATCTGGTTACCAACTACCCGGAAGACCTGGTGGCTCTGATTGCAGTTGCCAGTGTTGGCAACACCCTTGGATCGGTTGTGAATTGGGCCATCGGTCTGGGACTGATCCGGTTTGCCCGTCCCGCAGAGCATTCCGGCAAGGCGTCGAAATGGTATATCAAAGCGCAGCACTGGTATGAGAAGTATGGCTACTGGAGTTTGTTGATCAGTTGGGCGCCTCTTGTTGGAGACCCGGTAACGCTCGTCGCTGGTGTGTTCAGGGAGCCCCTGTGGCGGTTCTTTTTATTGGTGGCGATTGCGAAAACGGTTCGGTACATCGTTGTTGCCGCGATTGCTCTTCAGTTCATCTGATCGTCTGGTGGCGACTGAAATCAAACTCTTTGTGATGTCGGTTCATTCAGTAGTTTGCCAGCAAATCAATCAGCAGTGCCTGCAACAGTAGCGTGGCCGCTCAACAGCGGGCTGTTGAGATCGCAATTGTTTCGAAACCCCTAATTAAGGTCTTCGGCAACATACGTATAACTCCCTATATTTGCGCAGAAAATCTTACGGTTTGAAACGACGAGACCTCTGCGGCGAGGCGCCACTTTCCATTACTACGCCATGAGGCGTGGTTTTTGATCAATACAACCGAAAGCTTAGGCGTCACAAGAATTGTCGTTTCTGAGCACTTCCCTCTTGCAGCAGGTCTCAAGCCGTCGTTTAATGTTCATATGAGCGTCATATAACGTTCATATGAAAACAATACGAAACGCAGGCGTTATCCTTTTGGCGTTGAAGAAGCCGTCAGCGCCATGACAAACCAACTGCTGATCAGGGCGGCCAGCCCTGCTAGATGGGAGCAAACAATATGGCTTACCGTAAGACAGTCGCCAGCCTCGTAGCTGCTGCGGCCCTTCTGGGTACCTCTTCCGCGTCCTACGCGGCGACCGAAATCTCCTGGTGGTTTGCCCATGGCGGCCATCTCGGTGAAGTGGTCAACCAAATCGGTGAAAACTACAACGCTTCTCAGGATGCTTGTCAGATCACTCCGGTCTTCAAGGGCACTTATGAAGAGACCTTGACCTCCGGCATCGCCGCGTTCCGCGCAGGTGAGCAGCCGAACATCCTGCAGGTGTTCGACGCTGGTGCAGCAACGATCATCGGCGCCAAGGGGGCTGTCGTTCCGGCACAGGACATCCTGGAAAACGCTGGTGTTGAGTTCAACAGCGAAGATTACATCGAAGGCGTCCGCAACTTTTACGCAGACAGCGAAGGCAAGATGATCGGCATGCCGTTCAACTCGTCCACGCCGATCCTGTACGTGAACGAAGAAGCTCTCGAAAAAGCTGGTGTTGAAGCTCCGAAGACTTGGGAAGAATTCCAGGAAATCGCACCGAAGCTGAAAGAAGCTGGCTACGTGCCGCTCGCTCAGTCTCACCTGCCGTGGATCTTCACAGAGAACTTCAAGTCCCGCCATAACCTGCAGTTCGCAACGAACAACAACGGTTTTGATGGTGCTGAAGGCACTCAACTGGTGTTCGGTGAGCCGATCAAGAACCACTTCACCGCTGTCAAAGGCTGGCTCGACGATGGTCTTTTCGGTTATTACGGCACAGGCTGGGGCGACAACCAGACACCGTTCAACGAAGGCAAAGTCGCCATGTGGCTCGGTTCTTCGGGCTCTTTCGGTGGTATCCAGAAGACCGTTGAGTTCCCGTTCTCCGCGACATACCTGCCTTACTGGGATGCAGTTGAAGGCGCAGGCACCGGCACGTTCATCGGCGGCGGCGCTCTGTTCGCAATGGCCGGCAAGCCGGAAGAAGAAAACAAGTGTGTTGCTTCCTTCTTCGAGTACCTGACTTCACCGGAAGTCCAGTACATGTGGCACCGTGAAACCGGTTATGTGCCGATCACAAATGCTGCATACGACCTCGCCAAGAAAGACGGTCACTACGACCGCAACCCGGCCGCTGAAGTTGGTATCAAGCAGTTGACCCTCCCAGGTGGTGAGTGGACTAAAGGCTACCGTATGGGCTTCTACGTCCAGATCCGCGACATCATGAACCGCGAATACGGCAAGATCCTCGCCGGTGAAACGACTGTTGAAGACGCCTTCAAGAATATTGAAGCCGACGGCAACAAGCTTCTTGAGCGTTTCGCCAAGACCACCAGCAACTAAGGCTGACGAAACTATGCGGGGACGCAGAACACGCGTCCCCGTTCTTTAGGGCTGATGGCGGGTCGACAGATTTCTGGAGACCCGCTTTCTCCGTTGCGGTGACGTGATGAAAAAAGTTCAATTTCAGACTGGATGGGTTCCCTACATGCTGCTTTTACCGCAGCTGGTAATCGTAACAGTCTTCTTCCTCTGGCCGGCCGCAGAAGCCGTGCAGTCTTCCTTCTATCTGGAAGACCCCTTTGGCTTCGGCGCAACATTTGTCGGCTTCGACAATTTCGTCGATACCGTAACCTCAACGGATTATGGCCGTGTGGCGCGTTTCACGGCTGTCTTTACCTTCTTTGTAACCTTCCTCTCCCTCGGAATCGCGTTGCTTCTAGCCGTGAAGGCCGACAAGGTCTTGCGGGGAGGCTCCTCGTATAAGACGCTTCTGATGTGGGTGTACGCGGTTGCGCCTCCGGTTGCGGGTCTGATCGGCGTGATGCTGTTCGACCAGCACGTGGGACCGATCGTGGAGTTTTTTGCGCTTTTCGGTTGGGAAATGCAGATCGGGGTCGACTACTTCGACACGAGCTTCGCCATGACCGTAACAGCGGTCTGGAAACAGGTTCCGGTCAACTTCATCTTCTTCCTATCTGGCCTTCAAGGCATTTCCAAGTCGGTCCAAGAGGCTGCCAGCATTGACTGCCGGTCCAGTTTCCGCCGGTTCTGGACCGTCACGTTCCCGCTGCTCGCGCCGACCGGTTTCTTCCTGTTGATCATCAACATCACCTACGCGTTCTTCGACACGTTCGGTATCGTCGACATCATTGTGAAACAGGAGCCGGGCAACAACCCGGTTACCCTCGTCTACAAGGTCTTCCTTGACGGTTTCCGGGGCAATGACCTTGGCGGGTCGTCCGCGCAGTCGGTCATTCTGATGGTGCTGGTTTTCATACTTACCGTCGTTCAGTTCAGGCTGATCGAGCGACGCGTTCACTACACCTGAGGGGCGAGAGATGAGAAAAGTTCAAATTCTGGATCACGTGATCCTGCTCTTGGGTGTCTTCTTCATGGTAACGCCTGTTGCCTTGGCGTTCATGACCAGCACGCATGACGCGATCACCATTTACAAGGAAGGCATCCAGTTCCTTCCGGGTGACAAGTTCCTGGAAAACTACGAGACGGTTCTGTTCCGTGCCGGCGGGTTTACCAAGGAAGTCGACGGGTTTGTCATGCTGATGAACTCAATGATCCTTGGGTTCGGCTTTGCCATCGGCAAGATCATCATTTCGATGATCGCGGCCTATGCGATCGTATACTTCCGGTTTCCAATGGCAACTTTCTGCTTCTGGATCATTTTCGCGACGCTGCTGCTTCCTCTGGAAGTGCGCATCTTGCCGTCTTACGAGATCGTTCAGTCGCTGGGTCTGGTGAACACGTACACCGGCCTGATTGTTCCGTTGATCGCATCTGCGACCGGCACCTTCTTCTTCCGTCAGTTCTTCATGTCCGTCCCCGACGAGCTTTTGGAGGCGGCCCGGATCGATGGCGCAGGTCCCTGGAAGTTCTTCAAGGATATCCTTGTGCCGCTGTCACAAACAATGATCGCGGCCATCTTCATCATCATGTTCGTATATGGCTGGAACCAGTATCTCTGGCCGACCTTGATCACCACAGAGGAATCCCTGTTCACGCTGGTTCGCGGCATCAAACAGATCATGCAGGTCTGGGTTGGCGCACAGATCCCGGCGCTGAATGAGGCGATGGCACTTGCCATCCTGGCCATCGTGCCGCCCGTTCTCATCGTGGTGATCTTCCAGAGCTGGTTCGTCAAAGGGCTCGTCGAGAGCGATAAGTGAGGTTTTAAATGTCAACGATTACTCTCGACACTGTCCGTAAGGTCTATGCGGGCAATGTGGAAGCGGTTAAGGGCGTTTCCATCGACATCGCCGATGGCGAGTTCATCGTGCTTGTCGGTCCGTCCGGCTGCGGCAAGTCCACCTTGTTGCGCATGGTTGCCGGTCTTGAGGACATTACCACCGGTGAGATCAAGATCGGCGATCGGCTGGTCAACAATGTCGATCCGGCCGACCGTGACATTGCCATGGTGTTCCAGAACTATGCGCTCTATCCGCACATGTCGGTCTACAACAACCTTGCCTACGGCCTGAAGAACCGGGGCATGGACAAGACGGAAATCGACCGCCGGGTAAAGGAAGCCGCACGGATCCTTGAGATCGGGGACTATCTGGATCGAAAGCCGCGGGCCCTGTCCGGCGGCCAGCGTCAGCGCGTGGCCATGGGCCGGGCGATTGTCCGTGAACCGGCCGCCTTCCTGTTTGACGAGCCGCTTTCCAATCTGGACGCCAAGTTGCGTGTCCAGATGCGTGTTGAAATCAAGCGTCTGCAGCGGTCGCTCGGCACCACCAGCGTCTATGTGACCCATGACCAGCTCGAAGCCATGACTTTGGCGGATCGGCTCGTAGTTTTGAACGGTGGCAACATCGAACAGATCGGAGCTCCGATCGACGTTTATGACAAGCCTGCGTCGACATTTGTGGCGAGCTTCATTGGCTCGCCCGCGATGAACCTCTTGGACGTTGCAGCAAACGGATCAGGTTTGGCCTTGAACGCGGGTTCCGGTCTTTCGGGCGCGAACACCAAGGGCAAGGACGCCTACAAGATCGGTATCCGTCCGGAGCATCTCACCGTTGTGGAAGATCCGCATTCCGGTGACGGCATTGGACTTGAAGTCAAAGTAAACGTGTTGGAGCCGGTTGGCGCCGAGAGCTATGTCTATGCGAGCTTCGAAGATGGCGGACCGGAAATCGTGATCCGCGTCTCCAGCCATGCGCGTCATGAACCGGGCGAGACCATGTATCTCGCGGCAGCTCCGGAAAACGTTCATTTCTTTGACGCTGAGACCGGCAAACGGATCGACTAAATCGAACCGTTTTTGAGGCAGGCGGCAATACGAGGGTCGGCCTGCCTCGAGTAAACCACCCCGAGCAATCGGGGTGGTTTTTTATTTGGCACTCCGTTGCTGTCGAGGTTCCGGTAGCACGGCACGACAAATGAATGTCAGGTTTTCTACCCGTCCGGATTTGAGGAACTGATTGGTTCGGTCCCGGAGGTCTGCGGCGCCTGGCGCAGGTAAGTGTTGACGGCGTCAATGAGCCGAAGGGATTGCGATCCCTTACAGGCAATACCGATCGGGACGCTTTTCAAAGGGTTCTTTGCGTCGTAGTTCGGCACAGGTATGTCGTTGACCCTAAAGTAGACAAGTGTTTCAGGTATCCACCCCAAAAACACATCAAGTCTGCCAAGTGTCAGCATGTTGACCGCTGCGCGGGGTGTGTCGACCCGCCGAATATCAGTCAGGTTGGTTTCGACCCTGGTCCCCAGCGGCATTCCCTGAATAGCCCCGACATCAAGAGTTTTGAGATTGTCGATTGCGAGATCTGGAGCGTCAGGTCTTAGTGAAAAGGCGTGAAGCTCCACTTTGTCCCACACGTTCGAGAGTGTTGCGCCGGGGCAATGGCTGATCTCGGGGTCTTCATTGCAAGGACTGACGCAGCAGTCTTCACATTTGGTGAACTGAAGGATCGCGCGGGCCGGCGGCATGAAGCGGAAGTCGACTTGAAGGTTTTGCTGCCGGGCGGCGGACAAAACAATCTGATCATACCGGCCACGCGCATCCGGTTGGTGGTGTCCGTCCAGCTCGGTCGTGAAGATTGTAATGGGGTCGGCTTGCGCTATTCCGGTCACCGAAACCGAGGTGATCAAAACTGACAAAGCCAGGAACGCGGCCTTCAGGATTGAGACTGGCAAAAATTCAAAATTGGCCGACATGGTTCTGTGCTTGGCGAGAGATAAACGCCATCTCGAGTGTTGAAGGTTTTCAGCTGGTTCAGTTTGCGCAACCTGCTGCTTTGTTACCAAACATAAGTGAGCCGGACCGGAATTGTTATTGTGTAAATGGATGATGGTAAGGATAACAGCGCGTGCGGGCTGAAAGCTTTGAGCGATCATCATCTGGCGGCGAATGAACCAGAAAAGGGGCCTCCTGACGGTACTTGTCAGGAGCGCTGAAGTGTCGGCTGGAACAATCACAGGCAATCATGCGATGTAGGCTCCTCAGAAGAACAGGAGCCGCACTTGGAACCCTTCAAAAACAAAATCTCACCGGAGTTTGTTCAGTGTCTGGCCAACCATCTTGACCGGACCATTGTTGGGTTCCAAAAAACGGCCTTTGAAAGGGAAATTCTGGGCCAACTGCAGCAACTTGAACTGAAGCAGAGAGCCCGGCTCATTGCGGATGTCACCACGAAGCATTTGCCTGACGCGCTCGAGAGCCGGTTTTCGATCTTGCGCTCGCTTCTTCATTCCGATCCGGAGGGCGTGGTCGATCGGGACAGCGACGAGAACGGGATCTGCGGCTGGGGCATGATGCCGCTGGGTATGATTGTTTCTGACTCCGGCCTGAATGACTTTGACGCTTCGTTCGATCTCATGAAGGAAATGACCAAGCGGGCGACTGCCGAATTCGATGTCCGGCCCTTTTTGGCAAAAGACCAGGAAAGAGCGCTCTCCATCATGACACCTTGGACAGAGGATCCCAACGTGCATGTCAGGCGTCTGGTCTCTGAAGGCACACGTCCGCGGTTGCCCTGGGGCATGCGCCTCAATCAGCTGATCGAGGATCCAACACCGACCTTGCCGTTTCTGGAGGCCTTGAAAGACGACCCGGAAGAGTATGTGCGCCGCTCTGTCGCAAACCATTTGAATGACATTGCAAAGGATCACCCGGCCTTGGTGAGCGACATCGCGGCTAACTGGCTCAAAGATGCAACGCCGCAGCGGGAGAAGTTAGTTTGGCATGCCTGCCGGTCTTTGATCAAAAGCGGCTATGAACCGGCCTTGCGCGCTTTTGGTCTCAACGCGCCAGAAATTCATCTCGCAGATTTGAGCATTGAAACTGAGAAGGTCCGCTTCGGTGGCTCGTTGTCCTTTTCGGCTGCGTTGAAATCGACAGCAATGAGGTCTCAGGATCTGATTATTGATTACGTCCTGCACTTTCGAAAGGCCAACGGCAAACTGGCGCCGAAAGTATTCAAGTGGACGAAAGCCACATTGGACCCCGGCACCGTTCATAGGCTTTCCCGTTTTCATCCGATCCGACCGATCACGACACGGACCTACTACGGCGGCACACAGGCCGTGAGCTTGCGTATCAACGGTCAGGATTTTGGGTATCAAGAGTTCGATCTTCAAATGCCAGACGGCTGACGGTTCCAATCAGGTCTCTAGAACCAATTCAGTTTTGGTTCCGGTGAAACACCAGCCCCTGGATTGCTGAGATCGAGATCGACATCCCCTGCAATGCCACCCACCGTGCCGTCGTCCGAGTACTGCCAGATGGCATAGGTTTTCCAAGGGGAGGGAATCTCGGGCGCACTCGCCGTTGTGTAATTCGCGACCCACAACGGATAATCGGAGAAGTCGGGACTGCCCAACCGCTGCCAAAACGCCGGGGAGACATAGATCATCGGGGTACACTTGAGTTGCGTCTTCAGGCTTTGGAGAAGCTCTTTTAAAGCATAGATGTATGTGGAAGCAGAGACACCTTCCATATCCTCACAGTCTATCGCCGGCGGCAAATCGGAGGTTGGATCATAGCCCGCGGATCTCAACTGCTGGATCAAAAGGTCTGCCTGTTTCAAGAAACAGTCTGTTGGAAGGAAGTAGTGGTAAGCGCCGCACTTTACGCTGTTGTTCTTGCACCCTGCCCAATTCGACAAGAACATCGGATCCGGTGAACTCTCTCCTTCACTGGCCTTGATCATGGCAAACTCAGTTCCGTCCGCAGCAACACCTGCCCAATTGACCGTCCCTTGGTAATGGGAAACGTCGATGCCCCGTCCACCTGTCGTGTCCATGCGTTACACTCCGTCTGTTGCCTACGAAGTGAGAGACGCGGCACAGGCCGTGTTGTGAGGAAAGGCTCAACTTTCCGGTGCGAGTCGTTTCAGTCTCAACATACCGGCAATGCCAATCGCCGGTCCGATTGCCATGATCCCAAAAACTGCGGGCCAACCAATACCGTTCGCAAGCAAGGGCGTGACCTGGACAGTCAGGAAAGTCAACGCAAAGCCAAGTGCGGTCTGGAAGGTCATCAGGCTTCCGGCCTGTTCGGCAGGTGCAAAATCCGCGACGAGGGCTGAGAACTGTGCGGAATCAGGCAAAATGGCCGCGCCCCAGATCAAGACGCAGAGGATTGTCAGCCAGACTGGGCCGCCAAAGGTGATGGCGCTTAAAACAGCAGCCGTTCCACTGACTGCCATCGCAAGGATCGCGATGTTGGCCTTTCCGACCTTGTCTGCAAGAACACCAGCGGCAATGCAGGCGACACCGCCCGCTGCGATCGCAAGAAAAGCGATCAAACGCGCAAGCGAAACTGCATCGTCGGCCGCCATATGCGCAGAAAAGGAAACGGTCAGCGCGATCCCTATCCAGGCCCACATCGCGTAGAGCTCCCACATGTGACCGAGATAGCCGAGGTAAGCGTACCGGATCTTGCGGTTCGTCCAGGCAGAAAACACAGCCTTAATGTCCATCTTCGGGGCTGTGCCATGAAACGGCCCAAGCGTGCTCGCAAGGCACAATAACCCGCCGAGTGCCGAAGCGATCGAGGCAACCGTCAGGCTCCAGCGCCAGTCGGTTCCCCCAAGGAGCGCCAAGAGGTGCGGTGCTGCAGATCCGAAGGTGAGGGCGCCGACGAGGGTTCCCACCAGAAACCCGCGGTCCTTTTGACCCCACCCAACAGCGATTTTCATACCCACGGGATAAACGCCTGCGAGCAAGGCTCCTGTGGCAAACCGGGCCAAGATGGAAACAGCTCCACCTGGTTCGGAGACAAGCAGGCTGGCGTTAAAAAGAGCGGCGGTAATCGCGCAGAACGCAAAAAACCGGCGGGGATCAATGCGGTCGGCAAGTCCCAAAAGGGCCGAGGTAAGCGCCCCGACAACAAAGCCGATTTGTACCGCACTTGATAGAGCGGCCTGCCGGAACTCGGAAATCGGGTATTCGCGGGTCAAATCCGGCAGGATGGCTGCAGACATGAACCAAAGGCTCATGGCCGCGATTTCGGCAACCATCAGAAGGCTTAAGGACCGCCACTTTGCTGTGGCATCAATCTGCAAGGCCAAGATCTTTCTGGAGTTTTTTGGAAAGCTTACCCGCAACGATTGCGTGGGCTGCCGAAATGTATGCTTTCAGATCATCGTCCGAAATACTGCTGTCGTCTTCCCGCTGAACCCACTTGGCCCGCGCAAGATATGGGGCGGGAATGACGCCGTCCTGTTGGATCAACAGGGAATAGGAAATGTCCGAACACTTGAAGCTGAATTTCTCGTGGGTGCCTTCGCCCCAGCCGGAGCAAATGGCGAATATCTTGCCACCAACTTTCCAAACGGACGCATTGCCCCACTGGATTACGTTCGTGGTTGCGGGAAGTGTTTTGCAGTAAGCGTCGAATTCGTTCCGGTCCATGAGAACTGACTATCACTAAGAGGAAAAACAAATGCGGAGGAAGTGATAGCCCATGGAGGAAAGGCGAAAAAGGGAAATCAGAACAAGGGTTCGTGTTGTTGAAATGATGTCGGGCGGCGGAGGCCAGAGCCGGCCTTGGAAAAGAGCGAGCCGCTCCCCACTTAGTCGAGAGGCGGTTTTTGCAATAACGGTCACTCACCGCCCTGACCTCTTAGCCAATTGACGTTGCAGCCAGCTTGTGTACGGCCATTGGAAAACAAAGCAAAAACAGCCGAATTCGGCAGTGTCCTTGAATCAATTTTAACATATCTCCATATTTAATGATGAAGGGAGCAAGACGCTCCTGTCCGGGTGCCTTACGAAAAGGGTCCGGATGCAAGGTCGCTTCGACAAGGACTTTGAGGATGTCGCGCATGTCAGCGTTTTCCAGCCCGTTTATGCTCGGGTTTGATGATATCGAGCGTGTGCTTGATCGTGTGTCTAAGGCCGCAAATGACGGCTATCCGCCCTACAACATTGAACGGTTGCCGAAAACCGACAGTCAGGGCGATGTAATTAGAATTACGTTGGCTGTGGCCGGGTTTACCCGTGATCAGCTTGATGTCTCGGTGGAAGAAAGCCAGCTCGTTATCCGTGGCCGGCAGATTGACGATAAGACCCGTCAGTATCTCCATCGCGGTATCGCCGCCCGGCAGTTTCAACGGGCGTTTGTTCTCGCCGAGGGGATCGAAATCCTCGGTGCGGACTTGAAAGATGGATTGCTTTCCATTGACTTGGCACGACCGGAACCGGAACGTGTCATAAGAAAAATAGAAATCTCCAGCGGTGAATGACCCTCGCTGCATAACCAAAATGGAGAAACACTGATGCACAACACGAATTCACCCTTCTGGGCTGACGACAACGACATCGCCGAAGTCATGACGGTCGACGAACTGAGCGAACTTGGTACGGGCGATGTGGCTTATATCAAGCCGGTGAAAGCCGGTGACTTGAAAGAAATGTTCCCGGACGTTCCGCCGCTAGAGGATGATTTGACGCTCTATGCGCTCCTCAATGCGGACGGAACGCCGATCCTCTTGGCGGACAGCCGCGCTGCGGCACTTGCCAACGCCTTTGAGCAGGAACTCGAAATGGTCTCGCTGAACTGAGACCTGTTGGACGTCACGTCCTGATCAAGAAAAACCCGGGAGCTTGCTTCCGGGTTTTTCTTGTCAGTTAAGCACCTTGTCCGCATCCTTCGCTGCATGAGATCCGTCACCGGCTACAGGAGGCTTATTTGGTTGGCGCGTGAACTCCGGCTGGAGTGTCGCCTTTCCCGGAGGTTTGCGCCAGGGCTCGCTCTTGTACCAGGACACGACATAGGCGACGGCTATGAGGGCGGCGAACCCAAGAAGATTGGAAAGGATCTGCGGGATCCATTCGCCCCGGCCCCAGACCATATCGCGCAGGATCGCAGCCGCTTGAGCGACAACGAGGCTAGCCATAAACACCGCAAGAGACTGCTGGCCGACTTTTTGGACGACCCGCACAAATCCGCCCCAAAGCTTGCCGTGGCCCAAAAGGTATTTGCCATGTTCGCCGGCCGCCGCCCAGGCAAGATAGGCAAGTGCCAGGAAATGGATATACCGCAGCACGCCGAACTCAGTCTTGATCCAGAGCGGCTTGATAAATTCACGGACTTCCCGCGCCCACACCCAGTTAAAGTGCGCTTCGCCATAGACGCGGAAATACGCGAAGGGCACCGTTGCCAGTACGATCACCGTGCAGAGGATCAGCAGCTTTGCATTCACTGGAGGGGCCGGTATCCAGCCGCGCATGAACGCAAATCCGGTGAAGAACAGAAGTTGCCAGGCAAATGGGTTGAAGAACCATTCCCGATCAGACCAGGGTTCCGCCGGCAGGCTCAAGAGGTCGAACTGCGACGCCAGCCAAAGACTGATCGAAACTGCAAATGCGGCCTTCACCGAAATCCGCGATGCCAGCATGATCACCGGGATGAGCGCCAGGATCACGATATACATGGGCAGGATATCGAAGTAGTTCGGCACCCACGTGAGTGTCATAATGCCGGGCAATGCGACGGCTGTGTTGTTAAACAGATGCCACAGGTTCAAGGAAACAACATAGTCCTGGGTGAGGTCGCAGCAGCTCTGTAAATAGCCGCTTTCGTGCACCATCACCAAGCCAACCGCAATTACCAGCAGCTGACCAATATGCGCCCAGTAGACTTGCCACATCCTGTGCAGAATGCGGGCAGCGCCGATCCCCAAGCCGTGCAGATCGAAGATCTTGCCGAACGCGAGAGCCGATGCCATCCCGGAGCAGAATACGAACATTTCGGTCGCATCGGAAAAACCGAATCTCGCCGGAATCCACAGCGTCCACCAGTTCCAGGGAACATGGGCGATATAGATGATGAACATCCCGATCCCGCGGAAAAAGTCGAGCCGCGGGTCACGGGGGCGTTTGGTATGAGGCTGGGAAGTCACGTTTGTCACATGGCAAGTGTAAATGAAAACGTCCGCCGGATCACCGGCGAACCGTCAGTAGCTGTTCGTTGCACGCAGGCTGTCCGCCTGCATCACCTTTTCTGCGCGCCGCATTTTCTGGCAAGTTTCAAGGCGTTGTTCAGCGAACCGGTCGAGCGCGCCGCGTTTGCGGGACCGGTCCTTGATAAGGGTCTCAGCTTCTACAGACAATCCGGCACGCAAAGCGGCATCAATGGTGATCCGCTCAAAAACATCGCGCTGGGCGTGCGACCCGCCAATCCGGGGCATGTTGCTTCTGGCGGATGTGAGCAGTGTAAACGCTGAGGCGTAGTTGCCTTTTCGGTATTGTTCCAGGCCGAGCCCTGCGGGTAGACCAGCTTCCGATGACACGTGCCCGATGTCGGTTTCCTGGTCAGCGCGCTGCTTGAGACCAGCGATGAGCCGGTCGGCGCCCATGCGGCGGCCCCCGTTCAACAGGGCCATCAAATAATGCAAGTCCGCAAAAACGTTGCAGCCATCTTCGGCGCGTTTGTCGGAAATCAGCGCCAGCTCATCCCAGCGGCTGCCGATGTCGATCCCCTCCAGCTCAAGGCGCACCAGCAGCGAAGCGGCGTTCGAAATGTCGCGATAGTCGTCTGTTTTGTCTTTCCGAATGTCGCGGTCATACAGCATCAAGGCTTTATCGGCCTGACCCTGATCGAGATACATGAGCGCCAGATGCCACCAAACGTGATAGCCGAAGTTGTTGCAATGCGCCCAGCCGTCCGGATGGTTTTCAAGCCAGCCGGCGCCCTCTTCGGTGCGGCCTGTCATGTCATGAACATGCGCGACAGCGTGAAGTCCCCATGCATCGTCGCGGGCGTGTTCGAGACCGAGCCGGCCGGCAGCTTCAGCGAGCCGGTATTCGCCCGTTTCTTCAAGCGAAAACGCGCGGCATCCAAGAACGTAGCCATATGCAGGATTTTGCGGGTCATAGGCATCAAAAACGCCGTCGATTGAGGACCGCATCCCCTTGGCATCGCCGAGCACAAACCGGATTGCATGCACGAGTTTCAAGAGCAGCGCATCGCGCGGCGCCTTCGAAAGGGCGGCATCCAGGAGATCTGCGGATCGGCTCGGGAATCCGTTGAGCCAGGCAGCCAACGCTTCAAGCACCGCGGTTTCGCGCTCGGTCACGGAACTATTTGCAGCAGATGATCGGGCAATCGATAGGCATTCCCGCGCAGTATCAACCAATTCCTTACGGCCGAGCAGGAGGCAAAACAGTCCGCGTGTCGCATGGCCGAGAGCAAAATTGGGCTCTTCGGCCAAGCAGGTTTCCAAATGGGCGGGCGTTGTCTTGCCATGGGCCAGAAACGCCAGAACCGTCTTGTCCCATGCTTCTGCGGCTGCAGGGCTGGTCAAGGTGAGATCGTATCCAAATTGATCGCTAAGACGCATGCTGAGCCTTTGTTGCTGTTCCGTTGAACGCGCTGACGTTTGCAAGAAAACGTGGCAGCACTGAGCCTCAACGAGGTTGACCGCTATTGAACCCAAGATCCGCAGCTGTGTCCTGAACTGCAAAACACAAAATGGTGTTGGCGGCGTGTTGCCACGGCGGGGCTTTCCTTGCGCGTTTTTGGGAGATAGTGAGTGTGTGCTTGGTTTTGACCGAGTGTCCTTAAGTTTGAAGAGATAGCGACTATGGCCGTGTCACTGAAAAGTCCTCAAATTGCGATTGCAGTCATCGCGTTTGGTATCATCGGGCTGATATCGATCGGCGCACATGCAGCTGCGGGTCCCCGCCAAGGCATGGCTGTCCTGATTGGCGGGCTTGCCGGCATTTCGCTGTATCATGCGAGCTTCGGGTTTACTGCCGCCTGGCGGCGCATTGTGACGGAGAAACGGGGCGGCGGTCTGCGGGCGCAGTTCGTCCTCATCCTGCTGACAAGCGCTGTTTCCTTTCCGTTGATCGCATGGGGCGATACCCTTGGATGGCCGGCGGGCGGTTTCGTCTTTCCGTTCGGCGTCGCTGCCGCCATCGGAGCCTTCATGTTTGGCGCAGGTATGCAGCTTGGTGGTGGCTGTGGGTCGGGGACGCTCTTCACCGCGGGCGGTGGATCGACGCGTATGATGATCACGTTGGCCGCCTTTATTCTCGGGTCCGTGTTTGCAACCGCGCATCTCCATTTGTGGGGGCAATTGCCAAAATTGCAGCCGGTTTCGCTGATCCGTGAGTTTGGTCCGCAAGGGGCGTTCTTGCTGACCGCTTTGGTACTCGGGTTTATTGCACTTCTGACCGTCTGGCTGGAGCGGCGCGCCCACGGCGAGATCGCACCTGCACGCAAAACTGAATCTGTTCTGCAAGGCCCGTGGTCTCCGATGCTCGGTGCGGTGATGCTGGCGGTTGTCGGCATTGCGACCTTTATTGTGGTTGGCCGGCCATGGGGCATCACGTCGGCCTTTGCCCTTTGGGGCGCAAAGGCATTTCATTTCATCGGGATCCCAGTGGAGACCTGGCCGTATTGGACTTGGCAGAAAGGCGCGCTTGAAAACAGTGTTCTGAGAGACACGACATCGGTCATGAATTTCGGGATCATTTTCGGGGCGATGGCCGCGGCCGCGCTGGCTGGAAAATATGCGCCGCTTTGGAAGCTTACCCGCCGTGACGTCTTGACGGCGATCGCCGGCGGTTTGTTGATGGGATATGGGGCCAGGCTCGCCTATGGCTGCAATATTGGAGCCTATCTTGGCGGGCTGGTATCTGGCTCACTGCACGGTTGGCTTTGGCTGCTGTTCGGATTTATGGGGTCGATGGTCGGGGTCCGGGTGCGTCTGAAACTTGGGATGGGTTGATAGTCGGACCGTAAGCCCCACACCCGATTGTGAGACGTGTGTGAAAGAGCCACTGGTTATTGTGCGCGCCACTCGATGTTTTCCAGTGGAGGATTAGCCTTTGCGTTTTGTGTTTCCAATCCTGCTGACGGTTTTCTTAGGGCTTGGTCCCGCTCAAGCTGACAGCATTGCTCCTCTAGATGGGTGGCAGGTGCGAACGACATCCCAGTCCTACCAAGAGCTGGTTGACGGCCTCAAAGCAGCAGTAATAGAGGCCGACATGCTGCTCGTCACACAGGCAAGCGCCTCGGCCGGTGCGAAGGGTAGGGGGCTGACAATCCCGGGCAATCGTGTTCTCGGCGTTTATCGGAACGACTATGCGGTACGAATGTTGGAGGCGTCCGTCGCTGCCGGCATTGAGGCCCCAATCCGGTTTTATGTGACCGAGAATTCGGACAAGACAGCAACCCTATCCTGGAAAACGCCGAGTTTTGTCTTCGCGCCATACATGGATGAGGGCGGCGAAAAACTGGCTGGCTTAGCAGCAGAGCTTGATGGCGTCTTCCAAAGCATTGCTGACGCGGCTGTTGCTCCTCAGTAACGGTCTGTGGATTTGCGTGTTTGGAAGGCATGCATGACCAGTTTTTGTGCTTGTCATACTGCTGATTCTCAAGAACAATCTCCTTGTCTTCAACGTTAGAAAGGAGGTGTGCCCATGTCTAGTGAGTATCGGAATTTGGCCCTTGTATCTGGGCGGGATGGAACGGTGCTGGAGCAGCCTCTGGTATCGAACGGTTTCGCCGGGATGTAATCCGGAACAAAGGTCAAACGATCTCATGGGAGGGCCGCTCAGCGGCCCTCTTTTGATTGCCGGAGGGATCAAATCAAGCCAACCGCCTTGCGCACATCTTCATCGCGCAAAGAGCAGTCGATACCGCGATAGGTATCTCCCGCCGGAGTACAGAGCCAGCAGATCGTTTCGCCGACCCATTCGGCAGGGATGTGCACGGACGGATCAAGCTGGCTGACCGGATTGATCCCTGATGCCTTGATATCGACCTGCATTTGTGTGGCAACGGTCCCTGGGCTCAGGCCCACCACGCGGACACCCTTTTCGCCAAATTCCTTGTCGCTGCATCGGGTCAGGGAGAGTGCGGCGGCCTTGGACGAGCAGTACTGACTCCAGCCCTCCAATGCGCTGACCGCGGCACCGGAACTGATGTTGACGATTGTGCCGGAACCTTTTGCGAGCATATGCGGCGCGACAGCGCGAATGCCGTGATAGACGCCTTTCACATTGATATCGATCACCTGACCCCAGGCCTCCGGATCAGAGCGTTCGATACGGCTGATTGGCTCAATAACACCAGCATTGTTCACCAGAATATCGATCCCACCGAACGTGTCGATCGCGGTTTGAACGGCTTTTTCAACTTCAGCGTAGTTCGCAACGTCGCAGGTTACTGCAATCGCCTCACCGCCATCGGAGCAGATATCTTCCGCGATTTTTGTAATGTTACCGCTGGACCGCGCTGCAAGAACAACCTTGGTACCGTATTTTGCAAGGCTGCGGGCACCGGCCTCACCAATCCCGCGGCTCGCGCCGGTTACAAGGGCAACTTTGCCTTTCAGATCGAACATTCAAGAACCTCATTTTTTATCGCCGATACCGGCAGGTTTTGTTGAAGCAGACCCTACTGCGCGGCGCGCGCGGAATAAACCGTCTCGCATCATGGATGCCGTGCAAAATCTTCATCAATTGGAAAAATCCAATGTTAAACCAGTCACTCAATTGACATTTCATCTGCGCTCTTGTCGGGTGAAAATATGTTTTTGGAATAGGTTGGCGGGCTGAACGAATGGCAGAAAAATCGGATCTGCAATCGCGATTGCGTCAACTGTATTTTGGCCATTCCAACAGCGCGCGGATCTTTCGCTATGTGCTGTTGGCCTTCGATCTCATCACAATTGCGTATTTCATTGTGTCTGCGATCGCCGATCCGGACCGGCATCATCACGAAGTGGATTACGCTATCGCGGTGGTCCTTGCCCTGGACTTCGTTGCCCGACTCATTGCGGCGGGCTCCCGCTGGCGATACTTGGCAAGCTTTACGTCCCTGGCCGATGTCGTGGTGGTGATCTCGTTGATCATTCCGGCATTTTTTGAGAATTTCGCCTTTTTGAGAGTCATCCGCATGTTGCGTTTGCTGCGGTCCTACCACCTCTTGAAGGAGCTGCGCGACACGTCAAAATGGTTTCGCCGCAATGAGGAAATCCTCCAGTCGACAGTCAATTTGTTTGTTTTCATTTTCGTGATCACAGCGATCGTTTTTGTGCTGGAACATGATCGGAACGAGAACATCAACAACTATCTGGATGCGCTCTACTTCACCGTCACAACGCTCACGACAACCGGGTTCGGCGACATCACCATGACGGATACGGTCGGAAGGTTGTTGACAGTCCTGATCATGATCTTTGGAGTCGCCCTGTTTTTGCGGCTTGTCCAAACCATATTCCGTCCTGCAAAGGTCAATCTACCGTGTCCCGATTGCGGCTTGAGCCGCCATGACCCGGACGCCGTGCATTGCAAGCATTGCGGACGGATGCTCAACATCCCGACGGAAGGAACCTGGGACTAGGCCGTGTGGACGAATTGGAGATGCATTTCGCCGGGATTTGCATCGTTCAAGATCAAGTAAATCCGGTGAAGGTGATGCTTGCGCATCATCAAGACGGATTTGCGCTGGAATTGAGCAATGCAAATACGGCCCAAAGGGTTAGACAAGTGCCGACGATCTGGCACCGCCGGTCCCTTGACCGTATATCGATACGCTCTGCAGGACCGTCGCCGCCATACCTTGGCACTTGTCTCACGAAATACGTCTCCAATTCGTCCACACGGCCTAGGTCTCCGCAATCGCGCGCTTGTGATCCATCAGGTGCTGGAAATCTGCGCGCGTTTGGTCACTCTCCAATTGGCAACAACCAATACCGCCGGGAGCGCATGCATGACACAAAAACGAAACTGGGTTCTCAGCCTTGCAGTCGCCGCAGCGATGAGCTCACCTGCTTTCGCCTCAGAGACGAGCTGCGGCGGCGAAACACCCTGCACGTTGAGTGATGGTGCCTATTACGTCCATATGCCGGAAAAACGCGACCCGTCGAAACCACTCGGAGCGATCCTTTATCTTCACGGGCATCGCGGCAAAGCAGTCAATGCGCTGAAAAACGAGAGCTTTAAGCGGATGGCAGATGACTTGGGCGTTGCTTTCGTCGCTGTTCAAGGCGTGAACGGAACCTGGTCTTTTCCGACAGCTCCGAGAAATCTCCGGGATGAATCGGTGTTTTTCGACAGCGTCCTTCACGATCTGTCGAAGCGTTTTGGAGTTGATCGGAAGCGCACCATGCTCACCGGCTTTTCCTCCGGCGGTTTCATGACCTGGTATTTGGCCTGCGAACAATCGGAGCGATTTTCAGGCTATGCGCCAATTGCTGGCGCCTTCTGGGAGCCGCTTCCGAAAGACTGCCCAACAGATCCCCCGTACCTGTTTCATGTCCATGGCACCACCGACACTGTTGTTCCCCTGGAAGGGCGTTGGCTCGGCGGCGGGCAATGGAAACAGGGGGATGTTTTTGAAAGTTTCGATATCTGGCGCAAACAGACTGGCCTATCCGAGACCGCACCGGAGACCCTGACAGACGGAACCTTGTCTTGCGAAAGATGGAAGCCAGTCACCGGACTGCTGGAGTTGTGTCTTCATGATGGCGGCCACAGTGTGCGTGCGGAGTGGATCGAGCGTGCCTGGTCGCTCTTGTCCGAAATGCGCGGATGGGAAAGCTGAGGTGAGCTGATCGCATCACTTGGCGGTGACGGGAAATTGAGACAAAGCGGTCTGATGACAAGACCACCGGAGTTGACGGCGGCCTGCCTCTCATGCCCTTTTCGCGGGAGTATCAGCAACAGGGTGATCCGTGCAGCACACCGTTCCATCGAAGGGAGCACTTTCAGGGCTCCTTGTCCTTGATCTTTCCCGCATTCTAGCAGGACCGACCTGCACTCAAATCCTTGGTGATCTTGGGGCTGAAGTTATCAAGATCGAACGGCCGGGCCGGGGCGACGATACCCGGGGATGGGGCCCCCCGTTCCTGAAGAATGCGGATGGCGAAGAAACCGCCGAGAGCGCCTACTATCTCTCTTCCAACCGCAACAAGGAGTCGGTGGCCGTAGATTTGGCAAGCGAGGAAGGTCAGGGTCTGATACGGAAGCTGGCTGTAAAGGCCGATATTCTGGTCGAGAATTTTAAGGTCGGCGATCTCAAGAGGCGTGGACTCGACTACGAGACCCTGAAGGCGATCAACCAAAAACTGATCTACTGCTCGATATCCGGGTTTGGTCAGACCGGGCCTTACTCACATCGTGCCGGCTATGACTTTCTGATCCAGGGCATGGGCGGGATCATGTCGCTCACCGGCTTTGACGATGAGGATGGTGGAACGCAAACCAAGTGCGGCGTTGGGATCGCAGATGTTATGTGCGGCATGTATGCGACCGTGTCGATACTCGCCGCAGTTCATCACCGGCATCAGACCGGCGAGGGCCAATACATCGACATCTCACTGTTGGATGCTCAGGTGTCCTGGCTCATCAATCAGGGTGTTGCGCATCTAGTGTCTGGAGAAATTCCCGGACGGCTTGGGAACGGGCATCCGACCATTGTGCCGTATGAGACGTTTCCGGGTGCCGATGGCCCGTTCATTCTCGCGGTTGGAAACGACAGTCAGTTTCAGAAGTTTTGTGACGTTGCTGGTGCTCCGGACCTGGCCACAGATCCGCTCTTTTCAAAAAACGCAGACCGGGTTCGAAACCGGAAGACACTGGTGCCAAAAATCCGACGTCTAACCATCGAACGCGAGGTTGCAGATTGGATACGGGATCTTGAAGCGGCTGGTGTCCCCTGCGGCCCGGTGAACGATCTGGGGCAGGTCTTTACAGATCCTCAGGTTCTGGCGCGGGAGATGATGATTACCTTGCCGCACCCGGTCAGCGGATCTGTGGACTTGATTGGGTCTCCGATCAAAATGGAGAAGACGCCGATAGACTACCGCAAAGCACCACCGATGCTCGGGGCGGATACGCAAGATGTCTTGCAAAGGCATTTGGAATTGAGTGACAGCGAGATCGCAGAGCTGGTAGAGCGCGGCATCCTTGATCTTGGCAAAGCCACACCGGCAAAAGGAAACTAAGTAACCATGACCACCGGCGCTGATATTATTGCACAGAAGCTTCACGGCGCAGGTTGCCGTCATGCCTTCGGAATTCCTGGAGGCGAGGTGCTGGCACTGATGCAGGCGCTTGATGAAGCAGGTCTGAAGTTCGTGTTGGTGAAGCACGAAAATGCCGGTGGGTTCATGGCCGAAGGCGGTTGGCATGCCGACGGCGCACCAGGAGTGCTCCTCGCCACACTTGGGCCGGGCGCAGCCAATGCCATCAATGTCGTCGCCAATGCCTGGCAGGATCGTGTGCCGCTCATCTTTCTGACAGGCTGCGTCGATCAAGCCGAGGCTGAAAGCTATACGCACCAGGTCTTTGATCATCAGCAGTTGCTGCGCCCAATCGTGAAGGCCAGCTTTTCCGCACGCCTCGGAGCGCTTGATGTGATGATGGAGAAGGCTTTGGCCATCGCGCTCGACGGTCAGCCCGGTCCTGTTCACATCGACGTCCCGATCAAGGTCGCCGAAACAGTAACTTCGGAAGCTTGGTCTTCAAAGTTCCGCTCAAGCCCCGCCGCCTCCGCACCTGCGTCCGGTTCCGATTTGGACACCGCACTTGAGTTGTTTGCAAAGGCGGAGCGGCCCATCGCCATTGCCGGGGTGGATGCTGTGAATGAGGGCGCTTCGCAAGCTATTGCCGAGTTTTGCCGCGCCTTCAAAATCCCGCTCGTAACAAGCTACAAGGGCAAGGGGCTTCTCGATGAGAATGACCCGCTCGCGCTGGGCGGCGCGGGCCTGTCGCCAAAGGCCGACGGCCACCTTCTGCCGCTGATTAATCAAAGCGATTGCATCTTGTCGCTTGGCTATGACCCAATTGAAATGCGCATCAATTGGCGAAATCCCTGGCCGTCTGACGCGCCGGTGATTGATGTGACGCCGGTTTTGAGAACCCATGGCATGCATGAAGGCGCAGTAACGCTCCGCAGCGCCGTCGAACCTGCGCTAAACCTTCTGGCTGAAGCGCGTGACACAAGCGCTTCTTCCTGGTCAGGCGGTGAACCGGTCGCAGTCCGCAAGGATCTTGCAGAGGCCTTCGCGCCGGAACAAACAGGCTGGGGCCCGGGCACAGCGTTCCACGTGCTACGTGATGTGATGCCTGAGAACACCGTTGCCACGGCCGACAGTGGCGCACACCGTATTTTGGTCAGCCAGATCTGGCGCTGCTCTGGTCCAAGGCAGATGCTCCAGTCGTCCGCCTTGTGCACCATGGGCTGTGCCGTTCCGTTGGCGATGGGCCATCGGTTGGTGGACCAGACGGCGCCGGTGATCGCATTTGTCGGCGACGCCGGACTTGAGATGTGCCTCGGTGAACTCTCTACGCTTCGGGACCTGAAAATCCCGGTCATCATCTGTGTTCTGGTAGACACCAGCCTTGCGCTCATCGAACTCAAGCAGCGCAACAGCCAGCGGCCGAATGTCGGCGTCGACTTTGGCGAAACCGACTTTCCGACTATCGCGGCGGCCTATGGCGGCTATGGCGTTTGGATCGAGAGTGCGGAAGTTTTGCGTCAGGAAGCTGGCGCAGCCCTGGACCGGGATGGCTTTACACTTCTTGCGTGCCGCATCGCGCAACGATCCTACGACGGTGCGTTTTAGGGTCAGGACCCATTAAGTTTGATGAACTGGCACAAGAAACGGCAATGAGCTGCAAGAAAAAGCGCGACAAGCGGGCTGGCTGCCCGGTTGAGCGGTTCGACGCAGCAGATTGAAGCCGTTTTTTGCGTCCCTTTGGGATAGGTTGAATATGTCCGGCAACATCGTTGTAAACCTTTGGAAACCGGACGGTTTCCCGCAGCTTTGCGCCTTGTATCCGAACAAATTCATTCCCACCAGTTCGTCCAATTTAATGGGTCCTGACCCTCGGCACGCAACCTGACTTTTTAGACAACGAACGGATACTGGACCTTCCTAGGCGGGGTGGCTATGTTGCACCTGCGAAAAGAATAAAGTCCCGAAAAGGGACTGGGAGGAGAGCCAATGAGGATCTGCCGGACCAAGGCGGATATGCGTGCCCTTGTGCGCGTCTGGAGACAGAGCGGGGAAACCACCGCTGTTGTTCCGACAATGGGATATCTGCACGAAGGTCATTTGTCGCTGGTTCGCAAGGCAAAAACCGAGGCGGACCGTGTAGTCACGACGATCTTCGTCAATCCGACCCAATTCGGTCCGAATGAGGATCTGGCGACCTACCCGCGGGACGAAGACCGCGACCTCGCGCTTTTGCGCGCTGAAGCCGTGGACGCTGTGTTTATGCCCAGCGTCGATGAAATGTACGGCGCAGGTGGAGACACTTTTGTCGAAGTGCCTGGTCTGTCGGCCGTCTTGCAGGGTTCATTGAGGCCCGGACACTTTCGGGGTGTTTCAACGGTCGTGACCAAACTCTTCAATATCGTGACGCCGGATATCGCCGTCTTCGGTGAAAAGGACTACCAGCAGCTGACCCTGATCAAACAGATGGTGCGGGATCTCGATGCGCCCCTAGAGATACTTGGTCATCCAACGGTGCGGGAAGCCGATGGCCTGGCCATGTCTTCGCGGAATGTGCGTTTGACGGACGCCCAGCGTACCGAAGCGGTCGCTTTGAGCCGGTCCCTGGATCAGGCCGAGCAGCTTGCAAAGATTGCACCGCGAATTGATGACCTTGTAGCGGCCGTTCGCGGCGTCCTTTCGGACGCGCCGTCCGGACAAATAGAAAGCATCGACATCCGCGATGCCGAAACCCTTGCCGAGCTGAGCGGTACGTTGGACAGGCCTGCCGTTGTTCTTCTCGCCGTTCGCTTCGGGTCCGTCCTTCTGATCGATCAACGCGTTGTCAGACCCGCTGCCTAAATCCAGCCATCAGTCGCAATTCCCAAGGAGCTCAGACCATGAGCGCTCAAAAACAAATCCGCCGCATCACCGCACCGCAGATCGCCAAGCGCAAGGGCGTGGAGCCGATCGTCTCTTTGACCTCCTACCACGCACATACAGCGGCGATTGTCGACAAATACGCAGACTTCATTCTGGTCGGTGACAGTCTGGGCATGGTCATGCATGGCATGGAGTCCACCGTTGGTGTTTCGCTCGACCTGATGATCATGCATGGCAAGGCAGTTGTTCGCGGAACACAGCGCGCGCTGGTCGTTGTCGATATGCCCTTTGGCACCTACGAGGAGAGTCCGGCCGAGGCGTTTCGCAATGCGGCTCGAGTGATGAAAGAAACCCAGTGCGGTGCCGTCAAGCTGGAGGGCGGGAGGCGCATGGCTGAAACGATCCGTTTCCTGACCGAGCGCGGCATCCCGGTCATGGCGCATATCGGGCTAACACCTCAATCGGTGAACGTCATGGGTGGGTTCAAGACACAAGGGCGCGAAGAAGAAACCTGGTCGATCCATGAAGAAGACGCCAAGGTGGTGGCAGAGGCCGGTGCCTTTGCGCTCGTCCTGGAAGGCATGGTCGAACCGCTCGCAGCGAAGATCACAAAGCAGATCCCAATACCAACCATCGGCATTGGTGCCTCGGCCGAATGCGACGGACAGATTTTGGTTCTTGAAGACATGCTGGGCCTCAATCCCGCGCCGCCGAAATTCGTCAAGGTCTATGGCAATCTGGGTGGCCAGATCGAAGCGGCTGTAAAATCCTATGCCGATGAGGTGAAAGACCGCAGCTTCCCGACCGAAGAGCAAGTATATCGATAAGCCGGGGTGAGATATCCGCTCAGCGGCGTTTTGTTTATCGATCTTCTCGTGCCATGAAAGCGATTTTCATTGCTGGTTCTGTAGATCACGCGCGATAACGCTGTAATTTCTTGTTTGTAGTGCTAAATCCATCGTGAATAATCCCGATGAACGGAAAATAATGAATACAAAGCGGCTTGCGGGACGTGTGAAAACTTCGGTTGCAAAATAATAACTATTGAAAATTGAGCCATTTGCGAAAACTCTAGGTAAGCAGATTTGTGCTGGCTGGAGAAAGCAAATGGCAGACGCGACACAAAACGCAGCCGACATAGCGGCCCTGGATGCAAGGGTTGCGAGTGTGGAGGCGTTGGTGAACACGCCCGCGATCGAAGAAGCTGATACGGGCACGCACTACCAGACCAGCTACACATATTTTTATGTCCCGGCAGCCAAAGGGTCGACCGCCACATCAGCGGACGATTCTGGGCTTGGTGCCTTTTTGCGTTTAGGTGGCTATTCCGACGTTGAAACAGCTTCGATCACCAGCCAGACCGCGACATCATATTTTCCGGAAGGGTATCTTTCAGACAGAGGTGACACAGCTGGCAGCAACGCTGAGACCGCGCAACATGCCGCTGGTCCTAACCCGTCGACGAATAACGGTATTCTGCTGGCGTGTGATGGGCGCATTCTCGTCAAAGCTGGCGAGGAAATGTACCTGGAAAGCAAGAAGTACAGGCACAAGGCATCGGGTACATACGATATCAAGGCGACGGGCAAGCTGACGGCCGACAGCGACGATCAGATCGAGATTAAATCCGGGCAGAACAAAAATGTAAGCGTTTCGGCAGGCAATGGGACGGGCGATTTCGATCTGAACGTCAAAGAGTCAACATCGAAGATCAACGGCAATGACTTCAAGAAGACGACCGGCACAACCCGCGCTGTCCATCATGGCGCAACGGAAACCTATTTCCTGGGCGGGAAGCTTGATGTGACCCTTGCCGGGACCTTCACCTTGAACACCGGCGTTCATATGCTGATCACCGCTGGCCTGTTCGGTGCCATAAACATCAGTGCAAGTCTCTCCATGTCCGTCTTCAATCTCGGGATTGTGGGGATCGATGTGGAATTCAAAAACACGCATATCAACATGTGTACCGGCGAGGTCATGGTGCGCGGTGTTTCCACCGAGAGTACGGCTGCAGAAAGCCGATTGGCCGCGATAGAAAACAACATTTCAACGCTCTCGACCGGGACTGCGGCCCTGTCAACCAAAGCTGCTTCAATCGAGGCAAATCAAAAAGCGATACAGGCGGATGTCGGGAACTTGAAAGCTGATGTCCGGAATGTCCTGTTTGTTTGAATGTTAAACTCCAGCAAATAAACGCCCGATTTCCGGCTGCACTGCTCTAAGCTTCGTCCTATGGTGCCGGAATGCTGAAGATTAGTCCTAATTTCGATACGCTTTACGAGGCGCTCTTGAACCGGGATCCGTCCTATGACGGGCGGGCGTTTGTTTGCGTTGCCTCGACAGGGATCTTCTGCCGGTTGACCTGTCCGGCCCGCAAACCCAAGCGGGAAAACTGCACATTTCATGAGACCGTTGCAGAATGCATAGATGCCGGTTTCCGGCCCTGTAAGCGGTGCAAGCCGACGACCCCGGAAGCGAGCGCCGATCCAGTCATCAAGGCATTGATAACCGAACTTGAAAGACGGCCGGCCTATCGCTGGGGCGAACCGGATTTGCGCCGGATGGGGCTGGACCCGTCGACTGTGCGCCGGTCATTCAAGAGGCACTTCGGCATGACTTTCCTGGAAATGGCGCGTCAGCGGCGTCTTCAGGAAGGGTTTTCGGCCTTGGCGGATGGCGGCAAGGTGATTGAGGCGCAGGTCTCGGCCGGATTTGACTCTGCCAGCGCGTTCCGGGACGCATTTGCAAAGATCTTGGGTCAGGCGCCCGGCATGTTTTCGACGGATCCTCTACTGAAAACTGACTGGGTATCGACGCCGCTCGGGCCCATGATCGCAATCGCGGACCACTCCCAACTGCATCTCTTGGAATTTTTGGACCGAAAGGCCTTGCCTTCGGAAGTCAAGAAACTGCAGCGCAATGCCAACGGTAGTCTTGGATTTGGACGTACGAAAATCATCGACCAGATCCAGGATGAGTTGACGGGTTTCTTTGAGGGCAGGAAAGCAGTGTTCGAGACCCCCTTGGCGCTGCATGGCACGCCCTTCACCCGGGATGTCTGGCGCGAACTCTTGAAAATCCCGGCAGGTGGTGTTCGCAGCTATTCGGATGTGGCAAAGGCCCTTGGCCGGCCGGAGGCGGTGCGGGCCGTTGCGCGCGCAAACGGCGCCAATCAGATCGCCGTCGTTATTCCCTGCCATAGGGTCATGGGCGCAGACGGATCCCTCACGGGCTATGGCGGAGGCCTCTGGCGCAAACAAAAACTGATCGAGCTGGAACGCAGCTATCAGGCCGCGGATTCATAAGGGCCACAAGAAATCCGAATATGATCAATGTGATCCCGTCATTGGGTCCGCAAAAGTGTTATGCATGTCGTTTTGCGTCTCGAATATTTGTAATCAACCAATGGTGATGTATTATCATTTTATAACTCAAGGTATAAATCGGATCATTCGAGAAAATACAAATAAAAAGCTATTTTCTTTTTATTATAGATACAGTCCTCCTTCTAAGATCTTCTTATCATCTTCGCGCTTATCTCAATGATGCAAGGTGATGCAGTGATTGTGCCGATAGTTGATGGGCGCGCATTGCCGGATCACAGCAATCAAAAAAGGCAGAGGGCGCTATGAGCAACGGCAAAGGTGTCGGTCAGGGCAAAACCAAAAACAGCGGCAGTGATCCCGAGCTGGAAACTGATGAAGAGTTCTTGCTGGAAGACGGCGAAGGTCTGGACGACGGGGGCTCGGACGGGAACGATGATGTGCCGACTTGGATTCCGCCTGGCCTGCGTGATGGACTCCCTGCGCACCTTGGGGGCGGCCTGCCGCCTGGATGGGGTGGCGCTGTGCCAGGGTTGTTGAACACCAAATCTAACCGGCCGTCAGAAGATGATGATGGCGGCGATGATGAAAATGACGGTGGTGATGCACCTGGTACCGCAAGCCTTTTGTTGCTGGAAGACGGTACGCTCTTCGATGAGTCTTACTATCTAGAGCAGAATCCGGATGTTGCGGCAGCCGGTGTATCGGCGCTGGATCATTACTTGAACTTCGGAGCTGATGAGGGGCGCCTACCGTCTGCGGAGGGAACCACAGCCGACGACGAGGGAGTAATTGAGCTCGAAGACGGAACTTTGTTCGATGAGGCTTTTTACCTTGCGCAAAACCCCGACGTTGCAGCGGCAGGTGTGTCTGCCGTCGATCACTATTTGGCGTTTGGGGCCGACGAGGGGCGTGCCCCCAGTCCAATTAATACGCCGATGGAAGGCGATGACGCCGACAACGAGTTGATCGGCGATGTCGCAAACAATCTGCTCAACGGTGGAGCCGGCTCCGACACGATCGACGGCGGTGATGGCATCGACTTGCTCAATGGTGGTGCAGATGACGACGTTTTGACCGGCGGCGCGGGCTCGGATGTCTTCGTGCTGGACATCGGTGGCGGAAACGATCTCATCACCGACTTCAACGTGGCAGAGGATGTCCTGTTCTTGGATGACGCTTCTCGTATCACCAGCTTTGAGGAGCTCCTGGCGGCCGCAATCATCAACGAATCAGGCGATGTTGTGCTGTCGGTAGGCGAAGATAGCGTTACACTTCAAGGCATTTCATCGACAGATGATCTCACCTCTGACGCGTTTGCATTTTTCTAGGTGCGGGGACGGCGGATGTGAAAGTGCTCGTGGGCCCGGCACGCGGCAGTGCTCGGGCTTACAGCTGTTTGGAACCCGTGCGTGTAAGCTCCGAAACTCCGCGTGCCCCCAAGTTCATCAGCGCGGACGAGTTTGGCTTGATAGTTGGTGCATAAACCGGCCGGCCTGAAGACCAATCCAAGTCTCCGGCACACGCTGGTGCCAACGCCTTTAGGGAAGGTAATATGATAAATGGCGGAGAGAGAGGGATTCGAACCCTCGGAACGCTTGCGCGCTCAACGGTTTTCGAGACCGCCCCGTTCGACCACTCCGGCACCTCTCCGCGATGCTTATCGACAAACGGGTCTTAAGCGGCGCGGAACATAGACAAACCTGCCCATGCCCGCAAGTCCCGATTTCGAAGTTCCCATTTCTGAGTTTCTGCCCGCTAGTCTGGTACAGGCACGGCGAAGCCAATTGCGGCTGGTTTGCGCAATATTGCCGTTTTGTATCTTCAAGATTAAACCTGAGTCATCTGGTGGCTGTTCCCTTGTCGATAGGAAGGTCCGGTATCAACTCCTAACAAAGACAAGGACACATCCGTCGATAGCGGTTATCTGCCGGACATGTCCGGCGTCTTATTTTTAGAGCACAGGACGCGGATATGGATTCGGAGACCACAATATCGAGCGAAAGCGACGTTCAATACAGCACGCCACACGTATACTTCTTTATACCTTACAATGTGGACGATGACGGGGATGATGATGAGCTCGGCGCTATCCTAAGGCTCGGCGAGGCGTCCGATCTTGAATACGATTGCACGTCCAGCGAACTCGCAGCTTATTACCCGCAGCAGCACATAAGTGACGCTGGCGACAGCGATACTGCCGTCGACCAGGCGGCTGGTGTGAGCGACAGTGAAACACTGAAAGGCATCTTACTGTCCTGCGATGGACGGATCCTCGTTAAGGCTGGTGAGAAGATGTACATTGAGACCGGAGCCTATAACCAGGCGGTCAATGGGAACTACGAGCTTGACGCAACTGGATCCTATACGACCGCAGCAGCAGGGACGGTTTCCATTTCCTCAACTGGCAGCGATGTGAAGATCGCGAGCGCGGATAGCAAGGACATATATATCACCGCCGGCGAGACGAGTTCCGGATCAGCAAACGGGACGATCTACGAAAGCTCGCAGGACCATTACAAGGTCATCGGCGGTCACCAGTATGAGAAAAGTACGGCGAAGGACACTTATGTGACCGGCGTATCGAACAATTTCTTTTTTGGGGCAACGTCTACAGTCCAGGTCGATGCAGACTTCACCTTGCTTGCTGGCGGATCTTGTATGGTCAAGCCTATCCTCAACGTTGTTTTGACGGGAATCCAGTTCGAAGTAATTGGCAAACTGTTTGAGCTGAAGGGCAGTGCAACGGACATAAAACAAAGCTGGTTTGGCGTTGCCGGTCTGTCGACAAAGGTGAACGAACTTGAGGCAGAAATATATGCGACAGACGTCACCGTAAGCCAAACGACAGTTCAAGCGCGCGACAACCTGGCAGCAGTTGCAATACTCGAGAGTAAGGTACGTCAGTTGGAGGCGGAAATGGGGGGAGTCCGTGCGGCGGTTCGAGACATGGATGTCCATATGTAGGTAGTCGCCCACCGTGCATCTTTTGGTGCGTGAGATTGGGATAAGCGGCGCGCGGTGCTTTTGCGGTCAACTCCACTACGTGTTTCAATTCCAAGAAAAGATTGACATGCCGGTGCCGATACATATATTGCGCGCTGTTCGAAGTGCCGGGGTCTGCCCAGACTCCGGCCTTCGTGTTGGGCCGGGCCCGCAGGAATGCGCTTTACTCAAGCCGCTGTAATGACCTGCCAAAGACCGAGAGCAGATGTTTGCTGCTTCGGCGCCTTTGTTCAACGCGGTTTCCGCAATTGGCGTCAAGCGAGTTGTTGGATTTTAAAAACGAAAAGAAGGACGTGCGAGACATGTTCGCAGTGATCAAAACTGGTGGCAAGCAGTATAAAGTTGCCGCTGACGACCTGCTCCGGGTCGAAAAACTCGATGCCGAAGCTGGCAGCACCGTAACTTTCGACGAAGTGCTGATGGTGGGCAACGACACAGACACCACAGTTGGCGCTCCGACCGTTGAAGGTGCCAGCGTTGTTGCAGAAGTGGTCGATCAGGGCCGCAACCGCAAAGTTATCATTTTCAAAAAGCGCCGGCGTCAGAATTCCCGCCGCCGCAATGGCCATCGTCAGGCGTTCACCCTCGTTAAGGTGACCGACATCCTGACCGGTGGTGCAAAACCGGCCAAGAAGGCTGCGCCGAAAGCGGCTGCGCCGAAGGCTGAAGTCAAGGAAGACGCACCGGCTGCAGACGCTGGCGCGGACGACCTGAAAAAACTGGACGGCGCTGGCCCGGCTGCTGTGAAGAAACTGAACGAAGCTGGCATCACCACCTTCGCTCAGATCGCAGCCATGAGCGCTGACGACATCGCTCGCGTTGAAGAAGAGACCGGCCTGAAGGGCAAGTTCGAACGCGGTAACTGGGTTGAGCAGGCGAAAGAACTGGCTGGCAACTGAGCTGCTGTTTCTTAAGACCTGACATTATAAGTATTCGAAGAACGAGGAGTTCTAACGATGGCACATAAAAAGGCAGGCGGTTCATCCCGCAACGGCCGCGACTCAGCCGGCCGCCGTCTTGGCATCAAAAAATATGGTGGCGAAGCCGTAATCCCGGGCAACATCATTGCTCGTCAACGAGGCACAACCTGGCATCCTGGCACCGGCGTAGGCATGGGCAAGGACCACACCATTTTTGCGACCGTTGAAGGCAAAGTTGAGTTTCAGGCGAAAGCCAACAAACGAACTTTCATCAATGTGGTCCCAGTGGCGGAAGCTGCGGAGTAAAGCCGACGTGACGTTTCGAAGCGCCGGTGTCCCATCCAGACCCCGGCAATTCGAGACAGGTCAGCATCCAAGACCAGTCAAAGATCCAAGGGGAAGATGGGGCACCATCTTTCCCTTGATTTGTTTTGGCTGGAGGAAAAAATGGTTGTTGAAAGCGATGGTCTCTTAGACGAAAGCAGTTTGTACGCGGCCCCGTTGCCGCAGGAAGCGGTTCATGTGCGGCTCGACACGCCGCGTGTGGACGATTTGGCTGATTTGGTGTTCCTGGCGAACAACAAACAGGTGGCGGCGAACCTGTCCACCATGCCGCATCCTTTCACGGCGCAAGATGGTCGCGCGCTGATCGAAAAGGCTGAGCGCAACCGTCCGCTGAACGCCGGGTTTGCGATCCGGTTGAAAAGCACGGGCCGCCTCATCGGTCTGACCCGCTACGCCAATGTCGAGCCGGATGGTCCTCTGCATATTGGTTATTGGCTCGGCGAACCCTTCTGGGGACGGGGCTATGCAACCGAAGCGGTCCATGCGCTTGTTGATCATGCCTTCACGCATACAGATGCCGAAGAATTGCAGGGCTCTTGCCGGGTGACCAACCCGGCTTCGCGCAGGGTTTTGATCAAATCGGGTTTCCAGTATCGCGATCAGTCGATGATCCGGTCGCTCGGAGCCGGAGGGTCTGTGCCGATCGAGCGGTACACGCTTGAAAAAGCCGTCTGGAAATCTCTGAAAGGATGGGGGCAAGGCCGATGATGACGTTGCCAGAATTGAAGTCGCGCCGTCTGGTTCTGCGGCCGCTGACCGCCGATGATGCCTCGGCAATTGCACAACTTGGCGGTAAGGATTTTGAGATTGTCCGCTGGCTGAGCGGTGTATCCTGGCCGTTTGTGGAAGGCGAGACGGAAGCCTATCTGAAAACGGTTGTGGGGGTCGATCCGCTCACACATGAAGCGGCGTTCGCGATCACGCTGGGCGGTGTTTTCATCGGTGTTGTCAGCGTCATTGCGCCTGGTGATCTCGATGAATTGCCGAATGCGCCTTCAATCGGGTATTGGATCGGGCGGGCCTTCCAGGGTCATGGCTATGCTTCGGAAGCTGTTGAGACCGTTCTGGAGTGGGGTTTTGACGTTTACAAAACCGATGCGATTGGTGCCAGGGCATTTGAGGAGAACACCCGGTCCCGCGGCTTGTTGCGCAAGTTCGGGTTCAAGCCCTATGCCATGACCGAACGGTATGCCAAGGCGCTTGACCGGAAGGTCTCGAATGTCGTCGTCTGCCTTGAGCGGTCTGACTACGAAGCCAGACGGCAAGTGGCATGAGCCCGTCAGAGATCCGGACCCGGCGGCTGGTGCTCCGGCCGCCGCGAAGGGATGACCTGAATTCCTGCGCTGCGCTTCTCGGAGACTACGAGGTCGTCAAGATGTTGTCCCGGGTGCCGTATCCGTATGATCTGGAGGGCGGACGGGCATTTCTTGACAGGGCGGCTGCGAGTTGGAAGGCCCCGGAAGAGGCCGATGAACTGCCCTTTCATATTGACCATGATGGTCAAATGATTGGCGCGGTGGGTTTTCGGAAGTTGCAGGAAACGCCCCGGATCGGCTATTGGCTGGGGCAGCCTTATTGGGGGCAAGGGTTTATGAGCGAAGCCGTTCTGGCTGCGCTTCAATGGCTTTTCCGGACAACGGGTCACAATCGGGTTGTTAGCGAAGCCATGAAGACAAACGCCGCGTCCTTGGCGGTTATGAATAAAATGGGCTTTCGCCAGGTTGGAGAAAGCCTCTGTGACAGTGCCGCGCGCTCCGGGCCAGTGCCAGCCTTGCAAACCGAACTGCTGCGCGCAGACTTTACGACCGGATACTGATCGAAGCGAAGATCATGTCCTGGTCCAGGATGAAAAGAGAAGAAAATGAAATTCCTCGATCAGGCAAAGATCTACGTGCGATCAGGAAACGGCGGTGCGGGCTGTGTCTCCTTCCGCCGCGAGAAATATATTGAATACGGCGGACCGGATGGCGGCGACGGCGGCAAGGGCGGTGATGTCATCGTCGAATGCGTTGATGGCCTCAATACGCTGATCGACTATCGCTACCAACAGCACTTCAAAGCAGGAACGGGCATTCACGGGATGGGTAAGAACCGGACCGGAGCGCATGGCGACGATGTTGTTCTGAAAGTGCCTGTCGGGACGCAGATCCTGGAAGAAGATAACGAAACCATCATCGCCGATCTGACGGAAATCGGCCAAAAGGTCCACCTTATGAGGGGCGGCAATGGCGGTTTCGGCAACGCGCATTTCAAATCTTCGACAAACCAAGCGCCACGCCGCGCCAATCCGGGTCTTGAAGGCGAAGAGAAATGGATTTGGTTGCGGCTGAAGCTGATTGCGGATGCCGGTCTGGTTGGTCTCCCGAATGCAGGCAAATCCACCTTCCTGGCAACCGTATCGGCAGCGAAGCCCAAGATCGCAGATTATCCCTTTACAACCCTGCACCCGAACCTCGGTATCGTTCAGATCGACGGCAACAGCTTTGCCATGGCTGATATCCCGGGTCTGATTGAAGGTGCCCACGAAGGCACTGGCCTTGGTGACCGCTTTCTAGGTCACGTGGAGCGGACCCGTGTTCTCCTGCATCTGGTTGATGGATCGGGTGAAGAAGATCCTGGCGAGGCCTACAAGGTCGTCCGCGGAGAACTGGAAGCCTATGGAGCTGGTCTGACGGATAAGCCCGAGATCGTGGCCTTGTCGAAATGCGATGCCTTGACCGAAGATCTGATCGCAGAAAAGTCGGCTAGCCTGGAGGCTGCCTGTGGTCAAAGACCCTTGATCCTGTCATCTGCCAGCGGTCTAAATGTTGACCGCGCCCTGCGGATGATTGTCCGGGCCATCGATCGCGACAAGGAAGAAGCTGCCAATCAGGTGCCGTCTCCCGAGCAGGAGGGGTGGCATCCCTGATGTCGGCGCAGCGGATCCTCAAGACCCATAGCCGGATTGTGGTCAAGATCGGCTCGGCGCTGCTTGTTGGCAATGGAGCGCTTCGGAAAGACTGGCTGGAGGCTCTGGTCTCCGACGTGGTTGACCTGATGGATGCCGGCGCTGAGGTGCTTCTGGTGTCGTCTGGGTCTATCGCGCTTGGCCGTGGGATCCTTGGGTTGCCAAAAGGGCCTCTCAAATTGGAAGAAAGCCAGGCGGCGGCTGCAACAGGCCAGATCGCATTGGCCAAAGCCTATGCCGAGGCGCTGGACGCGCACAATCGGCGCGCCGGTCAAATTCTCCTGACACTCGGAGATACGGAAGAGCGGCGCCGATATCTCAATGCGCGTGCCACCATCGGAACGCTGTTAAAGCTCGGTGCGGTTCCAATCATCAATGAAAATGATTCCGTTGCTACGTCCGAAATCCGGTATGGCGACAACGATCGGCTGGCCGCACGCGTTGCGACCATGGCGAGCGCCGATTGCCTTATACTGCTGTCGGATATCGACGGACTTTACACTGCGCCGCCGCATGTGGATCCGTCTGCGGTGTTCTTGCCGGAAGTCTCGCGGATTACGCCAGAGATTGAAGCGATGGCCGGAAGTGCCGGGTCCGAACTTTCCCGCGGGGGCATGAAGACCAAAATCGATGCCGGGAAAATCGCGACAGCCGCAGGAACGTCAATGGTGATTACATCCGGTAAGGAGCTCAATCCGTTGAAACGCCTGAACGAGGGCGCACGGGCCACCTGGTTCCCCGCATTGGCGACACCGGCAAGCGCCCGTAAAGCCTGGATTGGCGGGACGTTGGAGCCACGCGGCGAAATCGTTCTGGACGCTGGTGCCGTTCGTGCCCTTAAGGCCGGAAAAAGCTTGTTGCCGGCAGGGGTCACCAGCGTATCCGGTCAGTTTAGCCGTGGAGACGCGGTCAAGATCCTGGCGCCAGACGGTGCAGTGGCCGGGCGCGGTCTCATTGCCTATGACATGGACGAAGCGCAGCTGATTGCTGGCCGCAACAGCCGCGAAATCGAGGCAATTGTCGGATATCCGGGACGGGCCGAGATGATCCATCGGGATGATCTTGTGCTCGAAGATGGCTTTTTGAACGGAACAAGCTAAAAACACCAGTTCAAGGTGGCGCTGATGAACGCGTCAAACGGGAGTTGAAGGAATGCTGGACAAGGTTGAGGCACAGTCGACGGAAGCTTTGATGGCGGAGATCGGCACGCGGGCGCGGGCGGCTGGCCGGGTGCTTGCCAATGCCCCAACCGAGGCAAAAAACAATGCGCTCATGGCGATGGCGAAAGCGGTCCGGGCCGCAACTCCGGAAATCCTTGAAGGCAATGCCAAAGACGTCGAAGCCATGAAGGCCAATGGCCAGACCGCAGCGTTTCTAGATCGTGGCACCTTGAACGAAGAGCGCATCGAGGCGATTGCCAAGGCTCTTGAGGATATAGTCGCCTTGGACGATCCGGTCGGAAGCGTGATTGCGGCCTGGGAGCGTCCGAACGGGCTTAAGATCGAACGTGTTCGCACACCTCTGGGTGTGATTGGTGTGATCTATGAAAGTCGGCCGAATGTGACTGCAGATGCCGGGGCGTTGTGCCTGAAAGCCGGCAATGCCGTCGTGCTCCGTGGCGGTTCTGACACCGTGAACTCCAACAAGGCTATTCACGCAGCGATGCAAAAAGGTCTGATTGAGGCTGGTTTGCCGGAAGATGCGATCCAGATCGTACCGGTGACCGACCGGGCGGCAGTTGGCGAAATGCTGCGGGGGCTGAACGGAAACCTCGATGTGATCGTTCCGCGTGGCGGGCGTAGCCTGGTCGAACGGGTTCAGACCGAGGCGCGTGTGCCGGTGTTCGCGCACCTTGAGGGGCTCGTACACATCTTTGTCGACAAGGCTGCCGATCTCGAAAAGGCCGTTGCGATTGTGAAGAATTCCAAGCTCCGCCGTACCGGGATCTGTGGCGCCTTGGAAACGCTGCTGGTTCACAAGGACGTAGCGGAAAGCCACTTGCCGGCAATTCTTGATGCATTGAACGCAGGTGACTGCGAGATCCGCGGCGATGCCGAAGTCCAGAAAATTGGCTCAGGTGTCTTGGAAGCAAGCGAAGAGGATTGGTCAACGGAGTATCTGGACAAGATCCTCTCTGCGATGATTGTCCCGGATCTCGATGCTGCCATCGCGCATATTGCAAAATTCGGGTCCAACCACACCGATTGCATCATCACCGAAGATCAGGCTGCCGCAAACCGGTTTCAGGCGGAAGTGGATTCGGCGATCGTATTGCATAACGCTTCGACCCAGTTCGCGGACGGTGGCGAATTCGGGATGGGGGCTGAAATTGGCATTGCGACCGGGCGGATGCATGCGCGCGGGCCCGTTGGCGTCGAGCAGTTGACAAGCTTCAAATACAAGGTGCACGGGACGGGCCAAATCCGTCCATGAGCAAATTGACCTCCGGCCAGGACCGTCATCAGGACTGGTTGAAATTGCCCCTTTGTGAAGCGGGCAACCGGATCGGAATTTTCGGCGGGTCGTTCAATCCGCCGCATTCCGGTCACAAGATGGTTGCCGACACTGTTCTGAAGCGTCTTGGGCTGGATCAAGTTTGGTGGTTTGTCACACCGGGCAATCCTTTGAAGAGCCATTCGGAGTTGGCGCCTCTTGAGATGCGGCTTCACTTGACGAGTGCGTTGTCCAATCATCCGCGGATGAAAGTGACCGCTTATGAGAAGGTGTTGGGCACGCCCTATACCGCCAAGACACTGCAGGCCCTGCGGTCCAGAAACCCGTCGGTCCGATTCGTTTGGGTCATGGGTGCTGACAATTTGGCAGGGTTTCATCATTGGCAGGATTGGCGAGGTATTCTCGGCACCGTGCCGGTCGCAGTCGTCGACAGACCGGGCGCATCGCTGTCGGTGTTGTCGTCGCCAATGGCAAAAGCCTATGAAAAATATCGGCTTCCAGAAGAGGATGCGGGTCTTCTTCCAGATATGGACCCTCCGGTATGGACGTTTCTGCACACCCCTTTGGATCAGACTTCATCAACTGATCTGAGGCGCAAGGGGTGATGGATAAGGCAAACAGCCTAGTGAAATTTCCGTTGTCTTGAAATTGCCAAGTCAGACGCGGTATTATGTGGTGTGGCTGCTAAAGGTGCGGTCGCACATTGGTCAACCGGCCTGTAGCCAAAACGGGTGACGTGCAAAGTCGGACAATCATGTTCGTGACGACGTTGGACACAGGCCATTGAAGACAGCGAAAGGCATTCCACCTGACCATGTCCCTTGAAAGCGGGCGGACAGAAATGTCCACTCCTATGAAGGCTTCCGTAAGTGCAGACCTTACGGCCGGCCTCCTCGATACGGTTCTCGCGAGTCTGGAAGACTCCAAGGCAGAGGACCTTGTTACTCTCGACATCGCAGGAAAAAGCTCCCTGGCCGATCACATGGTGATTGTGTCCGGCCGTTCACATCGTCATGTCGGGGCGATCGCAGATCATTTGCAGCGTGACCTGAAAACTGCAGGACACGGCAATGCGACCGTTGAAGGGCAAACCACCTGTGATTGGGTCTTGATCGATGCCGGTGATGTGATCGTTCACATCTTCCGTCCGGAAGTCCGTGGTTTCTACAATCTGGAAAAGATGTGGGCCCCGGAAGAAGACGACGCACCGCAGTATATCGGCTGAACCTGGCACGAGGGTTCCTTCCGGGAGCCCCGTGATATTGTCGAAGCAGTAGTGGCACCGGATATTCGTCCGGCGAGGATCTGATGCGCTTCTCACTTATCTGCGTTGGCCGCATGAAGGCTGGTGCGGACAAAGATCTTTTCGACCGGTACATGGACAGGGCGCGCAAGTCTGGTCGCGCGCTCGGAATTACCGATGTCGGTCTTTCAGAAATGCAGGAAAGCCGCGCTCAGCGCGCCGAAGATCGCAAGGCTGATGAAGCACGTGCGATTTTAGCGTCTCTATCGGCTGGCGCAAAGCTGATCGTGCTGGACGAAAACGGCAAGAACCTGACCAGCCCAGCCTTTTCGGAGCGGTTGGAGAGGTGGAAGGATGACGGCGCGCCGGACATCGTTTTTGCCATCGGTGGTGCCGATGGGCATGGTCAAGAGGTTTTGGCCCGCGCCGATTTGAAACTTGCCTTGGGCGCGATGACCTGGCCGCATCAAATTGCCCGCATTCTTCTTGCGGAACAGATCTACCGAGCGATCACGATCCAGTCCGGCCATCCTTATCATCGCGTTTGATCAACTGATCCTCGATCATAAAGCGCAGCGCCAGCATATCGCCGCATTCTGCCGATAGTGCTCATCATGCTGCGATTGGTGGATAAGGGCGCGGTGTTAACGGTTTGGCCACTACGGTAAACACTTCGTTAACGCCATGCCGGTATCGCAGATCGTATGGCGTATTGGAGATCGCGCGACTTGAGATCAGATCCGGGCAGGGGAACTAGAAAACGGCGGTGGAAGAAAGCTGGTCAGCCGGCACTTCTAAGCGGCCTTTTTGCCTGTGCGTTTCTGTGGCCAGTGCCAGGGTACGTTACCGATACGGTAGATCCGTCCGAGGTTGCGGTTAGCTCACCGGAAATTGAAGCTGCGATTGAGAAAAAGGCGAAGCGCGAACAGGAGCTCGCCGCGCTTACGTCAGACATCACTGTCTCGTCGGATCGGCAAGCGGCGATTGCGCGAGAAATCCAGTCCCTTGACCGGGACCGCGACACCCTCAATGCAAAGATCATCAACACAGCAGACACGATTCGCGGGCTTGAAACAGAGCTGACGGACACCGAACGTCGGCTGCGCAGTCTCGGCGAGAATGAAGACGCTGTTCGCTTGTCCTTGATCGCGCGCCGCGATGTCCTAGCTGAGGTATTGGCGGCGCTTCAACGTATTGGCCGCCGGCCGCCACCAGCATTGGCAGTTCGCCCAAGTGACGCTCTTTCGGCGGTTCGTAGCGCGATTCTCTTGAATGCGGTCATGCCGGAATTACGGGTGGAAACAGAGGCCTTGGCCGCTGATTTGGAGGAGCTTCAGCGCTTGAAGACAGTCATCGCAAATGAGGAACGCCGGCTTCGCGGTGATGCCTTGCGATTGGCTGAGGAAAAGTCAAGGCTGGAACTTCTCTTGAGCGCCAAAAGGCTGGAACATACTGAGACGGTCCGCACCCTTGAGGATGAAAAGCGCCGTGCAGCAGAATTGGCGGCAAGGGCAGGTTCGCTCAAGGAATTGATTGCAGACTTGGAGATCGAGATCGAAAGCGCCCGGGAAGCCGCTGAGAAATCCCGGCAGGCTGCTTTGGATCAAAACCGGACGCCGCGAGATAACGATCCGTTTTCGGATCCTGGTCGTCTGGCGCCTGCGATTGCTTTTGAGGACGCCAGGGGACGGCTTCCTCAACCCGTATCCGGCACTGTGCTGAAGGATTACGGTCAAGAAGATGAGTTTGGCGGTGTGACTGAAGGCCAGTCAATCGCCACACGCCCCGGATCGAATGTCACATCGCCAGCAGATGGATGGGTGGTGTATTCTGGGCCCTTCAGGTCGTATGGCCAGCTCTTGATCCTGAACACGGGTGACGGCTACCATGTGCTCCTGGCCGGAATGGACCGGATCGATGCGGAGCTCGGACAATTTGTTTTGGCCGGAGAACCGGTCGGTGTAATGGGCGCGACCCAATGGGCAAGCGCATCAACATTCGGTATGGGCTCGACCCAGCCGATATTATATGTTGAATTTCGGAAGGACGGCCGTGCGGTCGATCCCACACCATGGTGGGCGCGCACAGAAGAAGAAAAGGCTCGCGGATGATACGGAAAGCTTCCTTGCTGCTGGCAGGTGCCCTTTTGGGGGCCGCGGCTGTAACAACCTTGTCCCAAATGCCATTCCATGTGTCAGGCGCAGCAAATGCTGCGGCCACAGATACATATCGGCAGCTGAATCTATTTGGGGATGTGTTTGAACGGGTCCGCTCGGATTATGTTGAAGTTCCCGATGATGCACAGCTGATCGAAAGCGCCATCAATGGCATGCTGACGTCGCTGGACCCGCACTCCAGTTACATGTCACCCAAAAGCTTCCGCGATATGCAGGTGCAGACCCGCGGTGAGTTCGGCGGTCTGGGTATTGAAGTGACCATGGAAGACGGTTTGGTGAAGGTCGTTTCTCCGATTGACGAAACACCTGCGGCCAAGGCCGGTGTATTGGCGGGTGATTTGATCACTTATATCGACGGCGAACAGGTTCAGGGTCTGACCCTCAACGAAGCTGTTGAAAGAATGCGTGGCCCGGTCAACACGGATATCGTGGTCACCATTCGCCGCGAAGGTCAGACACAGCCGCTCGATATCACGATTACCCGTGACATAATCCGCATCCGGTCCGTCCGCTGGCGGGAAGAGGATGATGTTGGCTATGTACGTGTAACCCAGTTCAACGAGCAAACCTTTGATGGTTTGAAAAAAGGGCTTGAGGAAACCGCCAAAAACATTGGCGAAGACAAGCTCAAGGGTTTCGTGATTGATCTGCGGAACAATCCGGGCGGCCTTTTGGATCAGGCAATTGCTGTGTCCGACGCGTTTCTTGATCGTGGTGAAATCGTCTCCACTAGAGGCCGGGAAGCAGATGAAACCCAGCGCTATAACGCGCGCGCCGGTGACCTCACAGACGGCAAACCTGTTATCGTATTGGTCAATGGCGGCTCCGCGTCAGCGTCTGAAATTGTTGCGGGTGCTTTGCAAGATCACCGCCGGGCAACAATCCTCGGAACACGCTCCTTCGGGAAAGGCTCCGTACAGACGATCATTCCGCTGGGTGCCAATGGTGCAATCCGCTTGACCACGGCGCGCTACTACACGCCATCAGGAAATTCTATCCAGGCCAAGGGTATTGTCCCGGACATCGAAGCCCTTCAGGAACTTCCAGAAGAACTCGTCGGCCGTGTTGAAACCCGGGGTGAGGCAGGTCTTCGCGGCCACCTTGAAGCCGAGGGTGAAGAACAGTCCGGAAGTCAGGCTTATATCCCGCCGGACCCGGAAGACGACACTCAGTTGAACCTGGCGCTTGATCTTCTGCGCGGCGTTCAGGTGAACAGCGCGTTCCCGCCGATTGCTGATACAGCGTCGGTCCCGAAAAACTAAAACTCCAAGGTGCGCCGGATACGGCGCACCTTTTCCACTCGTTCTGCGTATCCAAAAACAATGATCATGCCGGCGCGTTGCCGGCGTAAAGGCACTGGACGATATGTCGAGCGAAGATCTCACAGCTCCCTTAGGAATGGGAAAGCGGCGGCTTGTCAGGCTGCCGTTTGGCCTCATTGGCGCAGGATTGATAAGTGTCGTCTTAACAACGGCGCTTATTTGGATTCTGGTGGTAGACGATCCGTATGGCGGAGAACCGTTTGCTGTCTTGCCACTTGATGAGGTTGTTGAAGGGATCACATCCCAGGACATCGAGGTCGTCGAGATCCGTCCGACGGTGGGCGATGATCTCGGCCCAAATCTCCGCCAACAGTCCAGCGGTGACTACCTTGGTCCGCGTTATGAAATGATCATCCGCCCCGACGGATTAGGGCCGGAGGCGCCAGTGACCGGATTGGCTATTAATCCGGACACACGGGTAAGCGAACGCTCCGACTACGGCTTCTTGCCGATGGTCAGCGACGCTGGTGTCCGCCCGCTGGATGCCTACGCGCGGCCAATCGTGACCCAGTTTACGTCCATACCGAAAATTGCCGTCATCGTGACCGGGCTTGGGCTGAGCGAAACAGGCACGCAAAATGCGATCGACAGTCTTCCGGCGGACGTCACACTTGCGCTTGCGCCTTATGGCTCGGATCTGGATCTCTGGATGCAGCAGGCCCGGATGAAAGGGCATGAGCTGCTTCTTCAGCTTCCGTTGGAACCGTTTGATTTCCCCGACAACGATCCCGGCCCGCACACGCTCCTTGTCAGCCTTCAACCGGCCGAGCTCCTGGACCGCCTCGCGTTTTTGCTGACCCGAGCCACAAACTATGTCGGCGTGATTGGCGAAATGGGAGCCCGCTTCTCATCGACCCGGCCGTCCATGCAGTACCTTCTGGAGAAACTTGAATCGCGGGGACTGATGTTTGTCGACAACGGCACGACCTCGCGCAGCATTGCTGACGAGGTTGCAGGCGAGCTCAGAATGCCGTTCAGCGGTGTCGACGTCGTGCTCGATGAAGTGCCGCGCGAAAGCAATATCGACGCAAAGCTTTTGCAGCTTGAGAGCGTTGCCCGTGCACGCGGATATGCCGTGGCTGCCGGGTCTGCGCTGCCCGTCACCGTCCGGCAGTTGCAGGAATGGGTGCAGGATCTCGAGCAACGCGGCTTGCAGCTGGTTCCAGTCAGTGCGACCATCGACCGCGACGAATAATATACGCGGCAGCGTCGCATCCACGGTTTTCTTTTGCGTATTGAGTGAGGTTTCTGGTGACAAAACTGGATCTTGGACCGGGTTATCCTGAAAGCGTGGATGGCCTGCCCTACCGCCCTTGTGTCGGGATCATGCTGATCAATCGTGACGGAAAAGTCTGGGTCGGCAGCAGGTCACCGGAGGCCAACAAAAATGGCTACCAGTACAAGTGGCAGATGCCCCAAGGTGGGATCGATGCCGGTGAAACGCCGGAAAAGGCCGCCAGGCGGGAACTCTATGAAGAAACATCCATTCAGTCGGTGACGCTGTTGGAAGAAGCGCCGGAGTGGTTCGCCTATGACTACCCGGACGAGATTGCCCGTTCGAGCCGGAAGGGCAAGTACCGGGGGCAGGCCCAACGCTGGCTTGCCTATCGCTTTGAAGGATCAGATGACGAGATCAATATCTTGACCCCGCCCGATGGTCATTCAGCCGAGTTTGAGGAATGGCGTTGGGAAGATGTATCCCGACTGCCGGAATTGATCGTCCCCTTCAAACGCCCGGTTTACGAGAAGGTTGTCGCCGCCTTTTCGCATCTGACGATATAAACCCAGAGCGCAGGTTTCGTCGGGTCTGTTGTTCCAAAGCGTCAGCTTTGGGATCGCGCTTGTCGTTTTTCAAACAGACAGGCCTGAGATCGCTGGATAACATCCGGCCAACGAAATCATTCTGGGAGTAAACGCCAATGTCTTTCGGCAAGGGGCTTTCACGCAAGCCGTCCCAGCCAAAAGGGCGTCAATTGGAGGATGCGGCACTTACAGAAGTGCAGGCGCTGCTTGGAGATGAGCCGCGCCGCCGCGATCTGTTGATTGAGCATCTGCATAAGATCCAAGACGCATATGGGTGTCTGGAGGCGCGTCACCTGCGTGCGCTGGCAGAGGAAATGCGTCTTTCTCAGGCTGAGGTCTATGAAGTCGCGAGCTTCTACCACCACTTCGATATTGTCCGCGAAGGCGAGGCAAAACCGGCACCGGTGACTGTCCGTGTATGCGACAGCATCACGTGTTCGCTCAAAGGCGCGGATGCCTTGGCGGCGGCTCTGGAAAGTGGTGTGGACCCGAGCAAAGTTCGGATACAGAAAGTGCCCTGCATCGGCCGGTGCGCAGCTGCCCCGGCTGCTCAAGTGGGCAAGCGGGCGGTCGATCATGCAAACGAGATGTCTGTCCGCTCTCTGTTGTTTGAAGGAATAGTTGCACCGGAAATTCCACAGTACACAGGTTTTGAGGCCTATCGTAGATCGGGCGGTTACAAAGTCCTGGAGCGTGTCAGGTCTGGCGATCTGACTGCTGAATCCGTGGCCGATCTCGTACTGGCCGCGGGTCTGCGCGGTCTGGGTGGTGCAGGTTTTCCAACCGGCACCAAATGGAAGATTGTCCACGATCTTCCGGGACCAAAATTCCTGACGATCAACGGCGACGAAGGCGAGCCGGGGACGTTCAAGGACCGGTATCACCTGGAGAGCGATCCACACCGTCTCCTTGAAGGTGCTCTTGTTGCTGCCCATGCGATTTCCGCTGATCGGATCTATCTCTACATGCGGGACGAGTACCCTGCCGTTCTGGAGATTTTGAACACGGAAATCGAGGCGCTGCGGTCAGCCGGGATCATCACAACGATCGATATCGAGATCCGCCGGGGAGCTGGCGCGTACATTTGCGGCGAAGAAAGCGCGATGATCGAGTCAATCGAAGGCAAGCGTGGTTTGCCCCGTCATCGCCCGCCGTTCATTGCTCAAGTCGGTTTGTTTGGCCGTCCGACCCTCAACCACAATATCGAGACACTCTTTTGGATTCGCGACATTGTCGAAAAAGGGCCGGAGTGGTTTGCCGAGCAAGGGCGTCGGGGGCATAAGGGTTTCCGCTCTTTCTCGGTATCTGGCCGTGTCAGGAAGCCGGGTGTGAAACTGGCTCCGGCCGGAATCACCATGAACGAGCTGCTTGACGAGTATTGCGGCGGTATGGAAGACGGCCACAGCTTCAAGGGCTATCTGCCAGGCGGGGCATCCGGTGGGATCCTGCCGGCTTCGCTCGCAGATGAACCGCTTGATTTCGGCACGCTCGACAAGCACGGCTGCTTCATTGGCAGCCACGCGATTGTCGTCTTTTCCGATCAGGATGACATGCGCGATGCGGCCCTCAACTTGATGCGGTTCTTCAAGCATGAGAGCTGCGGTCAGTGCACACCGTGCCGGTCTGGCACTGAAAAAATGGAAAAGCTGCTCGTTGACGGCGACTGGGATCAGGACAAGATTGCTGATCTGGACGCAGTCATGCGTTCAGCGTCCATTTGTGGTCTTGGACAAGCCGCCAGCAACCCTGTGGCGTCCGTGCTAAAATTCTTCTCTGAGGAGTTTGAAGTATGAGCAACATCACCTTCTCTCTCGACGGGAAAACCGTAACAGCGGAAGACGGCGAAACCATTTGGCAAGTGGCGAAACGCGAAGGCGTCGCTATTCCGCATCTCTGTCACAAGGACGCGCCAGGATACCGGTCGGACGGAAACTGCCGAGCCTGTATGGTGGATATCGAGGGCGAGCGCACGCTTGCGGCCTCCTGTATCCGCACGCCGTCCGAAGGGATGGTTGTCCAGACGGCCACGGAGCGGGCGTCCAAGGCGCGCGAAATGGTGTTCGAGCTGCTCGCCTCTGACCAACCGAGCCGCGATCAGCACCCGGACCCGGAGAGCGATTTTTTCAAATGGTCCGATGCGATCGGTGTCACCTCCAGCCGTTACGCGCCGTGCGAGAAGCCGGCCCAGGATGTGTCGCATCCCGCAATTGCCGTGAATCTCGACGCTTGTATCGCCTGTAATTTGTGCGAACGAGCCTGTCGGGAAGTCCAGGTGAACGACGTTATCGGAATGGCAGATCGCGGGTCCCATACGGCTCCGGTCTTTGACCTTGCCGACCCCATGGGCCTGTCCACCTGTGTGGCCTGCGGCGAGTGCGTTTCGGCTTGTCCGACCGGCGCACTGATGGAAAAGAGCCTGCTTGACGCAGCCGCAAAGACCCGGGAAGTCTATGCAGATGAAACCATAGACAGTGTCTGCCCGTTCTGCGGTGTGGGCTGTCTGACATCTGTTTCCGTGAAAGACGGCAAGGTCGTGAGCGTTGAAGGCCGCGATGGCCCGGCCAACGAAAACCGGTTGTGCGTCAAAGGCCGCTTCGGTTTCGACTATGTATCAAGCCCGCAGCGGCTGACAAAACCGTTGATCCGCCGGGATGATGCCCCGAAGGATGCGGGCATCTCGCTAACCCTCGACAACTATCTCGAGGTCTTCCGCGAAGCGACCTGGGACGAGGCGTTGGATCGGGCGGCAAATGGCCTGAAAGTGACGTTTGAAACCAAGGGCGGTGCAGGTATTGCCGGGTTTGGGTCCGCAAAAGGCTCGAACGAAGAAGCTTATCTTTTCCAGAAGCTGATCCGTCAGGGGTTCCAGACGAACAATGTCGATCACTGCACGCGGCTTTGTCATGCCTCGTCGGTTGCAGCGTTGATGGAAGGCATCGGCTCCGGGGCCGTCACTGCACCGTTCAACGCGGCAGAAGATGCCGACTGCATGATCGTGATCGGTGCGCGGCCCGAACAGAACCACCCGGTCGCCGCGACCTACATTAAGCAGGCGGCAAAGAACGGCACCAAGCTGATCGTCATGGACCCGCGCGGGCAGGGGCTGATGCGCCACGCCGATTACGGGCTCAAGTTCAAGCCCGGGACGGATGTTGCAATGCTCAACGCCATCCTGAACGTCATCGTGAGCGAGAAGCTCTATGATGAGCAGTATATCGCTGCACATGTGGATGGCTTTGAAGCTCTGAAGGAAAAGATCCAAGATTTCACCCCGGAAGCAATGGAACCGGTTTGCGGCATTGATGCCGGCACCTTGCGCGAGGTTGCCCGGCTTTACGCGACCAGCCCGCGTTCGATCATTTACTGGGGCATGGGTGTTTCCCAGCACGTTCATGGCACCGACAATGTCCGCTGCCTGATCGCTATGGCACTGACAACCGGTCAGATCGGCCGTCCGGGCACCGGCCTTCACCCTCTGCGCGGCCAGAACAACGTGCAAGGCGCCTCCGATGCGGGCCTCATCCCGATGGTTTTCCCGGACTACCGGTCCGTTGAAAACGTTGATATCCGGGCAGAATATGAAGATGCCTGGGGTCGTACACTGGACCCGGTTCGCGGTCTGACCGTCGTCGAGATCATGGACGATATCCTGGCTGGCGGCATTGAGGCCATGTACATCCAGGGCGAAAACCCGGCTATGTCCGATCCGGATCAGAACCATGCACGAAAGGCCCTTTCCAGCCTGAAGCATCTGGTGGTTCAGGACATCTTTTTGACCGAAACCGCCTGGCATGCGGATGTGATCCTGCCGGCCTCAGCACATGCGGAAAAGCTCGGCACCTACACCAACACCAACCGTCAGGTTCAAATCGGCCGGCCTTGTGTCCCGATGCCGGGCGAAGCGCGCGCAGATTGGGAGCTGATTATTGCAATTGCCAACCGGCTGGGACTCGATTGGTCCTATGACGGCGTGCCGGCGATCTACGAGGAAATGCGCTCCCACATGGCGTCCATCCAGAATATCTCCTGGGAGCGTCTGGAGCGCGATGGCACGGTGACCTATCCGGCAGACAGCCCGGACAAGCCCGGCAACGAGATCCTGTTCGGTCAGTCGTTCCCGACGGCTGATGGCCGGGGCAAGATCGTGCCAACGGACCTGGTCCCGCCGGATGAAACGCCGGATGAGGACTTCCCGATGGTCCTGACCACCGGACGGATGCTGGAGCATTGGCATACCGGTGCGATGACCCGCCGGGCGGCAGTTCTGGATGCGATCGAACCGGAACCGGTTGTTTCGATGAACCCGCGCGACATCAAGCTCCAAGGCCTGGAGATTGGTCAGCAGGTGACTGTGGAAACACGCCGGGGGGCGATCACGCTGACACTTCGAGCGGACCGTGACGTGTCGACTGGGATGATGTTCGTGCCCTTCTGTTTTTATGAGGCGCCGGCGAACTTCCTCACAAATCCGCAGCTCGATCCGTTCGGCAAGATCCCGGAGTTCAAGTTCTGCGCGGCCCGGATTTCAGCCGCCGAACACAGGGAAGCTGCGGAATAGATCTCCTGATCATTAGATAAAAAAGGGCGGCCTAGCGGCCGCCCTTTTCGTTTCTGCGTTTCCCGAAGTCTTAGTTTGCCTTGACCTGAACGTTCAAGAGGTCCGGCAGGGTTTGAGGCGCCGCCAAGCTGCCGACAATTTGCGCCAGCGGGACAGGTGCCTGCGGCTTGAGGCTCAAAGTGATCTCGCCTGGATTTTCGAGAAACTCTGAAACCGCTGATCGAACCATCTCGGTGAAAGCAGCATTTTGGATTGGCGCCGTCATTTCGGCTGCCTGCTCCGTCAGAGCTTCGCGGAACACATTGACCGGTATGTTCTGGTCATTGGCGATGTGAGCGAGACCGTTCTCGGTAACACCGTCGTCGACAAACCGGATGCGGGCGTCGATGAACTGGGCAACGATCAATGCCATCTGACCTTGGCCTTCGGGATCTTCAAAAAGCTCCTTCGGGACATTGCCGAACCGCGCGGAAGCCTCCGCCCGTCCAACACCTTCCATTTCGAACGTAAGCCGTTCGAGGTTGAGTTCCTTTGTGGCTTCGTCCCAATAAAGACGCGTTTCATCAGACCAGATGATCTCGGAGATCCCGAGCGCATCCAAAAATGCTTCCACTTCCGGATCGCCCAAAGCCTTCGCAGGGATCTGAATGCCGTCGTTCTTGGCATAATAGCTTGTAGGGATGGGCGGCACCGTTGAAGACATCCGCATTTCAGCACGGTTCACACTGGTGACACCAGCATCCGGCACGGCGACCTTAAGCCCCTCCACTTCATACGAAATGGACCGCGGCATGAACGCCCGAAGGACGTCCAAAGGGTTCTCCTCGCCATAATCGGGATTGTCGACCAACGTTGCGATCATGCTTTCCATCGGAGCAAAGTCGGCGAATTCAATATCGCCAAGTGCGGCCCATTCCAAAGACATGGCTGCACCCTCGGGCAGGTCTGGGGCGGCAACACCGACAAGCATCATTTCCCCGATGCCATCAGAACTGACATTTGTCAGTGCGGCCTCCTTGATGGTCACCTTTGCAGGTGTGTCCACGCCTGCTTGCTCTATGCTGACGTCAATTCCGGAAACACGCGCGTCTGCGATCGCAAAGGAGCGGTAGATCTGGAAAACATTGGTGATGATGTCGACAGGCTCCGGCAATTCTCCGGCAATCATCTTGTCCATCAGATCGAGGAAATCATTTTCGCGTTTTACGAAGGTCAGATCATCCATCGAGCTCCGGTCGATCTTGAAGGCAATCGTCGTCCCGTCGCCCAGATCCTGCCGAGTGGAATAATCAACCGCAGAAGCCGTCCTGATAACTGTTACTTGATCACCGGTCTCCGGAACATCCGGATCGAGCAGCGCAATCAGGGCGTTTGCATCCATGTCCTCATAGATAGTCTTTCCCTGGGACGTCGTTTGGGTGAGTGTCTGCCCGCTGGTCTCATCACGGGTTTCGAGGGTCTGGGTCATCTTGTCGAGCGAATAACGTGCGATCTTTCCGTCGACCGCCCCGGCCATGAGATACCCGTCCAGCTGAACGGTTCCAGACATGACTTGGGCTTCGTTACCGTCTTCGTCTGCATATGCTTCCAGCGTCATGGCTGTCGTATCGACCCGAACCTCATCATAGGAAGCTTGCAGGAGGGTTTTGAAAAACGGCAACCATCGGCTGGCTTGTTTATCCGGATCTTCGGCAGGTACAGCGGGTATGGCGAAGCTGTAGTTTTCAGCTTTTGCTCCGGCCAGCCGTGCGTCAGCCAAAAAACGGCCTTCACCGTCAATGGCGGCTGATATGCTGAGGCTTGTGTCGTCCGAGTATGACCATCGGTCTGCGGAAAAGACGTTATTGTCTTCGCTCAAACCTTCAATTGTCACCGTGCCCGATGATAGGGACAGGTCGTAGGAAAGGTTCGTGTTTTCGGAGGCGTCTGCGTCAGCGTCATCACCGTCAAATCCCTCGGCAGGAAGATCTGTAATAACGCCTTTGAAACCGAGACTGGCGCCCGAGATCGTGAGTGTATCTGTGGTGCCGTCATAGTTGATCGCACCGTCCTCAACTGTAAACCCAAGTTCCCTTAGGCCGGCAACATAAGCGTTATAGGCTTCGAGTCCGGTCGTTTGTGCGCTGGCTATTCCAGGAGTAATTGCAAGAGCAAAACCGACCGAAAGCACGGTCGTTCTCATGGGCGCCAGGTAGGCGGGGCGGGGGCATTTGGAGAGAGGGCTGGACAAATACAACATTTTGGCTCCGGTATCCGGGATAGAGGTCCGGCATATCCGAGGAAAAACACCCCTTGCCGTGATGACCTTTCAATAAACTATAGACCATTCTCACAAGAAGATGGCCCAAAGCTGGTGATCACTTTTTTATCCTTGCTTCTGCCACTCGCTGCGGACTTCAGCGCTGGTTTCGGATGCCAGCGCGGAATGGCTCTTTTGTTTGAACATGTCAGCTGGAACAAGTTGGCGCCAGGCCCAGACCGCTGTGCCACGCACGGTTTCATCCGGATCATCCAGTAGCAGCTCAACAGAATGTACGAGATCCGGTTTTCCCGAATTCCCGGCTGCAATTAGAACATTGCGTAGGAACCGGTTTCGGCCAATCCGTTTGATCGGAGATCCGGAAAAGAGTTTCCGGAACGCTGGATCGTCCAATTTCAACAAGTTGGCGAGCTGCGGAGACTTCAAATCCTCTCGGGCCACCAGTTTTGCCTCGCTTGCAGCTTCAGCAAATTTGTTCCAGGGACAGGCCGCCAGGCAGTCGTCACAGCCATAAATTCTGTTGCCGATGGGTTTTCGAAATTCATCTGGAATGGGACCGGCATGCTCGATGGTGAGATAGGAAATGCAGCGCCGCGCATCCAGCTGGTAAGGCGCCGGGAAGGCATCTGTCGGACAAGCACCGAGGCATGCCTTGCAGGACCCGCAGTGATCGGTCTCCGCGCCGCTTTCCGGCAATTCCAGTGTCGTGAAGATAGAGCCCAGGAAGAACCAGGATCCGAGCTCCCGGGAAACCAGGTTGGTGTGTTTGCCCTGCCAGCCAAGCCCGGCCGCCTGACCCAACGGTTTTTCCATGACTGGCGCTGTATCGACGAACACCTTCACATCTCCGCCCGCACGCGAGATCAGAAAACTGGCAAGCTCTTTAAGGCGCCCTTTGATGATGTCGTGGTAATCGCGGTGCCGTGCGTAAACAGAGACGCCGCCAGTGCCTTTGTCGCTCAGATGCGCCAGTGGATGGTTCTCCGGGGCATCGTCGGGGCCATAGTTCATGGCCAGCATGATGACGGAATTCACCTCTGACCAAAGCGCTTTCGGCGCCGCTCTGCGTTCGGCAGTTTCGGCCATCCAGCTCATCGAACCGTGATAGTTTTTTTCAAGAAACGTATTCAGCCGGTCTCTTGCGTCCGGAATACTGTCCGCGGCTGCAATGTTTAAGGCATCAAAGCCGAGTGCGGTTGCCTTTGCTTGGAGAGCTGCAACAAGTTTTTGCGTCTTGGTGTCCAAGGCGTGCCCCAACGGTGCTCAAAAATCGAGATCCGCATAGGTCGATGCGGGCGGCATTCCCAGAACCTTTTCTCCCAGAAGAGGCCTCATGCTGGGGCGGGATTTTACCCGCGCATACCAGTTCTTGATATCCTCTTCGTTGTTCCATTTCACCTCGCCGAGATAGTCTGCGCAAGATAGCGCCGCAGCCAGCGCAAAATCCGCAAAGGAGAGGCGGTCGCCGGCAAGCCAGCGGCGGGACGCAACGAGGTAGCCAAAGTACTTCAGATGGTGGTCGATGTTGGCCCGGGCGACCCGTAGTGCCGCAGAATCCGGCTCGCCCCCACCGGCGGATTTCGGCATGATCTGTTTGTAAATCCGCTCCCGAACCAGATGGCCGATCACTTCGACGTCAAATTTTGCCAGTGCCCAATCCACCAGTCTGCGAGTTTCCGCACGTGCATCGGGATGATCGGGCATCAGTCTGCGATCGCCGATCGCATATCCGCGGGTCTCATCAAGGTACTCCATGACCGGACCAGGGCCACAAATTGCCGGACCTTCATTCTCGACCATCACCGGAATTGTGCCTGCAGCGTTCAAGATGAGCAATTCTTTAGGCCGTTCCCACGGGTTGATATGCCGCTCCTCGAAAGCCGCACCATACTCGCTCAAGATCAGGCGAATAAACCGGGAGGAAGGTGAAAACGGGTGGTGATAAAGGGTCAGCATGAAAGCGTATAGAGCCTGAACTGTGGCAAGACTATGCCCGATGGCCGTGGCAGACGAGAAGTTTGCCTCAGAACTGGTTATCAAGGGTTTGACGGAGGTCTCCGGGTCCGGCAAATAGGCGGTCGGAATTCGTCGCGACAATTAGCGGATCACCCCGCCTGTCATCAAGGCTTTTGGAGACCTGATACACAATGGATGGCCAAACGATTGTAAATGCTCTCATTTTGGGAGTGGTTGAGGGGCTAACCGAGTTCATTCCGGTCTCCTCAACAGGGCATTTGCTCCTCATTGGTCATTTTCTGGGGTTTGAGAGCACCGGCAAAACGTTTGAGGTGTTAATCCAGCTTGGAGCAATTCTGGCGATTCTGTCCGTTTATTCGGCACGGCTGTGGCAACTTGCGAAGTCCTTACCCAGTGATGCGGCCAGCCGAAGGTTTGTGTTCGGCATCCTGATTGCCTTTCTTCCGGCTGCTATCATCGGGGTCATGGCGCATGGCTTCATCAAAGAGGTGCTGTTTGAAACTCCAGCACTCGTCTGCACGACATTGTTGGTTGGCGGTATCATTTTGTTGTGGATCGACCGCCTCGAGCTTTCACCGAAATACACCAACGTGATGGACTATCCGCTGTCTCTTTGCCTGAAGATCGGGTTCTGCCAGTGCTTGGCCATGGTTCCCGGGGTCTCCCGGTCCGGCGCAACCATCGCCGGGTCGCTGTTGATGGGCGCGGACAAGCGGTCTGCGGCAGAGTTTTCCTTCTTTCTCGCCATGCCGACCATGGCGGGGGCCTTTGCCTATGATCTTTATAAAAACCGGAATGTGATTTCGACGGACGATGTCGTCCTGATCAGTATTGGATTTGTCGCCTCCTTCATCGCGGGTTTCTTTGTTGTCAAAGGGCTCCTCGATTTCGTCTCCCGTCATGGCTTTGCGCCTTTTGCCTGGTGGCGCATTTTTGTGGGCCTTGCCGGTTTTGCCGGTCTTTATTTCCTAGGCTGATTTTTCAAGCCGGGGTGAGCCGTGCGCGTTTGCTAGCGCCGCATACTCCGATGCGATTTCCTCGCGCAGGTGAGCGGGTTCCAACAGTTCAGCTCCGGGTCCCAACCAACGGACAAGTGGCAGGATGCGTCCCGGGTCGACGCTCGGGATGCTGATCAGGATTTCACCGTTGGCAATTGGTGTGAAAACCGCGTGGCGGTAATACCAGTCTGCACTCAACCGTTTGGCCTGCCTTGCGGTCAAACGGATCTTGCTGATCTTGTCTTCCTGTTCCCAGCGCCGCATTGCATGTGATAACCACGCGCCACCCAAGAGGGACTGGATCGAAAAGTCTTTTGGCGGGCGGAACCGGAAACCGCTGATCTCGAGATCATGAACACGGTCTGCGCGGTAAACTTTCAAGGTGTCCGTATCGACGCACCGGCCGGCAAGATACCAAAGATCCCGGTCAAACATGACACCTTGCGGCTCGACATCATGGGACTTGCGGGTTTGCCGCGACGGATTGACGTGATCGAACCGCACCCGTCTTGCCTCCAGGATGCCCGTCATGAACCCGTCGAGTGCGCTTTGCCATGCGTCGGTTGCTTCAGCTTTAGTGCCGGAGTGAAAGATATCCGGCGGGATCGGTTCGATCCCGACAATCCGTTCGGCATCCTTAAGCAGTCCGTGGACCGCCTTTGGAAGTGTCGCCAGAAGTTTTTGTTCCGCCGAGGAGAGGTCATTCGCCAGCGGAACGGTTCTGCTTGACCGGGCGAGGGCCATGGCCGTGAGAAGGGCGGCGGTCTCGTTCCGGGTAAGCGCGACAGGTGGCTGCAAATATCCCTTGGCCAGCCGGTAACCGCCTTCAGCCCCGCGTTCTGCATCGATCGGCACACCGAGGGCGATCAGTCTGTCGATATCCCGGTAGACTGTTCTCAAGGAGACGTGAAACCGGTCTGCCAGAACAGTCGCCGGGACGAGTTTGCCGCCGGTCAATAGCAGCAAAATGCCGAGTGCACGTTCAATCGGGTTCATGAAACAGGGCTCTTCAGAGTTGTAGCGAAAAAAATCATATCCTGAGAACAGAACAAGATCAAACCTGACTCCCTGCTGTCAGGATTGCCCTGCCAGGATGGTTTCATCCCCGGAAAAGATGGGGTGACAATGATCCCGGAGAAGAGAGATGAGCCTTGAGATTGATACCGTTTTCCGCCGCCGTGCCCATAACCGCAGTCTTTTCCTCACTGCTATTCGTATTCTGGCCTCAGGTGTTCAATTGTATCTGCGCCGCAGGTCAACTGAGCGGGCTCTTGCGCGTTTGAGTAATCAGGAACTGGACGACATCGGTCTTGTGCGAACGAATCGCGGATACCGCGAGCTGCACCATGACCGCCTCGGCGCGAGTTACTGGAATGATTGAAGAAACAAGAAGTCCGGCGCTATCTTATGCGCCGGATTTCCGTGTCAGGGTTTTTATCTCAGGCCGGTTCCAGACAATGAACATGACGATCAGTGCGATGATGGACGCGGCCATCACAGTGAAGAATGGCAGGTCCAGATCAATCGCAATCAACCGGCCGCCCAAGAGTGAGATAACGCCTGCGACCAAGGTGAAGACGGCGATTGTGACACCCATGATCCAGCCCTGTTCCTCGTCAGTCACCGCCGCCGAATACAGGCCGAGGAAGGTCGGATAGGCGATGCCGAAGACGAAATAGAAACAGAAAACCGGTACGAACGTCAAAATTGGGTGAGGCGCTGCCACAAACGCAGCTGCCGATAGCGCCCAGACGATAAACGTCACACTCAAAATGGCCTCTTTGGTCAACCTTTTCTGGACTGGAACAACAAGGAACGTGCTGGAGAAAGCAAGCGCCACTCCAATCGTCAGCATGATCATGCTGCCGCCGAGCGTCCCATACCCAAACTGGCTTGTCAGATAGTTGTCGACGAAGATGTAGAAGGACAGGTTTGCTATGTGGAAGAACAGGAACACCACGGAAAGCCGGACGACAACGGGATAGTTTTTGATCCTCCATAGCAGTTCAAAAATCTCTGACGGCTTGAAAACAAACGGCGCAAGATCCTGTTTTTCATCCTTGAAAAAGACGAGAACCATGACAATAGCAATCGCGACCAGGACAAAGCAGGCATAAAACGGCATCTGCAAGCTGGCATAGCTGCCCAGAATAACCGGATCTGAGAGAAATCCGCCGATCAAGGGGCCGCCGACCAATCCGAAACTGACGCCGGTAATTATGTAGCCCATGTTCCGGTTGCGATCCTCTTCATCAACGCTGCCATCAATCATGGCCGCTTGCGCAATCGGTTGGTTGCCGGCGGTCAGTCCCGTGATCGCTCTGCCGACGATCAGAAGAGTGAAGCTCTTCATGTAAAGCGCAGCAATGGTCAGCGCGTAGCCTGCAAGGGCTCCGGCGAGGCAGATGAGGGTCGCGTTTTTGCGGCCGATACTGTCGGAAAGCTTCGAGATGTAGGGCGCTCCGAAAAACCAGCATAAGAAAAAAACACCAATGATCAGGCCATAGTCAAAATGCCGAGTCGCCTCAGAGGTTGCGGTCGGGAGCAGTGCCGTGTCCGGGTTCATGATCAGGCTATTGATGATTGGAAACACCAAGCCTTGTCCGAGCAAATCGACAAACACGACAAACAACAAGGTGATCTTGGCAACAACCGGCATGAAACCGCCTCCATATAGTCAGCCTATGTGCAGCACTGGATGACCGCAATGCGGTGAAAACAAAAAAGGCGGGCCAAGCCCGCCTGATCTTCCGCTTTTGAAGCCCAACCGGGCTTAGGTGCGATTGGCCTTGTGGGCGTCATACTGGCCATGTTCCCGGAACCGGTCGAGATAAGACGGCAGAATAGCAGCCAGGGTCGTTGGTTCGATGCCAATGCCTGAGAGGGTTCGGCCTTCGGAGATCGCAGCCTCAGACACCACATTGTCTTTCTTGAGCAACTCCACCTGATCCGCCGTTAGCGGGGACCCGGGCAGATACTGCATGACCTTGCCCATAACTTCGGAAACAGGGAAGGGGATCGGCAGCAGAACGCGAGAGCGCTGTGTGACCTCCAGCATGTCTTCCAGGCAGTCCCGGAAACTCTTGATCTCTGGTCCGCCGAGTTCATAAACCGAGCTGGGCTGAAGAGTACCGTCAACAGCACGCGCAACAGCTTCGGCGATGTCACAGACATAGACCGGCTGGAATTTGGTTTCGCCGCCGCCAACCAGCGGTAGGACCGGAGAAATTCGAGCCATCCCGGCAAACTGGTTGAAGAAATTGTCTTCCGGCCCAAAGACGATCGAGGGCCGCAGGATAATGCTGTCTGGTAGGGTTTCCAGAACACCGGCTTCGCCGACAGCTTTGGACCGGGCATAGGCAGAGGCGCTCTCAGGATCTGCGCCAATTGCTGAAATGTGGGTAATGCCCTTCAGTCCGGCCGCACGGGCGGCCTCGGCAATGGCGCGGGGCCCGAAGGCCTGAACAGCATCGAAACTTTGTTTCCCGGTTGGCGCAAGAATGCCGACCGCATTGACAACAGCGTCGGCCCCTTGAACGGCGCGATCGACTGACCAGCGGTGGCGTAAGTTGGCTTGCACAGCCATGATTTGACCGGGTGCGCCGAGTGGTTGCAAATGGCTGGCGAGATCGGGCCGCCGCACGGCCGCCCGTACACGGTAGCCGCGCTTAGACAATGCCTGAACGATATGCCGGCCGAGGAAGCCGGATCCACCGAAGACTGTGACGAGTTTTCCGTTAAGGGGTGTGGACATCGTGAGAAGGCCCTTTGTCGCGTCCAAAAGCTTTACCCGGCAAAAAGGCCGGGACTTTCCAACAGTCTCTTAGACCGTTGCGTCCGGTGTGTGAAGGGCTGGAGGAAAAGGATCGAAAAAAGTATAAGACGGCGATTGACAAGCTGCGGGCTGCCCCTTACAAGCCCCCCTCACGGCCCAGGTGGCGGAACTGGTAGACGCGCTAGCTTCAGGTGCTAGTGCCCTTACGGGCGTGGAGGTTCGAGTCCTCTCCTGGGCACCAAACATACGTTTCAGATCATCCAGTTCGATCCGAAACTTCTCGAAAAAGCTCCGGTTTCCGGAGCTTTTTTCGTATTCGGCGTCCGGTCGTTTCCTGTCATGTTCAGACATCAAGAACAGTGGTCGCCGGGGGTCCGACGCCATCATGCCCGTTGGATTTTTCGAGCGGCACTTTCAGCAGCAATTTGAACGCGTTTTGTGTCTTGCAGGGGATGCAAAGTGTACCCCGCATGCGCGTTTGTTATAGGTATCGAATGTTCAATCATATCTTGTTTTTGACGGGTTTCGGATGCGCGGCTCGATGTTCCGTAAGGGGAGAAAACGTCGATCTACTCAACCTTTGCATGGTTATGTGATGTGGCAGTACGGTGACGCGGTCTACCGCTCCAAAGCAATCATGAGTTGATGAGAAAAGTACATTTGAGGTTCACCTTGACGAACTGGGTAGACCGTTCATTTGCGAAATACAGCGAAGTATAAAATAAAAAATAGAAGAAAATTCTAAAAAAATACAAAACTGCAATGAAATTGAAAAATAAAGGAAAGTCGACAAGCCGCAGGAACGTTGATTAAATAAAATAGGCGGCAAAATGAATGTAATATATTTGAAACAGTAATGATAAGACTGTAATAATAAATGAAATTATTCATCAAAAATTCAAAAAATACTACGTTGAAACTCCCCAGGCAGAAGTTAATAAACCGTTAATGAAACGGTCCGGCGGCTCGCATTCTTATCAAGGCTGCCGGTCTCTTTTTGTCTTGCGTAGGGGATCGCACGATGTTGCAGTTTAATGAATCATTTTATCTAGCCCAAAATCCGGACGTGGCCGCGGCCATTGAAGCTGGCGTGATCGGCAGCGCCGAGGAGCATTTCAACCTCTTTGGTTTTCAGGAAGGTCGTGATCCGAATGCTCACTTCGACACATCATTCTATCTTGAGCAGAACCCGGATGTTGCGGCTGCAGGTGTGAATCCGTTCGATCACTATAATCTGTTAGGTGAAAGCGAAGGCCGGAGCCCAAACTCCCTATTCGACCCTGTATTTTATGCAGAGCAATATCCGGATATCGTTGCGGCCGGTGTCAGCCTGTTTGAACATTTTATCAATTTTGGCGCGTCCGAGGGGCGTTCGCCGAATGCAAGCATCGCGTCCCAACTCGAGAGCGGTTTTGATACCGAAGCCTATCTGGCTGCGAACCCTGATGTCGCCGCAGCGATTGAAAACGGCCTGTTCGCATCCGCCTACGAACACTGGGGCCTGTTTGGTTTCAAAGAAGACCGGTCTGGCGCTCAAAACACAAATGGTGATGTGATTTCAATTGGTGATGGCGCCCCGGGAGATAATCCTGATGCCGCACCTGGCGACGGCGACGGTGGAACCGGCGGTGGCGGCGGTGGCGGCACGCCAACCCCGGAACCATTTACGCTTGAGCTTTTGCATTTCACAGATCAGGAAGCGAACGCTGCAACCATCGACAACATCGATAATCTTTCTGGGGTTCTGAATGCCTTGCGTGAAGAAGACCTCGGGAACGACGGCGAGGTTGACAACACCCTGACACTATCCTCCGGCGATGCCATCATCCCGGGCCTGTTTTTTGATGCATCGGAAGCGGTTTTCGGATCTGCGGGTATTGCGGATATCCAGATCCAGAACGAACTTGGTGTTCAGGCGATCGCGCTTGGCAACCACGAGTTCGATCTCGGGACTGGCTTGCTGGCGGGCCTGATTGACGGTTCGGCAACCGGCGGCTTCACCGACCCTCTGTTCAACGGAACGGATCTGGAAGGTGCTGATTTCGGTGGCGCGATGTTCCCGTACCTTTCCGCGAACCTCGACTTCTCTACCGATTCCAACCTTGCTCCGCTTGCCGTTGAAGGTGGCCAGGACACGGCAACTCTTGAAAACGTCGTGACGTCGTCCAGCGTCTCCGATGTCAACGGCGAGCTCGTCGGTATCGTTGGTGCGACCGTTCCGACTATCCGCGCAATTTCCAGCCCGGGCGCGGATTTGGGTATCTTGCCAGAAGACTTCGACAGCAACCCGACACCAGAGCAATTGGATGCGCTGGCCGCAGTTCTACAGAGCGAAGTGGATGCGCTGCTGGCTGCAAACCCGAGCCTCAACAAGGTTGTCCTGCTGAGCCACATGCAGCAGATCTCTATCGAGCAGGAGTTGGCTGCACGTCTGACCGACGTTGATATCATCGTTGCTGGTGGCTCGAACACCCGCCTTTTCGATGACAATGACCGTGCGCGTGACGGTGACAGTGATCAGGGCCAATACCCGATCATGGTGGAAAATGCTGGCGGAACCACGACGGCGGTCGTCAACACAGACGGTAATTACAAATATGTTGGACGACTTGTCGTCGACTTTGACGAAGACGGTCACATCATTGCAGACAGCTATGATGAAACTGTTTCAGGTGCTTATGCCACCGATGATGCTGGCGTTGCAGCTCTCGGCGCGGAGAACCTGATCGATGCTGAAGTGGATGCGATCACGGACGCCATCCAGGCGGAGATCGTGGCGACAGAATCGAATGTGTTCGGTGTTTCCGATGTGTTCCTGAACGGGAACCGCTCCGGCACCTTCACCGAAGAGGATCCAGACGGTGTCCGCACGCAGGAAACCAACCTTGGCAACCTGACTGCGGATGCAAACCTCGCCTATGCCAACCAGATGATTGCAGACAATAATCTGGGTGACGCGGTTGTGGTATCGATCAAGAACGGTGGCGGCATTCGCGCCAACATCGGTGAAATTGTTGTTCCTGCTGGCGGTACGGAAGCCATCCGTTTGCCGAACTCGCAGGTTCTTGATGAGAACAATCAGGTCGTCAAGCCGACCGGCGGCATCAGTCAAAACGACATTGCCACAACATTGGCCTTTAACAACGGTTTGACGCTTCTGGATATCACCAAAACGGAACTGGTCGACTTCCTGGAAGGCGCCGTCAGCGCACTGCCGGGCAACGCATCTGGCGGCTTCCCGCAGATCTCCGGCCTGAAGTTCTCCTTTGACGAAACACAGCCGGCAGGCAGCCGCGTGGTCTCTGCCGGGATCTTCGACGGCGACAAACTGGTTGTTGAGCTGGTCCGCGACGGGGATATCGTTGGCGATGGTTCAGAGAGCTTCCGTATTGTGACGCTCAACTTCCTGGCAAACAGCGGCGATCCTGTCCTTTCGAACTTGTCCAACCCGAACCGGGTGGACCTGATCGACCTGGACGGCAACAACGAGAACGATGGCCTGTTCTCTGGCGATGCAGTCTTTGCGGCCAACGGCACTGAGCAAGATGCACTGGCCGAATATCTGGACGACAATCACAATCCGGAAAAAGGCGGAACAGCCTTCAATGAAGCCGATAGCGGCCCGTCTTCTGATGACCGCATCCAGAACCTCACATTCCGTGAAGACGATGTCTTCGACGGTACGCCGGTCAAATTGTTTGAAGAAAGCTTTGAAACCGACGGAAACGGGGATCGTTACAATACATCTGTCGATGAGTTCTCAGATGGTGCCGGTGATTTCTTCACGCGCACTGACGGCGACAACATCGGCAGCTTCTACCAAGTCGAAGGCCAGGACGGAGATTACTTCTTCGCGGGCATGGATCTTGATGGGGAAGGTGACGCTGGTACGCAAACCCTCTCGTTCCAAAACATTGATATATCCGGTTACTCAAACCTGAATTTGTCTTTCCTTCTTGCTGAAGATGATGACGGATCAAACCAAGACTGGGATGCGGACAGCGCGCTCTATATTGAAGCATCGATCGATGGTGGCGACTATGCTGAGATATTCAGGGTCGAAGCGTCTGGCGGAACAAATACAGAGCCAGCTGTAGACACGAATGGAGACGGCGTCGGTGACGGCACGGTGCTCTCCGACACGTTTGCGCAATTCGTCGCAGGAATTGACGCTTTAGGAGATTCCCTCGATCTCCGTGTGACGTTCGACAATCTCGACGCTGGCGACGAAGATATTGCAATCGACAACATTCAGCTGATCAGTGGCGATGTTACGCCGCCAGACAACGGTGGCGGTGAAGAGCCGACATTTGAGCTGATTTCGTCCATCCAGGGCACAGCCACAGGATCTTTGCTCGAAGGTCAGCGCGTAACGGTCGAGGCGATTGTCGTTGGTGACTTCCAAGACGGTGGCAATGGCATCAATGGTGACCTTAACGGGTTCTTCCTTCAGGAAGAGGATAAGGATGCGGATGACAATGCTGCGACATCTGAGGGTATCTTTGTATTTGACGGCTTCGAACCAGATCTTGATGTCAAAGTCGGTGATCTTGTTAGGGTGACCGGAACCGTTGCAGAGTTCTTTGGAGAAACGCAGATCAGCGATGTCACAAACATCGAGATCGTCAGCGCTGAAAACACTCTACCGACTGCATCTGAGATCAAGTTCCCAGTCGCAGATGTTATCCAGAACAGCGACGGCGAATTCATTCCGGACCTCGAGGCCTACGAAGGCATGCTGGTCAAGATCCCGGAGACAATGACCGTCTCGGATCTGTTCACACTTGGCCGGTTTGGAGATGTAGGTCTTCAGGCGGGCGGTCTGCTTGAAACCTACACGCAAGGGAATGCGCCCAGTGTTGAAGGCTTCAACGCATTCATCCAAGAGGCTGTTAGCAACTCCATCCTTCTGGATGATGGCTTCACCACACAGAACCCGGACACGATCTCGTTCGAGATCTTCGGTGAAGAAGGCAACATTGCCGGACAGTTTGATGCAGGCGATGCATTAAGTGCTGGCGACACCGTTTCTGGCCTGACGGGCGTGCTCCGCTTCGGTACTGGATCCGGTGAGTTCGGGGATGCTGCCTTCCGTATCAATCCAACGGAAACACCAGAATTTGCGGACACTGCGCCACGTGACTCTGAGGTGCCGGATGTTGGTGGCTCATTGAAAGTTGGGTCGTTTAACCTGCTCAATTTCTTCACCACGCTTGATCAGACCGGTAACACATCAGGGCCGAGTGGTCTGGATCCGCGTGGTGCGGAAAGTGCTGCCGAATTCGAGCGCCAAGTTGACAAGATGATTGCAGCCCTCGCCGAAATGGATGCCGACATCATTGGGCTTCAGGAACTGGAGAACGAGTATGGTGACCAAAACGGTGATGGTCAGTTCGCACTTCAGTATCTGGTGAATGCCTTGAACGAGGCAACTGGTCGAAACTACACCTTCGTTGATCCGGGTGTCGATTATGGCGATACCAGCGATGCGATCATGGTTGGCATGATCTACGATGCTGACGCTGTCAAAATCGCCGACGGCACTACAGTGGCCATGTTGACAGACAACGATCTGTCAGACCTTGGCCTGAGCTTTGACACGGTATTTGATGGTGCTGGCACCAGCCGTGCACCACTCGCTGCAACCTTCACCGAACTGGCAACAGGCGAAAACGTCACCATTTCGGTCAATCACTTCAAGTCCAAGGGTTCAGTTAGCCCGTTTGGCACCAACGAAGGTATTGGCGATGGCACCGGCAACAACAACGAAGCCCGTCTTCAGGCCGCGACAGCTCTGGATACATGGCTTGCCACGAACCCGACCGGATCTGATGACACGGATATCCTGATCCTAGGAGATCTGAACTCCTATCTCATGGAAGATCCGATCCAGTACTTCCTGAGCCAGGATCAAGGTCTGATTGACTTTAGCCTGCTGGGCGGCCTCAATCAGACATCATTCGGTTTCCCGATCGATCTGGATACGGCTCCGTCCGTTCAGTCCTTCGGCGCACTCGATTACGCCCTGGCGAGCAACACGTTGTTCGCCCAGGTCACCGGGGCTGAGGAATGGAACATCAACGCGTTCGAAGCATCGGCGCTCGACTACAACACGAACTTCAAGCCGGACAGTCAGATCTCCGATCTTTACGCGGCAGATCAGTACCGGGCATCTGACCATGACCCGATGCTCATCGGCTTGGATCTGACATCCGACACGATCCAGTTCGTCGGCTGATTGTAGAGGGCTCTAGAACGTTGAAACGGCCGGGCACTGCCCGGCCGTTTTTGTTTACATTGACCCAGGTTATCGATGTTCTGAAAGCACCCTCGATCAGCCGAGCGGAGCGCTTGACCTTCCTGTGATTGGAGGGTTTAAGAATAAAAAGTGAAGTTGCGTTTAAGGGCCAACATGGCAGGTTAATGATGCCGGTCCCACCGCAGCCGTTGGCGTTTCAAGAACCGGCCAGAAACACCATGAGGCTCTCGCCAAGACTCGTGGTCGCCAGAGGTTTGCGTCATAAAACCTATAAGCTTGTGAGGGTGCATTCATGAACATTGGCGATGCTGCAAAACAGTCCGGGCTGCCGACGAAAACGATCCGATACTACGAAGACATCAAGTTAGTCGCACCAATGCGCTCTGAAAATGGCTACCGGGATTATTCGGAGACAGATGTCCAGCGTTTGGCGTTCATACAACGATCGCGAGGTCTCGGCTTCACCATTGATCAATGTCGTGAGCTCTTGTCACTTTATGATGATCGCAATCGGGCAAGCGCAGATGTCAAAGCAATCGCGCGCCTGAAGATCGACGAGATTGATGCCAAGATCAACGAACTCAAATCCTTGAAGAAAACCCTGAAGTCCTTGGTGGCGAGTTGCCAGGGTGATGATCGTCCGGACTGTCCGATCATTGATGATCTGGCGGGAGCGATTTCGAGCGGTTAAACGGTATCGGATGGCAATCGCTGCTAGGCGGTAGCAGTCTTTGGTGAGTATCTTGTCAATTCCACCGGCGATACACCGCCCTTTAGCGCGCGGGCAAAGTTTGGAAGTGGAAGGCGCATCAATGAATATCAGAAAGACTGCAAGCATTTCCGCTGCAATGCTGGCCTTAAGTGTTGCACTGGCATTTGCGCATGGGGGTGCTACTGGAATTGTCAAAGAGCGGATGGATGCTATGGAGGAAATTAGCGCCAGCATGAAACAAGTTGGGCAGATGCTCCGAGGCCAGAAGCCCTTCGATGCATCTGCTATCGCGAAAGCCGCAGTGATCATCGCGGGGCACAGCGGTGACAATCTGACACGGCAATTCCCGCCGGATAGCCTGATGCCGCCAACTGAAGCGAGCCCGGTCATTTGGGAAAAATGGGAACAGTTCTCAGGCACCGCAAATGACATGGAAACTGCGGCTATGAGCGTCACGGATGCAGTTCAAAGTGATGCCGACCGTGACCAGATAGCGACCGCGTTTGGTCGTCTCGCCCAAACCTGCAAGGCTTGCCACGAGACGTTTCGGGTCAAGAAGTAACGCAACAGTTTTCGGTCGACGCATCATCCAGCCACTTGCGCCCATTCGTGGCATGTTTTACGTGACGAGAAGTGGCGGCCTCTGCGTATGTGTCGTGCACTTATTCGGCCCGAGAAAAATCCAGAAGGAAATGGCGATATGACAATCCGCTACCACAAAGGTGACTTGCCGGACTTGAGTGCCTATGAGACGGCATCCGCCGTGGCTGTAGATTCAGAAACGCTCGGATTGAACCCCCATCGTGACCGTTTGTGTGTTGTGCAGCTCTCACCTGGCGACGGGTCTGCCGACGTGGTGCAGATCGCTCGCGGGCAAACGGAAGCGCCCAATTTAGCCACGCTGTTCACCGATCCATCCAAACCGAAGATTTTCCACTTCGCGCGGTTTGACGTGGCTGTTCTTCGTCACTATCTGGGGATTCATGTAACCCCGGTCTGGTGCACCAAAATCGCTTCGAAATTGGTGCGCACTTACACTGACCGCCATGGATTGAAAGATATTACTCGCGAGCTTTTAGGGGTTGAGTTGTCGAAGCAGCAGCAGAGCTCAGACTGGGCGGCTGAAACATTATCGGATGCGCAGTTGGCCTATGCAGCATCAGACGTATTGCATCTGCATGATCTGAAGGCAAAACTTGAGACAATGCTTGAGCGCGAGGAGCGTACGAATATTGCAGATGCCTGCTTTAACTTCTTGCCGGTTCGTGCGGAACTCGATCTAAAGGGCTGGGAAGAAAACGACATTTTTGCTCATTCCTGAGAAGCTTTCGCCGCCGGAAAGCTGCGTTACTGAGTTCGGGAGTGCTGGAGTTGCCTTTGAGCGCAGTGAACCAACAGTTCGGCGGGCTAAGACCACGCGACATGGAGAGCCGGGTCCAGAGATCCGCACGACGGCACAGTACACTGGTGCGCGTTCTGCGCTTTCTGTTTCCCGCAGTTGGGATTCTCATCTTGGCCGGCATGATCGGCGCTGTGGTGTTGTTCAATGTTCTAGGGTCTTTCGGCGCAGCCAATCTCGTTTTGACCAGCGACGGCATCGTGATGGATCACCCAAAACTGTCCGGCAATGATGGCGAGCGTTCATATCAGGTGACAGCGCGCAAGGCGATCCAGCGGCTTACCGATCCGAGGATCATTGATTTGGAGGAAATTCGCGCCGATATCGTGCTTGCACCGGACGAGGGCGCGCGGATAATTTCCCTTAAAGGCGTATATAATAACGCTGCGGAAACCCTGCGCCTATATGAGGGGGTGCAGCTGAACTGGAGTGAAGGGTATACAGTGGATGTTGAGACGGTCGACGTTGACCTGAAAACAGGTGCGATATCGTCCGACGATCCTATTACCATTGGGTCCGGTGAGGCTCAGTTGACCGCCGGAAAAATCGATTACGACAAAGACAAGCAAATCGTTTGGTTTAAAGAGGGCGTCAAGCTGATCCTTTACCCGGCGACCGAGGACGAAAACCAATGATGAAACCGGTCTTTAAATGCGGCTTGGTTGCTTATTCAGTGTTGATGCTGGCAATAGCGCCTCTTTCCGCGCAGACTTTTTCGGATTCTTTCGCCGGATTTGGGTCAAGCGACGGTCAACCGATCGAGATCGAGTCAAATGAACTCAAGGTCGAAGACCAGACCAAAGTCGCGACGTTTATCGGCGATGTCGTGGTGATCCAGGGAGACACCCGTCTTGAAACATCGCAGCTGAAGGTTTTTTACGACGGCGATGGTCAGAGTTCTGAGGGCGCGGACACAAGCAATGGCGCTGTTCCAGCTCAACAGGAGATTTCGCGGCTTGAGGCAAGTGGCGGTGTTCATATCTCCTCCAAGGACCAGACCGCGACCGGCGATGCTGCAAACTTCGATATGAAAACCGAAGTGATGGTCATGACGGGGAAAGAAGTTGTCCTCAAGCAAGGCGGTAATGTCGTTGTTGGCAATCGTCTGACGGTAAACCTGAAGACCGGTCAGGCCAATTTGAACGCTCCCGCTGACGACGGGCGTGTAAGGGTGCGCATCCTTCCCAATTCAGCGCCCAGCACACAGCAGTAGTGCCGGACAGTCATCGGTAATGTTTTTCGTATCTAATGACTTCAACAGCGCCCCATTGCGGTGCGAACGGATAGAACATCAGTGAACCGGCCTCCTATGGACAACTACGATTTCGAACATGGCCTTACTGGTGCCGCGGCACCAGCAGAAGATCTGTCCAACGCACTCGTGGTTGATGGGATTGGCAAAACCTATGGCCGCCGTCAGGTGGTGAAGCATGTTGGCTTGATGGTTCGGCCGGGGGAAGCCGTTGGTCTGCTCGGCCCGAATGGTGCCGGCAAGACAACGACCTTTTATATGATCACCGGCTTGATCCGGCCGGACCAGGGCAAGATTTACCTCGAAGGATTCGACATCACCCGCATGCCGATGTACCGCCGGGCACGGCTGGGGATTGGGTATCTGCCTCAGGAAGCATCCATCTTTCGCGGATTGACCGTGGAAGAGAACATCCGTGCGGTCCTTGAGGTGATCGAGCCGAACCGGAAACAGCGCAAGGAAGACCTGGATTCCCTTCTGGCGGAATTCGGTCTGACTCACCTACGCAAATCTCCAAGTATCGCGCTGTCTGGCGGTGAGCGCCGCCGTGTGGAAATTGCCCGCGCTCTGGCAAGCCGTCCATCATTTATGCTGCTCGATGAACCGTTTGCGGGGATCGATCCAATTGCTGTCGGTGACATTCAGCAGCTTGTCCGCCATCTCACAAAGCGCGGTATCGGCGTGTTGATTACGGATCACAATGTCCGGGAGACGCTCGGACTGATTGACCGGGCCTATATTATCGCTGCCGGCGAGGTCCTGACCGAAGGGCTTCCGCGGGACATAGTGTCAAATCCAGATGTCCGCCGACTTTATCTTGGTGAGCAGTTTACCCTTTGATGACAAGGCGCGTGCAAGTTTGTATCTTGTGATCATAAGCAAGAAGCAGACCAACCGAACCTGACGAGCGCCCGGGACATCAATGGCAATATCAACCAAATTGGAAATGCGGCAGAGCCAGTCGCTTGTCATGACGCCGCAGTTGATGCAGGCGATCAAGCTGCTGCAGATGTCCAATCTCGATTTGGTTGCCTATGTCGAGGCTGAGCTGGAACGCAATCCGCTTCTGGAAAAAGGCGAGACCGATACAGGTGACAGCGCTCCCAGCGACGCCAATACCCAGTCTGAAGCCCCCGGTGATGCCCGCTCGGAACGGCCAGAGACGTCTGCGGGCGGCGATAGCGAGCCTGGCAGCGGCGACTGGATGCAGAGCGATTTGGAAACCGGTGCAGAGGCAATTGCCTCGCGGATGGATACAGATCTGAGCAACGTGTTTCCGGATGAGCCTGGAGTGCCGGCCTCTCCGGACCCGGCTCAGCTGAAGGGTGGCGACAGCTACAAGAATGCGGGGTCGAGCGCGGCCTCCGAAGACTACAATCTTGAAGCTTTTGTCGCCGAAGAGGGGTCTCTAACCACTTCTTTAGAGGAGCAGATGAACCTCTCGATATCCGATGAGGTGGATAAGTTGATTGCCGGTCACCTGATCAACTCACTGGATGAAAACGGATACCTCTATCTCGATTTGGTTGAAGCCGCCGAGCAACTCGGTGTTGAGCCGGAACGGGTTGAGAGTGTTCTGAGTATCCTGCAAACGTTCGAGCCGGCCGGCGTCTTTGCCCGAAACTTGGCTGAGTGTCTCAAGCTCCAGTTGATCGAGAAGAACCGGTATGACCCGGCAATGGAAGCGTTGATCGCCAATATCGAGTTGCTTGCCAAGCGGGAACTTGCGGCGCTTAAAAAAATCTGTGGTGTCGACGAAGAAGACCTCAAGGATATGATCCACGAGATCAGAGCCCTGGATCCAAAACCCGGCTCTGTATTTGGCGGGGCTTTGGTTCAGCCAATGGTCCCGGATGTTTTCGTGCGCCCGGCCAACGACGGCACATGGGCGGTCGAACTGAATTCCGATACGCTTCCGAAGGTTCTAGTCAATCAGACATATTTTGCGCGTGTCGTGAAAACAGCCCGCAATGAGACCGAGAAAGAATACCTGACGGAGTCTCTGCAAACCGCAAACTGGCTCGCGAAAAGCCTGGACCAGCGGGCCAAGACAATTCTAAAGGTCGCCACCGAGATCGTGCGTCAACAGGATGGTTTCCTGACGTATGGAATTGCGCACCTCCGCCCGCTTAATTTGAAAACGATTGCTGAAGCGATCGAAATGCACGAGTCGACGGTCAGTCGGGTGACGTCCAACAAATACATGGCGACACCGCGTGGCATTTTTGAACTTAAGTACTTTTTCTCCTCGGCAATCTCCGCGACCGTCGGCGGTGATGCGCATTCCGCCGAATCTGTGCGCCACAAGATTAAACAGATGATCGACGCGGAAGATCCAAAGGCGATTCTTTCCGATGACACCATCGTGAAGGTCCTCAAAGATGAGGGCGTGGATATTGCGCGCCGCACAGTCGCAAAATATCGCGAGGCCATGAAAATCGGCTCTTCCGTCCAACGGCGGCGGGAAAAGAACGCAAAGATGTAAACGTCCGGGAATTCAGCCGAACTCTTTCTGGTTTTTTTGGTGTGTACTGTAAGAAACGTCGGTTTATTTTGCGTTTTTCGCAATATTACCCCGTTTTCTGTATTGGTTTTATCGGATTCTTTCCCATTTCATGAGACGATTGACTCTCATGCAGGCGCCGATTATAGGACCGCCCTTGTGACTATGAGGGGGATGGCACTTTAGCGCTGACTGGTCCATTGTGTAGGTGTGAAACGTTTCTCGTTTCCGCACCGGCGGTTCCGCCGGTGACCTGTCGGTCAATAGAAAAAGAAGAGGTCCCCATGGCTTTGCGGATTTCGGGTAAAAATGTTGATGTTGGTGACGCAATGCGTGTCCATATCACAGACCGAATCGAAGACGCCCTTTCGAAATACTTCACGGGCGGTTTCACTGGCCACGTCACGCTGAGCAGGGAGGGCACGGGTTTTAAATCCGAGTGCACCGTGCATCTGGACACTGGAATTGTGCTGCAAGTTTCAGCTCAGGATCAGGATCCTAGAAACAGCTTTGATCAAGCTGCTGACAAGATCGAAAAACGATTACGCCGTTACAAGCGTAAACTGAAGGATCATCACAGTCACAACGGCAACGGCCGCGAGGCGTTCGAAGCAGCGTCCTACGTGTTGGCCTCGCCGGAGGAAGACGAGGAAGTCCCGGCAGATTTCAATCCGCTGGTCATAGCAGAGACATCTGCAAAAGTGAAAACGATGACCGTAGGCATGGCCGTTATGGAGCTTGATCTGACGGAAGCCCCGGTTGTCATGTTCAAAAATGCGGCAAATGGTGGTGTCAACGTTGTCTACCGCAGGGCGGATGGCAATATAGGGTGGATAGACCCTGCACTGGTGGCAAACGCCGCCGCAGAATAACACTGATGCGCTAGGGTCCGGCTTCCTTGTAAGCGGGAAGCCGGCGCCCGAAACGGATAGGCGAAGGAATGGATCTTAGTGATCTTCTGAGCAAAGACGCGGTTATCTCCAGGCTGAAAGCCAAGAGCAAAAAGCAGGCGATCCAGGAGTTGGCAGCCAAGGCGGCTGAACTGACCGGTCTTTCTGAGCGGGAAGTCTTTGATACGTTGCTGCAGCGTGAGCGGCTTGGTTCCACCGGCGTCGGGCAAGGTATCGCAATTCCGCACGGCAAGCTTATCCGTCTCGACCGCCTTGTCGGGGTATTCGCGCGTCTGGACAAACCGGTCGATTTTGATTCACTCGACGAAGAGCCGGTGGATCTTGTGTTCCTGCTTCTGGCGCCTGAGGGGGCCGGAGCTGACCACTTAAAGGCCCTTGCCCGCATTGCGCGGCAATTGCGCGATGCGACGGTCACTGAGGGGATCCGGTCTGCCGCTGAAGCTGAAGACATTTACGAACTTCTCACCCAGCCAATAGCGTCATCTAACGCTGCCTGATCGGCCAGGCGTTGCCCGCTGAGAATTACTGAAACCTCTGAGCGTGGCTATGTGCCTGATCAGCGCGCTTCGACGGGCTCAGGTTCGGCGGCAGCTGTCGGCAAGTCTTGCGGCTGAAACTCGGCCCCTCTGCCTTTCTGCAAAGCCGGCAGTTGAAGCTGCAGCAATTCCGCAGGAGGCGCAGTCTCCTCGGGGATCCGCCAGAGTGTGGACCGGATTGCCAAGGTACCTAGCGTTTTCGTCGAGGTCATAACGGCCAGTATCGTGGCAAGCAATGGCCCCACCGCGACGGGGATGACCGGCCAAACCAGATCAATGGGTTGCTGAACGATCCAGGCAAGGCCAGCTGCACCGAAAAGGGTTTGCGGCCAGAGTTTGGAAGCGACTAGCAAAACCGGCAAGCGAGCAACACCACGCGCTTGCGCACCCCAACCAATAGACTTTCCGAAAGCAAGACCAGCCATGAAGACGGTGTGAGCAACCGCCATGATTGGCGCAAGCATGGCCGCATAGACGATCTCAGCCATCACGCTGAGCAGTATTCGGATGGGGCCGCCAAATGCTTTTCGAAGATCTGTGCGTGCTATGATATCCGCGACAGTTGCCAGCTTCGGTGCAAAAACCATTGTCAGCACGGAGAAAAACAAAATAGCGCCGGTATCCGCCCGATAAGGAGCGTAATCCGTGGTCATTCCAAGGGTTGCAGCCCCCACCATAAATCCGATCCAGGCGGGTGACCCGAGAAACATCAGGATGGCGAGAACCAACTGAGCTCGGCTGACAGGCTTAAGGCCCTTAAGACCGAGCAGTTTACGGTACTGCAAATTGCCCTGGCACCAGCGAAGATCGCGGCGGATAAACTCTAACAGATGTGGCGGATTGGCCTCATAACTCCCGCTTTCCTGCGGCAGGACACGGACTTCATATCCGGCGCGGCGCATCAGAACAGCCTCGACTTGGTCATGCGACAAAACCGGACCGCTCAGCGGACCTGTTCCAGATAGAACTGGCAGTTTGCAGTGTTCTTTGAACGGCTTTAGCCGCAGGATGGCATTGTGCCCCCAATAGGGCCCACAATCCCCCTGCCACCATGCACTTCCGATCGTGTAGGAGCGCATTCCAAGACGCATCCCAAACTGGAAAATCCGTGCAAAGGCGCTGTCTGTCGGAAGCCCAACTACGAGGCTTTGAAGGATACCGATCTGCGGATTGACTTCCATGCGCCGTACCAGATCGATGATCGCTGAGGCAGACATGTAGCTGTCCGCATCCAGGACGATCGCAAACTCGTGACGACCTCCCCAACGTTCGCAAAAATCTTCGATATTGCCGGCTTTGAACGCGGTGTTTTCAGCCCGGCGCCGATAAACGACATCCATTTGCCCAGAAAACCGGGCAGACAGCCGTGCCGACATTTGCTGTTCTTGCTGCGCTGTTTCGTCCCGGGACGTATCGCTCAAAACGTAGAGTGTGAAGTTAGGCCCGGAGCCTGCACGGATCAGATTGCTGGCCATCGCGGTGAGATTGGTCTCCAGCGCGTCGACGTCCTCATCCTTGATACAGGAGAGGAGCGCTGTTGAGCTGGAGATCGATTGAGACGCATCTCCTGGGGCAATCGGGCATACTGCTGCGACAGGATCCTTGGAAAGCCGCATGACCAAAAGACCGATCACTGCGTTCCAAAAACCGATAATGGTCCACGGAAGTGTGATCATGAAACAGCCAAGGATAAAGAAGTCCAAAGGCGTGTGACCGCCGGGTGATAATGTCACGAACATTAACGCCGACAAAGCAACGAAACTTGCCGCCAACAGGAAGGCGAACAGAACCCGGCGACCGGTCATGGACGTTTTGGACAATGCCTGGTTAGGTTTATCAATGACTTGCAACATTTTTCGGACTTCCAATCCTTGCAAACATGGCATGAATGGGCGTAGCGATAAGTGGATGTGGTGGCAAAAGCGTGTCACGGTTCGGAGAATTTGCAGAATGCCAACTCCCGCTAAAGAAGCTGATCTCCATGAAGCTCATGCCGTTTGGTATGTCGGCGGCGGTGGGTGTGCGGTTAGGCCGGCTGTGCTCTCGAAGCCGCAGCCGGGAGAGGTACTGATCAAAGCCTCGAACAGTGCGATCAGCCGGGGAACCGAAGGGCTTGTGCTCCGCGGTGCGGTTCCGGAAACAGAATGGCATCGCATGCGTGCGCCTTTTCAGGAGGGACAGTTTCCATTCCCGGTGAAATACGGCTACGCAAGCGTGGGAACCGTCATTGACGGAGACGCTGAACTTGCAGGTAAGCTCGTCTTTTCGCTCTTTCCGCATCAAGATCTCTACACTCTCCCGTCGGATGCCTGTGTCCCTGTGCCTGCTTCCATTCCGGCCGAGCGGGCGACGCTTGCGGCCAATTTAGAAACCGCTCTCAATGCTTTATGGGATGGAAAACCATCACCTGGGGATCACATCTGCGTGGTCGGTGGCGGTGTCGTTGGGCTTCTGACAGCTTACGTGTGCAACCGTATCCCCGGATCAACGGTGACTTTGCTGGATATCAATCCGGGTCGCGCAGACATCGCATCCGCCCTTGGTTTTCAATTCAGCCTTCCAGAGGATGCAACGCGGGACCAAGACCTCGTGTTCCACACAAGTGCGAGCGCAGCCGGGCTGAAAACGGCGCTTTCCAGCGCCGGTGACGGCGCCTCGGTCATTGAAATGAGCTGGTACGGCGATCAGACCGTCGGGGTGCCGCTCGGAGCTGATTTTCATAGCCGCCGGATCAAATTGATCTCAAGCCAAGTGGGCACAATTCCTGCCGAACGGCAGGCGCGCTGGACTTACCGGCGGCGATTGGAATTGGCACTTTCCCTACTGGATGATCCACGTCTGGATCTTCTGATCAGCCACAAAATCCCATTTGAAGATGCGGCAGTGCGCGTTCCCGAAATATTGAACAAGGCATCAGATGTCTTGGCTGCGGTCATCGTTTATGACCAAGCCAACGAGGCGTGATGCCAGCTTGGCAGAAAACTCATGAACTTAGGAATACAATATGTTTGCTGTAGAAGTTCGCGATCACGTGATGATTGCCCACTCCTTCAAAGGGGAACTGTTTGGCCCGGCACAGGCGCTGCACGGAGCGACATTTGTCATAGACGCCGCCTTTTTTTCAGAAGAACTCGATGAAAACGGTGTTGTGATCGATATCGGTCGGGCGCATGAAGCGCTGAAGGAAGTGCTGACGCCGCTCAACTACAAGAACCTTGACGAAGTCCCCGAGTTCGCCGGGATCAATACGACCACGGAATTCCTGACCAAGCACATTCATGACCATCTGGCCGAAGCTGCGCGGCAGGACCGGCTTGGCCGCAAGGGCGGCGAGCTCTCTGCCATCCGTGTGACGATCTCTGAATCCCATGTTGCCCGTGCGTGGTACGAGGGAAAGATCTGACATGCCGGACAAACGGCTTGTGTTTGCCTATCCGGGTGACCTGGAAACGCTCACGGGCGGATACGGGTATGACCGGCGCGTAATCGCCGGTCTTGCTGCCAACGGCTGGGATGTAAGGCCGCTGTCGTTTGGACCGGGGTTTCCTTTCCCATCAGGAAAGACTCTACAGGCCGTTGACGCATCTCTTTCTGCTCTCCCGGACGATACTGTGGTCATTGTCGATGGCTTGGCCTACGGCGTTATGGATCAGGCCGCTGAAAAGCACGGCAAGAGACTGAGGCTGATCGCCCTTGTTCACCATCCGCTCTGCCGGGAAAATGGCTTGCCCAGCGACGTCGCCGCGCGGCTGCAAGCCAGCGAAAGCGCGGCTCTCAGTCATGCCCGTCATGTGATCGTGACAAGTCCGGCGACGGCCGTTCAAATCGAGGACCTGTTCGGGATCTCAATGGATGCGATCAGTACTGCTCTTCCGGGCACGGAGCTTCCCGCACAGGGGCGTAAAGCGTCAGAAGGCCCGTTGCGGCTCCTTTCCATAGGTACCGTCACACAGAGGAAGGGCTACGATCTGCTCTTTGGGGCGCTCAGCCAATTGAAAGAGATGGATTGGCATCTCGATGTCGTTGGCGGACTGGAGGCGGACCCGGGCTGTGTCATGGCTCTGAAGCACCAGATCAAAAGTCTGGCGCTCACCGGCCGCGTCACGTTCCGTGGGGCGGTGCCGCAGGAACAGCTAAGCGATTATTATTGCTCGGCGGACACTTTCGTTCTGGCGAGCCGCTATGAGGGGTACGGCATGGCCTATGCGGAAGCGCTGGCGCATGGTTTGCCGGTGATCGGCAGCGGTGCTGGAGCGGTTAAGGACACCCTCTCGGTCGGGGGGGCGATCTATTGCGGCGTGGAAGATGTGCAGGCTTTAACCGCTGCCCTTAGCACTATTATGTCTAATGCCGAGGCCCGGGAACGCCTTGCTACAGAGGCCCGGCAGGCCGCTCATTGCTTGCCAAGCTGGGAGGACGCGGTGAGGGTTTTCGAGACAGTGATGGAGAAGGCGGCGCAGTGAGCGGATTTTCAGCGACTTGGTTGGCCTTGCGCGAACCTCTGGACCTTACGGCCCGCAACAAAGAGGTCGAGGCGGCCTTCTTCGAGGCCTTGCCGGCTGAAACCCCAAAAATCCTGGATCTTGCGAGCGGTGCCGGCTCGACCGTTGCTGCTCTGGTAGGAGAAAAATCGGACATCCATTGGATTTTGTCCGACTACGATTCCGACCTTCTGTCGGTGGCGGCTAACCGTGACTACGCGACAAAACCTGGATCGCTTCAAACTCGGGAAATCGATCTAGCGGCGAACCTTAAGGAACTCCCGATTGAAGCGGTCGATGCGATCACGACATCTGCATTCCTTGACTTGGTTTCGGAAAATTTTCTGACGCAACTTGTCGAAGCAATCGTCTCATCCAGAAAGCCGTTTTTGGCCAGTCTGACCTATGATGGCCGGACTGGTTTCAGCCCTGCTGAACCGCTCGATCAGGATCTCCGCGATGCAATGAACCGCGATCAGCAGACTGACAAGGGCTTTGGTCCGGCGCTGGGGCCCAATGCTGCCGAACGGGCAATAGCGCTCTTTGAGGCCAGGGGATACAGGGTTGTTAGTGGTGAATCCGATTGGATCATTGGCCCACAGCATGAGGATTTTCTGGCGGAATTCCTACCCGGCTGGGTTGGGGCCGGCGTGAAGCAGGGCGCCCAGAAAACCAAGGCTTATGATTGGCTGGAAAGCCGCCGCTCGCAGATCGCGGACGGCGCGTTCAACATGACAGTCGGCCATCTCGATTTTGCCGCGCTGCCTGCCTGAGGCCGTTACGCAAACCTTGGGTCCTGACCCTAGTTCGGAGCAGCACCGCAGACCGCAGGCGAGTCATCAGAGGTGGTCAAAAACGGCTTTAGAACCGTCATCTGCGGAGTGTCGATGCGGCCTTGTGGCTGGAGTGACAAGGCGTAGTCTCCCCACCAGTCACCGGCGGCCCAGGCTGTCCAGCCGATCCAGACGTCGCTCTCGCCGTTGATGTACGCGGCCACTTTTGCAAGGCCATCCAGGCAATCGGGTGACCCGGTCCCGCCGAACTCGCCGAGATGCGCCTGAAATCCGGACTGCCGCATCCATATCGTCACCGCTTCAAGGGCCTTGAGGGCATCTTTGGTTCGCGGACAGGTGGCGTTCCTGCCAGAAAAATCCGCGTCCAGATACTGATGAATGTCGAAGGCGAAGTTGTTTGCTGGGTCTGCGATGCCCTTGAAGACGTCAGCATTGGATCCTCCGGGCATATCATCGAACCAATGAGAGGCCCCGGTCCAAATGGTGCCGGGAACAAGGACGAGGTTGTCCGCACCAACGCCCCGGATCGCTAGGATTGCGGCTTGGGCGGCCTTGAACCACCTGGTTGCGATGACACCCTCCGGCTCATTCATCAAAAGATAGAGGACACGCGGGTCACCGGAAAATTCCGAGCCGAGTTTGCGCCAAAAGTCTGCGAAGGCCTCCACCGTCACTGGTTCCTGACCGATTTTCACATCGCGGTATTCAGCAAAATTGTGCGGATCCAAAATGATTGTTAGGTCGTGTTGTTTGGCGTTGGCTACCGTCTTCTTGAGGCGGGCGAGCTCGGCGTGATCCAGTGCCGCATTTAGCTCCGGCTGGAGACGTTCCCAGCGGAACGGAAGACGGATTGCGGTCATTTTCCGGGAGGCCGCCCACGCTAGTGTTGCATCTGAAGGATAGATGTAGCTTTGCCCATAGGGCCCTTCATAGCCGCCGAACTCGGCACCGGCGATATTGACACCGCGCAGGCAGGTCCGTTCTTGAGCGTTTGCTGCCGTGAAAGCGCCGGTCAATATCAAAAGCAGGATCGAGGCAGTGGCCAGGGCGGCATTGAGCGTGTTCATCAAACATCTGCCGATCGCGTGATCTAATGTAAGGCTATTGATGCGCAACTAAAGCGCGATAATTGGTTCGCCTGCAAGAAAAACCTGTTGTTTGCGGCTTGCTGGTTGTCCTGGAAATCTCGGCAGTGGAATCACATGTTCAGAAACTTGTCGGTCCAGTCGAGCACGTCGTTGACCGTAGCTGCAGTATTCGTTGACGGCAGTTCGGGCCGGTCCACTATTATGACCGGGAGCTGCATCTGCCGCGCGGCCTCGATTTTTGCATAGGCTCGCGTTCCGCCGCTGTTCTTGGTCACCACGTGGGTAATGCCTTTTTCTTGGAACAGCTCGACTTCTTCTTCAGCCGATTGGGGCGGACGCGAGAGCACGAGCGACCAGTGGTCCGGTAAGGGAGCGGGAGGTGGTTCGATCATCCGGGCGGTGCCGATGATATCGCCGCGCCGGTAAAACGTTGCGATTTCCTTGCGCCCGGCGGCCAGAAAAGCGTGGGCCCCATCGGGTATCGCATCGGCGGCGTCATCCATGGAGGCAACCGGATGCCAAAGATCATTCGGCGCCAGCTGCCAGGCAGGTCGCTCGAGCCGGAGGATCGCAACGTCCTCGCGCTCTGCCGCATGGAAGGCGTTCCGGCTCATTTGAGCTGCGAACGGATGTGTTGCATCGATGATGAGCGAAACCTTCTCGGTCTGAAGGTACTGGCAAAGCCCCTCAATGCCGCCAAACCCGCCAATGCGCGTCGGAACACCAAGGTCTGGCAGATCTTTCACGGCGCCCGCGAAGGACGCTGTTAGGCGAACAGTCGGAAACCTTTCCAAGATTTTTTTTGCAAGCACGCGGGCCTCAAAGGTCCCGGCCAGCAGCAGGATGTGAGGTTGATCAGCCGTCAAATCCACACTCCCCGATAATGTGCCCTTGACGGTCGACGACCAGCACTTCCACGTCGATAGGCGCATCCCGCAGAACTGTTCGAACCGCTGTTTTTGCACGCTTTGCAAGAGGCGCGCTCAGATTGATCCCCTCTGCCACCGCCATATCGAGTACTTCCTTCGCCGTATTCGATGTTCCAGCACGGGCGATGAGGCTGGTTGGGGCGTCGGCCTCACGAAGCAAGTCCTGAAGGAACTCAAAACTGACCGAGCTCCGCGCCGAGTGCAGGTCGAGCGCGCCTTGGGCAAGCTTGGTGAACTTGGCAAAGCCCCCGGCCATGGTGATTTTCGGGATCGGGTGACTGCGCAGGTATTTCAGGAGCCCGCCGGCAAAATCTCCCATGTCGAGATAGGCGCTTTCGTCGAGGCTATAACGAGACTGCACGGCCTTTTCCGACATGGCCCCCGTTGCGCCCACAACATGCTCAAGCCCGGTTGCGCGGGCGACGTCAATACCGCGGTGAATGGACGCAATCCACGCAGCACAAGAAAACGGACGCACAATCCCGGTTGTTCCAAGGACCGACAACCCGCCAATGATGCCAAGCCGCGGGTTCATGGTCTTCAGTGCCAATTCCTCACCGCCGGCAATCGAGATCTCGATCTCCACGTCCCCAGTGCCGCCGTGAAGGCGGGTCACTTCCTCGATCGCAGTTTGCAGCATCTGGCGGGGTACCGGATTGATTGCAGGTTCGCCCGGTGGTATCGGCAGGCCGGGTCGGGTGACAGTGCCAACTCCGGCACCGGCCTTGAACTGGACACCACTTCCCTCCGGCAAAATCCTGACAGTTGAAGTGATCTCGGCCCCATGCGTCACATCCGGATCATCGCCCGCGTCTTTTGTAATCGTCGCGGAAGCGCATCCGTCATCTACCGCGTGGCGGGTTAGAACGAAGTCTGCCGTTCTGCCTTGCGGCAGGGTTATCTCGACCGGATCCGGAAAGGTACCCGTCTGCAAAGCCTGGTAGGCAGCCTTCGCCGCCGCCGTGGCACATGCCCCCGTCGTCCAGCCGCGCCGCAATTCTTTGCCGTCAGGTCTGACCATGAAATGTCTATAACCGAGTTTTTCAAGAATGCGCAGATCGAGAGATGAAATGTCGCATTCGGAGAGCTTTATACCGGCGAAGGACTTGGCGCTTTTCTATCCCCGCTGTAAACAAGATTCATGCAGTCTGAACAACACATGACATTGCCTGCACAGTCTCTACCGGAATTCGAAGCCGGATGGGTCTGGCTGGCCGGAGCGGGGCCTGGGGATCCTGGCCTTTTGACGCTGCACGCCGTCAATGGGTTGCGGCAGGCGGATGTGGTTGTTTACGACGCGCTTGTGGATCAGAGCATTCTGAGCTGGGCAAGGCCTGGAGCTGTGCTCGATTATGCGGGCAAACGCGGTGGCAAGCCGAGCCCGAAACAGCGGGACATCACCCTCAAACTCATCGACTATGCGCGGGCCGGCAAACGTGTCTTGCGCCTTAAAGGCGGCGATCCTTTTGTGTTTGGGCGGGGCGGGGAAGAAGCGCTTGGACTGGTCGAGGCCGGGGTTTATTTCCGGATCATACCGGGCATTACTGCCGGAATTGGCGGGCTGGCCTATGCCGGTATCCCGGCGACCCACCGGGATTGCAATCAGGCTGTGACGTTTCTTACCGGACATGATCAGACCGGGCTGACGCCGGATGCGATCAACTGGGACGGTATTGCGCAAGGCTCTCCAGTCATCGTGATGTACATGGCAATGAAACATCTTGAGACAATTGCCGGCAAACTGATTGCGGGCGGACGCTCGGTGGATGAGCCTGTGGGAATCGTGTGTAACGGGTCCTTAGTCGGGCAAGAAGTTCTGGAAACGACACTCGGAAACTGCGCAGAAGAAGCAAAGCGCGCTGGTCTCAGCCCGCCCGCCATTGTCTGTGTTGGTGAAGTTGTCCGTTTACGCGCTGGGCTCGACTGGCTGGGCGCCCTGTCTGGGAAGGTTCTGACACCCGATCCACTCGGGCTGCGCGAGGCGACCCGACAGGCCGATGCAGGTTAATTCTGACGGACCGAAGGGGCTCTTGATCGCAGCGCCATCCTCCGGCGCTGGCAAGACGACCGTGACGCTAGGCTTGCTGCGGGCTTTCAAGAACGCGGGCCTTTCCGTTGTTTCGGCAAAGTCGGGACCCGATTACATCGATCCCAAGTTCCATGAAGCTGCAAGTGGTACGCCCTGCATCAACCTTGATGCCTGGGCGATGGACGGGGGAACAATAGGAACGCTGGCCGGTTCCCACGCTGCTGGACACGATCTTCTTATCGCCGAAGGGGCCATGGGCCTGTTCGACGGCGCTGCAAATGGGCAAGGGTCTGCCGCAGATTTGGCGAGCTCGCTCCAACTCCCGGTGGTGTTGGTTGTCGATTGTGCGAAACAGGCGCAGTCGGTTGCTGCGCTCGTCAGTGGCTTCAAACACTTCCGGTCCGATGTGCGGCTGACGGGTATCATTCTTAACCGTGTCGGCAGTGCGCGCCACGAGGAGATGCTGCGCGCAGCCCTGAGCGGCCTCGATATTGCCGTCCTTGGGGCGATCCCGCGCAGCAGCGACTTGGTCTTGCCGGAACGCCATCTCGGCTTGGTCCAGGCGCAGGAACATGCAGAACTTGAGGCTTTTCTCGACGCAGCGGCGCGCATTTGTGAAGATCATCTGGATCTCAATGGAATTCGAACGCTGGCACAAAGCATTGCCACGCCTGATGAGGAAGTGCATCAACTTCCATCACCTCTTGGACAACGGATCTCAGTCGCCAGGGACATTGCCTTCGCCTTTTCTTATGTTCACCTGCTGGACCATTGGCGGCGCATGGGAGCGGAGATTTCGTTTTTCTCGCCGCTCGTCAACGAAGCACCGAAGTCTGACGCCGATGCGATCTATCTGCCGGGCGGATATCCCGAACTCCATGCCGGCAAACTCTCAGAGGCGCAGACCTTCCTTTCCGGAGTACAAGCAGCCGCTGAAAACGGCGCGCTGATCTATGGCGAATGCGGCGGCTATATGATCCTCGGCGATGGGCTGGTCGATGCAGATGGTCGCCGGCACAAAATGCTTGGGCTTCTGCCACTGGAAACGTCGTTCCAAACTCGCAATCGGCACCTCGGCTATCGGAAGGTCACCTCAAAAACCGGAGCACCATGGTCAGGGGAGCTGGCGGCTCACGAGTTTCATTATGCCAGTGTTGTGAGTGAGGGCGCCGTCGATGGGCTGTTTTCGGCAAGTGATGCGTCCGGAAACAGCTTGCCCGACATGGGATTGCGCGTAAACAACGTGATGGGGTCGTTTGCCCATGTGATTTCTCGATATCAGGCGACTTCCAGTACGCAGAGCTGACAGAAAACGTCTTCCTTTGTGTGATACGGGCTAAGCTGGATATCGACAATCCGCACCACGCCATCAGTTTCCAGCTTCTCGATCTTCTGCGCAAAGCCGTCAGTGTCCCATGTGGTGTCCCGTACGGTGAAGACGATTGGAGCACCGGGCTTGGCAATCCGGGTCAGTGCATCGAGCCCATCTGGTCCAACATGGCCGCTGGTAAAAACGCCTGCGCTGACAATGCCATCATAACTGTTGTCGTCGATCTCATGCAGTCGGCTGCACATGTCGGCTTCATTCAGTTTCCGATAAGCGCCACTTTTTCGCGATGCAGCCAGCATTTCCGGCGTGAGGTCAATCCCGTCGATGGTGAGCTCATAGTCGAGCTTTAAAAGCTCCAGCCCGACGAGTCCGGTGCCGCAACCTGCATCCAGTACCAATTTGCCGTCACCGAGATGCCGGACCAAAGCCTCAGCAGCGACTTGCGGAGCGACATATCCGATCGCAAGCAGGAGATCCGTATCGTAGGTCTGCACCCAGTTGGCATAGAACTCCCGGATCGCAAGAGGATCGCCGTTCAGCGACAGCGCATGTTCCAGAAGCGGATTTCGTTCAGCCACTCGGCGTCTCCCGTCAGATGGTCTTCAAGAAACCTAAGGGATCAGCCAGGTAAAAGGCAATTGGCGACGCGCTCAGCCTTTGGCCTTTTTCTTCGGTCGTAGGACATGCACGTGATCTGCATCATAAAGTGCGCTGTCCCTAAAATCCTGACCGGGCTTCAAGGCATGACCAACGAAGATCAACGCTGTGCGCGTGATCTTTGCCGCCCGAACCTTTTCCGCAATCGTGGACAATGTTCCGTGGATGAAAGCCTCATCCGGCCATCCGACACGATAGGCAATGATAACCGGGCAATCTGCACCGTAGTGTGGCGCGAGTTGCCGTTCGACTTCGCGCAGGTTCCGGATGGACAGGTGGATTGCAAGCGTTGCGCCGCTTTTCCCAAGCGTGTCGAGATCCTCGTTGTTTGGCATGGCCGAGGATTTCATGGCAGTCCGGGTCACAATCACGGTTTGCGCGACTTCAGGTATGGTGAGTTCGGTTTTCAGCGCTGCGGCGGCTGCAGCAAAGGCCGGGACACCGGGTGTGACATCATAGTCGATGCCGAGCGCTTCCAGGCGGCGCATCTGTTCGGCCGTCGCGCCGTAGATCGATGGATCGCCGGAGTGGACACGGGCCACATCCTGGCCGTTCTCATGGGCGGTCTGGATTTCGGCAATAATCTCGTCGAGGGTCATCGGCGCCGTGTCGATCACCCGCGCGCCTTCTGGCGCTGCAGCGACAATCTGTTCCGGCACCAACGAGCCTGCATAAAGGCAGACCGGGCAGGTCTGAATGAGCCTCAAGCCACGAACGGTGATGAGATCCGGATCGCCGGGACCGGCGCCAATGAAGTGAACGGTCATGCGGTTTCTTCCGTTTTTTGGTCTTTCGGGGCGTCGATACGTTTTGCATAACCGCGCGGCGTATAGACGAACTTCCTGCCGTCTCCCCGTTTGACTGCCTTCGAATTGGACGACCCGACCATGACTGTCGTCAGCATGTCGACATCATCCACCTCAAGTTCGGCCAGTGTCAGCACGCGCAAGGTTTCTTCCGGACGTCCAAGATTTACACCGAGCACAACCGGCGTTTCTGGCGGCCTATGTTTCAGCAGGATGTCCTTGGCAGCGGCCAGCTGTGTCCTACGCCGCTTTGACACTGGATTGTAGAAAGCAATTACAAAGTCCCCTTCAGCCGCTGCGTTGAGACGCTTTTCGATCGCTTCCCATGGGGTGAGCAGATCGGACAGCGATATCGCGCAGAAGTCATGGCCGAGCGGTGCGCCGATCTGTGCTGAACACGCCTGAAGGGCGGATATGCCGGGTGCGTTGGTGATACTGACCCGTTTGGCGGCATCGGACACGCCGCCGTTTTCTGCGTCGCGATCCAGAAGTTCGTAAACAAGGGCTCCCATCGCGTAGATACCGGCATCGCCAGACGAGATCAGCGCGACGTTCTTGCCTTTGCCCGCCTCTTCGAGCGCAAACCGCACGCGGTCTTCTTCTGCACCCAGAGGGAAATTGTGGTGGGTCTTGCCCGTGATGTGAGAAGCGACGATTTCAAGGTAAAGCGAGTATCCCACGACATCGCTCGCTGAGGCGAGAAGACGGGTTGCTTGCGGCGTGCGCCAGTCGTCCTTCCCCGGGCCAATGCCGATCACCGACAAGTGGCCGCGGCCACGGCCAACTGTCATTCCGTCAAGCGGTTCCAGCGCACGAGTGATGGCGCATGTGGCGTTTGCGGTCTTTTGTTTCTCAACCACCAATCGGCCTTCGCGGCCAACGGCCGCAAGTGCTGCGCCTTCGGCCACACCATGGCAGCGCACTTCAGAGTAGACCACTTCTGACGGGTTCTTGAGGCGCGGCTTTTCAAGCTCCAGCGTTTCAGCCGGGAAGAGACGTAAGGGGGCATCCAAATGGGCGGCCAACGCATTCATGGCAGCTTCGTCGGCCTTCAAATCGATGGTTGCGACACAGGCGACAGAGCCCTTTGCAACGCCTTGAACCGCGAGATGTGTGTCAACCAGGTCGATCAGTTCTTGCGGATCACAGCCGCGGGCGCAGCCGACACCAACCACATACCGCTGCGGGTGATAGACAAGCCGAGTTGGCGTCCCGTCGACAGGTTCATCAGTGGCCAGCAACGTGAGTTCGGCATCCTCGGAAATGGTCAGCTTGTCCCGCTTCAGCCAGTCTGCGGAGCCCAATACCTGAACCGGCGCGCCGGACAGGAGCTCAGCCGTGACCGGCTTGGCGTCTTCCGGATTTGCGAGCTTCCAGCCCTTGGGCGGTGCATCCAGCGCAAGGCCGAGGGCGGTGTCACCAGCGGTGGTGATCGCCGCGTGGCCGCCAAGGCCTTTTGCCAGAAGGCGCGCCAATTCGTTGGCCCCGCGATGACCGCCAAGCAGCGGAACGATGCTTGAGCCATCTTCGGACACGGCTACAACGGGTGGCTCGGTCCGCTTGTCTGACAGGATTGGAGCCAAGGCCCGGATCAAAATGCCGCTGGCGCAAAAGCCTATGATCGGATGCCCGGCCCTGAACAGCATCTGAATGTGTTCAATCGTCTCGTTGAACTGCGTGTCGGCGGTCGGCACACGGCCGGCAAGGCCATGGATGCGCGCCGTTGAAAACCGCTTGGCGATGTCTTCTGCCGTATCCAGACCAGCTTGGTTCAGGACGAGAAGGATGGGGGAAGCGTCCACGCTTCGTCTCCCTTGTAGATGAGGATCATGGAAAAATACGGGGCTTTGTCCGTATCAAGATCTTGAAGCCGGTAGACCTTCTGCTCTGGCAGGCTTGCGCGTTCAACGTACCCGGCGTGGTCGAGAAGGTTCATGTCGTCAAGAAGTGCTTTCAACCGCGGCAAATGTCGGCCCACCTTCATAATGGCAACGGCCTGGGCTTCTTCGATCTTGGCGCGGATATCAACATCGGGCAGCGGGCCAGGAATGACAGTCAGAACGTCATTGCGGGACGTAAGCGGCCGCATCAGTTGTGCCGCGCAGGCAGTTAACGAGGTGACGCCGGGCACAACTTCACAAGGGAAACGTCCGGATAGACGGTCGAACAGATACATGAAGGACCCGAAGAAAAATGGATCGCCTTCACACAGGACAACCACATCTTCACCGGTTTCCAGAACCTCTGCGATTTCTTCTGCGGCCTTGTCGTAGATTTCCTGGGCGGGAAAGCGGTCGACGCGCATGGGCACAACAATCGGGATCTCCCGAGCGCCTTGTGGGATCGTGCCAGCTGCGATTGACCGGGCAAAACTCTCGCCGGTATCTGGAGCCGGATAGGCAATCACCCTGGCCGATGAAATCAGCCGATGCGCTTTCAAGGTCATCAGTTCCGGGTCACCCGGTCCAAGACCAATTCCGTAGAGCGTGCCGCTCATGACTTCACAAAACTCCACTGGGTAACCGGCATTGCCGGCCGCCATCCGGTTAGCCCGCCAACAGCACTGGCGCGCTGAACGGACAACCGTTTCAAATCGCCGCCATGTTTCTGATAGGCATCGAGGAGAACCGCTTCGCTTTCAAGCGTGACAGCGTTCGCGACCAATGTTCCCCCAGGTTTCAATGCCGACAGGCAGAATTCAACCATGTTGTCAGCAGTCAGGCCGCCGCCGATAAAGATCGCATCTGGCTCAGACAAGCCGTGCAATCCGTCCGGCGCGGTCGCATCAATCAGGTCAAGATGGGGGACGCCAAGGGAACTCGCGTTTTCCGCTGCCATCAATCGCCGTTCTTTATGGGGCTCGAGGCCAATCGCTTTCGTACGATCCGCTGCGCGCAGCCACTCGATTGCCACTGACCCGCATCCGGAGCCAACATCCCACAACAGCGCGCCGGGATAGGGCTTGAGCGCCGCAAGGGTCACCGCACGCACTTCCTGCTTGGTCATCTTGCCATCGTGTCGGAAGGCCTCATCTGGAAGGCCTGGAACACGAGAGTGGACAGCGGCACCGGGGGGAGCAACAACTTCGATACCAAGGGTGTGAAAGTCAGCGGCGTCTTCCGACCATGCACGAGCGACACCCGAGACAATTCTTTCCTTTTCACCGCCAAGATGCTCAAGGACAGTCATGCAGCTTGCACCATAGGCTTCGTCTTGCAGAAGCTTGGCAATTTCGCGCGGCGCATGGCCATTGCTGGTCAGAACCAACAAACGTGCTCCGGGGTAAAGATGGCAGCGCAGCCGGTCAACCGGCCGCCCATGAACCGAAAGGCATTCGCACTCCTGAACCGCCCAGCCCAGACGCGCTGCAGCCAGTTGGAACGCGGAAGGTGCCGGGAAAACGGTCATTTCCGTGGACGGGAAATACCGCGCGAGGCTGGAGCCAATTCCGTACCACTGCGGATCACCGGTCGCGAGCACGGCGACAGAGCGGCCTTTCAGAGCAGCCAAGTCCTCAAAAACCTTGGCAAACGGCGAGGGCCATAGGCGTTTTTCACCGGATATTCCCGGAACCAGATCAAAGTGACGGGCACTGCCATAGACGATTTCCGACCCGTCCAGCGCAGTTTGCGCGGCGGCCGAAAAGGAGCCGTCTTCGCCCAGTCCGATCAGGGTCAGCCAGGGGGCGTTCATGTGTCCCCCAGTTTGTAGGGCTGGATGGCGACTTTGGTGGTCAAGTTTGCTGGTTTTCCCCCATCCGACACAATCGGCTGTCGTTTGCCGCGAGACATGTTCGGTTTGCCCGAAGAACTATCGCCGGACGGGGCGTGAGCGCTCGGCTGGGAAAGAAATCCACGGGAACGCAAGGCTTTTGGTTTGCTGACGGATTTCATTGCGGACTTGCGATCATCGATGGTCATGTCACCCCTCTTCCGGCAAACCGGCGGCAAGGGCATTTACGGCAGCGGCTGCCATGGCCGATCCGCCCCGGCGGCCCTTGACGGCAAGATAGGGAATGCCAAACGGATTGCTGGCCAGCGCGTCCTTGGATTCTGCAGCGCCGACAAAGCCGACCGGGAAGCCAAGAATGACCGCAGGTTTCGGTCCGCCCGCAGCAATCATCTCAAGAAGATGAAATACCGCTGTTGGGGCATTTCCAATCGCGACAATTGCCCCGTCCAGCCGATCGCTCCAGAGCTCGACAGCAGCGGCTGACCGGGTCGTTTTGAGCTCAGATGCAAGGCCGCGGACCGAAGGGTCATTCAATGTGCAAATGACTTCGGAGCCTTCCGGGAGGCGGTTCTTGATAATGCCATGTGCAACCATCTCCACATCGCAAATTACCGAAGCTCTCTGAGAGAAAGCTGCTTGTGCTGCTTCCAGAACGTCATCCGACCACATCAGATCTTGTGGTAGATCGGTCATGCCGCAGGAATGGATCAACCGGACAGCCGTTGGATGCAAGGCCTTTGGCAAATGCGAAAGGTCTGCTTCCTGCCGCACGATGGAAAAGGATTGGCGGTAGATTGCCGCCGGGTCCGTCTCATATGCGTATTGCGGCGTGTCATCGGCTGGCAAAAGCGTCACTCAGGTGTCCGTGTTGTCGGGTTGCGCGGTAAGTGTCAGGCTAAATACGGGTGCCGCAAAAACAGCAATTCGCACTAGCTTGTTTGGGATTATGACGCCGGATTTTCCGCAGTTTCACCGGGCTCAGCATCTGCTTCGTCGCTGTCGGCTGCACTGTCCTTGTCTTTCCGGCCCGCCCAAGCAACGACACCGGCAATGAGAGCCGCACCTGCAAGCGCAGCGGCACCAGCCCAATGTGCGTGCCCGGCAAGTTCGCCCAAGTGGCCCGCGTGCGCAAATGCGGCTGAAGGTGCTGATAACGCAAGCACGGCAGACAGGATTATCCTGCGGGTCATGGTCTCTTCCAATCATAGTGCCGTTTAGGCAAACAAGGATGCGGCTGTCCGGAAAGGAAGAAAGACACACCGTCTTGTCTGCAGCTTCGACTGCATGCGCGGCGATTTGCCTTCAACAGCTCCGGCATTGGCCCCCGGTATGGGTCAGCCGCATCCAGAATCTCTCTCAGTCCCTAATAGGACGCCGTCAGATCGGCGCACAGTACGGGAGGGTCTTGCGGTGATCAAGCATCAAAACGACACGTTATTGACGGGCACCGCCATACCTACTTGGTGAGGAAACTGAGCCCTGCAATCAGTTGCGTCAAACAGCCAATTTACAACACCTGTTAAAGGCGGTAGGGGTTTTTACGTAGCCTGTGGAGGGGCTCAGGCCGGCGTCTTGCCGGTATTTCCAGCGCTCCGATGCGTTTGGAAACGGCGGGTGGCTGTTTTGGTCATCCGCCACTCCTAAGTCCTCTAACTTTTTCCTTATCTGCGGCGGGCGACGAGCAGAGTGATGTCGTCAAACACCGCTGCCGACCCGATATGCGATCTAAGATCGGCAATCATCGCCTCCAACATCCGTGCGGCGTCCTTGTGGCCATGGTCCTTGGTGCTCGCGATCAACCGATCCAATCCGTACATCTCGCCCTTGGTATTTTCCGCCTCTGTAACACCGTCCGTATAGAGGACAACCGTGTCTCCGCTCTCAAAGGGCATGGGCAGCGGGCGCACGAATTCCGAGATGTTGTCTTCCAATCCAACCGGAAAACCAAGATCCAGTGTGTCGACCGTTTCCACAGCACCTGAGCGCCGCAGCAGTATCAACTCTTCATGCTGGCCAGTCAGCGTCAGTTTGTCGTGCTCTATATCCAGGAAACACAAGGTCAGGTGCTTGTCGGTCTTTGTGCGTTTGATGTTGCGGCAGATCGCATTGTTGAGCGCAACAAGAAACTGTTTTGGGTCGCTCGGGCCCTGTTCTTGAAGGGCGACGGCCACCGACTGCACCATCAGCATGAGGACGCCGCTTTCAAGACCATGCCCGGTGACATCGCCGATGCCGATTTTGACGCGGTCCCCTAGCTGCAGGACGTCGTAGTAATCTCCGCCGACTTCATCGGCGGGTTCCATGAAGGCGGCGACTTCCAGCTGATCAATCTCACCCAATTCGTTTTGCGTGGGTAGGACCATCATCTGGATCTGCCGTGCAACTTCAATTTCGGCTCCGAGACGGACATTTTCAGAAGCCAGCTGTTCGTTCAGGTGGCTGATTTCAGAGTTCGCCGCTTCCAGGTCGCCGTTCATCTTGTGGAATCGATACGCCTGACGCCATTGCAAACCGGCAAATGCAATCCCGAAAGCACCAGCGCCTGCGAAATAGGTCAGCAAGTACTTGAAGGACCAAAGATTTTCCGCGATGGGCTGGTCGATCGTGATGGCTTGAATGCCGCGGATATCGCCGACCACCCAGTCCGTTTTTGGGCTCTCTGGATGCGTGTTGTGGCAGGCGACACACGAAGCTCCCATGTAGACAGGAGAGGCGATTTGAACCTGGCGGTCGAACAAGGACCCCGTGAAGCCGATCTCCAGGTCCTTGGGATCCCGGGTCTCCCGGAAGTCAGCCAAGGCCTTTTTCTCAAAACCGGTGAGTTCGTAAGGCTTGCGTTCTATGAACGGCAGATCGGAGACGAACCGGTATTCAAGCGTACCTTGATCGCCGATGACGTCCCCGAGCTCAATTGACAGCGTTGCTGGAATGGGAATTCCGCCATCCCGTTCGTGGTATTCATGCGTTGGTTGAATGTCACCACTTGCGCTTTGCACGCGCCCGACGACATTGCGGGCGTAGTACGTCCGGATCTCGGTGATTGCCTTGTCGAGATCAATGGCTTGAGAGCGGAGAGACTGATCGGAAATCGTGCGCAGGTCCATCCAAACGGCGACCGGCAACAAAGCGAGCGCCAGCAGAACAACCACTGCGAAGACAAGCGGGCGGTCCATGAATTTGAGCCAGAAGCGATCCAGTGTTTTCAAACTGTTGTGGGTCTGCATTCTGCGTTTACCGCTCTCTGAAGTGCCATCTGAATTTGGCTGTTTTGTACATGTCTGCGCCTCGAAATGAATATAGGGGCGCCCTGGTAAATTCTAAATGACCACTGTTGAAACCGCGGATCCCGGGTCGCATCAGAGACGTTATAGAGGCTGACGGTGTCCTTAGCTATTTTGCAGAGTCACTTGTTTTCTCAATCTTGAAATGTCAACAAGAACTGTAACAACCTCGATCAAACGGGTGCCGTATCATGCAAGACCATCTCGTGTTCACAGTCATTGCCGAAGACCGTTCTGGGCTTGTCGAGAAGATTGCTGACGTCATCGCAGGCGCAGGCGGGAATTGGATCGAGAGTTCCATGGCCCGACTTGGTGGCGAGTTTGCCGGCATCGTGCGCATCTCTGTTCCTGCCGAAAATGCCAGCCAGTTGACTGCTGCGCTGAAGGCACTCGGATCAGATGGGATCGATATCACGCTGCGGTCCGGCCAAGGCAGCGACAATGAAGCACTTGGTGCGTCCGCCCATCTGGATCTGGTATCGCAGGATCATCCGGGTATATTGCGCGACATCACCCACATTCTTAGCGAGCACAAGGTCAGCATCGAGTACCTGGAAACGTCTGTTGAAGCGGGATCGATGCAGGGTGGTTTCCTGTTCAAGGCCTCGGCGGATTTGAGGCTCCCAACCGGACTGACGCCTGCTCAATTGAGCGACGCGCTGCAAGCAACAGCGGCGGATCTGATGGCCGACATCAGCCTTGCCGAGTAAGGTGACAGGCTGGCTGTTCCGGCACATCTGATTTTTAGAATTGTCTTTGCTCGGGATCTACCTTAAGCACTCAGCCGTTCTGAAGTGAGGGGCATCAGGATCTTGGGCGAACTCCGGCAAAACATCCGGAAATTGAATGCAGCAGTGTTTGTGCTGCTGCTGCCATTCCTGCTGTCTGCCCTTTTTCCGCAAGGCTTCATGCCATCGCTGCACAAGGATCAGGGCTTTACGGTCGTCCTGTGTACACCGGACGGCATGAGAACCATCACCCTAGATGCCGACGGTAAAGAACTGCCGTCTGGACCGATGGGTGATGATGAAGGCAAAGCATCAAACCACTGTGTATTTTCCGGTGTTGGAGCGGTGGTCGTGCCGGTCTTGGCATCGGACAGCGCCTTACCGGTCTTCGCTTCGCTGACAATTCCGTTCTTTGCCGAAGCGCCACGGACAAGCTCGCTGAACCGCAGCCAGAACGGGGCACGCGCTCCGCCTCTTGGGATCTGATCTTCCCGAAATCCATTTTGAAATTGATATGAACCGGACCGCCTCCAACTGTCTTTGAATGGTGGGGCATCCGGTATGGAGATCCCATGAGTGATATCTCACATGACGTTCGAAGTGCATCCACACCGAACGCGTTCTATCGCGCTGCCTGGCGTTGGCACTTTTATGCCGGATTGTTTGTCGTGCCCTTCCTTATGATCCTCGCGGTCACAGGCATGATGATGATGTACATCGGTTACATTGATGGCCGTGACGGCGAAAAAATTACCGTGTCTGTCCCTCAAGATGGTCAGCCGCTGACTGTGTCCGAACAAGCGAGCCAAGCCCTGAAGCAACATCCAAACGGGATTGTAGTGGAGTGGCTCAAGGGGCGCGCTGACAACAACGTCTCTGTTTTCCGCGTCAAAGCCGACGGTGTTCAGTCAATGGTGGCTGTCGATCCGTATACTGGAGACGTGGTTGAAAGCTGGGAACGGCGAAAAGGCTGGTACGACTTTGCTGACGGCATCCACAGTGATCTCCTGCTTGGAACACCGGGCGACCGCCTTCTGGAGATTGCAGCCGGTTTGTCGATCGTGTTGGTGGTTACGGGTCTTTACCTTTGGTGGCCGCGTGACCGGTCCTTTGTACAGTCCGTCGTTCCAAACTTGACAGCCAGGGGACGAGACTTCTGGAAGGGGCTTCATTCCAGTATCGGGATCTATGTTTCAGTTATTTTGCTGGCGTTCTTGATAACCGGCATGGCCTGGACCGGTATTTGGGGAAGCAAGATCGTTCAGGCTTGGAACACCTTTCCTGCGGAAAAATGGAACAATGTTCCCTTGTCCGACAGCACACACGCTGCAATGAACCACGGTCCCGTTGGTGAAGTGCCCTGGGCTCTGGAGCAGACACCAATGCCGGCTTCCGGCTCAGGATCCGGAGTTTCCGGAACGCCCGAGGGTGTGCCTGTGACGATCGACAGCATCGCGGATTTGGCGGCGGCAATCGGATTTAATGCCCGATACCGTATTTCCTATCCCCAAGGGGACACCGGTGTGTGGACCATCAATCAGGACACAATGAGTTCTGATGCTGAAGATCCCTTCTCAGATCGCACTGTCCACATTGATCAGTATACCGGCAAGATTCTGGCGTCTGTTGGGTTTGCCGACTATTCGCTTGCCGCAAAAGCAATGGCTGTTGGCATACCCCTACATATGGGATTGGTGGGGCTTTGGAACCTGGTGCTCAACACACTCGCGTGCCTGTCCGTGATCTTCTTGTGTGTGAGTGGTGTTGTCATGTGGTGGATGCGCCGCCCGAAAGGTGCAGCACTCCGGATCATTGCGCCGAAGACACCGGAAAACATGCCGCATTGGCGTGGCGCCATGATTTTGATGTTGTTCCTGTCGCTGGCGTTTCCGCTTGCCGGAGTGACCCTTTTGACAGTCCTGGCGCTCGATTATGTGTTGGTCAAGCGCATACCGGTTCTCAGAAAGGCCTTTGGCTAATTGATGGACCGGGCTCTCTTCTGAGAGCCCGGTCTGTCTTGATCAGACCGTTTTATGCTGCCACCGACCAATCTGCCGCATCCTGTCGGGCGCCGATGAGAGCAAGGCCGTTGGCCACTGATGTCAGTTCATTGCCGCCTGAAATCCGCTCGGCACCAAAACGGTCTGCGAACATCTTCCGCACCGCAGGCACGAACGACGTGCCGCCGGTCATGAACACCCGGTCAATGTCGTCTTCGCTCAACTTGGCGCGTTCCAGTGTGCTGTCGAGTGCGCGATTCATCTTCAAGAGATCCGGAGCGATCCAGCTCTCAAAGTCCTTCCGCGCAACGCTTGCTTTGAAATCAGGGCTGAGTGGTTTGAATGTAAGTTCGGCCTCTTCGTTTGCTGAAAGAAGTGCCTTTGTCTCCGAAACCGATTTGTAGAGCGGATAGCCTTGATCTTCCTCGACGAGCTCAATGAACAACTCGATCTGGTCTGGGTCGAGGCACCAGCGGAGCAGCTTTTTCATCTCCTTGAAATCATCGGATGTCTTGAAGATGGACAGCATGTGCCAGCGGGCAAAATTTGAGAAAAGGTTGGGCGGAATGTCCAGTGTCTTGCCCATACTTTTGTATTGAGACCCTTTGCCGAGCTTCGGCAGTACGACGTTATCAATGATCCGGTAGTCAAAGGTGTCTCCCGCGATGCCTATGCCGCCGCGCCCCAGCGGGTGCGCGTGCATATGACCAGCTGAGGTCTCAAACCGCATGAGCGAATAGTCTGTGGTGCCGCCGCCAAGGTCCGCCACCAGGATTGTCGTATCCTGCTTGAGGGACTGAGCATAGGAAAATGCAGCGCCAACAGGTTCCATGACAAAAAGGATGTCGTCGTAGCCGAGTTTGCGGAAAGCTGAGCGATACCGCTTCATCGCGAGCTGTTCATCCGGATTGTGACCGGCAAACTCAACGGGCCGACCAACCACCAATCGGGTTTGAGACGGATTGATCTGAGGATGAGCGCGCTCAAAAGCGGCCGTCAAGAACGTCGCCATCAGGCTTTCAAAGTCAAACGGAACGCCAAAAATGCCCGTTCCTTTAAAGGCCGCGCTCGCCGCAAAGGTTTTAAGTGACTGAATGAAACGAACATCACCGAGACTTTCAAGGAACTGACGGATTGCCCAGGGGCCGACTTCAGGGTGGGGCGCTTTTGCGGCCCCCTTGTCGAGAAAGCTCAGGACGGATGGCAACGAGGTTGCTTCTTCCCGGTCGCCGAGAAATGTCACCGCTTCTGCAGCCCCAGACATGGAAGCTGTCATTGCCACGGTGTTCGATGTGCCGAAATCAAGTCCAATGGTTTGCATGAAAACGGTGTCCTTCTGAAACGCGTAATAAAGACCGATCGCGATAATGACGATCAGTTGCGCAGTCTTCGTGTCAGTAATGTGGGCCGTGCGGAGTACGCTTGTTTGATGCGAAAGGCAAGCGAGGCGATAACACCTCGAATGATCGGCTCGCAGTGATAGACGCCTGGCTCGTCTTTGGTGATCCGCCTTAATGGATTCCGATACGACTGGAACTTCAAAGCAAAACTGCAGCGTTACAAAGATAAATAAATTCGAATTTTCGAAATAAAAGGTATTTTGAGTTCAAAACGGTAAGAAGAAAACGCGCCAAAATTTATAGTTAACGGCTCAAAAAATAATTGTTGTTGAGGCGTGTTTACGAAGTTGTTCAAAATACATCGCATTAATTTAAATTTTTAGCCACTTAAGGTCTTGTTAAGGTTATAAAAGCCCTAACCGCATAGGGACGATGCGGCTCTCATTGGGACTAAGCGAAACCCGGCAGGGGGTAATCGTGTCGAATAACAAAGGAATAAAATGTCTATTGCGTTCAACGAAGCGTATTACCTTGCGAACAATCCGGATGTAGCTGCCGCAATTGATGCGGGCCTGTTCCAGTCCGCAGAAGAACACTTCAATCTGTTCGGTTGGTCAGAAGGGCGTGACCCAAACGAGAATTTCGATACATCGTTCTATCTCTCTGAGAATCCGGATGTGGCGGCCGCTGGTGTCAATCCGCTGGACCATTTTTGGACTTACGGCGCGGCTGAGGGACGCATCCCGAACCAAACAATTGATACACTCTTGGGCCAACCTGAGATTGGTGGTGGCGACGATACCTTCGATTCTGCGACGTATCTTGCCGCCAATCCAGACGTCCAGGCGGCTGTCGATGCCGGATCTTTTACGGCCTATCAGCATTGGGTGCTTTACGGTCAGTTCGAGAACCGGGATGGCGCACAAACCTTAAGCGGGACGGATCTGTCGTCCATAGTATTGGACACGCCTTTGGGGAGCGATGGCGATCCCGATGATGGCGATACTGGAGGCAGTACCGGCAGTGGCGGTGGCAGCGGCGGAAGCAGCCCGACCGGCAATACGATCATTCTCGAAGCCGGAGCATCTGAAGTGTTGGTCGGCGGCGTGCCGGTGAATGCAACAAACTCCGCAACGGATTTGAACGACACGATTTACAGCACATTCGACAACGCGGATCTGAGTGTTATCGACGCCGGAGATGGTGAGGACACACTCATCATTACCGGCTTCAACACTTTCATAATCGACGATGTCCGGACGGACGACGCAACTGACGTGTCCGACCAACTTGATATGAGCTTGACCTCCGTTGAAAACATTATCTTTGAGGATGTGATCGGTGAGGTCGACATCGAGGATAAACACAACGGTGAAAACATAGAAGTTCAGGGCGAATCCGGTGCCTTGGAAGCTCTTACGAAAGCCGATGGCCAGACTTTGGTTGTCGAGAACACAAGTGGGAGTTTTTATTCCGAGATTTTTCTGTCAGATCATTCCAACCTGTCCGTTACGCTTGGGGCAAGTGATGATTTCATCATCTACCTCCAGACCGGAGATGCCTACGTTGATGCTGGTGGCGGAGACGACTTGATTGTCGTGAGTGCCGAAGCTGCGGAAACTGCCACGATAATCGGTGGCGATGGCAGCGAGGATGCGTTGATCATTGACGCGGATATCACTGAGGACACGCATTATGTCTTCACCGATGCAAGCGGAATTGAATACCTGGACATCTATGAAGACGATTCGCACACAACGTCGGTCGATCTCTTTGATGGTATCAGGTTTCTCGGCGTGTTTGAGGGAAGTGGACCCCAGGACAGTTGGATTTACGGTACCGCAGACCAATGGAACAACATCTTTGAGACCAACTTCGAAGACACAGGTGCAGCGAAAACTCTTGTGCTGACGGCAGAAGGGGACATTGACTTTTCAAGGTATGATGTTGACCTCTCCGGTTTGGGCTTTGGAGGCGCAGGCGGGGTGTTGTTGTCCTCCGGCAACGACTCGCTGACCCTGAGCGCAGAGAATGCCTTCTATGTCGCTGACGATGGCGGCTTTATCGATGGCGGCAATGGCACTGACACACTGATAATGGCGGATGAGCTTGAAGATCCGTTTGATCTGGATGCCGTTCGAAACTTTGAAACCATCCAATTGACAGGTGGTGATCAGGGACTGATCATTTCCGACAATACCACCGCATCTGGCGCAACAACTGTATTTGATGCCTCTGGTCTTACCGGTGGATTGTTCTTCTGCGGGTGCGATGAGCTTGATGGAGCTCTTGAAGTGCTTGGCTCGAACTTCGGGGACTTCATCATCCTCGGTGCGGGCGCGGATACCGCCACGCTGGGCAGCGGTGATGATGTGGTGCAGATTGTCGAAGTCGAAAACGGCGCGCTTGTCTTCGGAGCAGACACGATCAACGGGTTCACGGTTGGAGTTGATCCAAGTTCCGGCGACGCAATCTCATTCTCTAGAGACGATGTGGACTTTGGTGATACGACAGAGCTCACCTTCTCGACCATTCACGGCGATGGGGCCAATACCGACATATCTGCATTGATCGATCGTGGCTCCGTGTCCGTTCTGGATGTTGCTGCGGGCGCTGATGTCGATGATGCCGCAGAGCACCATATCATCAACTTCACTGATACCAGTGGCATAAGCTTCGCGGACGCAATCGGTGCTGGAACTGTTGATGTCAATGATGGTGGAGCCTTGGCCGCTGACACCGCAGTTCTTGTCACGTATTTTGATTCGGATGCTGGTGCCGCGATTATCGGATATGTCGACGATCTGGGTGGCAACAACCTCCTAGACGCCACAGACACCGTCAATACGATTGCAAGTGTCGGCATGACGGCAGCAGACTACGACAACTTCGCTGCACACTCGTTGATGTTCGACTAAGCGTAAGATCGTTGCCCGTCGGGTCTCCATAACCTGGCGGGCAATTTTTTGGGAAGTCTTGAACGAATTCTTGGCACCGGACCCGTCTTCGGGCGGTTCATAAGTCATGCCAAATGCCACCGCCTGCAATAATCAGCGGTGTTTTCTAAATTCAGTTTTCAGAGGTAATGGCGGACAGAGAGGGATTCGAACCCTCGATACGGTTGCCCGTATACACGCGTTCCAGGCGTGCGCCTTCAGCCACTCGGCCACCTGTCCGTTGCAAGCAGTGTCCCGCTTGAGTGGGCGCAATATACTGATGCGGCGGATGAAGGCAAGCATCTCATGAAGTTTTTTTTATCCAATCGGTCTGAGCTTGGGGATAGCTGATTGGAACACGGCGAAACGTTTGAATTTATGCCGAAAAATGCGGGTTTGATTATCTGATTTTTGAAGCAATGAAGTCGGAGATTTTCGCTGAAAGCAGGCGCTCCTATGGATGTGAGTTGGCTATTATGATCGAACTAATTTGGTCGATGGAATCTCGGTGGTCCAATAGCCGCGCCCATCATAACGTTAGGGCAGAGCATGATTGCAGTGCTAAAGCCGGAAACACAAAAGTGTTAGCTGACAATACTTGATCAAGAAATTAACGATATTACTTGAGGCCTGTTCGCCTTTAGTCAAATTGCATATGTGCAGCGAGCAAGGTCAAATCTGGAATTTTGAAATAACACAGCAAAATATAAAATATGACGGTACGGCAATGATAAGTATTGTGAAGTTTTTATTACGCATGTTCGGTTTCGGATTGCTAGCAATAGCGATTGTTGTTGGCATTGCAGATGCAAGCCGTTCGATTGCAGAATCGCAGATTATGTTCAAGCCACTCGGGCAGCTTTGGTTCGAGATGTCACCTGAAACGCTTAATTTATCTCAAGCTGTGATTCAGCGGTATGTCCATCCAACTGTTTGGGATCCGATGCTTCAAACGGTTTTGACGTGGCCGGCATGGGCCGTCTTTGCTGGGATCGGGGTGCTATTCTTGCTCATCGGCGCCAGAAGGCAAAAGCGCCGTTTTCGCTATGCTTAGCGTGTATAGCGTAGTGAACTTCAGTGAGCATTGGCGTCTGACCGTAGACAAGCTGCAAAATAGATCCACATAATCCGTCAATCGGTATTCGCCTGCTCTGGATCGCAGGTGCGTACGCCTGTCATCAAAACCTGGAGCGCGATCATGTCTTTCATGACAATGTTGAGCAAAAAGTTTTCACTTCCGACCTCTGCAGAGGCACTTCCAGGCCGCGCAGAAGCCATTGTGCCGGGTGAGGCGCATTTTGTGAATGGAAACTCGATGACGGGGCCGTACCCGGAAGGGTCGGAAACCGTTCTTTTCGGGATGGGATGTTTCTGGGGCGCTGAACGCCTGTTTTGGACGTTGCCCGGCGTCCATGTGACAGCTGTCGGCTATGCAGGCGGGATCACACCAAACCCAACCTACCATGAAACCTGCACCGGCCGGACAGGTCACACGGAGGCAGTCCTGGTCGTTTATGATCCCGCTCAGGTCACGCTTGGAGATCTCTTGAAGGTTTTCTGGGAAAATCACGACCCGACACAAGGCATGAGGCAGGGCAATGATACCGGCACCCAGTACCGCTCGGCGATTTACGTTCCGACAGACGCGGCGTTGAGTGAAGCCAATGCATCCATGGTCGCGTATCAGAAAGCGCTTCATGACAGCGGTATCAAGAATGCGATCACCACTGAAACCAAGAAGCTCGACGAGTTCTATTTCGCCGAAGATTACCATCAACAGTATCTTGCGAAAAATCCGGGCGGATATTGTGGGATCGGTGGAACCGGTATCGCGTGTCCAGTTGGGCTCACCTCGGCTGAATAGGACCGGTCTTGGACGAACCGCAACCCGGTTCTAAAATGGGTTTTTTCAGACGGCCTGACGAAGTCGTCAGGCCGTTTTCAATTGTTACAAAGCGCTTGGAAGTGGTGAAAATCCGGCATGTGTGTCCAAACATAAAGTTCCGAAATTTCAGAGTTTATTAAATTGCCGCAGGGATAATTACGCCAAAACGTGTTGGTGATTTGGCAAAAAGTTGAGCAATTCCACAAAGCGCTTCGTGGCCCTTTATTTCCTGGGAAGCTGTTTGATCGTGCTTCTCGGGACATTGGTGCCATCAGGGAACGGTCCGGTGATCGTATTTGCGAAGCCATGGGGGGCGTCCGCCCTTGAGGTTGTTGCGAAAGCGGAGGGTCGGATCATGGCGGCGCCAACTGCAACCTGGTTTGCTTTGAGCCAAAGTGCAGACAGTGATTTTGTTCAGCGCCTCTATCAGTCGGGCGCCGGATTTGTTGCGTCCTCTGCCGTTGCCTATGCCTGTGCACGAATAACTGGCACACCCATGGAGACCCAGTAATGAACAACATGGTATCGGCCGCATCTGGCCTGGACGTCTTGCGGGAAAAGTTCTCCCGGATCGTGATTTTTTTCACATGGTTTAACGTCTTTCTGGTCATCGGAACTGCGTGGGTCGTGGGGAATGTCTCTTTCGTGACCATGTGCGGCGGCGCGCTTTTGCTGGGCGTTGCAGCAACAGCCACCTGGGTCCGGTTTGGCATTGGCGTGGAAACGCGTTTGGCAACTGCTATGTCACTCGCTGGATTGGCGGCCTTGTTCGTTGCAGCACTTCACACACCGAATGTCGAAGCCTCTTACCAACTTGATGGGCACATGTATTTCTTTGCCGTTCTGGCGGTGTTGACGGGGTGGGTCGACTGGCGCGCTCTTGTGGCGTACGCGGGCGTGGTCGCTGTGCATCACCTGGGTTTGAACTTTGCAATGCCTTGGGCGGTGTTTCCGGCGGGGGCAGACTTTGGCCGGGTGGTCTTCCATGCGATCATCGTTGTTGCCGAGGTAGCTGCGCTTTGGTGGATAACAGATTTCATCGCAAAGGCATTCGCAGCATCGGATGAAGCTCGCGAGGAAGCCGAGGCCGCGCAAGCTGAAACCCAGTCGCTGCAAACGCAGGACGAGGAACGCGCTGAAGTCGAGCGTGCCAAGCAAATGGCCATTACAGAACGCATCGGGCAGTTCCAGTCGGAGATTGCTACAAAGCTGAACGGCGTAACTGCAAAAGTCGAAGAGATGCGCGGCTCAGCTCAGGAGCTCGGTCAAATTGCCGAAGACACGACGGTTCGCGCCACTTCTGTTTCTGATGCCTCGGAAACGGCTTCGTCCAATGTCCAGACAGTTGCTTCAGCGGCCGAAGAACTGAGCAGTTCGATCAGCGAGATTTCGCGTCAGGTTGAGCAGACGACCGGCATCGTGATGAAGGCGACTGAAAACGCACAGACCAGCAACCAGAAAGTTGCCGGGCTCGCGGAAGCTGCGAACCGGATTGGCGAGGTTGTGACCCTCATTCAGGCGATCGCTGAGCAAACAAACTTGCTGGCGCTCAATGCTACGATCGAGGCCGCACGTGCTGGCGAGGCGGGCAAGGGCTTTGCTGTTGTTGCGGCTGAAGTCAAGGAACTGGCAACTCAGACGTCCAAAGCAACGGAAGAAATCGGCGCACAGATTTCCGCCATCCAGGAGGAAACCAAAGGTGCCGTTGAATCCATCGGAGCCATCGCGTCCACCATGGATGAGGTCAACAGCTATACGGCGGCCATCGCGGCCGCGGTTGAGCAGCAAGGTGGTGCTACACAAGAGATTTCGCGCAATGTTGCGGAAGCTGCAGACGGCACCGGTCGGGTGGCGACCAACATTGGCGATGTTAGGGAATCGGCAGAACGTACGGGCGCCTCGGCGCGCTTGATGGTCGATGCAACCCAGATGCTCAACGAAGAAGCTGATGATGTTAAGCGTGCAATTGATACCTTCCTGAAGGACGTTGCGGCTGCCTAAACCGCAACGGACTATTTGGGTCTGACTGCAGCGGCTCATGTCCAGTTGCGTATGACACAATTAGATGACCGGCAAAGAGTTTTGCCGGTCATTTTCGTATTTCCGGGACGAAAGACTTGACCACATGACGCATGAGTGCAATCTGCCGCCTCTTATGGACCGTTGGCCTTCGCTCAGTTCGGTCTAATTGACGGCATAAACCACCCTCTCGAACCTCGGCGTCAGCAGATGTCAACGCGCACTATGAAAACCGGATCAGTCTTGCTGCTCGACGTTTTGAAGCGCCGGACGGCGACCTTGTTCGAAGCGCCGGTCAACGTGGTGACATGCGCGCATTTGGAAGAGGTCGACGACTGCCTAAGGCAGATGGAGCGTGCGCAACAGGACGGGTACCACTGTGCTGGTTATCTGGCGTATGAACTCGGGTTTGCCTTTGAGGAAAAACTCAAAACGCGCTTTGAAGAAACCGGCGAACCGCTTCTATGGTTTGGCTTGTATGAAGAGCGCCAGGATCTCACTCTCGATGAGGCTTTTGACGTCCTGAACGCGGACACCGCGGATGCTCCGCGAGGCATCAACAAGCCATCTTTCGATATGGCGATCGAAGACTACGAACGTGCGTTTGCACAGGTTCAGGATCACCTTTCAAAAGGCGATATCTATCAGGTCAATCTGACGCTCCGGGCCAAATTCGGCCATCAAGGCGCCCCGGCGCTGTTGTTCCAGGACCTTCTGAAACGCCAGCCGGTGGAGTTTGCAGCTTATTTGAAGTTGGAAGACCGGACCGTATTGTCGTTGTCACCGGAGCTCTTCTTGGAGCGCACCGGAACGACGCTGCGGACACGGCCCATGAAAGGCACGGAGCCACGCGGCAGGTTCGCATCTGAAGATGCCCGCATCGCACGAGACCTTGCTCAGGATCCCAAGCAGCGGTCAGAGAACATCATGATCGTTGATCTGATGCGCAATGATCTTTCCAGAATTGCAGAAACAGGATCCGTCAAGGTCACGAAACTATGCGATGTTGAGCGGTATCAGAGCGTTCAGCAGATGACGTCGACCATCGAGGCTCAGGTTCCAACAACAACCGGATTTGGGGACATCGTCCGGCATCTGTTTCCGTGTGGTTCGATCACTGGCGCGCCCAAACTAAGCGCCATGCAGATTGCTCATAACCTGGAAACGGCACCGCGCGGGGTTTACACCGGCTCGATCGGATTTCTCGCACCAACTGGTGATTTCTGCTTGAACGTGGCGATCCGCACACTGGTTCTACGGAAAGATGGAACGGGAGAAATTGGGACCGGATCCGGCGTTGTATTTGATTCCAACGCGCAGCACGAATACGACGAATGTGCTTTGAAATTGAAATTCATGACGGAAGATCTGCCTGAGTTCGACCTCATAGAGACCATGGCGTATGATCCAGACGTTGGGTACCTGCTGCTTGAGCGTCATATGCAGCGGCTACAAAAGTCCGCAGAATACTTCGGGTTTCAGTTTGATTTGGAAACCGTTCTGGATCGACTGGAGACCGCCGGCGAAGCCTGTCGCGGCTCGCAACGTGTCCGGCTGTTGTTGGGCCGTGCAGGCGACATTTCCATATCAGCAACCGAGTTGCCGCCAGCGGACCGCGGATCTGTTTTTAATCTGGTACTCGCAAAAGAAACCACGCGGTCCAGTGATCGTTTCCTCTATCACAAGACGACCAACCGCTCCTTCTACGACGAGACCCGCACCCGGTATCAAGCCGAAACAGGGTGCCAGGAAGTTATTTTCTTGAATGAAGGCGGCTATCTCACGGAAGGGTCCTATACAACACTGTTCCTCAAGGTCGACGGCAAGCTGCTGACACCGGCGCTGGAACACGGCGTATTACCCGGAACGTTTCGTGCGGGGCTGCTGGAGGCCGGTTATGCAGTTGAGGCCGATCTGACGCCGGTTGACTTGGAAAAAGCCGAGGCGGTGTTTGTTGGAAACTCTGTCCGCGGTTTGGTCAGGGCTCGTATGATTGCAGCCGAGAAAGCGGAACCGTCATCGCCAGCACTTGAGGACATTCCGGTACAAGACACGCGGCGCTTGGGATAATTCTGCTGTCAGCCTGATGCTGCTGATACATCCCACGGGATAACGTCGAGCTCAGGCCATAGCGCCGTCATTCGTGCCGCCTTCTCCGCGTAGGTTTCCGGATTGGGTTGGCTGTAGTTTGGGACCAGCCGCATCGCGAAAATGTTTGCAAGTCCAAATGGGGCGTGAATGCAAATCTGATCGTCCTTACCGAGTTGCGCAGCCACAGCATGGGTCCGCGCGGCGTAAGTCGTGAGCGAATCCATCGCACAGTCAAGCGGCCTGTAAGGCCTTCCGAATCTCTGTTCATACCAGAGGTGGACACGGGCCTGATTGCGCACTTCCACGAGCTCTCCAAGGTCTGGAAGTGCAGACTGCACCCGTTGGATCACCGCATCCTCACCCTCGTAGGAAAGATCGCGGCCATCGAAATAGATAACGTCGTAGTCTTTGATCCCGTGGTCTAGGGCTCGGTCCGTGATGACGTTCCAGATGGTCTGGTAAATGCCGCCTGATACAAGCCAGCCGTCGCGGAGTTGAAGATCCCGAATACATTTGAGGATATCCATAACACATGGAATTTCCTGAAGAATATCGGCCAACGCTTCGACGCGCTCGAGCTCCGTTGTTGCGGCAATATCCGCAAGAAGACAAAAGTCTCTTGTGCACGTTTCGGAAGCGAGCATGCGATGTCCTTACGCGAGAAAGGCATCTATCGTTAGGCGATTCTCGCCTGCCTGTCTTCACGCAGGCTTGTGCGCGCCAGCTACCAAACCTGCTTTCACGCAGCGGCAGAGCGGTTAAAATTGACGCGGTGTTTCAACTTGATCTGATTGGCGATGGCGCCAATGTTGTTTCATCTTGATTTTGAGGAGGCGCCTATGGCACGGCAGTTCAGAAGTAAATCTAAGCGGTTTTGGTCCCGGGCCGTTCCCGCGGTTACAGCGTTGGTCGCAACAGCAATCCTGACCCTTCCGGCAGATGCACAGAGCAGGCGCGCGAATTCCACATCGATGACTTGCGCGCAAGCGCAATCTTTGATTGCTCAGCGCGGCGCTGTACTGATGAACACCGGTCCGAACACATTTGACCGTTACGTCAATGATCGTGGGTCTTGTCAGGTCAACGAGTATGCGAAAACCGACTTCATTCCTACGAAGGACAAAAAGAAGTGCGCGGTGAAACGCTGCGAAAGCATTACACCATTCTCTGTCCCGTAAGACTGGAGCCAAACGATTTGCGCTGCCGCTACAACCTACGTGCGGCAGCGCAATAATTGTTAGCCGCGCAGTGTGCCGCCCGTGGCCTTCTCAACGTTGGCGATCACCTTCTTGGCAACCGCGTCGATTTCTTCATCCGTCAGCGTCTTTTTGCGTGGTTGAAGAACCACGTCGATCGCAACAGACTTTTGCCCTTCTGGAACACCGGCCCCCTCGTAGATATCGAAGAGTGTAATGTCTTCGATGAGGCTCTTGTCGGCCCCGCGGGCGGCCTTGAGGATCTTGTCGGCGGTGACCGTGCTATCTACGAGGAACGCAAAATCGCGGCGAACCGGCATCAAATCGGAAGCATTCAGGGACCCCTTGGAGCGGCCTGCCTTGGCTTTTGGCTGCGGCAAAGCATCAAGATGGATTTCGAAAGCAACGAGCGGCCCTTCGATGTCCATCTTCTGCAAAATGCGCGGATGGACTTCACCGAACACGGCAAGCGTGTTCTTTGGACCAAGCTTCAAACACCCGGAGCGACCAGGGTGAAATGTATCCGGAGCATCGGTGAATACCTGGAGCTTGTCGACTGGCGCGCCAATTGCTGCCAGCGCTGCTTCCGCGTCCGCTTTGGCATCAAATACATCAACTGAGGCTGATGTGCCGGACCAATGGCGTCCGCTTCCAGACATCTTCGCGGTTCCACGGCGCACGCCAGCAGCCACGATCTTTTGTCCCTCTGGGGCATCGGATTCGAAGACCTGGCCGATTTCGAAGAGAGCGACATCACCATAGCCGCGATCGGCATTGCGCTGCGCTGCCATGAAAAGGCCAGGCAGCAGGCTCGGACGCATGTCTGACATCTCCGGTGAGATCGGATTGGCCAAAGCGAGCGTTTCGTTGCCGCCACCGAACAGAACGGCATGGTCTTTTGGAATGAAGGACCATGTGACGGATTCGTTGAACCCGCGTGCGGCCAGGGCACGGCGTGCCTTGTTGCGGCGGATCTGGCTCGGTGTCAGCACGGTCTTGGTGACAGTGCCCAGGCGTGGCAGAGGCGTTGACGGGACACGATCCAGGCCGACGATCCGGGTCACTTCTTCAACCAGATCGGCCTTGCCTTCAATATCCGGGCGCCAGCTGGGTGCGGCCACTTTGACAGTGTCTCCGGAACCGGAAATCCAGAAACCGAGCGCCTTCAAGGTGACGTTTGCCTCAGCCGGTGTGAGGTCGATGCCAGACAGCCGTCTGATCTCGGAATACGGGAAATCGATGATGTTTGTGCTGTCGGGGATGTCACCGGTGCGAATGGCTTCGGACGGCTCACCACCGCACAGGTCCAGCACCATGCGGGTCGCGTACTCGAGACCAGGCATCATGTAGTCCGGATCGACACCGCGCTCAAAGCGGTAGCGGGCATCCGTATTGACGCCCAGTTTCCGACCGGTGGCCGCAATATCATCCTCGTCCCAAAGCGCAGACTCGATCAGTACGTTGACCGTCTCCTCAGTACAGCCGGAGGGTTCGCCGCCCAAGATCCCGCCAAGGCTTTCCACGCCATTGTCATCCGCGATCACGCAAACTGTGTCGTCGACGTCATAGGATTTTGAATTGAGGCCGTCGATCTTCTCGCCAGTTTTGCCCCGGCGCACAACAAGGTTGCCGTGCACTTTGTCCGCATCGAAAACGTGAAGTGGGCGCCCCTGGTCGAAGGTGATGTAGTTGGTGATGTCGACCAGGATGTTGATCGGCCGCAAGCCGATCGCCACCAAGCGGTCCTGAAGCCACTGTGGTGACGGGCCGTTCTTGACGCCCTTGACCATCCGCAGACCGAAAGCCTTGCACATCGGCTTGGTGTCGCCGAAGTCGAACGTCACGTCGACGGGGCAGGGATAAGCGCCGCGGATCTGCTCATGCGAGCGTTCCTTCAGCTTGCCAAGGCCGGCCGCCGCGAGATCGCGCGCAATACCGTAAACGCCAGTACAATCAGGACGGTTCGGCGTCAGGCCGATCTCGATCACAGGTTCGTCCAGGCCTGCCCATTCGGCATAGTTCACACCAACAGGGGCATCGTCTGGCAAATCGATGATGCCGTCATGCTCGTCGGACAGCTCCAACTCGCGCTCCGAGCACATCATCCCGAAGCTTTCCACATCGCGGATCTTGCCGACGGATAGCGTAACATCCAGGCCGGGTACATAGTCGCCAGGTTTTCCAAGAACACCGACGAGGCCTGCACGGGCGTTGGGCGCACCGCAGACAACCTGAACCGGCTCGCCGTCCCCGATATCGACCTTTAAGACGCGCAGACGGTCTGCGTTCGGATGTTGTTCGGCTTCCAGGACTTTCGCGATCTTGAAAGGCTTGAGGCGGTCGGCGCGGTTCGTAACCTCTTCCACCTCCAGGCCGATCATGTTCAAGCGGTCCAAGATGTCCTCAAGGCTGGCATCCGTGTCCAGATAGTCCTTGAGCCAGGACAGAGTGAATTTCATAACAAGTCTCTTTATCAATCATGCGGCGCAGGCCGCGAATTTTGTTCTAGAAGCGCTTACTGGCTAAAGCGGTCCACTTCCGGGATAACCGTTGCTTCGCCGTAGTTCTCCGCAAACCGGCGCCCGATTGCGGACAAGTCGCGTGTCCAGTCGGTTACCATTGCCGGTGTGATTTGCTGACCAGTTGCGATCGACTGTGCTGCTTCCGTTTCGATCCGGTCACGCAAGATGCCAAGCTCGACTTGAGCAGCGTATTCGGCCCGATACTTACCGAGCCAGCCCATGGCAACGATGATCACCATCACAAGCAAAGCGGCTGTGCTGGACAGGCTTGCCCACTTTGCAGTGCCGCCAATACGGCGTTCACTCGCAATCAGCACGATCGAGGCGATCGTCAGGAACGCCACGATATAGATCGCTTGCAGAAAGCTCTCGTACTTATCGGCAGAACTGGTTTCGTGAGAAGCCCGCAGACGTGTGATCCGGTCTCTGAGGTACAGTAGCGCGTCAGCTTCAGTTCCGAGCTTGTCGCGAAAATAGGTGTCACAGAAACGAAGTCGGCCACGTTCTTCGATCTTCTCTGCACAGGCCTCCAGGAACGACATGGGTGCAGCAACGCGCGCGTCACGATCAGACGTTTGGCTTGCTGTCTGTGCGGCCGCCGGCAGAAGGCTTGCGACAATCAAAACAGTTGCGACACAAAGGCGGGTCAGGACTGACATGAAGAATGCCCCTTTAAAGATCCCAAGTTAGCTGGACAGCCCGCCGAACAGGGTCGGCAAGTCGAGCGGCCGGAAACCATAGTGCTGGATCCAGCGGACATCTGCATCAAAGAACGCGCGCAGATCGGGCATACCGTATTTCAGCATGGCGATCCGGTCGATGCCCATGCCCCAGGCAAAACCCTGGTAAACGTCTGGGTCCAGTCCGCAGTTGCGGATCACGTTCGGATGCACCATGCCACAGCCGAGAATTTCCAGCCAATCATCGCCCTGGCCGATTTTGACTTCCCCGCCGGACCGGTCGCACTGGATGTCGATTTCCATGGACGGTTCGGTGAACGGGAAGAAACTCGGGCGCAAGCGCATTTTGATGTCGTCGACTTCAAAGAACGCCTTGCAGAATTCTTCCAGAATCCACTTCAGGTTACCGAGGTGGCTTTCCTTGTCGATCACGAGGCCTTCGACCTGGTGGAACATCGGCGTATGGGTCTGGTCGCTGTCACAGCGGTAGGTCCGGCCGGGAATGATCACACGGATCGGCGGTTCCTCGGTACGCATGGTGCGGATCTGAACAGGCGACGTATGGGTTCTCAAAAGCAAACGCTCACCGTCTTCCTTTTCATTGAAGAAGAAGGTGTCGTGCATTTCCCTTGCAGGGTGGCCTTCCGGAAAATTGAGAGCGGTGAAGTTGAGTTCATCCGTCTCAATGTCCGGACCTTCCGCAATCGAAAAGCCCATATCGGCGAAAATTGCGGTCAGTTCGTCGATGACCTGGCTGACCGGGTGAATGCGTCCGGTGTCGGTCGGGGACGGCCGCATCGGCAATGTGACATCGACTGTCTCGCTTGCCAGCCGGGCTTCCAGCGCGGCTTCCGCAAGGACGTCTTTGCGGGCCGCGACGGCATCAGTGATTTTCGCCTTGAGGCCATTCAGCGCCGGTCCCATCACCTGGCGTTCTTCCGGCGTCATCTTACCGAGCGTCTTCATTTGCTCGGAGATGCTGCCTTTCTTGCCAAGCGCGGCGACCCGCACTTCTTCCAGTGCGGATTCGGAGCCGGCGTTTTCAATGGCTGTGAGGAGTTCGGATTCAAGAGTATCGAGATTGGACATGCGTGCTCAGGTCGGTTCGCGCGCGGTGCGCGGTGTCTTCGAAACAGAAAGTCGGGGTCTTTTAGCGAATAATGGCGCACAATGCCACGGCTTCAAACGCATTATTGCGGGAGCCCCAAGGATGACGTTCGCGCTGGAGAAATCTGGCGCGTCAGCGCATAAATCGCCCGCAAGCGGGACCCTGGCACTCGGCAAACTGCCGCCTCCCCGATGCGTCAGCAACCGGAGCGCATATATGGCAAGCAGATGCGTCTGTGTGGACCAGATAAATCATGCAGTCAGCATAAGCAGATGCTTGATCAAAACAAGAAGAAACATCAGCGGGGGATCAGTCGGGGACCTGGCGTTGCGCCGGGGCCACATCGCTTCCCTTGGGACGGCCAATCGATCGCTGCAGTTCGCTCGTGAGCCAGGAGCCGAATGCATCCTTTGCTCGTGTCCGAGGCACATTCTTGCCGCTGATCAGCCAATAGCCGAGACCCGTGGCTGGCCGTTCAGGAAATGGTGCGATCACCTGCCCGGAACTGACGGCGTAAACGGCCAGTGTTTCCCATGCGAGGAAAACCCCTTGGCCCGCGATTGCAGCGTCCATGCATAAAGAGCCGTCGGAAAAACTGGGGCCATCCTGCAGTATGCTTTCGTCAAGGTCAAAGAGGTCCAACCAGGTCTTCCAGGTAAACATCTGGCCGGGGTCGCGAATAATGGGCAGCTTGCCAATGTCTTCAGGGCGCTTGATCTGTTCCGCCAGCGCAGGGCTGCAGACCGGGAAGACCCGTTGATTGAGTAGTTTTTCCGCATTCACGTCCGGGTAGGGGCCGTTGCCCACGCGGATGCAAAGATCGACATCACTTGTGTTCGGGTCCACGAGATCGACGGTTGCTTCCACGCGGACCCGAATGCCCGGGTGCATTTTGTTGAAATGTTTCAGATGCCAGACGAGCCACTTACCGGCGAAAACCGGCGCGACAGATATCGTCAATGAATCCTCGCGGCCGCGCTGGGTAATCGCAACGGCCGTTGAGAGGGAGGACATGCCGGACGTCAGATGGGGTTGCATTGCCTGAAGATGCGGGGTCGGGACGAGCAGTCTGTTCTTCCGTTCAAACAGCTGAACGCCCAGCTGGGCTTCTGTTTTCTGGATCTGCTGGCTGACCGCTCCGACGGTCACGCCCAGCAGGTTTGCTGCCGCTTTAACAGAGCCCAGGCGCCCGACAGCTTCCACAGCGCGCAGGCCTGACAAATGCACTTGATTGAGTGTTTTCATATTAGAAAATCTAAATTGAAAATCAGAATAAGTCGATTTTTATTTGGAAAATATGCGCCTATATATAGTCATGCTAAATTCAAAAATTAAGGAATTTGGCCATGAGAAAAACAACAAGAAGGAAAATAATGATCATGTTGAATTTGTTTAAACGTCGTCATTGGACTGCTCAATCTGGAAACAGCCTTGACCGCCGCGACCCGCTGGCGCACCCGGCAATCCAGCGCATGAGTCCGCGTGAACTGGCAGATCTGCCGTTTAACCGGCGCTAAGCCAACCGGCCGGTTTTCGAACCGGCCTCAAGACTTCTGATCGGCCATGGCCGGTCGGTAACACCCAGAAAAAATAGAAAACGGCGCCGCGGTAGATACCCGGCGCCGTTTCTGTTTTATTCTATAGAATTGGAATTGGATCCGCTCACTCATCCATCTTAAGAGCTTGAATGAACGCTTCTTGCGGGATTTCCACCTTGCCGAACTGGCGCATCTTTTTCTTACCCGCCTTCTGCTTTTCCAGAAGCTTCCGCTTACGCGTCGCATCGCCACCGTAACATTTGGCGGTCACGTCCTTGCGCAGCGCAGACAGGGTTTCACGGGCAATCACCTTGCCGCCGATGGCCGCCTGGATTGGGATCTTGAACATGTGCCGTGGGATCAGCTCTTTTAGCTTCTCCACCATCGCCCGGCCGCGGCGCTCAGCTTGCGAGCGGTGAACCAGAACGGACAAGGCATCGACGGGTTCTTCATTGACGAGGATCGACATCTTGACGAGATCGCCCGCGCGATAGTCGGAGATCTGGTAGTCGAAGGACGCGTAGCCCTTCGAGATCGACTTCAGCCGGTCATAAAAGTCAAAGACCACTTCGTTGAGCGGCAGATCGTAAGCAACCAGTGCACGGCTGCCCACATAGGAAAGATCCACCTGGATGCCGCGCCGTTCCTGGCACAGTTTCAAAATTCCGCCGAGATATTCGTCCGGCGTCATGATGGACGCGCGGATCCACGGTTCGCGGATTTCAGAGATCTTTACCACTTCGGGCATGTCGGCCGGGTTATGCAGATCAATGTCGGTGCCGTCCGTCATGGTCATTTCGTAGACCACTGATGGCGCTGTCGCGATCAGATCGAGATTAAACTCACGGGACAGACGTTCCTGGATGATCTCAAGGTGCAATAGGCCGAGGAAACCGCACCGAAAGCCGAAGCCGAGCGCTGCCGATGTTTCCATTTCATAGGAGAAGCTGGCGTCATTGAGACGAAGCTTGCCCATCGCCGCCCGCAGGTCTTCAAAGTCGTTGGCATCCACAGGGAAGAGGCCGCAGAAGACCACCGGCTGGGCTGGTTTGAAGCCGGGAAGTGCTTCGGTGCAAGGTTTCTTCTCAAGGGTGATGGTGTCGCCGACGCGTGTGTCGGCCACTTCCTTGATGGACCCGGTGATAACACCGATCTCACCCGCTTTCAGTTCGTCAACCTGCATGAATTTCGGTGTCATGACACCGACCCGGTCAACGTCATAGGCAGCACCCGTGCCCATCATCTTGATCTTCTGGCCCCTTTTGAGCGAGCCATTGATCACGCGCACCAGAACCATCACGCCGAGATAGGTGTCATACCAGCTGTCAACCAGCATGGCCTTGAGCGTGTCGTCCGGGTCACCTTGCGGGGCAGGCAGTTTTTCGACGATCGCTTCCAGAACCGTTTCGACACCGAGCCCGGTCTTGGCCGAAATCATGCAAGCTTCAGACGCGTCGATACCGATCACATCCTCGATTTGCTCCTGGATCCGTTCCGGCTCTGCCGCCGGCAGGTCGACCTTGTTCAGGACCGGAACGATTTCGTGGTCGTTGTCGATTGCCTGATAAACGTTTGCAAGGGTCTGCGCTTCCACACCCTGGGAGGCATCGACCACAAGCAGGGAGCCTTCACAGGCCGCCAGCGAGCGAGACACTTCGTAGGCAAAGTCCACGTGACCCGGAGTGTCAATCAGGTTCAGGATATACTGCTGCCCGTCCTTGGCATCGTAGATTAACCGCACGGTCTGCGCCTTGATTGTGATGCCGCGCTCACGCTCGATGTCCATGGAATCGAGGAGCTGCTCGGTCATTTCCCGATCGGTCACGGTGCCTGTCATCTGGATCAGCCGGTCAGCAAGGGTCGATTTGCCGTGATCGATGTGGGCAACGATTGAGAAATTGCGGATGTTGGAAAGCGTCTTCGTCGTCATGGCGCCCATTTACCACCGCAATCCCGTTTCTACCAGAGGATTGCGGCGCGTTACTGCGGAAAAGCGAAGGAATAATTATGCTGGATTCTGTTTTCAGGCTCAGCACTTCGTTCAAGGTGCGCGTATTGGCCGCGGATGCCTGACATTATTGCGTAATTTCGGCTCGACCAGTACGATCAAGCACGAAACATGTGGCCGTCGGCATTCTGCCGTGCGCCTTTACAAAAAAGATGATCGTTTTATGCCGCTCAGAGATGCCGAGCCGGGCGATATACCGGCGATTCTTGCGCTTTATAATCAGGCCGTCCGGGAAACAACAGCGGCTTGGACGTCACAAGAAGAAACGCTGGATGAGCGCATCACCTGGTTCGAAACGCGTCAGAACGCAGGCTGGCCGGTCATCGTCGCGACCAGCCCGGAAGACAAAGTGATTGGCTTTGCCAGCTATGGAGCGTTTCGCCCGCGGGAGGGATATCGCAAGACCCTCGAACACACAGTCTATGTTGATCCTAAGTTCCAAGGGCAGGGGATCGGGGCAAAGCTTTTGCAACAGCTCATCGAAAAGGCGCAGACACAAGAGGTGCACGTGCTTGTTGGGGTGGTCGATGGAGACAACGCCGCATCAATTGCTCTTCACAAGACGCTTGGATTTGAAGTCGCCGGCAGGTTGCCGGAGGCTGGAACAAAGTTTGGTCGCTGGCTCGATCTGGTTTTCTTGACGAAAATCGTCACGCCCGGCTTGGACGGTCCTGACGTTTGAAAGGGAGCATTCTGCCCTTATCAGTTCGCGGTCAGAACACTTTGACAGGCCGTTGGTAACGCTGCCAGGGCCATTGGGCGTTTCTTGACGATTTTCGGTTTTTCACCGGCTTTGGGCGGGTTCTTTGGAACCCAAGGCTCATCGGAGAGCCAGTAGGTCAGGTGTTCACCGCATCCATCGCCCGGTGGCGGCGGGTTTTGGTTTTTGCAGCCGCTGCTTCCTGACGGGCAGGAGAGCCGCACATGGAAGTGGTAATGATGTCCCCACCATGGGCGCACCTTGCGAAGCCAGGCCCGGTCGCGGCTGGTTTCAAACTCGCACAGTGCCTTTTTGATGGTTGGGTTCACGAAGATCCGGGCAACACGTTTGTCTGATGCAGCGCGCCGGATCAGCCGTGCATGTATATCGGACCATTTCTTCGGATCGACACTGCGGTCCGCCCCTTTCACATCAAGGCGGCCTTTCAGCATGGAGATTGCCGAAATCTGTTCCCGCTCTTCGGGTGTCAGCCGCCGCTGCGGCATCTCGGTCAGCCAGATATCGGCATCCAGACCAATCTGGTGGCTGGCATGCCCCGACACCATGGGCCCACCGCGCGGCTGTGCAAGGTCACCCACGAGAAGTCCGTTCCAGCCTAGGCCCGGTGCGTCCTTGGCAAGGTCTTTCAGAAAATCGATTAACTCTGGATGGCCCCAGTTGCGATTGCGCGACAAGCGCATTGCTTGCCAAGTCGGTCCATCGGTCGGCAGCATGGCCCCGCCGGCAAGACATCCCTTTGCATAAGAGCCAATGGCGCGGGCTTTCAAAGGCGCAGGACCGTCCACATAGCCAAAATAGTCCTTGGCCGGCTGACTGCCACGCAACACGAGTTTGGGCTTAGACGGTTGATATCCCTCCGGTACGGCCCGTTTTTCAGCAGGAACCGGAATGCCGGCGACCTCCTGGACCACTGAAGCGGCCGGTGGATTGACCGTGCCGGGTTTTGCAGTCGGAATGGGTTCTGCCGCAACAGCTATCAAAGGCACCAAGTGCAGCGCGCCAAAAGCAAAGACGATTGCCTTAAGTGTGGTTTTCTTCCGGCTTGCGAAGTTGCGATGCGTCACGGCGGACCTCATGCTCTGTGGCCGAAACCAAGTGCACAAAGATGCTGGCTCCTGAGGTTTCGGGCGCCCTTTTATGCAGCATGCCCCAAAACGGCATCGCTGGCATCTTTTTCGCGCGTTTCCACGTGATCCTTCAACAGATCAGCAAGGTTATCCAGAAGCACGGTATTGTCTCGGATCATGCGATCGGCCGCACCGTTCAAGGTTAGAATGTTGCCCGGGCGTGCGTTGTCAAAGTCTTCAGCGCTGGCCTCAAGCTCCCCTTCGATCCGGTGATAGGTGACATTCGGCAGCTCATTGAACAAGTGGGTCGCCTGGTAAGATGCCGTCTGGGTTTGGCCATCTGAGAAGATGGAAAGGATAGGCACACCCTTTGATGGCTGCATCCAACCAAGGGCTCCCCAACCAACGGCCTCCTGATAAGAGAAGGTTCGTTCCTGGGCCCGTCCCGTCCCGAGTGAAATGATGACCAGCTCTTCGCTATCCCAACCCAGTTTGCGCGCTTCCAGATAAGCCGCAATGGTTGGATCGTTCATGAAAACCCCACCGTCCACCATAGGTTCTTCGCGCTTGCGGGTCAGGTTTTCGATTTTTGCCGGTTCGAAATAGGAGGGAGCTGCGGTTGTCGCCCGCACGGCCTGCCAGAAATAATAATCGTCGGGCCGGCTGCCGTTTTGCTCCAGTCCATTAGTCATGAACACGGCTTTGCGCTGCTCAATGTCGTAGGCGGTGAGAACCAGTTTGCACAGGCCGCTTGCCATGGACGTCCAACCGAATTGCTCCTTCAGGATCTTTTCGAGAGGACGGGCATCATATGTTTCATCGAAAAGACCAAGCGGATTGGTGAATGCACGGGCAAGGCGTGCGCTTAGCGAATATGAAAAAACCTCGCGGGCATCGCGCTCATAAAATGTCCGAAGTTCCGAGATCGTTGCTGCGGCTTCCCCCTTGTTGCCGCCAGGCCTCGGGGCGGAGAGTCCGGCTGCAATCAAACCGCCGGTCGAGGTGCCGGCCATGAGATCGAAGAGCTCGTGCATCGGTTGCGTGACGCCACGGTGTACAAGGCGGCTCTCCAGAGACTCCAGAATGCGCAACGGGATCAGACCCCGGACACCACCACCATCTATGGAGAGTATGAAGCGCTTCTTCTGGGTCATGAAAAATCCCCTTGTTCAATTGATGGGTTTCCAGTCGATCTGCCGTAACGTCGTCTGAATGCCTTGTTATACCAAAATCAATTATTTGACGGGAATTGCGTCACAGCAATGGCAGTCGGTGAGATTCAGCCGCAAAATGCCGACATAACTTGATTTTGGTAAATCACCGCGCGGCATGTGGCGCTTTTTACCGCGAGAGCAGGTGGCTTGTTTCCACTCAGCCTTTGTCCAGTCTGAAATTTCAGATTAGGATCGCGGCGATTTTCATATCAAACAGGACATTCCATGAATATCGATCTGCTTCGACGTCTTTGTGAAACACCAGGTGTGCCGGGTCATGAGCATCGGGTTCGGGACTTGATCAAATCCGAAATCGAAGGGCTCTTTGATGAGGTGACAACGGACCCCATGGGCTCGCTGCTTTGCCGCCGGAACTCGCGCAAGAAGCCGAAGAAAGGGGATCCCAAGAAGGTCATGTTGCTGTGTCACATGGACGAGATCGGTTTTTTGGTTTCGCATGTGACCGACAAGGGGTTTGTGCATGTTCAGCCGGTCGGCGGCTTTGACGCGCGCAACCTGTTCTCCCGCCGCGTGCTCGTCTCGACGGACGATGGCGACTACAAGGGTGTCATGAACCCAGGCGGCAAGCCGATCCATATTTCTTCTCCCGAGGAACGCAAGAAGGTTCCGGAGCCCAAGGACTTTGTCGTGGACTTGGGTCTTGGAGAGAGCACCAAGGATCTCATCAAAGTCGGTGATATGGTCACCATGGATGAGCCTTTGATCGAAATCGGCGAAAAGATCGTGTCAAAGGCACTGGACAACCGGATTGCTTGCTGGCTCGGGATCGAGGCCATCAAGGCGCTGGGCAAGTCCAAGCACGAATGTGAAATCCATGTCGCTTTCACCTGTCAGGAAGAGGTCGGTCTGCGGGGCGCGCGCACCGCGTCGTTTGCTATCAAACCGGACATCGGACTGGGCATCGACGTTACACTGGCCTGCGATACGCCGGGAGTTCCGGAACAGGATCGTACTACGGTGCAGGGCGAAGGGTTCGGCCTCCATGTCAAGGATTCCAGTTTCATTGCCGATCGGGACCTGGTGAAGGAGATTGAAGCGCTGGCTCAGAAGGAAGAGATTTCGTATCAGCGCACAATGCTGGCAGCAGGTGGTCAGGACGGTGCGGCTGCTCAGCAGGCGGCAGCAGGTGCGAAAGCTGTCGGGATCGTGGTCGGCACCCGCTACATCCACACGGTTACCGAGATGATCCACAAGTCTGACCTTCAGGCAGCCCTCGACATTCTTGCCGCGTATCTGAAAAAAGCTTGATGATGTTTCAGCTCAGGGCGCGTTTGGTGCCCTGGGCGCTTTGCTCGGTGCCTTTGGTGTTAAGCGGTCAGACCAGTCAGATTGGAAATCTGTGACCCTGTACCAGCATAGAGCTCGCTGACTGCGGCGCTTTGATAACTGAAGGATCCGTTGTCAAATTCGCCTTCAATGGTGGAAGCGTTTGCAGAGCGCACCGAGAACCCGGTCTCGGAATTGAAGGACACCCGTTCGAACGAGACAAACTGAGCAGAGAGGGTTTCCCCGTCGATCTCGGCTTCAATCGTTGTTGTCGAGATTGTCGCGCTTTCATAAGCGAGGGAAGCACTGGAGACACTGCCATCTTCGCCGAGTGCCGATTTCAACTGACCAGCCGTTTTCTGATAATCTTCAACGGTCGCCAGTGCGCCGTCTTTATCGTCTTCGTCGCCCTCTTTGCCGTCTTTAACGGCTTCACGAAGGGCTGCAATCACCACCGCGTCTTCTTCTGCCTTTTGTGAGGCAGCCTCCAATAGGCTGACGGCGGTATCCTTGGGCGGTTGACCTGGCTTTCCGTCTTCAGCCTCCGGCTTTGCAGACGGGTTTCCGGAGCCTTGAAACGAAGCGGACAACAGGCTGGTGCTTTGTGTTGTGGTTTCAATTGAGATTTGCATGACGCGCTCCAGAAAGTCTCCAGTTAACAAGGAGACACTTCATTAGGAGACTGGACCAAAACCGTTAAGAAGCCATTAACCAATTGCCGGGGCTCATGTGACGGCTAGAGGAATGCCTTTTCAAGAAATCGGCGCCCTAATATGAGCCCGCGCTCGTCAATGCCATGTCCCAAATCATCCAGGCAATGCGCTTGGACTGTTACACCAGCCTGCACTAGTGCGATTCGTGCGGCTTCCAGATGATAGGCAGGAACGACGTCATCATCTGCGCCATGCACGATTAGGGTTGGAGGAGTTGCTGGGAGGATCGGGAGCGTCGCAGTTCCCGGCAAAAGACCTGAATAGGCCATAAGACAGGTGGGCGGCGTTTTTCGGCGCAGACCCGCTTGAAACGTCATCATGGCTCCCTGACTGAACCCAACCAATGCAAGAGCTGCATCGTTGAGCCCCAGAGAGTTTAATTCTGCATCGAGGAACCGGTCGAGCATGGGTTGAGCTGCCTGTGCACCGATTTCGTACTCCCTCGGTGTCCGCTCTTCCAGAGAAAACCACTGCCGCCCTCCAAGGGCCTCAAATGGCAAGGGTTCAGGAGCATTGGGCGCAACGAAAGCTGCGTTGGGAAGAGCCTGTTGCCAAGCCCGGCCGAGATCAATCAGGTCGGTGCCGTCAGCGCCATAACCATGGAGGATGACGACCAGTTGTTCTGCAGCGCCTCCGGAGAGCGGTGCAAGACGAGGCCCGTCAAGAGATGGGTTGAACGCAGACGAGGTCATTCTTTCACCGGCGTTTGCGAAGGGACCGTTTGCGTGTTTGCTAAGGCGATCCGTTGATTTTTGAGGAACGGGAGTGCGATTAAGCCAGATAATGAGATAAGCACTGCGGCAATCACAAACGGGATGCCTGGGAAGTAAAGGTGTGTCCCGTCCCTCGTAAAAAAGGAAAAACTCTGGGTCATGACAAAGGGGCTGATGATCATGGCAAGCCCGGCTGCACTCGCGATCAGACCCTGCAGTTCGCCTTGCGCGTTGTCGGGAACCCGGTTGGACATCAAGCCGGTAAAGGCAGGTGTCGCAAGCGCGCCCATAACAGCAAATCCAATAAACGCATAAGCGACCCAGCCGCTTTCAGCGACGGAGAGAGCAACAAACGCAACCAGGTTGCAGGTGAGGCCAATCATGAGAATGGCGCCGGTCCCGATCCGGCGGTCCAAAACGCGGATAAGATACCCTTGCACGAATGCATAACCGAACCCGACTACGGCAAGGGACAAGCCGATATCGGCTGGGGTCCAGGCAAAGACTTCTGCAGTGAAATAGCTCCAGACAGCCGGATAAACGTAGTGGGCAATGTCAAACAGAAGAAGCGCCAACAGGAGCACACGCACCTCCTTGTTGGAAGAGATGTGTTTTAAGGCGCCGAATGGATTGGCGCGCTTCCAATTGAAGGCGCGACGGTTTTCCGGTTTCAGTGTTTCTGGTAGCACAAAAAAGCCAAAGAGGAAGTTGACGAAGGATAATGCAGCACCGGCGTAGAACGGGGCTCGGGATCCATACTCCCCGAGCAGTCCTCCAATGACCGGTCCCAGCACAAAGCCGACGCCAAAAGCCGCACCAAGCAGGCCGAAATTCTTCGCCCGGTCTTCCTTCTCCGAGATATCTGCAATGTAAGCCGCTCCCGCAGAGTAGGTGGCACCGGCAATCCCGGAGATCATTCGGGCAATGAATAGCACCGCAAGGTTCCAGGACAGAGCAATCAGGAGGTAATCTGCCGCCACGGTCAGCGTCGAGATAAGTAAAACGGACCGGCGTCCAAACCTGTCTGACAGACTGCCGAGCGTTGGACCGAACAAAAACTGCATCAAGGCAAAGACGACACTCAGCCATCCGCCCCACAGTGCAGCTTCACCGACAGGCAGGCTGGTGAGTTCGGTCAATAAGCTCGGCATCACCGGCATCATGAGACCGATGCCCATCGCATTGATGGTCAAGGTAATGAAGATGAAGATAAGCGCGTTGGATCGCTTCGGGCGGCCGGGCAAAGAATTGTTCCTTCAATACAACTTGAAGGAAACGCGCAAAACCAGTTTCAGGCAAGAGTGTTTCTGGGGATTGGCCAACAAAAAAAGGGCGGTGAAACCGCCCTTCCATACCGCAAGTGCCGATTGGCCTTACAGGACTTTGAGGTCTTCGGCGACCATCTGGCCACGGCGCCACTCAAGATCGAATGCCACGAGTTGGCCTTCCTTCAGCGAGTCGATGCCGGACCGGCGCAAAGCCGTGATGTCAACGAGGATGTCGTCCCCGTCTTCGGGTTCGATCGTGCCGACACCGCGGCCCTTATCAAACCATTTTACGTTTCCATGTAGCATGGAGTCTTCTTTCCAATTTCTTGCATCAAAGCATCAGCGCGCTTGTCTAGCGCAGCATTTCAAAGCTTTGATGACAGTTCTTTATTGTAATACTAAAATACAAGTCTGCAGCGGGAGGCTTGTCTGGCGCTTGTTCCAATTAGGAAGAAAATACAAGCGGCCCAAAACCAAAAACTACAGCCGGTCTGAGCAGTCTTCGTATGAACTCAGACCACTTAGACTGACTTGATATGGTTGCTCAATCGTTAAATACAAGATTGGGCGGTTGAACTTAGAGTTCTGCGTTGATGACGTAGTTGAGGATTTTGACGATCTGGTCCGGGGTTTCCGCGATAGCGAGAGCTGCAGCATCAACTTCCTTCAGTGGATGGGTCAAGGATGGATCGTGAAGTATGATCAATGACTTACCAAGGGCTGAAGCGTAGCCGGCATCGAAGGCAGCATTCCATTGCTTGTACTTGTCGCCGAACCGGACAACGACGATATCGGCCTTTTCGATCAGTGTCCTGGTGCGGATGGCATTCACCTTAGCGCCTTTGTGATCGTACCAGAACTTCTTGTCTTCGCCGCCGAGTATCGCTGCGCCGCAATCGTCGCTAGCCTCGTGGTTGGTGACCGGTGCAGAAAAACTGACCGGCAATCCGGCGGCCTCCGTTGCGCTAACGATCTGTTCGCGCCAGTCGGTGTGAATCTCACCGGAGAGATAAACGCGCCATTCACTCATGTTCTTGCCTTTCTGGGTCGAGGGATGCGGGCAGTGTGCCGCATCCGTTGGCCAGAAACTGGAAAACCGGTTCGCAGGTGTCAACCATAGTTCTGGACAAGAGTGTTTAAGGCAATCCGATAATCCGGATAGCGGAATGTATAGCCGAGTTCGTCTTTGACGCGTTGGTTCGAAACCCGTTTGTTCTCACCATAAAATGACCGGGCCATTGGTGTGAGGTCCGCTGTTTCGAAGGCAACTTCCGGCGGTGGTGTCACACCTAAAAGTTCAGCAGCGTATGTCACGACATCTTGCGGCGGTGCAGGCTGGTCATCCGTGACATTGAAAATGCGTGTCTTTGGCGACTGCATGGCTATTGAAACCGCGCCTGCAATGTCCGCGACATGGATCCGGTTGAACACCTGTCCGGGCTTGATCAAGCGCCGGGCGCGGCCTTTTTTGAAGTTCTCGAACGTGTTGCGGCCTGGCCCGTATATTCCGGACAGTCTAAAAATCTGAACAGCCACTGAGTTCCGCTCTGCGAACGTAAGCCAGGCCTCTTCAGCGGCGACGCGTTGGACCGAGCGTTTGGACACCGGTTTGCAAACGGTGGTTTCGTCCACCCAAGCCCCGTCGTGGTTTCCATAAACGCCGACAGTCGACAGGTAGCCGACCCATTTCGGAGAGGCTGCGGCAATATCCGCGCCGTGTTGGTTGAGAACCGGGTCGCCGTCCTCATTCGGGGCAATGGACACAAGCACGTGGGTTGCGGTTGAAAGCGCGTCCGCAATCCCGTGGCCAGGAGTTTCGCCATCGAAGATAAACGGCTCAATACCGTTTTCGCGGAGAGCGCTGGCCTTTTCCGCAGACCGTGTCGTGCCACCGATCCAATCAAAGCGATCCAGCACTTCTTCGATAATCGCTTTTGAAGAATACCCGACACCAAAAACAAACAGGCGCATCACGACAGCTCCAAATGATTGCGGCGGATTTCATAAAGCGAGATGCCGGTGGCAACAGCAAGGTTCAGACTGTCGGCCTCCCCCACTTGCGGGATCCGGATCAAGGTCCGGCAGGCCTCGGCCATGTCGTCCTCCAGCCCCTTTTGTTCATTCCCCATTACGAGCAGAGCCGGTTGTTTGTAGTCCGGCGTGCGGTAGTCGACCGACCCTTTCAAATGTGTCGCAGCTACGGTTCCCGGCCAGTCTTTTGCAAGCGCCTTGAACTCGTCCTTTGTCATCTTTGCAAGGGGCACATGGAACAGCGACCCCATCGTGGCGCGGACGGCTTCGACGGCAAATGGATCCGTGCAATCGCCAATCAGCATCACGCCACTGCCGCCGACCGCATCCACCGTCCGGATGATTGTACCGAGATTTCCAGGATCCCTTACCCGATCTAGCGCGACCCAGACGGTGGTGCCTTGCGGATCAATGTCCCGGGCGCTGAGAATGTTTTGCTCGTAAACACCCACAACCATCTGGGGATTGTCCTTGCGGGTCATGGCGCTCATGACTGCGGTCGAGACTTCAAGGATGAGTGCGCCGCGTGCCTTGGCCGTCGCCGCGGCTTTTTGGGCAACCGGGTTGTCGCGCGCCTCTGGGCCAAGGGCGAGGTAGCGGACGCCCCAGCCGGCAGCCATGGCATCGGTCGCCAATTTGAGTCCCTCGGCGACAAACAGGCCGGACTGGGTGCGGTGCTTGCGCTGGGCTACAAGCCCTTTGATTTCCTTGACGATCGGATTCGAATGGCTCGTGATCTGTTTGACCGCGCCGATTTTTTGAGGTTTGCCGGTCTGCGGCATGCGGGAGCTCCAAGGGCTCTTCTTGAGCCAGCTGAATTCTAAAGACAGTTTGGATTGGCTTAGTCCCCGCGACCGACCGGGTCAAGAAGCGACCTACGGCACCGATGGAAGCAGACGTTCTGTCGCGATCAGAATAGAGTCTTCAATGTCGACCGGAAACTCCGTCACATCCAGTTTGCCATCGATGGCGAGGAACGACAGCCCGTGGACTTGTGTCCACAAGGGGAAGGATGTGCGGAGTACCGTCTCGTTTATGTCCGGCTCGCCCAGATAGTCTGCGACTTCTCGGAGCAGGACACCGTAAGATCCGCGGCCAACCTGCTTAAGCTCATCAATTCGGTCATGATGAGACATTGTGCTGAACATGAGCCGGAACGTGTGAGGCTCGCGTCTTGCGAACGCAACATAGGCGCGCCCCATCGCGGCAATCGACTGAACAGTGCCGCGCGCCTGCTTGGAGGCTCGGGCTTCCATATCGATTCCGAGGCGACTAAGGCCGTCTTTTGCGATCTCGCTCAAAAGATCTTGTTTGGATGAAAAATGCCGGTAAGGCGCTGCCGTACTCACGCCGGCAAGACGGCAAGCATCCGACATGGAAAACCCATCCGGCCCATGTTCTTCAATAAGTTGGCGCGCTGCGGCGATCAATTCACCGCGCAAATCACCATGGTGATAGCCCGCTTTTTTATGAATTTCTGTTTTGGCCATGTAAGGCGTTTCCGAATTTTTTCTTGTTGTGTCTCTTGCCGAAGTTAATTCCGCTAACATATGTTAGCAATGGTAACATAGTTAGTGCTGCTTACATTGGGAAGATGATGCTCCCCGAAATCGTACCGGCAGCCAGCGGACAAGGTGAGAATGTGCCATGTCGAAGGATCATCAGACCCCAGCGCCAATGACGATCGGCAGCAAAAGTAGGCTCCGGCGTTTTGGCAGAATGGCGCTGAGTACGACGACCTTTTCCATCAATGTCGGTATCGCCGCCGCTGCGGTGATGATCGGGGTCACCACCATCCAGATGCGTGCAGAAGAAAAGCCATCCGTTGAACCCTCGCCCCTGGCCGTTGTGGATGTATTCACACCGGATTGGGAGACCGGCTACGATGTCGAGCGCAGTTTTGTGGGCAGGCTTGAACCCGCACGCAGCACGGACTTGGCCTTCGAGCTCTCCGGGACAGTTCGAGAGGTGCGGGTCGATGAGGGCGACCTGGTCGAGGAAGGCGACGTCATTGCTGTTCTCGACACACGGACACTAGAGGCGGATCGCCGGCGTCAGGTCGCCAATCGTCAAGCTGCTGAAAGTGATCGTGAACTGGCCTCGCTGACGTTGAACCGCCGTCAGCTGCTGAAGGACAATGGTCATGTCAGCGCGCAGGTGCTCGACGAGGCCCGCCTGACCCTCAACCGTTTGCACGCCACGATCGCGCAGATCGATGCTGCGATCGACAACATCGATATCAATCTTGATAAGGCGGTTTTGAAGGCGCCGTTTTCGGGCCGGGTTGGAGAGCGCCTTTTGGATGACGGTGCAACCGCGTCTCCGGCAACGCCCGTTCTGCGGTTGCTGGAGAGTTCACGGCCAACAGTCCGCATCGGTTTGTCGCCGGAAGTGGTCGACGGGCTGGATCGGTCGCACAGCTATGACATCCAGATCTCGGGCCGGACGTTTAAGGCCGGCTTGGCAGCGCTTCGTCCAGACCTTCAAACCCGCACCCGGACAATCGAGACCTTGTTTGAACTCGATACACCGGAGGCGACACCAGCTTTTGGACGATTGGCGGAACTGTCAATTGTTGAGCGCGTGGAGACGGAAGGCGCCTGGATCCCGGTTTCGGCATTGAAAGAAGGTCCGCGTGGTCTCTGGACCGTGTTGACCGTCGCCGAGGATGTGGATAGCGCTGCGCCCAGCCCGACATACGTTGTGGTGCGGGAAGCGGTGGAAGTCCTGCATGCGGAAGAGGGGCGGGCGTTTGTCCGCGGGACCTTGACGTCAGACAGCCTGATTGTTCGGGATGGCGTACACCGGGTTGTCGTTGGCCAAGCTGTAGACCTTGCGAAGGCGGGAGGCTAAGGCATGGAAACCCTGTTCTTTCGCCAACCCCGTCTGGTGGTCCTGACGCTTCTTGTGATCTTGGCAGCCGGGGCGACGGCCCTGATCGGCATTGGCCGGCAGGAAGATCCGACGATCACCAACCTTTTTGCAACGGTCACGACCGTCTACCCAGGCGCTGATCCGGGGCGTGTCGAGGCTTTGGTCACGGAAAAGATCGAAGAAGAGCTCCGCGAAGTCGAAGAGATTGATGTTATTGAATCGACGTCGGCCTCCTCGATTTCGATCATTCAGATCGAGCTGCTCGACACGTTGACTGAAGACGTGATTGAACAGGCGTGGTCGGAGATCCGGGACAAGATCGGCGACGCCACGCGCGAATTTCCCCAAGGTGTTCTGGAGCCGGAATTCAGCACTGACGGTGCTGGTGCTTTCGCATCTATCAGCGCACTTGTTCCCGAGCATGATTCGGTTTCTCAGGCCGTCATGCTTCGCTATGCCGAGGTTTTGTCTGATACACTCCGGAATGTGCCCGGCACAAAGTCCGTCGAGATTTTCGGCGAGCTGGAAGAAGAGATTCTGGTTCGCATAGATCCGGCAACGCTCATTTCCTTATCTCTGACTGTGGATCAGGTCGCCTCTGCCATACAAAACGCGGATGCCAAGGTCCGTGCAGGCCGCCTGCGCAGTCCGGACCGCGAATTTCTGATCGAGGTGTCTGGAGAAATTGCCGCGATTGACCGGATCCGCGCCATCCCTGTGACAACTGCAAGCAATGGTCTGGTGACCCGCGTTGGCGATGTTGCCACCGTCACGAAGGGCATCCGCCAACCCGCTGAAGAGCTCGCCTTCTCAGGAGGGCGTCCGGCAATACTCGTTGCTGCGAAGATTGCGGATGGCCTGCAGGTGGACACCTGGATGACCCGTGTTCGTGACCGGATTGCTGCCTTTGAAACGGATATGCCGCATTCAATCCGGCATCAACTCGTGTTCGATCAAAGCCGCTACACGATCGACCGTCTGACAGATGTTGGCGCCAACATAGCCATCGGTATGGCCTTGGTGATTGGCGTGCTGCTTGTCACGATGGGGCTGCGGTCGGCAGTGATCGTTGCAATGGTGCTGCCTGTGGTCACTCTGGCCTCCTTTGCAACGATGAGCATGATCGACCTGCCGCTTCATCAGATGTCGCTTACGGGACTGATCGTGGCTCTCGGCCTACTGGTTGATGCCGGTATCGTCATGACTGACGAAATCGGTCAGGCCCTGGCGCGCGGAGAAGAACGGCGCGAGGCTGTCCGCAAGGCAGTTCGACGCCTCTTTGCGCCGCTGCTGGCATCGACCGCCACCACGGCCCTGTCCTTCTTGCCCATGGTTCTGCTGCCGGGACCGGCTGGAGACTTCGTCGGGGCGATCGCGATTGCCGTGATCATCATGCTTGTCTGGTCGTTCCTCGTTGCCGTGACCTTGACGGCGGCAATCGCCGGCTGGCTGTTACCTGCAACGAGATTAGAGACCAAGCGCCGTTCTTTCCAACCCGGTAAGTTGGTGTCCGTGCCATTCAGGTTCTCGCTGCAGCTCGCCATGAGAAACCCGGCAAGTTCGGTCGCGTTTGCGCTGGTCTTGCCCGTGATCGGTTTCATGAGCATGCCTACGCTAACTGCGCAGTTTTTCCCAGGCGTAGACCGGGATCAGTTCCACATTGAAGTGGAACTTTCTGATGGTACTGCGATTGCCGAAACATCCGAGGTGGTTCGTTCCATGGATGGATTCCTGTCCGATCAGGAGGGCATCGAAAAAGTGGTTTGGGTTGCGGGCAAGAGCGCTCCGGCCTTCTACTACAACATCGTCGGCAACCAGGACCGCGCTCCGGCTTTCGCTCAGGCACTTGTTACCACCAGTTCACCGGATACGACAGCAGATCTGGTGCCGCGGCTGCAAGGCGAACTGACCGCCCAGTATCCGAACGCGCGTATTCTTGTGCGGGATCTCGTTCAGGGACCGCCGGTGGATGCGCCGGTCGAGTTGCGCCTAGTCGGCCCCTCCTTGGACGTCTTGCGCGAACGCGGGGATGCCTTGCGCCAACTTGCTTCCGGCATCGAGGAAGTGACCGTTGTGAGGACAACGCTGGAAAGCGGCGCACCGCAACTGAAATTTTCTGTCGATGAGGACAAGGCACGGCTTGTCGGGCTGAGCCTGGCGGATGTTGCCCGTCAACTCGAGGCAACCCTGGAAGGGGCTGTTGGGGGCAGTCTGATTGAAGGCACCGAAGAACTGCCGGTGCGCGTCCGGATCGGCGATGCTGCCCGCAGCGACTTGTCTGACATTGCGAGCCTGCCGTTGTTGCCCGCGATCGGAGCCGCCGGAACAGCTGGTTATGACGGGGTGCCGTTGTCTGCGATCACGGACATTCGTCTGGAGCCCTCTGAGGGTGAAATCAATCGCCGGAATGGCGAACGCACCAACACAGTTCAGGCATTCGTCCAGTATGGTGTTTTGCCGGAAGAAGCCCTTAAGAAGCTCCAAAGCGAGATGAACCTGGCCGGCTTCGCTATGCCGGACGGCTACCGTATCGAAACTGGCGGCGACTCCGATGCGCGTTCTGACACGTTGAACAATCTGATCGGCTCGCTTGGATTGATCGTGCCATTGTCGATCGCCGCGATCGTTTTGACCTTTAATTCCTTCCGACTGTCCGCTGTCACGCTGGTGGTGTCCGGGCTGTCGGCGGGGCTCAGCATTCTGGCGTTGGCGATCTTCCAGTACCCGTTCGGCATCAACGCCATCATCGGTGTGATCGGCTCGATCGGCGTGTCCATCAACGCAGCCATCATCATCCTGACCGGTCTCCAGCAAAACAGCCGGGCGGTCGACGGTGATCGGGAGGCAATGGTCGACGTGGTAATGGGATCGGGCCGGCACATCATTTCCACAACGCTGACGACCTTCGGAGGGTTTTTACCGTTGATCCTGGCCGGAGGTGGGTTCTGGCCACCGTTCGCTATGTCGATCGCCGGCGGCGTGTTGCTGTCGACCGTGATCTCGTTCTACTTCGCACCGCCCATGTTCGCATTGGTCTATGCACGGCGGAGCAAGGCGAAAGCCGAGGAGACACCAACTCAGGATGACGACACGGATTGGTCGAACGACAATCGCCCCATAGCACTCGCAGCCGAGTAGGCGTTAGCGGCTGCTCCAGCGGGAAAAGAGGGATGTCGAAAGGGCCCGCGTGCCGTCCTCTTCACGGATAACCAACTCGCCGGATTCCAGCCGTCCGCCTTGCCTGGACAAGGTCTCGGCCATCAACTCGTGGATCGAGACAAAGCTGGAGCGGATCGCATAAGCGGTGAGGATCATGAAGAGAGCGTCTTTTGCCAGCAGCTGCTGCAAGTCTTTCAGCATGCCGGGCAAGCTGGTGTAGATGTCCCAAACCTCGCCTTTTGGGCCGCGCCCATATTTTGGCGGATCCAGAATAATGCCGTCATAGGTGTTGCCGCGACGAACTTCGCGAGCCACAAACTTGGACGCATCTTCACAGATCCATCGGATCGGGAGATCTTCCAATCCTGAAAGAGCTTGGTTTTCCCGTGCGTAGCCGATCGCCTTCTTGGAGGCGTCGACATGGGTGACCTGTGCGCCTTCGGTCGCCGGTAGGAGCGACGCCAAACCGGTATAGCCAAAGAGATTGAGGATCTTCAGCGGCGTCTCCGGGTTTTTCTTCTTCTCGGCCCGGATTCTGGAGTTGACCCAATCCCAATGCGCGGCCTGTTCCGGAAAGACGCCAACGTGGCGGAATGACATAAACCGGCCATTGTAGGTGACCGGTCCGTAGGACATTGGCCAGGTTTCCGAGACGTTGCCAGAATACTTCCAGCGGCCGGGACCTTCTTCATCCGTTTCGCCTGAGAAAACCGCATTGGCGCGGTCCCACACAGTGTTCTTCTGGCGGCGGTTGCCCATTGCCTGGGGTTCCGGTCGAACGATCGTATAGCGGCCGTATCGTTCCAGTTTCTGACCTTCGCCCATGTCCAGAAGGCGGTAGTCCTTCCAGCCCGGGGTTTCAAGGATCACGGGCCATGCCTGCACGGGCGGCTGTCCGGGTTTTGCAAATTCTGGCGCGTCGGTTCTTTCCGCCACGGTGGTCTCTCTCGTCAGTCACGAAGGTGTTCGACCACGCCTTAGAGCTATGCTGCTTCAAGGTCAACGTTGAGGCAGGGCCAGACAAAGAAAAAGGCGGGGTGACCAGCACGCCCGCCTTTTTTGATCTTTTAGTATTTGCTGATCAGGCAGCAGCAACTTCCGAGAGGAAGGTCTCCACTTCTGACTTCAGCTGGTCGGTCTTTTCGTTCAGCTCACCAGAGGCTGCCAGAACCATGTCGGCTGAAGAGGACGTCTGATCGACTGCCTGCGACAGCTGTGTCATGGACGAGGAAACGGCACCAGTTGCCTCAGCAGCCCGCTGAACGTTCTGCGAGATCTCCGCGGTTGCCGCACCTTGCTGCTCCACAGCGGAGGCGATGGCCGTTGTGTAGCTGTTGACCTCTGTCATGGTCTCGGCGATTTCACCGATCGCGACAACAGAGTCCTTGGTGGCTGTCTGGATCGCAGTGATCTGGGAACTGATCTCCTCGGTCGCCTTCGACGTTTGCGTCGCCAGTTCTTTGACTTCCGCCGCAACAACCGCAAAGCCCTTGCCAGCTTCACCAGCCCGCGCTGCCTCGATCGTTGCGTTCAGGGCAAGCAGATTGGTCTGTTCGGCAATGGCCTGGATGAGCGTGACCACCTCACCAATCTTTGTTGCCGCTTCTGCCAAGCCTTCGACCTTCTGATTGGTGATGCGGGTGCCGGTTGTGGCTCGTTCCACGATATCTGTTGTTTGGGCTACCTGACGGGAGATCTCGCCGATGGACGCCGCCAGCTCTTCTGCCGCGCTGGCAACAGTCTGAACGTTGTTGGTTGTCTCGTTGGACGACGATTGTGTTTCGCTCGCGTGACCAGCACTGTCGCGCGCAATATCCGTCAAGGCGCGAGCGGTTGAATCAAGGCTGTCGGCGGTGGACTCCACGGAGCCAATTGCCTCTTCGGCTGTTGCACGGAAGCCTTGGATCAGATTGTCGATCCGCTGTTGACGTTCCTGGCGGGCCGATTCTTCCTGTGCATTGCGTTCCTGCAGGTTTGCGCGCTCAACCGCGTTGTCACGGAAGACTTGAACCGTGCGGCTCATGTCACCGATCTCATCACCGCGGTCGATGCCCGGGATTGCAACTTCATTGTTGCCGCCGGCCAAGCTATTCATCACATCCGTAATCGTTTTGATCGGCCGGGTGATGGCAAGGTTCAGGACAATCGCTAGACCGACACCGCCCAGAATGGAAAGAAGCACAGTCATTGCGATCTGGAGTTCGGCAGCTGTTGCAGCCGCACCGGCTGCCTCAGATTGAGCTTGGGAAATACCGGCAATTTCAGCGCTGACTTGCTTGGTCAGCGTATCCAGTTGTGCCCGTTTTGCCTGCAAGTCTTGTTTGGTAGACAGCATGTCCTGAAAGGCGCGATCGAAACTCGCGATGGAGATCGCGATGCTGTTGATCGCATCCGCGGTGCTGGGCAGAACATCTGCGTAGCCGACGAGTTTTTCTTCCAGTTTGACAAGCTCAGTGATCTCTGTTTGCACACCTGCCGGATCGCTGATGCCAAAGTTGCCAAACAGGGCGAGTGTCTCAGCCTCGGCACGCAACGCATGCTCACCAAGGGCCGTCGCTTCGATCATGACCGTTTTAATGCTGCCAAGCCGCGTATTGGCGGTCAGAACGGTTGCCTTTGATTTGCTGACTGCAGCGATCGCTTGCTCACGAATTTGGTAAGCGAGCTCGGTAATGGCATCGAGGGTCGTACCAACAGCGGTTCTGGCCTCGTAGGCCTCTGCAAAGCCAAGATCTTCTTTCAACCGCGCGATCGCCTTATCGAGCTTGTTGGCCTGACCGGCAAGTTTGCTCACAGTCTTGCGCTCAATGCCTTCGATCTGGCGATACCGCATCTCGCGGGTCCGGTCGACGATCTCTGCTGAGATTTTCAAGCTTTGCTCGAGAGCGTCACCGTCCAGAGAGCCGTTGCTTTTCAGGTAGGCGAACTGGATCTTGGACACATCGTCCTGCAAATCAAACACGCCGCGCAGCATGAGGTTTGCGTCTTCCAACGTTCCGTTGGCGGAGAAAACGTCTGCGCTGACCTTTTTCTCTTCAGACAGAACAGCATCGGCGATAGAAACCGCTAGATTTTCCAGTTCCAGTACGCTGGATTTCAAAGACTTCAATCGATCAGCCTGCTGCTGTGTCTGGTTCACAACCTCATCGAAGGTTGTTCCAAATTCTCCGACCGCAGAAATCGCTGTATCCACTTGAGACGCTGCGGTTGGGTCTCCCGCAACATCGTTCGCAAGGGTTTGAAGCGAAGAATTGAGGCCGGCGATCTCTTGGCGGGTTGCTTCCGCGAGCTCCGGAGTTGGCGCGTTCAAATAGTTCTCGCGTACCAATGAGGTGCTTTGAACTTGCCGCCCAACATTTGCTGATTGATCAGCCACTTCAAATCTTGCAGACAGCGAAGATATCGCAAAATATCCAACACCGCCAACGATCGCGGTCAATAGCAAGATTGCTGCAAAACCGCCGCTGACTTTGAAGCCGAACTTCAGATCAACCAACCACTTCAAGGCACGTTTCATCGAATCCCCGCACGTCCGGAAAACTGTGATTACTGACCAAGGTATGGGGGATAGCGATGAAGAATAGGTAAAAATGCATAAAATTACTAAGAAGAATTATAAATTTAAACGTGATGACATTAATATTTTTGCGTAAGGAAAAAAACGGAGAGAGTTTTGAAAGCGATTATTGAGTTTTTATTAAACATGTTGACCGCCGTTGATATGAATTTCTGATCCAGTCACATAGGACGATGTTTCGCTGCACAAATAGTAAATTGTCTCGGCAACCTCATTCGGCTGACCAAGACGGCGAAGGGGAATATCTTCAATCATGTCTTCTGTGCCGGGAGATAGGATGGATGTGTCGATCTCACCGGGCGCGATCGCATTGACCCGAACGCCATGCGGCCCAAAATCTGCAGCCATTTCCCGCGTAAGGGACGCAAGCGCAGCCTTTGACGTGGCGTAGGCTGTGCCCGCAAACGGGTGAACCCTGACACCCGCAATGGAAGTGACGTTCACCACCGAGCCAGTGGCCGCCTTTAGTTCGCTGAACAATCCTTTTGCGAGCAAAATGGGGGCAAAGAAATTCACCTGAAAGACGTTCCGCCATTCATGCATCGGAGTGTTCAGCGAGTTGAGCCGTTCCCCGCCGTTTCCTTTCGGACTGATCCCTGCATTGTTCACCAACGCATGGAGCCGGGATCCGTTGGGCTCAAGCCTCTTCCGGATTTCCTGGATCGCAAACCCCATGTTTTCCGGATCTGAGAGATCGACCTGGATATGATCTTCCGGTCCCATCGGCCAGGGACACTTGTCGGAAAAGGTTTGACGAGAACACGTAATGACACGCCAGTTTTCCGCGGAGAACTTTTTGACTGTCGCGTGCCCGATACCACGGCTGGCTCCCGTGAGAACCAGTGTCCGCCGTTCGTCAGTCGGTTTGCCATTGCTCATTTGCTGATCCGCCAAGTGCTAAGTATGCTCTAAAAAGTTGACTTTTATAGTACGGTTTCTGTATTCCGCTGCCATCTGTCAAACACTATATGCGATGAAGTCCTCGTAACGGCCAGACCCCAGTATGCTCATTTGCTCCTGTAATGTATTATCAGACAAGCAATTACGCGAAGCTGCGGCAGAGATGCGTGACGATCCGAATGGTAAAATCCCAACGCCCGGATCTGTCTTCCGCCATTTGGGGTGCCGGCCGCGTTGCGGTGGATGTTTTCCAAGTGTCATTGACATTATTCACGAAAACACACCAGAGAATGAGAAACCTAAACAGCGGCGGGCGTCTTCCGGGCGCAAAGCCGAGAACCGTTGAGCTTTTAAGAGGGACTGATGAAGGGCGACGCGCGGGTCATTGACTACTTGAACAAGGCTCTCCGGCACGAGTTGACAGCGGTCAACCAGTATTGGCTGCATGGCCGCTTGCTAGCGGATTGGGGTTTCGGAAAACTCGCTGTCAAAGAATTGGAAGAGGCGGAAGAGGAGCGTCAGCACGCACAGGATCTGATGGACCGGATCTTGTTCCTGGAGGGGTTCCCGAACCTGCAAACGCTGGACCCTCTGCGGATCGGCCAATCGGTGAAAGAATGCCTCGAAGGCGATCTGGCAGCTGAGTACGCAGCCCGCTCCCTCTACCACGAAGCGCGCGAAGTTTGCCGTGAGCAGGGCGACTATGTCTCAATGAAACTGTTCGAGACCCTGCTCTCCGATGAAGAAAGCCACATCGATTTTCTTGAGACCCAGTTGGCTCTGATCGAGCGCATTGGGATCGACAATTATTCACTGTTACAAGCCCAGTCAGCAGATACGCCAGAGTAGCTGCAGCCCAGATTATTGCGGTTCAGTCGCCGGACTTTCTAACCTGTAGACTGGACCGCCTGCCATTTCAGCATCCTCGAAATCATGCGTGACCAGAAGAACGGGCAGGGCGCGTTCTCTGGCGATCGAGAACACTTTTTGTCGGACGTCAGCGCGTGTCGACTGATCGAGGCTGGAAAAAGGTTCGTCGAGCAAAAGGGCTTTGGGTCTGGCCAAAAGAGTTCGCATCAGCGCCACTCTCGTTTGCTGCCCGCCTGAGAGCTTGGCTGGATCCTTGGGGCCAAGCCCTTCAAGATTTACGACCTCAAGGGCTTCCTCCGCCAACCTCTGCCGTTCTGTCCGATTATTGATCTCGGAAGGAATTGCAAACATAAGATTTTGCGCGACAGACATGTGCGGGAACAAAAGCGGCGATTGAAACATCAAGCCGATATGGCGCTCTTGCGCTGGAACGTTGGTCACATCGGTACCGTCTAGGATGATGCGGCCTGTAGCTTTGAAGTCGGGTTTCAAAAACCCTGCGATGAAGTCAAGAAGGCTGGATTTCCCGCTGCCGCTTTCTCCCATGACGGTCAGCACCGTCCCCGGTTCAATCGTTGTATCAAGCTCCAACAGAGTGCGGCCATCCAGCTGGATGTTTACATTCTCCAGGATGAGACCCTTCTGATTTTGGAGAGTGCGGGCGTTCATTGACTTAAGCATCTAGGCGCAATGCGGTTCTGTTTTTGAATAGAACAGCTGGGATCGCAGCAGCAACAGCGAAACCGGCAAACGGGATAAGCAATTGCAGCAAGGCGTAGACGGCTGTGATTTGCCTGTTTCCGCCACTTGCGAGCGCAACGCTCTCTGTTGTCACCGTGACGACCCGGCCGGCTCCGATCATGAGTGTGGGGAGGTATTGCCCGACCGATACAGCAAGGGCAACTGCCAACGTCACGAGGACCGGGCGTGTCAGCATCGGTAGTTGCACTCTGAAGAAGATTCTGGCTCTGCTGGCGCCCATGGAAGCTGCGACGCGGGCATATCGGGGGTCCTGCCGCTGCCACGGGTCACTGAGCGCAAGAAAGGCATAGGGCAAGACGAAAACCAGATGTGCAATAAGCACGGCTGTGAAACTACCATCCAGACCAATCATCAAGAACAACATCTTGAGGCCGAACAGGAACGCAATTTGCGGCAGGAGAAGGGGCACAAAGATGAGCGTTCTTAGCTGATGATCTACAGGCTCTGCGGCGTGTGTTTTTGTTTCCAACAGCCAAAGCGTCAACGACGTGCTGATGAGCGCTGCCAGAACACCGAGTAAGATCGTCGTGCCGAGGATCTGAGGTGTTTGTGTCAAGGCCATTGAAAGCGCCGATACGGACCAATTCTGGGGCAGCGGGGCCGGATACCACCAGGACTTGGCTAAACTCCAGATCATCAGGACAAGCAGGGAAAGGCACATGGCAGACACAATGAAAACCATCGTACCAAGCGCTGCCATTCGGCCAGCGCTATCCGCTTTTATGCGGTGTCCTAGCGCCAAACGGGTTGAGCTCAGCTTGGTGACACTGGCTTCGAACAACAAATAAACAAGAATTGCTCCAGCGCTAACTCCAAGCTGAAGCAATGCACCAGCTGACGCGGCAAGACGCAAGCTGAGATCCGGATCATTCATCCAAACCACCAGCCGCGCAGCCAACGGTGCCGGCGTCGTGGGCCCCAGTATCACCGCGACATCAACCACAGACGTCGAGTAAGCGATCACAGCCAGCATCGGTAGACGGATGAGCGGATAAATCTGGGGCAGGATGACTTTGAAAAAGCCTGACATCCGAGCGTAACCGAGATTGGTTGCCACTTTGGTGTAGGACTTGATCTCGGGTCGGTTCAAAGCGGCCAGTGTCATTAAAAACAGAAAAGGGACCTCTTTTGCGACGAGACCAAGGGTCATGGCGATCCCATATGAGTCGTTGACCAGCAACAAATCCGGCGGACGCTCCCACCCAGTTGCCCAAGGCGATAAAAGCCGGGCAAGGAAGCCGGACGGGGCGATCAGAAAGGCGAGACCGATTGCGGCCGCAGCGTGCGGTACTGACAAAAGTGGCGACAGGAAACGGCTGACGCGTTGAAAGGTTTGGGTACCGCTCCAAGCGGCTGAAAAACAAAGAACGATTGCAAGCGAAACCAGTGACGCAACAAGGCCTGTCCAAAAACTCAGCGCCGTTGATTGCAGCAGGCCCGGCATGGAGAAAAGCTGTGCGAAAGGCTCAAGCGTTATCTCTCGCGCACCAAGAACAGGGAGGTAGCCGAAAGCCGGCAGAATGGTCCCTGCAAGACCGGCCAGAACCGGTCCCGCCAACAGCAACACAACGATCAGCGAGGGTAAATTCGAGCCTGGCCGAAATTTGGCCAAGGGTTTATTGGCCCCCTGCGCCGTAACGTGTTGCCCAAGCCTGTTCCAGGGCAGTGACCCAGCTCGGATGCGGCTCTGGGAGAGTTGGGCCAAGTTCTTCTGGTGTCAGGGTCGCAGGTCCAAGGTCTTGGGTATCGAACAAAGCTTTTTCATTGGCTGGAAGGCCAGCCACGTTCAACACGGTCGGGTCGCCCCAAATCTCCGGGTCCTGTTTGCGCATCTGGGCCATTGGTGACAGCAAATGGTTCGCGAATACCTGTGCGCCTTCCTGAGCCGAACTGTTGAACGGAATGGCGACAAAGTGAGTATTGCCGACTGTGCCGCCATCAAAAATGAATGTACGTACAGTTGGTGGCAGTTCGCCGTTCACAATTGCGCCGGACGCATCACCTGGATTGAACGAAAAGGCGATGTCGATTTCACTGTCCGCAAGGAGCTGACGCATATGGGCCGCATTCTTCGGGAACGCTTGTCCCTGACGCCAGAGATGCGGATGCAGCTCATCCAGGAAGTTGAACAGTGGCGCCGTCTGCGCCTCGAATTCGTTCGGTTCGACCGGATCAGACAGCACGGCTTTATCCGCGATGGTGTTGAGGAGAGCCTGTTTCAGAAAGGTCGTTCCGTAGAAATTCGGCGGTTGCGGATAAGAGAAGCGGCCCGGATTGGACTTCGCGTAGTCAAGCAGCGCATTGAGAGACGCTGGAGGTGTGTCCAGACGGGCAGTGTCGTACATAAAGACCAGCTTGGCCATGCCCCACGGACTTTCCTGACCATCGGTTGGAACAGTAAAGTCGACCAGGACTGTCGGTTTGTTCTCCATGTCGACATACGTCCAGTTCGGCAGGCTTTGCGCCCAACCGGGTTCCGCGAGTAACTCACTTGTCTTCATGGCTGCAAAGTTTTCGCCGTTGATCCAAACCAAGTCGACGCCGCCACCGCTGGTCTTGCCGACCGACTTCTCTGCGAGCACCTGGGAGACGACACTCGCAGTGTCGCTGACCTTCACATGAACAACCCGGACGTCATAGAGGTTTTCGACATCCCGCGCGGCCCACTGGATATAAGCGTTGATCCTCGGTTCGCCGCCCCACGCATGGAAATAAACCGTCTGTCCCTTGGCTTCGTCCAGAACGTCTTGCCAGTCGCTGTCTTGTGCCGACACCGGCTGTAACGTGAAAAGACCGGAGATGAGTCCAGCGGCAGCGATAAGCAGACGTTTCATTTCAATCCTCATGGTGCGGGAGTGTTCTCCCTCGCTTATGGCAACGAACACGGTCAAGACAAGGCTTTGTGATTAGCCTGGGCATCTGGACTGGGCTCAGACCGGTAGAATATGCGTGTCCTTTATTTCTTCCATGACCGCATAAGTATGCGTTTCCCGGACGCCGGGAAGGGCCAGCACCACATCAGACAGGAACGCCCGGTAGGCCTCCATGTCCTTGACCCGGCTTTTCATCAGGTAATCGTATCCCCCGGCAACCATGTGGCACTCCAGAATATCGGGCGATCGTTCGACGGCCCGCTTAAAGGCATCAAAAATCTCCGGAGATGTGCGTTCCAGCCGGATTTCGACAAAAACCAAAAGCCCCCGGTCCACCTTCTTCGGGTCCAGGCTTGCCGAAAAATGTTCAATATATTTTTCCCGTGTCAGGCGTTTTACGCGCTCTGCGGTCGCTGTCGGAGATAGCCGGACTTTTTCCGAAAGGTCAGTGTTGGTGATCCGGCCGTCTTCCTGAAGTACCTTGAGAATTCGCCGGTCCGTTGCGTCGAGCATGTGGATTTTGTCCGAAAATATGATTTCTGAAGGTATATACTTCGTAAAATGGATAAAAAATAGAGAAAAATACAGTTGATTGAAGGGTATCATAGGTGAATGTATCGTTTGGCCTTGCTTGGGTCACTTTGGGAGGTGCCTATGTCCGCAACTGCTGCCGTTTTGCCGGGCGTTAGTGAAAAAGATCTGCAACCGTTTCGCGCCGATTATGCGCCGAGCGACAAGCCCCTTGTGGAAGCGCTTTTGAAAGAAGCTGCCGGAGACCCGGTCGTTGAAAAACTGATTGATCAGCGGGCCCGCGGATACATCGATGACATGCGGTCAGTTCAGGTTGGTCTTGGCGGTGTCGAAGACTTCATGCGGGAGTTTGGGCTGACCACCCGCGAGGGTCTTGCCATGATGGTGTTGGCAGAGGCCTTGCTTCGGGTTCCGGATGCTGAAACGGCAGACAAGCTGATCGAGGACAAGCTGGCTGCAGCCAAATTTGACGATCCGAGCGGCCCGAAATCCGACACTTGGCTTGTTTCGGCGTCATCCTGGGCGCTGGGCGTCACCTCCCGTCTTTTGCATCCAGGGGACACGCCGCAGAACATTCTTTCCAGCCTGGTCAAGCGCATGGGTATGCCGACGGTCCGGCTTGCCACTCGCAAAGCCATGCAACTGTTTGGGCATCAGTTTGTTCTGGGCGAAACCATCACAAAGGCTTTGGAACGCGCGAAGACCCAGGAAGCCAAGGGCTACCGCTACTCCTATGACATGCTGGGCGAAGGGGCTCGGACCGAAAAGGATGCTGAGCGCTATTTCCAATCCTATGCCGCTGCGATCGAAGCGATCGGCAAATCGGCCGGCGACAAAAAGCTTCCTGACCGTCCCGGTATTTCGGTGAAGCTTTCCGCTCTGCATCCGCGGTATGAGGCCATCAAAGGCATACGCGTTCAGGAAGAACTGCTGCCACGCCTGAAAAAGCTCGTGCAAATGGCGCGCGAGCGGGATCTGAACTTCACTGTCGATGCAGAGGAGGCAGATCGCCTCGAAATATCCCTGGACGTCATCGCAGCACTTTTGTCGGACCCGGTCACAAAAGGTTGGGACGGCTTTGGCCTTGCTGTTCAGGCCTATCAGAAACGAGCGGTCCACGTGATCGACTGGCTGGTGGATGCTGCGCGCAAAACCGATCGCAAGTTGATGGTGCGTCTTGTGAAAGGCGCGTACTGGGATACGGAGATCAAACACGCCCAGGAAAATGGCGCGGACGGCTATCCGGTCTTCACCCGGAAGGCGGCAACGGACCTGTCCTATCTTTGTTGCGCCAAGCGGATGCTGGCTGCACGCGATGTGCTTTATCCGCAATTTGCGACTCACAACGCGTTGACGGTCGCGCAGATCGTGGAATTGGCGGGCGGAAATGCAGACGGCTACGAGTTCCAGCGCCTCCACGGCATGGGTGAAAGCCTGTTCAAATCCGTCTGCGAGCGGGATGGGTTCCCGACCCGGATTTATGCTCCGGTGGGCGGGCATAAGGATCTGCTGGCTTATTTGGTACGCCGTCTCTTGGAGAACGGCGCTAACTCGTCCTTCGTGACGATTGTCGGCGATACATCCGTGCCCGTTGAAGCCATGTTGGAGCGGCCGCGCGAAATTCTTGATGGTGGCCACCACGCCGCAAACCGCTCCATCCCGATGCCCGATGATCTTTATGGGGCTAGCCGGAAAAACTCGGATGGCGTCGAGTTCGGCTGGGCAGAAGAGCGCAACATTCTTGTTCGCGGAATGGCAAAGACCATAGCTCCGTTCGCGTTTGCGACACCAATCGGCGAAGGTCTCCCGGCAAATGGCGAACCGAACCCGATCTTTTCTCCAATGGACGGCACTACCAAGGCGGGGACAGTCTCATTTGCCGACAAGGCAACTGCAGAAAAGGCAATGGACGTGGCTCAGGCCGGGTTCGAGCGCTGGTCGCGCCGCCCCGTGGAAGAGCGCGCGGACATCCTGGCAAAGGTCGGGGATCTTCTGGAAGACAACCGCGACCGCCTGATGACCATCCTGTCCATTGAGGCTGGCAAGTGTTTGCCGGACGGGATCGCAGAGATCCGGGAGGCCGTCGATTTCTGCCGTTATTATGCGCAAGAAGCGCGCACCCAGTTTGGCGATGGGCGCTTGATGCCCGGACCGACCGGCGAAGAGAACCGGTATCGTCATCGTGGTCGGGGCGTGTTTGTCTGCATTTCTCCCTGGAATTTTCCGCTGGCGATTTTCCTTGGTCAAATCAGTGCAGCCCTGCTTGCTGGAAATGCGGTCGTCGCAAAGCCTGCAGAACAAACGCCACTCATCGCCTATGAGACCGCAAAGCTGCTCTATGAAGCTGGGGTGCCGGAGGACGTGTTCATGCTCTTGCCTGGCGATGGCGAGGTTGGGGCTGCCTTGACCGCGCACCCGAAGGTCGCCGGCGTTGCCTTCACCGGTTCAACGGAAACCGCTTGGGCGATCAACCGGACACTTGCCATGAAACGCGGTCCAATCGTGCCGCTCATTGCAGAAACCGGTGGTATCAATGCCATGCTGGTGGATGCGACAGCCTTGCCGGAACAGGTCTGCGATGACGTCATGATGTCCGCCTTCAGGTCTGCTGGTCAACGCTGCTCCGCTCTGCGCTTGCTCTATGTTCAGGAAGATGTGGCAGATACCCTGTTGGCCATGCTGGAAGGCGCTGCAAAGGAACTGGAGCTTGGCGATCCCCGTCTTCCATCAACCGACATTGGCCCGGTGATTGACGATGAAGCCAAGGCAAACATTCAGGCGCATATCGACGAAATGCAGGAAAGCCAGACGCTGCGCTTTGCCGGGAAAACGCCGGAGGGAAGCCTATCTAACGGGTCTTGGATCGCGCCGCACATCATTGAACTGGACAAGGCGGAAGCGCTCACGCGTGAAGTCTTTGGCCCCGTTCTTCACGTTGTCCGGTACAAGGCTAAAGACATCGACAAGGTGCTCGATCAGATCGCAGCCACTGGCTACGGCTTGACGCTTGGTGTTCATAGCCGGATTGACGCCACCGTGAAGAAAGTTGTCGACCGCCTGTCGGTCGGCAATGTCTATGTCAATCGGAACACAATTGGTGCCGTAGTGGGAACCCAGCCGTTCGGTGGCTCCGGATTGTCCGGCACCGGACCCAAAGCCGGTGGACCCGCTTATCTGACCCGCTTTGCCTTGGAGCAGGTGGTTTCGATCAATACGGCTGCTGCCGGTGGCAACGCAAGTCTGGTCGCTGCGTCCGACGACTAGAACGGTTTTTGAGACTGGGGCGAATTGACGAAACAATCGCCCCAGTCTCCATCACCTTCGCCGAAGGGGATGTAGCCGCGTGCCGCTAAGAACTCAGGCAGGTCCGTGTTCGATTGGGCTTCGGTAAGGGCGGTTTCAAAACCATCAAATTCTCTGGCTGCCAAGTTTTCGTCCTCCGCCAGAATTCGTCCCGAAGAGACAGCTTCCCTGGCCAGAGGCATAAGCTCCGAGTATCCGAGATCGGCGATCGCTATCAACCAGCCGTTCCAGACCGGGTCGTCCGGTGGCGGGGCAGCTTCCGATTTCAGGAAGCCCCGAAGACTGCGTTCCGCGGAGACTGCATTGACCCTGCCCTTGAGAGCCTCGTAGGTCCAGGCCCTCAAAAACGCATCCCGGATCATGAAATCCAGCGTGTCATTCTGAAAGCCTTCCCAAAGATCCGTTGCCTTTCCACGACTGAGGCACATCAGGACACGGGGAAAAGTTTCGCCCACTCCAACTTCTCCGATAAGGTTCGTGAAGAGGAGGGGCCGTTTAGTGACAAATTTGTAAAGGCTGTCAAATGTCTTTGGCGTTTGAAGGACGGCGAGGAGGTGAAGGCCGAGGTAAAAAGACTTCTTTTCCACCACGTCCACTTCAATGCCGTTTGCAGCCTTGCCAAGGATTGGCAGAAAGATGGCCGCTGAGCGAGCCGGGTTTTCAAGACAATACGCAAGCGTTTTAGCGGGAAACGTTTCCCGATCCGCCAGGTTTTCCAAGATGTCACGGCGATCAAGCATAAAACCTCCGGAGAAACTCTATCACAGGTAGAATGTGACTTTCAGCCTCCCCTTGGCTTCACCCGCCGTGTGGCTTCAGCTGAAGTCGGATCATCCGGCCATGGATGTTTGGGATACCGACCTTTCATGTCGGCTTTCACGTCGGACCAGGACCCCGCCCAAAAGCCTGGCAGATCCTTGGTGATCTGGATGGGTCTCTGGGCGGGAGAAAGAAGCTCCAGAAGCAGCGGCAAACGTCCGTTGCAGACCGACGGATGTTCACTGAGGCCGAACAACTCCTGCACCCGGATCGACATACTCGGCCCTGCCGCCGCGCCATAGTCGATTGGTACCCGGCTTCCGGTCGGGGCCGTGAAATGGGACGGTGCGATGGCTTCAAGTTTCTCAGTCGCATCGTAAGGAAGTTTGGCGGCGAGCGCGGTTCCGAGCACGGCAGCGTCAATCACGGTCAAGCTGGTCAGGCCAGCGAGAAACGGCGCAAGCCAGTCCTCGAGGCCGGCGGCGAGCGCATGGTCTGACAGATCCGGGAGATCGGCCGCACCATTGTCCCGCGCATATGCCAGACGCTTGCGCAGACGGTCCTGATCCTTGCTCCAGGGGAGGCGGGAAATCCCGCGCCGCCGGACCTCTGACAAGAGGGCCTTCTCGATAGCTGCTGGATCGGGTGAGGTTATGTTTCGCGATTGCAGCTCCACGGCCTTGTACCGCAAGACGCGCCGTGCCTTCAGGGCACCTTCTTTGGTCAGTTGCACCTCATCGTCTTCAACGATGTCGTTGGAAAACAAATCCTCGATTTCATCGCGGCTTATGGGCGCGCAAAGCTGGATCCTGCCACTCGCTGCTTTGCCTTGAATATCCGCTACAGTCAGGAATGGTTCTGATGCCAAGCCATGCTCCGTGGGCAGCTCGGCGCCCCGGCCATTCGCCAACCGGAAGCGCCCCGTTGCGCCTCGTGCCTGGGCGACGCGATCTGGATAGGCGAGAGCGAGCAGCATGCCGCCGCATTCTATATCGATTTCCGAGCCGCTGCCGCCGGCAAGTTTCAACCACCGCGCTGCTAGGGCTTTGCCGTCCTTTGCGCGTTGGCCTCTGTCGTTCTTCACCGCCTGCAAGCGGGCGCGCAGATCCGGATCCCGCCCGCCGAGCCCAGGTTCAGAACGCAACAGGGCGATGAGCGCTGCCGTGTAGCCCAAGTCCCTCGCCGCGCCCTCCATCACCATGTGGGCGAGCCGCGGATGCAAAGGAAGCTTTGCGAGGCTTTTTCCCTCCGCTGTCAACCGCCCTGAACTGTCGAGCGCATGTAAGTCCGCTAAAAGCGTGACCGCTTCGTTCCAGGCAGCTGTTGGTGGTGGATCTGGAAACGTGAGAGATGCCGGATCCGAGGTGCCCCAGGCCGCAAGATCCAGCACGAGGCCGGTGAGATCGGCTTCCAGAATTTCCGGTGTCTCGGCTGCGGGCAGTGAAACAGTTTGCGCTTCGTCCCAAAGCCGGTAACACACACCTGGTTCCGTCCGCCCGGCACGCCCCCGTCTTTGGTCAGCAGAAGCTCTCGAAACCCGCACTGTCTCCAAACGTGTGAGGCCCGTTTGCGGCTCATATCTGGGAACGCGCGCTAGGCCACTGTCGATGACAACACGGACCCCCTCAATCGTGAGAGAGGTCTGCGCAATGGCGCTGGCGAGCACGATCTTGCGATTGCCATCGGTGGCTGGCCGGATGGCCGCATCCTGCGCCTTGCTGTCGAGGCCGCCATAAAGCGGCGCGATCTGGCAGTCTGGCGCAACTTTTCCAGCAAGCAGATCCGCCGTCCGTTTGATTTCTCCCTGACCAGGCAGGAAAACAAGAACAGAACCGCTTTCTTCGCGGATGGCCTGTTGAATGGCCCTTGCGATCTGATGTTCGATCCGCTCGTTTTGAGCGCGGCCAAGGTAACGCGTTTCAACCGGAAAGCTGCGGCCTTTGCTTTCGATCACAGGAGCGTTGCCCAGCAACTGGGCGATACCGGATGCGTCAATCGTCGCAGACATCGGGACGAGCCGAAGATCCTCTCGCAAGGCGCCTTGTACGTCCAGGCTTAGGGCGAGACCCAGATCTCCATCGAGCGACCGCTCATGGAATTCATCAAAGAGGATTGCGGCAACACCGCTCAATTCCGGATCATCGAGAACCATACGGGTGAACACACCTTCGGTAACAACCTCGATCCGTGTGTGAGCGCTTACCTTGGTTTCCATTCGCACGCGGTAACCAACGGTTTCGCCGGGACGTTCGCCAAGTTCACTTGCCATACGCCGGGCGGCGGCTCGCGCTGCGAGGCGCCGTGGTTCCAGGACAAGTATCTTGCCGTCGCCCCGCCAAGAAGTATTCAGAAGCGCGAGCGGTACGCGTGTCGTTTTGCCAGCGCCTGGTTCTGCAACAAGAACAGCGTTGGTGTTTGTCTCTAGCGCTGAGAGCAGTTCCGGCAGAACCCCGTCAATCGGTAAGGACGTTTTGAACTCAGGTGTTTTTGCCACGGATGATCGGGGCCTCACGCCGGGATTGTTGCCGGATTGACTATCCATTCGCGCCCGCGCCGATCGACCGCAAATTGTTCGGGTTGTCGGGCATAGGCCGCCAAACCTTCCAGCGCAGGGTCCGGATGACGCACAATAAAGGTCGGGATTTTGTGCATCAGCTGTTCATGAGGCGCCTTTGCTTCAAAGGCAGCGCGGAAATTTCCGTCCGTCAAGAACTGCGGGATGCGCGGCGTGATGCCGCCGGTCAGATACACCCCGCCGCGAGCAAGGGTCGTCAACGCAAAGTCCCCAGCAACACGGCCAAGAGCCCTTGCAAAAACCTGCAGCGTTTTCAGAGCAACCGGGTCGTTCTCTTCTGCAGCCTTCGTGATCATCGCGGGCGTCGTAAAGTCCCGGGTCATATCCATCCACGTGGAAACGGCCCCGGCGAGGCGCGGAAGCCCCGTGCCACTCAAAACCTCCTCGGCACCGATTCGGCCATTGCGCTTGATTATGAAAGGCCAAATCTCAAAGTCTTCGGGAGTTACGGGCCCCAGTTCCACATGCCCGCCTTCTCCGGGAACCGGTACCCAGGTGTCGGCCGCATAGATCATGGAGGCGGCTCCAAGGCCTGTGCCGGGGCCAAGGACAAATTTCGTCGCGTTTGGCCGGGCCTCACCTTTACCAACCTGCTCAATGTCCGCACCCTGATATCCAGGCAAGGCAAGGGCTTGAGCTTCGAAGTCGTTGAGGACAACGACCCGGTCAAAACCAAGCTCTGAGATCATCTTGAGCGGTTCGATCACCCAAGCTGCATTTGTCAGTGGTATCGTGTCGCCGGTGACCGGGCCTGCCACCGCAATGATGGCAGTCCTCGGATGTTCCGAAGTGTTTGGCAATACGGTCTGCCGAATGGCTGAGGAAATGTCTGCATGATCTGCGGTTGCTGTCTTGCCGCACATCCGGGTGGGTGCCGTCTCATTCTCGACCATCGCGAAACGCGCATTTGTGCCGCCGATATCGGCAACCAGGACCGGATAGGAAAATGGAGCTTGGGATTGGAACGTCATTGGGCAACCGCGCCCACTTCCGGTGTGTTGGACGTTGTCGTCAATCCAGTCAGGCGGGATGACCGAAGCAGAATCCCGGCCGTTGAAGGGTTCAACGCCATTGGCATGTCATACACAACAGCAAGGCGCATCAAAGCTTTTACATCGACATCGTGGGGCATCGGGGACAGCGGATCGACAAAGAAAATCAAACCATGAAGGCGTCCTTCGGCAATCATCGCACCAATTTGCTGATCGCCGCCCAACGGCCCGCTTTTAAATCGATTGATGTTCAGGCTGGGGCAGGCCTCTTGTATGCGGCCGCCCGTCGTGCCGGTCGCGACAAGATCGAATGATGTCAGTTTCTCTTCATGCCGTTCGGCAAACTCGACCATGGCGTCTTTTTTGGCATCGTGGGCCACCAGGGCAAGGGTTGGTTTGGCGGGCATGAGAGGCGTCCTTTGAGAACGGATTGGAAATTGTTTTCGTGTTTAGCGTCAAAGGCGGCCAGGCGCAAAGAAAGATCGGAATTTGCTGAGACAGTTTCGCTCAACCAGACCGGAAAGCCGCTGAAATCTGAAGATAAAAAACGCACCTGCGGGAAACAGGTGCGCTTGAAAGACACTGATGGAGACGTGGCTTGATCAGTCGAACAAATTGCAACGCACCGGTTCACGTGCGGAGACAGTGTGGAAGTAGTTGTCCGGTTCTGGCATCGAAATTCCGGCAATCTCCATGACGAGTTTCATGCGGATTGCATCTGCAAAGCCTTCTTTCGATCGCACAGGGATTGCAAACGAACCCGGGCCACCAATCACGCAGTCTTCGTAATAATGGTCGAGGTTCAGCATGGCTTGCCAGGTGTTTTTGTTTGATTTCATCATCAACGGAAGGCCGTTGATGGTCACGCCGGCGTTCACCATGCGGTCACGCATGGCTGTCACTGAGCCGCCCTGGTTGTTCGGGCCATCGCCCGAAATGTCGATGACCTGCCGCAAACCCGTGTACTTGTTGTTCTGAACCATCCAGACCGATTTCTCCAGTGCGGAGGAAATCGATGTTCGTTGCACCTGCCGCAACGGAGCTTCAGAAACCTTGGAAGCGAAATGTGCCGCTGAAGCCGCATCTTGGACAACTGTCCAGTCGGCGACAACGAAATGTTCGTCAACACCGCCCCATTCCATGTACATGATTGCGATTTTGCCTATTGGACCGACCTGTATCGCATCCAGAAACTCTTGAGATGTCAGAGCCGAGATATATCCAGCGCGCTGGATCTCCTGCTCTTCGGTATCCATGGATTGGGAAATGTCGACAGCGAGCACCAGTTCAACGTCTACTTCGTTGGCGGGATCATAGCTGTATTGCGCTGAAACAAGTGGCGACCTCAAAAAGTCGCGTGCTTGAGTTTGCGTGGAAAATACGGTGACCACGCAGAGGAAGAGAAGTAACTTAAACGCTTTCAGTGCACAGTTTTGTGTTGAGTCGAGACGCATTGGTTTCTCCATCTTTCGGTCGTCTGACCAGGTCGCCACGTCTCCCCTTTTTGTTATTTTGTTATGTAATTTCTTATCTTTTCGTTTCTCGCTAATCCTACTTAGGTACTTTGACTCATTTGGTCGCTGCTCGTGAATTACTGAGCAAACAATGTGCCAACTGTACTAGATTTTTGATTAACCGGCAAAATCAAATGCGCACAGAGTGCATTTATTCCACAGAAGGGAAATAAGTGCCGGTTTGCTCGGCAAAAATTGCCACTTGCTCTGAAGATGCGAAAATGATGTGGCATTTTTTGCCGGTCGCGTCTCCGCCGGAAAAACGTCGCTTTGATAAAAAATGCGGCAGTTTGCTGCATTTTTGTGACGCTTTTTTATTGACGCAAAGCTCTTGAAGCGACATGATCTGCAGAAATTCTCACTATGTGAAGAATTTTTCAAATGCCTTTTGCGAAGACCGATAAATGGTCGTGGCAATGGCGGATCAGGCTGGTTCGAGGGAGCTGCCTGGTCAAACGTGTTTGAGATTAAACTCTTGGGAGCGGGTTTCTCGATGGCGGTACGCGGCGACGATTTGACATCTCACATGGCCATCCGGGCTGCGTGGCTGTCGTTTGTCGGTGGCCGGACGCAAGGTGAGATCGCGGCTCAGCTTGGTGTCTCTCCCGCCAAAGTCCATCGTTTGATTGCACACGCGCAAAAGGCCGGGCACGTAAAGTTCCAGATCGACGGCAGGCCAATGGAATGCCTGCAGCTGGAACGGGAGCTGACGTCTCATTTCGGTCTGTCCAATTGCATCATTGCCCCGGATGTCGGCAGCGGCGATGAAGATGCAGCCTTGCGGGCGGTGGCTGTTTCCGCCGCGCAGTTCTTATCAGGTCTTCTTGGTGGTGCTGGTGTGAAGCGGTTGGGCGTTGGCATGGGGCGCACATTGACGGCATCAGTCGAGGCCTTGCCGAAGATCCAGCGCAGCGACCTTGAGATCATGTCGATCTGCGGATCCTTGACGCGCACTTTGGCCGCCAACCCTTACGACATCGTCCAGAAGATGCAGGAGCGGACTGGTGGCGTCGGATACTATCTGCCGGTGCCGTACTTTGCCGAAAATCAGGACGAAAAGTCCATGTTTTTGACCCAGCGCAGCGTTCAGGATCTGATGAGCCGCGCGCGCCAGTCTGATGCCTTTCTGATTGGTCTGGGTTCGGTTGAAAATGAGGGGCACCTCGTGCAGCGCGGCATGATCTCCAAGCAGGAGCAGGAAAATCTGATGTCCGGCGGCGCCGTTTGTGATTTGATGGGGCGCTTCTTGACGATTGACGGAGAATTGGCTCCCGACCCGCTCGGAGATTGTGCGGTCGGCCTTCATTTTGATGAAGTACGGGGGAGTCGTGTGATTGCGCTGGTGGGTGGTGAAAGCAAGGTGGATGCAACACTTGCTGCACTGCGTACCGGTGTCATTACCGATCTGGTTGCGGATGAGAGCCTAGCAAAAGCTCTCAGCGCGCGGGTCGGGTTACAGTTGGCACAGTCTGCATAAAGCAGCTGGGTCTCTCGAGGGGAAATGGGCCCGCCGAAGGCAGGCCCCCGCATGTCGGAGGACATATACGTGAAGAAAATTCTGACCATCAGCACCGCTTTGGCGGGTCTGGCGTTTTCGGTGGCCGGTGCAATGGCCGCCGACATCAAGCCGGCAGTGCTCTACGATCTGGGCGGCCGTTTTGACAAGTCTTTCAACGAAGCAGCCTACACTGGTGCTGAGCAATTCAAAGCGGATTACGGCACCGAGTACCGCGACTTCGAAATCCAGAACGACAGCCAGCGCGAGCAGGCACTGCGGAACTTCGCAAAACGCGGCATGAACCCGATCGTTGCAATCGGTTTCTCTCAGGCCAACGCGGTTGAGAAAGTCGCGCAGGAATTCCCGGACACCCAGTTTGCGATCGTCGACATGGTCGTTGATCTTCCGAACGTTCGTTCGATCCTGTTCAAGGAGCACGAAGGCTCCTACATCGTGGGCATGCTCGCTGCGATGGCGTCTGAAACCGACAAGGTCGGCTTCGTTGGCGGTATGGACATTCCGCTGATCCGTAAATTTGCATGCGGTTACAAGCAGGGTGTCATGGCGACAGCGCCGGACGCTGAAGTCTTTGAAAACATGACGGGCACGACAGGGGCCGCATGGAACGACCCGGTCAAGGGCGGCGAGCTGGCGAAGTCTCAGTTCGACAGCGGCGCTGACGTTGTCTACCACGCAGCAGGTGCCACCGGTATCGGTGTTCTTCAAGCTGCTGCAGATGCCGGCAAGCTCGGCATCGGCGTCGACAGCAACCAGAACGGCCTTCATCCGGGCTCTGTTTTGACGTCGATGCTGAAGCGCGTTGACATCGCCGTTTACCAGGCATTTGAAGATGCTGCTAACGACTCGTGGTCTTCAGGCTTTGAAGTGCTTGGCCTGAAAGAAGGCGGTGTTGATTGGGCTCTGGACGACAACAATGCAGAACTCGTCAGCGATGAAATGAAGGCTGCTGTTGAAGAAGCATCGAACAAGATCATCTCCGGCGAAATCGTCGTTCACGACTACATGTCTGATCAGAACTGCCCAGTCTAATCTGATTTGTCTTGGCATCCCGCGCGGTTCTGCGTGCGGGATGCGTTTCTTTGGGTTTTCCCGGTTCGCGGTCTAGCGGGGATCTGATGGTCCGTTTTCGTGCAGGAATAGTGTCTGTTGTTTTAGGCAGTTTGGCAGCGTTCGCTGCGCAAGCCGAGCCGGCGATTGTGTATTCGGTCGGCGGCAAATTTGATGGCTCCTTTAATGAGAGCGCTTATGACGGCGTCAAACGGTTCACCGATGAAACCGGCGAGGCTGTGCGGGAGTTTGAGCTGGAACGCGATGCGCAGAGCCTTCAAGCACTAAGGAACTTTGCCAGCCGTGGCAGTGAACCAATTGTTGCCATCGGGTTTAACCAGGCAAATGCGCTGGGCCAGGTGGCGTCGGAGTTTCCGGAAGAAGATTTTGCCATCGTGGATATGGTGGTCGAGCAGCCGAACGTCCGCTCCTACGTCTTCAAGGAACATGAAGGCGCTTACATCGGTGGTTTGCTGGCCGGCATGGCCTCAAAAACCGGGACGATCGGATTTGTCGGCGGCATGGATATTCCGATCATTCAGCGTTTCTTGTGCGGCTATAAGCAAGGTGCACTGGCGGCAAACAAGCAAACCAAGGTCCTGTCGAATATGACCGGTGACACGCCGGCCGCGTTTGCCGATCCGGTGCGCGGCGCGGAATTGGCGCGCGGCCAGATCAATCGCGGCGCGGATGTGGTTATCCAGGCAGCGGGTGGGACCGGGATTGGCGTCTTGCAGGCTGCCGCAGATGCTGGGGTCCTCGGACTTGGGACAGACAGCAATCAGAATGGCCTGCATCCGGGCAAGGTACTGACATCCATCCGCAAGCGCGTGGACAATGCAGTTTACGACAGTTTTACATCTGCAGTGAATGGATCCTTCGCTCCAGGCATCCAGGTTCTTGGCCTTAAGGAAGGCGGAATGGACTGGGTGCTGGATGAAAACAATCAGGACCTGATTTCAGAAGACATGAAAGCAGCTGCAGATGCAGCGGTCGACGCAATCTCCAAGGGGAAGATTGTGGTCCATGATGTGGTGGCGGATGGGCCGTGCCCTTTTTGAAGGCATGCCTGAACGCTGAACAGGACACAGCAAGAATGACAAAAAGTAATCGTCACGCCTGGGGGATGGCATGAGCGAAACACCTGCAATTGAGCTGCGCAAGATCAACAAAAGCTTTGGGGCGGTCCATGCCAACAAGGACATCGACCTTGTTGTAAAGAAGGGATCAATCCACGGCATTATCGGTGAAAATGGCGCGGGTAAATCGACCTTGATGTCGATCCTTTACGGCTTTTATCAAGCCGACACCGGAGACATTCTGGTCAACGGCAATAAGGTCACGATCTCGGACTCGAAGGCTGCGATCGGGATGGGGATCGGGATGGTTCACCAGCACTTCATGCTGGTCGACAATTTCACCGTTCTGGAAAATGTCGTTCTTGGCGCCGAAGACAGTGCGCTCCTGGCCGGCGGTCTTAACCGGGCCCGATCCGAACTGCATCGCCTGGAAACCGAATATGAGCTCCGTGTTGATCCAGAAGCAATCACCGGTGAGCTGCCAGTCGGACTTCAGCAGCGTGTCGAAATTCTGAAAGCACTCTATCGCAGCGCCGAAGTCCTGATCCTGGATGAACCGACCGGCGTTTTGACGCCTGCCGAGGCGGACCACCTGTTCAAGATCCTGGAAGTTCTGAAGAACGAAGGCAAAACCATCCTGCTGATCACGCACAAACTGCGCGAGATCATGGCTGCGACCGACATGGTGTCCGTCATGCGCCGCGGAGAGATGGTGGCGACTCGCGAGACCAAGAACACCTCAATGGAGGAGTTGGCCGAGCTGATGGTCGGGCGCAGCGTCTTGTTGCGGGTCGACAAGAAACCAGCCGAACCCAAAGCGCCCGTTCTCGAGGTGGAGAACCTCACGGTGACAGACAGCCGCGGCGTCGAAGTTGTGAAGGATGTTTCTTTCAAGGTGCATGAAGGCGAAATCGTCGGCATTGCGGGCGTATCCGGTAACGGGCAGTCAGAACTTCTCGAAACTCTTTCCGGCATCCGTCGCGCCACCCGGGGTACCTTGAAAATCAACGGTGAGACGATTGATCTGGCCAACCGGGCACCGGACGCCGCCGATATGCGCGCAAAGAGCATGGGCCATGTTCCAGAAGACCGGCACCGTATGGGGCTGATCAACAGTTTCTCCGAGTATGAGAACTCCATTCTCGGGTATCACCGGGATCCTGCCTATTCAAAAGGCCTTCTGCTGGACCTGCCAGCGATCAAGAAAAATGCGGTCGATGAAATCGAGAAATACGATATCCGGCCACCAAATCCGATGCTCAAGACCGCTAACTTCTCAGGTGGCAACCAGCAGAAGGTTGTTCTGGCTCGGGAAATCGAAAGGGACCCAAACATCCTTTTGGTTGGCCAGCCGACCCGCGGTGTGGACATCGGTGCAATCGAATTCATTCACAAGCGGCTAATTGAATTACGGGATGCGGGAAAAGGTATCCTTTTGGTCTCCGTGGAGCTCGACGAAATCCGTGGCCTGTCAGACCGGGTGCTTGTGATGTTCGACGGCAAGGTCGTGGGCGAACGTGGCGCGGATGCTGAAGAAAGTGATCTTGGCCTGCTGATGGCCGGGATTGAGGACAAAAAGATCGCCGTTGAAGGAGACGTCCAATGAGTGGCGGCCAGCTACCCCGGTGGGTCGATTACGGCCTGATCCCGTTCCTGAATCTTGCGGCCGCATTTCTGGTCTCCGGTCTTGTGGTGATCTTGATCGGTGAAAACCCGATCGATGCTGTGAAAGTCCTAATCTGGGGTTCTCTCGGCTACACGGAAGGATTCGGATACACACTCTTTTACGCAACCAACTTTATCTTCACCGGGCTCGCGGTGGCGGTCGCGTTTCACGCAGGCCTCTTCAACATTGGCGGTGAAGGGCAGGCGTACCTGGGCGGTCTAGGCGTGGCCATCGCGTGTTTGGCATTGGACCATTATGTGCCGTGGTACGTCACATTGCCGTTCGCTATTCTTGGATCCGCATTGATGGGCGCGGCATGGGCCTTCATCCCGGCCTGGCTACAGGCAACGCGCGGCAGCCACGTAGTTATCACCACCATCATGTTCAACTTCATTGCTGCGTCCTTGATGGTCTATCTGCTCAATGGCTTTTTGAAAAAGCCGGGCTCCATGCAGAACGAGACTCGGACCTTTGAAGATGGCGGCCGCTTGCCGTTCCTGAACGACATCTTCCCGTCGTTCGGCTTCGGTTTCGCGCCGGTCAATCTGGCGTTGTTTGTTGCGTTGGCAGCCTGCGTTCTGGTTTGGCTGTTGATCTGGCGGACCAAACTAGGGTTTGAAATCCGCTCCTTCGGCGCCAATGCGACCGCGGCAGTCTATGCAGGCATTTCGCCGGTCCGCATCACAGTGGTGACCATGCTGATTTCCGGCGGTCTTGCTGGCATGATGGCGATCAACGAGATCATGGGGTCCCAGCATCGCTTGTTGATCGATTTCGTGACTGGGTATGGCTTTGTCGGCATCGCCGTTGCGCTTATGGGTCGGGCCCACCCGGTCGGTATCCTGCTAGCGTCTATCCTGTTCGGCATGTTGTATCAGGGCGGCGCAGAGCTTTCCTTTGAGATGCCCAACATCACACGCGACATGATCATTGTGATCCAAGGTCTGGTCATCCTGTTTGCGGGTGCGCTTGAGCACATGTTCCGGCCTGCGATTGCCCAGTTTTTCATGCCCGCTCGGCCCAAAACGGCGCAGGAGGCTTGATCATGTTTGAGACGTTGATCCTGACACTTGATTCCACGGTCCGCCTGTCAACGCCGCTCCTGCTGGCCTGTCTGGCAGGACTTTATTCCGAACGGTCGGGGATCGTTGACATTGGCTTGGAAGGCAAGATGCTTGGCGCTGCCTTCGGCGCCGGTGCGGTCGCCTTCATTACTGGCAACGCCTGGATTGGGCTCATGGCGGGCATTGCCGTATCGATTGGCCTGGCGCTCATCCACGGATTTGCATCCATCACCAACCGCGGCAACCAGATTGTCTCCGGCGTTGCCATCAACTTCCTTGCGGCCGGATTGACGGCCCTGCTCGGACAAACCTGGTTCAGCCAGGGGGGGCGGACGCCGTCGCTTCAAGGGGATGGCCGCTTCCGCGACATCGTCTTGCCGGGCGCTGAGCAAGTGCGCGATGTGCCGATTATCGGCCCGATCTATGCCGAGCTTTTGTCCGGTCATAACATCCTGGTCTATGCCGCCTTTGTTGCCGTGCCGGTCACGTGGTGGGTGCTGTTCCGCACGCGTTTTGGTTTGCGACTTCGCGCGGTGGGTGAAAACCCGGCCGCCGTGGACACGGCAGGTATTTCGGTGACCTGGCTTCGCTACCGGGCCGTGATTGCATGCGGCATTCTCTGCGGGCTTGCGGGCAGTTATCTTTCGATCGCTCAGTCTGCCGGTTTCATCAAGGATATGACCGCCGGTAAGGGCTTTATTGCACTTGCAGCGCTGATCTTCGCCAAGTGGCGGCCTGCAAGCGCGATGTTCGCTTGCCTGCTCTTTGGGTTCCTCGATGCAACGGCGATCCGCATGCAAGGACAAGAAGTTCCTGGCATTGGCGAGATCCCGGTCCAGTTCTTCCAGGCGCTGCCATACATCCTGACGGTCATCCTGCTTGCGGGCTTCATCGGGAAAGCGATCCCGCCGAAAGCTGCTGGCATTCCGTATCTGAAGGAGCGGTCATGAGTGATCTGGACAAGCTGTTCGAGGCCGCCAAGGCGGTGCGCGAAAAGGCATATGCTCCTTATTCCAACTTTCTGGTCGGGGCAGCATTCCGCACTCCGGATGGGACGATTTTCACCGGCTGCAATGTGGAGAATGCATCCTACCCGGTCAGCGTATGCGCTGAAGGTGGTGCAGCCAGCGCCATGATTGCCGCCGGTTACCGGGAAATCGAAGAAGCGGTCGTGATTGGCGATGCGGCCCTTTGCACCCCGTGCGGCATGTGCCGTCAGCGGTTTGCAGAGTTCGGAACTGAAAATCTTGTGGTCCATGTTGCGGACCTCAACGGCATTCGCCGCAGCTTCACACTTGATGAATTGCTGCCGGCGGCATTTGAACTAGAAGACAAGAAGGACTGACCCACCATGAGTGGTTATGGCCGTGAGTGCGCGGATATTGTCCGCGCCGCCCGTGAGGGCTCCTATAAAATTGGCATGATTCTGGGATCAGGGCTCGGAACCCTGGCTGAAGAGGTCGAGGATGCAGTCCGCATTCCGTATGCCCATCTGACCGAGTTTCCGGTGTCCACGGTAACATCGCATTCCAGCGAACTGGTTGCCGGTACGCTTGCCGGTGTTCCTGTGGTCATCCTGTCGGGCCGTGCGCACTATTATGAAGGTGGCGATCCGACGGTCATGCGGACTCCAGTTGAAACCTTGAAGGAGCTCGGCTGCGACATCCTGCTTGCAACCAATGCGGCAGGGTCCTTGCGCGAAGACGTCGCTCCCGGCAGTCCGATGGTCATTTCGGATCATATCAATTGGTCGGGCAAAAACCCGTTGATCGGCGAAGAAGATGAGAAGCGGTTCCTCGATATGAGCGCGGCTTATGATCAGGACCTTCGGGCGGCAATGAAGAAAGTTGCCGAAGAAACTGGCGACCCTGTCGCAGAAGGCGTCTACATGTGGTTCTCCGGCCCGTCATTTGAGACGCCTGCCGAAATCCGCATGGCCAAGATACTGGGCGCGGATGCGGTCGGCATGTCGACCGTCCCGGAAGTCATCATGGCCCGGTTCCTGGGGATGCGCGTCGCAGCGATGTCCATCATCACCAACTACGGTGCTGGCATGCAAACCCATGCCCTGTCGCACGACGAAACCAAGTCCGTTGCGCTCACCGGCATGGAACGGATGAAGCAGCTCGTCCGCGCTTTTGTAAAAGAGGTCGGCCAATGACCGATATGATTGAAACCGCCAAACGGGCCGTTGGCCTGGTGGATTTGACCAACCTGAATGACGATTGCACGGCTGCAGATATTACGGCTTTGACAAATCGCACGGTAACTCCGCATGGCGCCGTCGCTGCCGTATGCGTGTGGCCCCGCTTCGTAGAGCAGGCTGTCAAGGAACTCGCCGGCACTGGGGTCAAAGTTGCGACAGTCGTCAATTTCCCGGCTGGCGGTGAAGACACGCAAGCTGTGGTCGCTGAAACTCGCCAGGCGATAGCCGAAGGTGCGGATGAGATTGACCTCGTCATGCCTTACCGGACGTTTGTCGAGGGCCGTAAAGGGTTCGCCGAAGAGCAGATCATTCAGGTCAAGGCCGCGATTCCAGAACCTGCCATCTTGAAGGTTATTCTCGAGACAGGCGAGATCAAGGATCCGCTCTTGATCCATGCTGCGTCCAATGTTGCGATCGCAGCCGGTGCGGATTTCATCAAGACTTCGACCGGCAAGGTTGCTGTCAACGCCACTTTGGAAGCTGCTGAAATCATGCTGACGGCCATCGAAGAAGCGCGGCGCGACAACGCTGAGCGCGTCATCGGCTTTAAACCTGCCGGCGGGATCAAAACCGCTTCGGATGCGGCCGCTTATCTCGCGCTTGCAGACAAGATCATGGGACACAATTGGGTGTCCGCCTCAACCTTCCGTTTTGGCGCGAGCGGGTTGCTCGATGCTCTCACGGCAACGATAGACGGCAAAGACGCCGCAGTGGGTGAAGGATACTAAGATGCTGCCACAAGAGCTCATCCGGAAAAAAAGGGACGGCGGAGCGCTGTCCTCCGAAGAGATCGCGTTTTTCGTAAAGGGCCTCGCTGACGGATCTGTCACCGAAGGACAGGTTTCCGCCCTTGCCATGGCGGTCTTTTTCAAGGGTCTCACCATTGATGAGCGTGTCGCTCTAACGCTCGCGATGCGCGACAGCGGCGATGTTCTGGACTGGTCCGATATTGACGCTCCGGTCCTTGATAAACACTCCACTGGGGGTGTGGGTGACAATGTTTCGCTTATGCTGGCTCCGGCACTTGCGGCTTGCGGTGCAGCTGTCCCGATGATCTCTGGTCGTGGTCTTGGCCATACTGGTGGTACACTCGACAAGTTCGACAGCATTCCTGGCTACAAGACCCAGCCGGACAATGCGCTTTTCAAGAAGGTCGTAAAGGAAGTCGGCTGTGCCGTGATCGGTCAGACTGGCAATCTCGCTCCGGCCGACAAACGCTTTTATGGCATCCGGGATGTAACCGCGACGGTCGAGAGCATTGACCTGATCACTGCATCCATTTTGTCCAAGAAACTGGCAGCGGGTCTTCAAGGGCTTGTGCTCGATGTGAAGTGGGGCAGTGGCGCGTTCATGGCAACGCTGGACGAAGCGCGCGCGCTTGCCGAGAGCCTTGTCTTGGTCGCGAACGGCGCAGGCCTCAAAACCACCGCTCTGCTCACCGATATGAATGAGCCGTTGGCCTCTGCTGCGGGCAATGCAATCGAGATGCAGAACGCTGTCGATTTCCTGAAAGGGACTGCTATCGACAACCGGCTTTGGGACGTCACCGTTGCGCAAGGCGGTGAGCTACTCGCAAGCGGCGGCCTCGCACCTGATGCCGAGGCTGGGTGTGATATGATGCGGACAGCTTTTGAGAGTGGCAAGGCGGCAGATAAGTTCGCCGAGATGGTGAGCGCGCTTGGTGGGCCAGCCGACTTCATGGACAAGCCGGAACTCTATCTTGCGAAAGCCAATTTCGAGGCACCGGTTTATCCGTTTGAGGACGGCGTTGTCACGGAAATCGACGCACGTGGTGTCGGTGTTGCCGTTGTTGCGCTTGGCGGCGGACGTAAAGCGGCTGCCGATGTGATCGACCCATCCGTTGGTTTCACAAGCCTTGCCGGCGTGGGCAATTCGGTTGACGCAGATAGCCCCCTCGCAATCGTGCATGCCCGCAATGAAGAAGAAGCAGAAGCCGCAGCGATCGCATTGCGTGCAGCCTACACAGTCGGTTCAGCAAAGGACGTCATGGATCGTCCGAGTGTTGTAGAGCGCGTCGCGCCGTGACCGCGGCCGGGCCGGGCGTAAAACCCGGCCCTCTCCGGCAGAAACTGCCGGCAACAATAATGAGGAGATGCTCATGCCCCGTGCGATCTTGTGCGTACTGGACAGTTTCGGGATTGGCGGCGCGGCGGATGCGGACGCCTTTGGCGATGTGGGGTCGGATACCCTTGGCCACATCGCGCAGCATTGCGCGGCAGGAAAAGGCGACACAGACGGCCTTCGCTCTGGTCCTCTGTCTGTCCCGAATATGGACCGGCTTGGGCTTGGTGCGGCCGGGCGTCTGTCCACCGGTGAAGACGTCCCGGGTCTGACCTATTCTGGGGAGCCAGAAGGACTTTGGGGCTATGCAGCCGAAGTCTCAAACGGCAAGGATACCCCGTCCGGGCACTGGGAAATCGCGGGCGTGCCAGTCCGGTTCGACTGGGGCTATTTCCCGGAAACAATCCCGACATTTCCGAAAGAGCTGATTTCCAAGATCAGCGAAAAGGCCGGATTGAATGGAATTTTGGGCGACAAACATGCCTCCGGGACCGAGATCATCGCAGAACTCGGGGAGGAGCATGTGAAGACCGGTAAGCCGATCTTCTACACTTCCGCTGACTCGGTCATTCAGATCGCTGCTCACGAAGAGCATTTCGGCCTGGAGAAGCTCTGTGACCTTTGCGAAATCACGCGCGAATTCGCAGACCCGTACAACATCGGGCGCGTGATTGCGCGTCCTTTCATCGGCGACAGTGCTGATACCTTTGAGCGCACGGCCAACCGCCGCGATTATTCCGTTTTGCCGCCTGAGCCAACGTTGCTTGATCGGCTGACTGCTGATGGTCGGACTGTCTATGGCATTGGAAAAATCTCCGACATCTTTGCGCATCAGGGTGTTGCCAAGGTTCTTAAGGGGGCTGGCAATGATCAGCTTTTTGACAAGACCCTTGAAGCCATGGATCTGGCGCAAGATGGCGACATGATCTTCGCCAATTTCATCGACTTCGACTCCCTTTATGGGCATCGCCGCGATGTTCCGGGATATGCAGCGGCACTGGAGCACTTTGACGGACGTCTTCCGGAAATGATTGCCAAAATGCGGGAGGGTGACCTCCTAATCCTGACGGCTGATCACGGATGCGACCCGACCTGGCGCGGGACGGATCATACCCGCGAACATGTTCCTGTGATCGCCACGGGACCGGGCATTGCGGGCAAGGGTATTGGCGGGCGTAAGACCTACGCCGATATTGGGGAGAGCGTTGCGGATCATCTTGGGATCGACCAAGGCCCGCATGGAACCAGTTTCCTGTAAGAGAAGGACAGCGGACGACTGTGGCCCCAAAAGGTAAGGACGAGACCCTCGCGGTCCCAAAGGTCGAACTTCACTGCCACATTGAGGGGGCCGCTCCTCCGCGTCTCGTTCGTCAACTCGCTGATCAGCATGGCGTCGATGTCTCAGAGGTAATTGACGGCAAGGGGCAGTACGTCTGGTCCGATTTTACCTCTTTCCTAAAAGCCTATGACACGGCCAGTTCCGTCTTCAAGACACCGGCTGACTATGCCCTCCTTGCCGAGACTTATTTCCGGATGCTTGCAGCGGAAGGGGCGATCTACGGCGAGATTTTCATTTCGCCCGATCATGCTCAAGCCGCCGGTCTTTCCTACCGGTCCTATGTGGAGGGCCTCGCTGCCGGGATCGAACGGGCAAAAATCGATACGGCCATAGACGGCCGGATGATCGCAATCGGTGTGCGGCACTTCGGGACGGCCTCCGTCGAAAGAGTCGTCAAGGAAGTGATTGGCAATCCACATCCCTTGGTCACCGGATTTGGCCTCGCAGGAGATGAACGCTCCGGACATCCCGCAAACTTTTCCAAAGCGTTCCGTATGGCAGCCGATGCCGGGTTGGGAACGACAGCCCATGCGGGGGAGTTTGGCGGACCGGAAAGCATTACCGCAGCTCTGGAGTTCTTGCGGGTTAAACGTCTTGGCCATGGCGTCCGGGCCATTGAGGATCGGGATCTTGTGAAACGGCTCGTCGACGAAGACGTTGTCTTGGAAGTGTGTCCGGGATCGAACATCGCGCTTGGCGTTTATTCCGTCTTGCGCTTTCACCCGGTGAACATGCTTCGAAAAGAAGGCGTCAAGATCACCTTGAATTCCGATGATCCGCCTTTCTTTGGCACAACGCTGGGCAAAGAGTATTCGTCTGTTGCGGAGACGTTTGGCTGGACAAGAGACGATCAAATGGAGATCAGCCGGACGGCCATCATGGCCGCGTTTTGTGACGACAGCACCCGCAACCGGTTGCTGACCCGGCTCGACAGCGCAAAGATTGGCAGCTAAGTACGCCGACCATGACCACCAAAGCCCAAAACGACAACGGCCTGTTGGAAACCTTCAAGGCCGAACGCGTTCGCTTAGTCGCGAACAACCTTCTGGATCGTGCGCTCGCTGATAAATTGGATCATGTGAGCGTGGACATCAGCAAACTGGATCAAGCCTTGATCCAGGTTCTTGAAATCACCAAGCAGACCTATCCCGATTTCCAGATCCCGCCCTACGGCGTCTGGCGTTTGTTTGAAGCAGGGGGCGTTGATCGGTGGAGCGCACTTGCGTCGGCGCGAAACTTTCAGTCGGCGGATGAGCTTCTTGCAGCGGCATCGGACTTGGCAATTCTCGCTGCCTACATGGATGTGCACACACCTCAGGGCTGGTCCTACGAAGACACTATGGCTGGAACCGAAGTCAAAGGCCGTGAGGCCGCGGCATTAGCGGTCATCAACATGTTCGCCGCAGGATCATTTTCCTCCGATCCCGTCGATCCTTTCCGAGTTGATGCAGACGCTTTGATCCGTTTTGAAATCGAAGAACTGGCCAACGGACTTCAGCTAAGCGCCGAGCAGGAAGGTGATTTCTTTAAACTCCTCCAGCGCCACTTGAAGCGGTTTGGCGAAGCGCTGGCCTTGCGTCCGGATCTCTTTGGCGAAGGTCAATCCACGCGTCCGGGAAACCTCGTTGTAAAGGTTGGTAGCGAAGGATGGGGGTCGGTCGATGCTACCGTTCTGCTCGACCGTTTGCTGCAAAGTTTTGCTCCGCTTTGGGAGGGCGGTGCCGCCGAGGGTGACGTATCGTTCGGAGACACTTTTGCGCATCCTGTGAAGGCCAATCCCGCAAATCAGGATATTGTGCCCTTTCATCTGACTGCCCAAAGAATGGTCTATTCCCTTGTGGAGCCGCTGGCCTGGGCCGGATATGACGTGGATGAGCTTGATACGCTGACAGGACCGGGCGAGGCAGAACACGCCGGATTGTTCGTGAGCACCGGTGTTCTCAGTATGAAATCCGAAACTGACGACGTGTCTGATGATCAGGCATTGGACCGGCAGACGGAACTTCGCGCTGTCACGATTGCGTTGACGGACAGACTTGCGGCCATGCTCCGCAAGGAGCTGGATGTTGAGCAAGAACAATTGCCGTTGTCCTGCATTCTGGAAGGGGGAACCAGCCGGGCTGGAGCCGCGATAATCTCCGAAAACCGGGAATTGCGGGAAAAACTGGAAAAAATCATGAACCCGGGCTCTATTTTTTGGTTGCCGTTCGGGGCATAGGTCCACAACATCAAACAAACGGAAGACCGCCCGCTATCGGATGCGGCCCACACAAAGAGAGGCAGATATGTCCGGAGCAAATGTCATCAGCCATCCGCTGGTCCAGCACAAACTCACCATCATGCGCGACAAGGGAACGTCAACTCAGGGGTTCCGGCGTCTATTGCGCGAGATTTCGACGCTGCTGTGTTACGAAGTGACCCGCGATCTTCCGCTGGTTCGCCAGACCATCGAAACGCCGCTTGCCGAAATGCAGGCACCATCACTGGCGGGCAAGAAGCTTGTATTTGCATCCGTCCTGCGCGCCGGTAATGGTCTTTTGGAAGGTATGCTTGACCTCGTGCCGTCTGCACGCGTCGCCCACGTCGGCCTTTATCGTGATCCGGAAACTCTTGAGCCGGTCGAATACTATTTCAAGGCTCCGGAAGATCTGAACGAACGTCTCGTGATTGTTGTCGACCCAATGCTGGCGACCGGAAACTCGGCCATCGCAGCTGTCGATAAACTGAAAGAACGCGGCGCAAACAACATCCGGTTCCTGTGCCTGCTGGCATCTCCTGAAGGTGTGGCGAAATTCAACGAGAAACAGCCAGATGTGCCGATCTATACGGCTTCCATTGATGAGAAGCTCAACGAAAAGGGCTACATTGTGCCCGGTCTTGGAGACGCTGGTGACCGGATGTACGGCACCAAATAAATCTGACGGCTTTTTGTCTTTAAACGCGGTGCCAATGGCGCCGCGTTTTTCTTTTGTGTCAGCCGTATTGGACCGATGTTCGGGTGTCTAAATTGAACCCAGAACGCTTTACGGTGCGATAAGGTTGTTGTGATAGCGCTAGGCTTCCGGCAAACGAGGCGGCCCATGTATCGTTTTCTAATCGTCCTGGTTTTGTGCGCAGCAATTGCGCCTATCGTCCCGTTATGGGTTGAACATCAAAACAACCAGACAAGTGAGACTGCAGCTGCAACATCAAATGCCCCTTTAGAGACCGGTGAACGCTGGCATCGGATATCGGCAAACCGAAGCGGTCAGTTTGTGGCAGACGTTCATCTGAACGGTCAGATGCATGAAATGCTGGTCGATACGGGCGCGTCTGCGACGGTTCTGCCGGTTTCAGTCGCGCGGACTGTGGGTATTTTCCCGGCAAACGACGATTTCAAACTTCGGGTCAGTACCGCCAACGGAACCACCTATGGCGCCCGGGCTATCATCGACCGGCTGCAGATCGGCCGGATCAACTTGAGAAACATTGAGGCATTGGTATTGCAAGACAGCAGTCTGTCGATCCCGCTACTTGGCATGACGGCCCTCAACAAACTGGACCGGTTTGACATTTCGAACGGCACCCTAGTACTGATCCAGTAGATTTGTCTTTGCTGTCACAATGGCCTCCTATACACCAATTAGATGCCAAAGCTTTTAGAGGACTTCATGTTTCCGAAGCCAAGACCTGCCCTTACACCGAACACCTATGAATATGAAACGTTGCCGCTGGTGAAGCCGACGGGCTTCCGCGAGTATGACGCGCGTTGGCTATTCGAAAAAGAAATCAACCTGATGGGAATGCAGGCGCTCGGTATGGGCATCGGCACACTCATTCATGAGCGCGGCGTGCGGCCCGATATCGTCGTTGGGCATGATTTCCGCGGCTACTCCGCATCGATCAAGATGGCTGTGATAAACGGACTTCTGGCAGCGGGCGTAAACGTTCACGACATTGGTTTGGCTTTGTCGCCAATGGCCTATTTCGCGCAGTTTGCACTCGATGTTCCGGCCGTTGCAATGATCACGGCGTCCCACAACGACAATGGCTGGACCGGTGTAAAAATGGGTATCGACCGTCCGCTCACCTTCGGTCCAGACGAGATGGGACGGCTCAAGGAAATCGTTCTGGACGCTGCCTTTGATTTGAAAGGTGGTGGAAGCTACAGGTTTGTCGACGGCTTTGCAGATGTCTATTTCAAGGAGCTGACCGAGCGCGCAAAACTGAAAAAGCCGATCAAGGTGGTTGCAGCTTGCGGCAATGGGACAGCGGGTGCGTTTGCGCCAAAAATCTTGGAAGCACTTGGCGCGGAAGTCATTCCGCTCGATGCGGAGCTCGACCACACGTTCCCACGCTACAATCCGAACCCGGAAGATATGAAAATGCTTCATGCTTTGCGGGACAAGGTCCTGGAAGTTGGCGCCGATGTCGGTCTCGGGTTTGACGGAGACGGAGACCGTTGCGGCGTTGTTGACAATGAAGGCGAAGAGATTTTCGCCGACAAAGTCGGTGTCATGCTGGCGCGCGATATCTCGGCATTGCACCCGAATAGCCAGTTCGTTGTCGACGTGAAATCCACCGGTCTGTTCAACACAGATCCAGTGCTTCAGGCCAACGGCGCCAAGACCGACTATTTCAAGACTGGTCACTCCTACATCAAGCGCCGGGTGACCGAGCTGGACGCAATCGTCGGCTTTGAGAAGTCGGGACACTATTTCTTCAACAAGCCCATCGGCCGCGGCTATGATGATGGCCTGGTGTCCGCAATCGCCATTCTCGACATGCTCGATCGCAACCCGAACAAGTCTATGGCTGACCTGCGCGGGGATTTGCCCAAGACCTGGGGCTCTCCGACCATGTCGCCGAAATGCGCCGACGAAGTAAAATACGATGTCGTTGACCGGGTTGTTGCCCGGTTCAAGGAAATGCATGGCGCAGGCGAGAAAATTGCCGGGCAATCCATTACCGATCTGATCACCGTCAACGGAATCCGCGTTGTCAGCGAAGACGGCACTTGGGGCCTCGTTCGGGCCTCCTCGAACAAGCCGGAGCTTGTCGTCGTGGTTGAAAGTCCGGCTTCGGAAGCGCGGTTGCATGAAATGTTCAAGGCTGTTGACGCTGTGCTACGCGAAAATCCCGAGGTTGGTGAGTACAATCAGACGCTTTAAAGTCTTGACTTAGCTTGAGAAAGGCGGCGAAATCCTCGCCGCCTTTTTTGTTTTCTCCAGGAGTTTTCTTAATGATCCAGGAATTCGGTGTTCTACCGGATGGCACACCCGTTGAGGAGATCACCCTGAAGAAGGGCGAGCTCGAAGCATCGGTACTGACCTTCGGCGCTATCATCCGGGATCTGAAATTTGCAGGTCAATCGGTCGTCTTGGGTTTCGACAATTTGCAGGACTATCTGGATCACTCACCGTATTTCGGCGCAATCGTCGGCCGGTGTGCGAACCGGATTGCAAATGGCAAGTTAGAGATCGACGGGCGTGCGTATCACTTGGATCAGAATGACAACGGCCATCATCTCCATGGAGGCACTCAAGGGTTCTCGCGGCGAAACTGGCAGATTGAGCAAAGCGATAAAGCGAGCGTGTTGCTCAAACTCGTGTCGGAGGACGGGGATATGGGCTATCCGGGACGCGTTGATGTGCTGGTCCGGTACACCCTGACAGGCGCAGGTGCGGTGCGGGTGAAGATGTCGGCAACGACTGACCAGACCACTCCGGTCAACCTGGCGCAACACAGTTATTTCAATCTCGACGGCAGCGATACGATCCTGGATCACCAACTAGAGATCGCCGCAGAAACTTATGTCCCCGTGAATGATCATCTGATTCCAATTGGGGAGATCCGCAGCGTTGCATGGACACCTTATGATTTTCAGGATGGCCGACGGCTGCGCCGAAGATTGGGAGAAGAGGCGGTGATCTATGACCACAATTTCTGCCTGTCAGATGCACCGAGAGATGCTGTCGAGTTTGCTGCAGCACTGGAAGATAAAAGCGGTGACCTACGGATGGAAGTCTGGACAACTGAACCCGGGCTGCAGCTCTACGACGGCGGAAAGGTCGATGTGGCCGTGCCTGGCCTCGCCGGAAAAATCTACGGTGCTCATGCAGGCTTGTGCCTGGAAGCACAACGTTGGCCAGATAGCGTCAATCAGAAGACGTTCACGGATGTGTTGCTGAGACCCGGTGCCAGCTATAACCAGGTAACGGAATTCCGTTTCTCTTAATATCGTTTAGAGTATTCTTCGAAAAAGTGATTTCACCGGGACGGGGGCCAAATTGTGAAGACGGTTTTTTCAGCGACCCAGCTAGCCCACGCACCGGCGCAGGAAATTTCAGACGGTAAGCTCCAGCCCGCTGTCGAAATTCCGAGCAGGGCGGAAATCGTCTTGTCTACGGTGAAAGACCGCAAGGTCGGTGACGTCATCGCACCATTGGAGTTTCCGATCCGACCGCTTCACCGGGTGCACTCTGAGGAATATGTGTCCTTCCTTGAGCGGTTCTGGTCGTTGTGGACAGCCAGTGGCCGCGATGCGGAAGCCTTTCCCTTCGTTTGGCCAATTAGGAGTCTCCGGCAGGACACAAAAGTCGAACACATCGACGGACTGCTGGGGCGCTATTCGATGGATGCCGGCACACCGCTTGGTCAGCATACCTTTAAGGCCGCGCGCGCCTCAGCAGATACCGCGTTGACGGCTGCCAAACTCGTACTCGATGGGGAAAAGTCTGTTTTCGCGCTCTGCCGCCCCCCGGGACACCACGCCGGGCACGATTTTTTCGGCGGGTATTGTTTCTTCAACAATGCCGCAGTCGCTGCGCAATACCTTCGGGATTACGGGCTTCACCGCGTCGCAATTCTGGATGTCGACTATCACCACGGGAACGGCACACAAGCGTTGTTCTACGATCGGCCAGACGTGCTCTTCCTGTCTCTTCACGCTGATCCGAAGGATGAATATCCCTATTTTCTGGGCTATGCGGACGAAACCGGTGAACATGCCGGAACCGGATTTACCCGGAACTGGCCGTTGCCCCTTGGAACGGACTGGGAAGCATATTCGCCGGCGCTCGACGAGGCGTGCCGCTGGCTTCTCGTTTACAAGCCGGAGGCAATCATTGTTTCTCTCGGATTGGATTGCTTCGAGCGGGATCCGATCTCCGGGTTTAAGTTCAAATCCGAAGATTTTGTGAGGTTGGGGCAACGTCTTGCGCGCGTTGGCGTGCCGACCATCTTCATCCTGGAAGGCGGCTACGCCGTCGATGCGCTTGGGACCAACTGCGTGAATGTCCTTGAGGGCTTTTCCGGTTAGCCGTGCGACTCGGGTTCAGCGCGTGATCAAGTTGAGTGCAGCCAACTCACGCTCCAAACCAGCTGCGTTTTTGAAATGATGCGCAGTCATTCCCAATCGCCGTGCGGTTTCAACATTCGGGAGTGAGTCATCAATGAAGAGGCAGCGTTCGGGGGCGAGATCATTGCGATCGATTAGGATCTGGTAGATCCGCACATCCGGCTTAAGCATGCGCTCTTCCGCTGAGACCACGATGTCCAGAAAGCTGGTTTTCAGGAAGGGAAACCTGTCTTGCGCTTCGGCGAATTTCTCCGAAGAGAAGTTTGTGATCGCATAGAGCGGTGTTTTGTTCGCTTTAAGTTCGGAGAGAAGAACCTCTGTTCCCGGGACCGGGCCAGGAACCATTTCATGCCAACGGTCTGAGTAGGCCCGTATCAACGCCGTCTTCTCGGGAAACTCCCTTGATAAAACCTCTACGGCTTCCGTCCAGGTCCGTCCAAGGTCTTGTTGAACATTCCAGTCAGGAGTGCAGACTGTCGTCAGAAACTCATGCCGTTCGTCATCGTTCGGTATAAGTTTGCGATAGAGATTTTCCGGATTCCATTCGATCAGGACATTTCCTATATCGAAGACGACGTTGGTTATCGTTATGGTCATGAGAACCTTTTAGGCAAGTGATACGTCTAAGAACTGTTCTGCAGTTTCTTCGGACAGCATTAGGTTAGATATGTGACGGACATAAAACGATTTTTTTTGTTTGTCGGGTTATGCTTGGTGCTTGTTGTGCCAACGTCGGCTGTTGCGAATCCGGATCTCCCGGATCGTGTCCGGTTGGGCGCTGTTGTCGCAACGGAACAAACAGCACGGGAGCGTATTGAACCCTTTCGCAGGGCACTCGAAGAGATCACCGATTTACCTGTCGACCTGTTCTTGATGCCGACAATGGCCGATGGCATCGAGGCTCTTGCAGCTGGGCGCATTGACTACATTCGTCTCTCACCCTCCGGGTATGCCGCATCTTTTGAGCTTTGCGAATGTGTAGAGCCATTAGCGACCGCCGGCCCGGATGATTTCCCGGCGCGTTTTTACGCCATCATGATCGCCAAGCGGGATGGTGAAACGGTTACGTTGGAAAGTCTAAAGGATATGCGGCTCGGTGTCGGTTCAAAACATGCGGTCACAGGATACCGGGTGCCGTTGGTCAACCTGGCGGCAGACGGCATAAACGCCCGGGAGTATTTCCAGACACTCGTTGAAGTCCGCGATCCTGTTGAAGGGATCCGGGCGGTTTTGGACGGGCGTGTTCACGCGACGCTTGGTTGGTCGTCGCTGGCCGGGGAGGCCAAAAACGGTTTCACCGCCGGTACGCTCAACGAGTATTACGTTTCGGGTGGCCGCCAGTTTGAAGACTTGGAAATCGTGTGGCGGTCAGCGCCCATTCCATATTCGGCGCATACTGTCCGCACTGATTTGCCTGATGTCTTGAAGCGGGCCATCAGAGCCGGGCTCATGGATTTGCGGCGGGAAGATCCCGCGGCCTACCTCGCAATCGAACCGGATCTCCCGGGTGGATTTGAGCCTGTTGTTCATTCCGACTACCGGCCGGTGCTGCGCACCTTCGAGAAACCTTATGCGAAGGTCATCCAGACCGACGCCAATTGACAGCAATAGGCGTGAGGATGCCGACATAAACCGCCCCAGTTATCCAAAGAGACTGTGGTGCGATCAGGCCGGTACAGGACTGGTCGTGAGGAGAGCTTCCGTGTGCCGGCGGATCATTTCTTCCTCGTTCGTTGGTATGACCAGCACAGCGACGTTGGAACTTTGTGTGGAAATGGGTCCGTCGCCGGCATTGTTCAGCGCAGGATCGATTTGAATGCCGAGCCACTCTTGATCTGTGCAGACACGCTCGCGAATGAGCGCGGAGTTTTCGCCAATGCCCCCGGTAAAGACAAGTGTGTCGACACCACTGAGAACAGCTGCCATCGCACCAAGTTCACGGCGCAGCCGGAAGACATAGTACTCGATCGCTTCTGCAGCTCTGGGATCGTCACTCTGGCTGAGTGCACGCATGTCCTGGCTGATGCCAGACAGACCTTTCAGGCCGGACTTCTTGTAAAGAAGATCGGAAATCTCGTCTGGGCTCATGCCCTTTGTTGTCATGAGATAGAGAATGACACCAGGGTCTAACTGACCGCATCTGGTACCCATCGGCAAGCCATCCAAAGCGGTGAACCCCATCGTCGATCCGATGCTTTGGCCGGCCCGGATGGCGCACATGGAAGCACCGTTGCCGAGATGCGCGACAATGACTTTTCCCTTGTATGCGTCTGGGGCGTAGTGTTTCAGGTATTCGCAGATGTATTCGTAAGACAGCCCATGGAAACCGTATCGGCGAACACCTTCGTCATAGAAGGTGCGGGGAAGGGCGAATGTGTCGTTGACCCATGGGTGTTTGCGGTGAAATGCCGTATCGAAACAGGCAACCTGCTCTGCCTCTGGAAAAGCCGCCTGAGCTGCTTCGATGCCAGCAAGATTGTGCGGTTGATGAAGAGGCGCAAGAGGTTCCAACACCCTCAACTCTTGCATGACAACATCTGTTATCCGGATCGGAAGATCGTGTTTGGTCCCGCCGTGGACCACGCGATGCCCGACGGCCGCCACTGGTCGGTCTCCAAGCTCTTCATTTAAGATCGGAAGCAGAGCTGCTAGGGCCGCTCCGTGAGAGCCGCCGTCAGTGGTGTCTAGCGCTCGGTCAATCTGGCGCCCGGAAAGCGGGGCCTCGAGGTTTAAGTGTGGTGCCGCACCAAGCCCTGAAATTTGTCCGGTGACCTGTTCTGTCGGCCCGTCATAGAGTGAGAATTTGATCGAGGACGACCCGGAGTTCAGAACCAAAATGACCGGGGCCATGATCAGTCTTCCTCCCGGTCAAAGATACCGGCAGGTGCAGAATTTTCTTTCCAATGGGTGAAAAGAAGCGCCAACGCACAGGATGCCAAACGGGCGCGCCCATCGTCAGCCCGGCTGGTCAACATGACCGGCACTTTGGCACCAATTACCAAGCCAGCTGCTTCTGCATGGGCGATAAATGTCAATTCCTTGGCGAGCATGTTGCCGGATTCAAGGTTAGGCACAATCAGAACCTCCGCATGGCCAGCAACTAGTGATGTGATCCCTTTGGTCCGGGCAGCCTGCACATCGATTGCATTGTCCATGGCAAGGGGGCCATCAACGATACCGCCTTTGATTTGACCCCGCTCCGCCATTTTCGACAAAACCGCTGCATCTAGACTAGACGGAATGGCCGGATTGACCGTCTCAATGGCTGATAGAATGCCGACACGTGGAGACTGGAGACCCAGTGAAAGGGCTGCATCAATGGCATTTTGCGTGATGTCGACTTTGGTGTTCAGGTCCGGCGAGATGTTGATAGCCGCATCTGAGATCAGGACCGGGGTCTTTCGCCCTGGAATGTCCATGACAAAGACGTGGCTGATCCGGCGTTTTGTTCGAAGGCCACCATCTTTCTTCACCACGTGATGGAGAAGGTGGTCGGTGTGAAGATGCCCCTTCATGATGGCTTTGACCCTGCCTTCGTGAACCATCTGTACGGCTCGTCCGGCAGCTTCCGACTCGTCTTCTATGTCGACAAATTCGTATCCGTCGAGGCTTTCGTTCAACTCCTCCGCAGCTTGGGTGACCCGATCCTTGGCGCCGATTAGGATTGGCTCAATCAGTCCTTCCCGGGCGGCCATAAGAGCGCCTTCAAGGGAATTTGGATCATCCGGGGCGACCACGGCGGTTGGCAAAGCGGTGAGGGTTTTTGCTAACTCGATCATCCGGTTGAAATGCCGGTGCCGTTGAACAAGCAGTGCCGGGATATCGCTTGAATCAAACTCGATCGTTTCCGTCGGCGCGATGACCTCGGCTTCCCCCTCAACAAGGCTTTGACCGGTCTCATTCAAGACAGCCATGTCGAACATGATGATGTTGTTCGGCCTTTTTTCCGTGACTGTCACGCGGACCGTCAGTTTGTCACCGACGGCTGCGCGGCCCAAGAACCGGAACGACTGAGCTTTGTACATGGTACCGGGTCCCGGGAGGATGTTTCCAAGCACCGCCGAAGCTAGACCGCCGATCCACATGGCCGGCGCGACAGGTTTGTCGATGTGTCCGTCGCCGGTCCAATCCGTGTCAGGCAAGTGGATCGGATTCCGGTTTCCGGATGCGTGGGCGAACACCAGAAGATCATTGGAGGAGCATTCACGGACGATTTCCGCTGTGTCTCCGACCTTAATTTGATCATAGGTTTTGTTCGTCGCCATCGGCTGGGTCACTCCTGCTCATGAAACTGCTGCGCCGCAGCAATTAGCAGGACCCTACCAGCGCTTTACAACGTTATAAATACGGCAAATCCACAATTCGAAACATGATTTCCCTTCAACAGTCGGAGCACAGGATCGTGCCGACAAGCCGTGGCCGAAGGTAATAAGTGTCACTCAGCGTGATGATCGAGTCTCGAGAATAGTACTGCGTAAATATCCCTGCAAAGGGAGGGGTATACCCAAGTGTTGCAACACCAACCACTATAGACGTATTGGGAGAGACCAGTGTGGCGGGCAGTGAAATCGGCGGTTCTTGACCATCCGTCCAGTCTGTTGCGGGGCCGCCCACGCCAGCTTTTCTTTGATAGCTCCAATCAACCTCGGGGGCGCCATTTGCCTGAAAAGTGACACTGGCGATGACAAAGGTAAGATCGTCAGAGGGATACGGTTTGAGAATCGTCTCACCGAGCTGCAAATAGGTGTTGAGTTCGCTCCTTGTGACCGTCTGAGCCTGGGCTACCAAATCCGTTACTGCATTTGCCATCCTACTGATCTTGCGATCCTGATTGAGCGCATCGGTCACTTCTACCATGCCAATCAAAAAAACGAGTAGGAATGGGAGTATCATTGCGAATTCTATGCCCGCAACACCCTTCTGGTCGCGTCTAAAGCGTTTGAACCACTCGGTCCAGCTAACGCTCAATTTAGTGCGGCTACAGATCCGTCTATGACCATGGCTCATTTCTGAAAACCATTGTTGAGGATAGGTGACGCTCATTCCCGTGATCCAGAGACGAGAGGTTCAGCAATGAGGTAAACATTGGCCATTGGTAAATCACATTTACAGCAACAATTTCGCTCTTATTGGATTGCGTATATTCGCTATCGTCTTTCAGGTTTCCATCCTGATCGTATAAGGAATCGATTGAACTCACGTTCACGAAATCATTGGCGACACTAACGCTTACGCGAATTCTCTCAGGCTTACATAAGAAGGCTGGCATTGATGCGCAGACTTGGTCTGCAAAATCGGTGGTCGTGAAACCGGCATCCGAAGCTTGACCTGTTCTTATCATTCGGGAAGCCTCTATCACTGCGTTGTCAACCATACGATTGACAATAAAAGCCAGTCCAAGCTCCAGTATTGCAAACACAACTGTAAAAAACGGTAAAGCAACCAACGCGAACTCAATTGCCGTCACGCCCTCTTTGTCACGCGCGAGCTTCCTTGCACAGGTCCGTAGTGCAAGACGGCGATTGCTTTTGGCCTTTTGGTTGTGAGACTCGTTCTGCATTAACGATTACATTTAGCCTTATCTGTTGCCAGCGGCTTGCTCGGCCAGTTGGTTTCTGGATGTAGCCTGAGTAGCTGTATTCTGGAATGCTTCTTCTGCATCGCCCAAACGCAGTGTTGGTTCGCAAATTGGGCTGCAAGAAAATGTCGCTCTCGCAGAATTCCTATACACCGAGACTACACCCTGCTCGGATGCTTGCACTTGAACGACCTCATCGACAATTGGCTTGTTGTCCTCATCCAATATGACAAGATTGGTCGTCCCATAGCTCTTGCCCGTGATAACCACAGTGTTTTGATCCACCATCGCGACATCTGCAATAAACGGGTTTCCAACAATGACCGCGGCAGCTCCGTCTTCGACCTGAAATATTTTAGCTCGGTCCACGGTCACCAATACGGGTTGCTCATCCGCCATTGTCGCGTTTGCAATAGCGCCCGTGAGAAACACAAAAATAAGTCGGATCAGTTGAATTCGCATCTCACTTATCCCTACAAATGCCTAGTACACGGCATGTTATCGAGATTATCGTGAATGTTCTGCTAACAGACCTGCGAAAGAAGTATGATAAAATACCGCACTTAGAACGTTGTGCCTTGGTTTGTAGGTTTAGTGACTGGCAGCCTTGGAGGGGATTTGAGGTGTTTGCACCAAGGCCATTTTTGCGAATGGCAGCAGCGATTTAGCGAGTGGCTTTAAACATCTGGCGCCAACAAGCCGAGTTGTTTCGCTCGATCAGCGTCTGATGAACTCATACATTTATAATTAACTATAGGTACTTATGGCGGCTATTTTTCAAGTTGTTGCTGCAAATTTAACCGATTGGAAATTTCTCTAACCTAGGGTGACCCCACACCGAGCGGACAGAACAAGATCTGCCGGATTGAAGCTGTCAACAAAGTGGTACTTGGAGCAGACACATGAAATCAATCATTTCTCGTTTCGTAAAAGACGAATCTGGTGCAACAGCAATTGAATACGGTCTCATTGCGGGACTGCTTTCGGTCGCAATCATTGGTATTTTGGTCACTATGGGCGGTAGCCTCACCACCATTTTCAATACGATCAACACAGCTTTGAGCACTGGTGCAGGCTAATCGGAAGAAAGAGTTATAGTAAACGGGCGGGTTTCCGCCCGTTTTGGTTTTTGGCTGCCAATTGAACTACAGCATCCTGTTTCGGCATCATGCCAGATCTGGTAAATATGAAATGATTGAAGCGGTAGTTCTTGTTCTCTTTCCCATGCTTGTTGCCTTCGCTGGCGTATCCGATCTTTTAACCATGAAGATCGGAAACCGTGTTTCAATCCTATTAATCACCGGTTTTATCGTTTTGGCTGCGGTCAATGGCATGCCCGTAGATGAGTGGGGCGCGCACGGGCTTGGATTGGTGGTGGTTTTCGTACCATGTTTCGCTTTTTTCGCTGCTGGCTGGATGGGCGGTGGCGACGTAAAGCTCTTGAGCTCGATTGGGCTGTGGTTTGGTTTTGGACCAATTCTTATTGATTTTTTGTTTCTGGTCGCCTTGCTTGGTTGTATCCTCACACTCTCACTTATTGTGATCCGAACTTCCCTAGTTGTTTTGCCTGCCCCTCTGAGAGGTCAAGAGTGGGCGCTTCGTTTACATGATGCGAAAAGCGGGGTTCCATATGGAATCGCGATTTCTGCCGCTGCACTTATTGTTTATCCATGGTCTGACTGGTTTTCGATAATTAGCGGTTGAGCGATCGGATCGTCGGTGCGGTTCCAAAAAACACAATTACTCTCGTGCTCTTTCTCCATGTTCCGCTGAATTGGTTCGCGTTTTTCAAAAATATAGTATCTCTTAAGTAACCTTAACGGTTGTTAACCAAAAATATCTACATCCGGTTAACCATGTTTTGACCAATTGCGATCAACCTAACCGTAACGGTGCAATTGCGCCTTCGGAATCTTGGTGGTTGGTCATGAAATTCGCACGTATATTGGTCTTGGCTATTGCGGTGGCTGCCGGCGTATTGGCGTTCCGTATGGTAATGATGTCCGGTGGATCTTCAGATCAAGCGGCAAATGCCCCCGTTCCTGTAGAACAAGCAAAAGATCAGGTTCTAACTGCGGCGAACGACATTTTGCTTGGTGCCAAGCTCACCACAGATGACATGGTTTGGACGGATTGGCCTGAAGATGCAGTGCCGATCGGCGCGGTGACGAAACAAGTAAACCCGGCTGCCAGCGAAGAGCTGATGGGCCAAATTGCTAAAACTCCGATTTTCAAAGGCGAACCTATCCGGCCAGAGCGACTTATCAGCACGGACAAGGGGTTCATGTCTGCTATCCTGCCCAAGGGCAAGCGGGCGATTGCAGTTTCGGTTGAGGCTGAAACAACAGCTGGCGGTTTCATTTTGCCGGGCGACAAGGTTGACCTGATCTTGACTCGCCGGACCGACGACACCGCTATCAGCGAAACAATCTTGGAAAATATCCGGGTGCTCGCCATCGACACCACAACGGCAGGCGAACAGGATCAAAAAAACCTGTCACCTCAACGAACCGCCACTTTGGAATTGACACTAGCCCAATCAGAAATCGTCGCACAGTCACAACAATTGGGGACGATTGCGCTTGCACTGCGAAGTGCACAGGACTCGGCCGACGATGCTGAGCCGACTGAAACCCGACGTGGCGTCAATCTCGTCAAATACGGCATTACCAGCCAGGCAGGCGTGAAATGAAAAAAAACACTCAACATAACGGCCAATTCGATAAGCAAAGCATTCGCCGGTCCGGTTTGAGGTTCTTCGCTTTTGCTGCAGTTTTGGGTCTTGTATCTTTTATGGCGCCGGCGTCGTGGTCTCAGGAAGCCTTTCCGAGCCAGATCCATGTTGCTGCTGGTGAAAGGGCAACTGATAGAATCTTGAATGTCGGCATTGGGCGATCTGTTGTCATCAACTTGGCTGAGGATGCCGCAGACGTTCTGGTTTCAAATCCGCAAATTGCCGATGCAGTCTTGAGAACGCCGCGGCGAATCTTTGTGTTGGGCAACACAGCTGGCCAGTCCCGTCTTGTGCTGTTTGGCCGGAGTGGGCGTGAGCTAGCGAGTTTTGACATTCGCGTCGAGAAAGACACTTCCGATATTACGCGCATAATTCGGCGATTGATCCCTGGAACCAGCGTCCAGGCTGAATCTATCAATGGAAAAGTTGTCTTAAGTGGGACAGCAAAAAGTACCCTGGAAGCGCAGCAGGCCGCTGATATTGCCGCAAAATTCCAAGGCGATGAGACCGGATCCTCCATTGTGAATCTGATTGCGGTCTCTGGTTCGGACCAAGTCCATTTGAAAGTGACTGTCGCGGAAGTTGAGCGGTCAATCATAAAACAGCTGGGCGTGAGTTTCCAGGCGAACCTCGGTGCTGGAAACTTCTTCCCGTTCGGAAGCAATTTCCCTAATTTCAACGTGAATCCATCGATCGTCAATCAGGCAACTGGCGGTGTGACATTTTCAAGTGGCACATCCTCGTTGACCGCCCAAGTGGAAGCTCTGCAACGCGACGGTGTGATCCGCACATTGGCAGAACCGACACTAACGGCAACTTCCGGCGAAAATGCCAGTTTTCTCGCGGGTGGCGAGTTTCCCATTCCGATCGCTCAGGAAGACAACCAAATATCGGTGGAATTTAAGAAGTTCGGTGTCGGTCTCGATTTTACCCCCATTGTGCTGACGGGTGGCCGCATAAGCCTGCGTGTCAAAACCGAGGTGAGCGAACTTTCAAATGAAGGCGCGGTGTCTGCTGGCGGGATCACGATTTCCGCACTCAAAGTCCGTAGAGCAGAATCGACGATGGAACTTCCGTCCGGCGGGACCTTGGTTATGGCGGGGCTTCTAGAGGAGTCTTATCAGCAAGCTGTTGAAGGTGTGCCAGGACTGATGCAAATCCCGGTGCTCGGTGCGTTGTTCAAAAGCCGGGATTTTCTGAAACAACAAACAGAACTTGCCGTCTTCGTAACGCCTTACGTTGTTAAGCCGGTGGCCGCACAAAAGATGGTGCGGCCCGACAAGAACCTATTTGCTCCATCGGATGCTGAGGCGATTTTTCTGAACCGGCTAAACAAGATCTTTAATCCGGCAGGTGAGCAGGCCCAAGGCACATACCACGGCCAAGTTGGTTTCATCTACAAATGAGGACGGTCGGATGAATATGACCCTAGATCCCAGGTATAAACTGACTGTCTCCAAGGGAGCGTTCCTCGTGGCAGCATTGATGCTGTCCGGCTGTCAGACCGAGCCGAAGTCCAATGCTGAATTGCTTGCAACCCACGATTACCGGTACCAGCATCCGATCGTAATCTCCGAAGCTCCGGAAACCCTTGACTTACCGGTTGGCAAGAACACGAGAAATCTACGTAGCCCCGTGACAGATACCATTACGTCTTTCGCGATGGATTCGCGCCGGCACGGGAGTGGTAATGTGGAGATCCTTGTACCGACCGGGGCTGCAAATGAGAGTGCGGTTCATGCGGTTGTGCGCGATGTTCGGGGAGCTCTGAGCCGGGGCGGTGTCAACGGCAAGAACGTGACAACGCGCACATACCGCTCCACTGACCCGTCTGCCGATGCGCCAATCCGTCTCTCATATGCGCGCATGAAGGCGACGACCGGAGAGTGCGGCGTCTGGCCGAAAAACATCGGCGGTGGTATCGGCGAAAACACCAACTACTACAACTTCGGCTGTGCCACTCAGGCAAACTTGGCGGCAATGGTCGAGAACCCGTCAGACCTCATCACTCCGCGTGCAATGACACCGTCGGAGCAGAATCGTCGGGCGGTAGTGATCGAAAAGTATAGATTGGGCGAAACAACTGCCAGCACCTTCACAGAAGGCGTCGGCGCAGAAGTTTCGGAGTAACGGCATGATGACAACCAGCTCTGAGCCAACGCGCGTTTCCGGTGATGCGGAAACGTACCTAAATCAGGACAGTCATGGGTACACAGCTTCTGCTGACACATCGGACATCGCAATGATCCCGCGGATAACAATTCATGCATTTTGCCTGGAAGACCGCACGATGCATGTTGTCGAGGCTGCGACCGAAGACCGGCGGATGCTAAAGGCGCATATGAAGGCAGAAATGGGGGGGATACCAGCTGCCATTGAGATGTTCGAAAAGGCCCCCACGCCTAATTTGATCATTGTTGAAACGTCTGGCGCTCGCGAAGACTTGCTCCAGAGTCTTGATCAGCTCGCCGAGTACTGCGACGCTGGAACAAAAGTGATCGTGATTGGGGACGTGAATGACGTCACCCTTTATAGGGAGCTCATCGCTCGTGGTGTGAGCGAGTACCTGATTACGCCAGTATCTATCTTTCAGCTTATTGGTTCCATCAGCAGTCTTTACAACGATCCTGAAGCAGAGCCTCTGGGAAGAACGGTTGCATTCTACGGTGTAAAGGGTGGGTGTGGTTCCTCGACTATCGCCCATAATGGCGCTTGGTGTTTGGCAAGGAAGTTCGATAGTGAGGTCGTGATTGCCGACTTGGATCTGCCATTCGGGACAGCCGGCCTTGATTACAATCAAGACCCATTGCAAGGGGTCTTTGAAGCGATCTCTGCGCCTGAGAGACTAGATGAAACATATCTGGACCGAATACTCTCAAAATGCAGTGATCATCTGAGTCTGCTTGCAGCACCAGCAACGCTGGAGCGGACATATGATCACAGTGAGAAAACGTTTGAGCTTCTCATAGACACGATGCGATTGGGAACACCACACGTCGTTCTTGATGTACCGCATGCTTGGAATTCTTGGATCAGAAACACGCTGCTGAATGCGGACGAAATCGTGCTGGTGGCCGAACCGGATCTTGCAAATCTTCGGAATGCTAAGAACGCGGTCGATCTCCTTAAACAGATACGGCCGAATGACAAACTGCCGCATTTGGTCATGAATAAAGTGAACGTTCCAAAGCGGCCGGAGATCAAGCCAGACGAATTTGCAAACGCCTTGGGTCTTAGTGTGGATGCAGCCATCCCTTTCGATCCGCATTTGTTTGGCACTTCTGCGAATAACGGCCAGATGATTGGAGAACTCGACAGCAAGCATGCGATTGCGGGAATGTTCCAGGATTTGGCACAAACAATTTCAGGAAAAGCGCAACCCGCTAAGACGTCAAAGTCGCCCTTGGGCGGATTGTTTTCCAAACTAAAACGAAGAGCAGGCTAAAGGCCAAGGCAACGGAGCGGCAGGTTCACTATGTTTGGTAGACGTGGCAGTTCATCTTCTGGAGCGCCCGAAATTCGGCCTGGAAACGTGCCGGAAATGCCGGAGGCTCCGGCCACGGCACCGGCTGCGCCAATGCCAGAAGCGCCCGTACAACAAGCTCCGGCTCCTTCACCTGCTCCACGTGCGCCTGCTTCCCCAACCGTTGCCGTAAGCGTACCAGCGGAACCAGCCTCAGCATCGCCGAGCAGAAAAAAGACCGGCGAATACTACGAGACGAAAGCGCAAATCTTCAACGCGCTTGTTGAAGCAATCGACCTGTCTCAGCTCGCGCGACTGGATGCAGAAGATGCTCGGGACGAAATCCGGGATGTTGTGAATGACATTATTGCGTTGAAAAACGTTGTAATGTCGATTTCCGAGCAGGAAGACTTGCTTGAAGACATTTGTAACGATGTTCTTGGGTATGGTCCGCTGGAACCTTTGTTGGCGCGCGACGACATTGCCGACATAATGGTCAATGGGGCGCACACGGTTTACATCGAAACCCAGGGCAAGGTTGAGCCGACCAGCATTGCATTTCGCGACAACGCGCAGCTCATGAACATTTGCCAACGGATCGTGAGCCAGGTGGGCCGGCGTGTAGACGATGCCAGTCCAATCTGTGATGCACGCCTTCCCGATGGATCCCGCGTAAACGTAATTGCCCCGCCACTGTCTCTTGATGGTCCTGCACTCACAATTCGTAAGTTCAAACGCGACAAGCTGACGCTTGATCAACTGGTGAAGTTCAATTCAATTACGCCAGAAGGTGCAACCATACTGCAGGTTATCGGCCGTTCTCGGTGTAACGTACTGATCTCCGGAGGTACAGGGTCCGGTAAAACCACACTCTTAAACTGTTTGACGGCTTACATCGAGAACACGGAACGCATTATCACGTGCGAAGACTCCGCTGAGCTTCAATTGCAGCAGCCGCATGTTGTGCGTCTCGAAACAAGACCTCCCAACCTTGAGGGGGAGGGTGAAATCACGATGCGTGACCTTGTAAAAAACTGCCTGCGTATGCGCCCTGAACGAATTATCGTGGGCGAGGTACGTGGACCGGAAGCCTTCGATCTGTTGCAGGCAATGAACACGGGCCACGACGGGTCAATGGGCACGTTGCACGCCAACTCTCCGCGCGAAGCCTTGTCTCGTCTGGAATCCATGATCACAATGGGGGGCTTTTCCTTACCCTCTCGAACCTTGCGGGAAATGATCGTATCGTCGATCGACGTGGTCGTTCAGGCTGCACGCCTAAGGGACGGTTCTCGCCGTATCACGCATGTGACTGAAGTGATGGGGATGGAAGGGGACATCATTACCACTCAGGACATCTTCCTTTACGACATTGTCGGAGAAGACCCGAACGGGATGATCATCGGGCGGCATCGGTCAACCGGTATCGGTCGTCCCAAGTTTTGGGATCGAGCACGTTATTTCGGAGAAGAATCCCGCTTGGCAGAAGCGCTTGATGCGTCGGAAATGCCTGAGTACATCGCGGAATAGGAAGAAACATGCCTGTATTCGAGCAATTCATGACACCTGCCATCACCGGAGCCGCGGTTGCGCTGCTGGTCATGTTCAGCGTCGGCGGCATCATCTACGGGCTATTTCTTCCTTCGTTATCTGGGACAAAAAAACGCGACGCTCGGATGAGCGCCGTCTCGGCACGGCCTCAGTCAGAGACGCAGCGCAAAACCATGCGAGATACCAATCGTAGAAAAAAATCGATTCAAGATCAGTTAAAGGATTTTGAGGAGCGCCAGAAAGCTAAACACGAAAAACAGAAAAACATTCCTCTTAAAGTAAAAATAGAGCAGGCCGGTTTGGAATGGGAGATGCGGCACCTTGTTCTTTTTAGCGTTGTAAGTGCAATTGTTTTCTTCGTAATTTCTTTGATTGCGAGTGGCAATTTGTTGATTGCAGCCGCTTTCACATTTGTAGGTGGCATCGGATTCCCGCGTTGGTACATCGGGAACAAAAGGAAACGCCGTTTCAATGCCTTTCTTAACGAATTGCCCAACGGAATCGACATCATAGTGCGGGGTGTCAAAGCCGGGTTACCTTTGAGCGATTGTGTCAAGGTTGTTGCGAAGGAAGCGCGTGAACCCGTAGCGACTGAGTTTCGAAAGGTGACGGAAACTCAAGTCATGGGTGTTTCGCTCGCCGAAGCTTTGGCGAGGATGCCTGATCGTGTTCCGTTACCGGAGACAAATTTTCTGGCGATTGTTGTGAGCATCCAACAAAAAGCCGGTGGTGGTCTAGCAGAAGCCCTGGGAAACCTCTCAAGGGTTTTGCGTCAGCGGAAGGCGATGAAGGCCAAGATCAAAGCTTTGAGCTCAGAGGCAAAATCGTCTGCTGCGATTATTGGGGCCCTTCCTTTTGTTGTGGGCGGGATTCTCTTTTTCATAGCACCAGATTACATGATGACCCTTTTTACAGTGACAACGGGCAAGATTATTGTTGCCGGATGCCTGTTTTGGATGTTCTGCGGAATAATGGTCATGCGGTCCATGATCAATTTTGACTTCTAACGGGGGCAAGACATGGACCTTGAATCGATCGCATCTGCACAATTCCTTGCAGCGGTTTTGGCTATGATTGCCGTAACAGGAACTATTTTCTCCCTTGTTATGCCGTTGTTGTCGCGAGACACGTTAAAGGCACGCATGAAAAACGTTGCCTTGGAGCGTGATAAGCTCCGAGCAAAAGAGCGGGCTCGGTTGCAAACCTCCCAGGGGGATGCACGAATGTCATTGAGGAATCAGCCAAAGGCGAAGATGAAGAACTTCGTTGATCGGCTGAACCTCAAAGAAATGCTCGCGGATGACAGTACGCAGGACCGGTTGCGCATGGCCGGCTATCGGGGTAGCGCTCCGATGTATTATTTCCTGACTGCGCGAATTGCGCTTCCCGGCGGACTGTTTGTTTTTGCTTTGGCGTATGCGTTTCTTCTAGCGCCAAACACGATTCCTGCGTTTTCGAAAGTTTTGTTTTGTATTGTGTTTTCCGGTTTCGGAGCGTTTTTGCCGAACATATACTTGAAGAACCAGATTGATAAACGGAAGCTTGGAATCCAGCGTGCTTGGCCAGATGCGCTTGATCTGATGCTAATTTGCGTTGAATCCGGCATGTCGATTGAAGCTGCTTTTCAGAAGGTGGCTGAGGAAATCGGCGCGCAATCCGTTGAATTGGCAGAGGAACTGTCTCTCACCACAGCTGAACTATCGTACTTAAGTGAACGCCGGATGGCTTATGAGAATTTGGCCAAACGCACCGGTGTAGATGGTGTCAAGAACGTGATGATGGCACTTATACAGGCGGAACGGTATGGTACTCCGGTAGGGACTGCTATCCGCAACATGGCCGATGATACGCGCGCGGAACGGATGCAGTTTGCCGAGCAAAAAGCAGCGTCGCTTCCGCCAAAGCTGACGGTTCCGATGATCATGTTCTTTCTGCCGGTACTCTTCTTCGTGATTCTCACGCCGGCAGTCATTCAGGCGATGGGCGCATTCTGATATGGCGTGCTGGTTGTGTAAATTCTGAGAACCGAAGACGCTTTGGCAAATTGAAGTGGGGTCGTGCAAGGCGAAGAATTGAGCGCCGCAGCTTGCAGAAGTTATTCTAATTCAGAAATTTAAGTTTATGGCCGCGTACTAATTTGCCTGAACAAAAGCATAGTCTGGCTCACGTTTGGCAGACTATGGCAGCCAATAAGAAAACTGCATCCGATTGAGTGTTTTCCGCTCTAGCCCTGACGCTGCTGCATCATGGATCTGAGATAGGCGATGTTGGCTTCCGCCTGGCGAGGGTCCAATTCTGCACGCGCCACCTGAATAGCCTCATCATATTTGCCCTGGATACCGAGGACGAGCGCCAGGTTTTGACGCACGCGGCTGTCTGCACCGGGCAGGGTCGCGGCACGGCGCAGGGTGTACTCGGCATCGGGAAGTTCATTCGACAGCAAATAAGACAGGCCGAGATTGTTTAAGAGACTTGGATCGTCCGGAGCAATCTGCAGGGCTTGCTTGTAGATGCTTCGCGCTTTTTTGTGCTCGCCCATTTGATCGTAGATCGCAGCTTTTGCGGACATCAGCTTCCAGTCCGGGGTATCGGGACGTTGCGCGCCTTTTAGAACATTCATCGCCTCATCGAAGCGACCGTTCATTGCAAGCACTTTCCCATAGGCCGAGGCAATTTCCCTGTCCTTCGGATGTGCGATGACGCCGGCACGCAGCACGGCCATGGCTTGTGGTGTCTGACCATTGCGACTCAGAGCATCAGAATACCCGAGAATGGCCATCCGGTTGGTCCGGTCCTTTTCATAGGCGCTGCCCCATTTCGAAACGGCGGCCCGCGCTTGGGCCGAACCCGGATTGGAGTAATGCGTTCCGGATGCCGGGGAATGGGTTCCAGTATTGGATTTGTTCGATGCACAGCCTGTGACCAACACAAGAGCCGTCATGGCCATGAGCGTCTTTGTCAGGGTGGAGCGCTTGGTTGCCGAGTGTGTCGAGGGCGCTTGCATTGTCAAAATCCTAGCTGTCCGCAGCATGTAAGTCCTCTACAGCAATAGATAATTAACCCTAATGGATGGTTAAACTCAGCTGCAGAATGCGAAACAGCCTTTTTACTCATCACGCTTGCTTCTGAATTTCTCGCAGACTAGGTCTTGAAGCACTTGCCCAGTCGTTGAATGGAGAGCCCTCGTGCGTGAAACGCTGATCCGTCAAAGTGATGCCCAATCTTCAGTGCCGATCGTCGCGGTTGACGCGGACAGTCTGGAAACAGTCCTCACCGGGTTGGGAGAAACCGCGAAAGCATGGTGCCGAGCCAATGGCTATTCAGCGAAACCTTCATCCTTCCAGCTTGTGCCGGGCTTGAGCGGAGACCTCCAAGCGGTTCTGTTCGGCGTCGATAGCGGCGGAAACGCTGATCCGTTCAGTCTTGGAAGCTTGGCAAATGCGCTTCCAAGCGGTGATTACCATTTGGCAGATGCATTTCCGGGTGCAGCGGAGGCGTCACTGGCGTTTGCTCTCTCGAGTTACAAATTTGACCGATACAGCGCGTCTTCAAACAAAAAGGTTGTCCGGCTTTGTGTTCCGTCAGATGTGGACTTCGATAGGCTCTCTGCCGTTCTCGATGGTGTTCAGCTGGCCAGGGATCTGATCAACACGCCGGCCAATGACTTGGGGCCGGAGGAATTGGCAAGCGCTGTTGAGGCGTTGTTTGTCGAAAACGGTGGCTCAGGCCAGATCACCGTCGGGGATGATCTTCTAAGGCATGGTTTTCCGATGGTACATGCCGTTGGCCGTGCGAGTTCTAGAGCGCCCCGCATCGCGGACTATTTATGGGGCGCCGAAGGTGATCCGAGAGTCACGTTGGTGGGCAAAGGTGTGATCTTCGACACCGGCGGGCTAAACCTGAAGCCCGGCAACTCCATGACGCTCATGAAAAAGGATATGGGCGGAGCGGCAAATGTTCTTGGGCTTGCCTCCATGATCATGGCCGCAAAGCTGCCAGTTCGGTTGCGGGTCATTGTGCCGTGCGTTGAAAACGCGGTTTCAGGCAATGCGTTTCGGCCGGGAGATATCCTGAACAGCCGCAAAGGGCTGACAGTCGAAATTGGAAACACGGATGCGGAAGGTCGGCTGATCTTGGCCGATGCATTGGCATTGGCCGATGAAGAAAGCCCGGAAATCCTGGTCGACATGGCAACACTGACCGGTGCTGCGCGGGTTGCCCTGGGGCCGGATCTGCCGCCGTTCTATACCAACGACGAAGCCTTGGCTGAAGATATAGCTGTCATGTCTGAAGCGGCGACAGACCCTTTGTGGCGATTACCGCTCTGGAAGCCATATATGAAATACCTCGACAGCAAGGTGGCCGACATCAATCACATCAACACATCGGGCACAGGATATGCAGGGTCCATAACTGCCGCTTTATTCCTCTCCCGGTTTGTCGAGAAGGCAGAAAGCTGGGTGCATTTCGATATCTTCGGTTGGACACCTGCCGAAAAGCCGGGAAAACCGATGGGCGGAGAAGCGCAGGGAATCCGAGCTTTGTTCGACCTGCTCAGCGAGCGCTACACCAAAACAAAATAACGGAACCGAAACGTATTCATGCTTGAATGATCCAGAATAGGAATTGGGAACGGGTCATCAATGGGCATTGAAATACGCGGCGCACAGGCGTTGCGGCTCATGCACGAGGTCAATTTGGCGTTGGTCCGCGGCAGCGATCAGGATCTGTCCGCGCGGCAATTGACGATTCTTTTGACGGTTTACCTCGAGCCGCCGCCCCACACCGTGCGCGGCTTGGCGGCAAAGTTGAACGTCACCAAACCAGCTATCACCCGGGCTCTCGACACTCTCGGGTCCATGCGGTTGCTGTCTCGAAAAAGGGATGAGGCCGACAAACGCAATGTGATCATCACACGCACGGTTGAAGGTGCGCTCTATTTGGAGCAGCTTGGAGACCTCGTTGTCGAAAAGGCCGCAGAGCTTCCTCGATAGCCAACTCATCTCTCTATCTTCTCCAGCCTGGGCGGATTGCTTTCTATGAAGACCAACTTCGATCGACGGCGTCACCCAGTGCGCATGGATCTCGCAGCCAAATCATATGAAGGACGGGTCGTCGCAGACCGGTTTGTAGAGGGTGAGGAATACTGGGTGAGCGCCGACCGTTTGGAGTTCCGGCCGCAACCTCGGCAAGACGTTTCAATTGATACCGAAGCGTTGTTCGGTGAGAACATTACTGTTTACGAACAAACCCCAGAGGGCTGGGCCTGGGGCCAATTGGAAACCGATGGTTATGTGGGCTGGTTTTCCTCTGATGCCATTCAGAAGGCCGGAAAGCCAACGCACCGCGTGAAAGCGCTGAGGACTTTTCGGTATCCAGCGCCGGAGCTCAAAATGCCGCCGCTGGGCCTGCTTTCAATTGGGTCTTTGGTCAGTGTTGTAAGCGAAGCAGAAACGCGAGGCTTGCAATACGCTCTCTTGGCAGATGGCTCTGCTATTGTCGCAAAACATCTGGTTCCCTTGGACCACACCGAAGCCGATTGGGTCGATGCAGCCGAAGCTTTGCTCGGAACGCCTTACCTTTGGGGCGGGCGGTCCAGTTTGGGGTTGGATTGTTCGGCACTTGTTCAACTTGCGGCGCAAACGGGCGGTATACCGCTTCCGCGGGACAGTGACATGCAGGAAGCAGAAGCCGGGAGCGAAATACCTTTCAATGATCTTTCGTCGCTTGTCCGCGGCGACCTTCTGTTTTGGAAGGGCCACGTCGGGATCATCACGGGTCCAAAGCAGCTGCTTCATGCCAACGGCCACACAATGACAGTGGCCTATGAGGATCTTGAAAAGGCCGTTGCCAGGATAGCGGTGACGGAATGGGGCGCAATTACGAAAGCGCGCCGCCTGTGTTGAGATAGGATGCGGCTCGCTCTCATATAGCGAGCAGCCCTAGCGGTCGGGAGCTAGGGCCAGCTGAGGCGCTTCATCACCTTGTGTATCAGCGCTCGAAGAGACCTCTCCAAGTTCCAGGTCCTCGATCCTTCGGCTGCGTTTGCCGATCTTTTCTGACGAGATAAGGATCTGGTCGATATCCTTGTTGGCCTGGGCAAAGTGTGACTGCAGCTTACCAACGCGGTCGTTCAAGCGGCCGACATCTGCAATCAGGTGGCCAACTTCGGCTTGAATGAGATGGGCTTGTTCACGCATTTTCGCATCTCGCAACACGGCCTGAATCACTTGAATCGACAGCATTAAGAGCGACGGAGAAACGATCACCACGCGGGTGCGGTGAGCTTTCTGGATCAAGTCTTCAAACCGCTCATTAAGCTCTGCGAAGACGCTTTCGGATGGCACAAACAGGAACGCTGTGTCCTGGGTCTCACCAGGGAGCAGGTACTTTTCGCCGATGTCCTGAATATGCTTTGTGAAGTCCCGCCGGAACTGTGCTTGCGCGTACTTGAGCTGTTCGTCCGTTTCGGCATTCCGAATGAGATTGAACGCCTCCAGCGGGAACTTCGCGTCGATGGCGAGCGGAGGCGCGCCGTTTGGCATGTGAATGAGACAATCAGGTCTGCTGTTGTTGGAAAGGGTTGATTGGAAAGAGTAGCTGCTCGGCGCCAATTGGTCTTGAATAATGGCTTCCATGCGTCCTTGCCCGAATGCACCCCGCGTCTGCTTGTTGGACAAGATCGCCTGCAGCTGCCCGACCTGTCCGGAAAGGTCGGTGATAGTCGCTTGTGCCCGGTCGATCACTGCTAGCCGCTCATGCAGATGGCGCAGCCCGTCCTGAGTTCGCTTGCTCGTATCTGCCATGGAAAGCCCGAGCTTGTGCCCCATGCCGTCAAGGCGCTCATTGACCGCGCGCATCATGTCGGACTGACGGGAGCCGAACACCTCGGCCATGGTCTGCATCCGTCCGGTCATCTCGCCTTGAGATTTCAGCAACTGTGAGAGGTGGCTTTCCAGCTCGTGAATGCGTTCCGTCGCGGCTGTATCGGCTTCAGCGCGCAGACGGATTTCTCGCATGGTTTTGATGACCAGCCAGACAATCAGAGCAAGCAGAAACAGTCCGCCTCCAACGGCCGTTTCCAAAACCGTGACCGGTCGTCCGCTCAGTTCAAAAAGGATCTCGTTCATGAAACAAACATAGAACGATTCGGAGCAAAGAACATCCGGCAAGAAGGCGAGTAAGAGGGAACTGGCTAGCACACTATGGCGGAATTACGCGTTGACCGGGATGCCGCGATTTCCTATGTCAGGCGCATGACAAAACGCCCGATTATCACCATTCCTGACCCGGTACTCCGCGAAGTGTGCGTGCCAATTGAAAAGGTCGATGCTGAAACCATCGCTTTGGCCGATGATATGCTGGAAACCATGTATGACGCCCCCGGTATTGGCCTTGCTGCCAGCCAGGTCGGCATCTTGAAACGGATATTCGTTCTTGATGTTGCCAAGGAGGATGCACCCAAGGAGCCGATGGTTTTCATCAACCCGGAAATCATCTGGTCCAGTGATGAACTTTCAGTCTATCAGGAGGGGTGTCTGTCGATCCCGGACTATTATGAAGACGTCGAGCGTCCGGCTGAAGTTGCCGTCAAGTTTATGGATCGGGAAGGTGCAGAACAGGAGATCAAGGCCAACGGATTGCTGGCAACGTGTATCCAGCACGAGCTCGACCACCTGAACGGCAAGTTGTTCATCGATTATCTGTCCAAACTGAAACGCGATCGGGTGGTCAAGAAGTTTACGAAACAGGCCAAACTGGCCGGCCAACTCTAAGCAGCGCCGCAAGGCACTCAATCCTCCAGATTCTGGGAAACAGATGTCACTTCGCGTCGTTTTTATGGGCACCCCCGACTTCTCCGTTCCAACCCTGATGGAAATTGTCGGGCAGGGCCATGAGGTTGTCGCTTGCTATTCACAGCCGCCGCGTCCGGCCGGCCGGGGCATGGATTTGAAGAAATCCCCCGTCCACGATGCGGCGGAGTCGTTTGGCATTCCGGTTTTCACGCCCACAAGCCTGAAAGGCGCGGAAGACCAAGCCCAGTTTGCCGCGCTTGACGCCGATGTCGCGGTTGTTGTCGCGTACGGTCTGTTGCTGCCGAAGGCGATCTTGGAGGCTCCGGAAAACGGCTGCCTGAATTTGCACGCATCGATGCTACCGCGCTGGCGGGGTGCGGCGCCGATCAATCGGGCGATTATGGCGGGGGACAAGGAGACTGCGGTTCAGGTCATGCGGATGGAAGAGGGCCTGGACACGGGTCCTGTTTGTATGTCTGAGACGGTAGCAATCTCGGAAAACATGACCGCCGGAGAGTTGCACGACCAATTGTCGAGCCTTGGCGGCGACTTGATGGTTCGGGCACTCGCAGCCTTGTCCCGGAGCGCGCTGGGCGAACAGGTGCAATCCGAGGAGGGGGTCACCTATGCGGCGAAGCTCTCCAAACAGGAAACTCGGATCGATTGGTCTTTGCCGGCTGCAAACGTACACAATCACATCCGTGGCCTTTCACCGTTTCCGGGCGCCTGGTGCGAGATGGAGCTGGGCGGCAAAACTGAACGGGTGAAGGTTTTGCGCAGCAGCTTAGCAGATGGCAATGGCGATCCCGGAAATGTATTGGCTGTTAACGGGGCACCAGTTGTGGCTTGTGGTGCTAATGCGGTGCGCCTCGATCAGGTTCAACGTGCTGGCAAGAAACCGATGACAGGCGAAGATTTCTTGCGCGGCGCTGCCCTATCTGTTGGAGCACATGTCAGCTAGGCTGCAGCAGGAGCGACCAATGAGCAATGACAGCAACATTTCCGACGTGACCATCCGGGAGCTGACACCTGCGGATGAAAAGGCTGTTGAGGCACTTCTTCTGTCCGTTTATCCGTCAGATATGGAAGCGCGCCTCGTGCACAAGTTACGTCATTGCGGTGCGCTCGTACTGGAACAGGTGGCCGCAGCATCTGATGGCGCCATTCTTGGACATATCGCCTTCAGCCGGGTCACGAACACCACGATTGGGGCAAATCAAGCCGTTCAGGTCGCCTGTCTTGCGCCAGTCTCGATACGAGCTGATGAGCAACGCAAAGGGGTCGGATCCCGGCTCATTGGATCGTCGATGGAGCGTCTCGGCGAGCTGCAGGAAGATCTGGTTTTGGTGCTCGGTCCGCCGAGCTATTTCCCAAGATTTGGCTTTGATGCGGAGCTTGCGAAAAAAGTTCATGGGCCCTATGCCGGTGCGGCTTTTATGGCGGCACCCTTGACCGAAGCTGGGTCGAACAACTTGCCGATCGAAGTCACCTTCGCCACGCCCTTTGAAGAATTTGAATAAGAAGACCGATGCCGCGATACAAGCTGACCGTGGAATATGATGGCCGGCCGTTTTCCGGATGGCAGCGGCAAGCAAATGCGCCGTCTGTGCAGGCGGTGATCGAGTGGGCGATCAAGGCTTTCTCCGGCGAAGCAGTCACCATTGGCGGGGCAGGGCGCACGGACACAGGCGTTCATGCAACAGGTCAGGTCTGCCACGCGGATCTCTCTAAGAAATGGCCAACCAAAACGGTCATGGGCGCGCTGAATTTCCATTGTCAGCCCGACCCGGTGGTCATCCTTGAGTGTGAAGAAATGCATGAGGGATTTGATGCCCGCTTTTCTGCGATCCGGCGTGCCTACCGCTATCGAATTCACAATCGTCTGCAGCCATTGACGCATCAACTCGGATTGGCTTGGCATGTGAAACATGAGCTGGATGCCGATGCCATGCATGAGGCGGCGCAGGAGTTCGTTGGCCACCACGATTTCACAACCTTCCGTCACTCCCGGTGTCAGGCAAAAAGCCCGGAAAAGACGCTTGAGCATTTTTCAGTTTACCGGGACGGCGAATTTGTCATTGCCGAATGTTCCAGCCGATCCTTTCTGCACAATCAGGTCCGGTCAATGGTAGGAACCCTTCGTCTCGTTGGCGAAGGCCGGTGGGGTCCGGGGGATATCACCAAGGCGCTGCAGGCGCGGGACCGGAAAGCGTGCGGACCGGTTGCTCCAGCTGACGGTCTTTATCTGACCCGGGTTGATTACCGGCCCGCGCAGGTGGACATTGACTCCCTGGCAGAGTGGCAGGCGCGCAAGGCGCAAATCGCGTCCGAGGAAGCGCCCGCCGACTAGGCCGACCAAGCGCGGTTATCCGGCCTCTGCTTTTTCGGGAAACACGACGCACTTTTTGTAAAGGTGCCATGTCGTGTGTCCGAGGATTGGTAGTGTCACAATCAATCCCAGGAAACCGGGTGCCATCGAGACGATCAAGGTGGCGGTCACGGCGAACGCCCAGCCGATCATTGGCACTGGAGATGTGACAACCGCACGAACGCTCGTGATCATTGCTGTGATGAAATCCCGGTCCTCTTCGAGAAGGAGCGGGAACGAAATGACGGTCAATGAGAAGAGGATCAGGGACAGGATCGCGCCGACCACGTGACCAACCGCCAGGAACATCAGGCCTTCCGGCGTCGAGACAATCTCAGTCAAAAACTCTTCAAACGAAGCGAATGACCTGAAGCCCAAAAACAGCGCAAGCAGCAACCGGACTTGGTACATCCACATAATCTGGATGAAGAGTACGACAAACGCCATCCAGGAGAGTTCCCGGCCCTTTTGTGCCCACATGGTGCCCAAGATCTTGGACCAGGAGAGCTCTTCCCCCGATTGCAGTCTCCGGCTGACCTCATACAGTCCCACTGCGGCAAATGGGCCGAGAAGAACGAACCCTGCTGCCGCCGGATAGGAAAGGTAACTCATCTTCAGTGCGGCGGCGCTGAGGACAACAAACAGCCCTCCCGCCGCGAAGATTGCTCCGATCGTAATGCCGTAGACCGGGGCGCGCCGGAAATCCGCCATACCTGCGGCCAGGGCATCAATCACATCATTGGCGGTGATCTTGTTGACCTGCGGCATTGGGCGCAGCTCATTTGACGCCAACTCTTGTTCGCTCATGTCTCAGCTTCCTCCCAAAAGCACACGAAACACATGTTTGTGGTCCGATGATACGCTTGAGGGAGCCCTTCCGCCAATGCGCAGAAGGGCTTACTTTTCAAACTAAGTCTGAGGAGCTGGTTTAGGAGCGGCAGCCTCTGCCGCCGCCGCGGCAATGGCTTCCTTTTCACTATCATCGAGTTTTGCGTTTTCCGGCAGCTGCACCCGAACCTCCTTGCGGGCAAACTGGATGCCGTTTTCTTCAAACGCTTTTTGGACACGCTTGTAGATTTCCCGGCGGACACCGAACTGTTTGCCAGGCTTGGTGGTGAACTTGCCCCGGACGACGATACCAACATCGTCGACATCGGCGACACCTTGACCTTTGAATGGCGCAAGCATGTCGTCCTTGTATTCGTCCATCTCCATGATCTCTTGGCCGATTTTCTTGAAGATCTTGCGGACCTTCTCCTGATCGGTGTCGAACGGGATGGTGAACTTCAGCTTCATGATCACCCAGTCGCGCGACAGATTGGTGAGGTTGGAAATCTGACCATAAGGCACGACATGGACGGCGCCCTTGGTGCCGCGCAGCTGCATCGACCGGATCGAGATTTTTTCAATCGTGCCTTGGGCACCGCCAGTGTTGATGAATTCACCCATGCGGAATGCGTCGTCCATGAGGAAGAAAATGCCCGCGACGACATCGCTGACAAGCGTTTGTGCTCCAAATCCGACCGCCAGACCGACAACACCAGCACCAGCAAGCAACGGGGTGATGTTGACGCCGAGTTGGCTCAAGCCAAGCAGGACGGTGAGGGTAACAATTGTGACCTGCAGAACGATCCGGACAAGCGGCAGAATTGTCGCCAGCCGGGACTTGCCGGCACCGCCCATTTCCGATTCCTCATCCTGGGCGGCTTGTGGCGGCGAGTCTTTCGCCAGCTGCCGGCTTACCCAAAGATTGGTGATCTCCCAGGCCAGATAACCGGCGGCCAAAATCAGAAGGAAGATGACACTGTTGCGCGCAACATCGGATCCCCCATCACCCCCAAGAGCCAAGAGGTTCAGGCCGTAAATGCGGCCTACGGTCAGGATGAGGAAAGCAAGCAGTGCGACACGGGCGATCCGGACATAGCTGTGCCGGGTTTGCATGTGCGCGGCCTCGGCAACCGGACCTTCGCCCTGCATCGGCGGAACAATATGCGACACGATCCCGCGAACCATCGTGTCGAGGAATGGGGCAAAGACCACGAGAGCAATGACGCCGAGCGACCGGCCCGCTGTCAATGCATCAATGCCCATGCTGGATGTGATCTGGACGAGCAGCCAGTTGAAGACAATGAACGCCATTGAGAAATAAGGCCAGAACCGCGCCATGCGCTCCAGGCCGCTGGTGGGTTCTTCATCGTCGCCCAGGATGATGTTTGTGAGGCCGTGCCGCGATTTCCAGAGAACAGCGACCAGCCAGGCGTTGACACCAAAACCGATGAAAAACCGATAGGTTTCGCCAACATCGGCCCCGGTCGCCAGCATTACATTGCGCACGAAAAACGAAACGCCGACAAAGGCGAACAGTGACGTGAAGCTGCGGTAGAGCGACTTTGCGGTCGTGTCATTGGCACTTACCAAACGCAATTCGCTGCGTTGAGGCGCAAGCGCAAATCGCAACAACGCCGCAATGGCCCTCGGTAGCAGAACAATCCAAAACACTGCCTGGAACGCAAAGGACCGGGTTACAGGGTCGAAGATCGCCATTCGGCCGACAATCATGACGACAATCGCGAAAATGATCAGTCCGCCAAGGTCCAGTCCGGCCCGCGAGGAAACAGTCTTAATGGTCTGGAAGAGGGAGTCAGGCTCCTGAGACTGGATTTGCTCTCGTTTTTTGATGACCAAGCGATTGAATAGAAACTCGGCGGCATAACCCGTGACCAAGAGCAGAGCGATCGAGCCGAGGAGAATGTGGACCGGTCCGGCGACCGAGCCTGCAAACAAGGCGGCGATCCCTGACACGATCCCTGTAACAAGTGCAGGCAAGTTTTGGAAATGGCCGGCGATCATGGCCCCGAAGGCGCCAACTGCGGATTGCACCTGCTCGATGAAGGTCCCCCCCTCGGCAGATGCGTCAATGCTTGCATTCTTGGCGTCAGCGCCTTCTTGCAGCAAGGTAACGAGATCAGCCAGCGCATTGACTTGATCTGGATCGAGATCAGACGCGAGCTTTTCCATCGACTCTTGCTGGAGTGCTGGTGGAAGTGCCGATGCCGTTTCCTGGGCGTTTGACGGAGTTATGAAAAGTGGGATGGAAATGAGTGCGATGAGGAAATAGGCGATGGGATTCTTTATTATTGAAGCATTGATCATGGGTGCCCCGCTCAGGAAGTGGAACTGGAGGGTAATTGCGTTAATCTCCCTACCAGCAAAAGCCTGCCAAAAAATTACGCAGCGGTATTATTGACTTGTTGCGACAGAAAAAACCAGTGCGGCGTTGGTATGCGTCTTTCGCGTAGAACGAAGCTTGATCCCGATGTCTTAAGCGACTAACTCCTGTCCAGACCTCATTTTAACAAGTGGTATTCTATGACCAACGCTCCAAGCGCCAACATTTCACCTGGTCCCGTCTGGGCCCTGTTCAGCCCGATCGGACGGATCGGGCGGGAGCCCTATTGGCTGAGTTTTGCGCTTGTGTGGGTCGTGATCGCGATTTCCGTGAACATGTGGTGGAGCTCGACCGAGATCGATTTCACAGCTGAGACGGTGGCGATTTCCCAATTCATGGAATCCAATCCGCTGTTTCCGATCTTGTTTTTTGTTCTGCAGTGGATCGAATTGGCGCTTGTAATCAAGCGATTGCAGGATATGGGATTCAGTGGATTCTGGGCCTTGCTGATCTTTGTGCCCGGTCTGAATATTCTGATGGTCTTGATCGTTGGTTTTACGCCGGGTGTCGCAGAACCCAACAAGCATGGCCCCTTGCCCAACAGTTACTGGCGCAAAAGCTGATCCCGCCTGCCATCCAACACTATAAAAGTTTGCATTATGTCCATGTCGCCTGCCACCTTCATCGCCCGTGAATTGATCCGGTGCCCGTCTGTCACACCGAAAGAAGGTGGCGCTTTGTCGGCGCTTGAGGCGCTTCTGAAAGACGCCGGTTTCCGCGTGGATAGAGTGGTTTTTCAGGACGACGACACACCGGATGTTGAAAATCTCTTTGCCTCTATTGGATCTGGAGCCCCGCATTTTGTTTTCGCGGGGCACACTGATGTCGTTCCAGCTGGTTCTGAAGCGGATTGGACGCACGGACCGTTCGAGGGCGAGATCAATAGTGGCGTGCTTTATGGCCGCGGTGCTGTCGATATGAAGGGAGGCATTGCCTCCTTTGCAGCCGCCGCGCTTGAGTTCATTGACCACAATGGAACGGATTTCGGCGGCACGATTTCGTTCCTGATCACGGGTGACGAAGAAGGGCCGGCGATCAATGGCACGGTCAAATTGCTGGAGTGGGCTGACAAGCAAGGCCATCGGTTTGACGCCTGCATCGTCGGCGAGCCGACCAATCCGGACGCTCTTGGAGACGCAATCAAGGTGGGCCGCAGGGGATCTCTCTCGGGCATTGTCACAGTCACCGGGGTTCAGGGCCATGCAGCTTATCCGCATCTTGCGGACAATCCGATCCCGGGCCTGACAAATCTGATGGCTGCACTCAACGATCTAAAATTGGACGAAGGCAATGAGCGGTTTCAGCCCTCCAATTTGGAGATCGTGACGGTCGATGTCGGCAACACGGCATTCAACGTCATTCCGGCCCGGTCAGAGTTCCGGTTTAACATCCGCTACAATGACACTTGGACGCTGGATAGCCTGAAGGCGAGGATCCTGGAGACGCTGGAAACGGTGGACCTGGGTTCCTTGAAAATGAACATCGAGTTCAAGAGAGACGCCAGCGAGTCTTTCCTGACCAAAGATGCAACGCTGATTGAGGCGCTCAGCATGGCCGTCTCTGAGGAAACAGGGCGGACGCCGGAACTATCGACAGGCGGCGGGACGTCAGATGCCCGGTTTATCAAGAACTACTGTCCTGTTGTGGAGTTTGGTCTGGTCGGTCAAACGATGCACAAGGTTGATGAATGTGTCGCAGTGGAAGATCTTGACCGTCTGGCTGCAATCTATCATCGATTCCTGGTCAGCTACTTTTCGTAATAGGCCGGAGCCGTCGGGATTTGATCAGTACCAATGAATTGCGGGCAGCGTGGGAAGGCTCATGGCTTCTTTTGCGCAGTGACCCAAAGGGAATGTCCTATTTCGACTTGTCCCTACAGGGGTTCTGGCGATCGTTTCAGGTGATCTTCTTGTTGGCGCCTGTGTTTCTGGTCAGCGCCATGGCGGAAAAGAAACTGCTGATTTCTGAAAACGTCATCGTCGCAGAGCTCTTTCCCGCAGACACCTACTGGTTTGCTCAATTCATGAGCCTTGGCATCGATTGGGTTACATTGCCGCTCATTCTGGCGCTCATCGCCGGACCGATTGGTATTTCACGGCAATACGTGCCGTTTATTGTGGTGCGCAATTGGACGAGCATTCTGGCGTCCATGCCCTATCTGGCTATCGCTCTGCTGTATCTGACCGGCATCATCCCGTCCGGGATCATGGTGCTGCTGTCTTTCACCTGCCTGATTGTCGTGCTGTGGTATCGGTTCCTGATTGCACGCATTGCCTTGCAGGCATCGGTCAGCATGGCGATCGGAATTGTATTCCTCGACATTCTTTTGTCGCTCGTGATCGGCGAGCTGACGGGACGTCTTTGGGCAGCTTGAAACAACGACCAAAACGCAGAAAACCCGCCGCAGACCGGCGGGTTTTCCGATTTAAATCAAGCTTTTACTGTTTAGTCGCGCAGCAGCTCGTTGATCGCGGTCTTGGACCGTGTCTTTTCGTCGACCGTCTTAACGATAACGGCGCAGTAGAGGTGCGGGGCAGCTTCACCATTGCCCATGGTGTTTGCGCTGGGCATGGAGCCGGCAACTACGACCGAATACGGCGGGACTTCGCCGTAGGTAATCTCACCGGTCATGCGGTTGACGATTTTTGTCGACTTGCCGATGAAAACGCCCATGCCCAGGACAGAACCTTCGCGGACAATGCAGCCCTCAACCACTTCTGAGCGGGCTCCGATGAAGCAGTTGTCTTCGATGATGACAGGACCGGCCTGAAGCGGCTCCAGGACACCGCCAATGCCAACGCCGCCTGATAGGTGAACGTTTTTGCCGATTTGAGCACAGGAGCCGACAGTTGCCCAGGTATCCACCATCGTGCCCTCGTCGACATATGCGCCGAGATTGACGAACGATGGCATCAGCACAACGCCTTTGCCAATGAAGGCGGAGCGGCGAACGGTGCAGTTCGGCACAGCCCGGAAGCCGGCGTCTTCAAAATCGAGGCCCCGCCAGCCGTCAAACTTGGATGGCACCTTGTCCCACCAGGTCGCATCTCCCGGACCGCCTTTTATTACATCCATCGGGTTGAGACGGAACGACAGCAGGACTGCTTTCTTGGCCCACTGGTTGACAACCCAGTCGCCGTCTTTCTTCTCAGCGACCCGCAATTGCCCACGATCGAGAAGGTTCAGCGTGGTTTCAACAGCATCACGAACGTCGCCGGTCGTGTGGATGTCGATCGAGGCACTGTCTTCGAACGCCGCGTCAATGATTTTCGAAAGGGCTGCAAGGTCGTGTGTCATCTGGAAGCAAGTCTCCGGAACTGAGGAATTCAGCGCGGACCTAAGCCTCCACGCCGTCAGGTGTCAAGCGTGGCAGCGACCAGAACAGACCGGCAAACGGCAAACAAACGGCGCTTGGACGGGAAACACTTTCTCTCCTTGACTTCAGAATGACCGCTATAGTTGAAATAAACTCATAGAAGGGCGTTCAAAACAATAATTATTTCGGCTTTCCGTAGGCTGTAGAGTGAGTTCATGTCAATAATTAGACTGATGCTCTGATGGAACTCTGGATCCCGATTACGCTCTTTGCCGCATTTTGCCAGAATCTGCGCTCCGCGGTTCAGAAACACTTGAAAGGCCAGCTCGGAAGCACAGGCGCGACTTTTGTCCGGTTTGGATACGGATTTCCATTTGCCTGCCTTTATGTCGTGGTCTTGCATGCCGGGTTCGGTTTCGAGTTTCCCGAAATTAACGCCGTATTTTTGATTGCAGGGGCTCTGGGAGGCTTGGCTCAAATCTTCGGCACGTTCTTGCTTGTCTATCTGTTCTCATTCCGGAATTTCGCGGTCGGTACGGCCTATTCTAAAACAGAACCGATCCAGGCAGCGCTTTTTGGTTTCTTGCTTTTGGGCGAACACATTTCCTGGGCGACCGGTGTCTGCATTCTAATTGGTATTGCGGGCGTGATTGTCATTTCACTCGCCCGGACGTCATTGAGTGCTTCTGTCGTCCGGCAATCTCTATTGGGTCGACCTGCCTTGATCGGTCTCGGGTCAGCGGCCATGTTTGGCGCCTCTGCTGCCGCTTATCGTGTCGCATCATTGTCCTTGGAGGGCACGGGTGTTCCGATGCAAGCCGGTTTTGCGCTGGCCTACGCAACGCTTTTCCAGACCATCGTCATGATTGTTTGGATGATCTTCCGGGAACCCGAGCAACTGACAGCCAGTCTAGCCGCTTGGCGCGTGGCCATCTGGGCGGGGGCGACCGGTGTGGCCGGCTCGATCGGGTGGTTTACGGCCATGACCTTGCAGAACGTTGCCTATGTCCGGGCACTGGCACAGATCGAGCTGGTGTTCACGTTCCTGGCGTCTTGGCTTGTGTTTAAGGAAACAATTGCACGATCAGAGATCGCGGGCTGTATCCTTATTGTGCTGGCTGTGTTGGGCATTATCCTTTGGAGCTGAGCGGATTACGCAGCGTCCTGGAGCCAGTCACGAAAGGCTGAGACAGGGCGACTCAGGGTCCGTGCCGGGGAGCGGACAAACCAGTATCCGGTCTCCAGCTCCAATACGGTCCAGTCCGGGCAAATGAGATGGCCAGCGTCCAGTTCCTGAGAGACGAACCGCCGGTCAATCGCAATTGCGCCCATACCAGCAATGGCTGCCTGGATAGCAAGGTCTCGGCTCTGGAGTAGGGTTCCAGATTTCGTATCTGGATGATCTAAGCCAGCCGCGTTTAGCCACTGGCTCCAGTCATTGCGGCGGGACGCGCTGTGTAGCAGGGGCAGTCCGGTCAGGACGGATGGGTCCTTAGGGTCCTTGCCAGCCAAAAGCCCAGGCGCCATGGCAACTGCTAAATGCTCCTTCCAAAGAAGATGGCTTTCGACGCTTGGCCAGTTGCCCGTCCCGAGGCGGATGGCGCAGTCATAATTCTCGCGATCCAGATCAACCATCCGTGTAGATGTCGACAGCAGCAGTTCAACATCCGGCTGGTTGGATTGAAACTGTGGAAGGCGAGGGATCAACCACCGTGTGGCAAAGGTCGACACGGTGCTGATGCGCAACTCTGTGCGGCCACGCCGCTTAAAGCTGTCGACAGCTTCATCAATTCTATCAAAAGCATCGCCGAGACTGAGTGCGAGCCGTTGACCTTCCTCGGTCAAGGTCAAGCCGCGGCCATCCCGGTTGACCAGTGTCGCGCCGAGTTCACTTTCCAGCTTGCGCATCAGATGGGACAAGGCGGAGGGGGACACGCCCAGTTTTTCAGCCGCCAGTGCTGCCCGTCCGTGACGGGCAAGCAGGGCAAAAGCGTTAAGTGCGCGAAGAGACGCCATAGGTGATCGAACCAGATTGAGTTTTTCTCAATCTAAGAGATACGCGCTTCTTAAGCCAGCGATCCTTTGACGGCTTTCAAAAATCCCGTCAGATCCTCGGTCACAAAATCAACATGCGGGTACGGATCTGCTTCCAGATCCAGGTTTTCCTGCAAGACTTCACGAGATCCTCTCGGTACAATCAGCGTAGTGCGCATGCCGAGATGGTGCGGAACAGAGAGGTTCTTGGCGAGGTCCTCGAACATGGCAGCGCGTGCCGGAGCAACGCCTGTCCGTGACAGGAACATCTCGTATGTCTCACGGTTGGGCTTTGGGATCAGCTCTGCGGATACGATATCGAAAATGTCTTCAAAATGGTTCGAAATGCCGAGTGCTTCCGCAGTGCGTTCGGCATGCGGACGATCACCATTCGTGAAGATGAATTTTTTGCCCGGCAATGCCGCGATTGCGGTGCCCAAATCGGGATCGGGCGCGAGATTTGAATAGTCGATGTCATGGACGAAGGCGAGGTAGTCGTCCGGGTCGATGTTGTGGGTGGTCATCAGCCCGCGCAACGTGGTGCCGTATTCATGGTAAAGCGCCTTCTGGTGCACCATGGCTTCGTCCCGCCCAAGATCCAGAATTTTCTGCACATACTTGGAGATCTGGTCATTGATCTGCGGAAAGAGGTCTGACTCATGCGGATAGAGTGTGTTGTCGAGATCGAACACCCACGCTTCAACGCCCTGGAATACGCGCAGGTCTTGCCGGTGCGCATGCCGGCCTTCGGTCGGAAGAGAGGAGTTGTCGGTCACGGGCGTATCAGCGTCCCGGCGCCGCCATCGGTGAAGAGCTCCAAGAGAACCGCATGCGGCACCTTGCCATTCAGGATAACGACGCCCTCAACACCGCGTTCCAGCGCATCAATGCAAGTCTCTACTTTTGGGATCATGCCGCCGGAAATCGTTCCGTCTGCCATCAGATCCCGCGCTTTTGCAACGGTCAGCTGCTTGATCAGTTGACCATCCTTGTCGAGAACACCTGGAACATCAGTCAGGAACAACAAGCGTTTGGCATTCAAAGAACCCGCAATCGCACCGGCACAAGTGTCGGCGTTGATGTTGTACGTCTCGCCGTCATCACCCGGAGCAACCGGTGCAACGACAGGGATGATGTCTTCTTTGAGAACGAGTTTGAGCACCGTCGGTTCAACTTCTGCCGGTTCTCCGACAAACCCCAGATCCAGAACGCTTTCAATGTTGCTGTTTGGGTCGACCACCGTGCGCTTCAACTTGCGTGCTTTGATCAGATTGCCGTCCTTGCCGCACAGGCCGACCGCACGGCCGCCTTCGGCGTTGATCAGCTGCACGATCTCCTTGTTGATCGCGCCGGCAAGGACCATTTCGACGACTTCGACCGTTGCCTTGTCCGTGACCCGCAGTCCGCCCTTGAACTCGCTGACGATGTTCAGCCGTTCGAGCATCTTTCCGATTTGCGGACCTCCGCCGTGGACCACCACAGGGTTGACGCCACTTTGGCGCAACAAGGTAATGTCTCGAGCGAATGCCTGACCGAGATCCGTATCGCCCATGGCATGCCCGCCATACTTCACGACAACAGTCTTGTCGTCATAGCGCTGCATGTAGGGCAGGGCCTGCGAGATGATGTGTGCGCGGCTCGAAGTTTCAGGTGCGGTCATAAAGAAACGATACTCTTCAGTTTAGTCTGCAGAAGTCCATGAAAGCGAAAGAGCTTTGCTATACCGGGTTTGGCGAGATCTCACAATCAATGATGCCCTGGAGGCCTATTGAGTGGCGAGGTTACACAATTCTGCCCGGAGCTCATCTACGCCCCGATTTTTCTCCGAGGACGTTGCGATAATCTCAGGATGGGCTGCCACCCGTTTTGCCAGTGCAGCCTTGGTTTCATCGATCAGGCGCACCAAGGCAGGTGGCTTGATTTTGTCGGCCTTGGTCAACACGACTTGGTAGACAACCGCAGCCTTATCAAGCAGCTCCATCGCCTCAAGATCGTTCTTCTTGATCCCGTGACGGCTATCGATCAATAGGATTACGCGCCGCAGGTTCGGGCGGCCACGAAGATAGGAAAACACGAGATTTGTCCAGGCCTCGACCAGTTCCTTCGGGGCCTGCGCATATCCGTAGCCGGGCATGTCGACGATCGTGAGCGGTGTCTCCGGCGCGACAAAGAAGTTCAGCATCTGTGTCCGGCCCGGGGTGGACGACGTCCGGGCAAGCCCCTTTCGCCCAGTCAGCGCATTGATCAGGCTGGATTTGCCGACATTCGATCGGCCCGCAAAAGCGATCTCGGTGCCGGCGGCAGGCGGCAAATTTGCCATATCGGTCACGCTGGTCAGAAAATCCCATGGCCGGGCAAACATTAGCCGCCCGGCTTCCAGATCTTCCTCGGTATAGGTTTCATTGTCACTCATGAGTTGCCTTCTAACCTGCCTGTGCAGTTGCGTCGAGCATGTTCGCAGGTTCCAGGGCTGCAGTTTCCAACGCTTCGATATCCGATGCTCTGATTGCCGAAAGGTTCCGGGAGATTTTCTTAACCGGCCAATCCCACCACGCAATATCCAGGAGACGGTCGATCGTTCGCTCGTCAAAGCGCATCTTGATGACCCGGGCCGGATTGCCGACAGCGATCGCAAAAGGAGGGATGTCCGACGCAACGACAGCATGTGCACCGATGATTGCGCCAGAGCAAATGGTTACACCCGGCATGACAACGGAGTTGGTGCCAAACCAGACGTCATGCTGCACAAGCGTGTCCCCGCGCAAATGATCAAAGATTGTCGCTGGATTGAAGCCTTCTTCCCAACCGTTGCCGAAGATATTGAACGGGTAGGTCGAAAAGCCGGTCAAGGCGTGGTTTGCGCCATTCATGATGAAGGTTGTGCCGGAGGCGAGTGCACAAAACCGTCCGATCCTGAGTTTGTCGCCGACGAAGTCGAAGTGATAACGCACGTTGCGGTTTTCAAACTCCGCCGCGTGTGTGTCGTCGTGATAATAGGTGTAATCGCCGACCTCGATGTTGGGTCGGGTAATGACATTCTTCAGAAAAACCGTGTGCGGCTCACCGTTGAATGGGTGCGTGTTATCAGGGGCTGGGCCGTGCATTGGACCTCCAAAACAAAGAAACAAGGGAAGTTGGGCGCGTCATTGACAACGCGGTCGACCAACCGGTCAGCGGCTTCGCCTTGCGGAACTGGTCTTTGTCTTAGTGGTTCATTGACTGGACACTCCTGACACTTAAAAGGCCCCGCCGGTTGGCGAGGCCTTTGGTCTATATCTTGATTTTCCGGGTTTGTCAGCTCTTGTCGTCTGCTGCCGGTTTCTTTCGTTTGAACATGGAGCCAAGATTGTCCCAAAGCTCCACCTTGACGCCTTGGCGGCTCATAATCACCCACTGCTGCGCAATCGAGAGCGAGTTGTTCCACGCCCAGTAGATCACAAGACCGGCCGGGAACGATGCCAGCATGAAGGTGAAGACCACAGGCATCCAAGTAAAGATCATCTGTTGTGTCGGATCTGGCGGAGCCGGGTTCATCTTCATTTGGACAAACATTGTGATGCCCATGATCAGCGGCCAGACCCCAAGCATCAGAAGCTGCGGCGGATCCCACGGGATCAAACCGAACAGATTGAACAAGGACGTCGGATCCGGGGCACTGAGATCCTGGATCCAGCCGAAGAACGGCGCGTGGCGCATCTCGATGGTGACGAAGAGCACCTTGTAGAGTGCAAAGAATACCGGGATCTGGATCAGGATCGGCAAACAGCCGGCCAGCGGATTGATCTTTTCCTTCTTGTACAGCTCCATCAGTGCTTGCTGCTGCTTCTGTCGGTCATCCGCATACTTTTCGCGGATCTCCGTCATCTGAGGCTGCACCAGTTTCATCTTACTCATGCTGACATAGGATTTGTTTGCCAGCGGGAAGAAGAACAGTTTGATGATGACGGTGACGAGGAGGATCGCGACGCCAAAGTTTCCAAAGTAATGGAACAGGAAGTCGATGGCGTAGAACATCGGCTTGGTCAGGAAGTAGAACCAACCCCAGTCGATCAGCAGCTCAAAGCGCTCGATGCTGAGAGACGCCTCATAAGCGTCAAGGAGGTTGGTCTCCTTGGCACCGGCAAAAAGGTACGAGCTGGTTTCACCGACACCACCGGCAGGGACGACAACCGCATTGCCGAGGTAATCGGCCTGAAAGTTTCCGCTCTGCGCGCCGTAGCTGAAGCCGGGTTGGAATTCCTGGCCAGGTGTCGGGATGAGGGTCGCAGCCCAGTATTTGTCGGTGATGCCAAGCCATCCGCGATCGACTGCAGCCGGGCGTACCGGGCCGTCTTCTTCCAAATCGGAATAGTCGACTTCGACGAGGCCTTCTTCACCAAAGACGCCGAGCAGACCTTCATGAAGGATCCAGATGCCTGTTGTTTCAGGAATACCTTTGCGCGCAATCAAGCCATAAGGATAGAGCGTTACCGCATCGCCAGAGTTGTTTGTCACCGATTGTGTGACGTCGAACATGTAGTTCTCGTCCACAGAGAACGTGCGGTTAAACACAAGGCCTTCGCCATTATCCCAGGATAGGGTCAAAGGTGTGGATGGCGTGAGGTTCGACGAACCGTTGACGGACCAAACAGTATCCGGTCCCGGCAGGGTAATGTTGGCACCTGCATCAGCAACCCAGCCATAATCGCTGTAGTACGGGTTCGGACTGCCGGTTGGGGAGAACAGCACGATGGTCGGGCTGCTCCGGTCGACAGTCTCGTGGTAGTCCTTGAGCCGCAAGTCATCGAGTCGGCCGCCTGTCAGGTTGATGGATCCTTCCAGACGCGGTGTGTCGATGACCACGCGTTGTGTCGCAGAAATGGCTTGGTCGCGTGAGGCAAAACCCTGCAGGCCTGTAGCAGACGGCGCAACAGTCGCGCCTGAGCCGGTAACAGTTGGGGTCGGCGCGTCAGGGTTTACCCCACCTGGCGTAGCCTGTTGAGCAGTCTCTGCTTCCTGTTGGGCCTGAAGTGCCGCCTGTTGGCGCTCCAATTGCGGACCGGCATAAAAATACTGCCACGCCAGCAGAACGATCAGGGACAGAACGATTGCGAGAATCGTATTGCGGTTTTCAGAAATCAACTGGATTTACCCCTGTTACCTGTACGGTGATGCATCTGTTTCTGCCGGTTGCCCTTGCGTGGCTTGCCGCGCCCACGCGGTGTCGCCGGATCCAGCACCTGGTGTAGCCCAGACTTAAGGTCTGCAACCAGATTTGGGAAGGGAAGAGTCAGCGCAGAATCACGCGCGACCAGCACAAAATCTGCATTTTTGGGAATTTCGGCTGGTGAAAGCTCAGCAACCGCTGCCCGCAAGCGCCGCTTGATACGGCTTCTGACAACTGAATTGCCGGTTTTTTTGGTGACTGTGTAGCCAATCCGCGGCGCAGCCTCGGCCGAGTGTTGCAAGCCTTGAACAACAAAAGCGCGCCGACCTACTCGGCCACCTTTGGCAACCGCAAGGAAATCGGAGCGCTTTTTGAGTGTGTTCATAGCTGCGGATTGGCTGTTGGCATGCGCCGCCAATCCGGCGCTGCAAGCAGTTGCCGCTTAGGCGCTGAGGCTCTTACGGCCCTTCGCACGACGGCGAGCAAGCACCTGACGACCGCTTTTGGTGGCCATACGTGCGCGGAAGCCGTGGCGACGCTTGCGGACAAGACGGCTCGGTTGATACGTACGCTTCATTGTTCTTCCCCGCGCGGCTTAAGCGCGGCCCTTGTTCATTTAAATTCTTTGGAGGAAGCACTCGAAGCGCTCAGCCAGCGCAGCTCCTAAAAAGCCTTGGGTCCGAATGCATGTCCCGATCGAGCGCGCTTATAAGCGTCATGGTGTTTGGAGTCAACTTGTGTCGCCGAGATTCTCGCTTTCTCAGACAATCACACACAGGTGACCGAAAAGAGCGCCAGCCTCACTTATCAGTGAAACCAACTTCTTTTTATCCCGTTTAAGGTACACCTGACTTAAGACATCGGCACACTTACCGATCAAAAGCGGCGGAAATAGGGATAATGGAGTGATTGGCCAATGCGCGGCAATAAGGCGGAGGCAATGAACGCATCCGACGAAAACGATAAAAAAGAGAATTCGGTGGCCGGACGCTCGTTTTCAGCGATTGCGAAAAAGTGGGCTCCGCTTGTTGTCCTGTTGTCCCTTATGGCACTCGCGTTTTCACAAGGCCTGCACAAACATCTCACGCTTTCTACGCTTATCATGGAGCGGCAACAGCTTATCACCTTCGTTGATGCCAATCTTGCAGTGGCCGTCCTGAGCTATATCGCTCTTTATGCCGCTACTGTCGCCCTGTCGTTCCCTGGCGCCTCTCTTTTCACGATCGCTGGCGGTTTTCTGTTCGGCTGGGTGATCGGCGGCCCGGCAACTGTTTTTGGCGCGACATTGGGCGCTACAGCAGTGTTCTTGATTGCTCGTTCCTCAATCGGGGATGTGCTGACGAAACGGGCAGGTCCCTTCCTGACACGGTTGTCCGAAGGGTTCCGGCAAGAGGCCTTCAACTATCTACTCTTCCTCCGCCTGACGCCGATTTTTCCCTTCTGGCTGGTGAACATTGCACCTGCTGTTTTTCAGATGCCTTTACCGTCCTATGCGCTTGCCACATTTGTCGGCATCATTCCCGGGACATTCGCTTTTGCTTTCATCGGGTCCGGTCTCGACAGCGTTATTGCGGCCCAGGAAGCGGCAAATCCAGGCTGTGCGTCTGCGGGCACTTGCTCGGTCGAAATCTCGGCACTTGTCACACCGCAGTTGATAACAGCATTTTTTTCCCTTGGTATTGCAAGCCTGATCCCCGTCGTCTTGAAGCGTTTGCGTTCCAGCAAATAACAGAAATCCTGCCCTTACCGAACCAACATGACAGGAGCCGTGCATGGCGAAACTGCTGACCCCAGACATTTGCGTGATTGGTGCAGGATCGGGTGGCCTGTCGGTCGCCGCCGCTGCCGCCGCATTCGGCGTGGATGTGGTTCTGATCGAAAAGGGTAAGATGGGCGGAGATTGCCTGAATTACGGGTGCGTTCCATCAAAGGCTCTTCTGGCGGCAGGCAAAGCGGCAAAACATGCGCAGGGAGGCGCGGCGTTTGGCATTCACGCCAGCGCAGCTGATATCAGCTTTTCTGAAGCAAATGATCACGTCAAAAGCGTAATTGCGGCGATCGAGCCGCATGATTCTCAAGAGCGCTTTGAAGGTCTTGGTGCCACCGTGTTGCGGGAGCATGGGCAATTCACCAGCCCGGAGTGTGTTTTAGCCGGTGAACACGAGATCAAGGCGCGGCGCTTTGTCATCGCGGCTGGGTCTTCCGCTCTCGTTCCTCCGATCCCCGGGTTGGATGAAGTGCCGTATCTGATCAATGAAACCCTGTTTGATCTGCGAGAAACACCGGAGCACCTCGGCATCATTGGTGGTGGCCCGATTGGCTTGGAAATGGCACAAGCGCATCGCCGTCTTGGGGCAAAGGTGACGGTGTTTGAAGCTCAGACGGCGCTAGGTAAAGACGATCCGGAATTGGCGGGAATCGTTCTGCAGGCCTTAAAAGACGAGGGGATCGAAATTCTCCAGAAAACGGCCGTCGAGAGGGTCGTAAAAACGGGTGACGGGATCACACTGACAGCGCGCAACGAAGCCGGAGATACTGTTACTCAAACGGTCAGTCATTTGCTGGTTGCGACGGGCCGTGCACCCAATGTGGACAGCTTGGGGCTGGAGGCGGCGGGCGTCGATTTCTCAAAAAAAGGTATCACGGTTGACAAGGGGCTTCGGACTTCCAACCGCAAAATCTACGCAATCGGGGATATCGCCGGCGGTCTTCAATTTACCCATGTTGCCGGGTATCAGGCTGGGCTGGTGATCCGTTCCATTTTGTTCCGGCTGCCGGTTTCCATGGACAACGAACAGGTGCCTTGGGTCACATATACGTCGCCAGAAATGGGGCATGTCGGGCTCAGCGAAGCCGCGGCACGCAAGCGCTACGGCGACAAAGTCAAGGTTTTGACGGCAGACTATTCAGGCAACGACCGGGCTCAAGCTGAGGGGGCAACCACGGGGCGCCTGAAATTGATCGCGGGCACTGGCGGTAGGCTTCTCGGCGCTGAGATTGTAGGGGCGCAGGCCGGCGAAATCATCAACTTGTTGTCACTGGCGTTGTCGAAGAAACTGAAGATGAAAGACCTCGCAGGTTTCATTGCTCCATACCCAACATTAGGCGAACTGGTGCGCCGTGCAGCAATTTCGTACTATGCTGACATGCCGAAAAGTGGTTGGTTACGTTTTGGAATCGGTATCTTGCGCAAGTTTGGATAAGATGTGTTGGGCTGAATGGGCTCTTGCCATGATCGTTGGACGGAGCTGTCATGAAGCATGAGGGCACCCCACAGGGGACTGTAGCACCCGATGCAAGCGGGTTGGGGCCGGACGGACGTCCGGAACTTGATCCGGGGTTCGGCCGGCATCGTTTTGGCGGCCTGTCGAGCAAACTTCTTCTTTTGACCATCGTGTTCGTCATGATTGCTGAGGTGCTCATTTATGTGCCCTCCATCGCGAATTTTAGAAACACGTGGTTGATGGACCGGCTGACAACGGCAGGTGTTGCCGCATCGGTCCTTGCTGAAACCAATACGCTTGCACCGCGATTGCAGGAAGAACTTCTGAGAACAACGGGTGCTGTGGCCATCGCGCTGGATCAAGGCGCACAACGCCGGTTGATCGCGATGAGCAATGTGCCCACCCAGGTCGATTTCGTGGTGGACATGGCGGAAGTCACGCCGTTGACCTCGATCCTCGGAAGCTTTGCAATTCTAACCTACCGCGGGGACGGCGTCATGCGGGCTGTGGCAGCGGGTCAGATGGGCCATACTGAACGTGTTGACGTTGTCTTTCCGGTTGCGCTTCTTCAAAAGGACATGCTGGCGTTTTCTGGCCGGATTCTGGCGCTGTCTCTGGTGATCTCCGGGATAACCGCCGCGTTGGTGTATATAACTTTGCGCGCGATTTTCATCCGCCCGTTGCGCCGGCTGACTCGCTCCATGGAGCAATTTGCCGAAAACCCGGAAGATGGATCCCGGATTATAAAAGTGTCCGGGCGGCGCGATGAGCTTGGCGATGCGGAAGTCCGTCTGGCAGCCATGGAAGAGGCGCTCTCGCGCGCCTTGCACCAAAAGCAGCGTTTGGCCGATCTTGGATTGGCCGTTTCCAAGATCAACCACGATTTGCGCAATTTGCTGGCATCCGCGCAGCTTTTTTTGGAGCGGCTGGAACATGTGCCTGATCCCACGGTCAACAGGTTGGCACCGAAGATCCTGGCAACACTCGATCGGGCGGTCGGGTACACGCAGGCGGTCATGGCCTATGGCAAGGCCCAGGAACGCGCCCCGCAAAGGAGACTCATTGCACTCCGCCGGGTGGGGGAGGATGTTGCTGATGTCCTGGGGCTCGTCGATCACGACACCATTCAGTTCGAAAACCGGATTGGCGAAACACTTGAGGTCGATGCGGATCCCGAACAGATCTTTCGTGTCCTTTTGAATCTGACTCGCAATGCGGTGCAGGCGCTTGAGGCGGAACGGGACGGGACGCTGGTTCGGCGCATCAGTCTTTCAGCTGAGCGACGGGCGAATTGCGTTCATATTGAGGTTCACGACACGGGCCCGGGTATTCCAGAAAACACGCAGAAAGGCCTCTTCAAGGCGTTTCACAGCGGCGCGAAAGCAGGCGGTGTCGGCCTGGGACTTGCTATCGTTGCCGAGCTGCTCAGGGCTCATGGCGGCGTGATCGAACTGGACTGTGACCAGCCGGGAACGTGTTTCAAGATACAATTGCCTGACAGGGCAGCTTGAGCGCGGCCAAACTGTTCGACAACCGGCATGAGCCAACACAAAGCGCAGCGTTCAAACAGTACTTGTGCAGAGTTGGAACCCGGTTTCCCGGAAAACTGCGGGCGAAGAGACAACTTGGTGTGACTTTCAAAAAAAGTTCAAAAAGGCGCTTGCATCCCCCGCCAGTCCGCAGTAGATAAGCGCCCTGTCCGGGGCATGCAGCGCCCCGCAGACCGAACAGCCATCAAGCAGATCGCCTTATGATCTTACTGGCTTCGTTCTTAAGCACCGGTAGCTCAGCTGGATAGAGCACCAGACTACGAATCTGGGGGTCGGGGGTTCGAATCCTCCCCGGTGCGCCATCTCACTTTTCTCCCCACAAAACGACCCTAATTCCTTGAAGGGTATGGAAAAATTTGGGTTCGAAAACCCTCTTTCGCGGTGATAAGCCAACCGCTTCGCAAAGGCGAGTTTCAGCACCAATCTCTTGTCCTCCAATCGGTCAGAAGCCCAGAGTTTCCAGGGGTTTGACAGGAAGTCACAGGCGAGTTCGAACAAATCCTCAAAGCTATGGCGCGGTTTGGCCATTGTTTTGATCTTTTCGGCTGTGATCAGCTTGCTGTGTTCGAGCTTGGCAATCTTTTGCTCATAGGCTTTGATGACCGTCGCGCTCTCGGAATTCACAATCCGATCGACAAGCTGCTCGATCTGTTTATCGAAATCCGCCAGTTCAGCCTTCAGTGTTGCCCGTTGTTGGACACGCTGGCTCTCTCGTACGCCCCACGCCTGCTTGAACATCGCCTTGGTGATATCAAAGAGCCCTTGTGTTGGCGTCATGCTCTGCAGGAGTTTTTCAAACGCCCCTTCGATCTTGGCGCTCGGGATTGATTTCCTATGGCTCGGGCAGCCCTTTTGGTAGCAAAAGTAATAGGCGTGCTTCTTGCCCGTCTTGCTGCGCGAATAACAGGCTGTGAGCGGCTTGTTGCAATCCCCGCAGAGCACGGCACCCCGCAGCGGGAAGTCCTCACTCAGATCCTTGCGCGCAGGTGCCCGCGCGCCGTCTTTCAAACGGTCCTGTATCCGCTGCCATGTTTGCAGATCAATCAGGCCTTGGTGTTGTGCCTCTCTAAGTGGGATATTCCAGTTGGGCACTTCCATATGACCCGCATAGACGACACGGGTCAGAATATCCTTGATGCGCTGATTGCGGATCTCGCCATTGGGAAGATCTTTGGGAAACGCAGGCTGGGTTTCCAGAAAGCGTTTGACTTCCGTCTGGCTGTCAAACCGTCCTGATGCATAGCCTTCAAGCGCCTCTTGAATGATCGAGGCGTGCGGCTCGTTGCGCACCAGTACCTTGCCGTGGCCCGCCTGTTTTTCGTAGCGATACCCAATAGGCGCCTGAAACACCCAATAGCCGTTCCAGCAGCGTGCCTGCATCCGGTTGAGGGTTTGCTCTGCATTCTTGCGGCTCTGGTGTTGGGAGACAGAGGCCAGGATGTACTCATGGAGCTCACCATCAGCATCATCGCGCAACTCAACAGATGGTGATTCCAGTATCCCGCCTGCCAGGGCAATGGATTCTCTCAACTCAAAATGGATTGGCACCCGGCGGGCAAAGCGGGACAGGTCATCGATGATCACCACATGCGGGTTCTTACGATCCGCTTTGAGGTATTTGAGCAATGACTGCAAACCGGGGCGGTCTGCATTTTTTCCGGTGAGATCATCGCTAAACACCTGACGAACGTCATACCCCTTGTACCGGGCATATTCGCGGCAGCGGGTTTCCTGACTGTTGAGCCCGTCACCCCGCTTGGTTTGGGCTTTACTCGAAACGCGGCAATAAATGACCGCATTGGTGACGTTGTGTTTGTCTTCCTCGTGGAATCGCATGGTTGGCCTCCTTTATGGGCGGGTCTCCTCTGGTTGTTGATGATGGGGTGGTTTGAGCCCAAACGGCAGGCCATCACCCACGGCCTTTAACTGCTTGTCGGTCTGGCGCGCATCTTGCGCAAGCTGCGTTGTTGAGACGCCAAATCCCAGATCGACAAAGGATACGACAATATACCAAAGCGTCTGAATAAATTCACGTTTTTCTTCTTCGGACAAATCAGAATCCGCCAGATACTCGGCGTATTGCTCCCAATCGACGGTCAATCTTGGAGAACTGGCTTCGCTCCCTGTGGCCTCCTGCATACCTTCGTCTTTGCTGTCGGCCATCGCTGCCATCCTTTCTGCCTCTTGGGCGTCATATCTGTCGTTCGCTTTCCCCTCACAGGCACGAGAACATAAAGCGAACAAAATAGGATAATATTCCTCAAAATTCAAGAATTAGTTGTATTCTTGCATGCAATTGCCTTCATTCACTCTAGGTGCAGGCGCTAAGGCAGTGGCAGGGTAATTGGGACGATAACTCCGGTAATGTTGACCGGGACAGCGCATGTGATGAGGGTAGTTTTATGCCGATCAACGGTCATGATGCGACGAAGGCTGAGATGCGGGCACTCAAAGTCGCCTGCGCCGCCATTATTAGACACTACAGAACTAACAAGGACAATCGATGTAACTGGATGACCTTGCTAAACAAGCATATCGGTCTGGAGGTCAGCGAAGGCTATGAAGCCAACCTTCAAAAAGGCATTGCCGGCCAGGACACTGTTCTCAAAATCTACAACTGGATCATTACGCACGAATTGACACTCGGGTGTGAAGCTGCGCCATCACTGTTCAGTCCATCACTGGTTACAAGCTGGCAGAACTTGTTAAAGGCGCGCGGCACATACGGCGCGCTCCATACAAAGCCCTACAGCACTGGGCAGCTCCACGAGATCAGCGCGCTTCATCCCATCTCGGACATTCGGATCAAGCTGGGACAGGAGTTTGTCTTTGAGCTAGAAAGCGCGATTGATGGTGCCGTCATCGCATTCGATTGTTACAAGACCCAGAGCTACCCCATTCCGCTCAACAGCAACGGCGGCATTGATCCCGTACGGATTGATGCTGGGGTCACAGGCTTACCTGTGAATGATACGGGCGGGATAGTCCCATTGCGCCAGCGTGCGCATCCAGGCGAGCACGCACATTGCTTTGTCGTCGGGCCTGAGCAATTGCTTCGCTATTACACAGCGCAGTTTCAAATCGCCAAGGCCATCCCATCGACCACCCTGGATGATATGGCACGGCGTTTTGAGGTGCTCGATAAGGAAAAACTCGGCATCTACCTTGAAAACGTTATCTTCGAATAGCGTCCTCAGGCACGACATAACGGAACGGCGCCAGCTTATCCCGCGTCTCTTCAAAAATCTTCCTATAACGGTGTGGATCGAACTGATCGGTCTGCAGCCATTGTGCCCCGATCTGGCTCAGAACTGTCTGAAACATGCCAAGCGCCTGCCGCGTTAATGCCGGTATATTCAAATCCAAATCATTCAGCTCCCATACAGCCATGTTCTGGAGCATCTGCATCCGGCGGATGGGGGCAGGATGGGTGATGGCGAGACGTCCTCTGCTAAAGGTTGAGCTTATGGTTTCCATGAGCCAGCTCATCGAATAGATCGCAAACAGCGTCATGCGGCAGCGCAGATCAGCAGGCAATGCGGCAATACCATCAATGTTCTCTTGTCCTGCATGCTGAACAAGGAACGATTGGTACAACGCCCAGCTATCGGCTTCGAATTCCAGACACTGCAGGACCCGCCCATCGATACGGGGATGGATTGAAACCAGTTCATTGAGGCTTAGCTCGTTCAAGCCTAATGATTTACCTTCGCTATTCGCATTGAAGCTTTGCAGATAATCAATATGACCAAGGCCGCCATGGCCAATCTCATGCAGCCAAACAAAACGCATCATGAGTAAAGCAAGATAATGCGCGGCGGCATGACGATGCGGGTCTCTTGGTATGATAGGGGCGTTTATGTGAGCGTCCTGCGCTCCATCCGATTGAACAGTCTGGATAAGAACAGACAATCCGGGCGGTAGGCCTGCTTTGGATTTGGGGCTGGTTTCTTGGCTGGGATCACCAATTTCCGGAAACACGTCCGCCTGTGCCAAACAGAACCAGGCGAACTCCATGATCACCATAGCCAGTCCCGTATGCACCGCAGCGATATGAACGTTGCCATGTTTATTGGCGAGCGCATTGGGGCGTACATCTTCGACAAAGCCGAGACTCACACGGAAGGTATTGTCTAAATCCTCTGAATGGCGACCCGGCATCTCGCGCAGATGTTTGATGATGCTGGCAAGAGACGCATGAAACAGCTGATCGTCTGCGTGATTGGCCTTGGGCTTAAAACCTGTCAGCTCCTGCGCCGTTACGAACTGATCAAAAGCCGATAGGTCTTCTGGTGCTGTCACGGAAAGCAGGCTCATGCATTGCTCCATTGTATGTGTCAGCGCATGTCATCTGTGCCCTTCTCAATTGGATTCATCAGCGACCGAACCATCCATCCAGTATCCGAGCGCTTACCGAAGAACCCGCCAAGCGGTCAAGACGCTGCCCGCCTAAACGTGTTGCGTTGACTGCTTGCCAGAACCGTGCGGTTGAAGAGGCGCATCGGCTGGATGGTCCGACTGACGAACAAAATGAAAGGAAAATTACAATGACAAACGAAAACACAAACACAAACCAAAAGCCCTATACCGCGTGAGTTTTTCCCGCATCACCGGCAAAGACGATCAGGGCAACGATGTTCTGGGACGTCCCAAGGAAATTGGCGCAGCGTGGAGCCGTAAAGGCTACAAGCAAGGCGCGATCATCCAACTCGACATCGTCCCTACAGAGCTCATGAACCACAATGGCGTGATGTTTCTGGTGCCTGTGGCTTAAACCAAACAATGGCGGTTCATAGCGAGCCGCGATTTATGACAACAGCTTCATTGGAACCTATAGACACCCAAAACAGCGGGAAAAGTTACAAAAAATCAATAAGATATCGCTATTTATCCCGTAATTCGAGTTTCCACTGGAAGTTTGTCAAACTAGATACGGGTGCGAAAGAAATGGAGCAGCCCACAGTGTAAAGCTTAAAATGGTTTGATTGATCGCTCTTTTAGAATGTTCAATACTCCACTTCCGATTTTTTGCATTTCTTGATATTGATCTTCGGTTACGTCCAATCGAGCGAACCGGCCTTCGCCGAATATTTCGACGTCTTGTGTTTTATTAAAAGACTTTAATATATCATTAAACAAGGAACTTGCAGTATTGCTGTCTTCGTCGAGCCTAGTATTGTATCTGTGTGCAGAAATCGTTATTAGCATTAGATCTATACGTATATGTACTTATCTCCTATTTCAATAAGAACATATTCCTATACTCGTCAATCCATCTTTGGCATCCCGTGACCTTCTCGATCATACGGCATCCCGGTTGGTTTGCACATCGATTTAAGTATTTCCATCGACTTTTCCCATTGTGCATAGTTCCTAGTAAAAAAACCTTCTTCCTTGCTTGTTAATTTGCATGCTAACATCGCAGAAACAATGGGCGCGGCATAAGAAGTTCCCATAAGTTCAAAATCGAAAACAGAATTAGTTACGCTATGGCGAATTGATTGAAATATTCCTACTCCTGGCGCAACCATATCCAATCCTTCGCCGCAACTTGTCGATACATCATGGAAAATCGAGATATTTTCGTGCACCTTTCCCAAAGCATCGCCGTTGTTTCGGGATTGTGTCTCTAAAAAATTATACCATGATCTGCTTGGCCCCAAACCAAGCGCTCCAATTGATCCTACACCTATTGCTTGTTTTAAGGCTGCCGGGATTGCGACTCCACGGCTATAATCATTCCCTGCTGCGCAGACTACAACTACGCCTTTTGAGGCTGCATATCTTAGCGCTTTGTCATACTCGTCCAACTCAGTCTTACAAATCTCATCGCGATATAGACCATTTGACAGATTGATTACGTCCACTTTGAATCTATCGCATAAAAGGTATATTCCAGCGACAACGTTTTGTAAGCTTATCTCAAGTGGATTGTCTCGCCTTGAAGCGTCGACAAAAACATTCTTAACTGATTTATAGTTTTTTATGATCTTCAAAACAAGATAGTGAACACTTAGTCCGTGTACTGAAAAATTGTATTTCTCATCCACGTAAAGCGGCTTACCTGTAGTCTTATACATTTCGACACTAAAATCGAAACCTGGAAAATCAGCCGGTAGATCAATTGTTCCTATCGTTACAGAAGCTCCCTTTTGCGGGTTGCTCTTGATATTTAGTAACGGTTTCCACCAATCGTACACAATTTCCTGGTTCAATTTCGTACATTTAATCATATGATTTTGAGTTACATTGCTACAAAATGTAGCCCAAAAAGGACCATCTGGATAGGCAATACATCTTGTTGGCTGTTTAAATGGTACTTGCTTTAAACACACTTCACCCTTGCTGTTTGTTTTTAGGGTTATGTCGCAACTTTTATCGTTGCTCAGGAACCTTATTTTTCCTGTAAGAGGTTTCCCATTTTTATCAATAATACGTATCATGTCAGAAACTAATATCTACAATTAACGGGTGCGAAACATGATCCATGAATTTAGTGCGGACGATATACAATATCTCACCAAATTTGGGAATTACCTTAAAGATAATGAGAGGGAAAAAACAGGTCTCGTTCAACCGTTTGATAGCGAACATAGCGAGGGCTCAGTCGAAAAGGCTTTGCGATTTCTTGCCTATTATCTCCCTAAACTACAGAAAGTACTTTGTGAGGAAGGTCAGGTACGTCCAGAAATTATTGCTGCTGGAGCAACTGCGGTAGTACTCAGTGATAAAATTACCATGATAACAGACATAGATTCCGAGACCGCGCTAGAATTCTCGAATCTACTTTGCGTTTTAGGATTGTCCAAAATTTGCAGTGCCAAAACATCTTCTTAGACCTTTGATGACAATGGAATTGCGGGGTGTGTGCCTGACGGCACATCAATGAAAGTGGTCTGCGACCCATCTTCCAATCCTAAAAGGAATTGAGAGATGTAGGCTAAAGTCCCGGTACTGCGGGTGGCTTTCTAGTGCTCGAGAGAAGTTGTTTTCCAATGTAAAATGGACCTCAATGAAATTAGCTCTCACAAAGTTCAGGCGAAAACAAAGAAACGGCAAGCTCATAAAAAATGAACCTCCATCACATTATTCCCGAAGAAAAAATAGCTACAGCCTCCCGCCGGCTAGTGCTTCAACCTTGACGTGAGCACGACTTCCGGACTATCGAATAGGGTGCCTCCCAAGGCCTGGACCGACGGCGGACCAAACCAAAAGAACAGCGGATCAGAAACGGACCCGCATCCAAAACTGACCCACCACGACCACCTAAATACGCGCTCTTTGTGCCCGCATTGAGCGTTTCATTTTTTCAAGGTCAGGTTTTCTTTTTGCCCTTACCTCTTCCGCGCTGGCCAAGGCCCATCGTTTTGGCAAGCTGTGAGCGTGCAGCGGCATAGTTGGGGGCAACTATCGGGTAATCTGCATCCAGCCCCCATTTCGCCCGATATTCATCGGGTGTCATGTTGTAGCTGCTTCGCAGATGCCGCTTCAGTGATTTGAACTTCTTCCCATCTTCCAGACATATAATGTAATCGGGAGTGATCGATTTCTTGATGGGCACAGCTGGGGTGAGTGGCTCTGGCTCAGGCTCTTGGGCAGACGTATCTGCTGTCTTGAGTGCCATGTGAACAGAACCGATCAGTGCAACCATGTCAGCAGATGTAATGGTGTTGTTGCTCACAAAGGCGGCAACAATGTCTGCAGTCAGATCAATGTAGACCTGCTCATCGTTCCGATCGCTGTCTTTTGCATCCATAAGATAAGGTCCTTCGGGAGATAATTCAGTTTCGATAAGTCAGGTCTTTTAGGGTTTAAGTTCACGCGGTGTCAAAATAGAGGCTACTCGAAAGTATGATCAGTGCTGCAAGAACCACACAACCCACCGCAAAATATGTCGCTGCCTTGTCAAACCGACTTGGTTCCATTCAGTGTACCTCACATCTTTGAAGTGCCATCACAGACCACGCGGTCTTGCGACTTCCTTAACGAAACATCGAAACTTTGCATTTCACGACACTGTGAGGGATCGCGGTTAGGCGGATACAGTAGATCGCTCAAAGGGCTGTTAGTAGCCGATCTTCAATCGCGGCATGAGATGACTTTGCAACAACTCTTAAACAGTGAAGGCAGCTTGTAATGTAAGGGGGCTTGCTGATCAGATTTGCCATCTGGTGCCTTTCAGGTGCCCTCAGACCACAAACCATCCATCCAGTATTCGAAGCGCTTACCGAAGAACCTGAACTGCGGTCAATTCGCGGCCCGCTTAAACGTGTTGCGTTGACCGCAGTCCAGAACCGTTCGGTGTTTCAAGCGCATCGGCTGGATGGTCCGGCTGAGGAAACAGATGAAAGGACAAACCAATGACAACTCAAAATACAAACAACAAACCACTTTACCGCGTCAGCTTCTCTCGCATCACAGGTAAAGACAATCAGGGCAATGACATTCTCGGTCGCCCGAAAGAAATCGGCGCCGCCTGGAGCCGGAAAGGCGACAAGCAAGGCGCCATCATCCAGCTGGACATCGTGCCCACGGATCTAATGAACCACAACGGCGTCATGTTCCTGGTTCCAACAGAAACTGCAAACTCTGGTGGCTCTTAAAGAGCCATCGGTTTAATTTGGTAAGGCCTCTTTTTTGGGGCCTCAATACCGTGAAGGTTATTTGCGAGATCGCGTTGGTAAAACATATTTGCAAAAAAAACGACCCAAATCGGGTCGCCAGATCATAAAAGTTCCGAGGTTCAGCTCGCGTATTCTGCTTCGACGTTTCGAACCTTGGCTCCAATTTTTTTTCCATCAATGCGTTCACGTACTTGCTGCGTAATTGCTGGCTTTCTCGAAATCAAAGGCAGCGTAGAGATCGCCTTTAACTCATCAGAGTCTGCTGTTTTCTGCAGCAATTGGAGTACGAACTCGTGGGAGTATCTTCCTTGTTTGGTAAACATGCGCATCTCCTTTCTTACAAAAGGAAATGTAATATCATTAATAAAATTTTTCAATGAAAATATTTTTTGATTAATTTCTTCGATGATACGCGATACCCAGTTTCGATTTAGCACCTTCGCTTAAGTTTTTGATTTCACGGCCATCATCCAAGGCTTGAACGAGCACATCATACCAATCAGACTTGGACGGCAAATACACTTCATTTGGCATTTCGTTTTGCCGCAACCATTGCGCTAATATCTCGTAAAGGCTCCTGTCGAGTGCCTTGATATGCGCCCGGGTAAACCCTTTTCCGAGCCGGCTACCATATACCTCAAGAATGAACTGTGCAGGATTAAGCTTGCGCGATTTGTCGCGTTGCTTCCAAAGCAATTTCGGCTCTGCAAGAAGCTCTTCCTCACTCAACAATTCTATAGGATCAATATCATGATCAACACAAATGCGCCTCCACTCAGAGGACAGGCTTTCTGTATCTAACTCAGACAATCTTGATGTAATTTCTTGGATAAATTTATTTCTTTTTTGTATTTCTTTTATTTTAAACTCGCCCTCTGGAAGTATTACTTCCTCATCGGAAGTATACTGAGAGTTATTGCAATCTTCAAATTCTTTATTTTGCGCATCACGTTCTCGCAGATTCGCGCCATCTGCATCATTCGTGAACGTCATTTTGTTTATCTCCTGCCAGACAAATACGCTACTGTCCCAGCGCTCGACACGGGCATGGCAAGTAGAGCACAGCCATATACGCCTGCATCTATTTCCTGTGGTTGAACGATGTATTTGCTAACTTCATTCTGACTACCATACCCCGGAAATCTTGCTCCGTCACCTTGTTTCGAACTCAATACATCTACAACACAGCCACGAACCATTCTCACAAGTTGCTTGTTTAGGGTTGCAATTCTACCACTCAAAACAATTCTTGTAGGCGCAACAACAAGAACAAGGTTAACAATTAAATAAGAAATATAGTGAGCAATTAACCAAAGCCGGGGCTCTTTATGATCCCATGCACTATAATTATTTAAAAAATCATCTCCAAATCTTCTCTTGAGTGCGGGAATACCAATAAAACTCTCTAAACAATCATCTGCATTATGCATAGAGCATTGAGAACTAAATTTGTAGTCTGAGTGATGCCGAGGGACGATAATATGTCCCATTTCACTATGCATATTCTGTTGGGCGATACCTCCAAAAGCTACAATTGCGCCACCAATACCTTCATCCAGTAATATCTGCGCGTGTACTGTGTTGTTGTAGTATTGCCTCTTTACGTGCGAATAGGCGTCTTCATCCCGACCTATACATCTCGCTTTCACATATTCTATTTCACGAATTGTATATTCACCAAACGCATAGGCGGCTGCATCATGATAAATTTGCACCTTTGCTTCTTCTGAAAATGAAGCGTATAAATTTTTCCTGATTTCTGACGATGCAACCTCATAAATGTTTTGATTTCGCAGGCTTATACGGCGATTGAAGCCGTTCGCCTCTCCATAGTCATATCCAACATCCTTGTGTCGGACGCCGGAGACGGCAATTGGACCAGGTATTGCAATAGTAATCGATGTGATATGTAGCGTATCTTGCTCGTCTCGCTCGTTGTTTTTTATCTCTACCAAGCGATTTAGCAAATAGATTACCTGCCTGATGTCATCGATCACATTGGGACTACATGGAATCCGATCAATAGTCATCGAGTTTATATGCGGCGCTAGGCGGCTATTGACATTTGGCATGAAGCCATAAATGACTTGATCATCGGCAATAAATACTCCGGCAGAACAGTTACTTAACTCTGGCGTCATTCTATTACTACTATTTTCGATTAAGACTGTCTTGATCACGATGGATCAAGGCTATTTGGAGAATACAATTACCGTCGCTTGATCAAACGCATTCCTACCGGGAAATGGTCGCTCACGCCGCGTCCAGTTTCAGGGTCAAACCGTCTTGGTTCGATAAATCCCTTATCGCGATCATCAACTATGATTTGCTCGGTGCTTACGACCAAGGTGTTAAAACTGCCCAGATCAGCAAACCAGCTTTTGTCTGATGGTCGTGTCGGGCTTAATTCCGAAGACACGAGGATCATGTCCAAAAATGACCACGTGTTCCAATTGTTCAACGAATGATCAACAAACTTGCTGGAGCCTGGCGCCCGGCATCCGCTGCTGACCAGTGGCGAGGCATACCAACCGTTACGAACAAGGAGACGGGTGAAGGCATCGCTCGGCCCCTCGACACAATTGATATTAAAATCACCTGCTGCAACAGCCAGGCTTTTTTCGGGAAGCGCGCTGACAAGGTTGTTCAGTTTCTGAAACGCAATAATGCGGCAGATAAACGGGCTTCTTCCTGAAGGAAAATGAACACCAAAAACATGAAGTGTCTCACCATCAGGAAGCGCAAATCCCGCTTGCACGATATCGCGCGTCTTGCCGCAGCTGTTTTCGTTCCGTCCAAAGTCGACAACATGTGCTTGTGGGGTCCCAACAATCGGAAACTTGCTAAGAATTCCAACATCGATGCCGCGGCTATCGGGTTCATCACTCGTATCGAGCTGCACAATGTGGAAACTTTCGTCGGGTAGCTCACGACTTGTCAGGTCTTCCAAGACCTGTCTGTTTTCGGTTTCGGCAATGACCACGATATCGGGCATAGCCGGCATGGCTTTGAGCACATCCGCATAACGCTTGAGTTTCGTGTGATACGTCGGCAGGTCCCAATTCAGGTTCATGCACTGCCGAAAATAAAACGACCCGCTGCCGTTAAAGCGTTCACAATTCGCCTCATGGTCACTCATTGCCGATTTGACGCTTAGGGGCAGGTATGTGTCGTCTCTTGGGTTGTCAGCATCGTTGACAGTGTCGAACAAGTTCTCAGCGTTGAAAGCGACAACGTTGATGATGTCTTGCGCCTTCGCAAACGGCGTAGCGGCAATCAAGAACACAAATGCGGATGTTATGACCGCAATCCTCGATTCAAACATTCTACTCCCCCAATGAATAAAATATCCCGCCGGGTAGAGGAGCAAATTATAGTATGGTTGTCCAATGAAAACGCACAACTATGCCTGTATCAGGTCTATCACTGGAGCAGTTCAAAGACCCGCATATGACTGTCCGCTCAACCTAACAAACTCCAGATTGAACGAACTCTCCTGAACAAAATGTAGTGTTTAGAGACTGCTGCGAGATGTGGGCTAAAGCCCCGGTACTGCAAGAAGTGTGCTGTCATACGCCAGCACCTTCTTGGCAAGGGGAGCCCGCTGCGCGCTCCCCGTTGCATCCCCACCGACTATTGGCACTGACTGGGCATTGAGCCCATCAGCGCCAGCGAAACGTTTCGGCGTTTCATCTCGGCCAACGGAGGGACGTTGGATCACCAGGCTTACTCCGGGGCGTACGGAGAAATCGCTTTGAATATCCCGGTCGCAGTCATCTTCCTTTGATGCTCAAATGCCGCAACCGCACTTACCGGGTCAATCGACCTCATATCGTCAAAGTTTAATCTCTCCAAGCCTGCCCGTGTGAACCGAACGGAGAGCAAATAGTCATCATTCGTATGTCCGGTCGCGCTATCCATCCTCTGGGAGTAGCCAGATACGACAATAACACTGGCCCAAGGTAAGGTTGCAGACGATACACAAGCTAATCGTAGCGCTATCCCATGAATATGGTTTGCGTATTCCAATCGCAATGCTTTTTGCGGTTTGGTCTTGACGTTTATCTTCTTTCCAGAAGCTGCGATTGCGGCAACACGCTGCGGCAGATCCTCGATTTCCGGGAAATCAACGTCCAGCCATACGCTGTTATGGTCACGCTCAAGCTCATAGGAAGTCAGTGTTTCGCGAGGCCAGTCCAAATCATTTAAAGCGTTTTCCAATTCGGAGCCGGCGAACTCCTCATCCGATGCAAGCTTGTTACGGTACTCTTGTTCTACCAAGGCTGCCTTTTTGCTGTGAGCTTCTTTGGCCTCTATCCACCTTGCATGGCTTCCCTGCCATTGCCTTATTGCGGTGGCATAGTTCTCATTTATTTGAGCAATAATCTGATTGTGGCGATCGATTGCCTGTGCATGACCTAGTTCGAGTTCTCGCACACGTTTCTCAAACCGTTTTTGACCTCCAAAAAGGCGTGACAGCGTTCCCGGTATACTGGGCAATTCCAGGCGCGGTTCCAAAGGATAGGATGACCGGACAGGCTTTTGTGGTTCAGGTTCTGCGAACGGTTCACAGACAAGAAGAACTTCAGGCGATGGGAACGGTGCGTCATAGCAAATGCCCTTCAGCAAATCCACATCCCCATTAATTCGTTCTAGCGCGTCCTCCATGAGCGTGCGGATAGCATCTGCATGCCTATCCCAAGCCATCGACAGTTCACGCCCTTTCAGTACATCGCCATGCTTGTCAGAACAGGTCACGACGCCGGTTTCGTCGACGGTCACACGGATCTTGGACAAAGCTTCTGCGCGACGGCGTTCACGCTCCGCCTTTTCCAGACGGCGGTGGCTTTCTTGAGACGAACTGCGCGATGAACTTGAATAGCTTAGACCCGTTCCCGGAATAGACACCGTACTCCGGGTACCGCGCTTGGAAATGTTTGTAGTCAATCCGCGACCGCCAAGAGAAAGGGAAGAACCTGAGCCTGATACGTTCAGCCTCATGCCCGGAGCCACCTTAAAGCTTTTGCGAAATCTCAATCCCATGTCTGTCTCAAATTAATCATCGAATGGATAAGTATAACAATTTTAACGAGAATTCGAAGCTATTTCCCGTCTTGCCAAGGTCGTTATCGGTGGCTTGCCGAAAATCAAATCGGCGATTTGCCCGAGCGGCCGTCAAGAACTTGGTTTTAAAAGTTGGAATCGTACACAGATCTAACGTCACGTACGATGGCATTGTAATCTATGCCTCGAAAGTCATCTGGTGTGACTATTGCCTGTGGCAGCCACGGCTCCTCTGGTTCTTCGATTTCGTTATCGGTCGTCATATGTCTTCTTCGTCAAGAGCTCGCGCCCATTAGTTTGTTTATGTATTCCCTTTTTGTTCCTGTAGAATCAAGATATATTATCACCTGGAAGTTGCAAGAAACTAGGAGGTTTAACATGTCAGGAAAGAACTACCGTAGTGCCAAAACTGGCCAGTTCGTTTCGAAAAAAACAGCACAAAACCGACCCGCCACCACGCTTTCGGAAGCCCGTGATGGCGGACAAACTGGGCGTTCAAGGAGCAGCAAAACTGGGCAGTTTGTTACCGACAGCTACGCTAAAACCCACCCGTCGACAACCGTAAAAGAAAAGTAATCGGATGATTATTTCACCGACTAAGATACCAAAAACCATCGGCGTGCGAACACGGAGAGCTTGTAGCGAACTGGCGGATGCAAGTAAGCTCATTTTTGTTGATGTGGAACCCACGTCCGATGCACTACCAAACAAATGTGTGCTGAATGTCCGCGACGTAGTCAACAACGAAGGCGGTGAAGTTGTGCTCGGTTGGTCGATCTCGCTCTGGCCGGACGTTATGATCCAGTGCATTGGGCATGCCGTTCACAAAAGCAATACTGGTTTAAGATGTGTCACGCCAGATAAAGACGGCTGCGAGCGCATACTTTTTTTGCCAGACTCGTCTTTGACTTTTGACTTTGACGATCCGCAAGCCCGGTTGCCAACAAAAATGATTCCTTTGTGCAAAGATCCTTTGGTCGCGCGCCTCATCGAAAATGAGGAAAGAGAGTACCTAATCAAATGCAGATATCCGCGTGGGGCAGACACAATAGAAGTGCGTGGAAACGACGCAATTGAACTGCGGCGTTTGGACGAAGCAAAACCGGAGCTAGTCCGACGGGTCTTTCTGAGAACCAAACACCATAACGATACCTGCGTGTGTGGAAGTGGGCGCAAGTTCAGAAAATGCTGTCGCCCAAAGATGCTTGCAGTAGGACCAGCATAAACCCAAAGCCATAGCCAGCTTGTGGGGTAAAACTTCCTAAGGGCCATCAGCGTTTGTTTTCACACTAGTGCTCGAACAGATCTAGATAACGTGAGGGGCGCCACCCCGTAATTACGGGCGATGTGAGTGATGGTGTTTCGGCGGGATGCGATTTGCCTGCGAGCGCATATAATCTGCTCATCGGTCAATTTGCGTGGCCTACCGATATGTTTGCCACGAGCTTTGGCAGCGCGCATGCCAGCCTTGGTGCGCTCCGAGATCTGCTCCCGCTCAAACTCGGCAAACACGGCCAATTGTCCGTAGAGCATCCGACCGACGGCAGTTGTGGTATCAATGCCTTGGGTAATGGCCTGAAAGTCCACGCCGCGTTTGCGGAGGTCATCCAGCATATGCAAAAGATGGATCGTTGATCGGCCCAAGCGATCCAGTTTCCAGACCACAAGCGTATCGCCTTCCGTCAAGGACGCCAAAAGCTCGTCAAGCCCTTTGCGTTTGCGGATCGCCCCCGAAACCCCGTGATCACCGTAAATCACATCACATCCGGCCTGTTTCAGGGCATCAATCTGAAAATCTTCGGTCTGTTCTTTGTCCGAGACGCGGACATAGCCAACTTTTTGGGATCGTTTTTCGGATGGGTTTTTTGTCGTTTTCATCCCTGAAATCCTAACGTTTCTAGCCGCTTGCGCAAGGCAAACTCATGCAATCGAAACCCATCAAAAGGGTTCCTTTTTGAAACCGTTGGTGAGCATGGATTTGCGAGAAACGCCATATCAGTGAATCAAGAACTTAGCCGAAAATCAAGCGTCAATTGCTGAATTATGGTAATGATATCAATAGGGAAGCCTTTTGATATGAGATCTTCTCCCTCGACAAAACAGCGCTTCAACTGGATGCGTCCGGAGTACTTCGCAATAGGTGCATTCTATGTGTATCTACTGCTCCAAGACCGCGTGATTGGAACATGGACTCAGACGCTCGTAGTTCTTTTCGGCAGTGCTGTCGGTATCAAGCTGAGCTTTGTTGTAATCAGAACCATATGCCGGTTTATCCGCAACATCGTTCTGGACAGACCGGCTCAATCGAACCAGGCAATGAAGATGTCAATTGGCTTGTTTCTTACGATTTTTGCTCTGGATTTGGTCTGTCTCTCAATCGCGTTGACCTATCGCCACACATTAAGCCCTGTGGTCGATACAGCGATGATTGCCTGGCTTATCCTAACCGCTCCGTTTGCTTTTGGAGCGTTTGTTAGCTTCTGGGCGGAGTGGAACGACCAACTGTTTAACGACCATAGGTAGCTGGCAACTATGGTTCAGTAGTAGTTTGCTAGACCATCTAAAACGAGCGACGGTGACCGCTTTCGGCCCATAGCGGGCATTCAACCTATGCTTGGCTACTGCATCGCAATATTCGTGAGGCTGCCATTACCTTCTCGAACCATTATTGCAGAGATGGTCGCTGCGAGAAGGGACTAATGTCGTTCTGTTGAGCAGCCTGATCCGAGCCATTGAAACCATTGAAGTGGGGTGCGGCACAGAAGGGCACGCAACCCTTGATAGTTGCCGGATCGGACAGCATCACGTCGGCCAAGTTATGGTCTTCAATGATGTCCCTGAGCACACCGAACTGGAAGTCAGCCCAACTCTGTTTTCAGAGGATGACGAGCTAGCCCCGCTTCTTCTTTCACCGATGCTCGTACGCGCCTGTCGCTCACTCCCAGGAAGCTGGCGATCTCGCCTATTCGCCGTGTGGGTTCAGCGTACAATTCATGCCAAACCCTTTGTGCAACACGAGCATCTACCGCACCTCGACCAGCGCTCCAGTTCATGTAGGCAAGCTTTGCGATGTTGAGCGCTTCCGGTCCGGACCGCGTTACGGCAGAGAGAAAAGGTGTCGTCTTGAGGTCGCTTATGTTGTGAACGTGGTGACTAAGATCGCGCCCGGAAACGCCCAGAACGGCAGTCCCAGCCCAAGCTGGAAGAACAATCTCCGTGCAGGTCGTCTCCTCCGCATACTGCACCTCAATCGGTGCCGCGCGACTGCCAACGACAAAAGCCGTTCTCTCTTGATCGTTGATTAAAAAAGAACCTCGACTAGCCACGATGACTTTATGCGAGCCGTTGCCATTTCGTTGGATGATGGCCCGACCGGTTCGGCTTTCGCATAACTAGTCGCGTTATAGTGTTCCATCACGATACTGTACCAGACACTTTTGAGCCGTGCAGCATCAAGTAAGCTGGGCACAGGTTCATCGTCGGTAGAACAAGCAAAAACGGTGGTTTTTCGGAGGGCGATCAGAGCCAAGCGCTAGCTGGCTACCAAGAACGCGATCTCTCTCCGAAAACTATCTCTTGAAACACTCTCTCCGAGAAGTCATTCTAAAGATGACTTTTAGGAGATAATTTATGCTTTTCGGGTACGCCCGTGTTTCAACCAACGACCAGAACCCTCAGCTCCAACTCGATGCGTTGACCACGGCTGGCTGCGAAAAGGTTTTCGAGGAAAAGGCATCGGGGGCACAACGTGACCGCCCGCAGTTGACCGCAACGATCGAGTTCATGCGGCGCGGCGACACACTCGTTGTCTGGAAATTGGATCGCCTCGCCCGATCCATGAAACAACTCATCGAGACGGTGGAGCGACTGGAAGCAGTCGGCGTCGGCTTCCGCTCGATCACCGAGGCAATCGATACCACTACGCCCGGCGGCAAACTGGTCTTTCACATCTTTGGAGCGCTGGCCGAGTTCGAACGCGGCATTATTCGTGAGCGCACCCAGGCGGGTCTGAAAGCGGCTCGCGATCGCGGACGTGTGGGCGGCCGCCCCCCGGCGCTCTCATCCCAAGATCTTGCGGCGGCACGAGCCATGCTCCTTGATCCAGAGATTACAATGGAAGCGGTTGCCAACCGACTGGGGGTGGCTCCATCAACCCTTTATCGACACTTGCCGGGCGGCCGGGGAGCGTTGCCTCAGGTCGCAATAAGCAGTGGCGACGATTGACCATGGATCAGGTCGATAAACGAAAGCTCAAAAAGACCGCTGCCGAGGTTTGGAAACTAATCCACGGATCACTTCACTATCGGTTCGCCCGCTATCTTGTTGGTGGAGGCGTACTCCTTCTCGCTGGTCCGCCACTTCTTCATGTCGTACTGATCCACCTGTTTGGGATTGCCGTCGACCAGATCGGCTATGAGTTAAGCCCGTTTTGGGACAACGCGATCAAGTGGGTTGGGATCGCTTTGATCGCCACAGGCATCTTTACCTTCTTTTTCGGAGAACGACAGCCGACGTTGTTGGACGATAGCTTCGACTTCACCATCCCCGACGGTTGGAGCTTCGGCGATGTCATGAGAACGATTGCCAGAGGGCGGGTCCTATCATTTGACGGTTTCACTGACGAAGAGCTGGCTACGCCTCTCGCCGAAAGAGAGCTGATCGCGAAGAATATGATAGAGGCACTTGGTCTGATGCGTTCGGATGAGATCACGCCGACATTACCATCCTTCGATGTTCATGACGAAGGCTCACAGATAATTATCAGGAGGCACGATGCCGACGAAGAAGAGAATTCCAAAGCCTCCGGGCGGTGAGCTGGTTTGCTCAACCAATCAAATGGCGATCGTCGAGGTGCGGAACGGCGAGGTCTTCGCCGAATGCCATGACGCGCCGGGCAAAGTGCGGTCTGCGACCGGTAGCGATCAGAAGTTGTTCCTCAGGAACTGGGCGCTTTCTGTAATCACGCGCGAAGACAGGAGCCTTTCAGAGACGATCACGCACCAAGAGCTGGAAATCCTGCGGTCTCAAAAATACGAGTACATCAACGAGGATGGGTTCGAAGTTATAGTGCAATTCCGCCTCCCGCGCCTTCAATCTCGTGGCGGTAGCGAGGCGTTTGCCGAATAACTATCCATGATAGGCCGTATGATTTCGGCCGCCCTCTCTTTAGACCGCTCTTGAACCTTTAGCTCTGTGATCTCATGTTATGGGTACTGAGTGCTTTGCCTGATAGGTCTGTTGGGAGGGGGTTCGATTCCTCCTCACTTGCTCTGTCTCGGTGGCCTTCTAACCTTCATTGCCCTCTGGGCTCTGACTTACGCCGTTGGTCTGTCAACCTCGAATGGAAAGGAGAACCACATGAAAACAGAGAACGCTTATACTGAGAAACGCACTATTGCCGCCAGGTCTCTGGCAAACACAATCGCGGCTATCGGGACTAGCACGTGGTCTGGTCTGGCCCTATCAGGCAAAGCACTCAGCTAAACATTGGAGCCCCGGTTCTTGGGCCTTAGAATGCTTCATCCGGCTTCACAGTTGGTAAACCTCTGTATCAGAACCCGTATTTCTCGCGCCGAAGGCGGAACGCTGCCTCGCCACCCTCCATGATACGCTTGATCGCCTCTCTCGCTTCAGCGATGTCAATGGCACCGACTCCTTTGATAGTGCCCCGAGACTGATCGCCCGTCGTGCGGTAATCGAACCACGTCACCAACTCCGCGTCTCCGTTCACGACGAGATTGGCGTTGTGACTGGCGAATACAATCTGCCGGAGCCGCTTCGCCCGCCAAAGCTGTTCGACCACTTCTAGCATCACAGGATTGTCCAAATCCTCCTCCGGCTGGTCGATAATCAAAGGCGGGCCCGGCTGGTTGAGAAGCGTCTTCAACAGCGCTGTGGCTTGTTGCCCAGCGGACGCGTTGGCGAAGGGTATGTATTCGCCCTCACGCGCCCGAAACTCATACACCGGAACCGAAGCGATTGGGGTCAAAGCAAGCGTGAGCCACTTCTCCGGGCTCAAGTGGTCCGCAATCTTGTCCACGTCCGACGCGCTCAAACCAAAGCCTTGAAGTGCGCGCGCCTCCGGCCTCGCCTCGGGCAGAGAGTTGCCGCTGTCATAAGAGGCTAACCGCTCAAGATCTGCGAGTGCCGATGACCAAACCGCTCTTGGATCATCCGCCGCCGTAATCCCACTTCCAACAGCCTCGATTTTCGCACCTTGCACCCGTGATCCTTGCAACGCCGACCGAAGCGCTTCCACAAACGCGCTAGCGTCGGTGAACCGTTCCACTCGCACCCGGATCAAATCGCCGGATCGTTCGGTTAACCGAGCGCATTCACGGTCGATCAGATCATCGCGTTCGAGCTGCGCAGACACCCAAGCCGACCAGGCGGCATCATAGGCCTCTTCCGCCTTGTCCAACGTCGTCAACGCGTCGCGCACCCGCGTTGTTTCAGCTCCAAGCTCCGCAACGCGCGTCTCAAGCTCTTTGAGCTGATTGAGCTTTTCCGTATGGGACGAAGACCTCTGCGTTGCAGCCTCATAGCGAGCCTGGAACGCGTTGTACGTCTCCGACCAATCACTCCACGGGCTACCCTCGTCGGAGGGACCAACACCACGCGAAGACGCAACGAGATCATCGAGCGATCCGACAACTCGGTTCAAGAGCGCCACGTATCGCTCGCGAGCCGCCCCAACGGTTCCTTTGGCCTCTGTCGGTTCCTCTGGCACCGGCTGGAGCGACGCCTGCTGTCGCTCCGCCAGCGCGCGCAGCTCCTCGAGCTGCCCGCGTAGCGTTTCGGCACCCGTGCTCCATGAGTTCATTAAAGCGTCCGCTTTGTTGAACGCCTGCCCTTGGTCGAGAAGCGCCCGATCCTCCTCGGTCAGCCCCGAAAGTGACTGCCTGATCGTCTCGGCTTGCTCGCTAATCGACTTCACCTCCAACTCCCGGTTGTGAAGTGTCCTAGACAACTCGCGAAAACGCTGCCGAGCCGCGTAAGTCTCTATGGTCTTGCCCGCCTGCTCCTCAACTCGGCGCTGCGCGCGATCCAAATCACCGCGGATCGGGGTGGTGATAAATCGGGTCAGTTCCTCCAGCCGCACACTGACATCGCTGAGCTGCTTCTGGCTATACGCCTGAATAGGCAACAGCGCTCGCACCTCTTCCTCTGTACAAGCTTGCAGAGCACCATCGCCAATCTTCATCTGTACGCTGCCATCGACGCTAGACCGACGAACCTGATGCGGAACGCCATTTAAGACATAATGAACGTCCACTGTCGCTTTGTGTTCTGCCAAGGTGCCTTTGATCAGACGCGCGCGGCGGGCCTGATAGTTTGGGGTCTCGTCATTATCGCCGTCCGGCGGTTGGTCGCATAGCGCCCACCGAAGATACTCCAGGACGGTCGACTTGCCGGTACCGCGTCCGCCAATCAAAGCGCTGTATTGCGGGTTCAGCTTCATATCGAGTGGGCCAAGGAAACTCGAATTACTGACACTGACCGCCGCGATATAGGTCTCTGGTACGAGCGGTTTTTCACGGCTGATCCGGGATTCCTCCGCAAGGCACGCTTGACGCAACGCCTCCGCCGTAGGGACCGCCCATTTGATCCATGTAGAGGGCTCACCAAGCGTGGTGTGATCATCGCGGCGGCTGTCCGAGGTTTGAATGCAAGCTAACGGCCGATTGCCCCAGGCTTGATCCTTGCCCTCTAGCCGGTTTTTCACGCCGGGCTTTAGTTTCTGGTAAGTCCCATCGGTGTAGCCGCCGACACATGGCATATCGATGTATTTGTCAGCCTGCCCGGTGCGCAGCAACGAGTCCTTACCCTCACCGGACACGTTCGGCAGAATGATGTACCGGTCACGCAAATACTCATGCTCATCCAGCTTTCGTTTCAAATCGTCGAACGTCAGCACCGAGGAAAGACGCGTCGGATCAGCGGCGATACTTTCAGCCGGGGCGGTTGGCGTGATCGCCAACGCCGTCAGCGCGAGTGAAAACATGTCGTTAGGGAAATCGGCGTCAAAAATGACAATCGCTTGACACGGCACGCCGAGCGTGAGTTCTACTCCGGGAAAAACCACTAAACGCCTCTCGGGCGGCAGCTCTTGTCCGTCAGGACCGGGCTCCTCGCTTGCGGCCCGCCGTATGAACGGCAAAAAGGTCATGCAATGATGATCGGTGATCGCCACCGCCCCAATGCCCTTCTCGCGACAAGCCCGCACAAAACGCCGCGCGTATGCTAGACGCTCATCATCGGTGACCGCCCGCGGTCCTGCCCATTGCGCGTCACGCGGTGTGTGAACTTGAAAATCGCACCGGTAGAAATGAGCGCCATTATCCTTCATCGAGCGCGCCACCGGTCATCTCATCGTCAAGACGATCCGCTCGCTTAATGCCGTCCGCGAACGCCGCGAACACATCGCGGGTTTCGTCGAAGATCGTGGTGGTCGCAAAGTGTTGCGCAACCTCGGCCTTGATCTCATCAACCGATTTGGCTTCTGGATTGCCCTCCGCCCAAGCGCGACCAGGGTGCAACGTGTCCCATGGTGACTTATTATTCGCGCGCGTGGTGGCGGCATCCCCATGCTTACCGATGCCAAAGAGGATCTTCGTCTCGTTGTTCCAGATGGGCTTGAACAGGTTGATCAGATGGCTCTCGGCCGCCGCCTGGTAGCCGCTTTGCACCGCTAAGGCGCGGCACTCGAAATCCTCGATCTCGATGCCCGCCACCTTGTCGATGTTTTTCCGGTGCTCGTTCAGACGACCGTAGAGTTTGGTTTCTTGTTCCAGCAGTGTCGCCGCGCCCACGGGCGGGTCCGCCTTGCCCACATAGATCGGTGTCTCTCGGCGACTAATCGGGCCGTAAACCAGATCCGCGCCGGTGTAGTAGATCGCGTAGACCCCAGCCCCGTAGAACGGTTTGATCTCGCCCAAGGGCCGGCGGTCTTGTGAGATCAACGCCAGCGCCACGAAGTGCCCGATCAAACGCGGCTCGCTTGGATCAAAGAACGCATCCGGCAAGGTGACCGGATCGATGTCGCGCTCCAAACGATCGAGATTGTCCCGCATCGCACTGATCGCGGCCAGTACCTTTTTGCGCGACGGCCCAGTCATCTCCGCGTCGCGCACCAAGGCCGTGAACTGATCTAGGAGCGCGGCTGTCTCATCCGCGGATCGCAATTCAGGGCGACGCGCCATTAACCGACCTCGGCAGTGTCGAGTTTTTCCCGTACACTATCGCCAACCAGCTCAGCCAGTTTCGCGGGCACCGCGTTGCCAAGCTGGCGCATGCACTCAGACCAAGCGCCATGGAATACGTAGTCATCTGGGAAGGTCTGGATTCGAGCGCTTTCACGCACGGTGAAGTAGCGAATTACGCCGTCGGCGCGCCGCAGCATGTTCTCGCCGCCTGGCACCCCATGCACACCCGCCTTCAAGGTTTTGGACGGGTCATCCATGAAACTGCCCGTGTGCCCCGGATAGCTGCGCGCGCCCGGTTGGTAGCGATGATCTGGAATCTTCGCCGCTTTGCGTGTGTGCAATTTCGGGTCCGGCAAATCCCCGATCGCGTCCCGGGTGGTTCGCCACGGTTTGGTCTCGGGTTTCTCGTCCTTCGAAAGCCGCTTCGCGATTGCGAGCGCTCTGCCCTCGAGTTTGCGATGCGCCTTGGCAACCTCATGCCGGTCCCAATAGTCGCCGAACTCTTGGTCCCACACCAGGGCTTCATGGGTGTGATCACCCTCGCCAAAGGACCAGCAAGCGTTCAAGTCATCACGAAAGCCCACGAAAATCACGCGCTCGCGTCGCTGCGGTACCCCGTGGTTCGCCGCGTTCAGCAGTTTCGTGACCACATTGTAGTGAAGGCCATCCCGCTTCGTTGAGGTGTGGTGTTGTTGGAGCCGTTTGAAATGATCCGCCCAGGCCTCGCTCTGTTGGACCACGATCTCAGGGTGCTCCAGCTGCAGCTGCACATAGGAGAAGTAGTCAGAGAATGACGCGCGGGTCAGCCCCTTTACGTTCTCGAACACGAACGCCTTGGGGCGTGTCTCGCGAACCGCCCGCACCGCCTCCGGGAACATGTCCCGCGCGTCGTCATAGGCGCGATGTCGCCCGCCAAGGCTGAAAGGTTGGCACGGTGGTCCGCCTGAAACCAAATCGATCTTGCACTCGTAAGGGCTGAAATCGACCTGTCGGACGTCGCCCTCGATCACTTTCCAGGGGGCATTATCGTCGCCCTCGTCGCCATTTGCGGCTTTGTGGTTATCGCGCAGGGTGTCGCAACACCATTTGTCGTGCTCGACGACAATCCGCGGCGTGAAGCCCGCCTCGGCCAGGCCAATCCCCAAACCGCCCGCGCCGGCGAATAACTCTATGGAATCTCGTCGGGACCGCTCCGTCCCATTGGCCTCGCTCATAACGCCCCTGCCATGAATTTGTTTGCCCCAGTAAGATCAAATCATGGGGAACAAAGCAAGAAATCTCACACAATATCTGGGGGAAACCACGGCACCGTCACCCAAATGACAGGGTGATCCGCGGCTTATGGCTGAACCCCGCCATTCAGGCTGGCGGCGTCCCCGCTATCACACCTTGGTTCGCGTGACCCTCCAACCACGCGGCGGCCCGGTCCAAGAGTTCGTCGGCACTCAAGCGACCCGGTCCGACCATCGCGCATTCCCAAATCACCAACACGCGCCAACCCATCGCCAGCAGCTGTTCCTCGTTGCGGGCGTTTCGAGCCCGGTTGCCATCGATCTTCTCGTTCCAAAACGCCTCGCGCGACTTTGGTCGGCGGCCGCACCCTTCATGCCCGTGCCAGAAGCAGCCACGAACCTCGATCACCGCTTGATACCGCGCGAGGGTCAGATCGGGCTTCCCCGGCAAATCCTTGCGGTGTAGCCGGAAACGAAATCCACGGGCGTGCAAACCACGCCGGATCAGCATCTCTGGCTTGGTGTCCTTGTGCCGAACCCGGGCCATCCGCGCCGAGCGATCACGCGGTGTCAGCGTATCCGCCATTCTTCACCTCGCATGAATTAGTTTCCGCGACGAGCCGACCCGAGCCGCCTGCAGCGTCTCGGCCTCGTCGGTGACGATCCCTGGCTCAAGTGGGCCTCCGGCGCCGACGCGCCTCCTGACGGCCGCTGACACGGCCTTGGGGGGCAAGGGGCCGCTGCCCCTGTACGAAGCCATTCAGGATCCAAACGGAGCGCTATCAGAATTTGAGCGTGAGTGGTTACAGCAAGCCTTGTGAAGGTGGTTCAGCTAAAAGCATTAGCAGTTGACGCGCCAGATTTCGCATTTGCAGCGAAAGACCGCTTCCCGCCCTTTTTTCGAATCCACTGCATCGGACCTAGGTTTTTAAACAGGCTCTATCAGATCTGTCGATCCAACGGACCAATTCTCATACCGTTCTTGACCTGAGACCCGATCCTCTTCCACTTCGGCGCGGAGTCCTTATGTTGATTTTTGACCTCATGCGGCCCGTGTTTGCAATGTTATTTTCAATGCGAATTCGTGGGGCGTGAGATTGCCCAGGGATGAGTGGGGTCTGTTTCGGTTGTAGTCGTCCTTCCATGCTGTGATTTGGGCTCGGGCTTCGGAAAGCGACGGGAACAGCGTCTCGTTGAGACACTCATCCCTGAAGCTACCGTTGAAACTCTCGACGAACCCGTTCTGCATCGGTTTACCGGGCTGGATGTAATGCCAGTCGACACCTGTCTCCTGACACCATTTGAGAACCGCCATGCTGGTCAGTTCGGTTCCGTTATCGGAGACCACGGTGACCGGTTTGCCACGCAGACGGATGAGCGCATCAAGTTCACGGGTGACCCGCAAGCCGGACAATGAAGTATCGGCCGCAAGCGCCAGGCACTCGCGGCTGTAATCATCGACCACCGCCAGAACCCGGAAACGGCGGCCGTCCGTAAAGGCGTCCGACACGAAGTCCAGGCTCCACCGCTCGTTTGTTCTGCCTAGCAACAGCATTGGCCTTCTGGTACCCAGAGCGCGCTTCCGACCGCCACGTTTGCGGACCTGCAGCTTCTCCTCGCGATAGAGGCGTCGCAGCTTCTTCTGGTTCATGCGGATACCCTGGCGTTCCAGCATTAGGTGAATACGTCTGTAGCCGAAGCGCCGGCGCTCTCCGGCAACTCGTCTCATGGCTTCACGTAAATCGGCATCATCAGGTCGAAGGCTACGATACCGAACACTCGACCCGTCAATTGCCAGGACCTCACACGCCCGACGCTGGCTCACACCGTGCGCTCCGCACAGGTGAACCGCAGCTTCCCGTCTTGCACCGGGCGTTACCATTTTTTTGATGCAACGTCCTTCAGCATGGCGTTGTCGAGCATGGCCTCGGCCAACAGCTTCTTGAGCTTCGCGTTCTCGTCTTCAAGCGCCTTCAGCTTGCGGGCATCAGATACATCCATGCCGCCGAATTTAGCCTTTTACTTGTAGAAGGTGGCTTCTGAGATCCCGTGCCGCCTGCAAACGTCGGCCGTCTTCTGACCGCTCTCCTGCTCTCGCAAAATGCCGATAATCTGTTCTTCTGTGAACCTAGAACGCTTCATTCCGTCCGTCTCCTGATCGGGACAGACTCTACACTAAACTGGAGGAGTTCTGGAGTCTCAGGTCATTCTCGATACCAACCGAATGAAGCGCTGCTGGGGCATTAAACCGGATAGGAAAACTACGCATCTAACCCCTTTGCCTGCGTCAAGCTCGCTGCCTTCAAGCGGTGTCTAAAAGTTAATGGGTCCAAGGCTTAGATCTTTTCGCGATGCTCCTGAGTCGGCTATCTAACTCACAACCTTGCCTTATTCCGTCGGCCTGCGACTTGGACCATCTGGTGCTGGCTCAGCGGTTACAACCTGTACCTTTTGCACCGGATCATCAGGATCTAGCCCGGCGTTACGCGCGTTGCGGCGCTTGTTCCACGTGTCCAAGTTCCCTTTGGCCTGGCCAATGCCTTGCTTGAGCGCTGCACCACCAGCAACGGCACCAACAAGGACATCCCGCGAGCCGTTGATTGGATCGCTTCGGCTGTCACCAAAAGACTGTGCACCAGAACCCAACCACCTCAAAATGCCCTTCGGAACATCGTCGATCATTTTGAAACACATCAGTGCAATGTTGTAGGTGAGGAAGGCAAAGATGAGGGTGTAGATGAACACTCCGAAGGCCCCCAAATCGTTCCCGGCAATTTCCTGCTGAGTGATCGTGGTCGCAGAATTATAGAGCGTGGAGAAGAAATACATCGCCGCTCCAAAAATCACATATCCGCCAATTAATCCAAAGACGATCAAGGCAGGACGCAGCAATATCATCAACAGCAGTTGGTAGCCGCCGATTGCTGCCTGGCCGGGCATGCCTTCACCATCAATCCGCAGATGAGCCAAGGCCCAAAGCGGCATGGCGACGATCGCTTCGAATATCTCCAGCACCCATGCAATCACCGCAAAGACAAAATAGACAAACGGCATCAGCGGGATGATGTAGGCCAAAAAGACACCCGCAACGACAGCAATACCTGCGAGGATGAAAAACAACGACGCCAATGCGCCAGCCAGTTCGGCAACAGTGGACAGGACAGCTGCCGGGACGCGGCCCATACCAGGAATAACCCCGGCGACTTTGCCGAAAGCGCCCCCTGCAACGGATGCGCCCGCGGCCAAAGACCCTGCACCAAACATCAGGAAAGTGCGGTCCAGTAACTCATGACCAGCGCCAGCAAGACGCATCATCGGATCAAGGGTTGGATTTGATTTGAGTGTATAGATCTCATCTCCCCCAAGCATCCACATCAGGGCATATGCAAGGCCGCTGTCTCCACCAGCATGCGCCGCATTGAGGCGGGACTCCTGATAAAGGGGACTGTTCGGTGGGATGTCCTGAAGGATGAAATCCGCATAGTCACGCTGGGCAAGCAGAAGTGCAGCTTCGATCTCGTCCTGCGCACCTGATGCACTGCTGCGACTGCTGCCGAAGATGGAAGAGAAGAAACCGACATTCTTGGCTTCACCAGCATTGCGGATGTTGGGCGCTGACAGAACAGTGCCGAGTGTCGGAGCGGCAGCGTCAATCGCCTGCATGTATTTCTGGTTTATTTTGGTGAGATTGCCGTACCAAAGACCTGCGGCGCCCCAGCCGCGTTTAACGATCTCATCATACGCTTCGGATTTGGCAAACTCAGAATTTGTGAGGCTTTCATAGGATGTCTGGATACGTGTGTTGACCGTTGTGTGAGCTGTAATAGAAGAACGTTTCAAAATCTCGGGAATACCAGCGTTTTGAGCGGTTGCAGGATCTCCGAGACCCGGTTTGGCGTTGACCGATATCTTGAATGCCGCAATCGCTTCAGCCGCAGGGCGAACGTCTTCTGCAATTTTTCCGATCTGGCGGATGTATTCGTTGCGGATATCGGTATGAACCTGACCAATCCGGTTACTGAGATCACGTCCGCCCCAGATCCATTCCCACCACGTATCGTCCCGAGATTTGGTGATGCCAGCATCTGAATAGAAATCAAAGTCGGCCAGACTGATAGTGATATGTCCGCAAGCATAGTCATTGGCCGGCTGTCCAATTGGGCTACTGCTCCAGGACAGATCAACAACGGACATGTTTGCCTGCTTGGCTGCTTCAACCATAACCTGGGCATGAGAAAACATAGCTCCTTGCGATCGCCCATTCAGATTTTGAACGATCTGAACAGTCCTGCCATTCCGTTCATTAATCTGGTTGAAAGAGGCCGCGCAGACTTCGCTCATGAAGATGCGGCTAACCAGGCCAGTTGTGCTGCTGGTCGGTGGCTTGGAAACAATGTCATTGGCGGAAGTGAAAGAGCCTGCGAATTCCGTCCAGATCGTTGTGCCCAGTCCCGACCCCATCTTCGCCATCCATAGGGTGATGTACTGTGCGCTGTTTAACCCGCTTCCGAGCGGCACCAAGAGCCCCAACGCAATGACAAGACGAATGGGAGCCCAAAGAGAGTTAAACCGCTTTCCAAATGGTGTGCCGCTTTGTGCAGCTTCCCCGACAACCGTCAGAATGTAGTAAAGCACGATGATCACAGCGATCACCATCGTTGCCATACTGTAGAGCCCCAGGATTTGCTGGAGACCCAAGTACACTGGTGTACCCAAGGGTTGGGTGGCACTGCCAAAGATGCCAAGATTTGGCCCGAAGGTCTGCTCAAGAAAGATCAGCACCACATCGGTTGGAACGTTCTCGCTTGGCGTCGTGAAATAACTCCCTGCAGACGCCTGAGCTGTTGCCGGCTCCAGAACAGCGACCGCGAGTATCACGGCACCTTGAATAGCAATAAGCACGATCGCGATGACGACCGCGCCAAAGACCGCGATCTGGTCTGCATACTTCCATGACCAGCGCAGATTGTTCGCTGCAAGGGCCAACACTTCGCGAACGCCATACTGTCCAATGAAACGCGGAGATGTGGCCGGATGGTGCACTGGAATAAGGCGTGCTGAATTCAGAACCAGAGCGATGAGATAGGCAAAGTGGCCGAAATGGACGCCCAATGCCCGAATTCGTGGAATTATTCCGGGAAGCATTGCATAACGGACGAAGGCTTTAACGTGGCTATTTTCTATATGTAATTGTTTGTTGGGTTCAGTTGTGTTCACGGCAATATTTTCTTATTGTTATTATATATATTATCAATACTATATGAATTTGTCTAAAAATTCATTAAAATACAATAATGAAACAAATTATTGAAGAAAAAGTAACAATAAAACGTAGTATACTGAATTCCATCGATCAGTTAACGCCTACCAAAAAGGCGGACTTCTTTGTCGATCTTGGTTATCAACTTCAATTGGATCACCTGCTCCATCCTGATGTGCGGAAGGATTCACGGAGCAATTTGGGGCTACCAGAGCAAGCGCCGGAACTCTACCGGGATCGCAAGGATCGCACCGAGAAACCGGCAGACTTCATTTTGCGTGTCTATGAAGATTGGTTGGGCAAAGGCTTCGCCAGGTCGCATCTTATGAACCTTGATCGACCGCTCTATGACGCGCTGCATAATTGGTTGCGCAAGAACCCGATGCCTGAAGCTCTTATTCTTCCAACCAAAAAAGAGATGATTGACGCTGAACTGTCTGAAGCAGGCATAGGAGACGGCGCTCAGCTTGCGTTTCCATCCGATTCAACGGTTCTGCAAAAGCGGAGGCGGCTTTACAACGCGGCACGGAACCGGGCGAAGAAAGAGTAAGGGCATGATGTTCGTGTGTAATGCACAGAGCTGAAGGCCAGATCAGTATTGATTAGTTGCTTTGGGTCAACACAAAAAAGTGCGCCGCTGGCACAGATTGTGCTGATACTCGCGCTCATTTCGATCTTTCATTGGTTTCTGGGCCTGTGCTAAAAGCAGCCATTCGTTGTACACTGAGCGATGGGATACAAGAGCGGACTCCAGACATTCGCTGCGCCTGCGCCAATGGCGGCTTTGAATGAGTCAGTCGGTCAGAAGTAGTCTGTGATTGCGGTCATCCCAAGCAGGCGGGCGACTTGTCCGTCTTTGGTCCAATCGCTGGAACCGAATATAACACGCCTGCGCCGAATAAGCCCATAGAGAAGACACGCCCTCTCGTAACAACTTGTGATACAAAGTTTTTTCGTAAGCATACGTAAATGGTTTTGTGGATAACCTGCTCCAGTGTCGACATACAGGAAGTCTGCAATCTCCCTTCCACAACCGAAATGGAATTCGGTTGCGGGGCAAGGGGCCCGGAAAGGCTGTCACCGACCGCGCAAACGAGCGCCATCAGCTTCAAATCAGACTTTGCAAATCCGCTCTACCGATCAAGCGATCGACAGCATCTGCCCCTACATCTACGCAGTGTCGAGGATGACGGAATTGGCGCGGTAGGAACGACAGTACAAGGATCGAACCGGACGAGCCTCAATCCGTCAGTTCCCACAATATTCCCGAACAGCATGGTCCTCCACGTGGTCACGCGTCAGGCACTGCCGACAGCGCCAACCGGAGTTTCGTCGGATGTTGGCACAATGATCCTTCAGAACGGCTTCTCTGGAGTGATTGACAACGCTGGTTCCGCACTCGGAGACTTTGTCGCTCAAGAGGCGGCTGACATCTAAAAATATGCCGCAAATCTCACATGGCCGGTTGCTCGCGCTGCAGGTGCAGTATCAATTGAGCTGTTGAGCTAAGCCGGACTTTTATTTGTTTTCTTTGCGAGGCGATGGCGGCACGGGGAGCCACTAAGATTGCGGAATAAGCAAACACTTATCAACGCTTGCCTGGAGCACTATTCGAATATTCTCGACTGAGCCATCTTCAGTGCCATGAATCCTATTTAGTTTGACTTGGCTCTCTGCCGAATCCTTTATGCTGTTTACGACATCTGAATAATCAGGAAGTTGTTTGGCTAAGGCTTTTCGTAGTTTAAGACGAGATTGGCGTATTGCGGTGTCAAGTATTTGCTCGGATTTCTGGTCAGTGTTTTTTCCTTTCCCAAAAGCTGTGTCCGCGACACGACCAGCTCTTGAAATGCACAGCATCTGGTCAGCAGCATTAAGCAATGCGATAGAACTTTCTTTTGGTCCGACATATGTTGTGAGTGCACCTGCAGTGCCTGCAGCAAGTCCTGCGCCCTTAATAAGGTCAGTGCTGGCGCCATACAGAAGCCCACCTGCTGAGGTCGCTGCTGCACCAATAATTCCAAGAGCTACTGCATCCTGAGCGATACTCAAACCATCGGATTCTTGGATATAAATTGTTGCCAGTTCTTCCGCGTAATTCGAAAAGCCAGTAATTGATTGAAGCTTTCCCTCAGAGGATAGTTCTTTGAAAACTGATAATTCTTTACCGCCAATTAGGCCAGCATTTGCGCAACCCAGAATTTGCGAGATTACGGCAATCACTAGGCCAATCTTCAAGCAATTGAACATTTGCATACCTATGGTTGGGAAAAGCAGGCAATTTGGTGTTCAAAATAGGGCATTATTCAACTCTTGGGCACAATAAATTAACTGAATGTTAATAAAGTTGTGGATGCATTGTTGAAATTGATGACCGTTAAGGGCCTTTCTGCTCTGTATTTAGCCACACTCGAACAGGGCTTTGTTTTTTTCAAATTGAGCGCGCTGATCTTTTTTGCACGCGCAATTGATAGGACCACGGGCACAAAACGAAACAGTAAAAAATTCTCCTTCTTCAGTTCCTACTTGCTGCATATAATCCGTGCTAGGTTGAATACCCCCCCGCACCCGTATAAGGGCGCGGCTTTTTTGTTGGGAGCGACATTCGCTGTAGTAGATCCCGAGGTCAGTTCAGCGGGACTTGAACGAAGCTGACATTAGTTGAATGGCCACTAAACTGCGTACTACGTTAGCCTGTGGCTTAGGAGGCGTTGGACCGTTGCCGCGCCCATGAGCTCCACGGGCTAGTCGCTAAGCTCCACGATTTCACAATGGAGGCGAACGTATCGGCGGTGACGTTCCGCTCAAGACGCGCCGCACACACCTGCCGCAAAGGCGAGGAGATCCGGCGGCAGCCCCCACTTGCAGGTCAATATCAACCTACCTTCCCAAGTGCATCCGTAGGAATATCAGCGCATGGTCGACGCTACGCGTGAGGACGAGTCTGACAAAATCTTGAGGCAAACAGACGTGTTTGTCCGAGCACCATCTACCTTGCCTACGTCGCTGTTATGTGGCGAAGCGCTTCTCCATCTCAGCGTTGATTTCACTTAATGAGTATATACTGCCAATGCTTCCGCTGCGTTTTTGCACATGCACCCAATCGCCAATGGAACCTAGAGAAATCAGCCCGTTCTCCTCGGCAATGGCAGCATAAACACGGTAACCCTCAAGATCATTCCATTCAGCTGTGCCGTTCTTCTCCCAATAACAGTCCACGGCTTCACCCCATTGATGCCAGCTGTAACCCGGAATGGCGTTTGTGGCCCACTTCCCATTCTTTGGACCGGCATCATCTATTGCTGAAGCCAAATAGCCGGCACCTGCCGCTTGCAAATCGGATATCTTCTTTTGCACGACTGCAGAAGACCGTGATCGCCGCCAATATCCACCTTGGGTAACTGGGTGCCTGATGCCATCGTACGGAACCATATTGTAGCCCTGTTTTTGGCATTCCGTTAGCACCACCTCAAGCTTGTCGGCAAATTCAGGGTCTAGCTCGGACAGCGAAAAGCGTTGTGCAGATTTGAGGGTCTGAACTTCCTCGAATATTTCGCGCGCTACACCGAAAGGGACGTCCAGTAGTTCATTCTCTTCGGGAATTTCACTCATTTGCGTCTTCTCCCTGGAATTCGTGTTTTAGGGCTCGTGTGAATGCCCTATTTCGAAACGAAAATGGCGGCTTACGCTTGAGTCACAGACCCTTCTCGGGGTCAAAGTAGGAAATCACCAGAACCCAGGACTTGACCATCAAACCGTCCTTCGTCGATGAGTTTTTCGACATAGGTTTTAACGTTCTTCAGGCGCGCGGCGTGCTTGCCAGTAGTGTCGATCTTGGACAAAGCATTAAGCTGTTTTTCAAAGCTGTTCAGCTTCAGCGCTGCGCGCACTTGGGACCGTGACCCACGGCCGTGGTGGAACATATCGGAAACCCAGATTGCCAGTTCCAAACGCTTTCCGTACAGGCCGAACATTTTCGCCCGATACCGTAATTTTCGCTTCATGATGTCCACGGACACTTCAACAGTTTTTTGCCGCATGGCAGGATCGTTGATGGCCCACAGTGCGAACTTCGCAGCGGACAAGACCTCGCGTTCGTCAACGCGTCTTGAATCTGGGTTGAGATATTTCATGAAGTCCGGAATTTGGGTTTCCACCCAAGAGCCGACCGAAACATCAACCTCTCGTTCGAGCGTTCTTGGTTGTCCATTAACGATCTCAGCGACCTGACCGTTGTGCAACGTCAGGTCCGGAAAATAGTCTTGGCATGACGGCAACTGCACCAGTTCGCGCATCAGCAAAATAAGATTGTCGCGGGCTGTGTGCGCTGCCAGCTGATAGAAGCCCCATGTGAAATGAGCGCGATCCCAAGCATTTATGGAGATGTAGCGCCCGCCGCTTTCGGCCATAACTGTTGGCCAAAGGAAATGAGACCATGGGCCCACTTCGTTCTCGAATTCGAAGCGATCGTACCTTAGCAAATTGCTGGCACGGGAAATGCCCCGTCTCGAGCCGTATATATGAACTTTGCCTGCATAGGATCGTTCGCCCGTCGCCGCGTTGACGGCGTAGTATTTTGTCCCTTTGGCTTGTGGTTCTCCAGACGGTTCTACATTGAGGGAGATTGCCCGCATGGCTTTTTCTACGGTTAGTGTAGCCGGTTTATTAACAGGGATATCTTCATCGTCGGCAATGTCGTCGAAGCCGGCAAAGGCCCGCAGCTCAATGTCATCTTGGTTGTCAGAGTCAGTCATGGTGTTGCCTCAATTGGTTCTCTTAAAATTGCGGCTGTCGATGTGGACAAAGGACTTGTAGGTTCTCGTCCAAAGCCCCCATTTTTCGCGGACTTTCTCGACAGCGTTGCCCCAATCGGATGGCACTCCTTGATATCCGGCAAAGTCGATGGCTCGAAAGTTGAGATGCTGGCTGAATTTGGCGACACCTGAATTCCCTAAGGTAACACGAAGGCACTCATTATATTCTGGCGATCGGTAGACTGACGTTGTGCGAATGCGATAGCCAAGAAGGCCACGAATCTCGTCCAATGCCAGGATTGTTGGCACCATGTTGGGCCACAGTGATTTTGGTGGTATGCCGTTCTTACCCTTGCACGGCCCGCTAGCATTGTTGCCGCCCATCACCAAAAGTTCATGGGGTTGGAAATACACCAGTCCAAGGTTTGAAAAGAAGGCTTCAAACTCCTCGCGCAGCGTCGCATTGCGGTTGAAAAAACGCTCTATTCGGGGGTCCCACAGCTCTTCAACGTCGCCAAGTGGGGGTTCGATGATGTTGAATTCGTCGAACAGCGCGTTAAGATCGCCTGGACTGTCATCGCTGTCATTTATGAATGGTTCATCCTCGTGTTTGACAGACTGGATGCTCTTCGGGTCCGCACCGGCGTTTCGCTCGGATGCAATTTTAAGTACATAATCCTTGAAACCATTTTCTTGTGACATGCCTTACCTTCTTTACTTGAAATAGAGTAATTCACCGCCTATCCAGACACTTACGAGATTTTGATTTTGGTTCGTTCTGCCGCTCCAGCTCAATTTAAAATAATCTGGAGACACCAATTATAACGTGCTTTTCAACGAAAACCAATTCTTGCGTGTTTCCAACGAGTATCCAAGTATTGTTTTTGCGGTTTGATTGGTCCTGTTACGGATGCCTGCACAATTTAATATTGAAGTATTGTTCATGTTCGTTGAACTCATTTAGAGTTTCCGCGATACAAATTTTGACAAAACAGTCCTTGCTTTTGCCACTTATTTGATACCCCCCGGATAGCGGACGTTGCTGCACCTTGTAGCATAACGAACTATGGGCTCTAAGCGGGCTTTTGTCGCGCGATGTGCCCATGACCGGTTTGGATCGTAAACCACCGCGAACACGCTTAGCGCGAACGTCCGCTCGATGTCGGAATCTACCTGTCTCAGTGCAACCGCTGAACGCGTGTTCACCAAAATCGCTTACACAACGCTTTGTCCGCGAAACGGCACCTTTGATAGACTATCTTGCTCGAAGTTTTATAGTTTTTATCTCAAAAAACTGAGCCTTCGCGCCGACACGTTAAGCGCAAAGGCTATCATATGAACTCAGACCTCCGCTCTATTGTGTGGTCTCATCCGGCCAAGAGTTGCAAATCGTGCGCATCAGTTTTTGAAGATCACGGCAAATATCATTGGATGGCAATTGGTGCAGCATGCCCGCTGTCCGGAGGATCTCAGGATTGATGCCGGCATCCAAACGGTCAGTCTTCAGGAACTCTGTCACAGGGACGCGTAAGGCCTGACCAATCTGCACCAACCGCTCCACAGTAATCCGGTCAATGCCCTTTTCGTGTTTCTGCAATTGCTGGTGACTGATCCCAAGACGGGTGCTCAGTTCCACCATGGTCAGATCGCGCATAATGCGCATCGTTCGGATTTTACGACCGAGGTCTTTGTCAAACGTGCTTGGCTGTCTCTTATTGCTGTCCATGGCTGCCTCCCGTCGTTTTTGTCGGCGTTGCTGTAGGGTCATTGGCAATCGAAGCCATCAACAGATCCGTCAGCTCCCGGTGATCGTGGCGCGCATCTGAATAGAGCGCTGTCATTGAACGCGCATGCTCGCGCAACGCGCGCCCTTCATGACTGCGGAAGACATCAAACAACGCGTTGACGGATTGCCCGGTCTTCCACTGGCGATAATCGGCCAAAGCGAGTTTTGCCCGCTTGCGAAGGCGCTCAACCTCCGCTTCGGCCTCTTTCAGTGTGAAGAAATCAACGTCTCTGTAGCTGCCACCGCGCTTGAGGGCCCGAATAGCTTCATTGGCTGCGGTTTCAGGCAGGCGATTGAAAAACCGATCCCAAAGTGTTTCTTTAAATATTGTCATGTTCTTTCCCTTTATAATAATAATTAAAACAAATAGTGAATGTATAATTACGTAATAATATTTAATATTTCGTTAAAAATATTCTTTACTATTATAATTATAAGTATTATGATGCAGAATAAATTGAATTATTGATTATTATGATGGACATTGCTCAAAAAACACGCGCCTCACGCGCATGGCTAAACTGGACGCAGGAAGATCTGGTCAAACAGTCCGGACTGTCCCTGGCTGGCATTCAAACAATTGAACGCGGCGAATCCTCACCAACTGTCAGAACACTTAAGAAGCTGGAAAGCGCCTTTGCATACGCGCATGTGTTTTTCACACAAAACGGCATTGAGTGTCGTCCGTACCAAACACGCACGTACAATAGCTTCATGGACATCCTGGAGGATGCTTATGCCTCTTTAGAGCCAGATCAGGAAATCATCATGCATTGCGCAGATGAAAGCCGGTCATCGGATGCCGTTAACGAGATGCTTCAGAAAATACGGCAGAAGGGCTTGATCCTTCGCATGACCCTGAAAGACGGCGACACGAACATTTCCGGCGAGCCAGAATTCTATCGATGGATCGATCCGGACTTGTTCATGAACTCACAGGTGGAAGTTATTTACGGCGATAAGTTTGTCTTTCACCTGCAGGAAGACGAGCGGAACTTTTTTGTCATGACGCACAACAAAGCCAAGTCTCGCAATGCACGAAAACAGTTTGAGTATCATTGGAAAAACGGAAAGACATGGGACGAAATTCAAATGACATAGCCACTATTGACTGGCGCGGTTACACAGGAAACAAAGCTGTTTTCCCTGTGTGCATGCGCTCTCCAGCCGTTCGGGGACGGTGTTTGACCGCGCAAATGAAAGCGGCGGCAGAGCACGTTGAGCACCTTGTTCTTCTGGTTTGCGACAGTCTGGATCGCCACAATATCAAAAACATCGAACACCCGAAGCAAGCCGCATTGGATCTTGCCCAAACATGGATTGAGGGCAACCTTGAGCGCGTAACACCTTACTTCAAATCAGTAAGGGTTTTGAGATGGGAGGCGGATATTCGCAGCCATCCCCTTTTTGCCAGACGTGTTGCTCAACTCTCCGAGCTTCGGAAAACGTCTTCTCACTATCGCGATTTGGTCCACACGCTTTCCACCTACTATTTGAACAGCAAGCGTATCCGATTTGAAGCGGATCAAAGACGCGGACTTGCAACCGGGTTCGACATCCAGGAAGCGTATGAAAGCTCACGCGATTATTTGGAAGAAGAGTTTGCTGGCAACATGGTGTGCCATGCCATCACCGGCGGACTGCCCTTCATCTATCACGGCCTTTGCATTGACGATTATCAGTTTTTTGCCCGTAGCTCGTCCTCAGAAGCGCTCACCTATCCGGTCTTCTTGCCTGTAAATTCAAAACGCTTAGGGCCCTCACTTCCCGTAAGCTCCTTGTTTGTAGGTACACAACAAGCGGCCTAGAAACGTTTTCTCAAGTTAATTGGGGAAACCGAGAGGCACTGCCTCTTCTCTCCCCACAAGAGGAATAGCCCAGACCGTGGCTCAGTTGCTGGCGCGCCTTGCGCCCGCACCATCCGGGCGATTCCTCTTTGCCCCTCCCATCTCCGTCCTCGCCGGAGGGCAAGGGTTGCAGATGCGCAACCCATGTTCCCAAAGGAGGATTAAGATGACCGTGACCTTTTACGCCCAGCCTTATGATATCAACGCAGCGGGCTTTTACTTTACCGATGAAGACAGCTACCGCGAAAAGATAGACAGCGTCGTCAATGACTATGGCGATCCTGTTGAAGAGTTCGAAATCCAGTTCATCAATGGCTTTGTTCTGGACAGCAAACTCGCCCAAGCCATTACACCCACACAGTGCAATATCATCGCCATGATGGACGCCATGGCGACTTGGACCGAAGAGCAAAAGCTCAAGGTCGTGATCGCTGTGCATGAAGGCGGCGCGGATTTTGATATCGGTACAGATGAACCCGATGATATCGAGATCGATCTCTATCCCGATATGACACTGCAAGAGCTCGCCTTACAGTTTGTCGATGAGGGTCTGTTCGGCGACATCCCTGATCACCTCAGCCGCTACATCGATTATGACGCCATCGCCCGCGATCTCGCCTTTGACTATGACGAGGTCATGATCTGCGGCGAACGCTACGTCTATCGGTTGATGTGAGGGGAGGTGGAAACATGATGCAGACACCTCCCATAACCCATATGGGCTATCCGGCCGGGCATTGCTGGTACTATCTGCTGGGAGGCAAGGTGCTCAGCCCCAAGCAGATCAGGCAAAAAACACTGGACAGCGGCTACCAAGGTTACGCAGCCGAGGATATTGCTTTGGCCGATCGGAAAGCCGAGCCGCTACGGTCAAGTGCGCTGCGCCAGCTTAGAGCCAAAATCGAAGCCGATCTTCAGCAGGACATCAGCCGATACCGTCAATGCGCTCTAGCCCTGCATCGTTATCGCAAAGCTAGCCCAATCGCCGGCAGGCCGACATGTGCAGAGAATGTGCATGTGAATCTGAGCCTCAAATACGCGCATCTCGTCAATAACTTCGCGCATTTGGCTACTATCGACAATCTGCTCAATCGGCAGGGCGATTTGTTCAGTATTTGATGTCTTCTAAATCATTGCCATGTCGCGTATTCTCCAGTAAACAACTATTAGGTGATGGATTTTTGTTTTGTAAGTAAAAATAGTATTGCTAGTATTTATTGGCATCTTTTTTATCGAAGGAGCCTTAAATTGCTGTATTGTCGTTTTGCACTAAACAGAGAACGTTTCTGTAAACTAACTGTGGACACTCTAAGCGTTCCGGCGTTTTCAGGAAACGGCACCAACAGAAACAACCCCGACGCAACGGCTGTGATCCGGGGCGGTCCGTTACCCACTGGTGACTATTACATAGTTGATCGCGAAAGTGGTGGGAGAATTGGAGGCCTGCGCGATTTCTTCTCGAGCCGTGATGAATGGTTTGCGCTTTATCGTAACGACGGCAAGCTCGATGACCAAACCTTTGTTCATTCCGTTGCGAGAGGCAATTTCCGACTACATCCAAAAGGCCCTCTTGGGTTGAGCGAGGGATGTGTAACGGTTGAACATCAGGATGACTTTGATCGTATCCGTCGCAGATTACTTAGAGAAGGCAAACACCGTGTCGGGCAAACAAATGTCATGGCTTATGCGATACTTTCAGTTACCCGCGTTCTTGATCCCTACCATCGTTCCGGAGAACAAGAGGTGCAATTTGCCTAAGCGCTACGTTTACCGGGTTAGTCAATTCATAGTGTTTTTGATCTTAACACTCATGGTTCTATGGAGTTTATATCAAACCGCATTTGGCCGCGCTTTCATTGGTTTATTTCCTGAAAGCATCTGGAAATATCTGCTATCATTCTTCGATACGCAGAATATTGAAGAAAGTTCTAATGCTGTATTTTATGTATTATTCTGTTTTAGCTCTCTGATTTCAGCGATTGTTATTGTCGTATTTGCCGCTTCCTATCGCTTACTACGCCCCGGAAAATAATGTTCGAAAAAAGAGAACTAATCCTGTTTCAGGATGCTAATGCGTACGGAGCAATGGTTTGTTTGTTGCACCGACAAACGGCGCGTTGCCGCGCCGTTTGAAGAGGCGACTGTCTCACTCCCGGTTACCGATCAATGTCGGGTCCTTTGTCTTTGTCGTGGTCAGGCGGAACAAGCGGTTTGAAGTCGCGGTTAAACCCTTCAAGCGTGTTTGTAATACTTTGGACAGAATCCCTGTCCTTCTGCGTTTGCGGTACCATAACCCAGCCATGGTCGTAACGCGCCACAGTCAAGCCGTTTTCTCTCAAATCCAGAAACGTCACCGGGCCACCTTTAAACCCTTCACGGTGATTTTCAGGCTCGACCTTGGCATGGAAAGTTACATTTTCACGCTCTGGAACATACCCGTCTGTCAGCTCCCCTGGCTGGAACCTATCTGGATCAATGCTAAGATCGGGGGGATCAAAATGGTTCATGACTTTGTCGAGCGCTTGATGTGCCTGCGGTGTTGTCGGCATGACGCTCCAGCCTCTTTCATAGGAAGCGACAAGTGAGCCATGCTCTTTGATGTCCAGTTTGGAAACCCGGCCGCCATTGATACCGAATTGCGATGGCTGGTCATAGGATTTCACCGAAAAGGTTATGCCATCCATAGATTGGATGTACCCGCCAAGGTGCAAATCCCGTGCAGGATCGCCCTTGGTGATCTGAATATCCTCACGTGGCGCTCTCAACACCGTTCCTGGCTGTCTTTGAATACCTTTCATACCGTGCGGTGCCACATTAGGCGCAGGGTACTGCGCAAAACGTGGCGTGTGCTCCTTTCCTGCATTGTCCTTGTCCCGCAGGAAATCCAGGTCGCGGTCACCAGGCCGCGCGCTATCGCGCGCAGCCCTTGTGAACGGCTTTCTAATGCCGTCATTGCTCATTGATCAGATGTCCTGATCGCACCAAGGCTGCTTTCAGCCGCCGTGCTGATATCGACACCAACTGTCGCTGGAAGATGCAAATTCACACCAAGTGATTTAAGCTCTTCATCCTCGAACCACGGACGCCTTTCGGCCATGATAGGGTTCATGTTTTCAATGAAAACAAGCTGCTTTCGTTCATGCATGCGCATCAGCTCATCAGGGTAGGCCAGTTTGCGCTGCTTGGCTGACACCGTTTGGGTGACGGTTTCTGTCTCGGAATGTGACCTCTCCTTGCCCCAGCTTACCCCGACAGCGCGCGCCAAAGCTGTAGACCAATCCCAAACCGTAGTGACGCCACAAAGCTTGGAAAAATACTCAGCCGTCATGGCATCGCGTGATCCAAAATACTGGATCATGCCCGCATTGGAGATAAAGGTCTCCCAGCCATCTCCGTAAATGCGTTTGAGCTGGCTCAGATCCTGACAAATGCCCCAGATTTGTATACCGAACCCCGCCATCAGGCCGAAAGCCTGCTCAAGCATGGTGAGTTTGCCAAGAGCAGGCATTTCATCAAGCAGGAACAAAACGGGCTTTTCTGGTCGCTTTTCGATAGCGCGAGCATTCACCGTCAATGCTTGCTGAACCAACAAACGCAACACCCGCCCATAGGCTTCCAACCGATCGGCAGGCAAAACCAGATAGATCGTTGTCGTTCTGGCTTTGAGGTCCGCAAAATCAAAGTCCGAAGTAGACAGACTTTCACGAACACGCGCGCTATCGAGGAAGTTTGTTTGTGCCTGAACCGAGGCGAGGATGTTGGACAGCAACTTAGGATCTTTTTGCAACAGTGAAGCGCCGGTACTGCGCACCTTATGATGCGGTGATTTCTTCATCCGCTCACAGAGGTTTCTGAAATTGTCTCCATCCAGCATCAACAGGTCTCGGACACGGCCCAGATGCCGTTGGCCCTCTTCATCTTTATCTGTCGCCACATGGAGTATAAGCCCGTCCAGTGTCGCTTTGGCGCTATGATCGAAGAAGGGTTCATTCTGGCTTTCCATCATGATCAACGCATCAGAAAGCAGTAAGGAGTTCTCCCCGATATCGACATCACCGAGCTTTAGCCAATCAAGTGGATTGAAGCGGGATAGTTCTTGACCCGTAATCCCCCAGGGATCGTAGACAAAGACATTCTGGCCCATCGCTTTGCGTTGCTTGGCTGTGATCATTGCGTTCTCGCCCTTGGGATCAATCACGAGCACGGAGCCTTCATAGGTGAGCAGGTTTGGAACAATGATACTGGTCCCTTTGCCTGACCTGTTGGGAGCGATTGTTAAAAGATGCCGGTTGCTGATGTAAGAGAGCGGGTTCAAGCCGCCATACACATCCAGAACAAAGCCGAGGCGAAAGCCGCCGGTGGTTATGATGCCGGCCGCTAGCAACTCTTTGAAACGCGCCCAAGCCGCTGAGCCAAATGTTGTGGGAACTTCTCGAAGTCTTGAAAATGCGTCGCGGGCCCAATAGCCAAGCCCAACAAAAAAGGTGCCCCAAGCACTCAATGTGGCCGTACCCCAACCAAGCGGCCCTTGATCAAAAATGATCAAAAAAATCAGTATGCCAAGGATAACACCAAGTAATGCCGCTTTGAGCTTGAGATGAGCTCCTGACATAAACCAGCCGAGCAAGAAGCCAGCAAAGCCACCACCAACAACAAGGCCAATGCGTTCACCTGTGTAATCAGGCAAGTATGGGTTACGCCATTGCACCAGGGTTTCCAGAAAAAAGCCGTCAGTGGCTGCAAAAAAGAGTGCTGTTGCACCCGTCATACCTGCCAGAATGATCGCAGGATTTGTCTGAACTAGACTGATCAAACCTCTCTCTCGCCATGCTCCTAACGGCGTCGCCATTTTGTCTTTCGGTGTCATGAAATGTACCTCTTTGGTTTGCGTCAAAGACGCATCCCAAAGATCAGACAAAGCACGGGTAAGTCCGGGGTGATATCAGAGGTAAAACGGGTATTCCCTAGGGTAGGTAAAGTCTCATTTGCAGCGATACTGAGGGTTTTCGAGTAAACTCATTAGCATTTGGTCGCTGACGATTTCGTAATTCAGGCTAGGGTTATCTGCCTGCAAACGCAAAAGCGCTGTTTCGGTCATGGTGCCGTATTTACCATCTAAGAACACGTGCTGGCTAACCGCTTGTGGTTTGCACCCTCGATCGATCAATTCCGACTGTAAGCTATATAACAGTGTCATTTCCGGAATCGCGTTTTTGCCACGCAACGACAGAATGTTAACCCCGGGGCAACTGGAATTGGCATGGTGTTTGTGCGGTTGGATGTTCTTAGTCTCTATTTTGTACTTTCGCTGTCCTGCAGAAAGGACTCTGATTAGTGCTAGCTTACCTTCTCGCGTTAATTCTTGAGCATCGAAGTTACCGAGAATCATAACTGCCAAATGATTTTTGAAATCATGGATTTTGTTTGTGCCGTAACTTTTAGTATATGTTCCTGGCGCATAGTCCAAAGAGCGGCCTTCTGCAATATTGCCATATTGATCGACAATGTAGTGATATGCGATATCGCCAAATTTCTTAAAATGACATTCGCCATTCGCGCAATTGCCACCATTGATGTTTGTTACTTGCTCTCTTATACCTTTTGCGCGTAGTCGAAGTTCTGCCTTACGCCTTACTTCTTTTTTGGCCTGATTAATCTCACTTTGACGACCTGTTTTCAGAGCGGTTTCGATACTTTCGCCGAACAATGCTTGATGGTGATAGGTGAGATACTCGATCTTATGGTGCTTGAATTTCGCCTCAAGAAGTTCTCTGTTTATTGGTGCGTACTTCCAGTCCCAAGCAGATCGCGTTATTGCTGTACAGCCTGTCTGGTTTGAGTTTAAGCCTTTACGATCAATCTGTGCCTGATTACATTTTGGATTAATAGGCAGTTCCAATTTCTCGACAGCTGAAACGGTACCGGTCGATAGAACAAATGCTCCAAGGAACAAAACAATACACGAGACCCTCATCTACAATTCCTCCCACCCAAAATACGAAGAAAAATTTTTACTAAAGAGCGTTGTCAAGAAGACTTTGAGCTTCTTTCTTTAATCTTAGTATGCTTCGAACGTAATTTTCACGCTGCTGCGAAGTTCCTCCTAAATATCCACTAAATACTATGTGTCGAATGTAGCCGTCAGCTTCTGAACTGTAGTTTCGCCATCCGCGATACGGGTTTCGATCAATAAAGATCCAGTAGCCTCGGACCGCATCATGGAATGTCTCAAACGAACAATAGTCGTCTTCTATTCCCTCCCAATCGGTATAACGAACAGACGTTGCAACGCCATTCATCTCCGATCTGTATTTCATACCGAAAGGGTTCTGATGTTTTTTGAAAAGTTTGGACGCACCGCGACCTGATTCCTTTATTGCCTGTGCCATTTGAATCACTTTAAGATTTTCAAATTCAATTGATGTGTTCGCTAATACGCTCGTAAATTTTTCAAAAGACACAATTGCTTACCTAGAAATAAGAAGTTGCGATGGCGACATACTACACTTTTTTATCTGCATTACGCTATGGTAGTTTGCACCTGGAGCGCAATCTGTAGTGCTCAGAATAGTCAAATACTCAGCGATGGCCCCTGATACCGCTTGCGATTATGATCATGCTCGCGGGTCATCTCATAGCTGTGCGGATCGCGGGCTTGGGCTTTGAGCGTCTGATTGATCTCCCGCGCAAGGATGCGGCGGTCGCGGATGTGTTTTGTGCGCAAGGCGGCAATGGATCTTTGAAGAGCCTGCCGTTCCCGGAGCTGTTCTGTGATGAGCTCTTCTCGTTGTTTTTGATCGCGCTTATGGGCGCTCCAAGCTTCCCGCTCGTTCTTGGCGATCACGGATTTGGTGCGCCCCGTCATGCGATCCCATAAACCGCCAACACCTTTGCGCAATCGTGCATGGCGTGCGCTGTCTTCCACATGCCACCGTTCAGCCTGTTTGGTTTTGAGGGTTTCGCGCTCCTTCCGGTGCGCTGTGCTCATGCTGAGCTTGTCTCGGGTCAGCGGCTGCATCGCCGCGTCATGGCGCGTGTCAACGTCACCGACAAAGTCTTTGAGCCTATCCGTGATCTTTTGGGTGAGCAGCGCCTTTGTCTCTTCAACAGAGCGGAGTTGATCCGGATCGCCCAAACGGTCTTTGACCTCTTTGGTTTTCATACCCAGCCACCGTGGAACAGAAAACACTTCACCGTCGATATTGAGAGCCACATATCCACGGCGGTCCCCCTTGGCGAGGAAGTAGCCCTTATTAGCCAAAGCCGCTTGAAAGCCCTTTACACCATCGGATTGGTCCCAAGCCTGACGGAAGCTTTGCTTGATCTCTCTGGGATCAAGTTTGATCCGTTTGGCCTGCTGCCATTCGGCCATGGTGAAGTTCAAAGGCGATTGCCCGCCATCATGGCGCAGGCCATTGGGCAAATCCCAGTCATGGTCGAGATACAGCTCTCTGGAAAGGTCTTTCAGCTTTGTTTTAAAGTGCGGCAGGTTGATTGCGGTCATACTGTCCGCATCAATGCGCGACCACACCACATGGGCATGACGGCGGCCTTCTTTTTCATGGAAGACGATCGCACGAGGCTGGTCTGTCAGGCCCAGTTTCTCTTCGATACGTTTGGCTGCGTTTTCGAAGGCTTCGATCTCGACATAGGCGTCTTGCGGCGGGCTCAGCGACACAGAAAACAGATACTGTTTGCACTGCGTGCCTTTGGCAATTGCATAGGCCTCTGTCAGCGCCCCGCGCAAATCATCCGCAACAAAGCCGCGAACGTCATGCAATTCCACATGATCGTTGTCACGGTCATTCAACAGGTGATCGGCCAGCGCATAGGCACCTGCGCGTTGGGATGCGACGATGATCATTTGAGCCAATCCGCGTCCGTGCCATCCTCGTCCTTGGCATATGGCGCAGCCTCACGCGTGAAGGTCATGGACAGGCTTTCCTTGGGTGCATTGGCCGGATCAGGAACACGCAAACCAAGCCCTTTGAGCAGCAGCAAGCGCATCGCTGCAATATCATCACAAGCAGACTGGATATTGCGGGCGGCATCGGGATCAAAGCGCAAGGCGCCGCGTTCAGCTGCCTCAGCAATCCGGCGCAGGTTGTCCGACAGGCCCTTGCGTCCAAGACAGGCCAGAAGCTCAGACAACAGCCGTGTGTTTGGGCCAGGTTTCGGTTTGTGCACCCGGCGCGCAGACCCCACAACACCATCGAGTGCCTTGTCGCGCAAAAAGGTGCTCAAACCCTTTTGGCCTGCCATGTGTTTGAGAGCGGATTTCTCATCATCCGTCAGGCGCACTGACACGACTGATGTGGGCTGCGTGGATAGCCCTTTTGTCTTCACACGAGAGCTCATGGGCGCGGCCCTCGCATGTCTCTTTTATGGTGTTTAAGCTGATGTTCCCAAGCGGATAACGTCTCGAATAGCGCGTCGGAACTTAGTCCTTCCGGGCGCGCCATATTTTCCAATAACTTATCATAATTTCGCTTAGGTGAAAATAGGGCTGTGTAAGCACTGTGTAAGCAGAATACGGCTGCTCGCGATTGCCGTTTCGGATTTCTCCCTTTCCTGTTTCAGAAAAGAAAAATGCCCGTCAGAGCCGTCACAAGCTGTCTTTGGTTCGGGAATTCAACATCATCCCAGCGGCTCTGATGCCGTCAACGCTTGTCATCAGCCGTTATCCGCGCCCCATGCCTCGGTCAAACATAATGATGAACATGAAGATGACACGGTTTCAAAAACACCGCGTGTCTTTGAGTCCCGCGGTCGCGAATTACCCCGTGGGACAACAAATGCTCTGAAAGGACCCGCGCCCGCTAGGTTCAAATTACAACGGGCCGGTAAATTGACTGCGGCTTTATAAGGCTGGGAGCTCGAATACATTTCTCAGGATTGGACATCCGGAGCCGATATCCCTTCTCAAGCCAGGACAGAAGCTCAGCGGGGTTAGTGATGTGGATATAGTCTTTCTCAAACCGCGTCATGGACACCGCATAGGTGCCATCGTCGTGAAGGTGTGGGTAGAGAAGTTCTCCCAGATGCTGGCCTCTGGAAACGAATGCATGAAGATGAATAGTCAATTCAAATACCTTATTTTAGCAGCTTGAAATCAGGCGGCATCATAGCTTTTCTCAAAGAGCGGCTTTGCTTTTTCCAGTGTTGCCATGTCGCTAACGATCACCTCTAGATCACCTGTGCCATAATGGCCGATGTTACGGACATCGCGCGTGAAGTTCGGCTCAAGTGCAACCGAGTCGGGACTCACCTTTATGTAAATTTTTAAGTGCCGAATCTGAGGTTTGACCTCAACACATGCAAAATTCTTCAACCGTCGAAATGCGACGTAGTTTTCTAGGGTCTTGGTTTGAACATCATCGCCAAGTGCGAGGAGGAAGGCTTTTGTGGCTTCATAGAGGTCAGACAGCTCCTGATCTGCATCGGCCAGGTATTGCGTGACTGTTTTTTGCCGCGAACGAGGGCGACCTGTTCCAGTGGTCTCGAGAGCACCACTTGGTATGAGTTTCTCTGAATTGGAGCGTTCCGAAGTGGACGTCAGCAATTCAAAAAGAAGCAGCTCATCGCCGAACCGGCGGTAGCGCATGAGTTCAATATTGCGATTCATCTGATTGACTGCATGCGCGTCGTATTTGGTAAAGTCCCCAGCAATGCAAATGAGCCGGGGCGTTGTCCAATCGACCGCCTTGGCCTCATCGGCGCCGAAGCGCTCCAGAACAAGCCATTCAAAGTCCCGCCTGTGGTCCATCAGCCAATCGAGATAGAACAGACCTTGATTGATCACGTTTTCATTGCTGGCCCGCTTGTACTCAATAATGACCGGCGACCCGTTTTCGTCGATCCCTAGTGAATCCATTCGGCCGCCGTTACTCGTTACAAATTCTGAGGCAAGAAACCGAACTCCAAGGAATGGCTCCATGTTTCGTTCAATGAGCGCCTGAAGGGATTTCTCCAACGTCACTGCGCTGCCCTGCATTTCAATCACGGTGTCGTTTTTGGTCTTAAACAGCTTGATGTCAGACACATTCACTCCCCAGCGCCCAAAGCTTCGAATGGATTGCAACTCGTTCTAAGCGCAATATTAATCCCTCACAACTGCATTTCTCCCGCCGTGACATCTCGAAAATACCAGTTCATCATGTCGGCTATGGATTGTGGGGCAGCACGTGATTGCTAGCCCTAGCGGTAGTAAATGTCGTCTATGGGTGCGCAAACGCAGCGGGTTTGCAACGAAGGTGAGAGCTGTAGAAAGAAAAGGGAATGGGAGTAGCTGCGATTGTGCGTGAATTGGTCAGTGGTCGGACAAGCGTTTACAGGATTCGTTCAAGCGACTGAAATTTGAACCCGGGTGCAAAATTTTCTTGCCTTCTAGGCAGCGACAAAAATTTCCGTCGAAATATTGGCCAAACTTAGTAACCGCCCGGGGGATGTCTTGCTTTTGAAGCTAATATTTAAGAAAAATAAAAACTTAAAGTTGAAAAGAAAATTTTATCGCTTCATAAAGTGCAAAAAGAAAGTTGGATTCGTATGGAAATCGATATTCCGGTGGGGCGGGTATTAATGCTCGGAGGTGTTGTTGGATTTATAGTTTGTCTTATTTTATTTGCCCGCTTTTTCATGCACAGCGGTGAAGTGTTAGATAAGACAAAGTTTGTTGCAAAAATTACGAGTGAGCTTCCTTACTACAGCACAAAACTTGCTGAGATTTGCAGTCCAGCAATCAACGATTCTCATCGAGAACTAGTCCAAGAGGGGGAGGATGTTAAGAAGCGGGACATTGTTGGCGCGATGACATCAAACCCCGCGGAACCAATCGACGAGTGCATTAAACAATTCTGTAAAGAACATGAGATGCATCCGGAGGCATCTCCAATCGGTTATTCCCTGGCGCAGGAATATTGTGTCCAGCATTGAACATGGGCGCTGCAGCAATCGCGATAGAGAAATAATAGGTCAGATGTTTACATATTGAACTTCTCAGACTGAGTGAAAGTTTGCACGCGGATGCAAACTCCTGGTTTTTTTCAATACGACTGCGGGAAACGGATCTGAAAACAGTTGGTAGCTCCGAAAAGCTTTCCTTTGATAGCAGACGACCTTGCCTAAGAAAGTGGTTGGACTGAAGCTACTGATTGAGTTAAGCACCAATCACGGGCTCCCATTTTTACCGATCAATTGTTATATCTTACGAATATCAAAATAGGGCAGCAAAACCTGTGTCGCCTTCGGAGTGAATTTTTCGACATGAACCCACTTGAAAAAGGACTTGAAGAGGGCCTTGTCGCGAAACTGAAGGATCTCAAATACGAGTATCGTTCCGACATCCGTGATCGAGACACCCTAGAAGCAAACTTTCGTGAAAAGTTCGAAGCGCTGAATCGTGTCCGCCTTACGGACACCGAATTTGCCCGGCTTCTCGACGAGATTGTCACACCTGACGTATTCACCGCGGCCCGAACACTACGCGAGCGCAACAGCTTCATCCGCGATGACGGAACGCCTTTGAATTACACGCTCGTGAACATCAGAGACTGGTGCAAGAACACCTTCGAAGTGGTCAACCAGCTCCGGATCAACACGGACAACAGCCACCATCGCTATGACGTCATTTTGCTGATCAACGGGGTGCCGGTCGTCCAGATCGAACTGAAGACACTTGGCATAAGTCCGCGCCGCGCCATGGAGCAGATCGTCGAATACAAGAACGATCCGGGCAACGGCTACACCAAGACGATCCTGTGCTTCCTTCAGCTGTTCATCGTCAGTAATCGCGATCAGACATTCTACTTCGCGAACAACAATACGCGCCACTTTGCCTTTAATGCCGAAGAGCGTTTTCTACCCGTCTACAAGTTCGCCGATGTAGACAACAAGAAGATTGTCCATCTCGACTGCTTCGCAGAGACGTTCCTTGCAAAGTGCACGCTCGGCCAGACGATCAGCCGCTACATGGTTCTGGTCGCAAGCGAGCAAAAGCTCCTGATGATGCGGCCCTATCAGGTCTACGCGGTGAAGGCGATTGTCGACTCGATCGCCCAGGACTGCGGCAACGGCTATGTCTGGCACACCACAGGCAGCGGCAAAACGTTGACCTCTTTCAAGGCGTCAACGCTGCTGAAGGATAATCCGGACATTGAGAAATGCCTTTTCGTCGTGGACCGCAAGGATCTGGATCGGCAGACGCGCGAGGAGTTCAACAAGTTCCAGGAAGGCTGCGTCGAGGAAAACACCAACACCGCCTCCCTTGTCCGTCGCCTTCTCTCGGACGACTACGCCGACAAGGTCATCGTCTGCACGATCCAGAAGCTGGGTCTTGCGCTGGACGAGAACAGCAAGCGCAACAAACAGAAAAAGAAGGACGGCAAGAAGAGCTTCAAAGAACAGCTGGCGCCCCTGCGCGACAAGCGCATTGCTTTCATCTTCGACGAATGCCACCGGTCGCAGTTCGGCGAAAACCACAAGGCCATCAAGGAATTCTTCCCGCGCGCCCAGCTCTTCGGCTTCACCGGAACACCCATCTTCGACCGGAACGCCGCCCAGCAGAAGATCGAAGAAGCGCAGGCCAGCATGAAGACGACGGAAGACCTCTTCCCGCAGCGCCTTCACACCTACACGATCACCCATGCCATTGAGGACGGAAACGTCCTTCGGTTCCACGTCGATTACTACAAGCCAGAGGGCAAGAGCGTGCCCAAGCCCGGCGAACCACTGGCGAAACGCGCGGTGATCGAGGCGATCCTCGCCAAGCATGACCAAGCCACTGGTCAGCGCCGGTTCACCTCCAGCCCCAATGATCTCCCGACACTCCTGCGCTTTAGCTCGAGCAGCCGCAATGGGCACGTGACCAGCACCCGAACTGTAGGGACCTAAGCCAATTTCTCTGCGACTTCCAAAACGATGCCATATAAAGATCCAAGAGCGGCTACCAGACTTTTGAACCCGCAAATACAAACCGTCGCCGTCACCAAAGACACCCGGTTTAGATATGCCTTTAATCTTGGAGTCCGTGAGTTTGTGCCGCGCCACTGTTCATAACCTTTTTCATAATCAATGGTGTTTCCAATATGGATAACCATGACGATCATTTCGGTATGAAGCTTATGAAAATCAAGCACTAGTTGTCGATAAAGTCATTAATATCAATAGATTGACGCCTCCCAGTTGCGCCATATCTCCAACTAAATTGTTAAAGACGATCATATATCGGCAAGTCTCGCCTCAACGCATATCTTGGCCTTTGCATGTGGGGCTGTGTCAAACAGAGCTTGCCGGAACCGCGCCTTCTACGATGCACAGTCCCGGCAAATGTTTTCAGCAACACTCAGGCCCAGCTTGAGCTATGCGTTGATAGTTTCCAGCACACGATCCGGCGTGAACGGCATATGCCGCAAACGCCGCCCGGTTGCCCGGTGGAAGGCATTGGCGATCGCTGCCGACACCATTGGCGTACCAACTTCGCCGACACCGATAGGCGGGGCGTCGACCTCGGCCATATAGATCTCGATCGGCGGGATCTGGTTGGCCCGCGCGATCTCGTAATCCCAGTAGTTGTTCTGCACGACCTCGCCATTTTCAATGTCGATTTTTTCGCGCAGCGCCATCGAGATGCCGAAGATGATGCCGCCTTCGATCTGGTTTTGCGCATTGTCCGGCGAAACAATCAGTCCCGCATCGACCGCGGCCCAGAAGTGTTTCACGGCAATATCACCGGTTGACTGATCCACCTCGATCTCTGCAACACCTGCAGCCATCGACGAGCTGTAGCCCGCAAAGGACAGTCCAAGAGCCCGGCCATCCTGACTGGACCAGTTCGACATCTCGGCGACCTTTTCCAGAAGATGCCGGCCCCGCGGGTTCTCGGCGACAAGGTCCATCCGGAAGTCGAGCGGATCCCGGCCTGCTTGCTCCGCCAATTCATCCATGAAGGCTTCGGCGGCAAAGCTGGTGTAGGCCGCCCCGATCCCCCGGTAAGGGGCAAGACGGGCCTGCCGCGGGGTGATGATGTGATCGGCCCGGAAATCCTTGATCCCGTAGAACTTGCTCTCCGCCCCGCGCATGGAGATCACATCATTCGGTTTCACCGCGTCCCAGCGCACCGGGTTGAAGAACCCGATCACAGTTGGCGTTGCCACCTTGTGATGCCAGCCATCCAGTTTGCCGTCAGCTGTCAGGCCTGCCTCAAGCCTTTGGGCGGCCGCGGGTCGGAACGTGCCGTTCTTGACATCGTCTTCCCGGGTCCAGATGACTTTCACGGGGCGCCCGACAGCCTTTGAACTGAGCACGGCGTCGCGCACATAGTCTTGGGCAAGCGCTGTCCGGCGGCCGAAACTGCCACCCATGGTCATCATGTTGAGCCGCACCTTGTCTTGCCCGATGCCCAGGACGTCCATCACCGTCCGGGTTGTCCAGGACTGGGTTTGGGTCCCGGCCCAGACTTCGGCGCCCTGACCGTCCGCATCGACACTCGCAACGGCAGCCATCGGCTCAATCTGCGCATGATAGGCGTAGTCGGACAGATAGAGCTGGCTGAAGGTCTGGTTTGCAGCTGCAATGGCAGCCGGCGCATTCCCCTTTTCAGCCCATACAGCCTGCTCGGCTTCGGGATCTTCTGCAGCTTCGGCGTAGAGCCGGAGCGTTTCCTCGCTGTTGAACGCACGGGCTGGTGCATCCTCGCTCCAGGTCACTTCAAGCAGGGACCGTGCGCCCAAGGCACTCCACAAGCTCTCTGCGACGACCGACACGCCATCCGGCAGCGCGACGACATCCAGAACCCCCGGAACGGCACGCGCTTGCGTGTCGTTGATGGTCAAGGGACGTTCGCCCTCAACCGGGGCCCGCAAGACCGTGGCATATGCCATGTCCGGCAGATCCACATCGATGGCAAAGACCGCCTTGCCGGTGGACTTTGCCACCACGTCGCGGCGCGGCACATCGTGCCCGATGATCCGGAACTGGGATCGATCCTTCAGCGTGACCGCATCGGCTTCCGGAACAGAGGTGCCGTCCGCACCGCGGGCGGCCAGCTCGCCATAGCCAAGACGCGTGCCATCCGGTGCCACAACAGCGCTCGGCTCGGTCCGCAGGTCTTCTTTTGAAACGCCAAGCTCACGCGCGGCGATCTGCAGAAGAACGTCGCGCGCTTGTGCACCAGCGCGGCGCATCGGGTCAAAATAGGCCTGCACGCCCGTGCTGCCGGCCGTATAAAGCACATTGCCGAACAGGGGATTGCCAAACCGGCGGTCATCGGCATTCAGCTGCTCGATAACAACATCATCCCAGTTGGCATCGAGTTCTTCTGCCAGGATTTGCGGCAGGGTCGAGTAGCTGCTCTGGCCCATTTCCGTTGACGGAAAGACGATGGAAATCGTCCCATCCGGCCGGATTGTCAGCCAATGATTGACATCCAGAGACGACCCGGCGGAGGTGGCCGCACGCACCGCGGACACACCGCCCAGGCCGATGGCAAAGGATAGTCCAGCGGCCATTTGCACGAACCCGCGGCGGGATATGGTCAGAGCTTCAGTCGCCTTGGTCATGATCAAGCCTCCTTCGCTGCGCGTTCAACCGCCTTGAAAATGCGGTTGTAAGTGCCGCACCGGCACAGGTTCGCGCTCATCGTGTCGACGATTTCCTCACGGCTTGGCTGCGGGTTTTCCGCAAGCAGGGCGGCCGCGCGCATGATCTGGCCGGACTGGCAGTAGCCGCATTGGGGAACCTGCTCTTCGACCCAGGCCTTTTGGAGGGGATGCGATCCATCTTCGGACAGGCCCTCGATCGTGGTGACCTCGGCCCCTTCGACATCGCCAAGCGACATTTGACACGAGAACATGGCCTGCCCGTCGACATGGACCGTACAGGCACCGCACATCGCTGCGCCGCAGCCGTATTTGGTGCCCTTGAGATTTGCCGTATCGCGCAAGATCAGCAGCAGCATTTCTTCAGGCGGATTGGTGTACTCAACGGGACGACCGTTCAGGATAAACTTTGTCATTCCAAAATCTCCTAGATTGGCTGCGGTGTTGCGGCCTGGGGCACGACAAAATGCCGGACCACGGGACCGCTTTCGCGGATATCGAATGTGCGCACGCTTTGCTGCAAGTCAGCATCATGACGCGTTACGCGGGCGTGTTGTTCCAGGTGCTCGGCCCAACTCGGCAGATGGAAGCTTTCGATCCAAATCTCCGGGTCCTCCACGCTCTGGTGTAGATCCCATCGCGTGGCTCCATTGCGCAGGCGTTCTTTCGCAAAGTTTTGAAGGGCGGCTGTAAAACCGGCGCGATCCGCTTCGGCGATCCGGTATTCAACCGTGACCATGGCAGGCTGATCCACCGAACTGCCGGGATCCAAGGCTGGAGCCTGCGGCCAGACGTTGGCGGAAGACAGGTCCAGGGATTCTGCCTGTCCGACCTCCACCTTGCGCGTCAGGATCATTCCGGCAATCAACCCTGTCGCCGCGATAAGCAACGTGATTGGCACCGAAGTCGCAGTTGCAATCTGTCCCCACAGGATGGACCCCAAGGCCATGGATCCGAAGAACCCCATCAGAAAGACGGCGAGACCACGGGCACGGACCCAGTCGGGCAATGCCAATTGGGCAGACACGTTGAACGAGGTGAGTACGGCAATCCAGCTAAGGCCACCAAGGAAGGCCGCAGCCATCAGGGCGAAGGATTCTGCCGACAATGCGAGTACTGCAAGGGCAGCCGCTGTACCGAGCGTGCCGAGCTGGACTGTCTGATTCGATGTCAGTTTGCCCGTCAGACGCGGCAGAACCAACGCGCCGGTGACAGCTCCCGCACCGATCAAGGCCATAAGCATTCCGTAGAGCTCTGATCCGCCGTCAGCCACGCCCCGAGCGATGAGCGGCAACAGGGACCAATACGCCGATGCGAACACAAAGAAGGCGACCGCACGGACCAGAGTTGCGAGCATCGGGCCATTGTACCGAACGTGACGCAGACCGGTCGCCATCTCCGACAGAATGGAACCGTGATGGGTTCGTTTGGGTGTGGCTTCGGGCCGCCAAAAAACAAGTGCAGCGATGATCACCAGATGTGTGGCCGCATTCAGTGCGAAAGGTGCCGCCAGACCAACCCCGGCGATCAGGATACCGGCCAGCGCCGGCCCGATCGCCCGGCTGATGTTGATACCCATGGAGTTAAGCGCGATCGCTGGCTTGAGGGTTTCGCGCGGGATGAGTTGCGGTACGACCGCCTGCCAGGCCGGTGCCATAAAAGCCGCGCCGGTGCCGATCACAAACGTAAACACAATCAACAAAATCGGGGTCATCTGCTCTTGCCATACAAGCAGGGCAAGCACGGAAATCACTCCGAAAAGCCCCAGGTTGATGGTGATCAGCATGCGCCGCTTGTCCAGCCGGTCAGCCAGCGCCCCGGCCAGCAAAGCAAACAGAAAAAACGGCAGCGTCGTCGCCGCTTGCACAAGTGTGACAACCGCAGGGCTGGAATTCAGCGTCGTCATCAACCAGCCTGCTCCGACATCGTGCATCCAGGTGCCGATGTTGGAGATCAAGGTGGCGACCCAGAGCAACGCAAAAGCACGATATCCAAATGGTGACCATGCGGATACGACCGGTTTGGCATCAGTGAGTGTTGACATGACAAGCGGCCTGTTCCTGTTAAACGCTTGAGGACTTCGGTTTTCTAGATGCACGCAATCGGGTTACTGCGTTGCCGATCCGCTTTTGATCACCTCGGACAAAACACGGACCCGCATACCCGGGCGCAGGACCCCCGCACTGTTTTCCAGAGTGGCCCAGACGCGAATTGTCCCAGTATCAGGCTCCACCCAGACGGCTGTTGCGGTGGGAGTAAGCCCGCGGGCTAGAAGTTCCCCATCCGTTGTCATGACTTGCAAACGGACACTTTGAAGAAATTCGTCCGCGGTAGACGCCCCGGTTTCCTTCATTTGGCGCAAGCGGATTTCGTATGGAACTTCGTAGACAATCCGCACCGGGTCCAAATTCACGATTTGAAAGATCGGGGGGTCTCCGGAGCTGAACTCCAACAACGCGCCCACCCGAACTCTTGGATCTTCAACGAAGCCGGCTATTGGCGCTCGGATCACGGTATCGTCGAGCGCCGTACGAGCAAGTGAAAGCTCCGCGCTTTCGGCGCGTTGAGCCGCCTCGGCCAACACGAGATCCGTCTTCGCTTCCGTAAGTGCAACATCTGATGCAGTTCCGGATGTCGTAAGGCGTTGTATTCTCGCCAATCTACCGTGGGCCTGCTCAGACAGCGCATTCGCCCGCGCAAGCCTGGCTTCTGACACAGCAACCTTCAGCTTCGGCACATCTTGCTGCAGTCGCGCAAGTACCGTTCCTGCATCCACAAAATCCCCTTGCGATACCAGTACTTCGGCAACGATCCCTTCGACGCGGCTGTAGACGTCCGCTTGATGAACAGCCTCGACCTGACCATCGAACTCGAGCGTTTCAGCATCCGCAGACACCATAAAGCCAATGGTGCAGAGCCCTGCCAGTAACAGAGCTCGAGCCTTTCCCATTCTATGCATCCGAAAAACAGCCATGATTTTTCGCTCTCCCACACCGAAAGCCTATTCCGCAGCGACAAGCGACGACCCGCTTAACCGGCCTTTAGACGCCCCTGGCGCACCGAAGACGGGGACGGGTGACCAGTCGGGCAGTTCGGGAAGCGGCGCCGGAGCGTGTTCGGCAAACGGGCCTTTTGCGTGGACGATCCTGCCGCCCGAGAAGGTCAGATCAGCTTCTATTTCAATGATCTCGTCCTCCGGGATCGCGAAATAGTCACGATCCAGAACGGCAATATCGGCAAACTGACCGGCCTTGATCTGGCCTTTCTTGCCCTGCTCGCGGCTGAACCATGCACCAGCCGCAGTCCAGTGCTGAAGCGCATCCTGCCGTGACAAACGGTTTTGGGCTTGCCAGATAACATCGCCGCCACGGCCCTTTCCGGACACGGCCCAGTGAATCGCAAGCCACGGATTGTAGGACGACACCCGCGTTGCGTCGGTGCCGGCAGCAAGCGGCGCACCGGAGGCCATCATCTTCTTGACCGGCATGACATCATTCAGTGCAGCTTCGCCATAGCGGTCGCGATAAGCCGTCGCCTGGAACGCGATGCGGTTCTGATAGGAAATCCCGCCGCCCAGACGCGCCACCCACTCCATGGTGCTTTCGGAAATGGTCTCACCGTGATCGAAGATCCAGTTGAGCTCCTCAAGACCTTTGTCGCGACCAACCTCTTCCAAAACGGTCAGCAGGCGATGTGCACTCTCTTCGTAAGTGCAGTGGAAGCGAATTGGCCAACCGTTCTCCAGGAGAAATTCCAGTACCGGCCGCAGATCCCCCTCCATACGTTTCGGCAATTCGGGGCGCGGGTAGGAAAAGTCTTCGAAATCGTAGGCCGATGCCACGAGCATTTCGCCCGCACCGACGCATTTTAGATAGTCGTTGCCCTGGTCCGGTTTGACGATGTCGTTCCAGCGCTTGAAATCGTCCAGCTCAAACAGCGGCCGCTGCGCAAACAGTTGATACCCAATGCGCACGGTCTGCTCGCCGCGTTTGTTCAACTCCGAAATGACGCCATAGTCATCCGGGTAGTTTAAAAAGCCGCCGGCACAGTCGAGTGCCGAGGTCAGGCCAAGCCCGTTCAGTGCGCGAAAATAGTGCTTGGTCGACGTGATCTGCTGCTCAAAATCGAGCTTTGGCGCCATGTCGAGCAAAGCATAAAGCGGCTGCGCATTCGGGCGCGCCATGGCCAGGCCCGTGGGATTGCCCTGATCGTCCCGCTCCAAACGGCCAGAGACGAATGGTTCATAAAAATGCTTGTCGATGCCAAGGGCGCGCAGCGCCGCCTTGTTGAGCCAGGCCCGATCATAAAGGTGCAGAACATAAACGGGCACTTCCGGTGCAACCGCATTGATCTCGTCGATCATCGGAAGGCGCTTTTCAGCGAATTGATCGGCCGACCAACCACCGACCACCCGGATCCACTGACCCGCAGGGGTGCGTTGGGCCTGAGCTTTGAGCATCGCCAGGCCATCCGCCAGAGACGAAACATGATCCCAGCGCAGCTCCATGGCAAAGTTATTGCCCTGGCGGATGATGTGGGTGTGGCTGTCGATCAGGCCGGGGATGACACGCTGGCCATTCAGGTCGATCACCTCGGTTCCGGCGCTCTTCAGCCGCAGGATATCGGCATCGCTGCCAACCTCCAGGATCAATCCATCCTTGAGAGCGATGGCAGTTGCCTCCGGTTGTTCCGGATCCATCGTCGTGATCTTGCCGTTAAAGAGGATCGTATCGGCCATCACCGCACCTTTCGAAAGTCATCATGAGAGGAGACCGTCCCGGCATCGGCCGGGACGGAAAAGACTTGCCGGATTACTCGGCCGCGATTTGCGTCACCGCCGGAATGGGGGATTGCGTCTCGCCGGTATGCGAGGTGCGAGACGGCGCTTTGTGCACCATGGTGTAGGCGTAATCGACGCCCATGCCGTAGGCGCCAGAGTGCTGTTGGACGGTTGAAATGACGGCGTCATAGGTGTCGCGACGGGCCCAGTCGCGCTGCCACTCCAGAAGCACTTGCTGCCACGTTACCGGGATAACGCCAGCCTGCACCATGCGGTCCATGGCATATTTGTGGGCATCTTCACTGGTGCCACCGGACGCGTCAGCAACCATGTAGATTTCGTAGTCCGTGTCAGCCATGCAGCTCAGCGAGAAGGTAAGATTGCAGACCTCGGTCCAAAGACCGGAGACGACGATCTTTTTTCGGCCTTTGGCGGCGTTTTCTGCCAGAGCGTCCCGCACTTTCTGGTCGTCCCAGGAATTCATCGATGTCCGCTCCAGCAGGGGCGCGTCCGGAAACACATCGAGCAACTCTGGATACGTGTGACCGGAAAAGGAGTCCGTTTCGACGGTGGTTATGACGGTCGGCACATTGAAAATCTTTGCTGACTTTGCGAGAGCGACAGTGTTGTTTTTCAAAACCTGTCGATCGATCGATTGCACACCAAATGCCATCTGCGGCTGGTGGTCGATGAAGATCAACTGGCTGTTTTCCGGGGTTAGAACCTGAAGCTTAGACATGGAAACACTCCGTTAGTTTGGTCAGGATTGGCCTTGGCGTTTGTCGCCGCGGGAGGTGTCGCGATCCGCGACGGAAAAGCTCTTCGTGTGCAGGCACTTGGAAAGCACATCGTTGTGGCCGCGCACCCATTGGACGGCGGCTTCGCCTGCCAGCATGCCCAGCAAGCCAAGCAGCGCGATAATCGGCGGGGCGGGTGAGCGCACGGCAATAAGGCCGTAGATCACGCCGATTCCGATGCCCGCGGCCAGTGACAGGACATAAGGTTGCCAGGTCATTCGCATTGTTCTCCTGAAGCGGGCAGCTGAAAGCTGGAAGCCCTGTTTTTCACGTAATTGTACGTACTTACCTGAGGCATAAGTGGAGCGTTATCTTTTCTGGACAAAGCAGAAGATTTCGGCTTACAGTTTAGAAAATCTATCTCATGAAAGCCTCCGCCATGCCGCTGAGCCGTTTGCCTTCCCTGTCCAGTCTGCGCGCCTTTGAGGCTGCGGCCCGCCGGGGATCTTTCAAGGCCGCGGCCGCCGAGCTTCATGTGACGGCCGGAGCAGTTAGCCAGCAAATCAAGGGACTTGAGGCGGATCTTGGGGTGATCCTGTTCACCCGCAAGATCAGGGCGGTCCATCTCACGCCCCATGGTCAAGCGCTGCAGCCGGTCCTGAGCGATGCCTTTTTGGCGATACGCCAGGCGGTCGACGCGATCCGTCCCGGCAAGACGCCTCCGCGCCTGCGCATCAATTCCAGCGGGCCGATCATCGGCAAATGGCTGTTGCCCAGACTGCATAGATTCACCGAACTCAGACCCGACATTTTTGTGAATATCGAGACTGAAGGCGGTGTGAACGCGATGACCGAGGACGGGCCGGACATTGTCATCCGCTATGCCCATACGGCGCCAAGCGATCTTTACAGTATCAAGCTGCACACCGAACTTCTGATCCCGGTTGCCAGCCCGCAACTTCTTGCAGCGCGCGGCATTCGTAGCCCGGACGATCTTCACAAAGCGCCCATTTTGCATGTTGCCAATCCGATGCGGATACGGCAGCGGCCGGCCTGGGCACGCTGGTCCGACGTTGCGGGCCTTGCCGACCAATCGAAACGGCAGGACTCGGTGATGTTCGAACCTCTTGCTGCCGACCAGGTGGTCGACGCCGCGGCCTCTGGTGTCGGCATCGCGCTGGCGCAGTCGCTGCTTGCCCACGGCGCGCTGTCGGATGGACGGTTGACCTGTCCCTTCGGACCGGTCATCCCCTCGGGTCTGTCGTATTATCTGTGCTGCCGGCCTGGCCGGGAAACCGTCCCCGACATCGCCGCCTTTTTCGATTGGGCAATGCACGAAGCCGCCGTTTTGACAACGCTGAACGCCCTGCATTCTGGATCTTGACCGCATCAGTCTGCAAAGCCTCTCACCAGTGCTGCCAGTTCACTGTCACGCAACTCATGTCCGCCGTCATGAACATCAGTCTCGACATCGGCGCCTGCGCGTCGCAGGTCTTCGATCAGGTGCGCGCTTTTTGGCCAAGGCGTGATCGGGTCGTTCCGGCCTGCAGTCAACACGACCTTGCGCCCCGATAAATCAAGGGCTTGCGGCAAATCCCAGGTGACCAGCGGGTGCAGAAGGCCCACACGGTCAAACAAGTTCGGCTGCTCCAGAAAGACAGCCGCCAAAATGTTGGCACCGTTGGAGTATCCGAACCCATAGGCTGGACTGTCCGGGAAAACGGCACGATGAGCCGATATGAAATCAGCCATCTTCGCTGTCGCGCGACACAGGTCTTCCATGTCGTAAACGCCCTCGGCCGTGCGTTTGAAAAAACGTGTTGCGCCTCGTTCAGAGACGTCACCGCGTGGCGAGACAACGCCCGCTCCCGGTGCCAGCTGTCCAGCAAGCTGAAACAGCTGCCGCTCGTCACCACCTGTGCCGTGGAAGGCAAAAATCAGCGGACGGCCCGGCTCGGGTGCCTTGGTCAAGGTTTCATAGAGATTGGTCGACATTCTTCGTCTCCGGTCACTGATCAAGCGGCGGCAGCTGCGCCTCGATCTGCGCACGATGAGGTTCGTATCGTGTGGGCAATTTCAGTGCTTCACCGAGGTGAGCGGTGTCCTCGTCCCGGTCAAAACCAGGTTCATTTGTGGCCACTTCAAACAGGATGCCTCCCGGGGTGCGGAAGTAAATCGCCCAGAAGTAATCGCGATCGATCACCGGTGTGACCTGATAACCGGTGTCCATCAGCGCCTTGCGAACAGCCAGCTGTGCATCTCGGTCTTCCACGGCAAACGCAATGTGGTGAACAGAGCCTGCCCCCTGACGGGCTGGAGCAGCTTGTGGGGTTTCCTCCAGATCGATGGTCCGGGCGGCATTGCCGTTCTCGATCCGGTACCGCGTGACCGCGCCTTCGGTTTCATCCTTCTGGTAGCCCATGAAGCTCAGCAGCTCGCCAGTGGCCGCTGCATCACGCAGACGGAACCGCGCGCCGTGAAAGCCAAGAACGCCGACATCCTGTGCAACGCCGCCGGCAGTCCAGGGGACGCGCCCTTCAACCTCCGTTTCAACCAGCGCGAAGCTATCCCCGTCAGGCCCTGAAAACGTCAGCCGGTCTTCACCGAGGAAGCGATCTTTGCGCAATTCGGAAACGCCATGAGACGCCAGCCGATCCGTCCAAAACCCAAGTGACCCGCGGGGCACCGCAAATTCTGTCACGCCGACTTCGCCATTACCGCGGGTGCCGGTCGGCATCTGGCCAAACGGGAAGTAGGTCATCACCGAGCCCGGCGTGCCGGTCTCATCGCCGTAATACAAATGGTAGACGTCGGGGGCGTCGAAGTTCACGGTCTTCTTGACGCGGCGCAGTCCCAAGGCCTTTGTGAAGAAATCATTGTTCTTCTGGGCGTCCGCAGCCATCGACGTGATGTGGTGGAGCCCCTTGATGAGCTTGTCCATGCCAGTCTCGCAGTTTTGTTTCCTGTGTCAGGATCAAAAATAGGAGACGGCCAAATTGATGAGAATGATAATAGGTTTGCATTTACTGTTGCATTAATGGCAATAAAAGGCATGCAAGAGCTCAAACCAATCCGTGTCTTTCTGGAAGTTGCAAGGCTTCAAAGCTTCGCAGCCGCCTCAAAAACGCTTGGCATGACGCCCGCCTCGGTCACACGGGTCATCGCGCGGCTGGAGCAGGATCTGGGTCACCAGCTTTTGGTGCGCACCACGCGCAAGGTGGCGCTGACATCTGTCGGCGCGACCGTTGCCGCCCGCTATCAGCCGGTGGTGGAGTCGTTTGATCGTATTCAGCGTGATCTGGAGCGGGAGATGCAGCCGCATCGGGGCCGTTTGTCGATAAATGCGCCGATGTCTTTCGGACTGCGCCTGCTCCCCGGCCTCTTGGACAGCTTTAAGCTGGCCTATCCGAACATCGATCTCACTGTGATGCTGACGGATACGCTGGTTGATGTTGTTGCCGAGGAGTGCGATCTGGCAATCCGCTTGTCGGAACCGCCCCGGGACAAATCAACCATATGGCGGAAGATCTGCGAGGTGCCGAGATGTGCCGTCGCGTCCCCTGATTTCTTGGAACGCGTCGGGAGGCACGAGGCCCCAGAAGATTTGACACCTGACATGTGCCTATCCTACGGCGCTGGACAGGAACTGGAGACCTGGCGATTTCAAAAAGGCGGCCTGAAACGGACAACCCTCACAGGAGCAGGCATGCACTCCAACAATGGAGACTTTCTCTATTCCATGGCCCGCTCAGGCGCCGGCATTGCAGTTTTGCCGGAGTTTATCGTTGCGGACGGCTTTCGCGGCGGAGAGGTCGAGAGGGTATTGCCCGACTGGTCCTTGCCGTCGCTTTGGCTGTCTCTCTATTACCCGCCCTATGAAGCCTTGCCGCCACTGGTCGCAACCTTCACGGACTTCTTCGAAGCCTTCCTGGATGATCGTGACGGGTTTGATTTCAGCAGTGTTTGATTGGTCACATTAACGGCCGAGGTAAGCCGTTGGCTGATACGTGGTGTCCAGACCGCCTGTTACCCACCCCATACAACAGCATCTTCATGTCTCTTGATCAGATGGCGTAAGTCCTTAAAGCCGCTCGCAATGTGCTTTGCGTATTTGTCGACCGCCGGAAGGTAGGGCGCATCGGCCGGACGCAAGATACCAAGTGCGCGATCGGGATGCGGGATCTTGAAGGGCAGCGCGGTCAAGGTGCGGTCTTTCCTGTACGCAAAGACCACGCTGTGCGGCAGAACGGTCAAGGCGTTTGTGCGTGTCATATAGTTGATCACGCTTGCAAGAGACCCGCCGGAATAGCGGATCTTGATTTCCGTTGCACCCAGCGACAACAGAATGGAATGCAAGTCCGCGTAAAGCGGGCTGCCTTCCGGCGGAGCCACCCAGGGGTACTCCAGCAGCTCGCGAGCAGTCGGCTTTCGCTTGTTCAAAAGCGGATGCAACACACTGCAGGCAACCACATTGCGTCCTGGCAGGATTTCTTCAAAAACCAGACCCGACCCTTCGCCCAGTATGTCGATCGGGCAAATGGCAAGATCTATGCGGTCGGCGTGGATCGCTTCCCGCAGGTCTCGCACATACCCATAGCTTTGGTCGACACGGATTTCGGGAAAGGAGTTCTGAAACTCGGCGGTCATGCTTGAAATCAACGCATCCATGAAAAAGGGGGTCCCGCCAACGCGAACACTTCCGGCCTTGCCCTCGCGGAAAAACTGCACCGTTTCCGAAGCCTTGCGCGAGGCCGCCAGCATCGCGTTGCCCTGATCCGCCAAAGCCCGGGCCAAAGGCGTTGGCTGCAGCGGGCGCTGCCCTTTGAAAAAGAGCGGTTCGCCAAGGCGTTTTTCGAGCGTTGAAAGGGTTCTGGAGACCGCAGGCTGTGTCATCCCGAGGAGGTCCGCTCCGCCGGTGACGCTGCCCGTTTGAACCACAACAGCCAACTGAATGAGATGTCGCTCATCTAACTTCATAGCAATTTGTTATAAAGAAGAGCTCACAAATCATCAACCGTTCTGAGTCGCCCGATAAGCTTCTCTCAAGGTCAGTTAACGACCGGTGGGAGGAACCATGGCTGGCATGTCTGACATTGCCTTTTTCCAGGCCGATGCATCGGACCGTCTGTTCGCAGAGCGGATCAGGGGTGCCGCAGATGAGCGGCTCGCAGTTGTGCTGTGCAAGGTCGCCGAACATGTCCATGCCGTAATTCGCGAAACACGCCCATCGTTGGGTGACTGGCGCGCGGCCATAGAGTTCCTGACCGAAGTGGGTCATCTGTGCGATGAGCGCCGCCAGGAATGGGTCCTTGTGTCGGATTTGCTCGGAACGTCCACCCTTGTGGATGCGCTCAACTCGGACCGCCCGGAGCACGCCACTCCGAACACCATGCGGGGCCCTTTCTATCGGTCAGATGTTCCGTTGATGCAGCATGGCGACAACATCAGCCTGGACGGAATTGGCAGTGCCGTTGCCGTAACGATCAGCATTCTAGATCTCAACGGAACACCGATTCCAGACGCACGCCTGGAAACCTGGCAGGCCAATGCTCAAGGGTTTTATGAAAACCAGCAGCCGGATCTGCAGCCTGAACACAATCTGCGCGGTCACTTCCTGTCCGGCGACGATGGTAAGGTTTCTTATCTCACTATCCGGCCGTCCGGCTACGATGTGCCAAAGGACGGTCCGCTCGGCGATCTTCTTGAAAGGTTGGGAGCGCCGCTGCGCCGGCCCGCGCATATTTACTTTCAAGTGTCCGCGGATGGCTACGAAACGTTGACCACGCAAATCTTCGACGGGGACGACTCCAATCTTGGTACCGATCCCCTCTTCAGCGTCAAACCTGGCCTGATCGGCTGCTTTAGACCCGATGCCACAGGCAAGGCCGCGTTGCGTCTCGATGTTGAATTTCGTCTCAATCCACTGCCGCAGGAGCTGCCTTCATGACCCGGGCCTTCACCTATCGGGGCAGCGCTGCCCACATCGTCTTTGGCGCAGGAAAATGCGACGAAACAGGCGCTTGGGTCGAAAAACTTGGCTGTTCGAACGCTCTGGTTTTATCGACACCCAATCAGGAGAGCGATGCCACACGTTTGTCCGATCAACTGGGAAACTTAAGCGCCGGTGTCTTTTCAAAGGCCACCATGCACACTCCAGTCGACGTGACCGACGAGGCGATGGAAGCAGTCAAATCAGCCGGAGCCGACTGCGTGGTGTCGCTTGGCGGCGGATCCACGACCGGCCTCGGCAAGGCGATTGCCTATAGGACTGACCTGCCGCAAGTGGTCATCCCGACAACCTACGCCGGATCGGAAGTCACACCAATCCTTGGCCAGACCGAAGGCGGCCGGAAGACCACCGTCCGGGGGGACAGCATCCTGCCGGAAGTGGTGATCTATGACCCTGAGCTGACGATGGGCCTGCCGCTTGGCATGAGCCTGACAAGCGGCCTGAACGCCATGGCCCACGCAGCTGAAGCTCTTTATGCGCAAGACCGCAATCCGGTCTCCACTCTGATGGCTGCCGAGGGGTTGGCCGCCTTTAAGCGGTCCTTGCCCGCACTCGTTGCAGACAGTTCGGATACAGAGGCCCGCGCGGATGCGCTTTATGGCGCCTGGCTGTGCGGCACCGTGCTTGGCACTGTCGGCATGGCGCTGCATCACAAGATTTGCCACACCCTCGGCGGCAGTTTTGATACCCCGCATGCCGAGACCCACGCGATCATGTTGCCGCACACCGTTGGTTTTAATGCCAGCGCGATGCCCGCCGAACTTCAACCGGTTGCCGATCTGTTCGGCGCAACGCCAGGCGCAGGTCTTTTTGATTTTTCAAAGGAAATCGGTGCCCCACAGGCGCTGAAGGACCTCGGCTTAACCGAGGCCGATCTGGACCGTGCATCGGACATCGCGACAGAGAACCCGTACTGGAACCCGCGCCCCATCGACCGGGCATCCATTCGCCAACTGCTACAGGACGCCTGGGAGGGATCCCGTCCGGCACTTTAACCCTGTTGTTCTGGGAGGAGATTTCATGACCGACCGATACGGATCTTTACGGCCTTCCGAAGCTGATCGGAGGATCTTCGTTAGGGCGCATGATCCTGCCGCGCACAAAAGCTGCTTTGAATAAAGGACGACCTTATGGAAGCGCACGAGCTTGGTTATTTCACCGAAGAAAACTCCGCCGAAGTTGTCACCGGTCGGAACAAGAACGCCTCGGATCAACGGCTCAAGGAAATCATGGAGGTCCTGACCCGCAAACTCCATGAAGCGGTGAAGGAAATAGAACCAACCCAGGAAGAGTGGTTCCAGGCGATTCAGTTCCTGACCAAGACGGGCCACAAATGTGACGACTGGCGCCAGGAATTCATCCTGCTGTCCGATGTGCTTGGTGTCTCCATGCTGGTCGATGCGGTCAATTCCCGCCGGCCAAGTGGCGCTTCGGAAAACACGGTCCTTGGCCCGTTCCACCTCGGCGACGCGCCGGAATACGAGATGGGTCACAACATCTGCCTCGATGAAAAAGGCGAGGACATGCTCGTCTGGGGCAAGGTCACAGATGTTGAGGGCAATCCGCTCGAAGGCGTCAAGATCGACGTCTGGCAGGCCAACGATGAAGGGTTTTACGACGTTCAGCAAAAAGGCATCCAGCCGGAGTTCAATCTGCGCGGCGTCTTCCGCACGGGGCCGGACGGTAAATACTGGTTCAAGGCCGTCAAGCCGAAACACTATTCGATCCCCGCAGACGGACCGGTCGGAGATCTCCTGAACCGCCTCGGACGTCACCCGTTCCGGCCGGCGCACCTGCACTACATCGTCTCCAAGGACGGCTACGACGAGCTGACGACGCATATCTTCGATCCGGACGATCCGTACATCGATTCCGACAGCGTGTTCGGCGTCAAGAAGAGCCTCATCGCAGATTTCAAGGAAACCAACGATCCGGACAAGGTCGCGGCCGCCGGTTTCGATGGCCCAACTTACTGGGATGTCGAATTCGATTTCGTATTGGCTCCGAAGAAAGCAAAGTCATGAGCAAACCCTGCATCATTTGTGTTGCAATTACTGGCTCCCTGCCGCGCAAGGAACATAATCCGGCAGTTCCTGTGACCGTGTCCGAACAGATTGAAAGCACCCAGGAAGCCTTTGAGGCGGGCGCAACGATCTGTCACGCTCATGTGCGCAACGACGACCAGACCCCGAGCTCCGATCCTGAGAAGTTTGCGCGCCTCAAAGAGGGACTGGAAAAGCATTGCCCCGGCATGATCATCCAGTTCTCGACCGGCGGACGGTCGGGAGCGGGCAAGACGCGCGGCGGCATGCTGCCACTGAAACCCGACATGGCGTCGCTCTCCGTCGGCTCGAACAATTTCCCAACGAGGGTTTATGAGAACCCGCCGGATCTGGTGGACTGGCTCGCCGGCGAGATGCGGACCTATGGTGTCAAACCGGAAATCGAGGCCTTCGATCTCAGCCATATCGTGCAAGCTGCGGCCATGAACCGGGACGGCCGCATTCCAGGCAACATCTACATCCAGTTCGTTATGGGCGTAAAAAACGCCATGCCGGCAGACAAGGATGTCTTCGATTTCTACGTCAAGACCGTCGAACGCCTGATGCCGGAAGCAGAGTGGTGTGCAGCTGGTATTGGAGCAAGTCAGCTAACCCTTAACGAGTGGTCGATTGCCGCCGGAGGGCATGCCCGGACAGGTCTTGAGGACAACATCCGTCTCGACAAGGACCGTCTTGCCCCCTCGAACGCAGCGCTTGTGAAACGCACGGCCGAGATCTGCGCTGCCAATCAGCGTCCCGTCGCAACGCCCTCTCAGGCCCGGGACATTCTCGGCCTTCCGCAACACGCTTGAACCTTTAGACAGGAGATCCTTGATGTCTGATGCAGATCTCGCCGCCGATGCCGCCGCCCGTGAGGCAGCCAAGGCGTTGCAGCTTGAAAATCTCAGAGCCGACGAAACAACATTGCGCTTGCTCTTCACCGAAGCCCGGACGCACTACGGCTGGCAGGACCGGGAGGTTCCGGACGAGGTCCTGAAAGATCTTTATGAGATTGCCAAGATGGGCCCGACGTCCATGAACCAGCAGCCCATGCGCGTTGTGTTCATCCGTTCAGACGACGCCAAGGACCGTCTGGAACCGGCCCTGATGGAAGCCAACCGCCCTAAGATGCGATCGGCTCCGGTCACCGCAATCATCGCTTATGACCTCAATTTCTGGGAAGAGCTTCCCAAGGTGTTTCCGCCGAATCCGGCGGCCCAGGACATCTTCAAGAACAATGCCACAGCCGCACAGGTCAATGCCTTCAGAAACGGAACGCTTCAGGGCGCCTATTTCATGTTGGCTGCCCGAGCCGTCGGTCTCGATGTGGGCGCCATGTCCGGCTTCGACAACGCGAAGGTGGATGAAGAGTTCTTCCACGGAACGTCACTCAAGTCGAACTTTCTGGTGAACCTGGGCTACGCCGATACGGATCGTATTTTCAGGCGGTTGCCACGGTTCGACTACACGGACGTCTGCCAGACGCTTTAGGAGGAGAAAGCCATGTCCGGCCCAACAGTCACAAAAGACGACATCCTGAAAGCATCCGCCGGGATGCTTCAAAAACAGCTCTATGTGGTCTTCACCACACCGACCAATGGACTTGGACCGGTTATGGAGAACATTGAAGAGCACCTAAATTTTCAGGTCGATCTGGAGCAGCGCGGCATCATGCTTGGCGCTGGCCCGTTCTGGGCCGATGACGAACACACCTGGAATGGCGAAGGCATGGTGATCATTCGGGCGGACAGCCTGGAGCATGCCCGCCAGATTGCAGAAACGGATCCGATGCATTCCTCAGGCGCCCGCAATTTCACTGTGCGGCCATGGTTGCTGAATGAGGGACGCATCACGGTAGAGGTGAATTTCTCGACCGGACGGCACGCGGTGAGCTGAGAACCGCAATTTTGGGAGGAAGTACCATGAAACGCATGCTTGCAGCCATTGCTGCCGTCGCCTTCAGCGCCGCGGCACAAGCTGAAACCTACAACCTCACCATGGCATCCAGTCACCCGACTGTTCTGCCCTGGGTCGGGCAACTGTCTACACTGGTTGTGGGTGAATCCAACAAACGTCTCGAAGCCATGGGATCAGAAGACCGCATTGAATGGACGGAAGCCTATGGCGGTTCGCTTTATGGCTTCAAGGATACGCTGGAGGCCGTGGGAGATGGCCTGACCGATGCCGGATGGGTTGGCACGCTCTGGGAAGGCTCAAAGATGCCGCTCCAGAACATGACCTATTTCACGCCGTTCGTTTCCGATGATCTCGTTGCAACGCTCAAGATCATGAACGAACTTCACCGTGAAGTCCCGGCATTGCAGAAAGCCTGGGACGACCAGAACGTGGTCTTCCTGGGCGCAAGCGGCGTGGAGACCTACCACCTCCTGACCAACTTCCCGGTTAATTCGCTCAAAGATCTGGAAGGCCGCAAGATCCTGGCGCCTGGACCGTCAGCGAACTGGATCAAGCATCTCGGTGCCGTGCCCGTAAACGGAGCGCTGCCGACTTACTACAACCAGATCCAGACCGGTGTGGCAGACGGAATGGTGGTCATCCTGACCGGAGCGTTCCCGAACAAGCACTATGAAGTTGCACCATATGTCACCCTTGTCGGAATCGGGGCGCAGATGACCGGCGGTCTTGGCATCAACAAGGATGTTTGGGACGGATTGTCCGACGACGTCAAAAAAGTCCTGACCGAACTCGGTGAGGAGTACACAGTCGCCCACGCTGAAGAAGTCATGGCACGCTATGACACCTTCCTGAGCAAGCTGCCGGAAGTTGGCGCAACTGTCACCACGCTGCCGGCGGAAGACATTGCAGCATGGGCCGACGGCCTGCCAAACCTGGCCAAGGACTGGTCAGACGCCAATGCAGGCAAAGGCGCTCAGGAAGCACTGGAGGCCTACATGGCAAAAGTGCGCGATGCCGGCCTTGAACCGCGCATTGACTGGACACAACGGTAAGCGGGGGCCTCGCCGTGGCGATAACACTCAGACAATTCCGCCACGGCGCAGACCGGACGGTGACCGGGGTTTCCTCGCTCACCGGCGCTGTCAGTGCGGCTGCTTCGGTCTGGATTTTTTGCCTGATGCTTCTGATCTGTTCAGACATCATCGGACGGACCTTCTTCAACTCACCTGTCCAGGGTGTGGCCGAGATTGTGGCCAATTCGATCGTTGCGATCGTTTTTTTGCAAGCAGCACACACCGTTATGAGCGGGCGCATGACCCGCACCGATATCCTGATTGGTGCGATCGAGGAAAACCGGCCCTTTGCAGCCGCAGTCATGCGGGTTTTCTTCCATCTCGCGGGGATCTTCGTCTTTGCCCTGATTGCCTGGGGCACCTGGCCGAAGCTGGTCGATGCCTGGGTCGAGAATGAATTCTTTGGCGCTCAAGGGGTTTTCACCGCTCCCGTTTGGCCAATCAAAGCCTGTCTTTTCGGCGGCTCCGTTCTGACCTGTCTTGCCTTCGCCACCCAGGTTCTCAAGGACATTAAGGAAATTCTGAACTCCACCCGTGTTGAACCGCTGACAATCCGGCACTCGGTCACGGTCGAGCCGCGCGGTATTCCATTCCTGATCGCCTTCGGATTGGTCCTTGTCCTTGGTTACGCTTTGTTTTTTGCAGATCTCGGGCGCATTGAGATTGGCTTTGCAGCCATCGGTTTCATGTTGCTGCTGATCTTTTCGGGCGCTCACATAGCCGTGGTTTTGATCCTGCTCAGTTTCTTGGGTATCTGGCTGATCCGGGACAATCCGAATGTCGCCATGCGCTCGCTGGCGCTCGCTGCTGACGGGGCCATCAATCGCTACCTGTTCGGTGTCGTCCCGCTGTTTGTTCTGATGGGGTTGATTGTCGACACCGCGGACATCGGCCGTGACGCCTACCGCGTGGCCGCATGGATGCTGCAGAAGATCAAGGGCGGGCTTGGTATGGCAACGGTGGCCGCCAATGCGGTCTTTGCCTCCATCACCGGGATCTCGATCGCCTCGGCAGCGGTTTTTTCCCGTGTCGCCGTCCCGCAAATGGTGGCCAACGGCTACAACAACCGCTTCGCCCTTGGGGTCGTCGCCGGGTCTTCGGTTCTCGGCATGCTGATCCCTCCGAGCCTTCTTTTGATCATCTATGGCGTTTTGGCAGAGCAATCCGTCGGTGCCCTCTTCCTGGCCGCCATCGTTCCGGGCGCTTTGCTGGCATTCGTGTTCGGGGTCGGGATCTATCTAATGGCCCGCTTCCGGCCCAAGATGGTCATGCAAAGCGACCGCCCGGCCGTCATTGAGGGAGAGACCTGGGGCACGGCTGTCGTCAAGCTGATCCCGATCACGGCGCTGGTCGTCATCGTGCTTGGCGGGATCTATTCCGGTGTCTTTACACCCACCGAGGCAGGCGCAGCGGGAGCGGCAGCTGCCATTGTGGTGGCCTTGCTGAAGGGAAGCCTAACTTGGGCGAGGTTCTGGCGGGTTCTGGTTGACACAGGTCTGGTCTCCGTCTCGATCTTGCTCCTGATTATCGCGGCATCCATGTATTCCCGGATGTTGACCCTTTCGACGATCCCGCAGGAAATCACCATGATGTTCTCCGACGCGGGACTCGGCCTCATGGGTTTCATGATGATCTATCTGCTGCTGGTCATCGTGATGGGCATGATCCTCGATTCCACCTCGATCATGTTGATCCTTCTGCCGCTGTCGCTGCCGATCGTCACCGGCCTTGGCGGTGATCTGATCTGGTTCGGCATTGTGACGGTCATTGCCGTGGAAATCGGTTTGTTGACACCGCCGTTCGGACTCACCGTCTACGTGGTGAAAGCCACAATATCAGACCGGAACACGACCCTTGGCGACATCTTCATCGGCACGTTTCCGTTTGTAGTCATGATGACGTTTGTCACCTTGCTGCTGACCTTCATCCCGGCGCTCAGCCTGGTCTTTGAATAGGATCCACATGCAGTTCGTAGTCTATGCAATCGACAATCCCGACGCCCTCCGGCTTCGTATGGAGGTACTGGAAGCGCATCGCCATTTTCTGGGAACAGAACCGGCAAACTACGGTGTAAAGGTTCTGCTCTCTGGTCCCCTAACCGAGGATGATGGGTCCACCATGCGCGGTTCCTTCTTCCTGCTTGAAGCTGAAAACCGCGAAAAGATCAAAGATATGTTTGCCAATGACCCGCTGCGGACTGCCGGTGTCTGGGCGGAGCAGCACATCTCCGCCGTTACGGTTCGACAAAATAACATGCCAAAAGACCAGTAGAACACACGGGAGAAAAGGAATGCCCGAATTTAAAGGCGGATGCCTTTGTGGCGCGATCCGGTACGAAGTGGCGGCCAAACCGGTCAACATGTGGAACTGTCACTGCACCGATTGTCAAAAGTCTTCCGGGGCCAGCTATGCAACAAATGTGTTTGTGAAGGTTGCGGACCTGACAATCACAAAGGGTGAGCCCGCAAGGTTCCAGCACCAGGCGGACAGCGGCAACACCATGACCAAGGAATATTGCTCCAACTGTGGTTCGCAGCTCTTCAATGGCAATTCCGGACGTCCGGCAATCAAGGTGATAAGGGCGGGCACCATCGACGACCCAAGCTTTGTCGTCCCGCGCGCCAATATCTATGCCTCACGAGCGCTCCCCGCCGCAATTGAGGGAACCAAAATCCCAACCTTCGACGAAATGCCTCCAGATCCATCGGTTTTTTTCAGGAGTTGATTAGGGCCTATGTTTCCCAATGCGCAGACCCAAAAAAGAATAAATTACACTTTGAAATCTCAATTACGGTCGATGCCGTGGCGGCGCATGCGTTCCCATAAGGTTGTGCGTGAGATATCCAAAAGCTTGGCGGCGTCCTGCAACCGGCCATCGGTTTCATCAAGGGCACGCAAAATGTGGGTGCGTTCTGCCTGATCCCGGACTTCAGCCAACGAGGGAAACCCAATAGAACTGTGTGGCAGGCCAGAGTTTGGGTCGCCGGATGTCTGGGCTGCAGGCTGGAGGATGTGCGCGGTGTTTTCCGGAAACAAATCGAATGGCGTCAGCTCGGCCCCGCCTGCCAGTGCAACGGCGCGTTCAACGCGGTTCCGGAGTTCGCGAACGTTCCCGGGCCAATCATGCTGCTCGGCCGCTGATACTGCAGCAGCTGTGGCAGGTTTTGGAGCAATTCCCATGCGCTGCGCAGCGTTTGCGGCAAAGGCTGTGAGGAGCGGCGCCACTTCTTCCAGACGCTCGCGCAAAGGCGGAATGCGGATCGTCACCACGTTGATGCGAAACAGGAGATCCTCCCGAAACACACCGTCTCTGACCGCCTCCTCAAGATCACGGTTCGTTGCGCACACGAGCCGGCCTTTGAAGGCAAGATCCTGTGTTGCACCCAGCCGCCTGAACTGCCGCTCCTGCAACACGCGCAGAAGCTTCAATTGAAGTTCCGGTCCCGTATCACCGATTTCGTCAAGAAGCAGCGTCCCTTCGCCAACACTTTCCAAAACGCCGATCCGCCTGTCATGTGCGCTGGTGAAGGCGCCTTTCTCGTGCCCGAAGAGTGTTGAATCTGCCAGCTCCGGTGAGAGTTGCCCGCAGTTCACGGCCTCGAAGGGGCGCGATTGTGCCGCGTTCTTGGCGTGCAGATACCGTGCTGCGATTTCCTTGCCGGTGCCGGTTTCTCCAATCAGCAAAACGGGTAAATCAATCCCCGCCAGGCGGTCCAGCATGGAGCGTACGCCGCGCATGGAGGCCGAAAGTCCAAAGGTCGAAAACGGGTCATCCAGTTGCGGCGCAAGCGGGCGAAGCAGAAGCTCCTGAATGCGGCTGACAAGCTCATCCAAGTTGAAGGGTTTCGCGAGGTAATCCCTGGCGCCATCGCGCACGAGTTCCACGGCCTGATCGACAGAGCCATAGGCCGTCATATAGACAATCGGCACCGCACCGTGCTGGCTGAGCACCTCCCGCAGCAAATCAGCACCGGACCCGTCCGGCAACCGAATGTCCGACAAAACAAAGCTCGGAACCCGTTTGCCAAGAAACTCCCGGGCAGCGGCAAGAGTGGTGGCATGAACGACAGAAAATCCTTCCAGAACAAGACGCTGCTGCAAGGAGGGGCCAAGGACCGGATCGTCTTCCACCAGCAAAATCAGCTCAGACATTATCCGCCTCGTCGGTGCGTTTTGGAATGGTGATGGTGATTACCGTGCCGCTTTGCGGGCGTGTTGAAATCGCCAGCCGGCCATTCACATCATCAATCAGTTGGTGAACCAGCCAAAGTCCGAGGCGCCGCGTTTGTGGCTTCTCCGGAGTGGTGCCGCCGGTCAGGACATTCAGCGCTTCTCCAGGAAGACCGGGGCCGCTGTCGGAGACCTTGATGGTGAGTTGCTCTTCGATCAGCTTGGACTCAAAGGCAACGGAACTGCCAACCGGAGTGGCGTCTATGGCATTCAAGAGCAAGTTGAGCACGATCTGGCGCACGGCCTCCGCGCTTGCAGGGTAGGTTTCCGCGAGCTCCGATTTAAAACTCAAGTCCACCTGTTTGGCGCGCACTTTCGGGTTGATCAAGGTCCGCAAGTCATTGAGATCGTCGGGCTTGAGATCTCTGTTGCCTTCCGGTGGCCGGTAGGTCGACAACATGCTGGCCGCCACATGATCAATGCTTTGCAGGCCCCGGTCAATCAGGTCAATCGTCTGTTCCCGTACAGCTTTGTCATCTCCGAACCGCCGCAGTGTCGATGTGGCCGCGCTCATCCCGGCAAGCGGATTGCGCACCTCATGCGCGAGCCCTGCTGCAAGGCGGGCCAGCGTTGCCTCCCGCGCATGTTTGTTTTCAGTTTTTGCGATCGCGTCAGCTCGTGCTTGCAGCTCGGCCCGGGTTCTCAGTGCATTTTGCAGACGGCCGATTTCCGTGTTCGCGGATACTGGATCAATCTCAGTATTTGCATCGTAAGAATCGTCGTCGAGAGCCTTGGTGAGATCATCAATGGGGCGCAGGCTGTATTGCGCGATAAAAAACGTCAGGATCGCCGCGAGGACAGAAAACGCGACATCCACGGCAAGAGCCACACGACGCCGTTCTTCTTGCTCGGCGCGTTGCCATTCGAGATCAAAGGCCGCACCAAGCAGGATCGTTGAGCCATCGCTCACGGGAAAAGACTGCACAATCAGTTGTTTGTTTGTCTCATCGACAATTTGGATTGCGGCTTCGTTTGGCGGCAGACTGCGATTGGCGTTGAGCCAGTCTTCAAGAGCAAGCTCGGTTGTTCGCGGTTTGGCGCCATTTGCGGTATCATCGGGGTAGGAAGATGTTATCAAAATTGAGCCGTCCGCAAGGCAACAAACGGCAACAGCTTCATTGCGCAAAGAGGGTTTGAACCTGGCAGAGGCCGACAGCAAGCCTTCAATTTCCGATAACGGACCACCGGTGACAATCGCTGGTGTGATCAACCCGGCCAAGGTGTCGAGAAATGCCCCGCCAACTTCGACGCGGAGCTCGGCTTCCCTGCGTTCCAGCTCTTGCAAACCAAAAATGGTCAGAACAACCGCAAACAGCATAACCACCGAAGCCATAGCCACCGGTAGCCGCCACACCAACGGCCAGGATCTCAGCTTTTTTGCACCCGGTCCAGCTAGGCCGGTTCTGTTTTGGTTTTCTGAAGGTGCGTCAGATGGCATATGGGGCCCAGCTAAAGAATGGGGATGGCGCTGCCGCCATCCCCTTGATGTTTTTCAAGAACGTTGAGCATCCTAATGCCAAGGACCGCCTTGGGCTAGGTCCAAACCAGAACGTCTCCCCGCCAATTTGGCGAGATCTTGTCCTGCCAGAAGGTTCCGTACCAACGGGTCCGCAAAGGTCTTGGAAGGTCCGGAAGGATCACCGCGACAGCATCAGAGACCATTTGTTCCGGCAACAAGGCATCATCCGGTGCGGTCAGTTCCGGGTCTGCGAAGACAACCGGCGTGTTGGCATCGGCAGCACGTTGCTCAATTTCCGCCCGGCTGGCGGCATCAACGTATCCGAAAACCCGGAGTTCTGTGGCCGTCCAAAGCCGTTCTACGAGCGCCAGATCAAGTGCACGCCAGACATCATAAGACCCATCGAACAACACGGTGACGGGACCGGCTCGGGGGACATCGACCGCGTAAAGCGTCGGCCCAGGGTGCATGCTGGCAACACGCAGCAATCCGTCAGGTTGCTTGGTGGCATGGGGGGTTGCAACGCCGACACCATGATCCGCCCATCCGTCTGTTGGCAGAACCAGAAACTCACGCACGTCGCCGACACCGGCCATTGATGCAGCCGCATCACCTTCCTCGTAGACGAGCTCCACTGAAACGCCGAGATCGTCTGAGAGCGAGCGCAGATCAGGCAGCCAATGACCGACCTTGTCGCGAATCAACCGCATCGTCTCGGTGCTGTTGTCTGTTGCATCCACATATCCTGTGTCTACAGCGACAACAGCGATGAGCGGGAGGTCTGTGCGTGCTGCAAATTCTGCTGCGCGGCGCGCGAGCTTCGGCGCGGCATCGCCAACTGCTGCAAAGCGGACGCGTTCAGGCGCAACCACATCCTTGAGGGATACGAAACCCGATTTTTCAGCATCGCAGAGCACAGGATCCGCAGACACCGGCACTTCTGTTGCGATGTCTGCCTCAGCCGCCATCCCTTGCAGATCTAAGCGTTCAGCCTGCTTTTCAATCGGCTGCTCTGGCCTTTTCAAAACGTCACGCAAGGCATTGTCCGCATCTCCGATCCCGGCCAGCTCAGCGCCGGACAGGTACGCCGCTCGTGCCAGCAAATGACTTGCGACTGGAATCGTCAGGATCAGGAACAACAGGGTCATGCCGCCCATCATCGTTGAATCCAAGCTGGATTTGCTAAGCATGGTCCCGATCAGGACCAGACCAGCACCCAACGTGCCTGCTTTCGTTGCGGCGTGCATCCGCTGGAAAGGATCGTCAAAGCGCAGCAATCCGATCGTTGCGATCAGCAAGAAGCCAACGCCAACGAATTTCACCAAAAGAGCAATAAGATCAACCATCACGATGCCTCCTGCTGCGCGGCTTTATTGGCTTTTTGTTTGCCATTGTCCCGGAAGCGGCCATCGGTGACAGCGACCTTGCGTTCCAGGAAAGCTGCAAATGCTGCCGTTGCGACAAAGGCGATCAGGGCCAGCGCAAATGCCACATCGAGGAATTCGGACCGGCCGGTGGTCAGCGCGGTCAAGGCGCAGGCGGCCACGGCCAGACCCGTCAGCATATCAATGGCGACAAACCGGTCCGCATAGCTCGGGCCTTTCATGAGCCGCAAGGCGGTGAGCGCGAAAGCGCCGATAATCAACAGTACCAGAACCGTGTTGAGGGTCTCAGAAATACCCAAAATGCTTTCAGTGCTCATGCGACGGCTCCTTTCTTGGTTACAGTTTGGCTGGGAGCCGGTCCCTCGACAGCCCGAACGCGGGTTTCAAACGTGTCTTTGATGGAACGGATCACGTCCTCGTCGCTTTCCCGGTCCAAGACATGGACATAGAGCGTCTTGCGATCATCTGAGATGTGCAGCGAGGTGGTTCCCGGTGTCAGGCTCACGATGTTTGCAAGGGTGGTGATCCCCATGTCTGTCCGCAGGTCGAGCGGGACCGCAACAATGGCCGGCTTCAATTTCTGCTTGTTGGACAAGACGGCGACCGTCACGTCCACTGAGGCTTTTACCAGCTCGATGATAAAGACGCCGCACAGAAGGCCGAAGGCGCCCAAACGCTGTAAAAGGCTAATCATTGGTCGATCCTTTCAAGAGCAGCTTCACCAACTTGGGTCTCTTCACCGAAGAAGGCTGCGATGTAGACATCCGGTTGCGTGAGGGTGATGGAGGCTTTCTCCGCGAACTGAACGAACGGTTCGGCGTAAAAGCCAATTGTGAGCGTGATCGCACCCAGAACGGCGATTGGAGCTATCATCAGGACAGGGACTGGACGCGTTTGAGAACGCTCGATGCCCGGTGCTTTCCAGAACGCTTCCATCCAGATCTTTGTCATGGAGTAGAGCGTTAACAGTCCCGTAAACAGGGCAACGGCTGCCAACCACGCCATGTCGCCTTTAAACGAGGCGTCAACGACTAGGAACTTGGCCCAGAAACCCGACAGCGGCGGCAACCCCGCCAGCGACAGGGCGGGAATGAGAAAGAGCACCGCCAGCCACGGGTGGCTTTTCAGGAGGCCGCCAGATTTCTTCAGGTCGTCCGTCCCGCTTGCCTGACGAATGGCACCGGCCAGCAGGAACAAATTGGCTTTTACGATGATGTGGTGAACGATGTAGAATACCGCACCTGCGATGGCCAAAGGTGTGGCGATCGCAAGGCCCATCAGGATGTAGCCAATCTGCGAGATGATGTGGAAAGACAGGATCCGGCGGATGTTCCATTGGACCGCGGCTCCGAACACTCCGGTCACCATGGTGAGCGCTGCAACAACAGCGACGATCTCGCGGATCCCAGACTCCTCAACCGTGAAGAGCAAAGTGAACACGCGGAATGCTGCGTAGACGCCGACCTTGGTGAGGAGACCTGCAAAGATCGCAGAAATTGTGAACGGTGCTGTATGGTAGCTGGCCGGAAGCCAGAAGAACAGCGGAAACACGCCTGCCTTGATGCCAAAGGCACACAAGAACAGGATTGCCGCTCCAACCAGGCCAGGTGTCGGCTCAAGCGTTGGCAGGACCCGCGCAAGGTCGGCGAATGCCAACGTGCCGGCAGCCCCATAGAGCAAGCCGATGGCCATCAGGAACAAGACCGTGCCGAGGAGGTTCAACAGCGCGTATTTGATCGCACCGTCGATCTGCGCTTTCGTGCGGCCAATCACCAACAGGCCGAGGGACGTGATGAGCATCACCTCGAACCAGACGTAGAGATTGAAAAGATCGCCGGTCAGGAACGCCCCGTTCACCCCGGCGACCATGCCGAAGAAGAGCGGGTAGAAACCTGCACGCATGTGGATCTGGCGCATATCCCGAAGGCTGAAGATGCCGACGCAGAACGCAAGAACACCGGTGATCATGACCAGAGCCGCCGCGAAGCGGTCTGCCACAAAGGAGATCCCAAATGGCACGGCCCACGAGCCGAATTCAACGGCAAGGATGTCGTAGCGGAGCACGGCCATCGTGAGCAGGACCGAGCAGACCACGATCACGCCCAGGCCGGCAATCGCGACAACGCGTTGGGCCTGAATGTTGCGCCAGAGGATTGCTGTGATCGCTGCAAGTGTCAGCGGAACCAGCACCGGAAAGGCGAGAACAAGCAGATTGTATGATGTTTCTGTCATTTAACTCAGCCTTGTTTTGGTGCTGATTTTGCTGCGAACGGCGATCCGAGATCTTCTGCGTCATGCATCTGGCTCGTATCCATGGTGCCCAGCGACTTGTAGCCTTTCACGGCGAGCGCGACGGCATAGGCGGTAAGAGCAAAGCCAATCACAATCGCCGTCAGTACCAGCGCTTGCGGCAGTGGATTGGCGGCATAACTGCCCAACACTTCCGCGTCTTGCCGGATGATCGGCGGCGTGACCGAGCCAAGCCGGCCGGACAGGAAGATCAGCAGGTTGGCCGAGGCGGCGAGCAGGGCGACGCCCAAAATGATCCGCACGATGTTTTGTGCAAGGATCATGTAGATCCCAGCTCCTGCAACGATGGCGATGGTAGCCGCATAAACGTAGATCATGCCGACGCTCCTTGAGTTGAGATGTTGGATTTCGTGACATCGTCAGCGGCAGTGGTGGCGTCATCTCCGCCACTGTTTTGCTGTTGAACCCGAATGAGGAAGGCCAGAACGCCGCCGATCACTGTCAGGTAGACACCAATGTCGAACAGATAGGTCGTGCCAAGCTTCAACGAGGTCACGCCAAGGTTCAGGTTTACCCATTGGTGTGTGAGGAAGGACTCGTTGATGATGGCGCCCGGGACACCGGACAAGATGGCCAGGGTCAGACCGATACCCATCCAGGCGACTGGATGCAGGAGCAGTCTCCGGCGTGCAAAGTCGACGCCCAAGGCCAGTGCGAGCACAGCAAACCCTGCTGAGGCAATCAAACCACCGATGAACCCGCCGCCCGGCTCGTTGTGACCGCGGAACAGAACCCACACCGACACGATGAGCATCAGGAAGAAGAACATCCGTGCTGTCGTTTCGAAGATCAAAGACGGCACGGCGCGGTTTGTGGCAACGCCAGCCTTTGCGATTTTCGATGGTGGATTGCCGCCGGTCAGGACCGCCCAGGCAGCGATGGCCGCGAATGCGACAACAGCAATTTCTCCAAGCGTATCCAGAGCGCGGAAGTCGACCAGGATCACGTTGACCACGTTGCGACCAAACGCTTCAGACAGGCTGGTGACGGCGTAGTATTCTGTGACCGTCGGATTGAACGGCTTGGCTGCAATTGACAGGAGCACGACAAACAACGCACCGGCAAAGACGGTCGACAACAGCGCATCCCCTGTCCGCAGGTCAAACTTGGAATAGCTGCGCAGGCCATCGGCAATCGCTGGCATCTTGACTAGGACCGCAGAGACAATGACGACCAGAAGTGTCTCGACAAGGAACTGTGTCAGAGCCAGGTCAGGTGCGCCGTTCTTCAAGAAGACCAATGCAATGCCATAGCCCGAAAGCCCCACGCCGACGAGTGAGACGACCATCGAACGGGAGATCGCCGCAACGATACCCCCAAGTGCGATGAGCGTACAAACGATCAAGAGGTACGGCCGGATTTCATCCGCAGCGAGTGGCGGCAATGTGAGGCCGGCGGCTCCAGCAAAGGTTTCACCGGCGAGCACTGCGTAGGCCAGAGCACCCGTTACCACGGCAATGGTCACAGCGACGTAGGTCCGCATCTGACCATTCTGGATTGTGCGTGTTGTGCTCTGCGCAAGGCTAAGGAGACCGCCAAAGATTGCGTCATAGCCCTTTTCAAAGGAAAAGCGATCGATGAATGACAGGCGCAGCATGGCCTCATGGATCGGTGTCCATTTCCAGACGAGAAGGCCACCAATCAGAACAACCAGAGCGGACAGGCCAAGCATCGGCGTGATGCCATGCCACAGCTCGAAGGAGACGTAGAAGGGAGCACCCTGCAGGGCGACGGCCGCCGGCCCAACAATGAAGTACTGCGGGATATCTGCGAACAGGCCGAAGAATACGCCGAGGGCTGCCAGGACAACCGGTCCGGTTGTCATCCCGATCGTTTCGCCATGTTTCGGTTTTTCGGTGTAGGCCGTTGCTTTGCCGAAGAACGGGCGAAGCGCGAAGATACCTGCAATTGCGACCAGGACCGAGTTCACCAGAACCGCAACAAACGTCACGACGGCCGCAAAGGACGAGTCGAGTTTTGCCTCGAAGACATATTCCTTGGCGATGAACCCAACGAACGGCGGCAGGCCGGCCATGGACAAGCTGGCCAGGATTGCCGCGATTGCTGTCAGCGGCAGCAGGCCGAAGAGTGCACCAAGATCCCGGACCCTCGTCGCTCCGGTCGCGTGAATGACAATACCTGCACAAAAGAACAGCGCGGCTTTGTAGAGCGAGTGAGCGAGAATGAACCCGGCGATGCCAATCGAGCTTCCGGGGCCCTGAAGGCCGATAAGCGTTACCAAGAGGCCGAGGGAGGCCACTGTCGAATACGCAAGAATGGCTTTCAAACCATCAGCCCGCAGCGCCATCAGTGCGGCAACCAGCATCGTGGTCAGGCCAACGGCAACCATGATTACGATCACGGTCGGCGAAGCGCTCAAGATCGGGTCGAACCGGGCCAGCAAGAAGATACCCAGCTTCACCATTGTTGCAGAATGGAGATAAGCGGAGGCCGGTGTCGGCGCCTGCATTGCATTCGGCAGCCAGAAATGGAACGGGAACTGCGCGGACTTGGTGAAGGCACCGATCAGGACGAGGGCGGCAATCACACCGAACCATGTGCTGTCGGTCACCAGGCCTGGGTTGCTCGTGATTTCAAGCAGCGAGAAGGTGCCGGCTTCCATACCCATGATGAGCAGACCACCAAACAGCGCCAAACCGCCACCGGCGGTGATCACAAGTGATTGCAGTGCTGCCTTACGCGCTTCAATCGAGGTGGAATTGAAGCCGATGAGCAGGAAGGACAAGAGGCTCGTCATTTCCCAGAAGACGAACATCACGATCACGTTGTCGGACAGAACGGTGCCGAGCATCGCCGCCATGAACATCAGGATGTAGCTGAGGAAGCGTCCCCGGTCGTCCGCGGGTTTTTCCGCAAAATAGGACCCCGCATAGAGAACCACCAAGGACCCGATGCCTGTGATCATCAAGGCGAACAACAGGGAAAACCCGTCGAGGCGCACATCGAAGTTGATGCCCAGCGACGGAACCCATTGCACCGTCTGGAGGATTGTCGGAACGCCCTCGCCATACGCCATGACAGGCACATAGGTCATGAAGGCCGCAAACAGGCCTGCAGGCAACAATGCTGCGACGGGGCCGGCAGATTTGCCGAGCCGCGGCAGGACCAGGAAGCTGAGCGCAGCACCTAGAAAAGCGATCACCAGCAAGCTTGGAATGGCCTCTCCGGGCATCCAGCTGGCGATAGCAGAGCTATCAAGCGTGTTTGAAAACATGTTGGCACCTCAATTGATCGTCACTCCGACGTTAGCAATTGCAGTGCCATTCGGCCTTAATATTTAAAATCAATAAGTTAAGAGTAGCGCTCTGTTGGCAGTGTTCGGGCTTCCGAACACCTTTTTCAAGCTCATGTTCGGAAACCTGAACACGCGTTTCCAACGGTGATATGCGCCGATGGAACTCCGCTGTTCGCTACTCTCAACGCACGCGCTTGCTCAAAGAGGGACCGTTAAACAACGGTTGTCCAGTTTCTGCAGTCCTCTCTGATGAGGGCGCGAAAGCGATCACGTGTTGCACCGTTTCCAGGGTTTCAGAGCCGCCCGCACCATTTGGACGCATGGCCCTTTGGGCACGCTGGCTCAGGCTTTCAGTGTAGTTGAGAAGGTTGCTGACAATGTCTTGTGTCGTATTCCGGTTCATTACGCCCTCCGCGTTTGTGCGGGGTATGAACTGGAACAGAGTTGGATGCAGGCATCTGGCCTGTGGTCATGAATACCATATCGTCCTTCTCCGCCGGAGCACCCCGCCCGGGTTTGAGTTACAGAACGATGGCAGGTCTCCTGACTTGCGGGTCTTAGCTTCCTTGAGCCTTCCCGGGATCTCCCAGTGGCCAGTTCAAGGCTGCTCTCCGCTCACAGTTGCGGGGGCAGTCACGGATTTGGCATTGGATTCATCGCCGCACCGTATTCCCTTGTCATCCCGAGGTGAGCGAGTCACCGCTGGGAACCATCATCGTCAGTCTCACCTGCCATGTGAAGCGTGTCAACTCGTCCAAACAGGCGGCAGGCGTATGTATTGAAGGCGACGGGAGATCGTCGCCTTCATTTTTCCATGTCGCTCAGCTTGCGTTCTGTTTGCCGAGTGCCTCGAGCAGTGTGCCGAGATTGTGCTGGAACATGGCCTCGTAACTGGTTGCAGGTCCACCGCGCTCGGAAAGGGCGTCAGAGAACAGACGTCCACCGATTTCGATGCCGGTTTCATCGGAGATCTGCTGGACAAGCGCCGGGCTGGTGATGTTTTCAACAAAGAGGGCGGCTGCGCCTTGCTCTTTCAGCTGCGCGATCAACAAAGCAAGATCCCGCGCGGACGGCTCGGCTTCGGTGTCAATGCCGACCGGTGCGAGGAAGGTCAGTCCGTAAGCGTCGGCGAGATAGCCGAACGCGTCATGCGCTGTGACGACCGTGCGGCGATCTTCCGGAAGTGCGGCAAGCTTCTTGCGGGTTTCCTTGTCGAGGGCTTCCAGCCTTGCAATGTAGGCGTCCGCGTTTGCGGTGAAGTCATCGGCATGCTCGGGCAGGGCCTTGCCCATGGCATCGGCGATGTTGCGCACGTAGATGGCGCCATTTGTCAGAGAATTCCAAGCGTGCGGATCGGTTTCTCCGTCGACCTTCACCGGAGTGACGCCTTCCGTTGCCACGAAGACGGTTGCCTCGGTGCCGGATTCCTTGATCAGGGTGTCCGACCAGGTTTCAAAGCCAAGGCCGTTGACGAAGATCACATCGGCCTTAGCAACCGCTTTCGCATCGGCGACCGACGGCTGATAGACGTGGGCATCGGCATCCGGACCGACGATCGTGGTCACGCTCGCATAATCGCCCACCACCTGCTCGACCATGTCACCAAGGATCGAGAAGCTGGCGACGACCTGGATGTCGCCCTGTGCGCTGGCCGGTAGGCTCGCAATCGCCAGCGATGTGGCCACGAAACCTGCGGCCAGGGTTTTCAAAAGGCTCATTGAGTTCTCTCTTCAATGTAGGTTTGTTCGATAGAAGGTATTGTCTTGGGCGACGGTTTGCGCAGGCGGGCGCCGAATCCGAGCGGTCCGAAAAGGGCCGAAATCAGGAAGAAACCGCCGGCCACCAGGACGATGGCAGGCCCCGAGGGAGTCTCGGGAAATAGGTAGGACAGGGTCAGCCCGATCCAACAGCTGGCAAGGGCAAAGACGAAGCCCAGCACAAGCTGGCCGGTGATCGTGCTTGCCCAATAGCGGGCAGCTGTCGCCGGCAGGATCATCAAGCCGACCGCCATCAAAGTTCCGAGCGTCTTGAAGGCGGCAAGCAGGTTCAGCACCAGAAGCAGCATGAACCCCTGGTCGACCAGCCATGGCCGCCGGGTCTGGGCCTCGAAGAAGATCGGATCGCAGGTGCTGACAATGAGCGGCCGGAGCAGGATTGCAAAGGCGATCAGGGTCACGGTCGCAACACCGCCGACGAGCATCATCGACGCATCGTCTATTCCGAGGATGGAGCCGAACAGGAAACTCTTCAGCGGCACTGCTGACCCGGCCGCCGACAGGATGAAGATCCCGGCAGCCAGGGCGATAAGGTAAAGGGACGCCAGGCTTGCATCGCTGCGCAGGATGGTTTTGCGCGCAAGAAGCGCGGTCAGGATCGCAACGCCGACACCTGCAACGAGCCCTCCGACCAGCAGGGACACCACAGACAAACCGGCGGTGACAAACCCGATGACGATGCCGGGCGTGATCGCATGCGCCATAGCTTCTCCGGCAAGGGATAGCCGCCGCAGGACCAAGAACGCCCCGATCGGAGCGACGGAGGCCGAAAGCACGGTGGTGGCGACAAAGGCCCGCCGCATGAAGGCGAAGTCCCACATCTCCGCAAAAAGTTCAAACATGGGCAGCCTCCCGCTGTTGGGCGTTGCTCCGGAACATCCAAGAGGCCTGGCTTTCGGACATGTAGCCCTGTGCAACGAGGCGGTCCGGCGTCAAAACCTCTTCAACCGTCCCCTGGGATGCCATGCCGCCTCCCAGAAGCAACGCGTGGCTGCAGTGATCGAGAACGGAGGACAGGTCATGCACGACCAGAACAACCGCCCGGCCTTCCGCGCGCCAGCGATTGATGATCGAAAGGAGGTGCGCTTCGGTGCTCTGGTCAACCGCCGCAAAGGGTTCATCAAGCAGGATCAGGGGCGCGTCCTGCAGGATCACGCGGGCAAACAGGGCCCGCTGCAGCTGTCCGCCGGACAGCGTGTGCAGTGACCGGTCGGCCAGATCCAGAATGCCGGCTTCCTCAAGCGCCGCGTCCACCCGGTTCCGCCCCGCGCGGCCAAGGCCGGACCAAAGGCCAAACCCGCGCCAGGCGCCCATGGCCGCCAGATCCCGGACCCGGATCGGAAATCGGCGGTCAAACTCCGTCAATTGCGCCAGATACCCGACTTCCTGCGGGCGCCCGGCCGGCCAGGTGAGGCGGCCGGCAAGGGGATCCATCAACCCAAGCAGCATCTTGACAAAGGTGCTCTTGCCCGAGCCGTTCGCGCCAAGCACCGCCAGCGTTGTTCCGGCCTGAATGTCCAAAGACAGATGTTTGAACAACGTCAGCTCGGGATATCCGAGAGCAAGATTCCGGATTTCAACAACAGCCGTCATCAAAGCACCGCCAGAATTGCAAGCCAGAGCGCGGCGGACAGAGCGGCAGCACCGCCAACGAGGGCCGGCAGGCTCATTTCCGTCAGGCACGGCAACCGGCTTGCCGGAAGTGCCTTTGAAGCAGCGCGCCGGGTCATCGGGACAACTCGCGATGTTCGGAACTGGCGGGGATCAGGCCAGCTGTGCTGACCCGCTTATCGCCGTGGGCTGGAAAATTGTTTTGAATCGCAATCGGGCGCATCGCCACCTCCGATGAGACGGGGGCATGGCGGGACCATATTGTCGAACGGCAGTGTTGGCCGCGTGGCACATTGGCTTCTCCCTCCGGGACACCCCGCCCGGGTTGTTGTGGTTGCGATGGCAGGTCTCCTGACTCGCGGGTCGAAGCTTTCCCGTACCTTCCCGGGCCATGCGATCATGGGCCCAGTGGCGTCGTTCGGGGTCGCTCTCCGCTCACAGTTGCGGGGGCAGTCACGGATTAGGCGCCCTTTCGGCTCTTCCTCACCGTGTTCCCTTTTCATCCCGCAGCGATTTCGTTCCGCGGGAACCATCAGCGCTCAGACTATTTGTGCAGACGCGAATGATCAATACGGAATTTATCTTATTCAGCGGGACCTTACAGGTCACTGAATAGGGCGTGCAAAAACCAAGGCAGAACGTGTTAGACATGCGAGTTGGTGCCGTCAGGCATCGCCCTGCAACAAAGCCTCGGCCTCAATTTCCACCTTGTGATCGCCGATCAATCCGGCAACGACCACAAGTGTGTTTGCCGGCTTGATGTCCGAGAAAACACGGCCATGAGCGCGGGAGATGTCGAACACATCGTTCTCGTCTGTGATGAAGATCCGTGTCCGCACGACATCGTTGGCAGCCGCGCCAAGCGCTGAGAGCGCTGCGAGGATCTTGTCGAGAATGAAGGTGGTCTGTGCGGCGGCGTCCTCTGGCGCAACGGCCCGGGACGCGCCGGCCACCGCGGTCGTGCCCGAGACAAGAATGCGGTTGCCGATCCGGTGGGCTCGGCAATATCCGGCAATCTCCTCCCAGTCGGATCCTGTCAAAACATGAGTTGCATCCGGACGGTGAGGTGCCGGGGCTGCCGCATGAGCACGCGGCATTTCTGACAGGTGATGACTGAGATCACCGGAGGCCGTTAGAAAGGGCGGGCGGCGGTATTCATCGCCGCAATCGCCCGGCACCGGTGTTGTCTGTGAAAAAGCCTTGTCCAACTGCGCGGTGTCTTCTTCGTCGAGGGCAAAGGAGAACAGCTTTGCATTGTCCGCCATATGCTCGCTTTCACCGAGGCGGGCACCGACAATGACACCAGCGACGGCCGGTTGCTCCAAAACCCAGCGCGTTGCCACGTTTGCAAGTGAGACGTCGTGTTTTTTCGCTATTGAACTGGCTGCTTTCAATATCGCCTGAAATCCGTCCCAGCCACCGGCAGCGTCGATGAAGCGCTTGTACTTCATTTTCGACCAGTCGGTGATGTCTGCAGGTTCAGGTTTTCCGAGCCAGCGATCCGACAGGAAGCCGCCACAAAGCGTGCCGTAACCAAGTAACCGGACGTCTCTTTCCGCACACAGATCGGACAAGGGGCCAAGCGCCCTGCGGTCGATCATGGAAAATGAAACCTGATTGCTCACAAGCGGAATGCCGTCCGAAAGGGCAAGGCGCAGGTGCGCGGCATCAAAATTGGTGACGCCGAGGGCCTTGATCAGGCCCTCGTCTTTCAGTTTCGCCATTTCATGAAGGGCGTCCAGCCAGGCGGGATGTTCAAAACTCCACCAATGAAACTGCAGGAGATCAACGCAGTCCGTGCCAAGCCGGTCGAGCCGTTCCTGAACGCCTGCGCGCACGACGTCGGCTGTCATCGGTCCTGGTTCCGGGCACCATTTGGTGAAGACCTGGGGGCGGTTCTGTCCATCATGGCGCGCGAGCAAACGGCCGGAGATGATTTCAGCGCTGCCATAGTGATCGGCCATGTCGAAGGTGGAAAATCCGGCCTTCAGATAGGCTTCCAGGTGATCCGCACCTTTTTCCGGCTCAAGTTCCGATCCATTCTTTTCGATATCGGCGACCTGCCAGAGGCCTGTCAAAACACGGCTGATTTCCAGGCCGTCAGCTAGGATCTGGCGCGGCGGATGGAGAGTCATGATTGGATCCTTCAGGTTTCCGGCAGGAGCAGCTTGAAACTGCGTTCAATGTCCAGGGCAAGAGCCTTTTGCGCGGCTGCCCGGTCTTTGGCACGCAATGCTGCGATGATCTCTTCGTGATGGATGTGTTCCGGGATTTCTGAGGCGGCCTTTTCCTGAACGACGAGGTTCAAAAAAGCTCCGTACTGGAGCCACAACGCCTCAACGAGCGGCAGGATGACCCGGGATCGGGACTGCCGGTAAAGGGTAAAGTGAAATTCATAGTTTTGGGTGAGGTCCGGTAACTCGCCTTCGGGCCGCGACCGGGCAATGATTGCAGCAAGAGCATCGATCGCAGCGTCATCCATGTGGTCGATGGCTTCGTCGAGCAGGATTGCCTCAAGAGCCAAACGGGCGGACTTCAGCTCACGCATGCGGTCGGCATCGAAAGGCGGCACTTCTAGTGTCCGGCTGGGCGTATCCACCAACGCCCCCTCAGCCACGAGACGGCGTACGGCTTCCCGCACCGGCGTCATAGAGGTGCCGAGCTGATCAGCCAGTGTGCGCAGGTTTACACTTTCCCCCGGAGCAAAAACGCCGCGCGTGAAAGCGTCACGCAACTCTTCATAGACGCTTTCCCTCAGTTTCGACTGATCGATCCTGGCAATCTTTGGCTCGTTCATCCCTGTGCCTTTGGCCGCGTAGGCTTCTTGTCTTGACAATCCGGTTTTGAGACATGGTATAAAATATCACAGATCACAAGCAAGGCGCCAAAACAAAAAAGTGGGGAGCGCGGTGGCGGAAGATTTTGAAGGGTCAGACCGTGTGGCCGCGGCAGAGGCTGGCGACGGCTTCTGGCTCTATGACTTGAAAGTCGAGACGGTTCTGGACGGTCGAACACCTGTGTGTCGGCATGTCGAAGGCGAGAGTTTCGCGGTCGAGGGGGAAGCGCTGGTCTTCAACGAGGGCCAGCGGGTGTCCATGTACGCGCTCGCTGCCGTGTTGCCGCTCCTTCCTGCAAAACAACGCCCCACAAGTCCAAACGACTGGATGAGCACGGATGCGGAAGTTGCCTGTCCAGATCCGCATTGCGGCGGGCGGTTCCGGATCACACGGACGAAAAAGCGCTGGTTCAGCCATTCCGAGACAACCGGACTACCCGATCAGCGCAGCACACCTTACTGGCAGAAAGACGAGGCGGAATGACAACTGAAACCGCAGACCTCCGGCCTGGGTATGCCATTTCCCGCGTCATCAAGGGCGGTTGGCAACTTGCCGGCGATCATGGCCCGGTGGAGCCTGCTGCCGCTATTGCGGATATGGAAGCCTTTCTTGACGCAGGGATCACATCCTTCGACTGCGCAGATATTTACACCGGCGTGGAAGAGATGATTGGCAGCTTCATCTCAGATGTTCGTAAGCGGCGTGGGGCTGAGATTGCGGATCGGGTGCAGGTTCACACCAAACTGGTGCCGGATCTGGAGAGGCTTGCCGAACTCACGGCAGACGAGGTCGAAGCGATTGTCGACCGGTCGCTCCAGCGTTTGAAAATCGACCGTTTGCATCTGGTTCAATTCTACTGGTGGGACACGTCGATTGGCGCGCCGGTCAAGGCGATGGAGACGCTCAAGCGCTGTCAGGAAAAGGGCAAGATCGCCCATCTAGGGGTCACCAACTGGGATGTCAAGGAAACTGCGCCTTATCTGGATGCTGGGATCGATCTGGTCTCGACACAGGTGCAGTATTCCGTTCTGGACCGCCGCGCTGCCAAGGTCCTGGCGCCATGGGGAGCGGCTCATGATGTCCAGCTTTTGTGCTACGGTACGCTGGCCGGCGGGTTCTTGACCGAGAACTGGCTTGGAAAACCGGACCCGGGCTTTCAGTTCGAAAACCGCTCCCTGATTAAATACCGCCTTATCATTGATGAATTTGGAACCTGGGACAGGTTTCAAACCCTGCTTCTTTTGCTCAATGACATTGGACGTCGTCACAGTGTGTCCTTGAGCTCAGTTGCGACCCGCTGGGTGTTGCAGCAGTCCCAGGTCGCAGCGGCCATTGTCGGCGCGCGCTATGCACGCCACTTGCCGAAAACCCTGGAAGTCTTCCAATTTGAGCTGGATGCAGAGGATCTCTCGCGCATTGACGCACTGCTGCAAACGGCGCCGGGCCCACAAGGCGACGTGTTTGGGCTGGAACGAGACCGGAACGGGCGTCATGGCCGGATCATGAAATACAATCTCAACACCCGTCCGGACGATGCCGTGTTGGGGGCGGTCAATGGGTGAGCCGATCCTTAGACTGGCGGACCTCTCACGCGCCTTCGGCGATTTTCTGGCTGTGGATGGGGTGTCGCTGGATATCCGGAGCGGGTCGATCACTGGTCTCATCGGCCCAAATGGGGCCGGTAAGTCGACACTTTTCAACGTCGTCGCCGGAGACCTGGCGCCAAGTGCCGGCCGGGTGGTGTTTGATGGTCAGGACATTTCGAGCCTTGCGCCGGAACGCCGTTTCGCCGCCGGTCTTGGCAGGACCTTTCAGATCCCGCGCCCTTTCAAGCGGATGAGTGTTCTGGAAAATGTCATGCTTGCGCCGCTGGATCAAAGCGGTGAGGGGCTGCTGGCTCCGATTTTTGGCCGTGCCCGGATCCGCCGGGAGGAAGTTGCCATTCGAAAGCGGGCCCTGGAGGTGCTTGACTTCGTCACACTCCGTCCGCTCGCGGACCAGCCGGCCGGCAAGATATCGGGCGGTCAGATGAAGCTGCTGGAATTGGCCCGTGTCCTGATGGGCGATCCGAAACTGATCCTCTTGGACGAACCGGCTGCAGGGGTGAACCCGGCACTCACGGAAGTTCTGATCGGCAAAATCGAAGAGCTCAACCGGTCTGGAAAAACCTTCCTCATCATTGAACACGATATGGATTTCGTGATGCGCCACTGCGATCCGGTAATCGCCCTTGCCGAGGGACGCGTGGTCTTTGAAGGTTCGGCAGAAGAAGCACAGTCCAATCCTGTTCTACTGGACGCATATCTTGGAGCGCCGGTCGATGCCTGATGCTGTGCTCTCCGTCGACAATCTGACTGCCGGCTACGTTCCAGATTTGCCGATCTTGCGCGATGTGTCGGTGACCGCCGAACAGGAAAAACTGACGGTCATTATCGGCCCCAACGGGGCGGGAAAGTCGACCTTGATCAAAGCAGTTATCGGCCTTTTACCGGTTTCCAGGGGAAGTATCACGGCCAACGGTCAAGACATCACGGGCTTATCTCCTGATCGCATGACGAGCGCGGGCATTGCCTATGTTCCGCAAACGGACAATGTGTTCAGGACGCTGACAATCCGCCAGAACCTTGATCTGGCTTTGCAAAGACATGCGCACGCTGCGGAAAAACTCTCAGACCTCTACGAGCGGTTCCCGGTTCTCGCAGACAAGCAGCGGGACAAGGCGGGGTCTTTGTCCGGCGGGCAGCGGCAGTTCCTCGCTGTCGCCATGGCATTGGCAGCAGATCCAGTTTTGATCCTGATGGACGAACCATCGGCCGGCCTTTCACCCAAGGCCGCCGAAGAGGTGCTTGACCATGCCAAACAACTCACGAGCTTCGGCGTGACCATTTTGCTGGTTGAGCAGAACGTCAAACAAGCTCTGAAACGGGCCGATCATTGTTATGTGCTCGCCGAGGGCCGAAACCAGATTGACGGGCCTGCAACGGATCTCTTGCAGGATCCGGCGCTCGGCCGGATCTATCTCGGCGGGGAAAGGCGGGTGCCGGCATGATCCAACATCTCGTCGACGGTATCCTTGTTGGATCGTTCCTGTCGCTTGGCGCGATTGGTTTGACAATGGCCATGCACATCCTGCGTTTCGCGAATTTCTCTCACGCCGAGCTTTTGTCGATCGGCGCATACTGTGCTTTGGTTTTTGACAAGGTGTTTGAAAGCCTCTTGCCGATCTTGGCCGCCAAAATCGGGCCGCTGTCCATGACAGGCGCGCTTGCCATTTCGATCGTCTTGTCGATGGCAATCACCGGACTGTCCGCTGTCCTGATCGACCGGTTTATCTTCCAACGGGTGCGGCAAAAGGGTGAAGAGCTGTCCATGGTGTTTGCATCCTTTGGCATGGCGCTCATCATCCGGAACATCATTGGTTTGGTGTTTGGCCTGTCGGCGGAGCTCTATTCCAGGGACATTGCCTTCGCGATGATCCTTTCGCGGGATCCGTTGCTTCTTGTCAAACCGGATCAGGTTTTCGTGCTGATCGCGGCATTGATCCTAATGTTTGCGCTGCACCTTGTGTTGTCGCGGACAACATTTGGCTTTTCTCTGCGTGCGGTCGCTGAAAATCCGAGCCTTGCACAGGTGCATGGGGTCAATCTCAAACGCATGATCGCGGCTGTCTGGATAATAGGCGGCGGGCTCGGTGCGGTTGCGGGGATCTTCTATGGTCTCAGCTACCAGATCACACCCGTCATGGGCCGGGATCTCGTTTTACCGATCTTTGCTGCGACCATCGTCGGCGGGATCGGCAGCGTATATGGCGCGGTGCTCGGCGGGTTCATTGTCGGAATTGCATCGAACCTCGCACTTGTGATCCTGCCCTCCGGCTACAGCCCCTCGGTGCCTTTTCTTATGATCCTGGCTGTCCTTCTGGTGCGCCCGAACGGTTTGTTTGGGGAGGCGCGGGCATGATCGGAGTCATCTCCTATCTGGTGTTCTTTTCAACAGTCGCCGCGATTCTCGCGATTGCCGTTTTAGGATTGAACCTTCAGTGGGGCAATACGGGGCTGTTCAACGGCGGTGTTGTTGCCTCCTTCGGGGCAGGAGCCTACGGAACACTGATCCTCGGTGGCACGCCTCAGGATGGGCATTTGGGTGGTTTCGAGCTCTTTTATCCGCTCGCGCTCCTTGGCGGCATGATCTTCGCCGGTGTGTTGGCCTGGGTGGTCGGTAAACTCACCTTGCGTCTCCGGCATGATTATTTGGCGATTGCAACGTTCGGGGTGGCCGTTGCCTTTGAAAATGTCATGCGCAACGCCACCGCAGTTACAGGTGGTGCTCAAGGAATCAGAGGGTTCGAACGGCCGCTTCAAAGCCTAATCGGGAGTGGCCTCACCTATAATCTGGTGTTCCTCATCGCCGTTCTGATTTGCCTTACCCTCGTCTATGTCTTTCTGGAGCGCCTTACGGTTTCCCCCTTCGGACGTTTGCTCCGGGCTATCCGGGAGGACGAAACCGCAGCCCGGTCTCTCGGCAAATCACCCGATAAGGTGAGGCTTGCAGCCTTCGTCACCGGATCCGTGATTATCGGGCTGGCGGGTTCGCTCTATGGAACATTCTATGCCTTTGTCAGCCCGCAGGATGTTTTGCCGATCCTGACGTTTCAGATCTGGGCGATGCTGATAGTCGGGGGAGCCGGCAACAATAAGGGTGCAATGGCAGGAGCGTTTTTGATTTGGGGTTCCTGGACGTTCTCGGGCTGGGCCCTGTCCCGCTTTGCGCCCGTCGAGGTTCAACTTTACACCGGTTCGATCCAGTTCGTTCTGATCGGCATGGTGATCGTCGGCATGCTGCTTTGGAGACCACAAGGTCTGTTCCCCGAGCGGCTGGTCGTTTCGCAACCCGGAGGAGGAAGCCGGGGAAAGACACAAGCAGAGGGACTAACATGAAAAAAGCACTAGTTTTTGCCGCAGTTGCAGCGGGCATGACGACGCTGAGTACCGGCGTTCAGGCTCAGGACTGCACCACAAAAATCGGCGCCGCATTGCCGACATCCGTCGACTGGGGACGGCCAATTGCCGAAGTGGCGCAATTTGCCGTTGATCAGGTCAATGAAGCAGGCGGCGCTGGTGGCTGTTCCATCGAGATGGTCTTGCGGGACACCCAGGTGGATCCAAAAGTTGGCGTCGATGCAGCGAAGGCGCTTGTTGACCTTGAAGGCGTCAAGGTTCTGCTCGGTGCCGTCTCTTCTGGTGTTTCCATGCCGATCCTGACCTCGGTCACTGTACCTGCCGGTGTCATGCAGATGTCCTGCTGTTCTTCTTCCACGGCGTTCACCAAGCTGTCGGAGGAAGGCAAGACCAACGGGCTCTGGTTCCGGACCTTTGCAACCACCGGCGTGCAATCTGCCATGGGTGCGAAGGTGGCGGCAGATAAGGGCTGGAAGTCTGTCGCCATTCTCTACAAGAACGATGACTGGGGCCAGGACATGTCCCGTCTGATCGCAGCAGACTTCGCAGCCGCGGGCGTTGAAGTGACAGCCAACGTTGCGATCAATGATGCCCAACCGTCTTACCGTGCCGAAGTCACCGAAGCTTTGACCAGCCAGCCCGATGCGCTTTACCTCGCCCTGTATCCTACGGAAGGCAAGTCAGCGGTTCGCGAGTGGATTTCGCTTGGTGGAACACAGAACATGATCCTGGCGAACTCTCTGAAATCCGATGAGTTCCGGGACAGCGTCGGCCTGCAATATCTCGGAAACGCGTTCGGCACAGATACGGCTTCACCGCGGGTCGAGAGCGCGGATGCTTTCAAGGCTGCATATGAGGCGAAATTCGGATCACAGCCGAACGGCCCGGGTCTGGCAAACAGCTATGACGCAGCAATGATCGCCTTGCTTGCGATGGAAGCGGCCGGCAAGGATGCTTCCGGTGCCGACATCGCTGCAGCGGTTGCTAAGGTGACGGATCCGAATGGCACGGCGATCACTGCAGATACGGCCGGGTTCAAGGCCGCAAAAACCACGCTCGCGGAGGGCGGCACCGTGATGTACCAGGGCGCGACCGGGAATGTCCGCTTTGATGCCAATGGAGACGTCTCCGCACCGGCAGTCGTTTGGAAGTTCACCGACAGCGGAACGGAAGAAGTTGAATATCTGTCCCTGACCGAAGTGGATGCTTTCATTGCATCCTTGAAGAAATAAGGTTTTCCAAATGTGAAGTTCGAAGCCAAGCTGCCCAGTGCAGCCTGGCTTCTTTTGGTTCCTGTTTGATCAGGCTGGAAGCGCGGCTTCTATGGTCGCCTTGGTTGCACGCACGATGGTGTCGACCTCTGCCTGATTTATGCAAAGCGGTGGCGCAAATCCGAGAATGTCGCCTTGCGGCATGGCTCGGGAAATGACGCCATGTTTCAAGAGCCCACCGGCAAGGGTTGGGCCGATCTTTCGCGCCGGGTCAAAGAACATCCTTGAAGATCTGTCTTCGACAAACTCAATCGCCATAAGAAGGCCTTCGCCGCGAATGTCGCCAACATTTGGGTGGTCTCCGAGCGCATCTTGAAGGGCAGCCTTCATGTAAGTGCCCATGGCTGTCGCATTCTTCACGAGGCCAAGGCTGTCCACCAGTTCCAAGTTTGCGATACCTGCGGCCGCTCCAATCGGATGCGCTGAATAGGTCCAGCCGTGGCCGATCGGTCCGTTTTCATCCGTGCCTTGCTCTAGAACTTTCCAGACCTTGTCGGACACAATGGAACCGGACAACGGCGCGTAAGCAGACGTTAGGCCTTTGGCGATCGTGATGATGTCAGCTTCGATGGTGTAGTGTTCAGAACCGAACATCGATCCAAGCCTGCCGAAGCCGGTGACGACTTCATCGGTAATCAAAAGAATGTCGTGTTTTTTCAAAATGGGCTGGATTGCCTCCCAATAGCCCTGCGGCGGCGGAACAAGTCCGCCAGTCCCGAGCGCGGGTTCGCCGATGAAAGCGGCAATCGTTTCCGGACCTTCCCGCTCAATCATGGCTTCCAGTTCTGAAGCACAATGGGCCACGAACTCCGCTTCGCTCATGGCTATGTCGGGGCGGCGGAAATAATAAGGGGCCTCCGTGTGAAGGACTTGCGCCAGGGGCAGATCAAACTTCTTGTGAAAGAGCTCCAGACCGGTCAGCGACCCTGTCATTAGGCCAGAGCCATGATACCCGCGCCATCGCGATATGATCTTCTTCTTTTCTGGCCGGCCCAAGATATTGTTGTAATACCAGACCAGCTTGATGTTGGTCTCGTTGGCATCGGACCCGCCCAGACCGAAATAGACCTTCGACATGTTGTTGGGCGCACGGTCGAGGATCATTTTGGACAACGTGATCGAGGCTTCCGTGCCGTGACCGACGTAGGAATGGTAGTAGGCCAACTTCTTGGCTTGTTCCGCAATCGCATCTGAGATTTCAGATCGGCCGTATCCAACGTTTACGCAGTAAAGTCCGGCAAACGCATCAAGCAGTTTGGTGCCGTTGCGATCCTCGATATAGACCCCTGAACCGGTTTCGACGATCCGGCTGGGCGCGTCACCGCGCGCGTGTTGGGCGAGGTGCGTTGAGGGGTGAAAGAAGTTTTCACGATCCCATTGATCGAGCGTGTCGTTGCGCAGCATCTTAGTCCTCATTTCTTTGAAGTTTTACGCCCAGTCACGGCAGACGTATTTGATGTCCATGAATTCGGCCATGCCCATGCGCGCACCTTCGCGGCCAAGGCCGGATTGCTTCATCCCGCCAAAGGGAATAGGAGCGCCGGTCACCTTGGTGCGGTTGATTGCAACCATCCCGAATTGGAGTTGCCGGCTCGCCCGGTAGATCCGGCGAGGATCGCTGGTGTGGACATAAGCAATCAGCCCGTAGTCGGTCGCATTCGCGCGGGCGATGACGTCGTCTTCATCGTCAAAGGGGCAGATCGCGGCGACCGGACCGAAGGTTTCTTCCCGCATGATCAAGGCGTTGGCTGGAACGTCCTTCAACACGGTTGGCTGGAAAAACAGGTTTCCGGCAGGATGGCGCCCGCCGCCACATAGATTTTCGGCACCGTTCTCCAGTGCATCGGCAATATGTGCTTCCTGTTTTTGGATGGCGCCCAAGTTCATCAAAGGGCCGATATCGGGATCCGTGATGCCAGGTCCGACGGAAAGCCGCCGCGTGCGCTCTGTGAAACCCTGGCAGAATGCGTCGTAGATGGGTCGTTCAACGAAGAACCGGTTGGCGCCGAGACAGTCTTGTCCGGATGTTGCGAATTTCGCTTTGATCGCTTCATCAATTGCCCGGTCCAGGTCGCAGTCGGCGAAGACCAGAAAGGGTGCATGTCCCCCAAGTTCCAGAACGAGTTTTTTGACCGTGTCTGCGCTTTGCCGGTAGAGCAGCTGGCCGACTTCCGTTGACCCTGTGAAGGAAATGACCCGAACACGCTTGTCGTCCATCCAGGCAGATACAATCGTCTCCGGTTTCCCTGTTATCACGTTGAAAACCCCAGCCGGAAAGCGTGCCCGCTCCGCGAGTTCGGCCAAAGCGAGTGCGGAGTGAGGTGTTTCACACGACGGGTGAACGAGGACCGGGCACCCTGCGGCCAAAGCTGCCGCAGCCTTTCGCGTGATCATTGCATGCGGGAAGTTCCAGGGCGTGATCAGCGCGGCAACACCAGCCGGTTCCATCCAGAGTTCCACTTCTGCATCCGGCAGATGAGACGTGATCCCTTCAATGTTTGGGCGTTTTGCTTCTTCTGCATAAAACTCGACAAAGGATGCACCATAGTCGATCTCACCACGTGCTTCCGACAGAGGCTTCCCCTGCTCCAGTGTCATGAGCTGAGCCAGATCTTCCTTGTTCTCGATGATCAGCTCGAACCAGCGGCGCAAAATGCGCGCGCGATCTTGCGGCATGAGCGCAGCCCAGCCCGGAAACGCTCTCGTCGCGGCGTCGACCGCAGCGGCGCTATCTCCAGCGGTCAGCTGGGCAACATCCCCGATAACTGCTCCAGTTGCCGGATCGGATACCTCAAAAGCAGCGTTGTCCGCGCCTGCCACCCAGTGCCCATCGACATAGGAAAAGGAGCGCAAGAGGCGCATGTCGGCCAAATTCGCTGAAGCTGGTTCGTGCTGCAGAGCTAGGGTCATCGTTCTGGTCTCCGATTGCGTGCACAAACGTTAGGCGGAGACCGGCAGATGAAAGTTCTGTATTTGGATGGCGCGCAGGACGATTTATCTGTTTGGCGCTGGATTGCTTACAGGATCGTCTTGCAAGAGGCTGTGCAAGGGGAGTTGGGCGCGGGTTTTCACCGGTTTCGTAACCACATAGGTGTAATAGCGCGCCAGCCCGGTTTTCCCAGCGAGGAGTGTGTCGATGAGCCTTTGGTAGCTGTCGATGTCTCTGGTGATAATATTGAGGATGTAATCCAAGCCGCCGCCGATCGCCCAGCAGGCAACAATCTCATCATGTAGATCAACCATGCGTTCGAACTGTTGAAAGCTCTCAGACCGGTGATCTTCCAGCTCAACGGTTACAAACACCTCTATATGAGGAGCGACCTGTTTGAGTGAGATCTCGGCGCGGTAACCTGAGATAATCCCGTGCTTTTCAAGGCGCTTCAGTCTCTCCCAAAGCGGGGTGGGCGAAAGATTGACGCGCTTTGCAAGCTCAGCTTTGGAAAGCCGCCCCTCCTTGGACAGGGTGGAGAGGATTTTCAGATCGCGATCGTCGAGTTTCAAGGTCATGCTGTGACCATGAGCACGCGGTCAGTGCTTGTCAATTGTCATGAAAAAGATAAGCTTAAAATCATGACAATATGGAATACTCTACCAAAGAAGCTTGATCGTCCTGCCTACCGGTCCCTGGCAGACTGGATCAGTGCGGCAATCAAGCGCGGAGACCTGGCTGGCGGCGAAAAACTGCCGCCGCACAGGGACCTTTCCTACAAGCTTGCAATCAGTGTTCAAACCGTGAGCCGGGCTTATGATCTTCTGATCCGCCGCGGGCTTGTCAAAGGAGAGGTTGGCCGGGGGACATATGTAAACGCGCGGCCGATGGAAACGTCGCCGCCGTATCTTCCGCATCTCATTGGGGATCAGCTTGTCGATTTCTCAAACTTGAAGCCGGTCACTGGCCGGTTGCACATGGATTGTATGCGCCGGGCTCTCAGTGGTCTTTCGAGCGATATTAGCGAAAGCGCACTGCTCTCCTTCCGGCCAGCAACCACCTTGCGGCCCTATATGCCGGCAGCCGTCTCCTGGTTGGAGCAGTGCGGACTGACGTGTTCTTCAGATCAGATCATCATGACGAATGGCAGCAGTTCGGCCATGGCGATTGCCCTGATGACGGCTGTCGATGGCAGCGAAGTGATCGCAACCGACGCGGTCTGTCACTACCCGCTTTCTAGACTGTCGCAGTACATGAACTTCAATTTGGCCGGTCTGCCGGTGGACGAAGAGGGAATTCTTCCGACCGCACTTGATGAGATGTGTCGACAAAAGCCCGTTAAAATATTGTTCCTATTGCCGAATGGCTTGGGGCCGATGGCCTCGACCATGGGTTTGCAGCGGCGTAAGCAGCTGGTCACACTCGCGCGGAAGTACGAACTTTTGATCATTGAAAACGACGCTTGGGGACCTCTGCAGCCGCGCCGGCTACCGCCGATTGCAGCGCTGGCTCCAGAGCGCACATTTTACTTCACCAGCTTCACGAAGTGCCTTTTGCCTGGCTTGCGGCACGGGTATCTGGTCGCGCCAGAGGCGTTTGCATCCGCGGCCTCTAATCGTCACTTGGTGATGGACTGGATTGCAACTCCGTTCATGGCTGAATTGGCCGCGCGGTGGATCGAAGATGGAACGGCTGAAGAGTTGCTGTCCTGGCAGAAAACGGCCCTCAAGCGGCGCAACGCGTTGGCGCATGAGCTTCTAGCGGGTATGCCATTCCACAGCAGCCCAAACGGATTGCATATTTGGCTGCCATTGCCGGACGGATGGGGCGAAGACAGCTTCATTGAAGCCGCGCGTCAAAAAGGGATTGTTGTCGCTCCGGGTTCAGCTTTCGCCTTGCCGGGGGCAGCCGCGGCCCCCGGCGTGCGGATCTGCTTGGGCAATATGGCGGAAGACCAATTCATTTTCGGAATGCAGCAGCTCGCTGCGCTGTGTCACAGCAAACCGGAAGCGGAGGTCTTCGTGCTGTAACGAAGTAAAATGATCAAGCTAATATTGTCATGATTTAATGTTTCGATTGACCTGATATTTATTGCGCTTCACTCTCATTCCCTGAGAAACACGGGAGCGGATAGTGAAAAGCAGCTGGCATGCAGATCGCCCTCCCATTTGGATCAGGTGATCAGCGTGAACCATAGTATCGATCAGTTTGATTTTTTGGCGGCCGCAGAGCGGATCAAGCCGCACGTCCGGCGCACGCCTATGGTGCCCTCCGAGAGCCTGTCTGAAAAAGCCGGCGCGCGGGTTTTCTTGAAGCTGGAGCACCTTCAGACGACGGGAAGCTTCAAACTGCGGGGCGCGACCAACGCAATCTCAAAATTGACTGCGGACCAGCGCAAAAAAGGTGTCGTGTGTGTATCTACCGGAAACCACGGCCGCGGATTGGCTTATGCAGCTAAGAAGGCAGAGATTTCCTGTACGATTTGCATGTCGCGCCTGGTTCCGCAAAACAAGGTCGATGCGATTGCGAAACTTGGAGCCGATATCCGAATAACCGGCGCGTCCCAGGATGAAGCGCAACTGGAGGCGGACCGTCTGGTTCTCGAGGAGGGCCTTGTACTTCTGCCGCCGTTTGATCATCCAGACATTATCAGCGGGCAAGGAACACTCGGACTGGAAATTCTGGAGGAGATCCCGGAGGTTCAGACCGTTCTTGTCCCCTTGTCGGGCGGCGGTTTGATCGCGGGTGTTGCCTCTGCACTGAAGGCTGCAAGGCCTTCGGTGAAAGTTGTTGGACTTTCCATGGAGCGGGGCGCGGCGATGGCGGCCTCACTGACAGCTGGCCGCCCGGTTCAGGTCACCGAAGAACCCAGCCTCGCAGATTCGCTCGGCGGCGGCATCGGTCTCGACAATCAGTTCACGTTTGAAACCACCCGGGAGCTCGTCGACGACATTGTTCTGCTCACCGAGGCCGAAATTGCAGCTGGAATTCGTCATGCCTATTGGCAGGAACGTCAAGTCGTTGAGGGCAGCGGCGCGGTTGGGTTTGCTGGGCTTTTAGCCGGAAAAGTAAATCCAAGAGGGCCCGTCGCTGTCCTGCTGACTGGCTGTAATATCGATATGAACCTGCATCATCGCGTTATCTCCGGAGAGGACGTTGATCTCGCGAACAGCGAGGAAGCTTGATCCATGCCGCAAATCACCATCCTGACCGAAACAGAGCTGCGCACGGCGGTTCCGCTTAACAAAGATGCCGTTGAGCAGATTGAGCGGGCTTTTGCGGCCCTGGCAAGTGGAAAGGTCGTGATGCCGCCGATCCTTTCCATGGAAATTCCCGACTTCAACGGCGAAGTTGATGCTAAAACAGCCTATGTTCCGGGCCTCGATAGCTTTGCTCTGAAAGTATCTCCCGGCTTTTTCGACAATCCAAAGATTGGTCTGCCGAGCAATTCTGGTTTGATGATCTTGTTCTCGGCACGGACCGGGTTCGTCGAAGCCGTGATGCTTGACAATGGCTATCTGACAGAAGTTCGAACAGCTGCTGCCGGTGCCGTTGCCGCGAAACACTTGGCGCCGGAACAGGCGTCAAGCGCCTGTATTGTAGGGGCTGGACTGCAGGCCAAACTGCAGCTGCAGGCTCTGTGCCTTGTGCGCCCGATCAAACACGCAGCGATTTGGGCGCGGGACGTATCCAAGGCGCGAGTAGCCGCAGACGAGTTGGCGTCCCGTCTGGAAATCGAAGTTTCACCGGTTTCGGACCTTGCAGGCGCTGTCGAAGCTGCCGATGTGGTCGTCACCACAACCCCGAGCACCGAACCGCTCATTAAGGCCGAATGGTTGCGTGCCGGACACCACATAACAGCCATGGGGTCAGACCAGCACACAAAGAATGAATTAGAGCCGGCCTGTCTGACGCGGGCCGATCTTTACGTGCCGGACCGGCAATCTCAAACCGAGTTGATGGGAGAACTGCGGTCAGCTTTGGCGGCAGGTTCTGTCAGTGCCGGGGCAATCTTCAGCGAACTCGGAGACATCGTCTCAGGGCAGGCTAGGGGGCGTGCGTCCGATGCTGACATCACGATCTGTGACCTTACTGGAACGGGGGTGCAGGACACGGCAATTGCAACATTCGCCCGCGCGCAGGCTCTGTCGCTGCAAGCGGGAACGACAATCGACACATAATGAGCCGGAGATCGTTTGATGATTGAACTCACGCTTCGTTTTTCGAGAGACGAGTACCAGCGCCGTGTCGACAAGACTCGCAAGGCAATGGAAGCGGCAGAGGTAGAGCTGCTGATCATTTCTGACCCGTCCAATATGAACTGGCTGACCGGATACGACGGCTGGTCCTTTTATGTTCATCAGGCGGTGTTGTTGTCCTTGGATGGCGATCCGGTCTGGTTCGGCCGGGGGCAAGACGCCAATGGAGCGCTGCGCACCTGTTTCATGGATCCCGCCAACATCATCGGGTATCCAGATCATTATGTGCAATCCACGGAGCGGCATCCGATGGACTACCTGTCTGCGAAGATTGAGGAGCGTGGCTGGGCGAACCTGAATATCGGCGTGGAAATGGACAATTACTATTTCTCCGCCGCCGCGTTTGCCTCGCTGCAAAAGCATCTGCCGAAGGCACGCTTTCAAGATGCCAATGCGCTGGTCAATTGGCAGCGGGCGGTCAAGTCTGCGCCGGAACTCGACTACATGCGTATGGCCGGGAAAAAGGTAGAGAAAATCCATGCCCGCATTCTGGAGAAGGCGGAGCCGGGTCTTCGCAAATGCGATCTTGTGGCCGACATCTATGATGCGGGTTTGCGTTACGATGCACTCCTGGATGCAGGTGGGGACTATCCGGCAATTGTCCCGCTAGTGCCCTCGGGCAGTGACGCAGCGGCCCCGCATCTGACATGGGATGACCAGCCGATGAAGGCCGGTGAGGGAACCTTCTTTGAGGTCGCGGGCGTTCACAACCGGTACCATTGTCCGCTTTCGCGCACGCTTTACCTCGGAAAGCCGCCGCAAAAGTTCCTTGATGCGGAAAAGGCCGTGTTGGAGGGACTGGAAGCAGGGCTTGAAGTCGCAAAGGCTGGAAACCGGTGTGAAGACATCGCCCATGCGTTTTTCCGGGTCTTGAAAAAACACGGCATCACCAAGGACAATCGCACTGGTTATCCGATCGGACTGTCCTATCCCCCGGATTGGGGCGAACGGACCATGTCATTGCGCAGCGGCGATACGTCCGTTCTGGAAGAAAACATGACCTTCCATTTCATGACCGGCCTCTGGATGGAAGACTGGGGATTTGAGATCACGGAAAGCATCGTCATTGGCGAGAGCGAACCGGAATGCCTCGCCGATGTGCCCCGGCGCTTGTTTGTGAAGGATTGATCGATGACCGGAAATCCGATCAGCCCGACCATTCCGTTTGATCAAGATGGCATTCATCACGGCTTCTTGCGTCTTCCCTACAGCCGGGACGACTCGGCCTGGGGATCTGTGATGATCCCGATCACCGTTGTGCGGAGTGGTGATGGTCCAACCGCTCTTTTAACCGGTGGCAATCATGGCGATGAGTACGAGGGGCCGATTGCCCTTCAGGAGCTGGCAGTAACCCTAAAACTGGAGGACATTCGGGGGAGGGTCATCATAGTTCCGGCTCTCAACCATCCGGCCTTCCTTGCTGGGTCGCGCACGTCGCCAATCGACAAGGGCAATCTCAACCGCTCCTTCCCAGGAAGGCCGGACGGAACCGTTACCCAGAAGATTGCCCATTTCGTCGATACGGTTTTGATCCCGATGGCGGATATCGTTCTGGATTATCATTCCGGCGGCAAGACGCTGGATTTTGTGCCCTTTGCAGCCGCTCATGTTCTGGACAACAAAGACCAGCAGGCCGCGTGTGTCGCCGCTATGCAATCGTTCAACGCGCCGTACTCCGCGACCATGTTGGAAATCGATAGTGTCGGTATGCTCGACACGGCAGTCGAGCAAAAGGGCAAAGTGTTTGTGACGACCGAGCTTGGCGGCGGCGGCACAGCGACGGCGCGATCGATCAGCATCGCCAAGAAGGGCGCGCGCAATCTTCTAAAATATGCCGGTATCCTCTCAGGTGAGCTGGAGTTGGGCCCGAGTGTCACGCTCGACATGCCGGATGGTGATTGTTTCGTGTTCTGCGAGCACAGCGGCATGATCGAGCCGGTCATTGACCTGGGAGACGAGATCGCGGAAGGCGACGTCATTGCACGGGTGTGGCCGACGGAGCGCACTGGTGCCGCTCCGATCGAGTATCGGGCCAAACGATCTGGCATCCTTATGGCCCGTCATTTTCCAGGGTTGGTCAAGATGGGAGACTGCCTGGCGGTCGTTGCAAAGGTGGTCTAGGGCCGATCGTGGGGACGCACTTCCATTGAACAGCCCCACGCTCTCTATTCCGCCGCTTGCGCCATCTCTGGAAACAAGCCGGCCAAACCCTCTGGTGATGCTTCGCAAATCCCGCGCTCGGTAATCAGTCCGGTTACAAGCCGGTTGGGCGTCACATCAAATGCTGGGTTTCCGCCGGACGTGCCATCCGGTGTGACTTGCACAATGCCAATCGCGCCTTCGTCCGATTTTCCCTGGATATGGGTTGTCTCGCGCTCAGAACGTTCTTCAATCGGAATTTCGGACACGCCGTCGCTCACGCTCCAGTCGATCGTTGGAGAGGGTAGGGCCACATAGAACGGCACATCGTTGTCGCGAGCAGCCAGTGCCTTTAGATAAGTCCCGATTTTGTTGCACACATCCCCGCGTCGGGTTGTCCGATCTGTGCCAACGATGACCATGTCGACGAGCCCATGTTGCATCAAATGACCACCGGCATTGTCGGTGATGTAGGTGTGCGGAACGCCGTGGCTTCCGAGCTCCCACGATGTGAGGGCCCCCTGGTTCCGCGGTCGTGTCTCGTCGACCCAGACATGCAGCGGAATACCTGCGTCATGGGCCTGATACATGGGGCTTGTCGCAGTTCCCCAGTCGACGGTTGCAATCCAGCCAGCGTTGCAGTGCGTGAGCAGTCGGACGGGCTCGCCATCCGGTTTGTTGGCGGCAATGTCGCGGATCAGCTTCAACCCGTTTTCACCGATACGGCGATTGATCTCGACATCTTCGTCGGCGATGTCATGGGCAAGCTGGAGGGCGGCTGCCGCACGCGCTTCTACTGGAAGCGGTTTGAGCGCGGTTCGGCATCTATTTAGCGCCCACCGCAGATTGATGGCAGTGGGGCGCGTCTTTTCCAGGAATGTCCAGGCGGCGTCCAGATTGGCATCAGAGGGATCATTGGCCATGGCCAATGCCACGCCATAAGCAGCGGTTGCGCCGATGAGCGGCGCGCCTCGGACACGCATTTCAACGATCGCGTCCGCAAACTCCTGCATTGTCCGCACTGGTTGGGTTTTGAACTCATGCGGCAACCAACGTTGGTCGATGATCTGAAGGCAGTTCAACTCCGCATCCCACCACAACGAGCGGTACTGTGTTCCATTGACCTTCATCCGACTTCCCTCTTATCCGGTTTTGGCCCCTGTGTGTCCTTTAAAGACAGTATGGGCTCGCCGCTGCAAGATACGCAAATCGCTATTGCTACCGCCTTTAGCCCGGCAGCGATCACGCCGCAAGAAGGTGCGATCGTGTATTGATGCCGCGCTGCAACATTTCTGCATTGCATAAAAAATGACCTTGCGCATAATGCGGGCATGAGGGGCGGGCTATCCATACTTGTCATCGATGACAACAAGATCCGCGCATCCATCATTGAAGAGGGATTGCGCGATGCAGGGCATGAGAAAGTCATTCTCGTGCATCAGATGGAGGGGCTTGTCCGGCAAATCGCGGATATCAACCCGGACGTCATCGTCATTGATCTGGAAAACCCCAACCGCGACCGACTGGAACACATGTTCCAGGTGTCGCGGGCTGTGCAGCGTCCGATTGCGATGTTTGTCGACAAGGCCGATAGCCAATCGATTGAGGCGGCAGTTGATGCGGGTGTTTCCGCCTACATTGTTGATGGTTTGAAGCGGGAACGCGTCAAGCCGATCCTGGATATGGCCATCAGCCGTTTCCGCGCGTTTTCAAAACTCACACAGGATCTGGAAGACGCCCGCAACGAATTGGCGGACCGGAAGACCATCGACCGCGCCAAGGGCATTCTCATGAAGTCGAAAAATCTCACGGAACAGGAGGCCTATGACCTCCTGCGTAAGACGGCGATGAACCAAAGCCGAAAGATTATTGAAGTCGCGCAAAGTCTGGTCATCGCCAGCGGGCTGCTGGGAGACTGACGGATGCAGAAAAAGACGAAACGCCAGGGAGGGGCGGTTATCGGGGAGAGCAGGAGACTATGGGCACCAAACTGACACCGGTGATTGCCGGGTTCATACCGCTGCTCGACAGCGCAGTGTTGGTGGCGGCAAAGGAAAAGGGCTTTGCCGAACGAGAAGGCATTGCGCTTCAGCTGATCCGTGAAACGTCCTGGGCGAACATTCGTGACCGTCTGGCTGTCGGCCATTTTGACGTTGCCCACATGCTCGCGCCGATGCCGATCGCTGCAAGCCTCAACCTGACCAGTCTTGCGGTCCCCATGCTGGCTCCCATGGTGCTTGGTCTCGGCGGCAACGCCATCACTGTCGCGGCTTCCATCTGGCGGCAAATGCCAGATCTTGGTGCTGACCCGGACGGCGATCCTGCTTCTACGGGTGTGGCGTTTGCAAAGGTTCTCTCTGCCCGCAAAGAGAGAGGCGAGGGTAGGCTGAGGTTCGGCGTTGTTCATCCTTTTTCAGGTCACGCCTACGAGCTCCGGTATTGGCTCGCAGCAGCCGGACTTGATCCGGATCTTGATGTTGAGATCTCCGTTGTGCCACCGCAGTTGATGGCCGATGCCCTCGCTGCAGGTCAATTGGACGGTTATTGCGTAGGTGAGCCTTGGAACACCGCGGCCGTTCAAGCTGGCACGGGCAGGATTGCGACTTACAAACAGGCGATTTGGCCTGATAGCCCGGAAAAAGTCCTTGGTATCACTCGGAAATGGGCAAACGCCCAGCCGGACACCTTGTTTGCATTGATGCGCGCAATCTCTGCCGCGGCCGACTGGTGCGCACAGTCTGATAATCTGACCGAACTTGCACAGCTTCTCGCAGGCCCGACGTATATCGATTGTTCTCCTGACCTCTGCGTGCCAGCCCTTGGCGGAGATATGAAGCTGGGTCAAAATACTCACAAGAGCATACCGGACTTTCTAACGTTTTCCGGCGGACTGCGCGCAGCGCCGTCCCCCGCACAAGGTGTCTGGTTCTTCAGCCAGATGGTCCGCTGGGGGCAAGCGGTGGCCGATCCGGAAGCGGAAAGACAGGCTGCGGAAATCTTTGCGCCTGACCTTTATGAAGCTGCGCTCGGGCTTGGGCCGGTGGGGGAGCCACAAACCATCCGCTTGTTCGATATGCCCGCAGTGTGAAACTCCGATTTGGTCATCGGCAAATCGGCATGATCAAGAGCGGTCCTGCCATTCATTTTGCCCTGCTGCGCTGCACAAAAAAACATCACCTGCCTTCATTTTCAGCCAATACATGTTGCGCTGCCAAACGATCACCTCTGTTCCTTAGGCCCATGCGCCTTTGATAAATATGAGAAAATTTCGAAATGTGGTGTTTGGCACGGTTCCTGCTAACCAATAATACGAGGCCGACGTTGGCCTAACGATATTGCGCCCATTGGTGGGCGTTCAGGCAAAGCCGCCGATTTGACTTGCAGGTTCCTCCTCCCAAGGCCCGCAGGATCAGTCGGCGGCTTTTTGTTTGACCTTCCAATGCTGCATTGCAGCGCAAAAAGAACTGCGAGGGACAGAACGTGACACTCAGAGATACACTCAAATTCACCCGGCGGGCCGCGCTCGGCACTCTGTTGGCCGCAACTGCATTGGTTCCGGCGACCGGCGCCATGGCTGAAATGCTCGATGTCGAAAAAGACGAGCTGACCTTCGGTTTCATCAAACTGACCGATATGGCACCGCTCGCTGTTGCTTACGAGCTTGGCTACTTTGAAGACGAAGGGCTCTTCGTCACTCTGGAGCCGCAAGCCAACTGGAAAGTACTGCTCGATCGCGTCATCACCGGCGAACTGGACGGGGCGCACATGCTGGCCGGACAGCCGTTGGCAGCCACAATCGGTTTCGGCACCAAGGCGCACATCGTCACGCCGTTCTCAATGGATCTCAACGGCAACGGCATCACCGTCTCCAACGAAATCTGGGAAATGATGAAGCCGAACATCCCCACAATGGATGATGGGCGTCCACAGCACCCGATCAGCGCATCTGCTCTGAAGCCGGTCGTTGACAAGTTCATCGACGAAGGCAAGCCGTTCAACATGGGCATGGTCTTCCCGGTTTCCACGCACAATTACGAGCTGCGCTATTGGTTGGCAGCAGGCGACATTCACCCGGGCTTTTATTCTGAAAGCGATATCTCCGGTCAGATCATGGGTGAGGCCTTGCTGTCCGTGACACCGCCACCGCAGATGCCGGCAACTCTGGAAGCTGGAACCATCTATGGCTATTGCGTGGGTGAGCCTTGGAACCAGCAGGCTGTCTTTAAGGGCATTGGTGTACCGGTCATCACCGATTACCAGATCTGGAAGAACAATCCGGAAAAGGTCTTCGGTCTGACCAAGGAGTTCACGGAAGAAAACCCGAACACCACGCTCGCAATTACGAAAGCACTCATTCGTGCAGCCAAATGGCTCGACGAGAATGATAACGCCAACCGTATGGAGGCCGTCGAGATCCTGGCCCGCTCCGAATATGTTGGCGCGGATGCTGAGGTCATCGCCAACTCCATGACAGGCACCTTTGAATTCGAAAAAGGTGACAAGAGAGAAATCCCGGACTTCAACGTCTTCTACCGCTACTATGCGACGTATCCGTACTACTCCGATGCCGTCTGGTACCTGACCCAGATGCGTCGGTGGGGCCAGATCACAGAGCACAAGCCTGACAGCTGGTATGACGAAGTCGCCAAGTCCGTCTACCTGCCGGATACCTATCTGAAAGCAGCCCGCATGCTGGTCGAGGAAGGTCATGTGGCCGAGGAAGACTTCCCGTGGGACAGCGACGGTTACCGTGCTCCGACCCCGGCAGCCGACATCATTGACGGCATTGCCTACGACGGAAAACAGCCGAACGCCTACATCGACAGTCTGCCGATCGGCCTGAAAGGCAAGCAGGTTGTCGACGGGAACGAAGTGGTCGGCGGTTAATCCCCGACTGTGGGAGCGGCGGAATGCAGCCCGCCGCTCCACCTCCCCAACACCAGAATTCAGACGTTAAGGGACGCCACCGATGGCCAATGCCGATACAGCTAGCTCCCCGGACCTTGCCCGGGCCGCCCGCAAGGAAAAACTTTTTACTTCGATCAATAAGGCCGGTGGCTGGCTGGATGCGCTGGGCTTTTCCTGGCTGGTCCCGCTCCTGAAAATCGCCGCTGGTGATAGCCCGAAAGAACAGATGGGCGAGCTGAAGCGGGTGCTCGTGATCCCGCTGATCGGTATCCTGGCGTTCCTTGCCATGTGGGCAGCGCTCGCACCGCAAGTCCAGACATCCCTTGGCGCTGTGCCAGGGCCAGCGCAAGTTTGGACCCAAACGGTCAACCTTTGGGAAGACCATGTGCGAGAACGCGAAAAGGCGGATGCCTTTTATGAACGGCAGGACGCCCGCAACGCTAAGTTTGCCGCAGAAGGCAAAACCGATCGCATCAAGCACCGGACCTATACAGGCAAACCGACCTATATCGACCAGATCGGCACCTCCCTGAAAACCGTCGGTCTCGGGTTTCTGATCGCGACCATCATTGCCGTGCCCCTCGGCATTGCCTCGGGCCTGTCGCGCACCTTTAACGGCGCAATCAATCCACTCATTCAGATCTTTAAGCCGGTCTCGCCGCTTGCTTGGTTGCCGATCGTCACAATGATTGTCTCTGCGACTTACGCGAACCCGTATGACTGGTTGTCCAAATCCCTTCTGATCTCGGCGGTGACAGTCACGCTGTGCTCCATGTGGCCGACGCTGATCAACACTGCGCTCGGCGTTGCCTCTGTCGATAAGGATCTCATGAATGTCGGCCGCGTTTTGCAACTCCCGACCTGGAAGACCATCACCAAGCTGGTTCTGCCGTCCTCTCTACCGTTGATCTTCACCGGTCTGCGTTTGTCGCTGGGTGTGGGCTGGATGGTTCTGATCGCAGCTGAAATGCTTGCCCAGAATCCGGGTCTTGGCAAATTCGTCTGGGACGAGTTCCAGAACGGGTCCTCCCAGTCGCTTGCGAAAATCATGGTCGCTGTTCTGACCATTGGTCTCATCGGCTTCATGCTCGACCGGCTGATGTTTGCCCTGCAACGCGCCTTCACATTCTCGGCCAACCGGTAAGGAGACCCTGATGTCCTTTTTGGAAATCTCCGGCGTCTCGAAGTCTTACGGTGAAGGCGCCAGCCGCACCGATGTTCTGGACGACATCAATCTCAAGGTCGACGACGGCGAGTTCATTGCCATCGTCGGGTTCTCGGGAACCGGTAAAACGACCCTCATCTCGCTGCTTGCAGGCCTGATCGAACCGGACACCGGCGGGATCATCTTCAAGGGGAAGGAGATTGATGGACCGAGCTCGGACCGGGGTGTTGTCTTTCAGTCCTACTCCCTGATGCCGTGGCTGTCGGTCACGGGAAACGTCGCGCTTGCTGTCGACAGTGTCTTCAAGAAGAAGAGCGCCAGGGAGCGTAAGGAAATCTGCGACAAATACATCGAGATGGTCGGTCTGGCCCACGCCAAGGACCGCAAGCCGGCGGAGCTTTCCGGCGGCATGCGGCAGCGTGTGGCGGTCGCCCGGGCTCTTGCCATGCAGCCCGAACTCCTGCTGCTCGATGAGCCGCTGTCCGCGCTCGACGCCTTGACCCGCGCCAAGCTGCAAGATGAATTTGCGGCGATCTGCGAGCAAGAAAAGAAGACCATCGTTCTCATCACCAATGACGTGGATGAAGCGATCCTCCTGGCAGACCGGATTGTTCCATTGAAACCCGGAACGTCCGCCACGCTTGGGCCGGAATTCAAGGTTCCGTTCAAACGTCCGCGTGACCGGGGCGAACTCAACCATAATGACGACTTCATCAAGCTTCGAGCAGACATTACCGAATATCTTATGGCGGTTGGGGCCGAACGCGGTGCGGATCTGGAACGTGACATCGTCCTGCCGAAAATCGTTCCGATCACCCAGCGGTTGAAGTCGGACGACAAGCTGCCGGCCGTCTATGAAAAAGCGGCGGAGACACTGAAAGACGAGCGCTTCCTGGAGTTCTCACAGCTCAAGAAGGTCTATCCGACACCGAAAGGCCCACTGACTGTTGTCGATGGGTTCGATCTGAAGATGAACAAGGGCGAGTTCATCACGCTGATCGGCCACTCCGGCTGCGGCAAGTCGACGGTTCTGTCCATGGTCGCAGGCCTCAATCCGATTACCGAGGGCGCCATCATCCTTGACGGCACGCATGTCACGCAGGCCGGTCCCGACCGTGCAGTTGTGTTTCAGGCGCCGAGCCTGATGCCCTGGCTGACGGCTTATGAGAATGTCGCCCTTGGCGTCGACAAGGTCTATCCGGATGCGTCGAAGCAGGAAAAGCGCGACGTCATCGAATACTACCTGTCCAAGGTCGGTCTCGCCGATGCTATGCAAAAGCCGGCAGTTGATCTGTCCAACGGCATGAAGCAGCGCGTCGGGATTGCCCGCGCCTTTGCACTGTCGCCAAAACTGCTCCTTCTCGACGAACCATTCGGCATGCTCGACAGCCTGACACGCTGGGAATTGCAGGACGTCCTGATGGACGTCTGGAAGCGCACCCAGGTGACGGCGATCTGCGTCACCCATGATGTCGATGAAGCGATCCTGCTCGCCGACCGGGTGGTGATGATGTCGAACGGCCCGAATGCGCGGATCGGCAACATCATGGAGGTGGATCTGCCGCGCCCGCGCTCGCGCAAGGAACTGCTGGCCCACCCGGATTACTACGCCTACCGCGAAGAACTTCTCGACTTCCTTGAAGCCTATGAGGGCGGCGCGGATCCGAGTGAAGACCAACTCAAATCCATCCAGGAAAAACGTGCTGCGCGCATGGCCCGTCAAAAGGCCGCGATAGAAGCAGCGGAATGAAAGGGGGATGGCAACCATGACGAAACAAAAGCTTGTCATCATCGGCAACGGCATGGCGCCGGGCCGGATGCTGGAGCATCTGTTTGATCAGGACAAGGACGCTTATGACGTCACGATCTTCAACGCCGAACCACGGGTGAACTACAACCGGCTTATGTTGTCCCCGGTCCTCTCCGGTGAGAAGTCCTATGAAGACATTATCACCCATGGCGACGACTGGTACACTGAGCATGGCGTGACCCTGCACAAGTCGGCTCGCGTTTCAGAGATCGACCGTTCCGCCAAAACCGTCACATCGGAAAACGGCATCTCAGTCGACTACGACAAGCTGGTCATCGCGACCGGGTCCAATCCCTTCATCATCCCGCTGCCGGGCAAGGATCTCAATGGCGTCCTCACCTATCGCGACCTTGATGATGTCGATCAGATGCTGGATGCCGCAAAGGGCGGTGGCCGCGCTGTTGTGATCGGTGGCGGGCTGCTTGGCCTTGAAGCCGCAGCCGGTCTGAAGATGCAGGGCATGGAGGTCACGGTCCTTCACTTGATGCCGACGCTGATGGAACGCCAGCTCGATCCGGCTGCCGGATTCCTGTTGGAGGAAGAATTCAAGCGCCGTGGCATTGATGTGCGCACCAAAGCCAACAGCCACGAGATCGTCGATGACGGTGCCGGGAACGTCAAAGGTATCCGGCTGGATGACGGAACTGAGATCGAAGCCAGCATCGTTGTGATGGCGGTTGGCATTCGCCCGTCAGCTGATCTTGCAAAGACTGCCGGACTGGATGTGAACCGCGGCATTCTCGTTGACGACACCATGCGCACAGCCGACCCGGATATTTATGCCCTCGGCGAATGCGTAGAGCACAATGGCCAGTGCTACGGCCTGGTTGCCCCGCTCTACGAGATGGCCGAGGTCATAGCGGACAATCTCCTTGGTGGCGCCTCCGAGTACTCTGGCTCGGTGACGGCAACAAAACTGAAAGTCACCGGCGTCGATCTTTATTCGGCTGGCGATTTTGCCGAAGGCGAAGACCGTGAGGAAATCGTCCTGCGCGATGCGTGCGCCGGAGTCTACAAACGCCTCGTTTTGAAGGACAACAAAATCATTGGCGCGGTGCTTTACGGCGAGACAGCCGATGGCCCGTGGTTCTTCGATCTTTTGAAAAAACAATCAGATGTCTCGGAAATGCGGGAGACCTTGATCTTCGGCCAGGCGTATCAGGGGGGCGCCCCCCTGGACCCTACGGCGGCCGTTGCAGCCTTGCCGGATGATGCGGAAATCTGCGGCTGCAACGGCGTATGTAAATCAAAAATCGTAGGCGCGATCACTGACAAGGGCCTGACATCCCTTGATGACGTGCGTGCCCACACCAAGGCTTCGGCATCCTGTGGGACTTGTACAGGATTGGTCGAACAATTGATGCAGGTGACACTTGGCGATGCCTACAATCCGTCCGCTGTCACGCCGATGTGCGGCTGCACGCATCTCGGGCACTCGGACGTCCGCCGGTTGATCAAGTCCAAGGGACTGAAGACCATCCCTGCCGTGATGCAGGAACTGGAATGGACCTCTTCCGGCGGCTGCGCCAAATGCCGCCCAGCGCTGAACTACTACCTCGTCAGCGACTGGCCGGATGAATATGCGGACGACTATCAGTCCCGTTTCATCAATGAGCGCGTCCACGCGAACATCCAGAAGGACGGGACCTATTCCGTCGTGCCGCGCATGTGGGGCGGGATGACCTCCTCCAAGGAGCTGCGCGCGATTGCCGATGTCGTCGACAAGTTCAACATCCCTGCGGTGAAGTGCACCGGCGGCCAGCGCATCGACATGCTGGGCATCAGGAAAGAAGACCTGCCCGCCGTCTGGGCCGATCTCGGCAAGGCCGGGTTCGTGTCCGGGCAGGCCTATGCCAAGGGCCTTCGGACCGTGAAGACATGTGTGGGCACGGACTGGTGCCGGTTCGGAACCCAGGACTCCACGGGGCTCGGCATCCGCATCGAGAAGTTCATGTGGGGCTCCTGGACACCAGCCAAACTGAAGCTGGCTGTCTCGGGGTGCCCGCGCAATTGCGCCGAAGCAACCTGCAAGGACATCGGTGTAGTCTGTGTCGATAGCGGCTTCGAGATCCATTTTGCGGGCGCGGCTGGGCTCGACATCAAGGGAACCGAGGTCCTCGGTCTCGTCAAAACCGAAGACGAGGCCCTCGAACATATCGTCGCACTCACGCAAATGTACCGCGAGCAGGGTCACTACCTGGAGCGGATCTACAAATGGGCCAAACGCATCGGCTATGACGAGATCCGTCGTCAGATCATGGACGACACGGACAAGCGCAAAGCTTACTACGACCGTTTTGTCTTCTCCCAGAAATTCGCCCAGGTCGATCCGTGGTCGGAGCGTGTCTCCGGCAAGGACAAGCACGAGTTCAAGCCGATGGCAGTACTCACGCGGGAGGCGGCCGAATGAATGCGGAACTGAAGAATTGGGTCGCGATCGGCGATCTGACCGACATCCCGCGCGAAGGCGCCCGGGTGGTGAAAACCGATGCCGGCTGCATTGCTGTGTTCCGCACTGTTGACGATGAAGTCTTCGCGCTGGACGACCGCTGCCCGCACAAGGGCGGGCCGCTCAGCCAGGGCATTGTCCATGGCACGTCGGTCACCTGTCCCTTGCACAACTGGGTGTTTGATCTGGCAACGGGTCTTGCAACCGGTGCCGATGAAGGCGCAGTCCCGGTGACGGCCGCCAAAGTCGAGGGCGGCAAGGTGCTCCTTGCCGCCGACGATCTGGCACGCCGGTCGGCAAGCTGACCGCGTCCATCCAATCAAAATTCGAGGAAAGCCCAAGGAGCCGCGCCCGATGACCGGAACATCAAAAGAAAAAACGGTCAAGACCACCTGCCCATATTGCGGGGTCGGGTGCGGGGTGCTGGCAACACTCAAGGAAGACGGATCGGTGGGCATTGCCGGCGATCCGGATCATCCCGCTAATTTTGGCCGCTTGTGCTCAAAGGGGTCGGCGCTGGGGGAAACCCTGTCGCTGGAAGACCGGCTGCTGTATCCGGAAATCGGCGGCAAACGGTCCGATTGGGACAGCACGCTCACCCTTGTTGCCCGTAAATTCTCTGAAGCCATCAGAGATCACGGGCCGGACAGCGTTGCGTTTTATGTCTCCGGCCAGATCCTGACCGAGGACTATTACGTTGCCAACAAGCTGATGAAAGGCTTCATCGGCTCGGCCAACATCGACACCAACTCCAGGCTCTGCATGGCCTCGTCCGTTGCCGGCCACCGGCGCGCGTTCGGCAGCGACACCGTTCCGGGAACCTATGAGGATCTTGAAACCTGCGATCTTCTCGTGCTGGTCGGGTCAAACCTTGCCTGGTGTCACCCGGTGCTGTTTCAGCGGGTCGAAGCGGCAAAGGCAAACAATCCGAACATGCGGGTCGTCGTGGTCGATCCGCGTGAAACGGCAACCTGCGCCATCGCCGATCTGCACCTTGGCTTGAAGCCCGACACGGATGTCGCGCTGTTCAATGGCCTGCTGTCCTTCCTTGCGGAAACAGAAACCCTGGATCGCAGCTATATCGCGGCCTATACGAACGGCTTTGAAGAGACACTCGCGGCGGCTGGTCCTTGTGAAATCAACCGGATTTCAGATGAAACCGGCCTGACGCCCCATGACATCGCGACCTTCTACACACTGGTGGCGCGAACCGAAAAGACAGTTACGCTTTACAGCCAGGGGGTCAACCAATCGGTTGTCGGCACCGACAAAGTCAATGCGATCATCAACACGCACTTGGCAACCGGCCGGATCGGCAAACCGGGGATGGGGCCGTTCTCGGCAACAGGCCAGCCGAATGCCATGGGCGGAAGGGAGGTCGGCGGCCTTGCCAACATGCTCGCCGCCCACATGGCGATCGAGAACCCGGACCACCGCGCGCTCGTGCAAGACTTCTGGCAGAGCCCGGCTATTGCATCAAAACACGGGTTGAAAGCGGTTGACCTTTTCCAGGCGGCAAGGGATGGCAAGATCAAGTCGCTCTGGATCATGGCCACCAATCCGGTCGACAGCCTGCCGAACGCCGATGGGGTCGCAGAAGCGCTCAAAACCTGCCCGTTCGTGGTCGTCTCCGATGTGACGCGGGCGGCCGATACTGTCGCCTATGCGGATGTTCTTCTGCCTGCCGCGGCCTGGGGCGAGAAGGACGGCACCGTCACCAATTCCGAGCGGCGGATTTCACGGCAAAAGAAGTTCCTGGATCTGCCCGGTGAGACAAAACCCGATTGGTGGCAATTGGCGGACGTTGCCCGCCGGATGGGGTTTGAAGACGCGTTTCACTACGATGGCCCGGACGCTGTTTTCCGGGAACACGCGGCACTGTCCAATGCCGGAAACAATGGCACACGGGATTTCGACATCAGTGCCCTGAAAGACATCCCGGCGGCCGAATTCGACGATCTTGAGCCCGTCCAGTGGCCGCAGGCCGGGGCAACCGTGCGCAATGGCGAAACGCGGTTCTTTGCCAAGGGTGGTTTTTTCACACCGAACGGCAAGGCGAATTTCATTGCAGTCTCTCACAAGGAACCGCGCAAGCGCGAACGGCGGTTCCCGTTGGTTCTGAACACCGGCCGGATCCGCGATCACTGGCACACCATGACGAGGACAGGCAAAACGCCGCGCTTGTCTTCGCATATTGCCGAGCCTTTCGCCGAACTGCACCCGCAAGATGCACGCGATGCCGGGATTGCTGCAGCCGATCTGATGGAAGTCAAAAGCCCTCACGGGTCTGTCATAGTCCGGGCGCAGATTACTGACCGGGCGCAGAAAGGATCGGTGTTCGTGCCGATGCACTGGACCGATCAGGTCAGCTCCAAAGGCCGGATCGATGCCGTGGTCGCGCCGGAAACAGATCCGGTGTCCGGTCAGCCCGGCTCCAAGTTCACATCTGTTGCCATTCGCAAATTGGAATTTGCCTGGCATGGCTTTGCCGTCTTGCGAGAAAAGCCGGACCAGCTCGATACCGGATATTGGGCCATTGCTCCGACCGAAGGCGGCTGGCGGGTCGAACTGGCGGGCGACAGGTCCACCAATCCCGAAAAACTTGCCGGCCGGCTCCTTCCCGAAGACACAGAATTCCTGCGGTTCGAAGACGGCACAACGGGCGCGCTCAGGATCGCGGGCTGGACTGGCGCAAACCTTGCCGGAGCGTTTTTCTTCGCGCCTGATCCCGTCGCTGTTTCCCGGCCGTGGGCCTGCGGGTTGTTGACCGCTGAAACGTCGAACAAAGATCAGCGGTTCCGGGTTCTTGCGGGCCGTCCACCGGCAGACCGTCCGGACAAGGGGGCAATCGTCTGCTCCTGCTTTCAGGTCGGCAGCTCGGAAATTGCCGCCGAAGCCACGAAGGGTGCCACCACCGTCAAGGCCATTGGTGCCTGCCTGAAAGCCGGAACCAATTGCGGGTCCTGCCGCTCCGAAATCCAGACCCTGCTCGACGCTGTTGCCAAGGAGACACGTGAAGATGCCGACATCGCGCAAGCCAGCTGAAGTGCGCCCGAAACGGCGTGCGGCAAGGGTCGAGCCTTTGGCGAGCCTGCCGTTGTTCTTTCCGCTTGAAGGCCGCAAGGTGGTTCTCGCCGGAGGAACGGATGCTGCCGCCTGGAAGGCGGAACTTCTGGCCGCCAGCGGGGCAGAAGTGCACGTCTTTGCCGAAGAGCTCAGCGAGGTTTTTCAAACGCTTCTGGAGCGCGGCAGCGTGAAGGGCCGCTTTGTTCATCATGCCCGTCCGTGGAGCACGGACGTGATTTCAGGGGCCGCGCTTGCCATCGCCGATGCCTCCTCGGACGGCGCGGCACAGGCCTTTTATTGCGCTGCCAAGGCCGCAGGCGTTCCGGTCAACGTCATCGACAATCCGCCGTTTTGCGAGTTCCAGTTCGGCTCCATCGTCAACCGCTCACCGGTCGTCATCGGCATCTCGACCAATGGCGTCGCCCCGATCCTCGGGCAGGCGATCCGGCGGCGCATTGAAACGCTGTTGCCAACCTCGCTTCAGGACTGGGCAGCACTTGCGGGCCGGATCCGGGCCCGCGTTCTGGAAAGCCTCGCACCGGGAGCAGAGCGCCGCCGATTCTGGGAACGCTTTACTGACATGGCCTTTTCCGGAAAGGCTGCCGAAGAAGTGGCCACAAGCCGTGATCTGGAAGACGTTTTCGGCGAGGCAGCTCACGTTGTGCAGGGCCGGGTGACCTTGGTCGGCGCCGGACCGGGCGATGCGGAAAACCTGACCCTGAAGGCCATGCGGGCGCTTCAATCCGCCGATGTCATCCTGTTTGACGATCTGGTCGACGACAGTGTTCTGGAACTCGCGCGCCGTGAAGCCAAACGCATGCTGGTCGGCAAGCGCGGCGGACGGGAAAGCTGCCGTCAGGAAGACATCAACGACATGATGGTGTCGCTCGCCGGACAGGGCAAACACGTCGTCCGGCTGAAATCCGGCGATCCGATGATTTTCGGACGGGCGGGCGAAGAGCTGACAAGGCTGGCTGAAGAAGGCATTCCGGCCAGCGTCGTTCCCGGCATTACCGCAGCCTCTGCAATGGCCGCCGAACTTGGCGTCTCGTTGACCCACCGTGATCACGCTCAGGCCGTTCGTTTTGTAACGGCACATTCGCGTCAAGGCGCGCTGCCCGATACAGTCGATTGGACCGGACTTGCTGATCCTGCAACAACCACTGTTTTTTACATGGGGCGCCGCATGGCAAGCCGGATCAGCGAGCGGTTGATTTCTGAAGGCCGTCAGCCGAATACTCCCGTACGGGTGATGGCCAATGTTTCCCGGCAGAATTCGGCCAGCTGGTCAGGCGCATTGTCAGACCTCGCTGACGGAGTGGAGAGCTTGGCAACAGACGGCCCGGTATTGATTGCGGTTGGCGAAGTCTTTGCCAACGTTGGACAAGCAGCCGAAGTAGTGCCGTATCATGAGACGGAACACCGGGCTGCTGTTGCCAACTGAGCGGCCCGTAATTCACCAACAATGGTTTACGTCTGAGGCTTGCTAACACCCGGTCGATGACTCAGCCCTTCCCGTTTGAAAGGAAAGGTTCTAGCTTGGGCTTCAGCCGGGGCGGCGGAACTGAGTTGCTCTTGGCTTTCAAGTCATTGTCGATCCAGAAGGTCTCAGAGGCGGTTCATGACGCAGCTCCCAAATTCCCTTGAAGCCCGCGATGTCGCGGTCCAGCTTCATTCCTATGCAGATGCCCGGAAGCAAGAAGAGACCGGATCACTTGTGATCGACAAGGGCGAGGGAATTTACGTCACCGACATCAACGGCAAGCGCTACATTGAGGGCATGGCCGGCCTTTGGAGTGTTGCCGTCGGTTTCGGGGAAAAACGTTTGGTCGATGCTGCCGCCCGCCAGATGGAAAAGCTGCCGTACTACCATACATTCACTTATAAGACGCACGGACCGTCGATCGAGCTTGCCGAAAAGCTGATCGAAATGGCGCCAGTGCCGATGTCCAAGGTCTATTTCACCAATTCCGGGTCCGAGGCCAACGACACGGCGCTGAAACTGATCTGGTACCGGTCAAATGCGCTGGGCCAGCCGGAACGCAAAAAGGTAATCTCGCGAGTGCGCGGATATCATGGCGTGACGATCGCCTCGGCAAGCCTGACCGGCCTTCCGAACAACCATCGCTCCTTCGATTTACCTCTGCCGCAAGTCCTGCACACAACGAGCCCGCATTACCGCAGCCAGAAAAAAGACGGCGAAAGCGAACCGGATTTTGCCAAACGCTGCGCCCAGGATCTTGAGGATCTGATCCTTGCCGAGGGCCCGGAGACAATCGCGGCTTTCTTTGCGGAGCCGGTTATGGGCGCGGGCGGTGTCATCGTTCCTCCGGAAGGGTACTGGGAAGCCGTCCAGCCTGTGCTCAAGAAATACGGCATCCTGTTTGTCGCCGACGAGGTCATCTGCGGGTTTGGCCGGACCGGCAATATGTTCGGGACCCAGACCTACAATCTGCAGCCTGACATCATGACCCTATCGAAGGCGTTGTCGTCCTCCTATCAGCCGATCTCGGCTCTGTTGATCAATGACGATGTTTATCAGCCGATTGCGGACGAATCCCACAAGATTGGCGTCCTTGGTCATGGTTATACCGGTAGCGGCCATCCTGTTGCGGCGGCGGTTGCCTTGGAAAACCTGAAGATCATTGAAGAGCGCGATCTCGTTGGAAACGTGCGCGCGATGGCGCCACTTTTTCAGAAGCGGCTCGCCGGTCTGGCGCAAAACCCGCTGGTGGTTGAAACCCGGGGGATCGGGCTCATCGGTGCGGCAGAGCTTCACCACGAAGCGTTGGCGGATACACCGGGTGCACTTGGCGCGCGAACAAATGCGGTATTCCTCGAAAAGGGCCTGATCTCGCGTAACATGCTGGACGCCATGGCGTTCTGCCCGCCGCTGATCATCACCGAAAATCAGATCAATGAGATGTTCGACATTGCGGAGGACAGCCTCCAGGGGGCAGCGCTTCTATGACCGGTTGGTCGATTGTCGGCACGATCAGCGGCACATCCGCCGACGGAATTGATCTGGCAGAGATTAGGACCGACGGACGTGAAGTGAGTGCGTTTGGCCCAGCTGAGACCATCAACTACCGGCCGGAAACGCGAACGCGTGTTCTGGAGGCTGCGGCGAAGAAAGGAACGGGCCGGGAGAATTGGCCGAACTTGGCTCGTGCCGTGACCGAAGACCATGCCGAGGCTGTTGGGGCGTTTCTTGGGAAACACGCTTTGGTACCCGACGCTGTCGTCTTTCATGGCCAGACCGTTTGGCATGATCCGGACGCAGGCGAGACCGTCCAACTCGGTGACCCGCAACTGCTGGCGGACATCTTGAAGGTCCCTGTGATCGGCGACGTTCGCTTGGCGGATATGGCGGCCGGAGGGCAGGGCGCACCGCTTGTTCCGGTCTATCATCAGGCGCTCGCGCGATCTCTGGTCGGCGGTGAGCAGGAACCGATCTGCTTTTTGAACATTGGCGGTGTGTCCAATCTCACATTCATAGATGGCGAAACCCTACATGCATTCGACATAGGGCCGGGGAATGCGCTGCTGGATGACTGGATCCGGCGGCATGGGGCTGGTGACTATGATGCTGGTGGTGAGATTTCGGCAAAAGGCAAAGTTTCGGAAGACCGTCTTGTTGATGCTCTATCCCATCCGTTTTTGTCGGAGGCTGGACCAAAGTCATTGGACCGGTACAGCTTTTCCGGAGATTTCGTTGAAGGATTGAGCCTTGAAGACGGCGCGGCAACACTTCTGGCGTTCACGGTTGGCACTATCTCAATGGCACAAACACTTTTGCCAAAACGTGTAAAATCGTGGCTGGTCTGTGGTGGCGGGCGCCATAATCCCGTGTTACTCCGCCGATTACAGGAAGAGCTGTCCGGTGACGTCGTTTCGGCGGATGTTTACAACATTGATGGCGATGCGCTTGAAGCACAGGCGATGGCGTTTTTGGGCGCGCGGCGGCTGGCCGGATTGCCGACAACCTTCCCGGAAACGACCGGAGCCAGTGGCCCGGTGATTGGCGGACGGCTCTACCACCCCGGAGAGTAAGTTCCGCTTTTCAAGAGGTTTTGGAGGCATCGTGAAGACAATCACGGAACCCGCGCGCGAAATTGACGTCATTCATGAAACCGATGTTCTAGTGGTAGGCTCTGGCCCGGGCGGCCTGTCTGCTGCACTTGGCGCTGCGCGCGCCGGCGTTGATGTGACGCTTGTGGAGCGTTTCGGCTGTTTGGGTGGCAACATCACGGCAGTGGGCGTCGAGGGCTTTGCCTGGTACCGTCACGAGAAGACCGTTGATACGGAGGGTGTCGGCCGAGAATTCGAAAGCCGTGCGCGTGAAGCCGGCGCTACGACACCGGAGCCGCAATCCGATAGCGATGCGATCGATGCGGAAGGCTTCAAGTTGGTCGCCGACAATCTGGTTGAAGAAGCCGGCATCCGGCCGATGATGCATCGTGCCTTTGCGGCTCCGATCATGGACGGCAACGAGATCAAGGGCATCATTACCGAAAGCAAGGCAGGCCGCGAAGCGATCCTCGCAAAGCGCGTGATTGATGCAACGGGCGATGCCGACATTGCCTATCGCGCCGGGGCCGAGACGCACAAGACACCGGTTGAGGAAATGCAGGCGGCCTCCGTCATGTTTTCTATGAACGGAGTCGACAAGCGGAAATTCATGGAGGCCGTCAAGGCCGATCCGCACACCTACAAGGACTGGGAAAGCGGCGAATGGACGGTGGAAACCACCGGCAAGGAGGACAAGATGTTCTCGCCATTCCTGAAGAAGCCGTTCAAGCAGGCCCTGGAAGCCGGTATTATTCCGGCTCATTTGCAGACCATTTCCGGAACCTGGGGTGCTGTCTATGATAGCGGGGATCTGACGTATTTGAATCTGGTGCACTTGCCAGAGTGTGACGGGACCGATCCGGATTCCATGACGCGCAACGAGATCGAGGGCCGCCGCCAGGCCATGCTCGCTGTCGAAGCCTTGAAGCGGTATCAGCCGGGCTGTGAAGACGCCAAGCTGCGGAATTTCGGGATGACCATTGGTATTCGGGACACCCGCAAGATACTGGCGGCCTATGACATGACCGGCCACGATGTTCGCGAGCAGGGTCGGTTTGACGACAGCGTCGGCATATTCCCGGAATTCATCGATGGGTACGGCATTCTCATCCTGCCGACCACGGGCCGATATTTCCAGCTGCCGTACCGTACCATGCTTCCGAAGGGCGTGAAGAATCTACTCGTTGCCGGACGTGCGACTGGAGGTGACAAGGTTAGCCATGCGGCCACACGGAACATGATGTGCTGCACGGTGACAGGTCAGGGCGCGGGCGTTGCCGCTGCAATCTCCGTGAAACATGGCATCGACCTGGATGCGATGGATATTGCCCTGCTGCAAATCGAACTGAAGCGTCAGGGCGTCCGGCTGCACTAAGCCTAACCTGACAATGCCAATGCTGTCCCGGCCTCGCGCCGGGACCAAAAAGCCATGGCCCCGGTTCAAGACCGGGGCAGCGCATTTCATTCACACAGCTCGTCTTCGTGCACTGCCGGACTATCGGCTTGGCATAAGGGCTTCCACAGGCTATCAGATTTGGCATGAACGGATCTGAAATCTATCACCGGCTGATCGGCCTCATCGAAGAACGCACGCTCAAGCCGGGCGATCGGTTACGCGAAGCCGATCTCGCCGAGAGTTTCGGTGTGTCCCGCACGCCGATCCGTGAGGGGTTGAAACGGCTAGAGGCGCAAGGCCTTGCTGTGCACGAACCCAACCGGGGCATGGTGATCCCGACGCTCGATCACAACCAGATCAACGAAGTCTATTTCATGCGGGAAGTTCTGGAGGGGACGGCTGCAGGTCTTGCCGCAAAGCACGCCTCGAAACCGGAAATCGAAATCCTTCAGGATTTGGTGGATGCGGACCGCAAACGGGTTACCGATACGGACAGCCTTGTCCGGTCAAACCGGGAGTTCCACCGGCGCCTGTGCCTTGCCTCGCACAACCGCTATCTCGTCGATCAGATCGAGCATTTGCGCCTGTCCCTGATCCTCATGGCAGGAACAACGCTCGACACACCGGAGCGCCGTGAAACGGCTGTCGAAGAGCATGCGGCCATTGTGACCGCGATTGCCAACGGTAACTCCGAGGCTGCTGAAGCCGCCGCCCGGCGCCATATCGCCCACGCCCACAAAACCCGTCTGCAGCAGATCTGAATTTTTGGGCGGGTATCAGCATTCCACGATGTTGACCGCCAGACCGCCTTTGGATGTTTCCTTGTATTGCTCCATCATGTCCATGCCGGTTTGGCGCATGGTCTCGATACATCCATCAAGGGGAACAAAGTGCGAGCCGTCGCCGCGCAAAGCCAATGAGGCCGCCGTTACGGCTTTTACAGCGCCGAGTGCGTTGCGTTCGATGCAGGGAACCTGGACGAGGCCGGCAATCGGGTCGCAGGTCATGCCCAGATGGTGTTCCAGGGCAATTTCAGCAGCATTTTCGATTTGCTCATTGGTGCCACCTAGTGCTGCGCAGAGCCCCGCTGCGGCCATGGCGGATGCTGAGCCGACTTCGCCCTGGCACCCGACCTCGGCACCAGAAATCGAGGCATTCGACTTGATGATGCCGCCAATCGCAGCAGCTGTGAGCAAAAACGTTCGAATGCCATTGGCGTCCGCGTCGGGGCAATGATCAAGATAGTAGCGGGTGACCGCCGGAATGACGCCAGCAGCGCCATTGGTCGGGGCCGTGACAACCCGCCCTCCAGCTGCGTTTTCTTCGTTGACTGCCATGGCATAGACACCCAGCCAGTCGACGACATTGTGTTCAAACGGAGGGTTTGAGCGGCCTTCCTTGATTAGCTTTTGATAGATGTCAGCAGCCCGTCGCTTCACCTTCAAACCGCCTGGAAGGATGCCGGACTGTGTGATGCCGCGATTGATACAAGCGTCCATTGCAGACCAGAGTTTGTCGATACCCGCCTCGACCTCTTCCTTTGTTTTGTCTGCGCATTCGTTCTGCAGTTTCATCTCCGCGATGCTCAAGCCATGGTCCTGGCCCATCTCCAGCATTTGTTTGGCGGAAGCGAACGGGAAGGGAACTTCCTGCCGGGCGAGCTCATTGACCGGTTCGTTGGTTGTCTTGCGCAGTTCTGCTTCGCTGGCGACGAAGCCACCACCGATTGAATAAAAGACAAAACTGTCGAGTACGGAGCCGTCGCTGCCAAGAAGATGAAAGGTCATGCCATTCGCATGAAGCGGCAATGAGGGGCCGTAGTCAAAGATCACGTCCTTTTCCGGATGGAACGGAAGATCAAAGAGACCGTCGATCCGCAAGCGCTTATCTGAAGCTAGTTTCTCCAGCATCGGTTCGACTTGATCCGGGTCCAGCGTGTCCGGAGTTGCGCCCAACAATCCAAGGCACACCGCCTTGTCGGTGGCGTGTCCCTTTCCGGTAAACGCCAAAGACCCATGAAGCGTCACTGTAATGCGTGACGCGGACCGGCATACGGTCGGGTTGCCCCTCAGTCGATCAACGTAGCGGTGAACTGCTACCATCGGTCCGACAGTGTGTGAACTGGAGGGGCCGATACCGATCTTGAAAATATCAAAAACGCTGATGAACATCGTTGAAGAGTGCTCTTACCTTTGCCGGGAACCGGTTGTGTGACAGATGAGGCGCAAACTATCAGGTCTCACCACCCAAAATGGCAGTATAACGAGCAATTCTGTGTTGATTGCGACATTTTCGAAACGACTGATTTTCCTGTGAACATCGGCTTGGGGAAACAGTTGTTCCGTTGGTTGCCCTTTGATAGCGTGCGGCTCCCAACAAATCAGACAAACTGGTACAAGAGATCCATATGCAATCCCAGCACCCTTCTGACAAAAATGACGTCCTTCGCACGAAAAAGGATGCATTCAAGATACCGGAAGGCGTGATCTACCTGGATGGGAATTCGCTTGGTGTCCTGCCGAAAAATGTCCCGGCCCGGCTTGCCGAAGTTGTCGAGCAGGAATGGGGAACGAGCCTCATCAAATCCTGGAACGAACACAGCTGGTTCGATCTGCCACTGCGGGTCGGAAATCGAATTGGCCGGCTGATCGGCGCACCTGAAGGTTCAGTTGTGGCGTGCGACAGCACTTCTGTAAATGTGTTCAAGGTGCTCGCAGCGGCTCTCTCCCTCCGGGCGGACAGGAAGGTGATCCTGTCCGACAACGGGAACTTTCCAACAGATCTCTATGTGGCGTCCGGCTTGTCCGAGTTGCTCGACAAAGGTCACGAGTTGAGGGTCGTCGCGCCCGAAGACGTTGACGGCGCTATAACTGAAGAGGTTGCGGTTGTTATGCTGACGCAGGTCGACTACCGGACGGGCCGTTTGCACGACATGGCTGCGTTGACGAAAAAGGCCCACCAAGCGGGTGCGCTCGCGATTTGGGACCTGGCACATTCAGCAGGTGCGATCCCAGTCGATCTGGAAGGGGCAAAAGCCGACTTTGCCATTGGGTGCGGGTACAAATACCTCAATGGTGGGCCTGGGGCACCAGCGTTTCTTTATGTGGCTGAGGGTCATCTGGAGAAAGTGACATCCCCGGTCACGGGTTGGATGGGGCACGAGGCGCCGTTTGCTTTCGATCTCGATTATCGCGCTGTTCATGGTGTGAACCGTATGACGGTTGGAACACCGGCGATCCTGTCGCTGTCCAGCCTTTATGCCGCTTTGGACGTCTTTGAAGATGTCGACATGGCTGACATCCGGAAGAAGTCCATCTCCTTGAGCGAATTGTTTATTAAGGAGGTAGAGGAGAAATGCCCGCAACTAACACTGGCGAGCCCGCGCGATCCGGAAACCCGCGGCAGTCAGGTCTCGTTCCGGTTTGAAGAAGGGTATGCTGCCATGCAGGCGTTGATTGCGCGTGGCGTGATTGGCGATTTTCGGGCACCGGATGTGATGCGTTTCGGCTTCACGCCGCTCTACCTGTCTCATCAGGACGTGGTCGACGCCGTTGCGATCCTCGCGGACATCCTTGAGACGGGAAGCTGGGACCGCCCGGAATTCAAGAGCCGGGCAAAAGTCACTTAGTCGGTATATGCGCCTGACTTTCCAGGAAGCCCAAGAACCGGTCCTCCGGGACCGGTTTTGAATAGAGGTAACCTTGGAACCGGTCGCAGCCGTTTTCCGTGAGCCAGTCTCTTTGTTCGACCGTCTCAACGCCTTCGGCGACCACGGTGGCGCCCAATGCGTCTGCAAGCGAGAGGATCAGTTTCACGATCGCCCCCCCGTTCGAGATGTCATTGATGAACATCCGGTCGATTTTGATACCGTCGATCGGATAGTTATAGAGATATGCAAGGTTCGAATAGCCGGTGCCGAAATCGTCAATGACGATGCTGTAACCGATGATCTTGAGTTCGTTCAACGCGGTGAGTGCGTCCGGGATCTCGCCTAGAACGACATTCTCCGTAATCTCCAGGATGATTTTTGTCGGATCGCAGCCATAAATATCCGGCAAATCCATCATGAGCGCGGTGAATTCCGGATCGGATAACTGCCAGGGCGAGACATTCATTGAGATCGAGATGTCAAACCCGCGTTGCTGGAACCGAGTTTGTGCCTGCGCAACGCTCCTGCAGACCCACGCGCCGATCCGATTGATCAAGCCGGTGTCTTCGGCAAGCGGAATGAACTGATCCGGCGGAACAAGCCCTTTTTCTGGGTGAAGCCAGCGGATCAACGCTTCGGCGGATACAGTTTCGCTGGAGGCGGTCAACGCGATAGGTTGGAAGTAGAGCGCGAACTCGTCCTCTTCGATCGCTCGTTCCATATCTTTTTTCAGTGCAAGATTTTCATCCCGCCGGAGCCGCATCGCGTCATGAAAACGGACGCATTTCTCCTTAGAGTCCTGCTTGGCCTGATAAAGGGCCAAATCTGCGTTCCGGATCAGGTTGTCGATAGAGCGGCCGTCCTCTGGATAATGTGAGTAACCAATACTCAGACTCACACTGCGCGGGTGACCATCGATCATCTGCTGATAACTGAAGCTTCCGAGCAGCGATTTGCCGAACCAGCCCGGACCTTCGGCCTCCGGGTCCTCAAGGTGACAGATGAGAAATTCATCGCCGCCCAGGCGCGCAACAATGTCCTGAGGACCTGCAATCTCTTTCAGACGGTTGCCAACAAGCTGCAGCAGGGCGTCCCCAGCGGCATGGCCCATCGTGTCATTGATGGCTTTGAAGTCGTCCAGATCCACCAGATACAATGTAGCCGTCAAACCCTTTGTCGCCGCATCGGCGAGCAACTTTGACAAACGCTCGGTCAAATAGGTGCGGTTCGATAGTCCGGTTAGAGCATCATGGCTCGCCAGATACTGGGCCCGCTCCTTTGTTTCATGAAGCTCGGTAACGTCTATCTCACTGACTAGGTAAGCTGGCTGGCTGGTAACTGCGTCGCTGCATGGCCGAACAGTCAGTTCATGCCATCGGTCGCCCTGGCTGGTGCGCACAAGCGCGACGAGGCGTGCATTCCGCTCTTTATCCAACCGCTCCTTAAGGTGCAGGATGTCTGCCGGATTTTGAAATTGCTGATAGAAGTTCGTTTCAAGATCCACGCAAGCAGCCCGTGCTGCTGTGTTCCGGTAAAGTGGAGAGCCGTCTTTCGTAAAGAGCGAGATCATCACGGTAGTGTGCATCAACGCTTCGGCGCTTCGAAGGGTTTCTGGCTGTTGTTCGTGATGGTCGCGCGCTTCGCACAGCATTGCCATGCGTCCGTCATTTAGGATGATGCCACTTAGAGTGACCTGAAGAACCCGGGCTTTTCCTTTGGGATAAAGTGTCCAAATCTCGGAAACACTTACGTCCTTCTGAGTGAAGTCCTGCCGATATTGTTTCAGCCGTTGGTCCACGGAATGAGACATGTCGGATGCCATATCTCTGGCCCGTAACTCTTCCAGACTTGGCGCGCCGGTGATTTCCAAAGCCTTTTTGTTGGCCCAAATTATTCTTTTTTCGTCGAAATCAAAAATCCAGACACCGGTGTCAAGCCGGTCATAGATACTTGTAATCAGGCGGGCATCGAACCTGAGATCGGTGATTGCTATTCCGGCATGTTCAGACTCATCTGTGGAGTGCCGCACAATCTTTTGGAGTTTAAGTTGATCGGACAGGGTCATTCTCCACGCCATGCATACGCATTGCAAACATCGTCCAACTCGACAGTTTAACCACCTGCAATCTAGGATTTAAAAACCAATATCCGCAGGACTAACAATGTCTCAAACCGGATAAGAGATGGCTTCTTGCTAAGCGGCTGTTCCTAATGGATGTATTTAAAAATAGGTAAGAGTGGTGAAAATTCTCCTAACTCCATGATGTTAAATCGCAAAAAACAGTGTACATGATTGGCGTTGTATCTGCACTAGTTGTGTTGATCGCAATTGAGCGTGCTTATCCTTGTTTTCCCGAACACGATCCTCGGCCGCTGGTTTTTCGTTTTCCAGCAGATGCTTCTCGCTAAACGCGTATTCTCAAGACGGCAAAGGACCGTGGCGCTGCGGCTAGACTGCCCAGCGATTTCCCATCCAGGATTTGTATGAAACAATTGGGTCTCGGCTTTGCTATTTGATTTACGCATGTTTGCACTGTTCCCGCTGTCATATCTTTTGACTTGGCGTTGAATACGGATCAGCTGTACCAAAACGCCTCGATAATCGGAAAAATTTGCCTTTTCTGGTGCAAAGGGCGGTTTTTATGAGTTGATTGATCTGCCAATGAAGCTAGAAGGATTGGGGCCGCGCCAAGGAAATATGGCGGCGGATCCTTTCGTGGATCTTGCGCGACAATCGAAGCGGCCAAAGGAAAATAAGAAAGACCGCTTGGGGGGCGGCGAGGAGCTTTGATGCTGGAGCTAGATCAGCTCGTAATGGATTTTAGTGGGTTTCGGGCGGTGAACGGCTGCTCGTTTCGGGTGGAAGAAGGCAGTATCACCGGTCTGATTGGCCCAAACGGTGCAGGTAAGACTACCCTGTTCAATCTGATCGCAGGTGCGCTGCAGCCTACAAGCGGCACGATCCGTTTTCTGGGCGAAGATGTGACGCCATTGGCCAGCCATGAACTGTTCCACAAGGGGCTGGTACGCACGTTCCAGATACCCCACGAGTTTCACAAACTTACAGCGCTTGAAAACCTGATGATGGTCCCGCCGTCGCAGCCGGGAGAAAGTTTGTTTTCGAACTGGTTGTCTTGGGGCAAGGTGAAGTCGACAGAAGCGCTGGTTGAGAAACGGGCCTACGAAACACTCGAGTTCCTCGAGCTTTCTCATATCGCGCACGAGCCGGCGGGAAACCTGTCGGGCGGCCAGAAGAAGCTTCTTGAGCTTGGTCGGACAATGATGACCGACGCAAAGCTGGTTTTGCTGGACGAGCCAGCCGCTGGTGTAAACCGGACCTTGCTGCGCAAACTGGAAAGCAAGATCGAGCTTTTGAACAAGGAGCGTGGTTACACGTTCATCTTGATCGAACATGATATGGAAATGATTGAAAAGCTCTGCGATCCCGTAGTCTGTATGGCAGAGGGCAAAGTGCTGATCGAAGGTGACTTCCAGACAGTGCGGTCCAACCCGCAGGTTCTGGAAGCCTATCTTGGTGAGACGACAGGAGATGCCGCATGACAGCTCTCCTCTCAATGGAGGCCATCACTGGCGGTTACGGTGATGCCAACATCCTTGAAGACGTCTCGATGCATGTGATGGCGGATGAAATCGTCGTTATTGTTGGCCCGAATGGTGCCGGCAAATCGACGGCGATGAAATCGGTGTTCGGCCTGCTCAACATCCGCGGCGGTAAAATGATGTTCGATGGTGACGACATCACCGGATGGGCGCCCAACCGTATTGTTCAGCGCGGGATCTGCTATGTGCCTCAGGTGGACAACATCTTCCGTGAGATGTCGATCCATGAAAACCTGGAAATGGGCGGGTTCTTGAAAAAAGGCGATTTGTCTGCTGCCTATGATCGTGTTTACGCGTTGTTTCCTGATTTGAAGGAACGACGCAAGACGATGGCAGGCAGCTTGTCCGGCGGGCAGCGTCAAATGGTTGCGATGGGCCGGGCATTGATGCTGGATCCAAAGCTCCTGCTGTTGGATGAGCCGACCGCAGGTCTCTCTCCGAAATACATGGAACAGATCTTTCAGATCTGCCGCGACGTCCGGGACACGGGTGTTGCCATTCTGCTCGTGGAGCAGCATGCAAAACAAGCGCTGGCATTTGCCGATCGTGGCTATGTGTTGGCAGCTGGTAAAAACCGTCATGAAGGCTCAGGGGCCGATTTGCTGGCTGACCGCGAGGTCGCCGAGATGTTCCTGGGGGGCTGAGCGGTATGGATTTGTTTGAACTTCTAAACTTTTACGTCATTCCAGGCATCGTGCTCGGATCAATCTATGCGCTGGGCGCGGTCGGTATCACGTTGATCTTCGCGATCCTGCGCTATGCGCACCTGGCGCACGGCGATTTGGCAACACTTGGTGCTTTCATAGCTTTGGCAGTGGTCACCACTCTTGGCGTGTCGCCGCTCGCAGCATTGCCTGTCGCGATCATCGCAACTGCTGCCGTAGCCGTTGGCATCGACAAGGTGTTTTATGACCACCTGAGAGAGCGCCCGAAGATCGTCACGGTGATGGCATCGCTCGGCATTGCGCTCATGATCCGGGCGGTTGTCCAGGTCGTCTGGGGTGTGGATACGGAAACCTATTCGCGCGGCATTGTCCGGCCGGAAAACTACTTCGGTCTGCGGATCCGGGATCGCGAGATCTACACAGTGATCGCAATGCTGGCGCTTGTCGGCGTCCTCCATGTGTTCCTGACCCAGTCTAAATGGGGCAAGGCCATGCGGGCCATGTCCGACAACCCGAACCTTGCGCTGCTGTCAGGGATCGACAACCGCAAGGTCATCATCCTGACATGGGTGATTGCCGGTGGTTTGTGCGCTGCCTCGGGCTTCTTCCTCGGACTGAACACTGAGCTGAAGTCCATGATGGGTTGGCACATGCTTCTGCCCATGTTCGCAGCGGCCATTCTTGGCGGTGTCGGACGGGTTGAAGGGGCTGTTCTTGGGGGACTAATCGTCGGCATTGCCGAAGAGCTGTCCGTGCTTGTCATCCCGAGTGAGTATAAGGCTGCGATGGCCTTTGCGATCTTGTTGTTCATGCTGCTTGTGCGCCCGACCGGGTTGCTCAAGGGCAAGGTTCTTTAGGGGGAGGGCACAAGATGGAATTTCTGGGTCTTGTAAATTACGCTCTCTTCATGGCGATTTTCATTGCCATCTACGCGCTTCTGGCACTCGGCTTGAACATCCAGTGGGGTTTTGCCGGTCTGTTCAATGCCGGTATTGCTGGCTTCTTTGCCGTCGGGGCCTACACCTCGGCGATCCTGACAACAGAAGCCGTAGACGGCCGGATCGGCGGGTTCGATCTTCACTTTGTCATCGGTTGGATCGGAGCCATGATCGCTGCGACGCTGGTGGCTTGGCCGATTGGGAAAATCTGTCTGCGCTTCCGTTCTGATTATCTCGCGATTGCTTCAATCGGGATTGCTGAAATCATCCGTCTGGTAATCAAGTCGGAACCGGCGCTGACAAACGGCGCGCGCGGCATTCCGGGTATCCCGCGGCCGATGAGTGACATTGGTTATATGGAATCTCAGGTCGCTTATCTCATCATCGTTCTGGCAGTCTTGATTGCCGCGTATGTGCTGGTCGAGCGTCAGTTCAACGCGCCATGGGGCCGGATGATGCGCGCGATCCGGGACAATGAAGATGCCGCCAAGGCGATGGGTAAGGATGTGGAATTCCGCCGCCTGGAAGCCTTTATCTTCGGCGCAGCGCTTATGGGGCTGGGTGGAGCGCTGTTTGCGCACTTCAACCGCTCTATCACACCTGAGGCCATTGATCCGATGGTCGCAACCTTCCTGGTCTGGATCATGTTGATCCTGGGCGGGTCCGGCAACAACCGCGGCGCCATCCTGGGTGCAGCGGTGGTTTGGATCATCTGGTCGGTGTCCGAGATTGCAACAGATCGCCTGCCGCATGAATATGCGATCCAGGCCAAATATATCCGCTTGTTCCTCATTGGCTTGATGCTGCAGCTGGTGCTGCGGTTCCGACCGGAGGGGCTGCTTCCAGAGCCGCTCAGGGGCGACCAGCGGAGTGCAAAAGGCGGTGCGGACCACTAGGCCCGCGCCAGGGTGGCGCAACCCTAACGAGTTGTGCTACCCAAGACGTTCAAAAGATCCGGCAAAGACCGGTTAATGAGGAGGTACTTTCATGAAAACCAAGCTTCTGACGCTTGCTGCTGGCCTGATGACGGCAACAGCACTGGCCACCGTTCCGGCGAAAGCTGATGTGAAGATCGGCCTGATCGGCGGTGTCTCCGGCCCGATCGCGGCGATGGCTCCGGCCATGATCGACGCAGCGCAACTGGCTGTTCAGCAGGTCAACGAGCAAGGCGGCATCGGCGACGGCGAAAAGCTCGTCGGCGTCGTTGGCGATAGCGCGTGTAACCCGCAAGGCGGCACGGACGCTGCGACCAAAGCTGTCAACATCGAAGGCGTTGCTGGTATCGTTGGTCCGCATTGCTCCGGCGCCGTTCTGGCAGCAGCCGGTTCCGTCACCATTCCGGCTGGCGTAACCTTGGTCACTCCGTCCGGTACGTCCCCGGAAATCACAAACCTTGAAGACAACGACTCGGTTTTCCGGACCGTTCCGTCTGATGACTACCAGGGCCGTGCACTGGCGCGTACTCTGAAAGACATGGGCTATGGCAAGGTTGCGGTTGCTTATCTCAACAACGATTACGGCACGGGTCTCGCAAACGCATTCAAGACCGAGTACGTCGATGCGCTCGGCGGTGAGATCACACAGTTCGCAGCGCACGAAGAAGGCAAAGCGTCCTACCGTTCAAACCTGGCTGAGCTTGCCAAGGGCGGCGCCGACACGCTGGTCATCTTCGACTACGGTGACGGCACAGGCCTCACCATCCTGCGTCAGGCTCTGGAAAACGGTTTCTTTGAAAAGTTCGTTGGCGGCGACGGCATGAAGTCCGACGCAGTCATCAATGAGCTTGGTGCAGAGAACCTCGCAAACTTTGTCTCTTCTTCCCCGGTTGGTGAAAAGTCTGACTCTCTGGACATCTTCAACGAAGCCTTCAAAGGCGTTGGTGGTGATCCGGACGCGATCTTTGCAAACACTTCCTATGATGCAGCTTTCTTGCTGGCACTGGCATTGGAAAAGACCGGTGGCAAAAAAGAAGGCGTTGGTGCTGCTCTGAGAGAAGTCTCCAACGGTGAAGGCGAAGCGATCCGTCCAGGTGAGTGGCAGAAAGCAAAAGAGCTGATCGCTGCTGGTACCGCGATCGACTACAAAGGCGCTGCTGGCGACCATAACTTCGACGCAAAAGGCGACGTTCCGGGCACCTTTGCTCTCTTTGAAGTTGGCGCTGACGGTTTCGAAGTTGTGTCCGAAATGAACTAAGCTTCTTCTTTTGAGAAGTGAGTTTTGTAAGCCGGCGGTCCGAAAGGGCCGCCGGTTTCGTTTGGACTCTGGTAAGCGAGAGTAAACGCTGTATAACCGCCGCTATGCGTGATCTGGATGTTCTTGTGCTCGGTGGCGGTGCCGCCGGATTGATGTGTGCGATTGAGGCGGCCAAGCGGGGCCGTCAAGTATTGGTCCTGGACCATGCCAAGCGGCCGGCAGATAAAATCAGGATTTCCGGGGGCGGCCGCTGCAATTTCACCAACCTGCATTGCTCACCGGCCAATTTCCTCTCCCAAAACCCGAGGTTCTGCGTCTCGGCCCTGAAACGCTACACCCAGCAGGATTTCTTGGGAATTGTCGAAAAACACCGGATCTCCTGGCATGAGAAAACGCTGGGTCAGCTTTTTTGCGACAACTCCGCCAAAGACATCATCCAGATGCTTTTGTCCGAGTTGGAGGCAGCTGGCGGTGTTTTGCAGTTGGAAACCTCGATCTCGGCCGTGAGCAAACCGGATGACCGCTTTTCCGTTGCAACGTCGAAAGGGCCGGTGCGGGCCAAGTCTCTTGTTGTTGCAACAGGAGGGCCGTCGATCCCGAAGATGGGCGCGACCGGATTTGGATATGATCTCGCCCGGCAATTCAGTCATGATGTCATTGCGCCGCGCGCAGCGCTGGTACCGTTGACATTTTCTGACGCCAACAAGGATTTGTGCGCTCGTCTGTCAGGCGTCTCGGTTGATGCGGAAGTTAGTTTCAAAAAGACCACGTTCCGCGAAGGGCTGCTGTTTACCCATCGTGGTTTGTCCGGCCCGTCCATCTTGCAAATATCATCTTATTGGGAAGAAGGCAGTCCGATCTCTGTGAACCTTCTCCCCGCGACGGATGTGTTTGACGTACTGCGATCAGCGCGATCAGCGACACCGAAACAGGATCTCAAAACCGGGTTGACCCAGTTGCTGCCATCGCGTCTGGTCGACGAGCTGTCGCAGGCTTTTCAGTTGAAAGGCCGTATGGCGGATTTGTCCGACAAGGTTCTGCGCCGCTGTTCAGAGCAACTCAATCGCTGGCAGCTGACACCCGTTGGCACGGAAGGTTACCGGACCGCCGAAGTGACGCTGGGCGGTGTGAACACAAAAGAACTCTCCTCCAAAACCATGGAAAGCGCGAAAGTTCCCGGGCTTTATTTCATTGGCGAAGTGGTTGATGTGACCGGGCATCTCGGTGGCTTTAACTTTCAGTGGGCCTGGTCGTCCGGGCACGCAGCCGGTCAATTCGTATAAATCTCAAAGTGCTTACCCGGCACAATATTTCGCATTGCACCATTTTTTGATGACCGTGCCTCATTTCTTGCTATAGTCGCCTGAAAGGGAGGGGCTCTTGAAGCGTGTGACGATCCATGATGTGGCTGAAGCAGCGGGTGTTAGCCTGGCCACGGTCGATCGGGTTTTGAACACGCGGCCCGGTGTGCGCAAGGCGACAATTGAAAAGGTTCGCCAGGCTGTTGAGAGACTGAACTACCAGCCGGATGTCTTTGCAGCGGGCCTCGCCAAGAAAAGCGCCTACCGGCTGCATTTCCTTATCCCGAACGGACCGAATGCCTTCATGGAAGACCTGACCCGGGAAGCCAGGGCGCATGCACAGTCCATGAGTGGCGCGCGTATGCAGGTGCATGTCGAGCCGATTGATGCCTTTGATGGTCACCGGGTGACCGGAACACTCGCCGTTCTCGACAAATCCGTTTGTGATGGTGTCGCCGTGGTCGCGCCCGCGTTTCCGGAGGTGCGCGCTGCTATTGATCGTTTGCAGGACCGCGGCGTCCCTGTCGTGACACTGGTGTCCGATCATCCGGCCTCCGCCCGGCAGCACTTCGTCGGCATCAACAATGTTGCTGCTGGCCGGACGGCTGGCCGGTTGATGGGGCGGTTTTTGCCGAAGGAGCCTGGAAAGATCGCGTTGATTGCCGGCTCTCTTGGGCTGAGGGACCACGCTGATCGATACACTGGCTGCCGGGAAGTGATTGACACTGAGTATCCGCATCTAGAGCTCTTAAAGGTGCGCGAAGGCCGGGACGACAATCGGAGAAATGAAGATGTGGTGCGCAAACTGCTCTCCGAACATCCGGACCTTTCTGCGGTCTACAACATCGGCGCAGGCAACAGGGGCGTGATTGCGGCAATCCGGGGCAACGGCCGTGCGGACGATATTGTCTTTGTCGGTCATGAACTCACGCCTTACACCCGCCAGGCGCTCCGGGATGGAATACTGGATGCTGTCATCGCTCAGGATCCCGGTCACGAAATCAGAAGCGCGATCCGGGTGCTCAAGGCACTTTGCGATGGGGTGCCGATCATCGAAGATCAGGAGCGCATTGGTATTGATGTTTTTCTCAAGGAAAATCTGCCGGAAGACGTTTAACTGGCTGTACGACTGAGCGGTCAAGTACTTGAGATGTCCCTGATTGCGGGAAATTTGCCATAGAAACCGCAAAACTTGGCCATTACACTCCAAATTTAGGATTGACCTTTTCTGTCCGCAGCCGCATATCTAAGCCATGCGTTTGACACAACAGACAAACTATGCCGTTCGCGCACTTATGTATTGCGCGGTAAATCCGGACAAGCCGAGCCGGGTTGCAGATATTGCAGCCAGCTTTGAAATGTCCGAGACGCACCTGTTCAAGATTATGAAGGTGCTGGTCGATGCCAATTTGATCCGGACCATTCGTGGCCGGAACGGCGGCGTTATGCTGGCCCGCCCTGCGGAAGATATCTCCGTCGGCGAGGTTGTTCGGGCGGCAGAAGAGAGTTTTCTCCTTGCTGAATGCTTCGACTCAGGCCGAAAAGATTGTCCTTTGATTATGTCTTGCGGCTTCAATGGACTGCTGCATGAGGCGCTCGAGGCCTTTATGGAAGTGCTCGATGCAAAGTCCATTGCGGATCTCTCTGAAGACCGGTTTGGCATGCGCACGCTTCTGAACATCGAATCTACTGAACGTCCGGTCGCAGCGAACGCCTGATCGTTTTCGACATGCTTCAAACAAATAAAGCCGCCCAAAGGGCGGCTTTATTTGTCTGTTCTGTCGGTTTCCCTTTTGAACAAAGCCTAGCTGGCTGACCGCTGAGGGAGAGGAGAGGGCGGTTGGCTTGCCGGCATTTGGCACCCTGTCGAGACAGGGGACCTGTCTTCGAAGAACCAGAGGACGCGATTTCCAGTTCCTTTCCGATCAGGCATTGCCTTCATAGAAAAACTTGAGTATGAGTGTCAAGTATAAAGTGGAGTTAAAAACTCAGCTTATAAGAATCATTTCTAGACAGCGCTGATTTTGGCGAAAAACAGCGCAACTGATCACTCACCAAGAGATGGATGATAGCCATGACGCCTTCGACAAACAGCCGCAAACAACGTTTGTCCCTTTCTATGCCAGGCGCCCGGCCGGCATATACGAAGGTTCCGGTATCGAAGGGAAAACCGCAGCTCAAATCCGATGACCTGTTTAGTGGCACCCGGGAGATAAACATTCTCCACAATGACGACACCTATCGGTTGACCATTACAAAACAGGGCAAACTGATACTGACGAAATGATCTTAGTTCACCGCCATATCGTGTGTCGGGGCTGAGTAGATCGCGACCGGGCTGCCGACGCCGCGTAACTCATGATCTCCCATCGGATCAAGGGCAGATTGTAACCCGGTCGGCAAGGCCGACCGGACTGGGTCGGTCAGGAGAAGCGTTTTTCCAAGCGGTTTGCAAAGTGATTCCACACGGCTTGTTTCATTTACGGCGCGGCCAATAACGGTAAAGTCGAGCCGCTCTTCGCCGCCAACATTTCCGAAAAACACCTCGCCCATATGAAGACCAATCCCGATCTTGAGCGGATGCCATACGGCTGGATCGGGGAGGCCTTCCGGAGGCGTTTCGTTGAAATCATCAATTGCTGACAGGACTGCCCGGGCCGCCTTGACCGCAGCGTCTGCCGCCGCTTCCCGGCCTAGGGCCTTTTGATCGAAAACTGCGAGAACGCCGTCTCCCATGAACTTCAGAATTTCTCCCCCGTGCGCCAGTACGGAGGTTGATACCCGGTCAAAATAGGCATTGAGAATGGCGGTCACTTCAGGTCCGGTCATCCTATCGGCAAGTTGGGTGAAACCGCGCATGTCGCTCATGAAGACAACAGCATCGATTGCCTCGCCGTCACCGCGTTTGATCTCACCGTCCAGGACCCGTTGACCGGCAATCGGCCCAAGATAGGTATCGGCGACGTTCCGTGCGATGCGCTGAACAATATGCCGTTCAACATGCAGCGCGAACAGTTCGATGACGGACCGGATCCGCTCTTTATCGCCATCTTGAAAACCGCCCTTGCGCGTGGTCGCGAGGGTCATGGCGTTGTTCATGGCCCCGGCTGCGCTGAGGGGTATGGCGACGTAATTCGTGTAGCCCTGTTCAGCAAGTTCCGTCATAATTGGAAAAGCGTTGAGACCCTCATCGGTCTCAAGATCCACTTTTACGAACTCTCCCTCTGCCATTACCTTGTACAGTGGGTTGCGCGTAAAGGCTTCATGCTGGATTGCATTGGCATCTGCAGCGATTTCATCGCAAAATCCGTCAAGCGCGCTCCAGAACCAGGAAAACCCGATCACACGCGGGTGCAGGGTGCCAACGTGGAGAGTAGCCCGGTCAATGCCGAGATTGGCTGCATGGCAACGCCACATGAACTCCTCGTACATCAACATCACGTCCTTGATGCTGGTCGCGTCATTCAAAAGCCAGCTTTTAACATCTTCGAGCGTCTGGTCAGACGGTGCGCAGGAGGCCCCCCGGCTGGAGCGGGCCAAAAGCTGTACACTCGCAGCATACGTTCTAGGAGAGGGATCGAGGGCGTGACGGGTCATGAATATCCGGTTGGTTCAAAGGCGGTGTCTATTATCTGGACGGTTTTGCTGGAAATTCAATTGGCAACAGACGCGCCTGCTGGCGGTCGAAACAAAAACTCCCCGTTCATTAAGAACGGGGAGCACACTGATTGGATAAAGGGACGTCTGATTAGAAAGCGGCTTCGACACCACCCATTTCAACATAAACGCTTTTGATCTGGCTGTAATACTCGATCGCTGCATGCCCGTTTTCACGGCCCATACCGGATTTTTTGTAGCCGCCAAACGGCATCTCGATCGGTGTCAGATTGTAGGTATTGATCCAGCATGTGCCCGCCTGCAGCTGATCAATCACCCGATGCGCCCGTTGGATGTCTTTTGTGAAAACCCCTGCGGCCAGACCGAATTCGGTATCGTTGGCGCGGGCAATGACATCGTCTTCATCGTCAAAATCGAGAACGCTGAGCACCGGCCCGAAGATTTCTTCTTGTGCAATCCGCATGTCGTCCTTGACGTCTGCAAAGACGGTGGGCTGTACGAAGTAGCCGTCCGGCAGGCTGTCGACTTTGGCCGCACCGCCACCGCAGACAAGGCGGGCTCCTTCATCCTGACCGATTTGCATGTAGGACAGCACTTTGTCGAGCTGCGCCTTGGAGACGAGCGGGCCAATGCTGGTCGCTTCATCCAGCGGATCACCGAGGACTGCATCGCCGGTTCGCTCGGCAAGACGTTTCAGGAATTGTTCCTTGATAGCGGTATGCACAAAAACGCGCGTACCGTTTGAGCAGATCTGGCCGGTTGAATAAAAATTCGCGTTGATCGCAGCTGAAATCGCGTTTTCGATATCCGCGTCATCAAAGATGATCAGCGGTGACTTGCCACCGAGCTCGAGCGTTGTCTTCTTAAGGTGCTCACCGGCGAGAGCTGCCACCTTTGCACCTGTCGGAACAGAGCCGGTCAGCGAGACTTTTGCAATATCCGGATGGGCCACCATCTTGGCGCCAACATCGCCAAAACCCTGAATGACGTTGAAAACGCCGGCCGGAAGACCGGCTTCCGTCAACGCTTCCGCGAGCTTAAGAGCGCTGAGCGGTGTGACTTCGGATGGCTTGAAGATCATCGCGTTGCCGCAGACGAGTGCGGGGGCAGCTTTCCAGCAAGCGATCTGGATCGGATAGTTCCACGCGCCGATCCCGAAGCAAATGCCAAGCGGTTCGCGCTTTGTGTAGGCAAAAGAGCCGCCGAGATCGATATGTTCACCGGTGAGCGTTGCCGCGAGTCCGCCATAATATTCGAGGCAGTCAGCACCTGAGGCTGCGTCCGCGATCAGGGTTTCCTGAAGCGGTTTGCCAGTATCCAGCGTCTCCAGAACTGAAAGCTCATGGTTCTTTTCCCGAAGGATCTCGGCTGCCTTGCGCAGAACGCGGCCACGTTCTGCTGGAGGCGTTGCGGCCCATACTTTCTGGCCTTCCTTGGCTGCGGAAATGGCTGCTGCAATGATGGCGTCATCTGCAGGATGGATCTGTGCAATGACCTCACCTGTTGCCGGGTAAAGGGAGTCAAAGGGCGTTCCGCTCTGGCTTTCCGTATAGGCTCCGCCGATGTAGTGGGACGCATTCGGTTGGGCGCGCATGAAGGGGCTCCTGCTTGTCGTGTCTTGGGTCCGGTTTGTACCGGAGAATGTGTTAGCGCTGGCTGGTTTCCCAAGCCGGGTTGATCCAGGGTTCCTGATTGGACGCAGGAAGCGGTGTCTTGCCAAGGATATGGTCAGATGCTTTCTCGCCGACCATCAGGGATGGCCCGTTCAGATTTCCATTGGTGATCTGTGGGAAGATGGAGCTGTCCGCAACCCGTAAACCATCCACGCCGATCACCCGGCATTCCGGGTCCACCACGGCCATTGGGTCATCTTTGGCTCCCATCTTACAGGTACAGCTCGGATGGTAGGCGCTTTCGACGTGTTCCTTGATGAAGGCGTTCAGGTCTTCGTCGGTCTGAACATGATCGCCAGGCTGGATTTCCTTGCCGCGGTAAGGGGCAAAGGCCTCCTGGCCGAAGATTTCGCGGGTCAGGCGGATGCAGGTGCGGAAGTCCTCCCAGTCCTCTTCATGAGACATGTAGTTGAAGAGAATTGACGGTTTCGAGCGCGGATCATTCGAGGTCAGACGGATCCGGCCACGTGACTTGGATCGCATTGGCCCGACATGTGCCTGGAAACCGTGCCCTTCTGCTGCAGCTTTGCCGTCATAGCGGACGGCAAACGGCAGGAAATGGTACTGGATGTCCGGGTACTTTACACCCGCTTTGGACCGGATGAAGGCACAGCTTTCGAACTGGTTGGACGCACCAAGGCCATTTTTGAAGAACAACCACTGCGCGCCGATCACAGCCTTGGAAATCAGGTTCCAGTGCTTGTAAAGCGTGATTGGTTGGGTACACGCCTGTTGGAGGTAAAGCTCCAAATGGTCTTGCAGATTGGCACCGACGCCTGGACGGTCTGCAACCACATCGATCCCAAGTTCAGACAGGTGATCCGCGGGGCCAATGCCGGATTGCATGAGGATCTTTGGGGAGTTAATCGCCGAGGCCGACAGCACAACCTCGCGAGCCGCACGGGCGATTTGGATTTCGCCCCCGACTTCAAACTCTACGCCCGTCGCCCGGCCGCTTTCGATTATGACCTTCCGGACCAAAGCGCCTTTGATCAGATCAAGATTGCCGCGGTTCAGAGCGGGCTTTAGGTAGGCATTCGCGGCAGACCAACGCCGGCCTTTGTGGACCGTCATTTCCATATCGGCGAAACCTTCTTGGCGTTCGCCATTGTAGTCTTCGGTCACGCCATACCCGGCCTGTTCGCCAGCATCTTTGAACGCCCGGAAAAGCGGGTTCCATTTGCTGCCACGCTGGATGTGCATCGGGCCATCAGTGCCGCGCCAGCCCTCTTGGCCGCCGTGGCTGGTTTCCATCCGCTTGTAGTAGGGAAGGACATGACGATAGCCCCAACCCGCAGCACCCATTTCCTCCCATGTATCGAAGTCGCAGGCGTGGCCACGCACATAGACCATTCCATTGATTGAGGAGGAACCGCCGATCACTTTGCCGCGCGGTGTTGCGAGGCGCCTGCCATCCAGATGCGGCTCCGGCTCGCTCTCAAAACCCCAATCATAAAGGGACATGTTCATCGGATAGGAGAGGGCTGCGGGCATCTGAATGAAGGGGCCTGCGTCGGTTCCACCAAATTCCAGAACGAGAACACGGTTCTGCGGATCTTCGGATAGGCGGCTGGCGAGGGCGCACCCGGCCGATCCGGCACCAACGATGATGAAGTCGAACTGGTTCGTCATGACAAGTCTCCGGGCCGCGTCACTGAGACGGGCGCTGTGCGGTCGCGGCCGCAATCTGTGTTTCAACGTAGTCTTCGACCAAGGCGATGGCCGCCTGGCGGTCGGTTTTGCTGTCACTGAGCGCCTGGCGGATCCAGACGCCGTCAATCATGGAGGCGGTTCCTTCCGCAAGGCGAAGAGCATCTTCGCGCGGAACAAACGCCTTGAAGTTGTGTGTCAGGTTGGATGCAAGCCTCGCCGCATAGATTTTTAACAGGCGCCGGTTGCTCGTTGTGGTGCGTGATTGAACATAAAAAGCCAGCCATGCAGCAATGACCGCAGGTTGAAACTGGTCCACGGCAAAGTTGCCCGCGATGATCGCCGATATGCGTTCCCTTGGCGTTGACGCCTTGCTCAGGCCTTCCTGAATTTCACGACCCAACTCGGTAAGCAGGTGCCGCATTGTGGCTGCAAGTAATTGATCTTTCGAGCCAAAGTAATGATGGACAAGACCGCCCGAAACGCCGGCGCGCTTGGCGATCTGCGCCATCGTGACGTCGCTGTAACCGCGCTCGTGAATAGCATCAACGGTTGCATTTATAAGGCTCCGGCGCCGCTCTTCTTCCATCCCGACTTTGGGCATTGTGCTCTCCAGATTTTCCTAATTCCTATTTTTAATTGATCAATCAATCAATGAAAACTTGCAAAATTCTCTCTAGAGTGTTTCCATTTCGGACATACCGGCTGCTAAGAGAGAGATGGCTCGGCAGAAATGCGGAGCCGCGAAGAAAAATTCAAGCGGCTGAGACCAGAGACTGAATTAAAAAGGGGAACTTCAAATATGAAACTCACAACCAAACTTGTAAGCGGTCTGGCTCTCGGATTGATCATGACCGGAACTTCCCTGGCCGCCGAGCCGGAGAGCTGCAAGACCGTTCGCTTCTCTGATGTTGGTTGGACCGATATCACCGCAACGACAGCGGCTACCACCGTTGTTCTCGATGCGTTGGGCTATGACACTGAGGTCAAGATCCTGTCGGTTCCGGTGACCTACGCGTCTTTGAAGAACAAGGACATCGACATTTTCCTCGGCAACTGGATGCCGACCATGGAAGGCGACATCAAGGCATACCGCGAAGACGGCTCTGTCGAGACCGTCCGTGCCAACCTCGAAGGCGCCAAGTACACCCTCGCCGTTCCGCAATACACCTACGATAAGGGCCTGAAGAGCTTTCAGGATATTGCGAAGTTCAAGGACGATCTGGATGGCAAGATCTACGGCATCGAGCCGGGCAATGATGGCAACCGTCTGATCATTGGCATGATCGACGAGAACCTGTTTGGCCTGGAAGGTTTTGAAGTCGTCGAGTCCTCTGAACAAGGCATGCTGGCGCAGGTGTCCCGCGCTGAAAAGCGTGACAAGGACATCGTCTTCCTGGGCTGGGAACCGCACCCGATGAATGCCAACTTTGACATGGCTTACCTCGAAGGTGGCGATGAAATCTTTGGCCCGAACTACGGTGGTGCAACGGTCTATACCAACGTGCGGGCCGGCTACACCAGCGAGTGCGCCAATGTCGGCAAGCTGCTCAACAATCTCGAGTTCTCTCTTGCGATGGAGAACGAGATCATGGGCGCAATCCTGAACGATGGTGAAGATCCGCAAAAAGCAGCCAAGGCATGGCTGAAAGCGCATCCTGCAACGTTCGAAGCGTGGCTTGACGGTGTCACCACATTCGACGGCGGAGAATCCATCGCTGCTGTCAAAGGCGACCTTGGTCTTTAACACCTGACAAACAGGCGCCGTGTCTCTCAGACCCGGCGCCTTTTCTTTGTCTGACACTTGAAAGTGGAGCGTCAGGTTGAACTGGCTGACAGAATATAAATTGCCGATTGGGCCATGGGCGCGGACCATGGTCGATTGGCTCACCGACAACGCCTATTGGGTGTTCGACGGCATCTCCGTATTCTTGGAGACGCTGATCGACGGCATCTTGTGGCTGTTGCAAACTCCGCACCCGCTTGTCATCGTGGCACTTGCTGCAGGTGCGGGATATGCGGTTCACCGGAAAATCTCATTGGCGGCGTTCATAGCGGTTTCCCTGATGTTGATCATCAATCAGGGTTATTGGGAAGAAACCACAGAAACACTCGCCCTGGTGATTGCGGCCTCTGTGGTCTGCATGGCTGTCGGCATTCCCATTGGTGTGTATGGTGCGCATAATCCGCGGTTTTTTGCAGCCCTGCGGCCGGTCCTCGACCTCATGCAGACGATCCCGACATTCGTGTATCTGATCCCGGCCCTGATCCTGTTTGGGCTTGGTATGGTGCCTGGTTTGATCGCAACGGTGATTTTCGCCATTCCAGCCCCGATCCGGCTGACGCAGTTGGGCGTTTCCTCGACACCAACAGCTCTTCTTGAAGCTGGGGAAGCGTTTGGGGCAACCAAGTCGCAACTCCTCTGGAAAATCGAGCTGCCATATGCGCTGCCGCAGATTATGGCCGGCCTGACGCAGACCATCATGCTGTCCCTGTCGATGGTCGTGATTGCTGCACTTGTGGGCGCTGACGGTCTCGGCGTGCCGACACTTCGTGCACTCAATACGGTGAACATCGCGCAAGGCTTTGAAGTCGGGGTTTGTATCGTCCTGATCGCGATTGTTCTGGACCGGTTTTTCCGTAAGGAAGAAGGAGGCAAATCATGAGTGCGTCTGAGAACACACCGGTTGTTTCCTTCAAGGATGTCGACATCGTTTTTGGCAACAATCCGCAATCGGCCTTGCCTTTGATTGATGCCGGGAAAACACGGCAGGAGATCCAGAAGGAAACGGGTCAAATCCTGGGTGTTGCCGGAGCAACCTTTGACATTTACGAGGGCGAAGTCATCGTTCTGATGGGTTTGTCCGGGTCTGGGAAGTCGACTCTCCTGCGCGGCGTGAACGGATTGAACCCCGTCATCCGGGGGGGAGTGCAGGTCCATGACGGTGAGCGCTACATCAACCCTGAGACATGTTCGGAAGCTGAATTGCGTCAGCTGCGCCGCAGCCGGATCGGCATGGTCTTTCAGCAGTTCGGTTTGCTGCCTTGGCGTACCGTCTCTGAGAACGTCGGATTTGGTTTGGAGCTTGCCGGTGTTGCGCAAAAAGACCGCGACGCGAAGGTGAAAGAGCAGCTCAAGCTCGTGGGTCTTGCCGGGTGGGGTGAAAAATACGTCCATGAACTGTCGGGCGGCATGCAGCAACGCGTCGGCTTGGCCCGGGCGTTTGCAACCGATGCCCCCCTTCTTCTGATGGATGAACCGTTCTCGGCTCTTGACCCGCTCATCCGCGACAAGTTGCAGGACGAACTTCTGGATCTTCAGAAAGAACTCAACCGGACCATCATATTCGTTAGCCACGATCTGGACGAGGCGGCGAAGATCGGATCTCGCATCGCAATCATGGAGGGCGGACGGGTCATCCAGCTTGGTACATCGCAAGAGATCGTGAAGAAGCCGGCAACGCCCTATGTGGCCGATTTCGTAAGCCACATGAACCCGCTCAATGTACTCCGGGCGCGCGATATTATGGTGCCACCGGGAAGCATTCCCGGATCTATGGCCAATGCACCGACCTGCAAGGCCGACACGACCATCCGCGAGGTAGCTCGTCTGAAGAAAGACAGTACGGAGCCGGTCGTCGTCCAGCGTGACGGTGCCGTAGTCGGTGTGATCGGTGAAAACGAGCTGCTTGAGTGTATGCTCTAGATTATTCTGCGTTCGGGCGAACGCCCGTTGATCTGGAACTAAAAACGGGGCCTGTTGGCCCCGTTTTCATGTTTGAGCTTCGGCGCGATATCGCTGCCTGAAACTTAAAAAAACCTCAGAGGAGCTCGAGCTGAGCTGCCTGTTTGCCTCGGCCGCGACGGTCATCTTCGGCAACGAAAGAAATCTTTGCGCCTTCAACCGGTGTTCCAAGACCTGCCTGTTCAAACGCCGTAACATGAACGAAAACGTCCTTGCCACCGCTTTCCGGGGTAATGAAGCCGAAGCCACGGTCGTGATTGAAGAATTTAATGGTGCCGTTCTCGCGCATGGAGAAGCCTTTCCGTAGTTTGTGCAGGCAGCCGTTCCTGGGGAACCGAGCCGATAAACGAGAAGTCAAAAAAGAAACGGAAAGCTTGGCAGTTCAGAGCAGCACCCAAAAGAATGCTGCCGAAGGCAGTCTCACCGGGTCTAGTATCATGTCCCGTACAACGCAACTTGCGCTGATATTTCAAATGTAAGGGCGTCGGTAGCTGCCGACAAGGGAAAGAAGCCAGTTATTCTCAAACGAACTTTTGGGTGCAACAACATGTTCGGACTGTGAGCGAGTTTGGAGGCTGATTGGATCAGCAAAACGGAAACCGCTGGGCTGTGATTGTGGTCACATCGCCAGCAATCGGCCCGGTCTAAGGTAACTTCATCAACTGAGGTGGAAGCGTAAGGCCTCAGGAGCTTGAAGGAGCAAGACCATGTTCAAGACTATTGTTACGACTTCCGCCGCAGTGACGATCGCCGCTGGTGCTATGATCTTCGCTGGTTCAAACACCGCTCAGGCCGGTAACGGTTGGGGCGTCGCCGCCGGGGTTGCCGGCGGCTTCGCAGCTGGCGCCCTTGTAGGGTCCGCGCTCTCGCAGCCCCGGTATGCTGGCCCTCCAACCTATTATTATGCACCGCGCCGCGTGTATCGCCCGGCCCCGGTCGTGACCTATCGTCCGGCCCCGTGGACCAATGCCTGGTACAATTACTGCAGCAGCAAATACCGGTCTTTCAATCCGCGTACCGGTTACTACCTCGCATATTCCGGCAACTACCGGTTCTGCCGTTAACAGTTATAAGCTGGGCGCAATCACCAGCAGCCCCGCAGATTGGTTCGCCAATCTGCGGGGCTTATAACATGCGCATTTTCAGGCGCCAGATTGCCTCTTCGCCGCCCGCATGACGGTTTCAAGCTGATTGAGAAACCGGGACCGGTCTTGCTTGGTAAAGCTGGGACCGCCTTCACGGATCTCGCCAATCTCTCTGAGGTGCGTATTGAGATCCCGCATGGCAAGCCGCATCCCGATGGCATCCTCGCGAAATGGTTTGCCGTTCGGCGATAAGACCTGCGCCCCGGTCTCCACGCAGCGAGCTGCCAGCGGAACATCTGCGGTGATGACGACGTCTCCGGGACCGGAGCGGTCCGCGATCCAGTTGTCGGCTTCGTCCGGTCCTTCGGCAACCACGACCCTTTCAATGAGATCTCCATCAGGCAGCCTCATCCAGCTGTTCGACACGAACACGATCCTGACGTTGTGGCGCTCTCCGACCCGGATTGTCTCGTCTTTGACCGGGCAGGCATCCGCGTCGACATAGAGAACGGTCATGTTCTAGCGGGCTCCCATGACTTTGAGGTGAGATAAGTGGTGATCCCGCTGGCGGCTGCCAATCCTGATGCGAAACAGGCCTGCAGAAGATAGCCGCCGGTGGGGGCTTCCCAATCAATCATTTCGCCGGAGACAAACACCCCTGGCATATTGCGCAGCATGAGATGTGGATCGACTTCCTGCAAGGCTACGCCGCCTGCGGAGGAAATGGCGCGGCCGATATCGTAAGTGGCGGTACAGTTCACCGGAACGTTCTTGATCCGCGTTGCCAATTCTCCCGAGACTTCCGGTAGGGGGCCACTTTCCCGGATGAGCGCCTGTTCTGCCGGTTGCAAGCCGACCGTCTTTCTCAGAAATGTCGACATGGACTGCTTGCCCCGCGGGCGCCCGAGTTTTTCGTGCAACGCCTGCTGAGTGAGTTGGGGGCGCAGATCGATCGAAATAGGCGCGGTCCCAGATTGATTGAGCTGCGTCCTGATCTCGGCAGACAAGGCGTAGATTGCCCCGCCTTCAAGGCCTTTCTCGGAAAGGATAGCTTCACCCAGAACCGAGTGCGGTCCGCAGGTAACTTTAATCCGTTTTAGCGGGTGCCCGGCAAACCGTTGTTGGATGAATGCGCTCCACGACACTTCAAATCCGCAATTAGCAGGTTGAAAGTCAACCACCTCAACCCCGGCGTCGCGCAAAACGGGAACCCAGGCAGCATCAGACCCAAGTTTCGGCCAGCTCGCCCCGCCAAGGGCTAGCAAGACTGCGCGGGCCGGCATTGGTGATGGTGCCTCGTTGTCTCTTGAAATCAACGCATTGCCATCTTGGGAGAACCCGCGAAACGTAGAGCGGGTGAGCAGGCGGACACCACGGTCGTCCAAACGCCGAAGCCACGCACGCAGAAGCGGGGACGCTTTCATGGCTTTGGGAAAGACACGGCCGCTCGTCCCGACAAAGGTCTCCTGACCGAGCCCTTCGCACCAATCGATCAGGGCTTTGGGCGGAAAATCGGAGATGAGAGGTTTGATAAAGTTTTCGGCCTCGCGATACCGGCTGACAAACGGTACCAATGCTTCGCTGTGGGTCAAATTCAGTCCGCCGCGTCCAGCCATGAGAAATTTCCGTGCCGGCGATGGCATCCGGTCCACCACAACGACGTCATACCCCTTGGCAGACAGGTGTTCGGCTGCAAACAGGCCAGCTGGACCAGCTCCGATGATCAATGCATCTATCATGCGGGCCTTATAATCCGAATGTATTTCCAAAAACCAGAACCGATTGATGAAGGCTCAAGTTGTAAAAGTTGAATTCGGTGTTCAATCTCAAGAATTTATTATTTGTCTTGTGAAATGCTTTCGGGAACGAACAGGTTATTTTTGTGGGTCGAGGTATTTGTTTAGGCACTAGGAGAGCGCACTTGGTGATGAAACGAGAAGAGATAATTGTCGTCGTGGATCCCGATGTCTCCGTGCAATCGGCCATGACAAAACTGTTCTCAGAGCATCACGCGCTTTCTTGTTTTTCAGACGCCGAGGCTGCGATCGAGTTTCTCAAAAAGCACCCTGCAACAGCGGTTGTCTTTTCTTGTTATAATTTCCCTGAATACGATGGCGTTGCTTTCTTAAGTGAATGTGCAGTCGTGGCACCGCAAGCGGCCCGGATCATGCTCACACGTGAGGGGTCGAAGGACGTTATCAAGAAGGCGCTCAATGAGGGCCACGCGTTCATGTATCTTGAGAAGCCCTGCCAAAGAGCCGAAATCATATCCGCTCTTGAAGCCGGTCTCTCTCATCATCGGCAATTGGCAAAAGAGCGGGCTCTGCTAGAGCGGACCTTATCGGGGTCAGTCAAGATGCTGATCGAGATGCTGTCCGTGTTCCACCCGGAAGCGTTTCGACGGACCCCGATCATTCGCCAGCAAGCGGTCCGGCTTGCCAAGGAGATCGGGCTTAAAAAGACATGGGAATTGGAAATGGCCGTGATGCTGTCGCCGCTCGGCGAAGCCATGTTGCCAAAGGAGATCCTGTCCCGGTACCGGGCAGCCCGTAACCTCAGCGATGAGGAGCGGTCCATTTTGGCGAAGGCCCCGGAACAGACGCGCGATCTGCTGCAAAACATCCCGCAGCTCGAGCGTGTGGCCGATTATCTCTATTTATCAGCCTGCGGTTATGACGGCTCCGGGTTCCCGGAAAACGGCCCGGAGGGCGACAAGATCCCGCTGGTGTCCAGGATCCTGAAGCTGCTCACCGACCTGTGGTACGCATCCCCAGAAGGGGGACCGGATGCTGCAGCTTTTGACGCGTTGATGATCAACTGGCGGCAATATGATCCGCGGCTTCTGGAATTGGCCAAAGAGATCCTTTTGAAAGAAAAGCCTGCGGAACAGAAAACTCTCTTTCAGCATTGCTACATCCGTTCACTCCGGCCCGGGGATATCCTTGTCGATGATGTGCGGACTGAAACATCTTTTGAGTTGGTTCTGGCCCGCGGGCATCTGCTCACCCCGACGATGATCCGGCGGTTGGAACACTTTAACAAAACCTCCGGTGTGCGGCAGCCGATCCGTGTGAGGCGATCCAAAGCAGCCGAACCGGTCCTCAACGAAACCGCTTGAAGTTATTTTCTGCTGGTCTTTTTCAACAGCTCGGCTTCATAGGACTTGGCGACACGCAGAAAACGGCCGTGCGCATAGTTCATTGCCAGAATGAAGCCCCACCAGCCGTATTTGCGGTATTTCCGGACAAAAAAACCTTTGAAGAAGCTGACCGGAAATTCGGTTAAGAGCCGGTATCTCGGCATTTTCCGGCCTCGGTCCAGCATGTCCTGAACCTGCATATCCGAATAGTGGTTGTATTTGCCGACGCTGAATTTCAGGGACCTGTCGGACCGGTGGGCCATGATACCTTCAAGGTCCCCCAAGGTCGCACCTTCCTGTGGCCGGACGGTGTCGTGAACGGTAGAGTCCGAGAAGCGCCCCTTGCGGCGGTCATAAAGTCGGATTTGGTTGTAGCCGTAGGCCCAAGGCGCCGGTTCCGTTTCATGGGGAAACGTATCCCGGATCATGATCCGCCAAGCATCTGAATCCAGATAGCTCTGATCATCGAATTTTGCTTGGATCTCGGCTGCAAGCGCGGATGTGATTTCCTCATCCGCGTCCAGGTTAAGCAGCCAATCGTTGCGGCATTGGTCTTCGCCGAAGCGTTTTTGCAGGCCATACCCCGGCCACTCATTAAACACGACCCTTGCACCAAGGGCTTCGGCAACCAGTACCGTCTCATCTTCCGAGCCGCTGTCAATAACGATGACTTCATCGACCCAGTCGACAACGCTTTTGATTGCAGCCGGGATCCGGTCCGCCTCATTTTTCGCGATGATGAATGCGGACAATGGAAGGCGTTGGGTCATTGGATATCCGGGGTCGTTGCGCCTGCTATCCGGAACACATCCGGCGCGCTGTTTTAGCTGTGCCCGAATGGATTTTGAAGAGGTAACAGGGCCGCTCTCTCAAAACGTTGCATCTGAAAACTGGAAGTGTAATCGCAACACATTCGTGGCTGCAAAAAAATAGCCCCGCATAGCGGGGCCAAAAATCAAATCAAAAAAGGACCAAAACAGTCATTTGCTCTGAACAAGGCCCTAGGTACTCAACTTCTGTGACAAACAAATGACCCGGCAGATACGGCTTTGGCATCCTACCGGCAAAGTAAATTCAAAAGTTCTTTATCGGGATTTTATATTAAAGTAAATATCTGAAATAAAACATAAAAAGCAATTTGAATGACGTTTAGGTCAATTTCTTCTTGCAAAGCAACATCGAAGCTGGGAGTGTAAGGCCAAATTGAAAGGCTCGGTCACCCTGTTAGCGCAGTTCGGAACACGAATTGCGCAGCATGACCGCGCAGAGCTTTCGGGTTTGGAGGAAATGTCATGACTGCTGCAATGGTTGGATGGGCACATCTGCCTTTCGGGAAACACTCTGACGAAACAGTTGAAAGCATGATCGTGAAAGCGGCGACGGACGCCATTCACGATGCAGGCATTTCTCCTGAGGATGTCGACGAGATTGTTCTTGGTCACTTCAATGCCGGGTTTTCCGCGCAGGACTTCACCGCCGCTCTCGTCTTGCAGGCCAATCCCGCGCTCCGGTTTACCCCAGCAACACGGGTTGAAAATGCCTGTGCGACCGGTTCTGCCGCTGTCCATCAGGGCGTCCGCGCCGTATCGTCCGGCGCAGCACGGTTTGTGCTCGTTGTCGGTGTGGAGCAAATGACGACTACGCCGGGGCCGGAAATCGGCAAAAACCTTCTGAAGGCGTCATACTTGAAAGAGGATGGCGACACACCGGCAGGATTTGCGGGAGTTTTTGGCAAGATCGCGGATTCCTACTTTCAGAAATACGGCGATCAGTCCGATGCTTTGGCAAAGATTGCTTCCAAGAACCACAAGAACGGTGTGGGTAACCCTTATGCGCAGATGCGCAAGGATTTGGGCTATGAGTTCTGCCGGGATGAGAGCGAGAAAAACCCGTTTGTGGCAGGCCCGCTAAAGCGGACCGATTGTTCGCTCGTCTCTGATGGCGCTGCAGCCATGGTCCTGACAGATCCGGCAACAGCGCTCGGCATGAAAAAGGCCGTTGCCTTCCGCGGTCTCGCCCATGTGCAGGACTTCCTGCCGATGTCGAAGCGCGACATCCTGAAATTCGAAGGTTGTTCAAAGGCCTGGGGGCAAGCACTCGGAGACGCAAACCTTGCGATTGACGATCTTTCATTTGTCGAGACCCACGACTGCTTCACCATTGCCGAGTTGATCGAATACGAGGCGATGGGCCTGACCAAAGAGGGCGAAGGCTCACGCGCTGTTCTTGAGGGCTGGACCGAAATGGACGGCAAATTACCGGTCAACCCGTCCGGCGGTCTGAAGGCCAAAGGCCACCCGATTGGCGCTACGGGCGTTTCCATGCATGTTCTGACGGCCATGCAGCTGACCGGGACGGCTGGCGATATCCAAGTGAAAAACGCGGAACTCGGCGGTATCTTCAACATGGGCGGCGCAGCTGTCGCAAACTATGTCTCGATCCTTCAGTCGATGAAATAAGCCAGACTTTTTTGTTGGACCGAACAAGCCGGCCAAGCGCCGGCTTGTTTTGTTTCTACTAGGCGCATACCCCGCCATGCTTTAGCCGAAGGCCCCCTTGCGTCGCCCTCGAACGCATGATTTGACCAACACATGAGAAAACCACAAAAAGGCGCGGTTGCCGCGGGTCATACCCTCACAGCGGAAGCTGGCGCAGAGATGCTGCGCGAAGGCGGAAGTGCCGTTGATGCCGCCATAGCCGCTTTGGCCATGGCCTGTGTTTGCGAACCGGTTCTTGCGTCTCCGGGTGGTGGCGGTTTTGCAATGATCCGGGACGGGAACACGGGAAAAACACAGCTCCTCGATTTCTTCACGCAAACGCCGCTTGAAAAGCGCGGTAACGCTGAGGATGGATTTCAGACGATCGAGGCTGATTTTGGACCGACCAAACAGATCTTCCATATTGGTCCGGCCTCCGTGGCCACGCCCGGATTTTTGGATGGGCTGGATGCTCTTTCAAAACGAGGCGCGCGCCTCACGCATAAAGAGCATTTTGCACCGGCTATTGAGGCGGCCTCTTCCGGCTTCAAACTCACCGGATATCAATCGTATCTGTTCACCGTTGTTGCGCCTATCCTTATGGCAACAGAAGCCTCCCGCGCCTTGTTCGCGCCGGTAGGTCAGCTTCAAAGTGTAGGCGAAACCTTCGTCAATCCCGGGCTTGCAGAGACGTTCCGTGTTCTAGGCCGAGCCAGCTGGCGCGACAGCAAAATAGCTGAAGCGCTGCTGGAAGAGCAGGCGGCCAACGGACATCTTTCCGAGGCAGATCTATCGGCTTACAAGGTTGAAGAGCGGGAACCGCTCGCTTTGGACGTGGGCGAAGCACGCGTGTTTTTAAACCCGCTTCCAGCTGCCAGCGGCACTTTGATCCAATATGCATTTCAACATCTTGAAGACTGTACGCCGGTGTCCCTGGCAACTGCGTTGAACGCTGCAGATGAAGCGCGCGTCTCAGCGCGGGGTGATCTCAGCGCATTCTTGAAGCACCTTTTGCGTCAGAACGGAACCACACATATTTCGGCTGTCGATGCTGACGGCAATGCGTGTTCAGTCACGGTTTCCAACGGGACCGGATGTGGCGAGGTCGTCAACGGGTTCGGTTTCATGCTGAACAACATCCTGGGCGAGGAGGATGTGAACCCTGGAGGGTCCGTTGGGTGGCCGGTGAATACCCGCCCAGCTTCCATGATGTGCCCGACTCTTGTGGAGACGCCGGATGGGCGATTGATTGCGCTGGGCTCTGGCGGCTCCAGCCGCATCAGATCGGCAGTTTTCCAGGCCGTGGCACGGCTGAGTTTTGGTGGCGCGACCCTGCCGCAAGCTGTCCAAATGCCACGTCTTCATGTTGAGAACGGTCACCTGGATGTCGAAGCTGGATTGGAACAGCGTCAACTGGAAGACCTGATCGACGCGTTTTCAGATCACCGCATTTGGGCGGAACCAAACATGTTCTTCGGCGGCGTGCATGCGGTTCAAAAAACTGCAAACGGTGAGTTTGAAGGCATTGGTGATCGCCGCCGGGAAGGCTCTGCAGTCATAGTGGACTGAGTGGCTGTCCAACCGCCCAAGAGCCGGAAAAATCCGGCGCTCGGGCGCAATCCGTCGCAGTTACTGCATGGCCGCCATGGCGCGGCTGAAGCCGGTCAGCGGAACGTCGATCTTCTGGCGCTGGTTGGCTGAAGCGGCAAAGTCGATTTGCAGCTGCGCTCCGGCCTTCATCGCTTCAATCATGGCATCGGTTGCCGGGGCGCTGATATAGCAGCCACGTTGATCGCATGTGCTGATGGTCATGTCGCCAATCTGTGTGCCATCAACGGTTAGTTTCACCTTTCCAGGTAGGTAAAACCCGAGCGGAGCCTGCATCTGGAAGACTGGCGCGGCGTTGTTCCCCGGATAGATGATATCTACCTTGAACAGAAGCTGACCGCTTTCCTTCACGCGAAGGCTCTGGCTGGCCTCGCACGTCAACGCCTCTGCGGACCGCGAGGCACCGGCACATCTTGTTTGCCAAAGTTCACCCTGTTCAGCCTGCTGGGCATGGACTGGGGTTCCTTGAAGAAACATGACGGTGAAGGCCGCGGTAAGCGAAAGCGAAAAGCGCATGATTTGACTCACAGATTGGCGATTGGTTGGTCTTGGGAGAAGAAAACCGGCAAGTGCGGCGGGCTGAAACTGGCAGCCTCACTTGACCCTATAACTCGTTTTTTCGACTCATTTGTTAGCCCGAAACGGGTGTCAATTCCTAGCCCTGACTTTGGAATTTCCGTTTGTCACATTGGACCGGGTGTCCGTTGGATTTGAAAGGTAGTCGAGCTTTCTGTGGTTAGGAGAGGCCCTCGCCGCGATCGGCGTGTAGGGACCAGCAAATGAACGCATGCATCGCCGAAGCGGCAAATCAGGAAAATCTTTTCCGCTATCTCTTCCGGCTTTGAAATCCCGTACCCGGCACTTCTCTCCGCCACCGCTTACATTCAGGTCATCAAATTGGGATTGGAGACCCTTGCTGATGGCAAGCCGCGGATCACAGACAGAAAAAGCACGCAAGAAGCCGGAAGACCGGCTGGATGTCTTCCCGGCATTCATGAAGGTTGCGGGTAGGCGTGTTGTCGTTGTCGGACATGGCGGTGAAGCTGCTGCCAAGGTGCGCCTTCTGGGCGAAACCAATGCGGAAATCGTTGTGGTCGGACAGGACATCGATCACGAACTGCAATCCGCCGTCGATTTGTTCTCCGCGACCCATATCGCCGAAGACTTCAAGCCAAGACATCTGACTGATGCCGCCATGGTTTTCTCCGCAAGGGAAGACTGGGATCTGGACAAGGCGGTCATTGATGCGGCCCGGATCATGGGCGTACCGGCGAACGCGGTCGATAAGCCTGAGATTTGCGATTTTTACACCGGCGCACTCGTCAACCGGGCGCCGATTGCCGTGGCGATCACATCTACTGGCGTCGGACCGGTTCTGGCGCGCCATATACGTGCACGGATCGAAGGTATGCTGCCGCGCTCGACCGGCGCGCTTGCAAGGCTCGCCGAGAGTTTCCGTGATGCGGCGTCAAAAGTCATCTCCGACGGGAACCTGCGACGGAGTTTCTGGGCCCGGTTCTTCTCCGGTTCTGTCGCAACCAATCTTTATGCCGGCAAGGCAGGCGTTGCCCGAGTAGAAGCGCAACGTTTGTTGAACAGCATGGCCGATGAGCCGGGTTTCGTGTGGTTGGTGGGTGCCGGGCCTGGAGCTGAGGATCTTCTCACGCTCCGGGCTCAGCGCCTCCTTCAGGAAGCCGACGTCATTGTCCATGATGCCTTGGTCCCGGCTGACGTGGTGGCGATGGGGCGCCGGGATGCCGAACGGATTTCCGTTGGTAAGCGCAAGGGCGCCCATTCCGTGCTGCAATCCGAAATCTGCGATTTGCTGGTGAAGCTCGGATCTAAAGGCCTCAAGGTTGTCCGTCTGAAAGCCGGGGATCCCATGATCTTCGGCCGGGCGGCAGAAGAAATGGAGGCGCTCCGCGCCGGCGGGATCGGCTTTGAAATCGTTCCCGGTGTGACAGCAGCCTTTGCCGCCGCAGCCTCGGCGCAGATCCCGCTGACATTGCGCGGTGTGGCCTCCAACCTGGTCTTTGCAACAGGTCATAATGCCAAGTCGGAAACACTGCCTGATTGGGCAGGTTTGGCGCTGAAAGGGTCTACTGTTGCCGTCTACATGGGGCGGACCGTTGCAGCAAAGGTTGCCCACCGTCTCATCGGCGCGGGCATGACCCCAACGACACCTGTTGCCGTCATCGAGAATGCCGCGCACCCGGATGAACGCCAGTTTGCCGGTGATCTGTCCGAGCTTGCGGTCCTGTCGAACCGCGCTGAGATCGATGGACCGGTTTTGATCGTAATTGGCGAGGCCGTTGGCCATGCCGCCCTTGAACAGGCCGAACCGCTTGCGCCGCAGCTCGTGCGCGCTGTTGCCGCGGCTTGAGGAGAGAAGTTTATGAAAGTCATTACAGCCAATCGCCTTCTGGATGGCGATGTCGTCTGGCTCGGTGAAAACGATGTTTGGGTCGAGCGTGTCACGCTGGCTCGAACCTTTGACGGCAACGATGCTGTCGCCGAAGGCCTTTCCATTGGCGCAGCGTCAGAAAAAGACCAGAAGGTCGTCGGCGTCTACGAGATGGATGTGACCATTGAAGACGGCGTCATTGTCCCCGTGCGCTTGCGCGAACGTATCCGGGCGAAAGGTCCGACCACTCATCCCCAATATGGAAAACAGGCTCAGGCCGTTTCCGCCTGACAACAGCACACGCGGCGGGCTGCGCCGGATCGAGCAGCGCCCGGCAGGAGAGACTGATGTACCGTTACGATGAATTTGACGCGAGTTTCGTCAACCAGCGCACCGAACAGTTCAAGGACCAGGTCCGCCGCCGCATGGCCGGTGAATTGTCCGAGGACGAGTTCAAGCCGCTGCGCCTGATGAACGGCCTTTACCTGCAGCTTCATGCCTACATGCTGCGTGTTGCCATTCCCTATGGCACGCTGAACGGTCGGCAGATGCGCAAGCTGGCGCATATTGCCCGGACCTTTGACAAGGGCTATGGCCACTTCACGACGCGGCAAAACATCCAGTTCAATTGGCCGAAACTTGAGGACACTCCGAAGATCCTCGAAGAGCTGGCCGAAGTGGAAATGCACGCCATTCAGACCTCCGGCAACTGCATCCGGAATGTGACCGCTGACCATTTCGCCGGCGCTGCGGCCGACGAGATTGCGGATCCACGTCCTTATGCGGAAATCTTGCGTCAGTGGTCGTCGCTTCACCCGGAGTTTTCGTTCCTGCCGCGCAAGTTCAAGATCGCCATCACCGGCGCGCCGAACGACCGCGCGGCCGTGCAGGTGCATGACATCGGTCTGCAGTTGACCCGCAACGAGGCCGGTGAGATCGGCTTTGAGGTCTTTGTTGGCGGCGGCCTCGGCCGGACACCGATGATCGGCCGCAAGGTCCGCGACTTCCTTCCCGAAGAAGACCTGCTTGCCTATTCCGAAGCGATCCTGCGCGTTTACAACCGCTACGGCCGCCGGGACAACAAGTACAAGGCGCGGATCAAGATCCTTGTGCATGAGACCGGTCTGGAGGATCTGAAGGCAGATATCGAAGGTGAGTTTGAAAAGATCCGCTATGGTGTTCTTCGTCTGCCGGACGAAGAAGTGCGCCGGATTGAAGCCTACTTTGCACCGCCTCCGCTCGAGGTTGGCTCAGACATCTCGGCCAAGGTTGAAGTGCGCCGTGAGGCGGATGCAGCCTTCGCCCAGTTCCTGGCTTACAATCTCAATCCGCACCGCGTACCGGGCTACACATCCGTGACCCTGTCTATGAAGCCGATTGGCGGCATCCCGGGCGATGCATCCGATGCGCAGATGGATGTGATTGCGGATCTTGCCGAACGGTACGGCCACGATGAAATCCGGATTTCCCATGAGCAGAACGTGATCCTGCCACATGTGAAACTGGATGACCTACCGGCTCTGTTCGACCAGTTGGTCGCAGCGGACATTGCCGAAGGCAACGCCGGCTTAATCACCGACATTATTGCCTGCCCGGGCATGGATTACTGCGCGCTTGCAACAGCCCGGTCCATTCCGGTTGCTCAGCGAATTTCCGAACGCTTCGGCACGGCTGATCGACAGGCAGAAATCGGTGAGCTGAAGATCAAGATCTCCGGCTGCATCAACGCCTGTGGGCACCACCACGTCGGTCACATCGGCATTCTCGGCCTGGAGAAAAAAGGCGAAGAGTTCTACCAGGTGACGCTTGGCGGTTCGGCGAACGAGAACGCATCCATCGGTGAAATCGTTGGCCGCGGGTTCTCCTCCGAAGAGGTCGTCGACGCGATTGAGACACTGGTCGACACCTATCTTGGACTTCGGTCCGGCAAGGACGAAACCTTCCTGGATGCGTACCGCCGGGTTGGGGAGGCGCCGTTCAAGGAGGCCCTTTATGGCGCTGCATGAGACCTTCAGCCTCGGTGTTGATCCGGAACTCGGGCTTCAGGCGGAAATTGCCGCGCTGAACGCCCAGTTCGAGGATGCCGTTGCGCAGGACATCCTTCAGGCGGCCATACGGCACCAATTCGCCGGGGAAATCGCCATGGTGTCCAGCTTTGGCGCAGACTCTGCAGTGCTGTTGCATATGGTTTCGCAGGTGGATCCATCCACGCCTGTATTGTTCGTCGATACGGTGAAGCTGTTTCCGGCAACAATCCTTTACCGGGATGAGTTGGTTGCCAAGCTTGGCCTCACCGATGTGCGCACGTTCAAGCCATCCAAGGATGACCTTGCCGAAAAAGACCCTGCCGGCATGCTCTGGATGGGCGATACGGATGCATGTTGCCACATTCGCAAGGTGGTGCCGCTCGAGCGCGCATTGAATGGTTTTGATGCCTGGATTTCGGGCCGTAAACGCCATCAGAGTTCAACACGGTTTGAGTTGGATTTTTTCGAAATCGACGCCGGGCGGGTTAAGATCAATCCGCTCGCCGACTGGTCAGCGGCTGACATCCTGGACTATGCGAAGAGCCATAACCTGCCACCGCATCCGCTAGTCGCCGAGGGCTATCCGTCGATCGGCTGCTTGCCGTGCACCAGCAAGGTGGCGCCGGGCGAAGACCCGAGGGCAGGGCGCTGGCGCGGTCAGGACAAGACAGAGTGCGGCATTCATTGGCCGACCCATGGCAAGGAAATTGACGGCAGCGGCATTTGAGCTGCATCGCTGAGAGAGTTTGAGGACGCTTAGATATGGCAACGATCTACAAAGACGGTGAATTCGTCGAGGAAACCTGGGTCAGGGCAGATAGTGAAACCGGTCCGGCTGCGGACGGCGATTTGCTGGTCCCGGTGTCGCTGTTCCTTGAAGCGCCGGAAGCGTACCTGAGTCGCGCCGGGAAAACGGCGTTGCTGGTCGAGGCCGGGGAAAAAGTCGGACTTGCTGCGGAACATTTGCGCAAATTTGCGTATGTCGCTGTGGCTTTTCCGAGTTTCGCCGATGGCCGTGGATTCTCGACGGCCCGCGACCTGCGGGAGCACCTGAACTATCAGGGCGATATCCGTGCAGTTGGCAGCTACATTCTGGATCAGGTGCCGCTCGCGCGTCGCTGTGGTGTCTCAAGCTTTGAGATTTCCAAGCCGGAAGTTCTGAAAGCTCTGAAAGCTGGAGAGTGGCCGGAAGTTACCAAGTACCTGCAACCGGCTTTCGGCTCGATCGAAGAAATCCCGGAAGGCACCCGGCCCTGGGCCCGCCGCTCGCACCGGGATGTAGCCATCGCAGCAGAATAGCGGCGCAAACATTGAGCACTGATAAAAAAAGACCGGGTCAGCGCTGCTGCCCCGGTCTTTTTATTTATTCAAAGCTCGCCTTAAAGGCCGCGCCAATCTCGGCTATGGCCTTGTTCCGGGCTTGGAACTCTGCCTCATTTTCGGTGACATAAACGGCAAGAGCGACGGGCGTGTGGTTGGGCGGCCAGATGATCGCAATGTTGCCGCGGGAACCATAGGCTCCGGCACCTGTCTTGTCTCCGATGCGCCAGTCATGCGGCAGGCCTGCACGAAGCGTTGCATCACCGACCTTGTTCGCCTCTAACCATTGCATCAGGTGTTTGCGGGACGATGCACTCAACTCATCCGAAAACAGAACCTTGTAGAGAGACTGCGCTGCAGCCACTGGTGTGGTGGTATCGCGTGGATCTCCCGGAGTTCCTTCGTTCAAGCTCGGCTCATAGCGGTCCAGGCGGGTGACGTCATCGCCGATGGAGCGCATGTAGGTCGTCACCCCGATTGGACCGCCAAGTTCCTCCAGAATGATATTCGCAGATGTGTTGTCGCTGATCGTGATGGTGGCCTCGCAGTGATCGGCGAGTGTCATATCCGCTGTGTTGATATGTTTTTCGGTGACCGGCGAATAAGAGACGATCATATCACTGGTGATTATGGTGCGTTGATCGAGACTGCTCTGCTTTTTGTCGACCCGGTCCAGCAGTGCCGCGCAGGCAAAGGCCTTCATGGTGCTGTTCATCGGGAACCGATCGTCGCCATTATAGTTCCAGTTCAGCCCGCTGGCCGGATCGAAGACGGCAACGCCAATGCGTGTGTTCAAACGGCTTTCGATCGCCTTGGCGGCTTTGGAAAGTGGCGCCGGATCGAACTCTGGTCCACCGGAATACGCTGATCCTTGAAGAGCCAGAAACAAAGCGGCTGCGCCCAACGTGAGCGCTTTGGGAAACGTCATGAGAAGTGTCCATTCGTTTTCAATGATGGGCGCTCCAGCCGCGGTTCTGAAGCGATGCCGATCGGTGAAGAGGAATATGATTGCAGCTCAAGGGATCGACAAATGATGGTTTCTCTGGTTAGGCATGAGAAAAACTTAGCCTTGGATAGGCCTTCATGAATATTTCGCAATTGCCGTTGAACGCTCTTCGGGCGTTTGAAGCGTCTGCTCGCCTTGGAAGTTTCACAAAGGCGGGCATGGAACTGCGGGTATCCCAGACCGCCGTCAGCCATCAGGTAAAGTCGCTTGAGGCAATTCTGGGTGTTTCGCTGTTTGACAGATTGCCACGTGGCGTCGTGTTGACAGATGAAGGCCAGACACTTCTACCAGTTCTAAGCGATGCCTTTGGCCGAATGAGTGCAACGCTTAGCCGCTTCGAACATGGCAATTTTCAAGAGGTGCTCACGATCGGCGCGGTATCTACTTTCGCTTATGGCTGGCTGATTGATCGGCTCACTAGTTTTTCGCAGGCTTATCCCGATGTCGATGTGCGGCTGAAGACCAACAACAACCGGGCCGATTTTCTTGAAGATGGCCTCGACTACTTTATCCGGTTTGGAGATGGGGCCTGGCACAGCACCAATGCGGTTCAGTTGATCAATTCGCCTTTGTCTCCGGTTTGCGCATCTTCAATGGCGGAAGCCCTAAAGTCACCCGCTGACCTAAAGGCTGTTCCGCTCTTGCGGTCGTATAGGTTGGATGAATGGAGCCGGTGGTTTGAGGCGGCAAAGGTTGAACCGCCGAGCATTAGGGGTTGGATGTTTGATTCATCGGTGACAATGGCTGCCGCAGCCGCCAAAGGCGCAGGTGTTGCGCTCGTACCTGTTACGATGTTTCGGGAGGAGTTGGAGACGGGCCGGCTGAAACAGCCATTCCCGCAAACCGTATCGCTCGGTCGGTACTGGTTGACCTGGTTGAAATCCCGCAATGAAACACTGGCGATGCGCCAGTTCAGGGATTGGATCGAAGGGCAGGCTTCAGTTTCCTAATGCCTGCCCGATGGTGTCAACCCATCCACCCATCGCGCTTCAAGATGCGATAGGTATCGTTCAGCGTCTTTTCCGCAGTCGCGACTAGATGATCCGCCTCTTCGTGGGACAGCACCAAAGGCGGTGAAATGATCATGCTGTCACGAACGGCGCGCATCACCATCCCATGCTCAAACGAAACATCGCGGCACAGCGTGCCTGGCACGCCGACATCTGAGAACTTCTTGGTCGGGTTCTTTTTGTCCGGGACCAATTCCAGAGCGCCGACCAAACCAGTCATGCGGGCTTCGCCAACAAGTTCATGTTCGCCGAGTTTCAGCCAGCGCTCCTTGAGATACGGACCGATATCGGTCTTGACCCGGTCCACCAGGCCTTCACGTTCAATGATTTCCAGATTTGCGAGCGCAGCTGCAGCGCAGACCGGATGTCCGGAATAGGTGTAGCCGTGGTTGAAGTCATCACCGGCCAGCATCAACCCTTCGACGACGCGGTCAGAAACCAGAACACCACCCATCGGCAAATAGCCGGACGTCAAACCTTTGGCGATCGGCATCAGATCCGGCTTTACGCCGTAGTAGGAGGATCCGAACCATTCTCCCAAACGGCCGAAGCCGCAAATGACCTCATCCGACACAAACAGTATGTCGCGTTCCTCAAGGATGCGTTTGATCTCAGGCCAGTAGGTTTCCGGCGGGATGATAACGCCGCCCGCACCCTGAATGGGTTCTGCAATGAAGGCCGCGACCCTGTCCTCGCCAATCTGATCGATGGCTTCCTCAAGCTTTCGGGCCACATGAACACCGAAGTCTTCCGGGCTCATGTCCTGACCTTCACCGAACCAGTAGGGCTGGTCGATATGATGGACACCAGAAACGGGCAGGTCCCCTTGTGCGTGCATGGCTTTCATGCCGCCAAGGCTGGTGCCGGCGAGGGTCGAACCGTGATAGCCGTTCCAGCGGCCGATGATCACCTTCTTGTCCGGCTTGCCCATCTTGTCCCAATAGGTGCGCACCATGCGGAACACAGTGTCGTTCGCTTCCGAGCCGGACGAGCAGTAGAAAACGGTGTTAATATGATCGGGAGCAAGCTTGGCGAGCTTTTCTGACAAAGCGATTGCGGGTGGGTGGGTCGTCTTGAAGAACGTGTTGTAATAAGCCAACTCGTTCATTTGTTTGGTGACGGCCTCGGTGATTTCCGAGCGGCCGTGTCCGACCTGCACGCACCAAAGACCTGCCATGCCATCGAGGATCTTGTTGCCGTTGGAATCCGTCAACCAGACACCATCTGCGCTGGTGATCACCCGGCTGCCTTCGGCATTAAGCGATTTCATGTCCGAAAACGGGTGCCAATGGTGTGCGGCGTCCAGTTCCTGAAGCGCCTTGGTCGGATAGATGTTGGAATGGGCAGTCATTAAAGGATGCTCCGGAAGAAGGCCAATCACACGTTCAGCAGAAGGTATTCCCGCTCCCACGGGCTTATTACCGACATGAAGGTTTCGAATTCTTCGTATTTGATGGCGCGGTAAGTCGCGACGAACTTCTCTCCGAAAACCTCGATCATGTCCTTAGAATTTTCGAACAAGGTAAGGGCTTCCGGCAAACCGCGCGGCAGGGACTTGGTAAGCTCGGTGCAGTCATCCATGCGCGGAGCGTCGGGTTTCAGACCTTTGACAATCCCGAGATAGCCGCAGGCCAGAGATGCCGCGATTGCAAGGTAAGGGTTTGCGTCAGAGCCGGGGATACGGTTTTCCAGGCGCCGCGCATCCGGACTTGAATACGGCACGCGCAGCCCGACTGTCCGATTGTCATAGCCCCAGTACACGTTGACCGGCGAGGTCGAGGTCTTTGAGAACCGGCGGTAGGAATTCACGAACGGTGCCATGATTGGCGTGACTTGCGGCAGATACAACTGATGCCCGGCAATGAAGGACAGGAACGCCTCCGTTTCCATGCCGTTCTCGCCGGCAAAGATGTTCTGACCGGTTTCCTTGTCGATCACCGATTGGTGGATGTGCATCGCCGACCCGGGCTGGTTCGACATCGGTTTGGACATGAAGGTCGCATACATCTCATGCCGCAGCGCCGCTTCCCGGATCGTCCGCTTAAACAGGAAGACCTGATCTGCGAGCTCCAGAGGATTGCCGTGACGCAGATTGATTTCCATCTGCGCCGCACCCTCCTCATGGATCATCGTGTCGATTTCCAGCCCCTGCTGTTCGGACAGGTCATAGATATCGTCGATCAAGTCGTCGAATTCATTCAGCGCGGATATCGAGTAGGACTGGCGGCCAACCTCAGGACGGCCGGAGCGGCCTGTCGGCGGTTCCAGCGGGTAGTCGGGATCGGTGTTGGGACGAACCAAATAGAATTCGATCTCGGGGGCAACAACCGGCTGCCAGCCCTTGTCTTCATAAAGTTTCAGAATGCGCTTCAGGACATTTCGCGGCGCCGTCTCCACGGGCGCACCTTCCCGCGTGTAGGCATCGTGAATGAGCTGTGCCGTCGGATCGCTTTCCCAAGGGACTGTTGTCAGAGTTGAATAATCGGCCCGGAAATAGAGGTCGCCGTCAGTCGGGTTGTGCTGGAAGCGCTCGTCGTCCTCCGGGTAGTCGCCGGAGATCGTCTGCGCGAAGATCGACGCAGGCATGGTCATGACAGGGCCGGAAAAGAATTTTTCCGTCGGCATCATCTTGCCCCGGGCAACGCCCGCCAGGTCTGGGACGATACACTCGATATCCTGAATGTTCCGATGGTTGAGCCAATCCCGCGCGGCATCAACGTTTGAAACACCGCGGAGACTTTCATCCTTGTGCGGGGTCGAATGGGCAGGTGGGGTATCAGTCACGCGAAGCTCCAGAGATTCTGGTCCGTGATCGGCGGAACCGAACAGCCGTGAAAATCACGGGATAGCTGCTGTTCTATGTCTATTCAAATGCCGTCAGGACTATTTTGTGATCACAAAATGACACAAGGTTGAGCCGGGATCAACTGGGCTCTTCGCCTTGGAGAATTTCCCGGCCAAGGAGGCCCATGCCATCAGCGATGTCTGCCGTAATCGCTTCTCTCAATGCTGGGGCGTCTTGCATCTCGATCGCATGAATGGCGGCCTTGTGCTGGTCGATCAAATTCACCGTGCCGACCCGCCCGTAAACGGTGCGCATGAAGGGGGCGAACTGGAGCCAGAGACTATCGATCAGCGGCAACAAAACACGGGAGCCGGACGCTCGATAGATATGGAAGTGAAAGGCGTGGTTCAGCCGCATATAGGCTTCCGCATCGCCGGAGCTCAGCCGCACGTCAATGTCGTCATCAATGCGCCTCAGTTCTGCAATGTCGTCGGAACCTAGGTGGGGCATGGCGCGGACAGCCAGTTCCGGCTCGAGCAGGAGACGGGCCATCAACACCTCGTCAAACCGTTCTGGCGTCATGTCCGGAACCTGGATGCGCCCATTGGGTTTGACTTCAAGAGCGTTTTCAGCAGCCAGCCGTTGAAGCACCTCGCGCACCGGCATCGGGCTGACCCCGAGCTCTGCTGCAAGACCCCGCAGCGTTACCGCCTTTCCGGGAATAAACCGTCCGGTCAGTAGGCCAGACCGCACAGCGATATCCACTTGATCGCGGGTTGCGCTGCGCGCTGAAGCGGTCGTTTGGGTCTTCTCAGGACCTGCATTGAGTGCGGAGCGCCGGACCGGCAATAGTGATATCCTTCTATGTCGGATTTGCGATTTCATCGCGATTGTCTTGACAGCCTATCTAGAAAGTGATCACATTTTTTGCGATATCGCAATCATAAGCTGGTGGTCCAAAGAACCAACAAGGCCAGCAGAAACACAGGACGTAAATGAACGAGCTTCCTCACCAGATTCTGGAACATCCGGCGGAGCCCGGTTGGAAGTCGGCTTTCGAAGCCTTTTTGGAAGAACATCCAGACTTGGATACACTCGAAGTTGTTCTGCCGGATACAAACGGTGTTCTGCGCGGAAAATGGCTGCCCGGAAAAGCGCTGGCGAAAGTCTTCGAAGGTGGTGTCGCGTTTCCCTATTCTCTGTTTGGGCTGGACGTGTGGGGCCGGGAAGTCGAGGCGACAGGTATGCACCTGGAAACTGGCGACAAGGATGGTGTTTGCTGGCCCATTCCAGATTCTCTAAAGCTCGTACCATGGGCGGATCGGAAGACCGCTCAGGTGCTGTTGTCGATGTACGACCGCGATGGTGAACCTTTCCTCGCTGACCCGCGTCATGTGCTTGAAAACACCGTGGCGCAGATGAAGGAAGAGTTTGGCGTCACAGCCACATGTGCCTTTGAACTGGAGTTTTACCTTTTCGAGGAAAGTGACGGGGACTGGACCGAGCAGCCGAAGCCCCTGTTCTCGACCCATCTCGGTCCGGCGCGGCAAAACATGTATGCGCTGTCCGACCTGGAAGCGTTGCTGCCTGTTGTTGATGACCTGCGCAAGGCGTGCGAAGCGCAAGGTATCCCGGCAGACGCTGCCGTGTCAGAGGCCGCACCTGGACAGTTTGAATTGAACTTGCATCACCGGAACAATCCACTTTTGGCTGCCGATGATGTTGTGCTTCTTCGCCGCCTTGTCGCTGGCGTTGCTCGAAAACATGAACTTAAAGCGTCCTTCATGGCCAAGTCGTTTGTGGAATGGCCCGGCAATGGCATGCATGTTCACGTCTCTATGGAAGATGACAACGGCAACTTGTTTGCAGATCCGGAACATGGCCGCGAGAGGCTTGGATATGCGATCAATGGCTTGTTGAAGACGATGCCGGAAGCTCTGTTGCTTTTCATTTCAACATTCAACGGGTTCCGGCGCATGCAGCCGGGATCCTATGCTCCGGCATCAATCTGCTGGGGGGTTGACAACCGCTCTGTAGCTTTGCGGGTTCCCGCTTCTTCTCCAGAGGCCGCACGCGTGGAGCACCGGATTGCAGGCGCGGATGCCAACCCATATCTGGTTCTCACCGGGATCCTTGCAGGCATGATGGAGGGGCTGCGTCTGAAGAAAGATCCACCAGCGGCAGTAACGGGCAATGCGTATGAAAAGCGCAAAAAACGCCTGACGCCTTGGATGGACGAAGCTATTGATGCGTTTGAGGCTTCCAAATTGATGAAGAAGGCGGTCGGTCCTGAAATGCACAAAGTGCTGACGGAAATCAAACGGGAAGAATTGAACGAGTTCGGCCGTGAAATTTCCTCACTCGAACGACAGACATATCTGTAAGCAAACCGGAAAACGAACATAAGCTAAGCAGGCTTGCCCAAAATCGACTCTGGACAAAAATACCGTGCGTGGCAAAGTTCGCGTCAAACCAAAGGGAACCGCAAACAGTTACCGCCGTTTGCAAAAAGATGACGGTCAACGTCCTCCGAAACAAAACAGGGGAACATGAATATGAAACTCAAGACTATGCTTCTCGCCGTAACTTCACTCAGTGTGCTGGGTGGGGCGGCATTGGCTCAAGACCGCACGGTCAATGTCTACAACTGGTCCGACTATATTGATGAGTCGATTCTGGAAGACTTCACCAAGGAAACCGGCATCAACGTCGTCTATGACGTGTTTGACTCCAACGAAGTGCTTGAGACCAAGCTTCTGGCCGGTGGTACCGGGTATGACGTTGTGGTCCCGACCGGCACGTTCCTGTCGCGCCAAATCCAAGCTGGTGTCTTCGACAAACTCGACAAATCCAAGCTGAGCAATATCGGAAACATGTGGTCTGATATCGAAGCGCGTGTTGCCAAATACGACCCGGACAACGCCTATTCTATCAACTACATGTGGGGCACAACTGGCCTTGGATACAATGTCGAGAAGGTAAAGGCTGCACTTGGCGAAGACGCACCGGTTGACAGCTGGGACCTGTTGTTCAAGCCGGAAAATGCCGCAAAACTCCAAGAATGCGGTATTCATGTTCTTGATGCGCCAACCGAATTGTTCCCGGCTGCGCTGAACTACCTTGGACTGGACCCGGACAGCAAGGACACCGGCGAAATTGAAAAAGCGACTGAGCTTTTGAAGTCGGTCCGGCCCTACGTCCAAAAGTTCCATTCCTCGGAGTACATCAACGCGCTTGCAAATGGTGACATCTGCCTGGCCGTCGGTTGGTCTGGCGACGTTCTGCAGGCCCGTGACCGTGCAGCAGAGGCCGACAATGGCGTAACCGTGGAATACGCCATTCCGAAAGAAGGCGCACTGATGTGGTTCGACCAGATGGCGATCCCAGCAGACGCAAAAAACAAAGAGGAAGCGCATGAATTCCTGAACTACATCATGCGCCCGGATGTGATGGCGAAGGCCTCGAACTACGTCTATTACGCAAACGGCAACAAAGCCTCTCAAGAAATGCTGAATGACGATGTCATCGGCGATCCGGCGATTTATCCGCCGGCAGAGGCTGTTGAAAACCTCTACACCGTGACGTCCTACCCGCCGAAGGTGAACCGCGTTGTGACACGGTCCTGGACCTCTGTGAAAAGCGGACAGTAACCCAAGACAACCACCGGACGGCATTTGCTGTCCGGTGGACTTTTTGTGTCTTAGTTCTTCGTGGGGTGGGGGCTACCTTGGCTAAAAAGACGATCGGACCAGTGCGCCGCGAATTTGTTCCCTGGGAAGATCCGGAGCAAAAGCCGTTTATCGAATTTCGCAATGTTACCAAGAAGTTTGGTGACTTTATCGCGGTCAACAATCTCTCACTCAAGATCTACAAGCGGGAGTTTTTTGCGCTCCTCGGCGGGTCCGGCTGCGGCAAAACCACGTTGATGCGCATGCTCGCCGGGTTCGAGACGCCCACCTCCGGTGAGATCTTTCTGGATGGCCAGGATTTGTCTGGCATTCCGCCTTTCCGGCGGCCGTCCAATATGATGTTCCAATCCTATGCGCTTTTCCCGCATATGAGCGTTGAGAAGAACATTGCGTTCGGCCTTGAGCAGGACAATCTACCGAAATCGGAAATTGATGATCGGGTCGCCGAAATGCTGCGGCTGACCAAGCTTGAGCAATTCGCCAAGCGCAAGCCTCACCAGTTGTCCGGCGGTCAGCGGCAACGTGTTGCTCTGGCTCGGTCTCTCGCAAAACGCCCTAAGGTCTTACTGCTCGATGAACCACTGGGCGCGCTGGATCGCAAGCTGCGCGAAGAAACGCAGTTTGAGCTCATGGCGCTGCAGGAAGATTTGAAAATGACCTTCTTGATCGTAACGCACGATCAGGAAGAAGCAATGACGGTCGCCGACCGGATCGCTGTCATGGATCGCGGTGAACTTGTTCAGGTGGCAACACCCTCGGAGATTTATGAAGCGCCGAACTCCAAGTTTGTTGCCGACTTTATCGGCGACGTAAACTTGATCGAGGCGAAGGTTCTGGAGAAGGCCGATAACGGGACGCGTATGCAGGCGGTTGTTGGCGACTTTGCCATTGATACGGAGCAGACAACGGCCGCTTCTGTCGGAGATACAGTCTGGTACGCCATTCGACCCGAAAAGGTTCGAATCGCGCAGGGGCAGCCAGAAGGTTCGGTGACCAATCAGATAGGTGGCATCGTTTGGGACATCGCCTATCTTGGCGACGTGTCCATCTTCCATGCGAAGGTTGGTGAAGACGATCACGACATTTTACGTGCCACCAAGGCCAACATCTCGCGCATGGTCGAAAACCCGATCACATGGGATGAAAATGTTGTCCTGACATTTGACCGGGACGCCGGTGTAATCCTGACTGGATGAGGAGGGCGGCATGAGCAAAGCGGCATCTAAATCCAAACGGGGTCTCGGCGGCTGGGGGTTAATTGCAGTTCCTTATTTCTGGCTGCTGATTTTCTTCCTCGCGCCGTTCCTGATCGTCTTCAAGATTTCCCTGTCACAGGTCGCGGTTGCGATCCCGCCTTATGTTCCAACGTTCGATTTGGCTGAAGGCTGGCAGGCTTTCCGGGAAGGACTTGGCGAGCTCTCCCTGGAGAACTATGTCTGGCTGACGGAAGATGCCCTTTACTGGAAGTCTTACGTCTCCTCGGTTTACATTGCCGCGGTTTCCACATTCATAACCCTCCTGATCGGTTACCCGATCGCTTACGGTATGGCGCGCAGCCCGGAAGCTTGGCGTCCGACCCTTTTGATGCTGGTGATCCTGCCGTTTTGGACCAGCTTTCTCATTCGCGTTTACGCCTGGATCGGCATTCTCAAGAACGAGGGTCTTCTCAATCAGTTCCTGATGATGTTGGGCCTGATTGACGAGCCGCTGGTGATCCTGAACACCAATGCCGCAGTCTATATCGGCATCGTATACTCCTACCTGCCGTTCCTCGTGCTGCCGCTTTACGCCAGCCTTGAAAAGCTGGACGGCAGTTTGCTCGAAGCCGCAGAAGACCTTGGCTGCCCGCCATGGAAAGCTTTCTGGAAAATCACCGTTCCCTTGTCGCTTCCAGGCGTTATCGCAGGCTGTTTCCTCGTTTTTATTCCAGCCGTTGGCGAGTTCGTTATCCCAGACCTTCTCGGCGGATCGGAAACCCTGATGATCGGCAAGACGCTGTGGGTGGAGTTCTTTAACAACCGCGATTGGCCGGTATCTTCTGCAGTTGCAGTGATCCTCTTGCTGATCCTCGTGATCCCGATCGTTCTTTTCCAGAACCAGCAACAGAAAATGGCGGAGAAGAACCAATGACTCGCGGCCCTTCCTGGTTCAATGTGACGTCGATCGTCCTCGGCTTTTCGTTCCTATACCTGCCGATCGTGTTGCTGGTCATCTATTCGTTTAACGAAAGCCGGCTGGTTACGGTGTGGGGCGGGTTTTCCACCAAGTGGTATGTGGAACTCCTTCAGAACGATCAGTTGCTGGATGCTGCGTGGGTGACGCTGCGTGTCGCCTTCGTTTCGGCATCTGTCGCGACGGTGCTCGGCACAATGGCCGCATTGGTTTTGGTGCGTTCAGGGCGGTTTATGGGGCGCTCAATGTTTTCCGGCATGATCTTCGCCCCGCTTGTTATGCCGGAGGTGATCCTCGGGTTGTCGCTGCTGCTTCTGTTTGTGGCGATGGATCAGGCGCGCGGGTTTTGGACAGTGATCATAGCGCACACCACGTTTGCCATGTGCTACGTGGCTGTGGTCGTGCAATCGCGGTTGGTCGGGTTCGACAAATCCGTCGAAGAGGCGGCAGAAGATCTTGGGTGCCCGCCGGTCAAAACGTTCTTCCTGATCACGCTGCCGATCATCCTGCCCGGTGTCATTGCAGGCTGGATGTTGGCATTCACCCTGTCCCTGGATGATCTCGTCATTGCGAGCTTCACCACCGGGCCTGGTGCAACCACCTTGCCGATGAAAATCTATTCCCAGGTCCGCCTTGGTGTTACGCCGGAAATCAATGCGGTCTGTACGATCCTGGTCGTGCTTGTCTCGATCGGTGTGATTGCAGCGTCCATTGCCACCAAGCGGCAGCAGGTGCAGCGGGAACGGGATGAACGGGCAGCCTTCGGTGCGGACGGCTGAGGTTTATGCACGCGGAGGGCGGAACAGGTAAATCACAAGCCAAACCGGCACCACGATGAACGCGCCGAGGATCATGTTCGGGATCGCCCAGTCCCGGAATTCCAGCATGTAAATCCACAATTGGATCGGGCTGAGACCGACGGAGCCGAGCACATCTTCCGCCGTGATGTTGATGAACGACAATCCGGCGCCGACCAGCAGCGAAATCACCGCAATCTTAAAAAGGGTCGACAGGAATTGATACAAGGCGCCAGCGTCTTTCGTCGGTAATCTTCGTTTGACCGTTAAGGAATTACATACCATATCCGGATCGGCACAAAACCATATCGATGGGTCAAGATGCTGTTCGCATACGACAATCCGCAAACAGGGTAAACCTTGCGATCTGAATGAAGGTTCATGTTTTTCGCTGCAACGCATCATTGCCCCTTGACCGAAGGAAAACTTGCAGCGAATGTGCCGCCGACGTGCGTTACGACACCAAACGGGAGTGAAAAATGAACAAAGTCTACCCGGACGCAAAGGCTGCCCTGGAGGGCCTGACCTTTGACGGAATGACTGTGATGGCCGGTGGCTTCGGCCTTTGCGGGATTCCGGAGAACCTTATTGTGGCTCTGCGGGAATCCGGCGCCCAAAACATCACCGCGATCTCCAACAATGCCGGCGTGGATGATTTCGGTCTGGGCTTGTTGCTGCAAACCCGCCAGATCAAGAAAATGGTGTCGTCCTATGTGGGCGAGAACGCAACCTTTGAAAAGCAGTACCTCAACGGCGAGCTGGAGCTCGAGTTCAACCCGCAAGGGACACTTGCCGAGCGCATCCGCGCCGGCGGTGCTGGCATCCCGGGTTTCTATACCAAGACCGGTGTGGGCACGCTGATTGCCGACGGCAAGGAGCACAAGGACTTCAACGGCGAGACCTACATCATGGAGACCGGTCTTGTGTCCGACGTGTCCCTGGTTAAAGCCTGGAAAGCCGACAAGGAAGGCAACCTGATCTACCGGAAGACCGCGCGGAACTTCAATCCGATGATGGCGACCGCCGGCAAGACAACTGTCGTGGAAGTGGAGGAGCTGGTTGAAGTCGGTGAACTCGACGCGGACAACATCCACACCGCCGGTATCTTTGTCGACCGCATCATTGTCGGCAGCCATGAGAAGCGCATCGAAAAGCGCACCACCCGCGAAGCCTGATCGAGTTGAGGAGATAAAAACATGGCCTGGACACGTGACGATATGGCCGCGCGCGCGGCAAAAGAACTTCACGACGGCTTTTACGTCAATCTCGGTATCGGCATTCCGACGCTGGTTTCCAACTACATTCCGGATGGCATGCATGTCACGCTGCAGTCGGAAAACGGCATGCTCGGCATGGGCCCGTTCCCGACCGATGATGAGGTTGATGCCGACCTGATCAACGCCGGAAAGCAGACAATCACCGAATTGCCGCAGACGAGCTATTTCTCCTCTGCCGACAGCTTCGGCATGATCCGCGGCGGTCACATTGATCTGTCAATCCTTGGCGCGATGGAAGTCTCCCAGAACGGCGATCTCGCCAACTGGATGATCCCGGGCAAGATGGTCAAGGGCATGGGCGGTGCAATGGATCTGGTTGCTGGCGTCAAGCGCGTCGTCGTCATCATGGACCACACTTCCAAGGCAGGCGATCCGAAGCTGCTGAAAGAGTGTACCTTGCCGCTCACCGGTGTGCGCTGCGTTGACCGGGTCATCACCGGCCTCGGCGTCTTCGACATCACGCCGCACGGCCTGACGGTCGTCGAACTGGCGCCGGATGTTTCCCTGGACGAAGTCAAATCCAAGACCGAAGCGAACGTCGTCTGAGTATCGGAAACTGATGGTTTCGTATCTGCCGTCCCGGCCTCCGAGCCGGGACCTCGGGCATTGAAGAGGCCCCGGTTCAAGTCCGGGGCGGCAGATGTGAAAGTCAACGATCTGGAAAACGCCCGCAGTTTGCGGGCGTTTTTGTTTGTTCACTCCGCCGCTGCGGCGGGGTTGCGCTCGGCGATGGGACGGATGGCCGGGAAGTCCTGATCGGTCAGGGTTTCCTTGGTCAATAGCAACTCCGCACCGGCATCTAGCTCGGACCGGTGATCGTTCAGGATTGCTTTTGCTCTTGCGAAGGCCGCCTCCACCCGGGCGCGGATTGCCAAATCAATCTCCCGCTGGGTTTCTTCTGAAACATCCGCCCTGTCCGGCACAGGCTGGCCAAGAAAATTCTGCTGCGGGCTTGCGTAAACCCGGTTCCCGAGTCCGCCTTCCATGCCATAGCGCATCACAATATCGCGGGCGACTTCAGTGACTTTTTGAAGATCGTCCGACGCCCCGGTCGATATCTCGTTGAAGATGATTTCTTCTGCCGCACGCCCGCCCATCAAAACAGCCATCCGGTTTTCCAGGTCCTGCGTTGACAATAGGAACCGGTCTTCGGTCGGCCGCTGCATGGTGTAGCCGAGCGCGCCGATGCCCCGCGGTATAATCGAGATCTTGTGCACCGGATCGCAGCCTTCAAGATTGGCAGCAACAAGCGCATGGCCCATCTCATGGAAGGCGACTGTCTTGCGTTCTTTTTCGGACAGAACCCGGCTGCGTTTTTCTAGCCCTGCAATCACGCGTTCGATGGCCTCGTTGAAGTCTTTCAGGGTAACGGCATCTGCATTTCGGCGGGTCGCGAGCAGGGCGGCCTCGTTGATCAATGTCGCAAGATCGGCTCCAGAGAAGCCAGCCGTCAGCTGGGCGACCTGATCAAGGTCCGTGTGAGGCGCGAGTTGGATCTTCTTGACATGGACATTGAGGATGGCCCGCCGCCCGCTTTTGTCGGGGCGATCCACCAGCACTTGCCGGTCGAACCGGCCGGCACGCAGCAGCGCCTGATCCAGGATCTCCGGCCGGTTGGTGGCGGCCAGCAGAATAATGCCGCTTGAGGGATCGAACCCGTCCAGCTCGGTCAGGAGCTGATTGAGGGTCTGTTCCTTTTCGTCATTGGTGCCCATGGCACCGCTTGACCGGGCACGCCCCAGCGCATCGAGTTCGTCTATGAATATGATGGCCGGTGCCGCCTTGCGCGCTTGTTCAAACAGATCCCGGACGCGGGCTGCACCAACCCCGACGAACATTTCGACAAACTCGGAGCCCGAGATCGAGAAGAACGGAACACCTGCTTCACCGGCCACTGCACGGGCAAGCAAGGTCTTACCGGTACCCGGAGGGCCCACCAGGAGAATGCCCTTTGGCACATGCGCGCCAAGCCGGCCGTAGGATTTCGGGTCTTTCAGGAAATCGACGATCTCCTTCAGTTCCCGCTTGGCCTCATCAACCCCGGCGACATTTTCAAAGCTGACCTCAACGTCGGTCTCCACATAGACTTTCGCTTTAGACTTGCCGACGGTCATCATCCCGCCAATGCCCTGCTTTTCGGCGAACTTCCGGATGAAGAACATCCAAAGGCCAAAAAGCAGCAAAACCGGCAACACCCAGGAGAGAATGTCCCGGATGAGCGTGCTCTCGATCACCCCGGTGAACTTTACATCGTATTTCGTGAGTTCTTCAGCGAGCGGCAGTTCCACGCGGGTCGTCACAAAATACTGTTTGCCATCCTTCAAAGGCTCCTTGAATTTGCCTTGAATGGTGTTTTCCTTGACGGAAATCTCCTCAATTTTCTTGTCCTTGAGGTACTGTTCGAACTGGCTGTAAGGGATCTCTTCAATGGTCTTGTAGGCCGTCCACCAGCTCTGAAAGGTCAGCACCAGCATCATTGCGATGAAGGCGTACCAAAGATTGATCTGGTGCTTCTTCTCCATGGGAAGGGAGTCCTCTAACCGTTGAATTTGACGATGCCCATTGGTAGGTTTCGGCACAAAGGTGTCAAGCCGGTTGGCGGTCCCTTTCCCCGCCAACCGGTATGATGCCCTGGCGTCTTTTGCCTGGAGTGGACGTGCAGTCAGATGCGCATACGGGGCACGTCATGCGGGTCAAGCCGCAACTCAATCAGGATTGGTCCCTTGCGGTTTTCCAATGCATTCAACGCTGTTTGAAGCTCGTCATCCGACCAGACTTCAACGCCCGTTCCGCCAAGCGAAGTCGCGACCTCGGCGAAGGACGGCCACTGGAATGTCGTGAGGCTCGGGTCCATTTGACGATCGAGGAACTGGATGTGTTCAGCGCCATAGGCAGAGTCGTTTGCCACGATGATGATAAGGTCCAGCCCGAGGCGCACGGCCGTGTTGAACTCGTTGATACCGCCCATCATGAAGCCGCCATCGCCAGTAAAAAGCACAACTGGCCGGTCGGGAGCCGCAACCCCAGCGCCAATGGCTTCCTGAAGGCCGAGGCCAATGGAACCGAAATTGGCCGTATTCACGAAGCTCTTTGGATCCGGGGCGGAGATGCGACACCAGACTTCTGTCATGAATCGCCCGCCATCGGTCACAAGTATGCGGTCCTTTGGTAGCGCGGCTTCAAACCGCTCCAGGGCGCCGACATAATTGACGAATCCCTCTGCCGTTGTTTTCTTGTCCACCGGATGTGCGGTCAGCGAAGCGGCGTCGAGTTCGCGGGTGAAGCCACTTGCCGGGATTTCGGCCTCGTTGAGCCAATAAATGATCGTTTCTGCGGTCAAACCAGCATCTGCAAGAAGCGCAGCGTCCGGGTGAAGCGCGCCGCCGATGGCCGTCGGTTCGACATCCACTTGCACAATCCGCTTGTCTTTCATCAGCTTGCCGCGATCCGTTGTGAAGTCGTGGAGTCCGGTTCCGAAACAGACAATGCAGTCTGTTTGCGCAATCAGATCGTAGGCGGCTGGCGTTGAGAGCGTTCCAAAAATATCAATGTTGTATGGATGGTCCTTGAAAAGGCCCTTCGCTTTCAGGGTCGTTGCAAGCGGGGCTTCCAGCCGGTCGGCAAGTTTGATCAATTGGTCCCGTGCATCAATGGCACCACCGCCGGCGAGGATCATTGGACGGCGTGCCGATGCGATCATACCAATGGCTTCATCTAGAATGCCGCCTTCGGCAACACCGCCCGGAGCGGTGAAGACGTCCAGAATATGCTTTTCATAAGCAGCTTCCTGCCACATGAAATCTGCCGGCATGTTCAATACGATCGGACGGCGTTCCACTTGAGCGCGGTAGAAGGCCCGCGCGACATCCATGACGACCGTCTCCGGTGTGCGCAGCTGCTCAAAACCTGCGCCCGTTGCCTTGATTAGTTCGCGCTGGTCAATGCCTTGCAAGTGCCGAGGGTTCTCAGCAGGCGTGTCCCCGGCAAACAAAACGATTGGTAAGTGGCCGCGGACACCTTCCGTGATCGCAGTAAGACAATTTGTAAGTGCGGGGCCGTGCGTTACCGTTGCAACACCAACGGCTCCGCTCACATGGGTGTAGGCGAGTGCCATGAGAACCGAACTGCCTTCGTGAGCAGCTGGAACGAAACGGCCACTGCAATGCCGCACAAAGCTGTCGACCATGAATAGATTGGCATCGCCCATCAGGCCGAACATGGTCTCAACTCCATGATCTTTGATTGCTTTGGCAATGGATTGATAGACGTGCGGCTTTGTCGTCACCGGTCGTACTCCTCGAAAAAATTTAGCTTACTCATAAAGGATTTGTTGTGCGGGAACCGTGCATTTGCAGACAATTGTCAAGGTGCGGTGCATGCTTTGTGCATGGTAGGGCGTAGGGTGCAGGAAACATGCGCTAGGGCCTGTCCAGTCATTTGCTCCTGCTGGCGAACCGGAAACGAGTGAGAGGGGGGCGGCAGATCCTTCAAGCCTGGTTTCAATGCAGAACTCAAAAACTGGAATGTTAGGTTCCGATTTTACTTGACCCAGCTTCAGATTTCTATACTTGAGAGCGCAGGTCATGTTTTGTCCTAACGAGATAACAGGGAGTGCCCAAATGCCTTCATTCCGTTCAACAGTATCCCGCGCCGGTCTGGCTGCTGCGTTGTTGATCGCATCATCCCCGCTTGCCTTGGCGACCGGCGAGCTGAACCTCTATTCTTCGCGTCATTACGATACAGACGAGCGTCTGTACTCTGATTTCGAAGAACAGAGCGGCATCAAGATCAACCGCATCGAAGGTAAAGCGGATGAACTGCTGACCCGCATGGAAGCCGAGGGCCAAAACAGCCCGGCCGACATTCTTTTGACTGTCGACACGTCACGACTTGAGCGTGCGAAGGGCATGGGCCTTCTTCAGTCCGTCGAGTCTCCTGTTCTGGAACAGCGCCTGCCGGGTTATGTGCAGGACGATGACAATCAGTGGTTCGGCTTCTCTCAGCGCGCGCGCATCATCTTCTACGACAAGGAGAAAGTTGCCGAGCCGCCGCGGACCTATCAGGATCTGGCAGATCCGAAATACAAAGGCATGATCTGTATCCGCTCATCGTCCAACGTGTACACGCAGACCATCACGGCCGCTCTGATTGAGCACCTGGGTGAAGAAGCCGTGAAAGACTGGGCAACGGCCGTGGTCGGCAACTTTGCCCGCGATCCGCAAGGCGGCGACACCGATCAGCTGCGCGGTATTGTGTCCGGTGAGTGCGCGATCGCCATGTCCAACACCTATTACTTCGGCCGTGCGCTTCGCAAGTCGGTCAAGGGTCTGTCTGACGATGTTGCGAAAATCGGCTGGGTCTTCCCGAACCAGGACACGATCGGTGCGCACATGAACTTGTCCGGTGGCGGTGTTGCCAAGCACGCCCCGAACAAGGAGAACGCCATCAAGTTCCTCGAGTATCTGGCATCTGATCAGGCACAGCAGTACTTCTCTGCCGGTAACGACGAGTATCCAGCTGTCCCGGGCGTTGGCATCAGCCCGTCTGTTGCTCAGCTTGGTTTCTTCAAGCCGGATGATGTGGATGCATCTGCAATCGCAGAAAACGTCCCCGCGGCTCAGAAGCTCCTCAACGAAGCTGGCTGGAAGTAACTGGTTCGCTAGCACAAAGCAGAACACTCCAAAAGACCCCTTCGCGCAGTCGCGCGGAGGGGTTTTCTGTTAACTGCAAGGGAGAGACGAATGGCCTTCGTGGTTCCCGATCATAGCGCTTGAAACAAGCGTGCGGGCGAACATGGAAACAGAGAAGACTAGACCGCTGTGGGCCGGCTTGATTGGCGGCCCGGGTGCCGGGCAAGAGCCTTGCAAAGCAGAATGACGGGGAGCAATCCGACCGCAACGATTACCAGAGACGGTACCGCGGCACCTGACAAGCGCTCATCGGATGCCAGCCTGTAGGCCTGAACGGCAAGCGTGTCGAAGTTGAAGGGCCGCATGATGAGTGTCGCGGGCAGTTCCTTCATCACATCCACAAAAACGATCAGCATTGCTGTGAAGACAGTCGGTCGCAGAATTGGGAAGTGGACGCTCCAGAGCATGGTCATCGGAGACCGTCCGAGCGTTCGGGCAACGGCATCGGTCGTCGGGTGTATCGTCGAGAGTCCGGCTTCGACCGTGTTGAGGGCCGCGGCCATGAAGCGGACCATATAGGCCATGACGAGCACGGTGATCGTGCCAGTGAACAAGAGTCCGGTCGATATGTCGAACCAGTTGCGCATCAAACCGTCGATGCCATTGTCCAATGCGGCAAACGGCACAAGCAAACCAACAGCAATGACGCCGCCGGGAACCGCATAGCCAATCCGGCTGACATGCGCAGCTGAAAGCGAGAGCCTGCCGGGATTAAGGCGCAGGTTGAACGCCACCAGCATGGCCGCAAGAACTGTAACGACAGAGGCAACACCGGCCAAAATGATCGAGTTTGTTATGAAACCGATGTATCTGCTGGAAAACAGGTCCTGCTCGGAGGCGAAGCTCATTTCGAACAGGAGCACCAATGGCAATATGAAACCGAAAAACACCGGCGCACCGCAAGCGGCCATTGCTCCGGCTTTTGCCCAGCCAGTCAGCTGCGTTGGTGGCACGCGTTCGATCCGTTTGCCGGCGTTATGGTGTTTCGAAGCGCCGCGCTGCATTCGTTCCAGGATTGCGATGAACAACGCGAATGTCAGCAGACACAGCGCCAATTGCGCTGCGCCTCCGCGGTCTGCAAGGGAAAACCAACTCGTATAGATGCCAGTCGCAAACGTCTGAATTCCGAAGTAGCTGACGGTTCCGAAGTCGGCGATGGTCTCCATAACCGCCAAAAGCACGCCGCCGGCAATGGCCGGACGGGCCATCGGCAGGGAGACAGTCCAGAAGGCGCCCCACGGGCCGCGGCCGAGGGACCGGGCTGCGAGCGTCGCGGTTGCGGATTCCTGTAAGAAGGCTGTGCGGGCCAAGAGATAGACATAAGGATAGAGCACCAGGGTCAGCATCAGCGCTGCCCCTTCTACGCTCCTAATTTCCGGAAACCAGTAGTCCCGCGGTCCCCATCCGGTGACATCGCGCAAAAAGGTCTGGACCGCGCCTGGATGATCGAGAAAGTCGGTATAGGCATAGCCCATGACATAGGCCGGAAAGGCGAAGGGAAGGGCCAGTGATATCTCAAAGAAACGGACCCCTGGAAACCGTGTCATGGTCACGAGCCAGGCCGTGCCCGTCCCGATGATTGCGGTAAAGATGGCCACGAGCACCATAAGCGCCAGTGTGGTCAGCGTGTACCGAAGCAGCACGGTGTCGATCAGGTGAGATAGGGTATCGAAGGAGCCGAGCGCCGCTGCGATTGCGACAGCAACCATCGGCAACAGGCACATTGCTCCGATGACGATTGTGCAGATGATCAGCGTTCGGCTGCCCATGGCAGACCGTGTTCTGAACCACTTCGTTGCCGACAAACTGAAGCTGAATGTGGAACTGGACAGGATCTAACCTCAGCCGGAAAGCTATTTCATTACGTCAACCTGGCCAACCTTTTCGGGATTGCCGGTTTACGCAGCATTGGTTTCTAGGAGCCGAAGCCTCTCACGATGCCAATAACCGTGGTGTTAACTGGCAAATAAGAGCCAAAAGGTCAAGTTATGCTTAAACCCCATGGGCGTGTCATTCTGACAGCACCCGTTCGGTCGGAAATGTGATCTCGACCAGCGTTCCCTGATCCGGCGTGGAATCAATATGGAACTGAGCCCGGTTGGCTTCCGCCAATGCCTTGGTCAATGGCAAGCCCAAGCCGGTACCGCCGCCACGGCGGGCCGTATGGACCTGGCGGAACGGTTCCAACGCAGCGGCGAGTTGCTTTGGGTTCATCCCCGAACCGGTGTCACGGACACGGATGGAGACTTCGCCATTTGGTTCCAGTGTGGTCGACAAAATCACTTGTCCACCGGACTTGTTGTACTTGATCCCGTTGGAAAGCAGGTTCAACACGATCTGACGCAAGGAACGCGGATCGGCCACAATATTCGGCACCGCATCCGGCAGGCTGGCCCGAATGATGACCCGTTCCCGGTTCGCTTGCGGCTGCATGAGTGCCACGCACTCATTGATGATGTCGTTGGCGGAAACGGCTGAGAATTTAAGATCCTGTTTGCCGGCCTCGATCTTGGAAAGATCCAGAAGATCATTGATCAGGCTCATGATATGTGAGCCCGAAGTCCGAATGTCCTTCAGGTAGTCCTTGTAACGGTCGTTGCCGATCGGGCCGAAGCGTTCTTCCATCATGACTTCGGAGAAGCCAATAATGGCGTTGAGTGGCGTCCGGATTTCGTGGCTGATCTTGGCTAGAAAGTCGGATTTCTGGGAGCTGGCGTTTTCGGCCTGACGCTTGGCTTGCGTGAGCTCTTCTTCCGCGGTTTTCCATTGAGTGATGTCACGCAGGACCACGCAGAATTTTGTGTCGTCCTTGTCGCCGATCCGGCCCATTGTCATGAACAGCGGGATCAGACCTCCAGTTGGCACTTTGCCCAAGACTTCCCGGCCATCATTCAAAATGCTGGCAACGCCGTTGCGCGCCAGGCCGTCGAGATAATCTTCGGCGGAACGGTGGCTCTCCGGTGCCAGGAACTCAATGAACGGAGAACCAATCATCTCGCCGCGGCTCGCGCTAAATAGGGCTTCCGCGGATCCGTTGACCTTCAAGATCGTGCCATGCTCATCCAGCACAAGAACGCCGTCGGTGGCCGTTTCGAGGATGGTTTCCATCTCGGAAATTTGCGTCCGGGCGCCGTCCAGTTCGCTGCGGACTTCTTTGAAGAAATTGGGCGCTGTTCCTTCTGAAGCCGCCGGTGCAGGCTTGTTGGTCCGTTCGGTGATCGAAATCATGAGCCCGCGGCTTCCGTTCCAAGGTACGGAATGCATGTGGGCATCTACCGAGCGTACGCCGCCATCCGCGAGCCTGACTTTCATGGTCTCGTCGACTTCGCCTTCCATGCCGTCGGCATCGGGGAGGTCTTCGGCTTCGTCAATGAAAAGCGCTTCCAGGCCGCCTGCTTCACTCAATTCACGGATCGATCGGTATCCCAAGATGCTCAGGAGTGCCTTGTTCGCATAAAGGACGTCCCGGTCATGTGCGATGGCGATACCGATTGGCAGCCTATCCAAAAGGCTCGGATCAATTGGTCCAGCTTCAGGCACCTCCGGCGGCAGGTCGGGCAGATCATCTTCGCGATTATCAGCTTCATCCGCATCCGGTTCATCCCAGCCTTCCAGGTCCCCTTCCAGCCGGGCACCAAGCGCTTCTGCGATCTTCCGGAACGCCTGACGTTCCGGGCGCGAGAGGCCGGATGTATCAACCGGGACAACACGCGGGTTGACCGTTGCAAGCGGGATCACATTGTCGGAAGAAGGCTCTGGCTTGAGAATGTCGGCCGTATCGGTCGCCTGTAGATCTTCCTCAAACTCGGCCGCGAGTTCTTCAGCTTCAAAGGCGGCGGTTTCTTCAAAAAATTCGCGCTCTTCGTTTTCTTCCAGATCAGTGCTCAAGAGGCCGGCATCGAAGGTCGCTTCGTCTGCTTCATCGACTTCGGCAACAGCCTCAACATCTGCCACATCATCGACAGCCTCTTCGAGGTTGTTGCCGTCGGCGGCGACCGTTTCTTCAGCCGTATCTTCCTCATCTTCTGGGTTTGTCGCCGAGATTTCCGTTTCAGCCTCCGCAAAGAGATCTTGTTCCGCTGCGGGTTTGCGTTCTTTCTTGAATGACTTTTGAAGCGAGCGGACAGCTGTTTCGATCTCTGAGGCGTCGAGCGGGGCTGGCCCTGAAATACCTGAAGGTTCTGGCGCATCGTTAGATGCTTTGGCGGTCGTCGCGTCCCAAGCTGTCTCTACTTCTTCATTCTGCGGCAGATCTGCGATCTCTGGTTCCTGCGCGTCCGCACTGCTTGATTTGACCGCTTCTGACAGGCTATTCGCACCGGCCTCGTCAGCTACTTTCTCAATGTCGCTGTCCATTTCCAGCGTTTCCAGGTCGAGATCATTGCCGGACACACCCTGTTGGAGCGCTGCGTCCATTTTCATGGCAGCCTCAAGAGGCGAGTTCTGCTCCTCTGCAGTATCATCAATGGTCGTTTGTTCGTCCGGCAATGGCTCTTCCGATGGGCTCGCACACTGGCCGACTGCTTCTTCTGCCATTCCCGGTGTATTTTGTTCGGAAGAGCTTTTCGGTGTGTGGTCCGAGAAACGTGACAGAGAGCCAACCAACGCTGCCGCGCTCGCACCAATTGCCATCTTTCCGGCCAAGGCGTCCGGTTGCTTGGGCTTCAGGTCTTCTGCAGCGGGGACCGGTGAGACTTCGGTCTCTGAGCCCTCGGCTTCTTCGACCGGACGCCCTTCATTGACATCATGATGAACATCAACCGGCTCAGACTCATTTGATGCGTGAGTGTCTTCAGCTTCTTCGTCAGCCTCTGAGTGCCCGCCTTCCAACTGCTCATCAAACGCTGCCATTGCCGGGCTGAGCGCTGCGATCCGTGCGCCGGGTTTGGCATCAGCCGCTCGGCAAACACCGAACCCGCGGTAGCCTTCGAAAGTCCGGTTCCGATCAAAAGCCGGAAGCGCCGCCATATCAACGGGGACGCGCAGGGCAGCGTCTGTGACTGGCCAGTCTACTGTTTTGCCGCTCCATGTGTCACGGCGGTCAAGCGCTCTTGCGATGCTTCCACGTGGGTCGAGATCAAACCGGTTGGCAACTTCGGCCCAGGTCAGTCCAACAATATCCGAGCTGGCTGGTCCGACCACGTTGGCAAATTCATCAGAGAGGAACGTGAAACGCTGGTTGATGTCCATCTTCCAAGCAAAACGGACTGGGCGCCGGCCAGGCTGGAACACAAAATCCGATTTTTCTTCCGCGGCTGGGACGCTCTCTGGATCATTGGCACTGGCGTCGAGATCTTCGGAAGCCTCCAACGCCTGCAGGCTGTCTATCAAGGCAGTGTCATCTGCATTATCTGCAGGTTCCTGTTCCTGGTCGTCCCCATCTGCGGGTAACTGGACAGCCTCGGCTTGGTCATCAGGGCCCTCAGCAGCGACCTCCGTGCCCAACTCAAGGCTGTCCCGTGGTTCCGCAGTTCTGTCTTCGGGATCTGCTACGGCCACGGAAGGCAGCGCTTCTGCAGCTTCCTCGAGTACATCGGCGCGAGCCCACACAGATCCTGCTGGGTCAGCCGTGACATCGACTTCGGGCTCTTCCACCTCCGGCGCCTCGATCGGCTCATTGTCCAACGCGATCAGTTTCTGGTCCTCGGAGAGTTGAAAAACCGCGCCATCGTGCAGTGAGCCATCAAGTTCAATCGGACCAAACACCGCGCGATGTCCGTCCAGCGGAGCTATATCCTCTGGGGTGCCGGTCAAAGATCCAAAGTTTGCGGAGACAATGCCTCTGTCCGTGATGAAGATAGTCACGTCGCTGTTGCTCACAAGCTGAGCCAAGGTCACGACCGGGTCTTTCGTCGTCGAGAAGCCTTTGTCAGCGCAGATGATGAGGGCTGCAGCCGATCCGTCCTCAAGAACAACCTTTTTACACTGACAGGTGAGGAGCATCACGCGCAGGCCACGATAGAAGCGCAGCCGGTCGATGCTGAACCGATCTTCAAATCCGGAGGCTGCAATGCGCGCAATATGCGGGCGGGCCGGGGAGCGCTCGAGCGAATTCAGGTTCGCCAATGCAGAAACGGAGTCTGCTGAGAAGAATGCTGCACCAGCGGCATTCGCCCACAAGACGCGCCCTCCGTCAGCGGACCATAACCAGGCAGCGCGCCGATCCGCCACAAGCTCGACCAGGTCGGTCATGCCTGTCAGGTCAAGAAAGGTACGGGTCTGATGGTCCATGCTCTGCTCCAAAGGATCAAGTGGCACCGGGCGCACGACGCAATAACCCAGCATTTTTCAGCAGCGTTAACACTCTGTTAATACCGGGAAACAGCGTCACCGTCCACGATAAGCATGGTTGCTAAAGGGGTTACATGAAGGCGTGGTTAATCGGCGCATGCGAATTTGCGGCACTGCCATATGCGTGTTACGAATTTTTGGCATGGAAATATCTCACGAGATCACGTCCTATCCATTTTCGATATCCAAGGAGCGCAATAATGACTGCTGACAAAACCGGCTTTGAAGTGCCAGAACAGATGCGTGACTTTGCCGAAAAGAGCGTTGACCAGGCGCGCAAGGCTTTTGACGATTTCATGGGTGCCACTCACAAGGCCGTAACCAATGTTGAAGAGAGCGCCAACGCTGTTCAGGCCGGAGCAGCTGATGTCAACAAAAAGGCGCTTGGGTATGCAGAAGAGCATGTAAATGCGGCCTTCAAGTTTGCACAGGACCTGGTGAAGGCATCGAATGTCGAAGACATGATGAAGCTGCAGCAGGACTACCTTCGGACCCAGATGGAATCTCTTGGCGAACAAGCTCGTGAATTCTCCAACTCCGCGACGAAGGCTGTCTCTGACGCCACCAAGGCCGCTCAAAAAGATTAAGTCTCTCATGTGTGTGTGATTGACGCTGGCGCAGGTTATCTGCGCCAGTCAGTGTTGGTTCGAACCCGACTATATGTGATCGTATCGGAGCTGGCTCTGTCCGCGACCTTTTCTGCGTGACTCGTTCAGGTGATATGTGTTGACGCGTTTATTGCCAGCCATGCCTGCACCCGGCCAAAAAACTCCCGAAGACGCAACGGAAATTTTATTGTGCACTGCAAAAAAATATTGCAATGCAGCAAAAGATGTCCTATGTAGGGAATGCGGATGACGACAGGGTCCGTCGGGAGATGACCGGCGGAAATCATATTCACCAATGATCGCATCCGAACTCTAGGAGATGAGATCATGACTGACACGACAACTGCTACCAAAACAGCTTCTAAAACCCGCGCAACCAAAGCAAAGGCTGCACCGGCTGCTGCTTTCCCGGAATTCGAAGCATTCGCAATGCCGAAAATGGAAGTTCCGGCTGCTTTCCGTGAAGCAACCGAGAAGAGCATCGAGAGCGCACGTGAGACCTACGCTAAGGTCAAGACTGCTGCTGAAGATGCAACCGATCTGATGGAAGACACCTTTGAAACTTCCCGTCAGGGCGTTGTTGAATTCAACCACAAGGCCGTTGATGCTGCCAAAGTCAACGCCGACGCTGCTTTCACCTTCATCAAGGACATCATGTCCGTGAAGACCCTGGCAGAAGCCATCGAGCTGCAGTCTACGTTTGCACGTCAGCAGTTCGACAGCCTCAGCGCTCAGAGCAAGGAAATGCAGGAACTGGCAACCAAGCTGGGCACCGACGTTTCCGCTCCGGTTAAAGAAGCTATGGAAAAAACCTTCAAAGACATGAAGGTAAACTAAGTCTATCGGCACATGGTGCCTGGACAGCGTATTGTGCCCGGAGCTGAAAGCTCCGGGCATTTGCTTTTCAACAAGCAAAAATTTCTGAAAATTGACGCTTGCCGGTCCGGCAAAACGGCGTTAGAAGACGCCCTTGAAATTGGTGGACGGAAGCCTCACACCGTGCCAATTTAAGGACCTTGTGCAGACGTAGCTCAGTTGGTTAGAGCGTCGGATTGTGGCTCCGAAGGTCGGTGGTTCGAATCCACTCGTCTGTACCACTTCTCTCCCACACACTAATTGTTGCCATCGAATTCCTGGTGGGTCGCAGAACTCCCTTAACGGAAGCATGTTAGCTTGTGTCTGATTTTTGAGATGCGGCGGTCACATGCGTGTCCGCCCGACAGATTTTCAGGGAGTGAGTTTATGGCGAAGGAACGGCTGGGATTATGGGGCAGATTGATCCGGTTGCCGGGGAATTTGCTTCTGGCCTTGATTAACGCAACGGCCCTTCTGGTCATTGTGGCGTGTGTGCTGGCTCTTCTCGTAATGAACAAGGTTGAGGAAACAGGAACCCGCGTTGCGGGGGCGGTCACCGGCGCAACACTGGCCCGGCTTCAAGTGACACCGGCTGAATTCAAAGACAATTTGGAAAGCCTGGACACCAGACTGAGCGAGATCTCCGAGCGCCTGAAAAATCGTGGAGAGGAATCTGATGCAGCGCTCCGGCGTCAGCTCAGTGAATTGAACGCCAATTTGGTTGGCTTGCGTCAGGCCGCCGATGGCATCCGATCTGCTGGGCCGGACATAACCGCAGCCGCGTTTGACCAGGCGGGCGATCTTTTGACAGATTCGCTGTACACCTTACGCGGCTGCGGCGTCCCCACCAATGTGGTTATCCAGGAAGAGGCTGACATGTCCGTTCAAGGATCATCTAATTAAGGTCAACCTTGAAAGACATCCGCCCATTCCGGATATTTTTGCCTTTGCGCATTCACATACGGACACAGTGGAACGATCTTGATGCTGTTTTCACGCGCATCTGCCACGAGCCGCTCCACGAGCGCTTTGCCAACACCCATGCCGCGCATACTGTCGGGAACGCCCGTATGATCAGCAATAATCATATGATCACTGACAATCGAAAAGGTTAGTTCCGCCGGCTCGTCAATGCCGGCCACCGCTGCAACGTAGCGCCCCTTTGCGCTGTCTTTCGTCAGCGTGATTGTGATTTCGGCGGAATGCGACATCATGAACTCCTTTAAGATTGGCGCGCAGAGTAGCTCTGCGCGCACTTTATAGCGTGTCGTGTTCAATTGAATGCAGACTGCTTCAGGTTTCGCGTACGAGACTAAGGCGAGTGGCAGCGAAACCTGAATCCGTCTGAACGTGACTTGCTCTAGGATGTAGGGCAGTTACGCCGCAAATCGAAGAGCAGGAACTCAGAATCTTGCTGAGCGCTCAAGGAGACGGCTCCTTGCTCCAGGAGACCGAGACCGTCGCCGGCGTTGAGTTGTTGTCCGTTAACACTCAGTGCACCCTTGACGACCTGCAGCCAGACCTTTCTGCCTGGGCGGATATCAAATGCAAGACTGCGATCGGCGGAAAGCAGCGACCCATAAAGGTCGAGGTCCTGATGAATAACGAGCGATCCCTCACGGCCATCACGGGACCCGATCAGCCTTAGTGCGTTCTGTCGCTCTTCAACCGGGAACGCCTTTTGGTCGTAGCTCGGCGCGAGTCCATCCTGCTCTGGTACGATCCAGATTTGCAGGAAGTGGACGGGATCCGTGTCGGAAGCGTTGTATTCGCTGTGGCGGACGCCTGTTCCGGCTGTCATGCGTTGCAGTTCGCCGGGGCGGATGACGGAGCCGGTGCCAATGCTGTCTTTGTGCTCCAACCCACCAGAGACAACATAGGAGATGATCTCCATGTTCTCATGCGGATGAGTTGGAAAGCCGGCAGACGGTGCGACACGGTCTTCGTTGATGACGCGTAGCGCTCCGAAACCGATGTAATTCGGGTCGAAGTAGGAGCCGAACGAGAAAGTGTGTTTGCTTTTCAACCAACCGAAGTCGGCATCGCCGCGGGCGTCAGAGGCGCGATAAATCTGGGACATGGTGACGATCCTTTTCAAACTTTGGCGGGGATGTCCCGCGCTGCTGGGCCTAAGATCGTCATGCGTACTGTTTTATACAATGAGCCGAGTGTTTAACGATTAGTCATCGTTTTTTGAACAATCACATGGATTGCTGATGGCATCACGCAATATCAGCGAGGGCTCCGTTTTCTCTTGCGATGGCTTTTACCCGAGCCGCATCTGGTTTGACGGTTTGGCCATCCGGAGCAAAGGCCTTTTTGAACGAAAACGCCCCGACGTTTGGGCCGTTGTCCATCAAATCCTCAAATCGGCTAACCGCTTCCGTCCAGTCCGGCTGGTGACCAGCCGGGATCCACCACAAGACATATTCCGGGACACAGGGTCTTGCGAGGTGCCATTTGCTGCCCTGCCGATAGGCGTCTCCATGGTGTCCGTGGTAAGTCGCCGCCATGAGGGCCTCGATCGTCTCCCATAAAGACAGGGTGGAGGGTGCCCAGCCGTCACCATTGCTGTTGTCCCAGCATTTGGGAAACACCTGCGGTCCCCAGCTCAACGGACCTTCCTCGCCCTCGTATCCTGAGTGCGCGATGAACCCGCTCGCGTTCTCTATTTCCGCGAACGCGCCGGGCTCGGCGTCGCGAAACCCTTTGATCGCATCCGATTGATAGGGAGCGATGAACTGATTGAATGTATATACGGCCAGGTGATGCGACTGCATTAAATCTCCAATTTTGCGTGAGCATCAAAAGAGGCGTTATGCAAAACATCAATCAAAAATTGCGCGTGGATTAGGTGTTTCTAAACTGGTGTGTCCTGTCAGCATCAAGAGTTCGTGCTCAATCTTGTGTCGGAGCCGGCGTAATTCTCCCTGCGAGCAGCTGTACTTTTTGTGCATCAGGATTCGTTCGCCGTCCCGCCGGATCAAAAACCTGTTTGAAGGAAAAGGCGGACGCGCTCGGACCATTGTCCAGTAGGCCTTCATACCTTCCAACGGCCTCTGCCCAGTCTGGTCTGTGGTCTTCGGGTACCCACCACAAAACGTAAGAGGGGATGTCTTTTGCCCGAATATGCCATTGGTGACCGAGCCGGTACGCATGGCCATGATAGCCGTGATACGTAGCCGCAATCAGTGCTTCTATTGAAGTCCAAAGCGAGAGGGTCACTGGGGCCCAACCGTCGCCGTTCAAATTCTCCCAGCACTTTGGCATGACCATTGAGCCCCAGCTCGCCGGTCCGTCTTCGCCGCGATACCCGGAGCGCGCGATGAACCCCTCGCATTGTTCGACAGCCGCGAAGGCTCCAGGCTCGACGTCGCGATAGGCCTTGTTCCTGTCCGCAAGAAACGGCGCAGCCAATTCATTGTAAGTGTATACGGCAAGGATTTTGGACTGCATTTCAGCTCCGCTACTTAAGCTGGTTCCGGAAAGATATGGCGGGCAATTCAGAAGTGCCAGTGTTGATGCGTCGTACCGTACGAACCAGGCTCGGGGTTCAAATGCATATCTATGCCGAACCGGAAACGCAGTTGTGGTCTTTTGTTTCTGACCAAGCTGACTATTGTGCGCGCTGCGGACCGTTTGACTTTCGGCGGGATTTTCGATCACCGATATCCGCTCAGGAATACGACAAGGAGCCTACGTGGAAGATCTCAGTTTTGTTTCGCTCGCTTTGCTGGCGGGCGCGTTGCTTGCGACGGGCCTTGTCGCCGGGATTATCGCAGGCCTCCTTGGCGTTGGCGGCGGCATCGTGATCGTCCCGGTGCTCTATTACATGTTCACCGCTCTGAAGATCGATCCCGCGATCCTGATGCATGTGGCGGTCGGCACCTCTCTTGCAACTATTTTAGCAACTGGTACTTCGTCCGCGCGGGCACATTACAACCGCGGCAGTGTCGATATGGATCTGTTGAAACGGTGGTGGTGGGCGATCGCGATCGGTGTAATTTCAGGTGCAATGATTGCCGGCAACATGTCCGGCGGTGCGCTGACCCTGGTGTTCGGCGTGGTTGCTCTATTGGTCTCCGCCAACATGTTGCTGCGCAAAGAAGGCTCTGCACTTGCAGACAAACTGCCGGGATCTCCTATCAAGGAGCTGCTTGGTTTTCTCATTGGCGGTATCTCGGTCATGATGGGGATTGGCGGCGGGACCCTCGGCGTTCCGACATTGACATTGTTCAATTATCCGATCCGCAAGGCGGTCGGGACCGCGGCTGCCATTGGCCTCATCATCGCGGTGCCTGGTACACTGATGTCGATCTTTTTTGGCTGGGGTGCGGAAGGTCTTCCGCCCTTGTCGCTCGGCTATGTAAACCTGATCGGGTTCTTCCTGATCATACCGGCGTCAACCTTCGCCGCGCCGCTTGGGGCGAAAATTGCGCATGCGATTGATCCTTCCAAACTCAAACTGATCTTTGCCCTATTTCTCGGTTTCACCGGTCTTCGTATGATCTACGATGTCATGATGTGATCCGGCGGATTCAGAAAATTTCTTGATCAAGTTGATGAACAACTTTCATTGGTTCTCTCTAAGCGGATCAGGGACAATGATGGACAGATGTTCACAAATGATCAGCGCTGGCTGGCAATAGGAATTTTATGTTGGAACGGAATGTCACGCTCAGCTTCAAGGGCTGTGTGCAGGGGGCTTTGCTGTGTATGCCGGGGTTTCCCGGTGTGGTCGCGCTGGGCATGGTTTTTGGAACCGTCGCGGCGCAAAAGGGCCTGACTTTTCTGGAAACGATCATGATCAATTCGCTGGTTTTTGCCGGCGCCAGCCAATTCGTCGCGATGGAAGTTTATAGTGATCCCCTGACCTGGGGCTCGCTAATCGCAATGGTCGGCGTGACCGCTGCTGTGAACATGCGAATGCTGCTGATCGGCGCAAGCCTGCGTCCCTGGCTTGGACAGGTGCCGGCCTACAAGACCTACCCAGCCCTTTATTTCCTGACCGATTTGAATTGGCTCATTTCTCTTTCCGAATACGAGAAGGGAACCCGGGACTGGGGTGTCTATCTCGGCAGCGGTTTGTTCACTTGGACTGTGTGGTCACTGTCCGTCATCCCTGGCTATTTCGCAGGAAGCCTTATTTCTGATCCCAAAGCTTTCGGCCTGGACGTCATTTTGCCTGCCTTCTTCGCCGCTCTTCTGGTGCCACTTTGGAAGGGAAAACGCCAGACCGTCAGCTGGCTGGTTGCAGGGGCAGTTGCCACCACGACATGGGCTTTGGTCGGCGGGTATTGGAGTATTTTTACCGGCGCAATAGCCGGAGCGCTGGCGGGGGCTTATCTCGATGACTGATGGCATGTTTTCCGCAGATGCAATGTTTATGCTGGCCGTGCTCGGCATGACGGTTGCAACATATACATTACGTGCCGGTGGGTATTGGGTCATGGGCCGTCTGCCGTTGACCCAGCGGGTTCGCCGCGGACTTGAAGCTTTGCCCGGCGCGATCATCGTTTCGACAATCTTGCCGATCGTGTTGCAGGGCGGACTTGCGGTGGGGCTCTGCCTGATTGTTGCTGCAGCTGCACAGATCAAGCTTCGCAAGGAATACATTGCCGTTTTCTGCGCCGCGGCAGCCGCCGCCGGCATGCGGGCTGCCGGGATCTAGATCACAGACTTGGCCCGCTCCAGCGTTATCTGCGCCGGTCCGCCGGCGTCGATCGTTTCCCAGGACAGGGTGCCAAGATCATAGGTCAGTTGCCGGTCGACAATTTCGGTCGTCGCATCCGATGCATCGCCGGACCGGGCGGCAACGCGGCTTTTGAGCGTATCGGGATTAGCGTCTAGCCAGATGCCGTGAAACTCGGATTCCACCCGGGCGGCTATGGTCTCGATCGCGGCACGCTCGTCCTCGGATGCAAAGACGGCATCAAAAATTGCAGAATGTCCGGCAGCCAGCGCGGTTTGAATATCGCTATCGATAGCTTGGTAGACCTTGTCTGACGCTTCCTGCGTGTAGGCGCTTTGCGGGGCCTTTTCTGTTTCGGAAAGGCCGAGCAGACGTTTGCGTTTGACGTCGGTTCGCAGGACCCGCGCACCTGGTGCGCGGCCGACATCAGGAGCGAGCCCATAGGCAAGTGTGGTTTTTCCGGTGCCGGACAAGCCGCCGACAGCGATCAGTTTTGTCGGCGTGGGTTCCAGGAAAGCCAAGGCATAGCCGAAGTATTCTTTCGCCTGGTTTTGCTGATGCTCTTTGGTGGCGGGATCGGTTTGATTAAGAGCGGAAGCCGCTGCGATCTTGGATCGGATTGCAGCGCGCATCATCATGTAGAAGGGCAGCGCGGCCAAACCTTCAAGATGTTCGGGCAGATTGCTCAAGTCCAAATACCGATTGAAGACCCGATTGGCCGCTGTTCGTTGACCACGCTCCCAGAGATCCATCAACAAGAACGCCAGATCGTACAAGACGTCATTTGTCGCGATGGCATCGGAAAACTCCACGGCATCGAACAAGACCAATGCATCCTCGATCAGTACGATGTTTCGCAGGTGCGCGTCGCCATGACAGCGCCGCACAAAGCCCATATCCCCACGCCTTAGAATCAGATCGTGAATTGAGGAAAGCGCGGTACGCGAAGCAAGCGTCAGGTGTTGAACGTCGTCCGGCGGGAACAGGTCCGGATGTTCCCGGAAAGCTGCGTCATTTTGCTCTACGTAGGACGTGAGTTCTGCAAAGAAGTCACCGCCTTTGCGAAGCGGGGCATTTGCATGGGCTTCCACCATCATCTTGGAGAGCTTGTCGCAAAGATCGTTGGAGAACTCGGTGGTTTTGGCCAGGATATCCAGCTCGTCCCGGCGTTCGAACCGGTTCATTTCAACAGCCCATTCGACGTGCTCTCCGGTGCCATCCAAGGCCAGTGACCCGTCCTTTTGGCGTGTGATCGCCAACGCGCGCCGGTACACTTGCGGAGCATTTGCCTGATTGACCTTGATTTCCGCTTTGCATGCCTCTTCGCGCAGCGCCAACGTCGAATAGTCCAGGAAAGGGAACTTTACAGCCCGTTTGACCTTGTAGGCCTTGGACCCCACGAGAAACACGATGTTCGCATGCGTGTCGATGCGAACGACATCCGGGCGCGCCGGATCGTCAGACGGAAGACTGTCAAGAAAGGCAAGCGCTTCGGTCTGTGTCTCTGCATGATCCATATCGGGTCCTTCATCTGTCAACGCGTAGTCTGCCGCTTAAAGGCGTTCACAGGTTTGATTCTTCTCAATGTCAGGCAACAGCGATGTGGCACATATAGACTTCAATGTCAGTACAAGGAGGGCACCATGAGCGACTTTCCAGCTTTGAAAAAGATCAGGCTGAACCTGGCCCGGACGAAAGAGTTCCCGCAAGGCTCGGCGCGCCATGGGTATGAATTCACGGCACCATTGGACGAGACCGGGCATATCGATGCTGGGCTCTGGAAAAAGGAGCGCGATCATTGCCGTGTCCGGAGGTTTTGGGGCGATGAAGTAGAGGAAATCGGTCACTTGATCCACCGCCCGGGCGGGTCTTGGGCGTTTCACTATGACATCGACGGCGACGACGATGACGAGGCGGGATACCGGTTTGGGACACACGCTTTCACACCGGGTGAATATGTGTCGATCAAGGATGAGGATGGGGATTTGCATACCTTCCAGGTCGTGACTGTTCAATCCATCTGATCGCGACACTTGTTGCGAACAATCACGAAAGAGCGCCATTTCCGGCGCTCTTTTAGTTTCGAATGAGGTGTAAGTTTCTTACCAATCGGAATGATCTTATTGCCAATTAATCTGATAATTCCCTCTCACCCGAACGTGTTTGTTACGCTATAGAATGACCATCAGTTTTTTAGGCTCGGGACAACGAACATGACACAGAAAACCGGTGGCCAATTGTTGGTGGACGCTCTTGAGCGCCATGGCGCGGAGCGGGTCTATTGCGTGCCCGGCGAAAGCTACCTTGCCGTTCTGGATGCCCTACATGATGCGTCGATCCCGGTCACGGTCTGTCGTCAGGAAGGTGGCGCCGCGATGATGGCGGATGCACACGGCAAACTGACAGGCAAACCGGGGATCTGCATGGTGACGCGTGGCCCGGGCGCCACCAACGCCTCCGCAGGTGTTCATGTGGCAGCTCAGGACTCCACACCGATGATCCTGTTCATCGGCCAGATCGAGCGCGGCATGCGCGAACGAGAAGCTTTTCAGGAAGTCGACTACCGGCAAATGTTTGGCGGTATCGCCAAGTGGGTGGCCGAAATCGATCATGCTTCCCGTGTTCCTGAATTTATCTCCCGCGCGTATCACGTCGCGACGTCCGGCCGTCCGGGTCCTGTCGTTCTGGCGCTTCCAGAAGACACCCTCGTTGAACTTGCCGATGCGGCTCAGCCACCGGCCTGGCAACAGGTCGAAACGCATCCGGGACTGTCTCAGATGGCGGATCTGCAAAAGCGTCTATGGGAAGCGGAACGCCCGATTGCGATCCTCGGCGGAAGCCGCTGGTCAGAAGATGCGGTTGCAGCGTTTACCCGTTTTGCAGAGCGCTTCGATCTGCCGGTGGCCTGTTCCTTCCGCCGGCAAATGCTGTTCGACAATCTGCATCCGAACTATGCCGGCGATGTTGGCATCGGGATCAATCCGAAACTGCTGGATCGTGTAAAATCCTCGGATCTGATTTTGTTGGTGGGCGGCCGCTTGTCTGAAATGCCGAGCCAGTCTTACACCTTGCTGGATATCCCGTCGCCGACCCAGCAGCTGGTGCATGTCCACGCCGATCCGGAAGAACTAGGCCGGGTGTACCACGCTGATCTTTCCATCAATGCCAGCCCGACCGGGTTCTGCAAGGCGGTCGAAGGCCTCCAACCGCCAGCCGAGCTCAAAGGAGCAGGCGCAGCTGCCAAGGCACACCAGGATTATTTGGAGTGGTCCGGTGCCCGTCCGCAAACGCCGGGCGATCTCCAGATGTCAGGTGTCATGGACTGGATGGAAAACAATCTTCCCGAAGATGCCATTTGCACCAACGGGGCAGGCAACTACGCCACCTGGTTGCATCGCTTTCACCGCTTTCGCCGGTTTGGAACCCAAGCAGCGCCAACATCCGGATCGATGGGTTATGGCCTGCCTGCAGCCGTTGCGGCCAAGCTGACATTTCCGGAACGCGAAGTCGTGTGTTTTGCCGGCGACGGCTGCCTGCAGATGACCATGCAGGAATTTGGAACCGCCTGTCAGGACGGCGCCAACATCATCTTGTTGGTGATCGACAACGGCATGTACGGCACCATCCGCATGCACCAGGAACGGACGTATCCAGGCCGCCCGTCCGCCACCAAACTGGTCAATCCTGATTTCGCTGCGATGGCCCACTGCTACGGTGCTTTTGGCGAGACGGTGCAAACTACGGATGAATTCGGTCCGGCCTTTGAGCGGGCGCGTGCCTCCGGCAAACCGGCGATCTTGCATCTGAAGTTGGATCCAGAGGCGATTACGCCTGCGGCCAGCCTTTCGCAAATCCGGACCGCAGCTCAGCAGAAATAATCTCAAGTCACTTGAGGAATGACAAAACGCCGGGCGATTTTATCAAACCGCCCGGCGTTCCTTGGTGTCAGCTTTCATCTTCTGGAAGATCGCTGACCGGCAACACCACGTTGGAGATCCCGGGATCGTCGAGGGATGTCGTGATCTTGAAGCCGAGCGCCTGGCACATGGAGATCATCGACGTATTCTCCTTCAGGACTTCACCCTTGATGGTCTGAATCCCATCGGCCTTGGCATAACGGATGATCAGTTTCATGAGCGCCCAGCCCAAACCATAACCCTTCAGGTCCGAGCGGACCATGACGGCATATTCGCCGGTCTGGTGGTCGGGATCTGCGTGCAGGCGGACGACACCCAGAAGCGATCCGTCGTCCGGATCAAGGGCGGTGAACGCCATGGCCCTGGCGTAATCAAGCTGAGTCAGACGGGCGAGAAACCGGTGGCTGAATTCCCGAACCGGCGCGAAGAAACGCAGGCGAAGGTCTTCCGGTGAAATCTGCTCAAAGAATGCCTTGAACATGTCTTCGTCTTCCGGCCGGACAGGCCGGACGAAAATCTGCCGTCCGCCTTTCACGGTCAGCGTTTGTTCCCACTCCTTGGGGTAAGGCGCGATCGCCAGCCTGGATCCGCCTGTCCGGCCGGGTTTTCTCTCCGGGTGGCACAGGGTCATACGGGCGTCCAAGGCGATCAATCCGCTCGGCAACAACACCATTGGATTGATGTCGAGTTCCTGAATTTCCGGAATGTCGATCGTAATTTGAGAAAGTTTGACCAAAGCTTCTGCCAGAGCTGGTTTGTCGAGTGAGGGACGGGACGGGCCGCCGTCCAAGAGGCGTGAAATCCGGGTCCGGTCGATTTGCGCTTCGGCCAATTTGAGATCGAGCGGCGGCAGCTCAAAGGCGATGTCCTCGCTTTCTTCAATAGCCGTGCCCCCTTGACCAAACACAAGCACCGGGCCGAATTCAGGGGTTTCAGCAAGACCAAGATAAAGCTCGAGCCCGTGCCGGTCTTCAAGCATTGGGTGCACGGAAACACCTGATATGCGGGCGTCCGGGTAGTCTTTCTGCGTCTTGGCGATCAATTCGCGCGCGGCGTCTTCAACGGCCGCTGGGTTTTCCAGACCAAGCCGGACACCATCGATCTTTGATTTGAAGGGTAAGTCGGGGGAAATGAGTTTGGCAACGCAGTGTTTGGCTGTCTTGAAAAATGGCTCCGACAAAGCGCCGACATCCTCAGGCTTTTCTGCCATATCGGTCGCCATGATCGGAATGTCATAGGCCGCCAGGATATCGCAGACTTCCTTCGGTGTGAGCCAAATGCGGTCTTCCGCGAGGGCCGCTTCGACGATTGCCCGGGCCTTTGCACTATCCGGCGTAAAATTGGCCGGCAAACTCGGTGGGGCCGCCATCAGGAATTCCCGAGCCTGAGCATCATGCGCCAGATGCATCAGGCTTCGAGCGGCTTCCGCAGGGCTTGCGTAATTCGGCACCTTGGCTTCCGTCAGAACTTCGCGTGTTGCACTGTCGCCGCCGATCAGCCCGGCAACCAGGGCTTTCCGCCGGCCCGGCCGTTTCCGGTCCAAGGTCGCAGCTTCAGCAACGGCCGTTGCCAGGACGGGGAGTGGCTGGAACGCACTTGCGGCCTGCAGGACAACCGCACCATCGACATTCTTGTCTTTCAAAACGGTCGTGATCGTTTCCGTGAGATCTTCGGCGGCTGTCGCTTCGCGCAAGATGACGGACGCTTGCGCGGCGGATGTGTCGTCCAGATCGTTCGATGGGCCAAGGAACGGCTGCAGGTGTTCAAGCGTCTCCGGGCTCAGCGACGCAAATTGAGCGCCGAGGGCGTCTAGCCGGTCATACGCGAGGTTTGCCAGGCTCCGGCCGTTCGCAATGACGGCAAGGTTCCGGCATTGAGGAACGCGGACATGAGATAGCGTTTCTAGGGCCTCGAACATCTCGTCAAGGTCGTAAACTCGAAGGAGCCCGGCTCTCCGGAACGCGGTTTCATAGACAAGATCCGACTTTGCGAGACGACCGGCGTGCGTCCTGCCCGTCCCGCCTGTATCACGGCTGCGTCCGGAGCGAAGTACGATAACGGGTTTGCCGCGGGCTGCGGCCCGGGCGGCAGACATGAACTTATGCGGAACTGCGACGCCTTCCAGATGAAGGACAATGGCACGGGTCCGGTAGTCTTGTGCGAAATAATCAATCAAGTCGCTGACATCGACGTCGATGCGCGCGCCGAGTGAGACGATTGATGAAAACCCGGTGTTGTGGGTCTTCGCCCAGGACAACGTCGCGTTCAAAACAGCGCCGGACCGGGAGAAAAAAGCGATGTCGCCCTTGCCGGGCACTTCGGCACTCAACAGCGCATTCAGCCCCTTTGCCGGAACGGAAATGCCAAGACTGCCCGGTCCGATCAGCCGAAGCGTGGTCTTGCGAGCAGCCTCCCGGCAGGCCTGCATGATTGGTTCCGGCCAGTCTTCATACCCGGGCGAGGGGATTAGAACCGCGCGCGTTCCGCGGTCTCCGAGTTCTTCAATCACCTTGGGCAGATGTTCGGCCTTGGCGAGGTAGATCACCAGATCGGGTGCGTTGTCCAAATCGGCCAAAGATTGGACGCTGGTCCCGGTGAACGGCACCGAATAATCAATCCCGACCAGTGTAACCTTGTGTTGGGTTTCGATGGCCTGAAGGCATTCGATGAGCTTGTCTGTCAAAACGCCCGGATGGCGGCAAGGACCAAGGACAGCGATGGACATCGGTGCAAAAAAACCATCGAGATTGCGGATGGTCACGTCGGGATCCTTTCCCGGTCAACAGCAGGCAAATCGAACAGTAGCGGAGATTTAAGACAAAAAAATACCCGCACCCAAAAAAGTTGAGTGCGGGATTGCGGCATATCGACAGGCCGTTAGTGGGCCATCAGAACTGGAACTGTCATGGCTTCCAGAATTTCGCGGGTTGCACCGCCGAACAGGAACTCACGCATCCGGCTATGCCCGTATCCACCCATCACAACCAGGTCGTTGTTGTTGTCTGTCACATAATTGAGGACCGTGTCCGCTACGCCTGTCTGAGGGTTGGAGACCACGTCAATCGTTACATTCATGTTGTGGCGGGCGAGATAGTTGGCAACTTCCGCACCGGGCTGACCAGCCTCAGAGTTTGCCTTCTTCTCGATGACCAGGACTGTGACCTTGTCGGCCTTTTCAAGCACCGGGATCGACGCGTGAATGGCCCGCGTCGCCGTTGAGCTGCCATCCCAGCCGATTAGCACGTTGTTCGGCTCAAAAGACTTGCTGCCGATGTAAGGCACCAGAAGTACCGGAACGCCGCTTTCGAAAAGGATTGTTTCGATCAGAAGTTCGCGCATCGGCTCCGGTTTGTCCGGATTGCTCTGGCCAATCACTACAAGATCCGTTGGCCGGCAATGCGCCAGAACATTATCGAGCGGGCCGCCTGTGAGGATCTCTGCCAAACGGCTTTCGTTTTTGACGCCGGCCAGCCGGGCAAATTCGTCGAATTGGTCTTCGGCGTTTTTCGCTGCTGCAATGGCCTGATCATGGGCTGCTTGAAGATAGTCGACGGGCATCGGAGCTGCGGCAAATGCCGGGACAACCGGTTCAAACGAAACCGCGAGGCCAGTTACATGTGCATCATGAACCCGGCCGAACTCCAAAGCATATTTTGCTGCCGGCTGATCGCCCGCCAAATCCAGGACCGTCAAAATATCTTTAATTGGCATAATAACCTCCTATGGCTGGCAGTCAGTTTTGCCCCAGCCTTGTGAAAAATCTATATGCCTCCGCAATTTGGCGTCTTTGACCCTTATCAATTCAGGTTTGGAATAGGCGTGTGCTGGCGGCCAGGAAAAAAATCGGTAATAAGAAGCCATGTCGACCCGTTGGCTCATACTCTCGCTGCCGCCTGTTTTCATGGTGGTCGCCGCGGCTGTGCTCGCTTACGTCTTCCAGGAACTGGATGATGATAACGTCGACCGCATAGCTGCAGAACGGTTGACGCTGTACCGGCAAACCATCATCGGCGAATACCAGAAATACCGCTACCTTCCTTACATGATTGCCCGGGATCCACGCGCCACGGCAGCAATTGGCCTTGGTCAGCCGGTAGAGAGCGCCAATCGTTTTCTGGAAGAAATGGCGGAAAATTCAGGTGCAGACCTTCTTTATGTCATGAATGCTGCCGGGACGACGCTGGCGGCCAGCAACTGGCAAAAACCGCTTTCCCTCGTCGGCCGGAACTATGGGTTCCGGCCATACTTTACGGCGGCGATGCGAGGTGAGGAGGGGCAGTTTTTCGCCATTGGTTTGACCACTGGCCGTCCCGGTTTGTTCCTGGCTCGGCCGACGCCGGTCGAAGGAGATCCGGTTGGGGTTGCCGTCGTTAAAGTGGATACCAGCGAGCTTGAAAACGCCTGGGCGGAAGGCGGGGAGCTCGTCTTTGCAACCGATGCCGACGGTGTGATTTTTCTGTCCAGCCAGCCGGAGTGGCGCTATCGGACTTTGGCCGAGCTTCCAATGGCTACGCGGGACGCCATTGCCAGCAGTCAGAAATACGCAAATGAACCGCTGATCCCGATCAGTGACGCGCCGGTGACCGGTCCAAACCAGCTGACCATTGACGGGCAGGCCTATCGTCACAACTCAACCGATGTGGATCTGCTCGGCTGGAAACTCCATTTCCTCGTGCCGCAGGCAGAAGCGCACAAGAGCCTGCTGCCGATTTGGGTGATCACCCTGACGCTTTGCCTTCTCTATGCGGTGATTGTGCTTGGCTTGCGCGGGCAAAGGCTGCGCCGGGCGTCTGCCGCGCTCCGCCAGGAGTCAGCAGATCTGAAAGAATTGAACCAGCGGCTGGTTGGCGAAATCAAGGAACGCCGGCGCGTGGAACACGCACTTCTGGAAGCGCAACGGGGCCTCGCGCGCTCCAGCCGTCTCGCAGCGGTTGGTGAAATGTCGGCTGCTGTCGTTCATGAACTGAGCCAGCCCCTGGCGGCGCTCAGAATGTTTGTGGCAGGCACCCGCAAGTTCCTTGAAAAAGGGGATACCCACACGGCTGCAGAAAACCTGCAGGAGATTGAATCCCTTCAGATGCGAATGGCGAGCCTGACTCAAGAGCTCAAGAGGTTTGCGCGTCCGGGCGAGAGCCGGATCGAAACCGTCGACCTTCGAGACAGCATTTTGGCGGCGGAAAAAATTGTCCGTCCCAGGTTTGAAGAAACAGGTGTTACTCTGAAAATCGAGATGCCGGATCAGCCCTTGATCGTTGAGACGGCCCCGCTGCGGATAGAGCAAATACTGGTCAACTTGTTGCGCAACGGAGCCGATGCGGCCGCCACAGAAGACAGTGGTGAAGTCCGGCTTAATATCGTTGAGACTGGGGATACGGTTGTGGTGCGGGTGCTCGATAACGGCCCAGGGATCCCCATGGATCTACGGGAACGTATTTTCGATCCGTTTTTCTCCACCAAAACAAGTGCCGAAGGGATGGGGCTTGGTCTGGCCATCTCCATGCGAATTGCAGAAGATCTCGGCGGTGATTTGGCGGTATCCGCCAACGTGCCGCGCGGCGCTGCCTTTGAACTCACGGTGCCGGCTGTCAAATCGGCAGAAATGACGGATGCATCTTTTGTCCGTCTGGAAGCAGAAGTTGCTGAATGACAACGCTTAATTCAAAACCCTCTCAATCTACGAACACCCCGGTTCTGATTGTTGACGACGATCCGTCTATGCGCGCAGCGCTTCGTCAATGGATCCGGCTTGCCGATTTTGAGACGATCGAGGTGGCAACGGCTGACCAGGCCATGGCGGTTCTGAGCCCGGATTTTGGTGGCTGTATCGTCACGGACCTGATGCTAGATGGTGACGACGGCATGACCTTGCTGCGCAGGGTTGGAGAACTGGACGGTGATCTGCCGGTTATCCTGATCACCGGCCATGGCGACGTTCCAATGGCCGTGGAAGCGATGCGCGCCGGTGCATATGACTTTGTCGAAAAGCCTTTCGATCCGGACTTGATTGCGGAAGTCGTTCGCAGGGCGTGCAACCGCCGCGCGCTTGTTCTGGAGAATCGGGTGTTGAAGACCCAGATCGCGGACAGTTCCAGTCTTGAAAGCCGGCTGATCGGCAACAGCCCGGCAATGCAAGCGCTGCGGCAACAGATCCTGCATTTTGCGCAAACCGATGCCGCGGTTCTGATCACCGGTGAAACCGGGACGGGAAAGGAAGTGATCGCTCAGGCGCTGCATGATTACAGCGCGCGCAAGGACGCTCCGTTCATGGCGATCAACGCGGCCGCGTTGCCGGAGACCATGGTCGAAGCCGAACTCTTTGGCCACGAAGCCGGGGCATTTACAGGTGCAGACCGGCAACGGATCGGCCGGATCGAGGCCGCGAACTCCGGTGTCTTGTTTCTGGATGAAATTGTATCCATGCCGCTGCCGCTCCAGGCAAAACTGCTTCGGGTGCTGCAAGAGCGTAAAGTTGACCGGATTGGAGGCCACCGGCCTGTTGACGTCGATATCCGGTTGGTGAGCGCGGCTAATGTTGATCCGCGGGAAGCGGTGGCTTCCGGCCGGTTGCGAGAAGATCTATTGTTCCGGTTGAATGCAATCGAACTCGTCATTCCGCCTTTGCGGGAACGCGGCCGGGACAGCATCTTGTTGTTTGATACGTTTCTCAACCGGTTTGCAGTTCAATACGGCATGGAGGCGCCAACACCGAGCGCGCTTGATGAAGCGTTTTTGCAAACCTACGGATGGCCAGGCAACGTCCGTGAACTGCGCAATGCGGCCGAGCGGTTCGTTTTGAACGCGCAGGTCAATCCGCAACCGCTGGAAACACTCGTCACCGGCCGGCGCGATGACGCTTCGCCGATGGGAACAGGCGGATTGAAGGATCTCATGGACGCTTACGAACGGTCTTTGATCGAAGGAGCCTTGAGGCGTCATGGTGGCAAGGTTGCCGATGTCATGCGCGAGCTGAACGTGCCTCGCCGGACGCTGAACGAGAAGATGGCTCGCCTCGGATTGAGCCGGGATCAAGCGAGCGACCCGGAAACGGGAGCCGCCTGAAACTCGGCGATCGGCGAAAAATCGCCGACGCAATATGAGCATCGGCAAGATCTCGCCTAGGTGCACTGCGGTAGTTTTGCGCTGAGCCCGAAAAAGCCGCCAGTTTGCCCAGTTTTCGGTTGTCAATTGAAGCTGGCACGGGTCATGCTTATTAGGCTCTGACTTGGTCAGCCCCTCATTGCTGGCCGGGTGGTCAAGAGATTGAGCCAATAATCTGGGAGGATTTCATGCTCACGTCACTCAAAGCCGCGACCGCGGTATCCGCGGGCGCCCTTGCCCTTATTTTCGCAACTGAAACTTTCGCTGCCGATGTCACCTGGAACGTGTCCCTCTGGGGCAAGCGTCGGGCGTTCACCGAGCATGTCGAGAAGCTTGCTGAGCAGGTCGCTCAAAAGACCGACGGCAAGTTTGAAATCGTCCTGCACTATGGTGGCGCGCTGTCCAAGTCCCGTGAGAACCTCGATGGTATCTCCTTCGGCGCTTTCGAGATGGCTCAGTTCTGCGCATCCTACCACGCCGACAAAAACCCGACATTGACCGTTTTGGAACTGCCGTTCCTGGGCGTTTCTGATCTTGAGACCGAAGTAAAGGTTTCCAAGGCGCTTTATGAGCATCCGGCAGTCCAGCAGGATCTCGGCCGCTGGAACGCCAAGCTGCTGATGCCGTCTCCAATGCCGCAGTACAACTTTGCTGGCAAAGGGGATGCACCGGCTTCTGTTTCCGATTTCGATGGCATGCGTGTGCGCGCCCTCGGTGGTCTTGGCAAACTGATGGAAGCAGCTGGCGCTGTTCCGACATCCGTGACCGCATCTGAAACTTATCAGGCGATTGACTCCGGCACAGTGCAGGCCGCTGGCTTTGCTCCACATGCGCACCTGTCTTTCCGGGTCGTTGAAGTGGCCGATTGGTGGACCAAGAACCTGAACCCGGGCACCGTTCATTGCCCGATCGTTGTCAATACAGACGCCTACGCAGCGCTTCCGGATGACTTCAAGGCCGCCCTCGACTCTTCCGTCGATCCGGCCCTCGATCACTACCTGGCTACTTATGCCAAGGTTTATGACAAGTGGTGGCCGGAGCTGGACAAATTGGGCATTCAGCAGGTTGAATTCTCAGATGAGGAACTGTCGGCATTCGCCGAAAAGGCCGGTCCTATCCACGCTGCTTGGATTGAAGAGCAAACCGCTAACGGTTTGCCGGCTCAAGAGTTGCTCGACATGGTCAAAAAGACCATCGCTGAATAACGTCAGCCTCACTTGAACTCGAAGATGTCTCTCCGGCACCAACTGCCGGGGAGACTTTCCACAGGGCTGATTTCATGAACACTTCTCCTCAATCGGGCGGTTCAGACACCGACCGTCCCACAACATATATCCGGTTCGATGGATGGCTTGGTCACGTTGAAAACGGATTCAACATGATCGCTGCCTTCTCCATTTTGTCACTGATGTTTTTGGCTGTTGCCCAGGTCTTGGGCCGGTTGTTCTTCAACACGCCGATCCCGGGTTTTATCGACATTACCGAACAGGCCATGGCGATTTTTGCCTTTGCCGGTGTGGCATATTGCCAAAGAGTTGGTGGTCACATCCGGATGGAAATCGTACTCGGCAAACTGCGTGGCAGAGCACTTTACATCTTCGAAATGATCGGTGTGATCGTGATCGCCTTTACGGTCGCCCTGTTGATCTGGGGTTCCTGGTTTCACTTCGACCGGTCCTGGTCGATTGGTGACAGCACCATGGATATCAGGTTGCCGACTTGGCCATCGAAACTCGTCATTCCCGTTGCGTTGAGCCTGCTGTTCTTGCGCCTCCTCATGCAGATTTACGGATATGCCCGCTTGGTCCGCAATCCTGACCGTGAGCCGGTTGCCGTCCCTGTCATCGAGGACGTTGAAAAGGTCGCCCAACATGAAATCGAAGAAGCCTTTGGCGACGATGCTGTTGCAGGAGACACCAAATGACACCGTTTGAAGTAGGTCTCCTGATGACCGGCGTCTTGCTGGTCTTGGTCATCATGGGTGTCCGGGTGGCTTTTGCCGCTGCCTTCGTAGGGCTGGTAGGCCTTATTCTGCATTTCTCGCTTAAGATGGGATTTGAGCGCGGCTTTTTTGTTGCACTCAAAATGGCGGGAACGATTCCGCATTCCAAATCCGTCACCTATGCCCTCTCGGTTTTGCCGACCTTCATTCTGATCGGCTTCCTGGCGTTCTATGCAGGCTTCACGAAACAGCTGTTTGAGGCTGCGAAGCGCTGGCTCGGCTGGATGCCGGGCGGTATGGCCGTCGGCACGGTCTTCTCCACTGCAGGCTTTGCAGCCGTATCCGGTGCATCTGTGGCAACGGCTGCAGTCTTTGCCCGCGTTGCGATCCCGGAGATGCTGAAAGAAGGGTATTCGCCAAGACTGTCCGCCGCTGTTGTGGCAGCAGGCGGTACGCTGGCATCTCTGATCCCGCCATCAGCAATCCTGGTCATCTACGCGATCCTGGTGGAGCAGTCTGTCGGCAAACTCTTGATCGCAGGTTTCTTGCCTGGTGTGTTTTCTGCCCTGATCTATGTGGCGATCATTGTTGGGGTGTCTGCCTGGCGCGGCGATGCTCCGGCAATCAAGGGGTTCACCTGGAAACAGCGGTTTGAGAGCATACCGGGTACCTTGCCGATTGTGGCGGTCATCGGAATTATCTTCTGCTCGTTCTTCTTCGGGCTGGCCACGCCAACAGAGGCTGGCTCACTCGGCGCCTTCGTGGTTCTGATGGTCGCATTTGCAAAGGGGATGAAATTCCAGCAACTCGGTCAGGCGCTTCATGAGACAGCCAAGCTGACGGTCATGATCTTCACCCTGATCTGGGGCGTTCTGGTTTATGTCCGCTTCCTCGGCTTCGCCGGATTGCCGGAAGCGTTCCGGGATTTCATTGTCGCCCTGGAGTTCTCTCCGTGGCTGATCATGATCTGCATTCTGCTGGCCTATGCCGTGCTGGGCATGTTCATGGATGCGATCGGCATGCTGATCCTGACCCTGCCGGTTGTCTACCCTGCGGTGATGGCGCTGAATGGCGGCGAGGGTGTTTCTGCAGCCGACAGTACATTTGGCATGTCGGGCGAAGCATGCGCGATCTGGTTCGGAATTTTGGTGGTGAAGATGGCGGAGCTCTGTCTGATTACACCGCCTATTGGGCTGAACTGTTTCGTGGTGTCGGGCGTGCGCCCGGACATCCCGGTTCAGGAAGTCTTCCGCGGCTGTATCCCGTTCTTCATCGCAGACGTTCTGACGATTGCCGGCTTGCTCGCCTTCCCGTCGATCATCACCTGGCTGCCATCGTTGATGGGGTAGATCTGAGGTTGACTTCACATAAAATGAAAGCCGCCGGATTTCCGGCGGTTCTTTAAATTCCGTATTTGTTGCGCCCCTGGGTTCCGGCAAAAAACATGTTTTTAAAGGTTTGCACCAACAGGATTATCGAACCTGCAATAGGAATAAACCAGCTGAACACCCAGTATCCAGACACACCACGATCGTGCATTCTACGTACGGTTACGGACCAGCTAAAGAGTGAATTCAAAAATACGAATGGCATCAGCCAGAAATATTCGGAGAAAAACTCCAGAAAAGTGTAGTCCTTGAGATGTTCGTTTGAGAACATCAAAGCAACGAAAAAAATAAGTATTAATATGTGAATGGTATGCAAGTACCAATACATTGCTCTGCCAAGCCGACCTTCAAATGAAAAAATGAATGCAATACTGTTCAGAAGTATTGTCCCGATGGAAACGTCATCATCGTCCTGAAAACTCGATGACTGTTCAGATTTTGCGGGCGCTGGGTAGTGCTGTGCGCCAATGTAGACCGGGTTTCGCTTCGTTCGCGTTTCATCAATACCGCGTCTACCAAACTCTTTTCTGTTATTCATAAAACTGCCTTCAGTCAATTATAAGTATAGATAATAATAAAAACCCTTAAAAGTAGTGTTAAGGCTGCTGCCAAATTGAATGGATAAGTTGGCTAGTGTCGAGTTTTGCGAAGAGTATCCGGTGTAGGCAAAGAGCTGGCCCTGCTTAATTCAGCGCGCAAATATCGTTAAAGATCGTAGCGGTTTGCGCCCTTGGTTCCCGGCATCAGGCTGTTGGCCAAAAGCAAATAGATGTTCAGAAACGGAACGAGATAACCGAAGTACCAATACCCTGTCACACCACGGTCTTGAAACCGGCGCGCTTCGAGAGAGAAGCGCAGCATCATCATGACGAAACAGAACGTCAGGAACCGGACCACAAAACCGACGTCATGGCTGGCAGAAGCAATGTCTCCCCAATTGAAAGAGCCTGCGGCTTGGGCAAAAGCAATGTAGCCAATGATGGATGTGACCGTGTAGGCCGATCCGATAATCCAGTAGTCGAGACGGGAGACCCGGCCGCGGAAGCCGAACAAGGTTCCACCTACGAAACACATTGCAGACCAAAGGCCAGACGTTTTGCTGGGTTTGGTTTCTCGTGTCGCGGCAGTGTAAGCAGGAGCGGTGAATGTTGTTGAGGCAACCTGCGGCAGCGACAGGCCTCGAGTCGTGTTTTGCTGTTCCAACTGCTTTTGTAAGTCGTTAGACGTTACGCGCATTGCCTAAAACCCGTCATTCACCCGTTGAGATCGCTATATCCGGACGCCTCGGTGTGTATTCCACCAGAGCGGTCCGTCCATTGAGTTCTTTTCTTGAAGCGGCAGTCTAGGGGCGCCGAATTAAGTGTTCAGAAAAGGAATGGATAAAATAGTTTTCAAATTGAGCGGTTTCGCAATCTTCACGATCCGAGAGTTGCAGCGAGCCGCGCAACAAAGTCCTAAAACAGACTGCCTTGGCCAGCGGCGGGTTTTTGTGAAACAGCTTTTTTGGGGCCGGATGTTTTGGTTTTTTTCGGCACTGAGCCGCCGCTCATGGCAACAGCATCAAGTGTACCGTCGGCCAGTTCAACGGACAGCGCTGCACCAGTCTCAACCGCGGAAGCGGATCGGACCGGTTGACCGTCTGCATCGCGCACCACGGCATAGCCGCGTGCGAGCACATCTTTGTAGGAGAGAGACTTTAAGAGTTTCTGCAGCCCGTCCAGCTTGGCTGCACTGTCCTTAAGCCGGGTCAGGTAAGCCCGGTCAAGCCGGTCGCCGAGGCCGGTCACACGTTCCTTGGATAGGGCGGTTTGCTGAGACAGTCGGGACGGTGTCAATCGGGCAACAACGGCGTCAAATGCCTGGCGTTTTTGCGAAATCCCGACAGATAGGGCCCGCTGCTGCCGGTCACCGGCAACCAAAAGATCTTGCCGCGCCTTTGTGCTGAGCCGCGTGAGCACGAAGGGGGACAAGCGCGCCGAAGCGTTCTGGTAGGTAGAGCGGTGATGCTTGGTGTTGACGATCAGGCCGCGTTCCAAGCTGTTGGCCGCCGTGTCGAACCGTTGCCTAGGCAAAGCCAGCAAATCTCGCGGGGCGGGGAGGGCAGCACTTGCGGCGCGCAGCTCCGTTCGCCGCGACCCGACAAACCTCTGCAAGCCGGTCGACAGTCGTCGCGCCCGGTCATCGACCATGGACATGAGCTCGGCCTTGACCGGAACCGCAATCTCGGCAGCCCCGGTCGGTGTCGGGGCTCTGAGATCTGCTGCAAGATCGATCAATGTCCAGTCGGTCTCGTGGCCAACGGCCGAAATCAAGGGGATCTGGCTATCCGCTGCTGCCCTGACAACGGCTTCTTCATTAAAACCCCAAAGGTCTTCGATGCTGCCACCACCGCGGGCTACAATGACGAGGTCCGGGCGTGGAATCATCCCGCCAGGTTGCAAGGCGTTAAAGCCCCGGATGCCGTTGGCGACTTCCGCACCGCTTGTTTCGCCCTGAACGCGGACGGGCCAGACTAGGACATGGACCGGAAACCGGTCGGAGATGCGGTGCAGGATATCGCGGATCACCGCCCCGGTGGGGGATGTCACAACGCCGATTACATTTGGTAATGATGGCAGTGAGCGTTTGCGTTCTTCGGCAAAGAGGCCCTCGGCGGCAAGCTTCTTCTTGCGCTCTTCAAGCAAGGCCATCAGCGCGCCGGCGCCTGCCGGTTCCAGTGCGTCGATGACCATCTGGTATTTGGATTGGCCCGGGAACGTTGTGATCTTGCCCGTTGCGATCACCTCCAGACCTTGTTCTGGCTGGATCTTCAGTTTGGACGCAACGCCGCGCCAGATAACACCGGACAGAACTGCACGGTCATCTTTGAGATCCAGGTAAATGTGGCCCGATCCCGGTCGCGAAATCCGTCCCAACTCGCCGCGCACCCGCACATAGCCAAATGCGTCTTCCATCGTGCGTTTGATGGAAAACGAGATTTCCGAAACGGAAAACTCAGCGACGTTGGATGAAGTATCGGCCAATTGCGTGATTCCCTTTTGCCCCGTGAAATTGGCGGCTGGGATGACGCCGGTCAAGGGCAGGTCACTAGGTCAGATCACGAAGTTCGCGATTGCCTCATTGTCGGTGATGTCTTCCCAGCGAATGTCAGACCGGTCGAAGCTGTCGTGCAAAGTTTGGAAATTTTCCGGCTGTTTTGTCTCAATGCCGATAAGAACCGAGCCAAAGTTGCGGGCAGATTTTTTCAGGTACTCAAACCGGGCAATGTCATCGTCCGGGCCCAGCAGAGACAGGAAGTCTTTCAATGCCCCCGGACGCTGTGGCAACTGGATGACATAGTACTTTTTGAGGCCGGAGAACTTTAGCGCCCGCTCTTTCACCTCCGGCAGACGCTCGAAATCGAAGTTGCCGCCCGAAACCACACAGACGATCTTCTTGCCCTTTACCTGCGCCGCTGGCAGCCGATTGAGCGCATCAATTGCGAGCGCTCCTGCGGGCTCCAGCACAATCCCTTCAATGTTGAGCATATCGATCATGGTCGCGCACACACCGTCGGTCGGGGCGAGGATCACGTCTTCTGGTGCGAAGTTTAAAAGCTGTTTGAAGTTTTCAGTGCCGATTTGGGCCACCGCTGCGCCATCGACAAAGTTATCGACCCAGTCAAGCCGCACCCGCTCATTTGCTTGGAGGCTGTTGTAAAGACTGGGAGCGTTTTCAGGTTCCACCAAGCTAAATTTCGCGGTGAGCCCTTTTTCGGAAAAATAGTGGCTCACGCCCGCAGATAGTCCGCCGCCACCGACCGGCAGGATGAGCCGGTCCCAGTTGGTGTCTTCAGGGGTCTGTTCTGCGATTTCCTTGCCGACAGTGGCTTGCCCCAGAATGATTGTTTCGTGATCAAACGGCGGCACCATCAAGCCGTTGTTCTGCGCACAGTATTCCAGAGCGGCCTTGTTCGCGGCGTCAAAGCCGTCACCGATGAGTTTGATGTCTACGAGCGGTGCGCCAAAAGATCGGGTCTTCTGGATTTTTTGTTGAGGTGTTGTGAGCGGCATGAAGACGATGCCCGGCTTGCTGAAATGCCGGCAGGCAAAGGCAAAGCCCTGCGCATGATTGCCTGCGGAAGAGCACACGAAAAGAGCGCAGTCTGGATCTTTGTCCAAGGCCTGATGGATAAAGGCATAGGCGCCGCGCACCTTGTAGCTGCGCACCGGGGTAAGGTCTTCCCGCTTGAGCCAGATGTCGGCCTGATGGAGGTCGGACAGATATTGGCTGTACTGGAGAGGTGTCGGTTCCAGAACTCCGGACAGGAGCTCATGGATCTTGGAGACATCGTCGGCAAACTGTCCCACGTGAATTGCTTTCCCGATTATCGAAAATTGATGTCCTACTCATCTGAACGGGCACCAAAAATCAAGGCCCGCAGCTTTTAAAACAGTCCCGAGGATTGAAAGTCGCCTGGAAACAGGAATGCTGTGAAGCATCTGACGTTTTGAAAAATCCGCCTTGAATCGAGCACATTCCACCGCCTACCTGAAACGCATGGGGAAATACGAGTTTAATATGCAACGTCTTTTTCTGCGTCACATCCTGGCTGATGGCGCCCGTATCGAAGCGGATCGCGGGCAGGCGAACTACCTATTGAACGTCTTGCGTTTGAAGGACGGGGACTACGTTCTGGTTTTTAACGGCAGCGACGGTGAGTGGCTGGCGAAGATCCAAAGCAGCGGCCGGCGTGCCTGTTCGCTGCAACTCATGGAACGGACGCGCGAACAATCCGCGCCAAATGACTTGATCTACATGTTTGCGCCGCTCAAGCACGCACGCCTGGATTACATGGTCCAAAAGGCGGTCGAGATGGGGGCAGGCAGTCTTATGCCGGTCATGACGCAGCACACACAGTCCAGCCGGGTAAATGTCGAGCGCATGGAGGCAAATGTCATTGAAGCGGCCGAGCAATGCGGCGTGCTGTCTGTCCCAACCGTTTTGTCTCCAATGTCGCTCAAAGATGTTCTTACCGCATGGCCTGAGGCACATGCTGGACGGAAACTGCTTTTCTGCGATGAGGGCGAAGAGACCAACAATCCTCTTTTGACACTTGTGCAGCTGAAAGAATACGGACCACCGCCGTTGGCCATTCTCATCGGGCCGGAAGGCGGGTTTTCGGAAGACGAGCGCGCACTTTTGAAAGACCTGGATTTCGTGACCACAATCCCGTTGGGCCCGAGGATTTTAAGGGCCGACACGGCAGCAGTCGCAGCCCTTGCTGTTGTCCAAGCAACGGTCGGAGACTGGAAGTAGCCATGGACGAGGAGAAGCGCCCAGCAAAAGATATCTCTGCCCCAGGCAACGCTTCTCCAGCCCTTTCCCAACACGGCGCGCCGATGCATTCGCGACGAGATCGGAAACCTTTCAGAATTCCGGTTGGTGTGGCGCTCGGGTTGGTATTCTCGCTTCTGCTAGTAGCAATTTGCGGATTGATCATTGCTTACATGGCTGCTGCGGACCGGCGGATTGCGGGCCGCTTGCTGGATCAGCAAGCGGCGGCCATCCTGAATGCCAATCAGGCTGTTTTGGGCAAGTTCTTCTCTGAACAAGATGTTCTGCTTCGCACGATTGCAGTTCATGCAGCGGCGATGCAGCGGCACCTGAACGGCGACGATCTTGAGGCATATAAAAAGCTGCTTCCGGAAAATGCTGAGTTTGAACTTGGCCGATCGGTCATGGACGATGCGCCAGCCGACGAATTGCCAGACGTTGCGTGGTCCGCATTTGAATGGCGCGAGGGGCAGGCGGAAGCCGTGAAAACTGCCGAATTGGACCTTGGAAACGGTCAGAGCCTGTTCGTTCATTATCCGCGTGCCGTGTTTCTTGATGTCGCCAGGGACATGACCTGGGATAGCCGGCAGCAAGTGTTTTTGCTCTCAGGCCGCAACAACGTGATTGTTGTCCACGGCTTGGAGGGAGTGGATTACTCGGCATCGCCGGAGACGCCATTGCCATCGCTCACAGAAATGACTGAAACACCGTTACACCTGATCTGGGATGTAGGGCGTCAGGCGCACATGATTGACGGGCAAATTAGCGGACGTTTGTTTCCAGCTTTTGGCGGCTTCTACACCGCGATTTATACGGAGCTCGACACAGGCCCTGCCGACGGTTGGATCATCGGAACGCTTTATCGAGCCGACCAATTCGGAGAAGCATTGGATCAGACCCAGGTGGTGCTCTACGCAGCATTGGCGGCGCTGCTCGCTGGAGCTGCCTTGTCTTTCATAGTTGGTCGCAAGTTGGGGCGTCCGCTGGGACGGTTGGCTGAAGCGGCCGCTGATCTCCGCAAGCTGGAATTTCATGAAGAACACCGTCTGCCGTCTTCGCCTTTGGCTGAACTCAACGATGTTAATCAGGCCTTCAATGGGTCGATCGGTGCACTCAATGCCTTTGCCAAATACGTGCCGCGTCAGCTCGTAACCCGGCTGATCGAAGAAGGCATGACCGACAGCCGGAACATTGAACTCCGGGAAATGACGATTGTGTTCACGGACCTTGCAGGCTTCACCAGCTTGGCATCAAATTTGAGCGCAGAAGAAACAGCGGCCTATCTGAACGGCTATTTCGAAACGGTCTCAAAAGTAATCGCCGACAGGGACGGGACCATCGACAAGTTTCTTGGAGACGGTGTCATGGCATTTTGGGGGGCTCCGTCCGACCAACCGGACCATGCCTCCAGGGCAATCGCGGCTGTCACGGCATTGGCCGAGCAGATTGAAAAGGAAAGCGCCTTGAACATGCGCCTCAGGATCGGCATTCATACTGGCAAGGTCGTTGTTGGTGACATCGGGTCTGCCTCGCGAATGAATTATACGGTCATCGGTGATGCGGTGAACGTTGCAGCCCGCCTGCAAGAGTATGGCAAGCACGTTGACCCAGGTGCCAAGGTGATCGCGCTTGCAAGCGGAGACACCATGGCGCAATTGCCTGAAGGAGTGAAGGCAACCAGCCTGGGTCCTGTAAAACTCAGGGGCCGTGAGGAGGCTTTGACGGTCTTCAGGATTGCGTGAGGCGCACCTGCATGTCGCATCTGCGCTTGCATTCTACTTTCAAGACTCCTAAATCACCGGAACTCATAACGCCGGAAAAGGCATCGGATCATCGCGGTTTTAAGGGGGCTGGGCTCCTTATGATTTGCACCGCAAACACTGAAGGATGGTTGTATGGCCCGCGATACGGTCGATGCCACACCGATTGAAACGGTCGCTGATCTGGCGGCAACACTGGAAGCGGGTTGCAAACCGACAAGCGATTTCAGGATCGGGACCGAACACGAGAAGTTCGGCTTCAATATAAAAGACAATTCGCCGATCCCCTACGGCGGCACCAATGGTGTCGAAGCCGTCCTGGAAGGCATGGAGCGCCTACTCGGTTGGGAACGGATCGAAGACGCTGGAAAGATCATTGGCCTCGCCGATGATCAAGGCGGCGGTGCGATCTCAATCGAACCAGGTGGCCAGTTCGAATTGTCCGGCGCGCCGCTCGACAATCTCCACCAGACCTGCCGCGAAGCCAACCAGCACCTGGCCCATGTCCGTCAGGTTGCAGAGCCGCTGGGGGTCGGTTTCCTGGGTATTGGAATGGCGCCAACCTGGGCCCGGGCAGACATGCCGCGCATGCCGAAGTCGCGCTACGACATCATGACAAATTACATGCCGAAGGTCGGATCCCTTGGCCTCGACATGATGTACCGCACGTCGACGATCCAAGTGAACCTGGATTTCGAAACCGAAGCGGACATGGTCAAGAAGATGCGTGTCGGCTTAGCACTCCAGCCAATCGCGACGGCTATCTTTGCCAATTCTCCGTTCACCGACGGCAAGCCGAATGGCTTCAAGTCCTTCCGGGCCCAGATCTGGACCGATACGGACATGGACCGCACGGGCGACATGCCCTTTGCCTTTGACGACGGCTTCGGCTTTGAACGCTATGTCGAATGGGCTCTGGATGTGCCGATGTATTTCGTCAAGCGGGGCACTGAATATCACGATGTCACCGGAACCACGTTCCGGGCCTTCATGAATGGGGCCCTAGACGGCAAGATCCCGGATGCTCGTCCGAGTCTTGGTGACTGGAATAACCACTTGTCGACCTTGTTCCCGGATGTGCGGCTGAAGAAATACATCGAGATGCGGGGTGCCGATGGTGGCCCATGGCGCCGGATATGCGCGCTGCCCGCCTTGTGGGTCGGACTGCTCTACGACACCGGTGTTCTGGATCAGGCGTTTGAACTGGTGAAAGACTGGACAGCAGAAGAGCGGGCAGCTTTGCGGGCTGGTGTGCCGGAAACCGCATTGCAGACACCGTTCCGCACTGGAACCGTGCTGGATGTTGCCAAGGACGTCTTGGCGTTGTCTCAAGAAGGCCTCAAACGCCGCGCCCGCATGAGTGATGGCGACCTGGATGAACGGGTCCATCTGGCACCCGTTGAGGAAGGTCTTGCAGCAGGCATGTGCCCGGCCGACATTCTTCTTCAGCGGTACAACGGATCGTGGAACGGAGATCTGTCACAGATCTTCAGGGATTACGCCTACTGATCCTCTCAAAAGCCTAAGTGGTTTTTCTTATCCCGGCAAAAGCTTTGCCGGGATCAATTGACGTTCTGCCATGAAGCAGTCACTGTGAGCGAGATAGCCTTGTTTCTCAGGGCCTTGCGCAAGACAGTCGAGGCAGCGTGATGACAGCACATGACAAGGCGGCGCCGCCGTTCGATATCTTCTCCTTGAGCAAAGATATGCAAGAGCGCTTTGGCTGGTCCAATGACGACCTTAATCGTGTCATGGAACATCTGATGCCTGCCGCGCTGTCCGGGTTTCAGCACTTCGGTACGCCGAGCAAAAGCATGCCAGACTGGTTTGCTCAGGCAGCGCAACTGTCAGCCGGTTCCGGCAATCCCTTTGCTGATTATGCAAAATTTTTCCAAGCCCCCACACAACAATCCCTGACGCCATTCTTCGGTCCGGAAGCCGTTCAGCAGGCCGTTGCTGCGCAGATTTCCACAATGACCGGGGTTCAACGAGACGCTGTGCAGGAGTTGATGCCGGTTGCGGCAACACTTGCCTTTGGACAAGTGGCGAGGCCTTTCTTGCAAGGGGAGGCTCAGGTCCTGTTGGATGCCTACCTGCGCGGCTTTGCGCGCGGGCGGCCAAAACGGGCGCCAGCTCCAATCGATTACCTTCAAGGGTACACGGAAGCAATGAATGCCTTCTGGGGCTCGTTCCTGCAACCTGCCGCGGCGCGCCATGTCGAGGATGAAGCTGAGCTGGAGCCGGAGCTCGAAGACGATCTGGTCGATGAAGAGGTCGAGACAGACGAGGCGTCGGAATTCGATGAAATGGTGTCCGGTTGGATGTCGGCTGGGCGCGACTTGCAGTCCAGCCAGTTCAAGGCGTTTGACGATTTCTTCGCGACAGCTACCAAAAACCTCGGCAAATAAGACGAACAAAAAAAGACCCGCCGAAAAGGCGGGTCAGTTGACGTCAGCAAGGCTTGCCGACAGGGGCTGCTAAACAATTTCCAATCAAGCTGCGATTTCCGACCGGGGATGTGCCGGAATAACTGTCAGTCTCGGAGCTTTGGGACCCTCGTTGGCGGCACGGGGCATAGGCTGCAGCGCGGTGATGCTGTGCCCGTTGGCCATCTGCGTCAAAAAAGGTACCGGGTCGGTGTGGACCGGTAGCGCGATGGCTCGTCGAACATCGCTCCGGGTCAGTCCAATGTCCTTCAATGCAGCGTCGCTCAACTCCGAGAGCTTGCCCATTTGGCGGCGGTTCTTGAACACGCGCAGGGCACGGGCAACCAACTGCCCGGAAAGAGCGAAAATGGGGTGGTGTGCGATATGTGACATGGCGTAATTCTCCTGTGAGCCGCCGGAGGAATTTCCGGATGCTTGTTCCGCGCCCTTGGGGCAGTCCTTTGTTTGGAACACGCTCTAAATGCGATGGATTAATCCATTATTCCAACGAATGTTTTTGATATGAATAATCAGATATTGTGATATGAAGACTGTATCTTAGGAAAAACTCGCGGATTCGAGCCAATTCGAATGGCTTGGTTCCGATTTTGAATCTTCAGAAATTATCGGTGAAGCGGCATGTTAGACTTGGATCAGCTGCGGACATTTGTTGCCATTGCAGAAAGCGGAAGCTTTACCAAGGCTGCTGACAACGTGCACAAGACTCAGTCAGCTGTCTCCATGCAGATGCGCCGGCTTGAAGAGCGGATTGGAAAACCGCTGTTTGTTCGTGTCGGGCGGCAGTCCCGCCTGACCGAACACGGTGAACGGCTCCTGCACTATGCCAGACGACTTGTGCAGTTGAACGATGAAACACTCGCGGCGTTTGATGACACGGAACTCGCTGGACTGGTTCGTTTGGGCACACCGGATGATTACGCTGACCGGTTTCTACCAGAGATCCTCGCAAGGTTTTCAAGATCCAATCCAAAGGCTGAAGTGAGTGTTGTATGTGCGCCGACGCCGAACCTTGCGGACATGATCGGCGAGGGCGAGCTTGATGTGGCAATCATCACCCACGTTCAGAAAAAAGGGCGCAAAAACGTGGAGATCCTGCGCCGGGAACCATTGCTCTGGGTCGCGTCTGCTCGTCATGCAACGGAAAACGAAGCGGTTCTACCAATGGCCTTGGGCCGTGCAACATGTGACTGGCGCAAGGCTGCATTGAGTGCGCTGGAGGACCAGCTGCGCGAGTATCGTCTTTTGTATTCCAGTTGGAACTCAACCGCTGTTGGGGCTGCAGTTTTGGCCGGCTTGGCAATTTCCGTTTTACCTGAATCTGCGTTGCGCTCAGGAATGCGGGTTCTGACAGAAGCGGATGGGTTTCCTCGGCTTCCGGACTGCGAGATTGGCATCATGCGATCCTGGCACAATAACTCCCGCGTGACAGATGCCTTGGTGGAACACATCATGTCGTCCCTCGACAATCTTTCGGTTCCGCAGGCGGCGGAATGATCACAAATTGAATTGCCATAAAATTTGATGTAAGCAGGATCAATCAATCATATTTTATGATGGTCTTGTGACTGCGTTATGTGTCCATTTAGGAGAGCTCCATGAGCCACGCGCTGGATATTGATCAGCTTCGGACCTTTCTTGCGATTGCCGAGCTCGGCAGTTTCACGAAGGCCGGAGAAGCGGTTCACAAGACCCAGTCAGCCGTTTCCATGCAAATGCGCCGCCTGGAAGAACGGGTTGGGCAGCCCATTTTCATCAAAGACGGACGGCAGTCGCGTTTGACTGAACAAGGGTTGCGTCTGGTGGAATACGCCCGTCGTATGATTCAGCTGAATGATGAAACCTTGCTGGCCTTCAACGGCAAAAAGGAGGTTGGTTTCGTCAAGCTTGGCGTCCCTGACGATTATGCCGATCGGCTGCTTCCGCAGGTGCTTGCCGCGTTTAATCGACTCAATCCGTCTATCGAGGTTCAGGTCGAATGCACCAGCAGCGCAAAGTTGACAAAAGCGGTGCGCGACAATGAGCTCGATGTTGCGATCACGACATCCGGTGATACCAGTGAGTTACGCGGTGAAATCATCCGGCGTGAACCCCTCTACTGGGTTACATCTGAACAGCACAGCGCGCACACACAAGATGTTCTGCGGCTTGCCCTTGGCCCGTCCAGCTGCAGTTGGCGCCGGTTGTCCATGGATGCTTTGGACCGCGCCGGACGCCAGTACCGCGTGTCCTATACGAGCGCGAGCGGCTCGGCCCTGATCGGGGCTGTGCAAGCTGGACTGGCGCTAACGGTGTTTCCCGAAAGCGCTATCCGGGATGGCATGCGGATCCTGGACGAAAGAGACGGCTTCCCGGCCCTACCGCATTGTGACATCGCCATGCTGCGTTCAGATAACGCCCGCCTGCCGATGCATGACCGGCTGTGCAATCACATCATCGCGGCCATTGGCAATGTGGGGACAGTGTCTTCCCGTGAGGCGGCCGAGTAACTCTTCGGGTCCCAGATCATTCGTTGAAATCTGACCTATCGAGCGCGCAACATCATAACGTTGCCGCCAATGACGCAGGCGAGGCCGCCGATTGCGAGCGGCGTCCACTGGTAGCCTTCAAAGATCGTTGACAGCGCCAGCGCAACAATCGGGAACAGCACTGTGGCGTATCCGGCTCGCGCGGAGCCGATCCGTCCAAGGAGCGTCAGGTAGGATGCAAATGCAATGACCGAGGCAACCAAGGCCAGGTAGATTAGGCTGCCGATGTATGGCAGCGTCCAGTCAACCGCAAAACTTTGCCCACGGATTGCAGAAAATAGTCCGAGGAATATCATCCCATAGACCATTCCCCAGGCAGTTGCGGGCATGACCCCAATCCCGCGGCGTTGTGTATCAGCGGACAACATGTTGCCAAAGCAGAACGACAAGGTCCCACAGATACAAAATCCCAACCCGATCGCGACACTTGTATCGAACTGCGTTCCGGCCATCTCCGGCAAAAACATCAGCGCAATGCCTGCGACGCCGAGAAAGCCAGCGGCCAGAGTGAGTGCACTCGGGCGTTGACGGAAGAGAACAAGTCCCAGAAAGACGTTAAAGACAGACGCCGTTGAAAACACCACGGCCAAAAGCCCGGAGGGTAGATAGGCAGCGCCATAGTAGAACAGGGTGAAGTTCGTTGAAAACAAGAGCGCGCCAAGTCCGGCGAAGCGAATGTGATCTTTCAGAGGAAAGGTCAGGGAATAACCTCTCATGCGAACCCAGGCCATCATCATCGCTGCGGCAACTACGAAGCGCCAAAAGACAGACACTTCCGGGGCGACACCGGAGATCTGTCCTTTCATCGCAATCCAGCTGAAGCCCCAGGCAAAAACCGTGGCGGCATAGAGACCAAGGTCAGTGGAGTCCATACCGGACCGGTTCAGCGTTGGCTGGGCAATGCTCATGGGAGATACTCGTTTGTGCAGGAACAAGCACAATTTGAGCTTCAGAATACTTCAGCGCAAATGATAGTTTTTGATGAGATGATCAGCTCTGTGAATGGGAGCGGGTGTCCTGCGATGCGCCGCCCGACGACACGAAGGCTTCAGGCGGCACAGATTTTTCAGTTAGGGAACGCCCGGATTTCCTAAAGCACGAGATTGTGCCTACCGACCTTCTTGATGTCCGTCTCGCCGCAAAGGCCCATGGTGACATCAAGTTCCTTGTGCATGATCTCAAGGACTTGGCGAACGCCAGGCTTGCCCATAGCGCCAAGACCGTAGATGAAAGCGCGTCCGATGTAGGTGCTGTGGGCCCCCATGGCGACAGCCTTGAAGACATCTTGGCCGGAGCGGATGCCGCCATCGACGTGAACTTCAACTTTGTCGCCAACGGTGTCGACGATATCCCGCAAGATGTCATAGGAGGCGAGGGCGCCATCCAGCTGCCGGCCGCCGTGGTTCGACACAACGATCGCATCTGCACCGAGATCCGCTGCAATCCTGGCATCTTCAACGTCGTTAATGCCTTTCAGGATCAGTTTACGGTCCCAGTGTTTTTTGACCCACTCGACTGACGACCAGTCTAGCGTCGGGTCGAACTGGCTGGCCGTCCATTCGGCAAGCGAAGTCATATCTTCAACACCAGAAACATGACCTACGATGTTGCCGAACTCGCGCCGCTTGGTTTGCAGCATGTTCCAGCACCAGCGTGGCTTGAAGGCAAGATCAACGAGCACATGCGGCTTCGGTTTTGGCGGTGTACTGAGACCGTTCTTGATATCGCGGTGCCGTTGACCAAGAACCTGAAGATCCAGCGTCAGGACAAGAGCCGAACAGCCAGCCGTGTGAGCGCGTTTCATCAGGTTCTCAGAAAAGCCTCGATCACGCATGACATAGAGTTGGAACCAGAACGGGTTTTTGGTGTGTTCGGCAACATCCTCGATGGAGCAAACGCTCATTGTTGAAAGTGTGAACGGCACTCCGAATTCTTCGGCAGCTTGTGCTGCCAGGATTTCACCGTCTGCATGCTGCATCCCGGTCAACCCGACCGGTGCGAGTGCCACAGGCATAGCGACATCCTGTCCGATCATGGTTGTTTTGACCGATCGGTTGTCGATGTTGCGCGCAACGCGCTGGCGCAGCTTTTGCCTTTGAAATGCCGCCTCGTTGTCCCAATAGGTGCTTTGGGTCCAGGACCCCGTGTCGGCATAGTCATAAAACATTTTCGGGACCCGCCGTTTGGCAAGAGCCTGCATGTCGGCGACGTCGGTTACAATCGGCATATCGTTTTCCCCTGAGCTATTTTTTTACGGCTCGATCGGAAGCTTGTGTGCGGCGCAGATCGGCCAGTTTCTCGCGCTGATCCAGCTGTTCCTTGGCAGCGAGTGTGGCGCGAACATAATCAATGTGTTCTTCCGCGCAGCGCTGCGCGAGCTTCGGATCTCCAGCGGCAATCGCCTCAAACACCGCCTTGTGCTGTTTCAGCACTTCAGCCCGTGCCGATGTGTGATGGTAGAGACGGCCTCTGTTCAGAAAGACCCCGTTTTCGAAAAGCCGGTAGCAGGAGTGGAGCGTGTGCAGCAGTACCACGTTGTGTGCGGCTTCCCCGACAGCATGATGGAACTCCACATCCAGACGACTTTCAACAAGAGGGTCATCCGCTGCGTACGCGGTGTCCATCTGCTCAACGATGTCACTTAGCCTGCGGATATCCGAAGGAGCTGCGCGCATGGCCGCCATAGATGAGGCCTGACCCTCAATGCCTCGGCGGAAATCAAAATAGTCGCTCACCGCAGATGGGTGCCGGGAGATCAATTGAACGATTGCTTCGGAAAAAATCGGGCCAATGAGGTCACAAACAAATGTTCCGCCCCCCTGACGGGCTTCAATAAGGTCCCGGTCTTCCAAAGTTTTAAGCGCATCCCGCAACACGGGTCGGGACACATGAAGCTGCTCTGCCAACACGCGTTCCGCCGGCAGCCGGTCACCGGATTGAAGGACCCCCTTGAGGATCAGTTCTTCAATTTGATCGACGGCAGCGTCGGCCGTTTTATGAGTGTCTATCGGTTGAAACATCGATTTTTACGCTGTGATTACCATGCGAAAATAGTCGAGCCGATAAAATTGGTCAAATAATTTAGCCAATTTTCAGATCGCAGCTAGTGCAAACAAACAAAAAGGCCGCACGTGCGCTTATGTCATCTTTCAAGAAATTCAAAATGCCTGTGGTCTTGAGCAATCGAAACCGCCATGCTGTACCGGCTGTTGAGCGCAAGGAGGGGCTGTCGTTGGAAAAAAACCTGGATACCGGTGGCGCATTGCCCACATTCCGCGCGTCACCTCTAAGGCAAAAGGTTCTCGGTGAAGTTCACGCGCGGCCTTTCCGGCCACTTGCGACCCCGCGAACAGTTCTCCACTACGCCTTTCTGACCAGCAGTGATGAGGCGGCAGGTGACAAGGAATGGCTGAAAGAGTTCTGTACATCCAGAGGAGTGGCCGGCCCGGCCGATGGAGCGCGGTATCACACTCTGGAGTTCGGTGAGGGGCACTTGAGCTGGGAGCAGCACGCCGAATTCACCACCTATACCTGGGATGGCTCAGCTGATCTTGACCACTTGTTTGGTGCGCCTCCGGCGGGCCACCCTTTTGGGGCAGCGTTCCGGGCACCAGGCGAGTTGCTCGTTGCTGTGCGTCTAGAGCTGAGGGAAGAAATTGATGAAAGCCGCTGGCGGCCCACCTTCGAAGAAGGCAGCCTGACGGTCTCATCGCTCGAGCGCGGACAAGCGACCGTCGCAACGGACTTTCGTCAGGATGGAGACGGATTGTCCCGGTTTCTTGTGTTGAACCACTCCATGAGCGACGTGCAGACCGGGGCGATTGTTCAACGGCTTCTGGAACTCGAGACCTATCGAACACTGGCAATGCTGGGCCTGTTCGAGGCGAACACCCTGTCGCCCGATATCCGGAAGTTTGAGATAGAGCTTGCCGCTTTGACCGAACAAATGAAAACAGCAACTGGCCTCGACAGCAATCGAAACCTGCTCAACAAGTTCACGGAATTAGCAGCTTCGCTGGAGGCCGGCGCAACAGCGAGCACCTTCCGCTTTGGTGCGAGCCGCGCTTATTATGAGATCGTGAAAATTCGATTGTCTGCCCTTCAAGAAGAGGCCATGCCGGGCGAGTTGACGATGTCGTCTTTTTTATCCCGCAGGTTGTCGCCTGCGATGCGCACCTGTCAGGCTATTGAAGATCGTCAGGCGATGCTGTCGCGCAAGTTAGCAAGAGCGACTAATTTGCTGCGCACGCGGGTTGATGTGGATCTGGAACAGCAAAACCGCTCACTTCTGGAATCCATGAACAGGCGGGCACGGCTGCAGTTGCGTCTGCAGCAGACGGTTGAAGGTCTGTCGGTCGCAGCTGTCAGCTATTATATCGTGGGTCTGTTTTCCTATTTGGCAAAGGGGGCAAGCGGATCGGGGCTTCCGTTACCGCAGCCTTCAGTCACAACGGCAATCGCCGTACCGGTTGTTGTCTTGTTCATTTGGTGGACGGTGCGCAGAATACGGGCACATCACGTCAAACAGGACAAAGACGACCTTTAATTCTCGCAAAATAAAAGGCCGGGTCTGAAACCCGGCCCTTCTTGAATTTGAGGAACGAACTTAGTTCGTTGTTCCGTCTTCGCTGTATTGTGCCAGATATGCGATCACATCGGCACGATCTTCGTCTTTGCGAAGACCGGCGAAAGCCATGCGGCCTTTCGGGATGACGTCACGCGGCTTCAAGAGGTAGGCGTCAAGGGTCTCTACGTCCCACACGCGGCCTTCACCTGCGCCTTCCATCAGGCTGGGTGAATACTTGTAGCCTTCGATTGTGCCCCAAGCGCGCCCAACGACGCCATTGAGTTGCGGACCAACTTTGTTTTTCGCGTCTTCGCCTACGGCATGGCAAGCCGCGCATTTTCTGAATACTTTTTCGCCATTGGCCGGGTCGCCCTCAGCGCTGGCTTGTGCCGTAAATGCAATTAGCGCAGTGCCGGCGATCATCAGCAGTCGCTTCATGTGTATCTCCCTCAAATTGGGCAATGACTGCCCCTTCACAAATCAACAGTATGTTGCGTGTCGATGCAAGCGACGCGCCGTCGCAGGCAACACCAAGACACAGTTGCACCAAATTCGATCCGCGAAAGCTTCTCCCTCAGCTCGCTTTCGCAGCTCTCGGCCGGTGTAGCCAATCCTCCAAACCGGCATCCCAATAAGGCGAAGAGCCGTAAAGGGCAGCAAGGAAGTCTATAAACACCCGAACTTTCGCAGGCAGGAACTGCCGGCTTGGGTATACCGCATATAGCCCCACATCTTTGGAGGCCCTATACTCAGGCAAAAGGATTTGCAGCTTTCCCTCACGCAACTCCGGTCCGATGTCCCAAGTCGATCTCAACGCAATTCCGACGCCTGATAAAAGGCATTCACGGACCACTTCGCTGGAGTTCGTCTTGACCGGCGATTGCGTCCGCACGGTCTCGATTCCGTTCGGGCCTGCCAGACGCCATGGATCCTGATTGGCAGCTGCCAATGTCACGTGATTGGCAAGGAGATCGTCGATGGACTGAGGCGTGCCGTATCTTTCCAGATACTCGGGACTCGCGCACAAGATGCGATGAACCGGAGCAAGACGCCTAGCAACGAGGCTTGAATCACTGAGTTCTGCGATCCGAATTGCCAGGTCATAGCCTTCGCCAACGATGTCAACGAACTCGTCCGACAGGTCCAGATTGATGGAAAGATCCGGATTGTTGGTTAAAAACTTACCGACGTGTGGAGCAATGTGCAGTCGTCCAAAGGAAGTGGGGACAGCAACTTTCAGGTGACCGCGTGCTTTTGCGGATCCGCGGGACACGAATGATTCAGCTTCTTCAACAGAAGCAAGGATCGCGATTACGCGTTCATAAAAGCCTTGGCCGGCTTCTGTCATTGCAATCTGGCGCGTGGTCCGTTGAAGCAGGCGGCTGCCGAGTTTTTCTTCAAGTCGGCGAATGCGTTTGGAAACAACGGCCGGTGACAGGTTCATTTCGCGGCCCGCCGCCGACATGCTGCCCGCACTCACGACCCTTGCGAAAATCTCCATATCCGTCAGGTTGCTCATATTTAGACTCTCAGAACACAACAGTTGTGTGTTTGTATCGGTTTAGCCGCGCTCGAAACCGGCCGTATTCAAATTTCTTTGGCCGTCGGAATTTATTACGCGTTTTCAGCTCATTCAGATCAGATAGGGGCCGCAAACTGGAAGGAAACCTCTTAATGTCGGCTGTCCTGTCCCTTTTCCGAACTTCAAAAAGGCCTGCAGGCAGCTGAATGAGGCTTAGCTTTTTCGTGTGCCAAGTTGGACCGGGGTTTTGTCTGGCTCAGCATCCGGGGCCTGTCCGGCAAGTCTCAAGGTCCGTTCCAGCAACTGCTCATAGATAGGCCGTCCGCCCAGATGATGCGCGGTCAATGCTGCAACGGTGCAGGTTACAAGGACCGGCAGGATCAGCGCATAAGCGCCGGTGAGCTCCATGACCAGGACCACTCCGACCAGTGGCGCGCGAACGGAAGCTGCAAAAAAACCACCCATGGCCGCAATCGCACAGGCGGCTTTGAAGTCGGCATCACCGACCGGGATAATGTCTGTCGTGATTGCTCCGAACGCCAATCCTGCGCAGGTCGCAATCGACAACATCGGGGCAAAAATCCCGCCCGGCACGCCCGAGGCATATGAAAAAAGCACGCCGCCGAACCGGAACAAGGTCAGCAGCAAAAGTGCGAGAATACCGTAATCCTTGGTGACGAGATCCCGGACGAGATCCTCGCCGCCGCCCGTTGCATCGGGAAACGCGACAAGCAATATGCCAGTCGCAGCGCCAATCATCATGGCAGGGATCCAGCGCGCGCCCTTTGGAATGGCGTGGAAGAGGTCCATGACCCTTAATAGCGCCCAATTGAAAAAGACGCCCAGGAACCCGAGGCACACGCCCAAGAGCCCAAGAAGGGGAAAACTCCAGACCGGGATGTAAGTGACTTCAATGAGGAGTGGCGGGCCGATATGCGTCAATTGTTCGGTGATGGCCGCGCTCAGAATCGATGCGATGATGACGGCCATGTAGGTCCGGTAGCCAAAGGGAAACTGCCGGCGGGTTTCTTCGACAATAAAGAGGATCGCTGCGAGCGGTGCATTGAACGCCGCCGCCAGCCCTGCGGCAGCACCTGCCGCGAGCAGCCCCTTATGGTCTGCCGACTGCAATCCTTGTGATCTGGAAAGCGCTTCTGCGGTCATCGCGCCCATATGAATGGTTGGCCCTTCGCGGCCGAGAACCAAACCGGAGCCGAGTGCGAGCAGGCCGCCAAAAAATTTCACCACGAGAACCCGTGCCCAATGCAGCGGGCGTTTGTCTTCCATCGCCCCTTCAATTTCCTGGATGCCGCTGCCAGCGGCTTCTGGAGCAAAGCGGGCGACGAGAAAAAAGGCTCCGGTGACGCAAACCGCGGAGACGACCGCAGAGACGACATAAGTTAGCATGCTCGAGCCGATGCTCGCGCGCAGGTTGGCATAGGTCGAGATGAGAATTTCCACACCGGAGTGGAAACCGGTGGCCAGACCGCCGACAAGAATCCCAACAAGAGCAGCCTTCAGAAAGTACGGAGTGTCTGAGGTTTTCAGCAAATTTTGGGCTTCCAAGAGTATGCGAGAGACCGAAGTTTAACTGTGGCGGAGCGATGAGCATAGTTTCGCACCGATTTCACTATTGCAGCAAGAAGTCGATCGCAGGCCGCACCCGCTCAAACGCAAAAACGCGCAGCTGAAGCCGCGCGTTTTGGATGGCTGTTGCGGGTGGCCGCCTTTAGATGACGTGCACCGTTGTGCCAACGCCGACCCGCTCGTAAAGATCAATGACATCTTCATTGCGCATGCGGATGCAGCCGGAGGAGACGGCGTGCCCGATCGTCCAAGGCTGGTTGGAGCCATGGATCCGGTAAAGTGTGGAGCCAAGATATAGGGCGCGTGCGCCAAGCGGGTTGTCTGGTCCGCCTGCCATGAAGACCGGCAATTCCGGCCGGCGTTTGCGCATGGCTGCCGGTGGGCGCCAATCCGGCCACTCGGCCTTGCGGGTGACCTTGTGCGACCCGGCCCATTCAAAGCCCGGCTTTCCAACACCAACACCATACCTGCGGGCGGTCCCATCATTCTGGATGAGGTAGAGATACCGGGCATTTGTGTCGATCACGATCGTGCCCGGCTTGTACTTGCTGTCATAGCTGACGATTGTCGGCAAAAACTGCGGAGCAACCTGGCGGGTCTGAGTACGCTGTTGTGGCTGCTGCCGAACGGGCTGTTGACGCGGCGACCACCAATTGGCCCGCTGAACACGAGGCTGTTGGACCTGGCGTTGAACCCGAGGCTGCTGGACTTGCCGCCGCGTGGGGGCAGCGGTGCGCCGCTGCACACGCGGCTGGAGCTGCAGCATCCACGGTTCGGTGAGATTTGGGCTCAGGACGAGCGGCGGAGGTGACACCTGTCCAGCTGCGGCAGGACCGGACGCAAACCCGCTGGCCACAAAAGCGAGACCAGCTGCAATCACCGCGACAGGCACGGATTTGGATAATGAGAACATGGCACAACTCGTTACTTATGGATAACCACGTTCAGCGGAACTTTCGCCCCGCCGGTTAACGGATTGGCAACGATGATAGGTGTGCGGGCTGTGCCAAAGATGAATCAACGGCATCTGGTGCCGACATTCGGCATTTATGGTTAGTTCTTGGTTGAAGAACGATATGAATCGAACCTTAACATGAAAGACGTGCTGCTCAGAGCGGGTTTCTTGCCATTGAGAACATGAAGGTTTTGATGAAAGGATGGTTAACGCACGCGTCTGCGGGCATCGCGCGCGATTTGAAGCAGAATGTCTTGTGTTTGCTTCACGGACATGCCCGGCTTGATCCGCGGGTCGTAAAGCATGTTCAAAATGATCTGGTCGAAGACCGTAAAACGGTTGTGACGCGAGGAATCGTTAAAGACCGAATGCACCAGTTTGTGATTGTCATTCATGGGACCAAGCCCCTGCAGCACTTCTTCAACAAGGCAGCGCTGAAACAGGAATTCGCCTTCATCAGAAACGATCACCGCAGCTGAACGCTTTATGCCGTTCCGGCCTGAAATGACACGGACCAGGCATCGCCCTGGAACCTTTGCCTTCGGGTTCTTGTAAATGTCGGTCCGCACCACCGGTTTGTATTGTTTGCGGTCAACAACATAGATCTCGAAATTTGCGTCTGCTGGCCGCCTGACGACCGTAGCAGACAAACCGCTCACCCGCCGATCGATCTCCTTTACAAAGCGGCGGACTGTGGCCGTTCGGTCCCGGCGTGCAAGGTTATGGATATAAAAGCGGACCGGTGTCGTGAATTTTTTGACCAGGTAAGGCCGCCATCCCCAACTGCGGTGTTCAAGACCGAAGACAGTCTGTTCAAATCCGAACATGATGTCTTCGGTGGTAAAGGCTTCACTCGACGCCCGGGCTGGCATGCTTGCCGACAAAGCCAACATTGCCATGAAAATCAGGATCTTGCGCATCATGTTCGCTGCAATGGACTTCACTCCGATCTATGCCGAATTCAGATCACGCCCCTGCAAACTTGTCCAGTCCAATACCGGAATGTGATCTTCAACCGGCACCAGCTTGTTTCTGTTCTAGGCAGTGTTGGCAGGGTGCGAGTGCGCCGCCTTGTAACCAATGCGGGAAACCATTGGCCGATGTTGTTAGTATCGAAAAAACAATTCCTTAAGCTTCCGTCGGTATAAGGACCAAAGCGTTATGAGAACAAGCCTGCAGGGGCCAGGGACGGGAGTAGGTATGACCGCTGTGAAACGATCCTTCCGAGCGGAAACCTTAATACGTATGGAATCCGTATCGAACACGGACCCTGCGTTTGCCGAAGAGCGTCGGCATCAGGAAGTTTTAGCTGAACTCTCGACCTTAAAGGCGATGATCCAATCGGGCGAAGGTCAGCAGCAACAAGCTGCACTTGACCCGGAAGCCATGAGCCAGAAGTTCATGTCCGAGTTCCGCAAGGAGCTTTCGGAAGCGGCAAAGCTCAAGGTGGAACTGGACGCGATCTATGAAGCGATCGCCCAGACCAAGAAGGAAATCGCAACCCTGCACCAGAAGACCGGTTCGGAAGGCGAGGATATGACTCGCGTAACGAATGAGCTTGATGCGGTCGTGGTAGGGACTGAAGGCGCGACAGAAAGCATTCTGTCAGCCGCCGAGTTCATTGATGAAACCGCGAACACTCTGTCCGCCCGTCTGAACGGGCAGGATTCAGAGCTTGCCGGTGACATCCAGGACCGCGTAATCAAGATCTTTGAGGCCTGTAACTTCCAGGATTTGACCGGTCAGCGGATTACAAAAGTGGTCGGTACACTGCGCTTCGTTGAAGATCGCATCATCCAGATGATGGACATCTGGGGCGGCATTGAGAGCTTCAAGGACATTGAAGTTGAAGAAGCCAAAGCCGCGGAAGGCGATGCTGCGCTGCTCAATGGCCCGGCACTGGAATCCGATATCGATGTTGCAACCCAGGACGACATCGACGCGCTCTTCGCTTAAATACTGTCCACAAGATCTACGAGACCCGGCCATTGAGCCGGGTTTTTTGTTGACTGCACGCGGAAGTCTCAGATTGCACCTCGCCGCCATCTCGTGTAGCAAATGAAGTGGAACAAAACGTGAATAATTGAGAGGCGCAATGGTCGAGGCAGGACTAACCATCAAGGCAGAGCGGGATCCGGAGACCGGTCTGCTCCTTGGGGCCGATGGCAAGCAGCGCTGCTGGTGGCATGGCAATTTGCCAGACTATTTGCATTACCACGACACGGAGTGGGGCTGGCCGGTGGATGATGACCGGCGTCTCTTTGAAAAAATCTGCCTCGAAGGATTTCAGTCTGGCTTGTCCTGGCTGACGATCCTTAGAAAACGCGAAGGGTTTCGGGCCGCCTTTGCCAACTTTGAATTTGAAGACGTTGCGAATTTCACGGAAGCAGATGTTGAACGATGCCTTGGCGACGCCGGGATTGTCCGTCACCGCAAAAAAATCGAGTCTACGATCAACAATGCCAAACGCGCGATCGAGTTGAGAAAGGAATACGGATCTCTGGCGGCTTATTTCTGGTCTTATGAGCCAAAGTCAGAAAACCGGCCATCAGAAATCACCTTCGCGGTCGCCAAGACACTTGGAAAAACAGAAGAAAGCACTGCACTTTCAAAAGACCTCAAAAAACGGGGCTGGAGCTTCGTTGGCCCGACCACCGTATATGCCTTCATGCAATCCATGGGCATGGTCAACGATCACCTGGAAGGGTGCTGTTGCCGGGAACCCGTGGAAGAGGCCCGCAGAGCATTCCAGCGGCCGCGGTGAAGCGGGTTTGGGTTGGATGTTATCCGCCAACCTTTTCCTTCAGCGGCGCAAATAGCGGATTGTCTTTCGAAAATACGTAATCGAGCGTCTCCACCGTCACGGTGTCTGCGCCCTCCGCGATCAGCAATTTGGCGCAGGCAGCGACAGCGTCCTTCGGGCACAACACGCTCACATAACCGGTCGATCCCGATTCTGTGAACCGCTGGATCGCGCCGACATTGCTAACCGCCCGAAGCGCTTGTGTCCGGTCATCGACCACAGCCTTGACCAGTTTCACATTGCGCGCGGCTTCTTCAGCTGCGACCCGGTCGAGGATTTCCCGAGCCCCGCTGAGGGCCGTTTCCGACCAGTCAGCATTGAGGGAGGCCACCAGATTGGCCTGGCTCATCAACATCACACCATCAGACAAGACCTTCAGGTTATTGGCCTGAAGGGTTGAGCCGGTGGACGTGATGTCGACGATCAGTTCTGCAGAGCCAGCCGCAGGAGCGCCTTCGGTGGCACCGGCGCTTTCCACGATGCGGTAGTCCGCGATGCCATGTTTTGCAAAGAAAGCCCGGGTCAGGTTGACGTATTTGGTGGCAACCCGCAGGCGGCGGCCGTGGCGGTTGCGGAAGTCGGACGCAACATCGCCGAGATCCGCCATGCTTTCCACATCGATCCAGGATTTCGGGACAGCAATCACAACATCGGCGTGGCCGAACCCGAGCGGTGTCACGATGTGGACCGCGCTCGCTGGATCGGCAATGTTTTCATCGACCAGATCCAGTCCGGTGATCCCGAAATGGACAGCACCGTCGGCCAGTGCGCGGGCGATTTCAGAAGCGGACAGGAAGGCGATCTCCACCGACGGCAGGCCTTTGATGGCACCGCGATAATTCCTGGCGCCGCCCGGTTGCGTTACCTTCAAACCGGCACGGCCGAAAAAGGCATGTGTGTTTTCCTGAAGCCGGCCCTTGGAGGGAACCGCGATCACAAGTTTGCTCATGGGTTAGCCTCCGATCCGCGCTGCAATCCGGTCCAGCCACATGGAAAATCCAATCGCCGGAACATCCGTTTTTGCGCCCAGCAGCGTGACCAGCTTGTCGTAACGGCCTCCGCCGACGAGCGGGCCGTCGTGAGATTCTGTGTCGCCATGGATTTCGAAAACGAAACCTGAGTAGTAGTCGAGCCGCCGTCCGAAGTCGGCCGCGAACGCCAGCCGGGCCGGTTCAATGCCCTTATTCGTCAACGCTTCCAAACGCTGCTCAAACGCTGCAATTGGCTGCCTCAAGTCCAGTTCGTACTCCGCTGCAAAGGCGTTGAGTGCCGACACCGCGTTGGCACCATCAGTCTTTATCGCGAGATAGTTCTTGAGAGCATCCGCTGCCTTCCCGTGTCCTGAGGTTCCGCGGGTCAAAGCGGCTTGCTCCAGAAAACGGTCGGCGATTTCTGCGGGTGTCCGCCCGCCAACGGCGGAAATCCCTGCAATCGACAAGAGATCCTCGACCACCGCATGTGCCGCTTTTGGATCGGCGCCCTCAAGCGCTGCCAGAAAACCGAGGCGTACATCGCGGGTCTCGTCGTCGTTTGTCGTACCACCGGCCATCCGCTCGACAGCTGCTGCCAATTTGTCGGATTCGCCAAAAAGGTCACGCAGGCGGCGCTGCCATACGGCTGGGAGACCGAGCCCCGCGAGTACAGCTGCGAAAATCGTCTCATCGCCAATCCGGATGGAGACATCTTCAAGACCGAAGGTGCTCAGGGCTTCAATCGCCAGGGCCAACAAGTCAGCGTCGGCTTCGGCAATATCAGTACGGCCGAGACTTTCTGCGCCCATTTGCGGGATTTCGCCAAGTCCGTCCGGACGCTGGCGGAACACAGGGCCATGGTAGCAGTAGCCCGTCGGCAGGGCGTTGTCGCCATAGGCAACGTGGTGACGGCAAACAGGGATTGTAAAATCTGGCCGCAGGCATAAATCCGCGCCGTCTGCCCCTTGAGTCAGGTAGAGGCGGCGGCGAATGTCCTCACCGATGAGGTCCAGCAGAACATTTGCCGGCTGGAGCATGGGCGGCGACACCAGAGCGTGCCCCGCCGCCTGAAACAGATCCAGGACCGCATCAATTTTTGCTGGATCGAGAGCCTTCCTGTCGCCCGCGGTTGCCATATCAGTCCCCGTTTACCTGTCTGCGGTCTTCGGCCTGCGCATCCAAAATTCCGCGAACGGTCTCGATGAGATCCGCCTCGTTGGCCGTGACCTGAGCCGGACGGCTTTCCCGCCACGTGACATTGTCGACGTCTGTTGATTCAGTGGCCAGCCGGGCGCCTTCGATCAGGTCCTTGATCTGGATCTCTCCAGCCTCACGCTCGTCCGAACCTTGAATGATGGCGATCGGACAACCGCGGCGGTCAGCATATTTCAGCTGGTTGCCGAATTTCTTCCAGTTGCCCTGATACATCTCGGCCCGGATACCCGCTTGGCGCAGGTTCTGTACCATTTTCTGATAGCGGCCGAGCGCTTCGGTGTCGCCGTCCATAACGGTTACCAGCACCGGTGCCACGACATCGGTAGTCTGCAGCTTGCCAAGGTTTTTCAGCGCGGTCATCAGGCGCGAGACGCCAATGGAGAAGCCGGTTGCAGGCACATCGCGGCCAGTAAAGCGCTTGACCAGCCCGTCATAACGGCCACCACCGCCCACAGAACCGAACTGAACAACTTCACCTTTTTCGTTGGTGACGTCGAACAGTAGTTCGGCCTCATAGACTGGGCCGGTGTAGTACTCCAGGCCACGGACCACGGATGGGTCGACTGAGATCCGGTCGGATTGGTAACCGGCGGAAGTCACAAGATCCGAGATCAGTTTCAATTCGCGAAAGCCAGCCTCGAAACTCTCGTTGATCGCAAACTTGGATAGCGCGGCCGTCTTGAAGGTCAGATCGTTTGTGTAATCGATCAGATCGTCGATCGCAGAAGCTTCCAGAATTTCTACAATGGCATCGATCGCCTGAGCTGACAGTTTAGCGCCGTCTGTATAGTCGCCGCTTTCGTCTTTGCGTCCTTCGCCCAAGAGAAGCCGAACACCCTCGGTGCCAAACTTGTCGAACTTATCCATTGCCCGCAGGACAGTCAGACGGCGTTCTGCATCGTCCTCACCGCCGAGACCAACGGCTTCCAACACACCGTCCAGAACCTTGCGGTTGTTCACGCGGATGACGTACTGGCCGCGTGGAATACCGAGGGCTTCCATGGCGTCCGCCATCATCATGCACATTTCAGCGTCGGCCTGGACACCTGGAGCACCAACGGTGTCGGCGTCGAACTGCATGAATTGGCGGAACCGGCCCGGCCCCGGCTTTTCGTTCCGGAACACCCAACCATTGCGATAGGTGCGGTAGGGCAGCTGAATTTCGTTGATGTTTTCCGAGACATGCCGGGCGAGTGGTGCGGTCAGATCATACCGCAGGCTCATCCATTGTTCGTCATCATCCTGTACGGAGAAGACACCGGCATTGGGCCGGTCTGTATCTGGCAGGAATTTGCCAAGGCAGTCGGTGTATTCGAAGGCCGGTGTTTCAACCGGGTCAAACCCGTAGCTCTCGTACACCTGACGGATCTTGGACAGCATCTCGTCTGTGGCACGGATATCGGCGGCAGAGCGGTCAATGAAGCCACGCGGCAAGCGCGCCTTCAGTTTGTTTGGTTTTTTGGCCATGAGATCTTTGTGTCCTGGCGGGTTTTCCGCGTATGCACCCCTTGGTGAACGCATCTGGAAAAGTCTTGTGATGTTGCCGGTTGTCCTAGACGAAAGCGGTTCTGAGAGCAAGCGCGGTAGCGGATCGCGCTGACCGGCAAAACACGGTGATCTTAACCGAGATGAAAAAAGGCCGCGACATGCCTTGTTTGCATCACAGTCCCGGCTAAAAGGACGGCAACGGATCGCAGTCCCGGTTGCCGCTGTTTGAGACAGGGCGGTCGGTGCGTTCTTTCTTGTATTTAATCTGCGCCGGGCTATGGTCCGCGCGAGTAAGACCCGGCGCTTTGAAAGTAAGCGACTGGATCTTTCAGGCTTGGAATTGGAACAATCATGGACGGCGTCGTGAACCTGGTGGGTGATCAGGGCGGAGAGACCAGCGCACCGCGTTCTTTGAAACGCGAAGTGTTGCCCGCTGAGCTGAGCATCATTTTGCCAAGCTTCAATGAGGCCGAGAACATTCCAATCCTCATTGGCCTGTTGGACAAGGCGCTTGCCGGGACTGCCTGGGAGGCGATCGTCGTTGACGACAATTCCCCGGATGGCACCACAGAAATTGCCCGGAAACTGGCTTTGAGCGATCCGCGCGTGCGCGTGATCCGGCGTATTGGCCGGCGCGGACTGTCCGGGGCCTGTATTGAGGGGATCCTTGCCTCTTCCGCGCCGTATGTCGCCGTGATGGATGCTGACCTGCAGCATGATGAAACGTTGCTGCCCAAGATGCTTGCCGAAATCAGGACTGGAGATATCGACCTTGTGGTTGCAAGCCGGAAAGTGGAAGGCGGAACCGTCGGCGAGGGACTGTCCAAGGTCCGGGCTTGGGGGTCCAACATAGCCAACGGGCTTGCGCAGAAGCTTTTGAATGTAGCGCTCAGTGATCCCATGAGCGGGTTCTTCATGGTGCGCCGGGATAAAGCCGAAGAGCTGGCCCCGAAACTGTCGCCGCAAGGCTTCAAGATCTTGCTTGATCTGGTGTCGTCAGCTGCCGGTACCTTGAAGATCAAGGAACTGCCGTTCACGTTCCGCGAGCGCCAACACGGCGAAAGCAAGCTCGACACCCTGGTCACGCTCGATTATTTCGGGCTGCTGCTCGCCAAATATTTCGGCGACATCGTCTCTGTCCGCTTCCTGATGTTCGGCCTTGTTGGTGCCAGCGGCCTTGTTGTTCACTTGGCGGCCTTGCGTGTGTTCCTGCTGTCAGACATGAGTTTCAACATGTCACAGACCGCGGCGTCTTTTGTTGCGATGACGTCGAACTTCTTCCTGAACAACCAGCTGACCTATCGGGACCGGCGCCTGCGCGGTCTTGGAGCGCTGATCGGTCTCTTGACCTTCTATGCGGTGTGTTCTGTCGGCGTTCTGGCAAATGTCGGTGTCGCCAACCTCATATATGCCGATCCGGCATACTGGTGGTTTGCGGGCGCTGCAGGTGCGATCATGGGTGCTGTCTGGAATTATGCGGCAAGTTCTGCTCTGACCTGGCGGAAAAGCTGAGGCATTCGTGACAAACGCACACAGCTCTGAAGACTTGCCATTTTTCCTTCGGCCAGCCGGACTTGTGCTGGTTGTTGTCGCGCTGATGGCTCTCAAGGTTTTTGCCGCGAGCCACGCGCATTTCGTCGAGGACGAAGCCTATTACCGGATCTGGGGTCTGTATCCGGCGCTCAGCTACTATGATCACCCGCCGATGATCGGCTGGTGGATTGCAGCAGGACAATCCGTTTTTGGAGACACCGTGTTTGCGGTGCGGGCTTTGGTCATCTTTTCCGGCCTGATCGGATCGCTGGCACTTTGGCGAACGGCCGCCATCCTGTTTGATGCCCGGGTTGCCGGTTGGGCCGTCCTGTTCTTGAACACCAGCTTGTTGGTCGGTATTGGCGGGATCCTTGCAACACCGGATGCCCCGTCGGTTCTGTTTTGGGGTTTGAGTTTTTGGGCGCTGGCCGAACTCATCACCTCGAAAAATGCAAACTGGTGGCTGGTTATCGGATTGATGGCCGGGTGCGGGCTCTTGTCGAAATACTCGGTTTTGTTTCTCGGGGCGGGGATTGTGCTGTGGCTCTTATGGGTTCCGGATGCCCGTCGCTGGCTTCTAACCTGGCAGCTCTGGGCCGGTGGATTGATTGCGGTCCTGACGTTCGCGCCGGTGCTCTACTGGAACCATCTGCACGACTGGGTCAGCTTCTACAAACAGTTCGGGCGGGCCGGCAGTGATGGGTATACTGCCAAGTACATCTTTGAGTTTATCGGCGCGTTTGTCGGTCTGCTCAATCCGCTTTTCGCTCTTTTGGCAGCGTTTGGCGCCGCCCGTTTGTTCGGCCGCTTTTTGAAACAGGATGTAGTCGCCTCCTTGATCATCCTGACCGTGCTGCCGTTCCTGATTTATCTTGCCTATCACTCGCTGCACTCGCGCGTGCAGGCCAATTGGCCAGCGCCGTTGTTTCCGGTGATTGCATTGATGGCAGCGGTCTTTGTAGGCGATCTTCAAGGCCGCTCAAGAAACTGGGTCAAGCTTGCCACAACCGGTGTCTGCCTTGGTCTTGTGATCGCGATCGCCGTTCAGCTCCATGCTGTCTCGGCCTTTACAGGGCAGTTCGCGCGAAAAGATCCGACCCATCAGCTGCGCGGGTGGCAAGAGATCGGTTCAGCTCTCAAAGATGTGGTTGGTGACACGGATGCAGCCTTTGTTCTGACCTCCGGCTATGGCCTCAACGGTCAAATCGACTTCCTCATGAAAGACACGGTGCCGGTTCACCAGTTTACCCAGCGGATCCGCTACATCATGGCGCTAGAGCCGCAAGAGGCTGATTTTGACGGTGCTGGGCTTTATGTCGCTGAAAGCCGCCGTGACCAAGCGGATGTTCTTAAGGCCCGTTTTGAAACCGTAGAGCAGGTCACTTCTTTGAAGAGATTGGTGAAGGGTGTGCCGTTGGAAGAGCTGGTGGTGTACAGGCTCTCAGGCCGGGAAACGGCTGCTCTTGATCCGTTAGAGACCAAGTAACGCCGACTCAATAAGAGACGGATGTCACGATAAGACTTGCAAAACTCTACGAAGTTTTGCAGGGAGGAGCGTGTCGTTTCTTATGTATCTTTACCGCGCTGCATGAAAAGAATTACGCTTGGAGCTTTGGACTACGGTCTTGCATTCGGGGTTGACCGCGCACTGCGTGATCTCGCCGAGCAAGGGCGTATCAGTGCGCTTGGCGCGCTCGTTGCGACGGACTTGTGGCCGCGGGAATTCCGGCCACTGATCGAAACCGTCAAGGCCTCAAGTTCTCGTACACTCTTTGGGATCACGCTGGCCTTTACCGGCGACAGGGTATCGCCCGTCAGCAGCCGAATGCATCAAACCTTCGGCGATCGCATGTTTTCCCGTTCTAAGATGAACCGCCTGGCGCTTTTGCGGCTTCTCCCCGATGAGCTGCTGTTGGAAGAAACGCTGGCGCAACTGGGCCGCTACACGGTCTTGATGAAGCGGCAGCCGGACTTCGTTGCCGTTCGAGACGGGATGCTGGCGCGCAGCAGTGTGGCCCGAACAGTTTTCAAGGCAATCGGACACGCGGGATTTGATACGCCGCCGCATATCATTTCTCCGGTGCGGTCGGGCCTGAAAACACTCCGGCTTCAGCGCTTGGCGAAGCCCTACGATTTGAAGTTCTTGCCCAAGGCAGATCCGCTGCCAGAGGTCAGTGACAGGGAAGAACTGCACCGTCTTCTGCACAATCATTTTGACGGGATGGCAGACATGAGCTTTGTGGCAGCCATCCCAGGCCGGGCCGACGATCGGTTACGCCGGGAGGAACCCAAAGCCAAGATCGCGATCCGGGAGTGTCAGTATGATGTCCTGGCGAGTGACCGTTTCTTTCACACGCTGGAAAAAAAGGATGTTTTCCTGAATTGAGGGCTTGGACAGCAATCCAAACGAAAAAACGGCTCTGGGGGGAACAGAGCCGTTTTTCGTGGAGGTCCGGAAGAGGGGGAGGGGCAACCCCGCTTCCATGTTTTTCAATATAGGGGTAGTTTGCGCATGGGCACGTGATGCACATCACAACAATGCGCGTATTTCGAAATTGGCCGGTTTAACGGCAATGTCTGCAGGGGGCAGGTGTGGCAAAGATCGATGATTTTCTGAAAAACAGCTTTTCTTTACAAGGGCTTGATTCGGAATTGGCGCTCGGGCTGTCAAAACTCGCCCGCCCGATAAAAATGGCTGCCAATGCCACTCTTTTCGAAAACGGGGATCCTGGAAACGGCTGTTATGCTGTTCTGGAGGGCTCTTTGAAGGTGTCGATCCTGTCAGTTGATGGGGATGAGCAGTTGCTTGCGGTTCTCGGACCAGGCGATCTGGTTGGTGAGCTTGCCTTGCTGGATGGCCGTCCCCGGTCTGCAACGGTCAGCGTTTTGAAAGAAGCGCAGCTGGCATTCATTGAAAAGTCCGCCTTTGAACGGTTCGCCGATGAAAACCCCGCCGTTTACCGCCACATGCTGTCCATCGTCGGCAAACGTTTGCGCCATGCCAACGACGTCCTGGCAGCGCGTTCTTTCCTGCCGCTTCCAGGACGTGTCGCGCAGACATTGCTGCAGCTGGCCGAAACGTTCGGCAAGCCTCTCGATGATGGCCGCGTCCTCATCCACTACAAGCTCAGTCAGGCTGACATTGCCAACATGGCCGGAGCTGCCCGTGAGAATGTCAGCCGGGTCCTGAACGATTGGAAACGCTCTGGAACGATCAGCCGGATCTCCGGCTACTATTGCCTGGAACAGGTGGATTTCCTGGAACAAGCTTCGACACTTTAGTCAGGACACCAAACCTTCATATCCTCTGCGTGCCGGCCAGGATCGAACCAAGCGTTTGTTCATTTAGGCTGTCGAGGAACGCCTCCGCCGCCCTCGCCATCGCGCCCTTAAGCGTGCAGCGCGGTAAAAACGGGCAGCTTGCCGGTTCATTCTTGAGGCACGCGACCACGCCGAGATCCGGTTCAATCAACCGCACCACATCGCCAATGCGGATGTCATCGGCCTCTTTGGCAATGCGGATCCCGCCGCCACGGCCCCGGGTCGTTTCCAGGTAGCCCGCCTTGGCAAGCTGAGCCACGATTTTCATGACATGGGATTTCGCCAGGCCAAGTTGCGCAGTCAATTTGTCAACTGTCTGCGGGGCATCTGATTGGCTGATTGCCATCAGAAGTCTCAAGGCAAAATCACTGGCTTGACTGAGGCGCATTTCCAGAACTTTCAAAACATTCATTTTATATGTTGATTTTAGCGTGCGCTTCTGTCATTTAAAAGATGCATTTTAAATGAATGTTATGAGACTGCGATGCAAATCAAACAAACACCACAGGAAACAGGCGGCGCGGTCGTCCGCTCCGACAGCGCCTGCGAGGTGCAATACGCCGAAGTCACTCCCGAGACGATCCGGATCCTTGTGCATTCATTCTATGGGACCTTGCGCCAGCAACCCCATCTCGGTGAGATCTTTGAAAAGCGTCTCGGAGGGCGTTGGCCGGAGCACCTTGAGAAGATGGAACGGTTTTGGCAGTCCGTTCTCCTGAAAAACGGGACCTACAAAGGCAAGCCGGTTCCGGAACACCTGAAACTAAAGGAAGTGGTCAGCTCGGATTATGGCGACTGGCTCGACGTATTCCGCCCGGTAGCACGCGAGATTTTTGTTTCGGACGTTGCCGAAGAGATCATCGCCATTGCCGAACGGATTGCTCAGAGCCTGTGGCTCGCAACGTTCGGTTTTGCCGGCAGTACACCGCCGGCGGAACTCTTTACTGAACAAGCCTGATAGGAGGGGCTCATGTTACCGGCAATCGTCTTGGTGGCCGAAGGTCTGGTTGTTTTGTGGTTCGCGGTCTTCATCGGAATGATGGTGTCCATGTACCTGGATTCCAGATCCATGCCTTTGCCACGCCTCGATCTGGCGGGGCGAACGCTGATTGGCAGCGCCAAACTCGCCTTTGCGGTCGGAATGACCGCATTGGCGGCACTGACTTACTACGAAATCCCAGTATTCTAAGTTTGCAGGAGACACTCATGTTCAGTTCAAAATGGGCACATCGTGGCTTACCCATCCTGTTGATCTGGATTGCAGCACCAATGCCGCTTTGGATCATGGCCATTCTGATGCTGATTATCTGATTGATAGCGTTGTGTTTTGAAGCGGTTGGGCTAGGCTCGTTAAAACACGAAACTGGAGCGACCGCTTTGAGTGAAGAAACACCGCAAGGGGAACTGACCCTCCGGACAATGGCAATGCCGGCCGACACCAATGCATCTGGTGATATCTTTGGCGGGTGGGTACTTTCTCAGATGGATCTCGCCGGTGGGATTGCCGCGGGGCAAAGAGCGCAGGGCCGCGTTGTCACGATCGCAGTCGACAAGATGAAATTCATCCGCCCGGTCCATGTCGGAGACGTCTTGTGTGTTTACACAAGCGTCGGCCGCGTCGGGACAAGCTCCATGGAAATCAAACTGGAAGCCTGGGCTTTGCGCCACCGTTTCGGCGGCCGGGAAAAAGTCACCGAAGCGATTTTCACGATGGTCGCCGTTGATGACCAAGGCAAGCCACGTCCAGTCCCCAAGGACACTCCGGCTCCGCAGTAATCAGGCGCGCAAGGATCTGCGCGCCAGCAGGTCCGCAAACAGCTCCTCATCGACCGCGCAAATGCAGCCATTGGCCCAAAGGCGCAACAATGCCTGTAAGCGGTCGACCCGCTCATGCTGGGTCAACCGGCGTTTGTGGCGTGGCAGTCCGCCATACACCCGAATGGTCTTCATGCGGGCCAGCACACAATCTTCTGCGGTAGATTGCCAGATCTCGGCCGCTGTCTGATCGGCCTCTTCGGCGTCCTGGTATCTGATCAACTCGGCCGCTTGTCCGGCCAGCGCATCTTGAAACAAAAAATCCTCCATCGGTTGCCCGAGGAGGACTGGCGCATGAAAACTACCGCTTCGTTGCCGCGCAGCCTCTTTTGAGTGTCTGGACGGCCGCATCCCTGTTGCGGAAACCACCTTGCCCGGTCGGCAGGTTGGCGAGGGCGCCAGCCCTTCTCTTGATGATGGCGGGCTTATGCCATGGGTTCCGTTTTTTGGCAAGTCATCCAAGAACCGAAGGACAACAACGGTTATTGATTGCGGTCATAGTCGATTTTTCCATCGACCAGATGAATGCGACGCTGCATACGGCCGGCAATATCCATGTCGTGCGTAACGGCTATCACTGTGGTTCTTTGTTGATCGACAATCGATTGAAGCGACATAAACACCTGCTCTGTCGCGACAGAATCGAGACTGCCGGTCGGCTCGTCTGCAAGGATCAGGTCCGGCGCATTGGCAAGCGCTCTTGCAACGGCGACGCGTTGACGCTGCCCGCCGGACAATTGGGCAGGTTGCCGGTGCAAAAAGTCCTCCAGGCCGAGATCTTCCAAGAGACCCGCCGCGCGGTCTTTTTGCTCAGCTGCAGCCAGAGCGCCGAGTTTTTGCATTGGAATCATAACGTTTTCCAGAGCGGTGAATTCCGGCAAGAGAAAGTGGAACTGGAAGACAAAGCCGATCTTTTCCAGCCGCAAGTGAGCCATTTCGGTCTTCGATAGATCGTGCGTCTTGCGGCCGCCAATCAAGACTTCGCCCTCCGTCGGCCGGTCCAGAAGTCCAAGCAGATACAAAAGGGATGATTTTCCGGAGCCCGATGGGCCGGTGATTGCGACGAACTCCGATGTGCCGATCGAAAACGAGATGTCCTCTACAAGGGTGACCGGAACAATGGCCGGAAGAATCCGGGTCAAGCCTCGCGTTTCCAAAAGTGGGGCAGGGGTGGCTGGGATCGGGGCAACGTTCATGTCAGGTCGCGCCCCGGATGATGTCGACAGGATTGAGCGCGGCGGCCTTTCTGGCAGGCACAAAACCGGCAATGCCCGCAGACAGAAGCGCCAGACCACTGGCGATCATGTAATGCACATGAGAAAAGTATATCGGCAGACGGGTCATTTCGATGTCGGTGGTGACCTCGAATTTGATTGTTGCAAGATAACTCGACAATCCAAATCCAAGTGCAGACCCGACAAGTGCTCCGAGCACACCGATCACCAAACCCTCCAGAACGAAAATCTGCTGGATGTCAGGTTCCGGAAACCCCAGCGATTTCAGGATGGCAATGTCCCGGGCCTTTTCATGCACGATCGTTGAAATGATGTTGTAGATCCCGAAACCGGCGACCAGAAGAATACCGCCGACAGCAGTAAACATGATCACGTTGCGGACAAAGAAAGCCTCCATCAGCCCTTCATTGGCCTCTTCCCAGGAGATTGACTTGTAGCCCAATTGCCGCTCGGCCCTTGCAGCAACTGCGACGGCTTCATCGATGTTTCTCAGCCGGATCGTGATAGCATTGATGATGTCAGGTTTTTCCAGAAGGATCTGGACGGCTTTGAGAGGCGCATAGGCGAGGCTTTCGTCGCTGGTGGTGATCCCGGTATGGAAGAGGCCAACAATCTTGAACCGTTTTGCGACCCCGTTTGCTGAGGTCAACGTGACCGTGTCTCCAAGATCAGCGCCAAGCCGTTCTGCCGCCTTGTCGCCCAGAACCAATCCGTTGGAGGTTGTGCCGAGGTCCTCAAAGGCCCCCTCCCGGATGTCCTCGCCAATGTTGGACACGAGAAGTTCCTGCTTTGGGCGGACACCAATCAGCGTCATGCCAATGTCCTGACCACTGTAGCGCAGCACAGCCTGACCCGTCAGGCGCTGTGCGATGTCGCCGTCAACCCAATCCCGCAGCGATGCCAAAGCTTCCGTCGGATTGCGAATCCCACGCAAGTCCTCCAACGGCCGCAATCCGCGAAAGGCAACAGCATCATAAACGGAGCTGGCCGGTTGGGCTGTCGGCGTCCGCTTATCATCCTTGATCTCCACATGCGGAATGGCGTCGATTAAGGTTGCCATGAAGTCCCGTTGAGAGCCCTCCATGAGGGCGGCCATGGCAATGGAAAATCCAACACCCAGTGCAACACCAAGCGTGGAGACCACCGTTTGCCGGAGCCTGTTGCGCACATGGGTCGCAGCGATGCGGAGCTGAAGGATCATTCTGGTGTGCCCTCAGCCACCGGCTCCACCTTCTGGCCATCAGAGAGATCGTCGCGAAACGGCAGGAGAACAGCATCTCCGTCAGCAAGACCGTCGAGAATTTCGACAGCGCGGGTTCCGGTAATTCCTGTTTCGACCACTATGGTCTCAACGGTGTTGCTGCTGGAAACAGTCTGAAGCCGCTGACCATCGAGAGCGGCCACCGGCACGAGCACCGTTTCCGGCTTTTCAAGAGTGACTATGTTGATTTCAGTTGTCATGCCGATGTGAAGCGGCGTGTCCTTTGGAAGATCCAAATAGACGCGGTAATTCTTCAGCACCGGATCCCCTTTGGGCGTGATCCGGGCAACGGTCGCAGTGAGGTCTTGCCCCGGAAAGGCGTCCGCCCGAACCAGCGCTGTTTGGCCCGCAGCGACTTTTGGAATGTCCTCTTCATTCACCTCTGCGACAAGTTGCAAGGGTTTGGGCTGGCCGATCCAGAACAGGATGTCACCGGGTTCAGCGACCTCGCCGACAGACCCGTCCTGCCGCAAAACGACGCCATCCATCGGCGCGACGATCCTGTAGTCCCGCAGGCGTTCTGTTTGTGCGGCTATGACGGCATTGACTTGGACAAGTTCGCTTTGCGCGCGGTCATAAAGATGCTGGCTGATAACCCGGCGCTCCAGCAGCTGCAGCGCCCGCTCACTCTCAGATTTCGCTAGGGATTGGCGGGCTTCCAGTTCCGCAAGTGCGGCCCGCGCATCGCCGCTGTCGAGCTCGGCCAGTTGATCGCCCTTTTGCACGACCATGCCCTCACAGCCGCACAAGGATACGATGCGTTCCCGTAAAATGGACGTGACCTTCGCCCAGTTGACCGGTTCGACCACGGCCGTCGCATAAACAACGTCCGCAGCCGATCCAATAAACGCTTCAGTGACGGTAACCTTCGGAGGTCTGGCAGACCACCAGCTCCATGCTGAAAAAGCCGCACCGAGAGCGGCTAAAATGAGCAAATAGCGGAAGTATCGCATGGCACTACCTGTTTCGTATCCGGCCAAACTAGTCCGTTTGACGAGGCCCGCCATGCGGTGGATCAATCGACAGATTTCACGAGGAATTTAGTCTCTCAACCCTGCTCAGAAACAGAAAAGCCGGCGGATTGCTCCACCGGCGATATTCTCAAATGGGAAGGATGATCAGAGGTCCGAGACCTTGACCACCAGCTTGCCTGTATTGCTGCCATCGAACAGCTTGTTGAAGACGGCGGGGGCATTCTCCAGTCCGTCTTCAACATGAAGCCGGTACTTGAGTTTGCCTTGCATCATGAGTTTGCCGAGTTCTGAAAACAGCATCGGATAGGACGCATAATGGTCCGGCATGGTGAAGCCCTTGAGCATCAAACGCCGCCGTATGATGGTTGTCATGTCAAGCGGATCTGGGTCGATATCACCGTTGTAAGCGGAAATGAACCCACAGAAGATCATGCGGCCATGCGCGGCCATATTGCGGAAGGCTGCCTTGAAGGGGGCGCCGCCGACATTCTCGAAATGCAGGTTGATGCCGTCCGGAGCGAACTCGGCAAGCCCTTTGCTCAGATCGTCGGTCTTGTAGTTGAGGGCTGCGTCAAAGCCGAGATCCTTGGTCAGCCAGTCACACTTTTCCTGGGTTCCCGCAATTCCGATCACGCGTAGGCCGAGCGCTTTGCCGATCTGGCCGACCAGAGAGCCAACCGACCCGGCGGCTCCGGTTACACAGAGCGTTTCGCCTTCCTTCGGTTGACCCTCAATAACCAGGCCCTGATAGGCGGTCACCCCTGGCAGGCCAAGAACGCCCATATAGTGCTCGATCCGGTCCATTTGCGGGACAACGCTGATCTCGCCTGGAGCCACGTCGACATATTTCGTCCAGCCGGGTGTGCCGGAGACCCAATCGCCGACCTTGTAGGCATCAGACTTGCTCTCCTCGACAATCCCGACACCCAACGAGCGCATCGTCTCACCCAATTGGACAGGCGGGATGTAGCTCTTTGTGTCTGGCGAGACCCAACCGCGCATGGCTGGATCCAGAGAGACATAAACGACACGAATGCGCGCCTTGCCATCTGCCAGAGGTCCCATGTCTTCTTCGACACGGTCGAAGTGCTCCGGTCCGAGTTTTCCTTCGGGACGGAATTTCAGGGTCAAGCGCAGGTTCTGCATCTCAGTGTCCTTGGCGTTATTTATATGTGTATATGCACCGCATTATACGTAAGCGAACTATCACATTGAGCGCAAGTGGCAAGATGGTCTCTCAAACAGTCATCGATAACCCCTGTTGTTCTGTCGGTTCGTCAACACGCGGCCACCCTGTCGGGGCTCAATAGTGTGGCGGCTTCTCGATCTGGTGACCAGGCAACACGTTTTCAATCAACTCTTCGACCTGATCGGTCATGTTGAGGAGTTTTCGGGTCAGCCGGTCAATCTGTTTCCCTTGCTCAACGACAACGCCATTCAGCTCATCGATTGTGTGTGTGGCGTGTGCAAGATCGATCTCAAGTTTTTCGAGCCTACTGTTCAGTTCGGCACTCATGGGGGTCTCTTCGCATCAAACAATCTTCGATCACTGTCTAGTGCCATTCCCGATTTACGGCAAACGAATCTGTTGGATGGTGGAACCAGGTTGCAACATGGTACGTGGCACTGATTTTTTTGAGAAAAACAAAAAAATATAGGCCCGGACCTGGATATTTTGTGTGCGTCCGTTAGCGGGGTTTGAGCGTTAGTTTGCCGCGAACTTGGCGAGCAATATCAGCGGACCGAGTTGTGATTGAATCTTCAATTTTGGTTGTATCGCGTGGTGGGTGTCTGCCAGGGATGCCCTTGAAATAATTGGGATTTGAAAGTGTCGTAAGGTGAATTTGAGGGGCTTTTCGTTCAGAGAATCAATGGCAATTTGAAGAAAACACACTTCAGCGAAAAGAGCGGGGACAGGTCAGAATAACGATGCGTTTGCATTCAAGGGTTGTGTATTAGTATTTTTATACATAGAGGTGGCGGGAGTAGGAATTTTTTTGTGCGGCGCAAAACACTCCCTTCATTTTAGATTGTATAAATATTTTGATTAAATCAAAAATAGAAATTGATTACTTGCTCGGTATCAACTCCAATTAATTCCATTATCCGAATATTAGGTTTTCTCTCTTCTGTTGAGAGCATCTTTGATGACGTCTCAGGAGGAGATAAGGGAATGATCAAATCAAAAATTGCGGTACTCCTGATTACCGGACTTTCGATGGCTGGGTCCGCCACTGCATTTGCAGCAGATCGCGGCACGGCAGATGAAGCAACGGCAATGCTCGACAAAGCCGTGGCGCATTACCAGTCTGCTGGGGCGGATACGGCACTCGCAGACTTCTCCGCCACCGATAAGGGTTGGCAAGATCGAGATCTCTACGTTTTCTGCTTCGATGATGCGGGTGTAACGGTTGCTCACGGGGCGAATGCAAAACTAATTGGCCGGGATCTGTCGGGCCTAAAAGATGCTGATGGCAAAGAGTTCGTGATGGAACTTGTGAGCACGGGCAAATCTGGTGGTGGCTGGGTTGACTACCGTTGGCCGAACCCGGTTTCGAAGAAAATCGAGCCAAAGTCCTCCGTGGTTAAGTCCGCTGGCGATCACATCTGCGGCGTTGGCATCTACAAGTAAGGCCCGCCACCGCTCGCCTTAGCCAACCAAATGATACCGATGGCCGCTTCGGCCATCGGCCTTCAATCTAAAATGCAATATTGGATGGAAAAATGAACTGGTTCGCCAACCTTGCCTTAGCAAAAAAGATGTTCGTCACACCGGTCATCCTGTTGGTGGGATTGGGAATAGTTTCTGTCATCTCCTTCATGGCGATCGATCAGCAACGCGCTGCCGTTGAAAATCTGAGCCATGTTCAAATCAAAGCCTTTGCGGACATGAACCGCGTAAAGGAAAACCTCTCGAGTGCTCAGTTGTCCCTCTATGACTTGATGACAACTGCGCAAAATGAATCGGACATGGACAAAATCAATTCCAAGTTCGAACAGTCAACGGCACAGCTCAAGGCGATCGTTGCAGACTTTGAAGCTTTGGATTTGTCCAAGCTGAACAACGCCGATCTGGCAGAGCTCCAAGAAGGGGCGATCAAGCACGCCAAAGAGTACTCAGAATCCGCCCTTGGAACAGCCGATATGGCCACCCTGGATGTCGCAACCGCAAGCATCTTCATGAATGATGCGACGCAACTTCACGCCAGTCTTGTTGGTGATGTCGACAAGTTGAAAACCGTTGTTGACGGTCTGAGGGTTGAGGCAACCGAAGCGACACTCAATGGCGCGCAAGAAGCTATGAAATTGTTTCTACTGACTGTGGCCCTGGTAGCTCTGGTCGGCTTGGTTGCGAACTGGCTGATTTCACGCATGATTTCGCGCCCAATTGTCCAGATTATTGGGTCTATGACCGCGCTTGCAGGTGGGAACTCTGACGTGGATGTGCCGGCAACTGACCGCCGCGACGAAATCGGACAGATGTCGCGAGCGCTTGCCGTCTTCCGCGAAAATGCTCTTGAAGTTGAACAACTCGAACTAGAAAAAGTCGAACGAGAGCGCCTGGCAGCGGAAGAGAAGCGGGCGGCGATGAATGCACTTGCTGATCAGTTCGAAACTGCTCTGATGGGAATTGTCGACACCGTTACGGATTCCTCGTCCCGCATGCAATCGACGGCACAGTCCATGTCGTCCGTTGCTGAACAGACCCAGCAACAGGCAAACACCGTTGCTTCTTCGGCGGAAAACGCATCGCAGAATGTACAAACAGCCGCCTCCGCCGCGGAAGAAATGTCGGCTTCCATCGGGGAGATCAACAGACAGGTCGCGGAATCGGCGGAAATCTCCAACCAGGCCAATGCAGAAGCGGAGCGCTCCAACGACTCGGTCCGTGGATTGGCAGATGCAGCGAGCAAGATCGGAGAGGTCATCGAACTGATCAGCGGCATCGCAGAACAAACGAACCTTCTGGCACTGAACGCAACCATTGAGGCGGCGCGTGCTGGCGAGGCTGGGAAAGGGTTTGCAGTTGTGGCTTCTGAGGTGAAAAACCTCGCAACTCAGACAGCCAAAGCAACTGAAGAGATCGGCTCTCAAATCTCGGGTATGCAGTCAGCGACTGGGGAGGCTGTTGAAGCGATCCAGTCGATCAGTCAAACGATTGGCCGGATCAAGGATATCTCTGACACGATATCTGGTGCTGTGAGTGAACAAGGCATCGCGACACGTGAAATCGCCGCCAGTACGCAGCAGGCGGCCTCTGGCACTGCTGAGGTTGGTCACACCATCAATGATGTTGCACAAGCCGCTTCCGACACGGGCAATGCAGCCAAGGAAGTTCTTGAAGTTGCTGTCGACCTTTCTGATCACGCAAGGAACTTGCGCTCCCAGGTTGAAGACTTCCTTGGTCAGGTCCGGGCTGCCTAACGCGAGCTCTTTCAATAACCTCGTAATTGAAAAGAAAGTGCGGAAAGCATTTGGCAGCGCCCGCGGCTTCGATCGGTAGACACTCTAATTATCTACAAAATTAGCGATAAGTTCTGTCACAAGCTGTTTCTGCCGATTTAAGTCTCCAGCTTCCTTCAAAGACAGATAGTTGGTGCCCGATTGTAGGTATTGGGCACCAAACGGCCTGGTGTTGGCCGAATATCCGAGACTTTGAGCATAGGCGCCCAATCGAAGCATGCGTGTCCACAAGTCGGCACCGGTTATGACATTCTCCAAGCCGACTTGCATGTTTGGATCTTTGTAATAGGTCTCAATGGCGTCGATCGTTATCAGGGAGTGCCCGAAATGGACACGGTTATCTGCCGGTACAACTTTCAAGGCCTCTGGAAAATCGCTCCCACGTGCGGCTGCTTCCGGGAAAGCTGTGTCCGGGATAGGGTAATCGATAATTTCAAAAGGGAACAAACGGTTGGTGTTTTGACCTGATCCCGAATTCCAGCCGCCTTGTTTCGATGCCCAGAACATCCCCTGTAGAGCTCCCTCGTTGATGTAATAGGTAGCCGTTTTGTCTCCGCCTTTATCATCGCGGTTCATGGTGACCAGCGCATCGGTCGATAGAGGAGTTGCTTGTTTCTGCATCATCCGGATGGATGCCTCCACACCGGTTTTGTCGACGCCAATTGGGGCATAGACGAAATACCGGCTTTGATAAAATGCCGGTATCGAGGCTTTTGTGTCCGGAAGCGACGGATTGATCGGCGCGAAATCTGTCGACAATGCGCTTCTTAGGTTTCCGATCGTGTTCCAATATCCTGCAAGGACCCAATACATACGCATTTCACTGGAGGTTGCGATAAAGCCTTGGGGGTGAAACGGTCTGTAGCGAGTTGAGGTGTTTTCAAACAACGCCGAGCTGAAGAAATAAGTGCTTGGTATCTGGCCGACCTTGAGTGTCAGACTGTTTTTGTAGTTGCTGTCGACGGCTTGTTTCGTGAGGTCGATGGTTCCGAAAAGTCGGTTCTTGGCGGTGATCAGTTTTAAAGTGTTGTCGTCTTGAACTGTCATACCTAATGCCCTGCACACCATTGTCGTTAGCCCGCCAAATGCGGGTTCTAAGACAAGGACGTCTCAGCCATCGGTATGTGAGCAGCAGTATGTTGCGCAGTATACAGCCGGGAAAAAGCAAAAAGGGCGACCCGAGGGCCGCCCTTTCCGTAAGACTTGTGAGTGGCTGGCTTAGAAGCCCATGCCGCCCATGCCGCCCATGTCGCCGCCCGGCATTGCCGGTGCTGCGTCTTTCTTCGGCAGCTCAGCAACCATGGCTTCGGTGGTGATCAGGAGACCGGCAACAGATGCTGCGTCCTGCAGAGCAGTACGGACAACTTTGGTCGGGTCAATAATACCAGCTTCGATCATGTTGACGAATTCTTCGGTCTGCGCGTTGAAGCCGAAGGTGGTGTCGTCGTTTTCCTGGATCTTGCCGACAACGATGGAGCCTTCGACACCAGCGTTTTCAGCGATCTGACGGATCGGAGCTTCCAGAGCGCGCAGGACGATCTTGATGCCAGCTGCGATGTCAGCGTTGTCGTTGGCCAGGCCTTCAACAGCTTTCTTTGCCCGCAGCAGAGCTGTACCACCACCCGGGACGATGCCTTCTTCAACAGCAGCGCGGGTTGCGTTCAGAGCATCATCAACGCGATCTTTTTTCTCTTTCACTTCGATTTCGGTCGCACCGCCAACGCGGATCACAGCAACACCGCCAGCGAGTTTCGCCAGACGCTCTTGCAGCTTTTCACGGTCGTAATCGGAAGTGGTTTCTTCGATCTGAGCTTTGATCTGACCAACGCGGCCGTTGATGTCGTCCTTGGAACCTGCACCGTCAACGATGGTGGTGGTTTCCTTGGTGATCGCAACTTTCTCAGCGGTGCCGAGCATGTCGAGGGTCACGTTTTCCAGCTTGATGCCGAGATCTTCGGAGATCACAGTGCCGCCGGTCAGGATCGCGATGTCTTCCAGCATGGCCTTGCGGCGGTCGCCGAAGCCCGGTGCCTTGACTGCTGCGATTTTCAGACCGCCGCGGAGCTTGTTGACAACGAGAGTTGCAAGCGCTTCGCCTTCAACGTCTTCTGCGATGATGAGCAGCGGACGGGAAGACTGAACAACAGCTTCCAGGATCGGCAGCATGGCCTGCAGGTTGGAGAGCTTTTTCTCGTGCAGCAGGATGAACGGCTTTTCAAGGTCAGCCAGCATCTTGTCGGCGTTGGTTACGAAGTATGGAGACAGGTAACCACGGTCGAACTGCATGCCTTCAACGACTTCCAGCTCGGTTTCCAGAGACTTGGCTTCCTCGACGGTGATGACACCTTCGTTGCCGACTTTCTGCATGGCTTCAGCAATGTCTTTGCCGACCTGCTCGTCGCCGTTTGCGGAGATTGTTCCAACCTGGGCAACTTCTTCAGACGTGGTGATGTCTTTGGAAGCAGCCATCAGAGCTTTAACAGCTTCTGCAGCAGCCAGATCTACACCGCGCTTCAGGTCCATCGGGTTCATGCCGGCAGCAACAGCCTTGGCGCCTTCTTTGACGATAGCCTGTGCAAGAACAGTTGCAGTGGTTGTGCCGTCACCAGCGATGTCGTTGGTTTTGGAAGCAACTTCACGCACCATCTGTGCGCCCATGTTTTCGAACTTATCTTCGAGTTCGATTTCTTTGGCAACGGAAACACCGTCTTTGGTGATGCGCGGTGCGCCGAAGGCTTTGTCGAGAACGACGTTACGGCCTTTCGGGCCAAGCGTTACTTTAACGGCGTTTGCGAGCGTGTCGACGCCACGGAGCATTTTCTCACGTGCGTCGGACGAGAATTTTACTTCTTTAGCAGACATGTAGTCGTCTCACTTATTCTGGAATTTGCGATTGAGATCAAAAAGCGGTTCGCTGAATTAAGCGATCACGCCCATGATGTCGGATTCCTTCATGATCAGGAGGTCTTCACCGTCGATTTTGACTTCAGTGCCGGACCATTTGCCGAACAGAACGCGGTCGCCTGCTTTGACATCGAGAGCAACAACGTTGCCGCTGTCGTCACGCGCACCGTTGCCAACTGCAACGATTTCGCCTTCCTGCGGCTTTTCCTTAGCGGTATCCGGGATGATGATGCCACCAGCGGTCTTCTCTTCGGAGTCGACGCGGCGAACTACGACACGGTCGTGAAGTGGACGAAATGCCATAAGACTGTTTCCTCTCATGAGCGCGCCCCACGCAATAGGCAGCGCGCGAGACATGATTATTGGGTTACTGAGAACGGAAGGAGTTGGCCCCTTCCATCCGCGATTAGCACTCCCTTGTGGCGAGTGCTAACAGCGCCCAAGGATTTATGTATCGCGGAGGGGCTTGTCAATGGCGGAAGGAAGATTTTCTGGCCGGATCTGGCACATTGGTATGACACTGTTAACGCTTGGATTTCCCTGCGTTCAGTCGCGGGCTGAGCGTGGTCGACCCTCGAGCACTGCGAGTCTTATTTTAGATGCTGATCAGTTGGCGGCCTGAATTGTAAATGGAAGCTTGAAACCGGCTGTTTGATTACCGATTTGATCGGCGAAGGTGACTTCGAGTTCATAGTCGCCTTCGGGCAAACCATCGAACTGAAATGACAAGCTGGCCGACAGTTGGCGCTGCTTGGATCGGGTCGTGCCGGTGAACTCTGCAAAATCAAATTGTTCGCTCAAGACCTGACCTGATGTGTTTATCAGGCGATAGCTGGCGGCTAGTTTGTATGTGTAACCGTCTTGGGACTGATCGAATTCATATCCGACAGGCTCAGCATAAAGCGCAATCGTCTCACCGGCTGAAAACACATTGTTTTCTGTGGCAGCGTACTTCCCATATCCACTGCCGGGACCGTCTGTGAACGTCACAGATGAAAAAGCAAGGCCGTCTGCAGCCCATGCGGCATCGAAAGCTGCCAACGCTTCCGTGAATGCAGGGGAGGGAGACTTGTAGTCAGGAGATTGAGCAACAGCGGAGCCTGCCGCCGCGAATATCCCAAACACCAATGCAAGAGAAGTGGATTTCCGCCCAAGCTTAAACCGGCTTGCCTGCTTCGTCATATAAATCCCCGCCGCCCTTAGATCTTGTCTTTTCTTAGCGATTTTGCCGATATAGACCGAGCGTCGCCAAGAAACAAGGAAATGTGTGCGTTGCGGTAAATATAGCCGGTTAAAGGCTGCGGGCGGACCAGGATTGTTTTTTGCGATAAATTGTCGATGGGCTGATCTCCAATGCCGCAGCGGCCATGGCTATGTTCCCATCAAACGCATCGAGTGCATCTTCGATAATGCGGCGCTCTTGAGCCCAGAGAGGTTCAATTGCACCGAATGGCCGACTGGCCGGAGCTGCTCGAGATCGTTCGCGCGACAGGTCTATGATGCCGTTCGGACGCGATTGCGCATCGCGAATGACCAGAGGAAGCATCTCGTGGGTAACGGCTGCGCCGTCATTCATAACGACAATCTGGCGGATCGTGTTCTCAAGCTGGCGGACATTTCCGGGCCAGCCGTAAGAGACGATCCGCGCTTCTGCATCTGCGTCAAAACCGCGGAAGTTGCGGCGTTCCTCACCTGAATACCGTTTCAGGAAAGCTTCGGCCAATGGCAGGATATCCTCCCGCCGTTCCCGCAAGGCGGGAAGATGCACTGGTAGAACATGTAAGCGATAGTAAAGGTCTTCGCGGAAGCGGCCGGCCGTGATTTCAGTCAATGGGTCCCGATTGGTCGCGCATATGATCCGGGCATCCACCTTCCGGCTTGCCGTGTCGCCAAGCCTTTGGAACGTGCCGGTTTGCAAAAAGCGCAAAAGCTTGCTTTGCAACAGCAGGTCCATCTCGCCGATTTCGTCAAGGAATAGCGTGCCACCGTCAGCTTGTTCTGCTGCGCCGGTACGATTGTCGGCAGCACCAGTGAAAGCACCTCGGACATAGCCGAAGATTTCACTCTCAATCAGATCCCGGGGAATAGCCGCGCAATTCAAAGTCACAAATCGACCAGAATTCCGATCTGAGAGTTCATGCACTGCGGCCGCACATAGTTCCTTTCCGGTTCCAGATTCACCGGTGATGAAAACAGGGGCCTGCGATGGTGCCATGCGTCGGACATGATCGTGAATGTCCAGCATTGCGGGGGAGGTGCCGATCAGTCTGTCGAGCCCGAAAGCCTGTTTGGGTTCAGGAAGACTGTGCGGTGCTGGCAAGTTATCTTGACTTACTGCCTCGATCTGGATCGCACGATCTGCCGTCTGTTGGCAAGGCTTTGTAACAGGTCGGCGCTGTTGCAGTTGGAAGCTGATTTTTGATGCCAGCGCATCCAGAGAGAATGGTTTTGTCAGAAAATCATGAGCCCCGGCGCGCATGGCACTGACCGCGCGGGAAACAGACCCCATCGAGGAGACCGCGAGAATAACGGCCTTGGGGCAGCGGACCGCGTAGGCCTCAAGTGCCTCGTCGCCGCCAATCGTCTCCAGATCAATGATGAGAATGTCTGTGGTCTTATCAGCAAGGTCCTGCAGACAGGGAGCGGTATCGGTATAGAGGATTGGCTCAGAACACTCGGCCGATAGTCTCGCACAGACTGCCGATGTGCGGGCTGCTTCAGACGCCGATGCGTCCAAAACGCGTACAATCACAGGCAAGGTCTTGCCCTCTTTACTCCCCATCGCAGGGTAACTCCCATCGCTTTGGTCATAATCCTTCGGGGCTCGAAAGATTGACTAATGGGATAATTCGCCAAACAGGGTAAACAAAGCGTTGTCACAAAGCGCAAAATGCAGTTTTTGCCCGGAAAGGCATTGAAACGCGGAAGTTATTCACTGCCTGCCCAGTAACCGGCCGCCAAGCAAACGGCATTAGTGACAAGCAGCCAGCCAATGGGAATTCGCCGACGGGACATTGCGTTTTTGAGCAGTGCACGTCCACTGGGTGCGCCTAAGTGAGCAGTTTTTGGCAGGTCGCGTGGTCCTGGCGGTTCTTCTATTCCTGAATGAGACGAAGAGGCATTGCTGGTGTCAACGGCTGTGGGGGCTGCTGAAAGGTGTTCCGCCGGCGGATCGTCATGTCGTGGGGTGGCTGATGCAGGGACACCGGGTGTGCCCTTCATGTTCGCAAATTCAAAAGCCGGCGCATAACCGCCCTTCGGGATGGAGATCCTCACCGGATCCGACGCCCCTGATCCCTCATAGTATTTGGCTAACCGTGATCTCAGCCGAGCCGCCTCGACCCTGACGATTGGATCTTTGTCCGGATCGAAGTTTGCATCGCGCCCAAGGGCCTCAACTGCGATTGTGATCCCTTTAAGTTTCTCGGTCTGGTCATTTAGGGCCGCATCGACCACGAAATGCAGGAAAGCCTGCAACTGAGGAGCTGACTTGAACTCTGGGCTGTTGAGGATGTGTTTCAAAGATCCAAGGACAGCATCTGCTCGGGGTCCGAGGTCATTTTGTCCAGGCGTGGATCGTGACGTTTTTGCCGGGCTTGTTATGCCCTGACCGCCAGACAAAAGTGGACCCTGGATTGAGGGGGATATGTCGGTTGTGGTTGAACCTTCTTCGAATGGTTCCGACCGCAATGATCGCCCCGGCATGGGCATTTTGAACGCCTTTCTGCTCCTGTGAGACGGCTGAAGAACAAAAGCTTACGTAAGGTAATCTTACGACATGTGTATTTGATTTCAATCCCTAATTGCCGGAGAACGGGCAAAGCGGTACCCTCTAACGCGGCTAGCGCGGGAGAAACCGGGGCACTGATTTGGTGTGCGGGTCATTTTGGAGCCGCATTGCGCGCATAGTCGGGGACAAGTCGCCAAAAACAGGTTTTACAGGAGCTTACGGATTCGGAGGCTGCGCTGTCTTAAGGCATGATTAACCAGTATTTTTTGATTCGCATCGGGTAGATTCAGTACCAAATGGGCCGAACTGCGACCATATTTGTAGCGATATGCATGGTGATCATTGCACTGTCTTCAGCGGCAGTGATGGTTTTCCAATTTGGCCGTCCATTTGGAGAAGCCGTGTCGCTGTCCCTAGCGCTGATGTGCACGATGATCCTCGTTCATCTGCTGATTGGACGGTCGCGGGACCGCAGTGCAGTGAGCGACGCCGTAGAGCGCCTCGAAGAACGCATGACGGATCTCGACGAGGATGTCGGCAATCTGGAAGGTCGTCTCACCGGCATGGAACATACGATGCCGCGCCGGACCCGGGCAGAAATCGATCCATTGTTTGCTGAGGTCGAAGTGCTCGGCACTCTGGTCAAGCAGATGGCGGAAGCCATGTCCGACCTGGAGACCAAGGTGGAGGATCAGCAGGCCATCGCACCTCCGCCACCCATGCAGAGTTTGCCGCAATATCAGCAACCTCAGCAGCCAAACCTGGGATATCCGCACACCAACGGCCAAGGTCAGGCTCATCCAGGTGAGTACCCGCAGCAAGCGCCAGCCCCGCTCCATGCTCCTTACGCGCCACCGCAAGCGCCGCAGCCAGGCCCATACAATGACGGCGTCGTTCCGACCCATCGTGATATGTCTGAGCTGGACCGTCGCTATGGTGTGCACGTGCCACGGGATGGCCGTGCGCCTGATAGTGGTGCCGGTGCGCGCGAGATCGATGAAGGTTTTGCCGATCCTCCGGCTGAACCATCTGCGGAGCGCCTGACGAAACCAGGCCCCAACCCGGCCATGAATGAGCTGATCACATCGGCGCTGAATGCAAACCGCGTTGAGCTCTTTCTGCAACCGATTGTGAGTTTGCCTCAGCGTCAGGTGAAGCACTACGAAGCGTTTACCCGCCTGCGGAACGCCAATGGCGATTCCATTGAGGCGCAAGCCTTCATGCCCGAAGCCGTTCGCTCCGGACACATCGCCCGCATCGACAACTTGCTTCTGTTCCGGTCGGTTCAGGTTATCCGCAGGCTGATGTCGCGCAATCGCAACGCTGTCCTGTTCTGCAATATTTCTTCGTTGTCCCTGTCAGACAATACTTTCTTTCCCGGCTTCCTGGAGTTCGTCCGCTCCAACCGTGAGTTCTCAGACGCTTTGATTTTCGAGTTCTCGCAATCCGATATCGCTCAGATGGGCGCGGTTGAGCTGGAAAGCCTTGCAGCGCTTTATGAGTCCGGTTTCCGCTTCTCTGTTGATCAGATTGACGACATGAGAATGGACTTCAACAGCCTGGCTGGCCGTGGCTTCAAGTATGGCAAGCTGAATGCGGATTATCTGATTGGCCGACGGGAAACCAATCACGGTCATATTCACCCGTCCGATTTTGGGGATCTGCTGCACCGCTATGGAATGGAACTGATCACTGATCACGTTGAAACCGAGTCCCAGGTGCTTGAGCTTCTCGACTTCGACGTAAAACTGGCCCAGGGCAACCTCTTCTCACCGCCGCGGCCTGTACGGGCGGAAGTCTTGCAAGGCACACCGGCACCACGCAAAAAAGCGGCAGGCTAAACCAGCTCCGGTATCAAGCCGTCTGTGATCCGCCAGCCGCGTGACGCAGGCGGTCTTGCAGAGCCATGAGCTTAGCGTCACGAATATGTTTCTTCACGATGAGCCCCAAACAAAAAGCGGCGGGAAAGTCCCGCCGCTTTTTGTTTTGAAGTCTAAATCCTGGCCTTCAGGTCAGTCGGTTGCAGGCGGGTTATTAGGGCCGACCTGGATAATTGTCGGGTCAACACCCGCTATGAGGCGCTGGGCGACCCTGTTGACATCGTCCAGAGTGACAGCCTCGATTTCGCTGTTGCGCCGGTCGAAGTAATCAATGCCAAGACCGGCATTTTGAAGCGCAACCAGTTGCCGGGCGATTTTTCCGGAACTGTCAAACCGGAGCGCGTAGGAACCGGTCAGAAACCGTTTGGCGCTTTCAAGTTCGGCTTCTGTCGGTCCTTCCTCGGCCATCCGTTTTAGCTGAGCCAGCATGACGTCGACGGTCTCGGATGAACGCTCGGCTTTTGTTGAGGCAGAACCAATGAGAACGCCTGTGTGCTTGTAAAGCGAAAGGGACGTGCCTGTGCCATAAGAGAGGCCGCGCTTCTCCCGTACTTCCTGATACATCCAGGAGGTGAAGGTTCCACCACCCAGAATGTGGTTCATGACAAACGCTGCTTGATAGTCCGGATCGTCCCGCTTCAAACCTGGCAGCGATAATAGGATCGTTGTCTGCGGTACATCGAGGAACTCTTCGACATTGTCTCCGGTTCGCGGGGTGAGTTCTTCTATTGGCTTCAGGTCGGCTTTCTCGGGCAAACCTGCAAAGACTGTATCCAGGACTGACTTCAGGGTTTCAGCGTCAATCGCGCCAACAACACCGATTTTGAGCCCGTCCTTTGCGATGAGCTTGGGCTTGTGCGCTTTCAAGTCATCCGGTTGAAGGCCCTCCAGTGTCTCAGGTGTACCAAGCGTCGGTTGCGCATAAGGATGATCGCCGAACACAGCTTTCGACAGTGCAAGGCCCGCAATGGCATCCTGGTTGGTCTCATTCCGCTTAGCGCGGGTGATCAGCTGAGTCTTCATGCGCTCAACTGGCTCAACATCGAACCGCGGTGCGTTCAGCGCGAGTGCGAGCATCTCCGTCGCTTCGGGAAGCGTTTGGGTCAGAGTGCGCATGCTGCCGAAGAACCTGTCCTTGCCAGTGCTGAAGTTGACGCTCACGGCCAGTTCCTCAAGCCGTGCCTGATAGTCTTCAGAGGTCAGGTCACCTGCGCCCTCATCCATTGTTGCGGCCAGAAGGCGTGTCAGACCGGCTTTGTCTGCCGGATCTTGAGCCGAGCCGCCTTCAAAAGAGAAATTTAGGGCAATGATCGGCACCGTGTGGTCTTCAACCAGCCATGCTTCGATGCCCTTCGGACTGATGACCCGTTCCACTTCCACAGCAAAAGATGGACGCACCGCGAGCGCTACAACGGCAAACACAATTGCGAACAGGGCAGGGGTAGCAGGGAAAACGTTTTGCAATCTCATGATCAGGACTCCTTGCCGGACTTATCCGCGGTGTCGGCGTTTGATTGCGGGCTTCTGAGTTCCCCGGTCACAGGTGTTGCGGTTAGATAGTCTTGTGCAACCGATTCCACGTCCTCGGGTGTGACTGCTTGGATTTGGCTTGGCCAAGTCTGAACGTCTTCGACTTTCATGCCGGTTGTGAGGGCTGCACCGAACAGCCTTGCAAGGCCGGTCTGGCTGTCTTGAGCGTAAATCGAACTCGCGATCATGCTGCGTTTTGCCCGATCGACTTCTTCTGCGGTCACACCCTCTTCCAGCAACTTGCTCAGTTCTTGCGCTGCAGCCGCTTCGACGTCTTCCAGCGTATGGCCGGGCCGCGGTGAAGCGTAGACAACAAAACGTCCGCTGTTCAGGGCTGTGCTCTGGTAATAGGCGCCAGCACTTGTGGCGAGGCCAGCATCCAGCACAAGGGCCTTATAGAGACGGCTGGATGGGCCCTGACCCAAGACGTAGGACAGAATATCCAGCGCTTCCGGTGTCCGGCCTTCGCCGGTTGTCTGGCTCGGCACGATCCATGTGTGGGAGATCGCCTCTTGCCTGACCCTCGGATCTGTGACCGCGATCCGCCGTTCTCCGGCAAGCGGCGGTTCCGCAGGACGAAGACGCTCGCCCGGCTCTGCCCGGCGCGGGACCTTGCCATATGTATCCTGGGCGAGATCCAGAACGGTCGCTGGCTCTACGTCACCTGCGACGACAAGCACGGCGTTATTCGGGGTGTAGAAGCGGTCATAGAACGCGATTGCTGCATCCTTGTTGAGAGCTTCGATCTCATTCTGCCAACCAATAATGGGCGATCCGTAGGGATGATTGACGAACGTGATGGCGTTCATCGCTTCCCGCAAGCGTGACCCGGGATCGCTCTCAACCCGGTCCCGCCGCTCTTCCAAAACAACATCCCGCTCAGGCGCAACCACTTCGTCGCTGAGGACGAGGTTTTCCATCCGGTCTGCCTCCATTTCCATCATCAGCGGCAAGTGTTCTTTTGCAACACGCTGGAAATAGGCGGTGTAATCGTAGCTGGTGAAGGCGTTTTCCTGGCCGCCGCGGTCAGCAATGATTTTTGAAAACTCACCGTCCGGATGGTCCTCGGTTCCCTTGAACATCAGGTGTTCCAGGAAGTGAGCGACACCGGATTGACCTTCGGGTTCATCGGCCGAACCGACCTTGTACCAAAGCATGTGCGTGACCACGGGAGCCCGGCGATCAGGGATCACAACCACTTCCAGTCCATTGTCGAGGACGAACCACTCCAGATTCGGCGCGATGACAATTTCGTCTTGCGTGACTTCCAAAGCGTTTGCCTTGGACAGGGTTACGCCGAATAGCGGAACGGCAAACAGCGTGGCGGAGAAAAGGGTTGCCAAAAGTGTGCTGCGCAATGCGCGGTCAAAACTGAGTATCGGTATTGGTTGGCGCAATCCAATCACGGGGAAGCTCCTGTTGTATGCCCAAACGAAAAGGCCTCCGGCCCAAACACCCCATATAGGGTCGAATGGATCGGAGGCCTCATTAAATGTCTGTAATTTGGCGTGAAGAGTTAGTTACAGTATTTGGACTCGCCCGCCATACATCTTGGATCCAGGCGGTTCGTTTCGTGGTCCCGCTGTACCTTCACGTATTCTTTTTTCACTTCGATTTCTGTCGACGGCATCGGAGCGTCTGCAGACGGCGTGCTGTACGCTGCAGGCGGCTCGATCAGGTATTGCCGCTGAAGTGCAGCGCCAGCCGTCTGTGTGCCGGCTTGCTGCTGTTTTAACGCATTAAACCGCTCTGCCTCGATTTTCATTTGTTCCGGTGACAGACGTTTGCCCGGGCCAAGCGCAGTATCCGGATCGGATGCTGCCCGCAGTTCCGGTGTCGACGCAGGACGTTCAACACCGACGATTTCAATTCCTGCCATCTGTTCTGGTGTCAACCGCTTGAGGTCACCGCGGTGGTCCGTGGCGACTTTGTAGCGATCCCGCAGGGCGTTCATCTCATCTTCGTTGCGCTGCTCGGGCCAATTCTGGGACCCTGCACCAGCAACTTCAGTTGAAGGTGACGGCAATGTTGTGTTGTCGGCCGGCATGGCAAGCGGAGCGCGTGGTTTGTATTCGATCTCTTTTTTGTTCGGATCGACGGCGCCAAGGCCCGACATGATGTTGTTCACCAAAGCCGTATCGGGAGCAACGGTCGTTCCGTCGGCTGCCTGACAAGCTGCGAGGCCTGTCACTGCTGCGAGCAGGAGGCCTTTGGAGATAAAATCGCCGAGCGTGCGCACCACAACGTATCCTTCAAGAAATCGGACACTGTCTGACCACCGCCAAACAGAAAGTAATAGATCCAGCCTATAAACCGCTAATTTGCGGCTTAATTTGGACCGTTTGCGAAACTGTCATACAGGAGACCGATGACACCTGCAACGATCCACACGTCGGCTAGGTTAAACACGTACCAGGAGAACGTGCCGACGTGGAAGTGGACAAAGTCGACTACAGCTCCGTAAATAACCCGGTCTACACCGTTTCCGATTGCGCCGCCGATGATTAGGGCAAGTGCAAGAGCCGGAAGCTTCAAATCGACGCGGGTCGACCAAATCCACAGTGCGATCGTCGCTGCAATGGTGAAACCGGCAAGCAACCAGCGGCCCAAATCACTGTCTTGCTGGAAAAGGCCGTAGGAGATGCCGCGGTTCCATACGAGAACAAAATCCAGAACCGGTAAGACCCTTACCGGGCCGTTTGCGGCAAGATCAAAGCCATGGACGAACCAGATCTTGGTTGCTTGATCCAGAAGGAAGCAAATGGCAGCGACAGACAGAACGAGCCAGCTTAAGCCGCCCCAGACATAGGTCGGTTTTGCGGGGTGATCTGAGTTATCACTGCCATTTGTCATCAAGGTCTCATTGATCCGTTATGCGGCAACGTTGGCTGCGTCCCATTCACGCAGCGCGTCGGCGTCCCTTGGTGTCACATCTGGATAATCCGGGTCTGTTCCGACTTCTGGCAGGATCTTCCAGGACCGGGCGCATTTGGTGCCCTCCGCAAGTGCGGGTACGACCGCAACGCCCCTTGTATCGTCCAGCGAAAACGCGCCTTCCGGGGCTGGATCCGAACTCAAGGTGAGTTGGCTGGTGATGGCAATGTCAGCCATATCCCGGCCTTCCAGCGCAGCCATGAGGGCTGGATCGGTCACGTGAACAATGGGATGTGCTTCTAATGAGGAGCCGATCCGCTTCTCGCGGCGTTCGATCTCAAGAGCACCGGTGATCACACGGCGAACCGTTTTGATCTTGGCCCACTTCTCCGCGAGCGCATCGTCTTTCCAGTCTGCCGGAACCGCCGGGAATTGCTGCAAATGTACAGATGTCTCCTCGCCGTAGCGGGAGACCCAGGTTTCGTCCATTGTGAACGGCAGCATCGGCGCCATCCATGTGACCAGGCTGTTGAACAGCTTGTCGATGACATAGAGAGATGCCTTGCGGCGATTGGAAGACCCGGCGTCGCAATAAAGCGCGTCCTTGCGGATGTCGAAATAGAACGCCGACAGTTCCACCGTCATGAATGTGAACAGCTGGTGGAAGATCTTCTTGTAGTCGTAATCGGCGTAGGCCTGGCGAACCATGGCATCAAGCTCTGCAAGCCGGTGCAGCATCAGGCGCTCCAGCTCCGGCATGTCACGGAGGGCAACTTCTTCGCCGGTCGCATGCGCCAGGGAGCCCAGCATCCAGCGCAGTGTGTTCCGCAGTTTGCGGTAGCTGTCGACGCTGGTCTTGATGATTTCCGGACCGATCCGCTGATCTTCCGAATAGTCGCACGACGCTGCCCAAAGACGCAGGATGTCCGCGCCGTATTGCTTGATGATGTCCTGAGGGAACACCTGGTTGCCGAGCGACTTGGACATTTTGCGTCCATCTTCGGCCATTGTGAAGCCGTGCGTCAGGACCGCATCATATGGTGCATGACCGCGGGTGCCGCAGCTTTCCAGAAGCGAGGAGTGGAACCAGCCGCGATGCTGGTCCGAGCCTTCCAAGTATAGAACGTAGTCCTTGCCGCCGGCGGTCTTGCGCTGTGGGTTAAGGTCTTCACGCTTTTCCAGGCAGAACGCATGGGTGGACCCGGAATCGAACCAGACATCCAGGATGTCCATGACCATGTCCCACTCATCAGCCTTGTGATCGTTGCCGAGGAAGCGTTCCTTTGCGCCCTCTGCGAACCAGGCATCCGCTCCTTCTTGAACAAACGCCTCATAGATCCGCGCATTGACCGCTTCATCCTTGAGAACTTCAGATGTGTCCTTGTTGATGAAGACCGTGATCGGCACGCCCCAAGCGCGCTGGCGAGAGAGAACCCAATCCGGGCGGTTTTCGATCATTGAACGCAAGCGGTTTTGACCGGAAACCGGCACGAACCGTGTTTCGTCAATTGCGTTGAGGGCCCGGGTCCGCAACGTGTCGCCTTCGCTGGACAAGGTCTTGTCCATATAGACAAACCATTGCGGCGTATTGCGGAAAATGATCGGTTTCTTGGAGCGCCAAGAATGCGGATACTGGTGCTTCATGCGGCCAAGCCCGATCAGAGCGCCTGCCTGCTTCAGATACTCGATGTTGGCTTTGTTTGCCTTTCCCTTTTCACCCTTGTGCGTGATGACCTGATTGCCCTCCAGGCCTGGCGCATCCTTGGTGTAGAAGCCGTCGTCGGCGACCGTGAAGGGGATTGCGGTGTCGATGCCGCGATCATCAAGGTCCTTGGCGTTTGCCATCCAGATTTCAAAGTCGTCCGCACCGTGACCTGGAGCCGTGTGTACGAAACCGGTGCCGGCGTCATCGGTGACATGGTCGCCGTCAAGCAGCGGCACATCGAACTGATAGCCGCCGAGATCCATGTCCCGGTATGGGTGCGCCAGCGTGAGCGCGGCCATCTCATCCGGAGACACTGCGCGGACCAGTTTGAAGTCCTCGATGCGAGCGTTTTTGAAGACGTCGCCCGCAAGGGCGTCTGCGAGGATCAGAAGATCACCTTTTTGCACCCAGTTGTCGTCCGGCAGGCCGTCCTGGGTCACTTCATAAAGACCGTAATTGATCCGGGATGAGAAGCACACGGCCCTGTTACCCGGGATGGTCCACGGAGTGGTCGTCCAGATAACGATTGAGGCATCCAGCAGCTGCTCCGCTGCTGCTTCATCGGTGCCCCCGGCCTCAACGATCGGGAATTTCACCCAGATCTGGTCGGACTGATAGTCGTGGTATTCGATTTCCGCTTCAGCCAGCGCAGTCTTTTCGACAACGGACCACATCACCGGTTTGGAACCGCGATAAAGCTGGCCGGACATGGCGAACTTCATGAGTTCCTGGGCAATGACCGCTTCGCTCTCAAAGCGCATGGTGAGATACGGATTGTCCCAGTCACCTTCGATGCCAAGGCGTTTGAACTCTTTGCGCTGTACGCCGATCCAGTGATCAGCAAAGTCCCGGCATTCCTTGCGGAACTCGTTGATCGGCACTTCGTCCTTGTTCTTGCCTTTGGCGCGGTATTGCTCCTCGATCTTCCATTCGATCGGGAGACCATGGCAGTCCCAGCCCGGAACATAGTTGCTGTCATAGCCCATCATTTGCATCGACCGGGTGACGATGTCTTTCAGGGTCTTGTTCAGCGCATGTCCGATATGGATGTTGCCGTTAGCGTAAGGAGGGCCGTCATGCAGGATGAATTTGTCGCGTCCTGCGGATTGATCCCGCAGCGTCTTGTAGATGTTCAGCTTTTCCCAGCGCGCCAGGATTTCCGGCTCTTTTTTGGGAAGGCCTGCCCGCATCGGGAATTCGGTTTTCGGCAGATTCAGCGTTTCAGAATAGTCGCGTTTTGGTGCGTCGGTCATCGGTGGTCGATCCGGTCAGCGGGACGAGGCCCGCAGTCAATTTTCATGAAATGTCTGCCGGCGCAATGACGGCAGTCGAACGAGTCTTATCCCGGTCCCTGGCGCCGCAATTGCGTCAGCCGAGGGCCGGGCCGGTAATTCGCTTGATGTACGCCACCTTCATCCAGGGGCGGAAGACAACCTGTTTTTGCATGGCATGGGACATAGCAGCAGTTCGACAAGGAATAAAGAGGGGCAATTGAACCGTATCTGCCCACCGGACAGCCTAACTTGGCAGCTAAGTCGTTCTCGTTTTGCAATCAAAACGCCTTCTAGAGACTAGTTACCCAATTAGGAATGGAGAAAGTCGAACGTGATCAACAAAATATTTATGGGTCAAGTTTAGGACAAAAATTGCAAAATCTTCCAGTAGGTTAATTTGATGTTGAGTTTGGCGGACGGGACTTGGGCAAAAGCAGACCGACTACTGTTGATAGGCGCGGTTTCTTCAATTTCTTTTTTTGTTTTTAACGTCCTGTGGCAAGTCGATTTCGCTAAGACGATGCCAGATGGAACAATCGTTTTAGTCAACGATTTTTTGAGCTTCTGGATGGCTGCCAGACAGGTTCTGATGGGGATGCCAGAAGTCCCATATGACATTAATGCGTTCATAGGTGTTCAAGAGCTTTACAACGACCCAGGCGTCTTCTTCGCATTTTTTTATCCGCCAATGTATTTAATGATGATCACACCACTCGGCTTTTTCAGTTCAACCACGGCATACATTGTTTTTCAGGGGTTTAACGCTGTTGCGCTATCGGTAGTGATGAAAAAAATCGCGCGGCATTGGCTTGCCGTATTCTTGGTTTTCGGTTCACCGGCAGCGTATATGTCAATGATGAACGGCCAGAATGGGTTGTTGACTGCGGTTCTCTTTGGAGCGGGCCTGTTGTGTCTTAAGAACCAACGTCTGGTGCTGGCCGGAGTGTTTATTGGGTTTTTGACGATTAAGCCCCAGCTAGGAGTTTTGATACCATTTGCTCTTTTGGCAGGAGGTTACTGGATTACTTTTTTATCGGCAGTTGTAACCACTTTGCTGTTTGCAGGGGCAAGTTGGATTGTCTTCGGTTCAGATACTTGGTTAGCTTTCTTGCAACAAATTCCTGCGGCGCAACTGGCCATGACTGATGGCTTTCTCCCTGTGTATCATTTGGCTTCTGTTTTCGGATTCATTGTCGGCATTGGAGGGAGCGTTGCCGTAGCCTCGGTGCTACAGTTTATGTTCGGCCTATTTCTTATTTTTATCACTGTTTGGATTTGGCGGAAGTCGATAAACTTTGAAGCAAAAGCGATAGTCTTGCTATCAGCTTCCACTTTGATTTCACCGTTCATTTTTGTCTACGATTTAACGCTGCTCTCGCTCGCAATCGCTTTTTTAGTGAGGGGGCGCGAAAATCAAAAATTGCCACCGTGGACAACTACGCTGTGCGCTACTGCTTTGCTTATTACAGGATTTAGTTTCGGTATCGCGCAGACTTTTTTGATCCAGTTAGGGCCCCTCGCAGGTCTGCTGGTCTTGATAGTAGGATTGAGGCTCGCAGTCTTTGGCGAAGGCACAAGCCAAGTAACTGCAAATAGAACTGCAACACAGCTTCAAGGCCTATAATTCATATGAAATACTTTAAGTGAAGAATGGCACCTAAAACTGAAAAGGAAGAAATCGAGGGCGTCAGATGCAATTGATGGCGCACTCTGGCTAATGTTGACAGAGTTCCGTAACCACATGCGTGCGGCTGGGTGATTGAGGCAGCCAGTAAAGGGTCTTATGGTTTCATGGTATCGTAAAGAAACCCTTCGAAACTGTTTTAACCTGTTGCGCATACGTTCGATCGGGTTGCTCTTCCTGTATACTTGGAAGCCGTGAGGTATCTGCTCCCTCGGTAGGATCTTGGTAGAATGACAAAACTGACGCCTGGCAACAGTGGGTTGTGGCGTACGGCATCACCAGAGTATCCCTTATCAGCCGGGGACGATCGGAGCTTGCGGCAAGACACTACCAGAATGGCGGAAACGGCACAGTAGCTTGAGATATCGCCTCTTGTCAGGAAAAGCTGAGCGCGCGTCCTCGGCCGGCTGCGCTGGCGTGAATTTTCGCTGTAAATCGTGTGATCGACCAAGAACCGCCTTATGCGTCTCCCTATGCCCGAGCTGCCTGACCGCGGCCGCGAACCGTTATGCTGTCGATTTCATACGGCAAGTCATCAGTAAGCCCGATTTCCATCTCCAACAATGCTCACGCATGTCCCGCGTTATTGCGGATTACACGGGGATCCCGCTGGGCAGCGCTCCGGTTTTATTGACCATGTTCCTGACGCATCGCTACTACAAGCAATGGGAACATAGACGGACAAACGTTGTGGGTTCTATCCGGCCGCCTGTTTCCTCACCCGCTCCCGGTGCGTGATGTAAAGACCGCTGCCAACAATAAGGCCGATGCCGATCCATGTGAGCAAATCCGGGAAATCGGCAAATACCAGAAACCCGAACAAGGTCGCGCTTACGATTTCCAGGTACTGCAGAGGTGCGAGCAGGCTTGCGTTGCCACGTTGGAACGCGGCCACTACCAGTCCATGGGCGCAGAAGGAGATAAGGCCAATCAAAGCCAACAGCCCTGCTTGCCAAGCATTCGGCCACACGAAGACGACATCGCCCACGTCAAATGTGGTGGCCACGATGAGTATGACACCCAGATAGAGGCTTCCCGCCAGCCCTGCACTCAGTTGGATCGTCAGCAAATCATCGCGAACGGGATAGAGCCGGTTGAGCAGCAGATAAAACGAAAACAGCACGGCGGTTGCGACCGGCAACAGGCTCACGAGGCCGATCTCAGCAAGGTTCGGACGCAATATAATGAGCGCGCCCGCAAGACCGACGGCAATCGCACCGATCCGCCGGGGGCCAACAGGTTCTTTCAAGATAAGGGCTGCAAGGATCGTCAGGATCATCGGCTCGACGAAAAAGATCGAGATGGCTGTGGCGACCGACATGTATTTCACAGCGATGAAGAAACATAACGACGCGGAGGCCAGCAAAATCCCACGCAGAAAATTCACGAAGGGTTGCTGTCCGCCAGGGCGTGGCAAGCGCAACAAGATCAGCGCGAACACCAAGCTGACCAGAAACTGAAAGACAAACCGGCCAAAGGTGACTTCTAGCGGATGGATGGAGGACGAAAGGTATTTTGCGATGATGTCCATCACAGGCACGATCAGCATCGCGCTGGACATCAAAAGGATTGCCTGCAACGGATTTTCGCTGACGTCGATCGCAGGCGACCGTTGTCTCACGATGCGAAGTCCAGGAGTTTCAGATCGATTTCGGACAAAGGCTGCAGTGACGCCAGGGCCGCGCGCGCTTCTTCACTGTCCCGGTCCATCTGGGCTATTAACGCGTCGGCGCTGTCGAACTTCGCTTCTCCTCGAAGATAAGAGACCACGTGCACCCGCAAGGTCTTGCCGTAAAGGTCACCTTTGAAGTCGAACAGGTAGACTTCAAACAGCGCAGCCCCGTTGTCAAACGTCGGCCGTCTTCCGTAGCTGGCGACGCCGCCATACCAATCGTCTCCGACCTTAACCTTGACCGCATAGATGCCTTGCAGCAGCGGACAGTCCTCGGGCATCCGAAGATTTGCGGTCGGGTAGCCGAGATCCCGGCCCCGTTTGTCGCCATGCTGGACTTGCGATTCGAAAAACCACCGGTAACCAAGGAGGGCATTCGCTTCGGCCATGTCGCCGGTCGCAAGGTTCTCCCGGATGCGCGAGGACGAAATCACGTCAGCATTCTCGTCTTCTTCGCGCTGGACGATTGTCACGCCAAAGCCGTGCTGGGCTCCGGCAGCGCGCAAGTAATCCGGTGTGCCTTGGCGGGCGCAGCCGAAGTGGAAGTCATAGCCGGTAACGGCGTGGGAAATGCCGAGCGTGTCGATCAGAATATCTTGAACGAACGCGTTGGCTTCAACGGCTGCAAAGTCTTTGGTGAAAGGGAGGATCAAAGCACCGTCTAGCCCGCAGACGCGCAACATTTCGGTCTTGAGCGGCGGTGGGGTCAGCCGGAACACGGGCTTTGCCGGATTGAACACGGTGCGCGGATGCGGTTCGAAACTCATTGCGAAGACCGGGTGATGCGTTCCGCGGCCAAGTCCGAGGGCAGCGTCAAGAACAGCCCGGTGGCCACGGTGTACGCCGTCAAAATTGCCAATCGCAACCACACCGCCTTTGAGACTGGAAGGAAAACTCTCCAGCGATTCGGCGATTCGAAACTCAGAGGATGGGGTGCGGTTCATGCAGCTGACCTATGCGCAAGGTGGCGTTCGTTTTGACTATCCGGAGCGGACGAAGAAAACCCGCCCGTTTAAAGCCGCGTGGAACGTGCCGCCAACACCAAAAAAGGTCAAGCTGCTCACATGATGAAATTGAACCGGGTTTGATCAGATCAAAGCCGGGAGCGGTCTTCGGTCTTGCTCGGAACCTTGACCAAAGCTTCGCCTTCAAGCACCACGGTGTCTTCAACACTACAAATGCAGGACAGCCGGGCCCTGTTGCCGCGCTCCATAAGTTCTTCGACGCGCACGGTCACGGTGACATCATCGCCGATCTTTACCGGTGCCTTGAAATTCAAGGTCTGCGACAAGTAGATCGCACCAGGCCCGGGCAGGCGGGTGCCAAGAACAGCGGAAATCAGGCTTGCGGTATAAAGGCCGTGCGCGATCCGCGTTTTGAACGGCGTTCTGGCTGCGAAGTGCTCAGATAGGTGGATCGGGTTTCTGTCGCCCGAGACTTCGGCAAAGCCCACCACGTCGGAGGAACTGACATGTTTTACGAGTTCTTCCGTCATGCCGACGGTGAGATCTTCGAAACAGAGTTTTTGCAATTCCAGCATGATGTTTTCGGCCCTGTATATCCCGTTTTTTTGTGCGTTGGACGCTAAGCGCGCCCGGGAATTCTGACAATTATGCTTTCGGTGAAGAAAAAAAGTGTCTGTTATTAACGGTCTTTTCAGTTGCTGCCGTTAGTTTGCGTTGAGTGTGGGGAGGTGAGGACACAAATGAATGTGTCGCTCTCCTTCGAAGTCATAACGCGTTTCCAACGGCCCACGGCCAGGGGCCGCGCACCTTGACAGTATGGAGTAGACAATGGCCCTTGATCTTCAGATGCCGGTCCTCGTGGTCGATGACTACAAGACGATGATTCGCATCATTCGCAACCTTCTGAAACAGCTCGGTTTCGAAGACATTGACGACGCTGCGGACGGCACCGAAGCCTTGGAAAAAATGAAGCAGCGCCGCTATGGTCTTGTGATCTCGGACTGGAACATGGAGCCGATGACCGGTTACGAACTGCTGAAGCAGGTTCGCGCCGATGGTTCCCTCAGCAAAACACCGTTCATCATGGTGACAGCTGAATCCAAGACCGAAAACGTGATTGCAGCAAAAAAAGCCGGTGTAAACAACTACATCGTGAAGCCGTTCAATGCGCAGACATTGAAAGGGAAAATTGAGGCTGTCTTCTCCGACTAAAACACTTTGGCTTGGCGGGGACCGGTGTGCATCTCCTTCTCCGCCGTTGCCGGCATTCTTTTTCAAGTTAAGCAGTCGGGCTGGGCAGGCAGGCTGCAGCCGGACAATTGCGCCAAAAATGTTTTATTGCCGGTTTTCAAGAGCTCGGCATCTGCTGTTTGGAGGCGGCGGTTAAGCAATGGACACCATTGAAAGGCTGGATCTCATGGCCAAAATAAAACAAGAAAATGTCGCGCAAATCATCGATTTCCTGGAACAAAACAAGACCCGGGATGGGGAAGTTTCCCTAAACGATGTCATGCATCTTGCCGAAGTCATGTCGGGGTCCATGCACGACTTTTTGTCGACAGTTCAGCCGGCTGTTACGGAAGAGCTGACGGCGATTGCCAAAGAAATTACGCGCATGAAGCAGGAGATTTCCGCGCTTCGTGCCAATGATATGACCGGTAACAAGATCCCGGATGCCGGCCGCGAACTCGACGCCATCGTTGAAGCGACCGAGAACGCGACCAACACGATCATGGAAGCTGCCGAAGAAATCATGGCCGCGGATCCGAGTGATTCCGAGGCCTATCAGGATCTTGTCAGCAACAAGATGATCGGCATCTTCGAAGCCTGCACCTTCCAGGACATCACCGGTCAGCGGATCTCAAAGGTGGTTGAAACCCTGCGCTTCATTGATGAGCGGGTGACCTCCTTCATTGAACAGCTGCGCATCCCGGCGAGTTTTGAAGCCGAGATCGAGGAAACGGAGGAAGAGCGCCGCAAGCGGGAGCTGATCCTTCACGGACCGCAGCACTCCGGCGAAGGCGTTTCCCAAAATGACATCGACGCGCTCTTGGGCGACAGCCAGGCAGACATCGACAAACTGTTCGACTGATCATCGCCGGACACAGAATTGAAAAAGGCCGCTCCTTTGGGCGGCCTTTTTTATTCTTCCATCAGGAATTTGCCGGAGCGAAAACGAGTCTGCTGCTTGGATGAGTGTGTTGAGCGAAATTGGAAGTGCCAAAAACTGCGCAATGGCTCCACGAAGAAACTCAATAACTGGTTTGGTGAATTCAGGCCCAAAGCAGACGCTCGCGGTTCACTTGGTGTCGCGTAGAAGTGCTCTGCCGAATTGTGCAAAGAGAGCAACAAAAACACCAACGCCTGCAAAGATATAAACGACCGTGAACAGCTTACCGGCTTCGGTTTGAGGCGTCAGGTCACCATACCCCACCGTCGAGAGTGTTGCGGCGCAAAAGTAAAGCGCGTCGATCCACGGCCAACCTTCCACGCTGCTGTAGAAAACAGTGCCCGAGACCAGCATCAGAATGCATAGAACAAAGCCACCCTTGAAATGCGGGTCTTCCCAGGATCGCACGATCGCTTTGAAAAGCCGAAGGGCGTTCAGGAAAAAGGCAAGCATTTCATAGTCTCCCAGAAAGTCGTCTATCGAGACGTTCGGTCTGCGGCCATGAGATTGTCAATGATCCATTTATGCGAGCGCGCACCGCTGTGGTTCGGCAGCTGCGCTCGTCGCCACCGCATGTTGAAATGCGCATTGATGGATTTACGCAGTTGCGCGGGAGAAGAAACGCCCCTTAGTCTCGCTACGGTAGGACGAAACTGGCAAGTCGCACGATGCTTGTCGACATCGAGGCAGGAGGTTTACGCATGAGGCTCAAATTCTGGATAGGTGCCGTTGTTGCCTGCTGTCTTGGAGTTCAAGCAAGCGCCCAAGACGCGAAACCGAAGATTCTGATCAAGAACGTGCACATCTTTGATGGCGTCAACGAGGCGCGCATCGAAAATGCCAGCGTTCTTATAGAAGGCAATCTCATCGCGTCCATTTCTACCGATGAAATCGATGGCGCGGAAGCAACGATCATTAATGGCGAGGGGCGCACCATGATCCCCGGCCTGATCGATGTGCACTGGCATACAACCTATGCCTACACGCCCGCGACAGTGCTTATTTTTAACCAGGGCGACATGTCCGAAGTGGCAATCCGGAGTATGACGGGCGCAAAAGAAACCCTTATGCGGGGGTTCACGACCGTGCGGGACCCAGGCGGCAATCCCTTTGCCATCAAGAAACTGATCGACAGCGGGGACTATCCCGGCCATCGCATCCTGCCGTCCGGGCCCTTCATGAGCCAAACGTCCGGTCACGCGGATTTTCACAGTCTCTTGGAGAACCCAAGAAGTTCAAATGCCGAACTCAGTTACTGGGAACGGAATATGATGGCGATGGTGTCCGACGGTGTACCGGAGGTACGCAAACGGACGCGTGAGATCCTCAAGTACGGGGCCACACAGGTCAAGATCACGACCGGTGGCGGGGTTTCTTCTCAGTTCGATCCGCTCGATGTCAGCGAATACTCCGTTGATGAGATCCGGGCAGTCGTCGAAGAAGCAACCAACTTCAACACATATGTACTCGCACACGTCATGACAGACGAGGGCATTCGCACTTCTGTAGAAAATGGTGTGATGAGCATTGAGCACGGGTTCTTTGCCTCGCGGGAAACTCTTGAACTCATGAAGGAAAAAGGCGCCTGGCTCAGCCCTCAGGCTATGTTTGAACAAGACATGGTATGGGACAGCCCGGTCAGTGCAGCCAAATACAAACAAGTGACTGATGCGGTAGACCAGCTGTATCCGATGGCTGTAGAGGTGGGGGTCAACCTTGCGTTTGGAACGGATCAGCTATTGGATCCGACAAAAGCATTTCAGCAGAGCATCTTGCTGGCGCGCTTGGGCAAATGGATGACGCCCTATCAAGCGCTGAAAATAGCGACTTCTGAAAATGCCAAACTCCTGGAGCTCAGCGGGCCACGTCATCCCTATCAGGACGGTCCGCTTGGCGTGATCAAGGAGGGTGCTTATGCGGATCTGATACTTGTCGATGGTAACCCGCTGGAGGATCTCGAGTTGGTCGCAAACCCAGGTGAAACCTTCGATCTGATCATGAAAGACGGCGTTGTCTATAAGAACGAGCTCTAATGGGAGAAAACGGATGCGTATGACGGCTTGTCTTGTCAGTTTCCTCCTGTTTGTGCTGCCCGCTTCCGCAACGCAGATTGGGGCAGATTGGTCGCAACTTATCGATCAGAACGCTCGGACTTTTGAGGACCCGTTTAAGGCCCTTACAGTGTCCCAGCTTAGCGATGTCGCGACAGTTGCGCGCTTGCGGCAAAGACTGAACCGGGAAGAGCTCACGGAAGACGAGAAGACGCTGATTTTGTCGCGACTTGAGCTTAAAGAAACGTCGCTCTCAAAAGCAGGTATCGATTTCGACTGGCTGATCTCCCAGCGCTGGATTGTGGCTGACAAGCGAAAGAAGGCTGCCTGGTCAGTCAACGGGTACCTGGACGGACAAACGATCATTATCAAGGGGTATTTCTTGTTAGCTGGTTCCCTGTCCGAAAAGAAGCTGTTGACCTATCTCGTACCGGAAATTGGTATGTGCGCGCATGTGCCGCCGCCAGCGCCCAACAACCTTGTCCGTTTAGCGTTGCCAGAGGAGATGGAGCTTCCGGAGAAACTGTTCACACCTGTCGAAATCGTTGGAACCCTCAGATCTGCTCCTGACAGCATAACTGCACGGGTGGTGGACGGCCCTGTTAAGATGGCCAGTGCATGGGAGTTATCGGTCGATAGTATGAACGTGTTTGAGAGGGTTTCCTCTGAAGCCACTGGGAACTGGCCAGTGGCGATGCAAGCAAGCAAGCACTTAAGGGCGCTCAATCGTTAGGTTCTTGGCAACAAAGCAAACGTCCGTTTCTCGCCCCGTGCAACCCCTCACCAGGACAGCCGCGGGATCGCGGCGCGGGCCCGAAGACCTTCTTCGATGAGGCGCTTGCGGATCAGGTGTTCTTCCGGGGCTTCGCTCGGTCCAAAATCCGAGGCATGAATGCCGGCAGTGATGAACAGAACGTCGATGTCCTGGGACACCGCGCCGCGAATGTCGGTCGGCAGGCCATCGCCGATCGCCAGAACGTCTTCTTTTGCGATTGTTGTCCCGGCGTGCTCGGCCAAACGGCGCAGACCCGCCTCATAGATCGGTGCGTGCGGTTTGCCGAGAATGGCAACTTCACCGCCGAGGTCTTCATAGAGCCGCGCGAGCGCTCCGGCACACCAGACCAGCTTGTCGCCGCGTTCCACAACAATATCCGGATTGGCGCAGATCATCAGCAGCTTGCGCGCCGCGAGTTTTTGCAAGCGCTCCCGGTAATCGTCCGGCGTTTCGGTCTCGTCATCGCGGAAACCGGTGCAGCTGATGGCTTCCGCATCCTCGTCAACGCTGGTGAAGGTTGCTTCCAGATTGTGATAGAGCGGCTGGTCCCGGTCCGGTCCGATGTGCAGCAGCGTCTTGGAACCTTGCGCTTCCAAGACTTCGCGGGTGACATCGCCTGAGCTGACGATGCTGTCGTAAGCCTCTTCCGGCACGCCCATGTTCGTCAGCATTTCAGCGACATATTTTGCCGGCCGCGGGGCATTCGTGATCAGAACCACATGGCCACCGGTTTCTTCCCGGAAGCGCCGCAATGCGATATGCGCATCTTCAAAGGCGGATACACCGTTGTGCAGCACGCCCCAGACATCGCACAAGATCCCTTTGTACTGCGGGGCAAGGGCATGGAGCCCGTCAACAAGAAGCGGTGCAGAAACGGTCATGGCGGCTCACTCGGATGAGAAATTATCTGATAGGATTGCACGGAATCGAAGTAAATCCGGCGCGGACCATATCCGAAGCGCGCGCCAAACGGAACCAATCAAAGGGCAATTCATGCAGGTCAGGCAACTTGGCGAACAAGTGATCAATCAGATCGCCGCCGGCGAGGTCATTGAACGGCCTGCCAGCGTGATCAAGGAGCTGGTTGAAAACGCCGTTGATGCCGGGGCGTCGCAAATCGACATCGTTACCGCCGCGGGCGGCAAAACGCTGATGCGGGTCGCCGATGACGGGGCCGGCATGCGTCAGGACGATCTCAAGCTGGCCATCCGCCGTCACTGCACCTCCAAGATTTCCGATGATGACCTCTTTGATATCCGAACGCTCGGGTTTCGGGGGGAGGCGTTGCCGTCGATTGGCTCCGTGGCCCGTCTCGTCATTCAGACCCGCCACGGCGAAGAAGACCACGCTTGGGCAATCGCCGTGGAAGGCGGCAAGGAACAGCCGATTGTGCCTGCCGCCCGCTCAAAAGGCACCCAGGTTGAAGTCCGTGATTTGTTCTTTGCAACACCGGCTCGCTTGAAATTCTTGAAGTCCGACCGCGCGGAAGCCGCCGCCATCACCGAGATCGTCAAGCGGATTGCGCTTGCCTATCCGCAAATCGGGTTTTCACTGTCCGGTGCCGACCGTCAGCCGCAATCCTGGCCGGCAGCGCGCGGAGACGAGCCGCATCTGGCCCGGATCGCTCAGATTTTAGGGCCCGATTTCGTCGACAACGCCATGGAGATTGATGCGGCGCGGGAAGGGGTCCGGCTCACCGGGTATGCTGGTTTGCCCACCCATCACAGGGGCAATGCCCAGCATCAGTTCTTTTTTGTCAATGGCCGACCTGTGAAGGACAAGCTGCTCTTGTCCGGTTTGCGCGGGGCTTACGCAGACGTTCTTGCGCGTGATCGTCATCCGGTGGTGGTTCTCTTCATCGATCTGGATCCGGCGCTGGTGGACGTGAACGTCCATCCGGCCAAATCCGATGTGCGGTTTCGCGATGCGCAGTTGGTCCGCGGCCTGCTTGTCGGGGCGATCAAACATGCGCTGGTCCAAGCGGGGCACCGGTCGTCGACGTCCAACGCAGCCGTCGCCTTGGATGCGCTTCGAAAACAATCTCCACAACCGGGATGGCGATCCGGTGCCACTTCTCCCGCTTACGGTTCTGCAGCGAGCGGATCGGCAAGTGCGCACGGGTTCGGTGCAACGGCAACCGCGGAGCGCTGGGCGCCAGAGGCCTTTCGGCCTTTGGAGACGGCACCAAATCCTGTGCCGGGATTTGCTGAAGACCGGGTTTCAGAGGTCCAGAACGGCTTTTCTGCTTTGGCCACACCCTCAGCCGATGCGCGGGCGCATGATGTTCCGCTGGCCTCGGAGAAAACCGAGCTGCCACTTGGCGCCGCGCGGGCACAGGTCCATGAAACCTACATCATCGCGCAAACAGAAGATGGCGTTGTTATCGTCGATCAGCACGCAGCGCACGAACGGCTTGTCTATGAGCGCCTGAAGGAGGCCTTGGCCAAAAAGGATGTTGCCCGGCAAATCCTTTTGATCCCGGAGGTTGTCGACTTGCCGGAAGAAGATGCGGCCCGACTGGCGGAACGCGCGGAGGATCTGGAAAAGGTCGGCTTGTCGCTTGAGGCTTTTGGGCCGGGTGCAATCGCGGTTCGCGAAACGCCGGCCATTCTTGGCGATATGGACATTCAGGGCATGGTGCGCACGCTCGCCGATGAACTGGCCGAGTGGGAGACTGCCGACAGTCTCCGGGAGAAACTTGACCACGTTGCCGCCACGATGGCCTGTCATGGCTCGGTACGGGCCGGACGCCGCATGCGGCCGGAAGAAATGGACGCGCTCTTGCGCGACATGGAAGCAACACCACTTTCTGGGCAGTGCAACCATGGGCGCCCGACCTGGGTTGAACTGAAGCTCAGCGATATCGAAAAGCTTTTCGGCCGCAAGTAACAGCCAGTGGGAACTCCGTCCCGTACGGCGAGATCGGCAACCGTACGGAGACCGGAATGACCGCAGAAGACAGCAACAACAGCACACCGCCTGCACGGGACGGCACTGGAACCGCGCGGAAGGTTGGCAGGACTGTCAGAAAGGTCCTGGTCGCTGGCGCGATCGCCTATGGCATTGTGGCCGGCTACATGTACCTCAATCAGCGGAATTTCGTTTTTGTGCCAACCGGTGAACTTGAATCCCCGGAGGCAAAAGGGCTGGAGAACGTCACCGTCGAAACGGTCTCAATGCAAGACGGCACCAACGTGACCGTTTGGACGTCTGAGGGGCGTGAAAACACGCCAGTCGTTCTTTATTTCCACGGCAACTCCAGCAATTTGTCCACGCGCCACAAGCGCTTTGCGCAGGTTCTGGACAGTGGCTTCGGGCTCTATGCGCCGAGTTATCGCGGCTATCCGGGAAGTGAAGGCGCTCCGTCCGAGGCAGCCTTCATTCAAGATGCGCTGGAGCATTTTGACAAGGTCTCGGCAACTGGCCGACCGGTCATCGTGCACGGTGAGAGCCTGGGTACAGGTGTTGCCACTGCCGTCGCAGAACAGCGCCCGGACGCTGAGTTGCTCGTTCTGGAAGCGCCCTATACGGCTCTCGTTGACATTGCATCCGAGCAATATCCCTGGTTGCCCGTGTCAGTGCTCATGAAGGATCCAATGCCGACGCGGGAGCGGATTCAGAACATTCAAAGCCCGGTTCTAATCGTGCATGGAACGGATGACCGGGTGATCCCTGTGGCGCACGGAGAACGCTTGTACGAGCTGGCGCCTGAGCCGAAGACACTCAAGATCGTTGAAGGCGTCAGCCACAGCGGTCTTTGGGGCAACGGTCTCTGGGACGCGGTCCAAGACGCTTATTGCACCTCGAAGGTCGAAACGCGCACCTGTTGAGTTAGGGCAAAAACCAAAGCCGGACAGCGATCAGGGTTGTCCGTGTGCATCACGCACTGCGCGGTAATGCCCGAAGTCTTCCCCGCGGCTCAAAACGTCTTCTGAACCCGAAGCGTTGTGTAGATTTCATCCGTATCGGAAAGCCCGGAGGCCCTATCGAAATCGACGTTCCGGTATTGCATTTCAGCGCCAATATCCAGACTGGAAACCGGTGACCACACGAGATTTCCGGTCACAGTCCATTGATTGAAATCGTAACTGTCCAAGGCGGCATCGACGGTGTGGTAACCACCTTCCAGATTGGCCGTGACCGTGTCGGTTACGGCGTGACGCCAGCCCCCGGCAACGTTCCATGTTTTTGTTGTTTTGGTGGACCCGCCAACATTGATGGCGTCGGTGATCCGGCCGTTCCAGCTATCGAGTGGGAAACGGCTTGCGCCATCGGAATAGCCCACTTGGAGAACAACTTTGTCCCGGTCACCAAGGAAGGGAACCTTGATCTCCGTGCCGGCTCCGACAGCCCAGCCCAGAGCAGATTCTGATGCCGTGTCGACGAAATAGACTTGGTGTAATGCGCCCATGATTTGCGCGGAACCCCAGGCCTGATCGATCCGGATGTTGGCGACAGCGTCTGGGATCTTAAAGCCGCCATACCCGTTGGCGTTCGGAGAAATCAGTTCCACCCGGCGGGATACCGGACTTTCAATTGAAAGGCTGGCGGACACTCCGTTGCCGAATGCACGGGTATAGGCAGCAACGTTTGATTTGGTATCGGAGTAGGAGGTGACCCGGGCGCCGAAAGAATAACCTGTCCAGAAATCCCAAAACGATTGAGCCCGGCCAAAGGTGAACCCGCCGAACTGGATGAAGCTGTACTCCAGCTCCAAGGAGTTGGAGCTGCTGTCGTTGTCGTTTGTCACGAAGACGGCGTTGTAGGTACGCAGCAACCCGTATTCCGTTGCGGTACGCGAATCCAGATAGCTGTAGCCGCGGGCCCGGAACGTTGTTCCTGTCGCTGCCTTGTCTGACCAATTGTTCGGTCCGCTGCCATAATTGTTCAGCCGGGCTTCAATACGAACGCGGCCTCCAACACGCAGGCAGGTTTCCGTGCCCGGCAGGTAAAAGAACCGGTTGCCGTAGGCATCACAAATCCGCAGGTAGTCTATCGGTTCTGGTGCGACGGGAAGGTCAGCGGCGAATGCGGGACCGGCGAGCATCAGCATGCTCGCTCCAATGATGGCAGATCTGATCATGACGCGATGTCTCGACAGTTTAATGGTTCGCGAGCCGTTACCATAGCGTGTCTTGCATGACAGTTTTCAGCGTAGTCAGGGTGTTCGTGAATTCACCTGTGCTTCGTTGCAATTGCGCAACAGAGTGTGGTCAGCGCCGGCCTTGGAAAAATCCCTTTAAGAGAGCTGCCGATTGGCGTTCTCCTATACCGGCATATGTCTCGGGGGCGTGGTGGCAAATAGGCTGACAGAAAAAGCGGGTTCCGTGGTCGACAGCGCCGCCCTTTTCGTCTCCGGCACCATAATAAAGCCGGCGGATCCGGGCAAAGGAAATGGCGCCGGCGCACATGGCGCATGGCTCCAGCGTAACATAGAGATCGCACTCCGGAAGCCGCTGGGAATTTAGCGCGGCGCAGGCCGCGCGGATAACCAGGACTTCGGCATGTGCGGTCGGGTCGCTCAGTTCCAGGGTCCGGTTGCCGTCCCGGGCCAAGATCTCCCCGTTGCGCACCAGAACGGCACCCACGGGGACTTCACCGCGTTCCGCAGCCGCCGCAGCTTCCTCCAGGGCGATATCCATGAAGGTCTTTTCGGCAAAGTTGTTGTCTTGAGAGGTCATGCCGTCTTTTCCATATCCGCCGTTTTAAGGCGGTACGGGTCATCCGTCAGCTGCAAAAGTACGAGAATTTGGGATCCGGATACCGTCTTCGGGTACGATTACTTTGAAATGGTGAAAACAAGCGATTCCCGAACGCGTTCTGCTCTGCTATGACGCGCCTATGACGACAAAGAAATTCCCTCCGAAACGGTCTGGCCCGGACAACGGCCGGAACCGACCCAAACGCGCAGCAGACAACCGTGGTCCGCGCAAGCCAGCGCCGAGCAAATCCGCTCCCAAAGCCGGCGAGGCAGGTGACGCACCGCGCGTAACCATTCCTGACACAGACAGCGGCGAACGCATCGCCAAGGTCATGGCCCGTGCCGGCTTGTGCTCCCGCCGGGAGGCTGAGACCTGGGTCATGAACGGCCGGGTCGAGGTCAATGGCAAGGTATTGACCACGCCAGCAGTCACGGTCACCGGCAAGGACAAGGTTCTGGTGGACGGCGAACCTCTCCCGATGCGCGAACGGACACGGCTGTGGCTCTACCACAAGCCGCGCGGCCTGGTGACGACCAACAAAGATCCGGAAGGCCGGCCGACGGTGTTCGACCGCCTACCGGATGATCTTCCGCGGGTCTTGACCGTTGGGCGTCTCGACATCAATACCGAAGGCTTGTTGCTGCTGACCAATGATGGTGGTCTTGCCCGGGTCCTGGAATTGCCTGCAACCGGTTGGCTGCGCCGCTACCGCGTGCGCGCCTTTGGCAAGATTACACAGGCCGAACTTGATACCTTGAATGACGGTGTGGCGATTGACGGCGTGCTCTATGGCGCGATCGAGGCGACACTGGACAAGGAACAGGGCGGCAATGTCTGGATGACGGTTGGTCTGCGAGAGGGCAAGAACCGCGAAGTCAAACGCGTCCTTGAGCATCTGGGGATGTCGGTCAACCGGCTGATCCGCCTATCCTATGGTCCATTCCAGCTCATGGATCTGGCCGAAGGAGATGTGCGAGAAATTCGTGGCCGTGTTCTTCGCGACCAACTGGGAGATGCCTTGGCGGAAGAGGCAGCCGCCGACTTCGATGCGCCTATCTTCCATATGCCGAAGCATGAAGAGGACAAGAAAAGGTCCGGTCCGCGCGGCGGCGGCCGGGAGGGCTCCTCAGAAAAGGGCCAGGGCAAATGGCTGACGGCCCGTGAAGGTAAGTCGGCGACGGATCGAAAGAAAGCCTCGCGGAGCGACGACGGTGGTCCAAAACAGGGCAAACGGAGAAACGAAGGGCCACGCCGGGAGAAAGTCTCACCGCGGTCAAAGTTCCGCATGACGTCCGAACCGCGGTTTCGCAAGGATTACAACGAGGAGCGTCCGACCCTGCCGCAACGCCGGATTTGGGGAGATGAAGGCCTCGTTGAGGACAAACAGCAGGAGCGTCGCACAAACCGCGACAAAGGTGATCGGAAGGACGGACCTCGCGAAGACCGTCCGTTCCGCGGCGACCGGCCAGAGCGCGGCAATCGCTCAGATCAAGGTGGACGGTCAGAAGGGCGGGATCGCGCAGGCCGTGGTGACCGCCCGGATCGGGGCGACCGGTCAGGCCGCAGTGGCCGCCCAGATCGCGGCGGCCGTCCGGATCGCGGTGGCCGTCCGCCGCGCCGCGGAGACCGTTCGTGAGAATAGTTGCCGGACGTTTCAAGGGCGCTGCATTGGCAGCGCCCAAGTCAAATGCCACGCGGCCGACCAGCGACCGGTTACGCGAAACTGTCTTCAATATCCTTGCGCATGGGCTTGAGTTCGAGATTGATGGATGCCGGGTCCTCGACCTTTTTGCCGGCACAGGAGCGCTCGGTTTTGAGGCCATCAGCCGTGGTGCGCGGCACTGCACCTTTATCGAAGAAGCCGCTGAACCGCGTGGTGTCATCCGCCGGAACATGGAAAGCCTCGGGCTCAATGGCGCTGCCAAGATATTCCGGCGGGATGCGACCAAGCTCGGCGAACCGGGAACGATTGAACCCTTCGATTTGGTTTTCGCCGACCCGCCTTACGACAAGGGACTGGGAGAGAGGGCACTCGTTTCTGCTGCGACAGGCGGATGGCTGAAGGCAAGCGCGATCTGCATTCTTGAGGAGCGGAGCTCTGCGGATGTTGAAGTCCCGGAAGGGTTCACCGAACTCGACCGGCGCAAGGCCGGTGACAGTCAGGTTCTGTTTCTGCGGTTTGATCAGGAGTAATCGCGTCCTGATCTATGCTCCGCCGGGCATCATGATGTAGACCGTTTTTTCCGCTGGCAGTGTGCTACGGCTCACGGTCACACTTGAAGTCTCCGCACGGACGATCCGGTAGCCCTGTTCCGTTGCCCGGCCCATGAATGCCGGAAGGGCCCCAGCGAAATGAAAATGCATCGGAATGATCATCGATGGACTGATGGCGGCCAGCACGTCCATAAGGCTGTCGAGCCTAAGGGTCGAAGAGTTGTCAATGGCGGCGAACACGACATCAATCTGCCCAAGGCGCAGCAAATCGTTTTCCGTCAGCCGGTGATGCAAATGCCCCAAGTGGGCGAGGCACAAATCCGCGGCTTCAAAGATAAAGATTGAGTTGCCGAGCCGGCGGCTCTCCCCGTCCCAGCCACGAATGTTGGTTTGAATATTTCGAACGCGAACATCGCCAACAAAGATATCATGATCCATCGGGCCGCCGTTCCGGTTCCAGCCATAGAGCAGATGTTCAATGTTCGGGTCAGGGTTCAGCGAATAGTGGGTGCTGTGGGCTCCGTTCATCGTGGCGATCGTCGGCGGAAGAAACGGACGGTAAATGTCGTTGTAGTCGGTTGCGATGCGGATCCCTTGGGGGGTTTCCAGCTCAAAGGTAGAATGCCCGATGTAGCGAACGCTAACTTGATCTGGCTCCAGATTGGCGTTCCACACCCGGACTTCGCCCGGCTGCAACGGCTTGTACGGAGCATCAGCGACGACCTGGCAGATCGCCAGAGCAGGGCCAGCAAAGAGAATTGCCGAAAAGAAGGTGAGAAGGAACGCCGCATTGCTTTCAAAGCGTCGACGAAACCAGGTAGCCGGTCGGATGCAATGGATGGACTGCCACATGCTGAACGATCCCCACTCGCGAGTGTCACCCAGATAATACTAGGCTTTCAGGCAAGACCGGCAAGGAATTATGGGTGATCGCGAGGAATTTGATCGGCAGGACATTCATTTGCCCAAAGAAAAGGCAACCGGCCTGTTGGACGGTTGCCAGGTGGGGGCAGGTGGGAGGAAGGACCCGCCCCGGGAACTCAATCAAACGATGTGAAGGCTGACCGGCGGTCTCGTGCCGCGGGGGCGTGTCTTCAGATCGTCGGTGGCCGCACCGGCAGTTTTGGATTGTAGATAGATCATTTCGCCGGCTGTTCCGGCTTCGCGCACGAGGTCGGATTGTTCGCATTGGGCGGCAAGTTGAAGGCCCAGACTGCGCAAATGGGCGCGCCGGTAGCAGTAAACTGCCATTGCTGCGCGTTGTGCAGCTGGCCATTGGCCAGTGATCTCAGCCGTCGCGTTCAGGGCAGAATCCAGTAGTTTCTTCAGGATGTCATCCGTGACGGGGCAAGTCTCTAAATCTGCGGATCCCTTTGCCATCGGCATTGCTCTACTCCTCGGTTCATAGAGAAGGATCGCGAAATTCAGTTAATTGAGTCTTAAGTATCCACAGTCGGTAAATTAAGCGAGGGAAATTGCTTGAATAGTATTTGAGATTATTTGATTGAATCGCCTGTTGTATTTAGCAGTTCTGTCAGCTTGGCCCGTGTCACACCACGTAAGGTTTCGGACTTTTCCAGAATTGCTCCTGCTTTCAGAAAATCGAGCACGCGGGTATTGTCATGCTGCGGGCGGATTAGAATATCCGGTTGATCCAGCTTGAGTTTTTGCGCCGTGATCGTCTGCATCAGGATCTGCGAAGATCCGAAAATCGAGTCCAGCATACTGATGTCAGCTGGATTTGAACGCGGAACCGGGGCGCCGACAACGTCAACCGCGACTACAAAATCGCACTCTTCCCGCAAGCCGTCGAAGGGCAACGGATTTACAACACCCCCGTCGATCAGAAATCTTCCCTGATGCCGGACAGGACGAAAAACGGCTGGAATCGAAATAGAGGCTGCAATAGCGGGTAGCAGCGGGCCGGTTTCGAAATCGACCTCAGTGCAGCCGAAATAATCGGTTGCCAGGATTCGCAAGGGGACATCGAGGTCTTCAAATCGGGGTGGCAGATGCTCGGCGACAAAGGCGTCCAGCACACCGACGGGGTCGAATTGAACCGGCCCGGCACGGAAGAGGTCCCGGATGCGTTTGGGACCAAGTTTCCAAAAGCGCGATAGGACTTTATTGCTGTCGGCAAACAAATCCAGAGCGATGGCGCGCAGGTCCTCACCGCTGTGCCCGGCAGCATAGCCTGCCCCAAAGATCGCACCGATAGATGTTCCGGCGATTTTGTGGGGTCTGATCCCCAAATCGTCAAACGCTTCAAGAACGGGAATGTGGGCAAGGCCCCTTGCTCCGCCGCCGCCAAGGGCCAGGCCGATCTTGGGATACGACGCGTTTTGCAGCATGTGGCCTGATGCCTCTGTTGATTGTTCGGCGGTTGTCGGGGGCGTATTGTCGCTCAACGGCCCTTTGGCCACTCGTTGCCTGATCATAACGTCAGCTGTGTGACGGTGTGATGGGCAGGTCCTAAAACACGAAATAAAGGTCTTCTGCGGTTTCCGACATCCAGTTGGTGGCGTCTTCAAAACGCAGGGGCTTGGCAATGAGGAAGCCCTGGACTGCAAAGTCGCCCATCATGCGCAGGCGGTCATATTGCTCTTCCGTCTCGACACCTTCGCAAACAACCGAGATATTGAGCGAGCGGGCCAGGTGGATCAGCTGGTTGATCAGGATTTCCTTGCGGTCATCTTCCAGCAGCTGCTGGGTAAACGAGCGGTCGATTTTCAAACCGTTGATGGGAAGATCGACCACATGGGTAAGCGAGGCATACCCTGTACCGAAATCGTCCAGCTCCACATGCACGCCCATTTCATAAAGATCCTTGAGCGTCGAAAGGTGACCTGATTTGTGGTCGTCCAGGAACACTGACTCCAAGACTTCGGCTGTGATCCGTTCTGGTGCCAGATCATGCCGCTCCATGGCGGTTTTGAATTGATCGAACAGCATGCCGGAGGACAGGTGCGCCGGAGAAACGTTTACCGAAATCCGGCCGAAATCCAGTCCTGCATCCTGCCAGGATTTGGCTGCCGCGAACGCCTTATCGAGAACAATTTCGCCAAGAACGGCGGCAAAGCCCGTCTTTTCAACGACGGGTAGGAACTCGCCTGGCGAAACGACGCCACGTTCCGGATGTTGCCAGCGGACAAGGGCTTCCACCCCGACGACCTTGTGAGTGCGCATGTTGACCTGTGGCTGGAAGACCAGGAAGAACTCGTCGCGTTGAGCTGCCATGTGCAGCTCGCGTTCAAGTTCCGCTTCCTTGTCGTTCACGGACTGCAGGTCGGATGAATAGAACGTAAACCGGTCCTTGCCGCTGTGTTTGGACCGGTAAAGCGCAAGGTCCGCATTCACCAGAAGTGTGTCAAAGTTCGTGCCATGGTCCGGGCACAGGGCAATCCCCATGCTGACGGTCGGCCAGAAGGTTGTGCCGTTGAACTCCATCGGGGCACGCATCAGTCGGCGTGCGCGCTCACACAATTCGTTCGGATCGGAGTCTGAGGAATTGGCCAGAATAACAAACTCATCGCCGCCCCAACGGTAGGGCGTCCCGAGCCCGCGGCTGACTTCGCGCAGGCGGCGTCCAGTTTCTGCAAGGCAATAATCACCCGCCAGGTGCCCAAGCGTGTCATTGACCCGTTTGAAATTGTCCATATCAACATGGATGAGGAATGCCGGCTTTTTGGTTTTGGCGAACCGCTTTCCGGCATCGCGCTGACAACCGGCGCGGTTCGAGAGTTTCGTCAGAGGATCAAAATAGGCAAGGCGCTCAGCTCGTTCCTTCGCGTCTCGGGTTTCAGATTCGCGCTGAACCCGCTCCGAAATGTCGTTCGCCATGGCGACGATGCGATTACGGCCCTGGTCGCGCACCATCTGGATCTGGAAGTCGACCGGATAATCCGTTCCATCCTTCCGGCGCTGTTGGGCTTCACCCGTGATATTGGCCTCTGTCCCCTCAGCCAAAGGCACGAGTTTTTCAGCAATGGTAGAGCGGCTGAACTCCTGATTGATGTCCCAGAGCGTCAAATTTTGCAGCTCGGTCAGCGTGTAGCCGAGGTTCGTAATCGCGCAGGCGTTTGCGTATTCAACTTGGTAGGTATCGGCGTTGAGGACATAGATCTCGTTAAGCGACGTCTCGAGGATCTTTGCCATCAGCGTGTTCTGGCGTTCCGTGTTGGACCGTTCCGTAATGTCGTGGACAGTGCCTATACCCCGGACGCTCCGGCCATTTTCGCCTTTGAAGACACGCCCTTTGGTGTGGATCCTTGCAAGCGAGCCATCAGCTCTCAAGATCGAATGCTCAAGATCAAAAGGCTGGCAATGCGCGAGAGCATGATGAATGACTGACTTGACCCGGGGTAAATCTGTTGCAGGCACGCGCTCGATCAATTGCTCCAGCAGATTGCCAGACGCTGTCGTGGGCGAAATCCCGGTAATCCGGAAAAACTCTTCCGAGGCAGAGATCTCTTTCGTGCTGAGATCGCACTCCCAGCTGCCGATTGAGGCAATCGCTTGAGCCTCAAGAAGCTGGGCACGGCTGCGTTCCAGTTCCTTGGTGTTGGAACTGACGGCTTCTTCCAGGCTGGACCATGTGCGGCCAATTCGGCGTTGAAGCCGGGCCAAGAGGCGCTGCATGACAACCCAGGCAAGGATCGCGAAGCCCAAGGAGACAAGCAGCACGACGAGGGTGGTTTTGAAAAAGGCGTTTGCAGCAGCTGTAACGTCCCGCTGCAGCATGATTTTCGAGCCCGGCGCAGCATTCGCCAATGGAAGTGCGAGGCCCTCGGTCATGAGAACCGTGTCATCTTCCTTGAACAGCAGTGGCACAGCGGCTGATGCTACTTGTGCGTTCTGATCATTAGAACCGGCGGTGGACGCAGCGGTCACCGGCCCGCCGGTTTTGAGGATCTTGCCGTTAACGGCAGAACTCAAATGCATCAGATGGGTTTCGATACTGGAACTCAAATCCAGATAGCCGAGTAACCGGCCCTCATGCACCAAAGGTTCCGTGCTGCGAACCACAATGGTTCCAGCCTGATCGTATTCGAGGCTGTTGGAGACACTTGGCGCACTTGCATGATCATCGTCTCCGGTTATGTCAGACGAAATCTTCAAAGCGGCTGCCGGAGGACCTTTTCGGTACAGAACCGAATGATCAGATCCATAAACTGCCAACCGGTAAGGCCCCTCTTTGCCGTTGAAGGTCTCAAAAGCACGCTCTGCATAAAGTGCAACAGATGCGGGATCATTCTTGACCATCGCCGAAGTCAAATTGTCATCGGACGTCAAACGGTCTGTGAGCGTTGCAAGAGCCTGGGCATTGCGCTGCTGTTCCTGATGGACCAGCTTTTTGGAAGCTGACTGCACTCGATCGAATGGAACTTGCAGCCGCGCGACTTCAGTGACGATGTTCTGGAGCGTTAGAATGCAAACGATGAGCGCCAGAAACCCAATAAAGACAGCTTTAAGCGGGCGTTCAATCCGAGCGCCATCGTCGCTCCATTGAGCGGCGATGTGATCCAACCGGGATTCCACAGTATCGAGAAAATGATATCCGGACCGTTTCACTTCGGTGTCCCGCATACTCCGCTCAACCACGCCAAACCTTCAACCGTTGCGTACGGTTGCCCCCCGCACCTCGTCAGGCACTATCCTCAAAATCCGGCAGCCCAGATGGCGCCAATCGGATAGGAAGAGTCCCTGCCATAATTATCGATAGCGGGTATTCGTTAAATTGCATTGAATAAGAGTGTTAAGAAAATTAAGGACTTTCACTGAAAAGCACTGCATTTTAACAGCTTAACACCATGTGCATTTAAGCTCAGCAAGTTTGGTTGAAGCTGGAATTTGATTTTTTATACTTTGGTATTTTCTACAGGGAAAAGAATTCGAGTATCTCCTGCGCAATTTCTTTTGGTGACTCTTCCGGCAGGAAATGTCCGCCCTTAATTGCCTTACCTTTGGCATGAGGACACCATGTCTGCCAGGTCGCCAGCGGGTCTTCGATACTGGCCGCAATCCCCTGTTTGCCCCACAATGCAAGAAACGGTTGGGAGATGGTTTTATTTGTCCGACGGTCCTCTGCATCATGATCGTAATCGATATGCGCCCCGGCCCGGTAGTCCTCGCAGCTCGCCGCGATGCGCGCCGGATCTGAAAACCAGGCGCGTGTGTGCTGAAGCGCACCCTTAGAGAAGGGCGACAGGTCCTTTGCCGCGCTCCAGCTTGCGAGCTTGTGCTCCAGAAACGGGATTGGGTCGGCGGCAATCATGTTTTCAGGAAAGGGCGCCGGTTGAGCCAAAAACGCCCAATGATAGATCTTCAGTGCGAAGGTGCGGTCAAGATGGTTCCAGTAGTCAAAGGTCGGCAGGATATCGAGAACCGCAGCGCCAGAAAGCCGATCGGGCATGTCGAGCGCCATACGATACACCACACGCCCACCCCGATCATGCCCAACCGCCCCAAACTGGTCATAGCCAAGATGTGCCATGACCTCGGCCAAAGTCTGGGCCATGGTCCGCTTGGAGTAAGCGGCATGATCGTCACTCAAGGGGGGGATGACGGACTGCCCGTATCCTGGAAGATCCGGCATCACGAGTGTGAAGGATTTGGCAAGGTCCGCAGCGATCTTGTGCCAGATGACATGTGACTGCGGATAGCCATGCACCAGCAAAAGTGTCGGGCCATTGCCGCCCGTCCGGCAGAAAATCGGCCCTTGCGCAGTTTCGACGAAATGGCTTTCGAAACCTGGAAACAGGTCTGGCAGTGTGTCGCCCACAGTATCCTCCCAACATAAGTCGTCGGGAGGAGCCTATTTATCTGAGACGTTTATGGCTATCGGTCTATTGGGCTAATTCAGTTCTCACGCGCAACAGCGCGCCAGCCGATATCGGACCGGCAAAAACCTTCTGGCCAATCGATTTTCGACACGGCCTTGTAGGCAGCTTCTTGTGCGTCCTTCACCGATGTACCGAGCGCCGTAACGTTCAAAACGCGGCCGCCATTTGCAAGAATCTTATCGCCATCGGACTTTGTTCCGGCGTGAAAGACTTCAGCTTCATCTGCCGAGATAGCATTCAAGCCTTTGATCTCCGTGCCCTTTTCATAGGAACCCGGATACCCTTTGGCAGCCATGACAACCGTCAATGCAACATCATCGTGCCAGTCAGCGCGGGATTGATCGAGTGTGCCGTCCGCGCTTGCGATCATCAGTTCCAGAAGATCGCTTTTCAGGCGCATCATCAGCACCTGGCACTCAGGATCGCCAAAGCGTGTGTTGTATTCGATCAGTTTGGGTCCGTCCGATGTGATCATCAGACCCGCGTAGAGAACGCCCTTGAACGGCGTGCCACGCTTGGACAGCGTCGCGATTGTTGGTTCGATGATGGAACGCATGATCTCTGTAACCAGAGCATCGGTGAGTACAGGAGCCGGAGAATAGGCTCCCATGCCGCCCGTGTTCGGACCTTCGTCGCCATCAAAGGCGCGTTTATGATCCTGCGCCGTTGCCAGAGGCAGAGCGTTAATGCCGTCAGACAGGACAAAGAAGCTCGCTTCTTCGCCTTCCAGGAACTCTTCGATCACGACTTCCGAGCCCGCCGCACCGAACGAGCCATCAAAACAATCCGAAACAGCGTCTTCCGCATCCGCAAGTGTCATGGCGACCACAACACCTTTGCCGGCAGCCAGACCGTCCGCCTTGATGACGATGGGCGCGCCCTTTGTGCGCACGTAATCCAGGGCATCCGCGGCGTTGTCGAACCGGCCATATCCTGCCGTCGGGATGTTCGCTTCGTCGCAAACAGCCTTTGTAAAGGCCTTGGAGCCTTCAAGCTGCGCAGCGGCCTTGCTTGGACCAAAGGCCTTGATGCCAGCCGCCTCCAGATCATCCACCAACCCGGCGACGAGCGGCGCCTCCGGGCCGACAACAACAAACTCGATCTGCTTGTCGCGGCAAAAGGTGATCACGGCTGCATGGTCTGAAACGTCCAGATCGGTGAGCTCTGCATGTGCGGCAATACCGGCATTCCCAGGGGCCGCGTAAAGCTTTGTGAGCTTCGGGGATTTCGCCAAGGCCCAGGCAAGGGAGTGCTCGCGGCCACCGGATCCGATCAGGAGAACTTTCATGAAACGCCAATCTCACATGCATCAACAAGAAGGGGAGCGGATGTCGGGGCCGGCAGGGCCGCTTCCGCAAGTGAGGCGCGGTCTAACATGCCGGCGCCGGTGCCGCAATTGGGCCGGAGGTGTGCCGTTGCCCGACAAGATGACCATCAGCCTACAGGAGAGGACATGAGCCGTACATGGCAGGTCGTGTTGGGGTCTCCGGTCAACCGGCGGGACATACTCAGCATTGTCCGGACATGCCGGGAAGAGGTGGGCCGGACGTTCAACAAGCAATATGAGAGTGCCATCAGCCGGTTTCTTGTCGATGCATCGGTCGGTCGGATCTACCTGATTGATGTGCGTGGTAACCCAGCGGGATATGCTAGCGTGTCGTTTCAGCAATCTGTTTCGTGGGGAGGTCAGCTTGCGGTACTGGAGGAGTTCCAGTTGCTAAAAGCCTATGAAGGGCAGGGGCTTGCCCAGCGGGTTCTCCGGGCAATCATTGGCGACTTGGAAAACTTCGGTCCGGACGTGGTGGTCGCCTATGTAAAGGAAGATGATCCGCTCGCAGCCGTGTGCGAAATCGAAGGATTTTCCGGGACCGCTCTCATTCGGTATTCCGATCAGGAAAGTGACGATAGCTGCTAAGAGTCGCTCCAAATTGGTCTTGCGGGACGGACTGCGTCAGTTATGCCTCTCGCGAATGGATCTCCAGAGCTTTACTGTGTGAATTGCCGCTTGGGGGTGATTTTCATTTGCGCAGCCGGTAAAGCTGCGGGAAATCAAACGCGGACTCGGCGGGATTCTTAACGCGCGAAACGTCAATCAGGGACCACACCATGTTCTTTTCCACCCGGGATACCGGCCCGGTTGCAGATGCGGTCAAGCAGCATTGGGTTGATACCCGCCTGCCTGCGGGTTTGCGCCCTTACGCCCGTCTGGCCCGCTGGGAACGGCCGATCGGCTGGTGGCTGTTGCTTTGGCCTTGCTGGTGGTCTGCAGCGCTTGCGGCAATCGCGGCGGGCAACAGCTGGCCGAATCCCTGGCACATGCTCTTGTTCCTGATCGGTGCCGTTGCAATGCGCGGTGCTGGATGCACCTACAATGACATTGTGGACGTTGATATCGATGCCCAGGTAGAGCGGACGCGCTCCCGGCCGATCCCTGCCGGGCAGGTGAGCAAACGTCAGGCAAATATATTTCTAGTGGTTCAGGCGCTGGTCGGTCTGCTGGTCCTGCTGCAATTCAACCGTTTCTCGATTGCGCTGGGTATCGCATCGCTCATCCCGGTCGCGATTTATCCGTTTATGAAACGGATCACCAACTGGCCACAGCTGTTCCTGGGATTTGCGTTTTCCTGGGGCGCGTTGATGGGGTGGGCTGCGGTTTTTGGAGAGCTGTCCTTGGCGCCAATCCTGCTCTACATCGGCGGGATATGCTGGACCATCGGCTACGACACGATCTATGCCCATCAGGATAAGGAAGATGACGCCTTGGTTGGTGTGAAGTCGACCGCTCGTTTGTTCGGCGATCGCACCCGGCTTGCACTGATCGTGCTTTATGCTTTGGCGTCCCTACTGTTTGCCCTTGCTGCAGCCTTGGCCGATGCCGGACCGGCTGCTTTCCTTGGCATTCTTCTGGGCGCGATCCATCTTGGCTGGCAGATCGTCATCATCGATATTGATGACGGGGATCAGTGTCTCCAGCTGTTCCGATCCAACAAGATCTACGGCTGGATCCTGTTTATCGGCTTCACAGCAGATACTTTGATTTCAGGGATGTTCGCCTGACGGGAAATCGAAAGGCGTAGAGTCAGTCCCGCGCGATGATCTCGCGTTCGTGAGCGTAACTCGCAGACACTTTGCCAAGTGATCCTGTTTGCCGGCGGTTCAGGAAGCGTGGGCGGCGGCCGGTCAGGAGACGCAGTTTCCGGCGTGGCGCCGGGGCAGCAGCCGGGTTGGCTTGAAAAGCTTCAATCGGTTTGACGGCACCACCGAGATCACACACCAGCATGGGCAACGACAAGACTTGCGCCCAGCGGCTCCAATGCGTTGCCAGCTCGTCGGATGAATGTGTTTCCACCAGTGTAATCGACAGCGCACTGTCAGGATGCTTCAGGATCAAACTGGCGAGGATTTCTCCAGGCGTAGCGCCTGGAACAATGCGCACCATCACGCCGTCAAAACCATGCATCGGAACAACGATTGTGACTGGCAGACCGCCAACACGGCGCTTGATGATTGCTTTTTCGCGATCAAGAAAGATATCGGCCGGAAGGGAGGTTGTTCCTGGCCGGGCTTCCAGGCGTTGCTGGAACTGGATTGGGAGGCAACCGGGATGCAGCACCTGCTCGGTGCCGATCCCGGCCGCTTGTGTCATCTGTTGTTCTGTTTGACGCTTCACTGTGACTTCTCCACCGGGCCTTTTGGCCTCTTGATGAAGTTACTCTACACACCGAAGAGTCGTGATCTGCTTAAGAGACACGGTTAAAAAACTGTGATTTTAAAGAGGGTTACTGGAGTGTAACGAGCCCGCTAACACTCTGTTGAGCATAATGGCTTGGCAAGAGCGGCATGCAGCCCCAATTTCCATGCAAATCGGTTTTCGTTCCGCCGCACACCATTAGTTATCCTCCAACGGTTGCGGCTCTATCGTCTGGAGCGTAAACAACAGCCCAACATAAGGCGGTATGCCAACACTAAGGCGGTATGAATGTCCGAATTGATTGATCAAGCTGAACTCCAATCCCGAGCCGAACGTTTGGTTGCTGCGGCCCGCAATGCAGGCGCAGACGCTTGCGACGCCATTGCAGTCACTGGTGTCTCTCTGGGCGTTGAAGTCCGGGACGGCAAGGTCGAAGAGACCGAACGTGCCGAGGGGGATGACGTCACGCTGCGGGTTTTTGTTGGAAAACGCAGTGCAGCTGTGTCGGCCAATCAGTTGGACAATCCGTCAGATCTTGCGGAACGCGCTGTCGCCATGGCCAAGGTGGCGCCGGAAGACCCCTTTGCGGGCCTCGCTGATCCGGACTTGCTGGTTAAGCAGCTGCCGGAACTGGAGCTCTTGGATAGCAAACAACTGTCGGCCGACGAACTCACTAACATAGCGCTCGAAGCAGAAGCTGCGGGCCTCAGCGTGGAGGGGGTCAGCAAATCCGGAGGTGCATCGGCATCCTGGCGCCTTGCCGGTGTGGTGATGGCCACCAGCCATGGGTTTCAAGGGTCATACCTTTCTTCCCGTTTCGGCATGTCCATGACGGCGGTGGCCGGTGATGGCACCGCGATGGAGCGGGACTACGATTTCGACAGCCGCACGTTCTTTGAAGACCTTGATGCACCTGCTGATATCGGCCGCCGGGCCGGGGAGCGGGCTATGCGCAGGCTCAACCCGGACAAACTTTCCACGCGCACCACCAACGTGGTTTATGAAGCGCGGGCCGCCCGCAGCATCCTTGGACATCTGGTCGGTGCGATAAATGGCGCATCGGTCGCGCGAAAGACCAGCTTCCTGATGGATCAGATGGGAGAGGCGGTTTTGGCTCCCGGCCTGACGGTTGTTGACGACCCGTTCAAGCGCCGTGGCGCGGCAACCCGCCCGTTCGACGGTGAGGGAACCGAGGCGAGCGTTCTGAATATGGTTGAAGACGGTGTCCTGCAACACTGGTATTTGGATGGGGCTTCGGCACGAGAGCTCGGTTTGACCCCGAACGGCCGTGCCCGGCGCGCAGGCAGTGGCACGTCTCCGGGCTCCACAAACGTGACCTTGATGCCGGGAGAAAAGTCTCTGGAAGAGTTGATGGCTGACGCGGGCGACGGCCTTCTTGTGACGGATCTAATTGGTCACGGAGTAAACGGCCTCACCGGAGATTATTCGCGCGGAGCTGCCGGATTCTGGTTCGAAAACGGCAAGATCGTCCGACCTGTCAGCGAAATCACGATCGCAGGCAATTTGAAGGACATGTTCAAGCGTATGGTGCCGGGCAGTGATCTGGACAATCGTTATGCGGCTGCGGCTCCCTCCATCCTGATTGAAGGAATGGCCCTTGCCGGGAATTGATGCTGCTGCCTTTGAAGCCGATCTGAAGCTTTTAGAAGATGCGGCGCTGGAGGCCGGTGAGCTGGCGCTGACCTTTTTCGGCCGCGATCCGGAAACTTGGTTCAAGGGCAACAAGTCTCCGGTCTCGGAGGCTGACATCGCCGTCGACCGTTTTCTTGGTGAAACCTTGTGCGCGGCCCGGCCGGACTACGGCTGGCTGTCGGAAGAAACCGCTGACGATCCGATCCGGCTGCAGCATGACCGCGTGTTCATCGTGGATCCGATTGATGGAACCCGCGCCTTCCTGGCGGGCGGTGATGAGTGGACTGTATCCGTCGCAGTTGTCGACAAGGGTCGGCCTGTAGCGGGCGCGGTCTATTGTCCAAGACGCAAGGAAATGTTCCTTGCGGCAAAAGGCGGTGGGGCGTCCTTGAACAAGGATGAGATAGCGGTCTCGAACAGAACCGAAACGGTGGGAGCCCTGTTAACCGGGCCCTATTCGATTGCCGCCAACAAAGACGTTCAAGCGGCCGGATTTGAGGCAACGGATGTGTTGCGGTCTTTGGCTTACCGGCTCGCCATGGTGGCGTGTGGCCGGGTGGATGTCGGAGCGGCACGGGGTGGACCAAGCGATTGGGATCTTGCAGCCGCCGATCTTTTGGTGCAGGAAGCTGGCGGAACTCTGACCGATCTGTCGGGTGAGCAACTGCTTTACAACCGCGCGAAGACGCGCCATCCCGCACTTGTTGCAGCCCCTGTGCAACTGAGCGGGCCGGTTCGCAACGTTCTGGGAAAGCTGATTGCTTAAAGCCTCGAGGATCCAGGCAAACAAGGACTGTTCATGAGCGATACAGAAGCACCGAAACAACTCCTGCATTTGGTCTTCGGCGGCGAACTGGAAAGTCCCGACGGTCTGACATTCCGCGATCTGGATGAACTGGACATCGTCGGGATCTATCCGAACTATGCGGAGGCTTACACGGCTTGGAAAGCCAAGGCGCAGGCCACCGTCGATAATGCGCACATGCGCTACTTCATTGTACACATGCACCGCTTGCTGGACCCCGATACGGCCAGCTGACGGCGCCGCTCCATACTTGGGCAAAAAGAAAAATGCTAAAACGCATCGGCCGACATCCGCTTGTTCTTTCGGCAATCGGCTCCCTGCTCGCTGGATATTTGAAGCTGGTTTATTACACGAACCGCTTTACGATCGAGCCTGTGACCATCCATGAAGATACGGACAAGGACCTGCCCGTGATCGTGGCCATGTGGCACGGACAGCACTTCATGGTGCCGTTCGCCAAACCTTCGCATTGGCCGGCCAAGGTGATGATCTCCAAATCCGCGGACGGCGAGATCAATGCAATTGCCGCCCGGAAGCTGGGCATGGGATTGATCCGGGCCTCTGGCGGGCGGACTGCGCACCAAATCAAGAAGCGCGGTGGCATGCGCGGGTTTATCGAGGCGGTAAGGGCGTTGAAGGACGGATATTCCATCGCGATGACCGCCGATGTTCCGAAAGGGCCCGCACGGCACTCCGGTGCCGGGATTGTGCAGCTCGCCAAACACTCCGGCCGGCCGATTTTGCCGGTCGCAGTGGCCACGAGCCGCAGCATCGAGCTGAACAGCTGGGACAAGGCGAGTGTCAACTTGCCTTTTGGCCGCGGCGGAATCGTTGGCGGTGACCTGATCTGGGTGCCGTCCGACACGGATGATGAAGGACTTGAGGCCTACCGCCAGAAAGTGGAAGACGGCCTCAACACTGCAACGCGCCGCGTTTACGAGCTTGTCGGAAGGCCGAATGGCTGAGCGTCGCCCCATCGCTCTGACGCTTTACCGGGCCCTTGGACGGGCATTGACACCACTTCTGCATCTTTTGTTCCGCCGCCGCGCTGCAAACGGCAAGGAAATCGAAAGCCGTAAGGGGGAGCGCTTCGGTGTTCCTGGAGTGCCGCGGCCAAAGGGATCTCTTGTTTGGATCCACGCTGCCAGCGTCGGCGAAACGATGTCTGTCTTGCCGGTGATCGAACAGCTCGCACGCGACGGCCACTCGGTGCTCTTGACCAGTGTTACGGTGACGGCTGCTGAACTCGCCGAAAAGCGGTTACCGGAAACCGGAATTCATCAGTTCACGCCGTATGACACGCCGGGATGCGTTTCGAACTTTTTGGATCATTGGCGGGCCGATCTGGCCATGGTGGTGGAATCCGAGATTTGGCCCTGCATGTTCGACGAGGTGCATCAACGCGGTATCCCGTTTGCACTTCTGAATGGACGGATGTCGGAGAGCTCGTCGCGCAACTGGATGAAAGCCCCGAAAACTTCTGGCTACATCTTCAAGTGTCTCGATCTGGTGTTGGCGCAAAGCGATGCAGACAAGGAGCGGTTCTTGAAGCTCGGATGCCGGCACGTCGAAATGCCGGGCAATTTGAAGTTCGATGCGGCAGAGCCAGCTGCTGATGAAGAAGATCTCCGCCAACTTGTAGACCAAATTGGCGATCGCCCGGTCTGGATGGCGGCCCTCACGCATCCGGGCGAAGATGAAATGGCGTTGAAGGCGCATGCGCGTCTTCTTGAAGAACATCCGGACCTGCTTTTACTCCTTGTTCCCCGCCACCCGGCGCGCGCCGATGATGTGGCAGCACTTGTCAGGGACAGTGGTCACGCTTTGGCCCGGCGGAGTTGCGGCGATCCGGTGACTGGTGAGACGGGGGTATATCTGGGCGATACGCTCGGCGAAATGGGGTTGTTCTACCGTTTGGCCCCGGTGACATTTCTCGGAGGGTCGTTCAACGACGCCGGCGGACACAATCCTGTCGAAGCCGTGCTTTTGGGATCGGCTCTGGTTACAGGGCCGAAAGTCGCCAATGCCAGAGCCGTTTACAAGGATCTCTGGGAACAAGGCGCAGCTCTTAAGGTTGAGGAGCCCGCTCAGCTTGCCTCGGAAATTGCCCGCCTCATGGACCACCCTGATAACCGCAAGCAGCAGATCGACCAGGCGATGAACCTGGTCATCAAGGGACGCGGTGCCTTGACCCGGACAGCTGATTTGCTGAAGCCCATGCTTGCAGGAACATCTCAGGCCGACACCATGGAGAGGGGCGATGGGCAAGGCGCCTGATTTCTGGTGGACACCCAATCGCAGCGCGGCTGCGCTAGCCCTTGCACCTGTTGCTTGGCTCTATGGCCTCATTGCTGGCCGCCGGATGGTGCAGCATTCAAAAGCAAGAAGCGCGTTGCCGGTCGTCTGTATCGGTAATTTTGTGACCGGCGGAACCGGCAAGACCCCTTTCGCACTCCGCCTGTCAGACCGATTGCGCAAGGAAGGGCATGCGCCCGGCTTTTTGTTGCGCGGCTATGGCGGACGTCTCAAAGGACCGGTGCTTGTTGACCCGGCACAACACACTGCAGCGGACGTTGGCGACGAAGCGCTGCTCTTGGCTCAAGCCGGGCCAACAGTGATTTCTGCAGACCGTCCCGCCGGAGCCGAATTGCTGGAAAAGCAGCCGGTCGGCATGATCCTGATGGACGATGGTTTCCAGAACCCGTCTTTGCACAAGGATCTCAGCTTGGTCCTGGTGGACTGCGCGACCGGCTTTGGCAATGGTCTGTGTTTTCCAGCTGGACCGTTGCGTGCGCCAGCGGAAAAACAGATCGTCAAGGCCGACTGCCTGGTCCTGGTCGGTGATGGCGAACGGGCTTCGGACGCCGTACATTTGGCGGGGCGGCGCGGGCTGCCGATTCTGCATGCTTATATCGTTCCTGAAACAAACGATGCTCTCTCGGGCCAAGATCTCCTGGCCTTTGCCGGCATCGGCCGGCCCCAGAAATTCTTTAAGACCCTCACCGATCTCGGTCACAAGGTGGCAAAGACCCGGGAGTTTGCCGATCACCATGATTTCAGCGAAGCAGATGCCCGGGAACTGTTGACGGAGTCCGATCGGGACGGGCTGCAACTCGTTACCACGGCCAAGGACATGGCGCGCATCACCACACAGCGCGGCGAAATCTTCCGTTGGCTCGCTGCCGAGGCGGAAGTTCTTGATGTGCAAATGGAGATCCCGGAGGAAGACCGGCTGGTGTCCCTGATCAAGGACTGCCTGAGAAACCGCGCTTTCAAGTCCTAACCGAAAAAACGGTTTAGTTCTTACCCTGCGTTTCCAGGTAGCGTTTCATGGACGCGTGGGCGTCGACATAGGGCTCTTGCAGTTCGACCGACCAGTATTTCAGCTCATCCAGCGGGATCGCGGTGCCCGTCACGGCGCAGCGCACGAAGGTTCCCGGCGTCTCAACCTGATAATCTCCATCGAGATACCGGATGCGGGCTTCGCTCGGGATGCGCGGGTTTTCGTAGCGGTTCATGGTGGCCTGATGCTTTTTGTCCGGACGTTTAGCGTCCTCATGGGCCTCTTTATGGCACATTGGGCGGGTTCGGCAAGTCCGGTTCGGTTTGCAAAGGCGATGTCACCTAGAAAATTGGCGCTGTGCGGGCATCCGGCGCGATCGTGTGACGGCACCTGGACATGACAACGGTCTCGTCTGGAAGATCGTCCCGGGCCCGGTCCATTTCGGGTTCACGGGCCATCTGACAGGCGTCCATATCCTCCCAATACTCTCGGGAGGCGGACAGATCCTCGCAGACCAGCAGATTGGGCTGACACGCAACCAGGTGAAGGGCGATCAAAACGCCGTTCATGACCTTTCAGATCCTGTCTTTTGATCAGGTGCTTGTAGTTTTGAAAAACAGACGCGGACCACGTTATCGGCAGTTTCAGATGAAAGGGGTGGACCAGAGACAGGCCCGGTCTTGGCCAAGGCCTCGGCAAGCCGCGGATGCAAGCCATCTCCACGGGCTGCGGCAAAGGAGTTGAATGCAATTAAGCTGGACGGCAGCGGCCGTCCGGTCTGATCAGTCATGGCGCAAGCCCTTTTGCCGCGGAGAGGCCGCAGTCGGTTTTTCAGGATTTTTGGAAGGCTGGCTTGGGTCTTCGGAAGATGCCCAGCTGGATCGGTGACAGGAAATCATCTGCACTTAAATATGAATATTATATTCATATTAAAATGATGCCAAGTGGATTTCTGCGCTTTTGGGGTGATTTGCCCCGCTAAATCCCTATGTTGTCTTCAAGAAGACATACATGCCGCCCGGTTTTCAGCTCAGTCTGGTATCTGGCAGCGGCACTGGATCAACAAGGAAACTCTGATGGCTCTGTCCAGTTCTGATCTGATTGAAACATCTGGCCTGGGTTTGGAAACAGCCAGACGCATCACCAAGGAAGCGCTTGCCAATGCCGATGATGGCGAGCTGTTTGTTGAATACCGCCAGACCGAGGGCCTCGTTTTTGACAACGGCCGTCTAAAAGGCGCCAACTACGACACGGCACAAGGGTTCGGTTTGCGGGCAGTCGCTGGAGAAGCGGCCGGTTATGCCCATGCAGGGGACATCTCCGAGGCGGCCCTAAAACGTGCGGCCGATGCGGTGAGCGCGGTATCGAAAGGCTATTCCGGGACCTATGCCGCTGCCCCGGCGCGCACCAACCTGTCGCTCTACACCGACGCCAATCCATTGGGCGGCCCAAGCTTTGAAGACAAGGTCAAACTTCTGCAGGAAATAGATGCCTATGCACGGGCAAAAGACCCGCGCGTGCGTCAGGTTTCCGCGTCGCTTGCCGGATCCTGGCAGGTTGTCGAAATCCTGCGTGCCGACGGGCATCTTGTGCGGGATGTCCGCCCGATGGTGCGCCTCAGCATTTCCGTGGTCGCGGGCAATGATGACCGCCAGGAAAGCGGCTCTTATGGGTGCGGCGGTCGGGAAGGGTTCGAGCGGTTCATCACCACGGAAAACTGGCAGGGCGGAGTTGACGAAGCGCTGCGCCAGGCTCTTGTCAATCTGGACGCCATTCCGGCACCTGCAGGTGAGATGGATGTTGTCCTTGGACCAGGCTGGCCGGGCATTTTGCTGCACGAAGCCGTGGGGCACGGCTTGGAAGGCGACTTCAACCGCAAGAAAACCTCGGCCTTTGCGGGCCTGATGGGTGAGCGGGTGGCGTCACCTGGCGTGACGATTGTCGATGACGGAACGATCCCGGACCGCCGCGGCTCCCTGTCGGTCGATGATGAAGGTACGCCAGCGGCCCGGACGACGCTCATTGAGGATGGTATTTTAACCGGTTACATGCAGGACCGCCAGAATGCCCGATTGATGGGGATGGAGCCGACCGGCAACGGCCGCCGCCAGTCCTACGCCCACATCCCGATGCCGCGCATGACCAATACGGTCATGATGAACGGAGACAAGGATCCGGAAGAAATTCTCGCTTCCGTTAAGGATGGGATTTACGCGGTCGCCTTCGGCGGCGGTCAGGTCGACATCACGTCCGGAAAGTTCGTTTTCTCCTGCACGGAGGCCTACAAGGTCGAAAACGGCAAGGTTGGCGCGCCGGTCAAGGGTGCCATGCTGATCGGCAACGGTCCGGATGCCCTGACCCGCGTCGAGATGATTGGCAATGACATGGAGCTTGACCCGGGCATGGGCACGTGTGGCAAGCAGGGGCAGGGGGTTCCGGTCGGTGTCGGCCAACCCTCCATGCGGATCAATGCCATGACAGTGGGTGGCACTGCGGTTTAAGCATCGATAACTTCCATCTGAACAACACAGGAAGGGTCTTCAGTAAAGCACTGAAGGCCCTTTTATTTTGCAATCGCCGGCGCATCGCAGTAGCAACAAACCCTCTCCTGTGCTGGCAGTTCTGCCGGCCGTTTTCGATTTAGGGTGATAGCGAAATGGCGTCAGACATAATCGTCTGGGGACGGATCAACTCGTCCAATGTGCGCAAGGTGCTGTGGTGCCTGGAAGAGCTCGGGCTGAACTACGAGCAGATCGATGCCGGTGGGGCCTTTGGCGTTGTCGATACGCCTGACTATCTCGCGCTGAACCCGAATGGCCGGATTCCGTGCCTGCAAGACGGGGAGTTCACCATCTTTGAATCCAACGCGATCTGCCGCTATCTGGCCAAAACTTATGGCACTGCGCCGTTCCTCTCAGAAGATCCGAGGGAATGGGCGCTGGCGGATCAGTGGATGGATTGGACCACGTTTTCGTTCGGGATGCCGTTCAGAAACCTGTTCTGGAATCTGGTCCGAACGGCTCCGGAAGACAGGGACCAAGCAGCCATCACGCATGGTATCGAGCATTGTTCCGCTCAGTTTGCCGTTGTCGATACACTGTTGAAAGACCAGCCTTATTTATCCGGTCACGCGTGCGGGGTCGGCGATATCCCGCTTGGGAGCCTTGCCTATGCCTGGTTCAATATGGACTTTGAGCGTCCCGATCAGCCGTATCTTGCGGCCTGGTACAAACGACTGACCGAACGTCCGGCCTACCAGAAGGGTGTCATGAGTCCGCTCACCTGACCGCTAGTCTGAGAGCAGGAAATGGTCGGGTGATTTCTTGGCGGCACGGTATTGCTTTAGACGCTGTCTGTCTTGGCCTATCTCAATGTTTCTTTCTGACAAATCGCTAACATGTTTAGGAATCTTTCGAGATTTCCGCCGTTTAATTGGGTAAGATGAAACACCAGGCTGGGGGCCGGAGAGAGCATGGCTGCAGAAAGTGCGCCTCCCTTATTTGCTGAAGCGATAATTTTTCTGTCGGCGACCGTTGTGGCGGTGCCGATCGCGAAGCGTCTCGGCCTCGGTTCGGTGGTGGGCTATCTGGCGGCAGGCGCTGCAATCGGACCGCATGGTCTTCAGCTGCTGGGCTCCGGCGAGGACGTGCTGCACGTCGCCGAGCTCGGCGTCGTCCTGCTGTTGTTTGTCATTGGCCTCGAACTGGATCCCCAAAAACTCTGGCGCATGAAGCGTGACATTTTCGGCCTTGGCACGGCGCAGGTGATGTTGACCGGGTTCTGCCTCTTCGGCTTTGCGCAGCTCGCCGGCATGGGCCAATCAGCGGCCCTTGTCGCGGGCTTCGGCTTGGCGCTGTCCTCAACGGCCTTTGCTCTGCAGATCTTGCAGGAGCGCGGGCAGCTTTCATCAGAATATGGTCAGCGAGCTTTCGGTATCTTGCTGTTACAGGACATTGCCATCGTCCCGCTCTTGGCCATGGTTGCTATTTTGGCACCCGGAGAGGGCCCATCAACGACCGCGGAAATTGTGCAGGAAGTGCTGCTCGTTTTGTCTGCGGTGGCAGCGGTGATTCTGACCGGGCGATACCTGATTTCACCGGTCTTCTTGCTGCTCGCCGCCACGCGAGCCCGCGAGGTCATGTTGTCCGCGGCCCTGTTGGTCGCGCTCGGCAGCGCCGGGATCATGCACACAGTCGGCCTGTCGATGGCGTTGGGCGCGTTTTTGGCCGGTGTGCTTCTTGCTGAATCGAGTTTCCGTCACACACTGGAAGCCGATATCGAACCCTTCCGATCGCTCCTTATGGGCCTTTTCTTCGTAGCCGTCGGTATGTCGCTCGACTTTTCACTGGTCATGGCGAACTGGGCTTACATCGCGGGCGGAGTGTGCGTGGTCATGGTGATTAAGGGGCTTTTCTTGTGGGGTTTGTCGCGGGGGACCGGGTCCAGTAACTCCGATGCCATGCGGATCGCCGTGACCCTGCCTCAGGGCGGCGAATTTGCGTTTGTCCTGTTCACCGCGGCCGTGGTGAATTCGATCTTCGACTATGAAACCGCCAACCTGTTGAATGCAATTGTCATTCTGACAATGCTTTTAACCCCGGTGGCCTGTCTGGGGTTGGATTTGCTGGCCACGCGGGCCAAAGCGCGGGGTGTTGAGAATCCGTCCATTGAAACATTCGATGAGGCAACGCCAACGGTACTTGTCGTCGGTTTCGGCCGGTTCGGCATGGTCGTTGCGCAAATCCTTACCTCGGAAGGCCTTGAGATCACCGCGATCGACAACCGGCCGGACCGGATCGCCTATGCCCGGAAGCTAGGCTACAGGGTCTATTATGGCGATGCCACGCGCGCAGATGTCCTGGAGGCAGCAGGCGCTGGCGATGCGGCGCTTGTCGCCATGTGCATTGAAAACGACAAGGTAATGGCGCAGTCAATCGAGATGATCCGCGAGGACTTCCCGAAAGCGTTGATCTTCTGCCGCGCGACGGATCGGGCGCATGCCATGGACCTCACCAAACAGGGCGTCGACTTCCAGATCCGTGAAACGTTCGAATCGAGTGTGGTGTTTGGTAGGGCTGCACTGGAGGCTCTGGGAACGCCGCTCGATCGGATTGATCAGATTGAGGAAGACGTGCGGTATCGCGATGAACAGCGCCTGGCTGAGCAATTGTCTGGTGGCATGTATGCCGGTTCGGACAAACTGCACCGGGTGACCCCGCGCAAGGCGGCCGAGGCGACCAACCCGGACGCTGCAGCAGAATAAAAAAGGCGCCCGATGAGGGCGCCTTTTCGATCTCAGATCAGGTGTATATTAGGGCAGGGCGTCAAAGCCGGCAGAGAACCCGTTCAACGAGATCGGAATACCGATCCCTTCTTCGGGTGTCTGGAAAATAATGAAAGTCGCTTGCGAACCGGACTTCAGTTGGTTCAGCAGCTCGTCTTCCAGAATCACTTCCGCAATACAGCCGTTCGGCAAGCAGCGGACGAAACCCGCCCGTCCGATGTCGTTGCCGTCAACCTTCAGGCCGAGGCCGGAGGGGAGCAACACGCCGAGCGGTGCCAAAACCCGCAAGATGCGGGCCTGCTTGTCGGCCGTCCGCAAAATGATGACCGACAATCCAACGTTCTCACGATCGGCAGCGGTCACGTTCTGGATCAGCGCACATTGCTCACTGGCGGCGCCTGGGGGCGTGTCACAGCGCATTTGCCAATCGCCATGATTGGCGCGGATTTCGCCTTGGGCGCTCGCCGGTTGCAGGCTGTGCGCAAATGCGGTCAGGCCGATCGCGGCGGCGGCCGCCAGTTTCGGCAGGGTGGAGAGAAGCGAGCGGCTACGGCGCTGCTGCGGCAACTGGGTCGACAAGAATTCCTCCAGTCGTTCGTGGTCAGATCCGCACAGCGCACGTTTTAAAATGTGCTGACCGCAGCGAATCAGGAGTGTTTTCCGGCCAGACATTGCCGCATGAATGCGGACGATTCCAGTCACCGCCGGTGCAAAGCTCTTGGATAGCCGGTTTTTTTGTCGAAAATCCGCCTGTCCTTGATCTCTCTCAATTGGAAAAAAATCCGAGCTACTTGTGAAATCGCGCAAATTTCGTTGCAGCGCACGGCGTCTTGTGGTTTTTGTGCGGCCAAAAGGGGCCGATGAAAAGATGCGGCAGATCGCCGCCCTAGCCGATTGGTAGCATCGCTCTTTAACCGTGGATGTGGTTATATCCGGCAATCCTTTAGAAGGACGGCCGGGTCTGGAACCGGCAGTTTAAGCTTGCGGAGTTCCGGCAAGCCTATTACTGCGGCACTTAGGTATTCGACCGGGCAGGGTCCGGAATTTAGCATGCGCCGCCATTTGGGCGGCTGAGGGAAGGGAGCGCGGACGTGAAGGCAGTCTTCAAGCGTCTCATGAATTTGGTCACGATGGCGACCGCATTCGCCGGTGTTTCGACAGCGGCATTGGCAGCAGAGCCTGGGTTCAACAACTGGCAGCTCGGGTTTCAGGCTTCAACCAGCGATGTGATGGACGACATCACCTGGTTCAACAACTTCACTCTCATCATCATCACAGTCATTACGCTCTTTGTTTTGGCGCTGCTGATGTACTGCGTCGTGAAGTTCAGCGCCAAGAACAACCCGGTGCCGTCCCGTACATCTCACAACACGACGATCGAGATCGTCTGGACTGTTGTGCCGATCCTGATCCTCGTCATTATCGCGATCCCGTCTTTCCGGTTGCTCTACAAGCAGCTTGAGATTCCGGAATACGACATGACGGTCAAGGCGATCGGTTACCAGTGGTACTGGGGTTACGAGTACACTGACGAAAACATGGGTGAGCTCTACTTCGACTCCATCATGGTTCAGGATGCTGACCGTCAGGCCGTCGCAGACGCGCGCGGTGTGTCCATCGACGAAGTGCCGCGCCTGCTCGCAGTCGACTACGACCTGGTTATCCCTGTCGACACGACCGTGCGCCTTCAGGTCACCTCTGAAGATGTCATCCACGCATTCGCAATGCCGACATGGGGCGTCAAAATCGACGCGATCCCGGGCCGCCTGAACGAGACCTGGTTCCACGCCCGCGAAGAAGGCGTCTACTACGGTCAGTGCTCGGAGCTTTGCGGCAAGGACCATGCCTTCATGCCGATCGCAGTCCGTGTGGTCTCTGCGGATCAGTTCCAGCAGTGGGCTTCTGCAGCGCAAGACGACCTGGACGTTGCCAACGAGCAGCTGATGGCCTCCATCGCGGAAGCCAAGAAACTCGCCGCACAGGGCGACCTGGACGAAATCTCCGTCGCCGCGAAGTAACGCGGCGGCGAGCCAATTTGGCGATTGCGCGCGATTTGACACGCAGCGCCGCTGAAAACGACTAAAGAGGGAGCCCAAAATGGCTGCGACCGAAGCACATGCGGCACATGACCATCCTTACGGATGGCGCCGCTGGGTCTATTCGACCAACCACAAAGACATCGGCCTGATGTATTTGTACTTTGCGATTTTCGCTGGGATTATCGGCGGCGCTCTGTCCGTCGGCATCCGGATGGAATTGCAAGAGCCGGGCATGCAGATCTTTGCAAATGCTCACACCTTCAACGTGTTCACCACGTCCCACGGTCTGATCATGATCTTCTTCATGGTCATGCCGGCCATGATCGGTGGGTATGCCAACTACTTTGTGCCTATCATGATCGGTGCACCGGACATGGCGTTCCCGCGGATGAACAACATCTCCTTCTGGCTGCTTCCGCCGGCGTTCCTTCTGCTGATCCTCTCGCTCTTCGTTGAAGGTCCTCCGGGAGCAAACGGTGTTGGTGGTGGCTGGACGATCTATCCGCCGCTGTCCACATCCGGTCAGCCGGGCCCGGCAATGGATCTCGCGATCCTGTCCCTGCACATTGCAGGTGCCTCTTCGATCCTGGGTGCGATCAACTTCATCACGACCATCTTCAACATGCGGGCGCCGGGGATGACCCTGCACAAGATGCCGCTGTTTGCCTGGTCCGTTCTGATCACAGCCTTCTTGCTGTTGCTGTCCCTGCCGGTTCTGGCGGGTGCTATCACCATGCTTCTGACCGACCGTAACTTCGGCACCACGTTCTTCGATGCTGCAGGCGGTGGTGACCCGGTTCTGTTCCAGCACTTGTTCTGGTTTTTCGGCCACCCGGAAGTGTACATCCTGATCTTGCCGGGCTTTGGCATCATCAGCCACATCATTTCCACGTTCTCCCGTAAGCCGATTTTCGGTTACCTGGGCATGGCCTACGCCATGGTTGCGATCGGTGTTGTCGGCTTCATCGTGTGGGCCCACCACATGTACACCGTCGGCATGTCCGTTGAGACGCAGGCGTACTTCGTGGCAGCGACCATGGTGATCGCGGTTCCGACCGGGGTGAAGATCTTCTCCTGGATCGCGACCATGTGGGGCGGTTCCATCGAGTTCAAAACCCCGATGGTCTGGGCAATCGGCTTCATCTTCCTGTTCACCGTCGGTGGTGTGACAGGCGTGCAGCTGGCGAACGCTGGTCTCGACCGTGCGTTCCACGACACCTACTACGTTGTGGCTCACTTCCACTACGTTCTGTCGCTGGGCGCCGTGTTCGCGATCTTCGCGGCCTGGTACTACTGGTTCCCGAAGATGTTCGGCTACATGTACAACGAGACGATCGGGAAGGCTCACTTCTGGATCACCTTCATTGGCGTGAACTTGATCTTCTTCCCGCAGCACTTCCTGGGCCTGAACGGCATGCCGCGCCGCTATGCCGACTACCCGGATGCGCTGGCTGGCTGGAACTTCGTATCCTCCATCGGATCGTACATCTCGGCCTTTGCTGTCCTGGTATTCATCTACGGTATCGTCGAAGCCTTCTCCAAGAAGCGCGTTGCTGGCAACAGCCCGTGGGGTGAAGGTGCAACGACCCTGGAGTGGACCCTGTCTTCTCCGCCGCCGTTCCACCAGTTCGAGACCCTGCCGCGGATCAAGTAATTCCGCGGCCGGAAGGTCTGCCCTTCCGCTCTGAACTTACGCACCGCGCCGGACACCGGCGCGGTGCGCTCTTGAAAACAACCTGTCCGGAACCGAGCCCTAAGTTGGGCACCCAATCCGGCAGAAGATAAAGAATTAAGGGACGCGCCCATGTCGCTCGCAGAGCGCCAGGATTTGATGGATCAAAGCAGCACCGTTTGGAACGGTGGCGAAGGGTCAGTGAGCGACTACGTGGCGCTCCTGAAACCGCGCGTGATGTCTTTGGTGATCTTCACCGCTTTTGTCGGCATGATGCTGGCACCAGGCTCCATTCATCCTGTCCTCGGCGCCGTGGCGATCCTCTGCATAGCCATTGGTGCAGGCGCTTCCGGTGCCTTGAACATGTGGTATGACGCGGACATCGATGAAGTGATGTCGCGCACCGCAAAACGGCCGATCCCGGCAGGAAAGATCACACCAGAAGAAGCGTTCGCATTCGGCATCACATTGTCGATCGGATCCGTCCTGACGCTCGGACTGCTGGTCAACTGGTTTGCCGGCGCATTCCTGGCGTTCACGATCGCATTCTACGTTGTCATCTACACGATGTGGCTGAAGCGCTCGACACCGCAGAACATTGTTATCGGCGGTGCGGCTGGTGCATTCCCTCCGATGGTCGGTTGGGCATCCGTGACAGGTGGCGTCAGCTTGGAAAGCTTCGTTCTCTTCCTGATCATCTTCATGTGGACCCCGCCGCACTTTTGGGCTTTGGCGCTGTTCAAAAAAGGTGACTACGAGACGGCCGGTGTTCCGATGCTGCCGGTGGTCGCCGGTGAAACCAACACCCGCCACCAGATTCTGATCTACTCCATCCTGCTCGCGCCGATTGGCGTGGCACCATACTTCATGGGTTATGCCAGCCTGTTCTACGGTGTTGCATCCGGTCTTCTTGGACTGGCCTTTGTTGCGATGGCTGCCGACATCTGGCGCAAGCGGGAAGGCGACGCCGCACGCAAAGCCTGTCTTCGTCTCTTCAAGTTCTCGATCTTTTATCTGTTCATGCTGTTTGCACTTCTTCTCGGCGAAAGCCTGGTAGCGGGGATCTGACGGAAATGGACAACAACGAACAGGGTATTGTTCTCACCGACGAGCAGAAAAAGAAGCGCCGCTCACGATCGATCGCGATCGCGGTTGTGCTGGCTGCTCTTGTCTTGCTGTTCTACCTTGTGACGATTGTTAAGCTGGGGCCTGACATCATGAACCGTCCGTTGTAACGAGAGGTAAGATGACCGAAGTCAACGATCAGAACAACCTGTCCCGCAGCAATCGCAAGGTCGCGTTTGCTTGCCTGGGTATGTTCAGTTTTATGATCGCTGCTGCCTACGCAGCCGTCCCGCTTTATGATCTTTTCTGCCGGGTCACCGGCTTCGGCGGCACGACACAGGTTGCGGAACAGGAAAGCGAAATGGTGATCGATCGCGTGATCACTGTTCGGTTTGACGGCAACGTCAATCACGCACTTCCATGGGACTTCAAACCTGCTCAACGCTCTGTCACGTTGAAAATGGGTGAAACCGCGCAGTTGCCGTACATTGCGGCAAATGTCAGCGATGGGCGGACCGTTGGCACGTCCACGTTCAACGTCACACCGACGTCGGCGGGCGTTTACTTCAACAAACTGGACTGTTTCTGCTTCACCGAGCAGGCGCTGGAACCCGGCGAGTCAGTCGAAATGCCGGTCGTCTTTTTTGTCGACCCGGAGATGGACAAGGATCCCATGCTTGAGCATGTGAAGGAAATCACTTTGTCCTATACCTTCTTCCCGGTAGAACAACCGGAACAACCTGTTGCGGCGCGGGCAGATTCGCCTGCGGCTGAAACGAACTTGTAAGAAACTGGCGCTTTGCGCCCGTACAGAATGTGTTTGGGGAGCTTGCCGATGGCTGGTGCACATACCAAGAACCACGATTACCACCTGGTCGAACCCAGTCCGTGGCCGTTTATGGCGTCCGTTGGCGCTTTCATTCTCGCACTCGGCTCGATTGCCTGGATGCGCTACGCCTCCGGTAACTCTTTCGAACTCTTTGGCCTGGAGTTGTCCGCTGCAAAGTGGATGCTGTTCGCAGTTGGCCTGCTGATTGTTCTTTACGTGATGTTCGCCTGGTGGCGTGACACCATCAAGGAAGCGCATGAAGGCCATCATACGCGTGTTGTGTCGCTGCACTTGCGTTACGGCATGCTGCTGTTCATTGCGTCTGAAGTGATGTTCTTTGTTGCCTGGTTCTGGGCATACTTTGATGCAGCCCTGTTTGCTGGCGAGGCAATCAACTTTGCCCGCGCTGAAGCAACGGGCGGCGTCTGGCCACCGGAAGGCATCGAAACCTTTGATCCGTGGCACCTGCCGCTGCTCAACACGCTGATCCTGCTTGCGTCCGGCACCACCGTTACCTGGGCACACCATGCGCTGCTGCACGATGACCGCGAAGGTCTTAAGTGGGGTCTGACGCTGACTGTTCTGCTCGGTGTTCTCTTCACCATCTGCCAAATCTACGAGTACACCCACGCAGCCTTTGGCTTCAGTGGCAACATCTACGGCGCAACCTTCTACATGGCGACGGGCTTCCATGGCTTCCACGTCGTCGTCGGAACGATCTTCCTTGCGGTTTGCCTGTTCCGTGCCCTTGCTGGACACTTCACCAAAGAGCAGCACTTCGGTTTCGAAGCAGCAGCCTGGTACTGGCATTTCGTTGACGTTGTGTGGCTGTTCCTGTTTGTCGCCATCTACATCTGGGGCGAATAAGGCGGAAGACGTTCTCAACGAACACTAGAAAAACAAGCGCCCGGCGGATCATCCGACCGGGCGTTTTTCAAATCCGGCCCCGGAGCCAAATGATGGAAGACAAGTCACATTTCCCACCGGTCAACCCGGTCACCGCCGGACTATCAGGCGCATGCCCGCGCTGCGGCCAGGGAAAATTGTTCGACGGGTTCTTGAGCGTGAAAAGGTCGTGCTCCACCTGCGGGCTCGATTACAGTTTTGCCGACAGCGGGGACGGGCCAGCCGTCTTTGTCATCATGATTGTCGGGTTCATTGTCGTCGGCTTGGTGCTTTTTGTCGAATTGTCATTTCAACCTCCCGTTTGGCTCCATCTGATCCTTTGGCTGCCCCTGACCGTAGTTCTTGCGGGTGGCATTTTGCGCCCCTTGAAAGGCTTGATGATTGCCGTGCAATACCGGCATAAGGCGGAAGAAGGCCGTCTGGACAACGACGGCGATCAAACCGACCAGTTGTAAGAAAGAAACTTGCCAATGGGCCGCGCCCGTAAACTCATCATTCCTGCCGTTGCTGCTTTGATTGGATTGGCGATCCTGTTGAATCTTGGTTTCTGGCAAGTTCGGCGGTTGGCTGAAAAAGAAACGCTGATAGAACAAGTTGAAACCGGTTTGAAATCGGCCCCGGTGGCCGCGCCCGGCATAGCCGATTGGGAGGGGCTCGGTGATGAGGACGATTACCGCCGGGTCTCGGTCACGGGCCGTTTCCTGGACCAAACCGTTTTCTACTACATTTCGCTCACCGATCCGGTCGGCACGTATGGCGGGCCGGGCGAACTCGTCTATAGTCCGTTCGAAACGGCAGAGGGATGGACGGTCTTGATCAACCGGGGTTTTTTGCCCGACGGCGTTCCGGACGATATCAAGCGTGAAGCCCTCAATCCACCACCGGGAGACCTGACGCTGGTTGGACTTTTACGGCTGAGTGAGACACCTGTCTGGACCACGCCGGCGCCGGACCTGAATGCAAAACTCTGGTTTGCCCGCGACACAGATGCCATGGCGGAGGCAATGGACGTCGACGGAAACCTTGCGCCCTACAGCATCGACCTGGAAGCCGGGCATACGCCGGAAGGTGGTCTACCGCAGGCCGGTGAAACCCTGGTGCGTTTTAAGAACGATCATTTGGGATATGCGCTGACCTGGTTTGGTCTTGCAGCAACCCTAGTTGGGGTTTTCTTGGCTTACGCGGCCGCCGTATTGTGGCCGCGTAAGCAGGAGCATTCAGCGAACGTGGATTAAAGCGCTTCCAGGATTGCTGCTGCGCCAGTCTTGGTCGCATCGCCCGGGCTGTCTTCGACGGCGATGAAGCTGACTTCACCGTCTTTTGCAATCAGAGCAAATCGCTGGGACCGCAGGTGGCCAAAGATCGGTGCCGGGCCAAGGCCCAGACCGGCTGCTTCGACAAACTCTGCCCCGGTGTCAGCGAGAAAAGTGATCGCATTGGCATTGGAGGCTTTCTGCCACGCGTCCATGACAAACACGTCGTTGACGGAAACGACAGCAATCGCGTCCACACCTTTGGATTTTAGTGTATCGGCATGCTCGACAAAGCCGGGCAGGTGGTTCATGTGGCATGTCGGCGTGAAGGCGCCTGGAACACCAAACAGGACAACTGTTTTGCCGGACGTCAGGTCTGCTGTTGAAATTTCACCAGGACCATCGGAAGTCATGGTCTTGAATGTTGCATCCGGCAGCTTGTCGCCCACCTTGAGTGTCATGTCTAAATCCCCTTGTTAAAAAACCGCTGCCATTTATTCCGCAGCCCGCTGGAGAGATAGGGCTTCCAGAGCAGACCGTCGAGGGAGAGCCGAGAAATCTTTGCGAAAGAAGTTAGTTCAACCAATCCGGTTGGATCGGCGCGAGGTGTTCCAGCGCGTTTTCGCCGTCGGACAGAACCAGGCGCAGGCTCGTATCGGAAGCGGTTGTTTTCAGGCCCTTTGTCGACAAGTGCCAAACTGGATTGCCTGTTTCACCTTCGGCCAGTTTCGGCAGAGCGATGTAAGAGCCTTCAGGCCCCGCGGCAAAAAGATCCGGAGTGCCCACTGATCCGGTTTCAGCTTCAATCCTCAAACGCTTGCCATCGCTTTCAACCAGCGTGACAGAGACAATATTCAGCCCGCCAGTTGGGGCGATGCCGGGGACGGCCTGCAAATCGCGTTTGATCAGTTTCGCTGAGAGGCTGTCCGGGCGGGCATCCGGGTCAAGTTGAAGGGACAAAGTGGCTTCGCCCGGCACGCAAATGTCCTTGCAAACGCCAAAAAACAGCTCCAGCGAAATCTGCGCAGGCTTGGAGGTATCTTCCGGCGAGATCTTTAGCGGTAGGATAATGCCGTCGTGGTAGACGATGGAGTCTGAGAACCCATCGCTGTATCGCTCCGGAACCGGGTAGAGAACTTCTTTGTCCTGTATGTTGGACGTGTTCGTCCAGTTGATTTGCGGCGGTATGCCAGCTTCGCCCGGATAGCGCCAATAGGTGTGCCAGCCTGGTTCCAGTTGAAACTCCAGTCCCGCCCAGTAAATGCCGTTTTCAGGTGGTCCTGCCGTGATCAACCGAACGGCACCACCTTTGACGGTGACCCATTCACTGGCCGCAGCAAAAGCTGCGGATGGGAGTGTGATTGCCAAAAAAAAGAGGAGTGCCAGTGCAGATTTCATGGACTAACAGCTACACCAAAGCAGACGGCGCGTCAGCATCGCACAACGCTCGAATGGTCATATCCTCGTGACGCGATTGTGAGCATGCGACTCAATCAGTCATTAACATGAAGTCCTATTGGGGCTATGCTGAGGAACGAAGGCGGTGGGCGTTGAACAGTAACGAGGTGCGTATGTCCGAAATCGGAGCAGCAGACACCCTGGAGGGTCAATTCCTGATCGCCATGCCCAGCATGGCGGACAGCCGCTTCGAGCATTCGGTCATCTATGTGTGCTCTCACTCCGAACAAGGCGCAATGGGCCTGATCGTCAATCAGGTGGCAAAACATCTGTCTCTTGAAGAGTTGCTGATCCAGCTGGACATCGTGAATGACGATGATGCGATCCGCTTGCCACCTCAGGTCCGGGGCATGAGTGTTCATAAGGGCGGACCGGTTGAGGTTGAGCGTGGCTTCGTCCTGCACAGCGATGATTTCCAGCTCAATCAATCGACCCTTGCGATCGACAATGGGATCTGCCTGACAGCGACGCTGGAGATTTTGAGAGCCTTGGCCGAAGGCACAGGGCCGCGGCAAGCCATGCTGGCGCTCGGTTATGCCGGCTGGGCCCCCGGTCAGTTGGAAAATGAAATCCAGTCAAATGGGTGGCTAACTGCCCCGGCGGATCGGGACATCCTGTTTGATGCGAATTCGGAACAAAAATGGCACCGGGCCCTCGGCAGTCTCGGGATTGATCCAGCCATGTTGTTTTCAGACGCCGGACACGCCTAAGGCGTCACCGGTCAGCAGGATTGCCGGAAATCGGACACTTTTTTACCGACCTGTGGCTTGCGTCAGATTAGGATGGCGCGTAAGTCGCTAGACTGGCTTGCTTTGTTCCAAAGTTGACAAAATTCGGGTAGGGTTGAGGCTTACGGTCAGTGAAGGGCTCTAATGCCTCTAACTCGGCTGGAAACACTAGAGGAAGTGACGCGGTGAAATACAGCAGTACGCGCGGTGATGCACCTGTATTGGAGTTTTCGGACGTTTTGCTCCAGGGACTTGCCCGCGATGGCGGTCTTTATCTTCCAGAAATATGGCCGCAGTTCGATCCTGAGACCATCGCTTCTTTCGCTGGAAAATCCTATGAGGATGTCGCGTTTGCGGTGATCAGCCCGTTTGTTGACGGGGCCATCCCGGATGCGGACCTGAAGTCCATGATTGCGGAATCCTATTCTGGTTTCCGGCACCCGGCGGTCACGCCCTTGGTTCAGACTGGCTCCAACACATTTATCCTTGAGCTTTTCCATGGTCCGACCCTGGCGTTCAAGGATGTCGCCATGCAGCTGCTTGGCCGGATGATGGATTATGTGCTGACGAAGCGGGGCTTGCGCGCAACCATCGTCGGGGCTACCTCGGGTGACACCGGCGGGGCGGCCATCGAAGCCTTCCGCGGCCGGGACCGGACAGACATTTTCATCCTCTTCCCGGATGGCCGGGTGTCAAACGTTCAGCGCCGTCAGATGACAACGCCGACTGAAGCGAACGTTCACGCCTTGGCCTTGACCGGCAACTTTGATGACTGCCAGGCAATCGTCAAAGGCATGTTCAACCATTTCAATTTCCGCGACCGAGTGGCCCTGTCCGGGGTCAATTCGATCAACTGGGCGCGGATTTTGGCTCAGATCGTCTACTACTTCGTGGCTGGTGCCGCACTGGGCGCACCGCATCGTAAAGTGTCCTTCACCGTTCCGACCGGCAACTTCGGGGACATCTTCGCCGGCTATGCCGCCATGAAAATGGGCCTGCCGGTCGACAAGCTGGTGGTGGCAACCAACGTCAACGACATCCTGGCCCGCACGCTTGAAACCGGCCGGTATGAGAAAAAGGGTGTTCACCCGACGATTTCTCCGTCGATGGACATCCAGGTGTCGTCCAACTTTGAGCGTCTGCTCTCAGAGGTGCACGGACGAGATGGTGATGTAGTACGCCGGATGATGAACCAGCTGAACCAGTCCGGCAGCTTTACGATCGAAGACGGGCCTCTCGCTGAGATGCGTCAGCATTTCGCCGCCGGCCGGTGTGATGAAGAGGCAACCTCGGCAACCATTGCTGAACTCTGGGAAGAGGCGGGTTATCTGCTTGATCCACACACGGCAATCGGCGTGCATGTTGCCAAAGCGCACTCGAGCGGTGAAACGCCGATGGTTGTCTTGGGCACCGCCCATCCGGCCAAGTTCCCGGATGCTGTCGAAGCAGCAAGCGGTGTCCGTCCGGATCTTCCGGAAAATCTGAAAGACATGATGTTTGCCGAGGAGCGCCAGCAGGTTCTGGCGGCCGAGCAGGGCGCGGTCGAACAATATATTGAAAAACACGCCCGTGCCGTGGGGGCAGGGGTGTAACTGAATGAAAGTAGAAACAACAGTTCTCGAAAATGGCCTAACCGTCGTCACCGACCAAATGCCGCACCTGAAGACGGCAGCACTTGGTGTGTGGGTCCGCACCGGATCACGAGCGGAAAACGCGGATCAAAACGGCATTACGCATCTTCTTGAACACATGGCGTTCAAGGGAACGAAGAGCCGGTCGGCACGCGGAATTGCGGAAGAAATCGAGGCTGTTGGCGGCGAACTGAACGCGTCTACGAGCATTGAACACACAAACTACTATGCGCGGATCCTGGCGGAAGACCTTCCGCTTGCCGTCGATATATTGGCGGACATTCTGCAGAACTCGACCTTTGAGGCCGAAGAGCTCGTGCGCGAGCAACACGTGATCCTGCAGGAGATCGGTGCATCCAACGATGCTCCTGAAGACCAGGCATTTGATTTGTTCCAGGCGACAGCTTGGCCGGAACAGGCAATTGGCCGTCCGATCCTGGGCACACCGGAAACCGTGCAAGGCTTCGGCCGCGACAGTCTCAACGACTATTTGACAAGCCGCTACCGGGCACCGGACATGGTGCTGTCGGCTGCCGGCGCGGTGGACCATGATGAGCTTGTTTCACTCGCGCGCCAAAAGTTTGGCGCCATCAACAGCGAACCGGCCGCCCCGGATCCTGATGCCCGCTATTCAGGTGGTGAGAAGCTGCTCAACAAGGACCTGATGGAAGCGCAGGTCCTGATCGGCTTTGAGGGCCGCCCGTACAAGGCCAAAGACTACTACGCCATCCAGATTCTGGCGTCCGTGCTGGGCGGGGGCATGTCGTCGCGCCTGTTCCAGGAAATTCGTGAAAAGCATGGCCTGTGCTACGCGATTTACAGCTTTCACTGGGCGTTTTCCGACACAGGGCTCTTCGGTATTCACGCCGCAACGAGCCACGAGGACCTCGGCGCCTTGATGCCGATGATTGCAGATGAGCTGGTGTCTGCCGCCCATACGATCACCGAGGACGAAGTGGCGCGCTCCCGGGCGCAGATCCGTGCCGGTTTGATGATGGCTCTGGAGAGCCCGGCGGCCCGGGCTGGTCAGATTGCCCGCCAGATCCTGGTGCATGGCCGGGTCCTTGCTCCGGATGAGATCTCGGCCAAGATTGAGGCTGTCACCGCAGTAGACATTCGGGAGGCAGCTTACAACACCTTCGTCGGCACAACGCCGACACTGACGGCAATCGGCCCGATCAACGGCATTATGACTGCCGATGAGCTGGCGGCGCGGCTTCAGCAGGCGCCGGTCCGGCAGGCTGCATCAATGTAATAGGGCGAGGACCGGCATGTCTCTCCTTCGCCCAGGTCCGCCTCCCGACGCCGAGCTTCTCATAGAAGCCGGCGCGCATTATCTGCGCCCCCCGATCATGAGCGACTTCAAGGCCTGGAGCTTGCTTCGCAGCGATAGCCGGGCCTTTTTGACGCCTTGGGAACCGTTGTGGCCGTCTGATGATCTGTCCAAATCCGGTTTCCGCCGCCGCCTGCGCCGCTACGCGCGCGATCGCAAGGAAGGGCGCAGCCTGACCTTCCTCCTTTTCAACGCGCGCAATGACGATTTGCTGGGTGGACTGACGCTCAGCAACATCCGGCGCGGGGTCAGCCAGTCGGCAACGCTTGGCTACTGGATGGGGGAGCGTCACGCGGGCAAAGGGCACATGTCGGCCGCCGTCGCCATGTTCTTGCCGTTTTGTTTCGACGTTCTGAACCTTCATCGGATTGAGGCTGCCTGCATTCCAACCAACACCCCGTCCATCCGTCTTTTGGAAAAGGCGGGCTTCAACCGGGAAGGATATGCACGTAACTATCTGTTAATAAACGGAACTTGGCAGGACCATCTTTTGCTCTCCTGTTTGGCGGAAGACCACGCGGCGCGTTCGGATGCGGTGTCTCCGCTCGTCGAAGGAATTTTGAAAGACTTCTTGTGACATGTGCTCCAAACCGGTAGTTCTTCGCCCCATGTCGATTTCTGTGCCGGTCCATATTTTCAATCTGATCCGAAGCGCCATTTTAGTGGCTGCCGCAATGATGCTTTTCGTTGCGCCGCAGGCCGCCCGTGCGCTCGAGCCGATTTCGGTGCCCTTGGATATTGAGGCGCTGGACATCACCAATGCGATTGATATGCACAGGGACGCCGGAACCCGTTTGCAGGTGTCAACCGCGCCGGGTGCGGACGGGATTGTCCGGCGGATCGAAGTGCCCTCGCGCAGCGGGGAAAACACCAACTGGGCTGTCTTTGCGCTTGCCAACACCAGCGATGAACAGGTCGACCGCCTGATCGTTGCGCCAAACTACAAGTTTGTGGGGTCTGATCTGTTCTGGCCGGATCTCGGATCCTCTCGGATTGCAAGCATTACCCCGAGCCAGGGGATCGCGCCGTCTCGCCAAAAGAGCCTCGAAGCCGATGTCTTTCTGGTCACTTTGGACCCCGGTTCTGTCGTCACCTTCGTGGCTGAACTGACAACGCCTAACTTGCCGGAAATCCGGGTTTGGGAACCGGATGTCTACAAGGAAACGGTCAACGCCTATTCATTGTATCGCGGCATCATTCTTGGTATTTCGGGCCTGCTCGCACTGTTCCTGACGATCTTGTTCGTGGTCAAGGGCACGGTCATGTTCCCGGCGACGGCGGCTCTGGCGTGGTCGGTCCTCGCTTATCTCTGCATTGATTTCGGCTTCTGGGGCATGGTCTTCAAGCTGGAAGGCGGGAGCAGCCAGCTGGCCCGGGCCTCTGCGGAAGTCATGCTGGCCGCCAGCCTGATCATCTTTCTCTATGCCTATTTGAACCTGAACCGCTGGAACATTCACTATTCCCATCTGGCACTGACGACCCTGATCCTTCTATTGGGGCTGCTTGGTGTTGCGGTGTGGGATCCGTCGATTGCAGCCGGTATTGCCCGTCTGTCTCTGGGTATCATCGGCATCCTGGGGTTCGTCACAATCGCTGTGCTGGCGTATCAACACTATGATCGGGCGATCCTGTTGATCCCGACGTGGTGTTTGCTGATTGCCTGGCTGATTGGTGCGGCCATGACGGTGACAGGCCGTCTGTCGAACGACATCGTCCAGCCGGCGCTGGGTGGTGGACTGGTTCTGATTGTTCTGCTGATCGGTTTCACGGTGATGCAGCATGCCTTTGCCGGTGGTGCAATCGCCCAAGGGCTCATCTCTGATGTCGAGCGCAAGGCGCTGGCACTCACCGGTGCTGGAGACATCATCTGGGATTGGGACATCGACCGTGACAAGATCTACACGGGCAACGAAGTCGAAGATCTTTTGAATCTTAAGCACGGCACCTTGGAAGGGCCTGCGCGCGATTGGCTGGAGATCTTGCACCCACAAGACAGGGACAGGTTCCGGGCAACGCTCGATGCAGTGATTGATCAGCGCCGAGGCAAGATCCAGCAGACATTTCGTCTGCGCTCTGAGGACGGTCATTTCCGGTGGTTCCGCCTGCGCGCCCGGCCGATCGTGGGCGCCGACGGGGAAGTTATCCGCTGTGTCGGCACGATGCTCGATGTTACCGAAGAGCGTACCGCCGAAGAACGCTTGTTGCATGATGCTGTCCACGACAATCTGACCGGCCTTCCAAACCGGGAATTGTTCGTTGACCGCTTGCACACCAGCGTGGTGCGGGCTCAGGCGGAAGAGACAACCAAGCCGACCGTGCTTGTCATCAATCTGGACCGCTTCAAGCAGGTCAATGACAGCATCGGCCTGTCCGCCGGCGACAGCATTTTGTTGACCGTCGCACGGCGGTTGGGCCGCTTGATCGGCCAGCAGGATACGTTGGGACGCCTGTCCAGCGACCAGTACGGACTTGTGCTCCTGTCAGAGAATGAGCCGGACCGGATCGTTGCCTTGGCCGATGCGTTGCGCAAGGCCGTGCGCGCGCCCATCACATTCAGCGACCGCGAAATCTTCCTGACCTGCTCTGTTGGCATCTCCTTCTTTGAAGGCGGCAAGCAGGCGGTTGAGGACATGCTGACCAACGCCGAAATCGCTTTGAATCACGCCAAGCGCCTTGGGGGTGACCGCCAGGAAGTATACCGGCCGATCCTGCGTCCCCTCGGCAAGAACATTGTCGACCTGGAAGCAGACCTGCGCGAAGCCATTAAAAAGGAGACGCTTGGTGTCTTCTTCCAACCGATCATACGGCTGGAAGATCAGGCGATTGCCGGATTTGAGGTGCTGGCGCGCTGGAACCATCCGAAGCGTGGCAAGATTTCACCAGCCGAGTTTATTCCAATTGCCGAGCAATCGGGTCTGATCAACGATCTTGGCATGTATATGCTCGACAAGGGCGCCAGTCAGCTGGCGTTCTGGCAGCGCGAGTTTCCGATGCCGCGGCCTTTGTTCGCGTCCGTCAATCTGTCATCCCGCCAGCTTTTGAAGCAGGATCTGATCAATGATGTGAAGGCAATTCTGTCCCGGAACTCGCTGGAGGTCGGGACGCTGAAGCTGGAGCTGACAGAATCGCTCGTCATGTCCAACCCGGAGTATTCGGCAAAGGTTCTGGAGCGGTTGCGCAGCCTGGGTGCCGGCCTGTCCCTGGACGATTTTGGAACGGGCCACTCATCGCTGTCCTATCTGCAGCGGTTCCCGTTCGACACGATCAAGATCGATCAGGCCTTCGTCAAACCCGATGGGTCTGCCGCGCGCCCGGTATTGTTGCGCACCATCGTTGCCATGGGCCATGACCTTGGCATGTCCGTGGTCGCCGAGGGTGCGGAGAGCGAAAACGACGCGCTGGAGCTGTTCCAGCTCGGCTGCCAATACGCACAAGGGTTCTATTTCGGCGAAGCCGTATCAGCTGCAGAGGCCACGAAGATGCTGCGGAAGATGCCGGTGGCAGAGGCCGCTTCGGCGTAAACAGCCTCAGCCGTCAGGGAACAAGAATCGGAACCGAATTTGCCGCGGCCTGAATGTGCAGTGGGGTGACCGCGAACGGATCACCATCCACTTGCGCGGCGACCGGTTCCGGACTGGAAATAACCGCTTCCTGAAAGGCTTGAACAGTCGCGCCTTTGGCTTTGGAGATCCGACCCAGCATCAACGCGATGCTGTATCGGATCGAGGACCAGGGGTCGTCGCGCTCCAATATCAGCATATGCAAACCAGGATCTGTCGCACCGCCCGGGCAGATGACAAACGGGCCGCCGTAATGCCGGGCATTGCTGGCAACGGCAAAGCGCCCGTCAACCGGCGCAGCGCCATCCAGGGAGATCGTCAGCGGCGTCGCTTTGCGTGTCAGACCGATCCGGATCGCGGTGATCACATAGGCAAATTTCTTCAAGCGCCGCTTCAGGTCCAGCGGGACCGCGTGGACGACTTCGGCGTCAAATCCGGCCGATGCCATCAGAACAAACGGACGATCATTGGCCAGACCATAGTGCAGCGGTTTGGTGCGCTTGTTCAGGATCATCCGGGCAATCTCTTTAGCGCCTTTCGGGAGGCCAAGCTCGAGTGCCAGAACGTTCGCGGTCCCAAATGGGATGATCGCCAGGTTGGGGACGCGTTTTTTGTGCTGCAGCCCCGTAAGGGCTTCGTTGACCGATCCGTCGCCACCGGCAATGATCAACGTCTCCGCAGCCAACCCCGGTGCGGCGCACACCTCGCCGATCTCACCGGCATGGGTTGTCAAACGCAGATCAACCCGGCAGCCGGCAGCTTCGAGATGGCCTTTGACATCCTGCAATTTTTTGCTGTTGTAGCCGCCCGATGTCGGGTTGGCCATGATAAGCACGAGGCCAGCCGTCTCCGGGGCCTCAACTCCGGATAAAACCGGAGCGGTCTGCAGCGAATCGATCACCCGAAATCCTTGCTCGTTGGCAGCGACGCTGAGTGCTTAACTGTTTTTCTTAAACGGTTCCATACCGCCGCGCGCCAATTCGTCTGCGCGCTCGTTGTCCGGGTGGCCCGCATGGCCTTTGACCCAGTGCCAGGTGACATCATGGCGGTCGCGGGCTGCGTCCAAAGCCTGCCACAAATCCGCATTCTTGACGGGCTTGTTCGCGGCCGTCTTCCAGTTCTTCCGCTTCCAGCCGTACATCCACTCGCTGATACCGCTGCGCACATATGTGCTGTCGGTATAAAGATCGACGGCACAGGGGCGCTTCAGGGCGTTCAGCGCTTCGATCGCCGCTGTCAGTTCCATGCGGTTGTTGGTGGTCTCGGCCTCGCCACCCTTCAGTTCACGCTCGTGTTCGCCGAAGCGCATGATGACACCCCAGCCGCCCGGGCCGGGATTTCCAGAACAGGCACCATCCGTGTAAATCGTCACGCGATTTTCCTGGCTCATCCTTCAAGCCCGTATGCGTTGGCGCTGTCGACGGTTTTGTGGAACCGCAGTTTTTTCAGGTATTCCATTGGGTCCTTCGGGGTGACAAGCGCGCCTTCAGGGACACTCAGCCAATCATAAAGACGTGTCAGCAGGAAGCGCAGCGCAGCTCCGCGGCAAAGCACGGGCAATGCGTCAAACTCGGTAGCCGTCAGCGGACGCACGGATGTGTATCCTTTGAGCATGGCTTTGGCCTTGGTGACATTGAATGCCAGATCCTGCTCAAAACACCAGGCGTTGAGGCAGATGGCGATGTCGTAGGCGAGGGCGTCATTGCACGCGAAATAAAAGTCGATAAGGCCGGACAGGCGGTCGTTCAGGAAGAACACATTGTCCGTGAAGAGATCAGCATGGATAACGCCAGCTGGGAGATCCTGCGGCCAGTTTTTCTCAAGGAAGTCCAGCTCAGTGGTGATCTCTGCGCCCAGTCCCGGATGAACGGTGTCGCAGCGGTCTTGGCTTTGTTCAAACAGCGGCCGCCAACCGTTCAAGTCCAGTGCGTTCTTGCGGGTCAGTTCATAATCGGCCCCAGCCAGATGCATGGCGGCCATGGCCTTGCCGAGTTCCTCGCAGTGTTCCGGACGCGGCCGCTTGACCGACATTCCTTGAAGAAAAGTGACGAGGGCCGCAGGCCGCCCGGCAAGCGTGCCAAGAAGCTCTCCGTCTCGCGAAGCGACCGGAGTGGGGCAGGACAGACCCTTGCCGGCCAAGTGTTCCTTGAGCTTCAAAAAGAAAGGCAGGTCGTCAGGGTTCACACGCTTTTCATAGAGGGTGAGGATGAAATAGGCCGTGTCTGTCTGAACGAGATAGTTGCTGTTTTCAACGCCTTCAGCGATGCCCTTGTAGGACAGAAGCTGCCCGACATCATACTGTGCGATGAAGGCGTTCAGCTCTTCATCGCTGACTTCCGTATAAACGGCCATTCTTGTTATCCGGTGGCTTTTTCTGTTTGGGCGGGCATGTCCCGCAGCTCGCGCGGCAGGTTGAAAGCGATGGTCTCTTCGGCCGTCCGCACGATCTCGACCGTGACGTCGAAACGCGCGTTAAACGCGCTAATGATCTCTTCAACCAGTGTTTCAGGCGCAGAGGCTCCGGCTGTCAGGCCAAGGCTGGTAACGCCCTCAAAATCCGCCCAGTTGATCTCATCAGCCCGTTGCAGGAGAACCGCAACCCGGCAGCCTTCCCGTTCGGCGACTTCCCGCAGTCTTTGCGAGTTCGATGAATTGGGCGCGCCTACCACAATCATAGCCTCAACGCCCGGGGCCACGTGTTTGACTGCTTCCTGGCGGTTGGTGGTCGCGTAGCAGATGTCTTCCTTGTGCGGGGCGACAATGTCCGGAAACCGGTCTTGAAGCACGGAGACAATCCCTGCGGTATCATCAACGGACAACGTGGTCTGCGTGATGTAGGCGAGGGGACGGTCGCTGCTCTCGCGTTCGAACCGCCGCGCGTCGTCTTCGGTCTCGATCAGGGTGACCGTGCCTTCCGGGAGCTGTCCCATCGTGCCGATCACTTCCGGGTGTCCTGCATGGCCGATCAGAAGAATGTCGCGCTTACGCCGGAAATGGATCTCGGCTTCCTTGTGCACCTTGGAAACCAGAGGGCAGGTCGCATCCAGGTAAAACATGTTGCGTTGCTGTGCGTCGGCAGGCACGGATTTCGGCACGCCGTGTGCAGAAAAGATCACGGGGCGTTCGGCGTGCTCCGCCGGGATCTCATCCAGCTCTTCAACAAAGACCGCGCCTTTGGCTTTCAATCCGTCCACCACATATTTGTTGTGCACGATCTCATGGCGGACATAAACGGGCTGGCCGTACTTTTGAAGGGCCAGTTCGACAATCTGAATTGCCCGGTCAACACCTGCGCAAAACCCCCGCGGGGCGCACAGCTTGATCTCCAGAGAGGGTTTGTTTGTCGCGGTCTGTGTCATGGTGCTCATTGAAAAGCCTGCTTTGGCGCAATAAGGGCTTGTGACGCTGTTCTGTCAACCCGGTTGGCGTGCTTTCTGATATAGGTGCAGGGCCAACAAATACCCACCGCCATCTCGCCAAGTGGCCGGTCAACTGCTATGAAGCTGCGCCAAATACATAGTTTTCAACAGGTCCACGATGTTCAAGGCGTTCCAAGCACTGTCTCATGTCAACAGCAAGACCACGATTTCAGTCGCATTATGTGCCGCTTTTCTGACAGGATGCGGCGCAACCGGAGATATCGCGGAGAACGTGATTTCGGGCGGTGCGGAACCGGTTCAGGTCTCCCGCGAGACATTTGCGCCGCCAGTGCCGTGTCCGCCGCTGCAGATGAAAACGAATTCACACCTGATCCGTGAGTTTGTAAGGGGCAAGGACGGGGAACGCGACGGCCTGATCTACCAGGCTCTGGTGGAGGATTCGGCGGTCAGCTGTTCCCAAGAAGCCGACGGCCAGCGCCGTTTGAAGCTCGGCTTTACCGGTGACGTGACACCCGGACCGGCGTGGAGAGGTGGCGATGTTGTACTTCCGCTGCGTGTCACGATCCCGGCGTCTTCCGATGCGGATCAAAAACCGCTGGTTTCTGAAGTGATCCAGATCCCGGTTTCCATTGAAGCCGGTGGTCGCGGGCAACAATGGACCTATGTGGATGAGAAATTCGTCATTCCGATGAACCAGGGCAGCAAAATCCAGTTTGGTTTTGAAGAAGGGCGCCGGCGCTAAGCCAGGGGTCTGAGGGCCATCCCTATTGGCATCTGGCTTACGTAATTGAACAGTTTGATTGCCGCATATTGACAAGGTGGTGTCGGCCACTCACAATCGCGGCGAAATTGGGGTCGTTCCCTGATGATCGTGTCTTTGGCACGAAATGCCACTGCGGGAGAGGCCAGGTGAGAAGATCCTGGCGCCGAAGGAGCAACCGCCCCGGAAACTCTCAGGCAAAAGGACCGCAGAGGCTTCAACGCTCTGGAAAGCAGTGATCTGCGCTAATCACATGCGCGGACTGCTCACCGAAGGAGTAACCACCAGGCCGGTTTGGTTTGGCTGGGAAATCTCTCAGGTACTCGGACAGAGGGGGTGCAGACGAATCGAAACCGTTCGCGGCGAGGTTCGGGACTGCGCAACCCCTAACGCGAGGACCGTTCATGGCGGAAACCGTTGCAGACGAAGATCTGAAACAAACGCCTCTTCACGACCTTCATATCGAGCTGGGCGGCAAAATGGTGCCGTTCGCCGGCTATTCCATGCCCGTTCAATACAAGCTCGGCATCATGGGTGAACACCAGCACACACGCGCGAAAGCGGGTTTGTTTGATGTGTCCCACATGGGCCAGGCTGTTCTGATCGGCCCGGATCACGAGACCACCGCCAAAGCACTGGAAGCTCTGACACCGTCCAACTTCGTTGAACTTGGTCATGGCCGTCAGCGCTACACGGTCCTGTTGAACGAAGACGGCGGCATCATTGACGATCTGATGGTCACCCGTCCGCTCGATCCGAACGATGACGGCCGTCTCCTGTTGGTGGTCAATGCTGCGCGCAAGGATGTCGACTACGCGCACCTGCGCGCCAAGCTGCCGGAAACGGTCAAACTCGAAGTGGTCGATGACCGCGCTTTGATCGCAGTGCAGGGCCCGGAAGCTGTTGCGGCGGTTGCAGCCCATGCACCGGCTGCGGCCGAACTCGGTTTCATGTCCGCAGCTCCCATGGAATTTGATGGCATTGCGTGCCACATCGCGCGCGCCGGATACACCGGGGAAGACGGTGTTGAGATGTCCGTGCCTGCAGGAGCAGCCGAGGCTATTGCCCGCGCGCTTTTGGCGGATGACCGGGTCGAAGCGATCGGCCTTGGGGCCCGCGACAGCCTCCGTCTGGAGGCCGGACTTTGCCTTTATGGCCACGACATCGACGAAACCACGTCGCCAGTTGAAGGCGACATCACCTTTTGCATGCAAAAGCGGCGCCGCGAAGAAGGCGGGTTCCCGGCTGCGGACCGCATCCAGAAAGAATTGGCCGAGGGCACAGACCGCATTCGCGTCGGCCTGCGGCTGGACGGTAAAGCCCCGGCACGTGAGGGCGCGGAAATCGCTCTGCCTGGTGGGGATGTCATAGGCATTCTGACCTCCGGCGGTTTTGCTCCGACTGTCGGCGCGCCGATTGCCATGGGCTATGTCCCCGCCGAACACGCAAGCGAGGGAACACAGCTGGAGCTGATCGTCCGCAACCGCCGTTTGCCGGCCACGGTCTCAGCCATGCCTTTCGTGCCCAACCGCTATTACCGAAAACCAAAAGCCTGACTTTTTTCCAGAGAACGGACGCAAAACATGACGACTTATTACTCAAAAGATCACGAGTGGATCTCCGTCGAGGGCGGCACCGCCACCATCGGTATCACGGCCTATGCGCAGGAACAGCTCGGCGATGTTGTCTACGTGGAACTGCCGGAAACCGGCAAGGCCCTGTCCCAAGGCGATGAAGCCGCGGTTGTGGAATCTGTGAAAGCTGCCAGTGAAGTCTACGCGCCGATCGACGGCGAGGTCACCGCAGCCAATGACGTGCTGGCTGATGAGCCCGCCAAGGTCAACGAAGATCCGGAAGGCGCAGCCTGGTTCATCAAGATGACCGTCGGCAATGAAGGCCAGCTCGCTGACCTGATGGATGAAGCGGCCTACAAGGCCTACATCGAGACCCTTTGATCCATGGCGGGGCATTACTACACGGCGGTGGTCGAATGGGCGTGTGACGGGGATTACGCGGCCAACAAGTATTCGCGCGGCCACATCTGGCAGTTTGACGGTGGTCTGAAGATCCCGGCAAGCGCCTCGCCGACCGTTGTGCCTCAGCCTTATTCGATTGAAGCAGCCGTTGACCCGGAAGAGGCGCTCGTTGCAGCGATCTCGTCGTGTCACATGATGTCGTTTTTGGATCTTGCCCGGCGCGCCGGTTACGTCGTTGCCAGCTACCGCGACAGCGCAAAAGGCGAGATGAGCCGGATTGCCCGCGGCAAGATGGCCATCACCAAGGTGGTCCTCAAGCCCGAAATCGTGTTGGTCGCCGACAGCGATCCCGATCCCAGCTGGATCACGGATCTGCACGAAAAGGCCCATGACGTCTGCTTCATCGCAAACTCGGTCAAATGTGAGATCGTGGTGGACCCGGAACCGGTCCGCACGGTCGCACCGTAAATCTGGAGCCGCAGACAATGCGCTATTTACCACTTACCGACACCGACCGCGGCGATATGCTCGCGCGCATCGGCGTCAATTCGATTGATGACCTCTTTACCGATATTCCAGAGGATGTTCGCTTCAAAGGTCTTCTGGATCTGCCGAAACGGGCCAGCGAAATGGAGGTCGAGCGCAAGCTTTCCGCCATGGCCGCCAAAAACACTTCGGCCGGATCCGTGCCGTTTTTTGTCGGCGCAGGCGCCTACAAGCACCACGTTCCGGCGACGGTCGATCATTTGATCCAGCGCTCGGAGTTCCTGACGTCCTATACGCCATATCAGCCCGAAATCACCCAAGGCACCCTGCAGTACCTGTTCGAGTTCCAGACACAGGTTGCCAAGCTGACCGCCATGGATGTTGCCAACGCCTCCATGTATGACGGTTCCACTGGCACCGGCGAGGCTGTTCTGATGGCCCACCGGGTCACCAAGAAGAACAAGGCGGTCCTGTCCGGCGGTCTGCATCCGCAATACCGTGAAGTGGTCGAGGGCCTATCCAACATGGCGGGCGATCAGGTCGTCAGCCTGCCGGCCGACCCAATGGGCACGGAAGACATTCTGTCCCAGATCGACGACGAGACCTCCTGTGTGGTGGTCCAGTCACCGTCCTTCTATGGCCAGCTGATCGACCTGAAGCCGATCGCGGAAAAGGCACACCAGCACAAGGCGCTGTTGATCGCCGTCTTCACCGAAGTGGTATCGCTCGGCCTCATTGAACCTCCCGGAACACAGGGCGCGGACATTGTGGTTGGCGAAGGCCAGTCCATCGGCAACGGCCTGAACTACGGCGGCCCGTATGTCGGTCTTTTCGCCACCCGCCAGAAATACGTCCGGCAGATGCCGGGGCGCCTCTGTGGTGAAACTGTTGATGCGGAAGGCAAGCGCGGTTTCGTGCTGACGCTCTCCACCCGCGAGCAGCACATCCGCCGCGACAAGGCGACGTCGAACATCTGCACCAACTCCGGTCTCTGCTGCCTGGCTTTCACAATCCACATGTCGCTGCTCGGCCAAAAGGGTCTGACCCAGTTGGCGCGGATCAACCACGGCAACGCGGTGAAGCTGAAGAAACAGCTTGGTGCCGTACCGGGCGTGGACGTACTGAATTCGGCTTACTTCAACGAATTCACTCTTCGTCTTCCGAAAGCAGCCGATGGCGTTGTTGAGGCATTGGCGGCCAAGGGCATTCTGGCCGGCCTGCCGGTCTCCCGCCTGGAGCCGGGCAAGGCGGATCTGGAAAACCTGCTGGTGGTGGCCTCCACCGAAGTCAACACGGATGAAGACCGCGCGGCCTTTGCCGATGCGCTGAAGGAGGTGCTGGCATGAGCATGAACACGCAAGGACGCCCGACGGCAGCAGGAGATGCGGGTGAGAGCTTCCGCCCGAAAACCTTCACCGGAAACCGCGGCCTCGACATGGAAGAGCCGTTGATCTTCGAGGTGGGCTCTCTGGAAAACTGCGGTGTTGATCTCGACGAAGGCGATCTGCCTGAGTTTGAGCTTGGCGGGCACGCCCGCCGGGCAGAGATCGGTCTGCCGGGTCTCGCAGAACCTGAGGCCATGCGCCACTACGTGCGCCTGTCGCGCAACAACTATGCGATCGATGCCGGGCTGTATCCGCTTGGCTCGTGCACCATGAAGCACAACCCGCGCCTCAACGAGAAGATGGCCCGCCTGCCGGGCTTTGCCGATGTGCACCCGCTGCAACCGGTGTCATCCGTCCCGGGCGCGATTGAGTTGATTGACGAGCTGGCCCATTGGTTGATGGTTTCCACCGGCACGCATGCGGTTGCCATGAGCCCGAAAGCCGGCGCCCATGGTGAACTATGCGGCATGATGGCGATCAAGGCGGCGCACACTGCGGCCGGCCGGAGCCCGGAAATCGTATTGGTTCCCGAAAGTGCTCACGGCACCAATCCGGCAACCGCCGCTTTGCTCGGTTACAAGGTTGTCTCCATTGATGCCAAGGACGATGGAACGGTCGATCTGGAGGCTCTGAAGACCACGATCGCGGAGCACACCGGCAACATCGCTGGCATCATGCTGACCAACCCGAACACCTGCGGGCTGTTCGAGCGGGACATCAAGGAAATCGCTGACCGTATCCACGAGGCCGGCGGGTTCTTCTATTGTGACGGCGCGAACTTCAACGCCATCGTCGGCAAGGCTCGTCCGGGAGACCTTGGCGTTGATGCCATGCACATCAACCTGCACAAGACCTTCTCGACGCCGCATGGTGGCGGTGGTCCGGGCTCCGGCCCGGTGGTCCTGTCGGACAAGCTGGCTCCGTTTGCCCCGTTGCCGTTCATCCGCAAGACGGACGATGGATTGGAGCTTGTTGAAACGGAAGCTGCCACGAACGACGGCGAACAGCCTTTTGGCCGTATGACAGCGTTCCAGGGCCAGATGGGAATGTATGTGCGTGCGCTCAGCTACATGATGAGCCACGGCTCGGACGGCTTGCGTCAGGCCTCTGAAGATGCGGTCCTCAACGCGAACTATGTTCGTGTCGGCCTTCAGGATCTGATGAGCCTGCCGTTCGGCGAGCGGCCCTGCATGCACGAGGTTCTCTTCGACGACAGCTTCCTGAAGGACACCGGCGTCACCACGCTCGATTTCGCCAAGGCGATGATCGACGAGGGCTACCATCCCATGACCATGTACTTCCCGCTTGTGGTGCATGGCGCGATGTTGATCGAGCCGACGGAATCGGAAAGCCGCGCCTCCCTTGACCTGTTCGTTGCCACCATGCGGGATCTGGTCATGAGCGCTAAACGCGGTGAGACACAGCGCTTCTCCGGAGCGCCCTATCTCGCCCCACGCCGCCGCCTGGATGAAACAGGCGCAGCCCGCAAGCCGGTCCTGAAATGGACCGAGCCGGAACCGGCACAAGTGACGCCGGAAGCTGCGGAATAAAAAATTAAAAACGGGGCGGGCGTCAGGCTCGCCCCGATTTCTTTTTGCCAAGCGTTAAACGGCAACGCGCGGCCGGCCGCTGGCTTCGACGACAATTTCTGCTTCAATGAACATCGGCCGGGATTCGATCTCGACCGAGCGCACGTCGCGCTTCGCTGAGACCTGGATGCCGACGGCACCGGCGTCCTTGGCAGCCTTTTCGGCCTCTTCGCGAAGAACGGTTTCCAGCCGGTCAAGAGCGACTCCGGTTTCTGAAAAATCTTCCGGTCCGCTCTCCAAATGCACTCTGTAGCGTCCGTCGGCCGGTGATGTGACTGTACCGCTGCGGCGCAGGGTTATGCGTCCAACGACGGCGCCGATGGCATTGGCCACCCCGGCATGCTGGGACAGGAGCATCGGGCACCGTAAGCGCCTGCCAACTTCCGGATAGTACGTCGGAGCCGAAGCGCCCAGGCCGACCACCTCCACGTTCAACCGCGCTTGCAGATCGATGAAACCGGCATGGCCGGAAAGTCCAGCCTGCAACAACTCATGGCGTGCAAGGGTGCGCGGGTTGTCCTGAAACCGGCCGCCTTCCTCTTTAAAGGCCACTTCGAGCAGCGCATCCACGGTCTGCTGCGTTAGCTGGTCAATGATCATCTGCGCAATGGCGTCCGCGCTTGAGGCAAGCACATTGCCATCGCCGCGCCTGCGCCGCGCAAGCTTCTTAAGCGCAAGGCGCGCAGCTTCCGCATCCCAGGCATCAAGCAGCCCGAGAACATGGGCAGCGTCCGAGGGTGTCACTCCGGACACTTGTACCATGCCACGATCGATCAGGCGTCCAAGCGTGGCATTTTCCATGCGATTGCGAACAACCTCAGAGACCGGATGAATGTCATCCCCTATCCGTTCCATCAGCTCGCTCTCACGGGTGTTCAGGTCCTGTTCGGCCATTACACCGCCGACACACCGGACAAACCGGCCGTCATCTTCGCCCGGGAAGTCCGAACGTTCCTGTTGTTCCAGAACCGGCACCACTTTCTCCGGAGCAAGATGAGCAATAAGGGAGACGGGGAGTACGCGCTTCGGGCCAAGGTGGAGGCTGCCGGTCAGGCCCGTGTCGAGAAAATGGACCTGGCTGTCGCCGCCAAGGCCGATCGTGCGCATGGCGACGGCTTCAACCATCGTGCGGAAGGATCCCACCTGCGCGCCATCCGGATCGATCGCTGGCCGTCCTTTGCGGATCAGGGCAATGTCGGTCGTGGTTCCGCCGATGTCGGACACAAGGGCCGTATCAACTCCGGTGAGCCAGTGCGCCCCAACCACGGAGGCCGCGGGTCCGCTCAAGATTGTTTCGATCGGCCGTGCCTGTGCGTCTGCTGCCGACATCAGGGCGCCATCGCCGCGCACGACCATCAGTGGGGCATGAATGCCCAACTGAACAAGAGCATCCTGGGCCCGGCCAATCAGGCGGTCGATCATGCCGATCAGGCGGGCATTGAGGAGCGCGGTGAGTGCCCGTTTGGGTCCATTGAGCTTGGCGGACAGAGTGTGCGACATCGTCACGGGACGGCCCGCAATCTCCGTTATTTTTTCGGCGGCCGCGTTTTCATGCACGGGGTTTCGGGTAGCAAAACGCGCAGCAACGGCAAGCGCCGTCACGCCTGGATCAAGATCTTGCAGAAATGTGGTGAGCGCCTCTTCATCGAGTGGGGCCGCCTCGGAGCCAGCATGGTTGTGACCGCCGCGCAAAAGCAGCACTGGATCATCCTTCAAGGCTGCGCTCAAACCGGCCTGCTCAAGATCCTTGGCGTCAAATCCGATTGCGATGAGCGCCACCCGCGCGCCCTGGTCCTCGACCAGTGCGTTGGTGGCCAGGGTGGTGGACAGGGATGCGAGCTCGATCTCGGCAGGGTCGATTTTCGCCTGCACCAGCACCGATCGGACGGCCTCCCCAATACCAACAGCAAGGTCGTGCCGGGTGGTGAGCGCCTTGGCGGAGGCAATGACCTCTTCTTCGCCGCGCAGGATGACCGCGTCGGTATAGGTTCCGCCCGTATCGACCCCAAGGCTGTATGTCACACCATGTTCCTCTGCCAAATCCAGTTCGATCGGGAACGAGCATCCGCTGTCCCGAATGGAGCGCTCCGATGGATACCGTTTCCTCAATTGTGTCAAACAAAAACCGCGCGAACTCACGCGGCACTGTCTGTCTGAGACCGCGGCAGCTAGTGTGCAGTGTTGGAAATATGACTGATGAAACAGTTTTGCTCCGCCGTGACTGCGTCTAAGGGGATTTTTTGATTGCCCGGAGAACGCATTGCCCGATATGGGTAGGATCATTCATGTCTTTCAAATTGCTTTGAGAATTCAAGAGGGGGCTATCCATGAACGGTGCAGAAGCGCTGGTGAAAACGATGCTGGCGTCCGATGTGTCGGTGTGCTTTGCAAATCCGGGCACGTCCGAAATGCACTTCGTGGCAGCCCTGGACACCCATCCCGACATGCGCTGTATCCTCTGCCTGTTTGAAGGCGGGGTGACGGGTGCCGCCGATGGCTATGCCCGGATGAGCGGTAACGTTGCCGGGACCCTGCTTCATCTCGGGCCCGGCTTTGGCAATGGCTGGGCCAATCTGCACAACGCCCGCAAAGGCCACTCCGGCATCGTCAACATTGTTGGTGATCACGCCGGTTATCATCTCAAGCATGATGCGCCGCTGCAGGCCGATCTGGACGGGGTGGCGGGATCCGTTTCCCATTGGGTGCGCCGGGCGACCGACAGCACCATGGTGGCAAGCGCTGGAGCTGAGGCCATCCGGGTTGCGCGCGGCGGCGAGATTGCGACCGTAATCCTGCAGGCGGATTGTGCGTGGGGCGATAGTCAAACTGGTCCGACCAAAGCCCAACCTCCGGCTCAAAAACACCGTCCGGACAAGGATCGCGTTGTGGCAGCGGCCAAAGCCTTGAGCGAACCCGGCGCGGCTCTTTTGCTGAGTGGCCCCGGACTTTACGGAGAGGGGGCGGAACTGGCCGGCAAGATTGCTGCCAGAACAGGCTGCCGGTTGCTGGCGCCGTTTTTTGCGCCGCGCATTGCACTGGGCGAGGGCGCCGTTGCCTTTGAGAGCTTGCCTTACAATGCCGATCTCACCGCCGAGTTCCTTGCCGGGCAGACACGGATTGTCCTGGTCGGTGAAGATCCTCCTGTGAACTTCTTTGCTTATCCCGGCAAGCCGTCCACGCCGGAGCCGGCGGGATGCGCGCTGGACCGGCTGTGTTATGGCGACTGGGATGTGCTCTGGACCCTTGAAACGCTGGCGGAAGCTGCGGGTGTTGACGGCAGCGAGACGATCGCGCGGATTGAACGCCACGTCCCGGACATTGAACCGAGCGCGCTGACCGCCGAAGGGATTGGCCGCGGGCTTGCCAACGCCATCCCGGAAGGGGCCATCATGGTCAATGAGGCCGTGACTGCCGGTGCCGGGATTTGGCCGTTTGTCAACGTCGCTGCCGCCCATGACCGGATCAACAACACGGGTGGGTCGATTGGTCAGTGTCTGCCAAATGCGCTGGGCGCATCGGTTGCGTGCCCCGATCGTCCCGTGTTCGCTGTCTCCGGTGACGGGTCCGCCATGTATCAGGTCCAGAGCCTGTGGACCGCGGCCCGGGAAGAATTGGACATCACGGTCGTGATTGTCGCCAACCGGGGCTATCAGATCCTGCATTTCGAACTGGAAGCCCAAGGGGCACCGAAGCCCGGACGCAACGCCAGCGCGATGTTCGATATTGAGAACCCGTTGCTTGACTGGGTGGCACTGGCCGCCGGCCATGGGGTGCCAGGCGTGCGGGTCGACAGTGAGGAAGGCTTGGCTGAGGCGCTGAAAACCGCATCAAACACCAAGGGTCCGTTCCTGATCGAGGCTGTTATCTGAAGATCCGCTGACAGGCCCCCGGTTCAGTCCATTTGACCTGTCAGCAGCTCCCGCAGGATCGGGTGAGGAAACGATCGTGTCACGGTGACAGCATAAAACGCTTCAAAGATCTGCAGATCAAATGGGGCACTCTCCAGAAGGCCAGCGGCGATCTCATCGGCCATGACGACTGGCGGGGCAATGGCGATGCCGACATCAGCCCGGGCGAGCAGCCGGACCATGGCCATGTCGTCAACATCCGCTACGATGCGCGGGGTGATGCCAAGCCGGGCCACCAGGCTGTCGAAACCTGTCCGGATCGAACTTTCATCGGGAACAATCAAGGGCTCGTCGCTCAGGAGCTGATGCAGCGTCTTTCCGGCAATCCGCTCCGGCGTTCCGTGAATGGTGACCTTCTGTTCAGCCAGCCGGTGTGCCGTAAAGTCTCCAGACAGGGAGCTGTCCGGCGGATCTGTGGTCAGGACGATGTCCAGGGCGAGCGATTCCAGCGCCTCCAGCAGGACTGATGCGCTGCCGGACCGCAGCGTGAAGTCGACTTCTCCGCTGGACAGCAGCGGCTTTAAAAAGCGGATCTGAAAGTTCCGCGAAAGGGTCGATTGCGCCCCGACCCGCAAGGGCGGGGTGGATTGACTAGACCGTTGCAGCGTTGCGATCAGCTCTTCTCCAGTCCCGAAGATCCGGTCGGCATGATCGAGAACAATCCGTCCAACTTCGGTCAAAACAAGCTGGCGCCCGGACCGCTCGAAAAGATCATGGCCGAGCCGGGCTTCCAGTTGGCGGATTTGAGTGGAGAGCGCGGATTGCGACAGGTTCACCCGCTCCGCAGTTCGGGTGAGGTTGCCCTCATGCGCCACTTCTCGGAAATAGCGCAAGTGGTGGTAGTTGAGGTTGTCCATCGGTTTCCAGCTCGCTCAAACCATCAATAGTTCTATTAAATAGAACGAAAAATAATAAAACATATATTTTTTATTCTCTTCGAACTGCGTCATAAGCCAGCGGACCACGCTTTTTGACGATAACCGAGGCCGGAATGGACATTTTCTTTGAAGTAATCACGACGCTTGCAGCGCAATTCCAAAAGCCGACGCTGGCCTTTTTGATGGGCGGCATGCTGATTGCCGCGATGGGCAGCAAGCTGGAAGTGCCGGAGCCGGTCTACAAGTTCGTTGTTCTGTTGCTGCTGTTGAAAGTTGGGCTCGGTGCCGGGATTTCTGTCCGCTCCGCGGATGCCATGTCGCTCGCGGTTCCGGCGATCTGTGCCGCGCTCTTAGGCGTCGTGATTGTTATCTTTGGCGGCAAGATCCTCGCCATGTGGCGGGGCGTTTCGAACGCGGATGCCATGGCAACGGCCGGTCTGTTCGGCGCGGTCTCGGCCTCGACGCTTGCCGCTGGCATGGCGATGCTCGACAGCGAAGGCATCTACTATGAAGGCTTCATCGGCGCCCTTTACCCGTTCATGGATGTCGCGGCGCTGGTGACTGCAATTTTCTTGGCGCGGATGAGCGCCGAGCGGCGGGCCGCCGGCACTGTCCAGTCTGACGGCACGGCAACCATGTCTTCCGGCGGTGGTGGCTTCGGGTTTGGCGGTGGTTTTGACGGCCAGCTCGCCAAGGGAATCATTGTTGATACGATCAAGAGCCCGGCCATCTCTGCCCTGCTGCTTGGCATTGGCATTGGCCTGCTGGCCCGGCCGGAGGCAGTCTATGAAAGCTTTTACGAGCCGCTGTTCCGGGGCCTTCTGTCCATCTTGATGCTGGTCATGGGTATGGAAGCCTGGGCCCGGTTGTCGGAGCTCAAGAAGGTGGCCCACGCCTATCTGATCTACGGCCTGACAGCGCCTCTGCTGCACGGCTTGCTCGGGTTCGGCATGGGTCTTGTCGCCCACCATTTCACAGGGTTCTCTGCCGGCGGCGTCGTACTGCTCTCGATCATGGCGGCCTCCAGTTCTGACATCTCCGGTCCGCCGACCATGCGGGCGGCCCTGCCGGAAGCCAATCCGTCAGCTTACATCGGGTCTTCGACCGGGCTTGGAACACCGGTGGCGATCCTGAGCATCCCGCTCTTCATCACCCTCGCGGAGCTGGTCATCGGGTTTTAAGGGGAAAACAAAGAAAGCTTTTTAGCGGGCGCCCGGACAAAAATCCGGGCGCCCGTTTTGAGTCAAGCGAAGAAAAAATTGACAACAAATATGTCAATATGACAAATATATTGTCATGATAAAAGCACGGCATCAGAACTCTGATGAACTCTATGAGGTGATCCGGTTGATCCGGCCGGTGCACCGGCGATTGGCGCGGGCTGTTGAGGCAATGCTGGATGGCACGGGCGTATCGGTCGGCATGCGGGCTGTCATGGAAGTGCTGGAAGAGGCCGGGGCCTTGTCTGTTCCGGATATTGGCCGGTCATTGTTTCTGGCCCGACAGCAAATTCAGCTGATGGTCAACGAGCTGGAGCAGCTCGGGCTTTTGGAGCGGCGCCCCAACCCTGCGCACAAGCGTTCGCCTCTTTTTGCTCTGTCAGGGCGCGGCCTGGATGTTTTCGGCGAGATCCGCTCAAAGGAAAACGATGAGATCGATGCCGTCAGCGCACATTTTTCCAAAGAGGAGGTTCAGGCAGCCCAACGGGTTCTGTGCGCCATGCTCGATCACTTTGCAGAATTTGAGGACGACCCTAACCGCCCGCGCGGTCTGGAATGAGTTTGTTTAGGAGTTCGATATGTCTTTTTTGACTTTAGCCGTGAGTGGTCTGGGGACCTTGGTGCTATGGGCCACCGGCTATTTTTTCTGGGTTGTCTGGATTTCAAGCAAGGCGACCATTGGAAAACCGATCGACCGGGCGGCGCGCCCGAACACAGCCTTGCTAGTGATTGATGTCCAGGAAGACTTCACGCGCAATAGTCCGAAACCTTATTCGGAAGACGCACGGACCCGCGGCATTGCGCGCATCAACCGGGAAATCGAGGCAGCGCATGCTGCCGGTCAAGAGGTCATCCTGATCAAACAGGTGTTTCGCCACTGGCCGGCCATTCTGGCCATGAAACTACTGATGCGTGGCATTGGCACGCCGGGACGCAAGGGGCTGGCGTTCGACGAGGATCTGAAGGCTGGCAATGCGCCCGTTTTCGAAAAGCCGATCGGGGATGCGTTCTCTAATCCGGAGCTGGACGCCTATCTCGCGGAGAAAAATGTCGGTCACCTCCGCCTGACCGGCCTCGATGCCTGCCAGTGTGTCCAGTTTACTGCCAAAGGGGCACTCAACCGCGGCTATTCCGTTGAGATCATTGAACCGGCAACCATGACCGTCACGCCGGAAAAGTGGGGGACTTTCAAGAAGGAACTCGAAGCACTTGGCGCGCAGGTTATCAGAGACGCCGAACAAGCCGCTTGACATTGCCTGAAAGCTCGCGCATCTAAAATGCCATGACCAACCTGAGCGCATCCTTCGTGTATTTTTATTACGTCACCGACATATCGGCGGCTGCGTAGGATCTTGCTCTGACAAATCAAACCTAAAAAGCCGCCGCGTCAGGCGGCTTTTTGGTTTTCGAGATACCGGCCCCTGGCGGGAACTTCCCAAAAGACCCAGGAAGCCGAAAATGACCAAACACATGATCGAAGCCGGAAAACCGGCGACTAAGCTTAAATCGGAAGCTCTTGCCGTGCTTCTGGAGCGCGGGCTCGTGCATCAGTCCACCGATCTGGAAGCTCTCGACAAGCGCCTCAACGACGGTCCGATCACCGCTTACGCCGGGTTTGATGCAACAGCGGCCAGCCTTCACGTCGGTCACTTGATGCCTTTGATGACCTTGCGCTGGCTGCAAAGACTGGGCCACCGGCCGATCGTGGTTCTGGGCGGGGGCACCAGCCAGGTTGGGGATCCGAGTTTCCGCAAGGACGCACGCCCGCTTCTGGAGGAACGCCAGATCGCGGCCAACATGGCGACCATCCGCCGCTCGGTGGAACGTCTTGTTGATATGGACGGTCCGGAAGGGGCGCTGCTGGTCGACAACGCGGAATGGCTGAACGAGTTCCGCTTCCTTGAGTTCCTGCGCGATTATGGATCTCAGTTCACCGTCAACCGGATGATGACCTTCGACAGCGTCAAGTCGCGGCTCGATGCCCAGATGCCGCTGACGATCCTTGAGTTCTGCTACATGATGCTCCAGGCTGTGGACTTCCTGGAACTTGCAAAGCGTCACGACTGTGTTCTCCAGGTCGGCGGCTCCGATCAGTGGGGCAACATCGTCAATGGTGTCGAGCTTGGCCGGAGAGACGGCCGCAAGCTGCACGGGCTGACCGTCCCGCTTCTGACAACGGCCAACGGGTCCAAGATGGGCAAGACCGCGTCGGGTGCTGTCTGGCTGCACCCGGAACACTTGTCGCCGTTCGGCTTCTGGCAATTCTGGCGCAACACGGCGGACGCCGATGTCGCCAAGTTCCTGCGCCTTTTCACCGAACTGCCGATGCGCGAAGTGGAGCGTTTGTCGGAGTTGCAAGGTGCGGAGTTGAACGAGGCCAAGAAGATCCTCGCAACGCAAGTCACCGCCATCGTGCATGGCCCGGAAGAAGCGCGGGTGGCGCTGGAGCAGGGCGATGCCTTGTTCTCAGGCGATGCTGAGTTGACCGAACCGACCCACACAATGGCCCTGTCCGTCTTGGCTGAAGGGGTCGGTCTTCTGGAGCTTGTGGTGGCAAGCGGCTTTGCCGCTTCAAATGGCGAGGCCCGGCGGTTGGTTGAGGGCGGTGGTGTGCGCCTCAACAACCGGGTGGTTGATGACGCGCGCCGCCGGATTTCCTCCGGCGATCTTGGTGCCAATGACCGGCTGTCCCTGTCTGTCGGCAAACGGCGCAAAGCGTTGATTGGGTTTGAATAACTTAAGTTTGGCGGGTCACAGCAGGATGGGTGACCCGCCATCACCGCAGATTACAATTTTTCCCCGTCAACTTGTCGGCACAGCATTTTGAACGCGTTGATTTTCTGAAGAAACGGCGAGCGGCTGCGATTTTCTGAAAATCTCAGGCACATAACGAACGTGCGGATGAATCAGGTGTCTTTCAATTACAATAAGTAAAGTTATAACATTACTGACGTGAGGTTTTCGATCTGGAGTAAAGAATGTCATTGGTTGAAGCCATTGAAGGTGCATCGTCGGCAAACACGCACCACAAAAGCAACAGCGCGCACCGCCGGCCAAAACGGGAGGATGCCGAAGCGGCGGTCCGTGTGATGATCGAGTGGGCAGGGGATGATCCGGACCGGGAAGGTCTGGTCGATACTCCAGCCCGGGTTGTGCGGGCCTATGAAGAGTTTTTCGAAGGGTATCAGACTGACCCAGTCGAAATGCTTCAGCGCACCTTTGAAGAAACAGACGGTTATGATGACCTGATTGTTCTGAAAAACATGCGGTTCGAATCCCATTGCGAACACCACATTGTGCCGATCATCGGCAAGGTGCATATCGCTTATCTTCCGGCCGGGCGTGTCGTCGGCATCAGCAAGCTGGCGCGCGTCGTGGAAGTCTTTGCCAAGCGCCTGCAGATCCAGGAAACGCTGACGGCTCAGATCGCGGATGCCATCAACACGGCTCTGAAGCCACGCGGCGTTGCTGTCGTAATGGAAGCCGCCCACATGTGTATGACCACCCGCGGGATCAAGAAACCAGGCGTTTCGATGATGACCCGCAGGATGCTTGGTGAGTTCTCGACAGATAAAGAACTTCGGCGGGATTTTCTGAACTCGATTGCCGGACCGCAGGAAACATTTGGATAGACAAAAACCTTGGGCTCCAGTTGTTACTGGAGCCCAAGGGGTGGTTTCGGACGTCGCTAGGATCCAGTTCGTTTGGCCCTGAACTCGGTTACCGGCACACCAGCAATGCCCCAGTTTTCGAGAGGAACCTCCTCGATGACGACAAAGGTGGTGGAGGGCTCCTTGTTCAGAACATCAACAAGCAGATCCGTCGTACCTTTGATCAATTCGGCTTTTTGTTCTTTGCTGACACCTTCATCGGTCACCTGAATATGAACATAAGGCATCCTCAAACACTCCCGGTTTGGCGTGGGATGATCTGAAAGATCTTCGCCATGATCTGCCAGCGCCCACCGTCACGCACGAAGGTCAGGAAATCGACGAAGTCGTTGTTCCCGATTGAGCAACGAACACGGGCAAAGGCTGTGTTGGCCCCAGCCAGCTGGATTTCGTCAATTGCGTCTGTGCGCACTTCCCCGCGCGAGGCCGGGGATTGGCGTGCGGCAACCACCGGAACATAAGCCTCCATGGTCCGGTGAAGCAGCGGCGTTTCATCGGCGGTCGCATAGACCGCCTTTGGGTGAAACACTGTCTGCAAGAGGTCCGTATCGCAGCGGTAGAGCGCTTCGAAGTAATCCGCGATCACCGCCTGAAGTTCATTGAGAGCGGTGCTCATGCGGCCAGCCCTTCTTCCTGCAGCGTTCGCTGCGTGGCGGGCCGGGCCTTGATCCGGTTCACATAGTCTGTCGTGCTTGGCCACTCGGTCAGCGCAACTCCGATAAAACTCGCCCAGTTCAAGATGACAAAGGCATAGGCATCGGCAACAGTGAAGGTGTCACCGAGAAGATACCCGCTGTCATCCGATAGCATGCCTTCGAACTGGGAAATCTTCTTCTTCAAGACGGCGAGATTGCGAGCACTCTCCTCTGCCGTGAAGGTTTTGCCTGAGAAGTACGGGCTGAAGGCCTTGTGCAACTCCGATGTCAAAAAGCTGAGTGCTTCCAGCATCCGGTATTTCTGAAGTGCAGAGGTTCCACCTTGGGGCCCAAGCTGGGGGAACTGTTCGGACAGCCAGGTGAGGATAGCGACGTTTTCGGTCAAGACCGCGCCATCTTCAAACTTCAAGGCCGGAACGTAGCCCCGAGGATTGATCTGCGCGTAGGCCGCGCCGCTTTCGGTTGTGCCGGCATCCGTATCCACTTTTTCAAGTGTGTAGGGAACGTCTGCCTCGTTGAGGAGAATATGCGCTGCCATGGAGCAGGCGCCTGATTTGTAGAAGAGTTTCATCGGGTGGCTCCTTCTGGTTCCGATGTCCGGAAGATGCTCACGTTGGTTTCTGTTGACAATATGGTAACTGATAGTAACTAATATTATGAAGTTACCGCGAAGAAACCTGTCTGCACGCTGGCCGTTGGTTGGAGATCTCGCTATGGCACTAAAAATGCGAAAGAATAAAAGCCCGCAACCACCCGCGCCTTGCCTTCTGACGGAGTGCATGCAGGTGATCGCCGGGGCGTGGGCGCCAAACGTCATTTGGTGTTTGAGAGCGGGACCGAGGCGGTTCAGCGAGCTTCGGGCTGACATACCGCCGGTGTCAGCGAAGGTTCTGTCGGCACGGCTGAAGGAGTTGGAGGAGCGGGATGTGATCGTCCGCCATGTCCGCCCGACATCACCGCCTTCCGTTGAATACGAGTTGACCGAGATTGGCCAGGAGCTGATCCCGGCCCTAGAGGGAATCGTCCGTGTCGGGCACAAACTGAAGATCCGCAGTGGGTACTATCCGTCAGAAGCGGAGGCGGACGCAAACCTGGTGCGTGCGCTGGAGCCTGCGTGAGCCATCAATGGTCGTCACCTGATCGTTCTGAAAAACTTATCCACGCTCTGCAAACCAGCCGTATACTTCCTCCCGTTCCTGTCCCACGGGGCCGAGGCCGGACCGTCCGTTCGCGGTGGCAGGAACCGGAGGTTGGGCGCTTTTTTGAGGTAACGGATCAAGAAACGCGCCGTCAGCAATCAGCTGGTTTTTGGACTGCCGCCGGGTTCCAGACGGGGGCAGGTCAGACCGGAAGATTTTCTTAAAGATCATCGGGCGCTGCCAGGGCCTGGTGTTTGTCCAAGAAAGACAAGACTGCTGGCCGGGAACAGCCTTCGGGCAGGCGTGCTGCCTTGCCAATCTAACCCACTCTTTACTCTTCGCCCCGGCAAGTCCGGCGCGCCTGCCGTCCCGTTCGTTTCGAACGGTGTTCTGATCGCCAAAACGCCGGAGGGAGACCTCGCGGCGGGTTTTGTGCTGGTGATCTAAGTCTATCTCTGCTGTTCCGGCCTCCGAGCCGGGATCGACCGATTGAGTCTTGGTCCCGGATCAGGTTCGGCACTGCCAAAGACTCAATTCTGCGAACTGTCTCCCCGCGCGAACGGGAGTGAAGACCCGGTGTCTCTTCGCGGTTCGACTTCCTGCTTGAGGTTGCGGCGGTTAAACCGAAGCTCGGCAAATGAGTGGTCCCGACTATCCGCAGCTTGTCATCTAGCCGTGTAGATCCACAGCCCAAAGCGTCAGCTTGTCCTGTTTTCCGGCAGCTTCATATGCAGGCAGAACGCGTATTGGCGTCCTGAGGATATCTGGAAGTCTTTTGACGAGATCGTCCGATAAAACGATCTGTTCGCCCAGATCGCGGGCAGCGCTTTCGATCCGGGCGGTGGTGTTCATGGTATCGCCGAGCAGGGCGATTTCTTTTTTCCAATCGCCGATTTCACCGGCCGCCACCTGGCCGCAATGGATGGCAATGCGAATGCGCGGTTCCGTATCGTATCTCGTCCTGTAAAACGACGCCCGGCGATCCAGGATGCGATGCATGCCAAGCGCGCAGTTGAGACTGGCACCATTCTTCACACCCTTTTCAAGTGGCCAGGTCACAATCACAGCATCGCCGATATAGCGATGAACATCGCCGCCGGTCTTGTAAATCGGGTCTGCAAAATCCTGCGCGACATCGCTTAAAAACGCATGGAACTGAAGTTCTCCAAGGCGTTCTGCAAGTGCGGTTGACCCAACAAGATCGGCAAACAGCACCACACGGTTTTCAAGTCTTGGGCGGGCATACCGGCCGGTGATAAGTGCAGTGGTGGCTTCCGTCCCCAATAGGCGGGAGATTTCAATGCCGCTGGAAAACGCAAAGGCGATTGCCGCGGAAATCGCAAAATTCTCAATGAATTGCGCATCGAGGTGCTGCCACGGTTGGCCGAAGAGCCAATTGGGCAAGCTCATCCCGGCCAAAATGCAGACGCACCAAACAATTGTTCGAAGAAGCAGGAGCTGCCAAAGCGGCATCTGCCGGGCCATTCTCAGGCGGGAGTTGGAAAAAACAAAAAACTCTGAGCAGGAACAACTGAAGCCGATCAGGACACCGGTGAGCATGCCGACACTCACATCCGTGATCAGGCTTTGCTCACCTGCGCGAAGCAAGCCGATAAACAGCCCAACGATGGCTGAGGCCAGCGAGATCCAGGCAATCGCATGCAGTGTTCTGATTTGCCAGTTCTGAAACATTGCAACATCCCACTCGGTGTCCGCCTATGTGTATAGGCGTTTGCCAAGCAGAAGAAAAACCCCGCCGTCCCTTTCGGGAGGCGGGGCCAAGGGAAGATCTCGCGGGGAACGCGAAGGTCTTTTCTTCCTGCTTGTTAGCTCGTGCCGGCTACAGCTCTAATTGGCCTGCAGCCGGGATCTGATTTCCTTGCGAAGCTCGTCGATCGGCGACTTCTTCGGCCCTTCTTTGGTATGCCAGAAGGTCCAGCCGTTGCAGGCCTCCTGGCCCTGCACCAACGCGCCCACCTTGTGGATCGAACCGGTGTGGTCGCCAGATTTCAAAGAGCCGTCTGCCCGGACGATCGCCAGATGCTTGCCCTTGGAACAGGTCAACTCGGCGCCCGGCTCCAGCATGCCGTTTTCCAAAAGCGTACCAAACGGGATGCGCTTTTGGGCCCGCTTGCCTTGCTGCATCTCAAGCGCTTTTTCGTCACCCGGCTGGATTGCCGCGATCCGGGCTGTTGCCGCATCGATGTAATCCTGCTCGCGCTCCACACCGACATAGTTGCGGCCAAGTTTGCGTGCGACAGCACCGGTGGTGCCTGTGCCGAAGAACGGGTCGAGCACAACGTCGCCCGGTTTGGACGAGGCGGTCAGCACCCGGTAGAGCAGGGCTTCCGGTTTCTGGGTCGGATGCACTTTCTGGCCATCCTTGCCCTTCAGCCGTTCCGAACCGGTGCACAGCGGCAAATGCCAGTCGGAGCGCATCTGCAGATCTTCGTTGAAGGTCTTCAGTGCGTCGTAATTGAAGGTCGGCTTGGCATCCTTGGATTTCGTCGCCCAGATCATGGTCTCGTGGGCATTGGTGAACCGCTTGCCGCGAAAGTTCGGCATCGGATTCGACTTCAGCCAGACGATGTCGTTCATGATCCAGAAGCCGAGATCCTGAAGGATCGCACCCACACGGAAGATGTTGTGATAGGAGCCGATTACATAGAGCGAGCCGTCCTGCTTCATCACCCGGCGCGCGGCCAGCAACCAGGCGCGGGTGAAGGCGTCGTAGGCCTCAAAGCTCTCGAACTGATCCCAGTGATCGTCGCAGGCGTCCACCTTGGACTGATCCGGCCGGTGCAGGTCGCCGCCCAGCTGAAGATTGTAGGGCGGATCCGCAAACACCAGGTCGACAGACCGGGACGGCAGCTTCTCAAGGGCGGCCACGCAGTCGCCCTTCAGGATCGTGTTCAGCCAGGAAGCGTCAGCTTCCGTCGAAGATGTTGGATGGGGTGCCACAGGGGACACCCCGGTACGCAGTACTCTCATTGCGACGCAATACCTCACGCAATTTCGAGTGTCATGGTTACCGCTTTTGGTAAATCAGGCGTTAAGCCGTCAGAACAAAAATTACCGTTGAATCAATGCTTTGTTTACAATGGTAAAACCTAAATGAGAAGTTAATGGGCTCAGCCGACCGAAAACGCCAGAATTCTGCTGATTTCATTGAGAGAACGACCGGAAGTTGATCGCCAATGGTTAAAGGCTTCCTGAATTGCAATCAGATTTTTTTTCGACATGGACTCATTCCCAATGACATTTTCACGGATTAGAGCGTTAACCACGTCGCGGGAGAGGATGAATGTCTCCTTTCCCATGAAGCGAAGCGCATACTGACCAGAGTTGCCGCCAAGCCGGCTGCCGCGCTTCTTTAAAACATCCATCAGGCCGATTTGATCCTCGACAGGATACCGGGCAAAGAAGTTCGAAGCACTGCCGTGGGCTTCGGCCAGATCCCGGAGAAAAATCGCATTCGCCTGGACGGACTTGATCTTCATGGCATTGCGCACGATGGCCTTGTTGTTGAGAAGCGCCTCAAAAGCCTCATCCGGCAGGAAGGCGAGGCGGGCCGTATCAAAACCTTCAAAGGCTTCTTCGAAGCCCGGCCACTTCTTCTCAATCACTTTCCAAGAAAATCCGGCCTGAAAGATCGTTTTGGTGAACATGGACAGCCAGCGGTCATCGCCGATCGTCTCCAGTTCTTCCGGTGTCTTCGGACCATTGTGTTCGGCCAACAGGGCGGAGAGCTGAGCTGCGCCGCCTTTTTTCTCGATTGCCAACGCTTCGATGTCTTCAAAGGATTTCATAAAACCGTCCCGGCAAGTTTCTAAGTTCAACCCGATAAGGAGATACCCCTATCACAAGGATGGATGCTCTCGTGTGTGCGAAAATAATTTCTTCGTGTGCAAAAATATTCAATATCTGAAGCCGCACCTATTGACCGCGCGCGCATCTGGCGAGACTGTTCAAGGATAACAAAAATAAGGATGATCACATGACCAACTCGATCCACAGAGCCTTTCAACAACCGGCCCGGCCAACCCGCCTTGCACCATCGCACCCTTTGCAGGTTTTCAGCGATCCCAAGGAAGCCGTCGCGCGGTTGATTGAAATTTTTGAGGCGAACACGGCCTTCCTGAGGAAGCACTTCCAGGCGCTTCTCGACGGGGAAGAGCCGGAACATCGGGTGCGGGCCTTTTATCCGCAGGTTCAGATCGTCACCGACAGCCATATTCGCCATGACAGCCGCTTGTCCTACGGTTTTGTCTCCGGGCCGGGGCGCCATGTTGCAACCATCACCCGGCCGGACCTGTTCCGCCATTATCTGGAGACACAGCTGTCGCTTCTGATGAAGAACCACGAAGTGCCGGTTCTGGTTGGCGATAGCGACATGCCGATCCCGTTGCATTTCGCCTTTTATGACGGAACGCATGTGGAAGGTGGCGCCGCGGCGGCGAGCCTCGACCGGCCGCTGGCAGACGTCTTTGATCTGCCGGACCTGACCGTAATGGACGATTCCATCGCCAACGGAACCTATGAACCGGCCGATGGCGAAATGCCGTTGGCTTCTTTCACGGCACCCAGGGTCGATTACTCCCTCCACCGTTTGCAGCATTATACGGCCACCGCGGCGGAGCACTTTCAGAACTACGTGCTCTTCACGAACTATCAGTTCTATATCGATGAATTTTGCCGCATGTCTCAGGACTATCTAGCGGACCCGGACAGCGGTTATGAAGCCTTCGTTGGACCGGGCAATCTGCTGACAAAGGCAGGCGACACAGCGCCTTGCAGCGGTACAGAACCGGCAAAGCTTCCGCAAATGCCAGCCTATCACCTGAAACGGGCCGACGGCAGCGGCATTACAATGGTCAATATCGGTGTCGGGCCATCCAACGCGAAGACGATCACCGACCATGTGGCAGTCCTGCGCCCGCATGTCTGGCTCATGCTCGGGCACTGCGCGGGCCTGCGCAACAGCCAGACTCTCGGGGACTATGTTCTTGCGCATGGTTATGTGCGTGACGACAATGTTCTCAATCAGGATCTGCCGATTTGGGTGCCGATCCCGCCGCTCGCAGAAGTGCAGGTTGCCCTCGAAGATGCAGTTGCCGAAATCACTGGATATGACGGGTATGAGCTGAAACGGGTGATGCGCACCGGCACGGTCGTGTCGCTCGACAACCGGAACTGGGAGCTTTGGGATCAGCCGGAGCTGGTCAAACGCTTCTCGCAGTCGCGAGCCATCGCACTCGATATGGAATCAGCGACGATCGCAGCCAACGGCTTCCGCTTCCGCGTGCCCTATGGAACGCTTTTATGCATCTCCGACAAACCGCTTCATGGTGAGCTGAAGCTGCCGGGGATGGCGACCGACTTCTACAAGCGCCAGGTCGCCCAGCATCTGGAAATCGGCATTCGGTCTCTGGAGAAGATGCGTCAGATGCCCGCCGACCGCCTGCATTCGCGCAAACTCAGAAGCTTTGCGGAAACCGCGTTTCAGTAGGTTGTCCGCTGGTTTCGGTCTAACGAAAGCTAGAAGCTAGACAAACCCATTCCTCTCAGAAGTCATCGTCGGCCGTGTGGCGAGGATCCATTTTCTTCAATAAGTCTTGGATGTTCGGAACAAGTCCGAACATGACGCCAGAGGAGAATTTGACTTTGTCACCATGCTAAGGCCCCGGATTATGTCCGGGGCCTTTTTGTTGCCGGCATTCTGACGACCGGGGCCTGCGAATTTAGTTGCGCATGTAGCGCTTCAACGCCGGTCCGGACTGAACCATGGTTGTTGCTTCTTCGCCCTGGACCTTCTGTGGTAGGGGCGATGCCTGGACGCAGGTGTTGCAGCCGCAGGCCGAATATCCTGGCCAGGCAGGGGGAGACTGATTGGTCCAGGAGCCGATCCAGCCGCCTGCCGATTGGCACAACGGGGTGCAGATGGACGGAGCCTGCGAATTGTCGCCCGGAAAATCGGTGCTCTCCAAATCGCAATGGCCGCTGAAGTCGCCAAGGACGGCCGTTTGGACGGATCCGCCGAAACTGTGAAAAGCAGTCCGGTCAGTCGTCGGCATGCTGACCAGTTCCGTTGTCTTGGCATTCAGGATGTCGGACATTTGCTGGTAAAGTGGATCAACCGAGCTCAAGGCATTGAGCACACTGGTCCGCGCGGGGAAGAGATAGGACAGCTGCCCATTGGGAGGCGCGATGGCGTTCTGCATTGTCGCTTGTTCGGTCATGATGTTCGCAAGCACAAACGGCAGCGTTCCATTGTTGGCGAGGAACGGTGAGTTGCTGTTCACGCCAGCAACATCTGCGTAAAACATGTTCGGGGAGTTGGTGTTATCGGTCCAGGGAAACGCTCGGAGTTTCAGGTTTTGCCGGGTGGCATTCGACATCTGTGACATGCTTTCAGAAAAACCGATGGACGTCCGCCCATAGCCTTCACTGAAATATCCGGCCCGGACATACTGGTCCTCAACGCCCTGCAGCGGTGGTACGGCTCCGGTCAAGGCGTTGTAATAGCTCGCGGTCTCCGCAATACCAGCAAGAGATTGGACAATCGAGGGGTCGAGCTGGGTCATGGATGGCCAGTTGCCGGTGTCGAGATACCCCTTGACCATGTAATTGACGCCGATGGTCGTCTTGCCGGACATGTTCATCATGGCGCCCGACATGCCGAAGGGGACGGGGCTGATATAGATCCCGGCCGAATTGACAGTCTCAAAGTCCGACAAGGTGGTCACACCCGCCATGCCTGAATCGCCGTTCCGGTAGAACATGATGTTCGTACAGCCCAGCATGGGCAAGGCGTACATGTCGTTGTTGGGAAGCTTCAAGGCCGTGTCGGCGTAAGGCACGAAGTCCGTCGGGTTGCTAATTTGCGCCGCCGGGATTTGGGTGGTCTGGGTCTTCCAGTACTCCAGATACATTGCGTCATAGACAAAGACGTCGATCGGCGTCTGTTTGCCGCTGCCATTGGTATAGACCGGATTGGAATCGTACCCGCCGTCCCAGACATTCTCATCTGCAATCAGATAGAGCTTCTCCGTTTGCCCCGCTGACTGCCACGCCGAACAGATGGCAGACGTGAACGCGCCCATGTCCGGGACATATGGATAGACCGCCGCGGAGATACAGGTTTCGCCATCTGTGCAGATCGCATCGCAGTTCTGCGCTGACGCTGAGGTCGAAAACAAGGCGCCGATGACCAGTGCACTTTTCAAGATGACGATATTGCGGAATTGCTGATGCATGACTTCACCTCCAGGCAGTCTCGGTGGAGGGAGTGTCTCATGATGCCGTTACGTTATGCAACTTATAATTTAGTAAATAGGAACTGCTCGTCAAAACCGTGTGGAGCCAACAAAAAACGCGGCCCCGAACAGAGCCGCGTTCCGAATTTGGAGCCGACGGTATCCTTACTCGGCTTCGTCCGCAGAGGCTGCGTTCAGCATGCCGTAGCGCTCGACGCCGATTTTCTCCAGAAGCTCCAGCTGGGTCTCCAGGAAGTCGATGTGACCTTCCTCGTCCTTAAGGAGCTCTTCGAAAATCGCCATGGAGACGTAATCGCCTTCTTCCCGGCAGACTTCGCGGGACTTGGAGTAGGCGGTCCGTGCATCGTATTCACCGGCAAGATCTGCTTCCAGAACTTCCTTGATGTCCTGGCCGATGCGCAGCGGCGCGACCTTTTGCATGTTCGGCAGGCCTTCCAGGAAGATGATCCGGTCAACCAGCTTGTCGGCATGTTCCATCTCCTCGATGGATTCCTCGCGTTCCTTTTTCGCCAGTTTCGCGTAACCCCAATCGGCCAGCATGCGATAGTGCAGCCAGTACTGGTTGATCGCGCCAAGCTCCAGGAACAGAGCCTCGTTCAAACAGGCAATAACCTTTTCATTCCCTTTCATGGCCGTCACTCCTTGTAGCCGAAATTTTCTGTACTTTAGAATTATTCTACACTAGGTGTCCAGTGTCTAAATCATGTTTTTTTTCAGAAATTTGCGAGCTTTTGAATGTAGGGAGAAGTATCTGACGGACTGCCCAAAATCGGTTGATTGCAAGGCGCTGGAACAGCCTGCCGCAAAAAAGCAAAAGGCGCAGCCGGTAAAGCTGCGCCTGTTGACTTACCAGAGGAGGGGTAAGATGCCGGGGATATTAAGAGGCCGGCAGGATCACGCTGTCGATGACGTGAATGACACCGTTGCTTGTTTCGATGTCAGCGGTGACAACGTTTGCTTCGTCGACTTTTACGCCGTCTGTCGCGTCAACGGCAATTGTGTCGCCCTGAAAAGAGGCAACATCAGCTTTCTTGCCTGCGATATCGGAAGACATCACTTTGCCCGGGACCACGTGGTAGGTCAGAACAGCGACGAGCTTGTCTTTGTTTTCCGGCTTCAGCAGGTCTTCTACAGTGCCAGCAGGCAGTTTCGCGAAGGCTTCGTCGGTCGGAGCGAAAACAGTGAAGGGACCATCGCCTTTCAAGGTGTCGACCAGGTCAGCGGCCTGAACAGCGGCAACCAGAGTGTTGAAGGTGCCTGCGCCTACGGCAGTGTCAACAATGTCTTTCTCGGCAGCTTTCGCAGCGGAAAACGGCAGAACGAGAAGTAGAGCAACTGCGAGTTTCTGGATCAGTTTCATGTAGATGACTCCCTTGCTTGAGTTCAAGCCAAAGATCAGCGTTCCCGGAAATGATGTTCCGAGGGGTTAAACTTGGATGCAGTCTTTGCTTGCAACGTGAACACTTACGGGAGGGGTTAGTAAACGGATGAGGAAAAAGTCTTTCCTGACTTTTCCAAGAAAAGACGTGATCTGATCGCTGCATTGGAGCGTCGCGTGCGCCCGGGACGCGCGACAGGTTCAGTCCAGCGCCGCTGACAAAACCTTGCGCATGACTGTCGGCAAAGCTTCCTCGGAAAGCGTGTCCTGAGCTGACCACCAGCCGGAGTCGGTGCCAAGCGGATCGTTACCGGACATCTCTGCCCTGAAAACGGTCAGCTTCAAATGAAAATGGGTGAACGTGTGTTTCACCTCACCAACGCGCTTTTGCCAGTCTGCGGCAAAGGGCGCATGGGAGAGGCTGCTGTCGGTGTCGAAGTCTTCGGACCAGACAGAACCAGGCACTTCTGTCATTCCGCCAAGCAGCCCTTCCGGCGGACGCCGGCGCAAGAACACGGCACCGCTTGCCGCGTCGATGGCAACGAAGGCCGCGCCGTGCCGGGTCGGTTTTTTCGTCTTCGGAGCTTTCCGCGGCAGGGTTTCCGCAACGCCTGCGCGGTGGCCTTGGCACACTTCCCGCCAGGGGCACAACGCACAGGCGGGTTTTTTCGGCGTGCAGATGGTCGCGCCAAGATCCATGACAGCCTGCGCGAAGTCTCCGGGGCGGGCGTCCGGGGTCAGGTCCGCCATCACGGCTTTGATCTCCGGCTTGGCCGCGGGCAGGGGCGTCTCGATCAGTTTCAGGCGCGACAAAACACGTTCGACGTTGCCATCAACAACGGCTGCATGGCGGTCGAAGGCAATCGTGGCAATGGCCGCGGCCGTATAAGGGCCGATGCCCGGCAGCTTCAAGAGATCGTCTTCCGTGTCCGGAAATCGGCCGTCATACTCGCTGGCAACGAGGTCAGCGCATTTTTTCAAGTTCCGCGCCCTGGAATAATAGCCCAGCCCCGCCCAGGCTTTCATGACGTCTTCTTCATCTGCTGCGGCCAGATCCTTGACGGTCGGCCAGGTGCTGGTGAAGGTTTCGAAATAGCTCTTCACGGCAGCAACTGTGGTTTGCTGCAGCATGACTTCCGACAGCCAGATACGGTAGGGATCCGGCACTTCGCCAAGACGCCGGTTTTCCGGGCTCACCCGCCAGGGCAGAGTGCGCGCATGCCGGTCGTACCACTCCAGTAGACTTGATGATAGAAGACTTGGTGATGGGTGGGTTTCAGCCATGGTTTGCTGCACGCCGGTATGCGCCAAGATGCTGCGGATCAACGGTGATTTGCGTCTGGATAGCTTGGGGACAATTGCGGTGATAAGCCAGCGCCAAAACGTGTGTTAAAGTAATCGTCTTCATTTTGTCTTATTCTACTGGAACACAACAGACTTCGAAAAGCGCGTCTGCGCGCCGCGCAAAAAGGTCCGGGCAGGCGTCAGGAGGTAGGCCATAACCGCGTCGAAGGCAAATCGAAAGGGTGCAAAACTGCTGGCCGATTTGGTCGGCAAGGCGATGACCCCTGCCTGCAAGAAACGCGGCTTCGCCTCCATCGATATCATTGCGTCGTGGGCCGATATCGTCGGCGAGCGCTATGGCACCCGCGTCCAGCCGGACCGGCTTATTTGGCCGCGGCAACCGGAGCTGAGTGACCCGGAACGCCCGCCGCAACCTGCAACTCTCGTGGTCCATACAGATGGCCCCACTGCGCTGATGCTGTCTCACGACAGTCCGCAGGTGATTGAGCGGATCAACACCTTTTATGGCTGGGCCGCCATTGGCCGCATCAAGATCCAGCAAAAGCCGGTCGCCGTGAAACGCTCCAGCACGCGCAAGGCGCTGAGGCCATTGACCCGGTCGGAAGAGCAGCAGCTCGATGCGAAACTCGAGACGGTCGAAAACGATCGTCTCCGGGAAGCCTTGAAGAAGCTGGGCGCGCAAGTCATCGCCCGGAACGCCGGCACGGCCGCCTAATCGCTTCTAGCCTTCACGCAGCAATAACAACACTGTGACTTTGCCTGCCAATATGTCCACGCTGGTGCCACATTTGCCAAGCTGTGTTGACCTTGAGGGCCTGAAAGGGCACATGGAACAGCAATGGCGCCGGAAGGTGCAGGACATCAATTTGTGACAGGACGATCTTCGTGACACAGACCCGCAGACAGTTTCTCAAAACCACCGCTTTGACCACGGCCGCGCTCGGGCTCGCATCTGCTGCGCCCGCATGGGCTCAGTCGGTCGACGAAGACGAGCTCCTGAAGCCGGGTCCGCTGGGGGACAAAATCCTGGGCGATGAGGTCGCACCGGTCACGATCATCGAATATGCGTCCATGACCTGTGGACACTGCGCCAATTTCCACAAGCGCACTTGGCCGGATCTGAAGAAAGACTACATCGAGACTGGCAAGGTCCGCTTTATTTTCCGGGAGTTTCCGCTCGACCCGGTTGCCTCGGCCGCCTTCATGCTGGCCCGCTGCGCGCCGCAGGAAAAATATTTCGACATTGTGGACATCATGTTCGAAGAACAGCGCGCCTGGGCGTTCACCGACAACCCGTACCAATCCCTGCTCGACTTTTCCAAACAGATCGGCTTTACACAGGAGTCCTTTGAGGAATGCTTGACAAACCAGGGTTTGCTTGACGCAGTAAACGCTGTGCGTGAGCGCGGGGCGAACGAGTTTGGGGTGAACTCGACGCCAACATTCTTCATCAACGGCGAAAAGCACTCGGGGGCGCTTTCGATTGAAGAGATGGGCAAGATCATCGAGGAAAACCTCTGATCCTGCAGCAGAGCTGCGGGCCACGCGCCTGCACCTGCAATCTGATATGATTTTGTCGGCGTCCGGACCGGAGAGGTGCGGGCGCCGATGAGGTTTTCAAAGCTCCGCATTGCCGGGTTCAAATCCTTCGTCGAGCCGATGGAATTCATCATCGGCAACGGCTTGACCGGTGTTGTCGGTCCCAACGGCTGTGGCAAGTCCAATCTCGTGGAAGCCCTCCGATGGGTGATGGGCGAGAACTCTTATAAGAACATGCGCGCGTCCGGCATGGATGACGTGATCTTTTCCGGAAGCCTCAATCGTCCGGCCCGCAACACGGCGGAAGTGACGCTGTTTTTGGAAAACAACGATCGCACGGCTCCGACCGCCTTTAACGATGCCGACCTTCTGGAAGTCAGCCGCCGCATTGAGCGGGAACAGGGCTCCAATTACAAGATCAACGCCAAGGATGTGCGGGCCCGCGATGTCCAGCTCCTGTTTGCGGACGCTTCCACGGGTGCGCGCTCACCCGCAATGGTCCGGCAGGGGCAGATTGGCGAGCTTATTGCCGCAAAACCGACATCGCGCCGCAAGATCCTGGAAGAAGCCGCTGGAATTTCCGGTCTGCATTCACGGCGCCATGAAGCGGAAATCCGCCTGCGCGGGGCCGAACAGAACCTTGAACGCTTGGAAGACGTGCTGGTGCAGATCGACAGCCAGCTCGACAATCTGAAACGCCAATCGCGTCAGGCTTCGCGCTACCGCAATCTGTCGTCGGAGATCCGCGGTGCCGAAGCTGCCATTCTTTATATCCGGTGGACAGAAGCCCGGGATGCCCTGAACTCAGCAGAAAAACAGTTCACTGAGGCGCAAAGCCAAGTCAACGAGGCGACCGGCCTGCAGGCGGAAAGTGCGCGCATTCAGGCAATCGCCGCGCACAAGTTGCCCGAGCTTCGGGAGGACGCAGCCAAAGCCGGAGCCGCGCTTCAGCGGCTCGTTATCGCCCGCAATGATTTGGATGCCGAAGAGCGGCGCATCAAGGAACGCTTGCAGGATCTGGAACGCCGCCTGGTGCAGTTGGCCGAGGATATCCGCCGCGAACAGTCCATGGTCTCGGAAAACGACGAAGTTCTGGAGCGTCTTGCAGAAGAGCGTGCCGAACTTCTGGAAGAAAACGAGATGGTGCAGGACCGCACCGAAGCGGCCCGGGAAAAAGTGGCCGAGGCCGAAGACATCGTGCGCGGCAAGGAGGCAATGCTCTCCGAGCTGACGGCGGCGGAAGCGCGGGCAACGGCGGAACGCCAGCAGCTGGAACGCGCCGTAGCCGAAAGCCGCCAGCGGGCGGACCGGCTGATGTCACAGGCGCAGGAAGCTCAAACCGCACTTGGTGCCCTCATCGCGCGCATGGATGAACAAGATGGTGTGGCGGAGCACCGGGAAACGCTAGAGCTTGCAAGCGAAGAACTCGCCGAGGCTGAAGCGGCCGTCGAAGAAGCGGAAGCTGCCACTGCAACGGCACGGGATCAGGAGCAGGCCGCGCGGTCCCCCTTGAGCGATGCCAAGGCTTTGCTGCAAGGCCTTCAGACAGAGGCCCGGACCCTTGAACAGGTATTGAACGTGCACAGCGAGGCGGATCATACGCCGGTCGTTGAGCAAATCACCGTTGAGACCGGGTATGAAACAGCGCTGGGCGCAGCGCTCGGCGAAGATCTCGATGCCTCTCTTGATGAAGCAGCCGCTGTCCGCTGGGGCAGTGCGATTGGAACGGACGGCGATCCGGCTCTGCCCGGCGGTGCCAAACCGCTGTTGGATGTCGTAACCGCACCCAAAGAACTCCACCGCCGATTGTCTCAGATCGGTTTGGTGTCCCAGGAAGATGGTCCGCGCTTGCGATCTGATCTGAAACCCGGTCAGCGCTTGGTGAGCCGGGAAGGGGATCTCTGGCGTTGGGACGGGTTTATCGTTGCGGCCAATGCACCAACCCCGGCAGCACAACGTCTGGCGCAGAAGAATCGCTTGGCCGAATTGGATGACGAAATCGAGACCGCGCGTCAGGCCGTCGAACGTCACCAGCTGGATCTGGAAGGCGCTGCAAGCCGGGTCCGGCGGTCCGTGGAATTGGAACAAACCGCCCGTGGCAAGGTCCGGGATGGTCAGCGGCAGGTCACAGCGGCGCGCGAAGCCTTGGCCGCTGCGGAGCGGTCCATTGCGCAGCTGGCTTCCCAGAAGGCGGCTGCGGAAGATCGGGCTCAGCGCCTGAATGAAGAAGCAGAAGAAGCGCGGGCTTATCTGGAAGAAGCACAGGAGCAGTTGGAAGCAGCTGCCGAGGCAATCGGCTACGCCGACCAAATCCGGGATCTGCAAACGGAGGTCTCCTCTGCGCGGATAGCCCTTGCAGAAGCGCGGGCGGTCTCGGAAGGCCTCTCCCGGGAACAACAGATGCGCGACCGGCGCCTGGAGGCGATCGCCCGGGAATATGACAGCTGGAAATCCCGCGCAGCCAATGCGACCCAGCAGATCGCCGTCCTGAGCGAACGGCGCGAGGAGGCAGAAGAGGAACGGGCCGAGCTGATCGAGGCGCCCGAAGACATCGAGATCAAACGCCGGGACCTGTTTTCGGCGATCGCAAAGGCGGAAGACACCAAGAAGGAAAAGGACGATCAGCTCAGCCAGGCCGAGCTGGATCTGGCCGATGTCGACCGGGCCGCAAAACTGGCTATGGAAGGCCTGGCTGGCGCACGCGAGCAAAAGATTCGCGCTGAGGAGCGTCTCGACGCTGCTCGGGAGCGGAAAGACACCCTGGAGCGGCGGATCGATGAGGATCTGGAAGTGCCGGTCGTCGCCCTACCGGAAATCGCGGGTCTGAAGGAAGGCGCGCCATTGCCGGATCCGGAGGCGATGGAGAAGAAACTGGACCGTCTCAAGGCCGAACGCGAACGTTTGGGCGGGGTCAACCTGCGCGCAGAAGAAGAATTGCGCGAGATGGATGAGCAAAAGACCACTCTGACGTCTGAGCGGGACGATTTGATTGAGGCAATTCGTCGCTTGCGGACGGGGATCTCAAATCTGAACCGTGAGGCCCGGGAGCGCTTGCTCGCCTCCTTCGAAGTGGTCAATGGTCACTTCCAGCGTTTGTTCACGCACCTCTTCGGCGGCGGCACGGCTGAGCTGCAGTTGGTCGATTCGGACGATCCGCTGGATGCGGGACTTGAGATCATTGCACGGCCTCCGGGCAAGAAGCCGCAGACCATGACCTTGCTGTCGGGCGGTGAACAGGCGCTCACCGCCATGTCATTGATTTTTGCAGTCTTTTTGACGAATCCTGCGCCGATTTGCGTGCTGGATGAGGTCGACGCACCGCTTGATGACGCCAATGTGGAGCGTTATTGCGACCTCCTGGATGAGATGGCGCGCAACACGGATACCCGTTTTGTGGTGATCACCCACAACCCGATCACCATGGCCCGCATGAACCGTTTGTTCGGTGTTACAATGGCGGAACGGGGTGTCTCGCAGCTTGTTTCGGTGGATTTGGAGACTGCGGAACGATTCCGTGAAAGTGCCTAATTTTCAGCCGAACAGCGCTCCTTCGTAAGTTTCCCGTAAGACTTAGGTCATGGAAAATGTGAAGAAGGGCGAATTTGTGTTATAAATCAGATAAATAGCGGAAATCTTAGTGTTCTTGACAGGGCAAGGGCCCCCGACTATGGTGCGCGCGGCTTGAGGGGGTGTCCAAAGGCTGGGTCTCACGGCTTGACGGGGGCGGGGAACGACATGAGTGGCTCTTCGCAAAACGGCAATTCAGATGATCTGGACAAGGGTGCCTCCGAGGCGGATCTGTCGGAACGGCGGAACCTCCTGAACCGGAAGCTGGAAGGCCAACGTAAAGCTGAAGAAGCTGAGCGCGCGGCCAAGAAAGGCGACAATTCCGGCTACGCGCAGGCAATGAAACTCTCGTCTGAGTTCATTTCCGGTGTGGTTGTCGGAGGCGGTTTGGGATGGTTCGTTGACCAGTGGTTTGGGACAAAACCCTTTGGGTTGATCGTGTTCCTGCTGATTGGTTTTGCGGCGGGCGTTTTGAACGTGATGAGGGCTGCCGGGCGTATTGCCGAGCCAGGTCAACGGTACAAACGCGAGAGTTCTGACGACGGCGGATCCAACTGAAGTTGAGCATCTGGGCGCCTCGCGCACCCAAGAATAGAAATGATTTGAGCGAAGAAGGCTGACCGGTGGCGAACGATCCGATCTCGCAGTTCAAAATCCAGACCCTGTTTCCGATTGAAGTCGGCGGAATGGATTTCTCTTTCACCAACTCTTCGCTGTTTATGGTTGCGACCGTAGCAGCAGCTTCTGCCTTCCTGATCTTCTCCACGTCCGGCCGCGGCCTTGTGCCGAGCCGCGTGCAGTCGGTCTCGGAAATGGCTTATGAGTTTGTTGCAGGCATGCTGCGAAGCTCGGCGGGTACGGAAGGCATGCGGTTCTTCCCGCTTGTGTTCTCGCTCTTCATGTTCGTCCTTGTGGCAAACCTCTTCGGCATGTTCCCGTACTTCTTCACGGTCACCAGCCACATTATCGTAACGTTTGCGTTGGCGATGCTCGTGTTTCTGACTGTCACGATCTATGGCATCATGAAGCACGGAACCAAGTTCTTCCACCTGTTCGCACCATCAGGCGTTCCGCCGGTGTTGCTTTTGATCGTTGCACCGATTGAGGTTGTTTCCTTCCTCTCGCGTCCGATCAGCCTGTCCGTCCGTCTGTTTGCAAACATGCTGGCCGGTCACATCACCCTTAAAGTTTTCGCCGGGTTTATTGTGTCCATGAGCGCCGCTGGCGGCGTGGGCATCGTCGGCGCAATCCTTCCGCTGAGTATGACAGTCGCGATCACCGCGCTGGAGTTCCTCGTCTCGTTCCTGCAGGCCTACGTCTTCACTGTCTTGACCTGCATGTACCTCAACGACGCCCTTCATCCGTCACACTAAGCGAAACGCCTCATGCTGCGGCCCAACCCGGGTCGCTGCCTGAAGAAATCTGAAATCTGCAAAACACTACTTAGGAGCACGTGTCATGGAAGCAGAAGCAGCAAAATACATCGGCGCTGGTATCGCATGCCTCGGCATGGGTGGTGCAGCGATCGCACTCGGCACCATCTTCGGTAACTACCTGAATGGCGCTCTGCGCAACCCGACTGCAGCTGATGGCCAGTTTGGCCGTCTGGTTTTCGGCTTCGCCGTTACCGAAGCTCTGGGCATCTTCTCCCTGCTCATCGCTCTTCTCCTCCTCTTCGCTGTCTAATTCTCTTTCGTTTCAGAGAGTTTTGACGCGACTCCGGGGGCGGCGTCTGCGCCGCCTAACCGGATTTTGGAGATAGGATATGGCAGGCAACGCCGAACATAATACGGAACTCGGAATTCCGGCTGAAGAGCACGGTGCCGGCTTCCCGCCGTTCGACGCAACGACCTATTCTTCGCAGCTCCTGTGGCTGGCCATCACTTTTGGCTTTTTCTACTGGATTATGAAGAACGTCGCTGTGCCTCGGATTGCAGGCATCCTGGAAGACCGCAAGGACCGCATTGCCGGTGATCTCGGCGAGGCCAACCGCCTCAAAGATGAAACCGACGCGGCGATCGCGGCTTACGAACAGGCACTTGCTGAAGCGCGCAACAAGGCACACGGGATCGCAAGCGACACTCGCGCCAAGTTGAAAGCGGATCAGGAAGCCCGCCGGGAAAAAGCCGAAGCGGATATTGCCGAGAAGCTGAAAGCAGCTGAAGCTCATATCGCCGGTATCAAGACCGAAGCGCTGTCCCAGATTGGTGACATTGCCGGAGACACGACCTCAGCGCTCGTTGAGCAGCTGATGGGCAAGGCTCCGACAAAAACCGATCTGACCAAAGCGCTCAAGTCGGCGATGAACTGAGGAGACCGTCATGGACGCATCATTTTGGGCCCTGGTCGGTCTCGTTCTCTTCTTCGTCCTGATTGCCTACCTCAAGGTACCGGGCATGATCGGCGGAGCGCTGGACAAGCGCGCTGACGACATCAAAAAGGAACTGGAAGAAGCACGCAAGATGCGTGAAGAAGCCCAGGAACTTCTGTCTGAGTATCAGCGCAAGCGCCACGAAGCTGAAAGTGAAGCCGAAGCAATCGTTGCGGAAGCCAACGCTGAAGCCGAACGCCTGACCGTTGAGACGAACCAGGCACTGGAAGAGATGATCGCTCGCCGTTCCAAGGCAGCGGAAGAAAAAATCGCTCAGGCCGAGACCCAGGCAATTGCCGAAGTCCGCGCCAAGGCTGCCGACATTGCTGTCGCAGCTGCTGAGGAAATTCTCTCCGCCAAGGTCAAGGACAAGGTGGCAGACGACATTCTCGCCAAGAGCATCACTCAGGTGAAGGAACAGCTGAACTAATCTTCAGCACATCCGGAAACAGTTCTGAAAAGCGGCCTTAGCGGGCCGCTTTTTGTTTGTCTGCGTAAGCCGAATGAAATTCTATCCGCGTGTTTAGGCGCCATCCCTGCAAAGGCAGGGATCCAGTAATCGGAGCCGGTACGCTTAGTTTCACTTATGGGCAGATGTGGCTTCTGAGCCCCTGCCTCCGCAGGGGCGGCAGGGATGTTTGAGCTTGTTGGCTTAACCTTCTCAAGGAGACCCCTAAGTCCGTTCCTTCTCCATGACCACCAACGGTGTCCGCCCGTTCTCCATCATCTCGCCGGTCACCTGATAACCGAGGCTTTCATAAAGCCGGATGTTGCCGGAGCTCAGCTTGCCGGTAATCAGCCGGTAGGAACCGGCGGAGGGAAACTTCTCTTCTGCTGCGATAAAGAGCTGCCGGCCGATCCCCCGTCCCTGATGTTCGGGTGCCACAAAGAGCCGGCCGATATGACATGTGTCGGCCTCAGCACGGACCCGAACCGATCCGATGATGTCGGATCCCTTCCGGGCGATAAGAAAGATATGCGTGGTGAAAGCCAATTCTGTGTCGTCGAGGGCCTCAACCATTGGGGCGATCTGCATGTCGCCGTTTAGCGCTGCTTCTTTGTGAAAGGCGATTTTCTGAAGTTCGAGGATTTGTTGCGCATCGCTTTTGTCCGCGACTGTGATTTCGACGTCCATTTCCCTCTCGCCGGATTGTGATCTCAAAAATTTCTGATGCGTCGTGATTCGATAGGATTGGCCACTCAAGCCATCCTCATCGGGTTACGTCGCCTAAGGCGATTCACTTGAGGTGATATCAAGCAAGGCGCCGGTCATGCAATGCCACCGCAGTCCAGTCGGCGGGGTTGATTGGGGTTTTCAGGAAAGGCGCCGCCATGAAGTCTTCTCATCGAGTTCTTGCACATCTCCTTATCGCAGCGCTCATACCGCTGTTGTCACTTGTCGGCGGCGGACTCGCCCAAGCTCAGGAGCGCGCGCCCCTTCCAGACTACGTGATTGAAAAATTCGGCACCCCTCCCGCGATACCGGATGGTCCGCTGTCCGAAGATCTGAAACGGGCCGTGAAAATGGCGCTTGTTGACCCTGTGACCCATGCGGGTTGGGGAAGGGACCAAAGCCTTGCGCTCGCCGACGTCGCTGCATCCAAAGATCCGCGCCTTGTCTGGATCATCAGTGATTTGATGCGGTTTGCAACCGGCCCGCAACTGAACCAGGCCTTGAGCGAAGCCGCGTCCGAACTGCTGGGCAAACAGATCCCGCTGCGCAACAGTTGGGGCGTGGTGACCGATCATCTCATGGCCTGGGATATTCCCGCACCGCCCGATTATCTTGCCTCCAAGCGTGAGATCTTCACAACCATCGTACCTGGCTGGGACCGGATCTTTGTCGAGGGCGATATTGATTGGCGGATGGTGTCCTGGGGTGGGGTCCTGATCGATGACCGCCCGTATGACCAGACCGATGATCAGTGCAATTGCATTCCGGCGGTGGACAATCCGGAAGTCAGCAGCGCTGAAGACGCAACCTGGCTAAAGGACAGCGATATCGTTTTCGGGATCGGTGTAAACGGTGACTATCGGGCCTATCCACGGCGCATCATGGAAGTGCGGGAGATGGTGAATGACACCCTTGGTGGCCGGACGCTGGGAATGCCCTACTGCACCTTGTGCGGCGCTGCGCAGGCCTATCTGACGGATGAGCTGCCGGAGGGCATTGAGCGGCCGGTTCTGAGAACCTCCGGACTACTCATTCGGTCCAACAAGGTGATGTATGACGTCAACACCTACTCGGTCTTCGACACTTTCCTTGGCACCGCGGTGACTGGCCCGCTTGCGGAGAAAAACCTGAAGCTAAAACAGGTCAGCGTCGTCACGACCGATTGGGGTACGTGGAAGAAGGCGCATCCGGAAACAACCGTGTTGGTGGAAGCGCTTGCGCTTGGCCGGGACTTCGATTTCCGCAATGGCCGGGACGCCAATGGACCAATCTTCCCGATCGGCGATGTCGATCCCCGGCTGCCCGTGCATGAGGACATCATCGGGATTGTCACAGCATCCGGACAGCCGGTTGCTTTTCAGCGCAGCAAGGCCTTTGCCGCGCTCAAACAAGGGACCGAGCTCCGCGTTGAGAACGTTCGTCTGGAATTGGATGCCGGTGGTATTCGGGCCGTTGGAGAGGACGGAGCGGATCTCGGCAGCCATGAGGCGTTCTGGTTCGCGTGGTCGCAGTTTTACCCTAAAACAGATCTCTGGGACGGTTGACAAACCCTATCCGGGAACCCCATCGGCCAGCCGGACTGGTTTGAAACTCATCCGGTGGTGCGCCGTTGGCCCAAGGGTATCCAAGGCCGCTTGGTGTGCTGGAACGCCGTACCCCTTGTGCTGGGCAAAGCCGTAGCCGGGAAACTCAGGTTCCAAGGCGACCATCATGCGGTCCCGCAGCACCTTGGCAACGATAGAGGCTGCGGCGACACACAGGCAGCGGCCGTCGCCCTTGACCAGCGCCTGCCCAGGCTGCGTGAGGCCAGGTGGAACATCGCGGCCATCGATGAGTACATATTGCGGCACCTTCGGCAGCCCGTTCACCGCCCGCACCATGGCGCTCAGTGTCGCCGCCCGGATGTTCAATCGATCTATGGTGGCAGGGGAAGCACTCGCCGCGCAAACCCAGCTTGTTTTGAGGATTTCACCGAACAGGGATTCCCGTTTAGCTTCAGTCAGCTTTTTTGAATCGTTCAGTCCGGCCGGCACATTTTTGTAGTCCAGGATAACCGCCGCCGTTACCACAGGACCCGCCCATGGTCCGCGACCGGCCTCATCAACCCCGCACAACAAACCGCCAAAGAACCTGGCGCGTTTTGTCTCGGTTCTGAGGTCGGGACTGTCCGGAAACGCGAGGTCGAAGAGAGAGGGTGTTTTGTTCATTGTGCCAAAATGCCGTTTGCCAAAACAAGGCGCAAGACATGTTGGAGCCGTCCCGGTCTTGAGCCGGGACCACAGTGCATGTCGGTAGGTCCCGGATCTCCGCTTTGCTGCGTCCGGGAATGCGTTTGGAGGGCAAATGCGGTCACCTTACTGCGCATTAGAACAAGTCCAGTTGCACGCCGCCTTTTTGCGGCTGGATAAAATGCTCGGTGGACAGCTTTTTCTTGCGCAAGTTCAGGCCGAGCCGTTTGGCGGTGAGCGAGAAGCGTTTGGCGATCTGGTCGGCATAGGGGCCGCGCCCGCGCATGCGCTCGCCCCATTTGGCGTCATAGTCCTTACCGCCGCGCATGGAGCGGATCAGGTTCATCACGTGGCGGTAGCGGTCCGGGCGTTCCCGCAAAAGCCAGTCGCGAAAGAGTTCCGACACTTCCAGAGGCAGGCGTAGCAGAATGAAGGCCGCTTCGCTGGCCCCGTGCTCTGTCGCTGCCTCCAAAAGGGCCTCAATTTCACTGTCCGTCAGCGCAGGAATGATGGGGGCCATCATGACGGAGGTCGGAATGCCTGCATCGCTCAAGGCTTGGACCGCTGCGAGACGCTTGTGCGGCGCGGATGCGCGGGGTTCCATGGCGCGGCACAGCTTTTTGTCGAGCGTCGTGATTGACAAGGCCACCTTGACCAGATTGCGCTCGGCCATTCGCGACAGAATGTCGATGTCCCGTGTCACGAGCGCTGATTTAGTGACGATGGCGACCGGGTGGCCGCAGGCCTCCAGCACTTCCAGGATCTCCGGCATCAGCTTGTAGCTGCGTTCCATCGGTTGGTAGGGATCGGTGTTGGTGCCGATAGCAATAACCTTGGGCTGATACCCCGGCTTGGAGAGCTCCCGCTCAAGGAGCGCTGCGGCGTTGGGTTTGGCAAAGAGCCGGGTTTCAAAGTCCAGCCCGGGTGAGAGGCCCATAAACGCGTGGCTGGGCCTCGCAAAACAGTAGATGCAGCCATGCTCGCAGCCGCGATAAGGATTGATCGAGCGATCGAAGGAGATGTCCGGTGACTCGTTGCGGGTGATGATCGTCCGCGCGCGCTCTTCTTGCACCTCTGTCTTGAGAGGCGGCAATTGATCAAGGCTGTCCCAGCCGTCGTCAAAGGCTTCTTTCGACAAGGGTTCGAACCGCCCCGAGCGGTTCGTTGCGGCCGCACGCCCCCGGCGCCGGTCGGCCGCCATATGGCTCAGATCTGCCGTATCGGGCGCCAATTGAGCAGAACCAGAGGAAATTGTGGGTGCAAGTGTCATAGACTGCCGACTCTTTATGAGAACAATACAAGAACATTATCTAGAATCCGGCGCCGAACAAGCCCCTTCTCTCGCACTTTCGAAAATTTCATGTCATAGAAAGGGTCATGATTAGTGTCATAATTCCGACTGAAAACGCAGAACTCGACCTTGTTCACGCACTGGCTGCCTTGGTGCCGGCCGCAGCCGAGGGCGTTGTTCGGGAAGTTGTCGTTGTGGACGGCGGATCGACCGATAACACGGCGATGGTCGCCGATGCGGCAGGCTGCACGTTTGTGACGCGCAATGGGCCGCGCAGCGAGCGCCTCGCACATGGCGCAAGTGTTGCCAAACGCGGCGAATGGCTGTTGTTCCTGCAGCCTGAAACTCTTCTGGAAAGCGGTTGGCACCATGAAGCGCAGGCGTTTATCGAGCGGGCAGGGCGCACCCCGAAAGGGCCAAAGACAGCTGCAGCCTTCCGCTTGCGGTACGAGGCCTTCGGGCTTGGTCCCAGGTTGTCGGAAAAGGCAGCTTCTGTGCGCAGCCAGCTGCTTGGTATGCCCTACGGCAATCAGGGCCTTCTGATCTCCCGCCAGTTCTACGAAAAGCTTGGTGGCCATCGGCCGTTGCCCGAAATGGAAGATCTGGACCTTGCAAAACGCATCGGTCGCAGCCGCATGGTGTTTTTACGCGCGGCGGCCGTATCTGCGGGTGAGCCGGGAGCAGCTGGCTATGCCACTGGCCTGCGTCAGGCTTTGGCGCGCTTTGCCGTTGGCGCCCTTCGTGTTCCAACAAGCCTTGCGGTCAAGCTGCACGGGTAATCGGCTGCCAGCGCAGTTCGCTTCAGACTTGCGAATTCCACGGTAACTTCGGCGCCGTCCCGGTCCCCGAGCCGGGACCGATTAGGCTTCGTGTTTGATCCCGGATCTCCGCGTTGCTTCGTCCGGGAAGGCACCTCGATCGCGTTGCGGTGCTGATTGCTGTCAGGCATAGCCCTTCTGAAGTCGGCTGGAGAGCACCAGCAGAGCCACCCCTGCGAAGGCAGGGATCCAGTACACCGAGAATTTCGTTGTTCCGGAGATGGCCCCGCATGTTACTGGGCCCCTGCCTGCGCAGGGGCGGCCGTGTGGACGAAGGGAGACTCTCTGCGGGAAAAGACTTACGCGGCGTAGAGCGAACCGGTGCGGGTTTTCAGAAACGCATCCAGCGGAATGTCTTCCTGCTTCAGGAAACCGGTTGCCGGCAAGGCGCCGTCCCGGACCATCTCGATGACTGCAACGACAGAGGCTGATGTGGTCCAGGCAATCGCCGTGCGCATCTGGCCGCCGATCTCTATCGGTTTGTAAGCCCGCACGAATTCCTCCCGGCGCGGGCGGCCGTCGATGGTGCCTTCGGACGCCACATGCACATAGACGACATCATTGTCGGTTGGTGGTTTGGCGTGCACCAGAATTTCCCCGGCTTCCTGACGGCGCTCACGCATCAGGAGTTCGTGGAAGAAGAAGTTCATCAGTTCGGCGTGACCGGGATAGCGCATGGTCTTGTAGTCGATGTTGGCGACCTTGCCCAAATAGGTCTCGCACATGGTCCCGAGCCCGCCGGAGGTGGTGAACGCCTCCAGTTTCATGCCGTCGATGTAGATCGTTTCCAGCCACTCCATCGGCGAAACCCACTTGCGCACGCCATCCTCGATCACTTCACAGTCGTTGAGGTACTCGTTAACGACGCCGTCCGGGGACCAGTTGAAGGCATAGCCCATCAGCCCGGTCGGGTTTTGCGGCAGCGCGCCGACACGCATCCGGCAGGACCGGCAGTCGTCGAAGTCGCCGATTTGTTTGGCGCCAACGATGCCAACAAACCCGGGCGCCAGACCGCATTGCGGGGCCATGAGACCCTTGGCGGTTTCGCTCATCTCGATGATCGCCTTGGTGGTCGGCACATCCTCAGTCAGATCAAAATAATGGATCCCGGTCGCATGGGCGGCCGTCGCAACACCGACATTGAGCTGATAGGGCAGGCAGGAGAGGACGGCATCGACGCCCTTGAACATCTGCAGTAGGCCATCATAGGCCTTCAAGTCTGCAGACTGTACAGAAAACGGCAGGTCTTCGCGGGGCGCATGCTGGTCATAGGCATGAACCTCGAAGCCGGAGTCGTGCAACAGCCGAGCCGCCAAAGCGCCGACCTTACCCAATCCGAGCACTGCTATTTTCTTCATGAATTCCCCCTTAGGTGATGACTGGTTTCCCCAGACAGGACCGGTTCAGTCACCACAGCAATCGACATTCCACTTCCCGCCAAGAAGCTGTTGGACCGCATTAAGCCTTGAGTCTGTGTCAACCAAAATGTCAAAAAATCTTACAAAACGGGAGTTTTATGGCAAAATGATAACTGGAGACGAGGCGCCGCCCCGGTCACGAGCCGGTTTCGTTTCGGCCCTGGTCCCGGATCTCCGTTGCACTGTGTCCGGGACAGCACATGGACGGGCCCTTGATGCTGGCCGAAGACAACAAATGAGAAGTAATCATGGATGACCTGGATCACCGCCTGCTTCATCTCTTGACGCGCGATGCCCGTGCTTCTGTCACGGATTTGTCGGCAGCGCTTGGGGTGTCGCGCGGCACAGTGCAAAACCGGATTGACCGTCTCTTGCACCAGAAGGTCATACACCGGTTCACCGTCGAGCTCGGGCAGTCGGAAGAAGATCACCAGATCAGCGCCTTCACATTGATCCGGTTGGCGGCGGACGATGGGCGGGCAACGCAAGCAGCACTTCGGCGGATCGATGCGATTACCGACATTCACACGCTCAGCGGTGCGTTTGATTTGGTCGCCGAGCTTCGTGTCCGCTCACTGAAGATCCTCGATCAGACTCTCGATCAAATCCGCGCCTTGCCGGAGGTGGCGGAAACCCAAAGTCACATCCGTTTGGCCTCCGCGGGTAAGCGCTAACCGTTACAGCCCAGAGTTAACTAGCTTGGCCATCCCTGCGTAGGCAGGGATCCAGTATTCTGGGGCCTTGCGGTTTTGTTCCACGCTGGCAGCGGTGATTGCTGGGCCCCTGCCTGCGCAGGGGCGGCCGAGTGGACAAAGGGCGAATTCTTGTTTCTTGAGACTTGCTGCCGTCCCGGTCTTGAGCCGGGACCTCTGGCCGGTCATGCCCCTAGATCGTGGATCTTCGCCCCGTTGCCTTGAGAACGGCACTTCAGTCGCAGTCGCAGTCGCAGTCGGTGGCCTCAGGCTTCCCGCAGTTTCCCGCGTTTCAGGTGCTCGTCCAGCCGCGGCATGATTTCCACGAAATTGCACGGCATGTGGCGGTAGTCGAGTTGCCACTTCAAGATGCCATCCCAGGCGTCCTTGCAGGCACCGGGGGAGCCGGGCAGGACGAAGATATAGGTGGCTCCGGCCACACCGCCGGTTGCCCGGGACTGGATGGTGGACGTGCCGATCTTGTCATAGGAAATCCGGTGAAAGACTTCAGAAAACCCATCCATTTTCTTTTCAAAGAGCGGTTCCATCGCCTCGGGCGTGACGTCCCGGCCGGTAAAGCCCGTACCGCCGGTGGAGATGATCACGTCGACGCCGTCCTTTGAAATCCAGTCCTTGGCAATCGCCTGGATCGCGGGCACGTCGTCTTGAACGATTTTGCGGTCGGCCAGCGTGTGCCCTGCCTTTTCCAACCGATCCACCAGCGTGTTTCCGGATCTGTCGTCCTCCGACTTCCGCGTGTCGGACACGGTCAACACGGCAATGTTCAGCGGAATGAACGGACGGCTTTCATCAAGACGGGACATTTTGGGCTCCTGTTTGATTAGAGACATAGGTGATTACCAAAGCCTGTGCCAGAGGAACGGACCGGCTGCGTCCCGCCTCCACGAATATTACATCGGCTGGAATAAGATGACCTGAGAGTAGGCCCCGGGTCTCGCTGTGCTCGCCCGGGGTGACATTATTGGCTATTCAAGAGGTCTTTCCATCCGGGGTTTTCTGTTTCAATCAGCTGAATTTTCCAAGCCCTTCGCCATTTCTTTAGGCGCTTTTCCTGGGCGATTGCCTCGTCGATGCTTTCGAACTGTGCAGCATAAACGAGCCTCGTTACGGCGTGTTTAGTGGTGAAGCCGGAGCCAGTTCCCTGTTTGTGTTCAAAAACACGCCGTGCGAGATCGTTGGTAACGCCGACATAAAGCGTTCCGTTCAATCGGCTTGCAAGGATGTAAACGTAGTACATCCTCTATCTTTGGTGGATGGTAAGTGACTCGGCAACCCTGACGTCACCCCGGGCGAACTTGTGAGACCCGGGGCCTACTCGCCTTTCCGCAGGTAAGCGGATCGGAAAGCGCGCGGAGATCGGGGTCAGAAGATAATTCAGATTTGAGCAGATCAGCCCTTCGCAGATTTTTTGAAATAAAATTACAAAAAATAACAAGATTAAGACACTTGCATTCAAAATAGGTCAGTATTATTGACTTAATTAATTCACGTCACAAGAAACCAAATGAGCCAAGCATGATGACCTGGGACGCCGTATTGGCGACGCGCGCAAAGCGCATGAGTGCATCTGAAATCCGCGAGCTTCTGAAACTCCTGGACCAGCCGGATATCATCTCCTTTGCCGGCGGCATTCCCGACCCGGCGCTGTTTCCGGCGGACGCCTTCCGCGCGGCCTATGCGGATGCCCTGAGCGGCGATGCGGCCGCTACCGGTCTGCAGTATTCGGTCAGCGAGGGCAGTTTGCGTCTGCGTCGGTGGCTTGTTGGAGAAATGGCAAAGCTCGGCGTTTCATGCGGCCCGGAAAACATCCTGATCACCTCAGGCTCGCAGCAGGCGCTCGATTTCCTCGGAAAACTGTTCTTGTCTGCAAATGACACTGCCCTGGTTGGTTGGCCGACCTATCTGGGGGCCTTGCAGGCCTTCAATGCCTACGAGCCGAATTACGACCGGCTGGACCCGATGACCAACCGATCCGCAGATGATTACCGGGCAACAGCCGAAGAGCGCGGTGGCAAGGTCAAGTTTGCGTATCTGTCGCCGGACTTTGCCAACCCGACGGGGGAAACAATGGATGAAGCGGGCCGCCGGCGGTTGCTTGGACTTGCCGACGAATTGGACTGTGCGGTCATCGAGGATGGCGCGTATCAGAGCCTGCGGTATGACGGGACACCTGTTCCTCCCGTTCTCGCGCTCGACTGTGCCCGGTCTGGCGGCATTGAAAACACCCGGACGCTCTATTGTGGCAGCTTTTCAAAAACACTGTCTCCCGGCCTGCGGCTTGGCTGGGTCTGTGCTGCAAAAGATGTGATCTCCCGTCTGGTGCTCTTGAAGCAGGCAGGCGATCTGCACTCTTCAAGCCTCAATCAGGAAGCCATGGCACGCGTTGCCGAAACCGTCTTTGACGCGCAAGTCGACAAGGTGTGCGCTGCCTACCGTGAGCGCCGGGATGCCATGCTGGCCGCACTTGAAACCCATATGCCGGAAGGGACCCGTTGGACCCGGCCTGAGGGCGGCATGTTCGTTTGGGTCGAGCTGCCGGAAGGCACGGATGCGGCGGATCTCCTTAAAGAAGCTGTCGAAACGGCCAAGATTGCCTTTGTTCCGGGCAAAGCGTTTTTCGCAGATGGAAGCGGCGGCAACACATTACGACTCAGCTTTTCAGCCACGACTCCGGAGAAGATCACCGAGGGTATTGCCCGTCTTGGTGCCTTGATTTCGAAGACTGTCACACCCGCGCTGTAATAAGGTTTAGAATCAAAACAGCAAAGGGACAGTGCAGGATGGCGTTGACGGATCAGCTCAACAATTATTGTGAACGCCTCGGTCCGGAGTTCTGGTCGGAACCTGTCAACGCCATAACCAACGCCGCCTTTGTTGTGGCGGCTCTCGCCGCTTATCTCTTGTGGCGGCGAAAGACGCCGGATGATTGGGTCGCGCTGTTTCTGATTTGTGTCGTGCTTGCGACCGGGATCGGGTCGTTTCTGTTCCACACATTCGCGACACGGTGGGCGCTTCTGGCTGATGTCATTCCGATTGTTGTCTTCATCCACGGGTTCTTGCTGTTCGCGCTCCGGCGCTTCCTCAACCTCCATTGGGTGATCAGCGTGTCGATCGTGATCGGCTTTTTCGTGCTCTCACCGATGGTGGGCGAGGTTTGGGCACCGCTGATCGGGTCCTCTGCCGGATACCTGCCCGCACTTCTGGCAATTTTCGTTGTGGGCGGGTTCTTTTATCAGCACGACAAAGCGCTTGCCAAACAAGTGCTTCTCATCGGGATACTGTTTACCGTTTCGCTGACTTTCCGGACGCTGGATGGTCCGGTATGCAGTCAGCTGGCCCTCGGCACGCATTTCCTGTGGCATATTTTGAACGCTGCCGTGCTGTTTGGGCTGTTACGGGTTCTCATTTTGCATCGCGCCGGGTAAAGGTCGAAGACAATTCATGAAATTTCGAAGGTCAGGATCGGATCGCCGGCTTAGACAGACGCACCAGATCAATGACCTTAGGGAAGCGGTAGGGAGACAAGAACGTCATGAGCGATAATAACAAAACAGAAAGCGACCTGACCGAAGCCGCCCTGTTCTTTCACGAGCATCCAAAGCCCGGCAAGCTGGAAATCCAGGCGACCAAGCCACTCGGCAACCAGCGCGACCTCGCGCTCGCCTATTCGCCGGGCGTCGCAGCACCTTGTCTTGAGATTGCCGAGGATCCGGCAAAGGCGGCCAACTATACCGCCCGCGGCAATCTGGTTGCCGTCATCTCCAACGGCACCGCAGTGCTCGGGCTTGGCAACATCGGGCCGCTCGCCTCAAAACCGGTGATGGAAGGGAAGGCGGTTCTATTCAAGAAATTTGCCGGGATAGACGTGTTCGACATCGAGGTCGATCAGCTGGATGTCGACAAGTTCGTTGATGCGGTGGCCGCGCTTGAGCCGACCTTCGGCGGCATCAATCTGGAAGACATCAAGGCGCCGGAATGCTTCATGATCGAAGCAGCCTTGCGCGATCGCATGAACATCCCGGTCTTCCATGACGACCAGCATGGCACCGCAATCATCGCCGGGGCGGCTGTACGCAACGGTCTGCAGCTCGCCGGCAAGAAAATCGAAGACGCCAAGATTGTCGCATCCGGCGCGGGGGCGGCGTCCCTCGCATGCCTGAACATGCTGGTCTCGCTCGGTGCCAAGCGCGAAAACATCTGGGTCACCGACATCGAAGGCGTGGTCTACCAGGGGCGCCAAGCCTTGATGGACCAGTGGAAAGCGGTGTTTGCACAAGAGACCGACAAGCGGACACTTGGTGAAGTGATCGACGGCGCAGATGTTTTCCTGGGGTTGTCGGCGTCAGGTGTTCTGAAACCCGACATGGTCGAGCGAATGGGCAAGGGCCCGTTGATCCTGGCGCTCGCCAATCCGAACCCGGAAATCATGCCGGAAGATGCCATGGCAGTGCGCGACGATGTTGTCATGTGCACCGGCCGTTCCGACTACCCGAACCAGGTCAACAACGTTCTGTGTTTCCCATATATTTTCCGCGGCGCGCTCGATGTAGGTGCAACCACCATCAACGAGGAAATGAAGCGCGCGGCCGTCGAGGCAATCGCTGGCCTCGCCCAGGAAGAACCATCGGATGTTGCCGCACGCGCTTATGGCGGCAAGACAGAGACCTTTGGCCCGAACTACCTGATCCCGTCGCCGTTCGACCAGCGCCTGATCCTGCGGATCGCACCCGCTGTTGCAAAAGCTGCGATGGACACCGGTGTTGCGACCCGGCCGATCGAGGATTTCGACGCGTATCAAGACCGGCTGAACCGGTTCGTCTTCCGCTCCGGCCTGATCATGAAGCCGATCATCCAGAACGCGGCCAAGGATCCGAAAAAGATCATCTACGCGGAAGGCGAAGACGAACGGGTACTTCGCGCCGCGCAGGTGCTGATTGAAGATGGCATTGCCAAACCGGTTCTGGTCGGCCGTCCGGATGTTCTCACAGCTCGCTGCGAACGGTTCGGTTTGAAGATCCGTCCGGACGTGGATTTTGAGTTTGTGAACCCGCAGGACGATCCACGCTACCGCGATTATGTCGATGAATATCTGGAGTGTGTCGGCCGCTTGGGTATGCCGCCCACCGCCGCCAGAACCGTGTTGCGGACAAACCAGACGGTCATCTCAGCGATTGCCGTGCGCCGCGGCGAAGTGGACGCCCTGATCTGCGGCCTGGAAGGCCGGTTCACCAAACACATGCGCGATATCCGCCAAGTGATCGGCGTTTGTGAAACGGCCCGCGATCTGTCGGCTATGTCGCTCTTGATCAACAGCCGGGGCGCGATGTTCCTGTCCGACACGTTCGTCACGGAAGACCCGACGGCTGAGGAAATCTCTGAGATGGCGATCCTGGCGGCGCAGGAAATCCGCCGGTTTGGCATTGAGCCGAAGGTCGCGCTGCTCTCCATGTCGAACTTCGGTTCGCGCGACACAGCCTCGTCCCGCAAGATGCGCGAAGCGCTGGAGCTGATCTGGGAGCGGCATCCCGAACTGGAGGCAGATGGCGAAATGCACGGGGACTCGGCCTTGAGCGTCGCCTTGCGTGAACGTGTCATGCCGAACAGCAAGCTGAAGGGTGAGGCAAACCTTCTACTGTTCCCGAACCTGGATTCCGCAAACATTGCGCACAACCTTTTGAAGGTCGCAACGGATGCGCTGCATGTTGGCCCGATCCTGCTCGGGACGGCAAAACCGGCTCACATCCTGACACCGTCGGTGACGTCCCGTGGCGTGGTCAACATGTCCGCGCTTGCGAGCGTTGAAGCGCAAACAAGGGCTCCAGAACAGTCCGCATAACGAAGCTGTACGGCCCCCCGCATTTCCGGCCGGTGCGTCCTTGTGAACGCTGGCCGGTTTTCCGTGTTTGCGAAACAAGAGCGCATGACCGACCTAAAAGCCCCAGTCGACTGCCAGACCAAGGCAGACATCCGAACAGCCATCGATGCGTTGGATCAGGATCTCTTGAAGCTCTTTGCGCAGCGCCAGGGCTATGTCCGGCGCATGGCGGAGCTGAAACAGCACCCTGACGAGGCCTTTGACCACGACCGGATCGAAACCATGGTGGCAGCGCTCAAACACCGTGCCGAAGAATTGGGCTTGGAAGCCGATCAGGCCGAGCAGGTCTGGCGGGTTCTGATCGACTGGAATGTCGCCTATGAGAAGCGGACGATCGCGGCTCGGTTGGCAAAAAAATGAGGGCTAAACAGGTCGCTGGTTTCATTAGCGGCCGCGTGAGGGAACAATCCGCACCAGCACATTAATCGTCGCACCAGCTCTGTTCCTGCCAAAATCACTCCCTATCTGTAAATCTGGAAATCGCGCCGGCACCAGAGGCCGCGGGATCGGATGGATGGTTTTCGGGAGGGTGATGTGCAACACGCATATTGGCGTCAGGGCTCACGGCATGGATTGTTGAGATACGCGTGGACGGTGTTGGTCGCCGGCATCACGTTCCTTGGCCTTGCGGGCAGTCCCAATCAAAGTGCGCACGCGCAGACTGCTGTGACCGCTGAAACAGTTGCCTCCGGTTTGTCCTATCCGTGGAGCGTCGCCTTTCTACCGGACGGCGGATACCTGGTCACCGAGCGTGACGGTGTTCTGAAGGTCGTTCACGAAGACGGCCGCCAGGATGTTGTTGCCGGTACTCCGGAAGTATTTGCGCAAGGGCAGGGCGGTCTTTTGGACGTTGTTCTGAGTCCCTCTTTTGATGCGGATCAGACGGTCTATCTCACCTTCTCTCAAGGATCGCCGGAGGGCGCTGGAACATCACTCTTCAAGGCAACGCTCGATGGGTCGAATGGCTCTGGCTACACGCTGGTTGAAGGGGACACGATCTTCGCCGGCAACAACAAGGCCTTTGGCGGACGCCACTTTGGCTCCCGCCTGGCATTTGACGGCGATGGCAACATCTACATGACGCTTGGCGATCGCGGGGATGGCCCGCGGTCTCAGGACACATCCGATCACACGGGCTCTGTGCTGCGTTTGACCCCCGATGGCGAACCTGCACCGGGCAATCCTTTCCTCGACAATCCAGCCTACCAGCCAGAGATCTGGTCGATCGGCCACCGGAACCCGCAAAGCGCGGCCGTTCATCCCGAAACCGGAGCCTTGTGGACCGTAGAGCATGGAGCCAGAGGCGGGGACGAGATCAACATTCCGGAGGCTGGCAAGAACTATGGCTGGCCGGTTATCTCCTATGGCCGTCACTATTCCGGTGGCAAGATCGGTGAGGGAACCGAAAAGGCCGGTATGGAACAGCCGATCTTCTATTGGGATCCGTCGATCGCCCCCTCTGGAATGGCCTTTGTGACCAGCGACAAATACCCCGACTGGTCGGGGGATCTGCTGGTCGGCGCCCTTCGCGGACAGCATTTGGCCAAACTCACCCTGAACGGCGAAGAAGTCGTGTCTCAAGAACAACTGCTGTCGGACTTGCGAGAGCGTATCCGGGACGTGCGCCAGGGGCCGGACGGGTTCATCTATGTGCTGACCGACAGCGATGACGGCAAATTGATCCGGCTGCGCCCGTAGCCGTGATCGCCGATCTATCGCTTTGATCGTTGATTGGAACTAGCAGAAGTTCTTGATTTTTCGTGGGATGCAAGAGCCTCTGCTTGACAAAACCATCAGAAAGGCAGATACACCGCACGTCATTGCCGCTGCCGCGTGAGCAGCAAGCACAGGTCCGAGCGGCCGGGAGCAGATGCTCCGATTGAATGTGCCAGGCATGACAGGCTCATGTCCAAATTAGCCGGACATATTTCCAGTACCCAGTTCACGCGGGGGCTGACGGCTTGTGCAGATGGCGAGATAGCCTCTGCAGCCGCAACCGCAACAGGACCGCGATCAACAGGCGGTCACGCAGGCGCGACCTCGTCCGCCTGACAAAGGATATTTGATTTGACCAACTTTGAAAGCCTGGGGCTTTCCAGCTCTCTGCTGAGCGCCATCAAAGACAATGGCTATGAGGCTCCGACCCCTATTCAGCAGAAAGCAATCCCGCTTATTCTTGACGGACAGGACCTTATGGGTCTGGCGCAGACCGGGACCGGCAAAACCGCCGCATTCGGACTGCCCCTCATCGAGCGTCTTCTGGCCGAGCCGCAACGGGCGGCACCCAAAGGAACCCGTGCGCTGATCCTGGCTCCGACCCGCGAACTGGTGAACCAGATTGCCAAGAACCTGATTTCCTTCCTAAAGACCACCCCTTTGCGGGTGACCTCTGTGGTTGGCGGTGTGTCCATCAACGGGCAGATCAAGCGGTTGTCGAAAGGCACCGATATTCTGGTGGCAACACCGGGCCGGCTGCTGGACCTCGTCGACCGCAATGCGGTTGATCTCGGCTCGGCATCGTATCTGGTGCTTGATGAGGCTGATCAAATGCTGGATCTCGGCTTCATTCATGCACTGCGCCGTATTGCCGGTCTTGTGGCCAAGGAGCGCCAAACGCTTCTCTTCTCGGCAACCATGCCGAAGCAGATTAACGAGCTGGCGCAATCCTATCTGACGGATCCGGCGCGCGTTGAAGTGTCACCTGCTGGCCGGACGGCCGACAAGATCCGCCAGAAGGTTCACTTCATGGATGCCAAGGCGAAGACCGGATTCCTGATCGATGTGTTGTCGGATCAGCCGGACGACATGTCGCTGGTATTCTGCCGGACGAAACACGGTGCGGAGCGCCTGATGCGCAAAATGGCGCAGGCGGGCATTGCTGCCGGATCAATCCATGGCAACAAGAGCCAGAACCAGCGCGAGCGCGCGATTAAGGAACTTCGCTCCGGCGCGATCAAAGTTCTGGTCGCAACGGACGTTGCAGCGCGCGGAATCGACATTCCGGGCGTCAGCCATGTCTATAACTTCGAATTGCCCGAAGTCGCCGAAGCTTATGTGCACCGGATTGGCCGGACTGCCCGTGCAGGTGCGGACGGCGATGCCGTTGCACTCTGTGCTCCGGAAGAGATCGGTCTCTTCCGTCAGATCGAGAAGCTGATCGGCATCGATATTGAGGTCGTCAGTGGTGAAGTGCCGCCGATGTCCGCTGCAAAGGCTGCCAAGCGCGCGAAAAACAACAAGTCCGGTGGCGGTGGCAAGCCACGGTTCCAAAAGGCTGCCGGTGCCGGCGACAACGACAACGGTCGCCGGTTTGCCAAGAACCGCCGCCGTCGCCCTCAGGCGCGCAAGAACGCGGCATAAGCCCACAATTGCCAAGTACCAGACGCTGAAAACAAAAGCACCGGGAAGTGGCCTTCCCGGTGCGGTGTCCTGTGGTCGATGGGGTCAGTGCAGTCAATCCGCGCTGAGTAGTCATTTGTCACATCGAGCCAAAAGTGCGAGACCGCCGCGTCTCTCATTTTGCCCTCTGCTCCTGGTCCACAAGACACCATTTCTGCCTTTGCGTTTTAACGCTAAGCGAGACTCGGTGTCCGCAGGTGCAAGCCCACTCTAATCTTCTAAGACTTTATTATTATCTTTCCGATGCAAGTGAATTTAGGTTAATCATTTGCAAAGTGCAAATACAACCTAGACTGCGCCAATCGTGGTTTTAAACGTATAAAGCCGATAAAAATCAATATTTTAACTGAGGTGTGCTGTGGAATGTTCAGGTTGTGTTGCGTAAGTCCTGAACGAAGTCTCTAGCTGTGTGAAATCCGGAAAACCTTAAACATCAATGAATTGTTCATTGTATTTTCTTTATCTATTACCCCATAAAAAATGATTATATCGTCAAATTTTGCCCCGAGGCTGTGGATTGAAAATCGATAATTCGGCTGAAGATGCTCGCAAAAGCGCCGAATCCTTGAGAATCATGCAGTCCAAGGTTGTGTGGTGTGTTTTGTATCCGGAAGAGTGCGCGCCAGCAACGTTAGGTTTAATGGTAAGTCTATGTATTTGATGGATCTTTTAAGCCATAACTTTTGTTTATGTGTAACCCGCTCTGGTTTTAGGAGCCTCAATCCTCAGCCGGTCTCCAGCACCAGTAAGGACTGATGCCCCGTGTCCGGTCGACGTTGCGTTTCAAGTCTGCACGTCCACTCCAGTCATGTCCGTCCAAAGGATGGGCTTATTTCGGATGGGCCCGATCATACTCCAGGCGGGCTGTTTTAACCTGTTCCATCTGCTCGCTGGACCAAAACACCAAAGGCTTCAAAGTGGCAACCAGGCTTTGGCCTAGTGGCGTGAGTTCGTAGGACACAGCGACCGGCGGGCCTGGATCGACCGTGCGGGTGAGATAGCCGTCCCGCTGCAGTCCGCGCAGATTTTCCGTCAGCACCCGCTGCGTGACATCTCCGATGCAGCGTTTGATCTCGCCAAAACGCATCGGTCCATCTTCCAGCGCCAGAACAATGATCATGCGCCATTTGCCGGTGACATTGGAGAGAACGGATCGGATCGGACAGTTCGAGGCTTCAGCCTTGGTTTCAACACCAATTGGGAGCATGGGATGTCTCGGTATGCATATTGAACCAGTGACAGATATCAAACTTAGATTATGTGTCAGAATACAAGGCAAAACAACAGGTATCTTGGAGCATACCTTGTGACAAATTAGTGCGTAATTGACTGCTGGTGCGGAATGAATACTTACTATGGCGACGACACAAACAGAGGATTCAAACATGTCGCCGAAGGAATTGGTACTTGCTCTTTTGACCGCAGCTTTCGTGGATCACGATCCAGAGGCTGCCAAACCGTTGTTGGCGCCCGATTACATTCAACACAATCCGGCGATCCCGACCGGCGCGGACGGATTGCTGGGCGCAATCCCTATTGTGAAAGACTCCGGTTTGACCGTCACAACTCACCGTGTGATCTCGGAAGGTGATTATGTCGTCTTGCACAACACCTACGAAAATGCAGATGCCTTTGGGGCGCCGAGCCTAGTCGCTTTTGATGTATTTCGGGTTGAAGATGGTGTTGTTGCCGAGCATTGGGACAATCTCCAGGCACCGCCCGAGGCAACGGTCTCCGGGCGGTCAATGACCGATGGCCCCGTCGAGGTGACCGACCATGATCGCACACAGGAAAACAAGGAACTGGTTGTGGGTTTCGTCCGGGACGTTCTTGGCGGTGCCGCGCCGCAGAACGTGACCCAGTACATGGATCCGGCGGTTTACATGCAGCACAATCCGCTCATCGGTGACGGGCTCAACGGCCTTATGAAGGCTATGGAAGAGTTTGCGGCCCAAGGGCAGGTGATCACGAAGTTTGAGCCGCAAATCGTCGTTGCCGAAGGTAACTTCGTGTTCGTTGCCTCTGATGCGGTTATGGGCGGTGAGCCCTGGGCGTTTTTTGATCTGTGGCGGGTCGAGGCCGGCAAGATCGTTGAGCACTGGGACGTCGTGTCCCCGATTCCAGCAGAGATGGCGCACGACAACGGTAAGTTCTGAGCGGCCTCAACACGTTGAAAATAAGAAAAAGCCGGGGCGTCCAATTGGACGTCCCGGCTTTTTGGTTTTTTCTGTCAACGAACAGATCACATGTTCGGGTAGTTCGGTCCGCCAGCGCCTTCCGGCACCGTCCACGTGATGTTACGGTTCGGATCCTTGATGTCGCAGGTCTTGCAGTGCACGCAGTTCTGCGAGTTGATCTGGAAACGCGGTGCGTCTTCGCCTTCTTCCACCCACTCGTAAACGCCGGCCGGGCAATAACGGTTGGAGGGCCCTGCGTAAATATCGTGCTCGGACATCTTCTGCAGTGTCTCGTCAGCGACCTTGAGGTGGATCGGCTGATCTTCCTCATGGTTTGTGTTCGACAGGAAGACCGATGACAACTTATCGAAGGAAATCACCCCATCCGGCTTCGGATAGTCGATCTTCTTGCAATCCTTGGCCGGCTTCAGCGTTTCAGAGTCCCGCTTGCCGTGTTTCATGGTGCCGAAGAAGGAGAAGCCGAACAGTTCGTTGGTCCACATGTCGAGACCTCCGAGGGCAACGCCCAGCACCGTACCGAACTTCGACCAGAGCGGTTTGGCGTTGCGGACCTTCCAAAGATCCTTGCCAATCTCGCTGTCGCGCCACGCCTGATCATAGGCGGCCAGCTCTGTATTGGCCTCGCCGCGGCCGATCGCGGCCATGACTTCTTCTGCCGCCAGCATGCCGGAGAGCATCGCGTTGTGCGATCCCTTGATCCGCGGCACGTTGACGAAGCCCGCGGAGCAGCCCATCAGCAAACCGCCCGGGAAGGACAGTTTCGGCACGGACTGATACCCGCCTTCTGTAATGGCACGCGCGCCGTAGGCCAGGCGCTTGCCGCCTTCGAACGTTTCGCGGACGGCCGGGTGCGTCTTGAAGCGCTGGAACTCGTCGAATGGCGACAGCCACGGGTTTTCGTAGTTCAGGTGCACCACGAAGCCAACAGCGACCTGGTTGTCTTCCAGATGATACAGGAAGGAGCCGCCGCCTGTCTTGCCGTCTAGCGGCCAGCCGAAGGAGTGCTGGACCAGGCCCTGATTGTGCTTTGCCGGGTCAATCTGCCAGAGTTCCTTGATGCCGATACCGAACTTCGGAACATCGCTGTCTTTGTCGAGCTCGAACTTCTCGATCAGTTCTTTGGCAAGAGATCCGCGCGCGCCTTCGCCGATCAGGGTGTATTTGCCGCGCAGCTCCATGCCGCGGGTGAACATTGCGTTTGGCTTGCCATCGCGGCCGATGCCCATGTCGCCGGTCGCAACGCCCGTGACATTGCCGTTGTCGTCATAAAGGATCTCGGCTGCAGCAAAGCCTGGATAGATCTCGACGCCGAGCGCTTCCGCCTTTTCCGCAAGCCATCGGCAGACATTGCCAAGCGACACGATGTAATTGCCATGGTTGTTCATGAGCTTCGGCATGAACATGTTCGGCAGGCGCATCGAGCCCGCTGGCCCAAGCACAATGAACTGGTCGTCCGTGACAGGGGTTTTCAGTGGCGTGTCTTCCTCGCGCCACTCCGGCAGCAGCTTGTCGAGGGCAACCGGATCAATCACGGCGCCAGACAAGATGTGCGCACCAACCTCGGAGCCTTTCTCCAAGACCACGATGCTGATGTCTTCGCCTTTTTCATTGGCGATTTGTTTCAAACGGATCGCGGCGGCCAGACCAGCCGGGCCAGCGCCGACGATCACCACATCCACGTCCATGCTTTCGCGTTCGCCGAGCGCGTCCTGTTCGCTCATGAAATGTCTCCCTCCGCAAGGTTCGCAGTGCCGGTTTCGCGCGATTTGCCGTTCAATGACAGGCAATTCGCGACATTTTGCATATGAAAATGCGAAGCCGGTTGCCGAATGCTCATATTTGGGGCCAGATAGACCAAAGCTCGGCTCGGGCGTCAAGTGCAAAAGTGACGCTTACGTAAACGTAATTATACCTACCTGTCGATGCGGTGCCTTCCTGTTTGTGTGCGCAACTCTTTACGCAAAGGGTGTGGGAGGATATTTGCGGCTGCGTGGTGCCGCCTTGGCAGGCATGACCTCTTAGCTTAGTTTACCGGTTCATCTGATGACTGCATCTGCGGTCAGTCTCTGGGCGCTCGGCCCCGTTGGAGAGTTCGCTTGCAACACAGCCCGTCTGATATGCGGCATCTGGAAGCCTTGCTGGATTTCTATCTGGCATCCGGCGTTGATGCGTCGCTGGGTGAAGACGTCGTTGATTGGTTCCAGCTCTCCGAAGTTCAGGCAAAAGCACGCCAGCAATTTGCCACACCGGAGGCTGCGGCTCAGCCAGTTGCTCCGGGGCAAGGCTCCTCCCAACAAGTTCGGCAGATGCCGCCGCAGCACCAATCCCCCTCTCAGCCCGGACCAGCCCCGGCCGCGCCGGTCGTTGGAGCCGGTCCCCGCAGCCCCACCGATCACGGAGCAATCCCGGATCAGGCGGTCATTTCCATGGCGCGTGAACAAGCCTCCAGCACCGGGTCTCTGGCTGATCTGCGGGCCTGTCTTGAGGCTTTCGACGGCTGCAACTTGAAACGCACGGCCAAGTCACTCGTGTTTGCCGATGGCAACCCGGATGCAAGAGTTATGTTTATTGGTGAGGCGCCGGGCCGCGATGAGGATCTGCAGGGCAAACCCTTCGTCGGTCGGTCGGGTCAGCTGCTTGACCGGATGCTGAAGGCAATTGGCCTCGAGAGATCCCAAGTCTATATCGCGAACACCGTCCCCTGGAGGCCGCCGGGAAACCGGACGCCAACACCGCAGGAGACGGAGATCTGCCGTCCGTTCATCCAGCGCCAGATCGAGTTGGTGAACCCGGATGTCGTTGTATTTCTAGGCGCAGCCTCTGCGAAGACGCTGCTCGGAGTGCAGGACGGTATCCGGAAAATGCGTGGCCGCTGGATGACCTATCCAGTCGCTGGGCGTCAGGTCGCAGCTCTGGCCACGTACCATCCGGCCTACCTGTTGCGCAGCCCGCTTGAGAAGAGGCTGTCCTGGCGCGATTTTCTAAGCGTGAAATCCAAGCTGTCCGAGCTGGGCTGATCGACGAACTGGGGCGGCGCAAGGCACAGATTGCAAGCTGACCGTTCGGTCAATTTGTTCAAGAAAATGCAGCCGCTACTCAAACACAAACTCAAATAGTTGTATTCTGGATAGCAGAGAAAGTTGTGCGGATATGTTGTAAAGGGCTGTAAGAAAACGGGAAAACATACTTGTGGGAAGTATTGCATAAAAGTCACTTCAAACACATCCTAGAGTCACCGGTAGAATTAACAATATTTTTGCGCTTTGAGGGCTATGGTCTTTCCCCAACTGGAAGTGGTCTTTAACCGCTGTCAGCTGGAGATTGGATGTGAAGGAAATCTTTGACCGATATTCCGGCGGCTCCAACATCATGGTCCTGGTTCTCGACTTCGAGACCCTTGATTGCGAGGAGGCGATCGCGACAGATATCACCCGATCCGGATGCCGGATCCGGGACACCTCCCACTCGGAAAAAAACAAACTGATCGGTCTGCGCCTGTCCGGTCTGGACAAAATGGTCAAGGGCAAGATCCGGGATATCCTGGAAGAAGAGGTCCGGGTTTCATTCTTGTTCGAAGACGATACGAAACGGGAAAAGCGCAAGGAAAAGCGCCGCACGGTTTCCATCGCGGCCTCGGTTCTTCCAGGACACGGAATGCCTCCGGTGAGTTGTCAGATCGTGGATGCCAGCCTGTCCGGATGCCGCTTTTTCTGCAATCAGCTGGACGATCTGCCGGACACCATTGCTTTGCGGATCCCGGGCATGGATCTGCCTGTTGGCGGCAGCATCGTCTGGCGCGCCAACGGCTACGCGGGTGTTAAAATGAACTGGCAGTTCAGCGGGAAGACCGAGTTTATGGCGGCCAAGACGATCCGACCGCCAAGCTTGGCCGAAAAAGCCGGTGCCAATGGCAGCCGCAAAAAGACCCTGGTGAAACAACCTCACATTATCCCGGCCCGATAAACCCGCTGCCTTGTTACGATCGCGCAGTGGTATCTTCCAAACCAGCACCTATATCTCCTGAAACAACAAATTAGTCAGGATTACCTCTTCGTGCTGTCTTCCTTGCGCCGGTTTTTGCCCGGTTTTTTGAAAAATGACGCCCCCATCATTCCAGTCGTGCGCCTGCAGGGGCCTATTGGCATGTCCAGCCCGTTGCGGCCTGGCCTGTCGTTGGCAACCGCAGCCCTGCCTCTGGAGCGCGCCTTTTCCATGAAGAAAGCGCCGGCTGTGGCGCTTATCGTGAATTCTCCCGGGGGCTCGCCGGTGCAATCGCGGCTGATTTTCCAGCGGATCCGGGATCTGGCCAAGGAGAACGAAAAGGACGTTCTGGTCTTTGTTGAGGATGTTGCGGCCAGTGGCGGTTACATGATTGCGCTTGCGGGCGATGAGATCATCGTCGATCCGTCTTCCGTTGTCGGCTCGATTGGCGTTGTCGCGGCCGGCTTCGGCTTCACGGAGTTGATTGGAAAAATCGGTGTTGAACGCCGGGTCTATACGGCGGGCAAGAAGAAAGTCACGCTCGATCCGTTCCAGCCGGAAGTGCCCGAAGACATCGAATACCTGAAAACCCTGCAGCAAGAGATCCATGACACCTTCATCGACATGGTGAAGTCCCGCCGGGCGGATGTCCTGTCGGAGGATCCGGACCTTTTCACGGGCAAGTTCTGGACGGGATCGAGCGCGGTCAATCTTGGGCTTGTGGATTCCCTTGGCGATCTGCGCGGTGTCTTGAAAAAGCGTTACGGCGACAAGGCGGAAGCCAAGTTGATTTCGGCACCGCGCGGCCTGTTCGGCCGCAAAGGGGGCGTCGGCGTCAACCTGGAGGCCGGAGCCCTGACCGCAGGCCTTGGCAATGAACTGATTTCGGCTGCCGAGGAGCGGCTCATGTGGCAGCGCTTTGGTCTTTAAAAAAACGTATTGAGGGTGTGAGCTAGGTCAGCAACAGGGGATATAAGATGACCGAGTTGATTGGGGCCGCTGCGTTGGCGGTCGGCGGATATTGGATTGTCCAACGGATCAAGCGCAAGATGGCGGATGTCGAAGCGCAGATCTCCAAGGCGGCGGCAAAGGCCGATCCGGCCGGGCGCGGCGAAAAGCTTGTACTGGATCCTGTCAGCGGGAAGTACCGGCCCCAGAGCTGAAACGGTTTTCAGCGTCGTCCAGAAACCTTGATGCGGTGGCTCGACCAAAGGACGCCGTGCGCTATTTTTCCTGACACAAGATATTGAACTCAAAAAGGATTGAGAGCCATGTTGCAGGAGAAGCACGGCGATTTGGACGCTGAAAAGCGAAAGAAACTCATTACGCGTTTGCTTGAAGACCTGAGCCGATCAAACCCGGACCTGTACTACCAGCCAACCAGCCAGATCGCACTGCAGATCAAGCAGCAAGTTGATGAAGGCACAAACCTCAACAACGACGACCGGGCGCTGCTATCGCCGCTTACACTGCGCGACATAGAAGTGTTGCTGAGCCTGCATTGACGGGCCTAACCCATCGGGCTTTTTGATTGAAACGCCCAAAGAAGCTCGGCCACATAAAAACGATCAACCTTGGGCGTGAAATCTATCCTGATTTGACGCCCGCTGATTGATGTATCGGAACCGACTGCATTCTCGATCCCTAGCCGAAAAAACCAGACCCCAAGGCTTTCCGGCGTTTCAGCGGTTCAGATTGCACGGCCTTGCGCTGGATGAACTTGAAGTGCCCGAGCGCTTCGCGGATCGCCTCATGGACCGGTTTGCGCTCCAGATAATCCATCAACCGGTAGAGATTGATCGGCTGCTTCTGAATGAGCGCTGACACCTTTTCCAATGCGTCATCAAAAGAATAGGTGTCGATGATCTGGCAGGCCGTTTGCGTGGGCGTGAGGATGTAATAGTCCTGCGCGCGCTTCGGCGTGTAGCGCAGGACATCGAACGGGGATGCCCCAAGCACTTGGGGTTTTGGAATATAGCAGAACACATCATCGGCCTTGTTGTGCAGGACGGACCCGGACGTTTGCTTGAATCCGTGGGGTTTGAGCTGCTGAACGGCATGTGTGCGCATACCCGGGCTCATGATGTCCGCATCCGAGCGGTCGTAGCGCAGGTCGTCGAACACCGAAAAGATGTTGAGCCGGTCATCCACCAGCATCATGTAAACGCTGAGATCCCGCTCCGCGCAAAGGGCTTTTGAAGTCTGTGTTTCTGTGCGTACCGAACTTGCGTCCATGATCTGTCTCCTGTTCTTGGAGAGGTAGGACCGACGGGCCGGCGGGCAACTTGGTTTTTCTGAAGCCGGATTGGAGATTTGGTCCAAGTGTAGTTCAAAGCCAAGTCTGCAGAAGAAGCCAAAAGCCCAGCAACATCCCGGGAAGCAAGGTGATCAGCATGGCAAAGCCCCGTTTGCTGCTGTCAAAGAGAATGAAGTGCAAGACACGCCCAATGAGAAAAACGGCAACAGCCAACCACAACCACAACCGCGCAAGCCCAACCATTTCTGATGCTCCCAGAACCAGGATGAAAACCGGCGCATTCTCCATCAGGTTTCCGTGAATCCGGATGCGTTTGAAGAGCGTCGCATCATCGCCGTCGCCTCGAAAGACACCACCGATTTTTTCGCGACGCAGGCCGATCCAGCCGGTCAGCGGGATGAGAGAAATAGCGAGCAGGCTTGTAAAAGTAATTGTGACGGGCAGCAGGACTTGGGTCATTGGTTGTCGCCTTTGATTTCCATCGGCGATGCAGGCTCCGTTGATGACAACAAAGCGAGCATCCCCGATCAATTGATACTTGATTCATGGATGGCTTCGATCGAAGTGTCTTACTGATCGAAGGGGCGAGTTGTATGGTTTCCAACCAGGCTCCAGACGAGCCCGGTGTCTATGTCAGTGGGCTGGTCTTGCAGGCTCACATGTCCATGTCCAAAGCTTCTGCGATCTCTATAGTGCCGGTCCCGCTGAGATGAGGACAGCCTTTGGCCAAGGCAATCGCATCTTCCATTGTGTCGGCTTGCAGAACGGTCATGCCGCTCGCTGGATTGGATCCCCCGTGATCCTCGACACCATCTGGCGTGATCGTTTTCGACGGTCCGACCGGAAGGCTCGGATCAATGACAGCATCAGCAATGGAGGCGCTCCAGGCTTTCCACGCTTGCATGTGATTGACACCCTCCTCCCGGCTCTGGATGTCAGGCTTCCCGTGATAAATCAGTAAAAATTTGGGCATGTTGAACTTTCCTTGTTTCAATCAAGGAGAGAACGATTGGCACAAATCAAAATATGATAAAGAACATTTTTAGAAGCGGTGCTAAGTACACCTCGTATCGGAGGAAGCGATGCCCTACAGCGCTGAACATAAGGACAAAACGCGAAAGAAGATTGTGGAGACCGCGCGTGTCCTGTTCAATCGGCATGGCTTCAACGGCGTGTCGATCGACATGGTGATGCAGGAAGCTGGGCTGACCCGCGGCGGTTTTTACAATCATTTCAAAAATAAGGAAGAGCTCTTCAGCGAAGCGGTGATGAGCTTTCTCATGGGGCGCGGCGCAGAGTGGCGGGAAGATGCCGGTGTCGATGTCAGCAACTTGCGGCCCGAAATGGCCCACCAAATGATCGACGCGTATCTGTCGCCGGAACACTTAGATGATCTGGATGGGCAGTGCCCGATGATCGCGTTGCCGTCTGATATTGCAAGGGGTGGGATAGAGGCCCAGCAGTCTTTTCAGACCCTGTTGGAGGCGATGGTCTCTCTGTTTGAGACAAACATGTCCTTCGACGACAGCACCAACCGGCAGTGGGCGCAAGCGATCGCTGCGCTGTGCGTCGGCGGAATGGTTCTTTCCCGTGCGTTACCGGATTCAACGCTGGCGAAGGAAGTGCGCGTTGCCGCGGGCCAATCGGCAAAACGTCTCCTGAGCGAAGGTCAAGGTTAGGTGTTTGGAGCAGCGGCTGCTCGCAGATCTGGATGTCGTCTCAATTTATTTAGTCGGCTAAGTAATGGGTTTGTTGGGCTCCACGCGCCCTACGAAAAGGGCGCGTGGCTGACATCTTAGTCGCTCCGGACAAGGCCGGAGTAGTCTCCGCGCAATTGCAGGGTGACTGTTACGGCTGACTTATCGCGGTTCCGCCAGAACCAGCCGTGATCCCCCGCGAACGGGGTTTCAAAGCTTCCCTTGCCCGAGGTTTCGCCGCGGCCCTTTTCATAGGTCACGTTTTCCCCGCCAGCGTGGGCGTAAGGATATAGTAGTCTTGCTCGCGCTTCGGTGTGTAGCGCAGGTCGTCGAACACGGAAAAGATGTTCAGCCGGTCATCCACCAGCATCATGTAAACGCTGAGATCCCGCTCTGCTCTAAGCGCTTTTGAAGTCTGTGTTTCCGTGCGTGCCGCACTTTCGTCCATGATCTGTCTCCTGTTCTTGGAGAGGTAGGACGGCGAGGTGGGTGCGTTTTTTCAAAAACATAGGTGCAACCTAAGGGATTAGTTTTCTGATCTTGACAATCAAAGGGTAGTGCTTGAGTTCTGAGCCGCAAAACCGTTTCTAAGTAATAATTTCACGCAAGATAAAAGGCTGCCTTCATTGAAACCCGATGAACTCCAATATCAAGGTCTAAAAACACTAATCAATTCATTTGAGGACAAGGGACGGGAGGAGGCTAGATCCTTTCTCAACTGGTTTCTAGAAAATATTTTTCGACTCGATCCAATCGAAGCGGATGACAGCATCTGCGACAAGTCAAACGACCGTGGTATAGACGCGATTTACGTTGATAACAATCAAGATGAAATATTGGTCTTCCAAGGAAAAATAAAACAAAGAGAATCGTCAATCGTCAATCGGCGATGGGCCGTTACGTGAGCTTGCCGGAACGATTACACAACTTGAAACTGTTGAAGCTGTAGATGCGTTGCTTGCTGGCGGCGGAAATCAGGATCTCAAAAACCTTCTGCACAGGGCGAAAATTAGAGATCTCGTTTCCAACGGCTATACGGTGGTTGGCGCGTTTGTCTCTAACCAGCCGCTTGATGAGAATGGACGAGAGTTTGCTTCTCAACACGGACGGATACGAGTTTATGATCGAAACAGAATATCTGCCGAATTCATAGACATTGAAGCGGAAGGAGGTGTTGACGACACCTTTTCTTTTGATCTGTCATATATTGAGCCTCTTCAGATCAAAACAAAGAGTGGTGTAAGTTCTTATGTTCTTCCAGTTCAGGCTAAAGAACTTGTAGACATGTCTGGGATCGATGATGGAACTCTTTTTTCTCAGAATGTCCGTCAGTCTCTGGGTAACACCAAGGTAAATAGAGCAATGAAAGAAAGTGTTGCGGACAAGAGTCAGCATCAATTCTTTCCTCTTTATCACAATGGAGTTACTATACTTTGCAAAAAAGCAGAGAGAAAAGATGATAAACTTATAATATCTCAATACGTCGTTGTGAATGGAGCTCAGAGCATTTCAACATTCAAAAAGGCGGAAAGTAGTCTCTCAGACGATCTTCGAGTTATCGCGAAGGTTGTTGAACTAAATGACTCTGACCTCGCTAAAGCGATTACAATTAATAGCAATAACCAAAATGCGATTAAACCGAGAGATCTGAAGTCAACAAATGAAGTCCAAATTCGCCTTAAGCATGAGTTTGAGAAGAAATTCTCCGGAAAGTTTGATTACGAAATCAAACGAGGCCAGCACAGTCCGGATGGAGTCGAAGTAATTACTAACGAAGAGGCCGGACGGCTACTACTAGCGTTTGATCTTCTTGAGCCAGATTCTTGTCATCAAGTGTATAAGCTTTTCGATGACAAATATACTGAGATCTTCGCTCGCCCAGCGGTTACTGCTGAGCGTATCGTTTTTTTAAATGAAATAATGAAAGTAATCACGTCATGTATGCCCGCTATTGAATACAAGCCATTGTCAAGATACGGTCTCACGCGTTTCTTTTTACTATCTGTTGTTTCTGAGATGTTTAGAAAAGATGACGGAATATCTGATTATGTTCGAAATCCAGAAAAAATACTGGGCGATAAGCTACCTACGTTTCTCAGTGCAGTCGGTGCAGCGCTAGGCTCAATGGTCATCGACCTAAATTACGAGGTCAAGCAACGCGGAGATTCTTTTGACTACAAGGGAGATCTAAAAAGTCCTGCCAAGATACGCGAGCTGAGGGAAGAGTTGCTCAAGAGCTACGAAAAGGAGATCGCAAAGGGCAAAACGCAGCAAGTTTCACAAATCATAACTGAGCAGGAAGCTTGACATCTTTTGACATGGACTGAGGAAAACTGGGTTTGACTTATGAGTATTTATTCTTTCAGACTTACCTATTGCCTCAACCCTTGACCTCTCCGGTCCTCCGTGGCACCTGTCGCGCCAACAGGCGAGGGGAGCCCTTGCCGGATTTACCCAAGCCTCCGTTCTCAGGAACACGAAAACATGTCGAGCGACGTTCCGGCGCACATGCGCCCTGAAAACTCCTTCCAAGGCCTCATCCTCACCCTTCAACGGTATTGGGCCGACCAGGGCTGCGTGGTTCTGCAGCCCTATGACATGGAAGTCGGGGCCGGAACGTTCCACCCGGCAACAACCTTGCGCTCGCTGGGGCCTCGTCCGTGGAAAGCGGCCTACGTGCAGCCGTCCCGCCGCCCGACCGATGGCCGTTATGGCGAGAACCCGAACCGCCTGCAGCATTACTACCAGTTCCAGGTGCTGTTGAAGCCGTCTCCGTCCAACCTTCAAGAGCTTTATCTCAATTCGCTCTACGCCATCGGGCTCGACCCGAAGGTGCACGACATCCGCTTCGTGGAAGACGACTGGGAAAGCCCGACGCTGGGGGCCTGGGGCCTTGGCTGGGAATGCTGGTGCGATGGCATGGAAGTGTCGCAGTTTACCTATTTCCAGCAGGTCGCAGGCTTTGAATGCTCACCGGTTTCCGGCGAGCTGACCTATGGCCTGGAACGTCTGGCGATGTACATTCAGGGCGTCGATAACGTCTACGACCTGAATTACAACGGCATGGAAGGCGCGGACAAAGTCACCTATGGAGATGTCTTCTTGCAGGCCGAGCAGGAATACTCCCGCTACAATTTCGAGCACGCCAACACCGAAACCTTGTTCCAGCACTTCAAGGATGCGGAAGCCGAATGCCGCGCCATCCTAGATGCCGGGGCCAAGGCGCGCGACGACAACGGTCTGTCGGTTCATCAGGTGGTGCTCCCGGCCTATGACCAGTGCATCAAGGCCTCTCATGCCTTCAATCTGCTCGATGCTCGCGGCGTGATCTCCGTGACCGAGCGCCAGAGCTACATCTTGCGGGTTCGCGAACTTGCCAAAGCCTGCGGCGCAGCGTTCCTGGAAACGGAAGCCGGCGGTGTCGGCTATCACAATCAGGCCGCTGAATAAGGCCGGGCTCCAGCAACAATCCTGACGTGGTCACCCCGGACGCAGCAATGTTGCGATCCGGGGTCCACGCGCAGTACCGCTTGCCGAAGCGTGTGAATCGAAATCACCAACCCTCTGCAAGCGAGTAGATCCCGGGTCTCGGCTGCGCTCGCCCGGGATGACGAATGGTGGCTGTAACAACATCAGCTTAACCCCGGTAGACTTGTCTCGGACCGTCAAAAGTGTGGTCTGGATTACACTTTTCCCGTTTTGACCGTTTCCTCTGCGGCCGGGCGATGACATCCGCTGAAAGTCCGGCTAGCCTCCGCTGCAAATGGTTCGGAGGTTTTTATGGCCACGTGGTTTATTCTCGCTCTTTTGATCGCGCTCTCGGTTTTCGCGATCCTTCTTTACAACGCGCTGGTGAAAAAGCGGCAGATGGTCGAGGAAGGCTGGAGCGGGATTGATGTCCAGCTGAAGCGCCGCGCCAACCTGCTCCCGAATCTCGTTGAGACGGTGAAGGCTTACGCGTCCCATGAAAAGGAGGCGCTGGAAAATGTCACCCGTCTGCGCACGGATGCCGCCGCTGTGTCGGGCTCCGACATTGCTGGCCGGGCCAAGGTGGAAGGCGCGCTGACCCAGGCGCTGGGCCGTTTATTTGCCGTCGCCGAAGATTATCCGGACCTCAAGGCCAGTCAAAACTTTGCAGATCTGCACAATTCCCTTGATGAAATCGAAAACGCCATCCAGATGGCCCGGCGCTATTACAATGGCGCAGTGCGTGGCCTCAACGTTGCCGTAGAAAGCTTCCCGTCCAACCTGATCGCGGGCCAGTTCGGTTTTCAAAAAGCAGAGTATTTCGAGATCGAGGACGCGGCGGAGCGCGCTGTTCCGAAGGTCGAGTTTTAAGAAGTTTCTGGGAGATCCGATCATGCGGTTCCATCAAGGTCTGATGGCGGTCCTGGCGGCTGTCTTGTGGCTCGTAACAGTCAGCGGTGCGGTCTCGGAAGAACGCATCCTCACCTACGTCTCCGACATCGACGTTCAGGAGGACGGATCCCTGATCGTGACGGAAATCATCCGGGTTCGGGCCGAAGGCGATGAGATCAAACGAGGCATCTTCCGCGACGTTCCCTTGCGCGCAAAAGACGCCAACGGCTGGGAGCATGATGTGCCGTTTGAGCTGCTGGAGGTCTTGCGGGACGGGCAGCGCGAAAACAAGTTCACGCGGGACAACGGGCGCGGTGTCCGGATCTACATTGGCCGCGAAGATGTGTTTCTGGATCCCGGCGTTTACACCTACACGATCAAATACCGCATGTGGCGCCAAGTGCGTTTCTTTGACGGTTATGATGAAGTCTATTGGAACGCGACAGGCAACGAGTGGATCTTCCCGATCGATGAAGCCGTTGCAAGGGTTCGCTTGCCTGCCGGTGCCGACGCTACGCAATATGCCGCCTACACCGGCGCATTCGGCTCTGATGCGACCGATTATGAGGCCTCCGTCGACCCGGCAACGGGGCAGGTGGTCTTCGAGACCACGCAGCCGCTCGGCGCTTACGAAGGCCTGACGGTCGCGGTCGGGTTCCCGAAGGGCTTTGTCGCGGAGCCGAGCGAGTCTGAAAAATGGGACATGTGGCTGCAGGACCAGAGGGTGTTTGCGATCGGGGCGCCCGCGGTTCTGATCCTTGTTCTTTATTACTTGATTTCCTGGTGGCGTGTTGGCCGGGATCCTGCCCGCGGTGTCATCTTCCCGCGCTTCAAGGGACCGGATGGCGTGTCGCCGGCGATGGCCAACTACATCACCAATCGTGGGATCGAAGGGCAGCGCTGGGTTGCGTTGGCCGCGGCCTGTTTGAGCCTTGCCACCAAGGGGCGCCTCAAACTCTCAAAAGACGACAAGGATCTTGTTCTGGAAATGCCCGAGGAGGGCACACCGGTAAATGATGAGCCGCTGCCCAAAGGCGAAGCCGTGATCGAGAGTTACATCCGGGGCCGCGGGACACCGCTCGCCTTGAATGACAAGAACGGCAAGGCGATCAGCGCGCTGGGAGACAAATTCGTTTCAGCGATCAACCGCGAATACAGCGGGGTCTATTTCAAGCACAATGGATTTTATCTACTGCCCGGTCTTGGGGTCAGTGTTGTGACGATCTTCTCACTGTTTTATTTCGGCAACTTGAGCGATGCGCAGTTCGAGCAGTCCTTTCTGTTCGGCTTTTTCACCATCTTCGGAATTGCGGGCTCCGTCGGCCTGACAATTCTGGCTCAAAGCCTGTTTGACAAAACGACAGGGCGAAGCTCCAAGGCGCTGGCATTCTGGCTGGTTTTTGCGGTGATTTTTGCTGGCGCTGTCTACCTTGTTATGCATCTCACCGCGTTTATCCTTCAAATCCCGCCGGAAATTCCCCTGCTGCCCGCATTTGTGATCGGGATTGTTCTGATGTTCATTGTCTACGCCAATGTCATCGACATTCCGACCACCCATGGCCGGGTGGTCATGGACGAGATCGAGGGCCTGAAGCTTTATTTGTCGGTCGCCGAAAAAGACCGTCTGAACATGACGGATGCGCCGGACATGAGTGTCCTCCATTTTGAAAAGCTGCTGCCCTATGCGGTTTCGCTGGGCGTTGAAAAGCCCTGGTCCACGCATTTTGAAACCTGGCTTTCGAGTGCAGCCAATGCAGGACAGTCGCGTGAATACCGCCCGAGGTGGTACAGCGGCCGCGACTTCGACAGCCGGGATATCTCGCGCAGCGTTGGTGCAACGGCAAGTGCCATGGCCGGATCGTTCCAGTCCTCCTTGCCGGTGTCTTCCAGCTCCAGTTCTGGCTCGTCCGGTGGCGGGTCATCCGGCGGCGGCGGTGGTGGTGGCGGCGGCGGCGGCTGGTAGGCAGCCATTCCCGCCATATTTGCCGTCCCTGCGCCGGAACGGCTTGGCGGGGCTGGTCCCATGCCGCCGTCCCGGCCCTGAGCCGGGACCGGGCGAGGTGGCCCCGGATCATGTCCGGGGCGGCTCCGATGCTTCTAATAATCTGCAGAATAGCGAGCGGGGAAGATTGGAAGCCGGCCGCGCTGGCTCGGCGCTGAACTGGTAAACCTCGTCATTCTTCGCTAGGGTCGCTTCGGGCTAAAAAGGGGCAGGTTTGATATGAGCGGCGAAGTGCTGACGCTGGATGAGTTTCTCAGCTTCAATATTGCTATACTTGTTTATTTTCTGGGCGTTCGCCTGAACAAGCAGTTCGCGTTCCTGCGCCACTACAACATTCCAGAGCCGGTCTCCGGCGGTTTGATGGTGGCAACACTCGCGCTTGTTGCCTACGGGGTCTTCGACAAGGAAATCAGCTTTTCGCTGGGCGCGCGTGATTACCTGCTCTACTGCTTTTTTACCGCCATTGGTTTGAACGCCCGCTTCTCGGATCTTGCCAAGGGTGGCAAGCCGCTGTTGATCCTGTTGATGCTGACGGTCGGCTATATGCTGTTCCAGAACGTCATCGGCACCGGGATCGCCGTCGCCATGGGATTGCCTGTCGGCTTTGGTCTTTTGGGCGGAACGATCTCGCTGGTGGGTGGTCACGGCACAGCGATTGCCTGGGGACCACGTCTGGTCGAGCAATACGGTGTTGTCGGTGCCGTTGAAATCGGCGCAGCAACCGCAACTCTTGGCCTGATCGCGGCGAGTTTGCTGGGTGGCCCGATCGGCAACTATCTGATCCAGGTAAAGGGCGGCAAGCCGGACCCGAACCGACCGGATGAAGGTCCGGTGATCGGGATCGAGACCGAGGACGAGGCCGATACGAGTGTGACCCATACTGGCCTGATGCGGGCGATCCTCGTGTTGAACATCGCCATTGCGCTCGGTGTCGCGCTACAGGAGGCTCTGGTATACGGCTTCAATCTCGATCTGCCGATCTTCGTCTGCTGCCTGTTCTGCGGCATCATCCTGTCGAACACCGTGCCTGTCATTTTCAATAACATCATCTGGCCGGCTCGGTCACGCTCACTTGCTGTGATCTCGGATCTTGCGCTTGGGATCTTCCTGACCATGTCGCTGATGAGCCTGCAACTCTGGACCATTGCTGGTCTCGCCGGGCCGATGATGCTGATCTTGGCCGCTCAGATTGTTGGAGCAGGGCTGTTCATCATTTTCGTGCTCTTCCCTGTGATGGGGCGGGACTACAACGCCTCGGTGCTTGGAGCGGGGTTCGCCGGTTTTGCGCTGGGCGCGACCCCAACGGCCATTGCCAACATGACGGCAGTGACCAAGCAATACGGCCCGGCCATGCAGGCATTCCTGATCCTGCCGCTCGTCTCCGCTTTCTTCGTCGATCTCGCCAACGCGGTGATTATCGTTCTGTTTCTGGGGAACTAGCGCGCGATCACGTGTGTCTTTGAAGTGCCTTCGCGCGTATGTGCTTGCCAAAGGGGGTGACAAGCCGCGGCTGACTTGGTAACGGACGGCCAACGCATTTCCGGTGGTTTCCACCCAGACCCGAAGGCTTTAGACCCTATGCCCGATCTTCTGCTTGAGCTGTTCAGCGAAGAAATCCCGGCCCGTATGCAGCGCAAGGCGGCCGAAGACCTGAAAACGCTTGTGACCAATGCCTTGGTGGATGCCGGTTTGCCCTATGAGGGGGCCAAAGCCTTTGCAACGCCGCGCCGGCTCGCCCTTCATGTTGCCGGTGTGCCGGCTGGCTCTGCCGCGACCCGTGAAGAGCGGAAGGGTCCACGCGTCGGCGCGCCGGAAAAGGCCGTTGAGGGGTTTTTGCGCGGGGCCGGGCTTGCCTCTATTGACGAGGCGACGATCCAGACCGATCCGAAGAAGGGCGACTTTTATGTGGCCGTGATCGAGAAGCCGGGCCGGTCCGCTATCGACATCATTGCCGAATTCATGCCGGGCATCCTTCGTAACTTCCCGTGGCCAAAATCCATGCGTTGGGGCACAACGACGACCCGCTGGGTCCGCCCGCTGCATTCCATCATCGCAACCTTCGGTCCGGAAACCGAAGAGCCGGATGTCGTGCCGTTCGAGTTTGACGGCATCACGTCCGGCAAGACCACCCGGGGTCACCGGTTCCTGGCAGATGTCGCCTTCGATGTCCGCCGTTTCGACGACTATGCCCCGGCCCTTGAAAAGCACAAGGTCGTGCTCGATGCGGACCGCCGCAAGGAGATCATCCTTGCCGACGCAAAAGACCGGGCACTGGCGCTTAGGCTTGAGCTTGTCGAAGATCCGGGGCTTCTGGAAGAGGTTGCCGGTCTGGTCGAATGGCCGGTCGTTCTGACCGGATCGTTTGACGAGGCGTTTCTGGAAATCCCGGACGAGTGCATTCAGCTGACCATCAAGGTCAACCAGAAGTGCTTTGTGCTGAAGGACCCGAAGACGGGCAAGCTCGCCAACAAGTTCGTTCTGATCTCCAATATTGTTGCACCCGATGACGGCAAGCTGATCATCGCCGGCAACGAGAAGGTGATCCGCGCGCGTCTGTCGGATGCGCAGTTCTTCTGGACCAGCGATCTGAAAACGAACCTCACTGACAATCTGCCGAAGCTCAATGACGTGAAGTTCCACGAAAAGCTCGGCAGCGTCGGCGAACGGGTTCAGCGCCTGATCGCGCTCTCCGCGGAGCTGGCTCCGCTGGTCGGCGCGGACGCAACCAAGGCCAAACGCGGCGCGGAACTTGCCAAGGCCGATCTTGTCTCCGCGATGGTCTTCGAGTTCCCGGAACTGCAGGGCCTGATGGGCCGCTACTACGCGACGGCCCAAGGTGAGGACGCGTCCGTGGCAACGGCGATTGAAGAGCATTACAAGCCGCAGGGCCCGAGCGACAACGTGCCGGCCGATCCGGTCGCGATTGCCGTGGCCTTGGCCGAAAAGCTCGATCTTCTTGTCGGCTTCTGGGCGATTGACGAAAAGCCGACCGGCTCCAAGGATCCCTATGCCCTGCGCCGCGCTGCTCTGGGTGTCATCCGGATTGTTCTGGATAACAATCTGCGCCTGAAGCTGGGCGAGCTGATACTCTCGGCACTGAAAGCGCAGTCTGCAATCGCTGACGATGAAGCGGCTCTGGTCGCCGACCTTCTCTCCTTCTTCGCCGACCGCCTGAAGGTCCACCTGAAGGACGAGGGCATGCGGCATGATCTGATTGACGCCGTGTTCGCGCTCGACGGTCAGGACGATCTTTTGATGGTCGTGAAGCGCGTTGAAGCCTTGCAGAAATTCGTCTCCTCCGACGACGGCACCAACCTGGCAGCCGGCTACAAGCGGGCGGTGAACATCTTGAAGGCGGAAGAGAAAAAGGACGGCACACCGGTCACCGGCAAGCCGCATGCGGATCACCTGTCCGAGCAGGCCGAGATTGATCTGGCCGCAAGCATCGGCACGGCCCGTGCGGAGGCCGCCGAGGCTGTGAAATCGGAAGACTTTGAAGGGGCCATGGAGGCGCTGTCCAAACTGCGCGCGCCGGTCGACAAGTTCTTCGAGGACATTCTGGTTAATGCCGATGATCCGGCCCTTCGAATGAACCGCTTGCAGCTGCTCGCCGAAATCCGCGACGCCACCCACGTGGTTGCCGATTTCTCCAAAGTCGCCGGTTAACTCACAGATCTGGGCCTCATCCGATGAGGCTCGTTCCACTTATTCTGTTGCTTATAGGAGTCAGCCGTGACTGCAGCACCAACCCGCTATGCCTTCATCAAGGCCAACTGGCATGCCGACATCGTGGACCGCGCTCTCGATGGGTTTTGTGAAGTGATCCCGGCAGATCAGGTCGATGTCTTCACCGTGCCCGGCGCCTTCGAAATGCCGTTGCTCGCGCGCGATCTGGCCAACAGCGGCAAATATGCTGCCGTCGCTGCGGCGGCTCTGGTGGTCGATGGCGGGATCTACCGGCATGACTTTGTGGCCCAGGCCGTTGTCAGCGGCCTGATGCAGGCGGGTCTGGACAGCAATGTGCCGGTCCTGTCGGTGTCTCTGACCCCGCATCACTTCCAGCCGACCGAGCACCACATCGGCATCTACAAGGACCACTTCGTCGAAAAAGGGCGGGAAGCCGCGCAAGCCGCCCTCATGATCGGCGAAACCCGGGAAAGCCTGAAGGGTTTAGAAGGTTCTCGCGGAACACTATGACCCGATGTGGTGAAATTGAATCCACCGGATGGGGAGCCCATCTGGTGGACTTTTTTTGAGCCGTGCTTTTGGAGATTTTGCCGTTCTTCGTTATATTCAGTGAGAGGATTGAGGTGCGAGAGACACGACAATGGATACAAAAGCCAAGTGCAAGACAGACGGTGCACCAGACAATGCAACTGGCCGTGACCACATTGTCAAAGGCTTGGCTGTGTCTGATCAGGCGCAGTCTCAAATACCGCACCGCTCCATCCGCGACATGGTGATTGACAATAATAAGCGTTTTGCCGCGACAATGAAGTCTCTGGGCGAGTAGGGTTTTGGCCGAACCGACTTGGCTGACTTTCGGTCAGGTGACAGAAATTATCGACGTGGTCGGCGAATTATATCCGCGCCATCGCGTCGAGTTGGTTCGGCCGGCAGAATTGGCCGCTGCCTTGCTACGTCCTGCGAACAGATTTCATTATGCCAGCGAAACCAACCTTTACATGCTCGCCTCTGAGTACATTTATGGCGTTGGCAAGGCGCATGCGTTGGTTGACGGAAACAAGCGCATCGCGTTTCAGTCTGCGCTTGTTTTTCTTGAATTGAAACGCGTGCGGCTGAATGAGCCGGCTGACGAATTCTTTGCCGTCTACATCAAGGCTTTGATGGCTGACCGCATCAACATGCAAATGTTGTCTACGGTCTTCTCAGTGTTCTCCGAGCCAATGTAGCTCGTCACTCCGCCGCCTGCTGGGCGAGGCGGTCCACGGGCTTTTCCTGGATCGGCCAGTGGATGATGGCCGCGGCGATGCCAAGGGCAATGCCCATCCACCAGATGGCGTCGTAAGAGCCGGTTTCATCGTAAAGTTTGCCGCCGAGCCACACACCCAGGAACGAGCCGATCTGGTGCGATAGGAACACAAAACCAAACAGGGTTGCCATGTATCGCGGCCCGAACATGACGGCGACCAGCCCTGACGTTGGTGGCACGGTGGATAGCCACAACAGGCCCATGAGCGCGGAGAACACAAGCACGGAAACCGGGGTCACCGGCAGCATGATAAAGCCGAAAATGACCACGGCCCGGGCAAGATAGATCAGCGCCAGGAAGATCGGTTTGGAATAGCGTCCGCCGATGTATCCAGAGGCGAGGGAGCCGACGATGTTGAACAGGCCGATCAGCGCAATCGAGGTCGCACCCCATGACGGATCAAGCCCGAGATCAGCTATGTAGGGCGGCAGGTGAACGGTGATGAAGGCCACGTGGAATCCGCAGACGAAAAAGCCAATGGTCAGCAGAACAAACCCGCGGGTGCCAAACGCCTCGGCCATCGCGCTCGTCAAGCTCTGGTCCGCAACAGCCTGATCGGAAGAGGGCGGAGCTGCCTTGCCTTTCAGAGCAATCGCCAAAAGCGGGATCAGGGCGATCAGCCCCATGAAAACGATCAGAGTCTGCTGCCAGCCAATGCCGGCAATCAGCGCACCGCCCAGTGGGGCAAACAGGAACTGCCCGAGAGACCCGGAGGCCGTTCCAATGCCGAAAGCGAGAGACCGTTGCTCCGGCGACACTGTCCGGCCAAACGAAGCCAGAACAAGTGAAAACGATGAGAAGGCGACGCCGAGGCCGATGAGGACACCTGCCGAGAGATGCAGCGCCACCGCGCTTTGGGCATCGACCATCAGGAAGAGGCCTGCTGCATAAAGCGCCGCACCAATGGCCATCGCTTTCCAGGTGCCGAACCGGTCGGCGAACATCCCCGCAATCGGCTGGCCGATCCCCCACATGAGGTTCTGGATGGCAATCGCCAGCGCGAAGATCTCCCGGCTCCAGTCGCGGGCTTCTGTCATCGGCTGGAAGAAGAGGCCCATGGCGGAGCGGGGCCCGAAGGAAATCAGCGCGATCAGACAACCGCAGGCGATCACCAAGGGAATGTTGGGGCCATCGCGCCGCGATGTGGATGCAGTTGACATCAGTACCTCTCATCGTGAGTTGACGATAAGATACTCCCGTCCGCCAAAACGGCCAAACGTGTATTTGTGATGTGTCCATCAATCTTGAGAATGAATTGCCGGTTGAGGCCAACGGAAGGCCGGACCGTCCCGAAGTGCGGACGAACTCCTGCAGGCCCAAACTGTCCTTTGGTTAGCCGGCGTTGGAAATCGTATATTTTGTCAAGGAATATCAATCGCTTGCGAACTGTTTTTGTGTTATTTGGCAGAAAGTAATAGATTTTGCCACGAAAGCCTCTTATATAAACTCCGAACGAGCAAAAGATATGGGCGCAAGCCCGTTTTCTTTTGAACTTAATATGCTCAAAATGAGTATAAGTGTGCATCGGGCCAAAACACCGGTGTTCGAGCCAAAATGAGAGACGTCGCCATGACCATTGCCCAAACAACCGCACCGGTCGGAACCCCGATCAACGACGGCCTGACGGCCCTGGATCGCTATGGCAAATTGACCCGTCCAGATCTGAGTTACACGGCTGAAGTTGCGGAAGCGACGGCTCCGATCTACCAGAAGGTGAAGCACATCATTCCGGAGATCGAGTGGCCCGCCTTGGCCCCAACAATCCACGCGATCAACAAGCTGAAAAAAGAGCGGAATGCGGTCATCCTGGCGCACAATTACATGACGCCGGACATCTTTCATGGTGTGGCCGATATCGTTGGGGACAGCTTGCAGCTTGCAATCGAGGCGACCCGCACCGATGCGGAAGTTATCGTCCAATGCGGCGTGCACTTCATGGCGGAAACCTCCAAAATCCTGAGCCCGGAAAAGACCGTTTTGATTCCGGACATGAAGGCCGGCTGTTCCTTGGCCGAGTCCATCACTGGCGCGGATGTGCGGGCTTTGCGTGAGCGCAACCCGGGCATCCCGATCATCACCTATGTGAACACGTCTGCCGACGTGAAGGCGGAATGCGATATCTGCTGCACGTCGTCCAATGCCTTGCAAGTCGTTGAGAGCTTCGGCGTCGACAAGGTGTTCCTTATTCCGGACAAGTATCTGGCAGCGAATGTCGGCAACAAGACCGATGTTGAAGTCCTGATCTGGGATGGCGCCTGTGAGGTTCACGAGCGGTTCACCGCGCAGGAGCTGCGGGATTATCGGAAGATCGAGCCGGAAGTGAAAATCATCGCTCACCCGGAATGCCCGCCCGAAGTGGTCGCGGAAGCTGACTTTGCCGGCTCCACGGCGCACATGATCGATTGGGTGAAGACCAAACAGCCGGAAAAGGTGATGATGATCACCGAATGCTCCATGGCAGACAACGTCGCCAGCGAGACCCCGGAGGTCAATTTCATCCGTCCGTGCAATCTATGCCCGCACATGAAGCGGATTACGCTGGACAAGATCCTCGACACCCTTCTTGAGATGAAGGACGAGGTGGTTGTGGATCCGGTGATAGCCGATAAGGCACGGGTGGCTGTTGAGCGGATGATCAACTTGAAAATTTGACCGCTCAAGGTTAGGTCACACATCTTCAAATGAATATCTTCCGGGCTTGGGTCCGGAAGCTCTTTTTGGGCATCGCCCAGTTCCATCCAGGAAGGTCCCATGGCCATCTCGACCGATGATTTTGTACCTGCCTATCCGGGCAAGGATGTCGATGACGTTGTCATTTTGGGCGGTGGTTTGGCCGGCCTCTTCTGTGCACTGAAGTTGAGCCCACGGCCCGTTACGATCATCTCCAACGCACCGATCGGGCAGGGCGCGTCGTCCGCATGGGCCCAAGGCGGTATTGCTGCTGCGATTTCTGAAAAGGACTCGGTCGAAAAACACCGCGACGATACGTTGGCGGCCGGCTGCGGCATTTGCGAAGAAAACATCGTCGATCAGATGACCCGCGAAGGCAGCGAACGCGTTCGGGACCTTCTGTCTTATGGCGTGCCGTTTGATCAGGATCTGGAAGGCCGCCTTCAGTTGTCGCGTGAGGCAGCGCACTCGCACAGCCGGGTCGTCCGTGTTCGTGGCGACATGGCCGGCAAGGCGATCATGGATGCGCTTATTGCCGCCGTCCGCCGAACCCCGTCGATCCGGGTACTTGAAGGCTATATGGGCGAAAGCTTCATCGGCGAAGGCCGTTATGTGACCGGTGTTCTTGCCCGGCGCCGTGGCGGTTTGGAACGAATGGCCTTTCCCGCAAAAGCGGTTGTTCTGGCCTCTGGCGGCATCGGCCACCTTTATGCCATGACGACCAATCCCGGCGAAGCCAATGGCCACGGATTGGCGATGGCCGCCCGCGCCGGTGCGGTCATTTCGGATGCCGAATTCGTTCAGTTCCACCCAACGGCCCTGGATGTTGGCTCCGATCCCGCTCCGCTGGCAACCGAGGCCTTGCGCGGGGAAGGCGCGATCCTAGTCAACAAAGCCGGCGAGCGGTTCATGGAAGGCGTCCATGCCGATCTGGAACTCGCGCCCCGTGACATTGTCGCCAGAGCCATTCATCGGGAGATCCTCGAAGGCCGCGGTGCTTTTCTTGATTGCCGGGAGGCGATTGGCGCCCGCTTTAAAGACGACTTTCCAACCGTTTTTGCCGCCGCGCAAAGCGCAGGCCTCGACCCGGTAAAGAATCTCCTGCCGGTCGCACCAGCTGAGCATTACCACATGGGCGGCGTCCTGACCGATGCCAACGGCCGGACATCCCTCGACAATCTTTGGGCTGCAGGGGAAGTTGCCAGCACGGGTGCGCACGGCGCCAACCGGTTGGCCTCCAATTCCCTTTTGGAAGCCGTAGTGTTTGCCGCGCGCATTGCGGAAGATATCCAAGGCCTGATGCCGACGCCGCGCAGCGCCTTTTGGGACGAGATGGACGCAGCGCCGGGTCTGCCGAGCCAGCGGAACATCGAAGAGCGCGATGCGATCACGGTCCTGCGGAGAACACTGTCCGAAAACGTCGGTGTTCTGCGCAGCCGGGAAGGCCTGCGAAAGGCGCTGGCGGATATTCAAAAAGCCGAAAGCGTCTGTGTGCGCCAGTCCATTCAGAACATGATGGTGACCGGCAAACTGATTGCCGCAGCGGCGCTCATGCGCGAAGAAAGCCGGGGTGGCCATTTCCGTACCGATTTCCCGGATGAAAACCCGGCGATGGCCAAGCGGTCCTACACGACCTTGAAAGAGGTTAACGCGCTTGTCGCCGAGAGCCTCGAAACAGCGATCTGATTGCGAGTATTTCCATGCCGAGACATCTGCCGGACCTGCCGCGCCTGATGGTGGACGATGCCGTTAAGGCGGCCCTTCTGGAAGACTGGGGCCGGGCCGGGGACATCACGAGCCAGGCAACCATCCCGGCGACTGCACGGGCAACGGCTGTCATCGCGGCGCGCAAACCGGGCGTGTTGTCTGGTGTTGCACTTGCAGAAAGCGCATTCCGCCAGACGGACGCCATCCTGTCTTTCGCAGCTGAAAAACAGGATGGCGACCGGCTTGAACCCGGTAGTGTTGTTGCCCGGATTAACGGGCCGGCTCGCGCGCTGCTGTCGGCCGAGCGGGTGGCCCTGAATTTCCTTGGCCACCTTTCCGGGATTGCCAGTGCAACGGCACTCTTCGCTGACCGGATTGCCCACACCAATGCGTCGATCGTTTGCACCCGTAAAACCACTCCGGGTCTGCGCGGATTTGAAAAGTATGCGGTGAAATGCGGGGGTGGATCCAATCACCGCTTCGGTCTGGATGATGCGATCCTGATCAAGGACAATCATATTGCCGTTGCCGGCGGCGTAGTGGAGGCAATCTCTGCGGCCAAGGCCTATGCCGGGCATCTGGTAAAGATCGAAGTTGAAGTCGATACGCTGGAGCAACTTCAACAGGCGCTTGGCGCGGGCCCCGATGTGATCATGCTCGACAACATGCCGCCGGAAACGCTTCGTAAGGCGGTTGAGATAACCGGAGGCAAAGCGCTTCTGGAAGCCTCCGGCGGAATAGAACTGGACACTGTCCAGGCGGTTGCCGAGGCCGGGGTCGACCTGATCTCGTCAGGCTGGATAACCCATTCGGCCCCGGTTCTCGATCTCGGACTTGATATCGAAATCAGCTAAATTCTTCTAGCTCACAACAAGCAGAACGCCGCCCGCCGCCGTTATAGCGCCGATGGCGCGGATGATCGTTTTGGCAACCGGGCCATCCCGGCCAGCTGCCACATTCGCACCATGGCCGATCAGCACACCGGCTGCGTGAAGAATGGCCGTTGCGAGCGCGAAACCAGCGGCATAACCGAGCCAGCCGGCATCCCCCATCTCGCCGCCATGCGCATGTCCGTGGCACATTCCAAAGACAGCGACCAGGGCAACGCTGAGCCAGCTCGGCAGGTTGACCGCTGCTGCCACGATCAAACCAAGAATGATCACGGACGCCAGAATAACCGGTTCCACATAAGGAATAGGAACGCTGGCGAGGGACAAGCCAAAGCCAGTCAGCATTGCACCAACAAATACAGTCGGCAGCAACCAGATTGCGCGGCCGCCGGCAAGCGCCGCCCACAAACCGACGGCGATCATAGCTAGAACATGATCAAGGCCGAACACCGGGTGCGTGAAGCCGGCGGCAAAGGAGCCATGCTCTGCCGGGTCCAGGTGGGCGAATGCGGGCGAAGCCGAAACGGCCACAAGCAGCGCGGCGGCGGCGAAACGAATACTCATGTGTGATCCTTCATTTGGTCTTTCGGGTGCCCCGGAGTGGGTCGCACCTGACATGCGGATTTTGGGTAACCCTTCGCGGTTATGGCTGATTCTTTTGCCTTTGAAAAATCAGATAAAATACGAAGGCATTTTGTTTTGATTGGGCACTGCTCTGCGCGTCTGAAACAGTGAGCCATTGTCTTTCGATCATAAGTGCGCAGGATGTAAACCACCGACCACTTTCAACGACCGGGCTTGATTTTGAACAATGCGTTGCCCGGCGATATTGCGCTGAATGACCCGCAGAGGGTCGTAGTCCAGAAGCATCGGTTTCAACTGGCAGGAAGGAATGAATGAGCGACAAGGCGGACGACACAGAAAAAGAAATGGATGTGGTCACGCGCTTAACCAGATGGGCTCAGATCCCGCTTCTGATCGGGCTTGCCATAGGCATGATGCTGTTTCTGGTCACATTCTTTGTCGATATCCTGGATGCGGTCCGGACTTTTGAATTCATGGATCGCAAGAAGACCATCCTGCTGATCCTCAATCTGCTGGACATGGTGTTCATTGCCAACCTGGTGATCATGGTGGCAACCAACACCTACAACAGTTATCGGATCCGGGCCTCTGCGCATGGAGAAGATTACATTTTGCAGGGCCAAATGGCCTACCGGCGCATGAAACACCGGATCGTCTCCACGATCATCATCATCTCCTCGATCCATGTTCTCAGTGAGCTTTTGGAGTACTCCCAGGCAACCGCGCTGCAAGTGGCCGCCTTGTTTGGCTTTCATTTGATCTTGCTGGCGACCTATGTTGTGACCAATGTCTTTGAATCCAACGAGAGATAGTGCAGAAGCGCTGCCCCTTGAGACACTGGTCTTGAAATGCCGCAAACTGATGATCATCCCGAAGCCATACTCCAAACGGCCGAATTAAGCGGTGCCGCACAGGCGGCATCCGGGGTCACCAGCATCTGTTTCCTGCTTCTGGACAATTTCTCGCTGCTGTCCTTTTCATCCGCCATTGAACCCTTGCGCATTGCCAACAAGATCATGAAGCGCAAGGCGTTCGAGTATGTGTGTTGCACTCTGGACGGCAGCGACGCCCTGGCGAGCTCCGGTGGGATTATGCGGGCGGATTGCGCATTGGATGATGTTAAGTCGGCGGATCTTCTGGCGATTTGCAGCAGCGATGATGTCGAACTGAACAGCCTGAGCCCTGCGCACAAAAACCGGATCCGCCGCTTTGCGCACCAGAAAACCCGGATCGCGGGCATTTGTACTGGTGCCTATGTTCTTGCGGATCTTGGGTTACTCGAGGGGCGGCAATGCACGATCCATTGGGAATATGCTGATCTCTTTAAGGAGCGCTTCCCGAAGGCCAGACTCATCGACAGCCTGATCCAGACCGACGATCATTATTTAACCTGTGCTGGCGGAACGACCGCGCTGGATCTGATGATTGGCTATATCGCCGATCTGCATGGCGGAGCGGTTGCCAGTGATGTCGCCAGCATCGCCCTGCACCAGGATATGAGATCGGGCAGTGAACGGCAGAATACGCTTATGCGGGATGAGCTCTACCTGATCCCGCCGCGTCTGCGCCGGTGCATTGAACTGATGACGGAAAACGTCGGAGAAACCCTGTCCCAAAACGAGCTGGCGGCGCGGCTCAATGTCAGCCCGCGGCAGCTCCAACGGGATTTTCAGCACTATTTCGAATGTTCGCCGCTCGCCTATTACAGCAAGATCCGGCTCGACATTGCTCAGCGGCTGGTCTGCCGGACAGCGATGCCGATCATTGAAATTGCGGTGGCTTGCGGGTTTGCCAATGCTTCACATTTTGCAAAGCGCTACAAGAGCTTGCACGGCAAGAGCCCGATCGAGGATCGGCAGGCGAAAGGCCGGCCCCGGCAACAATGATTGTTGAAACGAGGGGGGTGCCGGAGGACGGCTGGATCAGTTCCAGCCGCCGGCGTAGGTCTTGTAGAAGATGTGCAGGCCGATCTTGCCGCGCTTCGCCATGGACTTGGCCCACCGCGGATTGACGTAGTCGGCGTGGTAGTGGGTCGACGCATCGACCATCTTCAGGAATTCCTTGCCGTCGGTGACGTCCCGGGCGATACGCTCAGCCTTCTTCCAGGCGCCTGGGCTTGCGATCCGGTCGCGGATGCCGTCACAGGCGAAAGAGAACTGGCAGCGGTTGCGCTTGTGCTTGTTCTGATAAACGACACCGCAGATGGAATCCGGATAAGACGGGTTCTTGACCCGGTTCAAGACCACCTGTGCAACTGCAATTTGACCCTCTTCGGACTCGCCGCGTGCCTCGAAGTAGATCGCTTCTGCGAGACACTTTTGTTCTTTGCGGGTGCCGACAGAAAGGGGAAGCGGGACCTGGGCCCACCAATGCGGATTGTCGGGATCTTCCGCTGGCGGCAATTCCTGTTCGTACTTTGCAGCGCCGAAGAGTGCATCAAACGGCTCTTTGGTTTCTTTCACCGAATCTGGCGCATAGGCCGAAACGAGAGAGAAGCTGGCCGCGGCTGCGTTACGGGCCATCATGACCTTTTGAAGGTCAATCGGAGCGCCAGGCTCGAATTCGTCGGAACTGGATTTTTCATCCAGTGGTTCGGGCTTTACGAAGGCCACCCGCGGCAGGTCTTCATGCTTCTTCTCGGTCGAAATGAGACTGGACATGGCGTAGAGATTGCCAGCGGCCTGATCCACCATGTGGCGGTCCGGTGCCATCGTGATCTTCCGGTTTCCCTTGGCCGACACATTCGTCTTGATGCCGTCCGGAACCGTATCGGGGCGAACACTGCGGGCAATATCCTCCAATCCGAGGATCGGTTTAGCATCGAAATCCTTGTCGGCGGATGTCAGCGTCAGAAGCGGTGCGGACGTATGGTCCGGAACCGCCGGGGTCGCAAGATCCAGCATCGGAGCGATGCGGGACGTGAAGTTTGCCGGTTCCAGCGCCAGCATCCAGCGCGGCGTTTCCTGATGTTTTGCATTGATCAGGGCAAAAATGTCCTGATTGCCGACTTGGCCCTGGAGACCGAAGAACAGCAACGGACTTGCCAGAAGCACACGCGACATCTGTCGAAGACGCGCACCCATCTTGCGGGAACCTTGGTTTTTGCGAGTAGAAAACCGCTTTACTTCGCGGGACTTAAGGCCAGACATACGCAGCCAACTCCAACTCAATACACGCTGTCCGAATACGCCGGATCAATCATCGCTAACGTTGTGTAAACGTCCGCTCTGAAAGACAAGATGTCTGCTTAACCTTGAAAGACCGTTAATAAGCTTGAAATTGGCAGAATTTCTTGAGGTATGCGGAAATAATCAGCGGCTTATGGTTAATACCGCTGAGAAAAATCAGGATGAATTGACAGCCTGTGGCCTTGTTGCAGTGGCAAAAGATCTCGGGGTGTTACCGGCCGCCTACACGCAGGCCAGGCGCCGGCCGTTCGCTCAAGAGCTGATGTTTGAATCGGAAGAGGGCAGCCGGCCGGCCACCGGTCGCCGTTGATGTCGCGCCGGTTGGTTCTACAAGGTCGGCGTTTTCAACGAGGCGCCGGAAGTTCTGTTTGTGGAGGTGCCGGCCTGAGATGGCTTCTACCGAGTTTTGGAGATCGGTAAGGGTGAAGGCCGAGGGCATGAGCTCAAAGATCACGGGCCGGTATTTGAGCTTGCCGCGCAGCCTCGAAATCGCGGTCGCAAGGACACGGCGGTGGTCGAACTCCATCGAGATACCAAACGGCGGGATCTCATCTCGCTTCAAGGCCGCCGGGCGACCATCCCTTTTGGCCTCGGCGACAAGGCCTGCCTCGTAGAGGAGCTCAAAACGTTCCAAAGCCCGTTCTTCATCCCAGTCGGTTCCACCGGTTCCAAAGGCAAGGCGGACGCGTTCGCTCCGGGCGAGGGCGCGCGGAGGCTCGCCTTCTTCCGGTGGCTCCTCGGCCCAGCTCTCCAGAGCGGGCAGCATATCGGTATCCAGCAAGCCCGGGCGTCCGGCCCGCCAGTCTTCCCATGGGAAGTAGTCGTACCAGGACCGCCATGCGGAATGATGGCGGGACAGCGTCTCTTCTGAGTCCGGGGTCTGACGCGTTAGAGCAAGATATCCGACAGACACCACATGCGGGCCCTCATCTCCCGACACTCGGTGCCGTCCCCGGTCTCCAAACGTGTAAAGCTGCTCGATGTAGCCCAGCCGAAGTGCGGTCTGGTTTTCCACCCAGGCGCGCAGCCCGATCTCAAAGGTCCGGTGATGGAGAGGGTCGAAAGGACCAAAGGGCAGGCTGTCCGCCATATCCTTTTCCGGCTCTTCCACATGGACGATTTGCGGCATACCACCCGCGACCGACACGATGACCGCATTCAGACCAATTTCAATGCTGGCGTGCCGGTGCGGCATGAAGGCTCCTCGTTAATCGTATATGGGCATCTCGAAGGGGGCACCCTCGAACGCGTTGGCACCGCGCCCGATGCCCCGAATGGCGTCAATCATCCGGCCATCACGATTGAGGATTTTGTCCGCCATCGCAACAATACGCGGGTTGGGCGTTGCGGAGGGCGATTGGCGGCGCAGCTTCGCGGCCACAGTGTATTCGTCTGCCTCCGGATTGAGCGCGCAGGCCGTCAGATAAGCGCCCGCGGTGGAGCGGCTAATCCCGGCCCAGCAATGAATGACCATGGGCGATGTCCGGTCCCATGCCCGGACAAATGCCAGAAGCTGCTCAACATGGCTTTCACCTGGGGGTGTCAGCCCCTTAACCGGCGCTGGGATATCATTGAACGACAGGTTCAGATGACGCTTTGCAGAAATGCTGGTCGGTGTCGGAACCGGCATCTCGGCATTAATCAGGGTAACGAGTGACTTGGCGCCGGTTTTTTCAACCGTTTCGCTCAGCCGGGACAGGGAGCACACGTGCAGCATTCAGGTTCCAGAACGAATAATCAGTGCCGTTATGGCTTAAGGAGAAGGTAGGGCTATTCGCCTGTCAGGTCACCTGCCGGCGCGTCCGGTTTTCGGTTTTTTCCCAGCTTCCCGCAGGGTCTCGATCAGTTCGAACCGTTCCATGAACAGGGTTTCTGCTTTTGCGACCGGCAGGGGTTTCAAACCATATCGCAACCTGCCATCCGCATCGGCGGGATAGCCGCGGGGACGGCCGAAGATTTTGGCAGCTTCCATGTCATCGAAGCCAGCAAGTTCGACAGCTTCAAAATAGGCGCAGATGATGTCCGCTCGTTTGCAGAGTTTCTTGATTGTTTGCGGCATGTCCGCAGGCAAGCCGAAGCGCAGATGAATGGCACCTTGCAGACGGTGTTCAACCGCCTTGTAGGCTTCACCAATCACCGTTTTAAACGGCGAAATCATGTCACCGATCACATATTCCGGAGCGTCATGAAGGAGGATTGCAAGTCGCCAGTCCGGCGATATATCGGGCTTCAGGCTGAGAGCAATATCTTCAACGATCAGCGAATGTTCTGCAACGGAGAACGCATGATCTCCGTAGGTCTGACCGTTCCATCGGGCGACACGGGCAAGGCCGTGGGCAATGTCGGAAATCTCAACATCGAGCGGCGAGGGGTCCAAGAGGTTCAGCCGGCGGCCGGACAACATGCGTTGCCAGGCGCGGGGCGGCTCATCAGAACGGGAAGCAGACATTGGACCCCTGTTGGTGGGTGGAACGTTACTCCGCTGCCTTGGCATCCGGCCAGCCGAACTCTGCCCAGTCCGGCAGCTTGACGGTGATGGCCACATCTCCGCAGGTCAGCGGGACGTCGTTTTCAATGGCTTGGTGCACCTTGTCAAGGCGCAGCAGGGCAACGCCAAAGGCTTGGCCGTCGATCATTGTGGACGAGCCGAGTTCGCCGACGCTTTTGTCGTTAGCGATGACAGCTGTGCCCTTGTCCGGGAGCGCGCCGGCTGCCTCGATTTGGATAAATCGTTTGCGGGCTGTGCCCCGGTGGTGGACACGCGAGACCACTTCCTGTCCGACATAGCAGCCCTTTTTGAAGGAAACGCCGCCGAGCTGATCCATATCCGCATCGTGCGGGAAAATGTCGGAGTATGCGAAATCCTTCAGACCCTCCGGAACTCCGAGGGCGACGCGATGGGCGTCATAGGCTTCAAGATCCTTGACCGTGGCCCCAGACTTTTCCGCAAAATCGGCAGGGCCGACGACCCGCTGACCGAGCGCTGCAAGACGCGGATCTGTCACAAAAAGTTCGGCGCCGTTTGTGTCTGTGAGGTCTTCCCCCCAAACGGCAAACACGCAGGCATCTTCACCGGCAGCTTCCAGGTCCACCTTTGCCCGCAAGCGGTAGAATGTCAGGCGCTTTAAAAGATCCGCGGATGTTTCATTGGGCGCATCAATCAGGTAGCCGCCGTTCTGTTTATAGATGAGGAAATCGAAGAGGATCTTACCCTGGGGCGTCAGCAGCGCGGAAAGAGTTGCGCCCGGGTCCGCCAGCTCATCGATGTCGGCCGTCACGAGGTTCTGAAGAAAGTGCTCGGCATCCGGGCCAGAGACGCGGATCAGGGCACGATCATGAAGCGGTGCGATGTTGGGGGATGACAAGATAAAACGCTCCTTGAAGTTCTGCCAGACGCGGCCTTGGACGGCAGATAAGCCCTTTCGGGTCCACAGACAAGGTATCGGCCCGTGATCGCGCCCCGACACTGCGGCTGAACCCTTCAGCAAAACCTTGCCAATTGGGGCGCGGCGCCAGCCAGAGAGAATGTGTCCTGAAAAACACACCCGGAAACTCTTCGAATTTGTGATGTGAATAACAGTCTGCCCCCCGCTAGTGTGCGAGGAGAGGTGCGCTTAGAGGGACTGGACGCTTGGAAACCATTTGGTAACCTTATGTCCTAACCCAAAATACACGGCTCACTTGTAAGGTTTTCTAAGGGCTTATGGGTATTGCGTTGGGGAGCTCGGGAATGTTTGTAACGAAGTACAGTGAAAGACCTTCGAAATCGCGCGCCGCTGGCCGCAAGTTTTCGCAGCTCGCTTGTGCGGCTTTTCTGACCCTGGCAGCGGGCTCAACCAGCCTTGCCAGCGAAGCAGTTCAGGGCACGCCTGAAGAGGTCCAAAAACAGGACCCGTTGCATTTTCTTGTCTCTCTCGATGAGCAACGTATTGATGTTTATCGTGGGTCTGAACTGATTGAGACATCGCCGATTTCGTCCGGAAAACGTGGCAACAGCACCCCAACAGGCGTGTTCTCCATTCTGGAAAAACGGCGCAAGCACTTCTCCAATCTCTATGACAACGCCCCGATGCCGTTCATGCAGCGCCTGACGTGGTCTGGGATTGCGCTTCATCAGGGCAAACTCCCCGGGTATCCGGCGTCTCACGGCTGCATCCGACTGCCGCGCAGCTTTGCCAAATCAATCTTCGGCATGACAGCGCGCGGTAATCACGTGGTCGTAACGCGTGCCGCAGCAACACCAATGCCTGTCACGCACAGCGCTCTGCCACAGCCGTTATCGCCCTCCACCAAGGTGGCGAGCTTGTCTGCACAGAACATTTCCATGGATCCGGCGCTGCGCGGCGCGATCCAGCCGGCTGTTCTGCAGACGCCCTTAGCAGCTGCAGAACCGGAAAACCCTCATTTCGATCAACCACTTCGGATGATCATCACGCCGCATAAGCCGCCGAGCAAAAACAAGGTACTGCAGCGGCTTTTGAACGAGCTTGGATACAATGCCGGGCCGGTCGACGGCGTGGTCGGGCGCAAGACCCGGGCAGCGATCGAGCTTTATCAAGAAGGCGCGGACCTGCCGATTACCGGAAACATCACCGACAGTCTGGTGGCGCGGATTTACCGTGAGGCCGGGTATGAAAAGCCCCACAATGCCAAGCTCCGGGTCCGCCGCAAATTCCGCGATGTTTACAGCGCGCCTGTCACAATCAAGGCTGCCGGCGATGACATCGGCACCCATGTCTTCACCGCACTTGATTTCAAACAGGGCGACCCGTCTGTCGAGTGGATTGCCGTCTCCGCAGAAGGCGAGCGCGGCGGCGCATCATACGAAATCCTGGATCGACTGGAGATCCCGCAAAAGGTCGCCGAAGACCTTTCGAAAATGCTGACGCCGGGAACATCATTGACCGTGACGGACCGCAGCTATCAGCGCAACACGGGTCTTGGCACTGACTTCGTTGTGATCACGCGTTGACAGATCGGCCAAGCGTCTTGTGCCTGAAATCCGGCGCAAGACTATTATCCGGATAACCTCACAATTCTGGCGTGAACGTCACCAAACTGTCGTCACTCTCCCGTATCGCAAGGGAACTTTCGAACAGCGATCCGGGAGAGCGAGATGCCTCAGAGCACGTTAACTGCATCCAAAAAACGTCTGAAAAACGCGGTGCACCGCTCGGATGCCGCGTCCCGCGATGGAATGCTTGAACGGCTCTTTACCTTCGCATTCAAGGGCCTGGTCTATCCGCAAATCTGGGAAGACCCGGATGTCGACATGCGGGCTCTCCGTCTGACCCCGGAAAGCCGGATGGTGACGATTGCGTCTGGTGGCTGCAACGTGATGTCTTACCTGACCGCCAACCCCGCAGAGATCACCGCTGTTGATTTGAACCGGGCACACGTGGCCCTAGGCCGATTGAAACTCGCTGCGGCAAAGCACTTCCCGAACTACGAGACATTTTATCGTTTCTTTGGTGAGGCGGACGAGAAGGCCAACGTCGCCGCGTATGAGCGTTTCCTCAAAGCCAACCTTGATCCGGAAACCATTCACTACTGGGAAGGCCGGGACCTGGCCAACTGGGGCCGCAAGCGCATAACGCTGTTCTCGCGTGATCTCTACCATCACGGACTTCTCGGCTACTGCATTGGTGCCGGGCATCTGGTCGCCCGTCTTTACGGTATCGACCCTAAGCACATGGTCCGGGCCAAATCTCTTGAAGAGCAGCGCAGCTTCTTCGACACGGCTCTGGCGCCACTGTTTGACAAGCGCCTGGTCCGCTGGGCGACATCGAAGAAGATGTCTCTTTATGGTTTGGGCATTCCGCCGGCGCAGTATGACGCGCTGGTATCCGGCAATGCGGACGGCAACATGTCTGCGGTCCTGAAAGAGCGGCTGGAAAAACTTGCTTGCGATTTCTCCATGTCAGACAACTACTTTGCGTGGCAGGCCTTTGGCCGGGGTTATGCGCCGCAAGATGGCGGAACGACGGGTAAATCCGGACCTCTGCCGCCGTATCTCAAACGTGACCATTTTGAAGATATCCGTGACCGCGCCGGCCGCGTCCGGGTCCTGAACCGAAACTTCACCGAGCATCTGCAAAGCGTTGGCGAGGATGTCTTGGACGCTTACGTGCTGCTGGATGCGCAGGACTGGATGACGGATCACCAGCTCAATGCACTTTGGAGCGAGATCACGCGGACGGCGCGTCCGGGCGCAAGGGTGATCTTCAGGACTGCTGCCGAACCGAGCCTTTTGCCGGGCCGTGTTGCCGACGAGATTCTGGACCGCTGGACCTATAAAGCTGAGGAGAGCCTTGAGCTCGGCCGCCAGGATCGATCCTCAATCTATGGCGGGTTCCACTTGTACGTCTTCAACGGATAGGTGAGCGCCGCAAAACGTCATGAGCCATACAGCTGACACCGCAAGCCTGATGGATGCGGTCTACCGCAACCAGCGCCACATCTACGATCTGACCCGCAAATATTATTTGCTCGGCCGGGACCGGCTTATCCGCGATTTGGCACCGTCGGAGGGCAGTCATGTTCTTGAGCTTGGCTGCGGCACAGGGCGCAATCTGATTGCGGCGGCCAAGCGTTATCCTAGCGTGCGGTTTTATGGCCTCGACATTTCCGAGCAGATGTTGGAGACGGCCCGCGCGAATATCGAAAAAGCAGGCCTGTCAGACCGGATCATTCTTGTTCGCGGAGATGCTTCAGACCCGGCGGCGGTAAAGCCTCTGGGTGTCTCCCAGTTCGATCGGGTATTCTTCTCGTACACCCTGTCCATGATGCCGATTTGGCGTGAGGCGCTGGAGGCTGGATTGGCGCACCTGGCTCCCCAAGGGCGTATTCACATCGTCGATTTCGGCCAGCAGGAGGAGCTGCCGGTGTGGTTCAAGGCGCTACTAATGAAATGGCTGGCCTCTTTCCATGTCACACCGCGCGCGGATCTGAAGGAGGAACTGCTGAAATTGGCGCAGGACAACGGCGCCACATGTTCCTACAAGCCGATCTATCGCGGCTATGCCGTTATGGCAGACCTCCGCAAACCGTGATCTTTCCGGATCAATCGCCGGCGACAAAGTAATGCAGGGTGCCATCCGGGCCAATGCCGACCCGGTAGAAATTCCAGGCACCGTATTGCTCCATTTCTGCAAAGTCGCCTGAGGTTACGATGCGGAAGAGCTCAACCTTTTGCTCCGGCGTTAGATCCTGGATCGGATAGCGGGAGAAATACGGCCAGACATACATTTCCTGCGGGGTGCCAGCGTCCACATGTACGAAACCGGCGTCCATTATGTCTGCAAGAATTGCCAGGATCTCGTAGCCTTCCCCGTCGCCGGAGCTCTCTTTCAGGAAATCGATCGGATCTTCAATTTCTCCGAACGACAAGGTCGGCATGACCTCGTTGCTTTCCAGAATGATGCGTATCCGGTTGATATCGCCAGACAGAGCGGCCTCCATCATCTGGGAATGCATGCGGGCGACGGGTTTGGGCAGATAGGACTTGTTGTAAAGGATTTGCGGGCGATCCTGGAGGGCGTCCGGGACGTCACCAATCACCTCATCAGCACTTTCCAAGGTGCCGGGCAGATCTCCCAGTGGGATCGTTTCCGGGGAGGCCGCAGGACTGTCTTCACCTTGGGCGGGCGACACTTCAATCGTCTCGACAGTGACCGTTTTGGCTGGAGCGTTCCCAACACACAAGAGAAAGGCAATGCATGCCCCGAGGGTGTGCCATTTCATGGGTCTTTCTCCTTTAGAATCGCCGTACCGTCAGCCGTTCTTCTTTAATCAGTTCATGGCAATGTGAAAACAATAAGAAACGGCGTTGATATGCTTGTGGTGCATGGGCTGCAGCGCTATCGAAGGTATTCCCTCCCGCTCGGGCGACGACAACACACCTAAGGCTGGCCTGTGACCTTTTTGGAATATGCCGTTATTGGCTTCTTCATCGGTATCATCACCACGGCACCGGTCGGACCTGTCAACGTCATGGCCATCCAGCATGCCGTACGCAGCGGGTTTCGCCATGGGGTGTTCGTTGGACTTGGGGCTGTTGTCGCAGACACGATCTATGCGACCGCCGCGATATTTGGCGTCTCCGCCGTAACGCGGTTCATCGAAGGCCAATTCGATCTGATTGAGATCGTCGGCGGAGCGCTTCTGATTATTTTCGGTTTGAAAATCTGGAACAGCCATCCGCACTTGAACGGCGGGGATGACGGCAAGGAGCACGGGTTCTGGGGCGATGCAACGGCGGCGTTTTTCATGGCCATCACAAACCCTGGAACTATTCTCGCGTTTATCGCGATTTTCGGCAGTCTAGGGGACTGGCGCCCGGACCACGACAACTACTTCGGATCACTGATGATGGTCGCTGGCGTCACGGCGGGCGCCTGTTCCTGGTGGGTGTTCATCTCTGCGACAGTGACCCATTTCAGATCCCGCATCGACGATGCCTGGCTTGACCGGGCCAATCATATTGCCGGTGCCATTTTGATGATCTTTGGCGGGCTGATCTACCTGAAGCTTGCCTACGATCTGATCCGCTGACCCTAGGCTTTGCGCAACACGGGAATCAAAAAGGCCGGACGAACCGGCCTCTCCAAATATCGGCATTTGCCAAGTTGATGCTACTGCAGAACCCGGTTGACCGTGTAATCGCCGCGCTGAATGCGATCCGGCAAACCTTCAGCCAGTTTGGCAACCGCATCTTCGCCATAGGCCGCAACGAGGTCCGCGAGGGCGGTGAACATTGCGGCATGTGCGACAGCATCCGCGTCGACACCATTGGCAATAGCTTCTGACCAGGCTTCTGAAATGAAGCCCAATGCAGCGCGCCGAATATCCTCGTCTTCGGCAAATTCGGCTTCCATTGCCGCTTCGGCGTAATCGTCGTTGATCATTCGTTCCCTTACCGGTCTTTCCCGACGCGCATGGCATCAACCCCAGCGTGTCCCATCCCCGAATCTCATGAATTGATCCTAGCACGGTGAATCGCGCTGATAAGCAACCGTGAACACAAACTTAACGGCCACCCACAAATTTGATGCAAAAAGTTTACGAACTGATAACGAAATGGAAAAATCTGCCGGGTTCAGCGCCCGTAACGGCTGGTCACGTCGGATATGATCGTTTCGCCTTGGCCCAAATACTGTGCCATGGCGAGACGTGCGGCATCCGTGCAGTCCTGATAAGCGACTGAAAAACCGCGATAACCCTGATTGAATCGCTCGATGAATCGCCGCCGCCGGTTTTCATCCCGGGTTTCAGCGTCGAGGAATTCCTCCATACGATCCCGCCAGGTCGGCGTGTCGTCTTCTCCGCACAACGGACGCAGGTAATGCAATGCTCCGAAGATTTCAGACAGCCGCATCAGCTGCGGTTCATATGGCGGAGCGCTGACGTTTGGTGTGTCCTGAGCAGAGGCGGTTGGAGGTCCGGATACGACAAGAAACGCCGCCAAAAAGGCGGCGGCGGGAAACCCAGGTTGTATCGTGTTTCCGAACATAGGGCGATCATGCGCCGGGCGATCGCATCCTGCAACAGCTATGGTGCGTTGACCCCAGGAATTCGCTTCTCAGGAGAGCTTGGAGAGCAGGCGCCGGATCCGCGCCGGTGTTCCAGGTGTCGTGATGCGGCCGTCCAGGTCATCTAGGGCCACCCATTCGGCCGCGGTGGCATCATCACCGGCCATCACGGTCCCGGACGGGTTTGCTGCAACAAAAACTGCCAAAACGAAATGAGAAAGGATGTTCCCGGTTTCATCACGTTGGATGGAATCAAACACCTCGACGGGTCCGGCAAGCTCTGCCTTCAGCTCGGTCTCTTCGCGCAGCTCCCGCGCCGCGGCCTCTGCAAGTGTTTCGCCGAACTCCACCTTACCGCCCGGCAGGCTCCAATGGTCCTTGTAAGGCGGTTTGCCGCGCTTGATGAGAAGCGCGGAGCCATCTTTATGGCAGAGCACACTTACGCTGAGAACGGGGACGGAAGGGAAGGGGCGGGACATACCCGAACTCTGTCACATAAAAGGTCGATCAGGCAAACAGGGCGTCGATCTCCGCCTGTGCGTCATCGCCTTCGGGTTGCTCGGCTTCCGGTTTGACGTGACCGTGGATCACACCACTTGCCGTCGAGATCAGTGGTTTGATCTCGTGGGTCGCGAAGTCGGCGATCTCCGCGGCGATCACTGACGGGTCTTCGGTTTCGCGGAGCTGATCCTGGATTTGAGTCACGAGCGCATTGATGTCGGAGACGCGGGCTTCAAGGTGCTCGCGAAGGTGGGCTGGTGCGGCATGATAGGCAAGGATCGCCAGTTTCTTGTCCTTGAAGGATGAATTCTCAAAGTGCCCCTCGTAGTCGAGCGGCTGCCATTCCAGAACATCAGCAGCACAATCCGGCATTGCCGGCAGCATTTCCAGCAGCATCATCACTTCATTGAAATGGTTTAGGTAGTCGGTTGCCAGGCCGGTCTGGGAATTGATATTGGCCTGCTCCAGCCGTTCGGCGGCCAGCTCACCGGCGCCCAAAACTGGATCCACACATTCCATACCCGACCCCCGATTATGTTACTTTTGAAAAAGCTAGCGCTTTATCGTTTCAAATTGCCTAACTTCACGTCATTTCTTGATAATTCGCAAACGGGCATGTGAATAAGGACAACCAGACATGTGCGGACGTTACAGCCTGACAGCCACACCGGACGATGTACGGGCGCTTTTTGGCTACATCGATCAACCGAATTTTCCGGCACGCTACAACATCGCGCCGACTCAACCGGTGGCGACAGTGATCAATGCGCATGGCCAGCGGCGGTTTCAACTTGTCCGCTGGGGCCTGATCCCCTCCTGGGTGAAAGACCCGGCAAGTTTCACGCTCCTCATCAATGCGCGCGCAGAGACAGCTGCCGATAAACCGTCTTTCCGGTCGGCCATGAAACACCATCGGTGTCTGTTTCCAGCCTCCGGTTTTTACGAGTGGCGGCGGACGCCCGAAGGCAAGCAACCTTTCTATATTTCGCCCGCAGATGGTGGGGTGATGGCCTTTGCCGGCCTTTGGGAAACATGGTCCGACCCGGACGGAGGCGACATGGATTCCGGGGCGATGCTGACTACGCAATCCAACCGGATGATGGCGGAGATCCACCACCGTATGCCGGTGATCCTGAAACCAGAGAGTTTCGAGACATGGCTGGACACCGGCAATGTGCCCGTTCGCGATGTGAAACAACTGATGCTGCCGATCGAAGACGATTATCTGAAAGCTGTTCCCGTCTCGTCGCGGGTCAACAAAGTCGTGAACGATGACCCGGATCTGCAAGTCGAGGTTTCGCTTGAGCAGACAGACACTCCGGAAAAGGCCAGCCGAACTCAAAAGAAGACGGCAACAGGCGGTGGGCAGTTGGATCTGTTTTGAGCGGCAGGGAACCGATGGTTTTCGAGCCAGTGGAATGATCGGTTTGAGCCCAAACTTCCAGACTGCTGCGCCGCAGTTTACAACCGCTATTCGGCGGTCATTGACTTTGTTCGATTGGGTGCATTAGACCTAGCCACATGATGAATTTGAGTTCGCCATGTCAGGACTATTATCCGCAGTTTACATAGCTGCGGGTCATTCATCATTGGTTTTCCGCTGCCCCTGACAGCGGTCAACATAGAAACGACCTTTTGCCGGGCGGCAATTACAAAGGTCGAGATATTGAACACCAAAAGAAGAATTCATCATACGTCACTGGGCATCGTAGGCTTCGGTGCTTTCGGGCAACTTGCCGCGCTTCATCTGGGCAGGCATTTCGAGATATCGGCGTATGATCCATCCCCGAGCCTTGCGAAGGTTGCACAGCGACTCGGGGTGACGCTCTCGTCGTTCCATTCAGTGACCCAGGCAGATGTGATCCTAATTGCCGCACCGGTCTCTTCCTTCGAGCAGGTCGTTAGCGAAATCGCTCGTACTTGCAAGCCGGGTGCGCTGATTGTCGATGTTGGCTCGGTCAAAGTAATTCCGTCGGAAATCATGCAGCGGCTGCTACCGAAATGCGTAGACATCGTAGCAACTCACCCGTTGTTTGGTCCTCAGAGTGCTGAGAAAGGAGTTATAGGGCTGAAAATTGCGGTTTGTCCCATTCGGGGGAAACAACACGTTCGAATGGCGGCGTTTTTACGAAAATCTCTTGGATTGAACGTCATTGTAACGACACCAGAAGATCACGACCAAGAGGCCGCAGTTGTTCAAGGGCTCACGCACCTCATCGCCAAAGTGCTATTGAGAATGGGGCCTTTACCAACGCGCATGACAACAAAGAGCTTCGACTTGTTGTCAGAGGCAATATCCATGGTTCAGTACGATGCACCGGAAGTTTTTGATGCGATTGAGAAGACCAATCCCTACGCTGAGGCCGTGCGACGCCAGTTTTTCGAATTGGCGGCGAGTCTGAATGCCGATTTGGAAGCGGCTTCGACAACAACTTCTCAAAACGACACCGGGCTTTGATGGAGCAGCACGAATAGGAAGCTTCCTCCTGTAAAACAGTCATTGGAAATTGTTTCAAAAACAACCATTTGCCGTGCATTGTAACCAAGGCCGCGATAGGAGAGGGCTTCAACGAGAAATGAGAGCCTGATGAGCGACGATCAAACCAATTTCGACGTATCTGACATGCCCGCAGCAACCGTCGAGAACGACGCGCTTGCTGAGGCTTACAATCGGGGTTTGAAACTCGAAAAGGCAGGTGACCTCGTCGCAGCGGCCGAGTCCTACCGGGAAGCCTTAGCACTCGATCCGTCCGATCCTGGGGGAGTCAGTATCCGGCTTGCAGCCATGGGCGTGGCGGAGACGCCCGGCAAGATGCCGGATGCTTATGTGGCGACCTTGTTCGATCAACACGCAGATGTCTTTGATGAAATCCTGGTCGATGATCTTGGATATTGTGTCCCGTTGTTGCTCCAGGACCTTGTCGGGCAATTGGAGCTGGGACCGTTCGACCGTTTTCTGGATCTTGGCTGCGGCACCGGATTGACTGGTCTCGCGTTCTCCGAGACCGCACAGCATCTAACCGGCGTTGACCTGTCGGAACGGATTGTCGAACTGGCTTATGATCGGCAGGTCTATGATGACCTTTATGTCGGGGAAGCCGTCGAGTTTCTTGAAGACTTTGAGGAAGAAGACGGCAGCCGTCCATTCTGGGACTTTATTGCCGCAACGGATGTGTTTCCCTATCTCGGCGCGATTGAACCCTTTCTGAAAGGCGCGTCCGAGCGGCTGGTGGCAGGCGGGTATCTCGCCTTTTCGACCGAAACCCTTCCGGATGCCGTGCTGGATGGACGGGACTATATGGTCGGGCCGAAGAGCCGGTTTGCTCAGAGCAAAGCTTATGTTCGAAAAAGGCTTGAGGAATTCGGTTTCGACATCCTGGCGATGGACCCGATTACCGTCCGGATGGAGGAAGGGGAGCCGGTTCCGGGCCATCTCGTGATGACCCGGAAACGGTAACAGCGCCGCAAAGAGCGTCGGGCGTTTTGTTTCAGACGCCCAAAGCTGCTCTACGCAGCCAGGTCCATGACCAAATGCGGGCGTCCGTCGGACGTCCGGTTGATCGCAACCCCATTTTCCCGAATGGTGCAGGTGACGCGGCTCCGGTAAGCGGAGAAGCTGTCAAATGTCACCACATCCACAGGGGCGTCAAACTGGATGGTCACCCTGTAGGTCCCGGATTGCGAGGTTTTTGCGAAGCCGAGAATTTCGCCTTCGAAAGACTGGCCAAGATAGGTGCCGTTCACCCGGTCCCCCACAGTGAACGGGCGGAAGCCATTGCTCTGGGTGGCCGCATGCAATGTATTCCAGTCCCGGTAGCCATATTGTTTGGCGACCAGTTCCAGCGATTTGCTGTGGCTGATGTCAGCACTGTCAGAATTTGAGATCGCCAGCCGGAGGCGTTTCGCCTGAGATTTCAGATCAGTCAGATTAGGTAAAGTCATTACGCACCCTTCCAAGAAAGGCAGGCATGTTCAGATGGGGTCCGCATTGCCATCGGCCTGCACAACTTAGTCAGGAACGATTGAAGCAGCCAGGCAGCTGCGAAAGTGTTCACCGAGGCTTGTCGCCCGCGGACGGCTGGTCCCTTCAAACCGAGGCGACATGTAAGCGCGCGGTATAAATAAATCAAGAGCGCAAAAAGAAAGCCGCTCGCGGCGGCTTCAAGGGAGGGAGGAGTAGATACTCAGGTACACAACGCTTCACAATCAAATGGCAGGGCAATCACGTCTGCCACATCAATAGGGTACTGGGTGAAGCTGGCCTGAAGCTTGCGGTAATCAGGCCAGCATCGTGTCATGCGTGGACGAGACGCTTCAACAGTTCGACCTCTTGGGCCAATGCTGCGTCGCCCGCAACCATGCTTTCGATCTTGCGCACCGCATGGAGAACCGTGGTGTGGTCCCTGTTGCCGAACCGGCGTCCGATTTCCGGCAAGGACCGCCCTGTCATGACCTTTGCGATGTACATCGCGATCTGGCGCGGACGGACTAGGGTCCGGGCACGGCAGGAAGACAGCAAGTCCGCTTTGGTGACGCTGAAGTGCTTGCAGACAACATTCTGGATGTCTTCAACCTTGATGGACCGCGGCTCACCGATCCGGACCAGATCATGCAAGGTCTTTTCAGCAAGCTGCATGGTAACCGGCTGTTTGGTCAGCTGGTTGTGTGCAAACAGGCGGTTCAAGGCGCCTTCCAGATCCCGTGCGGAGGAAATCACATAGCGGGCGATGTAGTCGATCACTTCGTCCGGAACCGTGAAGCCGGGATGGGTCCGGCGCGCCGAGAAGATCCGTTTCTTGAGGATATCGTGACGGAGCGCGTAGTCGGTCGCCTGGATCGTGACAACTTCACCGGTCTGGATGCGTTGGCGGACCGTGGTGCCCAAAGTGCTCATTTCGTCCGGAGCCCGGTCTGCCGCCATGATGATCTTCATCGGCGATTCCATGAGCATTTCGAGAGTTTTGCCGAACTCTTCGTGGCCTTGTTTGCCGTGCAGGAACTGCAGATCATCGATCAAAAGCAGATCGATGGACTTCATGGCCTGGCGCAGAACCGGGTAGGCTGGTGTGCGCAGGGCTGGTACCAGGTGGTACATGAAGAACTCAGCAGACAAATAGGCCACCCGGCGCCCACCTTTCCGTGCTTCGGTGGCCGCAGCCTGGAGCAGGTGCGTTTTGCCGATGCCGGTGGAAGAGTGGATGTAGAGCAGGCCGAGCGAACCATCGTGACCGGCCGCCATTTGGCGCACTGCTGCACAGGCGAGGCTATTGGACGTTCCTTCGGCAAAGGTATCGAAGGTCAGTTTCGGGTTCAGCGCGGCGCCGTTCAGGAAATCAGCTGCAGCATCCTCACCCGTGTCCGCCAGGCACGGGATGGACGCAGCTGTGTTGACCGAGCCGAACTGAGGGTTTGTGGCAAATGGGGCGGCCCGGCCGCTGATGCGGCGTGCCTTGATCGGTTTTGGTGACTGGTTGCCAGCCGGCCGCGGGCGGAGCGCGCCGCGAACCGTCAGCTCAACCCGGCTGATGTCGTCGTGCTGCCGCTGCCACAGGTTGACCAGCTGCTTTTCGTAATTGCTCAAGATCCAGTTCTTGAGAAATGGTGTCGGGACCGACAAACGAACCGCATCTCCGTTTGTCTCTTCGTGTTTTACCCTGCCGAACCAGTTGGAGAAAATGTCTTCGCCCAGTTCATTTTTCAGTTCCGCCTTCACCCGATCCCAAGGATCGGACACTTGTAGAGTCTGAACCTGCATTGTGGCCTCCATCCAAAGAAACGCACTCGTCGCTTCTTCACGTGCACTGTCCTGCCTGGCTGCGATTGCTCTTGCCGCAGCCTTTTGGCTGTTTTCTGGCCTTCACGGCCGGTTGGCTTATTCTTGCCTATGAACAACGTTAACTATTTGCTTACCATATTTTCAAATAGCTAATTTTTATGGGGTCATAGACGTTTTGTATTGTAATTTTTGTAGATGCCCAGTCTTCGATTCTGTTGATTAGGGAAGGAGACTTGCCCTTTTACTCGCCGCCGAGCAGAGAGCTAGATCCAGCCCAGTATTCCTCCTTGGTCTGCTATTGGTTTCTGCCGTTGCAAGTTTGGATTTTAGGAAATTTTTAACTATTTCGAAAATTATCCAGGAGTTTTCAAAAGGTAAGCGCGAAAATTGGGAATTCTTTGTATGTGAATTCTGCGATCGCGCTGAGAAATAATGAGAATTTTCCCAAGGTGGTGTTCGCCAAAAAAACGGCCCGAATTCAGGATGGACCCGATTTTTGCTGAAAACTTGCCTTTTCGGCAGTGGATTTGTGGGAAAAACCTGGCCTTAGGAACTTAGGACTGAGGCGGGGTAAACCGTCTTTTGACCACTTGGTCAGAATCAAAAAATTCGTCTAAACAGGCATTTACTTCACAGAGTGAAATTATCGGGTCAGCAATCGCCGCTAAGTCGGTTGGCCTGTGCATCCCCGTTCAGGGCATAAATCGCTGCAATATGGTAATTTTGACAATTGCACGTCTCAGCAGGAATGCTCCGCCAATCCGTTTGGCCTACCTTTTGACGCCGTTTACCGAACCGGCAAGTACAGCATTCACTGTTGGAAGTAAAAATAGACATTTACTCCAAAGGGGAGTTGGCGCAGCCGATGGATATTGCCAAGTGGCTGATTTTTCAAAGCAGCAGTTTTGCGTGTTGAGCCCGGCGCGGCACACGGGTGTTCCAAGGCTGAAGTGCCGCCCTGAAACACCACTATAGTAGTCTGGGCAGAAAAGCGGTTAGGGGAGGCGGGCACCTCCCCAATTTCAGTATATTTAGAGTACCCGGCCCGGGTTCATGAGGTTTTTCGGATCGAAGGCCGATTTGATCCGGCGCATGAGATCGAGCTCGATCTCTGATTTGACGTCGCGCAGCAGATCCTTCTTCAAACGCCCGATGCCGTGTTCGGCAGAAATGCTGCCGCTGAAATCCGCAACAATGCCGTGGACGATCGCATTCATCTCGTCCCACTTTGCGAGGTAGGCTTCCTTGTCCGCGCCAACCGGCTGGCTGACATTGAAATGGATGTTGCCGTCGCCCAAGTGGCCGAATGGCACCGGCCGGCACCCGGGAACGAATGCTTCGACGGCAGCAATCGCTTCATCAAGGAAGGCGGGAATGGAGGCAACCGGGACCGAAACATCGTGTTTGATGGATCCGCCTTCGGCTTTTTGGACTTCCGACATGCCATGGCGAATGTGCCAGAAGTCCTGAACCTGGGTGAGGTTCTGGGCGAAGGCTGCGTCTTCAACCAACTCGGCTTCAAAAGCTTCGCCCAGAATGCCTTCCATAAGGTCCCTGACCGGGAACACTTCAGAGCCGCTGGACAGCTCCATCAGCACATACCAGGCGTGTTCGCCCTCCAAGGGATCCCGTGCCCCGTCCAGATGATCGAGACAGAATTGCACGCCGACACGCGGCATGATTTCAAAACCGGTGAGCAGCGGTCCGGCCTGCGCCTTGGCCATTGAAAAGACCTTCAACGCGGCATGCGGGTTGGCGAGGCCGATAAACGCAGCTTCCAGTTTCTTCGGCTTTGGAAACAGCTTTAAAGAGGCTGCCGTAATAATCCCCAGGGTGCCCTCTCCACCGATAAACAATTGTTTCAAATCATAACCGGTATTGTCCTTGCGAAGGGTGCGCAGACCGTTCCAGATCTCACCTGTCGGCAGCACAACTTCGAGCCCGAGAACCAGGTCGCGGGTGTTGCCATAAGCCAGCACGGCGGTACCGCCGGCGTTGGTCGAAATGTTGCCGCCGATCTGACAAGAGCCTTGCGCGCCGAGTGAAAGCGGGAACAGGCGGTCGACTTTTTCAGCCTCGTTTTGCACCGTCTCAAGGATCACGCCGGACTCCACGGTTAGCGTGAAACCGTCCGGATCGACGGCCCGCACCTTGTTCATCCGGGTGAGTGAAAGAACGATTTCGTCCCCGGATTCCTGCGGAATTTGACCGCCGACGAGCCCGGTGTTGCCGCCTTGCGGGACGACCTTCAGATCGTTCTCATAGGCATAGCGCACCACCGCGCTGACTTCTTCGGTGGACCCTGGCCGCAACACCATTGGCGTGACACCTTTATATAGGTCACGCCACTCGGTGAGGAACGGGGCTTGGTCTTCGGCGGTCGTCAATACGTTGGCTGCGCCGATCATTTCGGCGAAGCGTTCAGCGTGAGGGGAGGGCTCCATAGTCGGGATTCTCGTCCTGTTCCGTGATCAAATTTTGCGGCCAACATAGTGATTGAACCGGCCCCCGTCGACGCTTCATTCCGTCTCGGTCTGACTTGAAGGAGAAAATGCCTTGTGCCATAGGAAGCCAGCCCGCTCGGGTGGTGAATGGAATCCTAATCGGAGAATACGATGGCGGAAACGCGCGGACTGATGAACGGCAAACGTGGCTTGATCATGGGCTTGGCAAACAAGAAGTCAATTGCCTGGGGGATCGCCAAATCGCTTGCCGATGCCGGTGCCGAGCTTGCCCTCACATACCAGGGCGACGCTCTGAAGAAACGCGTGGAGCCGCTTGGGGAAGAACTGGGTGCGTTTGTGGCCGGTCATTGCGATGTAACCGACACTCAGTCCATCGACGACGTCTTCAAGGCGCTTGAAGAAAAGTGGGGCAAGATCGACTTTCTGGTTCATGCCGTTGCATTCTCCGACAAGAACGAGCTGACCGGCCGTTTCGTTGATACGACCGCCGATAACTTTGCCCGCACGATGGATATCTCCTGCTACTCGTTGACCGCTGTAACCCAGCGCGCCGAAAAGCTGATGACCGACGGCGGGTCGATCCTCACCATGACCTACTATGGTGCAGAGAAAGTCATGCCGCACTACAACGTCATGGGTGTTGCCAAGGCGGCTCTGGAAACCAGCGTCAAATACCTCGCGATGGATCTCGGACCGCAAAACATTCGCGTCAACGCGATCTCTGCCGGACCGATCAAGACGCTGGCGGCGTCCGGTATCGGCGACTTCCGCTACATTCTGAAATGGAACGAATACAATTCGCCGCTGCGCCGTTCCGTGACAATTGAGGAAGTTGGTGACAGCGCCCTGTTCCTCCTGTCCGATCTCGGCCGTGGTGTCACTGGCGAAATTCAGCATGTCGATTGCGGCTACAACATCGTCGGCATGAAAGCTGTCGATGCGCCGGATATTTCCGTCGTCAAAGACTGACGCGCGCGCAACAAGCCAAGGCGGGGTCCCTGCCTGGCATATTCCAATTTCAGCGCTCCGGCTTATATCTTGCCGGAGCGTTTTCATATCCGGACACCTTCATGACGATTGTACCTGCGCCCCAAGCCCCAGAATATCTGCAGAAGCTTTTTGATCCCGGATTTCTGATTTTTATCCGCCACGGCCAGACCGATTGGAATGCCGAAAGCCGGATGCAGGGCCAGAAGAACATTCCATTGAACGCGCATGGCGAAAGCCAGGCGACGAACAATGGGGCGCTCTTGAAGGGGTATTTGGAGAAAGAGGGGATCGATCCGGATACCCTGGATTTTGTCGCGTCTCCTCTCGGCCGGACCCGGGCGACGATGGAACGTGTCAGGGCGGAAATGGGGCTTGCGCCGGATACCTACAGGCTCGAAGACCAATTGAAGGAAATCACCTTCGGTAACTGGGAAGGTTTCACGCTTGAAGAGCTGGCCGTAAATGATCCGGATCTCGTCGAACAACGGCGCGCGAACAAGTGGCGTTTCGTGCCGCCCGGCGGGGAGAGCTATGAGATGCTTGCAGATCGCATCGGACGGTGGCTTGTGACCGTTGACCGTCCTTCGGTCGTAGTGTCCCATGGCGGTGTCTTTCGGGTACTGCGCGGTCTTCTGGAAGGTGGTTATACGGACAAGGTTCCGAAATACGATGTTCCGCAAGACAAGGTGTTCGTTTGGCGGGACAGCCAGATGACCGCTGTTGAAACAATCTGAGAGCAACCCGGCCACTTACGGGGCCGGTGTCTTGACGCATATGTGAACTGAAAGCGGGCGGTCCGGTCATCGGATACCGAGCTTCAGTCCGTATGAACCTGTACTCATACGGAGACAAAGACATGTCCGCAGAAGACTTCTATTCCGAGCTTCCTAGCTGCCAAGATTTCAAGTCGGACAACATACGCAATGATTTCATTCCCGTTCCGGAAGACTGGGTCGTCCTGACTGCCGACATCGTTCGATCCCGCGACGCCATCAACGCGGGACGCTATAAGCACGTCAACATGGTCGGTGCGGCCGTCATAGCCGCTGTCCTGAACAAGATTGACCGAGAGCGCGTGCCCTTTGTCTTCGGCGGCGATGGGGCTGTTGTGGTGGTGCCAGAGGCCGATAGAAAACTCGCAGAGGAAGCGATTGCCGGCGTTGTTGCTCTCGCACGGGATGTTGTGGATCTGGAGTTGCGGGCTGCGTCCATTCCGGTTGCGGACATCCGGAAAAGAGGCGGCGACATCAAGGTCCGCAAATACTGCCTCAGCCCGGGAAATCATCTTGCCATGATCATCGGCGACGGCTTGCTGATCGCGGACAGGATCCTCAAAGACCCCGAGGCCGTAAAGCCCTATGCTTTGGCGGCATCTTCCGATAATCCCGTTTTGAGCGGATTGTCCTGCAGATGGGAACCGTTGGATGCCCAAAATGGGCACATCGTTTCCGTCATCTTGAAACCGGCGACGGACGAGAGTTTGCCGCAGATTATCGAGGGATTGGCCGGTGGACTTGGTTTTAATCCGCTGACAGACGACGAAAAGCTCCGTTTGGCAGAGGGGCCGCGTCTGAAGTTCCGGTTTCCGCCGCGCACCTTGTCGCTGGAAGCAAGTTTCGGGTCGCCGGGCCGCTGGCTGAAGGGCTATCTCATGGGGATCGTGGAGAGCCTGTTCTTCATGTACGGGTACTACACCGGACGCCGGGTTGGGCCCTTTGAGCCCAAGAAATATATTAAAGAGCTCAGTCTCAATACCGATCACAGGAAGCTTGGGGACAGTTTGCAGCTTGTTCTCGATCTGACTCCGGATCAGCTGAACGCGGTGAAAACGTATCTGGAAAGCCAATCAAAAGCGGACCAACTGGTTTACGGGCTCCATGTGTCTGATAGTGCCCTGATGACCTGTTTCGTGCAGGATGTGTCCAACAACCAGCACATCCACTTTGTGGACGGGGCCAATGGCGGCCTGTCTTTGGCTGCAATCGATTTCAAGAAGAGACTCGCAGATCGGGCAGCGGCTACTCAGATCACCAATTGATCCGCCGCTAGAAGCCGCAAGTTTAGCGGCTCACGCGGTTACGGCGTACATCTTGCCGTCCGCATTCAGGACCGACTGACGCTGGATCATGTCTAGGATTTGATCTTGCGGCACGGCCTTTGAGACCAAAAATCCCTGGATGTAATCGCAGCCATTTTGTTGCAACCAGAGCCGTTCGCCCTCGGTTTCAACGCCTTCCGCCAAAACACTGATGTCGAGGCTCTTGGCGAGGTTGATCAAGGCGCTTGTGAATTTCTGTAGACCCGGATTGGTGTCAACTCCGGTGACAAAGCTGCGGTCGATCTTCACGCGATCCACCTTGAGGTCCCGTAGACTTGAAATGCTGGAATGGCCGGTGCCGAAATCATCGAGTTCAATGAAAAAGCCAAGCTCTGACAGGCGCGCAATGTTGGCTTTGACCGGCATGGCGGCGATCTCGTCGATCATGACGGCTTCAAGGATTTCCAGGTTGAAGTTAGAGGGCTTGAGACCGAGGCTGACGATCTTTGCATAGATCTCTTCAGCCACGGATTCCTGTTCCAGAAAGCTCGCAGAGACGTTCAGTCCGAGATGAATGCCATGCATGTCCCGGGTTTCGAGCGTCGTTGCCAACGAAAGCACGTTCTCACGAACCGCTGTTTCGATAAGTTCCATGTAGCCGGCATCTTCTGCGGCGGGCAGGAAGGCGCCAGGAAAGCGGACCTGATCTCCATCGATCCAGCGTGCGAGCGCCTCTGCGCCTATGATCTGTCCAGTGTGGATGTCCACCTGCGGCTGGTACCAGGGAACAATATTACCTTTTTCCAGGGCCGACAGGACTTCCTTCGCGGTTTCCGCATTGCTCTCAAAAATCGCACGCATCATTGGCGAGAATACTTCGAGTTCTTTCGACCCCTTTTGTTTGGCCGCGCGCAAGGCAAGTGTTGCATCCGTCAGGATGTTTTCGCTGAGTGCCGTGTTTGCTTTGTGAAAGGAAACCCCGGCGTTAGCATCGATTACCGTTTCCTGGCCTTCCACGACTTTGACCGAGCATATCTTTTTCAAGACTTTCCGGGCGAACGATTCAAAGGCTGCGATGCTGTTGGCGTCCCTGCGGAGTAGGGCGAACTCACTGCCGCCTGTTCGGCACAGGAAGTCTTTTGGTCCTGCGATCGCCGTGAGGTCACTCGCAATGGCCCGCAAGATCATGTCGCCAGATTCGTCCCCAAAACGATGATTGATCTTGCGGAACTGGCGGATGTCGAACACGACAAGCCCAGATGTGCCATTTGAGCTGGACGGGCGGACGGTTCGGAGTGCTTCCAGAAGAGCTCGGCGGTTCGGCAGGCCTGTCAATGGATCGTGGAACCCGAGCTTTTCAAACTCCTTTTGCGTCCGGTCTGCCAGTGCCCTAACAAGAACAGCACCGATCCCAAAGGCGATGAAGATCACAGCCGTCGCAACAGCGCCGGCTAAGGAGACTGCCTGAAGTGTGTCCTGCTTTTCTTCGATCAATGCAGCGCGCAAGTAATCCAGGGTTTCTTGCCACAGAGTGTATGTGGCTTCGATCAGCAAAGGCTCCGCAGTGATTACGGGTTCTGCGACGATATCGGTACCTGTTTCGGCCTGTATCGTCGACGTCAGAAACTTGGCTCCTTGGGTCTGAAAGGCAACGTTCGCCTCGCGGTACTGTCTAGCCATGAGACGCAGGTCATCTGCTGCCGGGCCTACGAGATCGGTGAACAGCAATACGGTGTCACGTGCCGCGCCATCGGCGGCCACCTTGAATTGCCCGCCCTGAACCGGAACCATCATCTTGTCCCAGACGTTGATGGTGTCCTTTGCCGACAGGAGTTCGGCATTCTCGCGCATTTTCGACGTTTCGATAATGACGGAGGGCAGAATTTCAGTCAGCAAATGAGGGAGTTTTGTTGTCTCGTACGGACTGGATGATGAGATCTTGGCAAGGGCTGCGATCGAAAGTGCCAGACTTCTGGCATGTCTCAGCGATTTGGAGACATCTTCTTCCGTCGCAAACTCTGTCAGTTGGGTGTCCAGATAGTCCGCATAATCGGGGCCACCGAAGCGTATTAGCTGGTTGCGGTAGTCGTCTGGGATCTCAAGTGAAGGGATGCCACGCGACTTTTCCTCCGTCAGTGGTCCCAGCGCTTGAAGCAGGCCAACGCCCTTCAAACTGCGGTCAATCGCGCGGACACTTTCGAAATTCCCGTAAAACCAAAGCGAGGCAAAGAGCAGGCTGGGCGCCAGCAAGAAAATGATCAGACCTGTTAGCCAACCACGAATGCGCACGATAGAATCCCGCTGACCTCAACTTGGGAAGGCACGATAAAGATTGGTGTTTAACGATTGGCAAATCCGGTTTTATAAAAACGGGTCTATCGCCGTTTCACACGTATAGGTGATCTGTTTTTGATCAATCAGCGATTTTCTTGTTTTCTGTCATTTTGACATGCGTCGAAATAGAAGACCGCTCCAACGCCTCATGGGCTTGAGCTTCAAGGGCGGATGGCTTATCGCTCGCAGTCTTGGTTCACGCTGCTTTTTGGGAAAGCCACGGATGTCGCACAACAGTTTCGGTCACATGTTTCGGGTCACCACTTGGGGGGAAAGCCACGGACCTGCAATCGGCTGTGTTGTTGATGGCTGTCCGCCGCTCGTTCCGCTGACCGAAGCCGACATTCAGGGCTTCATGGAAAAGCGTAAGCCCGGCCAATCCAAGTACACGACCCAGCGGCGTGAACCTGATGAAGTAAAGATACTGTCCGGCGTCATGGTTGATGAAGACGGCGTGCAGAAAACAACTGGCACACCGATTTCGTTGATGGTTGAGAACACGGATCAACGGTCCAAGGATTACTCGGAAATCAAGGATCGGTTCCGCCCGGGCCACGCCGATTTCACCTATGATGCGAAATACGGTATTCGCGACTATCGCGGCGGTGGGCGATCCTCTGCCCGTGAAACGGCAATGCGTGTCGCAGCTGGTGCCGTTGCGCGGAAGGTTCTGCAGGGTGTCACGATCCGCGGCGCTCTGGTTCAGGTTGGGCCGCATAAACTTGATCGCGGCAATTGGGACTGGGCGGAAGTCAACAACAACCCGTTTTTCTGTCCCGACCCAGCAGCCGCTGCCCAGTGGGCGGAGTATTTGGACGGGGTGCGCAAGGCGGGATCCTCCGTCGGCGCGGTGATTGAAATCGTGGCGGAAGGTGTCCCTGCTGGTTGGGGCGCGCCTATCTACGGCAAACTGGATACGGACCTGACCGCAGCGATGATGTCCATCAACGCAGTAAAGGGCGTTGAAGTCGGCAACGGCTTTGAGTCCGCGACCTTAACCGGTGAAGAAAACGCCGATGAAATCCGCGTGGATGATGTCGGCCGGCCGGTGTTCCTAACGAACAATGCCGGCGGGGTGCTCGGCGGGATCTCCAACGGTGATCCGCTGGTGGTGCGCTTTGCGGTCAAACCGACATCGTCGATCCTGACAGAACGCAAGTCCATTACACGTCAGGGCGAAGAAGTCGATGTGATGACCAAAGGCCGCCACGATCCGTGCGTCGGCATCCGCGCCGTTCCGGTAGGCGAGGCCATGATGGCCTGCGTTTTGGCCGACCACATGATCCGCCACCGCGGCCAGGTCGGCTAAGACTGAACGACCGAAGGTTTAGACAAACTTGAACGTCCGGATGCGGGTCAGAACTTCGTCCGGGTCGCCGACAAGGGTGTGCAGGTTGACGGAAATCAGCTCCCGGCCGTGTTCGCGTTTGCTGCGCTTCCAGTTGCGCATTGTGAACCGCTTCCATAAGGGTGTGTGTTGGCCTTGAGTGACGGCATCTTCCAATGGGCGGGTTAGAAGCACGTTCAGTTTGATCAACTCGATGCTGCGGACGCTCGTGCGGGTCAGATCGATCATCCGGATGGCTCCCCAATCGATAAAGCCGATCCGGTCGATAAAAAGTCCATCCTCATTCGCGCCCAGTTGCGGGCGCTTTTTCTCAAGCATTGGAAAATGCCAATAGGCGATGACCGCTGGACCGAGCGCTGCGAACAGCAACAGGTACATGCCGGACACGATGCTCACGACTGCGAAGAGACCTGCAAGCAGCATACAGCCATAGACGATGGCCTCGCTGTTCCGTCGGTCGTAGCCGATTGTGAACGGCGCGGGAGCTGGCTTTTCAGATCCCTTGCTCTCGGCTTCCTTGTCGACCACCTGTTCTTTCATGCAGCATTATCCAATCTGTTGACCTCACAAGTCGAGGATCTCTGTTTCGTCGATCTTGATGTCAAACCCCTCCAGCCCAACGTAGTGCCGCTCACGGGAGGCCAGCAGACGAATGGAGCTGACACCCAGATCTTTCAGAATTTGAGCACCCAGTCCGACTTCCCGCCATTGTTCCTGTCTAGCTTGCGCGGAGCTGTGGTCTTCGGTTTCCGCAGCTTCGAAATCCGATCTTGGCCGGGTGGACTGACGGGCAACCCCCACAGATCCCTCGCGCAGATAGACAACAACGCCGCGTCCCCGGTCGGCAAAATGCTTCATGATGGTGTCAAGCGGGCGGGCATCCCCGAACGTATCGTCCAGTACTGATTCCAGCTGCAGGCGAACCGGCACGCTGCGGCCATCCAGAATATCACCATAGACGATGGCAACGTGGTGCATCGGGTCGTAAGGCGTAGAATAAGTCATGGCGTAAGCCGGGCCTGCAATTGTCTCAACCGGCTGCTCGTTGACCCTCTCAACCATGCGTTCTGTGCGCTGGCGCCAGGCGATCAGGTCGGAGACTGACACCATCTTCAGATCATATTCGGCGGCAAATTCGGCAACTTGCGCGCCGCGTTTGACCGTGCCGTCGTCATTGACCAGTTCACTGATCACGCCAACCTGTTCAAGGCCGGCCAGGCGGCACAGATCGACAGCGGCTTCCGTGTGCCCGGAGCGGATCATGACGCCGCCTTCCTTGGCAACCAGTGGGAAGATGTGGCCGGGACGGACAAAATCATCTGCGCCAACATTCGGGTTGGCCAGCGCACGGACGGTGGAGCAACGCTCTTCAGCCGAGATCCCGGTGGTCAGGCCCTGGCGGTAGTCGACCGAAATGGTGAAGGCGGTTGCGAGCGGCGCATCGTTTTCCGCAACCATCGGGTCAAGGCGAAGCCGCCGCGCATGGGCCACCGTCATCGGCGCGCAGATGATCCCGGATGTGTGCCGGACCATGAACGCCATTTGTTCAGGCGTGACTTTGGAGGCGGCGACAATCAGATCGCCTTCGTTTTCGCGGTCGTCATCGTCGGTCACGACCACCATTTCTCCACGTTCGAATGCGCGGATTGCTTCTGCGACACGGGCCTGGGACACGGGATGCTCCTTGGTTGTAGCTAGTCCGAGAAAGTCGTTTGGAGTGACTTCGCCATTCGTGGCGATGGCGATCTTGCGGGCCATATCGCGCGACACCCAGACATTCGGGTCGTTGCACAGGGCGGTAACGGAGGCAGGGGACAGGTTTGCCCGGCGCGCGAAGGCGCTGCGGTTTTCCCCTGTTTGCAAGAGCCAATGATCCAATCTCATAGAGACCGGATATACGCCCTTCGGCTTTCAGTCACAAGACAAGAAGCAGAAAAATTTCAGTAATACTGAAAGGTCAGGTGGTCTTCACGAATTCTGCAGCTCGGGACACAAAGGCGGGCCGCATCCAGCGTTCATCAAGCCCCACATCCGCGCACAGGCTCGCGAGGTCCTCTTTCAGATAAGAGGTATAGTACGGCTCGTGGAACAGCTGCGGAAAAATCGTCAAAAGTCCGTCGTAATCCGGCACATCGCCGGTTTGCAGGCTGTCGACGAATAGAAACGAACCGCGTGGTTTCAGGACCCGGGCCACCTCGCTTAAAACCTGGCGCCGGATTTTCGGGGGCAGTTCGTGAAACAGGAACACGCACGAAACAACATCGAGCGAGTTGTCCGCGAAGGGCAGCTCTTCGGCCATCGCGGTCACATATCTGGCGCGCGGACTTTTGAACCGGTCCCGCGCAACGTTGAGATACGGTTCTGAAAGGTCCAGTCCGATCCCGGACAGGCGCGGAAAGGCATTGAGCGCGGGGCGGAGCAGGCCGCCCGTGCCGCACGCAATGTCGACATAGGCGATCTTGCGCTGGTCCTTGCGTTTCAGGATTTCCGCGAACGGGAGGAGGGCCTTGCGCCGCATGGCGGCTGTTGCCCCGGAAAACAGGACATCCACTTGGAAATCATAAAGCCGTGCGCTGTCTTCCGACAGCCAGCCATCTGTCTGGAAATGGAAGTTCTGGCGATAATAACGTGGAAGCGCATCGGCAAAGGCCGGGCCGTCCTGGTTGACTTCCTGATGGGTGTTTTCGGCCCGCCGCCGCGCCACTTTGGGCACATCCTTGAAAAAGGCCTGGCTGGTCTGCAAAAGCTCCCTTGGGCTCAGGGTGCCGTCTGAAGGCATCGGATAGATGCCATCTTCAACCGCCTTCATGTCCTCGGCAAACAACCTGACGATGTCGGTGAGCATGCGCCGCTGGCTCGGGACCGGGCCTTCCGGGGTGACTTTCGGCGTTTCGGGCAGGTCCTTTTGAAGCCGCAGGTTCATGCGGCGCATAGCTTCGGAATGTAATGTGTAGAGCGCTACACGACTGCCCTGATGGGCCGCATAGCGGAGCCTGCGGGCAACTTTGGCAATCGGGGGCGGTGACCGGCGCAAGCCCTCTTTGTCAGACACATTCTGATCCGTCACCGCAGCCATGGTTCACTCCCGTTTTAGAACTGCCACCGCCTCAATATGGGGCGAGAAGTGGAACTGGTCTACCGGGGTGACAGAGTGAAGCGCATAGCCGCCGTCGATCAGGATCCTCAAGTCCCGGGCCAGCGTTGCCGGATTGCAGGAGACGGCGACGATCGTCTTCACTTTCGATTTGGCCAGCATCTCGGCCTGAGCTTGAGCGCCGGCACGCGGCGGGTCGAAAACAACAGCGGCAAATGGATCCAGCTCTTCCGGCACCAGCGGGCGGCGGAAAAGATCCCGCTTTTCGAAGGTCACCTTCTTCAAGCCCTGCGGCTTGCGCAAGGACCGGTCGAGCGCGGCAATCGCGGCCGGGTCGCCCTCAACCGCATGGACGTTGGCTGCGCGGGCAAGCCTGAGTGCAAAGGTGCCGACACCGGAAAACAGATCGGCCACGGTCTTGGCCTTGCCAACACCTGCGGCAACAAGTTCTGAGAGCGCCTCTTCAGCGGCATGCGTTGCCTGCGTAAAGCCGCCCGGTGGCGGGACGAGGCCGGTGCCGCCCATGTCGAGCAAGGGCGGGCGCACTTCCAGAAGGATTTCGCCGTTCACACTGAGGCGCGCCAGATCCAGCTCCACGGTCTTCTGGCTCAACGCCGGGATCTTGCGGTCATAAGCCTTGTCGGCCTTTTCAAAGGCGACATCCAGACCGGAGGTGGTGCTGAGCACGGTTATCCGGAGTTCGCCCTTCTTCGGCACCAGATCAGCGGCCAGGGATTTCAGGCCCTTGAGTGCGCTGGTGATGCTTGGGTCGAGCACCGGGCATTCAGAGATATCGACCAGCTTGTGGCTGGCTTTTTCATGATAGCCGAGAAGAACAGCCCGCCCGGCCCGGGTCGCCGTAAAGACTGCCCGCCGCCGGCCGCCTTGGGTCGCTGCGATGGTCTGTGCCACGTCAGCGTCTATGCCCTGGGTTTTGAGGGCCTTTTCGACAAGGCTCCGTTTCCACGACAGATAGGGCGCTTCGGCAAGATGCTGCACCGAGCAGCCGCCACAGGCCGCGTAATGCCGGCACACCGGTTCAATACGGTCTGGCGATTGGGTCAGATAGGCTGGGTTCTGCGCCCGCCCATTCTGGACCTTGGTCTCAACAGTCTCGCCTGGCAGGCCTCCGGCCACATAAACAGGCCCGGTATCGGTGATGGCAATGCCATCTCCCCGATGGCCCAGCTCGGTGATTTCTAGTCGCGTCTCAGTCATGGCCGAGCGATACAGGCGAACGCAGGTCGGGGCAAGCGATAGGTCGGCTTTAGGGCGCTTTCTTCCCGTAAAGCAGCCATTCGGCGTTGCCGTCGCCGCCTTTGACCGGAGAGGGTATCAAGTCCCCGGCGGTCCAGCCCGGCACGGTCCCAAGCCAGTTTTGTAGGTGTTTGGCTGTTGTCTCGGCAATCTCCGGGTCCACCAGTCCGCCTTTGCCGATGTTGTCCTTACCGGCCTCAAATTGCGGCTTCACCAGAAAGATGCCGTCCGCCCCCGGGAATGCAAGATCGAGGGCAGGAGGGAGAGCGAGTTTCAGAGAAATGAAGCTGACATCGGAGACCAGCAATTCCGGCTGATCGCCGGTGAGGTGCTCAAGGGTCAGCTCGCGCGCATTCAATCCGTCTTGTGCCAAAACTCTGGGATCGCTGCGCAGGCTGTCGTGCAGTTGGTCATGCCCGACGTCTATGGCATGGACTTTTGTTGCCCCGTTTTGCAGCAGAACTTGTGTGAAGCCGCCGGTCGACGCGCCGATATCAAGGCAAATCTTGTCTACCGCCGAAACATCAAAGGCGCGCAGCCCCTCAATTAGTTTCAGTGCAGCGCGGGAGACGTAGGCTGCCGCCGGATCTTCCACGGCAATAACAACATCTGCGGCGACTTTTTGAGCTGGTTTGCCACAGACCAAGCCGTTCACCGAAACTGTGCCGCGCAAGATCGCATCCCGGGCACGGGCTCGGGAGGGAAAGTGACCGGTGTCGACAAGGTGCTGATCAAGACGCTGTTTGGACATCAGAACGGGCTAATCAGAAAGGAAAGGGGCGGTGGGTTGTCAAAAGCACCCGGCAATTGCGGAGATGAGACGGTCGACATAGACCCGCTCGCCTGCATAGAGCCACAGCATTGCGGACAGCGCGACAAGGCTTGTCGCGCTAAGCGCCAGTCCGAAATAAAGTGACGTTTGCATTCCGCCCTTATCCTTTCAACCAACCTATCCGACGCAATCCTGTCGCAATTCGTCAGGAGGACGCCGGGGCATTTTCGATCAGCCGCTTGAGTTTGGCCAGTGCTGTTTCTTCCACTTCGCCATAAGCAATGGTGCCGACGAACTTGTTGTCTGCATTCATCAGATAGACGGCCGCGGAATGGTCCATCGTATAGTCGCCGTCGTCAAGCGGAACCCGCTTTGCATAGACCCGATAGGCCTTCAGCATTGAATCGATGTTCTTGCGGGACCCGGTCAGGGCCAGGATGCGGTCATCGAATGCACCGACATAATCGCGCATAACGTCTGGAGTATCCCGCTCCGGATCAACGCTGACAAAGGCGTAGTTGAGTTTGTCTGCATCCGGGCCAAGAGCTTCGATCCAGCCCTGCAGTTCCGACAAGGTGGTGGGGCACACGTCCGGGCAATAAGTGAAACCGAAGAACATGACTGTCGGTTTTCCGGCCAGCGTCTGGTCGGTCACGGTTTCGCCGTTGCCACTGACCAGTTCGAACGGGCCACCAATAGCAGCCAGTGGCTCGATCAAGGCCCCGGAATTGTTGCTGGAAGTGGTTTGCAGATAGACAAGCGCGCCGGCCACGCAGGCAAGGACGGCAACTGCCGCCCAAGCCACGTACCGGAAGAGTTTCAAACCTGACATGGTTGGCTCTCCCTGGGTCCTTTGGTGTTAGTTGGTCTTGCTGTGGTCGTGACCACTGTGATCATCGCTGCTGTGGTCATGGCCACTGTGATCCATTTTGCCGTGGTCCATGGCTTTCGCGCCCATCTTGGCGACCGGCAGTTCGACGGCGACATCACCAGCTTTTTCGAACGTCAAAACGACTGGAACGGACGAGCCCTCTTCAAACGACTGGTTCAGCCCCATGAACATGATGTGCAAGCCGCCCGGCTTCAAGGACACAGTTTCGCCAGCCGGGATCTCAATGCCGTTTTCCATCTCGCGCATTTTCATCACGCCGTCGGTGACGGCCATTTCATGCAACTCGACTTTCTTGGAGACATCGGAGTTTGCCGCGACAAGGCGGTCAGCCTCCGTTCCTGTGTTGACGATTTCGATAAAGCCACCGCCTGCCTTGGCCTTCGGAGGTGTTGCCCGGGTCCAGGCGTTCGACAGCTCAAGAGAGCCGGCGGAATAATCGGCGGCAACGGCCGTCATGGAGACGAGCGAAAGGGCAGCTGCGGCTGCAACGGAAGTCCAGAGTTTCATTTGTGAATTCCTCGTGTTCTGTAGGTTTGGTTCGGGTCAGACACGAAGAACAGGCGGTGCACGGATTGGCCCGCATTTGCCGATGGAAAGATGGGGTGCGTGTTGGACGCGGTGAAGCGTGTTGAGGCCTGTTGGATCATTGGCCGACAAACGCTCAATCTGCGCCGGAGCAAGGCACGGGCCAGCTGCACAGCCATGCGGACAGCTCGTCACGCAAGTACAGGTGATCGGGTCATGCGCACCTTGGGTGGAAGGGTCCAGATCCGTTGTGAGGCAGAGGCTAGCCAGTCCGTCGCCAGCAATCGAGCCGGTGGGCGCAAGAGCAGTGCCGAGTGTGATCAGGATCAGCCGAACGGCAAACGCAAGCGCAGTGAGCGCCACCAGTGGTGTCCGCTCTTGCCGCAAGATCCTGAGTGTGCTCATGCGCCGTTCCATGGGGCGGCTATAAGCTGAATGCGGACTTCTGTCGAGCGGCGAAACAGCGCAGAAGTCCGATTGTCCGCTCAAAAGGCCTCCAACACGTCAGGTTTTGTCTGCCGGCTTTGCTGGTTCCTCTGACACAGTCCCGGAGGGGGCGCCTTCCGGGGCACCGTCCTTGAGTGATGTGTCAGCGCCAACTGTATCATCGGCGGATACAGCCTCGGTCTCGTCTTTTTCCGTATCGTCCGAAGCTTCGGTATCGAAATTGTAGATGTCATCTTCATAAGCCGGGAATTCTTCCGGCGGGATGACATACTCTTCGTCTTCGGCGTTCAGCTCTTCGGTGGAAATAACGGTACCGACCTGCGCCGTTGCAGCATATTCGAAGTCTGTCTTTTCTTCGGCTGTCAGCGCTTCGCGGGTCAGAACGCGTGTGAAGATGAATGCGGCCATCAAGACATTGAACGCGATTACCATCACATAGAGACCGGACGGGCCCATCTGGCCCATCAAGACTGAGGCGACCAGAGGTCCGACGATCGAGCCGATCCCAAAGGACAGAAGCATGCCGGATGAGGTTTCAACGAAGTCTTCCTGCGCTGCGTGGTCAAACGCGTGCGCCACGGCAATCGCGTAGAGCGGCTGCGAGAACATGCCGACGAGAACAGCCGTTCCGGCAGCAATCAGGAACACGTTCGGTGCGAAGACAACGATCGCTGTCGAGGCCGCCGCGGTCGCAAGTCCCAGAATGATGATGACGAGACGCCGGTCCATCCGGTCGGACAAACGGCCGACTGGCCATTGGGCGATAAGTCCACCACCGATGATCGCGGCCGCATAGAATGCGGACTGGTTGGTGCTCAATCCGATCTGAGATCCATAGAGCGGCGTCAGCGTCAAAAGTGCGCCTTGAGAAATGCCGATGAAAAACACCCCGACAAAGGCAGCCGGTGAGTTCTTGTAGAGCTGAACCGGTCGGAATCGGACAAGTGTGATTGGCGCAGGTTGTGCGGAGGTCGTCAAAGAGACTGGCATGACCGCCAGGCTGACCGTAACTGATGCAATCACGAACGGAATGAAAGACGCAATGCTCATCGTCGCGATGGACACCTGGCCAAGCATCAGCGCACCGAACAGTATCACGATGTAAACGGACATGATCGTGCCGCGGTTTTCGTTGGTGGCGCTCTCGTTCAGCCAGCTCTCGACGATCATGTAAAAACCGGCGAGACAAAAACCCGAGACGATACGGATCACAACCCAGAAGACCGGATCCACGACGACGGGATGGAGGATGGCAGCCGCTGACATCATGGAAACGAGCGCGGCGAAGGCCCGGATATGGCCAGCCCGCATAATCAAGAGCGGAGCGCCGAAGCATCCGATGACCATTCCCACAAAGTAAGCGGACGAGATCGCACCAATCTCGAAATCTGAGAAATAGAATCGGTCCGCAGCGAGCGGCAGCAGCGTTGTCTGCAGGCCGTGGCCAAAAATGAGCAGAGCAACCGACAACAAGAGTGCGGAAACCGAGAGTAGCGTCTGTGCCATGGCAGCCTCCTGAGCGTTTCGTTCAGCGTCCGGAACGTTCAAATCGGGCGAAAAACAAAAGCGCCGGCAAGATGCCGGCGCGGTTTTTTATATTTCTCCAGCCATAATCTTCCTGCGCCCGGCCTGTCAATCCGCATTTTCCGGCGCGGCGTGGCTCAAATTCGCCGAGCCCCGGCACAAGGCTTATGCGCGCTGAGATCCGCTCATGAATTCGGTGCCAAGCGCTGCAAAGACTGTCTTGAGAATACCGTCCTTATCGAGACCGGCAGACGCGTACATGGACGCCGGTTTGTCATGGTCCTGATATGTGTCCGGAAGGGTCAAGGTGCGGATCTTAAGGCCGGCATCCAGCGCGCCTTCTTGAGCCAGTGCGCTCAGGACATGGCTGCCGAAACCGCCGATGGATCCTTCTTCGATCGTCACAAGCACTTCGTGTTCGCGCGCAAGCCGCCGGATGAGATCCATGTCGAGCGGTTTGGCAAACCGGGCATCTGCAACAGTTGTGGAAAGACCGGCGGCATCCAATTCATCTGCGGCTTTCAAACATTCGGCCATCCGTCCGCCGAAGGAGAGGAGCGCCACCTTGGTGCCTTCGCGGCGGACAATGCCTTTGCCGATTTCCAGAACAGTGCCGCGTTCCGGCATCTCCAAACCAACACCTTCGCCGCGTGGATAGCGGAAGGAGATCGGTCCCTCATCATAGGCAACAGCTGTTGCCACCATGTGCCGGAGTTCGGCTTCGTCAGAGGCCGCCATCACCACAAAGCCCGGCAGGCAAGAAAGATACGCGGTATCAAACGCACCGGCATGGGTGGCTCCATCAGCGCCGACGAGACCTGCACGGTCGATCGGAAACCGGACGGGCAATCCCTGGAGAGCGACGTCATGTATCACTTGATCATAGGCGCGCTGCAGGAACGTCGAATAGATCGCGGCAAACGGCTTGTAGCCTTCGGTCGCCATTCCAGCCGCAAAGGTGACTGCATGCTGTTCGGCAATGCCGACATCATAGGTGCGCTCCGGGAAGGCTTCGCCGAAGAGGTTCAGGCCGGTGCCGTCGGGCATGGCCGCTGTGATGGCGACCACCTTTTCATCGTCTTCAGCTTCCTTGATCAGCGAAGTTGCGAACACATTGGTGTAGCTCGGCGCATTGGCCTTCGGTTTGGACTGTTTTCCCGTGACCACGTCGAACTTGGCAACGCCGTGATACTTGTCTTTCGCGCCTTCTGCCGGCGCGTAGCCCTTGCCCTTCTGGGTGACAGCATGGATCAGGACTGGACCATTGTGCGTATCGCGGACGTTTTTCAGGATCGGCAGGAGATGCTCAAGGTTATGCCCGTCGACCGGGCCGACGTAATAAAAACCCAGCTCTTCAAACAAGGTGCCGCCGGTCCAGAAGCCTCGAGCATACTCTTCCGCCCGAGCCGCTTTTTCAGCCAGCTGCTTCGGGAAATTCTTGACGATGTTCTTCGCGGCACCGCGCAGCGACTGGTAAGTCGGGCCTGAGACTAGCTTTGCGAGGTAGGCAGACATTGCGCCCACTGGCGGTGCAATCGACATGTCATTGTCGTTCAGGATAACCACAAGCCGGGAGCCGAGGTGCCCCGCGTTGTTCATCGCCTCGTAAGCCATGCCTGCGGACATTGCTCCGTCACCGATCACTGCGATGACGTTGTTGTCGCCATCCTTCAGATCACGAGCCGCTGCCATGCCAAGGCCGGCCGAAATGGATGTCGACGAATGCGCCGTTCCGAAGGGGTCATAGATGCTTTCAGAGCGCTTGGTGAAACCCGACAGGCCCCCTGGTTGGCGCAGGGTCCGAATTCTGTCCCGACGTTCGGTAAGGATCTTGTGCGGATAGCTTTGGTGTCCAACGTCCCAAATGATCCTGTCGTCCGGCGTGTTGAAGACATAATGCAGCGCGACCGTTAGCTCCACGACACCCAGACCGGCGCCCAAATGCCCTCCGGTTATGGACACCGTATCAATGGTTTCGGTGCGCAACTCGTCGGCCAGTTGGCCGAGCTCGGTTTCATCGAGCTGGCGCAAATCGGCCGGAGAGGACACCTTATCGAGCAAGGGCGTTTTTGAATCTGCAGTCACGCTGGGGAATGCTCCGGAATAGAAAACATGGCGGGCAGCCATACACCAACCTTATGTATGGCGCAAACGCTGTACGATCAGGGGGGGCACACCTTGAAATGTGACACCTTGGTGAACATGCATTGAGATATCGGTTGTATGCAGGAATTTATGCACTTATAGCGCTAAATTTTCGTCGAAATCCATGCAATGTCACCCATTTGGGTGATGCATACATTATTAATATGTATTAAACCTTTAAGTGTGGTCGATGGGGCCACGTGCACAGTGATCAACTTGGGGTCGTAATTGCGCGACCCCAGTTTTTTGACTTTTTAGACGCGGTTATTCTTTAAAATATTTGCCGGCTCATTGCCTATCCTTGGGCTCTTTTGTCACACCAGACCGGATAGCCGATACACCAATTGCACCAACTCCAGTTGTGTGCGCACTGCTGTCTTGTCGAATATCCGGCGCAAATGAGTTTTCATGGTGTTCCGGGTAATGTTTAGCAAATCGGTGGTCGCAGAAACGGAACCGGTTTCCGCCAAAGACCAGGCAAGGTGGGCTTCAGACTGTGAGAGGCCGAGTTCCTCCTGCAGGATGGTCTCAACGGCTTCAGGTATGTCGGCTGGCTGGCAAACACGGATAAGAACCCAAGGGTCATGTGTGTCTCCCGGCACTGTCTCTATCGTGATCCGGTTAAGGTTTCCAGACCGGTCACGAAGACAAAAACCGGACCGGGAAAAAGAGCTGTCTGACTTGGTATCCTGTTTGTCACCGGTTTTATGCGGGTCGTTTACAGCGGCGAGAGCTGGCGATCTTTCAGACAGAAGCATCTCCAGATCTCTGTTCCGGATCTGCAGTTTTCCTCCGGTCACAAGGCCGGCATCCAGATCTGCCAGAACGGATAGCCCGTTTTCATGCTCGGCCATGACGAGACGTTGCCTGTTGACCAGAACGGAAGGAACCGCGCAATGGTTCGCAAAGGCTCGCTGAATGCGGCTTTGCGTTTGTAGCTTGCCGATGTTTGTGAGTGCCCCGAAGCAGATTTTCAGGATCTTGGCAACTTTAGAGAAGGCAAGAACGGTTTCTGCTGAAGTCGTTTCCACCGGCGAAGCGTCATCAAAGAGCAGGCCGAATATCATGGTCAAGCCTGAGCTATCCCGTGTAATGCTTATTATCGCCGATTGGGATGTGACTTCATTTCCATTTGCAAGAGGTGTGGCAGGAGCGTCGAGCTTTGAAATGTGACCTTGGTGAATACGGTACACAGCATCCGGTTCCGCCAACTCAAGCAAATACTTAAACGCTGATACTCCGGCGTGGTAGGAAGCAGAATTCAAAAAGTCTCTGAAGGCTTCTGCGTGCGCCGGACCCGTAAACCGGCCTGTTGCAAATCCGTCGTTGAGATATTCTGCCGCGCAGGCTTTGCTTTCAAAGACCCCACTGACTTTGTCTAGGAAAGGCAGCCAGTCCGTATGGGTCGTAATATTGCCTAAGGCGTCTTCCAAAAGGTCCAGTTCAGCGTATTTGCTTAAATTGGGCATTTCCGGTCGCTCGATAGATGTCCTTAAATATTACAAGATGAGCGCAAGGATAACACTGCAAAATAGTCAGGGATCTGAAAAAATTAATGAGATCGTCAATTTGCCAGAAATAAAGTGAAGGTTCAGGCAATAACGTTCTGCAATTGATTTATAAGTTTTGGTAGACGATTTGAGCTTTCTCTACCTGTGGGTGCGTCAATCTCGGTGCTCCTGAGATTGGTTCTTTGCAGAGACCAGCCCTCGCAAACGGTTCGGGTTACGTTTGTCGGCGGTTATTTGGCTGCATGAGCCATTGCTGGCGCTACCGGCTGAGCAGTCTAGCCGTTTTGCGGGTCAAGCTCGGTCGTGCCAGTTGGTTCGCCATTTTGCCCAAGCTGGATTTTTTCAACTTTGGCCTCAGCCGCCTTCAGCAATGTATCGCAATGCTGGCGCAATGCATCGCCGCGCTCGTACATTTCGATGCTGCGCTCCAGCGGAACGTTTCCCTGCTCGAGTTCGCGCACGATTGTCTCAAGCTGCTTGAGCGCGTCTTCGAAAGACAGACCGGCAATTTCCTTGGCAGCATCAGACATGCGATTTTCCTGAATGAATTCCCTACAGACCGGCACATTTGCGAGACCTGCGCCAAAGGTCAAGAGGCCGCGGGTGGATAGGCGATACCATCCACCGCCAACTGGAGAATTCTTGGTGTTAGACTTCAGCCGGTCATCAACGCCATGACATGAGCAGCGGTTGAGCGGGCGAGGCCTTCAAGGTCATAGCCGCCTTCCAGAACCGAGACCACGCGGCCGTCACTGTGTTTGTCTGCCACGTCCATCAGGGCCCGCGTGGCCCAGGCGAAGTCAGCCTCCACGAGATTCAAGCCGCCGAGCGGGTCACGCGCATGGGCATCGAACCCGGCTGAAATGATGACCAATTCCGGTGCGAACCCATCAAGCCGAGGAAGCAGAACAACTTCAAACGCCTCCTTGAAGCCCGCGCCATTTTCGCCCGGCGGCAGCGGGACATTGACGATCGTGTTGGCCTCCCCGGTTTCCGAGGCATCGCCGGAACCAGGATAGAGGGGCATCTGGTGCGTCGAACAATACATCACGCTCGCATCATCCCAGAAAATATCCTGGGTGCCGTTGCCGTGATGCACATCGAAATCGATGATCGCGACCCGGTCTATCCCGTATTTCTCCTGAGCGTACCGGGCTGCAACGGCTGCGTTGTTGAAGAAGCAAAAGCCCATCGCCCGGTCTTTTTCCGCATGGTGCCCAGGGGGGCGGGAGGCAGAAAAGGCGTTGTTGACCTTCTTTGTCAGGACTTCGTCAACCGCCCGGCAGGCTCCGCCCACACCGCGCAGCGCCGCTTCCCAGGTGCCGGGCGACATGGTCGTGTCGGCATCAACCCGCGCGACACCCTCGTCCGGGGACAGCCGGTGCAGCTGGTCGATATACGCCATCGGATGGGCCCGCGCGATATCTTCCAGCGCGCCGACAGGCGCGAGGTCGCGCTCCACCGACTGAAACTTTTCATGTTCCAGAATACGATCGATGGCGCGAATGCGATCCGGGCGCTCCGGATGACCCACCGGGGTCAAATGATCCAGGTACGTCGGGTGATGCAGTAGGAGTGTTGACACGGCGGGCGTTTCCATAAGGTATGAATTTATAGTTGTCCGCCATCAGATCCGTGGTCTTCGGATCTGTCAATGAGCCATCTCAATTCCGGCAGCTTATTCCAGGCGGGCCTATCCGGCTTTCTGAATTTCCACCTGGTGCGGGTAGGGAATGGAAATTCCGCCCGCGTCGAAAGCCTCTTTCACCGACTTCAGCATGTGAAATTTCAGTTCCCAAAAATCGCCCGCGTCGCACCAAAGCCGCACACCTAGATCCACGGAGCTGTCACCGAGATTTGTCACACGCACCCAGGGCTCAGGGTCTTTGTGGACGCGCGCATCCGCAGTGGCGGTGTCGAGAATGATCTGGATCGCCTTGTCCGCGTCATCGCCGTAGTCGATGCCGAAAGTCAGGTCGAGCCGGCGAGTCTGGTGCGCGGAAAAATTGGTGATGACCGTGCCCCATGCCTGGCCGTTGGGCATGATGATCTGAACATTGTCCGGGGTCACCAACTCCGTGACGAAGATGTTGAGGTCCTTGACCGTCCCGGAGGTTCCGCCGATGGAGACATATTGGCCAATCTTGTAGGGGCGGAAGATGATGAGCATCACTCCGGCCGCGATGTCACTCAAGGTGCCCTGCAGGGCGAGGCCGATCGCAAGCGTACCGGCGCCGAGGACGGCCACCAAACTGGTCGCCTGAATGCCAAACAGCTGCAGGACCGCAATGAATGTTACGAGAAGGACAAGCCAGCGAACGATCGAGGCCGCGAAGCCGCCGATCGTATCGTCGATCCGTTCGTGAGAGACGATCCGCTTGCGGACGAAGCTCGACAGGGCACCGGCAAGCAGCCAGCCAATGATGAGAACGATCAGTGCTTTTGCCGCATTGATCACCAGAGGCATGTAGACGGTTACCTGTTCCATTGTGCCGTTCATCGACGGTCTCCCCGATAGCTGACGTGTCACCTCACTTGTCAAAATGTCGTAGCGGAATGATTTGCCACAAGCAAGTAAGCCTGTGGCAAATCTCGCTTTTTGTCGGATCAGGCCCGGTGGTCTAGGCTCTCTGGATGCGCGCTGATCCAGGTCTCTAGAAAGGCAGCCAATTCCTCGTCACCACATCCCTTGATGAAGTCGGGATAGATCCGACTGCCGTTTTCCAGCAAAAGCCGCGCGCATTTGATATGGTCAGCTCCAGGTTTTTCCGGTGCGAACTCTGCACCGTGAAGTACCGTGTCGAGCGCGTCACCTCCGAAGCCGTTCTTTTTGGAAAGATCCGGCTTCAGACTCAGGAAATATGCAGTTTCCTCTGGTAGCCCAAGCCAGCCAGCTGCATGAAGGGGCGATAAACCCATCTCATCGGTGGCATTCGGGTCCAGCCCGGCGGCAACGAGAGCCTTGATTTGCGGAAGACGTCCGGGTTCTGAGGCAAGCCTCACCAACAGCCGTCTGTCTTCATCAGTCAGCGCCTTTAGATTGAGCCTCTTTGCAGAAGCCTCGCCAGTGGCACACGCCGCGAGAGCCTGCTCATCCGGGGTGAGACGTGTGTCGCACCCAAGGTCCGACAGCGCGCTTGCCGCTTCTGTATGGCCGTGGATCCTAGCAAGCGCATAGGCAGAATGGCCCTGCCATCGGGCATCGAGGGCCGCCCCAGACGACACAAGCAGCGAAACAACCTCTCCGGAACATCCACGGCGCGCTGCCTGGTGTAGCGCAGGGATGGTATTCACCGGTTGTCCGCTCGGGTGATTGTCTTCAAGCAGGTTCGGATCGGCTCCGGCCTCCAGCAGCATGCGAACTTTGTCGAGGTCATTGAAATCAAGCGCACGCGGTAGAGCGTTGGTGCCATCCGGTTTGGCACCGTATTCTAGAAGCAGCTTCAGGGCGCGAGCGTGGGCGAGCTCCGTGGCATGATAAAGGCTTTCATTGTCATTCGGATCTGCGCCATGGCGGAGCAGTAATTCTCCAAGTTCGTAATTGTCGGCGTGGCACAACGCGCCGTACAGCGCTGAGAGTTTGTGATCAGTGTTTGCATCCGCGGGAAAGCCGTCATTGACATCTGCGCCATGGGACAGAAGGAGCTCTGCCAGGGCGAGCATGTCCGCATGTTTCGAGGGAGATCGGTGTATTTCTTTCGAAAAGGCGAGATGAAGTAGGGGGGATCGAACACCAATCGGGTCGAGCGCTCGCTTGGGATCGGCCTCGACCGCTTCGCGCACCGAGGTTAGGTCGTAGAGTGCGATTTGCAGGCCGAGGTTGTCGTCTTTGAGCCCAGGATCATCATCCAGCAGCTTATTGGTGACCCAATGCTGACCGGCAAAGAGTGCCGTTTTCAACCGCTCCGCCCGTTCCGCACGGGTCATGGCAGCACTTTCGACGGCAAACTTCAGTTGTGGCCAGCTGGTGTGTCCGGCTTCACGCGCGATTACATGGAGGCAATCGGCATGCTTGAGCGGCTTATCGGCAGAAACAAATTTATGCGCGCGCGCAAGAGCTAAGCGGTCGCCACTGGCAATCGCCTTCTTGAGGCGTCTGGCATCCTTGCGGAAGTGATCGAGTGAGGTAAGCGTCTTGGAAGACAAGGCTTTTCTCCTGTTAGCGTGCCCGGACGATCCGCTTGTGTCGGGCGCAGGTGAAAAACCAGCATCAATTGTATGTGTCAGGGAGCTTTCGCTGTCCGCGGATCCGGGTGCCGCCCTCATCGGCTCGCGGACATTGCCGGGACGGGCCTGAAAATGCAAGCCCGCCTCGGTAAATTTCTCAGGTGGTAGCAGGTTTCATGCTGGCCGGCGCCGGGCTGTCGTCCGGGACAAAGAAGTCCGGTGTGAGCGACTGGGTTGGATCCACCCGGTACTGATCAAAGTCTGTTACGCAGCGGCTCTGAAGGAACGTGTCGTCTATCAGGAACTGACCGGTCAATTCCTTCGACGGTGTCGTGAAGATCTCATAGGCAGCATCTGCAAGGATGTCCGGCGTCCGGCTTGATTGCATCATCTTGTCGCCGCCGATGATGTTTTTGATCGCCGCTGTCGCGATCGTGGTGCGCGGCCAAAGCGCATTCACCGCAATCCCCTTGGACCGCAGTTCACCGGCAAGGCCCAGAACAACAAGGCTCATGCCGTATTTGGCAATCGAGTAGGGCGTGAACGGCGCAAACCACTTTTCCTGCATATCCAGCGGCGGGGACAGCATCAGGATGTGCGGGTTTTCGGATTTCTTCAAATGAGCGATCGCGTGTTTCGAGCAGGCCATCGTGCCCCTCGTGTTGATCTGGTGCATCAGATCAAACTTCTTCATGTCCGTCTGCTGCAGCGGAGTCAGTTGGATCGCGCTGGCATTGTTGACGAGGATGTCCAAACCGCCAAAGTGATCTGCCGTCTTGTCGATGGCTGCTTGAACCGCTTCATCATCGCGAACATCGAGCACGATTGGCAGGGCCTTGCCGCCAGCCGCTTCGATTTCCTCGGCAGCTGAAAAAATCGTGCCCTCCAGTTTCGGATGCGGTTCTGCGGTCTTGGCAGCAACGGCGACATTCGCACCTTCCCGTGCAGCACGCAATGCAATGGCTTTGCCGATCCCGCGCGAAGCGCCGGTGATGAAGAGTGTTTTGCCGTTCAAGGACATGGTGTTCTCCTTCAAGGAAGCTGCTGTGTGGCTGTTCAGGATTTCGACTTCTTGGTCATGAAGGCCTGGAACGCGGAGATTGCCTCCGGCGACGTCAGGCGGGAGGAGAACACCTTGGCTTCCTCATCGACCCGGTCGCTGAGGCCCTGGCTTTCCTGCCAAAGGAACTGACGGGAAAGCGCCATTGCTTCCGGCGGTTTTGCAGCAATTTCCCGGGCGCAGGCCAAAGCCACATCATCGACATTCTCAGAGACGACTTCATTGACGAGACCGGCCTGATAGGCCCGCTCGGCACTGAAGGGACGGCCAAGGCACAGCATTTCAAATGCGCGGGCATGGCCCATGATTTTCGGACCGAGCAGGCTCGACCCGGCCTCTGGGACGAGACCCAGGTCGATGAATGGGGTGCGGATGACGGTGCGCGGGCTGGCAAACACCATGTCGCAATGCATGAGGAGCGTTGCGCCAACACCAACTGCAATCCCGTCGATGGAGGCGACCAAAGGCTTCCTGTTCCCAACAAGCGCGCGCAGAAAGCGGTAAACCGGCGTTTCAGACATCTGCATCTTGCCGGCGAATTGAAGGAAATCACCGATGTCATTGCCGGACGTGAAGGCTTCCGGTTGGCCGCAAATGAGGTGGCAGCGCACATTGTCGTCCGTGTTCCCGGTTTCCAGCGCTTCCGCCAGATCCGTGTACATCTGGCCGGTCAAGGCGTTCTTTTTTTCGGGTCGATCAAGACGCAAAGTCCTGACGCCGTCTTCAAGAGACTGCGTGATCATGAGGAAATTCCTTTCAGTATTCGTCTACAAGGCCGGGGCGTTTAAGAGGTCATCGCTTCCGGATCGAACTCCAAGATGCTGTCCGACGAACCGACGATGTCTTCCTTCAAACTTGCTGTGTCACAGAGTAGCGTCATGGCGTAGCTTCTTGCCATGATGGTGCGCTGAGTTCGCAGGGCCCGGTTTTCCATGCCTGATTTCAGGGCGCCTTTCGCCAGCAAGACACCACCATAGGCAAGGCCCGCCAGCCGCAAGTAGGGTGTTGCGCCGGAAAGGGCCTCTTCGACCCGTCCATCGGCCTGAGCTGCCAGCATCCAGTCGGTTGCTTCTTCCAGATCATCGAGGGCCCGGCGCAGGCGTTCGGCCGTGTCACCAAACTCGGGCCGGTTGGATTGGGAAACTTCCCGGGCAATCTCACGCAACTCGGTCAGGAAGCCACGAATGTGATCCCCGCCCGACAGGGGCAGCTTGCGCATCACAAGGTCGATCGACTGAATGCCGTTGGTGCCTTCATAGATCGGCGCAATCCGGGCATCGCGCAGGTGCTGCGCAACGCCGGTTTCTTCGACGTAGCCCATTCCGCCGTGGATCTGAACGCCAATAGAGGCGACTTCGACGCCGAAATCGGTCGACAGCGCCTTGGCAATCGGCGTGAGCAGGCCTGCGCGTTCCGACCAGTGCTTCTTCTGATCCGGATCGGTGGCCGTGTTGGCCATATCGATGGCATGGGCGCAGGAATAACAGATCGCGCGGGCGACCTGGGTTCGGGTCCGCATGCCCAGCAAAGAGCGTTTGATATCAGGGTGATGGGCAATGGCGACCATGCCGTCGCCCTTCTTACCGGGGACGTTGCCTTGTTTGCGCTCCAGCGCGTAGGCATGGGCGTCCTGACAGGCGCGTTCCGCAACACCCAGCCCTTGAATGCCGACGGCAAGCCGGGCGTTGTTCATCATCGTGAACATACAGGCAAGGCCTTTGTTTTCCTCACCGATCAGCCAGCCCGTGGCACCACCATCATCGCCGTAGACCATGGTGCAGGTCGGGGAACCATGAATGCCGAGCTTATGCTCTACACCTGCACAGTGGACATCGTTTCGAGCTCCCAGCGAACCGTCTTCGTTGACCAGGAATTTGGGGACAAGGAACAACGAAATGCCGCGGGTTCCAGCCGGCGCATCCGGCAGGCGGGCAAGCACCAGATGGATGATGTTGTCGGTCAGATCATGTTCGCCGTAGGTGATGAAGATCTTCTGGCCGTAGATCCTGTACGTGCCGTCCTCATTGCGTTCGGCCCGTGCTTTCAACGCATTGAGATCAGACCCGGCCTGTGGCTCGGTCAGGTTCATGGTGCCCATCCATTCACCGGTGACCAGCTTTTCCAGGTAGGTTGCCCGCAACTCTTCCGTTGCGTGCTTTTCGATGGCCTCCACAGCGCCCATTGTCAGCGTCGGGCCGATCGCGAAGGCCATGGAACCGGAGTTCCACATCTCCAGCGCAGCGGCTGACAGCATTTGTGGCAACCCCTGACCGCCGGCGTCCTCGCTGGCAGAAAGGCCGTTCCAGCCGCCTTCGATCCAGCCATGGTAGAGTTCGCGCCAGCCGGGAGGAGTTGTTACTTCCCGGTTGGCAAGCGGAGTTCCGTGCTTGTCGGCGACGCTGTTGAGCGGGGCAATTTCTTCGGCGGCGAAGCGGCCGGCTTCGTTCAAAATGGCATTCACCAGATCATCGCCGAGTTCGGCATGCTGTCCGCCCTCCTGCAAGTCTGACAGGCCGCAGACGTGTTTGAGGGTGAAGGCGATCTCGTCGACCGGTGCACGATACATGATTGGTCCTCCCAAGAACCGGTGGCCTATCTTGGCCAAATTTCTTATTTCAGCCGTCCAAAGCTTGACGGAACACGGGGTTGCCCGCAAAAGGCGCTACTGGCAGCCGATTGACGCAAACAGTAGCCGTGTTGACGTAAACGTCAACCCATTTCGCTGCGGCATGTCCTTATCTTTTTGGTCAGTCTTTCAGAATGGCAAGCAACGGAACGAGATGAATGCAGCGCTGGAACGTCAATCTGAGCTCAAATGACTGGCAACGGGATCCGGAAGCCGATGCCGTCTGCCGCAGTCTGATTGACGGCGGTCTGGTCGCTGTGCCGACGGAAACCGTTTACGGCCTGGCGGCCGATGCGACGAGCGGGACTGCCTGCGCGCGGATTTTCCAGGCCAAAGGCCGGCCGAGTTTCAACCCGCTCATTTCGCATCTGCCCAACCTGGAGGCCGCTCGCCATCATGGTGTCTTTGATGACCGCGCCCTGAAGCTTGCAGAGGCATTTTGGCCGGGCCCGCTGACCCTTGTTGTGCCGAAGACCAAGGCCTCAGAAATTTCAGATCTGGCGACGGCAGGTCTGTCCACGGTCGCGCTGCGGGTCCCGTCCGGGCCGATCATGCGATATCTTTCGGAAAAAACGGGTCGGCCGCTTGCAGCCCCAAGCGCGAACCAGTCCGGCAAAATCAGCCCTACCCGGGCGGAGGATGTGATTGCCGATCTCGGGCACGCGCTCGATTTCGTCATTGACGCCGGACCGTGTGAGGTTGGTATTGAATCCACAATCATCGGTTTAACGGACGAACACGTGACGCTGTTGCGCCCCGGTGGTCTGGCACGCGAAGAAATCGAGAATGTGCTGCAGACAAAAGTCCGGACACCAGCTTCAAACAAACAACCGGAGGCTCCCGCGGCGCCCGGAATGCTCACCTCCCACTACGCACCAAATGCACAGATGCGTCTTCATGCACGAGCCGTTGCGCCAAACGAGGCCTTGTTGTCGTTTGGTGTGGATCCGATTGATGGGCGAGAATCAGCCTTGGCGGAGGCGAATCTTAGTCCGTCCGGGGATCTCGTAGAGGCCGCTGCGCAGTTGTTTCAGGCCATGCGGACCCTTGATTCGTCCGGTGCAAAGACGATTCAGGTGCAAGATATCCCCAATACTGGCCTTGGCGAGGCGATTAATGACCGCTTGAGACGGGCAGCGGCTCCGCGCAGTTAAGCTCGCCATCGTCGGACATTAGGTGTGAGGGTAATTCTTGGAACACGCGTGTTAAGCGCGGTGTTTTTGTCTGCGCCCTAAACTCCACCAAAATCAATAAGTCAGATCAGGTTGTTGATGTTCCGCATTAACTTAGGATCACCTAAAGTTAATCTGTGTAGTGTCTTCATTTTGCGTGGAATGCCGTAGGTAATAATGCAAATGAACGGTCAATGGAAGTTAAAAATTTCATACACCCACCTTCTAAAAACAGATCTTCATCTAAAACTTATCAACACCATAGGTGCGTTTACTTGAACAAAGGGCTGGCAAAAAACCGTTCGCATGACTTACTATGTAAATCAGATTTTGGATGTGATGAACCTCCCCTCGAGCAAGCGATGCTCGCACCTCAGACCGGACCGGCCCCTAATCGCCGGTCCATTTTTTTGCCCGGCCTTTGCTCTCTGCCAACCAAAGAACCGGCCTGCGCTCTCAAGTCGCCACTTCTGGAGTTCTGTTGGGAGTGGCCTCCGGAGGATCGTCTGCCTCTTTTGAAGGCGTCTTGCTGTCCTCAGTTGGTTCTGTCTTGTGTTCGGACCCCAACTCCTCTGCAGTGTCGGAATTTTCCTTGAACTGGGGAACGACCGGATCTTCGGTTTCGGCTTCCAGGGCCTTCGAGTTCATCTTCAAGCGCTGAGCTGACAGGCTTTCCACATGGGCCTTCAGATCTGGATATTTATCCATGAGCAACCGGAAGTCTTGCGCCCGCAGGCTCAGCAGATGGCAATAACCAATCGCAACAACATCGGCGCTGCGCCGCCCGCCGGTCATGAGAGAGATTTCCCCGAACACATCACCGCGGCCGAGGCGGATGGTGGTAATTGGCGTACGAACCTCGACCGCACCGGATGCGATGAAGTAGGCGGCATCGCCGCGTTCGCCCGTCCGGATCAAGGTTTCCCCCGGTGTCGCGAATTGCGGGCGCATCATTTTCATGATGGCTTTCTGCTGTTTTTTTGGCAGTCCCTCAAACAAGGGATGGGCTTGGACCAGCTCTTTGGTCTTCATCCCGAGGTCCAGCTTCGGCCGGAAGTCGCAAGCGCGCCGCACCTTCTCCACGTCTCTGAGGAGGTCCTGATGCAATTCGGTGCCCACCAACATCTGATCCCGGGCTTCGTCGTATGCGGTCTCTTCAAGACGAACACCGCTCATGCGCAAGAATTTGTTCTCAAGCGCATCGGCATAATCCGGGTACTGCAAACGCAAAGCCTCAATAGCCTGGATGGTCTCAGCTTGCCGGTTGCTTAGGGTCTCTTTCAAAATGTCAGCGACGCGTTCGCCCAAGAGCGGGCGGATACGGCGTTCATTGAAAACGAGCAGTTCGTCTTCGAGGATCCGGTAAACGAGTAAGAATTCGAACCTTGCCGCGAGTTGGCGTGCCAGAGGCCGGTTGATCTTGAACCGGCGTTGCAAAGTCTGTGCGAAGCGGAAACCGAACCCGAACTTCAGAGGTTCCCGGCTTGCCTGACGATAGCCGCTCCGTCCTTCACTGCGAGCAAGATCACTTGTCCGGCCTGTAATGGCGAGAAAACCAGCGACAGCGCGTCCGGAGATTGTTTTGTGGTGGAAGTGTTCCAGGACGAGTTGTTGTTCCCGGTCCGCGAGCGCAATCAGGCCAATATTGACCCGATCCTTGTCTTTCAACTCTTCCAGCATGTTGGTCTCTGCAGCGGCAGAGGCGGCGCGTTTTTCATAGTCGTCGAGAACAACGGAGGCGACATGCGGTGCCACATGATAGGCGTTGGCAGCCTCCCCAAGCTCGGACCGGATGTCGGACAGGGTTAGGGCCAGATACTGAGTGCGGAGGGCTTCGTCCCGTGCGTTTAGCTGGTCGAGCCCGAGGAGTTTGATCAGCGGCTTCAGGCTGGTTCCATACACCAGCAAGGTGAACAGCACGAAGCCGGTGGCGAGCTTTGTGACAAACGTTGAGATCTCGGGCGACAGTGCCGCGTGCTCGGACACACTGAGGGCCAGGGTAAGCGTCACTGCGCCGCGCATGCCGCCCCAGAGCATGACAGCCTTGTATTTGTCGTTCACTGCCTCTCCGGCTTTCATGAAGCTGAGGACGGGCAGCAATCCGTAAATCACGACAGCACGGGCCGCGAGGGCTGCGACGATCACGATCAGAAGCAACAGAATGTCGAGTGGGGCAAACCCGTCGACCAGCCGCGGGATAAGAATTGCGGCGAGCAGAAAGATGAGCGATGCGGCCCAGAAGGACATCTGGTCCCAGACCGAATGCAGAAAGTTCCAGTTGGCCGGCTGGATCCGGGCCGGACCGTAGAGATTGAAGATGATCCCGGCGGCAACAACGGCAACAACCGCCGACACGTCGGCAAACTGATCACTGAGCACATAGATGCCGTAGGGCAGAGCGAGGCTGAGGGTTACTTGGGCGAGCGGTAGGTCGCGCATCAAATGCAGGAAACTGACGGCAATGCGCGCTAGAACCGCGCCCACAATGACGCCCCCGACAAACGACCGGGCGAAGGCAATGGCCACTTCGCTGCCAGTGAGAGCCTGATCTCCCGTCAGAATGCCAAGAAGCAGAACGAAGATCACGATAGCGGCCGCATCGTTCAAGAGGCTTTCACCCTCAACGATGCGCCCAAGGCGGGCTGGTGCTCCGATGTCGCGGAAAATCGCCACGACGGCAACCGGATCAGTGGTTGCTACAATTGCGCCAAGCAACAGGCAGGCCACCAACGGCACACCGGCCAACGGGTAGAGCGCGGCTCCGATAAAGGCTGTAGCCACGAAAACGGCAACAACCGCCATGACCAGAACTGGCGCCCAGTCCTCAAACAACCGCCGCACGTCGAGGGTCAAGGAGGTCTGAAACAGGAGCAACGGCAGGAAAATGTAGAGGATCATTTCTGAATCCAGAGGCGGATTCACGAAGACATTTGCAATGGTGTTAAAGGCGTCGGTGCGCGGGGTATAAAGAAGATAAGTGGCACCGATCCCGATCAGGGTGCCGACCATGGCAAGAAGCACACTGGGCGCCACACCGAACCGGCGGGCCAGCGGTTGCAGCAGGGCAATTGTCAGCAACAAAAGCGCAAAGGCGCCCGTAATCATTGGTGTTTCCATGACGCCAATGTGCCCTCTGATTATGGCAAATTCAAACTCGCTAAAGTCACCAGCTGCAAATACTCCGCCGCCACATCAACTGCTTGCCTTGCGTTCCGACAACCAGATCCCGCCCAAAACCAGCAGCAAGGCCAGCCCGTGGTGCCATTTGAACGGTTCGCCGAGGATGCTGACAGCAAGTACGGCTGCAAAGATCGGGACCAGGTTGATGAAGACGCCCGCTCGGGCGGGGCCGATCAGTTCAACGCCGCGCATGAAAAAGATCTGGCTGAGGCAGGAAGGGCCGAGTGCTATGTAGAGTACAATGAGCCAGCCTTTCATGTCGGGCCAGAGAGCCGTGTCCGTCGCCATCTCGTAGGCAAGACCGGGAAGCGAGGCGAACACGGAGATGGCGGACAAAACGGCAAAAAAGACCAGCCCCGAAACCTGTGGCCGGTTGCGCAGCGCCAGCGTGTAGCCTGAATAGAGCACGCAGGCGATCAGCATGACACCGTCGCCGGGATTGACCGCAAGGCTCAAGAGAACGTCGAGACTTCCTTGTGCCGCAATCAAGGTTACGCCCAACAATGTCGCCAAAATACCGACGACCTGAAGCAGCCGAACTCTGGAGCCGAATGCGATAACAGATCCAATGAGGACCAGGATCGGCATGGATCCCTGGATAATTCCGAGATTGACCGCCGTTGTCTCTGTCGCTGCGATGTAAAACAGTGTGTTGAAACCCACAAAGCCGAAGGCGGCCATCAGCACCATGCGAAGGAACGAGCCGCGCATGATTGGCCATTCGGAACGAATCCGCGGCCATAAAAAGGGAACAAGCAGGCCCGCAACAATGATCCAGCGCAGAAAGACCACGACCATCGGGGAAACCTCCCCCGCAGCAAGCCGTCCGGCCACAGTGTTGCCGCCCCACAGAAGCGTGGTTGCCATCAACAACAGGATGGCATTGCCATAAGCCATGGTTCCGATACGTCCGGCAAACGAACTCATAAGGTGTCTTCTTTCCTGCCAATTTGGCAGCCGGGGAGGGGCGTTGGTCTAGAGCGGTAGCGGATTGTTGGCGTTTCGGAAAGGCCTTGGAGACGCCGAATTGTTCGTTCTGCAGCGATGATGGTGCGGATTATTTCGAAAAAGGAAAAAGTCATGAAGGCTCGCTGGCAATTGACCCGGAGCGTTTGACAGCTAAAACACCCACAAAGATCAACATAATGCCGCAAAAGCGTTTGGAGAAAATTATGACAGAACGGGTCGACGCCCACGGATTGCAAGTGGCGAAAGAACTCTTTGAGTTTGTAAACGACAAGGCCTTGCCTGACACCGGTGTTGATCAGGAGCATTTCTGGAAAAGCCTGTCAGCGCTTGTTCATGACCTTGCCCCGATAAACCGCGACCTGTTGGCCAAACGCGACGCGCTCCAGGAAAAGCTGGATGCTTGGCATCGGGCCAACCCCGGCACGCCCGAGATGGCGACTTACAAAACGTTTTTGGAGGAGATTGGTTATCTCGTCCCGGAAGGCGAAGCGTTCGAGGTCGGGACCCAGAACATTGATCCCGAAATCGGATCTGTTGCAGGCCCGCAGCTTGTGGTTCCGGTGATGAATGCACGGTATGCGCTGAACGCCGCCAATGCCCGGTGGGGATCCCTCTATGACGCGCTTTACGGAACCGATGCCATGGGCTCCAAGCCGCAAGCCGGCGGCTATGACGAGGCGCGCGGCGCTGAGGTGATCGCCTACGCCCGCAAGGTTCTCGATGATGCAGCTCCGCTGGCTGCAGGCAGCTGGGCGGACATCACAGGCCTTTCGATTGAAAACGGCACTCTATCGGCTGCGACGGACGGTGGAGCGATCGGCTTGCAGAATCCGGCCCAATTCGCTGGTTATTCCGGCGATGTTGCATCCCCTTACAAGGTCTTGCTCATCAAGAATGGTCTGCATCTTGAAATCAACGTTGACGGTCAGCACCCGATCGGGAAGACCGACAAGGCACATATCTCGGATGTTATTCTGGAATCAGCCATGTCGACCATCATGGACTGCGAAGACTCCGTTGCGGCCGTCGATGCTGAAGACAAGGTTGTCGTTTACACCAATTGGCTTGGACTGATGAAAGGCGATCTGGAAGAAACCTTCCAGAAGGGCGGCGAGACGGTCACCCGCCGCATGAATGGGGATCGTCAGTACTCCGCTCCCGACGGCACCGCTCTGTCCCTTCATGGCCGGTCCCTGTTGTTGGTGCGCAATGTGGGCCACCTAATGACCATCGATGCGGTTCTGGACAAGGACGGCAACGAAGTTCCGGAAGGACTTTTGGATGGCATGATCACCGCACTGATCGGCCTGCATGATGTCGGTCCGAACGGCCGGAACACAAACAGCCGCGCGGGCTCCATCTATATTGTGAAGCCGAAGATGCACGGCCCTGAGGAAGTCGCCTTTGCCTGCGAGATCTTCAATCGTGTCGAAGACGCGCTGGGCATGGCGCGCAACACGATGAAAATGGGCATTATGGATGAGGAGCGCCGGACAACGGTTAACCTCAAGGAATGCATTCGTCAGGCAAAGGACCGCGTGTTCTTCATCAACACCGGCTTCCTGGACCGGACCGGTGATGAAATGCACACCTCCATGGAAGCAGGTCCGATGATCCGCAAAGGCGACATGAAAGCGTCGACCTGGATCGGCGCCTATGAAAACAACAACGTTGATGTTGGCCTTGCCTGCGGTCTTCCGGGACATGCTCAGATCGGCAAGGGCATGTGGGCGATGCCTGATCTCATGAATGCCATGCTGGATCAGAAGATCGGCCACCCGATGTCGGGCGCAAACACTGCGTGGGTTCCGTCTCCGACGGCTGCGACGCTTCATGCGCTGCACTACTACAAGGTATCCGTTGCAGGCCGTCAGGCTGAGCTGAAATCGCGCGATGCCGCGAAACTGGACGACATCCTGTCAATCCCGGTTGCCGAACGTCCGAATTGGGCGCCGGAGGACATTCAGGCCGAACTCGACAACAACGCTCAAGGCATTCTTGGGTACGTGGTCCGCTGGGTCGAACAGGGCGTTGGCTGTTCCAAGGTGCCGGACATCAACAATGTTGGTTTGATGGAAGATCGCGCGACACTGCGGATCTCCTCGCAGCACATTGCCAACTGGTTGCGTCATGGCGTGTGTTCCGAAGCGCAAGTCGTTGAGACGATGAAGAAGATGGCCAAGGTAGTGGACGCCCAGAACGCAGGCGACCCGCTGTACCGGCCAATGGCGGATGACTTTGACGGGTCCGTTGCGTTCCAGGCAGCACTCGAGCTTGTTCTGGAAGGTACGAAGCAGCCAAACGGCTATACGGAGCCGGTCCTGCATCGCCGCCGGATCGAGTTTAAGGCCAAAGCGGCCGCTTGATTGACCGGCAACTCTGAAGATCAGAAACCCTCGCCCGAATGCCGGGCGGGGGTTTTATTTTGGATATTGAATTAAATTTAAGCGAACCGGCAGAACATCCGGCCTGTCAATCGTTAACGCCTCACCTTTTCTGAGCAGTGGAAACTGTTTTACTCTATCGTGTTGATGAAAGAAAAAACAATTAGATCAATGCAGTAGTGGCTTTAAGAAGTTGTTATTCAAACTTTCAGTCTGATACGTACATTTACACAGAGATCTTTGGTTCCCGATAGGATATCCGGACTTGGAGATCTAAATGCTAACTGTCTTGTCTTGCATCGCCTTTGACCATGACCCCTTTTCGCTCGGGCTTGCTGTTGCAATCCTTGTCGTGGGGGCTGTCCTGACGATGCGCCTCTACGCGCGGGTCCGCAGAACGCAAGGCAGCTTGAAATACATGTGGTTGTTTCTGTCTGGCATGATTGCAGGCGGAACCATCTGGAGCACACACTTCGTCTCCATGCTGGCGTACGAAAGCCCGTTGATCCTCGGTTATGATGTGACGCTAACAGCGGCGTCTCTTGTTATCGCGATCCTTGGAACCACGTTTGGCCTTTGGTTGGGCAGCCTGACACAGCGATCTGCTTTGATCGAGGTTGGCGGTGCTGTATTTGGTCTGTCGATCGCAGCCATGCATTTCACCGGCATCCACGCCATGCGCGTCTCCGGGGTTTCCCAGCTTGATACGCTGTTTGTGGTCGTTTCCGTTGTGTTGGCAGCTGTCTTCGGCATGATCTCCACCAGCCGGATCGCGCGGCCCGTGACGCGTTACTGCAAGTATGGCGCAGCACTTGCCTTCATTCTTGCTGTCGGCAGCATGCATTTTACCGCAATGGCCGGGATGAACATACTTCCGCTCCGGCTGGATGCGGAGGGGCTTGATCTTGTCTCCAATCAGTTGGTTGGGATGGGTGTCGCTTTCACGATGAGCGTCCTGTTGTTAAGCGCGATGATCACCTACTCGATCGACACGGCCAATGCCGAAGTGACGAACAATCAGATCACGCAGATCGCGCATCAGGACCCGTTGACAGGTCTGCCCAACCGCAAGGGGGTCGAGCTCTTTACGGACGGCTTGATATCACGTGTTGCCCTCGACAATGCCCGCGTTGTTGTCGTGACCTGCAACCTGTCGCGGTTCAAGGCGGTCAACGAAGCCTTGGGCCACACGACCGGAGATGCGCTTCTCCGGCACATTGCCCGCAATCTGTCGACCCATCTGGATCAGGATGAATATGTCGCCCGTGTTGCCGGTGACGAATTCGTTATAGTCGGCAAGCCAGTTTATTATCGCGGCTATTTGCTTGATCTGTGCAAGCGCATTCAGAAGATCGTTGCTATGCCCTTCGGCGCCGGTGATGACGCTGTTCATGTAGACAGCGCAGTTGGCTATGCGCTATTTCCGGAACATGCGCAAAATGCTGAGGAGCTGTTTTCCGCCGCCGAACGCGCCATGCACCGGGCCCGCTCTGAAGGTGGAAACGCAGCTCAGTGTTATGACCCGGCAAAAGACGACAAGGTAAAAGACCAAAGTGCGCTTGCGATCGATTTGCGCAAGGCACTGCGGAACAATGAGTTCGTTCTACACTATCAATTGCAAAATGATGTCCAGACCCATGACGTGACGGGGACCGAAGTGCTCCTGCGCTGGAATCATCCGGTACGTGGATTGGTTCCCCCGTTCGCCTTTATTCCGATAGCTGAGGAAACCGGCCAGATCCTGGAAATTGGAGCATGGATCGTCCGGACAGCGTGCAAGGAAGCAGCTGGCTGGTCCAAGCCAATCCGGATTGCTGTGAATGTTGCCCCGATCCAGCTGTCTGACGCGAATTTCCCGGATGTGGTCGCGAATGCCTTGAAGGAAAGCGGTCTGGATCCGTCTCGCCTGGAACTGGAAATCACGGAAACCGGTATTATTGAAGATACGAACCACGCGCTGCAGGTGATCCAGCAACTGAAACGGCTGGGCGTCCGCATCGCAATGGATGACTTCGGGACGGGTTATTCCTCTCTTGCCACCTTGCAAGCCTTCCCGTTCGACAAGATCAAGATCGACCGGGAATTCATCAAGGACCTCAGCACGAACGCGCAATCCGAAGCGATTGTCCGGGCAACCATCATCTTGAGCGAAAGCCTGAATATCCCGGTGCTTGCCGAAGGTGCCGAAACCGAGGAACATTTGCGGCTTTTGAAGCATCACGGCTGTAAAGAGGTTCAAGGCTTTTATTTTGGAAAACCCATGCCGGCTTCCGAGGTCCGCCATCGCATCAACAGCGGCGCCAAGCAGCCGCAAGAGGTTTCAGAAACAGAAACCAAATCTGCCAAGTCAAAGCCAGCTGTAAAACCTGCTCTCCAGCTTCTGCCCGCCAGAGTTGCTTGATAACCGGCCGGGGCCTATCGAATTGGTTCTTGTCACAGCTGTGCCCGTCTGCTCTCGGTGAAGTGAGTGATTTTCATCCAGCCGGGACTGGCTTTTCAGAAACAACTGCGATAGGGCGATCCCATGCGTTCGTTTTTGACGGTCCTTTTGCTGATTCTTTTCACCGCGGTGCATGGTGTGCCGGCGGCGGCATTCAACGTGTCCGATTGGAAAGGCCAAGTGGGATCGTTTTCTGCAGCGGCCGTGCTTGAAGACATGAACAACGTCGATCTGCCTGCGCAGACGGCGGACTTGAAGGAAGTCATGGCCTGCTGTGGCCAGGAAGTCAGCGATGCTGCGCCGCATGCCGGCAGCAAATGCTCAAGCGACTGCGCCTCCGTCTTGCCCATGCCGCCCGGCTTGGTGGTACCCGGCTCCGTCCGGGTTCACGAAAACACTGGGAAGACGCTCACGATGGCAGCGCCCGCCGTCGCTGATCACCCGCCCCAATCTGTCTGAGACCGGACTTTCCGGGACATCTGCCGGCGCTTGCCGACCTAAATTACTCAGACAGAAAGGGAGCAAGATGCTCACCTCACATAACGTTTCGCCGCTGCGCAGCCGGTTCGCTTTTGATCGGCTGCGGCAGAGTGCTAGTCCCCGTTCGCTCTTCATGCTGGCGTGCTGCCTCATGATGGCCGCGGGAATGGCTATTGTTCTTGCAAGTGCGCCAGCCAGTGCGTCGTTTGCCGATCGCTTCTGGCCCGTTTTGCCGCTTGCCGGTTGTTTGGCGATGCATTTGATCATGCATCGCTTCATGGGGGGATGTGTCCACCAAAGAAGCGGTGACAACCGCACACACGGAGACAAATCCAATGCTTAATCACAAACTGGTCCGCGCAGGCGCCCTTGCGGCAGCGCTGTTGGCCGCTCCGGCGATGGCGGATGGGGAACGCACGGTCATAGTCTTCAAGACCCCTTGGTGTGGGTGCTGCCATGTCTGGGCGGAAGAGGTTGCCAAGGCCGGCTACAAGGTCGAGATCCGCGATATGGAAGATCTGACCTCCATCAAGAAGCAGGCCGGCGTTCCGGGCGATTTGCAGGCCTGCCACACGGCTGTGCTTGGCGATGAGCGCAAGTACGTGCTGGAGGGCCATATCCCTTTGCAAGCGATGGATAAACTGATGAGTGAGCGCCCCGACATTCGCGGGCTGGCAGTTGCCGGGATGCCGACGGGGTCGCTCGGAATGGACTACGATCCCGCGGCTCAATATCTGGTCCACGCCTTGCCGATTGAACCTGGTGCAACACCACGCGTTTATATGAAAATGGGCGAGGTTAAGTAACGTGTCTCTGCTGACAAGAAGATCATTTCTTGCCGGTTCGGCGAGCCTGACAGGGCTCGCCGTCTCCGGCTGCGTGTCGACGACGACACCGCCGGCTGTGCCGCCGGTCTCACCGTATCTATCCATGTACCGGGCAATGCCGGAAGAACGGTTTCCGATCCCGGCGATCAATCTGAACAAGGTTCCGGAGCGTTATTACCGTAAGCAAGTGCGGTATAACACGCCCGAGCGTGTCGGCACGCTGATCGTCGATACCTCCAACTATTATCTCTATCTGGTCCAGGAAAACGGCATGGCCATGCGCTACGGTGTTGGTCTTGGTCGAGCCGGATTCGAATGGTCGGGCCGCGCCCGAATTGCCCGCAAAGCGCCATGGCCAAGATGGGTCCCGCCGGAGGAAATGATCCAGCGCGAGCCGGAGCTTGAGCAGTGGAGCTGGAAGAACGGCGGCATGGATCCGGGTCTGGAAAACCCGCTGGGTGCGCGTGCGCTCTATATTTATCAGGGCAACGTCGACACGCTCTACCGGATCCACGGCACAGCCGAATATTGGACAATTGGGTCCGCTGTTTCCAGCGGCTGTGTCCGTGTGATGAACCAGGACATAATCGACCTTTATGGCCGTGTGCCGGTGGGGTCCCAGATCGTCGTTATCTAGGTCGTGGGGAAACCATTACACTCTCTGGCGATTGCCGGGGCCCTGATTGCGGTCCTCGGCGCCGCCGCTCTGTTTGTGTTGCCAGGCAATGAAAACACCGGCTTGCTTAAGCCTGAAAATGTTGACGTGGTTGCGCGTGGGAAGATTATCTACGACGAGACCTGCGCGGCCTGTCACGGGGCAAATCTGGAAGGGGAAGCGGATTGGCAAATGCCAAAGGCGGACGGACTGATGCCGGCACCGCCTCATGACGTCTCTGGTCACACTTGGCACCATTCCTCGAAACTGTTGTTCGACATGACCAAGTACGGCGTTGCCGAGGCTGCAAATCGTGAAAACTACCAGTCAGCGATGCCCGCCTATGAGGGCGTGCTAACGGACGATGAGATCATTGCTGTGTTGTCTTTCATCAAGGCAAGCTGGTCCGAAGATGTCCGGGCCAGGCACAACGCGCTTGATGCATCCACAAACTGACCAGCCCTATGGTATTTTCTAAAGCGGTAGTGCTGGCGTTTCCTGAAAACCCAGATGGAGCTCGTTGCCGGTGTAGGGATTGGCGCGGGCAACATCTTCGTTGAGGTCATGCCCAAGGCCCGGTTCCTTTGACGGGATGATATAGCCGTTCTCCCATCGGACCGGTGTTTTCAGAAGGTCCGCGAAGAACCCGTCAAAGGTGCGGATTGATTCCAGCACCAGAAAGTTCGGGCTGCAGGTCGCAAGCTGGATATTGGCGAGCGCCACCAAGGGCCCGCAATAAAGGTGCGGAGCGACTTGCGCCGAATGGCATTCCGCCATCGCCGCGATCTTTTTAGCCTCCAGAAGCCCGCCGACCCGGCCAAGGTTCATCTGCAAAATGCTGGCGGCTCCCGTCTCCAGAACACGCGAGAACTCGTACTTTGTGCAAAGCCGCTCGCCGGTTGCTACCGGAATGGAGGTGAAGCGGGCCACTTCCGCCATATCCTCCGGCTTTTCGGGCGGGATCGGCTCTTCAAACCAGAGCGGATCGTACGCTTCCAGCCGCCGGGCGAGGCGCTTGGCACCAGACACCGTGAACTGGCCATGGGTGCCGAACAATAGATCGGCTTTTGTGCCGACCGCCTCGCGGATTTTTTTGCAGAACGCCTCGGAACGCTCCAGATCCTCAAGGCTCGGTTGGTGGCCGTCGTAGATGGTGTAAGCGCCGGCCGGGTCGAATTTAACGGCCGTAAAGCCCTGGTCAACGGCCTTGGCCGCTGCTTTAGCAGCCATATCCGCGTCGTTATAGACGTTGGGTTTATCCGGGTCCGGATAAACATCGCCGTCGGCTGGATAAAGATACGTGTAGGAACGCAGCCGCTCATGCACCTTGCCGCCGAGCAGCTCATAGGCGGGTTTGCCCGCCGCCTTGCCGATGATGTCCCAGCAGGCCATTTCCAGACCCGACAGCACGCCCATGACGGTCACATCCGGACGCTGCGTATATCCGGCACCGTAGGTCTTGTGCCAGAGCTTCTCGATATGGTGCGGGTCTTCGCCGGCGAATTGGCGTTCAAAGACATCGACCGCCATCTGTGCCACCAGGTTCGGCCCGAAGGTGGCATTGTAGATCTCTCCGTAGCCGGTGATACCGCACTCAGTCACCAGCTTGACGAAGATGAAATACCGCCCACCGTGGCGGGGCGGCGGGTTGCCAACGACGAAGGTTTCGATATCGCTTAGTTTCATGTCGAACCGTTTTAGCTGGCGTTGCTGATCGTGATAGCTTTGACTTTGGTGTAGGCATCAAGGCCTTCCCAGCCTTTTTCTCGGCCATAGCCGGATTTCTTATTGCCGCCAAAGGGCAGTTCCAGACCGCCCGCCCAATAATCGTTGACCGAAACCTGACCGCTGTCGAGCGCATGGGCAACCCGCATCGCGCGACCGGTGTCGCGTGTGTAGACACTTGCCATCAGGCCGAACTCCGTGCCGTTCGCCAGCTCGACGGCTTCGTCTTCGGTTTCGAAATTCTGCACTGACAGGACGGGGCCGAAGATTTCCTCCTGAACGGCCGGGTCGTTGGCGCGCAAATCAGCGATGATGGTCGGCTGGAAAAACCAGCCCTTGCCGGTTTCCGGATCGGTGGTCACGTCGCCGCCTGTCAGGATGTTGGCACCGCGCACCTTGGCGGCATCGATATGGGCCTTGATCCGGCCAAGGTGCAGATCAGAGTTGATCGCCCCCATATCCGGGTTCTTAAGGCCATGGCCCACTTTCAGGTTGCTCGCGCGTTCCGTCAGGATAGCGAGGACTTCATCACGCAAGGATTTGTGCAGGATAAGCCGTGAACCCGCGGAACAGATTTGGCCGGAGTTGGAGAAGATCGCCCAATAGGCACCATCTGCAACCTTTTCCGGATCCGCATCTTCAAAGGCCACCAGCGGGGACTTTCCGCCGAGTTCCAGCGTAAGCCGGGTGACATTCGGGGCTGCCGTCTGGGCGACATTGACGCCGGTGGTGACGGAGCCCGTGAACGTCAGCTGCTTGATCCGGGGATCACGAGCAAGTTTGGCGCCAACATCGCTCCCGAGGCCGGTCACAACGTTGATCAGTCCGTCCGGCACACCTGCTTCGCTGAGGAGCTCAGCCATCACAAGTGCGGTGAACGGTGTCGTCTCTGCGGGCTTGGCAACAACAGAACAGCCAGCGGCAAGGGCAGGGGCAACGCCACGCGCAAATGTGGACGTCGGGTAGTTCCAGGGGATGATGTGGCCGGTGACTCCCACCGGCTCGCGTACCGTAAAGGCCGTCAAGTCCGGGCCAAGGTTCACCGACCGGCCGTCCAGCTTGTCGGCAGCGCCCGCATAATATTCAAACAGCCGCGCAGAACTTTGAACATCGCCTTGGGCCTCTGCCAGCGTCTTGCCGCTGTCGAGGACTTCCAGGACCGCGAGGCGATCTGCGTTTTCGCGAAAGACACGGGCGACGTTGTTCAGAACGCGGCAGCGCTCGGACGGCAGAGCACGGGCCCAGTCTTTGGCGGCTTTTTCGGCCGCCTCGATTGCCGTGTCCATATCGGCCTCGGTGCCGAGCGAAAACTCGGCAAAGGCCTCGGCGCGGGCCGGATCGAAGCTTTCCATCTTCCGGTCAGAGGCGGAAGTGAACCGCCCGCCGATGAAATGGCCATCCGGGAGGCCATCAATGTGTCCTGTGGAAAGGTAGTTGGCGGCAAGGTCTTGAACAGTCATGCGGAGGCTCTTTTGTGATCTTCCAGAATTATATCAGCGCCCTTCAGGGCAAGCATCATGGTGGGGGCGTTGGTGTTGCCTGAGGTAATGTTCGGGAACGCCGACGCGTCTACCACACGGAGGCGCTCTATACCGTGAACTTTCAAACGGTTGTCGACAACCGACGTTTCGGCACTCGCACCCATCCGGCACGTTGAAACAGGATGATAGACCGTCCCGGCACGGGATCGGAAATCGTCCAGGAGGCCTTGATCGTCCAGTTTCAAAAGGTCTGGTCCGGTAGGCCGGTCGACGATCGCCTGTAAGGCCTTGCTCGCCATGATTTTCTGACAAAGCCGGCCGCCGGAGATAACCGTGTTCCGATCTTCGTCCGTCGACAGTGAGTTCGGCTGAATGGATGGCGCGACAGAACAGTCTGCGCTTTTGATATCGATCCGGCCCCGGCTGGTCGGACGTGCCGGCTGGGCGCAGATGATGAAGCCGTTGAAGGGATCAAGGGTAAAGCGGGAGGAACCGCCGGAGGATTTCATCTGATAACTGATCGGATTGAAATAGATTTGCTGATCCGGCTGGGTGAGCTCCTTGCGCGAGCGTAAGAAGCCACCGCACTGATTGACCGACAGGGCCAAGGGGCCTTTGCGCGACAGGGCATATTGGAACGCTGCGCGCATTTGGCCGATCAGTGGCCGCAGAACTGCATTCAGCGTTGGTTCATGGGCTTGAAACGTGTAATTCGCAGCCAAGTGATCCTGCAGGTTTCCGCCCACATTGTCGTTGGCTTGGATGACCGGAAGGCCGAGCGATTGCAAAAGCTGCCCCGGTCCAATACCTGAGAGCTGAAGCAGTTGCGGTGAGGCAATCGCACCGGCGGACAAGATAACTTCCCGGCCGGCGGTCAAAACTTCGCCGGATACCAATTGAACGCCGGTTGCGCGCTGTCCCTCAAAGAGGATGCGTTTTGCCTGCGCGGCCGTGCGCACTGTCAGATTTGGGCGTTTGAGGGCGGGGTGCAAAAAGGCGCGAGACGAAGAGCACCGAAGTCCGACTTTCGTGTTGATGTGGTAGATCCCGGCCCCTTCGGGCTGATCGCCGTTGAAGTCTTCCGACAAAGGCAGGCCGGTTTCCGTGATCGCAGCAAAGAAATGACGGTTCAGCGTGTGGATCTCGCGGGAGATGTCCTGAACGTTGATCGGGCCGCTGCCCCGCTTACTCCCATCCGCACCGGTCTTTGTTTCCAGGCGCTCGAAGGTTTCACGCACGGTGGACCATGACCACCCGTTTGCGCCTGAGCTTTCCCAGTCGTCGTAGTCTTGCGGCAAGCCCCGGCAATACACCATGGCATTGATAGACCCTGAACCCCCGAGCATTTTGCCGCGTGGCCAATAGAGCGACCGGCCATTCAGTCCGCTGTCAGCTTCGGTCATGAATTGCCAGGTGCGTTTTGGATCGGCGTAGAGCTTGCCGTAGCCAAGTGGCAGTGAGACCCACGGTGAATCGTCGGCCCCTCCCGCTTCCAAAAGCAGCACCGTCGTGCCGGGGTCCGCACTCAAACGTTCGGCCAGAATGCAGCCCGCCGAACCGGCGCCCACAATGATGTAATCGGCTGTTTGCAAAGTCGGATCTGCTCCGGTCATTTGATCGCTCCAGTAACTGTCGATGAGATTGCAAAAAGCCTGAAGCGAAAAATCATTTGGTGTAACATTGAAAAAATTTGAAGGAGGCAACGGGCGCGCAATGAGAAATGGAGCGATCTTCGACACAATCCAGCGGCTGAGAACCTTGGATGGCCTATAACCTTCCGCCCTTGCCGTGGTTGAGAGCGTTCGAAGCAGCGGCCCGGCTCGGAAATTTCACGCGTGCTGCCGAAGAACTCCTGATTACGCCGGCCGCTGTCAGCTATCAGGTGCGCCAGCTGGAGCAGCAGCTCGGATATCCATTGTTTGATCGCCTGCACCGGGAGTTGAAACTAACCCGGCTCGGGCAGACCTATCTGCCGTCGGTGGAAAAGGCGTTTTCCGATCTCTCGATTGCAACGGTTTCGGTCTTTGGCGGGCGGGAGCGGAAGCCGGTCCGGTTCCGTTGCCTGTCCAGTTTCGGGCACCTCTGGATGATTCCTCGGCTTGCGGCTTTTCAGGCGGAGAGCCCCGGTGTTGACGTTCAAATGATCTCCGCCGCCTGGGCTGAGACCCTCAATCCGGATCTTTTTGAGATTGATGTGCGGTTTGGCGATGGAACCTGGAGTGACGGCGCTGTTGAGTTCCTGGTCAACGACCCGGTGATCGCCGTTTGCCATCCTGATCTTGCGTTGGACAGCACGAAGAGCGACGTGGAACAGCTCAGTCAGGCTGTCCGGCTCGACATCATGGGCGTTCTGGATACATGGGAGAGCTTTTTCCGTCTTTATGGATATGCAGCTCCAGGGCGGTCAGGGCTGCAGGTAGACCAAACTCTGTCTGCCCTCGAGCTGGCGGCCCTTGGTCATGGCCATGCACTCGTTTTGGAAACGCTCGCCAAACCCTATCTGGAAAGCGGTCGGCTCATTCGCTCTACGGACAAGGTCATCACAAGCCGGCACAGTTATTATTTGGTGACGTCCGGACCCCGCCAAGCGCTAAGCCCTGAGGCTCAGGCCTTTTGCGACTGGCTGATCCGTGAAATGCGGGCTTAGAACCCGGGGCTCTAGTCAAAATTGAAGGTGAAACCGAAGAGCCGCTCGATCGGATCTGTCACTTTCGGGTCGGTATAGCGATTGAGATCTAGAAGACCGGCTTCAACAGCATCTTGTGCGTTCAAGGCAGCTTGAACCTGATCAAAAACCATCCAAAACTCTGCATGTGTCCGACGAATGCCGAAGGTCTCCACCACTTCTTGAAAATCCGTCTGACTGCGAACCGCGCTCAATGCCTCGACAAACTCGGGAAGCGCAGCCTCTTTCACTTGGAAGATAAAGTTCGGGTAGCTGCTGAATTGGCCCGGAACAATCGTCATCGCGTCATCTTCCGGCTTGCGGCGCAAATCCTCGTTGAAGACGAAGGCAACGTTGCTGTGTGCCATGTCGTGCACCAGCGTGTAGATCTCGTCGTTCTCCGCGCGCTCCACAACAAGCACGGCGATGTCGGGCATGAACTTTGCAAACGGCGTGGGTTTCACTGTCAGCGGGCGCAACTGCCCGGCTGATGTCTCAGGCGAAGCACAAGCGTCCCCGGCGCAGCGGTTGATCGGGTCGGCCTTCGGCCAGAGGCCCGGCTCAATCTGAAGGAGTTCGTTCAGAAATTCGGCCTTTGGTGTTTGGGTCTGAAAAGTTATGCCGGTTGGTGTTTCGGTATCGAGAGGCGCTTCTTTCCATCGGTCGACAAGGGAAACGAGAGTCCCCTGGTACCAGGAGCTGTGGAGCGGGTCCCGGCTTTTGGGAGGCAGAAAGGACAGGAACATCCGTTCGCCTTCACGGCGCAGGCTGTCCATGTAAAGACGCGTTGTCAGTTGGTGTTCGACATTTCCGAAGACGTCGAACCCGGCGACTAGATTGTAATAGATCCGTTCAAACAGAGGGAAATCGATCACCCAGGCGGTTTCAGGTATGGACCCCGCAAAGCCGCGCACCACAGATGCGGATGAGAAGTTCCGGTAAACGGTCAACCGGGCATCATGGTTATTGCCATCCCCGTCCCAGATGTCCTGATAAACTAAGCCGCCGGTCGTCCGGGCAGCATGCCTGTAGCGGGCCTGCCGAAACTCCTGATACTTGATAGGGCCAAGTGTCAGAAAATTACGCATTCGGCCCGAAATCGAGCTGTCTGAGACGGCGACCGGCAGTTCCAGAATGGGTGTTGCTTGTGGCAGATAATCAGGGTCGGTCACAGAAAGATCGGCATCAGGATCGAGGAACGATACCCAGAAACGGTCCTCGATCACATTCACCGCGACCTGGCCATAACACACCGGTCCGCGGATGAAAGAGCGAACAAAATAAAGAGCATTGTCGAGCAGGAATTGATAGCGGCTGCGGGCCGGGATTGCCGCGAAGGTCGAGAGCGGATTGCCGCCAGCAGTCGTAGAGTAGGCTGGCAGCGCATCTAACGACCAGTCGGGTTTCAGGAACAATTCGGTGTAGCGGGCAAGCCGCTTCTGTCCGATTTCATAGACGATGTGCTGCTTGTGCAGGATCGTCTCGTTCAACGGGATCAGGCGGTAGAAGAAACGGCCGCCCGGATCATCAAAGGGGCGGCGCGACGCAATTTCATCGGCCGGTTCACCCGGTGCAGTTCTAGACCGGATCAAACGGAAAAAGCGGTCCGGATGATCGCCTTCAAGGTGCAGATGCGCCAGGAACAGATGTTCGTAGATGTAGCGGGCAACGAGTTTCGATTTCAGCGCCGTTTGATTGAAGAACCCTTCAATTTCAGCCGCCTGCGCCGAGACACCTGGTGGGAGATCAACGGGCTCCACGGTGCCGGGCGCCCCGGCCTTGGCCCAGGCCAGTAAAATCCGGTAGTCGCTTTCTGGAAGCGGAGCCATACCGTAAGGCATACCGCCAAACTGATGATCGTTCAGATAGTCTGCCGTTTCATTTGGCGCAGGGCACGACGTGTCCCGGTTCAATCCGAGCTCAACTTCGTCTGGCAATGCCGCGCCCAGTATAAACGGATTGTCGCGCCCGGACTGCAGCAATTGTACAAGCGTCGAAGGTTGTTCTGATGTTCCCGTGACCGGAAAGAATCCCTTTTGCCGCCATTCTGGAACAGTCTTCGCATCGATCCTCAACCGCGTCATTGGTGCATCATCAAGGCGGGAAGATTCGTAGACCTTTTGTTTGCTAGCCCCTCTGGCCCATCCATCGGGGGAAGACAGTTTGAGTTGGCAGGGGGCATCATAGCAGCCGTGACACACCACGCAGCGGTTGTTTAGTACATCCTGAACCTGCGTTTGAGGGGAGTGTTGCGCCTGCGCAGGACTGACAATCAGGAGGCCAAGCCCCACCGACGCCAGAGCGGGTTTGACCCTGCCGAAGGTTGTGCCTTTAAGGAGTGCCAAATAGGGGCTCAACACGTGTGGCATCTCCCGTCATTCCTGATCTTCAGGCAGTTTCGTTGTCGAGCCTTTGTAGGCGATGAGATACCCATAGAACGCATAAGCCGTAATCGCCCCTACGATGATCGCCCAGGTTTGGTTGTCATTATAATATTCCACGCCCGTCCAGGCTGCACAAAAGCCGACGATCAGGATCCGCCTCCAGAGAGGATCCAGCCAGGGATGTTCAAATCCACCAAACACAAATTTGCCTTTCTTCTTCGCCATCAGTGGCGATGACTGGCTTCGGGGCTTCCTTAAGGTAAGGTGTCAAGATGTTGCGCAACAAAGTGAAATTCCAACAGCCTTCGCCTTTTTGCCTTGCAACATTGGTCACAAGAGAACAGGGTAATCAAGCTGGCCGATGCTGAAAAGGCCATCTGCATCATGACACCATTCATGTTTACCGGCACCGCGACATGCTGAATTCGCTTGATCTTCTGACCGCCAATGACACACCGGGCCAACACCCGCCCTCCTACTATGCTGCAACAGCACGGTGGCAGACGACCTATGCACCGTTGGACGGGCCACGGGCTGCCGATGTGGTGATTGTCGGTGCCGGTTATACTGGGCTTTCCGCGGCACTTCATCTCGCCGAGCGCGGCTTGGACGTTGTTCTTCTTGAAGCCAACCGCGTCGGTTGGGGCGCGTCCGGACGCAACGGAGGACAAGTCGGATCCGGTCAGCGTGTCGAACAGGATGTCCTGGAAACTCGTCACGGCATGTCTCATGCAAAACTTCTTTGGGATCTGGCGGAGGATTCCAAAGCGCTTGTCAAAGACCTGATCGCGAAACACGAGATTGCCTGCGACTACACGCCTGGAATTCTTCACGCCGATCATCGCAAGTCCTACGTGGAAGACAGCCGAGACCATGTGGAACATCTCCGGCTGACATACGGCTACGAGCAAATCAGGTTTGTCGATGGTGATGAGATCAGCGGCATGGTCGGCAGTCCGAAGTATTTCGGCGGATCGCTGGATATGGGTGCGGGACACCTCCATCCGTTGAACTATGCGCTGGGCCTGGCGCGCGCTGCAGATAAGGCGGGCGCGAAAATCTTCGAAGAGACCAAGGTGACTGGCATTGAAGAGCAAGCGTCCGGCGGTGTGCAGGTCACAGCGGACACCGGCACTGTGAAAGCCCGCCATCTGATCCTTGCCTGCAATGGCTATCTCGGCAAACTCAACCGGGAAACGGCAGCCCATGTCATGCCGATCAACAACTTCATTGTTGCGACAAAGCCGTTTTCCGAGGACGAAGCGCGGGCCCTGATCCGCGACAATGTCGCGGTCGCCGACAGCAAGTTCGTGATCAACTACTTCCGTTTGTCTGCTGATCGGCGTCTGTTGTTCGGCGGCGGCGAGAATTACGGCTATCGTTTCCCGGAGGACATCAAGTCGTTTGTCCGCAGGCCGATGACAGAGATTTATCCGCAGCTGGCGGACGTCGAAATCGACTATGGCTGGGGTGGAACTCTCGCCATCACTCCAAAGCGGATGCCATATTTCGCACGCGTCAAACCCAACATCCTGACCGCGACCGGCTATTCCGGCCATGGCGTCGCCATGGCAACGCTTGGAGGGCAGCTACTGGCCGAAGCCATTGCTGGGACTGCGGGGCGGTTTGATGTCTTTGAACGGCTTGATATTCCGGCGTTCCCGGGGGGCGACAAGTTGCGTTTTCCGCTGCTCGTCCTAGCTATGACATGGTTCTCACTGAGGGATCGGCTCGGCATCTAAAATGCTTCAAAAGACACAAGATCAGCGGCAACTGGCGGGAAGCTATTGGGAAGCAAGCAGACCCACACTGCGCACGGACCGTCAGCTGATGGGCAATGCGCTGTTTGATGTTGCGGTGATCGGTGCCGGATTTGCCGGGTTGAGTGCTGCGATGAAGCTGGCAGAAGCTGGTGTTTCGGTCTGCGTCCTGGAAGCAGAGCATGTCGGCTACGGAGCCTCAGGCCGGAACGGTGGATTTTGTTGTTTGGGCGGGACAAAACTGAGTGTGCACCAGCTTGTCCGGCGTTTCGGTTTGGAAGAAGCGCGCAAGTTTCTTGCCTATCAAGTCGCCGGCATCAACCAGGTCGCTCAGCGGGTGGAGACTTGGGGGATTGACGCCGACTGCCATTCCAAAGGCGAAATCACGCTGGCGCACAGGCCAAAAGACCTTGACGGTTTGAAGGCTGAAGCGGCTTACCTGAAGGAGAATTTCGGGATCAAGTCCCGGGTGCTGGACAAAGCAGCGCTGGACGAAGAAGGCTACGGCGGTCCCGGCTTTCACGGCGGTCTCCACATCCCGTACGGGTTTGCGCTCAATCCGATGGCCTATCTCTTTGGCCTTGCGGATCAAGTGCGCAGGAAGGGGGGGCGGATCTACGGCAAGTCCCCGGTGAATGGTATGAGCCGCGATGGGGATCGGTGGCGGCTTGATACCGAACATGGCTTCGTGCGTGCAAAAGGGGTTGTGCTTGCCGGCAACGGTTATGCAAAAGAAACCGTCCCCAAATGGCTTCACGGCCGAACGCTCCCGGTCATGTCGTCCATCCATGTTACGCGCCCAATGTCCGAGGAGGAGTTGTCCGCTCAAGGTTGGACATCGGAGACGATGGCGTCGGACTCCCGTATTTTGCTGCATTACTTCCGGCTGATGCCTGATCGCAGGTTCCTGTTTGGAACACGCGGCGGAATATTCGAGACCGAACCGTCCCTCAAAGCCATGCACAAGCGCGCAAGGCAGGATTTCGATCAGATGTTTCCCGCCTGGGAGAATGTTCAGAGTGAATATCAATGGTACGGCCGCGTATGCCTGTCCCGCAACCTGACCCCGTTTGTTGGTGAAATCCCCGGGATGGACGGTGTTTATGCGGCAATGGGCTGGCATGGAAGCGGGATCGCCATGGCCTCCTTGTCCGGAGAAAAAGCCGCCGGTCTGATATTGGGCACCGTGCGCCCTGAAGACCTGCCTGCCGCTCTGCAACAGCCGTTCAAACGTTTCCCGCTGCCTTCGTTGCGCAAGCTCTATCTGCAAGGAGCCTACTGGTGGTACGGATATCAGGACCGGTAAGGTTTTGAGGAAATCCAGTTTGGTATCGCAGGTCAAAGATGGCGGCAGGGTCAAAATCAGAGCTTCTTGAGATCACCGAAAAGGAATGGAGCAAACTCAAGGATGTGCTTGATGCCTTTCCGGCTATGCAGCGCCTGGAAAAGGATGAAGACGGCATCAGCCCCAAGGATATCGTGGGACACCGTGCGCACTGGATCGAGTTGTTCTTGAAATGGTACCGGGATGGTCAATCGGGCGTCCCGGTCCACATCCCCGCTGAAGGCTACAAATGGTCGGAAACGCCGCGCTACAATGCCGATTTGAGAGCGCGTCAATCCGGCTTTTCTTGGGTCTCTGTCCGCACACTGCTTGAGACCAACCATTTTGAATTGCTGGCCCTTATCGAAAATCTGACTGACAAAGAGCTCTATGGCGCGCCGATGAAGGGAAGCCGGAGCAAATGGCCCGCTGGTCGTTTTGCAGAAGCTGCCGGTGCAAGCCACTACCGGTCGGCTGTCAAATATCTCCGGAAACGGATGCGCGCAGCCAAAGCCGGATAAATACTGCCATTGCATCCAGCGATATCAACGCCCATCTCGGACTAAGTGAGAGTTGGAGGATTGATGGCGGTCGGAAACTTTGTTTGGTGTGACCTGTCCACCTTGCGCCCTGAGACAACCAGGCCTTTTTATCGAGACCTTTTTGGTTGGGACTATTCGGTCAACCAGCTGCCAGATGGCTCCGACTATGCCGTAGCTGAAAGCAGGGCTGGTGAAGCTGCTGGTATTTTCGAAATGCCCAGAAAATTCCAGGAGATGAAGCTCCCCAGCTTCTGGATGGGATACATCGAGGTTGGGGATGCAGACGCGGCGGTGGCTTCAGCGCGAGAAAATGGCGGCAAGGTTGAGCTGGGCCCGGTGCCATTTCAGGACGGTGCCCGCATCGCGTTGATCCGGGATCCGCTCGGCGCTGGCTTTACGGTCATTGAGAACAGCGGCCTGCCAGTGCGTTCGGATAATGCCCCTGAAGGCTCAATGATCTGGAATGCGCTTTATGTTTCAGACGCTGCCCGGATCATCAGCTTCTACGAGCACTTGTTTGGCTGGCGTTTCAAGCCGTCATCAGGAGCTGGAGAAACCTACAGCCATTATCAGATCCTGAATTCCGATGGCCGTCATGTCGCAGATCTCGTGCAAGCCCCGGAAGCGATCCGCGGCTCGTTCGAGTTCTGGGGCATACATTTTTCGGTTTCCGACAGAGATCGCGCCAAAGCGACCGTCGAGGCCAAGGGCGGAGCGGTTCTTTACGAGGACGATGATGCAGTCCTAGTTCAGGACCCGGATGGCGCGGCGTTCTTCGTGGCTGTGCCCAAAGCTGGTGCATCGAGTGAGGACGACTCGGCGTCCAAGTCTCTTTTCCGTTATTGGAAGCCAGCGGCCGCGCTCGCCGTGTTGTGGGGGGCATTTTTGCTGGACCAGTCCTGGGTCTGGGGGCTGATATTCCTTGCCTGGGCCATTCCGGCACTTCGCACCGGAGAAACGCATCTCATCGAACCGGTTCGCAAACGCGAAACACCCGTTCTGTTTTGGTCGATTACGCTTACCTGGATCATTTTGAGCGCCGCTGTGCTGATATACGGCCTTTAACGCGATATTGGCTCCCACCTAATTGCCGCTGCGCCCAACGCCAATGGTGTCTTTCGCATCTGCGCGTCCGACTACAGTGACTGCTTGCTATTCTTTTTATAGCGCATTATTGCTATGAAAAGAATAGCATGAGGTCTTGTGATGATAGCGTTGCTGTCGGCAGTCGCCGCTTTGTCGGCGTCATTTGGTTGGGCATCTGGAATTGTCTTGGCGCAGTGGCCGGCTCGTCAGCTGGGTGCTTTTGAGTTTACGAGAATTCAGCTGATAGCGTGTGCGGCCTTGATGTCTTTGATGTCGTCAGTGCTGGGTCTGTGGCCGGCCCCTGCCACCATGGACATTCCAGCATACACTTTGAGCGTGGTCGGTGGTGTCTTGCTCGGCAATCTTGCCATGATCGAGTGCCTCCGACGGGGAGGCCCACGTCTGACGGAACTGTTTTTGTGCTTGAAGGCGCCTCTTGTTGCGTTGATGGCCTACATTTGGCTCGGCGAGACGCTTTCTCTTGCGGACATCACAGGTGCAGGCGTGGTTATTACCGGCATTGTTCTGGCGATCCAGGCCAATCACGCGGATGAGGTGCCGATAACCGGTGCTCGCAAAATCCTGGGCCCAGTGGTTCTGTTGGGAATTGCAGCCGCCGCTCTTCAGGGAGGTGGGTTTCTTGCTGTAAAGCCGATGCTTGAGCAAGGTGCGGAGCCTGTTGCCGTGGCTGCCATTCGTCTGACAGGTGCAGCCGCACTTATTGTTTTGATTAGCCTATGGCCGGCGGCAACCTTCAAGCCAAAATCCGAGCCTAACGCTTATCTTCTTGTGCGCACGATCTTGCCAGGCGTCATTGGCTACGGATTTTCTTCATCTCTGTTGCTTTATGCCTTTGCGCACATGGAGGCAGGGATCGCGGCGGTGCTGGGATCCCTATCCCCGCTGTTTGTGCTGCCGATCCTGTGGCTGAAAACAAAAATGCGCCCGGACCCCAGGGCCATTGCGGGCGCATTCCTCGCGGTGACAGGCACTGCCATCATTGTTCTGAGTTGACGTCTTAGTCGAATTCGGGACCGCGAACCCGGTACGGGGTGATCTCCCGCCATGCCTTCATCAAGGTGTCCAGCTCATCATCCCCGTGCGGCGGCAGCATGATCTGGATCTTGACCAGGAGGTCGCCATGACCGCCGTTTTTGGTTGGCAAGCCCTTGCCCTTCAAACGCATAGTCTTGCCACTGGAGGTATTCTCCGGAATGGTCAGATTGACAGCGCCGGTCAGGGTCGGTGTCCGGATCTTAGCGCCGAGGATCGCCTCATAGAGCGTGATCGGCAAATCCAGATGAAGATCGGAGCCTTTGACGTCAAACAGCTTGTGCGTCTTGAAGCGGACTTCAATCAGGGCATCGCCTGCATGACCACCTTGATCGCCCGGATGGCCCTGACCTTTCAACCGGATCTTTTCGCCCTCAACCACGCCTTTGGGAAGTGTGACATTGACGGTTTTACCGCTCGGGAGCGTAACCTGAGCCTTGCCGGAGTTGAGAATATCCTCCAGCGACACGGCGGCTATCAGATCTGCATTCGCGCCTTTGGAGGGGGAGGGCCGCCGTGCCTTGGCGCCGCCCGCACCTGCAAACCCGCTCGCACCTGGGCCCGCACTTCCGCGCGCGCCACCACGGCCGCCGAAACCACCCAAAATGTCATTCAGGATGTCATCGAACCCGCCGCCGCCCGCAGCTCCGCCAGAGGACCGGAACCCACGCGAACCACCGGCTGCACCAAAGTCTTCAAATCCGGAAAAGCCGTCAAAACCACGCGACTGGAATTTCTGCTTGCCCTCGGCATCAATTTCGCCGCGATCAAACTGGGCCCGCTTGTCCTTGTCGCCGATGATTTCATAGGCCTGGTTTACTTCGGAAAAACGCTGCTGCGCCCCCGGATCGTCCTTGTTCTGATCCGGGTGGTACTTTTTGGCCAATTGCCGAAAGGCCTTTTTGATGTCGCCCTCGCTGGCGGATTTCGCCACCCCGAGAACGCTGTAGGGATCCCGCATTCGTCTCACCAGTGTTCACAAGATTGCCGGTCTGGACCGCTTGTGCCGGTCTTGATGCCTGTCGTAAGGCATTGCCCGCCTATCGTTGTCCGACCATCGTTACCTTAGATATCGTAACGGATAGGAAAAAATTCCAGAGCGCCGACGGTGGACCCTCGGTTCTTTTACAGCGAATTTTCCGTTGTTCAAGCGTCAGCGACTGTGAGCGCTGTGACGGCAAACTTCTGCGTAATGTCCCGGCAAGCTGTGCCGGAGTAAAGTTTGATACCGCTGATCGTGTTGGCGGTGGTTTTGAAACCAAGGCACCCGGTCTGCGTAAATGCAGTTGAATTGATTTCGGAAATCGTTCCAGAATTCCCGCTGATGCCGTTCAGCCACGGCAGTTTCAAGTCTTCCAGGCCCGCCCCGCTCGCCAGATTCTGGTCAAGGGTGTCAAAGTTCTTCGCAATGGATTGCCGGTCCTCAACGCTGAGATCTGTGTAGGCTTCATCTGCCGCTGAGGGAATGGACCCGGTCAGAATGGTCGGTGTTTTCAAGTCATCGGTGCCGACCTGCATGCCAACCTGGCTGCATCCCGATGTGGTCAATCCCATGACAAGTGCGCACACCACTGCGTATTGGCTTTTCAGGGGGTGGATCTTGCTGGGTCTGGCAGTATATGAACGCATACGGCGCATCACTTGATAGCCTTTCTCAAGGGCGGCATCTTCTTGCCGTTCCTCCGGCCATCGAATCCTTCGACAGGGTACCAATGACAGACCTCAAGAATCCCCATGAAGAGTTAACAAAAGGTGACTTTGTTCAGGCAGAGAAACCATTTGAGCTGTTTGATGAATGGCTTGAGGAAGCCAAAACGACCGAACCCAACGATCCGAATGCTTTGGCGCTGTCGACGGTTGATCCGGACGGGTTGCCAAATGTACGCATGGTTCTCCTAAAGGGTTTTGATGAAACTGGGTTTGTTTTTTACACAAACCTGGAAAGCGCCAAGGGCCGTGAGCTGTTGTCGGCCGGTAAGGCAGCCATGTGCTTCCATTGGAAGTCGCTGCGGCGGCAGATCCGAATCCGGGGCGAGATTGTCCAGGTGTCCGCCGAAGAAGCGGATGAGTATTATCAGTCCAGGCCGCGCGGCAGCCGCATCGGTGCCTGGGCCTCCCGCCAATCTCGGCCGCTGGAGAGCCGGTTTGCATTGGAAAAGGAAGTTGCCAAATACACGGCGAAGTTCGGCATTGGCGAAATTCCACGCCCAGAACATTGGTCGGGGCTGCGCTTGATCCCTAGTGAGATTGAGTTTTGGGCGGACCGGCCCTTCAGGCTTCATGACCGGGTAAAGTTCAAGAGGTCCAGCCCGTCCGAGCCATGGAACAAAGAGCGCCTTTATCCTTAGGCCGTGTGGACGAATTGGAGACGTATTTCGTGAGACAAGTGCCAAGATATGGCGACGACGGTCCTGCAGAGCATATCGATATACGGTCAAGGGATCGGCGGTGCCAGATCGCTGGCACCTGTCTCACCCTTTGGGCCGTGTTTGCATTGCTCAATTCCAGCGCAAATCCGGTTTGATGATGCGCTAGCATCACCTTCACCGGATTTCCTTGATCTTGAAGGATGCAAATCCCGGCGAAATGCATCGCCAATTCGTCCACACGGCCTAAACCATCTCACAGCAGCCGGAGCCAGCGGAAAAGGAAGAAGGTCACTCCGACGGAGATGACCATCAGACCAATGGCAAACAGGAACCCCATTTGCCATTGGAGCTCCGGCATATTGACGAAATTCATGCCGTAGATCGACGCAATAAGCGTCGGAGGCAAGAAGATCAGCCCCAGAACGGTAAAGATTTTCGCGATCTGGTTTTGCTCCATGGAGACCAGGCCAACGGTTGCATCCAAAAGAAATGTGAGTTTGTTGTCGAGCGCATCGCCGTGCTCCTTGATGGAGTGGATGTCCCGCCCATACATCTTGCAATCGGTCAGTTGGTCGTCGCTGAGATTGAAACGCTTGGCATGGGTGGTCATATAGAGCACCATCCTTGCCAGTCCGGCGCACACATCGTGCATCTTGGCAACTCTCAAGCCGATCCGTCCCAGTTCCCTGATCGCGTCCTTGTAGCTGGCGGTTTTCCGTGTGTTGAGGCCGTCACCGAAGACTTTCAGCGCAAGGTCGTCATAACAAGCAGACGCGGTTTCCATTTCGTCAGCGCACCGGTCGACGATGATGTCCAACAGCGCGAACATGATCGCAGGTCCAAGATGCGCGATTGTCGCGTCCGATTGTACCTTTCGGGCCAAAAGCGTCAGGGATTTCGGCTCGCCGTATCGGACGGTCACCAGGCGTTTTGCATTCAGAACAAAGGTCACGGAAGACCGGACCGGATCCAGGGTATGGGACACAGCGGGCATTTGTGCCGTCATCACGACCGCGCCGGGTTCCAGATAGAAGCGTTCTGACGTTTCGATTGAGGTGATTTCATCCCGGTTCGGGATCTCGGCCCCCATCAACCGCTCTGCCTTGGTCAGCTCTTCTTGCGTTGGACTGATGAGATCAATCCATACAGAGGTTGATGGCAGGGCTGCGTCATCGGCAAGCTCGATACGTTCCAGGCCATTCACTGACGGGCAATAGGCGATGATCATTCAGACAAGCTCCACCCAGATTGCAATGCAATCGACACTCAGGAGCTTGCCCAAAATTACTGGGTGCGCGCAACCACTATTGCGGCTATTTCAATAACATACCCTGACCAACAAACAGTGTTGACGGATCACCCAAACGCTTACGGTTTGCACGCGCTATTGCTACGCATGCAAAAGGGTTTGACGGTATGTCGTGTGTTTTAATACCAGAAGGCGATGCCTGATCGCCTCCGATTTCGCCTGACGGATTATTTTCCGGAGGTCTTTTTCGAGAACGGACGCAAGCACAATGCTGCAGCGTTTAGGGCTGCGATGCCGACTGGCTTGTAGAGGCTTTCAAGTTTTGCTCCAGCCTGTGCAGTTTGTGCAGGGCGGGCAGTTTGATCAGACATTGTTCCGTTCCGTCTTTCTGTCTCAGTTTCTAATCGATGCGGCCTAAGAGTGTTTTGATCCGCAACCGGTGATGTGGTGCCGGAATAAGGCGCTTAGATGACATTTTGTCCATTTTTCGCGTTTTCTTACCCGGATAAACGTAGGATGCCCCGACGTTCCGTGTTCGGCTACTCAAAAAGGATGTCAGGTTGTTACCAACTTGGTTCAAACGTGAACAATTGCGGTAAGGCTTTCTTAACGAACCGGGTGAGCGCATTGGTTGCGAAGTACTTCAGGCCGGAGATCGATGTATTGCCGGGGACATCAGGCACATGCCCGCTATGCCGGCACGGTCAGGAATGCTAAACAGGCGTTTGGAAACTGAACGCAAGGTCAGATGAAGCAATACCCGGCTCACAGATCAAAAGCTGCACCAGCCAGCCGCACTCTCGGGGCGCTTGCGTTCGCGCTGGCTTTGGTCACCTTGGTGACGCAGCGTTTTGATCTTCTGACACCCGATACATTCGTTTTGTCCCTCTCTGTGGCAGCCGTTTTGGCCGTCACGGCCATGCTGTGTGGGCTGATTGCATTTGTACGGATCTGGAGCCGTGGCGGCGGCGGTATCGGATCTTCCATACTTGGTGTCATGTTGGGTGCCGTTGCGCTGTGTGCGCCTGCAGCCGTTTTGGGACTTCTCATCGTGGATCCGGAACTCACGGATGTGACCACGGACCCGGACGAGCCACCGCTGCTGGTGGAGGTTCTGCCGCAGTCGGACCAGGCTGTATTGGTCTGGATGGCGTCGCATGTCCGGAACACGGCCTGGACCCAGTACCAGGAGGCCATGCGCACTGAGAGGTCAGCCGCGGAGCTTCAATTGGAGCTCTACCCGGACATTGTTCCACGGCGCTACCGGATAACTCCGGGCGAATTGCACGCGGCTGCAAAGAAGGCGGTTGATGAGCTGAACTGGCGGGTTGTTGATGAACTTCCGCCCGACCTCTTGGATGCGCCAACCGCGTTATGGGCCGAGGAAACCACTCAGCTGTTGGGCCTTAAGCACGATATTGCCCTGAGGGTCCGCCCGGATCCTGTCGGTGCGCTCCTTGATGTCCGCTCCAGATCTCAGTCGCCTTTACGTGAGTTTTCGGGAAATGCGGATGTCATCCGAGGTCTCATGAATGAAGTCGACCGGGTTCTTCTTGAAACCTACGGCGATCTGGAACGTCTGGCGGTTGAAGAGGCTGACCTTCAGGAAGACGCCCCTCTGGAAGTTTTTGAGCGCGATCGGGAAACAATCCCATTGCCGAGCTTCAAGCCCTACTTTGAAGATGATGAAGGGCTCTCTGTCGACGCCTTCGAGCTGGATGATCTCGAAGGCTGATATCTATCGGTTATGCTGTCAGCCGGAACGTTGCGTCCAGAGCCAAACTTGGGTCTGCAATTGTCCGACCGCGTTCGGTCAAATCCTCCAAATGCGCAAACACTGACAGCCCTGCCGCACCGTGCAGTTTGGGATCCACATCGGCGTAAAGCTTGGCAACGATCTCCGGAATGCTGCGTGGTTGCGTGCCAAGTTCATTCAGGATTGAGGCCTCGCGGGACAATCTGTGCTGTTTCAGCTGCTCAACATAAGTGAGCGCGTTAGAAACAAGACCGCCATGCCCTGGCAAATAGGTTGTCTCGGAGCGCTCAAGCAACTTGTCGACGGAAGCCATGTACTCGCGCATGGAACCGTCCGGGGCAGCGACAATGGACGTGGACCAAGCCATGACATGGTCTCCACTGATCAGCACGTCTTCGCCAGAGAGGGCAAAACACATGTGATTGGCGGTATGACCTGGTGTGGCGATGGCTTCAAACTTTATGCCTGCTGCTTCAAATACATCGCCATCCTGATACTCCTGATCCGGCGCGTAGTCTTTGTCCCCGCTGGCATCCAGTGGATTGACTTCACCTTCCATGAGGGGGCGGGCCGCACGGTGCGGCGCGCATCCGATGATCTTTGCGCCTGAGCGTTCTTGAAGCATCCGGGCCGCGGGCGAGTGGTCCACATGTGTGTGCGTGACCAGGATAGCCTCGATCTGTGCGCCATCCGTCAACGATAGCAAGGTGTCTACATGTTCTTCGTCCGCCGGGCCCGGATCCACAACAACCAGGTGCTTCTGGCCCAGAATGTAGCTGTTCGTACCATGAAAAGTGAACGGGCCCGGGTTTCTTGCTGTCACGCGGCAAAGGCCGGGCAGGAGCTCCACGCGTTCCCCATAGCGCGGATCGAAGGATCGGTCATGTTTCATGCTAAGATGGTTCCTGAAGGATGGGACCGGACGTCACGCAATTGACGTTTGAATCGGATAACGGCCATATGATGAAGCATCGAGCCCAAAACATGGGATCTTGTCAAACCCGATGAAACAAGACGTCGAAAACAACGCTGCCATGACGAGCCAAGCGGCATCGGAATTTGAATGCCGGTTTGAGAGCGTAATCCCGCTCGCGCGGCTTGATGCGTTCAAGCTGGTTGTCGACCATCCGGAGTTTTGGTGGTGCCCGCCCATGAGTGAGGCCCCCAGCGGTGACCTTGATGTCCGCATTGAGCCCTTTGCTGGCGGCGCCTGTTACCAAATCGACGACAAGGGGCAGCGGCGCATCTGGGGTACCGTTCTTTCCATAGAAGAACCGCTCTACATTCGGATATCCTGGCAGGTGGCGCAGGATGGCAGTTTGATCGCTGATCCGGCTGCAGCCAGCCGGGTCATGCTCAATTTTCGCGAGGCCGGAGAGGTGACGCGGGTTGAGGTCGTACACAACAAGTTTCTGCGGCATGGTGAGGCGGGCGGCGAATATATGCAGCTCATGATGCAATCGAATGGCTGGCCACGAATTTTGAAGAACATTGGTGCGGCGGCAAAAACGCTGAAGCGGAAATGATGCGCCTGCGTCAGGAAGCCGCCATTCTGTCGTTTAGCTGACATGCATTCTGTGCTAGGCGGAGTGCAAGTTTCCTGCCTTCACACCCTAACCTGCAAGGTGAGGTGTCGAAATAACTATAACCGGCGGACACCCAGAGTTCGTTTCAAACCCGCAAGCCCATGACCGTGTCTCAACCGCCTTTTGAAGACAGCCCTCAAATTTCGCCTGTGGAAACACCGCGGCGCCGCTTGAGGGATGCGCGGTGGGCGCTCTTGGCCAGCGCGGTCATTCTGACTGGTCTTGTGGTTGTGTATGAAATCCCGTTATGGGTGGGGTTCCTCTGTTTTGCGGCCACTTTGGCAGCCACGCTCTCAATCCCCCGCAACTCCGCCAGCCGACGGCTGAAGATCAATGCGCAGCGCAGAATGCGGCGCATGTGGCCTGGAACGGACATGAAGGTCACGGTCGATGCTTTGCCAACGCCGTGCTTCGTTGCAGATGCGCGTGGCATCACTCGGTATGTCAACGCACGGGCGATGGAGATTTACCCCGGCGCGAAACCGGGAGATCCGCTGTCGTTCTCCTTGCGGGCTCCATCGCTTTTGGAAGCGTTTGATCGCGCCTGTTCAAACGGCACTGCAGAGCGCATCAATTGGATCGAGAAGGTTCCAACAGAAACCTGGCTTGAGGCCTATATCGCGCCCATTCACGAGCCGGGTCCTCAAGAAGGACAGGCGAGCAGCCGGAAACCCGCTTTTGTTCTTGTTGTGGTACAGGACCAGACGGAAAATCGGCGCCTTGAACGTATGCGGACCGATTTTGTGGCCAATGCCAGCCATGAACTGCGCACGCCACTCGCATCACTGACCGGTTTTGTCGAGACCTTGCAAGGGCCAGCTCGAGACGACGCTGAGGCACGTGACCGGTTCTTATCCATCATGCTGGATCAAGCCGGGCGGATGCGCCGGTTGATCGACGACATCTTGTCATTGTCGCGCATCGAACTGCGTGCCCATGTTCGCCCGCAAACTTCAGTCGATCTTTGCGAAATCGTCCGACACACAAATGACGCTCTTGGGCCGTTGGCGCGCGACATGAACATGACGATCCGGCTGGATCTCCCCGAGACGCCGGTGATGATTTCGGGCGACCGGGACGAACTGATCCAGGTAACAGAAAACCTGGTCGAGAATGCGCTCAAATACGGCAGCACCGGCGAAGTTGTCGATGTCAGTTTGACCTCTAAACAGATGGGCGAGGGCGAGATCGCGTGGGAACTTGCCGTACGCGACTACGGAGAAGGGATTGCTCCGGAACACTTGCCGCGCCTTACAGAACGGTTCTACCGCGTTGATGTTGATTCCAGCCGGGCCATGAAAGGCACAGGGCTGGGTCTTGCGATCGTCAAGCACATCCTGACCCGTCATCGCGCCCGGCTCGATGTCGAGAGCGCGCCGGGTAAGGGCGCCACGTTCAAGGTGATCATTTCCGGCTAGTGTCTGTTTCCGAGCCGAGCAACCGCGACTTATCCGGTTGCTGGATCGAAAGTCTTCATTGTCAGAATGACTTATGGGGCGAGTTCGCTGGCTAATCACGCGAACCGTGCTGGAACGTGTTCTACTACCTAAAGAAGCGGGTTCGAGGTGAGGGGACCTGAGAGCTTCTCTACTGCGTGTTAGTCACGCCATGGATTATGTGTCAATCGGAAGCGCTGGATGACACAAAGAAATGTAGAATTGTAGAATTAATCAATAAATACATATACTTACAATGTCATAAAACTGAAAAAAATCTGTCATAGAACTCTCATCCATCGGGCCTAGGTTCCGGGCAGCGCTTGGACGAAATCGCGTCCAGCGTGGATTTGCAAACCTTGACATTCAAAGGGAGTGGTCAAGTGAAATTTACGACCCTCGTTAGCGCAACTGCTCTTGCTGTTGCTTCCACTGCATTCGTTGGCGCCGCTCAGGCTCGCGACCAGGTTCAGGTTGCCGGTTCTTCAACCGTTCTTCCTTACGCTTCAATCGTCGCTGAAGTTTTCGGTGAAAACACCGATTTCCCGACACCGGTTGTTGAGTCCGGCGGTTCTTCTGCTGGCCTGAAGCGCTTCTGTGAAGGTGTTGGCGAAAACACCATCGACGTTGCAAACGCGTCCCGTAAAATCCGCGAAAAAGAGATCAAGGCTTGCGCAGAAAACGGCGTGACCGACATCATGGAAGTCCGCATTGGCTATGACGGGATTGTTTTCGCATCCCAAAAAGACGGCCCGGCTTTCACCGCTTTCACACCGGTTCAGTGGCACAATGCTCTTGCTCCGAAAGTCCTGGTTGATGGCGCTATCGTCGACAACCCGTACACAAAGTGGTCCGAAGTTGACGCTTCCCTGCCGGACGTTGAAATCGCTGCTTTCATCCCGGGCACCAAGCACGGCACTCGTGAAGTCTTCGAAGAGAAAGTTCTCCTCGTTGGTTGTGAAGAGTCCGGCGCCATGAAGGCAATGATGGACGGTGGTATGTCCGAAGACGACGCTGAAGACGCATGTCTTGCAGTTCGTACAGACGGCAAGTCCGTTGACATCGACGGTGACTACACCGAGACCCTGGCTCGCATCGATTCCAACCCGAACGGCGTTGGCGTTTTCGGTCTGGCGTTCTACGAGAACAACACCGACAAGCTGAAAGTTGCGACCATGTCTGACATCGCACCTTCCACAGAGACCATCTCCACTGGCGAGTATCCGGTTTCCCGTCCGCTGTTCTTCTACGTCAAGAAAGCACACATCGGCGTTATCCCGGGTCTGAAAGAGTACGCTCAGTTCTTCACAGCTGACGAAATCGCCGGCCCGCAAGGCCCGCTGGCTCAGTACGGCCTGGTTTCCGATCCGGAGCTGGCTGCTACTCAGGCTTCCATCGAAGCTGAAGAAACCATGAAGTAATCGAGCCTTCAGGTTCGAATATGAGGGGCGGCATATTCCGCCGCCCCTTTCTCCTTTTTGGAAATTTCATATAAAATCCGGGGAAGCAGATGCCTGTGGTCTGGCTCATCTTGATCGTACTCGCCATTGCGGTGGTGGGGTACGTACTCGGACGTGGTCGAGCTTTAGCGAGCGCAGGAGGCGAGCAGATAAAGCTCCATTCGCTTCCTTCGTACTACGGCTCAAACGTCGCAATGAAGGTGGTGGTTCCTGCCTTCCTCATTCTGGTCCTATGGCTGCTGGCGCAGCCTTTGATCGTTAACAACAGTGTTTCAGGTTTGATCCCGGACAGCGAGATCGCGGAAGGGTCGTCGCGTGGGCTTGTGCTTGCCGAAGTGCGCCGGGCAGCGCGGGGTTTGGACAACGCCGTTGCTCAAGGGCTGATTACGGAAGACTTCGCGCGCAATGCCCGTGCCGACTTCAACGATGTCACGGCACGGCTGAAAGAGGCGGGGCAGGTTGTCACGTCTCAGATCACCCAGCCGATCCTCCGGGCAGCCCAAGAGTACCGGGTGCTGAACGCCACCGGCAATTTCATGATGTCGATTGTCGTCATCCTTGCGGCTTTGGCCGGGGCGGCATGGGGGCTTTATGAATCCCGGGCAGACTTCCGAGCCAGGAACACGGTTGAGCGGGGCATCAAGGCACTTTTGATCTCGGCCGCATCGATCGCGATTCTGACGACTGCCGGGATCGTCTTTTCGCTGGTGTTCAACACGGTTGAGTTCTTCCGGCTCTACCCTGCTTTCGACTTTTTCTTCGGCCTGACGTGGTCACCAACCTTCTCCGGCCGCGGCGGTAATTCACAACTCGGGATCATCCCGCTCTTGTGGGGCACATTCTACATCTCGTTTGTCGCCCTGGCCGTGGCTGTCCCGATCGGCCTGTTTGCTGCGGTGTACCTCTCAGAGTACGCCGGACCGAAAGTGCGCGCCGTCGCCAAGCCGCTTCTTGAGATCCTCGCCGGGATTCCAACCATTGTTTACGGTCTCTTTGCGCTGCTGACAGTCGGCCCGCTTCTTGTCTCAGTCTTTGGGCCGGACGGGGCCGGGATTATGCAGTCCGGTACGGCAGTGATGACCGCCGGCCTCGTGATGGGCATCATGCTGATCCCGTTTGTGAGTTCGCTCTCTGACGATATCATCAACGCGGTTCCGCAAGCCATGCGTGACGGCTCTTATGGCTTGGGTGCGACCAAGTCCGAAACCGTCAAGCAGGTCATTCTGCCGGCTGCCCTTCCGGGTATTGTTGGCGCAATCCTGCTGGCGGCCTCCCGAGCCATCGGTGAAACGATGATCGTGGTGCTCGGTGCGGGTGCCGCAGCGCGCCTAAGCCTCAATCCTTTCGATGCAATGACAACAGTGACAGCGAAGATCGTCAGCCAGCTGACGGGCGATGCAGACTTTGCATCCCCGGTGGCGCTGGTCGCCTTTGCGCTGGGCATGACGCTCTTTGTGGTGACGCTCGGTTTGAACATTGTCGCGCTCTACATCGTGCGCAAATACCGGGAGCAGTATGACTGATGACCGACGCAACTCTTTCTCCAGACGGCGCTAAAGCGCCTGAAAAAACGTCAGCACAGCCGCGCTCACTGTATGCGACGGACGAGCTGACAAAGAAACGTAATGCGTCCGAGAAACGCTTTCAGGCTTACGGCATTGCCGCTATCGGAGCCGGTCTGTTTTTCTTGGTCGTCCTGGCCTACTCAATCATCAGCGAAGGCATTCCAGCCTTTACGCGGACCGTACTGACCGTTGAGTTTACGGTCACCCAGGAACAGTTCGACGATGCTGAAAGCCAGCTCTTCAAGACACGGGCTTACGAGGCTGTGTTCACTGAAGCGATGAGCGCGCAGTTTGAGCAAAAGGACATCCAGGTTCCGTTCGATATTGCAGCGATTGAGCGGATTGTCGGCAAGCCGGGAAGCACCATTCGCGAGTTCTACCGGGCGAACCAGGACCAGCTTGGTCAACCGGTTGCCTTCGAACTGGCGGCATCCTCCCGTGTCGACGGTTACATGAATGGCCGCCTGACCCGGGACAACATCACAGACAGCCGGTTCCTCCAGAAATCTGATCTGGATCTGGTCGACGTGCTGGTCGAGAGCGGGATTATCCAGACGGTCTTCAACTGGCCGTTCATCACCGGGGCAGACTCTGGCGTGGACAATCCGGGTGGAGCCGGCATTGGGGCCTCTGTGGTCGGATCGTTCTTCATGATGCTGGTGGTCTTGTTCCTATCCCTGCCGATTGGGGTCGCTGCATCCATCTATCTTGAAGAGTTTGCACCGCAGAACAAGTTCACTGACCTGATCGAGGTGAACATCTCGAACCTTGCGGCCGTTCCGTCCATCGTGTTCGGTATTCTTGGTCTTGCGGTGTTCATCCAGTTCATGCACTTGCCGCAATCGGCGCCGATCGTTGGCGGTCTTGTTCTGACACTGATGACGCTGCCCACAATCATCATCTCCACACGCGCCTCGCTGAAAGCCGTGCCGCCAAGCATCCGCGACGCAGCTCTCGGTGTTGGGGCCTCAAAGATGCAGGCCGTGTTCCACCATGTGCTGCCGCTGGCGATGCCAGGCATCTTGACCGGAACGATCATTGGTCTGGCTCAGGCTCTTGGGGAAACAGCACCGCTGCTTCTCATCGGAATGGTCGGCTTTGTGGCCCGCGGATATCCGGACGGTTTCGTTTCCGGATTTATGGACCCGAACTCGGCGATGCCGGCACAGATCTACACCTGGGCGGCCCGTTCCGACTTCGCGTTCTACGAGAAAGCCTGGGGCGGTATCATCGTCCTCCTGATCTTCCTTCTGTCTATGAACATCCTCGCGATTATCCTGCGCCGCAGGTTCGAGCGTCGCTGGTAAGGAGGCGTACCCATGAATGACATGCCGAAAATTGAACAGGCGACAGATATGACCGACAGCAAGATTTCAGCCAAAAAAGTGCAGGTCTATTACGGCGACACGCACGCGATCAAGGATGTGGATATTGAAATCCAGCCGCGTTCGGTCACGGCCTTCATTGGTCCGTCCGGGTGCGGAAAGTCGACATTCTTGCGGACCATCAATCGCATGAACGACACGATCGATATCTGCCGGGTCGAAGGCTCCATCCAGATTGACGGCGAAGACATCTACGATCCGAAAGTCGATCCGGTGCAGTTGCGCGCCAAGGTCGGAATGGTGTTCCAGAAGCCGAACCCGTTCCCGAAATCGATTTACGATAACGTAGCCTACGGCCCGCGCATTCACGGTCTGGCCCGGAACCGGGCTGAGCTTGATGACATCGTGGCCTCCAGCCTGCAAAAGGCGGGTCTTTGGGAAGAAGCCAAGGATCGTCTCGACGAACCTGGAACCGGCATGTCCGGTGGTCAACAGCAGCGTCTGTGCATTGCCCGCGCGATTGCCGTCAGCCCGGAAGTGATCCTGATGGATGAGCCGTGTTCCGCTCTCGATCCAATCGCGACCGCCAAGGTTGAGGAGCTGATCGACGAGCTGCGCGAGAATTACACGATCGTGATCGTAACGCACTCCATGCAGCAGGCCGCCCGCGTGTCTCAGCGCACTGCATTCTTCCACCTGGGAATTCTGGTTGAAGAAGGTCCGACACAGGATATCTTCACCAACCCGGTGGACAAGCGTACGCAGGATTACATTACCGGCCGCTTCGGTTAACCGGATCGCACATTTTTTCGAAGGGACACAGGATGTCTGAACATACAGTCACGGCTTATGATGACGAATTGAACGTCATGGCCGGCCGGATCGCTGAAATGGGCGGTCTTGCAGAAAAAGCATTTGCAGAAGCCGTTTCCGCCCTCGTGTCCGGCGACACCGATTTGGCGCGCCGCGTGATTGATCAGGATCGCCGTCTTGATGCGCTGCACCAGGACGTCGAGGAAGGCCTGATTGCAATGATCGTGCGCCGTCAGCCAATGGGGCAGGATCTGCGTGAAATCACAGCCGCCAGCCGGATTGCGAACGATCTGGAGCGTGTTGGCGATCTTGCAAAGAACGTTGCCAAGCGCGCCATCGCCATCGACAATGACATTCAGAGCAAGAAACTTGCGATTGGCGTGGAACACATGACCGAGCTGGCCCTCGGGCAGCTGAAAAAGGTTCTGGATGCCTACACCGGACGCAATGCAGAGGCTGCGCGCCACGTGCAGGAAGCTGATGCCGAAGTCGATGCGATCTACACCTCTCTGTTCCGCGAACTTCTGACGTACATGATGGAAGATCCACGGGTGATCACCTCCTGCGTCCATCTTCTCTTCTGTGCGAAGAACATCGAGCGGATCGGCGATCATGCCACCAACATTGCCGAAAACGTCTTCTTCATGGTGACGGGCGAGCGGCTTCCGGAAGACCGCACCAAGGTTGATGAAACCGGCGCTATGTGAGTTGCCAGAGCCAGCCTGAGCGGGCTGTGAAGCAGGAACTGTAAGCCGGCGCTTTAGTGCCGGCTGAGGGAATTGGAGCGAGAATTCATGCCGAAGGTCCTCATCGTCGAAGACGAAGAACCGTTGAGCCTTCTGTTGCGGTATAATCTGGAAGCTGAAGGATACGCCGTCGAGACCTGTGTCCGCGGCGACGAGGCGGAAATCCGCCTCCGGGAAACCCAGCCGGACCTTTTGTTGCTGGACTGGATGTTGCCCGGACTGTCCGGAATCGAACTGTGCCGGCGCCTGCGGGCACGCGAAGACACCGAGCGCTTGCCGGTCATCATGCTGACGGCGCGCGGCGAGGAAGCCGAGCGCATCAGAGGTCTGTCCACCGGAGCGGACGACTACGTGGTCAAGCCGTTCTCAGTGCCCGAACTGATGGCGCGTGTCCGCGCGATCTTGCGGCGGGCAAGCCCGGAGGTGGTGTCCACGATGCTGCGCTCCGGCGACATCGAACTTGACCGGGAAACACACCGCGTCCGGCGCAGCACCAAGGAAATCCATTTGGGGCCAACAGAGTTTCGCCTTCTGGAATTCCTGATGACCGCACCAGGCCGGGTCTTTTCACGCGAACAGCTCTTGGATGGCGTCTGGGGGCACGATGTCTATGTGGATGAACGCACGGTCGATGTTCACGTAGGCCGGCTGCGCAAAGCGCTGAACAAAGGCAAGGCGAAGGATCCAATCCGCACGGTGCGCGGAGCTGGTTATGCCTTCAACGACCAGTTCACTGCAGCCTGATCCAGACTTTCAAGACAAACAAAAAAGCCCGCCAAATCGGCGGGCTTTTTCTTGGGTATTTCGAGATCAGGAGGCCTGGGCAACACTGGTCTTGTTGTTGGCGCTCCGGCGGCGGTCAGCGACCGGCTGGTAAGCAATCTTGCAGTGGTAGGGGCAGTAGGGCACCCCGGCTTCGGAAACCTGACCGCAGAAGTAGAAGTCTTCTGTCGCCGGATCGCCGATCGGCCACTTACAGGTGCGCTCAGTTAGCGTCAGGATGGTCGCCCGCTTGGACATTGGAACAACGTCAGCGATCGGTTCTGCAACGGGTTGAACCTCTGCGACCGGGGCCGGTGTCGGTTCCATCTTCAACGCTGCGGAGCCTTGGGTCTGCGGCTGTGTTTGCGGACGTTTCGGTGCCGATTGAGACGCCGGGTTGGCCGTTGTGCGCGGACGGCGCGGTTTTGCGCTTGAGGAAGAAGACTTTGCGCGGCCGGAAAGACCAAGCCGGTGTACCTTGCCAATCACCGCGTTCCGGGTGACACCGCCAAGCTCACCCGCAATCTGGCTTGCGCTCAAACCATCGCCCCAGAGCTTCTTCAAAAGCTCAACTCGTTCGTTCGTCCAACTCATTGCCGCACCCCTTGCCAAGGCCAGTGACTGGCCAAAATCCCGTTATTGGACACGCAAACGCAAGTCCATTATGGCATATCTTGTGCCTCTATTTGATACGCCGCACGAGATGTCGTGTCTGATTAGTCAAAGGTTACAATAACGTTAATTTGTGAAGCAACCGTCAGGCTGCAGTGAGTTGGGGATGAACGGACTTTTCCCCAACAGATGCGAGGTCATTGAGACTTTTACATAAAACAGCCCGAACCCCGACAATGGCCATTTCCATTGACAGGCGGGGACCTCGGCAGTGTATAAGGATCTTGCAACGTGCCGCCGCTTTGGCGGCACATTGCGTTTTTGGCCTTTATTTAAGGCGATGCCCCGGAGTTCCGACGGTCCGATACCAGTGGCGCTTCCGGCGGCCAAAGGAGACTAAAGAGGTATGTCCGCGTCCGCGCTTTTTGGAAACTACGCAAGATCGAACCTGTCATTCGATCACGGGGAAGGTGTCTGGCTTGTTACGAGTGACGGCCGACGATTTCTCGATTGCGGGTCCGGGATCGCGGTAAATTCGCTCGGACATGCTCATCCGCATCTGGTCCAGGCCCTTCAAGATCAGGCGGCCAAGCTCTGGCATATTTCCAATCTGCACCAGATGCCGGATGGCGCGCGGCTTGCGCAGCGCCTCACCGATGCAACATTTGCAGACAAGGTTTTGTTCGTGAATTCCGGCGCCGAAGCAATGGAAGCGGCTATCAAGTGTGCCCGGCGTTATCACTATGACCGCAATGAGCCGGACCGGTATCAAATCGTGACCTTTGAAGGCGCTTTCCATGGCCGGACACTCGGCACGATTGCAGCAGGTGGCCAGGCGAAATATCTGGAAGGTTTCGGACCGAAGGCCCCAGGCTTCGATCAGGTGCCCAGCGGGGACTTGGAGGCCTTGAAAGCCATGGTCGGTCCGCAAACCGCAGCGATCGCGATCGAACCCATCCAAGGCGAGGGCGGCATTCGGGAAGTCGACTACGAATTCCTGCGCGCTCTGCGTAAGCTTTGTGATGAAACCGGAGCCCTGCTGATCTTTGACGAAATCCAGACGGGTGTCGGCCGGACCGGAAAAATGTTCGCGCATCAGTGGACTGGCGTTGATCCGGATCTGATGGCCGTCGCCAAGGGTATAGGCAGTGGGTTCCCGATGGGCGCTTGTCTTGCGACCAAAGAAGTTGCGTCCGCGCTGGCACCCGGAACCCACGGCACGACCTTCGGTGGCAATCCGCTGGCCATGGCTGTTGGCAATGCGGTTTTGGACGTCATTCTTGCAGATGGTTTTTTGGAAGAGGTTCAAAAGAAGGGCCTCTCCTTCAAGCAAAAGCTTTCCGGGCTGGTCGATAGCCACCCGAAGGTGTTCGAGGCTGTCCGGGGCAATGGTCTGATGCTGGGCATCAAGTGCACCGCGCCGGTGGGAGACTATGTCGCCGCCGCGCGCGAAGCGGGCATTCTTGCGGTCCCGGCCGGTGACAACGTTGTCCGGATCCTGCCGCCACTGACCATCTCGGAAGAAGAGATTTCCGATGCGGTTGATCGGCTGGAGAAGGCTGCATTCGCCGTTGAGAAAAAGTTGTTGGAAGGAGCGGCCGAATGACCGCCAACGGAGCGTACAAAAACTTCCTGGATCTGACCCAATTCGAGGGCGATGATCTGCGCGCTATTCTGGAAACCGGAAAGAAAATCAAGGCAACCCGCAACGGCGTTCGCCGGGGTGAGGGGCCGCTCGCCGGCAAAGTTCTGGCCATGATTTTCGAGCAGCCATCGACACGGACCCGCATTTCCTTTGATGTTGGAATGCGTGAACTCGGTGGTGAGACTTTGATGCTGACCGGTGCGGAGATGCAGCTGGGCCGAGGCGAGACTATCGCCGACACGGCGAAGGTGCTGTCCCGGTTCGTCGACGGCGTCATGATCCGGATCCTGGACCACGAAGCTCTCAATGAACTGGCTGAAAACGCGACCATTCCGGTGATCAATGGCCTGACAAAGATCTCGCATCCGTGCCAGATCATGGCAGACATCATGACCTTCGAAGAGCATCGTGGTGGCATCTCCGGGCGCAGCATTGCCTGGACCGGCGATAGCAATAATGTTCTGGCGTCCTGGGTTCACGCCGCACCGCGTCTGGATTTCGAACTGCGCATCGCGACACCGGCCGAACTGGCCCCGCCTCAGGACTTGATTGAGACCGCCCGTGCCAAGGGTGGTTCCATTCTGGTCACCGACGACCCATATGAGGCTGTCAAAGGGACCGACTGTGTCGTCACCGATTGCTGGGTGTCGATGGGCGACGACGACGCCGAAAGCCGTCACAACCTGCTGAGTGCCTATCAGGTAAATGAACGTCTGATGGCGGAGGCAAATGGTGATGCACTGTTTATGCATTGCCTTCCGGCACACCGCGGCGAGGAAGTCACCAACGAGGTCATGGACGGTCCCAACTCTGTCGTGTTTGACGAAGCCGAAAACCGGCTCCATGCTCAAAAGGGCATTTTGGCCTGGTGTTTCGGCGCAGCTTAAGGCGTAGCCAAAGTGGCATTAAATTTGGAAGAACTGGGCATCAAGCCCGCAGGGCTGGACGCTGTCCGGCCCTTTGCCGTGGAAGGACTGGATGTCCGCGGGCGCAGTGTTGCGCTTGGCCCCATCCTTGAGAAAATTCTTGGACGCCATGATTATCCGGAGCCGGTATCCCGGCTTCTGGCGGAAGCCATTGTCCTGACAAGCCTGCTCGGAACCTCTCTGAAGTTCGACGGGCGGTTTACACTCCAGACCCAGACGCAGGGTCCGGTATCGATGCTGGTCGTCGATTTTGAAACGCCGGACGCAATCCGTGCTTGCGCAACGTTCGACGCAGAGCGTGTTGCCGGGTTGATAGATGCCGGTGCTGCCACGCCAGAAGCCCTGCTCGGGCATGGTCATCTGGCGATGACCATCGATCAGGGCAAGCATATGCAGCGCTACCAGGGTTTGGTCGAGCTGAATGGTATCTCATTGGAAGAGGTCGCGCGCCGGTACTTCGAGCGATCTGAGCAGATCCCGACCGAAGTCCGTTTGGCTGTCGGTGAACTCTACACCCGGCAGGACGGAGATGCGCCGGTCAAATCCTGGACAGGCGGTGGCTTACTAATTCAGTTCCTGCCTGAAGCGCCGGAACGGATGCGTCAGGCGGACATCGATCCGGGTGATGCGCCGGCGGGAACCGTGCGTCACGAAATTGACGAAGATGATGCCTGGGTCGAGGCCAAGGCACTTGTCGATACGGTCCAGGATGTGGAGCTGACCGATCCTGAAGTCAGCGTCGAAACGCTGCTCTACCGGTTGTTTCATGAGCGCGGCGTCCGGCTTTTCGATGCCCAGCCGATTGCCGACAAATGCCGTTGCTCGCGCGACAAAGTTGCCAATGTATTGGCAAACTTTAGCGCAGACGAAGTGGAAGAAGTCACGGTTGATGGCAAGATCGTCGTGACCTGCGAATTCTGCAGCACCACTTACGAATTCGACCGCTGAGAATGGTCTGCAGGCCGGTGACATCTGGCCTGCAGACTGTATCCGCTGATACAATTGGATACACGAATTCCGGCCTCAAGGGCGCGATTCTGCGCTGAAAACCTTGATTTTTTGCGGTGCAAAGTAATCTTATGCCCACGGTTCGCGTATAGTCTAGAGCCGTCGCATTCGCACCTGTGAGAAAGCTTGAGTATGTTGCAGTCCGTTGAACCGGAAACCGGCAAGCCGCCAAGTCCTGAAGTCCTTCCGCCCGCAGGGCGAACACGGACACCGATGGAGCGCACAAAGCTGGTTCTGAAAGCGCTGCTTCAAACGGCGCTTGCATTTGCCATTCTCTTCGGTGCCTTCAAGGGCATGAATCAGCTCATTGCAACCCGCCCGGACGTGCCGAAGCGGCCGGTTCAGGAAAAAAGTTATGCGGTTGAAACCACCACAGTTCAACAAGGCGATTATGCGCCGTTGATCTCCGTTTACGGCCAGACCCAGGCTGGCCGGGAAGTCGATTTGCGGGCGCTGGTCGGCGGCGAGATTGTCGAAGTTCATCCAGACTTGACGGCAGGCGGCAAAGTCGAGCGCGGCGATACCCTGGTTGTGATTGATCGTTTCGACTATGAAGGGGCCGTGACCGAAGCCCGTGCCAACCTTGCTGAAGCGCAAGCCGCACTGGTGGAAAACGAGGGCCGTGTTGCGCTTGAAAAGGCCAATCTGGTTCGTGCCGGAGAACAGCTGGAGTTTGCCCAACGGGATCTGGAGCGGGCAGAGGAGCTTCTCGGACGTGGTGCGGCAACAGAGCGAACCGTTGACGACCGTAAGCTGATCGTATCCCAGCGCCAGCAAAGCGTTGAACGGTCCGAAAACACACTGGCTTTGGAAGAAGCAAAGGTCGTTCAGCAAAAGGCGACTGTCGAGCGCCTGGAATGGCGCCTTGAAAACGCTCAGCGCCAGCTGGAGAACACCGTCCTTACGGCACCTTTCGATGCGATCGTGCGCTCTTCGGCAGCAGAGCCAGGGCGTCTTATCAGCGTAAATGATGCAATCGTATCCCTCTACGACAGCAGCGAATTCGAAGTCCGGCTGACCCTGTCGGACAACCAGTACGGCCGCTTGCTCGAAGACAGCGGTACGGTTGTCGGGCGCCCGGTCGACGTGATCTGGAACCTCGGGGATCAGCCTGTTACTTATCCGGCAACAGTCACGCGAATTGGAGCGGATGTCGCAAGCGACCGGGGCGGCGTTGATCTGATAGCGCGCATTGATGCATCGGGAGCGGCTGTTCCGCTGCGGCCGGGTGCCTTCGTCGAAGTGGCGGTTCCGGACAGAACCTACGCCAACAGCTTTCGCATCCCGGAAACAGCGTATTATGGCCAGGGGACTGTCTATGTCGTTGAAGACAATCGCCTTCAGGCCAGGTCAGTGAACGGACTTGCAATTGACGACGGCTTCATCCTCGTGCGCGGCGATCTGAACTCCGGTGAAACCTTGTTGGTGACGCGGATCCCGGAAGCTGGCGAAGGACTGCTGGTCAGCGACGTGAACGCTGAGCAACCAGCCGCGAACCAAGCTGCTGAGCCTGCAGATCAATCTGCTGCCGTTGCGCAGTAATGGGGGACGACATGGCACGCCCAATGGAACCCCGCGGCATCATGGAAGTTCTTGTCCGGCACCCGAATGCAGCCAACCTGATCATGGCAATCATGGTGCTTTTTGGCGCATACGGCCTTGCGAAGCTGAACACGCAGTTCTTTCCAACCGTCAAGATCGACAGCATCTCCGTTTCGGTTGCCTGGCCGGGAGCCAGTGCGGAGGACGTGTCGTCCAACATTCTTGAAGTTATCGAGCCCGAACTCCGGTTCATCGATGGCATGAAGGAATTGACGTCCTACGGCCGCGAGGGCAGCGCCTCGGTGCGGATGGAGTTTTTCGAAGGCACCGATATGCAAAAGGCATTGTCGGATGTCGAACAGGCCGTCTCTGCGGTCACGACGCTTCCTGTGGATTCCGAAACGCCCGTCGTATCGGCGGCAAACTTCACAGACGGGGTCGCAACGCTCGCCCTGCGCGGTCCATTCCCGGAACAGGCGCTGAAAGTCTTTGCGCGGCAGATGCGCGATGACCTGCTCGCCCGTGGCATCGATAAGGTTGAGCTCAAGGGGTACCGGTCGCCGGAATATCTCGTTGAAATACCGGAACGCGAACTCCGCCGGCTGGATCTGACCGTCTCGGATGTGGCTACCCAGATTGCCGGAAACACAGTTGATTTGCCTGCCGGCAATCTCGACGGAGGTGTCGAACGGCAGATCAGGGCCTTGTCTGAGGACCGGTCACCGGAGGCTGTTGGCCGCGTTGAGGTGAAGTCTTTTGCATCGGGCGAAAAGACCAAGGTTGAGGATATCGGCACGGTCGTCCGGGATTTTGACGAGAGCGAAAACCAGGGTTTTTCTCAAGGCGCGCGCGCAATTGAGCTCGACATTCTTCGAGCCGAGACCACCGACACATTGAAGGCAGCGCAGATCGTCGATGACTATTTGGCAGAAATCACGCCTCAGCTGCCGCAGTCACTCGAAATCCTGAAATACGATGTCCGCGCCGACGCCGTGAAGGGCCGCATCAACCTGCTTGTCGAAAATGGGCTCACTGGTCTGGTGCTCGTGGTCGGGATTTTGTTCTTGTTCCTTAACGCACGGATCGCGCTTTGGGTGGCAGCCGGCATTCCGGTCGCCATGATGACAACGCTCGGGATCATGTGGCTGATGGGCGAGAGCATCAACATGATCTCCATGTTCGCCCTCATCATGATGCTCGGCGTGATTGTTGATGATGCGATTGTGGTCGGCGAGCATACGGCGACCCGTCAAGCCATGGGTGACAGTCCTGAAGATGCGGCTGTCAACGGGGCAACCACGATGCTGGCGCCGATCTTTGCCGCAAGCCTCACGACTATTGCGGCCTTTGTGCCGATCCTCCTGATCAGTGATGTGCTCGGTCAAATCATGGGAACGCTGCCCGTCGTTGTGGTCGCTGTTGTCATCGCATCCTTGATCGAATGTTTCATGATCCTTCCGGGCCACCTGTCGCATGCCCTCGGCAGCCGGCCGCGCTGGAACTGGTGGCGCGTCGTTCTTCTTGCGGGTGCGCCTGCGTTGTTCCTGAGCGCGCTTGTCAACCAGCCGGACATGTCGGTTCCCCCATTCCTGGATGTGATCGATGATCCCTTGCGCGCCCTCAAGAACACCGTCGGTTTGGTTCCGTTCGAGGCGATTGTTGTCGCGGTCTGTTTTACACTTGCAGTCGGATTTGAAGCTTTTCTGAGTGTCATGCGCCGGTCACGGGCCGGGTCCCGCCGCAGCGGCCAGCCAAGCTGGTTCCGCCGCGGGTTTGACGCTGGATTCAACTGGGTCCGCGATTATCCGTTCCATGCTTTTGTGAAAGTCGCGGTGAACTGGCGGTATGTGACCTTCGCGGTTGCGGTTGCCGCCATGGTGCTGGCTGTCGGGCTGGTTCGGGGTGGCCGGGTGGGCTTCACATTCTTTCCCTCGCCAGAAGCGGAAAACCTGACTGCCTCTATCTTTTTCCATGCAGGCATCCCGGAAGATCAGGCGATTGCTGGGATCATCAAAATTGAGGACGCCCTCAAAAAAGCGGAGGCGGAGCTCACCGGCGGTGCTGGTTCGAGCCTTGTCGTTGCGACTTACGCGACACTCGGCGTTGCGGGCAACAACCGTGGCGACAATGTCGCGAACATCACCGTTCAGCTCAGCCGGTCCGAGGAGCGAACTGTCAGAACACCGGCCATTGTCAATGCATGGCGGGTGGCCGTTCCGGAAATTCCCGGGATTTCACGTGTTGCGATCGCCGAACGGCGCGGCGGTCCCCCGGGACGGGATCTGGATATCCGTCTGACCGGGGCATCGCTTCAGGATCTGAAAGCCGCGGCACGAGAGCTGCAGCAAGAACTGTCTGCCTTCCCGGGGACCAGCGGCGTTGAGGATGATTTGCCTTATGGCAAGCCGGAGCTGCTGGTTGAGCTGACGCCACGCGGACGGGCGCTCGGGTTCACGGTGGAAAGTGCAGCCCGGCAGATCCGCAATGCGTTTGAGGGCAACATCGCCCGGAGGTTTGCTGAAGGCGATGAAGAGGTGACCGTTCGGGTCCGCCAGCAGATCGATGTCGACGGTACGGCCGCCTTGCGGCAGTTGTCCTTGCGAACACCGGGCGGTGAATTCGTACCGCTCACAGAAGTCGTCAACCTGACCGATGCGCAAGGCTTTTCGGTGATCCTGCGCCGGGATGGCAAGACGGTTGTCTCCGTTGTCGCCGACATCGACAGCACGGTGACGTCGAACAACCAGATCATTGCCGAGCTTCAGGAGGCTTTCCTACCCAATCTCGCCAGAAGCTACGGTCTGGAGTATTCCTTTGCGGGCCGGGCAGAGGAGCAGGCGAATGCGTTCTCCGAGCTCCTGACCGGTGTTCTGATGGCAATTGCCGGGATCTACATCATTCTTGCTGCGATCTTCGGCAGTTATTCCAGGCCGCTCGTTGTCATGTCGATCATTCCATTTGGCATCGTCGGTGCAATTGTCGGCCATTACCTGATGGGCTTTAAGCTCACCATTCTCAGCATGATCGGTTTGCTCGGACTTGCCGGGATCCTGGTCAACAACTCGATCATTTTGGTCGCTCGTTTCGAGGAACGGCGCAAGAGTGGCGAAGACCTGGATTCAGCTGCAATCAGTTCAAGTTGCGACCGTCTGCGGGCCGTGTTGTTGACCTCAATGACCACCATCGGCGGGTTGTTGCCGCTGATGTTTGAGACCAGCTTGCAGGCTCAGTTCCTGTTGCCCATGGCCATCACGATCGTGTTCGGTTTGGCAACGGCAACAGCGCTGGTTTTGGTGCTGGTGCCAGCTCTCCTGAAGATTGGCGACGATATCGCCGGTCTTATCCATCTGCGCCAGAGGCCCATGCCACCATCTGCTGGGACCGGACGTGGATTGACTCCCGCCGAGTAGTGTCAATTCCCGGCTGCGAACTCTGCAACGGCTTGAGCGGCAGCGTGGATGTTGCCATCAAGCGTTGCGGGCGATTTGCCACGCGGACCAAAGTCGTGGTTGCCGTCTTCCAGATACCTGAGCGCGACAGCATCGGGCAGAGTGATGGCATCAATTTCCGCCTGATTGCCAAAGGGATCGCGATCTCCCTGCAGAATTAGTACCGGGCGCTTGGCGTCCTGAAGAGCGGAAAGTCGCCATTCGGCATCCGGCTTGCCTGTGGGATGGAACGGATAACCGAAACAGCAGACACCCTTAACCCGGGCGGGCAGGGAACCGCCACCGGACAACATGGCAGCCACCCGACCGCCCATGGATTTTCCGCCTACCAGAAGCGGTCCTTCTGCTTCACTCATCAGCTTCTGCAGGGCAGTTTGGAACTCACCGATCAGCTTGTCGGCTTTCGGCGGTGGTTTCTTTGGGCCGCCAGTTCTGCGGCCAGCCATGTAAGCAAATTCGAACCGTGCACTCGCAATCCTGTTTTCGGCGAGCGCACCTGCAAGCTTCTCCATGAACGTGGAATCCATCGGCGCGCCGGCCCCATGTGCCAGGAGTAGTGTTGCCACGGGGTCTGTGTCCGGCCGGGTCCAAAGAAAATTAGCCATGGTTTTGTCTGCTGTGCCGCGCGAATGTGAATTGCTGGAAATCGTGTCCGTGCACTACATATGCTCGGCAAGGAAAGCAAGTCAGGGATGCGAGGTGCAGGTGGAGACGGCTGGATTACTGGAAGGTCTGGATACGAACACAATCCGGCTGGCCTGTTTTGCGGGAATATTTGGCTTTATGGCGGCTATTGAATTCGCATTGCCAAAGCGGGAGCAACCACTCGGGCGGAGCAAACGCTGGCCGACCAATTGGGCGCTCGTCGTTCTTGATGCAGCGTTGGTTCGGTTCATCTTTCCAATTGGTGGTGTTGGTTTGGCGATGCTGGCCTTCGACAATGGCTGGGGCCTGTTCGGCTGGCTCGGCTGGTCGGGCGTTGCGGCCTGGTTGCTGACCTTCGTTATTCTGGATCTTGCGGTCTGGTTCCAGCACTGGGCGTCTCACAAGGTGCCGCTGTTCTGGCGCATCCACCGGATGCACCACGCAGATGCTGAGGTCGATGTTTCCACCGCACTTCGGTTTCATCCGATTGAGATCCTGCTCTCGTTTGTCTGGAAAGGTGCGGTTATAGTCGCGCTCGGCGGACCGGTGGAAGCGGTGCTGGTTTTTGAAATCGTGTTGAATGGCGCAGCACTTTTCAATCATGCCAATGCCTCGCTCCCGGGATGGCTCGACCGAGTCATGAGAGTTGTCATCGTGACACCGGACATGCACCGGGTACATCATTCGGTTGAGCGCCGCGAGACGGACTCGAACTACGGTTTCAATCTTTCCGTATGGGATCGGATTTTCGGAACCTATGTGCCGCAGCCTGAGCGGGGGCACGATGGCATGGAGCTCGGTCTTGGACCCGAACTCACGCCGAAAGCGCACAGTTTGCCGTTCAGTCTGGCTATTCCGTTTCTGAGGTCCAGACGGCGTCCCGAGACATCGGAAAGTCAGTAGAAACTGAGCGGAAAGTAACGCAGATACAGTTCCTGATAGACGCCCTTTTGGTGCAGCTGCCTTAGGGCATAGTTCAATGCTGCGGCCCGCTCGGTATCACCGCTCCGCGTAGCAATCGCCATACCCTCCCCAAAGTAACCCGGCTCCAACCAGGGACCACCGGCAAAGCGGCAGCAGTTTTCTGCGGCCGGGCTGCGCAGCCAGAACGAGAGACTGAGACCGTCACCAAAATGAGCATCTGCCGTCCCATTCTTCACAGCTTCTCTCGCTTCTGCAGTAGACGGGAAGTTCAGGATGTCGGCGTTGGGCCAGAACTTCCGTGCAAAGGCTTCGTAACGGGTTCCGGCTTGGACCGCGACTGTTTGGCCGGGTTCGGGAGCATCGCCGAAGTCGTTATCCGCTGAGTTTGAAACGATCACACGGGCCGGCAGTTTCATGTAATCGTCGGTGAATGTCAGATCGCGGGCCTGCGGCGAATACCGGGAAAGGCCTGAGATGATTGCGTCTCCCTCTTCCTCCTCCAAGGCCGGGATCAAGACCTCAAAGTCCTTTATTTTCAACGCACAGGAGATTGCGAGCTCCTGACATAGGGCACGGGACAAGTCGATGTTGAACCCTGTCAAGCGGCCTTGCGGATCGCGGAACACAAAGGGCGGGAAGTTGTCCGTTGCAAGAAACTGGATTGTGTCCGGGATGTTGTTCGGCCGGTCAAAAACAGCTTTGTGATCCCAGAAATTTGGAACGATGATTTCCGGTTGATCTGCCCGAGCTAAATCAGAAGTTGCAACCATAGCGATTATAGTTAATAGTAATGCAACTAAAAATACGAAAGTAACACCAAATACCCGTTTGCCGGGGGGCAGCAACTCAGCTTCGTTTATTGATGATCCCCTACGGCAGAAGTGCGTGTATCGAGTATGCGGGGGGAACGGAAATGCAGGACAGTCTGCCGGGTGTTCTTGAAATCCTGTTGTCACGTGGCGTTCCCCGATCGGTTTTAACAGCGGCTCATGACGCGGCCCAAGTTCATGACGTCCCGTTCGAAGAGTATCTGCTTCGCCACGCCATTGTCACTACGGAGTGTCTTTACAGCGCCTTTGCAGAACTCTGCAATCTACCGTTTTTGCCCGAAAACGGATTTCGGTTGCGCACCTTGAACGATCGGCCGTTGGCCATAGGGGAGGCGGAGTTCGGCCCGACCCTTCTATCGCTTTACAGAAATCAGGCGCTTTATGCGATCGCTCCGGAGCCCGGACAGTTTCTCGCTGTCCGCCGCCATTTGGAACGCCATCCGGTGCTTGCCAAACAAATCAGGATTACGACCCCCGCCGCAATCGAATATGCGTCCCATGTATCCAATTCACCGGCCGGAGAATTGGAAATCCGGTTTCCGTCCTATTCGGCGCGGCATATCCGGTTGCCGGCGGTCCTTTTGATCCTGTGTTTTCTTGCTGTCTTTGTGCTGGGTGTCAGCCAGATGATTTCCGGGGCTTTGTTGTTTGTTGTAACCGGCGTCGTTTCGCTGGCCTGTTTGGGAGCCGGGATCATCCGCTTTGTCTGCGCACAGTCTTCTCAAGAGGAAGACTTGGTCTACCATTTGCCGGAACCCTTAAGCTCCGGGCTGATCATTTGGCCGAGATATACGGTTCTTGTTCCGCTCTATAGGGAAGCAGGTGTTGTTCCGGATCTACTACGGGCCTTAAATGCGCTGAATTATCCGCGCGACCGGCTGCAGGTCCTCCTCCTGATGGAAACAGACGACCTTGAAACCGCGGCAGCCCTTCCTGAAGATCTGCCGTCTCACATCGAAGCCTTGGTGGTGCCGGACGGGACACCCCGGACGAAACCACGCGCGTTGGACTACGGTCTGGCAGCAGCCACCGGAACTTATGTGACTGTCTTCGATGCGGAAGACCGGCCGGACCCTGACCAGCTGAAGAAGGCTGCTTTCCTGTTTGCTAGAGGACCGGCCGAGCTCGCTTGCCTGCAGGCGCGATTGCTTGTCGATAACGCCAACGAGACCTTCATCTCCCGCCAGTTCGCGCTTGAATATGCCTGCTTGTTCGACCAGTTGTTGCCGTGGTTGTTCAGGCATCGTTGGCCGTTTCCGCTGGGTGGGACCTCCAACCACTTCCGCATCAGTGCATTACATGCTGTTGGTGGGTGGGACCGGTACAACGTGACCGAAGACGCTGATCTCGGCGTCCGGCTCGAACGGCTGGGGTTCCGGCTCGGTGTCTTGCCGTGTCAGACATTGGAAGAAGCGCCGGTTACCTTGAGGGCTTGGCTCGCCCAGCGCGCCCGCTGGCACAAAGGGTGGCTGCAGACAATTTTCGTTCATGCCCGATCACCGAGACGGCTACTGAGCGATCTGGGAGCGGTCAGAACAGCCGTTTTGGCGGCATTGTTCCTCGGCACTTTTCTCTTGATCGCACTACATCCGGTTTTCTTGGTTCTCCTGACCGGCACTCTCCTTGGGTATTACGACCATACTTATTTCTTCGGCAATATTGTGCTGACCGTGATGTTTGTATCAGGTGCGGCCGCTGGCTATGCGGGCGCTTTGTTTGCTTTGTGGACAGGTGCCCGCAGGCGCGGGCATGGCATCCGGTTGCTCGACGCACCGGGCGTCTTGATCTACTGGATGTTTGCGGGTCTCGCTTTTTACAGAGCCGTCTGGGAATTGGCCTCAGCACCTTACCGTTGGAACAAGACGGAACATGGTGTATCGCGTCAACGAACCTCTTTGACCGATTGGAAAACGGCGCCCGAAGCGGAACTAAAATAGGCATTATCCTTGTTGCGAAGCGTAATCATCCCATTTTCTTGAAAAATCGAAAACTGCTGATCTCTTTCCCCTCTGGCTTATGAGGCAGTTGAAGGCCATATTTCCGTTTGCAACTGAATTTAAGGGAAGAATGGCAGTGCCGAAGTCGTACTATGCGCCCACAGGCGGACATCCAGGGCAGGAAACACTCTTGACTGAAAGGGCCGTCTTTACAGACGCCTATGCCGTCATTCCGCGCCGGACCATGCGCGATATCGTAACCAGCTATCTGCCATTTTGGGATGAGACGCGTCTTTGGGTCCTGTCCCGCCCATTGTCCGGGTTTGCCGAGACCTTTTCGCAGTACATCATGGAAGTTTCACCCGGTGGCGGTTCAGAGCGCCCGGAAACGGACCCCGATGCTGAAGGTGTTCTTTTTGTTGTGGAGGGCGAGGCCGTTCTGACTGTCGAGGGAACGCGCCATGAATTGCGCGCCGGGAGTTATGCCTTCCTGCCGCCCGAGACGGATTGGACCTTCAAGAATGAAAGCACCAATCCAGTGCGCTTTCACTGGGTACGCAAATCCTATGAAGCTGTCGACGGTCTGGATTTCCCTGAGGTCTTTGTGACCCATGAAGACGATGTCGCGCCAATAGAGATGCCGGGAACGGACGGCAAGTGGGCAACGACCCGGTTCGTCGATCCCAAGGACTTGCGGCACGACATGCATGTCAACATCGTCACCTTCCAGCCGGGGGCGGTTATTCCCTTTGCCGAGACCCATGTGATGGAGCACGGGCTTTATGTGCTCGAAGGCAAGGCGGTTTACCGGCTCAATCAGGATTGGGTCGAAGTGGAGGCCGGTGACTACATGTGGCTCCGGGCCTTTTGTCCTCAAGCCTGTTATGCCGGCGGCCCGGGGCCATTCCGGTACCTTCTCTACAAGGACGTCAATCGGCACATGGCGCTCTAAACATCTGCGTCAGACGGAATGGGAAGAGGTAGGGCATTTGCCTGCCCTTTCCCATAATTGTCTCTAAGGACAATGTTTTTCGAGACAGACAGCCGTGGATTGATAAAAGTAAGGCCGCGGTTCGGTTGCATTAGCCGGGCCGTATTAACCCGGCCATGCCGGGTGTTCCGGCTGCTCTTCATCATAGCGGATATGTAACATGCGGATCGTCATCAACGGGTTCGGCCGTATTGGCCGGACTGTCTTGCGCCAAATACTGCGATTGCCAGCTGATCACTCCATTGATGTGGTGCAGATCAATGACATCGCCGCGCTCGAGACTTGCGCGTACCTCTTCAAGTACGACAGCGTCTTTGGTCCTTATCCGGGATCCGTTGAGCACATGGACGACAGCGTGATCGTGGACGGGCGTAAAATCCCGTTCACGTGTGCTCCGGACATTTCCGGGTTCGACCTGTCAGGTGTGGATGTGGTTATGGAATGCACCGGGCGGGCTGATACCAGAGATGTTGCGTCCCGGGGCCTCAAGGCCGGCGCCCGCAATGTGCTGATCTCCGGACCGTCTGCTGCTGCAGATGTGACCCTGGTACTCGGGGCGAATGAAGACCAGCTCGGCAGCCACACGATTGTGTCCAATGGGTCTTGCACAACAAACGCCTTGGCTCCGCTCTTACGCGGAATTGATAATGCGATCGGCATCGAAACCGGTCACATGACGACGGTGCATTGTTACACCGGCAGTCAGCCGATGGTGGATGCGCCGCGCGGACCGCTGGAGCGCAGCCGCGCAGGCGGTGTGTCCATGGTTCCGACGACCACCAGTGCGACCAAGCTCTTGGGCGTTGTGCTGCCGCAGCTCGACGGCAAGGTCAGTGGGGCCGCAGTACGGGTTCCGTCGATCAGTGTCTCGGCCATAGATGTTACGCTAACGTTGAAAGAGCCGCCAGAAGACGACGTCAACGCGCAGCTCCAGAAGATCTTTGACAGCAGTTCAATCGTCGGTTTTACAAACGATCATGTCGTCTCGACCGATATGCGTGCCCGGCCGGAGTCTCTGGTAGTTGCTCTGCCGGAAACGGTTGCCGTTGGGGACCGTCAGGTCCGCATTTTTGGCTGGTACGACAATGAATGGGGCTTTTCCTGCCGGATGATCGACATGGCGCGCCTCATGGCGGCCCGGTAGATCAAACCGCCTCAACGATCCAGGGCGTATCGAACCAGTGTTCTTCAAGGTTCGCGCCATCCCCGATCCGGTCGACGACGATATAGCGGCCCGGTTTTTCGATTGGGGCAAGGACCCCGTGCCACGTGCCTCGGTGAAGGTTGATGGATTGCCCCGGCTGGGTGACAAAGGCTTTCAAATTGACCGGCGCGCCATCTTGGTCTTCGGCGACAATCACCAGCATCGGAACACCGTCCAGTGGAACAAATGCCTGACTGCCGTCCGGGTGCCGCTCGACCATGTCGACCGTGTAGGGAAAGGTTCGCGCCTTGGCGTCAAAGAGGCTGATCCCGGCGCGGCCGTTGCCAAAATCAACCTTTGCCAGATCATGATAGCGCCCGCACATGCCTTGGTTGATGATCTTGTCGGGCTCACCGGATACCTCGATCACATCGCCATAGGCAGAAAAGGCCTCAGCTGTCAGAGGAGCGGGCGTCAATACAATGGTCATGGCAGAACATCCATCAGGCGGAATTCCGCGATCCGCTCAACCTGTCGGCAGGCCTCGGCAAATTCCGTTTCACGATCATTGCCGATCCGCTCGTGAAAGGCAGCCAGGATGGACGCCTTGGTGTGATCACGGACGGCGATGATGAATGGGAAGCCGTGCTTGGCGACGTAGTCGGAATTGAGCTTGGTAAAGGTCTCCCGCTCGTCGTCGGTAAGCATATCCAGACCCGCACCTGCTTGTTCGCTGGTGCTTTCTGCGGTGAGGCGTCCAGCCGCTGCCAGCTTTCCGGCAAGGTCCGGGTGTGCGGTCAATACGCCCAAACGCTCCCCTGCGCTCGCGGTCCGGAACTTGCGGCAGAGCGCATTGTGGACCCCGGCCGCACAGTCATGCGCTGGGCCGAGTTCCAGATCAAACGCTCGTTCTGCAATCCAGGGTGAGTGCTCAAAGATGCCGCCAAATCTGGCAACGAACGTGCCGCGATCCATCTGGCTAGGCCGCTCAAAGGCTTGCGGCGAATGGTGTTTGGCCCAATGCTCAGCAATCTCGATCCGGCGAGGACACCAAACGTCGGTGTGGCTCTGGATGTAATCGATAAACTTCTTCAAGGCAGCGATCTTGCCCGGTCGGCCGATCAAGCGACAGTGAAGGCCTATAGACATCATCTTCGGCGCGCCCGCTTCGCCTTCGGCATAAAGGACATCGAACGCGTTTTTCAGGTACTCGAAGAAATCCTCACCGCTGCTCCATCCCGGTGATACGGAAAAGCGCATGTCATTGGCTTCCAGCGTATAGGGTATGATCAGCTGTTGCCTGCCGCCGATCTCAAGCCAATAGGGTAGGTCATCGTCATAGGTGTCGGAGATGTAGTCAAAGCCACCTTCTTCAGCGACCAGCCGGACCGTGTTTTCCGAGCAGCGCCCGGTGTACCAGCCGTGCGGACGTTCACCTGTCACTTCCGTGTGGAGACGGATCGCTTCCGCAATGGCCGCGCGTTCGGTCTCCGGATCCATATCCTTGTGTTCGATCCATTTCAGACCATGGCTGGCAATTTCCCAGCCGGCGCTCTTCATGGCCGCGACCTGTTCCGGATTGCGGGCGAGCGCTGTTGCAACACCATAGATCGTCAGTGGAATGTCTGCGCCGGTGAAGAGCCGGTGGATCCGCCAGAAACCGGCGCGCGCTCCGTACTCATACATGGATTCCATGTTCCAGTGGCGTTGACCCGGCCACTGGGCGGCACCCGGAATATCTGACAAGAACGCTTCAGACGCGGGATCGCCGTGAAGGACGCAGTTCTCGCCGCCTTCCTCATAATTCAAAACGAATTGCACAGCGACCTTGGCACCGTTCGGCCAGTTTGCGTTCGGCGGCGTGGGACCATAACCACGAAGATTGCGGGGATAGCGATTCAAGACAGACCTCCAAGCTTTCCGGTCTTATAAAACAGCGCGCGGGTATTCGGTTTTCGATAATTCTTGAAAGTGCTTCACAGTTCCGGTTTCAAACTGAAGGCGTTTTGGCCAGTTCGTCCTGAATGTGTGAAACCATGAAGTCGATGAAGAGGCGGACTTTAGGATCCTGACGGCGGCGGTGGGTGTAAAGGCATGCCATTTGAACGGGGATCGGTGGTTCGTTCTCTAAAACCTGGACCAAACGCCCGGATTTCAAGTGTTCCGCCACTTCAAACACCGGTTTCAGAACAATCCCGTGACCTTCCAACGCCCAGGCGGTGAGCACATCGCCGTGATCCGATTCAAAAGGGCCTTTGACCGGAATGCGCTTCACACCCTCGGGTGTTTCAAGGGGCCACTGAAATTCTGGCGCGCCAGGGTAGCGCATGTTCAAACAGTCGAACTTGCCCGTCGACAATTCCGCGCTCGATGCCGGTTGCCCCGTCTTGGCGATGTAATCCGGGGAAGCACAGAGGATCCTTTGGCAATCGGCGATCTTGCGGATTTTCAGGTTCGAGTCTTCCGGAACGCCCAAGAAGAACGCTGCATCAAGCCCTTCGCCTGTCAGATCCACCTTCCGGTCAGACAAACGCAACCGGATATCGATCAGCGGATGGTCTGCCTTGAAGGTCGGAATGGCTGGGGCAATCAGGCTTTGCCCCATGCTGATGGGAGCGGCCACGAACAGTGTCCCGCGCGGTGAGCGGGTCATGTTGGTGATTTCCGCTTCCGCTTCTTCCACCGCTTCCATTATTTTTGTTGCGCCGCGGTAAAAGATATTGCCCTGTTCGGTTGGGCTCAGGGCACGGGTCGTGCGCTGAAACAGCCGGACATTCAGGTGTTCTTCCAGTTGAGAAATCCGGGACGATGCGACCGCAGACGAAATTCTAAGGTCCCTTGCGGCCGCGGACATGTTACCGAGCTCATAGACACGCAAAAAGGTGCGGATATTCTCCAGGTAAGCCATTTGGCGATTGTTCCGGATTTTTTGAAACTGCTTGGATTATGTCGGGATATCAGAAAATTGGATGATCGACTAGGTTGATGGCAAAGTTTTTGGAGGGATTGGAATGCTGGATATCGCCATCATTTGGGACTGGCTGATGTTTGCCGTCAGGTGGCTTCACGTCATCACCGCGATCGCCTGGATCGGATCGTCGTTTTACTTCATCGCGCTTGATCTTGGCCTAAGAAAAGTGCCGCATTTGCCCGTCGGCGCGCATGGTGAAGAGTGGCAGGTCCACGGCGGTGGCTTCTACCATATCCAGAAATACCTGGTCGCGCCCGCCAACATGCCGGAACATTTGATCTGGTTCAAATGGGAGAGTTATGCGACCTGGTTGTCCGGCGCAGCTCTGTTGATGATGGTCTACTGGGTCGGCGGCGAACTCTATCTGATCGATCCGGCAAAAGCGGACCTTGCGCTTTGGCAAGGCATCTTGATCTCCGCAGCATCCCTGTCGATCGGCTGGCTTGTCTATGACTTCCTTTGCAAGTCAAAACTTGGCGACAACCCGACCCTGTTGATGGTTCTCCTGTTCGCGCTGCTGGTCGTCATGGGATATGGCTACAATCTGGTCTTCACCGGCCGGGCCACCATGCTGCATTTGGGCGCCTTTACGGCGACCATCATGTCGGCGAACGTGTTCTTCATCATCATTCCGAACCAGAAAATTGTCGTCGCGGACTTGAAAGCGGGACGGACTCCCGATCCGAAATACGGCAAGATTGCCAAGCTGCGGTCCACGCACAACAACTACCTGACCTTGCCCGTCATCTTCCTGATGCTGTCCAATCACTACCCGTTGGCATTTGCCTCGGAGTACAACTGGGTGATCGCAGCGCTTGTCTTCCTGATGGGCGTCACCATCCGGCACTACTTCAACTCCAACCATGCCGGAACCGGCAATCCGACCTGGACATGGCTGGTAACCGCGCTTCTGTTCCTCGGTGTTATCTGGCTGTCGATGGCTCCGCTTCAGCACGACACCTACGAAGCGTCCGAAGCGCGGCAGCTGACAAAGACTGAGCAGGTCTTTGCCAATGCCGAAGGGTTTGAAGAGGTGATGGCGATCGTGCCCGGGCGCTGTGCCATGTGTCATGCACGGGAGCCCTTCTACGAGGGGATACACTGGGCACCGAAAGATGTGCTTCTTGAGACGGAAGCAGATGTTGTGCGCTCGGCCAAGCAGGTTTACCTGCAGGCTGGCGTGACCAACGCCATGCCGCCGGCCAATGTGTCTCATATGGAAGAGAGCGAACGGCGCGCGATAGTGGCTTGGTACCGGAACGCCACCAAGGATCAGCCGTTCTGGATTGGTGCGCGCTGACGGACCGGTCGGTCAATTTCTTTCACGCTTGAAATAACGCGCTTGTTAAACGGCACCTGCCCGTCTCCCAATGCTTCAATTCGGGAGGCGGCATTGTTTGCTGTTCGGCTTTGTCAATTAAAGACTTGTGTCATTCGTCAATTCTCCCAATAAAAAACTTTGCCTATGCCCTTGCGTCACGGGGTTTTACTAAGGCCGTCCCGCATCTATGGTTGAGGCACAATCTTCAGTGCTTGAGGAGGCAACTGAAGGTTGTTTGAGGAACAGGCGTTGATGCCGGGGGGAAGCAATGACATCAAGCGATCGTCCGTGGACCGCGTTTTATGGACCCGATGTGCGGTCCGATATAGAGGCCGCATCCTACCGCACGATCAGTGACTTGATCCGGTCTGCAGCAGACACTTTCAAGTCTGCCCCGGCCTTCACGACCTGCATGCACAATGGCATGAACGGCACTTTGACCTTCGAGCAGGTCGATGAAATGTCAGACGCCTTTGCGGTCTATCTTCGGGAGGTGGCAGGACTTGCACAGGGCGACCGCGTAGCGTTGCAAATGCCAAATGGCCTGTCGTTTCCAATCGCTGCCTTTGGGGTCTTCAAGGCCGGCTGTGTTCTGGTAAACGTCAACCCGCTCTACACGGCAGAAGAGATGGCGCGCCAGTTCCAGGATGCGGAACCGCATGCGCTGGTGATTGTCGACATGTTTGCCGACAAGATCCCGGCTGCAACAAAGGGGCATCCGATCCCCAACATCATCGTGACGCGGGTCGCTGAGTTTTTGCCTTCATTGCCGCGCGGCATCATCGGGTTGGTGCAAAAATACTGGGACCGGTCGGTCAAACCGGTCGAAGTCCCGCATATCCGCTTTCCGGAAGCGCTTGCCGCGGGGCGGGAACACAAAACCCGCGACCATGTCGAAGTTGATGCCTATCACCAGTCCGTCGAGCCCGACGATGTGGCCTGCTTGCAATACACCGGCGGGACAACGGGTGTTGCGAAGGGCGCGATGCTCACCCATAAGAACCTGCTTATGAACATGGAGCAATCGCTGGAGATGTGTCCGGCGGTACAACGAGGTGAGGAGGTCGCTCTGACAGCCCTTCCGCTTTACCATATCTTCGCGTTCACGCTGAATTTGCTTGCCTTTTATTGGATCGGATCGCGGAACATTCTGATCCCGAATCCCCGGCCGCTGACAAATCTCAAACGCGCGTTTGAGAATTACAAGATCACCTGGATGAGCGGGGTGAACACCTTGTTCAACGGTCTGTGCAACGAGACGTGGTTTCTCGACAGCCCGCCAAAATATCTGAAGTTTTCCTCAGCCGGCGGCATGGCCTTGCAGGCCGATGTTGCTCGGAGATGGGAGGAGGTGACAGGCCGGCCGGTGCTGCAGGGCTACGGGCTGACCGAAACCTCACCTGTTCTCAGTTTCAACCCAATCGGCAAGACGCGGGACGGTTCAATCGGGATACCGCTGCCGTCCACCTTGTTGCGCTGTGTGGACGATGACGGCAACCCGGTGCCGCAGGGCGAGCGCGGGGAAATCGCCGCCAAAGGCCCACAGGTCATGGCTGGATATTGGAACAAGCCGGAAGAGACCGCGATCGTCATGCGGGATGGCTGGTTTCTGACAGGTGATATCGGCGTGATGGAGCCGGATGGGTACTTCTACATCGTTGACCGGAAGAAGGACATGATTGTCGTGTCGGGCTTCAATGTGTACCCGAACGAGGTCGAAGACTGCCTTGCCTTGCATCCCGGTATCTTCGAAGCTGCCGTAATTGGCGTTCCGGATGACACCACTGGAGAAGCGGTGAAGGCCTATGTTGTTCTGAACGACAAGAGCCTGACCAAAGAGGCGATCCGGGCTCATTGCAAGGAGCACCTGACAGCGTACAAGGTGCCCAAACGGGTTGAGATCCGGGACGACCTGCCCAAATCAAACGTTGGCAAGATCCTCAGAAAAGACCTGCGCGCAGAAGAGCTGCAGGCGGCGGAGTAACACTACATGGTCGGAGCATTTGAACAGGCGCTTCTGGCGGCCATGATCTTTGTCATCATGCTGGGAATGGGCGCGTCCCTGACCCCGCGCGACTTCTATCTGGCACTGCGCCGGCCCTATGGTCTCGCCGTTGGCGTTGTCTCACAATATGGCTTTATGCCGTTCATCGGCTTCCTGATGACACTGGCTTTGGCATTGCCCGAGCCGATTGCAATCGGGCTGTTGATCATGTCCTGTATGCCGGGCGGCACGACATCGAATATTTTTGCCTATTTCTCCAAAGGTAATCTGGCACTCTCCGTACTCATGACGGTGACCTCGACCGTGTTCGGCGTCATCCTCATTCCGATTGTCCTTGTGATCTACGCCACGGCGCTGGATCTCGAAATCCCGCGGGAAAACATCATCGCAACCCTGGTGATCCTGTTGGTCCCTGTCGCGATCGGCATGGGTTTGCGCAAAATCAGTGCAAATATCGGAGCGGTGACGGAGTTCTTCGGATCGGCCTTGGCCTTGTTCTTTATCGCCTTCATCGCGATCTCCTGGATCCCGCGGAACTGGCAATTCCTTCTGACAACCACACCGGCGACCTATTTCGCAGCGATCATGCTCGGTGTCTTCGGGATATTGGTCGGCTATCTCTTCGCCCGGTCCTTGAAGCTCCATCCACGCAATGTTCGGACAATCGCCTTGGAGACCGGCATTCAGAATGGACCGCTGGCTGTCGCCATCATCGCCCTGACCTTCCCGAGCGACGAGCAACAAGGGATCATGGCCGTGGCGGCGCTCTATTCCCTGTTCATAGTGATCACGTCAACGTTGGTGACACTCATCTTCCGGCGGGCGAACACGGCCGCGGAACAGAAGATCCCCGACAGCCTGCTTTAGAGCGTGTCGCGGTTAATCGAATTCAGAATTTTTCAGGTTTCGCGTTCGAGGCGCTACCGAGAGGCAGCGAAACCTGAGTCCGCTTAAACGCGATTTGCTTTAACGGCTGTCGGGTCTCTGCGCCGATCAGATCGCAGCAAGTTGTTCCTCAGTCCTTTGTAATCAGATGATTTGAATATCCGATGCGTCCAACTGCGAAACGGAAACGCCAAGCAGGGTGATCGACAGGCTGTCTGAGAAACGGAAAACGACCCCGGCATCGGTGTCCGCGGCGACGGCCAGGATTTCGGTAGATGACGAGAAACCTGCGACCCCGATTTGAAGGACGTCACCGTTGCGGTTACTGGTGCTGAAATCAGTTACTGTGTCCGATCCGAAGGCTCCGTCAAAGACATAGGCGTCGCTGCCGCGCCCGCCATTGAGGGTGTCGTTGCCCGTGCCGCCGACCAGCACGTCATTGCCATCGCCGCCATAAAGTAGGTCGTTTCCGGCCTGGCCGAACAGGACATCGTTTCCGTCCTGTCCCTCCAACTGATCGTCTCCGCCGGCGCCGTCCAGAACGTCATTGCCGCGATTGCCCAAGATCAGGTCTCGCTCTTCCGAACCGACCAAAGCATCATCCCTATTGGTCCCGCCGAGGCGGTCGTAAGCCAGAATCACGTTGTCCTGAATGGACCGGATGTCCGTGTTGCGCTCGATCACGTCGGCCAGCGTGGTGGACCACAGAGCGTCAATCTGAGCCTGAGGTAGATCCAGGCCCTGGCTCCAGAAGGGATCCCCGTCGCGCAACCGCAAAAACTGATCAAGGAGGATCGTCGCGAACAATTCTCCGACGATGCCGCTGCCCGAGGGGTCTTCGGCAAGTCCGCCGATCCAGGCATCGACCTGATCGACGGATCCGTAAACGCCGGCCAGTTGTGCGGCCAATGTGGCATCCGACGTTATATCCGAGAAGTCAGCTGCGCGTTGCAAGCCGAGGGACTCGCGAAGGTCGTTGTAGCTGGCGACCCCAAGATCCCGGCCGCGCTCGATGTTCAAGGCGGCGAGATCAAGCCCGCCAGAGCCTGGAGCGCCAAACAGGAAGGAGCGCACATCCTCTACGATGTGTGTGTCCAACTCTTGCGCCATGCCGTCTGCAAGTCCGCGCAGAAGGGGGTCGATGCCCCCATTCTCTGCAATCTCTGACGGGTTGAAAAACGCTTCACTCAAAGAGAGATTTCCGGCAGCGATGGTGTCGCCATCCCGGTCCAACCTTTGAATGCTGGATGACAAGAGACTGTGGCCAAAGCGGAAAGCGGCAGTTGCAAATTCGACCGAAATGCGAGGATTTACGTCTGGATTGTACCCGGCGTAATCCGTGATGGCATCCTCTCCCAAGAGGAGTGGCAGAAACTCATTATAGGTGATTGCCTGGATTTCAGCTTCAATGATGATCCGGGCTGCGTCATAGAGTTCATCCGAGCTCATGCTTGTGTCCTGGCGGGCCAGCCGGTCCACCCAGAGGTTATGCTCGCGGGCAAACAGGGTGTGCATGGATGTCAGAGCGACATTTTCCGCAGCGCGCACTTCGCCGGCCAACACGCCACCTGTTTCCGTTTCGATGAGGAGATTGTTGTCCGTCAGGAGCAGCTTCCCTCCGTCGCCGCGCAGCGAGGCGGCAGTTTCGGCATCTGATCCGTAAACCATGGAGGCATCGATAAAGGCGGTGATTTCATTGCTGTATTGCCGGGCAGACGTGGCTCCGGTTCCATCAACAAATCCCGCGCGTGTAAACGGTATGACCGCTTCACCCGTTCCGGTTGGGTCAAAGTCGCTGTCGCCAGCAGGGACAACAATCGGCGCGAATTCAAATCCCTCGCTGCCGGTCAGTGTGATGTCATGATCGATGAATTGGCCCCAGACCCAGAACATGTCGCTCAGGCCGAAGGAACTGGGCTCATCTTCCGTTTGCTCCGCAACCGCATTGCTTATCGCCCGCGCGTTCGGAAGGTCAGTTGCGACGGAGCCGATGCCGTCTATGTAGTTCGCATCTGTTAGCCGCAGCATTTGCTGGCCGACAGATCCCCAGTCGATGTTGGTCTCATGACTGGAGGATCCGTCAATGGACCGGGTTTCAAGAGCCGCGACAAGGTTTGCCTGAATCTGAGCCAAAGTGTTTGGCGCGCTTTGCTGGTTTTGTGGCTGATCCGGGTTTTGCTGATCGCGACGTTGATCTTGATTGGACCGAGGCATCTCAGGCTCCTGATTTTGTTGTTGGATGGGACGGAACGTGCGGTATCGTCAAAACGCCAGTGCACGCGGCGTTTGGACGAATGCGATGAACTGCTGTTGCCTTGGAATGGTGAGGTGAGCGGACGTGGATCGCACGAATAAACGGCAATCGCAGCGCCGGGCTGCGAGCTGGCTGTTGTCGTTGGTTTGTGTTGCGGCTTTGCAAGAAAAATCGCAAGGCAATGGCCTCCGGTACGGAGCAACATACCGCTCGTCCCCCAGTCTGGAGTCCACCACACCCAGATTTATGCACGCCCTACTGGAACAACCCTTCGGAACAGGATTCATTCCGTTGGCCATGAAAAAATGCTAAGTTAGATAGGCTTTGAGGACTGCGGGAATTGGGCGCCGCATCCCAGAGCATCACGCGACAGGCGGTCGTGATAGGCGCATGAATTCGAGTGCCCATTAAGACTTGCTCAGTGGTGTGCGGTTAAGAAGCAATCGAACAGCAATTAATTCAGCGAACAATATTGCATACCATTGTATACTGAATTATGTAGTGCGCAGCGAGCTTACCCGGCGAGCCAGCAAATGTGCGACCCGGCGACTAAGCGATATCCAACTTCAAGACGCCGGGGTCCTTATGAGTCTCTACACTGAATATCTCGCCGAGATCGAAACGCGCAAAGAGCAGGGCTTGCATCCCAAGCCAATCGAAGACGGAGCTCTGGTTGCCGAGCTGATCACGCAGATCAAGGACGCTGGCAACGAACACCGCGACGACTCGCTCAAATTCTTCATCTACAACACCTTGCCAGGAACGACGAGCGCTGCTGGCGTCAAGGCGAAGTTCCTTAAGGAAATCATTCTGGGCGCGGTCAACGTTCCGGAAATCACACCTGCCTTTGCCTTCGAGCTGTTGTCCCACATGAAAGGCGGCCCGTCCGTGGAGGTCCTTTTGGATCTCGCCCTTGGCAACGATGAGGCAATCGCGAAGGACGCTGCCGAAGTCCTGAAGACCCAAGTGTTCCTGTATGATGCAGATACCGATCGCCTGAAAGAAGCCTATGAGGCCGGCAACGAAATCGCCAAGGACATCCTGGAAAGCTACGCGCGGGCCGATTTCTTTACGAAGCTTCCTGACCTGGACGAAGAGATCAAGGTTGTGACCTACATCGCCGCCGAAGGTGATATTTCAACCGACTTGCTTTCGCCGGGTAATCAGGCGCACTCGCGTGCCGACCGTGAACTGCACGGCAAGTGCATGATTTCAGAGAAAGCGCAGAAAGAAATCGAAGCGCTGAAGCTGCAGCATCCGGGCAAGCGCGTGATGCTGATTGCCGAAAAGGGCACCATGGGTGTCGGCTCGTCCCGCATGTCCGGTGTCAACAACGTGGCCCTTTGGACCGGCAAACAGGCAAGCCCATATGTGCCGTTTGTCAACTTTGCTCCGATTGTTGCCGGCACCAACGGTATTTCTCCGATCTTCCTGACAACAGTCGGCGTGACCGGCGGCATCGGTGTCGATCTGAAAAACTGGGTCAAGAAACTCGGCCCGGACGGCAATCCGATACTGAACAACGATGGCAACCCGGTGCTGGAGCAGAAGTATTCTGTCGAAACCGGCACGGTTCTGACCATCAACACGAAGAAGCAAAAACTTTTCAATGAGGCTGGCGATGAAGAGCTGGTCGACATGTCTTCTTCTTTCACTCCCCAAAAGATGGAGTTCATGAAGGCCGGTGGGTCTTACGCCATCGTCTTTGGCAAGAAGCTGCAGACATTGGCCGCGGAAACGCTCGGCATCGAAACTCCGCCGGTCTTTGCACCGTCCAAGGAGGTGTCTCACGAAGGCCAGGGCCTGACTGCCGTTGAAAAGATCTTCAACAAGAACGCAGTCGGCTCCACACCTGGCAAGATTCTTCATGCCGGCTCAGACGTCCGCGTTCGGGTCAACATTGTCGGCTCGCAGGACACCACCGGTCTGATGACTTCCCAGGAACTGGAAGCCATGGCCGCAACGGTGATTTCTCCGCTCGTCGACGGTGCGTATCAGTCCGGCTGTCACACAGCATCTGTTTGGGATCTGAAGGCTCAGGCCAACACGCCGCGCCTGATGTCATTCATGCACAAGTTTGGTCTGATCACCGGCCGTGATCCGAAGAACGTCTACCACCCGATGACGGACGTCATTCACAAGGTGCTGAATGACATCACGGTTGATGACTGGGACATCATCATCGGCGGTGACAGCCACACCCGCATGTCCAAGGGCGTTGCCTTTGGCGCGGACTCCGGAACTGTGGCGCTGGCGCTCGCGACCGGTGAGGCGTCCATGCCGATCCCGGAAAGCGTGAAGGTCACGTTCAAGGGTTCCATGAAGGATCACATGGACTTCCGCGATGTCGTGCACGCAACCCAGGCCCAGATGCTGAAGCAGCATGGCGACAACGTCTTCCAGGGCCGCATCATCGAGGTGCATATCGGTACGTTGCTGGCAGACCAGGCGTTCACTTTCACCGACTGGACTGCGGAAATGAAGGCCAAGGCCTCCATCTGTATCTCCAACGATGAAACCCTGATCGGATCTCTTGAGCTTGCCAAGGGCCGCATCCAGACCATGATCGACAAGGGCATGGACAACGATGCCAAGGTTCTGCAGGGCCTGATCGACAAGGCAGACAAGCGCATTGGCGAAATCAAGTCTGGCGAAAAACCGGCGCTGACCCCGGATGCCGATGCGAAGTATTTCGCTGAAGTCGTTGTCGATCTGGATGAGATCGATGAGCCGATGATCGCGGACCCGGACGTCAACAACGCCGATGTTTCCAAGCGGTACACGCACGACACGATCCGTCCTGTGTCCTTCTACCACGGCGAAAAGAAAGTCGACCTCGGCTTCGTCGGGTCCTGCATGGTGCACAAGGGCGACATCAAGATCGTTGCTCAGATGCTCAAGAACCTGGAAAAGTCGCAAGGCAAGGTCGACTTCAAGGCACCGCTTGTTGTGGCTGCTCCGACCTACAACATCATCGATGAGTTGAAGGAAGAGGGTGACTGGGACGTTCTGCAGAAGTACTCCGGCTTTGAGTTCAATGACAATGCACCGAAGACTGCAGCCCGGACCGAGTACGAGAACATCCTGTACCTTGAGCGTCCCGGCTGTAACCTCTGCATGGGCAACCAGGAAAAGGCTGCCAAGGGCGATACCGTTCTTGCCACATCGACCCGCCTGTTCCAGGGCCGTGTGGTTGCGGACTCCGAGACCAAGAAGGGCGAATCCCTGCTCGCCTCGACACCGGTCGTGGTGCTGTCTGCGATCCTAGGCCGGACACCGACCATGGACGAGTACAAGGAAGCGGTTGAAGGCATCAACCTGACCAAGTTCGCTCCGCCGCTGCAGAAGCCGCTGGATTCAAAGTCTGTCCACTTTTAAGCGAGAGAGACAAGCCGGTTTATCGGCTGACAGATCAAATACGAAAAGGGCGGCAGAGATCTCTGCCGCCCCTTTTTTATGCCTTCCAGTCACCGATGCCATGCCACCACTGATTAATCAGGCCCAGACTCAAAGCCGGGTAGGGGGTGCCGGGATCGGGGTCCTCGGGGTGCGGGAGTGCGCCATGTGACTGAAGAACTCTTAGGCTCGTTAGGAAATCGCGCATGCGGTTTGTAATTTGGCGGATCTCGTCCGGGGTTTTCGTAACAGACCCACTGGTAGGCCGATAAAACTGCTCCCACTGCCGGTAAAGCGCATGGCCGAGTTCAATAACTTCCTGCTCGCCATGCGGTTCGAGGCCGAGGCACATTTTGATGATTTTGGTTGCTGGGCCTTTGCCGTCTGTGAAACCGGGTGTCACCGATGGGTCTCTTTTCTGTTCTTTTTCTTGGGTGTCCGACATCTGTCATGCCTGCAGCGTGTAAAACCTGTTGGACGGCAGAGCCTCTCCCTTTTGAGAACAAAAGGGACATTTTAGAGGCGCTGAGAGTTTTGGTTTGGGACGTTTTGGTTACCTGACAACGTTTGAGTCGCCAAGCAGGCCTTTAGGTGGCAAAGCTGCCGTTGGGTGAAGCAATGGCTTTTTTCAATTCAGGACGAGATCATCCAACGGCTTGTTCGGCCAACGTGATGGCTTCCAAAGCCGAGAGAGCGACGAAATCGGCTCCCATGTTCTGGAAGCTGTCCGGATGCGTGAGGACAGCAGCACCACCAATGACGATCTTGGTCGTGTCGGTCGCTGCTTCCGACCGGCACCGTTGAATGGCTTCCATGCAGTCATTGGCCTCTTCAAGACGCCCGACCGACAGACCAAGCATGTCATACGGCCTCGCAGACAAGCGCATATACATTGTGTCACCGATTTCCATATCGGCGCCGCCATCGACGATCCATCCAAGGTCCCGGAAACACATTCTCACCAGGTTCACACCAAGCGTATGTTTGGTCCCGTGCGACCGCGCAAGCAAGATCCGTTTGGCCGACGTTGGTACGGATGGCTGAGGCCCGGCATGGGTCAGATGATTGACGATGTTGCTCAACCGTGTTGAAGCCACGGCAACCTGCATGAAATCGGCATCATCGGTGCACCAGTAGTTGCCAAGCTCGGTTGCGATCGGGCAAAGCAAGTGTATGGCCAGTGTCTGAAGCGGGATATTGGTCTGGACAAGTTCCTCGATCAGATCCCGGTGGTGGCGTGGGTCCGGGTCGATCAGTGATTTCAGGAACGGCACGCGGTAGGAAATAGCAACATCCATGGACGGCATTTGCCGCGCCCGCTCATCCAGTTCGGGATGCAAACGAAGATCTAGACCCGAAACCGGGTTCCCGTTCACAATAAGTTTTTCAGCCTTTGGATGAAGCGCTCCGACCAAACCGGACACTTGCCCACGCACAGTCGTCTCCAGAACGGTGAGGTCCTGCAGAGACAAATTGGCAGTTTCGTCTGCCTTCAACGTCTGGCCATTGCCAGCAAGGTCCGACGGTGTCTGGTTTTTTTCCGTCTGTCGCTCGCTGTCGTTGTTATTGGCCAATTCCCCCTCCCGATGTCTCGGCCTAGGCGATCCGGCTCCTCCACAGGTAGGATCGTACTATACCAGCAGTCATCCGCCAATTGAGATCATCTATTCGTTGATGAGATATTTGCCCTTGTCGTTCTTACCGGTCCTCCGCATGGTGCGTCCACAAGGGGCGATCTTGTATTCGGGTGGTCCCGCCACCGAGTGTTGCCCGTGTCCCGTGACCCATGCGTGACAGGGTCACGCGCACGAGATCGGCGATCTGGCGGGCATTCAGCCCAGCTTCATTGTACATTTCCCACGGCGATGCTTGCGAAATGAACGTATCGGGCAGTGTCATCGTGCGCACGCCGCAGCGTCCATCCAATAGGCCTTGGTCTGCAAGGTGATGCAAAACCAGGGCCCCAAAGCCACCGGTCGCGCCTTCTTCGACTGTCACCAGCAACTCATGGGTCTCAACAAGGTCCTCAATCAGCTCCGTGTCGAGTGGTTTGGCAAAGCGGGCATCGGCGACCGTGACGGAGATGCCGAGTGCGGACAAAAGCGCTCGGGCTTCTAGGCATTGCTCCAACCGTCCACCGAAAGACAACAGCGCGGCTGTGTGCCCGATGTCGACGATCCGGCCCTTTCCGATCGGCAGGGCAACCGGTTGAACGGGAAGTTGTGCGCCCGTTCCTTCACCGCGCGGGTACCGGAAAGCGATGGGGCCAAGGTCGTGTTCGGTCGCTGTCTTGACCATGTTGACCAGTTCCGCTTCGTCAGCGGCGGCCATGACCGTGAAATTCGGCAAATTTGCCAGGAAACCGATATCAAAGGCTCCGGCGTGGGTCGCGCCGTCGGCGCCGACAAGACCTGCACGATCAATGGCAAAGCGAACGGGAAGGTTTTGCAAGGCGATGTCATGGACGACCTGATCATAGCCGCGCTGCAGGAAGGTGGAATAAATCGCGCAGAACGGCCGCCTACCGCTGGCGGCAAGCCCTCCGGCAAACGTCACAGCATGTTGCTCGGCGATCCCGACATCGAAACTGCGATCCGGAAATTGTTTTCCAAACAGGTCAACACCAGTTCCCTCCGCCATAGCGGCGGTGATGGCGATAACCCGGTCATCCTGCCGGGCTTCCTCAATCAAAGCGTTGGCAAAGACCTTGGTGTAGCTGGGCGCCTTTGGAACGGACTTTGACTGTTTTCCAGACGGAACGTCGAACTTCGAAACACCGTGATATTTGTCGCTTGCCGCTTCTGCGTGCACATAGCCGGCCCCCTTGCGTGTGATGGCATGCAAGACAACAGGGCCGGTGCCGTCTTCTTTCAACTGGCGCAATGTCTCCAAGAGAGTCGGAACATCATGCCCGTCGACGGGGCCATGATAGGCAAATCCCATGTTCTCAAAGAAGCTGCGTTCCCGCTGGACTGTATCGGATTGGGCGAGGGTGTTGAGATGATCCGATAATGCGCCTGTCGGCGGGGAAATCGACATGTTGTTGTCGTTCAGGATGACGATCATGCGGCTGTTGAGGTGGCCGGCGTTGTTGAACCCCTCATAGGCCATCCCGGCTGTCATTGCGCCGTCGCCAATGACACAGACGACATGACCGTCCTTGCCTTCAAGATCCCGAGCAACGGCAAATCCAAGCCCGGCAGAGATCGATGTGGAGGAGTGGGCAGCCCCGAATGGATCGTACGGACTTTCGCTGCGTTTCGTGAAGCCGGAGAGGCCGTCCTTTTTGCGCAAGGTCCGCATTCTATCACGCCGGCCGGTCAGGACTTTGTGCGGGTAGCACTGGTGGCTTACGTCCCAAATCAGGGTGTCGTCCGGCGTGTCGAACACTGCGTGGATGGCGACTGTGAGTTCGACAACGCCAAGACCAGATCCCAGATGGCCGCCGGTTTCTGACACGATATCAATAACATCTGTCCGAAGTTCATCAGCAAGTTGGGCGAGTTCACCGTCACTGAGGCTTTTCAGGTCTCCTGGCGTGTGGATGGTATCCAGCAATGGGGTTGCGGATGTCCTGTTGGAGCTCATTGCGTTTCCTCCACCGCATGGTTCCGTCTTTCTGGTGTTGCCAAGCTGTGACCAGCTTCACGTACGACCAGTAGACACTGATGTCGTTAGGGTATTCTCGGGGATCTTGGTTGATGTGTAAACTTTTTTTTACACGTGAGGTTCGAAAATATGTCGTCAAAGTTGACAGTTAATGCGGGGCGCGGCACGTTTTTGGGCTCTCATGAGCAAAGCGGTGGTGGGCTTGTTTTCCTGCCAGGTGCCCTTTAATCCAGTGTGACTGTTCGCAAATGCTCCGCAGTTCGTCATTGCGGAACCCGCGTTTCTATCTATTGCAGGGTCTAATCCCCCGGAACGGAGCCTTTGATGGCCATCGCAGTTTTTATTGGTGTCGTTTTTCTGGCTGCGGCCAGTGGTGCCGTGTTCAAACCAGGGCCGTGGTACGAGGAGCTGCGAAAGCCGAGCTGGACACCGCCAAACTGGGCTTTCCCGGTGGTCTGGACACTTCTTTACATCATGATCGCCTATGCTGGCTGGAGTGTCTGGTCCAAGGTTGGTTGGTCGTTGCCGATCGCATTCTGGGCCTTGCAGATCGTGCTCAATGCGGCTTGGTCCTGGTTGTTCTTCGGACTGCGGCGCATGGATCTGGCGCTTGTTGATGTCGGTCTTCTCTGGTTGGCAATTGCAGGGTTTATTGTCACTGCGTGGCCTGTTTCACCGATCGCAGCGCTGCTTTTCGTGCCTTATCTTGCCTGGGTGACAACTGCCGGATTGCTCAATCGAGCCGTCCAGCAACTGAACCCGGAAGTCTAAACACGCAATCGCGTGATCAGGTCCCATATGTGGGCGATCAGTGCGAGGCTTAGAAACGACAGCACAAGAAACAGGGCATCGCCGCGCAGGGCAAATCCGAGCGCGGCCATCAGGCAGCTTCCGGCAAGGACATTGCCGAGCAACAACTTGAATCGCTCGCCAGGTGCGTTCGAAAACCTGCAAAGAACCGCGAACTCTATCCAAAGAAACAGAACCGCGCCGAACGGCAACCATCCGGACTGTAGCCAGGTCAAAAGCAGGTTCATTTCTGGCTGGCCGGCAGACCTGCAAGTTGTGCCAGATCCTTGAAGAAGACCCGGATATGGCCGAGCGGATCGCGGCGGACCAGACGCTTGTTCAGATAAGATTCCCAGGTCAGGCGCTGGACGTCCGGGTCGGCGCACATCGTCACAAACCGCTCCCGCAAACCGTCACTGCGGTACCAGACCGCCTGCATGATGCCAAGAATGAAAAAGATACGGCCATGTTCCGCCATGAACCGGCGCCGGGCTTGGCGCAAAGCGGATGCTTGGCCGGTCGCAAGGCACTCAGCAACGGCATCGGCACTCAGGTTGCCGCACAGCATTGCGTAGTAGATGCCTTCGCCGGATGATGGGGCAACGGTGCCAGCGGCATCGCCGGCAAGAAGGACATTCTGTCCGTTGTCCCACCGCCGCATTGGTTTGAGGGGCAGCGGAGCCCCTTCGCGCCGGATCGTCCGTTGTCCGGTCAACCCTGCACGGTCGCGCAAGTCCGACGTGGCATCCCTGAGATTATGCCCCTTGACCGCGGAGCCGCAGCCGACGGACGTTTGTCCCCCATGCGGGAAGACCCAGCCATAGAAGTCCGGAGAAATCCGGCCATCATAGACAACATCGCAGCGGTCGCGCTTAAAGGCGTCTGGGTCCGGAGCTTCCGGGCTTTCCACGATCTCGTGATAGGCAAAAACGTACGGCGGCTTCTTTTTCGCTGGGAACATCAACCGCCTGACAGCGGAATTGGCGCCATCTGCACCAATTACCATGCGCGCATTGAGGTGTTCCGCTGTTCCAGGATGCTCTGGATCGGTCCCGTCTACTTTCAGGTCCAGGCTTCCGTTCGACGCTGTGTCCATGCCAGCCAGCTTGCCTCTGACAAATCGGGCACCCGCCTGTTCAGCCCGGCCGCGCAGATATGGATCAAAGGTTTCCCGGTCGACCATGCCCACAAATCCAATATCGCCAATGCGCATTTCCACCGCATTCCCCGACGGGGCAATGACACGTGCCGCATTGGCCCGGGCCACCAGCAGGTCTTCAGAGATCTCAAAGTCTTTCAGGGCGCGGGACGGGATTGCCCCCCCACAGGGTTTGATCTTGTTGTCCGGGTCGACCAGAACAACAGAATGACCGGATCGCGCCAAGCGCTCCGCAGCGATCGCACCACAAGGACCGCCTCCAATGACAGCAACATCAAAATTCGATTTCATTGCAGGCTCCCTGGTGTGAGGTTTTGCGCCTATTCGGCGGGCACCGCTGATGGTTCCCGGTGTACGGGCAAACGAGGTTTGGCAACTTGACCGCCGCCGATCCGCAACGCGATGGCCGCAGACATGAGGAACAAGACGGCTTCCATTGAAAAGACGATTGCAAAAGCGGTGCTGTCCTGGGCCGTCGCCCATCGCCCGAGGGTCAAGGCGATCGTGCCGGCCAGTCCTCCAAGGCCGAAGGAGATGGCCTGAGCTGCGCCCCAAACGCCCATCCGCATGCCTTCGTTGGCTTTTTTTCCGGCGCCCGCGAGAATCATCATGGTGCCAATGGCCGCAACGGCGAACGCGCCATTCATGAAACCGAGTACGAAGATGTTGACCTCAAGCGGCCAGGCCGGTGCAAAGGATGCCGAGACCGCAAGACAGGCGAGCGCCACGCCCGAACCGACACAGCCGGTGACAATGAACATCTTCATCAGGCCGGGCTTGCGTTTTGAAAACAGCCATCCGGCGATCCCGACAAGTGCCATGCCCGCAAAGATACCGCCGTGTTGTGTTCCGGACAGCTTTGTTGTCTCGCCCGGAGACATGCCGAACAACAAGCCGGCAAACGGCTCCAGAATCAGGTCTTGTGTGGAATAGGCCAGCATCGACAGGAATATGAACACGGTCAAAAGGCGCGCTTCCGGATCGCTCCAGACTTCACGGACACTTTCGCGGAAACTGCCCGGCTTCTCGCGGCCAGTCTCGCCCACCATGGTCGGTTTGCGCTCAATTCCGGCAACTGCGATTGCCGACAGAACCAGAACCACAACACCGGTGAGGGCGGTGACCGTAACAAGTCGGAGATGCGAATAGGGCTCAAGGTTGATGCCGGTGACAATTGAAGTCACCACGATGCCGGCAATCATCAGCATCCAGGTGATCGTGGCTGCCGATGCCCGGCGTTCCGGTGCCGTTTTGGTCGCAATCAACGTGAGTAGGGATGTGCCGCTTGCCCCGATGCCGACCCCGATAAGCGCGTAGGCGAGAAGCGCCGCTGCCAAGCCGGTTGCAAAGCTGATCTCGAAAAGAAATGTGGTTGCCGCGGCTGCTGTCCCACTTACGGCGAGAAGCGCCAAACCGCCCAGGATCCAATGGGTTCGCGAGTTTCCAATATCCGACCGGTGCCCCCACAAGGGTCTGGAGATCTGCACGCCGTAGTGGAGCCCGACAAGCAAGCCAGGAATAACGGCTGCCAGGGCCAACTCGACGATCATGACCCTGTTCAGCGTAGAGTTGGTGAGAACCACAATGGCGCCCAGTGACGCCTGTACAAGCCCAAGACGCAAAATCGAGATCCAGCTCAGCCCTTTGACCGCTGTGGAGTTTTGCTGATTGGCGTCTCCCCGACCGAACATGGGGATCTCCCTTTTAATAAGCCTAAGAGATGGCTGGCACCAAAGTGCGCAGTCCAAATGCTGTGATCATCATTCCTGTGACGTAGAGCCCGACACCGATGGCCGAGTACCAAACTGCAAATCGCACGGGATTGCGGGCAAAGCGAACCATGCACACCATCTGCAGCAGCAGAACAATAAGGATTGCCAAGGCATAGACCGGCAGTCCGAGCATCCAGAGTGTCAGGACAACGCCCGCCTGAGCCACGGTCATGACGGCGCAGGCGATGAGGGCTGCGGATCGTTCCCCATGCAGAACGGGAAGGGTCCGGATGCCCATTTCCTTGTCGCCTGCAATCGCCTTGAAATCGTTCAGCGTTAGAATGCCATGGGCACCAAGGCCATAGAGCAAGGCCACGATCCAGATTGGTGTTTCCGGCACAAGGCCGGTCATGGCGGTCGCTGCTGTCAGCCAAGGCAGGGTTTCGTAACTGAAGCCGACAACGCCATTGCCCAGCCAGCCGTTTTGCTTGAAGCGGAAGGGCGGCGCGCTGTAGGCCCAGGCAAAGGCAAGACCGAGAAGCGCTGCTGCAAAGATGAAGGAACCCATCAGTCCGGCGACAACCAGCGAGAGCGCCGACATGATGATAGAGATATAAAGACCCCAGTGTCCTGGCATCCGGCCGGACGGGATCACCCGGTCCGGTTCGTTGATCGCATCAACATGTCTGTCGAACCAGTCGTTCACCGCCTGGCTGGTGCCGCACAAAAGCGGGCCGGCCAAGAGGACGCCGAGCACGATGAACCCCAAACGCCCATCCATCCCGTGACCTGTGGAGATCGCACCGCACGCATAGGCCCACATCGGCGGAAACCAGGTGATCGGCTTGAGCAAAGCGACGATCGCGCCGGGCATGGGCCAGTTGGCCTGTGGTGTTTGGCGGGTGAGTTCCATACCAAACATGCTAGGCGTCGCCCTAAAAAGTGTCAATTAAAATTGACACATTACGCGGCTATAAAGTGTTACTGTAAATGAGAGTTGACGGTCGCTCGAAAGCTTCAACTGCCGGGACGGTAGTTTTCGAGCCCGTGCCGGCGCAGTTTAATGTAGAGGCTTTGACGAGAGAGGCCCAGGATCTCGGCCGCGCTGGCGCGGTTGTTGTTGGTCTGGTCAAGGGCGGCTTCAATGCAGATCCGCTCAACAACGTCCAGTGACTCGCGGATCAGCTCCTTCAAGGGCACTTTGCCAACGAGGCTCGCAAATCCCTCGGCCTGATCTGGTGTCGCGGGTGGCGGCAAGGTCATTTTACCAGCGCTGGCCGCTTGAGGAATAACCAGCAGCTGTGTGGTGTCGGTCTCTTTGTTGTAATGGGCGGAGAGACTGACATCCTGACCCTCGCCGAGCGTATCGGTCAGAACAGAAGAGAACCCGCTGAGGGTCTTTTCGTCCCGGACGCGGGTGAAGAGAACACTCAATTCGACGGTGGATTTGCCGAGCCAGTTTGACACATTTCGTCCGACCACTTGATTGAGGGTCGGTGCATGAACGCGGTCCAGAAACAAGGTATTTGCTGATAAAACCGTGCCTTCGCCATCAATTGTCAACGCGGCTTCGGGCAGCAGTTCCAGATCAACGCGAACGCCATTGAGATGATCGCTGGAGCGTTTTGCATCACTCCTGTCCGGTTCTTGGGAATTCTCCAGGGTAATGACCAGGTTTGTGGTGCCGTGTTCCCGGTAGGCGCGCAGTTTTGCGTCGAACGTACTTCCCGCGCTGCTGTGAAGGTTGGCAAGCTGGACCGGTTCACCGCTATGGCGGGCTTCGCCAATCGCATCTGCAAGACGTTCCCGGTCCTCTTTCTTAAAGAGATCCCGCATCGCCTTTCCGGTCAGGTTTCCTGAGGCGCCGGTCAAGAGAGATACAGCTGCCGTATTCGCTTCCAGAATTGTTCTTTTTTCACCGTCCAGTACGACATGGGCTGTTTCGGACATCTTGAAGACAGTCCGATACCGCGCTTCGGCCTGCCGGAGTTCGCGGTAGTCGGCCTCCATTGCGATCTGCGCTTCCACCAATCGCTGCTGATCCAGCATCTGCTGCCGCATTTCGTGTCCGACAACAATGGTGAAGGGAAAGTCGTCAGTCCTGCTGGCCGTGTAGGCGACCGGAAGGTCGGGAAGGCCGCTGGCGCTGTGGTTGACCTGATAGCCACGGGCTGGCCGCTTTTTCGCCGGGGCAAGAAGGGCGTCAATTTTCGGAATAGATTCCACCGTTACGCAGTCGCGCAGGGGCTTGCCGACAATGGCTGCCAAACCATACGCATCCAGATCGGCGTTGCGGTAATGGAGGCGATTTACGACACCTTTGTCGTCCACCAATGCAACGATATCGGCACCCAATCCGATCAAGGCTGTTAAGGCGTCTGCGCCCAGCAAATCAAGCAAATCAGTCCCAACCCCGATATCTTGCAGCGCGCCATGTGTCGAGGGAGAGGTCATTGGGAATGCCGATCGATGCTGCTTTTTCTTCTTTTTGCATCGCGGTCTTCCTGCGCGGCAAAGTGATTGATTTTTTCCAAATTGTAGAAACTCTCAGCGATTTTTACCGCTGAAAGCGCGCTATCGCAAATACAATCGACGCCCATTTCCACAAGGGGGTCGATAAAGTCAAGGGTAGCAGCACCGCCTGCAATTATGGGTAGTGTTTTGTGGCTGGAATACAATTTGATGTCGTTAATCAGTTGGATTGCGTTGCTTTTCAGGTATGTGGTGCTCCACGCAATGCAGACAACATCAGCTTGAGTTACCACTTTGGCGAACTCAAATTCACTCAGTGATTCGTGCGGAACAACCTGTTGCTGCCATCCAAGTGCCTGAAAAAGGGCGCCAGTGAGGTAGGACATCAGGCTGTGTTGTTCATCAACGGGCAGAAAGATGACGGCGAACGGGGCCTTCGATCCAGAGCGCTCCCGCGCAGCTTCCGTGGTGAGGGCTTGAGCAATGGCTTGCAGCCGGGCTGAAGCGATCGTGACATCGATGAAGCTGGCTGCGTCGCAGCTCCAGTTCTTGCCCAGTTCGCGCGCAACCGCTTCTAAAAGCATGACTTTCATTGCGGTGGGCGGAAGTGCTGCCGGGTTGCCATTTGATCTGAACCTGGAGCGGACTTCCTCGTCCAGAAAGGCAAGATGATCCTGTATGCGGGCATCAGGTGCCAGGATACGTTCGTACATTTCTGCGATAACAGATTTGTAGCGGATGTCGGTTTCAAGACCTGCATCCAGCAGGCCAGATAATTGCTCTGCGGCCATTGCTGCTACTGGTCCTTGGATGAGGTTGCGGAGAGTCGCTTGTTCGCCGCTGCTAAGCCGGGATTTCTTTACCATATTTGCCTGATCAGAAACAAAAATATTGCCGTCGGCAGGCTCTGTCCGGCGGGCGTCCGCGGTTTCAACGGGCAATTCTGTTGTGCCGTTCATCCTCACTTCGCGGTCGGCCTCCCTGGCCTTACGGAAAGGGGTCATGCTCCGGCGTGCGCAATTGTTGCTTTTATTTGCACCTTGAGCCTGCTTAGCATGACTCTCACGTGACGTGATGTAAACAAAAATATACGTCAATCAAAGTTGACACTTTTGCAGTTGCGGCGTTACCCTCACTCATCTGCTGAACCCAATGTCGGGTTCGGGGGGAGGGTTGAATGTCCGTGAGTGGAAACAGGAATTCGATAAAACCCGGTTTTCTTTACACCGAGGAAGAAAGACGCCGCCGTGATGAAACCGTTTGGACACTGGTCCAAGGCGTTCTGGCACCCGTTCAGTTTGTCGTCTTTCTGATCAGCCTTGCTCTTATCGTTGTTTTTTTGATTTCAGGCGAGATGCAGGGCGCTGCCGAGCTCTCCGTCGTGATCAAGACGCTTACGCTCTACGCGATCATGATCACTGGATCGATCTGGGAGAAAGAGGTTTTTGGGTGTTACTTGTTCGCCCGGCCGTTCTTCTGGGAAGACGTCTTTTCCATGTTGGTTCTGGCCTTGCACACGGCCTATCTCGCAGCTCTGTTCACCGAGGCTCTGACTGCCAATCAGCTGATGGCTTTGGCCTTGGCAGCCTATGCAACATATGTGGTCAATGCGGGACAATTCGTCTGGAAACTGCGGCTCGCCCGGCTGGATCAGACAGCCCGCAAGACTGGTTTTGAAAGTGGCGTCCGGTCCGCTGGCGTTAGCGATTTGCAGATCGCAGGAGGTTCTCAATGAACCAGGCGTTTTCTGCAGGATGCGGGACAGGGCCGACAATCCGGGAGCGGGGCCAGCATGAAGTTTTTTGCGGCCTGACCTCCATCATCTGGCTGCACCGGAAGGTCCAGGATGCCTTCTTTCTGATCGTTGGATCCCGCACTTGTGCGCATCTGATGCAATCGGCGGCTGGGGTCATGATCTTCTCAGAGCCGCGCTTTGCGACCGCGATCATGGAAGAGCGGGATCTTGCCGGCATGGCGGACATGCATGATGAGCTCGATGGCGTGGTCGACAAGCTGCTCGCGCGCCGGCCGGACATCAAAATGCTGGTCCTGGTCGGGTCTTGCCCGTCTGAAGTCATCAAGTTCGATTTGTCCAAGGCTGCTGAGCGGTTGAACCGGGTCCACGCGCCCAAGCACCGTGTGCTTTGTTATTCGGGCAGTGGCATCGAGACGACTTTCACCCAGGGCGAGGACAATTTCCTCACAGCTCTTGTGAACGAAGCGCCAGCCTCAGATCCGCAAAACGAAACCAAACTGATTGTCGCCGGATGTCTTCCCGATGTTGTTGAGGATCAGTTCGCGCGCCTGTTTGAAGACCTTGGCATTGAGGGGGTTCAGTTTCTGCCCGGCCGTTCAAGCGCGGCAATGCCGTCAATCGGTCCGGGAACCCGGTTCATTCTGGCCCAACCCTATCTGGGGGCGACAGCCGCAGCTCTGGAATCGCGCGGCGCTGAACGCATTAATTCCATCTTCCCGCTTGGTGAAGAGGGGACAACGGCCTGGTTAAAGGCGATCGCCAACACTTTTGGTGTGCCGGAGGACCGGTTCGAAGCAGCAACAGCCGCGCCGCGCAAGCGCGCCAAAGCCGCGCTCCAATCCTATTTGCCCTGGCTTGAAGGACGCAGGATGTTCTTCTTCCCAGATTCTCAGCTCGAGCCTTCGCTGGCGCGTTTCCTCCACAGCGAAACGGGAGCGGAGATCATCGAGGTCGGAAGCCCCTATCTTCACCGGGAACATGCAGCAGGCGAACTTGCACTGCTCCCGCCGGGCACCGCGATCTCGGAAGGTCAGGATGTTGATCTTCAGATTGATCGCGCCCGGAAGGCGGATCCCGATCTGATTGTCTGCGGAATGGGTCTTGCCAATCCATTTGAAGCGGAAGGCCGTCTGACCAAGTGGTCGATCGAATTCGCCTTTACACCGATCCAGGGCTACGAGCAGGCAGGCGATCTTGCAGAACTCTTCGTGCGCCCGCTGCGGCGCCAGTCCGTTTTGAAATCCGGTCTCGGATTTGAGGAGGGCGCGTCATGCAGCTGAGCATGTGGACCTACGAAGGACCGCCTCATGTGGGCGCCATGCGGGTCGCCGCCTCGATGAAGGATGTGCATTACGTCCTGCACGCGCCTCAGGGCGATACCTATGCCGATCTCCTGTTCACGATGATTGAGCGGCGGGACAGCCGGCCACCTGTAACCTACACAACGTTTCAGGCGCGCGATCTCGGCGCGTCAACCGCCGACATTTTCAAGACGGCCTGTCACGATGCGGTCGACCGGTTCAAGCCGCGTGCCTTGCTGGTTGGGGCATCGTGTACCGCAGAACTCCTTCAGGACGATCCAGGCGGCCTTGCCAAGACACTTGATCTCGATATCCCGGTCGTGCCGCTTGAACTGCCGTCTTACCAGAAGAAAGAAACCTGGGGCGCGGCGGAAACGTTTTATCAGCTGGTGCGGGCGTGCGCGTCCAATCGGCAGCGGCCTGAGACCGTTCCAGCCAACACCTGCAACATTTTGGGCCCGACATCCCTGGGGTTCCGGAACCGGGACGATGTCCGCGAGATCAAAGCGTTGCTGGAAGAAAACGGTCTGAATGTCAGTGTGGTCGCTCCGCTTGGCGCAAGTCCGGAGGATCTGGCCAGGTTGCCGGAGGCTGCCTTCAACATCGTGCTTTACCCGGAAACCGCCGATACCGCAGCCCGCTGGCTAAAAAAGGCGTACGACATGCCGTACATGTCTACGGTGCCGATCGGCGTGTCCGAAACTCGCAGATTTGTCACCGAGGCACGGGCTTTAGCCGGTCTTGAACCGGTCCTGTCATCGTCAGAAAACAAGGACCGTCTCACTTGGTACTCCCGGTCTATCGATAGCACCTACCTGACCGGCAAACGGGTGTTCATCTTCGGCGATGCGACGCATGCAATTGCCGCAGCCCGAATTGCCGCGAACGAACTTGGCTTCGAAGTCTGCGGTCTTGGAACCTACATGCGCGAGTTTGCGCGCGATGTGCGGGCTGCAGCCAAGGAGTACGGCGTTGAGCCGCTGATCACCGATGATCATTTGGTCGTTGAAGATGCCATCATAGAAGCACGCCCGGAGTTGGTGCTCGGCACCCAGATGGAACGCCACATTGCCAAGCGGCTGCGTGTTCCCTGTGCTGTCATTTCATCGCCGGTCCATGTCCAGGATTTCCCGGCGCGGTATTCGCCGCAGATGGGCTTTGAGGGTGCCAATGTCATCTTCGACAGCTGGGTTCACCCGCTAATGATGGGGCTGGAAGAGCATTTGCTGTCCATGTTCCGCGACGACTTTGAATTTAATGACGGGGCGACGGCCTCGCATCTGCATGCCCACAGTCCTGAAGCTGCCTCAAACCAGCAAACAGGCCCAGCAGCGCCGGTATCAGAAGACCAGATCACCTTGCCAGCCAGCGCAACGCTCTGGACAGATGAAGCAGAAAAGGAACTCAAGAAAGTCCCGTTTTTTGTGCGCGGCAAGGCACGGCGCAACACCGAGAGCTTTGCCGCTGACAACGGCATTCACCCGATAACCGTGGAGACGTTATACGATGCGAAAGCGCACTTCGCCCGATAACGACCTCCCGATCCGGGTGGTCTTTGTTACGCTCGACAATCATGTCGCAGCCGCCGTCGATGATGCGCGCAGGGCTTTGCAAACAGAGATGCCGGGTCTGACCTTCACGGTGCATGCGGCAACCGACTGGGCGGACAATCCGGACAAGCTGGCCCGCTGCCGTGACGCCATCCGGGCAGGCGACATCATCGTTGTTTCGATGATCTTCGTCGAAGAACACGTCAAGGCGATCGCGGACGTTCTGGAAGAACGGCACCTTGAGTGTGACGCCATGGTCTGCTGTATGTCTGCCGGCACGATCATGAAGTATACGGCCATGGGCCGCTTCCGCATGAGCGGTGAGCAAAAAGGGCCGCTGGCGCTTTTGAAGAAACTGCGCGGCAGCAGCTCCAACAGTGGCAAGGAGAGCGGCAAAACGGCCGGCGAGCGCCAGATGGCGATGCTCCGCCGGTTGCCCAAGCTTTTGAAGTACATCCCGGGCACCGCCCAGGATGTCCGCAACTATTTCCTGACCCTGCAGTACCGGATCGCGGCGTCGGACGAGAACATCGCCAACATGGTCCGCCTGCTGGTCGGCAAATATGCCGCTGGCGAACGGAAATCGTTGCGCTCGGCAGTGGCGGCGAAACCACCGAGTGACTACCCGGATATGGGGCTCTACCACCCGCGCACCGAGCCGCGGATTACGACCCAAAAGAGCAATCTTGCAACTGTCAAAGGGGCGAACGGCACGGTCGGGCTCCTGCTTCTGCGGACTTACATTCTGTCCGGTGACACCGGTCATTATGACGGGGTCATCTCGGCGCTAGAGGCGCGCGGGCTGAATGTCGTTCCGGTGTTCTGTTCCGGCCTCGATATGCGGTCCGCGATCGAAACCTACATGACGGATGCCAATGGCATGCCAACGGTCGACGCGCTGTGTTCGTTGACCGGCTTCTCGCTTGTCGGTGGCCCGGCCTACAGCGATGCAGCTGCGGCGGCGGAAACCCTTCAAAAGCTTGACGTTCCTTATCTGTCAGCCTGCGTGACCGAATTCCAGAGCCGCGAGGGATGGCAGGCTTCAACGCAAGGGCTTACACCGATTGAAACCACCTTGATGGTTGCTATCCCCGAGCTGGATGGTGCCGTCGGATCCATGGTGATCGGTGGCCGCAGCGGATCGGAAGCCAACGGCAAGAGCTGTATTTGCGCCCGCCAGCTTGGAACATGCCCGTCTGGCCGGTCTTGCATGCGGCCGGATGATGAACGTGTTGGTCTGCTTGCTGACCGGATCGCGGCAATGACCAAGTTGCGCCAGACCCCACGTTCAGACCGCAAGATCGCAGCCACCTTGTTCAATTATCCGCCCAATGGCGGCAACATCGGAACCGCGGCCTTCCTGTCCGTTTTTGAAAGCCTTCTGGAGACGATGAAGCGCTTGAAAGCGGAAGGCTATGACGTCGACGTGCCTGCCGATGTTGAGACGCTTCAGAACATGATCCTCAAAGGCAACTCGGACCGCTATGGCACCGAGGCCAACGTCCATGTGACTGTTTCTGCAGATGATCATGTCCGCCAGGAAAAGTTCCTGAGCGAGATCGAAACCCAGTGGGGACCGGCCCCAGGGCGTATTTTGAGCAACGGCCGTGGGATCCACATTCTCGGACGTCAGTTCGGCAATTTGCTGATCGCTCTCCAGCCGTCCTTCGGCTACGAGGGCGATCCGATGCGGCTCTTGTTTGAAGGCGGGTTTGCTCCGAACCATGCCTTTGCCGCGTACTACACGTATCTCCGCGAAACATTCGCCGCTGATGCCGTTCTGCACTTTGGAACGCATGGCGCGCTGGAATTCATGCCGGGCAAACACACCGGGCTGTCCGGCTCCTGCTGGCCGGATCGGTTGCTGGGCGCCTTGCCGAACTTTTATTTCTACGCGGCCAACAACCCGTCCGAAGGTTCGATCGCCAAACGCCGGTCTGCCGCAACGCTTGTGTCCTACCTGACCCCATCAATCACGGAAGCTGGTCTCTACAAGGGCCTGAACAGCCTGAAAGCCAGCCTTGACCAGTATCGCTCCATGGCGCCTGAGGCGAGAGGCGAGCGCGAACGTCTTTTGGACGTGATCCGCGTTCAAGCCGACGAGCTCGATCTCACGGGCAAAACGGCGGAGTTGTCTGAAGACCAATTTATCCAGCATCTCGTCGCGGCCATCACCGAAACCGAATACGCGCTGATCCCCCACGGCCTGCACATTGCGGGACGCGGTATGGACGCCTCCGAGCGCTCAGAAATGCTCGCGAAGATGGCTCTGAGTGTCGAGACAGACTCAGGCTTTATCGCCGACCCGGAGTTGTGTCAGGTCATTGCCAATCGAGATCGCGATGCCCTGGCTGCGGCAACGGACACCCTCGACGAAGAGGCAAAGTCTATTGTTCAAAAACTCGTCCAGATCGATCAGGACTTATCAGACAATCGGGAACTTGACGGTCTGGTACAGGCACTGGATGCGCGCTTCGTACCGCCAGCCCCATCCGGCGATTTGTTACGCACGCCGGACCTCCTGCCAACTGGCCGGAACATTCACGGCTTTGATCCGTTTGGTATCCCAAGCAAGTTCGCGCTTGAAGATGGTGCCCGCCAGGCGGCCCTCATTCTGGAACGGTATTTGGAGACCGATGGCAAACTGCCAGAGACCGTTGCAATCGTTTTGTGGGGCACAGACAATCTGAAAACCGGCGGTGCGCCGCTGGCGCAAGCCATGGCGCTCATGGGCGCGCGGCCGCGGCTGGATTTCTACAACCGGGTCTGCGGCGCTGAACTTATCCCGCTTGAAGAGCTAAACCGGCCACGCATCGATGCCGTGATGACCCTGTCCGGCATTTTCCGCGATCTTTTGCCGATCCAGGCGAGCATGCTAGCTGAAGCAAGTTATCTGGCGGCCACGGCGGATGAGCCGGTTGAGCAGAATTTCATACGCAAACATGCACTTGCCTATTGCGAGGCCAATGGCTGCGATCTGGAAGAGGCGGCCTATCGCGTCTTTTCCAATGCGGATGGCACCTACGGGTCGAACGTCAACATGTTGATTGCCTCATCGGCCTGGACCGATGACGAGGAAATCGCAGAGACCTACACCAACCGGAAGAGCTTTGCGATCAGCCGCAAGGGCAAGACCAGCCGCCAGACCGAACTTCTCGATTCTGTTCTGGCGGACGTCGACATGGCCTATCAGAACCTGGAATCAGTCGAAATCGGCGTCACCACGATCGAGCATTATTTCGACACGCTTGGCGGGCTCTCAAAAGCCGTCTCAAAGGCCAAGGGCGGCGCGGAACTCCCCGTTTACATTTCGGACCAGACCCAAGGTGAAGGCAAGGTTCGCTCCATCGACGAGCAGGTCGCGTTGGAAACCCGGACCCGGACCCTCAATCCGAAATGGTATGAGGGCATGCTTCAGCACGGTTATGAAGGTGTGCGGCACATCGAGGCCAATGTCACCAACACCTTTGGCTGGTCGGCAACAACCGGCGGTGTTGACCCCTGGGTCTATCAGAAAATCACGGAAACCTACGTGCTCGACGAGGCAATGCGCCGGCGGCTCGCCGATCTCAATCCGGCCTCCGCGGCACGGGTCGCGGCAAGGCTCATGGAAGCGCACGAACGCAACTACTGGCAACCGGACGAAGAAACGCTCGAGGCTCTGCGCCGGGCGGGTGAAGAACTGGAAGACCGGCTGGAAGGCCTGGCAACGGAGGCAGCCGAATGAACATCTACACCCATCCGAAGACAGCCGCACAAGAGGCAAAAACCGCTCAGAAACTCCGGGAGCGTGCGGATGGCGACGGCAGTGTCCAGGTTCATCTTGACCCGACGATGGAAATCGACGGCGCCAAGGTTTTTGCGATTTACGGCAAGGGCGGCATTGGCAAGTCGACCACCTCGTCCAACCTGTCCGTGGCTTTCTCCAAGATCGGCAAGCGGGTTTTGCAGATCGGCTGCGATCCGAAACACGACAGCACCTTTACGCTGACAAAAAGCCTGATCCCGACCGTGATCGATATCCTGGAACAGGTCGATTTCCACACTGAGGAATTGCGTCCGGAAGACTATATGGTCGAGGGATTCAATGGGGTTCAGTGCATTGAGGCAGGCGGGCCGCCAGCTGGCACCGGCTGCGGCGGGTATGTGGTCGGTCAAACCGTCAAGCTCTTGAAGGAACACCACCTTCTGGATGACACCGATGTGGTGATCTTCGATGTCCTTGGGGACGTTGTTTGCGGCGGTTTTGCCTCTCCACTTCAACACGCCGAAAGGGCGGTTGTTGTCGCGGCCAACGACTTCGATTCCATCTTCGCGATGAACCGGATCGTCGCCGCAATCAAGGCAAAGGCGAAAAACTACGAGGTGCGCCTCGGTGGGGTGATTGCCAACCGGTCCCGCGAAACGGATCAGATCGACCGTTACAATGACAGTGTTGGCCTGAAGCGCCTCGCCCACGTGCCGGACTCCGATCATGTGCGCTTGAGCCGTCTCAAAAAAAGCACGCTCTTTGAAATGGGCGACAGTCCTGAAATCGCAGCCATCCAGAACGAGTACCTGCAACTCGCCGAGCAACTTTGGGCGGGGACAGAGGCCCTTCAGGCTGAACCCATGAAAGATCGGGAAATTTTCGAATTTCTCGGCTTTGAATAAGAAGGTTTGAACCGGATATGACACGGGCCAGCTACACACAGCGGATCGGCGAAATCGAACATTACTTCGATCGTACGGCGCTTGATGCCTGGAAAAAGCTGACCGGCGATCAGCCGGTAAGCGGGATCCGGGCAACTGTGCGTCAAGGCCGTGAAGACATGCGGTCAACCTTGGCAAGCTGGCTTCCGCAGGATCTTACCGGCTGGCGCATTCTCGACGCCGGCTGCGGTTCCGGCGTGTTGTCCATGGAACTGGTCGCGCGTGGGGCTGACGTGGTTGGCATCGATTTGTCGGCGCAGATGGTTTCCTTTGCCCGCCAGCGCGCGGCTGAGCAAATAAGCCGCCTCAACGGTCACCCGCATGGAACTGTAACGTTCAAGAGCGGGGATATGCTGGATCCGCATTTGGGACAATTCGATGCGGTCGTTGCGATGGACGTTCTCATTCATTACGCCCCCGAGGACGCCAAGAAGGTTCTGGAACAGTTCGCTGAGCGCACCAGCAAAAGCCTTTTGTTCACGCTTGCTCCGAGCTCGCACCTGCTGAAAGCCATGCTGATGATCGGCAAGGCATTCCCACGGGCCGACAGGGCCCCGGCCATCTATCCGGCCAACCCGGAGCGATTGGTTGACCAGCTCGTGCATCAACCGCATATGGCCGGTTGGACGAGCGGTCGAACGCACCGGATTTCAGTCGGCTTTTATACCTCCCAGGCCATGGAGGTGATCCGGCCATGATGTTCAAGTCCGCATCAGACAGGATGATCGGGTTCTGGCAGACCGCCGGGGTCCACTTCATGCCGTTTGCGGACGCGGCAACAAAAGACGTACCGCTGTCACGTCTTCTTCGCCTAGCGCTGTTCCAGGTGTCTGCGGGCTGTGTGCTTGTTCTCTTAACCGGAACGCTCAACCGGGTTCTAATCGTCGAGCTCGGAGTATCCGTTGCATTGGTGTCTGCTGTGGTGGCAATCCCGGTTCTGGCAGCGCCGTTGAGGCTTTTCTTCGGTTATCGTTCAGATACCTACAAGTCGGTGCTCGGCTGGCGGCGTGTTCCCTATCTCTGGTTTGGAACGATTTTGCAATTCGGCGGGCTGGCCTTCATGCCCTTCGCGCTTTTGCTGCTTGAATCGCAGAGCGTTGGACCGGCGTGGGCCGGAACTGTGCTCGCAGGTCTTGCCTTTCTCTTTACCGGCTTCGGCCTGCACATGTCGCAAACCGCAGGTCTTGCACTCGCAACTGATCTGGTTCCCCAAGACAAGCGGCCCCGTGTTGTCGCGCTGCTCTATGTAATGCTGCTGGCGGGAATGATCGCTGCATCAGTTTTTTACAGCATCTTCCTGGCCGATTTTACGCCGAAGCGGCTCATCCAGGTGATCCAGAGCACAGCACTTTTGACCTTGGCGCTCAACGTGATTTCCGCCTGGAAGCAGGAAGCCCGCAACCCGGCCCGAACGTCCCATGACAGGAAAGTTGCCGGGTTCTTTGAGGCTTTGGCCGACTATCGGCGAGAGCCGGGCACCGTTCGCCTGTTGATTGCTGTCGCGATCGGGTCTGCCGCGTTTTCCATGCAGGACATCCTGCTGGAGCCTTATGGTGGTGAAATCCTTGGCATGACGGTCGGGCAAACCACGCTGCTGACGGCACTTTGGGCCGCAGGCACGATGGCAGGTTTTGCCTGGGCAGCACACAGCCTAAATCGCGGCGCCCACATGTACAGGGTCGCCGCCCGCGGCCTCTTGATTGGTATTGCAGCTTTCTCCGCGGTCGTTTTTGCATCGCCGCTTGAGACCGACATGCTGTTCTACGCCGGCGCGGCCGGTGTCGGGCTCGGCGGTGGTCTCTTCGCAGTCTGCACAATGCTGGCAGCCATGAGCATTTCGAAACGCGCTGACAGCGGCATTCTGGTTGGCGCCTGGGGAGCGGTCCAGGCGACCGCTATCGGCGTCAGCCTGTTGCTCGGCGGTCTGATCAAGAACGGCGTCAACATCCTTGCGTTGGATGGGCTGCTCGGAACTGCAATGAACAACGAGGCCGCCGGGTATCTGGCTGTCTATCACATTGAAATCGCGCTTCTTTTCATCTGTCTCGCCGTTCTTGGTCCCTTGGCAGGGCACCAATACCGGCAAGAGCGCGGAGACGACATGCGCTTTGGCCTTGCCGAAATACCCGGGTGATCCCGGATCGGCACCAGTTTTAGGAGGAATGACCATGACCGGTTCTATCGTCGGCAGCATAGATGTCGCCCAGGTGGTGCTCTATGTCTTTTGGGTCTTTTTCGCCGGGTTGATCTGGTACATCCGTCAGGAAGACCGGCGCGAAGGCTATCCGCTTGAAGATGATGTCACAGGCAGGTTCAACAAGGACCCTTGGCTGTTTGTGCCAGACAAGAAGACATTCGTCCTGCCACACGGACATGGGACCGTTCAGGTTCCCGATCTAAAGCGCGACGATCGCCCCTTGAATGCCAAACGGGTGTCGCCTGCACCTGGATATCCGATGGAGCCGGAAGGCAATCCTCTGCTCGCGGGCGTTGGCCCCGGCTCATGGGCCGAGCGCGCTGATACGCCGGATCTGACCGCTCATGGCGACGCCCGGATTGTCCCGATGCGTGAGGCGGCAGGATTTGCGATCGCCGACGGTGAGCTTGATCCTATTGGTCTTTCGGTTGTGGGCTGTGACAGCAGTTCTGCAGGAACCGTCAAGGACGTCTGGGTTGATCGGGCAGAATTTCTGATCCGCTACTACGAAGTTGAGATTGAGGGCGCTGAGAAACCGGTGCTTCTGCCGAACAACTTTGTCGTTATCAAGCGGGGACGCGGAAACAAGCCTTATCTTTATGTCCACGCGATCACATCCGAGCAATTTGCTGATGTCCCGGCACATGCGAAACCGGGCACGGTCACCTTGCTGGAAGAGGACAAGATTGCGGCCTACTTCGGCGCCGGTCTCCTCTATGCCTCGAAAGATCGTCGGGAGGCCTTGCTGTGAAACAGTTTGTCGCTCGGGAACATGAGATGGAACCGGTTCCCGGATTGCCTGAATATTTACCGGACGGCGAAAAAATGCTGTGGCAGGGGCGGCCTTCAACCCGCCTTCTTGCCCGCCATCTCCTCAAGAACCGCTGGATTACCGGCTACTTTTTGATCTTGGCGGCATGGGCTGTGATTGGCGGTCTTTATGATGGCCGCCCATTGGCTGGCATCGTCTTCTCAGTCGCCGTATTGACCGCCTTGGCCGCGATCTTGATCGGCATGCTGGAGTTGTTTGCCTGGGCTGTCCACAAGACGACGCTTTACACCATCACAACGCAGCGCGTTGTCATCCGCTTTGGTGTCGCGTTTTCCATGACGCTCAATCTGCCTTTCAAACAGCTGGCCGCAATCTCTATGGCCGAACTTCCAGGTGGTGCCGGACATGTTGCTATCCAGGTTTTGCCGGGACACCAGATTTCCTGGTTGGTGCAATGGCCGCATGTTCGGGGGTGGCGGTTTGCAAATGTCGAGCCGAGCCTGATCTGCCTGACCGACGCCAAGAAAGTGGCTGACATCCTTGCCCTTGCGATCAGTCAGAATGCAGCTGTGACTTCTGGTCACTCGCGTCTGACTCACAATGACACCTCACCGCAGGATGCAGTTCCTGCATCTGTAGAAGCTGCGGAGTAGGAGCCAGCGATGCCTTCGGTTTCCCATCTCGGATATTTCTCGGACCGCAAGGGCCGGCGCGGCAAACAGTTTCCGCGCAGGATCCTGATCGGGACGGCATTGCTTCTGACTTTTGCCGTCGCGGCGGTCGTTTTTGGCCAGACAACCGGCATTGGCGTCATCAAGCATCAAACCGGTGCACCGGTCGCGATCCGGGACATTCTCATCACACGGGATGCGGCGGATATCGTCACTGTCACGGACGCGCGAAGCGGCGTTGTGATTTCAGCCTTTGAGAAGGATACCGGAGGCTTCGTACGCGGCTCGCTGCGCGCTTTCGAACGCATGCGGATGGTGGCGAAAGTTCCGGCCGCAGCACCTTACAGGCTCATTCAATGGGAGACCGGCGCAGTCAGTCTGTCTGACACTGCACTCGGCGAACGCATCTATTTGGAAGCCTTTGGAAAAGATAATGCAGCGGCCTTTGCAGCCCTGCTTGAAACCCGGGAAGGAGCGCGCCAATGAACGCGATTTTCAATCTCATGAGCCGGAAGGAAACCGTCAGCTGCACGGTGGAGATCAACAACACTTTTGATCAACTCGGTGCCCATCTGCGCTTTGACAATGGCGTGGTGGTGCATCCGGGCGATGAAGTCTTCGTCCATGGCGCTCCCGTGTCGATCCCTTACGGGGAAAGTCAGAGGTTTCGGCGCGAGGCGACCATCCGGCGGGCCGGGCCGCTGGAACGCGCCTGGACCCGCGCCACTGGCGATTTCGAAATGATGGAACTGTGTGAATTCAGCTTCACGGAAAGGGCGTTGTCATGAACAAGACAGTATCGCCAGCCGATTTGGCCTCCAATGAACCGACCCTTGAAAAGCGCCGGGCCGCCGTCAACGATACGACCAAGAGTGCCTTGGTCTCCACGATGTTGACACCGCGGTTCTACACCACCGACTTCGACGAAATGGACAAGATCAACGTCGAGCCCGTCCGGGAAGAATGGGACGCATTGATTTCGCAAATGCGCTCCGATCCCAACCGGGGTCACTTCAAGCGCAGCGAAGCGTGGGAGGATATTGATCTCGATGCGCTGCCAGATGATCTGCGCGAAGAGCTGATCGACTTCCTCGTGTCGTCCCTGACCTCCGAGTTCTCCGGCTGCGTGCTCTACAAGGAGATGAAACGCCGCGGCAAGAACCAGGAAATCTGCGAGCTCTTCGGCTTCATGAGCCGGGATGAATCACGGCATGCCGGTTTCATCAATGATGCGCTTAAGGACTTCGGCATCGGTGTGAACATGGGGTTCCTCGCCAAGGCGAAGAAATACACCTACTTCAAGCCCAAATTCATCTACTACGCGACCTACCTGTCAGAGAAGATCGGCTACGCCCGGTACATCACAATCTATCGCCATCTGGAGAAGCATCCAGAATACCGGTTCCATCCGATCTTCAAGTGGTTCAAGGAATGGTGCAACGACGAGTTTTCACATGGCGAAGCGTTCTCCCTGATCATCCGGTCGGACAAGCGCTTGCTTGAAGGGCGCAACAAGCTCTGGATCAAGTTTTTCTTGCTGGCCGTCTTTGCCACGATGTATGTGCGCGATCACATGCGTCCTGCGTTTCACAAGGCACTTGGGATCAACATAGAAGACTACGACATGCGGGTGTTCCGCTTAACGTCTGAAATCTCCCGTCAGTGTTTCCCGCTCGAACTAGATCTCGATAATCCCAAGCTTCTCGAAGGTTTCCGGCGCATGGAGCGGATTAGCCGCAAGATGCAGGCTGCAACCGAAAAAGGCGGCCTCTTTGGCCAGCTTGGAAGAGCGTGGTGGGGGGCAGCTGCAGGGCTGAACTTCGTGCGGATGTACATGATCCCGACAAAGAAAAATACTTTGCCGGAGACCTCGCGCCTGCAGCCGGTCTGGTAGGCCAACGCTCATGTGGCTCGCAAACCCGGTCATAGCTGTTCTGATTGCCACTGGCGTTTGGTGGCTGTCGACCGGGCTTGTCTTGTTGATGGTCCATTGGTCAATCCGGAAGAAGCTCGGTCCCTGGCAGCTCTTGCCGCTGGTGACATTGGTCGGCGTTGCCGGTTTTCTGTTGCTCTTGAAGGGCAGCGAGATGCAGACACCGCTTGGATCCTACGCCGGATTCTTTGGCGCACTGCTGGTCTGGGCCTGGCATGAAACGACGTTTTTGACCGGGATGGTGACCGGCCGGAGCAAACAGGAGTGCCCGCCCGATGCGAAAGGCGCTGCCCGGTTTGTCGCTGCCTGGAAAGCTGTCTGTGATCACGAGATCGCGCTCCTTGTCACGGCTGTGTTTCTCTGGTTTGTCCTGGCGGATGCCCCCAACACGTTCGGCCTTGCCACTTTTGGGCTCTTATGGGGGATGCGGATCTCCGCGAAGCTGCTGATTTTCCTGGGCGCGCGCCATGCAATCAGCGGCCTGATGCCCCCGGGGATCGTGCACCTGAAGACCTACTTCAACACTGGACGGACAACCCCCTTTTTCCCGCTTCTTTTAGCGATCGCGGTCGGGTTGTTCGCGGTCCTGGTGACCGGAGCGATGAATGCGCACAGCGCGTACTCCGTCGTTGGTCACATTTTGCTCGCCGCGTTTATGGCACTGGCAATCATCGAACACCTAATTCTCGTTCTGCCGGTCTCGGATATGGCGCTTTGGCGCTGGGCGGTTCCCAAGGGGACGCGCGACCCCCGCTCAAACCCACCAGGACATGAGTTTGCACCTGCCGGCGTAGGCACGAAACGCAGCTTGGAAACGCGATAATTGGAATACCTTGAGGAGAGGACGAAGCGATGGACATCTTGAAAACTATGGAGACCGCTCTCTCCGACTTGCACGAGGCTGGCAATTATCGGGTCTTTGCCGAGCTGGAGCGCCATTGCAACGCCTTCCCGAAGGCAACGTTTTATGACGATGCCGGTGAGACAAGTGAAGTAACGGTCTGGTGCTCCAACGACTATCTGGGCATGGGGCAAAACCCTGTTGTGACTAACCGGATGACTGAGATCATTCAAAAGTGCGGGGCAGGTGCGGGTGGTACCCGCAACATTTCCGGCACCAACCATTATCATGTGCTACTGGAGCGTGAGCTCGCTGATCTGCATGACAAGGAAGCGGCACTAATTTTTACATCTGGTTATGTGTCCAACTGGGCAGCGCTCGGCACGCTCTTGTCGAAGATCCCTGGAATAATCGTCTACTCCGATGCCCTCAATCACGCGTCCATGATCGAGGGGATTCGCCATTCCAGATGCACAAAACGGCTCTTCCGGCACAACGATCCGGAGCACCTGGCCGAACTGATGGCGGCCGATGACCCGAACGCGCCGAAGCTGGTTGCTTTTGAGAGCGTCTACTCCATGGATGGCGATATTGCGCCGATCGAGGCGATCTGTGATGTCGCTGACCGGTTTGGAGCAATCACCTATCTCGATGAAGTTCATGCCGTTGGAATGTATGGACCGCGTGGCGGCGGTGTGGCCGAACGGGAAGGTCTTATGGACCGGCTGACTGTAATTGAAGGAACCCTTGGCAAGGCGTTTGGCGTCATGGGGGGCTACATCACCGGTCCGGAAGTGCTTGTGGACTTCGTCCGTTCATTTGCATCGGGTTTCATCTTCACGACAGCCTTGCCGCCGGCGCTGGCCGCTGGCGCAACAGCTTCGATCCAGTACTTGAAAGAGAGCTCGGCCGAGCGGGATGCACACAAGGCCAATGTTGCGAAAGTGCGGGCAGCACTCAATGCCAGAGGCATTCCGCATATGGAGAACCCAAGCCACATCGTGCCCGTCATGGTTGGAAATGCGTCGAAGTGCAAATGGATTTCCGATGTTCTCCTGACCGATTTCGGCATATATGTGCAACCGATCAATTATCCGACCGTGCCGGTTGGAACGGAGCGGCTGCGGATCACACCGACGCCACTCCATACCGAAGCTGATATCCGGCATCTGTCAGAGGCTCTGTGCTCCTTGTGGTCACAGTGTGCTTTGGCAAGAGCGGTGGCCTGATCAAGGCGAAAGCAAGAAGACCCTGACTGGATCTAAGAAGGGGCAGAGAGCCCGTACACCAATGAACAAGCCCTTGATAATTCCTGCTGTCGCACCGGACGGATCGTTTTATCCGGTCGAGAAACTGCAAGCCCATATTGATGGCGTGTTGCATCTGGCCGTGTCCGTCTTTGTTTTCGACGGCGATCATCTGCTCATCCAGAAGCGCGCTGCCGGGAAGTATCATTGTGGCGGCCAATGGGCGAACACATGTTGCAGTCATCCCCATTGGGATGAGAGCGTTGAAACCTGCGCAGAGCGCCGGCTGATGGACGAGCTCGGCTTCACGCTGCCACTGACGCGGCATCAAACGGTTGAATATGAAGCTAGCGTCGGTGAGGGCCTGAAAGAGCACGAGCGCGTCACGCTCTTTAGTGCGCGAGTGGATCGGAATAAGCTCATAGTGGCGCCCAATCCGGACGAGGTGGAAGACGTGCGGTGGGTTACCGCGGCGGACCTTCATCGCGAAGTCCTGGAAAATCCGAATACCTTCACACCCTGGTTCCGAATTTATCTGGGGCGCTTTCCGGGGCTGAAGTTCCAAGCAGCAGCTTGAACTTCCCGCAAATCAAACTCCTACAGAGCCAACACGAAGTTCAATGGCTGCGTGAACCGCGCTAGTTTGGCGTGCGACTCCGGCCTTGCCGGTCGCGCACTTTGGCCTCTGACCGGTTTCTACATTTACAAGTGAACCAAAAGGCGTGAGGGCCTCTGTGACTGTGTTGCGGGTTTCGAAGTCCGCTGTCTGGTGCATGTCGCGTTTTATCGAACACGATGGTCCCCGGATCTTGCGTTGAAAATTTCGATATCAGGCAGCGAAAACCGGGTCCTGCTCCAATCACCTAACTCCAAAATCGTCACTGAGAGCTCTTTTTCCGAGCAAAAAACAAAAAAATGGGAGCCCGAGAGCTCCCAAAGTGTCCTCGGCGGATGCCGCGCTCATTGCTGAGTGGCGGCAACCGTCGTTTTCGCCGGGAGGGCGGAGGAGTTGGTCGGTCCGTCCGGCGCCATGGTCTGGGTCTCGCCGGGGACGTATTTCGAATAGTCAGGTACCGCTGTCGGCCCTTTCTTATCCAGGGCGTCTACGTAGTTTTGAAGCATGGAAACGCCGTAGAGCGGTTTTTGAACGCCTTGGTGGCAGGTCGAACAACCGATCTTGAAGACATCGCCTTCCGGTCCCTTACGGTTGTCCGGGAAGACCGGAGTCAATCCGACAATGTAGTCGTTGTTGAGGGCCCGTGTCATTTGAATGCCGTGCCATGCGGTAACCCGTTGCGGCGGGCTCTGATCCCAGTCGTTAAAGGCCCGGGAATTGTGGCAAGTCACGCAGTTGACGCCAAGACCCTCTGACATGTGCATCATCAAGGCCCAGGTGCTTTCCGTTTCCTTCGTTCCCGCAGGGTTTGGATTTGCAGGGTCAGGCAATCCGGTCAGGGAATGTACGCGGATTTCTTTGTCGCCCAGCAGATACTCTGCCAGCGCATTTTGCGGCATGGATGTGTTGCCAACAAACTGACCGACAACGTTCTGTCCGCCCCGGCCGGACGCACTGGCCGGTTTTGGCTCCTGATCGTCATACCAGTAGTAGGCGGGAACAGCCTGGCCACGGTGGCAGGTGTAACAGGTGACCCCCACATCACCGACATGCGGTTCCCAGTCCACGTTGATGGTCTGGTTCATCTGGATCATGCGCCGGGAAACGACCTTGGTGTAGACCTCGTCAGAGGCAAGGTTCTCCAAATTGTGGCAATAGCCGCAGCCTTCTTCCGGTGCGATCCATTCCGTGATGGCCGCCATGAAGAGGTTGAACTGGTCATCGGACAAATCACCCAAGACCTGAACGTTTTCATAGATCTCACCAGCGCGGTCACCTTCCGGGTCCGCTTCCCAGAGCGGTTCTGGAACCGCATTCAGGGCTTTCAGGGCCTCCACCTTGTCAGCGTCCTTAATGACATTCATGCCTGTGCCGCGATATCCCATCTGGGTTGTCTCGACAGGTGGAGCATCCCAATCGGCACCAACGAAGCTCGCAATACCGAGAAGTGTTCCGGCGGCAGCTGCAAAAGGTATCCAAAGTTGCATTTTCCTTCTCCTTATTGGGCCGCCGGATCAACAACACCCGGCCAGACGTCCGGTGTCGGAGACACGATCCCGTGCTCGATGCCCCACAGGTACCAATTGTCGACGACAGTGCCTGTGAGAAGGATGCCGATCCCTCCGGTCAGAGGGGTCAGAATGGCGAACCACCATGCCCAGCGGTGAACCGATTCCATGGTGGCGTTGAAGCCCATGGTCCAGCGCCAGAAGAGCGCTGCACGTTCGGACGCGGTCCCGCGGTCGGTGATTTGCTCAAGCTCCCGCTCGCCGCCATACTTGCCGACTGCAAGGATTGTCGCGCCATGCATGGCAAACAGCAGAACCGAGCCATAAAGGAAGACGATCGAGAGACAGTGGAACGGGTTGTAGTAAAGGTTGCCGTAGCGGATGGAGAAGGCTGCGGTCCAGTCAAGGTGCGGGAAGATCCCGAAAGGGACGGCTTCGGAAAAATCGCCCATCAGGATCGGACGGATGAAGCCAAGCACCAGGAACAGCCAGATTGCTGAGGCAAATGCCCAGGCAATATGGGTGCCGAGCTCCAACTGGCGTGCCCGCCGATAGACGCGCACCCACCACAACAAGATGGAAGCGGTCAGAAAGAAGCCAGCAATTTGCCACCAGCCACCTTCGTTCAGAGGTGCCATTGTCAGGCCGTATTCCGCTGGCGGCGGTTCCAGGCCGAGCCAGAACAGTTGCCGGACGAACTGGATCGGATCCCAGCCCACTGAGGCCAGCATGTTCAAACCGATGATCTCGAATGCGATCAGGCCGAACACAAGGGACAAAGACCCGAGAAAGCCCAGGTAAATTGGCCCGATTTGCGCGTTCCCCAACCAACCGGCGAGACGTGACATGATTGGCGTGCCAATGCGGTCACTGTCGCCTTTGGGAAGCGGCATGCCCTCTTCGGCCGGACCGCTGACCTGAATGATGGTGAGGATGTTTTGATATTGGGTCATTGTCGTGTCCTCAGCTCCAGATCGGCAGGTTCAGCCACCAGTTCCACCATTGCGGCCAGCCCTGATTCCAGAATGGGCCACTGATGACGATGCAGACGGCGCTCCAAAAACCGGCGTTCAGCGCAAGGATCAGTCCCAGGCGGTGAATGCCGAGGGTCCCGATGGAGTAGCCGATGATGTCGCGGAAAAAGGTGTCTTCATATTCCGGCGTTTTCACTTCCGCCTGCTTGCCGCCGCCTTCCATCGACTCGCCCGGATTGGCTGCAGACAAAATCAGGCCACCGTGCAAGGACAGAGCGAGTGTCGTCGTGAAGAAGAACGTCACGGCGATCATGTGTGCGGGGTTGTAATGGAAGTGAAGATACTGGTAGCCGACGTTGGAGACCCAGTCGAGGTGACTGAAAATCCCGTATGGAAATCCATGTCCCCAAGCGCCCAGCAGCAGTGGCCGGAAGACGACCAGAGTGGCGTAGGCGAAAATCGCAAAGGAGAAAGCGAAGGGCACGTGATAGCCCATGCCAAGCTTGCGGCAAATCTCGACTTCGCGCAAAGCCCAGGACCCGAAAGACCCCAATGCGCAAATGGTTATGATCTGCCAGAGGCCGCCTTCTTTTAGCGGCGCCAAGGCAAGCCCGTAGGAGATATCAGGCGGGGCGATCGAGATCTGCCAGATGTTCCAGGTTGGGCCGATAGCAGCGCCGTAAACGACAAGTGCCGTTCCAACGAACATGAAAAACGCGCCGGTAATTCCAAAGAAACCGACATAAAATGGGCCCACCCAGAAATCGAACAAGTCACCGCCGATCAGTGTGCCCCCGCGTACGCGGTACTTCCTTTCGAAGCTGAGCAAAGCCATAGAGTCCTCCTTAGCCGCGTTTTGCCAATGCGCGTGCTGCGGCTAATCATTGAAAGCAAGGCTTGGTGGCGGAGAGTGCTGACCGTCGTCCAGGCGCCGGCCAATACGCAGCCTCCGCCACCGATGATGTTGAACCGTATGCGTTCGTCAGACCAAAGCTGACGAACCCTCCGGTAGGAGCATTTCGATATGCGCGTTGCCGTCGCTTAACGATGCTTGCTGTTCCAGCCAGTTGTACCTTTCGGTGCTGAGCAGAATGAAATGAATCAAAACTGCAAGGCTGAACAGGAAGACCGTCAGAAGAACGAGCACCCGGCGCGGATCGAACAAAAGCCACATTTTCCACATGTCTTCAGATCCTTGTCTGGTGTGAGCTCGTCAGAGCCACGGTTTGTAGAGCCACATCGAAATGTGGGCGAGGAAGGGTGCAAGCGACATTGCGATCGCAAACTTCACAAAGAGCCGGTGAAACTCCTGTGCTTCCTCACGGCTAAGACCTGTAAGGGTCTCCTTGTCCGAAGCCATTCGCATGACCTCCACTACTTGCCTTTCGGCGGTTACCGCGCAGAACCCTCGCGGCGGGGTCCCAGTCAAGCCGGTTGGAAGGGCTCACTGAGCAATTGCCGATGCCAAAGCAGCAGCAAAAGGCGTTGGGATCACGCGTGAAACGCGTATCCCAATGCGGCGTATGCCGATGCCTTGGCTTCGGCGTATGCAGATTGTGTCGTACCTTCATGGGCGCCAAAGACGCGGCCGAGGCGGCCGAGGACGGTGGACATGAGGCAAAATGGGAACACCACGAGAAACAGACGCTTCATCAAGAGGCGTTGGGATTCGCGTTCCTGATGGCGGCGGCTGCAGACCGCTTCGCTATGGGTGGTGGAAATCATCTGTCTTCCTCCCGGGTGGCCAGTGGGCTGTTGAAAAAGAAAAGGGTCATGCAGGCACGCCCTCCTTGCCGGAGACCTGCTCCAGGTCATCAAGGGTGACTTCCGAAGCTCCAGTCTGCCGGGCGCGCTGTTCGGCGGCCTCACGCAAACGTTTGGCTGCGGAAATGCGAACGAGAACGGGCTCTTGATTGACGCGGCGTTCAAGCGCGGCTTGAGCATCTGGATGCCAAGGCATCTGAGAATGAGCCTTGGCCGCCGTCGCTTCGATGGCATCAAGCTCACTGGCCTTGGGGAGGATCTCGAACAGCATGTCGAAAAGCGCGTTGCAGACCTCCTGGATCAACCAGCAAGCTCCGGAGTATCCCATGACGGGTGTGCCGGTATGACGGCGAACAATGGCGCCCGGATAGGAAAGCTGGATGAATTTTCCACGCGCTCCGGCTTCCGCCATGTACATGCGTTCGTTGAAAGATCCGAACATCACCATGGGCGGTGTGCTGGCTGTCAGTTCCGCGACTTCGGCATTGTCTGTCTTCGACCCGGCTTTTCGCGCAACGGCGAAGGCACAGGGCAGGCCCATTTCCTCTTCGAGGAAGTTCTGGATCCCGCGGACATAGGTTTCATTGGCAACCACAGCGAAATTGGCAGTGGCGAAGAAGTCCTGCGTGACGGAGCGCCACAGATCCCAAAGTGGTTTCAGCGTCGTATGTTTTTCGCGCTCAATGAACGGCTCCGGATCGAGGTCCAAGATATCGCCCAGTTTGCGCAGGAAAGCGGTGGTGGAGTGTATGCCGATCGGGGCTTGGAGATAGGGCCGCTCGAGGGTTTCACACAACAACCGGCCGAACTCGCGATAAAGGCAAATATTCGCGTCCGCATCGGCGAGCTTGCGGATGTCTTCCACATGACTGCTGAGCGGGAAGGTCATGTTGATCTCCGCTCCGAGACCTTCCACAAGGCGGCGGATTTCATGCAGGTCCGACGGCATGTTGTAGGTGCCGTAAATCGGACCGATGATGTTCACCCGGGGCTTGGCGCCATCTTTGCGCTTCCGGGGCTTTGGAACCCGTTTCGGGCCAAATTCCGTCCAGAGCCATTTCAAGGCGCGATCTGCACTCTGCCATTGATCCTCATCGATCGTGCGCGGCAAAAAACGTTTGATGTTGGAGCCTTCCGGCGTGACACCGCCGCCGATCATTTCCGCAATGGAGCCCGTCACAACAACAGCTGGAAGGTCCGGATCGAGTGCATCACGGGCACGTTTCATGGCACCTTCCGTGCCATGTTGGCCGAGTTCTTCTTCGGCAAGGCCGCTGACCACGATGGGCAGTTCGTGCGGGGGCAGGGCATCCGTATAGTGAAGAACGGAGGTCACCGGCAGGTTCTCGCAGCCGACAGGTCCGTCGATGATCACCTGCAAACCCTTGATGGCCGTGAAGGCATAGACGCTGCCCCAGTAGCCGCCGGCTCTATCGTGATCGAGGATCAGCATCCAACGCTCTCCCCGTTGTCGACCGCATTGCGAGATTTCGCCACAGACTTGGCATATTTCGCGCGGTACCCGCTGTGGTCCTTCGGAGTGTCCTGCCAGATCCCGGCGGTATCCCCCTTACCGACGCCGTCAAAGAAGTCCTGCATCTTCAGGAAGCGATCCTTGTTGGCGATGGCCGTTGATATCACGCTTGGGAGCGAAGCTGTTCCAGCGGGGCCCATCAACGGGCGGGCGGAAATCAGATTGGTGAAGTAAAGCGCGGGCGTTGCCCGCTCTTTGGCTTTCTGAACGACGGGGGTCGTACCGATCGCCAGATCAGGATCAAATTCTTCAAACGCGGCGAGGTCCTGCTCTAAAGAAGCCCTGAACTGGACTGTGACACCTTTGGACTCAAGCCATTCGGCATCCGCTGCACTGTAGGGCGTTTTTGGACAGGCCGTCCCGACATACCGAAGGTCAGCTCCCAGTTCGACCAGCAACCGGCCGACCAGAAGTTCAGAGCCCTCATATCCGGACAGGGTAATCCGGCCGTCGATCCGGTTCTCGCTCAACATGGCCGTAATGGCACCGCGCATCGCGTTCCGGCTGGTATCTGTCTTGGCAGCAGCCACACCGCAGCTCTCGCCGATGGCTGTGAGCCAGGCATCGGTGCCTTCAAGTCCAACAGGTGCAGAGCCGACAATAGCGCGGCCCGCCGCCTGAAACTCCCGGAACGCGGAGGTATAGAAGGGGTGAATGGCTGCAACGGCGGCGCAATCAAGCGCTGCATAGAGCTCGCGCCACTCGCGCACAGGCACGGTCGGCCCGGCTGCCAAGCCCATTGGTTCCAAAATGTTGCCGATGACTACCGGATCGGCCGGGAACATTTCCCCGACGAGGGTCACAGTCGGCTTGTCCTTGACGCCGTCGCGGGGTGCCAGAACCGGCCCCTCCAGCGCTTCCTGGCGGGCATAGGCGAGCATTGCACCTGAGAGAACGTCTTTGGCTTCTGCATGGGTCGGAACGCCGAACCCTGGAACATCGATGCCGACAATCCGGACACCGTTGATTTCCTTCGGCAGCATTTGCAGCGGCACACCGGAGGCGGTCGGGACACAGAGGTTTGTGACCACGATGGCATCGTATTTCGCCGGGTCCGCCATAGCATGAACCGCTTCAACGATGTCTTCAAAGAGTTTGCCGGTGACCAAAGTCTCGGAATTGAATGGCACATAGCCGACTGAGCGTTTTGCGCCATAAAAATGCGAAGTGAATGTCAGCCCGTAAACACAGCACGCGGACCCGGATAAAATGGTTGCTGTCCGGCGCATGCGCAGGCCGACGCGCAGTGAACCAAAGGCTGGACACATGGACTGCGGCTGGTCGTGAGGCCCTTTCGGATAGTCGGCTTCCAGCCGGTCCATCAAGGCGTCGTTTCCAGCGTTTCTGGCCGCAGCTTTTGAAAGCTCTTGTCCGCCATGGCAGCCGCCGCCGGCGGCGGGTTGGTCATCCGCCAAATCCATCACCGGCCGGTCGGAAACTGTGGCGCTTCCAACTGGGTCGTGATCATGAGATTTGGAGTAGGTGTCCATGTCGCGGATCGGTCCTCAAACGGTGTCGTAAATCACTTCCAGAGATGGTTTGTTGAGCGCACCTGCGGCGCACATGTCTTCCGGGGTCGCCGGTGTCAAAACAAAGCCCGCACCGGTCTCGCTGGCGTCGAACAGGCCGAGCAGCCCATCCTGGTCGAGAGGTTTGGGAAGGACCGGTGGCGCTTCGGCGAGATTGATCGACAGGGCTTCAAAGAGCGGCGCCCAAACACCGCCCGGCTTGCCGATGATCTGATAGTTCGCGCTTTTCCGCCGGATGTCTTCGTCTTGCGGTATTGAGGCCAGAACCGGAATGCCGACGGATTCTGCAAATGCCTGTGCTTCGCCGGTTCCGTCATCCTTGTTCACGACAAGTCCAGCAACGCCAACATTGCCGCCGAGTTTGCGGAAGTACTGGACGGCGGAACAAACGTTGTTTGCGACATAAAGCGACTGCAGGTCGTTGGATCCGACCACCACCACCTTCTGGCACATGTCACGCGCGATCGGTAGGCCGAAACCGCCGCACACCACATCTCCAAGGAAATCAAGAAGAACGTAGTCAAAATCCCAGTCGTGAAACCCGAGTTTTTCTAGTGTTTCAAAGCCGTGGATGATGCCCCGACCGCCGCAGCCCCGGCCAACTTCGGGTCCGCCAAGTTCCATGGCAAAAACACCATCACGTTTGAAACAGACATCGGAGACGGTCACTTCGCTGCCGGCTTCCTTGGCCGCAGAGGCAGTCTGAATGATCGTTGGACAGGCGCGTCCGCCGAACAATAAAGAGGTGGTGTCGCTTTTGGGATCGCAGCCGATCAGAAGCACTTTTTTGCCAAGCTGTGCCAGCATGTAGGAGAGGTTGGCGAGCGTGAAGCTTTTGCCAATACCACCCTTGCCATAGATGGCAATGATCTGTGTTTCCTTGGTGACTGGCCCGGTTGCCGGCGCATCAGGTTCAATGGCTGCCTCGTCCCTGAGGAAGTCCTGCATTTGGTAATGCCGGCCTGTTGGGTTTTCCAGGATCATGCAGCTTTCCTCCAGTCGATAACCATTTTCAGGCAGGCCGGATCATCGAAGGCGGTCCGATAGGCCTTTGCCGCGTCGGACGGGGCCGCGTGATGTGTCACGAGCCCGCCAAGAGACAACCGGCCGGAATCCACAAGATCAACAACCGCCTGAAGGTCATCTGGTTTGAATTCGGCGGACAGCAGGACCGAGATTTCCCGCATAAAGGCGGCGGGGAATGCAAAACTCACCCGGTCACCGTAAAAGCCAGCAAGTACCAGCGTGCCGCTCTTTGTTAGCCGGCTGATGGCCGGATCAAGCGCGTCCTGATTGCCGCTGGCGTCGATGATTGTGTCAAACGGTTTCGACGCCCGTGCATCGTTGGGGTCAAGAACGTCATAGTCATCGGCACCGTGCATTCGGTCCGGACACGTTTCCGTGACAATCGGCGGCTCTTGGTCAAGTGCACAGGCGAGCCGTGCCATGAGCCGGCCAAGAACGCCATGGCCGATGATCAGGTCCACGGGACTTTCCGCCCGAATCAAAGCGTGATGGGCGGTGGCGGCGAGGGCGAGCAATACGGCGTCTTCTGAAAAGTCTTCCGAGATCTGCATGGTGCGGACACCTGGAAGGACCAGCCGGTTGGCGGTCGCGCCGAACAACCCGGCAGCACCTTCAAAGCAGGATGCGCCTGGTATGAAGACCGTTTCGCCGACTTTGCGGCCAGACAAGGGGCCTGCGCCGACAACTCTGGCAACGGACTCGTAGCCTGGGACTAAGGGATATCTCATTCCCGGGAATGCCGGCATGGTGCCGTCGAACAGCATTTTTTCCGTGCCGGTGGAAACGCCACTCACCATGGTTTCGACAACCACATCAAAGTCACTTGGTTCCGTGAGCCCAAGTCGTTTGACCTGGAGCTTGCCGGGATCCTCAAAGACGATTGCCGTGGTTTCCATGAGTGCCTCCCTCTCGTGGGTTTGGCGGCGTGTGAGTGTCATTGTAAATTGACGCATTTGAGTGTCAATTAAAATTTACACATTTGCTGACTAGGAGAGTGTTCAAGACGGCCTGATAAGCAGGCCTGCTCCGTTATCGTTCTGCAAAAACGAGCGTTGCCAGCAAAGGATTGGGCGTTGGTTTGGTGCGTGGATTTTTGAAACCTGCGCCCATAAGAAGTTCTTTTATGGCGGCATCGCTTCGGCAGCGGCCGGATCCCATAGCAAGGAAATAAAGACTGAAGTAGACAGCCGCGAGCTCAGCGCCTTCGCTGTTTCCCGCCATAGCCTCGGCGATCATGACCTTTGTGCCGGGCTTCAAGGAACGATGCAGATTCGCCAAAATCTGTTTCACACGCCCATCATCGTGGTCACAAAGGATCCTGACCAGGCTGACGCACTCGGCATTGTCCGGGATTGGATCCCTTGCAAAGTCACCGCCGTGAACCTCGGCTCGGTCGGCAAGGTTTTCTCTTGCAAGATGCATTTTTGCAAGGTCCGTGACCGACGGCAGATCAAAGAGGTGTAGGCGTGTAACCGGACAGGCCTTGCCAATTGCTGCCAGGAATGCGCCTTCGCCGCCGCCAACATCCAGAACCGCCGGGTACTGAGAAAAATCATGGGCTGCGAGAATGCAGTCGGCGAGCATCTCCTGGCTGCTGCGCATCAGTTCAGAATAGGGCTGGGTTATGTCCGTCCCGATATCCGCAGGGTCCTGCGCGTGCGCATAGGCCCAGTATTTCTTGAGTTCGGTATCTTGAGAAGATGCCTTTAGAAGAGCGGTTGGATCTGCAAGGTCCCGGTAGAATAGGGCGTGATGCCGGATCATGGCCTGCAGTCCTGGGTCGGCTGCAACCACGGCGCCGGCATCGTCCAGAACCCAAGAATTCCCTTCAACATTTTTGATAAGCTGCAGACGTTCTGCCTGCTCCAGCAGCAATTGCATCCGGCCTGGCTCAAGTCCGCAGTCTTTTGCAAGGACTTTTGTGCTTGTAACCGTGTCTGTGAGCCGTGCAAGCACGCCAAGCGACACGCAGGAACTCAAAACCTGACTGAAGACAAAACCGTTGATCAGTTTGAAAAGATCATTCGATTTCTTCTGCGCGATCCATCGCGTCCCTGGAAACCGCGCGATTTTGCTGCGGAACGTTGCCGATCCGATCAACCGGTTGCGCCATAGGCGATAGCGCACACGAAGTGCATTCAAACTGGCCATCGACCGACTGGATGGTCTTCCCTGTTGTGGCGCGTTGGCCCCGGGCGCCGTCTCCGTCCAGTCCGACATTGTCAGGCGGCGCTGGCGGCCAATTTGGCCGGCATGAGACGTTTGGCTTCCTTGTGGATCATGGCGCTGAGCAGATCAGCGCCCTCGCAGTCCGGAATGCTACCGGCCGCTGTTTCAACCAGTTCCTGCAGTTTTTTCAAAGCGCCTTGAACGCCGAGCTCGGCCACCAGGTTGGGGCGCCCGTTTTCGGCGTCCTGGCCCGCGGGTTTGCCCATGCTGTCCGTGTCGTCCATCGCGTCATAAAGATCGTCAGCCACCTGATAGGCCGCACCAAGGGCATCTGCCAGCGCATACCAGTCGAGCGGATTGCCACTTGAGGACAGGGCACCGGCTGACACGGCGCCGGTAAACAGCGAGGCTGTTTTCGCGCGATGATAGGCAGTGATGTTGATTTTCTCCTCGCTCTCCCAAGCCTGACCGGCAACGATCCCGTAAGGAGAGCCGACTGCATTGGCAATCGTGGCGACAAGGCGTGCCGTCAGTTCGGGCGCATGAAGGGTCTCGCGGGCCAGAGTTTCAAAGGCCGTTACGATAAGACCGTCGCCGACCAGAAGGGCAATTTCCTCGCCATATTCCTTGTGGACGGAGGGCTTGCCACGCCGGGTTGCCGCGTTGTCGAAACAGGGAAGATCGTCGTGAACCAGAGACGCGCAGTGCAAGAGTTCAATTGCTGTTGCGCAGGCATTGGCAACGCGTGGGTCCTTGTCGCCGCACGCCAGGGAGACGGCGAGGCAGAGCCGGGGTCTAATGCGGGCACCGCCCGGAAAGACAGCATATTTGAGGGCGTTTCCAAGCTTTTGCGGGCACCCATTCGCAGTGGCATAGCGGATGGCAGTTTGCATCCCTGTTTCGATGCGGTCCGACAGGTCCATGGAGCCATTCCTCTATTTAACGTGGATGTCCACAAAAATTGACGGTATAGTGTCAACTAAGAGTGACACATTGAGGGCGAATGTCAACTTGAAGGAACACGAATGGCCTCAGCCATAACCGAGCAAAGAGTGGTCGTTGTTGGCGCCGGCATGGGCGGTTTGGCTGCTGCGCTGCGCTTATCCGCTGCAGGCCGTCAGGTCACTGTTCTGGAAGCGGCCACCGCGCCGGGCGGTAAAATGCGCCACGTTGCTGCAGGTGGCCGGACCTTCGATGCCGGTCCGACTGTTCTGACGATGAAATGGGCTTTTGACAGGTTGCTTGAGGCTTGCGGGACAACGCTGGACCGTGAAATCCCAATGGAAACGGCGGGTGTGATTGCCCGGCATTACTGGGACGGCGGCGCTTGCCTCGACCTTCATGCCGATGTTGCATACAGCGTCCGAGCCATCAGGGATTTTGCGGGACAGCGCGACGCCGACGGATATCAGGCCTTCGCGCGGGACAGCCGCCGGGTCTTTGAACTTCTGAAAGACACGTTTATCGATGCGACTCGTCCCAATCCAATCACCTTGTCCCGGCGGGTAGGCCTTTCAAAACCCGGTGCGCTTTTTGCGTTGAAACCCTTTTCATCCCTTTGGTCTGTCCTCGGGGACTATTTTTCCGACGAACGGCTGCGGCAGCTGTTCGGACGTTACGCAACCTACTGCGGATCTTCGCCCTATCTGGCGCCGGCAACGTTGATGCTTGTTGCGCATGTGGAACAAGAAGGCGTCTGGATCCCGGAAGGCGGCATGCACGCTGTTGCTCGCAAATTTGCGGATCTTGCAGTGGGCCTCGGCGCCGAGTTCCGGTATGGCGCGAAAGTCGCCGAAATTGTCTCCAGTCCAGATGGCCGGTCCGTCTCAGGCGTTAAGCTGGAGAGCGGCGAGTTTGTCCCGGCCGGTCAGGTTGTCTTCAACGGAGACGCCGCAGCGTTGCCCGGACTTTTGGGCCGCAGCAACGCGAAAAAGCGGGCAGGTGCGAAGACCGCGCGATCCCAATCTGCACTTGTCGTCTGCGGCCTTGCGGAGCCCGACGGCGTGCCATTGGCCCATCACACCGTCTTCTTTTCCGAAAACTACAGTGCCGAATTTGAGGCCGTGTTTGACCGCGGCGAAGCGCCCAGGGACCCGACAGTTTACGTGTGTGCCCAAGACAGGACTGCCGACGGGCACCGCAAAGGGAGCGCAACCTCGGATCCGATTGAACGGATTTATTGTCTGACGAACCTGCCGCCAGATGGCGACCGGCATGACTACACTGAACAAGAGTTGAACCAATGTCTGACAGCGATGGACCGCCGTATGGCGGCGAATGGATTGGTGCTTCGGCGGGACCGGACGGCTCAAGTGGTCACGGCGCCGGACACGTTCGAGCAGCTGTTTCCAGCAACGGGGGGCGGGCTTTACGGTCAACCATCCCACGGTTGGATGGCATCGTTTCAACGGCAGGGCGCGCGGAGCCCTCTGAAGGGACTTTATCTAGCAGGGGGCAGTGTGCATCCGGGCCCGGGCGTGCCGATGGCGCTTCTGTCGGGCAAGATCGCGGCGGAAACTCTTCTTACAGACCATCCTTCAACCGGCCGGTCCCACCCGGTGGCTATTGCTGGTGGTATATCGACGCGACCAGCGACTGCGGGCGCTACGCCCTCACGGTAATTGCGTTTATCGGGTCTGTCTTTTCTCCTTATTACCATTGGTCCGGGCGGGGAAAGCCACAAAATCACGTGGCCCTGAATGTTGCGCTCTACGGCAAGGACCGGAACAGCTGGTCCATGACGGAGCGGGGTGAGAACGACCTCGTCTGGACACAAAACAGCATGCAAATCGGCGGCAGTTCGATTGTTTACGTCGACGGTGGGCTTGAGATCGTGTTCGACGAAACTGCCCTGCCGTGGCCAGGGCATCGGCTCATGCCATCGCGTATGTCCGGCCGGATCCGCCTTGAGCCGCAAATCCAGAACAACCGCGTTTTCGATCTGGATCCGGAGGGCCATCACATCTGGTGGCCGGTGTTCCCGCGGGCGCGTGTGACTGTTGAAAGCAACCATCTGCCCGATGGCGGCTGGCAGGGAGAGGCCTATCACGATTTCAATTTTGGCGACCGTGTTCTGGAAGAGGATTTCGAGCACTGGGACTGGGCTCGCGGGCCGTCAGGCGATCAGGCGACGACAATCTTGTATGATGCGGTTTTGAGAAGCGGAACCCGCCGAACCCTTGGTCTTGTGTTTTCCAAAGAGGCGGAAGAACGTCATTTTGCGCCACCAGACCGCCAAATGCTGCCGGTTGGTTCGTGGGGCGTGAAGGGTGGCATTGCGTGCGATCCCGGTGGCACACCTCGACTGTCCATGAAGCTGGAGGACGCTCCCTTTTACCGCCGTTCCCTTGTCGAGACGATGGTCAACGGCGACCAGCTTGCAATGGTGCATGAGACTCTTGATTGCAATCGATTGGCAAATCCGGTTGTCAGGCTGATGCTGCCGTTCCGGATGCCCCGCAGAACCAGTCGATAGAGCCGCAGTGCCCCGCTAGAAACGGTTCTGAGGCCGTCTTTGCATGGCAAGCTTCTGGGATCTGTGGTGTGCACGGCTTTCTGCTTGCAGCTTGATCATCACACCGAGGACCCACTCCATGTTGCTGTCATCAGAATCACTTGCGTGTGCAGCCTTTTGCAGTCTGGCATGTGTTTCGAACGAGTTTGCACAAGCAGAAACCAGGTGCGCGGCAGACGGATCAGCCGGACGTTGCATATCGAAATGTGCCGTATTGGACTGTTCCAATTGGGTCAGCCGGGCCTTTAGCAGAAGACTGAGCTTTTTGATCTTCCGGGTGTGAGCGCGGCGTGTGACGCTGTCATAGTTGTTGAGTGCGATTTCAGTCCCGATTTCCTGATAAACCAGAGCTGCCGTCCGGATCGCATGGCGGCAGTTTTCCGGCAGTGCGTTAATCCCGGCATGGCCCAGTTCATAGTGATGGGCAGCTTCTGCCAACAGCCGCACAACGACTTCGCGGAGCTCCGGCGAAAACTTCGGAGAGGCGAGAAAAGCCTCCGGATCAAGGCCTGCGTCGCGCATCCAGTCTTCCGGAAGATACAAGCGTCCGTTCCGGGCGTCTTCTCCGACATCTCGGGCAATGTTCGTCAATTGCATTGCAATCCCGAGATCGGCGGCCCTTGCAAGGGCGTCCTTGTCGCCCGTCCGCATGACAAGCGACATCATCAGGCCGACCGTTGCAGCAACACAGGTGGCGTAATCCTTGACGTCCCCAATGGTTTTGTAGTGCCGGTCACCAAGGTCCATCGCAAACCCGTCCAGCAAGGCATCCGGAACGCATTTCGGTATTCCATACGTCTGAACAGTTCTGGCAAACGCACGGTCACAGGCGTAGGGCGCGGGCGTTCCGCGATAGACAAGATCAAGGCGGTCTTTCAGCTGATCAAGGGCTGTTCGATCAGCACGTGGATCATCGATCAGATCATCGGAATGCCGGCAAAAGGCATAGAGCGACAAGGCTGCCTTTCGGGTTTCCGCAGGTAATATCAGGGAGGCGAGGTGAAACGATTTTGATCCTTTTCGGATCGCCGCGGCGCATTCCCTCAGATCCGCCTGATGACTTGCAGAAACGGATGCCTGTGCTGCTCTGGCCCTTTGTCTGCTGGTGCTGGTCGCGAACGGCACGAAACTCTCCAGATTGTCGGGTGTAATGTCGCTCATACAGATGCCTCCGTCCCGGCATGCGCGGCCGTGAGGTTTGACGGATCCGGGGCAAGCTCAGCAACGATCTTGGCAGAACAAACAACACCTGGAAGACCGGCGCCAGGATGTGTTCCGGCACCGCACAGGAAGAGGTTGTCCAGCTCCTCGCTTTTGTTATGCGGCCGGAACCAGGCACTTTGGAAAAGGTTCGGTTGAAGCGAGAAGGCGGCGCCCTGCCAGGACAGAAGCCGGTCCCGGAAATCAAGCGGCGTCGAGATACGGGAGCTCACAATGTGCTTGGAAAGATCCGGAAGCAGCGTTGCCTCAAGTTCTGCGGCAATCTTGGCCCGGTACTGCTCAGCGACAGTTTCCCAATCCGCATCGCCTTTCAGATTTGGAACAGGGCTCAACACATAATAGGCGTCGCATCCGTCCGGCGCGACGGATGGATCGTTTGCAGAAGGGCGGTGCAGGTAAAGGCTGAAATCCTCTGCGAGCACCCTGTTCTTGAAAATGTCCTTGAGCAACCCTTTGTAGCGGGGCCCGAACAGCATGGTGTGGTGCCCCACATCGTCATACCGGCGATCGGTCCCGAAGTACCAGACGAACAAGCCCATTGAGTAGTCCTGCCGGCCCAGCTTCCCGTCGGACCAACGCCTGCGCGGCAGATCCTTAAGAAGTTTTGAGTACGTCGTTGCCGGGTCGGAATTGGAGACAACAATGTCTGCCGGAACGGTCTCTCCGGAGGACAGGCGCACCCCTGTCGCGTGCCGTCCGGATGTCAGGATCGTATCGACCGTCTCCCCATACCGGATCTGTCCTCCGTTCCTGGTGACGAGATTTGCGATCCCGCGTGCCAGAGCATTTGTGCCGCCCATGGCGTAATGCACCCCATGTTTGCTCTCCAGGTGAGCAATGAGACAATAGAAGGAAGTGGTGGTGAACGGGTTCCCACCGATAAGCAGCGGATGGAAGGAAAACACAGACCGCAGACGATCATTCTTGAAGTGCTTGGACACCACATTGTAGACGGACCGATAGCCGCCAAGCCGGATCAACTTTGCAAATGTGCTAAGTGTAAAGGGCAGGCTGTGAAACGGCTTGTCGGCGAGTTCTAGGAAAGCGTATTCGTAAATCTCTTTGCTTTCCGCCATGAAGGAGCGGTAGCCCTTGACGTCATCCGGCTCAATCTTGGCGATTTCCGATTCCATCGCGTCTTTGTCGGCCGAGTATGTGAAGAATGTGCCGTCCGTGAACCGGATCTTGTAGAAGGGAATGTTCGGGCGGATGTCAACATCGTCTGACAGTTTCCCGCCGCAGGCTTCCCAGAGTTGCTCGAACAGCCATGGAGCGGTGATGATGGTTGGGCCGGCATCAAGAGTAAAACCGTCCTGCTCAAAGGCATAAGCCCGGCCACCCGGTTTATCGAGCGGATCGAAGATTGTAACCCTGTACCCCTTCGCGCCAAGCAGAGCACCAGCCGCCAAGCCGCCTATCCCTGCGCCAATAACGGCCGCATGCGGTCGTGTAGACCCGATTGGTTGCGGCTTTGGAAATCCAAATCCCTGGACAACGTTCACGCCAGAACTCCCGTTCCTGCAAACCTCTCACCTGAAGGTCCGCTTTGGCTCTCCCTCCGGCTTTCCGGGTGGTGAGCGTGTGTCTTGGCCACAGCTGATATGAAGGCTAGACCTTCACATGTGTCAAATTTAGTTTACACTTTTCTCCGCAAGAGAGAAGGGCCCTGGCGGATTATTCCGCTGCATCGAGGTCCATGGACCGTCTTTGACGCGGTCTGGCTGTTCGTTGAGTGAAGCGCTGGGTAACTTTGTGCCGATGGTAGAAGATGAGAGCGAGACCCGTTACGAGTGGAATGGCCCAGAGCCCGGGTGCCAGGGCCAGTTCCGGCATCAGCCGGACGGCGCCGAAAGCGAAAAACGCGGTGTAGACCGAGATGCCGGTGCCGACGATTGCCTTGATATGTTCCAGCAGCCACTCGATCGGAGACGGGTCGGACTTCACAAGAAACCAGACATTCGTCGCGACGGTCGCAAATCCGACCATGGAAATCCCGATCATCATCGGCTGGGAAATCAAGACCCCTTGAATGGCGCAATTGGCGGATGCAGCAAGCAGGGCGGCCTGAAGACCCCAGTTGAGCGCGGTCTGGTTCTTCCGCTGATCCCGCTTGTTAATCGCGCAGCGCCAGCCGTACCAGGTGAGGTTTACGGTCAAGAGCCCGAGATAAAACATCATCCAGCCAAATATACCCTGCACCAGAACGGGATCGGAGAACTCCGGGTGATCAACGAGATGCGGATGCGTCGGCATGGGGTAAAGGAGGGTCAAGGTTGCCATCATCATGGCCACCGTGCCTGTGATCAGCATCAGGACCGAGAAGATCTTGCCCCACCACTTGTGACGCTCGCCGCCCTTTTGGGCCAAGACCGGGATCCAGAAACCGATCAGTCCCGGCGCGCCGGTTGTGATGTGTATGGCGATCAATACGACAAAAAGATCATGTTCGGTCATGGGCTTGGCTCTTTGATCGAGGCACACGAAATGCGGAAGAAGGGACATGTTGATGGCAGCTGTTGAGACATACATTCCGCCGCGCCCGTCGCGGCTGCCACCGGTTCTGGCGCTGCTGCGGACCGTCTGGCACGGCGATGGAGATCTTCTCAGCCTGTTGCCGGGGGCAGCGTTTTCCATGGCCGCCGGAGAGCTGGGCTACTCGCGCCGGTCCATCAAACTCTTCAACGATCCGGAACTGGTCCGGCAGATCCTGCTCGATCCGGAAGGAATCTTTCCGAAAAGCGATCTGATGGTCGGTGCACTGGAGCCGCTTATAGGAGATTCCATCTTCGTCTCCGATGGAGCGAAATGGCGCCGCCAACGGGCCATGATCGATCCGGCGTTTTCTAAAATGCGTCTGACCCATGCCTTTGGCGCAATGGTCGGTGCGGTCGATGACTATGTCGCCCGTTTGAAGGAGAGCGCAGCCCGCGATGAGGTTCTGTCGCTTGACCGGATCATGAGCGAGCTCACAGCCGATATCATTTGCCGAACGGTATTTTCGACCTCGCTCGACACCGGAATTTCGCGGGACGTCTTTGACGATTTCGCCGTATTTGAACGCGGTGTGGCGCAAGTGAAAATCTGGCGATTGATCACCGATCCGGCTTGGGCCGATGTTCCGCAAAGCGATGAGGTTCTGGCGGCCTGTAAGCGGATCCGGCACCACCTTGGGAGTTTGATTGACACGCACATGGGTCCGGAGGCCGGGAATTATGATGATATCGCCAGCGCAGTCATTGCTGCGCGCGATAGCGAAACGGGCGAGCCGTTCACGCGCGATGAACTCATCGATCAGCTGGGGGTCTTTTTTCTTGCAGGTCATGAAACGACAGCGAGCGCCCTGACCTGGGCGTTTTATCTCTTGGCGATGTGTCCGGATGTCTTGCGCCGGCTGCGGGCGGAAGTCGACGAGACCACGGACGGCAATGCTCTCACCTTTGAGGCCACCCGTGCGCTGGGCTATACGCGTGCCGTCTTTCGCGAAACCTTGCGGCTTTACCCGCCGATCACGTTTTTGCCGCGGGTCGCGATGCAGGGCACCAGAATCGGCAAGTACAAAGTGCGCAAGGGCGCGCTTTTGATGATCTCGCCCTGGACCTTGCAGCGTCATGGAGAGTACTGGCCTGATCCGGACCGTTTCGATCCGGATCGCTTCCTGCCGCCAAAGGAGCAAGAGGTCGTGCAAGGGGCCTACATTCCCTTTGGAGCCGGGCCGCACACCTGTGTCGGGGCCGGTTTTGCAGCCGTCGAAAGCGCGCTCATTCTTGCCCGCCTGACACGTGAGTTCGACTTTCTGCCTGAAAACGCGGATGCCGTGCGACCGGTTGCGCGCCTCACGACGCGCCCTGCGGAACAAATCTATGTGCGGCTCAAGTCTCATGGGCGTTGACCGGATCGGCGGTGCTGAACGTCTGTTGCGTGCTGACCGGCTGGGGAGCGCGGGCTTCTCCCACCGCGTTGGCCTGGGTCATCCCGGCAGGCCAGGCAATGTCGAGCGTTGCAGCTTCACCAAAGGTTTTCCGGCCAAACAGAACCTGTTTCAGCACGGGCCAGGACGAGAACGTCATCATCGGAAACGGTAAGGGATCGGAGCCCGACCACAGCACATCCCGCGATGTGACCATGGCACCGGCACGGCCTACCATCTGTTTTGGCTTCAGAACACTGCCGTAGACTTGCAACAGCGTTGTGTGGCCTTCCTGAAAACGCTTCTTCGGCTTCAAACGGACTGGCGGTGCGTTGTCCGGATCACACACCGCAGCGGCCAGATCCTCATGCTCCATGAAATGAATGCCGCTCGTCAGCCGCGGATTGCATTCCAGTGGCCAGGGCGTTCCGGTCTGGTCCACAATGAAGTCGAACGCCAAAAAGTAGGAGTAGCGGTTTGCAGCGACGAAATCGGCGACCCATTGCGCCACTTGCGGGGCATCTTCAACACGTTGAAAACAAACGGCGACGGTGCCCGAGAAGACAAGGCCTTCATAGGTCACATGCGCGAGGATCTTGCCGTCCTGGCACAGGGTCAAGGTGCTTAGTTCGCGGCCAAAAATACGCTTTTGAACGATGGCATCAGGATCGCTCAAAAGTCCCTCCGGAACAGTGTCCGGTGTCAGCATTTGCATCTTCTGCCCGGAGCATCCGATGCGAGGTTTGAACACACACGGTGTGGTCCGCACCAATCTGGCAGCCTCAGGATCGGTCGCAAGATGGGTCTCGGGGGCAGGCAAGCCTGCGGATTGCGCCAAGCGATTGAAGAGGTATTTGTCGTTGAGGTCCCACAGCACGCCATGCGGATTGGTGAAGAGCCGGGTTCTTTCCGGGAGCCGCGGAGCCAGCAAGCTGACATGAAGAGCTTCTTCGGAAACGGGAACGACCAGATCGATGTTTTCTGCTTCAATGATGGTAAGCAGGGCATCGAGATACTCGGATTGCTGCGTCGCTGGCGGTGGTGTCTGATAACAATTGTCGACCGCATTCGACGGCCGGCTCAAATGCCACGCAAATGGATCGGCCACCAGAACCCGGCAGCCCGCACCTTTCAGGGCCCGGGCGAGTTCCAGCGACTTTGGAAGCCGTCCAAGTGTGAGCAACACGGTTTTTTGTGTCGTCTCCGTTGCCACCTCTCCATTCCTTGGTTGTCTATTGATCCTTGCTCATGCAGCATTTGCGCCGTTGGTTTTGGCGGCCTGCAGGGCCTCAGTCATCCAGTTTGCGACGCCTTCCGGATGGCTCTCGTGCACAAGATGGCCACCGATCGGCGCGAGCTGCAGATGTCCGTTCGGTGCAAGCGCTGCGGCCTTTCTTGAGCTGGACGGCGGCACCATCGGGTCGTCTTCAGCCGCATAAAGATGAAGCGGTGCGCTCAATCGCTGAAGCATGGCGTTCAGGTGCGACAGATCCCAGGAAGCCATCATCCCAAGAGCCCCGCGAACATGGCCGGAAGATCCAAGGAGGCGTTGGTAAATCGCATCACCTAGCGGATCGATCCGGGACCCGGTTGCGCTCAAGAGGTTGTTGCCAAGCGGCGTCGACTTTGCGAGCAAAGAAAACATAGACGCCGATAAGGGATTGGCAAACAGCGCCTTGGCCATCGGCGACAGGATCCGGTTGCCGCGGATCGGCTTCAAGGCTCCGTTGACGCTGAAAATTTGCGGCGTTGGGTCCTGCGTGTGTTTCGCATGACGCGTTGCGTTGACCAGCGATATCTCGATAACAGAGCCGGCCGAATGCCCTAAGAAAAACTGCGGTTTCAAGTCTAGATGGTGCAACAATCCACGAATGGCAGTCGTCATGCCTTCAAGAGAGAGGTCCGGGCTTTCCGTCGGCCGGGTGAAGCCATGGCACGGCAAATCCACGACGATCAGCCGATAGTCGTTTTCTAGAAAGGGAATGAGATTGCGCCAGGAGAAAGAGGCTGCCCCGGTCCCATGGATCAAAAGAAACGCCGGTGCCGTATCTTGACCTAACAACTGGACATGCCACCGGTAACCGCTTGCCTCTACAAACTGGCTGGCCTCTCTGTAAGGCCAGTCTTGCCCGTCCCGGTCCCAGTTGAGCCAATCACGATCCGCCATCAGCTGTGCGCCTCCTCAAGCGATGCGTTGACGAGATCGGACATGGTACGGGAATCGGCATGCCGCAAAATATGCAGATCTGCGCCCATGGTGCTGGCCAGAGTGGAAACGGATTCCCGCGGACGGCGGGCGATGTCGATACAAATTGCCCGGATCTCATGCGCACGGCATTGTTCAGCAAGGCCATGCACTTGTTCGGCTGCCCGGGTTCGGTTTGGCGTGCCATCTAGGGAAATGTTGCCCCGTCCGTCCGTCATGAGGACCAGCACCGGTGTACTTCCTTGACGCCGGACATTGAGCGCGAGCTCAAGTCCTCGTTCCAGACCGGCCGCCAGTGGTGTCGGACCTCCGCCAGGAAGTCCGGCAAGTTTTCGCTTTGCCATGACCAGCGAACGGGTCGGTGACAAAAGGGTTTCTGCTTGGGTGCCGCGAAAGGCAATCATTGCCACTTCATCGCGGCGCACATAACACCTGGAAAGCAACTGCTCGATGGCGCCTTTGGTTTCGCCAAGACGCTCCAAAGCTGTTGAGCCGGAGGCATCAACGACGAATATCGCAGTCGAGGGCGTCTCGTGACGCAGGCGCTGATAGCGGTAATCGTCGCGCGTGATCAACGTGCGCGGTTTGCGGCGCGGTGGAGCGGCGATCGAGCGTTCTAGTTTTGCTGCCAGAAAGTCCCGGTTGCGGTTTCGGATGAGCTGCCAGGGAGCGGCCGCACGCAAGGTCGCAAGAATGTTGGGACGGGCATCCGGACGGGGTGGCATGCGGGAGGTTGAAACCGGCCGGCCGCGGCGGGCGTCTTTGCGAACCGCACCGGACTTTCCGGACCGGGCCCGAGGCGACGATCGCGTTGTGTCGGCCAGAAACTCGGGAAGACCGTCGATTGTGCCAGCTTCGACAGCGGCCAAAAGTTCTGAAAGTGCGGAAAGGTCCTGCTCAGCAGTTGCAGGGGTGTCCTTATCCTGGTTTTCCCCGTCCAGTTTGGGCCCTGCATCCTGTTGGTCAGATTGGCCATTGTCCTCAGGCTGTGTCTGGTTTTCTTCGACCGGATCGTTTGGTTGCGCGGCGAGGGACAGCCCAAGGCACAAGCGGACCGCGGTGAGGGCATCTGCCTCTGAAACAGTGCTTCGCTCCTCCAGCGCTGCAAGCGTTTGGCAGAGCCTTGAGAGGTGTTTCAAAGTGCGCAGCGAAGAAACGCCCGCGGCAAACGCCAGACGGGACAGAAGGCCAATCAGTTCGTCACTGATCATCACGTCGGCAGCAGTGACGGTGGAGGTACGCTCCGCGCCGGGTGAATGTGATGCGACCTCGCTCCAAGGGATTGCATTCAGGTCAATCATGAGCCCGAGCCGGTCTCCCAGCGCTTTGGGGAGATGTTCTTCGGGGTTTGCCCCTTCATCTACCGCGACTACCAGAAAGTCTGCGGTGTCTTCGGCAGCACTGTCGGCTGGGCGGCCGGCCCTTGGGCAGGCGCGGCGATCCATTGTCTCGCCGATCAGGGCCGCAACAGGGGCTTCCACACGTTCCGCCATCGGGATGAGAAGGACGCCCTGATCGGCCTTTGCGAGAAGCCCGGGCTGGGTGATGACACGCCCGGCGAGGGCGGTTGCCGGAATGTCGACACTGCCGGTCAGGCCTTGCAGGGAAACGGATGAGGGAACGCGGACCCACGGTTTGTCCTGGCCCAGCAGCGCAGCAAGGTGATCGAGATATGCATCACGAACACCGCCTGCGCGAGCCTTCAGCCAAAGTCCGCCCAGTCTGGCACCACCTGCTTTCAGGGCTTGTGCTGCAAGAAGGGCATCCTGCCACGTATTCGGGGCAAGTTCTGGTCTTGCGGCGTCAAAAGCCTGCATGGACCGGACATCATCCATGCGCGGCCTCTGTTGGGGAAACCGCCTCAGCGCTCACGGCAGCGACGGCGCGTTCAATTCGCGGAGCGCTTCCGGCATCATCAAGCGGATCCCGCCGCAACCGATGGCACAGAACCATTGGCGAAATGTCAGAAACATCCGCCCAGGTTACCGCCAGACGTCCGGCGAGGGCTGCGCTTGCCCGGCAGGCCCGCATGAGGGTCAGCTCGCCGCGCATCCCGTCAATGCCAAGACTCATGCAGAGTTGAGACATCCGCGACAAGACATCGTCCGGAATATCGACCTGCCGCAGGATCTTGCGGGCCTTGACCACTTTATTCCGGATGGCGGCATCCTTGCGGGACCACTTCGCCACAAAGGCAGCCGGGTCAGCTTCAAATGCGTCACGGCGGCGGATCACCTCGATACGTTGCTGGAGATCGTTGATTGTGCGGATCTCGACACTGAGGCCGAACCGGTCGAGCAGCTGCGGACGTAGATCGCCTTCTTCCGGATTGCCGCTTCCGACCAGCGCGAAGCGGGCGGCGTGCCGAATGCTGAGGCCTTCCCGTTCGACCACATTGACGCCGGAGGCCGCAGCATCGAGAAGAAGATCGACCAGATGATCTTCGAGAAGATTGACTTCATCGATGTAGAGAAAGCCCTGGTTGGCCGCTGCCAATAGCCCTGGCTCAAAGTCCTTTTCGCCGGCAACCAACGCCTTTTCCAGATCCAGAGCACCGCAAATCCGGTCTTCGGTTGCGCCAAGCGGCAAATCGATCATGGGGGTGCGGATCTGCACTTTCTTGGGCGGCTTCTTGCCATCTGCGGGGGTGCAAACCGGGCAGGCTGTCTGCGGGTGGTCCGGTGAGCAATTGAACCGGCAGCCTACGCGGGTGTCAATTTTGGGCAACAGTTCAGCGAGTGCGCGGACGGCTGTAGATTTGCCGGTGCCACGATCACCAAAAATCAGGACACCACCCAAGAGTGGCTCCACGGCTGCCATCAGCAGGGCCTTTTTCATGTCCTCTTGGGCGACAATGGCTGAGAAGGGAAAGGGTGCTGACATTGGAATCCACCATATATGAGTGTCAATATAAGTTGACACATTTTATTGGTGGAGAGAAGAGGCGGCGCGGTTTTTTTGGCGCTGTACGTAGAATGCCGGTGTCTTTGTGTCCAAGAAACAAGCGCCGCCGTGTCTAACCAAGAAAACCGGACACCAAAAGGGAGGCAATGGCACCACGTCTCTGTGCTGGCGGCAACTTCTGGCGATAAGGGAGCTATTGTTGGTCCCAATTCAATTCGATTAAGATCTTTTAGGTCAAACAATTGACCGTTATCCGCTGTCCTTGATGGAAAGGGATGTTATGCCCAGCGACACTTCATTGATCCTCTGCCCGGTCAATCTGCGCCATGTGCAGTTGAACGTCACCGCGTATGAAGAAGCTATGGCCATGGCACGGCGCAGGCAGGCAAAGCTTTTGGTGGCAACCATTGCGCCTGAAATGGAACGGAACCTTAACATTCGGGATTCCGCTTCCTACTGGGAAAAGCAGCTGAAGAGTTTCGTTGAGCAGCATCCTGCAGAGGGGATCGAACTGGAGACAGTTGTCCGTCTCGGCGCGGTGCACCGGCAGATCGTGAAGCTCGCAGATGAGCGGAAGGTGGATCTTATCGTGATGGAATCAGCCAACCCACGTGTTCAGGATTACTTGCTTGGCACCACCGCAAGCCACGTCGTCGCACATGCAAAATGCTCGGTCTATGTTGTCCGGGGTTAACGCGCGAAGCGGAGGTCCAAGGACGGCCTTAGATAGGGTGGTGAACGCCCCCGCACGGAACGGGAGCGTTCAAACCGGGGTCTAAAGCTTGCGCTGCTCGGACCGCAGCGCCAGCCATAGGCAATAGCACATGATCAGGACGACCATCGTGAACGGGATGCCCATGGAGACGGCCGCCCCCTGAAGTGCGTTCAGTCCACCGCCTAGAAGCAGGGCTATGGCCACCAGACCTTCGAGTGTGCACCACCAAACGCGCTGAACAACGGGTGCATCCAGCTTGCCGCCGGCTGTGATCGTGTCGATCACCAGGGAACCGGAGTCCGACGAAGTGACAAAGAAGATCACAATGAGAACGAGCGAGATCGGTGCCACGATGCTGTAAAGCGGCAGCTCCTTCAAGAAACCGAAGAGCGCGCCTTCCGGTGCGTAGCTATCGATGACCGTGGCCCGCACACCTTCTGCACCGCCCGCATTCAGCATGTCGATCGCAGCGCCGCCGAATGTGGACATCCACAGTGCACAGACTGCAGTCGGGGCAATCAGGGCGCACAGGACGAATTCCCTTACCGTCCGGCCGCGCGAAATACGGGCAATGAACATGCCGACGAAGGGCGACCAGGCAATCCACCAGGCCCAGTAAAAGGTTGTCCAGCCATGGAAGTAACTGGTGTCTTCCCTGCCAAACGGATTGGAGAGCGCGGGAAGTAGGGTCACGTAGTCGACCATCACGCTGAAGTACCGCGAGAAAGCTGCACCGATCCCGGTCACGATGACGACAAAAAGAAATAGGCCGACGGCCATGATCATGTTGATTTCAGACAGCCGTTTCACGCCTGCATCCATGCCGAGCAGCACGGACCCGAGCGCGATCAGTGTGATGCCGACGATGATAAGAACGGTAAGCGTTGGCGACGGCGCGATGCCGAAGACCTCGTTCAAACCGGCCGCAACTTGTTGTGCGCCCAGACCGAGTGACGTGGTCAGGCCAAACAGCGTCGCGAATACCGCGAGTGTGTCGATGACATGACCCCAGAACCCCCACACCTTCTCCCCGAGCAGCGGGAAAAACGCTGACCGCAAGGTCAATGGCAGGTTGAGGTTATAGGCGAAGATTGCCAGCGACAGTCCGACGGCCGCGTAGACGGCCCAACCTTCAAGCCCCCAATGGTGAATTGTGCCGACGATGCCGATGTATTCGTTGCCGGGCTGGGTGATGTCGATGCCGAGCGGCCGCGCGCCGCCGTTTTCGGAGAAGTTATAATAGACAGGCTCGAGTACCCCGAAGAAAAGCAGACCAATACCGATGCCTGCTGCAAACATCATGGCGATCCAGCCCGCATAGGAATAGTCGGGTTTGGCATCCTTTCCGCCAATCCTGACCTTGCCAACCGGCAGTACGATCAGCGCCAGGCAGAAAAGGGTGATCGCGTTGACCGACAGGACCAGGAACCAGTCGAATGTGCTCGTCAGCCAAGGGCGCAGCCAACCAAAGAATTCAGCGGCAGCCTCCTGATTGGCAAGCGCTGCAATAACGAAGCCAAGGATCAGGATCCCTGAGACGATGAAAACCGGATTGTGGATGTCCAGTCCAAGCGGACGGATATTGTCTTGTCCCAGCTCATATTCCGTCTCGAAATCCCATACCCTTGGGTCTGGATCGAGCATCTTTTTGTGACTTGTGTCCGTCATTGTCTCCCCCTCCTAGCTTATACTATCGGAGTAGACTGACACGGCAGGCAGGTTCTGTCTAACGCTGCGGCAGAAAAGTGATCATTGTCTGCTTCAAAAAGAGGCAGGCGATCAGTAATAAACATTGAAAGGCCCGCTGCGCCCAGAATAAGGACACGACGTTACTATCACGACATTAGGTCATGTTGCGGCAAGTGCGCGCCGGGTGAGGGGAGTCAAGTCTTTGAGATCGCTGGAGCGGGTGAAGGGAATCGAACGCTCGTCTTAAGCTTGGGAAGCTTCTGCTTTAATTATACAAATTAAAAAAATATATATAAATCAATAATTTAACTTAATATAAATCCAGATTTCGACTTATGGGCAACTGATGGGCAATTGTGCTTGGGTATGGAATGAGAAAGGATTGTTCGCCCGATTATTGCTGGGGGCAGTTTAATTGGAGGAATGCAGCGCAGAGTACCGACCTGCTGTGTTAGGTGGCTAAGGTCCGACGCCGCGCCCTCAATCCCACCCATCTTCGAACAATTGTCTCGCCCATGCGCGCGCAGCGTGCCTGGTCTGGTGTTTTGCGAGCTCGGTCTGCAAGGCGCATGAGAAACAGCAACTCATCGTTGCCGAATTTCTGGGCAGGGAGGGTGGCGCTGACCAAGATAGTTTTAACTCTGTTTTGTCGATGAGCCGGCGGGCCGCTAACGGTGCTGATATGTTGACAAGCGAGCGATGCTTTTTTTGGGTCAATCGCGAAGGCGATTGAGAGTGCATCGCCCATTATGCGCTAGCGGCCGGGAAGAAATTCGTGTTCAGGGGCGTCTGGGACACCATTTAAGAAATCTGCTCACCGGGCTGCTTGTTCGGCGAGATTTTCTACCGGTCCGGTGGCGTGATCACGATCCCGAGGCCGCGGTCGATCAACGGTTCGAGCGGCCGTGACCGGCCATTTGACAGGTCGAATTGCAGTCCAACCGTTTCAATGCCGCGTTCCTCTAGCATGTCGCGGACCAGTGGTGCGAAATCTCCCGCATCGGCATAGCGTCCGTGACGGGCAGGGTCATTTGCCGACAATTCCGTTACGTCCACAACGATCGCACCCAGCTCCGACAACTCCTCGTCGTTTTCATAAGCGCCGACCCGGCTGATGCCACCGGCTATCTTGCGGGATAAACGCAACGCAACATCATCCCGCGCGACCAAAATGATGAACGGGCGGTCCGGTTTGCCGATCCGCCGCATCTGCGCCTTGAAAAGATCCACATCTATGTCCGGTGCCGCAATGATGACTTGGGAGAATTTCCGTTTGTCTCCGATAATGTTCTCCAGATGCGCCTGCCGGATGCCTTCCATGAGCAAAAGGCTGCCCATCGAGTGTGACATAAGAACGATCTCGCGCGCCGACGTCTCGTTGAGCGTTGCCAGCGTTTCCACCAAACCATCCCGCGCAATCATGGTGCTGTTCATGTCAAAGAGGTACTCAAGCGTGTTCCCGCTGGAGCCCCAGGTCACCAAAACCGGCACACCCTTGTAGCCGGTATCATGGGCCAGTTGGGTCAGCCTGTAGGTGGCTTCGGCAAAGCTTGTGTTGTAGCCGTGAATGAAAACAAAGACATTGCGTTGATCGGGCGTGCGCCGGCTGAGTTCCTTCTCAATCGCTTGCTTGAATGCAGCGTTGCCGGAAAGCCGGGAGGTATCGCGAACAGTGAAGTGGCGTTCCGGATCACCCGGAAATGTTCTGGGCCACTCGATTTCTCCGGGCTTGTGGCCCGGCGGCACCGAAAGGGTCACGGATGCGTAGGAGATCCGATCGCTGCGGTCTCCTTCAAAGAGAGTGCCGAACGTCTCGGCCTCTGCCCGGGCACTCGCCACAAGGATGGTGTGAGGCGTGCCGGCCGATTGTGCCGTTTCGTTCGTCAAAAATGCATCCACAGAGTACCGGGCGGCGCAGCCGGACGTGCCGGCGAGCAACACAAGGAGCCCCAGGCCTGCTAACGCCTTAAAGGCATATCGGTGCACTCGAAAGCGGATCCGTGGGATCCTTGTTGAAGTTTCCGTTGCCATACCAGCCGTGATCGCCTGCCCAAATTAAGAAATACAAGACTGACGGGTCGCATGCAGACTTGCACGGCTTTTTTCAAGAAGATGTCGTGGTAGACCGCAGGAGGGTTTGAGACGGCAGCTCTTGAAACCAGCGCTTATAGTCGGTGGCAAATTGTCCGACGTGAAGAAATCCCTGTTTGGCCATAACGTCTGCAACGGTGATTTTGCCCGGGTCCGCCTCCAAAAGTTGACGTCGCGTCTGGGCGAGTCTCCATGACTTGATAAAGGCAGCGGGCCCGACCCCAAATCTGTCCTTGAAAGCGATTTCCAGTGCGCGGCGAGACAGGCCAGCTTCGGCGCACAACTCGGGAAGACGCACGTCTTCGATCTCACCTGCATCGACCATTTCCAGGATCCGGGTCAGCACCCGTTGTGATGTATGCAGTCCAGCCGCACGGGGATGAAGGCCCGCCTGGGCCAGCCAGCACCCAATCAAGTCTTCTACCAGAGCATCGAGCGTCAGGGTATCGAACTGCGGCGTTGGGGAGTTGAGGGAGCACAGCACGTTCTGCGCCCGACTCAACAGGGCGTCAGGTACCTTGAATATGGTCTGTAAACGGTAGGGATTTAAATCCGGTGCGCCGAACCGAGCGGCATAACGCGCAAAATCGGCCAAGTTTATGGAGAGGAGATATACTTCAAAGTCACTGCCTGAGATCGACCGCCACTCAACGCCGGGGTAGTAAACCAGAACGGAGTCGGAGGCCGTCTCTTTGCTACACCACCACAACCTCGACATGGTCGGTCCCGGGATCGTGAAAGTGAGTTTCCCCGGAGGAGGGGCGCCGCGCTGATCCAGATTTTGATGGAAGCGCGCATAACTCAGCTCGAAGGACGCGAACGTCCCTTGAAGGATGTGGGCAACACGGCCGTCGTCTGACTGTGCTGTCAAAGGCTGGAACTGAATATCCCAATACTGAACCTCGTGGCACAGTTGATCCACGTGGCAGAAGTCCGCGACCAATGTCGCCTGAAACGCCGGTTGATACACGGGTCTGTTCAAAAGAGCGGCTTTCCGTTTCGCAATTTCGATCACTCCAGACTGCATCATAAACTACACTTTTTTCAACTCTGCCCGAGGGAACAAAATCTTAGGCTATTATGGTCTTGTCAAAATTGACGTTTGGGCAGTGGGAGCGCGATGCAGATGGCAGTCATTGGAAATATTGCATTTTACCTTGGTCTTCTCACCAGCCTTGGGATTGGACTCCTCTATTTCCGGGATCTCGGGGATGTCAGTCAGATGGTCCTCAAGGTTAAGCGGGCCAACATGGTCCGTTTCATCCGGAACGAGGGCCGGTTTGTTGCCGCAGGTCTGAGCGGGGCAGCGGTCATGACCATTGCCCATTTCGCTTTGGGTGGTGGGCCATTTTGGCTGTGGCTGATCGCCAGCCTTTTGTGTGCCGTTCTCTATGGGTTTCCAGCCGTTTGGGTGCATGTCGGCTTACGGAACCAGAAAAACAGCGCCAAATACTATTCGATCGTAGACGCCCAGGAGTGGGTTAGCCCCTCCAGTCCAGTCATTGTCATTGAAAACAAGGGAGTGGCCCGGGCGCATCCGGATGCGCAGATCATGCGGCCACATCTTGCGGGCAATGATGAAGGCCTCGCCGGCGAAAACGTCGTCATGACCTATTGTGCCATGGCCAATCTCGGCATTGGCTACACGCCGGAAGTAGAAGGCCAGCCATTGGACCTCAAGGTTCTTGCCCAGCATGGCAACAATCTGATCCTGCGCGATAATACGACTGGTGAACCAATCCAACAAATCTATGGGTTCCGAGAAAGGGATGTCGATCCATCAGCCGATGGCCCTGTCTGCCCGGCTCGCCCGGACCTGCGCATGAAATCCTGGCCGACATTCCGCATGACATTCCGAGGATTTCAAAAGGCGTATCCGAGCGGGACGGTTTTCATCAACAAACCTCCGTCGAACCCGCTGTTGGCGCTCTTCGACATGGTTCTGGAGACCGTCTTTTCGTCAGAAATCGCAAAACAGCATCGCATTGCCAAGCCGGTCATGGACAATATGACCCGGCACGACACCCGGCTCCACAACAAGACGTATGTCTGGGGTGTCGACATCAACGGTGATGCAGCCTGCTGGACAGACGATTTCGTGGTCGAGAACGGTAATCTCGTCAACACAACCGTCGGTGGGCAGGATCTCGTAATCGCCTGGCATCCGAAGTTTGAAAGCCTGGGTGTCTGGATCAACGACACCGGCAGCTCGATCGACGAAATCGACTTCTTCGGCAACACGAACAAAGGGTCGCTCAAACGGGCCCCAATGCTGAAACCTGGCATGTTCTGGCACGTATGGGCCGAATATTACCCGCATACCGATATCAACCGCACCGGACACGCTGCGGAGGCCGCCGCATAAGACATTAAATACCATAGGGACAAGCGAGTCCGTTCGAAAATGGTTGGAGGGCACGAAGGAATGACAAGACGATCACTTGCAACGATTCTGATCGGATTGATGTCGATGGGGACCGCGTCAGCGCAAGACACAGATATCATTCACGATGCCGAGTATTACATTCTCCAGGCTCAAAACGGCGCCCAATGGGCAGAGGATGATGCGGCGGTTGACCGGTTGCTTGAACAGTTCCGTGCCGGCAATGGCGGCAAATCTCCCAACATCGTGTCCATACTGGTCGATGATCTCGGGTTTGGCGACATGGGAATTCCCGAGCTGAATGCGGTTCGTGGAATAGAAACGCCAAACATCAACCGGTTCTCGGACGAAGGCATGCGCATGGTCCGCATGTATACCGAACCGTCCTGTACGCCAACGCGGGTTGCACAAATGACCGGCCGACTGCCGGTCCGTATGGGAATGGGGGATACCACGGTCGACATCGCAGGGTTTGGCCTGCCTGGAAACGAAGTGACGCTCGCCGAGGTTCTCAAGGAGGCGGGCTACGCAACGAGCCATGTCGGGAAGTGGCATATGGGCGATATCGCCGAAAGCTGGGCCATGAATCAGGGATTTGATTACGCCCAGCACGCGGTGCACCAGCAAGGACAGCTGACCATCTTCAACGACGATGCCATTCGCGAACAGGTGTCCGTCGGCATCAAGGACTTTGAAGATGACTACATTGTCGACAATTGGTTCCGCCCGGATCCAGCGGCGATGATGACCGTGATCGCCGGTGAAGCCGGCGGTCCGATCCGTGAAATCCGGATGGCCCCGGGCGAGCGGTGGGATGCCGAAAAATATGATGCCATGAACGAAGCGTTTCAGCTGAAAACGATCTCCGAGCTGAAACGGCTCTCTGAGGGAGACGCGCCGTTCTTTCTGCAATATTGGCCCATGATCCCACTCGACAATACCCGTGCCGGACGGGACGGGCCGGAAAGCGTGAATGGTGGTCTCTACGCCGACAAGCTCCAGCTCCTAGACAGCTATCTTGGAGACCTGTTTGCCGAAATGGAAGCGGTCGGCGTGGCAGACAACACGATCGTGGTCTTGATGGGCGACAATGGCCATTTCACGAAGTATTCGCCGCAGTCCGGTTTCACACCCATGATCTACCGCGGGGGCAAGGGCGACACGACGGAGGGCGGTGTCCGGGTCGATGCCTTTATCCGCTGGCCAGGCATGATTGAGGCAGATTCTATGGTGAACAACATCATCCATGTATCTGATCTCTATACGACCTTGTCGCGGTTCGCAGGCGCAGAAGGTTTTATCCCGCGCGACAGGCTTGTTGATGGGGTCGACCAGTCGGCCGCCCTGCTTTTTGCCGATGAATCAAAAACGCGCCGCGATCACGTGATCATCTACTCAGTTGCAACGCCGAAAGCGCTCGTTAAAGACCACTTGCGCCTGAACCTTCCGGGGCCCGGTGAAAGCGCAATCCTTGCCAACTTCTATGACATCTACCGGGATACGCACGAGAAATATCCCGTATCGACAGAGGTCGGTGCATGGGGTGGACAAGAGTTCGTCCGGATCCTCGGACGGCATTTGGCGCGCAAGGAGAAGTATCCGGACACCGGACCGGCCCGCGGAGTTCCCTATGAAGGGATCGAAAACATCCGCCCTGAAACCCAAGCTGCGGTTGAGGCTTTTCTCGTGAAACAGGCTTCCGTTCAAAAGTGAGGAACAGCAGTCCCAAGACGCGACGTCCGGGATGAAGAAAGATCCAGGAGGAAAACATGCGGATGAAACTTGTATTGGCGACACTTTTGACGGCCTGCGCATTCTGGCTGGCAGACATCCGGTTTGAAGAGGACACCGTCGAAAGCGGTTTTGTGGCTGGTATCGCGATTGGCGCGAAGAAAGCCTTGGCGCAGCGCGGTCCCGGTACAGTGCATGGGACAGCCAGACGAACCTCCCGCCGCACCACCCGGCGGGTTGCCCGCCGCACTTCTGTCGCGGGCTGCACCCCTTACCGCGCCTATTACAACTGCGGCGGCGTTTATTACCAGGCCGTTCAGGAAGGCGGCACCACGGTCTATGTTGTGGTCAATCCGTAAGCGGAGAACAGATATGTTGAATGTAGTTAAGCGCTCGTCCGCTATCGGCCTCGTACTCGGTTTGGGTCTCATTTCTCCTACCCATGCACAAGGGGTGCTGGAGGCGTGCGAACCTGAGATTGTCGAGTTCTGTTCAGCCGTAGAACCTGGAAATGGCCGGGTGCTGTCGTGCCTTTATGCGCATGAAACCAAAATCAGCCGGACCTGCGGAGATGCGTTCGATGATATTGGCGATGTCATCGATGGCCTGTTCTTTACCATCGGCTCCACGCTCGCGATTTGCGACGCAGACTTGCAAAAACACTGCGCGGACACGCGCTTCGGTCAGGGGCGCCTGTTGAGTTGCTTGGCGGAAGTCCAAGCAGATCTGGAACCGGCCTGCGGCGGTGTGGTTGCAGAGTTGTCCGGCGAACTGGCAAATTGACGTTTCGGCACATTGGCTGAAAGCCACACCAAGGACTTCTACGAGAGACACATGACATTCCACAACCTGAAATCAAAAACCGCAAAACTGTGCATTGCAACGCTGGTCTCGTGCGTTCTCCCGGCCATCGCGATTGCGGCGGATCTTCCGCAAGCCCCGGCTCCAGAACCCGTTGCAGTGAATGAGCGCGTCAACAAGACGTGGGAATTTGTGCTGGCACCCTATTTCGTCGGGGCGAATATCGTCGGGACATCCCAGATCGGCCGCCTGCCGTCCACGGACATCGATGTCGGCACCTCAGACATCCTTTCGAACCTTCGTTTTGGCTTCATGGGCCGGGCAGAAGCGGTCTATCGGCAGCGGTTCGGCGCGATGGTGGATGTGGCTTACATGAACCTTGCGAACTCGACCGACGCGCTCTTGCCGGGCGGGCGCATCCGCGTTGGCGGTGATCAGCTTATCGTTGAGGGCATGCTGTTCTACCGGGCCTACTCAACACCACAATCGTATGTCGACCTCATTGCGGGCGCGCGGTACTGGGACATCAATCTCGATTTCAATCGCACGGGTACCGTTGCCGGCAATTTCGACATTTCTCGTGGCGCCGACTGGATCGATCCGGTGATCGGGGTTCGTGGATTTCACAAGCTAAATGAAAAATGGTCCGTCAGTGGCCGCGGAGACATCGGCGGTTTTGGAGCCGCGTCCGACTTCACCTGGAACGTGCAGGCTGGCGTCGGGTACCACTTCAACCAGATCTGGTCGACGCATCTTCAGTACAAGGCACTCGGCGTTGATTACAGCAACGGCAAGTCCGGCATCGACAGCTTTGCCTACGACACCGTTACGCACGGACCGCTGCTCGGCGTTGTGGCGCGGTTCTAGGGGTTTGGAGGCTGGTTAAAACCGAGCCGGGCAAGAACGAACAAAGACTGGTCCATTCTTACTGAGTAATCTTTTGGGAGGGATATTCTATGCATTGGTTACGAAGCTGCCGAAACGGCGGTGCACTTGCAGCACTTCTTGCAGGATCGGCGTTGATCCTGCCCCAGAGTGCTGCGGCCCAGGATGGGACAGAAATCATCCATGATGCCGAGTTTTATGTGCTGAAAGCCCAGAACGGCGATCGTTGGGCGGAAGAGGACGAAGGGCTTCAGGCGAAGATTGCGGAACTGCGCGAGACGCACGGAACCCCGCCCAATCTGATCCACATCATGTGGGATGATACGGCGTACGGCGATCTTGGCATGCCGGGTATTCAGGCGGTCCGCGGTCTTGAAACGCCAAACATCAATGCGCTTGCAGAAGAAGGCATGATGTTCACGCGCATGTACACGGAAGTCGGCTGTACGCCGAGCCGGGCAGCAGCAGCGACGGGCCGGATGGCGGTTCGATCCGGAATGTACAATATCGGCATGCTGCAAGAGAGCCACGGCCTCGATGCCGAGGAAGTCACCCTTGCTGAAGTGCTGGGCGATGCGGGCTATGCGACTGCCTTTTACGGCAAGTGGCACCTTGGCGACATTGAAGAGAGCTACCCGCACAACCAGGGTTTCGACGAAGCTCTGTTCACCGGGTACAACCAGATCCTGTCTCTCAACACGCGCGAAGCGGAACAGGGCAATGCCTCGATCGGCCTGTTCGAGGACATGCTGCCTGCAAATCCCTACAAGCTCGATGACACCTTCGTCACCAAAGATTGGGTGATGGTGGCCGAAGGGACCAAGGGCGGTGAAACACTGCAATGGCGTGACAATACGACCGAGACTTATGAGACCATCGACGCTGAAGGGCTCGATCGGATGTTTGCGTTCATGGAGCGCAACGTTGCGGAAGGCAAACCCTTTTACGTTGCGAACTGGCCGATCATGGCAAACTTCATGCCGATCCGCGAGAAATGCACCCGCGCGCGCGCTTTGTTGCAAAACGGACTTCAGTGCACGATCGACCCGATGATCAAGGCGATCCGGGACAAACTTGCTGAGCTCGGCGTTGCGGAGAACACGCTGATTGTTGCCATGGCTGACAATGGTCCGATGTCCCACAACCCGCCCCCGGGAACCGGGTTTGCGGAAACGATCTTCCGGGGCGGCAAAGGCGATTTCCTTGAGGGCGGCGTGCGCGTTCCGGCTTTTGCCGTGTGGCCGGGCATGATCGAAGCCGGCTCGATGCCCGGGGATATGATCCATATCACCGATCTGTTCACCACCTTTGCCAGCCTCGGTGGTGCGCTTGAAAACATCCCGACCGATCGCGTGATCGATGGCATTGATCAGACAGCACTTTTGCTCAACGGTGACACGCATGGGCGCCGCGACTACACCTTCACCTATGCGGGGCCGACGCTCGGTGCCGTAGTGAAGGGTGATTACAAGCGGCACATGATCTCACCCGACCCGGTTGGTGAAGCCAGCGGCATTCCGGCAGCGTTCTATTTCCTGCCATCGGACCCGCGGGAAGTGCAGCCGATGCTGACGAACCTGATCCATCTGAAGCGTCCCTTTAACCGGATGGTCTTGCGCCACAACCTCTGGAAAGAAAAGTACCCGGACCGTCCGGAAAAGCACGGCATTCCGTGGACTGGCATTGCCAACGCTTCCGAGGCACTGAAGCGTGAGCAAAACCCTCAGCTGGTGCTAAAGGACCTGCCCTTCGATCCGCTGGAGTATGTCGAGCATCTGGACGAGCTGCCGTTTGATCCGGCAGGTGATCCAAGCATCGGCCAATAAGACTGGTGCTCGGCCTCAGAACCTTGAGGCCGGGTCCATGCCCTGACCGTGCCGGGATTTGCCGGACTTCTTGATGTGTCCGATGGTAACGGAATGATATGCCGCAAAGATACGGGTTTTCTTCATTGGCTGTCTTCGCTTTTGCATGCAGCATCAGCCTGCCAGCTCAGGCCGATACCAACGAGGATCTTGCCAAGCAACTCGCAAATCCGATCGCTTCCTTGATTTCTGTTCCCGTTGAGGTGGCGCACGACCGGGGACTTGGCACAAGCGGAGACGGTCATTCCACAGCCCTTGTCGTGAAACCGGTTATTCCTTTTCGCATCAACGACAGCTGGAACATTATCTCCCGAACGATCATTCCATATATCACAACCAGTGACGTAACACCCGGCGAGTACAAACATGGCTTCGGGGACGTGCAACAAAGCTTCTTTCTGTCGCCGAATGCCGCCGGACCCGGTGGCGTAACCTGGGGTGTTGGGCCTGTTCTCCAGATCCCGCTCTCAGCCAACAACGGGTTGGGCACGAATGAATGGGGGGCAGGCGTTACCGGGGTGGCGCTGGCGCAACCCGGCCCCTGGACCATCGGTATCTTGGCAAACCACGTTTGGAACGTGGATGCTGCTGCTCCCGAGCAAAGCACAACATTCCTTCAGCCATTCCTGAATTACACCACCGAAACCTCATGGACGTTTACGGTGAACACGGAAAGCACCTACGACTGGGTGAACGACCAATGGACTGTGCCAATGAATTACAAGATCGCCAAGTTGGTATCCGTCGGTGGGCAGCGGATCAGTCTTTCCGCCAAAGCAACGCATTGGGTGGAAAGCCCTTCGGCAGGTCCGAGGGATTGGGGCGCAACTCTTGGTGCAACATTCTTGTTCCCGAAATGAACTGCGACAGGCAAGCAGGTTTTAATCAGGAAGCCATGTGATGTTTAACAGAAGACAGTTGATCCAGGCTGGCGGAATGGCAGTTGCGGCCGGTCAGGGACTGTGGAACCCAGCCGCATCCGCTCAATCTGGCGAGCTCCCAATCACGGTGTCGAGTTATCTCTTGGATCGCACCCAGGCCCTTTTTGATGGCAGCGTTGCAATCGAAGGGACAGACGCTGAGTTCGTTCAAGGGGCCATTGGGGACATGAACACGGCTGCGTTTACCGGGACCGGCCGCAACGAGATCTCCGAACTTGGCCTTCATCCGTTCATGCTGGCCCATGCCAATGAAGGGTTTCGCGATTACGCCCTTCTTCCGATTTTTCTGCTGCGTCAGTTCCGGCACAAAAGCGTTTTCGTGCGTGCCGGTGCCGGGATCGAGAAACCTCAAGACCTGGCCGGCAAACGGATCGGAACGGCCGGCTATTCCTCAACATCCTTGACCTGGATCCGTGGCATCTTTGAAGAGGAATACGGCCTCCGTCCGCAGGATGTCGAATGGGTGATTTCGAACGCTGACAGTTCGGCAGCCGTTGCGGGAGCCGTATCAGCACAAGAAAGCCAGATTCCCGCCGGTATCACCGTCACACAGGGAAAACCCGGGCTCGATGAGTCCGAGCTCCTGTTATCCGGCGAGGTTGATGCCCTTTTTCATGCGGCAACACCGGCAGCCTTTGTGGAGGGGGATACCCGCATCACCCGTTTGTTTCCGGATTTCAGGTCTGTTGAGCAAGCGTATTTCGAAAAAACAGGTGTGTTTCCGATCATGCATGTTCTGGCGATCCGGCGGGACACGGCAGCCGAGCACCCGTGGCTCGCCACAGCCGTTTTCGATGCCTATTCAGAGGCCAAGTTTAAAGCGTACAGGACCAAGGATCGTCTAACTTGGGCAACGGACATGTTGCCCTGGTACAGTCAGGAACTCGACAACACCCGCCAGTTAATGGGGCGCAATTTTTACCCCTACGGGATCGAACCGAACCGGACAACGCTTGAAACCCTTTTCCGCTATTCGCACGAACAGGGCCTTGCGGACCGGCTCCTGACAGTTGAGGAGACTTTCCTGCCAGAAAGTCTTGAGTTTACGGAAGTAACCCGGCCGTGAAGGCTGAAACAAGGCCAGCGTATCCGTTACCTGAAAAAGGAGACTGCAGATGAAGACTTTAAAGCGTGCATGGTTGGCTTTTCCTGTCGTGTTGCTTGTTGCTTGCGGCGTCGCATCAGCTGAACCTGCTCCAAAGCACGGCCTTGAGGGTCAGCCGAACTTCCGAGACCTTGGAGGATACCAGACCTCCGATGGAAAGACCCTTCGTACCGGTCTGGTTTTTCGGTCCGGCGAATTGCCACGGACAACCGATGCCGATCTTGAGACCCTCAAGGACCTTGGCGTGAAAACCGTCGTCAACTTCCTGACGGAAGGTGAGATCGAATACCGTGGGCCCGACCGGTTGCCAGCTGGCGTTCGGGAGATCAGTCTGCCGATCACTGGAGATATTGGCGGTAATCCAGATGCAGCGAACATGCTGGTTGAGGCGCGAAAGACCGGAGACTTCAGGCGGTTTCCACCTGAATTCAATCCGCAGATCCACGAAGAGCTCGTGAACGGGCTGGCCGATGACCAATATGCTGCTCTTTTTGACATCCTGGCCGACGAAGCGAATTATCCGGTCGTCTTTCACTGCTCTCATGGGGTCCATCGGACCGGCACCGCGGCCGCTTTGGTCCTGACCGCGCTTGGTGTTCCCTGGGAAACGGTCCAAGAGGACTACCTGCGGTCCAACGAAACGCGAGCGGCGGAAGTCACTCCGCGCATCGAACAACTAAAATCGCTTGCGATGGACATCGAGATGCCGACAGCTGAAAGAGCCCAAAACGAACCGCAATCGAGGCATTTTATGTCCTGCAGCCGTCCTACATTGATGCGTCGCGCAGAGAGGCAGAAAAACGGTATGGCAGCCTCAATGCCTACATCGAAAAAGGTCTCAATCAATCGGAAGGTGACCTGGACCACTTGCGGTCGTTGCTCCTGGATTAAAAAGGGATCTTATGTTCCGGATTGAAACGCATACCATTCCTTTGGTTCGTCTTGGCCTTATGGCTGCTCTGATTTTTGCGGCTCATGTTCCTACTGGAGCAACGGTTGCGCTTGCCGAAAGTCATGGATTTGCAGGCCTTGAAGGGGGAACCTTTGCAATGGGGTCGGGCAAGCACTACCGGGAAGAGGCGCCGGTCCGCCAGGTCACCTTGCGGCCGTATTCCATTCAAAAGACGGAAGTGACAAACGCCGAGTTCGCAGCGTTTGTGAAAGCGACCGGTTATGTAACGACGGCCGAGAAGGATCTGGATCCGGCGGACTACCCGGATCTTCCCCCGGACCTTCTGAAAGCCGGGTCGATGGTGTTTGCCCAGCCAAAAGATGCTGTTGCGCTGAATGACATCAATTTGTGGTGGCGCTACGTGCCAGGTGCTCAATGGCGGCATCCCCGTGGTCCCGAAAGCTCGATAGAAGGCCTTGAAGACCATCCCGTCGTTCAGGTGTCGATCGAGGATGCAAAGGCTTATGCGGACTGGGCAGGCGGCCGGCTTCCGACAGAAGCTGAGTGGGAGTTTGCAGCACGCGGCGGGCTGGATGGTGCCCAGTTCTCGTGGGGCGAGGATTACGATCCATCAGAAGGCTGGAAGGCAAACACCTGGCAGGGCGTCTTTCCAAGTGTTGATACCGCGGAAGACGGTCATCATGGCAGTGCGCCCGTCGGTTCCTACGCGCCCAACGGGTATGGATTATACGACATGGCCGGAAACGTCTGGGAATACGTGTCCGACTGGTGGATCCCTGGCCATCCGACCAAGGATCAAACCAACCCGGGCGGCCCGTCCAAGACGCTCGCAGAGCAGTTTGCCAATTCAGCTGTTGGCGCCCGGCATGTGGTCAAGGGCGGTTCCTGGCTCTGCGCACCCTCGTATTGTTTTCGGTATCGACCCTCAGCGCGTCAACCGGCGGAGCGGAGCCTTGGCTCCAATCACATCGGCTTTCGGATCGCGCGTGATGGTGTGAACTAACTAACTGGAGGCAGTTTTGGATCCTCTCATGATTTTCGCGCTGATCGTGCTGCTGGTGTTGCTGGCAACGCTCATCGGTGGATGGTTGTTTCTTGCTGTCTGGCCTGGAAAAATCGCAAAACGGCGTGGGCACCGGCGTGCGGATGCCGTGGCGATGTGCGGCTATTGGGGCGCGCTTACCCTTGGCCTTTTGATGCCAATTGCCTTCATCTGGGCCTACACAGACGGTGAGGAGCCAGTCCGGAACAGCGGTGCGGAGGGCGATACATGATCGTTTTCCTGACCCTTTGTTACTGTGCTGTTCTGTTCGGTCTCATCAAGGCCGGTGTCATCCGGCTCACCACTTTCTGGAAGATCTCGCCCGTTCTGTGGCTGGTTTTGCTGCTGGTGGTGCTGTTCATTCCCATGCAATGGGGGGCCCCCAGCGGCCCCATCCGCTCCTATACGTCCGTCATCGAAATTGTGCCCAACGTCTCCGGGGAAGTGACCGAGGTGCCGGTTCAGCCGCTGATGCTGGTGGAAGAAGGAACGGTCCTATTCAAGATTGATCCAGAACCGTTCGAAGCGGCGGTTTCCCGCAGCCGGGCTGCGCTTGCAGAAGCGGAACAAGCGGTTCCGCAACTTGAGGCAAATTTCAGGGCTGCCGAAGCGTCGGTGTCAGAGGCTGCGGCAAATCGGGATCGGGCCAAGGACGAGTTCGATAGGCTGCGCACGGCCAACGAGAATGCGACAGCTCTGGGCCGCCAGAGTACGCCATTTTCGGAAAGCGACGTGGAACAGCTCCGGCTGACCTTTCTTGCGTCCGAAGCCTCGCTGACCCGTGCCGAGGCGACAGCAGAGCAGGCGCGTCTCGCCTTTGCCTCTGAAATTGATGGTCAAAACACAACAGTTGCACGCCTGGAAGCAGATCTGCGCCGGGCGGAATTCGATTTGCGCGAAACTGTGGTCAGAGCGCCGGCAGATGGGTATGTCCTCGCGTTGACCTTGCGTCCGGGTCAAAGGGTCAGCAACCTGCCGCTCCGGTCCTGGATGGCATTTGCCCCGGTGGCGACTGGCCGGGTTGTTGCCTCCATCCCGCAAACGCGTGTCCGGTTCATTGAACCGAACCAACCAGCTGAAGTCACGTTTGCCTACCTTCCTGGCAAGGTGTTTACCGCGCAGGTGGAGTCACTTGTGAGGATCACCGCAGCGGGCCAATTGCCGCCAAACGGGATCCTGCCATCCCTTGCTCCCCATCACGGACCGAACGAAACAATGGGCGTGGTGCTTCAAATTGACGACAGTAGTGGTGGCTTTGCAGCGATGCCCGGCGGGATTGGCGGGACCGCTGCGATCTATACACAAACGGCAGGCGCAACACATTTGATCCGCAAGGTGATGATCCGAATGGATGCCTGGCTGAATTATCTGCGTCCGAATTGAATGACTGCAAATTGCAGGAAAACACTGGAGAGAAGCGAACTGTCAAAACGGAAACTGATGAGGCGATTGGTGACAACGCGGATATTCGCTCATACCGCAGCAAACATCTGTCCCCCGCCCAATTCCGTCTGTAGCTGTTGCATGCACCGACGTCCTCGGGGGGATTGGTTTTGAACTGCGTCCGCGTTTCAAGCAACGCTTGGTGATCACCCGTCTCCCAACACCTTTTTCACCCGCGCGCGGGCGGCTTCCTTGGCTTCATGCAGTGCGAGCTCGGTTTCCAGGCGCATGAAAAACGGCAGGTAATCGTCGCCGAGTTTCTGAAGCAGGAGGGCCGTGACCTTCAGGGCGGACCTCAGCCGTGCGGTGTCGATGGGCCGGCTGGCCCCTGCTGATGCCGCCGCTGATGCCAAAGATGTTGCCGCCGGCGAGGCGGGTGCCGATGGCGATGCTGCTGCTGGGGCAGATGCGGATGGTGGGGCTTTAGTCCGGGGCGTGCCCATGGTGGGGTCCGTTCTCGGCAAGGAGGCGACTGGTATCCAGGATCAGGGCAATGAGCCTGTGTCTTGCGAGCAGCGCTGCGGCGCGCTCGCGGGCCTCGCGGTACTGGTCGAGCCAAAGATCGGGACCGGTGTGCTTAGGCAATCATGACCTTCAGGTTGCTGCACTAAAACCCAGATCGCTAGGTGGCGCAGCAGATGTGTCGCCATCAATATGTATCTGGTTAAGTGGAACAAAACTGCTTATTGGGTCAGGTTTGCACAATGCATCCAGTAATGCTCAGCTAACACATCCGCCTGCGTCTGGGATACAGTGTGCCCGTCACACTACTGCTTACCGTAGTTCCATTTAGCAAAAGCTGCCGCTGATTTGAGCTGGAGGCCAGACAAGCCTATATCCGGGTTCGATCAAGATCAATTGCATAACTGGTTTGCTATTGGCCGGAGAGCATTTGCAATTGAGAACAGCAAAGATTCCGGGCGTTCATCCCCCAATAGAGACCTCTTTCACGGCCGAGATCTACAAATGACAACCCCTGCTAACTCGGACGGGCATAAATCAAACGCATCGCCCGCGCGCGTTCACAAATTGTATCGTATGTGCAGGGTTTTGGAACGGAGCCAACCGCGCCATTTGGGTGAAGGTCACAAGCCCTGAGCGGTCAGCTCCCCGCTAAACACTTCCGGTTAGTGTTTCCTTTTCCGTTACCGCATCAATAAGCCGGGACACGATAACTGGCGCTAAATTGGCAGGGCTATGGAACAGTGTAGTTGAAACTAATCACTTTGCAATCTGAAGATCAAAACACTCGTCTTTTGAGGTTTTGACAATCAGCCCTGAGACGGTCAGCCTTCCCCGTCGAACACTTCCGGCAAATGTTCCCTTTTACGTTGGACCACCGACATGACCGGGGTGGTGGCAACTGTACGCTGGGTGTGGCAGGGCCGAGCCGACTTTATTTGTCAGCGCTTCTATCTTCAAGGTGTATGAATTCACGCGCTCAACATAAAAGTGCCGGGTGATATCCTTTGTTTTCCTGGCGGATGGTTCAACAAAACCGGGTCACCGGCTTAGTCTGATGAAACACCAATATGCATATGTACAAGCCACTAATGCTGCTTGCCGTGCGAAGAGATAACGGCTACCTACGGTGAGAGGCGGGTATGATGTAATGGTAGCCTGCCAGCTTCCCAAGCTGGACGCGCGGGTTCGATTCCCGCTACCCGCTCCATTTCTATTATTCTTAATTTAGCTGTTTGTTTCCGCCATAACATTCCAAACCCGCATGAGAGACGGCGTTGATTTGTTTCAGATGGCGACAGGCTCATGCCACCCATCAGACATTGTAATCATTAGATGCTTGATCGATTCAAAGAATGAGATCGTAAGTTTTCTAAACGGGCATATAGTGGACTTACAACTATAACGGATAGGTGTGAGTTTTGGCTAACGCTATTGCATATGCACGTGTTTCGACTGTCCAGCAGGGAAGATCAGGCCTTGGCATCGAAGCTCAAGTGAACGCGATTAATGCGTTCGCTGAACGTGAAGGATTTACTGTCACCACAGTGTTTGAAGAGGTAGAGAGCGGTAAGGGGTGTGATGCGCTTGAAATGCGACCGGTTCTCAGGAACGCATTGACCGATGCTAAGGCGCGCAGAGTTCCTATAATCGTCGCAAAGTTGGATCGTTTGTCGCGTGATGTTTCGTTTGTTTCCAGTCTCATGAAATCAGAAGTCGACTTTGTGGTTGCGGAACTGGGTTTGAACGTCCAGCCGTTTATGTTGCACGTGATTGCCGCCGTGGCAGAAGAAGAGCGCCGGTTGATTTCGGATCGAACCAAAGCGGCCTTAGCTGCTGCTAAAGCTCGTGGCGTTAAGCTCGGCAATCCGCACCTTGCGGCAGCCCGCATAAAGGCGATAGCCGTTTCACAAAGAAAGGCTGATCAACGAGCTGCCATTGTCCAACCAATTATCCGCCAGTTTCGGCAAGATGGCCTAAGCTTGCGTGCTACGGCAGTCAAACTCGATCTCCTCGGAATTAAGACGCCTTCAGGTAAGCCTTGGTCTGCAGTTCAGGTCAGCGCAGTTGAGAAACGACCCGTGGGGTTTCGCGAAAACTGCAAGGTGAGCAAAACCAAGGAAGCCCTTTGCTACAATACACAATTCATTTTCGGTCATTGGCAGTCGAATTGAGGCCTAAAACAGACCGCGGGTTTGTACGCAGTTATCAAAAGGTGGACGTTCAAAATTCTGCTAACAGGCAATCAATTCGGCCCTGAGCCGACTTTTGATACACGGGTGGTGAATGTCTGCTTATGAGATGCCGGACATTGTTCGCAGCCGAGACTGTCGGTCTTTATACTAGGTATCGTCATAGGACTTTAGGAGGGTGCATATCTGCTCGCGAAGCCATTGGTGCGGAGGGCTGACCGAGTATCGACGATGCCAGATCAAAAAGAGACGGGCAGGATCGACTGGCACTGGAGGCCGAAAGATATCAATGTTCGCAGAACCAGCCACACGATTTGCAAGCGCGGTTGGCAGCAACGCAATTAAGTCCGACCCCGCCACAGCACGATATACTCCGGAGAAGACCGGAAGCGTCATTTTTACGTCTCGGCTGCGGCCGACACGCGCCAAAGCCTCATCTCCGACGCCCGTCGGATGTCCCTCCGTCGAAAACAGGACGTGACCCAATTCACAAAAGAGATCCATCGGCATCTCATCACCCGCAACGATCCCACTTGCGGCCAGCCTAGGATGCTTTTTGCGGGCAATGGCTGAAAAGGAGGCGCTGAACACCGGTACACCTTCAGCCCAATCTGGCAATTGCGTTTCTGGCAGGAGCGCAAAATCTACCTCGTAGCGTGCCAACGCCGCAACGCGGTCGTCTGGAACAAGGTCGACAAGGTGAACCCGCATCGATGGCGCCCCATGCGCCAAATGCTCAGCCAGTTGCGGCATAAGCATTTCCGCAAAAAAATCACTTCCGGAGATCCTAAAGGTCGCCTCTGAATGCGCTGGGTCGAATGCCGCCCGCCCGCCGATGAGCAACTCAATGCGGGTTAGAATATCCTGAAGAGGCTCCTGCAAGGATAGTGCAAATTCGGTTGCCTCAAGCTTTTGCCCGCTTCTGAAGAATAGATCGTCATCTAGTGACAAGCGAAGCCTTCCAAGCGCTCCGGACACAGCCGATTGGGAAAGACCTAAGCGTTCACCGGCCTTGACAGTCGAATGCTCAATAAGAAGCGCATTCAGCACGCGCAAGAGATTGAGGTCGAAATTGGATAAATTGGCCATGCCAATTAATATGATCAAAACAAACGATTTAACAGATTTATTAGTCCCGATTACCGTTTGCTGAGTTCACCGCTCACAAGGAGAAGGAGCCTCAGCATGTCGGATCGTCCCCGCACCTACAATGTTCTCAATATTCTCATGAAGTTTCATGCGTTTCCGTCAGAGACGATGGGCAAGTTCTGTTTCGTTGAGTGCCTGGTCCCTGTCGGCGCAGGCGCACCACCCAATCACCATGCGGGAGAGACAGAATCGTTCTACGTGACGGACGGTCAGATAGGTTTCATGGTTGATGGAAAAGAGTTCTTAGCGGGACCGGGCGATCATGTTGCGATCCCTGACGGGGCAGTTCATGCGTTTCAGGCAGTAGGCGACAAGCCCGCACGGGTCTTGATCATCAATGCACCCGGGATGATGCATGACAGATTTTTCACCGGCATTGGGCACCCTCTGCCCGAGGGGCAGACTGACCTGCCAACACCGAGTGAACCCGATATTCCATCTGTCTTCGCGATGGCACAGGACGTCGGCATGACACTCGTCACTCCCCAACCTGAGCCCGCTTAACCGCAATAATTCTTGCAAACACAAAAAGGTGCGTGGCACCTGGCGTGCCCGCATCAACAACCAGATTAGTAATAACGGCCCGAAGTGGCCATTGACACACCTCCCAGCGAACGTCTGCTCGGAGATTAAATTCACCAATGCTACAGCCTGCCTTACGGCAGCCACCAATCACGCAATGCTCATTCAATCTCGGCAAAAAGCCACGGATTGAACCAATCCAGGAACGTTGCAAGTGAGATTGCTGTATCTGCGACTTACTCAGAAGTAGGATTTGCACCGCTGCCACCCATTCTGGTTCGCACCAAGCCAAGGCACTGTGAACTTAACGTAATACTCAGTGGCGATGTCTGAGCTGTTGTCGCAACGAACAGGAACGAGTGGCCATAAGTGTTTATCCGGGTCAACGGCCTGGGATGGTGCTGTGCGCTCACGTCTCTACCTTGCCAGGCCCGATAAGAACGATGAGGGCCACCAGGACCGCAAGAAACGCATCTTGAAACTGATGAAGTCCAACTATGCGGACTTGTCAGACGATCAAGAAATATGGTGGCACCACGGCCGGTTTGTGGACAGCCAGCCGATGGAGGTGCGTTACGAAATGGACGCACAGCAAGCCCGTGATGAACAAACGTTCCTAAAAATCTTCGATCAGATCGCAGGGCAGGGGCAGAACCTTTCCGCAAAGCCACGGGCTGGAAACTATGCCGCCAGGGTTGTTGCAGCCACGGCAGCAGCGACCGGCGCGGACTTTGATGAGGTCCAGGCGGTCCAGGCGCTTTCCCGGTTGATGAGGGACGGGACACTGCGTGTTGAGACTTACGGCCGACCGTCACAGCCATTGGAACGGTTGATCAGAACAGACGGGCAAACTCAATGAGCGTCCCGGTTCGCGCAACGGTTCTGCGACGGTCCTATAAGTCGTTGATTTTAAAGGGAAAATGGATAGTCAAGGCTGCACGTGAGCGAAGCACGTGAACACGCTTGATTGACTAACATGAGAGACAGGGGTGCGTCAACGTTCGAGGACGTGAGTTTCAGGGATTTAGGGGCGGTGTTTCCGCATATGGGTGTCGGTGCTGCGCACCGAACCCAAAGCGGAACCCCCATCGAAAACGGGGAAACAAGACATGGTTGATATGAGAAAGCAGATCCAAGGCAGTCACCGTCAAAGAATTCAGCGACGGGCGCAGATACGAGCGGCGAAGGGTGCTGAAAACACAGCGTCTCTCAAACGGCTGCATGTCACCAGTTCGGGGATTCGGGTTTTCGCAGTTCCAGACCATGACGGACGTTTCATGTCCGCAAATCAAGTGTGGCTGCGTCTCAAGATCGTTGTTCCGAAAGAAGCGGTGAGAAGGGGCGTTTTCAAGCGCTCATATTGGCTGCGTTTCAACGGTGAACGGTTCAACAGCATCGCAGACACATTCGCATTTCAAGCCCGGCATGAACCGGACTTTGAAAAGGTGCGTCACTGGTTGGCAGCGAATTGGCAGCGTGTCGTTGGTGAGTTGCGGGCGGCCGGTGAGGCGATGCAATGAGCGACTGTGAGAAATGCATGGGGTGTGGCGTGGCACACATGGGCCACAGGTGCACTTGTGATGCTGGGCAAGCCTTGCCCTATCCATCGCCTGTTGAATGGCATGACCCGAACGCCAGGGCGCGAAGAAATGGCCAAGTCTGGGCTCGGCATTTCGAGCGGTACGGGTTGCCGCCTGGGCTGAATGATAACGAACCTGGCAAGCGTGGAGGGGGCAGCCAATGACCTACCTGCACAGCTCAGACAAGGCAGCCCAGGTTAAGCCCGAGTGGCGGTATAGATGCAAGACGTAGCTCCTCGGCCGAGTTGCCTTTCGTTGCGGCCAGGTGCCCGTTACGGGTTTTTCTGGACTATCTGGGAGATAAGCGCGGCCCATGCATCAAGCGCCTCTCTTTTTTGTGCCACATAATTGTGGCGATCATAAACTGCTGTCGCCGCCGCACCTACACTCGAATTGGCTGCATGGCCTAAGACAAATGATACGATTTGTCTGCTCACGCCTATGCGTTCACTTGTCAAATTTGTGGCTACTGACCGCCGTAAGTCATGAAGCCTGGCGTTCTTGACTTCCACGTCTGCCGCCAGAGCCGCGAAGCACCGCGATACAACATCAGCGCTTACTGGTGCATCACTCTCGCTTCGTGGTGATGGAAATAGGAACGCAGACTTAGTGTTGCGGCGCAGTTGGATCGATTTGCGAACTAACTCCACGGCCAAGTCTGAAAGTGGTACCAAATGCGCGGCGTTTGTTTTTCTTCGCGTTGCTGGAATATGCCAGATGCGTTGATCTAAATCGAACTCGTTGAGCTCAGCTTCTGCGACTTCGGCACGGCGCTGACCGGTCACAGCACAGATCCTTATGATAAGTGCATAGGCAGAACCAAACCCCATTGCCCGCGGTTCTGAGGTGGCTTTCCAAATCCGCCGAAGTTCTTCATCTGTCAGAACCCGGTCGCGACCGTCGTAATCACTAGCTTCAACAAATTTGCAGACGTTCTTGTCTAAGAGTTCGCGATACTCGGCGTACGCCAAGATCTGCCGAACCACTTTTAAAAAACCACGGGCTTGAGATACTGTCCCCATATCCGCCAATCGGTCCACGTGGGACTGGACGCTCTGCTTGTTTAGCTCCGTTAGCGGCACATCTCCTATGGTCGGTGCTACAACATTGTGGAAGTAGCCGAGATCCACCCGTGTGGTACTTGCAGCCCTCGGTTTTCCTTTTGGCTTGTGCCGACCGGTCAGGGTAGCTCTAAAATAGGCCGCTCCCACTGTCCCAATTGTTCTGCCGAGATTTTCCCTTTCGGCCCGTTTCGCTTCCTGCTCTTCAGCCACTGGATTGGCGCCATCTGCAATATTGACGCGTAGTTTACGAGCACGATCTCGTGCTTCTGATAATCCTATTCCGGGGAAAGGGCCGATGGTCTTGCGGCGATGTTTACCGGCTGCATCCTTGTATCGGCATGACCATCCCTTGTGACCGCTTGGCAATACACGAAAGATTAGTCCAGGCTCTTTGTCGTCGCGGATCTCAATCGCCTTTTGTGCGCCTTTCAAGCCGCGAAGGTATTTGTCTGAAAGTTTTGTCATCTCCAGCTCAATTCTTGCCTTCGCTAAAGCGGATAACTTGGTAGATGCCTGGCAGGTGCAGTTGCCCACAAAACTCTATCTGTGGGCAAGTTATGGGCAAAGTTGTCTGTAGTTTAGAGCACATCCGAGCGGATAAATGAAAGAGGGTGAGGATGTTAGATTGTTGTAATTATGTGGATATATGGAAGTCTGCGGAAGGTTGCGTAAAGATGCAATAATGGTGTTTGAAGCTTGGGAAGCTTCTGCTCTACCATTGAGCTACACCCGCTTGAGCCCATCTTTAGTGCGCCCAGTCCGGCTAACTGTCAAGCGGTGGAATTGTGTTATCCCGCACGCTGCCATCTTGCCAAGACCGGCCCGAACCTCCATGTTCCGCGCGGCGCAGCGCCGTTGGAATATTTCAGGCTCCGGAACAGACTATGCGGGAAAAAATCAAAGCCCTGGTTACCTCACGCACGTGGGAATACTGGATCATTGCGATCATCGTCGTGAACGCGATCACGCTCGGACTGGAAACCAGTCCATTGGTCATGGACCGGTTCGGGTCGGTTTTGATTGCGATCGACCAGACAATCCTCGGCATATTCGTGATCGAAATCGCGCTGCGTCTGTTTGCGCATGGCTTCCGCTTTTTCAAAGATCCCTGGAGCCTCTTTGATTTTTTCATCGTAGCAATCGCATTGTTGCCGTCCAGCGGTACGCTCTCAGTACTGCGCTCGCTCCGGATCTTGCGTGTCCTGCGCCTGATTTCCGTTGTTCCGTCTCTGCGGCGGGTGATTGGCGGGTTGATTGCCGCCTTGCCGGGCATGGGGTCCATCGTCGTCCTGATGGCGCTGGTATTCTATGTGTTCGGGGTAATGGCGACCAAACTCTTCGGCGCATCGTTTCCCGAATGGTTCGGTGATCTTGGGGCATCGCTCTATACGCTTTTCCAGATCATGACGCTGGAAAGCTGGTCCATGGGGATCGTCCGGCCGGTCATGGAAGTCTATCCACTCTCCTGGATCTTCTTCGTACCGTTCATCTTGTGCACGGCTTTCACGGTTTTGAACCTCTTCATCGGTATCATCGTCTCCGCCATGCAGGAGGAGCATGAAGCGGAAGCCGACGCCAACCGACAGGCGATCCATGATGAAACGGGCCTTATTTTGGAAGAAGTGAAAGCCTTGCGGGCCGAACTCAAGGAGCTGCGGGAGCAGACGGCAAAATCGTAGTTGCTGCGGCGTAGGAGGGTGGTGTGTTCTTCGGTCCAGGGCCCAGTCTTGCAGACTGCGGATCTGGCAAAACGCCCACCCGAAACCGGCGCAGGCGATGTTTTAAGGCGGCAACCCGCGCGGCAGCCTGGTCAACCTGTGCTTCACTGATCCGGCCATCCGCAACGGCGGCCACAATGGCGGCGTTGACCCGGTCACCGAGCTGAGGGTCGGTCCGGTCAAAACTGGAAAAGAGCGCGACATCATTCCCGGCTGCGATCGCTTGCACCGCTGCTTCCTCGATCGAAAACTGGTCAGAGACTGCATCCATCTCCAGATCGTCCGTGATGATAACAACATCCTTGCCGGCGAGGCTTCTGGCCTCCGCAATCCCCTTTTTCGAAAGAGAGGCTGGAGTTTCTGGCGTGTCGGAAAAGCGCGGGTGAACAAGATGGCCCATCATCACCATGTCCACCCGGTTCTGCTGCCTGAGCGCGCGATAAGGCTCCAGTTCATGCTCGCGCCAGGACTGGCTGATCACCGGCAAACTGGAGTGGCTGTCTGTCGTTGAAGATCCGTGTCCTGGAAAGTGCTTGAGTGCTGTTGCTATTCCAGCGGCCTGATGGGCGGCAATAAAACCCGCAGCACAATTGGTAACGGTGGCGGGGTCCGCGGAAAAACTCCGCTTTTTCTTGCCAATAATCGGATTGTCCGGGTTGATGTCCACATCAACGACGGGGCCGAAGTTGACGTTGATGTTGTAGGCGCCAAGTTGGGCGGCCCTGCGGGCATAATAAGCGCGGACCTTGTGAGGTGCACAGTTGTCTGTGGCGGCCGGAAGGTTCTTCGCCGCGCTCCAAGGCATGGGATCGCCAAGAGGGGCCAGGCGCTGCACCTGGCCGCCCTCTTGATCAACGGCGATCAACACCGAAGACTCGGAACCTTGATCGGCAAGGTGGCGGGTCAAGGTGGTCAGCTGGTCGGGTGTTAGAATGTTGCGGCCAAGCAGCATAACGCCGCCGATGCGGCCACTTTCAAGATGGCCGCTGACAGCCATGACACCCGGATCAGTCGGGCTAGTGCCGTTAAACCCAACCATGATCAGTTGACCGACTTTCTGCTCCAATGCGCTGGCTTCTGGCCCACCGGAAATGAGCCGATTAGGTCCGGCTTGAAAGAGGGTAATCCACAGCGCTGCAAGGAGAAAAGGGAAGAACAGCAGCATGGCAGTCAAGGCCAGAGATCGTTTCGTCACTGAAAACAAGCCTTTTACTCCACTCCAGACAACGGATGCCGATCCTCTGTTTTTGCCAAGGTAGCGCCGCGGGCGTGAGAAAGCGATCTTATCGATCGTCGGGCGATAAACATCGTGTCAGCAGACTGCGGCTTGGGCCTGGAGTTTTAACCGTCCGCGCTGCCGTCAAGGGCATCCAGGAGATCCTCCGGCCCTTCCACTATCAGAACGACACCCGTTTCGGTGTAGTCGCGCGAGACCACATCCAGTCCGAGGCCGGTGATTTTCCGTTCCAAATCGGAACTCGATGCAAAGTCTGCGCTTAATCTTTTCCGGGAGAGTTTTTGAAACGGCACCAATTCAGCATTCGCGATCGCGTCTTGGGCAGCGCCTGAATAGGCGCGGGCAAGGCCTCCGCCGCCCAGCTTCGTACCGCCGAAATACCTTACGATCAGCACCGCACAATTGATCAGGTCTGCGCCCTGCAGGACGCGCAAGGTCGGCATGCCGGACGTGCCTGCCGGTTCACCATCGTCCTTGCCGCTTTCCTCGATCCGGTCATCATCGAGAAGCCGCCGGTGCGCGGTTACGATATGATTGGCCTTGCGGTGTTCCTTGCGCAGTTCTTCCAGACGGGTGTCGAACTGCTCAATGGGCACCAAAAAGGCCAGGAACCGGGACTTCCGGTCTTCCAGAAAGCCTTCGTATTCGCGGGTGATGGTTTTCAAGGACATTCAGTGTTCAGGTTGAGGCCTTGAAATGCTTGGAGAGCTTCAAGGCCTGGCCCTGATAGTTGGAGCCGATGCCCTCGCCATAAAGTGTCGCGGGCCGTTCGGCCATGTGTTCATAGACAAGGCGGCCGATGGTCTGCCCGTGTTCCACGATAAAGGGCACGTCATGGGAGCGGACTTCCAGAACCGCACGAGAGCCTACACCGCCGGCGCCGGCATGGCCGAAGCCGGGATCGAAGAAACCGGCATAATGCACCCGGAACTCCCCGACCAGTGGATCGAACGGCACCATCTCGGCGGCATAGTCTGGCGGGACGTGAACGGCTTCCTGGCTGACAAGTATGTAGAAAGCGTCCGGATCAAGGATCAGTTCAGCATTCTGGCGGCGGTAGATCGGTTCCCAGAAATCAAGCGGGTCTTGAGCGCCGACCAGATCAACGTCAATCAGCCCGGAATGATGCTTGGCGCGGTAACCAATCAGGCTGCCCGGGCCTTCGCCCTCCAGATCAATGGACAGCTGCACGCCGCCGCCGATCCGTTCGTTGCCGCCGCTCATCAGGGTTTCTGATTTGTGGATGCCTTGAAGATCAGCGTCCGGGATCAGCGATTGTCCCCGCCGGAACCGGATCTGGCTGAGGCGGGAGCCGGAGCGCACCAGGATCGGGAACGTGAGCGGTGAGATTTCTGCATAAAGCGGTCCGGTGTAGCCCGCAGGTATGGTGTCGAATGCCTGGCCATTGTCTGTAATCACGCGGGTGAACACATCAAGACGCCCGGTGGAGCTTTTTGGATTGGCCGTTGCCGAAATGTCGGGCCGCAGCGCCAGACTTTCCTGCAAGGGAACAATGTAGACGCACCCGGTTTCCAGAACGGCCCCGTCCTGAAGATCGATGGTATGAAGCTTCAGCTGCTCCAAGCGGTCCGCCACCTTGATGTCCGGACCGGGCAGAAAACTTGCGCGCACCCGGTAAGCAACGGTTCCAAGGCGCAGATCGAGGCTCGCTGGCTGGATTTGACCTTTGACAGGGGGCTGCGCGGCGGAAATCTCCTGCGCTGCGAACATCGCCTGAATGACTCGCTCGGGCAAAATTCCGCTTGCTGCGATCAATGCGCTGCCTGTGGGGCTTTGGTCCGCTGATACGTTCATCAATTCATCCTGCAATCTTCGTCTAACGTCCTTAACGGATGCGGCTGGCCCCGCCAACTCTCTTTCTGGCCAATCTCAGGAAAAGGGGGAGGTAGATTGACCGAAAGACCATTTTCGCTTAAGTGAAAGTCACCTCGTGGTGATTTGGGCCGGCCGGCTTGCAGCCACGTTAAACAAGTCGCTAAAAAGGCCGGAGGTGCAAACCCCGGTCTTGAGGCTGGGGTTTTTTCGTTTGGAGCGAACATCGACATGACTGACACCAAGAACACCGCCGGAACCAACTGGCGCCCTGCAACCGCACTCGTTCATGGCGGCACCACCCGCTCACCATTCGGCGAGACGTCCGAGGCGATGTTCCTGACACAGGGTTTTGTGTACGACAGTGCGGAAGCGGCCGAAGCACGGTTCAATGGTGAAGATCCGGGGTTTGTCTATTCGAGGTATGCCAACCCAACCGTCGCGATGTTCGAAGACCGCATCAAGATGCTGGAAGGCGCGGAAGCTGCGCGGGCAACCGCCAGCGGCATGGCTGCAGTCAATCTTGCCCTGATGGCGTCGGTCAAGGCGGGGGATCATGTGGTTGCTGCGAAGGCCCTTTTCGGCTCGTGCCGCTACATCTGTGAGACCCTCCTGCCGCGTTTTGGTGTTGAGAGCACGCTCGTCGATGGCACGGACATCGAGCAGTGGAAAGCGGCCGTCAAGCCGAACACCAAGGCGCTGTTTCTGGAAAGCCCAACCAATCCGACCCTGGAAGTCATCGATATTGCCGCGGTCGCGGAAATTGCGAAGTCGGTAGGTGCGCGCCTGATCGTCGACAACGTGTTTGCGACGCCGATGTACCAGTCTCCTCTGAGCCTGGGCGCGGATGTGGTGATCTATTCCGCCACCAAACATATTGACGGGCAGGGGCGCTGTCTCGGCGGTGTTGTTTTGTCCGATGAAGAATGGATCACCGAAGAGGTGATGCCGTTTGTCAAACACACTGGCCCGCACATGAGCCCGTTCAGTGCCTGGGTGCTCTTAAAGGGGCTCGAAACATTGCCGCTGCGCGTGGCACAGCAGACGAACAGTGCCGGCCAGATTGCGGACTTCCTGGCGGGTCAGTCCAAGGTGAAACGCCTGATTTACCCGGGGCGGGACGATCACCCGCAAGCCGAGATCGCCAAGCGTCAGATGCGCGGTGGTTCGACGATGGTGGCGCTTGAAATCGAGGGCGGCAAGGAGGCTGCATTCCGGTTTGTGAATGCGCTGGACCTGATCCGGATCTCTAACAACCTCGGTGATGCCAAAAGCCTGATCACCCACCCGGCAACGACCACCCACCAGTCGATCGGTGAGGAAGCCCGCGCCGAGCTCGGCATTACCGACGGCATCCTGCGCCTTTCTGTTGGTCTGGAAGATCCGCAGGATCTTCTTGAGGACGTCGAAAAGGCACTGGCGGCGATATAGTCCGCCAGTTCAATTATTGAGGTCAGGCTCCCGGATAAGGGCTGGCCATTTTGAGCCAGGTGACTTGCATCTCTCCGTCAACAAGCTCCTGATGGCCTGCAAGGAATTGTTGAATGTACGGCATCTGGAGGTGTTCCTTTAGGTCTGCCAGAGACGCCCAGGCTTCATAGAAGACAAAGAGATCCGGGTCGGCCCGGTCGCGATGCACGTGATATTGAAGAGCGCCTGTCTCTTCCCGTGTCGGGGTGACGAGCGCAACAAGTGCTTGTTCCAGTTTTTCAGCAGAACCGGGCCGTGCGCGGGCTTGACCGACCAGCGCATAAGGACCGGTTTCATCGGCGTCGGGTTCCGGGAGCGCGAAGTCGGGATTGGACATGGAGATCTCCTTAGGTATGATGTGTGTCGTACCTAGGTGAATAAAAGGTAAGATGCAAGCCTTACCTATCGAGTGGTGCATGAGGGATGAGATGGGAGAGAAGGACGACAATCTGGAGCCGGTCGATCTGGACCTGGGAAAGGTCCTCACCGCCTTGGCAGATCCTCATCGGCGCCGCGTGATCCGGGAATTGGTCCGGGCGGACACGGGTACGGAGCGGACCTGTGCCTCCTTCCAGCTTCCGGTCAGCAAGGCCACAGTGACGCACCATTTCCGGGTGTTGCGGGAAGCGGGCTTGATCCGGCAAGTCGATCGGGGCAATTCCAGAGCCGCCGCATTGCGCAGGGAGGAGATCGATACTCGTTTTCCCGGATTGCTGCCGCTGATTGCTGAAGAGATCAGCCCCTGACATCCTGATCTAACGCGTCGTTGCCAGAATTCCGGCTGCCGTCAGCAAGGTGCCGCCCGCCATCCGGTTCAGAAGTCTTGGATGTTGTCTCAGGAAACCGAGGCACTGTTTGGCACCGGCCGCATAAAGCATCACAAACGCAAAATCGAGTGCGGCCATGGTTGGGCACATGATCGACAACTGGGGCAGTACCGGCGCCGTCGGATCTATGAACTGCGGAAAGAAGGCGGTGAAAAAGACCAGTGCCTTCGGGTTGCCAAACGCAACCGCAAAGCCGCTCGCATAAAGCCGCGCCGGGTGGGACGACCGATCTGGTGTTGCTGCGTTAGATAGAGTTGGTGCTGACCGCCACATTTTGACGGCCATAAAGATCAGCACACCGACCCCTGCCCATTTGATGGCCTGAAACGCGACTGCCGAGTTGGCGATGATGATGCCCAGGCCTGCTGCGACCAGCAGCATCTGGATCAAGTTGGCGGAGATGTCTCCGAGGGCAGTATAGAGCGTGCGTTTCGTCCCGAACTGCAAGGCATGAACCATACCCAATAGGATACTGGGACCCGGGGTCATGGTCAGGATGAGAGAGGCGGCGACGAAGGCGAGCCAGGTTTCTAGGGGCATGATGTTGTCCAGACGGTAATTGTGCTGGAAGGTCGAATAGAGATATATCTTGGCATAAGAAAATAACTTGAGGTTATATTTTGTCGTCAGATTCTCAGGATCTTCCTCTCGCAATGGTCCGGGCTCTTCGGATCATCGAGGAAACGGGAAGTGTTTCCGAAGCCTCTCGGGCCCTTGGCATATCTCAACCGGCTGTCAGCAAGGGCATTGCCCAGCTGGAAAAACGGTTTGGACTGGATTTGCTCATTCGCGGGGCCCGGCCACTCGGGTTGACCGAAGAAGGGCAAGCCTTGGCGGCATTTGCCCGTCAGGCCGATCTTCTGCAAGACAAAGCGCTCCGTCATTTGCAGGATGTCTGGCGGGACAAGATCGGGACCGTCCGCCTCGGGTCCTTTGGATCATCCGCCTCCTTTCATATTCTTCCAAGGCTACTTGGCGCGTTTGGCCGGAAATTTCCTGGTATTGACGTTGAGATCCTGGAATTCCCGGACGCAGACCTTGAAACGGTTTTGCGCAACGGCGGCGTGGATGCGGCGATCTTGGCGGATCCGCATAAAGAGGATCTGGACATTCTCCCGCTCGTGTCGGACGAGCTGGTCGCCCTGGTTCGGGACGATCATCCGTTGGCGGTACGGTCAACGGTGCGGGCGGAGGACCTTTGCCAAGATCCCTTTATCCTGACCAAAGGCGGGAGCGCGCCATTGGTTGAGAAATGGTTCGCAGCAGCCGGACAGACGCCGAATGTGGCGCACACCATATTGCAGGTGAATTCGATCCTGGCACTGGTCAAGGCCGGCCTTGGGGTGTCGATCATTGCAAAACTGGCTCTACCGTCTGAGCCGGTTGGCGTGAAGGTCTTGCCGCTCACCCCAACTGCGCCAAGGTCGATTATCTTGGCCCGGATCGACAAGGCTCCGCGGTCACGCGCTGCGCAAACATTCTGGCAATTCTGCGAGAGCACCTGGACCTAAATGGCCGGACCTGAGTGGTATGGTAGGGTAATCAGCGATCCTTCAAGGCGCGGAGACCGATCAGGACGCGAGCACTGGCTGACACAAGGCAAACGCCGGCAAACGCCCAGGCAAGGACAGGGAACCAGGCTGGCAGGAGCGCCATCAGCAAGAAGAGGCCGATCGTCTCGGTGCCTTCCGCCAAGCCGCCAATGTAGTAGAGCGACTTGGCCCCTTGGTGGTTGGTCGAAAGTTTGCGTTTTTCCGCCATGATGGCAAAGGCAAGGAACGCCGAGCCGTTGGCATAAAAACTTGCAAGCAGAGCCGCTGCAGGCAGCGCATTGGTCTCTGGAGCCTGAATTGCAAAGGCGAGTGGAATTGCACCGTAGAAAAAGAAGTCGAGCGTGATGTCCAGATAGCCGCCAAGATCCGTTTTCTGGCTGGCGCGCGCAACCGCCCCATCCAATCCGTCAAACAGCCGGTTGAGGGCGATTAGAACAAACCCTGCCAGGAAATATCCAAAAGCGATTGAGACGGCAGCCAATAACCCCAAGCAAAAACCGGACACTGTCACCATGTTGGCGCTGATGCCGGCGTTGGCCAGCCGTACCCCGATTGCATTTAGGGGAGGATCGATCATTGGTCGAAGGCGGGCATCAAACATGTAGAAGCGGCTTTACGAAGGATTGTTTGGGCGTTAATGCGAAATCCGGTCCGATTTCACAAGCCACACTCTTTCACGGTTGCGTCAATCGCCCTATAAGCCACATGCAACTCGGCCACGCGGCCGGAATGATAAAAGGAACAATCGTGTCTGGCAGTTACCGCGCCATAACCGACAATATCGAAGTCTCCGTAGAGCCCTATTATCTGGACGATGAGTCGAAACCGGAAGACCAGGAGTTTATCTGGGCCTATCTTGTTGAGATCCACAACGGTGGTGACAAGCCTGTACAGCTCAAGAGCCGGTATTGGATGATCACGGACGCGCTCGGCCGGCTGGAAGAGGTGCGCGGTGAAGGTGTGGTTGGTGAGCAGCCTGTGATCGAGCCGGGCGAGACCTACGAGTATTCCTCTTATTGCCCGCTTGCGACCGATTCCGGGATCATGGCCGGATCATACGAAATGGAGCGTCCAGACGGCACGACCTTCCAGGTTGAAGTGCCAGCCTTCTCGCTGGACCTTCCCGATACGATCCGTAGCCTCAACTAGGTTGGGCTCCGGCGCTTTCAGACACTGTAGAGGCCGCCCGCAAAACCAATCAGGACCCACAAGATCCATTTCCGTCGGTTGAACGCGGTGAGCAGGGCAACGGCCAGGATCGCCATGACAGCATAGATCGCATGTCCGGCAAAACCGGTGCCAAGGACGAGCGCAAAAAGATCTGGGTCCCGGTTTTTGGCCAGCGGATAATGATACTCGGCGAACATCACCAGCGACACTGCAGTGACGCCAACGATCCAGCCAACAAAGGCGATCAGCATCCGCACACCCCAGTGGGCTTTCTTCTGAGCTTTGATGCGGGAAACCTGCCGATTGGGGCGGTGGGCTTGAGCGGGGTGCCTAAGGGCGACTTGCTGCTGATGGCGCCTTAACGGATAGCGCACAGTCGCCTGATAGCCTTGTGAAGGCTTGTTCATCCCCATCTCCGCATGATGCCCCTTGGCCTTTTCGGCTCTGATCGGGTCTTAGCGGTCTCCCGGTTAGGGGCGGGTAAAGCTATTAATTCAATTTGGAACGATTTGGGTCGCCAGGCGGAGTTTGTTTAATGCACCCTGAACCTTGACCCAAACTAGCGCGCCGTCACGCTTGCGGAATGCGACTGGTCATGGACCCAGTTGGCGATAAGGTCGAGTGCTCCCGGTGTAAAGGCCTCACGCCCCAAAGCCAAAAAGGCCCACTCGACCCAAAAAGGCATTTGGTCGGGGCGCTGGTAATTGAACAAATCAGAACGTAACAAGCCATGACTGGCGCCGTCGATGATTTCAAACCGGTTGGATGGGTGCTGGTCTTCCAGAATTTGCCGGTAGGTCTGAGAATTATAGTCGGGATCAACGTTCAGGTCGTCGCTGCCATGAATGATGAACATTGGCTTTTCGGCGGTCTTCAGCGTTTCTGTGGAGTTTAAACGCCAGTTCTTTTTAACGAAGTGAAACCGATCCTCGGGCATCGGAGTGGTTGTGTCTTGAGCGGCAACGTAATCGGCGTAAGCCGCCTCTGGGCCCAGATACTGTTCGTTCTGAGAGGCTTGGCGATCCAGTTCGCTTTTGATTGCCTCTGCAGAAGCGCCGTCGGCAGCCAGTCTTTGCCGTGTGTAATATTGCCCCTGGCGTTGCCAATCGACGGCACCTCCAACGAGCACCAGAAAATCGGTTGGTTCGTTTTCTTGTGCAAGGTGAGGCAGCACCCATCCGGCCTGAGAGAACCCCAGAAAGCCAAATGAAGACAGTGACAGGTCGGGAAGTGTTTTCAATTGAAGAAAGGCCGCCTTCGCAAGGTCGGCTCTGTCGCTCATGGAATGGTCCAGCCAATCGCCTTGACTGTCGCCAACGCCTGACTTGTCCCAGGAGTAAACGGCGATGCCACTCTCCAGAAAGACCTTTATGAGCGGCAGGTATCCGCCGCCCGAGTACCGGTCCTGCGGTCCGTCGCCATGGACCAGCAGCATGACAGGAGCGTCCTGCACGCCGGGCAGGTGCAGGGTCCCGGAGATTTGTGTGTCCTGATGGCGAAACGAAACCGACCTGGCCTCGTAAGCCGAAAGGTCAAAATCATCGAGACCCGATAATACCTGCAGGCCGACGACCAGCATAACCGCGCCAAACACGGATCCGGTCAGCCAGTAAATCCAGCGCCGAAGCATGGGACGCAAGGATCAACGACCTCAGATCAGGCCGTGCGGTGGCGGGCGATGGCACCGCGCTCGATTGCTGCGACGGTCAGTTTGTCCAGGCTGAAACGATCGCGCAGCAACTGGAGGATCCGCAACTCTTCCTTTTCGACGTGCAGATCGGCTGCGGCAACCTCAACGGCCAGCGCATAGGCGGTGTCATAGAGTTTTGACGGCAGAATGTCGCCGACCAGTTCAAGAACCAGCGACAGGCCATTTTCATCCTGCAGAATGTCGCCGCAGCGCTGCGCTGCCGGAATGACATTGTTCGGGTTGTAATCCTTGAAGACGGGCAGTGTCTTGATCATGTCGCCGATCGTTGCCAGTTCATTGTCGGTCATGGAATTGTCCGAGGCGGCGACAATCACCATCACGTAGATGAGAGCTTCCTCGATGCTGATCGGGTCTTGTCCTGACACTTTTCAATTCTCCTTGGCCACCAATGGGCATTTCTGTTGCCCCGATGTAACTGCTCAAACCCGCTGCTTCAAGCATGTTCCCTTTGACAATTGATTGACGGCGGCCCCGCTGTTTTCTAGTGTCGCGCCGCATCAAGCTGGCCAACCCCGGGGAATGACCCGTTTCGCCAGCTTTTCCCTCAAGAACAACTGAAACGACCTTAAGAACATGACCGATCAATCCCTGCCTCCGCTTGACCTTTCGCAAGAGTTTGTCGAGGCGGCCACCAAGTCCAAAGCGTGGCCGTTCGAAGAAGCGCGAAAACTGGTCAAACGGATTGAGAAGCGGGATCCGCAAAAACCGGTTCTGTTCGAAACAGGTTACGGCCCGTCCGGGCTGCCGCATATCGGTACTTTCGGTGAAGTTGCCCGCACGACGATGGTGCGCACCGCGTTCCGTCTGTTGACCGAAGACAAGATCCCAACCCGGTTGATCTGCTTCTCCGATGATATGGACGGCATGCGGAAAATCCCGGAAAACGTGCCGGACCGAGCCGCGCTGGAGCCGTATTTGCAAATGCCGCTCACCGTCGTGCCGAACCCGTTCGGTGGCGACTATGAGAGCTTTGGACATCATAACAATGCCATGCTGCGGCGGTTCCTAGACACCTTTGGCTTTGATTATGAGTTCGCGAGTGCGACCGACTACTACAAGTCGGGCAAGTTCGACGACATTCTTCTGCGGGCTGCCGAACGCTATCAGAAGCTGATGGATGTGATGTTGCCAACGCTTGGCGAAGAGCGCCGGGCGACCTACTCGCCGTTCCTTCCGATCTCGCCGACCTCTGGCCGGGTTCTTTATGTCCCGATGAAAGAGGTCAATGCCAAGGACGGCACCATCACTTTTGAGGATGAAGACGGCCAGGACGTGACCGTACCGGTCACTGGCGGCAACGTGAAGCTTCAGTGGAAGCCGGACTTTGGTGCGCGCTGGGCAGCGCTTGACGTCGATTTCGAAATGTTCGGCAAGGACCACGGTCCGAACATGGCGGTCTACGACAAGATCTGTAAGGTCCTCGGTGGAACGCCGCCGGAGCATTACGTCTATGAGCTGTTTTTGGACGACAAGGGCGAGAAGATCTCCAAGTCGAAAGGCAATGGTTTGTCCATCGATGAATGGCTCACCTACGCGCCGACGGAAAGCCTGGCGCTTTACATGTTCCAGAAACCGCGGACAGCGAAGCGGATGTATTTCGATGTGATCCCGAAGGCAGTCGACGAATACTATACGTTCGCGCAGAAATACGAACAGATGCCGGTTGAGCAGAAACTGCAAAACCCGGCATGGCACATTCACTCCGGCGACATCCCTAAGATCGACATGCCGGTGCCGTTTGCCATGTTGCTCAACCTGGTATCCGCATCCAATGCAGATAGCAAGGATGTGCTTTGGGCCTTCATTTCCCGCTATGCGCCAAGCGTAACAGCTGAGACACATCCGGAGCTTGACGCGCTGGTCGGCTACGCAATTCGTTACTTCGACGATTTTGTGAAACCGAACAAGTCCTTCAAGACACCGGATGAAACTGAGCGTCAGGCACTTGAGCAACTGGATGCGAAACTCGCAGCTCTACCGGCTGATGCCGACGGTGCAACGATTCAGGACGCGGTTCTGGATGTAGCAAGGGCGATCGAGCGTTACCAGGATCACAACAAAAAAGGACCTGATGGTGGACCGGGCGTGTCCGTTGCCTGGTTCTCAGCGCTTTATCAGCTTCTGTTGGGACAGGAAAAAGGCCCGCGTTTTGGATCTTTTGTCGCGCTCTACGGGATTTCCGAAACCCGCGACATGATCTCAAAAGCGCTCGCCGGAACGATCGCGGACTAGAGTGCCAGACTTATGAAGACAAAGCCGATGACCGTGTGCCGGTCATCGGCTTTTTTGATTTCAAGACACACAGGCGTTCATTTTGACGCTCGCCATTGCATTCGGCCCGAAAACAGCCTCTGACCGTTGGCCGTCCCGGAGCGCAACAACTTTTGCGCCGGTGATTTCAGCATCTGATACCGTGATCTCGCGGTTTTGCACGGTGTCGTCGACGTCGATCGTGAAGGAGATTTTCTGTGATTTTCCAAGGCTTTTGACAGTCAGTTGGATGCTGTTGTCGCCGTCTTTTACGGACGGAATTGCAGTCAGTTGCTCTCGGCCATCCGTGATTTCGAACGGCTGAAATACCTGAACACCGGCGCCGCTTGACGTCGTGTCAAAGATGAGACCGAACGGGGAGGGCTGAAGGTCGATCTTCACGGTCATCGGGCCAAGGTCGCAGCCGCCAGCCGCAGAAATTGTGAACCGGTCTTTTGGCGCCCCCTCATCGAACCGGACATCGAGGTCCGCTAGAGCCGGGCTCGACAGCGCCAACGCCATCCCACAAATCGCAATCATCCGCATGCTGGTCTCCTTATCTGGTGACCAGCTTACGTTGCCGTCGTTCGGTTGGTTTATTTGGACTCAGTCTGCATCGTCGAAGAATTGAATGCCGGTCATCCCGGCATCAGTCCAGACAACATGTCCAAGGCGTTCCTGATCATCGATCATCACGCTCACAGTCATGCCCTTTTCAGCGCCGATCAGTCCCTTCAGTGCCGCGCCTGTGCGGGAGACATTTTCAACTTCGATAGTCTGTGTTTTGCCATCGACCTGGGCTTGGGTAACCGCAGTCGTATCCTTTCGTGGAGATCGCCTGGCCTCGGCGTCCTGGAGCTCATTTTCCATTGCTTTGGCCAGCAGAACCAACTTGTCCAACACAGCGTTACTCGCCGTATCCAGGTCTTTTAGTGCGTCAAACGCATCCTGCCTGCGGCCTTCCTCCGCGGCCAGAAGCGCCCTATGCCCTGCGTCGTGAACGTCCTTGTGCGGAGCTACAAGGTCTTTGAATGTTGGATGGTTGCGGACGCGGTCATTCTTGATGCCGTCGTACCACTTTCCAAGACGGCAGTGATGATGATCAGGCATTACAGAAGATCCCCAATCGTCATGGCCGGTGACGGTATCGACGACCCGTTTTTTGAACAGAACATGGTCAATCCGAGCCATTTCCACCAATGATCGGTCACTGTCTGCGTCGAAGAAACGTTTAGCATTGTCACTGAAGTGGGTATTGCAATGCTGAAGCGTGGTTTGCATCTCGCCGAGCTGCATGTCGGTGTTGCGATTGGATTCAGCGACGTTTGACACGTTCCTTGCGATCTCGTGGCTGGCTTCCTTTTGCTGACGCAAAATATCAGTGATCTGGGTCGCACGCTCGGAAACATTGCCGACCATTGTGTCAATCGATTGCATAATTTCGTTGGCAGATGCGATCGCGCTTTCACCGTTTTGAACGGCGCCTTCTGATCCCTGGATCGCGGTTTGGATTGTTGCCATGCCTGCAGTGAGCGCATCGATGCGCTGTGCAATGTCCTCGGTTGCTTTCCCTGTCTGCGCAGCCAGCGTCTTGACCTCAGAGGCGACCACGGCAAAACCCTTGCCTGCCTCGCCTGCACGCGCAGCTTCAATTGTGGCATTGAGTGCAAGCAAATTCGTTTGGTCAGCAATGGATTGGATGACCGAGAGGAACTCGCTGATCTGATTTGCTGCGGTGTTGAGGTCTGAGAGGCTCTGCGAGGTTTCGCGCGAAGTCCGGGAGATGTCACCAATCGCTTGGGATACCGCAGACATCTTGCTGAGACCGTCTTTGGCTGCGTCGTTTGTCTGTGCAGCTTCCTGCGCTGCGCCTTCGCTGTTTTCAGAGATCTGCTCGATGGAAGCTACCAGCTGATCGGCCGCCGCCGAAATGGACTCCCCGTTCACATTCGCTTCTTGTGTGTTTCGGGACAAAAGAGCCATCGCCATAACGATTTCGTTGAGCTCAACGATGTTATCAGCCGTTATCTGCAGATTGCGGAGACCGGTGGTTTCCCGTTCTTCAATGCCATCCAGCCGATGTTTTTCAGTTTCGAAGGCGCGTTGAGCGAGGATCATGTCCAGAAAAAAACGGGTCACGAGTTCCTGGATGGATGAGGTCATCGCGCTTTGCGAGAAGCGGTGTTTGCGAATGAGCACCGGGATGGCTTCATTCAACATACGGCCGAAGGCCGACATCAACCATTCTGCTTCCAAGCCGATCCGCACATGAGCCTGACCGATACGCGCTGCCTGACCAATGAATTCAAGATCGGGATCATTGTTAAAAATATAGTCCCAATGCTTGCTTTGGGCGTTTTTCAAGGGCTTTGTGTTGGCTGCGTTCGATCCCATTTTCGCCCGCAACTCTTCGTTTGCGAGCATGTCATTGTAGAACCGGTCCAACATATCGGGCATGGCAGGTTGGAGATCTTTCCAGACCTTCTTCGACGCATGCGTGTTGCTGCCCTTCGGTGTCATAAAGTCGATGAACTTGCTGAGATTGGTTGTTTCGGAAGGCTTTACGAGCTTCGGCATCGACATTTTTGCTAAGACTTTCGCGCTGCTAGATAATCAACGTCGTTAACCTAGCGTGAGCTGTGTAAAAGAATTTCTAATAATCGAATATGTGAACATTAGGTCAAATACCTATCGTCCAATGTCTAAGATTTATTCTGGTATATTCTTTCTGCTCACTCAACCTGAGGCTGAGTATCTGTGTTGCCAGAGTTCGTTGTCGTGCCGTCTGTGAGTGTCCGCAGGCTCCAATCAACAACGTCTGGCGCGAGTTGCTCCAGATCGATTTCGTTGAGGGCGCTGGGTTCAGCCCAATCTGCTTGCGGAAGATCTGTCAACCACTCTGTCTGCCACTGGCCGATCTCCTTGGCTTTGGCCGCTTCTGCGAGTTCCTTGAATTCATCCGGGGCAGTTTCCAGCGGCGTTGCCCAGCCAAAGCGGACCAATTGCGAACTCAGATCGATTGCACCTCGGGTGCAGACTGCCGAGATTTCCTGAGGGGCCAGGTCTTCTTGTTTGACACAGCTGACTTTCAAGCGCCGGATGAGACCTCGTAGAAAGGTTCTGGCCCGCATGCCGCACGGCCACGATGCACCCAGTTCTGTCTTGCAGGTGGCTTCCAGATCCAGCGATTCAATGTGAGCGAGGCGCACTGTCAGGCGCCCGGACTTCAGATGTCCTGCATCCGGAACTTCAACGCGGACCAGTTCCAACGGACCATCCGGGACTGGTTCGACCGGCGGGTTCAGGAGTTCGAGCAGCCGTTCCGACGGCCCGACACGGGTAAGTTTGCCGGTGACCTGAGGTGCCGACACACCGTCCGGTGAAACATCCCGAAGGGCATCTGGCGGGGACGCGGTAGCTTGCTCATCCTGCGGTGGCACACTCGGGGCAAGCGGAGAGGCATCATCCTCAGGTTTGGCCGCCACAACCGGTTCGGTTCGAGAAGAAACGGTCTCCGGCTCAGGTATAGCTGGCGGTTCTGCGATAATGAGCCACGCCACCGCGCCGGCGAAAGCACCGACGACTGCAAGTGGGACGACCAGTGAGCGGATTTTCATATCCGGATCTCAACCCTGTTATTGGCTCGCCCAGATGATACGGGCTGTCCACTCAATTGCCGAGTGGAGAAGCGCCGCCTTCTCCGGATTGTCCCCGATTGTCTGGACCTGCAAGGTTTTCGGTGTCCGTTTCAAAAGCGTGTAGACGGCAAGACCGCCTTCTGAGGGTTTTAACACGATCCGGTCACCGCGCCGGACCGCAGCGGACGGCGCAACAACAATTAGGTCACCTTCACGATAAAGCGGCAGCAAGGCGTCACCAGACACCTCAAGGGCAAAAATGTTCTGGGTGTGGTCGGTCGGAAAAACAATTGTTTCCCAGTGTTCCCCCGTCGGGCGGCCCGTGGTGTCGAACGCGTTTTCCTCATGCACGTTGGAAAAGCCAGCAACCGGCAGCGCAGAAAGGGTCGTGGACGGCCTTTGTTCTGGGGCTTCCACCCGACCGGCAAAGCTTTTCAGGCTTTCGCCTGTGGCCTCAAGGATCTTTGCAAGAGATTCGGTCGATGGCCATCGTGGACGCCCATCACCGGCAAAGCGTTTCGAGCGGTTAAAGGTAGTCGGATCCAGTCCGGCTCTCTTCGCCAAGCCTGACGGCGTCATCTCGTTGTAAGAGGCCAATGCATCAATGGCAGCCCATACTTTTTCGTGCGACAGCATCGGGGCCCGTCTCCCACCACCAATCAAACAGGAATAAATACCTTTTTTCCGAGTATGGTGAGTGCAGTTTTTTCTGTCAAAAAGCAAGAATGGCAGCACAGACAAGGATGCACTGCTTGTCTGTCCCGACGAGCATGAGTAGTGTCCGCCGAAATTATCCTGGACAACGGACTTGTCTTACTCCGATGGACCCAACCCCGCATGGAGCGAAACCAGCGCATGACAGCGATCTTCAAAATTGTGCCCAAAACCATGTGGCAGGCAGCCGAACAATCTGGCGTGTTTAAAGGAGCTCCTGTGGATCTGGCTGACGGTTTCATTCATTTCTCCAGCGCTGAGCAGGTCCGGGAAACTGCTGCCAAGCATTTTGCCGGCCAGAACGATTTGCTCATCGTCGCGTTCGACGACACAAGCTTTGGCGGCACCCTGAAATGGGAGCCGTCGCGAGGCGGGGCCTTGTTTCCGCACCTCTACTCCGACCTCGATCCAGCTTCGGCAGTTTGGGTAAGGGATCTTCCCCTCGGTGAAGATGGGGCGCACGTGTTTCCGGAGCTGGCGGTATGAGCGGGAACGTGTTTGAATCGGCAATCCAAAGGGGCCTTCGGTTGCTGGACGCGGAAGCAGCCCACCGCGTGACAATTTTGGGCCTGAAATCCGGTTTGGTGCCTTCGAGGACAAGCCCAGTGGATGCCCGGCTCGCCGTCAACCTTTGGGATCTGACTTTCCCGAACCCTCTTGGCATGGCCGCCGGGTTTGACAAGAACGGTGAAGTACCGGATGCCATGCTGAAGCTCGGGTTTGGGTACACGGAAGCAGGTTCGGTTACGCCGCGCGCTCAACCCGGCAACCCAAAACCACGCGTGTTCCGTTTGCCGAAGGACCTTGGGGTCATTAACCGGTATGGCTTCAATAACGATGGGCACGCTGCTCTGCGGGACCGTCTAAAAGCTCGGAACGGAACTCCTGGCGTGGTCGGCATCAATGTCGGCGCAAACAAGGATTCTGAAGACCGGAACGCGGATTACGTAGCCGGTATCCACGAATTCGCGGAATTTGCCTCATACTTCACAGTGAATATTTCTTCGCCGAATACGCCAGGTTTGCGGGATTTGCAGGCACGATCCGCGCTTGCAGACCTGCTGACCCGAGTCATGGCTGCGCGCGATGACGCAACTGCGGAAATCGGCCGTCAGGTGCCGGTTCTTTTGAAGATTGCGCCGGATGTTGTCGCGGGCGACCTTCAGGATATCGTCGAAGAAGTGTTGGACAAAAAGGTAGATGGCCTGATTGTTTCCAACACCACGATTTCGCGCGAAGGCTTGAGCGGCGAGGGGCCTTTCCAGGAGACCGGGGGCCTTTCCGGCCGCCCGTTATTCCAAAGATCAACCATTATGCTGGCAAAGGCACGCAAGATGGCGGGACCGGATCTCCCGATTATTGGTGTTGGCGGTATCGACAGCGCAGAAACTGCCTGGGAGAAGATCCGCGCCGGAGCCGATCTGCTCCAGCTCTATTCCGCTCTTGTTTTCAAGGGGCCGTCGCTGATCGACGAAATCCTCAAAGGCCTCGCTGCCAAACTTGACGAAAAGGGATTGCCGTCGTTGCGGGCCGCTCGCGATGCCAGCGTTGATGACTGGGCATCCAAAGAGCCGTAAACGCAATAACCGCTAGCCGAAGGTTTCAGCAGCGCGGCGCTGGCAAACTGCCAAAAGTGTCAGGCCGCGCAGTCCGAGAAACATCGAGATCGCTAGCCAGAGACCATGGTTTCCCATCAGCGGAAACAGCGCATAATAGGCGGCGATATAGACGGCGAGCGACACCAGCATCATGTTGCGCATGGTTCCGGACCAGGTTGCGCCGATGTAAACGCCGTCCATCTGATAAGCGAGAACCCCGAGAAGTGGTGCGAGGATCACCCAGATCAGGTAGATCCGTGACAGCGCCCGGACGTCCGCATTTGTTGTCAGAAGGTCAATGATCATGTGGCCGAACAGGGCAAAAAACACGGACAGAAGCGCTGCCATGGCAAAGCTCCACAATGCCGTCAGTTTCAGCGCCCGGTCAAAGGCCTTGCGTTTCCGAGCGCCAACGGCCCATCCAGCGAGCTGTTCTGCAGCTGTCGCCAGGCCGTCGAGGAAATAAGCGGCGATCATTGTAAATTTTTGCAGAACGGCATTGGCAGCAAGCACCGCGTCCCCTTGATCGGCAGAGCGGGCCATGAAGAAGGCGAATGCATAAAGCAGCGCAAAGGACCGGATCATGATGTCCCGGTTCAATGCCATCATCCGCAACAAGAGACGTTTTTCGAACACAATCTGCGCGCTCGGCCAAGTGCCTGGTCGCGGGTGCGCCAGGATTATGGTCAGGCCGAACACAGTGGTCGCAACTTCACTGAGAACCGTTGCAAGTGCGGCGCCTTCGACACTCCAACCCAACCCCATGACGAACCAGATGCTGAGTACAATGTTGAGGCAGTTCAAAAACAGCTGCACCATCAGCCCGGTGCCAGCGCGTCCAAGGCCGATGAACCAACCCAGGATCGCATAGTTGGCAAGAAGGAACGGCGCGCTGTAAATGCGAATGTCGAAGTAGCGTGTCGTCGCCGCCTGAACGTCCTCGCTGCCGCCAAGAAACCATTGCCCCGCCATCAACAGCGGTATCTGGCATATGATCACCAGTGCACCGCCGATCCCGGCAATCACCAAAGCCCGCAGGAGAGTCGCCCGGATTTCGGCTTCGTCGCGTGCGCCAAGAGCCTGGGCCGTCAGGCCAGTGGTACCAGAGCGCAGAAAGTTGAAGGTGGTGAAAACCAGATCGAAGATGATGCCGCCGAGCGCGATGCCGCCAATCAGGGCAGCGTCTCCGAGCCGGCCGATAACAGCCATATCGACAACACCAAGCAGCGGTGTCGACAGATAGGCAAGCGTCATCGGCACCGCGATGGCCAGGACACCGCGATGGGTCACGGTCAAGTCAGCCGTTGGGGGCGGGATTTCGGTAGAAGTTGGGGAGGACATGCAAACACTTTCGATTCAAGCTGCAGTCATCGCCTTGGAGCGGGGGCGCGTCAAGGGCACGCACGCGCATGGCGGTCATGTGGCTTTTCGGACAAGCGGATTTGTCTATATTTGAGCAAATGACACTTCCGATCGTGCATCACCCTGCCTATTGTGCCGACCTTCCTGCAAACCACCGGTTTCCGATGGACAAGTTCCGCGCTGTCGCCGAACTTATCCGGGCGGAGGGTTTGCTTGGTAGTGCCGACTTTTACCGTCCTCGTCCTGCGCCGTTCGAGTGGGTCGCGCTTGCACATGATCCAGTCTATGTCGACCAGGTCTTCAATGCGGAAGTACCGGAAAAGATCGCGCGGGAAATCGGCTTTCCCATGCGCGCGGATATCGCGCTGCGGGCCCGGTGTGCAACCGGAGGCTCGGTTCTAACCGGCTATCTCGCCCTGGAGCACGGCCTTGCTTGCAACACGGCGGGCGGCAGCCACCACGCCCGGCGCGCACATGGTGCCGGTTTTTGTGTCTTCAATGACGTCGCAGTTGCCTTGAAAGTCCTGCAGGCTGATGGTGCAATCCGAAAGGCATTAGTGATTGATCTCGACGTGCATCAGGGTGACGGGACCGCCGATATCTTTTCAGGTGATCCGGATATCTTCACGTTTTCAATGCATTCGGCCAAAAACTATCCGGTTCGAAAGGTGCCGTCACATCTTGACCTTGCCCTACCGGATGCAATGGAAGATGCCGCCTACCTGACGGCTCTCCAAGAAGTTCTGCCTGATCTGCTTCGCCAAGAAGCTTGGGATCTTGTCTTCTATAATGCGGGTGTTGATCCGTATGTTGAAGACAGGCTGGGCCGCCTTGCCCTGTCACGAGATGGCCTGAAAGCGCGCGACCGCTATGTCATTGAAACTGTTCGCAGCCTTGGTATTCCACTGGCCGGTGTTCTTGGCGGTGGATACTCAACCGACTTTGAGGAACTGGCCGATCGTCATGTGACTTTACACAGAACGGCGCTATCGGTTTGGGAATCCGAAAGGCGGTCCGAAAGAACTAGTGTTTTGGGATGATCTCAGACCACAATGTTCGTTTGGACCTCGGGCGTTGTGACGCCGATACTTGACCCGGTGACAGCTGTTTCTTGAAAATGACTTGCGCTCGTTCCGAATTCAGTGGCCTTGGATCTTAATGTTTCTACGAGTTCAGGATCATTCAGGTCATCCCGTCCAGCTTTCAATTCATCCCGGATGTCGTCGAGGTCGTCTTTGGTTTCGTCATCTTTTTCAGCAAGCGCTTCCAGCCATTTGGCCAGCATTTCGATATCATCGCCCACCTTGCGCAACCGATCTTTTTCATCGCGCATCCCGGCGATGCGGCTGTCCTTGTGAGCAGTTTCCGATTTGGCCTGCTGTTCAGCATAGGCGAAGACGCCGGCTTTCAACGCTTCGGTCTGTTCTTCCCGTGTTTTGGATCCGCGCCCAGTGGCGGTCCCGTCCTTTATCCCAGTGTACTCAGATGGCGTGCCAGTATCCGGATTGGAGACGGCGGGGTCTGAGAGGTGCTTTGCGGTTGCGACCTGGGCAGCGTTCGAACCGACGGCAACCTGATTAGACGCAGTGGGAGGCTGTGATGCGCTGCCGAGCGTACTGGAAATCACGGAGCTGACAGCGTTGGCCGTCGCGCTCAGAGAGCTGCTTGAGCCGCCTCCCAATTCTCCGGCGGCCTTTTTGAGCCCGTTGGCAGCACTGCTGAATTCCTTCGAAATCTGCTTGAGCTCTTTGAGCAGGCGTTTGGCCTGTTCCGGTGTTGCAAATCGAAGCAGCTCTTTCAGTTGCTCAATCCGCGCTTCGATGCGGGCCAGACGTTCTTCTCGGAGCGCATCCTTGTTGTCTTGTAGGGCGCGGGACATGCTGACGCTGGTTTCAACAGCGTCCTTGAAATCCTGAAGGAGACCCTGCGTTGCTTTTTGTTCTTCTTCAGTCAGTGGCGAGGCCGTGTTGCCGATTTGGTCCAAAAGGGTTTCGGCTGACCGGACAGACTTCTGCAGGCTTGAGCCATTGGTCTGAGGCCGAAACGAAAACTGCTGCTGGCTTGCGTTCGAAACGATCGAGTAAAAAGACATAAACCAATCCAGAATGAAACAGGTGAGAGTGTCTCTTCAGGATGGTTAATGATCGGTTAAATTTCCCGCATAAAGTGTGTCGTAGGGCCTATCTGTTTTTTCCGACAGCAAGCAGCCGTAACAGGAGCCATATCGGGATGACGACAACAGCGCCCGCCGCAAGATAGCCGCCAAGACGTCCAAGCGCATGAAAGCCCATGTTCCACAGGCGCTCGACAAACTCGATAGCCATATGAACAAGATCGATTGGGTTCAGATTAAGCGCAGCGAGAATAATCCCGACAACAAAGGATAGGAAAACCAGACGCAACAAAACTTGCCCAGGGGAGCCTCCCATGAAACGGTTCAAGTTATTGTCGGACATCTGATTCTCCAAAAACGCAGTTTTGCTCGCAATAGACGTAAGCACCAAAATCAGGTCTTTCAATGTAAACATTTTCGCTGGAATGAAACATGCGATCGAAAAACTCGAAACTGCAAACGAAAACAGATTGCTGTTAACTATATGTGGTGTCGTAAATCGCAAAAATGTGTACGTAACAAGCTAATGACAAAAGACGTATTTTGCTCTAACAATGACCTTGGAAGACTTACTTGGGCGTGTACAACCCACCCACACTCGTACGCGGTCAGCTTCCACGCCGGTTTGTGAAAGACAATAATCGCAGCTGTGTTTTAATAGGACTGCGGAGCCCAACAGGCAATCAGGCGTAGCTGGGGATTGACGATGCACTCCGATCGGAGACGATTGGCGTCGGTCCGCACCAGTGCCGGAAGCTCCATTAGGCGTTTCCAGGTAAGGGAAAGTTTTGGCGCGGTATGCAGGAGCCCGATCTGCTGCCGCGCTTTATTCTCCAAAATGACGAAGTCTTTCCTGAGGCACCGCGCAACAACTGACCTGTGCGCTACTCAAGGATCCGACAGTCCGCATCAACTGACATTAATGTGGCGTAGTTGCTCCATGGCGCCAATATGGCAGGCGCATAACCAATGGGTTGCGCAAGAAGTACCGATCTGCGCCCGATGCGCGCGCATTATTCAGGTTAATCAGTTCGGTTTCATAAGGGGATCCGGAGAAGCAACGGATGAAAGCGCTGTTTCCAGTTCGTCGTCTTCCTCCGTACTCCTTGTCCGGCAGGCAGCGAGTTTTTCCCGAACCTTTCTTGGGGACTCGCCAAACCATAATTTAACGGCTCGTGAAAAAGTACTGAGTTCAGAAAAGCCCAAGAGAAAAGCGATCTCCTTCATTGGAAGGTCAGTGGAGCGCAAATACCGCTCTGCTGCGGATTTTCGGATCTCTTCGTTCAATTGCCTGTATGTCGTGCCTTCCTTTGCAAGAAGGCGCTGGATTGCCCGTTGCGACATACCGATTTTTGCCGCGATTTTTGGCAACGCAGCCCCACCTTCAGACAGGCTGGCAGCGATCTCGTTTGCCAGGCGTGAGATCGGAGAGACCATCTGCCCGAATTCATCCAGTTCCTGAAGCGCTGATTTCAAAATGATCTGATAAAGATGCGGATCCTGACGCCGCAAAGGCCTGTTGAGCAACGCCTTTGGTAAGCTGATCCGGTTCGTCGGCGCACGAAACTGGATGCGGCCCTGATACTTCTTTTGAAAGGCGGATGTCTTTTCTGGCGGGTAGGTTGCGATTTCAATGAGTATTGGCGGGACGTTCATATCGAGCGCATGTTCCAGCTGCCGGGCTGCCCAGCCTATCCGGGCAAACATGTTCTGCCGCCACTCTCCGCGTCCCTCGAGGCTGGGCCATTCGATAAAGGCCCCGGTCTCTGTTTCTTCGAACTTGATCCGGTAGGCGTTCGTTCGGATCTGGATGAACCGGACCCAGGCCTGACACGCATCACGCAAAGACGGCGCACAGGCAAAAACGTAGTCGAATATGGAAAAGCTGCCGACATCCAGCTTGTTGAACATGTCGAACATGATTGCGTCATCGTTCAGAGAATTCGCGACATATTCAAAGGTGCCATGCCAAGCCGTTATGGGAACGATACCCTGCGGATCATCCAGAGCCTGAAGGTCAAAGTTATACACTTTGGCGATATGAGCCCAGTCCAACCTGTCGTTTGGACAGACGTCCCGCAAGACACGCAGCACATCCGCGCGCGCCCACTCTCCGTCAAGCGGCATTTCCCCTCCAAGCAAACCTTAAGGTCTTTTTCTTATGTCCACTTTGCATGAGGCGGCATGTGGGATCAAGTCGCGTCGTATTTTGCAAACACGAATGTGATCGGAAAAGAAAACGCCGCTTTCCAGAAAAAGCGGCGTTGAAAGGTGCAAGAGTGCTGCTTTTTATCAGGCAGCGTCTTTGACGGCGACTTCGCCTTTGGGCGGGAACCGGCCATAGAAGGTTTCGTTCTTTTTGGCCATTTCACGCAGCAGCTTGTTTGGCTTGAAGCGTGGTCCCCACTTGCGCGTGAACTTCTTGCAAAGTTCGACAAATGCGGTCGTGCCCATCATGTCGATGTAACTGAGTGTGCCGCCAGTGTAAGGGGCAAACCCAAAGCCGAGGATCGAGCCGACATCGGCCTCGCGCACGTCGGTGAGGCAGTTTTCCTCAAAGATCCGGGCCGTTTCCAGGGCCTGCATGACAAGCAGACGCTGCTTGAGTTCTTCGATGTTAAAGCTGTCGGCAGATTTCGGTTGGCCAACGACGTCCGGAATGCCCGGCCACAGGCTCTTTTCCTTGCCGTTGTAGTCATAGAACCCCTTGCCGTTCTTGCGGCCAAAGCGTTCCCGTTTGACGACCATCTCTTCCAGGATGTTGTCGAGCGGGCCTTCAACGTATTTGACGCCGAGATCCTTGCGGGTTGCCGAGACGATCTTCCAGGCAAGGTCCAGTGCCACTTCGTCGCCGAGAGACAGCGGACCGACCGGCATGCCGGCCATCTTGCCCGCGTTTTCGATCATTGGCGCCGGAATGCCGTCCGCCAGCATCATCAGGCCTTCGCGGATATAGGTCATTACAACGCGCGACGTGTAGAAACCGCGGCTGTCGTTGACGACGATCGGGGTCTTCTTGATGGCCTTGATGTAGTCGAGTGCCATGGCAAGAGCCCGGTCGGACGTCCGTTTGCCCATGATCACTTCGACAAGCATCATCTTGTCGACAGGCGAGAAGAAGTGGATACCGATAAAGTTTTTAGGACGCTTTGAGGCTTGCGCCAAAGAAGTGATCGGCAGTGTCGAGGTGTTGGACGCATAGATTGCCCGTGACTTCATCACCGCTTCGGCTTTTTCGGTCACTGTCTTCTTGATCTCGCGATCTTCAAAGACGGCCTCAATCACGAGATCACAATCGGCGAGTTCCTCGTAGTCCGCGGTCGCTTGAATGCGGGATAGAACCTTGGCTTTTTTGTCTTCCGAGGACCGGCCGCGCTTGACCGCCTTGGTCAGCAGGTCTTCGGTATGGGCCTTGCCTTTGTCGGCAGCTTCCTGGTCGCGGTCAATCAGAACCACGTTGATACCAGCTTGCGCAGTGACGTAGGCAATACCCGCTCCCATAAAGCCCGCGCCGAGGATGCCAACTTTTTTGATGTTATTGGGGCGTTGATCGATGGGACGGCGCGCGCCTTTGTTCAGCTCCTGCATGGAGACGAACAGGGAGCGGATCATGTTGGCCGCTTCCGGGGTCTGGAGGACCTTCGCGAAGTAGCGGCTTTCAACCTGAAGGGCGAGATCCATCGGCAGCTGCAGGCCTTCCACGACCGCATGCAGCAGATAACGGGCGCCCGGGTAGTTGTCGAAGGTTTCGCGGCGGTAGATCGCGTTTGCAGCCGGCCAGAACTGGAAGCCCGCCGGGGAATAAACCTTGCCGTTCGGCAGCTTGAAGCCTTTCTTGTCCCACGGCTTGACCGGATCAACACCGGCTTTCAGCATTTTCTTGGCTGCGGCAACCAGCTTCTTGGACGGTGTCACTTCATCGACCAGCTTCAGCTGCTTTGCCTGAGGTGCTCGCAGCGTCTTGCCCTGCAAGAGGAACTGCATGCCCTGCTGGCCATCGGCCATGCGCATGACGCGCTGAGTGCCACCAGCACCCGGGAACAGGCCAACCTTCACTTCCGGCAGACCCATTTTCAGGTCTTCGTCGACAACCCGCGCATGACAAGCGAGCGCCAACTCTGTGCCACCGCCCATGGAAGTGCTGTTCACAGCTGCCACAAACGGCTTGCCGCAGGTTTCCAGCTTCCGGTAAACGAGAGTGAGTTTGCGGGAACCTTCAAACAGCGCCTTGGCGGCTGCTTCGGGATCTTTCGCGCGCTGCACGTGGAAGTCTTTCAAAAGGCCTTCCAGCATGGTCAGATCTGCACCACCGGAAAAGGCGTTCTTTCCAGATGTGATGACAGCGCCCTTTATGGCCTCATCGCCAACAACCTGATCAACGACTGCATCGAGTTCTTCCATGACGCTGAGGTCGATGACGTTCATTGATTTCTCCGGCATGTCCCACGTGATCAGGGCAATACCGTCTTCGTCGGTTTCGATCGTGAAGTTCTTATAATCCATCTGTTTCTCCCTAATCAGTGGAAGGTTGTTTCGTTTTTGTGCGCTCTTTCCCAATGAGAAGAGCGAATGTTCAAGCTTTTGTACCCAGGGTAAGGATTTGGAAGTCCACGCCCGTTAGTGTTCGATCCAGACATTTGCGGTACGGCCGGGAAGGGGACGCCATGTCTTGCGACGGATGCAGGGGCGGGAACGAAATCGACTTTGACTTCACGATGGCCTTTCAACCGATCGTGGACATCAATGCCCAAAAAATCTGGGGCTATGAAGCTTTGGTCCGCGGGATATCCGGCGAACCAGCTCCCACTGTTCTTTCCCGGGTGACTGATCAGACAAAGTACAGTTTCGATCAGCGATGCCGGGTTAAAGCCATCGAGTTGGCCGCACGCCTTATGCCCTCTGACTGCATCTTGTCGATCAACTTCATGCCGAACGCGGTGTATGAGCCGCGTGCCTGCATCAGAACAACTCTTGTGGCCGCCGCCCAAACCGGTTTCGACTTGCGCCGGATAAATTTCGAATTCACCGAAAGCGAACGCGTCACTGACCCGGCTCACTTGCAGGGCATCATCGCCGAATATCAGCGGCAGGGTTTCTTGACCGCGATCGACGATTTCGGCGCTGGCTACGCCGGCCTGAACCTTTTGGCGTCTTTCACTCCCGACATTGTCAAGATTGATATGGGTCTTGTCCGAGACATCGACAGTGATTTTACCAAGCGCGCTATTGTACGGGGCGTTGCCTCCATCTGCCATGACCTCGGAATTTCCATGCTCGCGGAAGGCATTGAAACCGAGGGTGAATTGCATGTCTTGAAAGACTTCGGCATCAACCTTCTGCAAGGTTACCTTTTCGCCCGGCCTGAGCTTGAGACGATGCCCAAGGTGACGTTTAGCGAAACGCTGGTCGCGGCCCAATAAGTCATAACGGTCATGTCGCCCAGATCCATTGCGGCATCCACCGTCGGATAGACGGCGGGATGAATTGCCACGCGCTGGATGGAGCCGGGCGACCATTTTATCAGACCCGCTCGATGATGGTTGCGGTGCCCATACCGGCACCGATGCAGAGTGTGACCAGCGCGGTGTTGAGGTCGCGGCGCTCCAGTTCGTCAAGAACGGTTCCGAGGATCATCGCACCGGTTGCGCCGAGCGGGTGGCCAAGTGCGATGGCACCGCCGTTGACGTTGACCGTTTCCGGATCAAGATCGAACGCTTGTTGGTAGCGCAGCACAACGGACGCAAAGGCTTCGTTGATCTCGATGAGATCAATGTCCTTCATCTCCAACTTGGCGTTTTTCAAAAGCTTCTCGGTCACGTCCACCGGGCCGGTCAGCATCAGCGCTGGTTCGGAGCCGATATTTGCGAAGGCTTTGATGCGCGCGCGCGGCTTCATGCCGATGGAGCGGCCGGCTGTCGAAGAGCCGATAAGCACTGCCGCAGCGCCATCAACGATCCCAGAGGAGTTGCCTGCATGGTGAACGTGTTTGACGTTTTCCACTTCCGGATGGGCCTGAATGCCAACCGCGTTGAAACCGCCCATGGCACCCATCATTTCAAACGACGGGTTGAGCGAGGCGAGGGACTGCATGTCCGTTTCCGGACGCATGTGCTCGTCCTTGGCCAGGATCGTGATGCCGTTGATGTCCTTGACCGGAACGACTGACTTGTCGAACTTGCCGTCTTCCCAGGACTTGCCCGCACGCTTCTGGCTTTCCACGGCATAGGCATCGCAATCGTCACGGCTAAAGCCGTATTTGGTTGCGATCAGGTCAGCGGAAACGCCCTGTGGCATGAAGTAGGAGGGAATGGCAACCTGCGGCTCGATTGGCCAGGCGCCACCAGACGCGCCAAGGCCGACACGGCTCATGCTTTCAACACCTCCGGCGATGACGAGCTTGTGCTGGCCGGACATGACCTGAGCGGAGGCCATGTTGACGGCATCAAGACCTGATGCACAGAACCGGTTGATCTGCATGCCCGGAACCGAGGTGTCATAATCCGCTGCGAACACGGCTGCACGGGCGATGTCACCGCCGGCCTCGCCGACCGGATCGACGCAGCCGAGAACCACGTCATCAACCTTTTTCGTGTCGATACCGTTGCGGTCGCGGATTGCTTCCAGCGCGGTGGCAGCCAGGCGGACGGCTGGCACTTCGTGCAGGGCACCGTCCTTTTTGCCACGGCCGCGCGGGGTGCGCACGTGGTCGTAAATATAGGCTTCAGGCATCAAATCCTCCTCTAGATCAGGCGGGCCTCACGCGGCACTTGGCAAAGGGTGGCCAGGCATGAGGTCATAAGGATGTTTCCAGCCGGGTTGGGACTTCATGCGGTCCAGCCAGGCGGTCACGTTTTGGTATTCGTTGAGGTCAATGCCGAGTTCGCCCTCGTAAAACAGATAGCTGCAGAGGGAAAAATCGGCTGTCGTCAGTTTGGAGCCGATAGCGAAATCGTTTTTCGCCAAGTGCTTGTCCAGAATGGCCAGCGCGCTTTTGGCCCGCCCATCCAGAAACTTCACCACGTCGGTTTCACCGGTCTTGATCAGCGTGCGCATGAACCGCAGCGGGCCGATCATACCGGACACTTTCTGATTATCGAAAATGGTCCAGCGCAGGATTTCGCGGCGTTCTTCGTCAGTCTCCCAGCCGAATTTGCCGAACTTCTCAACGAGATAGTCCATGATGACTGCAGACTGGGTCAGTGTCTCATCGCCATGAACAAGTACAGGGACTTCGCCCATTTCATTCAGTGACGAGCGGAACTCTTCGCTGCGCGTTTCGCCGTTGAAGAAATCGACCCAGGACGCTTCCCAGTCGGCACCGCACAGCTCCAGCATGAGCGCGACTTTGTAGGAATGCCCGGACTGGGCCATGCAATGAAGAACGAATTCAGCCATAACGATGTTATCTCCCTGACAAATATGCTTATGGCGGGACTATACCGCCCCAAACAGATTTTGCGCGGGTGAATGATCGGCCCGGCGATCACCGGGCCGTTCGGCTTAAAATGCTTCGGCGCTGACCGACATCATGGTGTCTGAACCTGTTGAAATCCGGGCAAGGCGCGCCGCGGTCTCAGGCATGGTCCGTTCCATGTAGAAGGTGCCGAAAGCCAACTTGTCGGAGAGCCACTGCTCCTTGCCGTTGGCACCGTTCTTCAACGTTTCTTTTGCCGTCTTGGCGATCTTTGCCCACATGTAGCCGAGTGCAACGAGGCCGAAGAGGTGCATGTAGTCGGTCGAGCCGGCCCCGGCATTGTCCGGGTTCTTCATGGCGTTGTTCATGAACCACATGGTAGCCGCTTGCAGATCATCGACGCCTTTCTTCAGCGGGCCGGTAAATGCGGCCAGGTCTTCGTTGTCCTTGTTTTCTTTCAAGAACGTGTTGACTTCATTGAAGAAGCTCATGACCGCGCGGCCGCCATTCGCCGGAAGCTTGCGGCCCACGAGATCCAGCGCCTGGATGCCGTTCGCGCCCTCATAGATCATGGCGATACGAGCGTCGCGGACGAACTGCTCCATACCCCACTCGCCGATGTAGCCGTGACCGCCATACATCTGCTGGGCATTGACTGCGTTTTCGAAGCCGATGTCGGTCAGAACACCTTTGAGAACCGGTGTCATGAGGCCCATCATGTCGTCGGAGAACTGCTTGTCCTTGTCGTCTTCAGAACGATGGGACACGTCGCCGTGCAACGCGGTCCAGATGACCAATGCGCGGGCTGCTTCGTTGAAAGCCCGTATGGACATCAAGGTGCGGCGGACGTCCGGATGAACAATGATCGGATCGGCGGCCTTGTCCGGGCTTTTCGGCCCTGTGAGTGCGCGGCCCTGAATGCGGTCTTTCGCGTATGTCACGGCGTTCTGGTAGGCAACTTCCGACTGCGACAGACCTTGAACGGCCACACCGAGGCGGGCTTCGTTCATCATGACGAACATGGCGCGCAGGCCCTTGTTTTCTTCGCCAATGAGCCAGCCGGTCGCATCGTCATAGTTCATGACGCAGGTCGCGTTGCCGTGGATTCCCATCTTGTGTTCGATGGAGCCGCAAGACACGCCGTTGCGCGCACCGCTTGAGCCATCCTCGGCAATTTCGTTCCGCGGAACGACAAACAGCGAAATGCCTTTGTTGCCTTCCGGGGCACCTTCGATGCGGGCCAGAACCAGGTGAATGATGTTGTCCGACATTTCGTGTTCACCGGCCGAGATGAAGATCTTGGTGCCGGAAATCTTGTAGGAACCGTCGGATTGCGGGACGGCTTTGGTGCGGATGAGGCCGAGATCCGTGCCGCAATGAGGCTCGGTAAGGTTCATCGTGCCGGTCCATTTGCCGGCGATCATGTTCGGCAGATAAGTCTGCTTCTGCTCATCCGTTCCATGGATGGTCAGCGCAGCAATCGCACCTGCGGTCAGGCCCGGATACATAGAAAAGGCCATGTTGGCGGAGGAGGCGAACTCGTTGAAGATCGTTGCCAGCGTGTGCGGCAATCCTTGTCCGCCGTAATCCGCATCAGCGGAGAGGGTGCCCCAACCGCCTTCGCAAAAAGCGTCATAAGCTTCCTTGAAGCCTTTCGGAACGGAGACCGTGCCGTCGTCGTTCCGGGTGCAACCTTCCTGATCGCCAGACTGGTTGATTGGCTGGAGGACTTCCTCAGTAAACTTGGCGCCTTCCTTCAGGATGGCTTCTACCAGGTCCAATGGAGCGTCGGAAAAACCCGGCAGGTTGGAATAGCGCTCGTATCCGAACACGTCTTTCAAAAGGAAAAGGGTATCATCAACCGGTGCGGAGTATGTCGGCATGGAAATCCTCCCAGATTTGCCGTCAGATGTTTTTGCATGACGTTTCCGTAAACGTCACCTTGAGCATCTATATACGCGCGAAATTCTAGGGCGACAAGGGGTGTCGTTACGGAAGTATAGCTCAAAAAACGCGCTGAAAGGCATCAAAAGTGAGATTTTTGTGGTGGTGCACGCACTGAACCAGTGCGTGACGCTACGTTTTTCAGCCAATTAAATGAAGGTCGAAAATGCACTTAATGCGATTAAAAATTGTGTGAGCATACTTAAATTGCATGAAAAAAGCCCGGCATTCCATTGAGAATGCCGGGCTTGATCTGCCGGTAGGAAAGACGGTTGGCCAAATCAGGCTTCTTCAGCTTCCTTTTGCTTCAGCATGCCAGAAACGATCTCGACGGTACGTGAGAGCTCTTCAATGGCTGTTTCGATGTCCTTGCGCTGATTTTCAAGAACCGCGATCTGCTCGTTGAAGCGGGAGAGTGCGACCCGCAGCTGCGTGACCTGTCCATCGCGCAGGTCATAAAGGTCCAGCATGTCCCGAATTTCAGAGAGTGAAAAGCCAACCTGCTTGCCCATAAGAACCAGTTTCAGGCGTGCCCGGTCGCGGCGGTTATAAACCCGATTCATGCCATCGCGCTTCGGATTGATCAGGCCCTTGTCTTCATAAAAGCGCAGTGTCCGCAGCGTGCAGCCAAATTCCTTCGCCAGATCGCCGATCGTGAATTGCGTCTTCTTGCTGCCGTCGTCTGAGGCTGCAACCACATCGACCAGCTCATCGTTGTTGTTCAAAATCGAAAGCGCTTCGCTCATTTTGCTTGTTCTCTTGATTTGCTCCGCTGCCAGCGGGCTGCCGTTTCAACTTGAAAAGACCCAGTGCAGACCGCGAGTTCACTCGCATAAAGGACTGTCGTGCGCGTATTCCGGCGCGGGTTCTTCTTGAATTCTTGTGCACTGTTTAGCTTACGTTTGCGTCACCGTCTAGTCCGGGCCACCACGTGCTGTCAGATTTGCTGACGGCAAAGCGCTCGATTCGATATTGTTTGTGCATATCCCGAATGATCGGCCGCCGTTCAGAGCGCGGAATCGCATTTGGCAATGCGAGTTAACTGCCTGTTTACCCTAAGTCGACAAAGTCTTGGAAAATGCTGGCCCGCTTTCCGGCCTTCGTCGGACACTGTTCTGAAGCCAGCTCCTTTAAGTGGTCTCAAGACCAACAGCCCAGGGTCAGGATATGCCGGCTAGAAACAAACACCAGGCAGGACGCCGCGGCCGAGATGTGTATGACAGTCTAGATCGGAACGATTTGCCTCACCGCGAACCCGCGCGTGCCCGGATTGAAAGGCTCACCCGCACAGCAACTGCTCTCGGCGGATATGATCGCATGTATTCTGGCGAACGCGGGCCGGAAGGGGATCTGGATGCCGTTGCCGATGAGCTGGACCGTCTTCTGTCCGAACAAGCCGAGCGGGAAGCACCACAACGCGAGCGCGGGCGTTCGTCCCGTTCAGCTCCACGCCGGGGCCGGGAGCGTGCGCCTGAAGCAGGCATTGATGATGTTATGGGGGCGCTGGACCGTCTCGACCGGCAGGTCCAAGGGCTCGCCGGTGACGAAGACTATGCAGACGACTATGAGCGCGCACCGTCCCGCAGCCACCGCCCTGGACGGTATGCCATCGATGCTTTGAACGAGCCTGATCCTTACGGGGACGATGACGGTTTTTATGATGATGATCCATATGCGGATTATGGCGACGAAGATGATGCTTATTATCAGCGGGCACCGCGCCGCAGTTCGATCGCCAACCGGAATGCGTCCATGCACGCCTACAAGGATCTCGGTCGCCGCATTGATGCGCTGAGAAAACCGCAGGAACAAGCTCTGGCGCATGTTCGCGAAGAGCTTGGGTCTTTGCGCGACGCGCTCGGCGGAATGGCACGCGGAACCAATGAGACCGTCAGCCGTCAGAATGCCGAGTTGCGCCGGTTGGCCGACATGGTGGACCGGCTGCGCAATGACAAAAAGAACGATCAGCTTGCAAAAGAGATCCGCAAGGAAGTTGCCGAGCTGAAGTCTCTTGTCGGACGGACCAATGTGGAAGGCGCACTCCAGACACTGGAACACGGCTACGCGCACATTTTGCAGCGGCTTGACGAATTGTCCCGAGCTTCTGTCGACCCGCGTGTCTTGCGCAGCGTCACCGTTCGGCTGAATGAGATCGAAGACGCCTTTGCAGCTCTGCCCCGTTCTGAGCACATGATGGTCCTTGAGGACCGGGTCGTCTCGATTGCCGAACGTATGGAAGAACTGCTTCAGCGCAAGGATCATGCTGAGATCGAACCCTTGCGCGCCGAGCTGCGCGAAGTGCGCGGGTTTGTGCAACAGATCGATGTGAAGGGTCTGGTTGAAAGCATCGACGACCGGATGAAGTTCGTCTCCAACCGCCTGGATGATCTGGAAACGCTGGCAAAAGAACAGCGCGGCCTCGACAATCGGCTGTCCGCAATGGAACAGCGGATGCCGGAGCCGGAAACGATCACAAGGCTTCAGGGTCGGCTTGAAGACATCGTCGGCATGATGGCCGACGACCGGTCGGCGCCTGCAGATCAGGAGCATCTTGCGCAACTGGATCACCGCCTCAACGACATCGTTGACCGTCTTGAGCGGATGGAGCAGGCCAAACCAATCCAGTCGGGCGATCCAGGTGCATTCGACGCCTTGGGAAAACGGCTTGAAGCAATTTCAACAAAGATCGATGCGATTGAAAAACGGGCGGCCCGCCCGGTCATTGCACCTGTGGCAGCGGCACAAAGCGCTTCCGGTGCGGACACCGAGTTTTTCGCGCAGATTCAGGATCGCTTGAACGATCTGACTACCCGGCTCGATCAACCGAAAGATACAGTTACGACGTCGGATCTCGATAAGCTGCGTTCGGAGATCACGGCGATGCGCGAACGGGTCGCGCAACCAGCGTCGACCGATGCGCTCGAGCAACGGATCTCGGATCTCGCACAGCTTGTGACCACAAGTGGCGGCAAGGTCGACGACAAGGGGCTTGAAGTTCTGGGCGCCAAGGTCGCAGCTTTGGCCGAGCAGATTGAGACATCATCGTCGAACGCTCAGAATTCGGATCAGATATCTTCTGTTCTTGAACGGATTGAGGCAGGGCTTGCCGAAACACGCTCTGATGTTGCCGGCATTGCGCGCAAGGCTGCCCAGGAAGCTGTCGCCAATGCACCAAAAGCCAAAAACAGCGAGTATGACGCGGCTATCTCGTCGCTGCAGAACGACCTCAAGCGTCTTTTGGATGCCGCCGAAGGCAGCGAAGAGCGGACCCGCAACACCTTTGACGGCGTAAAATCCGTCCTTGGGTCCATCACCGAGCGCTTGGATACACTGGAGCGTGTTGAGCCTGCACCGAAGCAAAAGTCCGATCCAGCACCAGAAGCGGCGGGCGGTTTGTTCTCGCCGATTAAGGTTGCCGAGCGTCCGCCACTCTTTGCGAAGGCCCAGCCGGACATGACTCAGAGCAAGGCTCAGGTTGAGCCGGCTCCGCTGCCCGTTGAAGACACGCCGGAACCCCCGAGGGACCGCAAAGCAGACTTTATTGCTGCTGCCCGCCGGGCCGCACAGGCTGCATCTGCTGAAGCGGCTCAGCTTGAGAAGAAGAAACCGGCCAAGGATGAGGCAGAAAGCGCAGACGAAGAACGTGGCAAGGCGCGGGTCGGCTGGCTTCGCAATGTGTTGAAGCGGTCTCCGGCCGAGAAAGAAGAAACCGTTGACGAAGCGCTTGAGCTGAAAACGGCTGATATCAATCCGGCTGAAGTCGAACAGAGCGAAGAACAGACGACTGTACTGGCAGGTGACCGGGTTGCCCCCGAACCTGCCCAGGCTTCCGGTGGCCGTCGTCGCGCGATCCTTTACACTGCGGCAGCTGTCGTCCTGCTGATGGCAGGTTTCTACGTCACACGCGGCGCGCTGTCGCCGTCTGATACGTCGCCGCAAGTGGCTGCAATTCCTCAAGACGAGGCCGTTGTCGGCGAGGCTGCACCGGCAAATCCCGCCGAGGAAACAGCTTCGAGTGTTGCTGCTTCTGAGCCTGAAACGGTTTCCGAAAGCCAAGGGGCGTCAGACAGTCCACCGCCGATCGCCGCAAGCGATCCAATGCCCGCGATCGAAGGCTCTGTTGCGCTGGCACCGCCTGCAACAACCCAGCCGCCCGTGGCAGCTGCAGACCCGGTGCCGACACCTGCGGCTGCGTCCCAGTCACTGGAAGCCGAGCCTGGTGTGGCGTTTGCACCGCCAAGCGGTGTTGAAAACAGCTTCGGTACAGCACCTGCCGGCGTTGCGGCCGGGTTCACGGCGGCCGGAGAAGCAGAACCGGCTGCTGGCGAAGCAGGCGCAGCGTTGCTGGCCAGTCTGCCTCCGGAAGGCGTTGGGCCCATGGCACTGCGAAGCGCTGCTGCCAGTGGGGACGCGGCTGCAGAATTCTTGATCGGTGTGAAATACACTGAAGGCGATGGTGTTGCTGCCGATCTGGCAAAGGCGGCTGCTTGGTATCAAAAGGCTGCGGACAAAGGGCTTGCCCCGGCGCAATACCGGCTTGCCAGCCTCTACGAAAAGGGCCGCGGCGTCCAAAAGGATCTGCCGAAGGCAAAGGCCTGGTACACACAATCCGCGGAAGCGGGCAATGCCAAGGCGATGCACAACCTTGCAGTCCTTTTTGCTGAAGGCGGCGGCGGACAGCCCGATTATGCATCGGCGGCCAAGTGGTTTGAAGACGCTGCCAACTATGGCGTCAAAGACAGCTTGTTTAATCTCGGTATCCTTTATGCCGGTGGCATCGGCGTCGATAAGGATCTGATTGCCAGCTACAAGTGGTTTGCGATTGCTGCCGACCAAGGTGATCCGGAAGCTGCCAAGCGGCGCGACGATGTTGCCAACATGATGGATCAGGAAACCTTGGCGAGCGCCCGCCTGGCTGTTGAAGGCTTTAAACTGAAAACGCCGGATCCGGCCGCAAACAAGGTGACGCTCCAGCCAAGCTGGACAGAAGGGTCTGCCCTTCCGGCGAGCAATGCGTCCGTGACCGCCGTCGACAACTCGGCGATGATCCGCGAGGCGCAGGACAAACTCAACTATCTGGGTTTTGATACCGGTACTCCTGACGGTCAGATGGGCCCGCGCACGCGCAGCGCGATCCGGGCTTTCCAGCGCAGCCTGGGCCTCCCGGAGACGGGTCAAGTGGACAGCCGGTTGATGGATGAGCTGAAAAGCCAAGCCATCTGACAAACCGCCTCGGACAGAACCCAATGAAGTTCGCAATGAGCCGGAGACGCAAAGCGTTTCCGGCTTTTGTGTTTCGCGGTTTGCGGATAACTGGCACTAATCGCTCAGGGTAAGTGATAAGTCCAGTTGTGCGGAATTAAATTGCTGAGTTGACAGAGCAGCTGCCACAGGTTTTTAACCATTATACATGTAAGTTTAGGCAGTCTTGTCTGCAGTTTTCCGGCGAAGCCCTGTGCAATTATACCTTCCGATAGCCGAAATACCGGTCAATATCTTCGTGATATTTGGCATGGGCGGGGCTGTGGGGTTCTTGTCCGGATTGTTCGGCATCGGCGGCGGCTTCCTTCTGACCCCGCTTCTGATTTTTTCCGGGATCCCGCCAGCGGTCTCTGTCGCGACGGTCACAACACAGGTCGTGGCGTCCTCCGCCTCTGCAGTTGTCACCTATTGGCGGCGCAAGGCAATTGATCTGAAGCTGGCCAGCGTGCTGCTTGCCGGCGGTATTTCCGGGTCACTGCTCGGCGTCATCCTGTTCGATGTTTTGCAAGCGATCGGTCAGCTCGATGTGGTGATCTCCCTGTCTTATGTGACGTTTTTGGGGACCATCGGCGGGCTAATGCTGGTGGAGTCAGTGCGGGCCATGCGGCGCCGCCGGTCGGGGGAACCACCTCGGGCGCGAAAACCCGGTCAGCACAATTGGGTGCATGGGCTGCCGTTAAAGGTCCGGTTCCGGAGATCCAAGCTGTATGTCAGCGTGATACCCGTCGTCGGACTGGGCGCGGCCATCGGCTTTCTTGGCACCGTCCTTGGCATCGGCGGCGGCTTCATGATGGTGCCGGCGCTGATTTATCTGCTGCGCGTTCCAACGAGCATCGTGATCGGGACATCCCTGTTCCAGATCCTCTTCACCATGGCGGCAGCGACGATCTTCCATGCCATGGGAACAAAGACTGTCGACATCGTTTTGGCGATGACCCTCATGGTCGGTGGTGTGATCGGCGCGCAGTTCGGTGCCCGTATGGGCCAGAACTTGCGCGGTGATCAGCTGCGCCTGCTCTTGGCGTTGCTGGTTTTGGGGGTTGGTCTGCGTTTCGCGGTCGATCTCCTGCTGATCCCCGAAGACCTCTACTCCATCGCAATCCAGAAGGGGGCCGGGCTATGATCCGTGCGGCCGCCATCGCTGCGATGACACTGTTCTTCGGCACGCTCGAAGGCTTTGCGAAAAGCGATGAGAGCCTGGTGACGGAGTTGTCGTCACAAACGGTTTCGATCCAGTCCAACTTCACTGGCACCGAGATCGTCATTTTCGGACAGGCCCAAGAGATCCAGTACCGCCCCGATACAGATCTCGATTACGATCTGGTCATTGTCGTCGAAGGGCCTCCGCAGGACATTACGACCCGCCGCAAGGGGCGTTTGCTTGGTGTCTGGGTCAACCGGGAAGCGGAAACCTTCAGCAACGTTCCGTCGTTTTATGCAGTGGCAAGTACAGCGGACATTTCTGAAATTGCAGGCAGAGCTCTGCTGGACGAACACGCCATTGGCCTGAACCATATCAATTTGGCTGTGTCGGGCGAGTCGAATGTGTCTCTCTCCGACCGGGACGATTTCCGCAGGGCCTTCGTCCGCCTGCGTCAGGATATGGGGCTCTATTCTGAGCGGGAGACATCCATAACGTTTTTGACCGAAACGATGTTCCGGACCAACATTCCGTTGCCCGCCAACATTCCAGTTGGGGACTACGTCGTCAAAAGCTTCCTCTTTCACGAAGGCGACCTGATCGCCAACACGAACGATCACCTGCGTGTCGCAAAGACCGGCTTTGAGCAGATCACCTTCGAGTTGGCGCGGGAACATTCGTTCGTGTACGGCGTGCTTGCAGTCATTCTCGCCATCTTTACCGGTTGGCTCGCTGGCGTGATCTTCCGCAAGGATTGATCGGAGCAATACCGCTTTCTCTTAGATCCTCAAACGCCCGATCACTTCGATTTCGCCGTCATTAATCTTAACGACAATGCCTTCGCCAGACTGCGGAAAGATATCAGTCAGCGCGGTGATGTTGACCTGATGTGTGATGATGACCAGGGCACCATCACCTGACCATTGCTCGAGTATGCGCTGACCTGCTCGGGTTTGCTCAGGCCCGGCGGAGCGGTTCTGAAAAAACGAGTTGAAGACCGGCTCTTCCTCGACATGCCCCGGAAATGCGAGTTCCGCTGTTTCGACGCACCGGCACCATTGCGACGTCAACACGCGTCCGACCTTGATGCCCTTGTCCTGAAACGCCTGCCCAATCGCACGGGAGTCTGCGCGGCCCTGGTCATTCAGGTTCCGCTGCGTGGAGCAATCGCCAAGCATGAAGTTGGCCGGATCTCCGGTTCCGGGCGCCAAAGCGTGGCGGAAGAGAATAATGCCGCCGTTTTCCAGCGCCTGCCACGCAGCGTCATCTGCGCGCGCATGCGGCATTGTCGGGAGCATTGCCCAAGCAAAAACCAATGCCAGGGCAATACGTTGAAACGAGAAACGGGGTCCAATTGGTTTGAATGTCATGTAGGCTGCCGTTGCGAGAGTTCGTATGAGATTCGCCACTTACTACGGCAGGGGCAGCATGACCGATCAGTCTCAATCAGAACCATCCGGTTCTTCTCAATCCAAGCCGGAACCAACCGTTGATGCCCGGGTGATCGACATCGCCATCCGGCTGGGTGTTCTCGGCGTGTTTGCTTACTTTTCCCTACAGCTTGTGGCGCCGTTTTTTGCGTTTCTGCTTTGGGCCGTCGTGCTGACAGTTGCGCTTTATCCGGCCTATGTCTGGCTAACGGGCAAGCTCGGCGGGCGGAAGGTGCTGTCGGCAACCATACTGACGCTCATCGGCTTAGGCATTGTCATCGGACCGGTGGCGGTGCTGGTGGTCAGTCTCGTTGAAACGCTTCAAAGGCTTTACGAGGGTGTGACGTCAGGTGCCATTGCCGTGCCGCCTTTGCCGCCAAAACTGGCAGAGCTGCCCATGGTTGGCGAAAAGATTGCTGAATTCTGGCAGCTCGCGAGCCGCAGCCTGGAGCAGTTTCTCACAAAGATCGGCCCGATGGTGGCGCCGGCCGGCACAAAGATTCTCTCTGTTCTGGCATCCTTGAGCGGCAGCGTTCTCTTTTTCATTGTGTCGATCATCCTGTCCGGATGCCTATTCGTGCCGGGGCCGGCGCTGGCCTCCGGAGCAAAACGGTTCGCCGACCGGATCATCGCGCCGCGCGGTGGCGAATTCGTTGATCTGGCAGGGGCCACCATTCGCAACGTCTCCCGAGGTGTGATCGGCGTCGCGGTCATTCAGGGGCTGCTGACGGGCGTCATCCTGATCGCCTTTGCGGTGCCTTTGGCCGGACTGCTCACCTTTGCGGCGCTGATCCTCTGCATCATCCAGATCGGCCCGGCTCTGGTAATCCTGCCGACAATCATCTGGGCCTGGAGTTCATGGGAGTTGTTGCCAGCGCTTCTCTTCACCGTCTTGATCGTGCCGGTCATGCTGGTCGACAATGTGCTGCGGCCGATCCTGATGTCCCGCGGCCTTGATGTGCCGATGCTGGTGATCCTGATTGGTGTCCTCGGCGGCACGCTGGCCTACGGCCTCATCGGCCTGTTCCTCGGACCGGTGATCCTCTCGGTTTTCTATGAGCTGGTCATTGCCTGGGTAAAAGCGGGGGAGGAGGCTTAATCCCCGACGAGCCGTGTGGCCGTGAAGGGGAACAGGCGGTCGTTGCCGAGCATGAACACGGAGTATTTCCGGCGCTGGAAGATCATGCTGAAGGCCTCGTGGGTGACGTTGAGCCCGCCGGTGAGAGCCCCAAAGGCCGGTAAAACCAAGCGGCTGCCATCGGTGACGAAACACGCGCGGCGGATAGAGCGGCCGAACCGGCGGACGCGGGCGGCCGGATGAAGGTGCCCGCAAACTTCGCCGAGCGCTGCCGTGGCGCCAATCTTCTCAACCGGCTCATGGCGGAAGGTGAGGGGGTCGATCTGAATTTCATCGACAGTCTCGCCGCACAAGCGCACAGGCGCCACCGGGTCGTGGTTGCCGGTCACCCAGATCCATTCCCGGTTCAGCTGCAAGGTTGTGAGCATTGCCCGGTAGGGCGCGGGCAGGCGGTCAGAACCGTCCGCATCGTGAAAACTGTCGCCGAGGCAAATGACCCGCGCAGGGTCGAAGGCATCCATGACGGCGGCCAGCTTCTCCAGCGTGGTTGCCGTATCATAGGGCGGCAGCATGATGCCGCGGCGGGCAAAACTGGAGCCTTTTTCAAGATGAAGATCCGCAACGATGAGTGTTGCTTCGTCCGGCCACCACAGCACACCGCTGTCATGAAGGCCGACCAGCTGACCATTGATCTGAATGTCATGACACACGGGCGCGGCAGTATATTTGCGCAGGTGTGACGTGAGTGCACTCATTCCATGGCCTCCAACAGCAGTTCCGACGCGGCCTCCTCCAAAAGGGAATCCATTGCCTCGCCATAGACAGGTTCCTTACCGATTTCAAGAAGGACCGGCACGGCGAGTGGAGACACGTGCTCCAAGGCAGTATGCGTGATTCGTCCGCGAATTCTGGCGAGAAGATCGCCCAATCTAGAGATATCCAGAAGTCCTTCGGCGGCATCGTTCCAGGTTGCCTGCAGCAGGATGTGATCCGGTTCGTGACTTCGAAGAACATCGTAGATGAGATCCGTCGAAACGGTCACTTGCCGTCCGGATTTCTCCTGACCCGGATGGCGGCGTTCGATCAGACCGGCAATCACGGCGCAGTTTCGGAAAGTCCGCTTCATCAGGCTGGACTCGGCGAGCCAAGCATCAAGATCATCCCCAAGGATATCCTGATCAAAAAGTTCCTGAAGCGGTATTTTTCCGGAGGAAAACAGCAGCGACAGATCGCCAAGCCCCCAGATGGCCAGGGCATAGTCGTTGGCGACAAACCCCATTGGCCGGGCGCCCATCCGCTCTAGCCGTTTGGTGAGCAGCATGCCGAGGGTTTGATGCGCGAGCCGTCCCTCGAACGGATAACAGATCAGGTAATATTTGTTGGACCGTGGAAAGGTTTCCACCAGAAGACCGTCGCGGCTTGGCAGGACGGACTTGTCCTGTTGGATCTCAAGCCAGTCACGGACTTGACCGGGCAAGGCTTTCCAGGTGTCGGGAGCTGCAAGCATCGCACGCACGCTTTCCGCCAGGTAGGTGGAGAGCGGGAACTTCCCGCCCATGTAGGATGGGATCATCGGATTGTCGGTCTGCGCGCGGGAGACATAGGCCTCATTCTCCCTGAGGCCTTCGAACCTCAGAACCTCCCCGCCGAAGATGAAGGTATCGCCCGGAGCCATTTGCTCGATGAAATACTCTTCGATCTCGCCAAGCACCCGTCCGCCACGGCCAATTGGTGTCCGGCGCCCGGCCGCCTTTGATTTGACGAGCCGCACTTTCAGCATTGGTGCTTCGACGATCGTGCCGACATTCAGCCGGTATTGTTGTGCAATCTTCGGGTGGGCGATCCGCCACAGGCCATCCTTGCCTTTCCGAAGCTTGGCATATTGCTCATAAGATTTCAGCGCATAGCCGCCGGTCGCAACGAAATCGAGGACCTTTTCAAAGGTTTCCCACTCCAGCCAGCGGTAGGTCTCCGACGAGCGGATTTCATCAAACGCCTGTGCCGGATCAAGGGGATCGGCGCAGGCCAAGCCAAGCAGGTGCTGGGCCAGAACATCCAGCGCGCCTTTTCGGAGCGGCGGTGTGTCCTGATCGCCTTTTTTGGATGCTGCGAGTGCGGCCTGGCACTCCAGAACTTCGAACCGGTTGGCCGGGATCAGGACGGCTTTGGACGGCTCATCCATGCGGTGATTGGCCCGGCCGATCCGTTGGGCGAGACGGCTGGCGCCCTTGGGCGCGCCGATGTTGATCACGAGATCGATGTCGCCCCAGTCAATCCCCATGTCGAGAGAGGAGGTGGCCACCACCGCTCTGAGCTGGCCGGAGGCCATGGCCGCCTCGACCTTGCGCCGCTGGCCGACATCCAGGGATCCATGATGAAGGGCAATGGGCAGCGTGTCTTCGTTGATCCGCCAAAGCTCCTGAAAGACGGCTTCCGCCTGGCTGCGGGTGTTGACGAAGAGCAAAGAGACGCTGTGCTGTTTGATCAGCTGATAGATGTCGCCCATGGCATAGCGGCATGAGTGACCCGACCAGGGCAGGCGTTCTTCCGACTCCAAAATGGAGATATCCGGCTCAGCGCCGCCCTGGACCTCCACCAAGGAGGACAGGGCCCGGGTGCCGTCCAGCGGCTGTCCGACCAGATAAGCACGCAGGTCATCGGGTTCTGCGACGGTCGCCGAAAGGCCAATCGTCCGCATCTCAGGCGCCAGTTGCCGCAGGCGTGCGAGGCCAAGCGCTAAGAGATCGCCGCGCTTGGACGTCACGAGTGCGTGGAGTTCGTCGAGGATAACCGTCCTCAGCGATGAGAACAGCTTTTCAGAAGCTGGATCTGACAAGAGCAGCGCGATCTGCTCCGGCGTGGTTAGCAGGATATCCGGCGGGTTTGTTTTTTGCCGCTGCCGCTTGTGGGACGGGGTGTCGCCGGTCCGGGTCTCGATGCGAAACGGCAGCCCCATTTCGGAAACAGGTGTTTCGAGGTTTCGGGCGATATCAACGGCGAGTGCTTTCAGCGGGGAGATGTAGAGCGTGTGGATGCCACCTGGTTGGCCAGGCTTGCGCTTGCCGCGGTCGTCCAGTTCCACAAGGCTTGGCAGAAACCCGGCAAGCGTCTTGCCCGCACCTGTCGGGGCAATCAGCAATGTACTTTGTCCACTGCGCAGATGTTCGACCAGTTGCAATTGGTGTTCGCGCGGGCTCCAGCCGCGGGATGAAAACCAGTTCTGAAATCTGTCAGGAAGAAGCGCTACGTCCATATCGACCGTTTTAGGGAGTGTCGCGTGAAATTGCGAGGGCGCTGGTCTTTCAAAATACGCGGCCTATAGTCCCGTTCATGAGCGAGCTCCTGACCCTTACCCCTGAAGGCCTTTATTGCCCGGAGGCGAAAGCCCATATCGACCCGGTCCGTCCGGTCGAAAGGGCGATTATCACGCATGGTCATGCCGATCATGCACGGGCCGGGCATGGTGCCGTTCTCGCAACCGGGCAAACCCTGGACATCATTGCGATCCGGTACGGCAGCGACTTTTGCGAACAGGCACAGGCCATAGGATATGGCGAGCAGCTTACCGTCGGCGGCGTCAACGTTTCACTGCACCCGGCAGGCCACGTGCTCGGGTCAGCGCAGGTGCTGTTGTCTGCACAGGGGGAGCGCACGGTGGTGTCCGGTGATTATAAACGGCAGGCGGATCTGACATGCGCGCCGTTCGAGCTGGTGCCATGCGATACATTCGTAACTGAAGCCACCTTTGGCCTGCCGGTTTTCCGCCATCCACCTGCACAACAGGAAGTCGCCAAGCTTCTGACGTCTCTGGAACTGTTTTCATGCCAGACCCATCTGGTCGGGGCTTACGCCCTCGGAAAAGCCCAACGGGTGATCGCGGAACTCCGAGCAGCTGGATATTCAAAGACCATCTATCTGCATGGCGCGCTGGAAAAGCTTTGCGCCTATTACAAAACCCAGGGTGTGGATCTTGGGCCCTTGGAACTTGTCGGACGCCGCGGCAAGGAGCTGCAAGGCGAAATTGTCATGTGCCCACCGGGGCAGTTGAGTGATCGCTGGTCCCGGCGGTTTGGCGATCCGGTTGCCGCGATGGCGTCAGGCTGGATGCGGGTGCGTGCAAGAGCACGCCAGCGAGGGGCGGAGCTGCCTTTGATCCTGTCGGACCATGCGGACTGGGACGATCTCTGCCGGACCATCTTGGAAACAGGCGCCGAGCGGATCTGGGTGACGCACGGAGCGGAAGAAGCTCTTGTGCATTGGTGCGAATTGAATGGACGAAAGGCCCGTCCCCTCAATATGATAGGCTATGATGACGGCGAGGGGGCAGACGATACCCAACTGGATGCAGTTGCGGATGCCTCCTGATCCGTAAAGGGCCGGAGTGCAGGAGGCAGGCATGGCAGACAATAGCGACTTCCATCAGGCCGGCGACGAAGACGGCACGAGCCAAAACGGCAATGGTGAAGCCGAAGAGGCCATCGCACAGCTGTTCGATGACTATCAGGCCGGGTTCAACGATTACGACATGGAACGGATCTGCGACTGTTTCGCGCTGCCAGCTATCATCTGGCAGCATGAAAAGGGCCATGTCTTCAACGATGACGAAGAACTTATCGAGAACATCGAAGCGCTCTTGAAAGCTCTTGAAAAAGAAGGTGTCAGCCATTCCGACTTCCAGGTGGTCTCCAGCCATGTCAGCGGACCGACGGCGCTCGTGACCCTCGACTGGTCGCAGGAGAGCGCTGACGGCGAGGCCGTTTTTGAATTCACGTGCCACTACCAGCTGATCCAGGACGGCCAGGACTGGATGATTGCCGGGATCGTCAACGAATAACCCCGCGCACCACTTTGCAGTCGATGGATACAGGTTCGCGGTCCCAGCCTTGAGCGGGGACCAAACAGTGTCCATTACCTGATTGATTGACCAAGAGGCCCCGGCGCGAAGGCTGGGGTAGCAAGCGCTGCGCACAACAGCGCGCAGATAGAAAGACTAATATGGCAAAGATGATCCACTCGATGATCCGGGTGAGCGATGAAACTCGGTCGGTCGATTTCTATGAAAGAGCCTTTGGACTGAAGGTCGCAGGGCGCTATCCGTTCGACGGGTTTACGCTGATTTACCTTGCGAACGCAGAGACTGGCTTCGAACTTGAACTCACCACCAATGCATCCCGCACAGAGCCTTATGACCATGGCGACGCCTACGGGCATCTGGCCTTTTCGGTCGAGGATATTGACGCCGAACACCAGCGTCTTGCCGGACTTGGATTGACGGTCGGTGACGTTAAGGACTTTGCATTTGAGGGCGAGCCCTTCGCGCGGTTCTTTTTCCTTGAAGATCCGGACGGCTATAAGATCGAAGTCCTGCAGCGCTTCGGCCGGTTTCAGTAGGGCCTGGGGTCGGAACCTGCAGCGGTTTTGTTGCGTATCAAGGCCCGTCAAATACAACCTTTAAAACCTATCATAGGTAGTGGCTGAGTGTCGGAATAAGATCAACTCCTGGAAAAAAATAGCGGAAAATAGCAAATGTAAGCGCTTGCATTATGCATCTCTAGGTATATGCTAGGTCAAAAGAACAGGAGCCGGCATCCCGGGGAGGACATGCTCTTTCGCAAACAGGCAATCGAAGCCAAGCGAACAAGACTGTATGGTGATGTGCTAATCGTCACGCCAGTCGCGTTCAAGGTTATTGCCGTCTTCCTGTTCGCAATCCTGGTCGTCGTTGGCCTTTTCCTTGGCTTTGGGAATTTCGCCCGATTGGAGACCGTGCGCGGCGCAGTTATTCCGTCCAACGGTATGATCCATGTGAGGCCCGCCAGCTCGGGCTACATCACCGACTTTGCTGCCCACGAGGGCGAATATGTCCGGGAAGGGCAAGAGCTGGGCCGGCTGGTGGTCGCGGACGCTGCCACAGATGATGGCTCCGAAACGGCCGCCCGGCTTGCAGCTCATGAGCGGCAGATCTCCAACCTTGATGATGAGATCATCAAGATGAACCAACTGAATCAGGTAAAACTTGAAGACCTGAGGGTTCGAACGAGCGACGCACAAATCGCGCTGGAAAACATCAAAAATCAAATCGCCATTCAAGAGACCCTAGTTGTTGAGCTCAAAGGCTCCTACCAGCGCGCGTCCGATCTTTCGGCGCGCGGGCATGTCAGCGGTGAGACGCGGGATGTTCGCAACATCCGCCTATTGTCCGGAAAACAGGACCTGCAGCGCCTGTTGAGTGACCAAAATGATCTGGAAGCGGAACTGCGGAAATTTGGACGGGCGCGTTCGGAATTAATCGCGCAAAATGCCCTCGATATTGCACGGCTAGAGGCGCAGAAGGAAAAACTGCTCGCCGAAAAGGACATCTTCAAATCGAAGAAGGTTTTCAAGATTGTCGCGCCGATCAGCGGATATGTGACGACGGTTTTAGCCTCCCGAGGCGCTGCGGTTCGCAGTGAGCATCCGCTATTTTCTATTCTGCCGGAAAACAGTGTCTTGCAGGTGGAACTGTACGTGCCGAGCCGAGCAATTGGGTTTGTCGAAGAAGGGCAGGCAGTCCGGATCCAGTTCGATTCATTCCCTTTTGAGCGCTTTGGTGCGCAGGCGGGAACGGTCCGGTTGGTCACACAATCGGTTCTGTCAAAGAACGATCCGAGTGTCCTCGTTCAAACGGGCGAGCCTGTCTATCGGGTGAATGTCGATCTCGCCTCAAGTGAAGTGTCCGCTTACGGCCGATCCTATGCCATCCAACCGGGAATGCTTCTGAGCGCCAATATCATTCTTGAAGATCGTTCGATCCTCTCATGGCTTCTTGAACCAATGATAGCTGTTGCGAGGAGAAGCTGATGGCAAGCGAGGCCCTATCAAATCTCCAGTTTATTGGCGGGCGCTCCTTGCCGCTGATCCGGCAAAACGAGGCGGCAGAATGCGGCAATGCCTGCCTTGCAATGGTTGCGAGCTATTACGGATTCAAGACAGATATTGCATCCCTTCGCCGCCGGTTTCCGACGACAGCGCAAGGCATGACGCTTCGGACGTTGGCCGACATGTCAAACAAAATCGGCTTGGCAACACGGGCGTTGAAAGCGGAAGTTCAGGACCTTAAACGTGTGCATTTGCCCGCGATTTTGCATTGGGATTTGAACCACTTCGTAGTCCTGAAAAAACTTACAAAGAACCGGGCGGTCATTCATGACCCGGCGCGCGGCGACCTGACACTCGGCCTTGAAGAGTTCGGCAATCATTTCACCGGGATCGTCTTGGAGCTGATGCCCGCTACCGGGTTTCAGCGTGCAGATGAGAGAAACAAACTCGCATTCACGTCACTTTGGAGCAGTATGCAGGGGTTGGGCGGTGCCCTGACGCAGGTGTTGCTTCTGTCACTTGTTCTGCTCGCCTATACGATCGCCGCCCCGCAATACATGCAAATTACAATCGACACTGTGCTCCCCAGTCTTGACAAGGACTTGTTGATCACTCTGGCTTTGGGGTTCGGGCTTTTTCTTGTGATCAACGTTGTCGCAAGCGTGCTTCGTGATTTGGTCATCCTCTATGCAGGAAGCAAGCTGGCTTACCAGATTTCCATCAATCTTTTTCAACACTTGATACGTCTTCCGTTGCCCTTTTTTGAGCGCAGGCACATCGGAGACATTGTCTCCCGGTTTTCTTCGATCGAACCAATTCGGCAGTTTTTGACCAACGGTGTCGTCGGGGGCGTGGTGGACGGAATTATGGCGCTTGTCACCCTTGGCCTGATGTTCGCCTACAGCCCCAAGCTGGCGGTCATCTCTCTGGTTTCCCTTGCGCTCTACGTAACCTTGCGTCTCGCGATGTTCCGGCCATTCAGGACCGCATCGGAGCGTGAAATTGTTTCGAGAGCTGCAGAGCATACGAATTTCATTGAAACCGTCCGCGGTATTCTCAGCATAAAGGTTTTTTCTCAGGAAGATCAGCGACAGCAACGCTGGCATAACCTGCTCGCAGATGCGGTTAATCAGAGTGTGCGCGTTCAATTCCTGACGATAGCTTTCAATTCAACAGCAGTTTTGATCCGCGGCCTGGAGCAGGTCATAATCATCTACCTTGCAGCGATGATGGCGATTGATGCGGCCATCACGGTAGGAATGATTTTTGCTTTCATGGCCTACCGCGGCCAGTTTGCGGACAACACGGCAAGGCTTGTCGAACTCATCATCGATTTTCGTATGCTTGATCTCCACCTTGAGCGCCTTGCGGATATCGCTCTTGAGGAAAGAGGTGATGGCGGGCATGGCACGTTCAAAATAAAACACGGAAAATGCGAAGCGTCGAATTTGTCGTTTGCTTACGACAACAGCGCGCCTCTGTTGTTTCAGAACGCTTCATTTGTCATCGAGCCGGGCGAGAGTGTCGCCGTGGTCGGGCCATCCGGTTGCGGCAAGACAACGCTTCTGAAAATTCTCATGGGCCTGTTTCAACCGGTGTCCGGTGACTTCAAAGTTGATGGAAAAACAATTCAACAGATCGGAAATTCCAACTACCGGAGCCAGATCGCTGCGGTGATGCAAGACGATCAGCTGTTTTCGGGCACCGTGGCCGAAAACATTGCCTTTTTTAGCAGCGATATTGACATGGAGCGTGTGTTGAGTTGCGCGGCAAAGGCTTGCGTCCATGAAGACATAGCCCGGCTGCCCATGGGCTACGAAACCTTTATCGGAGACATGGGCGCCGTGTTTTCAGCGGGTCAGCTTCAAAGGTTGATGCTCGCCAGGGCCCTCTATCAGGAGCCCAAAATTCTGTTCATGGACGAGGGGACAGCCCATCTGGATGTGGAAACGGAAAGAGCAGTCAACACGTCCATAAGAGATTTAGGCATGACGCGGATCATTGTTGCCCATCGTCCGGAAACAATCGAAATGGCGGATCGTGTATTAATGATTGCAAGTGAAACAATTATTGAAGTTGTAACTGAAAAACAGAAATAAAATTCCAATTAATATGAATGAATTCAGCTAAAAGTGGCGTCTCCGATATTGACAATCAGATAAGAAGTTGCAAAATGTAAGCGCTTGCATGCGCGCCAATATTTCACCTGGAGTGAACAAATGACCGAAGTATCGACAATGAGAGAACTTACCCTAGAAGAGTGCGATCAGGTTTCTGGCGGTGTCGTTCTGCTTGGTGTGTCCATCGGGATAAGCAGTCTTGTGGCCCTGAAAATCGGGATCAATGTGGGATCGTCCATGGCGGGTATCATCGCGATATTGGACAATAACGGGCTCTACAACAGGGACTCTCTTGAGCAGATTGCAGGCAGCACGCAACATGCGCACAGCAACGGGGGCGGCTTCGGCTCCGACCGCCGGATTAAGACAGACGTTCAACTGGTCGGTCATCTCGATCATCTCGAGTTAGATGTCTATTCCTGGGAATACACGAACGAACCAGGCACCCGTTATGTCGGCGTGATGGCACAGGATCTTCTGGCGCGCGAAGATCTCAGCCATGCGGTGTTCGTGTTCGAAGAAGGCCCGCACAAGGGCTTTTACGGCGTTGATTACTCAGCACTCGGATTGACCTGTGTCCGGGAAAGCGAATTCGGCGGCAACGTCGATACCCTGTTGGTGACAGCAATCGCAGCCTAACGCGCAGCAAGCAGCGATTACAGTCGCCGACGGCCCCGCCGAGCAGCCCGAAAAGGACTTGGCGGGGTTTGCGGTGTCGATCAAGCTTCTTGAGGTGTCAAGACGTGGGGTGTGGGCCCATCAGGGCGTAAACAGCCCATGATGCTGCCGGTCAGATGGGTCTTCACAAGGTCCGGATCCTGAACGACCTGACCATCTTTGATTGCGGCGTGTAGCACAGCTGGAATGAGGTTGCGGATCACAAATCCGGCGGTCTTCAGATCTGGCGCGCTGATTTCGTTTTTTCGGATTTCCAGGAACTTGGTCGCAGCCAGATCAATCTTTTGATGAAAGCCGTCGGGATCTTCTGAAAGCGTTTGGGCCGGTGTCTGTTCTTCAAAAGCCGCGTTGAGCCGGGGTGCGTTCAGGTGCACCTGGAAATTTGCGTCAACGATCTTCCGGATGGCGTCTGGCAGGGACAGGTGTTCCGATGCTGCCATGGCCGTTTCAACGGTTTTGAGGACGTGCGCACGATGCGCAAATCTCAGCTCTAGGATGAGCGCCCCCTTGTTGGGAAAATACTGGTACAGCGACCCGATACTGATCCCGGCACGTTCGGCGATCATGTTTGTGGTCGCACCGTTATAGCCCTCTTCATCGAAGACTTGCGATGCAGCCTCCAAGATAAAGTCGACCATGAGCCGCGAGCGTTGCTGCTTTGGGCGCCGCCTGCGCGTTGGGGCCAAGTCCATAAAGATGCTCCAATGAAAAACAGCTGCCAATAGGATCTGCGGTTGGGTCAAAAGTGTGACCAAAACGCGAGCTGGTCTGATGCAATGTCTGTTTATAGTTCAGATATGAATGAGAAACGTAATAAAAATCAAATAGATAAATGATGTTTTCTGCGGCAATCTGACCGATCACTAATCCGAAAACGCGAGTTTTTCAACAAGCTCCAACGCGTCACCTTCCATGGGCCAGCCAATCCAGAACGGCGGCTCAATGGAGGTTGTGATAGTGCGAGTTTGCTTTGGACGCTCCCCGCGAGCGATTGTGATTGTTGCGATGGTCAGTTGTGCGCCGGCAGTTGTTTACGCAGATGACACAGCGCGTGTACGCTCAGATGAAAGGGGAGCGAAAACTCAAAGTGGCATTCACGGAATATTGGCGGTTGGAGTGGCGGGAGAACCTGAATTTGAGGGCGCTGCCGAATACCTTCCGATCCCCCAGGCCTATGCCCACATCACCGCCTTTGGATTGGGCTTTGAAATTGAGGGGCCGGAGGCCCGGCTGAACCTGCGGCCGCACGCGGCTTTTCAGTTCGGTCCGGCCGTTGAGTACCGGATGGGGCGGGACGATGTGGGGAATGACGTGATCGACCGCTTGGAGGCAATCGACGGCGCCTTCGAAGCAGGTGGATTTGTCACCTATCAATTCAAGTCCTTGATGGCGCAATCGGATGTTTTTGAAATCTCGGCCGAGTTGATGGCGGATGTTTCTGGTGTTCATGAAGGCGTAATCGGCAAGGTGCGGGCTGGGTACTGGGTCGCGCCCAGAGAGCGGCTGCGGGTTGGGCTTGAGACCGAAGTCGGTTTTGCGACGGATGACTACATGAACACCTATTTGGGTGTGTCAGAAGCGGGTTCGGCCCGCTCGGGACTGGCCGTCTACACCGCCGAAGGCGGGCTCAAGGACATTGGTGTCGAGGCGACGATGACCTACCAGCTCACAGACCGCTGGGGGCTGGTCGGCCGGGCGTCCTATACGCGTCTTCTGGGGGACGCTGCGGACAGTCCCATCGTTAAGGACAAAGGGTCGGCAGACCAGTTCCGAGGTGGCGTCGGCTTGTCGTTCAGGTTTTAGGTTTTGGTTTGATCTTAAGAGAAAAAGAAAGGCCCGCTGAAGCAGCGGGCCTTTGGTCTTACTTTGCCCGGTCCGCTTTGCGCTGGGCGCGGGACGGCTTGTTTTTCTTCGGAGCTTTTTTCTTTGCGCCAAATGGTTTGGCACCAGCCTTTGGCTTGCCCTTGCGCGGCGCTTCGCCATCAGCATCGCGCGGTTTGCGAGCCTTGCGTGGTGCGTCGCCGTCATTGGCGAGGGCTTTCATATCCAGCGGTTCGTAAGCTGGATGATGGGGGGCAGCCTCGTCATCGTCGCGGCGGCGTTTCTTGCCACGCGGAGCGTCGAAGTCGCGTTTTGGTCCGCGCTTTGGCTTCAGCGTGTCTTCACGGCCCATGTCTTCGTAGTCGGGCGCATCGCCGCGGCGCGGGCGCCGGTTTTGATAGCCCCCCCGATCACCGCGGTCGCCTCTATCACCGCGATCCCTGGGGCCACGATCCCTGTCACCGCGTCCACGATTTCCACCACCGCGGAAGTTGTCTTCCTTCGGCGGTTGCGGCATCTGGCCGCCGCGGGCGTCCAGCAACTTGATGGTGACGTTTTCCTCGCCCGTCCCTTCGCGCTTAACGGTGCTGTTAAAGCGTTCGCCGTGCTTGCCGGAGATCTCGAAGTAGAGCTCGTTCTGGAAAATCTTGATCGCGCCGACTTCCTTCTTGGTCACATGACCAGCTCGGCAAATCAGCGGCAGGATCCACCGTGGTTCGGCGCGCTGGCGGTGGCCGAGCGACAGCGAGAACCAGACGCCATCTTCGAAGTTGTTTTTGATTTCGGCGCTGCGGCCTCCACGCGACCCGGCATCACGGCCCTGCAAGGCGGTCTCGTTCAACTCCGAAACATCTTCAGGCGCAGGCAGGCGCGACTGGCGGAGCTTGACGAAAGCAGCTGCCAGTTGCTCTGGGCTGTGCAGCGCCAGAAGTTCCATCGCGATGGCGCGCTGTTCGTCTTCCAACTCCGCGGTCAAAACAGGATCTGCCAGAAGGCGTTCCTTGTCCTTGGCCCAGATCTCGTCCGCGGTCGGTGCGCCCGTCCAGGTCGCCTTGATGCCGGCAAAGTGCATCGTGCGTTCGGCCTGACGGCGGCGGGGGAAGGGAACCATCAGCACACAGGTGCCTTTACGCCCGGCGCGGCCGGTCCGGCCCGAACGGTGCAAGAGTGCTGCCTTGCCGGTCGGTAGATCTGCGTGAATCACGAGATCAAGGTTCGGCAAGTCGATGCCGCGCGCAGCAACGTCTGTCGCAACACACACGCGGGCCGTGCCGTTCTTCATTGCAGTCAAGGCGGCGGTGCGTTGCTCCTGGCTGAGTTCGCCGGAGAGCGACACGATCGCAAAACCCCTGTTAGCAAGGCGCGCGGTCAAACGACTGACCCCTTCACGGGTGGCGCAGAAAACGATTGCCTTTTCCGCTTCATGCAGCCGTAGCACATTGATGATCGCGTTTTCGCGCTCATTTGGTGCGACCGGATGGGCAACATAATCGATGTCGCCGTGTTGTTCGCGGGCATTGATTGTCGACAGGCGGACTGCATCTTTTTGGAAGCGCTTTGCAAGTTCGGCGATCGGTTTCGGTACCGTTGCGGAGAACATGAGCGTGCGGCGGCTTTCCGGTGCGGCATCCAGAATGAATTCCAGATCTTCGCGAAATCCCATGTCGAGCATCTCGTCGGCCTCATCGAGCACGACTGCACGGAGTTCGGAAAGGTCCAGCGCGCCCCGTTCAATGTGGTCGCGCAAGCGGCCGGGCGTTCCGACAACAATGTGTGCGCCGCGGTCCAGTGTGCGCCGCTCCATGCGCGGATCCATGCCACCCACACAAGAGGCAGTCACGGCGCCGGCTTCGCCATAAAGCCAGGTCAGCTCTTCCTTGACCTGAAGCGCGAGTTCGCGGGTCGGGGCAATGGCGAGGGCGATCGGGGCACCAGGTTTTCCAAGCGTTTCTTCTTCGCCCAAAATGGTTGAGGCGAGCGCGAGACCAAAGGCAACGGTCTTGCCGGAGCCGGTCTGTGCGGACACAAGAAGGTCGGCGTCAGCTGGCGCTTCGGTCAGAACACTTTCTTGAACGGGAGTGAGGCTTTCATAGCCACGTTTCGCCAGCGCGGCTTTCAGCGCCGGGGCGAGCGACATCAATTCGGTCATTGGATTCTTTCGACTGCTCCGGATCACCTGCGTGCCAATCAGCAGTCTACCGGATCGGGCCATCACCATGCAGGCCCTTGTGGGTCGCGGCTTATACAGGCTTATCGCAGGGACGTCCACCAGAAAGAAATGCTCATATTTTGAGCGATATTGTCAGTATTGGCCGTATTTGAAAAATCGATTCTTTTGCAGCCATGTAATTAATACCAATAGTATAAAGATGTAGAGAATAACATCTTTGGGTATATGTAAATTTTTAACCTGCCTCTGCGTTAAATTTGCGTGACAGAATTTCGCTGGGGTTTGGGATGTTCAAATCAATTCGCGCGCAAATTGCGCTTCTCGCCATTGTTCCGTTGGTGGCGTTTATGATTGCCAGTGGGCTGGCCCTCAACGAAGCCATGATCGAAAGCCGGAAGGCGTCAGAAATCCTTCCGACCGCTCTGATTTCAGAACGCTCAGAAGCGGTTTTGCACGAGTTGCAGAAGGAACGTGGCCGAACCGCGGTGCTTATGGCGTCCGGTTATGCCGCCAAGCCACGCGAACTGCTCGACAATCAACGCAAGGCAACTGACGCCGCAGTGGCGGAAATGCAGGCCGCGGTAGCCAACTTTGATATCAGCAACGAAAAGCTTCTGGAGCGCGTTCGCACGACCAGCGCTGAGCTTGACCAGATCACCCAACACCGAGCCGGTGTCGACGCGAAGTCGGTTAAAGGTCCGGACAATTTGGCTTTTTACTCCGGCAAAGTGCGCAAGCTGATCACGATTGTGAATTCTGCGGTTCAGGCGAGCTCGGACAATGAATACGCCCAGCATATGACGCCATTTCTTCTGTTGACCGAAGCGATTGAAGCCGGCGGTCTGGAGCGGGCAATCGGTGGGCAGTTGTTTGCAATCGTTGGCAAAGATGGTGAAGTCCCCTCAGCGCGGTTCCTGGCGTATTTCGACCGCCTGTCGGTTGAAACAGCCTTCTTGAAGAATTTCCAGCAAATCGCTTCTCCGCAACAACTGGCGATGTTTGAGCAAACTGTGTCCGGCCCAGCCGTGGACCAGGTGATGGAGTGGCGCAAGGTATTGCGCACACTGCCTGAAACAAAGGACGGGCAAGGCATTGAAGGGTCCGTCTGGTTCGGCAAAGCAACCGAGCGCCTGAACATGATCCGCGCAGCTTCAATTGAAATGTTGAAAGCCGGTGAGGCACGCGCGGCACAAATCTCCGAGGCTGCGAACGGGCATCTGATGCTGGTTCTTACAGAAACGATCGCGGTCGTTCTTGTAACTTTGGCCCTGGTCGCGTGGCAGTTGCGCAATGTCACCCAAACGCTCGGCCGCCTGACGAGTAGTCTGGTTCGGATTGCTGACGGCGATATCGACTTCAAGATGCCGTTCAGTGACCGCACGGACGCGATTGGCGAACTGGCCAAGGCTGGTGAAGTGTTCCAGGAGAATGCGCGGGTGCGCGGTGTTCTGGAAACAGAAGCTGCCAAGGAACGTGACCGCGAGCGGATGCGCCAGAACCAGATGGAAAGCCTCATCGAGAAGTTCCGTAATCTGATGGCCAGCGTCACTGGAGACGTGAACGAAAAAACCGGTCAGATGACCGACATTGCCGCGCGCGTCCGCGATATCTCGCAAGGGGCGTCCAGCGCTGCAACCGAGGCGAAGAATGCTTCCTCCTCGTCGTCTGACAACGTTCAAACCGTGGCGGCGGCGGCCGAGGAAATGTCCGCAGCGATCCAGGAAATTCTCAGCCAGGCAGATCGGGCCAGCAACGTCATTGAAGATGCGACCGGCGTGGCCCAGCAAACAGACGGCAATGTTTCCAGCCTCGCAGAAGCGGTTGAAAAAATTGGCACTGTCGTTGAGATGATCCGCGCCATTGCCGAACAGACAAACCTCCTGGCCTTGAACGCGACCATTGAGGCCGCCCGCGCTGGAGATGCCGGTAAGGGCTTTGCGGTTGTTGCCGCTGAGGTCAAGGAACTCTCGACCCAGACCGCCAAGGCAACTGAAGAAATCTCAAGTCAGATTTCGTCGGTCCAAGGGCTGACGAGTGAAGCGGTTGAATCCATTCGCAAGATCTCCGGTTCCATCGAGATGATCAGTGAAGTGGCCGGTGCGATCACCGCAGCGGTCGGCGAGCAAAGCATTGCAACACAGGAAATCTCGCAAAGCATCACCATGGCAGCCAGCGAGACGGCAAACGCGGTCAACAGTGCGGAGAGCGTGGATCAGGCCATCCAGGCAACCGCAGGTGAAGCCGAGACCGTGGATCACATTGCTGTGGCGGTGAAAAACGTTGCTGATGAAATGTCTCAAGGCATTGAAGGCTTCCTCAATGAGATGGCGCGTGATGTTGAAGAACGCCGCCGCGCAAACCGGAAGCAAGAGCGCGGTCAGCAAATTCATCTGATCACCGAAAGCGGCGAACACATCCGGACACGCCTGATGAACAGCTCGGAAGGTGGTATCGGGGTGATGAATTTTGCGGGCGCGACCGAAGGACTGCATCTCACCTATGAAGACACAAGCGGAAAACAGTATCCGATGGCGGTCAAATGGGTGCATGGTGATACTGTCGGACTGCAGTACTTGACCGCAGAACGGTCAGAGGAAATTGCCGCCTAACTCCATCGGCTTGACCTTAATTTCCTGAACAGCATCTAACCGGGATAGAGTTGCCTTAGCCCTCTTTCCCGGTTTTTGTGTTCATGCATGTGTTTTCCCAACTACTTGACCGACTGTCGTTAGAACCAAGGCGCCTTGCAAAAGAAGCGCTTCTTGTCCACTATTTTCAGGAAACACCTGATCCGGAACGTGGCTATGCGCTGGCAGCGCTGACCGGAGACCTAAAATTCAAGCATGCAAAACCAGCTGTCTTGAAAGCGCTGATCGCAGAGCGTTCGGACGAAACGCTGTTTGCCTTGTCCTATGATTTTGTTGGCGATCTGTCCGAGACAATTGCACTCATGTGGCCTGCGCTTCCCGACGAAGGCGCGAGCGCAGAGCGTCAACGCATCGAACTGACGGGAGTTGTTGATGCGCTTGAGACCGCAGGCAAAACGGATGCGCCGCGTTTGATCGCGAGCTGGCTGGATCAAATGGATGAGACCGGTCGGTGGGCTTTGCTGAAACTGGTTACAGGCGGGCTTCGTGTCGGCGTGTCTGCGCGCCTTGCGAAAACCGCTGTGGCACGACTGGGTGATCTTAGTGTTTCGGACATTGAGGAGGTTTGGTTCGGGCTGAAGCCACCCTTTGAAAGCCTGTTTGCCTGGGCCGAGGGCAAAGGGGAACGCCCGGACAATCTGGACCCGGCCCCCTTCCGGCCCGTCATGCTGGCCCACCCGCTTGATGCGGACAGGGATCCTGATCAGCTTGATGCAGCCGAGTTTGCCGTGGAATGGAAATGGGATGGCATTCGCATTCAAGCAGCGGCTGGTGAAACGCGGGACGGACAAAAGGTCCGTCGTCTCTTCAGCCGCACCGGCGAAGACATCTCGCGTGCGTTCCCCGACGTTTTGGATGCGCTGAATTTCAACGGCTGTATCGATGGTGAGTTGCTTGTCATGGAGGGTGGCAAGGTCCGTCCATTCGGTGACCTGCAAAAACGCCTCAACAGAAAAACAGCCGGTCCGAAGCTTTTGAAGGAGTTTCCGGCGGCCATTCGGGCGTATGATCTTTTGTCGCTCAACGGTGAGGATTTGAGACCGCTTCCCTTTGAAGAGCGCCGCCGCCGCCTTGAAGGGTTTGTAGCGGAATTTGATCACCCACGGATCGACCTGTCACCGCTTGTACCTGTGACTAGCTGGCAGGACATAACAGAGGCGCGGAACACACCGGAAAGCAGGCTGGACAAAGAAGATGCGGCCGCCGTTGAAGGGCTGATGCTGAAGCGCTGGGACACGGCCTACACCGGAGGGCGGCCGAAGGGTCTCTGGTACAAATGGAAGCGGGAGCCGCATCTGATCGATGCCGTGTTGATGTATGCCCAGCGGGGTCACGGCAATCGCTCGTCCTTTTATTCCGACTACACTTTCGGGCTGTGGCGGGCGGCAGAGACCGGCGATGAACTGGTGCCGGTCGGCAAGGCCTATTTTGGTTTTACAGACGAAGAGTTGCAGCAGATCGACAAGTTTGTCCGAGGAAACACGACCAACCGGTTCGGTCCTGTCCGGGAGGTTGCCTACAGCAAAGACCACGGCCTTGTTCTCGAGGTGGCTTTTGAGGGGCTAAACAGATCCAGCCGACACAAATCCGGTGTTGCCATGCGCTTTCCACGCATTTCACGGCTGCGCTGGGACAAGCCTGCTGGAGAGGCGGACCGATTGGAAACGCTGGAGAAGCTGTTGGAGCCAGTGCGTGTGGCATCCAACTAATCGGCCATCTGTGGTGACAAGTCCGAAAGAGGCCGTGCTTTGGCCATGGATTTGTGGCAACGGTTGTTCCAACGTGCTCATCACAGTGTCTGACTTCACGGAGCCAGGAGAACCGGCATCATGATCCGCAAAAGTAAAACAGCAGCATTTGGCATTTTGGTGTGTCTGAGTGTTTCAGTGAACGGCGCGGCGTTTGCCGAAGAGGCGGTGTCGGAAGAAACCGTAACAGCTGTGACAGACGGCACACCTGAAAGATACTCCCTGGTCTCCGTAGAGGGTGAAGTTCTGAGGGTGGACCGTCAGAACGGGACCGTCTCTGTCTGCAAACAGAAAAACGAGGCATGGCGATGCAATCCCGTGCCCCTGGCTGAAGAGGCCTATCTGGCGGAAATCAATACACTGGCCGTTGAAGTTGTGAGACTGACCGCCCGCGTGGAAGAACTGGAAGGCGGCAATGCAAATGGTCAGCCGCAATTGCCGCCAGGCTCCGCCCTGGATCGTCCTGCTACCGATGCAGAACCCGGAGATCAAACCTCTGGTTTGACATCTGAAGACGAGGAAGAGCTCGATCGTGTTCTCGATTTCACCGAGACAGCCATGCGCCGGTTTTTCGGCATGGTCCGCGAGCTTCAAAAAGACCTCGACGGCTCCGGAAACTGACCGGAACCGTCGTGTGGCCAAAAGGCATCATTGAATTCTAAGAAAGCACCATCTTGGAAATGGCGGTTCTTGCCTCTTCCGGCAATTCGACCGCGCGCCGGGCATCGAGATCCATCGTCAGCGCGACCACATCGAGCGTTGCGGCCAAGCGGTTGGTGCGGCTTTCGAAAACATGATGCCGCATTCCGAAGGTTTTGTTCTGGCTGCCGGTAAAACCGGAGGCCACCACAATCATGTCGCCGGATTTCAATGGTGAATGCCAAATCAACTTCATTTCGATGGCGACCCGGCCAAGATTGTGCTGGGTCAGATAAGCTTGGGTAAGAGGGCTGCGCTCCCATATATGCGGAACGCCGTCTGTGCAGCAAGACAAAGCGAATTGATCATCTGCTTTTCCGTCCGCATTGACGTGTCTGGGCATTACGGTTCCACGGAAGCAGAGTGCTCCGTTGCCCTGCAGGAGTTTGTCCAATGCCGGGCGTGCGCTGGCAGGGCTGGCCGATAGACCGCGCGGTGTCGCGTCCGCATTCATAGGTGTTTGATAGTCCGAAAACCTCTGCCGCAGTGATTTGACCGTGCTGGGGCTCGGTTCGTATCCGTCGATCGCAGTCGCGCTCAATGCGCCAGTCCCGGCATTTCGCATCTCGTGCACCACGGTCAGCAGATGCGGGCCATCGAAAGCGATCCCGGAGTGCACAGTGATGAGATCCCCGGTCCGCAGCTCCTTGTGATAGCGCACATGCCGCACACGGCGTGCCCCGGCGACAGTGTCACTGAGGCCGGATATCAGCCGGAATTGCTGATCTGCTTCATCAAAGCGGCTGAAATAGAACTGGACGTTCAAATGATCATTTTCATCGCATTCCCAGCGGTTGGTGAAGGAATAGAGAGTTGGTGAAAGCGCCATTTTGAAGAAACTTTGATTAGGGAAAAGAACAATCAGCAACGTGAAGTTATTGTAATTAATCTGTTTTTTGAAGTTCTTATTTGCGGCTTTGGTAATCTGTGGAAAACGCAGATGGTATAAACGTCATTTGGGTTGTAATTGTTCGAGATTAAAACTGCTTTTGAGGGCGTGTCAGCTGCGTTCACTGGCAATAGTTTCAATTCAGCGTAAGTATAGTGAAGCAATAGAGTCTCTTTGCTGTGTTTCATGCTTATTTTTGAGACCTATGGTATCTTTGACGAGAACGAAGCACCGCCCAATGGTTTGACTTGCCAACGCGCCTTGAGGCACATACTTTCAAACATTACGAACCACGTCTGCGTAAGTGTGTGACGGCCCGGCGTAAAGCCTTGGCTTTCGGAGGAGAGCGCGCAGACACCCGTTCGATAAACGGCCTGAAAAAATAAGGCTGATCTGGGAGGAAAACGTGTCGGCGCCATCGTATCGCTTTGTCATTGCGGATGATCACCCGCTGTTCCGTGGAGCTTTGCGTCAAACGCTGGAAGCTCAATATCCGCAAGCCTCGATTGTTGAGGCGGGGGCATTGGAAGATGTAACCTCGCTTTTGGAGAAAGATGGCGAGGTCGATCTGATCCTTCTGGATCTGACGATGCCCGGCATGCGCGGCTTTTCAGGATTGATGTACTTGCGCGCGCAACACACCGGTGTACCGGTCGTTGTCGTGTCGGCAAACGAAGATCCGCAGGCGATCCGAAAGGCCATGGAGTTCGGCTCATCAGGCTTTATCCCGAAATCTCATGGCATCGAGGTGATCCGGGAAGCCATTGCCGAAGTCATGCTGGGCAATGTCTGGACGCCGCCGGATGTGGATCTGTCTGCCGATGACGGCAGTGGCGACCTTGTGCAGCGGCTTTCAACGCTAACACCGCAGCAGGTTCGTGTCCTCATGATGCTGTCCGAAGGCCTCTTGAACAAACAGATCGCCTATGAGCTCTCTGTCTCCGAGGCAACGGTGAAAGCGCATGTTTCAGCCATTCTTCAAAAGCTGGGTGTCGAAAGCCGGACACAAGCGGTCATTGCCGCCTCGAAAATCGAAGCCGGTCAGTGGCAAATGAACGGCGAAACCGTTGAGACGCCTGACGCCTAGGGAGTACTGGCGGCGCTCGGTATTCACCTGCCAAGATCGCCAATCTTCAGTTTATGGAAACGATGCCGCAGCTTCCCGTTGCGGCATTATTTGTTGAATACTGACAATAATTTTTTGAATCCTTCTCCTTTACCGTAATTTCATGAGGGGCCAGTTAGGCTCTGAGTGCGCGAAGGTATTGGCGCGTGCATCTCGTTGCGTAGTATTGGAGTAAGCATGCGGTTGTCCGCGCACTGGAAAACGATGCTCCAGGTTATATTTCTGGCGTTTGTCCATCCAGGAAGACAGATCTGGGCGTCTGCCCGCCACAGTGCCACTGGCAAGTCACGGCAAAGCCTGAAAAACTCGATGCAGCCATTCCTGCTGGCATTTGGTTATCCTGTGGCTGATGAAGATGTCATGCGCAGGGTTCGGGCCGCGCAGATTTCGCATGTTCTACGTCTGACCCCCGTCATGATTGCGGGCAATCTGATTAACGCGGCGGCTCTTACTGCAGTCGGGTTGACGCTTGTGCCGCAAGCATACGTGCTTGGATGGGCGTTGTTAGTCGTCGCTGTAATGGCTCAGATGGGCCTGAGATGGCACAAGAGCGGCAGATATCCAATCGAACAGGCTTCCCCAAAAGTCATCGCACGCGCCATTCATCATGCCACGATTTTGAGCGCGCTTTGGGCCGTCGTGCCTATTGCGGCGCTGGCTGTCGGAGATGCTCAAGGCATCTGGATAGCATCCATTGTGACGATTGGAATGACCTGTGGCGGCGCTTTTGCGCTGGCAACTGTTCCGCAGGCCGCGTTTCGATGGTTGCTTGTTTTGTACAGTGTTTCGGCTGTCTCTCTTGCGGTTGTCAACATCGATCAGTCCTGGATCCTGATCACTCTCCTAACGAGCTTTGCCGTCATCATTGTCGGCAGTTCCACATCGACCAGTTGGCTCTTTACCTCTCATTTCCTCTCGGAGGGAGAGTTGCGCCAGCGGGGTGATCTCATCGCGCTCATGATGAACGACATCGAAGACAAGGACAGCGACTGGTTCTGGGAGACCGATACAAGCGGAAATCTTCGAAACGTATCTTCTCGATTTGCAGCTGTGAGCGGGCGAGACCCAAACAGACTTCAAGCAATGCGATTGACCGATCTGGCCTATTCGCTGTCCCATCCGGACGCGCAGGATGGGTACAAAGTCCTGGACGATGCAATCACAGAAATCACGGCGTTCCGGGACCTTGAGATCGGCGTTGATGTCGATGGCGAAGCGCGGTGGTGGGCGGTTTCAGGAACACCCGCTTTCGACGAGCGGGGCTATTTCACCGGTTATCGGGGCGTTGCGTCGGACATAACCGAGATGAAGGTCGCGAACGCTTTGGTTACGCAGCTGGCCGAGCAAGATGCGCTGACAGGCATTGGAAACCGCAACTGGTTCTTGAAACAGGCAGACCTAAAGCTCGCGGCACAACTTGAAAAACGCGCCAGCACTCTGACCCTGTTTTTGATCGATCTCGATAACTTCAAGGTCGTCAACGATACCAGTGGGCACGCAGCCGGGGATGACCTCCTGATCCAGGTCGCTGAACGGTTCCGTTCAATCAGCGAAGGCCGCACCTTACTCGCCCGGTTTGGTGGCGACGAATTTGCAGCTGTCGGGGAATTCGTCAGCGATCAGGCGGCTGAGGTTTTCGCGAATGAACTCGTGAAAGTTACTCGCAAGCCCTTCAAAGTCGGAAAGCGTGAATTTGCGATCGGCGCGACCGTTGGTTTTTCCCGGCTCCGTCAGACTAACACAAGCGTGAATGATCTCATGCGCGAGGCTGACATCGCGCTTTATAAGGCCAAAGAGGGGGGGCGTGGGCAGGCGCTTGCCTTCGCGGAAGAGATGGAACGGGAGGTTCGGGAGCGCCGCGAACTTGAAGCCGATCTGCGCGAAGCTTTCGAAACTGACGGCTTGACCATCGAATTTCAGCCGATTGTTGAGGCCCGCAGCGGCCGTGTTGTTTCAAGTGAAGTTCTGGTGCGATGGCAGCATCCAACCCGTGGGGAAATTGTTCCTGATGTGTTTATCCCGATTGCGGAGCACGCCGGGCTTATATTGCCCATGGGGATGTGGGTGTTGAAAAAGGCCTGCAAGGTTGCCGCGCAATGGCCGGACCTTGAGACGGTCGCGGTAAACCTGTCTGCGGTTCAGTTCATGGATCCAAACTTGGTTGAAACCGTTTCTGACGTCCTGATGGAGACTGGGTTTCCGGGCGAGCGGCTCGTGCTTGAAATTACGGAATCGGTCTTCTTGAAAGACATTGGCTCTGCTTCCGAGAAGCTGGACGGCCTTCGGGATATGGGGATCAAAATCGCGCTGGACGATTTTGGGACCGGCTATTCCTCGCTGCTTTACTTGCGCAATTACAATTTCGACAAGATCAAAATTGACAAGTCATTCGTTGATGAAATCGGTGAGCAAAGCGAGGGGCTTGCAATCATTGCCGCCATCATAGCCCTTGCCCACAACCTTGGACTGGAAGTGACTGCCGAAGGAGTTGAGCGACAGTTTCAGGTTGATGCGTTGCGGACGCTCGGGTGTGACACATTGCAGGGCTACTATTTCGGCAGACCGGACCCTAATCCAATGCTGATCGGCGAGATCCGAAATGAGGATTGGGATGAACGGGCGCCGAGCACGGCTCCGGACAAACGCAGTGCCATAGAAGCTGTCCGCGACTGATCGGTCTTAGCTTTCCGCGACAGTCGATCTTTTGCCACCGTCAATAACTGGGCCCTATCGCCTCGCGACTGTTATTCCGCGGCAGATTGATCTGTCCGGCATCGTCCGAGAGCAGCCCGGAGGGCCGCCGGCTTCAGTGGCTTGTTAAAGAATGCGATGTCCTTGTCGGCGGCTTCTGTACGCACCGGGCGGCTGCGATCCGCCGTGATTAGGATGGCCGGTATGTGGCTGCCGAATTTCCAGCGCAGTTTCACGATCGCTTCGATCCCTGTGCCGTTGTCCAGGTGGTAATCCGCCAGGATCACGTCGGGCGTCAGGTTTTCATGGTTGAGCAGAGCGGCAGCCTGCGTGTCATCGCAAGCCGTTATGACTTTGCAGTTCCAATTTGTCAGAAGATGGCGCATGCCGGACAGGATGTCGGGTTCGTTGTCGATCGCAACAACGCAAAGCCCATCAAGCTGGCCTACAATTGGGGCCGGTTGCGGCACCGGTTCGATATCAGGCACGGGCGCGCTTCGTGGCAGTTCGACCGAAAAACAAGACCCTTTTCCCAGCGTAGAGCGCAGGTTTACTTTGTGATTGAGAACGTGGCTGATCCGCTCAACGATCGACAATCCCAAGCCGAGACCTTTGGCGACGCGCATGCCGTCGTCCAGGCGATGAAATTCCTGAAAAATGGCTTTCTGCTTGGTTTCAGCGATTCCGAGGCCCGTATCATGCACTTCCACGAACACCCTGTTTTCTCGGACACGGCAGCCGACCAGCACTTTGCCTTCACCTGTATATTTGATGGCGTTGGAAACGAGATTTTGTAGCAAACGCCGCAAGAGGCGCCGGTCAGATCTGATCGACATGGTGGTGTGAACGATCCGAAGCTCCAGTCCTTTTTCGGCAGCGATGGGCATGAATTCGAGCTCCAAGCCGCGGATCAACTCGTCTAGCCGGAAGACGGTCGGCTCCGGTTTCAAGGCTCCTGTATCGAGCCTGGAGATATCCATGACAGCCCCGAGGATGTCCTCAACCGACTCCAGCGCCGACTCCACGTTCTTCACGAGTTTTCCGTTGTCACCCTCCTGGAGCTTGTCGACCAGAACGGAGGAATAAAGCCGTGCCGCATTCAGAGGCTGCATGATGTCGTGACCGGCGGCGGCCAGGAAACGGGTTTTGCCGATGTTGGCCTCTTCGGCCGCACGGGTCGCCTCCACAAGACGGTCGTTAACGTGTGTGAGTTCTTCGGTCCGTTCTCGAACCCGCCGCTCAAGCGTTTCATTGGCTTTGGCCAAAGCCTCTTCGGCCATCACGCGTTCAGTAATGTCGGTGTAGGTCGTCACAATGCCGCCGTCGGGCATCGGGCTGATCCGCACCTCCAGAACCGTGCCGCTTTCAAACAGGCGCTCCTGATAGGTCTCCTGGATGATGACCAGCTTCTCGATCCGGTCTTGCACAATGACTTCAACGGGACCGGAACCGTGTTCACCGCGTTCCGCGTTGTATCGGAGGATAGCATCAAGGGTCGTGCCGACCTGTCCATATTCTGCCGGAAGGCCCAGAAGATCCCGGAACTGACGGTTCCAGCAAATCAGCCGGAAGTCCCGATCAAACACGCCAATGCCCTGTCGCACCTGGTTGAGCGCTGTCTGGAGGAGATCCCGATTGTGCTGGATCGCCATGGACGCATCGTCCAGCAGCTTCACCGCGCCCTTGGTCGACGGATCATGCCGCTTCAGCATCAAGGTAAGGACGAGACGGGCGGAGGCGGCACCAATTGCGCTTGCCAGCAGTTGCTCGGAGAACCTTAGAAGGTTCGCATCTGCGATTGTATTTGGTTCGATCGAGATGCCGCGCTCACGTGCAAATCTCTGAAATGAGCGCTCTGTTCTTTCTTCACCGAGGTAGCGGGCGACGGTTGCCTGGAGATCTCCAGCGGTAACTGACGTCCGCCAGTAGAGGAAGTTGGTCGGATTGCGGAGTTCTGACGGTACAAAGACGTTTGCTTGCAGCGTTTCTGAAGGCTGAGGCTTGCGGATCAGCGATCCGGCGATGAACAGAACAACATTTGCCGCAAGGCTCCAGAGCGTGCCGTGAATGAATGGATCTGCCTCAATACCGAACAAGGATTCCGGCTTAAGCAGGTCAATGCCAAATGGCCCCGTGCTCATGATGGTGTCAGAGATCAACCCGGATTGGGCAAAGGTCGGCAACAACAGCGTGTAGGCCCAGAGAAACAGGCCGCCACTCAGACCCGCAATAGCGCCAGTGGCTGTTGCTCGCCGCCAGTAAAGTCCGCCGAAGAACGCTGGTGCGAATTGGGCAATCGCAGCGAACGACAACAGACCGATGGAAACGAGGGCAGCTGTATCTCCCGCAGCCCGATAATAGGCGTAGGCGAGAAGTAAGATACCGAAGATGGCCAGGCGGCGAATTGTGATCAGACGCCGGCTCAAGTCCCGACCGTCGGTGTTTACGATGTCCTCTTCGCGATGCCCTCTCAGCATCAGCGGGATGACGATGTCATTTGAGATCATGATCGCAAGGGCAACCGCAGCCACAATCACCATTGCTGTTGCGGCAGACAAGCCGCCGAGAAAGACGAAGATCGTCAGCCAGTGCTGACCTGCATCCATCGGCAGGGCCAGAACATAGGTGTCCGGATTAACGTCCTGCCCAAATCGAAGGAGCCCGGCCGCTGCTATCGGAATAACGAAAAGATTGATCAGGATCAGATAGGCTGGAAACAGCCAGGTTGCGCGTTTCAGTTCCGCATCGGAGTTGTTCTCCGTCACGGTCACGTGGAATTGGCGCGGCAGCAAAAGAACCGCAAATGCCGACAAGGTCGACATGACAACCCAGTTGCTAATCTTGATGGGCTGATCGAAGACCGCGGCAACTTCAGGCGCCTCGGATATTGCACGGATCAGGTCAAAGGGGCCGCCGAACAGCCCGTAGGTGACCCAGAAACCGACGGCCAGAAACGCGATCAGCTTGACCACCGCCTCTGCGGCAATCGCGAGCATCAGGCCTTCCTGGTGTTCGGTCGCATCAATGTGCCTGGTCCCGAACGCCGAGCTGAAGATCGCCATGCCCAACGCAACCAGAAGCGTCAGATCGGCAAAGCCCGGATAGAGAAACTCCGGCGGTGAAAAAATCGGGCCGACCATCGTTGTGATCGACAGGGATACGGCCTTCAGCTGCAAGGCGATGTAGGGGATTACACCGATCACGGCAATCAGGGTCGCCAACGCTGCGACGGACTGGCTCTTGCCATACCGCGCGCCGATGAAATCGGCGATCGATGTGATGCTTTCCGTTTTGGAGATATGGATAATCCGGCGCAGCAGTGGATAGCCAAGAGCAAAGACCAGAAGGGGACCGATATAGATGGTCAGAAACTCAGCGCCGTTTCGGCTAGCGTTGCCGACCGAGCCGAAAAAGGTCCAGGAGGTACAATAGACCGACAAGGACAGGGCATAGATCATCGGCCGGCCGCCACCGCGCAAACGCTTGGAGCGCCGGGCCATCCGGTCGCCATAACTTGCTATGGCAAACAGCAGCAGGATGTACACCGCTGCCGCCAGTATCACGAGCCAGCCATGCAGCATCGTCTTGCGGTTATCCTCCCGGGCAGTTTTTTGGGGTCAGTTTCAAAGTATGCCGAATCTCAGCACATCCCCGTGTTTATTCCGCCTCTTTCGCGATCCGATCACAGCTTGCAGCAGATGTCTATTCGCCATGCGGCGAAGACAGATCTGTCGCTGAAACACTCTAGGCAGTCCCGCTATTGATCAGCACCTGTGAAGCAGAGTTCAAATTGTTTCATGAAAACATCGGAAGAATTGCAGGTATGTTGACGGCGGATACGGCTACTAAGGACCACACATTTGGCTGCGCTGATTGATACATTGAGCCACGAGGCACGCATGGCGCCGGAGAGCGGCATCGTAGAAGTCTTCAATGCCGGACAAGGACGTGATGACGTAATTCCTTTGTGGGCGGGGGAAGGGGATCTGCCGACACCCCAGTTCATCTGTGATGCTGCGAAGCAGTCCCTCGAAAACGGTGAAACCTTCTACACCTACCAGCGCGGCATTCCGGAACTGAGGTCCGCGCTGGCCGGATATCATCAAAGAGTTTTCGGCAAGGCCTTTGCACCTGAGAGGTTTTTTGTCACCGGTTCCGGCATGCAATCCATTCAACTCGCCATCCAGGCTATTGCATCCTCCGGCGAAGAAGTGTTGGTGCCAACACCAACATGGCCAAACATCGAGGCGGCTCTTGGGATCAGAGGCGTAAAACCGGTCTCAGTCCCAATGCGCGAAGTGCCCGAAGGATGGGAATTGGACGTGGATGATCTGGAGGCTTCGATTACGCCAAAGACCGCTGCGATATTCCTTAATTCCCCCAGCAATCCGACTGGGTGGGTCGCGTCAGAAGAGATGTTGAGACAAGTGCTTGGTCTTGCCCGTGAGCGCGGACTCTGGATCATTGCGGATGAGATCTACGCACTGTTCTATTATGGCGAGGCAAACCGCGCCCCGTCCTTTTACGACATTGCGGAAGAGGATGATCAGATCATCTATGTGAACTCCATGTCCAAGAACTGGGCAATGACGGGATGGCGTATTGGCTGGATTTCGGCACCAGAGGCGCTGGGCCAAGTCTTGGAGAACCTCATTCAATACTCAACGTCCGGCGTCCCGATGTTCAGTCAACGTGCGGCTGTCTCAGCTTTGAATGACGGCCATACGTTTCTCGAGCAGCAAGTTGCGCTTGCCAAAGAAGGGCGGGATTGCGTGGTTCAGGGGCTTGGAGCATTGAACCGCGTCCGGATCGCGGCCCCTCAAGGCGCGTTTTATTTGTTCTTTTCCATCGACGGTGTTGACGACACCCGGAAGTTTGCGATGGATTGTGTCCGCGATACCGGTGTGGGTCTTGCACCTGGAACAGCGTTCGGAAACGGCGGAGAAAACTACATTCGCTTGTGCTTTGCGCGTCAGCGCGCCCATTTGGAAGAAGCTATCCAAAGAATTAGCGTTTGGTTGCCAGAGATTTAGAACAAAGACGGGTTGCTGGAGTACGTGAAAATCCGTAAGTCTTGATGGAAGGGCGAGTTCCATCGGGGTGCGGCATGACGGATGACAGCGTGATTGAAAGCGGAGAAGTTGCCGCGACGATCTCTGACGCCCGTTTGGACAGTGTCTTTAACACTGCTGTTGACGGCATCATCGTCATCAACGCGAAATGCCAAATCCTGGCGTTCAACAAGGCCTGCGAAAAACTCTTCGGGTATTCAGCAACAGATCTGCTTGGCGAGAATGTCAATCGGATCATGCCGTCCGACTATGCGCACCATCACGACTCCTACGTACAAAACTATCTGGATACGGGCCACAAGAAGATCATAGGCATCGGCCGGGAGGTCAAAGGCCAACATAAGGACGGGACGGTTTTCCCGTTGGAATTGTCGGTCGGCGAGGCGGCGACGTCTGAAGGCCGCCAGTTCATCGGCATCTTGCGGGACTTAAGGCCGCGGAAGCAGATCGAAGAGCGTTTGAGCAAAGCGCAGTCCCAACTGTTGCACATGACGCGATTAAGTGCGCTCGACGAGATGGGTGCTGCCATTGCTCATGAATTAAACCAGCCGCTCACAGCCATTCTGCTCTATCTGCAGTCCGTTTCCCGCAAAGCCTCCGCGGACGAACATCTGACACCGGTTATGTTGGACGTCATCTCAAAGGCGGTGAAGGAAGCTGAGCGTGCCAGCGAAATTATTCAACGCATGCGCCAACTGGTGGAGCGCAAGGATCCGGAGCGCAAAGAAGTCAACGTCGATGAGTTGGTTGCCACCTGTCTGGAAATGGCAGATTTGGGGGCGATCGACGAACCGTCCATCATGGTCGCCAAAGTTGATAAGAACCTCCCCCCCTTGATGGCCGATCCGGTGCAAATCCGGCAAATTCTGATCAACCTTCTTCGCAACGCTCGAGAAGCCGTCGCCGGCCAGGTGGAAAGAAAAGTGACCTTGGCGGTTTGCCTTGGTGAGGATTCGCTTGAATTTCGCGTCCAGGACAACGGACCGGGTGTTTCTGACGAAGTCGCAGACAGTCTCTTCAGGGCATTCAGCGGCGCAAAGCACAAGGGCGTCGGCTTGGGGTTGGCAATTTCCAGATCAATCGCGCAAAATCACGGCGGTGACTTGCGCCTCGAACAATCAGCACCGGGTGCAGGAGCGTCGTTTCTTCTGACGCTGCCCGTCACAATTGAAGAAACCGGGACGGAATGAACGCGGACGGTCCCGGCTCAGGACAAGGAAGTAAATCGATGAAAGCGAACGCTGATGCCATCTATATCGTAGACGATGATGCCGCTGTGCGTGACGCCCTATCCGTTTTGTTCAATATGGAGGGCTTTATCGTTGAAACCTTTACTGATGGTGACGCGTTCGTGCAGTCGGCCAGCAAAGCCGTTCCTGCCTGTATCATGCTGGATGTTCATATGCCGGGGCGTTCCGGTATCGAAGTTCTAAAGGCGCTTAACGCGGAAAACTATCCCGCGCCGATCTTTATCATCTCCGGCCAGGGGGATATTCCGTTGGCGGTGGAGGCGATTCGCAACGGCGCGCACGACTTCATTGAAAAGCCTTTCTCAGCCGAGTCGGTTCTGGAGCGGGTCCGCGAAGGCATCAACGCCATGAAGCAGCGCCAATCTTCCGATGGTGGAATGCAGTTTGAGGGCGTAGACCTTCTGACCCGCCGGGAGCTGGAAGTGCTGAAAGAGATCACCGATGGCGCCTCCAACAAGGAAGCTGGCCGGACACTCGGTATCAGCCCGCGCACGGTCGAAGTTCACCGCGCTCGAATCATGGAAAAGCTCGGGGCCCGCAATGCGGCCGAGTTGGTCCGTATTGTCCTCGGCCACGGTGCGTCAGGATGACAAAAGCGCTTGAAGGCCTCATCAGATAAGTAATCACGCGAAAACGTAGTACTGCGTACATCTGATACGGGATTTTTAGCGTAGTTTCTCCGAAGGTTTGGCAATTCCGACCAAACCGTGAGGACATTGCCGAGTGATTGTTCACATTGTCGAAGACGATCGGGCGGTTGCCGACGCACTTTATATAGTGCTTGGTGAGCTGGGTTATCTTCCGACCGTTTACAGTGATGGTGAAACTTTTCTGGCCGAAGCGACCATTTCGGCCAACGATATCGTCTTGCTTGACCTCGGACTTCCGGGAATGAGCGGTGTGGATGTTGCCCATCAACTGAATTCGCGGGCGAGCGCTCCCCGCATCATCGCGATCTCCGGCAAGACCCGCGCCGGCTTGAACAGACATCTCAGGGATTTGCCCAATATGCCGCTGTTGAGAAAGCCGCTGTCGATGGAAGCTTTGGCAGAGGCTGTGGCATAATCTCCTGCGTCCGAATATCTCATATGTAGTTCTTCTTACGCAGACACCCTAATTTCTCCTGCAACATCTGATAGATACAGTTTCTCCTGCGGTTGGCCGAACGTCGGACGGGACGTTCTGCAGCAACAGTAGAACCACGGCCCTCTCATAAGAGCGGTCGCCAATTCAACAGTTGCCATGACCGGACTACGCCGCACAGGCCTGTGCGCAGGAGGGATTTAAATGGCTTACTATGAAGCAGATACTTTCGGGCATGCGGTTGGAACCGGTCGTCCGGTTGCCGAGATGTGTGCATCCAAAGTGACTTCTTTTGAACATTTTGGGGCCAAGCAGGCCCACTACGATACCCACGCTGTGATCTACTACGAGGGGGATCCGGCGAAGCGGCTCTATGAGTTGGCGAGCGGTACGGTGATGCTTTACAAGCTGCTGCCGGATGGACGCCGTCAGGTTGTTGAAGTTTTGCGCCCGGGCGATCTGTTTGGACTGTCTGGAGCTGAAGAGAACGATTGCACCGCGGAAACGCTGACGGATGCGAAGGTCAATGAGATCGATCTGCGGCACGTTGAGAAATCGGCGGATTTGCAGCGGCACCTGACCAAATGCCTGACCAAGCAAATGCGTGTGCTTCATGAACATGCCGTCCTGCTTGGCCGGAAGTCTGCAGTTGAGCGGGTCGCTAGCTTTCTGATGCATCTGGTTCCGAACCGCGGCGGCCTCGGCTGCACCGGTCCGGTAGACGAGAACAAGGACGGTTACGACCTCCAGCTCCACATGACGCGGCAGGAAATCGCAGATTATCTCGGACTGACCATTGAAACTGTCAGCCGTGTGGTCTCGGATATGAAGCGCCGCGGGATCATCCGTGTGGACCGCTCTGACAAGATCCATCTCAATAAGGTCTGCGGCCTGTGCCAAATGACGGGCATGCACTGAACACAGTGCGCTAGTCCAATCAAACAGCCGCGGATCCGTCTGCGGCTTTTTTCTTTTAAGATTGGTGAAATAAACGCATTTTGCCCCTTGAGCCGGACCTATGGTCATACCTTAGAGCGACGCTCAGGAGGTTCTCATGGACAAGAAAATCCAGAACGACGTTCTTTTGACGGCTGCCGAATGCGCTGCAAGGACCGGGCTGTCGGTTAAAACGCTCCGGGTCTATGAAGCGCAGGGGCTGATAACGCCAAAACGCACGGAGAAGAACTGGCGACTTTACGGCACCAACGAGATTGTTCGATTGAATGAGGTCATCATCCTCAAACAGTTGGGTCTCAGTCTTTCCAAGATCAGCGAGCTCCTCTCCGGCCAGCCGGCGAATTTGGAACGGCTTCTGGAAATCCAGGCCACAACGCTGCGAACCCGCAGTGCGCAGATCGAAACCAGCCTGCGGCTAATCGGGCAATTGCAGCTCAAAGCTAAGAACGGCCTGTCCATGGAGGATCTCCTTTCGCTCGCAAAGGAGACCCATATGCATGAAGCAACAGACGATATCGCATGGCGCCGGTATGAGCAGGCACGCCCGCGGACCCAGGTTGAAATCGACCCAAAGAGTTTGAAGAATTATATCGGCGACTACAGGTTTGAAGACGGGCTGACTGGCAAAGTAAGGGCGGACAATGGGAAATTGTTCGGTGGGCTCTTGGGGCAGCCTGAGTTTGAATTATTTGCCGAGGCGCCGGACAAATTTTTCCTGAAGATCACGCCTGCTCAGGTGACATTTGATCGGGACGAGACAGGTCTTGTCCAAGGTTTGATTCTTCATCAGGAAGGGTTTGAACTCAAGGCAAACCGATGCGAATCGGGAACCTATCAAAAAGCTGAAGACGCTCTGCAGGATCGTGTCCAGGCCAACGAACCATATCCTGGAAGTGCCGACCAGTTGCGGACCGTCATTGCCGAGTGTGCTGCTGGAACGGTCAACTATGATGACTATACACCGCAGCTCGCCAGCGTTATTCGCGAGCAACTCCAAATGGTTGGGCAGGAGCTGGAACGTCTGGGACCGCTCAAATCCCTTGATTTCCGGGGCGTGGGTGCCGGTGGCTATGACCTCTATACCGTCGACTTTGACAATGGACGGCTGGAATGGGGTCTTTCCAAAGCAGCAGATGGCCGTTTGAACGGGCTCTTCATGCGCCCCGCACCCTGTGACATCATCTAGAAACAGAGCGGATCGCCGGTTTCTTTCGGCGATCCGCTTGGTTGTTGTGTGGTTAATTGGCCTTAGACAGCCGCAGAATGCCGGGCCTTCCCCGCCGCCTGGCTGTCGGCCAGATAAGCGTCAAACGCTGCGGCAGCGAGGCGCACATACGGGCGGCCTTCATCTGTTACCCGAACCACGGTGCTGTTGTTTTGCTTGCGGTTGATCTGCACAAGACCGTCAGCGGCAAGTTCATCAAGAGCGTCCATGGAGGATTGCAGATGATGAATGCCGGTATGATAAGCTGAACACACCTCATCGAGGTCGCAGGAGTAGTTGGTCATAAGTTCTTCAATGATGCGGCCACGCAGCCTGTCATCAATGGACAACGGTAACCCTTTGGAAACCGGCAATTTACCGGCTTCAATGCTGCGTTGCCAGTTGCCGACATCCGGCAGGTTTTGAACGAATCCCTTGCTGAGCTTGCCAATCGAGGAAACGCCGAAGCCGATCAGTTGTTCTCCCTGGTCGGTCGTATAACCCTGGAAGTTGCGTTTGAGCGAGCCATCGTTGAGCGCAACGGCCATGCTGTCGTCCGGTCGTGCAAAGTGATCAAGGCCGATCGCCACATAGCCCGCCTTCAGCAACTCGCTGCGCGCAAGGTCCGCCATGGCCAGCCTTTCTGCGGCAGAGGGCAGGGAGGTCTCGTCAATCAACCGCTGATGCTTTCGCATCCAGGGAACATGCGCATAGCCGAACAGTGCAATCCGGCCAGGATTCAAAAACAGGGTCTTTTCAACGGTGTCCAGAATGGACTGTTCCGATTGACCCGGCAGTCCGTACATCAGATCGAAATTCAGCGCATCAAGTCCGGCCTTGCGCAAGTACCCGGTCGTCTGCTCAACCACTTCATAAGGCTGGACACGGCCAATTGCCTTTTGAACGTCCGGATCGAAATCCTGAACTCCAAGGCTTGCCCGGTTGATGCCGACCTGAACCAGCGTGTCCGCCAGTTCCTGTGTCACAAGGCGCGGGTCAAGTTCGATCGCGTGCTCCAGATCCGGGTCGAAATCGAACAGAACCCGCATTAGTCCGGTGAGTTCCACTAGGCTCTGCCGCGGCAGCAAGCTTGGCGTACCGCCCCCCCAATGAATGTGTTTGACGGGGCCAGCTTTTTGCAGGTGAGCCGCAGTCAACTCAAGTTCCCTGCACATTTTGTCTGCATAAGCCTTCAGCGGCGCGTCCTTGCGCGTTGCCTTGGTATGGCACCCGCAATAGTGGCAGATCTCCCGGCAATAGGGGACATGCAGATAAAGAGATAACGTGTCCTGCGGACCTATTGATTGCAGCCAATCAACATAAACATCTGCCGATACCCCGTCATGGAAATGAGGGGCCGTCGGATAGCTGGTGTAGCGCGGTACATTGCGCATGGCATAGGAGAGCGTTTTCGTCATCATGAGCCAACTATTGGCCGCAGGTCCGCGTGCCGCCTTGATATCGCTCAACCAGCTCGGACCATTTTGGTAATTTCCAGCCGCAATCGAACCGAAGTCACGGTTTCGGCTGACGAATGCTCCGTTATGATTGAATATACATCGTCTTTGACGATCAGAATAAATCAAAAAAATGATTATATTGATCAATGTGATCAATCATGATTCAGCTGAGCGTTGAGGCTATAAGGTGTCACCCCAAGACAACTAGGTGACGTAGAATATGAACGAACTCCGGTTTGAGACACTCTGGAAGTTTCCGGCGACGCTGTCGATTGCCGTGGCGGGCGGGGCTGTGTTTCATCTTGCCGGTTTGCCGGCGGCATGGTTGTCCGGGGCCATGATTCTCGTTGCCGCTGCGACCCTGGCGGGCGTCCCGACTGTGATGCCGAACAAATTCCGCGACGGCCTGTTTGTTCTTCTTGGCATTTCCATGGGGGCAGGCGTCCAGCCGGAAGTTGTCGAACGGGTATCCGAGTGGCCGCTGTCCATGGCGATGCTATTGCTCGTTGTCGTTGGGGTGACCATCGCTGGATACTGCGTTTTGAGATACGCGGCCCATTGGCAGAAGGAGACGGCATTTTTTGGCGCAATCCCTGGCACTCTGGCTTATGTTATCGCGCTTGCGTCTGAAAGGCGCGCAGATCTTCCCAGAATTGCCTCCACGCAATCGGTCCGGCTGTTCTTCCTGATTGCGCTTCTGCCATTTGCAGTCGTTTCTACAACGGACACCGATGCCAGTGTCACGGTCAGCCGGTATGCGTCCGATCTGTGGGATTACGCCATCGGGGTGCCGCTCTGCATTCTGGGCAGTCTTCTTGCCGTAAAAGTGCGGTTTCCAGGTGGATGGATGACAGGTGCCTTTTTCACAAGTGCCGCTCTGAACGCGTCCGGTGCCATTCATCTTGTGTTGCCGGAAAGTATCGTCCTCACTTGTATGGTCGCAATGGGAGCTGTGATTGGTTGCCGGTTTAATGAGATGACCTTTCGCGAATTTGTAAGCGTCTTGAGCGCTTCGGTTGCGGCATTTGCTGCGGCTTTTTCCGTTTCCGTTGCAGGGGCAGGATTTGTCTCGTGGATGATCGACATCCCCTTTGGGCAGGCGCTTCTGGCTTTTGCGCCGGGCGGACTTGAGGTCATGACCTTGATGGCGTTTGTGCTCGATCTGGATCCGGCGTTCGTTGCGGCTCACCAGATTGTTCGCTTCACCGGAATGGTCCTGCTTTTGCCCGCAATCACATTGATCACCATCGGCAGGGCACCCCAGTCATCCGGCACCGCAGGACACGTCTCCACGATTGCAGCGTCCGACAAACCAATGACCTGATTTCTCAAGACCGTCATGTCTTGAAGAGGGAGCCTGGCGTCTCCTGAAAGCCACCTTTCTCGTACCTGCGATAATCTGTCCCAAGCTTCACCGGGGGTGGGTTTCTGATTCTTGACATGAATCAACGCATCCATTCCGGAACCGTGCGCACTGTCTTGCCATCGTTGGCACCTTGTAACGATTTTAAAGACTGGGGCGCTAAATATGGCACAACAAAAGACCGGATTGGTCTCGCTCGAGGAAGGCGGCTTCGCCATCTTCCTTGTGCTACTTGCATTTGCCTGCCTTATCGTGGCGGGCAAGACCTTTGATCAGGTCATGGCATTTCACGCAAGCGTCGGCGCATTGTTCGCCGCACTCGGCGTGTTCTACATCTTCAAGAATTACTTCGATGACGGCGGGCAAGCGATCCCGCAGGAACTCGATGGTAAACCCAACTACAACATAGGCCCCATCAAGTTTGGCGCGATCGCGGCCATGTTCTGGGGCATCGCCGGCTTCACTGTCGGTCTTGTGATCGCGCTTCAGCTGGCCTGGCCTGCGCTGAACTTTGATCTGCCCTGGACCAACTTCGGCCGCCTGCGCCCCTTGCACACCTCCGCGGTGATTTTTGCATTTGGCGGCAACGTTCTTCTGGCAACATCGATGTATGTCGTGCAGCGGACCTGCCGCGCGCGGATGCCAGGCAAGATCCTGCCCTGGTTCGTGATCCTGGGCTACAACGCCTTTATCGTCATTGCCGGAACCGGTTACTTGCTGGGTGCCACTCAGGGCAAGGAATATGCCGAGCCGGAATGGTACGCTGACCTTTGGCTGACCATCGTTTGGGTGTTCTACCTGCTCCTCTTCCTTGGAACCCTGTGGAAGCGGAAAGAGCCGCACATTTATGTCGCGAACTGGTTCTATCTTGCGTTCATCGTGACCATCGCGGTGCTGCACATCACCAACAACCTGACCATTCCTGTGTCGATCTATTCGACCCAGTCCGTGATCGTCTGGGCTGGTGTCCAAGATGCGATGGTTCAGTGGTGGTATGGCCACAACGCTGTGGGCTTCTTCCTGACAGCTGGCTTCCTCGCCATCATGTACTACTTCATCCCGAAGCGGGCTGAACGGCCGGTCTATTCCTACCGCCTGTCGATCGTTCACTTCTGGGCGCTGATCTTCATCTACATCTGGGCTGGCCCGCACCACTTGCACTACACGGCTCTGCCGCAATGGGCATCAACACTTGGTGCGACCTTCTCCATCATCCTGTGGATGCCGTCCTGGGGTGGCATGATCAACGGCCTGATGACCCTGTCGGGTGCATGGGACAAGCTGCGGACCGATCCGGTTCTGCGCATGATGGTGGTTTCGGTTGCCTTCTACGGCATGTCCACCTTCGAAGGGCCTTTGATGTCCCTGCGGGCCGTCAACTCCCTGTCGCACTACACCGACTGGACCATTGGTCACGTTCACTCCGGTGCGCTTGGCTGGGTTGGCTACATCTCCTTCGGCGCGATCTACTGCCTCGTTCCGTGGCTGTGGAACAAGAAGGGCCTGTATTCCCTGAAACTGGTGAACTGGCACTTCTGGCTGTCAACGCTCGGTATCGTTCTCTACATCACCGCGATGTGGGTGTCCGGCATCATGCAAGGCCTGATGTGGCGGGCATACGACAGCCTCGGCTTCCTGGAGTACTCCTTCGTGGAAACCGTTGAAGCGATGCATCCCTTCTACATCATCCGTGCTCTCGGCGGTGCGCTCTTCGTGGTCGGCGCCCTGATCATGGCCTACAATCTCTGGATGACTGTCCGTCACGGCGAGGCTGAAGAAGCCGACGCTCTACCGGCAGGCTCCCTGGCTGCGGCCGAATAAGGGGAGGGACAAAAATGTCTGCATGGAAAAAACACGAAATATTTGAGAAGAACTCGATCATCCTTGTGATCGGTATTCTCGTGGCCATCTCTGTCGGTGGCCTGGTTGAGATCGCTCCGCTCTTCTATCTGAAGAGCACGATCGAAAAGACGGAAGGAATGCGGCCTTATACGCCGCTGGAGCTCGCAGGCCGCGAGATCTACATCCGGGAGGGGTGCTATACTTGCCACTCCCAGATGATCCGTCCGATGCGCGATGAGTTGGAGCGCTACGGTCACTTCTCACTGGCAGCGGAGTCGATGTACGACCATCCGTTCCAGTGGGGTTCGAAACGGACCGGTCCGGACCTTGCCCGCGTTGGCGGCAAGTACTCCGATGATTGGCACGTTGAGCACTTGATCGATCCGCGCTCGCTGGTTCCGGCCTCGATCATGCCTGGCTATCCGTTCCTTGCCGAAACCGAGCTTTTCACCCGTGACATTCAGGGTCACGTCAGCGCCAATATGGTGGTGGGTGTTCCCTATACGGATGCGCAACTCGAGTTCGCTGTCGCCGATGCCATCGGTCAGGCGTCTCCGGACACCGACGGGGCTTATGACTTCGAAGAGCGTTGGCCGAATTCGGCGGTTCGCGACTTCGACGGCAACCCGCGTAAGGTCACCGAGATGGATGCGCTCGTCGCCTATCTTCAGGTGCTCGGAACCATGGTCGACTTCTCGATCTACGACAACAAAGCCAACCTGAGGTAAGTGCGATGAACGAGACATACTCCGCGCTCGCGGCCTTCGCGCAAACCGGTGGCCTTATCTACTTCATGATCCTGTTTGGCATCGTTCTGGCCTACGCCTTGTGGCCGAAGAACCGTGAAAAGTTCGATGATGCCGCCCAGATCCCGTTTCGGGAGGACTGATCCATGTCTGATACACATCCAAAGGAAGTCGACCAGGTATCCGGGGTCGAAACCACAGGCCATGAGTGGGATGGCCTGAAGGAACTGAACAATCCGTTGCCGAAATGGTGGCTATACCTGTTCTACGTCACCATCGTCTGGGCTGTGATTTATTGGGTGCTTTACCCATCATGGCCGCTGATTTCCAGCTACACCACCGGTGTTCTGGGATCCAGCCAGCGGGCTGAAGCCCTTGCAGCCCTTGAAGAAGGCGTTGCCGGTCGCTCCCAGTTCGCTGACCAGATCGTTGCGACCCCGTTGGCAGACATCTCCAACGACCAGCAGCTCCTGCAATTTGCGATGGCCAATGGCCGGGCTGCATTCGGCGACAACTGTGCACCATGTCACGGGGCAGGTGGAACCGGATTTGAAGGCTACCCGAACCTTCAGGACGACACCTGGATCTGGGGCGGTACGCTGGATGACATCCACACCACGCTGCTTCACGGCATTCGTGTCGACAATGACAACGCACGCTTTGGCGAGATGCCGGCTTATGGTCGCGATGAACTCTTGAGCAAAGAGGAAATCAGCCAGGTCGCCAACTACGTCGCCTCCCGCACAGGGTTGGAAACCGACGAGGGTGTCGATCTCGCAGCGGGTGAAACCCTCTACGTAGACAACTGCGCAGCGTGTCACGGTGACAATCTGGAAGGTATTCAGGATGTCGGCGCACCAAGCCTGATGTCGGCGAACTACCTCTATGGCAAGTCGCTGGACGCTATCAAGGCTCAGATCACCAACCCGCGCAATGGCGTCATGCCCGCCTGGGAAGATCGTCTTGATCCGGCAACGATCAAGTCGCTGACAGTTTATGTCCATGCCTTCGGTGGCGGCCAGTAAACTGTTCAAAATGGTGCGACAAAAGCGCCAGACTTGGCTTTGATTTGATCCGGCGCAAAGAGGATATCTTTGCGCCGGATTATCTTATGCGCATGGTGGAACTCCACCAGATCAGCGGCAGGTCAACCGGGCCCGGTTGTGCCGCCAAAGCTGATCGTTTTTGAAGCTAAAGAGCATCTTTTTGCGTTCACCTGAACAAACGATGCTCTGGGCATTTGGTTGAAGATCCTATTGGGGCAGGATCGGGCAAAGAGGACGGACGGTATGTCTACCGACACCGAAACGCACGAGGGCGGCCACGACGACGAGTGGTTTGCGTCTGCCAAGAAAATTTATCCCATGGCAACCCATGGTCTGTTCCGGCGGATCAAATGGGCGCTGCTATTTATTACCCTGGGCATCTACTATTTCCTGCCCTTCATAAGATACGACCGCGGCCCGAATGCACCGAACCAGGCTGTGCTCGTGGATATGGACAATGCCCGTGGTTACTTCTTCTTTATCGAAATCTGGCCGCAGGAAGTCTATTACCTGACCGGCCTGTTGATCATCGCGGCTGTGACTCTTTTTCTCATGAACGCAGTCGCTGGCCGAATTTGGTGCGGATACCTGTGTCCGCAAACGGTTTGGACTGACCTGTTCCTCTGGGTAGAGCGCAAGGTTGAGGGCGACCGCCGCGAGCGGATTGCGCTCGACAAAGAGCCTTGGTCCGCCTCGAAGGTTGGCAAACGGGCAACAAAACACTTTTTCTGGCTGATGATCGCCTGGTGGACGGGCGGCGCTTGGGTGCTTTATTTCAACGACGCGCCAACGCTGGTTTGGCAGCTACTGACGTTCCAGGCTCCGATGGTTGCCTATATGTGGATCGGCATTTTGACTGCGACCACGTATTTGCTTGCCGGGTTCATGCGGGAACAGGTGTGTATTTATATGTGCCCCTGGCCGCGTATTCAGGCGGCCCTGACTGACGAAAAAGCGCTTAACGTCACCTATCGCTGGGATCGCGGTGAGCCGCGCGGGTCACTCAAGCACAACAAGGAACTCGAAGCGCAGGGCCTCCCGGCAGGTGACTGCATCGACTGTTACCAGTGCTTCCAGGTTTGTCCGACCGGTGTTGATATTCGCAAAGGTCCCCAGCTCGATTGCATTCAGTGCGGTCTGTGCATTGATGCCTGCGACAACATCATGATGAAGGTTGGCAAGCCCACCGGCCTCATTGCTTACGATACCGACGAAAACATTGAACGCCGGATCGAGGGCAAGGAACCGGTCTATGAAATCGTCCGGGTTCGGACTGTCATCTATGCGGCTGTCATTGCTGTAGTCGGCATCATCATGCTGACAGCGCTTTTGACCCGTGACTTTGCCGACATCAGCGTTCTGCATGACCGGAACCCGGTTTATGTGGAGCAGTCCGACGGCTCGGTCCGCAACGGCTACACCGTGCGTCTGTCCAACAAACGCCGCCATGACCGGCACTTCATGCTGCACGTCGAAGGCATGCCACCGAACACACAGGTCGAAGCTGTTGGTGTGACTGAGACCTTTGCTGGTCGGCCGATCATCCAAGTTGGACCAGACACGACACGGGAAATCCGCGTTCTTGTGACCTCACCACCATGGGAAAAGATGCCGCACTCAACTCCGGTGACGTTCCGGATCACCGAAAGCGTGATGGGGGAAGTCATTACCGCGAAGGACACATTCAAAGCGCCGGATCCGGACTAAGCCGGAGCTCTGGACGCTGAGAGACAACCAAACACCTCGCCCTTTTGGCGAGCTCCTGAAAGGGGCGGGGTGATGATCAGACAAACGCTCTTTTGCTGAAGAGGGGCCTTCAGCAAAAGACCACGCCGAGGAGACGGATATGGCGATGGCTGAGACAAACGGAAGAGACCCAAAAGCAATCACTGGCAAGACGGTCCTGTTGTGGCTGGTCGGGTTCTTCGGTGTGATCTTCCTGACCAACGGGATCTTTCTTTACTACGCGCTCGGGACCTTTCCGGGTGTCGCCGTAGAGAGTTCTTATGAAGCCGGTCAGGCCTACAATAAGGAAATTGTAGCAGCGAAAGCACAGGAGCAACTGAACTGGACCATCTCCAGCGAGTTGACGCGTCAGGCCGATGGTAGTGGCAAGCTCCTGGTCCTTGCGAAGGATGCCGCAGATGCACCGCTTTACGGGATCAGTGTCGAGGCGACCCTGAAGCACCCGGCACAGGTCAATGCCGACATCGCTTTGATCCTGACAGCGGACGGCGGCGGCCGGTATATCTCTGAAGTTGACGCATTGCCGGCCGGAAACTGGACGCTGCATCTTGAAGTAACCGAGAACGGCGAACGCAAGTTCAAGTCCGAAAATCGCATATTCATCAAGGAATGAGGCGGCAGAAGTGACGGTTCATCAGCGCGATTGGCAGGCATTTGTAGTTCCCGCAGATGACGGCGCGGTTCATATGGACTTGGCCGTTGACGGCATCACCTGTGCGGCATGTATGGGCGAAATCGAGCGCGGACTTAAGCGGCTCCCGGGCATCCGCAAGGCCCGGGTCAATCTGACATCACAGCGGCTGGCGGTTGACTGGGTCGAAGACCAGACCGGAGCTGATGAAATCGTCGCTGAACTGGAACGGTTGGGGTATGCGGCTCACCCGTTTGATCCGGCAAGTCAGAAAGAACGGCAGGACAAGACCGGCAAGCAATTGCTGCGCTGCCTGGCAGTCTCCGGGTTTGCTGGCATGAACATCATGCTGTTGTCCGTTTCCGTTTGGTCCGGGAACGCCAGCGATATCACGCCGGAAACCCGGGACTTTTTTCACTGGCTCTCTGCTCTGATCGCCTTGCCGACCGTTGCCTATTCCGGCCAGCCGTTTGTCAAAAGCGCGTTCCGTGCCTTGTCCGCCGGCCGTCTGAATATGGACGTGCCGATTGTCATTGGTGTTGGTTTGGCCGTCGCGCTGTCGGTCGTCCAAACCATCCAGCATCATCACCATGCCTATTTTGAATCGGCTGTGATGCTGCTCTTTTTCCTGCTTGTCGGGCGGTATCTTGACCACAACATGCGCGGGCGCACGCGCTCGTTTGCCGAAAATATTGCAGCTTTGAAAGCCGAGGTGGCGGCGAGGATCAACCCGGATGGGTCGGTTCGAGAAGTTCCCTTGTCCAAGATTGCGGCTGGAGACCTTGTACTGGTCGCAGGCGGTGAGCGCGTGCCGGTGGACGGCGTGGTCTCAAGCGGCATTTCCGAAATCGACCAAAGCCTTGTGACAGGAGAGAGCGTTCTTGTCCCCGTCAAGCCGGGCCAGCGGGTTTATGCCGGCACTCTCAACGGGGCCGGGGCGTTGCAGATCCGCGTAGAAGCGGCCTCAGGCGCGACGCTTCTCGATGAAGTCAACCGGTTGCTTGAGACGGCGTCACAAGCCAAATCGAAATATGTCCGCATTGCCGACCGCGCTGCCCAGCTTTACGCGCCGCTCGTTCATGGAGCCGCTGGCCTCACCTTCCTGGGCTGGCTTTTGGCGGGCATGGAGTGGCAGCCAGCACTTGTGATCGCCATCTCGGTCCTGATCATTACCTGTCCATGTGCGCTTGGATTGGCGGTTCCTGCTGTCCAGGTCGTTGCGTCGGGACAATTGTTCAAGTCCGGTGTCTTGCTGAATTCCGCTGACGCGATTGAACGTATGGCAGACATCGACACCATCCTCTTCGACAAAACCGGAACGCTGACCCTGGCTGAACCGGAACTGGTTGGAGAGATTGACCGGCAAGATCCCGTTCTGGCGTTGGCTGGCCAGTTGGCATTGGCAAGCCGCCATCCCCTGTCGATGGCCCTGGTGAAGGCCACCGGCGCGCTTGTCCCGCTTGCCAATGTACAGGAAGTATCTGGTGCTGGCCTTGAAACTCATGTCGATGGGCAGCGGCTGCGGCTCGGAAGTCCGTTGTTCTGCGGTGCAACCACAGAAGCAATTGAAGAACGCCTTTTGGCAGTGCCAGGGGCGTCGCTGCTGGCTATTCAATATGGCGAAGAGCCCGTGCGCTTGTTGGCAGTTCGCCAGAAGCTCCGCTCCGATGCGCGAGATGTCGTCGATCAATTGAAAGCGCAGGGGTATGCTCTTGAGATTGTGTCAGGTGATACGCAGCCTTCTGTGGCAGAGTGTGCCGAAGCACTTGGAATTGAGAATTGGCAAGCCGCGATGACGCCTTCTGCGAAAATCGCCCGTCTGGAAGCCCTGCAGGCCGATGGCCGGAAAGTGCTGATGGTCGGTGACGGATTGAACGATGCGCCAGCGCTCGCCGGAGCGCATGTGTCGTTGTCTCCTGTCTCCGCTGTTCATCTTAGTCAGGCGGCAGCTGACGCCGTCTTTCTCGGCAAGAAACTCCAGCCGGTTTTTGACGCGCTACGGCTTTCCATACGAGCGCGGCGCGCAATTGAACAAAACCTCTGGATTTCGACCGTTTATAATATCATCGCGGTGCCAATCGCGGTTGCCGGATACGTGACACCCTTGATGGCAGCCGTCGCCATGTCCGCTTCGTCATTGGCGGTTACGGCTAATGCGCTGCGTTTGAAATGGGGCAACCGGGTTGCAGCTGATGTTGAGGCTACGCCCGCCTTCGGCCCGGCAGCAAGCACCAAGGGAGAGTGAAATGGATGTCTTGATTTTTCTAATCCCGATTGCCCTCGTACTCGGAGGCGTGGGCCTCGTAGCTTTTCTCTGGTCCTTAAAGACCGGGCAATATGATGATCTGGAAGGGGCTAAATGGCGCATTCTGGATGACGATGATCTCCCTGAACGCAAAAACACCCAGTGACCTGTGCAAGGGGAGCTCCCGTACCGGCTATTCAGGCAAGGATGTTCGATAGGACCATGCCGGTCGCAAGGATCAGCAGCCCTATTCCGGAAAACAGAAGCATGTTCGGGCGATATGCGCCGCTCACGTTTGATTGTAAATGATGCTCTTTGGAGCCAGGTGCGCTGTCCGGAGCATTGTTTTCATCTTCGGTCATATATCCAACGATCACCCATAATCCTGTTTGTCTATTTCCAGCGGGCAGACAGCCCATATTTTTGGGGCCAGTCATCTGGAGAATGGCGCTGCAGTTTGAAAGTCCTGTTAATCGGAAGGCCGCAAAAGTCTTAATTCTTCGCAACATTACTAATACGTAAGGGCAGGGATTACGAATTAACCAGTTCTCCAATAAGATGGCTTACCTTTACAACTTGAGAGCATGTTCAATGCCGGAACGCGACTAACGCATTGTTCAGAAATTCATGTCAGAGAAGACATGAACTTAGGAGGATTGGGTGAGCCTGGATCTGGCCTCGTTGACGTTTTTGCTGGTGGAAGACAGCGCGTATATGCGGACCATCCTGCGCACGATGCTGCAGGGGTTCGGAGCGCGTCGGATTGTCGAAGCCGAAGATGGCGCATCCGGCTTGGAAGCGATGGACCGTGCTAACCCGGATATCTTGATCCTTGATTGGGTCATGCCGATCCTTGATGGCGCGGACATGGTTCGGATGATCCGCAGCCCAAACAATCCTTTTGCCTACATCCCGATCATCATGGTGACCGCTCATACGGAACGCAGCCGTATTGTCGAAGCGCGGCGGCTTGGTGTTCACGAACTGCTTTCCAAACCGATTTCCGCCAAGGCGCTTTATCAGCGGGTGTCGAGTGTGATCGTTCAGCCACGAGACTTCATCAAGACCGCGACCTATTTTGGCCCGGCCCCGCGCGAGATCCGCAATCGTCAGAAAATCTGGCAAGGTGGGCCTGGGGAACAGCCCGGTGGCGACCAAGGAAACGGCGGCGACGGCGCAGTCACAGCTATCGGTTAGGTCTGCTCAGACTAAGCGGCTGACTGTTTCGAATCTGCAGTATTTTCTGCGCCTAACCCATCTGTCTGGCACAGTGAAGCGTTGGCGTCAGAGAACTGCGCTAGTAGATCCAAATCAACAGTGTAATTGTCGAGCAGGAATTGTGAAAGAACATCTATAGGGAGATGTTGATACCCTTCGACAGCTTCATTGAGAGCTTCTAATGTGTCTAGTCTTTCACGAATTTTTATCATGACATCCCAAGTCAATCACGAATCATGACCTTTGTTATGATGTAGGGTTAATAATAGGTAATTGTCTGGAGGGCAACAGCTGTCCGGCAAATAAGCTGCAATTGAAAAACCAATTATATTTTGTTCACACCAATGCGCACTTATTGCTAAACAAAACGCACCTTAGGTCTACAGGTGACAACAAAGGATCTCGCAATGGCTGCCGTCGTTTATGTTTTGAATGGCCCGAACCTCAATCTTCTGGGCAAGCGGCAGCCAGAGATTTATGGAGCACAAACCCTTGCCGATGTTGAAGAGTTGTGCCGGTCCACCGCGGCACGCTTGGGAATGACCGCCGATTGCCGGCAAAGCAACGCGGAACATGAACTCATCGACTGGATTCAGGAGGCGCGGGAAACAGCCGCCGCGATCGTTATCAATCCCGCGGCTTACTCGCACACGTCTGTCGCCATTCTTGATGCCCTGAACGCTTGTGAGTTTCCGGTTATCGAGGTCCATATCTCCAACATTCACAAGCGTGAAGAGTTTCGTCATCACTCCTACGTTTCAAGCCGCGCAGATGCAGTCATCGCTGGCTGTGGTGTTCAGGGCTATGAGCTTGCACTTACCCGTGCCGCCAGCTTGGTGCGCGGTGGCTAGAAGCTCAAGTTAGCATCGGGAGTTGTGGGCCGTTTAGGCGCCGCTTCCTTTCAGGAACTCGCGGGCGACCGTGCGAGCCACGATTTTGGCGTCAAGCCACAGGCTCACATTCTCAATGTATGCAAGATCATACTCGAGCCGCATACGCGCCAGGTCCGCATCGGACGCATCTCCGCGATACCCGTTGACTTGTGCAAGGCCGGTGATGCCTGGCAGCACCTGAAGCCGGTCATAGTAGCGATAGTCGAGGCACTCGTAGGGAACTCCGCCTGCCTGCATGCCGGGGACATAAGGCCGTGGGCCCACAAGCGACATTTGCCCGCGCAACACGTTCCAAAGCTGAGGCAGTTCGTCAAAGCTGCTCTGGCGCAGGAAACGTCCGATCCATGTAACGCGCTGATCGCCCACAATGGTGTGCTGCAAGCCCGTATGGTCGCATTGATCGACGAACATCGTCCGGTACTTGAGAATGGAAAACGGTTGTCCGTTAATCCCAAGACGGGTCTGCCGGAAGAACACCGGTCCACGGCTGGTCAGTTTGATCGTTAGCGCAATGCCTGCCAGGAGAGGAAACAAAAACACGAGGCCGGCGAGCGCGCCCGTGACATCGAAGACCCGTTTCAATGCGCGCTGCAAGGGCTTCGCTTCGTAGACTGGGCGCTTTACCTCTGCGTAAGGCGAGGCGGCTTTCCGCAGCTGGCGGGCAGTCAGTATCCGTTGTGCCGCCCCGCCGCGAATTTTCTGCATACGGCCTGAACTGGTGCCTCTGAACAAGCCGGAAGACGGCGTCGCAAAGCCAAAGCGATAAAGCTTTCGCGCTTCTTTCCTCTCGTCTGTCAGCGTCTCATCTGCCATGCGCCCAAAACACCCGTCGTCCGCTCAGTCCTACCTAACTTTGCGGACCATAAATCAGAACATTTTCAGGTTCCAATTAAATATTAGTAAAGTGTTAACGCTGTGATCCAGATCACGAAGTGCATGAGATAAAATACTTATTTGCGCTGACCGAGAAAATGGCGTCCGGATTTTTCCTTACAAGAGCGTTGCGAAGGAGAAAAAGGCAAACCCGAAAAACGGGCGAAAAACACCCCAAACGCACAGGTTTGCAACCTTAATACAACCATGTGTCAGTAGGAGCGGCCAACGCTCGTATAGTCGAAACCAGCTTCTGCCATGTACGCAGGTGTGTAGATGTTCCGGAGATCTGCAACCTTTGGGGTTTTGACCAGCGATTTCACGCGCTCCAGATCCAGCGCCCGGAATTGGTCCCACTCCGTCACGATCACGATTGCATCAGCACCTTCGATCGCGTGGTAAGGACCGTCACAGAACATGACGTCCTGCATAAGTTTGGCGGCCTCTTCCATGCTCGCCGGGTCAAAGGCGCGAATCTTGGCACCGGCTGCTTGCAGTTTCTGAACGATGTCGATACTTGGCGCTTCGCGCATGTCATCGGTGTTCGGTTTAAAGGCGAGGCCGAGCAGGGCGATTGTTTTGCCGTCGACATCCCCACCGATGAAATCAATGACCTTGTCGGCCATTTTCTTCTTCCGCGCAGCGTTCACTTCGATCACCGAATCGACGATTTTCAGCCCGGAGTCCGCGTCGGCTGCGATCTTGGATAGAGCAAGCGTATCTTTCGGGAAGCAGGAGCCGCCGTAGCCAGGCCCCGCGTGCAAGAACTTGGAGCCAATCCGGTTGTCCAGACCAATGCCGCGGGAGACTTCCTGAACATTGCCGCCGACCTTCTCGCAAAGATCAGCAATTTCGTTGATGAAGGTGATCTTTACGGCAAGGAAGGCGTTGGCAGCGTATTTGATGAGCTCGGACGTGCGGCGCTTGGTGACCAGGATCGGCGTCTCGTTGAGATAGAGCGGCCGGTAGAGCTCCCGCATGACATCCACAGCCTTGGCATTGTCTGTGCCAACAACAACGCGGTCTGGACGTTTGAAATCTTCGATGGCAGCACCTTCCCGCAAGAATTCCGGGTTTGAGACGACTGCAAAGTCTGCATCCGGGCGAGTCTTGCGGATAATCGCTTCCACTTCGTCCCCAGTGCCGACCGGAACGGTCGACTTCGTCACCACAACGGTGAACCCGTCAATGAGCGTGGCGATTTCTTCGGCCGCTGCGTACACATATGTCAGGTCAGCATGTCCGTCGCCCCGGCGGGTTGGAGTTCCGACCGCGATGAAAACGGCGTCAGCGCCTTTGACAGCTTCTTCTGCATCGGTCGAAAAAAACAGCCGCTCTTCGGAAACGTTCTTGGCGACCAGTTCTTGCAAGCCAGGCTCGTAGATCGGGATCTCGCCCTTGTTCAGGGCATCGATCTTGGCGGCGTCCTTGTCGATACAGGTTACAATGTGGCCGAAGTCGGCAAAACAGGTTCCAGATACCAGACCGACATACCCGGTCCCAATCATCGCAACGCGCATCGTCTATCCCAGTTTTTCCAGACAGGATCGTAATCCCGTCAAAGGCGCGGCTAGGGCACGGAATACCCTTAGCCGAAGAAGAAAACTCAGCGCGTTGGTACTGGCTTTCTGACTGGTGTCAATCCACGAAGGGCTGCACGGGAACCAATTGCGCCAAGTTGCGGCCCTTATGCAGCAGTTTTCGGCACACTATTATGACGGCAATGTTTCTTGGCTTGATTTTCCAGGCAAGTTTTGACCATCAGACCGTCAAATAACGCCTGACGTCCGCCTCAGACATGTCGTCGCCACGTCCGGATAAAACCACTTCGCCGCGGTCCATCACCGCGTAATCATCTGCAAGATCCCGGGCGAACTCGAAATACTGTTCAACCAGGACAATCGCCATTGTCCCCTGATCCCGCAACCAGGAAATGGCCCGGCCAATGTCCTTGATGATCGAAGGCTGAATTCCTTCGGTCGGTTCATCCAAAACCAGCAGTTTTGGGCGAGTCACCAAGGCTCTGGCGATCGCAAGCTGCTGCTGTTGCCCGCCGGATAGATCGCCGCCACGGCGATGCAGCATGTCCTTGAGCACTGGAAAAAGCTCGAAGATCGTATCCGGGATAAACCGTTCCTTGCGCGGGATCGGCGCGTAGCCCGTTTCCAGGTTCTCCTTGACCGACAATAGGGGAAACACCTCCCGGCCTTGCGGAACAATGGCGATGCCTTTCTTGGCCCGTGCATGCGGCGGCAGGTTGGAGATGTCTTCACCGTTCCAAAAGATATGCCCGGAACTGATGGGTTGCTGGCCGGCGACTGCGCGCAACGTCGACGTCTTGCCGACACCGTTACGGCCCATAAGACAGGTCACTTTGCCCGTTTCAGCACTCAAAGAGACACCTTTCAGTGCTTGGGCGGCACCATAGTGGAGATTTATGTTTTCGACTTTGAGCATGTCTCACCGCCCCAGATAGACTTCAACAACCCGCTCATCGGCGGAGACGTGATCAAGAGAGCCCTCGGCCAGAACAGATCCTTCGTGCAGGACCGTGACTTTCACACCAAGGGAGCGAACGAAATCCATGTCGTGTTCGACGACAACGACGGAATGGTCTTTGGCGATCTCTTTCAAGAGTTCGGCTGTTTCCGCCGTTTCCGCGTCGGTCATACCGGCGGCAGGCTCATCCACGAGCAAGAGCTTTGGATCCTGGGCCAGCAGCATCCCGATTTCCAGCCATTGTTTTTGGCCGTGGGAGAGATTTGCCGCCAGCTCACCGCGTTTTTCGCCGAGGCGGATCAGCTCAAGAAGCTCTTCAATCCGCTTTTTTTCAGCGCTTGTAATGACGTGAAACAGGGTTGCGAACGGTCCCCGGGGTGCTTTGAGCGACAATTCGAGATTGTCCCAGACCGTGTGACTTTCAAATACGGTCGGCTTTTGAAACTTGCGGCCAATGCCAAGCTCGGCGATGGAGGCTTCGTCTTCTCCAGTCAGGTCGATGACACCGTTGAAGAAGACCTCTCCTGTATCAGGTCGGGTTTTGCCGGTAATGATATCCATCATCGTGGTTTTGCCGGCACCATTTGGGCCGATGATCGCCCGCATTTCTCCCGGATCAATGGTGAGCGAGAGGTCGTTGATCGCCTTGAAGCCGTCGAAGGAGACTGAGACACCGTCCAGATAAAGCTGGCTTGTTGATCTGGCCATGAGTTACTCCGCGGGCTGAGGTTCTGATGCGAGGGGTTTGCCCTTTCCTGGCCCGGCAAGATTGGCGGGCGCAGCCGGGCTTTGAGGCGGTGCGGTCGGCGGCGTGCCAGACCCGCTTTCCGCGCTTGCCGACACTTTGCGCTGCTTCAGTGCCGTCCACCCTTGTGAGACTGTCCCGACAATGCCTTTGGGCAGGAACAGGGTAACCACCACGAAAAGGCCGCCGAGAGCAAAAAGCCAGATGTCCGGGAGGACGGCGGTGAACCATGTCTTGGCGAAGTTCACAAGAACTGCTCCGAGGACGGCGCCGACCAGTGTCCCACGCCCGCCAACTGCGACCCAGATCACCACTTCAATGGAGTTGGCTGGCGCGAACTCACCCGGGTTGATGATGCCAACTTGAGGAACATAAAGTGCACCTGCAATCCCGGCCATCATTGCTGATATGGTCCAGACAAAGAGCTTGTAGTGTTCGACCCGGTAGCCGAGGAACCGTGTCCGGCTTTCCGCATCGCGCACGGCGACCAGCACCTTGCCCAGTTTAGACCGCGTGATCGCCCGGCAGATGATGTAACAAAGGCCGAGGGCAATCCCGGAGGCTGCGAAGAGCGCCGCCCGTGTCGTGTCCGCCTGGATGTCGAAGCCCAGGATGTCTTTGAAGTCGGTCAGGCCGTTGTTGCCGCCGAACCCCATGTCATTGCGGAAGAAGGCCAGCAACAGCGCGTAGGTAAGGGCCTGCGTGATGATGGAGAGGTAAACGCCCGTGACGCGCGAGCGGAAAGCAAACCAGCCGAACACGAAGGCTAGAGCGCCTGGAACCAACACCACCATCAGTGCTGCAAACCAGAACATGTCAAAGCCGTACCAGAACCAGGGCAAGGCATCCCAGTTCAGGAACACCATGAAATCGGGAAGGATCGGGTCGCCATAAACGCCCCGGCTGCCGATCTGGCGCATCAGGTACATGCCCATGGCATAACCGCCGAGCGCAAAGAAGGCGGCATGGCCGAGCGACAGGATCCCGCAAAAGCCCCAAACAAGATCGACCGAGAGGGCTAGCAGTGCGTAGGTCAGGTATTTGCCCATCAGCGCAACCGCATAGGTCGGAACATGGAACGGGGAATCTTCCGGGACCAGGAGATTGCCGGCCGGGACCAGCAGGATCACGGCGGTGAGCAGCGCTAGGAATATACCCGCACGGGCGTCCATGGCGCGGAAAAGAAAGGACGTCATCATGCTTCAACTGCCCGGCCCTTGAGGGCAAACAGACCCCGTGGACGCTTTTGAATGAATAGAATGATGAAGACGAGCACCAGAATCTTGGCGAGAACCGCTCCTGCGTAAGGCTCAAGGAACTTGTTGACCACGCCAAGGGTCATGGCGCCAACCAGCGTGCCCCAAAGGTTTCCGACGCCGCCGAAGACCACGACCATGAAGCTGTCAATGATGTAGCCTTGTCCGAGGTTCGGGGAAACGTTGTCGATCTGGGAGAGAGCAACACCGGCAATCCCCGCGATCCCTGAGCCGAGACCAAAGGTCAGAGCGTCGATCCAGGGTGTACGGATCCCCATGGACGCGGCCATACGCCGGTTCTGGGTAACGGCTCGTGTGTAAAGCCCGAAAGGTGTTTTCTTAAGAACCAGGATCAGCCCGGCGAAGACCAGCAGGGCAAACAGGATAATCCACATCCGATTGTAGGTGACCGTCATCTGACCGATCTCGAAGGCACCGGACATCCAGTCAGGATTGCCGACTTCGCGGTTTGTCGGTCCAAAAATCGACCGGACCGCCTGTTGGAGAATGAGCGAGATCCCCCAGGTGGCGAGAAGGGTTTCCAATGGGCGGCCATAGAGCCAGCGGATGACACCGCGCTCAATCCCAATGCCGATAAGGCCAGAGGTCGCGAAGGCAAGCGGAAGAGCAATGAACAGGGAATAGTCGAAAAGGCCCGGCGCGGAAGTGCGGATCAGCTCCTGCACCACAAAGGTGACATAAGCACCGATCATGACCATTTCGCCGTGGGCCATGTTGATGACCCCCATGACGCCGAAGGTGATGGCAAGGCCAATTGCGGCAAGCAGCAAAACAGAGCCGAGCGACAGGCCGTACCAGATGTTCTGAGCAGCATCCCAGGTGGCGATGGACTTCTCGATCTTGGCAACTGCGTTTGCGGCAGCTTCTTGAACGGCGCCCGTGGAGGCGGATTGAGTAGCAATCAGAAGGGAGAGCGCATCCCGGTTGCCCATGTCGGACAGCGTTTGAACTGCCTCCAGCTTTTCAGTCTCATCCAGATCGGAATTCAGGACTGCCGCCGCGCGCGCCTGCTCCATGACTGTGCGGACGTTGTCGTCGGTTTCGGCGGCGAGCGCTTCATCCAGCGCTTCAATCTTCTCCGGATCCTGGGCTTTGAAAATCGCTTCGGCGGCTGTCATGCGGACAGCCGGATCGGGTGCCTGCAGGGTCAGTGATCCAAGTGCAGCTCGTATGACGCGGCGGAGCCGGTTGTTGACCTTGATCTTTTTGACTTCTCGGCGGCCCGCTGTACCCGCAGCCTCTCCTGTGAGCGGGTCGGTGAGATTATAGGATTTCCCCTCCCTTTGAGCGATGAAGACCATTCCGTCAGATTTGCGGAAATAAAGATCGCCCGCGCTCAGCGCCTCTAGGGCAGACGCAACCTTCGGATCACCGGTCGCTTTGAGCGCTTCAACCTGGCGCTGGGTTTCGTCGAATTTGCCTTTGGCAAGTTCATTGACCAGCGGCCGGAGCGCTTCGCTGCTGTCTTGTGCGGAAACTGATCCGATTGACAGCACTGCAAGGCACAGGAAAACGAGGAATGATTTCAAAAAGGACATTGGTCCACCGCGGTTGAAAGATATCCGCCAATCATCCTGCGGATCCGCTGTCACAGCGTCTCGAAGGATGAGGTTCCTTTCGGGGAGATGGGCAACAGGAGGTTACCTGTTCTTGGCAACTCGGAAGGAAACGGGACGGGCCCCCATCAATTGCCCGTCCCGCATATTCCAGCCCTTAACTTAGGAGCCGGATCCACCGCATTTGCCGGTTACGGTGTTGAAGTTGCCGCAGGACAGCGGAGCGCGCCAATCCGCGATCAGGTCCTTGGAGCCTTCCAGATAATCCGACCAGGCATCGCCAACAACGAGGCCGGAGGTTTCCCAAACGGTTTCAAATTGGCCGTCGTCCTGGATCTCACCAATCAGCACCGGCTTGGTGATGTGGTGGTTCGGCATCATGGCAGAGTAGCCGCCGGTCAGGTTCGGAACGGACACGCCAACGATCGCGTCAATGACAGCGTCCGGATCTGTGGTGCCGGCCTTGTTGACAGCCTCAACCCACATGTTGAAGCCAATGTAATGGGCTTCCATCGGGTCGTTGGTCACACGCTCTTCGTCACCGACAAAGGCTTGCCAGGTTTCGATGAACTCTGCGTTTGCATCAGTGTCGGCGGACTGGAAGTAGTTCCAGGCTGCCAAGTGGCCGACGAGCGGGGCGGTGTCGAGGCCGGCGAGTTCTTCTTCACCTACGGAGAAGGCAACAACCGGGATGTCTTCAGCTTTGATACCGGCGTTGCCGAGTTCTTTATAGAACGGAACGTTGGCGTCACCGTTGATGGTGGAGACCACGGCGGTCTTTTTGCCAGCTGACCCGAAGGCCTTGATGTCGGAGACGATCGTCTGCCAATCGGAATGACCGAACGGCGTGTAGTTGATCATGATGTCTTCTTCAGCAACACCCTTGGACTTGAGGTATGCTTCAAGGATCTTGTTGGTCGTACGCGGATAGACGTAGTCGGTACCTGCCAGAACCCAGCGCTCGACGCCTTCTTCGTTCATCAGGTAATCAACAGCCGGGATGGCCTGCTGGTTCGGCGCAGCACCGGTGTAGAAGACGTTGCGCTGGGATTCTTCGCCCTCGTACTGGACCGGGTAGAACAGAAGAGAATTCAGCTCTTCAAAGACCGGAAGAACGGATTTGCGGGAGACGGACGTCCAGCACCCAAAGACCGCATCAACACCGTTCACTTCGATGAGCTCACGCGCCTTTTCGGCAAACAGCGGCCAGTCGGAAGCCGGGTCTACGACAACAGCTTCGAGTTTCTTGCCGAGAAGGCCACCCTTCTTGTTCTGCTCTTCGATGAGCATCAGCATGGCGTCTTTCAACGTGGTTTCGGAAATCGCCATCGTGCCGGAGAGCGAGTGCAGAATACCAACCTTGATGGTTTCCTCAGCTGCGGCACCGCCGATCATGGTGGACGCCATCAGGCCGCCCAGCATCAGTTGCTTGAATGTCTTGGTCATTGACTTTCCCCTCTTGAGTGACGTCACCAGCCCCCATGCCGGTGCGAGGCGGCTGGAAGGAGTGCCGCTGTCGGAGAAAGATCGTGCGGTGGTTTGTTGCGGTGCGGTATACGTCAATTGACGTAAGTTGCCGGTCGCTGTCATCTAAGCTTCTGAAATTATGAGTGTAATTTTGGCGAGTTGTCGCGTGGACTGCTCAGGCAGGGAAGGTAACCCGACAAAATCACTTCTATCACCCTATCTGCAGATTGGCGGTGGCTGCTTCCTCTCAAAGGGCTGGCGCAAAACTTGCTCTGCTTCATCAAAACGAAAAAACGCGGAGCGCAAGTGGGGAATGGAGGCTCGAATCTGCCTGCAGAAAGGGCGGCTGCCTATTATTGAGGCAGCTCAGTGACGGCGCGCCAACGCATCGTGCCGATCCGGCGCCAGTATAACAAATGGGTCAACAATCAGACCCTTGAGGATTATGCGCTCCGGTTCACCGCCAAGGGCGCACGGAAATTCTCATCCCGTGCCATTTCCCAAACGGCCATTGGGGCCATATCTTTCCTTGCTCTGGAAGCGATCGGTGGAGCGATCACGCTCTCCCACGGCACGGCGAATGCCTTTCTCGCGATTTTCGTCGGAAGCCTGGTCCTTTTGATCGTCGGCCTGCCGATAAGCCGGTATGCGGTCCGATATGGCGTGGACATTGATCTTCTGACTCGCGGGGCAGGGTTTGGCTATATCGGATCAACAATTACATCGCTGATCTACGCCAGTTTCACCTTTATTCTCTTCGCGATCGAAGCCTCGATCATGTCTGGGGCTTTGGAGTTTGCATTCGGGATACCGCTTTGGCTCGGCTATATCATCAGCGCGGTCGCGGTTATTCCTCTGGTCACGCATGGCATCACCTGGATCAGCCGGTTTCAGTTGGCGACCCAGCCCTTCTGGATCATCCTGAACATTCTACCCTTCGTCTTCATTCTGTTTACGGACTGGCAGGCCCTCGGCACCTGGCTGAGTTTTTCCGGCATTGACCCGGCAACTGGTGCGCCAAAAGCCGCACAAAGCGGCTGGGACAGCATCAGTCTGATCAGCTTTGGCGCAGCATCCGCTGTGATCCTTGCTTTAATGGCACAGATCGGAGAGCAGGTTGATTTTCTGCGGTTTTTGCCGGCCACTGACCACGGTAGGAAGCGTCACAGGCTGGCAGTATTCCTCGCCGGGCCCGGTTGGGTCATTCTCGGTGCACCGAAGATGATCGCCGGGTCGTTCCTCGCGGTTCTTGTCTTGTCCCACGGCGTGCCGGTCGAGCATGCGGACGATCCATCAAGAATGTATACCGTGGCGTTCGGATACATGATTCCGAACGAGACAGTTGTGCTGTTGCTGATGGCTGCCTTTGTTGTTGTGGCGCAGCTCAAAATCAACGTGATGAATGCCTATGCGGGCTCGCTTGCCTGGTCGAACTTCTTCTCCCGTCTAACCCATTCGCATCCGGGCCGGGTTGTCTGGCTCGTGTTCAATGTGGTTATCGCGCTTCTTTTGATGGAGCTGGGCATCTACCGGATGCTGGAGGAAACGCTGGGTGTTTTCTCAATCATCGCCATGGCTTGGCTTTCAGCTATCTCGGCTGATCTCTTCATCAACAAACCGCTCGGTCTTTCCCCGCCCGGGATCGAATTCAAGCGGGCGCACCTTTATGACATCAACCCTGTCGGCACTGGCGCGATGCTGCTGGCTGCGGGCTTTGCACTCGCCGCGCAGTTCGGCTATTTCGGTAAGGTGGCCGCAGCGCTCTCGACCTTCCTTGCCATGGCCATCGCGTTCGTGGCTGCACCGCTCATCGCCTGGGCGACCAAGGGCCAATACTACCTTGCGCGCAAGCCGCGCAAAAGTTGGCAGGCGCGAGATCACATAGCCTGTTCCATTTGCGAGAATCCTTTTGAGCCGGAAGATATGGCGTACTGTCCCGCCTATCAGGCACCGATCTGCTCCCTGTGTTGCTCGCTGGATGCCAGATGTCATGATTCCTGCAAACCCAAGGCGCGCCTGAATTATCAGCTCGGGTCGGTGGCTGGTGCAGTGCTGCCAGTGCCGGTCATGGAGATGTTTCAGACACGGCTTGGCCGGTATGCGCTGACGGCCGTCTTCGGTATCGCTGCAATTGGAGCTGTGCTCTGGATCATCTATGCCCAAGCGGTCAGCCGCCTTGGAGATCCAACCGGGATTTTGGGCGAAATCGTCGCCCTCATCTTCTTCGTCTTCGCGATCGCGGCTGGTATCGCGTCCTGGTTCCTGGTGCTTGCGCATGACACCCGCCATGTGGCTGAAGAAGAATCCGCCCGCCAGAACGCTCTTTTGCAGAAGGAAATTGACGCTCACAATGTCACCGATGCCGCGCTTCAAAAGGCCAAGGAAGATGCGGAAGCTGCCAATCTTGCGAAAAGCCGCTATGTGGTCGGCCTCAGCCATGAACTGCGGACGCCTCTCAATGCAGTCCTCGGTTATGCCCAGGTTTTGGAGCGGGATGAGGCGCTGCCGACAGCCCGAAAACCGGCTGTGACGACCATTCGCCGAAGCGCCGAGCACCTTTCCGGCTTGATCGACGGATTGTTGGATATTTCACGGATTGAGGCCGGCCGATTGCAGGTCTATTCGAATGAGATCAATTGCCACGAGTTCCTTGATCAAATCGTTGACATGTTCCGAATGCAGGCGAAAGCAAAGGGACTGGACTTTCATTTCGAACGGGCTGACAACCTGCCGGTGATCGTGCGCACCGACGAAAAGCGTCTGCGTCAAATCCTGGTCAACCTGTTGTCGAACGCCATCAAGTTTACGAACGCTGGGCACGTGTCCTTCGCCGTGACCTATAGGTCGCAAGTTGCGAGCTTTGTAGTCGAGGACAGCGGCCCCGGCATCCCCCTCAATGAACAGGCAAAAATCTTCGAACCCTTCGCCCGCAGTGCAACCCAGGAGACAGATAGAATCCCAGGCTTGGGGCTGGGGCTCACGATTACAAAGCTGCTGACCGAAACGCTGGGCGGCGCCGTTGCGCTCTCCAGTTCTGAGGGAGACGGCTCCCGGTTTGAAGTCCGGCTCATGCTGGCTGCAGTTGATAAGCCTGTGACCGCTGTTCGCCGCGAAAAGCGGATCAGTGGCTACGTGGGGCCTCGTCAGACGATCGCGGTGATCGACGACAACCCGGATCATAGGGCCTTGGTCCGCGATATTCTTGATCCACTTGGCTTCGTCGTTCTCGAAGCGGCAAGTGCCAACCAGTGTGTTGAAGTTGTCTTGCCCCTCAAGCCGGACCTTTATCTTGTGGACATCCTTATGCCCGGGACAAACGGCTGGGAGCTGGTCAAGGACCTACGGATGAAAGGGGAAACAGCCCCGATCATTATGCTATCGGCCAATATCGGTGATCAGGCGCTGAAACCGGAAGGGCCAACCAATCACACTGCGTCGCTCGCCAAGCCGTTTGATATTCACCAGCTGCTCGATCTGATCCAACAACATACGGGTGTCGAATGGAGCGAACATGCACAGGTGGAATCAGATTTGGCACTCTCTCAAAGCTCTGGACTGACGTCGCCGGGAGGGCGCCATATTGCCGATCTGATCAATCTCGCTGAAATTGGCTATGTTGAGGGGATTGAGGCGAAGCTGACGGAGCTGACCGAAGACCCGGTCAACGAGCCGCTGGTTCGCGCGCTGCAGGAGCATCTGAGCCGGTTCGATTTTGAAGGGTACAAGGATGTGTTGAACGGATTGGAGAGGCAGGATGGATAACCGCCGCGACACCGTTCTTGTGGTTGATGACAGCCCGGACTCCCTCGGCTTTGTGACAGAAGCTCTGAAAAAGACCGGCATTGCGGTCCTGGTTGCGACCAGTGGTGAAGCAGCTCTCTCCATCTGCGAGCGGGTAACCCCGGACACAATCCTCATGGATGCAGTGATGCCGGGGCTCGACGGGTTCGAAACCTGCCGGAAGCTCAAGGAGAACCAAGGCCTTCAGCATGTTCCTGTGATCTTCATGACAGGGCTTTCGGAGACGGAACACATCGTAAAGGCACTGGATTGCGGCGGGGTCGACTTTCTCACCAAGCCCATTGATGTTGATGAGCTGAAGGCCCGGATCAAGGTGCATTTGCGCAACGCCCGATCCGTTCAGAGTGCGCATGTTGCGCTCGATGCCGCCGGACGGCATCTCGTCGCTGTATCCTCGGAAGGGGCGATCCTGTGGACCACGCCCCAGATCCACACCCTTTTGGCGCGGACCGGCGCTGCAGATGCAACGCTTTTTCAGCTGGGCCGTGCGCTTGGCGAATGGCTTGAGAGCAGTGCAGATGCGCCACGGCGCGGCAGTTTCATGTTGGGACTGTCTGAAGAATTGGCCGTCCAGCTCTATCCTCTCGGCCGTGTTGGGCCGGATGAGAATCTCTTTCGCGTGACGGCGGAAGACGAGGAAGGGCAAGTGCGGGCGCTGCAGGTCGAGTTTCAGCTGACCCAGCGCGAAGCAGAAGTCCTGATCTGGATTGCCAAAGGCAAGTCCAACAAGGATATTGGCGAAATCCTGAACCTGAGCCCACGAACGGTGAACAAGCACCTTGAGCAGATTTTTGTAAAGCTTGGGGTCGAGAACCGCGCCTCCGCCGCCGTCCGGGCTGCAGAGGTCATGTTCGCGCTCTAAATTTCCAGATCCGAAAACCACGCTTGATCTACCAGTTGGCGAAGCGGGATGGACTTTTGCGCCTGTTTCTGGCACTCAAGGGGTTCATAATTGACATAAACTTACAAAACGCAGGTTATGACAACTGCATATTCAGGTCTGGTGGGCAATCTTCTGCGAGGGTATGCCGAGGCTGGTTACAGTCAGGCAGATGCACTCACCGCGGCCAAGCTTGAGTGTTTGTCGGATGCGCCGACGGCGCAGGATTTCATCCGCCTCAGCCGCGCAATCTCCCTTCAGATGAACGACGAGTTCGCCGGGCAGCTGGAGCGGCCGCAGCGCATTGGCACGCTGGCACTGATGGCAGAACACGCTTCCCGCGGACAGACGGTCGGTGGCGCGCTCTCGCGGCTGGCGGAATTCATGAACATGCTGGACAACACGTTCACTGTGACATTTTCCACTGCCGGTTCAGAGTGCCGGTTTCAGCTCGAGCGCACGACCCCAGCCTTTCCGAGGTCGGAATTTGGTATTGAGGCTATATTGGTGTTGATGCACCGGCTGACGGGGTGGCTCGCCAGTAAATGGGTGCCGCTGGCGTCGGTCTGGTTCGACTATCCACGGCCGGCCTGGGCGTCAGGCTGTGGCGAACTCTTCCCCGGCGCACGTTCTTCGTTTTCCTCTGAAAACAGCGGCTTTTCTATGCCGGTCGATGTTCAAGCCTGGCCTTTGCACCGGAGTGAGGAGGCCGCCGTTGCCTGGGCCCGGCGCACGCCGATGGATGCCTTCATGCCCGTGGCTTTGCTTCAAGATGTGTCGCAAGAAGTGGCGGGGCTGATTGAGGCGGCGATCGTTGAAAACAGGCCATTGCCGTCCATGGATGAACTTGCCAGCCTGCTTGAGGTGCCGGTCTACACGCTGCGACGCCGTTTGAAAAAAGAAGGTGTCTCACTTCCAGATATCCGACTTCAGGTCAAGCGGGACCATGCCCGTGCGATGCTGGCAGAAACAGACGAGAGTATCGAAGCCATCGCGCTGCGCCTCGGATTCAGTGAGACCAGCGCTTTCATTCGTGCTTTCAAAGAGTGGACAGGCGTGACGCCGCGAACATACCGGCAATCAGGACGTCTTCAGGTTCCTGTGCCGGGTCATCGCACATTCAGATAGAAATTGACAAAAAGTAACAAGTGCGTCACCTTTCCGTAAACGTAAGAATTGGACCCTTGGGAGGTTATCGTGTCTGTTTTTGCCGCCACCGCATCCTGGCCTCAGGAAGAGCACCGAATGTTCTACGATTCAGCGTCTCGTTTGCTGGATGATGAAATGGTGCCGAATATCGAAAAGTGGAACGACCAGGGTGTCGTTGACCGCGAGTTTTGGACCAAAACCGGTGAGGCCGGAATTCTGGGCGCTGCGCTTCCCGAAGAGTTTGGCGGCGCCGGAGCCCCGATCAGCTTTGATGCGGTGACGGCCTACCTCCAGGGGCGCAAGGGCGAGAGCAGCTGGGGTTTTTCCATCCAGTCGATCGTCAATCACTATGTTGCAGCTTATGGCACGGACAGCCAGAAAGAGCGCTGGCTGCCGAAGCTTGCCTCCGGCGAATATGTCGGTGCGATTGCCATGACCGAACCCGGCACCGGGTCCGACCTTCAAAGCGTCAAGACGTCAGCCGAGCTTGTCGGTAATGAGTACGTGCTGAACGGGTCGAAGATTTTCATCACCAATGGCCAGACTGCAGACCTGATCATTGTTGTCGCCAAGACCGACAAGACGAAAGGGTCGAAGGGCGTCTCCCTCCTGGTTCTAGAAACTCAGGGCGCAGATGGGTTTACGCGGGGCCGGAACCTCAAGAAACTCGGCTGCAAGGCGAATGACACATCCGAGTTGTTCTTCGAAGACGTGCGCGTACCCCCGGAGAACCTTTTGGGAGGCGAAGAAGGGCAGGGTTTTTATCAGCTGATGAAGCAGCTGCCCTGGGAGCGGCTGATCATTGCCTGTCTGGCGCTGGGTGTAATCGACTTCGCGATCGATGAGACGGTTCGCTACGTTCAGGACCGCAAAGCCTTTGGTCAGCGTGTCATGGACTTCCAGAACACACGTTTCAAGCTGGCCGAGTGCAAGACCAAGGCGGAAGTGCTGCGCAGTTTTGTAAATGACTGTATTGCGCGGATGGACGAGGGCACGCTGGATGCGGCAACAGCTTCCATGGCGAAATACTGGGGTACGCAAGTTCAGAACGAGATCGCCAACGAATGCCTGCAGCTGCATGGCGGATATGGCTATATGATGGAGTATCCGATTGCCCGCATCTATGCCGATTCCCGGGTGCAGATGATTTATGGCGGCAGCAATGAGATCATGAAAGAGCTGATAGCCCGGTCCATAGACATCTGATCGGCTGCAGCGGCACCAAGTAATACAGTTAGCGGCCGGAGGGATCTTTCCTCCGGCCGTTTTTCAGTGCGTTACAGCCCAAGGCTGCGAAGGGCCACTACACTGAATATTCCCGCCGAAACGCTGATGATCAGGGAAAAACGCAAAGTCAGAACGCCTGCCAAGATGATCGCGATGGCCTCCGCGGGGCCTTCCGTCGTTGCGGCGGGGGCAACCAGCGCGGTGAGCACGGCCACCGGGACGGCATCGAGCGCAGCTTCCGCGCGGTGATGAAGCGCACCAAAACGCGACAGGGTCAGATGTCCGCCGGTTCTTGTGAGGTAGGTGGCCAGGGCACACAGGCAGATGATCAGAACGGTGTTATCCATGGGAAACCTCTTCCTTGGGTCGGCTGAGCAGGGCAGCCGCGGCAAGGCCGCAAAGGCCGCCAATCGTGATGTGCCAGGGACTGCCGATCGTGTGGAAGGCGAGGGTAGAGGCGGCTGCACTGACCAGCAGGATCACTCCGAACCCGCGGCGGGTGTGAAAACCGGCGACAAGGCCAGCGAAATAGATCGGAAGCATCACATCAAGACCGAAGGCGGCCGGATCTTCAATCAGCGACCCGAAAGCAGCGCCGAGGCAGTTGGACGTGATCCAGACGACATAAATTGCAGCTGCGAACGAAAAGTAATAGGCGGGCCGGAGGCCATCCCGCCCCGCGCGCCGCTCGGCTGCTGCATATTGCGGATCAACCAGAACGAAAAAAGCCAGTGCCTTCTGCAATGTCGTAAACTTGCTCAAATGCCGGCCGACGGCGGCCGAATAGAGCACATGCCGGAAGTTCACCGCAAAGACCGTTAAAACGATAGACCAGGCCGGCACGCCCTGGCCGAGCAAATCCAGCATAACGAACTGACTAGCCCCAGCGTAAATGGACATCGATGTCAGCAGAAGCTCGCCAAAGGTCAGTCCGTTCTCCAGCGCAATAGCGCCGAATACGGCAGCAAACGGGGCAACGGCGAACAAGATTGGCAGGGCATCCCGGATACCGTCCGAAACATCGGATCGGAAGGTGCTGGTTGGTTCGCCTGCGAGGTCGGGCGTTCCGCCGTCATTGCGTGTCATGCTCATGAGTGTCGCCTGAGAGGTGCTAATTCGATAATGGTCGTTCGATATAAAGAACATGGTTTTAATAAATGAACGATTGGGTGGCGTTTGTCAAATCGAACACATGAGTGTTAAAACGAACGAACAACAAGAGACCATGCGACATGACACCGATCACCCTCATTGCAAAAGCTATTCAACGAGAAAGATTGAAAGCAGACATGAGCTTGTCTGCGCTTGCAAAGACCGCCGGGCTCGCAAAGTCGACCTTGTCCCAGTTGGAGGCGGGGCAGGGCAACCCGAGTGTTGAAACGCTTTGGGCGATCGCGAGTGCACTCAATATCCCGTTCAGCTTCCTGTTTGAGACGGGTACGACGGATAAAACACTCATCCGGGCCGGGGAGGGGGAGCCGGTCGCCTCGGAAGCAGCCGGATTTACCGCTGTCCTGCTGGCAAATTGCCCGCCTGGCCGCCGCCGCGATCTTTACCGGACCAGCCTTTCCGGCGGTGCACTCCGCTCGGCCGAGCCGCATCCCGCCGGTACGATCGAACATGTTTTCGTTGCAAAAGGCGAGATCCGCGTCGGCCCCGCAGACGAACCGGAAACCCTCTTAGAAGGCGACTATTTCCGGTTCCCCGGCGATGTCGCCCACAGCTATGAAGTCCTCTCTGAAGAGGCTGTCATTCTTCTGGTGATGGAAAGCCCGGTCTAGGGTCAGTATCTCTTTCGAACAGGGCAGCCTTAGTCTCGTGGTCTGATGCCACATTGCGCGCTAGGCAATGTCAACGTATCCGACAATTCCCTCATAGGTGTATTGCGAGAGCGTGTTGATCACGTTGTCCCGTTCCGCTTGAACAGCTGTATAGAAATGGGTTCCCGTTTCCGTATTAAAAAAACGATAGAGTGCAATGTCGTCGGCGTCCGCAGTACTGTGGAGGTGATAGGCAACGCCTTCATAGTTGAACTGAGGCAGAGTTGAGATCACTGAGTCGCGTTCCGCGGCGCTTGCTGTGAAGAAATGCGTGCCCGTATCTGTGTTGTAAAACCGGTAGAACTCGACCGCATTGGAACCCGTGCTGTCGACACTCTTATAAGCGACGCCTTCGTAGCTGTATTGGGATGAGCTCGTGTTGATCGAGGTCGCCTCGGCATAAGCCGAGGTGTAAAAATGTGTCCCGGTTGAGCTGTTGTAGAAGCGGTAAACACCATCTTCGACCAAGTCGATCGTTACCGTGCTGCCGCTTGATGTGGGATCAAACCTGCCGCCGGACAGTGCCACATCGTTGTCGCGAATGTAGTCGCGCAACCAGTACTCATGGCCGGCAATATCAACAGCTGCGATGCCGGTGGAGACAATTCCGACCACATAGGGCCCATCACCATAGTCATAGAATATTGGGCCGCCCGAGTTGCCGCTGTTGACCTCAAGGTTCCCATCATAGAGAAACGCGTAGTCGTTAAAAGGTGCGTTGCTGACGGAGCCGGTGTCATACATGGGCTGCCGGCCATAAATGCCCGGGTAGCCCAGAACACCCACATTCCCGCCGTTGAATCCGTAGTCCATTCCCATCCAGCCATAGACGTCTCCGGCTGCCTCGCTGAGAGTGAATAGGGCGATATCAAGTTCGGTCTCCCCTAGAGTGCCGGAATTGAAATCACCCCAATACAAGCGTCCATCTGCGTCTGGATCGAAATCTGGGAAATAGTGAACTGTCGACCATTCGACAGTGTCGTTGAAAAAGTCGTCGGGATCGTAGGACGGGTAAAGCACAATATCATCGGCAATACCCCAAATAGGGTCATAGACGACATGGGCTGCCGTCAGGATGTCGTTGCGTCCAACGAGAACACCGCTTCCGGTATACGTTCCGTATCCGAACCAGGTCGCTTCGATGTAGATGCCGGTCGTTGCCGGATATATGTCGTCATCAACTTCGTAAGTCATCCTGGCCTCGAATATTCTTTGATACAGCGATGAGTAATTTCGATTTTTCAAACCAGGCGGAGGCCGACCAACGGGGAGCCGACTGCCCGGTTCTTCGAGCACTGATTAGGCAGTTTCCATCTCATCTGAGGTGAAATTTAGGCCGCTTGAATGCTGTGTTGCTGCCAGCGACGCTGTCAGAACGGCCGTAGGGAATAGTCGACACCGGATACGACCCATTCATAGCGGTTTCGCTAGCGGTGCTCTGCGCTCAGCTGAGCCGAGGAGGCTGTCATTCTTCTGGTGATGGCAAGTCCGGTATGAGTCGTTGATGGTTCTGGTGCCACATACAAGTAACAATGTTGGAGCTTTCGCTTAGAGAAGTCCCCAATCTCGGCCTTCTGCAAGACCAAACATCACCATATGGCTGAGCGGATCGATCCCGGCATTGGCCACATCCGGGTTTGCGTTCAGATAACGATCCCCGTTGAAGTATTCTGAGGGGCTTCTTCCCTCGCGCCATCCGTGATCAAGGTAGTGCGTAAGCGGGTTGATGTCCGCCGCGGCGACGTCCGTGTTCTGTGCCAAATACCAGTCCGTATCGAACCAGCCATTGGGGTCACGGCCCTCCCGCCAGCCAAAGGTGTTGTAGTGCGCTGATCCGTCCAGCAGGGCGGCAGCCACATCATCGTTTTCCTGAAGGTAAAACACCTCATCAACACCGGCGTCCAGAACAGCGGATGTCCTGATCCCTGACCCCTCAACCAGCCCTGTCTCTTCACAGTGATTGGTGCCTTCGGGATTGGTGAAGTTAAACGCTGTGAAGCCGAGGCATTTCAGTTCAAGTTCAGCCTCTTCAAGATATTGCAGCACCGGATTGCCGTCGGTGGGGCCGGTTGCGACATAATCAAACACCTCGCCACTTGCCAGCAGCGATGCGCTGGAGGTTGTGGCGCCCAAGGTTTTGAGACCATTCAGAGTCAAGACGGCAGTTAGGAACTCCCATTCGGCACGGGATGTCTGATCGTATTGATAGAGGATCGCGTCACGGATCGGTGCCATGATTGCGAGGGTGCGGGCGTATTCAACGGTGTTTGGATCGGTGATTGGCGTATCCGACAGCACCAGCAGTTCACCTCCGGAAAAGGGGGCTGCGGCGGCGGATTTCAAATTGCCGCTGCTGTCGGTGACCTGATTGTATCCGTAAGAGATGAGGCTGGTATCAAGTTGGTGTTCGCCGCCTTCAAAGATCAGCGGCTCGCCCGTACGGGCGCTGATCAGGCCAAAGGCCCAAAGCCCGGAAAGATCTGTCGCGGAGAGGAGGGAAGCTTTCGGTTCCAACAAACTCATCTCGCGGCACTCCCAAATGATCATCCTTCTTGGGAACGTTGAACAACGCTGCCCTCGGTCAGGATCCTACATCATTGACCACGTAAAGCCCATGAGATCCAAAAAAGACGCTTTATGGACCTGCGTGGAGACTTTTTCGCAGAGGTGATCGTGCGCAGTTGAACGTTCCTGAAGCCGCTTCGATCACGATGCGCGTTGGTATGTCGATCGCTAGAAAATGGTGCTGCCGGAGAGATTTGAACTCTCGACCTCTCCCTTACCAAGGGAGTGCTCTACCCCTGAGCTACGGCAGCATCGTTTGGGGACCAGTTTCTGGTCAACCCAGCGTCGGCAAAACAAGTGTTTTGGGACGTAAGTGCTGGCCCCGAGCAGCGTGGCCGCCCGGAATGAGGGGGCTTTTGCCATAAGCGGTCCAGGGACGCAAGCGCCGTTTGCGATTTTTTTCAGTCTATCTGGAAGAGCGGAGGATCCACTGTTTGGTTTTCATCGGCAATGCCGCCGATCCGTTCAGATTTCCTTGGTTGCGGGGCTGTGGATATTTCAGGCAAGAGTTCCTTTCCTGTGGGAACAAGTCAGGATAGGTGTCCTTTGTATAAAGCCCTTGAAGGGCGGCTGATCCCAATGCCTTTGACCTGGCGTGCGGACCCTTGATAGGTTGCGATCCTCTTTTAATGCACAAGCCAAGCCATGAGTGAAAAAGACAAGCCAAGCCAGGATGTTGCGAAACAGGAAACCGGGGCCAGCGCAGCTTCAAAACCAGGCGGTGCAAAGACGCCACCTCAAAGCCGCGAGGACCGGCTAGCCGAAGCCCTGCGTGCAAATTTGCGGCGGCGGAAATCGGCTGCGCGCAAATCCAAGGCGGATTAAACCTGCCGATCCTTAGCAAGACCTTGCGCCATCGGCGAGACTGCGCCAATGGCCTGCCTTGCAAGGGCCATAAGTTGCGTGTAGATCGCACGTTCTAGATTAAGAAATTCTTGGGGACGCCGCGGCTTTGCGGCTTGGGTTCGGGGAAAAAAATGGACAGCATCAAAGTCACCGGCGGCGCGGAGCTGAACGGCATCATTCCGATTTCCGGCGCAAAAAATGCCGCACTGCCCTTGATGATTGCGTCCCTGTTGACCGACGAAACCCTGACGCTGTCGAATGTGCCGCGCTTGCGCGACGTCGCCCAACTGATGCAGATCCTCTCCAATCACGGGGTCGATTATTCGGTCAATGGCAAGCGCACCGGTCAGGACGATCTGGCCGGGCAGACATTGAACCTGACAGCCCGTGAGATCGTGGACACGACGGCGCCTTATGAGCTCGTGTCCAAGATGCGGGCCAGCTTCTGGGTTGTCGGCCCGTTGATTGCCCGGATGCACGAAGCTCGCGTTTCACTGCCGGGCGGCTGCGCGATCGGCACACGGCCGGTTGATTTCTTCATTCAGGGCCTGGAAGCACTCGGTGCGGATATTGAAATCGAAGGCGGTTATGTCGTTGTGAAGGCACCGGGCGGTTTGACCGGCGGCCGGGTTGAATTCCCGCGTGTGTCTGTTGGCGCAACCCACACCATCATGATGGCGGCGACCTTGGCCAAAGGCGAAACTGAAATCGTCAATGCCGCCCGCGAACCGGAAGTGGTTGATTTGGCCCGCTGCCTGAAGGCGATGGGGGCCAAGATCGAAGGCGAGGGGACCTCGACCATCCGCATTCAAGGCGTCCCGCGCCTGCATGGCGCGCACCATGCCGTGGTCCCGGACCGGATTGAAACCGGCACCTATGCGATGGCGGTTGCCATGACGGGCGGTGATGTGCTGCTGCAGGGCGCAAGGACCGACCTTTTAGAAAGCGCGCTGGACACATTGCGCCAGACCGGCGCGGAAATCACCGCAACGGATGAAGGTCTGAAGGTCTATCGCAACGGCAACGGCATTCAGCCGGCCGATGTCACCACAGAACCGTTCCCAGGCTTCCCGACCGATCTTCAGGCGCAGTTTATGGCCCTGATGACCAAGGCCGGCGGCAAAAGCCGGATCACGGAAACGATTTTCGAAAACCGCTTCATGCACGTACAGGAGCTGGCTCGTCTTGGCGCTCAGATCGCGATTGATGGCCGCACGGCGACTGTCGAAGGCGTCTCCACCCTGCGCGGCGCGCCGGTGATGGCAACGGACCTTCGCGCGTCCGTGTCGCTTGTGATTGCCGGACTGGCGGCAGAAGGCGAAACCACCGTCAGCCGGGTCTATCACCTCGACCGCGGCTTTGAGCGCCTGGAAGACAAGCTCACCCGCTGCGGCGCCCAGATCCAGCGGATTTCCGGGTAATTCGTTTCACCACTACTTAGCCGCTGTGCGGCTGATGACGCGCCCGCGGGAGGTGAAAGATGGGCCGGGAGTGCCGGGTCCGGTCACCATGACCGCTTCGGTCAAGGGGCTTAAGGCGCCCTGGTCTGCCGACCATTCCACGAGGAAATTCGCGCCGACGCCGCCGGTGGTGTCGTTGCTGGGCACGAGGAAACTGGCAGAGCCCAGCGGTTCCAGGCGCAGCGGTGCATCCAGGATGCTTTTCAGGAGCTTGCCGTCTTCACCGTGGTAATCGACTTTGGTCACGGTTAGCGGGGTCTGCGGGTCGACATTGTGAACGGTCAGTGTAGCGGCCAGAAGCTCTGACCGGTCCGGAAAAGAAAAAATCCTGGAGTAGGCCGGCACATAAATCGTCTCAGCAAAGGCTTTTGTCAGATCATCGGCCAAAGCTGTGGGCGCCGGTGATGCGTTTAACATCAATGCGAGGGCAAAAAGTCTTGTGCTGAAGCGCATGGTGCAACTGTTCCTATCTGTCTTCGGAAACTTTTGCAGGAATGGTCAAGAATGAGAAGAGCTGATCTTTTGCGCTGGTTCCATCTGAAGTGTCCTTTCGAGCAGATCAACGGCCATTTCCCGTCTGTCCCTGACTGAAACGACTGTTCCTTTGTTGCCATTCTAAAAAATCCCGGCTAGGTCATCAGCCTTGGAGTTGGCGCGGAGAACCCTACATGAGTGCCGCGACACCACGACAAACGGACACTTGTTTGAGCACCATGGATCAATTGAAACTTGCCGCTTTGGATGAGGAAGACCTGCAGGTTCTTTCCGCCCATGTTCAGGACGCCGTGATCACCATTGCGGATATCCGGTATCTGCCAAAGGAAAAAAGGGCCGTGTTCGTCATGAACCGGTTCGTCTGGGACAAGAAGGCCGACAAGCGAAGCAAGGAACATGAGCGCCGCCGGTCAGCATTTGCGGTCTCGCGTGTGACCGGCATGAAATCCCAGAAAATTCAGCAGGACGCCAAGGACGTTGTACTGGAATTGCTGGCGGTTACGTTTAAGCCGGCAGAAGACGCGCCGGCCGGTCAGATTGAGCTCGCCTTTTCCGGAGGATCCAGCATCCAACTGGACGTAGAGTGCATCGAGGCCCAATTGTCTGATCTGGGGGCCGCCTGGTCGACACCAAACCTGCCGCAGCACGACCTTACCTGAACAAACAAGATTTGCTGGCGCTTTGAGCGCCAATCGAGATGGAGAGTTGCGTGGTCCAACGCCTCACGAATACCAGCGCTGATTTTGAAGCCCGTTTCGCCGAACTTCTGGCCGGCAAACGGGAAGCGTCGGAAGATGTCGATCAGATCGTCCGGGATATTCTTGAAGATGTGCGAAAGCGCGGCGATCAGGCCGTTCTGGAATACACCGCGAAATTCGACCGCCTGAATGCCGCTAAAATGACAGACCTCAGGGTCTCGCAAGCGCAGATCGATGCGGCGGTTGCTGAAGTGTCGGCAGAAACGCTGGACGCTCTGCAGTTGGCGCATGACAGGATTTTTTCGCACCACAAACGTCAGCTCCCGGCAGATGACCGCTACACCGATCCGATCGGCGTTGAGCTTGGCTCCCGCTGGACGGCGGTCGAGGCAGTTGGGGTGTATGTGCCGGGTGGTTTGGCAAGTTACCCAAGTTCGGTCTTGATGAATGTCGTTCCAGCCAAGGTGGCTGGTGTTGAGCGCATTGTCATGGTTGTGCCGAGCCCGGATGATGTGCTCAACCCGCTTGTTCTTGCAGCCGCCAAGATTGCTGGCGTTTCCGAGATCTACCGCATTGGCGGTGCGCAGGCAGTGGCAGCCCTGGCCTTCGGCACAGAGACCATCCAGCCAGTTGCCAAGATTGTCGGGCCAGGCAATGCCTTTGTCGCCGCAGCCAAGCGCCGTGTGTTCGGCACGGTTGGCATCGACATGATTGCAGGCCCGTCCGAAGTTCTTGTTATTGCGGACAAGGACAGCAATCCGGACTGGATTGCTGCCGATTTGCTGGCCCAGGCAGAGCATGATCCGGTCGCCCAATCCATTTTGATCACGGACGACGCAGAACTTGCCGATCACGTCGCGGGTGCGGTTGAGCGCCAGCTGAAGACATTGCCGCGCGAAGAGGTTGCCCGTGCCAGCTGGCAGGATTTTGGCGCGATCATCCTGGTCGACAGCCTCGACAACGCGATGCCGCTCGCGAATCGCCTGGCGCCGGAACACCTCGAACTTGCCGTTGAAGACCCGGAGCAGCTTCTGGACAAGGTGCGCAATGCGGGCGCTGTGTTCATGGGCCATCATACGCCGGAAGCGATTGGTGATTATGTCGGCGGGTCCAATCACGTCTTGCCGACAGCAAGATCGGCCCGGTTTTCCTCTGGTTTGTCGGTACTGGAGTTTGTCAAACGCACGTCAATTCTCAAGTGCAACGCAGAAAACTTGCGTGCGCTTGGTCCTGCCGCTATCGCTCTAGGTGAAGCGGAGGGCTTGTCGGCGCATGCGCGGTCTGTTTCCATCAGACTGAACATGTAGGCAGGGTGTTCTGAGAAAGGCTTTGACAGCATGAGCGATGCACAATCGGAAAGTTCTGCGGAAACAGCGGGCGGCCGTTTGGTGGACGTGGTGCTGGACGAAGCCTCGATTGCCCGCTCCACACCGGAGGTGGAGCATGACCGCGCCGTCGCCATCTACGATTTGATCGAGGAAAACTGTTTTCAGCCGGTCGGACATCCAGTTGCGAAATTCGTTCTAAACCTGTCGGTGATTGAAAAGAAGCTCGTCTTTCAGATCCAAACCGAAGACGACCAGCCGGTGGTCACCCACGTTCTCTCGCTCACCCCCTTGCGAAAGATCGTCAAGGACTACGATCTCATCTGCGAGAGCTATTATGAGGCAATCCGCCACGCGACCCCCAGCCAGATCGAGGCTATCGATATGGGCCGCCGCGGCGTGCACAATGAGGGCTCCACGATCCTGATGGAGCGTCTTCAGGGAAAAATCGAGGTGGATATGGCAACCGCCCGGCGGTTGTTCACCCTCGTCTACGCCTTGCACTGGAAGGGCTAAGGTCTGTGGCCGGGCCGGACCTGCGTCCGACTGCGGTATTGTTTGCGTGCGGAATGAACTCCGTGCGCTCCCCCATGGCCGAAGCGTTGACGCAAAAGCTGTTCCCGGGACAGATCTATGTAAAGTCGGCCGGGGTACGGGCCGGGAAACTCGATCCCTTTGTCGATGCAGTTATGGCGGAGATTGGCGTAGACATGAGTGCACACCGCCCCAAGAGCTATCTCGAGCTCGAAGAGAGCGGCTTTGATCTCATTGTGACGCTTGCTCCAGAGGCGCACCACTGGGCTCTCGATCTGACCCGGACCGATGCAGTTGATGTCGAATATTGGCCCACGATGGATCCGACTTTGGCAACCGGTTCGCGGGAGCAGATCCTCAATGAATACCGTGCAGTGCGGGACATGCTGATGATGCGGATCAAGAAACGGTTGAACTGGACACCCCCGCCCAGCGGATGATAAAGCGGCGTCTAACATCGCTTTGGGACCGATGCGAAAGAATGGTTCACATTCTGAGCCTAATCGGCTAGGTTCCGCGGCACCTGCGGGCAAGGCCCGCCATAATCAGGATATCAAATGGCCAAAGAAGAAGCTCTGGAGTTCCCGGGCGTCGTGACAGAACTGTTGCCGAACGCGACGTTCCGCGTAAAACTTGAAAACGATCATGAGATCATCGCACATACGGCTGGACGTATGCGCAAGAACCGTATCCGCGTTCTGGCGGGCGATAAGGTTCTTGTCGAAATGACCCCCTATGACTTGACCAAGGGTCGGATTACCTACCGCTTCAAGTAAGCGGCAGGTCGCCTTGCGCCGGCAGGAAAGCACGTGCATCTATGACGAATGCCCCTCAGTTGATCCTGGCGTCCGCCTCGCCGCGCCGTCTTGCGCTGCTGCAGCAGGTCGGGCTGGAACCGGATCATCTGCTGCCCGCTGATATTGATGAGACCCCGAAGAAGTTCGAAACGCCGCGGGCGTTGGCCTTGCGTCTTGCGCGAGCCAAAGCTGAAGCTGTGCTTGAGGTCGCCAAGAACACCGATGCCATGACAGGCGGCGTTGTGCTTGCCGCAGATACGGTGGTCGGTGTCGGACGGCGGATCTTGCCCAAGGCCGAACTCACCGATCAGGCCGTCATGTGCCTGTCTCTGCTGTCTGGACGGGGGCATCGTGTTTTTACCGGCGTGGCCGTGGCAGAGCCGAACGGGAAAATGCGGACAAAGCTTGTCGAAACGCGTGTCCGCTTCAAACGGTTGTCCCGCCAGGACATGGATGACTACATTTCCTCAGGAGAATGGCGCGGCAAAGCAGGCGGTTATGCGATCCAGGGGCTTGCAGGCAGTTTCGTGGTCAAGCTTGTCGGGTCCTACCCGGCGGTTGTTGGATTGCCGCTGGCGGAGACCGTGAATCTTTTGCAAGCAGCAGGCTACCCTGTCCATGCAAACTGGACGACTGCTGGCGCTTAACGCTTTGCGCGTTTCGTTGATGGTGAATGCGCTTCAGGAGGGGACCACATTGACTGAAGAAAACGGCAATAAACCGCAGCGCCGGATGCGTCCGTGCCCGATCTGCTCAAAGCTATCCACTCCGGAAGACTACCCGTTCTGCTCTGATCGCTGCGCCAAGATTGATCTTAACCGGTGGTTCTCCGAAGGGTATTCCATCCCGGTCGTGGAAACCGATGATCTGGACGACGAAGAGTTTCCGGACCGCGGCTAAGGCTGAGGTTCGCTGTGGTCTCAATACTCAGTGGCCTAATCTGCAAAAATATTTATCTGGCAAAATTTTTTTCACATTCCGTTACGTCCTCTATTGCTCCTGTCATAAAACTGCACCAAGATTTCCAGACACCGGCGATCCGGCTCTCGGGAGAGCGCTCCGGCGTCTGCTCATTGCTGAGTGGGCAAGTACGAATGCTCATCCTGGGAAGGCACGGCAGGTGAGGGTCCGGCAAAAAGCCTGACCTCAAGAACAATCTATCCAAGGGCGAGTATCAAATGAAAAACCATCTTCTGAGCGCCGCAGTGCTGTCGCTGACGACGGCATTGTCGACTGCGGCATTCGCCGATTATTCCCTGACCATCCTTCACACCAATGATGTTCATTCACGCATTGAATCGATCAACAAGTACGATTCCACCTGTGATGCTGAATCCGAAGCTGAGGGAAAGTGCTTTGGGGGTGTCGCCCGCATCAAGTCTATGGTGGATGAGCGCCGCGATGCGTTGTCAGACGAAGGCAAGAACTTCGTCGTTGTCGATGCTGGCGATCAGTTCCAAGGCTCGCTCTTCTATACGACGTACAAAGGAGCAGCAGCGGCCGATTTCATGAACGGGATCGGCTATGATGTGATGGCGGTCGGCAACCATGAATTTGATGATGGTCCGACTGCACTGGCAGCTTTCCTGGACAAGGTCGAGTTCCCGGTTATCTCCGGCAATCTTGATCTTGAAAATGAACCCCCGCTCAAGGGCCGCATCCCGGGCACATTGGTGCTGGAGCGCGGCGGCGAGAAAATCGGCTTCGTCTCGAGCCTTGCCGAAGATACGGCAGAAACCTCTTCGCCAGGTGCCGGCGTTAAATTCCTAAACTCAATTGAGTCCCTGAAAGCGCAGGTCGCAGAGCTGGAAGCTGCCGGGGTCAACAAGATCATCGCGCTGACGCATGAAGGCTTGTCGATGGATGCGAAAATCGCCGCAGCTGTTCCAGGCATTGACGTCATTGTCGGTGGGCACTCCCACACATTGCTGTCCAATACTCAGGACAGGGCTTCTGGTCCTTATCCGGTGATGGTCAAGAACCCGGACGGTCAGGATGTACCTATTGTTCAGGCCTATGCCTATAGCAAATTCCTGGGCGACCTTGTTGTGACCTGGGACGACGATGGCAACGTGATCAAGGCTGAAGGGGAGCCGATCCTCTTGGATGCGTCTGTGGAACCCGATGCAGAGTTTATTGCGCGCATTGGAGAGCTGGCGCAGCCGCTGGATGAAATCCGCAACGAAGTTGTCGCCGAAGCGACCGCGGCGATCGGTGGTGAGCGCAGCGTTTGCCGGGCTGACGTCTGCGAAATGGGCGTTCTTGTGACTGAGGCCATGCTGGACCGTGTGAAGGATCAGGGTGTTCAAATCGCAATCCAGAATGGCGGTGGTTTGCGCGCATCGATTGACGCCGGTGAAGTCACCATGGGCGAGGTCCTGACAGTTCTGCCGTTCCAGAACACGCTGGCAACCTTCCAGCTCAAAGGGGCGGATGTGGTGTCGGCTCTTGAAAATGGAGCCAGTCAGATTGAAGAAGGCGCAGGCCGGTTTGCCCAGGTTGCAGGCCTGAAATACACGATCGACATATCGCAACCGGCCGGTCAGCGTATCTCAGACGTCATGGTGCTCGAAAATGATGCCTTTGTGCCGATTGATCCGGAAAAGGTTTATGGTGTCGTTTCAAACAACTACATGCGCGGCGGCGGCGATGGGTATGCGATTTTCGAAACCAACGGAATGAATGCTTACGACTTCGGTCCCGATCTTGCTGATGTGGTGGCCGCTTACCTCGGAGAGCAGAAAAGCTACAGCGCCTACACGGATGACCGCATCACTGTGAAGTAAAGTCAAACGATCTGAGGCACTTTTCGCGCCGGTTCTGAGGAAACTCAGGGCCGGCGTTTTTGTTGTTGAGTTCGGGGAGTGAGGTGCCGCTGCGTTCAACAGGTTAATTGGACTTGTGGTCCGGACTCATATACGTGTGGTAACGTACTGTTAAGAATTTGAAATCGGTGATGGAAAACCAGAACGTGGTTCCCAGGGATGCGTTTGACGTCTGATACGATACTTTGTCTGGTGATAATGGCCGGTCTTCTGTTTTCCTCTGCTGTTGCTGAGGCGCAGGAAGCCGACATTAGCAGCCAGCCGGAAATGTCTGCAGATGCATTGCTGGCGCGGCAAACCGTGCTTCTGGCAAAGATGCTTGAGCGCCCGGCGGACCTCGACATTGCCTTCGAATATGCCACAGTCTCGGTAATGGTCGGCGACTACGAGGCTGCGATCTCCACCTTTGAACGCATGCTCATCTTTGCGCCAAATCTGCCACGCGTGAAGCTGGAGCTGGGTGTCCTCTATTACCGGCTGGGATCGTTTGAAACGGCGCGCTACTATTTTCAGTCGACGCTGGAAACCCCGAATGTTCCTGAAGAGGTGCAGCAACGGGTTGAAACATACCTTTCCGCAATCGCGTCGAAACAGCAGCCCACCCAGTTCCGCGCCGATGTCATCATTGGTGCCCGCTATCAGTCTAATGCCAACGCCGCCCCTGGCGGGCGCCGCGTCACTTTGAACGGCAGGGACTTTATCCTCGACGATACCGCGACGGGTCAGGCTGATATAAATGCGTTTGTCGCTGGCCGCGCCTATGGGTCCTATGATCTTGGAACCCAAGGAGACCTCATCGAAACTGATGTGGTGTTTTATGCCGCGCGATTTGCTGATCAAGTGCGGCTCGACACTGGTCTTGCAGAAATGACTCTCGGTCCCTCCTTCAACATGGCGCGCTTCAACTTTGATGATGTGCAACTTGGCATTTATGGCGTTGCTTCCGGTGTCCGGCTGAACCACGCGAACTACAATGGCGCGCTCGGCGTTGGAACCCGGCTGGTCGCCCGGCCGGACATTCAAACGGAAATCAATGCGAAGCTGGAGTGGCGCCAGCGCTGGTTCAACGACACTTCCGAGTACCCGACGGTTTCCGACCGGAACGGATATTTCGTGCAGTTTGCATCCAAGATTTCCCGCCAGTTGACCAAGGGCTTGCAGATGCGGGTCCTTGCGCTCGCGGATTTTGAAGAAACTCGCATCAAGTCACAACAAAGCTGGGAAGCAGGAGGCGGGGTGGGGGCAACCTACCAGTTCGCATCCCCGGTCAAACAACTGCCGCATCTATGGTCGATTGATCTGGAAGCAGGGTATATTTACCGCGCCTATGACGAACCTGACCCGTTGGTGAATGCCGCCGTCAAACAGCGGGACCATGAGGGATGGCTGCGCGCGGCGCTGAATGTTCCGCTTAAATACAACGTGTCGGCAGGGCTCGTCGGCGAGGTCCGGAGGCAAAACTCCAACTATGACCTCAGCAGTTACTCAAACGTCTCCGCAATGTTTTCGCTGCGAAAAGCATTTTGACAGGGAGGGAAGCGCATGATGCCAACATCAAAGTTCAGTCTTCCCGCGCATATGCGTTGGGCTGCTGTTGGTGCAACAGCGCTTTTGTCGTTGTTCTTGAATGAAACAGTGCAAGCAACGACCGTTGGAACGGCGGCTGCAGTCAATACAGATGCATTCGGAACGCCGCCCGGTGCTGTCCGCCAGGTGAAGCTGCTTGGCGACAACGTCCTCTACAATGAGCGTATAGAAACGTCCGGCTCCGGCCTCGTTCAAGTGCTGTTGAATGATGGGTCCACTTTCACGGTCGGGGCAAACTCCGATCTTGTGATCGATGAGTTTGTTTACGATCCAAATGCGGGAACAGGTAAGCTTGTCGCGTCCTTCGGCAAGGGGGTCGTCCGGTTTGTCGGCGGAAAGGTCAGCAAACAGAAGGGCGGCGTATCGGTTAGGACACCGGTTGGCACGATTGGCATTCGCGGCGGCATGGCCAATCTCAACTTGAACGGCGACAACCCGGTCTTTTCGCTCCTCTTTGGCGATGAGTTGACCTTCACCGGGTCAGATGGAACGAACCGGCGCATTTATTCTGCAGGCTATTCCCTGCAGGTTGGAACCGGCGGTCAGGGTGGTGGTGTGCGGCGGACAACGCCTTCCGATCTGGCTTCGGCGCAAAGCGGCCTGACTGCAAGATCTGGTCAATCCGGCGGGACACGTACGCCGCCGACGGCTCGGCAAATCGCGCGATCTGGTGTTCCGAATGTCAATTCACGTCTCGGCCACATTCGCACGGCGCCTTTGCCCAAGCCCAGAAGTGTGCAGCCGAGATCGCCGGCGCGGGCAGAACCGAATTTGCTGCAGGTTCAAAAGAACACACAACAACGCACAATCAATCAGCTTGCAGATGAAATTATCGGTGGGAACGACCCGGCCGGGGGCGGAGATATTGTCGATGGTGGAGACACAACCGGCGGAACGGGAGACACCGGTGGAGAGACCGTCGAAACAACGGACGTAGCGCGGATCCTGACTGCCGGCGTTGAATTCACACCATCCTGGGACACAACTCGCACCGTCTTGGCGCCAGGTGCGCAAGGACTGATTGGTGGCAGCAGCGGTACCGACATGCCGGTCACTTTCACGGTAGGAGAAATCACCACCGGCACTGCGACAGCCCTCTATAAAGCGGAGATCGAAGGCAACAAGATCTATCAGTTCGCCTTCGAGGGTGATGGGCAATATTACTACGCTCAGACCTATACGGATCAGGATGTTGTTGCTCAGCTGGGTGAGACCGACTTCATACCGGTGGCACCGACAGTCGACCCGGAAACTGAAGGCAACGTCACCTCCTATGCGTGGGGCGTGCAACACTATCACGAAGACTTTGCCGCCTTTGCGCACCTGCCTAACGTTACGCCGGGTGGAACCACCAAATTCGACATTGAGAGTATGGTGGTCGGCATTCATGGAGTGGGCACTGATTTTTCAAGCTTCGGCGATGCAAGCGGAACACAGTCCATCCGGATTTATGATCTTGCAACCGACCCGACCCTGGCCTTTTCGCTTGGCACGGCGGGGGATGGCAGAACCTTCACGCCACTCATCACCGAAGCGTTGTTCGTCAATCCGCTGGCCGCCGCGGAACTCGGTGAGAGCTTCCTGTCAAATGTCACTTCGACCGGGTTACTGATGATCGAAAGCGACCCTGTAACCTTGGAGAGCGCTCATTATCTGGCCGGATCGTTTCACATTGACGGGACTGGTGAAAACCAAAGGTCATTTGTTTCACTAGCGGTTGGAGAGGTTGCCTCGGATGAGGCCAGTGGCCTCCTTTCGATGGAAACAGATCGGCGCGGAGGCCACCGGATTGCCAGCAGCCAGAGCGCCGGGCTTTACAGTGGTCCGGTCGGAACAATCGCCGGGCCGGATGATGGACACTTCTTTGGCAGCAATGCTCAAAGCTTTGTTTTCGGCAACGCCCTGGCAGACGGCGGTATCGATGATGCCTATGACGACAGCTATGCCAGCCGGCCGGACATCTTTGCAGCACCGGCGACCGCCTCATCAAGCCTTCACGTTGCAAGGCTCAATGGTTCAGTTGACGCCGCCACGCTAACCCGAACAGACCGCACACTGTCAGGTTATGCCGCGGGCGTTTTGGAGAGCAGCGTCAACCTCGCCGGACAAGGCGTTGGTCCGGTTGTGTTTGCCAGCGAGAGCGCTGCGGATCTTTCCGTAACATTCAATGGTGCTGAGTATTCGCTCGGCGGCAGTTTGACCGTCCGTGACAGTCAGGACCTGGATCCGGATGTTGCAGCTTACACCGTGCGATTTGGCTCCAACAGCGACGGATCCGGCACGGATCGCGCCACCTTCATTGGCGACGACCTTTATGCTGCCCGGGACGCGTCCGATGCCTCAGAGACTTATCTAACAGTCGATACAGTGACGCCCGTCGTTCCGACACCGGATCCAGATCCGGACCCCGCAGGGGGCGGAGGGGGCACAGGACCTTACACAGGTCTAGCCGAGCCTCGGAATGAGGGACTTGAAGGTGTGCAACAGGCAGTCAGCAATGTCGCGTCGGCCCTTGCCAGTGATGCGGGGCACATCCTGCAGCAGGATCCGTCACAGGATGCCAACACTTATTTCGTGCCGAACACACTGATCGGAACTGCAGATGATGCGATCATGGCCGGAACCACAGAGTGCACCTGTGCCTTTCTGGAGTGGGGCTATTGGGGCACAAAACTCTCCTATGACGACACGGGCGGTGTGTTGGACGGTGCCAACAGCCGGAAAGATGCGTTTCATCTCGGGACCTGGGTTGCCGGCGACGTAACCAATGCCGCCGATCTGCCAACCAGTGGCAGCGCAAGTTACGTTGGGCATGCCGCCGGCAGCGTTGTGAACAATGGGGCGCAGTATCTTGCGGCCGGTGACTTCCGGATGACGGTTGATTTCGCCCGCCGCACCGGATCTGCCAACATTGCCAATTTCGATGGCCGCACATTTGGTGCGGATCTGACCGAACGCGCCGTTGATATCGGAAACCAGTTTTCCGGAAACTTGGTCGGCAGTGTTGGATCAGGTTCCATTAACACCTCTATCGTCGGGGGCCCGTCATCCAACTACGAGGGCGTGATCGGCAACTTCAATGCGGTTGACGGAACTTGGTCGGCGAGCGGCATTGTTGCTGGCGAGATGAACTGACCACTGCAGACAGAAGCGTCTCTATCACCTGCGGGCGAGGGGCTGCTCACATTGGCAAATAGTCAGCCCTCATGCAGCATATTACAAAAGCGGGCCGCCGTATCCCAAAGCCTGCAACGATCCTTAAGTGACTGAAAGTCTTGGATTTCCGTTGGGTTTGGGACGTGGCGCGCAGTTTTCCGGCAGGTATTTTCCCAAGTTGTGAAAAAACTTTGCCGGGGTGCTGGACAAGGATCAAACGAGCTTCTATAAGGACCGGGCTTTCGGCGGACGGGGCATGCCTCCCGCCACATCAAAGCACGCCCAGATAGCTCAGTTGGTAGAGCAGCGGATTGAAAATCCGCGTGTCGGTGGTTCGATTCCGCCTCTGGGCACCACTTTTTCCTTCAAAGATTTCGCCAGTTTGAACAGCACGTCCGTGTGCTCCACTCGAGATTCAGACCTCTGCCCGGCGGCGCCGATTCGTAAAATCGAAAACCTGGGCAACCGGCTATTGGTTGGGGACGATGTGGGCGCATTTGGAGTATCATCACTCCTCCATTCGCTTAATCCCTCACCACACCAATACGCCAAAAAACGCTTCCAGCTGCGTGCCGTGGATGACTGCTTTCCTGAATACTGTCAATCCGCTTGCACAAATTAAACGAATGAGCTCCGGCTATCGCAGATCACCTTGCAAACAAAACAAACCATCAATTGCAACTGAGGGGAAAGCCGATTCGGTCTGCTCGAGAACCGGTCGCTCTTGAGCAAGACAGCAATGGTTTGAGCCCTGGGACCGAGCGGCCAAACTCCTAACGCCCAACAGGATTAAGGGGTGGTAGGGGCATTTTGGATCTACGCCGGGCCTGCGTTTTCGCTTGGTGACGGACACCGGCGGCAGAGGACTTGATCTGCGACCAGGCATCATGGACAGATGCTTTTGAGGCTTGGCTTTGACTGCCATAAAGGGCACTGCCCAAAACCGTAAAGGCATGCTCAAGGGGTGCCCAGTCAGGTTGGATCTCCGAAGATTTTAACCGCTGCTTCCACAAAAGTCCGCTTGTGATAGCTGCCGAATAATCCTGGGCGTCGATGGCCTTGTTGAAGTGCCGGTAAGCAAAATATTCGGTCGCCTCATACTTTGCTTTTGCTCCATGGAACAAGGTCACTGCTTTCGGGCCGAACTTGCGCAAAAGCCACACGAAAAGACCTAACAGTAGCAGCGCGGCGGTGCCCCAATACGCCATGGATCGCCAGTTCAATGCCTCTGATTGCGGTTCTGCCGCCACCGGCGGGCTAGTCACAGCCAGATCAATCGCTGGAACGCTCACCGTTTCGACCTTTTCGCTGGTGAGGTTGTACCAGGAGAGTTTCTGTTCAGGGATCCGGTAGTTGCCGGCGTTTTCAGGGACGATTGTAACTGTTTCCGTGCGGGTGCCGGATAACTGGCCCCGGTTTTCGGTCTCATTCAGGACCGGGGACGCGGGATAGTAGCTGAGGCCCTCAACCGGGTCTCCAGCACCAATCGGCGGTACAAACATCGGAGCGACCCCGGTGACCTTGATTGTGGTGGTTAAGGTCAGTGCATCTCCGGCAGACAAATCATCCGGTGTTCTGTCGACCTCCCGGGTCAGTGTCAGGGCGATTGCGGCCACAAAGGGCGTCAGATCCCTGGCGCTATCTGGCGCCTCGCCAACAATGGCAAAAGGTGCGACGTCAACCTCCGCTTTGATTGGTTGGCGGGTATCCGGATCCGCATAGGTGATTGTGATTGGACCGCCGGGGACCTGGAAGGTTCCGGGCACCATAGGATAAAGACGGTAGGCGCGTGAAACCCCGGACCAGGTGTCGCCATTGACCCGTTCGCTGGTTGGACTTGACGCGCGCGATGGTAGCCGCACGACGACATTTTGCGCTTCGAAACTCGGGAACTCTGGTGCCGTCGGCATCCAGGTCGGCACCAGGATCGTAATCCGGAAGATCAGCGGCTGGCCAGGGATTGCGGTGTCCTGTTCAAGCGTCGTCCGGACGATCGGCTGCGGCGTTTCCTGAGCCTGAACGGCAGCGGAAATCAGAAAAAGCCAAAGGGCGAAGATGGCGCGGATCATTTTTGACCCCGTGCAGCTTCAAGTGCGAACCGGGATCTTAGGAAGTCGCCTGTGCTGGTGTCCACCGTGCGCATCCATTGTTCGGCGGTTTCCGGAACGGTTTCTGATGTGCTCTGCGGTGGCTGCTGGCTGTCTGTGCCGCGCCCTGCCTCATTGTCATAAACAACATCGTCCGCGCCGATGCCGCTATCTTCTCCGGTATCTGATTGTTCGCGTGTCGTTTCAATGTAGTCGAGAATGTAACGCGCAAGTTCCAGATTGTGCTGTGCTGCTTTGTTGTCCGGATCCCGTTCCACGGCTTTTTCAAAGGCAGCAATGGCAGGCCGGTAAGAGCGGGATTTGATCAGTGAGAGACCTTCCCCTATCGCTGCATCCGCACTGTCCTGCCAGGCATAGAGTTCTGCTGCTTCTTCATATTTGCCGGCCCGGTAGAGCGCGGTCGCCTTCCATAATGGATCTTCAAAAAGGTCTGCTGCTGTTTGATAGTCCTTGTTTTCAAAGGCCATTTGCCCTTGCTGATCGGGGGTGAAGAACCAGTCTTTCCTGCCCTCAGCAAGGGCCTCTACGCCGGAAAATGCAAAACTGGCCGCAACCAAGACCACCGCCCATTGCATGGTCCATCCCCGGCGGAACCAAAAGAGCAACAAGACCGCTGCGGGTAGGGCAAAGATCCACCCCTCGTCCTGCCATTGCTGTCGTTCATCCTGTGAGAGCGCGGCCTCATAGGCCGCCGTGATGCGGCGCTGGACAGTCAATACATCGCTGCGATCCGCCGTCAACTCGACAACAGCTGTCCCGGCAATCTGGTTCAGTTTATCGGCCGCGCCAGGGTCCCGGCTGGCAAGCCAGAATAGGACCGGAGCGCCGCCGTCAGCGGCATGCGTGTTGAAGGCCGACAGGTCTGCATCGGTAGTTCGGTCGAGCAAGAAGAGGATCGTCCCGGGCGCTTCTTGGGCGGCCATGATAGTGGCGGCCAAGGAGAGCGCGCCGCGTGCGGATTCTCCGTCCCGCGGCATGACACTCGGGTCGAGCCCCTCCAGAAATGGTTTGATCACATCCGGATCTTCCGTCGGTGGGACGACTTGATGCGCGGTTCCAGCATAGGCGACAAGCGCGGTTTTGGCGCCTGCACGCTCTTCAAGGAGGTCCAGCACCTTGTGTTTGGCGCGCTCCAGCCGGCTCGGCGGAATGTCGGTGGCCGCCATTGACTTGGAAACCTTGAGGACGACAACAAGCGGCGCAGTATCCGCGATAAGCGGGTTTGCAACCCGCGACCACGTCGGCCCGGCCGCGGACAAAACCAGGAGAGCGAGCAGCAGGGCTACACCATCGATCGGGCGCAGGCGTTGGCGTTCCTGACTGCCGACGGTGAGGGCGGTGGCCAGATGAGGGGCGATGACATCGGGAAGGTCGATCCCTTGCGCCGCTGCCCGGCGCACCAGCCACCAAAGCGCGGCGATGGGGGCCAGCAACAACAGCCACAAGGGGCGGATGAAATGAAAGGCGGCCAGGATGTCGGCGACATGATCGGTGGTCATGCCGCCCTCCGCCGTGTTTTACGGGTATGGAGGAGTGCCAGCGTGCCAATGCCGAGTAGCGCAGCCAATATCAGAAGCAAATGCCCAAGCGGTTCTCTCGGGCGGAACGAGCGGGTTTCCACTTCCCGCGGCTTTTGAGCGTCGATCCGGGCATAGATCTCAGCAAGGCCGTTCTCATCTCCCGCAAAGTAGTAGGTTCCGCCTGCCTCATCCGAGATACTTTTCAAGGTACGTTCGTCTAGCCGCTGATCGCCGGTTCCTGCCGGATCGCCGACGCCGATCGAAATGATTTCTATGCCTTCCTTCGCTGCAATCGCGGCCGCATTGACCGGGGTCATGCGGCTGCCGGTATCAGCTCCATCGCTCAGCAGAATCAACAGCCTGTCGTCAATATCGCTCGCCTGAAAGGTCTTGATCGACAGGCCGATTGCATCTCCGAGCACGGTATGCGGCCCTGCCATGCCAACTTCGGTTTGTTCAAGAAGCGCACGAACGGAGGCAAGGTCTTCGGTAAAGGGCGCCTGGACAAAGGCCTTGGCGCCGAAAACGATCAAGGCGACCCGGTCGCCATCGCGGTCTGAAATGAAATCACCGACAACCCGTTTGACCGCATCCAGGCGCTGCGTGCGTTCGCCGTCTTGCGAGATAAAGTCGACCTGATCCATTGAGCCGGAGATATCGATCGCGAGCATGACATCACGGGCCGCCTTCTCCTGAATGATCGGCTCGCCGACACGTTCGGGCGCTGCAAGCGCTGTGATCAAAAGGCCCCAAATTGCGATGGCGGCAAGGTTTTGCAATGTCGTGCGTTTGAAAATCAGCGAACCGGCTTTCGGTGATTGGCCGGCCGCATCGGCAAGCCGGCGGAAGAATGGAAACCGCAACGCTGAAACGCGTTCCTGGTGGGGCGGCACAAGGAGATAAACAACAAGCGGCAGTGGCAGCAGAAAAAAGGCATAGGGGTGGGCAAATTCGATCATGCTGCCGCACCTTTGTGTCTTTTGATCCAGGTCCGGATTAACGGCTTCAGATCCGCGCCACTACTGGTTTTCTTGTAAGGCGCTTCGGCGATGGCCTTTCCCGGTCCGTCCGAAAAGCCAGTTCCGCCATACGCATGATCCAGAAAGGTGAGCCAATCCGGGCCATGCAGTGCGGCCACGTCCTGACGCGCATAAGCTGAGAGGGCTGTCCGGCGCAGCAGCTCGGCAAGCCGCTGCGGGTCGTTTGGGCAGGACGCGAGTTCGGCCAGCGCCTCACGACGGTAGGCCGTCTTCCGGCGCCAGAGCAGAAACCTCCAGCAGCCAACTCCAATGATCACAAGCAGAATAGCGCCCAGCCAAAGCCATCCGGCCGTTTCTGGCAGCATGGAAACGGGCGCGGGATCAGGCACTGGCTCCAGCAGGTCGATCAGTTCGGTAAGATTTAGGCCGTCCCACGTATCAGTCATGGCAATAGCCGCCTGCCTACAGAGGTCAGCCCGGTTAGCCGTCGGACCTGCGGGATCGTGTCTTCACCAGCGCTCAGCGGCAAAACCGGGAGACCATAGCGTTTTTGCCAGCTGAGGATTTCCGAAAGCCGATCGGAGGAGAAATCGGAAAGGCGTTTGTGGATCTCTCCGCTGGCCGTATCAAGTTCGACCTGGAGCTCCCCGTCCGAAACAATCAGTTTGAGACCGGCCGGGATCTCTCCGGCGATTGGATCGGTTACGGGGCACAAGATCAGGTCATTGGTGCTGGCGATCCGGCCAATCAGCGACGCGGTTTCTTCGTCCACACCATCGAAGTCGGAAATCACGATGACAAGGTGGTTCCTGCGGGCGATCCGGGCGGCAGTTCTCAGCGGTGTTTTCAGGGGCATTGGTGTGCCGATGGCAGGGGCGTCCGCCCGCAAAAGCTGATTTGCCCGTGCAATTGCCATCAAGAACCGGTCGCGTGTAGGACGGTTGGCTTTCGGTTTGATCTCTGCACCAAACTCATCTCCGAATACGATCCCGCCAACCCGATCACCCTGGTCGAGAATACGAAACGCTGCCAGCGCTGCCGTTTCCGCTGCGATGACCGACTTCATGGCATGTTGCGTTCCGAAGAACATGGACATGCGCTGATCGACAAGGATCAGGGCCGGGCGGTCCCGCTCTTCGCTGTAGACCCGGACATGTGGCTTGCCGGTGCGCGCGGTGACCTTCCAGTCAATCGTGCGTGGATCATCACCGGGCAGATAATCACGCAGTTCTTCGAAGTTGAGCCCCCGGCCGCGCAAGCGGGAGGCATGGCGGCCATTGAAGACGCTCGCAGCCGGTTGGCGCGGCAGAAAGCGCAAACCGCGTGCCTGGCTTTCAAGGGCGCGGAGTTGCGGGAGAGTGACATGAATGCGCGGGTCCACCGTGCCGGGCGGTTTCGTTGGCTTGGCTGTCAAACCTGTCCGGGTTCTGGCCGCGTGGTCGCGCATCTCCGGGCTCCTTTTTCAGCACCTTACGTCAGAGCGACGGTCTTGATTATCTCATCGACCACGTTGTCTGGAGTGACGCCGTCACCTTCTGCCTCAAATGACAGGGTAAGACGGTGGCGGAAGACATCCGGTGCGATCGCCTGAACATCAAGCGGGTCGACATAATCGCGCCCATTGAGCCAGGCATGCGTCCGGCCGCATTTGTCCAAGGCAATTGACGCTCTTGGGCTCGCCCCAATTTCAATCCAGCGGCCGAGTTCATCTGAATAGGCTTCTGGTGTTCGGGTCGCATAGACGAGATCAGCCATGTATTTGGCAATCGCATCAGAGACATGAATGCCGGCAATCTCGGCTCGTGCTTCAAAGATGGCTGATTGAGGTATCGCCGGATTTTCAACGCTTTTTGCGGGTTCGTGAGCATCTTTCGCGTTTTTCGCGGATGTTGCCAGCGCCTTTTGCTCTTCGGCCCGGACCAGTTCGATCACCTTGACTTCGTCTTCAACCGGCGGATAGCCGATCAAGACATGCATCAGAAACCGGTCCATCTGGGCTTCAGGGAGGGGATAGGTGCCCTCTTGTTCCACCGGGTTTTGCGTCGCCATGACCATGAACAGCGGTTCCATCTTGTGGGTCGTCCCGGAAACCGTCACCTGCCGCTCTTCCATGGCCTCCAGAAGTGCTGCCTGCACCTTGGCCGGGGCGCGGTTGATCTCGTCGGCCAGGACGATGTTGGCGAAGACAGGACCCTGTTCGAACCGAAACGTGCCTTCACCGCCAGCCTGATGGTAGACCTCGGTGCCGGTGACGTCCGAGGGCAGGAGATCGGGCGTAAATTGGATGCGGCTGAAATCGGATTCCAGGTTCTTCGCCATCGCCTTGATTGCACGGGTCTTTGCCAGTCCCGGCAGGCCTTCAACAAGCAGGTTGCCGTTGGCGAGCAGTCCAATGATCAACCGGTCAATTACACCCTCTTGGCCGACGATGGATTGCTGCATGCGGGCCTTAAGGTCCTTGATCCTGGAAAGCGCATTTGACATTGACGGGGTCCAATCAGCTGACTTCAAGAAATGGTTTTCAGGTTTTTTGTCGTTTGAGCTCTTCAAGTTCTGCCCGCAGTGCCTGGATTTCAGCCGGCACGGTGCTCTTTTCCGGCGGATCGGGCGGGGCCTCTGCAAGATCTGCAATCGCGGGCTTGTCGGCAAACCCACCAGCCTGAAGATACTCTTCCAGAACGCTCCAGATGGTGATGAAAAGGCCGGCGATCACCGGCCCGATCACAAGACCGACCGCGCCAAAACTGGCAAGGCCGCCGAAGGTGCTGACCAGAACCAGTAAATCCGGCATTTTGGTATCTCGGCCCACCAGAAGCGGGCGCAGCAGATTGTCCACGGTCGTCACGGCCAGGCTGGTCCAGGCCGCGAGCCCTATCGCCGCGACATATTGCTCGTTCACCGCGAGCACGACGACACCCGGAATGAGAACAAGCGTTGGGCCGATGCCGGGTATCACAGACAGCACGGCCATCACGCAGCCCCAGAACGCCGCGCCTGGAAGGCCGGCTGCCCAAAAACCGAGCCCACCCAGAAATCCTTGCGCAACGCCGATCAGGAAGGTGCCCTTGATCGTGGCGCGGCTGATAGAGATCACACGATCGCTCAAGGTTTTCTGGACATCGCTCGGGAGCCCGGTATGGGCAAGAAGCTGATGGATCATGTTGGCGTTCTGCGGCAGAAAGAACACCATTGCGTAGATCATGATGAAGAGATGCAGAAAAAACGCGACCGTCCCGCGGGTGGCCTGTGAGAGGGCGCCAACAAAGAAGTCTGCGATCTGGCCCGCCGCCTCGCCAACTTTGGTTGCAACGGTCCTGCTGAGTTCGGCAAAGTCGACTTTAAAAGGGATCCATGCTGGAAGCTGATTCTGAATGGCGTCCAGGTCGAGCGTTTCCACCCAGTCGCTAATGCTCTTTGCAACGCTCGCAGCTTGATCCGCGCCCAGAACAAAGATGGAAATCAGAGGGATCAAAACGCCGACGGTGAGGACTAAAAGCGTGAGGGTGACGGCAATGCCCGCTTTTGATCCAGTGTGCCGATACAGCCAGCGGTAAAGAGGCGCCGACATCGCGCTGAAAATGGCGGCCATGAAAAGGGCGACCAGGTAGTCCCAGACAAGACCCAGGAACGCGGCGCCTATGGCCAAAGCTGTCAGACCGATGAGAAACAGTTGAAACCGGTGTTTCTCGCTTGGAGCGCCGTCCGCTGAAGTCGTGCTTTCCATCCGGATCGATCTCCACCCGTGATTTTCCGGTTTCAGGTTAGGACCGAACACGACACCCGTACAAGGCAAATATTCTACCGCTAAGTCTTTAATAAGTCAGGGCAACAAGCTAGCATTGGCTTCCCTTCTCAAGGAATTGGCTCCATGGGTACCTCGAGTGATCTTCAAAAAGAGATCTTAAAGCTGAAGTCTGATGCCGGTGGAAGGCGGTCCCGGCGCCGGCGGGATAGAACATCGGCTGCCAAGGCGAAGCTGGAAACGCAATCTGATGTACCGGACGCCGGCGACACCCAAACGGATGCGGCTGTTGCCTGGGAGAATTCTATCGCCAAAAGCGATCTTGATGACTTGGCAGACAAACTATCCGGTCTGGTGGATGAAGCTGAGAGCGAAATCCGGGAACGACCTGTCACGATGGTTCTTGGCGCCTTCGCCTTTGGAATTGTTGTTGGTGCGCTGCTTCGCCGTTAGGAGGTATCCATGGATAGCATAGTAAGGACGATGCGCATCGTCTGGCGCGCGGAACTGCTCATCATTGAGGCCAAACTCAGTGTGGCTGCCAAGAAGATTGGAGCGACAGCCTTTGCTGGTCTGATCTTTGTTTTTGGTCTCGGAATGCTCAATGTGGCAGGTTTTTTCGCTCTGGCGGAGATTTGGGGACCGGTCTATGCGGCTCTCGGTGTGGCGATAGCCGATTTCTTGATCGCAGCTCTTCTTATGGTCTGGGGATCCCGGCTCACCACGGGCCCAGAGCTCGACCTGGCGCGGGAAGTACGGGATTCCGGACTAGAGGAGCTCGAGGCCAAGGCCGAAGATATTCAGGACGAATTCGAGGAGTTGCGGAGCGAACTCTATGCCCTTAAAGCGAACCTCGTCTCTTTTTCAAAGAATCCGCTGGACGGTGCAATTACAGCTCTACTGACCCCGATTTTGACACTCTTGATCAAATCGTTATCGAGCAAAAAGGAGTGAGGAAGAAGGAATCGATCAGTGGATTTGCAAACCAATTGCGCTCACGTCGTTAAGGTGTGATCCGAACCCCAAACCTCTTGCTCTTTGGAGCGGGTACCGCTTCGAATAATTTTGCTTGTCAGGTGCCTTGAGCCGGAGGTGACCTTTCAGCAGTAGAAGCTGATAATACCGATCCAATCCATGTCTGACTGCGTAAGACTTCGCCTGTAGCTAGGCTGGGAGTTACTTCGCCCAAATCGATTTTGCCGCACGTGCATTCGAACGACGAACAACAGAACCCGAAAACGCAGGTTTTCGGCCAGGGCATTTTGGAAACGGACAAGAATGAGCAACATCACGATCCTGGACGGCGGCATGGGGCAGGAACTGGTTCACCGCAGCGGGCGGGTGCCGAGCGGGCTTTGGTCTTGTGAGCTGATGAGGGAGCGGCCAGATCTCGTCCGCGCCATTCATGACGACTTCTTCGCTGCCGGTGCACATGTCGCGACCGTCAACAGTTACACGCTTCACCGTGACCGGCTGCAGCCCAATGGGCTGGATGATCAGTTCGAGCGGCTTCATCACCTTGCCTGCGACCTTGCCTGTCAGTCGCGGGATGCGCATGGCAGCGGTCTTGTGGCCGGTTGTCTTGGTCCCCTTGGCTGGTCGTACAGCCATGACGGGGCGCCTCCGGAAAACCAATCGATCGATCTTTATGACGAAATCTGCCGGGTTCAGAAGGATTACGTCGACGTCTTCCTGATTGAGACGATCGCCTCTATCGAACAAGCGCGCGCCTCACTGACAGCTGCCCTCAGGCACGACAAACCGGTCTGGATCGCTTTGACCGTCGATGATCAGGACGGGGGTGCCCTTCGGTCAGGTGAGCCGCTGCAAGAAGTAGTGAAAGTTGTCAATGAACTCGGACCAGAGGCGGTTTTGATCAATTGTTCGGTGCCGGAGGCGGTCACCAGGGGCATGGCCGTTCTCGGACAGTCAGGCCTGAAAACCGGTGCTTATGCCAATGGATTTACGGCGATCAAACCGGAGTTCCTCAAGAAGGGCAGCAGTGTTTCCAAGCTTGCCGCGCGCACCGATCTGACACCTGAAGTCTACGCAAATCACGTGGCTGACTGGATTGATCTGGGTGCCACGATTGTTGGCGGATGTTGTGAGGTCAGCCCACCCCATATTGCGGAATTGTCCCGCCGGTTTGGCGGCGCTTCATGAAGTGAGCTAGCTCGGCCTCAGATTATCGCACGGCCGCGATCGCCGCCTGACCAAGCGACAGCCCGCCATCATTGGCGGGCAGTTTTCCGGGAACCAGAACGTCGAACCCGTGTGCCTTAAGCTGTTCGTAAAGCCCATCGGCAAGGATCGCATTTTGCATGACGCCGCCTGACAAGACGATTTTCTTGATATTCCGGTCCCCGGCAAGGCGCGTTGCAAGGGCGCTAATTGCCTTGATGAGCCCCAGATGAAACCGGGCTGCGATCAAACCGGGGGCAGTTCCGCGCCCCAGGTCGCTCAACAAAGCTTCCCACATCACCTCCCAGGACAAGATTCCCGGCGCGCCGCTTGAAATGTCAACCGGGTAGGCGGTTACGCCTTTTAGATAAGGCCGGGCAAGAGCCTCCAATAATGCGCCGGTCTGGCCTTCATAGGATTGGCGCTTGGCGCAAATCCCAAGGGCTGCGGCAACAGCGTCGAACAGTCGTCCGGCAGAAGAGGCCATTGGCGTGTTGAGGCCGCTGTCGATCATGTGTTCGATCACGCCCATGGTCTTGCCGGGGAAGATGGGCCGGAGGGAGGAGTTGGCACTCGAATGGGACCAGTCCGCTCCAAAGGCCGCCCGCAGATGCGCCACCAGATTGCGCCAGGGCTCGCGCACGGCGGCCGCCCCGCCGGGCAGTGCAACGGGAAGAAAATGGCCGACCCGCTCAAAGCCCGCATAATCGCCAACAAGAAATTCTCCGCCCCATATCGTGCCATCGCTGCCAAGACCGGAGCCGTCCAGGACAATACCAAGCACCGGCTCGCTGCCCGGGGGCAGGCCGTGTTCAGCCATGCAAGCGGCAAGATGCGCATGATGATGCTGGACCTCGATCAGCGGAATGTGCAGGTCCGCCGCCAGCCGCCGTCCGGCTTGTGTTGAGACATATTCGGGATGGAGATCGACAGCGATGCGGCCCGGTTCAAAATCGTAAAGGTGCCGGTAGAGGGTGAGGGTCTTTTCATAGTCTTCCAGAACCGGCCTGCTCTCCAGATCGCCCATGTGCTGGGATACGACGGCGCTTGCTTGCCTCAGCTGGCAGAACGTTGATTTGAGTTCACCGCCCATGGCAAGCACCAAAGGGGATGTTTGAAAACCGTTGTTCAGCGCTAATGGCGCAGGGGCATGGCCTCTTGCTCGGCGCAGGATCACCGGCCCACCTCGATCTGCCCGCACCACACTGTCATCCAGCCGGTTGACGATCTCCCGGTCATGCATCAGGAACCCGTCGGCAATCCGCCCAAGATTGCGTCTTGCATCCTCGTTGGTCGTGACTTGCGGATCTTCCGAGCGGTTGCCGGAGGTCATGACAAGCGGGCCCGGAACCGCTGCCATCAGGAGATGATACAGCGGCGTTGACGGCAGCATGAGGCCGCATTGATCAACGCCCGGCGCAAGGTGTTCGGAAAGGGCAGGTGTCTCGTCGGACCGAGCTCGCAGTTTCACGAGGACAATGGGGGCAGTGCGATCTTCCAACAGAGCCGCTTCCCTATCGCTGACATGGCAGACTGTCCGTGCATGCGCCAAATCGCGTACCATCACCGCAAGTGGCTTGTGCGGCCGTTTTTTCTTTTCCCGAAGCCGGGCAACGGCCGCATCATTCGTGGCATCGACGGCCAGATGAAAACCGCCAAGGCCCTTCAGGGCAATGATCTCACCTGCCGCCAGCAGGGATGCCGCCCATTGGATCGGGTCGGCCGTTTCAATCCGCAATCCTTCGGCTTCGGCCCAGAGCTGCGGGCCGCAGGCCGGGCAGGCATTGGGCTGCGCATGGAACCGCCGGTCCGCCGGATCGTCATATTCGCTTTGGCATTCCGGGCACATATTAAACGCAGCCATCGAGGTGCTGGCCCGGTCATAGGGAATGGATGTCACAATGGAGAGGCGCGGCCCGCAATGGGTGCAATTGGTAAAGGCATAGCCGTGGCGCCGGTTGGCCGGATCAAAGATGTCGGCAAGGCAGGCAGGGCAGGTGGCAGCATCCGGGACAATGCCGGTGGTGGCAGGACCTTCAACGCTCTCGACAATCTGAAAGTCTTTTGGCGGTGGACCCAAGGGCTCCGCAAGAACTGCTGTTTCGACACTCACAATCTCAGAAAGCGGCGGCGCTTCGCATCGGAGCCGGTCCAAAAACCGTTGTTGCCGGTCAACTGCACCAAAGATTTCTGCAAGCACACCGTTGGCATCATTGAGAACATGGCCGGTCAGGCCTTCTTCCCGTGCCAGATGCCAGACAAAGGGTCGGAAGCCGACGCCCTGCACAAGGCCCTTGATCCGGACATGTGTTGCGGTCACGGTCATCAGCCGGCCTGTCAGCAGATCCGGGGCAGCTGTTCGCCCGCAAGCCAATCGACCACACGCACGCCGCCGATCTCCGTTTCCATCTCCACCAGATGGGCATCGTCCTCGGTGACCGTTCCGATCAAGGCCGCATCCCGGCCAAGGGGATGGGCCTGCATGGCCGCCAGCACCGCATCAGCATCGCCCGGCTCGCACAAACACACCAGCTTGCCCTCATTGGCGACATAAAGCGGATCAAGCCCGAGCAGTTCGCACGCGGCTTTCACATCCGCCTTTATCGGAATTGCGTTTTCTTCCAGATGGATGCCGACCTTGGCGGTGCGGGCGATCTCGTTCAAGGATGCCGCCAAACCGCCGCGGGTCGGGTCGCGAAGGACCGCAATCCCGGGTGCTGCTGACATCATACCGGCGACAAGTGTGTGCAGCGCGGCGCTGTCGGAGCGGATTTCCGTTTCGAATTCAAGGTTCTCCCGCTTGGAAAGGATGGCAACACCGTGATCACCTAAGGAGCCGGACAGGAGGATCGCCTGGCCGGGCTCCGCGCGCTCGACCGAGACATGAACGCCGTCCGGCACAACCCCCAGGCCGGTCGTGGTGATGAAGACACCGTCGCCCTTGCCCTTTTCGACGACCTTGGTGTCTCCGGTAACGATCGGAACGCCTGCCGCCTCTGCAGCCCGCGCCATGGAGATAACGATCCGTTCCAAATCGGCGAGCGGAAAGCCTTCTTCGAGAATGAAGCCGGCGGTGAGGTAGAGCGGTTTGGCGCCCGCCATGGCGACGTCATTCAAGGTGCCGTGAACGGCGAGAGACCCGATGTCGCCACCGGGGAAGAAGATCGGCGAGATGACATGACCGTCCGTCGACATGACAAGCCGCCCGTCCGCTGGAGGCAGCAAGGCCGCGTCATTTCCCTGATCTAGGATCGGATTGGTCAGATGGCGTTGAAAGAGATTCGAGATCAGCTCTGCCGTTGCGCGGCCGCCGCCGCCATGGGCCATGTCGATGCTGCCGGTGCGCGCGGACAATTTCGGATCCTGAATATTCATGCTGCGGCCTCTTTTTGCGGCCGGGTCGCCTTGGTGCGGAAGCGTCCATAGGTCCAATAGGCCGCGCAGGCACCTTCCGACGACACCATGCAGGACCCCATTGGAGTGTCGGGCGTGCAGACCGTGCCGAAGAGCTTGCAGTCGGTCGGTTTTTTCACGCCGCGCAAGATGGCTGGACACTCACAGGACTTCACTTCGCGCGACTGTTTGGGCGAGATCTCGAACCGCTGTTCGGCATCGAAGGCGGCAAAGGCCTCCCGGACCTTCAAGGCGCTCTTGGCAACTGTGCCGAGCCCGCGCCATTCGAACGCATCGCGGATGTCAAACACCTCCTCGACCAGTGCCTGAGCCTTGAGATTGCCCTCACGGGTCACGACGCGCGTGTATTCGTTCTCGACCTCGGAGCGGCCCTCGTTGATCTGGCGGATCAGCATCAGGGTCGATTGCATCACATCCAGGGGTTCAAAGCCCGCGATCACCACCGGTTTGCCAAAAATCTCCGCGGCCGGCTCATAGGGCTTTGATCCGATCACCGAGCTGACATGGGAGGGGCCCAGGAACCCGTCAATCTCCACGGTGCCAAGGTCCTGAACATCCGGTGATTGCAGGATATGGGCAATCGCGGGGGGCGTCAGAACGTGATTGCAGAAGACGGAGAAATTACTGAGGCCTTCCTTTTCGGCCTGTTTGATCGCAACGGCGGTCGGCGGTGTCGTGGTTTCAAAGCCGATGGCAAAGAAAACGACTTCACGCTCCGGATTGTCGCGGGCAATCTTCAGGGCATCCAGCGTGGAATAGACCATGCGAATGTCCGCACCGTCTGCCTTGGCGCGGATCAGGCTGCGCTGTTTCGTGCCCGGCACCCGCATCATGTCGCCATAGGTGCACAGGATCGCATTGTGCCGTTCGGCGATTTCCACGGCATCGTCCAGCCGGCGCACGGGCAGCACGCAGACCGGGCAGCCGGGGCCATGCACATAAGCCGCGTTGTCCGGTATCAGGTCCTGAACGCCATAGCGGAAGATTGCATGGGTGTGACCGCCGCAAAACTCCATGAAATTGTAGGTTCGGCCCGGGTCTGCCTCGCGCCGGATGGCAGCGGAAACGGATTTCGCGAGATCCTTGTCGCGGAATTCGGAGACATATTTCACTGGTCCGCTCCTGTCATCTCGTCGAGTTCGTCCTGAAGCACACCGGCCTCGGCCATCAGCTGAAGCGTGCGGGCCGCTTCGTCCGGGCTGACCTTGTGCAGCGCATAGCCGACATGAACCAGAACGTAGTCGCCAACGGCGAGATCCTCGACCAGCGCGGTCGAAATCCGTTTCTTGATGCCTTCAAGCGCAACGACGGCCATGTCGTCGCCGTCAAGTTCCGTGATCTTGGCAGGGATTGCGAGACACATGGGCGTCTCCTATTCCGCAGCATCAGTTGCGGCGTATCCGGCGAAAAGCCTTGCGCGGGCGGTGCCGATCCAGTCGATCCAGTCTTCAAGTCCGTCTCCGGACCGCGCGGAGACTGTGAGCACCTTGATGTCCGGATTGATTTTACGAGCGTTTGCCGTGGCAATTCCGACATCGAAATCGACGTAGGGCAAGAGATCCGTCTTGTTCAAGAGCATGACGTCAGCTGCGGCAAACATGTCCGGATATTTCAGCGGTTTGTCCTCGCCCTCGGTCACCGACAGGATCGCGACCTTGTGGGCCTCGCCAAGATCGAAGGCTGCCGGGCAGACAAGGTTCCCGACGTTTTCAATAAAGACATATGCGCCGTCTTGCGGGGTAAGCCGCTCCAGCGCATGACCGATCATGTGACCATCCAGGTGACAGCCCTTGCCGGTGTTGATCTGAAGGGCGGGGACGCCGGTTTCGCGGATTCGGTCGGCATCATTGGTGGTTTGCTGGTCGCCTTCGATCACATAACAGGCATGGGTCTTGCCAAGCCCTTTGAGGGTCTCCACCAGAAGCGAGGTTTTGCCGGAGCCGGGGCTTGAGACAAGGTTCAGCGCAAACATGCCGTGCTCTGCAAAATACCGGCGATTGGCATCCGCGTAGCTGTTGTTCTTCGACAGGATATCCTGTTCCAGCTGGATCAGGCGGGACTGGCTCATACCGGGGACCGAGGCTCCGGCATCGCCCGCGCCATAGTGATGGTGATAGTGAGCATGATGCCCAGGTGCGTGTTTCGTGCCGTCCTCAATCCGGGTTTCACCGCTGCCGCAGCCGCAAACCGTACACATTACGAGACCTCCAGTTCCTTGATCCGCAGTTCTTCCCCGGTCTTGATCTTGAGCAGATGCGAGCCGCAGGACGGGCAGGGATCGAACCGGTCTTGAATAACAGCTGTCGTGCCGCACGCAGCGCAAGTGGCGGTTGCTTGCGGCTCGAAGATGTCCAGCTGCGCACCGTCCGCAAGGCTGCCGCGGGTCACGACATCAAAGCCGAACCGCAGGGCCTCCGGCTCCACACCGGACAGGGGGCCGACTTCTAGGCAAACTCGGTCAACCTTAGAGAAGTTCTGGCTGGCCGCTTCGTCTAACAAGATTCCGAGTATGTTTTCGCACAACGACATTTCGTGCATCGATTGATCCTCAAGCCCCTCTATTGCTGATCCCAACCGCACTGCAATTTATGACAGTCTGCCAGCCCACTTTGGAAGCGGTCCACGACATGGATCAAATGGCTGAAATAAGCAGGCGCGAATGTGACCTCGACAGTCACACATCATGGCGCCGCGGCGCCCTGAGACAGGTGCGCTTTCAGGCGACGCCCCTGTTGTCGTCCCGGCTCTCCGCTCTGCTGCGTCCGGAACGATCTTAGCGAGGGCAACGAGGTGTGGATCTCGTAGAACGTGTCGCGAGGATCTGTGGTCTTGCGCCGGAGACAAAGCTGTTCCACAAGAGCGCCATCTTTCACTCAACACGGCGCAACGATGAGCGAACTCAAGCAAATGACCGGGACGGCAGATGGCCAGGTGGAATCACTCTTGAACTTGGCAGTGGCTGCCGGGGCTGAGATCCTGAAGGTCTATGCCGAAGACTTCAGCGCATCGGTCAAGGGGGATGGCTCGCCGGTCACCGTCGCCGATCAGGCGGCAGAAGACGTCATCCTAAATGGCCTCGCAAAACACTTTCCGGATGTGCCTGTGGTGGCCGAAGAATCCGTCGAAGCCGGGCAGCTGCCGGAGGGCGGTGCTCGGTATTTCCTTGTTGATCCTCTGGATGGCACCAAGGAATTCGTAAAGCGCAACGGTGAGTTCACGGTCAATATCGCGCTGATCGATGAGGGAACGCCACTTTTTGGCGTGGTTTATGCGCCCGCGCTGAAAGAGATCTACTGGGGAGGCGCCTTGCCGGGTGGCGAAGCGCAGGGTGCCTTTCAGGGGCAGGTTTCAGGTGGTGAAATCGTTGATGTTGGAAAAATCTCTGTTCGAAAGCCGCCGGAAGCGGGCTTGAGTGTTCTGGCAAGCCGCTCGCATTTGTCTGAAGAAACCGAAGCGCTGATCGCAAAGCTGAATGTTGCCGAGAAGGTCTGTGTCGGCTCGTCGTTGAAGCTGTGCTGGGTTGCTGCGGGACGGGCGGATCTCTATCCGCGCATGGCACCGACCATGCAGTGGGACATTGCGGCCGGCGATGCGGTGGTCCGGGCTGCCGGCGGCCATGTGGTGCTTGCAGAAACCGGTGGGGACTTCGTTTACAGGCTTGCCGAGGGCGCGACTAAAGACGATCTGCGCAATCCGCATTTCATCGCGGTGAGCGATCTGGCGCTCTTGCCATGATGGGCGTTGGGGCGCGTAAGGAAACGTGAAGGTCTTATCAGCAAATATGTCGTTGGCATTATAGGCGTTCGGCACGCGGGAAAGGCAACAGTGACATGACGATCCTGATCACCGGTGGCGCAGGCTACATCGGATCCCACTGCTGCGTGACCTTCCTGGAAGCAGGTCACGATGTCGTCGTGCTCGACAACTTTTCTAACTCCAGCCCGGAAAGCCTCAAACGGATTACCGCGATTACGGGCAAGGAAGTTGCCCATGAAGAGGGCGACATCCGAAACCGTGCCACGCTTGAACGAGTATTGAGGACGTACAACTGCACAGGCGTTATTCACTTTGCCGGGTTGAAAGCGGTTGGTGAGTCCACAAAGGTTCCGCTCAGCTATTATGCCAACAACATCACCGGATCCCTCGAGCTCTTGGCCGCGATGGAGGCGTGCAATGTGCGCCAGCTCATTTTCTCCTCTTCGGCCACAGTTTATGGCGAGCCTAAGTTCTTGCCCTTGACGGAAGATCATCCGCTCAGCGCCACCAACCCTTATGGCCGCACAAAGCTGATGATTGAGGAAATTCTGGGCGATGTCTCTGCGAGTGACCCGCGATGGCGCTTCGGCATCTTGCGCTATTTCAATCCGGTCGGCGCCCACAAAAGCGGCCTGATCGGGGAAGACCCGCAAGGGATTCCGAACAACCTGATGCCGTTTGTCTCGCAAGTCGCCAGCGGTCGACGCGACAAACTCTCGGTCTTTGGCAACGACTATGACACTCGCGATGGCACCGGTGTCCGCGATTACATCCATGTGGTTGATCTGGTGGAGGGGCACCTGCGCGCCTATGAGGCCCTGTCTTCGCTCACAGACACGGACAACAGCTTCACGGTCAATCTGGGGACCGGAACCGGCTACAGCGTTCTGGAGATGGTGAAAGCCTTTGAACGGGCGTCAAACCAGGCGATCCCTTACACAATTGCCCCAAGACGTCCCGGGGATGTCGCCGAGGTGTATGCCGACACAAACAAAGCGGCGGACAAGCTCAATTGGACCGCGGACCGCGGCCTTGAAGACATGTGCTCCGACACCTGGAACTGGGCCTGCAAGAACCCGAAGGGTTATGGCGCTTCGAACGATTAAGAGCTTACGACAAAGGCCCGTAAAATCCGCGGCGCAAAGAGCGCCCCCAGCCCGGGCGTTTGTTCTTTTCCGCTTCAAGTGCTGCAGCTTCCCAGTCGTAAGGCAGGATCTTTTCCTGAAAACTCCATCCGGATGCACCTTTGGTCATCAGCGCATACCGCGCGTGCGGGCTGCCAACTTCCATTGTGTGGCGGTTCGGGTGATCATCTTCATAAGACGGCAAGCCGACGCTGCCGGGGTTGAGGATCGTCTGCCTCGTCTCATGAAGATGAATGACCCGCGGAATATGCGTGTGACCGCAGCAAATGATCGGGGATGTTTCGCCCTTGAGCTCAGCAATCAGCGTTTCTTCATCCGGCAGATGGCCTTTGGGGCCCTCCACCTTTTCGGTCAAATACCGGTCGTCATTGTCCGGAGTGCCATGGCAAAGGAAAACGTCATCACTCAACCGGATGGTCGGTTCAGAGGTCTTCAGCCAGTCACGGCTCTGGCGGGACAGCCGTTCGGCTGTAAAGGCGTCCGTGGGGCCCATCTTTTCAATCGGATTTTCAAGGACGATCCGATCATGATTGCCGCGCACCGTTGGCCACTTGCTGTCCCGCAGGATCGCAGCCGTCTCCTCCGGCCACAGAGGACCAGAGACGCAATCGCCAAGATTGACGACGACATCAGGAGCTTCGCCGGTAAGATCCGCCAGCACCGCTTCCAGTGCCAGTACATTGCCGTGAATGTCCGAAACAACCGCAATTTTCATGAATGATTGCCTCATTTACATTCTGCCATCCCTGCGGAGGCAGGGATCCAGTAACCCGGAAAGATATGCAGGAGCCCTGACAGCCGTTTGAAGGTCCCGAGCCCCTGCCTACGCAGGGGCGGCACAGGGTCGTGCGGTCAGCTCTCCCCGAACACCCTCTCAAAAATCACGTCGACGTTCTTGGTGTGATAGCCAAGATCGAAACGGTCGCGGATTTCGTCCTCTGAGAGATACTTGCGGACATCGTCATCGTTCAAAAGCTCGGTGAGGAAATCGACCTTCGCATCGCCCGAAACCTGGTAGCTGTCCCAGACCTTCATGGCATTGCGCTGAACCAGGCGGTAGGCATCTTCGCGGGACGAGCCGGCCTGGGTCAGCGCGAGCAGGATGCGCTGGGAGTGCACCAAGCCGCCAAGGCGGTCCATGTTGCCGACCATGCGCTCCGGATAGACCACCAGCTTGTCGACAACGCCGGTCAGGCGGGCGAGGGCAAAATCAAGGGTCACGGTCGTGTCCGGGCCGATCATGCGCTCGACGGAGGAATGGGAAATGTCTCGCTCATGCCACAGCGCAACGTTTTCCATCGCTGGAACCGCCGACATGCGCACCAGCCGGGCCAGACCGGTCAGGTTTTCCGTCAGCACCGGATTCCGCTTGTGCGGCATGGCCGAGGAGCCTTTCTGGCCTTTGGAGAAGAACTCCTCCGCTTCCAGGACTTCCGTGCGCTGCAGGTGGCGGATTTCGGTGGCAAGGCGCTCGATGGAGGACGCGATAACCCCGAGTGTTGCGAAATACATGGCGTGCCGGTCCCGCGGGATCACCTGGGTGGAAACCGGTTCCGGTTTCAGGCCGAGGGACTTGGCAACGTGTTCTTCCACGCGCGGATCGATATTGGCGAAGGTGCCGACAGCGCCCGAGATCGCGCCGGTTGCAATTTCCTCGCGAGCATTCAGAAGCCGGGTCTTGCAGCGGTCGAATTCGGCATAGGCCTGGGCCAGTTTCAGGCCGAAGGTGACCGGCTCGGCGTGAATGCCGTGGGAGCGGCCGATGGTGACCGTGTCCTTGTGTTCAAATGCCCTGCGCTTGATGGCGGCGAGCAGCTCGTCCATGTCCTTCAGAAGAAGGTCGGTCGCCTTGACCAGCTGGATGTTGAAGCAGGTGTCCAGAACATCCGACGAGGTCATGCCCTGGTGCACGAAGCGGGCATCCGGTCCGACGATCTCTGCAAGATGGGTCAGAAAGGCGATGACGTCATGCTTTGTCTCCCGCTCGATCTCGTCGATGCGGTCGATGTCGAAGGTGGCGCTTCCACCTTTTTCCCAGATCGTCTTGGCCGCTTCCTTTGGAATGACGCCCAGCTCCGCCAGGGCGTCGCAGGCATGCGCCTCAATCTCGAACCAGATGCGGAATTTCGACTCCGGAGACCAGATATCGACCATGTCTTGGCGGGAATAGCGCGGAATCATCGCAAGTTCAGTCCTCGTCTTGGGAAGTGTTGGCTGCGGGATAGCAGAGCGCGCCCGGCCCTTCAATGGAAAGCCGCCGTTTTTGCTTGCAGCGGGCCGGGGAATATGACTGATTATCGCGCAACTCAACCATTTCTGGTGTCGGAGGCCTTCATGACCATCTGGCGACCCGCCAATTTCATCACTGTCAAAGCCCTGGCGCTCATCTGGCAAGATGACGCTCTGCTCCTGACCGAGATCTATGACGATCATGGCAATGTAAAGGGCATGCGCCCCTTGGGCGGAACTGTTGAATTCGGTGAAGCTTGGCGCGATACGTTGCAGCGGGAGTTTTTGGAAGAACTCGGTGCGCGGATATCTCTGGGCACTGACCACTTTGTCCTTGAAAACATCTACGAACACTACGGCCAAACCGGCCATGAGATCGTTTTCTTGTGCCACGCGCATTTTTCAAATGGGCGCTTCTACCGGCAAGATGCCATCCCTTTTCTGGAGCATGACGAAACCGAGTGTATTGCCAGATGGATGTCGGTTGCAGAATTGAAGGCCAAACAGATCGAACTCTACCCGGAAGGCTTGATGGAGCGGCTCACCCAACCTGTCGCCGGCTCGGCTGTCAGCCGCCGATACAGCTAAAACGACGCGCGATCGCTTGATTCTTTGTGTGTCCGCCAGAAATACTGTGAGGAAGGTGTACGCGGAGACGGAAAGGGAGGCCGGTTTTGGTGCTTACACGGAGCGCAGGTCTGCCAATCGGTTTCTTGGCGGTTTTCATTGTTTGGATGAGTGTGATTTCCGGCCCAACGTTGGCGAACGGGGGATTGGAAGATGTTCAGCGGGTTTTGAACACGCCGGAACGCTTGTCTCTCATCGTTGAAAAACGCCGACGGGAAATCAGCGCTTATTACGGGTCTGAAGATGCGTCTCTCTTATGGCTTGGAACGGACAGGGCCGCGGCCTTCTTGGATCTCCTTAGAAATGCGCATCTCCACGGTCTTCGTCCGGAAGACTATCCGCGTGCCTATCTGGAAGCCGAACTCAAGTCCGTTGACGAAGGCCTCAACCCTTCAGAGATTGCATGGATTGAGCTCCTGTTCACAGGCCATTTTCTTGACTTTGCCAATGACCTCCGGGCTGGCCGGGTAACGCCTCGGGTGCTCTATCCTGACGCCTACATGCCCGTCCACACAATCAACGGGACAGATGCCTTGAAGCGGCTCGCGGCCGCGCCCCAACTGCCGGATTTCGTGTCGATTTGGGAACCGCAGGACGATACCTATCGCTTGCTGAAGACCCACCTTGAGCGGCTGTACTCAGTTAGGGATGACGGCGGTTTTACATATTTGGATATTAAAGAAACGCTGTCGCCGGGCACACAGAGTGATCAGGTGCCTGATCTGCGGCGCCGGATGTTCGAAGACGGTCTTGTCGGCGAAAGTACAGGTGGAGAGCTTTTCGACAAGCGGCTTGCATTTGCGGTCGCCCAATCCAAACACAGATACGTTCTTCCTGTTTCCAGCGAGGTGACACCCCGGCTTGTCCGCGCGCTGAACATTCCCATTGAGCGCCGGATCGAACAGGTCAGCAACGCCATTGAGCGCATTCGCTGGATCCCGCCGGAGTATTCCCGGGTCAAGCTGTTCATCAACAAGGGCGAGAACCAGTTTGTATTCTCTGAGTCGGGGCGTGTGGTGATGGAAGGTCAGGCTTTTGCCAACTGCCCGGACCGAAACCACGCGAATACGGCGACAGCCATTGAAGCTGTGACCTTTCATCCAACCTGGCAGGTTCCGCTGGAGTTTCTTGGAAATGAATTGCTGCCGCGGTTGAAGGACGATCCGGCGGAGGTTGAGGGTGTTGGGTACTATTTGAGACGGAGAGGGGCGGATGTGCCGCTCAGTTCGCTCCCTTGGGGACAGGCAACGCCGCGCGCCATCAACCGTTTCAAAGATGAGTTCAATCTTTATCTGCCAGCTTCAGACGAAAATCCTCTCGGAAGCTACGCATTCCGGCTCCGGCAAGAACAGAAACTGGCGTTGTTCCATCTGGATTCTGCCCCGGAAGACGGTGTGTTCTGCAACCCCTATCTTCCGGCCAATGCGTTTGGAATTGTCGATGGGTTGGCGTTGCTGGAGCAGGTGATCGAGCCGAGGGTGTTTCCCGCCGAGGGAATCGAAAATCGGCTCGCACGGGGGGATACGATTACCTTTCCCGCCCGGTCGGGCCTGATGGCCGTTGCAACGCACCAGTCCGTCTGGCTGCAGCATCAAGGCGCAATCCGCTTCGGCCATGACCCCTATCTAGAGGATGCACGGCTCACTGCCGCTTTGTCCGGGAGACCAAAACCCTAGGTCTCTCTCGCGGAATGCAGTCATTCGCGTCCTGTTTTTCGAAACGGCCCTTCATAGATGTCGTCTTCCAGGGTGCCGTATTCAGCCAACTCTTCGATCTTCTCCTGCGCCATGTAGCGGGCGAATTTTTCTTGCGGCAGTCTCAGGTGAATGGCTCCGATATAGATCACCGTTGCGAACCCTGCGATCAGAAGAATGTCCGGGCCGAGCGGCAAAATTCCAGATCCGCCCCCAAAGGAACCCAGATAAGAAAATACAACAATCCCGATGAGATAGGGCACCAGCCAGGATGCCTCCCGCCAATCGAGGTTGGCGTAACCGATTTGATATCCGCGGATCATCAGAAGCACAAATCCTGCCGCAAGGCTGAGCCCCAAATGAAGCATGGTATGCCAGCCGGTCCAGTAGATGATCAGCGTTGCAACGACAAAGGCCAGACAGCCAAGAACTGGCGCGGCAGGCAAGGTGAAGGCACGGGGCGCATCAGGAAGCAGCTTTCTCAAGGCGACCACAGCGATCGGTCCGACAATGAAAGACAGAACGATGGTCGAGGTGTTTAGTGCAAGCACCTCGTCGAAGGGGAGCGCAAAGAAAAAGAGCGCTGCGACCGCAAAATTGACGAGCAACGAAAACAGCGGCACGCCCTTGTCCGACAACGTTTCCATGAATTTCGGGAACAGCCCGTTCTGAGCCATAGCAAGTCCCAGCCGGGCGTTGGAGCCCACCGAAACGAGGCCGGAGGCGAAACTGGAAATCCTGGCTGTGGTGTCCAGCAGGCTGACGACCCAAAGTGCGCCAACGGCTGTGGCCAGTGCCGCGAGTGGGCCGAGGTCGCCGCCGAAATGAAGTCCTGACCAGCCATTTTGCAACTGAGCTGCATCCAATGCGCCAAGGAAGGCAATCTGTAGTCCGCCATAGACAAACAAGCAGATCAAAAGGCTCAGGATCAGGGCGAGCGGGATATTGACCTTCGGATTTTTTGCCTCACCGGCCAAGTCGATGACATGCCGGAAGCCAAGGAGCGAGAAAATCACGCCGCCGGAAGAGATGGCGGCGAGGATGCCCTTCAAACCCTCCGGTGCAAAGCCGCCATGGTTCGTGAAGTTGGACGGTTTGAAGCTGAGACTGATGATCACGACCGCCAGGAGAACCGGCACGAGGATTTTCAGCCAGGTCAATGCCGTGTTGATCCGGGCAAAGAGCTTGACGCCAAATGCGTTGATCACGGTGAAAACGGCCAGGAGCACCAGAGCGACTGCGAGCCCTCCGGTGCTAAGCTCGTTGTCGTTCAAATAGAGCCAGGGGGCCAACGTCTTGGAATACCGAAGGATGGCCTCGACCTCGATGGTGGCTGCCGTGTTGTAACCAACCCAAGCGGTCCATCCCATGGCCATCGAGACGACTGTTCCATGAGAAAACTGAGGCACCCGCCCGATGCCGCCAGCGACCGGCAGAATTGTTGAGATTTCCGCAAATGTGATCGCAATCAACAGCATGGCAACGCCGCCGATCAACCAGGCAATCAGCGAGGCCGGACCGGCAGATTGCGCGGCGATCATCGGAACAAACAGCCAGCCTGACCCAAGAATGCCGCTGATCGCGACAAACGTGAGGCCAAGCAGGCCAATGTTGCGTTGCATATGTGCCAAACGACACCCCCCAGACTTTGCACTTCAGCTTAGCCGAAGGGACAGCCGGATCAAAAGGTGTTTGGCGAAGAGTTTTTGCTTCTGTTAGGCGTTCGCAGCCGCAGTCCGGATTGCATCGATGTTGGACTTGTAGGCGTCGACTGTACCGCCCTTGAAAACGGCGGATCCGGCAACGAGGACGTTGGCACCTGCTGCTGCAACCAGCGGAGCGGTCTCGGGCGTGACACCGCCATCGATCTCCAGATCGATTGGCCGGTCACCGATCATTTGTTTGATCCGGGCTGTCTTTTCCACCATTGCCTCAATGAACTTCTGACCGCCGAAGCCCGGGTTCACCGTCATCACAAGGATGAGGTCGAGCCGGTCGAGCACGTACTCCAAAACGCTTTCCGGCGTTGCCGGGTTCAGCGACACACCGGCCTTTTTGCCGAGCGCGCGAATGGCCTGCAGCGACCGGTCAAGGTGGGTGGTTGCTTCTGCGTGCACGGTGATGATGTCCGACCCGGCTTTGGCAAAGGCTTCCAGGTACGGATCGCAAGGTTCAATCATCAAATGCGTGTCGAACACCTTGTCTGTGTGCGGGCGCATCTTGGCAATGACATCCGGGCCGAAAGTGATGTTGGGAACGAAATGGCCGTCCATCACATCAAGGTGGATCCAGTCTGCTCCCGCCTCGACAACATCGCGGACTTCCTGGCCGAGCTTGGAAAAGTCAGAGGCAAGGACGGACGGTGCAATAATAATCTCGCGCGGCATTTACGGATCTCCTGCGGGCGGCGGCAACGCCGGTCATAGACTGTTGGCGCCGCGCTACCACGTGTCCGGCAGACCGGCAAGTCAAAGAGCTCGCTCCTAATCGGTTAAACTGTTCACAGCCGTCCGGAGATGGCGAGAAACCGGCCGTCAGGCCCTTCAAAGCCGTGGGTTGCCATGTGAACGATCACCGTGATGACAGGTGGCTTGTCTTCCGGGAAATAGCTGACGACCGTGTCTATACGGTAGCCGATCGGGCACCCGCGGCTTTTCGGGAGGCTTTTGTCCAGATGCCGGACGCGCGCTTCTCCGCCATAGATCGTGTTGAGCTGGAACCCCTTGGTGGCCGCGCCATAGCTGGCACACGTGTCGTCGGGCAGGGGAAATTCCATCAACTGGATCTCCATCGGCTCATCGATTGGGGGGACGACTGGGCGCAGATTGACCTTCATGTTGAAAGGATTGGCGGAGATTTCCGTGATCGGATTGCTGCCGACTGTCAGTCCGTGGCCGTCAATACCGAGGGAATTGAGAAGCGGGTCTGCAGCGGCCCTGTTGGCGGCCCGGGCAGCCTTCAGGAGCGCCACAGGATTGTAGCCGTTGCTGTCGTCGATTTCATCGCGGCGTCGAAACGGAGACGGGCTCACCCATTTGTCCTCATGGACATCGATCACGAATATTTCTGAATAGGGAAAACCGGAGCCGTCCTGAATTCCTGACTGCTCAAAGGCAAAGTAACGGCCATCTTCAGAGTAGCCGAGAATGTCCAAACGGGCCTGATCGCCAGCGATGGCTGCCGAAAATGAGCCTGTTATAAAAACAATAAAGGTAGCAAGCAGTTGGTAGAAACGCATGACCGGTCTCCCTTCGATTTGTTCAAGAGAGTATCGCCGGGTTCTAGATCTGTCAGGTCTGCGGCGTCACAGTTTTGAGCTTTAGTCCGCAAAACCATCCGACAAACGGTTTCAGGACCATCGGCAAAATGTAAATCGGGAATTGTCCGACTGCGAACCAAAGCCACGTGAGCTCTGGTAGTGTTCCGCCAAAGGCGGCGACCATCAGCCCCATGTTGCGCGTGCCGCAAGTGTGCGCGATGGCATAAGCATCCTCTCGGCTTGCGGGCGAAAACAGGAGCAAGGTCACCCCGATCTGTGCAAAGGCGAGGCAGAAAGTGATCGCAGTCAAGCCGAGAGTAAAGCCAGGTTTGTCCGCGAAACTCGCTGCAACGCCATCCATCGCAGCAATCGCAAAGATCAAAAGCAAGAGAACATTCAAGCCGCTGATCATGTTTGCGCCGTTTGCAATCCGTTCCTGTCCGGCAATCCGGCGGATCACCATCGCGGTAAGAAACGACCCAACAAGCAGAAATGACAGTTGCGCAGCCAGGCCACCGATACTCAGCGGCAAGGCATCTCCCAGCATCAGCTCGCCGATGAAAGGTGCCGAAAGCGGCGTAATGATCAGGGCCGCAACGGAAAGCGCAAGGCTGAGCGTTCCATTCAGGCCCAGGAGATAAATAAAGGCCGGCGCGGCCATAACCGGCGGGGCGGCCGTGGAGATAAACAAGGCCAGCACAAGCTCAGGTCCAAGGGTTTCCGGTCCAATCAACTGAACGGCCGCAAAAGCTATCAACGGCACACCTAGCATCATCCAAACGAGTGCGGTGAGGAGCAGTGTCGGTCGTTTCAAACGCAGTTTGATGGCTTCGATATCCACCCTCAAGAAAGCCAGCACAAGCAGGCTGAAGACGGAAACACCGAGATAGGGTCGCAGATGTTCCGATAGGGCTGGTAGCGCCATGCCGATGAAGATACTCACAGCCAAAGCGGCCGTTCCATGCTGGCCGATCCATGCCACAGCTACCGCGAGCATCCGAATCATTTAATATCAACTCCTGAAAATCGCGTGTGGGCAGGGACTTGCGGTTCTTTTAAGGGAACTTGACCGGACTTGCCAATCACGATGGCGTCCTGCCGTCGGACTGTGGGCCATGACAACTTCGAAACAGATGCAGACATTTGATGTGATGGTTCTGGGGGCCGGAATTGTCGGTGTTTCGACCGCAGCGCATTTGCGCCGCCTTGGCCTGGATGTCGCTTTGATCGATCGGAAGCATCCGGGCGGCGAAGCTTCTGCAGGCAACGCAGGCGTCGTCCAGCACAATGGGTTCGTCCCGCAAGGTCTGCCGAAAAATCCGGTGGCGTTCCTAAAGTCATCCTTCAATCTTGGCGGACCATTTTCGTACAGACCGCTTACCTTGGCGAAGATGCTCCCGTGGATCCGGCAGTACGTGCGGGCAAGCTACGGCGAGGCGGCAGAGACGTATTGCCGGGCCATCATGCCGTTGCGCCAACAGGCGGTCAAAGCGCATCTTGATCTTGCCGAGCAGTCAAATGCCGGCCGGTTTTACCGGAAGGGTGGTTGGCTACACCTGTACCGAACGTCAGCCAGTTTTGATGCAGATGATATGTCCCGGTACTACGCCCGGATCTACGGCGTTGATTACAAGGAAATGGATGGCGCAGAAGCCAGTGTTCTGGAGCCTGGGTTGAAGCTTTCAGGCATCAAGGCCGTGCATTGGACCGAAAGCTGGTCGGTCTCCAACCCGGCTGCTGTCGTCGATGCATTCTGGCGGGGATACATCCAAAACGGTGGCCAGTATTTTCGCGCGGACGCCAAAAAGCTGATCCGCCAGAGAGGCGGGTGGAGCCTCGAGGGAGAACGTGGGCCCGTGTTCGCCCGCAATGTCGTCGTTTGCTTGGGCGCCTGGTCCATGGATGTCCTGAAGAAACTTGGCGAGCAGTATCCGTTGGCCGTCAAGCGCGGCTACCACATGCATTATAGGCCGCTCTCCGGGGCGTCCCTGTCGCGCCCCGTCGTGGACATCGACAACGGGTTTGCATTAACTCCAACCGACTTCGGCATACGGCTGACGACGGGTGTGGAGCTGGCAGGACGCGACGCGCCGCCGAACCTGCAAATCATCAAACAGGTCCGGCGCAGGGCAGAAGAGATCTTTTCTCTCGGACGCGCGCTTCATGATGAACCATGGGTGGGAAGCCGGCCCTGTGTGCCGGATTCTCTTCCGGTCATTGGACCATCCCCGTCAGTAAAGGGGTTGTGGCTCAATTTCGCCCATGGCCATGATGGTTTTACGCTCGGACCGGTCTCCGGCCAGATCATGGCCGATATGATTGCCAACAAACCTCTTGTTGCGGATGTAACGGGCGTCTCGCCTAACCGGTTTCAGACACAAAAGATATGACGATCCGGATTTAGCTGGAAGGCCCGATATAGGTCGCCTTGATTTGGTCGATAGATCCATCGTCTTTCATGCGGCGGATAATCCGGTCGTAGTCGGTCTTTAACTTGTCCATATCCGGGTGCGTGGAGGCTTTGGAGAAGACGTTGTAATAGGCTTTCGACTTCATTGGCTTTGGAAGAAAATCGATCTTGTTGCGATAGCCGCCGATATGAGCCTGGTGCAGTGTTGAGATGGTGTTCATCGGAACCGCGTCGATCCTGCCTGCGAGCAGCTTGTCGATCTGCAGGGAATTCTCTGAGACAAGTTGCAGCTGGAGGCCCGCGTCCCAGAACTCCGGAGTGTAGGAAATTCCATGCGTTGCACCGATCGTCATTGAGCGCAGGTCATCGAACTTCGAAAACGTGAACTTGCCGCGATCTTCCGCCCTGATGAAGAAATTCCAGTCCAGATCGATGTAGCTTTCGCTTGGATAGTCCAGAAAGGTGCGGCGGTCTTCGTTTTGCGAATACAATAGCAGCACATCGATCCGCCCAGCTTTGGCTTCGACCTGCAGGCGCTGGTCGGATTCAATAAGCAGCACTTCATAGTCTATCGCGAGTTCGCGCAGGACCTCATCCATGACTTCGATGTCGATGCCGCGGACTTGTCCGTCCGCCTCGTATTTGAATGGGGCTTGAGGGTTGGCCGCAATGATCAAAGGGCGGGCTGCCACCGATGTGTGCCACATCGCAGCCAAAAGACAGCATATGCAAAACAGACCGATTTTCCGAAGCACGCCTAAAAACCTTCCCAAGTCACTGCCGGACAAACACACGGGAGGCTTCACTGTTCCATGCAATAGCCAAACAAACAGTGAATTTTGAGGAGGCTGTAAGGTACAGTGCGTGTCAATTCTCGCGAAGAGGCAGTGCAGCGGTATCCTTTACCGTGTTGACAACGATACGTGACTGAACGTCAGATACCAGTGTGTTATCGAGAAGCTTCAGACGCAGAAAGTCGTCATAGGTCTTGATGTCATCGGTGACCACCTTGATGAGGTAATCGACCGCACCTGTGATACGTTCACAAATAACGACTTCCGGCCAATGATGGACGAGCTTGTCGAACGTTTCCATGTTTTCGCGGCTGGGAACGGCAAGCTTGACGAAGGAATAGGCGACAAAGCCAAGGCCCACGGCTTCGCGGTCTATGATCGCGGTAATTTGCTTGATGATGCCTTGTTCCTTCAACCGTTTGATGCGGCGCCAGCAAGGGGTTTGGCTCATGCCGGCCTCTTTGGCGACTTCTGCAATTGAAAGGGAGGCATCCCTTTGCAAAACGCGCAAAACACGGATGTCGGACGGGTCCAGAAGATTCTTTTCGGTCATTGGGTCATTTTCGGAAATTTTATGCTGCCTGGTGACGAATTGCGGTGACGATAGCACAGAAATCGCTGCTGAAAAGGACGATATTAATCGGAAATGGCAGTTCGCCGCAGAGGGCCGCCCCGGGGGCGTAGGAGGAGAATACCGAATGGATGTGCTTGTGTCCGATATCAGCCTTGAAGACAAATACACCGCGACGGACGGTCGTGTGTATCTGACAGGCATTCAGGCGCTGGTCAGATTGGCTCTGGACCGCGCGCGCCTGGACCGGCAGGCAGGTCTTAAAACCGGTGGTTTCATTTCCGGATACCGCGGTTCGCCGCTGGCTGGATATGACACTGAGTTGGAGCGCGCCCATCGGCACCTGAAGGGCCTTGAAGTTTTTTTCAAGCCTGGCGTGAACGAGGAACTTGGGGCGACCGCAGTTTGGGGAAGTCAAAAACTGCGCGGTGAGGGCGGTGTAGGACGGCCCACAGAATATGACGGCGTCTTTGGCATCTGGTACGGCAAGGCCCCAGGTGTTGACCGGGCTGGCGACGCACTGCGTCAGGGGAACGCATCTGGCACGGACCGCAACGGCGGTGTTCTGGCTTTGGCCGGTGACGATCACCTCGCCAAATCCTCCATTCTGCCTGCGCAGAGCGAATTCTTCTTTGAGCATGCCGAAATGCCGGTTCTGAACCCGGCGGACATTCAGGACGTTCTCGACTACGGACTACACGGGCTTGAGATGTCCCGCTTTTCCAGTTTGTGGACGGCGTTGATCTGTGTGGCCGACACGATGGATGCGTCCGCCACCATCAATGTATCGCCAAACCGTCTGCGGATGGTTCGCCCTCTGGAGGGTGATCCTCGCAAGGATTATCATCAAAACCGCGATCTGCTGCTCGGCAACCGGTTGGAAACAGAGCGCTTGGTGCGTGAGCTCCGGATCCCTGCCGCCCAAGCCTATGTTCGCACAAACGGCCTTGATCGTGTGACCTTCGGTGTCCGGCAAAATCCGAAACTCGGCATTATTTCTTCCGGCAAAGCCTATCGGGACCTGCTTCAGGCACTCGATCTCATGGGTGTGACCGAAGACAAGGCCAAAGCGCTGGGCCTCGGCATCTATAAGGTTGCAATGACCTGGCCGATGGAACCGCTCGGCCTGCGGGATTTTGCCCGCGGCGCAGAGAAACTGTTGGTCGTGGAGCACAAGCGGGCCTTCATGGAACCGCAGATCAAGGAAATCTCCTATCACTGGCCGGATATGAGCCGTCCTGAGATTTGGGGCAAACGCCGTCCGGATGGATCGCCGTTCCTGTCGGATGTTCTTGAGATCTCTGTCGCTGAACTCATCGAGGGTTTGATGAAGTGGCTGCCGGCAGATGCTGTCACCGAAGAAATGCAGGCCGTTGCTGGGCGCATGACCAAACAGGCCATGTGGGCGCAGGGCCATGCGGAACGCGCCTCCCGGGTGCCTTACTTCTGTTCCGGCTGTCCGCATTCAACCTCGACCAAGACGCCGGAAGGCTCCCGGTCTATGCCGGGTATCGGCTGCCACGCCATGACCGAAATGGCAGGCCGGACCACGGAAGGCCAGATCCAGATGGGCGGAGAGGGCGTCCTTTGGGTTGGTCAGCAGCCGTTCTCGGGCGACAGCCATGTGTTCGCAAACGTCGGCGATGGAACATATTTCCACTCCGGTATCCTTGCGATCCGTCAGGCGCTCGCGGCCAAGGTGCCGATCACCTACAAGATCCTTTACAACGATGCCGTGGCCATGACCGGTGGTCAGAAGCATGATGGACAGTTGAGTGTTCCGCAGATTACCCGTCAGCTGGAAGCTGAAGGCGTAGAACGCATTGCGGTGGTCTCCGAAAATCCGGATGCCTACGGATCGTGGACACCGATTGCAGCCGGAACCAAGGTCTATCATCGCGACGAGTTGATGGATGTCCAGAAGGAGCTGCAGACCTTCAACGGCGTTTCCGTAATCGTTTACGACCAAACCTGTGCAGCCGAGAAACGGCGCCGCCGGAAGCGCGGGCTGTTCCCGGATCCGGATCAGCGCCTGTTTATCAACGATCGCGTCTGCGAAGGCTGCGGTGACTGCTCGGTCCAGTCCAACTGCCTTTCGGTTGAACCGCTGGCAACGCCGTTTGGCGAAAAGCGGGTCATCAACCAGTCCAGCTGCAACAAGGACTTTTCCTGCATCAAGGGTTTCTGTCCGTCGTTCGTCGAGATCGACGGTGCGGCGCTCAAAAAGCCGAAAAAGGCTGACGTGGATATCGATGCTCTGGTCGAACAGCTGCCGGAACCGGTTCTGCCAGCGCTGGATCGGACGCAGAACGCGTTGGTTGCCGGCATTGGCGGCATGGGCGTCACCACAATCAGTGCTGTTCTAGCAATGGCGGCGCATATCGATGGCAAGCAAGCCTCGACCCTGGACATGACGGGGCTGGCGCAAAAGGGCGGGCCGGTGACCTCGCATGTTCGCTTCGCATCCATTGACCGCGCCATTGAAGGTCCCCGGGTTCCGGCCGCAAGCCTCGATCTTTTGATCGCAAGTGACATGGTCGTTGCCACGAATGCGGAACAACTGGCACTCGCCCACCGTGGCCAGACCGTGACAGTGGCAAACACCAAGGTTGCCCCGACTGCAGAGTTTGTCCTGAAGCAAACCCTGTCTTTCGATGAGAAGAAGATGGACGCGGCCTTGAAGGCGGCATCCGGAACATATCTCGCGATGGATGCGGCCGGAATTGCTGAAAAGCTGCTCGGCGATGCGATCTTTGCCAACATGCTGCTCGTGGGCATGGCCTATCAATCGGGCGCCCTGCCGGTTTCCGGCGATGCCATTGAAACAGCCTTGCAGCTGAACGGGGCGGCAGTGGCCGGCAACATCAAGGCATTCCGCGCCGGCCGTGTTCTGGCTACCGACGCTGAACTGTTGTTGAAGGCTTTGCCAGCGAGCGAAAAGCCGCGCACGTTCACATTGGATGAAAAAATTGCATTCAATGCCGACGAGCTCGTCCGGTATCAGGACGAAGCCTATGCGGCCCGTTACCGGGATCTCGTTGAAAAAGTGAAGGCAGCGGACGAAGCTCATGGCCCGGGGCAAATGCGCCTCTCCAGAACCGTTGCTGATCTGCTCTATAAAGTGATGGCTTACAAAGACGAGTATGAAGTCGGCCGCCTTTATTCCGATCCGGCTTTGAAGGAAAAGATCGCGCAGCGGTTCGAAGATCCGAAGAAGCTAAAGGTCTATCTGGCCCCGCCGATGCTGGCTCACCGGAAAGACCCGAAAACCGGACGCCCGGAGAAGATGGCATTCGGACCGTGGATCTTTACCGCGTTCAAACTCCTTGCCGGGTTCAAAGGCATGCGCGGCAAATGGTACGACCCATTCGGCCGGACCGCGGAGCGCCGTGCGGAACGGGCCCTAATAGGTCAGTACGAAAAGGACATTGCGGAGATCATCACCCGTTTGCCGAACGGCAATTACGGTCTCCTCGTAGAGCTGGCACGGGTGCCGGATTTGGTCCGCGGGTTTGGCCCGGTCAAGGAAGCGAACCTGGAAAAGGCCGCGGACAAACGCCGTGTTGTCCTTGAACAACTCAATACCCGCAAAGACGGCGGCAATGATGGCGATCATCAAAGCGGCGACTTCCTCCAAGCCGCCGAATAACGCGCGGTATTCTTATTGAAAATTCAGGCCGGCGCAGCTTCTGCGCCGGTTTTTCGTTTGAAGACATGGCAGCGCACAGCGCTAGGCTGTGTGGACGAATTGGAGATGCATTTCGCCGGGATTTGCATCGTTCAAGATCGAGGAAATCCGGTCAAGGTGATGCTTGTGCATCATCAAGACGGATTTGCGCTGGAATTGAGCAATGCAAACATGGCCCAAAGGGTGAGACAAGTGCCTGCGATCTGGCACCGCCGGTCCTTTGACCGTATATCGATACGCTCTGCAGGACCGTCGCCGTCATATCTTGGCACTTGTCTCACGAAATACGTCTCCAATTCGTCCACACGGCCTAGGCTGACGCAAGAAAAAAACGGCATATCTATCGAAGCTAAGGAAGCGGCTTGGGCACGTGATTTTCATTATATGCAACGCCGCTTTCGGACCTGCCCATCAGGGCAACGCGAATTAATACTCCGGTTAAAGAATTGGGGCATTCGGCGTGAAAACGAGGCTTGGCCAAGACAAAAATGCGCCCAGCTAACAAAAATTAATACTCGAATTTTTGACCTTCAGAGAGCGCTGAAACGGGATGCCAGATCCGATAAATTCATAAAAAACAATGGAATGTAGAGTAACTGGCAAATCTAGTTAGAATTCTTCGTAAAATTTATAAAAACACGATTACATTCTCCAAATACCTGTTTCTGTCTTCTTTAAATCTCCAATTCATTTTGTGGCCAGAGCCGAAGACCGGCGTAAGATTCAATCTGGTAATGAAAATGAGTGAAGCGTTGAAAACAGAACTGGTGAACTTCTCGGAGCTGACCGGGGAAGCAGCAAGCGCCCGCCGGGCAGAACTGGCCCGCCATGTGGCAACGCTCTTTGCGTTGACATCCGACAGATGCTCTGACGAACAGGTCGATATTTACGACTCCGTGCTGCTACGCTTGGTGGATATGGTGGAATCTGAAGTCCGCCGTTTTGTCGCCGAGCAGATGAGCACCTTACGCCGCGGTCCGGAAGAGACCATCCGGCGTCTTGCAAGTGATGTGATCGAGGTGTCCGAACCGATCCTCGTGCGCTCAACCGTCCTGCGCGATGCTGATCTGGTGTCAATTGCAGAAGAGCAAGGCAACGATCATCGCTACGCAATTGCACAACGTGAAGTGCTCTCCGCGGACGTCAGCGAGATCCTTGTCCGGCGCGGTGATCTTAAGGTCAAGCGGAAGATTGCCAGCAACGAAGGCGCCAGCCTGTCAGGGTCTGCCATCGAGATCCTCATTTCCGATTCCGCTGCCGACGCAACGCTTCAGCTCAGCTTGAGCGACCGGCCGGATCTCGCTGAAGCGCAAATTGCCAGCCTTATTTCCATCGCGAGCGATGAAGTCCGCAAGAAATTGCAGACAACCGGCCGTTCCGGTGAAACCGCGCAATTGAATGAGGCTGCCGATATTGCCGCGCGGCGCATGTCCAATCAGTACTGGTTGGGCCGGTACGATTTTGAAACAGCCCGCAGCCGCATACTTCTCCTGGCGAAAAAGGGCATGGTGAATGAAGCCGCTTTGCGCCGGTTCGCGTCCGAAGACAGGTTCGCCGAAGCCGTCGCCACCTTCGCGTGGTTGGTTCGGTGCGGCGTTGAGGAAGCCAGCCACTGGATGGTGCGTCCGGACCCGGAGCCGTTTGTCATTCTCGCAAAAGCCTCCGGCTTTTCGTCGATCACCGTCGGGGCATTGTTGAGCATCGGCCCATGGCGTCATCGCCTGACGCCTGAGACTCGCAGCAACGCGATGAACCTTTATGAGCGCATGACTGTTGCAGAAGCCAAGCGCAAGATCGCCCATTGGAGCTACAACGTTCTGAAGTGATCTGACCAGGCAGAAAGCGCAAGACATCAAGCCCGGCCTCTGTGCCGGGCTTTTTTCGTCCGTAACTAACGTGCGAGATGCCTTTTTTCCTCAGCGGAACCGTGCTTTACAGGGCGAAACAGATTCTGCAAAGAGCGGGGCCAAGGGGTATGCGCAGATCCGTCCATAAACTACTGCAACATGAGCTGCCTCCGGCAATGCGCGCTTTTTTCGGCTGCGTTCCGGTCCTCGCAATTGCGGTCCTGAGCTTGCTGTTTGTGAGTTTAAGCGCCGGTTCGGATTATGCCCATGCCCAAGGCCCCGCGAGCTTATTGTCGGCGGTTAGTGGCAGTTCGAAGGAAAAGGCTGCGGAGACAACCGCAAAACACACAGAACTTGCCTCTGAGGGAGGCGGTGTCAGCGCCGAAGAGGGCGGCGGCGCGATGATGGAGTCTATGGACGAGTTTGCGGATGAAGCCGTCCGTGCCCGCGACACTTTAAAATCAATCGTTCAGAAGATCCCGAATATTCGCGCTGCGATGGTCGATACGCTTCGCTCGCAAGGCGAAGACCAAGGACTGGGCTGGATATCATCCGCGCTGATCGATGTCGTGATCGCGGTTCTCTTCGGTCTTGCGGCCTCGACGTTGCTGGCGCGTTGGGGTCGGCGGCAGTTCGCGGGAATGTATAAACCCGACGTCTACACCCGTTCCGACAAGATCATCTATCTGTATTTGCGGGCGATTTTGATGATCGCCGGGGCGGTCCTCTATTTTGCCGTGGCGACGGTTGTTTATCTCCTGATTGGCACTGGTCTGGAAGCTGCCAATGAAACCGCCCTCGTCGCCTTCAGTATGAGCGCCGCCTTCATGGCACTGCGGATCATATGGATGAACCTGCTCGCCCCGGATGCGGAAAGCCATCGGTTGGTCGCACTGAGCAACAGGGAAGCGAAGGGGCTCTACCGGTTCTTGCTGGTCGGCAGTGGCATATCAATAGGAGCGATCGCGTTCTGCCTCTGGATGGAGCGTCTTGGTCTGCCGCAGGACATTCACAAACTGGCGCTCATTGCAGCGTCTGGTCTGTCAATGGTTATCCTGTGCGTCATTGCCGTGGCGTATCGAGCGGTGATAGCGCGCTTGATCCGCGGAGGTGCAGGTGACCAAGCCCCGATGTGGCGCCGGGTGCTCGCCGCTGTTTGGCATCTCATCGCCGTTATCTACTTTGTGATTGCCTGGGGAATTTCTGCTCTTCGGATCCTTTTGGACTTGCCGTCCGCAACAGGACTTGTGGGGGCTCCGATCCAGGTTTTGCTGGTGGCAGCCGTTGCCTATGGGCTGCTTATCCTTCTGATCGACCGTGTGTTGTTGCCGCGTCTTGATACCGCCAAAGCCGAAGCGAAGATTGCTGAGGACATTCAGCGGGCAGAAGAGAGCGAGGGTGCTGAGCAGGACCCGGAAAGCACGCTGGCCCAAGCGCATGCTGAAGCTGCTGACCGCGAAGCCGATCGGTCCCCATTCCGCGCACTGCTGGATCGCGGCGCTGCGATCCTAGTGGTCTTCGGCGGACTGGACCTGTTGACGTCTCTTTGGGGTGTCGGCATGGCCGGGGAAGGGTCGATCATTGGATCCTTCATTGAGGTCCTGCTGGTCATGTTCCTTGGATACATGGCGTATGAGGCGGTCAAGATCCTGATCGACCGGCAGATCGCCAAGGAATCTCCAGCGGAGAAAGACGAAGAAGCTGAAATTGGCGGGGCCGGTGAAAGCCGGATTTCGACCCTGCTGCCGATCTTCCGGAACTTCTTGCTGATCACCATCGTGGTGATTGCGGCCATGGTTGTTCTGGCTGAGCTGGGTGTCAATATTGCGCCGCTCTTCGCCGGTGCCGGTGTTGTCGGTTTGGCGGTCGGTTTTGGCGCGCAGACTCTCATTCGGGATATCTTTTCCGGTGCCTTCTACCTGATCGATGATGCTTTCCGGAAAGGCGAATACATCGACATTGGCAGCGCCAAGGGGACTGTCGAGAAAATCTCGATCCGCTCCATGCAGCTGCGCCACCATCGCGGGGCGCTCACCACCATCCCGTTTGGCGAAATCCAGCAGGTGGAAAACTTCTCGCGCGACTGGGCCATCATGAAACTCGCCTTCCGGGTCACCTATGACACGGATGTCGAAAAGATGCGCAAGATCATTAAGAAGTTCGGTCAACGGCTTCTTGAGGATGAGTATTATGGACCGATGTTCCTCGCGCCGCTGAAATCCCAGGGCATCATGTCCATGGAAGATTCAGCCATGATCGCCCGGGTTAAGTTCACCGCAAAACCCGGCAAGCAGTTCGAGTTGCGGAAGGTGATCTACGCAGGCCTGCGCGATCTCTTCGAAGAAAACGGCATCAGGTTTGCCCATCGCCAGGTTACGGTCCGCGTTGCCGGTGCAGGAGATGATGAGGACGATGGCGCCAACGGCAAAGTCTCACCGGAAGCGGCCAAGGCTGCTGCTGGTGCTGCGGCCATGTCGGGAATGCTCGACGAAGAAGCCAATGGAGACAGCGGTCAGGATGACCCGATCTGACGGTGGATGAGCGCTTACAGAAAAAGGCTCTGCGGAGATATCGGCAGAGCCTTTTTCATTTGCTGTAAGGCCTCTCGGCCGTTGCGCCGAAACCCTACTGCGCCTTGGTTGCCGCCGCAGCCCTTAAAGAGTCGGCAGTGCCCTGGATAAACGCCAGCACGTTTTGAACGTCGGCATCGGTCAAATGCGCATCAAAGCGCGGCATGCCGTTGTGCAGTCCGGCTCCTTGCAGGACCCAGGCATCCGCATTGGTCAGGACTTCTGGTTCCGAGTAGCCAAGGTTTGGAACTGCACCGCCATTGTTGACCCCCGGCACACCGTGACAAAAGAGACAGTTGGAGACATAGGTCGCCAGCCCTGCTGTAACCTGTTCCGGGTCATAAGGAACGCCGGAGACGAGTTCGGTGCGGGTCGACAGTTCCGCTGTTGGAATCTCCTCAGTTGCGCCAATCCGGAAGGTGAAAACCCGGCCCGGCCCGACCTTTTCGGTGGCCCGCTGCATGAGGCCATAAACCCCGCCCCAGCCGGCTGCAATCGTGACGTATTGTTCGCCCTCGTGTTCCCAGGTCATGGGGGCGGCAATGACGCCGGATGTCATGGGAACCTGCCAGTGCGTCTCTCCGTTCGTGGCATTGTAGGCAATGAACCGGCCATCAGCGGTTCCCTGAAATACCAGATTACCGGCCGTAGTCAGGGTGCCGCCATTCCAGGGCGAAACATATTCAGCGCGCCAAGCCTCCCGCTGATTCACCGGATCCCAGGCCAGAAGGTGTCCGAAAGGCGTTGCTTGTGGCGCAACCACATTGAAGAGATACCCAAGGTTCCAGCCAACCCCCGACATGGTCGACATGGGCTTATGCGAATTGAGCTCCCAACTCGGATCGGTCGACTGCACCAGCGGCACACCTTGGGCCGGAATATACACAAGCCCGGTATCCGGATTAAAGCTCATGGGATGCCAGTTATGCGCACCGTAAGCGGATGGAACCGGTTCGAACGGCTTGTCTTTTGAGCGGGCATCCGGGTTTTCGATAGGCCTGCCATCGGCGTCATAGGCCTTGGCCCAAGTCGTCTCAACGAATGGTTCTGCTGAAATGAATTCGCCGTTGGTGCGGTCAATTACATAGAAAAAGCCGTTTTTCGGGGCCTGCATCAGCACTTGGCGCTTATCGCCGTCGATCTCGAGATCGGCAAGAATGATGTGCTGCGTAGATGTGTAGTCCCAAGTATCCCCCGGTGTGTTCTGGTAGTGCCAGACATAGTCACCGGTGTCCGGATTGAGCGCGACGATGGAGGCAAGGAACAGGTTGTCGCCGCCAGCGGGTGAGCGCAAATGCTGGTTCCAGGGAGAGCCGTTGCCGGTTCCGATGTAAAGAAGGTTCAGCTCCGGATCGTAGGCCATGGCGTCCCAAACCGTGCCGCCGCCGCCTGCCTCCCAATATTTGGCGGATGGATCCCAAGTTTCCGCCGCCATTTTCATCGCGTTATTTTCATAAGGCTTGGCCGGGTCGCCAGGCACTGTATACCAGCGCCAGACGGTGTCCCCGGTCTCTGTATCATAGGCTGAAATGTAGCCGCGCACGCCAAACTCGGCGCCACCATTGCCGATGATGACCTTGCCGTTGACGACCCGTGGCGCCCCTGTCACGGTGTAGGACATATCCCGGTTTTCAATAGTGTCGATCTTCCAGAGTAGCTCGCCGGTGGCAGCATCCAGGGCATGCAGATAACCGTCATAGGATCCAACGAAGACCTTGCCTTCATAGATGGCAACGCCCCGGTTGACGACGTCGCAGCAACCCTTGGCGGCATATTCGCCGGGCACCTCTGGATCATACACCCAGAGCCTTTCTCCCGTGATGGCGTCCAGCGCATGAACAACGGACCAGGATGCGGTAACATACATGACACCATCAGCCACGATCGGTGTCGCCTGAACACCGCGGCGGGACTCCAGATTGTAGGACCAGGCCAACCCAAGCTCACCGACATTGTCGGCCGTTATTGTGTCGAGTTGAGAGTATCGTGTTTCGGCGTAATTCAGGCCGTAATTGAGCCAGTTTTGATCTGACGCGTCGTTTTCGATGATCGTTGCCGTGTTGATGCCGCCGGTAGCCGCGCGAATGGCGTCAGCCGTAATTGGCTCAGCCGCCGCCAGATGGGGGCTGACAAGAAGTGCCAGTGCCCCGCCAATAAAGCGTTTCATGAATTGTTTCCTCCCTCACGAATTTATTGTTTGCCCCGCGCAGGGCACCGTCCAGCGGTCCAACCTCAGGCTCTCCTCCAGGTGGTTGAACTCAGTGACGGGCAAGCGGGATAGAAACGTGCCTCCCTGTTTTGATGTTAGTGAATAATACTAATGCGAATTAAGTTGGGCGCAACTGAATGCGCGTTTCTCGTGCTAAAGTACAAAAAGCACTTATCGCGCGTAGTGGCGGGTGTGACGAGCGATTAAAAGGATTTGCTGACGTCTTCGGCAGGCTTAACTGCTTGATCTGTTTCGGCTGAAACCAAGGCGCTTTGCAGGCATTTCAAATTGCACAATCTCAGCATTCGGCCGTGTATTATCTACACGTGTGAGCTCGGCCTTTAGAAACTTGCGTGAACGCAGCTGTGTGCGGGTGAGGCCAAGATCAGCCAAAACACTATCGGGTTCCTCCCGGAGCAAGTGTTGTCTCTCCAAGGCCAATTGCAGGAACTGCTTTATTTTTGTGGTTTTGTCGTGCAACCAGTTTGCCAGACGGTATTTGTGAGAAAATCTCTTAAGGCAGTGGTTTTGACTGGGGAAGGAAATAACTCGTGCCGTTTGCGGCGTCGAGATGGGTTTGAAAACGAGCTTTTGTGTCTTCACGGTATTTGTCCGGAATAAGAGCGGAATGATTTCACTATCACGAAAAAATATCGCCTGGTCGAAGGAGAAGTTGTCAGTCTATTGTGAGAAAAAAGAACATATTTCGCGAGGTGAGAGACTGAGATGAAACGGCTGCCACCCTTGAATGCCTTGCCAGCTTTGGAAGCGACGGCGCGGCTCGGATCCATGAGTGCCGCTGCAGATGAGCTTGGCCGGACCCATGGCGCGATCAGCAAGCAGCTCGCTCATCTGGCAGAGCAGGCGGGTGTCGCCTTGTTCCGGAAGGACGGGCAGGGGGTGGCCCTAACCCCGGAAGGGGAAAAGTTTGCAAAGACGGTCGGTGGGTCGTTGCAGGAGATCGAAGCGGCTTGGCGGGGGCTCACGCAGCTTGCTGACAGTCCGACCCTCGACATCGGAATCAGCGCGACGTTTGCCATGCGCTGGCTGATGCCGCGCCTGCCGCGTTTCTATCAGAGGTATCCCGATGCACAGGTCAACTTCCGGATGACCGGGAAACACTGGCTGCCGGAAGAGCAGATGGATGCCATCCTGACCTGGGACCGTTTGCGCTGGCAGTTCGGAGGTCGAACGGACATTGAAATTCTGGGCGATGTCGCTTTCGGTATTGTTCACGCACCCGGTCTCGGCGTTGACGTAAAGGAGCACGTGCTGACGGTTAAAAACCGCTGCGATCAGGAGTTGCCCGGCGATGTGTGGGGAGCTTATCAGACGCTGGCCGGAGTTGAAGTCGTCTCGGAAACAGCGACGGCTTACCCGCATACGTTTTTGGTGATTGAAGCCGCCTTGGCCGGTTTGGGAGCAGCTCTGGTGGAAAAGCGCATTGTGGCGGAGGAGCTGGCGGATGGCCGCCTTGTGGCCCCCTTTGGATTCACGCTGATCAAGGATGGTTTCGGTGCGATTATTTCTCAACGAAAACGGCCGAAGCGTCTGGCGCGCGCCTTTCTGGGCTGGCTGCGTGAGGAAGCGGAAGCTGCGCAATAGCAGTCCCGTTAACTGTTGATTTGCCAATATTGTCGCTCAGAGACAAGAGCGTGACGCATTTGGGTCGCTGGGCTTGCATCGTCAATGTGTTTGATATAAAGATATCTTTATATTGACATTGGCGGTGAGTAAATGACCGAGCGAAACACCCTATCTGTGGAAGAGACCCTGGCCGCCTTGCGGGCAGTGGGGGAAGCAACGCGGATCCGTCTGATCGCTCTGCTGGCGCAAAACGAACTCACCGTGAAGGATGCCACTGCGATCCTCGGTCAGAGTCAACCGCGCATCTCCCGTCATTTGAAACTGCTTGCTGAAGCCGACGTCATCCAACGCTTCCCGGAAGGCTCGTGGGTCTACTACCGTCTGTCGGACGGCCCCGAGGGCGCATTGGCGCGTGATGTCGTAGCCCGGATCTCTGATGAAGACGCCGTTCTGGCAGCCGATCAGGAGCGTTTTCAGGCTATCCGCAAAGCCAAGGCGGAAGAGGCAGCTGCCTTCTTTGCCGCCCGTGCGCTCACTTGGGATCGGGAGCGCTCTTTGCATGTGCTGGAGGCCGACGTTGAAGCGGCTATGCGCAATGCGCTTGGCGATGCACCGTTCCAGACATTCCTTGATCTTGGAACTGGCACAGGCCGTCTTCTGGAAGTCTTTTCTGATCAATATGTCTCAGCGCTTGGGGTCGACGCGTCTCATGACATGCTGGCCGTCGCGCGGGCGAACTTGTCAAAAGCAGGCCTGAACAATGCCCAGGTTCGCCATGGCGATGTCTACGCTCTGAACGTGCCGCCGAAATCCTTTGACGTCGTCGCAATCCACCAGGTGCTGCACTTCCTGGATGATCCGGCACGTGCGCTTGCAGAAGCTGCACGGGCTTTGCGCCCCGGCGGGCGCTTGCTGATTGTCGATTTTGCGCCGCATGAGCTTGAGTTTCTGCGGGACCAGCATGCCCACCGCCGCCTCGGCTTTGCCAGCGAGCAGATGGAGCGCTGGCTGGACGCGCTTGATCTCGATCTTGAAAAAACAACCGACCTCGTTCCCGGCGAGGCCGATGACAGCAAACTGACCGTTACCCTTTGGCTGGCCCGCGATCGGCGGATCATCACCGACGTGCCTGCCCAGAATTCTTCCCGAGAGGTTGCCTGATATGACCGTTTTGTCATCCCGACTGTCCCGAGGTGCTACCCAGACACCGATCACCGCATCTTTCGAGTTCTTCCCCCCGAAGTCCGAGAAGATGGGTGAGACACTTTGGGAAACGGTCCAGCGCCTTGCGCCGCTCAACCCGTCCTTTGTGTCGGTCACCTATGGTGCAGGCGGATCGACCCGCGAGCGGACCCACAAGACCGTCGAGCGCATCTTGAACGAGACCGATCTTGCTCCGGCGGCACACCTGACTTGTGTCGGCTCTCCGAAAGCGGAAGTCGATGCGATTGTTAAAGACTATTGGGATCTTGGTGTACGCCACCTTGTGGCTCTTCGCGGTGATCCGCTTGCGGGCATCGGCGCGGTCTATGAGCCGCATCCTGAGGGATATGCCTACGCGACCGATCTGGTTGAAGGCATCAAGAAGATCGCCAACTTCGATGTTTCGGTATCCGGCTACCCGGAAAAGCACCCCGAGAGTGGCAGCTGGCAGAAAGAGATCGACAATCTGAAGCGCAAGGTTGATGCGGGCGCGGACCGGATCATCACCCAGTACTTCTTCGACAACGATCTGTTTGATGATTACCTGGACCGTATTGCAGCGGCGGGCATCAATATCCCGGTGATCCCCGGCATCCTCCCGATCCATAATTTTGAGCAGACCATGGTGTTCTCCGCAAAATGCGGCACCTCGATCCCCGAATGGGTCGCGCGGCGCTTTGCCGGTCTGCAAAACGATCCGGAAACCCGCAAGCTCGTCGGTGTTGCCATCGCTTGTGAGCAGGTGATGGATCTGGTCGACCGCGGCCTGACGGACTTCCATTTCTACACGATGAACCGTGCCGATCTGACATACGCGATCTGCCACATGCTCGGCATGGGGCAGCAGGGCACCGAGAAAGTGGCAGCCTGAAATAATTCCTTTCGCTGCCATCCCGGCAATGAGCCGGAACCGCATGAGTTTGAGATATGAGGGCCCCGGATCAGGTCCGGGGCGGCATGAGCTTAACTGATGTCCCGGTCTTGAACCGGGACCTCACGAGTTTGGAATAACGCGGCCCGGAGCAAGTCCGGTGCGGCAATGTCAAAAATACAGCCGTCCCGGCCTCAAACCGGAATCATGGCCAAGAGGTAGGAAATCCCCGTGACCAAGTCTGACGCCTTCGCGCGCCTTCAGGAGATCGCAAAATCCCGCATCCTCGTGCTGGACGGAGCCATGGGGACTGAAATTCAGTTGCTCAAACTGGACGAGGCAGCCTATCGCGGTGAACGCTTCAAGGACTGGCCGTCGGATGTGAAGGGCAACAACGATCTCCTCAGCCTGACAATGCCGGACGCCATCCGTCAGATCCATGTCGACTATCTGGAAGCGGGCGCGGATATCGTTGAAACCAATACCTTTTCCTCCACCACCATCGCCCAGGCCGATTACGGCATGGAGGACTTGGCCTATGAGCTGAACCTGGAAAGCGCTCGTCTGGCGCGAGAGGCCTGTGATCAGGTAACAGCCCAAGACCCATCCCGTCCCCGCTATGTCGCTGGGGCGCTTGGGCCGACCAACCGCACTGCATCCATTTCACCGGATGTGAACAATCCCGGATACCGGGCCGTCAGCTTTGATGATCTCCGGATCGCCTATGCAGAGGCTGTTCGCGGTCTGATCGAAGGTGGAGCGGATATTCTTCTCGTTGAAACCATCTTCGACACGCTGAATGCCAAGGCTGCGCTGTTTGCCATTGAAGAAGTGTTCGAGGAAATCGGCAGGGAATTGCCGGTGATGATTTCCGGCACGATCACCGATCTCTCCGGCCGGACTTTGTCCGGTCAGACACCGGAAGCTTTCTGGAACTCCGTGCGCCACACCAATCCGCTGACCATCGGCCTCAACTGTGCCCTCGGCGCAAAGGAGATGCGGGCACATGTCGATGAGCTTGGCCGCGTCGCCGATACGCTGGTCTGTGCCTATCCGAACGCTGGTCTGCCGAACGAATTCGGCGAATATGATGAAAGCCCGGAGCATATGGCCGGCCTCATCGAGGAGTTCGCCTCCGCCGGTCTCGTCAACATGGTCGGTGGGTGCTGCGGCACCACGCCTGCGCACATCAAGGCGATTGCCGAGGCGGTCAAGGACAAGGCTCCGCGGCAGATCCCGGATGTTGCCCGGTTCATGCGGTTGTCGGGTCTCGAGCCGTTCACGCTGACGCCGGAAGTCAATTTTGTGAACGTCGGCGAGCGGACGAACGTCACCGGCTCAGCCCGGTTCCGCAAACTGATCAAGGAAGGCGACTACGCCACCGCGCTTGACGTCGCCCGCCAACAGGTTGAGAACGGCGCCCAGATCATCGACATCAACATGGACGAGGGGCTTCTGGATTCCGAAGAAGCCATGGTCACCTTCCTCAATCTTGTGGCAGCTGAACCCGATATTGCCAAAGTGCCGGTGATGATCGACAGCTCCAAGTGGACGGTTATCGAAGCCGGATTGAAATGCATCCAGGGCAAAGGCGTCGTCAACTCGATCTCCCTGAAAGAGGGCGAAGAGGCGTTCCTGGAGCAAGCCAAGCTGATCCGGCGCTACGGCGCGGCTGTTGTCGTCATGGCCTTTGACGAACAGGGCCAGGCGGACACCTTTGAACGCAAGACCGAGATCTGCGCGCGCTCTTACAAGGTTCTGACTGAAAAGGCAGGATTTGCACCGGAAGACATCATCTTTGATCCGAACATCTTCGCGGTTGCGACAGGGATCGAGGAACACGACAACTACGGCGTCGACTTTATCGAGGCGACCGGCTGGATTCGCGAGAACCTTCCGCATGCCCATGTGTCGGGCGGTGTCTCCAATCTGTCCTTCTCGTTCCGCGGCAACGAGGCCGTGCGCGAGGCCATGCACTCCGTGTTCCTTTATCACTGCATCAAGCGCGGCATGGACATGGGCATCGTCAACGCCGGTCAGCTGGCGGTCTATAACGATCTCGATGCCGAACTGCGGGAGCTGTGCGAAGACGTTGTTCTGAACCGCCGGTCCGATGCGACGGACCGCATGCTGGAGGCGGCCGAGCGCTGGAAAGGCGAAGGCGGCAAGAAGAAGGAAGCCGATCTCACCTGGCGGACCTGGGGCGTCGCCAAACGCCTGGAGCATGCGCTGGTTCACGGCATTGATGATTTCGTGGTGGAAGATACCGAGGAAGCCCGTCAAAGCTTCGACCGTCCGCTGCATGTGATCGAAGGTCCGCTGATGGACGGCATGAACGTGGTAGGCGATCTCTTCGGATCCGGTCAGATGTTCCTGCCGCAGGTGGTCAAATCCGCCCGCGTTATGAAAAAGGCCGTCGCCTATCTGATGCCCTTCATGGAGAAGGAAAAGGAAGAGCAGGGTCTCACCGGTCATTCCTCTCAGGGCAAGATCCTGATGGCAACGGTGAAGGGCGATGTCCACGACATCGGCAAGAACATCGTCGGCGTGGTCCTTCAGTGCAACAACTTCGAGGTCATCGACCTTGGGGTCATGGTCCCGGCTGCAAAGATCCTGGAGACGGCCAAACAGGAAAAGGTCGATATCATCGGTCTCAGCGGCCTGATCACGCCGTCGTTGGATGAAATGTGCCATGTCGCAGCTGAAATGGAGCGCGAAGGTCTGGATATACCGCTGCTGATCGGCGGAGCCACCACGTCAAAAATCCACACGGCAGTGAAGATCCATCCCAATTACGCAAAGGGCCAGGCGATCTATGTGACCGATGCGGGCCGAGCGGTTGGTATTGCCTCCAAGCTGATGAGTGAGGGAGGACGTGCGCCGTATTACGGTGAGGTTCGCACGGAATATGCGGATATAGCCGAAAAGCATGCCGCTGGCCGGGGAGCCGCCCGCCGGATCCAGTTGTCGGATGCCCGAGCAAATGCTTTCAAGGTTGATTTTGGAGGTAAGGCGCCCGTCAGACCGAACCAGTTGGGAACAACGGTGTTTGACGACTTCCCGCTGGAAGAACTGGTGCCAGTAATCGACTGGACACCGTTCTTTGCGACTTGGGAAATCAAAGGCCGCTACCCGCAGGTTCTGACCGATGACCGCTATGGTGTTGCAGCAACGGCGCTTTTTGATGACGCCAGGCGGATGTTGGACGAAATCGTTGAAAAGAAACTTCTGACAGCGCGTGGCGTTGCGAAGCTGTGGCCGGCAAATGCGGTTGGCGACGACATTCTCGTTTACACAGGTGAAAACCGCGGCGAAGTCGCGGCGACGTTCCATACACTCCGTCAGCAAATGGCCCGCACGTCCGGTGGCCGGGCCAATGTCGCCATGAGCGATTTCGTGGCGCCACTCGACAGCGGCATCAACGACTGGATCGGCGGATTTGCCGTCACAGCTGGGCACGGAGAAGACGAGCTGGCTGGCCGTTACGCCAAGCAAGGCGATGATTACAACAAGATCCTGTCCCAAGCGCTCGCCGATCGCCTGGCGGAGGCCTTTGCCGAGAAGCTGCACCAAATCGTGCGCAAGGACCTTTGGGGCTACGCAGCGGATGAAACGTTGTCCAGTGAAGACCTGATTGCTGAGAAGTATCAGGGCATCCGTCCGGCACCGGGCTATCCGGCACAGCCGGACCACACGGAGAAGGACACGCTCTTCCGTTTGCTTGATGCGGAGAAGCTGACGGGCATTCAACTTACCGAAAGCCGGGCCATGTTGCCGGGATCCTCCGTCTCCGGCCTCTATTTTGCGCATCCGGATAGCCACTATTTCGGTGTCGGGAAGATCGAAAAGGATCAAGTCGTGGATTACGCAAGGAGAAAAGGCTGGGATGTCGAGTATGCTGAGCGCTGGCTCGCTCCAATCCTCAATTATGATCCTGCGCAGCTACAAGCCGCGGAATAGATCACCTCTTTCAATCTGTTATGCTTTGAGCAAATCCCGCGGCCTGTCCGCGGGATTTTTTTCGATGGTTAGTGATAAGTCGGCTAACAATTTGCGTTCGCCATGCTGCATCAGCTTTACGTCGGGAAGTTAAAGGAAATTTCATAAAAAATGCACATTGTGCGCCTTGAAAAGGTGCACGTGGTGCGCTAAATTTGTTTCCATAATAAAAGAACCCCACCCGGTTTCCGGGGAAAGGAGATAACAATGATTGTGCAAGTCGCTAAGACACTTCTGGTCAACCATCGTCAGGACTACAACCGTGACCGTTTGCCGTGGCTGCCCGCACGGCTCTACCGGTCATTGCGTGAAGCCCGTCAGGGCCGCAAGGCGAGCTGAGACAGCTCTTTAGTGGCCCCGTACCGCATCCGGCCCAAGCGGAAAAACAAACAAAATACTTCGGATAATTTGAAACACTGAAAACCCGGCCTCGGCCGGGTTTTGTTTTGGTCAGCCCGAACAAGAGCCTGGATATGGAGGTGGCCTCCAATCAAATTGGAAACAAGGCCGTGAGTTCAGCCTCGCCCTTTGAAGAAATATGGACCACACGGCTGTCAGGTTCGCTACGGAGCCATTTGTTTTGCTGAAAGCGGGACAAAAGGGCAGCTCCCACCGCACCGGCCAGATGATTGCGCCGTTCGCTCCAGTCAAGACAGGGGCGGCACAATGGTCTGCGAGCGGCCTTCAAAGGTGCAAGGTCAACGCCGATCGTCGCCAAAAAAGCCTCACCGGTCTCCGTCAAGGCAATCCCGCCGGCATCAGTGGATGTGGTTAAAAAGCCGCGCGTTTCGAGACTGTCATAGATCCGGACTGCCATATCGCCGGCAAGATGATCATAACAAACACGGGCTGTGCGCATGGCCGGATCACGCGGTCCGGTGCGGGTGCGCAAATGCCCCTTGTTTGCCGCAAGCCCCATCAAGGCCTCAAGGGTCGTGCCAACGTCCGGGCCTGCCAGAGTGAAATACCGGTGCCTGCCCTGTTTGGCCTGGGCGAGCAGCCCGCCTTCCATGAGTTTTTTAAGGTGAGAGCTGGCTGTCTGGCCGGTGATCCCGGCTTCGACTGCCAGTTCTGTTGCAGTGAGCGCCTTGCCGCTCATCAGGGCTGACAGAATGTTGGCTCTGGCGGGATCGCCAATGAGTGCGCCAATCCGTGCAATGTCCGGTCCGTCTTTCATGGTTCGATCTCCATCAAAGTGTGGCCGTAAGTTTGGCATGTGGCGGCAGGGAGCGCCAGTCACAATGCTTCGATCCGCGTCGAAGCATTCGAAGCGGCAACTGTGGCACATCCTAGGCCGGCACAACGAAAGAGGACCGCCGCCATGATCACTTGCTTCATCCGCTATCACATCGATCCTACCAATAAGGCTCAGTTCGAAGAATATGCACGCAACTGGGGACAGGCGATTCCCCGCTGTGGAGCGGACCTCATCGGGTATTTTTCTCCGCATGAGGGCTCGACCACTCTGGCGTATGGCGTTTATTCCATTGAAAACTTGGCAGCCTACGAAGCGTATCGGGCCCGGCTTTCCGCCGATCCGCTTGGACAGGAGAATTACGCCTTTGCCATGCGCGAAAAATTCATCTTGAGAGAAGACCGGACGTTCTTGAAACTGGCCTCAACACCGCATGGCAAACTGATCGGGTTTGAGGGAGAACACCAATGATCGCAGTCATTTTCGAGGTCATACCGCATGAACACAAGAAGCAGGATTACCTCGATATGGCCGCTGAAATGCGGCCCTTGGTCGAAGAAATCGACGGTTTCTTGTCGGTTGAGCGGTTTCAAAGCCTGACCAATCCGGAAAAGCTGCTCTCGCTGTCCTTCTTCAGAGATGAAGAGGCGCTCGATCAGTGGCGTCAGCTGACCCAGCACCGGAAGGCGCAATCGGTCGGCCGGAACAGTTATTTCAAGGACTACCGTCTCCGGGTGTCACATGTGCTGCGCGATTACGGCATGACGGAGCGGGCGGAAGCGCCGTCGGACAGCCGCGCCTTGCATGATCGCGAAGAGGGATGACCGGTCTGAGACTGGAGTTCGGCCTGCTGGGTCTGCTCGCGCTCCTTTGGGGCTCATCCTACATGTGGATCAGCCTTGCGCTCGACACCATTCCGCCGCTGACGTTGATCACATTCAGAGTTGGATTGGCGTCGCTGATCTTGGTCGCGATCCTGAGTTTTCGCGGTTTGCGGTTGCCGTCTGAGATGAACACATGGCGCGCGCTCTTTATCCAATCCATCGTCAACAGCACAGGACCCTGGTTGCTTCTGGCCTGGGGACAGCTGTTCGTCGACAGCGCTGTCGCCAGTGTTCTGAACTCCACTTCTCCTCTGTTTGTCTTTTTCTTTTCCCTTTTCCTGATGTCCGGCAGTGACAGGCCAGCGGGGCAGCAGCTTCTCGGTGCCCTTGCCGGGATTGCGGGAATCGTTCTGATTGTCGGGACCGGAGCTTTGGAGAGTTTGGGCGGAGCCTTTGTGCCGCAAGTCGCGGTCCTAGCCGGTGCTGCGCTCTACGGGATTGCCGCGATCCGGGGACGCCAATTTTCCCATATGCCGCCGCTGGTCACGGCTGCCGGGACGCTCATTTGCTCGACCCTGACGCTGCTGCCGCTCAGCCTGATGTTCGATCATCCCTGGACCTTGCTGATTTCGCCTCAAAGCCTTTGGGCCGCCGGTATTCTCAGCGTTTTCTGCACAGCATTTGCGTTCCTCATCTATTTCCGTCTTATCAACACGATCGGGCCCATGGGGACATCCAGCCAGGCCTATCTGCGCTCCGGAATTGGGGTTCTTCTGGGTATCGTCTTCTTGAACGAGACACTGGATCTGGAAACGTTTGCCGGGATTTGCCTTGCCATATTCGGTGTAGTTCTGATCAACTGGCGACGCCCCAAAAAGCAAGCATCGAGTAAAACGGCACAGGAGAGCTCCGGATGAGTGTGTTGACGGTTTATGAAGCGGGATCCCGGCCAACAAAACGGGCTAACTCGGACTATTTCACAGGAACCGTTTGGCAGGACCCGGTGATCGAGGCGCCGGCTCCGGCGCAGGTTCAAGCGGTTAAGGTGACCTTTGAGCCGGGAGCACGCACGCATTGGCACACGCATCCCCTCGGCCAGACCCTACAAATCCTCAGTGGCGCCGGCTTCGTGCATTTGTGGGGGCAGGAAAAGCTGTCGATCATGCCAGGCGACGTCATCTGGATCCCGCCAGGTGTCAAACACTGGCATGGCGCGGCCCGGCACGTTTCCATGGTACATCTTGCGATCCACGAAGCCGAGAACGGGTCCGTCGCAGAGTGGCTGGAACCTGTCGATGAGGCCACTTACCGGGGAGATCTGGAAGCGCGGCGGTAAGGAGACTACATGGACGTTTTCGTACGCAGACTGTCGGAAGCGCATGTCGCAATCTACAGGCAAATTCGGCTAGAGAGCTTGCAGCGGCATCCCGACTTGTTCGGGACCAGCTATGACGAAGAAGCAGCCCTGCCGGATGAAGTATTCGTGCAGCAACTGAGGACAAACTTAGTCCTGGGCGGAGGGGCTGACGAACAACATATCACTGGAATTGTTGGCTTTATCGTTGGTGGGGCGGCCAAGGTCCGGCACAAAGGTATCCTCTGGGGGCTTTATGTGCAGCCGGAAGCCCGCGCGTCTGGATTGGCAAAAGCGCTGGTCAATACGTTGATTGATGCGGTGAAGGATGAAGTTGAGCAAATCCAATTGTCTGTTGGTACGCATAACATCCCGGCGGCCAGACTGTATCAGGGGTTTGGGTTTGAACCCTACGGACTTGAAAACAGCGCCCTGAAGGTTGGGGAGCAGTCCTTTGACGAGGTTCTCATGGCCCTTGATCTGCGCAAATTGAAGCAGTCCTAAGTTCGGCGAATCAAAAGCCGCCGCACAAGAAACCTGAGGACTATTCTGGCGGTTTCCCGAACGGGTAAAGGAGCGACACGTTCGCAGGTCGCCGGTCGATGAGGAGCCTGCCGTAGGGATCTGGAAGCTCAACCTTAACGGGGTCCGGTCTGCTGCGAAACTGAGCAGCCGTTAGTTCGTAGAGGCGAAGGACGTCCGGCTCAGTCGCCGCCACGCAAGGCCGATCACCAGAGCCATTGCAGCGAGCAACGCCACACTTGCCAATCCCCATCCGCCCTCAACGGCCGTTTGAACCTGCGCACCGAACACGTAGCCTGCACCGACCAAAACTCCAGTCCAGAGGGCTGCCGACGCAGCATTCAGCAGCGTGAAAGCTGGCCAGGGCATCGGACCAAGGCCCATGGGCAAGGCCCCGATGGTGCGCATGCCTTTCGGATACCGGTACATGAAGACGTAAAGCGATCCGTACCTGGTGACCAACGAGGTGGCCGTTGTAAACGCGCGTTGAAGACGAGGCCGGTGCGAAAGGTCCGGTAGCCCGTAACGTCGGACCAGACCGAACCGCAACTCATCGCCGAGATAGCCGCCCAAAAACGTGGCTGCTGCGACCGGACCGACCTCGAGGGCACCCGTTTGAGCAGCAAACCCCGCGAACAATGGCAATGCGCCGCTCTTCAGGGCGCAGTAGCCGAAAAGCAGCACATAAACCAAAGGGCCGTAAGAGCTGATGAGGCCCAAGAGTTGTTCCAGAGAGATCTCCTGCAGAGCAAGTTTCGTGATCGCAGAACATCAAAAATAGGTCGTCGTATGGCCGCGACCAGATCTGAAATGCCGACAGCTCTAAACCCGCCAGACCAGAAGCCTGCGCTCGAGGAACCCGATAACCATGTTGAGGATCACGCCGAGCAGGGACAGGATCACGACGCCGGCAAACAGTCGGTCGAGGTCATAGAGCGATCCGGCCTGAAGCACATAGGCGCCAATGCCGTATTCCGCGCCCAGCATCTCTGCTGCCGTCAGCAAGATGATGGCGATCGCCAGGGATATGCGGAGACCGGACAGGATACCGGGCATGGCGCCCGGAAGAATGATTTTCCGGACAATCGACAGCCAGGGGAGGCCGAAACTCTGACCCATGCGGATCAGCGTTCGATCAACGTTATCGACGGCCCCATAGGTCGCCACAACAGTCGGCGTGAAGGTGCCAAACGCGATCAGCGCGTATTTTGACCCCTCGTCGATGCCGAACCAGATGACAAACAGCGGCAGAAGGGCGATCTTCGGCACAGGAAACAAAGCCGCGATCAGAGGCACCAGCCCTGAGCGGACATAGCTAAACAATCCGATGAGAATGCCGGTTCCGATCCCGGCCGCGGCGCCCAGGAAGCCCCCAACCGCCAGCCGGGTCAGGGAGGGCAACATATGTGCCGTGAACTGGCCTGACTGATAAAGTTCGACAAGAGTGCTGAGCACATCCGATGGTTTCGGAAGTGTCAGCGCTGAGATCCAGCCAGACTGGGTGCCCCATTCCAGAACTAGAATGAGCACAACAAAAACCAAGACGCCTGTCCAACGGCGCGGTTTTGGTGCAAAGCCACCGCCGCGAAACCGAACGGTCTGGGCCGTGCCGTTGTTGCTGTCTGACAAAGAGGCATCAGCCATCGATCAATTCCGTATCAGCGGTCCGGGCTTCTTCCCTAAGAAGAGACCACAAGTGTTTCTGTGTTTTTTCCAGGTCTGGATCGCCCAGTTGACGCTCTTCCAGAGGCTTTTCGAGTGTCACGATCTCGCGGATCTTGCCCGGTCTGCGGGACAGGACCACGATGGAATGCCCAAGACGCACGGCCTCTGCTAAGTTGTGGGTGACATAGACGGAGGTAAAGGGTGTCCGCGTCCACAGCCCCACCAGGTCGTCCATCAACAGTTCGCGGGTCTGGCTGTCGAGGGCAGACAAGGGTTCGTCCATCAGCATCACAGCCGGCCGGACCGCCAAGGCTCTTGCAATTGCAACACGTTGTTTCATGCCGCCGGAGAGCTGCTTGGGCAGAGCCTTTTCGAAGCCGGTGAGATTGGTCCGCGCAAGGACATCGGAAATAATCTCCCGCGATTCCGAGCCTTTGATGCCATGGTCTTCCAGGACCAGCGAAATGTTGCCCTCTACGGTTCGCCAGGGAAGTAGCGCAAAATCCTGAAATACATACGTCAGCGGATTGAGACTTCCAGGCGGCGGCGATCCGATTTGAACAACGCGGCCCTTGGTCGGTTGTTCCAAGCCCCCGATGAATCGCAAAAGTGTGGATTTTCCGCAGCCGGACGGGCCGACAATGCAGACGATATGGCCGCTGGGGACGTCGAGCGTGATGTCTTCGAGCACGGTGACAGTTTCATAAGCGTGCCCGACGCCCTCAAGACGTAGGTCCATGAGTTACTCCGGGAAGTGCGGGCGCTTGGCGCCCGCCTTCATGCATTTGATCAGGATTTCAGGATCTCGACATAGGACGGATCGACCAGTGTATCCAGCGTCACGTCCTTGGACACAAGATCCTCGGACTGGAACCAGGCCAGTTGGTTTTCGATCGATGTGACGTTCAGGGCTGCGCCTTCGTTGAGGTACATCGCACCATTGATGATCGACGGAGCTGCCTTTTCCCGCGGACGGTCTGTGTAGACATACTTGTGAATGAGATCGACCATTTCATTCACACCGGTGTCGCCGTTGGTTTTCGAAACAAGATCAGCATCATAGTCGGCAACGCCCCTGGAGAAGGCCGTCAGGAAATCCGTGGTCATGCCTTTCTTGTCTTCAGCGTTCTTGGTCGACGTGAAGACCGTGGTGACCTGATAGTCCGGGATGTAATCAACCACATTACCGATGATATGCACCGCACCGGAGCCCGAGAGCGGTTTGGCGATGTGCGGAACAATGGACCAGGCATCGATCTGGCCGGACTTCAGGGCACCAATGATCGCACCGACCTTCTGCAATGGCTTGAACTTGAGGTCTACGCCTTCTTTCGCAGCAATCGTGGAGCCCATGTAGTGGAAGGACGAGCCGGCCGTCGTGATGCCGAATGTCTTGCCGCCGAGATCGGCTGGGGTTTTCAGACCGCCTTGGAAAGCTGCGTCGGAGGCGAGGATCTTCTGCCCGTCGACACCTTTCTTTTCAGACAAGGCTCCGCCGATCACCTTGATCGCGCCTTTGTCCGCAAGCGAAATCAGGCCGCCAGAAACGGCTGTCACCGCATAGTCGATGTCGCCGGAAGCAATGGCGACTGCCATCGGCTGGGCCGCCTGGAAGAATTTGAATTCAACGTCGAGACCGGCATCTGCAAAATAGCCGCGCTCATATGCAACAAAGCTGCCCGAGTGCGATGTAAAGCGCAGCGCGCCAACCTTGATCTTTTTGTTGCTGGCAATTGCAGGGGCGCTCAGCGTGGTGGATGCTGCAGCAGCACCAAGCAGCGTTAGAGCCTTGCGGCGGTTCATCGAGATCATGGTGTCCTCCCTTTGGTATTAACCTCCGGCCATAAAGACATAAACGAGGCGTTTTGAAAAACGCCCGGCCGGAAAATCATCAGCTTTATCAATTGTTGGACAAAATGCTTAGCACGCAGCCGTGCCGTCGGCCAGACCGTGAAAGACGCAGATCAGTTCCCTTTTGGGAGGCGGACTTCTACCCTCAAGCCAGTGCCAGCCACATTGGAAAGCGTGATCGTGCCGCCATGGGCGTGGATGATTGATCGCGCGATCGCAAGGCCAAGACCGATACCACCGGTTTCTTCGTTGCGGCTTTCTTCAAGCCGCACAAAAGGTTCAAAGACATCTGCCAGACGGTCTTCCGGGATGCCGGGGCCCTGATCAAAGATCTCGACGATCACATCAGCCTCCAGCACCTTTGCCGTGATCTTGACCGAACCGCCGTAGCGGATGCCGTTTTCTATGAGATTGCGGAAGGCGCGCTTCAAGGAAAGAGGACGGCACGACAGGACAATCCTTTCCTCCACATCAACTTCGCAAGTATGGCCGAGGTCTTGCTGGTCGTCCGCCAGGCTCTCCAGCAAAGCGCCCAGGTCCGCCTGCTCGGCAGGTTCCTGACTTGCATCGTCTTTGGCGAACCTGAGCGCTGCCTCGGCCATGGCTGCCATGTCGTCGAGGGTCTCGATCATCTTTGTCCTGTTTTCCTCATCGTCGATAAACTCCGCCCGAAGGCGCAATGAGGTGATCGGTGTTCTTAAGTCATGGCTGATTGCCGCCAGCATCCGGGTGCGGTCGCGCACAAACCGGGTCAGGCGCTCCTGCATCTCGTTGAAGGCGGACGTTACGGCGCGAACTTCGCTCGGACCGGTCTCTGGCAAATTGTCGATATCTTCGCCGCGTCCAAGCTTGCCGGCCGCATCTGCAAGACCCCGCAAGGGGCGGGTGACCCGGCGCACGGCAAAGGCGACGATGCCGATGATCGCCAAGCCCATCAGTGAAAGCTGGACCACCAGGGGGATGAAGGCGCCGGGCGGCGGCCGGTAGCTTGTGGCCATGTTCAGCCAAGTGCCATCGTTCAGCTGGATGGAAAGGGACAGATCCTCCGGCTTGTTCATGACCCGTTTCAGGTGGCGTGGCCGCTCGGACTTCGGCACGTCACGCCAGCTTTCCTTGCCGCCGTCAACGCGGCTGCGCCAGGACGGGCCGCGTTTTTCATCTGAATGAAGATTGATGTGTATCGTCCGCTCAGACCCGAGTTGCCGCGCCGCGTAGTTTTGCACACGCTGTTCGAACCGGCTTTTTCCCGGCTCCTTTGCAAGCGGCACTTCGCCGGTCCAGAACGCAACATAGCGGGTGCTGCTGGCTTCAAGAACTCTGCTGTGCAGATACGGCGGCGTTTCTTCCAGGAGCTCTGCGATAGAGACCGCACGGGCCAGGATGCTGTCACGCGCAAGAGCGACGAGAGCAATGCGGCGCTCGTCGTGAAAAATATAGATCGAGATCGCCTGAACAACCACAATCGCTGCCAGCAGAAGCAGGATGAGCTGGGATGCCAGGTTGCGCGGCCACAGGCGCTGAAAAGTCGAGGAGCGGGGAGATGATGCGCTCATTCCACCTGCTCTTTCACATCGGCCGTAAACATATAACCGCCGCCCCAGACGGTTTTGATCAGCTTGGGATCTTTCGGATCCTCTTCAATTTTCCGGCGCAAGCGCGAGACCTGATTGTCGATGGACCTATCGAAGACGGCCGGCGTGCGCCCTGTTGTAAGATCCATCAGCTGATCGCGGTTCAGGACCATTTTCGGCCGTTTCAGAAACGCGCAGAGCAGTTGAAATTCACCGCTGGAAAGGGCGACCGCTATGCCGTCCGGATCCGTCAATTCCCGGCGTGTCACATTGAGGGCCCAGCCGTCGAAATGCATCCGGTCCTGTTCGATCGGGTCGCGATCCTTCGGCACCAGCGATGTCCGTCGCAGCACAGCCCGGATGCGCGCAAGCAATTCGCGCGGATTGAAAGGTTTGGTGACATAGTCGTCGGCACCGATTTCCAGGCCGATCACCCGGTCCGTATCATCGGCCATGGCGGTTAGAAGGATCACCGGCATAGAGCCCGTTTCGACAAGATGACGGCACAGCGACAGCCCATCTTCGCCCGGCATCATGATGTCGAGAACAACAAGATCAATGGACGCGGCCTTCAGCGCCTTGCGGGCGGCGACCGCATTTTCGCAAGCCGTCGCGCGCAGACCGTTCTTCACCAGATACCGTGCGAGAGTCTCGCGGATATCGCGGTGGTCATCGACGACAAGAATGTGTGGGCTCGGATCGCTCACCTTTATCTCCACTCGGTCGCGGTGCGAGGCGCCGTTTCAGCACAAGCATTTGCGAACTGCGTTGTATCTAAAGGAAAAGTAATAACAACCCGGCTCCCGTGCGAGCAGAGTTTGTAACAAACTGTATCATCGGCCTGTCCCGTGACAGGTTGCGACACTTGAACGGGTTTTTGCAGGTAATCCTGCGACAATTGCCACCTACCTTGAGCTCATCAACGAACCAAGGAGTTGTTGGAATGAAACCGTTCAATACGATTGCAATCGCTGCCCTGGCCGCAAGTGTTGCCGGCACCGCACTCACCGCGGGCCTGCCCGCCTATGCCCAGTCCGGCGCGGCAAACGCGGGCGGGGGGCAAAACAACCAGGCAACAGCCGAGCAGAGCCTGGCGCATATGGGTGAACGCGGCGGATATGAGTATGGTCATGGTCCGCGCGGCGGCCGCCGTATGGCGAACCGGATTTTCGAGCGCTTCGACGTCGATAAAGATGGCGCCATCACCCAGGCTGAGATCGAGGAGGTCCGCACGGCCGATTTTGCGGCAGAAGACACCAACGGTGACGGCGAGATCAGCCTGGAAGAGTTCAAGGCTGCTTTCGTGGAGCGCTCCAATGACCGCATGGTCCGCGTCTTCCAGCGTCTCGACCGGGATGGTGACGGCATTGTGACCCAGGCCGAGGCGGATCGCGCGGCCAATCGGATGTTCAACCGGCTGGACCGGGACGGCAACGGTGTCGTTGAGAAGGTGCGCGGCGGCAAACGCGGTCATGACGGCGGCGGCAAGAAGGCCGAGGCCGGCAAGCGCGGCGAGCATGGCAAGCGCCATGCCCATGGAGGCCGCGGTGGTCCTGCCGGCATGTTTATGGCGGTTTTTGACACAGATGGCACCGGCTCTGTGACCCGTGAGGAGTTTGACGCCAAACGTGCGGAACTGTTCGCTCTTGCCGACACCAACGGCACCGGCTCTTTCACCCTGGAGGACTTTGGGCCGCTGTGGCTGGCCATGAATGATGCCCGCATCGTCAACATGTTCCAGCGCGCAGATGCTGATGGCAGCCTGGGCATAACGACGGAAGAGCAGGAACAGGCCTTGTCGAAGATGCTGAACCGGGTGGACCGGAACGGCGATGGTGTGATTACCAAGTCCGACTTCAAACGCAGCCATAAGGGCAAGCACGGCAAGCACCGCGACCGGAGCTAAGCCTCAAGAAACAGCTTCCAGGAGCGTTTCCAGGCAAAGTGGATACCGGTTCGCCGTCCGGAAGCGCTTGAAAACAACAGCTGAGTGCATATCGCGTGAGTTAGCGAAACCGGGATATGCGCGAGCCCGCCTCTAGGAAGCTGACCGGGTCCAATCCCCCCGTCCCTGGAACCCGTATACAGAGAGGGAGCCGCCCGCGCGGCTCCCTTATTTTAAATTGCGGTACAATCTTTCTCTGTGGCACCGGCTCTGAACCATTGCCCCAACCCCAGATTTTCCTTAATAAGTTGCTTTCAGCGGAAAGTCCTGATTATCACTTCGTTGCGCTAGTAAAAGCTGGCAGACAGGTCTTTTGGTAGTATGACAAGTTCTAGTAGCAATCCGCTCTATACTGTAAAATTTGTAGCGCGAATACAGCTACAGTTTTTCGTTTTAAAGTTGTGTCTGCATTAGGCAATATAAGGTTGTGACGGACCTAGAAAATATAGTTACTTCAATATCTTGCCTTTTCCGATCTAGCAAAAATCCCGCTAAAGTTGCAGAATTTAAGAGTTTGCCAATTTTTGCACCTTAAAGATTTTATCGTTTTAGTAGAAGTCTTGTCCCACCGGTATTTCCATGATTTCCCAACTCTCCGGTAGCGCCACTCAGCAGCTGCCACAGCAGCAGCAATCTACCAGCCAAGAGAAAGCGGCAGCTCGGACCGAAATGGCTGAGTTCGGGCTGGATGTGAAAATCACAGCGTCGGAAGGTCCATTGACCTTGGCCGTTGGGGAGCATTCGGAGGAATACGGTAAGGCGTTTTGGGAAAAGGTAAAAGCTGAGTGGGCTTTTTTGCGCGAAGAGCAAGGCGGTGCACGAAAGAGGGAACGGGTTGCGATGGTTGAGGCGCTCCAGCCAGTTCCAGCACGGGAGCTGACGGGGCAAGAAGCGGGCGCGGCCCGTGATCTGTTTGCGAACGCAGACCCGTTTCTGATCACAGAGACGGGACAGAGATCGTTTCGGGACGGAGATATCCAATACAACTTTTTCCCGGATGGCAAAGTGACCGTCCACGAAGCCGGTGTTCCTACCAGTGAAGAAGAAAAAAACAAGTGGCTGGAAGACGCCTTGAAGTCTCTGGCAAATCACGAGAAAGCCACCGGCGGTCTTTCCCTGGACGAATTGCGCGCCAACTATGAGGCCGCATCGCAGCGTCTCGATGAGATCGTGGACAGGGCTGCAGCCACCGGCACCTCCGGCCAGATCTACAACACGGTAGCGTGAGTCTGAGCTTTGCCGCACGGCAGATAACATCTCAGCACGCCAGCGCGGCTCCCCTTTTTTGCCGACAAGCTGTACCTTGCGTAACCCTATCTTCAAGGTTGCTGGCAGATAGTGCGGTGCCAGATCGATGGGGGACACTATGGCAAAACCGGGCTTGGGTGAATTTCTGGACGTCAAGATTTCGGACGGTCAGTTTTCAGAAGATGATGTCATTACGGTGCGCCGGTACATCTATGGCGACATGCATGTCACGCTGGAAGAGGGCGCGGGCCTCTTCCGGCTGAACAATGCTGGTATCGCGATGCCGGAAACGTGGTTCGAGCTGTTTCCTGAGGCGATCGGCGATATCCTCGTCCATCAGGCAAACCCTCAAGGGTACGTTTCTGATGAAAATGCCCACTGGTTGATCGGTGAGATCACTGCGAATGGCCATGTCTGCAGCCGCACGGAGCTTGATGCTGTGCTGCATGTCCTGGAAAAGGCGCGCCAGGCCCCCCGGTTCTTGGAACAGTTCGCTCTGAAGATTGTGGCCGATTCCGTCATTTCAGGACAGGGGGCAACCCGCTCTGGTGCAACCCTGACCCCAGGTGTGATCTTAGATGCAGAAGTGGAGATCCTTCGGCGCGTTCTTTATGCTGGAGCAGGCTGTGGGGGCATCGCCATATCCAAGGCGGAAGCTGAAATCCTGTTTGATCTGAATGATGCTACCAGTGAAGCCGATAATGCCCCGGCTTGGTCAGAGCTGTTTGCCAAGGCGGTCGCCAATTATCTGATGGCGCTGTCCGGTTTTGCGCCGCCGCCGCGAGAGGTTGCATTGGCGCGCGAAGACTGGATCAACAGTCCCGGCGGGTTTGATGGCGGCATTTCCGGGTTCTTCAAATCCATGTTCGGCGGCGGTGTCAGCGGCATCCGCGATGCCTACTCTGATCAGCCGGATCCGTTTGCTGCAAAAGGGGCTGCCATGGCAGCCGGGATTGCGGTGAACGAAGTGGTGACCGAGGATGAAGCGCAATGGCTTGTCGACCGGATTGGCCGGGACGGTGTTCTTCACGAGAACGAAAAGGCCTTGCTGCGCTTTATCCGGCAAGAGAGCCCGGATATTCACCCCGCGCTCAAGCCGTTGATGGAGAAAGCCATTTAAATCCGCGGCTTAGTCGACCCGCCAGGCTTCCGTTTCGATGATCACCTGGACGTTATCTCCAACGAAACCGTTCTCAACGGCATAGGTCATGCCGAAGGCGCTGCGCTTGACCACGCCTTGAGCGCTGATACCGAGCGTGAAACGGCCGTGTCCAAACGGATATTTGGCGGCCTTGTTGAGGGTAACATCCAGCGTCAGCGGCTGGGTTTTGCCTAGCAGGGTCAACTCACCCTCCACGACGCCAGATGTGTTATCAGCCGGTGTGCCGCCGTTAGCAGTGAAGGTCATCACCGGATGGTTGGCAACGTCCAGAAAATCCTGGTTCAGGACATGATTGTCACGGGCTTCGTTGAAGCTCTCAACGCTAGCCGTTTGAACGGTGACCTTCAGATCGCTCAGTTTCTGGGTGTCCATGTCATAGGTGAAGCTGCCCTCAAATTCCAGAAAGACACCGAGCGTGTCCGCATATCCCAGATGGTCCACCATGAACGCGATCGTGGTGTGTTCCGGATCAAGCTCATAGCGATGCGGCTCTGCTTGAGCGGATTGGACGAAGGGGACTACGGCAATACCTGCCAAAACCAGGCTTTTGCGGGCGAAACGAACCATCAGAATCCTCACATGCGTTGAGATCAAAAATGTCTGTGTCTGGTTTTCACAAGTAGCGTTTGCCGGTCCAGGTTCAACGGCAAGTGGCGATCACTTGTGGGTTGTGTTTACCAAATTGCAGTCATGCAAAAATTTCCTGTTGCGCAAGGGGGCAAATCGGGTCATACACCGCTTGCCCAAATTCGCACGTGCCCGTGGTCGTTCATGGGATTTCGATGAAATCTCTTAAGGGGTAGCTGCCAAGAAACACCGCCAAGGGGCGGGGCAGTCAATCCGGACGGCTTAAAGCAACGACGTAAGAGGGCCCTTTTGGTCTCTGCCGGGGTTTCCAACCTCCGGGGTAACAGAAGAGGCACTTGTTACATCCTTGCCCGACGTGCGGTTCGGTTTCTCCCGATCCAATCAACGGCATTCCCGACGCGGGAAAGCTTTGCGCATCCATACCACGGCGCTGCATGGCCCAACCGTCGCTGAAGATCCTTGTGCGCCCTCCGGTTCCATCCCGGGGGTGGCGCGCTTGCATCTTTGGCACCCTGCGACGTGAAACTGCAGCGCCTAACAGCGATTTTTAAAGGCGGCTGCAGCCAGACATTGGAAAGGGGTAATCCCCATGAGCGAACGTATCCGCGAATTCCTCCGCCGACGCGACGAGGATGGTCCATGCGTTGTTGTCGATCTTGACATCGTCCGTGACAATTTCGAAGCCTTTGCCCGGTCCCTGCCGGACACGTCCGTTTATTATGCGGTGAAAGCCAACCCGGCGCCTGAAATCCTGAACCTCCTGGAAAGCCTCGGTTCTTCCTTCGACTGCGCCTCTGTCGGCGAAATCGAAATGGTTCTGGCAACCGGTGCCGATGCGTCCCGCATTTCCTATGGCAACACAATCAAGAAGGAGCGGGACATTGCGCGTGCCTTTGAATTCGGTGTCCGTCTCTTCGCCGTCGATTGCGTCGAAGAAGTCGAAAAAATCGCGCGGGTCGCGCCTGGATCTCGCGTCTTCTGCCGTGTCCTGTGTGACGGCGTTGGTGCCGAGTGGCCGCTCTCCCGCAAATTCGGCTGCGACCCTCAAATGGCGCCCGACGTCCTTGAGCACGCCCACCGCCTCGGTCTCGAAGCCTATGGTGTCTCCTTCCACGTCGGCTCCCAGCAAGCCAACCTCCAAGCCTGGGATTTCGCTCTCGCCATGGCGGCAGGTGTCTTCCGGGAAATGGCGCTGCGCGGCATCGAACTGAAAATGGTCAACATGGGTGGGGGCTTCCCGACCCGTTATCTGAAAGACGTGCCGGGTGTGCCGCGGTACAGCGAAGCCATTTTCCAGGCTCTGTCCAAGCACTTCGGCAACCGTTTGCCGTCGACCATCATTGAGCCCGGCCGCGGGATGGTCGGCAATGCTGGTTTGATCGAAGCGGAAGTCGTTCTGATTTCCAGGAAATCCGAAACGGATGAAGTCCGCTGGGTTTATCTGGACATCGGCAAGTTCCACGGTCTGGCCGAAACAATGGACGAAGCCATACGGTATCCGATCAAGACCCCACGTGACGGCGATCGTACGGCGCCTTGTGTGCTGGCCGGTCCGACCTGCGACAGCGTCGATGTTCTTTACGAAAAGACGCCTTATGAACTGCCGGTGAGCCTGTCGATTGGAGACAAGGTCCTGATCGAAGCCTGTGGTGCCTACACCACGACCTATTCCTCGGTTGGGTTCAACGGCTTCGCGCCGCTGGCCTCCTACGTCATCTGACGCAAAGCCATGATCGATATTGTTGACGAGGTGCAGGCGCATGTCTGTGCCCGCGAGGCGTTGCTCGACCTGAGTTTCGGCCTCGACCGGCATTTGAAGACATCGGAACGCCTGAGAGAAGGCCGTCTTCCGGTGTTCGCCTTCACAGCGCTTGACGCTAGCGGGAAGGTTGTTGGCACTGTGCGCCTGTGGGCCGTTGCAGACCGCTGGGGGCACCAGTCTCTTCTGCTTGGGCCCCTTGCTGTGGACCCTGAGTGCCGCGGTCTGAAGGTCGGCGACCGGTTGATGCGGCATGCGCTCAACCAGGCGGCCCTTCATGGTCATGGGTCTGTCCTGCTCGTTGGGGATCTACGCTACTACGGGCGCTTTGGCTTTGCCGCTGGTCTGCTGGAGGATGTAGCGCTGCCGGGACCGGTGGACTATCGCCGCTTTCTTGGGCTTGATATTGCACCTGGTCATTTGGCCGGATTGGAAGGAACACTGTGTGCAGCCGGTGTCCTTGATCCCATCGCGTCCTTTTCCGACGCCGACGATGGTCTTGTGCTTTCCAAGCTCGCATAACTACACTCAGTTGAATTGAAAATTTGCCCGGAGGTCTTGCGCTTCCGGGCAAAAATTGTCATGCCTACAATAGGGCGCAATCAGTGCGCTTTTTGTGTGAGGGGAAACAAGAATTACCGGGCGCGAACATGCATTCGAAGCAGCGGACCGGACAATGAATGGAGCTTTGGAATATGACAGACGACCCGAAGGGCGACGCACCAAAAACCGCAGCAGCGAAACCGGCAACCCGCCGCAAACCGGCTGCAGCGAAAACGACCACCGGGAGTGCGTCCGGTTCGAGAACGTCCCGCACCAAAGCTTCTGCGAGTAAGACAACAGCCGCCGCGAAGCCGGCAGCTGCCTCTGCAGCACGCAAACCCGCGGCGTCCAAAGCTGCCTCTAAACCGGCTGCCACTAAAACAGCGGCGACAAGGGCGTCTGCCGCCAAGGCGGCAGCCACGGCAATCCCTGCTAAGTCAGCCGCTGCCAAGCCTGCGACAGCGAAGCCAGCTGCAGCGTCCAAAACCGCTGCACCGGCAAAGGCTTCTGCTGCAAAAACCGCAGCCGCCAAGCCGGCTGCTTCGAAGGCAGCTCCAAAGAAACCCCAAGCGACCAAGACAGCGACGACCAAACCAGCCGCTCAAAAGTCTGCGGTGGCTAAACCGGCCGCTGCAGCCAAAACCGCTTCAGCGGCCAAAGGGTCAGCCGCTAAAACGACACCTGCCAAAACACCTGTAAAGAAGCCTGTGACCCGCAAAGCGCCTGCGAAATCAGCCGCGAGCAAATCCTGGCCGATCCATGGCACGATCACGGGTCCGCTTGTGATGATCGGTCTCGGGTCGATCGGCAAGGGGACACTGCCGCTGATCGAGCGTCACTTCAAATTCGACCAGTCCCGGTTCACCGTAATTGACCCGGTCGATACCGATGCCAAACTGGTGACGGACAAGGGTTACAAGTTCCAGAAAGTGGGGCTAACCCCGGAAAATTACGAGGAAGTGCTGACGCCTTTGCTGAGCGAAGGCGAGGGACAGGGATTTGTAGTGAACCTGTCGGTCGACACGTCCTCCCTCGACCTCATGAAGTTCTGCCGCAACCTTGGTGTGCTCTACATCGATACAGTCGTCGAGCCCTGGCCCGGCTTTTACTTCGACGACACGGCGAAGGCCGCCGACCGGACGAACTACGCGCTTCGTGAAACGGTCCGCAAGGAAAAGAAGAAGAACCCCGGCGGAACCACGGCTGTGTCGTGCTGCGGTGCCAACCCCGGCATGGTGTCCTGGTTCGTCAAGCAGGCGCTCGTCGATATTGCGACAGACACCGGTGTCAAGTTCGATGAACCGTCCAGCCAGAAGGACTGGGCGAAGCTGATGAAAAAGGTTGGCGTCAAGGGCATCCATATCGCAGAGCGCGATACCCAGCGCGCCAAAGAGCCCAAGCCGATGGACGAGTTCTGGAACACCTGGTCGGTGGAGGGTTTCCTGTCTGAAGGGTTCCAGCCGGCAGAACTCGGCTGGGGAACACACGAAACCTGGAAGCCAAAAAACGCCAAGGAGCACAAAAAGGGCTGCCGGGCCGCGATCTACCTGGAACAGCCCGGAGCCAGTACGCGGGTGCGCACCTGGTGCCCGACACCTGGCCCGCAATACGGCTTCCTTGTGACCCACAACGAGGCGATTTCGATCGCGGACTACTTCACGCTGGAGGGCGGCAAGAAGCTGAAATATCGCCCGACCTGCCACTACGCCTATCATCCGGCAAATGTTGCGGTTCTGTCGTTGCATGAGCTCTTCGGTTCGGCAGGCAAGATCCAGGAAAAACTGCACGTCCTCGATGAAAGCGAAATTCAGGACGGCGCCGATGAGCTGGGTGTCCTTCTCTATGGGCACAAGAAGAACGCCTATTGGTACGGTTCCCAATTGTCCGTTGAAGAAACCCGCAAGCTGGCGCCGTACCAGAACGCGACCGGTCTGCAGGTCACATCAGCGGTTCTCGCCGGTATGGTCTGGGCGCTGGAAAACCCGGAAGCCGGGATCGTTGAAACAGACGAGATGGATTACAAGCGCTGCTTGGAAATCCAGAAGCCATATCTGGGGCCAGTGAAAGGCTACTACACCGACTGGACCCCGCTTGATGGCCGTCCGGGCTTTTACCCAGAAGACCTCGACACCAGCGACCCCTGGCAGTTCAAGAACATTCTTGTACGGTGACAGACGGGCTCACAAAAAACGGACGGGCGGTGCTCCTTCAAAGCGCCGCCCACAATCCGATGCCACCGACCAGGATGAGGCTGAGGGCCCAGACCACATCCAGATTGAACCAGCTCTGGGAGATGAATTTCAGCCCCATAATACGGTAGACCGCGTAAGCGACAGCGCCGCCCGAGAGGATCATTGCTGCGGTGTGAAGAACGGCGACGCCAAGGGCAATGCCGATGTTGAAACTCATGAGCTGAACAGGCGCACCGTAGTCGGGTCCTGGACCGCCCGGTCCGCAGAGACCCAGATAGATCGGGACAAGCATCAGTCCCGCACCATGCGCCATGGCAACCAGAAACGACCAGAGCGCAAGGCGGGACGGTTTGACCCGGGACAAAAAGCGGGGGTGGCGCCGGTTGATCACGAGGTAGAGCCCGGCCGCGATCACGAGGCCCGAAGCGCCAATTCTGATTTCCCGTTGATACTCGACCAGCACAAACATCGCCGCAAAGGGCAAAAGAATGCCGAGCATGGCGAGCAGGTGGCCGAAGCCGAGTGCTGCGAGAGCACGGAGCAGGGCCGTCCGCTGGCCTTCGAACAGCGCTGCGGAGACGGCAAGGGGCCAGCCCATACCGGGATTGATGCCGTGATAAATGCCTGAAGCCACAACGACGAGCCAAAGGCCCGCCGCCGAGGTCATGTAGTCTGACAAGCTCAGTTCCTAGACGGACGGATAGCAGAAGCTGTCGGTTGAGCAGTCCCCGCCCTCAAGCCGGATCTGGTGGCTGCGGTAGCCTTTCGGGAACTCGACATAGAAGTCTGGATCAAGCTCCAGTCCGCCGCCTTCTTGAACGTGGGCGACGACCATCGCGGCACCCCGTTCCCCTGGATAGAACTGGTCATCCCAGGTGGAGTAGAGCGAATTGGTCCAAAAGACCCGCTTTCCGTCGCGGCTGATCTCGACCATCTGCGGTCCGTACCCGAAATCCTTGCCGCTGGGATGTTTGGTTTTCTTGACGATCCCACCGATCTCGACCTTGCCGGCCAGTTTCGGGTTCATCGGGTCGGAGACGTCATACTGGTGCATTTCACCCTGGCCCCAGCACGAGACATACAGGTACTTGTCATCCAGGCTGAGATCGATGTCGGTAACCAGGGCCGGAACCGCGCCAAACCCGGCCAGCAATGGTGGCAGATCTTCGGCATCGGCCGGTTGAGGCGCAATGGTGATGGTTTTCTTGGCTTCGAACGTCCCGTCGTCGTTCCGCCACCAGGTGAAAATCGCGCCTTCCAGATTGGTCGTGTCGACGACGACACCAACAAAGCCATACTGCTTGACCGGATCATGGGCGGGCCGGATCTCCAGCGCCATTTGATGGTTTTCACCCAGATCAATCGTCTGGATGTTTTTCCGGCCGCGCAGATCCCAGAAGTGAATCTTGTGGCCGTATTTGTTGCTGAGAAGATCTTCCGGGACGATGCCGTTTTCGAATTGTGGCGGCAGCGCCCACTCGGATGAGACCATGTAGTCGCGCGGCAGGTTCCACCAGAAATCATAGTGTTTGTCCTGGATGCCGCGTTCGATCTCATACCGGCCGATGATTTCGAATGTTTGGCAGTCCATGATGAAAATACCGGGAGGCCCGTCTGTTCCGTCCTCACCGCCGCCGCCAAGGGTGGAGACGTAAATGCCTTCCGGACCGCAATGGATGGTATGTGGGCGGGAGTAACCTGTCTTTTCAAAGACTTCTTCCGGCTCGATGATCTTGTGGATCTTGGCCTTGAGCGGCTCCTTGACATCAATCACGTAAATCCGGCTCGACCGGATGCCGGGAATGATGAGATAGCGGCGCTCGAGGAATGCATGCCCTGTCAAAGGGGAGAGGGCGGAGGAACAGGCGTTCCAACCAAAATGGTGAAATTCATCGCCCGTGTTGGGCATCATGACGGAGTGCAGAATTTGTCCGTAAGTCTTTGACTTCGGATCGACATCAACGACGGCCAGACCGTCGGGCTGCGAAAAATCCGGGCTCAGCATCAAAGTGAAAGCGAGCGTTTCCGCAGGGGCTTCCATGGCGATTTTCGGCGACGCATAAAACGTCGGATCTGGTCTGACTGTCATGCTTTTCCTCCCTTAGCGCCTGTGCCTGGCCGCCTCAAAATCGGGCGGATTTAACCTCAGGTGACAGGCGCAATTGGAAGTAAACGCGCGGGTTCGGCAGCGGTCAAGAAAAATGACTTCCGCAGCGTCTTCATTTGGTTGCTTGGGGTTGCTGTTAAGCTGGTCCGGCTGACCCAGCTTTAGGAGCCTGTAGCAGCCTGGTCCTGAAACCTCTTGATCCAGTCAGCGTTGATGCTGTCTGCGAGTTTGGCAACGCCGGGTTGGACAGGGTCTGCGGCAGATGTTGGAAGGCCAAGTGCGGTCAGGATCTTCTTAAGACCGGCTTGCGGGTCGGTACACAGATCGTTGTAAGACAAGCGAAGCGGCTCAATAGCCTGCTCGGTAAACCAGTCGTTCCAATCCCGATCGAATTGAATGAACTGATCGCGGCAGTCTTTCAATGCTGCAAAATCATACACAGGATCAGCAGGAGGCGAGAGACGTTCCAGCTCCGAGCCATCGGCGGCCCTGTGCCATAGACCGCTTTGTTGTGCTTTGACGAAAGAAACCGCCTGGGAGAGCTTGTCCGGTCGTGTGAGGTGAACGAACAGTGTGCGGCCAAACACGGCATCAAAACGGGCCCTGTCCGTTGGTTCATCTTGGCAAAGAGTACGGAGCTGGCGGAAGAAGAAGTCGAAGCTGTGCCGCTGGAGCCGCAGTCCGAACAGACCTTTGTTTGCGGTTCCTTGTTCGATCGCGGTATCAATCAAGAGCCTCAGGTACTCCAACTCGCTCATTCCAGCCGGGCGGGAGACGCCGAGATCAGACGCCCAGTTCCCAAGATCAGGTTCGTGAAAGTAGGATTCCGGGTAACCGGCTACACCGGTCTCGGCGAGCATCTTGCAAAGCAGAGTACTTCCGCTTCGAGGAGAGGTGCATAGAACGTACGACTGAAATTCTGACATCAAAATGGGCTTTATAAATGTATGTTGAGCTTACGGGAGGATCCGCAGAACGGTCACCGGTTCGTCCCGGCCTTTTACCTTGTGCGGTCCAATAGGTTCAAGGTCAAGGTTGTCCGAAAGCGAAGCTGCAACTTCTTCGGACGCCGTGATAATCACATCCGCGTTCGCGTCGATCTCCTTGCCGAGGCTTTCAAGGCGGGCGGCGATGTTTACCGTATCGCCGATCACCGTGTAATTGACCCGCTCCGGCGCGCCGATGTCGCCGACAACCAATGGGCCGATATGAAGTCCGATGCGGATACGCACGGGTTTTTGGCCGCGCTCGACGCGTTCCAAATTGTCCTGACGGATTGCGGCGGCGATGCCGACGGCCGCGGTGGCAGCCGCTCCTGCCGGATTGTCGAGTGTTTCCGGCGCACCCCAGAAGGCCATCACCGCATCGCCGATGTATTTGTCGATCGTGCCGTTTTGTTTGGCAATCTCCGCCCCGATCAGAGACAGGTGGTGGTTGACGAACGCGGCGGTTTCGGCCGCGGACATACCCTCGGAGAGGGATGTATAGCCCGCGATATCGGTGAAGAGCACCGCAACCTCGCGCTCTTCCGGAGGCGTTTCCGTCCGGCCTTCCTGCAGAAGGCGTTTGACCAGGCTCGTTGGAACGTACCGGTTAAAGGCCTTGAGGCCCGCGACCATGGAATTGAAGCCTTTTGAAAGATCGTCGAGTTCGCGGATCGTGCTTGGCGGCAAGTCCTCCACTTTCCCAAGGTTCAAGTCCGCAACATCCTTTGCCGCGACGGACGCCCTTTTGACAGGCACCGAGATCCGGCGTGCAAGGAGACCCGACCCCAGCAGAGAAATCCCAAGCAGGCCAAGGCCGGTGAGCGCAGCGCTCGACAGCTGGTTTATGGAGTGCTCCAGAAAATCCGCCGGAAAATGAACACCGATGCGCACGGGCAGCCCCCGGAACCGTCGATTTTCATCCTCCAGGACGAGAAACCGCTTTTCACCGTTCTCGTCATAACCGGAGTACAGTGTGTCGCGCGGGTTGAGGTCGTAGGTCCGGTTGCCGATCTGCCTGAGTTCAGAAAATCCGGCGAGAAACGGATCTGGCACATCGTCGACATCCACCAGAATGTTGTCGGCGCTGAGATCTGCAAAATGATGGTTGAGACCTGGGTGGGCGATGATCTCGGTGGTGCCCACTTCCATCAGGAAAACAGTAACGTCGTCGTCTGAGAGATACCGGGTGATGTCCGACATCCGGTAAAGGGACATTCCGAGGATGATACTGCCGAGATACTCATCCGCCTCGTGAAGCGGTTTGACGTAAAGCAGGTACGTGTTGTCGCGTTCAGGAAGGAAGATGGGCTTGCTCCAGAACGAGGAGTAGGTTGAGCGCGCCCGGTTGAAGATCGGGGCAACAAGCGGTTCGTCCAAGTTCACCGAAAACGTCTCGGACAAGAGCGTGCCATCGCCAGGGCCGCGGTCAACCATAAGTCCCGCGCCATCGGCGTCAATCAGCAGCGAGAAGGACACAAAATCCAGCGGAGCGAGAGACCCGAAGAGGTACTGTTCGGCCTTGTCGGTGTCATCAAAACTGAGCGTTCCCATGTCGAGCGCGCGCGCTGTGTACCGAGCAGTCTTTCGGATCGCATAAAGCTGTTCGGCAACCGCAGCTTCCAGACCGTCCATGCCATTGTCGATGAGCTCTCCACCCAGCTCCCGCACGACGTCTCTGGAAATGACGGCCTGGACAACAAGGACGGCACCGGCTGTCAAAAGAACGAACAGACCCAAGACAGTTGTCAGGGCCGGTGTTATGCGAAACTTTTTGGCGTGAGACACTGTGCTGGTTTGTCTTTCTTGTTTGCATGCTGCTTGTCTCACCGAGTTAGAATCAAGAAACCCCGCAAGGTCAATGACCCTGCGGGGTTTCTGTCTAACTATTCAGGTGGATCGCTCGCCAGCCCGAAGCAGTGTTTCTTATTTTGCTTTTTCAGGCGTGTCGAACGTGTGGCCGTAATCGACAGCGATTTCGTAGTCCGGGTCTTCCAGTACGGAGACCTCCACCAGATTGCCGGCCTTGTTCAAAAGCCTCTGACAGTCAGGCGACAGGTGACGCAGGTGCAGGCGCTTGCCAGCCGCCAGATATTTGGAAGCCAGCGCATCGATTGCTTCCAGGCCCGAATGGTCGACAACGCGGCTGTCCATGAAGTCGACAACCACGTCTTCCGGATCGTTCTGCGGATTGAACAGATCGACAAATCCGGTCGTGGAGCCAAAGAACAGCGGGCCTTCCAGGCGGTAGACCTTCCAGCCTTCCTTGCTCTTGCCGATCTTGGCGTTGATGCGGCTTGCCGCATTCCAGGCATAGGCGAGGGCTGAGATGATCACGCCGACAACCACCGCGACGGCAAGGTCGGCATAAACAGTTACGCCCGTGACGATAATCATCACCAACGCGTCGGTCAGCGGGATCTTGTGCATGATCTTCAAGCTGGTCCAGGCGAAGGTGCCGATGACCACCATGAACATGACGCCGACCAGCGCGGCAACCGGGATCTGCTCGATCAGGGAAGAGGCAACCACGATAAACGACAAGAGGAACAGCGCCGCAGCGATACCGGAGATCCGGGTGCGGGCGCCGGATTTCACGTTGATCATCGACTGGCCGATCATGGCACAACCACCCATGCCGCCGAAGAAGCCGGTGACGATGTTTGCCGTCCCTTGAGCAACACATTCCTTGGAGGCACCGCCCTTGGTGTTGGTCATGTCCGCAACGAGGTTCAGCGTCAGAAGGGATTCAATCAGGCCAATCGCGGCGAGAATGATCGCATAGGGCAAAATGATCTGTAGCGTTTCAAGGTTCAGCGGGACCATCGGAATGTGGAACGTCGGCAAGCCGCCGGCAATGGACGCAAGATCGCCAACTGAACGGGTGTCCAGGCCGAGGCCCAGGACCAGGCCGGAAACAACGAGAATCCCCGCAAGTGGTGCTGGAAACGCCTTTGTAAATCTGGGGAGCAGGTAAATTACAGCCATGGTCAACGCGATCAGGCCAAGCATCAGGTAGAGCTGCGAGCCGGTCATCCATTCCTGGCCGCCGGCACCGTCCGGAACCTTGAACTGGCCGAGCTGGGCAAGGAAAATCACGATGGCAAGGCCGTTGACGAAGCCGAGCATGACCGGGTGCGGCACCATGCGGATGAACTTGCCCCAGCGCAATACGCCAACGGCGATCTGAATGATCCCCATTAACACGACGGTGGCGAAAAGGTATTCAACACCGTGTTGGGCAACAAGCGAGACCATCACGACGGCAAGTGCGCCGGTTGCGCCGGAGATCATGCCCGGGCGGCCGCCGATGCAGGCTGTGATCAGACCGACAAAAAAAGCGGCATAGAGGCCAACCAGTGGATTGACGCCCGCCACAAAAGCGAAAGCAACGGCTTCCGGCACCAATGCGAGTGCAACGGTCAGGCCGGCAAGGAGTTCGGTTTTGATGCGCGCAGCATCGAGTTTTGTCGATTGAACAGGCGCAACGGCCTCGGCTCGTCCGGTCAAGGCGGGCTCCAACATATCTAGCGTGTGTTTGGCAGGTCTTGGGCCGCGGTTTGGCCCCCCACGGCAGACTGACCTCAGTCAAGTTGCTTGTCTTTTACTGGAAATATTGCGCCGCAGCAAGGCGCGCTGTGCCGGGCAGCCATGCAACGGCGGGAACCCGCCGGTTTCAACAAATACTCCCTGTAAGAAATGCTTAGAATTTCGAGAAGTATTTCTGAAAGTTCTTGGGTTTTGAAATCATTATCTTTTTTGTGATTTTTAATCTTATTGTACGAAAAGAAAAATGGTGCGGCGGAATACGCAGTTCATGTTGTGTCGTTTCTATACATTTTGCTTTGTGGTGTTGGTTTGGGCTGCTCCTTCTCAGGCAGAGCAGGACACGCTCGTGATTTCGACGATCGAAAACTCGCCGTTGACCGAGATTGTCGAGATCATCATGACACAAGCCTATGACCGCTTGGGCATTCCGATTGAGATCTATCCAACGTCTGGAAACAGGTCTTTGGTGGTGTCCTCAAGCGGCAAGGTTGATGGCGAGCTTGTTCGAATTGGTGCAGTCAAAGAGCATTATCCTACCTTGGTGCAAGTGCCGGTCCCGAACATGGAATTGAAAGGGGTCGTCTATGTGCGCGTGGCCGACAAGGATCAGATTGTAACCGGAAATCTTGCGAAGCTGCGTGTGGGCTATCTGGAAGGGATTGTTCAAGCCGAACAGTTTACACAGGGTTTTGAGAACTTGTGGGCCGGACAGTCGGAGATCGAGTTATTTCGTCTGCTGGCAGCTGGTCGTCTCGACGCGGTCGTCAGTGATCAAATCGATGGCGCGCTGGCCATTGCCGAACTTGGTCTGACAAATGTCGTTCCTCTGGGGCGGCCCTTCCAGGTGGAACCGATGTTTCACTATCTGCATGAAAAGCATGCGGCGCTTTCACCGCAACTGGCCTCTATTCTGGCAGAGATGCGCGGCAGTGGTGAGTTGGAGAAAATCGTGGAGACCGCTCTGGAAACCATGATCACCGGTCAAGGCGACCCTAGCGCTAATTAGGTTTGTTCTGCTGTCCGCCGGCAGATCAGTCCGGACGCCACGTCCATATCGGCCAACTGCCGGGAATGCCCTTGAGTTGATGTTCACCTGAAAGGGTCAGTTCTATTTCATCTGACGTTTGTGCAACGCCGGTGTCGGCGATGATCGCAGCATTCAGGTCCTTGCCCAATGTTTCTAGCCGGGCCGCCCGATTGACGGTTTCCCCGTAAACAGTGAACGCCTGGCGCTCAGAGGAACCGACACTGCCGGCCGCCAGCGGGCCACTGGCAAGGCCAACACGTAAGGCGAAGTCCTGCCGGCGGGCTTGCGCCACAAGGTCGTGCGCGCAGGCAAGCGCAGCTTTCTCAGGCTCATCCATCGGGATCGGCGTGTTGAATGTGGCAAGCAAACCGTCGCCTGTGAACAAAATGACGACACCGTTGTGCCGGGATACGCAGGTTGCCGCGTGATCGAGAAAGGTGTTGAGCCGGTCGATCACCTCAGTCGGGGGTTTGCCGGACGCGAAGTCTGAAAACCCGGCAATGTCAGCCACCAATACCACGCCCTCCACTTCATGAGGGACCAGTGCCTTTGTATCGTTCACCAGCTGCAAGGCCACCGCTTCAGGAACGTATTTGCCGAGGATACCTGTTGCATGTTCCCTAGCGGCCTGTTCGCCTGCCCGGGCTTCCTCTGCGGCCAATTGTGCAAAAAACACCCGGCGTGCCCTATAAACGGCAAGGGCCAGAATGCCAGCGGTTGTGAGCACCATACCGCTTTCCACGATGCGGTTGCCGGTACCGACAAAGTCGGGGGACAAAAACAAGGTCGCGTAGTCGTTCGCGTCGGCATTGAGAGGCATGTCGGCCCACTCCAATCGGCGCGGCATGTCCTGAATGACAAAAGTGAAGGCGCTTGCCCAACCAGTAACGGCGACAGCGCCACACCACAACACAAGCCGCCATGACAAGGAAAGACAGGCCATGGCAATGATCGGAAAGAAGACGTGTACCCCCCATGCCTTAAAGGCATAGATTTGAGGGATGTCGCTACCGGACCGAACCGGAACCAGAGCAAACACGGCACAGATTGCCAAGATGTCCGCCGAATAGATCGCGTACTTCAGCCACCACTGATCATACCGGGTACCAACGACGGAATACGTCGTCGCCCCCAGTAATGTGAGCCCGATCAATATAGCGTATGCGGACGTGGCGATCGGTGTGCCGGCCATAAATCCGACGCCGATCCACCAAGCTGCGAAAACGCCAATGGCAAGGGTCCGGCACAGAACCGCAAGTCTTAAACCCGTCTGTTCGGCGCGCTTTAACGCTGCCGAACCATCAGGGTTTTGTGTCGTGTCCTTATGCGCGATCCGCGTCAGCATGCCAGGTCAAAAGGCTCTTGGGGTTGGCCATTCTCCAACACATAAGGTCTGACACGGCGTTTGCACAGGTGCAGCCGCACTGGCAATCGCGGCACAGGCAATTCAGCGATGGCCGCGCTTACTGGCCAGATGGCCGGATTGCACCGGCCGGCTGTGAGGGCTGGTTGCCACCAATACTGGCCCCCAGAAGAGCAGCTGCTCCAGCAAGGCCTGCACCGTCACCACCCACAACAGTGTTCGGCACGAGTTTGCCGACGAGACCGACGAGCTCCGGTTTGCGTTCCAGCGATGTCAGGAGCTTTTCCAGTGCCTGCAAGAGTGCAACCCGATCCTGGCCGAGAACGTCGACTTGAGCGCGCTGACCGCGGGCCAGTTCCTCAAGATATTGCCGTTCTGCCCGGCCGAGAGCTGCCCGTTCCTGTTCGCGCTGGTTGGCGACTTGCACAGCGATCTGGGCTTCCACCAAACGAGGTTGCTCGTCCGCAGTTGAGCGGGCTTGTTCAGTCTCGATCCGCTTTTGCTGCGCGTCCGTCTCGCGTTCATAAGCGGTCGAGAGCTGGTCGGCCAATTGAACCCGGAGACGGGACACCAGAAGTTCCGGCGGGATAGCCGGCTCACCGAGCCGGATTTCACGGATGTTCACGCCGGCCTTGTTGCCTTCGATCTTGATCTGTTGCTCGATGGTCTGCTCAAGCGCATCGCGGTTTTCAATGAGATCCAGAACCCGTGTCGGGCGCACGGTGAACTGAGCCGGTTCGACGGGCGTCCCATCAGCGTTCTTGTCCGGGACCCGGATGGAGGCGCCCGCGACATTGCGCACGATCGACCGGATTGCTGGTGTCAAAATACGGTTCTCGATCTCGCCCAAACCGCCGACCGAGCCAACCACGACCGGCGCGTTTGTCGGGTCAACCTGGACGAGCGCGCGAAGTTCCAGTGGAATATCCCAGCCTTCAACTTTGACATAGACGGCGCGGTCAGCTGCATCATCCGGGATGCGCTCCTGAACGGAGCGTTCGTTCTGCTGAATATTGCCCTGCTGATCCACTGAGAGGTCGATGATACGTTTGGTATATCCGCCCTTGTATTCCCAGGTCTGCACCCGCGTATCGACCAGCGTGACTTCATAGGCCTGACGGTTGAGATAATAGGCTCCCGGAAAGAGGGGTTCTTTCCAGATTCCAACGCAGCCGCGCGGAACCAGCGGAACGGTCAACGCTTCGCGTGAGGCTGTTGAGGCTGAGACTTCTTCCTCTACACAATTGATCCCGGGTTGGCTGACATTCGATTTGACCACACCCACATGCCCTGCCGGGATGATGGTGGCATTCGTGTTTTCATCGAGCCGCAAGTCAAAGAGATAGCGGTTCAAGCGGTATTGGCCCGGCTTCAGAACCGTTTCCTGGGGACCTCGAAGCCCGCCCTTTGTCAGAAAACTCTCGGCTTTGAGCATGTCGCCGACTTCTGAATCGGAGATTGCGGGCGCCATGAACATGCCTGAGGGCATGGCCGCCCCGTCAAGCGCCGTCAGCTGACCGTAATACCCTTCCGGAATGGAGACGACATCCCATTCCTCGAAATCGTAAAGCACCCTGACCAGCGGAATGAAATGAAAGCCGGGTCCGAGGATCTGGGCTTGCGGGCCTTTTTCGCCCTCAAGCGCGATGATCCGGCCTTCGGGCAGCTCTTTAAATGCATAGATGCGCTTGAGGTGGCCAACGCTGTTTGCATCGACGAAGACGAAAGACGTCGACATCAGCATGAAGCCGCCGATGAGCACGAGAAAAACGCCGACTGGTTTCCCTGTAAGGATCTTGGATACCCGGGAACTGCCCGCAGCCGGACCTCCCCGTCTGAGCAAGGCGCTGGCTCCCAGCACGATGGCGACCAAGCCGATGATAACGCCAAGCATAATCTATCCTCCGGTATGAGAGCCCGGCGGAAGTTGCCGGTTGTGACCCATAATGATGAAAACCATAAGAGGGCCCCATGAAGGGAATGTTAAATGAAAATGCAATGCGCGCCGAGCCTGCCGATGGCTAACAGGGAGATATTGGAAATTTACGTAAGGTAGAAAAGATCATATATTACAATTTAAGAGATATAGTATTAAATGTTCGCCTTTTGGCTCTTTGAGAGGAGCTGCGCGTGACAAGAAATGATTGTTTGCAAAAACTTCTATGGGTCATCTGTGTTGTCCTGTCTCTGACCATAGGGCTGCCAGACCGTGCTGTGTCGGAGACGTATTTCAAGTTCACCGCCGTTGAGGGGATGCGCCACAATATGGAGGGGCTGAGGCTGCTCCGTGAGGCCTACGCGGCGATTGGTGTAGAGTTTTCCGTGCTTTACCTCACACCCAACCGGTCTATCCAAGAGGTTGAAAGCGGCGCAGCGGATGGTGAATTGCTGAGAATCCGGCAGGTCGGTCACCACTTTACCGAGATCGTCCGGGTCGAGATCCCGGTTATTTCCCTCCCCATCTACGCTTATACAAATAATCCGCAATTGGCCGGTCTTACGCTGGACGAGATGGACCGCTACCGGGTCGGGTATGTCGATGGTGCATTGTTCGCACAGCGCATGACCGCAAAACTCCCGGACGTGACACCCGTTGAAAGCCCGGACATGCTGTTCAAGATGCTGGAGTTGGATCGCTTGGACATTGTGATCGCTGCGGAAAATCCCGGTGATACCGTCATGCAAACCGTTGGCAATGGGCGGATCTACAAGGGATCAAAGCAGCTTCGTTCAGTTGAATTCTATCATTACCTAAATCGGCGTCACCGTGCGCTGGTTCCACGGATCGAGTGGATTCTAGCCGAATTGAAAGAGGGCAGAACCCTGGTGACACATTCAATGGAGCGCTAGGTTCCAACGCATCTAGTCCCGCCTTTGAAGAGTGGGATCCAGGAAACTCTGTGTTTCCGACAACATAATAGAATGAAACGGGTTCCACCGCATGCGCAGCATGTCACCGGCTGGAATTTCCGAAATCCCGCGTTCTCCGCGCAGCGCAAGTGCGCCCAACTGAAGCCTGGAGATTTCCGGCTGCGGGATTATTCCGTAGAGCGGGTCTTCCGCGGAGAACGGGAGCGAGATGTGCGCCAGTGAGAAAACGCCGCGTGGCCAGGAGAGGTCTAAGCGTTGCACAGCCGGTTCATTGGTGCCTGGAACATATGTGTTCAAGACTGTCTTTCTGTCCGATGGCGTTTCATTGGTAATAACGCGCAAGGTGTAGGTGCGGGCCGCGTCTGTCACAAGTGGGTCCAGAAAATCTGCCGCATCATCGGAGAGCAACGGACGTTTTGTAAGAAACTGATTTGTGTCGAACAAAAGCAGTTCCGATCCGTTTTCAGGCAGCTTGGCATAGAGATTTGAAATCATATCCCGGGTGATCACCGTCGCATCGACTGCGGATGAAAAGCCAAGGATTGGTGGCAGTGCGGCAACCGATCCATCCGCCGTAGCCGCATCCATGCGCGATCTAATCTCCATCGTCAGCTGGTGGGTGACATAGCCGGCATTGATGGCAAAGGACGTGTATTTGTATGGATCGTATTCCGGTCCGAGAGAACTCCAGGCAAGACGCTGGACACCCAGAATGTGCCCGAGCTGAATGGCGATTGGCGCGTAGGCCGCAGCCGGTGTGACCCCGATTGCAGGCGACAAGAGGATAATCCGGTCGATCTTTGCAAGAGACGGGTCCTCCAACTGCCGGAGTGCGTGCACGACCGAAAGGGCGCCGCCATTTGAATAGCCAACGGCAAAAAGCGGTTTGTCCGGCTGCATCGCCTTCAAATGGTCGGCCGCAAGGGCGGTCGCGGAGATCATATCCTCCGCTTTGGTTTCCAGAAGACCGGCCGGGGCGGTGCCATGTCCCGGCAGGCGCAGTCCGAGCACGTTGGCTCCGGCTTCATGCAAGGATCGCCCTATTTCTCGCAGGCTGTAGGGGGAATCCGACATTCCGTGGAGCAAGAGGACGGAGGCAGTGGGGCTTTCGGTTTCAAATAGAAACGACCGGTTCCAGTTGCGCGGCCAGGTCTGCGGATTTGAAACACTGTCCGGCTGGAAACGATTGACTTCATCCTTGGGGCCGAAGCTGAGTTTGGAAATCAACTCGTCCTGGAGTTCGGCAAACAGGCGGTCCTCCATGGCAAGGTAGTCGGTAAAGGAGCTAACGGCCCCGTTTGCCGAATAGTCCTCGTCGAGGTGGACCGTGTGCCAGGGCTCCAGATCCGACAGGCTGTTCAAATAGAAGATCGCAACGGCGATGATCGCGACGATGCCGCCAACAACCGTGAACCCGGCAAACTTGAGGGCGCGTATCAGAGGGCGGTGGACAAACTTCAACATTTCTACCTCAACAACCTGACGCAACCGACCAGAGTTGTCGGGCCACCGTTTTGGGCCCGACGCATCCCGATTCCGTTCAGAACCATCTGAAGGGGACGGCTCAAGGCTGTCAAATATCCGCGGTGTTCGGTTTGCCCATGAAGGCCTCGACGGTCCGGTCAATTCAGACTAAACAAGCCGAAGCAAACATTGGGGATATCATGAAGTCGACCAATCCGGTTTTCACCGGCATTCAGACCACTGTTTTTGAAACCATGTCGCGCCTTGCGATGGCGCATGGGGCCGTCAATCTCGGTCAAGGCTTCCCGGACGTCGATGGACCAGCAGACATTCGCGAGACGGCCGCCAAAGCCTTGATGGATGGACCGAACCAATACCCGCCCATGCTCGGACTTCCGGAGTTGCGGCAGGCGGTCGCCGATGCCAACAACCGATTTTATGGCCTTGAGATCGATCCACAGACCGAAGTGCTTGTGACATCAGGGGCAACCGAGGCCCTGTCGGATGCGATCATGTCGCTTGTCTCTCCGGGGGACGAGGTGGTTTTGATCGAACCACTTTATGATTGTTATCTTCCGCTGGTGGAACGCGCCGGTGGCATCGCGGTTCGCGTCCGTGTGACTCCTCCGCACTGGCATCTGGATGAAGACGCTCTGAAAGCTGCATTCTCGGACAAGACCAAAGCCGTTTTGATCAACAACCCGATGAACCCGACCGCAAAGGTTTTCTCAGACGCCGAGCTTGGTCTGATCGCAGACCTCTGCAAACAGCATGATGCCTATGCAATCTGTGATGAAGTTTACGAGCATCTGGTGTTTGGCGGCCACAAGCACCGGCCATTGATGACGTTTGACGGCATGCGCGAGCGGACGATCCGGATTGGGTCGGCGGGCAAGACATTCTCTTTGACAGGATGGAAAGTCGGTTACATCACCGGACCGGCGTCTATGCTGGATCCGATCGCGAAGGCCCACCAATGGACCACGTTCACCACTCCGCCGAACCTGCAAAAGGCCGTGGCCTATGGGATCGGCAAGGATGACAGCTACTATCAAGGACTTGCAGATGATTTGAGCGCAAAGCGGGACCGCATGGCAAAAGGCCTCTCCGCGCTGGGCTTCGAGGTGCTTCCCTGTGCGGCGACCTACTTCCTGACCTGCGGGATCACAGGGACCGGGTTGGGTGACAATGATGTCGAAGCCTGTGAGATCCTGGTGAAAGAGGCTGGTGTTGCTGCAGTTCCTGTGTCGGCGTTTTATGGCTCGGACGCGCCGACCGGCTTCATCCGTTTTTGCTTCTGCAAACAGGACACGGTGATTGACGAGGCCCTGGAACGCCTATCGCGCTTTTTGACTGCGGCGCGCGCCGAATCCGCATAAAATCTCAATCAATTCAGACCGAGCGAAACGAGACCTTGATGACCAATCCTGCCCTTGTGGACGTGACCCGCGGCCAGCTGACTGAAAGCCTGCATCGCGGCAGCGTCGCGGTTGTTGATGCCGATGGTAAGTTGGTGTGCGGTGTTGGTGATTTCGAGGCTCGCGTCTTTCCGCGCTCTGCAATCAAGGCTCTGCAAGCCATCCCGCTTGTGGAATCCGGTGCCGCCGAGGCGTTGGATCTCAGCGACGCAGAACTGTCGCTTGCCTGCGCCTCGCATAATGGCGAGGAGGTTCACGCCAATTCCGCGCGTGTCATGTTGATGAAGGCGGGTCTCAACGAGGATGATCTGGAATGTGGGCCTCAGTGGCCAAAGCGGATGGAGGACGCCGCAAAACTCATTCTGGCCGATGAAACACCCTGCGGGCTGCACAACAATTGCTCGGGAAAACATGCCGGTTTTCTAGGCCTTGCCAAGGTCATGGGTGTTGAAACGAAAGGATACGTTGAGCCGTCCCACCCGGTGCAACGCGAAATCCGGAACGTAATGGAGCAAATGACCGGCGACGTCGTTTCGGAAGACGTTTGCGGTACCGACGGATGCTCAATCCCGACCTACGCGTCACCGCTGAACAGCTTTGCCCGCGCATTTGCGGCCTTCGGGACGGGCGAGGGGCTGGAGCCGCTCCGCCAGGACGCAGCGCAACGCATTTTCGACGCCTGTATCAATGAGCCCTACATGGTCGCTGGTGCGGATCGCTTCTGCACCAAGGTCATGGAAGGCTTCCGCGGACGTGTCTTTGTTAAGACCGGTGCGGAAGGCGTTTTCTGCGCTTCGATCCCCGAGCTTGGATATGGTGTTGCCTTGAAGTGCGACGACGGCGCGACCCGGGCCGCCGAAGTCATGATGGCAACCGTGCTCGAAGTGATGCTGGAGCTTGATGAGGCCGAGGCAAAGCTCCTGGATCGTCTGGTCAACCCGCCGGTCCTGACGCGCCGGGGTGCGGAGGCAGGTGTTATCCGGCCGCGCAGCGAATTCCTTCAGATGCTCAAAGAGGCTTTGCCGGCCAACTGACGCGGCAGTGCACGGCCCTAGATTAGTTTGCTCATCCGCACCTTGTTGCCTGAGCGTCCGGTCTCTGCCCAGCCGAGATGCGCGTAAAGTGCAACGTTTTCCGGCATTCCGATATGCGTTGCGAGCTGGATCTCTATCGCGCCCATGTCCCGAGCGTGGGTTTCGATCACCTCTAGGAGTTTTCGTCCGGCACCGCGTCCACCGTATTCCGGATCGACTGCGATGTTGACGAGCTGAGCCGTCTCGCCATTAACCGCCAAGACCGCACATCCGATGATGTTTTCGTCGGTTTCAGCCACATAAACCACGTTGTCTGTGATCTCAGATTCTAACCCAACGGAAACATCGGGCAGGTCGCTGAGCCTCGCCTTTACCGGTGCATAGGCACGATCGATGCACTGTTTCAGCGCATTCACGTCTTGCAAATTTGCTCTGCGAATGGCTGGGTCTTGGTTTGTTATTGTCATTGGAGTTCCAAAATGGTGGCGCGCGCCGGTCTGTCCTATCGTTTCACTCATGCTATCACCCGCAAGCCGGCAGACAGTGTCGCGAACGGGTTGCGGGCTGTGGACACAGGTGATCCCAGCGGTGACGCGTTTCGGGCAGAACATGAGCTCTACGTCAAGGCATTGCAAGACGCAGGGCTGACCGTCGACGTATTGCCTCAATTGGAAGCCTATCCGGACAGTTGTTTTGTTGAGGATCCCGCCTTCTGCCTTCCTGAAGGTGCGATCCAATTGCGCCCGGGCACGGCAAGCCGTGAAGGTGAAGGCAAGGAAATTCGGGCAGCGCTCGATGCATGTTTCGACAAGGTCGTTGAATTGCCGGGTAGCGGCTACGTTGATGGCGGCGACATCCTGATGCTGGACGATGTGATCCTGATCGGGCTTTCTGCGCGGACCAACCGGGAAGGTGCAGACGCGTTCGCACAACTCCTCAAAGAATGGGATTACAACGCGGAGGTCTGTGAAACGCCGGAAGGTGTACTCCACTTCAAGACAGCCTGCTCGACCCTTGGTGAGGGCGTCATTCTGGCAACTGAAGTGATGGCGAAAAGTGGGTTCTTCAGCGAGCGGAAAGTCGTCGTGGTGCCGGAGGGCGAAGACTATGCGGCCAACGTGATCCGTGTGAACGACGTTGTTTTGGTGCCGGAGGGCTACCCCAAAACCCTTGCAGCGATCGAAGCCGCTGGTTTCAAGACGGTTGTTCTTCCAACGCACGAGGCGCGCAAAGTGGATGGTGGTTTGTCCTGCTTGTCCTTGCGATTCGCCAGCAAAGCAGCCTAACGCTAGATTACTGTCAGATGTAACAAGGCGCAGATCCTGCTGCTCAGGGTCTGTCGCTTTGGAGAAACCGGTGTTTAGATCAATCGGGGCCAGGGTTTTCCGATTGACTGTGAAATACGTGATTTTGCGTATGGAAAGGTTTTGGCATTCGAAAATACTGAAAGGTATTCGGGATTACGTCAGGTGGGGACCGGTGGGGGTCTGTGTCCCGGGGAGACATATGCGTGCCGACCTTTTGGTTTCGGATCAGTGAAATAGCCTTGGTGGCAGGGCTTTATGTCCTGACTGCGCGGTTGGGGCAGACGCTTGCTATTCCTCCAGGCAACGTCACCCCGGTCTGGATGCCATCCGGATTGATGCTCACCTGGGCGCTTCTGCGCGGGCCGCACATCTGGCCGGGTGTGATCTTGGGTGCATTCCTGGGCAACGTCTGGGCTTATGCTGATTTTTCATCGTTTGGTTCGGCTGTTCAGGTGCTCCTCGCTGGCATCTCAAATGGAATTGGCGATGTATTGGCATCGGTTGGATGCAGCATCGTGATGCATCGCTATTTCCGCCCTTTTCGAATGTTCCAGAGTGTCTCTTCTGCATCCGGCTTTTTGGTGATTGGTGTTGCAGGCGGTGCGGCGGTTAGTGCCCTAATTGGCGTGTCGGGGCTGTTGGCAGCCGGTCTCATCGATGCGCAAAACTACGGCAATACATTTGCGACCTGGTTTACCGGCGATGCGATCGGTGTCTTGGCAATCACACCGTTTGCGCTTGCTGTATATCTATCCGACAAGACAGAACGCGTTTTGCCGGGTTTCGAGACAGTCGCCAATTTCCTCTTGATCCTGTCCGCCATTTACATTGCTTTTTGGAGCGATGTTGGCGGACTGATGCAGAGTTTCGAACTCGCGGTCTTGCCGGTCTTGCTCATGTGGGCCTCTCTGCGCCTCAGCCGGATCTATATCTCTTTCGCGTTGTTGTTCTTGATTGGTGGCATCATTGTCCCGACCGCGCTGGGCCAGGGGCCTTTGCAGGGCATCGACAGGAACACCACCCTGATCAACACGCAGCTTCTGCTGGGAGTGATTGGTGTCCTGGTCCTGACCCTTCATGCAACGCGCGAACAGGTTCGCCAGCAGGTTCGGCATCTGGAACATGTCAAAGATACGCTCGACCAGAAAGTCCGTGAGCGGACTGCCGAACTGGAAGAGGCCAAGAGGAAAGCCGAAGAACTGGCGTCGACGGACGCTTTGACGGGTGCTCCGAACCGGCGGGTTTTCTTGAAACGTGGAAACGAGGAACTGAACCGTGCCATTCGCGGCGGCGAGGATGCCTGCGTGATCATGTTCGATCTGGATCACTTCAAGGACGTGAACGACACCTATGGGCACCAGATTGGAGATCGGATCCTGAAGGATTGTGCCGCGGTGACGATGGGCTTCGTTCGCAACTACGATCTGTTCGGTCGGATTGGCGGGGAAGAGTTTGCAGTATTCTTGCCCAATACCACCGTATCAGGCGGGCAGAATGTTGCAGAGAAACTGCGTCAGGCCTTTTTGGAAAGGTCGGTGTCCAGTCACAAACTCAACTACACAGCAAGTTTCGGGATCAGTCCGGTTTTGGAAAAAGACCGGGCACTATCGATGGTTCTGCGCCGGGCCGATTTGGCTATGTACCGCGCAAAGGCAAACGGACGGAATTGTGTGGTGGTGTATGAGCCGTCACTGGAGGATAAAACCACGGGTGAAGGCTCTCCAACCCCTGCGTAAAACTCGCCTCTATGCGCTCGCTCAACTCCAGATCTGGTTGCTGTGCACCGTCAAATTGGAGAATTCGGACGTGCCGTTGAGTTCACCCGTCGCCCGCTCAAGCCAGCGGAACCCATTGATGGAGCCTTGTTTGGCGCCCTGAACGATGTTGTTCGTAATGACCGCAGGCCCGACGCCGTCTGCAACGCTTACTGCAATTCCGATGTTGCAGTCTCGCAAGACGTTCTGTGATGCAATGATGTTCCGCATATACGGGCCCCAGCCGAGCAGCATGCCGTATTTCGGAACGCCCTCAATGACGTTGCCGGTTATCGTCGTATCGGCTTCGGCGGCAATCCCGATACCAAACCCGGCGACATCCGGTGGATAGGGGCCTGTGTCTTTGATGTTCCGGATGAGGTTTCCGGAGCAAACAGCGAGCCTCCCGTCGTCCGCGAAATTGGCAATGGAGATGCCAATTGTGCCGCCGTCAGCGATGTTGTTGGCGATCACCGCGCCTTGGAAACCAAATTCGCTGTAAATGGCGGTCTCACCAGACCGCAAACAGGAGTTCCCGATGATCTGGATGTTGGATCCGGCATTGGAGCGGATCGCGGAAAAGGCACAGTCGGCCACCCTGTTGTTGGAGACAACAACACCGGCAGCCCGAAACACGTTGATGCCATTGCCGAACTGACCGGTGCCGCCATAGCGTGCGCTGATCCGTTCAACACGGTTGCCTGAAACAATCGTGCCGTCTTCGCCGTCCTGCCAGCGATGGATCCATATACCGCCATTGGCGCAGTCCGTTACGGTGTTGCCGATGATAGAGAGGCCGGTAGCCTCATTGGAGCGGATACCGGCTTCGGCAGCCCCAGATATCCGGGAATTCTCGATGCGGCCAGAGCATCGGTCGAGAAGGAGCCCGGATTTGGTTGACCCGGCGACTTCGCATTCGTCGATCGCCAGATTGCGGACCCCAATGAAGTGCAAGAGACCGTCCGTGAAGTCGCCGATGGAGCGGTTCGCTCCATCAAACGTAATTCCGGTAAGGCCGATGTTGCTGACCCCTTCTGCCCGGATGAGCTGGCCGCCGCCGCCCTGATAAACAAGGCGCGTCCGGCCCGGAACACCGACAATCAGTGTGCCGGACGGAAGACGTAAGTTTGCCACTGGATAGGTGCCCGCGGGCAGAAACAGGGCCCGGCCGCGTTCGACTGCCCGGTTGACGGCATTTTGAAACTGCGCGGTCTGGTCATTCGTGGCGTTGGGGATCAGACCAAGGTCAGCGGAATCGATCGAGCCGCGCAGATCCGCAACATCCATTGAAGCCCCAGCAGCTGTGCCGGAAAGACACAAAGCTGTCCCAGCAAGGAACGCCCGCCGGCTGGTCAGGACAGGCTTAAGGCATATTCTGGCGTCTTTTGGCACGGATCAGCTCCAAAACGGAAAATCGAGTTGTTTTGGAGTTCAAAAGAGCAAGCGGTGTGCCGAATGCGTGATGTTCCTTATTTTGACGCACTTTGTGCGGTTTGATATTCTTTGCCGGCTATGGGTGGAGGATCCGATAATGATTACCATTCAGGACTGCATCGGCATGTCCGATCTGGACGAGGCTGAAATCCTTGCTCTTGCCGAACACGAACATATCAGCGAAATCGCGGCGGCAGCACTCGGTGCTTATCTTCTGCATCAACCAAAGGGCGCGGATAAGATTGTGCGCATGATTGAGGACGACATTCGTGACGCCCTTGATCGTGGGGACAAGGCCCATGCGAAGGAATTGTTCATGGCGCTACGGCATTTTCTCCATGAGCACGCGGGAGAACTGAGCCGCAGGACATCTGCCTTGAGCTGAAGAGGCTAATCGGTCGGCCGGGAAGTGCAGGGACGAGAAAGGCGGAGATGAGGCCATCTCCGCCTGACGTAAGTTCTTGTCTTTTAGGTATTACAGCTCGGACGGATCGACGTTTTCGATTTCAGTCCACTTGTCGTCGCCTTTTTCGATGAAGCCGGCCGTGTCCTTGTTCCAACGCTCCTGGATGCTTTCGGACAGGTTCAGGTAAAGCTTGCCATCAACGATTTTCCAGAGGTCCGGATCGCCATCTACCTTCACGCCCATCGCGGTGCCAAAGGCGCAGAACCCGCCGTATTGCGGCAGATACTTCTCAGGGTTCTTCTCAAAAAGGTCTTTGTTTTCTTCAGAGGTAAACCGGTAGGTCGCACCGTTGTGGACCGACGTGATGGAGAAATCGCCATCTTTCGGAGCGCCGTTGGTGAAATAAGACACCGGGTCAACGCCGCGCATGGCCAGGCCGGTGACGGTTGCGTTGACATCAACACCTGCAGCGAAGGCGCTGGATACGAGAGTGCCGGCAACAACAGCAGCAGCAACGGTGCCGCGGATCAGATTAGCAAACATGTTTTTCAAACTCCAAGGAAAGACAGGGTAATCGGCAAGGGAGTTCGTTTCGAAAATAAGGAACCAAATGGTTCCAAACTTGTCAAAAAAAATTGCCCTCGCCGGTGACCCTAAGTTGGGAACTCGGGTGATCATCTGCAAAGCACGAAGCGGTGAGCGGTTTGTGAAATCCTGAGAGCACACACCTTAAAGACGATGGTGTCCTGGCGATCGGTACCCGATCATCCTTGCAAACCGCCCGAAAGGTGCCGATGTTTGGAAGGCAGCTAAGGGAGGCTGATCGAACCGATGGCAAGACCAAGGGAATTTGAGACAGATGCAGCACTGGACAGTGCCATGAGCCTGTTCTGGGACCTTGGCTATGAGGAAGCGTCTCTTGCCCGTCTTCTGAAGACCATGAAGATCACAAGGGGATCGTTCTATAAGGCGTTCAAGGACAAACACGCGGTCTATCTGGCAACGCTGGACCGCTATGATCGGCAGGTCGTGTCTTCGACGGTTGCTTTCTTGGGAAACCACGAAAACGGGTCTGGTCGGGACCGCATTCTCAGCCTTCTGACAAAAATCGCGGACATGGCCGAAACCGACGGCGACCGGCTCGGCTGCTTTTTATGTAACGCCATGGCAGACAAGGCAGCGCAAGGCGGGGAGATCGAACAGAGGTTGCAGGCTATGGCCCTGCGGTTGGAAGCGGCCTTTCAAAAAGCCCTGGAAGATGATTTGACCCCGTCAGATCGTGCGGGCCACCGCGCCGGAGAAACAGCGCGGGCCCTGTTGGCGCTTTACTTCGGAATGCGTGTTTTGGGACGCGCTGGTCTCGCTGGCCGAATGGCGCGGGACTGCGTCACGCAAGCCGAAAACCTGATTTCCGGTTTTACCGCATCCGGCGGGCGAGTTCCTGCAGCAGGCTAACCGCAGCGTTCTCAACCAAGGCAAGGGACGGGCGTGGATCCCATCTCGTCCGCGGCAGCGGCGGAACGTGAACGAAAATGCTCGGGATGCCGGACCCGATGGAATCCCACAGTGTAGCATTGCAAAGGTACGTCCCCGCATTCTGAGACACCTTTGTTGAGGCTCCCGATTGCCGCGCCGCTGTGGCCAGATGTCCGGCGGGAAGAGTTGCAGTACGCGCACGTTCGCCCTTCGGGTCGAGCTCCGGAATTCCGGGGCCTTTTCCGGCGCTGTCGAACCGCACTTGAATGGCCTTGTTGACCGCACGGTTCTCCACGTTGATATCCTTTCGGGTGCCATCAACGCCGAAATGCACGATGGCATCTGGCTGGACTTCCCGGCGCAGCGCATCCGTAACACTTGAGCGGGCCTCCCATGTCGTCGGCAGGACATCAAAGTGATAGGCGACGCCGTGCTGATGCACACCGAGGCGTTTTGGTAGCCGCTTCATAAGGAGTTGCGTCGGATTGACAGGGGCTCCTGGAAAGGGGGTGAAACCGGTTACAAGTATTGTTTTTTGAGTATTCTTCATAAATCAAATCAATCGTTTAAGCCCATGAGGGTGGATAATTCATCAACGGCTACGGACACCGCCGTGGTGCCGTCGCGCACATCTGCTTCCAAGGTCTTCAGCCGGTTGGCGGTCTTCTGATTTGTTTTCAGAGATTCCATCAGGCGTTGTTGCAATGTATCCCACATCCACGAGACTTGCTGATCTGCACGGCGTTTTTGCCATTCCCCGCTTGCGGTCATGCGCTCGCGGTAAACCGTGATCTGCTCCCACATATGGTCCAGACCTTCATTGGCGAGCCCGGAGATCGTGATCACAGGCGGGCTCCAGGTCGGCGTTTTCGGAGCAAGAATATGCAATGCGGCGCGGTAGTCAGAGGCTGCAGCTCTTGCCCGTGTGGCGCCATCGCCATCGGCCTTGTTCACGGCAATCATATCGGCGATTTCCAAGACGCCCTTCTTGATACCTTGGAGCTCGTCGCCAGCTCCAGGCAACATCAGTACAAGAAAGAAATCGACCATATCGGCAACCGTTGTCTCCGACTGCCCAATACCAACGGTTTCGACGAGAATGACATCGAAACCGGCAGCTTCGCACAGGAGCATCGTTTCCCGTGTCTTGGCTGCAACGCCGCCTAATGTGCCAGCCGACGGCGACGGCCGGATAAAGGCATTCCGGTCGACGGCAAGCCGGGCCATGCGGGTTTTGTCGCCGAGAATAGAGCCCCCAGTGCGTGTGGAAGACGGGTCGACCGCCAGAACCGCGACCTTGTGGCCAGCTGCCGTGAGATTGGACCCGAAGGTGTCGATCGTGGTCGATTTCCCGGCGCCTGGAACGCCGGTGATGCCGACGCGAAGCGCTTTGCCAGTCCGAGGCAGGACTTCCTGCACCAGTTCCCGGGCGATCTTGCGATGCTCCGGTTTTTTGGATTCAACAAGCGTGATTGCGCGGGCAAGCGCAGCCCGGTTGCCTGATATCAATTGTCCGGCAAGGTGCCTTGGATCGGGTAAGGTCCTATGAGTCATAGGACCATGGCTTTACGCCAAGAATCAGCAAAGGTCACCAGCAACGTTTGGACGAGGAATGCTCGCCGCAAAGGCTCCGGCATTCCTCAAACCAGTTCGTTTAGAGTCCGAACCTAAGTCTTTGGTGTCCAAAGGATGCGCTGCAACTGCGCGTCAAAGAGTTCCTGGGCTGGTGGCAGCACGTCGAACGGACCGGTGTATCCCGGTATTGCGTAGACCAGTTCGACATTCGGATGGCCGGTTGACTCGCAGATGGCCATACCCCGCCACAAGTTGCGCCCAATGCGGCAATCAGCGCGCGCGGTGCCGATCTCGGCGAAGGTCATTCCGATGCGCTCGCCATTGGGGCCCTGCAAATGGTGGGTGACACCATGAACGGTGCGCACCTTGCCATTCTGTCCCTTGAAAACCTGCAAGACTTGAAAACCGTCAGTGTTGAATGCGGCTAATGCCCATTCTGTGTTGTTTTCAACCGCGGTCTGAATGCCCTCGGTGGTAAAGCCGGGAAGGGAGGCCTCAATCGCTTTTGGTGCATAAGCCGTTTCTGCGGTGATGCCGCCAACTCGATCTTCGGTGATTTGCAACAGGGTGACATTGGATGTCCGGAACGCAGCTTCCGGGGCTGCAAGGTCCGCAGACGGCGTACAGGCAGAGGTCAGAAAAGCGGAAATCAGAAGGAACGCAACAATCGGCGCACGCATAAACAAGATACTCCATCGGCCATGGGAACAGGCAATTTCACGACGCGGGTTTTAGCATCACCAATGGGATCGAGGAAACCATCCGCTCGTCAGTTTTAACACTCTTCACAGGGCATTTTGTCTCAATCTTCAGAACCGGCAGACGGCCTCGTGATCTCAGGTTTCGTCCTTCTTGATCCATTTGGGTGTCGATGGTGGAGAATATCGTTCAAACAGCGCAATGAGGTCTTCTGGCGCGCCCGCGATCTGCGCCATGTTCCGCATTTCTTTCTTGGTAAAGCCTTCCTGTGTCTGATGATCGAGGAAGGCAATCAGGTGGTCGTAGTAGCCATTGATGTTGAGAAATCCGCAGGGCTTTTGATGGTAGCCCAGCTGACCCCAGGTCCAGACCTCAAAGATCTCCTCCAGCGTGCCGACGCCGCCGGGCAGGGCGATAAAGCCATCCGACAGGTCCGCCATCATGGCCTTGCGCTCGTGCATGGACTTGACGAGGTGCAGTTCGGTCAGACCTTGGTGCTCGATCTCCTTTTCCTTTAGCGAGTGCGGAAGAACGCCGATCACCTCGCCGCCTGCTTCCAGAGCCGCATCGGCAACGCTGCCCATCAAGCCAACCCGCGCCCCGCCATAGACCAGCCGCATGCCTTTTTCGGCAATGGCCCTGCCGGTTGCTTTTGCCGCGTCGTTGTAGTCTTCCAGCGCGCCGTAACTTGACCCGCAGAACACGCAAATCGATTTCATGGTTTTCTCCGAACTGGGAAATCCGGCCGCCACTTAGCGGCCGGAGACTTGAGCTCAACCTCAGTCCTTCGCAAGCTCATCGAGAACCCGCGCCCAGGACCGGATGCCCTTGTGGAAGCTCTTCAGGTTGTATTTTTCGTTCGGCGAGTGGATCTGGTCGTCCTCAAGGCCGAAGCCGATCAGCAAGGAATCCATGCCGAGCATCCGCTTGAAATCTCCAACAATCGGAATGGACCCGCCCATACCGGTGAGCGCTGCGTCCTTGCCCCACTCATCTTTCAAGGCCTTTTTGCCTTTCTCCAGAACCGGCATCGCGAAGTCGAGCCGGAGCGCCGGGCTGCCGTCCTTGGAGATGAATTCGACCGAACAGTCTGCCGGGATCTTGGAGCGGACATAGGCGCGGAACGCGTCCTGAATCTTTTCCGGATCCTGATCGCCGACCAGGCGGAATGTGAATTTCGCATGGGCTTCGGCCGGAATGACAGTCTTCGTACCAGCGCCCTGGTAGCCGCCCCACATGCCGTTGACCTCACAGGTCGGGCGGGTCCACAGGTGCTCCAGCGGGGTGCGGTCGTTTTCGCCGCGTGGGTACTTCAGGCCGACATCGCCGAGGAACTCCGCGACATCAAAGCCGAGCTTGTCCCACATCGCCGTGACCTCTTCCGGCATGTCGATGACGCCTTCATAAAAGCCCGGCAACGTGATCTTGCCGTTCTCATCGTGGAGGCCTGCAATGATGTTGGCAACGATGTGGTTCGGGTTCTGCGCCGACCCGCCATAGGACCCGGAGTGCAGGTCCCGGCTGGCAGCCCTGACGATGATTTCGTCGCCGACCATACCGCGAAGCATGACGGAAATCGCCGGAGTATCGGCGTCCCATTGACCCGTGTCACACACCAGCGCCATGTCACAGGAAAGTTCGTCCTTGTTCGCTTCCAGGAACGGATGCAGGGACGGGGAGCCGGATTCTTCCTCGCCCTCGAACAGGATCGAGACGTCGACCGGCAGATCTCCGGTTTCAGCGATGAAGGCGCGGGCCGCCTCCACGAAGGTCATCAGCTGGCCCTTGTCATCGGCAGCTCCGCGCGCAACGATGATCTTGGTCCCGTCTTCCTTGGTTTCGATTGCAGGGTCGAACGGATCCCGGCTCCAAAGGTTCAGCGGATCGACCGGTTGGACATCGTAATGGCCGTAAAACAGAACATGCGGACCAGGCTTACCGGATTTGCGGTGTCCGACGACCATCGGATGGCCTTCCGTATCGCGCACGGAGGCTTCAATCCCGATGTCGTTCAATTCTTTCGCCAGCCACTCGGCAGCTTCCCGGCACGGGGCCTTGAATTCCGGGTCGGTGGAGATGGACTTGATTTTGAGGAGTTCAAACAGGCGATCGAGACTGTTGTCCAGGTCGGCATCAATGCGCGCCAATACCTTGTCGATGGAACTCATGACATGTCCTTAAATTATGAAACAGGATGTGAAAGGCCGGCTCACAAGCGGCCTTGAGAAGAGCATAAAAGGCCACAAGATCGGGCGGGGCGCAATGCGTTTTCCTTAAGCGCTTGCCGCCGTTGGGGAAGTCTTGAGACCGTTGCGGGCGGTGACCATCACCTCCACACGGGTTGGCCCGACCACATCCTCAAGCCGCCCCGACACCTTGTCCTTGAAAACGTCGACGTCATGGGCCTCGATGGGCTTCAGCGGATCAATGTAGATGGCGGCATAGTGCATGCGCCCGGCTTGCAGCACTGCAACCCGATGCAGCTTGTAACCATGTTCTTTTGCAAGATCGCGGGCAACGCGGGATACCTTTGAATAAGTCTTTCGTGGCGCGCTGGTGCCGGACAGGTCGGCCAGTGTGGACCGGAATGAAGAGAGTGGCTGCCAAATGATCACCAGGATCAGCAGCACCACAATCACCGCGTCGCCAATCGGCACATAGGGTCCAAGAGGCGTGTCTTGCAAGAAGGGCAGAGACAGGAGTGCTGCGCCAGTGCCGACGCTCAAGGCCCCGTCAATCATGGCGGCCCGGGATTCGGTTTTCAGCACTGCGCTGCGTTTGCCTGTCTTGCGGTATGCGCGGTGATAATTGAAGGCAAGGGCAAGACAGATTGCCACAATGACCACCGAGTAGATGACTATCGGTCCGAAGACCAGTTCCGGCACGTCGCCGCCAGTGAAGAAGGTCCAGATCTTGGTACCTGAGACAAAGCCTGCAAAGACCAGGATGCCGATCAAAATGAGACTGCGAAAGGTAACATAAAGCACCTCATCGAAGTCATGCCCCCACGGGCGGCTGCGGGTGGCGGGTAGACCGACGCGCGCGCCAATCCGCGCAGCAGCAATCGCTGAAACGAAGTTGACGGCCGAATAAAGCCCATCCACGAGCATGGCGTCCGAGCGGGACAGCCAGGATGCCAGAATGCCGGCAAACGCCATGAACAGGTTCGACCATTTCCCGACGGTCAAGGCACGCTGCTCGATCAGCAGTTCCGGGGACGCCATCGCCGTTTCTCCGTTCTTATCAATTGCCGCGTTTCAAGGATCCCATCAGACCGCGCACGAGGGCACGTCCAAGCGATGTACCGAAGCTTCGGGCAGCTGACTTCAAACCGGCTTCGAAAGCCGTGTCCCGCTGGCTGCGCCGCTGCGTCCGCCGCTGGCGGCTCTGCCGGCGCGGACGGTCGTCACGTCCAAAATCCGGCAATTGAAAACCCGAACGCGTGCGGCGCGGTTCGCCGTGTTTTTCAGCGAACTTATCGTCTTTTTCCGCCTGCCTTTGTTCCATCCGCTGGGTCTCTTCGGCCCGGTTCATCAGAACTTCATAGGCAGATACCCGATCTCTTTGACGCTCATAGAGCCCGAAGACGGGGCTGGACTGGATTAAGGTCCTTCGTTCCGCTTGGGTGATTGGCCCTAATTGTGAACAGGGCGGCCGGATCAGCGTGCGCTGAACGATGGAGGGAATGCCTTTGCCTTCCAGTGTCGAGACCAGTGCTTCGCCAACGCCAAGTTCGGTAATGACACGTTCGGTATCGAGATCCGGGTTGGGCCGAAAGGTTTCGGCTGCCGCCCGCACTGCCTTTTGATCGCGCGGCGTGAACGCGCGCAGGGCATGCTGGATCCGGTTGCCGAGCTGCGCCAGCACAGTCTCGGGGATGTCCAGCGGGTTTTGCGTGACGAAATAGACCCCGACCCCCTTGGAGCGGATCAGACGCACCACCTGTTCCACTTTTTCCAGAAGCGCTTTGGGAGCGCCGTTGAACAAAAGATGCGCTTCGTCGAAGAAGAAGACGAGCTTCGGCTTGTCCGGATCTCCAACTTCAGGGAGTTCTTCAAAGAGTTCGGAGAGCAGCCAAAGCAGGAACACCGCATAAAGACGCGGCGCCGTCATCAGCTTGTCGGCAGCCAGGATATTCACCATGCCGCGGCCGTCCGGGGCCGTCCGGATGAAGTCGCGGATGTCGAGCGCCGGTTCACCAAAGAAATGCTCGCCACCCTGACGCTCCAGAACCAACAGTCGCCGCTGAATGGCACCAATCGAGGATTTCGAGACGTTGCCATAGACGGTGGAAAGCTCGGAAGCCCGCTCGGCCACATGGGTCAGCATGGCCCTCAAATCCTTCAGATCGAGGAGCAGCAGGCCTTCGTCATCGGCGAGCTCGAACAGGACATTGAGCACGCCTTCCTGGGTGTCGTTCAGCTCCAAAAGCCGGGCCAGGAGCAGGGGGCCGATTTCCGATACGGTCGTGCGGATCGGATGGCCTTGTTTGCCGAGCAGATCCCAAAAGGCCGTCGGTACGGCCTCATAGTCGTAAGTCTTGTCGATCCCGACTTCTTTGGCACGCTTTTCCAGGAAGTCCTTGGAGGTGCCGGCTGCTGCCAGACCCGAAAGATCTCCTTTGATATCGGAGCAGAACACCGGCACTCCGGCTTTGGAAAATCCTTCTGCAAGGATCTGCAGCGAAACGGTTTTGCCGGTTCCGGTTGCCCCGGCAATCAGGCCGTGGCGGTTGGCCAGTTTCAATGAAAGCGCTTCGTCCTTGCCGCTGAACCCAACAAAAATCTGACTGTCCTTACTCACATTCGTCCCCCGAATCCGTCCCTTACGGAAACAACCTAGCCCAGTCTTTTGAAAATTGCGCGTGTTAGACCAAATGCCGTCGACGAAGCTGTCATCGAGCCTGTATAGGGAGGCAACTTCAAACTTGCCGGAGGTTCCCGGCGCAATCTTCAGGACGTGACAACATGCAAGAACTGATCAGCCGCATCATGGCAAGAGCGGGCATCGAACAGCAGCAGGCCGAGGATGGTCTTGGGATTATCCTGGGCTTTTTGAACAAGGAAGCACCGGCAGAAAAAATGCAGCAGGTGCTCGATGCTTTGCCGGGCGCTGCCGATCTTCTGGCCGCGCGCGCAGGAACCAGTGGCGGAGGCCTTCTGGGCGGCCTTGGCAATATGATGGGTGGCACCATGGGCGCGATGGCAGCGCTCAACGAGCTCAACAAAGCGGGGCTCGGCATGGGTGAAATACAAGGGCTTGTCAAAGAACTCGTCTCTTATGCTAAAGAAAAAGCCGGGGATGACGTTGTTGATGAGGTTATTGCGAAAATTCCGGGACTGAGCCAGATCGTCTAAGTGCCCCAGGGTTCGGCCGCCGGTGCAACGGGAGTGAATTGAGGATGTCTTATTCCATCGATGAGATCGAGGGCATCGGCCCGACATATGCGGCCAAACTCGGCGAAATCGGCATCAAGACAACGGAAGCGTATCTTGAGCGGGCAAAGGACCCGAAGGGCCGCAAGGCGCTGGAAGAGGAAACCGGCATTGACGGCAAGCGCATCCTCAAATGGGCCAACATGGCCGATCTGATGCGCATCAGCGGCGTCGGCGAAGAGTATTCCGAACTTCTGGAAGCGGCCGGTGTGGACACCGTCAAGGAACTCAAGCACCGCAACGCGGCGAACCTTGCCGCGAAAATGAAAGAAGTGAACGAAGAAAAAAGCCTTGTGCGCCAGGTGCCGAGCGAAACTCAGGTCACCAAGTGGGTCGATCAGGCCAAAGAACTGGCCCCGATGATGACCTACTGATCGTTCCGGTCAGTCCATCTGTTTTGCAGCGGGCGCGCCATCGGCGCGCCCGTCTGTTCTTCAGAAACGGTGCATAGGTGTTTTAGGCGAGGTTCAAAGCGAGGCGCTTGTTGGCGCGGAAGCCAGGACACGTTCGGCGCGCCAGTCTTCAAGCGGTTTTGCGGGAGCGATTTCCTCCACCAGCCCTGTTGCGACATCATAAAGGGTCGCCGAGACAGAAATCCCGCCGGGCACCTGTGCAGCCGCGCAGAGCCGGTCGATATCGCCCATCAAGTCGGACCTTTGATCGTGGATCGCATATTCCGAGACGTCGATGCCCATCTTTTCTTTCATCATCGCCTGCATTTCCGGCTGCGCCAGCCTTTGCGCGCCGCACTGGGTGTGTTGCATGAGAATGACGTTGAACCTCGGCTCCTGGCCATTTGTTGCCGCGCGAACCAGCGCCGCCAGGGTCGCGACCTCCTCGATCACAGCACGGGTTACCCGCCCGCCGGTATTTCGGATCACGACGGCGTCTCCAAGCTCGAGTCCGAAGAGGTGGGCCGGATCGGTGCGGGCATCAAGGCAAGCGATGATGAGGGTTTGCAGTGTCGGCAATATGGGCAGGTCCGCCTGGTCGAAACTGGAGGCAAACGCCTTGTTGCGGTTAAGGAGCTCTGATTGCGGGGTCATAGGGGATAATCCTTGTCGGTTCAAAGTGGCTCAAGCGACGCGGGCCGTGGGGAGGGTTATGGATGCAGGTTGATGTGTTGCCTGCCAGGCAGCGTCGTCTTGTGCGTACATCGGCGCGGACAACTGGACGTAATCCCGCTCCGCTTCGGCGCGCTTCAGGTCAAACGGCCGGGTTGCCAGGATCTTGGCAAAGCGGGCCATGGCGCCGAGGCTTCGCAAGGGGCTTTTCACCAGTCCGGGTTGGCCGGCTGCATGTTTGCGCACAATCGCTTCAAAGCTTTCCGGTTCTTGCCCGCCAATTCGTGCAACGTGATCCGTCGGTGCGTTCACTGCAAAGCTGCCACGCCGGTATTCGGCTGCATAAAGGGCAAGCTGCGTGACGGCGGCAACGGAGTAATTGGAGGGCGGCAGAGCCTTGAGCGCCTTCACCATCATCCGTTCGGAAATGTCCATGTAGCGTACCCGGCGGCGCAGCGCGCGGCTCATGGCGGCGGCAATGTCATTGGGAGAAAGCAGTTCGGGCCCTGTCGGACGGTAAGTCTGACCGGCATGTTTTGCGGGATCGGTCAGGGCCGCCACCACAACGCGTGCAATGTCTTCGTTCGACGGCGGTGCATTTTTCTTCTGATCCCCCGCACCAAGCGGCATGGTGAAGAGGCCCAGATGCGCGGCCATGTCGAGAACCATCAGGTAGTTGTCCGCAAACCAGCCGGGATTGACGGTGGTGACCGACATTTCCGGACGCATTCTGATCAGGACGTCGCCAAGATACACTTCCCGCGTAAACAGCGACGGGTGGTCTGCACTTGAGAGCCACTGGCTGAGGGTGACGACATGTTCCAGCTTGGCCTCATGGGCCGCTGCCGTGAAAACGGCGTTGAAGTGTAGGCCATTTGGTGCCGTCGGAGCGCATTGATAGGCGCGGCTCACACCAGTCATCGCGGTGCGCATATCGGTCAGCGAGTATTGATTGCCGACGAACACCTCCGCACCGGCCCGTTCCAGCGTTTCTGACCGATGGTCCTTCCGGCGCACGAAGGCGCGCACCGGATAGCCTTGCTGGCGGAGCTGCAGGGTGACGTGCAGGCCGGTTTTTCCGGCGGCACTGGTCACGAGAATTTTGGGAAGGGTCTTCATGCGCGATGTCCTTAATGATGATAGTTGTCATCTATAAATTAGATGATATACGTCATCATTAGTGTCAAGAAGATTTTCGGAGGCTTTTGATGCCGCGTGTGTCGAACGAAGAAAAACAACGAAATCACAACAAGATAGTCGATGCAGCCGCCCGATTGTTTCGGGAGAACGGGATCGAAATGACCAGTGTTGCCGATGTGATGAAGGCCGCCGGCCTGACACATGGCGGGTTCTACAGACACTTTGGCTCAAAGGAAGGTTTGATCTCAGCTGCGCTGGATCGCGCGGTCGATGACGTCTTGAAAGAGGGCGAAGAGGCCCCGGAGGGGGCAGCGCGCGCACTGGCGCGGGACGCCTACATCGCACGGTATCTTTCGGAAGATCATTTGTCGGGGCGTGGCAAAGGATGTCCGTTGGCAGCCTTGGGAACGGAACTCGTCCGGATGAACGGGGCCCCACAGGACGCTGCTAAAAATGCGGTCGATCGCACGGTCCGTTTGCTTAATCTTGGCGAGGGGAAACGGGGTCCGAAGGGGCAGGCCGTACTTGCCCTCCTGCTTGGTTCCGCGGTTCTGGCCCGCTTGACGGACGGCGATGACGACAAGGCCAAGATGTTGGAGGCTGCAAAGACCGCCGCGGCGCTGATTGAGGACGCGTGGCCGGTCGAGACGGACGCAAACACTTAAGGTCCTGTTCAGAACGGCCAATCGTGCTATCAGGTTCAGACAATAAGAACTTTTGGCAAGGGTTGGGCGAAAATGAACGCAGCGGTTTCCTGGGATGCAGCAACGGTGGGTGAGCGGCTGGACGCAGCCCTGGAGAAGGCCAATAGCGACCCGGCGGCGGCTCATGTCTACATCAAGCTCCTGGAGACCCGGGCCCGCCAGCAGGTGGCGAAAGCGGCTGAAAATGACGGTCCGCTCAAAGGAGCGCTGATCAGCGTCAAGGCGCTGTTCGACGTTGCCGGGGAAGTGACGACGTCTGCCACGACCGTTCTGAAAAACGATCCGCCGGCACCAGAGGATGCACCCGCGATTGCCCGGCTGGATGCGGCAGGTGCGGTGTTCACCGGCCTGACCAACATGTCCGAATTCGCCTATTCCGGGCTTGGCCTCAATCCCCATTACGGCACGCCGGAAAACGCGCTTTATCCAGGCTGTGCGCCGGGCGGATCGACCAGCGGCGGGGCGGTCGCCGTAGCGCTGGGCCTGTGCGATATTGCGATTGGCAGCGACACCGGCGGATCCCTGCGCATTCCGGCGGCGTTCAACGGCATCACCGGTTTTAAGCCGACACAAAGCTCTGTTTCGATGGAAGGCGGCAAACCGCTGTCCGACAGTCTGGACAGTTTTGGCCCGATGGCAAAAACCGTCGCGGAATGTGAACTCGCCTGGCAGGTGATGGCAGGGCGGGAAACCATCCCGGTGGAGCCCAAGGCAGCCCGCCTCGTGGTGCCGAAAAACTTCGGATTTGATGAGATCGAAGCGCCCGTTGCCGAGGGTTTCAAGGCCGTCGTAGAAAAACTGCGCGAGGCCGGTTTAGAGGTTGTCGAGAAGGATCTCGCCGTCATCGATCTCTACGCAAAGGTTCCGCCGTGGCACATGACGTCTGTGGAATCGCGGGCGCACTACGAGGATCATTTCCAGTCATCACCGGAACAGTTCGACCCACGGGTGCATGCGCGCATGGGCCGGGCGGAAGAGATTTCCGCCGTTGAGTACCGGCAGACGCTGAATCGGCGTCAAACCTTGATTGAGGCCTTTGCCGAGGAGGTCGGCAGCGACATTCTCTTGCTTCCGACGACACCCATACTGCCGCCGAAGATTGCGGATCTGGCGGACGATGGCGACTTCAACCGGCTCAATCTTCTAGCCCTGCGCAATCCCTCACTCGCCAATGTCTGCGATGGCTGCGGCATCGCGCTGCCTTTCATAAACGCCGGCAAAACTTTAAGCGCCATGCTGGTTGCACCGGGCGGTCAGGACGAGAAGCTGCTCGCCTGCGCCAAGGCGGTGGAGACCGTTCTGGGAGGTTAGGTCCGTGGCAGAGGAAATCTGGGTCAGCAGTGTACGAAGCAACTATTTACTGGGAAATAAGCTCGGTATTCGTGAAAAACACTTTGGGCAGGATTGGGCGCCGCCTCAGTTTGAAATGGGAGCGCCGACCGAAGAAAATATGAAAAATGTGAATCGGGCTTCGCAAGGCGAGAAACTAAGCCGGGAAGAATTCGTAGAATCCGCCTATGTTTTTGATCAAAAAAGATGGTCTCGGGTCAAAGACTTGTTTTGGGTGGATGGATTTATCGCCGTAAAAGGAAAACTGGCAGAACTGCTCAAGGACTTTGATCTTGGCGATGGCGAGCTTGTCGAGTTTCCGATCTACGAAATGGACAAGACGACACGGCTACCGGGGCCATTTTATTTTCTGAACTTCGGGTCTCAGAAGGACAGCCTTGTTCCGGAGGAGAGCGTGAATGTCGTCGCTACAGCGCGCAACCCGCAAACCGGGTTTCATCGCTGGAAAGCTTCGATCGAGCCACAAGATTTTGATATCGCTGTCTCTGCCTCCTCTCTTCTAGGCGCCGATATCTGGATTGACCCCAAGCTTAGGGGGAAGATCTTCATGAGCGGCGCTCTCCACGACGCGATCGAAGCCGCCAAGCTGCGAATTGATTTCGAATTTGCAAGAGCGCGGATAGTTCCGGATTAGACCGGCGATGTGCGGCCCATCGAATTGGGCCGACGCCCCATGCGACGCCAGCCATAACATCCGGGTTATGGCGGTCATTGGATGCGCCGCAGCCATCCAATATCTCCATCCGTCATTGCCGGACTTGATCCGGCAATCCATTCCGTTGCCTGACCTCACGGTTCCCTGTGGCAATCGCAACTGAAACGGCATGGATTACCCGGTCAAGCCGGGTAATGACGGAGGAGGTTTTTAGTGCGGTGCTCCCCACTCCGGCGCTGAGGTCTGACACTAGGGACACCACCGTGTGATGCAAACGTTTCGCTCTTGCTGGATACAACCGGCGAACGCCCAGCCCCGAAGTTTCGTCCCAACTAATCCAGCTTTTCGTCGTCGTCCTTGTCCTCAGGCCGGTTGACGCTGGAGGCGTAGCCGGTGTTGAAGCGGAAGCTGGCACTGCGGGTAACCGGGCGGCGGGCGGAAACGTTTTCCTGCGCTTCGCGCCAGACCACGAACAGGCCGGACGCGACAATGATCGCCGAGCCGAGCGCCACATAAAAATCCGGCGTTTCTGAAAAGAACAGCGCGCCGAACAGGGCGGCCCACAGGATCTGGCTGTATTGCAGCGGCGCGACAACGGCGGCGGGCGCGGCACGGTAGGCGCCGATGATGGCCGATTGGGCAATCACCGACAGAAACCCGATTGCGGCCATCAAGCCCAGGTCGCCCACGGCCATCGGCTGGTAGGAGCTTGGCATCAGGATGGACATCACGATCAACATCAGGATCATCGGATAAAGGATCAGGACCGCAGAGCGTTCTTGCCCGCCGATCTTGCGGACTAGGATCGAGGAGACTGAGTTTGCACTTGCCGATAATAACGCGGCGATGTGGCCGGCGGACAGCGCGCTGACACCGGGACGCAAGACAATCACCACGCCGATCAGCCCGACAATGACCGCGATCCAGCGCTGAAAACGCACGGTTTCGCCAAGGAGCGGCACGGACAGGGCAGTAACCAGCAGCGGTGTTGCAAAGAGGAGGGCATAGACCTCGGCTAGCGGCAGAACGGTAAAGGCATAAAACCCGCCGGACATTGCGACGATCGCAAGGCTTGATCTTAAGAGCACCAATCCGGGCCGCCGGGGCCGGAAATTGTCCGCCTTGCCGTCCGCCAGAATGATCAGGGAGACTGGCACGAAAGCGAACAGGACCGAGAAGAAGATGATCTGGAAGGCCGGATAGGTGCCGCCGAGCGCCTTGATCAAGGCGTCATGGGTGGAAAAGATTGCAAAGCCGCTGAGAGCGAACAAAAAGCCTTTGAGCGATGCGGACATGGGCAGCGGCCTTGCAGAAGCTGGTTTTTTGAGGGTCTGGCCATCTGCCGAGTGGCAAGGTCAGGGGATTTCCTGCGGTCTGATGGAGCGCCGCACCGGCACAAGTGTTAGCAGAAAAGCGGGCACTGCCAAAGGCGGGTATGGCCCGGAATTAAGCCGCTTTGCACATTTTTCTAATCGGTTTAATTTTCTGCTCTGCAGCCTCAGACAAAAACCCGGGCAAGGGTTGCAACGGCAAGGGCGGTGGCGGCGCGTTTTGGGCCAGCAAGATCGGAGGACATCTGGCTCGGCATGTTCAGCCTGACCTTGTTGAGGTCGGACGCCTCCAGATGATCGAGATCGGCGGATTTTGCAGCCTCTTCGGCGGAGCGGCGCACGTCGTCGAGCATCTGCACCAGGGACTGCCAGATGTGCAGCGGCGGCGCCTCGTTTGTGTTGCGCCAGCGAACAATTTCGTCTGCAGATGAATTGAGGACGCGGGCAGCCTCATCCTGAGACAGGCCTAGATAGTCCATTACATCGCTGAAATTACTCATATTTGTTCCAGGTTCGGTCAGCGCGCTCGGTTGTTAGATAGCTTATATTGCACTGCAATATGGCAAAAGTGAAGCTTTCATCTGGAATTCGGTTAACCGGCGGCGGCTCAAATTGACAGAATCGCCCGGTATTCGCGGTGATTCCTGCCGATTGGATCGGCAGTTTTGTCAGGTCTGCCGTGGAAGAGCTATCAGGAGCGCGCCGCAAACTGGGCAATTATCTGAAATCTCGGGAGAATTTGGATATCCGTGGAAAACGGTCCGCTGCCCAATTGTCCGGTTCGGTTAATGATAGGTTTATGCGACTAAGCACTCCGTTTGAGAAAGACGCCGGGCCTCTTTGATGAAATTCAAGGGAAAATCCTTCATTGCGATCGTGTTATCTCCCGAGCCGCCCTATCAGGACTGGTTCAAGGAGATCGACCGGATCATCGCGCGCACACCGGGATTTTTCATCGACCGGCCGATCGTTCTGGACGTGCGCGGCACCAAGATCCCGATCGAGGACCTTGAGACCGTTCTGGACGGCTTGAGCGAGCGTTCCATCCGGGTTTTCGGCATCGACGGGATTTCCGGAACGCGCCTCAAACCGGGAATGCCGCCGAGTTTTGGCGGTGGACGACTGACGGCTGATGTCGAAATCCCGGAAGCCGCTGTCGGGAACGAGGCGACGGCGGGGGCTGCGGGCCAAAAGACAGTCGACAACACCGATGCGCCCAAAAAGGCTGCGAAAACAGATGCGTCCGATCCGGACCCGGCAATCAAGATCGCCGAGAAGCCCGCTGCCAAGAAAGCAGACCGGCAGGCTCGGGCGGTGCCAGAGGCCAATGGATCATCAATTGTCATTACCGAACATGTGCGCTCCGGTCAGAGCATCCTGCATCCGGATGGCGACGTGACGATTGTCGGCTCGGTCAGCTCCGGCGCCGAGATCATCGCGGGCGGATCAATCCATGTTTACGGCGCCTTGCGCGGCCGGGCTTTGGCCGGGGTCTCCGGACGGGATGGCGCGCGGATCTTCTGCTCGAAACTGGACGCTGAACTGGTGTCCATCAATGGACTTTACAAGGTTGCCGATGACTTCGACGCGGCTCTGCGCAACGCACCGGCGCAGATCCGCTTTGAAGACGAGAGCCTTGTCTTTGAACAACTGAGTTAACTCCGGTCGGGGCCGTGAAGAGCCTTTGCACCGTCAACAAGTGGGACGAACACCATGAGCAACGCAACAGTCGTTGTGGTCACGTCAGGCAAGGGCGGGGTTGGCAAGACAACCACATCCGCCGCAATCGCCTCAGCGCTGGCCAAGGAAGGTTATCAGGTCTGTGCCATCGACTTCGATGTGGGCTTGCGTAACCTGGACCTGATCATGGGCGCGGAACGGCGCGTGGTGTTCGACCTGGTCAACGTGGTGCGCGGCGAGGCGACCATCAAGCAGGCTTTGGTCCGCGACAAGAAGCTGAACAACCTGTTCCTTCTGCCGGCTTCCCAGACCCGCGACAAGGACGCGCTCACCGAAGAGGGCGTTGCCAGCGTCATCAGCGAACTGCGCCATTACTTCGACTGGATCGTCTGTGACAGCCCGGCGGGCATTGAGCGCGGCGCGACACTGGCCATGCGCCATGCCGATGAAGCCATCATCGTCTCCAACCCGGAAGTCTCCTCCGTGCGCGACTGCGACCGGATCATTGGGCTTCTGGACGCTAAGACGCAGGTTGCGGAGCAGGGCGGGCGCATGCCCAAGCACCTCCTGATCACCCGGTACGACAGCGCCCGCGCCAAAACAGGCGAGATGCTGGCAACCGACGATGTGGTGGACATCTTGTCAGTGCCGCTCATTGGCGTGATCCCGGAAAGCAAGGACGTCCTGAAGGCCTCCAACGTCGGCCTGCCGGTCACGCTGGCCGATGAAGGTTCGCCCGCGGCCCGTGCCTATATGGAAGCAACGCGCCGTCTTTTGGGGGAAAACATTCCCGTCACCATCCCGGAAGAAAAGAAGGGCTTGTTCGGCAAGATCTTCAAGGGGAGGGCGGCATGAACATCCTGAGCCTTTTTGGCAAGAGAAGCCAAAGCGCTTCGGTTGCCAAGAACCGGCTGCAGATCCTTCTCGCGCATGAACGCGCCGGCAACAGCGATGATGCAGCGCTGATTTCCAGTCTTCGCGAAGACATTCTGGCGGTCGTGGCCAAGCGGATCGATATCGATCCCGATGCCGTCCGGCTTGAAATGGACCGGGAAGGCGATGTCACCACGCTTGGCATCGATATCGAATTGCCGCCGTCCGCAGCCCGGGCGTCCTGACACAACGAAAATCGGAAGACAGCCGGATCGGGGTCCCCGGTCCGGCTGTTTCGTGTTTACAGCTTGCTGTGGGTCCCGTCGCAAAGCGGGGATTTACTGCTTGCCTTGCAGCCGCAGAAGAACGCTTTGCCGTCCTTTTCCGCCGTGTATTTGACCGGCGCGAAATCGGTACCCTTGTGGCTACCGTCGCAAAACGGCTGGTTCGCGCTCTTGCCGCACGCACACCAGAAGTAGTTTTTGCCCGCTTCAACTTCGACCGCATAGGGTGCTTTTTGCGCAACAACTGGTTCAGACATTCAGTTCTCCCTCAACTCTCAATCGTGTAACTAGGAAGATGACCGGGGTCGCCAAGGTCTCCGGCGGTTTTCGGCCGACCCTGGTCCAACTTTTTGGGGATCTCTCAGACCTCTGCGACAAACCGTCAAGTGCCACTGGCGATAAGGACGCACGGCGCTAGGTTCTTTCAGCGATGACGCTGGTTGACCTGAGACCTTTGAAAAGACTGCTCCGCTTGGTGGCGGGAATGCTGTCCGTCCCGCCCGGGCGCGGCCGGATTGCGCTCGCCTATCTCTACGGTTTTGTCTGCCACACACTCTTTGCGGCAGCAGTTCTTGCCATGATCGCTGCAATGTTTTTCGGGATGAGCCGCAGCCTTGGCACGCTTCCGGATCCATGGCGGTATTTCACCAATGCGTTCCTTTTGCTCCAGTTCCCACTGACCCACTCCGTGCTCCTGTCGGCTCGTGGCAGGAAATGGCTGGCAGCTCTTGCACCGTCCGGACACGGCAAAACACTGGCGACCACGACCTATGCCATCATCGCCTCCTTCCAGCTGCTTTTGCTGTTCGCATTCTGGACACCAAGCGGTGTGATTTGGTGGCAAGCGGAGGGAGCGGTTTTTTGGATTTTGTGCGGGCTTTACACGCTCTCATGGCTGTTGTTGATCAAAGCGAGTTACGACGCAGGCGCTGAGGTGCAATCAGGAGCGCTTGGCTGGATGTCGCTGGCGCAGAACATTCGCCCGATCTTCCCGGACATGCCGGAGACGGGTCTTTTCAAGATTATCCGCCAGCCGATTTATGTGTCCTTTGCCCTGACTACCTGGACCGTGCCGGTCTGGACGCCGGACCAGCTCGCTGTTGCAAGTTTTCTGACAGCCTACTGCCTGCTCGCACCGATGCTGAAGGAGCGGCGTTTTGCCTCCCAGTTCGGGGATCGTTTCCGGCAGTACCAGGCAGCGGTGCCCTACATCTTACCGAATGTCACACGGAGACCTAAGAAATGATCGTCACCTCAGCCACCCTTCTTGTGACTGCGCTGTTGTTCGGTGGCATGACGCTCTATTCCTTTGGCTTCGCGGCTTTCGTCTTCACCGCGCTGCCGGCGGAAACGGCAGGACCCCTGATCCGCAAGGCCTTTCCGCACTTTTATCTGTTTGTGATCGCGACATCGCTGGCCGCGGCGATTGGAACCGGATTTCTGGATGTGGTCTCTTGCGTGGTGATGGTCTTGATTGCAGCATCCGCGATCTTTGCAAGACAGGTCCTGATGCCGATGATCAACGCGGCGACCGATGCGGGCGAAACAAAGCGTTTCAAGGTGCTGCATGGCGCGTCCGTCGTCATAACGCTCGCGCATATCATTACCAGCGCTGCCGTCTTGATCCGTCTTGCAGTTGCCTGAGTAGCGAACTACTCAGACGCGCCGGAGCCGCTCTGCTCAATGCGCGCGGCCCAGACCTTCGACACTTTAGAGAGTGGCAGGAGCGCTTCGTAGACCTCTTGCCCAAGCGGTGACACGCAATACCCGCCATCCCCTTGTGTGACGAACCCCGCTGCCCGCAATTCTTTCAATCGGGCATTCAAAACAGCCGGAGAAATGCTCTCGCAGGCCTCCTGTAATGCGCGGAACGTGCAGGGGCCCTGTTCGCTCAACGTCCAGACCACACCCATTGCCCAGCGGCGTCCCAGTAAGTCGAACAGGGCCATGATCGGCGCACCGCTGCGCGATCCGCGGACGGCCTTTCCGGGGAGGGGAATGTCGGTCATATATCCTCCATTGCTATTAAAATAATAGCATGCTATTTCTTTCATAGCAGTTTAGAGGATAGGCCCATGCAGGCAAGAGACTTTCTATTGTGGTCGGTGCTCGCCGCGCTGTGGGGCAGTTCGTTCCTGGCGATTGGTGTTGCCGTCAAAGACATTAACCCGGCCACGTTGGTGTTTGCGCGGATGGCGATTGCAGCGCCTGTTCTGGGCTGTGTGCTGCTGTTGAGAGGAGGCGGACTCGATCTAGGGGCCCGCGGCTGGATCATTGCGGCTATTGTCGGCCTCAGCGGGAATGTCTTGCCGTTTCTCCTGATCAGTTACGCAGAACAGGAGGTCAACACCGGGCTTGCCGCTCTGATCATGGGCATTGCCCCGATCATCACTCTGGTTGCCGCGCCTCTGGTCCATTTTGAGGAAAGTCTGACAAGATTGAAGATATTCGGTGCGCTGGCCGGTTTCGGCGGGGTCGCCGTGCTGGCGGCGCCGGACTTAAGTGCAGGCCGGATTGGCAGTCTCCTGCCCGAGCTTTGCCTGGTCATTGCGGCCTGTTGTTATGCCTTCACGGCGCTTTTCTCGCGGAGATTTCCCTTTCCTGATCCTTTGCAAATGGCTGCAGCCTCGGTCTTAGTCGGACTGCTGACGCTGGGGGGATACATGGTTTTGTTCGCATCTGAAATTGGTCTGTCCGCTGCGCCGGTTCCGGCGCTCGCCGCGGTCCTTTATTTGGGACTGGGACCGACAGCGCTGGCGGCCTTGATCTATTTTTACTTGATCCCGCGCATCGGGGCCGCCCGGCTGCAGCAAGTGAATTATGCAGTGCCTGTGATCGGCACCTTGCTGGGGATCGCTGTGCTTGGTGAACAGCCTGGCTGGACCACCTGGCCGGCTCTTGGCCTCATTGTTTTTGGTGTTTATCTGGTGACGCGGCCGGACAAGACTGAGCCGGCGCCAACACGCCCAATGGGGGAGCCGGCTGAATAGACGGCTATAGCGTTTCGGTCGCAGGTAACCGTTGAGCTGATGTGTCGGTGGAATCCGGGATATAGACCGTGACCTGGCCGCGCCCCTTTTTCTTGGAGGCGTAAAGGGCCGTATCCGCCCGCCTTAGCAAGTTGACCGGTTCGGTCGAATAGGCAATGCCGGCGCTGGCGCCAAAGTGGCAGGAATGGCCGTTGAGGGTCACCCGTTGGGACAGGATTGCAATCGCCTCCTTTGCAACGGCCAGAACACGCTCACGGTCGGTCAAGCCGAAGACGATCACAAACTCATCCCCACCGAGCCGGAAGACTTTGTCCTGCGGGTAGGTGAGCGAGCTTAGGGTCTCACCGACATATTTGAGAACTTCATCGCCGGTTTCGTGCCCCAAGGTGTCATTGATCGTCTTGAACCGGTCGAGGTCGAAGCAGACAAGAGCGAATTCCTTGGTGCCGTCGGCCTTGGCGGAGAGCGCGTCAAGGGTTTGCTCAAAGCTCCAGCGGTTGCCGAGGTTTGTAAGAGCATCCGTGTTCGCCTGATGCGCAAGCAGCTCCTTGGCCCGCTCAGTTCGTTTCTTGGCAGCGTCCAGAGCGCTGACCATATGGGTTGCCTGCTTCAAGAACGCCCGGGCCGCGATCATCATGCCTGCATAGACGATGATGAGGCCAAGCGCCAATGGCGGCAGCAGCCGCTGGCCTGGAAGAACCGGGTTCCAAACAAAACTGGCGAGCGTTGTGCCGTCTTCGGTTCGGATTGGCCAATGAGCCTGAAAATATGAGGGGTCTTGTGTCGTAATCTGGAGACCCGGCAGCTGGAATTTTTCGCCTATATCTGCCAGCGCCGCTTCATCTAGCTGGCGAACGAACATCATAACATGATCTGTGCTGGTGATTTTGTCTGTGTCGTAGGTCGTCATCCGGATTGCCGAGGCGAGGTACAAATCGGACGCCGAGCCAAGAAAGGCAGTCGCGGGAATTGGCGCTTCATTTTCCTCGGTTCTGCGTGCCCGGTTGATCAATCTGCCGGCATCCGGCCCGTAGCGCTCCATGGAACTCCTGTCGGCGCGGTAGTCTTCGAAGATGTGAAGACGGTCCGCATTCTCACCATCCAGAACGTGAACACCGATAATCCCGAGGTCGGAGTAGATGTACTCAATAAACGTTGTATCGATCCATTCTTCATCGAACTGGGTGACCAGCCGATCAATGGATTCGTCCCAATAGGCGTATTCCAGCGTGAGTTCGGAGAGCCGGTCTGTCCTTTCGTCAAGAATAGCGCCCATGACCTGTTCACTTGACGTAATGGCTTGCCGGTCAAGTGCGTTGACCAGGAAGGCTGCAAATACAAGCAGGCTCACGGCACCAATGATGAAGGAGGCCCAGAACGGGCGGGACAGCTTGTGGATCCGCTTCAGGCGCGCTTTCCCCGCCGGTGCATCAGCTTGTGGATGCCCGGTTGGCGCTCTTGAGGTTTCGTTCTGACTGGCCCCAACCTTCGTGGACAACACGATCCCAAATTCTCGCAAGCCGTTTTTTCGTTATCTCGCAAGTATAAGTGTAGTTCGTCGAAAAACGAGCTCGTATTTTAGTAAAACTTGGGATTTCGGAGTTTCTGGAAAATAAAAAGGAAATTGGCTAAAACACTCCTTGTGAAAAGTTCGTAGATAAGTGGATTTCGACTTCCTCATTTTTAACGAGGGGGTACACCTTTTAGGTGTGAAATTTTCAAGTTCACCTCTTCACTAGGCCTTCGCATCCATCTCACGACGGTTTTTCCGGGACAGGCTGGCTTGGCGTGTTTATGACTGTTGGTCGTATTTGAAACGCCATGGCCCTGGATCTGCTGGATGTTTTTTGCGCTCTCGGTCGCAACCACTTACATACTCACCAACATCGACGGGTTGTTCGCCTTTTTAGCGCTTGCGGCCACCGGGCGGAAACCGGCGGCCATCGTAGGGTTTTTGTTGGCACAGGTCGTCGTTATCGGCGGGGCGGTGCTGGTGGGCGGCGGAGCCGCGCTTCTGGCACCGGCTGATCTCGGGCTGCTGGGCATTGTGCCAGTGGCACTCGGGTTTCGTGAAGTCTTGAAAAACCGCCGCAAACCCGATCAAGAAGATGAAGTAGAGGCACCGGCTCCTGGTTCTATCATTGGGGTGGTCGTCCTTTTTCTGGCACTGAGCACCGACACCTTCGTTTTGATGGCAACATTTTTTGCCGACACGCGCGCCGAGCTCGACCGCTTTGTCCTTTCAGGGGCACTCATTGCCGTGGCTATGCTTTTGGCCCTTGGGACTTTCCTGAGCCGGCTTTTGAAGCCGACACCGGCGACAGAGAAATTTTTCGAACGTCTCGCCCCGCTCGTGATGATCATTGCGGGGCTTTATATCCTGATGGACACGCAAACGGATGTTTTTTAGGCGTCTACAATTTCTACGTATTGTTAATAATGCTTCCGTTTATCAACGTCAGAGACGGTAAAGCCGTCATCGGTTTGATCCCACGCTACGTATGGGTGATCAGGGCAGAAATGCACTGACGTAGTTGTTCGCATTTCCGAAGTGCCCCTACGGAAATCTTTACGTTTTTGGAAGCAATTTAACTAATATGTATTTATACGTATGAGGCGGAGAGGGCTTATGATTTCGGTAAGGACATGGCTGCTGGCATCTAACGCTGTTCTCGCGTTGGTCTTCTTCGCTGTTTTGGCTTTGCAGGTTCACCGGGACTGGCAGGCATACAAAACTCTCCAGAGCGCGTCTCAGGCCGTCTCGGTGGTCAGCGACATGTCTTCAGCCACAATTGAGCTGTCGTTGGAACGCTCCCTTACGCAAGTTGCAATCAATCTGGATGACCCGATTGCTCCGGAGATACGCTCCATGCTGATGGATCAGCGGCGCAAATCCAATGCCCTCTTTGCAGAAGCCAAAGAGGTGCTTTTGTCTTCGTCTGAAATCGGAGAGCGGGAGGCTTTGGCCAGCCGATTGGACAGCCAGCTGGGGCAAATTGCGTCGCTGCGTCAACATGCGGATCGGTTGATCAATGTCCCCATCGGCGATCGCAAACGGCAAGAAATCGTGTCGCTGCCGGTAGAAATCAAGCAGATGGTGTCATCTCTGGACGCTCTTCTTGGCGATATTCGGGGGCTGATGGAAGAAGCCCCAACAGACATTCTCGCGACTGACGAGATTGTTCGGCAAGCATGGAAGATCCGTGAATACGGCGGTCGCGAACGGACGCTGTATGCGATCGCAACAGCACGCCGCGACCCGATCAGCCGGGCTGACCTGACGTATATGTTTGAAAACCATGGCCGTACGGTACAGGCATGGGAAGCGATCGAAGCGGCGAAGGACAGCGAGCAACTGTCGGCAGATGTAAGATCTGGGATTGCGACCCTGGGCAGTTCCTATTTCGACCGCTACGACCGGCTGCGCAAGCAATTGATCGCAGAGTCGGAAACAGGCGACTATTCCGCGGAATTTGGAACGCTGTTCCAAGAATCAGAGGGGGCCCTGCAAACGGCAATTCGTCTCCTTGAATTGGCCGTTGAAAGCAACCGGGTCAAAGTCGAGAACGCACTGGCGTCCGCCTCAACGCGGCTGAGTGTCGAGTTTGGCATCGCCCTGGCTATGCTGATGCTCATTGTGGCTATGAGCTGGGTCTCCATGGCGCGTGTTGCCCGGCCGATCGGGTCCCTGACCCACGCAATGACGGCCATCAGCCGGGACAGCAATACGTCCGTTGAGATTGACGGCCTGAACCGTAAGGACGAGATCGGCGATATGGCGCGGGCCTTGGAGGTCTTTCGTGACAACGCCGAGAAGGTTGCGCGGCTGACGGAAGAAGAAAAACTCCGCGAACAAAAAGCTGCCGCCGACAAAGCCGCGGCGATGGAAGACCTGGCCCAACGGTTTGAACAAACGATTTCCCAGATAGCGCAGGACGTCAATGCATCTGCACAAACCATTGCGGCAAGTGCCACGACAGTGCGGGATCAGGTGGGCGAGGCTGGGCACCAAGCCGAAGGTGTAAATCAGTCAGCCGTGCGCGCATCTGAGATGGTGCAGTCCGCAGCGTCGGCCGCAGATGAGTTGTCGCAGTCCATCTCCGAGATCGGGCAACAGGTGAGCAGCGCGGCGACGATTGCCGGACGTGCTGTGACCGAAGCCGACAAGACCCGGGAAGAGGCCGAAGCACTGGCCGCAAATGCCCAGGAGATCGGCAACATCATCAAGCTTATTCAAGAGATCGCCGAGCAAACAAATCTCCTGGCCTTGAATGCGACGATAGAGGCTGCAAGAGCCGGAGACGCCGGACGCGGGTTTGCTGTGGTGGCCTCTGAGGTGAAGACACTGGCTGAACAAACCCAGAAGGCAACGGAAGAAATCTCCACCCAGATCGAAACTATTCAGGCAGCCAGCGGCAGGATGTCCGCATCGACAATTTCTATCGGCAAGACGATCGAGGAAATTGCAACTGTTGCCGGAGATGTATCGACATCGATGGATCAGCAAAACGCGGCAACCGGAGAAATTGCCCGGACCATCGGGACCACATCTGACGAGACCCGGCAGGCGAGCGATGGGATCAGCTCGGTCACCACAGCCACAAACACGTCGCTGGAGAGCGTCGAGGCCTTGCTTCAAGCCGCAAGTGTTCTGAATGGGAATTCCGAAGCCTTGCGTGAACGGGTCAATGATTTCACCGCCGAGATCCGCGCGGGCTGACGCACAAAAGGCCGTTTTCAGCCAATTTCCTTGGCCATTTGAGCCGTTTGCTGCCATCCTTCCGTTTCATAGAGCGGCCGGGCCTGATCGGTCGCGGTTAGAACGGCATGGGTGATCCCGCGCGCCTTGAAGGCGTCATCGGATGCGGCCATCAGGCGTTTGGCGATGCCCTTGCCGCGATGGTCCGGCTCCACAAAAACGTTCAGCACATACCCGCGTTGCAAGACATCCGGGTGGAGATGGTGGGGAGGCCAGTCGATGACCATCAGTCCAACACCGCCGACAGCAACCCCGCCCACTTCTGCGATGAAGCCGAAGTAAGCCCCGGACTGGAGTGCGTTTTGCTGCCACTCTCGATAGGCCGGGCTCAAGGCAGCTTTTGCGGCCTCTTGATCGCCTGCCGCAAGAAACATGTCGTGCCGGTGCCGGCAAACCAGATCGCAATCAGAGGGCGCGACAGGGCGAAGAGTGACGGTCATGTCAGACAAGGCCCTTGTTTCTCAGCCCTCGTAGACGATCTCGCGGGTTTCGCGGAAGGTGACATCGGAGAATTTTTCGGTGATGTGGCCGACTTCCCAGGCATTCTTGAACAGGAACACGGGCTTGTCGTCGCGGTCGTTGGCGATCGACATGCGGTGGCCTTCGATCATCTTTTGCAGGGTCTGGCTGTCGGTCTCGATCCAGCGGGCGGTCGTGTATGGAACGGCCTCAAAGCCGATTTCCGTGCCGTATTCCGCACGCAGGCGGTCGACCACAACATCGAGCTGCAAGGCGCCGACAACGCCCACGATCCAGTTGGAGCCAAGGTCCGGCTTGAAGATCTGAACAAGGCCTTCTTCGGCCAGATCCTGCAGACCCTGACGCATCTGCTTGACGCGCATGGTGTCGGAGAGCCGCACGCGGCGCAGGATTTCCGGGGCAAAGGCGGGCAGGCCGGTCACGTGGATGTTCTCGCCTTCGGTCAAGGTGTCACCAACGCGCAGCTGGCCGTGGTTCGGAACGCCGATCACGTCGCCCGGGTAGGCAAGATCGGCGATTTCGCGTTCCTCGGCGAAGAAGAAGATCGGCGCGGAGACGGCGATCTGTTTGCCCGCGCGCACGTGTTTCAGCTTCATGCCGCGCTTGAAGGTGCCCGAACACAGGCGCACGAACGCAATCCGGTCGCGGTGCTTCGGATCCATGTTCGCCTGAACCTTGAAGACAAAGCCGGTGACCTTGTCCTCGTTCGGCATGATGGTCCGTCCGCCAGTCGCCGGCTGGGAGTGCGGCGGCGGGGCAAAGTCGGCTATGAAATCAAGGATTTCCTCAATGCCATAGTCGCGCAGGGCCGAGCCGAAGAACACCGGGGTCAAATGGCCTTCCAGGAAGCTTTCCTTGTCGAACTCCGCATAGCCTTCCGCGCCGAGTTCGACGTTTTCGGTCAGCTCGTCCATGATCCGGTCGAAGACCGTGCCGGTGAGGGCCTCGTCGTCCAGACCGGAGACGGTCTTGGTTTCCGTGTACGGCCCGCCGCGATCGCCGCCGGATGTGTAGAACTGCTTCTTCTGCCAGTCGTAAACGCCGAAAAAGTCGGAGCCCATGCCGACCGGCCAGGTCTGCGGAGACACATCCAGGGCGAGGGCTTCCTGCACTTCGTCGAGGATCTCCAGCGCATGCCGGCCTTCACGGTCGATCTTGTTGACGAAGGTGATGATCGGAATGTCGCGCAGCCGGCAAACCTCGAAGAGCTTGCGGGTCTGGGTTTCGATGCCCTTGGCCGCATCGATGACCATAACGGCCGCATCCACGGCGGTCAGCGTGCGGTAGGTGTCTTCGGAAAAGTCTTCGTGGCCCGGCGTGTCGAGAAGGTTGTAGATGATGCCCTTTCGCTCAAACGTCATGACGGATGAGGAGACGGAGATGCCGCGTTCCTGTTCGATCTTCATCCAGTCGGAGCGGGCGCGGCGGCGTTCCCCGCGGGCGCGCACCTGACCGGCGGCCCGGATCGCACCGCCCGACAGGAGCAGCTTTTCCGTCAGCGTCGTCTTACCGGCATCCGGGTGGGAAATGATCGCAAAGGTGCGCCGGGTCTGGTGCGGCGCCGCGCCGTTGGTGGCCATCAAAGTGTCTCCTGAGCAAACCGCCGGGCAAAACCATCGTCTGGGCCGCGCATCACACCGGAGATCCGGGAGCGCAAGCCGTCACAAATGGCCGGACGGATTGATGTTTCGTTGGCGCAAGGTTCTAGAGGGATTTGCGGCAAAACTCCAGCGGGATTTATGAGCGTGACTTTTCCCGGTCAGGTCCCGGCGGATGGCCGGGACTGCGCCAAACGACGCGCGCACCGATTTGGCTTCCAGTGCGCCGTCCCGGATTTGATCCGGGATCCAATTGCAGCAGGCGTTGAGTTTTCTCTTCAAGGCTCTGCATAGATGACCAATCGCTTGAATGCTGCTACCCACTGTGTGGAAGGTTAGCCGCCCAAATCCTGCATATCCTTCGTCTCTCGGCTTTGTGGCTGAACTAAAACAAAAAGAAAGAGAAAATGACCAACCGCGCTTGCCTGATCACCGGCCTTCTCATGATCTTAGCCACAGCCGTGATCTTGCTCATTATGGGCCGAATTCCGATCTGTGAGTGCGGCTACGTGCTGTTTTGGACGCCGGCAAGCGATGTGGCCGGGTCGTCCCAGCACATCGCCGACTGGTACACCTTCAGCCACATCATCCATGGCTTTTTGTTCTATTGGCCGCTTTGGTTTGTCTTCAAACAGCGGCCTGTCGGAGAACGCGCGCTCGGCGCGATCTTCATCGAGGCGGCCTGGGAAGTGGCGGAAAACAGCCCATGGATCATCGACCGATACCGGGAAGCGACAATCGCCGTCGGGTATACCGGCGACAGCGTTCTGAATTCCGTTTTCGATATTCTCTGGATGCTCGCCGGGTTCTTCTTCGCCTGGCGGATGCCGGTCTGGGTCACGGTCGTGGTCGGCATCGTTTTTGAGTTTCTGGCGCTCTGGGTGATCCGCGACAATCTCACCCTGAATGTTCTGATGCTGATTTATCCGATAGATGCCATCAAGGTTTGGCAGGCGGGGTGATTTTGCTTTCGGGCGTCAGCTCTCAGCCTGACGCTGTTCCAGATAGGAGCGGGACCAGTCTTCGAGTTGATCGAGAATTGGTTTCAAGGCTTCTCCGTGAGCACTAAGACTGTACTCCACCTTAGGCGGGATTTGTGGATACACTCTCCGCACAATGATTTTGTGATCTTCGAGCTCTCTCAATTGCTTGGTCAACATTCGCTGAGAAATATCCGGGATAATGCGGTGCAGCTCGTTGAACCGCATGGTCTTGCGGCAAATACACCACAAGATCATCCCTTTCCATTTTCCGCCAATCAAACCAAGGGCGGTTTCAGTCGGGCAAAACAGCGGATCAATTTGTTGGTTCTGAGCCATCGGAGAGCCTATTAGTTACTTTTTTATATGTATAAGCAAAAATAGTGCGTACTTGTCAAAAGGTAATGTGAAATTTAACTCTCGTGCACTTCCTCAACAAAGGGCACTTCAGATGACACATACCTTTCCAGTTCTTCAAGAAAAGACAATTAAAACAAGCACTTTTTCCAATCGTTACGTTCTGGCGCCAATGTCACGTGCCAGCGCCGGCGCAGACGGTGTGCCGACGGAGAACATGGCGGAATACTATGCCGGTTTTGCCCGGGGAGGTTACGGCCTCATCATTACGGAAGGGGCCTTCACCGATGAAAAATGGGCGCAGTGTTATTCCGGTCAGCCGGGGCTTGTGAACGATGTTCAGGAGATGGGGTGGCAACGGGTCGTCCAGGCAATCAAGGCCGAGGGTGGTAAGGTCATCCTGCAGCTCATTCATGCTGGCGCCGTCTCTCAACATATCATGGAGCCAGTCGCACCGTCTCCGGTCCGGCCAGCCGGGTCCATGCTGCAGGGCTATGGTCACCGTCAGGGGGGCTACGACGTGCCAGACGAACTGAGCCTCGCCCAGATCGAGATCATCAAGCGCGGATTTTGCCAGGCCGCCCTGCGGGCAGAGGCTGCAGGCTTCGATGGCGTCGAGATCCACTGTGCAAACGGGTATCTGCTTGATCAATTCCTGACAGCAGAAACGAACCTTCGTCAGGATCAATATGGCGGCACGTTGGAAAACAGGATTCGGCTGACACAGGAGATGATCCAGGAGGCACAGGGCGCCACAAAATCAGACTTCATTGTCGGAGTTCGGTTATCCCAGGCCAAGGCAAACATCCAAGACTACTTCTGGCCAAACGGATTGGCAGACGCGAAGGTCATATTTCAGGCGGTTGCGGACGCGGGCGCCGATTTCATTCACCTTGCGAGCGAAAAAGAAGGCTATGCCGTGCACAGCTACACAGAAGCCGGGGAAAACCTGACAGCCTACGCTCGGGATCTGACTGAACTACGCGTGATCGCCAATGGTGGACTTCATGTCGTCGCGGATGCCAATGAGCTGATTTCTTCCGGCAAAGCTGATTTTGTCTCTATCGGCAAAACGGCGATGCTCAACCCCGACTTACCCAAGCGGGTCGCGGAAGGTCGAGAATTGCAAGAGTTTACATTCGATATGTTCAAGTACGGTGTGACGATCGAAGCGCAGCAGCAATGGGAAGAAGAGCAGGCGGCCTTCGAACCCACGTGATCGGTTTCAATCTCGAAAACTCAACCAGTTTGTTGAAAATGCATATGAAATAACTTGCCGCGGTGGTCCAGGTGCGGGTGGATGCTGGACCACCGCGGCAGTTTCACGCTGCCATCAAGAAGTGGCAAACCCTTCTGTTTCGGGGCATCAGGGTTTTACGGGCGGAAGGACGGTAACCAGGCGGGCAGTCCTGGTGCTGGCGTCCTCAGTTGCCACTCCTTGTGAGGCCGCAGCGTGATTTTCTTCGTCCTCTTCCTCCGGGTCGAGGTCGATGATGATCAGGTTTTCCAAAAAGGCGATGATGGCCGCGCGGTCCTTGTCGCCGAGCGCCTCATAGGCAAGACGGCTGGCTTCGGCTTCGCCGCCATGGGCCCGGATCGCTTCATCCAGGGTCGTCGCGTTGCCATCGTGCAGCCAGGGGCCGGTCGAACCGACGCCGGCAAGTGAGGCCGTCGGCCAGACGGACGCACCAAATCCGTGCACATCCACCGGATCGGCAAGGTTTTCGCCCATGTCGTGCCGTTTGAAGTCTGAGTACCAGGAGACAAGTGCCCCGCCGTCGCCAGCCTTCGGAAAGGCCCCAAGGTTCAGCGTTTCGCCCTTGGCGGTCACAACATGGTTGTTGGGGCTGTCTTCTGTGAGGTCGAACCAGATTGGCGCGTGACCATCGAGACCGCTGTCGATCGCTTTCTGGCCGGAAGGGAAAATGTCCTCCCGGAAACCGGCCTGCAAACTTGGTTCGGAAAAGATCGGGGTCGATATCTTGAGCGTCGGCACATGACAAGTGGTGCACTGGGCTTCGGTCATCAGACGTTCGCCGCGCTCGATCTCCAGAACTTCCCCGGCTGTCAGCTCCATCAATCCATGTTTGGCAAGTTCGAGTTTCGAGGTCGGTCGCTCCAAGGCGGCCATATAGATGGACAAGGCGGTCAGATCGCCGACGGACAGCTCTCCGGTCACGCCATCATGGTCGCCGTCATGGTTGCCCACCAGTTCATCTGCCTGCATGCCGAGCTCATTATGGGCGGCGTGGCGGGTGAAGGCTCTCAAGGTGGCGTGCGAGCCCTTCCAGCCGAACATGCGGACAACGAGGTCTTCGTCCACGCCCTCAATGCCGGACCGGTCGTATTCGGCAATACAGATCCCGGTGAGCGGATCTTTCTCAGGCGTTGCAGAGAGTGTGCCGAAGCTGATGGTCTTTGCTGTCAGCTCGACCGAGGCATCTTCGCCCAAGGTGCAGACTTCCTTTTGAAGCAGCGCCTCCTGGGCAAGGAGTTCCGCCGTCATTTCTTCTGCAATCCGCTGCACCGCGCCAAGCGCGAAGAGATGCGGTGTGTTGCGGTGCAGATACTTGGACGGGTCGCCCGTATGCAGCGGATCAACGATCCCGTTCAGCGGGTTTGGACCGGCTCCATTGGCATATGGCGCTGAATGGCAGGAGATACAGGATTGGGCGACCGGGCCAGCTTCGCGCTCCGGCAGATGTGTGGTCCACTCGCCGAATAGTTCCAGATCTGCCCGCGGCATGCGGGTAAACATCTTGCCGTCCTGGCTGACCTTGGCTCCGACCCCGCGTTCGGCAGTGAATGTCGCCTCGGTCAGTTCATCACCGGCCTCAAATGCTTCTATGAAAGCGGCCTTCGGGTCTTTGAGGGCAGACGCATTCAAGTCTTCCTGATTTACTTTCGGCGGCTCTTCTGCGGACGCGGCAGTAATACACAAAAGACCCGCAAGGCCGAGCGGAGCCGCTCGGCGCAAAGACTTGCGCACAGACATTGATCTTCTCCCTCTGGATCACAATGTCTTGAGCTTGGCACAGCTAATTGTGGCGTGTTTGGTAGTTTCTGCCACAATTACATTTATTCGAGATTTAGAACATTAAATTTTATTTACGGGAATAATCGGGTTTTTGGTGTGTTATATTTCTTCTTTGGATTTACTTTGAAGTGGTCAGCCATAATTGCCGAAGAGAGTTTCATCGGACAGCGGGGTAGGTAGCGGTGTGCGGCAGGCTCAATTAGCCAGAATCTCCTCAATCACGAGATTAAAGCGGTTGAGCGCACCCTCGTAGCGGCCGAAGAGATGGCTTGGATTGCCTTTTGAGGCGAAACCGGACTGGATTTCCTCACCGAGTTCGAAATCCTCCATCAGAGCCGTGGTGGTGATCAGCTGATTCTTTGCCCACCTTTCGCGCATCTCTTCCGTGTCCGGGTAGGATTTCGGTGCCAGCGTTACGATCCGCACCCGGGTATGGTCGGCAGCAACCGGCTCATAGTGAAACCACATCACGTGGTCCTGCTGAACCAGCAGCTGGCAGTTTGTCACAAGCGTATAGAGCAGGTTGGCATCGCGCCTGATTTCCCAGTCATCTTCCGGTGTTTGGGTGAGGTCCGGCATCGAGATTCGCGGCAGGACCGACCGAATGTGCTGACCAAACATGCGGTAGGTTGAGAGATTGTCCTTGAAATAAGGGCCGATCGTGTTCTTGTGCGCGACGCGGAAGTGGTAGGATTCCAGTCCGCCTTCGACCAGCACTTTCCAATTCGCCTTGATATCGAGCGTTTCCACGACGGCGACCTTGTGATCTGCCATGCCCAACCATTTGAAGTCGGTTGCAATTTCCCCCAGCCAGGCATCGATATCCGGCATGTCCCCCGCGTCCGGATTGGCGATGATCCAGATGAACCCATGAGCTTCGGCAACGGGGAGACGTCTCAGGCCACGTTCTGCGCGCGGCAGATCCGGAAAGCCCTGTTCCTCATGCGGCACACCGCGCAAGGCCCCGTCATTGCTCCAGCTCCAGGCATGATAGGGGCAGGTGAAGATGCGTTTGCAGCCGCTCTCCTCCCGAACCAGTTTTGCGCCGCGGTGCCGGCAGACGTTCAAGAAGGCATTGACCTTGCCGTCACCGTCCCGGACCAGCAAAACCGGCAGATCGAGAAACTCCTTTGTCAAAAAGGCTTGCGGCCCTTCGAGCTCGGAGGAGTGCGCGACAATCATCGGGTGCCGGCGGAACAGGGCAGACCGCTCCCGCTCAAATCGTTCAGGGCTGGCGTATCGTGAGATCGGCGAGTGGGCGATGGTTTCATCCAGATAGGCCGATTTTTGTTCCGCCAGTCCGATGATTTCCTTGATCAGGCTGATTTCTGTTGTCCGATCCATCGCGCATCTCCCTCAAGCGACTTACCGATTGGTAAGTTAACTTACCGCTTGGTAAGTTGTCAAGCAGGCGTTATAGGAGACAGCAAAGGACAAAGCAGATGACAAACGCAGCGCCGGCCGTAGACCGGTATCTGGAAATTGCCGAGCGCCAATTTGCCGAGACGGGCTTTCATGGTGTCAGTCTGGCAGCACTTGCCAAGGAGGCTGGTGTCAGCAAGCAGGCGTTGCTGCACTTCTTCGGCACCAAGGAAAAGCTCTATGGGGCGGTCCTCAAGAGACTGTCTGACAAGCTCTGTGCGCAGGTGGTAAGGGCCGGGACTGGAGATCCTGCAGCCGACCTCGTCGCGTACTTTGAAGGACTTGCAAAATACTCATTGGAGCGGCAGGCAGAAGCACGTCTTGTTGTCCGGGCACTCCTGGATACGGAAGAAACCGCGCGCTTCTGGCCCATGAAGCCCTATCTCGAAGCCTTGACGGAGCTTGCCCGCAAAACCCCGAAGTGGCAGACCGCTCCCTTGGAAGAGATCCGGGCCGGACTGTTCCAGCTGATCGGTGCGATCCAGTATCTGACGATCTCCCAAACAGCGCTCACCGGTATGTATGGCGAGGAAGACCGCCAAGCGATCGAAGAAAGGTTTGCCGACACGATCTCAGGAGCAATTCGAGCCTTCGTGGGCGCGTGAAGTCGACTTCTGGCGTCACAGACTTCATTCCGGAAGTGTCAATCTTGACCATATCCGTCAGCGCGACATGAGAGTAGCATTCCCAACCGTCACATTGGCTGGGAGGCTCTGGTATGCGCACGACAACAAGCAGACTTGTACGACTTTCATGCGGTCTCGTAGCCGCAGTTGCCTTTCTCGGTATGGGAACCGCGGGTGCTGAGCCCACGCTGGAGCGCGGCCGATATCTAGTGGAAGGGCCTGCCGGATGCGGCAATTGCCATACACCACAAGGTCCGGATGGGCCGGTGGCGGACATGGGACTGGCCGGCATGATGGTTGAGAAGAACGACATGTTCACTGCCATCGCATCGAATATTACCCCGGGCAGCCGTGTGGCCGATTGGACGGATGAACAGCTGGGCCGCGCTATTCGGGAAGGCATTCGCCCTGATGGCAGCATCATTGGCCCGCCCATGCCATTCGGGCTTTACAGAGGCATATCAGATGATGATCTGATGAGCATGGTGATGTATCTGCGCCAGGTTCCAGCTGTCGATCATGATCCCGGGCAAAGCGTTTACAATATTCCGCTTCCGCCGGCCTATGGACCGCCGGTCATCAGCGTCGCAGAAGTGCCGCATGGTGTTACGCTTGAGTACGGTGCCTATCTCGCCGGTCCAATCGCCCATTGCACCGAATGCCACACAACCTTTGGTCCTAAAGGGCCGATGTTTGACACACATCTTGGAGCAGGTGGATTTGAGTTTCATGGTCCATGGGGTGTTTCTGTTGCACCGAACATCACGCCAACACGGCTGGCGCAATACAGTGACGCTGAGCTTGATGGCATGATCCGAAAGGGCGTTCGACCGGATGGGGCGCGCATGCTGCCGCCGATGCCATACGGGTATCTTGCCAAAATGACTGACGAAGACGCAGCGGCCATCACGCTCTACCTGCGTTCGCTTCCCGCCTTGCCGGATAGCGGACAGTAGTAAGGGTATCAATCCAGACGTTTCTTGAACCGGACGGCAGCGGCGACCATGCCGAGGACAAAGAAACCGCTCATCCAGATGACGTCGCGGTGAACATCCATCAGCGTTGCGTCCCGGAGCACGAAGCCCCGGATCATGCGCATGAAATGTGTCGCAGGCAGCGCTTCGGCAATGTACTGCGCCGCAACCGGCATGCCCTCGTAAGGGAACATGAATCCGGACAGAAGGATGGACGGTAGGAGGACGAAGACGGTCATCTGCATGGCTTGAAGCTGGGTCTGGGCGATCGTGGAAAACACCAGACCGAGCGACAAGCTTGCCCCAATGAACAACAACGTCCCGACAAAGAGGTCGATGATGTTGCCATCCAGCGGCACGTTGAACAGGACGTGCCCCAGACTGAGAATGATGATCGTTTGCACAAGGCCAATGAAAATGTAGGGGATGATCTTTCCGACCATCAATTCGATCGGCCGGATCGGTGTGTTGATCAGCATTTCCATGTTGCCGCGTTCCCGCTCGCGCACAATCGCAGCAGAGGTAAACATGATCATCGTCATCGTCAGGATGGTGCCAACCAGGCCCGGCACGATATTGACCGCGGTGCGTTGTTCGGGATTGTAGAAGAGCGTGACTTCAAAGGTCGGTGTCGACCGGTTGGGCGCCTGCCGGTAGATCTCTGAAAGCGGCATGTTTCGAAGGCTCTTGATCGAGCTCGCGATCATCGTATCCGAGCCGTCGACAATCCACTGGGCAACCGGGCGACTGGTTTCCTGATCTGTCGAGGGTGGCGTGCCAAGACCCACAGCTGGAGACCTTGCCAGTCTCTGAGTAAGGTCGTCGGGTAGAATGAAGGCGGCCCGGACGCGGGCAGAGCGGATCGCTTCTTCGGCTTCTTCCGGTGTGGTCAGCCGCTCGGTCACCGTCACGACCCGGGTTGCCTCGACCATTTGAACGAGAATGCGGCTGATGCCGGTCTGACTCTGGTCGACCACCCCGATCGGGATGTCGCGGACATTGGTGTTGATGGCGTAGCCGAACAGGATTAGCTGAATGAGCGGGATCATCACCACCATTCCAAAGGTCATCCGGTCCCGGCGCAGCTGGGCCAGTTCCTTGGAAAAGACGGCGAGAATGCGCGATATCGATCTCATTGGCGCCCCTCTCCCGTTGCGGTGACAAAGACGTCTTCCAGATTGGGCCGGACCTGTTCAACGATTGTCGCGCTTGCTGTTTGCGGGTTGGACTTCAAAAAGCCCTCTGGGTCAGGGATGCTGTCTTTGACGAGCACGCGCAAGCGCGCCCCAAGCTGCGCAGCTGTCACGATGCCTTCGGTGCCCAGAAGATGCCGCCGGATGTCGCGCAGGTTCGGCGCTTCGATCTCCACCACATTGGCACCCATGGCGGACATCAGCGCACTGGGGGTGCCGTCAAGACGCTTTTGACCGGCTTCCATGATCGCAATCTTGTGGCAGCGTTCGGCTTCATCCATGAAATGAGTTGTCACAACAATGGACGTGCCCTCATCGACCAGGTCGAAGAGCTGCTCCCAAAAATGCCGCCGGGATTCCGGGTCCACCGCCGAGGTCGGCTCATCCAGAAAGAGCAATTGCGGACCGTGCAACACGGCCGCGGCGAGGGCAAGGCGCTGGCGCTGGCCCCCACTCATCTTGCCCGCAAACCGGTCGCTAAGTTGCGTCAGTTCATAGCGGTTCATCACCTCGGCGATGCGTACCTTGCGCTGGGCTCGGGTGAGGCCGTAAACGGTTCCCATGAAATTGAGGTTTTCCAAGACAGTCAGATCGCCATAAAGCGAGAAGGCCTGGGTCATATAGCCGATCTTGTATTTCAACGCTTCAGCGTCCTTGGGCACGGACAGCCCCAGAACCTCGACGCTTCCCTCTGTCGGTGTCAGAAGGCCGGTCAGCATGCGGATGGCGGTTGTCTTGCCGCATCCGTTGGGGCCGAGAAACCCGTAGATCATGCCCCGCTCGATGGTTAGGTCGAGGCCGTCGACCGCCCGGAAGCCCTTGAAGCTTTTCACCAGCCCTTCGGCTTGGATCACAATGTCGGACATGGGCGCGGTCACGGCAGCACGGCTTGTGCCGGAACACCGTTCGGCAGGTTGGAAGCACTGACGGGCAGCTGGATTTCGGCGACATACATCAGCCGCGCGCGGTCCGACTGGTTGAGCGCATAGTAGGGTGTGAAGGATGGCTCTGAACTGATCCACCGCACGTGCCCGTCGATTGGATCGTCGAGGCCATCAACGCGAATGGAGAGTGTGTCGCCTTCGTTGATCTTCACCCGGTGAGGTTCGGGGACATAGACACGGGCATAAGGAGCATCGCCGGCGAGCATCACGGCAACCGGGCTGCCGACAGTAACGCGTTCTCCAAGGTTCCAGGGCAGGCTGTCCAGAACGCCGTCCCGGGAAGCAACAATTGTCAGGTCACTCAAGATCTTTTGCTGTGTTGCAAGACTGGCCTCGGCCGCGGCGAGTTCCGCGCGGGCCATTTCCAGGTCTTCCGGACGGGTCCCGGTGACCAGCTCAAGAAGTTGTTGCTCGGCGCTGTTCAGGCTCGCATCTGCCGCATCCCGGCTGGCCCGTGCACTGTCGAACTGGGCCTGGCTGGTGGTGCCGCGTGTTGTGAGATCCTGGTAGCGCTCGAAGTTGTTTTCAGCCTCCACCAGCTCCGCCTTGGCCCCGGCCACAGCGGCTTCGGCCTTTGCGATCTCTTCCTGCCGTGCGCCGTTCTCAAGCTTTTCAAGATTGGCCCGGGATTTTTCGACTTCGGCGGCGGCCTGATTAACGACGGCTTGTTGCTGTGTCGCATCCAGACGAGCGAGCACCGTGCCTTTGGTAACGGGCGACCCCTGCGGTACTGGAAGCGCAACCAGAACTTCCGCGGCTGTAGCAGTGAGCGCCACGCGGTCACGCTCCAGGGTGCCCAGGGCGACGCTGCCGTCATCGGGATTGCAGGCAGACAGGGAGACGGCGAACGCGCCGGCGATCAGAAGCCGTGTCGGGGAGAGGGACATGAAATTCTCCAGCGGGATCAGGACGATGCCTGTAAGTCAGCTTGTTTTCCTGAAAGCTTATCCCGCCTGTCCAAGAACCTCCATGAGCAGGATCAAAAAAAAAGCCGGGCGCAAAGGCCCGGCATTCAGTCAGCTGTCAATCAGGGAGCTAGCTGGCGCGTCGGAAGACGTTGTACCAGCGTTTCTTCGGAGCGCTGATTGCCCGCTCCAGAACTTCTGCCGCGTAAAGGGAAGCGTTTTCCCGGGCCTTTTCAACGCCCGAGACCATCTTCGGATCAAGGTTTGCAAGGCCGCCGCCAAACTCGAAGAGATCGCGGAAGGCTGCGCGCTCGACGATCGGGGTCATCAGGACATCGATGTTTTGCGCTGAGAGAAAGTCTTGCACCGCCTTCATGGCCCTTGTCGTTACGGCCGCGTTGGAGCGTGTCAGCACGACGCAGTGCTTGATGTCCTGACGGACGATTTTCTCAAGCTTTTTGATCAGGGTCAGTATTTTTGCACCGCCCCGGGCATCCATGGAGGATCCCTGGATCGGGATCACCACCAAATCGGACACCGAAAGGGCGTTTGCAACGATCAGGTTCTCCGTGCCTTCAAGATCAACGATCACATAATCGGATGTCTCAGAGGCTTGGGTGATTTGTTCCGTGATGGAAGCAGGGGAAATCTGGCTGACCACGGAAATCCCTTTGCAGGTCCGGGGCAGTTCATGCCATTTCGAAATCCATTTCTGCGGATCTGCATCGAAGATGGTGACACGCTTTCCTCGGGCAGCAACTTCTGTTGCCAACAGCAAGGCGGCTGTGGTTTTGCCGGCGCCGCCCTTTGCATTCGCGAAGGAAATGACTGGCATGAGAGTTCTCCTGAACATGCCGCCATGGATGGGGATGGCGGTCTTTTTCCTGCCTAAAGCTTCGCCAGTCTTGAAATTTTATGGTTACCAATTCCTTAAATTCGCAAAATGCGAGGAGGTTATTCAGCGCCCGAGGCTGATTGTGGATAAGTCTCTGAAATTCCTAGGCACAATTTCGGAGGGTGTGGGCCTCTGGTTTCGCGCGCGTGTCTCATGACTGTGTGCGTTGCTGCAGGATCACGAACGCGCATTGATGGGGATTACTGCGGATTAATGGCAGCGGATCTGATTGAATTGACCTCGGGTCCATTGAAAGCCGGAGCGTGCCTGCGTAGGTTTTACCGGTATCGGCTTCCAATTTGGCCCAGCGAAGGACACTGCATGCTGAACAGTTTTCTGAAAGCCCTTCAGGCACGGTTCGCCAAACTGCCGGTGGTGGTGCTAGCCGCTGTTTTTTGCAGCGTGTCGATCAACGCACATGCTGAAGCCTTGAAGCCGTACAAAGACCGCCTGTTCCGCTACAAGAAGGTCACCGAAACACTTTACGACGGCGATTTCATCGTTGTGGAGTACATCAAGCAACGCGATCTGCACGGCCGGGATCAGATCCCCGAGCGCCAGGTTTATGGCAACTACGTTTCTTACAAGCCGAAACGCGGCCGCGGCAGCGGAGAGCTCCAGGCAAATGGCCGGACCATCTCCTACATGGGAACGGGCAAGTGGAAGGGCGGTGCCAAGACGATCGTCATCTATATTCATGGTCAGGGCGGAAACCGCTTTCAGGGCATGAACGATGTGTCCTTTGGTGGCAACTTCAACCGGATCCAGAACCTGATGGTCCGCAACGGCGGAGCGTATCTCACGGTTGATGTCACTCACTTCGACAAGCGGGGTACAGCGGATGTAGCGGCGCTCATCCAGCAGCAGAAGCAATTGTCCCCCGGCGCCAAGGTTGTTGTGGCGTGCGGATCGATGGGCGGCATCATCTGCTGGAATTTGGTGAAAAACGGGAACTATGCGCGCCTCGTGAACGGGATCATGCTGCTCGGCTCGCCAAAGGATCCGAACATTTTCTCAGCCGGAGTGCTTTCTAGAAATATTCCGATCTATATGGGGCAAGGCACGCTGGACCGGGTTTACAACTGGGAAACCCAGGCGCAGTTCTTCAAGCAGATCAAATCAAAGGCGCCAAACTATCCGATCAAGTTCACGCTGTTTGACACCGGCACCCACGGGACGCCGATCCGAATGACCGATTGGCGCTTGGTGCTGAACTGGATGCTTGGCTAGGGGCCTCACAAACCGCGTCACGCCCGCTTCTCCCCCACCTTGAAGGGGACTGTGTCGGTGCGGTCGAGTTTCCGGTCGAGCAACAAGTTGTCGATCGTGTTCACGCAGTCTTTTGCGAGCGCCGATAACTGGTTGGCAGCTGCAGCGGAGCACGTCTTCTGTGCGCCAAGGCTACTTCCGCAATGCCATTTCGCCTGGTTCATCAGGTTCTCACACTGGGTGAGCAGCAAGGCGTAGTGATCGCTTCCAGCAAACAGTTTCGCGCCGTCGCGGTTGAGCCAGGGCCAATAGTTTGCCGCCATGTCTTCCACGTTGAGGGTGCAGGTCGGCCGCTCCTTGGCGTCTTTTTGACCGCTCAGCACCTTGATCCAGTTCCGGAGTTCGACCTGAAGGTAAAGCAGTCTGACGCGCCGTTTGGACAGGTGCTGCAACAGGCTCCAGTCGGGATCGGGTGCGAAAGTCTCCGTCCAGTCGAGAAAGGTGCCGTAGGGCAGGGGACGGGCAATGGAGTACCCTTGGAGGATCGTTGTTCCCAGGCTGATCAATAGGTTCTGGTGCGCCTTTGTTTCCACGCCTTCGGCAATCACCTCTCTGTTGAGAGCGCCCGCAAGGCCGAGAACTGCGTCCACAATCGCAAGGTCGTCGAGGGTATCGATTGCAGCCCGCACGAAGGTTTGGTCGATCTTCACGTGATCTGCCGGGAGGTGGCGCAGGTGCGTGAGCGTGGAATACCCGGTGCCGAAGTCGTCGATGGAGAAACTGACACCAAGTTCCTGGCACTGTTTGATCGCAAGGGCGACCGAGGCGTTTCCGACGGCTGTCGCGTTTTCCAGAACTTCGATATCGAGCAGAGATGGCGCGATCGAGTCGTATTTTGCCAGGAGCCCCTTCAGCGTATCGTAGAGCCAGTTCGATGTAAGGTTCCGGGGGTCGATATTGACGCTGATCGGCACTTCCAGCCCAGCCTTGCGCCAAGCAGACGCGGTCTCAAAGGCGGTCTCCAGCGCCCATGTGTCCAGTTTCAGGGACAGGCCGATGTTTTCCGTGGCGTCCAGGAAACTGCCCGGATACCGGATACCCACCTCCGGATGCTGCCAGCGGACGAGGGCTTCTGCACTGTGGATTCGCCCACTGACCACATCGACCTTTGGCTGGTAGTGGAACACCAGCTCATTGTTGTCGATCGCATTGGAGAGTGCGTTGATCCTGTTGTTGAAGGCGGTGATCTCAATCTCTGTTTTCGGATTGAACAGCGTATAGCGGTTCTTGCCCTCCAGCTTGGATTGATACATCGCTGAATCGCTTTGGCGCAAAAGCTGGTCCGGTGTGGTGTCGCTGTCTGCGGAAAAGGCTGCGACGCCGACGCTCGTCGAAATGGCCACCGATTTGTCACCGAGATCAATCGGCTTGCTGGTCTCCGCCAGCACCCGTTCGGCGAGGGTTCTGTAAGCGTCCGAGCTTTCGTAGTCGGACACCACGGCAATGAACTCATCACCGCCGAGCCGTGCGACAGTATCGGTTGACCGGAATTGCGAGAGGAGCCGTCTGGAAACCGTGGTCAGCAACTCATCTCCGAGCTCATGGCCGTAACGGTCGTTGATTTCCTTGAAGCCATCAAGATCGAAGAAAAAGACGGCGCCCCAGCAATTATCGCGTTTGACGCGTTCAATCGCTTCGCTCAGGCGTTCGCGCAAGAGAACCCGGTTGGGCAGCTCTGTCAGTGGGTCATAATGGGCGATGCGCTCCAGCTCGTACTGATGATTCTTGAGATCCGTGATGTCGGAAAAGATGGAGATGTAATTTGTAAGTGTCCCGCTTTCGTCCTTGATCGCCGCAACGGAAACCCGCTGCGCGTATCGCACACCGTCGGGACGGACATTCCAGAGTTCCCCGGCCCATTCCCCGGTCTCTGCGAGCGCCTGTGACATTTGCCGCAGGATCTCGGAGCGATCCTGATCCGAGGCTATCTTCATTGGATTTTGGCCAATGATGGCGTCAATATTTTCGCCTGATATGCGCGCGACAGCTGGGTTGGCCTGGATGACGATGCCATCTGCATCCGTCACCAGAATGCCCTCATTGGCATGTCGGAAGACCATGTCGGCAAGCATCAGGTTCTGATTGGCTTTGCGCAGGTTCTTGCGGGAATCGTGCAAACGGACTGCGTAGAAACCGACGAGGCCGAGCGCCACCGTAATTGCGATCAAGAAGCCGAAGAGCCAATGGGTCTGGGCTTCATAGGTGACTGCAAGTTTTTCGCGCTGCTCGCGGACTTCTTCTTCGAGCCGGGTCTGGTAGTGCCAAAGCTTGTCCTGTCGGCTGCGCTCTCCGGTAATATCGCGAATATTGGAGTGCAGCAGGACCTGTCCACCAAAGTCGAGCGGATAGGAGCGAACCTCTACGGTCCGGATGGAGCCGTCTGCGAGTTTATGGCGAAAAATGAAGTAGTTCCGGTGCTCTTCCTTTGCGAGCCGGCGTTCTTCTGCAACCTGCTCCGCGGTCAGCTGGTTGATCTGCTGGATCCGCATGGTTGAGAGCGCGCCGGGGCCATATCCGTAAAAGTCATGCGCGAAATTGTTTGCAAACGCGATCCGGCCGGTCTGCGGCTCAATGATCAGAACAACATGCGGCAGCGCATTGTAATAGACTTCCAGGGGCGGTGTGAGATGGCCTTCAGCGGAGACCGCTGGTTTCGACGGCGCGATGAAAGCAATGAGCATTGCGAACAGGCAAATTGCAGCAGCCCGTAAATCCCTGTTTCTGCTCCGCATTCCCTCGTCGCTTTTCACAAATATCAAAAGTTGCAAATTGAGCCGTTGAGGATAATTCTGATTGTTTTCCAAACGATTGACGAGAAAGATTCAAAACACGCAGACGCGCGATAAACTCTGTTTACTTTTCATGCGGTTGTCGCGGCTGTTTGTGCCGCAGATGTTCAACAAGGTGGTCGAACACGATCCGGATCCGCCGGCTGGTATGCAGTTCTCTGTGGGTGACCAGCCAAACCGGGAAGTAGACTTCCGTCAAATCATCAAACGCTGGAACGAGTTCCGGGCAGCAGGCGGCTATTTCGTCGGCCATGATGCCGAGCCCGAGGCCGCGGCGGACATATTCCCAGGCAACGGCGCCGCTGGGGGAACTCAGTTTTATGTTCGCTTCCGTCACCGGCAGGCCCATCGCCCGCAGATGGCCCACCAGTTGAGGATTGTCATCAAAGCCGATGAAGTCGTGAGCACCGGCATCTTTCATCGACTGGCCGTTGCCAAACCGGCTTAGGTACGATCTTGCGCCATAAACCTTGGCGGAGGCATCGTAGAGCTTGCGGGCGTATAGATCCGGATGGTCCGGTTCGACGTGGCGTATGGCAATGTCCGCTTCGCGCCGGCGCAGATCGCTCAAGGAATTGGTGCATCGGATACGGATCTCGATCCCGGGTGCTTTTCTTCTCAAATCCCTCAAAATCTCCGGCAGCAGGTAGATCCCGAGAACGTCCGTCGTGGAGATGGTCACCATCCCCTCAATTTGCTGGGATTGTCCAGACGCCGAAAGTGACACCCGGCTGGCTGCCTCGCCCATTGCCCGGACATGTTCAGCAAGTTCAACACCGGCTTCGGTGAGAACGAGCGATTTGGAGACCCGCTCAAACAGCGTGACGCCTAAGGTCTCCTCAAGCGCGGCCACCTGCCGGCTGAGGGTTGGCTGGGTCAGGTTGAGAGCGCGAGCCGCCGCAGACAGAGAGCCTTCCTCTGCCGTTACTAAAAAAGCTCGGGCCTGATTCCAATCGAAAGTGATGCTCTGCCAATTCATACAAATATGTATATCAACTCCCCGGATTTAGGCAATTTGTATTCATTTATCTTGGGTGTAGAGAAGCTGCAAAGGAGACGGGGCCATGAAACTTTATTGGCTGACCGGACCGCTTCTGACTGTGGTCCTCTCGATACTGGAATTTTTCGCATCACCGACCGGCGGCCGAGACATCGGCCGAGCGATATTGCGGCATGTCGGCCTGCGCGGTGGCAATGGAAAAACAAAATGAGTCTTGATTTCAACGATGTGAAGATCCCGGTGTTCGAACGCTGGTTCGGATCCTGGCAGGTCTCGGTCAACCGGCGCGGCTTTGCCGCCTCTGAACTCAGCGCCGCGTATGATGCCGAAGCAGGGCTTTGGGAAGAAAAGATTGCACGGCTCGGGTTTCCCGGAGGCTACAGACGGCTTGTGCGTGCGGTTCTTCCGGCGCTTTCTGACGGGGCCGGGCAGCAATTGGACGTCCTGGATTGCGGGATCGGAACAGGTACTCTTTCCTTGGCCTTTGCCGCAGAAGTCCGCCAACCCTATGCCTTGTCGGCCGTTGATATCTCGCCCTGCATGTTGTCCGAAGCCTGCGGCAATCTTCGGGACAACGGTGTGAGCGTTGAGGCTTCTGTCTCAGATATTCGCGACATGCCACACCCCGGCAACAGATTTGATTTGGTCATGTGCGCGCACGTGATCGAACACCTGCCGGACCCAAAGGCGGCCTTGCAAGAGATCCACCGGGTTTTGAAGCCGGGCGGACACCTGTTGCTGGTTGCCACGCGTAAATCCTGGATCGGTGCATATATTCAACTGAAATGGCGGACGCACCGGTTGAGCCAGGACAAAATCGCCGGATGGCTGGAAGACAGCGGCTTGGAAGTGCTTGAGGTTCCGGAAACCGGCCAGGGCCGCTGGATGCAGTCCTGGAGCACAGCCTTTCTCGCCCGAAAGATCATCAATTGACGGAGCAGGGGAGCTGCCCGTCGGCACGCCCTGTTTTCCTGACCCAATGAACTGGATAGACTAACCATGACAACCACATGGACCAACGAGATGACGCCCTCCAGCACCTTCTGGGACAAAGTCGCCCGCAAGTACGCCAAGCGCAAGATCGCAGATGAAGCGGCCTATCAGAAGACGTTGCAACGGGTAACGGAGCACCTTGGCCCAAACGACAAGGTGCTTGAACTCGGCGCTGGCACGGGTTCCACGGCTTTGCTGTTGGCCGGCAGCGTGAAAAGCTATCTGTCGACTGACTTTGCGCCCGGTATGATGGAAATCGCGGAGGAAAAACTGGCAGCGGCGAAATCTGAGGGAAATGCGCCCGAAGGCTTGTCGTTCCTCGCTGCGGACGGGTTCGACCCACGCTTGACCACTGCTGCTGGCGATGAGGGGTTTGATGCCGTCTTAGCGTTCAACTTCCTTCATCTGGTGGAAGGACCTGAGGCGCTTCTTGATCGCATCAACGGGCTTCTCAAACCCGGTGGGCTTTTCATCTCAAAGACGGTCTGCCTGAAATCAAAAGCCTGGCTGTTTGTCCCGATGATCAAGGTGATGCAGCTTTTCGGCAAGGCACCGTATGTCTCAATGCTCTCAACGGACATGGTCAACGACATGATGACGAAGGCCGGGTTTGAGATCATCGAAACCGGTCTCTACCCGGCACCGCGCAGCCACTTTGTGGTCGCCCGGAAGGTTTGATGTTGCTGGAATATTGCGTTTCTGCGTCCGAGGGTATGCTGTAGCATTCGGCAATCCCGACTTCACGATTGTTAAGGGACCCGTTCAGTGGTTTCCTATGGACGCTTTCGCGGGGGAGTGAGAAATATGCGCAGTGTAATCGTTGTTTTGGCCGTTGTCTCAATCGGACTGCCTGCGCTGGCAGATGATCTGATGCCGCCGGATCAGACGTTTTTGGAGCAGGCCGGGCGATTTGGCATCTCTCAAGAGAACTGGGATAGCGGTGAGTTTGCGGCTGTCACATTTCCAGAGGCTTATAAATTTACCCGCCACTATGTGATTGAGCCCGGTGATGCGGTTGCCCCAGAAGTGTGGGTCGATGCTCGAGGCGCGCTCAAGCTTGATGGACTGGTAGCTCGGGATGCCGACGGGGAGCACAGCCTCGACACCCTGTTGCGGGACAGGTTGTTGAATCATTCCATGGTTGTTTTGCAAGGCAATCGCCTTTTGCATCAGCATTTTTGGAATGGCATGACAGCAGCTTCGACACATCTTGACATGTCGGTGACTAAGTCGTTCACGGCGAGCCTTGCGGGGATCGCGGTGTCTGAAGGATTACTCGACATGTCACGGCCGGTCGAAGCTTATTTGCCGGATTTCATTGGAACGGCGTTCGAAGGTGTGTCGGTTCAGGACGTAGCAGATATGAACTCTGGCCTGGATATACCCACGCCGCCGTTCATGTCCTGGGACCCAGGACTGACCCAATCCCAGGAATGGAATGGGCCGAACGACAGTGGTCTGTTCGGCATAGATACCTACCTGAAGACCATCAGCGCGCGAAAATTCGAACCTGGAACGCATTATCAGTATCAGGATCCGAATACCGAAATGCTCGGGTTGATTACGAATGCCGTGACCGGAACAGGCCTTGCGGACTATTTTCAGGAAAAAATCTGGTCTCGATTGGGTGCCGAAGGCCCAGCCTTCTGGATGGCAGATCCAGCCGGTTATCCCGTCGCATCCGGCGGTCTTAATTTAAGGACGCGGGATCTGGCGCACTTCGGCCGGTTGTTTCTCAATGGCGGGCGCAATCATCTTGGTGAGCAAGTTGTCCCGGAGCCTTTCATTGAAGCGATCTGGAATGGCAACGACAGAGTCCGAGCCGCTTGGAAAACCGGGAAGGAAGCCGCGTTGGCCCCTAATGGTTGGTACAAAGATCAGATCCGTGTTCTGAACATCAAAGGCCATAAGATCATGGTTTTCGTAGGCATCCATGGCCAGGTTCTTGTCATGGATCGGCAAAATGACGCTGTTATCGCAATGAATGGCGGGTATCCCCAAACCGAAACTTGGCGGATGAATACGCTGTTGTTTGATCAAATCGTGCCAGCCATTTTGGAAGCCGTTCAACGACTTGATTGAGCTGCCTCCCGCACCAGATCAGCAATCTCCGTCAGTTGGCTTGCGAGCGGGCTGGATTTGCGCCAAACCATGCCGAGGGTGCGGGCTGGCTCCGGCGGCTCAAAACGGCTGACCGCGACGTCGGCCGACCGCGTTTCGACCGGAACTGCCATTTCCGGAATGAAGGTAACGCCCATCCCGGCATTGACCATCTGAACAAGTGTCGACAGAGAACTGGCGTCGAGCACTTCCCGTGGACGCCCAGCCTGGATGTCGCAGAAGGAGAGGGCCTGGTCGCGAAAACAGTGGCCTTCTTCCAGGAGCAAAAGCCGCATCTCCTTGAGGCTGTCCGCGCAAGGCACCGGAAGATTGGCCTCACTGCCTGGCCGGACAAGCACGAAATTCTCGTCAAACAGTGGCGTTTCTGCAAGGCCTGGTTCTGATACGGGCAAGGCCAGGATCGCTGTATCAAGCCGGCCGTCATTCAGTTCCTGAACAAGCTTTGGTGTCACGGTCTCACGCACATGGATATCCAGACCCGGATAGCGCGCTGTCAGGCGGCTGACGACCTGTGGCAACAAATACGGCGCGACTGTTGGAATGACGCCAATCCGCAGCCGGCCTTCCAACGTTTCCTTCGAGGCTCGCGCAAGATCTCCGAGCTCGTCCGCTGAGCGCAGGATCGCTCTTGCCCGTTCCACCGCCTCCTCACCAAATCCGGTGAGAGACACCTGGCGGGCCGAACGTTCAAACAACGGCGCGCCCAAAACCTCCTCCAATTCCTTGATCTGCATGGACATTGCTGGCTGGGAAATGGCGCAGTCTTCGGCCGCCCGGCCGAAGTGGCCGTGGCGGGCGAGAGCTTCAAAATAGCGGAGCTGTTTGAGGGTGATGTTTATCATCAGAAAAACTTATCATCATTATTAGAAAATACAACTTCTCCTGATTGAGGCGCCTTGCTAGTTTAGAACGGTTCTGACATGGACCTCAAAAAAAATGGGCGACCTTGCAATCAGACAGCTGGAATTTCGATGCGTGACCGCCAATTTAGGTCATGCAGATATTTTTGATGGCAGATGCCACAGGGAGATACTCATGGATGCAAAAGTGGACAATGGCGGCGGTTGCCCGGTCATGCACGGCAGCTTGACCGAGACCGGCAAGACCGTCACGGATTGGTGGCCGAAGACCCTTAACCTGGACATCCTTCATCAACACGATACCAAGTCCAACCCGCTGGGCGAAGACTATGACTATCAGGAAGAATTGAAGAGCCTCGACTTTGGCGCGCTGAAAGAAGACATGAAGGCGCTGCTGGTCGATAGCCAGGACTGGTGGCCGGCTGACTTTGGCCACTACGGCGGTCTGATGATCCGCCTTGCGTGGCACTCTGCCGGGTCCTACCGGATTGCTGATGGCCGCGGTGGTGGTGCTGGCGGCAACATCCGTTTTGCGCCTTTGAACTCCTGGCCGGACAACGGCAACCTCGACAAGGCGCGCCGTCTTCTTTGGCCGCTGAAGAAAAAATACGGCAACAAGATTTCCTGGGCGGACTTGATCCTCTTTGCCGGCACCGTGGCGTATGAATCCATGGGCCTGAAAACCTACGGCTTCTCCTTCGGCCGGGAAGACATCTGGCATCCGGAAAAAGACGTTTACTGGGGTGCAGAAAAAGAGTGGCTCGCACCCAGTGAAGAGCGTTACGACAACCTGGATGATCCGTCCACGCTGGAAAACCCGCTGGCCGCGGTCCACATGGGCCTCATCTACGTCAACCCGGAAGGTGTCAACGGCCAGCCGGATCCGCTGAAAACCGCAGCGCAGGTCCGCGAGACCTTTGGCCGGATGGCGATGAACGACGAAGAAACCGCAGCGTTGACAGCAGGCGGTCATACCGTCGGTAAGGCGCACGGCAACGGCGACGCTGAAGCGCTCGGCCCGGAGCCGGAGGGCGGAGATGTTGCTGACCAGGGCTTCGGTTGGATGAACCCGAACATGAAGGGCGTTGCGTCGAACGCCGTCACGTCTGGCATTGAAGGCGCTTGGACTACCAACCCGACCGTCTTCGACATGGGCTATTTCGAGCTTCTCTTCGGCTACGAGTGGGAACTCACCAAGAGCCCGGCAGGCGCCAACCAATGGCAGCCGGTCGATATCAAGGAAGAGCACATGCCGGTCGACGCGTCGGATCCGTCCGTGCGCCGCATGCCGATGATGACCGATGCCGACATGGCCATGAAGATGGACCCAGCCTACCGCGCCATCTGTGAAAAGTTCATGGCCGATCCGGACTACTTCAAGGAAACCTTCGCACGCGCCTGGTTCAAGCTGACCCACCGCGACATGGGCCCGAATGTCCGCTACATCGGCCCGGATGCACCGGAAGAAGAGCTGATCTGGCAGGACCCGGTTCCGTTCGGTCCGTTCAACTACGACATCGGCGGTTTGAAAGCTGCGATTGCCGCAACGGAACTGAGCGTTTCCGAACTGGTTTCAACGGCATGGGACAGCGCCCGCACGTTCCGTCAGTCGGACCTGCGCGGCGGGGCCAACGGCGCGCGCATCCGTCTTGCTCCGCAAAAGGATTGGGAAGGCAACGAGCCGGCCCGCCTTGCAAAGGTTCTGGGTGTTCTGGAACCGCTGGCCGAGAAGTTTGGTGCCTCTGTTGCAGACACCATCGTTCTGGGCGGCAACGTCGGTATCGAGAAGGCTGCCAAAGCTGTCGGGTTCGACATCGAAGTGCCGTTCGAGCCGGGCCGCGGCGATGCCATCGACGAGATGACCGATGCGGATTCCTTTGAACCGCTCGAGCCGATCCATGATGGGTTCCGCAACTGGGTCAAAGAGAACTATGCGGTTGCAACTGAAGAGCTCTTGCTTGACCGCGCCCAGCTGCTGGGTCTCACTGGACCGGAAATGACGGTTCTGGTCGGTGGCATGCGTGCGCTCGGCACCAACTATGGTGGAGCCAAGCATGGCGTCTTCACCGACCGGGAAGGCGCTCTGACGACAGACTTCTTCGTCAACCTGACCGACATGGGCAACAGCTGGATCCATACAGGTGATGGCCAGTACGACATCCGCGACCGCAAGACCGGAACCACCAAGTGGACCGCATCCCGTGTGGATCTGGTCTTCGGCTCCAACTCCATCCTGCGGGCCTACGCTGAAGTCTACGCCCAGGACGACAGCCACGAGAAGTTCGTCTTCGACTTCGTGGAAGCCTGGAACAAGGTCATGAACGCGGACCGGTTTGAGCTGTCTTAAGCCAACCGTCTGACTGAAACGAGTGTGAGCGCCCCGGACCCAGTCTGGGGCGTTCCGTTTTTTGATGGGCAATTTACCCCCATCCGCACTAACCCTGATCCAAGGCGAATTTCATAGTTTCGTCACACCCTCTATGTTGCACTGCGATAAAGTGGTGTAGGTTACGCATTGCGACGCGTGATCTGCCGTGTCTGTCCGGTAAAAGTCCGGGGCAGGCCCTTTTTCAGGAGCCGTGCATTCATGTTCGATTTAACTGGTCAAAAAGCCCTCGTCGTCGGGGTAGCGAATGATCAATCCATTGCATACGGCTGCGCCAAGGCCTTCAAGGCACAGGGTGCGGATTTGGCTATCACCTATTTGAATGAAAAGGCGGAGCCGTTTGTCCGCCCGCTGGCTGAAGAGCTGGGCGCTGACATCATCATGCAGCTGGATGTGCGCAGCGAAGACCAGCAGGACGCCCTGTTCGATGAGATTTCTAAAAAGTGGGGCCAGCTCGATACGATCCTGCATTCCATTGCCTTTTCAAAAAAGGAAGATTTGCATGGCCGGGTGATTGACTGCTCTGCGGACGGGTTTGGTCTGGCGATGGATATCTCCGTTCACTCGTTCCTGCGCTTGATCCGCCGGGCAGAACCTTTGATGCCTCATGGCGGGACGTGCATGACGGTCTCTTTCATGGGGGCTCAGAAAGTCGTCGACAATTACGGCGTCATGGGGCCGGTCAAGGCCGCGCTGGAAGCCGCAGTCAGGTATGCGGCATCGGAACTCGGACCCAAAGGTATCTCCGTGCACGCGCTTTCGCCTGGACCATTGAAAACACGGGCAGCGTCCGGAATTGCCGAGTTTGACGAACTCTTGGACGACGCTGCCAAGCGTGCGCCGACTCACCATCTTGCGACCATCGAGGATACCGGGGCTTATGCCGCGTTCCTTGCAAGCCGCGAAGCGTTTAATGTAACCGGCGGTGTTCATCCCATCGACGGCGGTTACAGCATTATCGGATAGGAGGTTCTCATGAAGGACATTTTTGACGCGTTTGAAAAAGGCCAGAACGAGTTCCTGAACTCCTTGAACGACGCCACGGCCTGGGGACCTTCCGAGCGGTTTACGGCACTGCAGGCTCAAGGAGCCGAGCTCTCCAATCTTGCAGAGCTGATGGGGCGCGGCCTTTCCAAACATTTTGAGAAGATCACTGCGGATCACAAGGGCCGCTGGCAGCTGGGCCTCGCCGACATGGGCAAGGCGGTTGAAGATCTTACCGATGCCCAGCGGGACGGAACGCTGTTCGATGCCTGTCAGTCCTATTGGAAGGATGCGGCACAGCGGGCCGTGCTGACCATGGACGTATTGCGCCAGCGCGGTGACATCTTTTTGGAGCACGAAGAAGCGGGATGCCCGCCGGTCCTGATCTACGATTATGACGTGGTCATGGATGGCGCAGATCTGCCGCGGCCGTGCTGTTATCAGCTCCTCCGGATCAAAGCGCCCGAAGATGGCGACCACCGTGAAATGAAACCCTGGAAGCGGCCTTATGTGATCATCGACCCCCGGGCCGGTCACGGGGCAGGCATTGGCGGTTTCAAGCCGGACAGTCAGGTTGGTGTTGCCCTGCGTGACGGCCATCCGGTCTATTTCATTGCCTTCAAACGCATGCCGGAAAAGGGCCAGACGCTGGCCGATGTGACCCATGCCGAAGCGGCCTTCGTCCGCCGCATCATGGAAGAGCACCCGGACGCGCCGAACCCGATCATCACCGGCAACTGCCAGGGGGGCTGGGCAACCTTGCTGCTTGCCGCGACCAATCCGGATTTGACAGGGCCGATCGTCTTGAACGGAGCGCCGGTTTCAACCTGGGCCGGGCGGGTCGGTGAAAACCCGATGCGCTACAATGGCGGCATTCTGGGTGGCACCTACAATGCCATGTTCTACTCAGATCTGGGGCACGGCGTCTTCGACGGCGCCGACATCGTCCAGAATTTCGAGATGCTGAACCCGGCACGGAACTACTTCGGCAAGTACTATGACCTTTATTCCAAGGTCGACACCGAGCCGCATAGGTTCCTGGAATTCGAGCGCTGGTGGGGTGGCTATTTCCTTCTCAATGAAGCGGAAATGAAGTGGATCGTCGAACAGCTTTTCGTCGGCAACAAGCTGTCCAAGAACGAGGCCCAGCTGGAGCCGGGCCGCAACATCGACATCAAGCAGATCCGCGCGCCGATCATTGCCTTTGCCAGCTTCGGCGACAACATCACCCCGCCGCAACAGGCTTTGAACTGGATCATCGACACCTACTCGGACGAGCGCGAGATCGCGATCCGTGGCCAGCGCATCATTTACATGGTGCATGACCAGGTGGGTCACCTTGGCATCTTCGTGTCCTCCAAGATCGCGAAAAAGGAACACACCGAGGTCACCTCGACACTCAAGACCATCGAAGCGCTCGCACCGGGTCTTTATGAAATGAAGATCGACGACTATGAGGGTGGCCTCATGGAGCGCGAATTCACAGTGTCCTTCCACGAACGCAAGATGGAAGACCTGATGAAGATCGACGATGGCCGCGACGACGAAATTCCGTTTGCAGCAGTGGCCAGAGCCTCTGAACAGCAGGCCGAATTCTATGATGTGGCCGTGCGCCCATTCGTCCAGGCAGGAGTGACCGAGCAAAGCGCCGAATTGCGCCGCAAAACCCATCCGTTGCGGGTTCAGCGCGCGATTATGTCGAGCCTCAATCCAATGTTTGGCGGTTTGCCGGGCATGGCGGAACGGGTCAAAGAGGATCGTACGCCGGCGGACGCAAACAATCCTTTCTCTGAAATGGAACGTGTCAGTGCTGCCATGATCGAACAGTCTCTGGATCTCTTCCGGGATCTCAGGGACACCTGGTATGAAAATCTCTTTTACACGGTGTGGGGCTCGCCCTACATGCGCTGGTTCGGCCGGACGCATCAGCCGGGCCGCACGTTAAAACGCAAGGAAGACTTGCGCAGCCTGCCGCCGGTGCAAGCCGCGCTCATGCACATCGAGGAAGGCGGTTTCTGCGAGGCGGTGATCCGGATGCTGATCCTTCTGGCCGACAGCCGCGGCAATGTCCGCCGCGACCGGCTCGAACGCTCCGCACGGGTTCTGACCCAGGACGAGCCGTTCAAGTCGCTGTCACCGGATGCGCGCAGCTTCATGCTTCAGGAACAAACGCTGATTGTGGAATTTGCCCGCGAGCAGGCGATCGAAAGCCTGCCGAAATTGCTGAAGACCAAGGAAGACCGCGAAATGGCCTCCAAGGTCGTTCGTTACATCCCGGGCGCCATCGACGAGATGACGCCGCATACCCTGGAAATGGTTCAGACTTTCCAAAGTGTGCTGGGTCTGCCGCCCGTCTCCGAAGACATCACGTCCGATCCGCTGGTCTCCAGTGAAGCAGGTGCGCCGGATGCAGACGGCGACACACCGAAGGTGACGGAGAAGGCTGCGTCCGCAAGCCCTGCGCCGCAAAAGGCGTCGGCACCCAAACGTGCTGCGAGAAAGGCTCCGGCGAAACCCGCGGCTGCGCGCAAACCAGCTCCCCGGAAACCGCGCAGCACCGCCGGCAAGAAAGAGGAGCCTGCTGAATAGTCGGGCCTTCCTCTCGCACCAGTACTTCAAAAGCACGCCGAGGGATCGGTTTCTTACCCGATCTCTCGGCTGATCCTCAAATCCTTGTAGAACACGGTCGTGGCATCAAGGTCGCCGTGGCTGCCATAGGCGTAGTCCGGTATGATGCCGACTTTCTGATAGCCGCAGGTCGGGTAAAGATGTTCTGCCCGGTCGCCCGTGACCGTATCAAGCACGAGCAGCCAGCGCCCCAGCGAGAGCGCCAGATTATCAATCGCGGCCATGAGGTTCCGGGCAATACCTTTCCGCCGATGGTCCGGATGGACCATGAGTTTTGCAACCTCTGCCCTGTGCGGGCCGTTGTCCTGCGGAGCAAGGCACAGCATCACCACACCGGCAATGTTGTTTTCTTCGCGCGCAATAATCATGTACGCCGCGCCACGTGCCATATCATCCAGGCGAGAACGCCAAAACTGATCGGCTTTCTCTGAGCTTAATGGAAGGATGAAGCCGATCCCGGCGCCATCTTCTACACAACTTTTCAGGAGTGCGCCGAGGTCTGAGAGAACCCCATTCGCATCTTCTGCCGTGAGCAAATGAAGGGGCGCGTCCGGTTTAAACTGCGGCATGGCTTTTTCTGATCTTTTGGGTGTGTCTTCTGTCATGGGGTAATCACCGTCAGGAGATAACGTGCCGGCTCGGAGCCGGTCGCGTGATAGGCATTGGGGGTGTTCAGCCGGAAACGGAGACAGTCACCCGGGGCGAGGTCATGCCGTGTGTCCCCAAGGGTAACAGTGAGCGCACCGGACAGAAGAACAAGGTGATGCTCAAGATCGGAAAGGGGCGGGGCCGCATAGGAAATGATGGCGCCGGCTGGAAGCGTGCCTTCAATGACGCTGCCCCGGAAGCCGGAGATCGCTGGAGACACACTGCGCCGCTGAAACCCGGTTTCCGGATCTCTCCAGACTGGTTGGTCGGTGTGTGCAAGCTTTGCATCATGTGCCGCTGCACCGAAGCCAAAAAGATCAGCAACAGATACGCCAAACGCGGTCGCCAAGCGCCCAAGTGCAGCTGCGGTCGGACTGGTGTCGCTCCGCTCAATACGGGAAAGGGTTGCTCGGCTGATGCCGGATTTTTCTGCCAACTCGTCCAGCGACAATCCCTTCGCCTTGCGCAGGCCAACTAGGCGTTGTGCGAGATCCTGATCGTTCATACCGTTTCCTCAATAATGAGAATATTCCCATATATGAGAAATACTGGGCGCGCCACCAAAAAAAGCCAATGCGCTGGAGTGGCGCATTGGCTGCATGTCGATTTCACAGTTGATTGAGGCAGGTGCAGTCTTTGGCTTAGAACATGTCTTCGGCTGTTGTCAGACCAAGAACCATCCAGTCCTGCATCCCGCCGCGGTAGTAAAAGATCTTTGCGACTGGATATCCCTCCCGCGCCATGGCCTTGATGGCAACGGGGCTTTGAGGACAGGCCGGGCCATTGCAAAAGGCGATGACGTTTTCTGCCGCAGCGCACTCCCAAGCACCTTGTTCGCCCTCGCAGCCGAGTTCATCAAGACGCATGGCGACTTCCGTGTAAGGGATATGAATGCTGCCCGGGATCGTTGCTTGCGTGCGCCACTCCATCGTCCGCATATCAACGACCTTGGCGGTGCCGGACTTCAGCGCTTCGATGACTTCAAGCTCGCCAACCGGTGTGACCCCTGGAAGCGGGACCATCGGCTGCAGGACGCCGCCGATAAGGGCTGCTTCCGTTTTGGAGCGGGTGATATCAACCGCGCCCTCGTCGGTTTGGATCGTGACGACTGTGTCATCGCCGGAAATCTTCAGTTCGCCTTCCGCGAATGCTGGGCCGGTGCCGGTCAGTGCCAGCATCAAAAACGCAGCTAATAGAGATAGAAAACCCTGGCGCATAAAATCCTCCCGGTTCCGTATCGAATGGACATACTTTAACATATGCATATTTTTGAATATTTTTAGCATCGGCGCAAGCACCAAAGAAAAACCGGGCACCTTTTGGTGCCCGGCTTGGCCTTGTCTCAAATCGGGTCTCAGATGCGCGAGAAGACTGCGCTGGCGTTCACTCCGCCGAATCCGAAACCGTTGGTCAGGACGTGGTCGACCTGGCGGCTGATGGCCTTGTCCGGCACCAGTTCAAACTTGGTCATTGCGTCATCCGGATCGACAAGGTTGCGGGACGGAGGCAGCTGACCGGTTGTCAGCGCCTTCACGCAAGCAATGGCTTCTACCGCACCTGCTGCGCCCAAGAGATGGCCGAACATCGATTTGGAGGACGATACGGCAAGATCCTTGCCGCGGCCTTCAAACACAGTGTTCAGCGAGGCGACTTCTGCGGCGTCACCAACCGGTGTCGATGTGGAGTGGGCATTGACATAGCCAATGTCCGAGGAGGTCAGGTCGGCTGCGGCAAGAGCTTGCTGCATGGCGCGCAAGCCGCCTTCTCCATCCGGCGGAGAGGCTGTGACGTGATAGGCGTCTGCCGCCGTTCCGTAGCCTGCCAGCTCCACCAGGATGTTGGCGCCGCGGGCTTTGGCGTGCTCATAGTCCTCCAGCACCAGAATACCGGCGCCTTCCCCCATGATGAAACCATCCCGATCCTGATCGAAAGGCCGGGACGCGTGTTCGGGATTGTGGTTGCGCTTGGACGACATCGCCTTGGCCGCGCAAAAACCGGCATAGGACACGCGATCAATACAGGCTTCCGTGCCGCCTGCGATCATCACATCTGCCTCGCCGGCCCGAATGATGCGCGCTGCATCCCCAAGAGCCTGGAGACTGGCGGCGCAGGCTGTCACCGGCGCACCGATCGGTCCCTTCAAGCCATGGCGGATCGACACCTGGCCGGCCGCCAGGTTCGCCAGAAACGAGGGAACGAGGAAAGGTGAGGCGCGGCGCGGGCCTTTTTCATCCACAAGGCGCGTCCCACCGGTCATGGCCGGAAATCCGCCAACACCTGTTCCGATGATGATGCCCGTCCGTGTCTTTTGCAGGTCGGTTTCCGGCGCCCAGCCGGCTTGCGCAAGAGCTTCTCCGGTGGCCGCAAGGGCAAAGTGAATGAAACGGTCCGTACGCCGTTGTTCGCGGGCGTCGAGTGCGGCATCAACATCAAAACCGAATTCGTCTTCATCAATTGAAGGAACTTCCCCGGCGATCTGACAGGCGAGATCACTGGCATCGAATTTCGTGATCCGCCGGATACCATTGGCGCCTTCGATTATGCGCGACCAGAATCCATCGACACCGGTTCCAATAGGGGACACGACACCCAATCCCGTTACGACCACTCGTCTCATTGCGCTCTCCTGTAGTTCCAAAGATTTGTGTAATTACACTTTTGAAGTCAACTTGAACCAAATCCCGAGGATATTGGCAGTTGTTTCGGTTAGAGTTGTGACAGGCGTTTCATCAGCCGGACGGAAGTCAAAAAGTCTTCTTCTCCGAGCAGATCCTTGACATGCTCCTGGGCATCGCGCCAAAGCGGGAGGGCATTTTCAATCAACAAGTTGCCTTGCTCTGTGATGCTGAAGGCCTTGCCCCTGGCATCGGCGGCAGGCCGCGAGATCAGGAAGCCCTTCTTTTCCAGGAGCGCCACGTTCCGAACCAGGGTCGTGCGCTCCATGGAAAGGCGTTCCGCCAATTCTGCCGTGGTTGCGCCATCGTGCTCCCGCACTGTGACCAGAACGGAAAACTGACCCGATGTGAATCCCGCCTTCCGGGCCATCTGATCATAATAGCGGCTGACTGCGCGCGCAGCTTTGCGGGCGTTGGTCAACACGCACAAGGAAAAGTCATCGTCGGACATGTGTCCTTAATGTGCAATTGCACAGTTTTTGTCAAGCATTCAAATTCCATGATTTCCTAGGCTGGCGTCATCAGCGGTTTGCGAAATTGATGCAAATGGTTATCGTCGTCAGCGATGTTATTTTTAAGGAGGTTCCGATGAGCGATGCAGTTCAGTCACTTGAAGACATGAAAACCAAGATCCAGGAAAATTGGGGCTGGTTTCTGGCGTTGGGGATCGCGCTCGTTCTCGGAGGCATGATCCTGATCGCCGCGCCGCTGGCAACCTCGATTGCGGTCACGATCCTGATTGCAGCTGTTTTGTTTGTCGGAGGCCTCGTCCAGATCTATCAGGCCTTCAAGACCCAGGGCACGGCCGCATTCATCTGGAACATGATCACAGGCGTCATTGCAGTGATCGGCGGCGTTGTCATCTATGTGAACCCGCTCGCCGGGACACTTGCGCTGACGCTTGTCATTGCAGCGATTTTTGCAGCCCAGGGCATCAGCCAGATCGTCATGGCTTTCAAGCTCAAGCCGCATGATGGCTGGGTGTGGGTGTTGATTGCCGGTGTTGTGTCACTGGCCGCCGGGGTCATGATCTGGATGGACCTGCCGGGTTCTGCCGCCTGGGCGCTTGGGCTGATCGCAGGCATCTCTGTGTTGATCAATGGCTGGAGTTATATCGCCATTGCTTTGGCGGCGCGGGCCTCCAAATCCTGAAGCAACTTGCGGATATCACAGGTTAACACCTTCGCCCGGCAAAATATCTCTTGCCGGGCGAGTGCTTTGATGTAGCTTGAAGCGGATTGAAATCGCAGGCCAAGCCTGCAAGACGGCTTTGAACGATGATTGCAGTTGTTGGGCGGATGCCCGGACAGCCTCATAACAAAGCGCACTGGTGGTGGCCGCCCCCCGCCAGCCTATGACATTTGTGCGGCCGATGCCGCAGCTCTGATTTCAATACAACGTCAGTGGACAACACTCATGACATCGATCACCCTGCGCGGCAGCGACCGCGTTCTCACTGTTGCCTGGGCGGACGGCACCAGCGCCGACTTCCCCTTTCTCTGGCTCCGGGACAATTGCCCGAGCGGCTTTCACCCGCAAACTCACGAACGGGAATTCGATCTCACCAGTATTCCGGAAACGCTTGGAATTCTCTCTGCTGAACTCGATGGCGAAGCGGTCCGGATTAAATGGGACGGAGAAGAGCACCAGAGCCGGTTTGACGCCGATTGGCTGAAGGCTCACCGGCCCGGAATTGGCCTGAAGGACCCGGCGAACATTCCGCCGACCTTGTGGCGCGGCGATTTCCAATCGGCCAGCCTGCCAAGGATCAGTGCCGCCGATCTGATGAACGATGATCAAGCCCTTTTGGGGTTCTTGATCGAGACGAAGAAGACGGGTCTTGCCATCGTGGACGGCATGGCGGATGACCGGGAAGCTGGTATGGCTGCAGCCAAGCGGATTGGCTTTCTCAGGGAAACCAATTTCGGCGTGACGTTTGAAGTTCGGTCCATGCCGAACCCGAACAATCTTGCCTACACCTCACACGCTTTGCCGCTGCATACCGATCTGGCAAATCAGGAGCTGCCACCAGGCTTTCAGTTCCTGCATTGCCTTGCCAACGATGCGCAAGGCGGCGGGTCCACCTTCTGCGACGGCTTCGCCATTGCCGAAGATCTGCGCCAGAACGATCCGGAGGCCTTTGAACTCCTGTCAAAAACGCCGGTCCCGTTCCGGTTTCATGATGACAGCTATGACATTCGCCGCCATCAGACGGTGATCGATCTGGATGCCTTTGGCAATTTGCAGGAGCTGCATTTCAATGCCCATCTGGCCGGAGTCTTCGATCTGCCCGCTGACAAGATGGAAGCCTACTACCGGGCTTACCGGAAAATCATGCAGAAGACCCGTTCAAGCGACTATGTCATCACCACGCGTCTTGAAGGCGGGGAAATGGTGATCTTCGACAATCGCCGGGTGCTTCATGGCCGGGCTTCGTTCGATCCCAATACCGGTTACCGGCATCTGCGCGGTTGCTATGTTGATCGGGGCGAGTTCGACAGCCGGATCCGCGTGTTGAGCCGGTAAGCCGACAGTTGCTGTCCCGGCCGCAGCGCCGGGACCACCTGAACAGCTGGCCCCGGATCAAGTCCGTGGCCGCACCGTTGGTTCATGAGAAGATCAGTGCCTTGTCGTCTTCGGTCAGGACTTTCCACTGACCTTCGTCAACACCTTCAAGAGTGAGGGTGCCAATTCGGCTGCGGGCAAGATCTGTGACATGATTGCCCGTGGCCGCGAACATGCGCCGGACCTGATGATAGCGGCCTTCATGCAAGGTGAGGCGCGCGTGTGTCTCGTCAATCACGTCCAACTCGGCCGGTTTCAAAGGCTTCTGCTCGTTCTCCAGCATCATCTCGCCGGAGGCGAACAATGCGGCTTCGCTGCCGTTCATGAGCCGGTCGAGTGTGACCTCATAGACCTTTGGAACATTCGATTTGGGCGAGATCACCTGATGCAAAAATGTCCCGTCGTCCGTGAACAGCAAGGCGCCGGATGTTTCCTTGTCCAGACGGCCGATGGTCGAGAGCACGGGTTTGCGCATCCGGAACCGGTCCGGCAGAAGATCATAGACCAGACGTCCCTGGTCCTTTGTTGAGCAAACGTAGCCGAGCGGCTTGTTCATCAAGATGACGACGCCATGCGCCGGGTCGAGCGGCTCATCGTCGAAGAGAATGTCTTCGTGATCCGTCTTCGCGTCGGCCTTCAGCTGGTTGCCCTTCCGGTCGGTCACCCAGCCATGGCGGATCGCCTGCTGCATTTCCTTCCGGCTGCCGTAGCCAAGGTTGGCGAGGAGCTTGACCAGTCTCATCTTACTTGCCTCCCTTGCCCTTGGTTGCCTTGATCACCTTGTAGCCGCCGGCATCGGCAAGCATTTCGACGCGGTCGAACACGTCGCCGAGCGTGCGCTCGTAAGGCAGGTGCCGATTGGCCACCAGATAAAACGCTCCCCCGGAGCGCAGACCCTGAGCAGCTGCCCGGATAAACCCTTGACCGACATCCGCACGGTCAGCCTTGCCCGACTGATGGAAAGGGGGATTGGACACCAGAAAATCGTACGGCCCCTCTATGCCTTTTGTGACATCGGACCAGATGCCTGTCATCGCCTTCTTGCCCTTGAAGGACGCAAGGTTTTGTTCCGCCAGATCCAAAGCGCGTTTTTCTGCCTCATAAAGATCGAGGGCGGCGACCTTTGGTGCCTTTTCCAGAACCTGTCGGGAAAGGTAACCAAAGCCCGCGCCGAGATCTGCACCCCGGCCGCTCAAACTGTCGGGGAGGTTCTCGGCCAAAAGCCTGGACGCCGGATCGATGCGGTCCCAGGCAAAGACTCCCGGTCGGCTGATGTAAGCACCATCGAGAACAGGCCGCGGCGCATCCAGACCCGACCAATCTGTCATCAGCGCAGTGTCGAGGCTGCTCGCATCAACAGGGGCCCAGACAACGCGGCACTTGTTCTTCGAGAGCTTGTCAGTACTGCCGAAGAGCGCCGAAAAGTCCTGCTCCAGCGTTTTCGCGCCTTCCGTATTGGGTGCACAGGCAATGACGGTGCCACCGGGCTTCGTCTTGGTGGCCGCCCGGGCGAGCAGGGCGCGTGCCTCCTGCCGCTGGCGTCCGGGCAAGACCAGCACAGCATCAAAGCCGTCTTCATTCGTTTCCGGCTCCACCTTGAACCCGGCTTTTTGAAGGGCATCACGATCCGGTGCAAAGCTTTGCTCACACACGATCTCATGTGGCTCCAGATCTTTCAGCGGGCGTCCTGCGCGGGCGCGGAGCACAAGGATTCGGGCGCGGTCCGGCAGGTCCATGTCCCCGGACGAGATTGGCAGCACCAGTGTTTCAAGAGCAGGATCGGACATAAGCGGCCTTTGCGAAGAATATCATAGCGCGCTCATACTCCCAGGCGGCTGCGCCGTCAAAAGGCTGCGTCGTTTTTGAAGGGTTTTCCGTCGACCAGAAGGCGCAGCGGCAATGACCGGCCATCTTCAGTCACGGCCACCACCAGATTGACGCGCTCCGTATCCAGGTCCTCGATGATGAGGCCGTCGCCTTCGGGCAAGAAGAACGCATCAATACCGTAGTCGATGCGAATGTCGCTGCCACCGACGGACCGGACTGTCCCGGCCATGGCGACAGTGCCGGATGTCTCTGGTGACTTGCCAACGGAGACAGCACGCATAAGGCCGCTGCTTCCGGTCTCCAAGCTGACGTAGACCCGATCGCCCTCTTTGACGTCATTCGCGCCGGGCAGATCAATGGACACACGGGCGATCGCCAGGTTGATGATCACATAATCGCCGCGCAGAAGGTCCCGCGGATCGACCGGGACCAGCGCCAGGGTCACCTCCTTGCCGCTCATTTGAACATCAAGCCGGTCAATCAGGGGCAGAGCAATGAGGGTCAGCTGGACAAGTGCGATCAAGCCCCATTTCAAGAACGGAGACAGTTTCCGTGAGCGGGTGGTTGGCTGTTGCTCGAGTGCTTCGGCGGTCATGACGAAGCCTCCGCTTTGTCTGCCGGTCCGGACTTCCGTTTGAACAAACGGGCCAGCCAAAGCGCCATGCCAAGAAGGACAAGTCCGGCAATCAGGAAGAAGACCGATTGTCCCAAAAGGGAGCCGATGGTGACCTGAAGCAGCCAAAGCCCAACACCCGTCAGCGCAAGATAGGCACAGAGCATCCAGAAGCGGTTGTTGAACCAGGTGCCAAGGGTGCAAAGACCGATCGATGAGGCGAGGGCGAGGACCGACACCAACAAAACGTTCTGAACGACCAGTGGTGCCAAGCAGGTCAGCAAGGCTAGCCCGACGGCGGCGAAAAGGGCAAGGGCCTTTTCCGTCTTGAACGACATTAGAAGGCCGATGACACATAGCGCAACGGCTGACAGCAGGGGCAGTGCGACCGGTAGCGAGAAGACCCGCATCAGCGGAACACCGTCGTCAAACTCCTGGACTGCAATCAGGCTGATGAAAACAAGTGCGCACAGCATCATGAAGCCGATGTCCTGAAGGGCGCGCAGCATAAGCCAGTGCGCATGCGTCTTGACCGGTTTGTAGCTCGACCATTTCACATAAAGATCGCCGATCGGGCCAAGTTGGATCATGGTCGCGAACAGGCCGCCAAACCCTGCAAGGATCATGGCGCCAACGGCATCATCTCCACCCGGCATCCGGTCGGCCACTTCTCCAAACCATCGTCCGTAAGTAACGAGCAAGACAGCAATCGCTGCAAACCGGCTGAGCCGGGCAGGGTGGAAGAAGGGATGCAGGAAAATCGCGGCTAGAAACACGACGCTGATGACAGCGTCCGCTCCGCCGGCGTGCTCTGTAAACACCCTCGACGACTGCCAGGTAACGGCAGCAATTGCAGCCACCGTCAGGGATGTGACGGATCCCGACAGCCAGGCCGCGGCAAGGGCGCCCATGCAAACCAGGAACGCGCCCCCGGACCAATCGGCGGGCATATGGAAAATCTGTCCGACCAGCGCCATGCCGCCGACAAACACCAAGGTGGCAAAACCCGTCGCCAAATCCGAAAGACCTTTCTTGCCGGCCCGGGAGGCGAGGGCTGCCAAAAGGTGCGCGCCAAGGATCAAGGCGGCAATGCCGGCCAGCTTGATGGATTTCGGGATTGCACCCCAATTCGCGGCAATAAAGGCAAACAACGCCAAAGCAACGCAGACGACACCAATACCGGCTAGGGCCATGGGCAGTCTGGAACGTCCGTCGTCCTGATCCTGGTCTTCCAGAATGGCCGCTGCGCCTTCCGGGGTCAGCCAGCCTTTGTCGACCCATGTCTCCAGATCGTCCCGCAGCCGTTTCTTGTAGGCCCAATCGAACATTGCCACTCCGCAAAATTGCCGTGTCACTTGTCTTTATCTCAGCGGGCCCGCTCCTGCCAGCCTTGCGTCATGCGCCTGGATATCCGCGTGTCTTGACCGCTTGGTCTAATTATTGCGCGGATATTCTGAGCACCTGACGTCGCTCCTTATGATCTGTTTCGGCTTATCGTGAGGCCAAATGAAGGCTGGCAGCCAACGGAAAGTCAGCAAACTCAGTCACTTGTTGTCCTGGAAACCCGCAGCAAAACTATTGGGCACGCCCTGCGTAGATCATGAGCAGTCAAAAGTACTGCTTGATTTTTGAGCATATTGATTTCAACGTCATCGAAACCTTCTTCAAATGCAGGGGAAAAATATGCGTCTTCTCACAGGGGTGGCCCTCGCTCTGGCCCTAACATCTTCCACGGCTCTTGCAGCGACGGACATCAAGTTCACGCTTGATTGGAAATTTGAAGGACCGGCAGCGCCGTTCTTCATCGCGCTCGACAAAGGGTACTTCGCCGACGAAGATCTGAACGTAACGATCGACACTGGAGCGGGCTCGCGCGAGTCGATCCCGCGTGTTGCGACCGGCACGTACGATATGGGCTTTGGCGACATCAACGCCCTGATCAAGGTGCTGGACGATCAGCCGGATCTTAAGGTGAAGGCCGTCATGATGGCCTATGAAACGCCGCCTTTCGCTGTGATTGGGCGCAAAAGCCAGGGTGTCACGGAAGATCCTAAGTCACTGGAAGGCAAAACCCTTGGCGCCCCGCCGCCAGATGCGGCCTTTGGCCAGTGGCCGGCCTTTGTTGATGTCACAGGCATCGACACCTCCGGCATCACAATCGAAAGCGTCGGTTTCCCGGTGCGCGAGCCAATGCTGGCGCAAGGTCAGGTCGATGCGATCTTCGGGTTCTCCTTCTCCTCAGTCATCAACCTGAAAGCTCAAGGGGTTCCAGAAGACGATATCTCCCTGATCCTGATGGGCGAGAATGGTCTGGGTCTTTATGGCAATGTGGTGATCACCAACACGGACTTTGCCGAAGAAAACCCGGAGGCCGTGAAAGGCTTCCTGAAAGCCCTGACCAAAGGCTATCTGGACGCAATTGCTGATCCGGCCGCTGCGATCCCTTATGTCATGAAGCGCAACGAAATTCTTGATGAAGCCGTCGAGATCGAGCGTCTGACGATGGCTGTGGAAGGTTCCATCGCAACACCGGCCGTCAAGGAAAACGGCTTTGGGGGTGTCGACATGGATAAGCTGACGAAGTCCATGGAATACCTCCAGGGCTCCATGGGTGTCAGTGCCACGCCTCCCGCACCGGAGCGCGTCTTCGATGCCAGCTATCTGCCGCCCAAAGAAGAGCGCATGCTGAAGTAAGTTTGCCGCTCAACGATGCTATGGCCGCAGCCGACCCGGCTGCGGTCTCCTTCCTTTTCTAGCGGATCATTCAGTGACCGGATTTGTAGATTTAAGAGATGTCCGCCTGACCTATGGCGGCGCAGCAGATGGGACGCTCGCCCTTGATGGGCTCACGATGAGCGTCAAAAAAGGCGAATTCGCCGCAGTCGTCGGCCCATCCGGGTGCGGGAAGTCGACCTTGATGAAACTGGCCACCGGCCTGATCGCGCCGCAGAACGGCACGATCGAAGTTGCTGGGCACGAAGTGGACGGTCCGGTGTCCGTTGCCGGCATGGCTTTTCAGAACCCGTCCATGCTTCCTTGGCGCTCCACACTTGCAAACGTCATGCTGCCCCTTGAGATCGTGCAGCCGCACAGATCCAAGTTTCGTTCCGAAAAGCAGGCCTACACGGCCAAGGCGGAAGCTCTGTTGGATTTGGTCGGCCTGTCAGGATTTGGCGACAAGTATCCCTGGCAATTGTCTGGCGGCATGCAGCAACGCGCCAATTTGTGCCGGGCGCTCATTCATGACCCGGCCCTATTGATGCTGGACGAGCCCTTTGGCGCGCTCGACGCCTTTACGCGTGAAGAGCTTTGGCAGGTCATGCGCGATCTGCACGCGGAGAAAGGTTTCACGACCATTCTTGTAACTCACGACCTCCGCGAGGCGGTGTTCCTTGCAGACAAGGTCTTTGTCATGAGCGCCCGCCCAGGCACGATCATCCGTGAGCGGGAAGTGCCCTTTGAACGTCCACGTCCGATCGAGCTGACCTATGAGAGCGCCTTCAACGACATTGTTCACGAACTGCGCGATCTGATCGCCGATGCGAGGGCTGCCGCATGACTGACTCTCGTTGGATTACCGCTGCGCCCTGGCTTTGGGCAATTGGCCTGTTTGTCCTCTGGGAAGGGTCCGTTCAGGTTCTCGATATCCCCGTGATCATTCTACCGGCGCCCTCAGATATCTGGGTGGCAACAGTCAAGTACTGGTCGCCGATCTGGAAGAACTCGGTTCAGACGCTCTACACGACCGTTGTCGGCTTCATTATGGCCGTTGTTGGCGGTATGGCGCTCGGCCTTGCGATCGGCTGGAGCCGGTCGATTTATGCAGGCCTTTACCCGATCATGATCGGTTTCAACTCGATCCCGAAGGTCGCCGTTGTTCCGATCCTCGTGATCTGGTTCGGCATCGGCACCACTCCCGCTGTCCTGACAGCATTCCTAATTGCGTTCTTTCCGATCGTTGTGAATGTGGCCACCGGTCTTGCGACCATTGAACCGGAGATGGAGGACGTGTTGCGGGCGTTGGGGGCCAAGAAACATGACATCATGCTGAAGGTCGGTATTCCGCGGGCGATGCCCTACTTGTTCGGTTCGATGAAGGTGGCGATCACGCTTGCCTTCGTCGGATCGGTGATTTCTGAATCCATCGCGGCCAACTCAGGTCTTGGCTACATGATGCAGCTGGCCCAGTCCCAGTTTAACGTACCGCTCGTATGGGCAGGGCTTGTCGCTCTCGCTGTTCTGGGTATTATTATGTACGCACTAATGGCATGGCTGGAAATGCGAATGACGGGATGGGCACATCGCGGCAACCGGTCTTAAGCCGGCCAAACTGAAATACCGAGATCAGAGCCAAACCGAACCATAATCCAGGGGGGCTCTGAAGGGGCGCCCGAGAGGCCCGGGCGCCCCTTTTTCATGGGCACAAGGTCGGCTGAGCTCGCCACGTTCCACACTCGGCCAATTCATCCCGTGACCGTGCCCAAATCGCGTCTCATCGAGTGGCTGGGCAACGGCATGTATCCCCGCTCGGGGGCGGGGATGACGTTGGGAAGAAGAGCTTCCCGGACGCAGCAAAGCGGAGATCCGGGATCCACGCGTTTGCGATGGCCGGGAAGTTTCGCTGTAAGCATTGGTCCGCTGGTGGGAGCGTAGGTCCCGGCTCAGGACTGGGACGGCGACGGCTGTTCTCCGCGCCACACACCACCGCTCAGCCTTCGTTGAGCATCTCCAGCTCGAGCCACTGTTCTTCCATTTCATCTTTTTTGGTCGAAAGATCAGTGATTTGCGCGGATAACTTGGCAAACTTGTCCGGGTTCTTCGCGTAGAGCTCCGGGTCGTTCATGTCGCTTTGAAGTTTTTCAAGCTGCGCTTCAATTTTCTCGATGTCTTCAGGCAAAGATTTAAGCAGATGCTGCTGGGTGAAGCTGAGTTTCGATTTCTTCTTCGGCTTTTCCTCTGAAGGTGCTGACCCTTGGGCCTTTTCCTTCCTGGACGGCGCTGACTTTTCCACCTTGCGCGCGCTGACGCCTGCGCCGCGCTGGGCGAGCATGTCGGTGTAGCCGCCCGCATACTCCCGCCACACCCCGTTGCCCTCAGAGACAATGACCGATGTCGCCACCCGGTCGAGGAAATCACGGTCGTGGCTGACGATCAGTGCCGTGCCCTTGTAGTCGGCAAGCAGCTCTTGCAGGAGGTCGAGCGTTTCCAGATCAAGATCGTTGGTCGGCTCGTCGAGCACCATCATGTTGGATGTTGAGGCAAGCGCCCGGGCAAGCAGGGCGCGCGCGCGCTCGCCGCCTGACAACACGCCGACGGGCGTTCGGGCCTGTTCGGGCGAAAACAGGAAGTCCTTCATGTAGGACATCACGTGTTTGGTCTCGTCCCCGATGATGACCGTGTCGCCGCGTCCTCCGGTCAGGACGGAGGACAGGCTGTCCTGCGGGTTGAGGTTTTCCCGCTTCTGGTCGAGCGTCACCATCTCAAGATTGGTGCCAAGGCGCACCGAGCCGGTGTCTGGGGTCAGCTCGCCCGTCAGCATCTTCAAAAGCGTTGTCTTGCCCGCGCCATTCGGGCCGACAAGGCCAATGCGGTCGCCGCGCTGAATGCGGGACGAGAAGTCCTTGACGATGGGCCGGTCGCCATAGGTTTTCGAAATGCCCTTGGCCTCGATCACCAGTTTGCCGGAGGTTTCGCCTTCGGCGGCAGAGAGTTTGGCGGTGCCCTGCGGGCCGCGATGCTCCCGTTTTTGCTTGCGCAGATCGGCCAACTCGCGCACCCGGCGCATGTTCCGCTTGCGCCGCGCGGTGACCCCATAGGTCATCCAGTGCTCTTCGCGCTTGATCTTCTGCGCGAGCTTCTGCTGGTCGACCTCTTCCTGTTCAAAGACCTCATCGCGCCAGGCTTCAAAATGCGCAAAGCCCTTGTCGAGACGGCGCGAGATGCCCCGGTCGATCCAGACCGTTGCACGCGACAGGTTTTCCAGGAAACGGCGATCGTGGGAGATCAGGACAATGGCGGATTTCAGGCTTCTCAGCTCTTCTTCCAGCCACTCGATGGCGGGAAGGTCAAGGTGGTTGGTCGGCTCATCGAGGAGGAGAATATCCGGCTCGGGGGCCAGCGTGCGCGCAAGGGCCGCTCTGCGGGCTTCGCCGCCGGAGAGCGCTTTCGGATCTTCCTGTCCGGTAAGCCCCAGAACCTCTAGCAGATAAGCACCGCGGTACGGATCATCGCCATCCGTTAGTCCTTCGTTCACGTAGTCCAGCGTGGAGGCATAGGTCGAAAGGTCCGGTTCTTGCGGCAGGTAGCGGATCGTGCGGCCCGGCTGAAAAAACCGTTCGCCGGTGTCCATTTCCACCATGCCGGCGGCGATCTTCAACAGGGTCGATTTGCCCGAGCCATTGCGCCCGACCAGGCACAGCCGTTCCCCTTCTGCCACGGAGAGTTCCGCGCCGGTCAGAAGCGGAGTGCCGCCGAAGGTCAGATGAACGTCGCGAAGGGTCAAAAGCGGAGGAGGGGCCATGTGTGTCCGGTCTGGGAATTGAGGGTCTGGCGCCGGGTTTTACGGGCGCCGGGAGCGGCTTGCAAGCTCAGCCGGAAACGGCTTTTAAAGAATTGATCGTCAGGCGGACGATTTTGGCCATGAAAGCATGTATAGTGATCACTGAAGGCAGGGGCAAAGCAACCGGGCAAACGTGGAGGCGTCAACGGTGACTGGTCGCAGCTTGAATGAAATAACTGATCTGATGCGCCGACGGACGCGTGCAGCAATGAGACTTGCAGCCGCTTCAGTGTTCGGCCTTGCAGTGATTGTAGCCGGAGTGCTGGTAAGCGGAACGGAAACTGCGAAAGCAGATTCCATCTACATCGGCAGCGGAGGCATTGGCTTTTCCTTTGGGACTGGCGGGTATCGTGGCGGTGCCTATTACGGCGGTCGCGGCTACTATGGCGGCCGCGGGTATTATGGCGGCGGTTACTATAGACCGCACCGGCCTTACTATCGTCCGTATTACAAGCGCCCTTATCGCTACCGGTCACGAGTTCGGATCAATCCGCCCCTCTACATTGCACCGCCGCCGATCGTGGTCTACCCGGGCGCCCCTCAGCGGGTGCCGTACACCAAGACCGGGCTCGCGCCGTTTACACCGGAGTACTACGCGTATTGTGCCCGTAAGTTTAAGTCCTTTAACCCAAATACCGGCACGTATCTGGCTTACAGCGGGAAACATCGATTCTGCCGGTGAGCCCCGTTTGTTTGTGTGTGGATCCAAAATGATCGCACCGGCGCGCTGACTGCGCGTCGGTTTTCCTTGCCGTAATTTGCAGAGTGTCTTTGGAGGCAAAGTCTTCGTGCCCAAGAGGCAGTCCCTGCGTCAATCAGCAGGTAAAGTTTTCGAAAATTCGAATTAAATTTGAATTACTTAGTAGTAATTACAGTGCGATAAATACAGCGAGCCAAATTAAGCTGTTTTTCATAGCTATCGATTTGGATGGTGTCCTAATTGGCCTCCAGACACTGGGAAAATCGATGAAAAAAACAGCCCTCGTTTCTGTCCTCCTGACAATGACTCTGCAGCCGGCAACGTCATGGGCGGACGAGATCACCGTAATGGCGGGCAACTTGCCACCCATGTTTCTTGACGGTGGCGGCGGCCGCGAGGCGGAGCTGATTACTGCGGCCCTTGAGAAATGCGGTCACACGGTCAAATTCAACATTCAGCCGTTCACACGTCACTGGGAAAGCTTCAAGAACGGGCAGGGCGATGCCGTCGCGACTGTTCCGATGGGCATGCCGATCGATGGCACCGCGACCGGCGTCTATATCCACTATCAGAACGGTGTCTCGTTTCTGACGGACAGTGGCGCCAGCTACGACGGTTTGCCGGATCTTTCCGGCAAGAAGGTTATCGGCTTCAAAGGCGCTGAAAGCATTATTCCGGGCCTTGCCGACCACACCGGATCGTTTGCGGACTACAGGGAAGTGACCGATCAGATTACTCAGAGCCGGTCGCTGTTCGGCGGGCGTGTCGACGCAATCATCGGCGACGGCATGCTGTTTGCGGAGTACAATCAGCAGCTTCGGGGCCAAAGCGATCTGCGGTTCGATCCCAATCAGTCTGTTTCCTTCAAGGCCGTGTTTGACTCCAGCCCGTACACCATGGCGTTCCGGGATGCGAAGGTTGCGGCCGACTTTGACCGGTGTTTCAAGGAAATTGAAGCTGACGGCACCGTGAAAGCGATCAACACAAAATGGGTCGACAAGTACCGCGACAGCCTCGGTTCCTCGTATCTCGGTTACTGATACTCAGAAGACTTGCTGACCAAGCCCGCCCGGCTCCGGACCGGACGTTTCGAACAGTGTACGCACACGTTCGAGCGTTCTGTTTGGGCCGGCCGGTTTTGTTTGTGATGCCAAGAAGGTGTAGCATCGCTTCTCCAAGCAGCGCCGCAACACCGAAAACAACTTTAGATTGTGATTTGGCATCGGTTGCCGAGCGTGACTTCTTTGGTTGCACTCTTCAATATCGGAAATATTTTCCCCTTCATATCTTATATTAGGAAGAATATCGCCTTTTTGGATTCTTGGCGGAAACATATTCAGGCAGCGCTTGAATGCACGTTATGGGCGTGGAATGTATATCGCCATCGTTTCTTAAATTGACAAAAATCCTGAGGGGAGAACGATATGATCAAGTCCTTACGCGTCACCGCGCTCGCCGCCGCGCTGATGGCGGCAACATCGCTTACGGCCATGGCCGAAGTGGTTTATCACCGTGGAAACACAGGTGACCCGGAAACACTGGACCAGCACAAGACGTCCACCGTCTATGAGGCGCACATTCTGCGCGATCTTTATGAAGGCCTCGTCGCTTACAACGCAAAAGGGGAAATTATCCCGGGTGTTGCCGAAAGCTGGACGGCCTCGGAAGACGGCACTGTTTACACCTTCACGCTCCGCGAAGATGCCAAGTGGTCGAATGGCGACCCGGTGGTTGCTGGCGATTTCGTTTATTCGCTGCGCCGGATCATGAATCCGGAAACAGGCGCAAAATATGCAAACATCCTGTACCCGATCAAGAACGCCGAAGCTGTCAACACCGGTGACATTGCGGTGGAAGAACTGGCCGTTAAGGCGATTGATGACCGCACGCTCGAAATCGCTTTGGAAGCGCCCACCCCGTATTTCATTGACTTGCTGGGTCACCAGACAGGATTGCCTGTACACCCGGCCACCGTTGAGGCTCATGGCACGGACTTCGTGAAGCCGGAAAACATCGTTTCGAACGGGCCTTTCACGCTGGTCGAGTTCACACCGAACGCCCAGCTGAAGGCCAACAAGAACCCGCACTTCCACGATGCGGATAATGTTCAGATCGATACGGTGATTTTCTATCCGACCGAAGACCGGGGTGCGGCCCTGCGCCGGTTCCAGGCGGGCGAGCTGCATACCAACAACGATGCGCCGACCGAGCAGGTCGCCTTTATGAAGGAAGAGCTCGGACCGCAGTTCCGCGTCGCGCCGTATCTAGGCAACTACTATTACGCCCTCAACCATGAAGACGAAGCGCTGTCCAACCCGGATGTGCGACGGGCTCTGTCCATGGCGATCGACCGGGAGTTCCTTGCCGAGGAAATCTGGGGCAGCGTTATGGTCCCTGCCTATTCCTTCGTTCCGCCTGGCATCGGCAACTACGGTGAACCGGCTTATGCGGACTACAAGGACATGTCCTTGATTGACCGTGAAGACAAGGCGATCGAGCTGCTTGCTGGCGCTGGTTACTCTCCAGACAATCCACTGCAGTTGGAGATCCGCTACAACACCTCCGAAAACCACAAGAACACGGCCGTTGCGATCGCCGATATGTGGAAGCCTTTGGGTGTTGAAGTGTCCATGCTCAACACGGATGTCGCCACCCACTATGCGCATTTGAGGGACCGGGGTGACTTCGATGTCGCACGTGCCGGCTGGATCGGCGATTACTCCGATCCTCAGAACTTCCTGTTTATGGTGGAAAGCGACAACACGGGTTTCAACTACGCGCGGTACAACAATCCGGAATATGACGCGCTGATGGATGAGGCCGCAAAGACCGTTGATCTGGAAAAGCGCGCGCAGCTCCTGCAGCAGGCCGAAGCTTTGTTCATGCGTGACCTGCCGTTCATCCCGTTGATGTACTACGGCTCCATGAATCTCGTCTCCGACACGGTCAGTGGATTTGAAGATAATCTTCAAAATATCCATCCGACACGCTGGATGAGTATTGCCCAATAACGGTAACATTCGAAATTGGCAGCGGCGGATCTTCCGCTGCTGCCGGTTTTGCAAGATGGCAGCCTGATTGGCTTAGGGCCAGGACCCATTAATTTGGATGAATTGGTAGGGAAGAATTTGTTCCGATACGAGGCGCAGTGCTGCAGGAAACCGTCCGGTTTTCAAAGGATTGCAACGACGTTGCCGGGCAAAGTCACTCTATACTTCCGGAATGCAAAACGGCTTCGATCCGCTCCGTCAAACCGCTCAGCCGGGCACGAAGCCCGCATATTGCGCTTTTCCTTGCAGCTCATCGCCGTTTGCCGTGCCAATTCAATCAATTTAATGATTCCTGACCCCAAGATCATCGTGGAATGAGAAGGGCAAGCTGATGACCCGCTACGTGTTCGGTCGATTGCTGGGCGCAATCCCGACGATTTTTCTGATTGTAACAATCTCCTTCTTTTTGATCCGGATCGCGCCGGGCGGGCCGTTCGATCTCGAACGCCCGCTTGAAGCCAAAGTGATGGAAAATCTGAACAAGATTTATCACTTGGACGAGCCGCTCTGGACACAGTATCTGCTCTATCTGAAATCTATTTCGCAGCTCGATTTTGGGCCGAGCTTTTACTTTCGCGACTTCACCATCAATGAACTCTTTGCTGCCAGTTTGCCGATCTCGATCCAACTCGGTATGAGCGCCCTTGCCCTGGCGCTGGTTGTCGGTGGTCTCATGGGTGTTGTAGCTGCGCTCCGGCAAAATGGTCCGGCGGATTACTCTGTGATGGCCGCTGCGACCCTGGGTGTGACCATACCAAACTTTGTCGTGGCTCCCGTTCTGACGCTCTTGCTCGGTGTCTGGCTCGGCTGGCTGCCTGTTGGGGGCTGGGGTGATGGGGCCTTCGTCAACAAGATCCTGCCCGTGGTGACACTGGCACTGCCGCAGATTGCGGTGATTGCCCGATTGACCCGCGGATCCATGATCGAGGCGTTGCGCTCCAACCACGTTCGAACCGCTCGGGCCTATGGTTTGACAAACTATCTGGTGATAGTGGTCCACACCTTGCGCGGCGCGATCCTGCCGGTGGTGTCTTACATGGGGCCGGCCGCGGCTGCCCTGTTGACCGGATCCGTGGTGGTGGAGACCATCTTCGGTATTCCCGGCATTGGGCGCTATTTCGTGCAAGGCGCGCTGAACCGCGACTACACGCTGGTTATGGGCACCGTGGTCGTCGTGGCGTGTTTCGTCATCATCTTCAACCTGGTCGTGGATCTGCTTTATGCGCTGCTTGATCCGCGCGTGCGCTACGACTGAGGATATCACACATGTATGTCACGACACCCGATACCGTCGACGTTCCGCAACGCGGGCGCTCGCTCTGGGATGATGCCCGCGACCGGCTTCTGGCGAACAAGGCGGCTGTTGCCAGCATGATTGTGCTGGCCACCATTGCGCTGTTGTCGGCCTTTGGCCCGATCCTGTCGCCGCATGACTATGACACGGTTTACAGGGACTATGTGAAGGTGCCGGCAAGCCTGGGCGCCTACCCGAAACCGGATCAGGTTGAGCCAGCGTTTGAAGCCCTTGTGAAACGAGCGCGTTTGAGTCTTGAAAGTTATGAGCGGGTTGGCGATCAGGTGGTGGCGCAAGTGACCTCCCGCCGGGCCATCGATACACGATCAACGCGGTACATCGATCGAAGCGACTTGTTCAAAAACGCCGCCTTGAGCGACCTTGCAGACGATAACAAGCGCGCGACGCTGACAGCGGACGTCAACTACCTGCATTTCTACTTTGGCACCGATGCGAATGGCCGGGACCTGATGTCCCGGACGTTCATTGCCGGCCGTGTTTCCTTGACCATCGGTCTGCTCGCGACCGTCGTTGCCATTACCATCGGTGTTCTTTACGGGGCGACGTCCGGATATCTTGGCGGACGGGCCGACCAGCTGATGATGCGGGTGGTCGACATTCTGTATTCTCTCCCCTTCATCTTCTTCGTGATCATGCTGGTGGTGTTCTTCGGCCGGAATTTCATTTTGATGTTTATCGCCGTTGGGGCGGTCGAATGGCTGGATATGGCCAGGATCGTGCGCGGTCAGACGTTGACCATCAAGCGGCAGGAATACGTGCAGGCAGCCGAGGCCATGGGCGTTGGCGACGGCGGTATCGTTCGCCGACACATCATCCCGAATACACTCGGTCCGGTGGTTGTCTATATGACCCTGCTCGTGCCGAAGGTAATCCTTCTTGAGAGCTTCCTCTCGTTCCTCGGTCTTGGCATCCAGGAGCCGATGACGAGTTGGGGCGTACTGATTTCCGAAGGCGCACGCAATCTGCAAGGGTCAGCCTGGATGCTGATCTTCCCATCCATCTTCCTGACATCGACACTGTTCGCGCTGAACTTTATCGGCGACGGACTGCGCGATGCGCTGGATCCCAAGGACCGATAGGAGGGAGGCCCATGCAAGACCCAAAACGCCCGGTCCTGGCGATCAAGGACCTGAAAGTCGACTTTGAGACCGCCACCGGTCCGGTCAATGCCGTGCGCGGCGTCGATATCAATGCGAAGCCCGGAGAAACCGTGGCTATCGTCGGCGAGAGTGGCTCCGGAAAAAGCCAGACACTGATGGCTGCGATGGGGCTTCTTGCCTCCAACGGTCGGACGCAAGGCGAAGTCCTGTACGAGGATAGCAACATCCTGGGATTGCCGGCGCATCAGTTGAACAAGGTGCGCGGCAAGAAGATCACCATGATCTTTCAGGAGCCGATGACCTCGCTGGATCCGCTCTACACAATCGGGCGCCAGCTCGCTGAGCCGATGGTCGTGCACGGCGGCCTCAGCTGGAAACAGGCGCGAGCGAAAGCCCTGGAGCTGTTGAAGCTCGTCAACATTCCGGAGCCGGAACGCAAGATCAAGGCGTATCCTTACGAGATGTCCGGTGGCCAGCGTCAGCGGGTGATGATCGCCATGGCGCTCGCCAATGATCCCGATGTCCTGATCGCAGATGAGCCGACGACGGCACTCGATGTGACCACCCAGGCGCAGATCCTGGATCTTCTGGCGGATCTGCAAAAACGTCTGGGCATGGCCGTAATTTTCATCACCCATGATCTCGGCATCGTTCGTCGGATTGCCGACCGGGTCTATGTAATGAAGACCGGCGAGGTTGTGGAAAGCGGCGAGACAGCTCGGATTTTCACTCAGCCGGAACACCCCTACACTAGGATGCTGCTCGACGCCGAACCGACGGGTCATAAGCCTCCTGTGCCCGACAACACACCGGTGCTTCTGGAAGCGCAGAAAGTGGATGTGGAGTTTGTTCTGGAGGCAGGGCTTTTTGGTCCGGCCCATATCCTGAGGGCTGTTGACAATATCAGCTTCTCGCTGCGCCGGGGCCAGACGCTGGGCATCGTTGGTGAGAGCGGATCCGGCAAATCCACACTCGGCCGCGCTGTTTTGAACTTGCTGCCGGCCGGTGGGCGGGTTGTCTTTCAAGGGGAGGTGGTCTCGGGCAAGGACCGGGCCGCCATGCGTGCTTTGCGCAAGGACATGCAGCTGATCTTTCAGGATCCCTTTGGGTCCTTGAGCCCGCGCATGACCGTCGGGCAGATCATCTCTGAAGGCCTTTTGGTGCATGAGCCGTCCTTAAGTGCCCGGGACAGGGATCAAAGAGCCTGTCAGGCACTTGAAGAAGTGTCGCTCGATCCAGTGATGCGCAACCGCTATCCGCACGAGTTTTCCGGCGGTCAGCGTCAGCGCATTGCAATCGCGCGGACAATGGTTCTCAAACCGCAGTTTGTCGTTCTGGACGAGCCGACATCCGCGCTCGACCGGACCATTCAAAAACAGGTGGTTGAGCTATTGCGTGGCCTGCAGAAGGCATACGACTTGACTTATCTCTTTATCAGTCACGACCTTGCCGTTGTGCGGGCTCTGTCGGACACCGTTATGGTGATGCAGCGGGGCAAGGTGGTCGAGGCGGGAAGTGTTGACGACATCTTCCAGGTACCACAGAACGCTTATACCAAAGAGCTGATTGGCGCCGCGATGTTGACCCAGCAGCAGATGATGGAGACAGCTTAGTCAGCCGTTGGCAACGCATATAACTGGTCACCACTATGGTGGCCGGAGGTTGTCGGTCTATTTGCAGATCCTGTTCCGCTCAGATCTTTGCGAAGACTTCCGTCCGCACCTCGTCGGTGACTTCAATCGTGTTTGTCGTCGCATGCTGGATAGCCATTTTTCGAGCTTGATCAGGATCTTTGGTGGCAATCGCCTCGATCAGTTCGTGATGGGAGGCTTTGATCTTGTCGATCCAGATCAGATTGTTCGTGTGCCGGGTAATGATAAACCGGTGCAGGTGAAGCAGCGTGCGCAGGAGGACTGGCTCGAGCACCGGCATGTCGGCAAAACGCAGCATGGTCATATGGAAGGCGATATCTGCCTCGGAGATGCCGATCTTGTCGCGTTTGGCCCGGATATCGTCATAGCGGGCTGCCAACTGACGAAGTGTGTCCAGCTGATCGTCTGTAATATCTGGCGTAATCCGGTCAACGGCGGCGGTTTCGATGTTGAGGCGCAGCCGGAAAAGGATGATCGCTTCCTTGTTGGTGGTTTGGGTAACAAACGTGCCCTGATACCCGCGCCGGATTACCAACCCGTCTTCCTGAAGGGTCAACAGAGCTTCGCGGATCGTACTTTGGGAGCAATTATAGGACTGCGCGAGTGATTGCTCTGTGATTGGGCTGGCCGGATTCAGCTCCCCTAAAAGGATCTGACGCTTCATATTGTCATAGACAGCGTCAGCCTTGCGTCTGCGGCGCTCGCCTTGAAAGCCCGCAGCCTGCGGATCTGTTGCCCCAACATCGAATACCAAGTCAGCCCCCATTACCGACATGAATGGCAAACCGTCACAGCAGTTTCAGGCGCCGAACGTCCTGTCCGGCCCTGAAGCTTCTTCCCGAATTGTGCCGCAGGTCTGGAGACAGCGGCCGATGGGGCGTGCCAGTTCGCACGCAGATGTCCTTGATTAATTGGGTTTTTAGGTTTCCGGACCCGGATCAGCCGTTTGTTGTTTTTATTATGGTCGGCGGTTCGGCAAACCGATGCACGTTTCAAGCAACATCTGCAAAATTTGCAATGTATGCATCCTCGAATGGAGTGCCTCGAAAAACAATCGCTAATTCGCGATCAGTGGTCACAAGTTCGCGAGAATGTTGAATAATATGGTCAGATTTGCCTATTTCGCTGTTGTTTTCAAAGCGTTGATCCAATTTCGGAAAAACACTTTCTCTAGGGTCTGTTTGGAAAACCCGCGTGCATCCAGAACTTCGGCCAGACGCGGCAGTCCGGTGACGTCGCTGAGGTCTCTCGGCGGGGCGCAGCCGTCAAAATCCGACCCCAAGGCAACGCCGTCTTCGCCGAGCCGGTCCACGAGATAGGCGGCATGATCGGCCACAACATCAAGTGGCGTGTCCTGGTTGAAGTTGCCGTCAGGACGTAGAAATCCGACGAAAAAGTTGATGCCGACGAGACCGCCACTTTCCTTGATGGCGTCCAGCTGCTTGTCCGTAAGGTTCCGGCTGTTGGCACAGATGGCGTGGACATTCGAGTGACTGGCGATGATCGGCTTGTCTGTAATGCGTGCGACATCCCAAAAGCCCTTCTCATTCAGATGCGACACATCCACCAGAATACCCATCTGGTTGCAGGCGCGCACCAGATCGCGGCCGGAGCCGGTCAGGCCCGGCCCGATATCCGGGTTGTGGGGGTGCGCCATCGGCACGCCATAGCCGAAGGCGTTTTCCCGGCTCCAGACAAGGCCAAGTGAGCGGAGCCCGCGCTTGTAGAAAGCCTCAAGCTCATAGAAATTGGTGTCGATGGCCTCTGCGCCTTCAATATGAAGGCTGATGGCCAGCTGGTCCTTTCCCATGGCGCTTTCGATCGCATCCGGCGACCTGCAAATGGCAACAGCTCCGTCCGAATCCGCTTCCAGCCGTTCGGCCCGTTCCAGCATCCTTTTGGTAAAGCTGAGGGCCAACTTCTGCTCAACAGGAAGAAAGTTCCGTTTGTCGCTCGGCGAAAAGGGCTTGGAGAAGTCCTGTTCCGGGTTGGATGGAACGAACATGGCAAACAGGCCGCCCGCAAAACCGCCCTCCTTGGCACGCGGCAAGTCAATGTGTCCGCGGTCGGACCGCTCAAAGAAATCGCGGGTCTTTCCGCGGATCGCGTCGATCTCCAGCTTTAAAAGCGTGTCATTGTGTCCGTCAAAAGCCGGGATATGCGAAGTCATATGGATGGGTGCCGTTGTTTTTATTGGAAACTACAAAATGGTGGGGCAGGCGGGCTGCTTTCAAGAGGAGGCCACTTTATCCGCAAATTTTGGAAATGTAAGCGCCTGAAGGCAATGTGACTTGCACTCCTTGCGATGCTCGACTTATGAAGAGACCGAATTTTGGAGGTCTCATGACGCGCCGGACATTTGAAAGCACCGAAGCCCCCCTTGCGCTAAGCAAAGGTCTCAGCCGGAGAAGCCTGATGGCGGGCGGGCTGATTTTGGCGGCGGGAACACTCGCCGGATGCCAGACCTATGAACAGGTCGTCGGCTTGCCCGATCAGCCACCGTTGCCGGACGAAGAGTTCGACTATGCATCCGCCTATGCGGCGTTGCCGGATGGTGATTTCACCTGGCCTGCAATCAACTACAAGGCGTTTGACGAGAAGTATCTGCGTCAGGTCGTTGAGTACAAGACCCGCGAAAAGCCCGGCACGATCATCGTCGACCCCTACAACAACTTCCTTTACTGGGTGCTTCCGGGCGGCAAGGCGCTGCGCTATGGCATCGGTGTCGGGCGGGCAGGGTTTGCCTGGTCCGGTGAAGCCTTGGTCCGGGTCAAGCGCCCACATCCCATCTGGCGCCCTCCACGGGAAATGATTGCTCGCAAGCCGTCGCTTGAGCGGTATTGGGAGAAGGGCTTTCCGCCGGGGCTGCGCAATCCGCTTGGGGCGCGCGCCATGGATCTTTGGCAGGGCAGTGTGGACACGCTGTACCGGATCCACGGCACGAATAGGCCATCATCAATTGGCAAGAGCGTGTCTTCCGGCTGTATCCGCATGTGGCAGCAGGATGTGATCGATCTGTTTGACCGGGTGCCGCTGCGCACCAAGGTCGTTGTCCTGACTAAGGACGAGGACATCTCCACTTAAGCGGTTAAGTTCAGACGTTCCGGTGCCGGTTAAGGCATCGGAGCTGCCAGCGCGACATCATGCAGGACCGCCGTGAAGTGGCAAACGGCTGCAGCGAGCACGAACGCATGCCAGATCGCGTTCTGGAACAGTAGGTTCTTCCAGGCGTAGAAGACGGTTCCGATCGTGTAGAGCAAACCGCCCGCCACAATCATCCAGAAACCAAAGGCCGACGCGTTCTCCATAAGTGGTTTGACGACGAAAACCACCACCCAGCCAAGGCCCAGGCAGATCGGCACGGTCAAGCGGTCCATGCCCTGCAGGTTTAGAAGTTTCACAATCGCTCCGGTCAGGGCGCCGCTCCAGACAACGGCCAGCAGAACACCCCCGGTCCAGCCGCCGATGATCATGGCCGCGAGCGGGGTGTAAGTGCCCGCAATCATCAAAAAGATCGCTGCATGGTCCAGCCGGCGCAGCACTCCGGCCTTGTGGTCTTTTGCAAACATGTTGTAGAGCGCTGAACAGATCAGCATGGCCATCAGGCACGCGGCATAGATCAGCACACTGACCTGGCGGGCAAGATCACCGCTGTTCCAGAGCGTCAGTGTCAGGATGATCGTTGCGGCAACACCAAGACCAATTCCAATCACATGGATCGTTCCGTCGGCAATCAATTCGCCAAGCGTCTGGTGTCTGGGCTGGGGGCGGTTTTGCGCCATGTTTTGCTCCGTTGCGGCAAGCGTTTCAGATTGCCTCCCCGAACGGTATCACCGATCGTGGGGTCAAAGTGTCAATATCCGGTTAGGACGCCGTCATGATGCCGCCTGCTGTTCCGGGCGGATGGCAAACCAGCAAAACGCTGTGCAGACCACAAAAATGGCCGCAACCGTCCAAAACACAGCTGGGAAACCTGCATCGATCGCCAGGAATACGCTGCCGAGCGTGACGCCAAGCGTGGCACCGATCAGCCGGAAAGTGATCAGCAAGCCGCTCACTTCGCCTTGCTTTTCAGACGGTACCGCGTTCGCCGTGATCCTGCCTGCCGGGATCATGGCGAAGGGAAGGGCGATGCCCCAAATCAGGAGTACAGGCGCCAGGACAAGGTAATTGTCCAGGAGCATCGCAGCTCCGATGCACACATTGGCTGCGCTCAAAACGATCAGTCCGCCAAGAACGGGCCGGCGGGATCCGGATTTGTCGGCGATCGTTCCGGCCGGCGCTGACAGGAACGGGATTGGCAAGACGGCGATGACGGTCGCTGCACCGGCCCAAAGAGCCGAATAGGATAGATCGAGCTGGAGATACTGCGGCACAAGCACAGCGACAACGATCTTGCTCATCTGGGTCAGCAGGAAAACAAGAACGCCTGCCGTGAAGGCCGGGGACTGGAACAAGCGCACGTCGATAAGCGGGGCCGTCTGGCGGACTTCCCAGATCACAAAGGCGCTCAACCCAACGATGCCGGCGGCGAGGCTCAGATAGATCAGCCGTGTTCCCCAGCCTGCATCCGGTCCTTCCATCAATCCGAAAATCAAAGCTGTCAGGCCGACGAGCAGAAGAATGAGGCCAATGCGATCGATCTCCGGCCGGGCGCTTTTGGCATCCGGCGCGCGCCAGAGAAGACAGGCAAGAATCCCAGCCGTCCCAACGACCGGAATGTTGATCCAAAACACCCATCGCCAGGAGAGCAGGTCGGTCAGGACACCGCCAATCAACGGCCCTGCCGCCAGGAACAGGGTTGCGGTCGCGCCGAGAACACCGAGCGCGCGGCCACGCTCGTCGGACTCGAAGGTGAGAGTCGCGGCAGCGAAGGTGATTGGAAACATTATCGCAGCGCACAGTCCTTGAACAACGCGCATCGTGATCAAGAGTGCCGCATTGTCCGCGAACCCGGCTATCAGACAGGCGGCAGCGAAAAGCGAGCAGCTGGCTATCAGTGCCGGACGGAGGCCAAATAAATCAATGGCCTTGCCGCCGATCGCAGCGAAACAGGTGAACGCCAGCATGTAGGCATTCAGGATCCAATGTGCCGTTGTTGCCGATAACCCGAGTTCCGATTGGATCGCGGGCAGGGAAACACCCAGAACCGTCTCGTCAAGCATCACGAGCCCGCCGAGACCACCCATGGCAAAGACCAGGCCGCGCCGGCGGTTGTGCTCTGAAAGGCCTGTCATGTGCGCTCATCTGAAGAAATGTCCGTTGGCCTCAGCCTAGTGCGGGCATTGCGTGTCGTACAGGAGTTTTCGGATGGGTTGCCTTGTCTATAACCAACGGCAGACGTGCGAAGTCTTGAATTCAAATATCTTATAAAAAAGTATCTTGATATAAAGATAAATATCGCCTATCTGATGTGCATCGCCACAGTTTTTGGGTTTAAGGAGTTTTGAAATGACCCGTGTTGCAGACCATCCGGTTGATGATCTTTTTTTGAAGCGTTGGTCCCCTCGTGCGTTTGATGGGGCGCCGATGCCTGAAGCGGATCTGAAAACCATCCTGGAGGCCGCACGGTGGGCACCGTCAGCCTTCAACACGCAGCCCTGGCGGTTCGTCTACGCCCTGCGCGGAGATGCTGAATTTGAACGGCTTTACGCCTTGCTGGACGACTTCAACGGGAGCTGGGCTGTCGGCGCCTCAGCGCTGGTCTTTGTGATTTCAGATTCATTGGTCGATGGCGTCAGCGAAGACGGACCGGTTCCGGCAATTTTTCACGCGTTTGATGCCGGTGGTGCCTGGGCCCAGGCTGCGCTGCAAGCCACGCTGCTCGGCTACCATACGCACGCCATGGCAGGCTTGCGCAGAGATCAGGCCCACGAGGCCCTGGGTTTGCCAGAGCGGTTGAAGGTCCATGTCGCCTTTGCCATTGGCCGCCGCGGAGATGCAGAGCAGTTGACGCCGGAGCTTCAGCAGCAAGAACGCCCAAGCGGCCGGCGCCCCTTGAGCGAGATTGCCTTTCACGGCCGCTTTGAGCTGCCTTTGGATGCAGCCGCTTAGTCAGCTGAAAGGTGCCCGGTTTTTCGCCAGACCCGGGCACCGTTTTCTGTCTTGATCGTCTGACTGCTGCCGGCCGGCAAACGCAGCCAAGTGCCTTGGTCATAACGGCCATTTTCGTCTTCAAAGGCCCCTTCGACGACAAAATACTCCGCGCCGCCGGGGAAGGATTGCTCGCCAAAACCCGCGCCGCTCTCCCAGTGAAGCATCACCACCTCTTCATCGGGGCGCACAAAGAGGGGAAGAATATGTTCACCCGTTCGGCCCGCCTGCCACCCCGCCGGATCCAGCGTGTCGACCCGGACAAACGTGTCGTCGTCTGTCTGCATTTGCCGCAACTTGACGAGGATCACCGCTCCAGGCTCGCTGGATGGTATGTGCCGTGAGCCTGGCGGGTTGCGAACATACATGCCTTTCGGAAAGTCTCCGGTCTCATCGGTAAAGACGCCGTCGAGAACCAAAAACTCCTCGCCAAGGTCATGGGAATGGGCTGAAAAGGAAGATCCTGGAGCATAGCGAACCAAGCTGGTTGCCCGCGCGACCTCTTCGCCGTCGCGTTCCAGCATACGCCGCTCCACACCCGCCATGGGGGAGGCGATCCAATCGAGGGTCGCGCTATCAACCTGGGCCCGTTTCGACAAATCGGCGTGGATCTTCATCCAGTCAGCTCCTGCTCCTAATAACTTGCGTATTGATGTGGTGCTTCACCGGGCAAAGGGAAGAGCCTCAATCCATGAGGGGGGCTGACGGATCGCCGGTGTCTGGAACGGGGAGAGCCAGGTGCCCGAACGCCACCTTGTAGTCTTCCGTCCGTCTGACCTCCCTAATGGCTGCACTCACAGCATCGACAAGCTGGGTCGGCACAGTCTGTTGGCTGAACATGAAATGCACAGGCTCCTCCCAAACGGGAAAGGGGTGCACTTCAAAGGCTCCCTCCAGGCCCATCCGGTTTGCAACGCCCATGACGGCGCTGGGCATTTCGACCAGGGCATCGATCCGGCCGGTTTCCAGCATCCGGATACCTTCGGTGGTGGTCGTCGTGTGGTAGACATGCTGCTGCCCGGTGTTGCTTCTCATGAAACTGTCAAAAAGCCTTCCGCGATAGGACGAGCGCTCGTGACCGACAACCAGCTGATGGTCAATGATGTGGTTGATGTCTGAGATTGGATGGTTTTCGGCTTCGCCCTTTCGAAAAATCAGCCGGGCGAGTTCGTTCCGGTAAGGGGCGGAATAGTGGGCGAACTTGGACCGGTGCTCCGTGATGGAGGCAAACGGAACCATGTCGATGTTGCCTTGCGACAACTCCACGATTGCGCGCTTGAACGGCATGATTTCCAGTTCAATCGGGCAATCGATGAGGTCAAAGACGGTTCGAACCAGCTCGACATCTGTGCCGATGAGCTTGCCGCCGGGTGCTCGGTGGCTGAAGGGGAAGTAGTCGCCCGATACCCGCACACGCAGCGGCTCTGAACACAAGGCGTTCTGTGTTGCAGCGGCAGCACTTGGAGCCACAGGAGCCACAGAGACGAGACAGAGAAACAGTGCGCAAAGGCACTTGCCACACATTTTGAGGCTACTTCGGTGTATGCCCGCAAATAGGAGCCAAAAGCGGGATCTGAAGATCTGAAGGTATGGCGCTGGCGGCATTGACGCTCCCTTTGAGTATCCTCAATTTGTCTCGGAACCCGCATGTGCAGGGCTGCCGACACTCATGGACCCGAACTGTGATGTATATTCGGGCGTCTGCACCGCTTCGGCCAACACGGCATCGATTTGGGCAACGAACTCTGGAGAAACTGTCTTCCGGCTGAACATGAAATGGACCGGTTCGCTCCAGAGCAAGAAAGGGTGTTCGGCGATCTCGTTCCGCACCCCGAGTGTTTCTGCGAGGGCCAACACGGCAGCAGGCGCTTCAACGATGGCGTTGATGCGCCCTTTCAGCAGCATCTCAAGGCTCTGCTTGGAGCTGCTGACCTGCACGATGTTCTTTTTGGCCTCTGGTGTCTTCAAGAAAGCCTCAAATGCGTCACCGCGGTAGGTCCCGACATCATGAGCGAGCAGGAGATTAAGTTTCAGAAGATCCCCAACTTCGGTGATGGGATATCCACCCTGATCGCCAGCCCGGACGATCAATCCCGCTGTTTCGTTCCGGTAGGGCGCTGAAAAATGAGCAAAGTTCTGCCGCTCTGCTGTGACCGAGGCAAACATCATCATGTCGAGCCGCCCGGCGGCCAGTTCCACCACAGCCCGGGGAAAGGGCATCACAAGAAACTGCGGATCGCACCCCGCCTCACCAAGGATCTGCTCAACGAACCGGAGATCGAGACCCGTCAGTTTGCCGTCAGCGCCGATATAGCTGAATGGTTCATAATCATCGGACGCGCCAACGCGAAAGGTTTCCGGACAGTCTTCTGCGCGAACGTTCGCAGGCGGGAGGATTGTCCAAAGGACTGCAAAACCGCCGATGGCAAGCCGGAAGAGGGTGGTGAACAGTCTTCTTGCAGACAAGACAACCATTTCCTTGCTGCTCCTCATGTGCTCTGCCGACCAAATGTCGGGGATCAAACGGCTTATCTTACTTCAAAATTATCTAGGCTGAATCCTGCTGCGCTTAAGTTTGATATAGTAGTTATCTAAGAAGTTATATTATTTCTGATTGTGTATTTTATATTCTGCACCTCTTTTATTGGATATTATCTGATAACTGCATGAGAAAAAACTTAATTCCAGCGACTTGGTAAAACGTTGTGTGAGTTTGCTGGTTTCTTGGTCTTGTACAAATCGGTTCCTGGCGGCCGGCATTTGTGCCTGAAATCCGCGGCCTAGGGTGGATTTCAGGGATAACCTCTGCTAATCGCAACAGCCGCTTTTCATGATCCGAGGAATCGTTTTCACTCGCGTCTTATAGACAGCAGAGAAAGGGTGGCGGCGCAGGTTTGCGCCCGGTTGTGCATGACCGTTCAAATCGACATTGGTGACATGGCTGGAGGCAAACGTGCCGGGCTCGATTTGGAAGAGCTTCTGGCGACCCGTTTGCTTGTTCAGGGCAACTCCGGGTCCGGTAAATCGCACCTCTTGCGCCGGATTCTGGAGCAGTCCGCCCAATGGGTGCAGCAGGCCATCATCGACCCGGAAGGGGACTTCGTGACCCTTGCCGACAAATACGGTCATGTGGTTGTCGATGCTGTTGGGACCGAGAAAGACCTCAAAATGATTGCCGGGCGTGTGCGTCAGCACCGCGTATCGGTTGTGCTTAATCTCGAGGGGCTCGATGCGGACCGTCAAATGAAGGCGGCAGCCACCTTCCTGGATGGTCTTTTTGATGCGGACCGGGACCTTTGGTATCCAATGCTCGTGGTGGTGGACGAAGCGCAGCTCTTTGCACCGGCCGCCGCCGGCGAAGTCACCGAGGAAGCCCGCCGCAGATCGCTCGGCGCAATGACGGATCTGATGTGCCGGGGCCGCAAACGCGGTCTTGCCGGGATCATCGCCACCCAGCGTCTTGCAAAGCTTGCCAAGAACGTCGCCGCAGAAGCGTCCAACTTCCTGATGGGCCGGACATTCCTCGATATCGACATGGCCCGCGCCGCGGACTTGCTCGGCATGGAGCGGCGGCAGGCGGAAAGCTTCCGCAATCTGGACCGGGGCCATTTCATCGCGCTCGGCCCGGCCGTCTCCCGTCGTCCGATCCCGGTCAAGATCGGCCCGGTTGAAACGGCTGGTCGCGGCGGCGGACCGAAGCTCATGCCCTTGCCTGAGCAGCCGAAGGAAGAAGCCAAAGATCTGATTTTTACCCGCTCTCCCGACGAGATCCCGGTCCGGCCGAGGATCGCCGAGCCGGTCGCCTCGACAGATGATGTTCTGAACCAATTGACCAGTGCCGGGGATGCGGCCGAAGCCGAAATCCCGCAAGCCGACAATTTGTTTGAACACGGCGAGCGCGAGGAGAAGATCGATCAGATCATCTCCGAAATTCTCGATGAGGATGAGGCAGCGTTTCAACCCATCGCCTCGCTCTACCAGGACTTTCAGGTCCGCTGCCGGATCGCCAAACTGACCGGCGGGACGCCCGATCTGCAGACTTTCCGGGAAAAACTGTCGGTTGCCCGTGCCGGTGTCGAAAAGGGCGAGGTGGATGACAGTGCCTGGCAGCAGGCCGAACTCATCGCAGCCGAACTGCCGGAAGACATGCGCGGGGTTTATTTGCTGCTTGCGAAAGCGGCCCTCGCCAAGGCGCCGTGCCCGGGCAACATCGAGATTGCAACGGCTTATGGTACCCGGTCCCCGGGTCGGGCCCGCTGGCTCTTGTCCCACATGGAAGAGCGCGGGTTTTTGGTCTGTGCGACCGATCTGCGCGGCAATCGGATTGTGACGCTGACGGATCTTGGCTGGCGGACAGAGCCGGGCGACGAAGCCGCCGCCTGACGGGCCGGCCACAAAACTGTTAAGCGGACTTGATTGCAGGCGCGCATTTGCTGCCTATCTCTTCGGAACCGGACCGAACAGTCTTTAGGAGATGCACCATGATACGTTGGCTTGTGTTGCTGGTTTCCCATGGCGGAATGCTGGCCGTCGGGTTTGCGCTTGGGGTCTATTTCCTGCCCATTCTGACAGCACCTGAAGGACCCGATGCGGCGCTTCTCGCAGAAGCGAGCCAATCCGCAGAGTATCAAGCCGCGCTCACCCGCGATCTCAAGGGAAGCGATTTCCTGCATTGGGGGGAAGGCTCGATCAGCCTGTCTCAGGACAAGATTGTGCATACCGGTGCGCTCTCACCCGGCCCGGACTACAAGCTTTACTTGGTCAAGGAGTTCGTCGAAGACGAAGCGGGGTTTGAAGCTGTTCGGGAAAGCGCTGTTCAAATCGCCGACATCAACACCTTCGACGGTTTCATTGCCGATGTTCCGGATGGGGTGAACATTGAGGATTACACCACCGTCCTTGTGTGGTGCGAGGCCTTCAGCGAGTTCATCACCGCCGCGAAATACCGGTGAGCAAAAACGCGCGTCTCTGTATCGAGTGAACTCCACCCGGCAATCTTCTGATCAATCTTTGTCTTTGCGCGCGTTTTCAAACAAGACATAGGCAAGGTTCAATACAACGATCACCAGAATGGCCCCAAACACAAACGCTCCAAATCGTTTGGGAGAGATGCCCACCGGTACGTCAAACATCATGACGATCATGCCGAACAAGGCGGTCAGCATGATCAGGGGCATCACCGAATTCTGAAACTTCATGGGTATGCTCCAAAATTTTGCGTGAGCGATCTTGCCCACGTCATCAATGCCTTGAAGTGATATCAGATTTTCAAAGCTAACTCTGTGTTTGTTTGCAAGCGGCTGGCAATAAAATTGCCCGGTCAAAAGCAGGCACGTCACACGCAATGGTTCGAATAGATTGCTTCTGTCAGATCGCCGGGCGCATACGGGTCGGCGAAGACTTTGGCAGATCGCTTTTGGCGAGCAGGTAGTTGAGTTGGGCCAGCTCTTGATCAATGCCGAGGATCGTCCGGTGCAGAACGCTCTCAAGATAGCTTCCAGCCGGCGCATTTTCTCGGATCACGACTGCCCTGTCGCGGGCGCGCCGCAGAAACAGCATCATGGTTTCCAGCTCGCCGGACGTCGGTTGGGTGAGCTGTGCAGATGTTTTTTTGGGCGCTGTCTCCGCCTGATCCTGTGGCTCATACCCATCTGCTGCCAAAGGTGGCGCAGACGATTTCGGCTCAAAATACGTGTCCTGAAACGGCATCAGAATCCTCAATGTTCCTATTTTGTTCTAATTTAAATCAACGCTTCTGCAGATGCAAGACATTCAAATTCGCGGTCATGGAATGTTGGGGCAGGGTGGCGGTTCCGCGGGCCTCAGAATTGAAACTCCGGCCAAGTGGACCGGCGAATTTTTCTCGGCCAGTTCGGAAGTCTCTTGACCGAACTTGCGCAGATAGTTACAAGTGCAACTAATTTGGCAGGGCATGATCCCGGGAGGATGCGATTATGAACAAGGTCGATCACAAGCAAGTTGCCGGCGACGGCGGCAAGCCGCTTTCCAACGAGCTGCAGTATATGCCGGGTTTCGGCAATGATTTTGAGACCGAAGTCCTGCCGGGCGCGCTGCCGCAAGGCATGAACAGCCCGCAGAAATGCGCCTATGGGCTTTATGGCGAGCAGTTGTCCGGTACCGCCTTCACAGCGCCAAGCCATCAAAATGAGCGGACCTGGTGTTACCGCATCCGGCCGTCGGTCAAGCACACCAGCCGGTTCCAGAAAATCGACCTGCCCTATTGGAAGAGCGCGCCGAACGTCTGCGACGATGTCATTTCCCTCGGCCAATACCGCTGGGATCCGGTTCCGCACGCCGATGAGGGCCTCAACTGGCTGACCGGCATGCGCACGATGACGACGGCCGGGGATGTGAACACCCAGGTCGGCATGGCAACGCATATCTACCTAGCCACCCAGTCGATGGAAGATGAGTACTTCTTCTCCGCCGACAGTGAACTCCTGGTCGTTCCCCAGGAAGGCATTCTCCGCTTCTACACCGAGCTTGGCATTATCGAGCTGGAGCCAAAGGAAATCGCCATTCTGCCGCGCGGTCTGGTCTATCGGGTCGAGGTGGTGGAGGGTCCGGCACGCGGGTTCGTCTGCGAGAACTATGGCCAGAAATTCGAGCTGCCGGGCCGTGGCCCGATCGGCGCCAACTGCATGGCCAACCGCCGGGACTTCAAGACGCCGGTCGCCTGGTATGAAGACAAGGAAGTGCCGAGCAAGGTCACGGTGAAATGGTGCGGCCAGTTCCATGAGACCAAGATCGGCCATTCGCCGCTCGATGTGGTTGCCTGGCACGGCAATTATGCTCCGGTGAAATACGACCTCAGGACCTATTGCCCGGTCGGGGCGATCCTGTTTGACCATCCGGACCCGTCGATCTTCACCGTTTTGACCGCGCCGTCCGGGGTGCCGGGAACGGCCAACATCGATTTCGTTCTGTTCCGTGAGCGCTGGATGGTGGCCGAAAACACCTTTCGCCCGCCCTGGTATCACAAGAACATCATGTCCGAGTTGATGGGCAACATCTACGGTCAGTACGATGCCAAACCACAGGGCTTCGTGCCGGGTGGCATGAGCCTTCACAACATGATGCTGCCGCACGGACCGGACAATGATGCCTTTGAAGGGGCATCCAATGCGGACCTGAAGGCCGAAAAGCTCGACAACACAATGTCCTTCATGTTCGAGACCCGGTTCCCGCAACACCTGACCGAATATGCCGCGAAGGACGCGCCGTTGCAGGATAATTACATCGACTGCTGGGACAGCCTTGAGAAAAAATTCGACGGCTCGCCGGAAGGCACCTGGGATAACAAGTAACTGACACTGTTTGCCGCCCCGGACTTGGTCCGGGGCTTTAGGGTTGGTCCCGGATCAAGTCCGGGACAGCTTTTTTTACAAAAGCGCAGTTGTGAATGCTGGCAAGGAGTGTGTGGGTGCAGGGCAAAGCGGATATGGATGACCGTCTCGTCATTTTGGGCTCTAAGGGCGGACCTGCGATCCGGCCGGGCGGGCCGTCGCCGACGAGTTCGTTGATCGAGATCGGCGGCCGGCGCTGTGTCATAGACTGTGGTCTCGGGGTGACCCGTGGCTTGGTCGACGCCGGGGCCTCCTTGAAAGAGCTGGACCTCATCTTCATCACGCACATGCACTCCGATCATGTTCTGGAGCTCGGGCCTTTGTTGCATACGGCCTGGACCAGCGGTCTGGCGCATAAGGTCAAGGTGTTCGGACCGGCCGACCTAATGGAGTATTGGGACGGTTTCCTGGCCTCCATGCGCTATGACATCGATCTGCGGATTGATGATGAAGGCCGCCCGGATCTGCGGGATCTGGTCGAAATTCACCTGCTGGCCGAAGGTGAGGTACCGCTTGAAGAAAACGTCTTGTCGCTAAAGGCGCTGCGTGTCGATCACCCGCCGGTGGTCGATTGTTTTGCCCTGCGGTTCGATACGGAGGATTGGTCGGTGGTCTTTTCCGCTGACACGGCTTTCTTCCCGCCGCTCGCCGTCTTTGCCAAGGACTGCGATGTTCTGGTGCACGAGGCCATGCTTCAGCGCGGGGTCGACAAAATCGTCGAGATCACAGGCAATGGCGACCGGCTGCGCGAGCATTTGTGGGCAAGCCACACGATGGCGCCGGATGCCGCCAAGATTGCCGAAATGGCCCAAGCCAAGACCCTCCTCCTCAACCATTTGATCCCAGCGGATTTGCCCGGTTTCGAAGAGCAGGAGTGGTTGGAGGCAACAGAAACCTTTTCCGGGCAGACAATTGTCGGTCATGATGGATTGGTCATAACAAAATAGGCTTGGGGAGACGGATCCATGAAACTGGCAAGTTTGAAAGATGGCAGCCGAGACGGAAAACTGGTGGTGGTCAACGAGCGGCTGACCTATTGCACGGATGCCAGCCACATCGCGCCGACCTTGCAGGCCGCGCTGGACGATTGGGATCATGTTGCGCCCAAGCTACAAGTGCTTGCTGAAAGCCTCTCCCATGACGCCGTGCCAACCTTGCGCTTTCACGAGCACGATGCCTTGTCGCCGTTGCCACGCGCCTATCAGTGGGCCGACGGATCCGCTTATGTGAACCACGTCGAGCTGGTTCGCAAAGCCCGCGGAGCCAAAATGCCGGAGAGCTTTTGGACAGACCCGCTGATGTATCAAGGCGGCTCCGATATGTTTATCGCGCCGCGTGACCCAATCAAAATGCGTGACGAAGCCTATGGCATCGACATGGAAGGTGAGATCGCGGTTATCACCGGTGATGTACCCATGGGCGTGAGTGCTGAAGGGGCCCTGTCCCATGTCAAGCTGGTGCTGCTCGTCAACGATGTCTCTTTGCGGGGGCTGATCCCGGGCGAACTGGGCAAAGGCTTCGGCTTCTTCCAGTCAAAACCGTCCTCGGCCTTTTCGCCTGTTGCTGTGACGCCCGATGAATTGGGCGAGGCCTGGAAAGACGGCAAGCTGCATCTGCCGCTGCATGTCGACCTCAACAGTCAGCCCTTTGGCCGGGCGGAAGGAGGCATCGACATGACCTTTGATTTCGGCCAGTTGATCGCCCATGCGGCCAAGACACGGGCGCTCAGCGCGGGCACGATCATCGGGTCCGGCACGGTCTCTAACAAACTGGGCGGTGGTCCGGGCAAATCGCTCTCCGATGGTGGGGCAGGTTACTCCTGCATCGCGGAACTGCGCATGATCGAGACCATCGAAGATGGCGAGGCGAAAACACCGTTCCTCAAGTTCGGTGACACCATCCGCATCGAGATGCTGGACGGGGACGGGCACACCATTTTCGGCGCTATTGAACAGACAGTGGAACAGGCTGGCTAGCGCGCCACCAAGCAGCCGGGTCACCTCCGGCAATGACGGACAAACAAACCGCAGCGACGGGAAAACATCATGAGCAAGCAATTCGCCTCTGTCGGCGACATGGAAGAAAAGAAGATCACGTTTGAAGAGATTGGCAAGGATCTTTGGGCCTTTACCGCCGAGGGTGACCCGAACACCGGCGTGATCATTGGCGATGACAGTGTCATGATCATCGAGGCGCAGGCAACACCGGCACTCGCCAACAAGGTCATAGAAAAGGTCCGCTCTGTGACCGACAAGCCAATCAGCCATCTGGTTCTGACCCACTATCATGCTGTTCGGGTTCTGGGAGCGGCTGCCTATCAGGCGCCAAACATCATCATGAGCCAGAAGGCGCGGTCCATGGTTGTGGAGCGTGGTGCGGAAGACCGGGAATCGGAATTCATGCGCTTCCCGCGCCTCTTCATGGGCTATGAAAATGTCGCCGACATTCCGCCGCTCACCTGGCCGACGATCACCTTCAACGACCGCATGACCGTGTATCTGGGCAAACGCCGGGTGGATCTCAGCTTCCTGGGCCGGGCGCATACGGCTGGCGACATCGTCATTCATGTGCCGGATGAAAACGTCATGTTCACCGGCGATATCGTAGAATATCATTCGGCGTGTTATTGCGGAGACGGTCATTTCAACGACTGGCCGAAAACACTGGAAGCGATCCGCGCCTATGACGTTGAAGCGATTGCGCCGGGCCGCGGCGATGCATTGGTCGGCAAGGAAATGGTCGGCAAAGCGCTGACGAACACCGCCGACTTCGTGACTTCCACCTACAAGCCGGTCGCCCGGGTTGCCCAGGGTGGTGGAACCTTGAAAGAGGCCTGGGACGCCTGCCGCGCCGAATGCGATCCGAAGTTCAAGGACTATGCGATCTACGAGCACTGCCTGCCGTTCAACGTCGCGCGCGCCTACGACGAGGCGCTGGGCATCGACACGCCGCGCATCTGGACCGCAGAACGCGACGCAAAGATGTGGGCGGACCTGCAGGGCTGAGTGATGAGTGCAGCCCTCGATCATCTGCGTTTGATGGCGAGCAACAATGCCTATGCCAATGAGCGGCTCTACGAGGCATGTTGCAAGCTCAGCCAGGCTGAGTTTGAGGCGGAGAGAACCAATTTCTTTCCGTCCGTTCTCGAAACGCTGAACCACAACTGGGAAGTCGACCGGTATTATCTGGACGCGCTGACCGAGGGCGGTGACGGGCTGGCGGTGTTTGAGGTGCCGTTTCTTCGGGACGCGAATGACTTAGCTGACGCTCAGGCCAATGTGGACCGGCAATTGATCGCGTTTTGTGATGGATTGCGCGCATCGGATCTTGAGCGCGAAATTGCCCAGGATCGGGGGGATAAGGGCAGGTTCAAGGAAACGATCGCAGCCACCTTGTTGCATCTGTTTCAACACCAGACCCATCACCGTGGGCAGACTCATGCAATGTTGGCTGGAACAAGCGTTGCCCCGCCGCAGCTGGATGAATTCTTTCTAAAGTTCGAGCGCCACTCGGCAGCTCAAAGACATATCGACAAATTCGGCAGGGAGGAGAACCTGTGACCAAATTGTTCGAAGTGCCGCTTTATCCCTATAAGTGGTCCCCCGATCAGGAAACGTCTGCGCCAGTGCGCCATCCGGTGGTGATTATTGGCGCCGGGCCGGTCGGCCTTGCGATGGCCATTGACCTGGCCCAGCAGGACATTCCGGTTGTCATCCTCGACGACAATGACAAGGTCAGCGTCGGCTCTCGCGCGATTTGTTTTTCCAAGCGCTCGCTGGAGATCCTGGACCGCTACGGTTGCGGCGATCAGATGGTCGACAAGGGTGTGGTCTGGAGCCATGGCCGGGTCTTTTTTGGTGACCGTCAGGTCTACAATTTCGACCTGTTGCCGGAGGAAGGCCACAAACGCCCGGCCTTCATCAATCTTCAGCAATACTACTGCGAGCTTTACTTGGTGGAGCGTCTGCGCGCCCTTCAGCAGGAAGGCAAGCCGGTCGACATTCGCGGCGGCAACAAGGTCGCCTCCATCGATCAGATGGACGATCACGCCTCGCTGATCATCGACACACAGGATGGTGCCTACCGGATCGAGGCGGACTGGTTGATCGCCTGTGATGGCGCGGGTTCCCCGTCGCGCCGGATGCTGGATCTGGACTTCGTCGGCCGGGTGTTTGAGGACAACTTCCTGATTGCCGACGTGATCATGAAGGCGGACTTCCCGACCGAGCGCTGGTTCTGGTTCGATCCGCCGTTCAACAAGGACCAGTCCGCGCTCTTGCACAAACAGCCGGACGGCGTTTGGCGGATCGACCTGCAGCTCGGCTGGGACATCGACAAGGAAGAAGAAAAGAAGCCGGAAAACGTCATCCCGCGTCTCAAACAGATGCTCGGCGAAGACGTGGAGTTCGATCTGGAGTGGGTGTCGATCTATACCTTCCAGTGCCGCCGCATGGAAAAATTCCGCCATGGCCGGGTGATCTTTGCCGGGGATGCTGCGCACCAAGTGTCGCCGTTCGGTGCACGCGGCGCAAATTCCGGCTTTCAGGACACTGACAATCTCGGCTGGAAACTGAAACTTGTTCTGGAAGGCCAGGCGCCGGAAAGCCTTTTGGACAGCTATGGGCTGGAGCGCGAATGGGCCGCGGATGAAAACATCCTGCAGAGTTCCCGTTCAACCGACTTCATCACGCCGAAATCGGAAATGAGCCGGATCTTCCGCGATGCGGTCCTGGATCTGTCCGAAAGTTACGAATTCGCCCGCCCTCTGGTGAATTCCGGGCGCCTGTCAGTGCCGTGCGTCTATGAAACGTCACCATTGAACAGCGCCGATGTCGACGGCTTGCCGGCCCGTACGCGACCGGGCAGTCCGGCGGCGGATGCACCGGTTGGCGAGGAGTGGCTGTCGGACCGGCTGGGCGATGGGTTCAAGTTGCTCGCGTTGGGCCTTGAGATCCCGGAACACTCCGACATTGCCGGACTTTCCGTTGAAGGCATTTTTGTTGCGGACGGCGATATCGGCGCAGAGCTTCGGTCCCGGTATCTCGGCGATGCCGGCACCGCGATTTATCTGATGCGGCCGGACCAGCATGTGGCTGCGCGTTGGACAACACTTGACTGGGCACAGATTGAAACAGCCTTGAACCGGGCGATCGGAAAAGGGGAGGCGGCCTGATGACAGCGCATATCACCAAGGCGCAATTGCGCCACCCGGACGACTTTTACGCGGACCTTTTGGAGGCCCATGAAGGGCTCTCAAAAGCCGAAAGCGATGCCTTCAATGCCCGGCTCATCCTGTTGATGGCCAACCGCATCGGCGATCCGGGCGAGCTGAAAACCCTGCTTGAGGCCGCAGCCAGAACGAAACATCCAGAATAACTGGATGGGCAACCGTCTGACACTTTTGCTGCCCCAGCCTTGAGCCGGGGGCTTTGCCACCGTGGTCCCGGATCAGGTCCGGGACGGTGTAGTGTATGGCTCCGCGATGCTCTTTTCTGAATGAAAACCTAACGTGCCGCCTTCGCCCGGTACGGAACGATTCCGCGTTCGCGGCTGTCGATGAACGGGGTCGTGTTGATGGCCGGGAAAGCGCGTTGATCGCAGTTGTCGCGCGGGCAAATCCGGCAGTTGACTCCAAGAGGCTCCGGTTCGGCGCGATCGTCCAGCGCCAAACCGTCCGCATAGACAATTGCGTCGGCATATTGGGCTTCGCAACCAAAGCCGAGCGCATAACGCCGGGCCTGGGTCTTGTAGTCCGTGGTGTGTTTCGTGACGCTGGTCGCGACACACAGGTATTTCACACCATCCGGCATCTGGGCGATCTGGGAGATGAATTTGTCGGTCGTTTGCTCAAACGCCTGATGCACATTCCAGCGCGGGCAGGAGCCGCCAAAGCGCGCAAATTGGAACCGGGTGGCGCTGTGGCGTTTGACGACATTGCCGGCCCGGTCGATCTTGACGAAGTAAAACGGAATGCCTTTGGAGCCCGCCCGTTGCAGGGTTGAAAGCCGGTGACAGATCTGCTCGATGCTGGCGTCCATCTGATGCGACAAGCGCTGGATGTCGTGACGGCTTGCAGCGGCGGCCTCCAGAAAGGCCTCGTAGGGTAAGAGCAGCGATCCGGCGAAAAAATTTCGAAGGGCCAGCCGAGCGATGCTTTCCGCTGATTGGGTTCGGAAACGGGCATCCGACACTTCTGACGTCAAGATGTCCTTGGCATAGAGTTCCGCGATGACGGAGCCAAGCAGGAAGGATTTTGAGCTGTCCGGTACGGACCGGTGGATGGAAATCCGGCGCTCGAACTCATTGTGCCGGATAAGCGCTGCGTCCTCGGCACCATGCTGTTCCACGGTGATGCTGTAGGTGTCAAAGAGCCAGTTGGTGAGAGCTGTGAGCTTCGGTGTGTCCGCTAACAGATTGATCTTGATCGCGAGCTGTTCTGCGGCCCGGTCGATCGCATCGACATAATTGTCCTGATAGTGGAAATAGTCGCGGACTTCCTCGTAGGCTGATTTGCTGATGCTGCCGGTTCCATCGTCCGATGCATTCATCTGGAGAAGATCATCCTCGCCAGCGTCTTTTTCATGATAGGCGCGCATGGTGCCGTACATGTCCATGATCGCGCGGGCGGCTTCCGGGGCCCGGGTGGCCAATTCATGCAGGTCCTGTTTGCTGATGCGCGTGCCGTGAAACCGGGTGTCTGCAAAAATTTCTTCCAGGTCCTGCGTCATCCGGTCGAGGTCGTTTTCCTCGAACGCTGAAAGGTCGGTGCCAAACACCCGGTAGATGGCCAGAAGCACAGAGGCCGTGACTGGCCGGTTGTTGTTTTCGATCTGGTTGATGTAGGGCGTTGAAAGACCGAGCTTTTTTGCGAACTCTACTTGCGACAGGCCGGTGTCCGCACGGACCTGGCGCAGGGTGTGGCCGGAGTAGAGGTTCTTCTGCAAAACACGCTTCCTCAAATTGCAAATAATTAGCTGTTAGCAATACCCAAGTTAACATTTTACAATTCGCTTGTCCTGCACAAAACTGCGCCCAACCTCTTAGCCAGAGAAGAAGTGGATCCAGACATGACAGCCCATTTTGCGCTCCATTCGACCCGGGACCTGTTGCGCCGCGCACGGCCGCTCCCGAGCACTCTCGAGCCGACAGAAAACATCCTGGACGGTGTCACGCCGCGCCAGCTGGAAATCATGATGAAGCTCTGTGAGGGCAAGGTGAATAAGCAGATCGCTTATGAGCTGGGTGTCACCACCGCGACGGTCAAGGCGCATATCCGTTTTGCCATCAAGCGTCTGGGTGCCAAGAACAGGGTCCATGCCGTTGCCATGGTCGCCGCCAACGCGGCGCTGCACCGCCCGCAGCAAGCCGCCGAAATGGGCCTCTGCGCTTAAGAAGAGGCGCTATCCCGGACGATGCATAGCGAAGATCCGGGACCTACGCATTCCCCGAAGTGCGGCTATAGACCGGTTCACTCTGGATTGCCGTCCCGGACGCAACACTGCTGTGACCCGGGATCCTTTCGTTCTCAGAGCTTTTGAACAAAACACGCAATGGCTGTGGCCAGTTGTTATGAGAGTGGATCCCGGCTCGAGGCCGGGACGACGCTTGGCGTGCCGGGCTTGCCCGGAAAGTGGCGTTTAAACAATAGGTCCCCAGGCTTTTGACAAAGCCCAGATATCCCTCTGGTGTCATGTTTGGACTTGTTCCGAACATCCATCACGATTTGAGACATATGGATCCTCGGCACAAGGCCGAGGATGACTATCGAGAGGAGTGAGGTTTGTTATCAAGCTGGATCCCCGCATAAAGCGGAGATGACCGCCGAGGTGAATGCGCGCGTCTAGAACGAGAACTTGAGCTTTGTTTGAAGCGTGTAGTTCCAGGAATCTCCATACTTGTATTGCGTGGTCGCGCCTGATGTGGACGCCAGATTGGTGAGGTCGCCGGTGCCGGAGGCCTTGTAGGTCGCAGCTGTACCGATGGTGAGTTCAGCATGTTTGTCGAGCTGAATGGCCGTTCCGACCCCAAAGGAATAGGTGTCGGAATAGGATTGGCCGATGCCCCGGTCCCACTGGACCGTTGATCCCACTTTCAGCCAGTCATTGACCTTGTGCGCGAGGCCGGCCCGCACCGTCCAGCCGTCGTCATACCCAAGGAAACGATTGACCACGGTTGTGCCCGCAGGGTTCTGAACCGTCAGATCCTGCAGTTTGGACCAGTCCACCCATTTGACGCCGAAGGTTGCCAGCCAGTCCAGCGCTATCCCAGTTTGCAGATTAAACTCCAGGGATTGCGGCATGGTCACGGAGGCAAAGCTGTCGAAGCTGGTTACTCCGGTGACCTCTGTTCCGCCGGCAAGGTCCACATCAATGGCGGAATCGTAGATCAGGCTCGCCCGGACAGCATATTGCGGGATCTCGTAAGAGGCGCCCACCCGCCAGCCGACGCCGGGATCGTCCGAGCGGACATCCAGCCGGGTCGGAAAATCGATATAGGTGGAGGGGGGGATAAAGGCACCATAGGACAGATTGTCGGTCCGGTATCTCAGATAAAGCAGGTTTGCCCCGGCAATCGCCCGAACATAATGGCCGTCGCGGACCTGAAATTTGTAGGCACAGGTTCCATTAAACGCCTTGCCGGAGGCCGAGGTCCTGGTCAGTGAGAACCGGCCCTGCCATTCCTGATTAAGGTCTTCCTCAATCTGGTACGGGTCATTGGTCCGCGCCATGCAGTCCAGTTGATCGGTCAGCCGGAATTTTGCGGCAAACTGGTAGTTCCAGATGTTCGGGGTCGCGCGGCTTTTAACCGGTCCACCGACCACCGGGCGGCCTGCCACTTCTGCGTTGGTCACTTCATAGTCGACGTTGCGGTCGACCGCCTTGGTGGTGGCTTCGAATGCAAACCGGCTGTTGTCAAACAACAGCTCGTTTGAGCCAACACCAAGCGTGTCCCAGCCGCCGGCATATGCTGGCGACAGACAACAGAGAACCGTTCCGCCAATCATGAGATTGGCGGTCCATACTTTGAGAGTGCCCATTATTTCCCCTCCACGAGTGATGCACACGCCCGGTTTGGCTGTTGTTTGCGGGCGCTGCCTTATGCGCCGCGCATCTGCGGCGGTGGTTTTGCTGCGGTCACAAACCGTTCAGTGTGGCGCGCCTCCCTCAGCTTTTGCCGCAGGCGGCAGGATCGTGCGTTCCATCAGGTGGCGGTAAAGCTGCGGCGACAGACGGTTGATCAGGTGTGACAGGCGCGCCACACGGCCGATCGGAATGAAGGTTTTCCGCCGCACAAGTCCGCGGTAAAGAATGCGCGCTGCGTCCTCCGGCGCGAGCGCATCGACCTGATCCGACGCTGAACCCGGGCGCGCGAGGCCACCTTGGGGTTCGCTGCAAGCACCGGTGTTGGTGGCAATGAAACTTGGCGCGGCGATCAGGCACGCAACCCCATGCACTGCTTCCTCAGAGCGCAGCGATTTGAAGAAGCCCTCCAGCGCATGCTTGCTGCCGGCATAGGCTGTGCGCAGCGCCAGCGGGCAAAACCCGGCGACAGATGAAATCGCCAAATGCGTTCCGGTAGAGCGGCGCAAATCCGGGCCGAACTCCTTGGCCATGGCAACGGCCCCGAAATAGTTCACCTCGAAAACCCTGCGGTGATCCTCAAGCGCCTGTGTGGTGAAGGGGCCGATATGGGTAACCCCGGCGTTGTAAACGACCAGATCGATGGACGGGCGTTCGGACCGGATCTGCCGGGCGGCGTCAGCCAGTTGACCGGCATCGGTGATGTCACAGGACAGTGCAAGCGTGTCTGGAACCGCTGACAACGCGTCCAGGTCCGGTCCGGGCAGGTTGAGCATGACCGTGAACCAGCCATGCTGGCGCAGAACGGTGCCAAAGGCTTGGCCCAGTCCCCCGGCGCCTCCCGATATGACCGCTGTCGGCCTCATAACCCGGCCTCCCGGCTCCAATAGTCAAACACCTCGGCGCTGGTCATCTGCGGCGTGTAGCCGAATTCGGTTTTCAGCGCGGTGTTGTCGAGAACCGGGCGGAATTGCAGAAACCGGACCTGTTCCGCGCCAAACCGGGAAAGGCCGAGTGGCTGCGCTATTGCCAGTGCGGATTTGACCAGGGATGCGGGAATCCGGATCAGCGGTTTTTTCAAGCGGGCTGCCAGATCGGTCATGGAAAGGGCACCATCGCCCGCCACGTTGTAGATGCCTGGCGGACCGCCGGTTGCCGCCCGTTCCAGGATGCGCGCAAGATCCTCGGTCCAGATGAAAACAAACGGACTGTCACTGCCGCAAAGGCCCATCAGCCGCGGTTTGCGGAACAGCGAGGTAATCTGGTTTTCAACACCGGCTCCAAGAACCGTGCAGACCCTCAAAATCACCTGTTCCAGCTGCGGCGCCTGTCTGCGAGCCTCGGTCAGCACCTGCTCGGCCTGACGCTTGTGGTCGGAATAGGCAAATTCCGGATTGCCGCGCAGCGGATCCGTTTCTGTCAACCAGTCCGGATTGTCCGCATGATAGCCATAGGCCGCGCCGGAGGACGTAACGACCAGCCGCCTGACCTTCGCCGCAATGCAGGCATCGACCACATTGCGTGTGCCAATGACATCTACCGCATAGGCGAGTTGCCGGTCCTTCGGTTCCAGAATCGATGCGAGGTGAATGACGGCATCGGGTCTGTCTTCTGTGATGATCTCTAACGGGTCGCGGCCGCGCACATCCATTTTGCGCCAGATGGCTCCTGTCGGCAGCGCCGGCCTTGGCCCGATGTCCGTCGCAATCACGTCGTGTCCGCTGCGCACGAGCATTTCGACCAGCCTTTGGCCGATCATGCCCGCAGCGCCCGTGATCAGGATCCGGCTCATCTTGCGGCCACCGTGCGGGAAAACCATTTGGCCAGAGCGAGCCCTGAGACCGCATGCCAGATGCCCCAGAAGGCGGCAACAACCGCCATGCCGCCGAGCCCGTGGAAAAAGCCGAAGATCAGGATCAGGCCGAGGCCGGAGTTTTGGATGCCTGTTTCGATGGATATCGCCCGCCGGTCATAGGGGGATAGCCCAGCAAGGGTGGCAACCATGTACCCTCCAAGAAGGGCAATGCCATTGTGGGCTATGACCAGCGGGACGATATCCGGCCCGAATGCGCCCAGGAATTCCCAGTTTCCATAAAGCGCAATACAGATGAACGAGATAAAGATCGTCATGGACAGCATCTGCAACGGTTTGCGCAAATGCCAGGTGAGCTGCGGCAGATTGCGGTTGACCAGCATGCCGAGCGCGAGCGGTAAAACCAGCATCAGGCTGACGGTCGCGGCCACCTGCACCGGGTCGATGGCAACAGAGGTCATGAAGGCGCGGCTTGGACCGTACAAACTGCCCCAGAAGGCGATGTTGAGCGGTGTGAAGAGCACCGTTCCAATGGTGGTAAAGGCGGTCAGTGACACTGCGAGCGCCGCGTTGCCGCCCGCCCTGTGCGTGATGTAATTGGAGATGTTGCCACCCGGGCACGCCGCCACCAGGATCAGTCCAAGCGCAACAGATCCTTGAGGGCGAACAGCCAGCACCAGAAGAAAGGTGAGGGCCGGCAAGACGAAAAACTGTGACACAATCCCGGTCACGAACGGCTTTGGGGTGCGCAAAAGCGCCCGGAAATCGTTCGGCGTGATGTCGAGGGCGACCGCGAACATCACGATCGCCAACACGCCATTCAGGATCAGCATGCTGTCCGGGGAAAAATTCAGAACAGCTGCGTCGATGTTGGTCATCGGGCAGCCTCTTTCAGGGCCGTGATCCTTTGTGTGACAGAGGTCCGGTAAGTTTTCTTGTCGACGTAGTAGGCCATCCGGGCGAGCTTCAGGTAGTTGACCCCGCCCGTTTCCCGCTGAAAGCCGTTGGCCTTGTATTGTTTGATATTGTCCGCTTCCCGGTTCCCGGTCTGAAGCCCGGTGACGTAACGCGCAACCAGCTCGGCCTGTTCATGCCGCCCTTGCCACCCAAGGCCCGTCGCCTCGACCATGCCGAGGACGAAGAGATCGTCGCGCTGCGGGTGCATGCAGTTGAGATAAAGGCTCGGTGCCGCACCTGTCCAGTTGAGCAAGTCTTTTGAAATGAAGGGATAGTCGAGCACATAGCCGGTCGCGGTGACGATCATGTCGTAATCGGCGGCCTTGCCGTCAGTGAAATGAACCGTGTTGCCGTCCAGCCGGTCGATGTCAGGACGGATTTTCAAGTCGCCATGACCTGCATGGAACAGGATCAGCGAATTGACCACCGGGTGGCTTTCATAAAGCTTGTAGTCCGGCTTCGGAAACCCGTAGCGCTGCGGGTTTCCGGCAAACCAGTTGAGCACCACGCCATCGATCTTACGGCGGAGCCACATCGGCAGGCTGGTTGTTCGCCCAAGCGTGTCGGCCGGTTTGCCGAAGACGTATTTCGGCACGAAGTAATAGCCCCGGCGCATAGAGAGGTCCGTGCTTTTTGCATGATGGATGGCATCGACGGCGATGTCGCAGCCGGAGTTCCCGGCACCGACGATCAGCACCCGCTTGCCATCGAACTGGGTGGCGGACTTGTATTTCGCCGCGTGAATGAGCTCGCCGGAAAAGTTGCCCTTGAATTTGGGCATGTTGGGGGTCGAGAGTGTGCCGTTCGCGATCAGAAGGCCCTTGAAGACGGCTTCTTCTTGGTCGCCGTCCGGACCCCGCCAGACAACACGCCAGCCCTTGCCTGACGGCCCAATCGGCTCGGTCTTTAAGACTTCGGTCTGGAAGCGGTAGGATCTATAAAGATCGAAGTGGCGGGCAAAAGCCTGGAAATACTGCCGCATATCGCGGTGTGAGGGATAGTCGGGTGTGTCTGGCGGCATTGGAAAATCGGCAAACTCCGTCATCGTCTTGGACGAAATCAGGTGCGCGCTTTCATACATGGTCGAGCGCGGGCCGGTCATGTCCCAGACGCCGCCGACATCCGAGTGCAGCTCAAACCCTTGAAATGGAATTCCCTGTTCGCGCAAGACCTTGGCCATGGCAAGGCCCATGGGGCCCGCGCCGATCAGAGCATAGCTTTCCTGTGTGCTGGCGCATGGCGCCGCACCTGCTACTTGTGGCATGTTTCCTCCCAACCACGTCAGTGGTATCGTTATATTGAACGAATGTTCAAAATAAGCAAGAGGCTCCTGTAAAAAATGACAGACGTGTCTGCGCCCCGGAAGCGGGCACCCAGTAAAAAGTCTTTAGAAACAAAGGCCCGGATCCTGGATGCGGCAGAAGATCTGTTTTCCAAACGCGGTTTTGACGGCACGTCGATTCGCGATATCGCCAAGCAAGCGGGTGCCCAAGTGGCGCTGGTGCATCATCACGGCGGTCCGAAGGAAGAGCTGTTTCATATGGTAGTTGCCCGCCGGGCAAAGCCGCTCGCCGAACTTCGCCTCAAGGCGCTAAAGGAAAAAAAGGCCGCAGCCGAACGGGAAGGGCGCAGCGAGCTGGCCTTGCGCGAGATCCTGGCCAGTTTCGTTCAGCCGTTTCTTGAGATGACCTTGTCGGACGGCGCGCCGTGGCCCGCCTATGGCCGGCTGATCGCACTGGTGTCGGCGGATGAGCGCTGGCGGGAGATTGCTGCGGAGTGTTTTGATCCGACCGCAGCCGTCTTTGTGGATGAGATCGCTGACCTGCTGCCGGGCGCCTCCCGGACAGCGCTCAGCGCGGCCTTCGTCTTCACCGTGTCCGGCATGCTGGCGCTCACCGCCAGCAGCTGGCGCATCGGCGCTGTGGCCCGCGAACAGGAGCAAGCGGATCTTGCCGAAACCTTGCTCGACTACAGCGAAGCCGGGTTTCTGAGGCTGTGTAAGGCGTGAGAATACCGGCAGATGAGGTCATTCCTTGCTGCAAAAGCAGCTAACGAAAGAATTGTGCAACCAGGAAACGCGTGAAGCGGAAAAGTCATGGACCCGTGTTTATGCAGCGGGCAGTCTAACATTTGTTTCCTTTTGAACCGGGCATGCGACGGAGAAGAATTTGACCCTATTGATCCTATTCGTGGTGCTTGCCATCGGAGTGTCGTTTCTCTGCTCGATACTCGAGGCCGTTTTGTTGTCGATCACGCCGTCCTTTGTGGAATCTGCGAACGAGGATCGGCCCAAGCTTGCAGAAAGCCTGAGAAAACTCCGGTCGGACATTGAACGGCCGCTTGCCGCCATTCTATCTCTCAACACGATTGCGCACACCGTCGGGGCAACAGGTGCCGGGGCTCAAGCCGCCCTTGTCTTTGATGATGCCGGGGTGGGTGTGTTTTCAGCCGTGTTGACGCTTGCCATCCTGGTTCTGTCGGAAATCATTCCAAAGACCTTGGGCGCGACGTATTGGCGGGCACTGGTCCCCTTTGCGGTTCGGGTGCTGCCGTGGTTGATCGCTGCCCAATTGCCGCTGGTCTGGATGAGCCAGGGGATTACAAAGTTTCTCACCAAAGGTGATCTCAAGCATGAAGTATCCCGGGAGGAGATCTCGGCTTTGGCAACCGTCGGCAACCGTTTGGGGATCGTGGAGGAAGACGAGACCCGCGTGGTCACGAACCTGTTTCGGCTTCCGGAAATCTCTGCGCGGGAGGTGATGACGCCCCGAACGGTCATTGAGCATGTCGCAGAAGCGATGAGCGTCGGAGAGGTGGTCAAATCGCGGGAAAGCTATCCGTTTTCCCGCATGCTTGTGACCGGGGGCTCGATCGATGAAGTGTCCGGCTTCCTGCTGACGCGGGATCTTCTTCTCACAGCGGTCAACGGGCACAACGATGCCAGTGTCTCAACGCTCCGCCGCGATATTCTTCGGATTTCCGAAAACGAAGATCTCGATTCCCTGCTCGAAAAGCTGATGGGAAATGACGCGCACATTGCGCTGGTTCAGGACGAGTATGGCGGCACGGCCGGCCTAATCACCATGGAGGATGTGCTGGAAACCCTTCTGGGCGCTGAAATCGTGGACGAGCACGATGAAGTCGAGGACCTTCAAAAACTTGCTCTGCAACGCAGCGGCCATAAACCTGCACACGGCATCAAGAATGCGGAAGTCCAGGATGACCAAACGAAAGCCTGATAGAAGCAGTGAGGGAGACTGAGGCCGTGAGATCCGGCATTTCTGCCGTCCGCCAAACTGAAAAGCGGCTGCGATCCAATAAACACTGCAGGAAAGAAAAATGGTCGGAGTGAGAGGATTCGAACCTCCGACCCCCTCGTCCCGAACGAGGTGCGCTACCAGGCTGCGCTACACTCCGACTAGAATTTGGATTTCATTTAAATCCATCGGGAACAGCGGGGCAAGCCCACGCTGCGTGGACGGTCATTTAGCAAAGCTTCTCCACCATCGCAAGGACTTTGCCTGTGACCGGTCCACTTTTTTAAAACTGTGAACAATTCCAGCCGGTTCGCGGAGGTTTTGAGAAAATCACCGGTGCTGAGGCGGGGGCTGGGAGGCCGGGCCGAAGCAGAAATCCATGGTGTTTGACGACTGTTTTACCGAGTTGGGGAAAACTATCCTTACCAATCAAAAGAAACGCACTTGGGAGGCTTGCGCTTGTCCGGCGAGATGGGTATACACCCTTCCCACGGCATTGGGGTGTAGCCAAGCGGTAAGGCACCGGTTTTTGGTACCGGCATGCGAAGGTTCGAATCCTTCCACCCCAGCCAATTTTTCTTTCCGAAAAATTGAATACGTTTGGTTCTGAGCGACTGAAGATCTCGTCAGCACAGTTGCAATGGCATGTGGCGTGCTGTAGCGCGCAATTTCGTTTGGCAAATCGCGCAACTTCATTTGGCACCCAGTTTAAAGCCTGTTTGAAGGCCTGTTGAGGAAAGCGGCAACGGTTGCCATGCAGCTTCATGTCGGCGGGTGCAAGGTGATTGAGCCGCCACGCTGGCCACGCTGGGCGTGCTCGCACTGCGGACTTTGGCAGAGGAAGTTCCGGGCGATCCGGGTTTCGTTGATGACAACGTAATCAGGCCCTAGCCGATCGATCAATTCATCCAGCTTCATTGTCCGGCCGACCCCGCAATAAGGATGCTTGCAATGGCCAACGATCCGGTATCCGGCCGCCTTCAGTTCGCCCAAGGTCGAAAGGGTAACTGGCTCGGTTTTAGTCTTCACGCGGATAGGACTCCAACAAAAGATCGAGCTCTCGTTTAATGGCCTCAAATCCGTACTCCACATAAAGGGTTTTGTCATAATCTCCCAACCTATCTTTTAGGGAAACGAGGTGGGCTCCAAAACCTATGTCAAGGGCGTGAACTCTCCGCAAAAAAACCATGAACCGGGCATGGTGTCTTTCATCGTCCAGGTCCACTTGCTCCCTTACGCGCGCCATTGTATCCGCGACATCAAGGCCCTTTTTTCGAACGTACTCAGGACTAGGCAGAAGCTTGTCGGGACCATTGTCTTCCATGAAAACTTGTATGTAAGGGCGAGCTATATCAACAAGCGTGTCGAAGTCCCGGCGGGCTTGTTGCTCAGAGTTCATTTTCGCAGTGTCGGCCATCAGTTGCGCTTGTTTACCGAGAAAGTCTGCCTGTTCTGCCATCTCTTCTTTTTGAGCCTTCGCCACTTCGATTGAATGCGAAAGCTCCTTGCGCTGTTCTCTCAATTCTCGGGACTGAATTATTACGGTGATAATCAGCCCGAAGAAGGCCAAGGGCGCGAATGTACCAGCAAGAAAATCACCGAACTCATTCAGTGTGAGACATGGATTGTATTGCGCTGGCATCGCTTGCAAAAACGGCCCGACTTCAGCCTGAGCACGCCAAAGCCCAGTACACTGTGCTACATGTGGCCAAGCGAGATAACCGGCATATACGAACCACCCAAACAGGACCGTGGCTGCGGCAATAATACCCCCCCAAAACCAACCAGGGTGCCATTCCCTGTCAGCATTCATCTCTTGCTCCCCGCTCAACGAACTACCCCCAAAACAAAACGGCCCGAAGGCCGTTAAAATCCTTTGTTTGGCAGGGTAAGCGATTCAACTACCCGTGCACATTCCAAAATAGCACATCCCCGGCCGGGCGGCTGGTTTGCAGCAGGCGCCATGCCTTGGCTTCATAGTTCGGGTGCAGCGGAAAAGGTGCGGCCGGGCGCTCTTCCTTGTTGAAAGGAACTCCGGCCTCATAGACCGTTACGCCGCTAATCTGCGGCAGGTCCCGGCCGACCTTCACAATGTGCAATTCAGCACCGGGCCATGCCACTCTCAGGGACTTAGCAAGGGTGCCGCTGCCGCCTGCACACCAGACGGCTTTGGGAGCAATCTGGAGCGTTTCGGCCGCGCTGGTGATCGCGCTACTTTGACCGCCACCGCCGAACGGAACAAGTTCCGCCCCTCGTTCTATTGCATAGGCTTTGGCGCGGCTTTGAAGCACGGAGAGATAACCCGGCCGAACTTCGATTATTCGGGCGCCATACCGCGCCGCCTCGGCCGTGTAGCGGGTCCGCTCCGCCCGCCAGGGAACAAACAACGTGGCCTGACGGCAAAGCTGATAAGCAACGGCTGCAAGCGCGATCTGAGCGGCGCCAAACCCCGGCCCGGCATAAACGAATTCATCGGCATTTGACCGGCTTATCAGGTCGCGGAAAATCCGTGCCTTTGTCCCACCCGGCAACAAGTCATCACGGACCACCTTTATGCCATCGTGAGTTTCAAGGATCGGGGAAGGTAAAGGGCGTGACATGGCCGATATGCTCCGTTGCGCGTTTCGGGTCGCCTTTCACAAAAACAAGCACGTTTTGATGTGTCTTGCCGAGCTTGCGGGACCCTTCGAACTGGCCTCGAACCCGCAAGGGAAGCGAGGCGATCTGCGTCACCAAAACCCCGTCGTTATAGAAGTGCAACTGCGCATCTCTACATGCGGCGATCGTGTCGGCCACGAACCCCCGGTTTATCCCCTCCTTGTCGCGGAAATCGCCAACGACGAAGACCGCAAAGCGATCCTCGGCCAGCCGGGCGGCCGCATTCTTGACCGCCTGCCGGAAGCCGCCCAAAAACAGGTCGTAAGGCATGTTGGACAGGTCTTGCGGATCATCAGAATAGCGTTCCAAATCACCATAGGGCGGACAGGTCATAATCATGTCGTGAAGGCCGCGCACCCCGGATTGATAGAGGCGCACCGCATCCCCAACCTTCCAGCGGGCTTGACCGGCAACGTTAAGCCGTTTGGCCTGTTCCCGGTTTTCGGTGATCTGCTCTTCTGAGATGTCCACGCCAAGGTAAGACCGGCT
>MLAX01000002.1 GCA_001890945.1 Alphaproteobacteria bacterium AO1-B
AGGCGACAACGTCTCTGTTGACGTTGAGCTGATCGTGCCGATCGCCATGGAAGACGGTCTGCGCTTCGCGATCCGCGAAGGTGGCCGCACCGTCGGCGCCGGCGTCGTCGCCTCAATCATCGAATAATCGACAGCCGGGCCTGCTGGCACCTTAGAACAAGTGAATGCGCGCAGGCCCGCCAGTCTTATTGGGAACAACAACAATGAACGGTCAGAATATCCGGATCCGCCTGAAGGCTTTTGACCACCGTATTCTCGACGCTTCCACCAAGGAAATCGTCAATACGGCCAAGCGGACCGGTGCACAGGTACGGGGTCCCGTGCCACTGCCGACGCGGATCGAGAAGTACACCGTACTTCGTGGCCCGCATATCGATAAGAAAAGCCGCGATCAGTTCGAGATGCGCACACACAAGCGCCTTCTCGACATCGTTGACCCGACACCGCAGACCGTGGACGCGCTGATGAAGCTCGACCTGGCCGCTGGCGTCGACGTCGAGATCAAGCTCTGAGGCGAGGCGAAGGGGACACATCCATGCGTTCTGGAGTGATCGCTCAGAAAGTGGGCATGACCCGCATCTATAACGATGCAGGCGAACATGTTCCGGTCACAGTATTGCGGCTGGAAAACTGCCAGGTGGTTGCCCACCGGACTGACGAAAAGAACGGTTACAACGCACTGCAGCTCGGTGCCGGTACCCGTAAAGTAAAGAATACGCCGAAGGCACTGCGCGGTCACTTTGCTGTTGCAAAGGTTGAGCCGAAGCGGACCGTGGTCGAGTTCCGCGTTTCTGCGGACAACATGATCGACGTTGGCGCGGAAATCACCGCTGACCACTACGTCGAAGGCCAGTATGTCGACGTGACCGGAACTTCCATCGGTAAAGGCTTTGCCGGTGTTATGAAGCGTCATAACTTCGGTGGTGGCCGTGCATCGCACGGCAACTCGATCTCGCACCGCTCACACGGTTCTACCGGTCAATGTCAGGACCCGGGCCGCGTGTTCAAGGGCAAGAAGATGGCCGGTCATATGGGTGATGCCCGCGTGACCACGCAGAACCTCAAGGTTGTGCGCACTGATGTTGAGCGTGGCCTGATCATGGTCGAAGGCTCTGTACCGGGCGCCAAGGGCGGCTGGATCCAGGTCCGCGATGCGATCAAAAAGGCGCTGCCGGACAACGTTCCGGTCCCGGGTGCTTTCAAGGCGTCCGAAGCGGCTGAGGCTGCCGGGAAGGAGAGTGAGTGATGGAACTCCAGGTCAAGACCCTCGAAGGTGGGGCGGCCGGTTCGATCACGGTGTCTGACGAGATCTTTGGTCTCGAGCCGCGCACCGATTTGATCCACCGCGTTGTGCGCTGGCAGCTTGCCAAGCGCCAGGCGGGTACCCACAAGACGCTTGGTCGTTCGGAAGTTACTGGTTCTACGAAGAAATTCGTTCGCCAGAAAGGTTCCGGCGGCGCGCGTCACGGCAACAAGAAGGCTCCGCAGTTCCGCGGCGGTGGTAAGGCATTCGGTCCGGTCGTTCGCGATCATGGCCATGACCTGCCGAAGAAAGTCCGCGTCCTCGGCCTGAAGCATGCACTGTCCGCGAAAGCAAAGGCAGACAGCATCGTTGTTGTTGAAGATGCAAAAGCTGCTGAAGCGAAAACCAAGGCTCTCAAGTCCCAGCTGAACAAGCTTGGCCTGACTAGCGCTCTGGTGATCGACGGCGCCGAAGTTGACAACAACTTCGCACTGGCGTCCCGCAACATTCCGCACCTGGATGTGTTGCCGGTTCAGGGCATCAACGTTTACGACATCCTGCGCGCCAACACTCTGGTGTTGACGAAAGCTGCGGTGTCCGCACTTGAGGAGCGCTTTAAATGAGCAATCTTCCTCACTACGACAAAATCGTTGGCCCGGTAATCACCGAAAAGTCGACGATGGCTTCTGAAGAGAACAAGGTTGTCTTCAAGGTTGCCAATGATGCAACCAAGCCGGAAATCAAGGCCGCTGTCGAAGCACTGTTCGGCGTCAAGGTCACGGCAGTCAACACTCTTGTCCGCAAGGGCAAAGTGAAGCGCTTCCGCGGACGTCTTGGCCGCCAGTCTGACTTCAAGAAGGCCGTCGTAACGCTGCAGGAAGGTCACGCAATCGACGTGGCCACCGGGCTCTAAGACGGGGACTTAAGAAAAAATGGCACTTAAGACATTCAATCCGACGTCCCCGGGCCGCCGTCAGCTGGTACAGGTTGACCGCTCCGGTCTTTGGAAGGGCAAGCCGGTCAAGACCTTGACCGAAGGCCTTTCTAAGAAGGGCGGCCGGAACAACACTGGACGCATCACGTCTCCGAACCGCAGTGGCGGTCACAAGCGGACTTACCGTCTTGTTGACTTCAAGCGCCGCAAGTGGGACGTGCCGGCAACGGTAGAGCGCCTGGAATACGATCCGAACCGGACTGCATTCATCGCTCTGATCCGTTACGAAGACGGCGAGCTGAGCTACATCCTGGCTCCGCAGCGCTTGTCCGAAGGCGACACTGTTGTCGCCGGTGAAAACGTTGACGTGAAACCGGGCAATGCGGCTCCTCTGTCGCGCATTCCGGTTGGTACGATTGTGCACAACATCGAGCTGAAGCCGGGCAAAGGCGCCCAGATCGCTCGCTCTGCAGGTGCATTCGTTCAGATCGTCGGCCGTGACCAGGGTTACACAACGCTGCGCCTGATGTCTGGTGAACAGCGCCGTGTTCTCGGCACTTGCATGGCAACCATTGGCGCTGTGTCCAACCCGGACCACTCCAATGTGAACCTCGGCAAGGCAGGCCGTTCCCGCTGGCTGGGCATCAAACCGCACGTTCGCGGTGTTGCCATGAACCCGATCGACCACCCGCATGGTGGTGGTGAAGGTCGGACCTCCGGCGGTCGTCATCCGGTTACTCCTTGGGGTAAACCGACCAAAGGTAAGCGCACGCGGAAGAACAAGCAGACCGATAAGTTTATCGTCCGCTCCCGCCACGCGCGTAAGAAGTAAGGGACAGGATCGTGGCACGTTCGATCTGGAAAGGTCCGTTTGTCGACGGGTATCTGCTGAAGAAAGCGGAGAAGGTCCGCGAGGCCGGCCGGAACGAGGTCATCAAGACCTGGAGCCGCCGCTCGACGATCCTCCCGCAGTTCGTTGGTCTTACCTTCGGCGTCTACAACGGTCAGAAGCACGTTCCGGTGCTGGTGTCTGAAGAGATGATTGGTCACAAGTTCGGTGAGTTCTCACCGTCCCGGACCTATTACGGACACGGCGCCGACAAGAAGGCGAAGAGGAAGTAACGATGGGCAAGCCGAAGCGTGAGCGGGTGCTCGCTGACAACGAAGCTCGGGCGATGACACGGATGATCCGTGTCTCTCCCCGCAAGCTGAATCTCGTTGCTGCTGCTATCCGCGGTAAAAAAGTCGGTTCCGCAATCGCGGACCTGACATTCTCCCGCAAGCGCATTGCGCAGGACGTCAAGAAAACCTTGATGTCTGCGATTGCAAACGCGGAAAACAATCACGACCTGGACATCGACAACCTGGTGGTTGCCGAAGCTCACGTTGGCAAAGCTTTTGTCATCAAGCGCTTCCAGGCCCGTGCACGCGGACGGGTTGGCCGGATCGAGAAGCCGTTCTCGAACCTGACCATCGTTGTGCGCGAAGTTGAGGAGAGTGCCTGATGGGACACAAAGTTAACCCGATCGGCATGCGCCTCGGGATCAACCGCACCTGGGACTCCCGCTGGTACGCCAACAAAAACGAGTACGGCGATCTTCTGCACGAAGACTTCCGCATTCGTGAGTACCTGATGAAGGAACTCAAGCAGGCGGCGGTGTCCAAGGTAGTTATCGAGCGCCCGCACAAGAAGTGCCGTGTGTCCATTCACTCCGGTCGTCCGGGTGTGGTCATCGGTAAAAAAGGTGCGGACATCGAGCGTCTTCGCAAGAAGATTGCTGAAATCACCAACTCCGAAGTGCATCTCAACATCGTTGAAGTGCGCAAGCCGGAAATCGACGCGACATTGGTTGCCGCTTCGATTGCTCAGCAGCTGGAACGCCGTGTTGCTTTCCGCCGCGCCATGAAACGGGCTGTTCAGTCCGCCATGCGTCTGGGCGCACAGGGCATTCGGATCAACTGCGGCGGCCGTCTCGGCGGTGCGGAAATCGCGCGTATCGAATGGTACCGTGAAGGCCGTGTGCCGCTTCACACTCTGCGTGCGGACATCGACTACGGTGTTGCAAGCGCGCACACAGCTTACGGCGTGTGCGGTGTGAAGGTCTGGATCTTCAAGGGTGAAATTCTGGAACATGACCCGATGGCGTCCGAACGCCGTGCGACGGCTGCTTCCGAAGGCAACCAGGGTGATCGCGGCGGACGCCGGGATCGGGGCCGCGAGCGCGCAGCTTAATATAAGCTGCCTGCCGCTCGTAAGATAAGAAAGACGAGAGAAGAACGATGCTGCAACCGAAGCGCACTAAGTTCCGCAAGCAGCACAAAGGCCGCATCCACGGCTTGTCGAAGGGGGGGACTGACCTCAACTTCGGCGCATTCGGTCTGAAGGCTCTGGAGCCGGAGCGGGTTACCGCTCGTCAGATCGAAGCGGCCCGTCGTGCTATGACCCGTCACATGAAGCGTGCGGGTCGTGTTTGGATCCGCATCTTCCCGGATCTGCCAGTTTCCTCGAAACCGGCTGAAGTCCGCATGGGTAAAGGTAAGGGTTCTCCGGATTACTGGGCTTGCCGTGTCAAGCCGGGCCGGATCATGTTCGAAATTGACGGTGTGCCGGAAGACGTTGCTCGTGAAGCAATGCGTCTTGCCGCTGCCAAGCTGCCGATCAAGTGCCGTTTCGTTCAGCGTATCGGCGAATAAGGCAGGCCAGGAGAGACAGCCATGAAGGCGACCGATGTACGGGCTAAGACCCTCGACGAGCTCCGCACAGAGCTTGAGGGCCTGAAGAAAGAGCAGTTCAACCTGCGCTTCCAGAAGGCTACGGGTCAGCTTGAAAACACTGCACGTGTCCGGCAAATCCGCCGTGATATCGCGCGTATCCAGACGATCATGCGCGAAAAGCGCGTGTCGGCGACCGCATAAGGAGACGGATCAATGCCAAAGCGTATCCTGCAGGGCACCGTTGTCAGCGACGCCAATGACAAGACGGTGACGGTAAATGTGGAGCGCCGCTTCACACACCCGCTGCTGAAAAAGACTGTGCGCCGGACTAAGAAGTACCGCGCACATGATGAAAGCAACCAATACAAGGTTGGCGACACAGTTCATATTGAAGAGTGTGCGCCGATCTCGAAAAACAAACGTTGGACTGTGGTCACTACTCAGTGATCACGCTCCGTCAGGTGAGCATCAGGCGCCCGCGTAACGGTGCGCCGATAGAAGAACAAGGCAGCCAGTCATGATTCAGATGCAAACAAACCTCGACGTCGCCGACAATTCCGGCGCCCGTCGTGTCATGTGCATCAAAGTGCTCGGCGGCTCCAAGCGCAAATATGCCCAGGTAGGCGACATCATCGTCGTCTCCGTCAAAGAGGCTATTCCGCGGGGCCGCGTTAAAAAGGGCGACGTGATGAAGGCTGTCGTCGTGCGCACGGCTAAGGATATCCGCCGTCCCGATGGCAGCGTGATCCGGTTCGACCGCAATGCGGCCGTGCTGGTGAATAACAACAAGGAGCCAGTCGGCACCCGTATCTTTGGTCCGGTGCCGCGTGAACTCCGCGCCAAGAACCATATGAAAATCATTTCGCTCGCGCCGGAGGTGCTCTGATGGCTGCGAAAATTAAAAAAGGCGACACGGTGGTCGTACTGACCGGCCGTGACAAGGGCAAATCTGGTGAAGTTATCCAGATGCTGCCGGCTGACAACAAGGCGCTGGTACGCGGCATCAACATGGTCCGCCGTCACCAGAAGCAGACCCAATCGCAGGAAGCTGGCATCGTGTCCAAAGAGGCACCGATCCACCTGTCGAACATCGCGCTGGCCGATCCGAAAGACGGCAAGGCGACCCGCGTCGGCTTCAAAGTGCAGGACGATGGTGCCAAGGTTCGTGTGGCCAAGCGTTCGGGAGACCTGATCGATGGCTGAGACCACTAACGTACCGCGTCTAAAGACGCATTATGACGAAGTCGTGCGCAAGCAGCTTCAGGAAAAGTTCCAGTACAAGAACGTTATGCAAGTTCCGCAGCTGGAAAAGATCGTCCTGAACATTGGCGTTGGCGAAGCCGTTGGCGACTCCAAAAAGGCGCGTACAGCAGCTGAAGACCTGGCAGCGATTGCCGGTCAGAAGCCGGTCATCACCAAAGCGAAGAAGTCCATCGCAACCTTTAAGGTTCGTGAAGGCATGCCGCTTGGTGTCAAGGTGACCCTGCGCCGTCAGCAGATGTTCGAGTTCCTGGATCGCATGATCACAATCGCGCTGCCGCGCGTTCGTGACTTCCGCGGTCTGAACCCGAAGAGCTTCGACGGTCGCGGCAACTACGCTATGGGCATCAAAGAACACATCGTGTTCCCGGAAATCGAGTACGACAAAGTCGACCAGATCTGGGGCATGGACGTGATCGTCTGCACCACGGCGCCAAACGATGACGAGGCGCGCGAGCTTCTGCGTGCTTTCAACTTCCCGTTCACGAAGTAACGGGCAAGGAAGGGAAACACGATGGCGAAGAAAAGCGCAGTCGAGAAGAACAAGCGTCGCGAGAAGCTTGTCAAAAAGTATGCCGAGAAGCGTGCTGCTCTGAAAGCCATGGCCAAGGACGATACCTTGAGCCCTGAAGAGCAGTTCAATGCCCGCCTGAAGCTGGCCAAACTGCCGCGGAACTCCGCGCCGAACCGCGTTCGCAACCGTTGCGAAGTGTCCGGCCGTCCGCGCGGTTATTACCGCAAGCTGAAGATGTCGCGTATCGCGCTTCGTGAACTGGGCTCCCTGGGTAAGATCCCGGGCCTGGTCAAGTCGAGCTGGTAAGGAGAAACTCCGATGGCAATTTCTGATCCGTTGGGGGATATGCTGACCCGGATTCGCAACGCGCAGCTGCGTCGCAAAAACAAGGTCAGCTCACCAAATTCTAAATTGCGCGCACACGTACTTGATGTGCTTGCAAAAGAAGGGTACATCCGTGGCTACACCACGGTTGAATACGAGGGCGGTAAGTCCGAATTGGAAATCGAACTGAAGTATTTCGACGGTGAGCCGGTGATCCGCACGATTGAGCGCGTATCCAAGCCGGGCCGCCGCGTCTACTCGTCGGTGAAAAACATCCCGCATGTCTCTAATGGCCTGGGCGTGTCGATCATTTCGACCCCGCGCGGCGTCATGAGTGACCATCAGGCGCGGGACGAAAATGTAGGTGGCGAGGTTCTGTGTCGCGTCTTCTGACGCGGCATTCTCGCTGTTAAAACAACGACAAGGTTGGTCAAATGTCTCGTATTGGCAAAAAGCCAGTCCCCGTGCCAAGCGGGGTAACGGCATCGATCGACGGTCAGACAGTTACGATCAAGGGCCCGAAAGGCGAAAAGTCTTTCATGCTCAATGAACTCGTTCTGGCCGAAATGACTGATGACGGGATCAAAATCGATCCGCGTAACGACTCCAAGCCGGCTCGCTCCATGTGGGGTATGAGCCGCACCATGGTTCAGAACCTGATCACCGGCGTGACCTATGGCTTCAAGAAAGACCTCGCGATCACTGGTGTTGGTTACCGTGCACAGGTCCAGGGTCAAAACCTTCAGCTGGCACTCGGCTTCTCACATGATGTGATCTATGCGATCCCGGAAGGCATCGAGATCAAATGTGCGAAACCGACGGAAATCAGCGTTTCTGGCACCGACAAACAACGTGTCGGCCAGGTCGCAGCTGAAATCCGCGAATTCCGCCCGCCGGAGCCGTACAAAGGCAAAGGCGTTCGTTATGCAGACGAGTTCATCGTCCGCAAAGAAGGCAAGAAGAAGTAACGGACCGAGATCATGGCGAACAGCAAACAAGCTTTCGAACGCCGCCGCGATCGCGTGCGCCGTTCAGTCAAGAAAGCCGCGAACGGTCGTCCGCGCCTTTCTATCTTCCGCTCGTCGAAGCAGATCTATGCCCAGATCATCGACGATGCGCAGGGACATACAATTGTCTCCGCTTCTACGATCGAAAAAGATCTGAAGGGCGGCCTGAAAACGGGCGCCGACGTGTCTGCAGCCGCAGCCGTTGGCAAGCTTGTCGCCGAGCGTGCAGCTGCGGCAGGTGTCAAGCAGGTCGTGTTCGACCGGGGCGGTTACCAGTATCATGGGCGTGTGAAAGCGCTCGCCGATGCTGCCCGCGAAGGTGGACTTGAATTCTGACCAGCGCCCGTTGGCGCTCCTAAGTACGGAAGACGTATAATATGGCGAGACAAGAAAATCGCGAGCGCGAAGAGCGCGACAGCGAATTCGTCGACAAGCTCGTACACATCAACCGCGTTGCCAAAGTGGTCAAGGGTGGCCGCCGTTTCGGTTTCGCAGCCCTCGTCGTGGTTGGTGATCAAAAGGGCCGTGTCGGCTTCGGTCATGGTAAGGCACGCGAAGTGCCGGAAGCCATCCGGAAAGCAACTGAAGCTGCAAAGCGCACGATGATCCGTGTGCCGCTGCGTGAAGGGCGGACTCTCCACCACGATGTGGAAGGCCGTCACGGCGCTGGTAAGGTTCTGCTGCGCGCAGCACCGGCCGGTACCGGTATCATCGCGGGTGGTCCGATGCGTGCGGTCTTTGAAACGCTTGGCGTTCAGGACGTTGTGGCAAAGTCTTTGGGGACATCCAACCCTTACAACATGGTTCGTGCGACCTTTAACGCGCTGACCAAAGAAGACAGCCCGCGCTCCGTCGCTGCCCGCCGTGGCCTCAAGGTCTCTGTGTTGCAGTCCCGGCGCCGTGACAACAACGATGAGGCGGCTCCGGCTGCCGCTGAGGCTTGACCTTAGCGGCGCCAGCCACCAGCTGAATGAGGGTTAGTTCCATGGCGAACACCGAAAAGACTGTTACGGTCGAACAGATCGGCAGCCCGCTGCGCCGTCCGAAGGACCAGCGCGCGACGCTCGTCGGTCTTGGCCTGAACAAGATGCACCGCCGTTCCACACTGAAGGACACACCTGAAGTGCGCGGCATGATCAATAAGGTCCAGCATCTCGTTCGCGTCGTCGAAGACGCGTAAGGACGGGGTGAGGAGAAAAGACATGAAGCTCAACGAACTTCGTGACAACGAAGGTGCCTCTTCCGAGCGCACACGCGTTGGCCGCGGTATCGGGTCTGGCAAGGGCAAGACCGGTGGCCGTGGTGTAAAAGGTCAGAAGTCCCGTTCTGGCGTGGCGATTAAGGGTTTTGAAGGCGGTCAGATGCCGCTTCACCGCCGCCTGCCGAAGCGCGGCTTCACGAACATCTTTGCCAAGGACTTCAACACAGTGTCCATTGGCCGTGTTCAACAAGCGATTGATGCCGGCAAGCTGAACGCGTCTGAGGCGGTTACCGTCGAAGCGCTCAAGGCTGCTGGTGTTGTCAAGCGGGTCCGCGATGGCGTACGCCTCGTTGCTTCCGGTGAACTCACCGCGGCAGTGACCTTTGAAGTTGCCGGTGCCTCCAAGGGCGCTGTTGCAGCGATCGAAAAAGCGGGCGGCAAGGTCGCCGTTCTGGGAGCTCAGGCTTAACAGCCTGGGCTTTTCCCATTTGTCAGCAAGCATCTGACCGGAGTAGGGCATGGCATCGGCCGCCGAGCAACTGGCGTCAAATCTAAATTTCTCAGCTTTCGCCAAGGCTGAAGAACTCAAAAAGCGCATCTGGTTCACGCTGGGGGCGCTTTTGGTTTATCGACTGGGCACTTACATTCCGATGCCCGGCATCAACCCGGAAGCCTTCGCGCAGGCCTTTAACCAGGCTCAGTCCGGTATCATTGGCATGTTCAACATGTTCGCCGGCGGTGCCGTCGAGCGTATGGCGATCTTCGCCCTCGGCATCATGCCGTATATCTCCGCTTCTATTATCATGCAGCTCATGACGACGGTCGTTCCGTCTCTTGAGCAGCTGAAGAAGGAAGGCGAGCAGGGCCGCAAGGTTATCAACCAGTACACCCGGTACGGAACCGTTGTATTGGCTGCATTCCAGGCCTACGGAATCGCCGTTGGTCTTGAGGGCGCCACCAATGTTGTGACCGATCCGGGCTGGTTCTTCCGTGCATCGACCGTGATCACGCTTGTTGGCGGCACCATGTTCCTGATGTGGCTGGGTGAGCAGATCACCTCGCGCGGCATCGGTAACGGTATTTCGCTGATCATCTTTGCGGGCATTGTCGCAGGACTACCGTCCGCGATCGTGCAGACGCTCGAGCTGGGCCGTCAGGGGTCGCTGGCAACCGGCATCATCCTGGCAGTCATCCTCCTGGCCATTGTCGTGATCGCGTTCATCGTGTTCATGGAGCGCGCACAGCGCCGTCTTCTGATCCAGTATCCGAAGCGCCAGATGGGCAACCGCATGTTCGAGGGCAACACCTCGTTCCTGCCGCTCAAGCTGAACACAGCTGGCGTTATCCCGCCGATCTTTGCATCTTCGCTGCTCTTGGTTCCGGCCACGATTTCCGGCTTCAATGCGGGTGGCGGCAATGAATGGCTGACAACGATCACGGCTCTGCTCGGACATGGACAGCCATTGTTCATGGTGTTCTACGCAGCCATGATCATCTTCTTCTGTTTCTTCTACACGGCGATTGTCTTCAATCCGAGCGACACCGCTGACAATCTGAAGAAACACGGTGGCTTCATTCCAGGCATTCGTCCAGGAGAGCGCACCGCCCAATACATCGACTTCGTGTTGACCCGGATTACGGTCGTTGGTGCGATTTACATCACCATCGTTTGTCTATTACCCGAATTCCTCATTTCGGCGACTGGCGTTCCGTTCTATTTCGGTGGAACATCCTTGTTGATTGTCGTGAGCGTGACAATGGATACCGTATCGCAGATCCAGGGTCATTTACTGGCGCATCAATATGAGGGGCTGGTGAAGAAATCGAAACTTAGGGGGAAACGTCGATGAGGCTCATTCTGGTTGGACCGCCAGGAGCGGGGAAGGGGACACAGGCCGCAAGGCTGGTTGAGAAATATGGTATTCCTCAACTTTCCACTGGAGACATGCTGCGTGCAGCTGTCGCCGCGGAGACCCCGGTCGGACTGCAGGCCAAGGCTGTCATGGACGCCGGTGGTCTTGTGTCAGATGAAATCGTTGTCGGCATCATCCGGGACCGGATTGCTGAGGACGACGCCAAGAAGGGATTTATCCTGGATGGCTTCCCACGCACATTGGCCCAAGCAGAAGCACTCGACGACATGCTGAGTGAAAACAGCCTGAAGCTGAACGCCGTGATTGAACTCCGCGTTGATCAGACCAAACTGGTCGACCGGATTATCAACCGGGCGGAAGAAGCCAAGGCTGCCGGCCAGCCGGTTCGCAAGGATGACGACCCTGAGGTCTTCAAGGATCGGCTCGAGGCTTACAACCGGGATACAGCGGTTGTTGTTCCCTACTACGAGAAAACAGGTCTCCTGTCCGTCATTGATGGCATGCAGGCAATTGATGACGTAACGGCTTCTATCGAATCCGTACTTCAGGGACTTGACGCGAAGGTTTAGAGCGGCTAAACGACGCGCTCACCTTACAGTTAAGCCGGTTCCATGCCCATGGGACCGGCATTCTCTGTGCCGGGGCTGCCCCGGCATTTTCGTACCCTGCAAGGGCCGGACTCCACCGGACGCGGGGCTTTTTGAAACGCGGTCAGGCGCAAGTTTTGCCCGCAAAACATGGAGACGAACGTGGCACGTATTGCTGGCGTTAACATCCCAACGAACAAGCGCGTGGTTATCGCGCTTCAGTACATTCACGGCATTGGTGCGAAATTCGCCCAGGAAATCATCGAAAAGAACAACATCGATGCGGCCCGCCGTGTAAACGAGCTTTCCGACGCAGAAGTTCTGCAGATCCGTGAGACCATCGACCGCGACTACCTCGTGGAAGGTGATCTTCGCCGTGAGACTGCTATGAACATCAAACGTCTGATGGACCTTGGCTGCTACCGCGGCCTGCGTCACCGCCGCGGCCTTCCGGTTCGTGGTCAGCGGACGCACACGAACGCACGTACCCGTAAGGGTCCGGCGAAACCGATCGCAGGTAAGAAGAAATAAGATCGCTTTGCGATTGGTGGTGGAGCTGCCGGGATTACGGCAGTGACGAGATCAATACAAGGACAACAGAATGGCTAAAGACACGACGCGCGTGCGTCGCCGCGAGCGCAAGAACATCTCTTCTGGCGTTGCGCATGTGAACTCCACATTCAACAACACGATGATCACGATCACGGATGCTCAAGGCAACGCGATTTCCTGGTCTTCCGCTGGTGCACTCGGCTTCAAGGGCTCCCGTAAGTCCACGCCGTATGCGGCTCAGGTTGCTGCTGAAGATGCTGCGAAGAAAGCAGCTGAACACGGCATGCGCACCCTGGAAGTAGAAGTCCGTGGTCCTGGTTCTGGTCGTGAATCTGCTCTGCGTGCTCTGCAGGCTGCCGGTTTCCTCATCACGTCCATCCGTGACGTGACGCCGATTCCGCACAATGGCTGCCGTCCGCGCAAGCGCCGCCGCGTCTAAGGCTTTCCAGCTTTAGGTACTTGTTTCTCCAAATGGCAAAGAATAGCCCGGCATTGAATTGACCCGGGCGGGATAGCCGAAGGGACGAAAACGTGACCATTCAAAAAAACTGGCAAGAACTTATCAAGCCGACCAAACTCGAGATCAAGCCGGGTGATGACCCGCGCTTCTTGGCAACCGTTGTTGCCGAGCCGCTCGAGCGTGGCTATGGCCTGACCTTGGGCAATGCGCTGCGCCGCATCCTGCTGTCTTCTCTGCAGGGTGCAGCAGTGACCGCGGTACAGATTGACGGCGTTCTTCATGAGTTCTCCTCGATCCCCGGCGTTCGTGAAGATGTCACCGACATCGTCCTCAACATCAAGGAAATCGCCATCCGTATGGAAGGTGAAGGCCCCAAGCGCATGGTTGTGCGCAAGCAGGGACCTGGTGTTGTGACCGCAGGCGACATTCAGACCGTTGGCGATGTGGAAGTTCTCAATCCGGATCTGGTGCTATGCACCCTGGATGAAGGCGCTGAAATCCGCATGGAGTTCACTGTCAACACAGGCAAGGGCTATCATTCGTCAGACCGGAACCGTCCGGAAGACGCACCGATTGGCCTGATCCCTGTCGACAGCCTCTACTCTCCGGTCAAGAAGGTTTCTTACAAGGTGGAAAACACCCGTGAGGGCCAGGTTCTTGACTATGACAAGCTGACCCTGACTGTTGAAACCGACGGTTCCGTCAAGCCGGATGATGCCGTGGCATTTGCCGCACGCATTCTGCAGGATCAGCTTTCCATCTTCGTCAATTTCGAAGAGCCGCAGCGCGAAGTCGCCGAGGACACTGTCCCGGAACTGGCTTTCAACCCGGCTCTTCTGAAGAAAGTCGACGAGTTGGAATTGTCTGTCCGGTCTGCAAACTGTCTGAAGAACGACAATATCGTGTATATTGGCGATCTCATTCAGAAGACCGAAGCGGAAATGCTGCGGACCCCGAATTTCGGCCGCAAGTCGCTCAACGAGATCAAGGAAGTTCTCGCCCAGATGGGTCTCCATCTTGGCATGGAAGTGGCCAACTGGCCGCCTGAGAACATCGACGATCTCGCCAAGCGCTACGAAGATCATCAGTATTAAGGGCGTACGCGTCCTAACGGAGCAACCGGGCAAGCGCTCAAGACACAAAGAGCGGACTGCCTGAAAGACAAAGGAGAGGGCCATGCGCCACGGTAAATCCGGCCGCAAGCTCAACCGGACCGCTAGCCACCGCAAGGCTATGTTCGCAAACATGGCAGCGTCGCTGATCAAGCACGAACAGATCGTTACGACCCTGCCGAAGGCTAAAGAAATGAAGCCGATCATCGACAAGCTCATCACCTTGGGCAAGCGCGGTGATCTTCACGCCCGCCGCCAGGCAATCTCGCAGATTCGCGATGTTGCCATGGTCAAGAAGCTGTTTGACACGCTTGGTGAGCGCTACAAGGAACGCGAAGGCGGTTACTCTCGCGTTCTGAAAGCTGGTTTTCGCTATGGCGACAACGCTCCGATGGCTGTCATCGAGCTGGTTGACCGGGATCCGGAAGCACGCGGCGCCGACGACCGGGCACGTGTTGAAGCTGAAGAAGCGGCTGAAAACGCAGCGTAAGTCGAGCGTACAACGTTCAAGAAAAGGCAGGCCTTCGGGTCTGCCTTTTTTGTTTCAGAGGGCTTAATGAAGGTCGCGAGTGGAATTGTAACTCGCGAATTATCAATACTTTAACGGTCGTTCGGTAGTTTTTCCAATATGTCTCGCGGGGGGACCAGGAGAATTACTTTGACCCACTCAGCTTCCTCATCCAAGGCCAGCAAATGGCCGTCTATTCGTTTGTCATTTTTGATACCGACGCTCATGGTTTTCCTGACGATCGGTGCATGTACCGCAGTCGGCGTGATCGGTTTCTTCAATGCACGAGACGGTCTGCGCGAAGCCGCAGAAGGCGAACTCGGTATGGTCGTCAATGCCAAGTCGGCATTGCTGGAAGCGCGTCTTGCTTCCATCGAGAATGAAATTGTCAATGTGGCGACGGGCGCCGGTATCGGGGAAGCCTTGGTCAACATGACCAACGCCACCATGAACCTGGAGAAGCAGCGCCAGGAAATCTTCGACTACTACAAGGCGGGTGCCACCGCTGAAGAGCGCGCTCAAAAGATGGGCGATGACCACAAGTCCATGTACTCCTGGCGCCACTCCGAAATCCACGGCTCCTTCGCCTCTATCTGGAAAAAGGGTGGATACGGCGACGTCTACCTCATGGATCCGAACGGCCTGGTCATGTATTCGGTTGCCAAGGGTGATGAGTTTCTGTTTCCGGTGACTGAAGTCGGTGGCGGCAACACAGGTCTGCAAACCGCTTTCGAAATGGCCAAGGAAGTCGAAGCCGGCCAGGTCGCGGTCAGCAACTTCGAAGTCTACGCACCGGGTGGCAACTCCGCGTCCATGTTTGTGGCAGCTCCCGTCTTCGTAAATACCTTCGGCGATATCTCCTTCGGCGGCGTGGTTGCGATCCGGATCGATGCCGGGGTGCTCGATAACGTGGTTTCGTCACGCGCCGATCTCGGCACAACGGGCCAGGCTTTTGTCGTCAACGCCGAAGGCTACACACTTTCCAACAAGCCACTTTCAGATAGTGCTACAGCTCTTAACGAGATGAACAGCGGGGATGTTGTCGCGTCAGCGCTCAACGGTGTTGAAAAAGCCGGCATCGAGGCCGGACCCGATGGTGTTGATCGTTTGATGGTCGCAAAGCCTTTGACCTTCCAGGGACGTCAGTGGGCGGTTGTTGCTGAAAAGACCGTTGAAGAAACCTTTGCCAGCGTGACAGCCATGCGGAACTCCATGGTCACCTGGTCGTTGATCGCAATCGCCATTGCGGCTGTTGTCGCGATCTTCTTCTCCCGCAACATCACCAAGCCGCTGACGACACTGGTCGGCGCGCTGAACGCAATCGCGGAAGGTGATCTCAACGCGGAAATCACCGCGGCTCGCCGGAAAGATGAAATCGGTGACATTGGCCGTGCTGTCCTGCAGATCCGTCAGAACGCAGCCGAAGAAAACGAGCAGCGCGCTGCAGACCAGGCCGAAACAGCAGAACGTCAGGCCGCGCAGCGGCAGGAAATGCTGGCAAGCCTTGCCGGCGACTTTGAATCGACCGTCGGTACAGTGGTCGACAAGGTGGCTCAGTCCGCTGCTTCCTTGCGCGAATCTGCCAACAACATGCGCCAGATGACAGAAAGCGCTGGCGAGACATCGTCTAAAGCAGCCGAGATGTCGAAAGAGACCCTGTCTGAAGTGGAATCCATTGCAGCAGCGTCCGATCAACTGTCCAGCTCCATTCAGGAAATCTCGACCCTGATCGAGCGGTCTTCCAGCGTTGCAGCAGATGCGACCCGCCGGGCCCAGACAACCAACCACACCGTGAAGTCGCTTGCCGAAGCGGCCAACCGGATTGGCGAAGTTGTCACGCTCATCAGCGACATTGCAGACCAGACCAACCTTCTTGCCCTCAACGCGACGATCGAAGCGGCGCGGGCAGGGGAAGCCGGTAAGGGTTTTGCGGTTGTTGCTTCCGAGGTTAAGGACCTTGCAGCTCAAACCGGTAAGGCAACCGGCGAGATCCAGCAGCAGATTGATGCGATCCGCGGTGCGACGGATGACGCGGTCGGTGCGATCGGTGACATTCAGAAGACCATCGACGAGATCACCCAATCCGTCAGTGAAGTTGCTGCAGCTGTCACCGAGCAGAGCTACGCGACCCAAGGCATTGCCGAAAACACTCAGCGTGCTGCCGGCGGGACATCTCAGGTCTCTCAGGATGTCCAGAACGTGTCGTCCCTGTCCGAACAGACCAACGGCGCCGCGACATCCTTCTCCGAAGAAGCCGTTGCCATGGCCAGCCAGGCCGAGCATCTCGATGAAGAAGTACGCAAGTTCCTGCATCAAGTGCGCTCCGCCTGATTTCAGAACTCATGACAAATTGAAAAGCCGCGGGCAGGGTCTGCGGCTTTTCTTTTTGTATTTGCCTCCATTTTTCCCTATCTGCCGTGTAAGCGTCTTGAAGATTTGAGAATCGGGAAAAGGGAAGTGTTCATGGGTCTGTTGGGAACGCGGGCTAGGTCCGGCACGAAAGCCATCACCGCAGGTCTGATGGCATTGTTCTGGATTGGATCAGCTGCGGCACAGGCGCAACAGCCGACGCCTTCAGACTTGCGTCTTGTTCCGGACAGCGCTGCGCAAATCAAGCTGTCCTTTGCGCCCCTGGTGAAGAAAGTCGCTCCCGCCGTTGTGAATGTTTATGCGAGCCGCAAGGTGGTTCAGCGCCAGCAGCTGTCACCGTTCTTTGACGATCCGTTTTTCCGGCGCTTCTTCGGCCAACCGAATGGCGGATTTGGCCAGCCGCGTGAACGGGTTGAATCTTCCCTCGGCTCCGGCGTGATTATTTCAGCGGATGGAACGGTGATCACCAACCATCACGTGATCAAAGGCGCTGATGAAGTCCGGGTTGCGCTGAATGACCGGCGTGAATTTGATGCGGACATTGTTCTGATGGACGAGCAGACAGATTTGGCGGTGTTGAAAATCCGTGAAGGCGGCCCTTTTGAGCATGTCGAATTCGCGGATGCGGACTTGCTGGAAGTCGGGGACATCGTTCTAGCGATTGGCAATCCGTTCGGAGTTGGCCAGACCGTGACGCAAGGGATCGTCTCTGCGCTTGCGCGAACGCAGGTCGGTGTGACGGACTACCAGTTTTTCATTCAAACCGATGCAGCGATCAACCCGGGCAATTCCGGCGGCGCACTGATTGACATGACGGGCAAGCTGGTTGGGATCAATACCGCGATTTTCTCGCGCTCTGGCGGGTCGAACGGCATCGGTTTTGCGATCCCGGCGCATATGGCGCGCTATGTTGCCCGCGCCGCAGACCAGGGTGGCAAGGTTCAGCGGCCCTGGCTCGGAGCAACTGTCCAGCTGGTCAGTGCGGAAATTGCAGAAGCCTTGTCTCTCGACCGGCCAAAAGGGGTTTTGGTGACCGCTGTGTTTGACGGCTCCCCGGCCCATGAAGCTGATCTGCGTGTAAGTGATCTGGTTGTCGCGATCGACGGCAAGGAAGTGATTGACCCGAATGCATTCGGCTATCGCTTTGCGACCAAGATGATCGGAGAACGTGCCGAGTTTACGGTGCTGCGGTCCGGCCGGGAGGAGACCGTATCCATCAGCTTGCAACCGGCCCCAGAGACCATTCCTCGGGACACTCGCGAACTGCTTGAGTTTTCGCCCTTTGAGGGGGCGACTGTTATGAACCTGTCGCCCGCGGTTGCTCAGGAGCTTGGGCTCGACGGGCTGCCGGAAGGCGTGATCATTGCAGAGGTGCGCAGAGGTGGTCAGGCAGACCGTGTTGGCCTGCGTCCAGGCGATATCGTCCGCGCGATCAACAACCAGTCGATCGACAGCACGCGCATGCTGGAGACGATCACGAAGACACCACCGCGTATCTGGCGTCTTGATATCGAACGGGACGGCAAGGTGTCCCAAATCGTTCTGAGATAGTCAGGCAAAGTACGTGAGTGATCTGTTCGAAGCTTCTGGTTTGGCTGCGTCTGCGCCGCGTCCGTTGGCAGATCGCATGCGTCCGGCACGGTTGGAAGACGTTGTCGGGCAGGACCACTTGCTGGGACCAGAGGGGACGCTGTCCCGGATGCTGAAAACCCGGACGCTCGGTTCCCTGATCTTCTGGGGACCTCCAGGCACCGGAAAAACCACGATTGCACGGCTGCTTGCCAACGAGACTGATCTGGCATTCGAGCAGATCTCGGCCATCTTTTCAGGTGTTGCTGATCTCAAGAAAGTGTTCGAAGCCGCCCGTGCCCGGCGCATGGGCGGGCGGGCAACTCTCTTGTTCGTCGATGAGATCCACCGCTTCAACAGAGCTCAGCAGGACAGTTTCCTGCCCGTGATGGAAGACGGAACGATCACGCTTGTTGGAGCGACCACGGAAAACCCGTCTTTTGAGCTCAATGCGGCTCTTCTATCACGCTCGCACGTGATGACGTTTCAGTCGCTCAACAAGGAAGCGATCGAACAGCTTCTGGCGCGCGCTGAGGAGGTGGAAGAGCGCAAGCTGCCGCTAGATGACGAAGCGCGTGGGGTCCTCATTCGCATGGCGGATGGTGATGGGCGTTCCGCGCTCACGCTGGCAGAAGATGTCTGGCGGGCGTCTGCCGAAGATGAGGTGTTCGATGCTGAACGCCTGCAGGAAATCGTGCAGCGCCGGGCCCCGATTTACGACAAGAGCGCAGACGGCCATTACAATCTCATTTCAGCCCTGCACAAATCGGTGCGTGGATCCGATCCGGACGCGTCGCTTTATTGGTTTTGCCGGATGCTGGATGGCGGCGAAGATCCGATGTATCTCGCCCGGCGCCTGATCCGGATGGCGGTTGAAGATATCGGTCTTGCGGATCCCAATGCGCTGGTTCAGGCAAATGCTGCCCGGGACGCCTACCAGATGCTTGGCTCGCCGGAAGGTGAGCTCGCGCTTGCTCAGTGCGTGATCTATCTGGCGACTGCGCCAAAATCCAACGGAGCATACACCGCCTATAAGGCTGCGATGCGGGATGCCAAGACCAGCGGGTCTCTTCTGCCGCCCAAGCATATCTTAAATGCGCCGACCAAGCTGATGAAGCAGGAAGGTTATGGCGACGGCTATCAATACGACCACGACGCGCCAGACGGCTTTTCCGGTCAGAATTATTTCCCGGAAGATATGGGCCGCAAGACTTATTACGATCCGCCGCAACGCGGTTTTGAACGGGATCTGCGGAAGCGCCTGGAGTATTGGGACAAGTTGCGCAAGGACCGCAGTTAGAGCATCGGTCGTTTTGATGAAAATGCCCCAAGATGCTCGACCACTTTATGAGTGATCAGCTTCGGGCGTGAAATCGATCCCGTTTTAACGCCTGTTGATCTAGCGGATCTATTTGTCATCAGCCTCGTTGAGGCGCGCCAAGGCATTTTTCAACGAAGACACAAGGCTTTCACGCTCTTTGCTGCCAATTTCCGACGGCAGTTCGAAAGCAAGATCCTCAAGCTGTTTGGACATGTCCATGAGCTTGTCCGCCGACTGAAAATCTTCCTGCATCTCTTCGCGCAGCACTTCAAAGGTTGTGATCGGATAGGCGATCCCCTTGACGGTGGCATCGCCGGTTTCCCGGCAAACGATATGGTCTTTGACCTGTGAGTAGGTTTCAAAGGAAATCGTGATCGCCCCGGGTGCTGCCAAGCTCTCGAGGCGGGAAGCAATGTTCACACCCCGGCCGATGATCGTATAGTCCAGACGGTCCTCACTGCCGAAGTTGCCAACGGTGCAGTAGTCGGTGTGGATGCCCATCCGGCATTTCAGCGGTTTGGAAATCCCAGCCTTGCGCCAATCCGCCTGCAATTCACTCATGCGGATTTGCATTTCAATCGCCATCCGAACACAGGCGAGGGCATCTTCGCGCGCGCCTTTTGTTTCCGGGTCCCCGAAGAAGATCAGGATTGCATCGCCGACATATTTGTCGATGGTCGCACCGTGTTTGAGCGCGATGTTCGACATCTCTGTCAGATAGTGATTGAGAAGAGCCGTAAGCTCTTCCGATTCCAGCCGGTCGGCGGTCTCAGTGAACTCGGCGATATCGGAGAAGAAAACGGTGAGCTTCTTGCGCGTCGAAGCAATTTTGACGTCCTGCCGCCCTTCGAAAATCGACTTGTAGACCTGCGGAGAGAGGTATTTCGAAAGCTTGCCGGAGAGCACTTCGAGCTTGGCGGTCTGGCCAGCAAGCTGATCCTCGATTGCCTCACTGTGCTCAATCGTTGCTTCATAAAGCAGTGTCAGATCATCCAGCTCCGCCCGAAGGGCAGCATTGTCCTTGCGGAGCTTTTGCAATTCCGAACCGGATTTCGACCGCGTCTTATTGGGCGCTTTGGCGCGGTCCTCCGATTTGATGCTTTTCGTATCTTCCATAAACGCTTGATCCACACCGGCGGTTCGCCGCGGTTGAATGGCTGTTGGCGCCAATGGCCTTGCCTGTCAGCAATCTAAAACGCTGCAGATCAATTTGCACGAGTTTCTAAGGGGAAAGCGGTACGCCAGCTCCGAAAAACCATCTGTGAACAGGTTTGAATTAGAAACGCCTGATAGATTCTTTCGAGGGGCGGGGCGAATGCCAACATGAATGATACGGGCGCCGATCTGCGGTAGCATTTGGATAGAAGGACCGAATCAATCCCATGAAGGAAGTCGAGCTCAGACTTGCGCTTGTTTTGTATGGCGGGGTGTCCCTTGCCATCTACATGCATGGTGTGAGCCGTGAAATTCTGAATTTGGTGCGGGCGTCGTCCTATCGCGCAGACCGGAAAACCAAAAACGGCGACAAGCCGGACAGTGCGCAGCACATGGTGCCGTCCCAGGCTGCCTATGAAGACCTACTCAATCTCTTGTCGCCTAAGGCGGATATTCGCGTTGTCGTAGACGCGATTGCCGGGGCCTCTGCGGGTGGGGTCAACGGGATCATGCTCGGGCGCGCAATCGCCCATGACCTGCCGCTGGACAGTCACAGTGAGATGTGGCTGAAAAATGCGGATGTGACCCGCCTTGCCCGGCCCCAGAACGGCCTGTCCCGATACTTCAAGATGTCGGTGTCACCGATGCTGGACCGGTTGGTCTCTGCGCGGCTTTCCCGGCGGGTTGAAGATCCTGAAACACGTGACAAGCTGCGCCAGTTTATGCAGTCACGATGGTTTTCCCCGCCGTTTTCTGGGGAACGGTTCATCGGCTGGATGCTCGATGCAAGCCAGAAGATGGAGATCAAACGGCCAGCGGAACGAACCTTGATTCCGAGGGGGCAAACCCTCGATCTCTTTGTGACGATCACCGATTACAACGGTATCAAACGGCGCATTTTGCTGGATGATCCGGATTATGTGGAGGAGTGGGATCACCGGCGCATTCTGCATTTCCATGCCTCGCATCGGTCGAACCATTTCATTGACAGCCAATTCGACGAAAAAAGTATTCCGGAATTGGTGTTCGCGGCTCGTGCCACATCGTCGTTTCCCGGTGCCTTTCCCCCGGCAACGATTGCTGAGATGGATCGTGTTCTCACCCGCCGCAAGGAACGCTGGGCCAATCGCGACCGGTTCTTGTCCCGGGCACTTCATCTCGATGATGACACGACCTCGCGTCACTGTTTTGTGGACGGCAGTGTGGTGATGAACAAGCCTTTCGCGCCAGTGATCGATGTCATCAAGGACCGCCCTGCGGCAAGAGAGGTGTCGCGGCGGTTATTGTATGTTGATCCAACCCCGCTTGAATACGCGGCCGAGGAGAGGGGTGTCACTGAACTGCCCGGCTTTTTCCGGGTTATCTTGGCGTCGCTAGCCCACATCCCGCGTAATGAGCCGATCGGGGATGATCTGAAGGAACTGGAGCAAAACAACCGACGCAGCCGGTGGCTGGCGAAATTGATCGATACCGCCAACCCGATCGTGGAACAGGCCGTGTCCGGGATTTTGCCAAGCTGGCGGGCCATCACGCCCGATGTCGTGTCGCGTTGCCGGAAACAGGCGACGGTCAAGGCTTTTGAGCAGGCCGGATTTGCCTTTCTGAACTATCAGTCCTTGAAACTGCATGCACTGGCAGAACGGCTTGCCACCTTGGTGACAGTCTTCGATAAAAACCAGAATGGAACTCGCCAGGAAGAGCGGCTGCTCAACCAATTCTACAATCACTTTCTAAGCTTGCCATCTGATCGTCCGGATGAGCTTGGCAGAAGCGACCCGGCGGTGATTGCACTTCTGAAAGGACTGGACGTCGACTATCGGATCCGCCGCCTGCGGTTTGTTATTCGCAAGCTGAACGAGTTCTACAACTACGATCGCACTTCCAAACTGCCACCGCCAGATACCGCCGCCCTGGACCGGCTGAAGGGCCTTCTATACGAGCAGGTTGATCATTTGTCGTGGCGTTGGCAGGAGCGGTTCTACGGAGGGCAATTTGTGCAATCGGCCCACGAGCTCTGTGAGCAAGATCCCGCTTCCACGTCTTGTGCTCAATCGCTAGAACAAATGATAGACCAGCTGAGCGGTATGATGGGGCTGGCTGATCTGGATCGGTTGCAGGACGAACTCTTTGCCGAGGCAGCAGGAGGGGCGCTGGACAAGGACCGGCATCGGGCACTTCTCCAAGCTTATATCGGCTTCGGCTTTTATGACCTGATCACATTCCCGGTCCTGCAGCGGAACGACTTTTCGGAAGTCACGGAGATCCTTGTCGACCGGATCAGTCCGAAGGATGCCGAAAGCCTCTACACCGACGGGTTTGAGCTCAAGGGAAAACAACTCAACATGTTTGGCGCATTCTTCAACAGGTCCTGGCGCGAGCATGACTATCTATGGGGCAGGCTCAACGCTGCCGACCGGCTGGTCAGCGTCATTCTCTCAGCTGTCGGCGAAACCACGTTGCCTCAACACCAGGTGAACCAGGCGCGCGCGCGGGTCTTTCTGGCCATATTGGACGAGGAACGGGAAAAATTGGCGAACATTCCCGAAGAACTCGACCGCGTGGATGCATTGGTCCGGTCGATCTACCCTGACTTTGCCCATGTCGCGGAGAATGTGTGACGCAATTCCCGCCGCCTGTGAGCTGCAACGGCCTTTTGGTGTGCAAGAAACCAGACGTCATGGTTGATTTAAGGGGCCGGTCCGGCAAAGACTGAAAGCAGATAACGGAACAGGGCGGATTGGTTTGTATCATCTCCTACTGGTTATGATCGGTGGCGGTATTGGCGCTGGCGGAAGGCACCTCGTGTCGATGGCAACTCTCCGGTTGTTTGGCCCCGGATTTCCGGTTGGCACGTTAGCGGTGAATGTGATCGGTTCGCTGGCCATGGGGCTTTTTGTTGGCTGGTTGGTCAAGCATGAGGCCGCACACCTGCAACCACTGCGATATTTCCTTGCAACGGGTCTTCTCGGCGGCTTTACGACCTTTTCCGCTTTTTCTCTCGATACGTCGGTCCTGTGGGAGCGGGGCGATACAATGCTGGCCCTGATCTATGTGGTTGGCTCGGTCGTGCTCTCCATTCTGGCGGTGTTCGCCGGTCTTGCGGTCATGCGCATTGGCGGAACTTGAGGTCATCGGGCTGCCTGCCTGCACGTTTTCCTTTCCTTTCGGCCCAAATCCGCCTATACGCGGCGGAATGTTTGTTTTGCCTTTGCAGCGCTGCGAAGGCCCAGATCGAGCGCAGCACATTCAAGCTGCAGCTGAACGAGTCCAAAAATGTCCGCGATTGAACAGAAAAAAGTGACCGCTGATGAGGCGGGCATGCGCCTCGACCGTTGGTTCAAGGCCCATTATCCCGGTTTGGGTTTTGGCCGCTTGCAAAAACTGCTGCGGACCGGACAGGTGCGGGTGGATGGCAAGCGCGCGGAAAGCAACACGCGGATCGCCAAAGGGCAGATTATCCGCATTCCACCGCTCGGTGTTGAACTGCCGGCGGATGACAAGAAAAACGCTCGGCCGAAATCGACCAAGTTGATTGCCGACGACAAAAAGGCAATCGAGGACATGCTGCTCTATGAGGACAACCAGGTCATGGTCCTCAACAAGCCGGCTGGTCTTGCGGTTCAGGGTGGTTCGGGTTTGAAGCGCCACCTGGATGGCATGTTGGATGCGTTCACCGATCAGAAGGGCAACAAGCCGCGCTTGGTCCACCGGCTTGACCGGGAAACCTCCGGGATCATTCTTGTTGCGCGGACCCGTCAGGCGGCGCAGGAACTGACCAAGGCGTTCCGCCATCGCAATACGCGCAAGGTGTATTGGACAATCCTTGCCGGTGTTCCGAAACCGCACCAGGGACGGATTTCAACTTTCCTCGCTCGCGATGAAGAGGAAGAGCGTATGCAGGTGGTCCGCCAAGGCGGTGCGGATGATGCGCAACACGCAGTCTCGCTCTACTCTGTCTTCGAAAAATCCGGCCAGAAGCTCTCGTGGGTCACGATGAAGCCGATTACGGGCCGGACACACCAGCTGCGCGCGCATGCAGCGCATATCGGTCACCCGATCATCGGGGATGACAAATACTTCAATATTGAGAACTGGGAACTGCCGGGCGGTATCCAGAACCGTTTGCATCTCTTGGCGCGGCGGATCGTCATTCCGCACCCCTCCGGCCACGGAAAGATCGATGTGTCCGCACCGCTCCCGCCGCACATGCAGCAGACCTGGAACCTCCTGGGCTTTGATGCGACCGACTATGATCCGGAAATAGATGATCCGGATGAGAACGTCATCAAGCGCTAAGGACGTTTCTTTCATGCCAGAGTTTGGACATGGTTGATCACCTGGCCGAGTTTGGCCGGACCGCTCATGACCTAGCTGATGCCGCAGGTGAAATCGTGCGGACAGCCTGGTTCAGTGAGGGCGCGGTTTCGTACAAGGCCGACCGTTCTGCCTTGACTGAAGCGGATACAGCCGTTGAACACCGGCTTCGTGATCTGATCGCACACCGTCACCCGGACCATGGCATCCTCGGCGAGGAGTTTGGTGCAGAAGATCTCGACAAGGTGTTCGTCTGGGTCCTGGACCCGATTGACGGGACACGGCAGTTCGGTGCCCGGCTGCTCAACTTCGGTGTCCTGATTGCGCTCTGCCACCACGGGAAACCTGTCATAGGCGTCATCGATCAACCGATGGGACATATTCGGTATTGTGGGATCAACGGCGGTGGAGCGACCTTGAACGGCCGGTGCATCACCAGCCGCAAAGACACAGACTTGGATCACGCGGTCCTGTCGCTGGCCAATCCGAATTCGTTTTGCGGTGGGAGCCGGAGTGGCTTTGAAGCTTTGAACAGCAAAGGCGCCATGACGGGGTTTGATGGCGGATGCCTCGCCTACGGTGCCTTGGCGCGGGGTATGGTGGACGTATGCCTGAACGGTCCGGACCTTGATCCGTTCGATATTTGTGCGCTGGTCCCAATCGTTGAAGAGGCGGGGGGATGCATCACGGATTGGAGTGGCGCTCCGTTATCGCTGTCGTCAAGAGGTGCAATTGTTGCCTCAGGCTCAACGCAGCTTCATGAAACGGTATTGGATCTTTTGCCTGGGCGGACTTAAAGTCCCTGAAACAGTGCGGTCAGAATAACGGATCCGATGGTGACGGCGACCACGCCAGCTGCCAGTTTCCAGGCATCGGAACGCTTCTTGAGGCCAGGCCAGCCGAGCGGCTTGATCACCTGGATTGCAGCCACCAGGATCAAGAATAGCGCGATTATTTTGGTCAAGGATGGCTCCGGGCAGGCTTCGTTGGGAGATGCCTAAAACCCATACCCAATCAACTGACAGACCACAAGCGCGCTATCTGGAGGCATATTTCCGTTCGTTGTAGAGCGCCATGTATTTCGGCAGTTTGCTCATGTCCGGCACGACGATCATCGTTTTGACCTTGCCCTGTTTAAAAGCTCTCAGGAACTTGTCGTAGTGTGTGAACGCAACACAGCCATGTGAGCCCTTGCTCCGCCGAAGAAGCGGAGAGTGCGCCAACATACCGTCGCGGCCGCGCATGGCAGCAACGTCGTAGGGCAGCATCCGGATCGCTTCGACCCCATGGAAACGTCGCTCGCGCATCCGCAGCTTGTAAACGTTCGGCGGCGTTGGGCCGAGATTCTTCACATAGGCGTATTTGGGTTTGTTCATCCGGTGTCCGATGCCGGAATTTGCCTTCAGCTTGCTGCCATCCGGCATGTGAACGACAGCTGCACTGATGTCATACACCGCGATTTTGCTGCTGCGGCCCGGCAAGCCGCCGCCTTTGCCGCTAAACAGTTTTCCAAGGCCGCTGAACGGTGAATCTTCCGCGCCCGGTTCTTGCGGCTTGGCGTACGCCAAGACAGGCGCTTGTGTGGCCTGGCGCGTGTTTGGTGCAGAGGAAGGCTTTGAAATTGCGCCGGGTTTCGTTCGAACCAACGGTTTCGGGCGCATGCCGGGGACAGGCAGCACATTTGATGGCGACAGGCTTGCCACTTGAACAGTCGCAGTTTCCGCGTCGATCATCGGCAAGGCATCGACCGTTGACGGATCTGCCGTGATATCGGCCGGTTCTGTAAGGCCCGCAACGATCGTTTCCGGTTCAGCTGTGTCGGCAGCTAGTCCTGCTGGCGCGGTTGCTTCAGCCGTCAGAGTGTTGCTGCCAGCTGGAGCGGATGGACCATAAACATCCACGTTTTTAGCAGGCCTGCTCGCCAAAAGCGCATAGCGGAGGTTTAGGGACGCCAGGCGTTGTGCGAGGGCAACCTTGGCGACGTTCTTTTGGTCCTGTGTTGGCAGAAGCTGTGCCGTAGCCGGGACACGGTTTGCCTTGTCCACGGCGTTTAAAGACGCGCGCTCGTTCGCAAGGAAGTCCGGTACCTTTATCGACGTTGCGATACGAACCGTGTGGTTTGCATCTTCTGCCTTGGCAACTTGTACCGTGGGCTTGATTGGACTGAGCGCGACTGCCTTATGCTCGGCTGTGCCTTGCAAGGCAGGCAGTGCCGCCTTGATGGCGAGAGCTCCGGCGAGGACTGTAACCGCACCGATTGTCAAAAGATGGCCGCCGAAGCTGCTTTGCTTGGATACCGGAGTGTGCGCCTTGGGCGTGGACTGGTGTGTCTTTGGCATAAAGCACGTATTTCCCTGAGGCCGCGGACCGAATCACACGGCAATGTTTACTGATACTCGCCCGTCAAGCTTGCCTGAGGCGTTTATATAAACTTTTAACCATACGGCGATTTTTTGCCGTTTCGGCCGGGGCGCGGCGCACTCGAAACTCAGACCACCTTGACTGAGGCGTCCGCGAAGTGCCCGGTCGTTTTCCGCGATATCCAAAATTGCTCGCCCAGGAGGGGCAATCTTGTGGAGGAACCCGGCAATTTCTGCAGGGACGGGAAAAATGCTCTATCCGGCAGCGCGCCGTTTGACTGCAAATGCGGGCCAAAATATGTCCCTGACCGCTTGACCCTGGCCGGAAAACCCGGCACATGCGGCCAATTGGTGGGGCCTACGGACACGGATCCTGATGTATCTGATCATATTTGACGTCGATGGTACGCTTCTCGATAGCCAGAACACCATCGTGCACGGCTTCGAAACAGCGTTTTCCGCTGTCGGGCTCCCGGCACCGGATCGAAAGACAATCCTGTCGATCGTTGGGCGATCGCTGGAAGAGGCGTTTCAGGATCTTGTTGGTCCAGAGCATACGCATCTGGTCCCGCAAATGGCGGACGCTTACCGGACGGAAAAGATCGCGCGGCGGACGTCCGGACTGGACCTTGATCCGTTGTATCCTGGCGCCCGGGAGGCGATCGACCGCCTTCATGCCCGGCCTGATGTTCTGCTCGGTATCGCAACAGGCAAGGCGATGCGCGGGGTTCGTTACATGCTGGATGTCCACGATCTGCACGGCCGTTTCATCACCATCCAGACGGCCGACACATCTCCCTCAAAGCCGCATCCGGACATGATCGAACGGGCTTTGCGGGAAACAGGTGCAGAAGCCATAAAGACGGTCATGATCGGCGATACTGGGTTTGATATGGCCATGGCGCGATCTGCCGGGGTCCATGCGATCGGTGTGACCTGGGGCTACCATGATCACAGCCAGTTGGTGAATGAGGGCGCAGAGCGGATCGTCGATACTTTCGATGAGTTCGCTGTAGCAATCAATGAAATCTTAAAAATCACAGAGGAAGCAGTGTGATGCGTGATTACCTTGAAGCACTGCATGAAGATGCGGCGAAGGATCCGGAGCAACGGGCCCGGGAACTGTCCCGCCGCGAGCTGCCAAAGAGATTCTACAAGAGCGCCGAACACGTTGAAACAGAAAATGGTTTTACCATTCATCTGGATGGGCGCCCGGTGAAGACACCGGCCAAGTCGACACTTTTGCTGCCGACCGAAGTCTTGGGCGCTGCTGTTGCCGCGGAGTGGGAGGCTCAGGAGAAGGAAATCAATCCGGCCCGAATGCCGCTGACCCGGATTGCCAACTCGGCTCAAGATGCAGTTGCCAAGCGATTTGGCGACGTCGCGGATGACATCACCGGGTTTGCCGGAAATGATGCGCTTTGCTATCGGGCCGACGACCCCGAGAGCCTTTGCGACACCCAGCGCCGTGTGTGGGACCCGGTGGTTGAATGGGCCGGCGATCAACTTGGCGGACGATTCGTGCTCATCGAAGGCATCATGCACACGCCGCAGGACTCTGCGCTGTTGAACGCGTTCCGCACCAGGATCGGCGACGACAGCCCGCTGCGGCTTGCCGGGCTTCATACCGTCACCACGTTGACCGGGTCGGCGCTCCTAGCGCTCGCTCTGCGCGAGGGTTTCTTGGATGCGGACAGTGTCTGGACTGCCGCACATGTTGAAGAAGACTTCAACATCCAGCGTTGGGGCGAGGATGCGGAAGCCAAACAGATCCGCGCATACAAGCGCTCAGAGTTCGATGCGGCCGCTCTTGTTCTGGCAAACGCATAAGGCTTGAAAAGCTGAAATGTCTCAAACTCTGGTGGTTACTGGGCCCCTGCCTTCGCAGGGGCGGCCTGTTGTCAATGTGTGTTCAAGCTGGGAAACAAATCGACCCAATGCGGATTATTCTCCTCAATTAAGCGGATCTTCCAACTTCTTTTCCATTTCTTGATGTTGTGTTCCCGCTGATAAGCCTCTTCCGGGCGTTCAAACATTTCGAAATATATCAGTCGATGAAGTTTGTGTTGGCGGGTAAAAATGGAGCCGGTGCCGTCGCGATGTTCGGACATCCTGCGAATGAGATTATTCGTCATCCCGACGTATAAAGTTCCGCCTATGCGGTTGGTCAGAATATAAACAAAATAAGCTCGCTCAGACCGCACGTGTAATGACGTTTCTTCACTCCAGGCCTGGAAAGCACTTTTGCCGCCCCTGCGAAGGCAGGGGCCCAGTAACCACTATGATTGGCCTTATTGTGACTTCTGTCAAAGGCTGACTGTGTCTCTGACCTTCGCTGCAACTTCTCTGACGAACTGGAATACTAGGCCCTGCCTTCGCAGGGGCGGCCTCAGGATTAGAAATTTGGCCGACCGGGACATCAGCCCAGATAGAACGTTGTTGCCATCAGGAAGAAAATCAGGACGCCTAGCACGTCATTGGACGAGGTGATGAAGACACCGATGGCCATGGCCGGATCGATGCCGATCTTGTCGAGAATAATGGGAATGGTGGCGCCGACCATGGCGGCAATTGTGGTGACGCACAACAAAGAGAGTGATGTCGCCAAAGCCAGATCGAGTGGCGCTTCAAGCGGCACGACGAAAGAGGCGAGCATGACCAGCGTTCCCAGGATAATGCCTGCCACAGTGCCGTTCAAAAGGGCTGCCAGAAATTCCTTGAGCAGCCGGAACACAATGTCACCGGACCAAAGGGCGCCGGTGGCGATCCCCTGAACGGCAACAGCAGAGGCCTGAAGGCCGGCATTGCCCGCCATGGACATGGTCACGGGAATGAAAGCTGCCAGGATCGCGGCTTCGGCCAACTGGTCTTCGTAGGAACCAACAACTGTTGCCGCAACACTTGCGCCGATTAATCCGGCAAGCAGCCAGGGCAGGCGGCCCCGGACGATCCGGAAAACCGTATCGTCGGAACGGGATTCGGCTGACACACCGCTCATCAAGAGCATGTCTTCATTTGCCTCGTCGGATGCGATCCGGGTCAGCTGCTTTGGCGTGATCCGCCCCACCAAATGGCCGTCCGCACCAACAACCGGGACGGTTCGCATGTCCCGTTTTCGGGCGAGGCGCAGAACCTCTTCCTGATCCATATCGGCCGATACTGAGATGACATCGCGGTTCATGATGCTGGACAACGGCGCGTCTGCTGGGGCCAGCAAGAGTTTGCCGACTTCGACCGTCCCGGTTAGCCGGCCGTCTTTATCGGTGACATAAACGGTGAAAACCTTGCGGATCCGGTCGGCCTCCGCGCGCATCTGTTCGACGGCCTCTCCGGCGGTGCAGGCCTCCGGCAGCGCGACAAACTTGCGGGCCATAACCCGCCCGGCTGTGTCATCGGCATAAGAGGCACGCGTCGCAATATCTTCCACATCGGGCAGGCGCGTGATCAACTCATCGGCGGCATCTTCGGGAAACTCGTTGAGGATCTCGATTGCGTCTTCTGGGTCGAGGCCAGCCAGGATGTCCCGGAACTGATCGAGGGTGGACTCCTCCATCAAAATGGACCGGAACTCCGGACTAAGCTCCGCAACTACCTTGATCGACGGATTGGCCGGGAGCCATTTGAACAGCTTTCGGGCGTGTTTCAGACGGAGCCGTGTCAGCATCTGCATGACGTCGGTCGGATCCCACAGCTTTAATAGATCAAGGAGTTCTTGCCGTTTCCCGGCCTTGATCATGTCGCGCACGGCGCTAAGCGTTGCGTCGTTCTCGTCAAGGTGTTCCTGGGCTGGTTCGCGGGTCCAGACAAAGTCTGGAAGTGCGGACGCCATTGTGTCGGCTTTGCTCATTCAGGCAGGACTCCGGTTGTCTCCGCACGCTTTTAGAAGCTCAATGTGACGGAACCCTAACAAAGGCAGGCAGTGCCGGAAATCGGTTAGACGTCGAACTCTTCCAGATCGGCAAAACCTTCGCGAAGTTTCTCTGACCAACCGTGGGAAAGCTTCTGGAAATACGGGTTGTCCTGCTCGATGCGAATTTGTCGGTCGGTGTTGAAGCTGTCTGTGTTGTAGAGCAGCATGTCGATCGGCATGCCGACGGACAAGTTCGAGCGCAAAGTGGAATCAAAAGACAGGAGGATCATCTTGGCAGCCTCGCCAAGACGCATGTTCTTTCGTGTGACACGATCGAGGATCGGTTTGCCGTATTTGTGCTCGCCGATCTGAAGGAACGGCGTGTCATCGGCGACTTCGATGAAATTGCCCGCCGCATAGACCTGGAATAGGCGCGGTTCTTCGCCCTTGATTTGGCCACCGAGAATAAAGCTGACATAGAAGTTGTCGGCATTTGCGGCCAAGGCTTCGCCGTCGATTGCCTTGACCTCGCGAATGGCGCTACCGACCAGACGCGCGACCTGGAACATGGTCTTTGCGGTCATCACGGTGGTGCGTTCATCGCTTGAGTTGTCGGCGTGCTCGCTTAACAGGGACACGACCGCTTGTGTGACGGCCAGGTTGCCGGACGACAGCAAAGTGATGACCCGCTCGCCGGTCTTCTCCCAGACATGCAGCTTTTTGAAAGACGCAATGTTGTCGATGCCGGCGTTGGTGCGCGTATCGGCAGCCAACACAAGGCCACGGTCCAGTTTAATTCCAACGCAATAGGTCATACGGCTCTTCCCGATCCCGCGAATTTTGGCCGACGCCGTTTAGTCCCAGTTCCCGGCGTTGGCAAGCGGATTCAAAAAGACCCGATCATTGTTGCTGCTGAAGCGCAGCTTGCGCCACATCCACCTCGACATGCAGGTTTTCTTCCTGCCCGCCAAAACGGATCCCCCGGATAGGAGCAGCGGAACGCGAGTCGAGGCCCGTGGTCAAGCGGATATAACGCTCTGTCGGGCAAATAGCGTTGGATACATCGAAACCAACCCATCCAAGCCCCTCGATCAGGACTTCCGCCCACGCATGGTGCGCTTCAGAGGCCTGTTCGTCTTCCAGCAGCAAATACCCGGACACATAGCGTGCCGGTGTTCCGATTGAGCGGGCTGCGGCGATGAAAATATGGGCATGGTCCTGGCAAACACCTTCACCGGCCGCAAGTGCGGTCGTCGCACTGGCGTGGGTCTCTGTCACGCCTACCTTGTAGTCGACCTTATCGCGGATGGCGTGCATGAGCTCGTGAAACCCGGCGATCGGATCCGGGACTTCTGCAAGGGCTGCCAGTTTCCGGATCGCCTGGTTCGAATGGGTGAGGGGCGTGACGCGGGTGTAGATCCGCGCCGGTGCGCTCGCACCCTTTTCTTTGCCGATCACGCCATTGGTTTCCGTCGTTTCCACAGTGCCGGTGGCGGTGATTTCGACGTCTTCTACCGGCCCCGCGCGCGAGACCATATGCACGATGTTATCAAAAGCATCGGAATAGGTCGTTGCGCGCTCAATGCCTGGCGCTTCGATATTCCAGTCAATGATCCGTTGCGCAGGATTGTCGACTGGCGTGAGCCGAAGCTGCTGCATGGCGTTGGCAAGCGGCTGATCGTATTTGTAGCGAGTTGTATGTCGGACGAATAATCGCATCTCGGTTCCGAAATTGTTCGGTTAACAGGTCAGGCGAAGTTGTAGTCTTCACATAGTTGGTGGGCGAACTGGTTGTTCTTGCCGATAAAGTCGATCAGGAAATCATGCAGGCCTTCCTGGTAGATGTCCCGCATCTGTTTTTCCTTCAAATCCTTGAAGATGTCGGCTGCCAAATCCAGGCTGGGTTCCCTTGAACCATAAAACTGACCGAGGTCTTCGGCCGTGTCGGCGAGCCAGTCGTAGCAATAGGCAAGCGACCTCGGCATTTCGCGCCGGAGGATTAGAAACTCGGCAATATTGAAAGCCTTCAACTGAGCATTTGGATAAGCAAATCGGTAGCTCCGGCGGCCGGACAAGGCGCGAAGGATTGCAGACCATTGATACCGTTCCGAACTGCCGTCTTCGATGATGTCGTTGTCCGGCAAGAGCACCCAGTATTGATTGTCGAGGATCCGTGCCGTGTTGTCGGCCCGTTCAACAAATGTGCCAATCTGGCTGAAATAATAGCCGTCATCCCGCAACACGGTGTTCAGGAGAGCACCCCGGAACAGGTGTGAGCGCTGACTGAGCCAAGCCAGAAAGTCCGGCAGTTTCTCCTGGGTGACTGATTGTGGGCTGGTGTCGCAAAACTCAATCCAGGTCGTATTGATGGCTTCCCAAAGCTCGGCGGTAATGCCTGTGCGCACCGCACGCGCGTTGTTGCGCGACAGTTCCAGGCAATTGCGGATGCTGATCGGGTTGTCCTTTGAAAACACCATGTAGTTCGTGACGTGCCGCGAGTGCAGCTCGTCATGTTTTTCGTGGTAGCCAGTCTCAGCCCCTGAACCGGCCAGAGCGAATTGCCAATGGTGGCCTTCGGCTTGCCCATCGTAAGCCATGATAGCCCCACGATAAGCGACTTCCATCAGCCGGGTGATGTTTTGGGCGCGCTCCTGATAGCGCGACATCCAGAACAAGGAGGCGGCGGTTCTTCCTAGCATGTCGTCTCAGTCCTCCAGTACCCAAGTGTCTTTTGTACCGCCGCCCTGGCTAGAATTGACCACCAGGGAGCCTTTCTTCAGCGCAACGCGGGTCAAACCGCCAGGTGTGATGCGCACTTGATCGCCGATAAGGACGAAGGGGCGCAAATCCACGTGGCGTGGCGCGATGCCGGAGGCAACATGGGTTGGACAGGCCGACAAGGCGAGTGTCGGCTGAGCGATGTAGTTGGAGGGGTTGTTCAGCAGGATTTTCCTGAACTCTGCGATCTCCCGTTTTGAGGCTGTTGGACCGATCAACATGCCGTAACCACCAGATCCGTGAACCTCCTTCACAACGATGTCGGCGAGATTGTCGAGCACATAGGCAAGATCATCTTCCCGCGAACAGTTCCACGTGGGCACATTGTTGAGGATCGGTTTTTGACCGGTGTAGAACTCAATGATATCAGGCACATACGCGTAGATCGCCTTGTCATCGGCAATTCCGGTGCCGGGCGCATTACAGATCGTTACGTTGCCTGCCCGATAGGCATCAAACAGTCCGGGCACGCCCAGCATACTGTCCGGATTGAAGGTCAGGGGATCGAGGAAAGCATCGTCGATCCGCCGGTAAATCACGTCGACCTGTTTTGGTGCCCGAGTTGTGCGCATGAAGACCTTGCCGGCATCGACAAACAGATCGCGGCCTTCAACCAGCTCCACGCCCATACTGTCGGCGAGGAAAGCATGCTCAAAATAAGCGGAGTTGTAGATACCAGGTGTCAGGACGACGATGGTCTGTTCTGATTTCGCCGGATCCGGCGCAACGCTCTCGAGCGTCTGGCGCAAGTTTTCCGGATAACGCTCGACGGGGGCCACATTGTGGGTTTGGAACAACTCCGGGAAAAGACGCATCATCGTTTCCCGGTTCTCCATCATGTAGGAGACCCCGGATGGGGTTCGCGTGTTGTCTTCCAACACATAAAACTCGTTCTCAGAAACCCGGACCAGATCTGTCCCGATGATGTGGGAATAGACCTTTCGCGCCGGGGTGAACCCGGCCATTTCCGGCAAGAATGCCTCGTTCTGCAGGATAAGGTTCGCCGGAATGCGCCCGGCACGGATAATTTCCTGGCGGTGATAAATGTCGTGCAGGAAGGCGTTGAGGGCGCGAACACGCTGGTCGATACCGGCCGACAAGCGGCGCCACTCTGAAGCTGAGATGATCCTGGGGATGGGATCAAAGGGAATAAGCCGCTCAGTGGCTTCTTCGGCTCCATAAACCGCGAAGGTAATCCCAAGGCGGCGGAAGATGGTTTCCGCGTCGCGGCTCTTCTTGGTGAGAAAACTGTTCGGCTTGTCTTGAAGCCAATTGGCTATTCTTGAATATGGGGCCCGTGGACTGCCGTCCTGTTCGAGCATCTCATTGAAAAACCCAGAGCTGTCTGACATTGCCTCCCCGCTTGCTTTGTTAATTAAGACTAGGATGGCAGGCCGGATCTGACAACCCAAGGTCATTTTAACGGCGTATTCTGCCTAATTTCTATGCAAAATTGATGAGGCCGCGGGCGGAGGAAGGCGGATAGTTCACCAAATCGCGCCGAATTCAGATTGTGGGATCACATCTGCCATTCTCCCTTGTGCTGACTTTGCCGGGTTCGGAGGGCATGCTAGGACCAAGCAAGACAAAGACATTGGGAGACCCAGATGAGAGACGTTCTGGTTGAGTTGGAGCAGCGGCGGGAAACGGCCAAGATGGGTGGCGGCCAGCGGCGCATCGATTCCCAGCACTCCAAAGGCAAGCTGACCGCTCGGGAGCGGATCGAAATCCTTCTGGACGAAGGCTCGTTTGAAGAGTTCGACATGTTCAAGCAGCACCGCTGCACCGATTTCGGCATGGACGAGCAGCACATTCCGGGCGACGGCGTTGTCACCGGCTGGGGCACGGTCAACGGCCGAACCATCTACGTGTTCTCCAAGGACTTCACTGTTTTCGGCGGGTCCCTGTCAGAGGCCCATGCTGAAAAGATGGTCAAACTGCAGGACATGGCTCTGCAGAACCGGGCACCGATCATTGGTCTTTTCGATGCGGGCGGTGCACGGATCCAGGAAGGGGTTGCCGCGCTGGGCGGTTATGGCGAGGTGTTCACCCGCAATGTTCAGGCATCGGGTGTCATTCCGCAGATTTCCCTGATCATGGGCCCCTGTGCGGGCGGTGACGTGTATTCGCCGGCAATGACCGACTTCATCTTTATGGTTCGCGACACGTCCTACATGTTTGTCACCGGACCGGATGTTGTGAAAACCGTGACCAATGAAACGGTCACAGCTGAAGAACTCGGCGGTGCGTCGGTTCACACGACCAAATCCTCAATCGCCGACGGTGCATTCGACAATGACGTTGAAGCTCTTTTGGAGATGCGGCGTCTTATCGACTTCCTGCCGATGAACAATCAGGCAGAGCTGCCCGAGGTCACAAACTACGACGACCCGGACCGGATCGACATGAGCCTCGACTCCTTTATCCCGGACAATCCAAACAAGCCTTACGACATGAAAGAGCTTGTGTTGAAGACCCTCGATGAGGGGGACTTCTACGAGATTCAGGAGAATTTTGCGGGCAACATCATCACCGGTTTTGGCCGCATGGAAGGGCGCACCGTCGGTGTGATTGCGAACCAGCCGATGGTTCTGGCCGGTGTTCTGGACTCAGATGCAAGTCGCAAGGCAGCCCGCTTTGTGCGGTTCTGCGATTGCTTCAATATTCCGATTGTCACCTTCGTCGATGTACCGGGGTTCTTGCCGGGCACGTCTCAAGAGTATGGCGGTCTGATCAAGCACGGCGCGAAGCTTCTGTTTGCCTACACCGAGGCGACGGTGCCAAAAGTCACGGTCATCACCCGTAAAGCGTACGGCGGGGCCTATGACGTCATGAGTTCCAAGCACATTCGCGGGGACATCAACTATGCCTGGCCGACGGCGGAAATCGCCGTGATGGGTGCAAAGGGCGCTGTTGAGATCCTCTACCGCTCTGAACTGGGGGATCCGGAAAAGATCCAGAAGCGCACGCAAGACTACGAGAACCGGTTTGCAAACCCGTTCGTCGCTGCGGAGCGTGGATACATCGATGATGTGATCCGTCCGCATTCGACCCGCCGCCGTGTCGCGAAAGCCTTGGCTTTGCTGCGCGCCAAAAAAGTCGAAACGCCCTGGAAAAAGCACGACAACATTCCGCTCTGATTGCGAAAGATGTTTAGCCTCAAACCCGCCGAGAAAAAACTTGGCGGGTTTTTGTTTTTTAGGCTCTCATCAAGGCCATCGTCTAATCAAGAGTTGGCTGCGGCCGCTGTGTCTCAATCGATGAAAAGCAGATCCGGGTCTTTACACTCAAAAGCAACATAACACTGCGGATTATCGCGCGTTGCGCCATACTGCGGTGCTAGGGCTTTATCACGTTCACAATATCTGAGGTTCGCGACGAACCTGGAATAAGTGTACTGGCCTGTCGTAAAGACCACCGCTCCGTTTCTAAGCACCATATTTTGTGCCTGGGCACAGGTCATCTGACGTAGATCCGGCCGAGCTTCTGCAACGTTCGCGGCTGACAGAAGCGAAAGAACAGCGGCGGGGATTAGTAGGGCATGCGGCTTCATACGAACCTCCAGCGTGTTTCAGGCACCGCACTTTGCAGGCCTGGTAAGCAGGAGTATAGCGCGATCAAGCCGCCGGACATGTGACCGGCAACACGGATTGTCTTGCTTTACGGGATGAAGAATTATTGGTGGTTGGCTTGAAGGCCAGGGTCCGGTTCACAGACCGTTGGTGGAATCACTTCGCCAACGCCGCGGGTTGAAAAACCCGCATACCGCCGATCCTCGTCAAACAGGACGGCAAAGCGCGCTGAGTTGCGAAGAAGCTGCCAGAAATACCGCATGTTGTCGGCGCAGGCAGGGCAGTCCGGGCGGATGTACCCGTCTCTGTCGGCAGTAAATTTGATCAATCGGTGGTCCAGCTCGACCCGGATCAATGTTCTCGGGACCGGAAGACGCCCTTTAATATCAATGCTGATCAGCGGAAGCACGGCCTTCTTGCTATCAGGGCACCAAATTGAAAACCGCGAACCGAGCTTGTTCTTGGTCCAATAATGCTGATAGCCATTCACTTTTTCACTGTGCCAACTGCCCACGGTTTCCGAAACGCTCGGCGTGACGGAAAGACCGATAAACATTGCAATTAGAAACAGGCGAGTGAACATCTGGAGCCCCAATGTATGCACTGCTGAAAATACCGAGGGTTGTCTTAAATTTTAGCTAATTCCGCTGAGTAGAAACGCCTTGAAATGACACTTGCCGCTCTTGTCTGAGATGCTGCTCATGACGCTTGCTTTTTTTGCCAGTCAGTCGGGCAGACATTTGCCGGTAATATTTCTTTCGCACCTTTGAGCGAGAAACCGGCGTAGCTGTCGTCCTTGAACTTCACCGCAATGGCTGTTGCGGCGCGGAGCCGGTGCCAGACATATTCGAACGTGTCGGCGCAGGTTGCGCATCCTGTGTCGATATATCCCTGTTCGTTGACCGGAATTTCCATGATTTCGTTGTCAATGATCAGCTTCATGCGTGTGTTTGGAGTGGGTGTTTTGCCGTCAATGACGACGTGCAACAAAGTGCCGTTGACTGGACGCTGTGGATGGCACCAAACGACGAAACTCGCGCCGATGTTGTTTGTGGTCCAATAGCGGGTGAAGCCGTCGACTTCTCCGGCATGCCACTTCTCGATCGTTTTTGCCTGAACAGAACTCGTCAGGGCAAAGCCGATGATCAGTGATGTTATTAGTTTTTTTGCCACGTCGTCTTCCTCCAAATACATGGTAGAATTTGCAATATATTTGTTAAGAAAAAGGAAAATCAGTGCCTTGCCGCAATAGACAGTGATCCAAATCTATCGATTGTTTTGCCTGAACGGCCGTAGAAAGATGGTTCTCACATCGTCTGACCACCCTTTGGATAAGTTGCACTGGAGGGGAGGACCGGCCTACAACTCAGAAAACAGATCCAGCTGGGTGGAATTGCATGTTCTCGAAAATACTGATCGCCAACCGGGGTGAGATTGCGTGCCGCGTTATCAAGACGGCACGGAAGATGGGAATCAAAACCGTTGCGGTCTATTCAGATGCCGATCGGAATGCACTGCACGTGGAGATGGCTGACGAGGCCGTTCACATCGGTCCTGCAGCGGCGGCTGAATCCTACCTGATTGCCGACAAGATCATTGCGGCTTGTAAGGAGACTGGTGCTGAAGCTGTGCATCCCGGCTATGGCTTCTTGTCTGAGCGGGCAAGCTTTCCGGAGGCGCTCGCAAAGGAAGATATCGTTTGGATCGGTCCGAACCCGCGCGCCATTGAAGCGATGGGCGACAAGATCGAATCCAAGAAGTTTGCCAACGAGGCGAAAGTCAGCACGGTTCCAGGATATCTCGGTGTCATTGAATCACCTGATCAAGCCGTCGAGATCGCAGAGGACATCGGCTACCCGGTGATAATCAAGGCTTCGGCCGGCGGTGGCGGCAAGGGGATGCGGATCGCCTGGAACGCCGAAGAAGTACGTGACGGCTACACCCGGTCCAAATCAGAAGCCGCGTCTTCCTTTGGCGATGACCGCGTCTTCATTGAAAAGTTCATCGAGAACCCGCGCCATATTGAAATTCAGGTTCTTGGCGACAAACACGGCAACGCGATTTATCTGGGCGAGCGAGAGTGTTCGATCCAGCGCCGGAACCAGAAGGTTATTGAAGAAGCGCCGTCGCCGTTGCTGGATGAAGACACCCGCCGGCTCATGGGCGAACAAGCGGTCGCCTTGGCAAAAGCCGTTGACTACGACAGCGCGGGCACCGTTGAGTTTGTGGCTGGCCAGGACAAGAGCTTCTTCTTCCTTGAAATGAACACCCGACTTCAGGTGGAGCACCCGGTTACCGAGTTGATCACCGGGGTCGATCTGGTCGAGCAGATGATCCGCGTTGCCTATGGCCAGAAGCTTGAAATCGCACAGGACGACGTGAAGCTGAACGGCTGGTCCGTGGAAAGCCGGATCTATGCCGAGGATCCTTACCGGAACTTCCTGCCCTCAATTGGCCGGCTCGTGCGCTACGTCCCGCCGGAGGAACTGGAAAGCGATGGGCTGACCATCCGGAATGACACCGGTGTGGTCGAGGGGTCGGAGATCTCCATGTTCTACGACCCGATGATTTCCAAGCTGATCACCCATGCCCCGACCCGCGAAGAAGCGATTGACGCCATGAGCAAGGCACTGGACGGGTACTACGTTGACGGCATTCAGCACAACGTGCCGTTCCTCACCGCGTTGATGAACCATCCGCGTTGGCGGTCCGGTGAACTGGCGACCAGTTTCATTGCAGACGAATACCCGGACGGCTTTTTCCCAGCTGAGCCGGATGACGAAGCGCGGGGTGTTTTGGCGGCGGTGTCGTTGTCCATGGCGGCGATTGAGCGCGAACGTCTCGACCATCTTCCTGGCCGTTTGCGGCCGCACTCCGGTGCGATCCGCGAAGACTGGGTGGTCAAGCTCGACAAGACCTATGTTCCCATTCGTCTTGCCGCCGGTTATCCGGGAACGCCGATTGAGCTTGATGTCGCGATTGGCGACGGGCCAGTTGTCAATGTGGAATCGGATTGGGCGCCAGGCGCTGCACTTTGGAGCGGCCGCGTCGGGGACAAGGACATCACGGTTCAGGTCCGTCCGGTTCGTGGTGGCTACCGCCTCGATTGGCAGGGCTATTCCGTCACAGCCAAGATCATGACGCCACGTGTTGCCGAACTCGATGAGTTGATGCCGGAAAAACTCCCGCCGGACACATCGAAAATGCTGCTGTGCCCTATGCCGGGTCTGGTCGTATCCATCGCCGTCAGTGAAGGGCAAGAAGTCAAAGCGGGCGAACAGCTGGCCATCGTTGAAGCCATGAAGATGGAGAACGTCCTTCGTGCCGAGCGGGACTGTGTCGTGACTGCCATCAAGGCCGAGCCGGGCGACAGCCTCGCGGTTGATGCCGTGATCATGGAGTTCTCCTGATCCACCACGTGAATGTTGCTGAACACACAGAACCCGCCGCGAACACGGCGGGTTTTTTGTCCGTTGTGCGGCTTTACGCGCTCAGTTCCGAAGTAGCCTGTTTCGATCCAGATTTCTCATGCAGAAACTGGATGAAATGATCAGAGGGCATGGGGGTGGCAAAATAATACCCCTGCAAAAGGCGGCAGCCTTGTGCTGCAAGGATGTTGGCGTGTTCGAGGGTTTCGACACCCTCGGCAACAACTTCGACACCGAGAGCTGTAGCCATATCGACAACGCTTTTTACAAGTTTGCGGGAGCCTTCAGACGCGATAATGGGAGCGATCAGGTTCCTGTCGATTTTCAGGCGTTTCGGTTCCATCTCAAGAAGACTTAGGATGGAGGCACGTCCAGACCCGAAGTCATCAATCTCTACTTCGAAACCTTGTTCAGCGAGCGCTTCAAGGTTGTATCGTGACATGTCATCAAGTGTGTCAAAGGTGACAGCTTCACTGATTTCGAAGATTAGGGACGCCGGATCCACATTTATGTTGCGAACCATGTGTAAGAACAGCGGTGATTTCAGCCGGTCTGCAGATATGTTGACGGATATTCGCGGTGCGACCAGACCGCTGTCCTCAATCTTGTGACGGATCTTTATGGCTTCTTCCAGCATGGCTTGGTCGATCTGGCTGATGAGGCCAAGGGTCTCAGCTGTGTCCAGAAATTCTGCCGGTGCAAGAAAACCTCTTGTTGGATGGCGCCATCTGACGAGCGCCTCGGCGCCAACGACGTCAAATGTTTGCGCATCAACAAGTGGCTGAAAAAAAGCTTCGAACTCTTTTTGCTCACATGCTCTGATCAGGTCATCGCCCAGGATCGTCTGCTCTTCGAATTTTTGCCGCATGGTCGGATGATAGACCTCGCATCTGTTCCGGCCATTGGATTTTGCCGTGAACATCGCAATGTCTGCGCTGGTCATCAGACGTTCGGAATTCAAATAGTTTTGAGGCGTAAAATCGTCGTTTATTGCGATGCCAATCGAAGCCGTTACCGAATGCTCAACTCCTTGATACTGGAACGATCGATCAAGCAATGAGACAAGGTATTGGCCCAGATCCGTGACATCCGATCGTCTCTTGTATGGCTTAAGAAGCAAAAACTCATCGCTGCTTACTCTCGCGAGGAGGTCTTGGTCGTCAAGCCGATCTTCAATGAGGTTTGCAACCTGCTTGAGAACGCCATCACCGACTACCGGACCATAACGGTCGTTGATCTGCTTAAAGCGGTCCAGATCGATATGGAACAGTGCGTAGCAGGCCTTTTTTCGAAGGCCAAAGCTGAGTGTCTGTTTGATGTCTATAAAAAATTGAAATCTGTTCGCCAGACCGGTTAACGGATCGACCGACGCAAGATGGCGCGCTGTTTCTTGGGCATTCACACGCAAAGCCATTTCGCGCTTTAAGTCAACGAGCCGGCGGATCACGATGATCAGCAGTATCGCAGGCAACGCCATTAACGCTGCAAACACGTCATCCAACTCGTAGTCTTCATGAGCGCGTGAGAATTCATAAAGCCATTCAAACAAATCGATGGATGAAAACAGAGTTGCAAGGGCGACAAACGTCAGAAGTGACGCGCTTGTTTCCCATATAAATCTCGTTCTCATCGACGGTGTTTCGCTCATGACGATGTGCTGCTACTCGCCCCTTATTGTGAATACTGACAGTGGGAATACTAAAGGTTTCAAAATTGTTTATTCTCGCAAAATTCGTGTATAAATTCCATAATTTGTTTGTTTTGAGGGGCTAATAGGGGGCATTTCTAATAATGAATACATTGTTTTCTATTTATTTCTGAATTTCTATTTACGATGAATTAATTTATTGGCGAGTGATGTTCTAAATATTTGCTGGTTTCACGTGTCACCACTTTCATTGCCATGATTTCTAGAATTCGTTTCACAAAGCCCACTTGAGCTGCAAGAACAACTTGAGATAAGGCTTGAGGTTGCGGTTGATGGAAACGTCTCAGATTTTGTTTTCAGTCATACTGAATTATCCGGCCCGCAGCCGTTGCGCCGATCGGTTGAGGCGGGTAAATACGGATTTCAGGAACAGTTCTCGGGGCGGGGTGAAAGTCCCCACCGGCGGTATCAGGGAAACCTGGAGCCCGCGAGCGCCTTGGCAATTCGTGTATGCCAAGGGTCAGCAGATCCGGTGAGATGCCGGAGCCGACGGTTACAGTCCGGATGATAGAGAGCTTGGTTGGGCCGCTTTTCTCAAGCGGTGCAGCTTTTTGGTCTTATTGAGACTGTTCTGGATGAAAACTGGAACGGACTTGAAGACGATGGACACCAAATCCTCCTCACTTCAGGCGCAGCCGGTGCTGGCAGCGCTTGCCATGGTCGGCGCAGGCGCCTCATTTGCGCTCGTAAATGGCGCCCTGCAGGCATCGACAATGCAGCTCGGTGTGCCGTCAACGTCGGCAGCTTTCTGGCAATATGCGCTTGGACTTGGCTTTGCGCTTCCCTGGGTGCTCAGGCGCGGGCGCACCGCCTTGAAAACACAGCAACTCGGGTTGCACCTCCTGCGAGCTTTCCTGGCCGTCATTGGCATTCAGCTGTGGGTTGCCGGTCTGGCGCGCGTGGAAATCTGGCAGGCGATTGCCCTTGTGATGACCTCGCCGTTTTTCGTCATTCTTGGCGCCCGGATCTTTCTGGGGGAACAGGTTGGCTGGGTGCGATGGCTCGCGACCATTGCCGGCTTTTCAGGTGGGATGGTGATCCTCGAGCCCTGGTCACAGGCGTTCAACTGGGGCGCTTTGCTCCCTGTCGCTGCTGCTGCGTTTTGGGCAGGAACGTCGCTTGTGACAAAAAAGCTGACACAGCGGGAGGAGGCCGATTCCATCACGCTTTATCTGTTGCTCCTGCTGACGCCCGTGAATGCCGTGCTGGCCTTCGCCGATGGTGGTCTCGTCGTGAGCGGTTCGGCGCTTGTCTTGCTCGTTGGGGCCGGCCTCTTGACCGTTCTTGCGAACTATCTTTTGACGCTGGCCTATCAAAAGGCGGACGCGACCTTTGTTCAGCCGTTCGATCATCTCAAGCTGCCGCTCAACATTGCTGTTGGCTTCATTGCCTTCGGCTTTGCGCCAACGGGTGCGTTTTGGCCGGGTGCTCTCGTCATTGTGGGGGCATCGCTCCTGGTGATGCTCGATGAGCAGAGGCGGGGAAATGCCGCGCCAAAGACCGCGTGAGCCTCTCAGAGACAGCCCATATCAGTCGATCGGCTTGAAGATCGTATCGATGGCTTCGAACATGATGTTGTAGTTTCTGATCTCATGGTCCGAGAAATCGCTATGCGGAACTGCCTTCTTGGCTTCATTGATGAGGTCGGTTTTGATCTGATCCAGATCCAGTCCAATCGCTTCTGCATGGGTGCTGAGTTCCACATGCAGCCTCTTTGCAATCCCCGCATAAGCAACAATGGCCGTGATCGCTTCAGAGGGATCTTTGGGCACGCGGATGTTGAGTGTTTTCTGTGTGGTCACGCCTATGAGATCCTCTTTCATTTGTTACGGGCTTGGCTGGATGTAGGTCGTTGGCTGTCCAGCACAAAGGCAAATGTTCATTTCAAGGCAGAGCGGCTTAGAAACGCTGCGCTGTTTTTGCTGCATAAAGCCCCATTGCAGGTATGAAACGATCCGCAATACTCTAAGCTCTGAGCCAAGGTAACGCTTTTGGAATAAGGAAGTGCCGATGACCCAGGATCCTTTGACCGTCCATCTCCTGATCGAGGGCAGGGTGCAAGGTGTCGGATACCGGGCCTGGTGCGCCGAGGAGGCAGTAGCGCGGGACCTCGCCGGCTGGGCGCGAAACCTCAAGAATGGTGCCGTTGAGGCCGTTATATCCGGTCCCTCCGACACGGTGGTTGACATGATGGACGCCCTTTGGCGCGGTCCTGCGCTCGCGCGGGTCACGTCTGTATCTGATCTCGAGCCGGTCGAACCTGCTACCGGACGTTTCACAGTCCGCGAAACGGTTTAGCATGTGGAAGAAGCGTCCAATATCTTTCCGTGTGTATCAATTTCAAATTAATGCATTGAACTGTCATTGAAATATCGCAATCATCTGATCTCACATATGAAACAATCATGACGGTGGAATAGGTCCATCGGATCGAATGCAGGAGTGGTCAGGTGAAGATTGCAATTCTTGGTGGTGATGGTTTTGTTGGCTGGCCGACGTCCCTGCATTTGTCCGACAAGGGCCACGAAGTCCACATCATCGACAACCTAAGCCGCCGCTGGATTGATGCCGAACTCGGCGTTCAATCACTGACGCCGATGGATTCCATTCAGGAGCGGACCCGGATCTGGAAACAGGAAACCGGCAACACGATCCGGTTCCATCTGATTGACATTGCCGAGAATTATGAAGTGTTCAAGGCATGGCTCGCTGAAGAGCGCCCTGATGCGATTATTCATTTTGCCGAACAGCGCGCCGCGCCCTATTCGATGAAATCGGACCAACACAAGAATTACACGGTCACCAACAACGTCAATGCGACGCACCACCTGCTCAATGCAATGGTGGAGCTTGATTTGGATGCCCATCTCATTCACCTCGGCACCATGGGCGTGTATGGGTATTCCAATGTCGGTGCGGCGATCCCTGAAGGGTATTTAAGTGTTGACGTCGAAACACTCTCCGGCGCGACCGCAAGCCAGGAGATCCTGTATCCGGCCAATCCCGGTTCGATCTATCACATGACAAAGTGTCTGGATCAGCTCCTGTTTCAGTTCTACGCCAAGAACGATGGCTTGAGGATCACGGACCTGCATCAGGGCATTGTCTGGGGAACGCATACCGAGCAGACGCTCAAGCACAAGCAGTTGATCAACCGGTTCGACTATGATGGCGACTATGGCACCGTCCTCAACCGGTTCCTGATCCAGGCGGCGATCGACTATCCGCTGACGGTTCATGGCACCGGTGGCCAGACGAGGGCCTTCATTCACATTCAGGACTCGGTTCGCTGCATCGAGCTTGCCCTGGACAACCCGCCGGAGCGTGGCGACCGGGTGATGGTGTTCAACCAGATGACCGAAACCCACCGCGTGCGCGATCTGGCCGAGCTCATTTCCAAGTTGACCGGCGCGAGAATCGCCTACCTTCCGAACCCGCGAAAGGAAGCGCCGGAAAACGATCTGGTGGTCAAAAATGACCAGTTTCTGGAGCTGGGCCTCAACCCGATCAAGCTGGAAGACGGCTTACTGAGTGAAGTCGTCGATGTCGCCAAAGCGTTCTCATACCGGATCGACCGCAGCCGGGTTCCGGCCGTCTCTGCCTGGACGAAGGAGATTGCCGTGGACATCGAACGCGATCCGGAGCACCCGCGTCTAAAATCTGTTTCTTGAAGTCCCAATGGCAAGCGATCATCCGGTCTTTGAGAAAGCGGCTAGCAGTCGACACGCCTATGTGACGCTGGTGACCAATGCTGATTATGTGCTCGGTGCAACTGCGCTCCTGCGCTCTTTGCGGCTCAGCGGCACGAAGGCGGATCTCGTGGTGCTCTATACGCCGGGTGTCGACCCGGGCGATCTGGAAGCGGTCCGCGAATTCTCCCCAAGGCTTGGCCGCTGTGACCGTCTGCCGACATCAGACGCGTTTAATGAGCGGCACGAGCGGGGACGACTGCACCGGGCGGCGCCGTTCACTAAGGGCGGCAAGCCGGTGTTTCACACCCCTCTGGACAATTTCGTCAAGCTGCGCCTGTGGCAACTGGAAGACTATGACAGCGTGGTCTTCATTGATGCCGATGCACTCGTCTTGAAGAACTGCGACAAGCTGTTTGGGTATCCGGAGTTTTGTGCCGCCCCCAATGTCTATGAGGCGCTGGGCGACTTTCACCGGATGAACAGCGGCGTTTTCACCGCCCGTCCGAATGCGTCAACCTATGCGGATATGCTCCAGAAGCTGGATGCCCCGGAGGTGTTTTGGCGCCGCACGGATCAGACCTTTCTGGAAAGCTATTTTCCCGACTGGCACGGTCTGCCGGTGTTCTGCAACATGCTGCAGTACGTCTGGTTCAATCTGCCTGACCTCTGGGATTGGAACCAGATCCACATTCTGCACTACCAGTATGAAAAGCCGTGGCAAACGGACCACGCGCGGTCAGATCTCTTGCGCCCTCTGATTGATCTGTGGCAGGCCTTTTATGAGGGACGGAATGTTGGTGAAACACTCGCCAATCTGCCGTCACCGCCCGCACAGAACTAGAAAAGTCGATCAATGCATATTCTTATCACCGGAGCGACGGGGCAACTCGGCCGGTTTATTGCCAGCCGTTTGCGCCAGGATGGCCACCAACTCACGTGCCTCGGACGCACGCCGTCCGACAATCCGGCAGACAGATATGTCAAATGGGATCTCGATGATCGGGCGTTTGAACTCCCCGCAGCCGATGCGCTGATCCACTGTGCCTTGTCCCATGTGCCGGGAAAGTATCGGGATGGGGAGGGGGATGACCCCCATGGGTTCATTGACCGGAACGTCGAAGGAACGCAGGCGTTGTTCCAGGCGGCAAAGGCTGCTGGTGTCGCTCAGTGTGTGTTCCTTTCAAGCCGCGCGGTCTATGCCGGTGCCGGCGAATGGGGCGTTTTGACGGAAGAGGCGCCTGTCGACCCGGATAGCTTTTACGGCAAGGTCAAATATGCCGGTGAGCTTGCCCTTGAGGTGCTGAGCGATGCCAGCTTCAAAGGCACTGTCATCAGGGCCACCGGCGTTTATGGATGCCCTCCGGGACTGGAAACACACAAATGGACCAAAGTGCTGGATGACTTTGCCAAAGGCGATGCCGTGATCCCTCGGGTCGGCACGGAAGTTCATGGCGAAGATCTGGCAGATGCGGTTGCGCTTCTACTGGAAAAGCGCGGCGACAGCGAGGCCGTATTTGATGTGTTCAATGCGTCCGACATGCTGCTCGATCTTCAGGACCTTTTGAAGATCTACAAGGAAACATTCGGCCTTGAGTGGCACTTGCCGATCCGCGCGCCGGGACCCGTGGGCGTGATGGATGTCGCAAAATTAGTGAGGCTCGGCTGGTCTCCCGGCGGCAAGGCGAAACTGGAGAGATTCGTCCGGTCATTGCCTGCGCCCGCCCAAACTGAAGCAACAGCGGGTTAAATCAGAAATCCGTTTGGACTACTCCGCAGGCGGGGTTTCGGCTCCTGCCGCGGGGCCACGTTTGCCGAGTTCCGTGTTCAGTCGCCGTTCGATCGCGGAACGTGGTTCGGTGAAGCGCGCCAGCAAGCTGTAGAGCACCGGCGTCAGGAACAGCGTCAGGATACCGGACAGGAGCAACCCGCCGACAATCACGGTTCCAATTGCAATGCGGCTCTCGGCACCAGCTCCGCTCGCCAGCACCAGCGGCATTGCCCCCAATACGGTGGAGACGACTGTCATGACGATTGGCCGGAGGCGCAGGACCGTTGAATCAATAACGGCTTGCGTGACGTCCTTGCCTTCGTCCCTGAGCTGATTTGCGAATTCGACGATTAGAATGCCGTTTTTCGCCATTAGCCCGACAAGCAATATGATGCCGATCTGGCTGTAGATGTTGAGCGACAAGCCGGCCGCTGCAAGCGAAAAGACGGCGCCCGCAACGCCGAGCGGCACGGTTAGCATGATCACGAACGGGTGGACAAAGCTCTCGAATTGGGCGGCGAGGACCAGAAACACAATCAGGAGCGCCAGCGCAAAGGTGAACCCAGCACCGCTCGATGTTTCGCGGAACTGTTGCGACTGACCGGCAAGGCTGATCCTGGCCTCCGCGGGCAGGATCTCGGCAGCTGCACCCTCCATGTATTCGATGGCATCGCCAAGCGAATACCCTTCCGCAATGGAGCCTTCGATCGTGATGGACGGCAAACGGTCGTAGCGGCGCAGTTCTGCAGCCGCAGCGTTGACATCGAGCGACACAAGAGCGCTGAGCGGGACGAGCGTGTCGCCGTCATCTGCGCGCAGGAAGATAAACTCAATATCCGTCGGAGAGGCCCGGTCATCGGCTGCAGCCTGGACGAGGACCGGATATTCGCGGCCGCGCTCCAGATAGGTGGTCACTTCGCGCGAGGCCAGCAGCGTTTGCAATGTCGTCGCGATCGTCTCAACGGAAATCCCAAGGTCATCAGCGCGTTCACGGTCGACGGAAATGTCGAGCTGCGGCTGGTTTTCCTCGTAGTCCATTTCCAGATTGCGCAGGTTCGGGTTTTCCTGACCGCGCTCCAGGAGCTGCGCGGCCCACACCTTCACGCTTTCAAAGTCAGGGCCGCTGACAACGATGCGTAGCGGTGTCCGGCTGCCGCGCAAGCCAAGGCCGGCCGGGGTAATAGGAAAGCCGCGAGCCGCAGTAATCTGGCCCATGCTCGGGATCATGGCCCGTACGACGTCGCGGTGGGATTTTTCCCGGTCTTCCCAGTCTGCGAGGCGCAGGACGACAAAGGCCCGGTTCTGGCGGCCCCAGGTGCCCGTATAGGTGAAGACCGTTTCAATATCGCCGGAAGCAACGAGTGGCTCTGCAATGCCTTCGACTTGGCGGGAGGCCTGATCGGTGAACCCCACCGTGCTGCCTTGCGGGGCAGACAGGGGCACAAAAACAATTCCGCGATCCTCGCTCGGGGTCAGTTCGCGCGGCAGCTGTTGATAGATGACAAAGCCGAGTGCGGCGATGCTGCCTGCAAGCGCCAGGATGATAAGCGGCATGCGGACCGCAAGCGTGACCACTTTCCGAAACCACCGAAGCACCAGGGTCTCGGCAGGCGTACCTTCATTGGATCCGGCTTGAGGTGTTTTGGATCTGGTTAGAATACGGGATGCCAGCGCGGGGCAAGCGGTCAGCGCAACAAAGGTCGAGATTACCACCGCGCTCGCCATGACGAACCCGAACTCGACAAAGAGCCGACCGACCTGGCCTTGTAGGAAGGAGAGGGGCACGAACACGGCAATCAGTGTCATGGATGTTGCAAGGACGGCAAAAGTGACCTGGCGGGTGCCCAGGAAGCTTGCCATCAATGGGCTCTCGCCGAGGTCGATACGCCGCTGAATGTTCTCCAGAACGACAATCGCGTCATCAACCACCAACCCGATGGCAAGAAGGAGGGCAAGAAGGGTCAGGACGTTGACCGAGAACCCGAGCGCGGAGATCGCCGCAAAGGTTCCAATCAACGCGATCGGGATCGTGATTGCCGGTATCAAGGTTGCGCGCAGGGATCGTAGGAACAACAAAATGACAAGGACAACAAGCCCGAGGGACACCCCGAGAGCAATCACGACTTCCCGGATTGATGCCCCAACGAAAATGGCATCGTCCGAACCGACTTCGATCTGCATGTCGGCCGGCAGGTTTGGCTGAAGCGCATCGATTTCTTCACGGACGGCTTCTGAAATGGCAAGCGTGTTTGATTGGCTTTGCCGGATGACCGCCAATCCAACGGCAGTCTTGCCATTGTTCCGGACAATCGTGTCGTCCTGCGCGACGCCGGCAACAACTGTTGCAATATCGCGAAGCCGGATCGGATATCCTCCGACCCGCTCAATCACGACATTTGAAAATGCATCAACGGTCGGCAGCCGGCTGTTGAGGCGCACAGACAATTGGCGTGCATCCGACTCCAGTTCGCCGGCCGGCAATTCGAGGTTGGCGCGCTGGAGCGCACGTTCAATGTCGACAACAGTGAGATTTCGGGCGGCCATGGCGCGGCGGTCCAGCCAGACCCGCACGGCTTTTGGTCTGCCGCCATAGGTGTCGATCGATGCGACGCCCGGAACTGTCGCCAACCTGTCGATTACATATCGGTCGACATAGTCGGTGATCTCAGCCGCACTCAACCTGTCGGAGGTAACGGCGAGGCGCATGACGGGATCGGAGTCCGCGTCGTTCTTGACCACCTGCGGTTCGTCCGCATCGGCCGGAAGATCTGCCCGGACACGGGAAACGGCATCGCGCACATCGTTTGCCGCCGCATCAATGTCATTGCCGACTTCAAACTCCACGACAACGCGGCTGCGGCCGCGGCGGCTGCTCGAGCTGATCGTCTTGACCCCGGCCACACCAGCCACGGAACCCTCAATGATCTCCGTAAGGTCCGTGTCGATGACTTCCGGAGCCGCGCCGCGATAAGTTGTCGTGACAGTGACGACTGCTGTGTCGATATCAGGAAGTTCGCGGACCGGGATGGAGGTCAGGACACCAATCCCGAACACGATGATCAGAAGACTGGCAACGGCGGCCAAAACCGGGCGGCGGATGGCAAGATCGGACAACATGGACCGTCAGCTCCGTTGACGCGGTTGCGCCTTCGCCGCCGTTTCCGGCCTTCCGGAGGCATCATCCTGGGCTTCGGGCTGCCCTTCGATCACCTCGATCTTGCTGCCATCGCGCAGCGACTGAATCCCGCGGTGAATAACGCTTTCGCCGGCTTCCACACCCTCTGAGATTTGAACCAAGCCGCTGCGGCGCAAGCCGGTCGTAACATTGCGACGGTCAGCCGTGTCTCCATCTGCGACAAACAGGAAGATAGTTCCTCCCTCGACCTGGAGCGCTTCTTCGGGAACAACAATCGCCTGCCTGATGCTCAATTCGATCTCGAGCCGCATGAACATTCCGACCGGCAAGACCCGATCCGGGTTGGGCAGGCGGGCCCGGACGCGGAAGGACCGGGAGGCTTGATCGACACGGCTGTCGATCGCAGCAACATTTCCGGTAAACGAGCGGCCAGGAAATGCTGCACTGGTGGCGGTGACCGGCTGGCCTTGCACAATCTGCCCGTAGACCGTTTCCGGCAAGCGGAATTCGATTTCCACCTCGGCCAGATCATCCAGATGGGTGAGAACCGTGGAGGTTTCCACCCGGGCTCCAAGATCAATCGAACTGATGCCCAAAACACCAGTGAATGGGGCCCGGATTGTCCGGTCCGCCAAGCGGCGCTGTGCCCGGTCGAGCTCAGCATTGGCGATTGCAAGTTCGGAACGCAGTTGTTCCAGGTTTGCTTGGCTGATGGTGTTGGTCTGGCGCAGCGCTTCTGCGCGTTCCATGGCGAGGCGGCGTTCATTCACGCGTGCCTTGGCTTCTGCAAGTGTTGCCCGTTCTATCTCATCATCCAGCCGCGCAAGAACGGTGCCCGCAGTTACTTCTTGGCCGGACTTGATGTCGATCTCGACAATGCGTCCCTCTGCCAGCGGCACGATATCGACAGCCCGCAAGGCGCGTGTCGTACCGACCGCTTCGGCAAAGACGGGGAGTTCTGTTTCCTTGGCAGGAACCGCCTCAACCTTGACCGTTCTGGCACCACGTTGGCTGCGTTCACCAGAGCCCTCGGCCGCGATCGTCATGTGGGTTTCGTAGTACCAGTAACCGCCGCCGGCGAGCCCAGCCAGCACACACAGCACCAACAGTTGCTTGAAAAATCCCATTATCCAATGCCTTCGTCGGAATGGTCCAGCGTGACACCGGGTCAGCATTGGTCCTTGCAACTTATAGATATATTGCCGGTGGCAATCAGATCAAGTCGACGAAGCGGCCAAGCAGGACGGGACAAGAGATGACGCAGCGGATCTCGCCAATCTCCGCACGGCTACGATGAGCCGTGCGGAGATTGTTTGTGCACAGGCGAGTTAGGCCGCGCGGATGCCGTCGAAGAACTGGTCGACTTTCGAGCTCAGGGTCTTCGATTGCGCCATCAAGGCTTCGGCAGTGGACAAGACATCGGTCGCATTGCGTCCGGTCGATTGCGCGCCGCTGGAGACCTGCAACATGGTCTCTGAAATTGCATCCGTGCCGGATGACACTTCGTTGACGTTCCGCGAGATCTCCGTTGTTGCCATGCTTTGCTGCTCGACGGAGACCGAGATGTCTTGTGAGATCTCGGTCATTTCACCGATGACGCTGGCAATGTCCTTGATCGCCGTTGCTGTCTGATCGGACACAGACTGCATGGCCTGGATCTGTGTGGCGATTTCCTCGGTCGCCTGCGCTGTCTGGTTCGCAAGCGATTTCACTTCGGATGCCACGACAGCGAAGCCCTTACCGGCTTCTCCGGCGCGTGCAGCTTCAATCGTCGCGTTCAAGGCCAGGAGGTTGGTCTGTGCCGCAATGTCGTTGATCAGGCTGACAATCTGGCTGATCCGGTCCGTGGTTGCGACAAGGCTTTGAACCGTCTCATCGGTATTGGCTGCAGCTGTCGAGGCCTTGCCGGCAATGCTCGCCTGGTCTTCAACCCGGCGGGCAATTTCTGCAATCGACGAGGTCAACTCTTCGGAAGCAGCTGCAACCGAGCGGACGTTCGCGGCGGTGTCGCCCGTTGTCTTGGCGGCTGAGGCAGCATCGTTGGAGCTCTTCTCGGACGTTTCCGCCAGTTCACGGGCCGTGCCTTCCAGCTCGCCCGTTGCATGGGCAACGGTTTCCAATACACCGCGGATTTCGTGGTTGAAGTCGTTCAGGAGGCGATCGACGGTTTCTGCGCGGTTTTGCTTGGCCAGCTGCTCGGATGCCTGTTCCGCTTCCAGTTGCTGCTGGGCCTTGCCATTTGTCTTGAAGACCTCCACAGCATTGGCGATCGAACCGATTTCGTCCTTGCGTTCTACGCCCGGAACCGGGAAATCAAGATCGCCGCCGGCGATCTCGCTCATGGCCCGTGTGACCGATGCCAAAGGCCGCGCGAGCAACGTCTGGAAGAGTGATCCAAGGATCACCAGCATCAGGACCGTTGCGATTGCTGTGGCAATGAATGCCGAATTTCGAAGGCTCGCCAAGCTGGCATAGGCCGCATCCCGGTTAAGGGACAGGCCAATCTGCCAATCAACCGGCAGGCCTTCGATTGGAACAAACTGGATGATGCGATCGCCAAACTGCGTCGACGCATACTGTGTATCGCTGGAGACAGAAACAGGGTCGTTCGGAAACAAGTCTGAGAGTGGTTTGGATACCAGCTCATTCTCAGGATGTATAAGGATTGTCCCTTGCGAGTCGGTCACAAACACATAGCCGTTTCCGCCAAGATCGGACTCTGAGAGCATTTTTGCGATCTCGGTAATATCGAAGTCACCGCCGACCACTCCCGACAAGGTGCCACCCGATTTCACTGGCGTTGCCGCCGTCACAATCAAACGATCGCTGGAGGCATCCTGATAAGGCGCGGTGATCGTCGGGCCGTTTTCCGCAACAGCGTCCTTGTACCAAGGGCGGACGCGCGGGTCATAGCCCTCCGGCAAGTTGGTTTCCGGCCAGATCGTGAATGCACCGTCTTCCTGTGCGCCGAAATAGGTGCCATCGAAGTTGGACGTCAGGGTCGGCAAATCAAAGAACTCAGCGCCGAGGCTCTCCTGCCGGGCAACGCCTTCCGCTGTGGAGGTAATCAGCATCAAACGGGCCTGGAACCAGTTTCGAACCGAGTTGGCTTCCGCAAAGCCGACCCCGGTCATGTAGTCCCGGATCTCCTCCGACTTCGCAGAGCGTTGCAAGGTGTCGTTGAAAAGGCCGAAGCCTGCAAAGATGGCGATGATCACTGCGGCAGCCGCCAGCAGGATCTTGGTGATGATGCTCTTGGCAGCATGTTTTGTGGACGCTTGTGTCACAACCGATGTCCCAGATGTGTTGAATTGGTCGGACACTGCCTGTGTTCGATAAATAAAGACTAAATTTCGATGTGTGTGACGCGTAATAGCGTCATCCACCTGAGTTAACTCAAAGTATTATTGTTATTAATGACAATGTATTTGTGGTGATTTTGTTATCGGTTTCAATTCGTTTGGTGTTTGAGCAGTCTCCAGAAAAATCGCCGGGCACTTAAGCAGAGGTCGTTGGCCCAAAAATTTTCTCAAACTCGGCCCTGAGCACACTGTCGTTCTCCGCCATTGTCACCGGGATGCCCAGATCGACCAGGCTCGTGACACCGTGTTCGCTGACGCCGCAGGGCACAATCCCGGAGAAATGGTCCAGCTCTGGTTCCACGTTGAAGCTGATGCCGTGAAATGTCACCCATTTGCGCATGCGAATTCCGATCGCAGCAATCTTGTCTTCAACGTTTGCGCCGCGGTCCGGCCGGCGCACCCAGACGCCGACCCGATCTTCCCGGCGTTCGCCGCGAATGTGATAGTGCCAGAGCGTGTTGATGAGCCAGGCTTCTAGCGCCGACACAAACCCGCGCACATCCTGTTTGCGGCGTTTGAGGTCCAGCATGACGTAGGCGACACGCTGGCCCGGGCCGTGATAGGTGTGCTGGCCTCCGCGGCCCGTGCGGTAGACCGGAAACCGGTCCGGTGCGATCAGGTCCTGGTCGTCGGCTCTTGGACCAGCGGTATAAATCGGCGGATGCTCCAAAAGCCAGACCTGCTCATTTGCCTCGCCTGCGATGATTCGCTGAACCCGTTCGTCCATTTCCCGCGAAGCCGCTTCATAGTCGACTAGGTCTTCAGAGATGCGCCATTCGACCGGTGCCGAGCCGGTTTCCGGCAGAAAACTGAAGTTCAGGGCGTCGCGGAGGTCAGGTGACATGTGGATGACACTTCTTTGTTTTTTGAGCAGGCTGCCGATCCCGTGGTAGGATCAGCGCTGGCGAATGTTCGCCCTATTTAAGGACTAAGGCGTGTTATGGCCACCTTTGATGAAATCAATGTCGATATCTCAGTCGTGCTCGGCGAAAACCATATGCCGGTGCACCAGCTGCTGCGCATGGGCCGCGGAGCGGTGATCGATCTTGATGTGGATGAAGATGATGACGTCAAGATCTACGCCAACAACACGCTTGTGGCAAAAGGGCAGGTGGTGCTGCTCGGCGAACGTATCGGCATTTCGATCACGGAAGTCCTGATGCGGCCGCCGGAAACCCGCCCGATGCGCACAGAAGGACCGCTTTAATGCGGTGAATTTAAAAAAGTTAGGCACCTGTGAATTATTGCAAGCTCGGCTCTTGCGCCTCCCAAAACCTTTTGCTACATGGAGCGCCTCGACGCGATCAGCGCCGAGAAAACTGACTTAGCGGTCGTGGCGGAATTGGTAGACGCGCAGCGTTGAGGTCGCTGTGGGCTAACCCCCGTGGAAGTTCGAGTCTTCTCGACCGCACCATCAATCACACTACCAAGTGATTGAGATCATAAAGGAACCGGCCTCTGGCCGGTTTTTTTATTTGTGAAATCGCGGATTTTACCCCACAATTTACCCCAGTTTTTACCCCACATGCGTGTAAGGATGATGCGGTGGGACACGACGACCGGTTCTTGAAGTGCCATCGGTCCGGCACATGGTATTACCGGCGGCAGGTGCCGCTGGACGTGAAGGATCTGGTCGGCCGGTCATCCCTTGAAGTCTCTCTCAAAACCAAACTTCGGGACGTTGCGCGGCTGCGCCGCGATGCCATGGAGGAGGCGGACACGCTGTTCTGGGCCTCGCTGCTCGGCGGCGGCGCCGCAGCCGCCGACCCGGCAACGGCCCGGTACCGGGCCGCGCAGAAGCGGGCGCTCGCCCTCGGCTTTGTCTGGAAATCGTCCAGCGATCTTTTAAACCACGCCCCGCTGGACGATCTGATCGCCCGGCTCGATGTCCTGAAGGGCCGGCCGGACCTGGAGCGCAAGAGCGATGCGGAGGCGCTCCTTGGAACGGCGCCGCGGCCCGATGTGCTGGTCTCCAAGGTGCTGGAGATTTACTTGACCGAAATTGCCCCCGACGCCCTGAAAGGCAAAAGCCCGGCGCAAATCGCGGCCTATAAAAAGGTGAAGACCCGGGCGGTTGCGAACTTCATCAAGGTGGTGGGCGACAAGCCGGTCGACGCGGTGACAAGGGCCGATGCGCTGGCGTTTTTCGACTGGTGGCAGACGCGGGTCACAGGCGCAAATACTGGCGCGAATAAAAGTATGGACGCTGATGCTTCTGCGGGCACTGGCGCTGGTGGTGGGCACAAACGCAAACGCGGCGCGCCATCAAAACCCCTGTCGGGCAATTCGGCCAACCGGGATGTCGGCAACATGCGGCAGATGTTTCAGGCCTATTATCAAAGGATTGGCGAAGAGGGGCGGGACAACCCGTTCCGGAACCTGTCCTTCCGGGACCCCAAGGCCTTGAAACAGGACGTGCCGCCGTTCCCGGTCCACTGGATCCGCGACCGGTTGCTGGCCCCCGGTGCCTTTGACGGGCTCGACCGGGAGGCCGCACTCTTGTTCCTGGCGCTGATTGAAACCGGATGCCGGCCGTCGGAGCTTTGCAACATCACCGCCGATCAGATCCATCTGGAGGGCGCCGTGCCGTTCATCGAAATCCGCTTCCGCGCGGACCGGGCGATCAAGACAGAAGCCAGCGTACGCCAAATCCCGCTTGTCGGCGTGTCGCTGGCAGCTTTCCTGAAAGCTCCGGACGGGTTTCCGCGGTACCGCGACAAGGAAACGAACTTTTCCGCAATCGGCATGCGGCACTTGCGGCGCGCCGGTCTCCTGCCGTCGGAGCATCACCGGATCTATTCGCTGCGCCATGCCTTTGAAACCCGGATGAAGGAAGCCGGGCTCGATTACGAGCTGCGCTGCCTTCTCATGGGCCATGCGCTCAGCCGGCCGGACTACGGCGACGGTGGCTCGCTTTCATGGCGCCAATCGCAACTCAAGAGAATCGAGCTGTCCTTCCCAGCAGCGCTGATCGACGGCCTCGCATCCCGGCCGCAGCGCAGACCCAAACGAAAGGTGAGGTCATGACCACTCCCGCAAATGGACCCGGAACCGGCACTGGTTCCGGCACGGCGCTTCAGCTGTTCGCGGCCGAAGTGTTCAAACGGGATCCGGACGTGTGCGCGGCTGCGCTGCAGGCCGCCCGGGACCTCCTGAAAGCCCAGAAACGGCCCTGGTATGCACGCTCAAAGAGGCCGGAGCTGGAGGCGCTTGAGGCTGCCGAAGGGCTCGTCGGTCTCATGAAGCTGCTCGGGGAAACCGACCCTGAAAAACTGAAAACGATCGACCTGGACCGGACGCGCCGATGACCCCGCGTGAGATCGGTGCCCACGGTTTTTGGGGGGCGTGGGTATGGGCAAGACACAAATTGAACGGCTGCTTTGTTGGGTGGCCAAAGGCTTCGGCAGGTCCGCGGCGGGGGATGTCTGCTGACCGGCAGGCGCTTGAGACCATATGCCGACCTGTCTCGTGTGTCTGTCACATATCTCGAAACCGGCGTTCAGCCATAGGGAATATCTCGTCAAACCACGTTTCTAGTGTGAACTCGTTGCTGCGGTTATGCACAAACTATCAGGGAAAAATATGCTTTAACTGGAAATTATATTGCGGCTCTGGTCGGGAAATTATCGTTAAAAGTGGCAATCTTCTATCGAGGGTACACTTGCGGTCGAGGCGATTAGCAAAGCGCCGCAACACCCATCCTGCTTTACCAGCCGAAGACCGGCGCTGTTCAGATGCTTGCGCCAGTCGTCGCTGACCGGGTTCCGGTGTCAGGACAGCAACGGCGTTTGCCGGGTGTTTGCCGCAGGCAACTTTCGGCTCTCCGCGATCTCCCGCAGCAACCCACTTGCATGCTGGCTCCAAATATTTATGAGAGTTTGTTTTTCGCTTCTATGCTTATAGAATTGGAGAAGGTTTTAAACAAGCAGAATAGAAAATTTATTAGTTCCGAATATTTCGTTCTTCAATGTGTTTTTCTATCACTTCAATTAATTCATCCCGGCTGGGCTCATATTTGAGATGTATATTTGCGCCTGAAATGTAGACGAGGTTTTCAAACCATTCCGATTTATTGGCGGAATATGACAATAATATCGGGCGTCCGTTCTTCTGACGACCGTAGAGTTTTAACAGGTTTTGAGAACAGTTTCGATCGTTCGGGTTCGTATGAAGAGCGATTGCATCCAAGAGACCCGCCGCGACATGTGTGAACATGTCATCGAAGGTGTCATAGACCAAAACATCCCAAGACTTTGAACCAGCGGACCCTTTGTCGCCGGTGCCAATCTCTCCATTCGCATATACTGCAAGAGTCCGTTTGCCACAGATAAACCCATACGACATTTGCCGTAACCCCCGGATTTTTTGATCTTTAGTTGGTGACGGCTAGCCAGCAGGCAGCGATTTCATCAGGCTTTCAACGCGGGCCGACAACAGCATCAACTCGCTAACCCGATTGCCTGTCTCGTGACTGGCCAGCAGATGACCAGCTGTTTCAATCAAACCGGACGCAATCAGGAGGCAAATGTCGTGCCCTGCCGGGTACTGCATCGCCATCGCTTTTTTGGAAACAGCTTCGACAAGCATTTGAAACTCTGCGCAATGCTCGTCCATGACGACATCCTTAAATAAACCGCGCAGCACCAACGTACGAATTCGGATCTTCATTGGAGATGGAATTTCACATCGGGCCGGGCAACAACGTGTCGCCTTGGCGACTGAACACGTAGTTTGGTACGGGATTTCGCGACACCGGTGAAGGTTTCCAGACAGATGTTACATGTTACAATTTTTGTAAGATTTTGATTTAATTGAAAAAACTAACGCTATTGCCTCTTCAGCGCCAACGACAATTCTTCGTAAAGCGCGACAAAACGGGTGCTCTCGGCCTGTTCCCTACACAGTCGGGGGATCGTCACATTTGAAAAGTGAGCAGGATCAATGTCGGGCCAATTCGTCTTTTGCCGCTGAATGATAGCTGCGGCCTCTTCCGGTCGGCCGAGAGTGTTGAGCAGCATTGCATGGCGCATGAATGTGTACGGGATTTCGAAAACAAGTGATGCGCGTTGTTCCGCCTCAAGAGCAAGCTCAAACTCCCCTCTGTAGGCGTGTAACCAGGCAATCCAAGTCAGTGTCAGCCACCTTATTGGATTGTCCGGCAACAAGGCCGCATCGAATGCGATTGCGTCTTGTAAAACGGCGTCAGGAGCTGATGCGCAGGAATAAGGGATCATCCGAGACAGAAACTGGGCCAAAGCGTGGTTCGGATCCAACTCCGTTACACGCTGCATGGTGATGAAGCTTTGAGCGATTGACCCGCTGTGCCATTGCGATTGGGCGACGTTGAACACAACATTCGCATCAAGCGGCGCGAGTTCCATGGCCCTTTGTGCGTGCCACTTTGCACGGTTCATCATCTCCGGTGTATTGGAGGGGCCGTAGACATTGGCCAGATACGCCAACTTGTCAGCAATAACTGAGTGCGCGGCGCCAAAACCTGGATCTTTTTCAAGTGCAATTTCCATAAGCCGGACACGTTCGAGTTCCCAGTCGACCGCATTGATTGCCGGACCCGGCACCCACGTTCCCATGATAAACAGTTGTTCAGGCGTCAGCTCCTCCGGGGCGCGTCCTTCAAGCAGTTCCTTGGTCGCACCGAACAAGCGTAGCTTGAGGTCGCGGCCAATCCGTTCAGAAACCGATCCATCAAAATCCTTCCTGTCATCAATGTGGATGCTCTCGGACCATAAAACCTCATTGTCCCTTGTGCTGAGGAGTTCGACGTTGATCCGGGTTTCCCCCGGCTCAAGCTGAACGGAACCTGTCACAAGAAACGCTGCCTGGGGATGGATGCCGTTATCCGGCGGAGACAACAGAACAGAAATAGCCTTGTTTTTGGACAGGTCCTGTCGAAGTACGAGTGCCGCGTTGCGACCCATAGCACCGCTGAAATCATCCAGTTGCACCGCAATCCGAGTTTCTTCAGGTTGCGCATAAAAATTGTAAAGCCCAAACAAACCAAGCCCGGTGCAAGCGAGAAAGACCAGGACTGCGCTGATGGGCTTCCAAGGTTTCTTGCCAACGGATTTGGCCTGCTGATTCTTGCTGGCGGTGTGTCCGGTTTCATGGACCCTGTTTTCCCGAAGCGTCAGTTTGGGCCTGTAAGTGCCTTTTGGGATGTCGACTTGAAGCTCACAGTCCGCAAATGTACTGCTCTCAAAAACGGCAATCGCTGTCCTGAGACGCCCGATTTCCACCCGGACGACGCTGTCGGACTGGGGATCAAAATCTGGGTCTTTCCCGAAGATATCAAGACCTATGGAATAGGCTTTAAGCTGTCCACCACAGCCATCGGCTTCGGCGCGTATCAGGTGTTCCAGCAACACAAGCCGCCGATTGCTCTTACCCAGAGCGCCCGACGCACGGATACGCTCCAAATAGTCCGAAATTTGCTGGTCGACTGGAAAACTCAATAATCAGCATCCACGGTTCATAATGGGGAAAGACCCTCAACCACAAAAAAGTATTTAACTTTCGTGCCCCTGCGGGAAATACTTATGACAATAATTTGTGCTCCCCAGCATAGCCTGTGACTACCTCAGCGCAACAAGGCGAAATCTTACGCACAGTCAAACTTGATAGACAGGCGAACCAGACTTTAATTGTTAGGATACTTCATACGAGACGTTGCGGACCGTCAACAGATCCCAAAACCAAAGACAGGTTCATTTTGTCCGGCAAATCGCAAGCCTTCTGGCGGCTGATTGGCCATGAATTTGCCGAGCGGAGAGGGGGCCTCCACCGAAGGTCCTTGACGCAACGTGGAGTCTCATCCTATCTGGTGGGCCACCTCCCAAGGCTGGACCCGCAAGAGGGTCAACTCGAGACAACGAGAATCAGAAACGGACCCTCATCCTGAACTGACCCAACATGACCACCTGCGCACACGCTCTTTGTGCCCGCATTGAGCGTTTCTTTTTTAAATGTCAGGGTTTCTTTTGCCCTTGCCTCTTCGGCGTTGGCCAAGGCCCATCGTTTTGGCAAGCTGTGAGCGCGCAGCAGCATAGTTCGGTGCAACAATTGGATAATCGGCATCCAGGCCCCATTTTGCCCGATACTCTTCTGGTGTCATGTTGAAGCTGGTCCGTAGGTGCCGCTTCAGTGATTTGAACTTCTTTCCATCCTCCAGACACACAATGTAGTCCGGGGTGACCGATTTCTTGATCGGCACAGCTGGGGTGAGTGGCTCTGGCTCAGGCTCTTGGGCAGACGTATCCGCTGTCTTCAGCGCTGCATGAACCGAGCCGATCAGTGAGACCATGTCCGCTGATGGAATGGTGTTGTTGCTCACAAAGGCGGCAACGATGTCCGCAGTCAGATCGATATAGACCTGCGCATCGTTCTGATCGTTGTTTTGTGCATCCATAAGTTACGATCCTTTGAGAGGTAAATCCTGTCCGATAAAACGCTACCTGACAGGATTTAAGTTCACGTGGTGTCAAAATAGAGGCTGTTTGAATAAACGTGTATTGCGCCAAAACTCCCCGACAACACCGTGACAGCCTGCACTGCGTTTCGAGTGCCTGAAAGAAACACCGTGATTTTGCATTTCACGCCACTCCGAAACGCGGTAAATCGAATGATACTCTGTGTTGCTCTCAGCACGCCAGGACCGGAGCGCCTGGCTCAATATCCAACAAGTTTTTACGTCTGTGTGCATCAATCAGAAGGCGTCAACTGTCCGCACCAACGAAGCCAGAATCATATTTGAGTATGTTTTATTCGCTGGAGAAGCTGCGTTTGATTTTGAGATGAAGAGTGGATTTTGGTGCTTCAGGACTCGCTATACCGAGATGAAAGGCACACTTGGAAACCTAAAGCGCTCCATGATCCGACGCTTTTCGATGCTCATCCACGATCGCTTAGCTCCGGCGGAGTAATGCTATCAGAGTAAATGCTGATTATTCTAAGGCTAGGGACAATGTAAATTTAGAACCTATCTTCTTGGATGCACATCCTGAAGAAATAGTCTGTTTGCAAGGTGTTTCGACAATAATAATAAATAATCCCCAGCAGTAAAAAGTGTTTTCCTTATCGAATTTTCAGTTTTGATAACAAGCGCGCCCGTTTTTGCAGCCACCAGCCCGCCTCAACAGGCCAAAGAGCGTGCTGATCATCCAATCCAAGTGCGTGGGCTGCTTTCAGAGGCCAATTTGGATCGTGAAGCACCTCCCGACCGAGCGCGATCATATCGGCTTGCTTGGTGGCAAGAATACGTTCACACTTCTCGGCGTCCCAGAGAAATCCAACAGCCATTGTGCTGATATCAGCGCTGTTTTTGATGGCTTCGGCAAAAGGGACCTGAAACCCTTCCTCAACTTTCATACGCCGCGGGCGGTTCTTACCGCCAATCCCGCCACTGGAACAGTCGATCATGTCAACACCTGCATCGCGCAATAGCCGGGCGGTTTCGATCGTGTCTTCCAATTCTATTCCGCCGTCGAGCCAATCAGTGCCAGAGAGACGGAAGGCAAGGGGCAGATCATCGGGCCAATTCGCTCGCACCGATTTCGCCACTTCCACGGCAAAGCGATTGCGATTTGCGAAGCTGCCTCCCCAGATGTCAGTCCGTTGATTAGAGATCGGTGAGAGGAATTGGTGCACAAGGAACCCGTGCGCCGCATAGACTTCGATTACCTTAAAACCAGCATCACACGCCCGACGTGCAGCCTCGCCAAAGGAGGTGATGACGCGATAAATAGCATCCTGAGACATTTCGGCTGGGGTTGGCCAGCCGTCAGCGTACGGGACTGCAGATGGTCCTTCGATCGGCCAAGGGGCTTCGCCACGATTGACTTCGTCGTCGGTATCAACCGGTGTTTCTCCGTGCCAAGGCCGGCGTTCTGAAGCCTTGCGGCCAGCGTGGCCAAGCTGGATACCGGGAACCGAGCCTTCAGCCTCAATGAACGCAGCGATAGGGCTCAGGGTTGCCACCTGCGCATCGTCCCAGAGGCCTAGATCGCCGTGGGTACGCCGCCCATCCTTTTCCACCGCGGTCGCCTCGAGATAAACAAGCCCCGCGCCGCCGATGGCGAACCGCCCGAGATGAACCAGATGCCAGTGATTGGCGTGCCCGTCCACTGCTCGGTATTGGCTCATCGGTGAGACTGCGATGCGGTTCTTGAATGTCACGTTTCGTAACGCGAATTGTGAGAACATGGTGGACATTGGGTCCTCTTTTCGGTGGTGCCGGTACTTGGTACTGGTGGCTCAGCTACACTGTCTGAGCCGCTGGCAGGCGATGGCGGTTCACATCCTCTTTAGCCGCTTATTACCCCGGCGGCATGCCGCAACCTTGATTTCTGCTGTAACAAACGCTTCCTTGTCACCTCTCTTACACCTTGAAGGTGATGCATTTGACAAGTGACGTTTCAAACGGATTTGCGATCTGTTCCCTTTCAGACTTCTCCAGCCCACAATCCATTTTCCGGTATTTGAAGCGCTTTACGTAGATCCTGATATTCGGCCAATTCGCAACCCGCCTGAACCTGAGCCGTCGACCGCAGATCAGATACATTCGACCGCAGGTCTGAGCATGAGACGCTTAGAGCCTGAAGGTCACTGCTATCATATTCAAGCACTGACAGGAAATATGCGGGTTTAATAAAGTATTTGAGGTGTAAATAAAGATATATATTGATTTTATAATCAAAAAATCTTGCAGAAGGCTCTTGAAAATTAGGAAAAAACTTTACCTTGGGTAATCCGTTGCAAAAAAACCTAATAATGATTTTTCGGAGTTCGCTGCTTTACGCACGTCCAATAAGTCTGGTGAATGTTTCGCGAGTCGGCTGATTATCCTTACAGGATGACGATGTCGTCATCGTTGACGCAAGTGCTTTTTGCGTCCAAAGGCAATCCGTGGGCACCACAGAGTTTCGCGACTTCTGTCGTTAAACCGATTATGACTGGGCGATCTGGAAGGAAGCCACGTAAATTCTGTTCTACCTGTTCGGCTCTGTTTACGGTTTGACCGACCAAGGTGTAATTCCACCTGCCTTCAAAGCCCAGGTTTCCGACAATTGCCGACCCGGTGCTGATGCCGATACGCATGCGCGGCAGCCTTCGAGCTGCTCCATCAATCAATCCCTCTGAGAGCGCTTCTTTGATGTTAAGAGCTGCCGCAAGCGCAGGGCTGACGTGATCTTTCAGTTCGTCAGGGGCTCCCCAGAAAGCCATCAAGCCATCACCTGTATACTTATCGATGACGCCGCCTGTGTGTTCGATTATCGGCCCAATAGTTGCGAAAATTGTGTTTAGGCCGTTAGCCACATCCGCCGCTTGGTTGTTGGCGGCATAAACGCTGAAACCTTCCAGATCAATGAACATCACCGTAACATCGCGCTGTTGTGCCATCGCTGCGTCTTCTGGGCTGGACATCAAACGGCGCGCAAGTTTCCCGGGGACATATTGATTGAATGCTGCAAGGGCGCGTGCAGCCTTGGCCAACCGCTCGGCCGACCTTTGCCACTCTGTAATCCGGCTGCGCTTGACCGCCGGCATGGATACATCTCCAAAGTCCATGGCTTCAAGTTTGCCGAGTGCGTTCTCCAATTGAACGACTGGCAGCGCAATCCGTCGACCTAACAGAGTTGCAAAACCGACAGCTACCAGCAAAAGAACAAAACCCAAGGCTGCTGCGATCGCGGCGGCCCAACGAAACCACATGCTTTCCGCAAGTGGAACAGCAACACCCACCAGCAAATTTTCAGGGGCATATCCTTCGATCTCGCGGTAGAAGAATGCGTGTTTTGCACCGTCTATGTTCGCCCAGTGGCCCTCGGTGCGAACCATTCGGCTTGCCTGTGTGAGCCGGTTTTGCTCGCTCCAAATGTGCCGTATGACAGATGACGTGCTGTCGGCAATGGTTGGCAATTTGCTCGAATCTTGTGCGCCGACGACATTCGACAGCTCAGGATACGCAATTAGTTTATCACGATCATAGAGTATAAATCCGGTGACATTGTCATGAGAGAGACCGGCAACGTAGTCGGACAGGCGTTTCCCCGTGACCCCGACGGTGAGTATTCCATAAAACTCGCCATCGCGCCTTATTGTGATGCCGGGATTCAGAATGGTATCAGACAAGGCTGACGCGACGATTGGAGCTGACCAAAAGACGCCTGAGAGTTCCTGAGCTGCTGCTAAGACCTCGTCAACAAGTGGAAGAGCCCTCGTTGGTTCTTCAATGGCCCCGTCACGACCGAGTTCCCAGCGTCGCATCGAGCCATCCGGCCTGATGATACCCATGCTTGTCACTTGAGGCGCGCCCCCCAGAGTCCCTTCTATATAGGTTTGAAACCGTGTTTCGTCTTCCACATCAAGACTGCGACCCTCAATGTAAACCCGCGCCACCTCGAGTTGTGATGTGACTGGATCCAAGAGGCCGCGCAACTGGTTTTCAAGCCCATCTACCAGCAATTCCGCACGTGCACTCAATAGCGCATCCGCGTTTGACCGGTTGATGAGATAGGAGGTGACCAAGATGGGAACTACAGTCGCAAAGATCAACCCACCGAGGACAGCAGGTAAGAACCTGCTGATTGGGTAGGAATGCCGATGCCAAGTCCCTTGATCCTGGTCGCCTTCATTCTCTCGACCTGCTTTAAGGATGCCAGTGTTTCTCATGTGCGCTGACCTAGCCTGGTACTCAGCCTAAAAAGAGAAAGGGACGGATTTGCCTTCCCAGCTCTTCACCAAAGTCTTTATCGAATGATCAGTATTGGAGAGCACCTCCTGACACGTTTGCAGCCTATTCGGAGCTCTCCTGAAAAGAGGCTGACCCTGTTGCTACATGACCCGGGAGGGCGCTGGATTTCCCGGCTGAACAAACGGACCACTCCCAGAAGTGCCAGTTGATAGACCTTCAACATCCACAGTCGAAGCCAGCGTTTGATCCGGCAATTCACCACCTTTGACATTCTCTTCTTGATGCCGCTCCTTGCGCAGATAAGTGTGATACAAAACGGGGATGCCGATGAGTGTGAGAACGGATGCAAAGCCTAGACCTCCCATGATCGTAACGGACATCGACGCGAAGAACGGGTCCGCCAAAAGCGGCAGCATGCCGAGAATGGTTGTACCAGCTGCAAGAATGACCGGGCGCAAGCGGCTGATCGAGGCATCTATTATCGCGTGACTTTGGGTCTTCCCCAGTTCATGTTTATGGGCGTCGATCTCTTCAACGAGCACGATGCCGTTCTTTATCAGCATCCCTGATAGCGACAATAGTCCCAGCAATGCCGTAAAGCTGAATGGCAGTCCTGTGAACAAGAGACCGAGAGCCGCACCGTTTACAGCCATCGGAACAATGGTCCAGATAACCAAAGTCTGGCGCATCGTCCCGAAGATGATGATCGTCAGCAGGAACATGATCCCAAACGCGATGGGCATTTGCTTGCCAAGACTGATCTGGGCAGTGGTGGCACTTTCAAACTCCCCACCCCACTCAATCCAATAACCGGGCGGCAGTTTCATCGCCTCAATGAACGGCCGCACTTCACCAAAGGGAGTGGGCGGAAGCACCCCAGCAGGCGTGAACGCTTGCACTGAAACGGTCGGCACGCGGTCGCGTCTCTCGATCAACGTGTCTCTGACATTTACCTCAAAGCCGTCGATCACCTGTTCCAGAGGTACGAACCGACCTGTCACGGGTGAGAAAACGAGCTGATCCAGAAGATAGGTTTCCAGCTCTTGTTCTGTCTCCGGTGTCTGGACGATGATTGGGATGAGACGATCTCGATCACGCAAAACGCCAGCCTGAACGCCGTCCGTTGCCAGTGCGATGGCTTGAGCAACCGACGCTCGTTCAATCCCAAGCGTTTGTGCGCGTTCGGTCGCAAAGACAGGTTGGATTGTCAGCTCCCGTTCACGCCAATCAACACGCTCCGTGTGCAGGAGTTCGGTTTCATCTTTGAAGATGCGCTGCGCCTCTTGTGCCAATTCACGCAAAACGTTCGGGTCAGGACCTGAAATCCGCACCTCGACATCTGCTCCCACAGGTGGACCATAAATGATACGTTCTGTCCGCACTTCCGCCCACGGCAGTGCGTCGGCTACGAAACGGTCGAGCTCAGCGCGAAGACTTGGAATTGCGTCGAAGCTTTCTGCGCGGATGATAATCTGACCAAAGCCCGAATCCCGATCAGGTGGTGTGTAGGTCAGCATGTAGCGAGAAAAGGGAGCCCCAGCGGTCGTTGAATATGAATGCACATCATCTCTCTCACCCAACCACGCTTCTACAACGGTCAGGTCCGCCGATGTCTTGTGGATCGATGTCCCCTGGGACGCCTGGTAGTTGAGATAAAACAGTGGCGTGTTTGCCGGCGGAAAGAACTGGTGGGTGACAAGGCTCATCGCCCAATAACAAACAGCAGTCATTGCGATCAGTGATCCGATGACCAGCCTGCGGCGCTTCAGCGCCTGACCAACCAACCGTCCGTATACCCGAAAAAACGGCGTGTCATAGGGATCGTCGTCACCTCCACTTTTGCCAGTTTTGAAGACGTAACTTGCCAACAAAGGTGTGACCGTCACGGCCAATAGCCAGCTCAATGCGAGTGAGATGCTGATGACAGCGAAAAGCGTGTAGAGAAATTCACCGGTGCTGTCAGGACTGAAGCCGATTCCGGCAAAAGCCATAACACCAATCACTGTCGCTCCAAGCAACGGAATTTGCGTTTTTCGGGCAACTTCAGCGGCAGCGTCTCGGGCAGACCGTCCCCGCCGCATTTCCACTTGCATGCCCTCAGCGACCACAATGGCGTTATCGACGAGCATGCCCATTGCGATAATGAGCGCACCCAGACTGATCCGCTCCACCTTGATGTCCCAAAGGAACATGAAAAAGAAGGTGAAGATGACGGTCAGAAAAAGTGATGCGCCAACCACCACTGCGGATCGCCAGCCCATGAATAGGGCCAAAATCCCAACCACGATACCGACAGATGCCGCCAACGAATTGATGAAAGAGCCATTTGCCTCGTTCACAACACGGTGCTGCTCATAAATGGCCGATAGCTCGACGCCGAGCGGCAAGACAGTATTCAAACTGGCCAGTTTTTCTTCAACGCGTTTGCCAACCGAGACAATGTTCTCAGAAGTTAGCCCGGCGATTGCGAGCGTGAATGCATCGACGCCGTTGTGGCGGACAATAAGTGAAGGCTGATCAATCCGGTCACGGTAGACCCTGGAGAAATCTTCGAGGGTCAGCGTCTGCCCATTCGCACCAAAACTCAATCCAGATACAGCGGTTACGCTGTCATAAGCTTTGGGGGCGTCGATTGTGACTTGTTGCGTTCCCGACGAGGTTTCACCGGTGATGTTGATGGCGTTTGCCCTGTTGACTGCATCAAAGATGGTCTGTGGCGATATGCCAAGATTGGTAATTGACTGGCTAGAAGGCTCGACAAAGATCGCTTCCTCCGGAAGACCCATCACTTCAACATTTGCCACACCCTGGACTGACAAAACTTCGCGGCGCAGAAAGGTGGCTATTTCCCAGATCTGGTCATCGGAAAATCCTTCGGCATTGACTGCGTAGAAAAGCCCGAACACATCTCCAAAACTGTCGTTTATTGTTGGTGTAACGGCACCCGGGGGGAGCAGGCCACGAACATTGTCGATCCGATCCCGAAGGTCATCCCATATCTGGTGCAGATCTTCACCGTCATAGATGTCCTTCATCTCAACTTCGATGACAGATATGCCCGGCGCATTTCGCGAGGTTATGGTGTCCACTTGTCCCATCTGCTGGATTTCAGTCTCCAGCACTTCCGACACTTCAAGCGCGACTTCCGCCGCCGTCGCTCCGGGATACGGCGTGATCACCAGAGCGGACTTAAGGGTAAAAGTCGGATCTTCCAACTTGCCAACACCCAGGTATCCAACTGTACCGCCAAACAGGCAGAAGAAAATCAGCAGCCAAGTGTAGATTGGCTTTTCAATGGCGAGACGGGCAATCTGCATAGCTCACTCCTCCACCATCAAGCCAGTGTATCGGCGCACCTTTTGGCCATCACGGAGGAGATGTGCCCCAATGCGAACGATTTCGGCATTCACGGGCAAGCCGGATACCAGGAAGGTCACGCCGTTGTGCGTGTCCACTTCTACCGGAACAGAATGCACACGCCCAATGTCGCCGCTCAGCTCTTCAAATTGCATAACAAACGGTTGTCGATGTGCATCCGCAGAGACAGCGGTTGGAGGAAGAACAACTGCATCGGTTTCACTTGGCATGGTGGCATGAACCGTCAGTGAATTGCCCGGCAGGAGCGTTTCGAATGCTGTGTCAGGAAGTTTCAAACTAACAGTGAATGTCTGCCCGACAGAACCAGTCCGTGCCTCAAACTCGGCAAGCTCCAGTGCGACAGGTCGCGTTTGACCGGCCCAGGTCGCAGTGAAGTTCAAGGCTGCAACGTCGCGCTGTGCTTGAAACAAACGCTCCGGGACCTCGATTTCTGCACGTAATGAAGAGATATCATGAAGTTCAACAATGGGCGTGCCCGGTGCAACGATCACATGATTTGCCGTGAGGCGTTCTGAAATCATTGCCCGATAAGGAGCCACGATTGTTGCATCTTCAAGTGCATCTTGTGCGTCACGCAACGCCACACGCGCGAGGTTGAAAGCTGTCTCCGCATCTTCCAGCCGTGTTTCTGCGACGGCATTTCGGGCCACAAGCGTTTTGGCCCTTTTATAGTTTCGTTGGCTTTGCGTAAGGTTGATTTCGGCACGCTCCACCGCACGTTTAAACTCAGCCAATTCGAGTTGCGCAAGCAAGGTCCCGGGTTGAACAATTTGGCCTTCCTCAACCGGAAACCGATTGAGGGTTCCGCTCCGTTCAAAACCTAGCTGCGCTGTGTCCTTGGCAACCACACGACCAAAGAATTGGCGTGCTGTCTTGAAGTCCGCGTTCTTTGGCTTGAAGAGAGCAACAGCTCGGATATCTGTGGCAGTTCCTTCTTCAGCAAGCGGTGGAACAGCTGCTGCCGCAGACTGGCTAAGGCCGAGCAGTCTTAACAAGCGAACAAGGACACCGGCGTTACTATCTTCAGCTTCGACTGCGGTTGCGTAACCCTCGATCGTCTCGGACGCCGAAGATAGCTGCGGCGCCGTGACGACAACGCTGACCATCGCCAGAACACTCCACCAGCGACGTATGTTTTTTCGATACATCATTTGCATTACCATCTTCCCACCTTATGTGTTGCGGTAAGCTACCGACCGATCGGTAGGTTTCTAGTTAGGCGAGAATCCGAACATGTCAACAATGGCTGTGAATTTTTCTGAGGAACCGGTGCAGACATCTGATCGCATCATCAAACTTGCGACCGAGCTGTTTCTCAAACAGGGCTACGCGGGCACATCGATCAGTGCTTTGGCGTCAGCTGCCGGCATTCAGAAAGCGAGCCTTTACCATCATTTTCCAAGCAAAGAAGCGGTCTTGTTCGCGTGTTTGCAAAGCGGCTACGCAGACCATGTCGAAAGGATGCGACGCGCCGCGGGAGACACAAGTTTGTCTCATTCAGAACGGTTGGAACCTGTCCTTGACGCGGTCTACGGCGCCATCGTCGATTCCAACGCAGGTCGTATGGTAACAATCATTGCAGAAACAACGAGCCGTTTCCCTGAGATCGCGCATCGGTTCCACGATCATTTCATGGCCGAAATGCAAGACATCTTAAAAGCCTATATTGTTTCAGGTATAAACAACGGTGAATTTGACAATGTTGATCCGATGACCGTCGATCACGCCATGTTCGGTGTCCCTGTCAATCTCACGTTAAACCGTGCCATGTTCGCCGGCTTTGGGGTTGCCGATGATCGATACGATGCAAACGCGGTCAAAGCCCATCATGTGGTCATTATGAGAAAACTTCTTGGCGTAGAGGTGTCCGGATGACTTCGGTAAAAAAGCTGTCGTTGAGCAAACTGTGAGGAGTAAAAGGGGCTGATGTGATCAACTGCGCAATGTTCTTTGTGTCTGCATTGAGCCTTGTGATCCATTGGCACAACTGAGGTGAGTTGCTTTTGCTTGCGCCGGCCGCAACGAGGTTAACAATCTGATCGATTTCGACCTGCCCATTGTCGCGATTGCTGCTGCGTGTAACCATACGGTAAGACCCTTTGCAAGGTCATTCTGTTTGGAAGGCCAAAGTCAATCAGATCCTAGACTACGTGGTGTCAAAATAGAGGCTGCTTGCAAAAAAAGTGTATTGCGCCAAGAACCAAACTCCCCGTCGCACACTCTGACGCTGCCTTGCCAAACCGACTATGTTCCAGAGGATGGTAGAGAACGACGCCACCGCCATGGGGTGCGTCAGGATTTCATAGCCGGGAGCATTTGATGACCAGCACTATGACGTTTACAGAACCGGTTTCAGCGCACGCTGAAGTAACTGCGGAGATCGAAAGAAACCTCCTTGCATCTCTTTCTGGACTAAACAGCCAAGCAACAAACTCGACACTTGTGCTGTCCAGACGAGATCCGAACGGCAACCTTGTGGCAGGTTTATCGGGGTCAACATCCTATGGATGGCTCCTGGTGAAACTTCTATGGGTTCATCGGGGTTTAAGGGGGACCGGTGTTGGCACAGTTCTGATGGGAGAAGCAGAAGAACGTGCCAAGGCGATTGGGTGTCATGGTGCCTGGCTGGATACGTCCAACCAAGCGGCGCGCGATTTCTACCGTCGCCTCGGGTATTCGGATTTTGGTTTGCTCAGCAACTCTCCGGGCAATGACCCGGAAGGGCATTGTCGCTGGTTCATGAAAAAGTCCTTGTAAACCGGGTTCCTGGACGCGGTTTGGACGCGTTTGATCTCCTGTCGCACTTTTGGTTCATCAAACCCGATGGAAGGAAAAGGGCTAGACGAAAACTGGAGACTTTTGATGGGGTCAACGGCGGAATTGTCGTTTTCGCTGGTTGCACAATATGCGTTCGGCCGCGCATAACCGGCTGCAGTTCCGGACTTCGGCTTGAAGCATCGACACCGGTCAAAAACCGATACTCGCCCGTCTTCCAGCACTCGTCGTACCCGTACGTCGGCAGGATCCCTCGCTCCATTGTCTGCGACCTTGGTTTCCTCGCGAAAGGACAATGGAAGGTCGCTTTCACAGCATATCAGGATGGGAGGTTTGGAGTCTGCAAGGGTCGAGAGCATAAGACCCTGTTTCTGGAGCCTCTAGGGCCAACGTTCAGACGGGTACCGCCCGGCGCCAGGACCTGCAGAGCTACGCGCTCTCCACGAAAAAAGTGTCGGAGCGTTCCAGTTTCCAGCCAAGTATGTTTTGAACGTTGTCTGCCTCAGCCTGAGACGCGGTGAACAAGTGCGTGCCGGTTTCTTCATTATAGAGCCGGAACACGCCCTGGTCGTTGCTGCCAGTCTCTTGCGTATATACGTACATGGCAACGCCCTCATATGAGAATTGCGGAAAGCTGGCCTCGACATAGGCTTTTTCTTCTTCCGAGGTCGTGAAGAAATGCGCATCCGTCACAGTGTTGTAGAACCGGTGCAGGGCAGTGCCCGTGCCCGCACTGGCATCCGTGATGAATGTGGGGCCCTCAAGGGTCATGTGAGGAAGGTTCGCGGCTATGTCGTCACGTTCTTCCACCGATGTCGTGTAAAAGTGCGCTCCGCTCTCAGAATTGTAGAACCTGTACACAGCCCCCCCTGGCCCAGCCAGATCGCTTAGTGCGGTGCTCAGCTGGTTCGCAGCTGTTTCGATCATCAAATTCAGGTCAGAGGAGGGCAGTGTGCCTCCATTTGTCTCGGCCAGCGCCTGGTACTGCGCGTCGGAAATGTCGTTGATGGCATTCGTCAGGACGGTCAGGATTTCTGTGGTTGAGAACGTCTCACCGTTGCCGGGCGGCACGTCCACGTCGACGAGGAAGCTCGCGAATGCGGTTCCAATGACCTCGCCGATATCCGTGCCTAATTCGCCCGAGAACACAGCTCTTACCGTATCGGCAACGCCGTTTTTGCCAGCGCTGGTCACTGCGTCGTCCAGTGCAAATGCAATGTCCTGCTGGGTTTTTGCATCTGCCCGCTGATCAGACAGGCCCCTGATCAGATCTGGCCTGATTTCTTCGATGGTGGTCATTTCAGACTGTTGGCTCGTTATTACGCCTTGTGTGGACGTTCTTTGGAGGCGCTAACCCGCTGATTGCGTGGTTTTGGGTTCAGCTCGTTCCTATCCGAGATGCTTGCGCCTCTTGGGAGTGCCGGTGTTGAAGTGTTGATATGGACACCTTTGGGTTGTCGAGGTCTGATCTAGGCACTGAATATGTCGGATTTTCGACAGGCCTTTGAGTTCGGCACCTCTTGGTGTTTCAACACGGCTCACTGAGTGCCACCAGCTGGCCCGTGGGGATCGATAAAGTAAATCGCCCTGCTGCTGGTCTTCTTGGTCCTCGCCCGTCTTTCAGGCTCAAGATCCAGGCCCGGGTGATGGCCTCTTTGGGGCGCCCCGGAGGATCCTTGTTTGGAGTTCGCTCGAACTTTAAGGTCTTGGGGAGGGATGAGTATGAGCGGGCCGTGCGTGCGACGCCGTCGATTGGCGCTCTCGGCCCTGAGCGGACATTCATTCTGATTGCCGCGAATGTCTTAAAGGAACCCAAATCGGACCTTTGGTATAGCTTAAGAAGCCAGTGACCTGCAGACAACAAACAGGATCAGGTTCGCATCATGCGCAAGGCCTGAACGAAGATTGCTATCAGGGCAAGAACTGAGAGTCCGACGTCAATGTAGACGACTTTCCCAATCGCGGCGTTGTACTGCCCTACTTTCCAAGCCAACAAGCAAAACGTTGCGGTACTAGCAAAGCCTCCGATTAAAGCGATCATCTGAAGCGGTGGCTTGAAGCTGGCGAATATGAGGAAAATGCCGAGCAGTCCAAACAGCACGGCGCGGTGCCGCATCAAGATCTCTAGGTTCGGGTCATCGATTGACAGACCATAGAGCGATTGCAGTTGCGTTACGCCCAAAACGCCGGATAGCGGAAGGAGGTGAACAATTCCGATTGCGAGGAGAGCGACGGTTGTGAAGATATGCATTGATCGACCAGAGTTTGTTTTTCATACTCTGAATTACATGTTGAGTATGGAATTGCAACCCAGATAAGGTGCTACTGTGCTGATTGGATCAAATCGTAAGACCTCTCCCATTCCGCCCGACCGCTGCAACCTAGCGGCTGCCTTCGAACTGATAGGCGACCGCCCGTCATTATTGGTGCTTAGATCAATCTTTTACGGGGTCACTCGCTTCAACGACATTCAATTCGAGAACGGAATAGCGCGCACTGTGTTGAGCGATCGGTTAAAGCGACTTTGCGCGAATGGGCTTCTAGTAAAGCAAAAATACAATCCGCCCACGGGTCGATCGCAAGACGAGTATGTTCCGACTCAGAAGGCAATCGGTTTGCTCCCAGCATTTGTTGCGTTGACCCAATGGTTCGACCGATGGGGTGAACGGGACGGCGATCCGCCCATTACCTTCGTGGACAAAACATCAGAAGCGCCAGTGCGCATCGCCTTTGTGAATGAGCAAGATCAGGCGGTCTCATTAGACGAGATCAAGCCGATCTTCTCGTGAACCTTAATCTAACGAATGGCTGCTTCGTCCGCATGGCGGACCTTGCACCTGAGCGCAGCGAATTCACAATATCCGCCCATTCTGACCGTTGATCTCCCACAACTCACCGACTTGAGCGGGCTTGGTTTCTAGCGGCGTCCGCGTTTTAAGCCCAGCCGATGGGATAACCCGTCCTCCAAAACCGTTTCGCCCGAGCGCGGGCGGCTTCTTTAGCCTCAAGCTCTGTGCGAGCTCAGTCTCCAGGCGCATGAAAACAAGCAGCTCATCGTCGCCAAATTTCTGGTCGGGGAGGGCGGTGACCTTCAGGGCGGACCTCAGCCGTGCGGTGTCGATGGGCCGGCGAGACGATGCTGGTGCCGCCGTCGATTGGCACTTTCGACCCTGAGCGGACATTCATTCTGATTGCCGCGAATGTCTTAAAGGAGCCCAAACCTCTCGAATGCTGCACCGCGGATCAATGTCAGCACTCTGGACTTGTGGCAGGTAGCCGACTTCTATCAATTGGTCGGAGTTTCCACTCAAACCCAACGGCCCTTTCGGACACGTCCCAGAGACGCGACATGACAGCTTTGTCATGGGCATAAGCGTTAAGTGTGCCCTTACCGACCGGGCCGACCACTTCCATGCGGCCTGTCGGGCCGTAGAGGGCGCGTTGCTCGGTCAGTGCCTCTTCGGTGGCGCACATGACTTCGGGATATGAGCCTTGTTCCGCAGTCTGGACCATCGGCGTTTTGGTCATCAGCCACCAGATGAAACGCATCGTGCGGCCGCCGCTTGTTGTGATCAGAGAAGTCGCCGATGAGCCGGGATGGCAGACGAAGACTTCTACATCTTTGCGCCCCGCAACTGCCAGACGTTCCTGCAATTCGTAGGCAAACATCATCTGCGCCAGCTTGCTTTGCGAATAAGCGATATTTGCGCCGTAACCTTCATTCCAATTCATATCGTCGAATTTGATGGTCTTGAGCCCAAGGTTGTAACCAAGGCTTGCGACGACCACGATCCGGCCCTTACTATCCGCGATGCGATCAATGAGCAGACCATTCAGCAGAAAATGTCCGTAGTGGTTGGTGCCAAGTTGGCTTTCGAACCCGTCGACAGTCAGCTTGCGCGCCGGCACCTGCGCGATAGCCGCGTTGTTGATCAGCGCGTCGATGCGAGGCACAGTCTTCAGGATCTCTTCGGCCGCCTTGCGCACGCTGGCCAAAACGGACAGATCCATGCGGATAAAGCTCACATCAGCTTTCGCACCGAGTTCCTGCTTTAGGTCCGCGATTGCCGCCTCAGATTTCCCGGCCGAGCGGTTCAGCATCACCACCTTAGCGTTTTTCTTAAGGAGAATGCGCGCTGCTTGAAAGCCTGCGCCCGCGTTAGCTCCGGTGATAATGTAGGTCTTACCAGACTGGTCGCCGAGGCGCGCGGGCGTCCAGCCTTTAGGTCCGAATGTCGTATCTGCCATTTTCTGTCTCCTGCCAGCCCAAACCGGCGGATTGAGGGTTGTTTGCTTGACGGCATAGATAGATCCGGGCATGGCATGCAAACAGACGATATTCTCTCAAATACTTGCCCAATCGTCTCAATCCCATTGCAAATATGAAAGTCTTCTGCCAGCTAGAGTGCATAAGCAGAGAACAGATCAAAAACCTTATCGAGCGCCGTTTGCCTGAGGCAGGTCTCCTCGCTACCGCGTTGAAAGGTGTTCAGCTTTTCCGGGTGACGGAGGCTGTGCCCTGCACACCTGCTGTCTATAAGCCAACGGTGGTGGCTATTCTCAGTGGTACCAAAGAAGCTGTTCTGGACGGTGAGCACCATGTTTATGGTAGCGACAAATACCTGCTGTGCCCCATGACTTTACCAGTGGAGGCGGGCACGCCAAAGGCGTCCGAAGAAGTCCCTTTGCTCGGTGTGTTGATTGCGCTGGAACCACGGATGATGCGGGAGCTCACCATGGAAATCGAGACCGCTGCCGGTGGTAAGAAACACTTGCGGGATTGCGAGCCATCAGCTTTAGCGTTGGCCCCTTGGGATGTCGGTTTCACGCAGGCACTGCTGCGGCTTCTCGAATTGCTTGACAATCCGGTTGATCTGGAGGTTCTCGGACAGGGGCGAATGCGCGAATTATGTTACGCGGTACTCATGGGCGAGGCTGGGGCGGCCGCAAGAAGGGCCTTTGGCGTCGGCAACGAAATTGCAGGCACCATCGAATATCTCTCGAACCACCTGAACAAACAGGTCACCATCGGCGACATGGCCGACCATGTCGGCATGAGCCGGGCGGTTTTCCATCGACGGTTCAAGGAAGCCACCACCATGTCCCCGATCCAGTTCGTGAAATCGATGCGGCTGAACAATGCCGCGATGAAAATCGCCGAGGGAAAGACCGTATCAGAGGCTGCGTGGGACGTAGGCTACCAAAGCACCTCACAATTCAGCCGTGAGTTTAAGCGGATGTACGGCCAGTCGCCCCGAGAATGGGGCAACGCGGCGCAGTTGCCAGAACAACTGACCTAAAGTGGACCCGATAGCTTTATTCTTGTGAATTTCCGATTTGAGTGATGCAACAGTCATTGGGTGCGCAGTATCGAATGGCTGCTTCGTCCGCAGAGCAGACACTTATCTTCTCCCCAGCGAACTTCTTGCCGTAACGCGACGACAACTGCTACTGGCACTCCGCTAAAATGGCCGCACTTGCAGTATCAACTGTTAACACTCACCACAGCGCCACAACCTCCCAAAACCTTTACTCTTCTTGTCTGTGCAGGGGCTGCATTCTCAGTCCAGAAACTTCGCTTCTAAGGCGGACTGCAAAAGATCGGATAGTTTCGGCCCCACCGTGGTGTAGTGTTCTTTGAATACGTGCTGAGCCCCGACGAAGGCTGCATACTCAAGCTGTGCAAGCAAACTGGCCTTGTCAGCCTCAATTTCGAAACGCGTTGCATACATATGCGTGACGTAGTCGATGCGCTGACGGTCGACGCGTTCTACCGCTTGCTGAACTTGCGCATTTTGGCTGGCCAAATGGCGAATGCCGACTTCAATCGAGGGATCGAGTTTGGTTGCTAGATCGGACAGCTCTTGCGCGCGCTCCTGGGCATCATCAACTTCTTCCAGCGCATTGATGACTGGTTGTGTGAAGGTCTCGTGCCAGTACTCCATAAGTGCATCGATGAATGCAGCCTGGTCTTCGAAGTGGTGATAGAATGAGCCGACGGTTTTGTCGGCTGCGGTGCACAATTCCTTGACACGGAGCGCCTCAGGTCCCTTTGAAGCGAGTTCTCCTAGACCAAATGCCAACCAGTCTGATTTTTTGAAGCGTTTCGCCATGCATCTTACCTGTGCGTCTTTGCCGCCTCTGGACCAGTTGTCTCAAACCATAACTTGAGTTACGGTTTTGCGCAAATAAACTCCTGAGGCCTCAGTGATGGGTCACCAAATGTCGGCACCTGACTCAAATGGCGAAATCCTTCTGATCCCGGAAGGTCTTCACAAGTTCGCCGGTGCGCGTACGGTTATGACAAGCGGGCGCGCAGGGATCTTCCACAAGCTATTGCACCAAAACGCCTTTGGCACAGAGTTCTTCTCAAACGCGCCGTGCCTTGCGTATGTCTTGCGGGGGAGTGAGACATTCTTTGATGCGGATGGCGAAGAGACGACCGTTTACCCAGGCGATACGTTGTTGGTGCCCCGGCATCACCACATGATCTCGGACTTCTCCAGCGCTGACGGACCGTTGGAAGCTTACCTCTTTTTTTTCAGCGATGCGGTGATTGGGGAATACCTTTCCGCGACAGCCAAGGGTGCAACGGCCGCTCCGGACAGCAAAACCGCTTTGTTTGCGGGCTCCCCTTCGTTGCGCGGATATGTCGATGCGCTGCCCAGGGTCTATGACGACCTGATCGCGCCACCCACGTTGGTAAAGGCCAAACTCCTGGAATTGCTTCTGCTGTTGCATCTGCACGACGGGGATGGTCAGCTTTATAACTTTCTCGTCCACGAAAACACCAATCGAGCGCGCCGCAACATCAAACAAGTCATGCGGGCACATGCTTTGGCCGATTTATCAATTGCGGACTACGCGACGCTCTCCGGGCGTTCCGTGTCCGCCTTTCAGAGGGATTTCAAGAGGGAGTTTGGGGAAACGCCAAGCGTTTGGTTGCGCCGCGCACGGCTGGAACATGCCGACGACAAAGTCGTCAACAGCCAAGATACGATCGCCGATATTGCCTTGGCGGCTGGTTTCTCGGACACCTCGCATTTCATCAAAGCTTATAAGAGCCTATTCAACGAAACGCCAAAACAGCGCCGCTTGCATCTGGCGTGACGGCTGGATCGAAACTGACGCAAAAACCCGATTTTCGACGTCGTTGTTCTATCCCGAAGCACGCCGGTCAGTGAAAGTGTCTCCAACTTGTCAAAGGAGATACGACAATGACAATCTGGGTCACGCTGGAAATGACGGTGCAAGATGGCGCGTTTGAGGCGCTGTCCACCTTTCTGGAAGAAAACCTGCCCAATGTGCGGGGCTTTGCCGGTGCGCTGAGTGTCACGCTGTACCATGATCAGAACACGCGCGCCTTTCTGATCCATGAAGAGTGGCTAAGCCGCGAACACCATCAAGCCTATCTTTCCTTTATCGAAGAACGCGGGGTGATGACCGCGCTTCTGGGGTTCATGGAAGGACCGCCAAAGGTCACATATTATGATCGGATGGTGATGTGATGGGGGGCGCGAAAGCTCTAACCCGCCGGACCTTTGTCGCTGCGGTTCCCGCCTTGGGATTTGCGTCTTCGCTTGCGGCTTGGCCGATGGCACCCGAACCCTCGGCGTCAAAACCTGTATTGCGTGTCGCCCATGTTGGCTCCGCTGCAGAGGCAAAGGAGACGGTAGCCATGCTCCGGCGCGTACCGGGATGCCTGAAGGCAGACGCGTTTGCGGCAAGCGCTGGCCATTTTGCGATATTCCAGACCTGGATTTCAGAGGCCGCCGCAACGCGTTTCAACGGTGACGGCATTCCACCGGCACCCGCTTTTAAAAGGCTTGAGGTCTGATCCCATGGTGCGCAAGGTGCAGCTCCGCCATGACTACGCGTTCCCGGCGCGCGCCGTGTGGCACGTGGTAACAGATCTTGATCATCTAAGGACCGTGACGGAGGGCCTCTTGGCCTTCCGTGACCTCCCGTCCGGGCAGATTGCCGAAGGCCAGACGCTCGACGTTCAAGTATCGCTCCTGGGCCGTCTTCCTTATCAACCTTACCGCATGCGGGTTGTGCGCTGTGACGGTGAGCAAATGACGTATTCGTCGAGCGAACGAGGTATCGGCGTAAAAACCTGGAAACACAGACTTCAAGTCATTCCAGCAGATACCGGCTCGCAAATCCGTGAAACGATTGAGATCGACGCCGGATGGAAAACACCGCTCTTCGTCGCTTGGGCGCGGTTTTTGTGTCGCCGCAGGAATCCGCGGCGCGTCAAAATCCTAAGGCAATTCAAGAATGGCGGGAGGCCGAGATGACCCTGCTCGCCTTGATCACTTCCGCAATATTGTGGCCGATCGCGGGTTTGCATATGCTTTGGGCCTTTGGAAACCCCTGGCCATTCAAGACAGAGCATGACCTCGCAAAATCCGTGGGCGGTCCTTCGCTGGATCACACCATCGGTGCTGGAGCGAAATTCATCATTACGGTGCTAGCCGCTGGCGCAATCTGGGTCGCGGGCCTTTTGCCACTGATGCACACCGGTGCGCTGCCAAGCCTGATTGGGGAGGGTGCCCTTTTCTGGTTGCTGGTGTTGCAAACCATCGTGTTCCTGATCAGAGGGGCTCTCGGCTACATCGACCTTGCGCCAGCCAGTGCGCATGAACCCTTCAGCACTTACAACCGCCGTTACTTCAGCCCTTTGATTATCTCGTTAGGTCTAACCTGCGCGGCCATTCTCATTTTTTCCGCGGAGACCTGACATGCTCCTCACTGCCGCAGTTTTGCTTGTCGCCGTATCGCTGATGCATTCCGTTCTTGGGGGCATCAAACTTATCAACCCGATCTGTCGCCGGGACGACCTGCCCATCATCCTTGGAAGCCGGCGGAATACCGTTCTGACATTACAATTCGGGTGGCATTTCCTGTCGTTCTTCTGGATTGCGCTCGCAGCTCTACTGGTCATGCTCCACATCCGGCCCGACCGTTTTTTGGCAGGGTTCCTGATGGGCGGCGCGGGCCTGTTTGTAGCGAGTGGCCTGATTGCCCTCATTGCCGGGCGCGGACGTCACTTGTCGTGGCTCTTCTTCTTCCCCATCGGCGGGTTGCTTTACGCAGCACTGGCAGGGGTAAGCTGATGGCGTGGGGGATGTCAAAGAAAAGGGCGGCACAACTATGCGGGGGTGTCTTTGCGATACTCAGCCTGGTCTTGCTCTTCACACCTCACTTCGTTTTCATTGTTTTTGACCTCGAAAGCGCACTCAGCGCCGAAATCATCGCAAGACGCGCAGGCATCCTGTTTGCCGGGCTGGCCTACCTGACCCTTTCAACGTCATCGCATCCGCAAAACGCCACGAATGACAGGAACGATACAGCAGTTATCCTGTTGCTTGTGGGATTGGCCATCCTCGGCGCCGTCGAGTGGATGCAAAGCAGAATAGGGATCGGCGTGTGGATCGCCATCGGTATCGAGGTCCTGCTTGCAGGCGTCCTCGTGATGGCGAAAGCCGCGCCGCAGACAGAAGGGCAGGGCCAGTGACACTGATCAAGGTTAGATCGTCAACGTTGCCGCCAAACAGTGCGCTTTGGCCGCGGATCGGACCAAAGGATTTTCTAGACTGTTTTGAAGTCCGTGCAGAGACGACGCCGCGCGTGGCCGCGGAGATCATCACGGACTTTCCAAGGTGGGCGAAAGGACTGCTCCTTATTCGCAAGATTCTGGTGACCCCGTTCGGGTTGTCCCATGACGGGCCTCAGGCCGTCGACAAATTGGGGCCATTTCCTGTTGGGAGTGAGACGGACCAAGAGTTGATCGCCGGTTTCAATGACAAGCACCTTGATTTTCGGGTGTCTGTCATCGCCAAGGATGGGCGCGTTTCGCTCGCCACTTGGGTGCACGTGCACAATGTCGGCGGTTGCCTGTACCTCAATGCAATCATGCCTTTTCACGTTCTGATCGCGCGCGATGCCTTACGCCGCGTGGCGATGGCAACGCAAAAGATCGACCCGAGAAAGACAACCGCATGGACCTAAGCGCACTTACTCTTTTTGCCGCAACAGAATTCGTCCTGTCGCTCACACCCGGCCCGGCAGTCCTTCTCGTCATGAGCCTGTCGATGCGCAGCGGGTTTCACGCGGGCTTCATGGCAACACTCGGAATTCTAGCCACAAATGCGGTCTTTTTTACGCTGTCCGCTTTGGGTGTCGGGGCCTTGATCATCGCCAGCGCCACGTTGTTCACCATCGTGAAATGGATGGGGGCCGCCTACCTCATTTATCTCGGAATTGGAATGATCTGGCCGCTGCTTCGTGTATCAGGACGGCCCGAAGGCGCTTCGTCATCGACGGCTTTCCAATCGCTCACCAGCCTGCAGCACACAAAAACCGCGACTGAGACACGGGCCTTCTGGAAGGGCTTTGCGCTGCAAGCGTCGAACCCCAAAAACATCGCGTTCTTTGTTGCCATTCTTCCGCAGTTTATCGATCCGACCGGCAATGTGCCCGTTCAGCTTGTGATCTTGGGCTTTGTGTCAGTTTTGATCGAGCTTCCGATCCTCGTGTTTTATGCGGCGGCGTTCACACTCTCTGCCCGGATCATGAAAGATCGCGTGATTGCATGGATCGAGGGGATCGGCGGAGGGATCCTGGTGATGCTCGGGGTTGCCTTGGCGAGAACCAGCCGCGATGCCTAGGCCTTCAGATCGACTCGATCGGCAATCTCTCCGGCAAATGTGCCTGCCTTCACGCGCGTAATGCCCGTCAACGGACGCAGCGTTCCCCCATGCACTGCGGTGCGAATGCGTTCAAGCGCTTGGGTCGAGGACGCAAACATACTGTCATAGGCTTGGAAGTCGTGCGGCATATCATCCCAAAGATCGAGCATAACGTCTGCACCGTTGTCCGCTTGGACGCGGGCAAACTCCAGTGCCGGATCGCGAAAGATTTCTCGCCCACCCGCCTGCAAATAGATCGGCGCGAGGCCGGAATAGTCTTTGAATATCGGCGACAAAGCTTCGCGTCCATATCGGCCTTCGGGATCAAGCCACTCACCGAATTTGAGTGCCATCCATCCTTGAACAAGATCAAAGTGGTCGTTTGTGCGCATACTTTCGCCGCGTTCGGCACTATCGACCCAAGGACACAAAGCGATGCAGAGCACAGGTTGGGTCTCGCCGCCATTCGCAAGATTTTCGATCAGAGACAACGCAAGATGCGCCCCAGCACTGTCGCCGATCACTACAGTCTTCCCCGGCGACACGGAGCCGGTCAGCAGGGCCCAAGCCGACCTTGCGTCCTCGAGCTGCGCAGGGTGTAGATGCTCAGGGGTTCGCCGATATGCGGGCATGCACAGCCGCGCACCCGCATGATGCGCCAACATTGCGGCGAAACGCTCTGCGTTGGGGCCACCGAAGGTGTAACCGCCGCCATGGAAGTAGAGCAGCACGCGATCTGTCGTGCTGGTTCTTGGGGTGAACCACAAGCCTTCGGGCCCTGCGTGTGTTTCAACCTCGTAGACATCGTTGGTGATAGTTTGAAGGCTGTCGTAAATCGCACGTCCCTTACGGATGTCTTGATGTTTCATGGCGGTGGTGAACTGGTGCCGCCAAAACCGAATGCCGATCTCCATATTCGCATCCCAGTCCGGCGCCATCTTCCTCCCAAAGGCGTGTCCCGCGTAGACCGCCATGGCAATCCAGTTCAAGGCAGCCATACTGCGGATGCTATGGCGCAAAGGCCCGTGAAATCGTATCTTTGGCATGTGATGTCTCCCGCACTATTTCGAAGCAGCCTGTCAAGTCGAAGGGGCAGTTGATAGAACGATGACGACACTTCGAATCGCACGACACGCAAAAGTACCGGGTCCGGACGCTCAGATTCTGTTTCCACCGGCAGAGCTTGGCAGATGTGTTGCCTTCGCAATCGTGCGTGATACGCGTGCGCGGACGCTCAGCAGGACCGACCGTCTGAATTACTTTCCAGCTTCACCGCTCACCACGCTCACCGTCGTGATGAACGGCCAGATTCATATGGCGAATGCGCTTTGTGACCTTCAAACGCTTAGCCTGTCCGAGCCCGTTCCACGAGAGTTTGTGTCACTGCCGCAACCTGGTCCGATTGTCAGTTGGAGCCCCGGTGCCGTCCGTGTAGTGACGATCGGGTTTTTCCCGGACGCGTGGTGTAAGCTGGGAGGCGCCCTAGACGGTAACTGTCTTCCTCAAGCAATCAAGGCGGCAGCCGAGACCTTTCGGCGTTCAAGAGACGCGGTTGTCGGATGGGAGAACTTCTGCGGTTTGCTACAAGAGGTCTGGCGCGCAGCACATACTGATGAGATCGTACCTTACTGGAGTGGAAGCAGCCTGTTGGCGGATTGGGTCCGGCACGTTCTTCTCCAATCTGCAATGAGTGGGCCGGGGCGAAGCGTTCGCGCAATAGAACGACGTTTGAAGCGTTCGACTGGCCACTCCCGTCAAGCACTCGAGTTCTTCGCAAAAGTTGAGCAGCTGCATGGACTGGCGAATGGGGCAAGGTCTGAGACAGCCGCCCAGATTGCTCATGACGCAGTCTTCTGCGATCAAGCCCATATGGGCCGTGCTGTCAAACGTGCGACTGGGTTTTCACCCGTGAGGTTGAACAAGCTGATCGAAACTGAAGAGGCGTTTTGGTGTTATCGGCTCTTGGGTGAGAGGTTCTGAAGTGCTGCTCCCAAACCAAGTCTGAACATCCACGCAATCTGTCGCCGATGGTCATTGAGCCAATCAAGAGAACTCTCGCCCTATGCGTGATCCGGCGACCCGTGTGCAGGTTTGCGTCCCGCCGCTTCCGGTTTGCGACCTCGTCGCAAAGCGCACAGAGCACTCATTTGTTTCAGGAACGGCAATGGCGATAGGCATAGCAGAGGCTATACTTGTGAGCAGTGCAGCGAAAGACCGTTTCCCGCCCAACCGATCATTTCGCTGCGTTCCGAATGAATATCAGCTTTCGGCATAAACCGTTGAAAGACCTGGCGCCGCATTGAAGAGACTTTGCGGCCAACTAGCGTAATGACCTTGAGCCTGGGCGTCTCACGACGAGATGACACCGCAAAAAAGGATGCTCAAGCCATCGGACCATCAATCCGCTGTTCAAGCCACACAGAACATCCTCTGATGTGACAGAGCTGCCCCTATCGCACTCTTAGAGACAACTTATCCGCTAAAGCTTAAAGCTCTACGAGCAATTTCTACGTTTCACTATGGGAGGGAGGGTAACAGCGCACCGTGATCGTTTTGGAGGCGATCACCAGTTACTTCGCTACCGTTAGAAGATGACCTGTATATTGGAACCATTGTCCGTTTCTGCGCAAAACCAGTGCTTTACATTGACGGATCTGCTCATCTTTCCAGCCTTACCGCACTCTCGAATTCGTTGACCAAGTCAAACGTGAAGAAGGCTGACTAAGGATCAAAAAGCGTCTTAGTCGCTTTTGACCGCAACCCTAGTCATTGATCTGTAAATGGCGCGACGTCGGTTCACGAAGTATTCTCAGCCCTTGTGGCATCAATCCACTCAGATAGGGCTTTGGTATCAGGCACTTCGATGGCGCCATATCTCAATAGAACTAACTTTTTCTGTTCAAGCTTCTTCAACGCTTTGCCAACAGAGACGCGGGAAACCCCAACAGCTGCTGCCAACTCCGTCTGGTTCCAATTCAAAACTCCAGAGATCGCCGATTCTTCAGGCAAATTCTTCAACAAGAGTGATGCTGTAAAGGCCGTTAGATTTAATAACCGGATGTCGTCCACAATGCTAAATGCGATAGTCAGACGATCTAATGCCATCGGTAGAATTGCACCAGCTATCTCCGGACGTTTCTCCATCATCGCTAAAAAGTCGGCTTTGTTGACAAGGCCAATCGTCGTCTCTCCTGCAGCCACAGCATTCTGGGTCCTGTTACGTCCGGTTAGAACCCCTATCAAGCCGATTACGTGGCCTGGGCCCAATACAGCCAGCATGGCTTCTTTCCCGCTCGCTTCAACGCGCCCCAGTCTGATTGCACCTGAACGTACAATGATCAGACGATCTCCGTTGTCTCCACTAGAGTGAACCATCTGACCATCTTGATAGGTACGCCGAACTTCTATTCCTTTGATTTCTGATTGAACTTCAGGGCTGAGCAGGTCCAAGAATTTGAGGCTTCCATGATCTAGTGAACCGGCCATTTGAGTTGCCTCCTAACTTAGGTCTGCGACCTATTGATAAATAAACAGCGATGCAAAGCGACGCTTTTCACTTGTGAAGCAACCGCTCAGCTAAGAGTATTGAGTGTTTACCCTGTCAGTGCATTCTCTTTAAGACTGAAGCGGTTATCGCTTGTTAATGGCATGAAGAACCGTTGAGTTTGCTGTGTCGAGGAAATCTGCGAAACAAAACGTATGATAGGTGGCCGATGGGGCCACTAATCAGTACCGAAGCAAAAAGACATTATGAACCGGTGCAGTAGTACCAGTAGCCCTCAGTCAATGTAGAATTGGTCCAGGTCCAGCAGAGGGAGGGATCCGGTGGAGGAGGGGGAGTGTTTGCTGCGACAACTATGATCGCACCCATTGTCACGCCAAACGCAACAGTCCCCCAACGGGCTCCTTTCCAACCGTATGGACGCGTCCTGACGTTGACACGGACATTAACGTCCCGATTGCGGTTAACGTTTATGTTCGTGTTTCGGTTAACATTCGTACTGCGGTTTACGTTTCTATCACGGTGGATATTTGTATTGCGGTTGACGTTGGTGTTTCGGTTGATGTTGCGGTTCACCTCATGTCCACCAGTTCGCGCACCATGGCTTCGTGCGTTGCCGCCTCCGCGTCTTTCAGACAACTGCATAAAAGCGGGATTAGCGTGTGCTGCCGGTGAGGTGTTCTGGCTCGTCCCAGCCGTGAGATCGGAGTTCAAATCATGGGCCATACTCTGACTGGCCGCTCCCCCCATTAGTAGTCCGGCCGTTAGAACCGAGATCATAAACAACCTAGTAGACATTCGGTTTTCCCTTTGTTTCTAAAATAGTAGTCGTGCCAAAAAACTGCCGCACCACTGTCGCTCTTCACCTGGAAATCCTTCGAATCGTATGCACGTCAGTGCTCCAGACGGGATCTTCTTTTGGACCTCAACACATGAACTTCGCTCGTTGCCCCCTGGAACAAAACCCAAATTTCCACGTAACCGTGGCCTTTAGAATGGGATGCTAAGTCGCATTTTCCCGCCAAAGCCTCTTTGGTTTTCGGTCATTTGGCCGAAGGCGGAGATGTCGAAGGTTGCACCACTGGCTGATAGAACACTTAAACCGGCCGACACATCGAACTGCGTTGTATCGATCTCCGTTTGCCAGTTGAATGGCGACACTGAAGCTGGCGAGCCAACAAAACGGGCTGTCGCATCGAAGGAAGTGGCGCCAAAAAACTGTGTAACTGAAAAGACAGCATTGGGCCGGATCTCTGTACCGTCTGGTGTCAAGAAGCTTCCTGCGATCTCAAGCGCTGGCCGGACGTAGGCGAAGGTCTCGCTTGAGGCGTCAATGGCGAGCGCCGTATCCGTTCCGGTCTCCTTGTAAGAGCTGTCCCCGAAATGGGCCACGCCCAGACCTAAACGTGGTTTGAACATCCACCCTGCGTGTTCAAACAGATAGCCCGCGCGCAGCTCAGCGCCTGCCCTCCATTGTTCCTGGTCGCCGCTGGCCGTGGTTCCTTCAAAACTCCGGGAGTTGTCGTAGCTGGCGTTGCTTGCGTGAACCGCCGCGCCGAACTCCCAACGGTCGGCAAAGAGCTTGGCCGACAGGCCGCCTGAAAAGGTGCTGCCGTCGCTTGACGCCCCGGCGTCGGTGGTCAAACTGGTGGCATCATAGGCAAGCGATGCTCCGACTGCGATACCATTGTCCAGCAGCATCTGCCCACCGGCGTTGATCCGCGTCCCGTCTTGCGAAAAACCCGAGGCACCGCCCGTTCCATCCCGGTCCAGACGGTTTGCGCTGAACGTCAGATAACCGCACTGACCATCGTCAAATCGAATACTCCCCTGATTCTGGTTCGGGCAACTGAAGAGCGTGTCGGCGAAGCTGAGCGTTTGAACGAGCCCGGCAACCCCGTTGGCCGTGGTCAGCTCCGGCCCTATCATGTTCATCAAGCGGGCATAGTCTTCGGTGGTGGTGACGTCGATCAGTGTCTTGGCAAGTTCTTCATCCAGTTCGCCTGCCTGGTAGAGCCTGTCGAAGTAGCCCGTCAGACCTTTTTGATTTGTGTTGAGCTGCCGTATCAGCGCGTCATTGACGTAATCGACATCGTAACTGAGACTCAACCCTGTGGTTGAGGTTGTTTCCAACGCGTAGCGCGCAACGACCGACGGAATGACTTCAAGTTCTGAAACATCCAGTCCGCCTTCGGCTTCGATGATCTTCAGTGTCTGGGTTCCGTTTGGATGCTCGCTCACACGCAAGACGTTGACATCCAAAGTGCCCCCCAGCTCGGCTTGGCCATCCACGGTGAGGAGATCGGTCTCGACGCTGGACATATCGACGTCAAAGGCGACCTGGCCCGTGTATTGTTCAAAATCCCCGGTGATCCGTGTGCCTGATACCGTGTCGGCTTGGCCCACATTTATCAGACCCCAGTTACGCAGGCGGGCGACCTCGAGTGTATCGCCAGCATTCATTACCCCGCTTGACAGGTTGTCTACTTGGATTGTTGAAGACGATTTGGCAATTGAAGAGAAGGGTTGGGCATCAGCCGCCAAAGCCATTGCGGATGCCGGCAAATTGGTTCCTGTGACACTTCCGAGGACACTTCCTGTAATCGTGCCATTGTTGGTGACGTTCAGAGTTCCGCCCCCAACAGCATTGATCGCAACACCGCTTCTCGCTTCAATAATTCCAATGTTACCAAGCGCACTATCCTCAATGGAATTGACGTAAATACCCGCACCGCTAACACTTGATGTATTCCCTGCTGCATCTGTTCGAGTGCCACCGCCATTGATTACTGCTCCGGTCCCAATATCAATGCGTATTTGCCCGGCGCCTGATCCACCGTTTTCAGCATGAATTGCATGAGCGCCAGCACCACTAGCAACAATACTTGTATTGTCGTTGACTTCGATCCTAACCGTTTCGTCGCTTACAGGATCTTCACTACCATCTCCCCCTGCATATTGCGCAAAGATACCATGTGCGGTGGTGCCAGATGTCTGAATATCTCCTCCGACGGTCACATTCACTGATCCGGCCACGCCATGGCCTCCGAAACTACCGACGTAAGCGCTTTCCGTGGACTGACCATCAAGCGTCCCCTGCACACCGCCGGCGCCGCCGACAGATTGCGCAAAGATACCGACCGAGTTGTCGCCATGGGTGGTGATCGTGCCAAGTGAGGTGACCGTCACAGCTCCGCCATTACCGGTTTCCTGCCCTGAGGTCGTCAGAACGCTCGAGCCGATCTTGCCGGCATTTTCAAGGATCATTGAGCCGGAATAGCCGCCTCCACCACCGACCGATTGGGCAAAGATGCCGAAAGACGCCGCATTGATGTCCCCCGAAATGTCAGACCCGGTCGTGATGTCGGCCTGAGAGACAACTGTGACCGCCCCGCCATTCCCGGATGAGCCCTCGTGGCCACCAACAGAACTCTCGTGATAGGTAACATTATCACTCAGCGTTCCAATTCCGCCAAAGTGTGTGCCTCCGCCGCCGCCGACAGACTGTGCAAAAATTCCCGAGGATTGTTCAGACGCGGTTGTAATTGTGCCGCTGTTGTAGGTCACGTTGACCGCGCCACCGTCGCCAGCCACACCACCTTTGCCACCAACGGCGACCGTCACATCTTCAATTGCACCCAGGCCCGTTTTACTTCCGGTATTCCCCCCGCCGCCGCCGATAGATTGGGCCAACACTGCCGCGCTACCGTAGCCCGCGGTCGTAATCGTTCCAGTGTTGTCAACCTGAACCTCGCCGCCGGTTCCGCCGCCGCTGCCGTTGCCGCCCAGCTGAAGTGCATAAGAGTCTGTGATGCTGGCCGCTTCACCGCCTGATCCGCCGCCGCCACCAATGGACTGAACGAAGATCCCATAGGCGTTCACACCCGTTGTTGTTATTCGACCGGTGTTGGTCACCGTGACGTCTGCACCATCACCAGCTGCCCCGCCAACACCTCCGATCGTCAATTGCGCAGAACCAAAGTCGTCCGCCAGATTTGTGAAATTATAAAGAGATCGCAGATGCTGCGTTGTACCGCTCGTGTTTGAACTGATTGTCTGCGATGCAAAGCTGTCGGCATTGCTGGCAGCCGCGCCGCCGACGCCGCCCCCACCGCCAACCGACTGACTGATGATACCATGGGCGACGTCTCCGCTCGTTACGATTGGGGCCGAATTGTTAATCGTTACATCGCCAGCGTTGGCACCGGTTCCCCCATCACCGCCAATCTTGAGCGTGAAAGCCCTCGAGGTTGCTGTGCTATCGCTGTCATCTCCATCAGCGCTGGCGCCCCCAAGAATGTCTCCTTGGAACAGATCTTGCGAAAAATTCGTCGACAGTCCGCCGTCCCCACCGTTTCCGCCCACCGATTGAGCAAAAATTCCATAGGCACCACTTCCACCAGTGGTGATATGACCACCCCCGTGATTGACAACATCAACAGCTCCGCCAACAGCCCCGTTTCCGCCCGTGCCACCAATCGTGGCATTGAGGTTGATTTTTGTACTCGATCCGTCCGGGTTGGCCGTAGTTTCTCCGAAATTGTAAACGCCTGTCCCGCCAAACCCACCGGCACCGCCGCTACCACCGATAGACTGCACATAAATCCCGCTGGAGCTGGTACCAGATGTTGTGATCTTGCTGCCGTTGTTAACGCTCGCCTCGCCACCCGTGCCGCCGGTCCCACCGCCGCCACCGAGTGCGACATCAAAGTTCAATGCCAATGAGTCGCCCGATGCGAAATTGCTTAGGATGTTATACGTCAGGCCGCCCGCACCCCCAGATCCCCCAATGGATTGCACGATGATACCACTGGAATTGTCGCCCGCAGTCGTAATGTCAGCACCATTCGCCACCCGCGCGGTACCTGCGTTGCCGCCCGATCCGCCAGTTCCGCCAAAAGTAACACCGACATCGATGTGCTCGCCCGAACCCGCATTGATCGTACCGGAGATGGCCATGCCCCCCGAACCGCCGCTGCCCGCGATGGATTGCGCCTGGATTCCGGCGCTGTTGAAATCCTGCGTATTAATCGTCGCACTGTTGTGTACGTAGGTATAATCACCGCTGCCGGCGGTCGCGCCGCCTCCACCAAAGACAAAGGTTGCGTTACCAGCTGGAATATCGCCATCTGTAAAGTCGACATTCATGCCAGTCTCGATCGCAGCCCCACCTTGTCCACCATTGCCACCCAGGCTCAGGGCATTGATGCCCGCAGCGGACGGTCCGTTGGTTGTGATGCTGGCGCCTGCCGAGGTTGTTACGTGAACCTCATTAGCTGTTCCGCCGATGCCGCCACCGCCGCCGATTGTAACGGTTGTGTCTCCTTGCGAGATGCCGGAACCGGAGACGGACATTCCCCCACGCCCGCCATTGCCGCCCTGGCTGATGGCAGAAATACCGTCCGACATGAAACCGGCTGTCTGGATTAGGCCACCTGCGGTACCCGCAGTAACAGTGACGTTGCCTGCTGCGCCTCCTCGGCCGCCGTCGCCGCCGATAGAAACGTCTGCTGACGTGAGGGCCGCGCCATCTCCACTAAAGGCCAGCCCGGCCTTGCCGCCAGACCCTGCTCCACTCATCGCCAATATCCCTGGCGATTGCTCAGCGCCCGTGACCAGACTTGTACCCGACCAGTTGACTGATACAGCTCCAGCATTCCCGCCCGCACCACCTGCGCCGCCGACGCTGACGCTGGTCGAGCTTGAAGAAAGGCCTTCACCAGTGAAGACACCCGAGCCGCTGCCTCCGCCGCCAGCCTGACTCGTTGCCTGGATGCCTACCGACATCGAGCCGGCCGTTGAAATCGTGTCCGTGGAGGTAATGCTGACCAGGCCTGAAGTTCCGGCTGCCCCTCCAGCCCCGCCAATTCCAATATTCACGCCATCGTCATCGGCCACGGCGCCGATAGAGCCCACAACATGTGCGTTGCCCCCCGAGCCACCGATGCTCGAGGCCACCAGCGCGCCTGACACCGCACCTTGCGTTGTAATCCCCCCAGAGGAGTAGACCGTGACCGCGGCTCCGTTGCCGCCTTGTCCGCCGTTTCCACCAATTGCGAGCCCAACACTGTCAGTTGACGAAATCGTTCCCGAAATGGTCGCGCCCGATTGCCCGCCACTTCCACCAATTGAAGATGCGTAAAGCCCCATAGCTCCGTCACCTGTCGTCTGGACCAATCCCTCCCCATTCGATCCATCAGAGGCGCAGGTACCGTTTGCCTGTTCGTCGCTGACGTTACGGCAAATCGTGACAGCGCCACCATCGCCAGCGCCGCCGCCAGCGCCCCCTACGCCTAATGAAAATGCTCCCAAATCTGCTGAGGCTGAGGCGGCCAATGCCGTTCCTGCCGATCCACCACCGCCTCCAACGCTCAATGCCGAAATGGCAGTGGCGTTGCCGCCGTGTGTGGTGAGAGATCCATAGAGATCCAAGTTCACATCTGCACCTGAGCCGCCGGCGCCGCCGGACCCTCCAACCGCAACAGCTACCGACGGTCCTAAACTCCCCGAAACAGAATAGGCGTGGCCACCGTGTCCGCCGCCACCGCCAACGCTCATGGCCGCAATGCCGCGCGCATTGTCGCCGTGGGTCGTTATACTGGACCCGTTTTCGGTTTTCAGTTGTTGGATCTCTCCGCCATCCCCACCCGATCCCCCAGAGCCAGCGATAGCAACTGAAAGACCGCCCGATAAGGCCAGCGTGCTGGCGCCATACCCACCTGAACCGCCAATGCTTTGGACGACAAGACCATCCGCCCCGGCGCCTGATGTACTAATCGCGCCACCAACGGCCGTGTTTATGAGGCCACCGGTCGCGCCAGTACCTCCCTGGCCGCCGATCGCAGAAATGCCAACGACGGATCCGGCAGAACCGCCGCCGCCTCCAATCGACTGGATCAATACCCCGATTGCGTCATCGCCAGTTGTGGCAATACTTGCAGTCGATGTCGCTGAAATGCTCCCACCAGCCCCTCCGCGAGCTCCGGTGCCGCCAATACTAACAAGCCCGCGCGCGCTTCCACCGTCACCGCCCGTTCCGCCGATCGATTGAACAACAACACCGCGGCTCCGCTCGCCAGTAGTTGAGATGACACCTGAAGCTGACACACCCAGCGCTCCGCCATCACCGCCCGACGACCCTTCTTCATCTCCGGACAGAGACACCAGTCCCGATGCCGATGAGGCTTTGCCCCCACCACCGCCTTGGCTTTGCGCAAAAATCCCGTCTGAATCGGCGCCCGTTGTCGATATTCCACTTCCGGCTGATCCATTGTAGTGGACGGTAACACCGCCGCCGCCACCAGCGCTTTGGCTGTTGGCGCCATAGGCTACGATGCCGAATGTATTGCCCGCATCGCCAGAAAACCCGCCGACCGACTGCGCAAAAATACCATCCGAAAGTGATCCTGCAGTTGAAATCTCTCCGGTATATTGAACAGCGATACCCGCACCCGGGCCCGATCCCGCTCCAGCGCCACCGCCTGTCCCGAGGCCATAGCCGTCACCTCCGTCACCGCCGGCACCACCGTAACTGCGTGCAACAAGCCCTGCATTGTTGTCTCCTATAGTGGTAATAGTCGCAATTTGCCCGGAGTCCGCCTTTGAAATGCTAACTGTGACACCACCGCCAGCACCACCTTGGCCTCCGTCTCCGCCACTGCCACCGCTATGTCCGTAGCCACCCATGCCGCCGTTTCCGGCAATACTCTCGGCCAGAAGACCCGGAACTGACGTTACATCGATAACCAATGTGCCCGTTGAACCGTCTGCTGTTGTATTGGTGAGATTTACGAAGCCCCCATCGCCGCCAAAGCCCCCCGCACCGCCGTAAGCATTTCCGAACACACCGTTTTCAGCTCCGCCGCCGACACCGCCACTTCCACCTCGGGAGCTCGCTACGATTCCACCTAGTCCTGTGGTCGAAAAGTTGCTGGTGTATACATTTATAGTGCCGCCGGCACCGCCCGTGCCACCATCACCCCCATCAGCTTGCGCGTTTGAAGTTTTTCCTTCGCCGCCGTCTCCTCCGTCGGACGCATAACTCGTCACCGAGAGGCCACTGCCGGTAGTGAGGTCAGTGTTCGTTGCAACCGCAGTGATTTGGCCACCGTTGCCGCCTATTCCACCGTCTCCACCCACAGCTCTTTTTTGATTCTTGGACTCAGCTTTGGCGCCATCTCCGCCGCTGCCAGCCGTTGAGAAGATCAGAATGTTTGGTTTGGTCGTCGTATCTACGGAAATGCCCGTGATCGTCGCAGTCACATCTCCTCCGGCACCGCCCTCGCCACCGGTGTCTCCTGTTCGCTCGCCATTGCCTTCGGTTTCCTGAGGGGAGGCACCTGCGCTGCCGTTAGCATACGCGGAAACACCGCTTTCCATGTTGCTATTTAGAGCGAAACCATTCAGATCGATATCCAGGACAACCGCTGCAGGCTCTTCGCCGCTCCCAGCCGCCTCAGCACCTACCGCCCAAATCGAATCGCTGGGCATTTGTGCGTTAAAGGCTGCATTCGTTGCATTCTCTATCGTCAGCGTTACTGTCTGACTGCTGTCGGTGTCGTCTTTGATGAAGTTAATTATCCCCAACTCCCCGCTGCAGGTCTCTTGCAGCCCCGATTGCGTGCAAGCTGCCTCTGCAGGTTTGGCAGAAAGGATGGCCGTCAGTGCGATTAACGATACGGTTGTAAACCATCGCTCAGCCAAAGAATGGTTGTGATCTAACTTTGAACATCGACCGGCACCAAGAGAAAAGAGGGATGCCAAATCTTCCTCTTTTGGTGAGCTTGTCTTCACACCTGTAGAAGCTCCAGCTGAAGCAAAAATGCGGACAACCGAATTCATAAACAGGCTCCTTCAGAGCAATCAAAAGTGACTTCCATCTTCAGCACTGATTTGAATCTGCCTTGCATTTCAAGTGCGGCGAATCGAGGAAGAGATGCAAAACGGATGGTGATGGTATTCCCGTTCACGCATCCAAGAATGCTAAAAAGTTGACATTTGTGATCTCAGTTTGGTCCGTTATCCGTTTGGTTTGGCATCGTGTCTTTACTTATTGATTTGCAGTATTCAGGTTTGTTGCTTCTCTACGATTTGTGGCTTGCGGTAAGCTGACCCCGTCACTGAACGGCACGCTAGCAAGCAGAAAACTGGGCATTTATCTCTACCCAAACCTTCTGATGCGATGCGGATCTCTTGGTGCGCCTAGCATTTAGGATCGGAATTGCGTCCCGCCGTTTCTGGTTTGCGACCTCGTCGCAAAGTGCACAGAGCAGTCATTCTTAGCCATTGCAACACAAGTCTGCATCCCGCACATTCCGGCCGTTGCTCCTACATCCATCAATGACCTGAGCGAGCTCGTTTGTAAGTTGCGTCTGCGCTTCTGGCCCAGCCGATCTGTCACCCGTTTTCCAGAACCTTTTTTACTCGCGCGCGGGCTGCTTCCTTGGCTTCAAGCTGTGCGAGCTCGGTTTCCAGGCGCATGAAAAACGGCAGGTAGTCGTCGCCGAGTTTCTGGACCAAGAGGGCTGTCACCTTCAGGGCGGACTTCAGCCGGGCTGTGTCGATGGGCCGGCCGGACGCTGCTGATGCCGCCGTCGATTGGCGCTCTCGGCCCTGAGCGGACATTCATTCTGATTGCCGCGAATGTCTTTAAGGAGCCCCGAGTGACAGCCTCCCGCGCTGCAGCTATTGTCCGTTAGGGAGAAAAGGTGTCTTTTTCGAAAGGTGTGGTGAGTGGCAAAACGAGCAATCATCCCCAAAGACATGACAGGCCTCTATCAGAGCTGGAAGATGGCGCCGGGCTCTGAGGTCGATGGTTTCGTCTTTCTGACGGGGTTTAATGGAGCGGGCTTGGACGGTACGACATCTCCTGACGCCGCAACGCAAATCAATACTGCCTTTGACCAAGTGTTCAGTGTCTTGAGCGAAGGGGCGATGAATGCTCGCAACGTGGTGGAGGTAACAAGCTATCACATCGGACTGAAAGACCATCTGGAAGCATTCAAGGCGATTTGGGCGGAACGGATGTGCGAACCTTATCCAGCTTGGACAGCTATAGAGGTCGCGGGCTTCGCCTCAGAAGGGGTAGTGGTGGAATTGCGGGTGGTTGCGCATAGGTAATCGGCCATTGGCACAACCGCAGCGAAAATTGGCAAAGTCCGCAAGGTGGACCTTTGTGTGGCTCTCAAACAAAGTCCCTGTCGAGCCCGAATCTCCTGAGATGCTTTACTTGCACAAGAGTCGGCATTGTATGTGACGCTGTTTGCCCGGCAGGCATCAGGTGGTGCGATGTCCCATGACATATTTCAGGGGAGCGACGAGCATCCAAGCACCGACGCCGAGCATAGTGCCCCCTGCAAGATTTCCGCCCCAGAATGACAAGATTTCAGATCCAAAGCGGCTGACGATCTGCTTCTTGATTGTTACCGCGCACAAGGCGATCAGACTGAAACAGACAAATCCGTTCAGGTACATGAAGAAGCCGAGAACCAGAATTTGAGTGCTAACGTTTCCCAGATCGACCGCCACAAATTGCGGTAGGAAAGACGTCAGCAGGACAATCATTTTCGGATTTCCGAGATTGGTCAGGAGACCTTGGAGATAAGTTGCGAGGAGAGGCTCCTCGGATCTTAGGTTTCGGGTGTCTCTGGTGTTATGATCCATTGCGCGCGAAGCGAAAGAAGCGCGCAACATCTTATATCCGATGTAGATGAGATAGAGAGCACCAGCCGCGCGGACTGCCATCCAGACTGCCGGGGAGAGCGAGTTTACAAAATCCATTCCAAACGCGATGCCAGGAACGAAGAAAAGGCCTGCGGAAACAACCCCGAGAATAGCTGCAAAGGCGTGCTTCATTCCTTGCGAGGTCGCGCGCGATACCACTACAAGACTGTCAGGTCCGGGCGTCAGGAACATGAGCGCATGTATCCCAACCATGACAGCGACCAGGTTCCAATCCATCGAAAATCTCTATCTTCCGTTCAGCTTGGCTTTGGGAAAGGGTAGGCTGTTCGCACTATCGTGTAAACTTGGCATCACAGAAAGCCAACCTTCAGGAGCCCAGTACGAACGGCGGCAAAGTCCGCATGGCGGATCTTAGTGCATAGCGCAACGTAGATACGGATGGAGCCCAAACTCACGTGTTTTGTGCATCACGGGAAAGTCCGGTCTCCGAAATGGGGGTACAGGGGTGGATGGCACCCGTGTCATTTTTGTTTCTTCCAAGGCGCGTGTGGCTGGAGTCCGGTCACACGTCTATCCCCGCATCCAAAACATCTTTCTGTTCAAAGATGACATACCCATCACGCGCTGGCCTTACACTCTTGTAGGCCCAGCATCTCTTGGCATCGTCCAACGATAAACCCGGAGTGCGATCGCGTGCATCACGGAGATATTGCAGGTAGTTGTTGCAGCTTGCAATCTCCCGCCGAAAGGTCGGATCGTCTTTGCGTTCCTCCAGGATGAGCCAAGCGGTGACAGCATCACCAAGGCTCGCGCCTTCATTGCTGCGAACCCAGTCCATGAAGTCAGAGTGGCAGACGAATGATTTGCCGATCTCTGCTTTAAAAAAGTTTCGCACGTTGGGGCCGAAAGAAACCGTGTCCGTGATGATCGTATCGCGGGTTAACGTTTCTTTGGCCCAATTGAAAGACCCGGTTTGCCGCCGGCGCAGAGTGACGGTTCGGTGTTCACCCGGATTTCGAAGGGTTGCCGCAATCCGTTCGCGAAGCTCTGCCTTGGTGCCTGACTTTGGCAAATGCAGCAAGTCACAAAACCGCTTGAGATGCTCGACCGGCCAATACCATCGCTCAAAATCCTCAACGTGCATGTGTCGATCTGCCACCGGACGAATATCTTTCGAAATAGCGGTGGTCATAGCGGTAGGGGTCCAACTCTGAGGTTTGTACAACTATGCTGGCGGTTGCTCGCCCGCTCGATCACACCCAGGCCAGTTTTTCTTTCATTCAAGCATGTAAGGCTACCGCTGATAACTCACGTTCTTTGATCGGTCGAAGGAAAGCTGTCCGAGGGACGCTTGCAGCGAACAACAGCATCGTTCGCTTTGCTGGCCTTCGCTTGTTCCGCATAAAGTACGCAACCCACCCTGACGATACTTGGACAGTAACGGCCCGAAACGGACATTGGTGCCGAGAACTACGAGGGACTGCTTCGAGCCTATTTTCCCGAGTCCAACGGGTCAAATCGATGTCAGCCTTGAAGAAAATACTAAAATGGATTTGTCTCCCGTAGCCAATAAAGGCCCTCTGACGAAGGCTAGAGACTAACTTGCAGGATGGGATGGACGATTGGTCCCCATCGCTTTTTCAATTCATCTGAGGCGAAAAATTGTCTTCACAAGGACCCTTTTGAGAGGTTTGGCTTTTTCATAGGTCAGGGCGATGATCTTGCCAAAGGGTGAGAGGGCGTAGACTGCATGATGCATTTTTACTTCTTTTGCTTGGAAGCGTTTTTTGTAGGGCTCATCGCCCAGACCAAAGTCGAACGTTCCAACGTTTGCTTCTATCCGGTCGGCAATCAAGGCGGTCAGCGTTTGTAAGCCAATCGAAAAGCGCTCCAGCGTTCCCGGCTTGAAAGCCCCCAGGAGATAACAATGGACATCATCCCAGTTCAGGCCGAAAAACGCTGCCACGATCTCGCCATCAACGCGCATAACGAAAGTCTGTGCAAATCCAGACTGTGCACCTTCGCGCGCAACCTCACTGTAAAACCCAAACACTGCATGATTTTGTAGAATATCGTTTTTATAGCGTTGGCCCCGATGCACCTGGATAAAACGCAGTGCGTCGGTGATTTCACTTGGTTCAACGACCGTATCAAAACTTAAAGATTCACAGCTCCTTCCAAGCTTTCGAAACTTTGCCCGGGTGTTCGTGCGAAAATTTTGACTCAGCTTGTTTTTGGCCCATGCGTCATAGGGAGCAAAGAGGTCAACCTGGTGTGCCTGGACTTCTGAAGGCGACGTGGACGCTCCCCGTAGAACGGTTTCAATGCCAATCTTGTCAGCGCGCTGTTTTCGGAAAAAGAATATGTCGCAAGGGCGCAAGGCCCTGAAAATACGGTCCTGTAAATCTTCGTTGTCCTGGATGACGTCGATGGCATCAGGATGAACAAGCGGGCAATTGTAATCCGTAAGGCCAAGATCAGCCGTCTGCACAAGATGAATACCCCACACTGTCCGCCGAACGCAGGGCAGCAGCATTTTGAGATGGTTTTTCTCGTCGCGCACACAGACAATTACAGGTTTGACCGCCAAAAACGAAGGGAGTGTCCGGAAGAAGGGAACCAACCATCCCCGCTCCTGGAAACCGGTCGCGTCGCAAGCTGACAGCAATTCGGCAAATTCAGGCTTATGAAAATCGTAAGTATCTGAGCAGGTTACGTGCCACTGGCTCGTGCGATCTGGCACCGAATCCGTGGATTGAAAGGCTGCCGTTTGCCGGGTGCTTTGGCTATTCATGACGCGGTTTGTCTATCGTCATCAGTCTCAGCATCGTGGAGATGTGAAAAGACGCCCAACAGCAAATGCCAAAGAACTTGAAACTGTCTTCCAACACCACCCAATTCGGAGTTTTCAGAACAACATCGATCGCAACGCTTGCAACAAAGGCACTGCCTGCTGCAGCCAAAAGAACAAGATCGCTCCTAACCAGAATTTTCCAGCTCGCGATAAGATAAAGCAATGTTGTCAAACAATAGACGATCAAAACGACGAACTGAGGAATGCCGACGGCTGGAAACACCTTCTCATGCAACAGAAAGGCATCATCAATACCGAGCCAACCTGTCAAAAGTCCCGCAGTTATCGCAAAACTGAATAGGTCTTTTGAAGACCCATTCATTGCCATCACCAAACCGCCAAACAAACACGAAGCCGCTGTTGTCGTCCAAACCAAAATACCCAATTGAGATATGAACCCGTAGGCCACCGAGCAGCATTCCGGTGCCACCTCAGCAGAGACAATCACATCAAAAAAGAGAAGTTTGGGGTCTTCCCAAGGCTGGAGGACGGCCGCAGCCAGAACCGAAATGGGGAACAGGTAGGTGAAAGCGTGGAGTGCAACACGCGATGATGGCGGCCAAGTGTACGCTCTCGGCGTTCGAAATGCTTCGGCCAGTGTCATGCATGCTCTCCAAAGATGTTGCAATCTTAGTAGAGCGAGAGCTTTGATTTTTGATTAAGACATCTTGCCGGAAGAGTTTGCCGTCTGTTGATCGAAGATCAGAATGAAGTTGGTGTTTACCGAAAGTGGATGAAATTCACTTATATTCTTGTCGAATTCGTCCGCGAGATACCGACAAGTGCACAAAAAAGTACTCATCCTTGGGAATTATCGACCGAGCTATATTCTCGCTCGAGCCCTGTATCACAAGGGATATCAGGTCATTTGTGGGCTGGATGGGTATGACCGTGGGACAGAGGTAAGCAAATATGTCCATGCCGTTTGGGATCATCCGCCGCTCTCCAGTGGAGCGGATGTGTTTCAGGAAGCCATGGATGCCTTATGCGCCAAGGATGTAACCATTGAACTCGTCATTCCCGTTGCCGAGTCCTTTGTTCGTGCTTTTGCCGAAAGTCGTTTAAAGCCGCCAGGCGCAATAAAGATTGCCAGCATGGCAAGCGAAACGATCACATTCTGCCTTAACAAACCACTCTTGCTCAGCAAAGCGGCTGAATTAGACATTCCGATTGCGCCGTTTGTTGTTACCTCAAACCACCAAGACTTGTTGGGACAGGCAAGCAAGCTGAATTTTCCATTGGTTATAAGGCCGATGGATTCAACAAAACGCTTGGGGGGCAAAAAGGCGCTGACATGCCGAACTGTCGGCGATCTCAAAGAGCAACAGGAAGTGTTGAAGGATAAAAGTCTTCTCACTCAAGAATACGTTTCCGGCAACCGCGACAACATCTATTTTTCCGCCCACCACGGCGAATTGCAAAGCTACCTCCATGCAAAGATTGAACGCACAGATCAGCCCGACGGCTCTGGCCTCGCTCTTGAAGGGGTCACCGTTGCACCTTGCCCGATCCTAAAGAGCTACGTCGTCAAACTGCTTCGTGGGATCGGCTATCATGGCATTGGGTGTGTTCAGTTCCTCGTTGATGAGCGAGAGGACAGGAGATATCTGCTGGAACTCAACCCGCGGCTTGCAGGCAATCATGCCCTGGCTGAACACGCCGGGCTGACGCTAAGTGACGACATACTTGACCTGGCCCATGGCCGATTGGCCAAAAGACCGCTCAGTGTTGGCCGGGCCGGGATACATTATACCTGGCTTGCTGGTGAACTCGAAAGCTTACGCCTGGCTTGGCGCGCGGGAGATTTTGGCGCACTTCATTTCCTTCGGGCGGTGGGAAAGGCCATCAGAGCATACCTGCAGGCTGATTTTGATGTTTCCATCAATCGGGATGACTGGAAACCCGGTCTTTATAGTCTTTGTGACAGTCTTCCGTTGATCGGCACAATCAGTAGGGCCCGGTTAGAAAACGGCCTTGTTCAAAAGATATTGGTACGGAAAATACGGTTGCAGGCATGAATGTAGCTCCCGATTTGAAGACAGCTGCTGGTATGAATGAGGCTGCGAGGCGCGCCCTGGAGCCTCGCTATGTGTCCCCGGCCGATTGGGATGCGCTTGCCGTCCAGTTTTGCGATGTTATTCACGAACAGACAGAGTGCTTCAATGCTCTACGCTGGCAACCAAGTCAGCTTGAACGGATCGCCTTTTTCAGGGACGACGTACTCGTCAGCGGCGCTGTTGTCCTCCTCGTGCACTTTCCATTCATGAACACGGGCGTTGCCGTCATAAAGTGGGGACCCTTGTGGCGCAAAAGGGGAGCAGCCGTCGATCGCAGCATACTTCGTGAGACCATATCGGCGCTCAAAACTATCTATGCCGAAGAACGATCTTTCTTTCTGTCGTTCTTCCCGCGCGCGGATGCAGAAGTATCTGAGATCGAAGAACAAGCCCTCAGGGAGGCTGGCTTCTATCAAGGAGAAGACCTGGATTCTCCGGAGCGGTACTTTGTGAATGTCGGCATATCACTCGATGAAATCCGTAGCAGTCTGTCGCAAAAATGGCGCTACAACTTAAAAAAGGCTGAAAACAGAGGACTTACAGCCCGCATTGTGGAAGGTCCTGCCGGTGCCAGGGAATTCATGTCCCTCTATCAAGAAATGATGGATCGCAAGAATTTCCATGACACGTCTGCCATTTATACGCTCGGGGAGTTGATGGTTGCGGACGAAGCCGCCTTGCGGCCACTTGTTGTTTTCATTGATGATGCGTGTGGTGAACCTGTTGCAAGCGCTGTCGTGGATGTTGCGGGCGAGCGGGCGGTTTATCTCTATGGTGCGACCCGTGACAAAGCTTTGCCACTGAATGCTGGCTACATGATGCATTGGGAAATAGTCAGAAGGTTGCAGGCCGATCCCAACAACAGATGGTACGATTTGGGCGGCGCGGATGCCGACAGTCGTCTCCATCAATTCAAACGCGGTTTTGTCGGCAAGGCAGGGGTGATCTCGACAACACCGAGTTATTATCATTTCGCCAACAAGACCCACATCAGGTTTCTTGGTGAGCTGTTGTATTTCGCGCGTCGCATGAAAGGCCGAATTCTTCGTCGGCTTCATGAAGTGATGGGTGGCAAAAAAAACTGACTGCAAACACGGCAAAGCTGATCGCCCAAATGGCGGCTCTTACAGGCGGGCGTTTAATCGGTGCCACGTTGGTTTTTCTGATTACTCTGCTTCTTGCCCGTTCATTTGAAAGCGATGTTTTGGCGAGCTACTCGTTGGCTCTCTCTGCCGCGAGCATTCTGTCTGTCTTGTTACCCCTTGGATTTCATGCGATCGCCACCCTTTTTGCGGCTGAGTATCGATCACTTGGAAAACATCAAGAGTTAAGCGCATTTGCAAAATATGCGCACACAATAACCTTTCGGAATGCAGCACTTGTCTTGGCTGTTGTTGCTGCCGGTTCCTTCTTCCTGCCGGACTACACTTCCTACGATGTTCAGACGTTGGCGGTTTTCAGTGCGATCGTCGGTTATTTCATGGCTGCGATATATCTCAACAGCGCCCTGCTTATCGGCGTAGAGGACCACTACTGGGCACATCTACCGGACATGGTTGTCCGTCCCGCAGTGTTGTTGGTCATTCTCTTCCTGCTTGGCTGGGCAGGGTTGAAGTCGGTCACTTTTGTTCTGGCGGCCTTGCTTGGTACACTTGTCCTGACGTCTGCGTTTCAGTCTTGGGCCTTGCGAGAGAGGCTGCCGCCTGGGAACAACGAGCCAATAACGCCAGAGACACTGGAGAGCGAAAAAAAGAAGTGGTGGCAGATTGCGCCAGACCACATGAAGATTACGCTTTTGTGGGACTACTTTTTTGAATTCCACATACTCCTTGCCGGTTTGTTGTTCATTCCGGAACAGGTCGCTGCCTTGTTTGTTTGCTTTCGCATTCGCCAACTTGCGGGCTTTGGACTGCGGAGTGTTTACAGTCTACGACTGCCAAAGGTAATGGCTGCGAACGCCCACGAAGACAAAGAAGAAGCTCAAAGACTGCTCGGCTCTGTTGTCCGAATGTCGGGTGCCTATGCCATTTTGGTTTGGGCAGGGATCGCCTTTGCCGGGCCGCATATCCTTCAAATATTTGGTCCCGAGTATGCTGATGCCCAGATAATCCTGCTGACCTTAATGGCGACAATTGTTGTGCGAGGTATATTCGGCCCATCGGCAGTTGTCCTGGGCATGGCACGGCACGCAAGTTTCGTCGTGAAAATCCTCTTTTCCTCTTTGATTCTCTCACTCCTTTTGATGTGGGCAGGATCAACTTATCTTGGCTTATGGTCAGTGGCTGGCGCGTATTTCATCTCAACAACATTTTCGGCAATCGCAATCTGGTGGGCTGCCAAATCGCGCGCAAAACTCAATACTGCAATCTGGTCCAAGTAACCGTCATGGTTTGTTCGCGGGCTGGGTTTGTTTGCGATCTGGATTTGATTGCGGTCTGGGTTGGCCGATCCGCCGAAGCGATTGTCAAAGCCCCACAACAGTTGCTTTCCGACCAAACTGAAAGCGATGATTTCGCACGCGGTGGGTTTCTGCCCACATAAATTCGCCTAACCCAAGAATTGCCGCGGCGTTCTCTTACGTGGACCGAGACATTGTGATGTAGAGAACGAACTGCGGGTTTGACCCGCTCCTCAGCCTTTCGTTTAAACCGGCGTTCCTACCGAGTTTCCACCCATACCGCCTGTTGCTCTTTCACACATCAACGTCTCAAGGAGGGCGTTTCGAGGCCGCGTCAGAGTTTCAAGCCCAGCCGGGTTGATTCCCCGTCTTCCAGCATTTTTTGCCCCCGCGGGCAGGCATTTTCGTTGGCTTCATGCTGTACGCTCTCGGTTTCAAGCGCATTAGGAACGGCAAGTTATCGGCGCTGAACCTCCGGAGGGGGAAGGGGCCTTTGTCGCAGCTCTGGAAACGAGTGGATCCCCGATCCAGTCGGGGATGACATCATATACGCCGACGAGGCATCACATTGGGATGCATTGCATGACGGCTGGAAAACCTACCGCACCAACCCCAGCGAAGCTTATGCAATTGACCACGTGTCAACGAACCAAGCCGAAAGCTTCTTCTCCCGCCTGCGCCGGATGGTTCGCGGCCAGCACCACCATGTAAGCTCTCATTACCTGCATCAACATGCCGGTCATATAGCGTGGCTCAAAGATCATCGTCGCGAAAGCAATGGAGAATTGGCAGGTCAGGCGCTTGGGCTGGCGGTGACGCACTCTGTTAGCCGCCAGTGGAAAGGGTATTGGCAGCGCTCTGTGAATTAAGGGAATTTTTACCAATGCCTCTTGAAATCCAGCGTTTTAATCACCAGAGTCCCAAGGTCGCGTATTCGAATGCGGCGAAATGAAGCGGCCCGGTGTTGCGAGCACCGGGCCAGAAGTGAACCACCTTGCGGCGGGTCTGTGATCACTAGGGCATATTGTATGTGAATGGACATTTGTCAAGTGCATTTGAGGCCTGCTGCATCGAGACATAAAGAAAGGTTTATGTCATATGCAGTACACGATGCAGGTTTTTGAAAATGACGAAAATGAAGAATTCCGGGTAATCGACCGGGATGGCGAACCTTGGTTCGTTCTGACTGAGGTTTGCAAAAAGCTGGAAATCGCCAATCCGAGCGATGCGGCTTCTCGTCTTGATGATGATGAAAAAGATGCCCTCGGAATTACCGATGCCATCGGTCGCCGCCAGCGCACGACAGTCATTAATGAGTCCGGACTTTATTCCGTCATCCTTCGGTCGAACAAAAAAGAAGCAAAGCGCTTCAAAAAATGGATCACCTCGGAAGTTCTTCCGTCCATTCGGAAAACGGGCGGATACAGTGGCAAGGTTCCGGCATTCATTCGTCGCTACAACGACAATTGGGACCGGGTGGAGCAGGGACACTTTTCGGTCATCAACGAACTTGTCGTCCACCTCTGGGGGAGGTTCGAGCATGCCGGTTACATCATCAAAGATCGTGCTCCGAACGGAACAGAAATCCGCCCAGACACCAGCGTCGGTCGCCGTTTTGCGGATTGGCTGGCGAAAAAACACCCCACGGTCTCAACCGCCTTTTCCTACTACATTCACAAGACGCCCGAATGGGAAGGTGAAGCGCGGCAATACCCTTTTGCGGTACTTCCCCTTTTTCGTGAATATCTTGATGAAGTGTGGATTCCCGAGCATGCGGAAGGGTACTTCCGGACCCGCGATGCTGGGGCGCTTCCGTATCTTCCAAAGCTCTTGCCGTCCCCTGACAAGCCTAGGGCTGGTATGACACGGCGCATTACAGGCACCCGTCGTCGAGCCGGTTAATCGGGTTGTGGCGGCTGGTCATTGCGCTAGCCGCCACAACTGCAATCTTTTCCCATTACCCTCAGAAGCCACCCGCCCTTGTGAGCGAAAGTTACCAAGAACGCGGGACACGTTGTTGGTAAGCCGGACCATGTACTTGTGATCGTTCGCGTTCTCTCCGCGCCGCTTGGCGATCAGGAGCGCAATGTGTCGGCTTGTGAGTGGTTCTGTAGCCGTTCTGAGAATGTCTGAAACGTGCCTGCTTATCTCACCTTGCTTGTAGAGCCTCTTTCCGGCGTTGGCTGGCATCAGGGCGTTAAGATCATCCTCATACCCTAGAAGGCGGATTGCCCGGTCAATGGCGCTTATGTCGCTGTCCAGGCTAGCAAGGTTGGCTCTGGCTTCCTCTCTCTCATGAAAGAGACTGACACGCTTTGTCAGCAGGCCGCGTATCACGCTATCGAAACTTTGGAGTTTGGCCGGTTTCATGACAACGCATTGTAAGAATCCGTCCGGATTTTGCCGCTTATGATTTGGTGCATTTGCTACCCAATGCCGTGGGGGTGGACGCGGCATTTGGCTTTCCAGCTTCGACGAGAGGAGGGGGCTGCGGTCTGAGGCGGGTGCCGGTCCCGGTGAGGGCCCGGCGAGCGGCGCTGGGAGGTTGGGTTTTGTGGGACTGCAGGGTTCCTGACCGGTCTTCGCGGCTTGGCGTTTGAGACTGTCTGGTGGGCGGCGTGTTCGGTCTTTACCGCAGCTCTGGAAATGAATGGATCCCCGATCCGGTCGGGGATGACATCAGAGGGGTGCGGGGGGCTTTTCTTGCCTGAATGCGCGGGCGTGCGGCGTAAAAAAAGGGCCGGGAACATGGGCCGTGCTCTTTGCCGATCTGTCACCCGTCTTCCAGCACCTTTTGCACCCGGTCGCGGGCAGCTTCCTTTGCCTCAAGCTGCGCGAGTTCGGTTTCCAGGCGCATGAAAAACGGCAGGTAGTCGTCGCCGAGTTTCTGAACCAGGAGGGCCGTCACCTTCAGGGCGGACTTCAGCCGGGCGGTGTCGATGGGCCGGCCGGACGCTGCTGATGTCGCCGTTGATGGCGCCCCCGATCCGAAAGATGTTGCCAAAGATGAAGCCAAAAATGTTGCCGGTGCGCCTGGTGATGCCGATCCCGGAGCCGATGCTGGTGCCGATGGCGATGTTGCTACCGGTGCTGGGGCAGGTGCGGATGGTGGGGCTTTAGTCCGGGGTGTGCCCATGGCGGGGTCCGTTCTCGGCAAGGAGGCGGCTGGTTTCCAGGATCAGGGCAATGAGCCCGTGTCTGGCGAGCAGCGCTGCGGCGCGCTCGCGGGCCTCGCGGTACTGGTCGAGCCAAAGATCGGGATCGGTGTGCGGGATGGAAACCGAGGCGAGATAGGCCTCCAGCCAGTAGCGCACCGCCGTTTTTGATTGCGTGGTGCCGGTTGCGCGCAACAGCGCATGCGCGTTCAAGGCCTCGGCGATCAGCCGGGCGGCGCGGTCCGGGTCCTCCAGGCCTTCGTTCACCGCACACATCAGATAGGACGGCACCCGGATCCGCGCCCGATAGCCCTGAACCCGGCTGGCGGTCTTGAACACCAACGGCCCTTCCGCCCGGTAGGGACTGGCCACCGACCGGTCGCAGGTAACGGGAAGGGAGCCTTTCAGGAGCGAGCCTTTCGGGAGCGGCCCTTTTGGGCGTGATCCGGGTTTCATCACGTTTCTCCTGTTTGGGTGAGCACGTTTAGGTTGCAAAAACAGGTATAAAATCATACTAAAAGGTTAAATTAGTCAATAGAGGTAATTGAGATGGCCGGGGAATTCGGGCGGTTTGGCAACGGGTTTCACGTTTGAGGTGTCTTCAAGGTGTTGAATTGTTGCGCTTTCTCTGATCCGTCCCGTTTCTTTTCGGGGGGCGCTGTGCCGGGTTCGGCGAGAGCAGGGCGGTACACTCAAAAGATGTGCTTGAGAGTGGTGGTGCCAAAAGGGTGTGAACCGGAAACTTGAGAGTGTGAGCTTTGAGAGTGTGGGCTTTGTGAGGGCGGGATTTGGGAGATCGGGATGAGGGGGAGTGGGGACAATGGGGCAAGAGCTTTCTGGGAGGTCCGGCCGGGACATCAAAGCCCGGCTTTGGGCGCTGATCGATCAAATGGACGAGGCGGCGGTGGCCGCCTTTCTTGCCGAGCTTCAGGTGGACCTTCAGGGGGGGCGTCAGGTGGACCTTCAGGCAGAGCTGCCGGCGGATCCCGATCGGTCCCGCCCGGACATCGCGGGTTTAGGGGAGCCAGACTTGGGAGCGCCGGATGTGGGGGGATCGGGCCTGGATCTGGCGGATGCGGGGCGGCTCAGGCCCGCCGGGACAAAAGACGGTTGAGCGCGTCCCTGGCTTCGTCCTCGCTCATCGCCTCCACCAGGGCATGGAGCTGCTTGCGGTTTTCAGACCAGGGGTTCTGGCTGTCGAGCACTGCCGTGTTGGAAATCTCCAGCGCGGCACAAATCCGCTCCAGGCTTTCCCAGCGCATGGTGCGGGTGTCGCCGCGCAGGAACTTGTTCAGCGTGTTGACGCTCAAGTTGGCGTCCTGGCAGATCCGGCTCGGGTTCGTGCCCTGCCAGGCGATGACCGCCCTCAGGTTGCGCCGGCGCCGGTCCCAGATGTCGTCCGATGTGTGGCTGCGCATGGTGTCCGTCCTGTCGTTCGCGTCCCGATCTTCACCTTTTTCGGTGAACTTGTGAATAACGGGAAAAAGCATTTCCATAGAAACTGAGTATGAATTTAACCTTAAAAGGTGATTTTCTACCATTTAAGGCCCCGGGAGTGGATCATGGACCTGCCAGAGCCTCGTGATTTTCGCCAATGGATCAAACGGGTGCTCACCGTGCTCGATCTCACCGGATACCGCTGGTCGCGGGAGGCCGGGGTGCCGCCGAATCTCGTCTCCAAGTTGTTGAGCGGCGAGCAGACGGACCTGAGACTATCGGCAGCCTGCGCCCTGGTGCGCATTGCGCAAAAGACCGCCCGGGACCAGGGCATTGCCCTGCCGCCGCTGGAGCGGGACCGGTTTCCATCTGATCTTGGAAGGTGGTCCCGGCCATGAGCCACAAGGCGACCAACTGGGCGATCCTGCAGCGCGGCTTGAAACCGGCGGCCAAGATCGTTCTTTGGCACCTGTGTGACCGGCACAATCCGGATCACGGCTGTTTTCCCAAACAGGAAACCCTGGCGCGGGACTGCGAAATGAGCCGCTCCACCTTGAACCTGCATCTGAAGGACCTGGAACGGCGCGGCCTGATCCGCCGGGAACAGCGGCGCAACCCGAAGACCTATCAGCAGGAGGCAACCCGTTACAAGCTGGGCTTTGAAGCCGATTTTGTCGCCCTTGCGGCCGAGCGCCCCTGTCCGGATTCCGGACAGGGGACCAAGACCGATCCCGTGTCCGGATCTGCGTGCAGTCCGCGTCCGGATTTGGGCCCGTCCCGTGTCCGGGTTCCGGACACAAACCCTGTAAGGGAACCTGTAAAGAACCCTCTTTCGGGTTGCTTGGACACGCGCAGGGACGTTGGCAGGGGCGTGGATAAGGGCGTGGAAGCTGAGCCAGCATTGGTTCCAGATGACGTTACCGGGGCGGAGCAAGCGCCCGACACGGCTGCCGATGGGGGTTCAGATGCAGCTGACGATCCGAAGCAGATCGAACGGCAGTTCTGGAAGCTGGTGCGGGACTGGCCGGGGCTGGACGGCATGCCCAAACAGCGGGCCCTGCGCGCCTTTCAGGCCTTGAGTGCTGCGGACCGGGCGGCAGCGCTTGCCCGCCGGGACGCCTGGTTCGCTTTGTTGCGCGCCTCCGGCCGCTCGTTCACGCCCGCGCCGTCGACCTATTGCACCGAACGGCTCTGGCAGGATGTGCCGGATATGGCATCAAGCAGGTCGATGACCTGAACATGGTCATTGCGTTTTTTGAAGAACGGCGGGGGCGGCTCAGCGCCTTCCGCTGGAAGGATTGGGCCGATTACAAGTCATGTGATCCATCTGAAACCGTGACAGCCACGGACCAGCCCCTGGGCATCGGGGACGGTGTGCAGACGGACTATCAGCTGATCAAGACCTATGGCACGGGCTTCAACCCTTACGTCCGGACCATCACCAAGCCGGTGCCGGGATCCGTGCGGGTTGCCTTGAATGGCGCCCTTCAGGGGGGCGGATTTGTTGTGAATCCGATCACCGGGCGGGTCAGCTTTTCGGTTGCGCCCGGTGTCGGCGTGGTGGTCACGGCCGGGTTTGAATTCGACGTCCCGGCGCGGTTCGACACGGACTATCTGGATGTTCAACTGAACAATCACCGGCTTGGGTCGATCCCGGCCATACCGATCGTCGAGGTTTTGTCATGAGACAGTTTGGAGCCGGGTTTTCGGCACATATTGCCGGGGCAGTAACAACGCTTTGCTGGTGCTGGAAGGTGACCCGCAATGACGGGGTGGTCCTTGGGTTTACGGACCATGACCGCGCCCTGACGTTTGCCGGTGTCACGTTTGAAGCCTTTTCGGGGTTTTCGGCAACCGAAATTGAAAGCAGCCTCGGGCTGTCGGTGGACAATCTGGACGTGGAAGGGGCCTTGTCCTCGTCCGCGATTACGGAAAACGACATTGCCGGCGGGCTCTATGATGACGCGGACATCGTGCTTTACCGCGTGAACTGGCAAGACCTTTCCCAATTTGAGGTCATCAAGCGCGGCCATATCGGGGAAGTGACCCGCGGGGACATCGCGTTTCAGGCGGAATTCCGGGGACTGGCGCACAAGCTGAACCAGACTGTCGGGCGAACCTATCAATACGGCTGTGATGCCGCGCTGGGTGACAGCCGCTGCGGGGTTGATCTGGAAAGCACGGCTTACAAGGCCAGCGGCGCGGTGACCCTGGTCAATGACCGGGTGTTTCAGGTGAGTGGCCTCACCGGCTTTGCAGACGATCACTTTTCACGCGGGACCCTCACCTGGGGCAGTGGTGCGAATGAAGGGCAGACCGTCAAGGTGAAGCTGCACCGGGTCAATGATGCCAAAATTGAACTCACCGTCTGGCAACGTCCGGTCAATGCCATTCAGCCGGGGGATGCGTTCACGGTGCGGGCGGGTTGCCCGCATACGTTTTCCGCCTGCCAGTCCAAGTTTTCAAACGGTGTGAACTTCCGGGGCTTTCCGCATATGCCCGGCAATGATTTTGTCCTTGGCTATGCGGTGACGGGGGAAACGGACAATGACGGATCCGCAATTGTGGGTTAGAGGGTCTGCCGTTCCTAAAACCGTTCCACCCAGGGCCGGAGCTCCAGTTCGCTCGTCCAGGTGGAGCGGTCCTGATTGATCAGGTTGATGTAATTGTCGGCAATGGCATCCGGGTCCAGCATCGAATCCGGCCTGTCTGCCGGTTCCGTGCGTCCGGGGTTGCAAATGGCGCCGTCAATGTTGATCCAGGCGACATGGATCCCTTGCGGGTGCAGTTCGCGGGACATGGATTGGGCAAGGCCGCGCTGCGCAAACTTGCCCATGGCGAAAGGCGCGGATTGCGGAAAACCCTTCACCCCGGCAGAGGCGCCGGTAAAGAGGATCGTGCCCTTCGTGCCGTTCTCCGGTTCCTGGCCGAGCATCACCTTTGCGGCCGCCTGACCCATCAAGAAGGCGCCATAGGCCGTCACATTGATGGCGTTTTGAACCGCGGCCCGGTCCAGCTCGATCAACGGGCCCCGCTGGCGCGCGGACGGGTTGTAGACCGCCACCCGTAAAAGACCGTCCAATTCGGAGAACAGGGCATCAACAGCGGCCGGGTCCGACCCGTCGCAGGCAAAAGTCTGTGCGCCGGTTTCTTCTGCCAGATCCCGGATCTTGTCCGTGGTGCGGGCGGCAAGGGCCAGCCGGTAGCCGGATTGATGGAGCTTGCGGGCAAGGGATGCGGAAACGCCGGTGCCGGCGCCAATGATCAGGGCGAGAGGGGCAGTCATGCGGGGTGTCTCCTCAAGTTTGTCATAGGGAAACTTGGAAGACCGACGGTCGGATAACAAGTGTTGCAGCTCAAGTTTTCAGGCAGGAGCCTTCGACGTCAAACGGCTTGGCCAGCCGGGTTCCGCGGGAAACAAAACGCCCCGGGTGGGCGCTCGGGGCGTGTCTCAGTGTTTGGGAGGTTGCCGGGTATGAGCGTGGGTCTCTTGTCCCGGTCTCGTTCTCATCGACCATCTACATCAGCTTGCAGATCCGATCCTGTCTGTCGATTTGCAGAGTGTTAAAATAAACGACTCATTACGCCATCACGGAAGTGTGTAGGAATACCCTGCGTCAATCAACGCTTTGAGAGGTCTTGTTTTCAGGATTTACTTTCCGTGATCAACCGGCTCCAGTTGCTTGGCCTGTTTAGAAAAAGTGCGCGGATGGGTCATTTGTTTCCGGGGTGCATTACCGCGCAGAGCCATTGTTGCAAGAGCGTTATTGATTGAGCCGGGTTTGATTGACGAAGCCATGGTTGATCTGCTGTTGCGGATTCAAGATGATCTGGAAAGAGCAATTTCTGCAGAGGAGCAAAACGATCCGGTATCTGCCAGATCCGCGATCGATGAAGCCCGGCACCGAATTCGCGCAACACTAATGCCCATGGACGCTGCCGGTGGAGGTTCCGGCAGCCAGGATTGATGTGTGGCATGTTCTTCCTGGTTGCCGGTAACGGCCAATAGAATTGCCACCCTCTCCACGCCGAAGGCCGCAAGTTGTCGTTGGCCCAAGTAGACTCACGCAGTAGCTTTGGCGGTCTGCTTTGCGCAGTTTCACCAGTCGAGTTTGCTGTCCTGCGCAAAAAAGACCGGATATCCATTTCTGCCGGAGAGCTTCCCGTTCTCCAGGAGGTCCTCCTGCAGGGCGTAAAACCGCCAGCAGTTAATGTTAAATCCGTCTGTTATGTCGCTCCAACACGCTGTTGCATTGGAGCCGGATGTGTTCCAGGTGCCGTAGATGTATTGTCCGCCGACCCGGGGAACAAACAAAAAACCGACGCTGCCCCAACCGCGTGTGTGATGCATTAAAAATATCGCGTGATCGGGCCGAATATCCATCAAACCCAAAATCGAGATGCTGACGGGCCAGTGGGTTTTGCTGTTTTCCTCAGAAAGCAGATAGAGGTTGCTAACCTGTCTCAATCGTTCACACCAGTCGAACCTATCTGAAACACTGGCTGCTTCGCAGAGCTTCTGAATATTTCCCATATCGTATGGCTGGCGTGTTGATGCAGCGCCGATTTTTTTGAAAACGTCTGTGCGAAGTTTTGCGAGTTCAGAAAACTCCCGCGAACTGTTTCCGATCGGCATCTGAGTGCGGCCGTCTTCTTGCTTGACATTAAACTCAGGTAGCAAAAAGGACGAAGAGACAAGAGCCTCAATAGCTTCAGTGTCGCGGATGCTTATTGCCCCTTCGCGCATCAGTGTGACGATCGGGAACATCTCACGGCCTACAAACCTAGTTCTGTCTTCACCGGTGAGATTTTCCAATGAATGGATGGACGCGCCTGTGTTCACCAGTGTCAGGATAGCATCCCGGCGTCTTGATCTGGCTGCAAGATGAAAGAGGTTGGTGTAGGCGTCAGTCCCCAAATAGATGCGTGCGTTCAGGTTCTTCCGCGCAGCCACATATTTGATAAAGTGTTCAAGTTGCTTGATATCTGCGTTTGAAAAGAACTGGACACCAGACAGGTTGCGTCTGTTTCCCAGGACGAACCCCTGAAGAACCGTATCGACAGAAACCCCTGCGTCCATCGCCTTAAGGAGATCGCTGATCCGACCTTGCCGCACGATCGAATCCAATGGCACTTCATTGATGAAACAACTGACCTGAATGTTCCCGGCGTTTTCAACCACTGCCGGGCTGCAGTTGCCGCGTGTCTGGACATCGGTGCTCGCGGATGCGGAAAACGATGATAACACCAGAGCGAAAACGGCCCATTTAACGTACATCCACAGTGCCCTGGTTTCCTATGATAGCCGGGCTGTTGTCGCCAGACGTAATAACAGTTTGTCTGGTCGATTCCATTTCGCCTGACTGAAGTTGAAGACCGGCAATTACAATTGTCACCACGATCCCGACGAGGGCAACGATTGCGCCGGTTCTTGTCCAGTTATGGTTTGAGTTGTCAGTCATTTTAACAACCAATCATGGAAGACTTTTTTATGATGTCCCGAAAGTATTTTTCCGTCAATCTAAGATTGTTCTTCTGAGCATTTGCCGCTTAACGGGCTTTTCGCAAATCTTCGTTTGGAGCTGGCGTGCATATGCCCGGCAATGATTTTGTCCTTGGTTTTGCGGTGACGGGGGAAACGGACAATGACGGATCCGCAATTGTCGGTTAACGCGCATGTGGTCGATCTGGCGCGCGGTTGGATCGGCACACCCTATCACCATCAAGCCAGTCTGAAGGGCATTGGATGCGATTGCCTGGGGCTTGTGCGCGGTGTCTGGCGGGAGCTTTACGGCCAAGAGCCGGAAACACCGCCGGCCTATTCCCCGGACTGGGGGCAAGTGTCAGCGGACGAAACCTTGCTGGCGGCCGCCAAGCGGCATTTTGCGCCGGTTCCGACCGATGCACTGGAGCCGGGCCACCTCGTCATCTTCCGCATGCGTCCAAAAGCCATTGCCAAACACTGCGGGATCATCTCGGGTGACGGCCGCATGATCCATGCGCTTGAAGGCACGGGCGTGTGTGAAGTCACGCTGGATGACTTCTGGCGTCGGCGGGCGATGGGAGGGTTTCGGTTTGCCTAACGTTGTTCCGCCTTCGCCCGTTTGCAGCCTTTCATACGAAGCGCAGCAAAAGTCGCGATCGAGCCCAAAGTTCCTAATGCTGCAGAGTGTCCAAACGTCTGCCAAGCATTTTCGGTAGCGTTTAGGAAGACAAGTTGGCTACTCGCCAACCCGACGCCCAACGACTTACTGAACGATTGGCGCGTAATGCGATTGGTTTGGCGGGTGCGGCTATAAACTTCTGCGGTGTCAGAGGCTATGTTCTGTTCCGACACCGAGGACCAAGCAGATGCCAACGCCCGACAGAATAAAGACGCCCGACACTTTCTGGAAAGCTCTTGAGAGCCTGTCGATCAACCGCGCTGCGCTCTTGCGAGACGCAAAACTACCGTCCAGCGTGTTCTCCTCAGAGGGGCGCATGACAACCAAGCAACTCTTCGCAATGTGGGAGGCCCTCCAAACCCTTGGGGGTGATGACATTGGCCTCGCTTTGACGGAAACGATGCACGAAGCAACCTTGCCGCCATCATTTCTTGTCGCGTTCCATGCCAAGAATGTTGGGGAGGCCTTGCACCGTGTCGCCCGGTTCAAATCGCTGTGCGCGCCTGAAGAGTTCCGGGTGACCGCCGAGGATGACGGGTGCGCCGTGACAACCGCTTGGACCTATGCCAATCAGACAGAACCCGACGCGCTGACTGATGCGACCTTCACATTTCTTGTGAACATGGTGCGGGCCGGTACCGGAAAGAGAATAACGCCTAGAGGCATCGAGCTACGTCGGAGCCGAAGCGAACGACTAGAGACCTGGTTCGATTGCCCCATTGCGTGGAACGCTCCGCACGTCCGAATTACCTTCAACAAAGCAGACTTAGAGATACCCTTCATCAGCTACAACAGCGAGCTTCTTGAGATGCTGGACGCGGCACTCGATGCTGATTTGAACGAAGCCGAGAACACCACATCACTGACCGAGCAAGTCCGCTGGCATCTGCGTCGCGCTCTGACTGCTGGTCGCCCAGAACTAAGCAGCATCGCGCGTGACATGGCCATCAGTGAACGCTCCTTGCAGCGCCATCTGAGGAGCGAAGGTCACAGCTTTAAGTCGCTGCTATCAGACACGCGACACCAACTGGCGCGCGAATACCTGGACGAGCCCGATTTCGACATCAGCGAGATTGCATACCTTCTCGGATACGAGGACCAAGGGTCATTCTATCGAGCCTTCCAGAAGTGGGAGCACCAAACCCCGGCAGAATGGCGTTCTCGCCTCCTGGACAGCCCGGACAAGGTGTCAATCCACACTTAGCGGCAGCTTCTCTCAAACGACCTTCACCATGAACCGCTTCCAACGGGCTCGGACGACCGGCCCCGAACAACCAAACACGCCGATTAAAGGAGAACAGAAGTGACAGCACAACCGACAGAAGAGCAACGAGCGACACTCAAAGCCCTGGCCCGTGGGTACGTGTCCATCGATGGCGAGCGAGCACCCATCTTGGAGACACCCAAGGACTATGGGATGGAATTTCAGGACGTCACCTTCACAGCAGAAGACGGCATCAAGCTGGCCGCTTGGTTCATCCCGTCCGAAGGGTCTGACAAACTGATTATCTGCAATCACCCGGCGACGCTGAACCGTTACGGCTTTCCGGGGCACATGAAGCCCTGGAGCGATTTTCAGAATGTCGAAGTGAAGTTCGGCAAGGTGCACAAAGCTCTGCACGATGCGGGCTACAACGTCCTAGCCTACGATCTGCGTAATCACGGCGAAAGCGAAGGTGTTGCGGACAATGCCTGGGGTCAGGGTTTTGGCGATGAGTACAAGGATGTTCTCGCAGCGTTTGATTACGTTAAGTCCCAAGACAATCTGAAGGACATGAAAATCGGCTTGTTCAATCCCTGTGCAGGCGGAAACTCCGCGTTTCATGCAATGAGCGAGAACCCGGAATACTTTAAAGATGTGAAAGCCTTTGTTTGCGCGCAACCCGCATCTATCAACATCATGTCGAAAGTCTCGCTGGACGGCTTGGGCCTTGGTGATTTCTTTGATGTCTTTGCAGAAGAGATTGAAGAACTCCATGGCGTGCCTCTCAACCAGATGACACCGCATGTTCATGCCAAAAGCGTCACCATGCCGACCTACATCGTTCAGAACAAGGATGATGTCTGGACCATTCCGGACGATGTGCAGACGACCTATGATCTGATCCCTGGCACAGAGAAAAAACTACACTGGATCGAAGTGGGAGATACCCGCCGCTTCATCGGCTACAACTTCTTCGGCGAAAACCCCGAAACCATGATCGCGTTCTACGACAAATACATGAGCTAAGTCCGGGTGGGGCTGTCTCGGGTTGAGGAAAGCTCTGGCCATTTCAAGGTTTTGTCGTAGCCACAACGCGCTTCGATGGGTTCGACTGTTTTAGCAAGCATCCGGAGGAAATGATCGAATGGTTCGACACCCACATAACATAGAGAAGGGTTCATTTTGACCAAAACAGTGCTTATCACGGGCACCAGCTCTGGGTTCGGCAAGCTGACGGCAAAGACGTTTCACGAAAAAGGGTGGAACGTTATTGCCACGATGCGGAAGCCAGAAGCGGAAACCGAACTCACGCAATTGGACGACGTTCTGGTGACTCGCCTGGACGTGACAGACAAACCCTCCATTGTGGAAGCCGTAACAATTGGGCGTGAGCGGTTTGGCGGGATAGACGTGCTGGTCAACAATGCCGGCCATTCCCTTCAAGGCGTTGTTCAGACAACAACCGATGCCCAGATGCGCCGCCAGTTCGACGTCAATTTCTTTGGGATGGTTGATACGATCAACGCCGTTGTTCCGACCTTTTTGGCAAACAAGTCTGGCGTCATCGTTAATGTGTCCTCAATTGCAGGGCGGGTCACTTTCCCATTCACCGCTTTTTATCATGCGTCAAAATTTGCGGTGGAGGGGTTCACTGAAGCTCTGCAATACGAACTCAACCCAATGGGCGTTCGCCTAAAGCTGATCGAGCCCGGTGCGTTCCCTACGCGCATTATGGCCTCTGGAGATTGGTCAGAGATCAGCGAAGGCAGTGTTTACGCTCCGGCTCTGGATGCAGCAAAAGCGTCAATGGACAAGATGGCCAATATCGAGGGCCAGGATCCGCAACAGGTCGCTGAAAAAATCTATCTCGCGGCCACGGATGAAACCGAGACACTACGCTACCCCGTGGGTGCGGATGCTGAACAAATCCTGGGGGCACGCGCCCAGATGGATGATGTCGCGTTCAAGAACATGATCCGTCAGTCAACGGGCGTTTAGGAGACGCGTTGATCGGTCATTAGGAAAGTTCAAGTGGGAAATCCAAAGCGGTCAGAAGATCATTGCAACTGAACTACTTGAGCGACGCATGGCGTTTGTCGTCACGATAGCAAAGGAATGGAAACCGAGTGACACCTACCTATAAGATCGCCTACGTTCGCACCTATTTCGAACGACTGACGGCATCCGACATCGACGGGATTATCTCGCTTTTTTGTCCAGAAGCGCACGTGGTGTCGCCCTTCCTTGGCAGGATGAACGCTGCGGACTTTTTTGCGAAGCTGGGTAGCGCTTCTTCCGCGAGCAAGCTCACTGTATTTGACGTTCTCATTGGCGAAAACGGCGACAGCGCCGCTGCGCATTTCGAATACGACTGGACACTCAAGAGTGGAGACCAAATCGTCTTTCAAGGCGTCGACTACTTCAAATTCGGCGAAGACGGTCGGTTTGCGTCAATGTCGATATTCTATGACACGCATCGAAGGGCGATCGCGGCGGCACCTGAAGCCGGTGGCCACTCTGGATCCGGCGGACATGCTGGACCGGGGCAAAAACCAAGCGCCGGTCACCATCCGCCGGGCGCAGGAAACGGACTTGCCGCGGGCCGTCCGGGTGACCGCTTATGACGCGGCACGGGATTTCCAGACCGTGACCGGGGAAGCCCTTCTGGAAATGGTCGTCAGTGACCGGGTGGTGGTGACCGATACGCCGATGGTGGCTGACTTTCCGCGCATGGTGGCGCTGGCGGAATTCCTGCTGCAGGAAGCCTGGGCCAGCCGGGAAGGTTATCAGTTTGGCACGTCAGAGGCAGACCTTGCGCTGGAGCCGGGCGATCTGGTGTCGTTTGATTTTGGCGGCCGGTCGCATCTGGTGCGTCTGACAAAGGCCGTCGACGGTCTGGGGCGCAAGATCGAGGGCAAGAGCTATGACGGGCCGGTCTATGAACCGGCGCGCGGTTCGATCATCGAGCTTGGCCGGATTGGCGGCGGTGGCGGGACTGGCAGCGGTGGATCCGGCGGTGGCGGCGGAACAGGCGGGGGTGGCGGTGGCCGGCCGGACGTCACGGCGGACGTGACGCCGGTCTTTATCGATGGGCCCTTGCTGCGGGATCAGGACAGTGCGCATCAGGGCTATCTGACGGGAACGCGAAAACCGTTTGCGTCCGGTCTGGTGTTTTTGTCCAGTCCAACCAAAAGCGGATATGTGGTCCGGGCCAGCCTGGCGGTTCCTGGCCGCCTCGGGCATCTGATGGCCGATCTCGCGCCGGGACCGCTCTATCGCTGGGATCGCAGGAATGCGGTGGAAGTGGAGCTGTACGACGGCCAGCTGCAGGGTCTTGATGATCTTCAGGTGTTCGCCGGCGGCAACGCTGTCCTTGTCGAGGCGGTAAACGGGGACTGGGAACTGGTGCAGTTCGCAAATGTGGAGCTGACCGGCGCGCGGGCCTATCGTTTGACCCGGCTGCTGCGCGGTCAAAAGGGCACGGAAACCGCCATGGGCGCGCTGAGTGGGGCGCGCGTGGTCTTTCTGGATGGCGGATTGGAGCAGACGGGTCTTGATCGCGCACAGATCGGCTTGCCGCTGAACTGGCAGATCGGACCGGCAAGCGGCGCGGTTGGGGATCCGGACTTTGTGGCGCGGACAGTCACCTTCACCGGACGCGGGGAACAGCCGCTATCCCCGGTTCATCTGAAAGCACGTGACGCGGCCGGCGGTGACATCGCCTTGTCCTGGATCCGCCGGACCCGGATTGGCGGGGACGGATGGGAACAGGCGGATGTGCCACTTGGCGAAGATCTTGAGACTTATGAAATCGAAATCTGGAAAGCCGGAAGCTTGAAGCGAACGCTTCAGGCGACCAGCCAGACTGTCACCTATACGGCCGCCGATCAGGTGGCCGATTTTGGTGCTTCAGCACAGTCATTCGAATTCCGCGTTTTCCAGATGTCCGCAACCTATGGCCGGGGCGCGGCCGCACAAGCGGAATATGTCGTTTAAGGAATTCGGTGCTTAGTACGTGTTCAGGCGCTGGATCGCCGAAATAAGGTTTTTGGTTTGTTTGGAGCGATCCTTGCCATGGTGCAAATGCCGGTGACAATTGGGACAGAGAGCAACCGCATTGTCCGTTGTGTCCGGGCCACCTTCGGCAAGTGGTTTGACGTGGTGCACTTCAAGAAACGGTTCCCCGTTGTCGCGGAGAAAGGGGGCAGGGGTTTGGCAACGTTCACAGGTCCCCTTAGCTTGCGCCAACACCCAAGCAATCACATTGGGGTCGCGGATAAACCGGCTTGCGGAAGACGTTGCACGTTCCAAGTCTTTGTTGCCTTTGGGAGGCGGGGTGGAGCCCGCCGCCTGGCGTACATCTTCCAGGGCGGACGCAACGCGGGTTTCAAGTTCAACCGGGTCTGCAGTCCGCTTTTCTATTAGAGCTGGCCTGTTCCACACTTGCTTAATGATTTTCAGAAGCTCGGCTTTGACGTTTGCGCCAACGTTTTTGGCAGGTGGATAACCGGTGACAATCGGCTCTCCGATATCCGCCATCACCGCAGAAATGTTCTGCATTCGAAATTCATAGGCACTGTCGGTCCGGTCCATGAGCGCGGTTGCGCGAACCTCGCGCCGGACCACAGCTTTGCTGAGTGGTTTACCTGATAATTGCGCGTCCAGAAGCTGTTTGTAGGCGGTGATACACGCTTTTAGTTCCCCTTCGGTCCACCCTTTCGGTTTTTTCGCCATCGTTCGAAACTTTCAAATTAATCAAATGAAACAGACAACTAGATTGCCGCAGTTGACGCGGAAATCAAGGTGCGCATCCGTGTCTTGACAGAGGAAAACCATGAGCACACCGAACCTGAAACTGCCGGAAATTGCCGCCAGTCAAAGCCAGAAGCACATCACACACAATGAGGCCTTGGGCATCCTTGATGCCGTGGTCAACCTGTCCGTCCTCTCGCAATCGGTCACCAGCGATCCGGCTAGTCCAGCAGACGGCGCCCGGTATCTGGTCCCGTCCGGAGCAGCCGGGGTCTTTGCCGGACATGACGGCAAGATTGCGTCTTACCGTGAGGACGCTTGGACGTTTTACGAGGCGCAAGCCGGGTGGCGGGCCTTTGTGGCAGATGAGGGCGGTTTTGCGGTCTATGACGGGACCAATTGGAGCGGGCCGGACCCGTCCCTGATTTCCGTCACCCCAAACGGCGCGGAAAGCCGGATTGTCACGATAGAAGAGGAACTGACCTTAAGCGGTACCAGTGTCTCCAGCACGGTTCAGATCCCGAACCGGGCCATTGTCTTTGGCGTATCGACCCGGACGACGGAAGACGTGACCGGTGTCTGGCAATATCACTGCGGGATTTCCGGGCAGCCTGAGAAATTCGGCGGGTATCTCGGGATCGCGGCGGGATCCAAAAATGCCGGGGTGATCGGGCCAGAGGCTTTTTATGCCGATACGCCGGTGCTGCTCACGGCGCATGGCGACACGGGTGTTTTTGCGGGCGGCAAGGTCAGGATCGCGCTGCATTACTTCCTGCCGGTGGTGCCGCAAAGCTGATGCCGATCAAACCATTCCAAGAATTCTTCCGTGCCGCCTATGCGGCTTTTTTTATGCCTGAAGGAAAGGGGGCAGATCATGCAGATGAGTGAAAAAGGACTGGCGTTCATGGCGGGCCATGAAGGGTTCGCGAGCCGCGCCTATATCGACCCGGCCGGCGTGATAACGATCGGCTACGGGTTCACCATGCGCGGCCGGGTGTTTGCCGCTTGGTGGCGGACCCGCCATGGCCGCAAGTTGAGGCTGGGGGACACGATCAGCCGGCGGGACGCGGATCACATCCTGACGCGGATGCTGCGCGAAGAATATGAAATCGCGGTTGAACAGATGCTTGAAACCCTGCCGCAACATCAGTTCGATGCCTGCGTGTCGGTCGTCTACAATCTGGGCGCCCGGGCGCTGACCTGGAAATGGGCCAAGGCCTTGAAGCGGGGCGATGTCAAAGAGGCTGCAAGACTGTTGCAGCAAACGGGAACAACCGCCGGCGGGCATCGTTTGAACGGATTGGTGCGCCGGCGCAAAGAAGAGGCGGACCTTTTGGAACACGGGGTCTACACCGGTGTTTTGGAAGGCCGTCCGCGTCTGGCCCGGCCGGTGCCGCCGGCAGAACCGGATCCCGTTGTCCGGGAAGCGCAGGAAGCGCTGACCCGCTTTGGATTTGATCCGGGCGTGGTTGACGGCTGGATGGGGCAGCGCACAAAGGCGGCTGTGCTGGCCTATCAGCGCCAGCATCCGGACCTTGTGAATGACGGGATCATCGGTCCCGCCACTCTGGCGCAGCTCAGAAAGGATGCACTTGTGGTCAAGGACAGCCAGATCGGCGGGGCGCTGGTCACGGCTGTGACCGGTGGCGGTCTGTTCGGTGTGCCGTGGACCTGGATCCTGGGCGCCGCCTTCGGGCTCGGGCTGATCTGTCTTTTGTATCTTGTCTGGCGTTATGGCGATGTTCTGACCCGGCGGCTGCAAGGCAGCGCGGCAAAAAGGGAAGCTGCGCCATGATTGCCGTGTTCAGATTTTTCGCGCTTACCAAAATCGGCCGCCTGTGTGCGGCCGTTTTGGTTGGTGCTGTGTTCATTGCGTCCGTTTATGCGCTTGGGGGAAACCACGCGCGGTTAAAGGACAGGGGCAAGGATCTGGAATCGGCCCTGGAACTCGAACAGGGAAGGGCGCGCGACGATGCCTATTTGCAGAACCTGGAAGACGATCACTTGTGTCTTGAGTATTTCCGTGGGTTTGGCCGGGTGCGGGACCCTCAAGAATGCCGGGCCTTGCGCGGGGTTCACGAGCAATAGTTTGAGCCCGGCCGGGTTTGCAGCCCTCGTGAAGACCGATCGCGGCGGGGCGGAACGCGTCGCCGGCAATGACCGCAACGGCAAACGGCGGGGGTGCTGGTGATGGAAGGGCCGATAACGTGGGAGCAGTTGCTGGGGCTGGCCTTCATCGGCGGGGCGCTTGGCGGGGCGTGGTGGTTCCTATTTGCCGCGATCCTCGGCGTCCGGCGGGACCTGAATGACTTCCGCTTGAAGGTGGCAGAAGAATACGCCAGCCGGGAACACTTGCGGGAAGTTGAATTGCGGCTGGTGGATGCGATCAACAAGCTGTCCGACAAGTTTGAAGCCTTGCCGTCAAAAATTGCCGCAGCAATGCATCCGGTGAATGACTAAAGGCAATCTGGCTTGGCCGCGGGCGAACCGGCCGCTCAAAAAGCCTCAGAAGCCGCTTTAGTCCGGAGTGTGAACGGGACCTGTCAGCGTGTTTCGACCCAACCCCTGCCGGGCATGATCTCAAGAACGCCGGATGCTGTTCCCAAAGAATGATGCCAGGTTTATGCCGGATATCACGCCTGCGTGATTAATTACAGGTGATACATGTTTTCCATGTTATCGCGATGTAACTATGTTACGTTACGGTATGTGGTCGATGGGGCCACGTGCACAGAAACTCTTCAACCCGGCTCCGCGCCGGGTATTTTTTTGAAACCGCTTACATGATTCCATAAGCGATTAAAATGAGTCGAATGCCGCCTAGTCACAGGAATGCGAGTCGGATTTTTGTTGATTTGAGATTGATATTGGAATGTGGCGGCTGCTTCAAGGCCATGCCTTTTTGGGAATACATATTATGGATCAGCAAGATCGCGTCTGGAAGGCAATTACCTACCTTGCGTTCGGTGTGGCTTGTCTAAGCATTCTATTTGCAGGCGGAGCACACTTTCTATTCCCGCACTTGTTTTAGTTAGGTGGGAACTCAAACCAGCGAAATCATGTTTTAGGAGGACTTGAGCAGGCCGCACATAGGTGAACAACTGCCTAATGGGGGTAAGGCTGCAAGAACGACCTGCTCAAGGACAGACTCTATTTAAGTACGTATTAGTATATAGTTAACGTTGGGGAAGGCAAAAGAAAACCGGCTCAAAGCCGGTTAGTTGCTACTGTGAGACAATTCGCGTGTACGGCATTATACGTATCTTGTGAAGGTTAACAATTTGTTGGTGCCCGATCGGAAATCCAGAGGTTGAATTGACGGAAGAAGAACAGCGTGAGGAGCTTGAAGACGCGCGGCGCCATATCTACTGCGCTGTGGGGTGTCTAAGTGTCATTGAAGACAAGGGTGCGCCGGCGGTAGGCAAGCTCGTTGATGTCCTGAAGGACGTGAATGCGCTTTTGGATCGGTCGGGTGTATCAGACTAAGCCTTTCTAGAGCCCAAGGAGTTCTGCGCGGTGAGCGCTGGCATTCGAATCGAGACTGCTGATGCAGCGGATGCAGAGAGACTGGCCGCACTTCGGGTTGAGGCCATGCGCCCGAGCCTGGAGGCTGCCGGGCGGTTCGACCCCGTGCGCGCCAGAGACCGGTTCCTGAGCACCTATTGCGCTGCAGATACCAAGATAATCCGTTCCGAAGGTGCGGTGGTTGGTTTTTTTGTTGTTCGGCGAAACCCCGATCACATCTACCTCGATCATCTTTATGTCACTTCAGCCTGTCAGGGCCGGGGGATCGGGCGTTCAATCGTTGACGACGTGCAGGCCGAAGCGCGCCTTGCCGGATTGCCGATCCGGTTGATGGCCTTGAACGGAAGTCCAGCCAATTCCTTCTATCAGGCATGTGGTTTTAAGACGGTTTCGAAGGATGCGTTGGACACCCATTACGAATGGGTGCCCTGACAACAACATCTGTCTTGAGGTGTTTGCGAAAGCCGAGAATTTGGCGGCCGCAATCAGAGACGCTGCCGGGCTCACTGCAGCTTTGGCTGAGGTGAAACCAGCGATGTGCCCTGAACCTCGGCAAGCTCAAGGAATTCATATCCGAGCCTGAGATCGGCGTTCGGGCGTTTGGCCTTTTCCGCGTCCAGCGCGTCGTAGGCAGCGGCAATGGCCGGGTCGAGACAGTCAGGGGCCAATTCATGAACCGCCCGGGCAAAAGCCAGAAGCGCGTCCCCCAACCCCCGCGTTTCATCGTCACTCTTTTCTATTCTGGACATGCCGGAGCCTCTTTTTCGGGGTGCAACAGGCGCCCAGCTTAACCGGAAGATGTGCCGCCTTTGAAGAGGCAATAGCCGGTAAAGGGTTGGGGCCAGGGGCAGTCGTGAATGCGATGTGAGCTTTTCCGGATCGGTGCTTGACGGTTTTCGTGACTTGAGAACATAAGAAGAACATGAGCGCGGATTGGACAACGGAAGAAGAGCTGGCCCGGTTGATCCGGGCCCGGGCCGCGCGCGGCCGAATGGTCACCTTGCGGCCGGAGACGGCCGAAAAAATTGCCCGGCGGCTGCTCACCCCCTCCGGCGTGGACCGGCATCTGGCCGGGCTCGGCTTTCGCCTGGAAGTCTGGAGCCCGGACGGGTGCGGATTCCTGGAGCTGCTTGCCGCCACCCAGAGCTACCAGCTGATCAAGCTGGTCTTTGATGCGGCTTTAAAAACCCGTCCGGGCGGGCGGCTGGTGGTGCGCCAGGGCATCCGGGTGGTGCTCGATTCCGGGCCGCCGGATCCGGGCGGGGCCGGCAATGTCGTGCGTTTGCCAACGGCGGGAACCGGCCGGGCGCGGTGAAGCAAAATGGCTGTCCGTCATGACTGTGGCTGCGGCCCGGAACCCGGAACCCGGAACCATTGGGGCAGATGCGTCGCCGCCTCATCGGCGGGTCCGGCCGCCGTCCTGAAAACCTTCTTTCAGGATCTCCACGTAAACCTTTTGCGTGTTTCCCATCAAGGCCGCCGCGGCCCGCAATTTGCCGGCCGTCCGCCGCTGGCCCATGGACTCGGCCAGGATGGCTAGGCGCAAGGCCTCGGCCGCGTATTCCTTCAATTCGGCATGGGCCTGATAAGCACATTCGGCCAGCTCAAGGCGTCGTTTCAGGTCAGGTACACTCCGTCTCATATTCTGTGTCCTCTCTGATGATGTATTACCAATAGTAGAACAGAACCATGTTCCGCCATCGAAAGTAAAACGAGGTGAGGAATCGCTTCTTAATAAAATCTTAAGGGCGCAAATCCGCTATTCCATTTGGTTTTACCCTCCCGGTTTCTTTCCGAAGACTACGTTACGGAAATTTTTCCTAGCGGAAAGCTGAAAAAGTGTCTTATGATAAAATACAACCAAAAATTGTTTTGAGATTGTGCAGACGATTGCACCGGGGAGGCCGGCATGTTGGCAGACAGGGCATTGATGGAAGCGTTTTTGGGATTTGCAGAACCCTTGCGGCCGGCGGCGACGCTCCACCGGACGTGCGTTGCTGCAGCGCGCGCCCGGGTCGCGGGACTGTCCCCCAGTCCGTCGGAGCATAGCCTTGCAGAGGTGCTCCGGCTGCTCGAGAGCCTGGAAGCAGACGGTCAAACGGGGGCTTTCACACGCATGGACCTGCAGCGCGCGGACAAAGCGGGATCAGAACCGGACGGGGACACCGGTCCTGCGTCCGCGGGGCGGGCCGGTCTAAGCGTGCGCGGGGACATGGAAACCCGGCTGGACCATCTGGGAGATCAGGGTCTTCTGGAGGCCGTGCTGAACCTGGTGGTGCCGGCGGCAGACGCGACGATCTTTTCCATGGCCCTTGTTGCGGAATTCGGCACGCTGGATGCGGTTTTATGTGCCAGCGATGCCAGGATCATGATGATTTCCGGCGCCGATCACCGGCTCACGGATCTCCTGGCGCTTCTTCGTGCCATGCGCACACGCTCCTTTCTGGAACAGGCGCGGGCCGCACGGCCGATCCGCAGCGCCGAACAGGTGTTCGACTATGCGATCGCAGCCATGGCGCACTTGCGCCGAAGCGAGATCCGGGTGCTGTTCCTGAACAAGCACCGGGAGCTGATCGGGGTCGAGGTGCACCAGCGCGGCGACATGGATCATGTGGCCTTTTACCCCCGGGAGGTGATTGCGCGGTGCCTGGACCTTGGGGCCCGCTACTTCATCGTGCTGCAAAACCATCTGGACGGGGAAACCGAACCGGAGATGGGAGACTTGAACCGGATCTGCCAGCTGGAAGCCGCGGCGGCTGGCCTCGGGATCGACCTGATCGATTATGTTCTTGTGACCCCTTACCTGTGTGTCAGCCTGCGGGAGCAGGGGCTGATCGGTGCGGACAAGCCGAGGTTCCTCTGGTTCAAGGACGGCCGGGGATCGACCGACTGGCCCGATTCCTGGCCCGAAATCTGGTCGGAGCTCACCGCAAACCGGGAGCCGGACCTGTGAGCCCGCGGCACGCCTCAAACTTTGCGGCACGGAAGGAGGGTCCGAAATGACGGATCTGGAGACGGACAGGGCGCGCACTCCGGGCGGCCTCTTGGTGCTGCCGGGTGTCTTGCACATCAGCGCGCTGCCGGTGCCGCAGACCCGGCCGGTGCGGCCGAGGGATTTTCCGGCGTTCGCCAAGCCATATGTGCGAAAGCGGGGCCGTCCACAGTCTCACCCAAAGCCCGGCTGGTCTCCGGGGTTTGCCGAGGACACCGACCCGGCACCGCGACAGCCCTTGTTGAACCGCGCCAGGTTGCGCGCGCACGAGGCGGACATCCTGGCGGGTCTGGCGCCGCACTTCCGCCCCTACTATTACCTGCGCTTTCACCATCACCGCACCTATCGCGAGATCGCCGACCATTTGAAGATCTCAGAACCGCTCGCGCGCAAGCGGGTTTATCAGGTCCGGCAGTTCCTGAAGGAACTGTTGGGGGAGCGGCGGTGAGCCGGGCTGTTGGAGGGGGGGCAAGCCAGGTGCAGTTTGGGCCAGTTGCGGTCGCGCCTCACCAAAGAGGCCCGGATGTTCGTTTGAAAGACATCCGGGTTCACAAGCCGATCGAGGTAAGGATCGAGGCTAAGCCTATATAGCCCTAATTCCCAATTGAAGAAGACCGCGGCTGCCGCTCACCTTACAAGTCTATCTGCGCCGAAGGCGTCGGTTGGGGGACACGCCTAAAAACCCGATACACTTGCTTTCTGAGCGGCAGCCTTGGTCCGCCTTGCCATATCAGACATAGATCGCAGATTGGCTGGATCAATTGGCCACTTTTGTCGCAGTCTCCTTGCACCTAGGAAGCTCCGATTTCCTGCGTCCCGGGTGCTGACTGCGAAGCTTGAGACCGTGATCGGACGCGATCGATCACGGAGAGCGGTTGGGGAGTGGTGTGGGCCGGCCAAGGCCTGCGCCAGAGTCTGGGATCGTATGGCTCTCCAACATGGCTCCAAAGGCGAGCATCGTGCCGGTCAAAAACACGACGTCCCGCTGATGGTTTCAAACGTGCTGCAGCTGGAAATGTAGTTGAGGGAACGATCCGGCTGGATCTCGATCACATGCCGGCTGCCGTCGGAACAGGCCGCCGCAACAATGCCCGCGCCGCTGGTCGACTTTCCAAGGACCTTCACTCGTGTCACGGCGGGACAGGCCTTTCCCTGCGTCGTGATCACGGCTTGAAAGAGCACCTCCACTGACTGGGCCAGGCCCGGCGGCGAAAGAAGCAACAGGACTGCAGCCGAGAAAACAAGTGTGCGCATACGGACCCTCTTGCCTATCAGCAGGGAAAGGAAGGTTTCTAATTACGTGCATTTAATAAAACTACAATCAATAGATGTATATTTCGCCTTCGCACCTGAGGAATCTTTACCCCAGTTTTTACCCCAACTTTTACCCCAAAATGAATCGCATAAAAATTTATGTCATTGAAATATATAATAAAAGTATTTGAATTTGGGCGTCTCGACCGCACCATCAATCACACTACCAAGTGATTGAGTTTATAAAGAAGCCGGCCCTCGGGTCGGCTTTTTTGTTTTTGGTATTTGCCCCATTTTTCGCGTCGACTGCAGGCCTCGGAAATCTGAAGTTCGCGCGCCCTTCGGGACCGCGTTTCTGATGTGGTCGGACCTTCAGCTTAAAAAAAGACCCACCAACTGGCGTTGGCGGGTCAGCAGGAGGAGAACGCAATTTGCTGCAGGGGGAGCGCAGCACGCCTTGCGTTGAGACAAGATCCAAGATCGGGATCTGAGGTTGTTACGCAGTCAATTTTGATATGGATTTTCAGATGTTGGAATTTTTACTGCGTTTTTCGGTTTTTTCAGAGCTGGACAGGTTTTCTTATGTCCTGAGATACAACCGGTTACCCAGCGCCTGACGAGCTGAGATCTGCGTCAAGAGATCACAAGGGCCAGCGGATCAGAACAGGTTTTTTGCAGCCAAGCGGTTCGTCTGACAGCCGGCTCGCGATGAAATCGGCCACGTCCGCGCGCGCAATGATGCCATTTCGCCATTTTTTCGGGTCTTCCAGAACCTTGTACCGCCCGGATTTGGGTTGATTTGTCAAAACGCCCGGCCGGACAATCAAATAATCAAGCCCGCTTTCCGAGATCATCGCTTCCTGGGTGGTTTTATCCGCATATGCGCGTCCGAGAAGCGCCTTGAACGGGAGGCGTTGCAGCGGATTGATGGCTGAGCGGCTATCACCGGCCCCAAATCCCGTCACGGCTATGAGACGGTTGATGTTGGCATTCTCCATCGCCGGAAGCAGCACCTGGGTGGCCTTTGAAAACAAGGTTACGGGGCCTGTGATCATGTCCAGGGAAGCCGGAACGCCTAAAGCCAGGACCACCGTGTCGATACCGCTGAGTGCTCGATCGATGTCGCCGCGATCCAACGCATTGCCTTGGAATGCTTCAATCGCGCCGGTTTTCGCCATCGGAGTTGTTCCACTGCGAGACATCGCGCGCACGGCGTGACCTCTCTCCGCAGCTGCTAGACAGACTGCTTTGCCAATGCCCCGGCTGGCGCCGATCACCAATATGTTCGCCATCAGACCTCCAAATTCTGTTCGTTGAGGGTTTTTGAGCACTCATGCCTGCGGATGAAATTCGGCTAGGAATGCCTACCGGCAAGCGTGGCCAAACACCGCAGGAACGGTTTTTGTAACGAGAGGCGTGCCGATCAAAGATTGGTTGGGAGCATCGCTGATCAGGGCAGTTGCTCTGCCCCTCGCCCAGCGATCTTCAGGCCGAAGGCGTATTTCCGGATGAAAAGCCGATGCGTCCGATCATCGGCAATTTTAGAGAAAAGTCATTGAGATCAATGCCGTAGGTGAGGCCCAAGATATTGAGCTCCAATCCTTCTTCCCAGGCAACCAAAACCCCAAAGAGCCCCTTCAAGGACAGTTGGTAGCCGGTGCCGCTTGGAGCCTTCGCCCAGAGCCCTGAGGCCAGGTAGTCCTTGCCAACAGCGGTTGGGGGCAGATCCAGCCGCAATTCAGGGAGCACTCTGCCAAGATGGGCGACAAATGTATTGGAGTTTGGGCCGGGCCAGACTGTGTAGATGCTGTTGAATTCGTAGGCGTCAATAGCAGTTTGCAGGCGCACGATCGCCTCGTTTGCCGGTTCGCCGCGCAGTTCTGCCAGAAGCTCTGGTTCGGAGCCGAACCAGCGGCTGTCCGGTGCACGCCGGGAGGCCCGGACGGCGTTGCCGCCGTAGCGGACCCGCCACCCCGTAACTTCATAAGTGGTAAAATGATCGGCATTCGCCGGTTTCACGGATATCCAGCTGTGGACACCAAAATAGCCGCGCCAGCTGAACGCCCGCGCCGCATAGACCTGAACGATGGCCTGCTGTTCCGTCCGCGGATCTGGCGCAATGCCAATGGGCTCCCGGTTGGCGGTACTCCAGTGGGTGTCCGGTGACCGGACGCCCGACAGATAGGCGGTCAGCCCCAGCGCCAAATTGAACAGGATAAAACAGGCACTCCAGATCAAGAGCCGACGCATGGTGTTCCTCTCGTCACGGACGTTCTTGATCGGAGGCAATTTTGGTTTTCTTTTGACCAAGACACTGGCAGCGCACTCCGCCTACAAAGACCGGGCACAGCGAAAGCCGATATAGACCACCGCTGTGCCAGCCGGTTTTGTTGCGATGTGATCCCGATGCATTTGCCGCGGCCCATACCACCAAGAGCCGCCGCGCGTGGTTTTTTGACCGCCCGCGCCATTGTCGGTCCACTCCCAGACGTTTGCTCCCATATCGTAGAGACCGTTGACACCGGGCCGTGTTGTTCCGGCTGGAGCATGGCCGGTGCCACGGCGCAATACAGCACTGACGTCAATAGCTGGTGAGGCGCCGCAACCCTCAAGACAGTTGGCGCCTTCCGGGGTCTTTCCGGTCGGGTAGGGGTATGTCACACCCGGTTCGAAGGGCGCGGGCGGTGAAATCCGGCGCTCCGTGTAGGCTGCTTCGACCCACTCCGCATCAGTCGGAAGACGTTTTCCGCGCCAGGCGCAATAAGCTGATGCCTCCTCGAAGGTCACGTGCACGGCGGGCTCCGTATACAACGCAGGAAGGCCGAAGGGCGTTCGCCATGTCCAGCCAGGTTTTTGAACCCAGCCGGATTCATACACTTCACCGCCGCCCGCGATTTCCGCCGACGTCGTTGTGTTTGTGGCATCAATGAACTCGCGGAAGGCGCCGATTGTGACCTCGGTCCTGTCTATTTCAAAGCTGCCGATATTGACCATCTCTTCAGCGTTCGCGTTGCCAGCGAAAGCGAGCATAAGAAACAGACACGTCAAACTTCGCATGAGCACTTTCTTTGTCTACTCTGGTATGCTCTGAGAGGTGGCTGGGCGGTTATGTGCGACGGGCTTCCCGCCGAAGCCGCGTACAGCACCGCTTTTGGAATGTTCACTCGGATCGAGCCGTCGTCCGGAACTGAGCGGTTTGGTGGCCGCGCAGGATTAAATAGACGCCCTTAGAGCTGTTCACTCAAGAAGGTCGAGAAGGCATCCCAGCTCGCGGTGTCCGCCCGTTCCTGGTAACGGTTCGAGCCGAAGACTGTGAAGGCATGGGGCGCGCCAGAGTATACTTCTATGGAGTATGGCGTGCCGACGGTTTCCAGCTCTTTGGCGAGCGTTGCAACATCATCCAGCGTGATTGATGTGTCGGCGCCACCGTGCAAAACCAACAGCGGTGGTTCATCGCCGGTCCAGGATTGACCCTCTGGTGTGGACAGACCGCCATGGAAGCTGGCATAGCCGGTCGCCATGCCGGACATGTCGCTGCGGGCCATTTCAAGGGCGACCGCACCACCAAAGCAGTACCCCATAACAACCATTTGGGTGTCACCTGCCAGTTGTTTAGCCTGATCAACACCTGCTTGGATCAGGGACCTCATGCGATCGCGGTCCTGATACAGGGCACCGGTTGCAGCCCGGCGATGGTCAACTGTTTCGGTTGGTGTGTCGTTGCCGAACATATCAAGGGCGAAGGCGTTGTACCCCATGTCCGCAAGCATATCCGCCCGTTTGCGTTCGTAATCGGTCATGCCGTCCCAGTCATGAACGATCAGAACAAGGCCTTTCGGGTCCTCAGCCTTGGCAAAGTATCCGGTGAAGGCTTCTCCGGAGACGTTATAGGCAACGTCTTCGGCAAGGGCTGGGCCGGTCAGCATCATCGCAGCCAGGAGCGGTATCGTGAAACGCATATCAAATCCCACCTTATATCGAGTCGTTAACTTGATCTGCGGCCTCCGCCGCTGACCAAACGTCAGATAGGACAGGTGGGCTCTATGGCAATCTCGTGTGGGTTTGCGCTAGTGTGACTGCGCATGAGGTACGCCAAATGACGTGAAGCCATTTGATTACGGCGCCGCAGCGTTATATCCCGACTGCGGAAATTCATTCTTGAACCACAGCCTCCGACAGAAAGCTCAAACGGCAGTGTTGGGTGGCATTGCCTGCGAAGTCTTATGGACGAAAAGCTTTCCCTGAACTATCGAACCGCGCTTCCAGATGCCTTGCGCGTGCTTTTGGAGGACTATCCACGCACCGGATGGACGCAAGAAGCTGGGTACAACGGTTTGATCCAGTTCTGGCTCGAACGGCACATGATGTTCCGCGATCTTCTCGCGCGCCTGAATTCCCTGTGTGAGCATCGGCTAGACAAAGTGATTGCGCCAGAGGTCTTCGCATCAAACCTTGCCCAATACGGATCCCTGCTGGTTTCTGAGTTACATGGGCACCACACGATCGAAGATCACCACTATTTTCCAGTGCTTGTGTCTAAAGACAATCGGCTTGCTCAAGGGTTTGAGTTGCTGGACTCCGATCACCATTTGCTGGACACCCATCTGCAAGGGTTTGTTGATCAGGCCAACGCCGTCTTGTCTCAGTCGAATGAAGAAACAAACGCTGTCTCTGCTTTCCATGAAACAGTCGAGCGACTGTCCGAAAAACTGGATCGCCACTTGATAGATGAGGAAGAGCTCGTTGTGCCGGTCCTGCTAAAGTACGGCGCGCATGGTTTGTGAGTTGCCAGCAGCTGTTCCTACGCATCGTCATTTGTAATGCGCGCGCCGGTCGGAGAACTTGCGAACCCGTTTGCGCCAGGCCCGGTAGCTGGAGGGTTTCAAGCGATCCCGCATTAGCGCTTTGACCTGCTGTTCATGAAGCCCGTATTCCAGTTCAATCTCTGCAAAGCTGATGTGATCGGAAAGGGCCATCTCGATCACCTCACTGGCATGTTCTTCAGACAGCTGGGAGGGATCCGTCAGCTTTTTGCGTCGAGTTGAAGACTTGGTTTTGATTGGCAGCCTGTCTTGTTCAGCGTTACTCGACCTCAATTTGAACCTCGTTATATCTATTGGCCGGGAGCACAGACGGTGCATCATAAAATGCGAAGGAGACCGGGCCGGTTGTTGTAAAACCGTTCTCTGTGAGACTGGCAAGCAAATGCATCGCCTCATCCGCGAAATTCTCATCCGACCAGCGGCCGGAGAAACTGCGAACCGCTACCTTTCGTTCGCCAAGCGTCGTTGCTTCAATGCGTGTATTGACCGGCTCTGTTGCGGAAGCTGCGTCGACACCGTCAGGCAAAAAGAAAAACATCTCCCAGTCACCATCCATCAGATCGCTTGTCGCGCCTGATCGCGGAGATACGTTGTTTGAACCACACGCCCGCTGCAAAACCGGCGCGGTCATGTCGTAGTGAACCCGGTCTTCGTTGTTTCCGGTGATGTAGCTGTAAAGAGCGTTGAAGCCGCTTCGGGTTGCCGCGCTCCGGCCGTTGCTTTCGATGATCCGGACCGCATCTGCCGAAGGGTAGTGCCGGATCTCGAACTGCCTGTGTTCCTGCAAAAGCTCATAAGCGGGCTGCTGAAGTGTCGCCCGATCGTGATTTGCGCGTACCATCAAGGTCTCCATCAAAGGTGTTGTAGAGCCAAATGGCGCATCGGCGAACGAATGCCAGTCCCGTCTGTTCGACCGGATGCGGCATTTTTGACAGATCCACTCAAGAAATGCGGGGTCGGCAAATGAGCCAACAATTTGTATTGGGATCGATCAGTCCAGCCTTTATGCGCAAATTCCGAAAACAGAATGCTACATTGGCTAGTTTATACGGAAAATGAAAAATCTCATCTTCAAAGCAACACGCTGCTCAAGGAGATGATTTATGAAAGCGATGGTTTTAAAGGCTTATGGTGAGACTGCAGAATTTGATGCTGTCCAATTGCCGGATCCTGAGGTGAAGCCCGGACAAGTGCTCGTGCGCATTGGCGCGACCAGCGTCAACACAGTTGATACGATGATCAAACAGATGGGGACCGACCTTCCGCTGTCTCCAGAGTTGCCAGCCCTCTTGGGAATGGACTTTGCCGGCACGGTTGAGGCCGTGGGCGAGGGTGTTGACGGCTTTGGTCCGGGCGATGAGGTTTATGGCTGCGCTGGCGGGCTGGCCGATTTGCCGGGCGCATTGGCGGAACTGATGGCAGTTGATGCGCGGCTCATTGCCAAGAAACCCCGGTCTTTGACCATGCGCGAGGCAGCAGCCCTTCCGCTTGTTGGTATCACCGCGTTTGAGGGTCTCACCCGCGCGGGCGTCAAAGCAGGTCAAAAGGTTCTGGTTCATGGTGGCGCTGGTGGAGTTGGACATGTTGCAGTCCAGCTTGCGAAGCATTTCGGTGCGGAGGTCTATGCGACCGGCTCCAAAGACGCGCAATTGTCTGCGATCAATGGATACGGCGCGACAGCCATCAACTATACGTCCGAGCCGGTCGCCGACTATGTGGCGAGATACACGGATGGCCAGGGTTTTGATGTTGTCTTTGACTCCGTCGGCGGCGCCAATATGGCAAACTCATTCGAGGCAGCAGCGCTGAACGGAAACGTCGCGTCTACAGTGGCGCTGGTCGAGCTTGACTTAAGCGTCGCTCACTTTAAGGGTTTGTCCCTTCATGTGATTTTTATGCTGATCCCCATGCTGCATGATTTCAAGCGCACAGAGCACGGCGTCATCCTCACCAGACTTGCCGAAATTGTTGATGCTGGGGCGCTGAAACCGCTTTTGGATACAACAAGTTTTCAGCTTCCGGAAGTTGGGGCGGCCTATGACCGGCTGACAAGCGGGCAGGCGATCGGCAAGGTCGTCGTAGAACTGTAGCCGCAATATAGTTTGAAGGCGGGAAACGAGTTTAACTCGATATTCTGCGCCAATAAATTCGGCCGCTCTGACTGTTCAGTTAGGGCGGTCTTTGCCAATCAACAAGCTCGAGCAAAGCGTTCGATATCGGACGTGCGCTGATCAAACTGGGTTTTGCGCACCAGCGAAAAAAGTCAGCCGACCATCGCCATCGAAGATTGGCCTGATGCGCAGCCGGTTCATGAAGGGCGTGCCGTCTTTTCGATAATTCAGAATATCGATTGTAAAGCGCGTTTGGGCTTTCAAACCCTGGCGGATTGCTTCGATCGCGAAAGGGTTGGTTTCCGGACCTTGAAGGAAACGGCAGTTGCGTCCAACGGCTTCGGCCGATGTGTACCCGGTCTGGCGTTCGAATTCTTCACTGACAAAGATCATCGGATTGTCAGGAACATTTGGATCGGAGAATACGACGCTCATGTCCTGTTCTTCTGTTTCCAAAAGAGATCTCAGTTGATCGTCAGTTAGAGAGGTGACCATGGCGCTTTCCTCCGAGTTTTATCTTGCGGCATGACCATAGAAGATCTCATCGGCGCGCCATATTCAACAAAAGCGCAAGCTGAATTCCCAGGGCCTCGCTGATGCCGTCCGCCTTGTCGCCTGGATGTCTTGCTCTATCTGGCTGGCGACTGACGCCAAAGGCAACTTACCTCCATTTCTGACGGAAGCTTTGCATGGCAAAGAACATTCTTGGCGATCTTCTCGAGAGCTGTTGTACCGACCCGATGACCGGATATCTTCGGGATGGGTTCTGTGTAACGCATGATCAAGACCGAGGGAGCCATGTTATCTGCGCTGTGGTGACGGAAGAATTTTTATCCTTCACCAAGGCACGCGGGAACGATCTACAAACGCCCATTCCAGCCTTCGGTTTTCCCGGGCTTAAGCCGGGAGATGGCTGGTGCCTATGCGCCCTTCGCTGGAAGGAAGCGCATGAAGCGGGGGCGGCGCCAAAAATCAAAGCTCGTGCAACTCATGAAAGTGCTCTTAGTTTCGTACCGAAGGATGTGTTGCTTGCCTATCGGATTGATTGATGTGCGCTGCGATGAAGCAGGTGCAAGCTCTGCTTTGAACCGCTTTGGCGAAAAACATCACCGGCTGTCCGGCTCCTGCTTCAGGCAAAATTCACGTGGCTGCTCTTTGCCTCGGAGGACATCATGAACGGTTTGCAACTCAGTTTCGGCAGTTCATGGCTCTGGGGCTTGGTCGCGCTTGTTGTGGTGTTATGCGGATTGGGGGCGGCCCTGTTTTTCCGCTTTCTGCCCGTGACCAGGGCGGATGTTCCTGCGGTGACAACGCGGTCCGCCGTTGGAGACGCGGAACTCGCCGGTGGGTTTTATGCGGTCCGCCGGCTTGAGGCCGTCAACCTCTCGGCACTGGAACATCAGATTGCTCAGACCGCCCGCACACAACGTGTGTCAGGTTCACTGGATAATTTGCCGCTCGTATTCGTCCATCGCTCGAAGGTGTGGGGGTTTCCGGATGTCACGCAGGTCTGGGTGGAGGGCGATTTCGTCCACATCTACTCGCACCTTGTTTATGGTGGCTCTGATCTTGGTGTGAACCAGGACCGGATGGTTGACTGGTTTGCAGCTCTTGGCATTCAGCCTTAGAGGTCGCGCACGGCCAAATTCTGAATTGTTGTAGACGTCGCTTCGGCGCACCCGCTTTTGGTTTTAGCGCTGAAAAGCACCGACCAAAGCCGACGATTTGAGCTAGCAAGGTTTGAAGACCATTGTCATTATTTGCAGTTGAACAAGTCGCACGTTAGAGCTCAAGAAAATTTCTTTGTTTATTGCGCTGAATTTACAGGCTTGTGTTCGTGTTTTCTTTAGTCTTTGCTCATGAATATGACTGTTGGGGCGTTGTTTTGCCTTAGAGGAATTTGCACGTGTGATCTGATGTGAGTGCCAATGAAGCAACCTGCTCAGTTTGACGAGAAGTCCCGCTTTGAAGCTCCGGAATACGATCTCCTGCGTGCCGCATATGAAAATCTGCCGCAACCTGCTTGGGTTTTCGACAGAGCTGGCCGGTATGTCTTCCAAAACAAACTTGATCGAGAAGCCTTTGGAAACCTGATCGGCAAACGGGCCGACGAAACACGCATGCCCAAGGAGCAGGTCGAGCTTTGGGCCACGATGCACAAAAACGTATTGGCGGGGGAAACGGTCCATTGCATGACCGAAACTGAGACCCGCCATGGCCGTATCATGTCTGAAACGACCTTGGTGCCGCTCATAATAGGCGGCCGCATCGTCGGCGGGATTGGTGTTGCGACAGACAAGACTGCGCTTGTGGCGGCAGAACGGCAAAAAGCTGCGGCACAAGCGCGTCTGGAAACTCTTTTGGCCTTATCGTCCGATTGGTTGTGGGAAGCAGATGCAGAACATCGACTGACGCGCATCCAGGGCGATGATGGCTTGATGGTCAAGCAATTCCCGGACTGGACCGGCAGCAAGCTCTGGGAAATTATAGAAGACAAAGCGGACCTCGACGGCAACCCGGCCAAATTGCGTGATGTCTTGACCAACCGGCAAGCCATTGAGGGCTTTATCTGTGAGCTCCGAGGGCGTGATGGATCTGCGTCTCATTTCGAGGTCCACGGTGAACCGCGTTACGATTCCAAGGGCAATTTTCTAGGTCATTGGGGCGTTGCGCGCGATGTTACGCGCCGGGAAGCTCTGACCCGGCGTCTCAAATTTGCCGACCAGATCATTAATGCTACCCGAACACCCGTTGTCATCGGAGACGCCGATGGCGCAATTGAATGGGTGAATCCAGCTTTCGAAGAGTTGACTGGGTATAGTTTGGCCGAGGTCTCAGGACGCAAGCCTGGCCATTTCTTGCGTTGTAGGGAAACGGATCCCAAGACGGCTGCGCGACTGACCGCCGCCATAAATGCCGGGGAGCCGGTGCGTGAAACAATTCTCAATCAGTCAAAGACCGGCCGAAAATATTGGCTGGATTTGGAAATCCGCCCGCTTCGGAATGAAGTCGGTGATGTAACCGGTTTTATGGCTATCGAGGGGGATGTCACTGATCTCGTAGAGAGCCGGCAACGGTTGCAGGCAATTGTCGACAACGTTACGGCGGGTGTGGTCCTTCATGGTCAAAACGGCGAAATTATTGCCGCCAATCCGGAGGCTTGCCGTCTTCTTCATATGAGCGAAGCGCAAATGCGCGGTCAGGAAATCATGGATCCGACTTGGGGCACGATTTTTCCTGACGGCCGTCCAATGACTGGAGAAGAAATGCCGTCGACCGTTGCGCTGCGCACCGGCGAGCCGGTCATGAACCAGATTGTTGGGGTTAAACGTCCGGATGGCGGGGTGCAATGGCTGAGGGTGAATGCGAGGCCCACACGATCTACGCCGACAGGAGAGCAAGAAGTGGTGGCCAGTTTTGTGGACATCACAGCTGAGGAAAACCATAAGCGCGAGCTTGAAGAGGCGAGGACACTCCTGAGGGATGTGATTGAAACAATACCAGACGCTGTTGTTGCATTTGATAGCAACGACCGCTTGATCATGTGTAATCAAGCTTACCGTTCCAACTATGCCGATACGGCGCCTGCCATTGAGGACGGGGTTACGTTCCGCGAGATGTTGATGCATGGGCTTGACATAGGCCTTTATGCGGATGCCGGAGATACTCCAGAAAAACAGGAACGCTGGTTAAAGCGGCGCTTGGAGTCGTATCGAAATCCCAAGTCCATCTTGGTGGAAAAACTCACCGATGGTCGATGGGTTCAAATTCGTGAACGGGTTTCAGACAGGGGTGTCAGCGTTGGTGTGCGCACGGATGTAACATCTCTGAAAAGGGCGGAAGAAGAGATCCGCCGAATTGCCGATACGGATTCGCTGACGGGCGCAGCCAACCGGAACGTCATGATCCGGGAGCTTTCCAAAATAGCGGAAAGAGCAAAGGCGGCATCAGAGAGCGCGCTGTTCGGGATCGTGGACCTGGATCAGTTCAAATCCGTCAATGATACACTGGGGCATGATGCTGGTGATCTTCTGCTGCAGGAAACCGTTGCCCGTCTGGAACGGTTTGTTGACCAGGCCGGTGGCGGCACGGTCGCGCGTCTTGGAGGCGATGAGTTTGCATTTATCGTTCCGGGCCTCGGTGGCCTCGATGGTGGGCTCTCCGATATGCCCGGCCTGCATGCTGCGCTCTGCCAGCCGGTCCAGTTAGGGTCGCGAACAATCCCTTCAACGGTTTCAATGGGTTTGGCACGCGTGCCGGCCGATGGAGACACATCTACTGAAATCTTCAAGAGTGCAGACCTTGCGCTCTACCAGGCCAAAGCGTCCGGCCGGAACGGATGGCGATGTTATGACGAGCTCTATAGGCGTAGCCTTGAGCGGCGCCAAGACCTTGCGCAAGGGTTGAAGGCAGCGATCGCGAACGATCAGATTACTGTTGCCTACCAGCCTCAGGTTGAGGCGGCAACGGGCCGTTTGGTTGGTTTTGAAGCTTTGGCGCGCTGGGCGCAAAACGGAACGCCTGTATCGCCCGCTGAATTCGTGGCCATCGCTGAGGATGCGGGCCTCGGTGTTCCCTTGGGCTGCGCCGTGATCAAGGCGGCTTGCCGCGACTTTGCAAAGCTGATCGATGAGGGATTTGATCCTGGCCGGTTGGCGATCAATCTATCGACGTCTCAGCTGTGCGATCCGGAATTCCCGGATCGCGTTGCGCGCCAGTTGGACAATCTAAAGGTCCTGCGGGGGCGGCTTGAGTTTGAAATCACGGAAACGGTGCTTCTGGACCAGCGTTTCGAGGAAATCCATCGGAATTTGGTTCGGCTGCATGAGTTTGGTGTGCTGATCTCGCTTGATGATTTCGGTACCGGCTATGGATCCCTCAAACACCTTTTGCGGCTGCCGATCAACAAAGTGAAAATAGACAAGTCCTTCGTCGAAAACCTTGATACGAGTGAAAGCGCGGCCACAATCGTCAAAACAACCATTATTCTGGCAAAGAGCCTTGGTATGGGCGTTGTTGCTGAAGGCGTCGAAACCCGGGCACAGCGAAATTTTCTAATTGAGGCCGGGTGTTCGGATATCCAGGGTTTTCTGATCAGCAAACCGGATGACCTGGTTAATGCGTACCAGGCTGCTTTGGATGCTGAGCAGGATGACCGCCCGGAAAGCTCCTGGAGCATTTAGGCACGTTTCGATTGTTCATCGGCTGAAATGGTTTTGCGAATCGAGCGGGGTTAGCGGATACCTAGGAGATGGCAAAGCACACCTGCGAACGATTGTTTTCAGTACCCATACCCCGGATGAAGGTCCTTATTGCTCTGGTCGCGCTCCTTTTGTGGCCGCCGGTTGTCCATTCGCAAGAGTTTACGCCAAACAAGTCTTCGCTTGGTTCTTTGACCTGTCAGCAGCTTTGGTATGTGGAGCAGGAAGTGTTGGCAGAAGGCCGCGTATGCTTGAAGAGCCGGCGGGCACAAAATGCGTTCAAACGAGCCAAGCCTTGCATTTCCGATGAGGAAAGAATTTTGCCGGCGAAGGCAAGGGACTATCTCTCAGCGGTGCGGGAAACGGCAACTTTTAAGAAGTGTTCCTGACTAGACGGGTTTTCGTTAAGTCTGTGGACCTCCATCGCTTTTCCGGTGGCGCTTTTGTGCATCTGCCGTTAATTCTGGAGGCACCTGCAAATAGGATGCAGCTGCGTCCGGCAAGAACGCACGGAACAAAGGGAGGGCAAAATGAGCAATGCTGCCGAGCTTGATATGCCCCCTTTACCGGAGCTGCAGATCCCGGTTCGCGACGAGGACGAACGGCTTAATCCGGACTTCATAGCGGCCGTAGAAACCGCAATCGCGGCGGAAGACAAATCCGGGCTGTCAGCAATTGCAGCTGATTTGCACGAAGCAGACACGGGCGACCTACTTGAGGCCTTAAATCCGGATGACCGGGCCGCCTTCATCCGGCTTCTCGGCGAGGATTTTGACTACACCGCCTTGACGGAGACGGACGAGGCGGTCCGTCTGCAGCTTCTGGAAGACCTGCCGAACGAAGTCATCGCGGAAGGGCTTGGCGAACTTGATTCTGATGACGCGGTCTACATCCTTGAAGATCTGGACGAAGACGACCAAGCGGCAATCCTTGAAGAACTGCCCTATGCGGACAGGGCCCAGCTCAAAAAGGCGCTGGATTATCCGGAAGACAGCGCCGGCCGCCGCATGCAAAGTGAGTTCATCGCGGTAGCGCCGTTCTGGACCGTTGGCCAGACCATCGATTACATGCGCGAAGCCCGGGATCTCCCGGATGACTTTTATGAGATCTACGTTGTCGACCCCTCGTTCAAACTGTTGGGGTCTGTCCATCTCGACAAGATCTTGAGAACCAAGCGGCGCGAAAAAGTCACCTCGATCATGGCCGAGCGGCTGGACGCCGTCCAGGCGACGGAAGATCAGGAAGAGGTCGCACGCCGGTTCGAACGCTACAATCTTGTATCTTCTGCGGTGGTTGATGAGAATGACCGGCTCGTTGGCGTTTTGACTGTCGATGACATCGTTGATGTCATCCAGGAAGAAGCAGAGGAAGATCTGCGTGCCCTCGCCGGAGTGGGCGACGAGGAAATTTCGGACAATGTCATGACCATTGCGAGGTCCCGGTTGACCTGGCTGGTTGTCAATCTTGGCACCGCGGTCCTGGCGTCTGTCGTGATCGCGCTGTTCGAGGACACAATCGAAGCGATGGTTGCACTTGCCGTTCTGATGCCGATCGTGGCGTCGATGGGGGGCAATGCTGGCACCCAGACGATGACCGTTGCCGTCCGGGGTATCGCGACCCAGGAACTCAGCGCCCGGAACCTTATGCGGGTTCTTAATCGCGAGGTCCTCGTCAGCTTTTTGAACGGACTGGCATTGGCCGTCCTGATCGGTGTGACCGCCTGGTTGTGGTTTTCAAGCGTCGGGCTTGGCGTTGTGATCGGCAGCGCCATCGTGATCAATATGCTGTTTGCCGGTTTGTCCGGCCTATTGATCCCGATCGCCCTTGATCGGCTCAATATTGATCCGGCAATCGCATCCAGTGTGTTCGTGACAACCGTGACGGACGTCGTCGGTTTCTTCGCCTTTCTCGGCATTGCCGCACTCTGGTTTGGCTTGCCGTTTTAAGCATCCGAAGACCTTGCGTCAGTTGAGGTCAGTGTTTCTGAGGTTATCCCGCAACTTCATGATCTTGGTTTGAAGATCCACAATCTCCTCAAGGCTCAGGCCTGTTGACGAGAAAATGCACTCTGCAAAATGTTCGGTCTTCTTTTGAAGGTTTCGGCCCTTTCGGGTGAGCTTCAGGATCACCTGCCGTTCGTCCTTGGTGGAACGGGTGCGGGTGAGGAGACCCATGGCTTCCAGGCGTTTCAACAGCGGTGTGAGCGTGTTGGTGTCCAACTGAAGTTTTTGCGTGATCGCCCCGACCGGGACGTTGTTCTTGTCCCACAAGACAGTCATGGCAAGAAACTGCGGATACGTCAGACCGACGTCTTTCAGCAACGTTTTATAGACACCGTGCATCGCATGGTTCGCCGAATAGAGCGAAAAGCACAGATACTTGTCGAGCGGCAGCGGGCCATCAGGACGGATCTCCAGTGTGCCGATGCCGTCGGATTTCTCGCCGTTTTCAATTGGATTTTCTACGGCTGCGTCCGATATGTTCGCCGGAACGTCACCGGTTTCATCTTCTGGATCAGTGCTTTCAACTGCTTCCACATTCGAAGCTAAGGCTGCCGTTTCAGTGGTCTTTTTGGCCTTCCGTTTCTTCGGCTTGGAAGACTTTTCCGGCGCAGCTGACTTCTTGTCTTTTTTGGGTTTTTCATCTTCGGGCGCATTGAAGCCGATTGCGTCCAGAAGAGACATTTGATTGGTCGTCGTGCTCATAATCCGCCTTATAAATCGCGCGCGACTTGATCGCAACCTGTTGACGTTTTTGCCAGTGCAGCTTATGTGGGTAAATTATATCGTGTGCGATATAAAATTGTGCCTTCGGGCAAATCCAGTTTTCACGTTGTAAGGGAATGATGAGATGAGCGTTGAAGTGCTTTATGAAACGAAAGCAAAGGCAACCGGCGGGCGCGATGGAACGGTTGAAACCCTTACCGGATCGTTCAAGACCAAGCTGACGACGCCGAAAGAACTCGGTGGTGCCGGAGGTGAAGGCAACAACCCGGAGGAGCTTTTTGCGTCCGGTTACGCAGCCTGTTTCATCGGCGCCATGAAATTCGTTGGCAGCCAGGAAAAAATCGCGGTCCCAGCAGACACATCCATCACCGCGACAGTCGGCATTGGCCCGAGATCCGAGGGGGGATTTGGTTTGGAGGTCGCGCTGGAAGTCTCGGTCCCGGGCATGGACAGGGCTGAGGCCGAAGCGCTGGTCGCCAAAGCGCATGAGGTATGCCCGTACTCCAATGCGACCCGTGGCAACATCGACGTAAAATTGTCGGTCGTTTGACTTGTGTGCCGGCTCACCCTGGTCGGTGAGCCGGCCTCTCCTTGAAGGTATTTACAATGATGGCCGGAAACCTGTTCGTGGTTGATCTGACTTACATCGCCGATCTTTCCAAAATTGATGCGTTGATTGAACCTCACCGGGCTTTCTTGAAGTCCGGTTATGATCGAGGCGTGTTTTTAGCATCTGGACCGAAGGAACCACGGACGGGTGGTGTTATTCTTGCCCGCTCGGACACCCGAGCAGAACTTGAAAAACTGATTGACCAAGACCCATTCAAGCAAGAGGACGTTGCTGAGTATCGGATCACGGAATTTAATCCGGTGATGAAAGCCGAAAACGCGCTGCTTTGACGTGTAATTGTGCCTGGCAGCTGGTGCTGGTCCCATTTTCACCTGCCAGGCACTCCTGCGAAGTCGCTCCAACAAGATGAGATAAACGACACGCATACCTGCTTTGCTAACCTGGGAAGCGGCTCTGATTGGTTGAATGCTCACTGGCGATTGGGGGAGGGGTCTGAAGTCTGATGTTTCGGGCGAGGGGATAACAATCGCTCAGTTTGCGTTTTGTCTCATCGATGACGTTAGGGATCATGTCACGAGAGTTTGCCGGCTCACGCACTGGAATGAACGTTACGGACCGGCTCCATGGCACAAAGTCCTGGCCCATCGTTAGCTGAGGGGTGACGCCGCCGAACCTTACGCACGGCACATCCAACACGCCTGCCAAATCAGCAACGTTGGTGTTTGCAGATATAACGACGTCACAAAGATTTATGAGGCACGCAAGTGTGTCGAGGTCATTGAAAAGGTCGGCATCCTTGAAGTGGAAAAAGCGGCCCTTGCACTTGGAGGCAATTTTCTCGATCTCTTCGTCAGTGACCTTGTATTGAAGGTTGATATAGATCGCGTCTTCTTTGTTGATGATTTCAATCATATCGTCTGCGTCCATGTAGTAACGGGCGCGGCTCGCCTTCATGTTCTGAGATCGCCAACACAGACCGATGATTGGCTTTTCATCATGGCCAGGAACATCGGATAAGATGTTTCGAGCGCGTTCGATATCGGTGGTGTAGACAGTTTCCCTGACCTTTTCGAAGCTTTTAAGGTCCGGCCTCAGAAATCTTGGCGTGTCACTCAAACAAAATGCCAGGTCGAAGTCTGTTTGTTTTTTTAACTGCCGCGCAGCCTGTGTTCCGGTGGTTCCGGTAAAGGGACGGACTTCTATTTGCGGAAACGAATTACTGAAGAACGGGACAAACCGTGGCTCGGTTTCGAGGATGACTTTTTCCGCGCACTGAGCAAGCTCGGGAATGAGCGAAGCGCCTTTCAACGTGTCTCCGAGGCCTTGATCGGACCATACCAACAACGTCTTGCCTTTCAGATCCTCTCCGGTCCAAGAGGGTGCAGGATAGTTTAGAGAAACAGCGCCATTGACGGCCCCGGTGTCAAATCGCGCGCCGTAGTGTTCCCAAGCTTGTTCGATATTGCCGCGTCCGAACTCTATGAACGCCCTGAGCCACTGAAACTGGCCAAGTGTTCTTTTGCGCTCCGAAGTGGGTGTCGTATGTTGATGGTGCTTGATCCAATCGCGAATGAGTAGATCCGCTTGATCGTAGCGCTCCAGCATCAGCAGGCAATGAACATGCAACTCGCGGCCCTTAGCATCGCTCGGGTTGTTGTTCGTGCAGAGCTCAAGATACGGCAATGCCTCATAGTTTCTTGACAAATGCAGCAAGAGGTTTGCGAAGCAGAAGGCGATAGCTGTATTTTGTGGCTGATCTAAAGCTGCTTTGGACAGAATGTTGAAGCACTCAAGGTGTTGTTCCCTTGCAAACTGAATGTCTGCCTTCAGAACGATGAAGTCGGTGTCGTTTGGAGCGGCTTCCAGGAGATAATCGGCAATCTGTTCAGCCCGTTCGGATTTACTCACTTGCTGGAACGCCTTTGCGCATTGAGCCAGGAATTTGAGGTCCGGCTTCAGCTTGGCCATTTCTTGGTCAATCAAAGCTTCAGCGTCGTCAAACCGAGCGTGTTTTATGAGCAAAGAAGCTTTCAGAGCATTCGCTTCCACTGATCCTGGAGCAATTTTGAGCGCTTTATCCAAAATATTGAGGATTGATTGAAGCTCTGCGTTTTTCTTCACCAGGGCTGTGGCGAGTTTTATATGCGCCGCTGGGTCCTCCGGGGCAAAGCGGACCGCTTTTCGAAAGGCGTCCACCGCTTTTGCCGCCTCGCCATTGCCCAGGTATGCCGAACCCAGGAGAAGATTGACTTGCGGCGATTTTGGAAGTTTTTTTGCAAGTGGTTTGAACAGCTTTGCTGCATCCTCGAACTGTTTCGAGTGAAGATATTGAGCTGCTAGGTGTAACTTTTCCTGATAAGGATTGGCGGCTTTGGTCTTCTTTGAAACGAGCTGTTGCAATGTTGTGCGTCCATTTGCTTTTGCCAGAAGAGCACCGCTTCCATGCGCAAAACGCTCATCTTTCTTAGAGCCGTTTTTTCCTCTGGAGCGATAATCTCGGACCAGGCTAATTGGCGGAGCTGACGCGAAGCTGAACTTGGACCCTGCCAGCCACGATGAGGAGTTAAGCGCGTGCGGCCAAAATTGGACGGAATTCTTGAGACTGCGGTCTACGTCGATGACATGGACGCTGCGCATGTCTTTTATGAAGGGGTTTTGGGCTTGAAGCGCATGGTCGCTGGCGATCGGCTGTTCGCCTACGATGCGGGGCCGGCGCAAACTCTTCTTGTCTTCTACCGTGGACACACTGGAGAGGATGTGCCAACTCCGGGCGGAATTGTTCCTGGCCATGACACAAGCGGGCATGGGCATTTTGCCTTCCGGATTTCGAATGATCAGCTCGATCCCTGGAGGGATTACCTCGCATCGAAAGGCGTCGACATCATCAGCGAGGTTGACTGGCCAGCGGGTGGCACGAGCCTTTATTTCAAGGATCCGGACGGCAATATTCTTGAACTCGCATCGGCGCCGCTTTGGCCGAATTTTCTGGCCTAAATTATAAAGACTTTTACGCCATGGTGGCCGCTGCATGGGGACGGCGAGGGATGGTATGAAATTCTTGCAAGCGGTTTTGCGGACATTGTTCTACATTGCCGTCGGTGGTGTGATTTCGATTGCAGGGGCGGCTTTCTTTTTCATGAACTGGGAACCGGACCGGGACGATTTTCCTGTGCGCGGCATTGATGTCTCGCATCATCAAGGCGACATCGACTGGGTGAAGGCTGCGCGCGACGACGTTGCCTTCGCTTACATCAAGGCCAGCGAAGGTGGCGATTTCCGCGACCGGGCATTTGCTGCAAACTGGCAAGCGGCGAGGGCCGCAGGCCTGCCAACGGGGGCTTATCACTTCTTCAGCTTGTGCAAGGACGGTGCCTCGCAGGCGCGCAACTTTTTGGCCGTCCTGCCGGACGAGCCGGATATGCTGGCACCCGTTGTTGATCTGGAGTTTGAAGGAAACTGTACCCGGCGGCCAACAACTGACGAAGTGCTGCAGGAGATAAGCGCCTTTGTTGCGGCGGTGGAACCGATCGCGGGCAAGCGGGTCATATTCTATGCGCCGGAAGAGTTTTATCGGATGTATTTGAGCGGCAATGGACTGAACCGCAGGCTTTGGGTGCGCTCCATCTGGCATGCGCCGTCCTATGCCTCAGATTGGGTGCTCTGGCAGTATCACCAGCGCGGGACTGTCGACGGGATTTCCGGCAGCGTTGATTTGAATGTTCTCCAGAACGATTTGTCAGTGGTTGATATTCAAAGTTAAAATATTGAAATAAATATCGAAAATAAGATCTATTGACTTTAACGTAAAAAGGCGGAAATGTGCCCGCGAAGGATCGGGTATGCAGCGCTATTTTACCATCACACAGCTCACGCAAGAGTTCGACATCACCACAAGAACGCTTCGGTTTTATGAGGCGCAGGGGTTGGTGACACCGCAGCGCCGCGGCCGTCAAAGGCTGTACACGCCCGGGGACCGAACCCGTATCAAGTTGATTTTGCGTGGCAAACGGTTGGGCTTTTCGCTGGCGGAAGTCAAAGAGTTGATCGGCATGTACGGCAGTGCACCGGGAGAAGCAGGGCAGCTGAGGCTCCTGATGGAGAAAATTGCCGCACGGCGCGAAGAGCTTTTGGAAAAGCAGCGCGATATTGAATTGACGTTACTTGAACTGGAAGAGGTGGAGGCCGGTGCGCTTGCGCGCATGGAAGAGCTATCCCCCGTCACCAGTGAGGAGCGTTGAAGATGGATTTGAAACCGCGATCAGCCAACTGGGAACAGCGGGTGCGCAAGAGTTTCGAGGCGCAAGCCTTCATGGATCACCTTGGTGCCCGCATGGTCCATTTGGCACCTGGGGCGGTCGATCTGGAACTGTCGATGCGCCCGGAACTGACGCAACAGCATGGATTCTTTCATGCAGGTGCCACATCCTCGATTGCCGACAGCGCCGCCGGCTATGCGGCTCTGACCCTTTTTGCCGATGGCACTGGCGTTCTGACCACCGAATACAAGATCAATCTTCTCAATCCGGCGGCCCAGCCAACGCTTGTTGCCCGCGGCCGGGTTCTGAAACCGGGGCGGACGCTAACGATTGCCCGTGCTGATGTCTATGGGCTGTCGGACGACACCCAAGTCCATGTGGCAACCGGACTTTTCACCCTTATGAGCCTTGCGGGCATGAAGGATTGAACATGACACCAGTTACGATCAGACCGATCGAGCGGGCGGACAAAGCCGCATGGCTGCCGCTTTGGCAGGCCTATCTGGCGTTTTACGAGCAGAGCCTGGCTGACGAAGTCACCGACGGGCTTTTCGAGCGGCTGCTCTCAGATGGCTTTCATGACGGGCTGGTGGCGGAGCAAGACGGCAAACTGGTCGGTTTCGTGCATTTCCTTGAGCACGCCTCGACCTGGTCGCTTACCCCGACCTGTTATCTCGAAGATCTTTATGTCGACAACGCTCAGCGCGGCGGCGGTGTTGGCCGCAAGCTAATTGAGGCCGTCTACGCAGCGGCTGAACAAAGCGGCTGCAGCAATGTCTACTGGCACACACACGATCACAACACCGTTGCCCGGCAGCTTTATGACCGGGTCGGTATCCTGAGCAATTTCGTGCGCTACGAAAAGCGCAAATGGGAGGACAGCGTATGATCCGCAACGATTTTCCAAGCTTCAACTTCGACCTCGGCGAGACCGCCGACATGCTGCGCGACACCGTGCGGTCCTATTCTCAGGACCGCATCGCGCCGCTGGCTGAAAAGATTGACCGGGACGACTGGTTCCCGCGCGAGCTGTGGCCGGAAATGGGTGAACTGGGCTTGCACGGCATCACGGTTGAAGAAGAGTGGGGCGGTTCCGGCCTCGGCTATCTTGAACACTGCATTGCCATGGAAGAGGTCAGCCGGGCCTCGGCCTCGATCGGCCTGAGTTATGGGGCGCATTCGAACCTGTGCGTGAACCAGCTGCGCCGTTGGGGCAATGACGATCAGAAAAAACGCTATCTCGGCAAATTGGTGTCCGGTGAACATCTCGGCGCGCTTGCAATGTCCGAGCCGGGGGCAGGGTCTGACGTAGTGTCGATGAAACTGCGCGCCGATAAAAAGGGCGACAAATACATCCTCAACGGCTCCAAGATGTGGATCACCAACGGTCCGTCCGCGGACACGATGATCATTTATGCCAAGACCGATATGGATGCGGGCCCCAAAGGCATGACGGCCTTCCTGGTCGAGAAGGATTTCAAAGGTTTCTCCGTTGCCCAGAAGCTCGACAAGCTGGGTATGCGCGGATCTGAAACCGGGGAACTGGTCTTCCAGGATTGCGAAGTGCCTGAGGAAAACGTGCTCGGTGAAGTCGGCAAGGGCGTCAATGTCCTGATGTCCGGCCTCGATTATGAGCGCGCGGTTCTGGCCGCCGGCGCAGTCGGCATCATGCAGGCCGCCATGGACGTGGTCATTCCTTACGTTCACGAGCGCGAGCAGTTCGGCAAGCCGATCGGCACTTTCCAGCTGGTCCAAGGCAAGGTCGCGGACATGTATGTCTCCATGAACGCCTCCAAGGCCTATGTCTACGCCGTCGCAAAGGCCTGTGACCGGGGAGAAACCACCCGCGAAGATGCGGCCGGCGCAATCCTTTATGCCGCGGAAAACGCAACCAAGATGGCGCTGGATGCCATTCAGCTTCTCGGCGGCAACGGCTACATCAACGAGTACCCGACCGGTCGGCTTCTGCGTGATGCCAAGCTGTATGAAATCGGCGCGGGCACATCTGAAATCCGGCGCATGCTGATCGGCCGGGAGATCTTCTCCAAGACAGCGTAATTGTTTGATCGCTTAGACAACCCAAATTGCCCCGGCTTTGTTTGCCGGGGCTTTTTTTCTAAAGCGCTTCTCGTTGCTGCGGCCGGACGATTTTTTCAAATTAATTTTCCTGCATGTCGAAAAAGACAGACGTCGAACGTCAGAAGGGTGTCGAAACCTGAATTTGGTGCCTTGAGGGGACAGTCGATTAGATCGTGATGGGAGGTAACTCTGTTCACTTCCTCCAATTGGTTGAAGGACCCCTTGGGAGCAAGCGTCTTGCGATTTTGCCGGAAAAGAACAAGTCTGCTCGCGGCCCGATTTTGGATTTTGACAGTTTTTGACACTGAAGAAACGAGGATTTCAGTATGAAATACATGATGTTGATCTATGCAGACCCCGCCCGCGAGCCGGTTTATGGCACTCCGGAATTTGAGAAGATGATGGCCGGCTACTTTGCCTTGAGTGAAAAACTGACCGCGGAAGGTGTCATGCTGGCAGGCGAGGGGCTGAAAGAAGCCGAGACTGCCAAAGCTTTGCGTGTGCGCGGCGGAAAGGTGGAAACCATGGATGGACCGTTTGCGGAGACCAAAGAGCACCTTGGGGGGTTCTATCTTATCGATGTTCCGGACCTTGATACGGCCCTTGGTTATGCCGCCCAGATCCCGAGCGCGGAATACGGGACGGTCGAAGTACGGCCAGTGATGGACTATCCAGACGCTGACTGACGGCGGTGTCTTAAACCGTCTGGAAGGTTCCATGACCGTCTCCGCTTCAAATGCCATCGCAGTTACCAAAGTCCTGGGCGGCCTCGCCCGGGACGAGCGGGGGCGGTTATTGTCTATCCTGATTGGCAATTTCCGCGATTTTCAATTGGCCGAAGACGTCCTCCAGGATGCCATGGTGTCCGCAGTCTCTCACTGGGGGCGCAATGGTCTGCCCAAATCTCCTGAGGCCTGGCTGCTGAAGGTTGCCTATCGAAAGGCAATTGATCGCATCAGGCGCAAACAAACAGTCGATCGCGCCGAGACGGACCTTTCCATGATGATGGATGAGGTGTCCGGGCTTGAGGAAAACGATGATATCCCGGATGAGCGATTGCGCCTGATCTTCACCTGCTGTCATCCGGTACTGGAAACCAAATCCCAGATGGCGCTGACGCTTCGCACTTTGGGCGGGCTGACGACTGGAGAAATCGCGCGCGCTTTCCTGGACCGGGAGACCACCATGGGGCAGAGATTGTCCCGTGCGAAAGCGAAACTTGGTGGCTCAGATATCTCGTATGAGGTGCCGGGTTCCGAACAATGGACGGAACGGCTGGATGCTGTTTTGGGTGTCGTCTATCTGATCTTCACAACAGGATTATCTGCACCTGAAGACGATCAACGCGGTCTCGCACACGAAGCTATCTTCCTCTGCAACATATTGAACAAACTTCGGCCTGATGACCCGGAGATCGAAGGGTGCCTTGCGCTTTTGACACTCAACTATGCGCGACGTGGCGCACGGTTTGACCACAAAGGAGCGCGCGTCGCCTTTCTCGATCAGGACCGGGGGCTCTGGAAGTCGGCAGAACTGCAAGACGCCATCTCGCTGGTCGAAACTGCCCTGGCGCGCCGAAAACTTGGGCCTTACCAAATCAAAGCGGCGATTGCCGCCTGCCATTGTGAAGGCGCATCGCCTGACTGGGCGCAAATCTTATTGCTCTATGACGAGTTGCTGGTTTTCGAGCCGACGGATGTGGTCCGCCTGAACCGCGCTGTTGCATTGGCGGAGATCGGAGCGCTTCATGAGGCACTGGAACTGATTGCGGCGTTAGAGCCGGATCTCTCGGACTATCAGCCTCTTTATGCCGCCAAGGCGGAACTGCTTTTTCGCGCGGGACACCTCGGCAAGGCGCACTCCGCCTATGCAAAGGCAATCGCATTGGCACAGGCGAAAGCAGACCGGTTATTTCTGGAACACCGGGCAAAGCGGTGTGTGAGTGAGAGCTCATGACCAGATGATATCGGTCGATTTCGCCAAACGGTATTTGAAGGAATTCTGGCACAATGACGATGACCTGGTTTTCGCCAAAGGTGGAAAAGCGACGCAGCGGAATTGAAGGGCGCGGTCTTTTTGCCACTGCGCCAATCACCAACGGTGAGCTGGTTGTCGTCAAAGGCGGTCATGTGTTTGACCGGGCGCGGCGCGACGAACTTGCAAGGAGTTTGGGACCGGCAGAGATCCAGATCGGCGACGACCTGTTTATTGGCCCGGTTTCTGCTGACGAGCGGGAAAGCTCAATGATGCATCTCAATCATTCGTGTGCACCGAATCTCGGAATTCGGGGCCAGATTGCGTTTCATGCGATGCGGGATATCAAAGTGGGGGAAGAACTCGGTTTTGACTATGCAACGGGCGATGACGATGACTGGGAAATGGAATGCGCTTGCGGCACGGATCGCTGCCGCGGACTGATCACCGGACAGGACTGGCGCCGTGCCGAGTTGCAGGTTCGGTATGCTGGTTGGTTCTCGGATTACTTGGCGCGGAAAATTACATAAAATATAGATTTGATTTTGTTTGATTGTCTTACAATAAGACCATGGTTTCCTGTAGTAAATTTAATGATTAAACATCTGAAATAATTATTGAATATATGAACGGGTGGTCGCATCTCCAGTGCATTGGACGGCACAAACTCATGGAGGAATGACATGCCCCTGAAAAAAACACTCATAACAGCAACACTCGCCACCGCAGCTTTGGGAATTGGCAGTGCGCACGCACTTGAACAATGCCAACCATTTTCGGTTACAGCGCCGATGAATGAACACCGCGTCGTCAAAGTGGTCAAACAGGGATCCGATGCACCGATGCCCGGTGATCTTCGGATCGGTCACAGTGATCTCGTCGACAACAATGGCAACGCGGTCGGCTCAGTTGAATGGGAAACCCGGGTCCTCGGTGAAGATGATGCAGGTCAGGTCCGGCTGGCGTCCGATGTTGTCCTGAGCTTTGAAAACGGCAATCTCTATGCCCGGTCGGGAGCTTACACGGTCGATAAACCGGTTCATTCACCGGAAACTCGCACGATCGCCAATGACCAGACCCGCGATGTGCTCGGTGGATCGGGCGTGTTCGAAGATGCCAATGGCAAGATCACCTTTTCCATGCAGGAAAATGGTGACGCCAAACTCAATGTGGACATCACCTGCACCTAGTCACGCAAGGCAGATCGGGCTCCATTCATCCCGGTCTGCCTTGCCCTCCACAATTGTCATCGTCACCACAAATCCCGATTGGCCGTTGCTGCGTAACGACATAAACGCAACAGGACGATCTATGGGTACTTTGGCAATTGTGATTGGGGCAACGGGCGGTATCGGGTCCGCTTTGGTGCGGGTGCTCGATGAAACCGGTCCTTATGACCGCGTGGTTGGCCTTTCCCGCAGAACACACCCCGGTTTGGATTTGCTTGACGAGACAAGCATTCAAGCGGCTGCCAAATGGGTTGCCGGGCAGGGGGATGATCTGCGGCTCGTTTTTGATGCAACCGGTGCATTGACGCTGGGCGATCGCAAGCCGGAAAAGAGTCTTCGGGAGCTGGATCCCCAAGCACTTGCAGAGTCTTATGCCATCAACGCCATCGGTCCGGCGATCTTGATAAAGCATTTTCTTCCGCTCCTGCCGAAAGACGGAAAGAGCGTTTTTGCAACACTGTCGGCGCGGGTAGGATCCATTTCAGATAACAATCTGGGGGGCTGGTACGGTTACCGTGCATCGAAAGCCGCCCTTAATCAGCTTGTGCGGACTGCGTCCATTGAGCTCGCGCGGCGCAAACCGAATGCGATCTGTGTGGCGCTGCATCCTGGAACCGTGCGAACACCTTTGACCGAAGGGTTTGCCAAATCGGGTCTGGAGGTGCAGGCGCCCGAAAAGGCCGCCGAACGCCTGCTGTCGGTGATCAATGGCCTGACACCGGCTGAGACCGGCGGCTATTTCGATCACATGGGCGAACGGATCGAGTGGTAGCCCACGCCGATCCGATCATTTTGTTACAGCCAGTGTGATTAAGACAGTTTCATCGTCACCATGCCAGCGACGATCAGCAGTGCGGCGATCAGCCGTTGCGGGGTGATTGCTTCGCCAAGGACCCAGACACCGACAGCAAAAGCGCCAATCGCGCCAACCCCGGTCCAGATCATGTAAGCCGTTCCGAGCGGCAAGCTGCGCATCGAAACGGCCAGCAGGCCGAAAGACCCGGCCATGGCCACTGCCATAATGAGGGTTGGCAAGAGGCGACTGAAGCCGTGCGACTGTTTCATCGCATACGCCCATATGATTTCCAAAAGGCCGGCCAATAACAACAAGACCCAAGCCATGTTTGTCTCCATGCTCGGGTCGTCCCGGATTGATTTTTTTTCGGAGTACGCGGACGTCCGCGTGACCGAGAGATAAGAAGTCCCTTGACGGGTTCAAGTCTGGTTATGTTCAATCAGACACCTTTTGCTCCAGCCGTCTCGCCTTGGGAGTTGTTCATGTCAGATCCGTTCTTTCAGCCCGTTTCCGGGTTCGACCTGCCGCGCTTTGCCGGTGTGCCGACATTCATGCGGCTGCCGCATGTCGAACTCAACAGCCCGCGGCTGGCAGACGTGCAGATTGGGCTGATCGGAGCGCCGTGGGACGGCGGCACGACCAACAGGCCGGGGCCGCGCCACGGTCCGCGGCAGCTCCGGGATGCCTCGACAATGATCCGGGCCCAAAACGGGGACACCGGCGTCCGGCCGTTTGAACTGGTCAATTGCGCGGATCTTGGTGATGTCGGCCCCAACCCGGCAAGCGTTGACGACAGTCTGCACCGCATGACCGCGTTCTATGATGACGTTTTGGAGGCGGGTGTTGTACCGCTGACAGCGGGCGGTGATCACCTGTGTTCCCTGCCGATACTCCGAGCAATTGCAAACAAGCATGGCCCGGTGGGGATGATCCATTTCGACAGTCACACGGATCTGTTCAAGAGCTATTTTGGTGGCATGCAATACACCCACGGAACGCCCTTCCGGCGCGCGGTAGAAGAGGGGCTGCTGGACCCCAAACGGGTCGTGCAGATCGGCATTCGCGGCACGGCCTATGATTTTGAAGACCGGGACTTTGCCGAAAGTGTGGGCATTCGGGTGATTGCCATCGAGGAGTATTTCGCCCGCGGGGTGCAGGATGTCCTGGCGGAGGCAAAGGAGATCGTTGGTCAAGGCGCGACCTATGTCTCCTACGACATTGATTTTGTCGATCCGGCGTTTGCACCAGGCACCGGCACTCCGGAAGTGGGCGGGCCAAACTCGTTTGAAGCGCTGCAAGTCGCGCGCATGCTCGACGGGGTCAATATTGTCGGAGCGGATCTTGTTGAGGTATCGCCACCATTCGATCAAAGCGGCGGGACGGCCTTCCTGGGTGTTTCGATCATGTTCGAACTCTTGTGCAATATGGCCTTGAACCTGAAAGGCCAGGAGGGCCAATGAAAACCACAACGTTGGCTGATAAGCCCGATGCCATGTCGCCTGCAGGTGCCGAGATCCGCTTCATCATGGATGGCGAGACCGGCAACATGATCCACAGCACTGTTCCATCAGGGCAGATCAACAAGGCAACGCGCCACAAAACGGTGAGTGAGTTCTGGCATGTGCTGGAGGGACGCGGTCAGATCTGGCGTGCAAGGGAAGGGCGTGAAGAGACGGTGGTTTTGGAAGCTGGAGTGTCCATCGACATTCCGGTTGGGACTGCGTTTCAATACCGCTGCGACAGCGAACAGCCGCTGAAATTCATTTGTATCTCCATGCCGCCATGGCCGGGAGACTCAGAAGCCGAGCCTGTCAAAGGAATTTGGGAGCCAACCATCGCCTGAACGGCCTTGGATTGCCGGACAAAAACCGGTGTAGGCTTCTGACGAAATAAAACTTTTTATGATCAAGCCTATCTGGTTTGAACAACCGACGTACCATTTCTGCTTGTAATAGCATTGCGCCTTGGGTGCGCTCCCAATAACGTTGATCAAAACCATAGGGAGCGAACGCATGAAATCCGGTCTTTTGAAACTGGCCATTGGCCTGTCCTTGTCGTTTGGTGCCGTACAAGCACAAGCGGAAACGCGCATCACTTACAAGACGGCGAAGTCCACCTCGTCCTACTACCAAATGGGCGTTCAGATCGCAGAAGCGGTCAAGGAAGGCAGCAATGGCGACATCATCGTCACCGTTGAAGAAAGCCAGGGCTCGGTTCAAAACGTGATGGAAGCCCGCGCGCGGGGCGGCGACTATGTCTTCACGACGCCGCCGGTGCTCGTGAGGCTTGCCCAGGGCGGCAAAGCCATGTTCGAGGGCAAGGGCGATCCAAAGTTTGATGAGATTCGCGCCCTTTTTCCGATCCCTTCGCTGACCATGCACTTTGTTATGTCCGAAAAGAGCGGCGTGACCGATTTCGCAGGCATGGAAGGCAAAACCATCCTGCTCGGCAAAGGTTCTTTTGGGGCGCGTGAAGGTGAGAAGTACCTCAAGCTCTTCGGCCTGGAAGGCAAGGTCGATCTTGCCGAGGTTGAACTGTCCAACGCGGTTGCAGCGCTCAAGAATGGCCAAATCGACGGATTTGTAACCGCCGGGTCCTGGCCGGCACCGAACGTTATTGAAGCAGCTGCATCGACCGGAGTGAATGTCATTTCATTGTCTGATGATCAGATCGCACAATCCAAGCGGGCCAAGCTGGTCATTCCAGCCGGCACCTATGCCGGACAGAGCGAGGACATCACCACGACATCCTTGCCGGTGGTCGCCTTCACCACGACTGCGATGGACGACGACACGGCCTACGCGCTGACCAAGACTTTCTGGGAGCAGAAGGCGAAGATGGGTGAGGGTGCAGCTTGGTGGAACGGCGTTGACCAGGGCCTGATGGAAAACATCACCGGCAAAATCCATCCAGGTGCCGTCCGCTATTACCAGGAAGCGGGCATCGATCTCACGGATGCTCAACAGTAACGCAATTGTCTCCCGGTCCGGCGCTCATTTGGCGCCGGATCTCTCTTTTTTGAACAGTTTCCATGATCAGCACTGACACCCCGACGTCGCCTGTCTGGCGATCCCTCATGCTTTGCCTTGCCGTTGTCCTCGTGGTGTTTCACCTCGGACTGATTTTTTCCGGCCTGGTGCCGAACCTTGTCAGCCGGCCGCTGCACCTTGCTTTGGCCTTGCCGTGGATCTTCCTGTTCGTTGAAGGCGGACTACTCAAGCGTTCAAGCGGGGCTCTATTGTGTGTCTTCGGTGTCGCTGCATGCCTTTGGGTGGCGATCAATCAGGACATGTTGTCCGATCAATACGGTTTTCTGGAAGGCTCTTTTCAGTATTGGGTGGCTGCGACGCTTTTGGTCGTGGTTTTGGAAGGTGCTCGCCGTGCCATCGGCTGGCCACTGCCGATTGTGGCAGCGCTCGCGCTGGCTTACGGATTGTTCGGCCAGCATATTCCCGGTGAATTCGGGCATTCCGGAACACCGCTGGCCAGCTTTCTTGGAACCCTCACCATCGCCGAAGGCGGTATCTGGGGCAGCCTGACCGGGGTGTCGGTCAATGTGGTTGCGATCTTTGTGATCTTCGGCGCGGTCTTGAATGCCGGGGAAGCGGGCCAAGGCTTCATGAATCTGGCAGCCGCCGCCGCGGGCCGTCTCAAGGGCGGTGCGGCGAAGGTGTCCGTTCTGTCTTCGGCCCTTTTTGGGTCCATCTCCGGTTCGGCGTCGGCTAATGTCGCTTCAACCGGCGCAATCACACTGCCGGCGATGACCCGGCTGGGATATCCCAAACGTCTGGCTGGCGCTGTTGAGGCTGTTGCGTCTTCTGGTGGCCAGATCATGCCGCCGCTGATGGGTGCAGGTGCTTTTGTCATGGTCGAATTGACCCGGGTGCCGTACACGCAGATCATGATGGCCGCGCTGTTGCCGGCGATCCTCTACTTTTTCGCGGTCTGGATCGGGATCAACGCCTATGCCCGTCATCATGATCTGAAAGCCGTTGCGAAGGAGGATCAGCCACCGGTCCGCCAGGTGCTCATCACCTCGGCTTTCTTCATGGTGCCGTTTGCGGTGCTGCTTTACGGAATGTTTGGCGCGAAATACACACCGCAATATGCGGCCTGCCTCGCCATTCTGGCAGGCTTTGTCCTTCTGTTTTTCACTGCAAAGGGTGTGCCTTCGGGCAAGGAGATCCTTGGACGGTTGGAAAGCGCCTTTTTAAATGCAGCGCGCCAAGTCTCCGTCATCGCCTCGATCATCATCTGCGCCTCGATCATCATCGGTGTTCTCGCGATTACCGGGCTCGGTGTAAAAATCACCTCGCTGATCCTTTCCGGGTCTGGGGGGTACTTGTGGCCGGCGCTATTGCTGACAGCCATTGCCTGTCTGGTTCTGGGCATGGAAGTTCCAACGACGGCAGCGTATGTCATCTGTGTGTCTGTTGCGGGACCAGCGCTCATCGAGCAGGGCCTTGAGCCGCTTCAGGCGCATTTGTTTGTGTTCTGGTTCGCGCTAATTTCTACCATCACGCCCCCAGTCTGTGGGGCGGTTTTCATTGCAGCCGGGATGATAGGTGAAAATTGGCTGAAAGTGGCCTTCACGGCGATGGCGCTGGGCATCGGGCTCTACGTCATTCCCTTGGCGATGATCGCCAACCCGTCGGTGATTGCCTTGTCCGATGCGCCGACACTTGCGCTGTTGGCTGCAGCCAAGATCGGTCTCGGCCTCGCCCTGATTTCCTTTGGCGTGATCGGGTTTACAAAGCCGCTGCAGAAAGTTTTGGCCATCGGCAGTGGACTTCTTGTTGTGTTTCTGGCGGGTGTTTAGTCTCGGGCTTTCGAAGTCTGTGTCAGGGGAAACAGTTGACCGCACATGAAGACTTTGCCCTCTGGCGGATAATGAAAGGGTATTTTTATGGATGCGTCACAGCAGCAATAGTTTTGTTGATTTTCCTATTATTGCTATCTGGCTATTTCTCAGAGGCAACTGACCGGCCAGCTGGTTCGATATCCGCAGTCTTCATTGTGACGCTTGTTTTGGTTTTCTTTGCTTACGCTCTGAGTATTTTGCCTGTTACTTTCATTCTCATAGCAGCGGAGATGTTTCACATTCAACATTGGATCTTTTACACGTTGTCCGGTGCTGTAATAGGTTTTGGGATCACTGGAGTGATAGATGATCAGGTGTATACCCTGTTTGATCTTGTGTCGTTTATGAGCTCCGGTGCGCTCGCCGGCTTGGTTTACTGGCATGTTGCAGGCCGGGATGCGGGGCGGGGTCGATGGCCGCGATTCTAGAACTTCAGCTAACTGATGGAATTGAACAATCATGACCGGTGAGACCGATCTTCAAAACCTGATCTCCCACATGCGGCCGATGCTGGATCCCGAGCCCTATGTGTTTTGCACGTTCGCGACCAAGAGCCTTGTTGAACTCGCCGAGTACGACCCGATCGGTCTTTTTTCCGAAACGGAAGGCATGACGGCCATTCTCCCGCTGGAACGGGCACGTGAGCTCGGACTGGCAGAGGCAGAATGGTTTCGCAGGATCACACTGACAGTGCATTCATCGCTTGAAGCAGTTGGATTGACGGCAGCCGTTGCCAAAGCCTTGGCGGAGCAAGGCATCCCGGCCAATGTGGTAGCGGCGTTTTTTCACGACCATGTTTTTGTTCCTGAAGAACGGGCCGAAGATGCGCTGAACGCTTTGAGAACGCTGGCTGAAACGCAATAGGATACTGCGACCGGAACTCATCTGACAGTTGGCATTGCGACAATTGACAAAGGTTTTTCCTTGCAATTTCAGCCGAAGATTCCCATTCCTAACTAAGGTGCCGGTCACAATTTTGTTATCGGGTGCCGGGCAATCAGGGGTAGATGGATGGAACGGGCGAAGCGCCGTTTGGCCGCGATCATGTGTGCAGATGTTGCACACTATTCCAGGCTTATGGAGCAGGATGAAGACGGCACGCTCAGTCGCCTTAAAACCTACCGCAGCATCATGTCCTCCCTCACAGCCCGCCATAACGGGCGCATCGTCAATACATGGGGCGATGCGGTCATCGTGGAGTTTTCTTCCGTAATTGAGGCGGTCCAATGCGCCGTCGAGATCCAGAACGAGCTGTCTCATAAGAACGCCGAGTTGCCGGACGCGACCCGCATGGAGTTCCGGATCGGGTTGAACCTCGGCGATATCATGATTGAGGGCGATGACATCTATGGGGATGGCGTGAACGTCGCCGCACGGCTGCAGGAACTGGCACCAAAGGGCGGCATTATGCTGTCGCAATCGGTTTACGACCAGGTCCGCACAAAACTGGCGCTCGGTTTCGAACCCCTTGGTCCAAAGCAGGTCAAGAACGTCTCCGAGCCAGTGCATACTTTCGCTGTACACTTGGGCGGCCGGAACTCTCCTGAGACCGGTGGATCTGATGAGGACGATTTGCAGGACCCTGCTGAACCCAACAGTGATGGCAAATGGGAAAAAGACACGCAGGCGGTGGCGAACGTATTTGAACAGGCGCGCCGGTGGATCCGGTCTCAACCGAGGCGGGTCCAGTCCTGTGTTTTTATGATTGGGTTCTTCTTCGTTCTCAATTTGCTGACGTCGGGGCTGTCGACTCTGTGGTTTGTCTGGCCGTCTTTGCCATTTGGGATGATGCTGGCCTGGCATCTGATCGCGGGGCGTCGGGGCGGCAAACTCACCATTCATCCACACCGGCCGGATTGAAAAGCGTCTTTGTGCGCATATGTTGCCGGTCTGATAACTCTTTTCGGCTTAAGAACGCCGACAGGATTTGCGAGAGCGAAGCTCTTCGCTTACACATGGGACAAACCGGTTCGGCTCGGCGCGCTGACCAGACCGGAAAGAACCGCCGGTCGTGACCGGCATAACAGCCAAGGGAGCTAAATCCTGCGCATGAAAAACTATTCGACCACGGTGCCTGCACGCCTCGACGATGACGACGAGGACAAGTCCAAAGCCCAACCGTCGATACAGGTCGACAAGCATCTGTTCGAAGCGCGCACGGTCCTGATTACAGGTCCGGTGACCCAGGACATGGCCCGTGATGTGTGCGCCCGCCTTCTGGCGCTGGCACAGGTTTCCAACGATCCGATCACCGTCATCGTGTCGTCTCCGGGCGGACACGTTGAATCAGGTGACATGATTCACGACACCATCAAGTTCATTTCGCCGGAAGTTCGTATTCTCGGCATGGGCTGGGTCGCAAGTGCCGGTGCCTTGATCTACGTGTCCGTGCCGAAGGAGCTGCGCTTCTGCACGCCAAACACGCGCTTCCTTTTGCACCAACCGTCCGGTGGCGCCGGTGGCATGGCAACGGACATTGAGATCCAGGCCAAGGAAATCATCAAGATGCGCGACCGTCTGAACAAGATCTTCGCGGATGCAACCGGGCAGCCGATCGAGCGTATCGAAAAAGACACTGACCGTGACTACTGGATGAGCCCGGAAGAGGGCATTGACTATGGTCTCGTCGGGAAAGTCGTGACCAGCGTTAACGAACTCGGCTGATCCCTTCAGTCTTTCAACAAAGAGCGCCGGTGATGGAAGTCGCCGGCGTTTTTGTTTGTGGTGTCAGGCGCGCAGTTGATCGTTGTCCACGGAATAGACCAGAACAGGAGCCGTGGGCTTGGGCGCAAGAACATGTGGCCGCAGACGCTCCATGAGCGAACGCAGTTCCGCTTCGCTTTCTTCGTTTAGGTCATCGTGAAGCAATACCGCCACGAGGTGGTCTACGAAACGGCCATAAACATCGTCGCAGTCGCAAAGCGGTGAGAGAAGGTCGGTCACAGGCTTGCCGTCATAGAACGGGGAACCACCAAAGAGGAAAACCAGGAACTCGCAAAAGTCTCCCGACGCATCAAACTCACCGCGCAGCGGTGCAAGATCAAAACAGGGATCGGACTCCAGTCGGTCTTTGAGCGGGGGAATGGCAGCCAAGACTGCCTTTCTGCCACCAATTTTCATATACAATGTCATATCATTGTCTCCGGCCATCTTTGCGAACGTTCTGGGAAGTTTGCCCCTGTTCGTTGGCGGTGGCTGTGACTGTCATCACAGCTGTTTCATCCATGAAAGAATTTACAATGATTTCCAGATCAATTCGTGACGCATCGATCCCGGCGATTGGGTTGGGCACCTGGGATTTGCGTGGGCCACAATGCTCCCAGACTGTGTCATTTGCTTTACAGAACGGTTACAGCCATGTGGATACGGCAGCCTATTATGAAAACGAAGCGGAAGTCGGCGAGGGCATCCGCATGTCCGGTCTCAACCGGTCAGAGCTCTTTCTGACCACCAAGGTCTGGTGGGATCAACTCGCTGCCGATGCATTCAGAACATCGGCGGAAACAAGTCTTCGCAAGCTTCAAACCGATTATGTGGATCTCCTGCTCGTCCATTGGCCAAACCCAGATATACCGCTTGCGGAAACCATCGGCGCACTTGTCGAGGCGAACGACCGCGGCCTTGCAAGGTCGATAGGTGTGTCGAATTTCCCGTCCGCGCTGTTGCGGCAGGCGCAGGATCTTGCCGGTGGCCAGCTGGTGACCAATCAGGTTGAGTATCATCCCTTCTTGAGCCAACGAACGCTCTTGCAGACGACAGAGGATCTCGAAATGGCGCTGACGGCGTATTGTCCGATCGTCAAAGGGCGGGTTGATCAGGAAGGCTTGTTCCGCGACTTGGCTGAGAAGTACGGCAAGTCGCCGGTTCAGATCGCATTGCGATGGCATGTGCAGCAGCCGAATGTCATTGCCATCCCGAAGAGCAGCAATCCGGATCGGCTGAAAGCCAACATTGATGTTTTCGATTTCGAGCTCGACAGCGGCGAGATGGCGCAAATTTTCGCCTTAGGCAGTCCTGACGGCCGGCTGATCAACGCCGCCTGGGGCCCTGTCTGGGATCCGGAGTGACTTAAGTAGATGTTCTTCTATCTTTCCAAGATTGCCGCGTTTTTCATTCAGCCGTCCAACTTCCTGATCGCGCTGGTCGTGTTCGGCTTGGTGATGTCGATGGGGAAGCGGCTTCAAAAGTGGGGACGGCGGTTCATTTGGGTTGGCGCAATTGGCCTCGTCATCTGCGGTTTCTCCCCGGTAGCAAACTTGTTGATCCAGCCTTTGGAAGACAGGTTTTCCAGACCGGGTGAGCTCGGATCTTACGACGGCGTTATCATTCTGGGTGGTGCGGTCGATACGGTGGTCACCGGAGCGCGTGGTGAGACGGCTCTGACCGTTTCCGGGGAACGACTGACGATTGCTGCCCGGCTTGCCAAGCAGTTGCCTGAGGCCTTGATCGTTCACACCGGGGGACAAGGAACAATCATCATGGGCCAGGCGACGGAATCCGAAGGAGCGTCGCGACTGTTTGAGGATTTCGGTATCGCGTCAGAACGCATCGTTTTGGAAGACGAATCCCGGAACACCTGGGAGAACGCTGTTTTGACGAAAGAACTGGTCGATCCAAAGCCGGGACAGACTTGGCTTTTGGTGACCTCAGCGTACCATATGCCCCGGTCCATGGGGGTTTTTGAAGCTGCCGGATGGACCGGCGTGACGGCCTATCCTGTCGACTACCGAACCCGTGGCGGTGCGGATTGGGGACTTGGCTTTGATGGTGCGTCCAAGGGATTGCGGCGCGTCGACATTGGCGTTCGGGAGTGGATCGGTTTGGCGGTTTATTGGCTCACCGGCCGAAGCAGTGCCTTGTTTCCGGGCCCGGTGAATTCTTAACCAGTTTAAAGTTTCCGCAAAACACCACTTTTATTCTCCGGTTAAAAGACCCATATGCCAACCATCTCATTTGAAAAGTAGGGGCGGGCAGATGGTCCTCGAAGCGCCGCTTGTCGCGGCAGATGTGGTGCAATGGCTCTACAGCGATGCACCCCAGCTGGACGGCACTCTTGAAATCGTTAGTGAACTTGCGCAGCGGCTGCGGGCGGGTGGCGTGCCGGTCGATCGTGCGACAACTGGTATCTGGATCGTTCATCCGAACGTCCGTGCGGAAGGTTCGATCTGGGACAGCGAAGGCACGCGCGAGCTGCGGCGCTATGTGCCGGGCGAAGACGCTGATGCCAATTATGAGAGCAGCCCGATCAAGCGTGTTCATGAAACAAAACAGCCGGTCCGGGTCGATATCGCCAACTGTGCCGGCACCGACGAAGATTTTCCGGTTTGCCAGGAACTGCGTGAAGAGGGCTACACCGATTACATCGCTCTGCCGATGCCATTCTCCGATGGATCTGTGAAGGTTGCGACCTTCGCGACGAAAGCCCCCAGAGGCTTTTCGGGTGCGAACCTGAGTGTTTTCGATTCGATCATGCGGCCGTTGGCCTTGGTGTGCGAACTCAAAACGCTGCGTCGCACTGCTGAAACAGTGCTCGATACGTATGTTGGTCCGCGCGCTGGTCTGAAGGTTCTGGATGGAACCACGCGGCGCGGTGAGGGCGAGTGGATCAAAGCCGTGATCAGCTTTGCCGACATCCGCGGGTTTACTCGCCTGTCCAACAGTCTGCCTGCCGACAAACTTGTTCTGTTCCTCAACAAATACTTCGGTGCGATGACCGAAGCCGTTGAGGCTCACGGCGGTGAGGTGCTGAAGTTCATCGGCGACGAGGTGATGGCCATCTTCCCGTATGAGACGGAAGAGGAAGCAAAATCAGCTGCGTATAATGCCTTGTTGGCTGCACGGGACACGCTGAAGAAGATCGGAGAGATCAATCAGCAGAAAACCTGGATGGTGACACCGGACATGAGCGTCGGGATCGCCTTGCATGCCGGCGATGTCTTTTATGGCAATGTCGGCAGCGAAACGCGTCTTGATTTCACGGTTGTCGGGCCAGCCGTCAATCTCGCCGCGCGCATTGCAGAACTTGCCAAGGACCTCGGCCGCGAAGTGCTCGTGTCCGACAATGTTGCGGGCCTGATGGGCTGCCGCTCAGGACTGTTTGGCAGTTATCACGTGAAGGGATTTGATGATCCGGTGTCGGTGTATTCTCCCAATTTGACGTCTGGAGAAAAGTTAGACAACTGCCCGGACATTACGGTCGCGCGGGCTTTGGAAGAAAACTGACGGCGCAGGAGCACCAAAAACACGGCAACGGTCAGGATCGCGAAGGCGATCGGGCCGGCAAACCATCCCAGAAAGCCAATAGCGAAGAAGAGCGCCCGCTGACCTCTATTGAAGTGGCGGCCGGCCAGAATATTGAGCTCGCCCGCTTTTCCGGCAATTTCACGAATCGCGTCCGGGTTGCCCTGGCTGCGTTCCGGAACAGCCCCCATGACGATGCTGGCGTAGTTGAAGAGCCGATAGGCCCAACCAAACTTGAAGAAGCTGTAAGCGAATATCAGCATCAGCCCCAACACCTTGATTTCCCAGAGAGCACGGCTGTCGGAGACCGGGATGGAGAGGTCGCCAGCGACCTGAAGAATACGATCGGTCGCATCCAGAAGGGCAAAGCTGCCCCCGATCGCCAGCAAGGCGGTTGATGCAAAGAAGGCTGTGCCTTGCTGCAAGCCGGACAGGATCGCGGTGTCCATAATCCGGACTTCGCGGGTTGCCATGGTCAGCATCCAGTTCCGGCGCTGGGTTTCCATCGCATATGACAGGGTTTTCTTGCGCAGCGGACCCAGATCTATCAGCAGGTTGAAACCGAGCCAAGCCACCAGGAACAGACCGGCGGCGGCATAATCGAGTTGGGATAGGGCGTGCATAGAAGTCCGTTTGGTCTTGAGAGCGATTGACTTGGAACTTGCGCATCTTATCGGGAACGTCAGCCCAGCATAAGCGGTGAAGGGCAAAATCCAGAGGCAACTGCAGCGGACGTGCGGATAGGCGGGAAAAGGGGCCCAAATCAGCTGCTGTGTTTGCCCTGGAATCGGACGTAAATGAGGCTGAGATCTAACGTTTACGGCAAGCTGATCAAACTATGTGCAAGTGCTCTCAAGGCCGTAAGTTGCTCAAACTAAAACAAAAAAACGGCAATGTGAAAATTGCAAATCTGATGCCGGATTTTTGCACTTGCGAACAGGTAAGGGATCGTTTACCACCTCGCCTCACTAGCGCCACATTTGCAGCCGGAAGCGGCTTGCAATGCTTAGAAACGACATAGGGATTTTATGGACGAAAACGTGCAGAAATCTTGCTGGAGCGTGACACTTTGGACAGTTGGTGCCGTTGGCATCGCACTCGCCATGGTTCTCTTGTTCAACGACGTTGACAACGCCCAACAAGCCGTCGCCATCGCCAAATAAGCCTGAGGGCGCACGAAACCCAAAAGCCGTAGCGATCGCTGCGGCTTTTTTGCTTTTTGGCCGTCCGACTGGGCGGTGAAACAGTCAGGTTCTGACGGTGTTCAATTCAATACGGGAGCAGGAACAGTCGCTTTTGGGTCTGGGCGGTTTGGCGGTCCTGAGACTTTGCGCAGCTCCATCTGACGCACCACCGTACTGTTTCCCGGATGGCTGATCAGGAAACTGCTATACGCATTTTCGCCCAGCGGCAGAAGCACCAGCTGCACTTCGCCTTGTCCCGGCCAGATGACATCCGCGCCCCAGGCTTGCACGTGCTCTGGCACGGTATGAGAGCTCAGATCCAAAATGTCCGCGGCTTCTAACACAGATGAGTTTCTTGAGTTCCAGGTCAGCCCAGCGAGCCCGTCCTCGATTTTGAAGAGCTCGATGTCTGTTTCACTGATGGTCAAAACCAGATTACCCGACAGATTTCTTTGAAGCGTCAGTTCGCCTGTCTCAAGATCAGATGCAAGCGGTGCCCGTTTCCCGTCCCGCTCGATAAAGCCTGCCGTGTTGATGACATGAAACTTTCCAAGCGGCTGCATGGTCTCGGCCTGTGCAGGACCAGAAATTATCCAAAATAGGACCAGCGAGAGGAAAAGCCGCAATGTCGATCATCCGTTCGGTTTTGATCTTCAAAAGCTACCTTGCGGATGTTGATAAAGTCTTCGCTTGGTTGAATAGGTGCCGATTATCTGGAAAGCGAGATCACCAGATCCTCGACCGTGGAGTGGTCCGGAGACCAGGAAAGGAGCCGTTTCGCATGTGTGTTGTCGGCTGATTGGGACAGAGCATACCCAGCCGCCCAGTCTTGGTCGGGGTCAACACCGTCCGGCGCCTGCTGCGTGACGATGTCCAGGGGCTCGCCGTGACGGGCTGAGATATGGCTTGCAAGATGGTCGACGGAGACGCCGGAGATACCACTGCCTATAACGGACATTCGGAACCGGGTCTGACGCAACACAAGTGCATAAAGCCGGGCAAGATCTGAAACTTCGACCAGTGGCCAAAACGTGTGTTCCGAGGCCCGGGTTTCAAACCTCCCACTCTCTTTCAAGGCAGCTGTCATCTCTGCAACCGGACCAAAATCTGGTCCGCACACGAGGGCAGGGTGGACCACGGAAAGCGCAAGGTCTGTCCCTGTAGAGAGCGTCTTGATGGTCTCTGTCATGAACCGAAAGGCAGGTAGCGGTGAAAATGGGGTCTTCTCACTGAGCATGTCTCCCGCCTTGCAGGTCGGGTACAGCCAAATCCCACCGGTATAAACAACCTTGAGCGGTTGTTTGCGGTGCCGGGCGGCTTTTTTCATTTCCAGCATGGCGATCCGGTCAACCTTCCCCATGTCGGGTGAGAAGGTTGCTCCGAGATGCACGACGGCATCGCAAGCCGTTGCCCGCTCAACCCAGGTGCCGGGATCCCGCAGGTCCCCGGGGTAAGCGGAGGCGCCGAGGCGGCGCAGCTTTTCTGCTGATTTATCGGAACGGGAAAGACCGATGACCTGACAGCCGTCCTCAGCAAGCTGTTTAACCACTGCCGAGCCGATCCCGCCCGTGCCACCTGTAACGAATACATCCATTCTATGAAATGACCGGTTTGCAGCTTCAAGCGCAAGAGCGAGAGCCTTTGTTATAATCACTATCCACCGCTGCAGGCAGTCGCTCTCTTGACCTTGCTTGGTTAACTGATAGGTCAGTTTCATGACCTTGCATCTTGTGAAACTCTGTGTGGGTGCCGATAGCGTCGAGAGCCTTCAGGCGTGGATCGACTTTCGCGTTGAGCAGGCGCGGGCAGCCGGGCTTGGCGCGCACACCGCCCATACCACGCGTATGGTGCCGACCCGGCGTGAGGAGCTGCTGGATGGCGGGTCCCTCTATTGGGTTATCAAGGGAAAAATACAGGCACGTCAGCATCTCCTGGATATTCGGCCATTTACCGACGATGCGGGTGTGAAACGCTGCGACCTGGTGCTGGAGCCGCGGTTGATCCTCACACAGTATCAGCCAAAACGGCCGTTCCAGGGGTGGCGCTATCTAAAGGCCGAAGATGCACCAAAGGATATTCGTGCCGGTGGCGATGTTCAGAACATGCCGGACAGCATGCGGCGGGATCTCACCGAGCTCTGTCTCATTTGATTGCAAACCGCCTGCGGCAATTGCGGCAAAAGCGTTGACGTATTCGGTCTCAAGAACCAAGTTCGGGTTGTGAGCGGCAGGATAAGGGACACTCATTCTTGGCAAAGACACGGGACAGCATGAACACACCGGCGAAGCGGCAGGATCAGACAGTCCGTTCGACCGACGCTGATGTGTCCGCTTTTCTCGACAAGGTGAAGTCAGCGCCGCGCCCAGCCCCGGGTACCTCCGGCCGGCTGATCTTCGCGCTCGATGCAACAATGAGCCGGCAACCCACGTGGGACACGGCTTGCCAGTTGCAAGGTGAGATGTTTCAGGAAGCCGCGTCCATCGGTGGGCTCAAGATCAAACTTGTCTATTTCCGCGGCTTTGGCGAGTGCCGAGCCTCGCGCTGGTTTGAAACAGGGCAGGAGCTCGCCGGAGTCATGAGCCGGATTACCTGCCAGGGTGGGCATACACAAATCCGCAAAGTGCTTTCAGCTGCGATCAATGCGGCGCAAAAAGAAAAGATTGCGGCGGTCGTTTATGTCGGCGACTGCATGGAAGAAAACGTCGACACCTTATGTGATAAGGCGGGGCAGCTCGGCCTTCTGGGTGTGCCGATGTTCCTTTTTCAAGAAGGCCGGGATCCGGTTGCTGAGAGTGCGTTCCGCGAAATCGCCCGCTTGACCAATGGAGCTTATTGTCCGTTTGATGCCGGTGCTGCGCGTCAACTATCCGAGCTCTTGAAGGCGGTTGCTGTTTTCGCCAGCGGTGGTCACAAGGCGCTGACTGCAGTTGAAAAGAAAGGCGGGCAGGGCGCCCGATTGTTGTTGGAGCAACTCAAGCCGTCATCATGATCTATTTGCTTCTCGGCCTTGTGCTGCTTGTCGTTTTCATTGCCATGATGCGGCAGTTCGTTCAGGCCAACCCGGCCAGGCTCGCGCAGTCTATCCGCACCTACGGCGGTATCCTGTTGATGATACTTGCGGGCGTTTTCGCCGTTACCGGACGGTTTGCACTGGCAATCCCGGCTTTTGGGTTTGGGATGTCGCTGCTTGGATTGGCCGGCCTACGAAACTTGTCGGGCTACAATCCTCAAAAAACTGCCGGGCAGCAGTCTCAGGTCCGGTCTGCCATGGTCGAAATGGAATTGGACCATGACACGGGTGCTTTATCGGGAACGGTCCTCGCCGGCAGTTTTCAGGGCCGTCGGCTGGATGATCTGACAGATGATGAGCTGCAGACCTTTTGGCAGGAAGCTCATCAGGAGGATCAAAGCCTGAAGTTAGTCGAAGCTTATCTCGACCGCAGGCTTGCCGGTTGGCGTGAAGACTTCGAGGCGGATGCCACAGATCGGGAGAGAAGCGCGTCGAGCTCGGGCCCCATGACAGATGAGGAGGCCTACCAGATCCTGGGGCTTTCGCCCGATGCCGGGGACGCGGAAATCCGAGCCGCGCACCGCAGGCTTATGATGCGGGTCCATCCCGACCAAGGAGGCTCCGGTTTCCTCGCGGCGAAAATCAACGAGGCGAAAGACACGCTTCTCAGAAGACATTAACGACATCCGTTACTCAATTACTCATAGATGGCGAAGCAGGCGAATTTCGCCTTTTTCAAGGTACGGCAAGCCCGACGGGCTGCAGATTTGTTGTCGAACCCGGCAAAGCGGGCGCGGTAGAGGGTCGTGCCATTGGCTTCGACTGGCTCTGTGAAAGGTGTGCGGTTGTTCAAGGCATTGCCGGTCCGTGCTTCAGCTCTCTGAAGAAGGGCCATAGCCTGGGCTTCAGTTTCGGCGGCAGCAATTTGCACCTGCCAGCCAGAGACCGCGATAGCAGGTTCGGCAGTGTCGACGTCAACGCGTTCATTTTCGTCAGTATCGCCCTGCGCCAGTTCTTCCGAAGATGCGTCGATCTTTTGCGACAATGACGCAGTCTGCGTTGCACCGACATCGGCCGCCGGGATGACTTCAATAGCTTCAGTTGCGACAGTGCGTACCGGGATCGGAGCGCTTGGCGCCTGCTCGTCATTACGGACCGGCAGATCGATACCCGCCTGCTGGCGCGCCGCCTGAAGTAGAGCCGTCTTTGAAATGGACTGTGTCGTGATCGACGCGTCCGGGCTGGTTCTCGGGATCGGGGGTAGAGATGTCGCAACCGCGAATGTGTCGTTGAAGCGGGACTTCACGGCCTTCGGCGGGATCGGAACTTCATTGCCAAAGCCTGGAACCGGTGCTGGAGCCGGGGCAGGGACCTGATTGGCAGCTAGCGCGTCTTCCGGAAGTTTTACCGGTGCGTAGGCACTCGCAAGCACGACCGGCGCGCCAGTCGCAGGCGGTGCAATTCCACCGACCGGCTTATTTATCGGCAGCGGCGGTTCCTTTAAGGCTGCCGCGTCAAAAGCGAAAACGGGACCAGCCGACGCGATCAGCGGCGCTGTCCGCGGACCTCTGCTCGCCTTGTGCAGATACCGTCCGATCAGGTCAGTCATATGAGCATTCCGGCGTGCGCCGGTGCGGCCACCCATGACAACTGCAACAATGTGCCGGTTGTCGCGTTTGACAGATGTCACCAAGTTGAACCCGGACGCCCGGATGTAACCGGTCTTGATCCCGTCGACACCGCGGACGGTTCCAAGAAGCCGGTTGTGATTGCGCAAAGGGCGGCCTTTGTACTTGTAGACCCGCGTGTTGAAGAGTTTGTAGTACTCCGGAAACCGCTCCTGGATCGCACGACCCAAGGTCGCCATGTCGCGCGCAGTGGTCCGCTGTTTCGAGTTCGGCAAACCATGCGCGTTGCGGAAGGTTGTCTTGGACATGCCAAGCTGGCGGGCGGTCCGGGTCATCCGTCTGGCAAATGCGGATTCGGAACCGGCGATGTTTTCCGCAACGGTGGTTGCCACATCATTGGCTGATTTGGTGACCAGCGAACCAATCGCATCTTTCACAGAAATGGTGCTGCCCGGTTTCAAGCCGAGTTTCGACGGCACTTCAGCAGCAGCGTTTTTTGAGACTTTCAAACGGCTGGACATGGAAAGCCGACCCGCCTCAAGCTCTTCGAAGATGATGTACGTGGTCATAATCTTCGTCAGCGAGGCCGGGAACCGGTAGGCGTCCGCATTGGCCGCATAAAGGGTCTTGCCGGTCTTGGCATCCACGACGATGCCAGCATATTTCGGATTGGCCGAAGCCACGGTTGGGGCGCAGAGCACAAGAGTGCCGACGACAAGCATCTTGCCAAAACGGCCAATCATTCGCGCAGAGCGTGAAGAACGCATACCTAACACTGTTACTTTTCCCAATTCGGGTCACGCGTTTCTGTTTGTGGACGGGGATGATCGGCCAGCCCCAGGCCGTTCATTCGAGCCGTCCGCGACGTTCAGGTGCTATTTGATGGAATCACGGTTACGAATGTGTAAAGGAGATACCAGAAAAACACTTAAAAAATTTGTTTTTTGTTATGGTTAATCAAGTGTAAATGTCAATTTTTGGCGGGTGTGGATTTTCATTTATTGTATACATTGATCTATTTGGTCAGTTATTTTCGATTATATCTGTCGAATATCAATTAGTATTTTCTTGATTGGAATATTTAGGGAAGGTGTAGGCGTTTTTCTTATTTTATACTTTGTATTTGAAGAATTTTTCGATTTTTCAAGTTTCTAAAACTCGGGCTGCGGCCTCAGGTGAGCCGTTTTGCTGCGATGCGGTGTATTTGCTACAGAGCGCCGGTTGCGCATGTGTGGAGACGGGGCGGGTATTGGCCGTCAAAAGGGAGCGCTCAACCTCGCAACCTTTTGCGGGCTGGGGATTTGCTTTTCGGGATTTACTTAAGTTATTCGCGCTAAAGTTGTTTTTGCATTGCAAAATCACCTTGACAGAAATTGTGCAGCGCATTATGAAGCTTGCGTTAGGTAAAGCGATAAGCGCGCCGGACAGTCCAGACGGGTCACAGTAGATGGCACTGGCAACCGGCTCGCCGGAGAAGGGCAAACGACATGATGAACAACTTCGATGAAATCCAGAAAATGAGCAAAGACAGCATGGACATGGCCATGGAATCATTCGGCTCTATGAGCAAAGGATTTCAGGCTATTGCTGCTGAGGTTGCTGATTATCAGAAGAAATCCTTCGAAGAAGGCACTGCTGCTGTTGAGAAATTGGTCGCCTCCAAGTCCCTGGACACCGCATTTGAAGCCCAGGCTGACTATGTGAAGACTTCCTACGAAAGCTTTGTTGGCGAAATGACAAAGATCGGTGAAATGGTCACGGATCTGTCCAAGGACGCCTACAAGCCGTACGAAGGCATCATCGGCAAATTCGGCAAGTAAGTTGCCAACGCCGGGCCCTTGCCCGGATTGAGTTTTTTGAAAACCCGGTCGGTGACGGCCGGGTTTTTGTGTTTTTGCGATTTACCCAATTATTCTTTTTTCCCGGTCGTGGTGAGAGCGCCAGTCGATTTTCGCTCAAAGCACGGTCTTTTAATCGGATTTTAGAGACCTACATCCGTAATCGACAACATGCTGATGCATCCGGGATGGCAAATGCCCAGATGTTGATGAAATCGACCATTGCGAAAGTGCCTCGGGCGCGGCAGGATTACATATCCAAAGGCCGGATATCCGGCGGAATGTAACCTGCGTAAGATAAGGCCCGGACCAGCTCTGATTGCTAAGCGGGCCTATTGGAAATGAGACGGTTAGGGCTGGAGTGACACAGACGAGTGTAACGGAAATGACTGCGGGACCTGATTATGACAAGGACGGTGGCGACGCCGGAACGGTTGTTGTCACCCGGACGAAAACAGTCACCAAGCGGCCAAACCTGTATCGCGTGCTGCTTTTGAACGATGACTATACGCCGATGGAATTCGTGATCCATGTGGTGGAGAGCTTCTTTCAAAAGAACCGTGAGGAAGCCACGCGCATTATGCTGCACGTGCATCATCACGGCGTTGGGGAATGTGGGATCTACACCTATGAAGTTGCCGAGACCAAGGTGACCCAGGTGATGGATTTCGCGCGCCGGCACCAGCATCCCCTGCAATGCGTCATGGAAAAAAAGTGAGGACTTACACACGTGCCTTCTTTCTCGCGCAGTCTTGAAAAAGCCCTCCACCAGGCCCTGGCGCTCGCCAATGAGCGCCAGCAGGAATATGCCACGCTAGAGCATCTTCTTTTGGCTTTGCTGGACGATCAGGACGCGGCCGCAGTCATGCGGGCGTGCAACGTGGATCTCGATACGATCCGCCAGAACCTGATCGAATATATCGAAACCGAACTCGACAACCTTGTCACCGACAGTGACGAGGACGCCAAGCCGACTGCAGGCTTCCAGCGTGTGATTCAGCGCGCTGTAATTCATGTGCAGTCGTCAGGGCGCGAAGAGGTGACCGGGGCAAACGTGCTTGTGGCGATTTTCGCCGAGCGTGAAAGTCACGCAGCCTACTTCCTGCAAGACCAGGACATGACCCGTTACGACGCGGTCAACTACATTTCCCACGGGATCGCGAAGCGTCCTGGCATGTCGGAGACCCGGCCGGTTGAGGGCGCGGAAGAAGAGGACGTGCTTTCCGGCAATGATGCTGAGAAAAAGCCAACACAGAAAACCGACGCTCTGGAAGCATACTGCGTCAACCTCAACGAGAAGGCGGAGAAGGGCAAGATCGATCCGTTGATTGGGCGGGACGACGAAATCCAGCGGACCATTCAGATTCTGTGCCGCCGGTCCAAGAACAATCCGTTGTTCGTGGGTGACCCAGGTGTGGGCAAGACGGCAATTGCGGAAGGTTTGGCCCACCGCATCGTCAATGCCGATGTTCCCGAAGTTCTTCAGGATGCCACGATCTTCTCACTCGACATGGGCGCGCTGCTTGCGGGTACGCGCTACCGTGGTGATTTCGAAGAACGCCTGAAGCAGGTGGTCAAGGAAATCGAAGACTATCCGGGTGCGGTGATGTTCATCGATGAGATCCACACGGTCATTGGTGCGGGTGCTACATCAGGCGGGGCAATGGATGCCTCCAACCTGTTGAAGCCGGCGCTGGCATCCGGTGCGATCCGCTGCATCGGGTCAACGACTTACAAGGAATACCGTCAGTTCTTTGAAAAGGACCGGGCACTGGTGCGCCGGTTCCAGAAGATCGATGTCAACGAGCCGACCATTCCTGACGCCATCGACATTCTGAAGGGGCTGAAACCGTATTTCGAAGACTTCCACAAGGTGCGGTACACGAACGACGCCATCAAGACAGCGGTCGAGCTGTCGGCGAAGTACATTGCCGACCGGAAACTGCCGGACAAGGCCATCGACGTACTGGATGAGACCGGTGCGAGCCAGATGCTGGTTCCGGAAAACCGCCGCCGTAAAACCATCGGCGTTAAGGAAATCGAGAACACCATCGCAACGATGGCGCGGATCCCGCCGAAGTCGGTCTCCAAGGATGATGCTGAGGTTCTGGAAAACCTTGGCAAGGATCTGAAGCGTGTCGTTTACGGTCAGGACAATGCCATCGAAACACTGGCATCCGCGATTAAACTGGCCCGTGCCGGATTGCGCGAGCCGGACAAGCCGATCGGGTCTTACCTGTTCTCAGGTCCGACCGGCGTCGGCAAGACCGAGGTCGCGCGTCAGCTGGCATCGTCGCTGGGTGTGGAGCTGATCCGCTTCGATATGTCGGAGTACATGGAGCGGCATACGGTGTCCCGCCTGATCGGCGCACCTCCGGGCTATGTCGGGTTTGATCAGGGCGGTTTGCTCACCGACGGCGTCGATCAGCATCCGCACTGTGTCCTGCTCTTGGATGAAATCGAAAAGGCCCATCCGGACCTCTTCAATATCCTTCTGCAGGTGATGGATCACGGCAAGCTGACCGATCACAATGGCAAGCAGGTCGACTTCCGCAATGTCATCCTCATCATGACCACCAACGCAGGCGCGGCCGATATGGCCAAAATGCCGGTGGGCTTCAACCGCATCAAGCGGGAAGGGGACGATCAGGAAGCGATCAACAAGCTGTTCACGCCGGAGTTCCGGAACCGTCTCGATGCCATCATCCCGTTCGGCAATCTGCCGGTCGAAGTTGTTTACAAGGTGGTCGAGAAGTTCGTCATGCAGCTGGAAGTCCAGCTTGCAGACCGGAACGTCACCTTCGAACTTGGCGACGACGCTGTCAAATGGCTCGCCGACAAGGGATACGACAGTCAGATGGGAGCCCGCCCACTTGGCCGGATCATCCAGGAGCACATCAAGCGGCCGCTGGCTGATGAAGTGCTGTTCGGTAAGCTCAAGAAGGGCGGCATGGTCAAGGTCTCGGTCTCCGAGGACGGCAACGGTCTGCTCTTGGAGAGCGTTGAAGAACGCGCCACACCGCCAAAGGCTAAGCCGAAAGCGGCTACCAAGGCGAAGCCAAAGCGCAAACGCAAACCAGCAGCGAAGGCGACGGCCTCCAAGGCGTCAAAGCCAACGGATAAAGGCGGTTCGTCCAAGAAAAGCCTTGTTCCAAAAGTTCCGCTTGCGGACTGAAGATATTGAAATCAAATTTAAACGGGCGCCCAATGGGCGCCCGTTTTCGTTCGTGGGAAGTGGGTCTTATCCGGTTACCAGTGTTCAGTCCCCGGGGCACCTTTCGGCATTCCTTGAAGGTTCGGGGTCAGCCAGCCACCGTAGAATTTTCCGGCTTGCGGATCGACGCGCTCTGAACCGACCTGGCAGAGATCCATTTTCCCGGGGTAGAACGCGAGGTGGTCCTTGAGCGTCTGAAATTCGGATGTCGGCCGCGAATAGCACCAAGCGGCGGCCCGTGCCGTCCGGGTGCCGGCCGACACGTCGAAATAGGTGGCGGCGCCTTTCCACTCACATAGGGTGGATTGCGGGAGGCGGCGCAAATGAGCTTTCACATCCTCCGGGGGAATGTAATAGGTCGGCGGGTGATGGGTTTCGAGCACCCTTAAAGCCCGCGTGGTATCAACGATCTCCACGGACCCCAGAACTATCAGAATTCGCTGCGGCACCGGTTCGACAATCGGTGGCCGTGGATAGTATTGGACGTTCTCGATCGGCAAATCCATGCTTGCTGCCTCTCTCGTTTCGGGAATGGCTTCGGTTTGACCGGTGTATGCGTCGAAAATGCTGCGTCACAGCTCGTTTAGAAGGGCTTCCGCGATTGCGGTGCCGCTTTGCCACGCGGCTTCCACACGGGCGTCTAGGCACCAATCACCGCCCAGGAAAAGCGTTTTCGACGCGTTTGAAAGAAACGGTTGTCCGAGCGGAGTGCCGACCTTGGCATAGCGCCACCGGTGCGCGTCGATATAAACCACTTTGCCCCGGTCAAGGTCCAGGGTCTTGCAGAGCTCACTCAGCATCAGGTCAGCCGCGACGGCTTTGTCGAGTTCCAGATGGTCTTCGCTCCAGTTGGGACTTGCCTGGGCGACAAGTGCAGTCCGGCCGGGGCGCCCTGGCTTGGTTTTCTCATTCGCGATCCAGGCCAGCGGGGCGTCCGGGTCGCGGTGGGAAGCCGGTAGAGCGTCAACCTCATCGTCAAAGGCAGCCATCAAGGTCCAGCAGGGCAAGAGACTGACATGGGCGATCTGTTTTGAGATCGGGTGGTTGGTGCCCAGCAAAGCCATGGTTTGCGGGGCCGGGGCGGTGATGATCAATCGGTCGAAGACACGGGTTTCTTTATCGATTTCCAAAGACCAGTGGCCCTCGGTCTCGGTGATCGAATTCACCTGTGCTTGCCGGCGGATGTCGAGGTCACTGGCCAACGCTTTTGCAAGCGCGTTCATGGAGGGCACGCCGACAAAGCCAGTCCGCTCGCCCATGTCCCATTCACCGGCGGCATCAACGGACATGAGGCTTTCGATCAGTTTCTGAAATTCCTTAGTCTTTGCTGTGATGTATTGCGCGCCATGATCAAATTGAAGACCATTGTCGGCCCGCCGGGTCGCGAGGCGCCCGCCAATTCCGCGGCCTTTGTCCAGAATCACAGGCGTGTGCCCGGCATCTTTGAGTGTTCGGGCGCAAGAGAGCCCTGTCATGCCGGCCCCAATGATGCCGATGCGAACGGGTTCTGTCATGCGATCTCCAGTCGATTGAGGATGTTTGGAATCTCCTTCTTCACCTTGAAGAAACCGGCCGTTGCATATCGCCAGATCGCATCATCCCAAGGACGCCGGATTTCGGTCAGGGTGAGGCCATGGTTTTCGAACTTCGGCCGGGATGCGTCCAGCCAGTCCTTGAGCGGTCCGGTCGGGACATAGGGCATGACGATCTGCTTGGCTCCGGCTTCTGCCGCCCACTCAATGATTGGGGCCGGCGAAGCGGTGTTCAACCTTGTCGCCGCTTGTCCAATCCGTTGTGCAGCATCTTCTAAAGCTCCTGCTTCGAACGACCGAATGTGGTCTGGAACAGGTCGTGGTGATCTCAGGTCACTTGATGTCAGCGTCGCGGTTGCAACGAGTTCGATGCCGTCTGGGATCAGTGTCTCCGGCAGACAATCGTCCTCGGTGAGCAGAAGAGCCGTTGGCATGCCCGGTTCCGGCGCAGCAAAATCTCGTGTCGGTTGGGCGGACGGGAGCCCGTTCGGCTCGCTCCAATCAAGAGACGTTACCCCGGTTTCTAAGTCTGAACTTTCCGGCGCAAACCGACCACCTGTGAACTTCGCGATGTTCCATGCTTGGGCTTCGTAGGTCTTGCCCCGCGTATGCAGTCCGGCAACCCAGCGCCAGCTCAACGTGTTCGAGGCTGGGTCTCCGTCCAGCAAGTGGCGATAGAAAAAATCTGCGCCGATACGCCAGGGAAGCTTCAAAGTGAAGATCCAGATGGACGCAAACCACATGCGTGCGTGGTTGTGGAGGTATCCAGTGTGGACGAGCTCATCCACCCAGGCATCAAAGCAGTCGATCCCGGTTTGCCCGGCCTCCGCACGGGTCACTGCCTGACGCAGGCCGCTGTTTTTCTCCAGATCCTCCAGGTCGGTGGCCAGACCTAGCCGATAAGATACCCAGATCGAAGGGCGGCGTTCGAGCCAGCCTTTGAAATAGCCGCGCCAGAACACCTCCTGAATAAACTTTTCAGCCCTATCAAGACCATGGTTTTGCAGGGCTGCGGTCACAACTTCCTGCTCGCTGATCAACCTCCGGCGGATGAACGGCGACAAGCAGGAAACGGATGTGTGCTTGCCTGGGCCGCAATCATAGTTCCGCTGAGCTGCATAGGCTCGGCCCATCTGCGGCGTAAAATCGTCAAGGTGTTGGAGAGCTGCTTCGCGGGTCGGCGAAAAGATCGTCATATGGCAATGTCCAGCGCTGTTTTTTGCTTTGCTTACGCAAGGCGCACTGCTTTGGATGGGCCGAACGGACGTTAGAACGCTGCAAAACTGGACAGATTCTATGCCGACTGGTCTTTGCCAAACTCCCAGCAGATCCAATCAATAACCTTTTGCCGTGCTTCGCCAAATCGGACTGGATTTTCAGGGTAAACAAGATGGTAGCCGCGTGTGCCGATGCGCTGATCGGGCTGGCGACACAAACACGTCAATGCACCGTTTGTAAGTTGCCGCTGTACCAGAAGCTCCGGGACAAGGGCGATGCCTTGCCCCTCCAACGCCGCGTTGATGGCAAGGCTGGAATGGCTGAAGCTCAAGTAGGTAACATCATTCGGCAGCACTTCGGTCCCAAGCACCTCTTCCCAGGAGGTATGGCTGTCCAGAAGAATGCGCAGGTGTGGCATATCCTGAATATTTTCTATTGTCTTTCGATCCTTGGTCAGCGCCGGCGATGCGACGGCCACCAGTCGAATTGGTGCAAGGAAATGGCTCTTGAGGCCTGGAAAAGGTGGGGTGCCGATCCGAAGGGCCAAGTCGACGCCATCACCTTTAAATGTTGCCAGCCGCTCGGTGGCGAGAGTAGCAAGATCCAGTCCGGGGTTCTTGTCCAAAAAGCCGTGGAGGCGGGGAACAAGCCATTGCGCTGCGAAAGACGGTGGCAGACTGAGTGTGATCCGCGGAACCTGTTGCGATATTTCAGCTATTGCCCGATCGATTTCATCGAGTCCGCGCCGGACCTGCGCGTGAAACCCTTCCGCCGGCCCGGTCAGCGCGAGACCGCGGGGAAGCCGATCGAACAGTTGAACGCCAAGTTCATCCTCCAGAGCGCGCACCTGTTGGGCTACTGCCCCTTGTGTGAGGTTGAGCTCCTCTGCAGCCAGCCGGAAATTGAGGTGCCGGGCCGCAGCATCAAATGCTCTGAGTTTGTTGAGGCTGGGGTGACGCATTGTTCTGAGGCATAGGAAGTAGTTTTTCTACTGATTAAGTGCAGAAAGCATGATTGGTCAAGCGCATAGTCCGTTGCTAAAATTGCACCTAAAGGAGACAAGTCATGAGCGAACAAAAAGTTGCCCTGATCACAGCCGGTGGATCCGGCATGGGGGCGGACGCTGCAAGACGGCTGGCGGCAGACGGGTTCAAGGTCGCGATCCTGTCGTCTTCCGGTAAGGGGGAGGTGCTCGCCGCGGAACTGGGCGGGATTGGTCACACCGGCTCGAACCTGAACAATGATGACCTGAAAGCATTTGTCGACAAGGCAATGACTGCCTTCGGGCGCATTGATGTTCTCGTGAACTCGGCCGGGCACGGTCCAAAGGGCGACATCATGGAGATCCCGGATGAAGACTGGCATATCGGCATGGATTATTATTTGATGAATGTGATCCGTCCGAGCCGTCTTGTGGCACCGATCATGACACGCCAGGGCGGCGGCACTGTCATCAATATCTCCACCTTTGCCGTATTCGAGCCGGACCCGATGTTTCCGACCTCCGGCGTGTTCCGGGCCGGTCTTGCTGCCTTCACCAAGCTGTTTTCGGACAAATATGCTACTGAGAATGTGCGCATGAACAACGTGTTGCCCGGCTTCATCGACAGCTTGCCGGAAAAGGAAGACCGCCGGTCGCGCATCCCGATGGGACGTTATGGCCGATCGGAGGAGGTTTCCGGGTTAATTTCCTATCTCGCCAGTGATCTAGCGGCCTATGTCACAGGTCAGAACATACGAATTGATGGCGGGCTGACACGGTCGGTCTAAAGCGGATTTTGATCGGGTGGCCGAAGCCACCGGACAGTGGGCTGGACAGGTTTGCTGGATAAAGGTAAGGAATCCTTACTAACTTCAGCAATTTGGACACGCCTTCATGACTGCCTCAAAGGACACGGGGCAACCGCAGCTATCCTCGAAGCCACCCGTTTCCGGCCGGGGCTGGATGCTGCGCGGCGCGCGCGCCGCGATTTCCATTCCCGCCTTCATCCTGACGTCTGCTTTTGTCGGGTTTGCCGGGATGGCCCGCGAAACAGGATTGAGCCTGGCCGAAACACTTCTCATGACAGGGGCGGTGTGGGCCTTGCCATCCGTGGTGGTTTTGACCGGGGCCATGGCGTCGGGCATGGGCTTGATCCCCGCCGCTGTCGCGGTTGCGTTGGCATCCGTGCGTTTGATGCCCATGACGATGGCGTTGATGCCGTTCCTGAAGGTGCCAGGAAAGACCAAAACCTGGCACTTGCTGATCGCATCGCATTTCGTGGCGGTGACGGCTTGGGTCTACGCGATGAAGAACTTGCCCGACCTGCCGAGGGAAGGGCGGTTGCCGTTTTTCATCGGGTTTGGCGGCGGGGTGACCAGTTTTGTCTTTGTGTCCACCGGGATTGCCTACATGCTTGTTGAGCGGATGCCGCCCATGGCTGCCGGGGCTCTTGTCCTTGTGACACCGGTCTACTTCCTGTGTTCCTTGTGGGGCGCTGCGCGGATGAATGCCGACAAGGCGGCAATGATTTCCGGCCTTGTGCTTGGCCCTTTGTTCTTCCTTTATTTTCCGGGTCTTGATCTTCTTTGGACTGGCCTGCTTGGCGGAACGCTTGCCTATCTCGTCACACGATTTTGGCGCCGGGGGCTGTCATGAGTGACCTGATGACAGAAACCTGGTGGTGGCCCTATGTGATGATCCTCGTCGCAGGGTGGTTTGCAACCGATGTGTGGCGGTGGCTGGGCGTTTTTGCAGGCGGCAAACTGCGCGAAGACAGCGAACTTTTCATCTGGGTCCGGTGCGTTGCAACGGCACTGGTTGCCGGTGTGATTTCCAAGCTTGTTCTGTTTCCTCAAGGTGTGCTGGGCGACTCACCGATCTGGTTGCGGTTGGCGGCCGCGGCCTTCGGGTTCGTCTGCTTCTTGGCGCTCGGCCAGCGCGTGATCGTCGGTGTGCTGTCCGCGGTTGTTTTTCTACTGACTGGATGGTGGGTCTTGGGCTCCTGACACTCCTGACAGAGGGGTGTCAGCAGGGGGCTGATACATGGCGCGCATTGGCCAACTGGCCACACCGGATCAAAGGAGCCCCGCCATGACCGATCACAAACTCGTCCTTCATTATGCACCGCGCAGCCGCGCCAGCACGCTCCGCGTACTGCTGGATGAACTCGGTGCCAATTACGAGCTGAAAGTACATAATGCGAAAGCTGGTGACCTGCAGTCGCCGGAGTATCTGAAGATCAATCCCCTCGGGAAGGTGCCGGCGCTTCAAGACGGTGAGGCGGTCATTACCGAATCTGTTGCCATCGCCTTGTATGCCGCTGATCTTTATACCCAGGCAGAACTGACACCAGGTTTGAGAGATCCGCGGCGTGGCGCTTATCTGCGGTGGATGGCGTTTTATGCTGCGTCCTTTGAGCCCGCCGTGGTCAACAAGGCGTTCAACACGGATATACCGCAGCAGATCGCGCCGTATTGCAGCTATGACGCCGTGATGAAGGCTCTAGCGGCGCAGCTTGATAAAGCGCCCTATCTCCTCGGAGATCAGATTGCCGCAGCAGACATCTTCTGGGGATCTGCTCTGCGCTGGACCTTGATGTTCGGTCTGGTGCCGGACTGGTCGGTCTTTACCGAGTATGCCGAGAGAGTTACCGCACGGCCGAGTTTTCAGCGTGTCTTGGAAGATGAGGCCTTGCTCGATGCAGCGCAGGAGGCCGCTGCGAACCCGGCAGGGATCTCCGCCGCGAGTTGAGCCAAGGCCTCGTCGTCAAATCCGGAGGCACAAGGCCCTGCCTCCGGAGAAGTGTCGCGGGGTTTGAGGCTTAGCTCAACGCAGCGCGGATCTTGTCGGCTTGTTCGGCAAGTAGATCGTTGTCAGCCATTTCACCGGTGTGCGGCTTCAACTTCACGCCGTCAAAGCGCGGGATGATGTGGACATGGGTGTGAAACACCACCTGGCCGCCGGCTGGTTCAGAGAACTGCTGAATGGTGGTGCCATCTGCCCCAAAAGCCTTGATCACTGCATGCGCCATCTTTTGAACCGTGGCCATCACAGCGTTCAGATCCTCTTGCGCGATGTCCAGAATGTTGCGGGATGGAGCCTTCGGAATGACCAGCACATGTCCGTCACCGCGCGGCATGATGTCCATGATCACGACCGTCTTGTCGTCTTCATAGACCTTGTGACTTGGCAGCTCTCCGCGCATGATTTTGGCAAAGATGTTCTGTTCGTCGTAGGCGGGCGTTTCGATCGGCATGCGTACCTCTAAAAGGGAAAAAGTCTTTGAATGTCGGCGGACATAGTACTCTGCCAGGCGGTTCGACAACAAGGGTTGTGACCGCCCGGCAGTGTCCGATTATTCGCCGATATTGTTCAAATCAAACGGTGTGGACTGATACATCTCATTGATCCAGTTGCCGAATAGGAGATGCGCGTGGGCCCGCCAGCGATTCACCGGCTGCCGGGTGGCATCATCGTCCGGAAAGTAGTTCTGCGGCCGGATCGGCGTGTCAGAAACCTGACTGTCCCGCTCGAATTCATCCGCCAGAGATGTCGTGTCATATTCGATGTGATTGAACATATGCAGGCAGCGGTGCTCCGGATCGTCCAGGAGGCACATACCAGTCTCGTCATCTTCCGCCAGCACCATCAGATTGCTGCCGTCTGGGATGTCGGCCTTCCGGGTTTCCGTCCAGCGTGAGACGGGCAGACAGAAATCATCGGAGAATCCGCGGAGATACGGTGAGGCCGGTACGAGTGTACGTTGCCGGTAGACGCCCGTTGCCTTGTCGTCCCGCGCATATTTCGGCATGCCATGAAAGTGATAAGTGGCCGCCTGAGCCGCCCAGCAGATGGTCAGCGTGCGATGAACATGTGTCTGGGTCCAATCCAGCACATCGCGCATTTCCTGCCAGTATCCGACATCTTCAAAGGGCAGCTTCTCCACCGGGGCGCCGGTGATGATGAATCCGTCGAACTTCTCGTTCCGGACTTCTTCCCAGGGACGATAGAACGCTTCCAGATGCTCCGTTGGCGTGTTCCGGGGCACGTGGTTGGTCATGCGCACCAGCGTCAGATCGATCTGAAGCGGGGTGGAGCCGAGAAGCCGCGCGAATTGGGTCTCTGTCTTGATCTTGTTCGGCATCAGGTTGAGAAGACCGATGCGCAGGGGGCGGATGTCCTGACGCATGGCATCCGCTTCCTGGATGATCATCACGCCTTCGGATTCCAGAATGGGGCGGCCGGGCAGATCGTTTGGAATTTTTATCGGCATTTGCGCGTCCTGTAACCAGAGACAGATGCCTTTCTTCGATCCGATTCGTTGCCTTTGAACTTGAAGTTCAGGGCCGCATCTTCTGTTCGAAGAACCACCTTGCCCGGATCGGCAGGTTGGCGTGGGGCATCTGTCCCAACTCTTGATGATGGTCCCTAGGTAATGGATTGGACGCGATCCGGCAAGCCCTGTGCAGACGAATGCCGATCTTGTGAAAGACGCAAATTGTTGTTGGATCTCAGGCGCGTGGCAAATGGAAGTGTTAGCTGCCTTTCCGGAAGGGTGCATGCTCAGCCAACGCTTCGTTTTCGCGTTGAACCGCACGCCGCTCCTGCTCCAGAAAGTCTGCGACTGCGTCGTGAAGGCCCTCATGGGCAATCCAGTGGGCCGAATAGGTCGTTTGCGGCAGGTACCCGCGCGCCAATTTGTGCGCTCCCTGAGCGCCAGCCTCGACGCGTTTCAGGCCTTTGGAAATGGCAAAGTCGATTGCCTGATAGTAACACAGCTCAAAATGCAGAAACGGATGGTGTTCGGTGCAGCCCCAATGGCGGCCGAACAAGGTTTCTGATCCGATGAAGTTGAGGGCCCCGGCGACATACCGGCCGTTGCGTTTTGCCAAGACCAGAAGAATCCGGTCCGCCATCCGTTCACTGATCAGCGAGAATAAGGCACGATTGAGATAGGGGCGGCCCCACTTGCGGGCGCCCGTATCCATGTAAAATCCGTAAAAGGCATCCCAATGCGCTTCTGTGAGACCGCCGCCGGTAACCCATTCGATTTCGAGCCCTTCAGCGCTGATTGCTTCGCGGCGTTCCTTTTTGATTGCCTTGCGTTTGCGCGAGGCGAGGTCACCGAGAAACTGGTCGAAGGTTTCGTAGCCGTTGTTGTCCCAGTGGAACTGCTGATCTGTGCGCCGCAGATAACCGAGATCGCCAAGCGAGTCCCATTCCGGTTTAGTCAAAAAAGTCGCGTGAACCGAGGAGGCGCCGGTGCGTTGGCAAACCTGTACAAGGCCAGCTGCGAGTGCCTGGAGTCCGGCCTCCCGGTCGATGTTGGGGCTTGTTAGAAACCGGCGGCCGGTTGCCGGAGTAAAAGGGACCGATATCTGGAGTTTTGGATAATAGTCGCCGCCCGCCCGGTAGAATGCGTCGGCCCAACCATGATCGAAAACGTATTCGCCCTGGGAATGGCTTTTCAGGTAAGCGGGAACGGCTCCAAGAACCGCGCCGTTACCATCCTCCAACACCATGTGCCGGGGCATCCATCCAGTCTGGCGTGTCGCGCAGCCGGATGCCTCCAAGGCCTCCAGAAAAGCGTGGGATAAGAAAGGGTTGAAGTCTGTTTCTTCAGAATTTGAATCAGCTTCAGGGGCTAGCGCGGAAGTGAGATCTTGAGACGCAACAGCGTCTTGCGCGCGCGCCAGCTGTCCGCCTTCGCCAAGGATCCAGCCGGGATTGGCAACCGCATCCCATTTGTCAGCCGGCACATCTGCCAAGGATGAAAGAAGTCTAATAGAGAGCGTCGTCTCCGTATCACCGGCGCCTGGTTTTTGCGGCTGTTCATTGTCCGGTGAAATAGAAGACGTCATGTCAGTGTGTCGGCCCGCCATAAAGGATTGTTTATCAGAATGTAGAGCCGCTTTGCTGCGCCGCAAGAGGGAATTCCGTTCCTGGAATGCTCGTCCGTTATTGATCCGGATCGAAGCCCTCAAAGACGATTTGATCGGCAAACCGTTTCGCGACTTCCAACTGTCCCGGTGTCCGAACCGTCCACGTCATGATTGGGGTTCTGAAAACCTTTTTCATCATGCTAGGGCCAAGGCTCGGTAGATCGTTGACGCCATAGGAGATGAAGTGCGGACTTGTGCGCGGAAAATGGAGCAGGTGGCGCAATATGAAACGGTCCATCCGGCTGTGGCGTGTGTAGTCCGGGCCAGGGCGGGCCGCATCTGCCACGATCCCGCGGAGGACTGAGTTGTTGTGCGCCTTTGCCACAGCCAGCATGTCCGGATCAAAGGTTTTGATACAGGCTGGGCCCTTATACGCATCCACCTGATCAACAACGCGGCGGACAAAGTCGCCTTGCGCATCGCGCCGGAGCAAGGATTTGATTTCAACAACAAGCGGCACACGGCCGTCCACGAGATCAAAAAGGTCCTGAAGCAGCCATAGGTGATCTGTGCCGGTACGCATTTGCAGTTTGACCAGATCGGCTGAAGACCGCCCGGAAACCGGCCCACTGCCATCTGCGAGACGGTCCAGGTCATCGTCGTGAAAGACGAGCGCTTCACCATCACTGGTCTGCTGAACGTCAACCTCAATCCCGAAGTCTTTGTCCACGGCCTGCTGGATTGCGGTTGGGGTGTTTTCAATGATGCCGTTGCTGGCATCGTGATACCCCCGGTGCGCTATCGGCCGGGCGAAAATGGCGGCAAGTTCTGGTGACATGTTAATCTGGTCCGGAATTGGCGGAGCGTTTTTGGAGCCCCGCCAGAGCGGAATTAGTCCGCGATCTCGAAAATGGCTTCGATTTCAACTGCGGCGCCAAACGGAAGGGAGGCGGCGCTAACGGCGGAGCGCGCATGGCGGCCACTGTCACCCATGGCCTCAACCAGGAAATCGGACGCGCCGTTGATCACCTTCGGCTGGTCAGTGAAATCACCCGTTGAGTTTACAAAACCAACGATCTTGACCAGGCGGACCACCTTGTCCAGGTCCCCAGTCGCCGCCTTTGCCTGTGCGAGCAGATTGATGGCGCAGAGTTTTGCAGCTTTCTGGCCGTCTTCAACTTGAAGGCCTTCGCCAAGCTTGCCGGTCACGGCGATCGCACCGCTTTCCATTGGCAGCTGGCCGGAAATGAACAGCTGATTGCCGGTTTTAACAAACGGCACATAGTTGGCAGCTGGTGCGGCGGCATCTGGAAGAGTTATGCCGAGTTCAGCCAGGCGGGCTTCGGTTTTGCTGGTCATGTGTGTCCCCGATTAAAAAGGTGAATTGTCCGTGTCTTGGCTCAAATTGCAGAAACTGACAAGCTCATTTCCGGCAGACGGAGGCGGTATTTGCTCGGGACCTCGTTACTCAACAAAGTCCAATTGGCGCTTTTGTGCCTGTATTTGTGACCTACATTATCAGTGGGGCCGGGCATTCCTTGCTAGCAGTCCGGCATGAACCCGAATAAAAGAGTAGAAACAAGAAATTTCCGCTCCAACGGCGGTGACGAGGAAATGTGATGCGTCGAACCGTTTCAGACCGGCCTTTTGAGACTGCTTTTCTCTTGAAGTGCGCTGTGGCTGCCATCGTGGTTGTCACGTCTGGTGCCAGTGAAGCAGCTGCCAAAGTGGCGGGCATACAGCTTGCCCCGCACAGAGCTGTCTATGACATGAAGCTTGCCGATACCGAGCAGCAGTCCGGGATTGCAGGTCTCTCCGGACGGATGGTCTATGAGTTTTCAGGCAATGCTTGCGAAGGGTACAGCGTCAATTTCCGGTTTGTCACCGAGTTCCGTGATCTGAGTGGTGGCTCCCAGGTAACAGATCTTCAGACCACATCGTTCGAGGGGCCGGATGCTGAGAGCTATCAGTTTCTGTCCAAGACCTATGTCGATCAGAAACTGGTCGAATCGAGCCGTGGACTGGCGCGGACCGAAACGGGTTTGAAGGCGGTCGAACTGAAAGAACCGAACGAAAAATCGTTGCAGATCGGCCAAGATGTTCAGTTTCCAACAGAGCACCTGATGAACATCGTGAAGACCGCGCAGGACGGCGGGCACTTCACCGCCAGTGATATCTACGATGGAGCTGAAACTGGCGACAAGGTCTTTGGGACCACTGCCGTGATCGGTGCCAAGGCCGTCGGCATTGTGCCGGAAATTGATGGCGAACGGCAGGACGCCTTGGATACTGTTGCGTCCTGGCCGGTGACCGTCGCTTATTTCGACCCCTCCACGCAGGAAAATTCAGGTGAACAGACACCGGTCTATCAGTTGTCTTTCAGGTTGTTTGAAAACGGTGTGAGTGACAAACTTGTTCTGGATTACGGTGATTTCAAAATTGCGGGAACGATGACGGCGCTGGAACTTCGGGATCTGACAGACAAGTCTGACTGCGAGTAATCGTCTACTTGTCTTCGGCGGCCTTGCGTGCCTGTTTCGCGGCATGCGTCAAACCAAGCTCGACAGCAGAATTTCCGAATTTGCCGCGCAGTTTGTCGATGGCGAGTTCGGCCTTTTTCTTTCGTCCTGATGTTGCGTCTAGCAGGTCCTCCGGATCTGCTTGAGAGGCATCTGAAAGGTCGTTGACCCCAATGCCGATTAGACGGAAGCGGCGCCCATCGGTTTCCGCCTCCAGGAGGGCGACCCCTGCCTCAAATATCTTGTCCGCGAGCTGTGTCGGGTCGGTCAAATGACGTGCACGGGTGATCGTTTTGAACTCGGAGGTCTTCAGCTTGAGTGTGATGCCGCGCCCGGCAATCTCCGACTTTTTCAAACGAAACGACACCTTTTCAGACAAGTCTCTTAAGATCGGTTTCAGGACATTGAAGTCCGATATGTCTGTGCGGAAGGTTGTTTCGGTGGAAACGCTTTTCGCACCGCGCGAAGGGGTCACATCACGGCTGTCGTCGCCGTGGGAGAGGCGAGCTAAGCGCAACCCGATAGAGCCATAGCGCCGCGCCAATGTGTTGGCATCCATCGTTTGCAGCTGGCCAATCGTTCGGATGCCGTCGCGGTCGAGTTTCTTTTGGAAGACTTTCCCAACACCCCAAATCTTGCCGACAGGCATGGGGGCAAGGCGCTGTTCCGCTTCTGCTGCGCCAATCACGGAGAACCCCCGTGGCTTCTCCAAATCCGAGGCGAGTTTTGCGAGGAACTTGTTCGGCGCAAGGCCGACACTTGCCGAAATGCCGATATCAGCTTCAATGTCCCGGATGAACTTGGCAAGGGTTTCGGCGGCGCTTGCGTGGTGGAGGCGCTCTGTGCCAGTGAGGTCAAGAAAGGCCTCATCAATCGACAAGGGTTCCACCAGCGGCGTCAGGGCCTGCATGCGGCCGCGGATTTCCTTGCCGACCTTGGAGTATTTTTCCATGTTGGGTTTGATCACCACGGCCTCAGGACACGCTTCCCTGGCCTTGAACATCGGCATGGCCGAGCGAACACCAGAGATGCGGGCGATGTAACAACAGGTCGATACCACACCTCGCTGACCCCCGCCGATGATCACGGGCTTGTCCTGGAGTTCCGGATTGTCGCGTTTTTCAACCGAGGCGTAAAACGCATCGCAGTCAATATGCGCGATCGACAGCGTGTCGAGCTCCGGGTGCGCCAAAAGCCGCGGGCTGCCGCAAGACGGGCAACGGCTTAGATGATGCGGGGCGCGCGCGCCGCAATCCCGGCATAGGGCTTTGGGCTCTTCTGTCATAGGCTCGTACCGGGCTTCAAAACCAGCCCTAAAGAATAGACCTGATGAACCGGCTTGTCTCGCGCCAGTCACCGGAGAGTAGGTCGATATGAGGCTCCGGCTCAACCGAGCTCAGGAAGCGTTGATCGGCAATAAACTGGATCTGGACAGAGGCGGGCAGGGAGGCTTGCACTGACCGGTGATTGGTCGGACTGTCATCAATGAAAACGACCGGATGGGCGCGTCCACCGGCGAGGGCGGCAACGGCACCGCCTTTTGGCCCGGAGTTTGTCAGCACCGGATAGGGGATTCCCATACCTCTGAGCAGTGTTTCCCGCACCGGCTTGTTGTGGGCGCCGGGTAGATTGGTCAACAGAACGATGTCCCACTGGTCTGTGAGCTCGGCAAGTGCGGTGTTTGCGTCCGGAACCATGGACTGCTGATGGCTGACCTCATCGAAGAAGGCGATCAGATGCCTCTTGACCAGATCCGCCGGAACCGGTGTCCCATCCTCAGTATGTGCGATGTTACCGGTCAGCCGGTAGGAGTGGTTTAGGAAGTGCATGCCCTTGTTGTTCAAGTACTCCTCCAGATGCAGGATCATATGAAGGATGACTTCATCGACATCGCAGATGATCAAAGGGCGTTCTGACGCTGGCAGGCTTTGAATTTGTGCAAGGACTTCCGGAAGCACGGGGGTGGGTTCAGGCATCGTACTCGGGACCTCCGGCCAAGGCGTAGCGGGCGGCAGCCATCATCGTTGGGCGGAGGCCGGCATTTTCACAAAAGGCAAGAAGAAGTGCTTCGTCCATCATGTAAAATTCAAGGACGCCAGCCAGGAACCCGGGCTCGCTTGCAGCGTCCCGGATTTGGTCCGGACCAATGCCGGAAAAGGCTAAAAACCGGCCGACCTGTTCAGGGTCTTGGCTGAGCTGCACAAGGGCTTGCGTCGCAATTCCCTGAGCTTCTTCAACACTCAATGATTTTCCTTGCACATTTTTCATTGTGTTTTTTTGCCTTTCTGAAACGATTCCGGGTTAGAAGAGTTGTAATGCGACCCGGGGATGGGTTCCACAAGGGATAAGACGACTTGGCGTCAAAAAAGAGTAGGACCGGCTCCAGCCGGCGAAGGGCCTGAAATATATGGCGAAAACCGTGTTGATCGTGGAAGATAACGAGTTGAACATGAAGTTGTTTCATGACCTGCTCGAGGCACACGGTTTTGATACGCTTCAAACAAGAACCGGCATTGAAGCATTAAAACTGGCGCGCGAAAACCGGCCTGATCTTATCCTCATGGATATTCAGCTGCCCGAAGTCTCGGGCCTTGAAGTTACCAAGTGGATCAAGGAAGACGAGAGTATTTCGTCGATTCCAGTTGTTGCTGTCACTGCCTTTGCCATGAAGGGGGATGAAGAGCGTATCCGCCAAGGTGGCTGTGAAGCCTACATATCCAAGCCAATATCGGTTTCCAAATTCCTTGAAACGGTCAAGTCGTTCCTTGGTGAGCCTTAAGCCGGCAAAGAATCGCTCCATCCAGTGGATTGCCTCTCTGTCTGTTGGCGCTCTGTGACATTCTCATTCGAAAAAACGACTAGGTCTTTCGTCTGTAATAGTTTACCGACGATCACGTTAAGGTTACGCATTAATTAAAATTCTCATCTTTCTGTGTGCTTTCCACGGAAAATATTGCATTTGAACAATGTTGAGTTAGTGTAGGTTTTGTTAGGTTTCGGCCTGACTACCGTTTGTTATGCAGAATTTTTCGCAGCAAATGCGTTCAGTTTCCCCTCGGGATTGCTCAGGTCCGCCGCATCTCCTGGGTCCGTGGGGTAGGTCGGCAGGGAACCGGTCGAAGAGTGGCCTCCTCGAATACCGTGTTCCCGCCGACCACTAACTCTCTGAAACTTCTCTCAAATATTAGCCTGGCCATGAGCGAGGGCTTAAAAAATGTACGCGTCAGCTGAGTCGGCTTCTCAGAATATTTTACTAATGTGCGAACGCTACTCCGCAACTTTTACGATGTATGTGATTATACTATCTTTAACCTAACGGAAGCTATGATCGGCCCCAGTTTTTCTAGGGGTGGAATATGATCAAACGACTTTCTTCACTGAGCGTCACTGCGTCCCTTGCATTGGCGAGCGCCGCATTGCTCACACTTTCCATGCTTGTTGTCGGCGGTATTGTCTATCAGGTGGCGGCAAATCAGGCGGAGCAAACCGCGGTTACCAAACAGGCCGCTAACCTTCGTGTCGCTGCAACCATCATGGCGCGGGATATCGAAGGCACGAAGGTGTCCTGGAGAGGGGACGGCGACGTCCAGCGTATTGAGCTGGCGGAGATCCCCGAGTTCGCCAATCACGACATGATCGACACGATCGGGCGCATGACCGGCGAAACGGCAACTGTGTTCGCTTGGGAAGCCGATAGCCAGGATTTCTGGCGCAAGTCAACGAACATCATCAAGGGCGACGGAAATCGCGCTGTTGGAACTCCCCTTGGCAAGAAGGGTGCAGTTTACCCAGTCGTTACCAAAGGTGAAACATTCCATGGTCAGGCGACCATCTTGGGCAAAGACTACTATACTGTCTATGAGCCGATCTTCACGCCGGGTGGCGACATCATCGGTATTCTTTATGCAGGTGTCGAGAAAGCGGCCGTTCAGGCCAATGTCAGCGAGATCATGTCGCGCTTCACCATGCTCGCACTGCCGGTGGTCCTGATAGCGCTTGGTCTCCTAGTTTTCCTGATTCAGCGCCAATTGCGGCCTGTCACGGAGCTTGCCTCTGTGACCGAGCAAATAGCGGAAGACAACCTTACGATCGATATTCCGTTCGCGGACCGCACTGATCAGATCGGGATCCTTGCAAATGCTCTGTCCACACTACGCAATAAAGCGGAAGAACGCGCCGTGTTGAGCAGTCAGCGCGAACAGTCGGAAGCTGAGGCTGCTGGCCGCCAGGATCGCATGAAGGCCATGATCGCCCAGTTCAGAAGCAGTGTGTCCGGGGTTCTTGGTCAAGTTGGCGATACGGTCGGTCAGTTGGATGCAACGGCAACCACATTGTCTGAGGTTTCCCAGACCAGTGCGACACGGGCTGACGAAACCCAGACGTCCTGTCAGGACACGACCTTGAGCGTCCAAACGGTTGCCAGCGCTGCAGAAGAGCTCTCCGCGTCGATCACAGAGATTTCTCGGCAGGTGTCTGAAACCACGCAGATTGTGGAACGGGCAACTGAGGGCACACGGTCAACCAACGTGAAGGTTGAGGGGCTCGCCGAATCTGCAACGAAGATCGGCGAGGTGGTCACACTCATCCAGGCGATTGCTGAACAGACAAACCTTCTTGCATTGAATGCGACGATCGAAGCCGCCCGTGCAGGCGAAGCCGGCAAGGGGTTTGCGGTTGTGGCGGCAGAAGTTAAAGAGCTCGCCACGCAGACTTCCAAGGCCACGGAAGAAATCAGCGCTCAGATCACCGCCATCCAGGATGCGACCCAGGATTCAGCCAAGTCGATTGCGGAAATCACATCGATCATGGAAGAGGTGAATTCCTATACCGGGAACATCGCAGGCTCGGTTCATGAGCAAGGGGCGGCGACGAGCGAGATCACCCAGAACGCTCAGAAAGCAGCGCATGGAACCGAGTTCGTCTCCTCCAACATGACGAACCTGTCCGGCGCTGTTCAGCACACATTGGGCTCTGCAAATGACGTTCTGCAATCCGCAGGGGATCTGGCCAAACGCACGGATCAGCTGAAAGCTGAAATCGAGCAATTCCTGACCAACGTTGAAGCAGCCTAAAACACTCTTCACATCTGAAAACAAAAAACCCGCCGGAAACGGCGGGTTTTTTAGTTTTCGGAATGATCAATGATTACTTGATCTTGGCTTCCTTGAACTCAACGTGCTTCTTGGCAACCGGGTCGTACTTCCGCTTGACCATTTTCTCGGTCATGGTGCGGGAGTTTTTCTTGGTGACATAGAAGAAGCCGGTGTCCGCCGTGGACAGAAGCTTGATTTTGATTGTTGTCGCCTTGGCCATGGCCTTGGATCCTGTTCTCGGTTATCGGGCAAAGGGTTCTTATGGCCAGATGGGCTGGCGGTGAATCTGCCCCAATGTCTGAAATCAGCGCGCAAACTACTCATCACGGCGGGAAAGTCAAGTGTTGCCTGAGGTCCCGGAGAGTTTTGCCGGAGAAAAAAGTTAGGTTTCTTTCGGTGTCCGCGCCGTATCGGAGTGTTTTGTGGGCCGCGCGCTAAAGCATCTCTTTTTCAAAGCGGCCCTGTTTGAAGAAGTAATAAGGAACCGGGGTCTCCGGGGAGAGGTCCGGATCCTGCCGCAGCCGGGTCTCAAGATCCTCAAGGATCTTTGTGGTGATGAGCGGCAGCTCTTTTTGCCGCGCCTCGTCAAAAGTCAACCAGGCGCAGTCTTCCAGTTCACCAGACGGGCCGTGGCCGCCCGGCAACTTGTCGGCAATGGCGTCCGCCCAGATGGCTAGGAACCGCGTGTCAAAGCGGCGTGGGCGCTGCGGTGGCGTGATCGCGCGAGCGATCATGCGCATGCCGCCAAGGTCCGGCTGGACATGGCGTTCTGCGAAGGCCTCAAATCCGGTCCCCAAACGCAGTTGTTCCGCCTCAGCCTTGCGGCCGATAAAAATGCCGGCTTCTTCGTAGGTCTCCCGGATGGCGGCAAGCGCAAAGGCGCGCACGCGCGCAGCCGTTTTCGAATTCTTCAGACCCTCGGATAGACGGGCCTCTACTTGGGGATGGTAAGGCAGAACGTTTGAGATGCGGGAATCACTCGGATCGACCCGGCCACCTGGAAACACGAACTTTCCCGGCATGAAAGTGTGCCGCATATGTCGGCGGCCCATCAGCAATTTGACGTCGCCAGAACCCGAGCGATCAAGGATCAGAAGCGTCGCGGCATCTTTTGGGCGAATATAGGGGTGGTTTCCGGCTTGCTCGTCTTTGTCCAATTTTTCTTTAAAGGAATCGCTCATCTCGGGCTTTCAAGGTGGGGGGATGCAGCGGGCAGGTCATCTTCTGCATCCGGATCAAATCCATGCATGTAGAATGCCCACTGTAGCCCCACCAAAGCACCCTTGATAGGTCGCATTAGGGCTAAAGATAGGATGATGGTCAGCGGGATCCAGATGGCCATGTGGATCCAGAGCTCTGGCCGCCACATCATTTCTACGATCAAGAGGCCCGGGATGATGATGTGGCCAACGATCGTGATCGTGAAATAGGGCGGGGCATCGTCCGCGCGCTGATGGTGGAACTCCTCGCCGCAGTTGCTGCAAGCATTCTGAGTTGCCAGAAATCCATCAAAAAGCCGGCCTTTGCCACACGACATGCAGCGGCCCATGGCGCCGCGCATCATTGCCTGCATGAGAGGACGTTTGGGTTTTTCCGGCGCTTCGTCGATGGTCTCCTCAACGCCGTTCAATTCATACCGGACCGTCACTTTACCTACCTTCGGGTCTTTTTCCGCGGAGCGGCCTTGCCCTTCGGGCCCTTGGGGCCGCCCTTCGCGCCGCCACGTGCGCCTCCTTTCGGAGGACCGCGCCGTGCCTTGGGCATCGGCTTGCGGATCGCCTTTCCGGCAATCCGTCCGTGGCTCACAACTTCAAACGTCAAAGAGCCGGCGAATGGAGCTGCATCCACAAGCCGGACCTCGACCTGATCCCCAAGTTGGTAGGTTTCGCCGGTTTTGTCACCTATCAGGGCGTGCGACGCTTCGTCGTAGCGGTAATAATCGAGGCCGATGGTGGAGGCGGGCACGAACCCGTCTGCGCCCGTGTCCTCCAAGCAGATAAACATGCCGGATTTGACCACACCGGCGATCCGGCCCTGGAATGTGGCACCAACCTGATCGCTCATCCAAAGGGCAATCAGCCGGTCGATCGTATCGCGTTCGGCGAGCATGGCCCGGCGCTCAGCTCCGGAAATCTCGCCGCCGATTGCCTCCAGTTTGCTCTCAATGCCTTCCGGCAAACCGTCCTTGCCGAGCCCAAGTGCCGAGATCAGGCCCCGGTGGACGATGAGGTCGGCATAGCGGCGGATCGGTGAGGTGAAATGGGCATAGCGGCGCAGGTTGAGACCGAAGTGGCCGATGTTCTGCGGCGTATATTCCGCCTGCGCCTGGCTCCGCAGGACGATTTCATTGACCAGATGTGCCTGCGGTGTGTCCTTGACCTTTTTCAAAATGCCATTGAACACGGATGGCCGTAGACCGCCGGAGGAGGGCAGCTTCATGTCGATGGTTGACAGGAATTCTTTCAGGTTCTCCAGCTTTTCAGGCGTTGAGGCATCGTGCACCCGGTAGAGCAGAGGCGTCTTTTTCTTTTCCAGCGTTTCGGCAGCCGCAACGTTTGCCTGGATCATGAACTCTTCGATCAGCTTGTGCGCATCGAGACGCTCGGGCACGAAGACATGGTCAACGGTGCCGTCGTCCTTCAGCTTGATCTTGCGTTCCGGCAAATCCAGTTCCAGCGGCTCGCGTGCTTCCCGACCTCTTTGAAGAACGGCATAGGCGTCCCAGAGCGGTTTTAGAACGCCGTCTAGCAGCGTTTCCGTCTTCTCGTCTGTAACACCGTCAATCGCCTTTTGTGCCTGGATGTAGGAGAGCTTTGCCGCCGAACGCATCAGCACGCGGTGGAAGGTGTGGCTGATCTTGCGGCCGGTCTTGTCGAAGACCATGCGCACGCCCATCGCCGGCTTGTCTTCCTTTTCCCGCAAGGAGCACAGCTGATTGGAAATGCGTTCCGGCAGCATCGGGATGACCCTGTCCGGGAAATACACCGAATTGCCGCGCAAGTTCGCTTCCCGGTCCATGGGAGAGCCGGGTGTCACGTAATGGGCGACGTCGGCAATTGCCACATAGGCAACATAGCCGCCCTCATTGTGCGGATCTTCGTCCGGCTCGGCGTAGACCGCGTCGTCGTGGTCTTTGGCATCGGGCGGGTCGATGGTGATCAGCGGGATCTGCCGCCAATCCTCGCGTTGTCCAAGCTTTTCAACCGGCTTGGCGGTTTCTGCCTGGGCTTCGACCGCATTTGGGAAAACATGCGGAATGCCATGGGAGTGCAGCGCGATTTCGGAGACCGCTTTTTCGGAGTTCATCGAGCCAAAGCGTTCCACGATCGCAGCGCGCGGATGACCATATTTTCCGGAGCGTGAGATCTGCACGCTGACGAGATCGCCGTCTTCGGCTTCCTTCATCTCCGCCGGATCGACATCCAGCTCGCGTTGCTTGCGGTCGATGGGCTCCAGGTAGGGCGGGCGGTTGCCGTCCCGCTTTCTGAGGATGCCCAGGATCGTGCCCTGGCGTTTTTCCAGAACGCGGATGACCCGCGCGGTGAATTCTGCTTCCGAACCGCTGTCGCCTTCCGTGAGGCGGATCAACGCCCGATCGCCGAGGCCCGGTTGGGTGTTCTTTGTTTTACCCGCCAGGATCAGAATGTGCGGTGGATTGCCGGTCTCATCGTCCCAATCCACCGGTGTGCCAAGCAAGTCGCCATCGGATGTGCGGGCAATCGTGTTTGCCACGAACACAGGTGGCAGGTCGCCCGGCCGGATCATGCGCTTGTTGCGCTTTTCAATGAGACCGTCTTCGGCCAGATCCTTGAGGATCTTTTTCAAGTGGATCCGCGCACCACCGATTACGCCAAAATGGCGGGCGATTTCCCGCTTGCCCGCACGGCCCGGATTGTCAGCAACAAAAGCCAAGATGTCCTCGCGGGAGGGCATGTCCCCTGGCACTTTGGCGTGTTTGCGTTTTGTGTGTTTGCGCGTGTTAATGCGTTTTGCGCTCAAGAGGGATCGTCCCAGGGCACCTCTTCAGACGATGTGTCCACCTTGGCCTTGGCCGCGGATTTTGCCATTGTCTTCTTGGCTGCCGTTTTTTTGGCAGCTGGCTTCTTGGCGGTGGTCTTTTCCTCACCGTCCTTGGCCGCTGCCTTTTTGGTTGATGTCTTTTTCGCCGTGGTTTTCTTGGCGGCCGCCTTTTTCTTGGTGCCACCCTTGGCCGCCTTTGCCGCGATCAATTCCACAGCCTGTTCCATCGTCACCGCTTCCGGAGCGGTGTCCTTCGGCAGCGTCGCATTCACCTTGCCATGCTTGACGTATGGCCCATAGCGGCCGTCGTAGACGTTGACCGGTCCGCCTTCGGACGGATGCTCGCCAAGTTCCTTCAGCGGCGTTGCTGCGGCGCCCCGTCGTCCGCCACCTTTGGCGCGCTTTTCTGCGAGGGCATCGACCGCGCGGTTGATGCCGACGGAAAACACCTCGTCCGGCGAGGAGAGGTTCGCATAGGTGCCGTCATGCAACACGAACGGGCCATAGCGCCCAAGTCCGGCCGTGATCATCTTGCCGTCTTCCGGATGCTCGCCGACTTCGCGTGGCAGCGACAGCAGCTGCAAAGCCTTTTCAAGATCCATGTCCGCGGCCGACCAGCCCTTGGGCAATGATGAGCGTTTGGGTTTGGCCTCATTGCCGAGTTGAACGTATGGACCAAAACGGCCTGTGCGCAGCGAGACTTCCATACCGGTTTCCGGATCTTCACCGAACACCTTCGGGCCGTCATCGGCTTCACCGTCTTCACCGTTCGGCTTGCCGAGCTGGCGGGTGTAGCCGCATTCCGGATAGTTTTCACAGCCAATGAAAGCGCCCCAACGGCTGACTTTGAGCGACAGCCTTCCGGTGTCACAGGCAGGGCACTTGCGGGCATCGGAACCGTCTTCCTTTTCCGGGAAGATGTGGGGCCCGAGCAGTTCATTCAATGCATCGATGACTTCCGCAACGCGCAGATCCTTGATCTCGTCAACGGAGCCGGAGAAGGCCGTCCAGAAGTCCTTCAAGACATCCAGCCAAGAGAGTTCGCCTGCGGAAATCTTGTCGAGCTGTTCTTCCAGGCTCGCGGTGAAATCAAACTCGATGTAGCGCTGGAAGAAGCTTTCCAGGAACGCGGTGACGATCCGGCCCTTGTCCTGCGGTACCAGCTGCTTTTTCTCTAGTTCAACATACTCCCGGTCACGCAGGGTTTGCAGCGTTGAGGCATAGGTGGACGGGCGGCCAATGCCGAGCTCTTCCATCTTTTTCACCAGGCTCGCCTCGGTGTAACGTGGCGGCGGGGTGGTGAAGTGCTGAGAGGATTCAATCGGTTCTGCGGTGCCGTCGATGGACGTTGCAGTCAGCGCCGCGCCCTGATCGACAGCCGGCAAGCGCTTGGAAGCTTCATCATCATCATCGTCGCGGCTCTCCTGATAAAGCGCCAGGAAACCGTCGAAGCGGACAACCGAGCCGGTTGCGCGCAGATTTGCCCGTTTGCCGGAGCCGTCGGCGAGAATTTCAATCGTTGTGCGTTCAAGAACGGCCGATTCCATTTGGGAGGCCATGGTCCGCTTCCAGATCAGCTCGTAGAGCTTGGCCTGATCCTGGTCGAGGAACGCCGCGACATCTTTCGGGCGGCGGGCCAGATCGGTCGGGCGGATCGCCTCGTGGGCTTCCTGCGCGTTCTTGGCTTTGGAGGAATAGGCGCGTGGCTTTTCCGGAACGTATTTGTCCCCAAAATCCTGTCCGATGACCGAGCGGGCCGCGGCAATCGCTTCGCCTGCAATCGAGACGCCGTCAGTACGCATATAGGTGATGAGGCCGGAGGTCTCGCCGCCGATGGAAATGCCTTCATAGAGCTTTTGAGCAACCTGCATGGTGCGCGAGGCAGAGAAGCCAAGCTTGCGGGACGCTTCCTGCTGTAAGGTCGAGGTGGTAAAGGGCGCTGCCGGATTGCGCTTGGCCGGCTTGGAGGCAACGCTGTCAACCTTGAAGCTGGCGCTTTCCAGCATCGTCTTGATGGCGCCGGCTTCGTCGCCCGTCTTGATGTCGAGGCGGCCAATCTTCTTGCCGTCAAAGCCGGTGAGGCCCGCCTGGAACACGTCGCCGGCCGGCGTTTTCATGCCGGCGAAGATCGACCAGTATTCCTGCGGGTTGAATGTTTCGATCTCCATTTCCCGATCGCAGATGAGGCGCAGCGCCACGGACTGCACACGGCCGGCGGAGCGGGCGCCCGGCAGCTTGCGCCAGAGAACAGGAGACAAGGTAAAGCCGACCAGATAGTCGAGCGCACGGCGCGCGAGGTAAGCGTCGACAAGCGGTGTGTCCAGCTGGCGCGGATTGTCCATCGCCTCAAGGATTGCCTTCTTGGTGATCGCGTTGAACACCACCCGCTCGATCTGCTTGTCTTTCAAAACGCGCTTTTTCTGGAGAACTTCCAGAACGTGCCACGAAATCGCTTCCCCTTCGCGGTCGGGGTCAGTTGCGAGAATGAGGCGGTCGGCATCCTTGACCGCGCTGGCGATTTCGCTCAGCCGCTTCTGGGACTTGCTGTCGACCTGCCAGCTCATGGCGAAGTCCTCGTCGGGTTTGACCGAACCGTCCTTGGGCGGCAAATCGCGCACGTGACCATAAGAGGCCAGAACGGTGTAATCCGAGCCCAAATACTTGTTGATCGTCTTGGCTTTCGCCGGCGATTCCACAATGACGACGTTCATTCTTACCCAAATTTTTTGTGCCGGGACGGAGGAGTTTTCCCGGGAGAGAAGCTGGTTTTGTGGCGCAGACGATCACGGATCATGCGCCGCGTGTCAAATGGACCTTTGCGCGACCGGGGTCAAGCTGTCCGTTTTGCAGAGAGGTTATCCACTGACATATATGGGGAAAATTTCCTCACAATAGCAGTGATATTTTGTTGCCGCGGTGCCGTTCCAGCCGTCCGGCAAGTTCCAGCTCTAATAAAATGATGTGCACCATGCGCGGCGGCACGTCCGCAAACCGGATCAGTTCGTCTAGATCGACCGGTGTGGGGCCAAGGGCAGAAATGATGCGGGTGCGCAAGCTCTCATCCGGTTCCTGAACTGCGGAAAAAAGGTCCTTGTCCGGTTCATTCAAGTCCTGATCGAAGGGCAGGACGGGTTCGATCCGGCCGCCGAGATCCTCCAGAACGTCTTTGGCGTTTGTCACCAGTGCCGCGCCCTGGCGGATAAGGCTGTTGGCGCCGTCCGAGCGCGGATCAAGCGGGGAGCCGGGAACTGCAAAAATGTCCCGGTTCTGCTCCAGCGCAAACCGCGCCGTGTGAAGTGACCCGGATTTCTTGGCCGCTTCGATTACGATGACACCGAGCGAAACGCCGGAAATCAGCCGGTTGCGCCGGGGGAAATCGCGCCCGCGTGGCTTCCAGCCAAACGGCATTTCGCTGATCACCGCGCCGCCAGTTTGAAGAATTGCCGCAAGGAGGCGGTCATGATCGCTCGGGTAGAGCACATCGATCCCGCCAGCGAAGACAGCCACAGTCCCCGTTGAAAGCGCTGCTTCGTGCGCAGCAGCATCAATGCCGCGGGCAAGGCCGGAGGCGATGACAAAATCCGCGTTGCCAAGATCACGGGCGAACATTGCGGCCAGTTTCCGGCCCGACAGCGAGGCATTGCGCGCCCCGACGATTGCCAGCGTCTTGGGCCGGGCCGTGACAGATCCCCCCTTCACGGACAACAGAGGTGGCGGACCGTCGATGTGGCGCAGGTGCGGTGGGTACTCCGGCTCGCCGAGGGCCACAAGGCGGGCACCGGACCGGACGTGGGCCTCAAGTTCGGCTTCGGCATCGTCTTGCGTGCAAAGCCGGTAGCTTTTCTTGCCGCCCCGCCTGGAGAGCTCGGGAAGACGTTCCAGCGCTTTTTCGGCAGACCCGGTGTGGTTCAGAAGGTTACGGAACGTGGTGGGGCCAACATTTTCAGAGCGTATTAAACGAAGCCAGGCAAGACGCTGGGCCTCTGAGAGGCGAAGGGTTTTATCGTGCGCCGGCCGGCTCACCCGTCTCCCGGAGACGGATCGGAGGCCGGGGCCTCTGCCGGCGGTTTCGATTTCTTGCCGATCTTGCTCTCCTGTCCCTTGAGAAGCCGGCCGATGTTCTCGTGATGTTTGGCCCAGAGCAAGACGGTGAGCACCAGAAACATCTCGCCCAGCTGATACTGGCTGAAGCCGAAATAGAGAATAACAGGCGTGACGGCCGAGGCGGTCAGGGCCGACAAAGAGGAATAGCGGAAAACAAACGCCATACCGACCCAGGTGAGGGCCGCGATTAGGAACATCGGCCAATAGAGGCCCAAGAGGATGCCGAGATAGGTGGCAACGCCCTTGCCGCCCTTGAATTTCAGCCAGACCGGAAAGAGGTGGCCCAAAAACGCCCCGAAACCGGCAATCAAGGCCGTATCCGGCCCAAACCGGGCTGCAATCAGAACCGCTACGGTGCCTTTTAGACCGTCGCCCAGAAGGGTCGCGGCGGCCAGTTTCTTGCTGCCGGTGCGCAGTACATTCGTGGTGCCGATATTGCCGGAACCGATCTTGCGGATATCCCCATGCCCGCCAAGTTTCGTCAGGATCAGGCCAAACGGAATGGTGCCAAGCAAATAGCCAAAGGCAAGAGCGGCCAGATAATAGGGCCAGGCAAATTCCCAGCTGATCGGATCAGGCATTTTTTGTTTTTCTCCCGAGTGCGCAGGGCAGGGTCTTGAGAAGAATTCACAACAAAAGCCAAAGACCCACGCTTACCGTCATACCCGGACTTGATCCGGGTATCCATACCGTTTCGTTTCAAAAGCACACCGCCGTTGCTTTTGGATTTTGAGCAGCTTGGATTGCCGGATCAAGTCCGGCAATGACGGCCACAAGACTCTACTGGGAATGTTTGTTTTTGGCTTCCCACGCATTCCAGTAAGCACTGCTGGTGTCTCTCAGCTCCTCTATAGAGACTTGTGCGCCATTCTCTGCTTCTACCGTTGCTGATTTGGCTTCAATGAACAGATGGCCTCCGGTGCTCAGACGCTCCGAGACATGAGTCTGGCACAGAACTCGCACCGAACCATCCACAACGTCACCACGCAGTATTTCAAGTTGGAGGTTCAATATATCTTTAGTATTTTCGATAATGACCGGTGTCCGTTCGGCCTCATTTGTCAAAGAGCAAAAACGGAAATCCTTTATTGATTCCAGTGATACCTCGAAACCTGATGCTCCTTGCGCTATCGCCTTGGCGAGATACGGAATTCCGATTTTTAGTTTTAAATTTCGGTCCGAGTAGTAGATATCTTCAACCCAGCCATCATGAAAAACAGAGAAAATGTCGGCGATGTCTTTGACGTTGCAGATTGCCTTATTCAATGCTTTTCCTCATTCTAAATAGGATTGTGGCGCAGTTAGATAGGGGATGTGACATCTTACAGTCCAATATTGCGTAGCTCTCAAATTTCTAGGCAGTGTGTCTCCAAGAAAAGGGAAGCTGGCTTAATGAGCTGCGACACCGACAGCTTTTCGTTTCGAGAGTTTGAATTTCGAACGATATCCGCCGAAGTTTCATGGGGTGGCGGCTAAACGCTGGACCTAAACATGCGTCCTAGGCACAAGTTCAGAAGCGGGGCGGCACGAACTTGAGGATATGCTGAGTGCTTATAGCCATGGTTTGCAAAGATCAGGGTATGTTTGCCAAGCTAAATGACTTGCCATCTTGCAGGGCAATTCCAGATTTGGAATTCATGTAACGCACGAACGAAATCTGGAGAAAACCCGTGAGCCTGACAGATGTGGATTGGTCGAAATTACCGGCGCCAGAGGATGACGGTACGGCTGCGCGTTTTGAGGGTATGACGCTCCCTCCGCTTGACTTGGCGGCAACGGACGGCAGCAAGGTACAGCTGGCGGACCTTACCGGGACCAGCGTGGTTTACATCTACCCCAAGACAGGGCAGCCGGGTGTGCCGTTGCCAGACGGCTGGGACATGATCCCCGGCGCGCGTGGCTGCACGCCGCAATCCTGTGCATTCCGGGATCATTTCAAAGAGCTTTCGGCTCTTGGCGCCGATCATATCTTCGGTCTGTCGACCCAATCAACCGCCTATCAGGTGGAGGCCGTTGAGCGGCTTCATTTGCCGTTTCCGCTGTTGTCGGACGTGAATCTGACCTTCACGAATGCTCTTGATCTGCCGTCCTTCGAAGCCGATGGTCAGACGCTTTTAAAGCGCCTGACGTTGATCGTTCGGGACGGCGTTGTGATCAAGGCGTTCTATCCGGTATTTCCGCCCGACCGGAACGCTGCCGATGTCATGGCGTGGCTGGAAGAGAACCAGGCCTGACATCAGTCAGACGGTTACTCACCCATGCGCAAAGACGGTTTTGCCGCCGACCACGGTGCGCATCACGCGGCCTGAGAAACGGGCGTCTTCGAACGGGGAGTTCTTGGAGCGCGAGCGGATGGAGCTCTTTTCTAGAACCCAGGGCCTGTCGAGGTCAAAGACAATGACATCTGCCGGTGCGCCTTTAGCAAGGCGGCCGGTTTCAAGGCCGAGCCGGTCTGCCGGCTTGCATGTCATTGCTGCAAGCAGTGTTTTCAGGTCCACTTGCTCCGCGTGGTAAAGGCGCAGGCTCGCCGCTAGCAGGGTTTCGAGGCCAATCGCGCCGTCTTCAGCTTCCGCCCAGGGGTGGCGTTTGGTTTCCACGTCCTGGGGGTCGTGATTGGAGCAGATGATGTCGATGGTGCCGTCTGCAATCGCCGCGATCATCGCCTGCCGGTCGTCTTCATCGCGCAAGGGCGGCGACATCTTGAAGAAGGTGCGGTAGGCACCGATGTCGTTTTCATTGTGCGTCAAGTGATTGATCGAAATCCCTGCCGTGATGTTCAGCCCCCGGCCTTTCCCGGTGCGGATGATATCGGCGCTGTCAGACGTCGAGATCAGGTTCGCATGGTATTTGCCTTTGGACATCCCAACGAGGCGCAGATCGCGCTCCAGCATGATGATTTCCGCTTCCCGCGGCACGCCGGAGAGGCCCTTCCAGCTGGCATTGAGCCCGGCGTTCATCACGCCGCCGGCAAGGGCTGGGTCTTCGGTGTGGTGGATCACAAGCGCATCGAAATCGCGGGCATAGGTCATGATCCGGCGTAAGATTTGCGGGTTCTGGACGGATTTGTGGCCGTTGCTGAAGGCGACCGCGCCAGCTTCCTTCAACAGGCCGATCTCGGTCATTTCAACGCCCTCAAGTCCCTTGGTGAGGGCGGCGAGTGGCAGAACGTTGACGCTCGCCGTGTCGCGGGCACGTCGGTGGATGAAGTCGACCAGCGCTGGATCATCGATCACCGGATCGGTGTCCGGCATGGTGCAGATTGTGGTGATGCCGCCTGCTGCAGCGGCTTCCGAGGCGCTTGCAAGCGTTTCGCGGTGTTCTGCGCCGGGTTCTCCGACCGACACGCACAGGTCGATGAGGCCCGGGCAGGCTATGGCGCCCTTGCAGTCGATGAGTTCGGCGCCGTAAGGCGCGCCCTGATTGGCCGCTTCCGGCCCGGCGGCAAGGATAGTGCCGTCGGCGATGATGATCGATCCGGGGGCGTCCAGATCCCGCGCCGGGTCAATCACTCTGGCGTTTGAGAGAACCAGAGGTTTGGGTGTGTCGAGTGCCACGATGTTTGTCCTCTGGGGTTCAAGCTGTTGGTAGGTTGTCGGCGAGCGCTTCAAGCACGGCCATACGTACGGCAACGCCCATTTCGACCTGTTCGCGGATGAGGCTTTGCGGCCCGTCGGCGATTGCAGGGTCGATCTCGACACCGCGGTTCATGGGGCCGGGATGCATGACGAGCGCATCGTCCTTCGCATGAGACAGCTTCTCCGCATCAAGACCATAATAGCGGTAGTACTCCCGGACGGACGGGATGAAGGCCCCGTTCATGCGCTCGCGCTGCAGGCGCAGCATCATGACGATGTCCGCGCCTTTCAGCCCTTCGCGCATGTCCTGATAGACCTCCGCGCCCATTTGGGAGATGCCCGAGGGCAGGAGCGTGGACGGGGCGATCACCCGAACCCGGGCACCGAGCGCGTTCAACAGGATGATGTTGGAACGGGCAACGCGCGAATGGGCAATGTCGCCGCAAATCGCCACCGTCAACCGGGCGATCTTGCCCTTGTGGCGGCGGATGGTCAGTGCATCGAGCAGGGCTTGTGTCGGGTGCTCATGGGGCCCATCCCCAGCATTGACCACCGCGCAGCCAACCTTCCGGGCCAGCAGATGAACCGCGCCGGCTGCATGATGGCGGACTACCAGCAAGTCCGGGTGCATCGCATTGAGGGTCGCGGCCGTGTCGATCAGGGTCTCGCCCTTTTTGACCGACGACTGGGAGACCGCCATGTTCATGACATCCGCGCCAAGACGTTTTCCGGCCAGCTCGAAGGAGCTTTGTGTGCGCGTTGAGGCTTCGAAGAAGAGGTTGATCTGTGTCCGGCCCTGCAGCACATGCTTGCGCTTGTGCACTTGCCGGGAGATATCCACGGCTTCTTCGGCACGGTCCAGAAGGCCCAGTATTTCGTGGGGATGAAGACCCTCAATGCCCAGCAAATGACGATGGGGGAAAGGGTTGTCTCGATAGGATTCTTGCTCGCTCATCGAGATCATCTTCTTAAGGTGGATCGGGGCTGCACACAAGGCCGGAATCAGGTCTCTGCCCGCTGTCCACATGCAGGCTAAGACTTTGATCAAATGGTCAAATTCGAAAGCGGTGCATTTTTCAAACTGACCATGCGTCAATCGGCGCGCGTGCGCACTGCACAACGGTCGGTGGTTGCATTGATTTCCACTATCTTGTTACGCTTACGTAAACTGACAAGGGCGGTAAAGTGCTCATCGGGAGGAGGAAACGTCATGGCAAACCATCTGAGCGAAGCTGTCCAGGCCTCAAGAGATGCTGGGGTGGAAGCCTTTGCAACGCATGACGTTTTCAACCAGGCCCCACCATATGGCGGGGCCAATCTGGCGGCGGGTGATCCGCTTCTTTTGGCTGCAGTCTCCGGGAATGTTTCAGCCGGGGAGTTGAAGGATGTCCTTGCTCACGGCACTGAAGTGGGAGCTGAGGCGTTTCTGGAGCTCGGGCGTCAGTCGAATATCCATCTTCCGGCCCTTAAAACCCATGACCGTCATGGCCGCCGGTCGGATCAGGTCGAATTCCATCCGGCCTATCACGATCTGATGGCGCACAGCTTTTCTGCCGGGTTACACAGCGCGCTGTTAGACGGCGGTGTATCGACCCAAGTCGCGCGCGCTGCCAAGTTCTTTCTGACGTCACAAGCTGAAACGGGGCACACATGCCCGATTACCATGACAAACGCGGCGGCAGCCGTGATGACGCAATACCCGGATGTTTGCGCGAATATCCTGCCGAAGATGCAAACGCGGTCTTATGATCCCCGTTTCGTCCCGATGTACGAAAAGACCGGCATCACCATCGGCATGGGCATGACGGAAAAGCAGGGCGGTACGGACCTCCGGGCCATTTCCTCGACGGCCGAGGCTGGCAATCAGGGAAGCTACACAATCACCGGGCACAAGTGGTTCTTCTCAGCTCCCATGTGTGATGCATTCCTTGTGCTGGCAAAGACAGCAAATGGACCGAGCTGTTTTCTGATCCCGCGGATTTTGTCCGACGGCCGGGTCAATGGCCTGCGTTTTCAGCGCCTGAAGGACAAGCTCGGCAACAAATCGAACGCCTCCTCAGAAGTCGAATTCCATCGCGCGGAGGGATATCTGCTCGGCGACGAGGGGCGGGGCATTGCAACCATCATCGATATGGTGACGCCGACCCGGATTGATTGTGCGTTGGGCTCAGCCGGGCAGATGCGGGCAGCGCTCAGCAGTGCCGTCCACCACTGCCGTCACCGTAAAACGTTCGGTGCCTATTTGATCGACCAGCCGTTGATGACCGCAGTCCTCGCCGACATGGCACTGGATGTGGCTGCAGCCACGGCGCTGTCCTTGCGCCTTGCGCGAGCGGCAGCGAAGGCAGAGGCAGATCCGGTTGAGGCTGCTTATGCCAGGTTGCTGACCCCTGCGATCAAGTATTGGATCTGCAAGACGGGGCCTGCCTTGACTTACGAGGCCATGGAGTGTCTGGGCGGCAATGGTTATGTCGAAGATTTTGATATGGCCCGTATTTACCGGGATGCGCCGGTCAATCCGATCTGGGAAGGATCTGGCAATGTCATGGCGCTGGATGTTCTGCGTGCGCTCGGCCGCCATCCCGAAGCGCCAGACCTTGTGCTGGGTGAACTCTCGAAAAGCGGGGGTGCGTCACTGACTGCGGCGTGCAGCGGCTTGCCCAACCTTGCCGCGCAGGCGCTGGCAGATCCGGCTCATGCCCGAGTTTTAACGGAACGCTTTGCCCTGACAGCAGCTGCTGCAGCTTTGAAGGAATTGCAGTTGGATGATGTTGCAGATGCCTTTGCAAAAACGCGGCTTTCTGGCGGTTGGCGCTCGACCTACGGCATTCTGCCGGCCGGCATTGATGCTGCGGGCATTGTTGAAACCCTTTATCCGCCGGCAGCTTAAGTAAAGAGCAGAAGTGCTAGCGGGATGGTCACGGTCGCGGCGAGTGTCTGCAGCGTGATGATTTCGGCCATCAGTTTGGCATCCCCGCCAAGCTGGCGGGCGAGGAGGTAAGAGTTGCTGGCGCAGGGCACGGCTGAGGCGATGATGATGACGGTGAGTGCCTGGCCGGTCACGCCATAAAGGTTCGCAAACAGGTAGGCGAGCAACGGCATGAAGACCGGCCGCAAAAAGGTGCCCATTGTGAGTGCGGGGCCTGGACGGCGGAGTGAGCTTAGATCCAGTCCAGCACCAACACAGATGATGCCGATCGGCAGGGCGGCCTGCGCGAAAATCTCCAGCGTATCATCAACGATTGTCGGCATGGTCAGACCGCTGAGGTTCATCAAGACGCCGGCAAAAATCGACAGGATGAACGGATTGGTGAAAAGGTCTTTGAGGATCTTTGAAAAATTCGGTGTGGTTCCGCTGGCATACCACGACAGGACAACGATGCTTGCGCCGTTCAGGATCGGGATCATGAACACCATCGCCACCGCCAACATGGCGAGTGCCGTTTGACCGCCGATATTGGCGGCTAGCGCAAGAGCGATCATGGCGTTCCAGCGCAAAGAGCCCTGAAAGATCGAAGTGAAACGGACGGCCGGGATGCCCCAGATCTTCTCAATCAGTGTTCGGGCGGCAAGCAGCGCAACAGCAAGCGTAACGATCGCAGACAAGAGAGCAGCGCCCATGTCGAAGGTTGGGACGCTTGAAAAGTCGGCGAGCGCGATCGTGCGAAACAGAACGGCTGGGAACAAAACGAAATAGGCAAGACGTTCGACGCCCACCCATTGTTCGCCGCTGATTAGATTGGCGCGCGCGAGCAGGTATCCGGAGGCGATCACGAGGATGACCGGGGCGAGGGCGAAGAATATCATTTGCATAGGAAAAGGGTTTTCATCAGATCGCGCCGGTCACCAGCAGATCTGGCGCCTAGCGCTGAGGAGGGGAAAAGATCAGGTGCCGAGGCCCATGAAACCGAGCCGGTCGAGGAAGCCTTGAAGGATGTAGGCGGCGGCCATCTTGTCGACGACTTCAGCGCGCTTTGCCCGGCTTGAGTCTGCTTCGAGAAGTGTTCGGGTCACTGCAGCTGTCGAGAGGCGTTCGTCCCAAAAAGTCATGGGCAGATCGGTCTTGGGCGCGAGGTTTCGCGTAAAGGCCCGTGTGGCTTGCGCGCGCGGGCCTTCCGTGCCGTCCATGTTGAGCGGAAGACCAAGCACGAGACCCCCGACACCCTGTTCGCTGCAGATCTTCAAGAGCTGCTCCGCATCCAGTGTGAATTTCTTGCGCCGGATTGTCTCCATCGGGCTCGCAATACCGCGGCCGAGATCGGAGAGCGCAAGACCGATGGTCTTTGTGCCAAGATCGAGGCCGATCAGTCGTGTGCGATCTGGAACCGCGGCAATGAAGTCTTCCAGGGAAAGCGTGGGGTCGTTAGCCATGGCTGGCCTTTATCAGCAAGGGCGCCGCCAATCCAGTCTGTTGTTGAAGATGGAAGAAGTTTACAGGCTTGGTCAGTGGCACCGACGTCTCAAACCGTCGATCTTAAGCGCGGACAAGGCCTTCACCTCAGCAAAGTTTCTCAGGCAAATTCAACAAAGTATGCGACACCTTCGTAGGAGTAGTGACCCAGCGTTTGTATGATCGAATCCCGTTCGGCTTCAGAGACGGTGTAGAAATGAGTTCCGTTGGATGTGTTGTAGAACCTGTAGAGCGCCTGTCCGCCGTTGCTGTCATCCGGCGATGCGAAGTAGCTGATCCCTTCCAGCGAATAGCTCGGCAATTGTTCCAGCACCGTATCGCGCTCTGCCTCTGACGCGGTGTAAAAATGAACACCGGTGTCTGAGTTATAAAATCGATACACGGCCGTTCCATCACTTGCAGCGACGTTGCTGTCGTAACTGTTGCCCTCGTAGACGAAGCTCGGCAGCGTCTCGATCACCGCGTTGCGCTCTTCAATGCTCGATGTGAAGAAATGTGCGCCCGTGTCGGAGTTGTAGAACCGGTAGATCTGAAAAGCGCTGTTGTCCGTGTCAGACGGCTCGATCAAAGCGGTTGATATGTCGAGTGTGGCGCCGGAGAACTGGATCGTTTCAAAGTTTGCCGTAATGTCCCGGCCATCCCGGTTGGCAACGGTATCGGCCACCATGATCCGTCCGTCGCTGCCAGTGAATATGGCATATTGTTCCCGGGTTCCCGAAAACACGACGGTATCGGTACCGTTACCGCCATCAAGGACATCATCTCCACGGCCGCCGGTGAGTTGATCATTGCCATTCCCGCCGAACAAGCTGTCATTTCCGGCCGTTCCTTGAAGGATGTCATCTCCGTTCGTTGTTCCAAAGGTGCTTTGCCATAGATCGGCACCAATCAGTACAAGATCCCAATCCTCTGGTTCGACGACGGTTGTCGCTGCGAGCTGATCAAACCTTGCTTTGACGACTGCCAGACTGCTCGGCTCGGTTTCCAGAAAATGCGCTGTTGTTTCGCGTATCGACCCGAACCGGTTTGCGACTGAAGTGATCATCGCAAGTGCCGATGCGTAATCCGGATGGCTGCTGTTGAACGCAGTGCCTGTGCCCCAGCGGTCTTCCATTGTGTCGATAAAGGTTGTCAGCGTTGGGAGCAGCGAACTCTCGATATAAAGCTGGCTGTATTGATCGACGATGTCCCGAGCGTACTGCTCGTCAAAAATGGTGTCGTTCAAGAAGGCCCGGTCTACAGCATATGTGGACGCAAGGTCTGGATTTAAGTCCGGCCGGCTGGCCCCGACATATTGGCTCAAGTGCGTGAATTGAGAGCTTGTCAGGTTGCCGGTGTCGCGTGCTGTCTGCAGGATCGATGTCAAAGCAGACTGCGCAAAACTGTTGGATCCGGCATCAAGTTGCACAATCCCAAACGAAAAGCCGCTGTTGTTGCCACCCTGACTTTGGCCCAGAAGCGAATTCGGGACAGCTAAGGAAACCCGGTAAACCGTTGCGGAGTTACCCGCGTGTTCGGTGCCCAGCAGGATCTGGAAAATTTCTTCTGAAGAAAGCTTTGCCATGTCAAATAGTTCAAGAATTCAGTCTCTTATGCAGCGAGTTCGCATTGATTGGCCAAGTTGCGATCGATAGGTCCAATCACACACTGGCACGGCGCAGTTGAAATTCAGTTTCCTGCTTAAAGAGAGTTTTCGGAAAAAGGATCAGCCAACCGGTCAAGCCTGAGCGACTGCATCATCTGTTTCGCGCAAGTAGGGATGACCGTTTTGTCCGGGCTGAGCATCCAGCCACTCCAAAAGTTCATCGACTTGAAGGCTCGGCGTAAAGAAATAGCCTTGCAGGCAGTCCGCGCCCAATCTGCTCGCGAATTCCGCCTGTTGTTCGGTCTCAATGCCCTCTGCCACTGTTTTGCAATCGAGCTCTTTCGCCATCTTAAGCGTGTAGGCCATGATCGTGCCAATGCGTGGATCATCACTTGCACCAGCAATGATGGACTGATCGATCTTCAAGAAATCCACCGGCAGGTTCGCGAGCCGGGCAATGTTCGAATAGCCGCGGCCGAAATCGTCGATAGAGACCCTGTAGCCAAGATCGTGCAGCTGGTTGAACGCATCGACGGCTTTTTCTTCCGAACTGAAAAGCGTGTCTTCTGTGACTTCGATCTCAAGCAGGCCGGGATCAAAGTTCAGTTCATTCCGGATCGCTTCAACGTTGCTTATGAAACCCTTTGAGACAAAGTGGTCGGTGCCGATGTTCACGGACATCCAAAGATCATGCCCTTCCGACTGGATCCTGTTGAGGTCCTTCATGGCGGTCTTCATGACCCATTCGCCAAGGCGCGGCATGGCATTAGAGCCCATGAGGCTAGGGACCCAGAACTTCGGCATAAAGAGCCCGAACTCCGGGTGTTCCCACCGGGCGAGGGCCTCGACGCTAATCACCTTGCGCCGCCGCGTGCAGATTTTTGGCTGGTACTCCAGATAGAGCTTTTCTTCCTCGATCGCTGCGGTCAGGTCACGCCGGATCTCGGAGACAGATTTCGTCCCGATATGCGGTGCATAGACTTGGGTTTTGTTCTTGCCCGACCTTTTTGCGTGGTACATGGCAATGTCGGCCCGCTTGATCAGCTCAATCAACTCAACGCCGTCGTTCGGGAATTTCGCGCAGCCGATGCTTGCACCTGGAGTAATGTTGAGCTCGGCAATCGGCTCTGCCAACGCATTGCGGACTTGGGCCAGAAACGCTTCGATCTCCTCATCATCGATCAACCCCTGGATCATGACGATGAACTCGTCGCCGCCGATGCGCGCCACAATCGGCGGGGCGAAGGGTTTGCCCTCGGGGGCGCTCACCTTTGTATTCCCAGCCACCTTGGAGAGGGTCTCAGCGCACGCCTTCAGGTGTTGATCGCCGGCAAGATGGCCATAAAGATCGTTGATCTCTTTGAAATCATCCAGATCGATCAGCAGAATGATCCCACCACGCTTTGGACTGATTGCTTCTTCCAGGATGGATGTTGCCTGAAGATGCAGATGATCCCGGTTCGGCAGTCCGGTTACATGATCACTGAAGGCCAGTTTTTCGATTTGTGCGCTCGCCATCGATATGCGGGACACCATCGTGTTGTAGCTGTCGCAGACTTCCTCGGTCTCGCGGAAGCGCATGAGGCTTTTCGGCATTTTCAGTGAAGACAGTTTCTGGTTCAACGCGCCAAGATGCATTGCATGGGCAAGTTCTTCGATGGGACGCGACAGGGACCTCGCTAGGAATAGTCCGATAAACACGAGGAATACGAGTGCCATCCCGAGCACCGGAAGGAGTGAATACAGAACCTGGCTTGCCTTGGCGTGGATTTCTGAGATCGGTTGGGGAACCATGATCCCCCAGCCCGGACCGGGCACCGTTGCAAAGCCGGCAATCATCTGCTTCTCAACTGCCGGAGAATAGAACTCGCCAACTCCGCTGTTGCCGTCCATCATTTGCGCGACGACCGGAACTGCGGAGATGTTTTTCCTGGACGCAATCCATTCGTCTCTTGGATGGGCGATCACAGTTCCCGAGCTGTCGACGATGGCCGCGTGCCCTTTCTCACCGAAGACAATGCTTTCGCCGAGTGCAACGATATAGTCTGGCTTGATCACCCCAATGAGCGTTTGATTGCTCTGTTCAATGACCAGATAGATCCGGTTGCGCCCCTCTTTGTCAGGCAAGACATTTGAGAACACCGGCTGATCCGGATTTGAATTGCCGAGAAGGGTTTCTAAGGTAGCGTCTTCAATATGGCCTTCTCCCGAGACCCCCGTTTTGAAGAAGTACTCGGTGTGCCCGGTCCGCTTGTCGGTAATTCCAACACACGCAATGAACAATTGTTCAAAGAGACGGCTGTAGGCGCCGGATGTTTCACTCGACTTCGCTGAAGTTCCGATTGCCTCCACGGCTGCGACCAGGTTTTGCTGGTAATGATCCAGCGTCGCGGCTGCTTTCCTGGCAAGGAGCAGGTGCCGGTCCTGAACATCTGCAAGCTCACGAGCAACGGTTTCCCGATAGGACCAAACGCTGAAGATGATCGTCGGCAAAAGAGCAGCAAGCAAAAAACAGAAAATCACATAACTTCTGATCTTCATCTGATGTCCTTTGGACTGCACAAAGCGCCCTGATCAGCGCCCGGCTTCTTGCCTTGTCTAATTTGGTTATCGTCTTCCGCGATCTTCCCGTTCAAAATTCCAGGTCGTAATATGTCCGTCTTGCAACACCGTAGCAAAAGCGGCTTTATGTTAACATACGGAAACTCAACACTGTAATTTTGCAGGGCACTGTCTGCAAACGTCATTAATGATATCGAGCAGGATGTTACAGGGACATGAAACTTACTTGGTATGGACACTCCGCATTCAAACTTGAAACCGGCGCTGCCACCATCTTGTTTGATCCATTTTTGACCGGAAACCCGATGTTTCCTGACGCCATAACCCCGAAGGAAGCAGCGGAAGGTGCAACACACATCATCCTGACACATGGCCATGACGACCACATTGGGGATTCAATCGATATACTGAAGGAAACTGGTGCGCAGCTGACGGCCAATTTCGAAATCTGCATGTGGGCAACACGCCAGGGGATCGAAAACATCAATCCGATGAACTCGGGCGGCATGGTTGATGCAGGGCCGTTCCGGGTTGGCATGGTCCGCGCGGATCATTCCTCCTCCAAGCAGACCGACGGCGAAGCCATTTATCTCGGCAACCCACATGGCATCATCGTTGAAGTGCCCGGCCAGAAAGTCCTCTATCACATGGGCGATACCGACATTTTTTCCGACATGGCATTGATCAATGAAATCTACCAGCCGAAGATCGGTCTTGTTCCCGTTGGAGACCGGTTTACGATGGGTGGAAAGACGGCCGCAATGGCCTGTCAGCGCTTCTTTGAATTCGACACAATTGTGCCCTGCCATTATGGCACGTTCCCGATTCTGGATCAGAACACGGACGCATTCCTGACAGCGATGGGAGAACACAGCGGCAAGGTGGCCGCTATGGCACCCGGAGACTTCATAGAGATTTGATAGGTCTTGCGTTTTCTGGGTTCTTCCAGATGTTTCGAAGCTCCGCCTATGGGCTGATTTCCGAAACGCTATCGGACAAAGACAGAAGTTTATTTGATCGGAGGAAACATGCGGCTGGCGTTATGGATAGCAAGCCTTGGACTGGCAGTGACCGTTGGAATGCCCATCAGCTTTGCGGCTGACAAGTCAGTTACACCAGACGGCAAACCGGCCCCGTCACAACCAGCTGCAAAACCCGGATCTCAAGCAGCCATTGAAAAAGAAGAGGCTGCCAAGACGCCTTACAACGCAGTACGTGAGGTGTTTTCCGGCAACCAGACCGTAGCGGGCGAGGAAATTAAGTTTCCGCAAAACAATCCGTCGATCCATTCGTTGGTTGTCACCATGGCCCCTGGCGAGGAAACAGACTGGCACCAGCATCATGCGCCTCTTTATGCCTATATCCTCGAAGGCGAAATTACCGTGACCTACGAGGGGATCGGCAAGAAAATCTACCGCGAAGGTGAGGGGCTTCTTGAAGCAATGAATGTCACGCATCGCGGCGTAAACACAGGCGATGGTCCTGCGAGAATTCTTGCGGTGTTTCTACTAGGCGACGATGGCAAGGCAACAGTGCTCGAAGAAGCTCCGGGTGGCAGTGATGCGCCGAAGATCCAGTAAGTGACTGGAAACTGAAACTGCCGGCTGATGCGAGCCTTGAAGCAAACAATTAGATCAAATGACGACCAGCCGCTGTGATACCCCACAGCGGCTGTGTTTTTCCAAGCTGACGGCTTTGGGATGTCCGGCTCAATTCCCGAACAAGATTTTCTTCCCGCAACTCGGGCAGAATTTGGCGAACCTGGCTCAAACTCAGGCCACTCGATTTCGCAATTCCGGTTGCTGTTCGGAAACTGTACTTGTCGCTGACCAATGCAGTCAGGATTTTCCGCCAATTCTCATCGATGAGGTCTGGCGCGCTGGTTTCCAATAGCGTCGAAGGCTCTGGTGTGACGGCTGGAGGTTCCTCGGTTTCCGCGGTCGTTTCGATGATGGCGGAGACGGTATCGCTGGTCTGGTGCAGCTCCCGCTGGAGTTCATGCAGCTCGGCCTCCAGACCATCCTTGCCGACTTTGAAAGACTTCACGAAGGATCCCGCCCAAGGCAAAACGGCGATACCGCAAAACACGAGTGCTTCGGTGGTGATCTTGTCTGGATAAACGATGCTCACGGCGACCATCGCCAACGCGGCGACCGTCACCAGGCCGCGGACGATCAGATCCTTATTTACACCATCTTCGTCCATGGCGGTTTCCCCCTCCGGCATAGAACAAAACCAGAGTGGGTTGGGCGCCGGCTCATGTCAATCTCTGGTTGGTGGCTCAGTGACCGACCGATTTTGAGAAAACGTTGATCACGATCACGCCGGCAAGGATCAGGCCGAGGCCGAGAACAGCAGGCAGGTCCAATTTCTGGCCGAAGACCAGCCAGGCGACCATAGTGATTAGCACGATCCCGGCGCCAGACCAGACCGCATAGACGATGCCGGTGGGCAGGACGCGGATTGGGTAGGACAGACACCAGAACGAAATGCCGTAGCCGACAACCGTGATGATGCTTGGCCAGAACCGGGTGAAATTCTCGGTTCTGGCCAAGGCCGATGTTGCGATGACTTCGGCGGTTATGGCCGCAGCGAGGAACAGATAGGTGGCAGCGGTTGGAGCGGGCATCAGAGTCTGTTCAACAGGGCCGGGGTTGGCCAAGCGTCTGCAGGCATGCCGAGTTGTTGCTGGACTTGCTGGACTGCACCGCGCGTTCCGGCGCCCAAAATCCCGTCGATCTTGCCGACATCATATCCTAATGCGCTCAGCTTGGTCTGCAGCTGCTTCATTTGAGCGTCATTCAGGCCCTGGTCCGGATTGCCCGCCTTGTAACGCGGGGCCCCGGCAAGGCGCGTCGCGAAGTAGGCCGCCGACGTCGTGTAGATGAACGACTGGTTCCACTCCAAGTAAATGTTGTAGTTCGGATATGCCAGAAAAGCCGGACCCTTGCGGCCCTGCGGCAGCAGAAGAGACGCAGGCAAATTCCCCGAAATCTGGCCCCAGCGCGGCTGAACCCCCAGCGCGGCCCAGTCGCCGCCTGACTTCGTTTTGCCAAGGCCTGTTTCGGCCCAGTTCAGGTTTTGAGGAACGGTGACTTCCTGCAGCCACGGCTCGCCGGGACGCCAGCCTAGATGGTTGATGAAGGCACCGGCTGTCAGGATCGCGTCAGGGGCGCTGGCTTTCAGCCGGACATGGCCGTCTCCATCAGCGTCCTTGCCGAACTTGATGATGTCTTCGGGCAGCATTTGAACCATGCCGATTTCGCCCGCCCAGGCTCCCGTGGTGTTCCGTGGGTCCAGATCTCCGTGCTGAACCATCTCGATCGCAGCAATTAACTGAGGTCGGAAGAGTTCAGGCCGGCGGCAGTCGTGTGCGAGCGTGGCGAGCGCGTTGACCGTATTGAAGTCGCCTTGAACAGCGCCAAAGTCGGTCTCAAGTGCCCAAAATGCGGTGATGACCGGCGCTGGTACGCCATATTCGCGCTCAACACGGTCAAACACACTGGCGTATTTTTGCATGTTGGCAGCACCGTTTTTCATCCGGTAGCTGGAGATCACGCGCTTGGAAAAATCCAGGAACGTCATCTTGAAGACGCCCTGCGCCCGGTCGCGCGACAGGACCTTCCGGTCAATCTGCGCACCAGAGAGTGTCTGATCTGCGGCGCTTGCGGATAGGCCTTTGGCAACGGCTTCCTGTTTCACGCCGGCAAGGAATGATTGAAAGTCACCGCCGCATTGTTGGGCCGCAGCCGGGGCAGTCATCAGCGCGAGGCCTGTCAGCGCGGCAACTGCAAATGGCTTCAATGGAAAAGGGGGGCGGGTCATGAACCAGTCCTTGTCGTCAACGATCAATTGAGGGTGCTTTTTGGCACAAAATTGCGATCAGTTGAGTGTGCTTTTCTGGCAAGGTCAACCGTTTCCAGAAGGAGGCCCTGTTTCATCCACCAAAGACGCAGCGGGCTGCACTGGTTAGCGGCAGTTTCGGCCGCCTGAGCCGACCATCAAACCACCGTCGGGAGACCTTTCTGATGGACCGTCGACGCTGGCGCTTGATCGGCAGTTGGGCATGACACCTGCACCATAAGGAGCTGCACTAGAACCAGAATTCTGCTGGGTGCAGATTTGGTAAGCCATATCATAAAGTGCTTGCCAGCCTTGAGGAACAGAGCCGAGATTGTTCAACACACCAAGGGCTGCGCCTGTGCGTGCGCCGCGGGCAGCGCCCCCAGTCAATGGGTTCCATTGCCCACCGATAACGGCACCGGTCATGCCACCCGAAACAGCATCACCAACCATGTCACCGCTTCCAACGTGCGCATTGGCATAATCCGTTGCGTAGACCACGCAGTCTGTACCGTCTGCCTTGGACGGAGAGACAGCAAACAGCAGAAGCGGCACCACAAGTGCGCTGTGGGAAAGAGTGCGACTGAAAGTGGTTCGCATGCCGGGGCCTCCCGCTTTTGGATCCGGGAATTGAGTTTAAGGGCAACGCCTTAACAAGCTTCTACCTGCAGCGTTGCCCATTGGACACGTTACCTGTCGACAAATTTCTGGCCGACAAAGCCCGTCTTGCCGTCGTGAATGACTTCACACCACCACTTTCCGCAGTCGTTGAAGCTGACTTCTGAACCTTCCGGCACAATCCCGATGATTGTGCCGTTTTTGGTTCCAGTTGCGCGCAGATTGACAGAAGCCGTGATCGTTCCTTTTGTCTCGTCGCTCGAAACAGACGGCGCGAGCGGCGTTCCAGCTGCTTGCCGCAGTTCGGACGTTGAAAGGGCCTGTGGAGCTGTTTCTGTACTCCGTCTCGCTGACACTGTCCGCGCAGCTGTTGTTTCAGAACTTGCTACGCTTCGCGCAATCGCGGCCCGATCCAAAGACGCCATCGCCCGGTTCGCCAACTCATTTGTCGGTGTGTCGCCGTTTGTCTCTGTTTCCGCAAAGGCCTGATGGATTCGGTCCTGCGTTTTTGTGTAGGTCTTCGGGGTTTCCGGTGACGCTACGGTAGACGGAGTATTCGAAATCGAATTTGTGAGATCGCCTTTGAAAACTGTTGTTATTGTTTGTGTTTCGACCTGGACGACATCCGGATCACTACCCACCATCAAATCCGGCAAGCCAAGCGCAATGGCACCAGTCCCAGCAAGAGCGAGCAGAACTGTGCTCACCGCTAAGGCCTTGAATGACGGTCCATACGGGGCGGGCAGGGCGCGGCTCACACGTCGCCGTCTTGGACGCGGTGTCCAGTCATCCATTGGATCTGCGGCGAGAACCTCCGGCATATCCAATGGGGGCTCATCCGATCCCTTCACCGTCGGCTTTTTGGGCCGCTGAGGCATCTTTGTTTCAAAATCTGCACTCAATTGCAGAATGCGAGCCGCTAAGGCACTGGGGTGGTTTTGATTGTTTTCGGTGTCAGCGTTTTCAGTTGTTGTAGTGGTTTTGGTGTCTTGCGTTTCTTGTGTTGCATTGTCCGGTGTGCCCTCAGTCTGAGGTTCGCAAGAGTTGGTTTGGGCAGATACTTTTACCATTAAGCCCTCCATGAGTTTGCGGTTTGGCACGCGCGGAGCGATCGCCATGTTGGAGACCTGCCCAATAAGCCCGGCCAATGCGCCGTCATGCGGGCTGGATTGCGGCGGCTCTGGGGAAATTTCCGGCAATTCTCGCGATGGGTTGCAACCCCAAAAGGTTTGAGGCGTTTGCAAATGCATAACCTGTGGCTGGCAAACTGTTTGCCGGGTGAGTGGTGCTTGATCGGGCAATCTGTCCATCTTTTCAGGCGCTGAGGTCATGTCAGGAATGGGCAAAACACGATGAAAAATGTGCGCGCACGGTTCAAACACCTGGCCGGAGCAGTACTCTGCAGCGCCTTCATGGCCGCTGCTCCCGGATATGCGCAGGAAACACCCAAATTGACGGTTGGCTTCATGGCGACCTTGTCGGGGCCGGCAGCGATTTACGGGGAGCATATGCGCGATGGCTTCATGCTCGCTGTCAATCAATCAAACGGCGCGCTCGGCGGCCTCGAAACAAACGTCCTAATCACTGACGACAAGCTGGATCCTGATTACGCCGTTGAAAAGGTTACAGAGCTCATCGAAGTCAACGGCATTGATGTGCTGGTTGGCGTCAATTTTTCCAGAGTGATGTTGGCGGTACATGATCCAGTTGTGCGCAGCCGAACGCTGTTCATCGGGACCAGTTCCGGACCGGCGCCAATCGCGGGGCGGACCTGCAGCAGATATTTCTATTCAACTGCGTCGCAAGATGATCAGGTCCATGAAACAATGGGACGGTTTGCAAGCTTGAAAGGCTATCAACGCGTCGTCACGATCGCGCCGGACTATGAGGCCGCCCGGGATGCGCTTGCCGCCTTTCAGCGGCATTTCAAGGGCCAAATTGCGCGCGAACTCTTCCCACGCCTTGGTCAAACGGATTTTTCCGGCGAATTTGCTCAGATCGATGAAATCAGCCCAGATGCCATTTACGCCTTCATGCCGTCCGGAATGGGCGTTGAGCTGGTGCGCCAGTTTCACACTTCCGGGCTGAAGGGGGCCATTCCTTTCCTGTCCGCCAAGACCATCAATGGCGTTTCATTGCCATACTTGGCCGAGACTGCTGAAGGTTTGATGTCTGCGTCGACCTGGGCGCCCAACCTCGATAATCCGGCTAACAAGCGTTTCATGCGCGAGTTTCAGCGGACCTATGGCTACCAGCCATCTGTTTATGCAGCCCAAGGCTATGATGCGGCCAAGTTTCTTCATTTCTCGCTGGAGCTCACGGGTGGAATCAAAGATACGGAAACGCTGATTTCTGCCATGAATGCAGCGCCCTTTGAGAGCGTGCGGGGCGATTTCCGTTTCAATGACAACCAGTTCCCGATCCAGGACTTCTATCTTGTGGAAGGGGTGCGCCGGACAAGCACGCTCTACGAGATGGAGGCCACCGCCCGGATTTTTGATGATGTCGGCGACGCCTATTCTGGCTCGTGCCGGATGTAGGGCGGGGTCAGGGTAGGGCCCTGTGCCAAGTTCGGATACTCTTTCCGGACTGTGCAGTCCGAAATATTTTTGATGCGTCTTGTAATTCCGGAATGAGCAGTCCATATCCGGTTCATGAGTGACACAGCAGACATTCAAAAACCAAATGGACCAAGCTCCGGCGGGCGTGCGCCGGGGCCGGGGCGGCCGCGGGAGTTCGATGAATCGAAGGCCCTTGAGACCGCGCTCAATGTCTTTTGGCAAAAGGGATTTGAGGCTGCGTCGCTTGATGATCTGACGAAGGCCATGGGCCTGAGCAGGTCAAGTTTTTATGGCACATTCGGCAGCAAGCAGGCGTTGTTCCAACGTGCGTTGCTGCAATATTCCCAAAAGGCCCTGGACAACCTGCAGGACGTTGCCGACACATCGGGCGATGACCCTGTCGGTGCAATGGTCAAAGCGTTGGCGGACCCTGAGGGCGGGTCCCGCGGATGCATGCTGATCAACTGCATTACCGAACTTGCACCGCATGATCAGCAGGTGGCAACCATCGGCCGTCGCCACCTGGAATCGATCGAGGAAATCATTGCAAGAGCGATTGATCCGGACAATCCGGACACAGCGCGTGACCAAGCCAGTGCCTATGCGTCGCTGGCCATTGGGACACTGGCATTAAGGAAAGCCGGGGTTCCGGCTGAACGGATCGCCAAGACACTTGCTCAGGCCAAATCTGTCCTGAGCCCAGACTAACCTATTTGTCTCAAATCCCATCGAAGGGGTTTTGGGACTAAATATGGACTGATCATTCCGTAAATGTCAGTTCCAACCGTCGATATCGTTGAAAAGGAAACGTGATGTCCGACACCAAACTGTTTTCCCCGGCCAAAGCGGGTGCCATTGATCTGAAAAACCGGATCGTGATGGCGCCGCTGACTCGCAACCGGGCGCGTGTGGAGGATGATGCGCCATATGAGCTTCATGCCAAGTATTATGCGCAGCGCGCAGGAGCCGGTTTGATCATTTCCGAAGCTTCTCAAATTTCACCTCAGGGGAAGGGCTATGCCTGGACCCCGGGCATCTATTCGGATGCCCAAATCGAAGGCTGGAAGAAAGTCACAGATGCGGTTCACGCCAAAGGCGGCAAGATCGTCATCCAGCTTTGGCATGTGGGCCGGATTTCCCATCCCGTTCTGCAGCCGGGCGGGGCAGACCCGGTCGCGCCATCCGCAATTTCTGCGGCCTCGAAGTCGTTCGATGGCACCAGCTTTATCGAAACCACAACCCCGCGGGCGCTGGAAACAGATGAAATCGCCGGTATCGTTGAAGACTATCGGAAAGCAACCTTGAACGCGAAGGCTGCCGGGTTCGATGGCGTGGAAATCCATGCGGCGAACGGATACTTGATCGACCAGTTCCTAAAAGATGGCGCAAACCAGCGCACCGACGACTACGGAGGCTCCATCGAAAACCGCACGCGCTTCCTCAAGGAAGTTGTCGATGCGGTGACCGGGGCGTGGAGTGCGGACCGTGTGGGAATCCGTTTGAGCCCGTTCTCCAACGCCAACAACATTACAGAAAGTGACCCACAGGCTGTCTTCAGCCATGTGATCAAACTGTTGAATGGCTACGGCCTTGCCTATCTGCATCTGGTGGAAGGCCAGACCGGTGGACCGCGGGAGATCCCGGAGGGCGGTGATTTGGCGGCGCTTTATGCGTTGTTTGACGGCGCCACCATGGGCAACAATGGTTATGACCGTGACATGGCCATCGAGGCTGTCGATAGTGGTGACCTGGACCTTGTTGCGATTGGCCGTCCGTTCATCTCCAACCCGGACCTTGTCGAGCGGCTTGAGAAGAATGCCCCGCTCAACCCGCTGGATCCGGATACGCTCTATGGCGGCGGCGAAAAGGGCTACGTGGATTACCCAAGTCTTGCAGAGGGCGCAGTTGCTGCTGAATAAGCCTTAAGATCAGGCTGCCCGGCATCCACAAAATCCAGGTCGGCCCGAAAGAAGCCGGTGCAGACAGCTGCACCGGCTTCTCTTGTTTTGGGCGAGATCCGACCCTTGCGGCAGATGACCAAAGCTTAATGCAAACGCCACCCCGGAGCCGCAATTGAGCCCCCATCTCTAGGTTTCGATGAAACAAGAGATAGGGATATTGGATATGACAAATATGAAGAGTTGGGTGGCCGGGGCCGCTCTCGGGACCGCAGTAGTGTTGGCGGCAGGATCTGCGGTCGCAGCTGTTGCCGTGGGCGATACGCTTGGGACCAAAGTGTCCGAGATCGCCGCCCAGCTTGAGGAAAAGGGGTACACTATTCGCGAGATTGATGTTTCACGCAGCAAGATCGAAGTCGAAGTAACCTTTGATGGCGCGGACTATGAGATCGATGTCGATCGAACCAGCGGCACGGTGATCAAGATCGAGGACGACTAACGTTCTGCCGTAGTAACGAACGGTTGGAGGTTTACTGCGCCGGATCCAAGACTTCTTGCTTCTGGCGGCGGGCGAAGGGTGTCTCCTCGCTTGTCGCCGCAACAGGGGCTCCGGTTGCCGCGTGATGCGTCATGATGTTGCTGTGATCGTCTTGCCGCGCTTGGCGCAGGCAAATGCCGGCGATTTCAATCGCACGCTGAATATTGGTGTCGGCGGTGCCGGCAAAAATCCCGGCGCTCAACCTTGCGGAGAACCTGGCACCGGATGCCGACTGGCTCTCCGTGACGAGCATTTTCGAAATCCGGCGCGCGTAGGAGTTCGCCTCAACACCATCGGATAAGGGCATGAACACAACGATCTGGCCGGTTGGCAAGTGACCCGCAACCGCGGTTGAGGGCAATGTGGAACCGGAGATTTTCGCGAAGAGTTTTTGCAAGGCGTCGCGCATGGTTGCACCATAACGTTCTTCGATCTGCCTGAGCTCGTCAATGTCCATCAGGACCAGCGCATAGGGGGCGGATGTCGGGACCAATTGTTCGTGGTGTTGCGATGTGGCGCGCATGAAACCACGCTGATTGAGCAAACCCGTTTGCGGATCTTTTTCCGCTTCTTCGCGATACTGATGCCGCTGCATCTCGAAGATTGACATCGTGATCCCGACCAACTTCAAGACGATTGCCGTGATCAGAGCAAGGAAACAGAGCTGCAGAGGCAGAGTTTCGTAGGACTCAAGCAGGGTCGGGTAGTGTTTTTGCAAATGCGCGCCGATCAGGCTGATCCTGACGGCGGCATCCATCGAGAACGCAATTGTTAGAAACCAACTGCTGACCCGGTGATGGTTCAACCGGATACTTTCCCGGACACAGAGCAAAACCCCGAGCAGGCAAAAGCCGTTGATGTAAATGACCCGCAAAAGAATGTCCTCGCGGAAGAACTCAAAAGCATAAAGGCCCAGCCATCCAAGTGTTCCTGCGACCGGCAGCCACAGGTATTGCATCTTTCTGCCGTTAAAGAGTGCAATGGCACTTGGCCTCAGACCGAACCCGATGGTCAGGAGGGCGTTTGCCACAATGATACTAAGCGCATCTGGAATGGCGCCGCGTTGACTGATCATTATTGCCGCCGCCGCGGACAAAAAGAGGCAAATTCCCCAAAGCCCCCAACCAGACCGAACGGATTTCGGAGCGGACCTCATTGCGATCGACAAAACAGTCATGACGACCGCTCCGATCAGATAGGCCAGAGTAACAACCGTAAAGAGAGTTTTGACGTCCAGGTTCATGGCGGGAAAGTCTGAATCAATGAATGTTACGAAAACGGAAGGTGTCGAATCTATACACTACGGGCCACCACATGTCCTCGCCAATATTAACGAAGGACTGTTGTTTTGTGAGTTTCCGTGGCCTTAAACGACGTGTCTGTTGTTTCTAAGGGATTACAGGTTTTGCGTTATGTGGTCGCGACCAGGCCGCGCGGCTGGTTCGGCGAATTCACAATCGTCAGCTCATCAGAAGGAGCAGTCTTGTCGAGAGCGACATGCCGATTGCGGCCGGTTTTTTTGGCTTTGTAGAGCAGCTGATCGGCGTGATCAAAGGCCTCTTCGAAATCTTGGCTTGTCGTCGCAGTGATGAGACCGGCACTGACTGTAATTCCCGAAACGTCCGACCTTGGACAAATCGCGCATTGCGAAATGACTTCGCGCAGTCTGCCAAGAAGATGGACGGCATCTGCTTTTTCTGTTTGCGGCAAAAGCACAGCGAATTCCTCGCCGCCGATCCGCCCTGGCGGAATTGCGCGGGGAAAGATCGATTTCATGGCAGTCCCAAAGGAGGCAAGCACGCGATCACCGGCAGTATGTCCAAACTGGTCGTTGATCGACTTGAAATGATCAATATCGATCAGGATGAGAGTAAAGGCCTGAGTCTGGTTCGTTGATGAGAACCAGCGTTCAGCCGCCTTTATGAACGCACGCCTGTTTGCAAGACCTGTCAGACTGTCGGTCAGGGCCTGCCTTTCAAACCGGACCTGGATGCGTTCAATGGCCATCGCAACAAAGGAGGCCGACACAATGACAATCGCCACCATCAACAGCACCAAATAGGCCAGTGGCTGTATGGGATTTGCAAAGACCTTAAGGGATTCGTGCTGGTAGATGAGCTGGCTGCCAATCGTCATCAGGTAGGCGGATGCTTCGAGAAAACTGCCGATCGTGAACAACCTTACCGATGACAGGTGTTCCGCGTTTAACCTGAAAACACGCCATACGGAGTACATTGCGGCTGCTAGAAGCATCGACTGGACGAAAATCAGCCTGATTGAAAACGAGCTAAAAAAGTCTGGAACTAGGCAAATGACCGACCAGCCACTGAGGGCCGCAAGTAGCATCCAGCCGCGTACCGGACGTCCATAAAAAACCGCAATGGCTTCCGGGCGCAAGGCAAAGCCGAGCAAGACCAGAGCGTTAGCAAACGTGATGCTCCAGAATGCTGAGACCTCAGACCGGAAGGCAACGAGAACAGTTCCACACGCAACCAAGAACATGGCAGGTGCATAGATGGCAAATGCCAAGCGTGTTGCCCGGTTGGCTTTCTTCAAACTCACAAGAAACGCCAGCAAAATCAGCGCACTTGCAAATTCTGCTGCTGCCAATGCGATCAGTAGTGTCGGCGTATCCAGTGTCATGCTGCTTTCCGGCTCTTGGATCGCGTTCTAAATTTTAAATGGAAGTAATATAATAACGCAACTAAAACGCTTATGTCATTTTTTACATGTAAAGGGTTGGCAAATACCTAACGGTACACAGCTGTTTTCCGCCGAATTGCTGGTTTCTATTCCGTTGAAACGAAGGCCAGATCCATTGATCGAATGAACTATAGTCTCGTTTATGTTCTGGGTTACCCTGCCTTAACAAGAGCGAGAAGGGCGGCGCGCCGAGTGCCCGTCCTTAGCAACGATACAATCATTTGCCAGACCACAGTGTGCGCCTAACGTGATCTTTTGTGCGATGCGCTACGTACTTCTTGCATCGGCAAACTATTGACCCACTTATCGTAAAACCACCAACGACCGTTCAGGCCATCCGGACCCCTTCATGGATTCAATCACCCAATTCGTACTGGGCGCAGCCGTTTCAACGGCGTGTCTTGGCAAGAAAATCGGTCCAAGGAAAGCAGCGCTTGTTGGCGGCTTATTGGGGACCGTGCCGGACCTGGATGTTCTCATCCCGTTTGCCGACCCGGTCGACAGCTTTGTCTATCACCGTGGATGGACGCACTCCGTGTTTGTTCATGCGCTTGCGGCACCGGTCTTCGGAGAGCTGCTCGTTCGCCTCTTTAAGGGCTTGAGAGACCATCGCTGGCTGACCTACCTGACGGTTTATCTGTGTTTCGCGACCCACGCGATGATTGACGCGATGACGGTCTACGGAACACGCATTTTCTGGCCGTTTTATCCAGATCCCGTGGGTGTCGGATCGGTGTTCATCATCGATCCGGTCTACTCGCTGCCGCTCTTGTTTGTCGTTGTTTGGGCGTTTATCAAAAGCGACTGGACCCAGAGATTCGGACGGTGGGTCGGCGGCGTTTTGGTTGCGACCAGCGCGTACATGCTGTTGTCGGTCGGAATTCAAGCCTATGTCGAGCAAAGAGCGGAGCAGATCTTCGCCAGCCAGGGAGAGGTTCCCGAAAAGATCTTCGCAATCGCAGCGCCGTTTAATATTGCGCTTTGGAAAGTGATCGGTCTCGATCCAGACCGCTATCAAAACCTTTACCTGTCGCTCTTTGACGGGGATCAGGAGCCGGAGATTTACACTCATTCGCGCCATCCTGAACTCGTTGCCTGCGTTCAAAACTCGGATGCTTATCAAAAGCTCGATTGGTTCAGTCGCGGGTTCAATCGCGCGGAACTCGTGGACGGCAAGGTGGTCATCTCGGACCTGCGGATGGGTCTGACACCTGGTTACGCGTTCCGATTTGCCGTTGGTGAAAAAACGGATGGTGGCATTGTTCCGATGATGCCGGAGCGGGACTTGTCTTTGCGCCGTGCCGACAGCGAAGACTTCGCCTGGCTCGGCGAGCGTTTGAGAGGGCGGCCTGCTATACGTGCAGCCGAAGCGTCAGAGATGCCGGCTGTTACGCAGCCTTCCGAGCGCTCGTGCTAGCCTGAAACACGCTCGCGTCAGTATTTGATCCCGAACTTGCGATACAAAAAATGTAGGAGCCACGCCGGTCCGATCAACAGGAACTGAATGTCCTTGAAAAAGGACGGTTTCTTGCCTTCGATCTTGTGTCCGATGAATTGCCCGATCCATGCGGCTACGAACACCGCCAGCGCTGTTTGCCAGAGCGGCAGCGGCAGACCGTAGCTGGCGTTTATGGCGGAGCAAATTGCCCCGATTACGGCCATGCCAAAGGCAAGTGGAACGGAGAGGGTCAGGTAGTAGAGTGTCGCCAGTCCTATCACCAGAGTTGACCAGTTGAGAAACGGTACTGCAGTGAACCATGACGGAACCGGCAAACTCCAGAGCAGAGCGGTGACAGTCCAGACGATCACGGGAACACAAATCCAGTGAATAAACTTGTTGGTCGCGTTCTGGTGGCTTTCGCCATACTCCGCCAACAAACTGTCAATCCGGCGGTTGTTCGCTGTCTGTGTCGCCATGGGCTCCTCCCGTACGCTCGTGCATAGTTTATATTGAACATTTGTTCAATTAAAATCAACCGCTGACTTGTGCTGGTTCGACACTCCTCTACGACCGCGAAGGTGATGAATTGCTTAGAATAAGAACTTCAGCAGCCAAGTAATTGCATGAAAGTTGAGCAGAGTGCTGAACTTGTCATCATTGGCAATATTTGCAAGCCATAATTAATAAATTGCGCGGGATCATGCCGCCGATTCTGGTTTCTTGGGCGGTTAGAATGCGTAAGCTTCGGGTTCAGTTCGAAACGCTTGTTTGGTGTGCAGTTTTTTTCATTACGGGTATGTTGCTGCCTGCGCAGGCTGCTTCGGCGAATTTGCAACAGCGCCTCGATATGGTCTGGGTGCTGGTTGCTGCGGGGCTGGTTCTTCTGATGCAGCTCGGATTCATGCTGCTTGAAGCGGGCATGGTCCGGTCAAAGAACTCCATCAATGTTGCGCAGAAAAATCTTCTGGATCTCGCTGTTTGCGTGATCATTTTCGCCGTGTTCGGATTTGCAGTGGCGTTTGGGGCAGGCGGCACATGGTTTGCCGGTTACGATGATCGGTTGTTTTTACTGTCGGACGTTACGCCTTGGGCTCTGACCGTGTTTGCCTTCCAGGTCATGTTCTGCGGGACGGCGGCGACAATCATTTCCGGCGCAGTTGCCGAACGCATGCGGCTTCAGGCTTATGTCTGGTGCACGGTCTTAACCGCAGCCGTCATCTACCCGGTCTTTGCCCGTTGGGCGTGGGGCGGCGTTTTGTTCCCGGACGCCGAAGCCTTCCTTGCCGATCGCGGGTTTGTAGATTTTGCAGGGTCAACAGTCGTTCACGGGACAGGCGCCTGGATTGCGTTGGCCGCATGTATCATCCTCGGTCCCCGGATCGGGCGGTTTGACGCCGAGGGCCGAGCTTATCGTATTCAGGGTCACAGCTCTGTTCTGGCGACAACCGGTGCTGTCGCTCTCTTCGTCGGCTGGCTCGGATTTAATGGCGGTTCAACACTGGCCGCCAGCTGGGATGTGCCCAAGATCTTCGCCAACACCGTCTTGGCGGCCGCAGCCGGGACTGCCGCTGGGTATCTGGCCGGCAAGTATCGGGATGGCGTGGTTTTACCGGAAAACTCTATTTCGGGGCTACTCGGCGGGCTCGTTGCAGTGACTGCAGGGTGCCATATTCTGACGCCCGGCGGTGCGCTCTTGGTTGGAGCTGCCGGAGGGGCCACAGCGCTCTTCGGAGCGCTTGTTCTCGAACGCTATTTCAGGCTGGATGATCCCGTCGGCGCGATCAGCGTTCACGGATTTGCTGGTGTCATTGGAACGCTTGGCCTGGCCGTTTTGGCGCCTGCAGAGGCATTGCCGCTCGGCGCGCGCGTGCCTCAGCTTTTGGTTCAGCTTCAAGGCATCTTGACCAACTTCTTGTGGTGTTTTGGTGTGAGCATCCTGTTCCTCGCGGTGTTGAACAAATACAGCCCGCTGCGTTTGTCACAGCAGGATGAAGACATCGGTCTGAATGAGGCTGAGCATGGGACACGGCTTGGGATCGGACATGTTGAGGATGCGCTCGACAGCCTGATTGCCGGAAAGGCCGATCTTTCCATGCGCCTTCAGGTGTCCAAAGGCGAAGATTCTGAGCGCCTAACCCGGTTGTTCAACGCGCTTATGGATACGGTCCAAAGTCAGGAGCAGGCCCAGTCCCGTGTCGCTGATGCAAAACGGACCCAGGAAGAAGCAGAGCGTCTGTCTGCGCTCGCAAATGCCACCTTTGATGCGATCGTTATTTCTGTCGATGGGCGTATTCTGGACGGCAACAAAACCTTCGAAGAGCTCGTCGGTTATTCGATTTCTGAGCTTGAAATGCGCGGTCTTTATGAGTTTGTGGAGACCGGTGTTGCCGGAACTCTGGAAGATCATCTGATCAAGGCGGAGAAGGAGCCGCGCGAGGTCGTATTCGTCAACCGCGCTGGCGAACGGGTGCCGGTTGAGATCCGGACCCGCGTGATCGCCTACCGAGGTGTTCCAACTCGTGTGTCAGCCCTTGTTGATTTGCGTGAGCGGAAAAAGGCGGAAGCGCAGATCCTTCATCTCGCGCAGCATGATCCCCTGACTGATCTTCCGAACAGGGCCGTCTTCAATGCCGAACTTCAGCAGACACTGCGCCGATGTGAAAAGAACGGGCAGGGGGCCGCGCTGCTGCTTGTTGATCTGGACAAGTTTAAAGACATCAATGATCTGCATGGTCACCCTGCCGGGGATGCGGTCATTCGTGTCACCGCAGAGCGTCTTTTGAGCGCTTGCCGAGGCAGTGACACCGTGGCGCGTCTGGGCGGGGATGAATTCGCCATTATCCAGACGTCGATTTCATTCGCCAATCAGGCGGAAGACATGGCGCACCGTCTGGTTGCCATTCTGTCTGAGCCGGTCAATTGCGGACACGGGCTAATTGTGAAGCCAGGGGCCAGCATTGGGGTTGCCATGATCGCGGCAGGTCAAAGCGAGGAGCAGGTCGTTTCGAACGCCGATATTGCCCTCTACAATGCCAAAAGCGCTGGACGGCAGACATATTGCCTGTTCCGAAAGGGCATGGGGGCTGAGGTGCGGCAGCGCCGTGAAATGGAAAAGGATTTGAACGCGGCTCTCGCTGATGACCAATTCGAGCTCTATTTTCAGCCGCGCCTGAACCTCGCCACGGGGAATATCGTTTCCTATGAAGCGTTGATCCGCTGGAATCATCCGGACCATGGGCTTGTCAGCCCAGTGGAGTTTATTCCGGTTGCCGAAAACTCAGGCCAGATAATCGGGATCGGTAAGTTCGTGCTTGAGCGGGCGCTTGCAGTTGCAGCACAGGAGATCCCCACCGGCAACATCAGTTTGAATGTCAGTCCGGTTCAGTTTCGGGACAAGGATTTTATTGAGGACGTGGCGCGTGCCATTAAGGCGTCTGGAATTCCTGCGAACCGGATTGAACTTGAGATCACCGAAAACACTCTGATCGAGGATGATGCACGGGCTCTTTCCATTCTGACGAAACTGAAGGACATCGGCGTAAAGATCGCCCTGGATGATTTTGGGGTCGGGTATTCCTCACTCAGTTATCTCAGCCGCTTCCCTTTCGACTGCATCAAGATCGACCGGTCCTTTGTGTTGGAGGCGCAGCAAAACTACAACGCATTGGCGATTATTGAAGCTGTCGTAAGGCTGGGCAAGGCGCTTGATATGCGGATCGTTGCCGAAGGTTTGGAGGACACTGAAAACCTCTGCCTGCTGGCAGCTCAGGGGTGCCATGAAGTGCAAGGTTATCTGATTGGCAAACCTGTTCCAGTCGACAAACTGGTCCGGGTTGCACCCAAAGCTGTGCTGGCGGCGTTGGATCGGATCAGGTTTGCCGCTGAACTTGGCAGTGACGATATCCCGCCTGCAGAATTGGCCAGTTGATCCAATCCAAACCGTAAAAGCACTGATTGTTCTGAAGGGGTGCCTGTCTGGATTGATGGCTTGAAACGTCAGTTCGCTTCGTTTTTTGGCAAAGGAGGCACTGCGATTGTGCTCAATATGCCAGCCGGATCATGGATCTCAGGAACCTGCGTGCAGTCTTTTTCGTTGGTTTGACTGTCCGACTGCTTTTCTCTCAAGGCGACGCATATCGGGATCGCGGCTTGCCGGGTGCCGGCGGAAGCTGCCCTGATCACGTCGGCAAGTGTTCCCTCAGTAGCTGATAGGGACGCTGCCAAATGTTTGGCGAAAAGGGCGATCGTCCGGTCAGCGGAATAGTTTGCCATTTGTCCGGCACCGGCAGAAGTCACCAGCGCCTCGGGGCGGGCATCCAGATTTGTCGCATGTGTTTCCAAAAGGTCCGGATCGATCGTGTCGGAGTTGCTGGTATCCAGGATCAAGATCACCTGGCCAGCCGGGACGGTATGGAGCATGGCTGCAAAGGCGGGGGCCGAGACCCATGTCCCCGTTTCAATCGCAAGCTCCGTGCTTTCTGGTTTTTCGTCCGCCCAAAGTTGCAGTATTTGACGGTTCGGCAAGCCGGCCTCAACGGCCGCGTTGGAGATTGACGGTATGTTTGCGTAGATGATGAGCCGGTCGTCTGGCCCTAGTGTGTTGGCGAGCGCCGTGACGGTTTTCTTGAGGCTGTCTGCGGAGGCGCCCTCATTTAACATCAAGTGAAGCCGCGCTTCGGAGAGACCGAGCCGTTCTGAAAAAGCCTTCAGAACGGTTTGAACACTGTTCCGGCAAACCTCTACCGATTGTGTCCGCCATGGCGGGCAAATCCCGATACCCAGAACCATGTCGGCGGCTTGGGTTGCTTGTGCAAATGCAGGCTTTGAAAGTGGTCGCTCCAATACAGCAAGACCAACTCCGCAGATCAGTGTCAGCAGCAGGCCTAATTGAGCGCCAGTCCTCTTGAATACTGTCACCGCTGTTCCCCGGCGTATCAGCCACTGTGTTCATGCGTCAGCTGTGCGCAATATGTGCGCAGCGTCCAGAGTCTATGTGCACATTATCGCGAAACCCGTTTGCGCAAAACCTGCATTGGAAAAATTATGCATTTTATTTACCTGGAAAATACTGAACGTTTTACGCGAGTTATCTCGCAAGGGAAGGTTCCGTATGCTGGATTTCAAGGGAATTGGCGTTAGGGTTTTTTGAATTTATTCTGGTCATCTGAATGATCCAGAGTATCGACAGTTTTTACACTGCTTGTTGCTGAATAGTGGCGATTGTGACCGCCTCATTTATTCAAAATTAATTTTAGTCGGGAGATACTCAGCACCAGTTTTTTTCGGACTGCTGACAAGGTCAGCACGTAGCAGCTGGGGTTTTCCGGTGCCAAAAAATGCCTTCCTAACGGGACGCGAGCGAACGTTTCACAGAGACGATGTCATCGTCAGCAAAACCGACCTCAAGGGCCGCATAACCTATGCCAATCGGGTTTTTCTGGACGTTGCCGGTTACACTGAAAAAGAAGTTCTGGGGCAGCCACATAGCCTGATCCGCCATCCTGAGATGCCTCGATGTGTATTCAAGCTGTTGTGGTCCACACTCGAAGCTGGTCAGGAGATCTTTGCCTACGTTGTAAACCGTTGCAAGAATGGCGATCACTACTGGGTTTACGCCCATGTGACCCCGAGTTTTGACGCGTCTGGTAAAATCATCAGCTATCATTCCAATCGGCGCGTTCCCGACATGGCGATCGTGAACAAGCACATCATTCCGCTCTACAAGAATCTTCTTGAAGAAGAAAAGCGTCATGCAAGCCGTAAGGATGGCATGCTGGCCAGCGAGCAGATGGTGTTGGGGCTGCTTGAGCAGCATGGGATCGCTTACGACGAATTTGTCGCGACACTGGGTAAGGCGGCTTAATCACCGGAGCAGCCTTCAGGCAGGCGACCGGCTAGGAATAGGTTTGGGAATAGGCAGATGATCGGTGGATTGAGCAAGGCGTCACTGCGCAAGGCGACCAAGGTGTGCAAGGCGGTAGCTGCGGGCGATTTCGAAGCCCGTATCACCGGAATTACCGAAACCGGAGAGGCGGCAGAACTTATGCATGCCATCAATCTCCTGATCGACCGCACCGACGCCTACTTGCGTGAATCGAAAGCCTGCCTCGATTATGTCGGGCGCAATCAGCATTTCCGAATGATTTCCGAAACCGGAATGGTTGGCGGGTTTGCAAGTGCCGCCAACAGCATCAACAAGGCGACCGTTGCGATTAAGGAAAAGCACGACGCCTTCTGCGATCTTGCCGAACAGTTCGAAACCCGGCTCAAGGACGTTGTCGAGACTGTTACGCATTCCGTTCAGGAGCTGAACACTGTTTCAACGGGGGTTGCTGCGGCCAGCGCGACTGTCAACGAACAGTCGACCGTTGTCGCTTCAGCGGCAGAGCAGACTTCGGCGAACATGCAAAGCGTGTCGTCGGCAACGGAAGAACTTGCCAGCTCGGTAAGAGAAATCAATCGCCAAGTTTACTCAGCGTCGGAAACGGCAGAAGGGGCTGTTTCCAAATCCGAGACCATGAATCGTGAAATTGGCAGCCTTGCGAAGATGTCTTCGGACATTGGCGAAGTTGTTCAGTTGATTACAGATATTGCTGCGCAGACAAATCTTCTGGCGTTGAACGCGACGATTGAGGCGGCACGGGCCGGCGAGCATGGCCGTGGGTTTGCGATCGTTGCTCAAGAAGTCAAGGCGCTCGCAGGTCAGACAGCGGAAGCAACGCAGACGATCAACGGCCAGATTTCCGGTCTGCAAGGGGCAACAAAGAACGCCGTTGCGGCCAGTGAAGAGATCAGCCTTGCAATTGATCAGGTCAACAAGGTTTCAACGGCCATTGCGTCGTCGGTCGAGGAGCAGGCCGCGGCCACGGGCGAGATCGCTCAGAACATTGACGAAGTCGCCTCTGGTGTTGCTGAAGTCAGCAGCAGCATTGCAAACGTTCGGGCGGCCACGGCGGAAAGCAAGCAGATCAGCGACCGCGTGCTTGTGGAAGCCGAAACCCTTAACGCTCAGGAAGTCCAGCTGCGTTCGCTGCGCGAGGATATGCGTCACTTCCTGGCAACCGCCACCAAGGTTGGATAAACTAGGTTGGCTCTGCGTAGCAATCGGTTTGCGGACGCAACGCGCAGCTGAGGCTCCCGCCAGGTTTTAGGCTGATTTCGCAGCTTCGAGTTCTGCCATCATCAAAGCCCGAACTTTCTCCAGGGCCTTAAGAGGCCGGAGCATGACCTTGAACTCAGTGATTTGGCCAGCTTCGTTAAACGTCATCATATCGACGCCGTTGATGTGAATTCCGTCGATCTCTGTCTCAAACTCAAGCACGGCATCCTGTCCTTGCTCGAGAATTCGGCAGTATTTGAACTTTCCCTCCTTCAAAAGCACCGTGAACGCGCTCGCAAGATAGAGGAAGGTCAGCTGTTTTCCCTTTTGCGGAGTGTGCATGACGGGGCTGTAGAAGACACAATCGTCCGCAAGGATCTTGTTGAGGACCTTATATTTGTCTGCCCCCTCAAGGCCGCTGAACCAGAGGGAGAGGTGATCGGAATACTGGGTCATGGATCCTCCCGTAAAACAAAAAGCTGCAGGATGGTATCCTGCAGCTTTTGAGTGGTAAATCCGTGACGCTACGACAGCTGAACAAAAAACTCAGGCGCTCTCAGCAAGCTGTCTGTTTTGAACCAGCCGGGACACGACGTTTTCTATGATCTTATGGCCGGCGTCCTGATCCAGCGACATGATGGATTCTGGATGGAACTGAACGGCGGCGATCGGCTCTTTCTGATGCTCGATTGCCATCACGACACCATCTTCTGTTTCCGCCGTTACCCGGATGTCGCTGGGCAGTGTGTCCCGTTTGGCAAAAAGCGAATGATAGCGGCCGACGATCACGGGGGCGTTCAGGCCATCGAAGACGAGTGAGTTGCCCAGCAACGAGATCGGTGATGGCTTGCCGTGCATCGGCACATCTAATTGGCCGAGTTCCGCGCCGAAATACTCCGATAGTGCCTGAAGGCCGAGACAAACGCCAAAGATCGGCAGGTTTCGCGCCCGCGCGCGTCCAATCGTGGCTGCACAATCAAAATCCTTTGGGTTGCCGGGGCCGGGAGACAGGACCACGAGATCCGGGTTCACATCATGAAACACATGATCTGCGACTGGGGTTCGATACGTGACAACCTCGGCGCCTGTCTGGCGGAAGTAGTTTGCCAGCGTGTGCACGAAACTGTCTTCGTGGTCGACCAGGAGGATTTTCAAGCCTTTGCCGGGCTTCTTAACGTCACCAGCGGCCGTTGTCTTGGTCGCAAGACCGGCTTCGCGAACAGCTGCGCGCATCGCTTCCGCTTTGAGTTCAGTTTCCGCTTCCTCGTCCTCAGGAATGCTGTCGTAGAGCAAAGTCGCGCCCGCCCTGATCTGGGCAACACCATCCTTGATACGGACCGTGCGCAGTGTGAGGCCGGTGTTCATATCGCCATTGAAGAGCACTGCGCCAATCGCCCCGCCATACCAGGCGCGCGGTGACTTCTCGTGATCCTCAATGAACTGCATGGCCCAGCGTTTTGGCGCACCGGTCACCGTCACAGCCCAGGTATGCGAGAGGAACGCGTCCAGGGCATCCATGTCTTCGCGCAACGTGCCTTCGATATGGTCCACCGTGTGGATGAGGCGCGAATACATCTCGATTTGACGGCGCCCGATCACCTTGACGGATCCGGGGACGCAGACACGGCTCTTGTCATTGCGGTCGACGTCGGAGCACATCGTCAGCTCCGCTTCATCCTTGGTCGAATTCAAAAGCTTGCGGATCTGGGCTTCATCCTCAATCGCGTTCTTGCCGCGCCGGATGGTGCCTGAAATCGGGCACGTTTCAACCCGGCGGCCACCAGTGACCCGGACATACATCTCCGGCGATGCGCCGACGAGATACTCATCATTGCCAAGGTTGAAAAAGAAGGAGTAGGGCGAGGGGTTGATCTGTGCGAGACGCCGGGACACCGCTGATGGCGGGTTCGGGCAAGCCTCATAAAACACCTGTCCCGGAACGGTTTCGAAGAGATCCCCGCGACGGAAATAGTCCTTCGCCTCTTCGACAAGGCGTGCGTATTCGCCCGGTTCATGGTCTCCGCGGCCTGGATCCTGGTTCGCAGGGGTGTACTGACGCTTTTCGCCGCTGCGCTCAAGACCTTTCGTGCTGCGGCCGTTGACGACAAAATCGTATTCCAGAACATAGGCACGCTTGCCGTGGTGGTCGACGATAAGAATTTCGTCGGGCAGGAACAGAACAACATCCCGCTGGTCGTCTGGCCGGTCGCGTTTCAAATCGATCGGTTCGAACTGAAACGCCACGTCATAGCCAAAGGCGCCATAGAGACCGAGCTGATCGTCGTTGCAGGCAAACAGGTCTTTCAGGGCCCGCACGATCGAGAATGTCGACGGCTGGCGGGAACGCTCTTCTTCCTGAAAATCTCGGTCTGGCTTCTTGACCGTCAGGTCGATCCGCTCGTCGGTCTCGGCAAAATGTTCGACATCTTCATGTGTCTTGAGTGCTGCAGAGATGGCTGGCATCAAAATCTTGCCGCGGTCGTTCAATGCACGGATTTCGACGGTCCGGTCTGCTGCCTCCATGACGAGAGGCGGATTGACCAGCGCCATGTCCCAACGGGTGTACCGGCCGGGATATTCGTAGGACGAGGCAAGAACGGCCCCACGCTCCGCGTCCAGCCGGTCGATCCATTCCGATGTCCCTGTTTCGTAATCGGAAGGGCGGGAGCTGCGCAGGATAGTGATCCCGCTCTCGGTTACAAAACTCTGGTCTGCCAGTTGCGGCATGGTATGTCCCCGTCTTTTTTGGCCTTTAACCGGAACCCGGACGGCCCAATAAAGCACCAAGGCCGCCAGCGGGTTCCCGCGGCGGCCTTGGTTGAAACTTGTCGATCTTGTCAGAGCATAAGAGATCGCTGGCCGCCTATATCGCGCCGCGCCACCACCAAGCTGCTTTCAAGGTTGTCATCATGCCAACACCGTTAGAGGATGGCGCCGGCAATGGCAATGAAAAAGTGCCATTCCAAGGATTGCTGGAGGAAACGCCATCAGACCGCGCTCCCCGATAAGCTGGGCTCAGGTAGCGTAAGACGAGAGGTTTGGCAGGAGTGGCCGCGTTCAGTTCGGCACTTTAGAAGAATGGCCTTGCGAGGTCGGCACGATCCAGTCCCGCAGGCCGTACCGCTGCAGGATCTGCGAAAGTTCGCCGGAATTGCGAAGCCGGTGCATGCCTTCCGACAGTGCTTTTGCTATCTCGTGCGAATTGGCATGAGCGGGCGAAAGCGCAATGAACAAATCGTCTTGCGTGAAGGTTTTCTCAAGCCTGAAACGGTCAGCCAGTCCCATCTCCTCCGCCTTGTATGAAAACGTGTTGATGTCCTCCAGCATATAATCGAGACGTCCAGCAGCTAGGGTTCTTATGTTTTGTTCCAGCGCGTTGTTGCCGCCGGTCCGGACAACTTCAGAATAGCGATTGACGGATGCCTCGATTTCCTCGCCGTATCCATAGTCGATGATCAACCCGGCTCGCTTGTCTTTCAAAGAACTCGGCCCGTCATAGCGCCATGGATCATCTTTAGCGACGAACATGCCAATCGTGTATCGGCCTTGCGCTTCGCTGGGGAACACAAAACCAGTGGCCTCTTCGGGGGTGCCGGCAAAGACGCCGTCAAACCGGCCTTGCCGGGCAAACAGAAGGGCTCTTGCCCAGGTTATCTGTTGATAGCGCACCTCGTAGCCAAGCGGTTCCAGAATTCGACTGGCAATTTCCACCATGTAGCCTGGGCGCTCACTGCCGGGTTCACAGTTGACCGGGCACCATTCGTCTGCGGCGAATGTGAGTGTCTGTGCGAATGCAGAAGCATTCAACATCAACAACATAAGGATGAAATGGCAGGCCAATTTAGCCCGCCGCAGGCGTAGCACGTGCGTCCTCGAGTCAGTTTCTAACGCGTGGCAACAGTTTATTTGAGGTCGCGTGATAAATCCAGCAACCGGACTTGAGCGGAGTTACCACCGGGCAACGGGTTGACCTTGGGCGAAGGATCATGTTTGTGCGGTGCGACATAGAATGTAGTGCGGTTTTTGGACGGATTCGCATTCGCAAGAGGTATGTGAGGGGCACATGGATCATTTTGATCTGATCGTTATCGGGAGCGGACCCGCGGGGCGCCGGGCGGCTATTCAAGCTGCGAAATTCGGATACGAGGTTCTTGTTGTCGAAAGGGGCCGCCGGGTTGGTGGTGTCTCGGTCCACACCGGAACAATCCCGTCCAAGACCTTGCGGGAAACCGTGCTGAATCTCACCGGTTGGCGAGAACGCGGCTTCTATGGCCGGTCTTACCGCGTGAAACAAGACATCTCGGCGGGTGACCTCAGAGCACGCCTTCATATGACGCTTGATCACGAAGTCGAAGTTCTCGAGCTGCAATTTGCCCGAAACAAAGTGTCAACGGTGTACGGCGAAGCGCGCTTCGTATCGCCCGAGAAAATTGAGGTCAAGAGCGAAGAAGGCGAGGTGAAGCTCTTCTCCGCTGACAAGTTCATTCTTGCGGTCGGAACCAAGCCGTTCCGGCCTGACTATGTGCCATTTGACGGAGAATTCGTCCTCGACAGTGACGAAATACTGGAGTTGAACCAATTGCCCCGCTCGATCGCTGTGATCGGGGCCGGTGTCATCGGAGTGGAGTACGCTTCGATTTTTTCCGCGCTCGATGTGGCCGTGACACTGGTCGAGCCTCGAGACACCATGCTTGATTTTCTTGATCACGAGCTTGTCAGCGATTTCACGCACCAGCTTCGGGATCGCGGTATCGCGATGCGGTTTGGCTCGAAAGTGAAAAGCATCGAAAAACACGGTCCGGGGGAATGCGAAATCTTTCTTGAAGGCGGTCGGAGCGTGCGGTCCCACGTGATCCTCTTTGCAGCTGGCCGGATGGGCGCGACACCATCGCTCAATCTCGAGGCGTGCGGACTAGAGGTCGATCATCGCGGTCGCTTGAAGGTGGATCCGGTTACCTTTCAGACAAGCGTGCCGCACATTTATGCGGCTGGCGATGTCATCGGATTCCCAAGTCTAGCGTCCACCTCCATGGAGCAGGGGCGGATTGCTGCCTGTCAGGCGCTGGGGGAGAAGGCCTACGATCCTCCGGAGTATTTTCCCTACGGGATTTATGCTGTTCCGGAGATATCGACCGTCGGCATGACCGAGGAAGAGATAAAGGAACGCGGCATTCCTTACGAATGCGGGATCGCCCGGTTCCGGGAAACCTCAAGGGGGCAGATCATGGGCCTGGATACCGGCATGCTGAAAATGATTTTCTCATTGAAAACCAGACGCCTGCTGGGGTGTCACATCGTGGGTGAGGGGGCAACTGAGCTTGTTCACATTGGCCAGGCTGTTTTGAATCTGAAGGGCACCCTGGAGTATTTTGTCGAAAACACGTTCAATTACCCGACATTGGCAGAAGCCTACAAGATTGCCGCCCTGGACGCCTGGAACAGAATGGGGCCTCTTAAGAGCTGATATTCCAAGGTTTGGCTTGAAAGAGTTCCAGAGCATTGGCCGTGGTCTTGGGCTGATCCAACGGCTAGGGTGAGGCACCTTCGATTCTGCCTGAAAGATTGCTCATGCCCGAGACGCTGCTCCTCAAGAACGCCGATATGCTGGTCACGATGGATGGCGAGCGGCGGGAAATCGCCGGTGGCGGGGTCTATGCTGTGGACGGCGTCATCCAGCAAGTCGGGCCGTCCGATGACCTGCCGAAACAAGCGGATACGGTTATTGACGCCTCTGGCCAGATTGTCCTTCCCGGATTCGTCAACACTCATCACCATCTCAACCAGACGCTGACGCGCAATCTGCCGGCAGCGCAGAACAACAACCTGTTTCCCTGGCTGCAGGCGCACTACCGGGTTTGGGCGCGCACCGATCCGGAGGCTTCGCGCGCGAGCACGCTGATCGGCCTCGCCGAACTGGTGCTGTCCGGCTGCACCACTGTTTTTGATCACACCTATCTGTTCCAGAGCGGTAACAAGGTCGATTACCAGATCGAAGCGGCCCGGGAGCTTGGGGTCCGGTTCCACGCAAGCCGTGGATCCATGTCGCTCGGAGAGAGCAAAGGCGGTTTGCCGCCCGACGAGTGTGTCGAAGATGAAGAGTTCATCCTGAACGACACGGTCCGCGTCATCGACCGCTACCATAATGCGGCGGACGGGGCGATGACGCGGGTGGTGGTCGCACCGTGCTCCCCGTTTTCTGTATCGGAGGATCTCTTGCGGGAGAGTGCCGCGCTTGCCCGCGATAAGAAGGTCATGCTGCACACGCATCTCTGCGAAACGCTGGATGAAGAACGCTACACTCTGGAGCGGTTCGGCAAGCGCCCGGTCGAATGGATGGAAGGGCTCGACTGGACCGGTCCGGATGTCTGGTTTGCCCATGCGATCCACGTCGATGACGATGAAATACGGCTCTTTGCCAAGACCGGCTGTGGCGCTGCGCATTGCCCGTGTTCCAACATGCGGCTCGCGTCGGGCATTGCGCCGGTGAAGAAATATATGGCTGCGGGTGTGAAAGTTGGTCTTGGCGTTGATGGGTCCGCAAGCAACGATAGTTCCAATATGCTAATGGAAGCCCGCCAGGCGATGCTGCTCGCGCGGTTGCAGCTCGGACTTCAGCCGCCGGAAGGCCCGAGCAAATACGCCCTGCTGCCACCAGCGCACCCGCTTCGAGCCGGGGAGTGGATGACAGCTCGGGAAGCCTTGGAGCTTGCCACACTGGGCGGCGCTTCCGTGCTTGGCCGCGATGACATTGGATCTTTGGAAACAGGCAAGTGTGCCGATTTCTTCACACTTGACTTGAATACGATTGGGTTTGCCGGAGCGCTTCATGACCCGGTCGCGGCCGTGGTTTTTTGTGCGCCTCAAACCGCAAAAACAACGGTGATCAACGGCAAGGTCATTATTGAGGACGGCCAGATCACGACCATGGACATGGTGCCGGTTATCGAGACCCATAACCGGTTGAGCCTGAAACTGGCCGAGGGGCTCTGAAGGCTGGCCGGTGAGACTTCAGCAGAGCCAGCAATTCTCGGGCTGCACAGCTTCTGTGACGTCTCCGCCGCCTGAGATCCAGCTCGTGATGCCATTGGTCACGTTGGCGACCTGGGTGAAACCGCCCTGTCCGGCAAGGTACTCCGACAAGGCTTTGCTGCGCGCGCCCGTCCGGCACAGGAAGATGACCTCATCGCCGGGGCCGGAGATCAGTGACTGCAGTTCCTTGCCGAAATTGGGGTTCGGGTTTCCGGAGGCATCGAAGAAGGTCACCAGATGGGTGCCGGGAATAACACCGGTCTGTTTCCATTCATCCGGGCGGCGAATGTCGATTACAGTCGCTCCTGCGGCCAGGCGCTCTTTGAGCTGATCATTGCTGAGCTCGGAGAATTTCTTGCCTTTGACATCCAGTAACTCGATTTCGAATTTCAGCGTGGCATTCGGCGGAATGACCCCGCCAGCGCCGGATGCGCCATAGGCGAGATGCGGCGGGATGATCAGTTCGCGCTTGCCGCCGACCTGCATGCCTTCAACACCTTGTTCCCAGCCTGGGATCACCCGGCGTTCGCCGAGTGTGAAGGAAAACGGGGTGCCCCGGTCGAGGCTTGAATCGAACTTTGTCCCGTCCATCAGCCAGCCGGTGTAATGCACGACGACGGTCTCGCCGACATTGGCTTCTTCTCCGGTGCCTTTTTCGATGTCCTTGATTTGCAGTTCTTCTTGCGCGACTGCCGGGAGAATAAACAGTGTTGCGGCAAGGATGGGAGCGATCCACTTGATCATGTCGGGGTCCATTTGTCCGAAAATAACTTTCGCGCCGACCGTCGATCATCTCCTTCTGAAATGCAAATCAAGGTGCGTTGATTGGGGCCACGCCTATTGCCGCACCAATATGCATTCTTCTGGCAGGTTGCGGTTATCTGGAGTGTGGATCAACCGGTCTTTTTCTCATTGGCCGTGCGAATGAGTTTTTGCAGAAGGTCGCCGAGTTGCTGTTGTTCGTCTTTGCTCAAACCGTCGACAGCTGCAGCCTGCGTTTCCACATAGTTCGGCATCATGCCTTTGACGAGACTCAGTCCCTTGTCCGTCACACAGACGGTTAGAGCCCTTCGGTCTTCCGGATGGGGGCAGCGTTCAACGAGACCGGCCTTTTCCAGCTTGTCGAGCCGGGCCGTCATGCCGCCGGAGCTCATCATTGTGGTCCGGTAGAGTTCGGTCGGGGTGAGCTTGTAGGGCGGGCCGGAGCGGACGAGCGTTGCCAGGACATCGAATTCCCCGAGTTTCAGGCCGATCTTGGCATAGGCCGGTGTCAGATAATCGGCGGTCATCATCTGTGAGGCTTCATTGATCCTGCCGAGCACCACCATGGGTGTCAGCTTGTCTGCGATCTCCGGCACTTCCTTTTGCCATTGCTGGCGTGCGCGTTCAGCCCGGTCCATCAAAAGCTCTTCAGGATCCCCGAAAATGTGGTCCGGGTTTTTTGAGCGTGAAGACGGCGATTTGGACATCTTGCTTCCTGGTTTTATCGCGCAAGCTTGTCCAGGGGACAGATTTGCGCTGCGCAGTGGCTTTTCTAGATGATTGATTTCTATTTGGAAAATGCGCCAGGACTCGCTGGTTGTCAATCAATATCAAGAAGCTTGATAAAAAGTATCTTGATATAAAGATAATAATCCTTATGTTGGCGGTTACCGGCCGTATTGCAGCGGTTGAGAGACTGTTTCTGAGAAGGATTTTCAAATGTCGGATACGTTTAAAGCCCTGCCGTCACAGGCCGGGGAAGTGCCCCGGCAACAACCGAGCCTCCTGACCTGGTTTTACGACAACCCGCATATACTTCTTCTGACCGTTGGCAGCTTTCTGGCCGTCTCCGTTGTGTTTGCCAAAACCGGCCCCATGGTGGGATGGCATCCTCTCGGGCTGTTGCAATGGGCCATCATTGGCGGTGCCGCGCTGCTCTGGAGCGGGACGCTGCTTGCCGGCGTAGAAAGTGGTGCCCGGCATAGGGCCTCTCGTGCGGCGAAACTTCGTCTCCTGAAATACCTTTTCATCACCGGCATATTGTTCATTGCGCCCAACATGATTGCGGTGGTTGCGGCCCCTGAAGTCGGCGCAAGTTTTGTCTCGCTGAGTTATGCGTTTCCGCTGGTTCTGACCTATGCCTTCGCCGTGCTGATCGGTCTTGAGCGGTTCCAGTTTTTGCGCAGCATCGGGGTACTGGCCGGTCTTGCCGGAGGTGTCCTGTTGGCCGGCGGTGGGGCCGGGGTCTCACCTGAAGGCTCCTTTTGGGCCGTGGTCACACTCGCAATCCCGGTTTTCCTCGCCGTTGGAAACATCTACCGGTCTTTGAAATGGCCGGACGGTGCGACACCCATCGAACTGGCACTTGGCATGATGGTCGTGGCGTTCATTGCGCTGGCGATTTTCAACGCGGTCATGGGAATACCGGTTGGTCCAGCCGAGTGGACGTCCGCAGCGCTTGGCCTTTTGTTGGCACAGATCCTGGCGTTCTCGGTGCAATATGGGCTCTATTTCCGCCTGCAGCAGGTCGCCGGTCCGGTCTACCTCAGCCAGATCGGTTCCGTAGCGGCCATCGCGGGCCTTGGGCTCGGATATCTCGTCTTCAGCGAAGTTCCCAACCTTGCCAAACTCGGCGCCATCGCTGCTGTCGCGCTCGGCATCGTGTTCGTCACGCTCGGAAAGGGGCGGAGTTGATCGGCCTTCCGCTGAAATCTGAAAACGCTGTCCCTGCCTCGTGCCGGGACCGGACCGTTTCAGTTAAGGAGGCTAAGGTCCCGGTTCGCGCTTTGCTTGACCGGGACGGTCAGAACGGAACTCCGCCTAAGTAAATCAATCATTCCACAGCCAGGCAGCGCCGCGCACGCCGGAACTGTCGCCGTGCTTGGCTTTGCGGATGGGCGTGTCATAGGTGTCTGAAAAGACGTAAGGCAGCATTGCGTCCGGCAAGTCGTCATAGAGTTCCGTAATGTTCGACATGCCGCCGCCGAGCACAAAGAGATCCGGATCCAGCAGGTTAGCCGACATGGCCAATGCCCTGGCCAAGCGGCTCACGTAATCCTGGTAGACCTTGGTGGCCACCGCGTCGCCGGATCGTTTCAAGTCGATGATTTCATGACCTTTCAGCGCTTGCCCGGTGCGTTCTTTGTAGTCCCATTGGAACCCGGTGCCGGAGCACCACAGGTCGATGACGCCTTTGTGGCCGATCCAGCTGTCGGGTCCTGGAAACTCTTCCGCCGTCATCCAGGGCAGGGCGATGCCGCCCCATTCCCCGCCAATGCCGTTGGCGCCAAGATGGGCCTTGGCGTCAATTGCGATGCCGGATCCGGATCCCGTGCCAATGATAATGGCGTGCACGATATGAGCGCCTGCACCGGCACCATCCGTCGCCTCGGAAACGGCCAGGCAATTGGCATCGTTCTGGATGCGGACCGGGCGGTTGAGGGCGGCTTCCAGATCCTTGTCGAGCGGCTTGCCGTTCATCCAGGTGGAGTTGGCGTTCTTTACAACACCGGTTTTTGGGGAAAGCGATCCGGGAATGCCCAACCCAAGCGAGCCGGTCTGGCCGGTTGCACTTTCAGCCGCGTCGACCAGATCCTTCACCACGCGGATGCAGCCTTCGTAATCATCTTTCGGCGTTGCGCTGCGCTGACGGAACAGTTCTGCGCCCGCATCATCCAGCGCGATGATCTCGATCTTTGTTCCACCCCAATCAATTCCAAGACGCATGTTCAGCCCACCCGTTTCGGCAATTCAAATGCAGCGGATTGACCGTCTTTGAGGTCGCCCGCCTGTTTGCCGTAAGTTTTGAATTTCGTGAGAATGTCGGCCATCTCCGCCGCATCCAGGATCACCGGTTGCCCAAGTGCCAGAGCGGACAAATATTGATCCGCAAGGTCTTCAACACCTTCAGCAACCGACAAGGCCTTCTTGAGTGTTGCCCCGCCGGCAATCTGTCCGTGATTGGCGAGAAGACATGCGTTTCGATCGCCAAGGGCGTCGATCATGGCTTCTGAGAGTGCGCGGGTCCCGAAGCTCTCGTATCGGGAACACTCTATCCGGTCGCCCCCGGCAAGGGCCACCATGTAGTGGAAGGCCGGAATGCCCTTCCGATGACACGCCAAGGCTGTCGCACGTGGGCTGTGGCAATGGACGACCGCTCCGCAGCCTGACTTAGCCAAATAGAAGTCCAGATGCATGCGCCATTCCGAAGAGGGCAGAATGTCACCGCGATAACATCCCTGCATATCAACGGCGACGATCTTTTCTTCAGTCAAATCTTCATAAGGTGTCCCGGACGGAGTGATCAAAAAACCGTCTTCTGTGCGTGCACTCACGTTCCCGGACGTGCCTTTTGTCAGCCCCAGTTTCGGCAATGCCCGTGCCGTCTCGATGATCTCCGCGCGGAGCGCCTCGGTGTCTTTGGGAAAGACAGGCTGAGTTTTGGCGGTCATGACAGCTCCTTGAAACCAGTCCGTTCTGTATAAAGGCCAGAGCGTGGGCTTCAAGGGACGTGGCGGTGACTTACGGTTTCCGCACCGGTTTCGCAAAAGAATACCGGGTCTGTACGCGGCTTGGCCGAATGATCGGGGTGCCGTTTTCGCTCACCAATGGTGCTTTGACCTATAAGCCGTCCCGGCCTTGAGCCGGGACCGGTGCCCATAAAGAGTTGGCCCCGGATCAAGTCCGGGGCAGCAATGGAAAACGGCCGTGTTACGCGTCTTTTGTTTATGCTACGGCCCAGGCCGGTCGGGCAGGGGAATGAACTCCTCTTCGTCGCCTGGCACGATGTCGAACCGGCCCTGACGCCAGTCTTCCTTGGCCTGCTCGATCCGTTCCTTGGACGAGGAAACAAAATTCCACCAGATGTAGCGTTCGCCGTCCATTGGCTCGCCGCCCATCACGACAAACCGGGCGGGTGCCGGAGAAGTGTTTTCGATAACGAGATGATCGCCCGGTTTGACGACCATCAGCTGCGCCGGATCGAAAGTCTGTCCGGCAATCGTGATCTGGCCGGAAATTGTGTAGATGCCGCGTTCTTCCCACCCGGCATCAAGCGGCACCTTCGCGCCCGGCTCCAGATGGATGTCGGCATAGAACATGTCTGAAGCCGTTTTCACTGGCGCCGTATGGCCGTAGAGCGATCCGGCGATCAGTTTTACTGACGCGCCCTTATCCGCAAATTCCGGCTGCTCATCGGTTCCGTGGTGCTGGAATGTCGGGTTGGTCTCTTCCAGATGCTTCGGCAAGGCCACCCAGCTTTGCAGACCAAACAGCGGGCGTTTTTCATTGAGCCGTTCGGGCCGTTCGCGCTCTGAATGGACAATGCCTTTTCCGGCGCTCATCCAGTTGAGTGCGCCGGGGGCAATAGCGATTTCCGTGCCGAGACTGTCCCGGTGGTACATTTCACCTTCAAACAGATAGGTCACGGTCGCAAGGCCGATATGCGGGTGCGGGCGGACGTCAATGCCACCGCCCACCAGGAGCTCTGCCGGGCCCATCTGGTCGAAGAAAATGAACGGGCCGATCATCCGGCGCTTTGCGGATGGCAGCGCCCGGCGGACCGAGAAGCCGCCGAGATCTGATGTGCGCGGTACGATAATCGTCTCGATCGGATCGCAGCTTGCAGCGTCTCCCGGAGTTGGATCCGGGCAATTCAACCAGCTCATGGGCCTCTCCCAATGTCACAAATAAGTTTCTTCTCACCATAGATAGGGGATGTGCGCCGAAAGTGTCCATTGAACAGTCCGTTTCGGTCTTGAGCAGTGATTTGCACGCAGTATAACGGACCGGTAATCGGCCTTAGGCCGCTATCTCCGTGAGCCAGTATGAAACTCGATCCTTTTTATCTCATCGTTGACAGCTCTGATTGGATTGCCCGGCTGGTTCCGCTGGGCGTGAAACTTGTGCAGCTGCGCATCAAGGACCGGCCGGACGCGGACATTGCCCGCCAGATCCGGGAAGCAAAAACCGTCTGTGCCGATCACGGCTGCCAATTGGTCGTGAACGACTATTGGCGGCTCGCCATTTCCGAAGGCTGTGGTTTTGTCCACCTGGGGCAGGAAGATATGGCGGACGCTGACGTGGACGCGATTCGTAAGGCTGGCTTGAAATTGGGCGTTTCCACCCATGATGGCGTGGAGCTCTCGACGGCATTGGCGGTGCAGCCGGAGTATGTGGCGCTCGGCCCGGTTTATCCGACGGTCACCAAGGAACTGAAGTGGGCGCCGCAGGGGCTGGAAAAGATCACCCGCTGGAAAGCGAACATCGGCGATCTGCCCTTGGTCACCATCGGTGGATTGACCGTGGAACGGCTTTCGGGTGTTTTTGAGCATGGCGCGGACAGCGCTGCGGTGATCACTGACATTACCCGAAACAGCGATCCGGAGGCGCGGACACGCGAATGGATCTCTGCGACGCAAAAGTGGCGCTAAGGTCCCCGTTATTCAAACATCGCCTTGTCTCGCGCGACTTGCTCGCGCAGGAAGTCCTGCACCGCCGCGACGTGGCGCAGGGGGCGGGAACTTTCGTGGGTGACCATCCAATAGGCGCGTTTCAATTTCATATCCGGTAGAACAGGCACAAGCGATGGATCTGCGCGGGCGATAAAGTCGTGCAGGATGCCAATGCCAGCTCCCGCCTTGACGGCTTCAGTCTGGCCGAGTGCCGACGCGATTTCGAAGCGCGCGGTCCAGCCCTTAAAGAACTCCGTGCCATAATTGAGCGAAGCGGAATAGAGCAGGTCCTCCACATACCCGATCAGATTGTGTGCGCTCAAATCTCCGGGACTTTCCGGGAAATCCCGTTCCGACAGATAGGACCTGGAGGCGTAGAGCCCGAGGGCGTAATCGACCAGTTTTCCGGCGATCAGGCGGCCCGTTTCCGGCCTCTCGATGGTGACGGCGATGTCCGCCTCCCTTCTGGACAGGGAGAAGGAGCGGGAGACCGGAACAAGCTGAACCGTGAGGCCCGGATGCTGGCGCGTGAGCAGGCCGAGGCGCGGGGCAAGGTACGCCACCCCGAACCCGTCTGGTGCACCAATGCGCACGGTGCCGGATATCTCCGGCGTGTCATCGCCAAGATCGGCTTCGGCTTGAAGAGCTGCAGCTTCCATTGTCTCGGCGCGGTCGAAAAACCGGCTGCCGGCATCGGTTAAGACGCAGCCTGAGGTCGAGCGATCAAAGAGCCGGGTGCCAAGACTGTCTTCAAGGGCGGTCAACCGCCGGGCAACGGTAGCATGGTTCAGCCCGAGCCGTTTGGCCGCCGCCAGAATCTGCCCCGTGCGGGCCACGCCCAAAAAGATGCGAATGTCGTCCCAGTTCATAGAGTTATGTCTTTGTTATCGTCTCGGACCCTGCGCAGCGAAGATCCGGGGTCCAATCGATTGCGGATGGCTGGTTTAGTTTTCGGCCCGAGTAGTCCCAGCTCCGCGCTCTGCTTGGCCCGGGTCGCGTGGGGTGGCTTTTGTGCCGGGTTTGTGATGCCTGTTTATTATCAAGTTATAGTGGAGCTTATGCGTTCTAACTATAAAAAATGCACAACGGATGCGGATTATCGGTTCTTGTAGAATGCAAAAATAAAAGCGAAAACAGCTGCAGCAAAATTTGGGTGGCAGTTATCAGCTGCCGCTGCTTCTGACGTTTTGGGAGAAACGAACATGGAAAAAATCGGTCATTTTATCGGCGGCAAACAGGTTGAGGGCACCTCGGGCCGCTATGCCGACGTCTACAACCCGGCAACCGGTGAAGTTCAGGCGCAGGTCGCGCTTGCAACCACCGCCGAAATGGAAGCTGCCGTTGCAAACGCTGCCGCTGCCCAGCCGGCCTGGGCTGCGCAGAACCCGCAAAAGCGCGCCCGCGTGATGATGAAGTTTGTCGATCTTCTGAACCGCGACATGGACAAGCTGGCTGAAAAGTTGTCCTCCGAACATGGCAAGACCTTTGTAGACGCAAAAGGCGACGTGCAGCGCGGTCTGGAAGTGATCGAGTTCTGTATCGGCGCACCGCATCTTCTCAAGGGCGAATTCACGGACAGTGCCGGCCCGGGCATCGACATGTACTCCATGCGCCAGCCGCTGGGCGTTGTTGCCGGGATTACTCCGTTCAACTTCCCGGCGATGATCCCGCTCTGGAAGATGGGTCCGGCACTCGTTGCCGGTAACGCGATGATCATGAAGCCGTCCGAGCGCGATCCGTCCGTTCCGATGATGCTGGCGGAGCTGTTGAAAGAAGCCGGTTTGCCGGATGGCGTGTTGAACGTCGTCAACGGCGACAAGGAATCGGTCGATGCGATCCTCGACAACCCGACCATTCAAGCTGTCGGCTTTGTCGGCTCCACGCCGATCGCCCATTACATTTATCACCGGGCTGCTGAAAACGGAAAACGGGCGCAGTGCTTCGGCGGTGCTAAAAACCACATGATCATCATGCCGGATGCGGACATGGATCAGGCAGCGGACGCGCTTGTTGGTGCCGGTTATGGCGCGGCAGGTGAGCGCTGCATGGCGATCTCCGTGGCTGTCCCGGTAGGTGATGAAACCGCTGACCGCCTGATCGAAAAACTCGTCCCGCGTGTTGAAGCGTTGAAAGTCGGCCCATGGACAGCCGGTGATGACATCGATTTTGGTCCGGTCGTGACCAAGGCCGCACAGGAAAACATCCTGCGCCTCATCAACTCCGGCGTGGACCAGGGCGCGAAGTTGGTCGTGGACAACCGTGACTTCTCGATGCAGGGCTATGAGGACGGTTTCTTCGTCGGGCCGCACCTGTTCGATCACGTCACCAAGGACATGGACATCTACAAGACCGAGATCTTCGGTCCGGTGCTGTCCACTGTGCGCGCCAAGACCTACGAGGAAGCCATTGGCCTTGCCATGGATCACGAGTACGGCAATGGCACCGCGATCTTCACCCGCGACGGGGACACGGCCCGCGACTTCGCCAACCGGATCAACATCGGCATGGTCGGCATCAACGTGCCGATCCCTGTGCCGCTCGCCTACCACACGTTCGGCGGCTGGAAGAAATCCGGCTTCGGCGATCTGAACCAGCACGGTCCGGATGCGTTCAAGTTCTACACGCGGACAAAAACGGTCACCTCCCGTTGGCCGTCCGGTATTCGGCAAGGCGCAGAATTTTCCATTCCGACCATGAAGTAAGTCTTGTTTAAACCGACAGTTTGAGGCGCGGGCGGACCATCTGGTTCGCCCGTTCTTATTTTTAGCTTCAGGCGGCGGCCGTCATCTCGGCCTCGACCACCCGGTCCGCGGTGTAATGTGCCATTGAAACGAGACCATCGATTTCTGCCATGATGGCTTTGAAGCCTGGATCAGACATGACCTTCTGTCCGGCAGCTTTGGCCGTCGCGAGATCGCGCCACATGACAACATCAGCTAAGAGGCCTTCGTCGTCGCAGGCCTCATAGGCGGACCAGGACAAAAAGCCTTCATAGTTGCGAACGACGTCCTGGGCTGCCCGGCGGGCAATGCGCGCCTTGGCGCGGTCCTTGACTTTGAAAACCACCAGTTCGAGGCACGGAGTTGTCATGACGGATCATCCTTTTTCGGTTTTGCTGTTGAGGAAACACTGTCCACCGACTTTGTTGCACAGGCCTCCTGCCAGCTTCCTGTCAGGAGAAACCGCTGGTGATTGGGGCAAAATCCGCGCTCAAACCTTGGGCTAGATGGAAATTTCGAAAAACCGCGTGTAAGAGTCGTTGAAACAAGACAAAGGGGCAAAAAGCCTCAGTGACATCGCGGGGGGAGCGCGGCGATAAGCAGTCCATGACTAAAGGGAATACCAAACGGGCAAGAATACCGGGCGCGAGCGTGACGACTGCCGATGCGGCTGATGGGCCGATCGGCGTGCCGGATGACGCCTGCGCGAAGGCTCTTCGGCGTGCCGGATTGCTGTTGGCATTCGCCGATCTCATTTGGATTGCCCAGGCCGGACTGATCGCGTTTGCCGCTGCTCTCTTGCTTCAACCCTTTTTGGACCCTGCAAGCACAGACGTCTCCTTTGAGAGCTCTGCTCCGGTTCTTGCCGCCGGTTTTGGCGTCATAGCGCTGGCGCTTGTTCGCATGGTCTTGCAGACTAGGGGTATGAATGCGGCACGCCGTTCTGCTCGCAGTGTGCAAAGTGCGGCGCGAACCCGGTTGCTCAAAGCAGCCGTTGAAGTTTCGCCAGCAGCGGCATTCCCATCTTCGGGCGCCTTTGCTGCCCATCTGACCGAACAAGTGGATCTTCTTGGTCCTTACTACCAAAACTATGTGCCGCAAATGATGCGGGTGAAGGTCGTTCCGCTGGTCATTGTTGTGGCAGTGCTACCGGTCAGCTGGATTGCCTCTCTCATTCTGCTGATCTGCGGCCCGTTGATCCCGGTTTTCATGGCCCTGATTGGCATGCGGGCCAAAAAAGCCAGTGCACACCAGCAGAACGAACTGACACGACTAAGTGGAACATTGCTGGACCGGATCAGAGGGCTGGAAACGCTCACTCTCTTCGGTGCACTTGATCGCACGTTGCAAAGTGTCAATGACGCTGGAGAGCGGTTCAGGTCCGGCACAATGAATGTCCTGAAGATTGCATTTCTGTCTTCAACCGTGTTGGAGCTGTTCTCGGCGCTCGGGATTGCTTTTGCTGCCGTTTATATCGGTTTTTCCCTCCTTGGAGACATCTCCTTAGGAACTTGGGGATCGCCTTTGACCTACGGCGGAGGGCTGTTTGTCCTGTTGCTGGCACCGGAGTTTTTTGCGCCTTTGCGCGGATTTGCGGCCGCCTACCATGACCGGGCAGCAGGTTTGGCAGCTCTGGAAAGCCTTTCCAGTCTTGAAAACAGCTTTCCGGCACCCGAGCCAAGCAGTGCTGAAAAGAGCGAAGCGGTCACATTCAATGTCGGAGGCGGCGCACCAACTGTCCGGTTTGAGGACGTGTCGATCCGGTTCGCCGAGCGGTCCGTCTATGATGGTCTCACACTGGATATCCCGTCCGGCCAAACGCTTCTGCTGTTCGGTCCAAGCGGCAGCGGCAAGACAACGCTAATCGACTGTATCCTGGGTTTCCACACACCAGCAGACGGTGCCGTAACGGTTGACGGGCAGGCGCTGACATCAGCAATGGCCAAGGAATTGCGCCAGAGCGCCATGTGGCTCGGTCAATCGCCACGGCTGTTTCATGGCTCGATCAAAGCCAACTTGATGCGGGGCGCGGGGCCTGGCGAAACCGTTAGTGACGATGATCTCTGGGCCGCACTACGGCTTGCCGGTGCAGAGGGACTGGTCCGCGGATTGCCGCGTGGACTTGGGACACAGCTGGGTGAGGATGGTTTTGGCCTCTCTGTTGGCGAGATCCGGCGCATTGCGCTCGCAAGGGCTGCCGTGCGCGGATCGGCCAAGCTCCTTCTGGCAGATGAACCGACGGCAGGGCTTGATGATGAAACTGCTGCCGATGTGATCTCCGGGCTGCAAAAGCTGTGCGCCGGCCGGACGGCGGTCATTGCGACTCACAATCCGGCCATTTTGGCCCTTCCGGGACAAAAGATCGATCTTGTCCGGTTGGCAGGTGCGAAGGTTTTGGAGACGGCCGGATGAACGCTGTTCTGAGCTTTGTCTCCCGTCACTTTCGGCACAACCGTTTGTCCTTTTGCCTCGGGATTGCAGCTGCACTGGTTCCGGCAATTTCCGGCCTGTTGCTGTTGGGGGTGGCGGGCTGGTTCATCACGGCCGCCGGTATTGCCGGGGCGACCGGTGTGTTTTTGAACATCTTTGCCCCGAGCGCCATGATCCGGGCCCTGGCAATCTTGCGAACGGCTGGCCGGTATGGCGAGCGGATGCTGACCCATGACGCAACATTCCGGTACCTCGCGGATCTGCGCACAAAGCTCTTTGCAGCAATGGCGTCGAAGTCGCTGTCCGGACAGCGATCTGGCCTGTTGTTGAACCGCCTGACCATCGACATTTCCGCACTGGACGGTGTTTATCTCCGGTTGGTTGTTCCTTCTGCGGTAATTTCGACGGTCTCGCTCGCGGCTCTTGCGATTTGGTTGTCTATGCCGGCAATCGTATTTGCCGCTGGTGCGGTTTGTCTCAGCGGCTGGTTCGGGCTCGCAGTCTATGCGGTCCGCAGTGCCGACAAGAAACTTGCCCGCCGGGCAGATGCTGCCAACGAAGCCATGCGTTTGAGAGCTACCGACATGGTTGCCGGGCGACGGGATCTTGCGGTGTTTGGCGGGCTGGAGCCGGTTGTTGAAACCATTCGGAAGGCGGATGATAGCCAAGGAGTAGCGGAAGATCTGGAAGATCGCCGGGCGGTCCGCTTGACCGGGTTTTCGGCCGCGCTCGGACAGATGTTTGTGGCCCTGATGCTGGTCGCCGTTTCGCTCTCGGTCATGGCGAACGATATCTCTCCTGGCCTAGGCATTGCTCTTGTACTTGCAGCCATAGCCGTTCCTGAGATCATCGGGTCCATCCTGCCGGGGCTTGCAAAACTGCCCCGTATCGCTTTGGCGGCAGACCGGACAAACACTTTGCTCGCGACGTCTCAATCGGACGAAAGAGCTGTTGTCGACCAAAGAAACGACAACAACCAGGAAGAGCCAGTCACTGGTTCAATTCTAAAGTTCGAGTCGGTGTTATTCGGCCATCCCGGTGCAGAGCGCACTGTTCTGGAAAATCTGTCCTTTGAACTTTCAGAGAAACAAACGCTGGCAATTGCGGGGCGCAGTGGATGCGGTAAGAGCACCGTTGCCGCACTTGCCTCCAGAATGCTGGTTCCAGGCAAGGGTCGGATTCTTTTGAACGGTCAGGATTTGGCTGATGTGCCCGAAGCAGAGCTTCGTTCACGCGTCACGGTTCTGAGCCAGCGTCCGCATCTTTTCAATGACACGGTCGGCGCGAACCTGAGGATTGCGAACCCGTCTGCAAGCGATACCGAACTCTGGATCGCGCTGGCGCAAGCGGCCATCGCGCAGCGGATCTCTGAAAGCCCGGATGGACTAGATACGGTCATCGGGGAGGGGGGGCTTGGTCTGTCTGGTGGTGAACAGCGGCGGATTGCTCTCGCACGTGCGTTTTTGACAAATCCGGACCTGTTTATCCTGGATGAAATGACGGAAGGATTGGACACGGCGACGACAACAGACGTCCTGGAGCGGTTCTTCTCTTTCCGGGGGCGCGCTGCTGTTCTCATGATCGCGCACAAGCGAATCGAATTGGAATCGGCCGGCAGCGTTTTGTTTCTCAATCAGAGAAAAGCCGATCTTGCAGCGGAATAAAGTGACTTCAGATTATCTCGAATTCGTAATTTCGTATTCATTTTGATATAGTTAGGTGACCTGCATTATAGTTTGGGTGCATTGACCTTGAGATGCACCTGGGCCACCATCTCGTCAAAGGCTGAGGCCGCACGGGCTTAAAAGGGGAACCCGATGGAACTCAACGTCGTCGATCTGTCTCGGCTGCAATTTGCCATGACTGCGATGTACCACTTCTTGTTCGTGCCACTGACAATCGGACTCTCCATCCTGCTAGCCACGATGGAAACGGTCTATGTCATGACCGGCCGCGAAATCTGGAAACGGATGGTGAAATTCTGGGGAACCCTGTTCGGCATCAATTTCGTGCTCGGGGTCGCCACGGGGCTGACAATGGAGTTCCAATTCGGTATGAACTGGGCCTATTTCAGCCAGTATGTCGGGGATGTGTTTGGGGCGCCCTTGGCCATCGAAGGTTTGATGGCATTCTTTCTCGAAGCGACCTTTGTCGGCTTGTTCTTCTTCGGCTGGGACAGACTGTCGAAGCGCCAGCACCTCGCAGCGACCTGGGCCGTTGCTTTCGGTACCAATTTTTCAGCGCTCTGGATCCTGATCGCGAATGGCTGGATGCAGCATCCTGTTGGTGCCGAGTTCAATCCCGACACGATGCGAATGGAAGTCACTAGCTTCTACGAAGTGCTGTTCAACCCGGTTGCCCAGGCAAAGTTCGTACACACCGTATCGGCGGGCTATGTCACCGCGGCGATGTTCATGATCGGGATTTCCGCTTGGTACATGCTGCAGGGTCGGCATCTGCAGATCGCGAAACGGTCAATGGCAATCGCCTCGGCATTCGGCTTTGCATCGGCACTGTCCGTCGTCGTTCTGGGCGATGAGAGCGGCTACGAAGCCAACTTGAACCAGAAGATGAAGCTCGCAACGATCGAGGCCATGTGGCACACGGAACCGGCCCCGGCTGCGTTTAATGTCGTCGCCTGGCCCGACATGGAAACGCGGGAGAACATCTTTGCGATTGAAGTCCCGTATGTGATGGGTCTCATTGCAACACGGTCTCTCGATACCGAGATCCCGGGCATCAACGAGCTCGTGGAGCGATCGAAAGATCGCATCCGGCAAGGCGCGGTCGCTTGGGATGCGTTGCAGAAAATTCGAGAGAACCCGGCTGAGGCCAGCGAAGAGTTGCGGGAAACATTCCGCCAGAACGCACAGTCTCTCGGCTATGCCTATCTCCTGTTGCCCTACACCGACAACCCGATGGCAGCTACTACCGAGCAGGTTGATGCGGCAGCCTGGTCGACGGTGCCGAATGTTTGGCCGATGTTCTATGCCTTCCGGATCATGGTGGCGTGCGGTTTCTTCTTTATCCTACTGACAGCCGTGTTTTTCTACTATTCCTCTGCTGGCCGGCTGGAAACGCTCATGGAAAAGCGGCGCTGGATCCTTCATGTCGCGGTCTGGTCCATACCGCTGCCCTGGATCGCCTGCGAGATGGGCTGGTTTGTTGCTGAGTACGGCCGTCAACCCTGGATCATCGAGAGTATGCTGCCAACGTCTGCTGCCGTTTCCAGTCTCTCAGTTCCTGAAGTTCTGCTGACGCTCGCCGGTTTTGTGGCCCTTTACAGCACGCTGTTGGTCATCGAGATCGCGCTGATGATCAAATACATCAAGATTGGACCGGAGGATGGCGAACGGATTGCTCCCACACCACCACCGTCCATCTCGGCGCCCTCATCAGCTTCAGCAGTTCCGGCGGAGTAAACGATCATGGTCCTTTACGAACTCATCGATTACTCGACCCTGAAAGTGATCTGGTGGTTGCTGCTCGGCATCCTGCTGATCGGATTTGCCGTGACCGACGGTTTCGACATGGGTGTTGGAACGCTGCTGCCGTTCATCGCCGAAACCGATATTGAGCGGCGCGTCGTGATCAACACGATCGGTGCCACCTGGGAGGGTAATCAGGTCTGGTTCATCTTGGGCGGCGGTGCGATCTTTGCTGCCTGGCCGCCGCTCTATGCGATCAGCTTCTCCGGCTTTTATCTGGCCATGTTCGTGGTTCTGGCGGCCATGATCCTGAGGCCAGTGGCCTTTAAGTATCGCTCCAAACGGCCTGATCCTAATTGGCGCAGCGCGTGGGACTGGGCACTCTTCACCGGGTCTTTTGTGCCTGCGCTGGTGTTTGGTGTTGCGGTCGGCAATGTTCTTCTTGGGGTGCCATTCCGGCTCGATAATGAACTTCGCATGACCTATGACGGCTCGTTCTTCGGTCTGTTCTCTCCCTTTACGCTTCTGTGCGGACTTTTGTCGGTTACCATGCTCGTGATGCATGGAGCGGTCTGGCTGGTGATGCGGGCGACCGGGGAGATTGCTGCACGGGCCAGAAAGGCCGGCACCTTTGCAGCTCTCGGCGGGATCCTTCTGTTCGGCGTTGGCGGATATCTGATTGCAACCGGTTATGTGGAGGGCTTCCGGATCACATCGGAGGTCGACCCGAACATGCAAGCCAACCCGCTCGCCAAACAAGCGGTTGTTGAGGGCGGAGCCTGGATGCAGAACTATGCGGCTTATCCGGTACTGTGGCTTGCCCCGATCATGGGGTTCCTGGGGATGCTCGGCACACTGGCTTTGCTGCAGACGCGCTTCGAGATGCCGATTTTCGCGTTCTCGAAGATGGCTGTATTCGGGATTATTGCCACCGTCGGAGTTTCGATGTTCCCCTTCATTTTGCCGTCCTCGGTACAACCGGAGGCGAGCTTGACTGTTTGGGACGCCTCTTCGACACATCGCACGCTCTTCAACATGCTCGTGGCGGTTGTCATCTTCCTGCCGATCATCCTGGTTTACACCGCCTGGGTCTACAAGGTGCTGTGGGGCAAGATTGATGAAGAAACCATCGAACGCGACAACCACACGGCCTACTGAGGCACGCATAGACGGAGACGAAATCTCATGTGGTACTTTGCCTGGATCCTCGGAATGCCGCTCGCCTGTTGTCTGGCGATCTTGAATGCAATGTGGCTTGAGTTGCGCTCTGAAGACGAACGGCGCCGGGGTCTCAATCCGGACTAAAAGCGAAAGCCGTGTCTCTGACCGCCGCTCCGCCCCGAAAACAATCACGGGGTCAAAACGGCTGCGATCCCGCGGCCGTTTTGTCTTTTCCAGGTGCGATAGAGCGTGCCTTATTCGTCTCCTGAGTGGTCTATGTGCTGACCTTAGGTAATAATTCAAATTTCAATTGTATTTTTCAGTTGCCCGACAAGTCCGGTATTGGCAGGCTTCGGGTTCGTCGCGTTGATTGCCTTTTCATTCAGTAGAAACACAAGCAATCATTGCCGGCAGAAAGGCGAGAATGCAGAAGTTTACGTTGTTGAGACTGATTGCCGTTTCTATTTTTCTCGTTTTTTCCGGGGTTGTACCCGTGCGCGCCGAGACTGTTGGTGCTGTTATTTTTACGAATGCCAAGATGGATGGTTCATTCAACGAACTCGCAGCAATTGGGTCTGAGCGGGCCGCGGCTGAGTTTGGACTTGAAATCCGGGAATGGATCAGCACGGATCCGGACGAGACGATGAACGTCATCCGGCAGTTCGCGAAGTCCGGTGTGAATCATATCCTGACGCTCGGATTTGAGAGCTCGGAACTCGTTCGCACCACGGCGATGGAGTTTCCGGATGTCAAATTCACAAGTATCGATGGTGTCATTAGTGACCTTCCCAATGTCCGGTCTATCCTCTTTGCGGACGACGAGAGCGGATTTCTTGCAGGTTATGTTGCCGGCCTGAAGACAAAAACCGGGACAGTGGGGACCATTGGCGGGATGGATATCCCACCGGTGCGCCGGTTCATGTGCGGATTTGAAGCCGGGGCGAAATATGCCAACGCTGATGTCAATGTGTTGTCATCTTTCGTGGGTCAGGACATGTACGCTTTCCGGAACATTCAAGGTGGAAAGGCGATCGCAGACAAGATGTTTGCAGATGGGGCTGACGTGATTTTTGCACCGGCCGGAATGGCCGCGGAAGGCGTCGCACGGGCAGCTCGAGAGCAAGATGCTCATGTGATCATGGTGGATGCCAACAAGAACGGGTTTTTGCCAGGAACCGTTCTGACCAGTGCCTTGAAACGGGTCGATGAAGCTGCCTATGCGACTTGGAAAGCTGCGATCGATGACACATGGACGCCGGGGCTGGTTGTAATGACAACCCGTGACAAAGGCGTCGGCTGGGCGGTTGACGAGCACAACAGGGCGCTGGTTTCCGATGTCGAAGACCAAGTGAATGCAATCGTGGATGGATTGGCCGCCGGCAGCGTTGCGATTGTGCCTGGGGACACTGTTGCTGGCTGCGCCGATGTTCTTTGAAGCTTTGCCGGAAACAAAAAAGCCCCGGAGCAGTCTGCGCCGGGGCTTGATCCAAAAGGCTGCAGTTTAAGCAGCTTTTGCTTTGGATGCCTTGAGGCTCTCCAGAATGTTCTGCGGAGACGAAACACCGTACGGGTCGGTTTCGCAGTTGTCAGAGAAGCCTTCTTCTTCGAACCACTGCTCAACAATGCCGTCGGTGACGACCGCGCCATAGCGCCAGGACCGCATGCCAAATCCAAGATTGTCCTTGGCTACCAGCATGCCCATCTTGCGGGTGAATTCACCAGAGCCGTCCGGGATGACTTTGACCTTGTCGACGCCCTGAGCCTTTGCCCAGGCGTTCATGACAAAGGCATCGTTCACGGAGATGCAGTAGATTTCGTTGACACCTTCGGCCTTGAAGTCATCGAACAGTTTTTCAAAGTCCGGCAGCTGATAGGTGGAGCAGGTGGGGGTGAAAGCACCCGGAAGGGAGAACAGCACGACCTTCTTGCCTTTGAAGTAGTCATCGCTTGTCTTGTCGTCCCACCGAAACGGGTTCGGGCCTTCGATGGATTCGTCGCGGACACGGGTGCGGAAGGTGACAAAAGGAACTTTTTTGCCGAGCATTTATAGACTCCAGGAAATGGATTTTGGATTTGCTTTCAAACCGGTATGAGGCGCAGCGCCCGGGAGGAGGTGGGCCGGCCCGTTATCCGGTCTGAAAGCGAAAGGACGGCTCCGATCTAGCGCACTTGCTGCGCTGCGGCAAGGCGCGACGGTTCAATGGGATGCGGCAAATTCACAGATTGCTGAGACTGAGACCACGCGTTCGACGTGGTCTCAACTGGAGGTCTGATTTGCTAGTGCGCGTCGGTCAGGGACACCTTAAATTTGGCACCATCGCTCACTCCTGAAATCTGGAAGAAATGGGCTGGACCTGTTTTCGGCCGCACGATCCAGACCTCCATCGGTTTTGCATTGGCAACATCAAGTTGGATATGCCGGACAGTCAGGTTTTTCCCTGCGACCGTGGTTTGCGTATCGCCGAGATCCTTGACCTTCGCCTTGAACACGGACATCTCCTCCGTGTCGATGATCGTGAGAGAGCTTGGCAGATCATAACCATTCGACTGCCAATAGAGCGGCAGGCCGATCAGTGATGTATCGAAATGGTCGGTTGTCAGGCGTTTGTGCTTCGGAGCGTCCCGCTTGTCTGACAGGAGAATGCCGGCAACAGTCATCGCATCTCCGGCGTATGGAACTACAGTCGCAATGACCTCCTTTGCCAAGCCCGCAAGCTCCTCGGTTTCAAGCTGTTCCGGTGTCTTCATCTCGGCTGTAAATGCCAAATAACTGCTGCCGGATCGCTGTATCTTTGTCCAATAGGTTTTCTTGTTCTCAACCAGCCTGTTGGAGGCTGCATCAAGATATCCGTCAGCGGAGATTGTTTCTTCCAGAACGCTGTTGATGCGTACCTTGCTGAAGAATGATTTTGTTTCGATCTGAGTGGAAAGTTTCAATCCGTGAGTGCCATCTGGCTGCTGAACGTATTCATGAACGATTTGGCCGACCGGTTTTCCATCGAGTTCAATTTGATAGGTAAGGGGGGAAGCCGCATGGGCGCCCGACAGGCTGCCAAGGACCAAACAGGCGAAAACACTTGCGGTGACGATAATTGGTTTTAAGAAGCGCATGTTGAATGAGGCCTGAGTTTTGGAGCAAACACTCCGGTTAAGACAGGGAGAAGGGCGTAAACCCGCAAAGTCCGATAAATTTCCATATCTGTTGCAGCACGCATGAAGCCGGGATGGTCAGGTGCTCTGCGCTTATCTAAGCGAACGAACGTTCGTTTGCAATGTCTGCATGTTTTGTTTTTCGTGCGCGTCTGTAGTGCTGGCATTTGTTCGGTGTGTTTCACTGAGCACCAAGAAGCGAAAACGCTGGTACCGCCGATAACCGGGACGGGCTATTGCGAGATCACAGGCTGACCCGTTACAACATGGTCGGAATCACGTGTTGCAGTTCGGAATTTTCATGCAAAACTTGTTACAAGCGGTGCGCTGGCTGTGCATGGGGCTCGCCGTCATCGTTTTTGCCGGCCAGCTGGCCATGGTGCTGATGCGGTATTTGCTGGGCGTCGGCTTTGTCGAACTTCAAGATGCTGTCAGTTATTCGTTTGCGGCGCTGGTTGCACTGTCCGTCGCTGTAACCTTTGACCGGGACCGTCACGTACGAGTGGACGTTTTCCGACAGACCTGGTCGGAACGCGTCAACCAAAGCATTGACCGGGTGGGAGATCTGCTGTTCGCACTTCCAGTCTTTGGGCTGATGCTGTGGGCGGCGTATCCGCTTGTCAAAAGCTCCTGGCTCATTCTGGAAGGCTCCCAGGAAACCGGCGGTCTCCCGGGCCTCTTTGTCGTTAAGACCTGCCTCGTTATTCTCCCCGCATTGACCCTTTTGATTGTGCTCACAAGACTTGTTGGCGTTGTCCGCCGGAGCGTTTCATGAATCCCGATCTTCTCTGGCTTGTAGTTCTGGCTCTGGCCGTCTTTGCCGGGATCCTTTCCGGCGTTCCGGTCCTATTGGCAATCGCGGGCGCACCGACGCTCGTTGCTTTAATCGCCGCATCTGCCGGACAATTTGATCTCGGTTATTTCCAGGCTGTGCCGCAGCGTGTCTTCGGCGTCATGACCAATCCGCTCCTGCTCGCGGTTCCTTTGTTCGTGTTGATGGGGCTGTTGCTTGAGAAATCCCAGCAAGCGGAAAAGATGCTAAAAAGCCTGACGGCTGCGCTTGGTGGCAATCAGTCCGCGCTCGCCTTGGCGGTTGTTCTGGTCAGCGCGCTGATCGCGGCCTCTACGGGCATAATCGGTGCGACGATTGTCATGCTTGGAACGATCACGCTGCCCGCGTTGTTGAAGGCAGGGATCAACAAGCATATGAGTAGCGGCCTGATTTGCGCCAGCGGTACGCTTGGTCAGATCATCCCGCCGTCAATCGTTCTGATTTTGCTCGGAGATCAGATCTCCAACGCCTATTTCGAAGCGCAACAGGAAGCTGGCAATTTCGCGCCTGACCCGGTCACCGTTGGTGATCTGTTCGCCGGTGCGTTGTTGCCGGGTCTTCTGCTGGTGGCGCTTTACTCCGGCTACGTGTTTTTCAATCTGCGCGGCAAAGCGTCGGAGACCGAAGAGACTGCAGATTCACCGAAATCTTCGCTTTCGGAGCTTTTGAAGAACATCGCGCCGACACTCGGTCTCATCATTGCTGTGCTGGGTAGCATTCTGATCGGGGTCGCAACACCGACGGAGGCGGCCGGCGTTGGCGTTGCCGGTGCACTGGTGATTGCTGCGGCCGGGCAGGGCGCGCGTGCATTTTGGACGGCATGTGCCTGTGCAGCTCTCGCAGTTTTACTCCTGATCCTTCGGCAAAGCGGACTGTTCGGTCTTGAGTTTGACGGCGGCAAGATCGCCTGGACGCTGCCGACACTGACCGCAGTCGGGGCGGTTGTTGTGCTCGGCGCGCTGCTTGCCGCGGTCGTGATAGCTTTGCCGCGCCGCGATGTCTTGGTCTCCGCCCTCAGCGAGACAGTCATCATCACCGGCATGATTTTCGGCATTGTGATTGCCGCAAGTATCCTCTCCCTGGTGTTTCGCGGCTTTAATGGCGACGAACATGTCTCCGAGTTGCTGCAATCTCTGCCGGGCGGCGCTTATGGCATGCTGCTCCTCACGATGCTCGTGATCTTCCTGCTCGGTTTCATACTGGAATTCGTCGAGATCATTTTCATTGTTGTGCCGATCGTCGGGCCAATCATCCTGCAGACGGACATCAGTCCGGTCTGGTTCGCCGTTCTGATCGCGCTCAACTTGCAAACATCGTTCTTGACGCCGCCCTTCGGCTTTGCCTTGTTCTATTTCAGATCGGTTGCGCCCGATACGATCCGGACACGGGACATTTATGTTTCAGTCCTTCCGTTCGTCGGCTTGCAGTTGTTTGCTCTGGCCCTGGTGGCCGCTGTTCCGGCTTTGGCCACCTGGCTGCCGGACGTCTTGTTTAAATAGAAATCATCTGAGGGAGACTTTCCATGAAAAGACGTGATTTCCTGAAAGCTGGGGCCGTTGCGGCGCCTGCTACAATGCTTGCAGCACCAGCGATCGCGCAGGGCAAGATCGAGTGGAAAATGCCAACGTCGTTTCCGGCGAAGGCGCCGGGCGTTGGAACAAATGCCACGACATTCGCCGCCCGTGTCAACGCAATGTCCGACGGTCAGTTGACGCTGAAGGTCTTCTCCGGCGGCGAACTGGTACCGCCCTTTGGCGTTGAAGACGCCGTGGAGCAGGGTACGGCCGAGATCGGCCATTCCACGCCGTATTATGCGGCTTCCAAGAACTCGGCCCTTCACTTCTTTTCTGCCGTGCCGTTTGGCATGACGGCGGTTGAAACGACGGCCTGGCTTCAATACGGCGGCGGCCAGCAGCTTTGGGATGAGATCTACGCCGAGCGTGGCCTCAAGCCTTTCTACTCCGGCAGTTCCGGTGTTCAGGCAGCTGGCTGGTTCAAGAACCCGGTCAACAGCCTTGAAGACCTTGCCGGTTTGAACATGCGGATTGCAGGTCTTGGCGGCGAAGCGATGCGCAAGATTGGCGTCAATGCGGTTCTCCTGCCGCCTCCGGAAATCTTCCCGTCTTTCCAGTCCGGCGCGATTGATGCAGCAGAGTGGGTTGGCCCGTTGCTCGATCAGGCGTTCGGTCTGCAAAAGGTTGCCAAATACTGCTATGTCCCGGCCTTCCACGAGCCGTCCGCGGCGCTTGAAATTGTCGTCAACAAAGACGCTTATGACAGTCTTCCAGCACATCTTCAGGCAGTGATTGAGAATGCCGCCGCTGCGGCGTCTGTCGAGACGACCGCGCAATTCGATTATTACAACGCGCTGTCTTTGAAGAGCCTGCAGGAAGACGGCGTCACGTTTGGTGCCTTCCCTGATGATGTGATCGCGGCGCTTAAGACGGCTGTTGCAGAAGTCATGGCGGAAAATGCTGAAGCGAATCCGCGCTTTGCGGAAGTGCAAGAGAGTTACAATACGTTCCTCGATCTCGCCAAGGACTATGCCACCTTGGTCAAGGAAACGACCTTCACGCAGCGCGTATAAAGCTTAAAGGCCGGGAGCGATCCCGGCCTTTTTGAAAATGGGCACAGACAGACCTAAGGCTGCAACCGGCTTTCCCGCAACACGATGAAAATCCCGCTGGCGATGATGATCGCCGCGCCGATATAGGTCCAGGTATCCGGGATCTCCCGCCAAAACATCCAGCCAAGCAAGGTCGCCCACAATAGGGACGTGTATTCAAACGGCGCGATCGTGGACGCGGGGGCAACGCGAAAGGCCTGGGTGAGCATGGTCACACCCGCCGTTCCGAAAGCTGCAATGCCGAGAAACAAAAGGGCATCTTCTGCCCGCGGCGGCACCCATAGGAAAGGCATGGTCAACGCACTGATCAGCCCGCCGGAGCCAACCAGATAAAGCATCAAGGTCCAGACGCTTTCGCGCTCATCGACCAACCGTGCGCTCAGCATCAAGACGGCATAGAGAAAAGCCGTCGCAAGCGGCAGAAGCAGGGCTGGCTGAAAAGCGCTTGCACCTGGCCGAACGACCACCAAGACACCGATAAACCCGACCATCACGGCGGACCAACGGCGCCAGCCGACTTGCTCGTTCAAAAACAAGGCCGAGATCGCAGTAATGAAAATGGGCGCGATGAACACGAGGGTCGTCGCTTCGGCCAGACCTAGATACCGGAAGCTGGTGAAAAACGTCATGGCCGCCAGCACCCAGACACCGCCGCGGACCAAATGAGCGACCGGTTTGTGCGACTTTAGCGCGGAAGGCCCCGCCAGCTTCCAAATCAAGGCCACAACAATCGGCAGAGCGATCAGGTTCCTCAGGAAGAGGATCTGCAAGACGGGGTAATTGGCGGACAAGGCCTTGGCAATCGCGTCGCTGATGCAAAGACAAATGACCCCGGCACATATCAGGATGATTCCGGCCCGGGCATTTGACCGTGGTATATAGGCTGCCGAACTCATGAAATACTCCGAAAAAAGAGCGCCAATAAATCACTGAAGCTTGTCAACGGCAAGCCGAATGTAGCAGATGGCCTGATATGTTCTGATGGATCAAAAATCCGTAAGTTATTGAAAAAATACATACCTATCATTGACTGGCATTGTGTCAGCTGAAGGGGGCGGTCATCCCACCGCCCAAGAGTGAGCGAACCGGCGGAACGAGCGCCGGGCTTGATTCCAATCCGCACAAAACATCCGCAGAATTCGCTATTTTGCGTTCAAAGCGGCCAAGTGATATGGAGGCGCCATGACAACCCGTGATCGCCTTTACACCGCCCATCAGCCGCGCTTCGCAGTTGCACCAATGATGGAGTGGACAAGAAGGGGTTAAAAAATCAATTAATTCAATGCTTTGCTAGATATTTTTCTTTGAAGTTGTAGCAAAGTTGTAATCGTTTCGGTAGAGAAATCCGTATATTTGCCTATGCATCAAACGGCTGGAACTGCATTGTTTGCTGCGTCGTGAGCGAGTTTCAGATTTGGACACAAGGCGGGCTTCCGGACATAGCGCTTCCGAAGTTTTGGGGTAGATAGTTGCGCAGAACAAGCGCCCTATAGAATAAATTTTCTACCGATGGGGAGCCAGATTTGGTGCTGGAAAGTAACTTCTCTTAGATGACATTGGTGCACCGTGCGCCATATGATACAAACGGTTACGCTTGCGTTTTTGTTCACTTTGTGTTCTTATTTGTAGGGCTCGCAGGATGTGTTTTTCTTAGCATAAGGAAAAAGGTGGGAGATTGTGCTCACGTATAAACGTACCAGCCTACTTGAAGCAAATACACAGACCCTTGTTAATACTGTCAACTGCGTTGGCGTCATGGGAAAGGGCATTGCCAAAGCTTTTAAGCAACGAGAACCAAAGATGTTCGAGGCTTACAAGAACATTTGCAGTCAAAAGTTGCTGGAACCAGGCAAGTTGTGGCTTTGGCGCGGTTCTGAACAATGGGTCTTGAACTTCCCAACCAAGCTCCATTGGCGTAGTCCATCCCGCATTGAGTGGGTGGAGGCGGGACTCTCAAAGTTTGCTAACACTTACGAAGCGCAGGGAGTGACCGAGATCGCCTTTCCAAAACTAGGTTGCGGAAACGGTAATCTAGATTGGGGAGATGTTAAGCCACTCATGGAGCGGTACTTATCCAATTTGTCCATACCCGTATATATCCACGACTATACCAAAGATATCGGACTTCCAGAGCATCTAGAACACCTCGCTGCTGAGGTTCGAAAGTCAGTTTACGATTTGTCCTTCCGTAGCTTCATTCAAGCATTGCGGAAAATATCGATTCTCGCTCCTAAACTATGTTTAGACGAAGAACATGAGTTTGAGATTAGTTTTACTGGAGATGCTCTAAAGATTAGTACAAGCGAAAATGATTGGTGCTTCGAGGAGGATGATCTACGTGGTGTCTGGCTAAGTCTTTTAAATGGTATGGTTACTAACGAAAAAGCCGGCTGGACAGCAAAAGGTGCTGCAGTCCCCTTATTGACTATGATGCAGCTATTACCGGATGTGCGAGCAGTGCAAATTCATCAACACGGCAAGTCTGAGCCTGAAATAGCGGTTGAGCTAAGACCAGAGGCTGCCGAGTCGTTCGATGCAAGAAATTCTACGCCACAAGCTGAGTTTCCATGGCACTAAGTGAAACGTTTGTAGACCAACACATAGCGTATTGGAGCACACAACTTGGGGCTGGAAACCATCCATATAGGAAGCACTGGCCTTCTCGTTTGTTTCATCACTGTCCGTTAGATACTGCTGTAGCGATAATCAATGATGGACACTTACGTGCCCGCGATGATCCGCAGCGTTTGATATTGCAAGATGTCGCAGCGGGTGGGGTGATAGATAATCGGCAGGAAGCTCACGGAAGAGTGCGACTATATTTCCGTCCTCGCAATCCTACACAGTTCCATATCGAAGGCATACGCAAAGACGCAGATTGTAACTATGGAACCAATGCGCACGCCCCGGTGCTTGTGATGTTTGTGTTGGATGCTAAGCGCGTGCTTACAAGAGCGGATATCCTGTTTTCTGATCAGAATATGCAGAATCTCAATGCAGCGACTGGCAATGATGAAGCATTTTTTGCGAACATCCCGTTCTTGTCAGTCTTCCATGAAGGCGGGATCGCAGGTGACCATTCAATCATTGCACATCGCTGCGCCGAGGTTCTACCTGCCACACCTTTGCCAATAGCAGACGTACTCTCGAGTATTTTGTTCCGCTCTGAACCAGAACGCGACACATTTCTTTATAAATTGGGCGAAGCTGCGCCAAGGTGGCAGCCGTTTTGCTATGTTTCTGAAGAGTTAAAAGTATTTGACAAAAGATTTGCCTTTGTTGCTGACATAGACCTTTCTAGAGAAGGCGTAAGCTTCCGGCTCAATCATCGTCACGATTTGCAAAACATATCAATCGTTATCCAAGGCTACAACGAGCAAAATCAAATTTGTGTCGACTTTCGAAACGAAGATTTCCAGACTCATAATCAAGCTGGCGGTCGCTGGATACACAGGGTTGCTCTGGAGCCAAGCAACTATTTGGTAAAAGTGCAAATTGACAATCACCTAGCATATGAGGCGTTTATCCGTTTAGACGACAGCTTGTTCTGATCGAAATCAGCAGTTATGCGGGTTGTGTCTAGTTGGGAAGCAGATATCGGATTGCCCTGATATTTGGAAAGACATAGTAAAGGTGCCCGCCACAGAGTGGACTTAAAGGCAGCTTCGAGCCGAATACAGGGAGAACTTTGGAGAGGATGATCTCATTCATGCTAAAGTGATTTTAGCATAAGATGTTAAGTGGTATTGTATTGTTTATATTGTGAATATCGGAATATATATTATGAATTATTGATGCGTTCAATGAGTATTATTTGACGCGTAAAGCTCTACAACTCGTCGAAAAATCTACAACATTTGTTGTAGCAGGTGATATAGAGCGCAGTCCTATAGCTGAGTGGACCTACAGTAACGGGAAAGAATTCTCTAAGTGTATGATTTAAAAGAAGAAAAAAATGCAACTTTGGCGCGCTTCGCCGTTGCCCCGATGATGGAGTGGACTGACCGCCATTGCCGCGCATTCCACCGGCATTTGTCGGCGCATGCGCTGCTGTACACCGAGATGGTCACGACCGGCGCGGTGATTCATGGTGACCGGGAACATATTTTGGGGTTTTCCGATCTGGAGCATCCGGTTGCGTGCCAGCTTGGCGGGTCTGATCCGCAAGCAATGGCAGAAGCGGCAAAGATCGTGGAAGACTTCGGCTATGACGAGGTCAACATCAATGTCGGGTGTCCGTCCGACCGGGTTCAGTCCGGGCGGTTCGGCGCGTGCTTGATGGAAGAGCCGCAGCTTGTTGCGGACTGTGTTTCAGCGATGAAGGCGGCAGTCGCCATTCCGGTAACCGTCAAATGCCGGATTGGCGTTGACGATCAGGACCCGGAGCCGGCGCTTGATGCCGTTGCCGATCTGACCTTCGCCGCCGGATCCGACGCGCTTTGGGTACACGCCCGCAAGGCCTGGCTTCAAGGATTGAGCCCGAAGGAAAACCGGGATGTTCCGCCGCTTGATTACGACCGGGTGGTGCGCTTGAAACAGCGCCTTCCAGACAAGTTCATCGGGCTCAACGGCGGTCTCGATACCCTTGACCAGGGCGAGCCTTATCTCAAAACGCTGGATGGCCTGATGTATGGCCGGGCCGCGTATCATTCACCGGAAATCTTGGGCGAAGTCGACGTCCGCCTTTATGGTGCAGAGACCGAGACCATCTCGCCATGGGATGCGGTGCGCGGCCATATGACCTATCTGGAAGATCAGTTGTCAAGAGGCGTGAAACTGGCGCACATGACCCGGCATATGCTCGGACTGTTCCATGGCAGGCCGGGTGCGCGTTCCTGGCGCCGCATTCTGACCGTGGAAGCCATCAAGCCCGGCGCTGGACTGGAAGTGGTTGAAAAGGCACTCGACGCGGTCAGTCCGACGAATTTTGAAGTGGATGCCGCCGAGTAACCGTTGGCTATTTTCTATGGATTCATGATCAGCCGGTCGCCCTCGATGCGCCAGCTTCGAAGACGGTCGAGCGCGGTCATGCCGAGCAGGCTTTGACCGAGTGAGCCGTCCCGCGCGACAAACGCCCGGACATTGCGCAAAGTGTGATCACCGATCGTCAGATTGTCGATCCGGATCGGGGCAACAAGTGTCCGCCCGTTGGCCGTTGCCACCGGCACGGTGAACGACAGATCGCGTTCCGGAATTCCGGCCCTGGCTGCATCTTGGTAGGTGAGGACAACGGCGCTCGCGCCTGTGTCGAGCAGAAAGCTTGTTTTCCGGCCATTGGCACGGCCGTCGACCACGAAATGCCCACCAGCGTCCCGCACGATCAGGATCGAGCCGTCAGCCTGGGTGACCGCCATACCCGGCGCCAAAGAGCCAAGGACCCGGTAACCGGCCTGCACCAGATCGGTCCGGTAGGTGTAGCCGACCACCAGCAAGGCACATAAACCACCCCAGAAGAGCGTGCCTTGAATGATGTCGCGCACTTTCGGCTGTCCAAAAATGCAGCTTGCCAGGAAGACAAAGGCGAGAGTCGACAGGGCGACGACCCGCGGTCCGGTGTCGTCGAAATTGAGATTTTCCGGGTCAGTCGGATCGCCAAAAAAGAAATAGAAGACCGCGGCCGCCATCACCGTGATCAGGATGACAAGTGCAAAGCCCCGGTACTGTCCGCGCCCGCTCACGTGAGCGCCGCTTCTCCGGCAGAAAAACGCATGCGCCGGGTGTCCAAGCTGTCCATGATCGCTTGCCGCCGGGTGTCGTCATAGGTGCTCCAAGACGCAATTTCATCAAGCGTCCGGAAACATCCGGTGCACAGGCGGCTGACCTGGTCGATCTGACAGATTTTGATGCAAGGTGATTTCATAATTCTCATATGGCGTTTGCAGATGGTGCTGCCAATGCTTCTTTCAAGAATTTCACAATTCTCAACTCCTAGAATCCACCTGTCGCCAGTGTAAATGGTGCAGCTATGATTTTGATAGGCAGCGTGACAGCAGCCTGAGTGGTTGTCCCGACAAAGCTGCCGAGATCGTCACCAAAATTCTTGGGACCTGTGGCGCTCGTCTCGCTTGTGAGACCACTTTTCAGCAAGGCATCGCGTAACTCTGGAGAGTACTCAGCCAACGCTGCAAATTTGCTGTGGCTGGATGTTTCGCCTGTTTCGAGTTCGGTCACGTCAAAGACGATCGCCCCAAGTTCCGCCAGTTCTTCGTCATCCGAATAGGCGCCGACCCGCTCAACCCCGCCGGCTATCGCCCTGGATAGCCGAAGTGCCTGATCATCACGAGACACAATAATCACGTAAGGTTTGGCTGGCCCACCTTCCAGTTTCCGGAGGGTGGATTTGAAAAGGTCGATGTCGATATCGGGAGCTGCAAGAACGACGCTGTTGACCTTACGATTGAAGCGCTGTCTGTCGGCCTCTGGGATCTGCCGAGCGGTTTCCATGAGCAAGTAGTTGCCCATGGAATGCGCTAGAATTGAGATGTCATCGGCATTGCTTTTCTCTAGCAGACGGAACGTTTGTTCGAGGCTGTCACGGGCGATTGCGGCGCTGTTGAGATCGTACACATACCCTTGGAGTTGCCCACGGGAAGCCCACGTGAACAGAACTGGCACGACGGGTGTTTTGGAATCGTGGATGATCTGTGTGAAGCGATAAAGCCCCTCCACAAACCTCGTATTGTAACCGTGAATGAACAACATCACGTCCCGTTTGCCCTTGGGAAGTTTTGCGAGCTGCTCGTTCAATTGTTTCAAGAACGCTTGTTCATTTTCGATGTAGCCAGCCTTTCGAGCTACGAAATCAGTGGCTGGATTGCCGGGAAGTTCGCGCGGCCATTCGACCGCACCTGCCTTGTGGGTTGGCGGGACGGAAATTGTTGCTTGCGCATAGTTGGTTGTTTTTGAACGTTCACCGTTGAAGTAAGTATCCGGCGCAGAGTCTTTTTCACGGGTGGTTACGATGAGAATGTCGTGGTCTTCCGCACCGGCGGCAAGTTCGGTGTTGATTGCAAGAGCACCTGTTGTCGGCCGGCTGCCACAAGCGCTGACCAGAAGCGCGATCAGCAGTGCTGACAGGGCAAGTCTCGCCGGCGCGGGAACTGAAATACTCAACATCAACGGCCACGCCTCTTGCTCGGTCCGGATCACCGCCTGGTTACACGGCCACCATAAGCACTCCGGTCAAGAATCCAAGTCCGCTGATCTGCTGAATTGCCCCTAGGACATCTCCGGTTGTTCCATTGATCTTGGACAGTGCCACCTGTGCCACACTCATAGCCGCAGACACGGCGACCACAATGCCAACTGCGATGGTCTGCAACGGCAGAGCAAGAAGGGCCGGGAGTAAAGGCGCCAGCATAACCATAACACATTGGCGCAGGGCGGCGTCAGACGGTTTGCCGAACCGGGCGCCAAGTCCATCGGGCCGGGCCAATGGCAATCGGTGCCATTGCCATACCATCAGAAACCGGCTGAAGGCCTCTACGCTCACAATGAGCAAGGCGGTGTCCGCTGCTCCGAACCGATCCAGCAGGGCTGCAATCAAAGCAACTTTCAGAAAAATGGCAAAGACAAGTGCGATTGCGCCAAATGCTCCGATCCGGCTGTCTTTCATGATGTCGAGACGCCGAGAAACAGTGGCCCCTCCGAAAAACCCGTCGGCCACATCGCTCAGGCCGTCTTCGTGCAAGGCGCCGGTCACGATTGTGAGGGCGGCTGCGGCCATCACAGCGACGACGAGTGCAGGGAGGTCGGTCGCTCCAAGCACCAGCACCAGGCCTGCCGCCGGAAGGGAGACAAACGCACCTGCGAGCGGAGCAGCTCTCGAGATCCTGGTAAAATCCGGAAGCGCTGCCGGATCATCGGCCACATTGAGCTTCTGAAGAGGCATGCGCGAAAAGAATCGGACGCAGGCTGCCATATCAGCGAACAGGACCGCTATAGATGATACCGTCGTGGTTGATTGGTCCCAAGAAAACTCAGGCTTTGTTTCGGATGCAGTTTCAGTGTTTTGGTCGTTTTCAGACGGCATCCTGTTCGGTCCGGAGCTTGAGTTTTATCAAGGGGCGGTTATAGAACGGCCTCTTGAAGAGACCAAGAGGCGGCCTAATTTTCCGCCCATCAATTGGAACTGTGAGCACCATGTCCCTGTCCGAAACCGCGCTGCCATTCGACGATATTCGCAACCTGGTGAAGTCCATGCCTGGCCCGGACGAAGAGGCGCTTCAGAAGGTGAAGGAGCGGGATGCAGAACTCACCAAGCCTGCCGGGTCTTTGGGCCGTCTGGAAGAGATCGCAGAATGGCTTGCGGCCTGGTCCGGCAAGGCCCCGCCGAAAATCACCCGGCCGATGGTCGGGATCTTTGCAACGGCACATGGCGTTGCGGACGAAGGCGTTTCAGCATTTCCAAGTGCGGTGAACCGGCAAATGGTCGAAAACTTCGCAGCTGGCGGAGCGGCTATCAATCAGATCTGCCGGGTCAACGACATTGGCCTGAAGGTGTTTGATCTTGCCGTTGATATGCCCACACCTAGCATCACCCAGGAAGATGCGTTGGATGAGGCCAACTGCGCGGCCACCATGGCTTACGGTATGGAAGCGCTGGCGGGCGGTATCGATCTGATCTGTCTCGGAGAAATGGGTATCGGCAACACGACCGTTGCAGCAGCCGTCTTGAACGGCCTGTTTGGCGGATCGGCTGCCGACTGGATTGGCCGTGGCACCGGCGTGGACGACGAAGGTTTGGCGCGCAAACGTGATGCCGTTGAAAAGGCCGTGAACCGGTTGAACGGCGAAAAAGACCCGCTGGAAGTGCTTCGCAAGGTTGGCGGACGTGAAATCGCAGCCATGGCCGGACTGATCATTGCCGCGCGCCTCCAGCGTGTCCCGGTGGTGGTTGATGGTTTCGTTGCAACAGCTGCAGCAGCGGTGGTTTACGCGATGGATCCGGAAGGACTGGATCATTGCCTGTTTGCGCATGTCTCTGCCGAACAGGCCCATGCCAAGGCGCTGTCCCACATGGGCAAAGATGCGCTGTTCGATTTCGGCATGCGTTTAGGTGAAGGGAGCGGAGCTGCGTTGGCGGCCGGGATCATCAAAACCGCGGCCGAGGTGCATTCGGGTATGGCAACCTTCGCTGATGCCGGTGTTTCAGAAAAGTCGGAGTGACGACAGGCGTCTTGCGGCGTTATGCGCTGCGTGCGTTCTCAAGATCGAAGTCGGTGCTGTCCGTGTCTGCCCAAACTACGTCCGGTGAATAGTTCATCACCCGGGCGCGGGGCAGGGACATGATTGCCTCGGTGCCGACACCCAGCTGGGATTTGATCACGAATTTGCCGTCATGCATTCCAACGAGCGCCTGAACGATTGACAGTCCGAGCCCTGTGCCGGGTTCCGCGCTCTTGATGGCATGAGACCCCTGGCCAAAGGCTTCCAGCACTGTCGGAATTTCGTCTTCCGGAATGCCGGGGCCGGTGTCGGTAATGGAAACATATTGCCCATCGTCGCTGGTTCGGCCGACCTTGATATGCACTTCACCGCCCACCGGCGTAAACTTTACCGCGTTTGAAATGAGGTTGAGGACGACCTGACGCAATGCGCGCTCGTCGGCCCACACCCGCGGCATATCCGGTTCATGGGTGTGATGCAGCATGATGTTCTTGGCGTTGGCGCGTACGGTCATCATCGACCCGCATTCTTCCACGACCTCTTCCAGATAGAGCGATTCTTCCTGCAACTCATGCCGGCCCGCTTCAATCCGCGACAGATCTAGGATTTCATTGATCAGGTTCAATAAGTGTTGGCCTGAGCCGTGAATATCGGCGGAATAGCTCTTGTAGGTGTCGTTCTTCATCGGACCGAGCACCTCATCCTTCATGATTTCGGAAAACCCAAGGATGGCATTGAGCGGTGTCCGGAGTTCGTGGCTCATCGTCGCCAGGAAGCGTGACTTGGCGACGTTTGCAGCTTCGGCGCGGCGGCGTGCTTCGTCCGACATGGCGTTGGCCGTTTCCAATTCGGCAATCAGATGGTCCTTTTCGGCGCGGTACTCCAGCATCGTATTGGCGTTCTTCAAAAGCTGATTGCCAAGAATGAAGAAGAAGCCTTGTGCGCCAATCGCCATGGCAGCCAGCGTGTAGTGGATCGGGTCGATCTGCTGCAAAAAGCTCGCCGTGACGATGAGCGTCATTGGCAAGGTACTCGCCAACAGGCACCGCGGCAGCGTTGCCGATTGCATGGTGTTCATTGCAACGACAATCAGGAGCGTCGCAAAGTGAAAGATCACAAAACCGTCGCCCGCGTTGTCAGATCGCGGCAGGAGAAAGAACACCGCCCATGAGCATCCATAGAGTAGGTCTCCGAGGGTGAAGCGGCGGCGCCAATAGATCCTGGCCTTTTGGTCTGACGGCGCGCGCTCATAAGAGTGGCACGTGACGACCATCAAGAGATGCGTGCAAAGCGTGACAATGAGCCAGGCGCCGAGAAAAAACGGGTTCAGCCAGATTACAGAGATTGCGGTGACGATAAGCACCAGAAGGGGAACCGCAAAAGCCGCGTTGATCCGTGTGTCGGCGAAGAGATGCTGGCGTTCCAGCTCAAAGGTTGAGTGCTGCCGGTCGGATGTGCCGAGACGGCTGCGGACATTTCCGGCCGAACGGGCCATCTCGCGCCGGCGGCGCGCGCGATCCCGATCAATTGCCTGACTGTCGTCGTCTTTTACTGACGCGGCGGTGTCCATTCGGCCTGCCCAAGGTGTTCAATTGGTTATTTCAATTATGCTTGTTTCCTTGTTTTGACTCACCATTCCTTAAGATCGTCCCTAGAATTGTGGTAAGCAAAGGGTTAACCGGATCGCTAAAATTAAGGCATTGATTGAATTGACAAAAATCGAAGAAATTGAAGCTGTTTCTAACGCAGTGCGCGCGTGCCGGATTTGTGTCGAGAAGCCGGAAAAGGCGCCCTTGCCGCATGAGCCTCGACCGGTTCTCCAAACATCTTCGACGGCGCGGATTTGCATTAGCGGCCAGGCACCTGGGACCCGTGTGCACAAGAGCGGACGACCCTTTACAGACCCGTCCGGAGATCGTCTGCGATCCTGGATGGGGATTGGGGAAGATATCTTTTATGACCCGGACCTGCTGGCAATCGTACCGATGGGGTTCTGTTTCCCGGGCCTGGATGCCAAGGGAGGGGATTTGCCACCGCGCCCGGAATGCCGAAAAGTCTGGCACGATCGTGTGTTTGCAGCGATGCCGCAAATCGAATTGATCCTGGTTATCGGGCAATATGCACAGGCTTACCATCTGGGTAAGGCGCGCAAGGGCTCTTTGACGGAGACCGTTGCTGCATGGGAGACCTACTTTCAAGAAAGTGGACAGTCTGACCGTCCGCTTGTGCTGCCGTTGCCCCATCCGTCCTGGCGCAACAATGCATGGCTCAAAAAGAACCCGTGGTTCGAAGCGGAGCTTTTGCCGGTCCTTCAAAAAGAAACCGCCCGGCTGTTGAGCCGGGCGTAAGGTGAGGGGCGGCACATTTATGGATGCCATGCCAACCCCAGGGGAAAAGCTTAGTTCGTTGCCGTTTTCGGGCTTGAGATCGGCAGGTCTTTTTGCTGGCTCCAACCAACCATGCTGTCGTCATAAACGGCGACACTCTCGTGACCGAGCAGCTCGCTCAATACAAACCAGTTCGTCGCGGCCCAGTGACCTGTGTTGCAGTACGAGACGACCGGTGTGTCCGAGCCGGAAACCGCATTCTCTGCCAGCGATGCCAAAGCTGCCTGCGGCTTCAACTGGTTGCTTTCAGTGTCGTAGAACTTTGCCTGGTCGAAGTGGGTTGCGCCCGGCAAATGACCGAAGCGGGTTGCATCCTTGTGCTTCTCTGCGCCTTCAAACTGCGCCAGCGGCCGGCCGTCGAGCAGAACGGCATCCCCACCAATGAGGGACGCTACATCGTCGGTCGAAACCAGCAGCTCAGGACGTGGCTCGGCAATGAACATGTCACCCTCCGGCACGACTTCTCCTGTTTCAAGGGGCTTGCCGGCTTTTACCCACGCGTTGTGGCCACCATCCAAAATGGCGACTTTGTCGTGGCCGAGATACTTGAAGGTCCAATAGATCCGGGTCGCAGCCCCAAAATCGAGGTGAGATGTTCCCGCCGGAACCAGAACGACGGTCCGGTCTTCATGAACGCCGAGCTCAGATAGCGAAGCCTCCAGCTTTTCAATCGACGGCAGAACGCCAGTCACATCGCCGCGCGAGGTGCGCCAGAAACCCGGATATTCGCTCCAGACAGCTCCCGGAATATGGCCTTTCAGGTAATCGTCTTTACCGGACTTGGCGAGGGGGGAGCGAATGTCTAGGACCAGAAGGTTTTCGTCGTCTTGATTGGTCTCAAGCCACTCGACGCTGACCAAAGGAGATGCGTCCAGCGCCTGGGCGGCACTGGTCAGGCTTGTGACCTGAAACAAGATAGCACATGCAGCGGCCACAATCGCTTTTGTGCCAAGGTGCAAACGTGTCATGCCAGTCTCCTTCCAAAATTCGAATAAATTTCTATTCGACCGTGGAAATTGCACTGAGAGGGTGCCGTTTCAAGCCAAATCGGCTCCTCTTTTGGAAGAAAAATCTCAATTTCTCTTGCGTTCCCCCCATGTAGAACGGTATTGCGGGATCTGGACCCGGCAGGCAAAAAGAATCCTGTCATTTTGGGGCGTCCCAACGCTTGGTGACGCTGCGTTTTCTCAGGCAAAACCATGATCGACCGCATAGACCGCCGTATTCTCTCCATTCTTCAGGAAGACTGCACCGTGCCCGTTGCCGAAATCGGCAGGCGGGTTGGGCTGTCGACCACTCCGTGCTGGCGCCGCATCCAGAAGATGGAAGAAGACGGTGTGATCACGGGCCGGGTGGCTCTGCTCGATCCGGCCAAGGTCAACGCAAAGGTGACGGCTTTTGTCGCCATCACCACGAGCCAGCACTCGGAAGACTGGCTGAAGAAATTTGCAGACGTTATTCAGGAATTTCCCGAGGTGGTCGAGTTTTACCGCATGGCAGGGCAGGTGGATTATCTCCTGCGCGTCGCAGTGCCGGACATTGAAGCTTATGACTCGTTTTACAAACGCTTAATCGCCAAGATCGATATCTCCGACGTTTCGACCACCTTCGCGATGGAGCAAATCAAAAACACCACCGCCTTGCCCCTGGCCTATGTCGCTACAGAAAAGCCGAAAGCTGACAAGGACGCGTAGGATCATCAGGTTGTTTTTGCAGGGGTGATGCATTTATAGCGATTGTATTCATAAATTACACTTTTTGCGTTTATGTGATTTTTACTAATACTGCGTACTTTCAAAAGTGTTGGCTGTAATCAAGCTTGCATTTTTTGAGAGTTTTTCAATGAACTATATTATGGCAATTGCCGCGCAGTGGCGGACAAGTTACCCCACGTTCCTCAACACAGGGCCACTATGTAAACAGTTAGGCGGTCCGTTTTTTTTCCCTTTTTGGCTTCTTGCGGGCATCTTGACTCTGGTTTTTTTGTTCGGAGTCGATCATGGCTTGTTGGAGTTTGATAAAGGCATCGGTGAGATAGGGGCGGAGGACTTTGCTGCATTTTATCGCGGTGGGCAGTTGGCCCTGAATGGTGCTGCAGCTACAGCTTATGATCCAGTTGTTTTTGCTGAACCGTTCTCTCATGAAAACAAAGGGTTGCTGTTTCTAAATCCTCCACATGCATTCCTTTTTTTTGAACCGCTTGCCAATCTTCCTTATGCCGTTGCACGAGGGATCATTATCGTTGTCAATTTGTCGGCAATTTTGGGCTTGGTGTATATTCTGCGCTTGAAATTAGGGGGGGCTCCATATGTTTTTGCCCTATTTTCTTGCGGGTCCTACTTCAGCTTTAGTGTGCTTCAGATTTCGCCAATTATCATTTTTTTGGTGATCTACGCTTTGATCCATCATCAACGCCGACCTGTCTTGAGCGCAATTGCGCTTGCAATCGCGACAATTAAGCCGCAGCTAGGTGTGCTTATTCCCTTTTTTCTTATTTCTGCAAGAAGTTGGACAACGCTTACTTATGCGACTGTATCTACACTGTTTTTGTTTGTGCTCAGTGTTGCGTTTTACGGCTTTATTGTTTGGACTGCTTTCTTTGTTTCACTGGTTGATGGTTCGCATGTTGTTCAATTTGAAAATATGATTGGATATATGATTGGTATACGCCATTCATTCAGCATAATTGGAGCATCAGGTACTACTAAGTTGGTGTTTCAGTTGCTCGTGACTTTGTGCTGTTCAGTTTTGGTTTGGTATTCAGTTCGCAGCTTTCCCGAAAAACAGGCATTGCCGATCGTTGTTTTTTTGATGTGCATCGCTGCACCGTCCTTTCTTCTCTACGATTGGTTGCTGTTGTCTGCGGCAATGCTTCTTGCGCTAGGTATTCAGAGCCGTTGGTCTGCGCTGTTGCAGATTCTGGCCGGAATGCTGCTGTTGGCTCCATATATTCAAGCGCTGCTTCGTTTAAGAGGTAGTGATGCCATGATCCTGTTCTCCTTATTCGTGCCATTCCTAATGATCGGTGTCTGCTGGCTCTCCATAAGGGAACTATCTAGCAAAAAGCATGTGACCCGTGGTGCAAACGAAGCGCCTCGACGCCAGAGTTCACTACCCCGAAATGAAGTATTTAGTACCCAATAGGATGCCGGGCGCGGAAGCGGGCGATTTCGGCGTCTGAGACCGGTTGGCCGGTGAAAATCTCTGCGTAATGGGGCATGCGTGCCAGGCGCGGTTCCAGCGGTTCGGACGGTCCATCTTCTTTCATCGAGATGTAGCCGATCTGGGTCTGATAAACGGTGTTCGCGCGCACATTTGCGTATTGTGGCGCATCGCCAAACCGCAAAAACATAGCTTCCAAGGCGTCGACGCGCACCTGATCGGCCTCGTTCAGAAGTTTTGCCAGCTGCGGGTCGGTGTGCGCCCAGTTGCGGACTGCAAATTCCAGGCGGGAATCGAACAGCTCCGGCAAAAGCCACAGATCGAAAATGTTCAGCATCGCTTCCGTGATGGTCTCAGCGTAGGCTTCGGTCCGTTGGATGAGATTGCCGGTGTTTTTGGTTTGCCAAAGCGTGATCAACGCATCCAGAAGGTCCTGCCGATTGGAAAAGTGGCCGTAAAAACTGGTGCGCGACAGGCCGAGCCGGTCGCTCAAGGGCATGACTTTGACCGCATCAATACCGCCATCCAAAAGCGCTTCATAAGCCGCCTGGACCCATATGTCGCGAGACCCGCGCCATCCCGATGTTTTGCTGATCAGATCTGTGTTCATTCTGATCCGTTATCAGCGCAAATCCGCAGAAACAAGCAAAATTGACACCTATGTTTTCGAATCCGACATAAATGTCGCTTTTACGGCTTTTCAAAGGAGCCTATGCGGCCTTTACTGAAGGTATTCCGCGACCATCGCGGGCATGCGCACAAGAGGGAGAGGCATGTCGAAAGATCCGTTGCTGCAGCCGTATCAGCTGAAACATCTGACATTGAAAAACCGGATCATGATCACCTCTCATGAACCCGCTTATCCTGAAGACGGGATGCCGAAGGACCGTTACCGGGCCTATCACGAGACCCGGGCCAAGGCAGGTGTCGCTCTGACCATGACGGCCGGATCTGCTGCGGTGTCGCGCAACTCCCCACCGGTCTTCAACAATATCCTTGCCTATAAGGACGAGGTGGTGCCTTGGGTTAAGCGGCTGACCGATGCCTGTCATGATCATGGCTGCGCCGTGATGATCCAGCTGACCCATCTTGGCCGGCGGACCCACTGGAACAAGGGGGACTGGCTGCCGGCCGTCTCGTCAAGCCACGAACGGGAAGCGGCACACCGGGCCTTTCCGAAACAGGTCGAAGACTGGGACATTGCCCGGATTGTTCAAGATTATGCCGATGCTGCCGAGCGTATGAAAGACGGCGGCATGGATGGTATTGAGCTACAGGCCTATGGCCATCTGATGGATCAGTTCTGGTCTCCGGTCACCAACACGCTCGAAGGTCCCTATGGCGGTTCTCTGGAAAACCGGATGCGATTTTCGATGGAGGTGATCGATGCGGTACGTGAGCGGGTCGGCGATGAGTTCATTGTGGGTATCCGGTTCACGGCTGACGAAGACCTTGAGGGTGGGATCACCGAAGCCGAGGGACTGGAGATTGCCCGTCGTTTAAAAGCAACAGACAAGATCGACTTCCTGAATGTGATCCGCGGGCATATCGATACCGACCCGGGCCTGACAGACGTTATTCCGGTTCAAGGCATGCGCAACGCGCCACATCTTGATTTTGCCGGGCGGATCAAAAAGGAAATCGGACTGCCGACATTTCACGCAGCGAAAATCCCAGATGTGGCCACCGCGCGGCACGCCATCGCGGAAGGTCTTCTTGATATGGTGGGTATGACCCGCGCCCATATGGCTGATCCTCAGGTCGTAAAGAAGATCGCAGAGAAACGCGAGGACGATATTCGTCCTTGCGTCGGAGCGACCTATTGTCTGGATCGGATCTACCAGGCCGGTGATGCGCTGTGCATCCACAACGCGGCGACAGGACGGGAACTGACCATGCCGCATGAGATCCCGCCAGCAGACGAGCAGAAGAAGGTTGTTGTCGTCGGAGCCGGGCCTGCGGGATTGGAAGCAGCGCGTGTTGCCAGTGAACGTGGTCATGACGTTACGGTTTTCGAAGCCGCGCCTGATGCAGGTGGCCAAATCAGGTTGACGGCCCAGTCCGAGCGCCGCCGGGAGATGATCTCCATCATCGATTGGCGTTTGCAGCAGTGTTCCAATCGTGGGGTGACATTTCACTTCAACAGATTTGCGGAAAGTCTTGATATCGAATCTGAAAACCCAGATGCAGTCATCATCGCAACCGGAGGCTTGCCGCACACGGATGTGCTTGGTGAGGGCAATGATCTGGTGGTGTCGGCCTGGGACATCATCGCGGGCGACGTCAAACCGGGCAAACGGGTGCTGGTCTATGACGATGCCGGAGATCATCCAGCCTTGCAGGCGGCAGAGATGATTGCGGCATCAGGGGCACATGTTGAAATCATGACCCCGGATCGGTCCTTTGCGCCCGATGTCATGGCGATGAACTTGGTGCCTTATATGCGGGCGCTTCAGGACAAGGATGTGCGCTTTACCGTGACCTACCGCCTGAAAAGCGTGCGCCGGTCCGGAAACCAATTGGCAGCTGTGATTGGAACGGACTACTCGGCGCACACCGAGGAGCGTGAGTTTGATCAGATTGTCGTCAATCACGGCACCGTTCCGATGGATGAGCTCTATTTCGAGCTGAAGCCGAAATCGACCAATCTGGGCGCTGTTGATCAGGACGCTTTGATCTTCGGCCGGTCTCAGCCGCAAGGCGCGAATCCCGATGGGGCCTTTGCGCTCTACCGGATCGGCGATGCGGTTGCCGCCCGTAACACACATGCGGCAATCTATGACGCTTTGAGGATAGTGAAAGATATCTAGAAAAGCGGCACAGCTGACTGAATTTGCAGCACGTCTTACTTGGATAAAATCATGCCGTTTTTGTGCTATGTAAAATCACAATTGCGCGTCAATTATCCGCCAGATCAATGGCCACCACAAACGGCTTTTACAGGATGATGCAGAATGCACAGCGACGCTGATATTCTTTCGCTTCTCATGTCCCGGACCCCCGGTTATTCGCTGCCGCAAGCCTTCTATGCTGATGAGGATGTGTTCCAGGCGGACATGAAACACATCTGGCACAAGGAGTGGGTGTTTGCGATCCCATCTGCGGAATTGCCGAAGACCGGGAATTACGTGACGCTTGAAATCGGCGCCTATTCAATCATCATCGTGCGCGGTGCGGACGGTCAGATCCGCAGCTTCCACAATTCCTGCCGGCACCGTGGCAGCCGGATTTGTTCTGCATCCAAGGGAAGCTCGCCGAAACTTGTCTGCCCTTATCATCAATGGACCTATGAGCTTGACGGCAAGCTGTTGTGGGCTCGGGAAATGGGCGAGGACTTCAAACCTGAAAATCATGGTCTGAAGCCGGTGCATTGTGCCGATGTGTCCGGAATGGTGTTCATTTGCCTGGCTGATGTCGCTCCCGACATTTCAGACTTCAAGGCTCAAGCGTCCCGGTATCTCGGGCCGCATGATCTGTCCAATCTGAAAGTGGCACACCAGTCGACGATTACCGAGCAAGCCAACTGGAAACTGGTGCTTGAGAACAACCGCGAGTGCTATCATTGCTCGGGTTCTCACCCGTCGCTCTGCCGGACCTTTCCGGATGATCCAAATCTTGTTGGAGCGGATGATTCAACAAGCTCAAACGTCGGTCTTGCGCATGTCGATCGGTGCGAAAAGGCTGGTTTGCCGGCCAAATATGTGATCAACGACAGCGAGCAGTGGCGTTTTGTGCGGATTCCATTCCTTGGGGACGCGGTGAGCTACACCATGGACGGTAAGGCCGCAGTTTCCCGCCGGGTGGGGTCGATCCCGTTCGACAATGCCGGGACGTGCCTGTTTTTCCATTATCCGAACACTTGGAACCACTTCCTTTCTGACAGTGTCCTGACCTTCAGCGTACTTCCGGTCGGGCCGATGGAAACACGGGTCACGACCACGTGGCTGGTGCACAAGGATGCCGAGGAAGGCGTCGACTATGATCTGAAGCGGTTGACCGAAGTCTGGGTCCACACCAACGACGAAGACCGTCAGATTGTTGAAGAGAACCAGATCGGTATCAATTCTCCTGCCTATGAACCTGGACCGTATTCGCCTGTTCAGGAAAGCGGCGTGATCCAGTTTGTCGACTGGTATGCGCGCACCCTTGAAAAGGGCCTTGTGCGCCGGTTTCGTGTGGCAGCGGAGTAAGTCATGGCGATGATCCCGATGCCGGACAAGGACACTCCAGTCTGGACCGATGCCGAGATGCTGGAATGCGTCAACGTTTTGCCGGAGGCGCCGAACGTTAAAACTTTCACGTTCCGCCCTCCGTCCGGCAACCGGTTTGTCTACAAGGCCGGCCAGTTCATCACGCTTGACCTGCCGGTCCCCGGCGGCAACGTGCAGCGGACCTACACGATATCATCTTCGCCAGTTACGCAGGCCTATCTGTCGGTGACTGTGAAGGCCCAGGAAGGCAGTATCGGGACCCGCTGGATGCTCGACCATTTGGTTCCCGGCATGCAGATCAAGGCCTTTGGTCCTGCCGGCCTGTTTCATTTGCCTCCCAATCCAGACGGCAAGTTTCTGTTCATCTCCGCCGGATCTGGCGTGACGCCGATGATGTCCATGGCGGGCACGTTGTTCGAGCGTGGTGAAGAGCCGGATATCTGTTTTGTCCAGTGCGCCAATCGACCTGCCGAGCTGATCTTCCGCAAACGCCTGGAATACATGGCCTGCCGGACCAACGGTCTGCAGCTGCATTTCGTCGTCAATCAGAGTGATCCGTACGAGGTTTGGACCGGTTATCGGGGCTACTTCAACCAGCTGATGCTGGGTTTGATGTGTAACGATTATCTGGAACGTGACGTCTATTGCTGTGGTCCTGAAGGGTTCATGGAAGGTGTGCGCGAGATCCTGAATGCGCTCGGCTACGATATGGACCGGTATCATCAGGAGAGCTTCCAGGCTCCGGCGGAAACCAAGGAAGAGCTCACCGAGTTCGACGACGTGGTCCCGCAGGAAGACACGCAGGCGCAGATCGTCTTTGCCAACTCAAATGTATCAGCCTGGTGTTCTGAGACGGATACGGTTCTGGCTGTTGCCAAGGAGGCCGGGTTGAATATTCCGTCTGGCTGTACATTCGGTGTTTGTGGGACCTGCAAGGTCAAGAAAGTGTCTGGCGACGTGCATATGGTGCACTCCGGCGGTATCAGCGATGAGGACATCGAGGATGGTTTCATCCTTGCCTGTTGTTCCAACCCAATCGGCACCGTCGAAGTCGAGGTCTAAGCCGCTCGGAATAAAACATTCAAAAATTGAGATGTATCAATGGCGGTGGCCGTGATCGTGCCGTATCCTCCCAAAAAACAAAGCTTTCTTGGGAGGATGGTATGAAAACGGGTTTAACCACGGCTGTCGCCATCGCGATTGGAGCGTTTGGGCTTGTCAGCTTTGCAACGGCCAACGCGGCTGACAAAGCAGATGCTCCGGACGGTGTAACAGCCTATTCGGTCGAGGCCGACTTCGAAGATGTCCGGTTCGGTCTTGAAAACGCGATCATCAACCGCGGCCTCGTCATCGACTACATCTCCCATATTGGTGAGATGCTCGCGCGCACATCCGCCGATGTCGGGGGAACAAAGCAGATCTATGCCAACGCCCAGGCGATGTTGTTCTGCTCTGCGGATCTGTCGCGAAAAGTGATGGAAGCGGACCCGGCCAACATCGCCTATTGCCCTTACACCTTGTTCGTGTACGACACGCCTGAGCCGGACGGCATGGTGACGGTTGGTTTCCGCCGCTTGTCTGAAACCGGATCAGATTCATCCAAGGCCGCGATCCGTGACATCAACGCACTGTTGGATGGCATTGCACAGGAAGCCGTGTCCGAGTAGCGGTACGATGGTTTCTCGGCTGGTCGCTAGGGTTTGCTGTTCAAAAGACGCTGGCGCACCTTGTCGGAATTCAGTTCCCGAAACGCTTCGCGTCCGACCCGCCTTACGTTTTTGTTCTGGTTTTCAGAAAGCTCTTCAGCGACTTGAAGGGCAGGGCCGTGCAGACTGGCAGACCGCTTTCCGATCTGGCGCAATGCCCAATGCACCGCCTTCCAAACGAAATTTCGGGGGTCGCTGGCAGCTGTTCTGATCAGTGGCAGGTAGCTGTGGAACTCGGTGTCCGGCGATTTCTTCGCGTGAACGGCGCGCCAGGCAATCAACGCGAAGGCTGCGCGCCGGAGGAACTCTTCCTCTTTGGCGGCGAGGGGCGCGATCAAGGCGTCTGATCCTTCCCGCCGCGCCAGGACGTTGGTCAACTGATCGCAGTGGTCCCAGGATTTGATTTCGGACAGCCACCGCAGTGCGCGTTCATCTGTCAAGGCTGCTTGCGGAATGGTCAAAATAGCGAGCAGGCGCACTTCATGATACCCGCTGGCCCAAAGCTCATCTGCCAGGCGTTCCTGTTTGCCAATGCGCCGCGCCAAGGGGCGCAGTTCTGCCATTGGAACGCCGAAGGCCTTGGACGTTTCAATGCCGAACCGCGCCATGCCGGCGCGGTTTTCTTCTGAGCCCAGGGCCGTCAAGTTGTCCAGAACACGATCGACAGACCAGTCTTCACCGGAAGGTTTTGGGCGGCGGGACACGTTGAATTAGCTTTTGTCGGCGTTCCGCAAGCGGGCGACCAAGCTGGAGGTGTCCCACCGGTTTCCGCCCATGGCCTGGACTTCTGCGTAGAACTGGTCGACCAGGGCGGTAACTGGCAAGCGGGCGCCGGTGTCGCTTGCGGTTTTCAGGCAGATACCCAGGTCCTTGCGCATCCAGTCAACCGCAAAACCATAGTCGAATTTGCCGTCGCGCATGGTTTCCCAGCGGTTTTCCATCTGCCAGGACTGTGCTGCACCACCGCGAATGGCGGAGATGACGGTCTCCACATCGAGGTTTGATTTTTCGGCGAAATGAATGGCTTCAGACAGTCCTTGCACCAATCCGGCGATGCAGATCTGATTGCACATCTTGGTGAGCTGTCCGGCGCCGCTCGGACCCATCAAGCCGACAAACTTGGAAAAGCAATCGATGACCGGCTTGGCTTTGTCGAAGACATCTTCATCTCCGCCGCACATGACGGTCAAAACGCCATTTTCAGCACCGGCCTGGCCGCCTGAAACGGGCGCATCGATAAAACCGCAGCCCTTTGCTTTGGCCGCTTCATAGAGTTCGCGCGCGACCTCTGCGGAAGCCGTTGTGTTGTCGATGAAAATCGCGCCGTCTTTCAGGCTGTGAAACGCGCCGTCCGGGCCAGTTGTGACAGACCGCAAATCATCGTCATTGCCGACGCAGCAGAAGACAAAATCACACCCCTCAGCGGCTTCCTGCGGGGTCTTTGCAAAGGCGCCGCCATACTCGGCTGCCCATTTTTCTGCCTTCGCAGTTGTGCGGTTGTAGACCGTGACGTCATGGCCGCCTTTGGTCTTTAAGAACCCGGCCATCGGGTATCCCATGACCCCAAGACCGATGAATGCCACCTTTGCCATGATTTTGCTCCCCATGCAGACGAAGGCCCGGCTTGCCGCCGGGCCTCGGTGTTCAGATGTTCGGCAAAGTTCTAGGGCATCTTGATGGACTTGTCAGTCCCCCGCTCAGATCCAATACGGGCCGCGACGCCACAAGCGTGTGTGACGTGTTCTTGCAGCCGTTTGCTGATCTTGATGCTGTTGGGTAGCAGGATCAGGGCGTGTGTTTTGTGTGAAGCGTGTTGCCTCAAAGAAAGAATGGGCATAAACGTTAAACATGATCTAACATCCTTCTATCCGGTTGACTGGAGATAATGTGCGTTTTCTTGCCTTCTTTAGCCAGTCAGGAAGATTTTCAATATGTAAGGAAATCTAATATATGGATTGGCGCAACATGCCCCCGCTCAACAGCCTTCGTGCATTTGCGACTGTCGCGGAAAGCAAAAGCCTGTCCGCTGCCGGACGTGAGTTGAACGTCACACATGCAGCGATCAGCCAACAGGTGCGGGCTCTGGAGAAACACCTTGGTCTTCCGCTTGTCATCCGGGCAGGGCGTGGAATTGAGCTCACGGACGAAGGGCGGCAGCTCTATGAGGGCCTTCGAAAAGGGTTTGAAACGATCGGTGAAACCGTTGAGGCTATTGGCGCAAGCGGAGAAGCCCGCCCGCTGAACATCACGATGACACCCTCATTTGCAGTGAGTTGGTTGATGCCAAGGATCAACGATTTCCGGCATAAACATCCAGGTGTTGAGCTCATGCTCAATCCGAGCGCCGAGGTGACCGAACTGACGCCTGGCGGTACGGACCTTGCCATTCGTTTCGGAAAGGGCAATTGGCCTGGATTGGAAGCCGAATTGTTCTTGGCGACCAATTTCGTGGTGGTCGGGGCGGATTGCCTGATTGGCGATCGGAAAATGGAAAATCCGGAAGATATTCTGGAGTTTCCCTGGCTCCAGGAATACGGGACCAACGAGCTTGGCGTCTGGTTGGAGCGGCAAGGGGTTGTTCCGAAAAACAAGCTGAGCGTTACGCACCTGCCTGGCTATATGGTTCTGGAAGGTCTTCGCCGCGGGGAAGGCATCTCCGCCACTGCGAAGGCTTTTATCCAGCCTGACATTGATGCCGGAAATCTAAGGGTGCTGTTTGAGGAGGGCCTCTATCCGGGGACAGGGTACTATTTGGTCACACGGCCCGGCGTAAAGCGACCCGCCCTGAAGAGCTTTATCAGCTGGCTCCGCTCGATGATGCAGGAATGAGCAGATCAGTCTTTTTGTTGCGGCGGGTTATTTGGGCGCAAGCAACGCGAGACCGACCACAATCAACATTGATATTGCCATGGCGATGTTCACCCGCCGTTGCACATGCGGGGCAAGATTGAGCCGGTGGATCGTCATTCCAACATATAACCAACCAAAATGAATCGGGATCCAGATCAGGTTCATAATCAGGAACTTGAGTAAAGTTTCGGCGATCAAACTCGACGGCAAAAAAGCAAATCCCGTTAGCAAGGTTGTGTTCACGGCATAGGCCTTGGGGTTGACCAATTGGAGTGTGACGCCCGCCCAAAAGCCAGGCGCGCTTGGTGCCTCCTTGAACGCAATTCGTGTTCCCGCAAAGGCAATCCTATAGGCGAGGTAAAGGAGGTACAGCACCGAGGCGATCAACAGACCTGCGCGAGTGTTTTCATTTGCCAAGACTACGGTCGCCATACCGGACACAACGGCAATTGCAACAAGGTTTGTGCCGACAAATAGCCCGCCGATATAGCGAGCGCCGGGACCAAAACCGAACGCAGATCCTACGCCTGCTACCGACAAGACGCCGGGCCCGGGAGTGATGATCAAGAAGAAAACGGCAAGAGCGAACGTGATCATGCGCGTCCTCCTCTCGATTTGTGTCGGATCACCGGTCTATTGCGATTGATGTGTCTGTTATCCCAGGATGATGGATTAGATTGCTTTCAGTGCCGCATCGAAGTCGGCGATCAGATCATCGATGTGTTCGATGCCAAGCGAGAGACGCAGGAGGTTGCCCGGGATACCGGAAGTTTCGCCTTCAATGGAGCGGCGGTGCTCGATGAGGCTTTCGGTGCCACCCAGCGATGTTGCCCGCTGGAACAGCTTCAGCGTTCCGGTAACCTTGAGAGCTTCCTCTTTGCCGCCCTTGGTCTGAACGGACATCAAGGATCCATATCCGCCCGACATCTGTGCCTTGGCGACGGTGTGGTCTTTGTGGCCGGGAATTCCGGGATAAAGAACCTTCTCGATCTTCGAGTGTGTCTCAAGATGGTCTGCCAAAGCCAGTGCGTTGGCATTCATGCGCTCAACGCGAAGGCTCAGGGTTCTGAGACCCCGCAGCAGAAGCCAAGCTTCGAATGAGCCCATCACGGCGCCGGCCATCTTGCGTTCCGTTTTGATAAAGTCCCAGGCTTCGGACTTGGCATCGCGTGCGGTGACGACACCGCCAAGGAGATCAGAGTGTCCGTTCAGGGCTTTTGTTGCCGAATGCATGACCAAATCCGCGCCAAGTGTGAGCGGCTTCAGGATCAGCGGGGTTGCAGCAGTGGCGTCGACCGCAAGGAGAGCGTCTGCTGCTTTACAGAGTTCTGCGGCTTTCTCGATGTCTGCGACCTTGAGGTAGGGATTGCTCGGAACCTCAAGCCAGACAAGGTCGGGCTTGGTGATGGCCAGTTCATCGCGGAAGATTGCAAGATCGCTCGCGTCGCACTCAACCAAGGCGATGTTGTTGTGGGCGCAGTGTTCGCGCAGGAACAGAGTTGTTCCCCAATAAATCCCGGACTGGACCATCAAAGTACCGCCAGGTTTCACAACCCGTGCAACAGCTGCAACTGCGGCCATGCCTGAAGAGAACAGCCGGCTTTCCGCTCCGTTTTCCAGCGTTGCGAGCAGATTCTCCGTCTTGCGGAAGAGGTCATTGTCGTCCCGGCTATAAAGGTGACCGTCGCTCACCAAGGCGTAGTTTTCGTCCCGCACAAATGTTGTCGCCACCGGAATGGGAGGCACAACAGCTCCGGTCGCGGCATCGAACCCACCGCCGCCATGAGCGAGGAGCGTGTCAGCGTGAAGCGGTGGTTTGTGTGAGGACATGAAAGGCTCCATTACCACGCCCGGTGTTGAGAATTGACGGGCGGGTTTATCAATATTGAAGAATTGGGGAAGCGGTGAGGGGGCTCACCGCTTCAGGTGCCGAGTCAACCGGGCTTCGATTTTGTCCCAGATCCGGCGCAGTGTTTCCACGATCAACAGATAGGCAACCGCCGCCCAGATGTAAGCCTGGAAATCGTAGGACCGCGAATAGGCACGGCGGGTTTCGCCCATGAGATCGTAGATTGTCACGATTGAGGCAATCGCCGATCCCTTGATCATCAGGATGATCTCGTTGCCGTAGGGCCGCAAGGCGACCATCAAGGCCTGAGGCAGGATGATCTTGAAGAAAATCACATTTCTGGAGAGCCCAAGAGCTTCTCCGCCCTCCCATTGGCCTTTCGGCACGTTCTGGATCGCGCCGCGCAGGATCTCGGCCTGATAGGCCGCCGTGTTCAGCGAGAACGTGAAGATCACACAGTACCAGGCGTCCCGGAAGAACCACCAGAGACCGGCAGCTTTCAGCTCTTCGCTGAAGGATCCAAAGCCGTAATAGACCATGAACGCCTGGGCGAGCAGAGGCGTGCCGCGGAAGAAGTTCACATAGGCATAGGCCGGCCAGGAGAAGATTTTCAGTTTTGACGCGCGCCCGGCTGCAATCGGTACCGAAAGCAGCGCCCCCAGCACCAGTGAGACGCTGACGATCTGGATCGTAACGATGAAGCCATCGACATATTCAGGCCAGTACTTCTGGAAAAACGGGCTCGCGACGTTCGAGCCAAGAAAATACAGCAGATAAAGACCGGACAGGATCCAAAGTGCCATCAGGACATGGCCGGCGATCCGGAGGTTGGTCCATTTTTTCTGCGGTGGTGGCGGGCGTGTCATGCCGGTTGAGGGATTGGCTGCGATCATCTTGCGGCGTCTCCCCGTTTGGACCAGCGTTCAATGCGGAGCAGCCCCACAGATGAAATCATGGTCAGAAGGAGATAGATCACCAACACCAGCCCGAAGAACAGGAACGGCTCTTTGGTCACACGTGCAGCAATCCCGGCTTCTCGAACCAGGTCTGCCAAGCCGATGACGGACACAAGCGAGGTTTCCTTCAACAGGATTAGCCAGAGGTTCCCAAGCGCCGGCAAGGCAAGGCGGATCAACTGTGGCAGAATGATCAAACGCATGGTCTTGTAGCGCGACAGGCCAAGCGCGTAGCCGCCTTCATACTGGCCTTGCGGAATGCCATTGAATGCGGACAGGAAGGCTTCGGAGGCATAGGAGGAAAACACCAAAGACAGCGCAACCATCCCTGCGACGAAGGAGTTGACCTCGAAGTAGATGTCGTAGCCGAGCAGCTTGATGAATTCCTGGATGGCGATTTGAACGCCGAAATAGACCAGGAAGAGGGTCAGGAGCTCAGGAAGGCCACGGAAGATTGTTGTGTAGATGTTGGCCGCCAGCTTGAGGCTGGGTTCGGACGAGTTTTTGGCCAGTGCAATCAGAAAACCAAGGATAAGACCGATCGGTAAGGTCGCGAGCGCCAGCGATACGGTGATCAGCACACCTGAGGCAATCGTATCACCCCAGCCTTGTTCCCCAAAAGATAACAGCGTCAAAGCTTCATTCATGAGCCGGCGCTTCTTTCTGTTTTGTCGTTGTTAGTCCAGCCGCCCCTCCGGCTGGCAGCGTGAGGACCACCTCACGATAAAGCGTGGCCCGGAGGTCCGCGCCACGCTTCAAAGGTTTTCAGACCGCGATCAGATTAGCCGCCGTATACGTCGAAGGAGAAGTACTTGTCGTTGATTTCTTTGTATTTTCCGTTCGCAATGATGGCTTCGATCGCTGCGTTGAATTTGTCTTTCAGCTCATCTTCGCCCTTGCGGATCGCGATGCCGGCACCTTCACCGTTGATGACCGGATCGGACTTCAACGTGCTCAGAACTTTACAGCATGCACCGTTGTCGGTTGCGAGCCAGTCGGACAGAACCACAACGTCTTCGATCACAGCGTCGATACGGCCGTTTTCGAGATCCAGCTTGTATTCGTCAGCAGTCGGATACAGCTTCAGTTCGGCATCCGGGAAGTGCGCTTCCGCATAGTTGGAGTGGGTCGTGGAGGACTGTGCACCAAGAAGAATGCCGCTCAGGTCTTCCTTGGTAACGCCGGTCAGCTTGGTGTCTTTCGGAACACCGATTGCCGGAGGAGTGTTGTAGTACTTGTTGGTGAAGTCGACCTTCTGCTTGCGCTCTTCGGTGATCGACATGGACGCGATGATCGCGTCATATTTGCCAGCCTGAAGTGCCGGGATCATGCCGTCCCAGTCCTGAGTAACGAATTCGCACTCGACCTTCATTTCTTCGCAAAGAGCGTTGGCGATATCGATGTCGAAGCCAACAAGCTGACCGTCAGCGGTCAGGGAGTTGAACGGAGGGTAGGCGCCCTCGGTTCCGATGCGGACCTTGGACCAGTCTTTTGCAGTTGCGCCACCAACCGTGGCCAGGACTGCAACCGCAGCTGCGGCCATACGCACAAAACGCATATTGATTCCCCTAGTATTTTGTTTGGGTTTCAGGCGGGTTCGTCCCGCCTTTTTGCCCGAAGGCCCTATTCCATACACTTCGATCCAAATTTCAAGCATGCCCATGAAAAAAACACAGCGGAAATTTGCCTTTTTTTGATCCAATTAGGCATGCCGTAGGGAAATGCTGGCCGGTTGGCGAACATTGTTGTTTGGTTTTGCCCAATATCGAGACAATTATCTTTCGCGGCCGTTGTCGATGCTGTTCGCCAAGAGAGCGGCATCTTGCCGTGCTCCGGCGGGTTCGCTCGCATCCGCAGGGTTGGCGTCGGAAATGGCGAGCACCGAGGCCAGAGAAACGACGGGCTTGAAGAGGGCCGATCTGCTGGTGCTTTCGTCAGAAGATGGCGCAAATACGGGCTGCCGGCTTGCCTCAGCGATTTTTTGCTCAAACTGGGCACGCTCTGCTGCTGGAAGATTGTCCAGATCCTGTTCGCTCAGTCCATGCCTTTTAAGTTTGAGGTGGCGCAATTTCTGATCTTCGGGCAGCGCTTTCCAGTCTTCGTATTGGCGGGCAAGCTCTGCCCTGATCTCAGACATGTTGAAAGGAGATTTGGACGAAGAAAGAGGTTTGTTGGTTGGGACAACGGTCAAAGTCTTGGCTGCGGCGGAAACGGTCATTGGATGTAAGTCCTTAAAAATTAGAAATGCATGTTCCAATGCAAACAGCATGCCGTTGTCCACCCATGAGACTTCCTTATAGGATTGATGAACTTATTCAATTTGATGCGGCCGCCGGGTGCCGGTAGGACAATATCGCCCGGCACAGTTTGCCGGTTGCATCTCATTAAACAATCTGGAAACGGATTTGAAAGCGGGCGGAACAGATGGCCGAATTCGAACTCTTCATCGGGAACAAGAACTATTCGACCTGGTCGTTCCGACCCTGGATCGCGATGCGGCACAAGGGTATTGCGTTCAAGGAAACGCTTGTTCCCTTCGACTTTGAAAACGGCAATCCGAAGTTTCGTGATTTCTCGCCAAGTATGAAAGTGCCTGTGCTGAAGCACGGTGATCTCACGGTTTGGGATAGCCTGGCGATCCTTGAATATGTTGCCGATTGTGAACCTGAGACGGGGCTTTGGCCGACGGATCTTAAATCGCGTGCGCACGCACGGGCGGTTTCGGCGGAAATGCATTCAGGTTTTCCGGCTCTGAGAGCCGAATGTCCGATGAACATGCGCCGCCCGGCTGAAAAGCGGTTCGTCAGCGAGGCCGTCCAGGCGGATGTCGGCCGGATCCTTGAGATTTGGCAAGAGTGTCTTGTGGCCTCCGGCGGACCGTTTTTATTCGGCGATTTCACGATTGCAGATGCCATGTATGCGCCCGTCGTGAGCCGCTTTGACACATACGGCCTCAGCGATGCGTCTGTTGCCGCCAAATACTGCCAAACCTTGCGCGGGCTTGACGCCTGGCAGGAATGGGAAGCTGAGGCACTCAAGGAGACGTGGGTCGTCGCCGTGGATGAGGTTTGACGGGCTTATTCCGCCGCAGCCAAATGGGTCGTCGGGTCTGCGAAGGCCTGCTGCTCATCCAGATGAGCTTGAAGGTCCGAGACAAACTGGCGGACTTTCATCGGAATGAACCGATAAGACGGATAAACCGCGTGGATGGGATGAACACCATAGGACCAATCCGCAAGGATCAGTTCCAGTTCTTCCGTTCCAAAGTGCGGTGCTGAGAGCCAGGTTACCGCAGTGGAGATGCCCAAGCCTGCGATTGCTGCACGGCGGAGGGCCGCGGAATTGTTGATCACCATTGTTGGCGACACAGCAACCTTGGTTGCCTTTCCTGTGGGGCCGACGAGGTCGATGGATCCAGCCTCAGCGATATGCGGATAAAGCAGGAAGTCGTGCGTTTTGAGATCTTCCGATGTCTCGGGGCGCCCCCTCCGGTTCAGATAGTCTGGTGAGGCGACAAGGCATCGTTTCATGTCGCCGAGCTTCTTGACGATCAACCGGTCGTCACGCAAATGCCCCATGCGGATGGCGACATCAATCCGTTCCTTTTGCAGATCCACCATGGCGTCCGACAGTTGCACGTCGAACAAGATGTTCGGATAGGCCGCCTTGAATTTGGTGAGGAAGCCCGCCAACTCCGGCTCGGTGAAGGCATACGGAAGGCTGACGGTGAGGCGTCCACTCATCTGGGCTTCGTTGCTTTGTACCGACCGGTCCGCCTCGGAAAGCTTTTCCAGAATGTCACTGGCATAAGCGAAATAGCGTTCCCCCGCCTCGGTCAACGACAAGCGCCGTGTCGTGCGGTTGATCAGCCGTGTTCCGAGCGTGTCCTCCAGGCTTCGGACTTGTTGGCTGACCGCTGGCTGTGACACGCCCAGGTGCGTTGCGGCCGCGGAAAAGCTGCCCAGTCTCACCGCGTTCACAAAACTACTGAGTGCGCTCAATTTGTCCATTTTAGTCTCCTGGAGCCGCCCAAGATGATAATTCATAAGATGAGCTTCTGGTTCTTATAAATAATCTCCGGCTTTAAAATCCAGAAGAATAAATCAATTAAAGGGAACGGCCTCTTTAGGGGGGCGGATTGGCAGAACGGTATTGGAGAACAGGTATGACCGTTGAAACAATTTCCATGAACCGGCGTGGCTTCTTGGGCGGTGCCATGACCGGCGGTGCTGCACTCGGAGCGGCAAGTGCTTTGAGCCTTATCCCGGCAACAGCACACGCGGCAGCGCCTTTGGCAGGGTCGCCAATGGCGGGTGCATTGCGGCGCAAGGTTGGTGATTTCGAAGTGACTGCGCTCCTCGACGGTTACCTGCAACTGGGTCCAGAACTTTTCGTTGGTTACGAAGAAGAAACTGCGGCGAAACTTCGTGAGGCGGCCTTTATTGAAAGTCAGGCCCTCACAGGACCGGTGAACGCCTATCTCGTCAACACCGGCGACAAATTGGTGCTGATCGATGCGGGCACATCCGACACATTTGGGCCGACTCTTGGGCATCTTGGTAAGGCCTTGTCCGCAGCTGGTGTCACACCGGAACAGATTGATGCGGTTCTGATCACCCACATGCACCCGGATCACCTTTTCGGCGTGTTGACGCCGGCGGGCGAGAAAGCGTTTCCGAATGCAGAATTACTGCTGCCTGAGCTGGATAACGTGTTCTGGTATGATGACGCGGCGATGAATGCAGCGCCTGAACAATTCAAACCGTTCTTCCTTGGGGCTCGCGCAAGTGCGGATGCCTACAAGTCCACACAGACACTGTTCAACCCGGGCAAGGAAATCCTGCCAGGTATCACTGCGAAGGCCTTGCCGGGCCACACGCCCGGTCATGTCGGTTTCGTGATCGAAAGCAATGGCGAACAGCTGATCATTGCGGCGGACATCATTCACGCAACGACGTATCAATTCGAGCATCCGGATTGGGCGATTGCTTTTGATATCGATCCGGCGCAGGCAATTGAAACCCGCAAGAAGTTTTTCGATGAGGTTTCGGCCGACAGGGTGATGTTTGCCGGAATGCACATCCCGTTCCCGGGATTTGGCTATCTCGCCAAACAAGGCGATGGCTACCGCTTTGTCGCGGCCGACTGGCCTTATACGTTCTAAGGGACTTCTGAAAGAAGTAGGAGCGCTTGGACGGCGCTCCTACACAACGCCCATTCCGGAGAACGGCAGGAAGGTGACGAGCTCTCCGCGTTTTACAGACGTTGCGTCTTCCGGGATCTCGATCAGCCCGTCCGCTTCGCGCAGCCCCGTAATGAGGCCAGAGCCGTCACGGTCGAATTTGCGGGCGATCGTCTTGCCGTTTTCGTCGACCCCAAGGATGCCTCTGTAGAACTCCCGGCGATCCGGTTTCTTCTTTGGAACCTCGAAGTCCGCCGGCGCCTGGAACCGTTGTGGTTCCACAAAATCGCCACCACCCAGAACACTGATGACCGGCCGGCCATAGAGCAGAAAACAGACCATCGCCGCGACCGGGTTGCCGGGCAGTCCAAGAAACACGCAGTTTTCGATCTGGCCGAACATCATAGGCCGTCCCGGCTTGATGGCGAGTTGCCACATGTGCCGTTGGCCAAGCTTTTCCAGCGCGGTCTGCATGTGATCTTCTTCGCCGCGGCTTGCCCCGCCGGTCGTCAAGATGATGTCAAAGGTCTTTGAGGCTTCAGCCAGAGTGTTTTCGACAAGACCCGCATCGTCCTTCAAGATCCCCAGATCTTCGATCTCAACCGGCAATCCTGCGGCGAGGCTTTTCAGCAAGTAGTGATTGGAATCGTAGACGTCTCCAACGGTGATCAGATCCCCAGGCCGGCGCAATTCATCGCCGGTTGAAACGAGCGCAACCTTGAGCTTTCGATAGACCGTGATTTCAGCAAGTCCGGTCGATGCAATTGCCGCAAGGTCTTGAGGCTTCAGCCGGTGCCCGGAGGTCAATATCTTCGTGCCCTCGGCAACATCTTCCCCGGCCTTCCGGCAATTGGCACCTTTCTTGAGGCCTTGGGGCACGATGACGAAATCTTCGCCGTCCTGGCTGTGAGTTTCACAGTCTTCCTGCATGGCGACCGTGTCCGCCCCCGGCGGCATGACGGCTCCGGTGAAGATCCGGGCGGCGCCCCAAGGTGTAAGCATTTCATTGCTGGCATGACCGGCGGCAACACGCTGGCGCAACCGGAAAAAACCACCGGCTTCATCATGGTCCGCAAAGCGGAATGCATACCCGTCGACAGCGGAATTGTCGGCGAGCGGAATGTTGCGCGGCGCGGTGATGTCTTCTGCCAGGATCCGGCCGAGCGCTTCGCCCAGGGTAATGGTCTCCGATAGGGCCACCGGCGCAAGCCGGTCTTTCAGAATAGCCAGGGCTTCAGCGTGTTTCAGCCGGTCCTTGTCGTGCAGAAAGCAGTCGTTCAAAAGCGGCTTTGCTGTCATGACTGGACACTCTGCAGGCTGAGGTGGCTGGTTATGAAGTCAGCAAGACCTGAGATGTCGTTAAGATCATAAACAGGCAGTGTTTCGTCAGGAATTGCATGATCAGCGGCAACAGCCAAAATGTTTGGGTCGTCCGGTGACAAAGGTCCTTTGCTGGCCGATTCGATGCGTCTGGCTTCAATCTTCGGATGGTTTTCCCGCTTATACCCTTCGATCAGGATCAAGTCGCAGGGCGCCAATCGTGGGAGGATAGCTGAAAGCGGTGGCTCTTCTTCCTCGCGCAGCTCGTGCATCAAGGCCCAACGGCGGCCGGACACAAGAGCGACTTCAACGGCACCTGCCTCCCGGTGCCGGTAACTGTCGGCGCCTGGCCGATCGATATCGAAGTTGTGGTGGGCGTGTTTGACTGTCGAGACCTTAAGGCCACGTGAGGTGAACTCCGCCACCAGCCGGGTCACCAATTGCGTCTTGCCGGAGTTCTTCCAGCCAGTAATTCCGAAGACAGGCGTTGATATCATGAGGACAAAAGGCTCGCCGCGTTGCGGGCCGTCTCAAGATCATCCGGCCGGTTGGCATTGAAAAACGGATCGAGGCCGGTCGCCTGATCCAACTCGAAGCCGACTTCGATGCTGTCATGCCGGTCGACAAAGGCCAGTACCTTGCCGCTTTGTCCCGTCGACAGCCAGTCGTGCAGATCGTTATAGAGCGCGACCGGCCAAAGACCAAAGACCGGGTGGAGTTTGTCAGACGAACTGGCGAGCGCGATCACCGGTTTGTCGCCAGGAGCCGCTTCCAGGAAACGATCAACAAGGTTGGATGGATAGAACGGTGTATCACCGGCGACTGACACGACATGACTGACGTGAGGCAGATTGCGCCGTGCGTGATCAAGTCCTGCGAGAACACCGGCAAGAGGGCCCGCAAAGCCGCCGATTGGGTCAGGCTCTACCGGAAGCTGGAACTGGGCAAACCGCTCTGGATCGCCATTTGCATTCAGAACGATCTGCGAGACCTGCGGGTTGAGCCGGTCCAGAATGATCTCCAGCATCGATTTCCCGTTGAGATCAATCAGCGTCTTGTCGCCGCCGCCCATCCGGCGCGATTGCCCGCCCGCGAGCACACAGCCGAGGACACGGTCTTTGGAGATCCGAGCATTTGCCGGGGTCATTCCGCTTTTTCACTCCCTTTCCGTCCGGAACCACGGGGTTCGTCGTCCGCAAGCGCGGGATCCATATCAAAGTCAATTCGTTCAGAGCCGGACAGCACGACGAATCTCTTGCCCCGCGCCCGGCCAATCAAAGTCAAACCGGCTTGCTGGGCAAGTTCCACGCCCCAAGCGGTAAAGCCGGAGCGCGACACGAGAATCGGAATCCCCATCATGACAGTCTTGATCACCATTTCGGATGTCAGACGTCCTGTTGTGTAGAAGATCTTGTCGTCTGCTGGGATCTTGTTCAGCTCCATCCAGCCGGCGATCTTGTCTACAGCGTTATGGCGGCCGACATCCTCCATGTAGACCAGCGGCTGGTCATGACGGCACAACACGCAGCCGTGGATCGCACCAGCTTCCAGATAAAGCGACGGTGTTGTGTTGATCGCCTTGGTGAGCGCATAGAGCCAGGATGTTTTCAGCCGAGCGTCTTTTGGAAGGTCGATGGTTTCAAAGCCCTCCATGACATCACCGAAAACGGTGCCTTGTGCACAGCCGGAGGTCCGGACCTTCTTCTTCATCTTGTCTTCGAAGTTGGTCTCGCGCTCTGTGCGAACGATAACCACTTCGAGATCATCATCGTATTCGATCCCGGTGATGACATCGTCGGGTGCCAGCATGTTCTGGTTTTTGAGATAGCCGACGGCAAGCAGGTCCGGATGATCACCGATGGTCATCATCGTGACCACTTCCTGGGAATTCAGAAACAAGGTGAGAGGTTTTTCGGTGACCACTCTTGTGTCGACCTCGGCACCGGTATGGTCGACCCCGGTCACGGTGGTCGAAAGGGCGGGATTGAAAGGGTCGGGTTGCAGTATGTAGGGCGCCGTCACAGGCACAGAACTCCAAAGTTGTTTCGTCTGGAAGACTATGGGAGCCAAAGGGGGAAGGGCAAGCACTTAAGTCTGTTTTCGAAAGCGCATAAGTGCCATGAACACTCCACCTGCAAGAAGTCCCCAAAAGGCGCCGGACACTCCGAAGAAGCTGACGCCGGAGGCCGTGATTGCAAAGGTGATGATCGCGCTGTCCCGCGTTTCGGCCTCTTTGGTCGCTTCACCGATTGAAAACGCAAGCGCGCCAAGCAAGGCAAGACCTGCTACAGCTTCAATCAAGATGCCAGGTGTTGCGGCCACGAAAGCCATAACCAAACCGGCGAAGAGACCGAACAGGATATAGATCACACCGGCAAACACGGCCGCCCAATAGCGGGCGGCTGGATCCTTATGCGCATCTTCACCGGCGCACATGGCGGCCGTGATTGCGGCAAGGTTTACGGCGTGCCCGCCGAACGGGGCCGATACCAAGCTGAAGACACCGGACAGTGTAAACAAAGAGCTGCTGTTCGGTTGGTACCCAAAGGCTCTCAAGACCGCGATGCCCGGTATGTTCTGAGACGCCATCGTCACGATGAAAAGCGGCAGTGCAATGCTGACCAAAGCCTCGAAAGTGAACACGGGCAGAATAACAAGCGGTTGGCTGATGAGAGGTGTTTCACCAAGAGAAAGCGACCCACCGGTCAAAAACGCAATGCCGAAGGTGACGACCATGGCCAGCGGGACGGCGTAGAGCCTGGCGAAACGGACAGCGATTGCCCAGGTCAGGATCACCGCCAATGCATAGACCGGCATTTCACCAACCGCCCGCACCGGAGCAAGACACAGCCCGAAAAGAACGCCCGCCAGCATGGCATTTGCAAGTGGACTTGGGATCGCTGCAACGGCGCGCCCAAAAGGACGGATCAGGCCTGCCAGAATGATCAGGACTGCGCAAACAATAAACGCACCAACCGCCGCCGCGAAACCGCCGTCGACTGCGCCGGCGGATGCAAGCAAGGCTGCACCGGGCGTCGACCAGGCAATGCTGACCGGGATTTTTGTCCAGAGCGATGCGACGACAGCGCAAAGGCCCATGGAGATGGACAGGGCCATCAAGCCACTTGTTGCCTCAGCGGGCGTGGCTCCGGTGGCATTCAGCCCCTGGATGACGATGGCGAAGGAACTGGCAAAGCCGACAATTGCGGCGAGCAGTCCGGCAGAAAAGGACTGGAAGGACGGGGGTGCGGCGGACATGAAAATGTGATTCCAAGGAAAGGGAACCACACCCTAGTCCGCACGGAGCGGAGATGGCCAGATCAGTTCAGCCGCAAACCGTTCTCTTTGGAGTTCGGGTCGGGGCTCAGATCATCAACATGTCGTTGGTCATCCGGCCTTCGCGCAGTTCTTTGGCGAAGTGGCTTAACGCCAGATAAGCCTCATCGCGGGTGACTTCACCCGGATGATCAAGGAGTGGGCGGAGTTCTGAATGCCGGGATGCAGCAATGCCGTCCGTCAGATCGCGGAAGAACATCAGCGAGTTTGGAAACAACCGGTAATCGGCCGGCTCGTGAATGATGCCTTCAATGTCGTGGAGGCGTGGATCGTTCATGACACAGTACACGGTGTCGAGCACCGGCCCGGTGTAACCTTCGAGGACCTGAATGATGTGCTGATCGACAAGAAGCAAAGCCCCGGTCACACCTGCACGACGGTTGATGCGCCGAATGCGCAGCAGCGTTTTGTCGATTTCATCCGGTAGGGGCAAGCGCATGTTGTCCCATTTGATCTTGCTGCGGTAGCAGGCCCGGTAGAGTTCCATTGCTCGTGTCCCATCCAATCCCCGATAAGACCAGCCTGCGCTTCAATTCCTCACATTTGCTTAAAATTTGAATCAAATTGGAAGAAGAGGACCGGTTTTCGAAAGGTCCTCTCTTTGGTCTGCTGATTCCGGTGCTGCGGTCTTAAAAGATCAGCAGCAAGAAACCTGTGCACAAATACATTGGCTGATCTTCTTGTGTGCAAGCGGCTCAGATGTCTCGCGACAGCTTGAACATTAGGCCGTTCTTAACTGCTGGCCATTCGTGTGGAAGAATCGAATAGACCGCCGTATCCCTCAACGCACCATCTGCGGATCTTTGGTGGGACCGCAGGACGCCATCAAGCCGCGCACCAAGCCGCTCGATTGCTGTTCGGCTCTGCCGGTTCAGGAAGTGGGTCCGGAACTCCACCGCTATACAGTCCAGCTCTTCAAATGCGTGCGTGAGCAGCATCAGCTTGCACTCTGTGTTGAGACCGGTGCGCTGAACAGACTTGCGATACCAGGTGGAGCCGATTTCGACCCTTTTGTAAACAGGATCGACGTTCATGTATGTCGTCATGCCGACCGCCTTGCCATCCGGTGTGAGAACCGCAAAGGGTAACATCGAGCTGGCCTCCTGCAGTCCCAGGCGCCGCTCGATTTCTGCCCGAACGTCTTCAGGCTTCGGAATGCTCGTATACCAGGCCTTCCATAAACCTCCTTCGGCCGAAGCTTCCGAAAGATCATCGGCGTGCTCAAGGCTGAGAGGAATGAGGGAGACATGTGTACCGATCAAGGTAATGGGTGAGGGCCAGGACATCGAATGATCCGCTAGTTTGTTGGTGCGTTGGTTGTCTATCAGAAGGGCCGTTCTTCGCCGCTCCATTTGAAGAACTTGCCGGTGTCCTTCAATGTGAGGTTCTCGCTCAGCGTCAGAATGCCAGTAGCGACATCGGCGGGGCAGTTATCAGCCTCCGGTCCGCCCATGTCGGTGCGGACCCAGCCGGGATCGATCAAGGCAACTGGAACCCCTTCGTTTTCGAGCTCTGTTGCCAGACCTTGCATCACCTTGTTCACAGCCGCCTTGGATGCGCGATAGGCAATACGGTCGGACTTGCGATAGCCCATCCAGGACATCTGGCTGGAGACCGTGATGATCGTCCCGGGTTTGTCTTTTAAGATGTGAGGCAGAAAGGACTGGCTGACAGCAAGGGGCCCAAGCGTGTTGATTGCCAGCGTTTCGTGAAAGCCGTCATAGTCCATATCGAGAGGACTTTGCCGGTCGGGTCCGATAATGCCTGCGTTGTTGATCAAAACGTCGATTGGCGCGTCGAGCGCTTTGGCAGCTGCTTCCACGGCCTTGTGATCGGTGACGTCAAACACAAGAGGCGAGACTTTGCCGTCAAAGGCTTCAGAGACTTCGTGGGTGGCCTCCGCTGACCTGACAGACCCATAAACAGTCCAGCCCTTGGCAAGAGCGGCGGTGACGAGTTCGCGGCCAATTCCGCGATTGATGGCGGTAATCAGACAGGTGGTCATATGTTTTCTCGAAAGGTGGTTGTTCAGGCGACAGGGCCGAAACTATCCGGGCTGCCTGGGGAGGGGCAAGGACAACATTGTCCTCTCTCCGCGAGGGGGACAATGTTGAGCGCTCAACACACCTTGTAACGCGCAATCATCAACCCTAAGAAACAGAAGGAAATCACCTTAAGGGGTGAAAATCATAGAATAAGGTGATTTAGGGCCGATATGGCACATCAGCGGAGGAGCGCTGCGATCACCTGAGACCGACAGGACGCATAGATGAGTGAAACCATAAAAAACGCCGTGATGGACCGGCTGCGCCAAATCAAAGGGCCTGACCTGGAGGGCGACATCGTCTCGCTTGGACTGGTTTCAGACGTCTTCGTGTCCGATGGCCGTGTGGCATTTTCGATTACCGTCCCAGCTGCGCGAGCTCAGGAATTGGAGCCCTTGCGTCAGGCGGCCGAGAAAGTCGTGAAGGAAGTTGAGGGTGTTGAAAACGCCATGGTTGCTCTCACTGCGGAGCGCGCGCCTGGAAGTGCTCCCCCACGTCCGCCGCAGCCAGCGCCTGCGCCGCGAGCGTCAAGACCCCCGCAAGAAGAACAGGCCTCCGCCAAACCGGGTGTTCCGGGGATTAAGCACATTGTTGCAGTTGCGTCCGGAAAGGGCGGTGTTGGCAAATCGACCACAACTGCGAACCTCGCTCTGGGCATGGCTGCAAATGGTATGAAGGTCGGTGTTCTCGATGCCGACATTTATGGACCGTCTGTGCCGCGGCTTTTCAATGTCTCCGGACGTCCGGAAGCCTTGTCCGGTCGCATGCTCAAGCCGTTGGAAGGCTATGGCGTCAAGGTGATGTCCATGGGCTTCATGGTTGAAGAAGAAACTCCGATGATCTGGCGTGGTCCGATGGTGATCTCCGCGCTCACACAGATGCTGCGCGAAGTTGCCTGGGGTGAGCTCGATGTCCTCGTGGTCGATATGCCTCCTGGAACCGGCGATGCGCAGCTCACAATGGCCCAACAGGTGCCGCTGGCAGGGGCTGTGATTGTCTCTACCCCGCAGGATCTTGCCTTGATAGATGCGCGCAAAGGGCTTGCCATGTTTAAGAAGGTCGACGTGCCAGTTCTCGGCATCGTTGAAAACATGAGCTACTTCCTCTGCCCGGATTGCGGCAGCCGTCATGACATCTTCGGCCACGGGGGCGCACGCGCCGACGCTGAGCGTCTTGGTGTGCCGTTCCTAGGAGAGGTGCCGTTGGCGATGAAGATCCGTGAGACGTCCGATGCAGGAACGCCAATCGTTGTGTCTGATCCGGAAGGCCAGTCTGCGCAAATCTACAAAGAGATCGCGGGCAAAGTGATGGCCGGCATCGAAGGCGGGACGGACGGTGCAGATCGCGCAGCACCCGCGATTGTTTTTGAATAGTTAGCGCAATAGTTTAGTTTGGATCGGGCAGGGGCGATGTTCCTGCCCGAATTTCTTTTAAAGGCATTTTTATGGACCATCCGAGCAACAGCCGGGCGATTGCAGCGATGCTGATCGCCATGGCTGGCTTCATCTTGAACGATACGCTGGTCAAGATGGCTTCTGATGCGGTGCCGCTCGGACAGATCATTCTGGTACGTGGTTTGATCTGCATTGCCGCGCTGGGCGTTGCCGGTGCCATGACCGGGCTGTTTCACAATGCGCGTGTTATGGCGCATCCTGCGGTTCTGGTTAGGGCACTCGCAGAGACAGCGGCCACCATCCTATACTTGACGGCGCTCTTCCAGTTGCCGATCGCCAATGCGACTGCGATTCTTCAAGTGTTGCCGCTCGTGGTAACAGCCGCAGCAGCGGTTTTCCTAAAAGACGCGGTTGGGTGGCGCCGATGGAGCGCGATCCTTGTTGGTCTGATCGGTGTGTTATTGATCATCCGGCCGGGGTTGGAGGGCTTCAATGCGTTCTCCCTTCTGGCGCTGGCAGGTGTTGGCTGCATGGCGCTGCGGGATCTTGCAACCCGTCAGGTGCCAAAGGATGTCCCGACTCTCGGTGTCGCTTTGGTTAGTTTTATTGCCGTGACGCTGCTTGGTACCGTGTTGACCGTGCAATCCGGCTGGACGGACCTGTCTTTGGTAGAATACGGCTATCTCGGCGGGGCGGCTGTTTTTGTCCTGGCTGGATACGTCTTCATTATTCTGGCGATGCGGCTTGGGGACATCGCCGTGGTTGCGCCCTTCCGGTACACCATTGTCGTCTGGGCGATTTTTCTGGGCTACATTGTGTGGGACGATGTCCCGGATGGAATCACATTGGTAGGCATTGCTATCGTCATCGCTTCCGGCACCTACAGCTTTTTCCGGGAGCGCAAAGCTGGCGCAGCGGACACAAGATGATATGCAACTATCGCGATAGCTGATGTCGTCTTCAATTAATAAGATTGATTTTTTGAGAGCGCCTTCCTAAGGTCTGCGTTCAGCGAAAAGAACACTTTGAAATGGCCTCAGATCTGACTGCGCATACAACCCGGGAACCCAAACGGATCGCGTTTGTTGTCATGCTCATGGGCATTTCGACATTGTCTCCCTTTGCGATGAACATCTATCTGCCGTCGGTCGATGGCATGATGAGTGCGTTCTCGGCCACCGCTGCTGAGATTCAGCTCACATTGGCGTTCTATTTCATCGCAATTGCTGGAGCGCAGATTTTTTTGGGGCCGATCTCCGATCAGTTCGGCAGGCGCCCTGTTGTTGTTGCCGGAATGGTGCTGTTCGTTATCGGCAGCGTATTGTGTTTGATGGCACCGACAGTTGAAGCCCTGATAGCTGCCCGGATTGTTCAAGCGATCGGCGGCGGGGCCGGTCTCGTTCTGGCCCGTGCCATCGTTCGAGACGTCTACGGACGTGATAAGGCAGCCAGCATGATCGGTTATGTCGCGATGGGCATGGCCGTCGCGCCGACCATCGGGCCCGCGATCGGCGGTTTTCTCGACGCGCATTACGGTTGGCGGGGCGGTTTTGTGTTGATGCTGGTTTTTGGGATCGGCGTGACCATTTGTGCCTGGCTGTTCCTTCCCGAGACCAATCAGCACAAGAAAGCTGTCAGTCTGAAGCAGATAGGGCAGGGCTACGCGGACTTGTTCAAGGTGAAGATGTTCTGGGTGTATTGCGGAGCATCGACCTTTATGGCCTGGCTGTACTTTGCCTATCTCGGCGGCGCCCCGTTTGTGGCGGCCGGTGTGTTCAACATGGCCCCTGCGGAAATCGGCCTGTATCTGATGGTGGTTTCAATCGGCTATATCATTGGGAACTTCATTACCGGTCGAATTGCAGCTCGTGTAGGGATTGCCCGGATGATCGCACTTGGTGTGATCACGGGTGTCTTTGGGGTGTCGCTTCTTGTCCTTGGGACGTTGACGGACAGCCTTACCGGGGCGTTGTTTTTCCTGCCGATGTTTTTCATCGGCCTGGGCAATGGGCTTGGCATTCCAAGCGCCATCTCAGGAGCTGTGAGCATCCGCCCTGATCTTGCCGGCACGGCATCCGGAATGCTCAGTTTTCTCCAGGTTGGCGCTGGTGCGCTGGTCTCAAGTGCCGTCGCCTATATGTTCTCGGCCGACATTGCCGGTGGTGGTGAGATGCCGATGATCCTGGTCATGGTTGTCGGAGGCGTTTTCGGACTGGCGTGTGTGCTCGCCGTTTTTCTCGGCGAGCGTCAAGACACAGCATATGAAGATCGGTGAGCAATCACTAGGCACGTTTGCCGTTGCTGCGCGGTTAAACTGCCGCGCAACATGTTTCTTGCTGCTTCGCGTTTCTGGTTTCCCGAAACGAACGAGACCTGAGCCTAGCCGCCCGTGACGCTCATATGCCGGGAAACCGCCGGCTGATTGCGCTCCCGGTCAATGACAAAGTCGTGCCCCTTTGGCTTGCGCCCAATGGCCTCGTCGATTGCGTCACTCAGCAGTTCATTGCCTTCTGAGGCGCGCAGAGGCGCACGCAGGTCCGCCATGTCATCCTGACCCAGGCACATGTAAAGCTGGCCCGTGCAGGTCACGCGGACCCGGTTGCAGCTTTCGCAGAAATTGTGGGTCATCGGCGTGATGAATCCGAGACGGCCGCCGGTTTCCTCAACCGTGACATAGCGCGCCGGACCACCGGTCTTATAAGGGATGTCCGTCAGGGTAAAACGTTCGGAAAGGCGTTGGCGCACGGTGGAGAGCGGAAGATACTGATCGGTGCGATCTTCGTTGATTTCGCCAAGCGGCATGGTCTCGATCATTGTGAGATCGTACCCATGCTCATGGCACCAGGTCATCATGCTCTCAATTTCATGCTCATTCACTTGTTTGAGCGCGACCATATTGATCTTGATGGCAAGCCCGGCTTCCTTGGCAACGCGAATGCCGTCCATGACTTTGGCAAGGTCGCCCCAGCGGGTGACCGCCTTGAATTTCTGCGGATCGAGCGTGTCGATGGAAACATTGATCCGGCGGACACCGCAATCATAAAGCTCGTGGGCAAAGCGGGCGAGCTGGGATCCATTGGTGGTGAGTGTCAGCTCGTCCAGAGCGCCGCTGTCCAGATGCCGTCCGAGGCTGCGGATCAGGCTCATGATATTTTTGCGCACCAGCGGTTCACCGCCAGTCAGGCGCAGCTTGCGGACACCCTTTTCGATGAAAGCGGTGCACAGGCGGTCCAGCTCTTCAAGGCTGAGAACTTCGCGCTTCGGCAGGAACGTCATGTCCTCTGCCATGCAGTACACGCAGCGGAAATCACAGCGGTCTGTTACGGAGACCCGCAGATAGGAAACGGCGCGGCCAAAGGGATCGATCATCGGTTTGGGCCTTGCGGATGTCTCTGGTGCCGCCGGTTTCGAAACCACGATATTGCCGTCTGTCACGTTCCGCTCTCCCTCAGAATTGTCTTTGACGGCGGGTCTTCGCCCGCTCCTGCATCATATGGAACAAACCGGTATGTTTTCAAACAAAACCGGAGCCAAATGGTACAGTTCCGAATTATGGGTAAACTGGTTAGTGTAGTTCTGTCAATCGCGCGCGAGCTTTGCAGGTCACCAGTGTAATCAACTCTCGTCGCGATATGCGTCCATGAAACTTCTGATTTCCGCCAGAAGTGGTAGGATTTCAGCGATTTTTTCCTCCGGTATCGCCGATTTTATCGCCGACATGTCCGGGTCAATCGAGCGGATGGCCGTCTCACGGAATTGTCGTCCGGCTTCGGTGAGCCAGACTGTTTTGCTGCGGCCATCTTTTGGGTTGGGGCGCATGTCAACCAAGCCGTGGTCCAGCAAACCGCTTAGCGTGTGGGTCATCGTCGTCTTGGGGACCTGGAAAGCTTTGGCAAGGGCAAGTGGCGTTTGACCGTCCTTGACCCGTATCAGGTGATTGATCACGCTGAAGTGGGGCAGGGTCAGGCCCTTCGGCAGCCGGGCTTCCATGGCAGCCCGGCTCAGTTGGGCGATAATGCCGATTTCATTGAAAAAACTGAACAGCGTATGGCGGGACGCGTTATCCATTCATCATCCGTGTTTCAAGGGGCCAGCGCGGCGTGCGGGCGGTTTGCGGCCCGAATCCCAATCGTCCAAGCATCTGAACAGTTTCTCCGGGTTTGGCAAGCAGGCGGTGCGCTTCAGCATGATGCGGGGTCATTTCATCAAACTCCTGCAGCGCCTGGCTCACCGGGTGAAGCGCCAATCCGAGACGTGTCGTGTCCAGGTTGAGCCTCAGCCAGCGGCGGCCAGCCTCTATCTGATCCTGCCGCGTGTTTGCCGGCGTTGTCAGGCTGATATAGGCGGGCGTTGCATGGAGCATTGCCTGGTACATTTTCACGCCCTCCTGAAATCCTGTGGACGCCGGATCCAGCTGACTGTCCTTGGTCAGAAGACCAGCCACCATGAGGCTTTCCAGGAACGGACCGCCGAGATCAATACCGTCCGGATTTGCATTGATTTCTGCTTTGCCGAAGCGCATCAAATCGACGCTTTCCTTCAAGGTCCGGTGGGTGTTCATTTCCGTTAGCCAGGCCTGCCATGTCAGGTCCTTGATGCTTTTAACATCCGCCGGATTGGTCCAGACCGAGCCATAGGTCTGGAGTTGCGCCGCCATGGCATCTGGAACCGGCGTGTTCTGAAAGGGCTCCTTGCAAGACCGGCGGTCCATGATATGCGCACCCAATGGATCTGCGTCCGCCCCGTCGATCAACACAACGTCCGCGATTGGACCATCAGTTCCCTCTGGAAAGAGCGAAATCTCAGTCGAATAGCCTTTGAGGCTAGCGGCAATGGCCATTTGCTCCAGGAAGCAACCGAGACCAATGAAGATCTGCCGGTGATAAGGGTCAGTGTGAGGGAGATCCCGCGCCGGATCTCTGTGCAGCCGGAATGTGTCCTTGTCAGTCAACTCGATCAGCCAGGGCTGCCGGTTATGCGGGTTTGGAGCAAGCAAGGCGTAAGACAGCGCAAACAGCCGCGGATCTTCGTATCCGCCCGCGCTGCTCCACGGTTTGAGCGCCTTTTCTGGAGTCCGGGTTGCGAGAAATGTGCCGGCCGATGCGGTGGCGGCAACTATCAGACCACCTCCAAGGAGGGCGAGCGTTTTGCGGCGGGAAACTGACATGGAAGGCTCCTATATGATGCGATGTCGCACTATATAATGCGATACCGTACTAAATCAAGTGTGGTGTCAGACGTTCGGTTTTTGGGAGCATGTGCTTTTAAAGTCAGAGAAAAATTGATCTGAAGAGGGGCGACCGCGTAGGAAAGAGACACACTTAAGAGGCGTTATGACTACAATCGTTTGGTTCCGGCAGGACTTGCGTGTTTCGGACAATCCGGCCCTTCATGAAGCAACTCGGCGCGGCCCGGTGTTGCCGGTCTATATTCTTGAAACACCGGATCAATCTGGCGATGGCCATCCCTTGGGCGGCGCCAGCCGGTGGTGGCTGCATCATAGCTTGGCGGCGCTGAAGGAAGACCTCCCGGGTCTTGTCTTTCTGCGCGGCAGCGCGCGGCATCTGATCCCGGAACTCGTTCAGGAGACCGGCGCAGATGCTGTCTACTGGAACCGCTGTTATGAGCCGCATGCCATCGAACGCGACAGTGCGCTGAAAGAGGCCCTGAAAACGGACCTGATCGATGCCAAGAGTTTTAAGGCCTCCCTGCTGTTTGAGCCCTGGGATGTCGAAACTAAGACCGGTGGCCCCTACAAAGTCTACTCGCCGTTCTGGAAGGCGGCTCAACAAATAAGCGTGCCGGATCCCTTGCCGGCCCCAGAGGAGATTGACTTCGCCGCCTACGACGAAGGCGATAGCTTGTCCGATCTGAAGTTGCTGCCGACCAAGCCGAACTGGGCCGAGGGCTGGGAAGACATCTGGCAGCCTGGGGAAGCCGGCGCCAAAGACCGTCTGATCGAATTTCTGGATCACGGATTGTCCGGCTATGGCGACAAGCGCAACCGGCCGGACTTGCCCAACGTCTCACGTTTGTCGCCGCACCTTCATTTTGGCGATATCTCGCCGAGGCAGGTGTGGTCGGCAACCCAGCATGCAACCGCACGCAAATCCAGCCTTTCCAGCGACGGACACAAGTTCCTATCGGAAATTGCCTGGCGCGAGTTTTCCTATCATCTCCTCTATCATTTCCCGCAATTGCCAGAGAAAAACTGGCGGCCTGCCTTCGACGCATACCCTTGGCGGGAGAGTGCGGAGGATCTCACAAAATGGCAAAAGGGATTGACCGGGTATCCGATGGTCGATGCCGGAATGCGCGAGCTCTGGCACACGGGCTACATGCACAATCGTGTGCGAATGCTGGCTGGCAGTTTTCTGGTCAAGCATCTCCGTCTCCACTGGAAGCACGGAGAGACCTGGTTCCGCGATACGTTGGTCGATGCGGATCTTGCCAACAACTCGGCAAGCTGGCAATGGGTGGCCGGGTCCGGTTCGGATGCGGCACCATATTTCCGGATCTTCAATCCGATTTCTCAGGGACCGAAATTCGATCCGGACGGCAAATACGTGCGCCGCTGGGTGCCGGAATTGGCCAAGCTGCCGACGAAACACCTGTTTTCGCCCTTCGAGGCCCCGGCCAGTGTCCTGCGTGAGGCAGGCGTCCAGCTTGGCGAGACCTATCCGCATCCGATAGTGGATCACGGCAAGGCCCGCCAAGCTGCGCTCGACGGCTATGAGGATGTGAAATCGGCGGGACAAGATGCAGCTTGACCCGTTGTTTTTGCCCGGTATCGTCGCGCCACCAAATTCAGCCTAACCGGACACAGACAAAATGACTGACTCTTCTGCTCCCTGGCCAACCGAACTCAGGGTTTCCAAGGATCGCAAAACGCTGACAGTTGCTTTCAACGATGGAGAGCAGCACGAGTTGAGCGCGGAATATCTGCGGGTGTGTTCACCATCGGCGGAGGTAAAGGGTCACGCTCCCTCGCAAAAGAAAACCGTCCCGGGCAAGAAAAACGTCGGGATCATGAAGATTGATCCGGTCGGCAACTACGCCGTCCGCATTCATTTCGACGACCTTCACAATTCCGGTATTTTCAGCTGGACCTATCTCCTGGAACTGGCAACGGACCGGTCAAAGCACTGGGGTGGGTATTTGCAGGAACTCGGTGAGAAGGGCCTCAGCCGGTAAAGTGATGGGCAGCGCGGTTTTCACCGCGCCGCCGCTGTTTGGTTACTGGGTGACTTCGCGCTCCAGGAAACCCCGAATTTCTTCAGCTATGAACGCGCCGTCTTCTTCAAGGGCAAAGTGCCCGGTATCGAGAAGATGGAACTCGACGTTGGTCAGGTCCTGCCGATAGGGGTGAGCGCCTTCCGCCGGGAAGATCTGATCATTCTTGCCCCAGACCACGAGGGCAGGCGGCTGATGCTCGCGGAACAAAGCCTGCCATTCCGGATAGTGCGTCAGGTTGGTCCGGTAATCATAGAACAGCTCCAGTTGAACCTCGGCATTTCCCGGACGATCCAAAAGGTATTGGACGTGCCAGTAATTGTCCGGGCTGATGGCATCCGGGTTACGGGTTCCGTGGGTGAATTGCCATTTGGTGCCTTCGATCCCGAGGAACGCGCGCAGAGGTGCTGCATTTTCCTCTGACGGATCTGCCCAATAGGCCCGAATTGGATCCCAAAACTCCGGCAGTCCTTCTTCATAGGCGTTGCCGTTTTGGATGATAAAACCCGTGATCTTGTCCGGCGCTTTGGCGAACAGGCGGTATCCTACCGGCGCGCCATAGTCCATCAGGTAGAGCGCATAACTTTCAATGTTCTTGCGCTCCAAAAGGTCTTCGACCGTACCGGCCAGGTTGTCGAACGTATAATCGTAGTTCTCAGCGGACGGCATGTCGGATGCGCCGAACCCCTGAAAGTCAGGTGCGATCACGTGATAGTCCGCCGCAAGGTCCGGAATCAGATTGCGGAACATGTGCGACGAGGTTGGAAAGCCGTGCAGCAGCAGCACAGTCGGATTGGCCGGATCTCCGGCTTCACGATAAGCAATCCGCAACCCGTCAATCGTTTCATACCCAAACTTGGTCTCAAACGGGGAGGCGTGCTCTGAGGCGTTGGATGACGCTATTGGTGTGATCAAGGCCGCTGCCAACAAGGCAGCCGAAAGGGTTCTGGTAATCAGCGACATGGTAAGTCTCCTTTTGCAGTGGGGCGCCGGAAACTGCCGGCGTCAGGCTTAGGGTGTGGGTTTCAGGAAGTCTTTCAGTTCCGCGTTTTCCGCTTCGAGCTCTGAAATGCGGTTTTGGAGAGCCAGAATGTCCGGGGCGAGTTCTTCCAGCGTGTAGCGCTTTGGAATGTGCTGCGGACAGTTCCAGTCGAGGGCTTCGATCGTCAGGACGACGGCGCGTTCTGGCAGGCCGCGATATCCGTCTTCGCGCAGGGTTTCGATAAGGTTCGGATCGTCCTTGGCATCAATCTGCCGGGCCCGCGCCCAGACTTTCAGACGGCGGCGATTGGGGTAATCCATCAGGATCAGGGATACACGGTCATTTTCTTTGAGATTTCCGGAGCTGATGTATTGCCGGTTGCCGCGAAAGTCCGCATAGGCCAGCGTCTTTTCATCCAGAACCTTCAAGAACCCGCGGGGGCCGCCGCGAAACTGAACGTAGGGCCAGCCGGTCTCGGAGACGGTTGCCTGATAGAAGCCATCGCGTTCGGAGATGAAGGCAGCTTCTGCCGGGCCCAGCCGATCGCCGCTGTCTGCCTCCGGAAGATCGAGCGGGGCGTAAGCCTCCCGGGAACCTTCTTCCGTTTGCCGCGCCCGAACAGCCGGGGTGAAGGCAATGGTTGATAATGCGCGTGCCATGACGGGTCTCCAATCAGGTAATGTACCGATCTGTTCACTTTGATGAGTTGTATATGTACAGATCTGTTCATTTAATCAAGAGGAATCAGACATATTTTTTAAGCTGGCTCGTTTCAGAATTCATCTAAGCTCAAATAAATATCTGTAATATATGAATAAAATTGGATTTCGAAAAAATCGATTGAATGGGAAATCAATCTTAATATATATACAGATCAGTACACATAGGAGTGAACATGCGCCAGAGTAAACGCGATGAACTGGTCCATAAAGCCCAAGAGATTTTCGATCGGGATGGATTTCAGGCGACCGGCATGGACGCGCTTGTGGCTGAGACCGGTATCAGCAAGACCACGATGTTCAAGCACTTCCGCAACAAGGATGAACTGATCCTGGCGACCTTGCGGCTGCGGGATGAGACGTTCCGCAACTGGATGCACCGGAAACTTGACCGGTTCGCAGGCGCGCCAGATCAGCAACTCCTGGCGGTTTTCGATCTGTTGCAGGAATGGTTCGACCAGCCGAATTTTCATGGCTGCTTGTTCATCAAGGCAGCCTCGGAGTTCTCTGACGGTGAAGCGGCGATCCCAGCGCAGGCGCGCGAACATAAACGGCTCCTGCTCAACGACTTGATTGGGTTGGCCAAGGCTGCCGGTGCAGATCTGCCGGATCAGCTGGGCCGACAGTTGATGCTTTTGATCGAGGGTGCAATCGTCGCAGCGCGTATGGGATACTCCCAAACAACGGCCCGCGATGCACATGCGGCCGCGACGGTGTTGATCGGACAAGCTATTGGCAAATAAAAAAGGCCGGGATGCCCCGGCCTTTCCTTGATGCATGCGGCTGACGGATCAGCGCTTCACGACGATTTTCGCGCCGACATCCACACTCTTGTAAAGATGGATGACGTCTTCATTTGCCATCCGGATGCAGCCGGAAGAGACCGCTGAGCCGATCGTCCACGGTTCCGTGGTGCCGTGGATGCGGTACAAGGTGTTGCCGATGTAAAGCGCACGTGCGCCCATCGGGTTGTTCGGGCCGCCTTTCATGTGCGCCGGAAGGATCCGGCCCTTGGCACGCTCGCGCGCCCGCATTTGCGCCGGCGGTGTCCAGCTCGGCCATTCAGCCTTGCGGGTTACGCGGTGTGTCCCGGCCCACTGGAAGCCTTCCTTGCCGACACCCACGCCGTATTTCATGGCACGGCCATTGTCCAGGATGTGATAAAGGCGGCGCTCGGACGTGTCGATGACGATTGTGCCCGGGCTGTAAGGACCGTCATAACGCACGCGTTTGCGCTTGATCGGGGACGGCCCGCCTGGATGATATTTCATGGTAAGCCAGCGTTTGCTCACCGGATCGAAGTACGTTCCTTGCGCACTGGCCGGGGTTTCGAACATGATCGCGCTGATCGCGATTGCCAAAACCATATAAAAAAGTTTTCTCATAACATTTCCCCGTAAGCACCCAGCCTCCTGACGGAGAGGCGAATCCATGTCTTCAAGATAAAAAGACGTCCTTGCCGTACCGTTAACACTATTGGCGTAATCGAGGCGCGTCTTCCATCTCACGTATCTGTGATCGACCTATATCGGCCGATATTTGTGCCTCATCAGCAACAATTCATGCACGTCAGTACAGTCAAAACCGACGGCACACGCATAAGTTAGTCTTTGCAGTCACTCTTTTTGGTGATCCGGAACACACTTTGACGCCGCTTTTCTAAAATTTCCAATCAATTCCCATGCGTCAGAGCCCGTGGCTGCGATCATACGGATTGATATCTGGCGATTGCCATCCATTCAGACGGCCATCCTGCGGCTTGAAGACCTCCATGAGCATTGGATGACAGGGCGCTGTATCGCTGGAATGCTCAGATCCGCAATCTCCGCCAGGACAGGCGCTCATGACGGCGAGCAATCCGATTTCGGCGAAGAGTTCCAGATAGTCGCCCGGCCGCACTGGGCTGGCCTTCATGAAGTACTGACCGGTGTCGCGAGTAAAACCGGTGCACATGAAGACATTCAGGACATCATGCACATGTTGTTCCGCGTCTTCCAGGCTCATGCCTTTGGTCTGAGCGAGCGCACGGGTCAAATTGGAATGGCAGCAATGGTGATAATCAGGACCGCCAAGCGCACGGCCAGTATACGGGTCGCAGCGGGTGCCGATGACGTCGTGCACCGAGCCGCCGAATTCATCGATGCCATACCAGTCGAGGGTATCGGTGGTGACCGTTGCCAGCGGGCGCAGGGTCGGGAAGTTTGACCAGAGACGGTCGCCGGTGGTCACATGCGTGCCATGGAGTGCCCGTGTCTTGCCGGAGTAAAACCGTTCGGTGAGATCTGCGCTGTTGAAGAGATTGAGGTCACCTACCTGTGGGCCCTCAATCGAAGTGATCCTCAAGAAACATCCGGCCGGGACTTCAATGCTCGCCGCTTCCCGTGGCGGCACCGTCACCTCACCAATTTTTTCAGCCCCTTCGCGCGCCTTTGCATAAAGCGGGAGGTCAGGGGCAGGCAGGGTATCGTTCGGATAACAAATCACCGGGCGGATCGCGCGGCGGTCTGCAGCATCAACGGGTTGGGTCATCGGTGCGTCCAGCAAGGTTTGGCGATGGACGATTTGTGGCTGGGGCCGGTCCGCGATGCAAGACCGGTTGTCTTAGAAAATGACCTGTCTCACATCAAAACCGGAATGGACCGGAAGGTCCTATTCCGCACGGATGTGACGACCATCACGTCATGAAGCACACGCCTTGGGTAGTCTTCTTTCAGTTGAACGGAAGATCCTTGGGAGGACATCATGGCACAGTACGGCGGAAGAAGAACATCTCACATTCGTCAGATGTGCGTCGCTCTGCGCTCAGTATGCCGGGAGGAGGACAAGGCCATTCCGGAGCCGCTGAAGGAAAAATCTGATGACACGGACAGTGACTGAAGCGGGACGCGAAGCTTGAGGCTTCAGAAGCCGGTCAGTCTGCAGGCTCTTTCTTGGTGACTTTGTACCAAAGGACGGCCACGGCGACCCCGGCACCGCCGAACTTGGCCATTGTCTCCAACAACTGTGCCGTCAGCGGCTCGTCCTTTCCGATGTCGGTGCGCAATCCGAACATCCCGGACCAGTCATAGCCCGCAATGTCCAAAAGGCTCTGTTCCCTGGTGATCATAAAATAGACAAGTCCGGCGATCATTCCGGCAATCGGCACCAGTGGATACTTCGCCTGGATCGCGCGCTTCCTCTTTTCCTTTTCACCCTGCATGCCACGTTGCAGTCCCTTGAACTGCAGAAACAGGATGAAACCGACGAAGGTCATCATCGGAACCAACATCAGCAGTGTTATGGTGCTAACCTCGCCAACAGCGAAAAGTGTGGTCGCTATGACCGCCAGCGTAGTTCCCGCAGCAGCATAGGCCGGCCAGGGCGTGTCCGTTGCAAAGCGCACAAGGACAGGATCTTCATAGCAATCGACCGCATCGTGGATTGGACGGCGGGGCAGGGACCGTCCCCGCTCTTGCGGGACAAAACTGTGGTCGCGCTTTCCAAAGGATTTCTGCTGCCGCATTCCCGATCCTCCGCATGTCAGAATTGCTGAGAAGATAGAGAATACAACTTAAAATAGGCTTTCAGATTGCCCTAAATGCTTAAGGAGATGGCCCGGTAACGGAGACTTGGTCTTTTGGCGCAATAACTCCCGGAATGCCGTTCAATACGTGGCCGTCCCGGCCTTTGAGCCGGGACCTATAACAACACGATTGTGGTCCCGGGTCGCGCCGGGACGGCGGAGCGGGAGTTCGAAAATGTGTGGCGAAACCCGCAGCTTCTCCTATGTCATCGCCGGGCTTGACCCGGTGATCCATGCCGTTTCCTTTTCACTCGATCAGCATGGGTGCGAAACATCGGCACGGCATGGGAGGCTCCGCACCCGTAGCGGGGACAGGATTTCTGCTACTCAATTCCGCGTCTTATCACGGATCTCGACGTACACTTTTATCGAGCAGATTTCTCTGGGTCGCAATGCGATCCATTTTCTTGTCGGCGCGAAAATCGGATTTCAGACCGAACACCAGTCCTACCAATAGGAGAATCGAAAGAATACGAAATAGCCAAAGGGCACCTGTAACACCAAGTAGCTCTACGGCCCATTGAGCCCGATAATCGGCTTGGATTGTGTCTGCGCCGACGAAGATCAGGCCGAACACGCATAGTGAAAGCAAACAGAATCCGATGAGTTTGTAGCGGTTATGTCTTTTGAACAGGGAAAGACCAAACACTCAAAGCTCCGAGTGATTTCTTTGTTTCGTCTCTAAGGTGACAATCAGAGGTTCAAAGAGCATGAAGCCCGCAAGTATGGGTGCTTGCGGGCTTTGCTGGAGCAATATGGATTTTGCCGGAGCCCGGCCAAAACTCACCCCAAATTCAGCTCCTTGAAGAAGTCATTGCCCTTGTCGTCGACGACGATGAAGGCGGGGAAATCTTCGACTTCGATCTTCCAGACCGCTTCCATGCCGAGTTCCTCGAATTCCACGACCTCGACCTTCTTGATGCAGTCCTGGGCAAGCCGGGCAGCCGGGCCGCCGATGGAGCCCAGATAAAACCCGCCATGGGCCTGGCAAGCGCGGCGGACTTGAGCCGAGCGGTTGCCCTTTGCCAACATGACCATCGAGCCGCCGGCCGCTTGGAACTGATCGACATAGGCGTCCATGCGGCCCGCGGTGGTCGGCCCGAAAGAGCCGGAAGGCATCCCGTCCGGGGTTTTGGCGGGACCTGCGTAATAGACCGGGTGGTTCTTGATGTAGTCGGGCAGGGGCTCACCGGCTTCCAGCCGTTCGCGCAGTTTGGCGTGGGCCGCGTCCCGTGCAACAATCAGTGTGCCGGTCAGGGAAAGACGGGTCTTGATCGGATGTTTTGTGAGTTCCCCGAGGATCTCGGACATCGATTTCGTCAGGTCGATCTCGACGACGTCACCACCCAAGTGTTCATCGGTGATTTCCGGCAGATATTTTTCCGGATGCATTTCAAGCTGTTCCAGGAAAATCCCGTCCTTGGTGATCTTGCCGACGGCCTGACGGTCGGCGGAGCAGGACACGGCCAGACCGATCGGCAGGGAGGCACCATGGCGCGGCAGACGGATCACACGGACATCGTGGCAGAAGTATTTGCCGCCGAATTGCGCACCAACGCCGGTTGCCTGGGTCAGCTTGTGGATCTCTTCTTCCATCGCCAGATCGCGGAACGCATGGCCGGCTTCCGAGCCCTCGGTCGGTAGATTGTCGAGATAACGGGCGGAAGCGTATTTGGCCGTCTTCAGGTTCATTTCCGCCGACGTGCCGCCGATCACGATTGCGAGGTGATAAGGCGGGCAGGCGGCTGTCCCGAGCGTCAGGATCTTTTCCTTCAGGAAGTCGATCATGCGGTCATGGGTCAGGAGCGACGGTGTTCCCTGGAACAGAAAGGTCTTGTTCGCCGACCCACCGCCCTTGGCCATGAACAGGAACTTGTAGGCGTCCTCGCCCTCTGAATAGAGTTCGATTTGCGCCGGCATGTTGTTCTTGGTGTTTTTCTCCTCGAACATGGAGATCGGCGCGAGCTGCGAATAGCGCAGGTTCTTCTTGAAATAGGCATCGCGCGCACCTTCTCCGAGAGATGCCTCGTCACCGCCGGAGGTCCACACGCGCCGGCCCTTCTTGCCCATGATGATCGCAGTGCCGGTGTCCTGGCACATCGGCAGGACGCCATGGGAGGCGATGTTGGCGTTCTTCAGGAGATCAAAGGCGACGAACTTGTCGTTTTCAGTGGCTTCCGGATCATCCAGGATCTTTTGCAGCTGTTCGAGGTGTCCGGGACGCAAAAAGTGGTTGATGTCCTTGAAGGCCTCTTCGGCCAGAAGACGCAGGCCTTCCGGCTCAACGACCAAAACTTCTTCGCCGTTGAATTCGGCTGTTTTAACGTGGTCAGAGGTCAGCTTGCGATAGGGTGTTGTGTCTTCGCCTTGCGGGAAGAGGGCGCTGTGCTGATAGTCTGGCGGGGTGACGGGCGCGTTCATGCAAAAAGCCTTCCTGATCTGGCTAGGCGCTGACGGTTCAGCCCCTGGCAAAAGGTCTGTGGCGTGTTCTTAAGCAAAAAGACCGCGAACGCCAAGCGCCGCGGTCTCATGATTTGGTCTGATCGAGGAATTGTCAGCGGGTCGCCGTCAGGTTGAGCGTGACGGTGACTGCATCGCCAACTGTATCTGTTCCAACACCGGTTCCAAGGCCGTATTCAAGACGGTTTAAGGTCGCCATGCCATTGGCTGTGGCTGTGTCACCGTTGATGGCCAGCGTAAAGTCCAAGACAAGCGGCATGGACACGCCTTTGATCGTGAGCGTTCCGTTTGCCCGGTAACTGTCGCCTTCAACCCGTTCGACACTGTCGGCTGTGAAGGTCGCGTCCGGGAAAGCTGCGGTGTCAAACCAGTCGCCATTTGGCAGGGTCCCATCGAACTGGGCGTTGCCCGTGGAGGCACTTGCCGGACGGATCGTTGCCGAAATATCGGCGTTTTCCGGCGCGTCCGGGTCAAACTCGATGGACGCGTCCCAGGAGGTGAACCGTCCGGTCAAAGCGCTGCTGCCCTGCTGGACTTGGAACCCAAGTGTGCTCTGCGCCGGATCTACGGTCCATGTCGCGGCAAGTGCGGGCTGCACGGTCAGGAAAGACAAGGTGCAGCTGAGGAGTGCAAGTGATTTCAGTGTCATGCTTTGGCTTTCTCAGAATGTGATTCAAGCGCGTTTTTGGGCCGGCTTGGTTGATGTCATCCGCTTCAAGGTGTCGTCCTTGGCAATGAAGTGGTGCTTCAGTGCGGCGGCGATGTGAACAACTACCAGGGCGATTAACAGATACGCACCGTATTCATGGAGGATCATGAAAAAGGCTTCGGCCTGTTCTTTTGTTCCAAGGGCCTCCGGATAGGGCAGGTGCGGGATGGGTAGAACGTTAAAGACCACCGTCGGGATCCCCCAAGGGGACGCGGACACCATGAACCAGCCTGTGATCGGCATTGCGAAGATCAGCACGTAGAGCCCGATATGACCGAGATGAGCTGCGAGTTTTTCAAGAGCGGGCATGTCAGACGGCAGTTTCGGTGAAGGGTTTGCCAGACGCCAAATGAGCCTGAAGGCTGCCAGCGCCAATACAACAAAGCCGAATGACTTGTGCAGCTGGTAGAGCTGAAAAAGGTTTGGATCAGTCTGCGGCAGCTGCTTGAGATAAAGTCCGAAGGCGAGCATGCCGATTATCAGCAGCGCCATGGTCCAGTGAAAGAAAATGGCTATCCGGCCATAACCGGTTGGCGTATTGCGATACATGGCGGTTTCCTTCGGCAAACGGGAAGCCTTAACAAGGCTCCCCGCATCTTCGCAGATTAGTTTGTTGCGTCAGTCGTCAGCGTTTCGGTGTGGAACGTGATTGTGACCTCGTCCCCTACATAGGGCACGAACATGTCCATGCCGTAGTCAGAGCGTTTGATCACGGTGTTTACGGCAAAACCAACCGATTCCTTCTTCGCCATCGGATGCTCACCCATTGCCTTGACATCAACGGTCAGGGTCGCCGGCTTCGTTATGCCTTTGATGGTGAGATCGCCGGTGACTTCAAGCTGCTTCTCGCCGGTTTGTTCAACACTTGTGCTCTTGAAGGTCGCTTCCGGGAACTTTTCAGCGTCAAAGAAGTCGGCGCTCAGGAGGTGCTTGTCGCGATCTGCCCAGAATGTATCGAGGCTGCCGATCTGAATGGTGAACTCGATCGAGGAATTGGCCGGGGTTTCCTTGTCGATCAAAAGAGTGCCATCCCAGTCGCCAAAACGGCCATCGGTGGTGGAGTAGCCGAGGTGGTCGTAGGTGAAGGACAGGTTGGAGTGGGACTTGTCGAAGTCGAACGCAACCGGTTCAGCGACAGCAGCGCCAGCGAGAACGGACAGGGCAAAGGCAGATGTAGCAAGACGGATCATTTTGGAACCTCATCAATAAGACTGTTGAAGACGTTCCATGGGGAACGCTGATCCATCACATAAGCTGTATTTCAAAAGCTGCAATTTGACTGACTGTTTATTGAGGGTGAACAATTTGTCATAATTCCGCCGGATGGTTCGGAAAAACGACTCGGCGAGTTATCGAGAAGATTGGAAGTTTCTGCGAGATCTACAACTGCGCTCGGCAACAGTTGATAGTGACCGAAGCGGCCACTTTTGACCTTGAACCAATCTATAGTTTGGTGAACGTGATATGTGTCATGAAGGTATCAAAGTCCTCAGGCATCTCTTTCGTGTCTCGATCAATCGAGATTCGTTTCCCTTCAACATCGCCGGTGCTTTGACCCCGAACCTTCTGGAGCATATCCATGAACCGTGCAGCTATTGTTTGCCATCGTGGCCTCAGCCTTAAAGCCCCGGAAAACACCCTGGCGTCTCTTGAAAAAGCGATCGAAGCAGGCGCCGAAGTTGTCGAGCTCGATGTCCGTCCATCCCGCGACGGTGTCCTCTACGTCTTTCACGATGACACGCTGGATAGAACCACGAACGGCTCGGGCCGGTTTGCCGACAAGCTCTCATCTGAGATCGACCGTTTGGATGCAGGTTCATGGTTTTCAGAAGAGTTTTCCGGCGAACGCGTGCCGCGGTTTGATGCATTCCTGAAGGTGTGCCGGGACCGGATTGCGGTCTATGCCGAGATCAAAGAAGGAGATCCGGCAAAGGTCAGAGACATACTCCAGGCCAATGGTCTCCTTGAAACGGCCTGGACGTTTTCCTTTGACCAAGCCATTCGCGCTGAGGCACGGGCCCGTGTCCCTGATCTGCGGCTCATGGTCTTGTTTGATCATGTCGGCTCGGTGGAAAGGGCGGTCGCGCAAGGCGCGGCAATTTTGGAGTTTCAAGCGCACAATCTGGATCCTGATCTTGCCGCGTCGGCAAGGGACGCAGGGCTCATCACGCAGCTCTTTTATGACGGTGATGATCGCGACGTGTTCGAACTGGCGGTCAAGTGCGGCATCCAGCAAATGAACATTGACCATGTCGACGTTTTCCGCTCTGTTGAAAACGAAATTCTGACCCCGGCGACCTAGGATTTTGGATCGCAAGCCGGGCCCTGCAAAACACAAAAGGACTGCGACCGGTGACGGGTCATGATGCTGCCTTGAGCCTCAACCGGTTCGAAACGCGGCTTGCAACACGGCTGGTGTTTTTCATTGGTGGACTGACCATGGGGGCCTGGTCGCCGCTGATCCCCTTTGCACAACAAAGGCTTGGCGTTGATGATGCCGGGCTTGGCCTTCTGCTTTTGTGCCTCGGTATTGGCTCAGTTCTTTTCATGCCGCTTGCCGGACCTCTATGCGCCGCATTTGGAAGCCGTCGAGTGATCGTCGGGTCTGGGATCGGTTTGATTGCCGGATTTCCGGCTCTTGGGTATGCAGAGACAATCCCGCTCATGGCCATCGCGGTATTCCTGTTCGGGAGCTTCCTCGGTGTCATGGAAGTCGGAATGAACTCTCATGCGGTGGATGTCGAGAGTGGATCCGATAAGCCGTTGATGTCGGGGTTCCACGCCCAGTTCAGCATCGGCGGGTTTGCCGGGGCAGGGGGCGTCACGCTTTTCTTGACGCTCGGCCTGTCGCCGTTCGCATCTGCTGGCTTGATTGCGCTTTCAAGCCTCTTGCTGCTGATTTTAGCGGCCCCCCGGCTGCTCCCAAATCGCACGGGCGGTTCTTCATCGGGCGGAGCTTTCCCGAAAGGCGTTGTCCTGCTTCTGGCACTCCTCATCGCCATCACGTTTTTGACCGAAGGAGCTGTTCTGGACTGGAGCGCTGCGCTGATCACAGATCAGGGGCTGGTGGACATTGCCCAGGGCGGTATTGGCTTCATGTGTTTTTCAATCACGATGACGATCGGTCGTTTGCTGGGCGACCGGGTGGTTGCCAGGTTTGGCCCGAAAAATATCCTGCTTTGGGGCGGCGTGATCACCATTGCCGGTATTCTGCTCGTTGCAACGGCGAGCAACCTGGCTGTGTCGCTGATCGGATTTGCGGCAATCGGGGCCGGGGTCTGCAACATTGTCCCGGTGCTCTTCAGCTTAACAGGGCGGCAAAAGGCCATGCCGCAAGGCGCCGCGATTGCAGCAGTCGCAACAGCCGGGTATGGCGGAATATTATTGGGGCCTGCGGTGATCGGTTTCGTTGCGGACGGGATCGGCTTGCCCGTGACGTTCGCCGGGCTTTCTCTGCTTATGGTAATCGTAGCGTTAAGTGCTGGCGTGGCCGTTCAAGGTTCACAGGCTGAATAAAACTGTTGTTTTGATTGTCGTCAGACAGCATCGAAGCCGGGATTTGCGTGTCTTATCAATTCCTCAACGCAGGTGACCGTCAGTTGGAAATAGTTGCGATAGTCTTGGCCCTCATCGCTATGGTAGTATGAGTATGTCATCGGGGTTCAACTTATGTTCCGCGCCCTGTTTGCTGGCCTTCACCTAACGTTAAAATTGTCAATGTTATAAGGTGCTTCAATAATCATCTAAAATACGGTGTCTGGCGTGGTTTCCATTCGGTCAATAGACGTGTCTACGGTGTTTTATAAGCTCCTTGCTATAAAACCATTTGGCAGACCGATTGGGTTCAACGTATTCGCTTTTTTCCTCTGCAGTTTCGCGGTCCTGTCGAGCGTCGGTGAAGCGCGCGCTGAGTGGGTCGTCAAGCGGGTGTCTGGGGTCGTTTATTTTGTTGCGCCAGAGGTCAAAGCGTTCCGCGTTCAACGCGGTATGGTGTTTCAACCAGGTTACACCATGGCAACGCGTTCCGGCGCGCGGGCGCTAATCGCGCGCGGCGCAGAGACCATTTCGGTTGGCCCGAATGCCAAGTTTGCTCTTTCAAAGTATCGGAGCAACAATCGCAAGACCACGCTGCTTCAGCGCTCTGGCCGCCTGACCGTCGATGTTCAAAAGCGCGGGCGTCCGCATTTTACAGTCGAAACCCCTTTTCTCGCCGCTGTTGTCAAAGGAACGCGGTTTGGTGTTTCCGTGAACAGCCGCGAAGCTCGGGTCTCTGTTGAACGTGGCCTTGTCGAGGTCTCCGATTTGGCGACCGGCCAAACCGCTTCGCTGGGACCAGGTCAAAGTGCCTCAAGTGCGCCCGGCAGTCGGTCGGGCTTGTCGGTGTCCGGTGTGAATGCGCCCTCTGTGTCACCGGGCGCTGCAAGGGCTCCGGCTTTTGCCACTCCGTCAATCGGAAATGTTCCGAGCCAGTCTACGAACACCTCCAATCAAGGCGTTTCGGGAGGCTCAACAAACAGCCAGGGACAGAATGCTGGTGGCAACTCGGGTGGCGCCGGTAATGGGAGCGCGGGCAGTTCTTCCGGGAGCGGCGAATCCGCTGGCAACAATGGAAGTGGCAACGGAAACGGGAACGGCAATTCCGGTAACAACGGAAATGGCAACGGCAACTCCGGCAACAACGGGAATGGCAACGGCAATTCCGGCAACAACGGGAATGGCAACGGCAATTCCGGTAACAACGGGAATGGCAACGGCAATTCCGGTAACAACGGAAATGGCAACGGCAATTCCGGTAACAACGGAAATGGCAACGGCAATTCCGGTAACAACGGAAATGGCAACGGCAATTCCGGTAACAACGGAAATGGCAACGGCAATTCCGGCAACAACGGAAATGGCAACGGCAATTCCGGCAACAACGGGAATGGCAACGGCAATTCCGGCAACAACGGGAATGGCAACGGCAATTCCGGCAACAACGGAAATGGCAATGGGAACGGCAACGGTGGAGCTGATACAGGCGGTCGTTTGTAACGCCATTGGTGTTTGCGTACTCAAGCTTTCGGTTGGGGAGCCGAAACTTGATGCCAAAGCGTCCTGATAGGGTGCAAGCCGGAGTGTATCGAGCATTTAGAGGTGGGATTGGGCGGGAAAAGTGCGATTAGGAGCAATTTCGGCTGACTTAAAGAGATTTCTTGCAGCGATCGTGTTTGCAGGCCTGATGGGGGCAGGTCTTTTGGCGCTGCAAGCTGTCCGCGTCACGGACGGACTTGACCGGATGCTATGGGAACACAGGTTCACAGCGTCCGAGCGTCCGGTCACAGGAGATTTGCTCTTTGTCGATATTGACGCAAGGTCGCTCGAGCAACTGGGCGTATGGCCAATACCGCGGCGAACCTACGCGGATCTGATCGACAATCTGTCCGAAGCCGGCGTCACTGAAATCGTTTTTGATATCGATTTCAGTTCGGTCTCAACTCCAGAAGATGATGCAATTTTTGCAGCGTCTATCGAGCGTGCAGGAAACGTCAGTCTCGCAGCGTTCCGCCAGGCGGCAACCGGTGCAGAGGACGAGTCCGAAGAAATTCTAAACCAGCCAATAGCGAAATTTTTGGAGGTCGCATGGCCCGTCGTTGTGATGGTGCCGGTGGAGGCCGACAGCCGGATCTGGCGAAACATCTACGGATTTGAACTAAACGGCGTCGAGGAACTGTCCGCCGCCGCCTATCTCGGCGGTCATACCGGCGCAACCTCGGGGGCCTTTTGGCTGGATTACAGCATTGCCATTGATCAGATGCCCCGGGTATCCATGATTGATGTGCTTGAAGGAGACGTTGCCAATACGACCCTATTTGGGAAAAAGGTCATCATCGGAGCAAGCGCTCAGGAGCTGCGGGACCTGTTTCCAACGCCCGTCTACGGCATCCTTCCTGGCGCCATGATTCAGGCACTTGGGGCTGAAACACTCATGCAGGACCGGGCGTTGATTATCCGTGGCGCAATGCCTGCTGTTTTATCGGTTCTTCTCCTGTTTGTGCTCCTAGCAACAACGAAAAGAACAGGCCTCAGCACGAAACTGGCCGTGCTGGTTGGCTTCATGGTGCTCCTGGAGCTTGCCGGGTATTTTGCCCTAAAAGAACGTCCCGTGCTGATCTCAACGGCGTCCGCGCAAGTGCTGCTTGTCGCCTCTGCGATTGTCATCATTTTCCAGGAACTCGGCCTCAGGAAACTGATCTCTCAGCTCTACCAGATCAGCCAGCGCAATACGGTCCGAATGCTGGGACAGGTCTTTGACGACAGTTTTGATGCCATCGTTGTGATTGATCGGTCGGAGAAGATTACAGCATCGAGTGAAGTCGCGCGTCAGCTCTTTGGTCTGAACGCCGTTCCGAACGCCTCTGGCCGCGAGGCTTTGCCAGCTGAATTGGTGGATGACGCCGTTGCGGTGTTATCCGACACAACAGAGGGCAAACCTGAACCCAGACTCCTCAAGATGACTGGGGAAGATGGTCAGCTGCGCGTTATTGAGTATGTGGTAACGCGCTCTGAAAAAACGGTAACCAGCAAAAAAGGGAAACACGCGCGGGTAAATGAGGCGCTGGCGTGTCTGACCTGCCGGGATATTACCGAGGAATACGAAGCCAACAAACGGCTGGCTTATCTTGCAAGGTTCGATCCTGTCACGGGATTGTTCAACCGCAATGGCTTCGAAGACGAGATGCCGGCAACCGTTGAAAGAGCTGGATTTGATGGGCAAGTCCTGTGTCTTGTTCAATTCTCGATTTCCAACCTTGACCAGATCATCGCCTCGCTGGGATTTTCCTACGGGGATTTGTTGCGAAAAGCGGTTGCGGACCGCGTGACCCAGCATTTTGGCGCGGAAGTGACCTGGGCGGCGCTTACGGCCGATGTATTTGCCGCAGCCTACATTTCGGAAGAAGGGGAGGTCTGCGCCGAACGGTTCCTTGAGACGGTGCAACAAGTCGTTGGCAAAGACTATATGATCGAGGGATCCCGGATCTCTGTCCGGCTGGATTTCGGATACATCGTCGACCATTACGCGTCCGAAATAGACGAGCTTCTGAAAAAGTCCGGCAACGCGCTGGCCTTGTCGCGGAGAAGCGCTCAGCTGGCCTGCGTGGCTTTTCGCCCGGAAATGAATGACACGTTGCAACGGCGCCGGAGCCTGGAAACCGAGCTCTTCAAGTCGATTTCACGGAACGAACTCCGGATGGTTTACCAGCCACTGATTGATCTGCGGAGCCGGGAAATCATTGGCGTGGAAGCTCTGCTGCGTTGGCGGCACGGAGAATTGGGTGAAATCTCACCTGTGGAGTTCATCCCGATATCGGAGGAAAACGGGTTTATCGTCGAATTGGGTGCCTGGACCTTGCACCGGTCAATGGAAGAGGTTGGTCAATGGAACAGCAACATCAATCTTTCGGTCAATGTGTCCGCCCTCCAGTTTTCGCGGGGCGATATCGTCGCTACCGTCGAAGATGCGCTCAAGGCCACGAAATTTCCGGCCGACCGGTTCGATCTGGAAATCACAGAATCGCTGTTTATTGACGAGACCATTGATGTGCGGTCCAGCATGCAGGAGCTCGCCGAGCTGGGGTGTTGCTTCTCTCTGGATGATTTTGGCACGGGATATTCGTCGCTGGCCTATCTCCAGAACTATCCATTTTCCAAGATCAAACTGGACCGGATGTTCATATCGAAGGTGACAACCAACAAGAAGGACGTCGCCCTCATTGAAGCTGTCCTGCATATGGCCAAGGCCTTTGGGATGGAAACAGTCATGGAGGGCATTGAAACCGAGGAACAGACTGAAACGCTCCTCGGTCTCGGGTGCCGTGTCGGACAAGGCTATCTTTTTGGGCGCCCTATGAGCGCAGCGGACCTTGCGCAACTTCTTCGCAGGTCCGCCTAACCGCTTTTAGAGGCCGAGGCCGCCAAGGCAGCTGTATTTGATGTTCAGATAGTCATCGAGGCCGTATTTGGAGCCTTCGTTGCCGATGCCGCTGTCCTTGACGCCGCCGAAGGGCGCGACTTCAGTGGTGATAACGCCTTCGTTTATGCCGACAAGGCCATACTGCAGAGCTTCCATGACGCGGAAGGTCCGGCCGAGATCCTGGGTGTAGAAGTAGCAGGCCAGGCCGTATTCGGTGTCGTTTGCCCGATCGATCGCGTCTTCTTCGCTCTCGAATTTGAAGAGCGCTGCCAAGGGGCCGAACGTCTCTTCGTTGGCGACTTTCATGTCCGCGGTTGCTCCGACAATCAGTGTCGGCTCGTAGAAAGTGCCCGGACCGTCGCTGCGCTTGCCGCCGGAGATCAGCTCACCGCCTTTTGCAAGAGCGTCGGCCACATGGTCGGCCACCTTTTCAAGAGCTGCCTCATTGATCAACGGACCTTGTGTGCTGCCATCTTCCAGACCGTTGCCGGGTTTGAGTTGTGCGGCAATCGCGTCCTTCAGCTTAGCCGCAAAGGCATCGTAAACACCGGCTTGCACGTAGATCCGGTTGGCGCAGACACAGGTTTGACCCGAGTTACGGAATTTCGAGGCGATTGCTCCCTCAACGGCCTTGTCCAGATCCGCGTCGTCGAACACGATGAACGGCGCATTGCCACCAAGCTCCATGGAGATCTTCTTCATGTTCTTGCCCGCGTTCCCGGCCAGCAGTTTGCCGACGCGGGTCGAGCCGGTGAAGGTGATCTTCCTCAAGAGCGGGTTTTCACACATTTCTTCGCCAATCGCCGGAGCGTCGCCAGTGACGATGTTGACCACACCGGCAGGAATACCGGCTTTTTCTGCAAGAATGCCGTAAATCAGAGCGGAGTAGGGTGTGAATTCAGCCGGTTTCATCACCATGGTGCAACCTGCTGCAAGGGCCGCGCCGAGCTTGCGGGCAATCATGGAATTCGGGAAGTTCCATGGTGTGATCGCACCGACAACACCGACAGGCTCCTTGGTCACCAGGATGCGACGGTCCGGCCACGGAGACGGGATTGTCTCGCCGTAGACCCGTTTGCCTTCTTCGGCAAAGAACCGGATGTACTTCACACCAAGAGCGATTTCGCCTTTGGCCTCGGCGAGCGGTTTGCCCATTTCAGTGGTGAGCAATACGGCCAAGTCGTCGATCACGGCCATGATCTCATCGCAGAGCTTGTGCATGAGTGTGGCACGGGCTTCTGCGGTCAAGGCCTTCCACGCAGGCATGGCCTTGTGGGCCGCATCGATGGCGCGTTTTGTCTCTTCCCGGCCGCAGACCGGAATGGTGCCGATCACATCTCCGGTCGCCGGGTTGGTCACTTCCATCGTTTGGCCGCTGTCGGCATTCACCCAGGACCCGTCGATGTAGACTTGCTGTTTCAAGAGCGCCGGATTGAGAGACATAGAGAACTCCGTGACATAAGGGCAGGAACCGGGCGGGTGCCGGTGTGAGTTGTTCAAGTGATAGGCGGATCACCAAGGGTCTGGCAAGGCAAAACACTGTTGCAACAGTTCACCGCCCAAACGCGGCGTGGCCGTGTCTGAGCGGTGAACGAAGAAGTGTTGAACGGATCGGGGATTGCGCTGGATCAGCTGCCGCCAAGCCGGCTTTGCAGGGTTGCGATCTCATCGGCAAGGGACTGGGCCTGCTTCTGGATGCGATCAAGGGCGACCCGCATGCTGTCGAGATCTGCGGTGGTGTCTTCTGCAACAGGCGGCGACCCGCGTCCGACAAGAAGCCAGGTCGGGCTGACGTTCAAAAGGCCTGCCAGCAGGATCAGCTTGTTGGACCGCGGTTCGGAGCGGTCGCTCTCCCAGCTTTGCAAGGTGGACGTTTTGATGCCGAGGCGGCGTGCGAGCTGGGCGGTGGACAGTCCGGCAATATCCCGTGCCTTACAGATCCGCTCTCCCAGGGTGTAGTCGCTGCTGCTGTTCGACATGTAGTTGGCTCCGGTGTCCGCAGGTGCGCCGATAGCCGGATAAACGGTCTGATCGTCTTCCTGCGGAACTTCAATTTTCTTTAGATTGGTCATGGGCCGGACCCTCGCACGTTGTGGCGGTGCACCGCAACAGCAAGCCGGCGATTTGTCGGAAAAAGAAATTTGTGTGGCGGAAATCCGCGCCGTATTCGCTAAAAATGCCGGTGATCGTTTAGCCATGTCTGACAGTTTCGATTGGCAATAAAAACGACCATCAATACTCCCGCTCAAAGAATATGCCGGCTTTCGACGACCCATCTGCGCCGACTTCGCCGCGAACCTTCAGGCCGCGGTCGAGGTCAATGTCGACTTTCACACGGCTGGAGCCGCTGGACGCACCTTGCTCGACACCCAAGTAGATGTTGTCGTTGATATAGCGGCCAACCGACACCGATGGTCCATCTTCGCCGGATGTGTCGATGTCGATTGCGTCAAGGCCGAGAGACTTCCGGATCTGGGCAAGCGGTCCGCTGTCGCTGCCGCCGGTCAGGGTTGCAACGGCCGCTCCAAGCTGGGCGATCTGAGTGGCAGACAGGTTGCCGACAGATTTGCCGAACAAGAGAAGTGCCAGGACTTCATCCTGTGGCAGTTCCGGGGAGGATGTGAAAACGATCTGCGGATCATCCGCTTCGCCTGTGACCGTGATCGTAATGGTGGTGTCACTGACGGTCGTGGTCGCAACAAACTCCAGAAATGGAGTGAGGCTGCCTTCAAATGTGGCACGGCCCGTGGAGAACGTCAAACGGCGGGTCAGGATGTCCAGCACGCCGCGGCGCAAGGTAAACGCGCCGATTGCTTGGGGATCGGCGGTTGTTCCGACAATCTTCAAGTTGCCCTGTAGTTCTGCATCAAGGCCGCGTCCGCGAATGAAGATACGGCCAGGGGCCGATACCAGAACATCAAGGCGTGGAGGGTTGCTGCGTTGTTCGGTTTGCCGCCCGCTGTCGCCGCCGCCGAGCTCTTCAGCCTGGCGCCGGACGGCCGCAGACGCATTGAGGTGGCGGACATCAACCGGGGGGATTGCCCCCGGCAGCGACTCTGGAATGGAGACATCTGCCTTGTTGATGGTCACCGTGCCGCCGATCAGCGGCGATGCGGAGGTCGAGGCGAGGGGACCGGTGACAGAAATGCTGGCGTCGACCTCAGCATTGACCAGACCTGGATCAATGTAGCGCGCCTTATCGAGGGAAAGGTTGAGATTGGCTGGCGACCCGTCTTTCATTCCGACGGTACCAGATGCCGACAAAGACCCACCTGTTGCAAGATCACCGGCGATACCATTCAGCGAGGCTTGATCTTGGGTGACGTTCGCTGAACCGCGAATGTTTTGAACAGTCAGACCAGTTGAAAGACTGGTTACCTTGAGGCCGGATGGCGCCGCTGTGAGATTATAGGCTGGAGATTGCGCACTACCGCCGATGGATCCGTTCAAGTTTATTCCGCCTTCCGCGCGGATACCCGCCTCCAGCAGTGGCCGTCTCAAGGCCGCTGTCGGGATGGTTCCGTCTACAGTGATGGAAAGCGGCTGCGGTGCAGTCAGTCCGACTGTGCCGTTGGCGCTGATAGACAGTCCGTTTGCGTCGGACACCTTCGTGGTTTGGGATATCTGATTGTTAATCAGAGTGCCGTTCGAGTTTAGCGCCAGGGCTGAGAGCCCATTGTCCCGCAAGGGAGATGCGGTTAGGCCGCTGCCGGACAGCGCCCAGTCAACTTCCGGCGCTGATGTGCTGCCTTTTGCATGTACCGTTCCCGTCAAAGTGCCGCCGATGCCGAGCGACGACACAAAAGCGTTCGCCAATGAAAGGGGCACTGCGTTCAGATCGGCTTGCAGGCCCAGAGCCTCGCCGGCAGATCCTGAGATTGATAACGATCCTTGCCCGAGCGCAAGTTCCAGCGGAGTGATATCGGCTGTCCCATCGCCATAGGTGATCGTGGCAGGCTGCTTCAGCTGGCTGGCGATGCCCTCATAATTTAGCGCGAGCTGATTGAGTGCGAGCGCATAACTCGTGGCAGTGGGCTGGGACAGGACAGCTGCAAGGGTGAGGCCATCTTGCGCACCATCTTCAAGCTTTACATCGGCGGTCAGAGCCGTTCCATCGCCTTGCGGCTTTGCCGTCAGGGCCACACTGCGCACCGGGGTTGCCGCCGTGATCAGATCGTTCACGACAAGATCGGCCGACACCGTTTTGGGATCATAGGGACGCGCGATGTCGGCTTTCAGCTGAAGACTGCCGATGTTGACTGAAGGAACGTCGATTTCAGCACCGGAGAGATCCAGCAGAAGTTTTCCAGCATCAGGATCGGCAGTAAGGGTTCCTTCGAGGCGGCCGCCAAGCTCCGTCAGGGCCAAGGGGGAGATCGCTGCAAGGTTCGGCGCATCGATCTTCAAGGAACCACTCAGTGTCTCGACAGGGTTTTCCAAGTCGGCCACTGCAAGATCGCCGGAAATTGTGTTTTCCGCCACTCTCACGGCCAACGGATTGAGTTCCGCCGCGCCATCAGCGCTTTTGAGATCCACATCAACCGAGACGGTCTGCCCGTTCAGGTCTGCGGACCCATTGACGCTCGCGGACGGTGCCGACGGATCGGCGGTCGCCTCGATGTCCAGTTCCAGATTGTCGAGAGGAGTGCCGGCCAGGAGGATCTGTTTGGATTTCACATCCGCGGTGATGTCCAGCCGGTCCAGCGGGCCGGATGTTTCAGCACTGAGGTCCAGCGCGCCGCCCAACTGCGGATCCGCCAAAGCGAGATCGGGGAGGGATACAGTGATGCCGGAAGCGAGGGTACCCGACACATAATCCGCAGATCCGGCCAGGGTTAAATTGGTGTTTGTCACCGTCAGATCTTCAACCGATACATCGTCCACACCGGCAAGTTTGACGGTGCCTTTCATGTCCGTTCGACCAGTGAGCAGCGCATCGGCTTGCGCCGTGCCTGTCCGAATATCTTGCGCGACGGCCTGAAGATTTGCTGTTCCTTCCAGCGCTGAGGGGTCCATGTCGAAATCCACGCTTGCCGTCACAGCACCGCCTAGATCTTGTACAGCGAGTTGTGAAAAGCGGCTTAGATCGGACAGGGTCAGCCGACCATTGCCGGACGCCTTTTCCGCACCCAGCTCAGTATCGGATAGATTAAGGTTCACAAAACTGGAGGTGAGGGCGAGGGCGCTCAAATCGAGTGTTTGCGATGCGCCATTGACCGATCCATTGGAGTTGAGTGCCAAAGCACCCGTGACAAACTGGATTTCAGTCATTAGGCCCTGCAAGCCATCAGCAGTCAGGGAGAGATCAAAGGGGGTCGTCAGCACGTCCGGGGTGAGGTTTGCACCGCTTCCCTTTGCCGCCAGTTGGATTTGACCGCTGCGGATTTCGGTGGTTTCGAACGAGGCCAGTCCAATGTCCGTTGACCAGCCGACCGACGACATGTCGCCATTTGCGGAGAGTTTGACCGTCAATGGTCCGAAGGCAATCCGCCGGTCACCGAGATCGAGTGCAATCAGAGAATCTCCGCCCGCGCTGACGGCCAAGTCGGCATCGGCCGACAAGCGGTTGTTTTCAAGCGCCCCTTGGGCCGACAGGGAGACGGTCTGTGTTTTCAGGTTGATCGCACCGGACTGCGGCGCGAAATCCAATGTGAAATCTGCCTTGCCGGTGGCGTTGGTTGTGCCCAGCAAAAAGGCATGCGCTTCGGGCGGCGCCAATGGGGCGAGGTCGCCGTCAAGGTCAAAGGTCAAGTGGCGGGCCGCGGCCGTTTCGGCAAGCTTGGCCGTGCCGGAGACCGTCTGGCGTCCATCAAGAGCGATGCTGAGATCCGCGGCCCATTCATTAAGCGGGCCGCTGCCGGTCAGCTCAAGGCCGAGGGCCGGAAGGTCTGGAACATCAAGCACCCGGGCTGCCAAACCACCGCGCGGTTCGGACACCTTGATGTCAAAGGCCAGGGTTTCTTCCGAGGGGGCGAACTCTGCTTTTGCGGTGAGGTGCGCGTCTACACCGTCGATCCGCCGGACGTCCAGGTTGGCCGAAAAGATCGCCGGATCCATCGCGGCACTGCCTGAGCCGGTCAACGCCAGCGCGATCGGTGTCCCGAGAAGTGGCTCGCCGAGATTTATCTCCGAAATGCTGAGCGATCCGAGTGCAACATCAAGAGGGAGCGCGAAAGATGATCCTGTCTCATCGGTGCTTTCGTCGGGCTGCGTCTCTTTCGAAGCTGGGGGAAGCCGGTTCAGGTCGACCCGGGAGGCGGAGATGTCATTGACTTGCAGTGTGCCGGAGATGAGCTGAAGCGGAGACCATGAAACGCTTAAATCATCCGCTTCGAGCCAGGTGCCCAAGTCATCGCCCAGTGCAATGCGTTTGGCCGAAAGGTCGAGGTCAAACCCAAGATAAAAGTCTTCGACAGAGATGGTTTGGGCCGGTGAGGATGCAAGATCGCTCACCATGTTGGACACGAGTGTCCGTCCTGCCGGGAATTGCAAGATCGCGATTACGACAACTGGGATTGCGACCGCCAGTGTGACCAGCAGTCCAATGATCCTCAGGGCTAGATTTACAAAACGCATCGGCGTTAGAAGGCCTGGCTTAGTCCAACATAAAGGGCAAAACTCGGGTCGTCCTGTTCCGGGTCGAGCGGGACGGCCGCATCGACTCGAAGGGGACCTATGGGCGTAAAGTAACGCAGTCCGGCGCCCACGCCTATCTTAAGGCCATCAGAAAAATCAGGAATGGTATCTTCATAAGCATTGCCCGCATCGACAAAGCCGACGACGCCGATTGTCTCGGTGATCCTGACGCGAACTTCGCCGGACATCTCGATGAGCGAGCGCCCGCCGACAACTTCGCCGTTTAACCGCGGGCCAACGTTCCGGTAAGCGTAGCCGCGGATTGACCCGCCGCCGCCTGCAATGAGACGGCGGTTCGCTGGCACGGCCGACACAGACGGCGCGATGATTGATCCGGCGGACAGCTTTCCGGCAAGAATAAAGCGTTTTGCTTCATCCAGGGCGTAGTAGCTTGAAACGGTTCCTTGGAGGAAACCCATTCCGTTGCCGTTCTTGGCATCATAGGCCGGCTCGCCAAAGAGCGCCGCAAAGACACCCTTTGACGGATTGAGCTTGTCGTCCCGGTTGTCGAAGGTCAGATCCGCCGGAAGCCCGACCAGAAGATATTGGTTGTCGCCAAATGCGTCTTCTTCGTCGGCGTACTGGATTTCAAAGCCGGCCCGGCCCTTTACCTGTTCGCTGAATTCCCGGCTCAGGAATGCGTCATAAGTCAGCGTCCGGCTGATGTAGGCATCCGGGTTTTCTTGCTTGGCTTCAAGGCTTGTCGTGAAGCTGGTGAGAGGGCCGAAAACACCGGGTTTTTCAAATGCAATGCGGGCGGAGTATTCCTGGTTGGCAATGCTCTCGGACCCGATCCGGCCAATCGAGCCTTCGACCGACAGGGTTTCCCCGCCGCCAAACAGGTTGCGGCGGCGCCAGTAGGCTTCCGCACTGAAGCCTTCGGTGCTGGACCAGGACGCGCCCGCACCGATGACATGGCGTTTGCGCTCGGTAACCTGGATGGTGATCGGCAACGTGCCATCCGGTCTTGCAATGTCGCCTTCGACAAACCGGATTGAGGAAAAAATGCCGAGGTCGTTCAAGCGTTTCCGAGCGCGTGAGATGTCTTCGGGTGAATAGATGCCACCTTCCGGGATCATCGCCTGCTGGACCACAAACTCCGGCTTTGTGACTTCGGTGCCTGAGACCGATACCTTGCCGAACCTTGCCTGCGGACCGGCTTCTGCGACCAGGGCGACGTCCAATCGATCGGAGCTGTGATCTGCCGTAATCCGGCGTTCTGCGATTTTCGCCTCCGGATAGCCGCGTCCACGCAACATCGTGACAATTCGGCGCTCGGCACTCAGAATTTTGCCGGAGCCTGCGGGCTCTCCGGGAGCAAGACCCCAGAAAGTAGGATCGGTCGAGAGTTCGCCGCCGGGGCTTCGTACTGTGACAGTGCCGAATGTGAAAGCCGGGCCCGGGTCGACCAGGATCTTGACTTGAACAGGCCGCCCGTCCGGCAAGCCAGCACGTTCAAGCGCGCTTTCAAGCGGCAGTCCATTCAGGGAAATGCTGACTGTGCCGCCGTAGCGCCCATCGGCATAAAGGCGGGCGATCAAACGTTCCCGGTCCGACAAGGACCGGGCGATCAACCCGGCTTCACCCGAGGGCGGTTTCTTCACTTGCTGAACCAGAAGCGACGTGGCGGTCATTTCCTTGGTCAGATCAGCATCACTGCGCTCAGATACAGCAACCTCTGCCTCATAGGCGATGGGGTCCGGGACGGCGGCCTCTTCTTCCTTGCCGTTTTCAAAGAACTTCCAGCCGAAGATTTCAAATGAGTGTACGGGCTGTGGCGCCAATAGGAGCGGTACTGAGACGCTGAGGGCCAATAGTGAAGAAGTGGACAGCAAAAAGGGTGCCGCGTTCTTTATGTGAACGCGTGCATCTCTTGCGCTTGAGCGCAGGCGCCGGACATGTCCGGACGCTTGAGACGGTAGACCCTTCACTCACTGCCGCCTGTTCAGGTTTAAAGTCGGCATGACCAAGCACTTAGCGTCCTTTGTCATGCCATCAACTTATCTGCAATTGCAGTCCCTACATGGCGCAGCTTAGTTGGCCATGGTTAAGAGGCTGTCAACACTGATAGACCATGGAGGCAGGCCGAATGCAAGGCGGCGGTTTGACCTAGCGGAACAGCTAAAAAAGCGGCTCGTCTTCCGGTAGGCCCATGAGCCGCCGGGCGGCGGTCAGCGTGTTGACCATCAGCATGGCAATCGTCATCGGTCCGACACCGCCAGGCACCGGCGTGATGGCGCCGGCGTGTTCTGCGGCTTCGTCAAAGGCGACATCGCCGACAAGTCGGCTTTTGCCTTCACCCTTTTCCGGTGCCGGGATCCGGTTGATGCCAACATCAATCACTGTGGCCCCCGGTTTGATCCAATCGCCCTTGATCATCTCCGGCCGTCCGACGGCTGCAACGACAATGTCGGCTGCGCGGACAACGTCGGGTAGGTCTTTGGTACGGCTATGGGCGATGGTGACGGTGCAACTTTCCTGCAGTAGCAGCGAAGCCATCGGCTTTCCGACGATGTTCGACCGGCCGACGACAACAGCATTCTTGCCGGACAAAGTGTCGCCGAGGGTGCGCTTCAACAGCACAAGGCTGCCCGCAGGCGTGCAGGGGACGAGCGCGCTGTCGCGTTCGCCGGCGGTCAAAAGACCAACATTGATCGGGTGAAAGCCGTCGACATCCTTTTCCGGCTTGATCAAGCGCAGAACCTTGCTTTCATCAATATGCCCGGGCAGGGGAAGCTGCACGAGGATCCCGTGAATGTCCGGATCGTTGTTCAGCTGATCGACCATGCCTAGCACTGCATCTTCGCTGGATTCGGCAGGCATGGTGTGTTTCACGGAATGAAAGCCACACGCTTCGGCAGCGCGGTCCTTGTTACGGACATAGACCTGGCTTGCCGGATCTTCTCCGACAAGAACAACCGCAAGGCCGGGGCGTTTGCCGGTTTCGCTCAGAAGCTTTGCTGCGCGTTCGGTAATCTCACCACGCACGGTTTCTGCAATTGCTTTTCCGTCAATGATTTGAGCTTGTGGCATTCCGCCTCCCTTTGAACCTCAGATCGGTTTTCGAATCCTATCCGGTGCTCAGCTATAGAGCGCCCGTCGCTTCTGTAAAATGCGGAAAACGTCTTATCGTGCTCTGCATTCGCCATTCATGTTCAAGTCGCAGTTACAGCGACTTGGCGAAGGCGTTCAGTTCCGAAATGGCGCAGACGATGTGATAGAGCGAACTGGCAGGTGCGGCCTCGTCTTCAAACGAGCCGTCCACGTGCCACTTGTCCCGGTAAAGGCCGGCGGGCACGTCCTCAAAATAAGCCGTAAGCGCTGCAACCGAGAGCGAAATGTCGGCCGTATAGGCCTCGCGTTCCGCGCCAACCGATATCCCGGCCAAGGCAATGGCGGCCTTGATCCATTCCGTCTGCCCCCAGAGCCGTGCGACTGGGTCGCGCACGCTAAAGTCGTCATTGATCGACATGAAGGTCGCGCCGCGGCTTTCGTCAATGCCGTAGGTCCAGCCGATGTCATAGAGCCGCCTGGCTGCGACAAGTGCATCCGCGTCGGCCCGGCTTGTGCCCCACCGGACCAGCAGCCAAGCCCATTCAAAATGATGTCCAGGCTCCAATATCCGTCCTTCGTCGCCGGGCAAAGGGCCCCAGTGAAGATCGAAAAATTCGCGCAATCCGCCGTTCACCGGGTCGATCAGTTTGGTAAGAGCCAGCTCGGCCAACTCATCCGCCATACCCGACCACATCGGGTCGTTGGAGACGCTTTCCCAAGCCATTGCAGCTTCAAACAGGTGCATGTGGGGATTTGCGCGCAGAGGGATGCGGTCCGGATTGTCCTCCCGGAACCCGATTACTGGGTGCTTGTAGCTCTTGACTAATACCTCAACGAGTGACTTTGCATCTGCTTCGGCGCTGCTTGCGCAGGCCGGGATCTTGTCGGCCATGTGGGCCAAGGCAAAAAGCACGAACGCCTGATTATAGAGATCGAAGCGCGCATCGGTCAGGGTGTTGTCCATGGCCGCGGTTGCCGCAAAGGTGCCGTCCGGCATCCGGTAGGTGTCCGAAAACCAGGCCCAGAGCCGGGTGGCAATGCTCTCCGACGGGCCCGTCCAGCCAAGCCGGGCCCCTTCAAGAAACGAGTAGATTTGCCGTGGAATAACACGCGCCCGGCGGTCTTTGGGCACGCCTTGCTGGGTTGCAAGGTCTATGGTTTCGTAACACTCGCCAGTGTCTGAATTTATGCCGCCTGCGTGCCAGGCGGGCAATGCGTCTGCCGTCAGCCAGCGGGTCAGATCGTCGGCGAGTTTTTGGACGTGCGCGGTTTCAGAGGACATGGTCACCTATCACGTTACCGGGTGCATTTTGCAGAACCTGCTGGCAGGGGTGGGCGGCAGGTTAGACCAACCAGAAAGACAAGCAAACCGGTAATCTGATCAATGCGTTTTTCGCGTGTCCTTTGCCTGGAAGACGGCGCTGAAGGCGCTTACTCAGAACCACGATCCGGCAACTGGTAGTAATCTCCCTTGGTCTCACAGTGAATGTGATGACTGATCTGAAGGCCGGTGGGGCCGTCCAGTGTGCCGGCCATAATCGACACCGCGTCTTGTCCCTCCGGCTCCCAGAAGAGCTGGCTTCCGCAGGCTGCGCAAAAACCACGGCGAGCGCTTTCGGATGATTGAAACCAGGTCAGATTGTCTTCGCCCTGAATGTGGAGGTCTTTCTTCGCCGCCTGGGTGGCAGCCACGAAATGACCGGATGTCTTGCGGCACTGGAGGCAATGACAAGCAATAACGGGGCGCAATGGCCCCGTTACTTCGTAGGTGACACGACCACAAAGACAGCCGCCTTTCATGGTGTCACTCCGGGCGACTTAGACGTTGCTGTCCGGGAACGACGCTTTGCGCTCTGCCATGAAGTCCAGCAGCGCTTCGTCGATGGCCGGATCGAGAGCAGGACCTGTATAAGCCGCGAGCTGCTCTTTCCAGATCTTGTTGGCCCGTTTTGCCGCGTCCAGTTCACCATCCGCGAGCCACTGCTCATAGGAATTGTTGTCCGCAACGCTGGACCGGTAGAAGGCGCTCTCGAAATTGCGCTGTGTGTGAGCTGCGCCAAGGAAGTGGCCTCCGGGACCGACTTCTTCCAAAGCGTCCATCGCGAGCGACTCGTCGTTGACATCGATGCCTTTGGCCAAGACGTGCATCATGCCGAGCTGATCGGCATCCATGATGAACTTTTCATAGGACGAGCAAAGGCCGCCTTCGAGCCACCCAGCTGCGTGCAGGCAGAAGTTCACGCCGCCCTGAACGGTCGCGGTAATCGTTTGGGCTGATTCTTGAGCGGACTGGGCATCCGGCAATTTGGATGCGGTGAACGAGCCACCGGAGCGGAACGGAAGACCTGCGCGGCGAGCAAGCTTTGCTGCGCCGTTCAAAAGGAGCGAGCCTTCCGGGCTTCCGAAAGTCGGCGCACCGGACTGCATGGAAATGGAGCTGACGAACGCGCCGAAGACGACCGGAGCGCCTGGACGGATCAGCTGGGTGAGGGCGCAGCCGGCCAATGCCTCGGCCAGAACCTGTGCGAGGGTACCGGCAACGGTCACCGGGCTCATCGCGCCGGCCAGAATAAACGGCGAGACGATACAGGCTTGATTGTTCCGGGCGTAGACCTTGAGCGCGCCCAGCATGGTTGCGTCGAACACCAAAGGCGAATTGGCGTTGATCAGCTGGATCATTACGCAGTTCTGGTCGACGAAGTCTTCGCCGAACGTGATCTGGGCCATCCGAACCGAATCTTCTGCACGTTCCGGGGCTGTGACGGATCCCATGAACGGCTTGTCGGAATATTTGATATGGGAATAGACCATATCAAAATGACGCTTGTTGACCGGCAGGTCTACCGGCTCACACACGGTGCCGCCAGAGTGGTGCATCCACGGGGACATATAGGCGAGCTTCACGAAGTTGCGGAAGTCGTCGATCGTGCCGTAGCGGCGGCCCTGGTCAAGGTCGGTAACGAAAGGAGGCCCGTAGACCGGGGCAAATACAAGATTATTGCCGCCGATTTCCACATTGCGTGTCGGATTACGGGCATGCTGGGTGAACTGCGGCGGAGCCGTTTTCAGGATCTCGCGCAGCATGCCTTTCGGAAAGCGAACCCGCTCGCCGTCAACTTCAGCGCCGGCAATCTTCCAGATGTTCAGGACGTCGGGATCTTCGCGGAACTCCAGTCCGATTTCAGCAAGGATGCGATCCGCGTTGGCCTCAATGGTTGCCGCGCTCTCGTCGCTCAGCACTTCGTAATTCGGAATGCCTCGGCTGATATAAGGAGCGCCGACGCCTCCGGACGTGGCGGTGCGTCTTTCGCGGCGGGCGGTTCGGCCACGGCGGCCGGTGCTGACGGCGGCGTCTGACATTGAGGGGCTCCCTGAACAGAAAAATTTGTGTCGTTATGTCAAGTCTTAGAGAGCTTGGCCAGCAACCTTGGTGCGGATGCGTCCTATCATGCCCTATTTCCGTCATTGCGGCGGTTCCGGCCCCTGCGTCGGACGGCCGCGGTTTGCCGGGCTGAAATTCTGCAGCGTGTCGTCGCAACATGCTCCCATGACGCAATTGAGCTACTTTACCCTCCCGAGTGTCGCAATACTGACGGCCAAATCGGCGGGGCAATGGCTCCAAGGTGCAGAAGAATATCCTTCGTGGATGGGACAAGCGGAGGGGAGCGCGTTTAAGCACAGCGCTTCCTGCCTTTTGAAGAGGAATGAAACATGTCAGCTTTTCCTGACAAGGCACAGGTCGTCATCGTTGGTCTCGGCGGCATCGTCGGCGCTTCGGTTGCGCATCACCTGATCGAGCGCGGCTGGACGGACATTGTCGGCATCGACAAATCTGGCATTCCAACCGACGTCGGCTCCACCGCCCACGCTTCAGACTTCTGCTACACCACCAGCCACGACTTCTTGTCCACATGGACCTCGCTCTATTCCGTCGATTTCTTCGACAAGATGGGTGCCTACGAGCGCGTCGGCGGGCTGGAAATTGCCCGTACCGGCGACGATGCCTGGATGGAGGAAATCAAGCGCAAGGTAACCTCTGGCAAGGCATTTGGCACCAATGTCCGCCTCGTCACACCCTCCGAAATCAAGGAAATGTTCCCGCTGATCGAGGAAGATCAGGTTCAGGGCGGCCTCTACGACCCGGACGCCGGTCTTGTTGTGCCGCGGTCCCAAGCACTGTCGGGCCGGTTGGTCGACATGGGCGTTGAAAGCGGAAAGCTGAAATCCTTCGCCAACACACCGGCGCAGTCCCTGATTGTCGAGGACGGCAAGATCACCGGTGTGAAAACCCACCGCGGCACAATCATGGCCGATCATGTTGTTGTCTGTGCCGGTCTTTGGGGCCGCCTGATCGCAAACATGGTGGGCGAGGATCTGCCGGTCATGCCCGTTGACCACCCGCTGACGTTCTTCGGTCCGTTCAATGAATTTGAGGGCACCGGCAAGGACATAGGTTATCCGCTGCTTCGCGACCAGGGCAACTCCGCCTATATGCGCGATACGGGCGATCCGAAAACCACCGAAGGCGGCCAGATCGAGTGGGGCTACTACGAGACCACCAATCCGCGCATGTGCCACCCGCGTGATCTTCAATCCAAAGAAGAGGCACGCCTGTCACCATCGCAGCGCGACTTGGAGCTGGAACAGGTTATCGAGCCGCTTGAAAAGGCGATGGAACTGACCCCGATCCTCAGCGAACTCGGCTACAACGAGACATGGTCGTTTAACGGGCTTTTGCAGGTGTCGGCCGCTGGCGGTCCGTCCTGCGGCGAAAGCCAGAAGGTGCGCGGTCTTTGGTACTGCGTTGCCATCTGGGTCAAGGATGCTCCGGGCTACGGCAAGCTGATCGCCGACTGGATGACCGATGGCCGCACTGAGATCGATCATGCAGGTATCGATTACTCCCGGTTCTATCCGCACCAGATGACGGAAAAGTTCATCGAGGACCGGTGCTACGAGGCGGCGCAGAAGATCTACTTCCCGGCAATCCACCCGCGCGAGCCTTATGCTGGATCACGCAACATCAAGCGTTCGCCGTTTTATGAGCGTGAGGTGGAGCTTGGCGGTTACTTCATGGAACTTGGCGGCTGGGAGCGGGCGCACGGCTACGCGGCCAACGAGCACCTTTTGGAGAAATACGGCAACAAGGTTCCGGTCCGCGAAAACGAGTGGGACAACCGTCACTTCTGGCGCGTATCCAATGCCGAGCAGCTGGCGCTCTCTGAGGACTGCGGCATCATCAACCTGTCGCACTTCTACATGTTCGATGTGGAAGGTCCGGACCATGTTGCACTGATGGAGTGGCTGTGCGCGGCCAAGATCGGCGGCGACAACAACATCGGCAAAGGCATCTACACGCACTTCCTCGATGATGAAGGCAATGTCCGAGCTGACCTCACCATTTTCCGCATGGAAGACCGCTGCAGGATCGTTGATGGCGCCGATGCCGGGCCGCGCGACTATCACTATGTAAAGCGCATTGCGGAAGACAAGGGTTTCGATGTCACGGTGACCGATGTCAGTGAAGAGTACACGACCATCGGCATCTGGGGTCCGAATGCCCGTGAAAATCTAAAGAAAGTCGTGTCCGATCCAGCGGCTCTTGATCCGGAAAACTTCCCGTTTGCAGCGATCCGCAATCTGGAAATCGCCGACAAGAAAGTGTCCGCGCTTCGCTTGTCCTACGTTGGCGAGCAGGGCTGGGAACTTCACATGAAGTACGAAGACGGCCTGGCTGCCTGGGACGCGCTGCGCGCGGAAGGCATCATGGCCGTTGGTGTTGAAACATACGCCAACTCCCGGCGGCTGGAAAAATCGCTCCGCCTCCAGAACGCCGACCTTCTGACCCAGTACAACCTTTATGAGGCGGATCTGGCCCGTCCGAAGGTCAAGGAAGCCGATTTCCGCGGCAAGGAAAAGCATCTGGAATACCGTGCGCGGGACAAGCAACCGGCGATGCTCTGCACGCTGGTCATGCAGGAAAACACGGATGCCAGCGGCGTTGAGCGGTTCCCGGTCGGTGCGATGCCGGTTCAGGATCCGGACACCGGCAAAACACTGGTCGATGAGCTCGGCCGCATTTCCTACACCACCTCGGTGGCTTATGGTCCGACCATCGGCAAGAACATTGCACTTGCCTATCTGCCTCAAGAGTACTGTGAAGTCGGCCGCAAGCTTCAGGTGGAGTACTTCTCCGAAAGCTACCCGGTTGAAGTCGCTGGTGTCGGCTATGCACCGCTCTACGATCCGGAGAACGCTAAACCGCGGAGCTAAGGCGCGGCGTATATGGTCCGCAGTCCCGGGCTTGAACCGGGGCCATCAGACAACTGGTTAGCTTCCGGCGCAGGGCTGGAACAGCCGACGAACCGGAAAAACAAAACCCCGCGTGGACATCCGCGCGGGGTCTGCTATTGCAGGCCTCAGATTTGCCTTCGGGCTCGAGACGACTCGGAAAGACCAAAAAGACATGTCGAAGTTTGAAGATTTCCTCGCTCAAAAAGGTGCATTGCTGGCGGACGGGGCAACGGGCACCAACTTGTTCGATATGGGGCTGGTGTCCGGCGACGCGCCGGAACTCTGGAACACGGACGAACCACAAAAGATCAAGACGCTTTATAAGTCGTTTGTCGATGCCGGGTCCGACATCATTCTGACGAACACCTTCGGCTGCAACCGGCACCGGTTGAAGCTTCACAGCGCGCAGGACCGCGTGAAGGAACTCAATATCGCCGCGGTCGACCTTGCGAAGGAAGTCATTGCACAGTCTGGCCGGGACGTTCTCATCGGCGGTTCGATCGGTCCAACGGGCGAACTGTTCCAGCCGCTCGGCGCATTGTCCTATGAAGAGGGCGTTGAGGCCTTTCGGGAACAGATCGAAGGGCTTGTTGAGGGCGGTGTCGATGTCCTCTGGGTCGAAACCATGTCCGCGATTGAGGAAATGAAGGCAGCGGCGGAAGCTGCTCAAGGCTTTGATATGCCCTTGGTCATCACCGCTAGTTTCGATACGGCTGGCAAAACCATGATGGGGCTGTCGCCAAAGGGGCTAGGGGATTTGCAGGACCAGTTTGCCTGCACGCCGGTTGCCATCGGGTCGAATTGCGGCGTCGGTGCCTCTGATTTGCTGGCGGCCATCATGGAGATCACCGAGGCTTATCCGGACGCGGTTGTCGTTGCCAAGGCCAATTGCGGCATTCCCCAAATCAAGGGGGATGAGGTGGTCTATACAGGTACACCAGAACTGATGGCGGACTATGCCCGCATGGCTTTGGACGCAGGAGCGCGCATTGTCGGTGGATGTTGTGGCACGTCTCCCTCCCATTTGAAGGCAATGCGTCTTGCGCTTGACGACTACAAAAAGGGTGTGCGTCCGACGCTCGAACAGGTGATTTCAGAGATTGGCCCGCTGGTGTCTCCGCCCAACAAGGAAGCCGATGCCGCACGCGCTGCAGAAGGCGAGGGTGCCGGATCCGGTCGCCGCCGCGGCCGTCGCCGGGGTTAATTGGAAGACCGGCATCTGCGAACCAAAATCACTTAGGCGTTGAAAGTGAACCGCACGCTTTCGACCAGCCATGCGATCACCGGGACCCGGAGACGGATCTGCAGGTTTCGCAGATCGCGGTCGACACGGGCAAGGTGCTGTGGCGGTATGGGTTGATACCGTCCATCAGCGCGGCCAAGGCCTGGTACGCGGGTCGACAGCCTGTTCACTGCTTTCCCCTCGGCCCAACGGTCAATTGTTGCATTCATCGGGAGAAAACCGGCTTCATCGGTCCAAGCTTCGATGAAGGTGATTTGCCCGTAATCGTTGAAGGTGAACTCCTGATAAATATCGACATAGGAATCGATCCACTCATAGTGGAAAGTGACCCGGCACCGGCTGAAAGGTTGGACCTTAAAACTGCGGCAGTCCCGGTTCAGGACGCGCGTCGGATAGAGCACAAGCAACCGGTCCATCGTCATCCAGTGGTCCTTGTGACCGGTCAGGTACAGCCAGGGAGGCCACTCCCACCGGATCACATGGGTGGAATAGTTGGGCTTTGAGGCGCGGGACGCATAGCTGTCTAGTGTGTCGAAGTATTTGTTGCCTTGTTCGGCATAGTATGCGGCCGGAAACTTCGGGCTGAGATTTCTGGAAAACGCGGCATTCGGCGGGCCCAGTGTGGCCAGCGCAGACGTTACCAGCATGAATATGTAAGTAAAGATTGTGTCGCAGCGCACTTGGTCCGCGCGCGGGCCACTGCTGCTTTTGTGCATCTCCTGTTCCTCACAAAATTCCAATTTGAGAGGGTGCATTGACACCTGAGTTTCACGGAAAGATTGTAAGGATATGTAGGCTAAGCGTGTGGGGTCAAATTATACGCGCTTGACGCGATAGATCGTTTTTAAGTGCACGAAGTCGTGTCTGCGGTGATTATCGGTATAAATGACAGCCGTATGATGAGGCGCTAGGTTATAATTACTGGTTGTATTCCGAATGGAGGACTTCAGTGGCGCATTTCCGGTATCTTGTTGAAAATGTCGATGAGGCCGTCTCCTTCTATCGGGGTCAACTCGGATTTGACCTGAAACAGCAATTTGGGCCGGCGATGGCGATTCTCAAGCGCGATGATCTTGAGCTCTGGCTGGCGGGGCCAATGGCGTCTGCGTCAAAGCCGATGGCAGATGGAACTGTCCCGAAATCTGGAGGGTGGAACCGCTGCGTCCTTATTGTGGCTGATCTGGAAACGCTTGTGACCGAGCTCAGGCAGAAAGAACTCCCTTTCCTCAATGACATCGTCACCGGGCCCGGCGGAAAACAGATCCTGTGCCGGGATCCATCCGGAAACGTTATCGAGCTCTTTGAACCGGCATAAAGAAAGGGCCCCACCAAACGGGCGGGGCCGCGCAAGGTTGGAGCATTCGGTTATTGGGCGAAATAAGCGTCGATGATGCTTTGATACTCGCCGCTGTCGATCATGCCTTGCAGGACGGTGTCGAGTTCATCCCGCATACCGGCCAGGTTGTTGGCTTTTGAAAAAGCAATGTAGGACGGAACAGAAGACAGCTCGGGCTCGAGCTCTGCGACTTTCTCCAGACCGCCCAGGTTTTTCAGGTGATGCATGGCGCCGTACTTGTTCATGATGACGGCATCGATCCGCCCACCCATGAGTTTCTTGATGTTGTTGGAGCTTTCCGGGGCGTAGTCGAGAGACGTCAAAACACCTGATTTGATAGCGTCATCGACCGTGCCGCCGTAGCTCAACCCGTCGACGAGGCCGATCGAGACATCACTTAAGCTGTCCATGCTGCCATCAAATGCAACGCTCTTGTCCTTGTTGACCCAAACGGAGACGACTTGCGGCATCAGAACGGTTTTGGAATAGTCGAGGAAGGTTTCCCGTTCGGCGGTCTTATAGGCGGTGAATATGGCATCGGCATCGCCGGTCTCGACCATCTTCAAAGACCGTTTCCAAGGCAAAACCTCAATGCTGATGTCCGCGTTCATTTTGGCAAATGCCTCGCGCAGGATGCGCACGACGATGCCGTCGGCATCAGATCCGGCCTCATACTGGTAGGGCGGGTACTCAAGGGTCACAAGTCTGACGGTTTCTGCTTTGACCGCTGTTGCGCCGAATGCCAGTCCCATTGCAATCAGAGTAATGTGTGCGAGTCGCTTCATGCGTGCCTCCATCCGTGGCTATGACGCCCAGACTGCGGGCATCGGGTGTCGCGAACCGCCATAGCGGCGGATACTTTAGAACTCCGTTTTTACCGTTTTCTCCGCGAAGTAATCGTCGATGATCCGCGCATAGTCGCCAGAGGCGATCATGGTCTCCAAAACCTGGTCGAATTGATCTCTAAGAGCGGTATGATTTCTAAGTTTCGAGAAGGCCACATAGGAGGGAACCGAAGAGATTTCGGGCGTCAGTTCTTTGACCCGTTCAAAGCCGTCTTGAAGGTGCAAATGGTGCAGGGCGCCGTAGCGGTTCATGATGACCACGGATGTGCGACCTGCAAGCAGCTTCTTTATGTTCTGCGCGCTGTCCGGCGCATACTCCAAGTGTTTCAAAGCACCGCTCTTGAGCGCCCGGTCGGCCTTTTCGCCGTAGCTGACACCAAGAACCAGACCAATGGAAACATCTGCAAGGCTTTCCATTGTTCCATCGTAGGCAACTTCGGTTTCTTGAAGCGCCCATAGGGAGACCGTCTGCGGGATTAGCACCTTTTTGGAATAGTCGAGATACTTCAGCCGCTCAGGGGTCTCATATACGGTGAAAATGCCGTCGACCTGGCCTTTTTTGGCCATGAGTTGAGCGCGCTTCCATGGAAGGACCGTGATTTCTATGTCCCGTCCCAGCTTCTCAAAAGCGTGGTGAAGCAAGCGGACGACGATGCCGTCTACCTTTTCGCCATCCTGATATTCGTAAGGCGGATATTGAAGCGTAACGAGTTGCAAAGGTGTTGCGGCGGCGGACAGGATTAGAGCCAGCAAGAACGCTGCAGAAAGAACAAACTTCCGGAACAAATATCCTGTCATCATGCTATCGATCTGCTGTTCTCGTCATGAGTTGGACAAGCAGTTTCGATAGATTTTGAATTAAATTTGGTTTACGAGGCAGTCCGCCGCACTTTTGAATTACATCACTATTTATGAGATCTTGAACTGATCGCTCAGTACTCCAAGAAAGCCATGTATTTCAAAATGATATGCGGAAATGACTAGATGAAGGTATTCGCCTTGTCTCCCACGCCCTTTGAATTTTATCATCAGCACTTTTGAGGTGCGGCCTTTTCAAAAGGGACGTCCGTTTCCTTGAGCGATGCTTCGACGATCCCCATTGGCTGAAAGGGTGGTTCTGTCTGCATTCCAAGATTTGCCATGTGGATCGTGTAACAGCCTGAGAAAACGACAGTGGAGCCATCGGTCTTGGTGGTGTTGAGTGCGACCGGAAGGCCCCAATAAATCTGACCGGCACCGGGATCAGGCTCGGTCGGGCCATACGTCACTTCAACACTTTTGGTGTCCGCATAACCTTCCGACCAAGACTTGAAATCCTTGGGCGCCATGTCCTTTTGAAAATAGCTGTAAGCTTGAACATAAAGCTGGTTGCTGATGGCATAATAATAGCTTTGGACCAGTTTTTGGGGCGTCGACCGATCGTCCAGATATGTCCAGTCTTCGCCATGCGCGGCACTTGCAAGCATGCCGGCGGTCAAAGCTGCGATAAGGCCGTTTCGTGTCATGTGCATGTCTCCAGATGAGTTTTGACCAAGCGTTGGGTCACCAAGTGCCTGCCAGGTGTCGATAAACGTTTTATATAAATACCAGAAAATCAGTCCGATAATCTTTTGTTGGCCCACCCCCGGTCTTGCCACCGTCATGGAGCTCTTCTAAGGCAGAGTGCATCTGCCCTCGCGTTTTGCAGAGCCAAAAGCCAAGAAGACGGAACTCTCCAATGCGCCCACTCGGCCTTGTCCTCATTGCACTTGCGGTCCTGATACCGGTTTATTGGTTTGTGCCGATCGCCTCCGAGCGGGACCCAGTTGCCTTGTTCAGCCAATATCTTGGCTCCGCCGCTCTCATCCTGATGGGCATCAATCAATTTGTCGCCACGAGGGCCCCGGGTTTGGAGATCGTTTTTGGTCCTCTTGACCGGATTTTCGTGCTGCACAAGTGGCTGGGTGTCATAGCGCTTGTCGCCATGGGGCTGCATGACATCATTGACGCGGAGATGAGCGGGTTGCGCGGCGGGACGTTCTCCGGAATTGCCGAAGATATCGGTGAGATCAGCCTTTATGGCTTGATGATCCTGATCCTGGCCTCTGTCATCACCTTCATTCCCTATCACCTTTGGAAATGGAGCCACCGCATCATCGGGGTGTTCTTCTTTCTCGGAGCATTTCATTTCTTCTTCATTGCAAAGCCCTTTTCCAACCTCGACCCGCTTGGGCTCTATGTTTCGGCATTCTGCGGCCTAGGAATAGTTTCCTATATCTGGATGTCTGTCGTTCGTCCGATGGCACCACGTGGTCACAGATATGAAGTGGATCTTGTCCGTCGGGTCGGCGGGTTGACGGAGCTGGTCTTGGTGCCCAAGGGGCGCGGGATGCGGCATAAGCCGGGGCAATTTGCTTTTCTGTCGATCGATGGTGGCGGACTTGGGGAGGAGCACCCCTTTACGCTCAGCGGCGCGCCGACAGACGACAAGGTTCTGAGGTTTTCCATCAAGGATCTTGGCGATTACACCGACCGGCTGCAAAGAACGGTTCAGCCGGGCATGGGCGCGATCGTGTCGGGTCCATTTGGGCATTTTTCGATGCCCCGTGGTCGGGATCCTCAGGTGTGGATTGGGGCAGGGATCGGAATTACGCCGTTTCTGGCCTTTGCGGAAAGCCTCAAAGGCCGCGAGACCGGTCCGGTAAAGCTCTATTATTGTGTCCGGGAGCGGGACGACATTCCTTATGCGGTCGAACTGGAGCGGCTGGCTGAAGAGGTGGATACGCTGGAGCTGATCATCGTCAACTCCGCGGAGGGCATCCGGCTGACTGCGGACCGCATCGTGTCTGACCTTGGCGGCGATGTTGAGAATGCGCACGTCTTCTTTTGCGGGCCTGTGCCTATGCGCAAGGCGCTCAGATCCGGTCTGGTTCTTAAGGGGCTCAAGGCGTCCAGGTTCCACTTTGAGGAATTTGAGATGCGCACCGGAATTGGCCTCCAGGCGCTTGCCGTGTGGCTTTGGGATCGCGGTATCTATGAAGTGGAAAAACGGGTTTCCAGAAAAGTCGAACCTGCCGAATAAGACGATCTACCCTGCGAACACACTTGCATCAGAACTGCTTTGACGTTTACGTAAGTCAAAGAGATAGAATTATTGCAAGTTGAATGGATTGGGGGAGCCGATGCAGCCGATCATGAGCGCTGATGAAATCATGGGGATGCTGGACGAGGTTTTTCCTCAAATCCATGCCGATGGCCGCATCTACGCAATCGAGAGTGTCGAGCCCGGCGCAGCCGTGCTGCGCCTGTCAGCCAATGAACGGCATTTGCGCCCCGGTGGCACCGTCTCCGGCCCGACGATGATGGCAATGGCGGACTTTGCGGCCTATGTCGTCATTCTGGCGCATATCGGGCCGCAGGCCTTGGCTGTCACCACCAATCTCAACATCAATTTCTTGAGAAAGCCGGAGCCGGGCGATCTGCTGGCAACCTGCCGTCTTTTGAAACTCGGAAAACGATTGGCCGTGGTCGACTGCGCGATTGCCGGGGAGGGACAGGACGATATGGTTGCCCATGCAACGGCCACCTATTCAATCCCTCCGCGGTAATCGACAATAATACTCCGGAATGTGTCAGGCGCTTTTTTGAGCAGCTTCATCCTTGAAAAGCCCTTCCAGATCTTCTGAGTATTCAACGACCTGGTTGCGCCCGCCGCGTTTGGCCGCGTAGACCGCCAAGTCCGCGCGGTGCAGGGCGAGATCTTCCGTGTCTCCATCGCGCGAGAGATAAGCACCAACGCTCAAGCTGGGTGTGTAGCTGTTGCCTTCGTGGGTGCAGGGCGTCTTGGCGCCTTCCATGACGCGCTGCCAGAGCCCCCGGAAGTCCTCTTTCGTAATGTTCCGGCACAGGATCACGAACTCATCCCCACCATAGCGGCCAACGACATCGTCTTTGAGGCGGATACTGGATTTCAGCACATCCGCGATATGCTTCAAAAGGATATCACCACAGGCGTGGCCGTATTTGTCATTGACCTGTTTGAAATAGTCCACGTCAACAAAGAGAATGCCGGTTCCGGCCGCCCTGTCGGGATCGATGAACAGTGCCTTTAAATGCTGCGTCGTCGAGTTGCGGTTGAAAACCCCGGTCAGCTGATCATACCGCGTCAACTCAAGCATGCGCTTGTCGTTTTGCATAAGTTGTTGGGTCCGGCGCACGAATGCACCGATCGGAAACAGAAGAACGAGCACGGTTCCGGCGACGAGGTATATGCTGACCTCCTGAAAGGTTTCTTCCAAAGCTTCTTCAAAAGCGCTGGCATCAACATAAAGCTCGATCGTGCCAACCTTTTCGCCGGAAGAGGTGATCGCGGGCACATACGCCTCGATATAGGTCTCCGGAACCCGAGGATCGCCATCCGTCCGCTCGTCATTGTCATCGTGATGAACCTCGATGACAGGTTGTCCCGTCTCGAAGGCGCGAACAGCGTTCTCGTTGGGTGCGTCGCCGTAGTTGCTGTCCCGGTCCAGGCTCCCGTTTGACAGGAAGGTCTGCCTGCCTTCTTCGTCAAAGAGCTGAAAGCGGATGATGTTCACCAGTGCAAAGGAGTCTTCCAGACGGTTGATATCGTCCATATCGCCTTTGCCTGTCTGGATCAGTTCAATTGCAGACGGCGTGGTTTCCAGGAAATTGTGGGACCAATTGAGCGCCCGTTCCTCAGCGTTGCGCTTGATTGCTTCCTGGACCTGCCAGTCTATAAGGGTGTCCAGTGCAATCCACACGATGCCGATCAGGGCCAGCGTTCCCGTGGCTGCGGCAAGAAGCGTATAGCGGTGTTGTTCATACAAACGCGTGACGTTCATCAGGGTTTCCCAGTCATATCCGAGGGAGATCGTAGCCATCGACCGCTTAAGGGCGCGTAAAATAGCGGAAAATTGAATGCTGCCAATTCCAGCGCTTTGGTCTCACCGACGCTGCAGGATGACGATAAGCCATCAAAAGACGCAAAAAAGATGCGGTACTATAATACCGTTTTTTTAAATATCTGATTTTATTGTGTTATTTTTAACATTGCGCGAATAAAGGTTCTTGACGCCCAATTTGGACAGGCGTATAAGCTCGATCCGAACGAATTGAAGGTCCGTTCGCTGTGCTTGTTGAAAGCCGCGCGGGCCTTTTCTTTAACCTGAACTCATGGATCGAACTCATGAAGACCTTCTCTGCCAAGCCGGCCGAGGTCGAGAAAAAGTGGATCTTGATCGACGCAGAAGGCATGGTTGTTGGCCGTTTGGCTGCCTACATCGCCAACCATCTGCGCGGCAAGCACCTGCCGACCTACACGCCGCACGTCGACACCGGTGACAATGTCATCGTCATCAACGCCGACAAAGTGGTTCTGACCGGCCGCAAGTACGACAACAAGAAGTACTACTGGCACACCGGCCACCCGGGCGGCATCAAAGAGCGTACAGCACGCGGCATTCTCGAAGGCCGTTTTCCGGAGCGGGTTCTGGAAAAAGCTGTTCAGCGCATGATGCCGGGCGGTCCGTTGTCCAACAAGCAGCTGTCCAACCTGAAGGTCTACGCTGGTCCGAACCATCCGCATGAAGCTCAGTCGCCGGAACTGGTCGACGTGAAGAGCCTCAACGCAAAAAATGACGGCAAGAGGGCTTAACAATGGCTGAGCTGCAATCCCTGGAAGAACTGGGCGGCGCGGTCGACACCGCAGCCCCTGAAGCTCCGGTCCATGTCCAGAAGCTGGACGCACAGGGCCGTGCATACGCAACCGGCAAGCGTAAAGACGCGATCGCCCGCGTTTGGGTCAAGCCGGGTACCGGCAAGATCATCGTCAACAAGAAGGACTTCACCGAGTATTTCGCTCGTCCGGTTCTTCAGATGATCCTGAAACAGCCGCTGATGATCACCGAGCGTGATGGTCAGTTCGACATCGTTGCCACCGTTACCGGTGGTGGTCTGTCCGGTCAGGCGGGTGCTGTGCGCCACGGCCTGTCCAAGGCTCTGACCCACTACGAGCCGGAACTGCGTCCGATCTTGAAGAAGAACGGCTTCATCACACGCGACAGCCGTGTTGTTGAACGTAAGAAATTCGGCCGCGCGAAAGCTCGCCGGTCCTTCCAGTTCTCCAAGCGTTAATCGCTGGACCAACTGGTTCGAAGACTTCAAAGCCCGCCGGATCGCTCCGGCGGGCTTTTTGTATGACAGGACTGCAAAGCCGATTGAGCAGCCCTTCAGTTTTCCCGAACCGCGGCGATTTTCCCATTGCGAAACTCAGCGAAGTTCCCATCTACCTGAATGGCCATCTAATCGGCTGATGGACTGCAGAAATGGCCTACGAGCATGACATAGACCGTGCCCACGTGTTGGGCCTGCATTGCTTCTACGCCGCGACCCGAAGGCCAAAAATGTAACAATATTGGTTTATGGTTTTCTGCTTGGATGATGAGATTTCTTAAGGGCCCGATGGATTGGATTTCTGATCCGATAAAGTTCCGGCAGATAGACTATGCGCGCGACATCCAGGCAATTTTTAGGACGGACCTGTGTCCCTCAAGAGCAGCACTTCCGGATAAAGACTCTGTCCCACATGAAAGACGCTGCCAATGATGCCGGGAACTGGCCGTAAACGCCGCCGGTTGTTTCGCTGGTCATGGCGTCTGGCAAATTCCCGGTCAGGCAATATTGGTGTCGCGGTTGTCAGTTTCGCCGAAGCGACAGTGGTTCCTGTCCCGCTTGAGGCCGTTCTGGCTCCGCTCATGCTGCTCAATCCCAAGCGCGGTTGGACTTTGGCCGCGATGGCAACGATCGGGTGTCTTGCAGCCGCGGCTGTCGGCTACGTGGTTGGCTGGCTGTTTTTTGAAAGTGTTGGCCTGCTCCTGATTGATACCTTCGGCTGGCAGGCTGGACTTGCGACAACGCAAGAATGGATGAAAGCTTACGGTTTCTTTGCCGTATTTGTCATTGGCGTCGTGCCAATACCATTCCAAACTGCCATGCTTTTGGCTGGGGCCACGGGAATGGCGTTCCCGTTGTTTATGTTGGCGGCAGCCTTGTCGCGCGGCGCGCGCTACTTCGGCTTGGCATTCGTAATGATCAAAACTTCCAGTCTGCGAAAGCGTCGCCGGGGTGTTAAGCCCGTGTAATTGGTCGGCGTACCTTCTTAAGCCTCAAAGGTCCTGCGCCAAGCGCTGAACCTGTGCTCGGAAACATTTGTGGGCCGGGTCGTTTTGGTGACGTGGATGCCAGAGGAGGTCAACGTTAAAGACGGGGGCGAGAAGGGCGATAGACTACCCGCCACATTGCCCTCGTGGAGTTTGGCGAGACTGCTCGGCATCATGCACAGTGCATCGGAGATGGATAAAAGTGCTGGAGCAAGCCCAGGTCTCAGATCAATTGCCTGAGCGCAAGCCGCTGAACATTCTGGCATTTTCCAGAGCGATCACGCTTTGATCGGCAAAGGTATGGGCAAGTTCTGTAGCCTCGCGGCTGAACGGGCGCACCTGTTGCCGGTAAATTGTGAAGGCTCCGACCAACCGGTCGCCGGACAGCATCGGGATGGCGACAAAGGATCGGGCACCGCCCAGCTTGGCTGTTGCATGCCGGAGTGGATCATCGGTGTGGTAAACTTTCTCGGCCCGGACGTCGAAGATGTTTATGACTTCGTGGGTGTTTTCCATCCGCCCCAATCCAGTTTGTGCGCCGGGAGCAAATGCGCCTTGTTCGTCAAACCAATCGCGAAACGCCGACGGTATGCCACGATAGAAACTGGCGGAAAATCGGTTGTTGCCGTGGTGTTCGAAGAGAACCCCGAATTCGGCTTCGCACAACTCCAGGGCAAAGCCGAGGATCGCGGCCATTACGGCGTCAATATCCCCGTGTGATCGGCTGATGATTTTTAAAACCTCAGCCATCGTGCGCTCTCGGCGCAAGGCTTCCTCCAGGCTGAGAGCCAATTCCGATATGACGGCCGCATGGTCCGTCTGTTCTTCGTTGCTGGGTTGATCCCCGTTCAGCCGGGCGAGCAACGCAAGTTTTGAGGAAACTTCTAGCTTGCGGTAGACGGTTGCCAAGTGTGTGCGGACCGTGGACGGTGCGAGACAAAGCCGGTCGGCGATCTTTTGATAAGTGTCACCGTCCGCATAGCTGCTCGCGATTTCAATCTCACGTGGGCTGAGAATATCGGACGCCGGCTTCATAGAGTTTTTCATATTTCTCGTGCCATTTCCCGATTAACACAGCCAGTGCTCCGGCATTTGCGTCAGACTAATACTGCATCTCTTCGCATAAAATACTGCATTCGCATGATACTTGGAAACTGTGCCGCTTGATAACCTTTCGTCATGGTGTGGCAAGGAGAAGCGTCATGACGGTCAAGCAAGTGCAACAGTTCACTGTTGCGTCCGATTGGAGGTGAGCGATGCGCTGGCGGATGCTTTCACTCCTCTTCTTTGCCCGGGTCGGACTCGGTCTGCAATTTCAGACCATGGCGTCGAGTGGCGACGCTTTCGCAATGAGTTTCGGATTGGCCTATGCCGAAGTTGGCTTGCTGATCGGTCTGTTTATGGCGCCTGGCCTGTTTCTCGCCCTTCCGGCAGGTTTCTCTGGCCGTTACGCTTCGGATCGGTTGCTGGCGGGTGGCGGTCTTGCCGCACTCGCCCTTGGCGGCGTCATGTGTGGCATGGCGAATGATTCTACTTTGGTTGCCCTTGGCCGGCTTATGGCAGGGGCAGGATTCCTGTTCGCAAATTTGTACTTTACCAAGATGGTTGCCGATTGGTTCGATGGACGCGAAATCGCAACTGCGATGAGTATCCTCGTCATGAGTTGGCCATTTGGCATCGCGATGGGGCAAGCGGGTTATGCCTGGCTCATAGAAGTTCATGGATGGCGGGTGCCATTTTTGTCCGCTGCCATCTATTGCGCGCTCGCGGCTGTCGCTGTCCTGATGTTTTACCGCCCACCTGAAACACACAGCGGCCCTGCATCAAAAGGGGCATTCCAGTTGTCGCGAACGGAATGGGCTTTAATCATTTGTGCGGGCATCGCATGGGCCGTCTTTAACGCAGGCTATGTTGTCTATCTCAGCTTCGGGCCAAAGATGCTTGAAGTACACGGTTTGTCGAGTATCGCAGCCGCGGGCGTAATCAGCGTTGGGAGCTGGTTGATGATCGTATCAGGGGCCATATGCGGTCAAATCGTGGATCGGTTCGGCCGCAGAGACGTTGTTCTGATCATCTGTATGACGGGCGCCGTCGCGGCACTTGTGCTCTTGAGCGTTCCCTCTGCCGGACTTCTCGCGAGTTTGCTCTTCGGCCTGATCGGTATGGCGCCAGCCGGGATCATCATGGCACTTTCCGGCCAAGCTGTTGCCCCAGAACGCAGAGCATTCGGAATGGGAATCTTTTTCACCATCTACTACGCCATCATGACCGCGGCCCCGCCGGTTTCTGGCGCAATTTTCGATAGTGTTGGCACCCCGGGTGCGGCGCTGATCTTTGGAATGTGTTTGTTTGCTGCAGTTGTGCCTGCTGCCCTCGCATTCCGCTTGGTTCAGCGACAGGGTGCGGAACGACTGGTCAAAGGAGAAACGTAATGCACATCCGGAAAACCGTTTTAATCCGTGAGTTGACTGAAACAGATGAAACCGGCGTTGTATCCACGCCACTGGTCCGATGTGGGGCGCTGGCCGTGATCCAAAACCCTTTTGCCGGTCTGGAGCAAGACGATCTTTCTGCGCTTTTTGAGAGCGGAGCGATGTTGGGCGAAAAGCTTGCAGCTGACGTTGTGAAAAGCCTTGGCGGTCCGGCAGTGTCCTATGGCAAGGCAGCAATTGTCGGTCTTGACGGCATCGCCGAACATGGAGCGGCATTGTTGCACCCAAGGTTTGGCAAACCGGTGCGGAGCCAAATCGGTGGCGGTCAGGCCCTGATGCCATCAAATGTCAAAGTGGGCGCAATGGGTGTTGCAGTGGATCTGCCGCTTGGCCACAAGGACGAGGCTTGGTCGTTTGATCACATCGACACAATAACCGTTGGCCTTGCCGACGCACCAAGAGCTGATGAAATCGTTGTATGCCTCGGTATGGCCGATGGACCCCGTGTTAGAGCGCGGGTCGGGAGCGGGCCGACAAAGTAGCCTTTGTATACCGGCTAGACACTCCAGATCAGAGAGGTCTGCCGAGCGAGAACTTATCTCCGTCCATCACAGTCTTACAAAGGTTTGTTCAAAGACCTTGCGCCAAACGACGGACCTGTCCGCGGAACCATTTGTGGGCGGGGTCGTTTTGTCGGCGCGGATGCCACATCAGATCGATATCAAAGACGGGGGACGGGAAGGGCGATGGACTGCAAGCCACATTGCTTTCGTACAGTTTGGCGAGACGGCTCGGCATCATGCAAAGCGCATCGGAGCTGGATACAAGTGCTGGAGCCAGCAGAAAACTCGGCAACGAGATCGCAACGCGGCGCTTGTGACCGGTCTCTTTGAGGACACGGTCTGTGGCTCCAATGAAGCCACCGCCTTCCGGTGACACCAGGATATGCGGGAAAGCGCAAAATCCTTCAAGTGTCATTTGCTGTCCCACAAGAGGATGCGTCTTGGACATGATCACCTGAAAATCTTCTGTGAGCGCTGATTGTCTTTTTGCCTCCGGCAAAGACATGCCCGTTGCAAGCGCAAGGTCTGCCGTTTCGGCTTCGAGCGATGACCAGAGCGTTTTCGGATCGAAGGCCAAAAATGCCGCCCGCGCACCCGGAGCTTCCGCCGCCAGCATCTTTTGAACGGGCGCGGCCAAAACGGCATGGACATAGTCGGTCCCGATCAGACGAAACGTTGTTTCGCTCAATGCCGGGTCGAAAACTGTGTGATCGCGTACCAGGGCGTTCAGGCCCTGAAGATGGGCGCGCAGGTCATTTTGCAATGCGCGGGCGCGCGTGGTCGCAACCAGGCGCCGGCCAGACGGCACGAGAAGTGGATCGTTGAAGAGGTCGCGGAGCCGCTTGAGCTGCGCCGACATGGCAGGTTGCGTGATACCGATCTGTTTCGCGGCCAGTGAGACATTCTCATGGTCCAGCAGGGCATGAAGGGCGAGGAGAAGCCCAAGCTCAGTCTGTTTTATATCCACGCAGATTATACCTAATATCTAATTTCACGATTTTATTTATGGCAGCCTTCACGCCATGTTCAAGCCATCAAACAACAGGAGATGGTTATGAACATCGGATTTATTGGTGCCGGCGGAATGGCAAAGGCCTTAGCGGGCAAGTGGGCTTCCAAACACGAGGTGATGTTGTCCGGCCGGGACCTGCACAAGACTGAAGCCGCAGCTGGCTCCCTTGGTGTTCGCGCTGGAACCGCTCAGGACGCGGCCCATTTTGGAGACGTGATTGTTTTGGCAACACGTTGGGAAGATGTGTTTTCCGCCATAGAAAACGCCGGTGGTCCTGCCGCTTTTGAAGGCAAGACGGTCATTGATATCAACAACCCGGTTAGCATCGAGACCTTCCTGACGACTCGCGAGGACCGCCGGTCCTTAACCCTGGCGATCGCGGATGCATTGCCGGGTGCCAATGTCGCCAAGGCCTTCAACATGGCGCAGGTCGCCGTTTGGGAAGATCCGGACATGATCTATGACGGGCGCCAGCTGGTCACGCTCTATACGTCCGATGAGGAGATTGATGAGACCGTTGCCGGGCTGATTGCCGATGTTGGCTCCGAACCGCTGCGGCTCGGCGGCAATGCGCATGCCTACCAGCTGGAGGCCGCGGCCGCCATTGTCATCAAGTTTTTGTTCGCAGGCCGGGATCCGCATACGGTTTTCAATTTCATTCAGCCCGAAGTGAAAGCCATTCGGTAAATCCTCAAAAGGAAAACTTGAAATGATAAATTTTGAAGGAAAAAGAGTAGCGGTTGTCGGCGGCGGCTCCGGGATCGGTCGGGCAGTTGCTGAAAGCGCGCTGAAGCAGGGCGCTGACGTTATCATTTCCAGCCGGGATGCGGCGAAACTCGAAAGCGTTGCGGAGAACCAATCGGGCATGACTGTGCTGCCGTTGGATATGACGGATGCGACATCCAGAACCGCATGGGCGGATAGGCTCGGATCGATTGATCATCTGGTGATTTCCGCGTCGAGTGCGGCCCACGGAGCGTTCTCCGATTTGCAAGAGGACCCACTCAGGGCCATGTTCGATGCAAAATTCTTCGGACCCTATCTGACGGCCAAGGCAGCGCTGCCACATCTTCGTGACGGCGGGTCGATAACGTTCTTCAGCGGTGTTCTGTCCCGGAGGCCGGGAATGAACTGCTCCGGTCTGGGCGCGGTCAACGGAGCCGTGGAGAGCCTCACCTATGGGTTGGCTTTAGAACTCGGTCCCCGATTGCGGGTCAATTGCGTGTCTCCGGGCATGATCCGCTCTGATGCCTATGCGGCGGTGCCAGAGGCCGCAAGAGAGGAAATGTATGCAGCAACGGGCGAGTCCCTCCCGCAGGGGCGGGTCGGAACAGTCGATGAAGCTGCGGAAGCTGCACTGTTCTTGATGGCGAACACCTTCACAACGGGTCATGTTCTCGATGTCGATGGCGGACACATGATCCGGCAATACGCCACACGATGAGACCAGGACTAGCAATCAAGTACCCATGATTGGCGGGCGGTTGCTGGTGGTCTGTCTAATAAGCGGTGCCACGTGTTTCTGTGCCATTCGCCAGCCACTCAAACACATCGGCCCAAAGTGGGGCGCACTCTGGTTTGAAGGCGCCTTCATGCCCGATCCGTTTGACGTTGACGTCTTTCGGGGAGGTCAAGGTCAGGGACTTGGGCGCATTTGGGTATGCGTCCAGAAGGACTTCATGGGCCTTGGGTGTCGCAATCGGGTCGTCTGTAAACAGCCAACTGCGGATCGGCGAGCGAACCTGATCATAGTGCTGCGGTGCCAGCGCGGTCTCAAAGTCCTTTTGAAAGTAGGTCGGGCTGTGGCTCCACCTGCGCCAGGTCTTGAAGACTTCCGGCGGTAGGGCTTCTCCGCGCCACCCGCCAATCGGCTTCAACTGACCATGGCGCATCAAGGAATAACTGCCGAGACCCCACCAGAAATAGGCCTCCATCGGGCGGTAATGGGCCGCGTGGTGGCCGATGTATCCCGTGCTGACGGCCAGAAAAGCATTGCGGGCGATCTTGTCGTGATTCGGCATCAGGCCAAGAAAGTGCCCACCGACACTGTGCGCCAGATGCGTGATCGGCAGGTCCGGGGCATGCGCTTCCAGAACATCAATTGCGGCCGGCATATCAAGACGGCCCCAGTCCGGCAGATCAATAGCGGAGCGGGCGATCGAGGCTGTCTTAGACCCGCCGATCCCTCGGTAATCATAGGTCAGAACGACAGCGCCCTGTTCGGCCAGGTAAGCTGCCATATGCCTATAGAACCGCCGCAGAAATCCGGTTCCTGACGAGACCACAATAGCGACCTTCGGCAAAGGGCCAACATAAAGGTCTCCGGTCAGCTGCCAACCGTCTTCTGCCTGAAAGGTCAGGGATTGGGGTTGGACGGTGCTCATGGTTCAGCTCCCTTAGGACGGGGATTTGCCTTTGTCCGTATCCGGCCCATCGGATTGACCGGTACCTGGCCCGTTGATGATGGTGTCGGCGTTGGTGGCAAGATGGTGGAGAAAGCGGCCGATGACGTCCTGCTCATCTTCCGTGAACGGAGCAAGAAGGGCGGCATTGTAATGGCGCGTGTGGAGGCCGGCTTCTTGCGCTGCCGTCCGGCCGGTCTCCTCCAGGTAGACCCTTGTAACACGTCCATCGACCGGGCAGGGACTGCGCCTGACCAGGTGTTTCTCGCACATCCGGTCGATCAGCCCGGTGAGACTGGACTTCCCCATGGAAAGACGGTTTGCGATTTCGGAAACCGGCTGGCCGTCTTTTTCGTTGAGCAGAAAGAGGACGGCGATCTGTGTGATCGTAAGCCCCGTGTTTTGCCGGGCTCGGTGATCTGCCGCGCGGAAAACGGCCGAGTAAGCGACTTGCAGTAGATAGAAAACGCGAAGTTTCTTGGACATCTATTTGGTTCGTATGTGGACTAATTTAGTTTATATACGAACTAATATCTCGTCTGGCAAGGTTCTTTTTGACGTAAACGGAATGATGATTTTGACGGCAATCGCACTTGGAAATTGGAGCAAGCGCTGCTGGCCGCGCGCTTCGAAAAGAGGGAATCTCTTCAGCTAAGTATCAGAGCGACGATTTTAGTTGTTCTGTGTTTCTGATCATGAAATTCAGCTCCGCCTATCCGCTGCAAATTATTGCGAATGAACAAAGAATTCGCTTGCTGTTGATCGCAAATAATGGACATGATGTTGGGCAGTAGGCGCCTTGGGGCAAGACTATCATTTTACTCGAACAGCAGTGAACCGCCGCATCAGACTTGTGGTGGCGAGCAGCTCTGTGTGTGTCCGGCACGGATTGATCGGCCCAGATGGGTTGTAGTCCCGGCAGCGCTTTGCAACAGTAGGGTGGTCATGGATGGAATGACGGACAAACCAGAACCGGACACGCCGAAGCGCAAGGAACGCCCGCTCACAATCATTGGATGGATGGAGCGAGTCAGCCTGCCTGATTTGGATCTTTTCGGTGTAAAGGCGAAGATTGATACGGGCGCGCGGACGTCTGCACTGCATGTCAGTGAAATCGAACACTTCGAACAAAATGGGGAACCCTGGGTCCGTTTTCTGACGTTGGACGGGGATGGACAGGGCGACCACCACGCCACCGCAAAAATTCATTCTGACCGGTGGATCAAGAACACAAGCGGTATTCCCGAGGAGCGGATCATCATCCGCACCCGGGCGCGATTTGGAACGCGAACCTGGACAATTGATGTTTCTTTATCCGATCGCACAAACATGACGTTCCCGATGATCGTCGGGCGCTCTGCTTTGAAAAATCACGCCATCGCCGTCCATACCCGCCGCGCTTATTTGATCAGCGAGAAATGACGAATTCAGCTGAAAGGACGTATTATGAAAATTGCAATGCTGGCCCGGAACGCCAAACTCTATTCGCACCAACGTCTGAAAGAGGCCGCGGAAACGCGCGGACATGAGCTGGAAATCATCGACACCTTACGGTGTTACATGAACATCGCGTCGCGGCGGCCGGAAGTTTATTACAACGGTGAGAAGTTGACTGGATTTGATGCCGTTATTCCGCGGATTGGAGCATCTGTAACCTTTTATGGCATGGCGGTCCTGCGGCAGTTTGAAATGATGGGCGTCTACCCGCTTAATGAAAGCGTCGCGATCGGACGCTCGCGTGACAAGCTGCGCTCCATGCAGTTGATGGCCCGTGATGGCATTGGGCTTCCAGTGACGACTTTTGCCCATGATCCGAAACAGACAGAAGAAGTCTTGAGGCTTGCAGGCGGGGCTCCGATCGTTATCAAGCTTTTGGAAGGTACGCAGGGGATCGGTGTGGTTCTAGCGGATTCCGACCGGTCGGCGAAATCCGTTGTCGAGGCGTTTCGCGGTGCCGGCGTGAACATCATGCTGCAGGAATTCATCAAGGAAGCCGGTGGCACCGATATCCGGGCAATTGTGATTGGCGGCAAGGTGGTCGCTGCCATGAAGCGGACGGGGGCGGAAGGCGATTTCCGCTCCAACTTGCACCGCGGCGGATCTGCGCAGGTGGTCAAGTTGTCCAGTGAGGAGCGGGCAACGGCCGTTCGCGCGGCCAAAAGCCTTGGGCTGAACGTGTGCGGCGTCGATATGCTGCGGTCCAACCATGGGCCGGTGATCATGGAGGTCAATTCGTCTCCGGGCTTGGAAGGCGTTGAAAAAGCAACCGGGCTAGATATCGCTGGCAAGATCATCGAGTACATGGAAAAGCACGCGAAATCTGGCGCGACCAGAACGAAGGGCAGCGGTTGATGGCACTGCGCGCGGTTTTCGAGATCGGGCAATACAAGGTTCCGGCAGGAACCCGGCAAACAGTCGATGTTCCCGTTAGCGTGCTCTCAGATCACACACCGGTCACGATGTCCGTGCACGTGGTCCACGGCAAACGCAGCGGACCAACGATCTTTGTCAGCGGTGGTGTGCACGGCGATGAAGTCATCGGCGTTGAGATCATCCGGCGTTTGTTGAAGGCGCCAGGCCTTGCCGCGATGCGCGGCACTTTGCTGGCGATCCCGATCGTGAACGCCTTCGGTTTTATCAACCACTCCAGATACCTGCCGGACAGGCGCGACCTGAACCGCATGTTTCCAGGTTCTGCAAGCGGGCCTTTGGCGTCGCGTCTGGCGCACCAGTTCATGAACGAGATCGTGCTGAGATCGGATCTCGGCATTGACCTGCACTCTGCTGCGATCCACCGGATCAACTATCCTCAGGTACGGGTCTCTCCGGACAATGAGCAGACCATGGAGCTCGCCAAAATTTTTGGCTCTCCGATTATCATGCGTTCGCCCATCCGCGACGGATCGCTGCGCCAAGCCGCTGCAGATGCCGGCAAAGATGTGCTTCTGTTCGAAGCGGGCGAGGGACTGCGCTTTGATGAGTTGTCCGTTCGCGCCGGTGTCGCCGGGGTGTTGCGCATCATGCGGCATTTCAAAATGCTGACCGCCAAGGGGATCTCCAAACCAAAATCGGGCCCATGGGTGTGCCGGTCCAGCAAGTGGCTGCGGGCGCCGATGGGCGGGTTGTTACGGATCTTTAAAGCCGATGGCGAATTGGTGCGTGAGGGTACCGTTTTGGGCGCGGTGTCCGATCCATTCGGCGAGCGGGAACAAGATATCATTGCGCCGTTTGACGGGGTGATTGTTGGCCGCGCTGTCATGCCGGTCGTCAACGAGGGCGATGCCGTGTTTCACCTCGGGCGTGTGATGTCCGTTCCTCGGGCGGAGGGCACTTTGGAAAATCTCAGCAACCAGCTCGAGGACGATCCGATGTTCGATGAAGACGAGATCATCTGATCGAGACGAACAGTCGTCGCTACGATCGGCAAAAAGCGCAACGCAAAACCGTTCAAGGATCTGACCTCTTCAAATACTCCACCACCGTCCCGAGCGGAGAATTTGGGTCCAGTTGATGCCGCGTTTTGATGGTGAGTTTCTTCGGCAGGGCGACTTTTTCTGGAAACGGAGCAACCAGGTTTCCAGTCTTTAGTTCCTGCCGCACCAGTATGTCGTGTCCGATCAAGACGCCTGCGCCATTCTTGCACTCCTGCAGGGCCAAGGCATAAAGAGAAAACTCCGGGCCTGACTTTAGGAGCCGTTTGCCCTCCGAGATGTGTAAGAGCCAAGTCTCCCAGTCCGATTTCCAGGCGGTATCATATAGAAACGCCGTGCTCGCAAGATCATCCAGGGTGCGGAGTTTCAGCGCAGTCTCAGGCGAGCACACTGGATATATCGTGTCCGATCCAATCAAGATTTCATTGCTGCAGTGATCTGATGTGCTGCTAAAAAAGATCGCAAGATCATAGGGTTCTCGTGCAAGGTTTGGCGGTTCTTCCATGGCCGTCAGGGAGAGGGAGAGGTCTGGTATTGTAGCCCTCAAACGCGGCAGGAGCGGCGAGATCCATAGTTGCGAGATGCTCGGTGTGGCCGCGATCCGGATATCCAGCGGGTTGGCGGTTGCTCTAAGGGTTTGCACCGAAGACGCCATCGTGTCGAAGGCCGCTATGAAGCCGGGTAAGACGGTCGCGCCCAAAGGTGTCAATTGAACACCTTTGGCGTTGCGCTTGAACAGCTTTTTGCCTGTCCAGGTTTCGAGGCTTTTAATCTGCTGTGCGACCGCAGCCGGGGTAACGCATAGTTCGTCGGCGGCAGCTGAAAAACTGTTGAGGCGCGCCGCTGCTTCGAAGGCTTTCAAAGCGTTGAGCGGCGGCATCTTCGGTCGCGGAGGGGCAACTGCCATAACAGATCCAATAAGACGTAGAAAATCTAGGGCAAATAATTAGCAAATCTCGTTTGCAGGTTCCACTCGCATTTGCTTTCGTTCCAATCAACAGCGCGGGAGAGCGAAATGACTGCATTGGAAAGAAGAAACTGGGTGCCGGAGGCCTGTGAGGCTTATGTTCAGGAGCTGGCGGCCCGGACCGCCTCAAACAATCTGGAAAAGACGCAGGCGCGCATCGACGCGTTGATCGCACAGAATCTCCAGATCCATGACCGCGACTGCTTCAATCTCAATCCGGCGACCAACGTTATGAACCCAAAGGCCGAAGCTGCGCTCGCCGCCGGGCTCGGGTCGCGGCCGTCGCTCGGGTATCCGGGCGACAAATACGAAATGGGCCTGGAAGCGATCGAGGAAATCGAGGTCATTTGCGCCGAACTCTGCGCGGAAGTGTTTCAGGCGACGTTCGCCGAAATACGGGTTGGCTCCGGCGCGTTGGCCAATCTCTATGCCTTCATGGCGACCTGCCGTCCCGGCGATACGATTATTGCGCCGCCCGCGTCCATCGGCGGTCACGTGACCCACCACCAAGCTGGATGTGCCGGTCTCTATGGCCTTGATATTCACGAAGCGCCGGTGAGCGCGGATGGCTACACGGTCGATCTTGATGGGCTGAAGGAACTGGCAGGCCGCGTCAAACCGAAATTGATCACCATTGGCGGCAGCCTCAATCTCTTTCCGCATCCGGTCCGGGAAATCCGTGAAATTGCAGACGGGAGCGGGGCCAAGGTTCTCTTCGATGCGGCGCACCAATGCGGGATCATTGCCGGCAGGGCCTGGCCGAACCCGCTCAAGGAAGGGGCTCACATGATGACGATGAGCACCTACAAGAGCCTCGGCGGACCGGCAGGTGGATTGCTGGTCAGCAATGAAGCGGATCTGGCAGAACGGCTGGATACGATTGCGTTTCCCGGCATGACGGCGAATTTTGATGCAGCCAAGTCGGCAGGGCTCGCGATAACCATGTTGGACTGGAAGGCCTATGGCGAAGCTTATGCGGCCGAGATGATCGCTCTGTCACAACACCTTGCAAAGGAGCTGCAGGAAAATGGTGTGCCAGTCTTCGGCGGAGGAAAGGGTTTTACCCAGTCCCATCAGTTCGCAGTTGAGGCAGCCAGTTTCGGCGGCGGGCAAGCGGCTTCGAAAATACTGCGCCAAGCCGGTTTCCTTGCCTGTGGGATCGGTCTTCCGGTTGCACCGGTTGAGGGAGACATGAACGGTTTGCGCATTGGAACCCCAGAATTGGTGCGCAGAGGCGTGACTTTGAAAGACGCGCCGAAACTGGCTGGTCTTATCGCACGCGCCCTGACGACCAACGATCCAGCCTCTCTTGCCCATGAGGTATCGGCATACCGGGCTGAGTTCAACGATGTGCATTTCGTGCTTCAGTCATGATTTGCACGCAGGACCTTCCCGTGGCATGACGCGCGCAGGGGCCACTGTCTGAGTCCCGGCAAACTGTCTGTGCTCATGTCCCAAGCCAAATTCCTGACCGGCAATCTATTCCGTCATGTCACGGTAATGTCGCTGACATCATCCGTTGGACTGATGGCCATCTTCGCCGTTGATTTCGTCGATATGATTTTCATCTCGATGCTGGGTAAGGATGAGTTGGCGGCGGCCGTTGGTTATGCGGGCGCGATCCTGTTCTTCACCACGTCCTTCAACATCGGGGTTGCGATTGCAGCCGGTGCGTTGGTGGCCCGGGCGCTCGGCGAGGGAGACAAGGAACATGCGCGCAGCAGGGCATCAGCAGCACTCGGCTGGGGCGTCCTCTTTTGCATTGTGTTTGCGACCCTGGTCTGGTTCGGGCTGGATTTTCTGGTCAGCCTGATTGGCGCGACCGGCGCGACCCACGGACTTGCCGTTGATTACCTGTCGATCATTGTTCCAACCTTGCCGTTTTTGCTGTTGGGAATGGCAGGGGGCGCCATTCTAAGGGCTCACGGGGATGCCCGGCGCGCGATGTCCTGCACGATCATCGCCGGGTTGGTCAACGCGGTTCTGGATCCTATTCTGATCTTTGGCTTTGGTCTGGAGTTGACCGGTGCCGCCCTTGCAAGCGCAGCGTCCCGCATCGCGCTGGCCGTCTTCGCCATCTGGCCGATCTTTCAGTATTACGGCGGTCTGAGCCTTCCGGGTAAATCCGCTTTCATGAAAGCGCTGCCGCCGATCGCGGCCATTGCCGTCCCTGCAATTCTCACCCAATTGGCGACCCCTGTCGGCCAGGCGTTTGTCACCCGCTCGATGGCCGAATTCGGCGAAGATGCGGTTGCCGGAATGGCTGTCGTTGCCCGGATGAGCCCGCTTGCCTTCGCCACGATTTTTGCGCTTTCCGGTGCCGTGGGGCCGATCGTCGGGCAGAATTATGGCGCAGGGGCCTACACAAGGGTTCGCACCGTCTTGCGGGATGCGCTTTTGTTTACAGCCCTGGTGGTTGCGTTCGCCGCCCTGGTGCTTTTCCTTTTAAGAGAGCCGATCGCTGCCTTGTTTCAGGTGCAAGGCGTGGCATTGACGCTGATCTATCTCTTCTGCGGTCCTTTGGCCCTGGCATTCTTCTTCAACGGAGCTCTTTTCGTCTCCAACGCATTCTTCAACAATCTGGGGCGCCCGTTCTATTCGACCTGGATGAACTGGGGCCGTCATACGCTTGGCACCATCCCGCTCGTCATGATTTGCGGAACGATCTGGGGGGCTCCCGGGGTGCTGATCGGTCAGGCCGCAGGCGGCGTGATTTTTGGCGTTGCGGCCATCTTCCTGGTGCGCTCGGTGATCCGGTCGGTCGAGACCGGGGACGGCAGACCCGCAGGGCCAAGCATCTTCCAGCGTCAAGCCCGCCAGGTCATTCTCTTTTTCAACCGCCGCTAAGCCACTACTTGTAGAGTTCAGAACTTGCTGGGTTTCACAGCGCTCCTTCGGGCACTGATCCGGATGAGTTTTTGAAACTTCGGGCATTCTATGTGACGCGGTGCAGGGCAGTCGGCAACGTGCCGGATCATATCCCGCAAGGATGTCAGCCGGGTGATCTGATCATCGAGATCGTCCGCCTTTGTGCGCAGGACCGAGCGGGAGAGGGACGGGCGGCCGTCCGGTCCGAACATGCCCTTGATCTCCTCCAGCGAAAAACCGGCGGCTTTGCCGAGCCGGATGACGGCCAGCTGATCGAGCACCTCCGGTCCGAACAGCCGTTTCAGGCCACGCCTGCCGGCGGAATGGATCAGACCCTTTTCCTCATAGTGGCGCAGCGCTGATGCGGCGACCCCGGACTGGCGCGCAACTTCCGAAATATCGAGTAATTTCATCTCTTGACCTTAAGTCGACTTGAACTTGTAGGCTGCAGCCAACTCAGTCGTCATGCAAGAGGATTTTTCCATGACTTATCCAAATGGCCGGCCGGAAACATCGCTTTGGCGCGATGTAACTGCGTTGGCGCTGCTTCTGACTGCCTCGTTAAAAATCATGGCAAATGCCACGATCAGTCCTGCCTTGCCTGCGCTGGAAGCCAGTTTTTCAGGCGAGCCGGGCGCAGCTTATCTGGTCCGCTTTTTGGTCTCGGCGCCGTCCTTGACCGTGGTTCTTGTTGCACCGCTTGCCGGTCTTGCGATTGATAAGTTCGGGCGAAGCTGGCTGCTGATGGCCGGTGTTTTAGTGTTCGCACTGTCGGGCAGTGCCGGTGCCTATCTGAACGATCTGACTGCCATCCTTATAAGCCGTCTTCTGCTTGGGGTCGCCCTTGCTTTTACGATGACCGCGCAGGTCGCCCTTGCCGGGGATTTGTTTCAGGGCAACAGCCGCAGCGCCTTTATGGGAGGGCAGGTTGTTGCGATCAATTTCGGCGGGTTTTTGTTTATCGGTGGAGCCGGTCTGTTGGCCGGCGTGTCTCCGCGTTTGCCCTTTTTGATTTATGCGTTGCCTCTTCTGCTGCTGCCGTTGCTCTGGCCGGTTATGAAACAGGAGTATCGGAACTGGAAAACCGCACACGACGTGCCCACATCCTTAACCAGTGCGGGAACCAAAGTATCAGCTGCGAAAGCCGGATCGTGGCTGGTTTACGCTTTCGGGCTTGCCGGTCTTTCAATGGTGACCGTTATGATCTTTTTTCTGATGCCCAGCCAATTGCCGTTTTATCTTGAAGCATCAGGATTTGACGGGGCGACCGGCACAGCGCTCGGGCTTGGTGCCTTGACCCTGTCGGGCGCTTTCACTGCGTTGGAGTTTGCAGCGATCCGCGTCCGTCTCGGTCTCCCAATCACGTTTTCGGCAGGTTTTCTCATCATGGGATGTGGGTTTGCCACGCTTGCGATGTATCCAGCTTGGGAGTTCATAATTCCGGGCTGCGCACTGATTGGCGTTGGCTATGCGTTCGTCCAGCCAGCCTTGTTTCTTGCCGCGCTCGACATTGCACCGGCCGCCCGGCGTGGAACGGTCTCCGGCATGATCACAACATCCATGTTCTTAGGGCAGATCGTGTCGCCATTTGTGTTTACTTCGGCACTCCAGTGTTATGGTTTTGCGGCGGTATACGGCGCCTGCGGGGTAGCATTTGTTGTCTTCGCATCTTTGGCACTTGCAGTTAGATTTTTTAGACCAGCAAGAATGGATGTACCCTCAGAGCCTAGTTTGGAAAAACCAGCACTTTGACGGGCAACAGCAGGGACTGGATGCGGATGACGAGCGCATTTGCAATTCCCATCCCGTCCACGATCCGGAACAGGAAGGCAGAGAATCCGGAAATCTCACCAGACTTGATGGCCTTGTCGTGATTTGAATACGCAACGCCTATGCATCGGCTGCCGGGTGGGATGTAATCCGCATGACCTTCGAAAACTGGTTCCAGAACAGTCAGGATCGTGCCGGGACGCGCGCGATCCTGAATATCGATTAGCTGATCTGTGGGCCGGAGTTGACCGCCTGAGATCGCATCCTGGATTTCGGTGACAGCCATCGGGATGACGGCAAGCGGTTTTGAGGCGCAAGTAATCTCAACGATCGTGCCGATGTGAAGGATCTGAGCTGAAATTTGGCCAAAGCCAGCCTGAAAGCGGCCGCGGCCCGATCCTTCAGGGACCAGAATACCGGCCGGACGCAGGATTGGATTAACGAGGTCACCCGGTTGGAGCTTGAATTGGCGGACAGTGCCGTTTGTCCCGGCAAAGACGGTCGACTTTTCGATCTCTGTTTCCGCCTGCGCAAGTGCCGCTTCGGCACTCGACTTTTGCGCCGGGAGAAGAACCCGAAGCCGGGTCTGGATCGCATCGCGCTGCGCCTTGATTGCTTCCTGCGACCCGGTTAGACCTTCGACCGACAGCCGCAGGCGCTCCAATTCCTGCTCGGTGACAACATTCTGGTTTCGCTGAGACAGCTCAAGGCGCCGCGTGAGATCATCCTGCGCCTGACGCAGCTGACTTTCAGAAGCAATGATATTGCCTTCGGCCGCTGCGAGTTCCGCTTGTCCGACCAGAATTGCGGCTTCGACCTCGGCTATCCGGCGCCGCGCTGTCTCGGCTGCCGCTTGTTGCCGCTGCGTGTCGAGCCGGAAGATAGGGTCTCCGGCGCCGACAAACTGGTTGTCGGCAACATAGACTTCTTCGACCCGGCCGGGTCGGTCGCTGAGAATGGAAACGGTCCTGAAGAGCGAGGTGACATTCGTCGTTGTGGGGTGAAAATAGAAAATCACCGTCAGCAGACTGATCGCAAGCACGGCACAGGACGTGATGCCCCATCGCAGCTCATACCACACTGTGAACAGGTTGATTTCATGACCAAGCCGCTTGCCCTGCTTGTAGCGGCGATAAAGGTAATCCGGAAGGATCGTAATCAGGGCGCTGAAAAGCAGCTCAAGCATTACCGGATCCTTCGCTTGCCGGTCCGGCCAGAGCGGAGCGATTTGACCTTAACAGGTAAAACAATCTGCGAAATTGGAATGGCGGCGAGCAACAGGGCTGCAACCCAAAAGGCGTTGTTGAAGGTGATCAGGGACAACAGTCCGAGCAGCCCGACAATCTGGATCTGGGTCTTGCCCATGCCGGACGCCATCCGGTCCGGCCAGGCCTGAACTGTGAAATACAGCGCGCCGAACCCGACCAGCACCAGGACCATGAAGATACTGACCGCGATGAACAGCGTGTCTGTCTGGCCCGGTGCCGTGATAAAAAACGGCAGCGGATCATGGCTAAGATTGCTCGTGATTGTGTCCACAACATCCCCTTCAAAGCCGAGACTTTCTTCTTAGTAGACAAAGTCAGGGCCTTGCGGGCAATACGTAATTTTGCGTTAGAGGCCGACTGCGTCGAGGTCTGCAGGTTTCTGCGGAACCCCTGCCACATAGGTTTCGACAACGGACCGGTCATCACCCAGGGTTTGCAAAACAAACAGCTCTTCGGACAACGTTTCAGCTGTTTCCATCCGTAAGGCCATTGGGCGTGTGGCTTTGGCGTTCAGAACAACAATGTCCGCGTCGGTACCAACGTCGAGCGAGCCGATCTTTTCAGAAAGCGACAGCGCCTTCGCATTACCAAGCGTTGCCCAGTAGAACGTTTCAAGCGGATGCAGGCGCTGGCGCTGCAATTGCAGGACCTTGTAGCCTTCATCCAGCGTGCGCAGCATGGAATAGCTGGTTCCGCCGCCAATGTCGGTCGCGATCGAGGCTTTTATGCCGGCTGCTTCTGTCCGTTTTTTGTCGAACAGACCGCTGCCCAGGTACAGATTGGAGGTCGGACAGAACACGGCGACAGAACCGGTTTCCTGCATCACGCCCAATTCCCGGTCATTCATGTGGATGCAATGGCCCAGTAGTGTTTTGGGCCCCAGAAGTCCGAAGTCTTCGTAGACACCCAAATAGTCTTGTGCGTCCGGGTAGAGCTCCTTCGTGAAGGCAATCTCGTTGTGGTTCTCATTGATGTGGGTCTGCAGATGGCAGTCCGGATACTCTCTCAGGAGCGTGCCGGCTGCTTCCAGCTGCTGGGGCGTCGAAGTGATCGCAAACCGCGGCGTGATGACGTAGTGGGCGCGACCTTTGCCGTGCCATTTCTCCAAAAGTGCCTTGCTGTCAGTGTAGGCGCTTTCGGCAGTGTCGCAGAGGGCTTCCGGCGCATTGCGGTCCATCATCGTCTTGCCGCCGAGCATCAGCATGCCCCGGCGGCCGGCCTCCTCGAAATACGCCTCGACCGAATTCGGATGACTGGAACAGTAGGCGACTGCCGTCGTCGTACCGTTTGCAAGCAAACAGTCGTAGAAGCCGTGTGCGATCCGGTCACCGTGTGTTTTGTCGGCGAATTTCTGTTCGGCCGGGAAGGTGTAGTCGTTCAACCAGTCCAGCAGCTGATCGGCCCAAGAGGCGATGACCTGCACTTGCGGAAAATGCAAATGCGTATCGATGAAACCGGGCATCAGCAAATACGGCCGGTGATCGATTTCCTCAAATGGCTCTAAAGCTGCGGCTTTGACATCGGCATACGAACCGCGTGCCTTGATCACTCCATCGGAAATCAGGAGCGCGCCATCGTCTTCATAGGTATAGGCGGATGTGTCCTCAGGGCCGCCGGGCGCGGAGGTGAAGGTCAGCAGTCTGCCGCGCAGAAGTTTTGCCGTTGTGTCTGCCAAATCTCTATGTCCCTGAAATTATGCTGCCGGAGCCCGCTGTGCGAGGCAAGGCCTTTTAGACGCGATCCGGGAGGGCGGCAACGCGAGATACATTCAGAATTTCAAGAAAGACCTCCATGAGAGGGCCGCCCAAATGGCATTCTCACTTTGACGGTAAGTTGCAAATCTCTTCAGCGGCCGGGTCTGAATGAATGCTTGAGGTTGTCGATAGACTGCGGTTAAGTGCCTGCAGTTCTTTTGATAAAGGTGCCCCATGGCTGTTGATTTGCCCCGTCAGACCGACAATGCGTTCCTTGGTGATTCTCTGAAAGGAGGGTCGCACGAGCCGACTTATGGCGGCGTCTTGTCGTTCATGCGCCGGCGGTACAGCCGCGATTTGACCGGGGTCGATCTGGCCGTCTGGGGGATTCCGTTTGACGCTTCCGTTTCAAATCGGCCTGGTGCTCGTTTCGGACCACAGGGCGTGCGCCGAGCATCGGCTATTTTTGATGGGGATCCGCAATACCCCTTCGAGTTTGATCCGTTCGAAACACTGGCTTGTGTCGATTATGGGGATTGCGTTTTTGATTATGGCCACAACCGGGATATCCCAGGACACATTGAAGCACAGGCGCGAGAGATCCTGCAGAGTGGCACGCATCTCTTTTCCATCGGAGGCGATCATTTCGTCACCTATCCCTTGTTGAAGGCGCATGTCGAAAAGCATGGACCTTTGGCCCTCGTTCAGTTCGACGCGCACCAGGACACTTGGGATGACAAGGGAGACCGGATCGATCATGGCACCTTTGTCGGCCGGGCGGTTCGAGAAGGTCTGATTGACCCGGAAAAATCAATTCAGATTGGTATCCGGACGCACGCGCCGGAAACTTGCGGCCTCGAAATTCTTTACGGCGAAGAAGTGGAGCTGCTTGGGGTCAACGGCGTGGTCGAACTGGTCAAGGACCGGGTCGGTGATGCCAAGGCCTACATGACGTTCGACATTGATTGCCTTGATCCCGCGTTCGCGCCAGGAACTGGAACGCCTGTTGCGGGTGGTCTTACGAGCCGCGAGGCGTTGATGATCTTGCGCCGGCTGGGGGATCTGAACTTCGTGGGTGGGGATGTTGTTGAAGTCGCCCCAGCCTATGATCATGCCGACATCACATCAATTGCAGGCGCAAGCGTGGCGTTGATGTATATCGGATTGCTTGCGGAAAAGCAGCGTCAGCGGACGGACGGTCTTTGACGTTGACGGCCGAGATCGGACGTCATGTGTCCGTCGGATAAGCCTTTGAATGACTTGTTGTTGTCGTTGGCTTTTTGTGTGTCCCAGAAGCGGTAGAGCGGATGGGTTGTCTTGTTTTGGCTGTAATAGGCAGACAGTTGCTTCCACAAAACGTACTGGGTGATCATGGCGACAATCACACCTGTGACAGCCACAAGTAGCGATAACATCAAACCACCCAAGATGGTGATAGCAAGCGCTGTCCACGCAGTCAGGTAAAGACCCAGCATTGGTCCTTGTTGACCTTTGGTTTCTCTCAGTTGATTGAGCCAGATACGTTCCCCGTAGGCAGCCTCCCGGCATAACCGCAGGCTGTTTATCGGAACATACCGAGACAGGGCTACCACAACCCAACATGTCCAGAGTGCGAGAATGCCAGCATAGAACGGGCCGATCCAAAGCGCCGTCCAGCTTGCAGCCGAAGCACATGCAGGGACAACTATGCGCGCTGCCATGACAGACGCTTTTACCGGGGCAGGTGAACCAGACCGTGCAGTGTAGCGCGCTGACCCGGTTGGTCCGGCCCAGTGTGCCGGTCTTCCATCATCAGAATGAAGCAGAGGCGGTGTGTGCATGATCTGGATTTGTTTCCCTTCGTAAGAACCTATACCGCGCGCTAAACGGGTTTTGCAAACCGGGAAAAGCAAGCGGCTTGGCAAAGTTGACAATAATCAGACAAGGCTTTGGTTCGGTTTTGCTCTCATGCGGCGTTTCTGGGGTTGGATTAACGGAAAATCAAACCAAACACACAGAGCTTGTGCGGGATTAATGCATGTAAACGCTTTGGCAGTCTGGAATGTGTTACTAGGATGGTCTGCAAGAAAAAGTGATAAGCAGATGCGGTTGAAGGCGGATCCATGACGGATCAACAGGTGTCTCAGGGAAGAAACGAAGGCCCAACAGGTTTTGCCGATTGGCAAGCCATGAAATCCCTTGCGACCAGACTGGAAGAGTTGAACACAACAGCGTGCTTTGACAGCTCTCTGGACATGTTTGGCGATCTGGACTGGCTTCAGCAGCTGGTGAACCTCGTTTCCGATTATGTCTATGTAAAAGACCGCCGGTCGCGATTTGTCATGGCAAATGACAAGGTCGCTGAAGATATGGGCCGGTCAACCAGTTCGGAGTTGATTGGCAAGTCCGATTTGGAGTTGCATCCACCCGAGGTCGGGCAGGTGTTCTACGAGGACGAGCAGTCCATGATGCGTGAAGGCCGGGATTTGGTCGACATTATGGACCGTATCCTTTTGCCCGACGGCACCGAAAAGTGGTTTTCATCATCCAAATATCCGATCCGCAAAGAAAACGGTGATGTTGTCGGGATTGTCGGTATTTCCCGAGATGTAACGGAGCGCCAAAACGCTGAGAAATTGCAGCGGGGTCAGAACGAGATCCTGAAGAAACTTGTGAGCGGTTTGCCGCTGCAGGATGTTTTGAATTCGCTCGTGCTCATGATCGAAGGGCAGCTGGAAAGCGGCATGGGTTCCGTCATGCTGGTGGACGACAGCGGTAATCATATCCTGTCTGCGTCCGGTCCGAACTTGCCCCAGAGCTATCTGGAGTTGGTTGATGGCATCGAGATTGGTCCAAGAGTAGGGTCTTGTGGAACGGCTGTTTTTCGAAAGGAAGCAGTGTTCGTCGAGGATATTTTCGACAGCGAGCTGTGGGCAGAGTATGTCGAACTCGTTCGCGAATATGACCTGAAATCGTGCTGGTCCGTTCCGTTTTTCTCCGGGGATGGCAAGGTGTTGGGGACCTTTGCATTCTACTGGACCGATGTTCGGGCCCCTTCAGAGCGGGAAGAGAAAATTGTTCGCGAAGCTGCGCATTTGGCTTCCATTGCGGTTGAACGCGACCGGGCGGAAAAAAGGATCCGGTATCTTGCAGATCATGACCCGCTGACGGGATTACCGAACCGCCGGAAGTTCAAACGGAAGCTGGAAGCTAAAATCGAAGCAAGCCGACAGACCGGCGAACCGGTTGCTGTCGTGTTCGTGGACATGGACAACTTCAAGTTCATCAACGACAGCTATGGGCATGCTGTGGGCGACGACGTGTTGTCTACTGTCGCGGATCGCATCCTCGAATCCCACAACACCACTTTTGAGACGATAAGGTTCGGCGGGGACGAATTTGTCCTCTTCGTAGATGGCCCTACCGCGCAGAAGTCGGAACTAAAGGACTATCTGGCGCGCATGCGCGCCGAAATTCTGAAAACAATCGAGCTGGACACCCTGACGCTTCACGTGACCTGTTCGATCGGGGCAGCGGTCTTCCCGTTAGATGGCGACACGGCCGATGAAGTTTTGAAGAACGCTGACCAGGCGATGTTTGAAGCCAAGAACCTGGGCCGGGACAATTTTTTCATTTTCGATCGGGAAACAGCGCCGGCGGGTGTCAACCGGCTAAAGCTGGTTGAAGAGCTGCGTCGAGGCATCAACAACAATGAACTGTTCCTGGAGTATCAGCCACAGATCGATCTGATGAGTGGCCGGATCGTTGGTGCCGAGGCGTTGGTGCGGTGGACACACCCGGAACGCGGGAGACTAATGCCCGGCGAGTTTATTGAGATTGCGGAACAAACCGGCGCGATTATTTCCCTTGGCCGCTGGGTCCTGAACGAAGCATGCCGTCAAAACAAAGCCTGGCAGGACGCTGGTCTTCCGCACATAACAATCGCGGTAAATGTCTCTGCGAACCAATTCCGTGACAAGGCTCTTTTGTCAGATGTGTTTTCCGCGCTGGACACAAGCGGTTTGGATGCGCGGTATCTGGAACTTGAGTTTACTGAAAGCCTTGTCATCCAGAATGTGGAACAGGCCGTCGCTTTGATGGAAGATTTCCGGCGGATCGGCATTCATTTGGCGATTGACGACTTCGGCACCGGTTACTCCAGCCTTGTCGCTTTGAAGAATTTTCCTTTGAACCGGCTGAAGATTGACCAAAGCTTCATCCGGGATCTCGAATACAAGGAAAGCGACCGCGCAATAGTGCGAGCGATTATCAGCCTCGGGCGGGAACTGGGGCTAAACGTTGTCGCCGAAGGTGTCGAAACGGCAAAACAGCAAGCGTTCCTGCTGAGCTGCCGGTGTGAGACCACGCAAGGTTACCATTTCGGCCGGCCTATGGCGGCCGACAAGTTCTCAAAACTTCTCGGGATGACCAGAACACCGTTGGATGTGGCGCTCTAAACTATGTCTGCCTGTTGCAGGTCGCTTACTGCGAGAAAGCTTGCGGGGAAACACAAGAAGGCACGAAAAGATGGCTCAGATCCGTGCCTTCTTTTTTAGAGCTCAGACCCGGTTCATCACATAACTTCCCGGGGCGTCTTCGAGTATCTTGACCCGGTTGGCGCCAGGTTTGCGCGGCTTGGCTTCAGCCGGATCGTTTTTGCGGATCCACTCGTCCCAATAGGGCCACCAGGATCCGGGGTGCTCTTCCGCGTTTTTCAACCAGTTTTCGAGTGTCCCTCGCGCTTCGCCGCCGGTCCAATACTGGTACTTGTTTTTGACGGGCGGATTGACGACGCCAGCAATATGGCCGGAACCCGACAGCACATATTCCACCGGTCCACCAAAACAGCCCGACCCCAAGAACACAGATTTTGGCGGCGCGATGTGATCTTCGCGGGTTGCGAGGTTGAAGATCGGGATCTTGACCCTGGACAGGTCAAGTGTTTCGCCGCCGATTTCCATCTCGCCTTTTGAGAGCTTGTTGTCGAGGTAACAATTGCGAAGATAGAAGGAGTGGTTCGCTGCAGGCATGCGGGTAGAATCTGAGTTCCAGTACAAGAGGTCGAACGGGAAGGGCTCTTTCCCCTTCAAGTAGTTGTTCACCACATAAGACCAGATGAGGTCATTGGACCGGAGCATGTTAAAGGCCGACGACATCTTGGACCCGTCTAGATAGCCGCTTTCTGCCATGCGCTTCTCCAGGATGGAGATTTGTTCTTCGTCGACAAACACCTTGAGATCACCCGCGTAGGTGAAATCGACCTGAGTCGTGAAGAAGGTTGCCGTCTTGATCCGGTCGTCGCCGGTCTGCGCCATGTAGGCCAGCGTTACGGCGAGGAGTGTGCCGCCAACGCAATAGCCGATTGCATTAACCTCTTCCAGGCGGGTGGCGCGCTTGATGACATCCAGCGTGTTGAGGATGCCCTCTTTCATGTAGTGCTCAAAGCTTTTTTGAGCTTGCCGTTCGTCCGGATTGACCCAGGAGATCACGAACACCGTGTGGCCTTGATCCACGGCCCACTTGATGAAGGATTTCTCCGGGTTGAGGTCGAGGATGTAGAACTTGTTGATCCACGGCGGCACGATCATCAAGGGGCGCTTCAAGACTGTGTCCGTAGTCGGGTCGTACTGGATGACCTGGCACACGTCGTTTTGCGCGATGACCTTGCCCTTGGTGGTTCCGAGGTTTTCGCCGAGTTTAAATTTCGACGGATCTGTTTGCCGGATCTTCAGTTCGCCCTTGCCGGTCTTCAGGTCCTCGGCCAGATGCTCCATTCCCTTGACGAGATTTTCGCCGTTGCTCTCCATGGTCAGACGCAGGAGTTCAGGATTGGTCAGAAGGAAATTCGACGGCGAGAGTGCGTTGGAAATCTGTGTGACGTAGAACTCGGCCTTGTGGCGGGTGTGCTCGTCCAGTCCCTGGGCTTCGTGGACCATCTCTTCGGCCCACTGACTGGTGATGAGATAAATCTGTTTGACGAAATCGAAATACTGATTGTTTTCCCAGTCGGGATCAGCAAACCGCTTGTCCGTTACCGGGGCTTTGACGGCCGGCTCCGACTGTTCGCCCATCATCCGTTTCAGTGACGAATTCCAGAGATCGATGTAGCCGCTCCACAATCGGCCCTGCGCCTCCAGAGCCCGCTGCGGATCAGACGCCCAGTATTCGCCAACCTGAGCGAGTGTCTTGACCACTCCGGTGAGTTCGTCCGTCGATTCGTGCGTAATCTTGCCTTGCTCGCGCGGCTCGATATACGCAGCGAGCGCCTTGCCTGCATTTTCCAATGTCTTCGCAAGATTTTGCGCGAAAGCTTCTGGATTGTTGATGATGTATTGCAACATGGGATGCTGGCGGTCATCAGCCATAAGCAGGGATTCCTCCGACTTCCGGTCTTCTTAACTGCCGTCTGGAGTCGGCAGTCTGTTGGGCGGTTCCTCAGCGTTATGTGTTTCTATTTGCGCTTGTATTCGGAACGTCAGTTTCATTTATGGCACAACGTTCCGGCGCCGTCGATTGGTTTCCATAACGCGTATTGCCGCTGTGCTAGAGGACTTGTGTGACACTTCGATGGAAGTATGATCACAGTTGTAGATGAGGGAGACGGCAATCATGCGGGTGCGGCGCGATCTCTGTTTGGTGTTCTTGGGGGTATCCATTCTCCAATCCTGCGCCGTTGGTCCCGGCACGCCGCTCGTCAAAGCGGTGAACCCGGACCAAAAAACACGATCAGGCACCGTGCAGCCGCCAACGGGTTACGGTCCGCCAAACGCGTCCGCGCAGTCCAAAGGCCTGATCAACCCGTTGGAGCGGGCCGAGACGGAAGAATATCTAAAAACTCTCGCAGACGAGTAGTGAACAGATCGTCACGGCCTTAGCACTGAGTGCGGCGGACTGCCTCTAACGCTCCGGTCTATTCTTCCACAATGGCACTGAGTGTCAGTTTTATCATAGCCTCAGCAGATGCACCTAACGTCACCTCCCGATAAAATTAGCGAGTGCCGTTACGTAAAACAACTTTGGATAACTTTGAAACTTTGGTATGCCACTTGCGGGTGAGCACATACCTTGTTGGGCAGAAATGTGGTCCCGGCGTTTTGGGGGCGCTCGTGCTTGATGTGAAGACTATACTGTTTTCCCTAGTTGTCGCTGAGCTGACAGCCAGTGCTGTCTTGTGCTTTCTTTTCTTCTTCTGGAAACATCGTGACCGGGCAGGGCATTTGTCCTTCGGGCTCTGGTCTATTGCGTTCCTGCTTGGGGCGATCGGTACACTGCTCATAGGCTTCCGTGGTGTGTTGCCTGACGACCTGACCATCATTGCAGCGAATTTTCTTATCCTTTTTGCAACTGGACTGAGACGCAGCGGTGTCGCGGCTTTCTTTTGTCAGCCTTTGCGCCTTTGGATTGCTGCAGGGTTTGCTGGGGTCTGGCTATTACTCTGCTCGGTTCCAGACTTTGCGACAACATTGTCCAGCCGGGTGGCTTACGTACAACCGGTTATGATCCTCTACATCGCATGGTCGGCCATAATCTGCTTGCGCTGGAATACAGAAAACCTTGTCACGCCGAAGGTGTACGCTTTCAGTGCAGCTCTGGAAACGAGCGCGCATTTCAGTTTGCTGACCGCACTTGGATTTGGCGCTGAAAACGGGCTGTTCGAAGCGATCAGCGGTCATGTCATTTTGATTGCACTGCTGCTTATCCTGGTTGCCATGGTACTTTCCATGTTTACCGCTCTCGCGATGCCGATCGAGCGATCACTTTTGCAATTCAAATCGGCCGCCTATCGCGATTGTCTAACGGGATTGCCCAACCGCCGGGCGGTGTTTGAAAGGGCGGCAACGTTCACGTCAGTCTCCGGCGCAAACAACTGTCTCACGGTGATCCGGTTTGACATTGATGAGTTCAAGAGGGTCAACGACAAACACGGCCATGCAACCGGTGACTTGGTCCTTCAAGTGTTCGGCCGGGTTTGCGAGGAAACAAGACCGGCGGATACGGTTGCAGGCCGGCTGGGCGGTGATGAGTTTGTCATTCTGTCCACCAGGATGGAGCCAAACCAAGCTCGGATTCTTGCCGAAAGGATACGGGCTCATTTCGCTGCTGCCTGTTCGGAGGAGACAGAGGGTTCGGTTCAGGTTGGACTAAGTGCTGGCGTCAGTTCTGTACCGCTTGATCTCGGACTGGATGAGGCCTTGGAAATTGCAGACAGAGCTATGTACGAAGCCAAAGCGTGCGGCCGGGGCAAAACGGTTGTCGGCTCCGCAGAAAAGGCCAGGGTTTTTTCTGGCACTGAAGACGCACAATTCGCTTTTTATAACCCCCATCCGGCATAGCTGCCCGTTACCGAGCCTTCTAATTGGCGCGCTTTACCCATTCTCGCGGGCGTTCTTGGCAGGCCCCGGCCAAACTTACCTGTTCCCACATTTAGGTGGCTAGGCGCTCAAAGATGGGTGCGAAACTTGAAAAGGCCTGTTAAAAGGGCGCGCAACCTGCTCACCGCGCAGGTGCGAATTACCCATTTTCAAGCCGCAAGGATCCGCGCCCATGGAGGAATTCCACAAAATCAAACGGCTCCCGCCGTATGTTTTTGAACAGGTCAATCGCTTGAAAGCAAAGGCGCGAGCGGCGGGCGCGGATATTATTGATCTCGGTATGGGTAACCCGGATCTGGCAACACCGAAGCACATCGTCGACAAGCTGACCGAGGTCGTTCAGGACCCGCGCAGCCACCGGTATTCCGCTTCCAAGGGAATTCAGGGTCTGCGCAAGGCTCAGGCATCCTATTACGGCCGTAGGTTTGGCGTGAAGCTCGACCCGGACACACAGGTGATTGCAACACTTGGCTCCAAGGAAGGCTTTGCCAACATGGCCCAGGCGATTTCCGCGCCAGGCGATGTGATCCTGAGCCCCAATCCAAGCTATCCGATCCACACGTTCGGGTTCCTGATGGCCGGAGCCTCGATCCGTAACATTCCGGCTGAGCCGAACAGTGGCTTCTTTGAAGCGCTGGAACGCGCGGTCATTCACTCTGTGCCGAAACCGATCGCGATCATTCTGTGTTATCCGGCCAACCCGACAGCGTATTGCGCGGACCTCGATTTCTATAAGGACGTCGTGGCTTTTGCGCGCAAGCACAACATCTTCATTCTCTCGGATCTTGCCTATTCAGAGATCTACTTCGGAGACACCCCGCCGCCGTCTGTCTTGCAGGTGCCGGGTGCAATGGACGTCACCGTCGAATTTACATCTTTGTCCAAGACGTTCTCCATGCCGGGTTGGCGGATGGGTTTCGCGGTTGGTAATGAGCGCCTGATTGGCGCCCTTGGACGGGTGAAATCCTATCTTGACTACGGCGCTTTCACACCGATCCAGGTTGCTGCCACAGCGGCGCTGAACGGTCCGGATGATTGTATCCGTGAAACCCGTGAGATCTACAAGAAGCGCCGGGATGTTGTCGTTGAGAGCTTCGGCCGGGCCGGTTGGGATATTCCAGCGCCGGAAGCCAGCATGTTCTGCTGGGCCCCGATCCCGGAAAAGTTCCGGTCTCTCGGCAGTTTGGAGTTCTCCAAATTGCTGCTGGAACGCGCCGACGTTGCGGTCGCACCGGGCATCGGTTTTGGCGAATACGGTGACGGGTTTGTCCGCATTGGTCTCGTTGAAAACGAGCAGCGGTTGCGCCAGGCGGCAAGAAATGTCCGCCGGTTCCTTGAAACTGCGGAGCAAAAGCTGCACAACGTCATCCCGCTTGAGACTTCTCGCTGAATAGAATTGGATTAATTCCCGAATGGCAGACGCATTGAAAATCGGCGTGGCCGGCCTTGGAACGGTCGGTGCGTCCGTGGTGCAACTCCTGGAAAAGCACGCTGGCCAGATTGAACGTAGGACCGGTCGGTCCTTGACGGTTACAGCTGTTAGTGCCCGGAACCGGACGCGGGACCGGGGAATTGATACAGGCGGCTTCACCTGGTTCGATGATCCGGTGGCCATGGCGAATGAAGCAGAGCTCGATATTTTTGTTGAGCTGATCGGCGGGGAAGACGGACCGGCCGAGCAAAGCGTTCGCGCAGCGCTTAGCCGCGGTGTGCATGTCGTGACGGCCAACAAGGCTTTGATAGCCAAACACGGTGTGGATCTGGCCCGCGTCGCAGAGGCGAACAACGCTTGCCTCAACTATGAGGCGGCAGTCGCGGGCGGAATTCCGATCGTGAAAACCATGCGCGAGTCTCTTGCTGGCAATGAAGTCAGCCGCGTCTACGGCATCTTGAACGGCACGTGCAATTATATCCTGACGCGGATGGAAGCCGAAGGCATCAGCTTCGAAGACTGCCTGGCTGATGCGCAGCGGCTTGGTTATGCGGAAGCCGATCCGACCTTCGACATTGAAGGCAACGATACGGCACACAAGCTTGCGATCCTGACAAGCCTTGCCTTTGGCACCGAGATTGATGCCGACAGCATTTTCATGGAAGGCATTACTTCCATTACAACGGCCGATATCCAGGCTGCCGACGAGCTCGGCTTCCGGATCAAGCTGCTCGGTGTTGCACAGCGCACCGACACGGGCATCGAACAACGCGTTCACCCGACAATGGTGCCGAAATCGTCCGCGATTGCACGGATCGACGGCGTTCTGAACGCTGTTGCCGTCGACGGTGATTACGTCGGTGAGATCGTGCTGGTTGGGCCGGGTGCCGGTGGGAACGCGACAGCGTCGTCTGTGGTTGCCGACATTACAGACATTGCCCGGGGCGACGAAACACCCGTTCTTGGTATGCCGGCAACAGATCTGGTTCCGTATGAGCGAGCCCGGATGCGCCTTCACGAGGGTGGCTATTATATTCGGCTGTCGGTCTACGATCGTCCGGGCGCGTTCGGTGAGATTGCCCGCTGCATGGGCGATGCCGGTATCTCGCTTGAGTCCATCGTTCAAAAACGGGCAGCGGCAGAAGACCGAGACCGCGACAGTGCGGATGCGCCGCAACCGGTCATCCTGATCACCTATGAAACAACCGAGATCGCCATCAAAGAAGCGCTGGATGTAGTCATGTCGAAAGGCGTGGTCGCAGAACAGCCTCAGATGATCCGGATCGAAAAACTGAAGTAAGTCAAACGTCCCGCGGACGTGCGGAACGGGGGAAAAGCGGAGATGTTGATGTCCAACACAGAACACCAGCCAGCCAGCGGGCTTGACCGGATCCTGACATTGGAACTGGCGCGTGTTGCCGAAAGAGCAGCTGTTTCAGCCGCCCGGTTGCGCGGTCATGGCGATGAAATGGCCGCCGACCAGGCAGCTGTTGATGCGATGCGCCGTGAATTAAACCGCCTTCCGATCGACGGCACGGTGGTGATCGGCGAAGGCGAGCGTGACGAAGCTCCGATGCTTTACATTGGCGAGAATGTCGGCACCAAGCAGGGCCCGAAAGTGGACATCGCTTTGGACCCACTGGAAGGCACGACCATCTGCGCAAAGAACCTGCCGAACTCTCTCGCCGTCATCGCGCTGGCTCCCGAAGGTGACCTTTTGAATGCGCCGGACAGCTACATGGACAAGATCGCGATCGGTCCGGGCTATTCGGATGGCCTGATCGATCTGGATGCGCCAATTGCGGACAACCTGGCCGCCGTTGCCAAGGAAAAAGGCGTCAAGATCGAAGAAGTGACAGCTTGTGTCCTCGACCGTCCGCGCCATGCACGTCTGATTGAAGAAATCCGGGCGACAGGTGCTGCGATCCGCCTAATTGGCGATGGCGATGTGGCTGGTGTGATCCACACCACCGATCCGGAGGAAACCGGCATCGACCTTTATGCAGGTATCGGCGGAGCACCGGAAGGCGTTCTGGCGGCTGCGGCGCTGCGCTGTATCGGCGGTCAAATGCAGTCTCGTCTGGTGATCACCCGCGACGAGCAGGTCGAACGCGCCCACCGGATGGGCATCGACGACATCAAGAAGAAATACACGCTGGAAGAAATGGCCGGTCCGGACGTTCTGTTCGCCGCAACCGGTGTGACGGACGGCAACTTCCTGCAGGGCGTGCGCTTCGGCCGTAATCACATTACCACGCACACTGTGGTCATGCGGTCCTCTACGGGGACTGTCCGCTACATCAAGGCCCAGCACACTCAGCTGGAAAAGTTCCACCTGGACTAAGTCTGAACGCATGCTGACAGGATTTGGCGAAGACGATAAAGGGCGCCTCGTACTCGGGGTTGCCCGCTCCGCCAATGACAATGCATGGCGGGAGCGCCTGAGCTCCGCTGAAGCGCGCGCCGCGATGGCGATCTCGCAACAGCACGGGTTGCCCGACGTTTTGGCCCGCGTCATAGCAGCGCGTGGTGTTGCTGCTGAAGACGCTTCGGCGTTTCTCGAACCATCCCTCAAGACCCTGATGCCGGACCCGAGCAGCCTCGTTGACATGGACGCAGCTGTGGCTCGCGTAGCCGATGCGGTTCAGGCAGAGAAGAAGATAGCAATCTTCGGCGACTACGACGTCGATGGCGCCACTTCGTCCGCGGTACTGGCAAAGTATCTCCAATGGATGGGGCTTGACCCGGTCATCCATATTCCCGACAGGATCATTGAGGGGTACGGCCCAAACGGACCTGCAATCGAGAACCTCCAAGCGGGCGGGGCAGAACTGCTGATTACGCTCGACTGCGGCAGTACCTCTTTTGAAGCCTTTGAGACGGCCAGCAAGCTTAACCTCGACGTCGTGGTGATCGACCACCACCAGGTTGGTGAAACGCTTCCCGAGGTTCGGGCGCTGGTCAATCCGAACCGGCAGGATGATCTGTCGGGGCAGGGGCATTTGGCGGCCGTGGGCGTCACCTTTCTCTTTATTGTCGGACTGAACAGGGAACTGCGTCAGCGGGGCGCATTCAACGGCCGTCAGGCGCCAGATCTGATGGCGCTGCTGGACTTGGTGGCGCTCGGCACGGTGTGCGATGTGGTGCCGCTTCAAGCCTTGAACCGTGCTTATGTAACGCGTGGGTTGGCAGTCATGCATCAGCGCCAGAACTATGGGCTGACAGCGCTGTCCGATGCCGCGCGGGTGAGCGGAAAACCGGCCCCTTATCATCTGGGGTTCCTGATCGGTCCGCGGATCAATGCGGGTGGCCGGATCGGCGATGCGGCTTTGGGTGCACGTCTTCTGACCACAGCGGACCCGCATGAGGCTCGCGTTATTGCCGAACGTCTGGATCAACTGAACACCGAGCGTCAGTCGATGGAAGCCGTGATGCTCGAACAGGCAGGAGCCGAGGCCGCAGTGGCCATCGAACAGCGGAACCCGGCCGTTCTATTGACAGGATCCAACGATTGGCACCCGGGGATCGTCGGCCTGATCGCGTCGCGGCTCAAGGAAGCGCATCGCCGGCCAGCCTTTGCAATTGCCTATGATGAAACGGGCAAGGGGACTGGATCCGGACGGTCAATCACCGGCGTGGACCTTGGCAAGGCTGTGCGGCAGGCTGTCGACGACGGGCTTTTGGAAAAGGGCGGCGGACATGCCATGGCGGCAGGGTTGACGGTCCGCCAGGAAAAGGCTGCAGATCTGGAAGCCTTCTTCAACGACGTCCTAAAAGATGATGTTGAAGCCGCAACGGCGCACCGGGAACTGAAGATCGACGCGGCACTGACTGCAACGGGTGCAAACCTCGATCTGATGAACATGCTGGAAAAGGCCGGCCCGTATGGCGCGGGTCATTCCGAGCCGGTGTTTGCGTTTCCTGCGCACCGAATCTCTTTCGCCGATGTCGTGGGCAAGGGCCATGTTCGGGCGACACTTGCGGCTGGTGACGGCACTGCGCTCAAAGGGATCTGCTTCAAGGCAGAAGACAAACCCCACGGCCAGATGCTTCTGGAAGGCCGTGGCCGCAACCTGCACGTTGCGGGGACCCTGTCCATTGACACCTGGCAGGGGACGCCGAAAGTGCAGCTGCGCATCCTGGACGTCGCGGACCCGCAAAAGACCAGGCTTTAACGTTCCTGCAACGCCAGTCGAACACCGAGAATGCAGAAAATCGTCCCGACGGCTTTTCCTTGCCATTTCAAGATGACGGGATTGCGCCGGACCAATCCGCCAAGTGTACCGGCGCCCAAGGCAAAGACGATCGTGCTGAATAGCCCGAGGGCGACAAAAATAAATCCGAGAATTGTCAGTTGAAGCAGCACGTAACCGTTTTCGGGCTGCACGAACTGCGGCAAAAAAGCCAAAAAGAAGAGGGCGGTTTTTGGGTTTAGAATCTCCGAAATGAAAGCCTGGCGAAAGGCTGTCCCAGTGCTTACGTCCGCAATGCCGTTTCCGAATGACGGAGCAACTTTCGAAGTGATGGCTTTGATGCCAAGGTAAATCAGATAGGCGGCACCGACGTATTTGATCACCGAAAACAGAAGAGCTGAGGCCGCGATGATCGCTGAGAGGCCGAATACAGCGAGCAATGTGTGAACGATGTCGCCAGCTGCAATCCCGGCGCCTGTCGCGATGCCGACTTTTGGTCCCGACGTTGTCGCCCGTGCGATTGTCAAAAGGGTTGCCGGACCTGGAATGAATACAAACCCAAGTACGATTAGACTGTAGGTGATGAGTGTCGGCAGATCGACCATGGCATCCTCCGTCAAGAACCATATCCAATCCATCACGGGCTCAAGATCTGTACAAGGGATTTGTTATCCGCTGCAATTAACCTCCCTCTAACACCCTTGCCGTAGCGTTCATTTCACGAAGGAATCGTGAGGGTTGAGTATGCGTACTCAGAATGAGTTGGCACCGTATTTCCGCGAGATCGACCGGCGGACAGACCGGGCTCTTGAAGGTGTTCGGGAAGTTAGAAAATCTGCAAAGTTGCGGGCGCTTCCGGCCGAACCCAAGCCGTGGTTCATAAATACCGGCTTTCTGGTTCTTTTGACGTTTTTTGTCGCCTTGTTCGCGAGCTGAACCAAACCGTCTATCATCGGCCTTGAACTGATACGCAAGGTCCAGCTATGTCGGCTGCTTAGTACTGAAATGGGGCGGGCAGCATGACCGAATATCCGATTTCACTTTGGTCCTTCAATCTCGGTAGAGCGCCCAGATCTGTGGCCGCGCTCGCTGACATGATTGCGGAGGGGCTCGAGAGGGCAGCGTCGGAAGGCGCAAAACTTCTCGTCCTGCCGGAATACCTCGCCGAGACATGCCTTGCCTTCAAACCGGCAGGACTTCGGCCAGATCAGGAAATGAGCTTTCTGGCTGATGTTGGTGACGATCTGTTTCCGCTGCTGTCCGAATTGCCGCAAAAGACAGGCGTCTCATTGTTGGCCGGGACATGGCCGGTGAAAACACCCTGCGGGATTACAAATACAGCGGTTCTGCTGACCGCTGATGGCCGCGAAATCCGCCAAGATAAATTAAGCCTCACACCCTTTGAGCAGGAAGAAGACATCTGGCATCTGGTGCCTGGAACGGAGCTGAAGGTGTTTGAGCTGGATGGTCTGAAGATGGCCATCCTGATCTGCCTGGACATTGAAATGCCGGCGCTGAGCTGTCTTCTTGCCAAAGAAAAAGTCGACCTCATCCTCGTACCGTCGATGACGGAAAAACTCTCCGGCTATCACCGTGTGTTCGGTTGTGCAAAAGCGCGGGCGGTCGAATTGATGTGCGCCGTTGCAGCCTGCGGCGTTGTAGGCCGTGCGGAAGGCACAACGCAGAACGACACGAATGTTTCCGGAGCTGCGCTCTATGTGCCGTGTGAAGAAGAGCTTGGATTCGAAGGTGTTGGCGCTGAACTGAAGCCGACAGGCGGCGTCGGCGGTGAAGAATTATTTCTAACCACGCCAGTTCCAGTCGGCGTGATTCGAGCCTTGCGCGACGGCGGTGCAGAGGTTTGGCCGGGCGCTTGGACGGCCGAAAACGTAACACTTTTGAAAATGTGACACTCATTGCGTAGTTTTAATGCGCATATGCGCACAATGTGCGTTTTTTGCTAGACGGCAAACAAACTGCGCTATATAAGCCAGCGTCTCAACTTCACCATTCTAGGATTGGTATGGCTTTTGCCCCGACGATATCGGCGTTCGACGCCTCGTGGCTGCGCGGTTTTGCTGGTTTGTTTGTCAAACCGGCCCGCCTGCAGATCGCGGCGTTGTGTTGCCGGAAGGGCGAACAAGAGCATGAGATCCTTCTCGTGTCGACACGGGACACCGGCCGGTTGATTTTGCCGAAAGGATGGCCCGAGGCGGACATGCCGGCCTTCGAGACCGCTCTGCTTGAAGCTTATGAAGAGGCTGGGGTGATCGGCAAGGCAGATCATCGGCCTCTGGGCAGTTTTCGGTCCTACAAGGGGCTCGCAAGTGGCTTGAAACTGCGCACCAAAGTGCTTGTGTTCAAGGTGGAGTTTGAAAGCCAAGTCGATAATTTTCCTGAGCTGGGGCAACGCAAGCGCATTTGGATGCCTGTCTCTGAGGCCATTGAAAAGGCTGATGAACCGGCCTTGCGGCGTTTCTTGAAGCGGCATCGCAACCAGCTTTTCTAATCGATCTGTCAGAACGTTTGAGCGGTCTGTGACACGTCTGCGTCGCAAGGCTGTTGCAAGGCTGCTGGCATATTCAGTTTACTCCGGCGCGGTGCGGACTTGAAGGTCATCGTGCGACAGGCTGCCGGTAAGCGGATCTGAAAGACGGGTACTGTGCGTTCGGGGGACAACCTGACACCAAAGGCACTCGATAAGGATCTCGACCGGGTCGGGTTTCTTGGCGATGCAGCAGAAGCGATGGGCCGGCGTTTGATTGCGCCCGGGCTTGCCATCTGCTTTTTGGCGGTCTGCGCAATCCTCGCGTCCCTGCAATTTGCAGCGTCGGATGTATCCAATGTTCTGATCCTGGTTACTGGTGCAACGGTTGGCGGCTATCTCGCCATCACCATTGGCGCCAACGATGTTGCCAACAATGTCGGGCCTGCCGTCGGCGCGCGGGTGGTCAGCATAACAACGGCGCTGATCATCGCTGCGATTTGCGAAAGTGCTGGCGCGTTGTTGGCTGGTGGTGACGTGGTCACCACGATTTCAACCGAGATCATCGCGCCAGATGACATCCCTGAAAACTTCCGCTTCATGAAAGCGATGCTGACCGCCATGGCGGCGGCGGCGATCTGGATCAACATTGCCACGCTCATTGGTGCGCCAGTCTCCACGACCCATACGATTATCGGCGGCGTGGTGGGTGCGGGCGTTGCAGCCAGCAGCTTCGCTGCGATCAACTGGTCAACGCTTGGGGTCATTGCCGCTACCTGGGTCGCATCGCCTTTCTTGGGCGGACTTGTTGCAGCGCTGCTCCTGGCCTTTATCAATGCCAAGGTCATCTACACGGACGACAAGCTCGCCGCCGCGCGCTTTTGGTTGCCGATCCTCTTGGGCGGATTGGCTGCGACCTTTACCGCCTATATGACCCATAAGGGTCTTCATCGGCTTATTGTTTTGCCGTTTGTCCCGGCAACGCTGGCTCCAATTGTTATGGGGGCTATCGTCTGGGCCATCTACCGGCGGGTTGTCGCAAGCCAAGCTTTGTTCCTCGACAATCGAACACAGTCTTTGCGCTCTCTCTTTGCGATCCCATTGATTTGTTCAGCTGCTCTTCTGTCGTTTGCGCATGGCGCGAACGACGTTGCGAACGCGATCGGTCCGCTGGCGGCGATCGTCAACAGCCAGTCCGATGAAATCAATGACTTGCACTACTGGATTCTCGGCCAGCTCAACCCGGTTGCACCGCTTTGGGTGAGCGCTGTCGGAGCCTTTGGTATTTCAGCCGGCCTTTTACTGTTTGGCCGCCGTCTTGTAACAGTTGTCGGCAAACGGATTACCAAGCTGAACCCGATCCGGGCGTTCTGCGTCACGCTGGCAACATCTGGAACGGTGCTGACAGCATCCGGGCTCGGGTTGCCAGTCTCGTCGACGCATATCGCGGTGGGCGCAATTTTTGGTGTCGGCCTGTTCCGCGAGTGGTACAGAAATCGGTTCGTGCCGGAGAAGATGAATGGCAAGCGCCATCAGCCTATCCGTAACCGGGAAGAACGCCGCCGGCGGCTTTTGGTACGCCGGACCAACCTGGTCACCATCATCGGTGCCTGGATTGTCACGGTCCCCGCGTGCGCTCTTCTGTCAGCAGGTCTCTTTCATGTGTTCGATTATCTGCTGGTCACACAATAGCACGCAGTCGTCCAGCGCCAGAGATTCAGGCAAGGTGGCCTGTTGGCTCAAGGGCGAGCTCTGCCCAAACGGGAAGATGATCTGACGCGATCCGCGCTGTCTTTGATTTGTGAACCCCGGCCCTTTGTACGGTGAATTCCGGACTGGTGATGATCCGGTCCAGACTGCCAACGGGCAAGGGGCTTGGAAAGCTCCGGCCGGGCGTTGTGACTTCGTAGCGTTTTTCCAGAAGACGGATGCTTTTCGCATCATCGCGCCATTCGTTCAGATCGCCGATCAAAATGGTCGGCAGGTAATCCAGGTCTTCGTGAAGCTGGTGCATGAGCGAGGAAATCTGTTTCTTGCGGAAATGACCAATCAGGCTGAGATGCATGGCGGCGACCCGGATCTTCTGATCCTCCACTGCCAAATCCACGGCTACGGCGCCCCGCGGTTCCAAGGTTGGCAATTCAATCCGCCGGTGATCCAGAATCTCAATGCCTTGCCGCACCAAAATAGCATTCCCATGCCAGCCGAGGCTGTGTTCGCCAACCGCAAAGGGCACCGGGCGGAAGTCGGTCTGCGCAAGAATATGATCGCGGTCGAGAGTGCTTTCACGAGGTCCGAAGCGTTTGTCGGCTTCCTGCAAGGCGATCACATCGCATGCGAGCTCACCAATGACCTTCAAGGTCCGCTCTGGCCGCCGCCGCGCATCGACACCGATCGATTTTTGTATGTTGTATGAGCCGATTTTCAGCATTGGGCGGTGTTTGGAGACCCTTGCAACGTTATATCTTTGGACATCAAGCGCCCCTTGTAGCGGAATTATGCCGCCTTGTATCCGTCCATGCGCTGTGTGGCGCGCTTCAAAGCTTCAAAACATGTTGAGTCCAACGCAGATCCGACATCGCTTTCCAAAATACCGAGGGCTTTTGCGAGCGGCATGGCAGCGCGGTAAGGCCGCTCTGCGGTTAGGGCATCGAAGATATCTGCCATCGTGACAATCCGTGTCTCCATGGAGATCCGACCTGCGGTCAACCCGTCAGGATATCCACGGCCATCGAGTTTTTCATGGTGGCCGCGCCCAATTGGTGCAAGGTCTCTGAATGCGTCCATGCGCAGGAGAATTTCGTCGGTAAAGACGGGATGAAGGCGGATCGCTTCCCATTCCAGATCATCAAGTTTGCCGGGCTTGTCGAGAATGGAGTTGCTGACACCGAGCTTGCCGATATCGTGCAGCAATGCCGCGCGTCTTAAGAGTTGCCGGTCCCGGGCGCTGTACCCCAGTTCTTCCGCAATCATGTCGGTGTAAAGTGTGACCCGCTCGCTGTGCCCCGCCGTGTAAGGGCTCTTTGAGTCAATGACCTGCGCGAACCCGAGGGCGATATCGTCCAGCTGGTCATCATCGGTGAAGCGGACGTTCTGGGCCGGTTCCAGTCCGTACACCGTCGCCTCCAGATCGTCCGATTGGAGCGTGTCCCAAAATCCTGTCTCTGAAGCGGCTGTTTCAGCGGCTGCGACCAAGGCCGGATCAAACCAGGATCCGCTGCGCTCTTTTATTTCTGTAAGCGCGCTGTCTTTACCCGCGTTGATCTGGAACACGTCGATGACCTGGGCCAACAACGCGATCTGTGAGAACAGCGGTATGTCAGCCTGTTTCAGCCCATGCGGACGCCCCTGACCGTTCCAGTGCTCATCGAGGCTGTAAATCCCGTCTACGACCGGCTGCGAAAAATGCATCTGGCGAGCAATGTCTGCGCCGCGCTGGCAACGGGTCTCGATCATCTCCGTCGCAATATCGCCGCCGTTCTGCAAAATGTTGACGATCGCTCGTACCCGTTCGGCAAAGCCGTGTTTCAGGCCGGTATGCGACAGCACAAACCGAAGTGCAGCAGGCAAGCTGGTCCCGATGGTCTTGAAATCGTGCTTGAAGGTCAGGTCATCCGTCAAATAGAGCTCGCAAATGCGTGCCGCATTGCTGGAACACCCGAGATCTTTCAAGAGCAGCGTATAATAAAGGTCGCTGAGTTCTGCTTCCGGCAGACCGATTTGCCGCCCGATGTGGATGCCGATCCAGCAGCAGCGGACACAATGCCCACGTGGTTGGCCCTCTGTGATGTCGAGGGCGTGACTGAGCGCTCCGAAGAGCTCGGCTAGACGGATTTTACTGGTGTTTTCAGATGACAAAAGACACGACCCTTACGCTCGACTTTGCGCAAGGGTCGCTGAAGAACCTTAAGATGCGGTTGTTGTACGCGCAGGCTGTGGTCAGGCTGCGGCCAACTCCTGGGCGCTTTCGACAAGGATGCCGGCAACATAGTCCATGAAAGAGACCCACGCCTCGACCACGAATGTGTCTTCACCTGTGCGCCAGATCATGACTGGAGACTTGTGGAAGATCGTCCGTGTCACCGTGCCAACCGGGAACTTTTCCAGCGAGAAATCGATGAAAATTCCAGTGTTCAGCAACCAGCTGGCCTTTGGACCTGACACGATCAAAGCTTCTGAGCGGTGCGAAATGTCGGTGAGGGAGTGCGGCTGACTATCGAGCTTGGCCTCGATCCCGTCAAACACCGCCTGAAGCTCATCCTCAGGCGCCAACAGCGTCCATTCGTCCGGCCCCATCCAAAGCGCTGCCCGTTTTGCCGAGGTTTCCGCACCGAGCGGGGTCACCGGCAATTTCGCGCCGAAAGCTTCACCCGCCGCCGGGATGGCAGCTTCGCGCAACCGGAGCGACAGCCGTGTCATTGGCGCGGCCTTCAGAATTGAGACATCCGGAAGGCTGAGGAGCGGGGTTTCGCCAGCATCTGGCGTGATGACGTCACTGGCAAGAAGATCAGACATTGAGCCGCGCTCCTTCCTTGTCAAAGAATATTGGGCTGGTCACTTCCACCTTGATGCCGCCATCCGGCATGGGCACATAAAGCGACTTGCCATGAAGGGCATGGCCGTTTTTCACAATCGCCAAAGCGATCGTCCGGCCCATGGCGGGACTGAAGTAAGATGAAGTCACATGACCTTCCGCTGGTGTTCCGGTGGCCGGGTTTTGCGCAACAGTGATTTGTGCGCCTTCTTCCAGCTTGACCTTCGGATCCTTGGTCAGGAGGCCGACAAACTGCTTGCGGTTTTCGGCGACAAGATCCGGGCGTTCCAGGCCGCGTTTGCCGACGAAGTCATGCTTTTTCTTGCCTATGGCCCAGCTCATGCCGGCGTCTTGCGGGGTGACAGTCCCGTCGGTGTCCTGACCGACGATGATGTAACCCTTTTCGGCGCGCAGAACGTGCATGGTCTCCGTGCCATATGCTGTGCCGTTGTACTTTTCAATTTCACCGGCCAGCGTTTCCCACATCATCTTGCCATGGCGGCGCGGGACATTGATCTCGAACCCGAGTTCGCCGGTAAAGGAGATGCGGAACAAGCGGCACGGAACACCGCAGAAGGTGCCTTCCTTGACGCTCATGTGCGGGAAAGCCTCTGCGGACAGGTCGATACCTTCGATGAACGGGGCGATCACCTCACGGGCCTTAGGTCCCTGAACTGCGGCCACTGCGTATTGCTCAGTGGTAGACGTGATCCAGACATCGAGATCCGGCCATTCGGTCTGCAGGTAGTCTTCCATCGTTGCAAAGACGCTCGGCGCACCGCCGGTGGTCGTGGTCACATGGAAGCGGTCGTCTGCCAGACGGCCAATGACACCATCGTCGACGATGAAGCCGGCATCGTTCAGCAAGAGGCCATAGCGGCAGCGGCCAGGAGCCAGCTTTTTCCAAGGATTGGTGTACATCCGCTCCAGAAATTCGGCTGCATCTGGACCCACAACTTCAATCTTGCCGAGGGTTGAGGCATCGAACAGGCCAACACTCTCGCGCACTGTGGCACATTCGCGGGCGACGGCTGCGTGCATGTCCTCGCCGGACTTCGGGAAGTACCAGGTCCGTTTCCACTGTCCGACGTCTTCATAAACGCCGCCATTGGCCACGACCCAGTCGTGGGACGGGGTCTTGCGGACCGGATCAAAATGATCGCCGCGGGCAACGCCGGCAAACAGACCAAAGGTTGTTGGCGTATAGGGTAAGCGGAACGTCGTCAAACCGACATCCACGATCGGCTTTTCCAGAGCGCCAGAGGCGATGGAAAGCGCATTCATGTTGGATAGACGCCCCTGGTCCGTCGCCATGCCGGTCGTCGTGTAGCGCTTGATGTGCTCAATCGACTGCATGCCTTCGCGCGCGGCCAGTTTGATGTCCTTGGCGGTCACGTCGTTCTGGTAGTCGACAAACGCTTTCACGCGTGAGGCATTGCGGTCATGGGGCAGGGCACCAAGAACAGCGCCTTGGCCGGCTTCCCCGCCGGAGGCTGCCGCATAGGTGACCTTGGCTTCCTTGCCGATCGCAGCTTTTGCGGCTGCTTCACCAGCAGCATAACCGTCTTCAAGGGTTGCCTGAAGGCCGTAGAGACCTTTAGCGGCTCCAGCCGAGCGCTCGTTTTGAACGGATATTCCAGGCACGTAAGCACCAACGGTTTCGTCCCAGACAACCTTGCCGCGGGACTGTGAGTAAAGGCTCACGGTCGGTGTCCAGCCGCCCGACATCAGGATTGCGTCGCACGCGACCTGACCAGCAGATGCGACCTGGCCGGAGGTCATCAAGCGGCCGAGCAGGGCGGCCTTGACCCGTTTGCGCCCAAGGGTGCCGGTCACAACGCAACCAGCCTCAACCCGAATGCCGCGGGCCTGTGCAATGGCCACAAGGTTTTCTGGCGGGGTTTCACGCAAGTCGGCGATGGCCACGACGTCCACGCCGTGATCAGCGAGATCGAAAGCCGCCTGCCAGGCAGTGTCGCAGGCGGTCGCAACAAGCACCTTGTTGCCGACCTTGACACCATAGCGGTTGAGATATGTCCGGCCCGCATCAGCGAGGAGAATGCCCGGGCGGTCGTTTTCCGGAAAGACCATCGGGCGTTCGATGGCGCCGGAGGCGATCACCACCTCCTTGGCCCGAACCTGCCAGAGGCGTTCGCGCGGCAGCTTCGGATTCGGGTCGCTGAGGTGCTCGGTTACACGCTCGGCAAGAGCGATGTAGTTGTGCGCGAAGTAGCCAAACGCAGTCGTCCGGGACAAAAGCGTGACGTTGTCCATAGATGCCAACTTGGCAACTGTTTCCTGGACCCACTCGATCGGGGTTTTGCCGTCGATGGTTGCGTTTTCGTCCGACAGGAGCGAACCGCCAAATTCGGCCTGCTCGTCACACAGTATGACCTTTGCGCCGGTTTCAGCTGCGGCCACCGCTGCGGCAAGACCGGCTGGTCCGGACCCGGCCACCAGTACATCGCAGTGCGCGTAGATGTTGCCGTAGGTGTCGTGATCCGGGTTTTTTGGCGGTTTGCCAAGACCGGCCGCAGCACGGATGACCGGCTCATAAACGCGGTCCCAGAAGGCTTTTGGCCACATAAAAGTCTTGTAGTAGAAGCCCGCCGGAAATAAGGGCGACAAGAGGTCGTTGACCGCGCCGACGTCAAAGCCGAGCGACGGGAAACGGTTCTGTGAGATCGCCTCAAGGCCTTGGTAGACTTCCACCTGGGTTGCCCGCAGGTTCGGGGTCTGATCGCCCTTGCGATAGATGCCGACCAGTGCGTTCGGCTCTTCGGAGCCTGCTGTCACGATGCCGCGCGGACGGTGGTACTTGAAGGACCGCCCGACCAGGTGAACACCGTTTGCCAGCAGTGCCGAGGCAAGGGTGTCGCCCTTGTGGCCCTGCATCTCTTCCCCGTCGAAGGTGAAGGTCAGCTGTTCGCCGCGGTCGATCCGGCCGCCTTTTTCAGTACGGAATGGCTGGCTCATTTGCCGGCCTCCTTGGCCAATTCGTCAAGATCCGGCATCGGTTCGCCAGCCTTGTAAAACTTTAGGAAGTCGTCGCTCACGGTGTGACGGACGGCGTTGAAGAACCGGCCACAACCATGGATGTGGCGCCAGCGTTCCGCGTAAACACCCTTGGTGTTGTCGCGCATGTAGAGATACTCAACCCAACCTTCGTCGGTGACTTCTGCAGGGTCGGACGGGCGGGCGATGTGCGCTTGGCCGCGGCAGGAAAACTCGGTTTCCGGACGCTCGACCTGGCAGTAAGGGCAGTAAACCAACAACATGTCTGTATTCTCCCCTTAGTGTGCCACGGCGGCGGCGGCCGCTTCGTCGATCAGACGGCCGGTCTTGAAGCGGTCGATGGTGAAAGGTGCATTGATCGGGTGCGGTTCGTCCTTGGCAATCGTATGCGCAAAGACGTGTCCAGAGCCCGGTGTTGCCTTGAAACCGCCTGTGCCCCAGCCGCAGTTCACGTAAAGACCCTGGACAGGCGTCTTGGACAGGATGGGTGAACGGTCCGGGGTCACGTCCACGATGCCACCCCAGTTGCGCAACATGCGCATGCGCCGGAATTGCGGGAACAGTTCGCAGATCGCGTCAATGGTATGGTTGGAAATGTGGATGCCGCCTGTCTGGCTGTAGGAGATGAACTGATCTGTTCCTGCACCAATCACCAGCTCGCCCTTGTCGGACTGGGAAATGTAGGCATGGATCGTGTTCGACATCACGACACAGGGGAAAGCGGGCTTGACCGGTTCGGAGACGAGTGCCTGCAGCGGGAAGGACTCCAGTGGCATCCGGACACCGGCCATATCCATGACGGTTGTGGTGTTGCCGGCAGCTACAACGGCGACCTTCTTGGCCTTGATGAAACCCTTGGCGGTTTCAACACCTTCAACAGCACCATCGGCGCCGCGCTTGATGCCGGTGACGAGGCAATTCTGAATGATGTCGACGCCCATGTCGTCTGCGCCGCGCGCGTAGCCCCAGGCCACCGCATCGTGGCGGGCAGTGCCACCGACGCGCTGAAGGGCAGCGCCCATTACCGGATAGCGGATGTCCCTGGAGATGTTGAGCGGTGGGCAGTAATCTTTGGCTTGTTCCGGCGTCAGCCATTCGTTTTGAACGCCCGCCAACCGGTTGGCGTGGATGTGGCGCTGTGCTACCTGAACGTCGTGGACTGTGTGGGCCAGCATCATGACGCCGCGCGCGGAGTACATGACGTTGTAGTTCAGTTCCTGTGACAGGCCGTCCCACAAATCAATGGCGTGATTGTAAAGCGCCGCGCTTTCTTCCCAAAGATAGTTGGAGCGCACGATGGTGGTGTTCCGGCCGGTGTTGCCGCCGCCAAGCCAACCTTTTTCAAGGACGGCGACGTTGCGCACGCCATGTTCCTTGGCAAGGTAATAGGCGGTAGCAAGACCGTGGCCACCGGCGCCGATGATGACCACGTCATACTCGGCTTTGGGCTCCGGAGCGCGCCATTGGCGGCCCCAGTTCTGGTGCGCGGAAAAGGCATTTTTTGCCAGTTCCAGGAAGGAATAACGCTTCATAAAGAGCGGCTCCGCACGTTTTGGACCATCACAGCCTTTCAAGTCGGAAAGACGGTCGCGGTCCGGTCCTTGTGTTCATGTCCTATGGGCACCGGCAATTGCCATTCGGCAAGCTGTGTCCGTTGGTGCGCATATTCGCGATTGCATGCTCATCTGCATATCAGGTTTCGGTCGCTTGTTGGTCTGAAAGCGACATATTCGCTGGCACAGGTTTTCCGCAGGATTAGACAGGCTGAAAACACGCAAAAAATGTGAGGCCTTGGGCTGCTTTTGGGCGCAGCAAGGAACAAACCGGCGCTCTTGAATGCGTAAATCCGACATTGGATGTCGTCCCGGTTCTTGCAAATGATCTCGCTCGGAGTAACTGTGCGGGTCAATAGCATTTAGGGAGATCGTCAAATGCAAGTTCGTGCAGCCGTGGCAGTGGGCGCCGGCAAGCCCCTCGAAGTAACCACAGTCAACCTGGAAGGCCCGCGGGCTTTTGAGGTTCTGGTGGAAGTCAAGGCAACCGGCATTTGCCATACGGATGAGTTCACCTTGTCCGGTGCGGATCCGGAAGGTCTCTTTCCGGCGATTCTCGGCCACGAAGGCGCAGGAGTTGTTGTTGAAGTCGGCAAGGGCGTCACGACCCTGAAGCCGGGCGATCATGTGATCCCGCTCTACACGCCGGAGTGCCGGACGTGTGAATACTGTCTGAATCCGAAAACCAACCTTTGCCAGGCGATCCGGTCCACACAAGGCCAGGGCCTTATGCCGGATGGGTCTTCCCGGTTCTCCACGCTCGATGGCGACCCGATCCTGCACTACATGGGGACCTCTACCTTCGCGAACTACACCGTTGTTCCGGAGATCGCTCTTGCGAAGATCAATCCGGACGCGCCGTTCGACAAGGTTTGCTACATCGGCTGCGGCGTCACGACCGGCATCGGCGCCGTGATCAACACGGCCAAGGTCGAGATTGGATCGCGTGCGATTGTTTTTGGCCTCGGCGGCATTGGGTTGAATGTTATTCAGGGACTGCGGCTTGCCGGAGCGGACCAGATCGTTGGTGTTGACCTGAATCCAGCCAAGAAGGAAATGGCTGAGCGTTTCGGCATGACCGACTTCGTCAATCCGTCCGAGGTGGAGGAAGACCTGGTACCGTATCTGGTGAACCTCACAAAGGGCGGTGCGGATTACACATTCGATGCGACCGGCAACGTCAATGTCATGCGGACCGCACTGGAATCAGCGCACAAGGGCTGGGGCGAGTCGATCATCATTGGTGTGGCGCCTGCCGGTGCCGAGATTGCCACACGTCCATTCCAGCTGGTTACCGGACGCGTCTGGAAGGGCACGGCCTTCGGCGGCGCACGCGGGCGGACCGATGTCCCGCAGATCGTTGACTGGTACATGGACGGCAAGATCGAAATCGATCCGATGATCACGCACACCATGCCGCTCGAGGACATCAACAAGGGCTTCGATCTAATGCACAAAGGTGAGTCGATCCGCTCAGTGGTGCTCTACTAAGCCGGTGACGGATCTCGTTGTCAGATCCGCCCGCGCGGAAGATGGGGATGGCATATGGGATATGCTGAACCCCGTCTTCGCAGCCGGTGAAACCTACACGGTCGATCCCGATATCGACCGTGCCGGTGCGCTTGCCTATTGGACAGGCGGCAAAAAAGTCTTTGTGGTTGAAAGGGGTGGGCAACTTCTGGGCACCTACTACATCGTTCGAAACCAGAAGGGCGGTGGCTCTCATGTTTGCAATTGCGGGTTCGTCACCGCTGCTGCCGCGCAAGGCTTAGGCGTTGCCAGACTGATGCTGGAACATTCGCTCGAGACTGCAAAGGCGGACGGGTTTCGGGCGATGCAGTTCAACTTTGTCGTGTCGACAAACACGCGTGCGGTGGAGATCTGGCAGCGATATGGATTTGATGTCGTCGGCCGGTTGCCAGAGGCATTTCATCATCCGCGCGAGGGGTATGTCGATGCACTTGTCATGTACCGGAAGCTTTGACGGTGCGGATGCTAAAGTCTTAATGGAGTTTCCATGAAAACCCTTTCTGAAAACAAGTGTTTTGGCGGCGTTCAGGGCGTCTACAGCCACGAAAGCGCTGTGATCGGTCTGGAAATGACCTTCGCGGTGTATATCCCGCCGCAGGCCAAAGACGGTCCAGTGCCGTGCCTGTGGTATTTGTCCGGGCTGACCTGCACCCACGAAAACGCGATGACCAAGGCAGGTCTTCAGGCGCATGCCGCGGAGTTTGGCCTCGCGGTCGTCTTTCCGGACACCAGCCCGCGCGGTGAGGGGGTTGCCAACGACGAGGCCTATGATCTTGGCCAGGGCGCTGGATTTTATGTCAACGCAACCCAAGATCTTTGGGCACCGCATTTCCAGATGGAAACATACATCGCAACTGAACTGCGCGACCTTGTGCAGGCGCAGTTCCCGGTGTCGATCCACCATGGGATCACAGGGCACTCTATGGGAGGGCACGGTGCGCTGACACTGGCGATGAAATACCCGAGCCAGTACCGCTCCTTGTCGGCCTTCTCACCGATCGCAAACCCTAGCCAATCCGACTGGGGACGCAAGCAACTCGGTGCGTATCTCGGTAGCGATGAGACCTTGTGGACGGCGCATGACGCTGTGTGTCTCTTGAAGGAAAAGGGCTGGGTTGAGGACATCCTCATTGACCAGGGCGCAGATGACCAGTTCTACGATCTGCTCAAACCCGAGGCGCTGGCCGCGGCACTTGCTGAGACAAAGACAGCCCACAGCTTCCGTCTGCAACCGGGCTACGATCATTCCTATTACTTCGTATCGACCTTTGCCCGCGATCATGTCGCCTGGCATGCTGCGCGCTTGAAGTAGGTCCAGTCATCTCGGGTGTATCCGGATCGCGCTGAGAGCCGGTGCGATCGAGCTTGCGATTGTCAGCTAAGTCCATGTTACGCGTGTGGACTCGGTATATCTAACTTTAGTTGTGGAAGCTTGCGTCTCAATTTAAAATAATTGTTCTGCATGGAAATTCGGGCCTTACGATAGCACGCTACGGCCGATTTTGCTTTTTTTTGCTAAATTTACGGAGCGACCTATGATCGTCGTTGATCAAAAAGTAATATATATATAAAGGTCCCAAAAACAGGGAGTAGCACGGTAGCGGCGGCAATTTGGGAGCATTATGGAGTGCAGCGAACTACCCCAAGTAAAGAAGTCGTGAATCTCAATTTTTACGATCGCACACGAAAATCTATCGGTTGGCACGTCGCTTTTCACGATATCGAGAATTTTCTCGGAAGACATATCTCAGACTTCAAATCATTTACAGTTCTGAGGAACCCAACTGAACGTATTGTTTCAGCCTATCGTTGGTCCCGGCAAAAAGCGCCCGAGTTCTCGCTTTTTAGTTCTTTGGATGTTTTTCTGGAAGCGGTTCTCAACAAAGATCCGAACTTACCAAAGCTCTCCAGAATTCACGCTCAACCCCAGACTTCTTGGTTGCGGAATGCGGCAGGAGAAATTGAGCCGAGCCTAAGTATATATAGAATGGAAGAATTGCATAAATGCTTGGAATTTTTTGAAAAACACCTAAGTTTTGTGCCAAATTTAGGGCACTTGAACAACTCGATTAAGCATCCGGTGCAAATTGGATCGAAAACAAATTCTATGATCGAAAAGCTTTATGAGGATGATTTCGATCTCTACGAGAAACACTTCGGAAGATTGTTTGAAACAAGTAAATTATAAAACTGAATTCAATTTTTTTGTAGAAACGACTGTCTTTCTTGAGGGTAGAAAATTCTGTCGACAGTTTTGGATTTGTGAGCTGGTCAGTGTGAAATTGGACCACTTCTGTTGATCTTTGGGTGTATCCGGATTGCACTGAGAGCCAGTGCGATCCAGCTTGCGATTGTCAGCAGTCCGCCAGTCGGGGCCGCCATCGGAAAAAGACGGTTGCCGATTGTGGCGCGTGCGATTAAGTCGCCGCTGAACAGGGTGATGCCAACGACCATAAGCGCAAAGGCAACCGGCAAAAACGGAACACGCCGGATCTGCGCGACTAGTCCCATCCCTAGAAAGACGGGTGCGTGGAAGAGCAGCATGTGGGCTGCGGTCTTCATCAGACCGGTCGTATCCGCATGCGCCGAGAGAGCCAAAACCGCGACGCCCGAAGCCCCGCTTAAACCGCCAATGATCACACCGAGACGGAGAAGTTTTGAGGTGGCGTCGGACATAGTGGGCGAGGTCTGCATAATCAGAAACTCGTTGGTTGGACAATCGATTGCATGAGGTCGAAAGGTCTTGCTTGCCGTCCCGGCCTTACGCCAGGATCTAAAAACAATGGTCCCGGCTCGGGGGCCGGGACTGCATCTCAATCAAGTCAGGCTGCGGCGAGGCCGCGGCCTTCCAGAAGGGCGTCGATTTTTGGGGCGCGGCCGCGGAATGCGACATAAGCGTCTTCCGGATCTGGACGTCCGCCAGCGGAATAGATGTTGGTCAGGAGCTTGTCCGCTGTGTCCTTGTCGAAGATGTCACCGGCTTCCTTGAAAGCGCCGAAAGCATCTGCGTCCATCACCTCTGACCACATATAGCTGTAATATCCGGATGAATAGCCGTCGCCGGAGAAGACATGCTGGAAATGCGGGATGCGGTGGCGCATAGTGATCGCTTTCGGCATGCCGATCTTTGCAAGTTCAGCCTTTTCGAACGCGACCGGATCAAAGCTCGACGGATCGTCCAGCAAATGAAGTTCCAGATCGAGAAGGGCGCAGGCCGTATACTCCACGGTCGCAAAACCTTGATTGAAGTTCGCGGCGGCAAGCAATTTGTCGAGCAACGCCTTTGGCATCGGTTCGCCGGTTTTGTAGTGAACGGCAAACTTGGAGAGAACTTCAGGTTCTGACAGCCAGTGTTCGTAGAGCTGCGATGGCAGCTCGACAAAATCGCGCGCGACCGATGTTCCGGAGATCATCGGGTAAGTGACATCCGACAGAAGCCCGTGCAGCCCGTGTCCGAACTCATGGAAGAGAGTGCGCGCATCATCAAATGTCAGAAGCGTGGCTTCACCCGATGCGCCCTTGGAGAAGTTCATGACATTGACGATGATCGGTGTGTCACCGCCGTTCAGCTTGTGCTGAGAGCGGAACGCACTCATCCAGGCGCCGGAACGTTTCGAGGGACGAGCGAAATAGTCACCGAGGAACAAGCCTTTATGGCTCCCGTCAGGGTTCAAGACTTCAAAGGCCCGAACATCCGGATGGTAGACAGGCATGTCCTTGAGTTCCCGGAAGGTGACACCGAAGAGGCGGGTTGCCGTGTCAAATGCCGCTTCGATTATCTTGTCGAGCTGCAGATAAGGCTTCAGCTCGGCTTCATCGAGATCGTGCTCCGCCTTGCGGACCTTCTCTGAATAGAACCGCCAGTCCCATGCCTCGATCTCATGGTTTTCGCCCAGGCTCTGAGCCATCTCGCCGAGTTTTTCTGCTTCCTCGTTCGCGCGAGCAACAGCCGGCGTCCAGACCTTGGTCAAGAGATCGCGGACGTTTTCCGGTGTCTTGGCCATCGTGTCGTCCAGCTTGAAGGCGGCGAAGCTGTCAAAACCCAAAAGCCTGGCTCTTTCAGCGCGCAGCTCCAGGGTATCCTTGATGATTGCGCGGTTGTCCGTGTCGCCCCCGTTCTCACCGCGGGCAGACCATGCCTTGAACGCTTCTTCGCGCAGGCGCCGGTTGGTTGAGAACTGCAGGAACGGTTCTATCGAAGAACGGGAGAGGGTGATGACATGCTTGCCGTCCAGGCCCCGTTCCTTTGCGGCTTCTGCGGCGGCTGCAATCAGAAAGTCTGGCAGTCCGGCGCGATCTTCCTCGGTTTCTAGAACCAGTTGGTACTCGGACTCATCTTTCAGAACGTTTTGCGAAAAGGAGGTGCCGAGTGTTGCAAGTTTTTGCGAGAGCTCTGCCATGCGGGCCTTGCCATCTGCTTCCAGCCCGGCTCCTGCGCGCTGGAACATCTTGTAATAACGTTCCAGGACCTTGGCATCTTCGGGGGGCAATTCGAGGGCGTCTTTTTCATCCCAAAGGGTGGCGATGCGCCCATAGAGCTTTGCGTTGAGCAGTGTGTCGGAGCTGTGCTTGGCAAGCTTTGGAGCAAGATCGCGTTCGATCTTCTGAAGGGCTTCGTTGGTGTGGGCGCCGCTCAAATTGAAAAAGGTTCGTGCAACCTTGGACAGAGCCTTTCCCGATGTTTCAAGCGCAACAACAGTGTTCTCGAAGGTTGCCGGTGCTGCCTGATACGCGATTGCATCGATTTCGGCGCGGGCCTCTGCCATGGAAACTTCGAAAGCCTCTTCGAAGTGGCTCGGCTCGATCTTTGAGAAAGGTGGGAGCTCGAAAGGCGTGGTCCAGTCGGTTAGAAACGGATTGGCGGTCATGAAAATCCTCAAAAGGGTTCGAAATCGGCTGCACTCAGATATGGCGCAAGCTGATCGTCCTTTAAAGAGGTGCTTCCGTTATTCCACTAAGTCGAGGTTAAACCCTTGGCTGCTGTTGCGTCGCACAGTGGATTCCGCCGCCGGTCTCACCGAGCGCGTCGACATTGAGGGCTACAACTTCGCGGTCCGGATAAAGCCGCTGCAAAGTCCTCTGCATTTCGCCATCCGTGTCCTTATCGCCAAATTCGGCACATACAACGGCGCCATTCAGAACGTAATAGTTGGCGTAGGACGCAAGAAAATCATCAGACGTCACCCTGATGCGGTCGGGTGAGGGCACTTCGGTGATCTTCAGGGGACGTCCTTCCGCATCCGTCGCCGATTTCAGGATAGCGAGCGTCTTTCTGGCAGAGACAGAAAAGATGTCATCGTCGTCCGGATACGGAATTTGAATGAGAACTTCACCTGGGCGAACAAAGCGTGCGAGGGCGTCGATATGATCATCTGTGATGTCATGACCAGCAACACCTGGTGCCCAGATCATCTTGTCTGCGCCATAGGCCCTGAGCAATCGGTCTTCGATCTCGGCGCGTGAGAGAGTATTGCGGTTTGGATTGACCCAGCAGCTTTCATGGGCCAGCAGGGTACCATGGCCGTCCCATTCCACGCCGCCCGGTTCACCGGTCAAGCCGCTCGGATAAACAGTCAGGCCCAAACGCTCTGCGACACGCGGCACAATTTGACCGTCGTTGTCATGGACTTGTTTTCCGCCCCAGCCGTTAAATTTCATTCCCGAGACAACAAGGCCGCCATGATCGTTGATTGCAAACAGTGGTCCTGCATCCCGGCACCAGAGATCGTCGGTGGGGATATCCCATAACTCGACAGACTGCGAGAGAAGCTTGCGGGCGTTTGCATGATAATCAGCACCGGCCAGCATGACCACAGGTTCAAACTCGGCAATGGTGTTTGCAATTTCAGCGATGGTTTGCTGCAGGTCTTGAAGAAACCAGCGGTCTGGATGAACGCTGCGGTGCACCGGCCACTGCATGAAGGTGCGCTCGTGCGGGTCGTCTTCTGCCGGGACGAAGTAGCCGTCGGGCAAACCTATCGGAGAAGCATAAGCTGACATCATGAAACCTGCTCCAGAGCCACTTGCCGCTAACGCTGCTGTCGCCGCAGAGGCACCTTGCAGAAAACGTCTCCGAGATCGGCCTGTTCTTGTCACCACATGGACCCTTTTGCCCGTTGCAACCAGTCCGCATCATAGGTCGATCCGTCGAAACTGTCCTTTATTTCCTGCATGATTTGTCCCGGGGTCGGGATGTCGTCTTTGGCGATACAGCTCTCCGGGTTCCAGAGGTCTGCGCGCATGATGGCGCGGGCGCACTGGAAGTAAGCTTCCTCGATCGTTATCTCGATGACGGACCGGGGCTCTTTGCCCTCCATGACAAAAGACGCGAGCTGAGCCGACTCAACTGAGATCACCGCATGTGCATTGATGCGCAAAACATTGTTCCAGCCCGGGATCATAAACATCAGCGAGACGCGTGGATCACGAATGATATTACGCAGAGAATCGATGCGGTTGTTTCCCCGCCGATCCGGCATGAGCAAAGTGCGAGGGTCCTTGATTCGAACGACCGGGCCCGCGTCACCGCGCGGGGAACAATCAAGACCTTCCGGTCCCACCGTTGAGAGCGTGCAAAAACAGGATTTCTCGACGATTTGACGGTAGGCGCTGGTCAGGTGATCAGTCACTTTTATGAGCGATGCTTCGCCGACTGGCCCGTAGTGTTTTTCAAGCTCATCGATGGTTTTGAGAACGGTCATAAAAAATCTCTCGTCGTTGGTTTCATGAGAAAAATTTCGGCAGGTGCATTGTTTATGTGCAGGTTTTGGCTTGGCCCAACATGTACGGGCCTGCGCGGGCGAGCCGATCATATATGACTTTTGTCTAATGATCTGGATGGATAGGTGTTTTGCCGCATTACGTATAGGTCATTTTGCGGCGCAGCAAGAAAATTTTGAGAATGGCCATGATCCGAGCATGACGTTTGTTTGCGCTGCGACATGAGTGAGTTGTCATGAGAAGTATTTAGCCAGCGTTACTTCAAAAGTATTAGGCGCTAGAAAGTAGGGCGCGCCAATAGTCGTATTGCTGACTGAAGCGCATCGTTTCTAAAGTCTTGCCAGCTTGCAGTTTTGACGTGGTGGAGCCGGGCAACCGGACGGGGAACAGGTCTGAGCTGCTTGCCGCTGTACAGCTACTGCAGGCGCGCTCAAGGTGAGCCCGCCATGCCTTTCTGGGAGGAAAGAATGAGCTTAATTCGCAAACCCCTTAATCGCCGTTCGATTCTGCGCGCCGGCGCGCTCGGCGGTACGGCTCTCGCCATGCCGACGGTGTTCACCAGCCGTGCGTGGTCGCAGGGCTACTTGAATGAGCCGACCGGCTCGACAGTTACCCTCGGCTTCAACGTTCCGCAGACCGGCCCTTATGCCGAAGAGGGGGCTGACGAACTCCGTGCTTACGAACTTGCTGTTGAACACCTGAACGGTGAAGGCGACGGCGGAATGATGGGCACCTTCTCGTCGAAGGCGCTGAAGGGCAACGGTATTCTCGGCAAGAAGGTCGAGTATGTGACTGGTGACACCCAGACCAAGTCTGATGCTGCCCGCGCATCTGCAAAGTCGATGATCGAAAAAGACGGCGCAATCATGATCACCGGCGGTTCGTCCTCCGGCGTGGCCGTGGCCGTGCAGGCGCTCTGCCAGGAAGCTGGCGTGATCTTCATGGCGGGTCTGACCCACTCCAACGACACCACCGGTAAGGACAAGCGCGCCAACGGCTTCCGTCACTTCTTCAACTCCTACATGTCCGGTGCAGCTCTTGCTCCGGTGTTGAAGAATGCATACGGCGCTGACCGTAAGGCTTACCACCTGACCGCGGACTACAACTGGGGTTACACCACAGAGCAGGCTGTCAAAGAGTCCACAGAGGCTTTGGGTTGGGAAACCGTTGAGACCGTCAAAACCCCGCTCGCTGCGACTGACTTCTCGGCTTACATCACACCGGTTCTGCAGTCCGATGCTGACGTTCTCGTTCTGAACCACTACGGCGGCAACATGGTGAACTCACTCACCAACGCCGTTCAGTTCGGCCTGCGCGACAAAGTCGTGAACGGCAAGAACTTCGAGATCATCGTTCCGCTCTACTCCCGCCTGATGGCGAAGGGTGCTGGTGCGAACGTTAAAGGCATCTTCGGCTCCACCAACTGGCACTGGTCGCTGCAGGACGAAGGCTCCAAGGCTTTCGTGAAGTCCTTCGGCCAGAAATACGGCTTCCCGCCAAGCCAGGCTGCGCACACCTGCTACGTTCAGGCTCTGCTTTATGCGGATGCTTGTGAGCGTGCCGGCACGTTCAACCCATGCGGTGTTGTTGAGGCCCTCGAAGGCTTCGAGTTCGACGGTCTCGGCAACGGCAAGACCTTGTACCGCGCTGAAGATCACCAGTGCTTCAAGGACGTTCTTGTCGTGAAGGGTAAAGAAAACCCGACATCCGACTTCGACCTTCTGGAAATCGTCGAAGTGACACCCGTGGAGCAGGTGACCTATGCACCGGACCACCCGCAGTTTGCCGGTGGTGCACTGGGTACCTGTAACTCAGGCGCTTAATCCTATCTCAAAAAAATCCGACAGGGCGGGTCTCTGCCCTGTCGGTGTTTTCCTTGTAATCTAGCGCGGTTGGGGGCTACCGCCACGCGCTGTTGATCCGAGCTGAGAGCGATGGACGCGATACTTCTTCAAATCTTGAACGGTCTGGACAAGGGGTCCGCATATGCGCTGATCGCCCTTGGGCTGACCCTCATTTTCGGCACATTGGGCGTTGTCAACTTCGCCCACGGCGCGTTGTTCATGATCGGGGCCTTTTGCGCGGTCACACTGAACCGTCTGCTGTCCGTGTCGTTCACCACCATCGACGATACCCGGACCGACTTCCTCGGGAACCCGCTGAAGGTTGACACACCTTATGTGGAAGCCTGGTTTGGCCCCGAGATGGGAGGCGCGATCATTGATTGGTCGGTGCCCCTCGCGATCCTGTTCTCAATTCCGATCATGGCCTTGGTCGGCCTGTTCATGGAACGCGGCCTGATCAAGTACTTCTACAAGCGCCCGCATGCGGACCAGATCCTGGTGACCTTCGGCCTCGCGATCGTTCTTCAGGAAATCATCAAGTATTTCTATGGTGCAAACCCGATCCCGACACCGGCTCCGGAAGTCTTCGCTGGCAGCTTTGATTTCGGTGCGATGATCGGCATGGACCCGAATGTCATCATCTATCCATACTGGCGGATTGTTTACTTCCTGTTCGCCACAGTCATTATCGGCGGGGTCTTCGCCTTCCTCCAGTTCACAACCTTCGGCATGGTTGTTCGAGCGGGTATGGCGGACCGGCAAACTGTCGGATTGCTCGGGATTGATATCGACCGGCGCTTCACCATCATGTTCGCCCTTGCTGCGATCGTAGCAGGCCTTGCAGGCGTGATGTATGCCCCCATCAATTCGCCCAACTACCACATGGGGATGGACTTCCTTGTCCTCAGCTTCGTCGTGGTGGTTGTCGGCGGCATGGGCTCGCTGCCCGGGGCCGTCGCTGCTGGCTTCCTGCTCGGGATTCTCGAAAGCTTTGCGTCCATGGCGCAGGTCGTCGCCCTGCTGCCGGGCATCAACCAGATCATCATCTATCTCGTTGCGATTGTGATCCTTCTCACCCGTCCGCGGGGACTGTTGGGCCGCAAGGGCGTAATGGAGAGCTAAATCATGCTTGGACTTAACAAAAAAGACACGTCGCTCTTCATCCTCGTCTTGCTGCTGGTTGTATTTGCGCCGTTCCTTCTGAATCCTTTTCCGGAAAATTCAGAGCTCGCGCAATTCAACGCAGGCTATCCTGACCTGATGCAACGCTTCCTGATCTTCGGGATCTTCGCCATTGGCTTCAACATCCTCTTCGGCCTGACGGGTTACCTCAGCTTCGGTCACGCCGCCTTCCTGGGCGTTGGTTCCTACGCTGGTGTCTGGATGATGAAGCTGCTGACCATGAACGTTCTGCCGGCCATCATTATCTCGGTGATCTTTGCCGGGCTGTTCTCAGTGATTGTCGGATACATTTCGCTGCGGCGTTCTGGCATCTACTTCTCGATCCTGACCCTCGCGTTCGCTCAGATGTCGTTCTCTCTGGCTTATTCGGTCCTCACCCCAATCACGGCCGGTGAAACCGGACTTCAGCTTGCGCTTGACGATCCGCGTATCCTTGGCGTGAGCCAGGTAGATGGGACCATTCCGCTTGCCCACTTCTTTGGGATAGACATGCGCGACAGTTTTGAATTGGCCGTTGGCGGGTGGTTGTTCACGTTCAATGCGGGCTACTACCTCTGCGCTGTCGTGATGATGATCGCTTTCTATATCGCGATCCGGATTTTCCGCTCGCCCTTCGGCATGATGCTGCGCGCGGTGAAGTCCAACCAGCAACGTATGAATTTCACGGGTCTGAACTCTAAGCCTTATACACTTGCTGCCTTTGTCATCTCTGGGATGTATGCCGGTTTGGCTGGTGGTCTTATGGTGGCGATGGATCCGCTTGCAGGTGCGGAGCGCATGCAGTGGACAGCGTCTGGTGAGGTCGTCCTGATGACGATCCTCGGCGGTGCAGGCACCTTGATTGGTCCGGTCCTTGGAGCTGGTTTCATCAAGTATCTGGAAAACATCTTTTCCAAGATCAACGACAACATTCTCTACGAGTGGTTCTCCGGTCTTCCGGAAGGCATCGCTGACTTCCTGGTGTTCGTCATCCACCCGTTCATCGGCAAGGGCTGGCACCTGACGCTCGGCATCATGTTCATGCTGATCGTTATCTTCCTGCCGGGTGGCATCATGGAAGGTCTTGAGAGGATCGGGCGGCTGTTCAAGCGCAAGTCGTCCCCCGCGAAAGGCTCTGGTGCCAAACCATCCGCCGCGCCAGCTGAATAAGGTGATTTGATATGGAAATCCTCAAAGTCGAGGGCGTAAACAAGTCGTTTGGCGGACTTCGGGCTCTCAACAACGTTAACTTCAGTGTGGAAGAAGGCACCGTCCATGCGATCATCGGTCCGAACGGAGCCGGTAAGTCGACCTTCCTCAACTGCATGATCGGGCGTCTGGCTCCAGATACCGGAACCGTGATGTTCGGGGACATTTCTCTGACCGGCATGAAACCGCACGAGATCAACCAGGTTGGTGTGTCGCGCGTGTTCCAGACACCGGAAATTTTCGGCGATCTGACCCTGATGGAAAACATCATGATCCCGGCACTTGCCAAGCGGGACGGGGAGTTTGCACTCCACGCGTTTGCGCGGGTGGATCAAGATGCCGAGATTCGGGACAAGGCCATGCATATGCTGGAAGATGTCGGTCTCGCCGAAAAGCGTGACATCACAGCGAGCTCCTTATCGCGTGGTGACAAACGCCGGCTGGAGCTTGCGATGTGCTTGTCACAGGATCCGAAACTTCTGCTTCTGGACGAGCCGACAGCTGGCATGTCCCGGGCAGATACCAACAACACCATCGATCTTTTGAAACGCATCGGTGACCGCGGCATTACCAAGGTGGTCATCGAGCACGACATGCACGTTGTGTTCTCGCTGGCCGAAAAGGTTTCCGTTCTGGCGCAAGGGGCGATCATCGCCGAAGGCAAGCCAGAAGACATCAAGGGAGATCCGAAAGTTCAGGAAGCCTATCTCGGAGGAGCGCACCTGTGACCATTCTTGAAGACCAATTCGCCGGCAAAACGGCGCCGGCTGTTCCGCCAAAGAAAGCCCGCGGTGGTGCTCCGGCCTTCTTTTCTGCCTGGGACCTTCACGGCTACTACGGCGAGAGTTACATCGTGCAGGGCGTCAGCTTCGACGTGCGCGAAGGCGAGATCCTTGCTCTTCTTGGCCGGAACGGTGCGGGTAAGACCTCGACCTTGAGGACGATCGCCCGCATGGACGACCCCGCGCTCACCCACGGGGAAATTTGGCTCGACCACAAGCCTCTGCATGAAATGAAGAGCTTTCAGGCCGCTCAAAACGGGGTCGGCCTGGTGCCAGAGGACCGCTGCATCATTCCTGGCCTTACGGTTCAGGAGAACCTGGAGCTGTCTCAGATTGCAGAGCCCAAGGGCTGGTCGATCGAGCGGATCTATGAGCATTTTCCGCGGCTTGCAGAGCGGCGCAACCAGGAAGGCACCACCATGTCCGGTGGTGAGCAGCAAATGCTTGCAGTTGCCCGTATTCTGGCACGGGACATCAAGCTCCTGTTGCTGGATGAGCCCTATGAAGGCTTGGCGCCGGTTATCGTCCAGGAAATCGAGCGCATTCTGGAAGGCGTGAAGGATCTCGGCATGACAACCATCATCGTTGAGCAGAACGCCATCGCGGCGCTCCACTTGGCGGACAGGGCGGTAATCCTCGACATGGGTGAGGTTGTTTTTGACGGCACGGCGCAAGAGGTGCTGGACAACGCAGAGCTCCGACAGGAGTATCTCGCGATCTAAAGCTGCCAGAATATTGGATGATTAAGGGCCGGCGTTCGCGCCGGCCTTTTTTGTTCGGTTGTCCGACCAGCAGCGCCGCTTATAGTTGGCGCAATATTTGATTGATTCTGCGGGCTGGGGCGGCGGGATGTCCATCTTACGATCAGAACTTCCGAGCCTCGTCGGGTTCCTTGCCTTTGCCGCCTTCAAGCTGCTTGGCGATGGTCTGAAACCAGCCGCAGTTGGCACGTTTGGCAGCCTGATCCTGCTCGCGCTGATTTTTGTCGTGGTGATGTGGTGCGCCTTTTCCGTCGTGCGCCATGCTGAAGGCTTGGCGACACTGTTCGGCGAACCATACGGGACCTTGATCCTGACACTGGCTGTGATCGGCATCGAGGTGGCTCTGATCGTTGCGATTATGCTGTCCGGCGATGCGGTTCCGACCATGGCGCGGGATACAATGTTCTCAGTCGTGATGATCGTCCTGAACGGTTTGGTTGGGCTTTGTCTGTTGCTTGGCGGCCTAAAGCACCGCAACCAAACCTATAATCTTCAAGGCGCGAACGCGTTTTTGTCTGTACTTGTGCCGCTCGCAATATTTGCACTGGTGTTGCCGCGCATCACGCATTCCGCTCCAGGTGGTGAACTGTCGCCGCTTCAAGTCGGCTTTGAAATCGCGATGTCTGTAATTCTCTATGGCGTTTTCCTGGCCATACAGACCGTGACTCACAGCGACATCTTCCGCCAACCGGATAGTGCCGGTCACGATGAACATCATGGTGTGGTTGTCCGGACCGTTCCGTTTCATGTGATTGGGCTTTTCGGCGCGCTTTTGCCGATCATACTCCTGTCAAAGAGTTTGGCACTTTACGTTGATTTCGGAATTGCCGCTGTCGGCGCGCCGATCGCTTTTAGCGGTTTCATTGTCGCTGCACTTGTTTTGATGCCGGAGGGAATGAGTGCGGTGCAGGCCGCGCGGGACAACATGCTTCAGCGGGCCGTCAATATCTGTCTCGGCTCGGCGGTGGCAACGATTGGTTTGACTGTGCCCGCTGTCTTGATTGTCGGATGGTGGACCGGCTTGCGGGTTGAACTTGGCCTGGAAACGACCGAGATCATCATGTTGGTGCTGACCCTGTTTGTGAGCCTTTTGACCTTCGGCAGCCGCACGACGAACTACCTCCAAGGCGCTGTCCATCTTGCCTTGTTCGCAGCCTATATCATGCTGATCTTCGATCTTTCGTGAAACGCAGACCAACTGGCTACTGACTTCAGTCAAGTGGTGGTTGGACCGCCGCCGCAAATATGATTTCCTGAGCGCAGTTTCTGTTTCCAATCCCCTTGATTCCGGTTGCCTATGCTGCTCCTTTCTGAAGACCAAACCCGTCACGCGCTGCCATTTCCTGCTCTGATCGACGCTCTGGAAGAGATTTTCCGTTCTGGTTGTGTGATGCCGACCCGTCACCACCACGATATGGAAATGTCGGGAGAACCCGACGCGACCATGCTCTTGATGCCGGCGTGGGTGCCAGGTGAATACGCCGGGGTAAAGGTGGTCAACGTCATGCCGGGGAACTCTGCGCGGGGATTGCCGGCAGTGGCGGCGCAGTATCTTCTGTCTTCCGCCAAGACCGGCGAAATGCTGGCTCTGATTGACGGGGGCGAATTGACTGCCCGACGGACGGCGGCGGCATCTGCGCTCGCAGCCAAATATCTTGCGCGGGAAGACGCCAGTCATTTGCTGATTGTCGGCACAGGTCGTCTTGCCCCAAATCTCGTGGCCGCGCATATGGCGGCTCGGCCGATCAAGCAGGTGACAATCTGGGGCCGTTCGAAGGAAAAGGCCGCTGAACTTGCGCGCCATGTTGGCGCGACCTATCCGGTTTCTGTGACCGTGGCCGGTCATCTGGAGGATGTTCTCGGCAAGGCGGATATCATTAGCGCTGCGACACTTTCCAACGAACCGCTGATCAAAGGCGCCCTCATTAAACCGGGCGCTCATGTCGATTTGGTTGGCGCGTTCAAGCCGTCCATGCGGGAAAGCGATGACGACCTGGTCCAACGCGCGGACCTCTATGTCGATACAAGAGATGGCTGCCTTGTGGAAGGCGGTGACGTGGTCCAGCCCCTACAGGCCGGTGTGATTACACCGGAGGACATCAAGGCCGACCTATACGACTTGTGCCGAGGTACTCATCCAGGACGACAGTCTGATGATGCGGTGACTTTCTTCAAATCGGTGGGAGCGGCGTTGGAAGACCTTGCGGGCGCCATGCTCGCCTATGAGACGGCGCGCAAATAGATTTATCCAAGTTCAAAGGTGGTGATGCCAAACTTCTGATCGAGCGGCAGGTCGGGAGCCGGGCCCTTGTACATTCGGAACGTTTCGAATTCCGGTGACAGCTCGTATTTCTCAGCGAGCAAGAGGGCAGCCGCATTCGGTTCCGGGATGTCCAGAATGATGGTCTGGCCTTTCACTTGACCGGCGAGGGCGCGGAACAATGTGTCTGCAATGTCTGGAGTATCTGCGAACAAAGGCCCGATCTTGAACCCTTCCAGACATTGACGCAGCACTCCATACCCTTGAACTTCGCCGTTTTCGACAAAGGCAAAACCTCGTCGGGTTTGGGCCGTGGGGGCGGTCCAAAGTTTCAGGAAGTCTGTTCTCTCATCCGGGAAAAACTTCCGGTCGTAGTCAAGAACGGACGGAAACAGGCCCAGGCCAAGTGGTGTGAGCCGGGAATCCATGGGGGTGTCGCACATGGAAATGCCCGCGTAGCGCACGTTCCGGTAGACCGGTTTGAACCCATGCTTTGCGTAGCGCGGCGTCTGTTCTTTCACCGCATCCAGACCGATGGTTCGGCCATCAAGATAGGTCATTGCGTGATCCCAGACCAATTGTCCATGTCCCTTGGAACGGTGCTTCGGGTGCGTGATGAACAGGCCAATGAAGCCGAAACCATCACCGTAACGAACACCGGAGATGACTGTGACAAGTTCCCCATCGATTTCGCCGGCGAAAAAACCGGAGCGATCCGCCTCCAAAAAAGCCAAGCCATCTTCATGACCCGGGTTCCAACCTTCGTTCGCGGCCCAGTCGATTGCGGTCTGGATATCCTCGGCGTTCAAGTTTCTTATGTTCAATTGGACCGCCATGGTGCCTCCGAAGCGTGCGCGATTTGTTGGACTGACAAGACCATAAAATGAGTCGATCACGGCTCAAAATTGACATTGAGCGGATAGCTGCCGCGAAAAGACAGAAATCCCGTCGCAATTTTACCAAGTAATTTCCTGATGTTGCAGCCGGTCCGGTGTTTTTGTGACCAAGACCACATGTCTGGCGCCGTCCGGTGCTATAATCCATTCAAACAAACGGCTGCGATCCTGCGCCGTATTGTGCGTGATTTTTCAGGAGACCGTCATGAAGACCGCGTTTGGTTTCTTCTCACTCTATCCGAAATCCATGGCTGCTGGTTTGGCCGCGGCCGGTATTGTGGCAAGTGCCGGCGCTGGTTTTGCCGAGCCCTTGGCCCTCGTTTTGGACAAGTCAAAGGCTGTCGCTTTTCCAGCATTCAGCGAACTCTCAGCCGGAGATGTTGTCGAACTTGGCAATTCCGGACACATTGACCTCCTCGACTACAGCGCGTGCCGTGAGGTGCGGATAACCGCCGGCCGCGTGGTCTTCACGTCCACCGGATACGAAGTCGATGGGGGAGAAGAGAAAGAACTACGGGCCGGCAACTGCCTGCAGGCGGACAGCGGAACGGATCCGGACACTGCTGACAAGGGCCTGACCGTCACACTTCGCAGCATCAAGGCGGCCAACAAAACAGCAGCCTCTCTGATGCTCCGTTTCGACGACCAGCTGAAGACTGAATATGACAGTGTGTTCGTATCCTTTGAAGGCGGTGAACCGAAGCGGTTCGAACTCGGTGAGAATGTCTTGACAGATATGCCGGTCCGCGATGAGGAGACCGACAAAATCGACGTGCAGCTCTTCTTGCAGAGCAGCACGGCCGACGGTGAAGTTGTCATGCGGGAGTTCACGATCGATCCGGCGACTGTTGGACGGAAGACGGCTGTCGTAGTTGTAAAATGACGGCGGGGCGTCCGTTTTCAGTCCAATTACTTGGCCGCAAACGGCTGACTGCTGTAATCGCGTTTCTGGCACTTGCTGCCGGAACGGTGCTTGGTCTTGGCGCCCAAAACGCCATTTGGGAAGGCTGGTTTGTCGATCGGCTTTTTCAGGCCAAGTCACTGTTATCTCAAAAAGAAAAGAACCGGCGCGCACCGGTGGCCGTTGTCGGGCTTGATCAGGTGTCTTTGAATTCCGACCGGCTGGCGACCGTCCCTCGTGTTTTCATGAGCCCTGTATTGGCAACGGCAGGGCAGGCGGTTCTGGACGCTGGTGCGACAGGCGTCGGCTATGATTTCGTATTTGCCTTTAGCGCCGATTCTTTTGCTGATCCCAACACCGGCGAGGAGCGCCTGCGCGGCTTTGACCGGCCGTTCCTCAGGTTTCTTTATCAGAACCGCGGTAAGGTCTTTGTGTCGCGCACAAGCACAGGTGTGCCTCACCGTGCTATTTCCGCCGCCGCCGGCACGTCCGGCGTCCGCTTTGCCGAAGTTACCCCCGATACGGATGGCGTCGTCCGCCGACACACGCCAGAGCTTCCGCTCATCGACTCTCCCTTGTTGATTGATGCCTTGTTGGCGAGCGCGGACGCCTCCATCTCGACAAGTTACACGATGATCCCGGAACATCGGCTTGCGTCATCAATACCGTATCTGTCCTTGATTGATTTGCTGGCGCTGACCGAAACAGAAGCGGGTAGGGCGCAAATCAAGGCGTTTTCTGAAGGGCGGGTGATCCTGTTCGGCAGCACCATGCCAAATGAGGACGAACATCTATATTCTGACCGGTTTTTGCCGCAACTGGTCGCCGATATTGCTGAAACGGGTGAGAGTGGCCGTCCTGGGGTCCGGCATGCGACTGCCGGTGTTTTTGTTTTGGCCGACATGGTCGGAGCAGCTTTGTCAGGCCGCATTGCCCTGGATCCGCCAGTTGGCACTCTGGCACTGCTGGCCTGTGTCTTTGCGGTCGCCGGAACTGCGGCGGGCCTGCTTCTTCCCTTGTCGATTTTGCCTGTGGTCGCCGTTGGTGGCATCTCGGTTGCGTTCGGCATCAGCCTCATTGGTTTGCAATCGGGCTATCTGATTGCGCCGGGTGTTGCCCCTGTGGCTGTGATAGCGTCCATGATTGTCGCAGCGATTGGTAAGGTCGGTGTTTTACAACGGCGGCAACGATCCCTGGTCAACCTGTTCGGTCACTATCTGTCCGAGGATGTGATCAAGCAAATGGCGGATTCCGAGGAACTTCCAGCCCTTGGGGGGGAAACGCGTCACGTGGTCGTGGCGTTTCTCGACATCGTCGGCTTTACAAAAATGTCGGAAAAACTGCCCGATCACGAGGTGGTTCGGGTGGTCAACACCTGTTTTGACATGATCGGGCAGGTCATTACCAAGCATGGCGGTTACATCGACAAATACATCGGCGATGCCATCATGGCTGTCTGGAACGCGCCGAATACGGTCGAAAATCCCGAACAAGCGGCTGTCGACGCCTCTCGTGAGATCATTGCCCTGCTGGATGAGATCCGAAAACAAACGGGCCAGGACAGCCTTGATCTTCGCATTGCCTTGAATGCCGGTCCTGTGCTTGTTGGAGACATTGGCGGAGAACACCGGCGCTCCTTTACCGTTATGGGCACCACCGTCAACACGGCCAGCCGGATCGAGAGCGTCGCGAAGGACAGGAAGGTTCGGCTGGCGTTCAGCGACCCGGTGGCCTCCAATCTGGAAAATGGATATCCGGTCAAGAACATCTGGAGCGGCAGATTGCGCGGCCTCAGCCACGACACTCACGTTTTCACTGTGGATGACCCTGCGGTGTTCATGGAGGGGGCCAGTGCTCAGCTTCCGGCAAACGGCGAAAATCAAAAAGCCTCCAATCTGGTCAAGTTTTCCAGCTAGTTCCTTTGAAAACTGGTTTCGATAGGGCATCCTTTTAAGAAACGCGCTTTGGATATTCGAAGGCCATACCAGTGAGGCTGTATGGGTGAGTTGCCAGACCAACAGAGGGATACGCAATCGCGGCCGGAATTCGATCGGACGATCATCCGGGCCGGATCAAATCCGGCTGCTTCAGATGTTTCGGTAACAACTGCTGGAACACAGTCCGATCGCCCTGACCAGTCTCAGATTGAACGCCGCAGTAGCCCCCCGTCAACCGTCTGGAAGTTTATCGGTTTTGCTGCGTTGTTTCTGTTGCTTGGCGCAGGCGGTGCAGGCCTCGTCTTACTTGTGAATTCGGGTGCGATAACTTTCTCTGCGCCGGACTTGGCACAACAACAGGCCGAAGATCCTGCATCTAAAACTGCGACTGCTCCGACTGAGAGCGTCTCGCCGGCCCCGTCCTTAGATCAGGCAGTGGCAGGTGAGGGGGCGGAAACAGCCGGTCTTGCTAATGACGATCTCGAAACGCCGGCCGATCCCTTTTTCGACATGGCGATGTCTGCGGTCATACCGCTGGCTGGCGATCCGGTCCTGCTAAAGTCGTCTGATGCCAACCGCCGGATTGAGCTTTCGGAACGTCCGTTAAGCTTTCCCGGGAACGGTGAGAATTTCGGCTTGGTCAATACGGTTAGCGCCTATCTTTTTGACAGCCAAATGTTGGACGATACGGGTTCGCTCATAACTCGGGCGCCTGGTACGGAAGCAGATTTTCGGTTCGGAAATTTTGGCGGTGGTCCGGACAGTGAGGCGCTTGATGTTGTTGAAGTAGATCAAAGCAGCACCTCAAAGGACCTGCCGGTTTTTCTAAAGCCTTCGACAAATACGTTGGATCTTTATCTGAATGAGCGGCCAATCGGCCAGGGTGCCCACCGGATCGAAATCAGGGAGAGGGTCGATGATACTTTCCCAATCACATCTTTCTTGACCAAACGTGGTTTCGACAAGGAACTTGCGCGGCAGGTCGAAAAATTTATGGAATCTGAGTTCGGCAGGAGCGATTTTGTTACGGGCGATAAAATATCGGTGCGTGGCGTTCGTCTTCCTAATAAGGTCGATCGGATTGGAGGTTACTACCGTCCCGTTCAACTTTCACTTCATGGAAGGGACGGGTTTGTTGGGGCAGCAGCCCTTTCCACTCGCCGAGGCGATGATGGATATGTTGCTGGTGCCGATCCGTGGTTTGGAAAACCTTTCGATACCCCAAATGCATCGGAATCCGAGGAAAAGGCTGAAGCAAAAGGCCACAGGCTGATTGATGGACTTTATGCGACCGCAATCAGAAATGCTGTGCCCGCATCGATTGTCGGTGAAGCGATTGCATATCTTGCGCCTACCACGGACTTGAGGCGTGCAATCAAGCCTGATGAACGATTTACGCTTCTGTTTACCGATCAGCCAAGAGATGAGAAGCGTGGTGGCGGGCGTGTGCTCTTTGCAGGCGTTCGTCAGGGCGATAATTGGTCTGTCAGATGTTATGTCTTGAAAGCGCCTGGAAACCGGGGGTTTGCTTGTGTGAATGACGGGGGCTCAGTAAGTCTGTCAGGTGCCATGCTTGTTCCGGTAAAAGGCGTTCTAACATCGAAGTTTGGCATGCGCTTTCATCCGATCAAAAAGACTGAGCGGCTTCACGCTGGCGTGGATTGGGCCGCGCCGACGGGAACGCCGATCCGAGCAGCGTTTTCCGGTAAGGTCGGCTATCGGGATGTCCGGGGTGGTTATGGGAACTTCATCGAGCTTGTGCACAAGGACGGCATCACAAGCCGGTATGCGCATATGCACGAATACGGCGAGGGGATTGAACTCGGCTCTGTCGTGCAAGCCGGTGATCTGATCGGGTATGTCGGGACAACTGGATTGTCCACTGGGCCTCACCTGCATTTTGAGATCCGGCAGCGCGGAACACCGACTGACCCATTGGCATTCGAAATGGAGACAGGAGCAAGTGTGTCTCAGTCTGTTTCCAGCCCTGCGTTAAAGGAATATCGCGATTTTGTTCAAACCATTTTGTCCGGCCAATAAGGGCAGAAAAGCAGGCTGTACTGTGATTTAGATCCCAATCGACAAAGGGTTGAAGTAGTATGATTGACGGGATGAAGGCGAACGGAGTTTACGATGACACTTCCAGCCGCACGCTTGACTGATCTGCATTCTTGCCCGTTCACAATGGGAACGCCGACGCCCATCGTTGCGCCGGGCTGTTGGACCGCGTTGATCGGCAACCTTCCGGCAGCGCGTGTTACGGACGTGTGCGCGTGCGGTGGCCCTCCGGATCCGATCTTGATGGGCTCTTTCACGGTCTTTATCGGCAATCTGCCAGCGGCTCGGATTGGTGACCCTACTGTCAAACAGGGACGTATAGTGACCGGCCATTTCCCAACGCTGATCGGCTAATCTCATTCCACGGTGACGTGATTGTTCCGAGCTGCCTAGATTCTGTTTTGGGCTTTTATATCAGTTCTTCTAATGAAATATGGATAATTCCCTAAAGTTAATTAAGTTATGTCAGATAATTATTTATCTGTGATCGTCGTCACTGAGAAATTTTCCACACTCGCATATTTTTGGCATAGATCAAGGAGGACTGATCATGCCAAGTAAATCCTTTGAGAAAATGACCGAAGCGTTGGTCGATGTCTATGTAACCGGCAGTCTGCTCAAGCAGTTGGAACCTGGTTACAAATTTATCAAGAATGAATACGACGCTGCATTTTATTATAACCTGTCGTCGGAGTACTATAATATTGCGGCAGCCTACAAAAGAGTCGTCAATGCGTGCATCGCCGGAGCGATCGCAGTTTGTACCTTTGCCATTGGCGGTTGGATCATCGGCGTATTGGGTCGAGGCAGTGTCTTCGGCTTCACTGGCGGCGTGACCGCAACTGGTGAAACGACCGCTTTTGTCCTCGGTTCAGGGAGCGTGCCGGTCTACAGTGTTCCTCTTGGGACAAAGCTTGGGACAAGTGCCATTCTCGGTGCCAGCGGTATCGGCATGAACGCGTTTCTCACTGGCAAATTGCAGACCAGTTCCGGATCTCTCAAGGGTATGGATGTCCCGAAACTTGGGCTTCTGATGGCAGGTGGCGTTGCCAAGGTCGGACCATTGTTTGGTCTTTTGTTCGGGACACTCGGCGGAGCTCTTGAGCGCAGCCGTCAAGAACGACTTCGCAATGAGATTTTGGATAGCAGCTGTGCCGCGATGACCAAGCAACTTCTTAACCGAAAGGTCCGGGCGATTGGGTCTGACGTCGCAAGCGGTGGCCGTTACACAAAGATCGGTTTTTTGACTGTCACCGAAATTGACAATCTGATCCGGAAGAAACTGATGAAGGAAATCGGTACGGCTACAAATCAGATCGTCAAGGAAAACACAGGATACTTCTCTTCGCCGGACCGTGGAAAAGTCTATTCCAAAGTACATGGGAAGCTAGGGGTCACCACCTGGGCGCCAATCCTGACCGATGTCTCCAGAGCGCGTACCCGGTTGATGATGATGCATGACAAGGCGGTCAAGCAATTGAAAGCGGCAACCTGGGAGTGGATCAACGAGGCTGAATCTGGAGCTTCAGGGGGCGCAGGCAGACCGCGCTGACCTAAATCGTGAAAGTCCCCGGGCTTATCAGGTCCGGGGGCTTGCAATGAGACAGCTCCGTCGAATCCCGTCGTTTATTCAGGGCTGATTAATTCTGATACCAGCTGCGTCTGCTGTTAATCCAACGCTTACAAGCTCCTCTCCGTTCATCTCCGCAGTCAAAAACGCTCGGGATAGTTTTGGCAGGAGGTCGTTGGTCAAGATGTTGTCGATCATCCGTCCACCACTGTCGGGATCTTGGCACAGTGACACGATGTAGGACACAACGTCCTCACCAAACGTGAGCTCTGCTCCGCGGTTCTGTTTCACTCGCTTGACGATTTTATTGAGCTGTAGGCGGATAATGAACCCGAGCATCGATGGCGAGAGCGGATAATATGGAATTGTGACAATCCGCCCAAGCAGGGCCGGCGGAAAGACGTCTAAGAGAGCAGGGCGCAGACTTTCGGCAAGCTTTTCAGGATCTGGGGCACTCGGATCGGTTGCTGCCAGTTCCGGATTGTCCGAGACTGGCGCATCCAGCATGTGACTTGCCGCATTCATGATCAGATCCGTACCAACATTTGACGTCAGCAAGATCAACGTATTGCGGAAGTCGATCTTGCGGCCCATTCCGTCTTCCATCCAGCCCTTGTCAAACACCTGGAAGAAGATTTCATGCACATCCGGATGCGCCTTTTCGACTTCGTCGAGCAAGACCACCGAGTAAGGCTTGCGGCGTACTGCTTCCGTCAGCCGTCCGCCTTCGCCATATCCAACATAGCCAGGAGGTGCGCCCTTTAATCCTGAGACAGAATGGGCTTCTTGAAACTCTGACATGTTTATAGTGATCAGGCTGTCCTCACCGCCATAGAGCGTTTCCGCCAAAGCAAGTGCTGTTTCGGTCTTGCCGACACCGGACGGGCCGCAGAGCATGAACACACCGATTGGTTTGTCCGGATTGCCGAGCTGGGCCCGGCTTGTCTCGATCCGTTTGGCAATCATCGCCAGACCATGCGATTGGCCGATCACGCGTTTGTTGAGGCTTTCCGTCAAGGACAGGATGGTTTGCATCTCGTCTTGCACCATCCGTCCGACCGGAATGCCGGTCCAGTCGGAGATGATGCTGGCGACCGCCTCATCGTCGACATAGGCGTAAACCATTCGGTCGTCTTCTGGAATTTGTGCAAGTTCAGCACGCTTATCATGAAGCGCTGCCCGAATTGCTCCTTCATCCGATAGGTCCACATCAAGATCCAGTTCGATCTCGTCGATAGGAACCAGCGCCGGGCCTTCGTGTTCTGGGTCTTGAATGTCCGCGGCGTCCGGGTGCGGGGCAGGGGCTCCGCCATTCAAGTCGATCAGGGCCTTGTTGAGGCGGCGTATACCTGCAACCAGCTTTCGCTCTTTTTCCCACTCAGTTTTGAGCGCGCCGATTTCCTGTTCGGTTTTCTGGATCGCATCTGCAAGGGAACTCAGCTGTTCGGCATGGTCCATGCCAAGTTCTGCGTCATTCTGGAGCGCTTTCTGTTCTGTTTCCAAAAAACCCTTCTTGGCAATCAGGTCGAGCAGTCTTGCGGGTTGCGCGGCTTGAGAGATGTTCACACGTGCAGAAGCCGTATCCAGGACGCTGACGGCCTTGTCCGGCAGTTGGCGTGCTGGAATGTATCGATGCGATAGGGAAACCGCGGACCGAACGGCGCTGTCGAGAATGCGGACCTGGTGGTGGTCCTCCATGGGGGCGAGAAGACCTCGCACCATGGCAAAGCATTTTTCCTCGTCGGGCTCGTCCACTTGCACGGGTTGGAAGCGCCGTGTCAGGGCAGGGTCTTTTTCGAAATGCTGGCGGTATTCTGACCATGTCGTTGCCGCGACCGTGCGGAGGGTTCCACGCGCCAAAGCTGGTTTCAGTAAATTTGCCGCGTCTCCAGTGCCTGCCGCACCGCCGGCACCAATTAGTGTGTGGGCCTCATCGATGAACAGGATGGTCGGGACGATCGACGCATGCACAGCATCTATAACCGCTCGCAAACGTTTTTCGAATTCGCCTTTCATTGACGCGCCGGCTTGCAGCAGACCGAGATCGAGTGCGCAAAGCCGGGTGCCGATCAAGGTCGGAGGAACGTCGCCGGCGACTATTTTTTGCGCAAATCCTTCAACGATTGCAGTTTTTCCAACACCGGCTTCCCCGGTCAGGATTGGATTGTTTTGTCTGCGCCGCAGTAGGACGTCGATCACCTGCCGGATTTCTTCGTCGCGGCCAACGATCGGGTCGAATTCCTCAGCGCGCGCCCGCGCTGTGAAATCTACGGTGAATTGGGCGAGGGCATCATCTGACGCTCCACTCCCCGAACTGCTATCATCGTCGGCGCCGGATGTTGTCGGGGCTATTTGAGGTCCAGACCGGTCGATTGGGCGGGCCCGGGCTTCCGCAGACGACCCGGCAATTGCATCCAGGTTTTTGACCAGCTGATCTCGGTTCAACTGTTCAAAAGAGGGCGAGTAACTAAGGAACTGGCGCCAGGTCGCTTTGTCGCCCATTGCGGCGATTAACACATAGGCAGACCGGATTTTGTAATCACCATATCGAAGCGTGCCCTCGAACCAGGCCCGCTCCAGGGCCTCTTGAAAAGGCGCAGCCATGCCCGGTAACTCGGTCTGATTGATTTTGAATTTGCCAATGGCTTCTTGCAGGTCTGCATCAACCGCCGCCGTGGTGATGTCGAAATGATGAAGAATGTGATTGAGGTCCGAGTTTTCATCTCGCACGAGGTAATAGAGCCAGTGGACGATCTCCAAATGCCGGTGACCGGAGCTCTTCGTTAGCCGCATGGCATTTTCCAGGCTCTCGTAACCAACTGTCGTGAGTTTGTTCGCGACTGTTTCAACCAAGATGTCACTCATCACGTTGGCCTTTCTAGTGGAGGTCCTACTGATAGATTGCTGTATGGCGGCGGACCGGGCGGAAGCGCGTGTCGGTCAACAGCTCTTCGCTTTCTTGCCCATCATCGGGTGGCGCTGTTGTTTCCTGCTTTAGCCAGCCGATATGGCCGAGGGTTGCGGATCCCGATTTGTCCATGCGGATGGCGGAGGCGCAGCGTTTGGGCAGGGCAAGCTCGATTTCATATTCGAGTTCGAGGCCGAGATAGAAGTCTATCAGGTCGAACAGTTTTTCTGTCCACGGATTGGGTTTGGCCCGGGTGGGTGGTAGAAACTTGCGATACTGATCAAGGTCTTCTGTGTATATGCGGATGCGAATCTTGTCGCTCACGCTGAAGACTTTAGCGCCAACGATTGTATCGCGCCCGAGGCTTCCGGCGCCGCCTGGGCCAAAGCCGCCAAGGCTTAACTGGTCATCCGTATCGAGATGGAGCCAGGTTCCAATGCATTGCTCAATTTCCACCCGGACCCCGAAAGTTCCCGACACTAGCGCCTTTAGCCGTGAGGCACTCTTGTTGGCTGGTGACATCAGGCCCGCATAATGGAGCTTCAGTCGGTCATCGATCGTATCTTGGTCGCGGTAGAGAGGTGTGCCGATACCAATCGTCGAGCCTAGATAAGAGAGAAACCGGTCATCATCAGGCCGGTCATGTTGGACGATAGGGCGCGCATCCGCCCATGCCCGGAAGAAAAGCTGAATGAAACGGCTGTTGAAGACATCAAGAAACCGCGGGAGACTGTCGTCGCCCCGAAGTCCACGCATGATGGCTTCGTCTGTCATAGGAGCCGGAAGGGCGCCGTGGGGGCCGAGCAGCCCCAAGAACCGTTCTATCAGGACCAGATCACCTCGAAAGTCCCGCTGAACCCGCTCAATTGTTGAGGGAGAAAATTCGCTTGATGGATCCTGACCGAAGCGAACAATGTCTTCTCCTAACCGTCTGCTCTTCCCAATCCTGGGCGGCGCTTGTGGCCCGGCATTTGAAGATTTCCGCCCACCGGTTTCGTTTGGCGCCGTTCGTCCCTCCAGCATCCGTAGAACAGCAAAAATATCGTGACCGCCGGGATGTTTTTCCAACCTTTCTTCTAGGCTGCTCAGGAGAGACGCAAACTGATGTTGAACTGCTATCTCCGGTTTCTGATCGGCGTCAGCCTTATCGTCGCTTTCGGTTTCATTGCGCTCGGAGCGTTCTACCGCGGGCGATATAACCGAGTGACTGTCATCCCCTAACTGTTTTTCTGCCGGTGCAGCCGTTTCCTCCGGTGTATTCAGGTGTTCCGTGTCGTGCGAGGAGAAACCCGCAGGGCGTATCACTGTTTTGTCGGTGTTTGACCGGGATTTGTCGTCGGTATCGGTCACAAAACCCCCTTTGCGCCAATACGAGGCGGCCACTTCATAATGGTGCCGCGTTCGGTTGTCGCGATAACGCACCGGGTGAAATGATTGATTGACGCATATTCAGCAATGAACCGATCGAGAACGGCGCCGAGCAAAAACGCACTCGCGCCTTCAAAGGCCTTGTCGTCCAGCGTGAGCGTGATCTCCAACCCGCGGGCAACGCCCGTGCCGCTTTTTTGTTGGAGCCTGCGGACCACGGGCCTAGTTGATACTGCCAAGACAGACTGGGCTTGCCGATCGGCAGCGCTGTCTGACAAGGGGGCAAACACACTCAGAATGTCTCGGAAAGACCGGCCATCTTTTCCGGCAGCATCATGGATCAGGCCGGAATGGTTCAAGGTCATCATGTTGATAAGGCGCCAGACAATTGCGCCGACATGGCCCTCTTCCCCAAGGCGCTCATCATAGGAAAGAAGCGGTGGCCGCGGCGCGGTCGGTCCTGCAATGCAGTCAACCTTCAAACCGATATCATCCAGGATCCGGAAATCGCCCAGTTGGGATGTGTCCGGATTTGTCCCAACAGGAAGGTCTGCTGCCAGGGCCCTGTTTGAGGCGATAACCTTTACCGACAGCTCGGAAAGTGTTTTTTCTCCGCTCTCAAGCAGCGCTGCAGCATGCGCGCCGCTGGACAGTGAAATGTAAGTTTCCGTGCCGGTATAGGCGCTTGGTTGGCGTCGGCGCACTTCTGACGAAGACTGCCGCCTCGGCATACGGCGGATTGTGTAAAACCAGTCGTGACCTGCTTTTTCAGCATCAGGTGCAACGCTGTAAAGCGGTTCAACCGCGCGCTTTTCACCTCCGGCAAAGTGCGCATTCACTTCCGTGACCGAATGAACTTCATAGTCCAGCGGCCGAGTCCGATCGGCAATTATGGGAAACTCGTGCTGACCCTTTTTGATTGGAATCCGGTCAGTCTGGCGCTCGAAAAGATTGACGGCAGGGGCTGCGTGAAGCGCGAAAACTTCAGGTTCAACATGTGCCGGAAGCCGAGTTTCAGCTTCATCAAAGACAAAGACAAGATCAAAGGATTTTGCTTGGATCCGATCAAAATAACGCCTCAGGCCAGTGAGCCGCAGACCCAAAAAGCTGCGCGGGAAATTAAAATAATCGCGCAGGTAGTCAAAGCCTGTGAAAAGCCGTTTGCTGTTGCGAAGGAGGGCGTCCTCTTCATCGAAGCCGAGTTGTTCAATGCAATTCAGAGGCAAGCGTTGGAGCGTCACTTGCCCAAAAGAGTCTTCAGTCCGGATATAGAGCGCTATTGTATGTCCAAAGATCTGTTCGTAGATCTTTGCGGCGAGGTCAATCGCGCCATTCAACCTGATCGGCAACGTGTTTATCCGGCAGCCGCCGACCTGGTATTCCGGTTTTTTCTCTGCCTCTTCAGGATCGACCTCATTCTCAAGGTCTTCGGCCATCCTGTGGGTAAATGTTAATGCCAAACCCGCGCGGGCACGCCGGTCTTCTGCCATCTCCGCGCCGAGCCCGGAAATCTGCGCCGTGGAACTCAAGTACCGGGCTCCGCTCAATTCCAGAGGTGTTAGCGTTACGGGCGCAGTGAAGGTAAAACGGCACCTTACTTCACCCTGACGCTCGCGGAAAACGGCTTCCATCATGGCGTGTCTGTCGATCGTGATGCCAGAGCGAAGGTTGGCATCGCCATATTTCGGAGTAATCCTGGCCAGGACCATTGACGGTATTGGAGCTAAGGCAGACGGATAGAGCTGTTCAAAGAAGTTTGATGTGAACTCGGAGAACTCGTGCTTCATTTTCAGCTGGACCCGAGCTGCAAGAAAGGCTGTGCCTTCCAGCAAGCCAGACAGCATCGGATCTGAACGGTCTTCCAGAAGATCGCCCAACCGTTGTGCGACAGCCGGGTAGGCTTCTGCGAATGCCGCGCCCTGTTCGCGAAGATATGTCAGTTCTTGATTATAGAGGTCGAGAAATTCACGGTTCATGCAGCGGCCCCGATGATCTTTATTCGGCCAAAAGCGGGGTCGATATCGGCGATGAATTCACTGCCGACTCTTACCGGGTCGCATCGGATTTCCGCTTTTATTAGAAACCGGACCTTCAGATTGTCTTTTTCGAACTCACGATCACGCTCCACAACCAAGGTGCGGGGATCCATGCGGGGCTCAAAACGAACGAGAGCCTTGCGGATGTCGATCGCAAGTTGTTCGATCCGGATAGTGTCTACGATGTGCACCGACAGATCGGGCAGTCCGTAATTCAAGATGGAGTTTTCGACTTCAGGAAAATCGGACAGGTCTTGAGTAGACGCCAGCTGAACTGTGTTTAGGAGCGCTTGCAGATCTCGCCGCACTTCGGAGATCAGTGCATGTTCTGATATCCCGTATGCTCGCTTCAGCCGACGCCCAGTCTTCAGTTGCTGATCAGCGTTTTCCTCTTTTCTGCGTGCTTCCGCTGCCTTGAAGTCCGGATCATCGAGAGCTCGGAACGCCCACATAAGTGGCGAGTGCATTTTTGGATTTGGTTTTGCCATTCACTCGCCCCACGCCGGTGATGCCGGCAACAAACTGGAAATTCCTGGACGTAAAGGTGATCTGCAACAGTGCAAAAACTGACCAGCTGCCGGAGTGTGGCCGGCAGCTGGATTGGAGTTCATAGTTATTTCTTTTCGTTGGCTGCAATGTCCCAGGCAAATTCCGGTGCAGCCCCCTTTGAACCATCAGCGTTCTGGACAGTGTAGATGTATTTGTACTCACCAAAGTTCAGTGTGATGTTCTCGGTTATCCGATCCTCGGAGCCAGCTCCACCTGACTGAACGCTGGTTACGATGATGTCCTTCATTTCAATCTTGATGTACTCGAGCGGGTTGTCGCCGGCCGCCTTGCGAACAAAGAGCGTGCCTTTGTTGATGTGCTTGCCGGTCGAAACATGCTGAAGCAGCACAGGTGTCGCCTTGTCGACAAACTTCGTTATGGCAAGATCCTGAAAGCTAGCTTTCCCGGATCCAGATCCACCACCCATGTGAGTGGTCCCGGATTGGGATGCGCCCCACGACCAGGCCAAGACGTCAATCTTGTCCTTATGGGTTTTGTCCTGTGCTTCACCGTTAATTCCATCAAGCTCTAGAAAAAAATCGACAGCCATTTTCTTAAGTCCTCTTGGGTGTTGACCGCCGGCGATTAAGCCCGGCGTTGCGTCCGTTTCACTTCCTGACAACTATTCCGGACCCGTGGGTCCGGCCCCAAGGCGCATGTGCGGCCTGTTATTCCCTCCACCCCGGATTTCCGGGCGCGCATCCATTTGCCGGATGCCTGTATGGCGCAAGCGCTGCTTCCGCCAAGCAGTTTACGTCAACTTGCGTCCTGCGGTATGCGCGACGCCAGGCTCATGCCGATGTCCATGCCTTCAAGCTGATAGTGCGGCCGAAGGAAGAACTGGGCGCGGTAGTAGCCCGGGTTTTCCTCGTCATCGATGATCGTAACCTTAGCTTCGCGCAGGGGTTTGCGGGCCTTGGTTTCTTCGGTCGAATTGTCCGGATCGCCATCGACGTAGTCCATGATCCAGTCGTTCAGCCAGCGCTGTAACTGAGCAGCTTCTTTGGTGGACCCGATCTTGTTGCGCACCATGACTTTCAAGTAATGAGCAAAGCGGGTGGTTGCGAACATGTAGGGCAGGCGCGCAGACAGATTGTCTGACGCGGTTGCATCCTTACCATCCGGTCCCGAGAACTGGCGTGGTTTGAAGACCGATTGCGCACCAAGGAACGCTGCCTGATCAGTGTTCTTGCGATGGATCAGCGGGATCAGACCGAGGCGGGAAATCTCATGCTCCCTGCGGTCGGAGATCGCGACCTCTGCCGGGCACTTCTGGTCCACGCCGCCGTCATCCGTTTCGAAAACATGAGTGGGCAGTTCTTCAACCAGTCCGCCGCTTTCGACGCCGCGGATACGGACGGTCCAGCCATATTCCTTGTAGGCTCGGTTGATGTTGGCAGCCATGGCATAGGCGGAATTCATCCAGCCGTAATTGTCGTGACTGTCTTCATTGAACTCTTCCTCGAAGGCGAATTCTTCAACCGGGTCGGACTTGGCGCCGTAAGGCTGGCGTGCAAGAACACGCGGCAGGCTGAGCCCGAGATAGCGGGCATCTTCTGACTCCCGCAGTGTTCGCCATTGGGCGTGAATCTCTGTGTCAAACACCTTGGACAAATCACGTTTCGCGGGGAGTTCAGTCCAGCTTTCCATCTGCATCAGTTTCGGGTCGGCTGCTGCGAGGAACGGTGCATGCGCCGCCGAGGCGATCTTTGCCATCCCGCGCAAGATCGTAATGTCTTGGGGTTCGTAAGAAAAATCGTAGTCTCCGACAAGGCACCCGTAAGGTTGACCGCCAAGCTGACCGAACTCCGCTTCATAAATCTGTTTGAAGAGCGGGCTTTGGTCCCACTTGGCTCCACGGTAACTCTTGAATACGCCCGCCAGCTCGCTTTTCGAAATGTTGAGAAAGTGGAGCTTGAGCGTTGCATCAGTTTCGGATTGATGCACCAGATAGTCGAGGCCGCGCCAGGCGCTCTCAAGTTTCTGGTATTCGGGCGCATGAATTATCTCATTCACCTGATCTGTCAGAGCGCTGTCGAGCTTGGCGATCATCTCGTCGATGGTGTCGTAGACATCATCTTTGATGAGTGTCTGGTCGGCCATGGCTTCTTTGAGAAACGTCGACATGGCGTTGTCGACCAGCTTGTTCGCTGTGTCTGCCTTATCATTGATGCGGAAGTTTTGCTTCAGGATCGAGGCAAATTCCTCGGGGCTTTTTTCTGCAACTGCTCCAGTTGTGGCAGCTTCCTGGGCGTTGGTATCCGGATTGCTCATTTACGCCTCCTTGTCTTCGCTGCCGTCATCAGCGGTATCAGTTGCTTGTGATTTTTCCGCTTCGATCTGTTTGGCCAAAGCCGCCATCAATGCCGGATCTTTTGTCAGTTCTTCCAGTTGGCTAATCGCCTTTACGCGACCATCCATCATGGTCCGGAGAGCCGCTAGACTGCGGCGTGCTTCGAGCAGTTTATTCAGGGCCGGAACCTGTTCCGCGACGCGGCCAGGACTGAAATCGTCCATATTCTCAAACCGAAGCTGGACACTCATTTTGCTGCCTTCCTCGCCGGACAGGCGGTCCTTTACCGTAAAGGATGTTCCGGGCTGAATGGCCTTCATGCGGGAGTTGAAATTGTCCATATCGATGTCAGCAAGCTTACGGTCGCTGATGTCGGGTTTTTCAACGCCCGGACTGTCTCCTGACAGGTCAGCCATAATCCCCATGACAAACGGGAGTTCTACCTTTTGCTCCGCGTCAAACGGATCTTCGTAGAAAATATGGACCCGAGGAGGTCTATTGCGCTTGATAAAGCTTTGCCCGCTTTTCGATGCCATTGTAGTTGCCTTTCGTTTCTCGTTCGGCGCCTTCGCCGGTCAAAGACAGTCAAATACAAGCGCAGTTAAACTACGTTTTTATACTTCTCAATTTCTCTCTGCGCTTAATCTTATGTTGTTTTATATATTCGGAATTCATTCTGTTCGAAGTGATTGTTGTCACAGGTTGGTGTGTTTTTCGGAGTTTCTGGAAATATTGAGGCCCGGTTCTTCCATTATGTCAAGATCATGATGATAAGCAGTTACGTCAGGTATGCAGACATATTTAGCTGGAGAAAGTATTAGTCCTCCTCAGGCCTGAGGAAGAGACCAAGCAGACCGGTAAATGATCCTGAGCTCATGTTCTGAGCTTCCTCCAGAAGCATTGGGATTGGGCTGGTTGGTTCGTTGGACGAGAAGTAAGTTTTTACAGAGCCAATCGCCTTCATGGCTTCACTTCGATTTGAAACAATGGGCGGTTCATAACCGTCCGTCTCTCCCAGATCACCGGTGCCGCCGTCATTGAGATCTCGGAGCCGGTCGTTGGACAGCTGCAGTCCGCTGGTCCCAAGAATGAGGCTGACGTCGTCGAACCGGCGCGGCATCAGTATTTTGAGCGCATCCAGATATGTCCGGCCCACAAGTCCGTGTGCTTCGCGTACAAGAAACAATGCCGGATGTGATGGTTCCCGAGAGGCGAAATAGGCTTCCACTTTCTGCAGGAGAAGTTTCGCTTGAGCTGCATTTGCCAGGTCCGTTGCAGGTCCGGTTTCAGGTTCTGTTTCCGGTCCGTTGTCGGAAGTCTGTTCTAGGTCGGTACCTTGCTCCTCAGGGTTCAAAGAGGTGTCAATCCGACCGAGACGCAAGTTGAGTTCGGTGGAGATCTCGCGAAACAAACCGCAGAGATTTTCGAAGTCCGGTGGCGCTGCTTGTTTGCCGGTCTCTTCCAGCTTGATTGCACATGTTGCCGAAATAGCCTCAAAGAGTGCGGGCAATTCTGCAAGGTCTTCGAGGACTTGGTCGATCAAACCCTGGTCGAGTTCGCCAGATGTGAGAGCTGCTTCGATAGCGCCAAGGGAAACTGTCTGCTCTTCGGCGCGCGGTGCCACGTTGCCGGCAGCGATTTGGAGTGATCTGAAACTTATCGGGCCGCTGCGTCGTGTTTTTAGAAGAGGGGCTGCCTCCAGAGGAAGGAACACTGTCGGTCTGCTGTTTAGGCCCTCTAGCGCCCCTATGCGCTCCATATGATCAAAGTCGGCGTCTTCCGGTTGAACGTCGCTCCAATGATTTTCAAGAAGCTTGAGAGTAATTCGAATGGCGTTGGTGAATTGATGTAGATTGCCGCTTAGAAGGCTAAATCGCGCGAGATACGCCAATAAGCGTACATCCCGGGATTGCTTCAAAAAACCGTCCATCTTGTCGAATAGGTCCGGGAAGTCGAATTCCGTCCGATCAAAATCGCTATAACGTTCCGGGAGTTTTTCCTCACAAAAATCCATGAGGGCTGCAAATGCTGGGTCTGTGTCGAACAGGTCGGGACCGCACCCAACGCCCGGTGCGATCTCCGTTCCATATGTGTTCGGGTCAAGATCCATTGCGCCCCTCGTTGGTCTTGGGTGTTTTTTATGTGGCCGTCATGTGGACTGCATTGCAGATGTCGGTCGCTGTCTTCAGGTCACTCCAGAACCAGTTTGCTTTCTACGCGCCTGTTTGCGGGGTCGTTGATGTCGGCGACTTTCGGTCGTGTCTTTCCGTACCCAACGGTCTTGAGTCTGTCTCGTGCGACACCGACAGAAACGAGAAATTCCGTGACCGCGCTGGCACGATCTTCTGACAGTCTTTGATTGTAGGATGCAGAGCCAATCCCGTCCGTATGTCCTTCGATGACGAACGCAGCGCTTTCAAGGTCTGGATCAGAGATGCCCTTAGCGAACTCCCGAAGGTTTGCCTTTGCAGTGGGACTCAGCCGTGCCGATGCGTACTCGAAGGAGACCAGCAGATTGAAACCTTCGCCTATGGCTTTTGTTTCCGGATCTGCAGTCAAGGCACCGGTCTGGGCGCCGTCGTTTTCCTGCGTGACGGCGATTTGACCGCCTGTTTCGGCCGCTTCCTTGGCGTTGCATTCATCCCGAGTGCCGATGCAGAGGGCGCGGGTTTTACCAGCCGGCTTTAGGGAGCGGGTCTTGAGCTCCTTGAAGTGCTGCTTGACGTCGTTGGCGGAGTAGGTGGCGTCTTGCGCAATTGCTTCTGGCGCTGCTCCGAGCGCCATCACAAGTGCGGTCGCAAACAATACCTTGCTTCGTCGAGGAGTTCTGCCTGAGTAACTCCGGTGCGTTGCGGCTTCTCGGTCCTGAGACAATACCATTGTTCAAATCTCCCTGTTCGACTTGCGTTCAAGTCACCGTCCTGGGTGGCTGATTACAGTCTGTCGAATTCTGGAAAAAATATTGTGGCGTAAGTCACTAAAGTGCTGTTTGATGTCATTATGTCTTAAAAGGAGGTGAAGAAGCAAGAGGACATTCAATATGTTACGTAGGTGGCGAGATGGATAGTGTTTTATCATACTCAACATCATCGCCCGCTGAGTGTTCGGTAATTTTGGCAATAGCCTTAATTAGTTTAGGCGGCAAAAATATTTATTTCAACGAACTGTGTTGTTGAACACAGCTGCGGTGCCGGAAAACGCCTAGAAAGGAAAAGGCATTCTATCACCAGGCGCTCAGATAGCGCCGAAAGTTGCTGGGAGAGAGATGTGGTTCTAGGTCAACTCAAGCAATCGCAGCGGATGGCGGAATTGACGTCGGTCTTCGGCAAGGATGAGATTTCACTTGTCAAAATCGAAGCTGACGAGGGCATCAGCCACGACTTTAAAATCTCTCTCGAAGTGGTCAGTCAGCGTGAAGATCTGGATTTTGACCAGGCTATTGCGACTCACATGACGGTGAAGGTGACAACCAACAATGGAGATACGCGTTATTTCGATGGTGTGCTCACGGATGCGCGATGGCTTGGTCACCGAGATAGCTACTATGTCTACAGATTGACGTTACGTCCGTGGTTCTGGCTGCTGACAAAGAACGCAAATTGCAGGATCTTCAAGGATAAATCTGTACCTGAAATTGTTTCGGAAGTATTGGGCGAACACGATTTCGCGGACCACCGGAAAACGCTCACTGAGAGTTATCAGCCGATCCACTATTGTGTCCAATACCGGGAATCCGACCACGACTTTTGCTGCCGCCTGATGGAGGAGGAGGGGATCTCCTACTTCTTTGAACACAAGAACGGCAAGCACACCATGATCCTGGCGGACGCAAAGTCATCCTACACGTCCATTGAAGGCGATCCGGTTATTCCATTCATTCCGCTCGGTGGAGATAGCCAGCGCGACGAAGAGCATCTTTATCATTGGGTACCAAAGCGCAAATTCCGGACCGGCAAATTCGCGGTCAACGACTATGATTTTGAAAAACCCAGCGCATCGCTTGAGGCAGACCGGGAAGCCGGGGCGTCTTATCGTGCGGGAAGTCTGGAACGCTATGATTATCCTGGCCGGTATACCGAGAAAGACCGGGGAACAAATTTCAGCAAGATCCGGCTGGAGGCTGAGCAAGCTGCTGACAAACGCGTGAAAACGGCAGGGGAAGTACCGCGTCTCTTCGCAGGAGGGTTGTTCACACTCAAGGATCATCCGCACGGTCCTCAGAACCGGGAATACCTGATTGTCAGGGCGGCGCACCAGATCATAACTGAGCAGTACCGGACAGGTGGTAGCGGCGGGCTGCAAGGAGAAGCTTACACCGGCACTTATGACGTACTCCCGGCGGAGATCCCGTTCCGGACGCCGGCGAGGACGCCCAAACCCCAGATCCCGGGGCCACAAACGGCCAAAGTGGTTGGGCAAGGCGAAATCGATGTCGACGAATACGGTCAGATCATGGTCGAGTTTCACTGGGACCGCGACAAGACGCAATCTCGCAGGGTGCGGGTGGCCCAGATCTGGTCAGGACAAGGTTGGGGCGGTATCGTGATCCCCCGCGTGGATATGGAAGTCATCGTTCAGTTCCTCGAAGGAGATCCGGATCAGCCGATAGTGGTCGGAACGGTGTATAATGCCGAAAACATGCCCCCATATTCCTTGCCGGGGGAAAAGAACAAAGCCGGTGTGAAATCGGACTCCACGCTTGGAGGCGGTGGGTACAACGAGTTCGTGTTTGACGACACCAAGGGCCAGGAACTGGTGGGTTTTCATGCGGAAAAGGACCTGGATACCGTCGTTGAGAACAACGAGACGCGGGAGGTCAAAAATTGCCGCAGTTCCACGATCGGCGTTGATGAAACGCTTGAGATCGGGCAGCACCGGGAAACAACAATCGGCGTGAACGAGAAGCTAATGGTCGGCCAAAACCGGGAAACAACCATCGGCATGAACGAAAAGCGCGTGATCGGCATGAAGCGGGAAACCCAGGTCGGCATGATTCGTGATGAGACGATTGGGGTGGATTGGACCGTTCAATCCGGGGCCAAAATCGAGTTTGTCGTTGGAGCCAGCAAGATCCTGATGACACCCGCATCGATCTCAATTGAATCGCCGGTTATCGACATCAAGGCGTCCGGTCTTCTGAATGCCAAAGGCACACTAACGAACGTGGAAGGAACCGCTCTACTGCGATTGAAGGGCGGCGTCCTTTTGATGAACTGAGTTGGCCATTACGGCTGAAATTCAAGGCTGGGAGAAGCAAAATGGCGACATCCAGGATTAGGTTTACCAAAGCGAGCCAGGTGTTCGAAACCTATCCGGACCTTGTCGATCTGGTTCCAGAGCCGCAAGGTGAAATGGAGCCTGAAACCTACCTTGCTGATCTCAGAAAACAGGATCCGGCCTTCGCGGCGCTTGCCTTCTTCGCTCACGTCTTGCCAAAGCGTGAATCCGTTTGGTGGGCACATCAATGTGTTGTGGGACTGCAGGCAAACCTGTCGAGTGCCGAAACAAATATAATGCGCCTGGCCGAAGCCTGGGTCCGTGATGGGGATGAAGAGAGCCGCGAAGCGGTCCAAAAAGTAACGGACCCCAAAAAGCCGGACACCGCGCCGGTATGGGTCGGGCTGGCCGCTGTTTGGTCAAGCGGCTCCTTGTCGCCCAATCCTGATTATCGTGTTGAAACGCCGGACGATTTGACGGCCAAGGCAGTCCACACCGCTGTTTTGATTGCGGTTGGACAAGTCGGCCCGACACAACGGAAAATAGCGATCGACACGTGTCTGGATGCGGGCCTTATGTTCGCACGAGGAGACAGCATGCCACCTGTTCGGCTTAGCGGTACGTCAGGAGCCCAGGTGCTTGGCACAGTGGATGGGGGTGGGTAAGCGCTGATGCAGATTACGCTCCAAATCGAGAACGTTGACCGGTTGGAGACCGGCGGACAGGTTTCTTACACCTGTTCTGACCGGGGCTTCGACATCGGCCGGCATGAACACCTCGATTGGAGCCTTCCTGATCCGCAGCGCGTTATATCCGGAAAACACTGTGAGGTACGGTTCGAAGGCAATGGTTTTGTACTTCATGACATGTCGACAAATGGCACGTTCATGAACGGCAACCCGAACCGGATGGATAAACCCCACATGCTGCGATCGGGCGACCGGTTTATGGTCGGGGATTACATCATATCAGTGGCCATTGAAGGGGCCGTTGTGCCTTCTCACCCGGTTCATCCAGCTGCTGCGAGCGTTCCGTCACAGCCTCCAATGCCGTCTTTCCCTGTTGCCCCTCAACAACCATTGCAGCAAAGAGACGCATGGCCTGCACCGCCTTCATCGGCAGATCCGTCTTATCCGATGCCGCAGCCCTCCAGCCCTTGGGGCGCGCCAGAAACTGGTATGGAGGGGCGGCACGCTCCGCCGTCGGATGCGCCAGGTGTTGGAACACCTGCAGATGATGTCTGGAGCCAACAGGGTCACGGATGGGGAAATGCCGATCCGGCACTTTATTCGCCGCAAGCCAATGCTCCAGTGCAACAGCCGCCAAGACCTGCACAGGCTGATCCGCTTGATCATCTCGCCTCTCAGCCCGATCTGCAGCCAAGAAAATCGCCCGAAAATCCAGCTCTTGCTGGTGGGGTTGAAGCGGCCGCAACCCAGCCCGGGCTTCAGTCTCCTGCTTTTTCTGAGGCAGAGGGAGTGCCTGCACCCTCCGAGCCCTTGTTCGGAATGCCAGATCTTGTATCGACTGAGCCCTCACCTGTGCAAGAGCGTGTTTTGTCTTCAGAGCTTCCGGAAGATGTTGATGCCAAGCGTGGCTTAAGCGAAAAAAGTCTCTCACCGTTTCCGGAGGTTTCGCCGCCCGAATCTGGCGCGTCATCGTTTGCGTCCACCGAGATGAAGCCCAAGGCTGACCAATCCACTGTGTCTCAACCTCCTCACTCAGAGTTTTCCGAGGTCGAAGAGAACAAAACGCCAATCGAAGAAAGTCAATCTCCTCGGCTCGATCCAGTTGTTGAGCCGCCAAAAGAAGGTGCAGGCGAAGCGGGTGACAGTTTTCTACGAGCGTTTGCCGAAGGGGCCGGCATACCGGTTTCAGCCCTTGACGGACGCGACCCCGATGAGTTGGCCCGTGAACTGGGAGACATCCTTGCAGGGGTTACAGGCGATCTGATGGGTCTGTTGGCCGCGCGCAGCCACGTGAAGGCTTTGACTCGGAACGCCAACAGGACAATGATCAGCCGGACCGGCAACAACGCTCTTAAGTTTTCGCCAACACCGCAGGTGGCGCTTCAGACCATGTTGTCTGAAAACGCTGAAGCGAACGGGTATCTGCCTATCAAGAAGGCGATGGCGAACGCATTCAAAGACATTCAGAAACATCATGTGTGGACCTATTCCGCGATGCAAAAGGCTGCGGCGCGGTTTGAACAGACCCTTTCACCCAAAGCGATAGAGGCGGAAGGTTTGGTTCAAAAGTCCACGTTCGGGAACGTGAAAGCCAAACAATGGGAGAAACTGGATGAGCGCTGGACGTCTCTCGTCAGCACCCATGATGACGGGCTTGTCGGAGTGTTCACGCAGTATTTTACTGAAACTTATGAGGAATTGAGCCGTGCGGATGACGGGGAGGATCCCAGTTTTTAACCGTCGATAAGATGGGGTGCCGGCTTGTTGATTTGCCGCCTGTTGAAGGAGCAGTGCCTGGATGTCGTGGTATAGCAAGGTAGCTTGGACGGAAGGTCTTTTTTTGAGACCGCACCACCTGCAGCAAAGCGACCGTTACGCGGAGCATTTGCTTGACGAACGGGTGCGCCTTGCTTCGCCTTATCCTTGGGGTTTTGCAGACGTCGAAATCGATCAAGATGTTGGACAGCAATGCCGGTTCGCCTTGCGCCACGGGCGCGGTATTTTTCCGGACGGTACGGTTTTCAATTTTCCAGCAGACGGAACCGCACCGCCTGCAATTGACGTTCCGGAGGACGCGGCCGGCCAGATCGTCTGGCTCGGTATTCCGGAGACGACAGTCAATGCGGTTGAAGTTGCCAACGGCCGGGAAGATGCAGCTACCCGATACATCCAGGGGCGTGAAACGATCATCGATTCAACGTCTGCACTCCGGCAGGAGGAAGAGATCGATGTTGCGCATCCAAGGCTGATGTATTCGATCCGCTCCACACCGCATCCAGGTCATGTGTGCCTGCCGGTCGCGCGGATTACCGAAATCAAGGACCGGATTGTTATAACAGACGGGTCGTTCGCGCCCCCGGTTCTTGCTTGTCATGTTCATCCCGTTGTCACCGGCTGGATTGATGCGGTCATAGGTTGGGTCGAGCGCAAACTGAGCGAACTGGCCCGCTATGCAGCCGATACGTCCGCGGGCGGTGGTTTGCAGAATTTCGACTATCTGACCTTGCAGATGCTCAACCGGATGCACCCGATGCTGATGCATCTGCGCAAGTCCGCTTATGTCCATCCGGAACGTCTTTACAGTGAACTGCTCCAGGTCGCGGGAGAACTTGCGACGTTTGCCACGGAAGAACGGCGCGCGAGGAATTATCCAGTCTATGATCACGACAGGCTCCACGACGTCTTCAAACCAGTTTTAGCTGACATACAGGCCTTTTTGTCCGCCGGTTACGACCGGCGTGCGATCCGACTGCCATTGGAACAACTTGCGCCAAACGCCTTCAAGTCGACAATCGTCGACAGGAACCTGTTTGCTCAGGCAAGTTTCGTGATCGAAGTCGCCGCCCGCCGCCCGCTCACAGAAATTCAGATCGAGTTCCCGCGGCTCTTTAAGGTCGGGCCGTTCAGTCAGATGCGGCAGATTGTGTATTCGAACCTGCCTGGCATTCCGCTTCTCCATATGCCGGTTCCGCCCGCGCAAATCCGGGCGCTGACGGATCGTGTTTATTTCCGTCTCGACAAGACCACACCTCTTTGGCGTGAGTTCAGTCAGGATTCTGCTATCGGGCTCCAGTTTTCGGGCAATTGGCCTGACCTTCAATTGGAGTTCTATGCAATTCGGGAGGATCGCTGATGGCGGATGATGACGATCCTTTTGGCGTTTCGAAGAGGAAGGGAAAAACCATTGTCCGGCCAAATCCGGGTGGCCGATGGACCGAAACCCCGACTGACGGTCCACCGCCCAGTCAGGCGGCACCGCGACAGCCACCACCATCACAGACGGGGCAGGTGCCTCCATCATCGGGGCAGCCGGCAAGGTCTGATCCTTGGCAAAGCAACAGCGGGCAGCAAGACCCTTACGCACCGACGCCTGCCGGTTACGAATATGGCCAGCAAAGCGCACCAGACCTGCATCGTCCACCGCAAACCGGCGAGGTCCCGCCGCAGACGGGCGCGGCACAACAGCCTCAAGGGCAATTGGCGGCTACACCGGATTTGTCCCAAATACGTGTCGCCAACCGCAATCCGATTTCCCGCGCTGCAGCGCCGCTGCTCTTGTTGCTTGGCCGGCTTCATCTCACGATGACTGATGCCCAATTCGATGCCTTGATGCGCGACGTTTACAACGCCATCAAGAGTTTTGAAAAAGAGCTGCGCAATTCCGGCATTAGCGATGATCAGATCCGGTCAGCGGCCTATGCCTTGTGTGCAACGTCTGATGACATCGTGCAAAATCTTCCGTCCGCCGGGCGCCATCAATGGACGCAATATTCGATGTTGACCCAGTTTTTCGGGCAAGCGACCGGCGGGGTGGAATTCTTCCAGCTTTTGGAAAAGGCAAAACAGGATCCGGGCCGAAATTACGGTGTTCTTGAGGTGATGCACTCGTGCCTGTCGCTCGGGTTTAACGGTAAGTACCGGGCGATCCAGGGCGGACAGCAGGGCCTTGAGCGTGAGCGCAGAGATCTTCATGAGATCCTGCGGCGGATCCGGCCGCGGCCCGGCGATGACTTGTCTCCGCATTGGCGTGGTCTAGAGTTGATGCAAAAGAAGACTGGGTTCTCAGTTCCGATCTGGTCCGTCGCCGCGATTGCCGGAGCAATCCTCCTCGGCGCCTACATCACCTTGTTGCTGCTTTTGTCCAGTGGCAGCGAAGTTCTGGCGAGTAGGGAAGCTGCCCTGTTTCCAAACGGTCCGGTTGAACTTGCGCGGGAGGGCTATCAGCCCAAACCGCCACCACCACCGCCGCCGCCAGAAGATGCCCTGATCGATGTTCTAAACGATCAGCTTGGAGGGCTCGACGGACTGGAAATTACTCAAGCCGGGCCAGCTGTGCTTTTGCGGATGCGGGCGCAGTTTGATGTTGCTGCAGCCTCTTTGCGACCTGAATTTGAAGACCTCGTTGTTCAGGTCGGCACAACGCTGAACGATGAAGGCGGGGATATATTAGTTGTCGGGCACACCGATAGCGATCCGATCCGCAACAATCCGCGGTTCCCCAGCAACTGGCATTTATCGGTGGAGCGCGCCAAATCCGTAGCGGCTGTCATGCAAGGTCTCTTGGATGCTCCGGAAAGAATTACTGTCGAAGGGCGCGGGGCAGATGAACCGATCGCGCCCAACACCAGCCGCGAAGGGAAGGCAAAAAACCGACGGGTCGATGTTTATGTGAGACCGTTGCCCGGCAAACCGGTCGCAGCAGTTCAACTCGGTGCTGAGAACCCGCAGTAGAGGCAGCCTAGATGAAGTTCTGGTTTGGAATAATTGCTGTTTTGATCGGTATCGTCGCCATGATCGCCTTGATCTGCTTCGGCGGGCCTTTCCTGGCTGTCGCCGGTGTGCGGCCGTTTGAACCGCTTTGGGTGCGCTTGTCGTTGTCGCTCATCATACTGCTTACACTCGGCGGCTGGACCGGATACCGGATCTACAGGCGGCTTGCTGCCAATCGGGAACTCGAGCAGGAAATCGTTCAGCCGAAAGCGAGCGAGGAAGACCTGCAGATTATGTCTGAGCGCATGAAAGATGCACTCAAAACGTTGAAGACAGCGAGCGGCAATTCAAGAACGTATCTGTATGATCTGCCTTGGTACTTGATGATCGGTCCGCCTGGTGCCGGAAAAACAACCGCATTGATGCAATCCGGATTGAAATTTGCCAACTCGCGGGGCAAAGGCGAGGCGCAAAAGCTGGAAGGACTGGGAGGAACCCGGTTCTGCGATTGGTGGTTTGCGGAGAGCGCTGTTCTGATCGACACAGCCGGGCGGTACACGACGCAAGACTCTGATGAAGAACATGACCGGGAGGCGTGGCAAGGCTTCTTGAAGCTGCTTCGGAAAGCAAGACCGAAGCAACCGATCAACGGTGTCATGGTGTCCATCAGCCTTGAAGACCTGATGACATTGTCAGAGGCCGATTTGAAGCTTCACACGGATGCTATCCGCGCGCGTTTGGTCGAACTCTACAAGACACTAAAGATCGACTTTCCTGTTTATATGATTTTCACCAAAGCCGACACGATTGCCGGTTTCATGGAATTTTTTGGGTCTTATCCGGAAACCCGCCGCAACCTTGTCTGGGGCGCCACATTCCAGACACGTGAGAAAACCAAAAACATGGTCGCGGAAACGCCGGCGGAGTTTGACCTTCTCATCGAGCGATTAAATGAAGAATTGCCGGACCGCTTGCAGGAGGAACCGGATCCGAGAGCCCGGCTCATGCTGTTCGGGTTGCCAACACAAGTCGCGGCGTTGAAAGATCGTGTGGTCGGCTTCATGAACGCGATCTTCGAACCAAGCCGCTACTACCCCAACGCAGTGCTGCGCGGATTTTATTTCACATCCGGTACACAGACAGGAACAGCGATTGACCGGGTGATCGGATCGATGAGCCAAGCGTTTGGTACTGCCTATCAAGCTGCAGCGCTTTCGGGACAAGGTAAAAGCTATTTCCTCAGGGACCTTCTAACAAAAGTCATTATTGGGGAATCGGGTTGGGTCACGAGCAACCGCCAAGCTGTCCGTCTTGCCACGGCGGGAAGAATATCGGTTTACGCAGCCATTGCTTTGTTGACACTCGGACTCGGAAGCCTCTGGACCATAAGCTACCTCAACAACAAAACCCTGATTGAAGAAACGAATGCGGCGGTCGCCAGTATTCGCGCCACAGGCGAAGGGGTTATCGATCAAAGGATCGTCCGCGATAACAACCTGGTCGATGTAAATGCGATCCTCTTGTACCTCCGGCTTTTGCCGGCGGGATACAGTACCCAAGACGACCCGACACCCGTGATGGAGCAATTTGGCCTCAGTCAACGGGAAAGACTCGTCGCAGCGGGGATTTCCTCCTACCGCAGCGGGTTGGAAAGGTTGCTTCGGCCACGGCTGTTGCTCAGGATCGAAGAGCAGATGGCAGATGTTCTGGACAATCGGCGGGGCCCAGATAGCAGCGATATCGATGTTCTTTACAATTTGGCGAAACTCTACCGGATGGTTGCCGGTGATGCGCCGGAAATTGACCGCGACCAAATCCAAAATTCTTTCCGCGCTGATTTTCTGGCGAGCTTCCCTGGTCCTGGCAATGAAGCCCTGCGTCTTCAGCTGAACAGCCACATTACAGCGATGCTGGATCTGGACTTTGGTGGTTCGGTTTTAACCAGCCAATTGGATGGAGCGCTCGTTGAGGAAGTACAGCGGGAACTTGCTCGCGTCAGCCTGGCAGAGCGCGGGTATGCCCTGTTGAAATCGCGCGCCAAGGGATTGGCAGCGGATGATTGGATTGCCGAGCAACGCGGCGGCCCGGACATGCAGACTGTTTTTGAAACGGAAAACGGCGACACGCTTGATACAGTGGCTGTCGACAAGTTTTTCACCTATCCGGGCTTTCATTTGACGGTCCTTCCGAACCTTGCCGGTATTCGTGAGGAGTTGGAACGGGACAAATGGCTGTTTGGTGAGATTGGCGAAGCCAATGCCTTTGCCGGACAATACCAATCTCTCCCGTCGAAGATTTTGGCGCTTTACACCAAGGATTTCATAGCGGCCTGGGATACGGCTCTGGGAAACCTGAAATTCAAGTCGATGAGCAGCGACAAGCCGCTTTATACAACATTGCAGGCAGTCTCCGCGCCGACATCTCCAATTGTCCAACTCTTGGAGAGCATCCGCCGGGAAACGTCTCTTACCCAAGATCTTTCGGAAAGTGGCCAAGGGGCAGGTGTCTCGAGCAATCAGGCTCAGGAGGTCGGGGCAGGGGCGGCGCAAAAGGTTTTCCAGCGCTATGTCTTGGATTCGTCCGGAGGTCTTAAACGTATCGGGCTTGAGGCTGGACTAGAGCTTATTGCGCCCGGTGGGATCTCCAACGCGCTTGGGGGCACTGGACAAAGCGACCCGGGCGTCATTCCAGGAAAGTCAATCGAAGACTATTTCCGTCCATATCATGTCCTCGTCGAAGGAGAAAACAGCCGGAAAATCGATGCGCTGCTGCTAAACTTCAAGAATATTCTCGACAATCTTTTGGTCGTTGCGAACAACCCGATCCAGAGCGAGACGGCAAATTCCAACGTGCAGATCCAGGCGTCTCTACTGCGCAGCAATGCGACACGGTTTCCCAGCCCCCTTGATCGCCTGATCCAGCAAGCTGCACAAGAGTTCGATGAGGAATACAAAGAAACCTCCATCTCTCAATTGAATGAAAAACTGAAGATTCAGGTTGTCGGCAGCTGTCAGAAGATCGTCGGTCGGAACTATCCCTTCAGCAATGGCCGCTCTGAAGTGGCGATGACTGAGTTCGCGAAACTGTTTTCACCATCCGGTATTATGAAGCAGTTTTTCGAAGACAATCTGAAGGCGCTTGTGAACACTCAGGCTCGGCCTTGGACCTGGAAACCGGAGGTGACGCAAGCAGACCGCTTGTCGAATGCGACCTTGCGCCAATTCGAACGTGCGGATTTGATCCGTGAAGCATTCTTTCCAACCGGTAATGCGTATCCGTCCATTGGGCTGCAGGTCGTGCCGCGCGCTTTATCACCGCAAGCCGATGCAGCGAGCATGGAAGTGAATGGCAATCTGGTTTTGGTCAATCGCGGACCGGGCTTTAATGCTGAAATCCAGCCGCTGCCGGCAAGTTTCGATTGGCCGGGCAATCCAGCGACCCCACGGGTCGTCCTGGTGATGGTACCGGAAGTGCCCGGATACAAATCCCGTCAGGAAGTCCATGGTGATTGGGCGTTTTATCGGTTCGTACGGGCCAATCGTGTGAGTTCCAGCGGTGACAGCTTTGTCATTCGAAAGACACTTGGTGGCCGCCAGGTGGCATTTACAGTGACGCTGCGCACCAAGCCAAATCCATTTTTCCTTTCGGCAGTTGGAGAATTCCGCTGTCCTACAAGCTTTTAGCGCAATGGCGAGCGGCTATTTTGGAAAACTGCCCATGCGTGGGGATTTTGTCAGCAGAAATTGTCCCTCGGGCTTTCTGGTCATCTGGGAACCGTTTTTGCAGGAAGGTCTCGCTGCGGCCAGCTCGGAACTGAAAGAGGCATGGGAAGGTGCATACATGACCATGCCGGTTTGGAATTTCGTGATGAGACCGGCAGCTGGCAGCAGTCCAATGCGAACAGCGGTCGCTGGTGCCTTCATGCCGAGTGTGGACCGCGTCTGCAGAAAATATCCATTGGCAATTGTATCTGAGTTGGCAGGGCCGCCAGCTCAGGCCAGCAAGCCAGCTGAGGGCTGGTATGAAGACGTCAAAGACGTCCTGCTTTTTTCTCTTGAGGAGACTGCTGAGCTTGAGGAGTTTCAACAAAGGGCCGCTAGCCTTGAAGACCCGAAACCGGCAGTGGCCGCCTCAGAAATTTTGAATAAACCAGTTGATTTCTTATCCGGTGTCGACGCTCGCGTTTTGGAAACTGAATTTTGGACAGATGCCCGCGGAGAAAAATATAGCTTCCGGTTTGATGGCATACCGAAGGCTGATGACTTTGTAAGGTTTGTGAAGCCGGAGTTGTTTGCCACGCACAGTTCCGGAATGACGGCAGGGGATGATCATGGGCAGCCTCGGGAGGATCTGCAAACATGACCGCGAGATTGGAACCACTACCCAAACTGCATGGATTTGCCCTGGGCCTAACGGATATTGGCCGGATGCGGCAAGAAAACCAGGACGCCTATTTCATCGATGAAAACCTGGGGGTTTTTGCCGTCATGGACGGCGCCGGCGGGATGAATGATGGTGCACGTGCATCGAGAATTGTGTGTGAATCCCTGTCCGGCATAACGGATCCTGTGAGCGCAAAAGATCTGTTTGATCAGTTTGAGAGCCGTGTGGTTTGGGCGAAAAATGAAATCGAAAAGGCAGCAGAAAGATCAGAAGGCGCCATGATGGGAACGACCATCGCGGCCTTGCTGACATATGGAGCACATTTTGTATGCCTATGGGCCGGAGACAGCCGGGTCTACAGGTTCCGTGAGGGCCGGTTGGAACAGCTGACGACGGATCACACCGAAGCACAAGATCTCGTTGATCGCAAAGTTCTGACAGCTGAAGAAGCCAAACGGTACCCGCGGAGCCATGTCATTACTCGGGCGATTGGATCTGGTGTGGATCTGGAACTCGATGTTGTAACGGGCAATCTTCAACCATCCGACCGGTTCATGTTGTGCTCTGATGGCCTGACCGGGCATCTTGATGACGCGGTGATAAAGAGCTTTCTCATGAATGGAGCGCCACAACCGACTGCACGAGGACTGATCAATGGGGCTTTGGATTCCGGCGGATCCGACAATGTAACCGTTGTGATCGTTGATATTGGCTTTGCAACGAAACCGCAGGCGGAGACATCGCAATGACCGTATCTGGTAACCTGCTGCCTAAAGGGACCCGTTTGAACAATCTCTACGAGATTGAGGAACACATCGCTGACGGTGGGATCGGAACGGTTTATCGGGCGCGCGACTTGGAAAGTGGAGATCCGGTCGCAATCAAGGTGCTGCTTGCCAGTTTTGCCCGTGATCAAATGATCGTGGATTTGTTCCGGCGTGAAGCCAAGATTTTGAAAAAGCTGACGCACGAGGCGGTCACGCAGTATTTCGTTTTTGCGAAGGAACCGGAGCTCGGCATTTATTATCTGGCCATGGAATTCGTGGAAGGGCCATCGCTTGGTTCGAGGCTAGAGCAGGGGGCCTTGGAACCCGAAGCAGTCTTCCGTTTGTTGAAACGGCTGGCGGGTGCTCTTCAGGCTGTTCACGAGCGTCATGTCATTCACCGAGATCTGTCACCAGACAACATCATTCTGCAAAACGGCGATGTGGGACAGGCCAAAATCATCGACTTTGGTATCTCCAAGTCACAGGCCAGCGGTCCAACGATTATCGGTGACGGCTTTGCGGGCAAGATCAATTATGTGTCGCCTGAACAGGTTGGCATCTTCGATGGAAAAGTGACGACCCGCAGTGATATCTACGCGCTTGGCCTTGTGATCTCGGAAGCTCTTACCGGTAAGCAGCTGGATATGGGCGGCACTCAAGTGCAGATCGTTGAGAAGCGGAGGATCCTGCCACCTCTGGACGGTATAGATCTACGGTTTCTGCCTTTGCTTGAAGCCATGCTTCAGCCTGATCCTGCTAACCGTCCAGCGTCGATGGCCGATATTGCCAACTGGACAATGGGTGCTCCCATGCAAACCGGGGTCCCAGACAAAACAGTCATACAATTCTCTAAAAGCGCGCCGACCGAGCAGGAAATGCTTGATCAGCCGCCACCCGCGTCAACATGGCCCCGGAAAGTCTTGTTGGGTTTGGCACTTTTGGGATTTGCCGGCATGGGGGCAGCGGGTGTTTATTTCGTTGCGGGAACACCGGTTGAGGAAACCGGGCCAGAACGTCCGTTCCTGGCAGCAACGCCCAGGGAAAACGCCCCCGTAGCGCCAGCAGCTCCAGATGTGAGCAAGGAGACAGCTTCTCAACCCATTACCGGTGATGAGCCTACCGTTTCGGCGGCTCCGACGGCCAGTGCGGAGCGCCGCGAAACGCAAGACAAGGACATGATCGAAAGCGCGTCAACGCAACCGGCTTCACCGAGTTTATCAAGCGAGAACGAGGTTGATTCGGGGAGGAAAACAGCCCCTGTTGTTGAGACACTTCCAATGACACCGGAAGATCGTGTCCGTAAGTACGTCGCGGGTTACCAGACAGGCGATTGCATGTATTTTCAGCCGCTTAAGGTTGCTGGAAACTCAGCAGAGATCGAAGGCTTTGCCGCACGCATGCCCCCGTTCATTACGTTCGACAGTGATTTCAAGAAAGCGCAGGGGTACGAAGCGACAATTCAGGCCAATCTGGTGAAGGATGCGCAGTGCCCAGCGATAGCGTTTTTGCAGGCAACACCACAAGGGGCAGGCGAAACCAACCTTCTCTTGGATATGCAACGGACTGTTTTGGCAAACGGCAGCAATATGGCTGGAAGGATATCCGGCTTTGATCCTGCGGCAGGGGAACTTGGCCTAATCATAGTTGCCAGCGACGGGCAGGTCACCGATTTGACTTCCTTTCTCCAATCTGACGATGGCGGTGCGGGATTTGTTGTTCCCCTGCAACTAAACCGGTCGGACGAGGAGACCGGATTGATCATTGCAATGGTTGGCAAGGATCTTCCGAAAGCACTTGCCAGTGTTACGGAGAAGGCGGCCCCCGCCTATTTCGATATTCTAGAACGAAATGGCGAGGTCTTGCGCGCAACTGCAACCACGATCAAAATACTGCCTTGACCTTCGCTGCGCACCGGCAGGCAGATGCCAAATGAAACGCTTTAGCAAGCCGATACACCTGCCAGAGATTGTGACTGGCCCCAAACGTGACAGTTCACTTGCGTTAATCAATGTCGTGTTTTTGCTACTGGTATTTCTCCTGGTTGCTGGTTCGTTACGCCCGCCGTTGCAGCAAGAATTCGAGTGGGCAGAAACAACGTCCGAAGATGAGGCGGCAGGTGCAATCCAAGGAAGCCTGGCCCTCGACAGAAATGGAGCTGTCTGGGACGGAACGAAGTTGCTGGAAGCTGTTGAACTCTCAAACCGCTTGACGAGACTTGCCGGGGCTGGGGGCAGTTTAACTCTTCAGGTCGACAGGCGTACGAGCATCCACAGTCTGAACGTGGTTGCAGGTGAGGCTAGAAAAGCTGGGCTGAAGAAACTGACACTGATCACCTTGGAGGCTGCGGATCAGTAATGCCAGCGGTCGTACCTTATTCGGCCGAAAGCTCGAACGGCCACTTTTCAGTCCGACTGTGGGCAACCGGTTTGTTGGTATCCCTTGGCGTCCATGTCATCGTTCTGACCGTTGGATTGCCAGAACTTCAGCTCACGCCAATTCCAGACCAGCGTAAGGTGGTTGAAACAGAGATTTTTCTGGACGTCGGCGGCCCTCAGTTTGAAGTTGCGGACGCTATTGAGGCAGCTGCGTTATCGGAAGTCGCTCCCGACGAAGCCATTTTGACCGACGTTCGGTCAGAAACCGTTGTTTCTCCGCAGCCGCAGGAGGCGAACATCGCTAACCCACAGGTGTTGGTAGAGGCAAGTCATCTGCCCGAATCTGTGGTCACAGCGCCTGTGCAAGCGTTGGCCGAGGGGCCGATGCCAGAGGCGATTACACCCTCAAAATTAGAAGCGCCTCCGTCTGCAGCGGCTCCCGCCGCGCTGGAAGCGGTAAAAGCGATAGAGCAGCAACCAGGACAAGTGCCGGAGCTAGAGCAGGTGACACCTGTGCCAGTCGCACCAACTGCAGAAACTCTTGCATCTTTGAATACAACGGCCGTCGCCATAGTGCCGGAATACTTTGCCCCGGATACCACTTTTGTTCCGTTAGCTTCGCCATTGCAGGATAATGCCGGACCGGGAACCTCGCTGGTTATCGAACCCTTGCCCGGCGTTGACGTCCCGGAAATTGCTAGCACAACAGCTGATGAGCCGATGAGTGGTGTTTTAGTGCCAGAGGCGAGCCGGGATGATGGGTTAAATCCTTTATCTCCGTCAGTTCCCCTTCAATCAACAGTCGATGCCGTATTGCCCGCTAACGTAACCTCTATAACCCCTCCTGAAGTTCCACCGAGCGCTGCAGTGAATACAAGTGCTATGGTCATTTTGCCTGACGCTGTTGCTCCGCCAGTTCTACCAGAGGCGATCAAGCCGGATCCCGTCGCTGTTGAGCAGAAAGTTGCAGCCGTCGAATCCCTGAGCGGTGCTGACGTACTGAAACCGGCGGATCTAATCCAGGAACCGGCTGCTGTGCCTGAGAGCACTGTGGCGCGACCGGGAAATGTCGAGCCTTCCGATGTAGACGTTCTCGACCCGACCGAAAGGATCGAGTCTTATGTCGCTGCATTTGATGTCGGTGATTGCGCGCATGTGACGGTTGAGTCCGCTGGCGTGAACACTGCGCAAATCACTGCTTTTGGGGCCACGATTGAGCCGTTCGTTACGCTGGATAAAAAGTTCAAGCAAGATCAGGGCTTTGCTGCAGATATCGAGCTAAGGGTAGTTACACAGCCGCAATGCGCGCTCTTGGATACATTGAGCGTTTCAGACGGGATCGAGGCTGTTAATCTAATTTCCCTTGATAAAACCGTTGTCCGAAGCGGTACTGCAGTGTCAGGCGTTGTGGGGCGAGATCTTCCCACCGACAAGATACTCGTAGCGCAAAAAAGCGGCGTGCCTTTGTTCGGCATCGGGCCGCCAGAGTTGTATCTCATTGACGATATCGGTCAGATCCATGACGGTCGTTCGTTTGTTTTGCCATATAGCGATCCCAGCAGAGCAGGCGGGTGGCGGTTTGCAATCCCCGTCACAAAATTGTCTTCCGGAAATGAAGAAACGGCGCTTGTTTTGGTCGTCTGGAATCGACCCGTAAACAACCAGCCGGCGAGGTTTGGGACACACCCAGCGTCCCGAATACCAAGCGTGTTGGAGTATCCCGGTGTCTATTCCCTGACCGCTTTTAAAGTCACACGTTGAGAAAGGTCATTTGGCGGGGCCTGCCGTGAAAACGCCAGTCAACAGGATTTCCAGGGTGGCCCGTTCTTTCTCAAGGCGGGTTTCAAACCATGTGACAGCTACCGATACTGGTATTGCGACCGCAAGGCCGCAGGCTGTTGTTAAGAGGGCAACCCAAATGCCACCGGCAAGTGTTGACGGATCAGCGGAGGAGCCGGATTCCTGAAGTGACTGGAATGTCTCGATCATACCGAGAACCGTGCCGAACAGACCGAGTAAAGGCGCAACCTGGCTTACCAGGTCCAAGGCTTTCAACCAGCTTGCCAATGCGAATAAACGGTCAGCCGCTCGGGCAGACACTTCTTCTCTTAAACGCTCTTCTCGAATGTCCCGTTCCTGAAGCGATAATTGCTGCCGGTCCAGTGCCTGAAGCGCGTCCATGGCGCTGCGCACAAGAGCTGCCGACAAGGACCTGTCTTTCAATAGGTTTTGCGAGGCAGCGGTCCGGTCACCTGATCGCCATTGCGTGACGGCTTTGCGCACACTTATGTGCTTTCCGACCCGCACCATCCAGAATTGCAGAACTTTGCCGGTAATGATCGCGCCCGCCAATACCGAGATACACAGCAGCAAAAGAACAACCGGTCCCCCGAATTCAAGCAAGGACGATGGCGAACCAATCATAAAGCAATTTCTCCGTCGCTCTCAGATGGCAGGTCTCAATCCCCGAATTGCAATGACGTGCGGTTGGACAGTTGTAAAAGATCCGGGCAGTACACATCAGTTATGGCCGGAGGAACACAATCGACCACGTCGTTGATATGAAGGCGGGATAGTCCGTCGCAAGAAACATCAGGCAGATCGAACTGTTGGACCTTTGTTTTTCCAGCCGACATGCGCCGAAGATCAAGACGCATCAACCGGTCAATAATGCCCTCGTTGTTGAACACGACGAGTTCAAGCCCCAGTTTTTCTATCGGTCTTTCAAGACCATTCGTAGCAATCACGGACAAACGGCACCCACCGGCTTGATTGGACTGCACCTGGTTGAGTTCCAGTTCAATCTTACCGGCGGCATCCTGAGCGGATGCCGATGATAATAGACACAATGCCGTAACGGCCGAGATCAGCGCAATAAGCTTTCTAATGTACATTCCGTCCCCCAGCGTCTGATATCAGCTGTTCCACTTTCTAGACTGACAACATGCACTTTCTGTTTTCAATCATAGGACAGCAGAACCGTCCAGTCTCGAGCTCCCTCCGTTTCGACCTGATAAAAGTCTGCTTCTATCAGCCCGCGTTGCCAGCACTGATCACCATCGTACAACACGAATTTTTCTTCACGGATACAAAGGGTGACATCTCCTGTCAGGCGGCTTTCGCCAAATCCGTCCGAAACATGCAAATAATATTTCTTCTGACGAAGATCTCCTTGAATCAGTGGGGTGCAGGCATTGGCGGTCACGGTCCACCAACCTTCTGTTCGGATCCCGTCTTCGGTTTCGTAGCCTATAGCAACGTTCACAAGATCCAACGAGCCGTTACAGATTTTCAATCCGGCGTTTGCAGTCGAGGTCCAGACCAAGAGCGCACAAGCAAATGAGGCAAGGGCAATGGACGGCTTTAGTAATCTCCTTGCCGAATATCTGCTTCCCAGTTTCCAGTAAGCTTGCGTCATGGACCGTTTCTCCGGTTGTATGCAGCCTATGAGACTCCTAAAATCTGGTCAAACCGGAAACGGTGTTTGCAATCCTGGTTAAATTTTGTCTGACTGCGATAAAGGCAACCACGAGACTTGTAATGCTTCGGATCCGGAAACCTTTGGGCGCTCGCAAAAGGCTCTCTCTAACGCCGTTGATCGACGTAATCTTCATCCTGGTGATGTTTTTTCTTTTGTCGTCAACCTTTGGAGTATGGCGCCCAATTGATGTCCTGTTGGGAAGGATCGCCGGCGCAGAAGCACCAACAACCCCACAAAGTAACAATACGCCTTCTGTGTTAATGACTGTAAGAGGTGGAGAGTTGCAAGGTTTGGACATCGCCATCAATGGTGTCCGAGTGCAGTTGGAAGGGGTCGTCCCCGAACTGAACCGCCTGTCGGAATTGGGCGCGACCAGTGTTTTGTTGATACCCGACAGGACGCTTGATTTTCAGGATATGGTCGATGTCCTCGACCTTGCGCGCACGTCACGCATGGGAAGCATAAACCTGCATCTTGACTAGACTTCGGGATCGTCTGGTGGGATATTTCACAAAAAAGGCCGGTCTGGGACCGGCCTTTTGCTGATTGTGGTGACCGCGGCTAGTATCGGCTGCCGATGGCTCCACCAATAATGCCACCAACGACGCCACCCATGAACGCTGCGCCTGCAGTGTTGCCACCGTTATTGTTGTTCTGTTGGCGCTGCCGTGTGTTCTGATGATTGTGAGTGGTCGCCGTGTTGGTCCGGGTTGTGCTGCTGCGTGTCTTCTTGGCTGCTGCAGCTGCTGCCCGTTTGCGGTTCACTTCTGCAACATAGGCCGCGTACTGGGTCTCGGTCTGAGATGTCAGCAGCACGTATTGCGCAGCTGTGAAATAGCCACTTGGTACCAAGCCGTTCTGGGTCTGCCAGGCAGTGATGCCAGCGCGGGTTTTCGGGCCAAACGCACCATCTGGACGCCCGACATTGTTGCCGGAGAGGTTCAGCCGTGTCTGGACTTCACGGCGTGCCGTGCGGTTCCAGCCGATTGATGCTTCTGTTTCAGCTGTTCCAGGGACTGCCTTTTGCGGGTCAGGGAGTGCTGTTGCCGAACTCGCTACGCCGGCGGTTGTTGTCGCATCGTTGGCTGAGGAGTTTCGCGCCGCAACTTGTGTGCCGTCTTGCAAGCGCTTGATGGCGTTGCGTGCGAAGTTTTTGAAGGTGCCTTCCGGATAAGCAGAAAGATAAGCTTCATAATCTGCGATTGTGTCGCTTTCCTTCACGGTGTTCCAAACCAGTTTTTCCCGTTCCCACGCGATGGTGGATTGGGTTGCTGCGGACGAAGCAGCCGGTTGAACAGCCTGCGGCGCTGTTTTGGCGGTGTCTCCAAGGCTCGCAACTTGTTGAGATCCGGCATCACTTTGTTTGTTCAAGAAAACCTCACCGATCAGGGAGGCGTTCACCCACGGGCGCTGACGCTTTTCGGTTGCATCATAAACATCGCCAGTGACCCGTGTCATGACAGTTTGAATGGATGCGTTCGGGGTGTCGATGTGGCGGATCAAAGCAGATGTAAACGGCGAGTTGCTGCCTTCGCCATCGAGGGCAACATCGCCCGGGCTGGTTGAAAACGCAATCACAGAGCCTTCACCGCCGGTTTCCTGGACCTTGATCTCCGCGAGGCCTGTCCCAACGGCGCCGGAGCGACTCGGCCCCATACGGCGGGCCAAGGTGCGGGCCAGTGGGTTGTCACGGCACGCGTCAAGAAAGACCATCTGCACTTTCACGTCCTTCGACATTTGGCGCATGATGAAGTCGACTGAGATTGTCTCAAAATCAATCGAGGTTTCGTCTTCAATTTTCGCGTCAACCGGGATCAAAAGGTTTTGGCCAGCGATCTGCATGCCGTGGCCTGCATAGAAGAGAAGCGCAATGTCGGCCCCATAGGCCTTTTTTGCGAATTCCATCACCGTCCGGCGCATGTCCGTGTAGGATTGATCCATACCGGACACAACGTCGAAACCTAGCCCGCGCAACTTACCAGCCATGACTTCAGCGTCGTTGGCCGGGTTTGGCAGTGCGATTGTGTGTTCATAAGCGCCGTTGCCGATAACCAGAGCAACGCGTTTTGCAAGTGCAGGTGCGGTGCCAGCGAGTACAATTGCAAGCACGGCGATCAAGTGTTTGAACATCTCCATGTCCTCTCATCGATTTGGTGTCGCCGGTCGGTTGATCCGATCTTGTTCAGATATTCGTTCAAGTGAGAACATGTATACCTGCCAAGGCGTTGTCAGACTGTAATGTGTGTCACAAGAGGCCGGAAATGACAGAGTTACGGTTAAAAACGCAAAAAACTCAGTATCACTGCCGATTTCGCCTGCCTCAGTTCGGTCAAACAATAGCCGAATTCTCGCAGAAAAGCCACGCTTTCCTTAGCGTAACAAGGCAGGATGTTGAGATTTGCAAGAATAAGAAAATGGCACGCCCAACGGGACTCGAACCCGTGTTTCCGCCGTGAAAGGGCGGCGTCCTAGACCGCTAGACGATGGGCGCGCGGTCGACGCGGTTGCGTCGTGGGGAGGCTTATAGGCGGGAAATGATTGGCCCGCAAGTGCCTTTTGGAGAAAATTTCACAGGCCCGGAAACTCGGGCCTGTGCTTGTTGAAAACCGGCGATCAGCCGGAAATCATTTGTCTGAGCTCGGCGGGGATACCCTTTGCCGGATCACCACTCGCCGGTGTTGCCCATAGACGCCCAGGGTTCCTTGATTTCAAGGGCCTGACCTTTTTGCAGAAGCTCGAAAGAGATGTTGTCCGGGGAGCGAACAAAAGCCATGCGGCCGTCGCGCGGCGGGCGATTGATGGTCACACCTTTGCTCTGCAAGGCTTCACAGAACTCATAGATGTTGTCGACTTCATACGCGAGGTGACCGAAGTTGCGGCCGCCGGTGTATTCTTCCGGGTCCCAGTTATAGGTGAGTTCCAGAACCGGACGGGCGTTTTCCTTCGCGCTGTCAACGTCATCAGAGCTTGCCAAGAACACAAGAGTGAACCGGCCCTGTTCGCTTTCATAGCGGCGGGTTTCGGTCATGCCCATTTTGTTGCAGTAAAAGTCGAGCGATTCTTCCAAATTGGAAACACGAACCATGGTGTGCAAATAACGCATGTCTTACCCTCTTTAGTAGCGTTTTAAATTTGATGGAGCAACGGACCGGCTCATGAAGATCATCACCGAACTGGCCGAAGCGCAGGAATTTGTGTCGTCTTTCGCCGAAATGCCCACGGGATCGATCGTGGCGTTGACGGGCGCGGGTATCTCAACTGATTCCGGCATCCCGGATTTCCGGTCACCCGGTGGTATTTGGTCTCAACGTGCTCCTGTTCAATATCAGGATTTTCTGGCTTTTGAAGAGAGCCGTCTTGAAGACTGGGACCGACGGTTCGAAATGCAGTCGTTTTTCTCGGACGCAGAACCGAATGCAGCGCATCTTGCACTGAGCAGTCTTGATGCAAGTGGACAATTGTCCACCTTGATCACGCAGAATGTCGACGGATTGCATCAGCGATCGGGCGTTTCAGCAGGCAAACTGATAGAGATGCACGGCAACTCTACCTTTGCCACTTGTCTGGAATGTGGCCGTGAGGCCGCCCTGGAGGATCAAAAAACCGCAGTCGAGGCTGGGACCAGTCCGCGCTGCACGGCGTGTGGTGGGCTTTTGAAAGCAGCGGTGATCAGTTTCGGTCAGGCCATGCCGGAAAAGGAAATGGATAGGGCGGTGGACGCATGCCAGTCCTGTGATGTGTTTCTCGTGCTCGGGTCTTCCCTGGTGGTACACCCGGCTGCGCAATTGCCCGTTATCGCAGCCCGCAGCGGTGCAGATCTTGTGATTCTCAACCGGGAAGAAACGCCGATCGATTCGATCGCGAAAGCTATCTTGCGAACTCCACTCGCGGCGACTTTCGCAAATTTTCCTATGAAATCGGCGTAAATCGCTGAAATCGTCTGTGGTTAGTCTGTTAATTTTTCTTTCCGGCGAAATGTGCGGTGTTATCCTTTTGTTAGGAATCAGCTGTCGGGTGCGTGGTTATCGGGCCCATAGCTGGTAGATGTGCACCAGAGACGGGACATTTGATTATGGGGGTTAAAGCCGCACGGGATCCCCGCGCACTCGAAGACCTGACGGAAGATGTTGCCGTTGATGTATTCGAGGTTGCCGGAACGATTAAATGGTTCGACGTCGGTAAGGGCTACGGCTTTATCGTGCCGGACAGTGGCGAGACAGATATTCTGCTTCACGTGACCTGCCTCAGGCGGGACGGCTTCCAGACCGCTTACGAAGGTGCACGTGTCGTGTGCGAGGTTTTGGACCGGCCGCGCGGGCTTCAGGCGTTTCGTATTCTTTCCATGGATGAGAGTACGGCCGTTCACCCGTCTCAATTGCCGCCTTCGCGGACCCACGTTCAGGTGGTCCCGGAGACCGGCTTCGAGACCGCGACCGTCAAGTGGTTCAATCGTGTGAAGGGCTTCGGCTTCCTGACACAAGGTGAGGGTACCGAAGACATCTTCATCCATATGGAGACGCTTCGCCGGTATGGCATTACCGAACTTCGGCCAGGCCAAGAGGTGCTTGTGCGCTTCGGGACCGGTCCGAAGGGACGTATGGCTGCCGAGATTCGACCGGTTGGAAGTGGAACCCACATTCCAGCGTCTCATTGAACCGGGATACATCACAGTTTACGGCCGGACATGCTCCGGCCTTTTTTAATGGTGTATCTGGGTAGGACCTGTCGCAACCGGAGTTCTCATGAACGCGTACCTATTGCCCCGATCCTTTGCCCTGGCATTGTGTGTAGGCTTTGCCATCCTTTTGAGCGCCGTCAGCAACGGGTCGTTTGCCGGGAACAGTCAAACACTTCCAACCGAGCCGCTGACCGTCATTTCCGGCGCGAACGAACATCGGTTCACGGTGGAAGTGGCTTCAACGGATACGCAACGGGCGAAGGGGCTGATGTTCCGCGAAGAAATGGCAGCCGAACATGGCATGCTGTTCATATTCGACGGCGAATTCGAGCGCCATTTCTGGATGAAAAACACACCACTGCCGCTCGATATTATTTTCATTTCCTCTCAAGGGGAGATCGTCAGCATTGCAGCGGACACCACGCCGTATTCGGAAAAAGTCATCCCGTCCGGCGCGCCGGCAAAATTCGTTCTTGAGCTTAATGCGGGAACTGCGGCCAAGCTTGGCATCAAACCGGGAGACGAAGTTGTTGCCGGCTCGATGGGGCTGAACGACACCTGATGAAGCCTGTGTCTTTGGAAGTGCATCACAGCTCTGAAATTGACTGTCCACAAGCATGAGCTCAGGGCGTGACTTTCGCTACTTGACGAACGAAGCAAACGCGGATACACCGCCCGAACCAGCCGTCGGGGTATAGCGCAGCCTGGTAGCGCATCTGGTTTGGGACCAGAGGGTCGCAAGTTCGAATCTTGCTGCCCCGACCACTTTCTCTCTCCATAAAACTACTCTGCCGGCTAACCAGCAAACGCTTTGTTTGTCTGGAATTTGGTTTGATCAAAGCTGCGTTTTTGAGGAAATCGGGGAAGTTGTGTTCTTTTCCTTGTGCATCCCTCAGAGGTGCCTCAACTTTGTCTGGGGACCGGGAGAGAAGCGGCGGGACCGCTTTGCCCGAGGCAGGCAGGGCGAGATGAACAACGATCAAAAACACCAAACGACCTTGGAGGTGGCCGCGGCGATCGCCGTTGTAAAGGCGCTAATTTCAGACGGCGGGTTGACTGTTAGGGAAAGCAGCGATTTTGGTCTCTTCGAAAAGACCATCCGGAAGACTGAAGACAAGTATCTGATGGAGGACTTTTCGCCCCGGTTTTTCGATCTCCACGGTTCAACCGCCTTTTGGATCGGCGCGTATGACAATCGAGGAAATGTCGTTTCCTTTCAGGCCGCGAAGGTTGAGGATCTCCAGGACCGGAGCCTTGCAGAACACTGGCAGCAACAGCAGCGGCGGATATTTGTCGATCCGAATCCGCAAGCCCGTTTCGGCAACGAACATGCCCACGATGCGTATTTCCTCCGGGGGAAGATTGTTTATCACGGCAATTTGTGGCTGCGCCGGGATGTCCGCGGCAAAGGGCTTGCTGAGCCCTTGACCCAACTTGGCTTTCTTGTGGCCCTTTTGAAATGGTCGCCTGACTATCTCTATGGATTGATGGCGGCGACTGCCGCTGAAAAAGGGTTTGGCATCCGGGTCGGGTATCGGCGGTTCGTGCCCCGTGGCACTCATTGGGAGATGCCGCCCGGCCACATCCGCCCGGATGATTGGCTGGTGTATTCCACCCGCAGCGACCTTATTGGCCTAGCACGGACGATAGCGGCTACAGGCGGCGCTGCAGATCCTGAATAACGCCGAAGTAGGCGCAAATCTGATAACTTGCCGTTGGCGCAGGCCTGATCCCGACGATCAGCCGTTCGAACGCGATTTCGTATGTCTCGCCGTCAAGTGAGATCCGCGTGCGTGCGTAACCGTAATAGGGCTGAAGATTGAGCGCCGCTTTATAGGCGTCAGCTGAAGCTTTTTCCAATTCCGGATCAGGTGTGCGCAATCCGGTTGCCGGACCGCTCGAGGCTTGCGGGTTTGCCCACTGATCGCCGAACAGCAGCCGTTGACTGGATTCGCGTCCAACATAGAAAATCGGAGGCGGCTCCATGTCTGACACCTTGTCGGAACACAGGCTCAAATAATTGATGTAAGGTTTGAGAGAGCTGGGTGTGGCCTGGTGCGACGCGGATAGAATTGATTCATAGAATTCAGACAGTTTTGGGTCTGCAAGGCCTTGTTCTATAACCTTGGTCCCAAGCTCTGTGAATTGAGATGCCGGACGTGTCAGCACAGTATTACGGTACCCTTTTCGTTTCGCCTTACCGATTGAACGCTGTGAGCAACAAGGACATGACGTTCAAGAATTCTTCCTGTTTCTCAGGCGGGAGGTCGGCAACGTCTTCAACGGCGTAGTCGAGTGTTAAAATCATGGTCCACATCTCGCTGAGGTTTGCAGCGTCAATATCAGCGCGCAATCCAACTGGGTCCAGGCGAGTTGTTTCAGGCAGCTCAAAAGAAATCTGATCATCGCTCTTAAAACCAAAAAGGTTCTGAAAGTGATGTTGCATGACTGGCCTTCCTGTTATTGGGTGAGCGGATCAGCCTTTCGGATCCCGGACACCATTTTTTGCCGGTGTTCTTATTTGCCAAACAATTCGGGTGGCAGAACTTAACGGCAGAATGCACTCGTAACTTTCTCATTCCAGGCAGGGAGATAGCATAGGTTGTGTTTTTGCGCCATAATGCAACGCAACTGGTTCTCCAATTTCTTTCACATCGTTAACTCAGCATTGCATGCGAAGCGTCGTTTCTGTTTGGGTTCTTTTTTTCCCGGCAATCCGGTCATGGCCGTAACATGAGTTCGCCACAGGTGCGCTGTAAATTAGCGCGCGAACTCAGCGCAGTTAGACGGCAGATATTGACTTCCGGACCAAAGGAGGGAACAAGCTCATTAAAGATCTGCCACACGTCAAACTGAGCACAGGATAAGACCTATGGTCGCGCGCATTTACCAGCCGGCAAAAACGGCGACGCAGTCCGGCAAGGCCAAAACGCAAAAATGGGTTCTGGATTTTGAACCGGAGGTGGCCAAGTCCGTCGAACCTTTGATGGGTTACACGTCGTCTTCGGATATGAAGCAGCAAGTGCGCATGGTGTTCGAAAGCCAGGAAGACGCCGTCGCTTATGCAAAGCGCCAGGGCATCCCATATCGTGTAGAGAAATCGCAGGCACGTGTGGTACGAGGTGCTGCCTACGCTGATAATTTCAAATTCGACCGCGTCACACCCTGGACGCACTAAGCCGGTAGTGATGTCCTTGTCGTCAAACAAAAATGATTGTTGAAATGATTGTTTTGATGTCGACAGGATTGGCGGCTTTGCCGCACAAAGGGCTCAGCAATCTCGAGCTCACGGCCCCGTAGCTCAGCTGGATAGAGCACTCGCCTTCTAAGCGAATGGTCGCAGGTTCGAATCCTGCCGGGGTCGCCACTGTTTTTGCTAGTGTATTTTTTCAAAGATATGAAGCTGTTGGACCGGCTCTCACGGTTTCCAATTTCAGTTTCTGTAGTGCCAGGAAGCGGTCGTCTTCAGTGGCGAAAAATCGCACACTTATGATCTTCGAACGCAGATCGAACCAGTCTTCAACCGTACTGAGCCCCTTTTGACCGCATTTAGCTTTTAAACGAAAAAAAAGACCGGGATCCCGTGTCCCGGTCAGTCTTTGGAGCGCTGCGCTGAAGCTGGACAAGCCGCGATCCAGTGAGGACCAGAAGCGCTGCAGCCAAGATAGCTATGGGGCCAGTGTTTCAGGTGCCCGTGCTGGTTTGATTGACCATCAAGGGGGTTACCTTGGACTTCAGAATAGTGTCGAGATCTTCGCTGCCGTCTTCTAGGGATTGAAGCGCCATATCGAGGAAATATGAGCAAAAGGTCCGACCGTCTTTGTCAGCTTCCTTTTGCGTATAACGGATCATACGCTTGATGGCCTCTACGGGAGGTTCCTGATCAAGTTTTGGATCTGTTTTAACGTTGGACTGAGACATAATACCACCCACCAGTGTTGCTGTCTTTTGGAGGATTCCTGCACTCTGGAAGCCTTTCAAGATCGCCATGTTGTTCTTGAAGCGTGAAACGAGCGTGATAAAGTCTTCGTGTATTTCACGCAGCGTTGCATTCTGGGTTGTGTGGCCGCTGTCAAAAATGACGTGAGTGAAGGAAGTCTTACGGTGACGATCCCAGTTCCACACTTTGCGGGTCTCGGGCGACCGATGCTGAAGGGGGCAGACGGCGATCCTGTCGCGACCAAAACCCGCAAGGCACTTGCTATCCTCGGTTATGTCAGCCGTATCAGTGATTTGAGCGCATCCCGCGAGGCCGTCGCCGATCTTCTTTGGAGCAGTGCGACCGGACACAGAGGCATGCAATCGCTTCGCCAAGCCTTAAAACAGTTGAAAACGGCAGAAGAAATTGCTGGGCTCGATGTGGTCAATACCCAAGGCGGGCATATACAAATTTTCGCGGGAAGCTTGCCTACTGATCTGGCGTACCTCCTGGACCTGCTCAACACCTCCGATTCACCGGATTTCAACACCGCGATTGCTTTATGGCGCGGCGATTATCTGACTGGTTTTGAGGATATCGATCCTGTCTTTACGGATTGGCTGTTGATTGAACGTCAGCGCATCCGGGATGAGGTGATTGATGCCACGTTGAAACACCTTTCTGGCGCAGTTGTCGCTGCTGCCACCCCCGGGGCGGAAGCTGCCGCCCACTTCCTTCTGCATATGGATCCCGCCTTTGAGCCGGCCCACCGCGCGCTGATCCAGATCTATCTGCATCGCGGCCAACGGGAGCGGGCGGAACAGCAGTTGCGGGCCTGTGAGCGCGAGCTGAAAGAGTTGGACGGTGTGCCGGAACAGGAAACCCGGGATTTGTTGTCAGTAACTGAGCGCTCAGGCCCGTCAAATGCGCAATTGGTGGTGAGCAGGCCGCAGAACCCAGAATTCTGGCAAGATCCGGATGGAAGCGATGTCACGGTCGTGGATCACGGGTCGGACAATGTTATTCATTTCCCCAAGGTTTCGATTGTTTCGTCCGAGTTGGCCCGCACTGCGCCCAACGAAGGAATTTACTTGCGAGAGGAGATTGTAAGCGGTCTTTCCGCATATAGGTCTTTTGATCTCTTTCAATCAGATTACTTCGGCGATGCTGAAGGACCTCCGCCCGTGCTGGTTCAGGGCGACGATGGAGGAAATTTTCTGCTTCGTTTTCAACATAATGATCGTTCCGGCAGAGTATTGATCCAGTTTGAGGACCGTGCCGAAGGACGGATTGTGTTCAGCGAAGTCGTCGACTTGCAAGAGTGGGATGGTATTGAGAATGCGGCCAGTCACACAATAGGTCGCATCTACAGTCACGTGACAAACAAGCTTCGGAATCCGAAAAACAGTTCTGCGTTTGCGCGGTGGTGCCAGGCGGAAGCCTTGATGGTGGAGTTTGATCCGAAATCTGACAGGAAGGCATTGCAAATCCTGGAGGAGATTTCCAAGCGCCATAGCACGTTCTCAATGTCGTACTCCGGAAAAGCCTTGGTGAACATTAAACAGCTATTGCACTACCGGGTTGAGGATCGCGACAGTGTCCTGTCGTGGGATGAGATTATGTCACTGTGCGAACATGCCGTGAAACTGGACCCATGGCAGCCGATTAACCTGAGAACTCATGGGTGGGCGCTTATCCAGTCCGGCTTGGCGGATGAGGCGCGCCGGTCGTTTATGCAAGCCATTCGTTTGAACAGCGTCGATCCAATCAATCTGATCTCAGCTGCTGAAGGCTTGGCATTTGCGGGTGAAGTTGAACTTGCTCGGAGCAAAGCGGAAAAGGCGATGAACCTGTTCACAACCGTGCCGCGGGTCTTCTACGAGTATTACTCTCTGGTTTTTTTCGCATCCGAAGATTTCGAAACGGCTGCTAAAATAATTGAGCGCGCGTCCTACAAGAGCATTGTTGGGCTGACAACGCGAGTCGCTGCACTTGTATGTGCAGGGAAAGATGCCGAAGCACTGGATCTTTTGAGCCGGCATAGCGAAAGCTTAGCCAAGGTAATCGATCAGGCTGGGCTGGGTACGGGCGACCCCGATGAGTGGGGGCGACGTATCAACTTCTTCCAAGACCCCAAAACACGCGCCTCATATGACCGCGGTGTTCAGCTGGTCAAGAGATACTTCTTTGGCGACAGGGCCGCGATCTAGTTGATCAGGAAAACTGACGGGCAAGTGGGACAAGGTAACCGGGATCTGCCTGATCGATCTTCTTCTGATTCAGGCGATAGGGGAGCACTGTCGTCTTGGCCTGTGAGGCGTCAACAACCTCAAAATCCATCAACTGCACAGCATGCTCTGGCAAACCAATTTTCCTTAGTTCATCCTTTGGATTCTGGATAAGCTTTCGACGCACTTCCTTATCCGTCCGAGCGAGAGCGAGCAGCTGACCGAGTGCAACGACGTTGCTACGGTAATGAGGAAACCTGGCCATCGGGGAAAACCTTGTGGGTGCGGTGGAAGATTGCGACCGGAGTTGGTGGCCTCCGGTCGCAGGTGCAAGAAAGATCGGTCGTCGATCAGTCCGGCATTTCTTCATAATGACAGCTCGCCAACGCCAAGCGGCCAAGCTCTTCGAAATAAGTTTCATCACCTGCTGCAACGCGTGCTTCATCAATCTTTGTCGGGATGACCAGATGCACCTTGTCCGCGGTGTCGGCGTAGATTTTTACATCTGTTGCGAGGCCGAGCTCCGACAGCGCGGCTTCCGGGTGTTCGGCAAACTTGGCACGTTCTGTTGAGTTCTGGATGATTTCACCAAGTTTCGAACCAATGGCCAGTTCGCGATTGGTAGTTGAAAGAGTGTGCATGCTAAGCCTCCAGTTTATTCGGTTGTATGTTTTTCATATTTGTCGGCGGCAAAAGTAATAATAGCCCCGAAACTGGAAAGTAATCATGTTTTATCGATACTATAAGTAACAATATTTATTGACTACTTGATCCTATATAAAATTAATGCATCAATAATTTCGTAAAACAATGGAAAAACGTAAATGCTACCGCTTCGCAATTTCTAATGAGTCTATTGATCAAAAAATATACTTGATCATGTTCTCAGGAATGCTTTAGTCGCAGAACGTTTTTTTGTGGGGGAGCGATGCAGCGTTTTGTGCCAGAGGTTCTGAGTGGGCTTGTGAGTACGGGTCTGATCGCGGGCACGGAGCGAGATGTGAGACCGGTCAATCCGGATGCCGAGCAGGCTCTCCGGCTGTTTGGGCTGGTCTTGCGAGCCGGCCGGATGCGCCTGATGCCTGTCTCTCTTCCAGGCTGTCCAATCCACTTTTGTACCGCTGTTGTTACGCCTCAAAACTCTGATGAGCAGCGTACGGTGAATGCGACTGGGTCCTTTGCCGCCGGTGGGCAAGCAAATACGAAAGTAGGTGCATCTATTAGTTGTATTGGTGAGGTTACTGAAAGGTTAACTCTTTGTTCTCTTGGGCAAGATGATCCGCGTGTTGTTGGCGTTACGAAGGGTGAGTTTCAAGCAGATCTTGCATCCATACTGGGATTTAGTGAGGCCCAGACGATTGATTTTCTTCGCAAGCGAACGGAGTTGGGGCAGGGGTCCCTTGGTTCAGTTATTGATTGGAGTAAGTTGAGTAATCGTCTTGTTCGCGTGAGTAATTTGTTAAACGGGACTGAGGCGCGGCTACCTGCATTCGCGGCTCTTTTCGGAGAAGTTGTTCTCGAGCAGGGTCTCACGGTAGGCGTTTCGTCAACAGTTGGATGTGCGGTCTGGTCTGACTTAGAAGGCGCGCGGGAGCGGGCGCTTTTGGAGCTCATAGAGCGCGACGCCGTGGCTCAAGCCTGGTACAACCGTCTGGGGATAACATTGCTACCCGGTGCGGTTTTGCGTGAAAAAATTTCTGACGACTTGATGAAATATCTGTCTGAGCGCCGCCGAAAGACAACGATTTGCAGGGTCGAAACCGATTTGCCGGTCCATGTTGCCGTTGCCATTTCACACCGCGGCGATGGTCACGCGGCAGCGTTTGGTGCTTGTGCCGAATGGGAGCTCGGATCAGCGATGTTCGGAGCAATTACCGAAATGCTGCAGGGAGAAATCTCGTTGTCTGCGATGGAGACTGCGTACCCAGATCGTCCCCATGACCAAGGCAGCAAAATTCCATCTCAGCTTCGGTATGCCCGCGAGAGATCGATCCTGGATGATTGGCCAGTTGGAAAAGCCTCGGTAGCGGCTTCTTTTTCTGAAGCCGAAGCCTTTACTTATGACGGATTGTTGGAGGCCTTGCGGCAGAAGGGAATTACGGTTTGGGAGTTTGATGCGACACGTCCGGATCTTGGTGTGCCCTGCATCAAACTGTTCTCACCCGAATTGTGCACCTGGCAGCCGCGGTTTGGCAAAGACCGGCTCTTTAAAGGCGTGGTCGAGCGCGGATTGCGCACTGAACCTGAACGGGAAGAGGTCTTCGCAGAGCGCCCGTTCCCATTCTAGCCATGCTCAAGAGCACTTTGATCGTGTTGCAGTTTGTTAGTTGACGGGGACCGGCCGACCGTCGGCTTGCGGCCGCGCCAGCGTCATGACCCAGAAATTCCGCCATTTTCCATTGCTGCGATTGGTGCGGGCAATTCCGACACGCGTCACATACGGATTGAGCAAGTTCTTGTTGTGGCCTTCGGAACCTTGCCAGCCGCGAAAAGCTGCAGGCAGATCCGCATAACCGGCACCAAGGTTCTCTGCAGCTGCGTAATTTGGGTAACGCGCCTTGTCGAGCCGCTGGGAAAGGCCAAAGGCGCTGTGCTGCCAGGTGTCCATGCTGTCGCGTTTGGCAATATGCCGCGCCATGTCTTGCGAGACACCATCAAGCGCCGGATCGTGACGCAAGGCCGGAAGACCATTCTCTGCGCGATAGGCGTTCACCATCGCCATGAGAGAAGAGGTGCTGACATCGACATCTGTAAAGACCGGCCGGTCTTCCAATTCGCCTTGACCGCCAGGCAGCGCACCGCAGCCTGCCAAGAAAACAAAGAGCAAGACCAAGGGCAGGGTGCGCAGGCACTGAATAGCTCTGTTTCTCTGGCTGCCGAAAATCATTGTCACGCGTCATCTCCGGGCCAGGAAACACCCTCATCGGCAAAGAAGTGATGCGGTCCGGGATATGCCTCGACATAGGCCATATGGGTCACTGTGCCTGCTTGCGGCGTATGGTGATGAAGGAAATATGCGGGCGGTTCGAAGTTGAACATCGGCGGCCCATCTTCGGTCAAATCCAAGACGACCTGGTGGCCCGTACTGGGGGCGAGCGTCATGATCTTGCCTGCGAACTCCGCGATGATCGGGCGGTGCAGATGACCGCAAAGCAGCCGCTGAATGTGCTTGTGCGGACCGATCACCTCTGCGAGCGCACCGGCGTCATTCAAGCCAATCGCATCCATGTGCTGAATGCCGCTGAGGGCAGGCGGGTGGTGGAGGGCGATAAGCGTCGGCCGATTGTCCTCCGAGAGACGATCTGACAGCCATTTCAGCTGCGGTGTGCCGAGTTCGCCATTCGGTTTTCCGGGGATGTTCGTATCAAGTGCGATAAGCCGGAGATCGCCAATTTCGGCGGTGTAGCAGAGCTTGCCCTCTACGTCGCCGTCCATGCCCGGAAACCCGGACATCTCGCGCCGCATATCGGCGCTGCCGTCATGATTGCCGGGGATCATGAACACTGGCATGGCGAGCCGCGACAGGATCTGCCGGGCAAGTGCATATTCCCGCGGATCGCTTTTGTCTGTGAGGTCTCCGGTCAAAACGACTGCGTCCGGGCGTGGCGTCAGGCCGTTCAAGGCCGGGATCGCCCGCTCCGCCAGCATGTTTGTATCGGAGACGCGATAGCAGGCAAGTCCGCGCGGACGAAGATGCAAATCGGTAATATGTGCAATGAGTGCCATAGGATTGCCAAAGGAATGTTGCGAGGAATCGTCCCCATGACGATAGCTTCACAGAGTTTGGGTGCAAGCAGTGTTTCCCTTTTCAAAAAGCTCATGTAGGAGATGCACACACATTCTTTTTGAAAGGCTGGGATCAAGCCCGTTTGATCCTCGCGGAATCGGGTCGTAATGGCAGAAACGCAATCGGCAGCGGCAAACAGCGCGCAACCGGAGCAGGATCCGGAAAAGTCCGGAAATCAAATGAAAAAGCCGATATGGCTGCGCATCTTCGGCCATGATGTAACCGCACCGCTTCTGCTGCTCGCCTTAGCGCTTGTTTTGTTCGTTCCAGGTCAGTGGACTGTGCCGCCGCTGGACCGCGATGAGCCGCGTTTCACGCAAGCGACCAAGCAAATGCTCGAAACTGGGGACTATGTCGACATCCGGTTCCAGGATCAGGCGCGTCACAAGAAGCCGGTTGGCATTTATTGGCTGCAGGCGGCTGCAGTCAAACTGACAGGTCATGATGCGTCTGCGTCGCTTTGGGTGTATCGTTTGCCGTCCATTATCGGCGCGACATTGGGCGTTCTGGCGGTTTTCTGGTTGGCAAGAGCGTTCATGGGCCCCTCAGGAGCGCTTGTTGCTGGTTCCTTTGTTGTGCTTGCCATCATCCTTGGTGTTGAAGCGCGGCTTGCGAAAACCGATGCCACTCTTTTTGCAACGATTGTTATCGCTCAGGGCGCTCTTGCGCGGCTCTGGCTGAGGAACAGCTCCGATAGGGCCTGGGGCCTTGCTTTTGTGTTCTGGACCGCGCTTGCGGCAAGTGTCTTGGTCAAGGGACCAGTTGGCCCGATGGTCGTCGGGTTCACGGTTGTTGGCTTGATCATCACCAGCCGCAATTTGAGCTGGTTCAAGGGGGCCGTCCCGCTGGCCGGTTTCATCTGGTTTTTCTTGCTTGTTCTACCTTGGTTCGTCGCCATTTGGATCGCAACAGACGGCACATTCTTTACAGAAGCGATCGGCAAGGATCTACTCGGCAAGGTGTCTGAAGGGCAGGAAGGGCATGGGGCCCCGCCGCTGACCCATCTCGGTGCCATGTTTGGTGTCTTTTGGCCGCTTCCGGCATTCTTCCTGATTGCTTTGCCGATGATGTGGCGCGAGCGGAAAAGCCCTTTGGTGATCTTTGCAGCTTGCTGGTTCTTCCCAAGCTGGGTGGTGTTTGAACTCGTTGCGACGAAGCTGCCGCATTACACCATGCCCTTGATGCCTGCACTGATTTTGCCTGTGGCGGCGGCCCTGATCGAAGGCGCCGGTTTCCAAACTGCGAAATGGCTACGTTGGGTGGCGGCGATCTTGTTGGCGGTGCCCGCCATAGGAATTGCGGCCGCCGCCTTTGGAGGCCCGTTTGCGCTTGGTATCTGGCCATCACCTCCAGGGGCGATTGTCACCGGGATTGGCGCAGTTTTTGCCGTCTTTGCCGCTACCCGTCTGCTCCGTGGACCGGCGCTCTATGCTCTGCCAGCCACAACGCTGACCGCAATTTGCGTTGCCATCGGTGTATGGGGTTTTTCAGGACCGGCACTGACCACGATCTGGGTTAGTCCGAGGCTTGTGACTGCGATGGACGAGATCCCGGGGTGCGCAAATCGGGATACCCGGCAAGTGGTCACGACCGGCTTCCACGAGCCGAGCTTTATCTTCCTGGAAGGGACCAACACCAAGATCGTGCCGGAGGCTGAAGCCGCCGATTTCCTCGCGCAAGTTAAGGCGGGAGAGAGTGGTGTTTGCCGGATCGCAGCAATCGAGAGCCGGCATGAAGAGGCGTTTTTGGCCGCAGCCAAGGAGAAGGGTCTTGTCCCCGTGGTGCGAAAAAGGGTAGACGGCCTGAATATCAACGGCGGCGATGATGTCGATATTGCGCTCTATCAGTCGGCCGCGGACGCAACAGACACACAAGGCGGCAATGAGCAGCAATAGTCGGATAAAATGGGTGCTGGAACGGATGCGCGGCAATGCCCGGCGCGCCATGATCCTTTATTCCAATCGCAAGGAGCGCGGTACCGCTCAGTTGCGGACATTGCCTCCGGGCCAACGGCCACAAGATATCCTTGCTGTTCTTCTTTTAACGGTGGGTGTCGCAGTCGTTGCCTTTGATGCGCCGACGTATCCTTGGCTGAACTCACTGCCGAACGAATACCGGACGGCCTTCCGCTCATTCACTGATTTGGGTAAGGCAGACTGGATCCTGATTTCAACGGGTGTTCCTTGTCTCTTTCTGCTCGCGCTCGACGCCGGCCGATATGCTTTCCGGATCCGGATGGCGATCGGCGCCGTCTTCACCTATGCGGCGTTCGTCTTCTACACGGTCGCAGCGTCCGGGATTGTGGTGCTGATCATCAAGTGGAGCCTTGGGCGCGCGCGTCCGAAATTGTACGAAGAGTTCGGCCCCGTTCATTTTGATTTCCTTGCTTTTCACGGCAAGTTCACGAGCTTTCCGTCCGGCCATTCCACAACAGTCGCCGCCCTTGCGACTGCGCTTTATTTCATCTTCCCGGCTTACCGGTGGCTGATTGTTGTCAGTGCGTTCTGGCTGGCATTCTCCCGGGTGATGGCGGGTGCGCATTACCCAAGTGACGTCATTGCCGGCACACTGCTCGGAATGACCTTTACCTTCTTCACCGTGCGTGCCATGGCCCGGCGCCGGATCGGTTTTCATATTGCGGAAAACGGCAATATCGTTCCGAACATGACGGCCATTTCGGCCAAGGCAAGCGCGCGAGCCGTTTGGCAGGTTTTGCGCGGACAACGCGGAGCGCAGCGTATCGTTCCAGGCCGGGCTGCGGCCAACGAGGCGGACTGAGTGGATGTCATGACACAGAGTTACTTGGAGGCCTTGGCCGCGACAAAGGGCGGGATTGCCGTCACCGTGGTTGTTCCTGCCAAAGATGAGGCTGAGAATCTGCCAATTCTTCTGGACGAGATTGAAACGGCACTCAGCGGACGGACGTTTGAAGTCATTGTAATCGACGACGGATCATCTGACGGGACCGACATTGTTCTCCAGGACTATGCGGCAACGCATGACTGGCTGCGTCCGGTTCGGCACGAAAAGTCTTGCGGTCAGAGCTGTGCAGTACGCACCGGACTTCAGCATGCGCGTGGTGACGTCGTCGCCACCATCGATGGAGACGGGGAAAACAATCCGGCGTACATACCGCAGCTGATCGATGCTCTTGATGCCGCCGGGCCGTCTGCTGCGCTTGCAGCGGGTCAACGGCTTGGCCGGAAGGCAAGCCTTGCCAAACGGTATGCTTCCAAGTTCGCCAACAAACTGCGGGGCGCCATTTTAAGGGACAACACCCGTGACAGCGGCTGCGGTCTCAAAGCGCTGCGCCGTGAGGTCTTCCTTCAGCTTCCGTATTTTGACAGCTGGCACCGGTTTCTCCCGGCATTGGTAATCCGCGAAGGATACAATGTGGTGCATATTGACGTTCAGGACCGGCAACGGCGCCACGGGACCTCGAAATACGGTATCTTCGACCGGGCGTTGGTCGGGGTGTTGGATTTGTTTGGTGTGTGGTGGTTGCGCCGCCGCCGCAAAAAAATTCCGGTTGTCCGGCCATTGACCTAATTTGACGCCACAATTTCCGAGCAGAAACGCGCCGCTGGCGTATCAAGGTAACTGGAATCCGACATGGCTGCCCTCATAGACTGGTTTCATGCAGTCTTCATTGCACAGTTTGATTTTTGGCTGATCTTCGGTCTGGCTGCGCAATCAATGTTTATGATGCGCTTTGTTGTTCAATGGATGGCATCCGAACGTGTCGGACGATCCATCGTGCCGATCGCTTTTTGGTTCTTTTCGATTGCTGGCGGGATCATGCTGTTCACATACGGTGTGATCAAGAAGGAGCCGATCATCATTCTGGGGCAGGGGCTCGGACTGGTGATTTATTTCCGGAACCTTTGGCTGATTTTTAAGGAAAAGCGGCGCGATCCTGCAATCTGACCGCGCCGTAGTTCGTGTGATATTTTGAGTGATTAGGTTGTGATCAGTCTGTGAAATCGCTTTCGTTCATGACCCGGGCCGAACCGGAAACACGGATCGAACTTCCCTTTTCAGATCCGATCTCCGCAACGATCCGGCTGGGATGCCCCATGTCAAATCCCTGATTGATTTCGATGCGGCCCTGATGCGGCCAACCAATGTCCCGCAGATATCCGGCATAGGCAGCGCTGGCAGCCCCAGTTGCCGGATCTTCATAGACCCCGCCCGAGGCAAAGGCATTGCGTGTATGGAAGAGTTGTGGCGTTTCGCTGAAGGCGATTAGAATCGTAACCCACCCATGCTTTTCCATCAGTTTACGTCCCGCTTCCTGATCATAGGTCATGTCCGAAACGGCCTCGCGTGAGTTAAGCGTCAGCGCAAAATGATCTGCGCCGCCATGGACGAGCGCTGGCGGGATGCGGATATCGATCTGATCTTTCGTGTAGCCGAAGAGATCCATAACCTCGCTCACAACACCATCCGGTGCTGGTTGGCTTTTTGTCGGGGGCGATTGGAGGGCGGCTTCCACGAGTTCGCCTGAGACAGCGCCTTCCACGGAGATTTCAGCTTCGTTGAGCTTCAGATTGTAGCGCCCTGGACCGAATTCGCGGGTAAGGGCGGATCCGAGTGCGATGGTTGCATGACCACAAAACGGCACTTCGGATTGCGGCGAGAAATAGCGGACCCGCCAGGCCCCGTCGCCTTGAGGCGCAGCAAATGCGGTTTCGGAAAAGCCAACATCCGCTGCGATGGCGCGCATGTCTTCGACCGACGGATGCGCGTTACTAATGAGCACACCGGCCGGATTGCCGCCGGTGTCGCCATCTGAAAATGCGGAGATGCGCTGAATGTCCATGGTGGGAGCCTTTGTGTGTTTTCGGTCCCCACCATTTTGTGACAAACAAGTCTGATCGCAACAGTTGCTATCCATGAAACTTGTTCATGGAATCCATCAATTATGCGAAAGCCTTGTCGAGGGCTTGGCCAAGATCCCTGATCAGATCCTCTGGATCTTCAAGGCCGATGTGAAGGCGAACCGAGTGAAGATCCGGATCAACATTTGTCGCCGAACGCATGCCTTTCAATCGAACCGGTATCGCAAGACTTTCAAATCCGCCCCAGGAATATCCAAGACCAAACAGGGTCAGGGCGTCGAGGCACGCATAGGCCTGCTCTTGTTTTGTCCCGGCCGCAAAGTCGAAGCCGCACAGGCCGGATGCGCCAGAAAAGTCTCGCTTCCAGAGCTCATGGCCGGGATCGCTCTCAAGCGCGGGATATCTGATTGCGCCGATGGCGGGCTGCGCCTTCAGCCAATCTAGGACGACAGCTGTGTTTTTCTGGTGCCGCTCAAGGCGGACCGACAGGGTCCGAAGCCCGCGCAAACCCAAATAGACATCATCAGGACCGACATGGCTGCCCATTGCGCCATGGAGCGTGTCCAGTTTGTGCCAGGCTTTTTTGCTGGCAGCGATCGTGCCGAGCATGACGTCTGAATGACCCACAATGTATTTCGTGCCCGCCTGGATGGAGAGATCAACGCCGAATGCAATTGGCTGGCAATAGAGCGGACTGGCCCAGGTGTTGTCCATGAGCACGGTCGCATCGATTTCGTGCGCGGCTGCCGCAATTGCTGGAACGTCCTGCATTTCGAAGGTGAGGGAGCCTGGGGCCTCAGTAAAGACTGCAGTGGTGTTCGGTTTGAAGAGCGATTTGATGTCCGCACCGACAGCCGGATCGTAGTACTCAACATCAACGTTGAGGCCTGGCAGGACAGTATCTGCAAAGTGACGGGTCGGGCCGTAAGCCGTATCGGCGATCAGCATATGATCGCCTGCCTTCACGCAGGACAGAATCGCCAGCGCAATTGCGTTCAGGCCGGAGTTGGCCAGTTTCACGCCCGCCGCGCCCTCAATCTCCTTCAAGGCGTCTTCAAGGGAATCAGTGGTGGGATTGCCGCGGCGTGCATAGGAGTACTTCTGCGCGCCCGTCACCATGGTCTTGGTGTCGGGATAGAGCACTGTGGAGGCATGGACGACTGGCGGATTGACAAACCCATGGAACCCGGACGGATCCCGGCCGCTGTGCGCAAGAACGGTTTCAATGCTTCTTTTTTTGTCCGTCGTATTCGTCATCTATCCTTCAGTCCGCTTTGGCTGTCTTGTTTTTCCATGTCGGCACTCAGCACCGGCCCAATGCCAACGAGCTGATCATGTGATGCGCCGATCGTCTTCCTGATCGCGAAACTGCGTCAAATCGCTGTTTTTCCCAAGACATTTTTTCATTGGTATTCGTGATTTGTTGCAATGGTCCTTTGAAAGGCAGGGATTTGCGAGCCCTATTTCGCGCCTCAGGAGGACTGAAAAATGAAAAATACTTTCAAAAGCCTGGTGGTTGCGGCCGCCTTTTCCGGCGCTGCCTTTCCCGCTTCTGCGTCAACACTCGAGCAGGCCAAGGAGAACGGTTACTTCACCTGTGGTGTGAGCCAGGGCAATCCCGGGTTTTCCAACCCGGACAGCGATGGCAACTGGAGTGGGCTGGATGTCGACTACTGCCGAGCGATTGCCGCAGCCGTTCTCGGGGATCCGACTGCAGTCAAGTTCCGGCCATTGTCATCACCTGAACGGTTCGCGGCTCTACAATCCGGCGAAATCGACGTTCTGTCACGCACGACAACATGGACGATGTCGCGCGACACGAACCTTGGCGCCAACTTCGCCGGTGTCATGTACTATGATGGCCAGGCGATGATGGTCCGCAAGGAGCTTGGAATTACATCGGCCATGGAACTTGCCGGGGCTTCGGTTTGCACGGCGACTGGAACCACGACGGAACTCAACGTCGCCGACTTCTTCCGGGTCAACAGCATGGAGTACGAGGTCGTTGCCTTCGAAAAAAATGATGAGGTGACACAAGCCTATGATGCCGGCCGGTGTGACGTCTACACGACCGACAAATCGGGTCTGCACGCCAACCGTTTGACGCTGACCGATCCGTCCGAGCACATGATTTTGCCAGAGGTCATTTCAAAAGAGCCACTGGGCCCGGTGGTCAGGCAGGGCGACGACCAGTGGTTCAATATTGCGAAATGGACCTTGAACGTTCTGATTAACGCAGAAGAACTCGGTGTGACCCAGGCAAATGTCGCAGACATGGCGTCGTCCGATAACCCAGCTGTAAAACGGCTGCTTGGGGTGGAAGGCAACTTCGGCGGTGCGCTCGGACTTGATCAGAACTGGGCCGTCCTCATCATAAGCGCGGTCGGGAATTACGGAGAAATCTTCGCGCGCAACGTTGGTGTTGATACCCCGCTTGGAATTGAGCGCGGTTTGAACGCGTCCTGGCTCGACGGCGGTATTCTTTACGCCCCGCCGGTTCGGTAAAAAGGTCTTGGTCCGATGCTTTTACACGAGTGCATCGGATCTCACTTTGCGGCGTTTCAGCTCTTTCCGTAGGGGACGCAGCCTTAGCGAACAAAAACGAATGATTACGTAATGGGCAGCCAATGAGGCGAAACTAGACATGTTCGCGTTTTGTGCAGCCATGGTAACCGTAATCCTACTTCGGCCCGAGAATTTTAACGAGATATCGTCAGCAAGTACTTGACCCGAACACGCAAATGCCATCGTATGGGGGCTGTTGGATCGGGGGGATGATTTCCGGAGGAACCAGCGCTTTGCGCTGGAATTTGCCCGCAATGTCGGGCGAAGAGGACATCAACTCATACCGGCCAGCTAAATAAAAGTTATGGGTAACAAATAAAGGCTGCATATCCATGTCTAACAAAATCCTTCCGCTCGTACTCGGCGCCGCTATGGGTGTCGCTGCGACAGCTGCTGGTGCGACGACGCTGGAAGACGTCAAGGGCAAAGGCTTCATCCAGTGTGGTGTGAGCCAGGGTCTGCCGGGCTTCTCAAACCCGGATGCACAGGGGAACTGGACCGGTCTCGACGTTGATCTCTGCCGCGCAATGGCTGCTGCAGTATTCGGCGACGCTTCTGCCGTTAAATTCACTCCGCTTTCTGCCAAAGAGCGCTTCACCGCTCTGCAGTCTGGCGAAGTCGACGTTCTGTCCCGGAACACCACCTGGACCATGTCCCGCGACACTCAGCTTGGTCTGAACTTCGCTGGCGTCAACTACTACGACGGTCAGGGCTTCATGGTCCGTAAGGATCTGGGCGTGACCTCTGCTCTGGAACTGTCCGGCGCATCTGTCTGCACCAACACCGGTACAACCACCGAGCTGAACGTTGCTGACTACTTCCGTGCGAACAACATGCCGTACGAAATCGTCGCTTTCGAAAAAGCTGACGAAGTTGTCGCTGCATACGACGCTGGCCGGTGTGACGTTTACACCACGGACGCATCCGGCCTGTACGCTCAGCGCCTGAAGCTGACCAACCCGGGCGACCACATGGTTCTGCCGGAAATCATTTCCAAAGAGCCGCTTGGTCCGGTTGTTCGTCAGGGCGACGATGAGTGGTTTAACATCGCTAAGTGGACCCTCAACGCAATGATCAACGCCGAAGAAATGGGCGTGACCTCTGCAAACGTTGACGAAATGAAGGGTTCTGACAACCCGTCCGTCAAGCGTCTGCTGGGCGCTGAAGGTGCATTCGGTGAGGCCATCGGCCTGTCCAACGACTGGGCTTACAACATCATCAAAAACGTTGGTAACTACGAAGAAAGCTTCAATGCCAACGTCGGTCCGGACACTCCGCTCGGCATCTCCCGCGGCGTGAACGCTCTGTGGTCGAACGGTGGTTTCCTGTACGCTCCGCCGGTACGCTAATCCTCTGATTTAAAGAGGTTTTTGGGGTTCCGGCGGCATGACTGCCGGAACCCTCAATAAATTCTGCGCCAAAATAACCGGAAATCATCCGGACAGTGCGCGGGGAACACACCTGCTTTCTGCCGATAGGGGACGCTGAACAAGCGTTGAGATGGAAAGCAGACGACGCCACGTCCACGGCTTGCGGACACTTGATCTGCCACATATGCCGGGCGTGATAACTTGGGCGAGGTTCTATGTCAGTCATGGAGCAGGACTCGGCGGGGGCGCCGGCGCGTGCTTCGCTGGTGAATGATCCGAAGGTACGCGGGCTGTTTTATCAGGCACTCCTGATCGCGGCTTTGGTCTTCTTCGGATACTTCATAGTGACGAACACGGTAGCCAACCTGGAGCGGCAGAACATTGCCTCCGGTTGGGGTTTCGTTGAAAATACGGCCGGTTTTGGCATCATCCAATCCTTGGTTCCGTATGCCGAAACGTCTACTTATGGCCAGGCGATTTTCGTCGGCTTTCTCAACACACTTATGGTCGCAGTCGTCGGGATCTTTTTTGCGACCATCATCGGATTTGTCGTTGGTATTGCGCGGCTGTCCAACAACTGGGTCATCAACCAGATCGCGTATTGGTATGTCGAGCTGGTCCGAAATGTTCCACTTCTTCTCCAGATCTTCTTCTGGTACTTCGCCGTTCTGCGCGCGGTGCCGGGCAAGCGGGAAAAGTGGTCCTTGTTCGACACCTTTCACCTAAACATTGCCGGGTTGCGGATGCCCAAACCCATTTGGGAAGACGGCTCCGGCTTTATCGGCTTTGCTTTGATCATTGGTATCGTCGCGTCTGTTGTGGTCTCCAAATGGGCACGCAAGCGCCAGGACGAAACGGGGCAGCAATTCCCCGTCTTCTGGACCGCGCTCGGTTTGATCATCGGTTTGCCGGTCATCACCTATTTCGTGACCGGAATGCCAATGTATCTTGAGCATCCGAATTTCGTTGAAACAGGTCCCATCCTGCGCCGCGGCTTTGAGCTTGGTGTCGGTTTCAACCTGATCCCGGAGTTCCTTGCTCTGACAACTGCTCTCGCGATCTATACGGCTGCGTTCATCGCGGAAATCGTCCGGGCGGGCATTCAGGCTGTCAGTCACGGCCAGACCGAAGCATCGCATGCCCTTGGCCTGCGCAACGGTCCGACCCTTCGTCTTGTGGTCATTCCGCAGGCGATGCGGGTCATCATTCCGCCGCTGACCAGCCAATACCTGAACCTGACGAAAAACTCGTCCCTTGCTGTGGCTATTGCCTTCCCGGACCTTGTTTCCGTGGGCGGTACTGTTCTCAATCAGACCGGTCAGGCGATTGAGATCATTGCGATCTGGATGGCGGTTTATCTGTCGCTCAGTCTGATCACCTCAGCCTTCATGAACTGGTACAACCAGCGCATGGCGCTCGTGGAACGGTAAGGAGAGCGACATGTCAAAAACTGAAGTGTTTCAAGTTCGAACGGAAGAGGCGCCGCTCCTGCCGGCGCCGATTTCCACCACCGGTGTCATCGGCTGGATGCGGCAGAACCTGTTCTCGTCCATCGGCAACACCATTCTGACCGTGATCGGGATACTGCTCGCTTACTCGATGCTCGCGCCGTTTATCCAATTCGCGTTTATCGACGCGGTCTGGACCGGCGACAATCGTGAAGCGTGTCTGCCCCAAGATGGCGGCCATAGCGGCGCTTGCTGGGCGTATGTCGAAGCATACTTCCCGCAATTCATCTATGGCCGGTATCCGGTTGAAGAGCGTTACCGGGTGGACATCGTTTATGCGCTGTTTGCTCTGCTCCTTGTGCCGTTGGCGATCCCGAGCGCACCGTTCAAGAAGATCAACGCGATCCTCTTCCTTGTGGTGTTCCCGATCATTGCCTACTTCCTGCTGACCGGTCTGGTCATCGGCGACAACGTCGTTCTGCCGATTGTCGAGACTGCAGTTTGGGGTGGTCTGCTGGTGACCTTGGTCATTGCGGTGACAGGTATCGTGGCGTCTCTGCCCTTGGGTGTGGCGCTCGCGCTTGGACGCCGTTCCAAGATGCCGATCATCAAGCTGGTCTCGATCATCTTCATCGAGTTCTGGCGCGGTGTGCCGCTGATTACCGTGTTGTTCATGTCCTCGGTGATGCTGCCACTCTTCCTGCCGGAAGGGGTGACCTTCGACAAGCTCTTGCGGGTTCTGATCGGGGTGACGCTGTTCTCGGCAGCCTACATGGCGGAAGTGGTCCGCGGCGGTCTTCAGGCGATCCCGAAGGGACAGTATGAAGGCGCCATGGCCCTTGGTCTCCGGTTCTGGCCGATGATGTACCTCATCATCCTGCCGCAGGCTCTGAAGCTTGTGATCCCGGGGATCGTCAACACCTTCATCGGCCTGTTCAAGGACACCACACTGGTACTGATCGTCGGCATGTTCGACCTTCTTGGCCAGATTCAGTCGTCCTTCACGGATCCGACGTGGTCGACACCCAGCCAGGGCCATACCGGTTACCTTTTTGCAGCGATCATCTTCTTCGTGTTCTGCTTCGGCATGTCGCGATATTCCATCTATATGGAGAAGAAGCTGCACACCGGACACAAACGATAACGCTCTTCCGGGGCGCGCGGGATGAAATCGCTGCGCCCCGGTCCAAAGACACTCTTGGAGTAAATCAATGACCGAAAACGCTGTACGCGACGATGACTTGGCTGCCGATCGCACCAAGATGAAGGTCTCCGACACGGACGTCGCCATCGAAATCAAGAACATGAACAAGTGGTACGGGGACTTCCACGTGTTGCGCGACATCAACCTGCGCGTGATGTCCGGCGAACGGATCGTCATCTGCGGCCCGTCCGGGTCCGGCAAGTCAACGATGATCCGTTGCATCAACCGTCTGGAAGAGCACCAGGCTGGTCAGATCATCGTGGAAGGTACGGAACTGACAGACGATCTGAAAAAGATCGACGAGATCCGCCGCGAAGTTGGCATGTGCTTTCAGCATTTCAACCTGTTTCCGCATCTGACCATTCTTGAAAACTGCACCTTAGCGCCGATCTGGGTTCGCAAGATGCCGAAGAAGGAAGCTGAAGATATTGCGATGCACTATCTTGAGCGGGTCAAGATCCCAGAGCAGGCGCTGAAATACCCGGGTCAGCTCTCTGGTGGTCAGCAGCAGCGTGTGGCAATTGCCCGTTCGCTTTGCATGAACCCGAAAATCATGCTGTTCGATGAGCCGACCTCGGCGCTTGATCCGGAGATGATCAAGGAAGTGCTCGACGTGATGGTTGGTTTGGCTGAAGAAGGCATGACCATGCTTTGCGTGACCCACGAGATGGGCTTTGCCCGTAAGGTTGCCAACCGGGTGATCTTCATGGATGCCGGCCAGATCGTTGAGCAGAACGAGCCGGAAGAATTCTTCACCAATCCGCAGCACGAGCGGACGAAATTGTTCCTCAGCCAGATCCTTCATCACTGACGGATCCCGGCGAACCAAACACACTCTTGGAAATCCCGGACCTGTGGTCCGGGATTTTTTTGTCATTTGTCGTAAAATGCCAAACCAACGTTTCTGAAAAACCAAAAAATAGGCCCCAAAACGACCGCGAATCGTCCATCTAAACTTATTTAAGTGACTACAAAATAGGCATTATTCAGCCTGTCTTGGTAGATCTGCATATGCGAAAAGTAACGAAAATTGCTGAAACTATTGGTAGTTATTTCTAGGTGGTTTGCAATTTATAATATGTTTAGCATTTCAATATGACCTAACGGCAGTATGTTGCGAGGGCTGCCATGTCTGAAACCGATTTTGATCATCGTCTGAAATTTGCAGAAATTGATTCCAAAACCATCTCAGCACTGAAGAAAACATGGCCGGTTATTCAGCCGGCTCTGGATGAACTGCTTGCCGGTTTTTATGCGCACATAAAGTCTGAGCCTCATATGGCCAACATGGTCGGCGATCAGCAGCCGCGCCTGGTGGGTGCACAAAAGAGCCACTGGGAAAAACTCTTCTTGAGCGGCTTTGATAAGGACTATCAGGAAAGCATCAACCGCATTGGGCACATTCATTGCCGGATTGGTCTCGAGCCCCGCTGGTATATTGCCGGTTACAAGTTTGTCCTGACACGCCTGCACAAACATCTGGTCAAGAAATACCGGACATCCTTTACCGACCTCGGTGATGTTCTGGAACACGTTACCGCCGCGGTCATGTTCGACATGGATCTGGCCATTTCAACTTATGAAGAACAATTGTTGTTGGAACGGGCTGAACAGGCAAACAAGTTGAACAGAGCGATCGAGCAGTTTCGGGAGAAAATAGAAAAGCCTCTGAAGGATGCCGATGAGGGCGCCGGGATTGTTATCAGCGAAGCTGCCCAGCTTGAAAGCGTCTCCCGGGATGCGCAGGACCAAATCTCCAGCGCGGAAACCGTGTCGAAAAATTCCAGCGACAGTGTGCAGACCGTGGCAGCGGCAACGGAAGAGTTGTCCAGTTCCATCCAGGAGATCTCGAAGCAGATTGTTGGTGCGTCCAGAATTGCCAGCGAGGCGTCGGCCGGAACCGAAAGGTCGAGCGACCAGGTGGCCAGCCTTGCAGGCGCTGCGCAAAAAATCGGAGATGTGGTCGGGTTGATCCAGGCGATCGCCGAACAGACCAATCTTTTGGCGCTCAATGCGACCATTGAGGCTGCGCGGGCCGGGGATGCGGGCAAAGGATTTGCGGTTGTCGCTGCCGAGGTCAAGGAACTTGCACAACAGACGGCCAAGGCGACGGAAGAAATCAGTCAGCAGGTCTCTGAAATTCAGGAATCGACGGATGGGGCGGTTGGATCCATTCAGTCCATTGCCGAAGTGGTCAAACAGCTTGACGAAATGACATCGTCCATCGCGGCAGCCGTTGAAGAGCAGGGCGCTGCGACCCAAGAGATTTCCCACAGTGTCCAAACCGTTGCGAATGGTGCGCAGACCCTCGAGGAGAACATCGAAGGTGTTGGGCATGCGGTGGTGGCAACGGATAAAGCTGCCGTGAATTTCAAAACCGCGGCTGACCGGATGAACACAAGCGTCTATTTGATTTCCGATGAGATCAAAAACTTCTTTGAGACCTTACGAACTGGAACATGAGTTCAGGAAACAACTCTGATCGGTCAGGGCTGTTGATAGCGCGCAGAGCGACCGTTTAGTGCATCAGCCGGAATCCTCGGGCAGGAGCCGGTCAACCATGTTTCCAGCCAGGGCTTTCAGGGACTTTGTGTTTTCGCCCGCACGTGCACGAACTGAGATGCCGTGGAGCATCACCGCAAACTGCTGGCCAATTTGAGCGGCTTCGTCGGCGTTAAAGCGGTTTTTGCTGCCGGTTTCTATAAGGCGCGCGAAACCGCGATCCATTCGGCCCATCACCTTGTTCAAGGCCTCAACAAACTCTGGATCCTGGGTCGTCTCGGCCGGGAGGGTGGAGATTGCAAGGCAGCCAAACCTCGAGGCGGACACTGGTGTCTTGCCGGTGTAGAGATCGATTGCAGCAGACAGGATCGCCTTGAACCGAGCGTTCAAGGGACCGTCGAAATCACCCGCTGCTGACAGGTGTGCCTGCATCATGTCGGCAAAGCGGTTTATCACTTTCAGATACATGTCTTTTTTGCTGCCAAAGGCAGCATAAAGGCTCGGTCGGTTGAGGTTGGTTGCCTCAGCTATCTGGTCGAGGCTCGTGGCTGAATAGCCGTGCTCCCAAAAAACCTGCATGATCTTGTCGAGAATTGCCGTCTCATCGAAAGATCGGGGACGGCCGCGTTTTCGTTCCTTCGTCATTCTGTAACGCTTCGCATAAAAAACTCGACCTGTCTATTTATGTGCGATACGGTACAGAAAAATACAGGAGCTGATATGACCACCATCTGTCAAACAAAACGCAAGGCGCCAATTATGGGATCTCTGGCCTGGGGCGAGAGAAAAGGTGCGTTCAGTGAAGGCCGGTTAACGCGGGCCGAGAAGGTTACAGTCATTGGAAACATGGCTCGGATGAGCCTGCTGCAGGCATTGGACCAGGCGTCAGGCAAATTGGGTCTGATGAATGCCTATGGGGCCGATCTTGAAGGCTTGTTGCCGCTCCAAACCCGGCTGGTATCCGACAGTGAGGCGCTTGCTTCAGAAAAACTTGGAACAGATGTTCTGGAACACAGCTGGCGGACCTACTATTGGGCGATGTGCCTTGCGGGCTATAAGAAGATCGATGTTGACCGGGAAATCCTGTTTTCGGCGGCGATGCTCCACGACCTTGGAATGGCCAAGGACCGCCCGGTTCATCCGGGCGCTTGTTGTTTCACCGTTCATGGTGCAAAGCGCAGCAAGGATCTTCTTGTCTCCCAAGGGCACGATCCGGCAAAAGCGCGGAAGATTGGAGAAGCAATCGGGCTGCACTTGAACGGGTATGTCTCGCGCCGGCTTCACGGTGCAGAGGCGCATCTGCTTTCAAGAGGTGCTATGTGTGACGTCTTCGGTATGGGCCGGACGCGCATCGCTGGATCGACCCGCCGTGAGGTCCAGAAACGTCATCCGAAGGGCGATCTCATGAATGGTCTGGAGATCTGGCCCGGACACCATCTTCAGGGAACACGTGGCGACTTTCTGATCCGGGTTGGCGGAAAGCACCACACCGCTACGATTCCCAAAGACAAGTTGCTCGCAGCGCCCCGGACCTAAGATCGTTCCGGTTATGCGGCGGCGCGATTTGGCCCCAGCGTATTCAGTCCATATCCTAGTTCGGACCAGTAACAACGTCCGTGTCGTCGCGCGCACCCCATTCAGACCAGGACCCGTCATAAAGGCTTACGTCCCGGGTTCCGAGAACTGTGAGTGCGAGGGTCAGGATGGCGGCGGTGACACCGGACCCGCAGGTGGTCGTGACCGGCCGGGACAGGTCGACGCCGGCGTTTTTGAAGGCCTGCTCCAGGCCGTCGCGTTGTTTGAACGTGCCGTCTTCGGAAATCAGGTCCGTGAATGGCAGGTTCAGCGCATTCGGCATATGTCCGCTGCGCAAACCCTGACGCGGCTCTGGAGCGTCTCCGGCAAATCGGGCGGCAGACCGGGCATCGAGAATTTGCCCGTTTCCGGATGCGCTCAAGGCTTTGATAGCAGACAGATTGGCAACAGCGCTGTGGTCGAGCCGTGCCGAGAAGTGGCGTTCCGGCCGCCGGACAGGATCATCGTTGACTGGCCGGTTTTCGGCCTGCCATTTAGGCATGCCGCCGTCCAGAACATAGACGTTTTCAACGCCAAACGTCCGAAATGTCCACCAGACACGGGCCGCAGAATAAAAGCCAAAGTCATCATAAACGACGATGGTCTGGCCATCCCCGATCCCGAGCTTGCGCATGGCGGAGGAAAAGACGTGCGGGGCCGGCAGCATATGCGGCAGGTCGCTGTTCTTGTCGCAGATCTCATTGACGTCAAAAAACACAGCGCCCGGGATATGGCTATCCGGATAGACCGGTTTGGCGTCCGGCGTCGTTACCGGCGGCATCCAGGCATTGACGACAACCACATCCGGTGCATCCAGATGATCGGCCAGCCAGTCTGTCGAGACAAGCGGATGATAGGTCATGAGGTGTCCTTGTTTTCGTAAAGGCCGTGGCGCTTGTGCCAGTCTTCGATGGAAAGCTCCGGATATTCCTGGAAATGGGCCTGATCGGGTCCTTGAGCAACCTCAACCCAGTCTGGTTTGCTCTCCAGGAGGATATGTACAGTCTCAGGTGGTTTCGGCAGCGCCGTATCGATGGCAGCTGCCAGCGGATGAACAAGCTCGGGCCAGCGCGGATCCCAAAGCCAGAGATGGCTGCCGCACCGTCCGCAGAACGAGCGCTCAGCGGGGCTCAAACCTGTCTCGAACTCCGCCTGATAGATCTTTTTCACCTTGTGCGGGTCGTGGACTTTAAGGCTCTCGGCTTCGCCCATCAGATTGATCGCATAACCGCCGGCGCCGGTTGTCTTCCGGCAGACCGAGCAATAACAGCGCATGTAAGGGTAGGGAGTCTTGCTCTCCACATCGAAGTGAACGGCGCCGCAATGGCAACTGCCGGATAGTTTCATGGCGCATCCTCCCAAACAGTCTCAATCGGCGAGGCGAATTCGAACCCGTCTGTTCTGTTTGCCTTTTTTCTCGCTTTTGCCGAGTTCCAGAGGGCCGATTTCAGAAGTTTTCGAAACGTGGGTGCCTCCGCATGGTTGAAGATCAATATCCCCACCGATCCGGACCAGCCGTACCCGGCCGGCACCGCGCGGCGGCTGAACGGACATCGTTTTCACAAGCCCAGGGTTCGCGTCCAGTTCCTCATCGGTGATCCACTCGAACGCGACATCATGATCGCCGCCCGCAAGTTCATTCAGTTTCTCGGCGACTTTTTCCTTGTCGAGCGCCGTGTCGCCCATATCGAAATCGAGCCGGCCTTCGCCGTCGCCGATTTGACCACCAGTCACTGGAAAGGGCAGCGCGACCGACAATAGATGAAGCGCCGTATGCATTCGCATCAACCGGTAGCGGCGCGCCCAATCAATATGGGCCGTCAGTTTTGTGCCCGGCTCCGGCAGTGCCTGTTCTTCTACCGGCATGTGGACGATCGTTTTCTTATCGGCGTCATAAACGGTCGTTGCAATGTCGATGCGGGCACCGTCTTCAAGCTCCAAATACCCGGTATCTCCGGGTTGTCCGCCGCCGGTTGCATAGAATACAGTTCGGTCCAGGACGATGCCGCCACGCTCGTTCACCGCCACAACATCCGCTTCGCAGCTGCGCAAATAGGCATCATCGCGGAAGAGGGGCGTGGTCATTTAAGCAACTCCTTGGAAGAAAACTGATTTTGCCCAAGAGTGCACAGCCGGAGAAATGGGTCAATCCGGTTTTCGAGTGAAAAGTCGGGCGAAACCGTTCAGGCGTTTGCCTTTGCGACCAGCAGCTTCAGTGCGAAGGTTCCCATGATCCCGGCGAACAGCCAGTCGAATGCGCGCATGAACGCTGGCGATGACTTTAGGAAACGTGAGAACGCGCCAGCGCCTAAAACCATCAGCACACAAATCGGCATCCCGAGCAGAACGAAATAGCCACCGAAAAACAGAAGTTTTGCAGTTGCATGCGGGTCGCTTGCCGACACGAATTGCGGAAGGAAGGTCACGAAAAACAGGACTATTTTCGGATTGAGAATGTTCACCCCAAGCCCCTGCAGCCAGACCCGGCGGAACGGCTGGGTTTTGCTTTCTGCGGCCTCAAGGGTGAGGGAAGTGCCTTTTCTGAGAGCCTGTATAGCAAGCCAAATCAGATACGCCGCGCCGACAAACTTCAGCACTGTAAATGCTGTCGCAGAGGCTGCAAGAAGCGCAGAAATGCCAATAGCTGCGAGGATCGTGTGGATGATCAACCCGGTCGTAGCCCCAAGGACCGCCGCAATCCCGGCTTTGCGTCCCTGGGTGAGCGTTTTGCTCATGAACAGGGTCATGTCCGGCCCTGGTGTGATTGTCAGGACAATAGCCGCGGCCGTAAAAGCTGCGAGAACCGATAAAGAGGGCAGAAAGTCGGGCATTGGACACCAAAGCGTAGGCGTTAGATGACCGCACAACACCTTATCACTCTGTCGGTGTCAAAGCATATTTGGTGAGAGCGGTCGACGCGGCCTAGACGCCCACGCGAATTGTCGCTCTCAGAATATTGCAAGGGTCGCCATAAAGCTTTTCCAGAAACGCGAGTGGTGAGGGACGTGCGACGGACAATGTGGCCTCCATGATCCCGCTGTCGATCGCAAGGTTCGCATCATGCAGTTTCGCAAGGTGTCTCATGCGGGTGTTTTCAAGAAGGCACAGCATATGGATGGTCTTGATCTGTCTGGTTTGGGCCGCGCCGATCATCCGATTGAACAGGGCTTTACCGATGCCTTTTTCTTGCCAGTCCCGTTCAACGACAAGCGCAAGTTCGGCTGCGCGCGGCCAACTGTTTTGCAGTTCGCGCAGTTCCGCCATTCCACGCAACTCGTGATCAGGAAAAGCGCCATACCCTATTGCGCCGGCTGAAAGAAGGGATTCGGCATATTGATCGACAAAACCGTCACTGACTTTTCCGGCAAACCTCAGCCGCCGGGTGTCGCTGTCAAGTCTTTGAAAATGTTCGGTGAGCCTGTCGCGGTCAGATTGCCACAGTCGTCTGATGCCGGGATGAGAAACAGCTAAGTTGTCGTTCATGTAAGGACCCTCTGTGTCTGCCGGTTTTCCGGCGATGAAAGTGTCCTCCCTGAAATCAGAGGTTAGTGCTGCAATGCGGCATAAACAGGGTCATATGGTTTTCGTGCAGTGTGCTTGCCTTTACAGGATCGGAGACAACAGCCGGGCGCCTTGGGCGAAAACCTGGAAAATGTAACTGCGCGACTGGAAAGCATCCGGCCAGGTGAGGCGGGAATGCGCGAAATCTTCTTCAAGCATCTTCTCCACCTTTGTAATCAGCCGTTCATGGGTGAACCAGAGCGTGAGTTCAAAGTTGATCTGGAAGGACCTGTTGTCGAAATTCACCGTGCCGATGGACACCAGATCATCGTCAAGCAAGGTCACCTTCTGATGGAGGAAGCCATCCGTGTACCGATAGATCTTAACGCCTCTCTGGACGAGCGTATCCTCATAGGCATGGCTGGCGAGCCAGACTGTCCAGTGGTCGCGTTTTTCCGGTAGGAGAATGCGGACATCGACCCCGCGCATAGCGGCTGCGGCAAGTGCTGTTTGCACATCCAAAGAAGGCACCAGATAAGGTGTTGTGATCCAAAGTTTGTATTTTGCCTGCGCTGCGGCTTCAACAAAAGCAATTGCGCATTCTTCCAACTTGTCAGCTGGACCTGTTGGCATCACCAGCACGGACTCATCGCCCGGCATGGGAATTTCGCTCACCTGCGGCAGATCGATGTGATTGCCGCTCGCCCAGAGCCAGTCTTCCACAAATGACAAGGCGCAGGCGACCGCTGCCGGCCCTTCTATCCTCACATGGGTGTCGCGCCAATGGCCAAACCGTTTGCTCCGCCCGACATATTGATCCGCAACGTTATGGCCGCCGACAAATGCTTCGCGATAATCGATCACCACCAGTTTTCTGTGGTTTCGATAGTTGAGCCGCATTGGCCCCAAAACCCGCAGGAATTTGTGATTTTCGTTGAAGCCGCAAACCTTGATACCCGAGTCCGTCAGGCGTTCGATGTATTTATTGGAGAGCGAGTGGCTCCCGACATCATCATAGAGGAAGTAAATCTCCACTCCGTCCTTGGCCCGCGCGATTAGCGCATCGGCCATTTCCCGGCCAAGGGCATCATCGTGTATTGCAAAGAACTGAAAGAAGATAACGCTTTCGGCTCGGGCGATCCCGTCCTTGATCGCTGTGAAGGTTGCGTCGCCGTCGATCAGGAGTTCGGAAGTGTTGCCTGCAAGAAACGGCACGCCGGCAACACGGGAAAGCACGGGCCAATCCCGCGTTTCGTCGTGGTCTGTGAGACCAAGTTCATCGGCCCGGCGCGCTCGTTCGCTGCGGCCAAGTGTAATTTGAATTTTCGCGTAGTCGGAAAAGGACCGCCAGCCGAACACAAAATACAGCGGGACAGTGACATATGGGATGAAAAACAGAGACAGGAGCCAAGCAACCGAACCTTGTGAGGTGCGCGAGTACATAATCTCGCGAACCGCACAAATAATCGCTGTGATGTAAACAACCGCAAGCGCACCTGCGACCAGACCCAGGTTGTTTGCCACCATATCAACGACGGTTATGTCCGTGGCAGCATCCTGGATCACGCGCCTTGTATCGGCAATGCCGGTTTGAAGTGCAGGATCATGGGTCGACATGACTGGACCGGCTCGGTCTCCTCCTCATTGGAAGTTATGCGAAGGGCGGTTTCAGGTCGACTGTCCGCTCAAGCCAACCGGGCACCGGCAAGTTCTTGGCCCGCAGGAATTCTGGACTATAGAGTTTCGATTGGCTGCGGGTGCCATGGTCACAGAGGATGGTCACGATCGTGTGGCCCGGACCCATTTCCTTTGCCAAGCGCCTTGCGCCAGCAAGGTTGATCGCAGACGAGCCGCCGAGCAGCAGTCCTTCGTTTTCGGCAAGATCAAAGACAAGCGGCAGCGCTTCTTCATCCGGGATAGCATAGGGATGATCGACCTTGATATCGCCGACAATCACCGTTGAACGGCCAAGTCCAATGCCTTCTGCAATCGAACCGCCGTCGGTGGCCTTTGCTTCGCCATCTTTAAAGAGGTGATACATGCCTGCGCCCAGCGGGTCGGCGCATCCTATCGTAATGCCCGGCTTCTGCTCGCGCAGATACGTTGAAACGCCAGCAAGGGTTCCGCCGGAGCCGACGGCGCAAATGAACCCGTCAATCTTTCCGTCTGTCTGAGCAAGGATTTCCGGACCCGTTGTCAGATAGTGGGCTTTGCGATTGTCCAAATTGTTCCATTGATCCGCAAAGAGAACACCATTTGGTTCGGTCTTGGCCATCTCTTCAGCAAGGCGGCGCGCCACGTGCTGGTAATTGTTCGGATCTTTGAAGGGTTTTGCCGGAACTTCAAGAAGCTCTGCGCCGCACATGCGCAGCATATCCTTCTTTTCCTGGGTCTGGGTTTCCGGAATAACGATTACGGTTCGATATCCGCGCGCACTTGCAACCAGCGCAAGGCCGATGCCGGTGTTCCCCGCAGTCCCTTCAACGATGACACCGCCGGGCTTCAGATCACCGCGTGCTTCGGCTTCCAGGATCATCTGACGGGCCGGGCGGTCCTTGACGGATTGTCCCGGGTTCATGAACTCGGCCTTGCCGAAAATCTCACAACCGGTTTCTTCGGACAGGCCCTTAAGGCGGATAAGCGGCGTATTGCCGATGGCATCGACGACAGATGCGGACACAGACATTCAATTGATCCCGACAGAGTGGACAGCGGAGCGCTGTTCCATAGATTTCATCACGCGTTCAGCGCCGACGCTAATGGCACCGATAGGTCTTATCAAGCAAGCAATGTAAGTCTTTAACTGCGGATTGCTACATATTAAAATCGATATTTTTGGCGCTGTAAGCGTTTTCATTAAAAGTACTGGCTGAGTTGTTCTTCAGATCCCCTAGATCCCGAGGAAAATTCGGCTTATTTAGTTCTGCAAATGATCCAGATGCTGAATCAGGCCGTAGGCGAACCGTACTCTGGAAGCAAAAGGTAAGCATGAGATACGAGATGGAAAAGCACGTGACCGGAATGGATGAGTTGTTGGCTGGATACGCAGCCGGAACACTTACGTATCCGGCTCAAGCTCTGATTGGTGCTCACTTGGAATTGAGCGGCCAGAACCGGGGCTATGTCCATTCTCTTGAGACTCTTGCCAGCACGGGGATCGCTGATAGTGATCCTGTTGAATTTGCAGATCGCGATTCTGCCTTGGCCGCGATTTTTGAGAGTGAAGAGCCAATCCGGGACATAGCCTCCAGGCGCACGTGCGAGAGTGATGGCCGTGTTCCTGAATCGCTCCGCTCGATTATCGGCCCATCGATGGAGAGCGTTGCATGGAAAACACTTCTTCCTGGCGTGAAAGAATGCAAACTCGGCGAGATTGATGGCTGCGATGCCAGCCTCATCTGGGTCCGCGCAGGGCGCGCAATGCCGTCACATACACACCACGGGACTGAACTCACCCTTGTTCTCCAGGGCGGCTTCAAGGACACCGATGGTCACTATGTGACTGGCGACGTTGCCTTCGCCGACGACGATGTGGACCATCGCCCGATTGCGGACGACGGCGATGACTGCATTTGCTTTGCAGTGACCGCTGGGCGCCTGGAATTGACCGGGCCGGTTGGCCGCTGGTTCGCGCCTTTCATGCGCGGGTAATCAAACCATTTCTCCTGTCTTTGCGTATAGATAGCAGAGACTTAAGGAGACATCATTGCCCATAGTAAGTTATGTAGCAGCCCCGTCCGACGGGGCTGTTTGGATTACAGGCGCAAGTTCTGGCATTGGCCGGGAACTGGCGTTGGAGATGGCGCGGACCGGCTGGACGGTGGCAGTCACAGCGCGCTCAGAAGATGCATTGGCGGAGCTTAAAGACGCCGCATCTGATTTTTCTGGTTCCATTCAGGTTTATGCTGGCGATGTCGGCGATACCCCACTGATGGCGGCGCACTGCGCGTCTATCGCGGCCGAATACGGGCTTGCGTTGGTCGTTGCAAACGCCGGGATCTATCTGCCTCAAGATGGCCTCGACGGCGACGCGGAAGCCTACCGGAAAACGTTCGACGTGAACTTGATGGGCACGGTGAACGTCGTTCTGCCAGCTATCAATGTGATGAAGGTGGCAGGGCAGGGGCAGATCGCTATCGTGTCATCGGTTGCTGGTTATCGCGGTCTTCCAACCTGTGCTGCCTATGGGGCCAGCAAAGCTGCGCTGTTCAATTTCGCGGAAAGCCTTCGGTTTGATCTCGAGCGGGCCGGAATTCGTCTGCAAGTCATCAGCCCGGGATTTGTCGACACACCCGCAACCAAATCAAATCCGTTCCCGATGCCGCACCTGATTTCGCCTCAAGAGGCTGTCAGGGGGATCATCGACGGACTTCAGGACCGGAAGCACTTTGAGATCTCTTTTCCAAAGGCGTTTGTTCGCCAGTTGAAAGCAATCCAGTTTTTACCGTTCAACCTCTATTACAAACTGGTCAGCAAGACGACCGGATGGGATCAGAAGGGCAAGGCGTAAGCCGCCGGACATGGATCGGTAGGCCCCTTTGCACAAACGGCCATTCTCAAAGGTGACCCTCGACAGTAATGACCTGAATTCCGGTAAGGTCGGCAACCAGCGAAGATGCCTATGAATGCAAACAAGCGGAGCAGCATGGAGCTGCACCGCTTGTTTGGTTTTAAGTAGGCTCAACAGACCGAGTCAGGTCGCCTTTTCATAAACCAGCTGCCTGACGTCGATGTTGCCTGCGCGGAAACCGGCTTCGCAGTAGTGCAGATAGAACTCCCACAGCCGTTTGAACCGTTCGTCAAAACCCATCGGACGGATTTGCGGCCAGGCGGTGCGGAAACGTTGCCGCCATTCCAAAAGCGTCCGCGCGTAATCCTGCCCGAAAATTTTTTGATCTTTCAGATCAAGGCCAAGGGATTTGCCGATCTCTGCCAGTTTTCCGGGAGGCGGAAGCATGCCGCCAGGGAAAATGTAGCGTTGAATAAAGTCGGTGCCCGATCGGTAGTCCTCGAACATCTGATCCTGGATCGTGATGATCTGGAGACCCGCCTTGCCGCCCGGCTTCAGACAGTCCGACACCTTCTCAAAGTAGGTCGGCCAGTATTTTTCGCCGACAGCCTCGAACATTTCGATCGAGGCAATCCGATCATAAACACCTTTTTCATCGCGGTAGTCTTGGAAGACGATTTCGACTTTTTCGTTGAGACCGGCCTTGAAGATCCGTTCTCTGGCGTAATCATACTGCTCGCGAGAGATTGTCAGGCCTCGGACGTTCGCCCCGACTGTTTTGGCGACGTGCTCTGCAAAGCCGCCCCAACCGCAGCCGATTTCCAGAACGGAGTGTCCAGGTTCGATCCCGGTCTGCCGGACCAGTGACGCGTATTTCTCAGCTTGCGCTTGTTCCAGGCTGTTGGTTTCATTGCTGAAGATTGCAGAGGAGTAGGTCATCGACGGGTCGAGCCACTCCTGATAGAACGCATTTCCCAGATCGTAGTGTGCCGAGATGTTGCGCTTGGAGCCACGTTTTGTGTTCGCATTCAGCCAATGACGGAGTGACAACAACAGACGGGTCAGCGGGCGACCACGCAAGGCCTCCAAAGTGGACGCCTGATTGAGCGCGAAAATCTCCAGGAATGTCGTGACATCCGGAGATGACCAATAGCCAGCCATGAAGGCTTCACCGACACCAACATCGCCGCCTTTGACGGCCATGGTGAAAAATTTCCAGTTATGGATTTTCAGAACGCCATCTGGCCCAGGTTCCGTTCCATTGATCCGGAACATGCGCCCGTCCGGGAAAGTGATGTCGAGCGTTCCATAGCGGATCTTAATTGCCAGGTTTGCCGCCATGCGCGCAAGCCGCGGCGTTCCTTTGAGTTGCGTGCGGAGATTGTCCTCGGACAACACAATAGGCCCATTCATGCCGAACCCCTTGAAATGTTGTTTGTTGTTTCTTGCCAAAGTTCCGAAGCTGTGCTCCGGCCCGCGCTGTCGTCCCGACCATCATTCGCAGGCCGCGGATGAAATGGTACACGCTTGCGCCAGATTTTAAAGGCTTGCCAATGAATGGCGGCCATCACCTTGAAGGTCAAAAGCGGAACCCGCGCAAAAGCGCGCATCAAAGACCATGTGGTCAAGGGTTCCTGCGTGCCGGAAAAGGTTGCTGACAACAAGGGGCCGGTTTCGTCCGTCTCCAGGATCCGGACCCGCACCGCATTGCCTGGCGGCAGCATTCGAAAGTGATAGTGCTGCTGCATGCTGATAAACGGTGATACGTAGAATTCTTTGCGCTGGTCCTGGCGAACACCGGCATCGCTGATTTGCCCGTCACGCACCGGCCCAACATAGGTATGAAGACCGCCGAATGTGTTGCGGACCTCATAGACGAGTGCGGTCAGCCGATAGTCCTTATCATAAGCATAGTAGACGCTGAGCGGATTGAACCCATACCCCAAAAGCCGGGGATAGGCGAGTAGCACAACCCGGTGGGCCCGCTCCAAACCCTCTTTCTCCAGCAAGCTGTCAATGTGTTGTCTCAACGAGCTTCCGTCTCGCGGGCCATGATCTTTTTCATGAAACGAGAGAAGGTTGAACCGGTTGACTGACAACATCCAACTCAATCTTGAGGCTTCTTTCAACCGATCGATATCGATCAGAAGATTGAAAACGTCATAAGAGAACCGGTGCTGTTTTGGTTTCATGCGCTGGTGCATGACAGCGCCATTGTAAAGCGCTGCCGCAGCTTCCGGCGCGGAGCCATTATCCGACATCCTGTTTGTGGCAGGTGCGGGTGTCATTCAGCGGCTTCCAGCATCACAGGCTCTTGACGCTCACGCTCCCACGGCAGGACAGCACCCAGTGCCTTGGCCACGTTGAGACCGGATGCCAATCCGTCCTCGTGGAAGCCATGACCGTTCCATGCGCCGCAATACCAGGTGTTGTTCACACCCTGGATCTTGCTGAGCTGCTGCTTGGCAGCCAGGGCTTTGGCATCAAATTGCGGGTGGTCGTAGATGTATTTGGCGAAGGTCTTGTCTTCGCTCGGTGCCTGAAACGGATTGAGCGTGACAAAGACCGGCTTTGAGCGGTCGAGGTTCTGCAGCCGGTTCATCCAATAGGAAACCGTCACATCGCGTGTTTCACCCGCTTCTCGATCCGACATGTAGTTCCAGGATGCCCAAACCTTTTTCTTCTTGGGCATCAAGCTTTCGTCCCGGTGCAGATACACCTCGTTCGGACGATACCGGATTGCGCTCAATATCTCCCGCTCTTCCGCGCTTGGATCGCCGAGCATGGCAAGGCTTTGATCCGTATGGCTGGCTAGGATGACGTGATCGAATGTATCGGTATGACCCGTCTTGTCGCGAACAACGACTTTTCCATCTGTTCTGAGGATTTCGGCAACCGGGCTGCCAAGGCGCATCTTGTGCGCAAACGGCTCAGTCAGCTTCTTCACGTAGTTGCGGCTGCCACCGGAGACCGTCCGCCACAGCTGACGGTCGAAGGACAGGAGACGGTGATTGTCGAAGAACGCCACGAAGCTCTCGGCCGGGTAGGCGCGCATCTCGTTAATCGGGGTCGACCAGATGGCAGCCCCCATTGCAAGCAGGTAGTCGTTGATGAAACCGCTGGAATAGCGCTCCGCCTCCAGATAGCCACCAAGCGTTTGGCCCGCAAGCCGACCTGAGTTCAAATCCGCGACGGCTTGTTTGTTAAAGCGGAAGATGTCCCGGAGCATTTTCAGGAACCGCGGCGAGAGGATGTTCTTGCGCTGCGCGAAAACCGCGTTCAGCCCGTCGCCACACCACTCCAGTTTGCCCCGGTCCGCTGACAGCGAAAAACTCATGTCGCTGATCTCGGTTGCAACACCCAAGTGGTCAAGTAGGGCTGTGAAGTTCGGATAATTAAGCTCGTTATAGACAATGAAGCCCGTGTCGACGCTCATCGGGGTGCCGTCGTAGTCGATATCGGCCGTTGCGCTGTGGCCACCTGGACGGTCTCTTTTCTCGTAAAGAACAACATCGTGGTGGCTGTTAAGTGCCCATGCAGCACTGTTTCCGGAAATACCCGAGCCGATGACGGCAATCCGCATGTTAAATCCTTTGGCTTGGCAGGGCCGCCTAAATCCCAGCGTGGGGAAGCCCAGTCGGTTGGTCAGTTGCTATTCAAGACCGTCTACGGGGGAGTTTAAAGTGCGGATCACGCAGGGCAATGAATTTCCTATGAAAATTCAATTCGAGGCAAAGGTGTGTTGAAAATGAAGAGACAACCCGTCGCTGTTCGCGGCGGAGTTTTTCAAAGAGTGTAGGTCGGGTCACTCTTGCGTGGCCAAGGGGGCGCGGCCCGCTCTGACGAGCGGACCGCATCAACCTGTTCGCGGGGACTATGGCGATCAGGCTTGAAGCGTGTCGACCAGCCAGGTCCATGCGACCTTTACCTGACTTGTGGCTGCGTTGAAGAATGCAACAACGCGTTCCCAAACTGTCTGGCCGAAGTCGGCGATTTCGAGCATTGTGCCCTTCCGAACGGGCTCGTCCGATGTTTCGATCAATTCAACCGCCGCAGCATTGCCACCATCGTTGATGACCCGCCGGGTCACAACAAGTGCCCCTTCGGTCACGAGGCGGGATTCATCCTTCTCCGCGACCATAGTCTGCGGATCCAGCGCATTGACCACGACCGCGCGTCCATCCGGCAACAGATGGGTTTCGTTGGTGCTGACTTCGGAATCGTAAATCACTTCACCATAGGAATCGATGAGTTCAACCCAAACGACGTCGCGGCCGTTCAAGTTCACTTCTCCGACCCATATGGTCAGTTCGCTCTCAAGCGGATCTTTTTGATCCAGGCTCGCAGAGGCGACTGTTACCTCAAGGCTGTCTTCTGGTAGAGTAATCGTTTCTTGCGGCAAAGGACTGGCTGCCGCGCTTCCCGCAAACGCGAGGATGAGGCCAAGCGCAAACGCTCCTGCTTTGGTATTCCGTTGCATGATCGCCTCCCAAGGCTAATACAACTCAATTTACCGCGCTTTGGGGCCTTGTGATCCTGGTCCATTTTGGACTTCTTGACCAAATTCCTTTTGTTTTTCGTCTTTTAGCGTGAACGCGCCCCTATATGCGCAGCCACTATTTTGCCATTATCGCACCACAATCTGGTGAATGGGTGTAATAAACATCACAAAACTGCTTGTTTCTGGCTACTTTCCGTTAATAAGTGTGTCTTAACCGCCTCAGTGCAAGAAAAATCACGCTGACGTGATGTTATCTTCATTGTAAGTATTGCGGATAAAATCTGCGGTCTGTCGGGTCTGTTGCAGATTGGCAACGAAAAAGGGCCTGTTTTTGAGCAAAAAACCGGCAGGCTTCTTTCTGAGTTAGATGAATATGAGCATTTGTCACTCTTGCCTTTGCGGAAGGTTAAGGTGTGTCGTCCCATCCAATTTTTTTGTCTTTCTGGAGTGATTATCAAAAATTGCGAGAAGGAATTTAAAGTTGTTTCCAAATATGAATTAACAAATGCGTAATTCATTGGGTTCTCAATTACGTTGTGAGACCAAGTTCCAGATAATTTGCCAAGAAAGGTAAGGGAACATGAAATACGCAGATCTTAAGTCATTCGTAAAACTACTACCAATTCATGCTGTTTTGGTCGGAGGTGTTTCACTTTCATCTGTTGCGTTGGCAGATACTGTAATTGTTGGCGTTGAAGATCTAACCTACTACCCGCATTACACCATGGAAGGTGGGGAGTATGGTGGTTTTGGACGGGCGCTGTTGGATGCATGGGCGTCGGATAACGGGCACACGCTGAAATATGAGGCGTATCCGATCAAGCGCTTGATGGAAAACCTGGTCGAAGGAAAGGTCGATATTAAATACCCGGACAATGCCTATTGGTCCGCGGATTTGAAGGATGGCAAGCCGTTGGTCTACTCAGACAAGGTAGTCGAATACATCGATGGGGTCTCTGTGACGCCGGGCAATGTCGGTAAAGGAATGGGGTCGGTCAAGAAACTGGGTACCGTGCGCGGCTTTACGCCGTGGTCCTGGATCGATCTGACCTCCTCCGGGGCCGTTGAGTTGTCGGAAGTGAAATCCCTGGATGGTTTGATCAAACAAGCCATAAACAGCCGTATCGATGCTGCTTATGCCAACGTAGCGGTCATTCAGCACCAACTGGGGGAAATGGGGCAGCCGAATGCGCTCTCGTTTGATCCGGATCTCAAGCATACCCGCGACTACTATTATGCCAGCACGACAACAAAGCCGGAGTTGATTGCGGACTTTAATTCTTGGATGTCCGAAAACGCTGACAAGGTCGCGGAATTGAAAGCTGAGTACAAGGTGAACCTGGACTGATCGACGGCACTCCATGACAGGGCGGGGCTGGCGGTTTCCGTCAGTCCTTAATTTTTGTGTTTTCGAACGCTCAAGCTTCAAGCGTGAACACGCCTCAAGGCCGATTGTGCGTCGGGCTGTTTACATTCATATTTTCTGGGAAAGAGTGGCTCCCTGAGTAGGACTCGAACCTACGACCCAGCGATTAACAGTCGCTTGCTCTACCAACTGAGCTATCAGGGATCACCGTGCCGGGGCAGTGCTTGACCGCCCCCGTCGATGGAGATGCGTATAACGCAGCCCTTATCCATTTGCCAAGCCCTGAAATGCGTTTTTTTCATTCCATCGTTATTTTTTCGTCAGGTATGTGGAAAACTATAAATTTTTCAGACGCCTAGTTGTGTCTATCGGTTTTTAACAGGTGCGCTTCACCGGTCGTATTTCCGCATTGCCGCCAAGACGGAACTCAAAAAGCTGCGTTTTCCAACCGGCCATGGCAATTTGCGGTCAAACATATGGACAAGAAGACTTGCCGCCTTAAACACTCCGGCTTGTGCGGGCTGGCGGTTCCAGCTAGGAAGGAAACAGACGGTTCTGGTGCTGGAGTGATCCAGCCCGGATGAAACGGGAATTCGGTAAGTCCTCAGAGAGGATTGATCCGGAGCTGCCCCCGCAACTGTGAGCGGCGAGTGCTGGCACATGACCCACTGGAGATCTTTGAGCATCGTTCTCAAGGTGACCGGGAAGGGGTGCTGGTCATAAGGAACCGCGAGCCAGGAGACCGGCCGTCGATAGAGTTTAACCGCAAGGCTGTCGGGCGGACGGCTGGGAGACACATGTGACGCAGTCTGACCATGGTCGGTCTACCCTCGTTTTTGGCGGGGCCCGGTCCGGAAAAAGCACCTTTGCAGAAAGGCTTGCAGCTCGAAGCAGCCTGGAAAGGGTGTATGTCGCAACGGGTGCCGCTTTCGATGACGAGATGGCGGACCGTATTGCCAGTCACAAGGACCAACGCGGGTCTTCCTGGATTACCATTGAAGAGCAGCTGGATCTCGCGGGGGTGCTGAGCCGCGAAAGTGCCGCGCACCGGGTTATCCTCGTTGACTGCCTGACCCTTTGGCTGTCCAACCTGATGTTTTCCGACAAGGACATAGCTGCTGAAACGGCGCGCTTGATTGAAGCCACCAAGGGTCTTGCCGGGCCGTGCGTGTTTGTTTCCAACGAGGTCGGCATGGGGATCGTGCCGGAGAACCGCTTGTCGCGGTCGTTCCGGGACGCGCAAGGCCGATTGAACCAGGATATCGCATCGGTGTGCCATCAGGTCGTGTTTGTCGCCGCTGGACAGCCACTTCTTCTCAAACCCTCGCATCAACCGGAGATCGGATTGTGACTTCTTCAACGCTTAAGCCGGGTCAAAAAATCCCGGCAACCATCGTGACCGGTTTTCTTGGCGCGGGAAAAACGACCTTGATCCGCAACCTGTTGCAAAATGCCGGCGGCAAGCGGATTGCGCTCATCGTCAACGAATTTGGCGATATGGGATTTGACGGATCGCTGGTGAACGGCTGTGCGGACCCGAGCTGTTCGGCAGAAGAAGTTGTGGAGCTGACCAACGGCTGTATTTGCTGCACGGTTGCCGATGACTTTCTGCCGACCATGGAAATGCTGCTCGCGCGCGAGAACCCGCCGGAGCATATCGTCATCGAAACATCCGGTCTCGCCTTGCCGCAGCCGCTGGTCCGGGCCTTTTCGTGGCCATCGGTGAAACCAAAAGTCACTGTGGATGGCGTCGTTACGGTCCTGGATGCAGCCGCGCTTGCTGAAGGACGGATCGCACTGGATGAAGCAGCGCTGGAAGCCCAGCGCGCTGCGGATGAAGCGCTGGATCATGAGAGCCCGGTTGAGGAGCTTTTCCATGATCAGCTTCGCTGCGCGGATCTTGTGGTGCTGAATAAGGCCGATTTGGTCGCGGGCGATATTCTTGCGGGCGTTCAGGAAAAGATCGCAGCTGAGGTCCGCCCGGCAGTGCATATCGTTGCTTCCGAGAAAGGCACTTTGCCGATCGAGGTTCTGCTCGGGCGCGGCTCAGCTGCCGAGGATGACATGGCCTCCCGCCATGAGCATCACCATCACCACCATGATGATGACCACCACCATGATCACGATGATCATCATCACGACCACCATCATGACCATCATCACCACGATGACTTTGAAAGCCATGTGATCGAGGCGCCGACCTTTGCGTCGCTCAAGGAAGCCGAGGTGCAAGTGCTTCAGGCCATGGCATTGAAAGGTGTTCTGCGGATCAAGGGAGCGGTTCAGGTGGATGGCAAGGCCGCGCCGGCCATGGTGCAGGCGGTGGGCCCGAGGGTCGAGACTTGGTTTGCATCAGGTGCGGAGAGCGCCGGCAAGCTGGTGGTGATCGGGCTCAAGGGCTTCGATTTGGGTGCTGTTCGTGGCGCCCTATCGGGTCTTGCAGAAGCCGCTGAGTGATTTCAGGCGACCTTTAATGCCGGAACTGCCGGGCGTTGTCCGGCAGTTCATTAAAAGCCTTTTCTCTTTGAAAAGCAGCGGCGGGTCACATGGTCCTGCCACGGGATGACATAAGAACGAGAAACCATCCAGATGCACATTCTCGCAAGCCAGACGCGCCGGATCGATGACGGGGGGGATGCTGTCGACCTCGGCCAGCAGCCTGCCGATATCCTGTTTTTATCCGCGGCCGATACCGAGCTTGGAAGTCTGGCATCGGCACAGTCTGGCTTAGGAGCGGATACGCCAAGCCTCCGTCTTGCGAACCTGATGGCATTATCGCATCCGTATTCGGTTGATCTTTATGCGGAGCAGACGGTTCGCGGATCCCGGATTGTGATCTTGCGTGTCCTTGGCGGTGTCGAATACTGGCGCTACGGGCTGGAGCGGTTTGTTGAAGAGGCGCGCGCCAGCGACATCGATCTTGTCGTCATACCCGGGGACGACAAATGGGATGACGCTCTCACAAGCCATTCGACGCGCGGCACGGAGGATGTGCGTCAGATGTGGCGCTACTTCGTTGAAGGCGGACCTGAGAACTATGCCAACGCACTGCGGTATGCCGGTCATCTGATCGGGCTTACCGAAGAGCCTGCGCATGCGGTTCCTCTGCCAAGAGCCGGTATTTATCTGCCCGGTCATACCGCGCCGGGTCTGGAAACGTTGAGATCAACCTGGGCAGACCCGAAGGCTCCCGTTGCTGCAATCACCTTTTACCGGGCGCTGGTGCAAGGTTCTCAAACCGCCCCTATTGATGCTTTGGTATCCGCACTCGCAGAGGCCGGTGTCAATGCGCTGCCGGTCTTTGTCTCCAGCCTCAAGGAAGCGGAATCCATCGCTGTTCTGGACGCATTGTTTGAAGAGGCAAAACCGGATGTCGTTTTGAACGGAACTGCTTTTGCAGTTTCAAAAGCCGGGATCGACCATCAACCGACGCCGCTCGACAAATGGGGCAAACCTGTTCTCCAGGTGGTGTTCTCGTCTTCGTCCAAAGAGGGCTGGGAGGAGAGTGACCAAGGCCTGTCAATCCGCGATCTTGCGATGCATGTCGTGTTGCCGGAAATCGACGGCCGGTTGTTGACCCGGGCCGTGTCTTTCAAGGAAGAGGGTGTTTTTGATGCCGCGACGCAATCGACGCCCGTGAAATTTACCCCTCTGCCGGATCGGATGCGGTTCGTGGCCGAATTGGCAGCCAACTGGGCCCGGCTTGGCCGAGTCGCAATAAAAGACAAAAAGACCGCGCTGAACCTGGCGAACTACCCGAACAAGGATGGCCGTCTTGCCAATGGGGTCGGCCTTGATACGCCAGCCTCCTGCGTGTCCGTGCTCAAGGCCATGAAGAATGCCGGATATGATGTCGGCAACGCCCCGGAAACCTCTGCAGACCTCATGAACGTTTTGACGTCCGGCGTGACCAACGCACTTGCGGAAAGGCAGGAGAAGGCGGGCTATGAGCGGCTGTCACTTACCGCTTATACCGCCGAATTTGCCAAACTGCCGGAGGCGGTCCGCACATCCGTTGAGGATCGATGGGGCAAGCCGCAAGACGATCCGCATGTGATTGACGGCACGTTCCGTTTGGCGCTGCACCGGTTCGGCAATCAGGTTGTCGGCATCCAACCCGCGCGTGGCTACAATATTGATCCCAAAGAGACTTACCACGATCCGGATCTGGTGCCGCCGCACCATTATTTCGCGTTCTATATCTGGTTGCGCCGGGAGTTTGGCGCCGATGCGGTGATCCATCTCGGCAAGCATGGAAATCTCGAATGGCTGCCCGGCAAGGCGCTGGCGCTGTCTGAAGGCTGTTTCCCGGAAGCTGTGCTTGGCCCGATGCCGAACATCTACCCGTTCATTGTCAATGATCCGGGTGAGGGGGCGCAGGCCAAGCGGCGGACATCCGCTGTAATCGTTGATCACTTAACCCCGCCGCTGACCCGGGCGGAAAGCCACGGCGTTGCCGAGGAACTGGAGACCCTGCTTGATGAGTACTACCTTGCAAGCGGTGTCGATCCTCGGCGTCTTAAGGCGTTGACCCGGGACATCCTGGACGCCGCCAGCCGGCACGGTCTTGACAAGGACATCGGCATCACCGACGAGATGGATGAAGACACCCGTCTTGCCCGGCTTGATGCGCATTTGTGTGATCTGAAAGAACTTCAAATTCGCGACGGCTTGCATATTCTGGGCGAGAGCCCGGAAGGCGATCTTCTGACTGATCTGCTGTCTGCGCTGGTGCGGGTCCCGCGTGGCAGTGAGGCACGGCAAAACAGCTTGCAGCGAGCGCTTTCAGAGGACTTGGGCTTTGCCGCATTTGACCCGCTCAATTGTGATTTCGCGGCACCTTGGACCGGACCAAAGCCGGACGTTCTGGCAAGTGTCGCTAACGCGCCATGGCGCTCAAATGGCGATACGGTTGAACGGCTTGAACTGCTCGCACAACAAATTATCGCGGGCGATATAGTCTCGCCGTCAGGCTGGCCTGCGGTGCAGGCGGTGCTCGCCGAAATTGAAGAACGGATCCGTCCTTCAGTTACCGGTTCCGGAAAGTCCGAACTGGACGCTGTCCTAATCGCGCTGAATAGCGGTTTTGTGAAACCGGGGCCTTCCGGTGCGCCGTCTCGTGGCCGGCCGGACGTTTTGCCAACGGGTAAGAACTTTTATTCCGTCGATGTTCGTGCCGTTCCGACAGAAACAGCCTGGCGTCTTGGCCAGCAATCGGCCTCGCTGGTGGCCGAGCGGTATTTTCAGGAAGAAGGCGAGTGGCCAGCATCGCTGGTTTTGACCTGCTGGGGCACGGCCAATATGCGCACGGGCGGCGATGATATTGCGCAGGCGCTGGCGCTGATTGGCGCCAAACCGGTCTGGGAGGCTGCGTCAGGGCGTGTCACAGGCTTTGAAATCCTGAAATTGTCGGAGCTCGGACGCCCGCGGATCGACGTGACTTTAAGGGTTTCCGGCTTTTTCCGCGATGCTTTCCCGCATCAGATGGATCTTTTTGACAGCGCCGTGCGGGCCGTCGGACAACTGGAAGAACCAGAAGATGCCAATCCCATTGCCGCGCGCATGAAACAGGAGGCCGCCGAGTTGGCTGCTGCTGGCCTGTCGCCAGATGAAGCCCAGCGCCGGGCCGGGTTCCGGGTGTTTGGTTCAAAGCCCGGAGCCTATGGAGCCGGCCTACAAGCGCTGATCGATGAAGGTATCTGGGATGAGCGCGGTGATTTTGCCGAAGCGTTCCTGACCTGGGGCGGCTATGCCTATGGCGGCGGTGCGTCGGGTGATCAGGCCCGCGGTGAGCTGGAGGGCCGGTTGGCGTCCGTGGATGCGGTTCTGCACAATCAAGACAACCGCGAGCACGACCTTCTCGACAGCGATGATTATTATCAGTTCGAAGGCGGTCTTGCGGCAACGGTGGAGCACCTGAAAGGCGACGCGCCAAAGATCTATCACAACGACCATTCGCGCCCCGAACGTCCGGTGGTGCGTTCCTTGTCAGAGGAAATCGGCCGTGTCGTGCGCGGCCGGGCCGCCAATCCGAAATGGATCAAGGGCGTGATGCGTCACGGCTACAAGGGCGCGTTCGAGATGGTGGCAACGCTCGACTATCTGTTTGCGTTTGCCGCAACGACCCGGGCTGTTGGCGATCATCATTTTGATCAGCTCTATGAAGCCTATCTGGACGATGAAGTCGTGCGCGATTTTCTTCAAGACGCGAATCCGGCAGGCTACCAGGAAATGCTGGCACGGTTTCAGGAGGCGCTGGATCGCGGCCTCTGGACACCGCGCCGGAATTCGACCCATGCTGCACTGAATGATTTGAACAAAATACAATAATCGGGAGACACACCATGACCGCCGATACGGATAAATCCGAGCTTACGGAAGACGAACTCAACGCGCGCCATGCGGAAAAGATGCGCAAGAAAAAGGCCGCGCGCGACAAGATCATGGCCACCAAGACCATCGAAAAGGGCCTTGTGATCGTTCACACCGGCAAGGGCAAGGGGAAGTCGACGGCCGGGTTCGGCATGGTGTTCCGCTCGCTCGGTCATGGTCACAAGGTGGGCGTTGTCCAGTTCGTGAAAGGCCGGATCGAAACAGGCGAACGCATGGCGCTGGAACGGTTCGACGATCTGGTGACCATCAAGCGGATGGGCGAGGGGTTCACTTGGGAAACCCAGGACCGCCAGCGGGACATCGACGCGGCTCAACAGGCCTGGGACGCTGCCAAGGACATGATCCGCTCCGGAGACTACCGGCTGATCCTGTGTGATGAACTCAACATCGTGTTGCGCTACGACTATCTCGACATCAACGAGGTCGTTGACTTCCTGAAGAATGAAAAACCGGAAGACGTTCATGTGATCATCACCGGACGGAACGCCAAGGACGAGTTGCTGGATGTGGCCGACCTTGTCACGGACATGACGCAGGTCAAGCATCCGTTCCGGTCCGGCGTGAAGCCGCAAGAAGGCATTGAGTTCTAAGACCGAACGATGCCTTACACAGTTGCACGCGCCAGCAGCGCGGATTCTCACGAGATCGCGCTGCTGCTGCGCGCGTCCATTATTGAGCTCTGCGGGCTTGACCATGGCGACAATCCTGATCGCTATAAAGCCTGGCTGAAAAACAAAACCGCGCCGAATGTAGAAAGCTGGATCGATGGTCCGGGGGCAGCGTTTGTTGTCCAGGATCAGGACAAGCGCATTCTCGGGTTCGCGATGGGAACACCCAATGGGCAAATCCCCTTGATGTACGTGCTCCCGGATACCCGTTTGACCGGGGTGAGCAAGACCTTGATGCGGGCGCTTGAAGACACGTTTCGAGACCGCGGTCTGGATGAGGCTTACCTCTCCAGCACGCTCACGGCAGAGCGCTTTTATAAATCCCTTGGTTATGCTGAAACCGGAGAGACAAAAACCCAGTTGGACATGACCTTCCGGTGTTTCAAAAAGGGCCTTTGAAATGAGCAAGCTGTTTGATCATAGCCTTCGCAGCGCGTCCCCGGACCATACGGAGATCGTGCGCAAGTACGAACTCTATCGGACGATCGTGGAGTTTCTCGCAGCGCTCATGTTCGTGATCGGCAGCATTTTCTTCTTCTATGAGAGCCTACTTTATGCCGGAACCTGGCTGTTTTTGATCGGGTCGATCCTCTTTGGTGTCCGGCCGACCATCCGGCTCCTTCTGGAATTGAAACTCGCCAACCTCCCGGTGCCAAAAGAATTCCGGCCATATGGCGCGCCGCCGGTTGATGAGCCGGTGCGCCGATGACACACAGCACTGGCCGCCGCACACCGGCTCTGATGATCCAGGGGACCGGGTCCAATGTCGGCAAGAGCCTGATTGTTGCCGGGCTGTGCCGCCTCTTTGCCAATCGCGGCATGGCGGTTCGCCCATTCAAGCCGCAGAACATGTCCAACAATGCCGCTGTCACCTCTGACGGCGGCGAGATCGGCCGGGCACAGGCCCTGCAGGCGATGGGCTGCCGCGTGCCTTTGACCGTGCATATGAATCCGGTTCTCCTGAAGCCGGAAACGGATACCGGCGCGCAGATCATCGTTCAGGGTAAGCGCTTCGGCACGATGCGCGCCCGCGAATATGGCAAGCAGAAAGCAGAGCTTCTGCCGAAGGTTCTGGAAAGCTTCTCAAAACTTCAATCAGATGCCGATTTGGTCATCGTGGAGGGTGCGGGCAGCCCGGCCGAAATCAACCTTCGGGCGGGCGATATCGCCAACATGGGGTTTGCGGAAGCAGCCGACCTGCCTGTTGTCCTATGCGCTGACATCGACCGGGGCGGTGTGATTGCTTCGGTGATCGGCACCCATGCAGTTCTGGAGCCGTCCGAGCAGGATCGCATCAAGGCGTTCTTCATCAACCGGTTTCGAGGTGACCCGAGCCTCTTTGATGACGGCATGCGCGAGATCGCCCAGCGCACCGGCTGGCAGGGCCTCGGCGTGGTGCCGTGGTTTGCGGATGCCAACAAACTGCCGGCGGAAGACGCGCTCGATCTTGCAGGCGGCGCGGGCAGCGGCAAGGTCAAGATCGTCGTTCCGGTGATTTCTAGGATCGCGAATTTCGATGATCTCGACCCGCTGAGGATGGAGCCGGATGTTTCGCTTGAGCTGATCGGACCTGGAACGCCCTTGCCGGGAGATGCTGATCTCGTCCTTCTGCCCGGATCCAAATCAACCATCGGCGATCTAGCCTTCTTCCGGAAACAGGGCTGGGACATTGACTTGGCAGCTCACGTGCGCCGGGGCGGCCATGTTCTCGGAATTTGCGGCGGTTATCAGATGCTGGGTAAAACCATCTCCGATCCCGATGGCATCGAAGGAACGGCCGGAAGTGTCAAAGGACTTGGGCTTCTTGATGTCGAAACGGTGCTGACGCCGGATAAATCGCTTGTCGAGGCAGATGGCAAGCATCTGGCATCAGGTGCCAGTGTCAAAGGATACGAGATCCATATTGGCCGCACATCCGGGCCTGATTGCGCGCGGCCATACCTCCACATCCGCGATGCGGGCGGAACGCCGAAACTGGACGGGGCGCAGTCTTCAGACGGCCGCATTGCCGGGACCTATTTGCATGGGCTTTTCACCGATGATGATTTTCGGAAAGCCTATCTGAAAGGCTTCGGGGCCGTGTCCGACCTTGCCTACGAGCACCAGATCGACGCCGTGCTTGATGATCTGGCGAAGCATTTGGAGGGTGTTCTGGATTCCGAAGCGATTTTGGCAATTGCAAATAACCGATAGGCCCAGCGATCGTTTTTTTAGGGAGTTCTTATGGAATACATTGGGGCCGTTCTAGTCCGGCTGTTCGCCATTTTTCTTCTGGTTAGCAATTTGAGCACTTTGTTGAGTTTTGCTTACTTCGCCGCAAATTCCGATCCAGCCCTTCAAATTGTGTCCTTTGGCGCTGTCGGCGGTGGTCTGCTCATAGCTGGTCTGCTGTTCTTCTTTCCGCAACTTGTTCTACGCGGTTTGAAAACACCTGATCCGCAGGCAGAACAGGATCGCATCCCATCTGAAAATATGCTGCAGATCGGGATGGTTGTTATTGGTCTCTACTTCACAGTTCGCGGTCTGCAATCCTTGTTCAACGCCGTCTTGTTCAAGTCTTTTACGGCCTCTCAACCGGCTTCGGCTGTTCTGGCTATCCCGGAAATTGGCAACGGATTGTTCACGCTGGGAATTGGTGTGTTCCTGATCGTTGGCGCACGCCAAATGTCTAACTTCATCCTGAGATTAAGGCGGTTTTGAGTGACCGCGCTGCTTTCCGAACGATATGAAGCGCTGCGAGCAAATCGGGCAGTCGGGTACTAGATATCGTCCTCAGCCCCGTTCCCAGAGCACCATCTGATTGTTCGCCGGCATGGCATGATCAGCGGTGAATTTCAGACCTGCTTTTTGGGCAAGTGCGTCGAGCGCTTCGAAATCGCGGATACCGCTTACCGGGTTCCAACTTTTCAGCTGGACATCAAAGGCGGCATTGCTTTCGGTTGTGAATTCGCCGCCGTACTTGAGCGGTCCATAGACGCAAAGAGCGGCGTTCTTTGTGCTCAGCACTTCGCCAGCACGGGCGAAAAACTGCTCCACATGCTCAAATGACATGATGTGCAATGTGTTGGCGGTGAAGATTGCGTCAAAGGCCTCAGGTCCATCCGGGGCTGGCAAGGGCCATGGCGGCGCAGCGACGTCGAGCGCGAGCGGGGCCGGTGTCCGGTCGTTGCCGTCCTGTTTCAGCCTTTCAGTGATGCCCGGAACGTTGTCCGGCAAATCACTGCATTGCCAAGTGATGTGCGGCAAGGCGTTCGTGACGTGAACTGCGTGCTGGCCGTTGCCGCTGCCGATCTCCAGAACCTTTGTCCGGTCCGCCAGAATGGGCCGCAAAGTCTCCAGAATGACGTCCTTGTTGCGATCAGCGGCAGCAGAAAAGGGAAGCATGGGTTTGTCTCTCAAATCAGGAAAAGGACAGCAAGGAGAAGAACAAGCGCAGCTTCGATACCATATGCGCCGACAAGAACCTTGAGGCCACGTGAGATGTCATCGGCCGTAGCGTCGCGGCGCCCGTCTGCATTCATATAAGGATCATCGACCGTGTATCCAGGATAGGTCCGTGGGCCGGCCAAGGCCAAGCCGAGCGCCCCGGCCATTGCCGCTTCCGGCCAGCCGGCATTGGGGGAGCGATGCTGTTTCGCATCCTGAACCATGATCGAAATACTCTTTCGGACTGATCCGCCGGCAAGTGGCGCGGCAAGTGCCAGGAACACACCCGACAAACGGGAGGCAGGAAGATTGATCAGGTCATCGAACCGTGCCGATGCCCAGCCGAAATCATAATAGGTCTCGTTCTTGTGACCGATCATGCTGTCTGCGGTGTTCACCGCTTTGTAGGCGATCAAGCCAGGCAACCCCAGAACCGCAAACCAGAAAACCGGCGCGACAATGCCGTCGGAGAAATTCTCGGCGCAGGATTCGATCGCAGCGCGGGAGACGCCCGCTTCATCCAAGGTGTTCGGATCCCGGCCGACGATCATAGCGACGGCCTGCCGGCCACCAGAAAGCCCGTTGTTTTGCAAGCCGTCTCTGACCGCCACAACGTGGTCGTAAAGGCTTTTTTGAGCGATCAAAACCGCTGCGATGATCACGATTAGGAGCTCACCGAAAGGGATCGCGGCTGCCAACTTCTGAAACAAGGCGCCCAGCGCCAGACTGCTGACCAACAAGATCAGCAAGGTCACGATCCCGGTGAACCGGCGGGTCTGAGCGCGCCAGTCTTTGCGGTTCAGCGTTTTATCAAGCGCTGAAATGACTTTACCGATCCAAACCACCGGATGCGGCATGCGGCGCCAGAGCCAGTCCGGATCGCCTATTATCCCATCGAGGATCAGAGCGGCGAGAAGCAGCCAAAGCGCGTTTTCATAAAGCAGCATGAGTGCTGGTTAGAGGTCTTTTTGAGCCGCTGCAAGCGCGTCGGTCAGGCGCGTCAGATTTTCAGCGCCACCCGGCAGGCCAAACCGGATCCAGGTTGGCGCATAGTCGAAGATCCGGGTCCAGATCCGCTGTTTGGCGAGCGCGTCATGCAGCTTGGCGGCAGATCTTGTCCCGGCAAGCGCGTAAAGCGGGGTTCCTCCAAAAACGCTCAACATGTTTTGTTGCAGCGCCAGTGTGAGATCGGCCATTTCGTCGGCCAGTTGGCGGCTCATCGATTTCTGCCAGGCTTGGTCTTTCAGCGCCGTGGCGCCGAGTTCGAGAGCCGGGCCGCTAAGGCACCAGCTTTCCAGAAGGGCGGAGACCTTTGCGATCATCGGCTTGGGTCCCGCCAGGAAACCGAGGCGCAGCCCGGCCAGACCAAAGAACTTGCCGAATGAACGCAAGATCAGGATGTTTTCATCACCAATGTGCGGCAGAAGACTTGAACCGGGCATGACATCGGCAAAGGCTTCGTCCACCACGAGGTACCCGCCGCGCTCCGTCAAAGTTCTGGCGATCTCCAGAAGGCTTTTGACATCAACAAGTTGACCGTCGGGATTGTTCGGATTGACGAGCAGAACGATTTTCGCATCGGCCGGTAGGGCGTAAATGCTGGACAGCTCGACTGGTTTGCGGTCGTCCCGTGTCCAGACGTCCGCGTGGCTGGTGTAGGTCGGGGCTGCAAGGGCTACCGGGCCTTGGGGCAAAAGCTGCGGCAACACTGACAAGAGCAACTGGGTGCCTGGACCTGCGGCAAGTCCAAGATGATCCGGCACTGTATAAGCCTGGCGTGCGGTGCCAATAAGCTGATCCTGGGCTGATTGTGCGGGCAGGGACGTCCAGGCCTTCTCTGAAAATCGGTCCGGGACTGGATAGGCATGCGGATTGATGCCGGTCGACAAGTCGAGCCACTGGTCAGGTGTCCCGCCAAAGCGCTCGATTGCTTCGCTTAAATCTCCGCCGTGCTTCATGACCCGGTCAGTCCTGTTTAGTGCGCAAGCCGCATTGTTGTCTAAGGCTGCTATCTAGCGGATATCAATGATAAAAGTACAGGCGGATCGCGACCTAGGTTGCGGTAGAAACGGCACATGAGACAAGTTTGCAGTTTCGCGCGTGGGAAAAAGACATTGTCGATTTGGCCAAGTCGCCAAGGCCTGCAGATCAAGTTACCAATTCTCGTATGTTTTTTGCCCGTTGGGTTCCAGTCAAGGGAGACGCAATGTTCGGATCACGTGCTGTGCTGGTCTTGGTCCTGATGATCTGGATAACTGCAAGTGCGGGTGTTCAGGCACAGCAGGTCGTGCGGCTTGGGATCGAACATTATGATGACGGCGAAGACCGGTATGAAGTTTCCTTGCTAAAACTGGCCTTGGAGCATTCTGGAGAGGATGCCGTCCTTGAGGTGGTTTCGCTCGGCGACACGACGCAGGAACGCGTCTTGATCGAGTTCGAGCAGGGCCGCTCCAACTTCGATGTATTTTACAGCGGCGGCTCGCCGGAACGCGAACAGCGTTTTGAGCAGATCGACATCCCCTTGAGCCGTGGCTTGCTCGGGCACCGCATATTTGTGACCCGCAAAGATCAGCTTTATCGCTTGGCGCAGATTAAGACCCTCGACGAATTTCGCGACTATGCCGTAGTTGGCTCAGGCTTCGGCTGGCCGGACACGGATATTTTCAGGGCAGCCGGGTTTAAGGTTCTGCCGGCAGAGTGGAAAAACATCTGGCGGATGCTGTCTGTTGGCCGCACGAACGTCTTTAATCTCGGTGTCCATGAAGCTCATGCGGAACGAGCGAATTTCGATGCGATCTATCCAAACCTCACTGTCGATAACAATCTATTGGTCAAATACCGCTTCGGGTTTTTCTTCTACGTACAAAAAGACAACCGCGCTCTGGCAGAACTGATCGAACGCGGACTGGAGCGGGCTTACGAGACCGGTGCGTTCATGCAGCTTTTCGAGCGTCATCCACGCATACAGCGGGCCTTGGACCATATCCGGCAAAACGATTTGACCGTTCTGGAGATCCCCAATCCTTATTTGTCTGACCGGCACAGAGCGATCCCGGATCGGTATTGGCATGACGTAAAGTAGCTCCGCTTCATGTTGACACGCGGCGGCGCATGGCTGAAAATAGAACAAAATAAGAACATTTAGCTGTGCGCAGGATAGAATTGACCATGTCTCACCCAAGACGAACCCGGTTTCCATTGGATTTTGACCGGGATAAGTTACTGCAATCACTGGGAAGTGCCCGTTCGGCGCTGATTGAGGCGCATCGAAGCATGAAACCGAAGTCAGGACTTGCGCGCTCCGCGGATGCGGTCGTGTCTGAAATCGATGAATTTGCCCTGGTTCTGACCGGATCGCGTGACTTTTTTCATCTGAAAGCGCACGGAACACCGCCATCCAAGGACGACCCAAGCTAAGGCTTCTGGTTCCGGAAGATCAGATCAACGTCATATGGCTTTGGCTGAGACAGGAACTTCGGCAAGGCCATGCTGCGTTTCATGAACCAGCTGATCCACAACAGCCTCCAGTTTCGATCGGTCGATCAGGCTGTCTTCCGACATGTCTCCTGCAAGTGCCAGCTGTCGATCCGCTGATGTACCGCGCTCTGCAATCGTCCGGATGTGGGCGATCTCCGCTTCACAGCCAAAAAACGCAGCATCCGGGGCCACCAACTCGCTGATTTCGTCGACCAGATCCAGGAATGCGATGGACTTCTTCTGGCCGAAGTCGATCAAATTGGCAGCTGAGCCATGCCGCTGAGCCTGCCAGCGATTTTCTGCGAGCAGGAACCTGGAATAGTGCCGCCATCCCTGATTGGCGCGCCGTAGGCGGTAGAGCATCCGGCACAGGCACCGGAAGAGTGCTGCAATGGCAACGGCATCCTCAACGCACGGGCAGACATCCGTCACCCGCATTTCAAGGGTTGGAAATCGGTCGGAGGGCCGAAGGTCCCACCAGATCTTGGTCGCATCCTCGATGACGCCAGCTTGAACCAGCATGTCGATGGTGTGGCGGTAGTCTTCGTGGCTCTCAAATCGCGGCGGCAATCCGGTGCGGGGCAGCTCGTTGAACACCGAAAGCCGGTAGGATTTCAGTCCCGTGTTTCGGCCCCGCCAGAAAGGCGAAGATGTGCTGAGCGCCAGAAGATGAGGCAGGAAGTAGGTCAGTTGATTGAAAAGATCGACGCGCAGCTCTGCATCTTCAATGCCGATATGAACATGCATGCCGCAGATCAGGAGGCGCTTGGCGACAACCTGCATGACCCTGGCCAGATCGTTGTAGCGTTCCTTGTCGGTGTGTGGCTGCTCGGTCCATTCCGCGAAGGGGTGGGTTGAGGCGGCAATAGGCGCCAGGCCATGCCGGGCGGCCTCATCGGCTATGGTTTTGCGGAAATAAGCCAGTTCTGCCTTCACTTCGCCAAGCGTCATGCAAACGGGAGTGCCAACTTCGATCTGGCATTGAAGAAATTCGGGACTGACCCGTCCTTCCAGTGCGGTTTCGCAGGCAGAAAACAATTCGGATGGCGGGGAGCTCGCGATTTTGCGGCTCGCGAGGTCGACCAGAAGATATTCTTCCTCAACCCCGATGCTAAAGCTGGGTTCTTTCATTTAAACAGCTTGCGGGAGCAAGCTTCAAAGGGTCAAGCACGAATTATTGCGTAAAGCACCATTGATATTTGCAATGAGAGCCCTCGTGTGGCTCCGGCGCACTCAGGTTGACCGGATGGCGAACACTCAAAACACCAGGACAGATGCCGCGCGTATCTGCGCTCGGTGACTGAGGCCGGCCAGAAAACTTGAAATTTTCGAAGAAAAGTGGAGGCCCCGACCGGAATCGAACCGGTGTACACGGATTTGCAATCCGCTGCGTCACCACTCCGCCACAGGGCCCCTCGGTGGTGTGCCGCGCCTTATCAAACACTTGGCGCGGCAGGTCAAGTCCTGATTGATTGGCTGATGACATTTCCACTGTGACACCCGTGGAAAGGTCTGTATGACTGATTGTCAGCGGTAAAAATTCTCACGGAATTCAAAGGGTTTGATGATAGAGCCGCATCTGGTGCTTGTCAGGGCGGGTTTGCCTCGGTATGGAACCAGCCGAAGAGGTGCCGGGACGCCGGCAATTCAAGCGAGGGCCGATATGACGGACTTTAACCAGTCCCGCCGCAAGATGGTGGACAACCAGTTGCGTACCAACGATGTGACGGATCACCAGATCCTGGATGCAATGGAGGTGGTTCCGCGCGAACGGTTCGTACCTGCATCCAAGCGAGCAGTGGCCTACATCGATGAAGATCTGCCCATCGGTGCCTCCGGGTCCGGCCGGTACTTGATGAAGCCGCATATCTTCGGAAAGCTGATCCAGCTGGCGCAAATCAGTGCGGACGACATTGTGCTCGTGATTGGAGCCGGCAGCGGCTACAGCACGGCGGTCGCGGCAAAACTGGCGGCATCTGTCGTTGCTCTGGAAGAAAACGCGGAACTGGCCCGCGATGCTGGCGATCTCCTCGTGGATCTCGGAACTGAAAACGCAGTCGTTGTGGAAGGTCCGCTGGTCGATGGCTACGCAGCGGAAGGCCCATACGACGTTATCCTGATTGATGGTGCGGTTGAGGTTCTGCCCGATCCTTTGCTGAAACAGTTGAAGTCCGATGGTCGCCTTGTTGTCATCGAAGGCCAGGGCGGAGCAGGGGTTGCCAAGCTTTATCAGAAATCAGGCGAAGCGGTGAGTGGACGATTTGCGTTTAATGCATCGGCAGCTTTGCTTCCCGGTTTTGCTCAAGCCGCAGAATTCACCTTTTAAAGGTCTGTTATAAGAGTTATTTCCGGTCTGATCTGAAGATCGGGGCTGATCGGCCAGTGTCACGTGTTGTGTTACGCAGCGTGCTCTTTTGGAGCCTGTTGCCCATAAGCCGCACTGGAAGATTTTCATTAAATCTGGGCTCGTGCCGGTTGAAGATGGACACCGGTGAGTTTACTCAGGTTTTGAGTGTACGTGGGTGAGCCGGAAGGAGTGTGGAGTGTCTGGTCGTTCAAGGGTGAAAGCAATGACACTATCGAAAGGACTGATGAGCGGGGTTGCCGCTGTCGTCTTGTCCGGCTTCATTGCGTCCTCGGCCAGTGCCGACACGATCCGTGATGCGCTGTCTCTCGCCTATGCGAACAACCCGACCTTGAACGCGGCCCGGGCCCAGTTGCGTGGTGTCAACGAAAACGTGCCGCAAGCTCTGGCCGGTTGGCGGCCAACGGCTTCTGCGGCGCTGGCGGCTGGCGGTGTTCGCTCCTCAGTGAATGGGCGGCAGGCTTACCGCAACAATGCGGCGATCTCGCTGACCCTCAGCCAAGCGGTCTTCCGCGGCTTTCGAACAGTAAACTCCACGCGCCAGGCTGAGGCTGTTGTCCGTGCCCAGCGCGAAAGCCTGATGTCAAGCGAGCAGGACACGCTTCTCAGTGCCGCGACCGCCTACGTCGACGTGATTCGCGATACTGCGCTCGTCTCCCTGCAGCGCAGTGACTTAGCGTTCCTCCAAGAGCAGGTTCGTGCAGCGCGCGACCGGTTTGATGTGGGTGAGGGAACCCGGACCGATGTCTCCCAGGCAGAAGCGCGGGCAGCGGAAGCTCAGGCATCGTTGAACACGGCACTTGCCAATTTGAACACCAGTCGGGCGATCTACCGTCAGGTGATCGGTGTGGATCCGAAGAGCCTTTCGGCGGACACATCTATTACCCGTCAGGTTCCTAAGTCCTTGGATGTTGCACTTCAGATCAGTGAAGAGAAGCAGCCGTTGATCCAGCAGGCACTGCATCTAGTTGATGCTGCGATCTTTAATGTGAAGGCCATTGAGGGTGAGCTGCTTCCGACTGTCACCGTCGATGCGAGCGTTGGTCGAAGCTGGAACCCGTCGAACACGGTCGATCTCAACAACAATGCTCAGATCTTCGGTAACGTCAGCATTCCGATCTATCAGGGTGGCGGCGTTTATTCGCGTGTGCGTCAAGCCAAGGAAGAGCTGGGACAAACCCGTCTTCAGCTGGACGTTGCCCGCGATCAGGTCCGCGCGAACGTGATCACCGCTTGGGGGATCTTTCAGGCGGCCGAAGCGTCAATCGTAGCGGCGCGTGCGGCGGTCGAAGCGCAGCAGCTGGCTCTTGAAGGGGTGATCGAAGAGCAGCGCGTTGGTCAGCGGACAACTCTGGACGTTTTGGATGCGCAGCGCGAACTGGTCATTCAACAGTCCAATCTTGTGACTGCACAGCGGAACCGGATCGTTGGTGGTTATCAGCTTGTCGCTGCCGTTGGTCATCTGGATGCTGAAACACTCGGGCTGAATGTCTCCATCTACAATCCGGAACAGCATTACAAGTCCGTTCGCGGCAAGTGGATTGGCCTGCGGACACCGGATGGCCGCTGAAGCAGGCCATTAGGTCTCTCGCCAATGCACACGCAACTCTGAAACCGGCTCTGGCCGGTTTCTTCGTTTTTGGCGTTTGCACGGAGCGATTCGGTTTGCATTTACCCAAAAGTTTACAAAAAGTGGACTTAAAAGGGGAAAAGCCTATCTCAGGCCGTGCGGTTGCTTTGCGCGTTTCCAGTTGATCCGCATAATTTCCTTAACGAATCATCCGGGGGCTTCTGGTTGGAGCGTAGAGTAGCCAACAAGTACGGGGGACGTCATGGCAGAGGCGAGCAAGGCTGAAGAGCCGTCGATGGAGGAGATCCTCGCATCGATACGCCGGATCATATCTGATGAAGACTCCCAGAGTGCGGACTCCGGCAATGAACAAGCAGATGAAACCCCAGTAGAAGCAAAGGCGGAGGATGATATGGGTGATGCCTCCGAGATGTCCCAAGACGACCTCGACAAGCTGTTCGATATGGACGGCGATGACGATGTCGCTGAAGACGAAGGCGCGGATGACATGGCTGCGGCCATGATGGCCGACGCTGCGGAAGATGAGAGCGATGCGGGCGACGACGACGTCCTCGAACTGACGGAAGAACTTGCGGTCGAATCCACCGACGATCTGGATATGGTCGATGGGCTCGCCGAAGACCTCGATAACCTCGACGGCGACGTTTCCTTCGCTCCGGATCCAGAGCCTGCAGAAGACATCATGGCGCCGCCTGAGCCTGAGGCCGAGCCGGAAGCCTTGTTCGAGCCGGAAGAACCGGTGATCCAGTCCAAGCCTATTCCGGATGACCTGCCGGATGTGGCGCCTGAAGACTATCTGACATCCGCTGCGACAGGGCAGGCGGTTCACGCGGCGCTTGACAATTTTTCTGACATGTTGATCAGCACGAAAGCTCAGACCATCGAAGAGATGGTTCGTGACATGCTGCGTCCGATGATCAAGGCTTGGCTGGATCAGAATCTGCCGCCCATGGTGGAGCAGATGGTCAAGAAGGAAGTCCAGCGCGTAATCCGCCGCCGCGATTGATCCTGCAAATACATCGGATGTATGGGATATTACAGGGGCGACCGGAGACGGCAGCCCCTGAAGTTCGTTTGGGCAATGCCTGTACAAAGCTCATACCACTCGCACCCCGTACACGCTTGCCGAATGTTTCCGTCCTGAAAAGCCGAACGCAGTTTCGCAATATCTTCGCCGCTGAGGCGGAGAGGGCCAACCGATAGCGGTTTGCCAAAGAGCAGCAGCCCGATGTCGCCTGCGGCCAATCGGTCCCGCTCGCGTACGCTTTCATTGTGACAATGGCAGGTGGGGTCATTGAGCATCGGGACGCAAATGTCGTCCGGACCATCGACCAGTTTGATGGCCTCACCACCGTTGAGGCGATTGATAATAGCTTTGTAGGCTTCCACGAAAGCAGGGGTGTAGCCCTTTCCGGCGAAGGTCAGCATACATAGAAGATGGTGTGCGCGGAGGCAGATGGTCATAAGAACAGGCGTTTCACCGGCTTGGTGTGTGGTTTTGCCGAGGATGGCAGGTTACTCGGGTTCACCGGAGAACTTATGCCAGTAATAATCGGGAAGTGCAGCCGTTTCCGGGGTCAGATTGGGGTTGTCGAAGCGGAGTGGCCGACGACTGTCGAGATGGAGTTCCGCGAAGATCTCCCGGATCATCGGGTGTGTCCGGAAGTACTGGATGAAACTGCCGTCCTCATATGCGGTCACCAGGCCCGTTTCGATGATCTCAGCAAGATCTTCGTTGTGCTTGCCGGTGAAAAAATAGAACGGAAACCGGTCGTAGATCAGGACGACTTCCTGCTCGATGTCATAGTCCAGTTGGCTGTATTCCGTCCACTCGCTCAGAATTTCCACTGAAGCTCGTGGAAATGCATCGGCGTCCGCCGAAGCGATCATCGGATAAAGATGGCTTTTCCGAGCAGTCTTTACCGTCAACCCGGCGCCTTCAAGGATCGCAATGTCTCCCCAGTCGATGCCTTGAAGGAACGTCATGTTCTGGAGGTCGCCGACCGTGTTGACCGATAAAAACTTGTCCTGGCTGCCTTTTGGAATCGCGTTGATCCGGGCACCAATCAGACCGCGCACCAGTGGGACGCGGATCGGCAGAGCAATCTCTTCGTAGTGCTTTGAAGTGCCCGCCGCATAGAGATTGAACTCCGAACTCGCCGGGTCAGTGAGTTTTTCCATCACTTCTACAGCGGTGAGGTCTTTGGAATTTTCTGGCAATACGATCTTGAACGGGCGGTCCTGTTTGGAGAGGGCAAGCTCCAGAAGCGGGACCGTGTATTCCGGGATAGAGGCAAGCTGCGGCAGGCGTATTTCAATCGTCTGGTCGGCGGCTGCCGGCCCTGCGAAAAACAGTGTGGCCATCAAACCGATGATACCGCATCTGGGTATCGTCATTCGAAGCTCCTTCCCGGTGCGCAGCAAGCGCAGGTGTCGTACACCGGATTAGACGACGAAATTTCTACTCAAAACCTAATTCCAGCTGAGAAACCGAACAAGCAACCTTGGGTAATGGGCTATTAGATCCTCGTGCCGAGCATCGATTGGTTCGAACGACACAATCGTTTACGGCCTTGGACGGGATAGAAGCGCCGGACCATACCTCTTAGGCGGTTGACTTGCAGGGCGGCTTCCGATTTACACGGGAACTCACGATTTTCTGGACAACTTCCCCATTGAGTGACCCTGATGCTGGATAAGACCTACGATGCGGCCAGCGTTGAGCCGCGGATTTACGAAACCTGGGAAAAGGCGGAGGCCTTCAAGGCCGGAGCCGGTGCCAAGGATGGCGCCGATGCCTTCACCATCGTAATTCCGCCACCGAATGTGACAGGCTCCCTGCACATGGGCCATGCGCTGAACAACACGCTGCAGGATATCCTGGTCCGCTGGAAGCGCATGCAGGGCTATGACGTTTTGTGGCAGCCGGGCACCGACCACGCGGGCATTGCAACGCAGATGGTTGTTGAGCGTGAGCTTGCCGCGGACAACAAGCCAAGCCGCCGGGACATGGGCCGGGAGGCCTTCATCGAGCGTGTATGGGAGCAAAAACGGAAGTCCGAAGGCACGATCCTCGGTCAGCTGAAGCGTCTTGGCGCGTCCTGTGACTGGAGCCGGACTGAGTTCACCATGTCACCGAACCTGTCGGACGCTGTCCTGAAGGTGTTCGTTGATCTTTACAAGGAAGGCTTGATCTACAAGTCCAAGCGGCTGGTCAACTGGGATCCGAAGTTCGAGACGGCGATTTCCGATCTGGAAGTCGAGAACATCGAAACCGATGGCCACATGTGGCACTTCAAGTACCCGCTGGCCGGTGGGGAATCCTATGAGTATGTCGAGAAGGATGAGGACGGCAACGTCACGCTGCGTGAGACGCGCGACTACATCTCGATCGCGACGACCCGTCCGGAGACCATGCTGGGCGACGGCGCGGTTGCCGTTCACCCGGGTGACGAGCGCTACAAGCCGATCATTGGCAAGCTCTGCGAAATCCCGGTTGGGCCGAAAGAACACCGCCGCCTGATCCCGATCATTACCGATGAATATCCGGATCCCGATTTTGGGTCCGGTGCGGTGAAGATCACCGGTGCGCACGATTTCAACGATTATCAGGTCGCCCTGCGCGGCAAGATCCCGATGTACCGGCTGATGGACACCCAAGGGGCCATGCGCGCCGATGGCGCGCCCTATTCTGAGGAAGCGAAAAAGGCGCAGGCGATCATCGACGGCGCCGAGATGACAATCAACGAGATTGACGAGATCAACATCGTTCCCGATGAGTTGCGCGGTCTTGACCGGTTTGCGGCCCGCAAGAGCGTGATTGACCAGATCACTGCCGAAGGTCTCGCTGTAATGGTCCCTAGCGACCATCCGGACGTTGCCTGGATGAAGGGCAAAGCGCCGGAGTGGGACGACAAGGGCAAGGCCAAGGTCCAAAAGCTTGGCGAGGACGAGGAAGGTCCGGCAGAGCTGCCGATGGTCGAATCCAAGAAGATCATGCAGCCGTTCGGCGACCGCTCTAAGGTCGTGATCGAACCGATGCTGACCGACCAGTGGTTCGTCGATGCCAAAACGCTGGCGGAACCGGCGCTAAAGGCTGTTCAGGACGGGGACACAAAATTCGTTCCCGGCAACTGGGACAAGACCTACTACAACTGGCTGAACGACATTCAGCCCTGGTGTATTTCGCGCCAACTCTGGTGGGGCCACCAGATCCCGGTCTGGTATCTGCCTGGACGCGACGAAGACGGTACCGCCGCGACCCCGGACGACTCTGTTCGTCGAGAGACGATTTATTGTGCCGAGACATTCGAAGAGGTTGTTGCGCGGATTAAGGCGCAATATGGCGTTGATGAAGTTGTAGAAGTTTCTTCCCAAATCGGTGACAAAAATTGGTGTAGTTGGTGGGACGCTGCTGTCGCAAATGCTGCCTTGGATGACTCTAAGATGTTTGTTTTCCGCGATGAAGACGTGCTCGATACGTGGTTCTCGTCCGCGTTGTGGCCGTTCTCCACGCTCGGTTGGCCGCATCAGACACCGGAACTTGAGCGCTACTACAAGACGGACGTTCTGATCACCGGCTTCGATATCATCTTCTTCTGGGTTGCCCGGATGATGATGCAGGGCATCCACTTCATGAAGGAAGTGCCGTTCCACACCGTCTACATCAACTCGATTGTTGTCGATAAGAACGGGAAGAAAATGTCCAAGTCCTTGGGCAATGTTCTCGACCCATTGGATCTCATCGCGTCTTATGGTGCGGATGCAACCCGCTACGCCCTGGCGAGCCAGGAAGTGCAGGGGCGCCGGACACTGCGCATGTCTGATCAGGCAGCGGAAGGTGGTCAGCGGTTTGCGACCAAACTTTGGAACGCAGCGCGTTTTGCGGAGATGAATGGTTGTGGCCGGGTTGACGGGTTCGATCCATCGACCGCGAGCCATACGCTCAATCGCTGGATCGCTACCGAGATGGGCAAGTGCATCGCCGAAGTCACCAAGGCGCTTGAAGACTACCGCTTCAACGATGCCTCCGGAGGCATCTACCGGTTCACCTGGAACACATTCTGCGATTGGTACCTGGAGCTCGCCAAGCCGATCTTCAACGGGGATGACGAGGCAGCCAAGGCCGAAACACGCGCAACGGCTGCCTGGGCGATCGACGAGATCCTGAAAGTGTTGCATCCGTTCATGCCGTTCCTGACCGAAGAGCTTTGGGAGCGTCTGGGCGACGAGGGCCAGAAAGCGGACAAACTGTTGATGCTGAGCGCGTGGCCGAAGCCGCTGGTCAGCGATGAGACGGCTGCCGGGGAAATCAACTGGCTGGTTGATTTGATCTCTGAAATCCGCTCGGTCCGAGCAGAAATGAACATCCCGGCGGGAGCGAAGGTTCAGCTGGTGGTCGTTGGAGCCAATGACGTCACCAAGGGCCGGATCGCGACACACACGTCCGCGATCCAGCGCTTGGCGCGCGCCGAAGACATCGCGATGGCTGATGCCGCTCCGGCCGGGTCTGCACAGATCATCGTTGGCGAGGCAACAATCTGCCTGCCTCTGGCCGGCGTGATCGACCTTGCCGCTGAAAAAGCCCGTCTTTCCAAGGATGCCGGCAAACTGGAGGCTGACATCTCGAAGATCGAGAAGAAGCTTTCCAATCCGAAGTTTGTTGAGAAGGCCCCGGATGAAGTGGTTGCCGGTGAGCGTGAGAAGGTTGCTGAGTCCAAGGAAAAGCTGGACAAGATCAACGTTGCTCTGAGCCGGCTTGCCGAAATCGGCTAATAGAGGCCGTACAATCTGTTGGATAGACGGCCCGGATGCGCTTGTCGCCGCGTCCGGGCCGCATTTCAATGGTAGCGCCCGGTCCCCAGGCAGGGATAGGATTGAAATTGCGAATCTGGTCGGAGCTGATGCCCCACGTGTTTTTTGATGGTCGAACTGTTTTAAAGCCTGCCGCAATGGCATTCGGGCTCGGGTTGCTTGCTTTTCAGCCGCTGGCTGCGCTCGCGCAGGCGGAATCGGAAAAAATCGAGAACCCGGTGGCCGTCTTTTCTGGTCTCGACAAGATCACGGGCCGGATCATCAACTTCGACGTCTATATCGGCGAAACGGTTCAGTTTGGCGCCCTTCAGGTGACACCGCGGGTCTGCCACACCCGTCCGCAAACCGAGTCGCCGCTGACGACCGGCTTTGTGCAGGTCGACGAAATCACCTTGAACAATGAGGTCCGCCGGATCTTTTCAGGCTGGATGTATGCGGCAAGCCCGGGCCTTCATGCGGTTGAGCACCCGGTCTACGACATCTGGCTGACCGACTGCCGCCTGGCATCCAAGGTGCCACCGCCGGAGGATTATGACGGCCCGCCGATCAAGGGTGTTGTCGCTGAAGGGGAAGACCCACTTGCAGGTCCTGACGATGGCGTCGATACCGGACCCGGTATCCCGCGCGCCAAACCTTTTCAGGGGTAAATATCGAACTTGGTTGGTATTGGACCAACAAAAAACCCGCCGGTTTGGCGGGTTTTTCATTTTCTGAGTGTCTTAGAAATCAGTCGACGTCGACATAATCGGCAGGTGTCAGGCCAAGGCGGCCATCGACGTAGTCGCCGCAATTGTCGATCAGCGTGTCCATGTCGTTTTCAAAGAAATGGTTCGCGCCCGGGATCGTCTGGTGATCGATGACGATGCCTTTCTGGGTCTTCAGCTTGTCGACCAGCGTCTGAACGTCCTTTTGCGGAACAACCTTGTCCTGCTCGCCGTGAATTATCAGGCCGGAAGACGGGCAGGGGGCCAGGAACGAGAAGTCATGCAGGTTCGCCGGCGGGGCAACGGAAATGAAGCCTTCCACTTCCGGGCGGCGCATCAGGAGCTGCATGCCGATCCAGGCACCAAATGAGAATCCGGCAATCCAGCAAGCACGGGCATCTGGATGAACGGTCTGGACCCAGTCGAGCGCTGCAGCTGCATCAGACAACTCGCCTTGTCCGTGATCGAATGTGCCTTGCGAACGGCCAACGCCGCGGAAATTGAAGCGCAGAACCGCGAAGCCGCGCCGGGCGAACATGTAATACATCTGATAAACAATCTGATTGTTCATCGTGCCGCCGAACTGGGGGTGCAGGTGCAGGACCAGAGCGATGGGAGCGTTGCGCTTTTTTGCGGGATGGAACCGGCCTTCCAGCCGGCCGGCGGGACCGTTGAAGATCACCTCAGGCATGAAGCGATTTATCCTTGTGTTTTGACGGCGGCCGAACGGCCGCCGGTGAATTCGGTTCTATACGTGGTTTCCCGTAAGTCTAAACTTGACTCTCAAGCTCCAAGTTTCTAGAACCTTGTTTAGAATTATTCGAAAGTTCGTGCCGCCGCTGAAATGGCAACACTCGGTTCGACCGGTTGTCGCTGTTATCGTCATCACGGCGGAAAATTTCAAGTTTTTCGAACAGATGCTTGAAAATTGTACGGATTTTGGAAGCCGAACGTATCCAGTTTCACCGAAGAGGTGTCATGTCCCGCCGCTCCGACCCGGTTTATCTCGATCATAACGCAGGTGCGCCCATGCGCCCTGACGTGCGTGATGCGATGATCACCGTGCTTCAGGACGCAGGAAATGCCTCTTCCGTTCACACCCATGGCCGGAAGGCGCGGGGCAGGATCGAGGAAGCCCGCGAAGCGGTTGCCCGCCTGTGCGGTGCCAAAACCCGGGCTGTAACCTTTGTGTCTGGTGGTACGGAAGCCAACATGACGGCGCTGGCGCCTGCGTGGCAGGATCAGGGTACGCCCGTTTATCTCGACAAGTTGTTCCGCAGCGCGGTCGAACACCCATCCGTTGTGACCGGCGGGCGGTTCCCGGTGATGGATCAGGTAGTTGTTCCAGTTGATTCGAATGGCGTGGTCGATCTCGGGGCGTTGGAAGACCTGATCAAGGATGCCGCGCCCAGCCTGATTTCGGTCATGGCAGCAAACAATGAGACTGGGGTCATCGAGCCGCTCACAGACATTGGCGCGCTGGCTGCGAAATACGGTCACTTTTTCCATGTCGACGCGGTTCAGGCAGCCGGCCGGATGCCGATTGACATTGAAGCCTGGGGCGCGGATGTCATCACGCTGTCTGCACACAAGTTTGGTGGCCCTCAAGGCATGGGTGCTGTCGTCGTCCGGTCCACGGCACGTGTTCCAGCGCCGCTGATGGTCGGCGGGGGCCAGGAAAACTGGCGCCGGGGCGGTACGGAAAACGTCTCCGCAATTGCTGGCTTTGGTATTGCGGCGCAGGCGGCCCTTGAGGACGCGGCCGATACATCCCATTTTGTGGCCCTGAGGGAAAAACTCGAAGACGGCTTGCGGGCAGTGTGCCCGGAGACAGTCATCTTCGGTGAGGGCACCGACCGGTTGGTCAACACTGTTTGTTTCGCCGTTCCCGGCATAGCAGCTGAAACCGCACTGATCGCTTTTGACCTGGAACGCGTATCTGTTTCATCGGGGTCTGCTTGTTCGTCCGGAAAAGTATCCGTGTCGCATGTTCTGACCGCGATGGGTGTGGATGAAGACACGGCGCGCGGCGCTCTCAGGATCAGCATGGGCTGGGACACGGGCACACAGGAAATCGACCGGTTTTTAGAGGTTTGGCCGAAGATCGTCGACCGGCTGAACCCGGAAGCACGCCATAAGGCTGCGTGAGGCACGGAATCTGGCGGGAAACCGCCATCACACCTTGGGCCGCAGTTCGCGGCACATGGACATGCAAAAGACGCGGACACGTCCGTCCGCATAATGGAGGCAAGCGATGCCAGCTGTACAGGAAACCATCGACCAGGTGAAAGCCATCGATGTTGACCAGTATAAATACGGCTTTGTAACCGATATCGAGTCGGAAAAGGGTGCCAAGGGTTTGTCCGAGGAAACCATCCGGTTCCTGTCGGCGAAAAAAGACGAACCCGAGTGGATGACCGAGTGGCGCCTTGATGCCTTGCGCCGCTTCCAGCAGATGGAAGAGCCGGATTGGGCGCGCGTCTCCTACCCGAAGATCGACTTTGACGAGCTCTACTACTGGGCAGCGCCGAAGTCCGTCGAAGGGCCGAAGAGCCTGGACGAGGTCGATCCGGAACTCCTGGAAACCTATGAAAAGCTTGGCATTCCGCTGCGCGAGCAGGAAATCCTGGCAGGTGTCGCGCCTGAAAACCGGGTCGCTGTCGACGCTGTCTTCGATTCCGTTTCCGTTGTCACGACGTTCAAGGAAGAACTGAAGAAGGCCGGTGTCATCTTCTGTTCGATTTCCGAGGCGATGCGCGAGTATCCGGACCTTGTGAAGAAGTACATCGGGTCCGTGGTTCCGGTGACCGATAACTATTATGCTACGCTGAACTCGGCCGTTTTCTCCGACGGATCCTTCGTCTACATCCCGGAAGGCGTGCGCTGCCCGATGGAGCTGTCGACCTACTTCCGGATCAACGAGCAGAACACGGGCCAGTTTGAGCGCACGCTGATCATCGCCGACAAGGGCTCCTACGTTTCCTATCTGGAAGGCTGTACGGCACCGCAGCGCGATGAAAACCAGCTGCATGCAGCGGTCGTGGAACTGGTTGCGCTGGACGATGCGGAGATCAAGTACTCCACTGTTCAGAACTGGTTCCCGGGCGACAAGGACGGCAAGGGCGGCATCTACAACTTCGTCACCAAGCGGGGCGATTGCCGCGGCAAAAACTCCAAGATCTCCTGGACCCAGGTCGAGACTGGCTCCGCGATCACCTGGAAGTACCCGTCCTGCATTTTGCGCGGTGACAACTCCCGTGGTGAGTTCTACTCGATCGCGGTGTCCAACGGTCACCAGCAAATCGACAGCGGCACCAAGATGATCCACCTCGGCAAGAACACGTCGAGCCGGGTGATTTCCAAGGGCATTTCTGCCGGCAAGTCGGAAAACACCTACCGTGGTCTGATTTCAGCCCACCGCAAGGCCTCCAACGCCCGCAACTTCACCCAGTGTGACAGTCTCCTGATCGGCCAGGAATGCGGCGCGCATACGGTGCCTTACATTGAAAGCAAGAACGCAACGGCACAGTTCGAGCACGAGGCGACCACCTCGAAGATTTCGGACGACCAAATGTTCTACTGCTTGCAACGCGGGATGAACGAAGAAGAAGCGGTGGCGCTGATCGTCAACGGCTTCGTCAAGGACGTCATCCAGCAGCTGCCAATGGAATTCGCTGTTGAAGCTCAAAAGCTGATCTCGATCAGCCTCGAAGGATCCGTGGGCTAAGCCCGCCTGAAAATTTGGTTTGGGCGACGACTGCCCTTTGAATGACAAGGAACATCTCAATGCTTGAGATCAAAAACCTGCACGCTCGCATCGCGGAAGACGAAACAGAAATCCTGCGCGGCATTGACCTCACCGTCAACGCTGGCGAAGTCCACGCCATCATGGGCCCGAACGGCTCCGGCAAGTCCACGCTTTCCTACATCCTGGCCGGTAAGGACGACTATGAAGTCACCGAAGGCGAGATCCTGTTCAACGGCGAAAACATGCTCGACATGGAGCCGGACGAGCGGGCGGCAGCCGGCATGTTCCTGGCGTTTCAGTACCCGATCGAAATTCCGGGTGTCGCGACCATGGAATTCCTGAAGACAGCGATGAATGCACAGCGCAAGGCGCGTGGTGAAGACACCCTGTCCATTCCGGACTTCATGAAGCGCGTCAAGGAAGCCGCGGCTCACCTGAACGTCTCCATGGATATGCTGAAGCGGCCGCTGAACGTTGGTTTTTCGGGTGGTGAGAAGAAGCGCGCTGAAATCCTTCAGATGTCTCTTCTGGAGCCGAAGCTTTGCGTGCTGGACGAGACCGATTCCGGCCTCGACATAGACGCTCTGCGCATCGTCTCCGAAGGTGTCAACAAGCTGCGCGGTCCGGACCGGGCCATGGTTGTGATCACACACTATCAGCGCCTTCTCGATCACATTGTCCCCGATGTTGTCCACGTGTTGTCCAAAGGCAAGATCGTGAAGACAGGCGACAAGGACCTGGCGCTTGAACTGGAGAAAAACGGTTACGCTGACATCATCAACGCAGCCGCTTGATAGGAGCCGCGACATGAACGCAAATGCACCCATCAGGAACACCCAGGCCGAAAGCGACCTGATCGACCGGTACGACGCGGCCAAGAGCGCACTCGCAGGCTCCGTTGCAGTCTCAGCCTTGCGCGATAACGCGCTTGGCCAGATCAAGGACAAGGGCCTGCCGCACCGCCGCGTTGAGGAGTACAAATACTCCGATCTGCGTGCCTTCATGAAGTCTGCGGCACCGCTGGCAACCGCTGCCGACAGTTCCGCTGTCAAAGGCGTTCTTGAAGCCTCCGAGACCTTCGGCGATCTGGCTCGTTTCAAGATTGTTGTCGCCAATGGGAGTTTTGTTGCAGAGCTGTCGGATGTTGACGCGCTCGCTGCAGAAGGTGTCACAGTCTCTAATCTCACGGATGCATTATCCAGTGACGAAGGCGCACAGCTTCTGAAGTCGCCCAAGACCGGACCGAATGACGGTTTGGTTGCGCTGAACACGGCCTTTGTTCAAGGCGGCGTGGTTGTCGCCGTGAAGGACGGCGCGGAGGTCTCCAAGCCGCTTGAGCTGGTTCAGCTGGCAACCGCAACCGGGGCACAGGTGGTCCGCAACAAGATCACTGTTGGCAAGGGCGCCAAGCTGCGTGTTCTGGAAAGCTTTTCAGGCGACACCGGTGCCGGTGAGATCAATACTGTGTTTGACTACGACGTTGCAGACAATGCATCCGTTGCAGCAACGCGGCTGATTGTCGGCAAGACCGATGCAGCGCGTCTTCTGACGACGATCGCAACGCTTGGAGCCGAGGCTGAATTCAAATCGCTCGGCTTCATCGCAGGGCCGCAATTCGTCCGGAACCAGCAGTTCATCAACTTCACCGGCGAAAACTCCGAGGCCAAGATCTACGGTGTTTCAATGGCCGGCGGATCTGATCTTGCCGATCAGACACTGATCGTCGATCACGCTGTACCGCATTGTAACAGCCGTGAATTCTTCAAGACCGTGCTCGATGGCGAAGCCCGGGGTGTTTATCAGGGCCGGATCAACGTTGCTCCGCATGCCCAGAAGACCGACGGCGAAATGATGACCCAGGCGCTGCTGCTCTCTGAGACAGCGGAAATGGCGAACAAGCCGGAGCTGGAAATCTTCGCGGACGACGTTCTGTGTGCCCATGGTGCGACCAGCGGTCAGATCGATGAAGATCTTCTGTTCTATCTCCGTGCCCGCGGCATCCCGGAAGACGAGGCAAAGACACTTCTCGTTCTTGCCTTCCTTTCCGAAGCCATTGAAGAGTATGGCGAAGATGACGTGACCGAAGGCCTGGAACAGCGGGTCCGCGACTGGTTGGCCGGTCACTGATGATGTGGTTGCGCGGGTTGGGCAAATCCGCGCACACTCTTGTTTTCCGCCGGGTGATGAAGCATTTCTGCGGAAAAGGATTTTTGGAATAAGGAGCAGCGCCGCATGACGGTCGCAACCGCACAAGAGACCACGATATCGACGGCATACGATGTTGAGGCGATCCGCAAGGATTTCCCGATCCTTGCGCGCGAGGTCTATGGAAAGCCGCTGGTTTATCTCGACAATGGCGCCTCGGCGCAAAAACCTCAGGCGGTGATCGATGCGGTGACCAAGGCGTATAGCCATGAATACGCCAACGTCCACCGGGGTCTGCATTACCTGTCCAATACGGCCACTGATAACTTCGAAGCGGCGCGGGAAAAGGTTCGCCGTTTCCTGAACGCTGGTTCCGTCGACAATATTGTTTTCACCAAGTCAACCACCGAAGCGATCAATCTCGTTGCCTATGGTCTCGGCGGGAAGTTCTTCGCAGAGGGCGATGAGATCGTTCTGTCGATCATGGAGCACCACTCCAACATCGTGCCTTGGCACTTCCACCGGGAGCGGCACGGGGCAAAGTTGAAGTGGGTCTATGTCCGTGAGGATGGCTCGTTTGATCTGGAGGCGTTCAAGGACGCGTTGACCGACCGGACCAAGCTCGTCGCTATCACGCATATGTCCAACGTTCTTGGAACCGTTGTTCCGGTCAAGGAGATCTGTGAAATCGCGCATGAGCGCGGCATTCAGGTCCTCGTGGACGGAAGTCAGGCTGCCGTGCATATGCCGGTCGATGTTCAGGACATTGGTTGCGACTATTACGTTTTCACAGGTCACAAGGTGTACGGCCCGTCGGGCATCGGCGTGCTTTACGGCAAGCCGGAACGTTTGGAAGCGTTGCGTCCGTTCCAGGGCGGCGGAGAAATGATCCTCGATGTGACCGAGGATGATGTGACGTACAATGCACCGCCACACCGGTTTGAAGCCGGCACCCCGCCGATCGTTCAGGCGATTGGTCTTGGAGCTGCGCTGGACTACATGGATTCGATTGGCCGCGATAACATTGCGCGCCATGAGGAAGATCTGAAAATCTACGCGCATGAAAAACTGCGCCAGATCAACTCACTCCGAATATTCGGCGATGCACCGGGGAAGGGGGCCATCATCTCATTTGAGATCGAGGGAGCCCACGCTCATGATGTCTCGACGATCATTGACCGGTCTGGCGTGGCGGTTCGTGCGGGCACACATTGCGCTCAGCCCCTATTGGCAAAATATGGTGTAACCTCTACATGCCGGGCAAGTTTTGGAATGTACAACACGCGCGATGAAGTCGACGCGCTGTATGAAGCGCTCGTAAAGGCGCAGAGCTTCTTCGGGTAAGGACCGATGGACATGGATAACGCGACCACGATCGATACGAATGCAGCTGGTGAGGAGCTCCAGGCTGAGGTAAGCGCCCAAAGCGCGATCTCTCCGGCCGAACTCGACCGGCTGACGACGGACATCATCGGTGCTCTGAAAACCGTCTACGATCCGGAAATTCCGTGTGACATCTATGAGCTCGGCCTGATTTACAAGGTAGATATCGAAGATGACCGGTCGATCAACATCGATATGACCCTCACGGCGCCGGGGTGTCCCGTTGCAGGTGAAATGCCGGGTTGGGTTGAGAACGCTGTTGCCTCTGTTGCCGGCGTTGGCCCGGTGACTGTCGACATGGTCTTTGACCCGCCCTGGACGCCGGACCGCATGTCCGATGAGGCCAAGGTCGCGCTCAACTGGTATTGAGTTCTTCCCTTTGTATCCTTAAGCTGAGTTCCTATATCAGGTTAAACTCCTGAGACTGCTTGAGAGGACATGATGGCTTCTGCCTCAAAATTCCAGGTCATGACATTGACCGATGCTGCCGCAGAACGGGTCTGCGAACTTGTCGATAACGCGGACAAGCCGGCATTGGGTCTGCGCGTCGGCATCAAAAAAGGCGGCTGCGCTGGTATGGAATACGCCATGGATCTCGTCGAAGAGGCGAGCCCCGGCGATGATGTGATCGAAGACAAGGGTGCAAAGATCTTTGTCGACCCGTCCGCCGTGCTTTTCCTGCTCGGAACGGAAATGGACTTTGAAGTGACCAAGTTCCGGTCCGGATTCGTCTTCAAGAACCCGAACGAAGTGTCTGCCTGCGGTTGTGGCGAATCTGTGTCTCTTCAGGCAGCGGACCTCAGCGCACATGCGCGGAATTGATTGACCATACTCCAATATTTCAGGGGATAGCGTGAAGTTGTTTGAGCGGCTGAAGGCCGATGCGGCACCGCAATGGGCGTCTTATGTTGACCACGAGTTCGTTCGCCAGCTCGGCAAAGGGGATCTCCCGCTCAGCGCATTCAAACACTATCTGGTCCAGGACTATCTGTTTCTGATCCAGTTTGCGCGGGCCTATGCGCTCGCCATTTATAAAAGCCCGACAGTTGGCGACATGCGTCAGTCACTTGAGGGCGTTAAGGCCATACTGGATGTCGAGCTGGACCTACACCTGGAGCTTTGTGGCACCTGGGGCATGACACGCGAAGATATTGAAAGTGCCCCAGAAGATACACCTACTATGGCTTACACGCGCTTTGTTCTGGATGCCGGCATGTCCGGCGATCTCCTGGATCTGCAAGCAGCACTCGCCCCGTGTGTGATCGGCTATGCCGAAATCGGGTCAGCGCTGATGAATGCGGGTGCGGCCACCGACAGCAATCCTTACAGCCGCTGGATCCAGGAATATGGCAGTGATGCCTATCAGGATCTGGCCAAGGGGTTTGCCAACTGGATTGACGAGACGGGGGACGTCTATCTGACCGAAGCACGGTATCCGCGGCTTTTGGCCTTGTTCGAAAAGGCAAGCCGATTGGAAGCGGATTTCTGGCAGATGGGATTGGACGCGGAAGACTAGGTCCGGGAGATAGTTTCAGGAGGCCGTCGTCGGTTGTTAGGCAACGTTTTCCTGGTTCTCTTTCATTTCGAGATCGTTTTCGGTTTTCACGAGGTTACGGCCAGCGTTCTTGGCCGCATACATTGCTTCATCAGCACGCGAGACGATGGTGTGCTCGTTATCGTCCGGCTTGTAGGCTGCAATACCGGCGGAAATCGTGATGCGCCCAAGGTTTTCACCCGTCGAGCGCTTAACAAGTTCCTTGGCCATAACAGCAGCACGGATCTTTTCTGCCACTTCAACAGCTTCGTCCAACCCGGCATGTGGCAAGATGATCGCGAACTCCTCGCCGCCATATCTGCACGCAATGTCTTGGCTTGAAATGTTTTGTTTCACGGACAAGGCAACGAGGCGCAATACCTGATCGCCCGTCTGGTGACCGTACGTGTCGTTGAACTTCTTGAAATGATCTATGTCCGTCATCAACAACGCAAACCCACGGCCACTCTCTATGGAGTTCCGGATCACCTTCTCGAGCGAATTGTCGAAGTGCTTGCGATTGTTAAGGGTTGTCAGCTCATCAATCAGAGACTCATAGCGGATCGCTTCAAGCGAGGACTGCAAGTTCTCAATGTGCTTTTTTGATTCCAACAGCTGGCTTTCCAGCTTCCTGTTGGATGCAACCGCATTTTGGGTGGATTTGACCAGATGCGTTACATAAAGCTTCAGTTTATCCGGATCGGTGATCCCGGAGATCTTAAGGCCGGCCTGCTCAAGAGCGGCACCGTAGTCGGATGTCGCATCAGCGCTCAGCTTCAGTGTTTCGACAATCTCTTCAACTTCGCGGGAAACTTTTGAGCCGACATCATCGAGGCGGTCACCCAGGCGGGTCGGGGATAAGAAACGACCATAGAGGGACAGCATCTCATCGGTGCTGATTCGGCCGTTTTCTTTTACAGCTTCGTTGATAGCGCGATTGAGGCCCTGGTTGTATCCGGCGGAATATGTGTACCAGAGTTCATAAGAGCGCGGATAAGCGGGTAAGGTGTTTTTCCTTATGTACCCGATCGCGGACTCACCGTATCCGATGGTCCTGATATGATCGTCCTTATCCGACATCAGTTTTCTCTCAGTCAAGTCTTCTTCGGTGGCCACCCCACACGGCCCGAATTCTTGACATCCAAAATCTGACGTAACGTTTAAGGACGAGTTAAATAATTTGGTCGAGTTCCTGCAAGTTGGGGATTACGACGCTTTTTTAGCCCGTGGCTCGCGAAGCAGGAATGCCGGAATATGCACGCCTTCGCTGAAGGCTGGGGCGTTGTTGTCTTGCTTTTGCGGCTTGCTGCCTGATTTTTGAGAAATCTTTTGAACCCTGTTGCTTGAGCGTGTTTCTTCAACCTGCGTTTCAGCGGCCGGCTCTTCAATTTTTCGGCGTGACTGTCCACGCTTTTTCGGCGCTGGTTTGCTCTGACTTGCGTCGTTGTCGTTGCTTGAATCTGCCTTGGCCGATTTGGGCGAGCGGCGCTTGGCTTTGCGTTCCGCTGCGGCAGCCTCGAAGTCGATCGATTCGCCGATCCATTCGATCGACTGGTTTGTCAGCTCTTCGATCGCGCGCAAATACTTCTGATCGCTTTCCGTTACGAGCGTATACGCTGTTCCGCTGCGGCCAGCACGTCCCGTGCGGCCGATCCGGTGAACGTAGTCTTCCGCATTGATCGGAACATCGTAGTTGAAGACGTGGCTGACTTCCGGGATGTCCAGCCCGCGAGCTGCCACATCACTGGCAACGAGCAGTTTGATCGCGCCTTTCCGGAAGTTTTCCAGCATCATCATGCGGGTGCGCTGGTCCATGTCGCCATGAAGAGCACCAACGTTGTATTCGTGGCGCTCAAGCGACCGGAACAGCGTTGAGATATCGCGCTTGCGGTTGCAGAAGACAATCGCGTTCTGAAGGTCTTCAGCACCTTCCAGAAGTTCGCGCAAGGCAGCGCGTTTGTCGTAATCCTTGCCGCCAGCAGCCTTCAGCTGCTGTGTTACATTTTCGGACGTTGAAGAGGTCGGAGCCACTTCGATCCGCGCAGGATTCTGCAAAAATGTTTCGGTTAGGCGCTGAATTTCCGGTGGCATCGTTGCTGAGAAGAACAAGGTCTGCCGCGTAAACGGGATCAGCTTGCAGATCCGCTCAATGTCCGGAATAAAGCCCATGTCGAGCATCCGGTCAGCTTCATCGATCACCAGGATTTCGACGCCCTGGAGCAGCAGCTTACCGCGCTCGAAATGATCCAGCAGGCGGCCAGGTGTGGCGATCAGCACGTCCGTGCCGCGATCGAGCTTCTTGTCTTGCTCGGCAAAGGAAACGCCGCCGATCAAAAGGGCAACGTTCAGCTTGTGGTTCGTGCCGTATTTCTCGAAGTTTTCCTGGACCTGAGCGGCCAATTCCCGGGTTGGCTCCAGGATCAGCGTGCGCGGCATGCGGGCGCGGGCACGTCCTTTTTCAAGAAGGGTCAGCATCGGCAAGGTGAAGCTGGCGGTCTTGCCGGTCCCGGTCTGTGCAATGCCGAGGACATCGCGCCGTTCCAGGACTTGAGGTATGGCACCTGCCTGGATGGCTGTTGGATCTTTATAACCGGCTGCATCAACTGCAGCGAGGACCTTCTCGCTCAGACCGAGAGTATTAAATGACATGGAGCGCTTTGCCCGAATGTTGTGATTTAATGGCAGCAGTTCGTCCTGAACTGCCCTTCGCCGATTTGGCCACACCCTACATTTGTTCGCTGGTGAGTCAATGCATTGGTGATGTTAAATATCAGAAATGTTCAGTATTTCTCTTGTCGTTTTGCCAACTCAGTTAATGGTTGGTCCGAAATCTTGCGCAATAAAACTAGGTGTATGAGTGATCATACGCATAAAACTTCTACATCGCATGATTTCGTTGGCATTTAAGTTAAATGCGACTTGAACACCCATCTTCCCATAACACTTTGAATCAATTGGGGTCTGCCCGCCTGAGCCTTAGATATCAAGGTCGTCGGCAAATTCAGCATTGTCCTGGATGAACCGGAAACGAGCTTCGGGTTTGTTGCCCATGAGCCGTTCAACTGTGTCATTGGTATCTGCAATGGCAAACTCGTCCACGCTGACTTTGAGAAGGGACCGCTTGGATGGATCCATAGTGGTTTCCTTCAGCTGGGCGGGCAGCATCTCGCCAAGACCCTTGAAGCGGCCGATTTCAACCTTCGATTTGCCCTTGAAGGAGCTCGCCAAAAGTTCGTCCTTGTGCATGTCGTCGCGTGCGTAGAGGGTCTTTCCGCCTTGGCTCAAGCGATAGAGTGGTGGCACCGCAAGATAGAGATGACCACCGCGGATCAGTTCCGGCATTTCACGATAGAAGAACGTGATCAACAGAGAAGCGATGTGTGCGCCGTCCACGTCCGCATCGGTCATGATGACGATTTTTTCGTAGCGCAGATCCTTTTCGGCGTAGCTGGAGCGGGTCCCGCAGCCGAGCGCTTGAATGAGGTCGGCGAGCTGCTGATTGGCGACCAGCTTGTCGCGGCCAGCATTGGCGACGTTGAGGATCTTGCCGCGCAGCGGCAAAACGGCCTGGTTGGCACGGTTTCGTGCTTGTTTTGCAGATCCGCCCGCCGAGTCGCCCTCAACGATAAAGAGTTCCGTTCCCTCCGACTGGCTGGTCGAGCAATCCGCGAGCTTTCCAGGGAGACGGAGCTTGCGCACGGCTGTCTTGCGGGCCACGTCTTTTTCCTGGCGGCGCCGAAGGCGTTCCTCGGCACGGTCGATTACCCATTCCAGAAGCTTGTTGGCTTGATTGGGCGAGGCGGTCAGCCAGTGATCAAAGGCATCGCGAACCGCCGTCTCGGCAACGCGTGTTGCTTCGTTGGTAGCCAGTTTGTCTTTGGTCTGGCCAACAAATTCGGGTTCCCGGATGAAGACCGAGAGCATCCCGCCGGCAGATGTCATGACGTCATCACCGGTGATGATCGAGGCCTTCTTGTTGTTGACCAGTTCACCGTAGGCTTTCAGGCCCCGCAGGAGCGCATAGCGGAAACCGGCCTCGTGCGTGCCGCCCTCCGGGGTTGGGACGGTGTTACAGTAGGAATTGATGAACCCGTCGCCTGCAAACCAGCTGACGGCCCATTCGACCGATCCATGTTTGCCGGTCTTGTCGGTCCGGCCCGAAAAGACTTCCTCGACCACCCTCCGTTCTTTGCCGAGTCGTTCTTCCAGAAAGTCCCGCAGGCCGCCGGGGAAGTGGAAGACGGCCTCTGCCGGGGTTTCGTCCTTCTCTGAAATCAATTCTGGAGCGCAGTGCCAGCGGATTTCGACGCCGCCAAAGAGATAGGCTTTCGAGCGCGCCATCTTGAGCAAGCGCGCCGGCTGGAATTTCGCACCTTTTCCGAAAATCGTCTCGTCCGGCTTGAAGCGGACCATCGTGCCGCGGCGGTTTTGAGTATCGCCAATATGCTCCAGCGGTCCTTGCGGATGACCGCGACGAAAGATCTGACGATAGAGCTTGCGGCTTCGGGCCACTTCGACAACCAGTTCGTCCGACAGGGCATTAACGACGGACACGCCAACGCCATGCAAACCACCGGACGTTTCATAGACTTTGCTGTCGAATTTACCGCCGGCATGCAGGGTCGTCATGATGACTTCCAGAGCCGACTTGTCCTTGAACTTTGGATGCGGATCGACCGGGATGCCGCGGCCGTTGTCCGTAATGTTCAGGTAGCCATCTGCACCAAGGGAGACATCAATCCAGGTTGCGTGTCCCGCAACGGCTTCGTCCATGGAGTTGTCGATGACTTCAGCAAAAAGGTGGTGGAGGGCCTTTTCGTCCGTGCCGCCAATATACATACCCGGACGCCTGCGAACGGGCTCCAGTCCTTCCAAGACTTCAATATCGGCAGCTGAATAATCGCTGTTTTCGGCAGCAGCTTGTGACTTCTTTCGTGCCTCAGAAAGATCCGCAACAGGCGTCAGTGCAGGCTTGGGTGCTGGTGCCGGTTCCGACCCAACCGGATTGGAAACAGCTGCATTGCCTGCAAAAAGATCGTCTTTTCCGCTCATTGCGTATCGCCTGATGGGTACCTGGTTTTATTAAACTGCGCTGACCGCGCATCTGATCACGCCGGTCCTACACCAAATCATGATTCAGTTTGAAGTACAAACATAGAACAGCCAAGGAAATTGGCCAAAAGCCCCCGTTTTCCCCAGCGTTTAAGCTAATTGGCATCACTCGAGGCCTTTTGAAGATATGGAAACCGATCGTCAACCTGCGTGTGTTTCGATTGGGTCTTAGGAGGGGCGGCAAATTGTGCCTATTCAGCAACACTTGGCGGCAAAGTATTGCGGTGCCTTCACGGAACCGATTGATGCCCATGTTCGGCCATGATTGCAGTACACGAGTGGATCAACACGTAGCGCTCGGCACAAAAACAGATGCCAGGTTGCGCGATGGTTCAATGCGTTACGGCGGTTTTGCTGGGGCAGGGCGCGCAGCCCAACTAAGGCCTGATTGATCGCTCACATTTGGGACATCACGCAATCGTTTCAAGACGCATGGTGAGGTGTCAAACATTCAAGCATCAGCTTGGTGTAACAGATGAATGGGATATGTGCCCGTGACGATGAATATCGCTCGCGGGAGAATAGTGTGAACGGGATGTACAGCAAGAAGACACATCGTCAGCACTTAAGCGTCAGCGGGGCCGTTGTTGGCGCGCTCGCCTTGATGATGGCAACAGTGCCGTCAAAGGCGTTTGACGGCCAGCCGGCCGCGCCCGGACCGATCAATCCGTCGACCATGTCGCCCAATGAAGCTCTGCGCACTGGTGCCCGTCAGTATTACTCTGGTGATAAAACAGCAGCGATCTCGTCTTTGAAATATGCCGCAGAAAACGGGCAGACCATGGCTGCCTGGAAGCTTGGTGACATGTACGCCAAGGGCGACGGTGTGCAGGAAGATGACTACAAGGCGTTTCAATATTATAGCCAGATTGTCCGGGATCACGGCAATGACAGCCCAGATTCCCCGGATGCACCTTTTGTCTCCAGTGCCTTCGTAGCACTTGGCTCTTATTATCTGAGCGGCATCGATGGCGCCGTCATCAAAGATGAAGGACAAGCCCGCAGGATCTTTACTCACGCGGCATCTTATTACGGCGATGCAGCCGCCCAGTTTCATCTTGGGGAAATGTACCGGGAGACCAACAGCCGGATGGCGGTGCGCTGGTATAATCTTGCTGCGCTCAAAGGCCATGTCGGTGCTCAGGCCAAACTCGGCGAAACGCTTTATTCTCTTGGATCTTCAGACAAGAAAAAAGCTCGGGGTTTGATGTGGTTGACTGTTGCCCGCAAACAAGCAACCGGCCAGGACACAACCTGGATCAACAACCTGCATGAGCAGTATTTTGCCGTCGCGCCGGAACCGGTTCGTGCAGAAGCACGGTCCCTGGCTGATACATGGATCGAAAACAACCGTCCGGATATGCTGACGGCTCAGCAGGTCCCAACGCAGTAATTTGCGCAACGCGGCTTTGACCGCGTGAAACCCTCCAGACACACAGCAACGACGTAGTGAAGACAACATCGCGCGCTTTCTGCAGGCGGTACCCAACTACGGTCAATCAAAGGATCGGTGTATCCGCCAATTCGTCCGGTGACGCCTGTTGAATGGGCGATACCTCCGGAATCTCGAGGGCTTGCGGGCAGGGGGCGTTGCTCATCTTCCAGGACGTATTGTTCAGAACCATCGAACATGTCGCCATTTTGGGGCTGGAGCCGCTGGACAAGCAGATGGAGTCGCCGATGCTGTAGTCCTCACCCTGATAACGGCACGTGCAAGGCACATTCGGTTTGGCCGTCTCTTGGGCTTGAGCTTCTGTTGAAACGTATTGAGAACCGCTCGACAAGACTGCCACAGTCAACGCGGCAAAGAGGTTTGGGGAGCGCAGCTTGAAGCAGCGCCAGGAGAAAAACCCGCTTTTCGCCGGTGCGGGCCAGTGGCCTTGGTCCGTTATCCCATTAACGAAAATATAGCATGCCGGCGAAGGATCGCAAACGGCATAGACCAGCCAGTTTCTTCAATGCAGTGGATATAAAGGCACCGGGAGCATCGGCATTCAGGCGGCGAGCTTAACCCACACGGGAACATGGTCGGACGGCTTTTCCCAACCGCGCACATGTTTGTCGATCCCGCAACCAAGCATTTTGTCGTTCGCCTGCGGCGACATCAAAATGTGATCAATGCGGATGCCGTTGTTTTTCTGCCAGGCTCCGGCCTGATAGTCCCAGAAGGTGTAAGTCTCTGGAGCTTCGGTGCAGGCCCGGATGGCTTCGGTCATGCCAAGATGCGTAAGGGCGCGGAATTTCTGCCGGCTTTCGGGTTGGAACAGAGCGTCGTCCGTCCAGTTTTCCGGATTTCTCGCATCAACCGGATCCGGGATGACATTGTAGTCGCCCAGGAGAATGAAGGGCACTTCTTCCGCAAGCTGTTTTTCCGCATGAACCAACAACCGGTCCATCCAGCCAAGCTTGTAGGGAAATTTTTCGTTCCCAAGCGGGTTGCCGTTGGGCAGATAGAGGCAACCGAAGCGCACAACGCCGTCTCCGTTGGTCACTGTTGCTTCGATATAGCGTGCCTGTTCGTCGTCGTCGTTTCCTGGAAGCCGCCGTTCAACGTCTTCCAGAGGCGTTTTTGAGAGGATGGCAACGCCGTTGAAGCCTTTTTGCCCATGAGTTTCGACATTATAGCCGAGATCTTCAAACGGCTGGCGCGGAAAGTTTTCGTCGACCGACTTGATCTCCTGCAAACATGCAACATCGGGCGAGGCTTCTTTCAGCCATTCCTGCACTGTTTCCAGCCGTGCCTTGACGCCGTTGATGTTCCAGGTGGCAATTTTCATCACAAGTCTCCGCCGCTCTCTGCGCCGCATCATATGCGAAGGAGATCGTTTGTCGCCCACGTTCTGAACATATGCCCAGCCATTAACATCTAACCGGTTCGGTCTCTGAGCGAACAGCTTTGTTCAGGCAGGCTATTAGATCGTGAAGCTCGTGCCGCAGCCGCAACCAGCAACAGCATGCGGATTGTTGATCTGGAAGGCCTGACCGATCAGATCGTCCACGAAGTCGATCTCCGATCCGCCCATGTATTGCAAGGAGATGGAATCGATCAGCACCGTCGCGCCGAGTTTCTCGATCACCAGATCATCATCTTCTTGTGCGCCGACCACATCGTATTTGTATTGCAGGCCCGAGCATCCGCCGCCCTCCACGCTAACGCGCAGCATGCTGCCGGCAGCCTCTCCCGACAAAATCTTGGCAATGCGCTTGGCAGCGCGATCACTGACTGTTACTCGATTTTCAAGCGTTTCGGTCATCTTCTACTGACTCGCTGTGTCTGCGCCAATGTTAGCGCGACAAAATTGACTTAACCCGATAGTTAAGATCTCGAAGCACAAGCGTCAATAACTGGGCCAGTACCGGTGCGTTATTCAAGGGGACGGGCAGTGAACGACAATTGGAAGAAAATCCAGGCAGACATCGGGTACGGGGCGCAATCCCTTGCAGTCTATGCTCAAAACCCGTTCAAGAGCCGGGGGCGCCACTTTCCGGAGCCTGAAAGCCCGACCCGGACACCTTTCCAGCGCGATCGTGACCGGATCATCCATTCCTCGGCCTTTCGGCGTCTCAAGCACAAGACACAGGTCTTTGTGTATCACGAGGGAGATCATTTCCGCACGCGTTTGACGCACACGATTGAGGTCTCCCAGATCGCCCGCTCGCTTGCCCGTGCACTTAGGCTGGATGAGGATCTGGCAGAGTGCCTTGCGCTTGCACACGATCTTGGACACACACCTTTCGGCCATGAGGGCGAGGATGTCATGCATGAATGCATGGCGCCTTTTGGTGGCTTTGACCACAACGCCCAGTCCTTGCGGGTCGTAACGCATCTAGAGCACCGCTATGCGGAGTTTGACGGGCTGAACCTCGCCTGGGAAACCCTGGAAGGCCTGGTGAAGCACAACGGTCCACTCATCGATGTTGCCGGTGCACCGCTTGGCAAGTTCAAGGACGGTGAGTTGCCCTTCGCGATCCGGGAGTATCAGAAACAGCAGGATCTGATGCTTGGAACATGGCCGAGTGCTGAGGCACAAGCTGCGGCGATTGCAGATGACATCGCTTACGACGCGCATGATCTTGACGATGGACTTCGGGCTGGCCTGTTCGCGATCGACGACATGCGGGAAGTTCCGTTTCTGGCAGATATTCTCGCGGAAGTGGACCACAAGTATCCAGGCCTTGAAGAAACGCGGCGGATCCACGAGATCGTCCGCCGCAGCATTACCCGGATGGTGGAAGATGTTATTCAGGAGGGCGTGCGCAATATCAGCGAGTTAGATCCGCAAAGCGTTGAGGATGTGCGTTCGGCTGGAAAGTGTCTGGTCGGGTTTTCGCCAGCCATGACAGCGGCCGAAAAGGAAGTGAAACGGTTCCTGTTCGCGCGGGTCTACCGCCATGAGGATGTTTTGTCGGTCCGCCGTCTTGTTGCCCGAGTCGTCAGGGATCTATTTGCGCGTCTTCTTGCCGAGCCGGACCTGATGCCGGCTCCTTGGGACAAGGGCTTGGAGAGCCTTGACGAGACCAGCAGGGCCCGGCGCGTATGTGATTATATAGCTGGCATGACTGATCGTTATGCGATCGAAGAACACCGCAGACTGTTTGACGACACACCGGATTTGGGGTAGGCGCAGGGTCAAAATCGGATCCCCGCCGCGCTAGAGGGCTTCTCGCTGGCGCGTGCGGGGCCGTTGTGTTTGAAGTTTCAACCCTGACCGGTGCCTGAATGAACATCTTTGCCGTGTTCACGCAACGCGTGAAAAAATGCCTCGAAGCGCTTGAATTGAAAGGGCCGGATGGCAATGCGCCAGATCTGTCCCGCGTTGTCGTCGAGGCACCTCGGGATCCGGCTCATGGGGATTTTGCGACCAATGCGGCAATGGTTCTTGCAAAGCCGCTGGGCATGAAGCCGCGCGATCTGGCGGAGCGTTTGGTTGCCGAACTCTCAAAAGACCCGGAAATTACCGAAACCATGGTCGCTGGTCCTGGGTTTATCAATCTGCGGGTCGATCAGAGTGTCTGGCAGAAGATACTTGGGAGCATTCTTGCGGAAGGCCTTGGTTATGGCGGCACGAAGACCGCTGATCCTTCCAAGGTGAATGTTGAATATGTCTCCGCGAACCCTACCGGACCGATGCATGTCGGACATATTCGCGGTGCCGTGGTTGGCGATGCGCTTGCCAATTTGCTGGCATTTGCCGGCAATGAAGTGGTCAAAGAATACTACATCAACGACGCCGGCTCTCAGATCGACACGCTTGCCCGCAGTGCTTTTCTTCGCTATCGCGAAGCACTCGGCGAAGATATCGGCGAGATCCCGGCTGGCCTTTATCCCGGAGATTACCTCGTCCCGGTTGGCGTGGCGCTGAAGGACGAATTCGGCAGTGATTTGCTCGATCAGGACGAAGCCGATTGGCTTCCCAAGGTCAAGGATCGCGCGATTGCCGCGATGCTGGATTTAATCCGCTCGGATCTCGCCGCGCTCGGTGTTGAGCATGAGGTCTTTTTTTCCGAGCGATCTCTACATGAGCGCAGTGGCAGCAACGGATCAAAGATTGATCACATGCTCGATGGTCTGCGGGCCAAAGGCCTTGTGTATGAAGGCACGCTCCCGCCGCCCAAGGGCCAGGTCCCAGACGACTGGGAAGACCGCGAACAGACACTTTTCCGAGCAAGCGATTTTGGGGACGATACCGATCGGGCGCTGAAAAAGTCAGATGGGTCCTACACATATTTTGCGGCTGACGTCGCGTATTTCGAGGACAAGTTCCAGCGCGGTTTCAAGGAAGCTATCTACGTTCTTGGTGCAGACCACGGCGGCTACGCCAAACGCTTGCAAGCGGTCGGAAAGGCCGTGTCCGGCGGCGATACCGAAGTCATCGTCCGTTTCTGCCAGCTTGTGAAACTTATGCGCGACGGCGCGCCGGTGAAGATGTCAAAGCGGTCCGGTGATTTCATTACCCTGCGCGAAGTGGTCGATGAAGTTGGATCGGATCCGGTCCGTTTCATGATGTTGTTCCGGAAGAACGATGCGCCACTCGACTTTGACTTTAAGAAGGTAACGGAGCAGTCCAAGGACAATCCGGTCTTTTATGTTCAGTATGGTCATGCGCGCTGCTGTTCTGTCTTGCGGCAGGCCGCAGAAGAACTGTCCGGGCAAGATTTGAGTGATTCTGTACTCTCGAGTGCCGACTATTCCCTGCTTGATGACAGCGGAGAGCTTGAATTGATCGGCAAAATGGCCGAGTGGCCAAAAGTTGTCGAAGCTGCAGCCGACACCCATGAGCCGCATAGAATCGCGTTTTACCTGCATGAACTTGCAAGTTCACTGCACGGTCACTGGAATAGAGGCAAGGAATTGCCTCATTTACGTTTTATTGATTCTAGTAACACGAAATTAACCGTAGCGCGTGTTGCTTTGGTTCGTGCAGTATCCTTGGTACTTTCGTCAGGCTTGGCGATTCTCGGTGTACAAGCTCCTGAGGAAATGCGCTGATATGCCTTGTGAGAAGTGGTCAGGGTATATTGATAAAACGTAGCGTAACGAAACCGGTTCTTTAGAGCGCTCATGTCAGACGAATACGACAAAAAGCGGCCAGATACGGCAGAGACCCCGGCACCGTCCGGGGGAAACCGGCCGTCTGGTGAAGATCCGCTGATTGAATTGGCGCGCATTGTCCATAATAACAAGCAATTGGGGGCGCCGGTGAGCAGCGGCCGGGTTGGAAGCACTGATTATTTCGCAGACTTGGATGATTTCGCAAGTGAGCCGAAACCCACTGCGGATCCCAATCCACCGCGCCAGGAACCCGTATTCGGCGCCGGGCAATCACCAGAAATTCCGCGCTCCGACGCCCCGCTTTCCAGCGAGTCGCCGCGCTTCAATGCTCCGCAGCAAGCAACCGCCCCCGGTTCTATTGTCACCCAGGGTGTGGTGCAGTCTTCAGAAAGCTCTGCAGCTGGCTATCAAGCCCAGTCCGAGCCAAGAAATGATGTGCCTGGCTGGCCGCAGGTGCCGCAGCTGGACACGATTGAAGCCAAAGCTGCAAGCGCGATGAACCGACCGGCACCATCTGCGCCCACACCGTCAGTCTCAGAGCCAGCGCAACCAGGCTTCCAACCATCGTCTCCGCCTCAACCGCGCGGACCTGCTGTCGATTTCGGGCGTGATTTTAGAACAGGCTTGGCAGCCTCTGTAGCGAATGATCTTGAACAGAATCTGACCGCTGAACTTGAAGATGAGCTGAAGGGCGCCCTGCGTCAGACCATCGATCCGCCTGAAGACCAGACATTCGATCAACGAACTGCGCCCGCACCAGTTTCGCCGGAACCGCAGACAACACCGCAGACCCAGCAATCGACTGCGGACTCGAGCTACTATTCAGGTGGGTACCAAGCGCACACGGCAAGCTTCAGTCAAGCACCTGCTCCGGTGCGCTCCGATAACTATTCCGACACAGTAACTCCGGATAATACCGTAAGCCGCGCCGGCGACCCGCGTCCGGCATTCGGTTCGGAAACTCCACCATCTACGCAGGCTTTTGAACATCCGGCGCAGGACATTCAGCCTGAAGTCTCTTTGCCGTCCGCCCCGGCACCGCAACGACCGGCAATCAACGAAGATGATCTGTTTGCCGCGCTAACCACGCCACAGGGTGGTGCGGCTTCCGAAAGTGGACCTCTGGCCTCCGAGGACAGTCAGAAATCAATCGCCGGTATCGATACGCTTCTGGCAGATCTTGATTTTCCGGAGCGGGACGACCGGGCTCGTCAACAAAGCGCGGCAGAGAATTTATCTGAGCCTGCCGCAGCACAAGCTTCGGCAGAAAAGAAGGCCACTGCGGCAGCTTATGCTGCCGAGACTCCGGATCGGAAGTCAGCTGATGATATCGACGATATGGTCTGGCCGGCAGCTGCAGACGCTGTTCGCGACCTTGGCGATGATGACACACCGCCGCCGCCGGAAGGTTATGATCTCGATGCCGTCGCACGGGCGATGCAGGAGAGTGACCCAACCTTGAAGGGCAGTGGGGTTTTGCCGCCGCACTCGCGCGCAGAGCAAGCTGCGGTACCACACGCAGAAGAACGTTCGCGTCGTGGCATCTTTGTTGCTGCTGGTGTCTTGGGCGTTGCTGCACTTGGCGCTATTGGGTTCTTCTTCCTGGATACCGACACGATCGCAGTCCCGGATGGCCCGCCGCCTGTGATTAGCGGCCTGCAAGAGCCACTCAAAATTTTCCCGGAAGAGCAGGATCCGTCTGCCGGCAACAATCAGTCTGCCAAGCTGATTTACGATCGCGTTGATGGCCGCAACGAAAATGCGCCGACACAGCTCGCGCGTCCGGAAACACCTGAACCTGCCTCCTTGCCGCCAGCACCTGCCGGTGTTCAATCCGGTGCGGAACTCGTACCAGGAGCAACCAAGCGGGTCCGGACAGTTGTAGTTCGTCCGGACGGAACCATAGTGTCGGGCGAGGATGCGGCGCCAGCAGCTAATGGCACCGCGCAACCGGCAGCTCCTGCGCCGGCTGAGCCCCGTGTTGTTGCAACTCAGCCGATCACGGCAACACCTTCGCCGGAACCGGCAGCTGCTCCGACACCGGCTGAACCGGCTGTCGGAACGCCTCCACCCGCTGCACCGGCACCGACAACGCCTGCAATCGTTGCTGCAGCAGAACCTGCTGCGCCGGTTGAAGAGCCTGCCGGACCGGTTCCGACTGTCCTGCCGCGTAAGAAACCCGCTGCCCCTGTGCAAGTTGCGCAGGCACCCGCAGCTGCAGCAAATCCTGCACCGGCAACGCAGAACAATGGTCCACTGAACTTGTCTCAACCGGCGTCGGCTCCGGTGTCCGCTACGGCTACGGCACCGGCCGCAGCGGCTGCTGGCACCGGTTCCATACCGGCCGGAACGTATATCGTTCAGGTGACGTCTCAGCGCTCAGCTTCGGCTGCGAGCGATGCCTATTCGTCGCTACAACGTCGCTACCCGTCGATTATCGGGAACGTGAACGCCGTGATTGTGGCGGCGGACCTCGGCGATCGGGGGGTCTTCTACCGGGCTCGGATCCCGACGGGTTCGCGTGACGAAGCCATCCGGTTGTGTGAACAGCTGCAAGGCGCTGGCGGCGACTGTTTTGTCCGCAGGCAATAGACCAGGGCGCACCAATAGAACAATTAAGATGGCCGGGTTTTCCGGCCATTTTTTATTCGGCGGCTGTCAACTTGACTTGGCTCTGCAAACCGAGAAGGTGCGGGGTCATGTGCCGGTAAACATCCGAAATAGCGTCGATCGCCAGACGGACGGCAGGTTCACGCCGGACATCGCGGTGAACGATGATATGCTCCGGATTTGTGAGTTCCGGCAAGGGTTCCATGACCCGTACGAGGTCTGGATGCCGGTCACCCATGAAGACCGGAAGCAATCCAAGGCCAGATCCGCTCGAGATCATGTTCATCATAGTGGTCATGGTATTGGTGCGCAGCCTGGGTGGCGCGGGCAGGCGTTCTGCAAGCCAACGGTTTTGGGTCGGATACCAGAGATCGTCGGGCGTAAAGCCAAGCCAACTGCACGCTGAGTACCGGGCTTCTTCAAAAACAGATGGGTGGGCCGCCGCGTAGGATTTGCTGGCATAGACCCCGTAAGCGAGATCGCCGATCTTGCGCGCAATCAGCGTGTCTGTCTCGGGCAGGCAGTTTCTGATCTGCAACTCGATGCTGCGGCTTTGATGATCGACATGGCTGTGGCTGGAGATCAGCTCAAGCTCGATATCTTTGAGGCGGTCGTCCAAGAGAGGATACATATCCGTCAAAACACGGGCACGCACCTCATCAACAGCAACGCGAACGACCCTGAGCGAAGCACCGGCCAGATCGGGCATGATGCGCGCCGCTGCATCCGCACGTTGACGCATATCTGCGGCGAGTGGAATAAGCCTTTGCCCCGCTTCTGTGGGTTTGAGACCTGAAGGTGTTCGGTCGAACAGCCGCGCTCCGACACGGTCTTCGAATGCTTTCAAGCGCCGGCTGAGCTGCGGTTGACTGATATCCAATGCCTTGGCTGCGCCGGATAAAGAACGCGCGCGAGCCGCAGCGTCGACGAGTTTTAGGTCATCCCAATTCATGAACGTAGTATACGTATTCGCTTAAATATGGGCAATAGTATGCGTTTTCGCATGGGGTGCATGAGGAACTGGCGTCTGTTTCGACGAACCTTTGAGTGCTAGTTCCCAATCATCACATTCAAGATCTGGAGCCTTCGCCGTGACACCATCTGCCGCCATCGGCCAGCGCGAAAACATCCCCGCGGCACTGTTTCTGGCGCTCCTGGGCATGTCAGCTTTCACGCCGATTTTTGCGGCCGGGAAACTGGCAGGCGGTGTGTTGCCAATCGTAGCACTCGTCTGGCTTCGGTTTGCCGGCGGGGCCGCAACCATCTTGTGTGTAGCCAGCGTGAAAAAAGTTCCGCTCCACAAGCAGTTAAGTCCCTTATGGAAACTCCACTTGATGCGAGCGGTGTGCGGTGTAGGAGGCTTGGCCTGTGCGGTCTATGCAGCGGCCGTGATGCCGCTTGCGGATGCGACCGCAATTGGATTGACGAAAGGCATCTTTGCGATTGCCCTGGCCGGGTTGATCCTGAAAGAGCTGGTGACCGGCAAGCATTGGATCGCCGGAGCGATGAGTATGCTTGGCGCCTATCTCGTCGTTCAATCGGCCGACAGTGTGGCCCAGAATTCGGAGATGGCGCTCGTTGGGGCCATTGCGGCGATTGCAAGTGCGCTCTTCATGGCAGCGGAAAGCTTGATCATGCGCTACATCGCCCAACGCGAAGACACAGTTACGATCCTGGCCTATGTGAACGTGTTTGCAGCGTTGTTTTTGGCCGTGCCAGTGATTTGGCTGATCGCCAGAGACGGCGTTGCGGTGGGCGATCTGCTTGCATTCGCCTGGCTTGGCCCTCTCGCAATTGTCGGCCAGTCTTTCAACATTTCGGCCTACCGACGTGCTGGCGCTGCAACACTTGCCCCTGCTTTTTACGCCACCGTGGTCCTCTCGGCCCTGTTTGGTTACGCCGTTTGGGGCGAAGTGCCGGGACCTGAAGCCCTTGTTGGTGCGCTGCTGATCCTGGCTGGGGGCGCAGTCTTGACCCTCCGCCGGGGCCGGTAGTCCCTATTTCAAAAGAGAATTTGCAAGGAACGGCAGGCTTTCGTCCATCCGGTAGTCAATCGACGAATGGGTGTCGTTGAACTCCTCATAGACGTGATCAACACCGGCGGCCTCGAGCTTCCGTTTCAAACGGCGTGCGCCATAGACCAGATTGTATTGGTCGATGTACCCGCAATCGATCCAGAGCCCCTTCATGGATTTCAAGGAATCGGTATGCGCTTCGACCATTTGCACAGGATCCCAAGACAGCCAGGCATTCCAGCGGTCTTCAATGATTTCGCAGGTCTCAAGGTCAACCGGTAAGCGAATCCCGCAGAAGGTGTCCGTCGACGGATCTGGATCGTAGGTGGCTGCCATTGCGAAGGTCATTAGGTCATGCAACGCGCCGCCGGGATACTTCGGTCCGGCTTCAAACCAGCGCACAAAGGCCTCAATTGACCCATGTTTCTGGATTGCCCGCAGCGCACTTGGCATTTCCGGCAAGTAACAGAGTTCAAACGCCATATCTCCGGAGTGACAAGCCGCTGCGGACCAGACGTCAGCGTGTTTCATGGCGTGCACAATGGCGCCGTAACCGCCGGATGACTTGCCGAACAATCCGCGTTTGCCGTTTCCGCCGCAGCCGAATTGGCCTTCGACAGCTTGGAGCATGTCCTTGGTGAGCCACGTTGCCCAAGGCCCCATCGCTGTGCTGTCGATATACTGGTTGCCGCCAAGACGCGTGAAACAGTCCGGGAAGGCGACAACAACCGGGGGGAGTGCGCCATCATGGATCAGCCGATCCAAGCGCTCTGGAACGTTTTCGCCAAAATTTTTCCAGTTCGCATGTGCCGGGCCGCCGGACGTATAGCCAACGATATCCACCAGAAGCGGCAGCCCAGTGCCGTCATGTCCATGGGGGACATAAACGACCACTTCGCGCGTTGCCGGGTCGCCAAGCCGGTTTTGGGTCAAGATTTCGGATGTGACGGAAATCCGGTGCAAAGTGCCGGCCGGAATGTCATGGCGCGCGCGCATGGAAAGCAACTCCATTTGAAAAAGGATTCGTAGATTTAGATCGCAAGTTCGCATCCTGAGCGCAAGTGCGCTTGCCGGGGAACCGGACCTTTCTTGACGGGCAGGGGTGGTGCCGGTAAGCGATGATCATGATCAAAGCCTTTATTTCCGGCTGCGCCGGCACAAGTCTCTCCGCTGCTGAACAAGCGTTTTTCAAAGAGCATAATCCCTGGGGACTGATCCTGTTTGCCCGGAATGTCGACAGTCCGGATCAGGTTCGCGAATTGACCCGGACTTTTCGCGATGCTGTCGGCCGGGCAGATGCGCCGGTGCTCGTCGATCAGGAAGGCGGCCGGGTGCAGAGGCTACGGCCGCCGCATTGGCGCAAATATCCAGCCCCCAAGCTTTATGGAGATCTCTACAAGACGGATGAGGCCGCTGGAAAACGGGCGGCGTTCCTGGGCGCGCAGCTGATTGCCGCAGATCTGTCCGAGGTCGGAATTACCATCGATTGTTTGCCGTGCCTTGATGTCCGGTTTCCGGACACCGTCGATGCGATCGGAGATCGCGCGCTTTCAGATGATCCGGAGACTGTTGCCATCCTTGGGCGCGAGATGATCAATGGGGCTATCGCCGGGGGTGTTCTACCTGTCATCAAACATATTCCAGGGCATGGCCGCGCCAAGGTGGACAGTCATCTTGAACTGCCACGGGTCACGGATGACACAAAGGCACTGGAAGCTGTGGATTTCCTGCCATTCAAGGCACTTGCAGATATCTCCCTGGGTATGACCGCGCACTTGCTTTATGAGAGCATAGACGCAGAAAATCCGGGAACGCAGAGCAGTTTGGTCATTAATGGGATTATCCGCGATGAAATCGGCTTCGACGGCTGTCTGATGAGTGACGATATCTCCATGAAGGCGCTTGGCGGTGATGTGTCGAGCAGGTCCAAAAAAATCTGGGATGCCGGATGCGATGTCGTGCTCCACTGCAATGGCGATATAACGGAAATGCAGGCCGTTGCGGATGCCGCACCGGTCCTTGCGGGACGTTCGCTGGAGCGTTGCAACACGGCTTTGGCTGGATACAAAGCGTTGGAACCAGGCTTTGATGCAGACAAGGCCTGGGCAGAGTTTCAATCCCTGACAGGCTGGGTGGGAGTGTAACGGGACACAAAATGGCGGAGCAGGACACACAACCCGCATCCGCGCCAGACAAGTCATTTGACCTTCTGAGCGCGGTGCACACAAGCGAGGAACGGGCGACTTCCGATCCGCAGCTGGTTGTGGACGTCGACGGTTTTGAGGGGCCGCTAGATCTGCTTCTCGGTCTTGCGCGCACGCAAAAGGTGGATCTCGCAAAAATCTCGATCCTGGCCTTGGTTGAGCAGTATCTGGAGTTTGTGACCGAAGCCCGGCGGATGCGTCTTGAACTCGCCGCGGACTATCTGGTGATGGCCGCCTGGCTGGCCTATTTAAAATCCCGCCTTTTGCTTCCCGAACAAAAGGACGAAGACGAGCCCACAGGTGAGGAATTGGCCGCAGCGCTTGCTTTTCGTTTGCGCCGACTTGAGGCCATGCGGGAGGTTTCTGAAAAACTGTTGGCTCGCAGCCGGGCAGGGCGCGATGTGTTTTTCCGGGGTGAACCTGAGACCATGTCGGTCGTCCACAAAAGCATCTGGGATGCCTCTGTCTACGACCTCCTGTCGGCCTACGCCACGCAGCGCCAGCGTCAGTCTGTTACATCTGTCCGGGTTTTGCGCAGAACAGTTTGGTCACTCCAGGAGGCGCGGGAGCTGCTGACCAAGCTCGTCGGCCGGGTCAGTGAATGGACCCCTTTGAATGCCTACCTTCGCGATTACCTTTATGACAACAAGGATTGGGCGACGGTCGTGGCAAGCAGCTTTTCCGCAAGCCTTGAAATGGTTAGAGAGGGACAGGTCGAAATCCGCCAGGGAGAGCCATTTTCACCGGTTTACATTCGCGCCCTAGAACAGGAACCGGACCAAGATGTCTGAGCTGGAACAGCTTCACTTGGAGGGCGGTGCTGATTTGGGCGCGGCACCCCAAAAAGCCTCTGAGGATCTTAGTGGCCTCCGGATGGTCGAAGCACTTCTGTTTGCCTCGTCCGAACCATTGTCGCTTGAAGAGCTGACACTCCGTTTGCCGGAGGGAACCGATGTGCTCGGGCTGCTGGAAGCGCTGCAGGAGATGTATGCGCCGCGCGGTGTCAATGTGGTTCAGCTTGCGGGCAAGTGGTGTTTCCGGACAGCCGAAGATCTCAGTTACTTGATGTACCGCAACGTTGAAGAACAACGCAAACTGTCGCGCGCAGCGCTTGAGACCCTGGCTATCATCGCGTATCACCAACCGGTAACGCGGGCCGAAATTGAAGAAATTCGCGGCGTATCGACATCAAAAGGAACGCTGGATGTCCTTTTGGAAACAACCTGGATCCGGATGCGCGGCCGCAGGCGAACCCCGGGACGTCCGGTTACTTACGGAACAACCGAGCAGTTTCTGATCCATTTCGGTCTGGAAAACGTCAAGGATCTGCCAGGTCTGGAAGAGTTGAAAGGGGCAGGGTTGCTTGATAGCGCGATCCCGGCGTCCTTCCTTGTGCCAACACCAAGTGACGATGCTGCCTTGACCGAAGACGAAGATCCTTTAGAGGACGGCACATTGTTCGATGAAGAAACGGATGAGACTGCCGGTAGCTGATGTTCAAATCCAACGAATCCAATTGGAATGGCGGTCCGAAAACATGGGGTGCGCGCGGGTCAGCCAGCGCCACGATAGCCGCAGGCCTGGTCTTCGAGAATATTTCTCATGACTATGAGGGCGTGCCGTCCGTCCGGAACCTGAGCCTCTCGATTGCGCCGGGGGAGATCTTATGCCTGCTCGGCCATTCTGGCTGTGGCAAGACGACGTTGATGCGCATTGCGGCCGGGATTGAACGGCAAAGCGCGGGCCGGGTCCTGATCAACGGCAAGGAAATCGCCGGACCGCAGACATTTGTCCCGCCCGAGCGGCGCGGTATCGGTCTGATGTTTCAGGACTATGCCCTGTTTCCGCATATGACGATCCTGGACAACGTGGTGTTCGGTATCAAGAAGCTGGGCAAAGAAGCCGCAAGTGCGGCCGCATTGACGGCCTTGCGGCGGGTTGGCTTGGCAGACTATGCCGAAGACTATCCGCATGCCCTCTCCGGGGGCGAACAGCAGCGCGTCGCGCTTGCCAGGGCCCTGGTGCCGCGGCCGGGCATCCTTTTGATGGATGAGCCATTTTCAGGTCTCGACAAACGTCTGCGCGACAGCGTGCGTGATGAAACGCTGGCGGTGATCCGCGAGACACGCGCCACCTGCATCATCGTGACACACGACCCGGAAGAGGCCATGCGCATGGGGGACCAGATCGCGTTGATGCGGCGCGGGGAGCTCGTTCAGCACGGGACCGCGGCCGAGCTCTATAATAACCCGGCCGACTTGTTCGCCGCCCGGTTCTTTTCCGAACTCAATCAAATCGAAGGCAAAGTGACATCTTCCGGTGTTGAGACGCCGCTCGGTATTGTTGCCTCGACCGGGATGAACCAGGGATCTGCCGATGTCTGCATTCGTCCGCAGGGCATTCTTCTCGGCAAGGCCGGTTTGTGCGGCGTGAGGGGGCGAATCCAGTCCAAACGATTCGTCGGAGAAGTCGATTTGCTGACAATTATCGTTGAAGGTCTCGACCAACCTTTGCAGGCGCGCGTGCGGGCCGGGTGCGAATGGGAGCAAGGCATGGACGTTGGCGTGACCACCGATCCCAAGGATGTCCTTGTCTTTCCGCGCTCGTGACCCCAAATCAGGTAAGAATAATTCTCCGGCTTATCCTTCTGTCTAGGAGTACAGAAACAATCCGGCATGTATTGTTGCAGGCAAGGAGCCAGTTTTGTACAAGGGCTCCAAGGGCGAGGAAGCCGGTTATCAGGAGTTTGGCGTATGGGTATTAGTATCTGGCAGATTTTGATCATCGCAGTCGTGGTGGTTTTGCTGTTCGGACGTGGCAAGATTTCCGAGTTGATGGGTGATGTCGCCAAGGGAATCAAAAGCTTCAAAAAGGGAATGGCTGAAGACGATACCGCCGATGCTCCCAAGACCATAGATCATGAGAGCGGTGAGACCGTGAAGTCCACCAAGGCGGAAGATCAGACCAAAGCGAGCTGATCTTTATCTGCGTCGCGTCTCCTTAAGGGGCGAAAGTACCTATGTTCGATATTGGTTGGACGGAGCTCTTGGTGATCGCCTGTATCGCGATTATCGTCGTAGGGCCGAAAGACTTGCCGCGTATGCTGCGCACCCTTGGCCAGACAATGGGCAAGATGCGCCGAATGTCGCGTGAGTTTCAGTCGACGTTCAATGAAGCCCTGCGCGAAGCAGAGCAGCAGGCCAATATCGCCGACATGAAGAAACAGGTCGAGGAAGCCGCAAACTTCAATCCACTTGGCGACTTGAAGAAGTCGATCGAAGAGGATGCGGCCAAGAAGACCCCTCCGGCAAAACCAGCGGCAAAAGCGGACACAGACCCGAAGCCTGAGAGCAAACCGGCTGAAACGCCGGCAGCCTCGGCGGCAAAACCCGCTGCGCCGGAGGAAACGCCGGTGACGGAAGAAGCCAAGGCATGAGCCAGGAAGATATCGACGCCTCAAAGGCGCCCTTGATCGAGCATTTGATCGAACTGCGCCAGCGGTTGATGTGGTCCATCGCGGCCATCTTGGCGATGTTCGTGATCTGCTTCTATTTCGCCACCGACATCTATAACATCCTGACTGTGCCATACCTGCGTGCCGCGCCGGACCCGGAGCACGTGAAGATGATCTTCACGGCCCCGCAAGAGTGGTTCTTCACGCAGCTGAAACTTGCGCTTTTCGGCGCCTTGTTTCTGGCGTTCCCGGTAATTGCCAGCCAGGTCTACATGTTTGTGGCACCGGGTCTTTACAAACATGAGCGCGGCGCGTTTCTGCCGTTTCTGGTCGCAACACCCATCCTGTTCCTGATCGGGGCCTGTCTGGTTTATTTCCTCGTCATGCCGATGGCGATGGGCTTCTTCCTATCGATGGAGCAAACCGGCGGGTCTGGCCAGGTGGCGATCGAACACCTTGCAAAGGTGAGCGAATATCTCGGTCTGATCATGATCCTGATTTTCGCTTTCGGTCTCGTGTTCCAGTTGCCGGTGATCCTGACGCTTCTGGGCCGCGCAGGCATGGTGACGGCTGAAGGTCTCAAGCAGAAACGCAAATACGCGATCGTTGGTGCCTTTGCAGCTGCGGCTATTTTGACACCACCGGACCCGATCTCGCAGATCGGTCTTGCACTGCCAACGTTGCTTCTCTACGAAGTCTCCATTCTGTCCGTCCGGATGGTGGAGAAAAAGCGCGCGGAACGTGAGGCCGAGCGTGAAGCTGAGGATGCTGCGGCATAAACCTAAAGCTTAGTCTTCCTCCCGCGGCGGCCAGTCCTTAGACAAAGACCGCCGTTCGGGAAGCGAAGATGTTTGATATCAAATGGATCCGGGAAAACGCAGATGCCTTCGACAAGGCTTTGGCAAAGCGGGGCTACGAGCCTTCTGCTGCCAATTTGATTGCCTTGGACGATTCCCGTCGCTCCCACATCACCCAGCTGCAGGAAGCTCAGGAACGGCGCAACGCGGCCTCCAAAGAAATCGGCAAGGCCAAAGGCTCCGGAGATGATGCCCGGGCTCAAGAGCTGATCGACGAAGTCGCTCAGATTAAGGCCTTCATCCAGTCTGGTGAGGAAGAAGAACGCAAGCTGATCGCAGCTCTGGAAGAGGCGATGGCCGTCATTCCGAACCTTCCGCATGATGATGTGCCGGAAGGTGCGGATGAAGCGGACAATGTGCTTTATCGGACCCATGGCGACAAACCGGCGTTCACCTTCAATGAAGCGCCGAAGGAGCATTACGAACTTGGTGAAGAGCTTGGTGGGATGGACTTCTCCACCGCTGCCAAGCTGTCCGGCTCGCGTTTTGTCATTCTGAAAGGCCAGATAGCGCGGCTGGAGCGGGCCCTCGGTCAGTTCATGATCGATATGCACACGGAGGAAAACGGCTACACGGAAGTCTCGCCGCCGCTTCTTGTTCACAGCGACCCGCTCTATGGCACCGGTCAGTTGCCGAAATTTGAAGAAGATCTCTTCAAGACCACAACTGATCACTACCTGATCCCGACCGCTGAAGTCCCGCTGACCAATCTGGTGGCCGGAGAGATCATGTCCGAGGATCTACTGCCGCTGCGTGTTACCGCCTTGACCTATTGTTTCCGGTCGGAAGCTGGCTCTGCGGGCCGGGATACCCGGGGCATGTTGCGTCAGCACCAGTTCCAGAAATGCGAGCTGGTGTCCGTCACGACGCCTGAGGAATCGCTCAATGAATTGGAGCGGATGCTTGGTTGCGCCGAGATGATCCTTCAGAAACTCGGCCTCCATTACCGGGTCATGACGCTGTGTACTGGCGATATGGGCTTCGGGGCGCGCAAGACATATGACATCGAAGTTTGGTTGCCGGGGCAGGACACGTTCCGTGAAATTTCGTCTTGTTCCGTCTGTGGTGATTTTCAGGCCCGGCGCATGAATGCGCGCTTCCGTCCTGCCGATTCCAAGCAGCCTATGCATGTCCACACGCTGAATGGATCCGGGATCGCCGTCGGGCGTGCGCTGATCGCTGTTCTTGAAAATTATCAAAACGCGGACGGCTCAATCACTGTGCCGGACGTCCTGCGGCCCTATATGGGCGGTTTGGAAAAAATCGGTTAAGGGCATCAGGCCCTTAACCCCTACCTTTTGGCCAAGAACGGATTTTTCATGCGCATTTTGATCACCAATGACGACGGCATTCATTCTTCAGGACTTTACGCTCTTGAGCGGATCGCTAAGACGCTCTCTGATGATGTTTGGGTGATCGCACCGGAGACCGATCAAAGTGGCGTTGCGCATTCTCTGACCCTTGGGGATCCGCTTCGCCTGCGCCAGATCGACGACCGGCATTTCGCAGTGAAAGGTACTCCGACCGATTGCGTGATCATGGGCTGCCGTAAGGTGCTTCCGGGTCTGCCGGACCTGGTGCTGTCTGGTATCAACCGCGGGCAGAACCTTGCAGAAGACGTCACCTATTCAGGGACAGTGGCAGGGGCGATGGAAGCTGCAATCCTCGGCATCCGCTCGATCGCGGTTTCCCAGGCCTACAGCTGGAACCCGAAATCAGAGCCGGATTACGGTGTCGCGGAGGCGCATGCTCCAGAGCTCTTCAAGAAACTGATGACCTTCGACCTGCCGCCTTACTCCCTCTTGAATGTCAACTTCCCGGTTGGTCCCGCCGATGCGGTGAAGGGTGTGAAGGTCACGGTGCAGGGGCATCATGAACAAAGCGGCCTGTCCATTGATGAGCGGACGGATGGCCGCGGCAATCCTTACTACTGGCTGAAATTCCAGGACCGCGGAAAATCTGTTCTGGATAATTCTGACCTTCACGCCGTTGCCGATGGGTATGTCTCCGTGACCCCGCTGCGGATCGATCTGACGGCGCATGATCTCGTCGGTCGATTGGCGGACAGTCTTGGCTGATTTCCTTTTTTGCTGCGACGACTTCTTTCGAGATGAGCGCCCAAGACGTTCTTTAACCGGGAAAACAGGGCGCCACACCGGAACGGCCATTGTGTCTTTGCGCTCGGGTCGGTCAGTATGAGGACAGGGTGACGGTGAGAATCTCTCATGGTTGACCCATCTGCAGGCTGCCGGGCATGTCTGGCGGCAAACGGGTCTCCCGGGGGCGGGTAATGGAGAACGCGTGAATGGCCGCATTCGTTCCCGGTGATGACGACCGGGCAACGCAATCGAACTTGCCGGATGAAGCGGAGGCGCGTGCGGCCCTGGTGCTTGGCTTGCGTCAGCGCGGCATAGCCTCCGTGAACATTCTGTCGGCCATTGAACGTCTGCCACGACGGCTTTTTCTTGCGGCCCGCTATCACAATCTGGCTTACGAAGACACCGCACTTCCAATGGAGTGCGGGCAAACCATGACCGCGCCGGGCGAGGTTGCGTTTGCGCTCCAGCTTCTCGACTTGCAGTCAGATCAAACGGTTTTGGAGGTCGGCACGGGGTCCGGGTACCAGACTGCAATCCTCTCACAGCTTGTCCGGCATGTTTACAGTCTTGACCGATATCAGACCCTTCTCAAGCTGGCGGATCAACGCCTGGCGGCCTTGAAACAGACAAACGTATCGCTGGAACACAGGGATGGGCTCTCGGGTCTTGAGAAGAAAGCCCCCTTTGACCGGATTGTTCTGAACGGGGCAGTCTCCGAGATACCCGATACTTTGATCGCGCAGCTTAGACCGGATGGCATTTTGATCGCTCCATTGGGCCCGCCGGAAAAAGCCCAATCGCTCGTGCGGATCACCAAAGCCGAGAGCATCGGCGCAAGCAAGACAGTGGCGGAAGTCCGATGGGTTTCCCTGATGCCTGGTGTTGCTCAACATCTGTAGAACCCCGGTATGGCGCATGTTGTTGCAGCCGTTGCGTCATGATACGAATAAAACCGTATTTGGGGGATGGTATGGTGTGTCAGCGTTTTTCTATTTTGATTACATGTATTCTGGGCCTTGTAAGTCCTTCTCTTGCAGAAGACTGGGTCGAAAAACAATTGCCCTCATATGCAGCAGGTGTTGAATTCATCGCCATTGGTGGTGACGGCCTGTTGTACGCTGTCCAATCCAATCCCAACGGTTATGTCCTGACGTCCCTGATTGATAAGTACCGTTTCGAGTTCACGGGCGGCGACGGCTTTACTGGAAAAATTCTGGCTGCAAAGGAAATAGTTTATCTCGGGTCAAGTTGCGACGCGGTCGCCGGATCAATGTCTGGACGGTGGGTCAATGACAGCACCGGGCTCAATGTTGTAGTGGAAGGAAACAGCGGTCAACGATTGGATTTTCGGTTTCTTGATACGGGACTGGAGCCAGCCCATTCCTGCTAAGGCGAAATAGGAGGAGCACAAGATGCTGTTGCAGTTGAAAAGACACCTGGTCCTTGTTTCTGCCTTGGTTTGTGGAATGGGGTCGCCGTTGGCGGATGAATTGCCGCTCGAAGACTATTTCATGAGTTTTCCAAATTGCTATGGGCGAACTTACAGTCTGCAGCACCAAAAAGATCATCCTGCGCAAAACACTGTCGACATAGCAATCAGCCACTTTCCGTCGAGGCAAGAGCTTTTGGGGATGGACAGCCCGTTCCAACCCTATCCGGATACGCCAAGGCTGGTCGTGAAGCTGGATGTCTGGATGAAAGGGCAGAACGAGGGGTGGCAAACGGACGCGATCTGCGATCCGGATGGCAACCGGCTACTTTGCCAAATTGAGTGTGACGGCGGGCGTTTCTTCCTGGAGGGCCGGTCCGATGACAAGCTCGTACTGACCGGCGGGACCGATCTCGATTTCAATCAGTGCGACGCCGGGGATCGCGTTCTTCAAAGAGCACCCGACGACGGGACGTTTCATCTGACACCGATTCCGTTATCCCACTGCAGGGCGCAGTGATCTCGACAATTAGCGAATGCGAGGGAACCGAGTCGGACGATCCAGCCGGTTGCCCGAAGGATGCTGGCGGGTAGGTCCGATATGCGTTTACCTTATGCAATTGCCCTGAGTTGAATTGAAAATCGGCAGAATTGCCGGTGTTGCAGGCCATTGGCGGCGTGCAGGTTTTTCAGATTGACTGGAATTCGAGGCCTCTTCTTTAGTCTTTATAAACCTTACTGCTTTCTAATCTTAACCACAGCAGCCATGTAAAGCAGTTTGGGTTGAGTCGATGAAAAAGCGGATGCGTTTCCTCCGCCAGGATTTACTGGGTAAAGTCGCAACGGTTACTCTTGGAGCAGCAGCTCTTGCAGGGTGTTCCTCTGCCACCGAGCGGTTCGGACCCAACGACATTTACACCGCCAGCACCGCTAATCAGAAAGAGATCCTGACCGGATCTGCCCCCGTGCAACCGTCCTATCAGGACATTATCAACGGCACCGGTGGAACGACGGCTGGCTTGCCGCAAAACACGTCTGCTCCTGTCTCGACCGGTTCCATCCCGCGTCAACCAGCGCCCGTAACGTCCCCAGCTGTCGTCAGTGCTCCCATTGCACCGTCCATCACCTCGGCTCAAGTCCCATCGGTACCTGCGCCGGAGACACTTGCTGCTGGCAAGGACTGGAAAGGCTGGACCGCAGCTGGCGGCACCCAGATCAAAGCACGGCAGGGCGATACGCTCGCGTCGATCTCCCGCCGCTATGGCGTGCCCATTCAGGCTGTCGCATCCGTCAACGGTCTTCAGAGCCGGTCCAGTGTGCAGGCGGGGCAGTCTCTGATCATCCCGACTTATGTTTATTCAGACCGGAACGGTTCTACGAGCACCACCGACGGTGAGACGAGAGCCGTGCAACTGCCAACTGTTTCGCGGAACGAAAATGTCGTTACCGGCTCTATACCAAACGTGTCGCGAGCGGCCCCGCGCCCGGACCGAAAGCCATATGCGCAACCGACTTTCGCGCAGGTGACCCAATCAACACCTGCCATTGTCGCAGCTCCGGTTGTCCCGGTCAGTGCATTGCCGAAGAGCAAGCCTCAGGGAGTGAGCGCACCGATCGTGACTGCATCTGTCCCGCAGACCGTGGCAGGTGGTGGCTCAAGTGTTCCATCTCCCAAGCGTCAACCGGACAGGATTGTCTCAACAAACCGTTCTGACGATTCCATTCAGGTTGAAACGACCCCAATCGCAGCTCCAAATTCTTCGGCAGATGCACTGGTCAAGACGGAGGCTGCACCTGAAAAACCAATCGAGGTTGCGAGCATTCAGCCGCAAGCCGATGAACCTGTTGCCAAGTTCCGTTGGCCAGTTCGTGGCCGTATCATCTCTGATTTCGGCGCAAAACCGGGTGGTGGCCGCAATGAAGGCGTGAATTTGGCAGTTCCTGAGGGAACACCGGTCAAAGCGGCCGGGGATGGGACGGTTATCTATGCCGGGAATGAGCTGAAAGGGTATGGCAATCTTGTGCTCGTCCGCCACGACGAAGGTTGGGTTTCCGCCTATGCTCACAACAGCGTCTTGAATGTCAAACGCGGTGATACTGTGCGCCGCGGAGATCCTGTCGCGCTCGCCGGTGCCACCGGCTCCGTCAATCAGCCGCAAGTGCATTTTGAATTGCGCCAAGGCAACAAGCCGGTCGATCCGCTGAAATACCTGCCACGGCGCTAAGCTGGGGCTGCCGGCAGATTAGGGCAACTTCGCAATCGTTCCCAAAGCTGTCTGGAAAATGAATTGGTCGCTCCGAATTAGGCGCCCAGTTCTCGTTTTTGAGGGATGCGTGCTTGTTTCAAGATACACAAGGACCACGCACCAAGACACGCAAACCTATTTGAGCCGGGCATCTTTCAATGCGTCGAGCATCAATTCCGCTTCCTTGTCCGGATCGCCGCCAGAGTCGGGGATTTCCACGTAAGACACTGTTACCGAATTGTCGGGTGAGGCCAGGATAACGGTGAAATAGATCCAGACACCTTTGTTGAGGAATTCCAGGTCCAGCTTTATTCGTGGCAGGCTATCCCAATCGAGTTCAGCCTGTCCGCCCATGGAATACCGCAGCGTATCTTCTTTGAAGAACAGTTCGGCAGAGGTCTTCACAAGGTCGGCGATGTTGGCGTGCTGTTCGAGCCGGATGTAAGCGGCAAAATCCAGAACGTCGACGAGCTTCAAGTCTTCAATGAAACCGGTCAAGGCCTCGGCAATTGCCGCCTGGCGCTTGCGCGATTTATCATCCGCTTCAGGTTCCATTGCGGCAGCCTCACGCAGCTTACTCATCCAAACCCTCCATTATTCATTGTTTTATACAGCGGTCTTGGATTTGCGTGAATAAACGAAACAGATAATTTCAGCAACAGCGCGATAGAATTCAGGCGGTATCATCCGCTCCACTTCTGTCGCGGCGTAAAGTGAGCGCGCCAGCTGCCGGTCCTCGATCACCGGGATGTCGTTGGTCTCGGCAATTTCCCTGATTTTCAAAGCAATCAGGTCCTGTCCCTTCGCCACAACGACCGGCGCCGGGTTTTTCTCACCGTCATACCGCAAAGCGACCGCGAAGTGAGTCGGGTTCGCGACCACCAGGGTTGCCTGGGGAACCGCTGACATCATGCGGTTGCGGGCGCGGTCGCGTGCAAGCGATCTCTGCCGCGCCTTGACGATGGGGTCGCCCTCCATCTGTTTGTGCTCGTCTTTGACTTCCTGCTTGGTCATCCGCAGGTTCTTGCGCCAGTGAGAACGCGACCAGAGGATATCGACGGTCACGAGAAGGATTGTGACAATGCAGACACCGGAGATCAGCCGCAGAGATATCTGCAGTATCATTTCGGGGAGGGCACTTGGATCGGTGAACATGGCGTTGATCAGATCCGCTTCATGAGTGCGGAACTGAGCATAGACGATTGCGCTGACCGTGCTGAATTTGAAAACCGCCTTGAGGAATTCGACAAAGCCCTGGGCACCAAAAATCCGCGACCAGCCCTTTTTGAGCGATAGCTTGCTGAGTTCTGGTTTGATCCGATTTGGAACGATGCTGGGTTTGTTCTGAAGGAAAGCGGATGCAAGCCCGGACGCCGACAAAATTGCGATGATCGGCGCAAGGAACAGCCCAACCTTGATGGACAGGCTGTGGGACAGCATGAGTGCGTCTGCGCTGTTACCAAGGTCCAATCCTCCCGATACGTCCAGGAGGTGCGCCATGTCTGAAACAAGCTGGCGCACCCCAGATGTTATTGCGAAACCGCCGATCAACAAGGCACCGATCAACATTGCAAGAACAGGAGCTTCCTTGGAGACTGGCGTATTGCCCTTCTCAATTGCGTCCTGGATCTTTTTCTCGGTCGGTTCCTCTGTTTTTGAGTCCTTATCCGCTTCTTCCGACATCGCCCTGCAGTCTCCTTAGAAACGCAGACCGCCGTACGGCCGGAACAAGTGGTCCTCATGCAAAGTAAGCCCCTTCATCCTGTTTCGGATTAAGCTCGATTTCGCCGCGTCCCGCCATTTCCAGTGCAAGGTTGGTGATCGAGCTGCGGGCTTCCAGAACGTCTCGTTGCGCTGCCGGCTCGCCAGCTGCCAATTCATGTTCGGCAATCCTACGGGCACGGGATGTCATGGACGAGAGGACCACTTCTCGGAATTCAGCTGATGTCCCCTTCAATGCCAGGACAATCCTGTCTGCCGGGATCTGATCGAAGATCGCCATCCGGGTACGTGCATTGAGGTTGCTGATGTCGTCGAAGGTGAACAGGAGACCCTTCAGGAGTTCTGCCGTTTTCGGTCTGATCTCGTTGAGGTTTTCCAGCGCATCTTCCATGTGATCCCGCTCCATCTTGTTCAAGATGTCAGCCATGCGTGCATGGGAGTCCGCTTCGAGTGTTCCAGACAGGTTGAGCATGAAGTCCTCATGCATCGTTTTTTCCACGTCGCGCATGATTTCTGGGACCACCGCCTTGATCGACAACATCCGCCGTACCAGCTGATTGCGCATGTCGGCCCGGATGTGCCCGAGAACCTTTGCGGCTGCGCTCGGCTTGATTTTAGTCAGGATCAAGGCCGCCGTTTGCGGGTGTTCTTTCAACAGGTAGTTGGCAAATACGGTTTCCGATACGGTCGTTAGCCGGTCCCAGATCGATCGGTTTGAATTGCCATGGACATCCGACATGATGTCCGCCAGCTGTTCGTCCGGCAGAACGCCTTCCAGCATCTTTTCCACTTCATTGGCAGAGCCGAACAAGGTGGTACCGTTGGAAAACTGATCGATGAACTCTTCGGCAAGCTTGTCCAATTCCGCAGAAGCGACCGTTCCCAACTGGGCCGCGCTGACTGTGATCATTCTGATCTCTTCCTGATCAAAATGGCGCAGCAGTTTTTGGGAGCTGGTCCGTCCAAGCGATAGAAGCAGGGCGGCGACACGCTGCACCCCATTCAAACGCCGGATCGGTGGCGCCGGTGGCTTGGGGACGGCGGCAGGAGCCGGGGCAGCTTTGGCTTGGCTTGTCATTCTCGCGTGTTCCTCAAAAGGAGCATGGGCAATCAAAGGGTTCGGGAAATCTGGCGTCCGGCTGGTTGGTTTAGATTTCCAGCGGGCTTGTCTGTGAACTGATGATCTCTGTCAGGGACACACCGAAGCGGGAATTGTCGTCTTCCACAACAACCACTTCACCGCGGGCGATAACACGGCCATTCACAACAATGTCGATCGGCTCACCAACACGGTGGTTGAGAGGGATAACAGCGCCGCGGCCCAGCTTGAGAAGATTGGAGACCAGCATGGTTGCAGAGCCCAGAACAACCTGAATATTCACAGGAATGCCGAGGATCGTATCGAGGTTGCGATCATCGCCCATGGTCTCGCCGGCATTTTTCTTGTCTGGTGCTTCAACCCTGGCGAAATTCGCCGCATCGGCCGTTTTGATGGTTGCACCGGTTTCTACATCAACGTTTTCAACGATCGTGTCGGACATTAGAACGTATCCTTTTGGTTCATAGAGACTGAGCGGAAGGGGCTTCCGAGCTTGTTATCGATTTTGTGCACACGGGTTGGAGCCTTGGGACCGCTGGTTCCACGGTGAATAACCGGTCCATCTTGTGGGGAGCTTGCCACAGCCGAAACAGGGGTTGGCTGCGCCGCAGTTTCATCATTGAACAGATCAAGGTCTTCACGGACAGGCGTAAAGCGGTTTGCCTTCTGCATGAGAGCATGAGAGCTCGAGAGTTCCTTGAGTTCTGCTTTCAGAACCGACTGCTGGCGTTTTGCCTCGCGAGTGAGGGCGTCGATCTCAGCAATCAGCTCCCGGGCATCATCCATGCGATTGCCCAACGCATTGAGGATCTGAGCGCCTTTGACGTTGATCTCCTGGATAGAGACTTCAATCCCGTCCAGCGCGAGCGCAGTCTGGTCGAAAATGCGCTGGTAGTCTTCGTGATAGGACCCTAAGCGGCGCAGATCCTTGTGCATTTGCACCATTCGGATGGTGGTTACGACCAATGCCAGAAGCAGCACGCCGTCAACGATTGCGGAGATCATCGAAAAGATCCTTTTCTTCCTCGTGGATGAGTTCTTCAATCTGCAGGGTGTAGGATCCGTCCAGCTGTCCAAGCTGGCAGGTGAATATCGGTTGGTCATTGCAGGCCAGCGTCACGGGCGAGCGCGCAGTTGCCTGAAGCTCAATCACTTGGCCGACCTTCAGGTTTGACAACTCGCCAAGGTGCATCTCGCGTTCTTCCAGGATCGCTTCCAGCTTGACTTCCGTCCGCTGGATTTCGTTGTGGAAGTGCTGCGTCCATTGTTTGTCGCGGCCGGACATTTCGCCGGACAACACTTGGGACAGTGCCTGGCGCAGCGGATTGAGTGTCGCGTGCGGCAGCACGACGAAGACTTCACCACCGCGGCCGATGGCCTGCTGGAGCAGGCGGCCAACGACCGCCGGATTGTTCCGTCGGCCGACAACCGCAAAATCCATGCGGCTTTCGATCCGCTCGATTTTCAAAGTTGTTTCTGCGATGGGCGCGAAAGACTCTGCAAGAGACTTCGCGGCCACTTCAAATATCGTCCGGGCAATGCGTGTTTCGATGTTTGAAAATGGCCGCTCCTCATCAATTGGAGGCTCGGTTCCGTCTGCGCCGAACAGCACATCCACGAGGGTGAAGATGAAATCCCGGTCGAAGCCGACCAGCACGCGGGCATCCCATTCCGGAGAGTAGAGAACGGCGACAAGCGCATTGGATTCAAACTCATCCAAAACATCGCCAATCCGGTTGTTCTCCACATAACTGACCGAGATGTAGGAAGGTGACGGTGATTTTTGGCGCATCACATCTGCCATCACCCGTGCCATGCGGTCGAAAACCACTGGCAGCATCGGCAGGCGGTCTACGGAGATACCCGCGGCGTCCAGCAGGCGGTCCGTGATCATCGCCCGTTCTGAGTTGGAGGCAGATTGCGTGTCTGTTCCTGCATCGAGCATGGTTTATGCGGCTCCCTGGAGATCGGCCGTGCTGGTTTCTGCGCCGCCGGCTCTCATGGTTTCGTTCTCGACTTCGTCGATGGTTGGCCGGTCATATCCGGAGATGGTCTTACGGCCATGCTCCAGCGCGATTTGCGGGTCAGCGCCATTCATGAAGGCAAGCAGGGTTTGCTTGACCACGATGTAGTTGCGCAGCCGCGTTTCCCGGACCGATTTGATCTTTGCTGCCAAGGGGCCAAACAAGGAGTAGGAGAACAGGATCCCGATGAACGTTCCCACAAGGGCGGCTCCGATCAGGCTGCCGAGTAGCTGCGGCGACTGGTCGATTGCGCCCATTGCCTTGATCACACCCAGAACCGCGGCAATGATCCCGATCGCCGGCAGAGCATCGGCCACGCTGCTCATTGCATGATACGGCTTCATCTGATCGCGATGGATGGTCTGAATTTCCTCATCGACCAGAGCTTCGATTTCATGAGCTCGGGCATTGCCGACAATGATCAGGCGGAAGTAGTCACAGATGAACGTCGTCATGTTGGCGTCGCGCAGGACCGACGGATACTTCTGGAAAATCGGAGATGTGCTTGGGTCTTCGATATGCGGTTCGACAGCATTGCGGCCCTTCGCGCGCAACTCGCGCATCAGTCCATAAAGAAGTGCCAGCACATCCAGGTAATCACGTTTGGACGGGACCGCATTCCGCAATGCGTCGGAAACGGCCACGGTCGTCCCGAGTATGACTTTCATGGGATTTGCAACGATGAAAGCGCCAATTGCAACGCCGAGAATGATCACCAATTCCCAAGGTTGCCAGAGAACGAGGACCTTTCCGCCCATGGCGGCGAAACCGCCAATCAGGGATGCCGCGCCGATTATCAGGCCGATAATAATAGTCACCAAACAGCTCCTATCGGGTGAGGTTTTACTGTGCTGGTGAAAAGCTAGGGGACGAGACTTGTCCGAAGCTGACCGAACGGCCGTTTGCACCGGTGCCATCCAGTCAGCTTGGCGTAAGCTCGGGGCGCGAAAGTGTTTTCAAGACACTTACCGCTTAAAGGGCGCGGACATGATCAATACGATTACGCAGGTACAACTGGTTCGGAACAATATGGACCGCTCCATCCAAACCGTCGCATCAGATCCTATGGTGGAACGCCAGACCGAGTACTATCGCGAGAACATTAGCGACATAAAATCGATTGATGAGTTCCTATCGAATGACAGGATCTACCGATACGCCATGACGGCCATGGGCCTGGAAGACATGATCTACGCAAAAGCGTTCATGCGGAAGGTTCTGGAAGAGGGCATTTCGAAAAGCGATTCATTTGCCAATCAGCTGACGGACCAGAGGTATCAGAAGTTCGCTGAAACATTTAACTTCGCGAGTCACGGTGAGGCGACGACCGCCTTCAGACGAACCCAAGAGGGCATCGTCGACAAGTTTCACCGGCAAACACTTGAAATCCAGCAAGGCGAACAGAACAACGGGGTCCGTCTGGCTCTCTATTTCGAGAGGCAAGCATCCACGATCCAAAATGCCTACAACATTCTTGCCGACCGTGCGCTCGCAGAAACAGTCTACACCGCGTTGGGGCTGCCAGATTCTTTTGCAATGACGGACATCGACAGGCAGGCAGCCTATTTCGACAAGCATCTAAACTACGAGAAACTGAGCAGCGATCCAGAACATCTGGCCGAATTCCTCGATCGTTTTTCGGCACTCTATGACGTTAAGAATGGTCCCCAGGCGGTTTCATCGCCGACACTCGCTGTTTTTGGTGCCGGTCCTGGAGTTGTGCCTTTCGGTGAAGGGCTTTTGTCCAGCATCCAGAATTTTAAACTTGGAGGCAGCTGAGCCATGCAGTCAGCTCTATATGTCGCGTTGTCCGCCCAAGTCGCTCTTTCCAACCGGCTGGAAACAGTCTCCCGGAACGTTGCGAATATGAACACTGCGGGCTACCGCGCTGACGAGATCAATTTCGCTGAGATGGTGTCTAAGGCAGGCCCCGATAAAGTCAGCTTTTCAAGTGGTGGCGAGAACTACATCTCTCGTCAGAACGGTAGCCTGAACAAAACGGACAATCCTCTGGATCTCGCGATTGAAGGAGAGGCCTGGTTCGCCATTCGGGATGCAAATGGCGGACTTTCCTATACACGAGATGGCCGGCTCAACATCGCTGATGACGGAACCTTGAGGACTGTGACCGGGCAGGTGATCGTTGGTGCCGGCGGGCAACCGATCCAGCTTAATCCGGACGGAGGAACACCGCTCATCACGCAAAACGGTGACGTCATTCAAGGCGATGAAGACATCGTTGGCCAGATTGGTCTCTTTCTGATCCCGAATGATGCCAAACTAAACCGAAGGGAGAATTCTGCAGTTGTGCCGGACCGGGCAGTCATTCCGGTGCAGGTGTTCGACCAGCATGGGATCCGTCAGGGCTATGTGGAAGGGGCGAATATTAACCCCGTCCGCGAGATGACCAAGATGATCATGATCTCCCGCGCGTTCGAAAGCGCCACCAAAATGATCGACATGGGAAGTGAAAGCCAAAAGACGGCCATTCGCGAATTGGGCAAAACATCATGAGTGCGGTGGTTGGCATAAGCTCTCCTTCTGAAGATCCATCCCCACGGCATGTGCTACTGAAGACTGTCGAGGCATCACAAAAAGCAACGGACGCGAAAGCACCGACAAAGGCGGGATTCGGGTTTTCTGATTTTGTTGATGTGATCAATCCGCTGCAGCACATCCCAGGTGTTTCTAACGTTTACCGCGCTGTGACGAACGATCAGATTTCCGAGGACGCGCGTCACGCCGGCCGCACACTTTATGGAGCCGCATTGGGTGGTCCGGTCGGCATCGGTCTCATGATGGCCTATGATGCGATGACAACACCTGGAACAAGCAGCACTGCACAGGACACGTTGGATCCTGAAGTTGCGTCGGTTGAGACACCGCGGACAATCACCGCACCCGAAACACCTAATGAGGATGGGTTTGATAGCGAAGGCGCACCGATGATATCCGCGTCGTCCCCAATCCTCGGAGAAACAGTTGCAAGTGCCGGTGAGCGAACACTTGGAACGCCGTTTAATCTGCTGCAATTTGGTGAGTTATCAGAGGACGCAGTTCCTGCGCCAAAGCCGAGCAATAACGATTCCACAGAACGCGTACCCGAGCCTGGCAGGATATCAACAGGTGACGCACCGGGAGCCGATCAGTCCGATACCAAGACGGTTGTACCAAGTAGCGACGATTTGGGCAGGCTCGCAGAGCACGAATCCAACCACCTTTCCCTGGATGTCTTGAAAGCCCTACAGGAGCGTCATGCCAAGCTCTCAGCATCTTAACAGCCTGGATCAAATCACGGCCTCCTTGGCTGCTCTTGATACAGAAATTGGCCGCGTCAAACTGAGCGGTCAGGTTACGCAGGTCTCCGCTGAAGCGATCCGGGTGTCCGGATTGTCACGCGTGGTTTGTTTGGGTGATCTGATTCAATTTGAAGGCCGGTCCGGTGTTCGTCAGGGCGAGATTATCCGGCTTGAACAAAAGGATGTTGTTGTCAAACCTCTTGAACGGGTATCGGACATTGGAATTGGCAGCGTTGCCTCGCTGATGGGAGGTTTGGCAATTCATCCGGACCTTAGCTGGCGCGGGCGCATCATCAATGCCCTTGGAGAGCCGATCGACGGGCAGGGGCAATTGCGTCACGGCGTCGAGGCTTTTCTTCTAGACAGGGCGCCACCTCCGGCAATGAACCGAGAAAAGATCACGGAAGGCGTGCGAACAGGTGTTCGTGTCATCGATCTCTTTACGCCGTTGTGTGTCGGGCAAAGGATCGGTGTCTTCGCAGGTTCTGGCGTAGGGAAATCGACGTTGCTCGGGATGCTCGCCGGGTTTGGAGAGTTCGACACTGTCGTGGTCGGTCTTGTCGGTGAGCGCGGCCGTGAAGTCCGGGAGTTCATCGACGATATTCTTGGTGAAACGATTGCCAATTCCGTCGTTGTTGCCTCCACCGGTGATGAAAGCGCAATGCAGCGCCGCCTCGCTCCGAAAACAGCAATGAGTGTTGCCGAATACTTCAGGGCTCAAGGGCATAAAGTGCTGCTGATTTTGGATTCTGCGACACGTTTTGCTCATGCAGCCCGCGATGTCGCCCTTGCCGCTGGTGAGCCTCCTGTCGCCCGCGGGTATCCGCCAAGTGTTTTTGCAGATCTTGCCCGGCTGATTGAACGCGCTGGACCAGGTGCGTGCGGCGAAGGGTCAATAACTGGCATTTTTTCAGTCCTTGTAGACGGGGACGACCACAATGATCCTGTGTCCGATGCCATTCGGGGTTTACTTGACGGTCATATTGTTCTGGATCGAAAAACCGCGGAAGCTGGAAGATATCCGCCGGTAGAGATACTGAAATCAACATCGCGTCTTGCGTCCCGCGCGTGGACAGAAGGTCAGCAAGAATTGATCCACCGGATCAAAGGGCTGATTTCTCATTATGAAGATACGAAAGATCTTCGGATGATGGGTGGGTTTCAAATCACTGGTGATGAGCATTTGGAGAAAGCGTGCCGCCTCGTCCCCAAGATCTACGAAGCGATGCGGCAGGGTGCCCAGCAACCGGTGCCGGGAGATCCATTTGCCGAGTTGGCTCAAGCCTTGGCTGCGGACGCGTAAACCATTTTCGATGAAATCATGTAAAAGTTACGAGGCGTCGCTTTATTTAGCGGCGTTTTTTATATATATCTTCGTTTAATTCATTTGCGATAATTTGTAGAAACGTATTTTAATAAAATTACTTATTATTTTTATCTCAATATCTCTGCCGTTTTATTTAGTTTTGCATCTGTCAATAAGTTATGGCGTTACCAAAAACCTCCAAATACAACTCTCGCGATGGAAGAATTGTTGACGTCGCGATGTGGTAATTTTACCCATACTACATCGAAAAAATTTGGGGGCTAAATCATGTTTATCATCGTTGACGACAGAGAGATCGTCACGAGCGGCTATGCCGCTTCCTTTGAGAGAGAGGGGTATGCTTCCCTCGAATTGTTGCCGAGTGAATTGCCTGATTGGCTGGAAACAGGGTGCTCACAAGATCTGGCTTCTGTTGATGCAATCTTGATTGGCGAATGCACTGAGAGGGCTGGTTTTGTAACGCAGATCAGAAGTCGTTGCCCGGAAGCGCAAATCGTTGCCCTTGAAGACACGGCAAGCTTGCAAGGGACCCTTGATCTTTTCTCAGCCGGATTCGACGAGGTGTTGAAAAAACCGGTTCATGTTCGCGAAATCATTGCCCGGTTCGGTGTGTTCCGCCGTCGCGCCATGGCACGTGACACGTCCTCGGAGGCTGGTGCAATTGAGGTATTTTTTGATGGTCGTGACCCGACTGTCGGTGGGCAGGTCATGGAATTACCGCGCCGTGAGCGCCGCATCCTTGAGTATCTTGTCAAAAACAAAGGCCGCAGGGTCACCAAAACGCAGATCTTTAATGCGGTTTATGGTGTCATGAACGAAGGCGTGGACGAGTGTGTGGTCGAGAGCCATATCTCCAAGCTGCGCAAAAAACTGAAACGCCAGCTTGGTTTTGATGCCATCGAATCCACCCGGTATATCGGTTACATGTTGAAAGACACAGCGTCTCCGAAACGTCTTGTCAGCGAAACACCTTTGCCAAAATCTGCTCGTCAGCCGGTTCGGGCAGCGGTTAACAAACGGGAATTGGTTCTTGCGGTCGAGAATGTTGGGTAGAGTGCTGACTTAGTCAGAATGTCCTGGCCTATCCCCCGGGCCTTCAGGACCTTTGTATGCAGCCGGAGTCATTCATGACTCCGGTATTTGCAATAAAACGTTCAAAAACTACCGTATGGAATTCGCTTTTTTGGGGGCGATAGCCCACTATTTTCGGGTTTTTATGGATACGTCTTGTTTCTTTTGAATACAGCTTAGTCTTTTGCGTTTCTGCATACTTGTTTTAATGAGCAAATTTAAGCTTTTAGCCTATGCGGATAGCTCGTCTGTTGGCGCTCCTGAATAGCTGTTTTAACAGGAATGCTGATCGCCACGCAAAAAGCGCGTGAAAAAACTCGTCTTATTTGCGGATATAGGCGTTAGTTACAATTGTCTTTTAAGAAAAATTTAGAAAACTAGACCAATCTCTGCAAACGAGTTGGGCTTTGAGACTTGTTAAATCTTTTTCCAATGGTCGGTCTGACGTTGTTGGAGTTAGAATGATCTGGAGCAATTGTTTGTCGAGTGGGTGTCGATTTCCTAAAGGTGACAGTCCGCGCAGTGGTCAAGGGCTGATCGGTGCCTTGGTGTTGGTTGGTAATTCGGCTTTTGAAGCTCCGGTCAAGGGGGCAGTGATTTGAGTTCGAGTGCCAGTACGTCTTTGCCGTTTGCTGCATCAGAGATGGGCCGGAACAGCCTGTCGCGAACCTTTATTGTTTATACACTTGGATTGTTTGCGGTTCTCGGCATCATTTTCATTGGTATTCTGACAAAGATTACATGGGACGCATCACACGCTCGCGCCATTCGGGTAACGGAAGCTTTCTTCCAGGCGACAAAAAGACCTTTTGAGCGCGCAATTTGGACAGTCAATGCGGACGCAACTCTGCAGTTGATCCGTGGTCTTGAGAGCCTCGAAGTCGTCGAAAAGGTTTGGGTCGAGACCCCGGATACAGGCAATTTTGGAGATCCTCCCGCAGATGATCGGCGCCAGTCGGCCCTCAGTTATACGCTGAATTCACCAAGCACGATCCTGCACAAGGATATGATCGGTCAGGTCTTCATTATGATCGACCGAAATTCCATATCCTACGAAATCATTTCGACTGTCGGGCTCATCGTGACGGCGATTATCGCCTATTTGCTCGTGTTGGCGTTTGTGATCCGGAGTATTTTTCACAGGCTGATCGGGCTGCCTCTGTCCGAGATCGTTGCATATCTCTCAACGCCGCGTTTGATCGAAGACCCGCCCACTGAGGCCTTGATGCCGGGTCGGGCGGATGAGATCGGCATTCTTGCATCCAGCCTTCAGTCGATGGTGCAGCGGCGCCACTTGGATCTGCAGAAAATCCAAGAGTACCAAACCAATCTTGAAGAGCTGGTCACACACCGCACGGAGCAGCTGAAATTGGTTCAAGAAGAGCTTATTCAGGCTGACAATCTGGCAGCGCTCGGGTCCTTGGTTGCCGGTGTTTCGCATGAACTCAACACTCCATTGGGCAATGCCTTGATGGCGGCCACAACCATCAAGGATTCGGCGACACTTCTTGATGACGAACTCGAGCGGCAAACTTTGAGCAAAGAAGCGCTGGAAAATGAGGTCGCTCGGATATCTGAAACCGCAAGCATCATCGAGAAGACCTTGGCGCGTGCCCGCGAGCTGGTCGGGAACTTCCGGCAAGTTGCCGTTGACCGGCAAAGTGAAAAGAAGCGGGCCTTCAATTTTGATCACATTATCCGTGAGACAATCGCGACATTGCAGCCAACACTTCAGAAGACTCCATTTAAGCTCGAGCTCGATCTTGATGGTGATCAGGTCATAGACAGCTATCCAGGGGCTGTCAGCCAACTCGTTTCTAACTTTGTCGAGAATGCGGTGAAGCACGCATATGAGGGTAGAGAGCACGGGACCATCCGGCTGTCGTCAAGCATTGAAAGTCGAAGCAAGGGAGCTGGCGCTGCTGGCCGCACAATCGTGTTCAAGTGCCGCGACGATGGCGTTGGGATACCCGACAAGAATCTGAAGAAAGTCTTTGAACCGTTTTTTACAACGAAATTCGGTAAAGGGGGATCCGGGCTCGGTATGGCCATTTGTTATCAGCTTGCAACCGAAGCATTGAATGGCACAATCTCCGTGTCATCAAAGGTTGGACATGGTACTGAGTTTACTGTTGAGATCCCGGTGACGGAACCGCAGAAGAAAAAGGCACACATAACAACAACGACGAAGGTGCATTGACATGGTGATGGATTTTCTGGCGCCTTCTGAGCCTAAGACCGGCGAGGAGCTTGAAAAGCCCTGGAAGGTTCTGATCGTCGACGACGATCCGGACGTGCATGAGGTCACACGTATCGCAGTCTCGGGATGCCGGTTCGAGAACCGTCCGTTCCAGTTGTTGCACGCTTTGTCTGCGCATGAAGCCAAGCAAATCCTTCAAGAAAACGATGACATCCCGGTGGCGCTCGTCGACGTTGTGATGGAAAGCGACACTGCCGGTCTTGGTCTGGTCAGCTGGATCCGCAAGGATCTTGGGAATCGCTTCACCAGGCTGATCCTGAGAACCGGTCAGCCAGGCTATGCCCCTCAGACCGATGTCATCATGAAATTCGACATCGATGGTTATGCAGAAAAAGCAGAGTTGTCGCGCACCAAGCTGATCACCGCGATCGTCACGGCATTGCGCGGCTACAAGCTTGTGATGTCAATTGAAACCAACCGCAAAAAGCTGAAGGAATTGAACGCGCATTTTGCGGAAATCGTCCAGCAGAACGCGCTCAGTGAGTTTGCATCTGCCGTGCTTGAGCAGTTTACCGCTTTGATCGGTAAGCCAATCGATTGTCTCTTGTGTGGTTACGAGACCCTGCCTGAGTACGCAGGTTCGGATAAGGTTGGAGTTCGGGTGTTGTCTGCCCGAGGAATCCATGAAGACAAGGTTGATTTGCCGCTCGATGTGATCAGCAGCAGCGATATTCGCCAGGCAGTTGCTCAATGTATCGAGACACAAGAAATGTGCGCCAATGCAGACGGCGTTGCGCTGCCATTGGTCACCCGCAACGGTATGTCCGGTGCTCTTTATCTCGGAACCACCTACGAAGAACTTGAAGAACTTGTCGGGTCCGAAGTGGTACAGCTCTTTGTGTCGAATGCTGCCCTTGGGTATGAGAAAACCGGGTTGTTGGAGCACATCCGAAATCTCGCTTATGTGGACCGGATGACGGGTCTGTCGACCTTTTCCGGATTTTTGGAAGCTTTCTACAGGAATACGCTCACAGCTTCCAAATTGCTGGTCGTGCATGCCGACATTCAGCGGTTCAGGGTCATTGTTGACGGCATCGGTGACGAAAAGGCCTCTGGTGTCTTGAGAAAAACCGGCCACCGTTTGTCGCGAACCTTCCCGGACGCCTTGTCGATTGCTCGCAAGGAACGGGATGAATTTTTGATCCTCCTGAAGGGCAACAGCGATGACGATGTACAGGACGTCGTTGCCCGCGTAGAAGAGGCGTTTCAGGAACCCATCCGTTTGGACGACACACAACTGACACTGCGTCCACGTCTTGGTTTTGCGATGTCGTCTGATCCGTCCAATGCAGCTGAAGACATTGCACGTCAGGCTTCTATTGCGCTCAACGACGTGCGGCAGAATGCCAATAGCAGCTACGCTGTGTTCAATCCTTTGATGCAGGAAGCGGCATTTGAACGGCTTCGTCTAGCGTCTTTGCTGACAGGTGGTCAGGAGCAGACGGAGTTTTCCGCTCACTACCAGCCGATCATGTCTGCCAAGGATGAGAGCATCGCGTCATTTGAGGCCCTGATGCGGTTCCGCACACCAGGTGGTGCCTTCCTGAACACCGCCAGCATGATTGAAGCTGCAGAAACCAGTGGCTTGATTACGGAAATCGGTGCCTGGATGTTCCGGACGTCTTTCTCGGAATTCAGCAATTTTCAGGGCATCTCTGATCAGGTTCGGTTGAATGTAAACCTGTCACCCCGTCAAGTGCACGCCAGCAGGATCTACAAAGACATCGAGGACGCTGCGACCAACGCCGAGCTGTCTTTGAACCGGCTGGTGTTTGAGGTCACGGAAGGCTTGTTCCTCAGCAACGACCAGGTCACCCTTGATCTTTTGACGTGGCTTCGCAAACGCGGGGCGACTGTTGTTATCGATGACTTTGGAACAGGGTATTCGTCCCTAAGCTACCTGCGTAAGCTTCCTGTCGATGGCATCAAGATCGACCGCAGTTTTATCATGCACATGGACCAAGATCCCGATGCGCTTGCTGTTGTGAAATCGCTTCTGGCTGTTGCAAAGGCGCTTGATCTTAGCGTGACCGCTGAGGGGGTTGAGACCGTTGCGCAACGGAAAATCATGCAGGATCTCAACTGTAGCTACCTGCAGGGCTATCTCTACTCCAAGCCTCTCAGCGCGGCGGACCTGACGGACTTTATCAACAAGGCCGTGGAGCCCGGCGTCGCTTTTGGCTGATTTTATTAGCGGAACCGATGCTGCTTCCGCTCGTTCATACTGATCCGTCAGAGAACCAATACAGGAACAGCAGCTCCTGCGGGCTCAGCCGGTGCAAACGGCGGGCGTACGATCAATCCGCCCGATTTTGCCAGGAGTGCCAGCATTGAGCTGTCCTGCTTCGGGAACGGAGCGGCAATCAGCCGGCCATCAGCGTCTTCACTGAGCATTGCTCGCACATAGTCCTGCCGCCGGTCGTTCTCCCCGATCGCCTCGGCCAAGATTGCTTCTTTTGGAGTTGCCGAACCATTCGGAGCGCCTAGCATTTTTGCGATGAGCGGCTTTAGGAACAAAAGACCACACACAAGACTGGAGACCGGGTTTCCCGGAAGCCCGAGAACCTTTGTTGTCCCGAGGCGGCCCGCCATCAGAGGCTTTCCGGGGCGCATAGCGATCCGCCAGAACGACAGGTCCATCCCCTCATTGCCAAGAACATCCTGTACAAGATCGTGATCGCCGACGGACGCGCCGCCAAGGGTTACAAGAATGTCGGCCTCTTCGGTAATGGCCCGCTTAACGCAACCCGCAAGTTCCTTTGGTTCATCGGGTGAAATGCCAAGGTCGAGCGGTTCCCCGCCGCAGTCCTCAACCATCGCCGCAATGCCGGCATGATTGGACGCAATGATTTGGTCAGGGCCGGGTCTGCCGCCTGGCCGGACTAGTTCGTCGCCTGTTGCGAGGATGGCAACCTTGGGCCGCTTCACGACGGGTAAGACCGCATGGTTCATCGCAGCGGCAAGAGCCAAATGTCGATAGTCGAGTTTCAACGGTGGATTTAGGAGAATGTCGCCTTCTGAAAAATCCAGCCCGGCCGCACGAACGAACGCGCCTTTGGCCGGGTTTTCCAGGACTTTGATCCGAGTATCGGAACGTTCGGCGTTTTCCTGGATCAAGATGGTGTCGGCACCTTCGGGAACCGGGGCGCCAGTGAAGATCCGAACCGCTTGTCCCGGACCAAACTGTCCGGAATATCCATGACCTGCCGGAGCTTCGCCGATGACGTCGAGTTCTGTAAGCTCGGATGTCAAATCGGAGTGCCGGATCGCATAGCCATCCATCGCGGATGCCGCAAATGGCGGCTGTGTTCGCGTTGAGGTGAGGGGCCGTGCGAGAAACCGGCCATTGGCTGCCTCCAGCGGTACAGTCTCCGTCTCCAGAGGAGCAACGCCCTGCAAGAGCTTGTCAAGGGCCTCCGAAACCGGCATCAGGCTCATCAGGTGCCGCCCTCGCTGCCGTCCTTTTCCAATGTCCAGTGGCCGGATTTTCCGCCTGCCTTCTCAACAAGCCGAATATCTCCGATGACCATGCCGCGATCGACGGCCTTGGCCATATCATAGATGGTAAGGCAAGTCAGCGAACACGCTGTCAGCGCTTCCATTTCAACACCGGTTTGGCCACTTACTTTTGTGGTCGCCGTAACAACAAGGCCGGGGAGACTGTCATCCGGCTCAATGTCGACGTTCACCTTGGACAGCATCAGCGGGTGACAGAGCGGGATAAGCTCGTGGGTTTTTTTGGCAGCCAGGATGCCCGCAATCCGGGCAGTTCCAATCACATCGCCTTTTTTGGCGTTCCCGGAACGGATGAGCTCCAGGGTTTCAGCGAGCATAGTGATGTGACCGCGCGCAACGGCGATCCGGTGTGTTGTTTCCTTTTCGGAGACATCGACCATGTTGGCCGCACCCGCGGCATCCAAATGTGTGAGGGTCGGTTCAGCCACGCGTCAGCCTGCCTTTGACAGTGTTTCTTTGGCAAGTAGAGACTTCGTGGCTGAGGCGACGTCGTCTTGACGCATCAAGCTCTCACCGATGAGGAAGGTGGAAATGCCTACCTTGCTCATCCGTTCAAGATCAGCTGGCGTGAACAGTCCAGATTCGCCGACGATGATCCTGTCATCAGGGATCATCGGTGCCAGTTCTTCGCTGGTTTCCAGTTTGGTCTCGAATGTCTTCAGGTTACGATTATTGATGCCCATCAAAGGAGACGACAGCTTTAGCGCGCGTTCCAGTTCTTCCGCGTTGTGAACTTCCAGAAGGACGTCCATGCCGAGCTCAAACGCCGTGTCTTCGAGCGCTTTCGCCGTGTTGTCATCGATCGCAGCGAGAATGATCAGGATACAGTCCCCGCCCCAGGCTCTCGATTCGTAGACCTGATAGGTGTCGTAGAGAAAATCCTTGCGCAGGGCAGGGAGGCTGACGGCATCACGAGCCGCGGTCAAAAACTCTGGCTTGCCCTGGAAAGAAGGCGTGTCGGTCAGAACGGACAGGCATGCAGCGCCTCCTGCCTCGTATGCTTTTGCAAGCAGCGGCGGATCGAAATCCTCGCGAATAAGTCCCTTGGAAGGGCTCGCCTTTTTGATCTCGGCAATCAGAGCGTAGTCGCCAGCAGCATGTTTGGTTTCAAGGGCTTTTTGAAAACCGCGCGGCGCACTCACATCCTGAATACGTGCCTTTAGATCGTCGAAAGAGACTGCTGCCTTGGCAGCTGCGATCTCATCGCGCTTATAGGCTTCGATTTTTTGAAGTATGTCGGCCATGTCTTATCCGTTCGAGACTGCGACGAGTTCGTTCAATGTGCTTGCAGCAGAGCCTGAATCAATAGACTGAGCGGCAATTGCAACGCCTTCCTTCAGGTCGGTGACCTTGTCCGCAACGATCAAGGATGCAGCTGCGTTGAAGAGCACGACATCCCGATATGCATTTTTTGCACCCGCGAGGACTTCGCGCAGGGCCTTCGCGTTCTGCGCTGGCGTGCCGCCTTTGAGATCTGCAAGTTTTGCCTCTGGCAAACCAGCGTCTGCAGGCGTGACTTCGAACGAGCGGATCTCGCCGCCGGACAATTCGCTGACGAATGTCGGACCGGTGGTTGTGATCTCATCCATGCCGTCGGATCCATGAACGATCCAGGCTTTTTCTGTTCCAAGTTCCTTCAAGGCCTGGGCGACTGGCTCGACCCATTTGCGGTCGAAGACGCCGGTCATCTGGCGTTTCACGCGGGCCGGGCAGGACAGGGGGCCAAGAAGATTAAAAATCGTCCGGGTGCCCAATTCCATCCGCGTCGGACCAACATTTTTCATGGCGGCGTGATGAAGCGGGGCAAACATGAAGCCGATGCCGGCTTTGGAAATACAGTCCGAGATGACGTCCGGCGTGACATCAATATCCACACCGAGCTCGACCAGTGCTTCTGACGCGCCCGACTTGGATGACAGCGAGCGGTTGCCATGTTTCGCGACTGGAACGCCGCAACCGGCAACAACCAGCGCCGTGCAGGTCGAGATGTTGTAGCTGCCGGAATTGTCACCACCGGTGCCAACAATATCGATCGCATCGGCCGGTGCATCGACTGGCAGCATCTTCTCGCGCATTGTCGCAACGGCGCCGGTCACTTCAGCAACGGTTTCACCGCGCACCCGCAAGGCCATCAGGAAGCCTCCGAGCTGCGACGGCGTTGCCGAACCACTCAAGATAATGTCGAACGCGCTCCGTGCCTCTTCAAAGGTCAGAGAATGCCCGTCGGCAACCTTGGCAATGTAGTCCTTAAAGCTCTGCATTTTACATTCCGCTGCCACTGTGAGCCGTTCCATCCGGGTTTAAGCCCATGACCTGGGCTACAGCAGCGCTGTTGATGTCAACACCTGCCCGGGTTTCCTGTTCCGCAACAAATAGATCCAGCAAGGAATTTTGGACCTGTTGGGAGAGCTGTCCTTCCAGCGCTGTGACTTCTGATGTCTCAGGGTTAAACTCGGGGATCTCAGAGCCGGTGACTTTCAGAACAACCCGGCCGTTGCCGTCGGCCGTTTCGGCTGTCGCAACAGAGCCAGCCGGCCCTTCGAAAATCGCGGTAAGGGCATCGCGGCCAATATCGCCGGTCGGAACACTGCGTGTCACACCTTCTGCGGTTTGAACTGTTACGCCTTCAGCAGCGGCAAGGTCGCCCAAGCTGGTGCCGCTCTCGGCTTTCGCCAACAGATCTGTTGCCTTTTGGCTGAGGCGTTCGTTTAGCTGATCCGATTTCCAGGCAGCAATAACCTGATCCCGAACTTCGTCGAGGTCACGATCCCGTTCCGGAGTGACGCTGGTCACGTCGTACCAGAGGTATCCGCGATTGCCGATTTGAAGCACGTCGTTTTCAATGCCGATGTCGCTGTCGAACGCACCCGCTATCAGGCCTTCCGCATCCGGCAGAATGGCGTCGGTCTCAATTGTGGTCTTGCCCTCGCGGTCGAAAGAGCCGGTGCTTTTGACTGCCAAGGAGAAGCGCTCACCGATCTCGTCAAGTAGGGCGCCGCCCGCGCGGGCGTCTTCGATTTCATCAAGGAGATCGAGAATTTCACGTTCCGCTTGCTCCAGAGCGAGCTCCTCAACAATCTCGTCCCGCACATCTGCGAAGGGGGTTGTGTTTGCGGGAATGATCTCTTCCACGTTTACGATGACGTCGGAAAAACGGCCATCAATGACATCACTGGTTTCGCTTGCCGCAAGGGCAAATGCTGCATCACCGATTGCATCGTCGAGGAAGTCTGTGCGGGACATAACGCCAAGCGTGACATCATTGTTGGTCAGATTGCGGTCTGCCATCAGGTCCGCGAATGTTTTGCCGCTTGCCAGGGCCTCTGCTGCGGCCTGTGCATCTTCATCGGAGTTAAACGACAGTTGGCGCACACGGCGGCGCTCTGGTTCGGCAAAGTCGGAAATCCTACGGTCGTATTCCGCCTGTGCATCCGCGTCAGTGATGTCCTCAGGACGCGCAAGCGCGGACGGCACCAGTTCGACATACTTGATTTCGCGGTATTCGGGAGCCCGGAAATCAGCCTTCTTGCCATCATAGTAGGTGACGAGGGCATCTTCTGCCGGGTCTTCGATGTCGCCAATTTGCTCCGCCGCAATGGCAACATACTCAACGGAGCGTGTCTCATTCTGGAAGGCGTCGAACGCTGCAAGGTAAGCCTGCGGCGCGCTCATGCCTCCGATCAGGCCTTCGATCACCTGGCTGCGCTCTGCTTCCTGACGGCGAAGGATCACGTATTCATCTTCGCGGTAGTCATTGGCGTTCAGCACTTGCTGAAGACGGCTGCGGTCATATCGGCCGGATGCACCCTGGAACGCCGGATCCGACTGGATGATGGCTCCCAGGCGGTTGTCCGAAATGCCGACCTTCAGCTCCTGAGCGGCATTGCTCATCGCAGCCTGGCCGATGAGGCGGGCCAGAGCTTGCTGCGGAATACCGAGCGATGCACCTTCTTGCGGCGTCAACGGACGTCCGAACTGTTGACCAAGCCGGTTCAGGTCCTGGCGGTACATGCGGTCAAATTCCAAAAGGGAGACTTCCTTTTCGCCGACCTTGGCGACCGTGTTTTGGCCGTAGCCCTGGAGGAAATCTGTCACACCCCAGATCGCGAAGCTGAAGATCAGCAGGGCGATGAACAGTTTTGCAATCCAGGTACCTGCGCCCTTGCGCAATGAGTCAAGCATGACGTCTCCCGTTTCTTTCGTCTCATGCGGGCGCCTGTCGGGCGCCGTTGTCCGGCTCGTTAGCGGAGCGGGCGGATCATAATGAGGCCTTCATAAACGAGCAAGGCGGCAAGAACAAACATCTTCATGACATTTCGCTGACCCATTGCATGGCGGCTTTGCATCTGGTCTATAGGCGCAAAATGCGGATCTGCAGGAGATATGAATGAGCACGCCGATCAAGCCGATGGTGGCCGGAAACTGGAAAATGAACGGCCTGAAGGCCGGCCAGGCAGAGCTTCACAAGATGCTGGCTGGAATTTCGGAAGATTTGGCTGATCGCGTGGATGTGATGATTTGTCCTCCGGCGACCTTGATCGCGTCGTTTTCCGAAAAAGTGACCGGCAACGTGATGGCCATCGGCGCACAAGACTGCCATGTGGCGGCATCCGGTGCGCATACCGGTGACTTATCCGCTGGAATGATCGCCGATGCAGGTGCAAAGGCCGTTATCGTCGGACACTCTGAGCGTCGCACCGATCACGGAGAGACGGATGCAGATGTCAATGCAAAGGCTCAAGCGGCCTGGTCAGCTGGTCTTGTTGCCATCATCTGTGTTGGCGAAACCGAGGCGGAACGGAAAGCCGGTGACGCAGTTGCAGTCGTTGAGCGCCAGTTGGCGGGCTCTGTGCCGGATGGCGCGACTGCGCAAAATACCGTCATCGCATATGAGCCGGTGTGGGCAATCGGAACCGGATTGACGCCGACCGCCGATGATGTCGCCGAAATGCATGAAGCCATGCGGGTCGATCTTGCCAAGCGGTTTGGCGCCGAGGGAAGCGCCATGCGTCTGCTTTATGGTGGGTCGGTGAAACCGGGAAATGCAGCAGAGCTGATGGCTGTGGACAACGTTGATGGGGCGCTTGTAGGTGGTGCCAGCCTCAAGGCCGATGATTTCCTCGGTATCCTTGCTGCCTATCAATAAGTCACCGAACCTTGACGCTTTGAACAAGAAGCATCAATTCATGGGTGGTAAGCGGCCTGCTTGTGGTGTAGAAGGCCGCCAATCTTGTATTTTGAACTGAACGGAAGCCGATGGAAACCGTAGTCATCGTGATCCACCTTATGGTCGTTCTGGCCCTGGTGCTTGTTGTCCTCCTGCAGCGTTCTGAAGGCGGTGCGCTTGGCATGGGCGGCGGCGGCGGTGGAGGCGGCGGATTGATGTCCAGCCGCGGAACAGCCAACGTGTTAACACGGGCGACGGCCATTCTTGCTGTTGCGTTCTTCGCAACGTCGCTGACGCTCAGCCTGATCGCCTCTAACGAAGATAGCCCGGCATCAATCCTCGATGCCGCACCGGCTGCAACCAGCGGTGCGCCTGCTGCGCCGGGTGCTGATACCGACACCGGTGCTGGTGGCGGCGGAATTCTCGATTCGCTCAGACAACAGAGCCAACCCTCCGGGCCTCAGGTTCCAGCTGCTCAGTAACAGAGCGGCGCCGGAACCCGGCCTATTCGCCTAACATATGCCCTGCGGCCCAAATCGCAGGGCATTTTTATGTGTTAAGAACGTAACTCCCGAATGGTCAAATGACCTTTCGAAAGGATATGGTATTGCTCCATGGCGCGATACATTTTCATCACCGGCGGCGTGGTCTCCTCGCTAGGAAAAGGTCTTGCTTCGGCAGCACTGGGCTCTCTGCTCCAGTCCCGGGGCTACAAGGTTCGGCTTCGTAAGCTCGATCCGTATTTGAACGTGGATCCGGGCACGATGAGCCCGTATCAGCATGGCGAATGCTATGTCACCGACGACGGGGCCGAGACGGACCTTGATCTCGGCCACTATGAGCGGTTCACCGGACGTCCTGCCAACCAGCAGGATAACATCACAACCGGACGCATCTATCAGGACATCATCGCCAAGGAACGGCGTGGTGATTATCTCGGCGGGACGGTGCAGGTGATTCCGCATGTCACCGATGCGATCAAGAATTTCGTCCTCAGTGGAAACGAAGACTACGACTTCGTGCTCGTTGAAATCGGCGGTACGGTCGGCGACATCGAAGGCTTGCCGTTCTTTGAAGCAATCCGTCAGCTCGGCAATGATCTGCCGCGGGGCGATGCGGTCTATGTTCACCTGACCCTGATGCCGTACATTCCGGCAGCTGGCGAGATGAAGACCAAGCCGACACAGCACTCTGTAAAAGAGTTGCGCTCAATCGGTATTCAGCCGGACATTCTCATGGTCCGTTGTGACCGTCCAATTCCGGAAAACGAGCGCCGCAAGCTGTCCCTGTTCTGTAATGTCCGTGAGACTGCGGTCATTCCGGCTTATGACGTCAAATCCATTTATGACGTGCCGATTGCCTATCACAATGAAGGCCTCGACGACGAAGTCCTTGCGGCATTTGGCATCAAAGGGGCCCCAGCGCCGGTGCTCGACCGTTGGAAGGGTATTTCCGAGGCCGTTGCCAATCCTGAGGGCGAGGTCAAAATCGCCATTGTTGGCAAATACACCGTTCTGAAGGACGCCTATAAATCCATGATCGAGGCCCTGGTCCATGGCGGCATTGCCAACCGGGTGAAGGTCAATCTGGAGTGGATCGAATCGGAGACCTTTGAGAAGGAAGATCCGAGCCCATACCTGGAGGGCGTCCACGGTATTCTGGTTCCCGGCGGTTTTGGCGAGCGTGGCGCGGAAGGCAAAATAGCAGCTGCACATTATGCGCGGACCCGGGACATTCCGTATTTCGGGATTTGCTTCGGCATGCAGATGGCGGTCGTTGAAGCGGCCCGAAATCTTGCCGGTATCAAGGAGGCAAGCTCCACCGAGTTCGGCCCAACCAGCGAACCTGTTGTTGGTCTGATGACGGAATGGACCAAAGGCAACGCCAAGGAAATGCGCGTTGAGGATGGCGATCTCGGCGGCACGATGCGTCTCGGTGCCTATCCTGCGGCCCTGAAGCCCGGCTCAAAAATTGCCGAGGTCTATGGCTCCACGTCGATTTCCGAGCGTCACCGTCACCGCTATGAAGTGAACATCGATTACCGGGATCGCCTTGAAAACTGTGGTCTGATCTTTGCCGGGACATCTCCTGACGGTGTTCTGCCGGAAACAGTGGAGATTGAGGACCATCCTTGGTTCATCGGCGTTCAGTACCACCCGGAACTGAAATCACGTCCGTTTGAACCACATCCGCTCTTTGCATCCTTTGTCGGTGCAGCGCTGCGACAAAGCCGTCTGGTTTAAGGTCGCATTTCAGGAAATGGAGTTGAAGTAATGGTGCGCGGCCTGGATCATGTCGTAATGCCTGTTCATGACCTTGCGGCCGCCGCTGCGGCTTTCGAGCGGCTCGGGTTTACGACATCACCGGAAAACCGCCATTCCTGGGGAACGGCCAACCGGCTGATTCAGCTGGACGGCTTTTTCCTGGAAATTCTCTCCATCGCCGACGACAGCCTGATCACGGAAACCGATGGATCAACGTTTTCTTTTGGCGGCTTTAACCGGGACTTCCTGAAAAAGCGGGAAGGGGCCAGCATGATGGTCCTCGACAGTGCGGACCCCAAGATAGATCGGTCCGACTTCGAACGGGCCGGTTTGCAGCTGTATGACCCTTTCTCGTTTGAACGGGTTGCCAATCGCCCGGATGGAACGACGGCGCAAGTGGGGTTCGATCTGACAATCGTTGGAGATCCTGAGAGCCCTGAGATCGGTTACTTCACCTGCCACAACCGTTTTCCGGAAAACTTTTGGCAGCCAGCGCTGCAAAACCATGCCAATGGCGCTCAGACCGTCAAAGCGGTTTACATGTTGGCAAAAGATCCGTCTGATCATCACGAGTTCTTGGGTGGGTTCACTGGCCAGCGGGAGATGCGGGCAACCAGCCTTGGCCTTGAACTTGAAACAGCACGTGGTCAGGTCGTAGTCCTTAATCCGCGCGCCTACAGGTCATTGATCGGGGACAAGGCCGCCGATGCTGTGTCAGGCGACCTTCCGCAAATCACAGCGCTCGAAGTCGGCTGCAAAGGTTTGAAAACGCGCCAAGTTGTGCCTGCAAATGATTTGTTTGGCCTGACGCTTATCTTAAGCCCGACTGACTGATTTTCACTTCTTAGACCGCCTCTGCCACGCAGGGATGACACTCACCAGCACCATTCACGTCTTCGCGACAGCCCTTGTTGAAACTCTAAGTCGCAATATATCCGATTAAGAACGCGATTGTTTTCGTCTCGTGATTCGGATTTCGGAGCGTGTGTTTATCATGATCAAGATGCGGTTTGAGGCTTTGGCGCCAAAGATTGCCATTGCCGCACTGTCGGCGATTGTGTTGGCTGGCTGCTCGCCGACCGCCAATACTGGCGGAAGCCCCAGTGGCTTTTCTAATGGAACGTATATTGAGCCGCCGCCAAGGCAAGTCGGACGCGGACAATCCGGTGGTGGGCGATAACACGCACTTTTCGGTCCATTTTCCGTGCCGAAACTTGTAACGGTTACCTGATAGCGATTTACTCTGTGGCAGCTTTATTCAGGAGTGACTGTTTCATCTGTCAGATGAATTGAACGGATAGTATCTGATGAGACCTGAAAAACTTAAATATGCATCCCGATTTCTCGTTCCGATGCTTTTAACCGGTGCTGTCTTGGTGGGATGTTCTCCAACCACAAACAGTGGTCAAAGCTCGACCGGAGAAGTCGGGACTTTCACGAATGGAAAATACAATGCCCCGCCGCCTCGATTTGTTGGTAGCGGGATGGGAGGCGGGCGCTGATCTATGCGGGTTGGTCCGCTGTACCCCTTGAATACACGCTTAATTGACTTCAAATTATAGCTACCGGCTCAAGCTAAAGTTGAGTGATGTGATTTGTGCATCTTGCCGGTTGATTTGGATGGACGTTGTCTCATGAATGCTAATCGGTCGAAAAGGTCACTCCGTGTTCTTGCCCCGACGCTTTTGATCGGCGCCGTATTGGTTGGATGTTCCCCGACAACGGGCGGTGGGACTGGCGCAACGCCTGGCGAGCCTGGCACATATGTCGGCGGCAAATATATTGAGCCGCCGCCTCGGCGAGTCGGGCGCGGTGGTGGCCGCTGAGCCGAACATCCTGCGAGAGTTGTTTCCATTATAGGCGCTTTTGCATGCGTTGGCGTAAGCTGAGAAATTCCTTTGCCGGTTCATTCGATAGGCCTCTTCAGGACAACAATTCTGCAGATACTTAGGTCTTCGCTCGGGTGGTTCGTTGTAAATACACCAGCGGCTTCCGAACCTTGCGCGCTGTGAAAGTCGAATAATCGCTTGTTGAAACGGGAACTCCTTTTATAGTGAAAGGCAAATCACTGGTCTGGCCGGATTGGCCATCACGTGGGAGCCTACCCTTATGTTTTTTGAGCGTTTTAGCCTCAAAACCCGTTTCGCCGCTGCACCGTTATTAGCTGCTGCTGTCCTCGCAGGATGTTCTGATAACAGCGCAAATCAGCAGGCTGAAGCACCACCGCCTCCGGCAGTGACTGTTGCGAAGATCGAAAAAACCGACATTCGACAGAGTGCGCGCTTTGTGGGCCAGGTCGCCGCTGTCGATCAGGTTGACCTGGTTGCCCGGGTCAGTGGGTTCCTGGAAAACAAGGCCGTGCCGGATGGGTCGGTCGTCAAAAAGGGCGATCAGCTTTTCACGATTGAAAAGGCCCAGTACGAAGCATCGTTGTTGAAGGCCAAGGCAGATGTCGCCAGCGCCAAGGCGGATGCGGCGCTGAAGGCCGCTGACGAAAAGCGCGACAAGGATCTTTTTGAAAAAGGCCATGTTTCTGAAGCTGCTTACGAAGCGACACTGGCTCAGAAAGAGCAAGCCGAGGCCTTGGTTGAGGCCGCTGAATCCGCTCAGAAACAAGCCGAGCTAAACCTCAGCTATACGGATGTCTCTGCGCCATTCCCCGGCCAGATGGGCAAGACGACCTACAGTGTGGGCGAAGTGGTTGGACCAAGCACCCAGCCGCTTGCCAAGCTCATTCGACTTGCACCGGTTTACGTGAATTTCTCTGTAAGCGAATCTGAGTACCTCAATGCTGTAAAGAACCACGGCATCAACCCATCTGATATTGATGCGAGCAAGTCTCCTGATATTAAGCTGATCCTGCCGAACGGCCAGCAATATGAGGAAGTTGGCAAAATCGTTTATATCGACAATGCAGTCGACCCAACCACCGGGACGATCGCTTTCCGTGGCCAGTTTGCCAACGAGGACATCCGACTGCTGGCTGGGACCTATGTCACTGTGATACTTGAGGCTCCGGAAACAGAAACGGCTCTGGTTGTGCCGCAATCTGCAATCCAGCGGGATCAGCAGGGCGATTTTGCGCTTCAGGTCGCCGACGACAAGACCGTGAAGCAGGTCTATCTGGATCTGGGTCAGCAGGTCGACACGAACTTCGTTGTTAAAAAGGGCCTCGATGAGGGCGCCGAAGTGATTGTCGAAGGGCTGCAGAAAGTCCGCCCGGGCGTTGAGGTCGATCCGGTTCTTGCCTCACAGCCGGCGGAGAGCAGCTAAATGTTTTCACGCTTTTTTATCTACCGGCCGAAGTTCGCGCTGGTCATTTCCATTGTGATTACGCTCGCCGGCTTGTTGGGATATGTGTCCCTGCCGGTTGAGCAGTTTCCAAATATTACCCCTCCGGTGGTGAATGTTGCTGCCACCTATACCGGCGCGAACGCCGAGGTTTTGGAAGAAACGGTTGCCGCGCCGATTGAGGCGCAGGTGAACGGCGTTGACGACATGATCTACATGCAGTCAACCAGCAACGACAGCGGCAATTATTCACTTAATGTCACCTTTGCCGTCGGAACAGACCCGGATATCGCAACGGTCAACGTGCAGAACCGGGTCAGCCAGGCGACCAGCCAATTGCCATCTGAAGTGACGCAAAACGGGGTCACAGTGCAAAAGGCCAGCACGAACATGCTGCTGGTTGTCACGCTTTATTCCCCGAACGGCACCTATGACGAGCTGTTTCTGTCGAACTACGCTTCGATTTACATGAAGGATTCGCTTGCGCGCGTGCAGGGTGTCGGCCGCGCGGATGTGATGACGGATTTTGCCTATGCGATGCGCATCTGGCTGGATCCGGATCGGCTTGCCAGCCTTGGCATGACACCGACAGATTTCATCAACGCGGTTCGTGATCAGAACATTCAGGTGGCAGCGGGCCAGATCGGGGCGCCGCCCGTGCCGGCGGGGCAGCAGTTCCAGTACACGATCAAGGCGGAAGGCCGTTTGGCGGAAGCCGAGCAATTCGAACAAATCGTGCTGCGGACCGGTTCCGATGGCGCGGTCGTGACGATCGGGGATGTGGCCCGCGTGGAGCGCGGCGCACAGTTCTACAATGCAAGCGGTCAGTTCAATGGTCAGCCATCGACGGTTCTGGCGATTTACCAGGCACCGGGCGCGAATGCGCTCGCCGTTGCAGATGCTGTGAAAGCACGTCTTGAGTCGCTCTCGGAAAACTTCCCGGAGGATGTTGAATATGGCGTGCCGTTCGACACCACGGATTTCGTGCAGCAGTCTTTGAACGACGTGATTTCTACCCTGTTCCTGACCTTCCTGCTGGTTGTGTCGGTTGTGTTTATCTTCTTGGGGAATTGGCGGGCGACGATCATCCCGACCGTAGCCATCCCGGTCTCTCTCATCGGAACATTTGGTGTTCTTCTGGCGCTCGGAATGTCGCTGAACACAATCTCCTTGTTCGCACTCGTTCTGGCGATCGGGATCGTGGTGGATGACGCGATCGTCGTCGTTGAGAACGTAGAACGCATCATTGCCGATGAGGGGCTTGGACCGAAGGAAGCTACCGCCAAAGCGATGTTGCAGATCACCGGACCGGTTGTTGCAACCACGCTTGTTCTGCTTGCAGTGTTCGTGCCGACTATTTTTATGCCCGGGATTACCGGACAGCTCTATTCGCAGTTCGCGGTCACCATCTCCGTTTCGGTGATCATATCCTCGATCAACGCATTGACCCTGTCACCGGCGCTTTGTGGCCTGATCCTGAAGGCACGGTCCGGTCCGCCTAAGGGAATCATGGGCATCTTTGACCGCGGGATCATGTCGATCCGGGATGGGTACACAGCGATTGTGCGCCGTTTGGTTCGTGTTGCTGTCCTGTCGCTCGTGGTGGTCGCAGGTGCGGTGGCCATGATCATGACGCTCGGCAGTACCTTGCCACAGGGTTTCTTGCCGCTCGAAGATCAGGGCTACCTGATGGTCGATGTTCAGCTGCCGGATGGCGCAGCACTTGGACGGACAGAGGGTGTCACCCAGCAAGTCGTGGATTTGGCGACCAAGACGCCCGGTGTTGAGAACATCGTCCTCGTGAACGGATACTCGATCCTCAACGGGGCCACCTCCTCGAATTCTGCGCTTGTTATTGCGACGATGACCGGGTGGGATGAGCGCCAGGAACCAGGGCTCGATATCAATTCGATCTTGGGCAAGTTCTGGGCGGAATTCTCAACAATTCCGGGCGCGAACATCATCGCCTTCAACCCGCCGCCGATCCCGGGCCTTGGAACCACCGGCGGTGTTCAGGCGATGCTGCAACAGACCGCGGGCGGTAGTCCGCAGGATCTGGCATCCGCCGTCGGCTCGATGGTCTATTCGGCCAACCAGAACCCGGCGATTGCACGGGCTTACTCAACCTTCCGTGCAAACGTTCCGCAGGTCTTTGTCGATCTTGATCGTGAGAAGGCCAAAACGCTTCAGGTGAACGTGTCGGATGTGTTTACAACGCTTCAGGCCTATCTCGGCTCGTTCTATATCAACGACTTCAACATTTTCGGTCGCGTCTACAAGGTCATGATCCAGGCGGAGGGACAGTTCCGCGACCGTGTGGATGACATTGGCAATCTTTATGTCCGTTCAGCCGACGGAACCATGGTGCCTTTGCGCAGTTTGGTGACAACGGAAAATGTGCTCGGGCCGCAGATCCTGACCCGCTACAATATGTTCCGCTCTGCGGCCCTTATGGCCGATCCAGCGCCTGGCGCTTCGACGGGTGTCGTGATCAATGCCGTTGAGCAAGCGGCGGTGGAAGCGATGCCTCCCGGGTATGCTTATGAATGGACGGGCACGGCGCTGCAGCAGCAAGGCTCTGGCTCGATCGTAATGTTCATTCTCCTGCTCTCGGTCATTTTCACCTATCTCTTCCTGGTGGCTCAGTATGAGAGTTGGACGATGCCCGTGGCGATCCTGATGTCGGTAACCTTCGCGCTTCTTGGTGCGTTGGTGGCCGTGGCCGTGACCGGTGGGGATGTGAACCTCTATACCCAGATCGGTATGATCATGTTGATCGGTCTTGGGGCGAAGAATGCGATCCTGATCGTCGAGTTCGCGATCGAACAACGCGAGAGCGGAATGTCGATCAAGGACGCGGCCATTGAGGCGGCGCATTTGCGGTTCCGCGCCGTTATGATGACGGCTTTGTCGTTCCTTCTCGGGGTCGTTCCATTGATGACTGCATCGAGCGCAGGTGCCGCCAGTCAGAAAGCCATTGGCTTTGCCGTCTTTGGCGGGATGTTCTTCGCGACTACAATCGGTGTGATGCTCATTCCGGTTCTTTATGCCAGCCTTCAGAGCATGCGAGAAACCGTCAAAGGGTGGTTTGGGTCCAAGCCGCCGCAGGCGCCGTCTGAGGGCGGTGAGACAGGGGCTCAGCCGGCGTAAACAGCGCATCAAACAGTTATAATAACAAAAGGCTCCGGAGCGTTTCGGAGCCTTTTTATTTCAGACATTGGTGCGCGCCGCTTGCATCTGATCAACAACGCTCGGGATCAAATACTGATTCCTGCGTGTTGTCTTTTGAAAGGCCAGAATCATCTCTTTAGTGGAACCGGCTGACAGCGATTTTGGAACGCAACGCGGTCTGTGTCAGGATGCTGCGGAGGGAAGTTTTGTTGCGGGACCCCGAAAAGACTGGCGTCCGTATTAGATCCGTCTAAATGATTCAGCGCAGGAGGTTGAGACACCTCGGATTGCACTTTTAGCGGGATCTGATAATTACCGTTTAAGAGATTTGGTGAGCCGACAGGGGTTCGAACCCTGGACCTACTGATTAAAAGTCAGTTGCTCTACCAGCTGAGCTATCGGCTCTCACCAAAACCGACGTTTTATGGTGCCGCGTTTGCGCCGCATCTCGTCGGTGGCGCTGTGTTTATGCCGTCACCGGACACAATGCAAGAGGCAATTTTGATTTTTTCTACAGGACTGTAAAAAATGCGGGGAGGGGTGTGGGTAGAATGATCATTCCACGTCAAAACTGATTAGGGAAAGGTATCAGATAGGCTTGTAAAGTATATCGGTATTGATGGTGAACATACGCTGTTCTGTGTTTCGATGATTACATAATCACGACTTCATTTGATTCATATTTATGAAAATATTTTCTTTTCTACTGCGAAAACTGTCATCTAGCGGCGTGTTCTTTAGTGCTGTAGCTTGATGTCAACATTGAGAGGCTACATGTACACAAATAATAATGAGACGCAGATGAGCTCGATCGAGTTTGATTTCGTTAAAGGCCATATTGCGGCGACAATGACGTTGATTCATGCATTGATTGATCAAGGAGCGCTCGATCGGGAGCGTCTGGACAGTTTTTTTGCAGCCTTTGTAAAAGATCTACCAAATGACCGGGAAACGCTCAGCTTACGTTTGATTATTGATCAGTGGCGTGAGGGGCTTCGAAATGGCGAATCTGAAGATTCTCTGAAGGGCCAGATATTTGCAGTGATCGACGGCGGGCGCATCAACTGAGGCGGTGCACGCAGGGGCCCAGGTTTTAGCGGGCTCAATTCTTCACCAAGCAAAAATATAACGTCGCGTTTTGCGGTTCCATTTGCAGCCGGGACGCGGCTCACACGACAAACATGGCCGGGAAATATAACCCCGGTGTCGAACGTCTGTTGCCTTATCTGGCCGCGGCTTCATCTCTTTGGTATGGGTGCAGTCACAGCATCAGCATTTGGAAGAGGTGAAGTGTGCTACGGTATCAGACACTGGCGCGTGCGTGTGCATTAGGCAAGAAGGTCATGGCCGTGATCGCGCAAATCCCGAGCAACCGCTATCTCATCGCCGCTGCAAGTATTTGCTGTATTGCTTTGACCGCACCGGCCGCTGCAAAGGACCAAGTGTTTCTTACATTGGCCACAGGCGGAGTGACCGGTGTCTACCATCCGGCGGGCACTGCGATCTGCCGGGCCGTCAACGAAAGCCGGTCTGAACACGGCGTGCGGTGTGCTGCTGAAGCTGGCCGCGGATCGGTTGGGAGCCTGAAACAACTTCGGAATCGCGATGTTGATTTCGCGATCGTTCAGGCCGACTGGCAACACCATGCTTATTTGGGAACGTCCGTATTTGCTGAATTTGGGCCCATGGCGGATCTGAGGGTCGTTGCCGGACTGCATACCGAAATGGCAGCCATCGTCGTGCGAGCAGATTCGGGTTTCATGGACATCTCTGACCTGAAAGGACAGCGCATCAACATCGGTCCGGCGGGCTCTGGTTCTGCCGCGACCTGGGGTCAGTTATCGCAACACCTTCCCTGGTCGGAGGAAGATCGCGCAGCGATTACCCAAGAAGATCTCTCCGGGCTGGGTGAAGCGCTGTGCTCCGGCGAAATCGACGCGTATTTTGTTGTGATTGGTCATCCAGCGGGCGTCATTGAAGAAACACAAGAGGTGTGCCCGGTTCGGTTTATTGAGATCGGTGCTGGCATCTCAGAGAAGATGGTGGCTGATGCTGCCTATTATCGCGCCGCCGAGATCCCTTCAGGAGCTTATGGAGAGCACAATGCGATTGAAACCATCGGGACGCGCGCATTGCTCGTCACTGTCGAGCAAATGCCTGCTCATGCTGTTTCAACCGTCCTAACATCTCTGGTGTCGGACATTGAGCGCTTCAGAACGGTCCATCCAGCTCTCACAGATCTGGATGGAGCCCAACTTTTTGAAGCGAAAACGGAAGCACTGCTACATCTTGGCGCAGTGCAATTTTATCAAGATCAAGGCTATTTGCCCTGAAACGTCTGTACCCAAAGAGCAAGCGTTTAACATAACCGCTCGCCAAATGGTGACCAGGGCGTGTTTGTGTCGGCAGCTTTGCCCGGATAAAAGACACACATTGCATTAAGACCGCTTCGGCCCACAGGGAATATTTTCTGGAATGATCCAAGACGTCACCATCATCGGCGCCCTCCTTGCCGGGGTCCTATCTTTCGTGTCTCCATGCGTTCTGCCGCTTGTGCCGCCTTATCTCGGATATCTCGCCGGGGTCTCACTGGATCAGTTGACGGGTGAAGACGACACGGATGAGGCCGCCTCGCGGCGTGTTTTCTTCAGCGCACTGGTTTTTGTGCTCGGCTTCTCGACGGTCTTCGTTCTCCTCGGCGCTACCGCAAGTTTCCTTGGTCAATTCATACGTATGTATCTGGATTATCTTGGATATATCGCCGGGGCAGCCATCATCGTGATGGGTTTGCACTTCCTTGGCGTGTTCAAGATCGGTTTTCTTTACAAGGAGGCCCGCGTGCATGTGGACCAGAAACCCGCAGGCCCGATGGGCGCTTACGTCATCGGACTTGCTTTCGGATTTGGTTGGACACCCTGTGTTGGGCCCATTCTGGCCGCAATCCTGTTTGTTGCCGGCGCCAAGGATACGGTGCTGCAGGGAACGGTTCTTCTGACCGCCTATGCCATGGGCCTCGGGATTCCGTTTTTGATCGCAGCGTTGTTTGCCAAGCCCTTCCTGCGGTTCATGAAGCGCTTCCGCAAGCACATGGGCACCGTTGAAAAGGCCATGGGTGGTGTTCTTGTTTTGACAGGGATCATGTTCCTGACCGGGCAGATGGCCGTTTTCTCGTACTGGCTTTTGGAAACATTCCCGGCATTCCAATACATCGGCTAACTGCCGAGGCGCGATTGGACGGTGGCAGCTTTAGAAGGTCTGTTGCGGGAAGTCGGCCGCAGAGACCATCGGGGCTCCGTTATAGAGCGCAGGCTGGCAGACGTTGGTCACGTCAAGAAGGTAATAACAAGCAGCTGCTGCATCTGCAGCGTTTCCAAACGGCCCAATCAGGAGTGAAACGCCGCCTTCAGCAGCGCGTTCCTTTATGAGCGGTCGGAGATCCTGCATGCGTTCTTCATTCTGTTCCCGGAAGTTCGACCAGGCATTTGCAGCTTCGGCAAGCGAAGCATAGTGGCCGACAATGGCGCCGAAATCACTCCGCTTGAGCGTGCTTGATCCCCCGCCGCGCAGAGTTCCGACGCCGTCGGATGGAACAATGATCTTGGGCCGCAAACTTGTTCCAGCCGGAGTGCTGTCGAAGTCCTCTTGAGGCAGTAGGGTGTCTGGCTGCGGAATGGATCCCGTCGTTATCGGAGTTGTCTCTGCCGAAGGAAGTTGAACGATTTTCACCGGGGCTTGGGAGGCAATCGGCGGTTCATATGCCGGTGTTGCTTGCCCGGAATGGATGGTTATCCGCCGGGAAGGAGGGCGTCGTTCACTTTGCTGGTCTGCAGGTTCTAAGGCTTCAAGCGCAGCGGTTTGGGAATTTTTCGTCGCATGCGGTTTTGGCAGAGGAGCCATCGGACGTTTGATGTCGGACGCATCCGCAAGATCAGGAACAGCAGGATCCTTCATGAAGGATGCCGTTGTCGAAGAGGTCTGGGTTTCTTGCGCCGGGATCGCGGCTACCGGTCGCGACAGTTCCGATTCAAGTGCAGCAATGCGGCGGGAATAGCCGTCGTTCTGCTCACTCATCGTGCTCAGTCGGCGGCGTAAGCGGGCTATCTGATCCTGCAATACAGCAATCTGGCTCTGATCCAACGAGGAGGGTTCTAAAGAAGCTGTTTGTGCAGGCATATGAAGTACTTCGACAGCGTTCGGGCTCGTGTAGGATCGGATGGATGCCGTGGATCCGACGTCTCCTGCTGGCGGCAGCGGCAAACCTGCGACCCGTGTTCCAGCTGGCGCAAAGCCGGATGTGGATGATCCGAATTTGTAAGACGCCATGCCAATGGAGCCCATCACAATCGCGGCGAAAGCCCAAGACAGCACACCGACACGCGATGGCGTGAAGGTGTCGCGGATGTTTTCCCGCACCGGTTTTTTGGCCCTGGCCGCCTGCAACTGTCCTGTTCCCCGATTCTCGCTTCGAATCCTTCGAAAGGTAGTTCATTTGGTGCTGAATATGGTTAATGAAACGGTAATATGCGCTGTAGGCCCTTCAGATCTTTCAATGTTCTGTGGATCGGGGCATATAGGGGCCAAAGTGACTGGGCGCGCGGCCCAAGTTGAGTGAATTGAGGCGTTTATGACATTGCGAAGCTGCCATTCCGTGGTGCTGGCTGCCGGGCTTGGGACCCGCATGAAATCGGACTTGCCAAAGGTGATGCATCCAGTTGGCGGCTTGCCGATTGTCGGCCATGTTTTAAAGGTCCTCAGCCAGACCGGCTCGAGCCGACTGTCTGTTGTGACTGGTCCCGACATGCCGGAACTTGAAAAACTCGTTGCTAAACTGGCCCCCGAATCGCGGTGTTTTGTGCAAACGGATCGCCTTGGCACAGCCCATGCGGCACTTGCCGCTTCCACTGCTTTGGAGGAAGCCGCCGACGACGTTTTGGTGCTTCTTGGAGATGCTCCGCTCGTCACGTCGGAAACAATTAGCAACGTCCGCCAATCGCTGTCTGAAGGTGCAGACCTGGTTGTGGTCGGATTTGAAGCTGAGAATCCGTTTGGGTACGGCCGGATGCTCATGAAAGACGGGCGGCTTTTGGCCATCCGGGAAGAAAAGGAAGCCAGCGATGAAGAGCGGAAAATTGCCTTCTGTAACTCCGGTATCATGGGCTTTGCTGGCCGTCATGCACTCGAATTAATGCGCGCGATTGGCAATGACAACGCGAAGGGTGAATTCTACCTGACCGATGCGGTTGAAGTCGCCAATGCCAAAGGTTTGAAGGTTGTCGCTGTTGCAGGGACGGAAGCGGAAACCCAAGGCATCAATACACGGTCCCAGCTTACCGCCTGTGAGGCTGATTTTCAGGCACGAAAGCGCGCCGAAATTCTGGAAAGCGGTGTTACGCTTCTTGCGCCCGAAACAGTCTTCTTTTCCCACGATACGGTTATTGAACCAGACGTCATCGTTGAGCAAAACGTTGTCTTCGGACCCGGTGTGACAGTCCGATCCGGTGCACAGATCCGGGCGTTTAGTCATTTGGAAGGGGCCGAGGTCGGAAGCGGTGCCGTTGTTGGACCTTACGCGCGTTTGCGCCCTGGAACGATCCTTGGAAAAGATGTGCGAGTGGGCAACTTCGTCGAAGCCAAGAACGCAAAATTTGGAGACGGGGCCAAAGCCAATCATCTCAGTTATGTCGGTGATGCAAGCATAGGCGCGGCAACCAACATCGGGGCAGGGACAATCACCTGCAATTACGATGGCTTCTTGAAGCACCGGACGGAGATTGGGGCCGGTTCGTTTGTGGGTTCGAACTCCACCCTTGTTGCGCCAGTCACGCTTGGTGATGGCGCATTTGTTGCCGCGGGAAGCGTCATTACAAAGGACGTTGGCGCTGACGCAATGGCCTTCGGACGGACCCGCCAGCAATCCAAGGACGGGATGGCAAAGGTTCTCAGGGACAAGCTGAAAAAGGCGAAGGATCAGAAATCCTGACAAGCTGCCATTCCAACCGGGATTGTCACTTTCTGAAATAAGCTTTGATTTCAATTTGCCACGCCGCCTCGTCTAAACCGGGGCGGACGATTTGGTTTGGGTAATGTGAGGAACATAACTGCATGTGCGGGATTGTTGGCATTTTGGGCGGGGTTGCAGCGGCGCCGAGGCTTGTGGATTCGCTCAAGAGGCTGGAATACCGCGGTTATGATTCTGCCGGCGTTGCAACGCTCGTTGGCGGTGAACTTCAGCGCCGCCGTGCGGAAGGAAAGCTGCGTAACCTAGAAGCCGCGCTTGAAAAGACGCCGCTGGAAGGCTCCAGTGGCATTGGTCATACGCGTTGGGCGACGCATGGGGCACCGACGGTCGGCAACGCCCATCCGCATCAGGCAGGCAGCGTTGCGGTCGTCCATAACGGCATAATCGAAAATTATCTCGACTTGCGCGATGAGATCACCGCGGCCGGTGCGGTCCTTGACACGGAGACCGATACGGAAGTCGTTGCGCATCTTTTGAATTTCGAGATCGCAAAGGGCGCTTCGCCGATGGATGCGGTTGCCGCTGTCCTTCCCCGTCTCAATGGAGCGTTCGCACTCGCCATTCTGTTCGCTGGTGAAGACGATCTTCTGATTGGTGCCCGCAAGGGATCACCGCTCGCTGTTGGTCATAGTGACGGTGAAATGTTCCTCGGATCTGACGCAATTGCCCTGTCGCCGTTTACCGACCGGATCACATATCTGGATGAGGGCGACTGGACTGTCCTGACCCGGACGTCCTGCGAGATTTTTGATGCCGCCAATCAACCCGTGTCACGGCCGGAAGCGCGCTCGTCTGTCACCGCTGCGCTGATGGACAAGGGCAACTACAAGCACTTCATGGCCAAGGAAATCCATGAGCAGCCGGAAGTGCTCGGTCACACCTTGTCCCGGTATCTGGATTACGGCGCGCAGTCTTCCAAGGTGGCGGGCGCTGACAAGATGAAGTTCAAAGACCTGTCCCGACTGGTTATATCCGCCTGTGGCACGGCTTATCTTGCCGGTCTTGTCTCAAAATACTGGTTTGAGAAATACGCAAGGCTGCCGGTCGACATCGATATCGCGAGCGAGTTCCGCTACCGCGAAACGCCAATGAGCGACAAGGACAGTGCGCTGTTCATTTCCCAATCTGGAGAGACAGCCGATACGCTTGCCTCGCTCCGGTATTGCAAGGAGCAGGGGGCTGCCATCGGTGCTGTCGTCAATGTGCCGGAAAGCACGATTGCCCGTGAAGCAGATGTGGTGTTTCAGACGATCGCGGGTCCCGAAATCGGCGTTGCTTCAACGAAAGCGTTCACTTGCCAGCTGGCCGTCCTGGCTGCACTTGCCCTGCAGGCGGGGCGGGAGCGCGGTGTGTTGACGGTAGAAGACGAGAAAAAGCTTGTTGCGGACCTGACCGAAGTTCCAAGCCTTGCGCTAAAGGCGCTTGCCAGCGAACAGGCGATCGAAAAACTGTCTCAACCGCTGTCCCAGGCAACGAACGCGCTGTATCTCGGCCGGTCGACCAGCTTCCCGCTTGCGCTCGAGGGGGCGCTGAAGCTGAAGGAACTCTCCTACATTCATGCGGAAGGGTATGCGGCTGGTGAACTGAAGCACGGTCCCATCGCGTTGATTGACGAGAACATTCCGGTTTTCGTTATCGCGCCATATGATCGCATTTTTGAGAAGACCGTCTCGAATATGCAGGAAGTTGCCGCCCGTGGTGGCCGCATTATTCTCATTACCGATGAAAAGGGCGCCGCAGAAAGTGGAAACGCTGCGCAGGACACAGTCATTCTACCGGAAATGTCGGATATCGTTGCACCGATTATCTACGCACTGCCGGTTCAGATGATTGCGTATCACACGGCCGTTTTCATGGGCACTGATGTCGATCAGCCGCGCAACCTTGCCAAGTCGGTTACGGTCGAATGACCATGCCGGATGCGGATAAGTCAGTCATCGTCCTGTTTAAAGAACAGCACCGCCAGGATGTCATCGCGCTTTGGAAAAAATGCGGTCTGGTGCGCGCTTGGAATGATCCGGACAAGGACATTGATCGGTGTCTCAGTTTGGACGCCAGCCGTTTGTTTGTCTTGATCAATGACCAGACAGTCATTGGCTCGGTGATGACCGGTTACGATGGCCATCGTGGCGCGGTCTATTATTTAAGTGTCGATCCCGCGCACCAAGGCGGCGGATACGGACGCAAACTCATGCAGCAGTGCGAAGACTATCTGACCGGCCTTGGCTGCCCTAAGATCAATTTGTTCGTACGTAAAGACAATGACGCCGTGCACAGGTTCTATGGGGATATTGATTATGCGCTTGAAACGTCAGCAGCCTTTGGAAAACGTCTGATCCCGGACCACTGATGGACGGCGATGGCTCGCGATGAGCGTTACATCGAGTCCGCGCCCTGGTCCTTGGGAGTGGGGCCAGACGGACGGGACACAACATAGATCGCGCATCCGATCATACCTACCGCGACAACAGCAGCCAGCCAGAACTGCGGTGCTGTGCCCCAATAAAACAGAGCATACCCGAAGCACATTCCGGCTATGGCATAGAGCTTGGCATTCAAAGGGATGGCACCGTGTTCGCGCCAGGAAATGACCGGCGGTCCGAAGACGGGATGATCGAGGATCTTTTTTTCCAGCCGGGGGGAGGATCTTGCAAAACAAGCGGCTGCAAGAATGAAGAAAATCGTGCTCGGCAGAATCGGCAAGAACGCCCCAACGATGCCCACCGCGACGCAAGCCAGTCCGAGTATGATGAACGTGGTGCGGTGCAATCGTGCCTCCGATTCCGGCAGAAACTGCGGTCAAAGCCGAAAATTAATTCAAGCGCAGGATACCGCGCTGCGATAAAGATACTTATCTAGCTGGTGGCTGGATGCAAAATGGAAACTCACAAACGATGTTCAGGTTCCGCTCATGAGCAAGCACAAACATAATGCAGATGATGAGCATTTGGTAGCCCACCGCCCCAATGCCGCAACGCGTGTCCGGAACTATTTTCTGACAGGTCTCGTGATCACCGGTCCGATCGGCATCACGTTGTGGCTGACCTGGACCTTCATCAAGTGGGTCGACAGCTGGGTCAAACCCTTTGTCCCGCGAGTCTACAATCCAGAGACCTATCTGCCGTTCTCGATACCTGGTTTCGGTTTGATTGTTGCAGTGGTTGTCCTGACGATCGTGGGGTTCCTAGCGGCCAATTTCCTGGGCCGCAGTTTGATCTCTTTCGGCGAGCGACTCGTCGATAGAATGCCACTTGTTCGTAATATTTACAGTGGCTTAAAACAAATCTTTCAGACAGTACTTGATCAGCGTGGGACGAGTTTCAACAAGGCTGCGTTGATCGAATATCCGCGGAAGGGTCTGTGGGCTATTGTGTTCATCTCCACAGACACCAAAGGCGAAGTTTCCTCGCAGCTGAAGAACATGGCAGATACCGTGTCTGTTTTCCTGCCCACAACGCCGAACCCCACATCCGGTTTCTTGCTGTTTGTTCCCAAAGAAGACGTCATTGAATTGAACATGAGCGTTGAAGATGCAGCCAAGCTGGTCATTTCGGCTGGGCTCGTGAGCCCCGATTATCCCGAATATGTGGAAGATCTGGTGGTCGATCCGAAACAGGCGGAGCGCCTGAAAAAGGTTGAAAAAGTCTAAGAGACCAGTCTCTACGGCTATTTCGTAACAGGCACCGGCCAACACTCCGAAAGCTTTCCAAGAGGTATGCCATTCGGCTAGGGTGAGGACCCGCTTTGTGTTCCTCCCGGACAGTTTCGAATGCCCTTTGTTGATGACCTGATTGCCTTCTCAGCGCAGCCTCCTGCCGATTTGCCGGCATCGGCAGTCCAGTTGGCGAAGTTCTCCCTGCTGGATTGGTTGGTTTGCGGCAGGGCCGGGGTGGAAGAACCAGTGGCGCAAAAACTACGCGCGTTTGGAGCTGGCGAAGCGGGTGTTGAAGCGTCCTCCACATTCAGCGGTGCCAAGATGCCGCCGCGAATGGCCGCCCTCATCAATGGTGCTGTCAGCCACGCGCTGGATTATGACGACACCCATTTTTCCCATATCGGGCACCTGTCCGTCGGCATCTATCCTGCGGCACTTGCTAGCGCCGAGGACGTTGGTGCCACCGTATCGGATTTGCTGGCAGCGTTTGTAATTGGTGCGGAGGCCGCGATCCGAATTGGCACTGTTCTTGGAGCTGCGCACTACAATCTCGGTTTCCATCAAACAGCGACTGCTGGCGCATTTGGAGCTACGGTCGCAGCTGGCCGTTTATACGGACTAACGCAAGAGCAAATGCGGGCGGCGCTCGGCCTGTGTGCGACGCGGGCGTCCGGCCTAAAGTCACAGTTCGGCACGATGGGCAAGCCCTACAATGCCGGGATCGCTGCCTCCAACGGCATCGAATGCGCCCAGCTTGCGCGCCTTGATATGACATCTTGCGACGACGGATTGATGAGACCGCAAGGATTTGTGGAAACGCATAATCCCGAAACCCTCCCAAGCAAGGCGGTTTGGGACCATGGGTCTGGAAACCGGCTTCTGCTTGAAGACAACAAATACAAACTGCACGCCTGCTGTCATGGCTTGCATGCCATGATCGAAGCGCTGTTGTTGGCAAAGGACGTTGGCGTAACCTTTGACGATGTTGCTGAATTTGTATTGAGAACCAATCCGCGGTGGCTGAAGGTTTGTGACATCAAACAGCCGCGCATAGGGCTTGAGGTCAAGTTCAGCTATGCCTGGCTCGCCGGCATGACCTTGAGGGGCGATGTGACCGGCGCACCGGACACGTACACAGATGCATTGGCGCTGGATCCGGCCCTGACAGCATTTGCAGAGAAAGTGACGGTGATTGGCGACGATACCCTGACAGACTTGCAGGCTGAGGGCATTCTGACGTTTAAAAACGGCGGGACCCGGGAAGCGTCCTTTGATCTTGCAGCGCCGCTGCCAATGGAAACCCTGGAAGGCAAACTACGGTCCAAGGCGCAGGCTTGCCTCGGTAAAGAAGGCGCTGACATCTGGTCAATCCTGGACCAGTTGGACCAGATGAATGCGCGTGAGATAGGAAGACTTGTCTCTGGTTAACCCGCCCGCAGCAATTGGATCGCGGCATCGCGGCCGAAGAGATAGAGCAGGCAGCGCAGCGCCTCGCCGCGTTTTGATTTCAGTTCCGGATCCGTTTCAAGAATGAGCCGTGCATCGTCGCGGGCGACTTCCATCAGGTCGGCATGTTCATCCGCCCGGGCAATCCGGAACCCCGGTGTCCCGGATTGGCGGGTGCCGAGAATTTCGCCGCCGCCGCGCAGACGCAGGTCCTCTTCCGCGATCAGAAAGCCATCGTTGGTCTCGCGCATGATGTTAAGACGCGCACCTGCTGTTTCCCCAAGCGGCCCCTTGTAAAGCAGCACACAAGACGACGGCTTGTCGCCGCGACCGACCCGGCCGCGCAGCTGGTGGAGTTGAGCCAGACCAAAACGCTCGGCATGTTCGATGACGATGATCGTGGCATCTGGAACATCAACGCCGACCTCGATCACGGTGGTGGCAACGAGAACTCGGGTGCGGCCGGATTTGAAATCGTCCATCGCCGCGTCTTTTTCGTCTGCGCTCATCCGCCCATGGACCAACGAGACCCTTTGGCCGAGCGCGTGTTCCAGCACCCGGTGCCTGTCTTCCACGGCTGCCAGATCGATTTTTTCTGATTCCTCGACCAGCGGACAAACCCAATAGACCTTTTGGCCCTCTTGGGTCGCAGCGCCCACGCGGCCGATGATTTCATCGAGCCGGTCCAGCGATACGGACACGGTCTTGATCGGCTTTCGCCCGGCCGGCTTGCCGAGAAGTTTGGAGACATCCATGTCGCCGAAGCACGTCAGAACGAGTGTGCGGGGGATCGGAGTCGCTGTCATGACCAGCACATCGACGCCCCGTCCCTTGGAGGAAAGCGCCAGACGCTGGTGCACGCCGAACCGGTGCTGTTCGTCGACCACTACCATGCCGAGGTCCTTGAACGTCACTGAGCCCTGAAACAATGCGTGTGTGCCGACAACCAGATCGATCTCGCCCGCATCCAGCTTTTCCTGGAGCAGGCGGCGTTCCTTTTGCGTGTCCTTGCCAGTCATCAGCGCCAGCCGGATGCAGGCCTTCTCACAAATCGGGGCCATGGACGCAAAATGCTGACGGGCCAGGATTTCTGTCGGGGCCATGAGGCCGCCCTGGGCTCCGGTCTGTATCACCTGCGCGAGCGTTGCTAGCGCAACAACGGTTTTACCGGCTCCAACATCGCCCTGCAGAAGACGCAGCATGCGGGTGGGTTCTGCGAGATCCGCATTGATGTCCTTGATCGCCTCTTTCTGGCTGTCGGTCAGCTCAAAGGGCAGGGCGTTGATGACGGCCGCCTGCAATCTGCCGTTCGGTTTGCGTTCAATCCCCCCGAGCGTGCGCATGTTGGCCCGCACCAGCGCAAGCGCGAGCTGACTAGCGAGCAGTTCGTCATAGGCGACCCGCTGCATGTATGAGGATTGCGGTTCGACATCCTGCCGTTCTTTCGGGGCATGCAGGGTCTTTAGCGCTTCGGCGAAATCCGGCCAGCCGGTTTGGTGGAGATACGGCTCATTCAGCCACTCAGGCAAATGCGGGAGTTTTTCGCACGCCGCCTTCATGGCTTTTTGCAGCGTCTTGGAGGCCAGGCCCGCCGTTAGTGGATAGATCGGCTCGATTGGTGGCATCTGATCGGCTTCTTCCGGAGATACCGAATAGTCCGGATGCACCATCTGAGGCCGGTCATTGAACCATTCTACCTTGCCTGACACGATCCGCCGTTCGCCTTCCGGAAAGGTTTTTAGGAGCCAGTCCTGACGGGAATGGAAGAAGACGAAGGTGATCTGGCCTGTCTCGTCATAGGCGGAAATGCGGTAGGGCGCCTTGGAGTGCCGCGGCGGAGCAGAATGCCGCCCGATGGTGACATCCAGCGTAACAACGTCGCCGTTTTCCGAATAGGCGATTCCCGGTTTATGACGCCGGTCGATCAGGCTGTGCGGAATGTGAAACAACAGATCGGCAACCGTCGCCTCCCGATCCGGCTGACCGCCGACCAGTCCTGCGACCAGTTTGGCTATTTTCGGACCGATCCCGGGCAGCGTGGAGACGGGAGCAAACAGCGGATCAAGGACCGGGGGACGCATGGAGGGTGTCGTACCTTTGTCAGACGGCGGCGAAGCGGGCGGGACCTGTTCTGCCATGAAGATTGGCCTCAGTGCAACAATTGGAACATTCTGTGAACTTGGCCGCTGACATCCCGCAAGTTGGGCGCTATATAGTCGCCAGTTTTCATTTGATCCGGTAAGGTGACAGGCCATGCGTCTGTCTTTTCTTCTGGTTCCAGATCCGAAGGTTCTCCATGTCCGATCATCCGAGTGCGACCAATGACAATGAAACTGGCAGCCGGGATGCGCGGCGCAAGAAGATCCTGTTTCGTTGCTGGCACCGGGGCATGAAGGAAATGGATCTCCTGCTTGGCGGGTTTGCCAACGCCAAGATTGATGACCTCAATGAAGACGAGCTGCGTGAGCTGGAGCATCTTCTGACCGCGCACGATCAGGATCTTTATGCCTGGATGACGGGTCGCAAGCCGTTGCCGGCAGAATGGGACGGCCCGCTCTACCGCCGGATCATTGCCTATCATGAAGCCGCTGGACCGGCCGGCTTTGTAAAATAAGAATAAAAGGACGGTTTTCGTGTTCGACAGCCTGTTGAAGGACCAGGCCAATGTGACATTGGCTGGCGTGCCCGATGGTGCGGAAAGCTATGCGCTCGCGCGCTTGCTGGCAGAAACACCCGCCCATGGGCTGGCGCTGGTATTTGTCGCCCGGGACGCAACGCGCATGGCGATGATCAGCGAGGCGCTCGGGTACTTTGATCCAGCAGCCGAGATCATTCAGCTGCCGGCCTGGGACTGTCTGCCCTATGACCGTGTTTCACCCAATCCGGCGATCAGTGCACGCCGTCTTCTGGCGCTTGGCCGGCTCGCGCGCGGGATCGAGGAGGGGCGGAAAGTTCTTCTCGTCACCACCTTGAATGCTGCCGTTCAGCGGATCCCGGAACGGGCGTTCATGGCCGAGCAGACCTTGTCCATGGCACCGGGCAATCAGGTCGACATGGCCGCGATTTCCAAATGGCTGGAGATGAATGGATTCTCCCGAACGCCAACCGTGCGCGAAACCGGCGAATACGCGGTGCGCGGCGGTATTGTCGATCTTTTTGCGCCCGGTGAAGAAGAACCGGTCCGGCTTGATTTCTTTGGCGACACACTCGAATCAATCCGCTCTTTCAATCCGGAAACCCAGCGGACCTCCAAACAGCTGAAACGCCTCGATCTCGTCCCGATGAGCGAGGTGGTTCTGTCTGAGGAAAGCATCTCCCGGTTCCGCCGCTCCTATCTGGCAAGCTTTGGCGCCGCGAGCCGCGACGATGTGCTCTACCAGTCCATCAGTGACGGGCGCCGTTATGCGGGCATGGAACACTGGTTGCCTTTGTTTCATGACAAGCTGGAAACGCTGTTTGATTTCATTGGCGATACTCCGGTCGTGCTGGATGCCAGCAGCGCGGATGCCGTGCGTGAGCGGCTTGACCAGGTTGCTGAACACTACAAGGCCCGTGAGGAAGCCCGCGAGATGGGATCGGGTGCCGGCACAGTGCCTTACATGCCTGTGCCACCAGAAAAGCTGTATTTCACCCAGGACGAATGGATGGCAGCGCTTGCGGACCGGGCGACGGCAACGCTTGATCCGTTCACGCCGCCGCCGGGCAGCGGCAAGACGGTGATCGAACTTGGCGGCCGCCAGGGGCGGAGTTTTGCAGCAGAGCGGACGGCCGGTGACGTCAATATTTTTGACGCTCTGACGACCCATGTCCGAGAGCTTCAAAAAAGTGGCAAGCGCACTGTCATCGCCTGCTGGTCGGACGGGTCTCGGGACCGTCTCGGTCAGATCCTCGGTGATCACGGTCTCGGCGCGGTTCAAAATGTCGAGACGCTGGACGAAACTGAAAAGCTTCCAGCCAAAACCTCTGCACTGTGTGTTCTGGGCATCGAGCACGGGTTCGAACTCTCTGATATCGCACTTATCGGAGAGCAGGACATTCTGGGTGACCGGCTTGTGCGCAAGTCCCGCCGCAAGTCTAAGGGCGCCAATGTCATCACCGAAGCGACCGGATTGTCGGAAGGTGATCTGGTGGTTCATGTGGAGCACGGCATTGGACGCTTCATCGGCCTGAAGACCGTCGAGGCCATCGGTGCGCCGCACGACTGCCTTGAACTGCAATATGCAGGCGGCGACAAGTTGTATCTGCCGGTTGAAAACATTGAGCTACTGTCCCGCTACGGATCGGAAGATCAGGAAGCGCAGCTCGACAAACTTGGCGGTGGGGCTTGGCAGGCGCGCAAGGCCAAACTCAAGAAACGCATCCTTGAGATTGCCGACGGGTTGATCAAGACGGCGGCGGAGCGGGCACTTAAGACGGCGCCGGTGGTGGAAACGCCGGAAGGGGTCTACGACGAATTCGCCACCAAGTTCCCTTACGAGGAAACAGACGATCAGCTGAACGCCATTGATTCCGTCTTTGAGGATCTGGCCTCCGGGCGGCCGATGGATCGGCTGGTGTGCGGTGATGTCGGGTTCGGCAAGACGGAAGTGGCACTGCGCGCCGCGTTCCTGGCCGCCATGTCCGGCCGGCAAGTTGCCGTCGTGGTGCCAACCACACTGCTGGCCCGGCAGCACTTCAAGACATTTTCCGAGCGCTTTCACGGACTGCCGATCAATGTCGCACACGCCTCCCGGCTCGTACCGACGCGCCAGTTGACCCAGACCAAGAAGGGCATTGCCGACGGATCCGTCGATATCGTCGTTGGCACCCATGCGCTGTTGGGCAAGTCCATCCAGTTCCGCGATCTTGGATTGTTGATCATCGATGAAGAGCAGCATTTCGGGGTGAAACACAAGGAGCGGCTGAAGGAGCTGAAGTCGGACATCCACGTTTTGACCCTGTCCGCGACGCCAATCCCGCGTACTCTGCAGCTGGCATTGACCGGCGTCCGCGAACTATCGCTGATCGCAACGCCGCCGGTCGACCGGCTGGCGGTGCGGACTTTCGTCTCTCCGTTCGACCCGCTGGTGGTCCGCGAAGCGTTGCTGCGGGAACACTATCGCGGCGGCCAGAGCTTTTATGTTTGCCCGCGCCTTTCGGACATTGCCGAACGCAAGGATTTCCTGGAAGAAGCCGTCCCGGAACTGAAAGTTGCGGTTGCGCATGGGCAGATGCCGCCGGGCGAACTGGAAGACGTCATGAACGCCTTCTATGAGGGCAAATATAACGTTTTGCTTTCGACGACGATCGTGGAATCCGGTCTTGATATTCCGACTGCAAACACGCTGATCGTGCACCGCGCCGACATGTTTGGGCTTGCCCAGCTTTATCAGCTTCGCGGACGCGTTGGCAGATCGAAGACGCGCGCCTATGCGCTCTTTACCGTTCCGGCGAATAAGACATTGACGCCCACCGCCGAACGGCGCCTGAAAGTCCTGCAATCGCTGGAAACGCTCGGTGCCGGGTTCCAGCTGGCAAGTCATGATCTCGATATTCGCGGTGCGGGCAATCTCCTGGGCGATGAACAATCCGGGCACATCAAGGAGGTCGGCTTCGAGCTCTACCAGCAAATGCTGGAAGAAGCAGTTGCCAAGCTGAAGGACGGCGGCGCGGATTTCGGCGAGGAACAATGGTCGCCGCAGATCAACATCGGTACGCCCGTCCTGATCCCGGAAGACTACGTCGGCGATTTGCAGCTGCGCCTGCAGCTTTACCGCCGGCTTGGAGATGTGACCGAAGCGCAAGAGATAGACGCCTTCGGCGCCGAAATGATCGACCGCTTCGGCCCGATGCCGGAAGAGGTCCAGCATCTCCTCAAGATCGTCTACATCAAGGGACTGTGCCGCAAGGCCAATGTCGAGAAGGTGGATGCCGGTCCGAAAGGTGTCGTTGTGTCCTTCCGCAACAGTGAGTACGCAAACCCCGCTGGCCTTGTCTCCTACATCGCGGAGCAGGGTGTTCTCGCCAAGATCAGGCCGGATCAGAAAGTGGTTCTGACCCGCGACTGGGAAAACACCGACAAGCGTTTGAAGGGCACAGCCACGATCCTGACCAAACTGGCGCGCCTGGCGGCGGCTTGAGGACACGGACATTGCGGCACTATGTCCGCAGTGTTTTTCTGAAGAGCTGATATGGTCGCAGCCTCAACAACTTCAAGCGGAGTGCGTCAGATGAGTGCCGCCGCCAGCCTTCCTTTGGACAGTCACCTTAACGCCTATCACGCTTCAAAAGACTTCATGGATGTCTACTGCGGGAATTTGACCGGACGCCCGGACCTTATCGACTGCGATATCCGGGTTCTTGCGAAGCACATGACCACGATCGATATGCCCTGGGCGCAGGGTTTGTTGAAGCTTCGTGATCGGCTTGCGAAAACGGTAAATCTCAAGTCTACAGACGATTTGGCGAGCGAAGCACCGCCGAAACCGCTCAGTGAGGTCGGGCCGGGAGATCGGATCGCGTTCTTCAAAGTCTATGAAGTGCGGGAGAACGAAATTCTTCTTGGCGAGGACGACTGGCATCAGGATTTCCGACTTTCAGTCTTTAGGCAGGTGAAACCAGACCCAAAGGTTTTCGTTTCAACATGCTGCAAGCGGCACAATCTCTTCGGCTATGCCTATCTCGCGGCTATCCTGCCGGCGCACAAGATGCTCGTGAAACAGAGCATTGACAACGCGTTGGATCGGCCGTTGGTGCACTGACCGCAGGCGATTTATCGCTGATGCTCTACGAGATTCCCTCCCAACCTTCTTCGCCGATCAGCGGCACGAAAGTGACATCGCCCAGAGTCTCGGATGAGAAATCCGTCTCGGACTGCCGCGTGATCCGCAACAGGTGTTGATGGTGGCGGGACGGACCGATTGGGATCACCAGCCGACCCCCGATCGTAAGCTGTTTCTGGAGTGTGCCGGGCAGGGCCGGGCTGCCGGCTGCAACCATGATAGCGTTGAAGGGGGCTGCTTGCGGATATCCAAGGGTGCCGTCGCCGCAATGGATCTCGACTGTCGGATACCCTGCGCGGATCAGATTGGTCTTTGCAAACTCCGCAAGCTCAGGCTTTCGGTCGATACCAATAACCTTCGCGCCCATCTCGACCATCACGGCAGCCGCGTATCCCGAGCCAGTTCCTACATCGAGAACGCGGGATCCCGGTTCGATTTTCAAGGCTTCACAAATCAGGGCGACGATATAGGGTTGAGAAATCGTTTGACCGAAACCAATTGGCAAAGGACGGTCCTCATAAGCGTGGTTACGGCCTGCAAACTGCACAAACAGGTGACGCGGGACTTTTGACATAGCTGCAAGGACCGCGGCATCAGATATGCCCCGCGCCCGGATCTGACGTTCCACCATCGTCGCGCGTTCTTCGTGATCGTCTCTCATAGTTCCATTCTTCAAGAACCGGGGATGGTTGCAAGTTTAAGAACTGCATCAAGACTCTATTAAGTCTGAATCGCCATAGTAGCCGAACGAAGAGGCCACCAGTTTTAGCGTTCAAGGTCCCAAGAGTGCCCCGAGCAGCCACACGTCAGCGAAAACAATCCTTCCTGCGCCGTCTGATCACCCCTGCGCTTGCTATTGCAGCGCTAGGCTATTTCGGCTTTCATGCAATGAATGGTGAATTGGGTGTGGTCGGCCGTGCCATGATCGAGCGCCAGGTTGCCGAACTTGAGGGCGAATTGCAGCTTCTTGCAGCCGAGCGCCAAGAGCTTGCGGCCCGGGTCAGTTTGCTGCGCCCGGAGAGCCTCGACCCGGACATGCTGGATGAGCGGGCCCGGCTCTATCTCAATCTGGTGCATCCTGACGAGCTGGTCGTGTTAAAACCGCAGGCTGTGGCGCAATAAACCAGAAACAAGTTGAATTTTGTAACTTAACAGATATTCGGTTAAGTGGTAAAATGTTAAAATTAATCAGATATATAGGATGTCTTCGCACTGCGAGATTGCTGGATTGGATTGCCCTTTCATCCGGGATACGTTTCTGTAACCTGTCTTAGGGGAAACGTCACACCGAGTTGAGGGAAATGGCAGCAGCGAAGAAGACCAGCGCCGGCACCAGCCGGACCCGCAGTTCCGCCAAAAAGGCCGAACCTGCGATCGCCGAGTTCACCAAGGAAGAGGAACTTCACGCCTACCGCGAAATGCTTTTGATCCGGCGCTTTGAAGAAAAGGCCGGTCAGCTTTACGGCATGGGCCTCATCGGTGGTTTCTGTCACCTTTACATCGGCCAGGAAGCGGTTGTCGTCGGCATGCAAATGGCCAAGATCGATGGCGATCAGATGATCACGGCCTACCGGGATCATGGTCACATGCTGGCGATGGATCTCGACCCGAAAGGCGTTATGGCCGAGCTCACCGGACGCCGCGGCGGCTTGTCAAAAGGCAAGGGCGGCTCCATGCACATGTTCTCCAAGGAAAAGCACTTCTATGGTGGCCACGGGATCGTCGGTGCGCAGGTGTCGCTCGGAACCGGTCTCGGCTTTGCCAACAAATACCGTGAAAACGGCAATGTCTGCATGACCTTCTTCGGAGACGGTGCCTCGAACCAGGGTCAGGTTTACGAGAGCTTCAACATGGCCGAGCTCTGGAAGCTGCCGGTCATTTACGTGATTGAGAACAACAAATACGGCATGGGCACCAGCGTTGAGCGCTCATCCTCCATGACAGACCTGTCGCAGCGCGGCGCATCGTTCAACATTCCGGGCGAGAAAGTCGACGGCATGGATGTTCGCGCCGTGATGGCCGCCTCCAAGAAGGCTCTGGAATGGTGCCGTGATGGCAAAGGCCCGTACATTCTTGAAATGGTGACATACCGCTACCGCGGACACTCCATGTCTGATCCGGCGAAATACCGGTCCAAGGACGAAGTTCAAAAAATGCGGACCGAGCACGATCCGATCGAACAGGTCCGCAAGCGTCTGCTCGACAACAAGTGGGCCACCGAAGACGATCTCAAGGCGATCGACAAGGATATCCGTGCGCGCGTCGCGGAAGCCGCCGAATTTGCACAGACCGATCCGGAGCCGGACGCGTCTGAACTCTACACCGACATTTTGCTTTAAGGCCGGGGGACATTATGCCGATCGACATTTTGATGCCGGCGCTTTCGCCGACAATGGAAGAGGGAAAACTCGCCAAGTGGCTGAAGGCCGAGGGCGATACAGTTTCCGCAGGCGATGTGATCGCCGAAATCGAGACGGACAAGGCAACCATGGAAGTGGAAGCCGTGGATGAAGGCACCATTGGCAAGATCCTGGTTGCTGAAGGCACCGACAACGTCAAGGTGAACGAAAAGATCGCGATCCTGCTGGGCGAGGGTGAAGATGCCAGCGCCGCCGATGCTGCCGCGTCTGCACCGGCTGCGGACGCTGCTCCTGTGGCCGCCGCTGCACCAGCTGCGCCATCACCGGCCGTTGCATCCGCGCCAACCCCACAGGCGCCGGCGCCAGAGACTGCCGAAGATCCGGAGATCCCGGCCGGCACGTCCATGAAGTCGTCTACCGTCCGCGAAGCGTTGCGCGATGCGATGGCAGAAGAAATGCGCCGCGACGGCGATGTTTTCGTCATGGGTGAGGAAGTTGCCGAGTACCAGGGCGCCTACAAGATCACCCAAGGCCTCCTAGACGAGTTCGGCGCAAAACGCGTCATCGATACCCCGATCACCGAACACGGCTTTGCTGGTTTGGGTGTCGGCGCGGCGATGGCAGGCCTCAAGCCGATCGTAGAGTTCATGACCTTCAACTTCGCCATGCAGGCGATTGACCAGATCATCAACTCCGCTGCCAAGACGCTCTATATGTCCGGTGGACAGATGGGTGCGCCGATGGTGTTCCGCGGGCCTAACGGGGCTGCCGCCCGCGTTGGTGCGCAGCACTCTCAGGACTACGCTTCGTGGTATGCGCATGTGCCGGGCTTGAAGGTGATCCAGCCGTATTCGGCAGCGGACGCCAAGGGCCTGCTTAAAGCGGCGATCCGTGATCCGAACCCGGTCATCTTCCTGGAAAACGAGATCCTTTACGGTCACTCGTTCGATATCCCGGATATGGATGATTTTGTCTTGCCGATCGGCAAGGCGAAGATTGAGCGCGGTGGCACGGACGTGACCTTGGTGTCCTGGGGTATTGGCATGACCTACACCATGAAGGCCGCTGAAGAATTGGCGGGCATGGGTATCTCGGCCGAGGTGGTCAACCTCCGCACGATCCGTCCGCTCGACATTGACACGGTTCTTGCCTCGGTTCGCAAGACTGGACGGGTAGTGACTGTCGAGGAAGCCTTCCCGATGTGCTCTGTGTCTTCCGAGATTGCGTTCCAGGTTCAGGAAAAAGCGTTCGATTATCTCGATGCGCCGATCCTGCGGGTCACCGGTAAGGATGTTCCGATGCCGTATGCCGCAAATCTGGAAAAGTTGGCGCTTCCGAGCGTTGCCGAAGTCATCGACGCGGTCAAAGCCGTAACCTACACGGCCTAAGGCGGGGGAATCGGACATGCCAATTAACATCACCATGCCGGCTCTCTCTCCCACGATGGAAGAAGGCAACCTGGCCAAGTGGCTGGTCAAAGAAGGCGACACGGTTTCAGCCGGCGACGTCATCGCTGAAATCGAAACCGATAAGGCAACCATGGAAGTGGAAGCCGTGGACGAAGGAACGGTCGGCAAGATCGTCGTTGAAGCCGGAACGGAAGGCGTGAAGGTCAATGACCTGATCGCCGTTCTTCTGGAAGATGGCGAAGATGCGAGCGCGATCGACACATCGGGTGGCGCGGCCTCGGCGGCGCCAGCGCCATCTCCGGCCCCTGCCGCAGATGCCGGGGCGAAAGAAGTCATCCCGGTTGGCGTTGAGGCCGCAACGGATCCGATCCCGGCTCCAAAGGCCGCTGACGGCGGACGCATTTTTGCCTCGCCATTGGCGCGCCGTTTGGCGCAGATCAATGGACTTGATCTAAAGGCTCTGTCGGGTTCCGGCCCGCATGGCCGGATCGTCAAGAAGGACATTGAAGCAGCTGTTGCAGCTGGAACCGGCAAGGCTGCAGTTGCACCAGCAGCCGCGGAAGCTCCGAAGGCGGCCGCTGCGCCAGCGGCAAGTCCGTCCTCGGATCAGGTTCTAAAGCTCTTCGAAGAAGGCTCCTACGAACTCGTTCCGCACGACGGCATGCGCAAGACCATTGCCAAGCGCCTCACCGAATCCAAGCAGACCATCCCGCATTTCTATGTGTCGGTGGACTGTCAGCTGGATGCGCTTCTGGCGCTGCGGTCCCAGCTGAATGGGGCAGCTGCGACCGACAAGGACGGCAAACCAGCCTACAAGCTGTCGGTCAACGACATGACCATCAAGGCCCTGGCCCTCGCGCTGCGGGACGTTCCGGACGCAAACGTGTCTTGGACCGATGACAACATGGTCAAGCACAAGCACGCTGACGTAGGGGTTGCCGTATCGATCCCAGGTGGTTTGATCACGCCGATCGTTCGCCGGGCAGAAGAAAAGCCGCTGTCGGTCATCTCCAACGAGATGAAGGACATGGGCGCCCGAGCAAAGTCCAAGAAACTGCAGCCGCAGGAGTACCAGGGCGGCACGACGGCCGTGTCCAATATGGGTATGATGGGCGTCAAGAACTTCTCGGCTGTTGTCAATCCGCCGCATGCCACCATCCTGGCTGTCGGTGCTGGCGAACAGCGCCCGATCGTCAAGGACGGCGCATTGGCCATTGCAACCGTCATGACCGTCACGCTCTCCACCGATCACCGGTGTGTGGACGGGGCGCTCGGTGCCGAGTTGCTGGCAGCCTTCAAAGGCTACATTGAAAACCCGATGAGCATGCTCGTCTAAGACAGGCTCTCAAAAGCGCGGCGTCTCTGCCGCGCTTTTTTCAAGGTTTCTACTTTTCGCCGGGGAAAACACCATGGCTGATACCAATTATGACGTGATCATCATCGGCTCCGGGCCGGGTGGTTATGTAACCGCGATCCGGGCCGCGCAGCTCGGGCTGAAAACTGCGATCGTCGAGCGCGAACACCTCGGCGGCATCTGCCTCAACTGGGGTTGTATTCCGACCAAGGCGCTGCTGCGCTCTGCGGAAATGATGGACCATGCCAACCATGCCAAGAGCTTCGGCTTGAAGCTGGAAGGCAAGATGACGGCGGACGTCAAGGACGTGGTCGCGCGTTCCCGCGGCGTGTCTGCACGGCTGAATGGCGGCGTCGGTTTCTTGATGAAGAAGAACAAGATCGACGTCATCTGGGGCGAGGCGAAACTCACCAAACCGGGTGAAATCGTTGTCGGCAAGCCGTCCAAGCCGGCGGTCGAGCCGCAGCATCCGGCGCCGAAAGGCACGAAGGGTGAGGGGACTTACACCGCCAAGAACATCATCGTTGCGACCGGTGCCCGTCCGCGCGCTTTGCCGGGTATTGAGCCGGATGGCAAGCTGATCTGGACGTACTTCGAGGCGATGAAGCCAGAAAAGATGCCGAAGTCTATGGTCGTTATGGGATCTGGCGCCATCGGAATCGAATTCGCGTCCTTCTACCTTTCCATGGGTGTGGATGTGACCGTTGTCGAACTGATGCCGAATGTCATGCCGGTTGAGGACGATGAGATCTCCAAGTTTGCCCGCAAGATGCTTGAAAAGCGCGGCATGAAGATCATCACCGAAGCGAAGGTGTCCAAGGTCGACAAAGCGGCCGACAGCATCACGGCGCATGTGGAAACGAAGGATGGCAAGGTTCAGCAAATCACGGCAGACCGCCTGATTTCCGCAGTCGGTGTTCAGGGCAACATTGAGAACCTCGGACTTGAAACGCTTGGTGTCAAAACCGATCGCGGATGTATCGTTGTCGACGGCTACGGCAAGACCAATGTTCCCGGTCTTTACGCTATTGGCGATGTCGCCGGTCCGCCGATGCTTGCACACAAGGCAGAACATGAGGGCGTCGTTTGCATCGAAAAGATCGCGGGCCTGCCAAATGTCCATCCGATGGACAAGGGCAAGATCCCGGGCTGCACTTACTGCAATCCGCAGGTTGCCTCCGTCGGCTTGACCGAAGCCAAAGCCAAGGAGCAGGGCCGCGACATCCGGGTTGGGCGGTACCAGTTCAATGCTAACGGCAAGGCGATCGCTCTCGGTGAAGACACCGGCATGATCAAGGTGATCTTTGACAAGAAGTCAGGCGAGCTGCTTGGCGCGCATATGGTTGGCGCGGAAGTGACCGAACTCATCCAGGGTTTCGTTGTTGCGATGAATCTGGAAACGACCGAAGAAGACCTGATGCACACCATCTTCCCGCATCCGACCTTGTCGGAAATGATGAAGGAAAGTGTGCTCGATGCCTATGGTCGCGTCCTGAACGCTTGATCGAAACTGAGCATTCATATCTGGACCCAGGCAGCGAAATGTTTAACGTGGCGCTGTCTGGGTTCAGGCACATAAGGAGCCGTTTGTTATGGATGTAAAAGCAATTTTGATTTGGGTTGCGATTGGGATTATCGCCGGTTGGCTGGCCAGTGTCGTCGTTGGCGGCGGCGGATTGATCCGCTATTTGATCACCGGTTTGATTGGCGCGTTTGTTGGTGGCTTTTTGTTCAAGCTTGTTGGCATCAACATTGATCTTGGCAATGCGTATGTGAACGAGATCGTGGTCGCAGCCATCGGCGCGGTTGTTATTGTGCTGCTGGCGCGCTTGATCGCCTGATTTTTTCAAAGGAGTGCCCGCAATGGGGCTGATTATCACAATCATTATTGGCCTGATTGCGGGCGCTGTCGCCCATAGGGTGCTGAACAGCCGGGGCGGTTTTCTGGGCAGTCTTGTTGTTGGCCTGGTCGGCGCGCTGATCGGCGGTGAGCTAGCCTCCATCCTCAATCTGAATGTCACCGGTGGCGTGCTCGATCGGTTGATCATCGCCGTGATCGGCGCGATCCTTTTTCTGTTCGTCTGGAAGAAGGTGTTCAAATAAACAATGGTACGGCTCGCGGCAGACCATCGCCTCGCCACATATGGAACGCTCGCGCCAGGGCGGGAGAATCACCATCATCTTGAGAACGTTGAGGGAACCTGGACCACAGGGGTGATCCGGGGACGTTTGATCGAGGCCGGGTGGGGTGCTGACCTTGGGTATCCAGGGCTTGTTATCGATCCGAATGGCGACAGCATCGAGGTGCATGTTTTGGTCTCAATTGACCTTATCAACCATTGGGACCGGCTGGACGCGTTTGAGGGAGCCGGGTATCAACGCGTTCCAATCGATGTCGAGACGCCTGAAGGACAAGTCCCGGCATCGATCTACGCGATTGCAACTGAGACCGAAGAATGAAGACCGAAGCGTTTGCCCGTATATCCGATTTTCCGATGACCGCTTCAGACAAGCTGCGCTATGCAGACACCGACCGGCAAGGCCATGTAAACAATGCGGTCTTTGCGACCTTTCTGGAAACTGGGCGGACCGAAGTCATCTACGGTGAAGCTTTAGCAGACACAGGAGCATCCTTTGTCATCGCAAGGTTGGAGCTGGACTTCCTGGCTGAAGTCAACTGGCCTGGCGAAGTGCATATTGGAACTGTGGTGCAGGATGTCGGTAGATCTTCCTTCAAACTGCATCAGAAGATCTTTCAAGACAACAAGGCTGTTGCACAGGCTGTCACCGTCATCGTCCAGATGAACAATGAAAGCCGCCGGTCCCATCCGCTGACAGACCGTGCGAAGGACCGTCTCAATACGTTGACCAGCCCTGCGTCCACTTGCTAGCAGGCATGACAGTTTTGTGGCTTGATCTTTAACGGAAAGAACGACACTTAAGGCCCATGGTTACGATCGTCGACACGCTCAATCGCCCCCAAGATCCATCCGAAGCGCGCCCGCGCCACCCGGAAAAGGCTCACCGACCCGACAACCCCGTCCAGCGGAAGCCGAAATGGATTCGCGTCAAGGCACCGACATCGCCCGTCTACAAAGAGACGCACAACACAGTCCGGCAGAATAACCTCGTGACTGTGTGTGAAGAGGCCGGCTGTCCCAATATTGGCGAGTGCTGGTCGAAGAAGCACGCGTCTTTCATGATTTTGGGTGACACCTGTACCCGCGCTTGCGCGTTCTGTAACGTGCGCACAGGGATGCCAGGACCGGTCGACCCGAAAGAGCCTCAGGGTGTTGCGGACGCCGTGGCGACGATGGGCCTGGAACACGTCGTGGTCACATCCGTCGACCGGGATGATTTGGACGACGGCGGCGCACGGCATTTCGCAGATGTCATTCAGGCCATCAGAAAGACATCTCCATCGACAACCGTCGAGGTTCTCACTCCAGATTTCCTGCGCAAGGATGGCGCCATGGAAATTGTTGTTGAAGCGCGCCCGGATGTCTTCAACCACAATCTTGAGACAGTACCGTCCAAGTACTTAAAAGTCCGCCCGGGGGCACGGTATTTCCATTCCATCCGCCTTCTTCAGAAGGTGAAGGAACTGGATCCGGAGATGTTCACCAAATCCGGCATTATGGTCGGCCTTGGCGAAGAGCGGAACGAAGTGCTTCAGTTGATGGACGACTTGCGCGCAGCGGATGTTGATTTCCTGACGATCGGTCAGTACCTACAGCCATCGAAGAAGCACCATCCGGTGATGTCCTTCGTGACGCCGGAAGAATTCAAGGGCTATGAGCGGATCGCTTATGCAAAGGGGTTCCTGAAGGTTTCTGCAAGCCCACTGACACGGTCATCACACCACGCGGGCGAAGATTTCGCGGATCTGCGCGCGGCCCGCAAGGCAAAACTCGGCCACTAACGGCCCGCTTAAAGGATTTGGCAAGGCGATAGGACCACACTAACCCATGCCCAGTTTTTCATCTTCGCATAAGGTCAATCACAAGGCCGACGACATGTTCCGCCTCGTGGCGGATGTTGAGCAATATCCGAAGTTCGTTCCGCTTTGCCAGGCCCTTCAAGTGCGTGGCCGGAAGGAGCTACCGGACGGGCGCACCGTGCTGGTCGCCGACATGACCGTAGCCTATAAGATGTTCAAAGAAACGTTCACCAGCCGGGTAGAACTTCAGCCGGAGAGCAAGACGATCTTGGTCGAGTATCTGGACGGCCCGTTCAAGCATCTTGAGAACAAGTGGACGTTCAAGGATGTGGACGATGGCCGGAGCACGGTCGGGTTTTACATCAATTACGAGTTTCGCAGCCGAGCGCTCGGATCATTGATGGGGGCCATGTTCGATAAGGCGTTCCGGAAGTTTTCAAACGCCTTTGAAACCCGCGCAGATCAGGTCTACGGCGGCTAGGCGTCAGTCCGGTCTCTATTGCTGATTTATTTGAACTGCTTGAATGCGTCGCGGATCGTATGAATGCGGCTTGCCCGCGTCTGGAAGGATCCTTCCGGCTCCCGAAGGGCTTCGATTTCCCGCTTCTCCAGGCCAAGGTCGTAAAGGCTGGCGAAGGCCGTATTGTCGCTGCATAACACGTTGCGTTCTTCACCGAAATTTTCTTCCAGGATCAGTGTTCGACCGGCGGCAACTTCTTCCTCGGTCCATACGACGGTGGTCGTGCTGACCCAGAACATGCGATCACAATACTGCGCCTGGTAGTAGCCTTCTTTCGGCCGTGTCAGAATCTCGTGAGAGCCGGTGAATGTGCCATCCGGATATTGGGACCGAATATAGTAGTCGCTTTGCGCAAAACTGGAACCGGCCAGAGTGATCGCTGGCAAAAACGTCAGGATTGCTATGCATTGAGCGCGTGTCATCGGCAAATGTCCTGTACAGCTTTCGGTTCTCGTCTTTAAATCATGATCCTTTTTTACGGCAATTGTCTTGCGCGAGCCTTACCAATGGATTTCGAGCCTATTCAGTGGCGTGGTAAGAGCCCTTTGCCTTGTCGCCAGAGCCGAATGATTTGCTAATTGCAGCGAAGCGGCTGATCGGATTCACCAGCGGACCGTCTTCCTGAATGATCAGGCGTGGATCTTCATTGATCCCAAGATCAGCAAGGGTGACTTGTTCCTCCGGATTGGCACAAATCGGCCGCCAGCCTTTGCCGCGATTGTACTCGACGCGCAGCTCATATCCGCGGTCAACTTCAAGCTGGGTCCAGGCAACAGTTGCGTACCTCACCCAATAGGATCTTTGGCAATAGGTCACCTCAACCAGACCTTCGGCCATGCGGTTGTAGATTTGATGGGACCCGCGGAAGATGCGATGACCGTCTCGGGAGATGATGTAGGTATCACCCGGTTCAAGTTGGTCAGCATAGGTCTGGGTCGGTGCAGTGCACGCGAGTGCCAGCGCGGCGGCCATTACTGTCTTCTGGATCATCATATCCGGTCCTTATTCGCGAACTCATTTCGCGAAAGCAAAGCTGCTCAACGTCTTGAATAACCCAAATCCTTCAAGAACAAATTTCTGAAGGGGTTCGAAATTGTCTAAAGTTTTAATGAAATAAACTCTGCGGCATGCGCTGCGGCCAGAATGTAAATCAGCGCGTATGGTAGCTTTTATATCGGCTGTCAGCCTTGCTCTTGTTAAAGATGCCGCTGATCGCGCTCAAGCGGCTGACAGGTTTGTCGTCACTTTGTGATTGCTGCAGGAATTCTCTCGGTTGCATGTCGATGCCAAGATCAGCAAGGGCAACCTGATCCTGCGGGCGCTGACAGATCGGGCGCCATCCACGGCCGAAATTGTACTCGATCTGAACTGTCCGACCGAGTTCGGTCTCAAACTGAGTCCACGCAACGGAGTGGCTGCGCACATAGTAGTCGCGATTGCAGTAGCTGACTTGTTTCAAACCGCTGGAATACTCCAGGTAGAGTTTGTGGCTTCCAACGAACGTGCCTTGTTGATCCCGGGATATAAAATAGAAGTCCCCAGGCTGGGGAATTCCACCTGCCTGAGCACTGACTGGAACCAACAATGTGATCGCCGCGAGAAGGGCGTTTCTGATCTTCATGGCACGGATGTTTTGTTTGCAACGACTGCAACCTACATTTGCCGGGCCTGGTCGTAAAACGCCTTTCTTGGCCAGTGTAAACCACCGGTTACCAAGCGGCGGACGGTTTTATAGGTGTTTTATTTGCATTGCACAATTGGCCCTAATCACGCCAGCAGGACGCTTGGTCATGTGCTTTCGACAGCGATTAAACAGGTACTCATTGCGAGGCAAAAAATTTCGACTGAGCAGCTAGTCCAGAGCGTCTAGCAGAGCGGTGAGGGCGGTCTGGACCGTTTCTAGTCGGATCGAGGTCCTGCCATTGTCGGCAAACCAGCAATGCAAATGCCTCGTCGGTTTATTCATCACTGCAACAGCAATATGAACGGTGCCGACTGGTTTTTCGTCGCTGCCTCCACCCGGTCCGGCAATTCCTGTGACGGACACTGCGATGTCGGCTTTGGACTTGGCGAGCGCACCTTCGGCCATGGCTATGGCGACGTCTTTGCTAACAGCGCCGACCTTCGCAATCAGTTGTGCCGGTACACCGAGCATGTCCGTTTTAGCTTCGTTGGAATAGGTCACAAACCCGCGATCCACGACGGCTGATGAGCCCGCAATATCGGTCAAGCTCCCGGCAATAAGCCCGCCGGTGCACGATTCTGCTGTCGCCACCATCATGTTCTGGGCCTTCATGGCGTCTAGTACGGACGCTGCGAGGGTGCCTAGGTCAGAGAGGCTTGCAGGATTTTTGCCTGACATCTGGATCTCACTCATCTTCGTTCAGTGGCAAGCGGACCGTAACGCTGGCGAGCGTTGCGATTCCCTCTTTCCGGCCCGTAAACCCGAGTTTTTCCGATGTCGTCGCCTTTACGGATACCCGAGAGCTCGGAATGTCGCAGATAGTAGCAATGGATGCCCGGATTGTTTGGCGATGCGGTCCGATATTTGGAGCCTCGCAGACGATGGTGACGTCTATATGGGCGATCCGGCCGCCAAGGTCTTTGACACGTCGGACCGCGTCGATCTGAAAATGGTCCGAGTCAGCGCCTTTCCACTTTGGGTCGCTAGGCGGAAAATGCTGACCGATATCACCGTCGCCAATCGCGCCAAGTGTCGCATCTGTTATAGCATGCAGGACTACGTCTGCATCCGAGTGGCCTTTCAAGGATTGGGTATGAGGTATGGTCACGCCGCCAAGAACGACCTCTGTTCCGGCCTCAAATGCATGAACATCATATCCGATGCCGTTCCGGACATCTTGAAGGCTTGCCAGAGACGGTTTTGGATGAGTTGAGGCAGTCATGGTCCAGGTCTTTGCTAGAGTTTGCGCCCGGCTGAGGTCGGCCGGCGTTGTTATCTTGAAGTTCGCCGGATCGCCATTGCTCAGTGCGATCCCAAGGCCAGCCCACTCTGCAAGACCGGTATCATCGGTAAAGTCATCGTGACCAGCAGCTGCCGCGGCACGATGAGAAGATAGGATCTTGGCGAAGGGGAAACCCTGCGGCGTTTGTGCCGCATGAAGATTGCTGCGGTCGACGGTTTCCAACCTGTCAGCGCCTTGCGGCTGGCGTTTTAAAGTGTCAACGACGGGAACAGTGGGAAGAACGCCGTCTTGACCTTCTTCTAATGCTTCGATGATGCCGTCCAATACATCGGCGCTTAGGAAGGGGCGAGCTGCATCATGTATAAGGACAAAATCCGGGTCGGCTTTTTCCAAGGCTTTCAAACCGTTCAAGACAGACTTCTGCCGTGTTTTTCCGCCAACCACCGCCGACAAGAGCTTTGAGGATACTTCCTGGGGCAGGGACACCACGGCGTTGGTATACGCGTCGCCGTCGTCTGCGTGGATCACCGTAAGAATAGTTGAGATTGCGGGATGATTCCCAAGTGCTTTCAATGTATGGGAGAGGATCGGAGCGTCGGCGATTTGCCGGTACTGCTTCGGAGTGGTGCTGCCGTCTTGCGCCATTCGGCTGCCGCGTCCGGCGGCGACAACAAGAGCGGCGGTTTTCGGCATGGTGATGGATCTCCAAAGGGCAGTTGCCTCGTCACGAGATCGTCTTTAACCAAATCAATGGCCTGACCGCAATTTATCCCTTGTTGCCATCTGTGAAATGTCTAGTATATAGGCAGAATGAGAAATGCACAGACAATGAGCATTTGTGAAAGCGCGTCGCGACCTGGCATGAAGTCTATCAAGATCGGCCCCCACTCCCTGAAAAATCGCGCAGTCCTGGCGCCGATGTCTGGCGTGAGCGATTTGCCGTTCCGTCGTCTAGCGGCCCGGTTCGGCGCCGGCATGGTGGTCAGCGAAATGGTTGCCAGCGAATCCTTCGTCAAAGGTGATGCGGAAACCCAGATGCGCGCCGAAGCGCAGGATGGGGGTCTGCATGTCGTTCAACTGGCCGGCCGGGAAGCGCGTTGGATGGGCGAAGCAGCCAAAGTTATCGCGGGTCTGGGCGCCGATATCATCGATATAAACATGGGATGTCCCGCGAAAAAGGTGACCTCCGGTTACTCCGGTTCGGCCTTGATGCGCGATCTCGATCATGCCTTGACCTTGATTGAAGCAACAGTTGAAGCCGTTGATGTTCCGGTAACGCTCAAGATGCGGCTTGGTTGGGACGACACCTCAATCAACGCACCTGAGCTTGCGCGCCGGGCGGAAGCTGCCGGTGTGCAACTGATCACGGTGCATGGCCGGACGCGTTGTCAGTTTTATAAGGGCACCGCCGATTGGAACGCGATTGCGGCTGTCAAATCTGAAATATCGGTACCGCTGATCGCCAATGGGGATTGCACGGGTATTGAAAGCGCTGACGCGATGTTGGCGGCATCTGGTGCCGATGCGGTCATGATCGGGCGCGGGGCATATGGCCGGCCGTGGCTGCCGGGTCTCGTCGGACACTATCTGGAAACGGGCGAAATCCTGTCAGCACCCCAAGGCAATGCGCTTGGCGAACTGGTGGTTGAGCATTACGAGGCAATTCTGGGCCTTTACGGCGTTTTGCCAGGTGTGCGGATCGCACGAAAACACCTCGACTGGTACCTCGATACGTCCATTGAACAGGGCGGATTGGATATGCCGGCTGGCCTCAAAAAGACAATGATGACATCGAACCAGCCGGATGAGGTTGTCCGGATTGCGTCCGATTGGTTTTCTTCCTGCAATACACGGACGGCAGCGTGACGGATCGAGATACTCCAAAGGGACGCACCGAAGCCCTGGCCAGCGATGGTCCAACCATCCTCGATGCACTCCCGCATCCGGTCCTGCTTGTTGCCCCGGATGGGGTGATTGAATCGGCCAATATGGCGGCGGAGTTTTTCATGCGGTCCAGCATTTCTGTGCTGCGCCGACATCCAATCAATGAATTCATCCCGTTCGGAAGTCCGCTGCTGACTTTGATTGATCAGGTTCGCGAGCGCGGCGCTGCTGTCAACGAGTACAAGGTCGATATCGGGTCGCCGCGCATTGGCGCACCGAAGATTGTCGACATCAATGCAGCGCCGGTCGCGAACCGGCCCGGTGCCGTGGTGCTGATGTTTCAAGAGCGCACCATGGCGGAAAAAATCGACCGCCAACTGACATCGCGCGGTGCAGCGCGTACGGTCACAGGCCTGGCCGCCATGCTTGCGCATGAGATCAAGAACCCGTTGTCCGGGATTCGCGGTGCCGCCCAGTTGCTCGAACAATCAGCTCCCGATGAAGACCGGGCTTTGACCCGGTTGATCACGGATGAAACCGACCGGATCGTGAAACTGGTCGACCGGATGGAAGTGTTTTCCGATGAGCGGCCGATCGAGCGCGACCCCGTCAACATCCACGTGGTCCTGGATCATGTGAAGCGATTGTCCGACAGCGGCTTTGCCCGGGACAACAGGATCATTGAGAATTATGACCCGTCGTTGCCGCCTGTTTATGCCAACAAGGATCAGTTGATCCAGGTGTTCCTGAATCTGATCAAGAATGCCAGTGAGGCGATTGGCGACGATCCGGATGGTGAAATCCGGATTTCGACTGCATTCCGGCCCGGTGTCCGCCTGTCCGTACCCGGCACGGAAGACAAGGTCAGCCTGCCGCTCGAGTTTTGCGTCCAGGACAACGGTCCGGGCGTTCCTGAAGATTTGCTGCCGCATCTGTTTGAGCCATTTATCACAACAAAAACAAACGGTTCCGGACTGGGTCTCGCGCTCGTTGCCAAGATCATCGGCGACCATGGCGGTGTCATCGAGTGTGACAGCCAGCGCGGAAAAACCGTCTTCCGGATTTTGATGCCAGCGTATTCAACCACCGATTCCGGGCCTGGGGCCGGAGCAGTATAAGGGCTGACTGACCATGCCGACTGGCACGATTTTGGTTGCCGATGATGATGCCGCCATCCGCACCGTGCTTAACCAGGCCCTGTCGCGGGCTGGATATACGGTGCGTTTGACATCGAATGCGTCCACGCTCTGGCGCTGGGTTTCAGCCGGCGACGGAGATCTGGTGATCACCGATGTGGTGATGCCGGATGAGAACATCTTTGATGTCCTGCCGCGCATCAAGAAGATGCGCCCGGAACTGCCTGTTTTGGTTATGAGCGCGCAAAACACGTTCATGACCGCAATCAAGGCATCGGAAAAGGGCGCCTATGAATATCTGCCCAAACCGTTTGACCTGAAAGAACTGACCGGCATCGTCCAGCGTGCGCTGGAAGAGCCAAAGAAACGTCCTGTGGCCGACCTTGAGGAAAGCGGTGAGGGAATGCCGCTTGTCGGCCGTTCGCCGGCAATGCAGGAGATTTACCGCGTTCTGGCTCGTCTGATGCAGACTGATTTGACAGTCATGATCAATGGCGAATCTGGAACGGGCAAGGAGCTGGTGGCGCGGGCCCTTCATGATTACGGAAAACGGCGCAACGGCCCCTTTGTCGCGATCAACATGGCGGCCATCCCACGAGACCTGATCGAGGCCGAGCTGTTCGGGCATGAAAAAGGCGCGTTCACGGGCGCACAAAACAGAAGCTCCGGCCGGTTCGAGCAGGCAGATGGCGGAACGCTTTTTCTGGATGAGATCGGTGATATGCCCATGGAGGCGCAGACCCGGCTTCTCCGTGTTCTGCAGCAAGGCGAATACACCACTGTCGGTGGCCGGACGCCGATCAAAACCGATGTCCGTATCGTTGCGGCCACCAACAAGGATTTACGGCATCTCATCAATCAGGGACTATTCCGCGAAGATCTTTATTTCCGGCTGAACGTTGTTCCCATCCGCCTCCCACCGCTGCGCGAGCGGGTTGAGGACATTCCGGACCTTGTGCGGCACTTCTTTTCCATGGCGGAAAAAGAAGGTCTTCCGGCCAAGCAGGTCGATCAGAGCGCGATGAACCTGATGCGCCGGTACCGTTGGCCGGGCAACGTGCGGGAACTGGAAAACCTCGTTCGCAGGTTAGCGGCGCTCTATCCGCAGGATGTCATCGGCGAGGCAATGCTCGATCATGAACTGAGCCAACCGTCCACGAATCCGCTTGAAGATGAAGTTTCCGAAACCGTTGATCTTGGCGGTTCCGTTGAAAAGTACTTGTCCGGATATTTCGAAACGTTCGGCGACGCGCTGCCACCCCCAGGTCTCTATCACCGCATTTTGCGGGAGGTGGAGTACCCTTTGATCAGCGCGGCGCTTGCGGCAACGCGAGGAAACCAGATCAAAGCGGCAGAGCTTTTGGGCGTGAACCGTAACACTTTGCGCAAGAAAATTCGGGATTTGGACATTCAGGTTATGCGCTCCACACGGTGACGCTGGAACAAAATTCAGCGCCACTTTTCACTTGAATTTGTCAGTGGACGATTTTGCCTTGTCGCAATTTCGCAACATTGTGTGGTAAGTCTGCCGCATTCGCAGATCGTGTTATTCTGCGCCGAATTTTTGCAGGCAAATACCAGGGGCCGAATGATACTGGAATCCGCGCAACATCCCGTAGCGCAATCCGGCAGCGCCAGTAAGTTCTGGCGGCGCGCCGGTCTTGCAGTCATGATCCTGGCGCTCATTTCCATCGGGGTCACATTTTTCATCCTGATGGGTCTGACGTCTCTCGACCCGACGCGCGACGTCATCGTTACGGCCATGGCGATCAACGGCCTTTGGGCCGTGATCCTGTTGGCGCTCATCGGCTATGAAATCATCAAACTGCTTCAGGCCCGCCGCCGTGGCCGGGCGGCCGCCCGTCTTCATGTACGGGTGGTGGCGCTGTTCAGTGTCGTTGCAGCGGTTCCAGCGATCCTGATGGCTATCCTGGCAGCTGTGACGCTTGATCGGGGGCTCGACCGTTGGTTTGAGGATCGAACACGCACCATCATCGACAACGCGTTGACGGTGGCGCAGGCCTATTTGCAGGAGCACGCAAGGGTTCTGCGGGGCGATCTCATTGCAATGCGGACCGATCTGGACCGGGCTAAGCCGGTTTATGATTTCGAACCGACCCGGTTTGATCAGTTTTTCCGCACACAGGTCTCCTTGCGCGGCATTCTGGCGGCCTACATCATCAACCGCGAAGGCGACGTGGTGACTAGGGTTGTTCTGGATCCCAACGCCGATATCCCACTGCCGCCGGCAGATAGCATTTTCAAGGCGCAATCCGGTGACCCAATTCTAATCGCGCCGGGGATTTCGAACCTTGTCGGCGGCGTGATGAACCTCTCCGCCTACGATGGCTTTGTTCTCTATGCGGTACGCCGCCTGGATCCGCGTGTCGTGGAGTACATGGGCCTTGCCGAAAGCGGCGCGCTTCAATACCAGCAAATGGAAAACAGCCGGTTCGGCGTTCAGGTCGCCTTTGCGCTGGTCTATCTTGGCGTCGCTCTGGTCCTCTTGCTTTCCGCGATCTGGATCGGCTTCGGATTTGCAAATCAGCTGGTTTCGCCAATCCGGAGCCTCATCTCTGCAGCAGACGAAGTGGCGAGCGGGAACCTGTCCGTCACCGTGCCAACGGAAAAAGCCGGCGGCGACCTTGCCAATCTTGGGCAAAGCTTCAACAAAATGACCGGTCAGCTGGTCGGTCAAAGAGATGCGCTTCTTGCGGCAAACGAGCAGATAGATCGGAGGCGGCGTTTCAACGAAGCTGTTCTGTCCGGGGTCTCGACTGGCGTTATCGGGGTGGACGATGAGGGATCGATCATCCTGGTCAACCGGTCCGCAGAAGAGCTCCTGCAAGTTGAAGAAATCCGTATCCTGAACAAGCCGCTGCCGGACGTCTTGCCGGAGTTGACGGACTACCTTTCCGATGTTTTGGCCTTGCAAGGCGACAAGATGCCGGAAACTCAGATCGAAATCACGCGCGGGGGACGGCTGCGGACGATCAATGTGCGCACGACGAGCGAGCAATCCACCCGCCGGGAACACGGGTTTGTTGTGACGCTGGACGACATTACCGACCTTGTGTCAGCGCAGCGGAATTCGGCCTGGGCGGATGTTGCCCGCCGGATTGCGCATGAGATCAAGAACCCTTTGACACCGATTCAGTTGTCTGCCGAGCGGATCCGGCGGCGTTATGGCAAACGGATCGAAGAGGACCGCGAAGTCTTTGACCAATGCATTGATACAATCGTGCGCCAGGTCGGCGACATCGGGCAGATGGTCGATGAATTCTCCTCCTTTGCGCGTATGCGCAAACCGAAGAAAACCATGAGCGATTTGCGGGAATCCGTTCGAAATGCTGCTTTCATGCAATCCGTGGCGAACCCGGACATATCGGTAACAGCCGACTTGCCTGAGAGCCCTGTTTTGGCGACGTATGACGAGCGGCTGGTCGGTCAGGCGTTCACAAATGTAATCAAGAACGCCACAGAAGCGGTCGCTGCCCGGACGGGTGACGATTTGCCCAAGGGATCGGTGTCCGTTCACGTCAAATGTGATCCGGAAGACGATCCGGAGCGGGTAATTGTTGATGTAGTCGACAACGGCATCGGCCTGCCGGAAGAAAATAGATCGCGGCTCTTGGAGCCATATATGACGACACGTGAGAAGGGGACAGGACTGGGACTTGCCATCGTGCGCAAGATTCTTGAAGACCATGGAGGGGGCATTGAATTGCTGGATGCGCCGAAGGCCAATCCAGGCGACACCGGAACGCTTGTCCGGCTGACGCTCTCCATGAAGCCGTCTGAAGCCCTTGAAACAGACCAAACCGAAGAAGAAGCAGTGACTGCCCATGGCGCATGACATTCTGGTTGTAGACGACGAAACCGATATCCGTGAGATGATCGCCGGCATTCTGGACGATGACGGATACGGCACCCGCACGGCGCATGACTCAGACAGCGCGATTGCCGCCGTGAAAGAGCGCAAGCCGTCGCTTGTCATTCTGGATATCTGGTTGATGGGAAGCCGGCTGGACGGTTTGGCGCTTTTGGATCAATTCAAGGAAACCGATCCGGACATGCCCGTTGTGATCATTTCCGGCCACGGCAACATCGAAACGGCAGTCTCCGCCATCAAGCGTGGGGCCTATGACTACATTGAAAAACCCTTCAAGGCTGATCGGCTGGTCCATATTGTCGAAAGGGCCTTGGAAGCGTCCAGTCTTCGCCGCGAAGTACGCGACTTGCGCCAAAGAAGCGGGGAGACCAGCGACATTGTTGGCGATTCTTCAGCTGCCAACGGTCTCCGGCAAACCATCGAAAAAATTGCAGGAACGAACAGCCGAATTCTGATTTCCGGGCCATCGGGGTCCGGCAAAGAACGTGCAGCGCGGATGATCCATGATCTTTCACCGCGTGCGAAAAGTCCGTTTGTTGTCTTGAACGCGGCCACCATCACACCGTCCCGAATGGAAGAGGAGCTTTTCGGGATCGAGGATGAGAGCGGGAACCTGCGTAAAATTGGTGCTTTGGAAGAGGCACACGGCGGTACGCTGTATCTCGACGAAGTTGCCGACATGCCGGCGGAAACACAGGGCAAGATTCTTAGGGTATTGGTGGAGCAGAGTTTTTCTCGTGTTGGCGGGACCGGTAAGGTCCAGGTCGATATCCGGATCCTGTCATCGACCTCAAAGAATCTGGAAGAACACATTGCTACGGGCCTGTTTCGGCAAGATCTCTATCACCGCCTGAGCGTGGTACCTCTCCGCGTACCGGGGCTTGCTGAGCGCCGGGAAGACATTCCGGTGCTTGTCCGCCATTTCATGGAGCAAATTTCGGCCGCATCGGGTATTCCGCTGCGCCCAATTGGCGACGATGCCATGGCAGTCCTTCAAACACACGATTGGCCCGGAAACGTCCGCCAGCTGCGGAACAATGTCGAACGTCTGCTGATCCTGAGCCGGGGTGAACCGGACAGCACCATTACCGCGGACCTTCTGCCCGCTGAAATAGGCGAAACCCTTCCCAGCCTGCCGTCTTCCGGTACTGGGGAACACTTGATGTCAGTTCCCCTGCGCGAGGCGCGGGAAATTTTTGAACGGGAGTATCTTCAGGCGCAAATCAAGAGATTTGACGGCAACATCTCGCGCACAGCGGAATTTGTCGGTATGGAACGGTCAGCGCTGCACCGCAAGCTGAAGACCTTGGGAATGACCTGACGCGCCAGCGTGCCTGTGAGAGCCAAATAGGAAGAGCCGGGAAGGGGTTTTCATGAAAATCGTGATTTGCGGCGCCGGACAGGTCGGCTACGGGATCGCCGAACGGCTTGCTGCGGAACAAAACGATGTTTCCGTTATTGATTCCTCGCCCAAACTGATCGATGCGATCGGCGATCAACTGGACGTTCGCGGTTTTGTTGGACACGGCGCCCATCCGGATGTTCTGGCCCAGGCCGGGGCGGAAGAGGCCGATATGATCGTTGCAGTCACCTTGTATGACGAGGTGAACATGGTCGCGTGTCAGGTGGCCCATTCCCTCTTCAATGTGCCGACAAAGGTCGCGCGTATCCGCGCACAATCCTATCTTCAGGGCCGTTGGCGGAACCTGTTTTCCCGCGAGAACATGCCGATTGACGTGATCATTTCACCTGAAATCGAAGTCGGTGAAATGGTGCTTCGACGTTTGGCTCTTCCAGGGGCTGTAGAAACCGTCCGTTTTGCCGACGACAATGTCGTTGTGGTCGGTATCATGTGTGAAGACGACTGCCCGGTCGTCGATACGCCGCTTCATCAGCTGACCGAACTGTTCCCGGATCTCGGGGCCGTTGTTGTTGGGCTGTACCGGAACAACAAACTGTTCGTGCCGAAAAGCAGCGATTCCATCTACACAGGCGATCTTGCTTATGTCGTTGCTAAACGGGATCAGGTACGCCGCACACTCAGCATCTTCGGGCATGAAGAGCCGGAAGCCGGCAAGGTTGTGATCGCAGGCGGCGGCAATATCGGTCTTTATGTTGCGAAGGCCTTGGAACAGCGTCAGGCCGGAACAAAGATCAAGCTGATCGAAGCATCCCGTGAACGTGCCATTTCAGTTGCGGACGATCTCAAACGGTCGGTTATTTTGCATGGCAGCGCGTTGGATTTGACAATTTTGAACGAAGCCGATGCCGGTGATGCGGACACGATGGTTGCTCTCACGAATGAAGATGAGGTCAATATTCTGTCGTCCGTTATGGCCAAAAAACTTGGCTGTAAACGGTCCTTGTCGCTCTTGAATAACCCGAGTTATCCGGCGTTCACCAATGCACTTGGCATTGATGCCTTCATCAATCCACGCGCGGTAACGATTTCCAAGATTCTCCAGCATGTACGCCGTGGCCGCATCCGGGGTGTCCACACATTGCAAAACGGCGCTGCCGAAATTGTTGAGGCAGAAGCGCTCGACACGTCGCCATTGGTCGGGCGGCCGTTGCGCATGATCGATTTGCCGTCCGGGATCCGGATCGGAGCGGTGTTCCGGGATGGCGAGGTTCTGACACCGAATGGAGATCTGCAGATCCAGGCGAAAGACAGGATCGTAATTTTTGCAGTTGCCAGCAGGGTCCGGCAGGTCGAGCAGATGTTCCGCGTCAGTCTTGATTTCTTTTAAGTCAGTATGACGTTTTTCTGATCTTGCATTTGTCTGACCAAACGGTCAAAACAGTAGCAATACCAATTGGTTCGAAAAGAACCTGCCGGGATCAGGAGAATTCATGAGCCGTATTGCCTATGTGAATGGTCAATATGTCCAGCATTCGGAAGCTGCAGTCCATATTGAGGATCGCGGTTACCAGTTTGCGGATGGCGTCTATGAGGTTTGCGAGGTTTGGAACAACCAGATCGTAGACATGCCGCGCCATCTGGACCGTCTCGGCCGGTCCTTGAGCGAGTTGTCCATTGATTGGCCTATGAGCCGGCCGGCAGTCGAATTTGTCCTGCGCCAGGTGGTGCGCCGGAACAAGGTGCGCAACGGGCTTGTGTACATCCAGGTAACACGCGGCGTTTCAAAACGTGACCATTTTTTCCCGCCGGCAAATGTCGCGCCTTCAATTGTTGTGACGGCGCGCTCTTCCAACCCGGCTGCGGTAAACGCGCAAGCCGAGGCCGGGATTGCAGTATTCAGTTACCCAGAAAACCGTTGGCCGCGGGTGGATATCAAAACCGTTGCCCTGCTGCCGAATGTTCTCGCCAAACAGAACGCCAAGGAAAAGGGTGGCAAAGAGGCCTGGTATGTGGACGCGGACGGCAATGTGACCGAAGGCGGCTCAACCAATGCCTGGATTGTCACAAAAGATGGCAAGCTGATCACGCGGCCGGCGGAGAGCGGTATCTTGCGTGGGATCACACGCACAGCGATTTTGGACCTCGTTGAGCGCGAAGGGTTGTCTTTCGAAGAACGGCCTTTCAGCCTCGAAGAGGCCTATGATGCCAAGGAAGCGTTTGTTACCGCTGCGACAAATATCGCAATGCCTGTTGTACGAATTGATGACAAGGTAATCGGGAATGGGCATCCCGGATCGGTTGCAACCCGATTGCGCGAACTGTTCCATACTGCTACTGATTTGAAGGTGGTGTGAATCGTAGCCCGCTTTGATGTTGGGCTGGGGATACTTGAGGGTCAGGGCAGATGACCCACTGATAGATGGGCAATAAAAAAGCGGGCAGGCTGGGTACACCATAATCTGAGAGGATTTGTGCTTGGAACAGTCAGCCAGGAGAAAACCGGGTGCCTGGCCGCATCCGGACCAAATAGGATAAAAGAACACATGGCTGAGCGCGCACAAAACCTACAAGACACATTCCTCAATCACGTTCGCAAACAAAAAACACCGCTCACAATTTTCTTGATCAACGGGGTCAAGCTGCAGGGGGTTGTGACGTGGTTCGACAATTTCTGCGTTCTGCTGCGCCGCGACGGTCATTCGCAGCTGGTTTACAAACATGCCATTTCCACAATTATGCCAAACGGACCTGTTCAATTGTTCGATCAGGCTGAGGAAAACGCGGAAAAGGCAAGCTGATTGAAACCGAAGTCTCGCGAAGACGACTTTTCGAAATCCAATGGTTCAGAAGAACCGGGTCAGAAATCTCTTAGACAAAAAGACACTGGGGTAGATCGTCTGCCCCAGCGCTTTCGTGCGATGATCCTAGAACCGGTCATCCAGCTGCGTTCTGAAAACTCCCAGGCAGATCTCAGATCCAATCGGAGCCCGGAAGCCCGGCTTGACGAAGCGATTGGCCTCAGCGCGGCCATCAACCTGGATATCGTCCATTCTGGCGTGGTGCGGATAAACAATCCCAAGCCTGCGACGCTGTTCGGCGAAGGTAAGGTTGCGGAACTTGCCGGCATTGTTGCCAGTGAGGATCTGGATCTGGTCGTTATTGACCACCCGTTGTCTCCGGTTCAGCAGAGAAACCTGGAACGCCGCCTGAAGACCAAGGTGATCGACAGGACGGGTTTGATTCTGGAGATCTTCGGTGACCGCGCACGGACCAAAGAAGGCAAGCTTCAAGTCGATCTGGCGCATCTGACCTGGCAGAAAAGCCGGTTGGTCCGGTCCTGGACGCACCTTGAACGGCAAAGGGGCGGCGCCGGGTTCATGGGCGGCCCGGGGGAAACCCAAATCGAGGCCGACCGCCGTCAGATCCAAGAACGGATCATTGCGCTGCAGAAGCAGCTTGAAAGCGTGCGCCGAACCCGGGAACTGCACCGAAAGAAACGGAAGAAGATCCCGCAGCCGGTTGTCGCCCTGGTGGGTTACACGAACGCCGGAAAGTCGACGCTGTTCAATCGTCTGACTGAGTCCGAGGTGTTTGCCAAGGATCTTCTCTTTGCAACGCTGGACCCAACGCTACGCAAAATCACGTTGCCGCACGGACGCGAGATTATCCTGTCAGATACGGTTGGGTTTATTTCGGATCTGCCGACGCATTTGGTGGCCGCTTTCCGCGCGACCCTCGAAGAGGTGCTGGAAGCGGATTTGATCCTCCATGTGCGTGATATTTCGCACCCTGACACGGACGCGCAAGCCGAAGACGTCCAAAAGACCTTGGAAGAACTTGGGGTCGATGCGCTGACTGGCGCACCGATTATTGAGGTCTGGAACAAGATCGATCTCCTCGACAAGGACTACCGGGCGAAACTCCTTTTAGAAGAACAAGGTGAGGGTCCCGTCGCCCTGTCTGCTGTGACCGGTGTGGGCATTGATCATCTGAGTGCCCGCGTTGACAGTTTCATGGCGCGGCATGACGATATCCTGTCGGTCCGTATACCAGTCGCAGAAGGTGCATTGATCGCGAAGCTTTATCAGATGGCGGAGGTCCTTGAGCGTTCCGACGGCGAGGAATACGTGACCGCGGAAGTCCGGGTCTCGGACAAGCAACGTGGACCGTTCCGGGATCTCTTCGGCAAGTTTGCGATTGATCCATCTGAATAACGGACCGATACACGCCCTTCGGGCTTCTGATACCGGAACAGCGCCAACCTTTCGAATTGACGGGTTCATTTTTTAATTGACCGGGACGGTACACGTCCTGGTTTGATGGCAGGTGTTTGCGTTCCTGCCGCCGTATTTCCTGTTTCCGGTCTCAGTGCCGCCGAAATTCCAGCCATTTCGCTAACTATCAGTCTTGGAACAATAAAACTGGTCCAAAACGGATCGCTGGCACTCTGTTTTTTCGAGTTGGGGGCATATTTGAGAGCGGTTCAACGCACTCAGACATGCGGCACGGGAATTCGGGGAAACCACCTGAAGCTTAGACAGGCATAACAATGCTATTCATGGTGGGAGCAACTGATGCGACTTATCTATCCGCATGTCGGATTTCTTCTTTTTATTGCTGTCGTTTACAGCGCACTTCTCAGCGGTGTTCCAGCTGAAAACCTGATACCAGCTACCTTTGGAGTTGGTGCATTTGTGGCCATGACAGTGTGTATGGTGCTGGCCGCTCGAATAAGGATCGTTGACGGACTTCTGGGTGGTCCCGGGCGATCTTACCAAGTGCACAGGATCTTTGCCCATTGGGCATGGATCATGACCCTTGCTCATTGGATTCTGGCGGAACCGCGCGGAGAAAGCATCGTGCCCGGCTGGGAAGAGTTTGGCACCCGCGCCGGGACATTTGCGGGGATTTATCTCATGATCCTGGTGTTGTACGGGCTCATCCCGGCGATTCCCTATCATGTCTGGCGCTGGACCCATTATGCAATGGGCCCGATTTATCTCGTCACGGTCGCTCACGTCTTCCTATCGGCCATCCCTGTCGAAGATTTCAGTGTGCATTGGTGGGTGCTGGCGGCCTTGTCTGTGGTTGGCATTGCTGCGATGGCGCGTGTCATCGCGCACCATTTGCACCGGCCCCGCCGAATGCAGGTAAGCGCGTTGAAGCACAACCATGACAGTATCGATATCCGGCTTGAACCGCGAGATGGCCGGGGGGCGGTCGCATGGTGTCCGGGCCAGCACGCGAGCCTTTCCTGCACCAAACGGGGCCTTCGGGAACCGCACCCGTTCACAATTGCATCGGCGCCAAGTCAGAACGGCATGCGTTTCGTTATCTTCGACCGTGGAGATTATACAAAGAAGCTGCAAACGCAGCTCAAGGTTGGCGACGAAGTGCTGTTGAACAGGATTGCGGGTGACTTTGCCCCACAAACCGATCCGAAACGGATCTACAGGCAGATTTGGGTTGCGGGCGGAGCAGGGGTTACCCCGTTTCTGGCAGCGCTTGGCGCAATGTCACCTGACCACGGGCCGCGGATTGACTTGTTTTATATTTACAGGTCCATGAACCATGCGGTCGATCTCAATTATCTGGCGGCAATGGCCAAACGGTTGCCTCAACTGGTGGTGCATTTTCTCGGCGATGCGGAAGGTGCCCGGTTCAACATGGAGACCTTCGATGCCCATTTGCCGCCTGGTTGGCAATCATCCGAGCTCTTTGCGTGCGGTCCGGATCCACTGCTGACAATCGCATGCCGGTCCTATCGCGCAGCCGGAGGTCAACTGCCGATCCACACGGAGGTCTTTGATTTCCGCAATCCCATACGGACATGGCGGCAGGTCTTCGGCCTCGGACCCAAACGCACCATCCAGCAGCGCCCCCCATCAGATGACGCTCATCAGATCGGTCCGAAAACCATCGGGGCACCAGCCGGAATGCAACCCGCCTGGCCACAGCGCAGACCTCAACTGGCGCCTGAACCAAGAGCGATACCGTCGCCCGTGGCAAGTTGATGATCAAAGGCTAGGAATTGGCGTTGGTTCGTGGAGGACTAGCGCCAATTCAATTGGGTAAACACTCAGTGTCTAGTTCTGTTTGGCCGGGGGGTGATAGGCGCAACAGGTAAGCTGGTTCCGGCTGAATTGCGGCAAAACAGTATTGAGGCGCACTCTTCGCGAGACGTTATCCCTTTCACCGGAAAAGGCCAGCACCAACGGTTTGCGAAACAAAATGTATTTGTTGGCAACCAGCCCGGTGATACCCATTTTTTCGCTGATGCGGAGCATGACTGATGGATCGGTCACGGCGACCTCTGTCCGACCGGCTGCAAGCATACGAACAAGATCTTGTTCAGTGTCCACGCCGGTCGCCGTGGTGGCGTGGTGTTCGACCTCTTCTTGAATTTCGATCGGATAGACAAAGCTCCGCACATACCCGACCGGGTAATTTTCAAAGAGATCGTGCGTGTTGCGCCAAGACACACTGGTGTCCTGACGGTGAACAACTCCAACCTGAGACATCATGATGGGCCGGGAGGCTTTGAAACCTTCGATGATTTCTTCTGGCCAGGCCGGAAAATAGCCGATGTACTGGCCGCTTTTTGCAAGCGCCTTGGCACGGGGGAACGACATGTAATCGATTTCGAGGGTCACACCGATCTCGGCTAAAGATGCGCGGAGAACGGCAACAGCGCTGCCACCATCCTTTTCCTGCGGGCTTGAATAGGGCGGCCAATCCAATGCTGAAATGCGCCACGTCTCAGCATGCGCTGAATACGCAGCTGCGAGGGTCGCCATTGCAAACAGCGCAAAAGCTTTGAGGAGGGCCATGAAAGTCTGGTGCTTCCGAACGTGTTTTTCAGAAGTTTGAGAGATTCTGACCCCAAGTAAACCTTGGCAAAAAACGTATGGTCAGTTTTTGCGAGGCTCAAAACAGGATCAGGTTGCAGTTGGATCCTGTTTCTTTGCAGCTTGCCACGCCGTTTCCATGTCTTCGAGGCTCATCGCTTCCAGTGTGGTTCCATTTGCCTCTGCAACGCCCTCGATTGCTGCAAACCTTCGGCGGAATTTCCGGTTGGTCCGGCGCAGGGCTTCTTCCGGGTCGATATCGAGGTGCCGGGCGAGGTTTGCCAGGGTAAAGAGCGTGTCCCCCAACTCGTCTGTGATCCGGTCCTTGTCAGGATCAGATTTGGAGAGTTCCTCGTCCAGCTCATGGGTCTCTTCCCGGATCTTGTCCAGAACCAGCCGGGCATCGTTCCAGTCGAAACCGACCTTGGATGCCCGGCGCTGGAGCTTGTCCGCCTCTTGAAGGGCAGGGAAGGCCGTTGGCACGTCGTCGAGAAATCCTTTGTTCGGCTCGGCAAGCCCCAGGGCTTCCCGTTCAGCACGTTTTTCAGCCCGTTCTTCCGATTTGATCCGCTCCCAGATTCCCTTGACGAGTTCGGGTTTTTCACCGGTTTCATCGCCAAAGACATGCGGATGCCGACGGATCATCTTTTTGGTGATGCCCTCCACCACATCGGGAAACGAAAACTGATCCTTTTCCTCCGCCATCCGCGCGTGGTAGACCACCTGCAAGAGGAGATCGCCAAGTTCTTCTCGGAGCTCCAGCATGTCGTCTTTCGCGATCGCATCAGCGACCTCGTACGCTTCTTCCAGAGTGTAGGGCGCAATCGTCGCGAAGTTCTGTTCCAGATCCCAGGGGCACCCGGTTCCGGGCGTGCGCAGGGCGGCCATGATTTCGATAAGGCGGGAGATGTCTCGGCTGGGTTTCATTGGAGGCCTTGGCAGATAGTTGTTGCGCATCGAAGATGCCACTCTTGGCAGGTTCCAAGGTGAGTTTCAATCCGCCTGACAGGCTGCGCAGAAGTATGCCTTGCGTGTGTCGATTACGACCTGCGTGATGTCGCCCGCACAGGTGGGGCAACTCCGCTTGCCAAAGATATTGACCCGCTCCCGATACCGGCCCCGACCGTGAGCGGCCTCATCGACAGTTATGATCGCGTTGCGTTTGACGCCGATCTCGAGCAACTGCACGGCATCGGCCCAGAGGCGCTCAAAGTCATCTTTTGAGAGGTCTTTTCCTGGCCGGTCAGGATGAATGCCTTGGCGCCACAAAATTTCACTGCGGTAGATGTTGCCGATACCGGCCAGAACGGATTGGTTCATCAGGAGCTTACCGATGGGTGACCGGCTCTTGGAGATCCGGGTGTAGACCCGCTCAGGATCTGCATCTGCGCGAAGGATGTCGGGGCCAATCCGCGATGTCAGCTTGGCCATATCAACCGGATCAAGGATCTCACACGCCGTTGGTCCGTTGATATCGATGAGATGTGTGTCGCCAATCATCCGTATACGGACCGCGCCCCGCGGTTCGTATTCAGGCAGTTTCCTTTTTCGGATTCGGCCGAACAGTCCGAGGTGGACGTGGAGAAAGGTTTCTCCTTCAAAGCGGTAGATCAGGTGTTTGCCATAGGCTTCGACATCTTCGCAAAGGCGTCCGTTGAGCCAGGCGGCACCATCTTCGAACCGCCCTTGCGGCGAAGAGATGGCTAAATAGCGATTTTTGAGGATTTTCCGGTGGTCACGGGCGGCACGATGGATCGTATGGCCTTCAGGCATTGGCGAACGGCTCTTGGAAATGCGGGGCGGATGAAGGGCTTCAAGTTGAAGTCCTCCAAACCATAGTGCGCGTTTCAGATCAGACCAGTCATGGGATCACCCTCCGGACGCGTTACCCGCGGATTGAGGGATGCCAGAAGGTCACAGCGCGCTCCAGAAGCGCAACCAGGCCATAAAACAAAGAACCGGCCAACGCTGCGACAGCAATTTCCGCCCAGACCATATCAACGTTCATACGCCCGACTTCCGTGGAAATCCGGAAGCCCATGCCAACAATCGGGGTGCCGAAGAACTCCGCCACGATGGCACCGATCAGGGCGAGCGTGGAGTTGATCTTGAGCGCGTTGAAAATGAACGGCATGGCCATGGGCAAACGCAGCTTGAACAAGGTCTGCCAGTAGTTGGAGGCGTAGGTCCGCATCAGATCCCGTTGCATGGAATCAGATGCGGCGAGACCAGAGACCGTATTCACCAGCATCGGGAAGAAGGTCATGATGATCACGACGGCCGCCTTGGACGGCCAATCGAAGCCAAACCACATCACCATGATCGGCGCGACACCGATGATCGGAAGCGCCGATACCAGATTGCCGATTGGCAAAAGCCCCCGGCGTAGGAACGGCACCCGGTCGACCAGGATCGCGATCAGGAAACCGGCACCGCATCCAAGCGCGTAACCGACGAGCACTGCCTTCAAGAAGGTCTGCTGGAAGTCGGCCCAAAGGGTGGGGACAGACGTCGTCATCCGCAGCCAGATCTCGGACGGTGCAGGCAACAAGACCTTGGGTACACCGGCACCGGTGACGATCAGCTCCCACAAGATCAAGAGCGTGATGCCAAAGATCGCCGGGATGGCTAGGTTCACAATTCGGGTGGTGAGCAGCGACCGGCTTTTCCAGATCGCCAAACGCTCAACGAACAACCAGAAGGCCGCCCATGTTGCCGCTGTCAGCGCCCAGAACCCGAGTGCGGCTTCCCCTTCGTGGCGGCCCGCCGCGCTGATCAAAAGCGAAGCAGCAAGGGCCGCGACAATGCCCAGGGCTAAATCGCCAATCCAGTTGCGCATGAAGCCAAGCTCGTAACGAACGCCAAGGATCGCCAGAAGCACGAGGCACAAGGCAAGCTGCGGTGCCTCCAGAATGCCGATATCCGGTTTGAAGGCCGTGCTGAACAGCCCGACAAGAACCATGGCGACGACAAACCAGGCGAGAAGGGCCGGCATGTCGAACCGGCGTTTTGAGACCGTTTGTGCACTCATCTCGCCATCCCCATGCGCTTCAAGGTGAGTTTTTCAAGGACGCCGATCAGGGCCACCAGGCTTCCGGCCAGGAAAGCGGCCATCAAAAGCGCGGACCAGATCTGAATGGTTTGACCATAGTACGAACCCGCGAGAAGGCGTGCACCAAGTCCGGCAACGGCTCCAGTTGGCAACTCCCCGACGATTGCGCCGACCAGCGAGGCGGCCATGCCGATCTTCATGGATGTGAAGAGGTAAGGAACCGCATAGGGCAAGCGCAGTTTCCAAAACGCTTGAAGACGCGTTGCGGAATAGGTGTGCATCAGATCCATATGAATGACTTCCGGAGAGCGCAGGCCTTTCACCATGCCGACGGTCACCGGAAAGAAAGACAGGTAGGTCGAAATCATCGCCTTCGGCAGCAATCCGGAGATGCCGACCGCATTCAAAACCACAATGATCATTGGCGCGATCGCGAGTATCGGAATGGTTTGCGAGGAAATCACCCAGGGCATCAAAGACTTGTCGAGTACGCGGCTGTGCACGATCCCGACAGCAAGCAGGATCCCGAGCAATGTCCCGATCAGAAATCCGAGAAGGGTCGACGACAACGTAATGCCGGAATGGTAGATGAGAGACCGCTTGGACGTGATCTTCTTTTCGACCGTTGTGTTCCAGATTTCTGCGATGACCTGATGCGGTGCCGGCAGAACGGGTCGCTCTTGGGCCAACGTATCTGTGACCAACTGGCTTATTGGCACATCGGTCTGGTTGGCCCGCTCATACATGTCCTGCTGGAACGGCGTGTTCAAGGCAACAGCTGCGACGTACCAGATTGCAAAGATCGCGAGAACGACCACCAGGACCGGTCCGAGTGTGCCGGACAACAGACCAGCAAACGGATTTGTGCTGCGCGGGGCGGTGAGGGCTGTGTCAGACATAAGCTGCTCCCTCAGTCTTCATAGGAGTGACCGGCCTTCAGGCCTTCGCGGACACGGTGGGCGATCTTCAAAAACTCAGGCGTCTCGCGAATGTCGAGATTACGGTCGCGTGGCAAGTCGCTTTCGATGACGTCATAGATCCGGCCCGGCCGTGGACAGAGGACGACAATCTTTGTCGACAGGAACACGGCTTCGGGAATGGAGTGGGTGACGAAGACGACGGTCTTGTTGGTTTTCGCCCAAAGTTGCAGCAGCTGCTCGTTGAGGTGATCGCGCACAATTTCATCGAGCGCACCGAAGGGTTCATCCATCAGCAGGAGATCGGGTTCCACAGCCAAGGCACGGGCAATGGATGCCCGTTGCTGCATTCCGCCGGAGAGCTGCCATGGGTATTTCTTTTCAAATCCGGCGAGGTTCACCAGCTCCATGTTTTTCTGGATGCGCTGCTGCTGTTCTTCGCGTGAAAGGCCCATAATCTCCAGGGGCAAGGCAACGTTTTTTGCAATCGTCCGCCATGGGTAAAGGGCTGCCGCCTGAAAGACATATCCATAGGCGCGATTGAGCCGTGCCTCTTCTGGCGAAACGCCGTTGACAGTGATCGATCCAGCCGTTGGCCGCTCCAGATCGGCAATCACGCGCAGCAGGGTGGTCTTGCCGCAGCCGGATGGGCCGATGAAGGAGACGAAGTCACCCTCCTCGATTTTCAGGTCAATGTCGGACAGCGCATGGACCGGGCCATCGTTTGTCTCAAAGGTGAGCGACAAATTGTCGATATCGATCACCCGGTTCGCCTGTGAGCTCATGGCGTCTTCCAGTCCATCTTCAATTTCAGCGGCAGTCAGCATTTTCTTCTTTTTCCTACAGGCGACGGTCGCGGGGCAATGCCCGGCAAGAGCTCAGACCGCGATATATGGATCGCGGTCTGAGCTTGTTTCAAATCAGACCCCGCTGGCCGGAATGCCGGTGCGTTCGACTTTGCGTGGTGCGGTCAGTTCCTTCCAGGTGGACAGCGCCTTGTTGACCGCCTGGAACGGCTCGCGCTTGACGAATTCACCATGGCCTTGCTGCGGGTTGACCGTCCCGTCTTCGACTGCAACGCGCCCACGGGTGAGCGTATAGCGCGGCAGACCTTTGACATGCTTGCCTTCAAAGACGTTGTAATCGATGGCAGACTGTTGGCTGGAAGCGGAAATCGTCTTTTCCTTCTCCGGATCCCAGACCACAACATCTGCATCTGCGCCAACCAAAATCGCTCCTTTTTTCGGATAGATGTTCAGGATCTTTGCAATATTGGTTGAAGTGACGGCGACGAACTCGTTCGGTGTCAAACGGCCCGTGCCGACACCGTAGGTCCAGAGCATCGGCATGCGGTCTTCAAGGCCGCCGGTGCCGTTCGGGATCTGAGTGAAATCGCCGATGCCGGTGCGCTTCTGATCGGTCGTAAAGGCGCAGTGGTCGGTTGCAACAACTTGAAGAGACCCGGAGGCGAGCCCCGCCCACAGGCTGTCCTGGTGTTTCTTGTCGCGGAACGGCGGCGACATTACCCGGCGGGCGGCATGGTCCCAATCAGGATGCTTGTATTCGCTGTCATCAAGGGTCAGGTGCTGGATGAGCGGCTCGCCATACGCCCGGATGCCGTTTTGACGGGCGCGGCGGATCGCTTCATGAGCCTGCTCGGAGGACGTATGCACGATGTAGACCGGGACACCGGCCATGTCGGCGATCATGATGGCACGGTTTGTGGCCTCGCCCTCGACTTCCGGCGGGCGGGAATAGGCGTGCGCTTCCGGACCGTTGTTGCCTTCTGAAAGTAGTTTTTGCTGCAGCGTTGCGACAACGTCGCCGTTTTCGGCGTGGACCAGCGGCAGGGCGCCAAGTTCTGCGCAGCGCTGGAAAGATGCGAACATTTCGTCATCGTTCACCATCAAGGCGCCTTTGTAGGCCATGAAGTGCTTGAAAGTGTTGATGCCTTTTTCGCGGACAACTGTCTCCATTTCGTTGAAGACCTGCTCGCCCCACCAGGTGATCGCCATGTGGAAGGAGTAGTCGCAGTGGGCCATCGTCGACTTGTTGTCCCACATCTGGATGGCTTCCAGGAGACCTTGACCGGGCGAGGGAAGGGCAAAGTCCACCACCATTGTTGTGCCGCCTGAAAGCGCCGCACGGGTACCGGAATCAAAATTGTCAGAAGAGAACGTGCCCATGAACGGCATTTCGAGGTGCGTGTGCGGATCGATACCGCCCGGCATCACATAACAGCCGGTTGCATCCAGTGTTTCATCACCGGACAGATTTGGACCGATTTCGACAATTTTGCCGCCTTCGATTTTCACGTCCGCTTCATAGGAAAGGTCCGCAGTGACGACGGTGCCGCCCTTGATCACTTTGCTTGCCATTGTCGTTCCCCTTCTTGTCTCGGCGGTGTCGAGTTTACGTCCCGACCGCCTGTCTCGTCTGTTTGATCAAAACTCTGCCTGGCAGAAGATCACCGATGCGGTCACCGGCCGGTCCTTGCGGATCATGTTGATGTTCAGCCGCGCGCCTTCTGCGCAGGCTTTGGCGAAATCAATGTCGGCATCCGTGTATTCGGCGTTGAAGGCCGGTTTGTTTGCCTTTGGATAAGCTGCGATCTGCTCGCATGTGCCAGTTTCAAAACAGCTTTCCGTGATGGCGAAATCGAAATGCGGCAGCAAGGCTTCCGTGAGCTCCGGCACGTTCTTTTGCGCGATCCTGAGGCCCAGGCCATGGGCCACATGGGCCAGCGTCGTGGCATAGCGCACCGTATCCGCCGCGGTTAGCGGGAAGCCGCTGTCTTGTGCGTACGCGTCGAGACCATCCGGTTCTATGGCGGTGAACCCTTGGTTTTTGCAGGCAACGATCTGCTGTGTGATCACTGGCACAATCATTTGAAGGCGGCGTACATCCAGATAACGTTCGTTCGGCTTGGTCTTGTGCGCGCTGCCAATGACAGCGGGCGGAAGGTCAGAAGACCCAGGGTCTGTCTCTGCAATTGTTCCGGCGTTGACATGGCAGACCGTATCGACCTCTTGTGCGCGGAGCGCTTGCAGTTGGTCCGCAGTGACAAGCCGCGGATCAAGCGTCAGCATTTCGACATCCCGATCGAGATCGGCAGGTCCTTTGAGCTGCCAATCCCACCGGTCTCCGACATGGAACTTCGCCGTCGCGAATGCCGGTGCCGAATGCGCCCCACAGACCCCAAATCCACACACCGTCGTGATAGCCGCTGCTCTCAGCGCCTTTCCGATGTGCATGATTTTTGGGGCTGCGTATCTCATTGGTGTCTCTGTTAGTTCGGAACCTACTCCACGATTTCCGCTGTTTCGACGACCGCATGGAAAAGAACATCCGTGCCGGCTTTCGCCCAGTCCTTGGAGATCTCTTCGGCTTCGTTGTGGGACAATCCGTCCACGCAAGGGCACATGATCATTGCCGTGGGCGCAACCTTGTTGATCCAGCAGGCATCGTGACCAGCCCCTGAAATGATGTTCTGATGGGTGTAGCCGAGGCGTTCAGCCGCATTGCGGACAGCAGTGACGCAGTTTTCGTCGAAGGTGACCGGATCAAAGCCGCCGACTTTTTCAAACTCGACGTCAAGGCCCATCATGTCGCAAATCTTCTTTGCGCCTTTCTTCATGTCCTCTTCCATCGCCGCAATGACGTTGATGTCCGGCGAACGGAAGTCGATGGTGAAAACCACCTTTCCCGGGATCACATTTCGGGAATTCGGATAAACGTCGATATGGCCGGCGGCGCCGACGGCGTGCGGCTTGTGGGACCAGGCAATCTCGTCGACCAGATCCAGGATCCGGGCCATACCAAGTCCGGCGTTCTTGCGCATCGGCATCGGCGTGGATCCGGTATGGCTGTCCTTGCCGGTAATGGTCACCTGGGTCCAGGAGAGGCCCTGGCCGTGTGTGACAACACCGATGTCCTTGCCTTCCGCCTCCAGGATCGGGCCTTGCTCGATGTGCAGCTCGAACATGGCGTGCATCTTGTCCTTGCGGGCGCCAACTTCTTCATCGCCCACCCAGCCGATACGCTTCAGCTCATCGCCAAATTTCAGACCTTCATGATCTTCTTTTGCATAGGCTTCATCGAGGGTGTGAATGCCCGCAAACACGCCGGAGGCCAGCATAGCCGGGGCAAAGCGCGTGCCTTCCTCGTTGGTCCAGTTGGTCACAACGATCGGGTGTTTGGTCTTGATGCCGAGATCGTTCATCGTGCGCACGACTTCAAGGCCGCCAAGCACACCCAGAACGCCGTCGTATTTGCCGCCGGTCGGTTGGGTGTCTAGATGAGACCCGACATAAACGGGCAGGGCGTCCGGATCTGTGCCCGGCCGTGTCATGAACATGTTGCCCATGGTGTCGACACCCATGGTCATGCCGGCGTCTTCGCACCATTTCTGAAAAAGTTTCCGGCCTTCCGCGTCCGCATCTGTAAGGGTTTGACGGTTGTTGCCACCAGCAACGCCCGGACCGATCTTGGCCATTTCCATCAGGCTGTCCCACAGCCGGTCTGCGTTGATCCTGAGGTTTTCGCCCGGAGCTGCCATGGTGCCCTGTCTCCTATTTCAATTCCACTTCGACGAAGGACATCGGATTGTCTCCGCCGTTGATTACATTGTGTTCCACGCCTTCAGAGCGCCGGTAAGCCGTGCCAGCTGCAACCGTTACGGTTCTGCTCGTGCCACCCGGCTCCTCCAGCACCATCTGGCAGTCAGTGACTGCCGTAATGACGTAGTCGAAGCCATGACGATGCCAGCCGGTCTCCGCGCCAGGTTCGAAGTCAAATCGTGTCACGCGGACACGATCATCATCGATCAGGGTTTCGCTGGTGGCAGCTGGTCTCGTCATGACTGGCTTTCCGTTAGTCGATCGCGTTCAAAACCGTCCGCAATTTGCCGAACAACTCGTCGATTTGAGCTTCGGAAATGATCAGCGGCGGCGACAACGCGATGATGTCACCGGTCGTGCGGATCAAAATGCCGTCGTCATAGGCTTTCAGGAATGCGGAGAACGCACGTTTCGTCGGCGCACCGTCGATCGGTGTCAGCTCAATCGCCCCGATCAGGCCAAGATTGCGGATGTCGATCACGTGCGGACAATCTTTTAGCGAGTGCAGGCCGTCTTCCCAATATTGGGCCAGGCTTGCCGCCCGGGTCAGAAGGCCTTCTTCTTCATAGGTATCCAAGGTCGCCAGAGCGGCTGCACAGGCAATCGGGTGACCGGAATAGGTATATCCGTGGAAAAGTTCGATCAGATGATCGGGCCCATCCATGAACGCATCATAGATCTTCTTGGCGCAGAACACTGCACCCATCGGGATCACGCCGCTGGTGATACCCTTGGCCGTCGTCACCATGTCCGGAATGACGTCGAAATAGTCGACCGCGAACGGCGTTCCGAGGCGTCCGAAACCGGTGATCACTTCGTCGAAGATCAGGAGAATGCCGTTCTGGTCGCAAATTTCCCGCAGACGCTTGAGATATCCAACTGGCGGGATCAAAACGCCCGTCGAGCCGGCGACAGGCTCCACGATTACGGCAGCGATAGTGGAGGCATCATGCAACTGGACCAGACGGATCAGTTCTTCGGCATATTCTGCACCGTTTTTCGGCTCCCCGCGGGAAAAGGCATTCCGGCTGAGGTCGTGAGTGTGCGGCAGATGGTCGACACCGTTCAGCATATTGCCGAACTGTTTGCGGTTCGCGACGATGCCGCCAACGGAAATCCCGCCGAAACCGGTGCCGTGATAACCGCGTTCACGGCCGATAAACCGGGTCCGTGTGCCCTGACCGATGGAGCGCTGATACCCGAGTGCGATTTTCAGGGCCGTGTCGACGCTCTCAGACCCCGAGTTCGTGAAAAACACATGATCCAGCGGGGAGGGCATCATTGCGGTGAGGCGGGCCGCCAGCTCAAATGCCTTCGGATGGCCCATCTGGAACGCCGGGGCGTAGTCCATCTCGGCGACTTGATTCTGGACCGCTTCCACGATCTTCGGGCGGCCGTGACCCGCGTTGCAGCACCATAGACCTGCTGTCCCATCCAAAACCTGCCGGCCATCGGAGGTGGTGTAGTGCATGTCCTTCGCGCCGACGAACATCCGCGGGTTCTGCTTGAACTGGCGGTTCGCCGTGTAGGGCATCCAGAATGCTTCAAGATTGTTGGTTGCAGCCTGGCTCGATGCTGCTGATGCCGATGACGACATGCGTCCTCCTTGCGGTCCTTAACGCGTATCGCGAACCGCCTGTTGGTTGTTTTCTATGGAGGAGAGTAAGACATAGGTCAGCTGCCCGCGCAAAGCAGGAATTTCACTGACATGCCGGGTCCTCTCCCCCTGGCTGTTCCTTGTGCACCTGGCACGGGCTTTGGCCTCTTTTGCCTGGTGCGAAATCCTCTGTCGGCCATTTGGGCCAGGCCGTATTCCGGCCGTTCTTGCCTGATGTTTGAGGCTCGCCCGGTTCCGTCTGCCCCATTGCGGCGCCGATCCGGATCGTTTAGCCTTCTGACCATCTGGTCAATTTAGCCTATGGCGCTTTTGACCAAATGGTCAAGATGCAAAATCAGCCGGTGTGACTAATTTGTGATCATGTCCGTCTTTGGTGCATTTTCATGGCCAGGGACGGCGCGGATGTTGGTTTCTGAAGGAAATCGGTTGTCTGTGGGGAATACGCTCTAAGGGGCAAGTGCGGGGTAGCTAAATGGCTGATGTCGGTGGGCAAGTGCCTGCGAGTTCAAGGGTCGGTGGAATGAGCCGGATCCAGGAGAAAAACAGGACACTGATTCTGGACGCCGCCTTGAAGGAATTTTCCCGGTACGGGTTTTCCGGTGCAACGGTGGAGCGGATCGCAGCGGAAGCTGGAATGTCTAAATCCAATCTCCTGTATTATTTCTCGTCGAAAGAAGCGATCTACACGGCAGCACTTGCACATATTCTTGATGTCTGGCTGGCACCTTTGAAAACCCTCGACCGGGAGGGCGACCCTGCAACAGAACTTGCGGCCTACATCCGCCAGAAGATAGAGATATCCGCCAACTTCCCTGAAGCCTCACGTCTGTTTGCCAATGAGGTGATGCAAGGGGCGCCGCAAATCCTGCCGATCCTGGAAACAGATCTCCGGCGTCTGGTTGCCGAAAAGGTGGCGGTGATCGAAAGCTGGATCGCGGACGGCAAGATCAGCAAGACCGAGCCGTTGCATCTGATTTTTTCCATCTGGGCGACCACGCAGCATTACGCGGATTTTGCCGTACAGATCCGCGCCCTGACCGGCCACGATTTGAGCGACGAGGATTTCAAGCTGGAAACCGAGCGGGCCGTGACACAACAGATCCTGGCAAGCATCGGTTTGCGTTTGCCTGAAGAAACTCCCGAGACCGCATGAGCGGGGAAGAAGACCAGACAGCACCGTCGTCCCGAATTCCGGTCACAGGGCGTCTCTATATCACACGAGACGATTTGAATGAGGATTTCATTCGAGCCTCCGGTCCGGGCGGTCAGAATGTCAACAAGGTGTCGACGGCCGTTCAATTGAGGTTCAATTTGTGGGCCAACCAGACGCTGCCGCATGACGTCAAAACCCGAGCCGCGAAGATTGCCGGGAGCCGATTGACGCAATATGGCGAAATCATTCTCCAGGCGGACCGGCACAGGACCCGGGAGCGCAACCGCGAAGATGCGCTGGCCCGCTTGATTGATTTGTTGAAACGGGCGACCGAAAAGCCCAAGCCCCGAAAAGCGACCAAACCAACTCTTGGGTCGAAGCGCAGACGGCTCGATGCCAAGAAACAGCGCGGTCAGGTCAAGAAACTGCGGGGCCGGTCGTCCGGTTTCGAGGACTAAACTCACGTAACTATTCTGTTTTTCCGGCGGACTTCAGCAGGGCTGCCTTGATATCCGGATCTTCGGTTGCCCGTGCCAATACGAGGGCGCCAACCATTTGGGAGATGAACCTCAAGGCATCTTCTTGCTCGGAGAGGGGCGTGGTTTCATCTTTCCCCGAAACGAGGGCAGCTGTTTCGCGTAAGGCTTCGTCAAAAGCTTCCCGGACTTCCTTGGTCTGCCTCGGTGCATCTCCGGCAAGAGCTGCATAGGCGCAGCCGGTCCCGCGAGCGTTTTCATGGGGTTCGGACAGATACCAGCGCGCAACAGCATCTTTCGAAGAGCCTGACGTATCCTCGGCAATGCTGCGGCGCCAGTGGTCCAGGTTTTCTGACAAGGCATGCGCGGTGGCTTCCGCCATCAAGGCGTCCTTGCTGGCGAACTGTTTGTAAAACGCGCCATTTGTGAGGCCTGACGCCTTCATCAAACCGGAAATGCCAATACCGTCGAACCCGTGTTGGCGGAACAATTGGCTGGCTGTTTCGACAACCCGTGCCCTGTTTTCGCGGGCATCTTCACGGCTCACTCTCATCCGAAAATCTCCATCAACTGACTTTGATTATAGTCATAATCTTTTTGTTGACAATAAAGAATACGATCATAATCTATACGTGAAATTCAGATAGAGGTTCAGATCATGCCGCTTACTCAAGACAGGCCAATCGTCATCAGCGCAGCACGGAGAACACCGTTGGGGGGCTTCATGGGGGCATTGGCGTCTATGCCTTCCCCGCAACTTGGGGCAACCGCGATATCTGCGGCTCTCAAGGATGCTGGGGTTTCAGGTGATCTGGTCGACGAGGCGCTTATGGGATGCGTCTTGCCCGCAGGCCTCGGGCAAGCACCCGCGCGTCAGGCGGTGCGTGCTGCCGGTCTGCCTGATTCTTGCGGCGCCACAACCATCAACAAGGTCTGCGGTTCCGGCATGAAGTCGGTCATGCTTGGCCATGATCTTCTCAAGGCTGGATCAGCGGATGTCGTTGTCGCAGGCGGAATGGAATCAATGTCGCGGGCTCCGTTTCTGCTTCCTGAGATGCGCGGGGGACGAAAGGCCGGGTCCGCAGAAGTCATTGATCACATGATGCGGGACGGTCTCGAAGATGCTTATGAGACCGGCAGGCCGATGGGAGCCTTTGGCGAGGCAACTGCGGAAAAGTTCCAGTTCAGCCGGTCTGACCAGGATGGCTATGCCATGGAAACGTTGGAACGGGCGCAAGCCGCTGTTCGTAATGGAACCTTTGCATCGGAAATCGCGCCTGTCCCGGTCAAGACGCGAAAGGGAACCATCCTTGTTGAAAAGGATGAGCGCCCCCCGCAGATCAACTCCGCCAAGATACCGGATTTGCGGGCAGCCTTTGGAGAGAATGGAACTATCACGGCAGCGAGTTCGTCTGCCAATGCAGATGGCGCGGCTGCTTTGGTGCTCACCAGCAGCGAAACGGCACATGAGCATGAAATGCCGGTCCTGGCCCATATTGTCGGTCATGCGACGCACGCCCAAGCACCGGAATGGTTCACGACAGCACCAATTCCTGCCATTCAGAAACTGATCAAACAGATCGGTTGGGCGGTTGAAGACGTTGATCTTTTTGAAATCAATGAAGCTTTCGCCGTCGTTGCCATGGCCGCTGCCAAGGAACTGGGGATCCCGCGCGGCAAACTCAATGTGAACGGCGGAGCTTGTGCGCTCGGGCACCCCATTGGAGCGACCGGAGCCCGTATCGTGGTCACACTGCTGCATGCCCTGAAGGCGCGCGGGCTTAAAAAAGGCATCGCGTCCCTGTGTATTGGGGGCGGTGAAGCAACCGCAATTGCAATTCAACTGTCGTAGTCGCAGCGCTTCGTTTTTCTAATCCCAATTCCTAAACTTGCCGGCAGAAACACCCGCCTATTGCGGCCGGGTGTTACGGCGAGCTTTGGCAAGATGATAGGAATAATTTCTTATGATGAGCTTTGCTCTCTTGTTGTGCACTTTTGCGTTCACCATGGGTGCTTTTGCGTTCTCCGGCGCCTTGGTGCCAATGGCTGCAAGTCTTGGTGTCACTGTCGGCGAAGCCGCGGCGCTGCAGTCCGGTTTTGCAATTGCCTGCGCGATTTGCGGTCCGGTGCTTGCCAAACTGACATCATCTCTTCCCCGCAAGCCCCTCCTGCTGACGGTCTTGATGTTGATGACGGTACTCAATTTTCTTTCGGCTATGGTGCCTGGGTATGGCGCGTTGATGGCCTCAAGGGTCTTGGTTGGTGGTGTCGGGGCATTGGCTTTTCCGCTGGCAACCGCAATTGCTTCAGCTGGCGCAACCGAAGACGGCAGACCGGCGGCTGTCGCCAAGGTCTATGCCGGGATACCTCTTGCCATGATCGTCGGCATTCCGGTTGGATCCGTCCTCGGGAATACCTTTGGATGGCAGGCCTGTTTCGCGGCAACGGGTGTTGTCTCGGCCGTCGCCTTTGCGCTGGTTTTGGTAAGTGTGCCCTCCAAATTTCCGATGCAGCAGCCTACCGCCGGGGCCCGTGAGCCTGTTGGTGCGTCCATTGTGGCTCACCTCGGGATCATGCTGATTGCCTCCACGGCCTTGTTTACACTGGTGGGGCTGCTGGGGCCGATTATCCGCTCGCTGACCGGGTATTCAGGACTTGGGATTGCTGTGCTTCAAGTCATTGCCGGGCTGAGCAGTCTTGCCGGGATCAGGCTCGGGGCAAGATACGCGATGGGGCAAAACCGATCGTTGCTTGCAGTCCTGTTCTTGGTCTTGGCTGTTTCACTTGCCGTTGTCGTTCCATCGCTTGGACTTCAACAGGCCGGCAGTATCGGACTAGGAACCATCTTCGTGAGTGTGGTTCTTGGACCTGTAGCCCAATTTGCCATTGGGGCGACTGTACAAGCTCGACTTGCCGCCTTGGCCGGGTCGTCGGCGACCTTTGTTTTCGCGCTGAACGCATCAATGGTTTACTTTGGTCAGGGCCTTGGAATTGCGCTCGGCGCTGCCGCACTGGATCTCTCAGGAATAGCATCCGCACCGGCCATAGGAACCGCGATTGCGTTGACCGGTTGCCTGTTGGCCGTATGGCTCGGTCACTTCACCAAAAACCTTTTTCAAACAGCAAGAGGATAAAATGTCTCCAGTTAACAACGAAGCCGGGTTGGCCGCCTTTGAGGCTCGGGTCAGCCATCATTTTGCCGACAATAACGGCACCAAGATCCATTTTGCCAGCGCAGGCGAGGGGCCCTTGGTCGTGTTTATCCATGGGTTCCCGGATCACTGGCTTACTTGGTGGCAACAGATGGAGGTTTTGTCCGAAACCCACCGCACTGTTGCCATGGACCTTCGGGGGTTCAATCTCTCCGATCATCCGGAAGATCCATCTGCCTACACACCAGAGACCCTGGCTTCAGATGTCTGTGCCGTCATAGACGCCTGTGGCGAACGCGGCGCTGTTGTGATCGGTCATGACTGGGGTGGTTTTGTCGCCTGGCAAACAGCGATGCTGTTTCCAGATCGGGTGCAGCGCCTCGGGATCGTCAACCTTCCGCACCCCTGGGCCATTGCACGCGAACTTGCCAACAATCCGGATCAACAAAAAGCCAGCGGATATGCGCGGGTGTTCCAGCAGCCGGGCTCTGAAGCCAAACTTGATTTTGACCGGCTCTCCACCTGGATCCATGATCCGGCGTTCCGTTCCCGCCATATGGCAGCGATGGAGAAGTCCAATCGCACAGGCATGCTCAACTATTATCGGGTGTGTTTTCCCGCCGAGCCCTACACCGAACGCACCGATACCCCGCCCCCAATCAAAGTGCAGGTTCTCGTCGTTCATGGGACAGAAGACCCTTATGTCCTGACCGCGGGCCATAACAACTTGTGGGAGTACGTGGAGGGCAGTTTGACCATTCGGGCCTGGTCCGGTGTCGGCCATTTTGTTCAACATGATGCCCCTGACCGGTTGACCGCGGCATTCAAGAGCTGGATTGGCGAAACGATCTAGAAGAGCGAGCGTTATGGTGATCCCGTCCGGGCGTGTTTGTTGACATGGTGCGCCACGCTTTTATCCTGATCCAAGCGGTGATTGGGGATCATCATTACGACCATAAATCATCATATCATCGACCGCGGCGATGGCGCCGCGGTGGAACTGTTTCAGGCGCATCCCATCGGAAGCGGAGAGCCGGCCGGTGCGATATTGTTCGTGCATGGCAACCAGGGTGGTCAATTGACCGGCGCCCGCGAACTCGTAGACCGGGGAACCTTAAGCACGTTTGCCGTTGCCATGAACGTCACCGCAGCAGCTGTGTCTCAACCCGGTTTTGGGGCCTCTGACGGGCCATGTGATTTTTGTGGTCCCAACACCCAGGATGCGATCATCGCCGCATTAAACGCGTTGAAAAATCAACCATCTATCGACCCGGGGCGCATTGTTCTTTATGGCCACAGCCGGGGCGCTGTCGCAGCCGGTATGGTTGCCGCCCGGTATGACGGATTGCGAGCGGTGATCCTCTCAAGCGGCGTGTATGATCTGAACGCATTTCATATGGACTGTGCGGATGGCTTGCGGATAGCAATTGAGACGGAGGCCGGGCAATCGGCTCAAGCCTTTCACGAACGGTCCGCCTTGTTTCATGCCAACAAAATCACCACAGAAACGCTGCTGGTGCATGGCCGCCATGATGACCGGGCGCCGGTTGCACAAGCAGAAGCATTCTTGGTCGCGCTTGAAAACACGGGCGGGAAGGTGGCTTTGAAGGTTCTCGAGTGCGGGCACCGGCTGCCTGCGAAAACCCTCAAGGGCGTTGTCGAGCCATTCCTCAAGGAGATGCTGTCTACCGAACAGGTGATACACTAGCTCAGGCGTCAAGCATGAGACGAGTGAACGGCTGAGGTGTCATTTAGGCCTGACCCGAAGTAACATTACGCATCGTCGAATTGTTTTGCGTGGCTGATGCTGATCTCTTGCGCAATTTTCGCCGCCCTTGCAATCAACTCATTGCGCGGTTCTCCAACATAGGTTGCCGTAAACACCAGTGGGCTTGGTTGCCACCCGGGATCAAATGACGCAATCCGGCCTTCGGCTACCAAGCGGCGCCCCAGCACACTGGGCAGGATGCCGACGCCGATCCCGGACGCAACCATTTCAAACCCTGTTGACAGAGAGTTTGTCGGGAAAACTTGCGTCGAAATCCCATAAAGATCGCGCAGCTTTTGAACGAGTTCGCGGTAGGGGCGGGAGCTGCGGTTGTAGGTAATGACCGGAACTTGGGAGAGGTCCGGCTCCTCTAGATCCAATGGCCTGTACCAGCCGAGATCAAAGGGCGGGAGCGGCAGGTTGTCGGTACTGTACTCGGATATTGGTCCCATCAGGATGGTTAAATCCAGCGCCCGATCGAGCAGCATCTCCCGAAGGTTGAACGATGTATCGACCGTAACCTCGATGTTCAGCCGCTGAAACGTGGTGTGAAGCGCTGCGAGAAAATCCGGCAGCCAGGTCTGGGCGATGGTCTCTGCAACGCCCAGACGGAGCAGGGAGCTGATGCTGTCATCGGACATGACATCGCCCTTGATACGCTCCGTGATTGCCATGATCTGCTCCGCATAATCCCGCAGAACCACGCCCTTTGCGGTCAACGAGACTCCAGTTGTTTCGCGGCTGAAGAGGCGCGTGCCGAGATAGTCCTCCAGGCTGGAAATACGCGCAGAAATGGCCGGCTGTGAGATGTTCATTTGTTCGGCGGCCTTGCGAACACCGCCCATGCGCGCAACCGCCAAAAAAGCTCTAAGCTGTTCAAGTGTCATGACATTGTGACCCAATTGCTAATGTGATCAGTAATTTGGATCACTTTCTGCAAAAAAACACGATTTGACTTGATAATGTATCCGCTGCAGCCTTTTGCCAACAAGGAATTGGGCAACCGATGCAGCAAGATCTCACAAAGTTTTCTGAATTGGCCGGTGCTGACATGGGGCTGGTTCGCGCCGCGATCCGCTCAGGCCGGTACTCGGGGCACACGGCCGGGCTGGCACACGGAAAACTCCAGTGCAATCTCGCGATTCTCCCGGGTGAATATGCAGATCCATTTCATGAGTTCTGCCGGCTCAACCCAAAGGCCTGCCCGCTTGCCGGTGTCTCAAACCCAGGCGAACCCGTGATTGTTGAGCTCGGTGCAGAAGTTGATATCCGCACAGATGCCGCCCGCTACAACATCTACCGGCACGGCAAACTTGACGAGCAAGTGTCCGATCTGAACGCCTGCTGGCAGGACGACCTGGTGTCCTTTGCAATAGGATGTTCCTTCACCTTCGAGAACGCCCTGAGGCTTGCCGGTGTACCTATGCGCCATATCGATCTCGACCGGACGGTCCCAATGTACCGGACATCGATCGAGACACATCAAAGCGGCCCGTTTGGCGGCGGGATGGTGGTTTCCATGCGACCCATTGCGAAAGAGCGGATCGACGAAGTTTATAAAATCTGCCGCAAGTATCCATTGGCACATGGCGCGCCGGTGCATGTTGGCGATCCTGCCGAGATCGGCATTTTGACCATCGATACCCCGGATTGGGGGAACCCGGTTCCCATTGAGAATGGGGAAGTGCCGGTGTTTTGGGCCTGTGGAGTAACGCCGCAAGTTGCCATCATGACAGCAAAACCGCCCCTTTCGATCACTCACGCTCCCGGAGCCATGCTGATTGCTGATGTCAGTGAGCAGACAGCCCCGCTTTACCCTTACAACGACAACTAAAACCAACCGCACCAGAGGAACTAGAGATATGAAAAAACTCACGATCTTATCCGCCGTCTCCGCAATCGCGCTCTCAATGGGCACAACGGCGCATGCCGAAGAACTTGCTGTTGTTGGCAGCTGGAGCGGCCTGCCGCTTCACAAGCAGTTTGAAGCCCCTTTCTGGAACGACAAGTTGGGGGAAGTTTCCGGTGGCGAGCTGTCCGCTTCATTGACCACACATGACCAGATGGGCATTTCCGGTGGCGATGTCTATCGCATGATGTCCCAAGGGGTGTTTGATGTCGGCATGACTGTTGCCGACTATGCGGTTTCCGACAGTGTTGCGCTCGAAGCGCTTGATGTTCCAATGATTGCAACCGACGCTGACACTGCAAAAAAGGCGGTCGATGCGGCCCGGCCGATGGTCGATGATATCTACAAGGACGTCTTCAACGCCAAGGTCCTCGGTATTGCGCCGTACCCGCCTCAAGTTGTTTTCTGCAACGCCGAAATCAACTCCCTGGATGATCTTCAGGGCAAGAAAGTGCGCGCGTCCGGCCGGATGACCGCAAAGTTCCTGGAAGCTCTTGGCGCAGAGGGCGTCAACATCGGATTTGGTGAGGTGCCGGGTGCCCTGCAGCGCGGCGTGGTGGATTGTGCCATTACCGGTGCTGGGTCAGGTTACAATGCAGGTTGGTGGGAAGTCTCCACACATCTTCTGCCGATCCCGCTGGGGGGATGGGATCCGGTTGTGACCGCGATCAATCTCGACAAATGGAACACCCTGAGCGATGCACAGAAAGCAGCGCTCGAGAAAGGCGTGAAAGAGAACCTCGAAGCCCCGGCGTGGGAAGTTGCTCAAAATGCACTGAATAATGACATCGCCTGCCTTACCGGCAACGGCGAGTGTCCGTATGGCGATGCGCGCGCCCTTGTGCTGGTTGAAGCCACAGACGAAGATCAAGCCAAGGCGAAAGCGGTTCTGATTTCTGAAGTGCTGCCGGACTGGGCTGAGCGGGCCGGCGGAGACTGGGCACAGCGCTGGAGCGACAGCGTCGGCAAAGTCACCGGCGTTTCCCTGGAAGCGAAGTAAGGATCTTTCCATGACCTCCTTGGTTCACCTCTTGCGGCGATTAAACGACCGCGTTGCGATGGGCGTCGGCATTGTGCTGCTGGTCTGTGTGGCCTTCACGCTCGTCGAAATCATCACCCGGAAGCTGGGGGCGGGCCTTGGAGGCGTGGACGAGATCTCCGGATACGTTATGGCTGTCACGACCGCCTGGGGCATCAGTTACGCGTTGACGGAGCAGGCGCATGTGCGCATCGACTTGCTGCGTCAGCGCCTTGTTCCGTTCGGACGCGCGGTCTTCGACGTTATCTCCATGGCATGCTTGGCCGGCACGGCGATTGTGGTTGCCTGGCGCGGGTGGGGCGTTTTGGAAAAGACGCTTTCCACCGGCGCGCGGGCCAACACGCCACTGGAAACGCCGCTTTGGATCCCGCAAACGCTTTGGTGGCTCGGCTGGGTCTGGTTTGCGATGTCCGCCACCATCCTGCTGGTCTCCGTAGCAGTCCGGTTCGCAACGTCAGATTATAAGTCCGTCGATCAAATCGCCGGTGCGCGGGGGGAAGCATGATCGCGTTCACGTCTTTCGGGCTGCTTGGCCTGCTGGCGCTGTCCATCCCGGTCGGCATCGTCCTCTTCCTACTGGCTTTCGGCATTGATACGTTTTTCAGCCCGTTTCCGCTGATGCGCGGCTTGGGGCAGGTGGTCTGGTCGTCTTCAAACAGCGCAACCCTGATCGCCATTCCACTCTTCGTACTTCTTGGTGAAATCCTGGTTCGCAGTGGCGTTGCGCGCCGGACTTATTCTGCACTGGAAAAATGGGTTGCCTGGATGCCGGGCGGTCTGATCCACGCCAACATAGCCACGTCGACCATGTTTTCAGCTACCTCCGGATCGTCCGTGGCGACTGCGGCAACGGTTGCAACCGTTGCGATGCCGCAAGCCAAGGAGCTTGGATACAATCAGAAGCTCTTTTCGGGCGCCATCGCGGCTGGCGGGACGCTTGGGATCATGATCCCACCGTCCATCAACCTGATCGTCTATGGCTTTCTAACGGAAAGCTCCATTCCGCAGTTGTTTCTGGCCGGGCTTATTCCGGGCCTCGCGCTGGCCGGCCTCTTTATGCTGATCACAGTGCTCCTGTGCATCTTCAAACCGTCCCTGGGCGGTCCCAAACGCCCCAGTTCCTTGGCTGACAAGCTCTCGGGGCTTGGCGATCTTCTCCCGATCCTCGGTTTGTTTGCCGCAATCATCGGCTCGATCTATGCCGGTTGGGCGACACCAACAGAAGCTGCGACCGTTGGGGTGGCGCTTGCACTCCTTATTGCCGCCCAGCAAAAGGCGCTCAGTTGGGAGATGCTGTCCGAAGCGTTGCGCGGGGCCGTCAAGACATCGGCCATGATCATGCTCGTCGTTATTGGCGCCTATGTCCTCAACTTCGCCCTGACAGCTGCCGGTGTCAGCCGGTCCTTGCAAAACCTTTTGGGTGGTTTGGGGCTCGGGCCACTGGAGACGCTTCTGGTGATCATCCTGATGTACATCATTCTGGGCTTCTTCATTGAGACCCTGTCGCTGATGGTCGCGACCATTCCGATTGTTGTGCCGATCATCGTCCAGCTTGGCTACGACAAGATCTGGTTTGGCATCCTCATGATCATTCTAGTGGAGATGGCGCTCATCACGCCACCGGTCGGGCTCAACCTTTATGTGGTGCAGGCCGCCCGAAAAACCGGCAGGTTCTCAGATGTGATGCTCGGCTGCATTCCCTATGCCTTGGCGATGCTTGCCATGGTCGGGCTGTTGATCCTGATGCCGCAAATCGCCTTGTTCCTTCCGTCTACACTTTGAGGAAATTCATGAAGTTCACGACAAGCGAAGGCGTGCTGGAAAGCACGCCCCAGCGGCTCATTGTTGCCGGATGGACCGGCCGGAATAAAGCGGCCGTTGATCACCATATTGCTGAACTTGAAGCGATTGGTGTTCCGGCACCGTCAACCGTACCGCTCTATTATCAATGCGCGCCGGAGCTTCTCACCCAGGCTTCCCAAATTCAGGTTGTCGGCAAGAACACGTCCGGTGAGGCTGAGCCTTTTCTTGTTGAGTTAAACGGCAGCACCTGGTTGGGCCTCGCCTCCGATCATACGGACCGGGCCCTTGAAACCTACTCTGTGGCGCATTCAAAACAGATCGCTGCCAAACCGGTCGCCGGTGAACTCTGGCCATTCGACAGCGTGCAGGACCATCTGGACGAAATTGTTCTTCAATCCTGGATCCTGGAAGAGGGGGCGTGGACCCTCTATCAGGACGGCACGCTGGCTGCGATCCAGCCGCTTAAGGATCTCATGGACGGTGCAAACTTCCAGAACGGAACGGCCATGCTTTGCGGAACGTTACCGGCAATTGGCGGTGTTCGCCCGGCAGCCGATTTCAAGATGCGCATGTATGATCCCAAAACCTCCCGGGAGATCACTTGGGCCTACAGCACACTCGCACTGGATGCAGTCGCCTGAACACGATTTCCTTGAGGCTGTGACAAGGTCCCCGACGCTCTGCCTGCACTGTTGCTGTAAATCTATGCGGTAAAACGTTGCTGCAACGCATCCAAGGCTTGCGCAGGTTCGTATTCCGGAAAATACTTTGCCGTCGCGCTTTCCGGGAGACAGGCTCATTCGTACGCATACCGCAGACACCGAATACCGGATAAGGCACTTAAGAACCTTGTTCTTGTCTGACATTCACTTCGGGACCCGCGGGTGCCAGGCGGATGTTTTGCTGGATTTTCTGGCGCTGCACCACGCCGATACGATCTACCTGGTCGGCGACATCATTGATGGCTGGCGGTTGAAGCGCAAAAGATACTGGCCGGAAAGCCACCAAGCCGTAATCGATGAGTTGCTAGCGCGGGGCAGGGCGGGCATCAAAATCATCTATTTGCCCGGAAATCACGACGAATTCTTGAAAGACACCCAGCCGCTACGGTTTGGTTGCGTCGAGTTTACGGAAACCGCAGAGTTTGAGACCGCGGCTGGCCGCAAGTATCTTGTGCTCCATGGGGATCAGTACGATCTCATTGTGCAAAAGGCCAAGTGGCTTGCCTTCCTTGGGGACCAGTTTTATGCATTTGCCCTATGGACGAACACGTGGGTAAACAATATCCGCCGGAAATTTGGTTTGAATTACTGGTCGCTCGGGGCTTTTGCCAAACAACATGTCAAACAGTTCGTCAACGTCATCAGCGCGTTTGAGGGTGAAGTGACCAAGGATATCAAGGATCGTGGTTTGGATGGCGTTATCTGCGGTCATATTCACCATGCGACCGATCAGGAAATGAATGGTACGCGTTATCTGAATACCGGTGACTGGGTGGAAAGTTGCACGGCCATCGTTGAAACCCATGACGGTGTTCTGGAGATCGTTCGCTGGCGGGACAGCGGCGCGCATCCTGACGCTGGAAATTCAGACGGCAAAAGGGCCTTGAAACCGGCCGGAAAACTTGAAAGAGAGCGGACCGTCGCTGCATGAAATCACTGCTTTTTGTGTCGGATGCCTGGCATCCGCAGGTCAATGGCGTCGTCCGCACCTTGGAATATACGGCTCGAGAGTTGGAAAAACGCGGCATTCGCGTTGAGTACCTCACCCCGAACGGCTTCACCACAATACCGTGTCCAACCTATCCGGAAATCCGGCTTGCGCTGACCACAAGGGGCAGGGTTGGTCAGCACATCAAGGACTTCGATTGCGACCACATTCACATTGCAACTGAAGGCCCGTTGGGCTTGCTTGCAGCTAAGGTCGCGCGTAAGGAAAAGCGCTCTTTTACAACAAGTTATCACACCCGGTTTCCAGAGTATGTTGCAGCCCGCGTGCCTTTGCCGAAAGCGCCGTTCTATGCCTGGTTCCGGCGGTTTCACAATTCCGCATCCGGGTGCATGGTCGCGACGGACGAGTTGGAAACCAGCCTTCGGGACCGTAAGTTTCAAAACCTGATGCGGTGGTCCCGCGGTGTCGATACAGACATCTTCAAACCCTATGAGGGCAGTGTCCTGCCGTCCGATCTCCCGAGGCCAATTTTCATGAATGTCGGCCGGGTTTCGGTCGAAAAAAACATTTCCGCATTTCTGTATCTGGATTTGCCCGGTTCCAAGGTCGTTGTTGGGGACGGACCGCAGCTGGAAACCCTTAAGCGGGACTATCCAGATGTCCATTTCACCGGATCCAAGACCGGAGAAGAATTGGCGCGGCATTATGCCAGCGCAGACGCGTTCGTGTTCCCGTCCCGGACTGACACCTTCGGCCTTGTGCTTTTGGAAGCCCTTGCATGCGGAGTTCCGGTTGCCGCGTACCCCGTAATGGGGCCGGTGGATGTCATCGGCGACAGCGGAGCAGGGATCCTGTCCGATGATTTGCGGGAAGCGGCTTTGGCCGCGCTCGACATTCCAAGGAATGTGTGCCGCGCTACGGCCCTCAGCCAAAGCTGGGCGGTCTGTACAGACCAGTTTTTAAGAAATACGGCTGCAGCGGACGCCGCGCATCGTCAAAACGGATCGGCAGTTTGATACGTCCCAACTAGTCGACTACCCGGAAACGGACACCCTCGGAACTGATATACCGATTGTCACCAAGCCGCTTGAAGCTGACACAGCTGGTGCCTTTTGCCGGGCCTCTTGGAAATGTCGAGCAGATCTGGTTTCCGCGCGCCCGCCAAGTGCCATCGACCGAACCAAGAAGCGCTTTCGCCGACACAACGCCGCCTGGCATGTAACGCATCGTGACCCGCATGCCGAACCGGTGCGTGATAATCGTCTTGTTCAACATCTCGTTCTGGATTTCGCGCGCTGTGAGCGTGTTTGCAACGGCCGTTTGAGGCAGCGAACCCAACAGCAGCAGGGCAACCAAAAGCGATCTTATCATCATGACCATTCCATCCAATGTCGTGGTGCGATCGAAAGATATGGTCTGATTACGCATGAAAACGGTGTGCGGACCATTCAGCATAATTGGCAAGAGCGTATGTGGAGGGATCTGCATCCACTAGCACATCAGTTCAGCAACATCGTAGTCAAAACGCATAATCAATATTATGGAATATTTTATATAACCACAGAAACAGCGGAGTTACGGTCCAACCGGACACTTTGAAACGTAAAATCCCATCGTGTGATATCGACACTGGTTTGCAGTCATCACCTCCGCATCGCACATTGAAACAAACCACGCTCAGGATCTAAGCGCAGAGAACGTCCAGGTCTGCGTCAATGATCTGACGAGCGGTCTCGTAATCAAAACCAGCGCGGCACATCGCGGCGATGTCTTTTAAGCGCCGGTCATCCCGTTTGGCCTGATCACGGAACGGTCCGAACCGTCGGCGCTTTGCATAAGCGATCGCGGCTGTTCGATCTTCCGACGTGTCTTCGGCCATAACAGCTTCGATAATATGTGCTGGAACGCCTTTGGCCCGAAGCTGTGCTTCGATCTTCTTCTTCGATTGGCCCTTGCGCCTAAGGCTCGCCAGTTTCATCTCTGCAAATCCACGGTCATTGACCATGCCATTGCGGACGCATTTTAAGACAATGCCTTCGATGAGATCGCGGTAATCATCCGCCACCAAATCGAGCGCATGACACGCGCGGGAGACCTTGCGCTCAAGCACTTTTCGCAAATTGGCCTCAGTGCTCGCGTAGCGCTCAAGATAATGAACGGCAGACCGGGTCAATCGGTCTTCTGTCGGGATCTTGTATCGCCGTTCAGCCGGCATCCACCGCGATCCTGGGCCTTGTTTCCGCCAATGCACCGTCGATCAGAATTTGAAGACCATCAAAAGCCGGCTCGATGCCATCCGGCAGCTCAGCTTTCAGTGTTTCATAATCCAAATCGTTGTGAAGATTGGTGAAAATCGCTTTTTGGGGCACAAGGTCTTTTGTCCAACTGAGCGCGTCGTCCAAATTGAAATGGCTGGGGTGCGGATTGCGGCGCAAACAATCCAAAATTAGCAGATCCAACCCGGTCAAAAGATCGAAACTTTCACGGGAAATATCCGAAACATCAGGGACATATGCCGTGTTTCCAATCCGAAATCCAAGGGCATTGATTTCACCGTGCGTAACTTCAATCGGCAAAAACTCAATCTCACCGCCAGGACCGTCGATCACAACCGGCATTCCCGCTGTCATACCGTGCCGATCGAGAATGGGCGGATAACTGGACCCCTTGGGGGTTTCAAAACAATAGCCGAAGGCGGCCATTGCCTTGTCGAATGTCGGGATATCCATGTAGACCGGGATCCGCCGCCGATCGCGGACCATGAACGCCCTCAGATCATCGATCCCGTGAAGATGGTCGGCATGCGCATGGGTGTAAAGCACGGCATCCATGCGTTGAACATCAGCACCAAGAAGCTGATCGCGCAGATCCGGGCCGGTGTCTATCAACACCGTTGTGCAGCCGTTATCCCCAAACTTTTCCACAAGCAGTGAACAACGCCGCCGCCGGTTCTTAGCCTCCTTAGGATCGCACTTTCCCCAATCGTTCCCGATCCGTGGAACGCCGCCGGAAGACCCACAACCGAGGATCGTCAGCCGGACACTCATGCTGCGCCCGCTACTTCGTTGGAAACACTTTCCGGCTTCGGCACCTTTTTGAAAAGACGGAAGAAATTCTCTGTGGTCTGACGGGCGATCTCTTCTTCGTTCACGCCGCGAACCTCCGCAAGAACAGCGGCCGTCATGGCAGTGTAAGCTGGTTCATTGCGTTTGCCGCGTCTTGGTTGGGGGGCAAGGTAAGGGGCGTCGGTTTCCACAAGCAACCGATCGGCCGGCAGCTCGCGGGCGATGTCGCGCAACTCCTCGGACTTTTTGAAGGTCAGGATACCGGAGAACGATACGTACAGACCGAGCTCAATGCCGGTGAGGGCAAGATCGCGGCCAGAGGAAAAACAGTGCAGCAAGGCAGGGAAGGCCCCCTTCCCCATTTCCTCGCGCAGGATCGCCGCCATGTCGTCGTCCGCATCGCGGGAATGAATGACCAAAGGCAAACCAGTCTGCCTCGCTGCCTCGATATGGATCCGCAGGCCTTCTGCCTGCGCGTCCCGCGGCGCCTTGTCATAGAAGTAATCGAGCCCGGCTTCACCAATAGCGACAACTTTCGGATGTTCGGCCAATTGGACAATTTCGTCGACGGGGATACCGCGTTCAGTGCCTGCATTGTGCGGATGGGTGCCGACAGAACAGTAGACCTCAGGGTAGGCTTCAGCGATGGCGCGCACCTGATCGAACTTTCGGATATGGGTGCAGATCGTCACCATCAACTCAACGCCCGCATCTTTTGCCCGGGCGATGAGCTCGTCACGTTCGCCTTCAAAGTCTGGAAAATCGAGGTGGCAGTGGCTGTCAACAATCATGGAATGCCGTTCTGAACGTTTCAGGTGGTGTTTTCAAAAAGGTACATACGGGTCTGGTGATCGAAAAACCAGACATCAAATTTACGCAAGTTATGTCCGCACGGACCGAAGATTCAAAAAGAAATCCAGAACGACCTGTTTGCGGTCAAGATTAAGCGCATCAGACTCCGCAATTGCTTTTTGTGTGCCTTCCCAGAGGTTCACATAGGCATAGGCGGCGCCGGTGCCGGCTGCAATCGACCGGCGCATTTGACCATGCAGCCAGGTTTCCGCAACGTGCTGAAAGCTCTCCCAGTTGTCGGTCTGACCGCGGGCGGCAACCAGATCGGACAAGGCATGAAGCGCCTTCAAATCCATCTGACTGCCGGCTTCTGCGAGTTTTCTCGTGCCCTGGGCGATCGCCAAGCCATCGCCTGCCAACAAGGTCAGTGCGGCTCTTAAGCTACCATCGGCGGTCTGGGCGATTTCAGATAGGCCGCTGACATCCGGGATCGCGTGTCCGGCAAGATCGCGCAGGCCGTTGGCGATGTCGGCTTCAGAAAGCGGCGCCATGTCCAACCGGCGGCATCTGGACCTGATGGTGGGGAGCAATCGGCCCGGCGCATGGCTCAAGACAAGGAACAAACACCGTTCAGGTGGCTCTTCAAGTATCTTCAATAACGCATTGGCAGAACTTGCATTCATATCGTCGGCAGCATCAACGATACAGACCCGCCAGGCCCGCGCAGATGCGGTTGTTCCGAAGAAGCTGACGGTTCGGCGAACTTCATCAACGGGAAGATCGGCTTTGAACCGTTTGCCCTTGTCATCCCAGGGCCGGCGCAAATGCAAGATGTTCGGATGCCCGCCTGCAGCGACCTGCCGGACGACATAATGGTCTTCGGGAACACTAAGATCGTGCACCATCGCGGTTTGCGGCCCAAACCGGTCCGGATTGGCCAGAACAAACTTGGCAAAGCGGAATGCCAGTGTCGCCTTGCCGATACCCTTCGGCCCGCCCAAGATCCAGGCGTGGTGCAGCCGCTCTGAACGGTAAGCGTCCAGAAGGCTCGTCTCCGTTTCGCCATGACCGATCAGAACGTTGCGCTGGTGCGGCAGCGGGATACCCGGCAGGGCATCGACCTCTGGAGTTTCAACAGGTTCGTTTCTGCGCGCCAAAGTCAGTCGGCCTCCTGCGCCAGGGTGTCCGTTCTCAGCTGATCCTGAAAGGCAGCCTCGACTGCGGATTGAATGGATATGCTGACGGCTTCCATGTCCTTTGACCCATCGATGACGGCAAAGCGGTAAGCCTCTTCCGTTGCCAAATCCAGAAACCGTTTCCGGCGGCCTTCGTGGACACGAAGAGCCTCGCCCTCGAATCGGTCCGGCCCACCGCTTGTGTCTGTCTTCGCGCGTTCCTGCACCCGAGCCAGGCCGAGTTCCGCCGGCACATCAATCAGGATTGTGAGTTCCGGCCGGACACCGGCCACGGCTGCGGTTTCCAATAGCCTCAAATAGTTCAGATCTACGCCCGCTTCCCCCTGATACACCAACGTGGAGTCCGAATAGCGGTCGCACAGAACCCAATCGCCACGTTCCAGCGCTGGCTTGATCAACGTATCCACATGATCTGCACGCGCAGCAGCAAAGAGCATGGCTTCGCCACGCGGGCCGAGATCACGGGCTTCACCGGACAGGAGCATGGTGCGAATTTTTTCGGCACCCGGCGACCCACCTGGCTCTCGCGTGACGATGACCGTCTTGCCAAGACTTTCCAGAAAAGCCTTCAAGCGGGCTATTTGAGTGGACTTGCCAGCCCCCTCGCCGCCTTCAAAACTGATAAAGTGTCCCTGCACCTGGTTCCGGCCCTGTTTTTTTTTCCGCTGTTTGCCTTGCCGGGCCGAACGGGGGGTTGTCAACCGGTGGGTCTCAGGATTTTATTATCCTATCCAGCCAAACAGAAGTTCCTGCACGCTGTCCAGCGCCTTGCCGACAAGTCCGCCTTCCGGAACGGATGCGCCGGTAACGAGTGGTGCCCTGTGAACCACGCCGTCCTGGCCGATTACCTGAAGTTCTCCGGCAGGGGCGCCAGCTGCAACCGGCGCAACAAGTGGCCCTTGATACACAACGCGCAGCCGATATTTCAAGGTTCCACCGCGCGGCAGAAATACATCAATATCTGCTTCAGAAATTAGCGGGACAGTGCGGTCGACACCGCCAAAGACACGCCCCTCAGCCACCATTTCTCCTGCTGGAAAGACGGTTTTAACGGCATAAAATTCCCAGGTTCCCTCGAAGATTTCTTTCAAGGCGGCCAGGCGGTGATTGTCTGATTTGAGGCCGGCAACTGCGGCTATGATCCGGCGGCCATTGCGGTCAATGGATCCAAGGCCGGAATATCCGTCTTCCGAATGTGCGCCGCCGCCAAGTCCATCAAGGTTGCGGATTTCCCCAAGGAGCGGGTTCTTGTTGCGCTGGAAGATGTTGTTCCAGGTGAATTCGGGGATTGCGAACATCGCATACCGCTCGGGATGCTCTTCCACGATGTATTCACCGAGGCGGACCTGATCGCGCACCGTGGTTGTGCTGACGGCCTCTTCGTAGCCTGTTGGGTTGGCAAAGCTGCTGTTCGCCATACCGATTTCGGCAGCGAGCGTGTTCATGCGGTCCGCAAAGGCGGCCTCGGAGCCGTCCAGACACTCAGCCAGAATGATCGCAGAGTCGTTTCCGTTATGAACCAAAAGGCCCTTCAGCAAGTCCTCGACGGAAATCTCTGACTTGATTGCGGCGAACATGGTAGCCCCCCGGCCAGACGGGGCACCGCCTTTCCGCCATGCGTGTTCGCTGACAGTGCACAGTTGATCTGGCGTCAGTTCACCATCCGACAACGCCTGAAAGACCGTCGCCGCGGTCATGACCTTAACCAGAGCCCCCGGCGCGAAGGGAACGTCCGCATCCTTGGCGAACAAAACTGTGCCGGATGCCGGCTCATAAAGGAGCGCTTTCGGCGCCTTCGTGGTGAGCTGCTCTGCCTGAACGCTTAAATTAGCAAACAAAGACACCAAAACCGCAGCAGAGCACCTTGTAAGGGCGGACAAGCAGTTTGGTATCAGGTTTGGGATATGCGGCATGCGGCTGAAGATACGTCGCATCATCAGCCCCGATCAATCAGTCCAGAGCGGCCTGGCGGGCAAGCAACTTCAAGGACAAACCGGATCCGGACGCAAAGGAGAGCATCTCATGAGCATCCGACACGCGCCGGTTCGCCATGTAGGAAGAGATTGCACTTCCTGGGGTCAGAGCCTGCTCAGCCGGTACGGTCAACGTGCCAAGGACGCCGCTTTCCGGTGCAAAAGCTGCCGGTTGCGGTTCAAATCGATTGTTGGCTGCCACCTGAACATTGCTGGAGCCCGCCTCGAAGGCGATTGCCGGATCAAACGCGGCTGCAATCGTTGTTCCATGTGTTGCCGCGGACGCAAGTGTTGCAGACGGCCTGTATGGCCGCGGTGGCGGGGCTTGTGTTGGCCCAACAACAAGGCGCGGAACATTTTGGGCAATCAAAGTGCCCGGGCGGCTGGTGCCGGGCTGAACAGCGCCTGGACCGTTATACGATGCCATCAGGTAGGTTTCATCCTGACCATGAAGCGGCGCGCGGCCAACATACTCGACCTTGACCTTGGCAACACCGGCACTTTTGGTGTCCAGCATGTTGGCGACGCGCTCAGACAGATCAATGATGCGGTTGCCGTGGAATGGCCCCCGGTCGTTGACCCGCACGATCATGGACCGGCCGTTGTTCATGTTGGTGACACGGGCGTAGGACGGCAGCGGCATGGTGGTGTGCGCAGCTGTCAGTGCGTTGCGGTCAAAGACCTCACCGTTCGCGGTTTTGCGGCCATGGAACGTCGGCCCGTACCAGGATGCCAGCCCAACATTTTTATAGTTCGGCTCGTGTTTCGGGTAATACCACTTGCCGGCAATCTTGTATTTCTTGCCAACGACGTAGCGACCGCCGCCTTTGGGAACAGGCTTTCCGGCGGCAACCACTTTCGGGCTGCCTTTAACGCCATACTTTTTCGGGCTGAATTTCGCTTTTTCTTGTGGCACGGATCCGCAGGCGGCGACAAATCCGGCGGCGGCTGCAACCATCAAAATGGTGCGCACTTGCCGCATCACAGAACCCGTTCGGTCATTTCGTGAAGAAACAATGCCAGTGTCTTCGATAGACTTGTCATCCGAGCGCCAAGTCTGCCCGCCGATCCCATGCATCCCGCCATCCTACTCACAACGCGCTGGCAGCCCCTGAGCTCACGCGACTATTGATCCGGTCGTCCGGCAACCGGTTTCAAAGGTGTGCCCGGCAACTTGCCGGAATTTTAGACGCACTGCCCCCGCGATGCATCCCTAACCACACGCCATGTAACGGCAAACGTCTTACCTCAAAGTAAACCGCCCGTCGACCCTGCAATAACGCTGAACGCATGCCGGAGGAACCTTTCCACCGGTTCGTTTGACGGAAAAGCAAAGCCGCGAACCCTAAGTGCCTGCAAAGGCGACATGAATTATATGGATCTTCAAGCGGTATAGGTTGTTGCTCAAAGGTCACGGGCTCAGACTTATCGCCAAATGGACAGGATGTGACACACATCACAACGTGCATTCGGGCTGCCTCGTAAGGTGTGTTCATTGCTGGTGACCGCCCTGTCACAAGCAATGCTGGACCCACCTCCAGCTTAAGGCCGCCGGTTCGACCCCTGCCCACGACACTGGACCGGCGGCCCCTTCGACCCTCCCGGGTGTTGGTCTTTAGATGGTTGCCTCACAGCCCCCCATACAGGCCGCCATTTCAATCAACGCCCGGGACGGTCCAAACTGTCTTAGTTTTGCTTTACGAACGCGTGTTTCGGCCCGGCACAAAGTGCGCGGACAATGGCAGTCGATGGACAGTCTTGTGGGCAATCACCCCGAATTCTGATTTCCCTGCTTGACTTTGAAGGCAAGACCAGAGAAACGGGTGCTCTCGCATGAGCCTTTCAGGCTTTTGCTCTGCGCCGGAGGGGTGGCAGAGTGGTCGATTGCAACGGTCTTGAAAACCGTCGAGCGTGCAAGCGTTCCGTGGGTTCGAATCCCACCCCCTCCGCCACTCTCTTTAATTATGATTGCGACTAGGTCGGCCGAGGCAGCCGACATCTGTCAAACGCTCGAGCCGATCATCTTTTCAGGGCGCACAAGTGCGTCAAATTCTGTTTCCGTTACATAGCCAAGATTGAGCGCTTCTTCGCGCAAGGATGTGCCGTTCTTGTGAGCTGTCTTGGCGATTTCCGTGGCCTTGTCATAGCCAATCGCGGGAGCGAGCGCGGTTACCAGCATCAAGGACCGTTCCATAAGGCGGGTGATATTATCCTCATTTGCCTTAATTCCGGACACGCATCGGTCTGCGAAGCTGATAGAGGCATCGGCCAGCAACTTGACCGACTGCAACATCGCATTAGCCATCACGGGCTTGTAGACGTTCAGCTCAAAGTGCCCCTGGCTTCCGGCGAACGAAATCGTTGACTGGTTACCGTGAACCTGTGCGCACACCATGGTCACGGCCTCGCACTGGGTCGGATTGACTTTGCCCGGCATGATGGAGGAGCCGGGTTCATTTTCCGGTAACGCCAGCTCGCCAAGCCCTGACCGCGGTCCAGACCCCAAAAACCGGATGTCATTGGCGATCTTAAACAGGGATACCGCGACCGTATTGAGCGCACCATGTGCGTAGACATAGGCATCATGCGCTGCAAGCGCCTCGAACTTGTTGGATGCGGTTCGAAACGGAAGACCGGTAATCGCGGCCACTTCGGCGGCGAATGCAGTGTCGAAGCCTTTTTTCGTGTTAAGGCCTGTCCCGACGGCCGTTCCTCCTTGCGCCAGCGCATATAACCCGTTGAGCCCTTCGGTGATACGCTCCATTCCAAGGGCAAGTTGAGCGGCGTACCCGCCGAACTCCTGGCCAAGGGTTAAGGGCGTTGCATCCTGGGTGTGGGTTCGGCCGATTTTGACGATATGCGCCCATTCTTCCGTTTTTTTCTCCAGAGCGGACTTCAAATGTGCCAGTGCGGGCAGCAGCTTTTCTTTGATTTCCGTAGCTGCGGAAATATGCATGGCAGTTGGAAAGGTGTCGTTTGAAGACTGGCTCATGTTGCAGTGATCATTCGGATGCACTGGTGTTTTGGAGCCGACAACACCGCCAAGCAGCTCAATTGCGCGGTTTGCGATCACCTCATTTGCATTCATGTTGGTCTGAGTGCCCGAACCGGTCTGCCAGACGACAAGTGGGAAATGATCGTCCAGCTTTCCGGCGGCGACTTCCGACGCCGCCCGTTCAATCGCTTCCGCCAGTTTGGGGTCAAGCTTTCCTTGAGCCGCATTCACACGGGCGGCTGCCTGCTTGATGATACCCAGCGCATGGATGAGAGGACGTGGCATCTTCTCCCCGCCGATCGGAAAATTGATCAAGGAGCGGGCTGTTTGCGCGCCGTAGTACTTGTCTGCGGGTATCTCCAGTGCCCCAAAAGAGTCTGTTTCGGTCCGGACATTGTGAGACATGTTCACCTCGTAAATCGCAACTGCCTGTTGGGCTTAGTTGGTCTCGCTGGTAAACAGTTTCCAGAGACTGCGCAAAATATGGTTTTGGGGTGTGTGTCGGACAACGTTCGACTCAGATCCAGTTTATGGCGGCAACCAGTGGCTCACACGCATAGAAGACTTCAGGTACCAGAAATCCAATGACAACCACTGATAGCCGTTCTGCATATTGAAAGGTTGCTCTTCGAGGGGTAGTGCTGAAGGCACGGCACTCCCGAGCTTCAATCGAAGGACCTGAATATGGAAAGCTTTGCTGGTGACTTGAGGGAAATGGCTCGAACGCCTCTTCACCAAAGCCATGTCCAGGCGATCCGGGATCTGGGAACGGAAGTCCGCTTTGATGCGGGCACAATGATCGCAGAAGTTGGCGACCCAATGGACCGGTTCCTCTATATCCTGGAAGGGCGCGTCGAGATAATCGACACCTACACGCGGGAGGCTTACCTGCCGTCATCGCTTGGACCAGATCAATTCATTGGAGAAATTACGTTTTTGAATGGCGGGGCTTATACGCTGCCGTTGCGCGCTAAGGAAGATACCGTATTAATTTCAGTCTCCCGGAAAGACATGCTTGCGGCCATGTCACGAATACCCGAGATGTCGGACATCATCATTTCGGTTTTTGCCGCGCGCCGGCGCCGCCAGGTTGAAGAGCACGACACGTCACTGAAGCTTGTTGGTGCGGATGTTGACCGCGATGTCAGGCGGATCGCGGAATTTGCGGCGCGGAACAAGATAGCGTTTCAGATGATTGATCTCGGGTCTGAAGACGCGGATGAAATCGCGCAGAGCTGCAAGCTCAGCGGCCGGCAGCCGGCCGTTGTCTTCGGCAAAAACCGGGTTGTCGACCAACCCACACCTGCCAAGGTGGCAAAACTCTTGGGACTGGCGCAACACTTTGAATGCCATGAAACCGTGGATGTTCTGATCGTTGGTGGCGGACCGGCAGGCGTTGCTGCCGCCGTATATGCAGGAGCGGAAGGACTTTCTGCGGTGCTTGTCGAGGATCTGGCCATTGGGGGGCAGGCCGGGACGTCCAGCCGGATCGAGAATTACATGGGCTTTCCGACCGGAATCTCCGGGTCAGATCTCGTTTGGCGGGGCGAAGTGCAAGCGCTCAAGTTTGGCACACGATTTTTGCGGCCCCGGCGGGCGGAGAAACTGGAACGGCGAGCCGATGGGACATTCTGTGTCACGTTGGACAATGGCAAGGAAATTTGTGCCAAGGCCGTTGTCGTTGCATCCGGTGTCCAGTATCGCCGTTTGCCGCTCAACCGGTTGGAAGAATTCGAGGGCACCGGTATCTATTATGCTGCAACGGATATGGAGGCCCGCTATTGCCGCGGCGCTGATGTCGTCGTGGTGGGAGGCGGCAACTCCGCCGGGCAAGCCGCGATGTATCTGTCCAGAGCAGCGTGCCATGTCCACATGTTGATCAGGGGCGACAGTCTGGCTGAATCCATGTCGGACTATCTTCTTTCAAGGCTCGAAGCTGACCCGTCTGTAACAATCCATTACAAGTCCCAGATCAAGGCGCTGGAAGGAGACGCCGCGCTGGAAAAAGTCGTGATCGACCGGAATGGAGAGGACTGGAACCTGGATTGTCCCGCTGCATTCATCATGGTGGGTGCGGCCCCCAACACAGACTGGCTGTCGGAAACCTGCGATCTGGATGAACGCGGCTTCGTGCTTACAGGCGATAAAGTTGGCGAACAATCGCAATATGCAACATCGTGTCCTGGTTTGTTTGCCGTTGGTGATGTTCGAGCCGGCTCGGTAAAACGTGTTGCTTCGGCCGTTGGTGAAGGATCTGTTGTGATTTCCCACGTATGGCAACATGTGCAAGGTAATTGAAGCGTAGGCCTTTTTTGGAAAGTTCTTGGAATGCCAAGACGACAGTCGAAACTGTTCAAGATAACATCCGGCCGTGTTCTCGCCGGGTTCGTGCTGCTGTCCGCGATCGTTGCCGTGTTGTCGGAACCCGTCATTGAGACGTATTTTCAAAAACAGGCTGGCCTGCGGGGACAAGCAACCCTGAAACTGACTGTCGAAGGGTTGAAAGGCGCGTTGCAGCGCTATGAACCCCTGCCCTCGCTGATTGCCGAGCGCCCGAGCTTGGTTGCACTCCTGAAGTCTCCCACAGACCCTGAACTTTTAAAGCGGGTCAACGAAGACCTTCGTCTGTCCGCGTACCGGCTGAAAGCTTCAGATGTCTATGTGATGGATGTGTCCGGCATGACGCTCGCTGCCAGCAGCTATCAAAAGGAACTGTCGTTTGTAGGGCGGAGCTTTGCTTACCGGCCCTACTTTACGCAGGCACTTGAAGGCGGAACCGGCCGCTTTTTCGCGCTTGGTACAACATCCGGGGAACGTGGGTATTTCTTCGCGGCTCCAATTGAAGACAATGAGCGTGTCATAGGCGTGGTCGCCGTCAAGTTTACAGTTGATGGGTTTGAACAAGCCTGGCGCAACGCAGATCATCAGATCATCGTGTCTGACCTGCGCGGTGTCGTCTTCATGGCGAGCCGGCCGGATTGGCATTTCCGCACCCTACGTCCGCTGACAAGAACCGAAATCGCTGAAATTCAGGCGAACCGGCAATACCCGGCGGATGGGCTTCTTCCCCTTGTCAACACGGTAAAGCCACTCACGGAGGATCTCAATCTCATCAAGATTGAGGATGAACCAAGTGGCTACCGCTATATCAGCAGCTCGGAATACATCTCTGACGCCGGGTGGAATGTACGGATCCTGGTTTCCGCCACCAGAGCAAGAACACAGGCCTTTGCGGCGGTTTTGATCCTTGTCCTCGGGATCATGCTGATTGGATTGGCCGTCGCCTTTTATATCCAGCGGCGCGCGCAACTTCTTGAACGGCTGCTGACCCAGCAGGCAGCACAGGAACAGCTCGAAGTCCGGGTGGAAGAACGGACCGCTGATCTCAACCGGACGAATGCACAGCTTTTGGAAGAAGTTGCCGAACGAAAGGCAGCTGAAACCAGGCTGCGGAAAACCCAGACAGAATTGGTGCAAGCGGGTAAGCTGGCAGCGCTTGGTCAGATGTCCGCAGCGCTCAGCCATGAGTTCAACCAACCGCTTGCCGCGGTAAAGTCTTACGCGGAAAACGCTTTGAAGCTTCTTGAAAGGAACAGGACACCTGAAACCCGGGAAAACATCAGCCGTATCTCTGAAATGACAGATCGGATGGCGTCAATCTCGAAGCATTTGCGCAACTTTGCACGCCGTCCGATGGAAAAGGTCCGTCCTGTTCCTCTGGTTCAGATCGTCAACGATGCAATTGGCCTCCTGCAACCAAGGCTCCGAGGGAGTGGCGCCAAGCTCAATTTCGCTCAGCCGGATGAAGAGGTCTGGGTCATGGGCGGACATATCCGCCTGCAACAGGTTGTGGTCAATCTCCTGACGAATGCACTTGATGCCATGAAGGATCGGCAAACCGTCCAAATCGATATTGGCCTTCGAACAGATGCCGACACTTGTGTACTGTCGGTCCGGGATTACGGCGCCGGGGTTTCGGAAGAGGAAATGGGCCAGGTTTTTGATCCCTTTTTTACAACCAAGCAGCCGGGCGAAGGCATGGGGTTGGGCCTTTCAATCTCCTACAACATCGTCAAGGACTTCGGGGGCACGCTCCGGGTTTCCAATCATGATGAAGGCGGTGCCGTCTTTTCGATTGATCTTGTTCCAGCGGGAGAGACAGCCAATGAGAACCTGGAAACCCGTGCGCAGGAAACAGCCGCCGAATGAGTGCTCAAAAAATCCTCTTTGTCGATGACGAAGAACATCTGCGTTTCACCGCCAAACAAAGTTTGGAGCTGGAAGGTCTTGAGGTTGAGTGCTTCCCCAATGCCGACCAGGTGCTGCAGCATGTGACACGCGACTTTCGCGGTATTCTCGTGACCGACATTCGGTTGCCGGGAACCGATGGGCTGACCTTGATGCGCAAAGTCTTGGAAATCGATCCGAGTTTTCCGGTTATTCTGGTGACCGGCCACGGAGATGTCGAACTCGCCGTCAGCTCTATGCGTGACGGAGCCTATGATTTCATTGAAAAGCCGTTCCCACCGAGTCGCCTGGTCGAAACAGTGCGCCGTGCGCTGGACAAGCGCCGGCTGACTGTTGAAGTCCGGTCGCTTCGCCGGGAGGTTGGCGCACGGGATGCGATCGAAGGGGTTTTGCACGGTCGCAGTCCGGTTATGCGCGCCTTGAGAGATCAGGTTAGCGCTGTTGCGGCTGCCGATGTGGATCTGTTAATCACTGGCGATACCGGTGTCGGCAAGGAAGTGGCCAGCCGGGCAATCCACGAAGCCAGTTCGCGCGCTTCCATGCCGTTTGTTCACATCAATTGCGGTGCCCTTCCTGCAAATCTGGTTGAAAGCGAGCTTTTCGGCCATGAGGCGGGGGCCTTTCAGGGGGCCATGCGGGCCCGAACCGGCCGCTTTGAGGCCGCCCGCGGCGGGACGGTTCTTCTGGATGAGATCGACAGCCTGTCCCTCCCGCTACAGACAAAACTCCTGCATGCCATCCAAAACCGGGTTGTCACGCGGCTCGGGTCAAATGAACCGGTGGAATTGGATGTCCGTTTCATCGCAGCCACCAAGAAGGATCTTGTTGCGGAAGCGGCCGCCGAGCGATTCCGGTCTGATCTCCTCTACCGGCTCAATGTTGTGACGGTTACCGTGCCACCCCTCAGTGCCCGACGGGAAGATATCCCGCTCCTGTTTTCCAAACTGGTTTCAGATGCGGCAACCCGTTTCAAGCGAGATCTGCCCGAAATACCGGATAGTGTTTTGGCGAAAGTCGTCAGTCAGGACTGGCCAGGAAATGTTCGCGAGCTGCGCAACGCCGCCGACCGGTTTGTTCTGGGGCTCGCCTCTGGCATTGATCATGGCGGCGATGAACACCAGGACCTCGGTCTTGCTGATCACATGGCCCAACATGAAAAGGCTTTGATCGCGGCAACGCTTGCGGCCCATGGTGGCAGCATCAAGGAGACTTATGAGGCGCTCAAGATTTCGAGAAAGGCGCTTTATGAGAAGATGCAAAAATACGATCTCTCCCGGAAAGCCTATTCTGAAGAAATCTAAATTCTGAACTGACTCCAAGATGTGTCACCTAATCGGGACACGACTTGACCGCTTTGTCACCGTCTCCACCCAAATACTCCCTTCCCTAAAGACAAACTTCATTTCTTGGGGCGCGCAAGCTTGCCTTTTTATCCGTTCGCACTTGATTACAGAGCGGCACGCTTTGGGAGGAGCGCAGGTCCAGTTCAATTTGGTCAGCAGGAATCCGCAAAAACTCCGTGCCCGTTCCGCTCGGAACAATAATCTATGGAGGAACTCATGAAATTCACCATGATCACTGGCGCGGTTGCAATCGCAGCTATGGCCGCGACGTCCGCTTTTGCTCAGGATGAGGATCGCACCGGCTGGCCTGAAAGCTTCACCGTTGGCACCGCTTCTCAGGGCGGCACCTACTTCGCTTACGGTTCTGGCTGGGCAAACCTGGTTGCAGAAGAACTCGGCATTTCCGGCGGCGGTGAAGTCACCGGCGGCCCGATGCAGAACATGGCTCTGGTTCATACCGGTGACGCACAGTTCGGCATGACCACCATGGGCCCGGCAGCAGAATCGCTCGGCGGCACCAACCCGATCGCACCGGGCCTGCAGATGACCAACGCCTGCGCCATGTTCCCGATGTATCAGACCCCGTTCTCAATCACGGCTCTGTCTTCCTCCGGCATTACGTCGATTGCGGACATTCCGGATGGCGCAAAGATCGGCTTCGGCCCGGCGGGTTCCACGTCCGACACCTATTTCCCGCGCATGATGGAAGAGCTTGGCGTGAATTTTGAGCGCCGCAACGGCGGGTGGTCCGACCTTGGCGGCCAGCTTCAGGATGGTCTTCTGGACGTGATTGCATTCGCAGCAGGCGTTCCGGTTCCGGCCGTTAGCCAACTCGAAGTCCAGACCGACATCAACATCATCGAGTTCACCGAAGAAGAGCGTGCGAAGATCCTGCAAGCCTTCCCGGTTTCAGAGTTCGCAATCGCTTCTGACACCTACACGACTTTGGAAAACGACGCGCGTTCAGTGTCCATGTGGAACTTCGCTGTCGCCAACTGCGACCTGCCGGCGTCCTTCGTCAAGGCTGCTGTCAACGTCGTCATGTCCGACAACGACCGTATGGTGAACATCCACAAGGCCGCACGTTCCACGCTGCCTGAAAACTGGACCAAGAACACAGTTCTGAAGTGGCACCCGGGTGCAGCTGAGTGGTTCACGGAAAATGCTGGTGCCGACATTCCGGCCGACATGATCCACGGCAACTAAGACCGTCTTCATAAAAACCAAAGGAGGGCCGCGGGACTTGCGCGGCCCTTACTTCAACGACAAGATAAACTCTGGCTGACGCAGCTGGAGGCGCGGGGGACCATGACCGACAAGACAACACCAGCCGAAGACGACGATCATCTGATCGCGCACGGCGTCGATGAGGAACCGGTTGAGATCAACCGGCGCCTGTTTGAGGGTAAATCCCTCATGTTCATTACGTCCTTCGCTGCGCTTTATGCCGCATTTCACATGGCGGCCTTGAACGGTCTGTCGATCTCCGAGTGGACCGGCATTGTCATCCCGTTCCTGCCCACGTTCCCCATGGAAACCTGGAACTTCCGCATCGTGCACGTCGCCGGTGCGCTCGCGCTTGGGTTTCTTTTGTTTGCCGGCCGGATTGATTTTCCTGAAAAGGGTCAGGAAACACCAGTCCTGGGCTACGTTGCTTATGCCTTGATGATCCCTGCCCTGTTCTCGCTCGGCATGGCCTTCTCCTTCGCCGCTGAAATTTCCAGTGGCAAGATGTGGAATGGCATTGATGAAGGCATCAAATTCAGCGAAACCTACCTCTTTGGCCTGCCGCTGATCGTGGCAACGGCCGGTGGCATCATTCTCTCTTGGTTCCATCAACGCGTGCGATCAGGGTTCGCGGCTCCGGATGTCGTCCTCGCAGTTTGTGGGGCAGCTGTAGCTGCCTATTTGATCACGATCTACGGCACCTTGATGCGGAATTCGACCGGAACACCGTTCGCGCCGATCGGCATTTCGATCGCAGCGGTTGCCGGTACCGCACTCATCATGGAGTTGACCCGGCGCGTTGCCGGTATGGCCCTTGTAGTTATCGCCGCTGTCTTTCTCGGCTACGTCTTCATCGGAGACAAACTGCCAGGCTTCCTAAATTCACCGCCAATTACCTGGCAGCGGTTCTTCAGCCAGGTCTATACCGACGCCGGTATCCTCGGCCCTACGACCGCTGTTTCGTCGACATACATCATTCTCTTCATCATCTTCGCAGCCTTCCTGCAGGCCTCCAAAGTGGGCGACTACTTCGTCAACTTTGCCTTCGCAGCCGCAGGCCGCGCCCGCGGCGGTCCGGCAAAGGTTGCGATCTTCGCGTCCGGCCTGATGGGCATGATCAACGGTACGTCCGCCGGTAATGTTGTCTCCACCGGCTCCCTGACCATTCCGCTGATGAAGAAGGTTGGCTATCACCGCAAGACCGCAGGCGCGGTTGAAGCGGCTGCCTCAACCGGTGGCCAGATCATGCCGCCGATCATGGGCGCCGGCGCATTCATCATGGCGGAAATCACCGGCATTCCTTACACGGAAATCACCATCGCCGCCCTGATCCCGGCCGTACTTTACTTCGTATCGGTCTACTTCATGGTCGACTTCGAAGCTGCCAAACTCGGCATGCGCGGGATGAAATCTGAAGAACTGCCTAAGTTCGCACAGATGATCAAACAGGTTTATCTGTTCATCCCGATCATCATCCTGATCTACGCCCTCTTCATGGGCTACTCGGTGATCCGCGCGGGCGCTCTGGCAACGATTTCAGCGGCCGTCGTATCGTGGCTCACACCGTACCGGATGGGGCCAAGGTCCATCTTCAGGGCCTTTGAGATCGCCGGAACAATGTCGGTGCAAATCATCGCCGTGTGTGCCTGCGCAGGCATCATCGTGGGTGTGATCTCGTTGACCGGTGTTGGCGCACGGTTCTCCGCGCTCCTCTTAAGCCTTGCAGACACCAGCCAGTTGTTGGCGCTGTTCTTTGCAATGTGTATCTCGATCCTGCTCGGTATGGGCATGCCGACGACCGCCGCCTATGCGGTGGCTGCCTCCGTGGTCGCACCTGGTCTTGTTCAACTTGGCATTCCGCTTCTGACCGCGCACTTCTTCGTGTTCTACTTTGCGGTCCTGTCGGCGATCACACCGCCCGTGGCCCTCGCCAGTTACGCGGCCGCCGGGATATCGGGGGCAAACCCTATGGAGACCTCGGTCGCCTCGTTCAAGATCGGCATCGCAGCCTTCATCGTGCCGTTCATGTTCTTCTACAATTCCGCATTGTTGATGGACGGTTCGGTGCTCGATATCGGTCGGGCAGCACTTACAGCGGTCGTCGGCGTGTTCCTGTTGTCATCCGCTGTTCAAGGCTGGTTCCTGGGAGCGGTAGCGGCCTGGTTCCTGCGCATTGGCTTGACCGCAGCGGCCCTCTTGATGATCGAAGGCGGGCTCATCTCCGACCTGATTGGTGTCGGGATCGCAGCAGCTGTCTTCGCCGTACAACGGATCTTTCATCCAAAACCGGATGCAGCGATTCCGGTCCGCGGCGCGGATTAACGGATGAGGCATAAAGCCAAAATCCGAACGCCCAACTCAACACAAAAGCCCGGCCAATTTGGTCGGGCTTTTTTAGTTTGTGCCCGCCCTATCTGACGGATCAACCATCGGTTAGAGTTGCAAGACGCAGATACCAATCCAATTTCGTATAGGGGCACTCATGGGTTCCAGAGCCACTGTTTTTTCTAGCATTTTTGTCCTTTTCTCCGTGGCGTTGGCGGCGCCTGCGCTGGCGCATACCGGCCACGGATATGGCGGCGGGTTCATCAGCGGGTTTGCGCACCCGATCCTCGGGTGGGATCATGTGGCGGCGATGGTGGCCGTTGGATTGTGGGGCGCCTTCCTCGGGTCGCCCTCTATCTGGATTCTGCCGATCGTCTTTCCCCTCGTGATGGCGTTCGGGGCGGTGCTTGGCATTCTCGGCGTCCCGATCCCTGCCATTGAAACCGGGATAGCCCTTTCAGCTGTCGTCTTGGGCCTCATGATCGCGCTGGCAGTTCGAGCGCCGATTTGGGTCTCTGCCGTCCTGGTCGGCCTGTTTGCGATCTTCCACGGCTATGCCCACGGAACAGAGCTGCCCGTCTCTGCCAATGTCTTTGCCTACGCGATCGGGTTCGTCCTTGCGACCGGCATGCTGCACATGATCGGGATCGCATTCGGTCTTCTCGTCAGATGGCCGGCGGGCCGGATCGCTGTCCGAGGTGCCGGCGGTATCATATCGCTGGCCGGCGTCGCCTTTCTGGTGGGTGCCGTCTGAGCATGCGGGCAGCCGGACTTGGTCTTGGAATCGTTTTGGTCTCAACCGGGGCAGTGCAAGCCCATAGCCCGGTTCCAGGGATTGAAGGCTTTTATGTTGGCTTGCTGCATCCCTTCTCATCACCCGCACAGATCCTTTTGATCCTCAGTGCGGGCCTTTTGATCGGCGGGTTTCCAAGGGACAGGGTGCGCTGGTTGCTGGCAGCCTTTCTCGGCTTTTCCTTCACTGGTCTGTTCTGGTCCGGCGGTGATGTGCCTGACACACTGGCCTACACTGTTGTCATCGCCACCAGTGCCTTGGCAGCGGCCTCTGCCATCCGGCTGTTTCCTGCCGCTGTTATTTGTGTTGCGGTCGCAGGGCTTCTTCTCGGGGCAATGTCCGTTCCCGATGGCGGGCTCATGTGGGATCGTTTCGTGACGATGAGCGGTTCCTTGGCGGGGCTCAATATCTTGATGCTCTATATGTCCGGTTGTGTCGTCGTACTCAAAGAGCGGGTGCACTGGGTCATGTTGCCGGTTGCGTTCCGGATTGCAGCCGCCTGGATTGCGGCTGTTTCATCCATGATGCTCGCGATACAGTTCGCACCAGCCTCCTCTGTGGCAGCGCTCTAAGGAAGACGTATGACCTCACAAGCTTCTGCCGAAATGCCTCTAGAAGACAAACCAACAAAAGTCTCGCTTCTTCGTCGGTTTCTCCGCGAACCCTTATTGCATTTCCTGCTTCTGGCAGCGGGTCTCTTTGTTGCGCAAGGCATCATTGGCGGAGATGAGCGGGAGGTGATCCTTGTTGATGCGGAAGCCCAAAGATATCTCTTTTCTCAGGAAGAGGACCTTCGTCTTCGACCGCTGACCGAAAGCGACAAACAGCGCATTGTCGAGAATTTCATCGAGGAGGAAATCCTCGTGAGGGAAGCAAAGGCCCGCGGGTTTACCGACAGCTCCCGGGTCCGGGCGTTGCTGCTGCAAAACATGCGGTTCTTTATCGGGAGCGACATACCCGAACCGTCCGAAAACGACTTGCGCGCCCACTTTGAGGCCAACCTGGACGCCTTTACCAGTCCGCCGAGCCTCGATCTGAACCATGTCATGTTCTCAGACCCGGATACTGTGCCAGAGGGAATTCTGGATGCGCTCAATCAGGCCGAAGATCCCTCCACTCTCGGGGACTTTGATACCCGGCTCGGGTACCGTTTGCGGTTTATTGATCAACGTCGGCTTGTAGGCCTCTTTGGCACCGAACCTGCCAAGGACTTGCTCTCGGTCAGCGAAGAAGACCAGGACTGGCGCGGTCCTTATGTATCCCCAACGGGATCCGTCCATTTTCTTCGCGTGATCAATCGGAACCCGCCGCGCACGCCAACCTATGAACTCGCCCAAGACTGGATTTCAACGCATTGGTTGTCGGCAAAATCCAACGAGCTGCTCGATGCAGGGCTGGACGACATGCGGCAGAACTATCTTGTTGTGGTCGAGCCGGTTGAGGGCGGGCCGAATGACTAAGGCACACCCGATTGCAGCGCTTGTGTTGGTGGTATTGGCGGTTTGGTTGTGGCAGGTAGAGGCATCAGCACACTCGCTGGGTGTCGACAAAGCCGAGCTGATCGAAACAGCTCCAGGCACTTATCAGCTCCTCTCAAAGGTTCCACAGCGCCTTTCCAGTGCGATCACGACACCCATCTTGCCGGACCGGTGCGCCTTTGAGGGATCGCCGCGCGGAGAACGTGGGTCTTATCTGGTGTTGTTCCGATTCACTTGTGAAACAGCCCTGACGTCTGACGACCAACTTGTCCTCCCCTGGAAACGCGATGGCGCTTTGCTGACCGTGCGCTGGTTCGAGCAAGTGCCCCTCACCAGGCTCGCCTCTCGCCAGGGCGATGCCATTGTTGTTGATCTTGAGGAGTATCTTGCCGGGTCCGGATCCATCGTGAAGGCAGCCTCCCGGTACACGAAGCTCGGGTTTGAGCACATCCTCGAAGGGCTGGACCACCTTCTGTTTGTGTTTGCACTGATGATTGTCGTGCGCAACGGTTGGCGGTTGGTCAAGACCATCACCGCCTTCACCATCGCGCACAGCATTACGTTGGCGCTGGCAACGTTCGGCTATGTCAACTTGCCGTCCGCACCAGTTGAGGCTACGATTGCGCTGTCGATCGTTTTTCTTTGTGTCGAGATCGTCCATGCGGCCCGTGGCCGGATCAGTTTGACCTACCGGTATCCTTGGATCGTTGCCTTTGCCTTCGGCCTTTTGCATGGCCTCGGTTTTGCCGGGGCGCTCTCGGAAATCGGCCTGCCGCCAAACGAGATCCCGATCGCCCTTTTGTTCTTCAACATTGGCGTGGAACTGGGACAACTGGCCTTTGTGTTCGTGATCTTGATCGCGCTGAACCTGCTCACGGCTCTCCGCTTCGAATTTCCAAGATGGGCGGAACTTGTTCCAACCTATGTGATCGGCACGCTTGCGATGTACTGGACCCTGGAGCGAACAGCGGCAATTGCCGGTCTTTGAGTGATCGCGCCTGAAATCACATCAGCATCCGCGCAAGATTTGGTTGTTCGGAAAAGAAAAGGGCATTCAAATCGTCGATCGCCATGGGGCCGCCGAAGAGATATCCTTGCCCCAGTTCACAGCCAAGCGCGGTCAGCATATCACGCTGTTCGATCGTCTCGATCCCTTCGATGAGCGCCGTGGACTCAAGAGACTTCACCATGGTCAACGCCATCGCTATCAGGCCATGGCCCGCGTCACCGTCCCGCAAAATCTTTGTCAGAGACGTGTCGATTTTCACTTCATCCCATTTGTATTGAAGGATGCCGGACAAGGCGGAGGCCGGCGTGCCGAAGTTGTCCAAGGATAGGGTGACACCCAATGAACGCAGATCCTCAAGGCAACCATGGACACGGTCGAACGTGTTAAGGAGCCGGCCTGCTGCAACCTCTACCTTCAGCCGCTCGGCAGGGAGACCCGTGCTGCTCAGGCAATCTTCGATCATCGGGGCAACATCCCCATGGAGCATGTGCGGCACAGACAGATTGACCGCCAGATCCACGTCCCCGGGCAGCAGCTGTACCTGAGCACAGGCCGTTTCAATAATTTTGCGTTCCAATGGGATGATCAAGCCGTTCTGCTCGGCGATCGGAATCACCTCTGCAGGTGCAATCCAGCCGAGCTGCGGATGATACCAGCGGGCCAAGGCCTCAATCCCAACGATTTGACCGGTCTTCATGTTAAACTGCGGCTGAAAATGCGGCAGGCAATCTTCCTGTTCGAGTGCCTGAAGCAATGCGCGAGAAATACCGGATTGCCGCTCCGCAACTGCGCGCATGGGCGGTTTGTATGTTCCGACATCCCGGCGGCCTGTCCTTATTTCCTCCGAAACAGCCAACAATGCGTTTTGCAGCCCCGCGCCCGGGTCTCGTTCTTCCTGGTCGACAAAAGCGATCCCCGCGATACTGTTTATTGGATAGATACCGGAGCGAATTGCCACTGGCCTGTGAATATGGTCGCGCAGGCGATTGGTGATCTCTAAGGCCGTTGTTCCACTCTCGTGATCCATCTTCATGGCAACGAAGAACCCGCTCCCACTTGCCCGCGCAAGACATGCTGGCTCGGGCCCAAGATTGATCTGATGCTGGATCCGTTCGGCAATGGCCGCGAGAATGGAATTGCGATCAGTCTCGCTTGCAGATCCGGATCCGGTCCAGGGCATGACCAGATCAAAATAAAGCACGACCAAATCCTGGTCGTCGCGACGCTTGGACTGCAGTTCCTCGATCTTCTCGATCAAGACCTTTTGTGTCATCAGCCCCGTGGCCGGATCGTGCCTCAACTCGGCGGCTGCACGGGCGAGATTGAACCCGTGGCGTTTTCTTTCATTGGCGAAGTACCGCAATCTCCGGAATAGCAAGAAAACCCAGGCACTGAGACTTGCAATCAATCCAGCGCCAAGAAGCGATTGAATACGGGCTTGGCGATTAAGTGCCGCGTTGCTTTCCTGAGCAATTGACGACATACGGTTTTCGGCCAAATGCCGGACCTGGTTCAACGACGTTCCGATCTGGTGGACTTTTGCCAGCGCCTGTTCAATGGAGCTTCTGTTTTCCAGATTGGAGATCAGAGGTTCAATTGACCCTGCCATTTCTTTAGCGTCGGCAAGCCTGCGCGTTATGAGAGACGCTTGCGGACCAAGTTCCAGCAACGGGTTCACCTGCCAGGAATTCAGGGCGTTTTTAAAGCGGACCAAAGCTCTGCCGACTCGGGCTTGATACTCGAAGTCGGAGTTGTAAAGCGCACTCGTCAAAAGGCTCTCCAGCCGATGCGTGTTGAGCAGGCTGGAAGACGTAATGAGGGCGTGCAGAGCGTCGTCCTTTGCCTTCGCATCTTGTCGTTTTTGGACCATCTCGACTGCGCTGATCGACAGAGCAAACGTCATCGCAATCACGACCAATGGAAGAATATATCGGCTATAACCAGGCCGGCCCGTCATGCTAACTGTCCTACAAAACTTACGTATATTCAGGCAGAACAACGCTGGTACGCGGCCGGGAGACAGAGTCTCACCGTCCCGGGTGCTGTCCTGGTGGAAGCCAGGCAGCGAATTTCCGAGCGTCGTTTGGGAGACAATGAGCGCAGACAGTTAACTGCACTTGAATCCATTAAATGGCATTTTCTTCACCAAGGATATTATCCCTGACAAAACGCGGTACTACTAATGGCATGTTAAACCGATCATAGAAAATCCGACCGCCCCTTCCGGAGACGTTGATGCCGCATTCTCAAATCCGCCTGCCCGGTTGGATGATGTCCAACATGTCCACGTTTGCTGCAATTGTAGCAATCAGCGCGTTTGGTGCCTCGCTGACCCCATCTTTGATGCCACGCGACCCCTTGGTGCAAAGCCTCTTGTCAGGAATTGTTGCAAGCCTTGGATACGAGGCGGCACTTCTTGTCCGGGCAACCTGGCGCTACATGGAAATACCATGGCTAAGGGGGCGCTTGCGAACAGTTTGGGTTATCGGTGGCTTGGTCACTTGTGCCGGTATTCTTGCCTATTCCCTTTCAAGAGCAGCAAACTGGCAAAATGCTACCCGCGAGGCTGTTGGACTGGAGCCGCTGGAAAGTGCCGCCCCGTTTTTCATTCTCGGAGTATCCCTCGGCGTTTTTCTGGTTCTTTGGCTGGTCTTCAGAGCGCTTGGGATCGCCCGCCGCCGGGTGGAGCGGATATTGGACCGTTTGGTGCCGCGTCGTGTCGGCATCGTGGTCTCAATTGCAGCTGTTGGCTGGCTCTTCTGGGCGTTGGTCGATGGCGCATTGATCCGCAACGCGTTCAAAGCAGCCGACGCGTCCTTTATGGCTGCAGACCTTCTCATGGAGCCGGATATTGAACAGCCATCCGATCCGCAAAAGACAGGAAGTGCAGCGTCCCTCATCCGCTGGAAGGAAATGGGGCGGCACGGCCGGGCTTTTGTTGCAACGGCCCCCTCATCAGATGAAATTGGGGAATTCTTTGAGGGTCCGGTTCAAAACCCGATCCGGATTTATGTCGGCCGGTTGTCTGCCGAGACGGCGGAAGAACGGGCCGAAATCGCGTTGGAAGAATTGAAGCGCGTGGATGCCTTCTCGCGCTCAACTCTTGTTGTCGCCGTCCCGGTTGGAAGTGGGTGGATGGATCCGGGCGCTCATGACACACTCGACTTCATGCTTGGCGGAGATGTGGCGACGGTTGCCGCACAATACTCGTATCTCACAAGTGTTTTGTCTCTGCTCGCACATCCGGACTATGGCGTTGATCAAGCACGCGTTCTTTTTGAGAAAGTCTATGACCATTGGACAACGTTGCCGAAAGACAACCGGCCAAAGTTTTATGTGCATGGTCTCAGCCAAGGGGCTTTCAACTCTCAAGCCACGATACCTTTGTTCGACATGTTGGGAGACCCCATCCAGGGAGCGATGTGGGCCGGGTCCCCGTTTTTCTCAAAATTCTGGTCAGAAGTTCGCGATCATCGAAACCCGGACAGTCCCGCCTGGCGGCCCACCTATGGCAACGGGTCTCTGATCCGGGTCTTAGACCAGTATGGAGGACTTGAAGGTGAATTTACGCCTTGGGGTCCGATCCGAATGGTGTTTCTCAACTACGGCAGCGATCCAATTGTGAACTTCACCTACGACAGTTCCATCTTTGAGCCCGGCTGGCTGTCACCTCCACGCGCTCCGGACGTTACGCCTCAACTCAGGTGGTTTCCCGTCGTCACCATGCTGCAGCTCGCGCTTGATTCTGCGTTTTCGCTGAATGTCTCGGGCTTTGGTCATTATTATGTTGCCCGGGACTACATCGACGCCTGGGCCGCGGCCGTTGACCCCGACGGATGGAATACCAATCGTGCAGACCGCCTCAAGGAAATCTTCGTCAAACGCGGCGCGTCGTTCTAACCTAGGAAGGACATCTGCCTCAGATCTTTTGCCCGAGCAGCCGGTCCAACCCACGTTTGACATCTTCCCGGATCGGATTAGCTGCGTCCAAAATGGCCTCAACTTCGAAGAAATCCATCGTTTGGAAATGACCGATTGTCGGTTCCAGGAGGAGATCCGGCTGGGCGCAACTCAACTTCGCTGCAACGAGGGAATGAAGCGTGATTGAAAACGAGCCGATCCAGGTTTCCATGCCGCTTGGCAGACCATCGATCGCTGAAAAATCTGCCCCGGTCACATCAACGGCCATCACGGGATAATCCGTGTCTTCGAACACGTCAAAAGGCGTCGGGTTGACGAAGCCGCCATCAATCAAGACGCGCCCATCAATCTGGACTGGCGTCAGCAGCATGGGCAGTGCTGATGAAGCTGCTATTGCGGGTAAAAGCGCACCTTCGGTCAGGACGGCCTGGGATTGGCGATGAAAATCCGTTGCGACGACTTTCATCGGGATTTGTAAATCTTCAAAGTTCTCCGCCAGCCCGTCCGGAAACAGCGTCTCGAACAAAACCAGCGGATCAATGATCGACGGACGCATCATATTCAGAAGCGATCCCCAGGTCCGACCGTCAGTCAAAAACAGCTTTTGAAGCAACTGCCCCTTTTGAGTGAAGAGATCGACTGTAAAGCTACGAATGTCCTTGCCGCTCATTCCGCTTGCATAGTAGCCGCCGAGGATGGAGCCCATGGATGTTCCGGCGATCGCTTCCGGCTTCACCCCGAGATCATCCAGCGCTTCAAGAACGGGAATATGCGCAAACGCCTTGGCCGCACCGCCGCCGAGGGCCAGGTTAAATCCGTCGGTGCGTTTTGCCGGATTTGCCGCGGTGTTTTCCGGTGAGGCCTGTGAAGACGCGGCTTGGCCATTCGCGCCTGATGCAAGGATAGAGCTGCCGGTGACAATGGCTCCGGTCAAAAAACTGCGGCGTTCCATGCTGGATCCATTCCTTCTGTCGTGACAACACATGCCCTGCGAACTGTACATCGAATAGTGGGAAGCGGCTCAAGTCTATCGGAGAGTATGGGAAAACTGCCAGACCTCTCCGGTCAAGAAAAAGGCCGGGGAACAGGTCATCGCCTGTTTCCGGCCTAATCCTTAATTCGAGAGCCGGAAACTCAGGCTCTCAGAGGGCAGAATTACTGCGGCAGTTGGTCGTCAATGCCCTGAACGTACCAGTTCATGCCGAGGATCGCGCCGTCGTCGAGACGCACACCATCTTCGGCTGCAACGGTACCATCCTGCTTGGTGATCGGACCGGTGAACGGCTCCCAACCATCGACAATCTTGGCTTCCGTTGCTTTGGCCATTTCAACAACATCTGCTGGCAGATTGGTGTATGGGGCCATGACAACGTGTTTCTCGGCAAGACCTTCCCAGGAGGAGTGGCTTTCCCACTTCCCGTCGAGAACGTCCTGTACGCGGTGGATGTAGTATGGCGCCCAGTCGTCAATGATGGCGGTGTACTGAGCGTCCGGGGCAAAGGCGACCATATCGGATGCCTGCCCGAAGCCGTGAACGCCGCGCTCTTGAGCAACCTGAAGCGGTGCGGTGGAGTCAGTATGCTGCGTGATGATGTCAGCGCCCTGGTCGATCAGCGCCTTGGCGGCATCGGCTTCCTTGCCTGGGTCAAACCAGGTGTTCACCCAAACCACCTTCAGTTGGAAGTCCGGATTGACGGATTGTGCGCCCAACATGAACGCATTGATGCCGGCGATAACTTCCGGGATCGGGAACGAGGCGATGTAACCCGCTACGCCGGTCTTGGACTGTTTGGCCGCGACCTGACCGATGATGTAGCGGCCCTGGTGGAATTTGGAGTTATAGGTCGCGACGTTGTCGGCGGTCTTGTAGCCTGTGGCGTGCTCGAACTTCACATCCGGGAACTTCTTGGCAACCTTGATGGTCGGGTTCATGTAGCCGAACGATGTTGTGAAGATGATGTTGCAGCCTTCACGCGCGAAACGCTCAATGGCGCGTTCTGCATCCGGGCCTTCTGCAACGCTTTCAAGAAACGCGGTTTCGACCTTGTCGCCGAAATGCTCTTCAACGGCCAAGCGGCCCTGGTCGTGCTGGTAGGTCCAACCGAAGTCACCGACCGGTCCGACGTAAACGAAACATGCCTTAACATCGGCTGCGTTTGCTGCGGTTCCTGCTGCGAGGAACGCAGCGGCAGCCACGGTTGCTTTCAATAGAGATTTCATCAGTTTGGTCCCCTCTGTTTGATCTCTCTTTGTGTACGATCTTTTTGCTTTGATCCAGCCCTGATCGCTGCAGGCTGAACCCGACCGGTAACGGGGAGGCGCTAACGGTCCGGAACGAACGGCTTGCCAAGACAGGCCGGTGTATTGACGAGCGTCAGTCTGCGGTTTGCGGAGATGAGCACAAGTACTCCAATGGTCGCAAGATATGGCAGGCTGGACAGGAATTGCGATGGAACCCCAAGGCCGATTGCCTGGGCATGCAAATTCAGAACGCTGACCGCGCCGAACAGGTACGCTCCAATGATGACGCGGAACGGCAACCAGGATGCAAACACCACCAAAGCAAGCGCAATCCAGCCGCGGCCGGCCGTCATGTTTTCCACCCACTGCGGTGTATACGCCAGTGACATGTAGGCACCCGCTAGACCCGCACAGGCGCCGCCAAACAACACTGCCATGAACCGGATTTTCAGAACCGAATACCCCAACGCATGCGCCGATCCGTGATTGTCACCAACAGAGCGCAAGATCAGGCCGGCACGGGTTCGGAAGAGGAAGTAGGCCACCCCGATGACAAGTGCAAAGCCGATATAAACGATGGCATCCTGCTGGAAGAAGACCGGTCCAATGAACGGGATGTCCGACAAGATCGGGATGTAGAGTTCCGGGATCCGCAGACCCGGTACCCCGATATAGGCTTCTCCGATCATCCCGGAGAGCCCAAGACCGAGGATCGTCAGTGCAAGACCGGTTGCGACCTGATTGGCGACCAGGACCAAGACCAAAAAGCCAAACAATGCGGACATCGCCATACCGGCCGCGATGGCACCGATGACCCCGAGTGTTCCAGAGCCGGTCTGATTAGCGACTGCAAATCCAATCACCGCCCCCATGATCATCATGCCTTCGACGCCCAGATTGAGGACGCCGGAGCGCTCCACCACCAATTCGCCAATTGCCGCAATGAGAAGCGGGGTTGCCGCCGTAATGACTGTGAGCAGAACAGCCTCAAACATGAGAAACCTCCCCGGCCGGATTGGCAGCACGGCGGGAGACCATGCGGATGCGATAGAGAATGAGCGTGTCACAAGCAAGCACGTAGAAAAGCAGCAATCCCTGGATAACGCTTGCGATCTTATTGGAGACGCCTAGCCCGGACTGGACGCCCTCTCCGCCGATGTAGGACAAGGCAAGGACAAACCCGGCGATGATGATGCCGATCGGGTTCAAGCGGCCCAGGAAGGCCACGATGATCGCCGTGAAGCCATAGCCTGGAGAAATAGACGGCAGAAGTTGGTTCAGGGACCCTGAGACGACCATGGTGCCGGCAAGGCCGGCCAACCCGCCTGCCAAGGCGAACGAGAAAATGGTCAACCCTTTTGCTGAGAACCCGGCAAAGCTGCCCGCGCGCGGGCTTTCGCCCATTACGCGGATTTCAAAGCCCTTGATGGTTTTTGCCAAAACGAGCGCGAGCACCAACGCCACAATGATGGTGATGGGCGTCGCCAGGCTCATCATTCCGCCAAAGACTTCCGGCAAGGTCGCAGCATCAGAAAAAATGCGCGATTCCGGGAAGTTGAAGCCATCCGGATCCCGCCAGGGACCGCGAACGAGATAATCGAGTAGAAGCCCGGCCACATAAACCAGCATCAAGCTTGTGAGGATTTCATTGGTGTTGAACCGGGTCTTTAGCAGCGCCGGGATCATCGCCCAAAGCGCGCCCCCGATCACGCCGCAGATCAGCATCAGCGGCAAAGTCAGGCTGTTTTCAAAACTCGGGAACATGACCGGCAGGATGGAGCCGAACATGGCCCCGACCACAAATTGCCCTTCGGCACCGATGTTCCAGTTGTTCGAGAGGTAACAAACCGCCAGACCGCAACCGATCAGAATGAGCGGTGTTGCCTTTTCGATTGTTGCTTCCAGCGACCACTGTTCGGTCGAAGGTTCAATGAAGAACTTATAGAGGCCAAGGGCTGGATTGACGCCGGAAATGGCAAAGATGATCGCAGCTGACAGAGCTGTCAGGCCAACAGCGATCAAAGGCGACATCAGCGACATCAGTTCGCTGTGTTCCTTGCGTTTGACGAGTTCGATCCGCATCAGGCGACCTCCCCTTGTGTCTCGGCTCCGCCTGCCATGAGAAGTCCGACCCGTTCGCGGGTCATATCCGCGGCCGGCTCTGGTTCAGACAGGTAGCCTCTGGAGATCACCGCTATCTTGTCGGCAATTTCGAAAATTTCATCGAGATCTTGGCTGATCACCAGAACTGCAGACCCGCTTCGGGCGAGATCAATGATCGCCTGACGGATCAGCGCCGCAGCCCCCGCATCGACGCCCCAAGTCGGTTGATTGATGATCAGGACGCCTGGTTGCCGGTCGAGCTCGCGACCGACAACAAACTTCTGCAGATTGCCGCCTGACAGCGACCGAGCTTCTGGGTCATCATGCGACATACGGACATCAAAGGCTTGCTTGATCCGCTGCTCCATTTCTCCGGCAGTGGCCGTGGACACCATCCCGCCATTGACCAGCTTGTCGCCTGTGCTGTGCCGCGTGAGGACGATGTTCTGGGAGAGCTTCATGCCAGGAACGGCGCCATGACCGAGCCGCTCTTCGGGAACGAAGGCGGCGTTTTTCTTGCGGCGCCAATTGATACCCTTGGAGCCGCAAGAAACGCCATCAAGCAGGATCATGTATGGGGCAACGCGCACTTCACCGGAGATTGCGTCGAACAATTCCCCTTGCCCATTCCCCGCAACGCCCGCAATCGCGACAACCTCACCCGCACGGAGTTCTAGCGAAATGTTGTTCAGCGCCGTTGCAAAGGGTGTGGCCGCGGGAGCGGACAACTTGTTCAACCCAAGCCGGACATCCCCGATCGCCGGTATTTGCGCTGCCGCGTTTACCGCGATTACTTCAGCCCCCACCATCATGCTGGCGAGTGTTGCTGGTGTTTCCTTCGTGGGATCACATTCATTGACCACCTGACCGTGGCGCAAGATGGTCGCGTGATGGCAGATCCGCTGAACTTCTTCCAAACGGTGGCTGATATAAAGGACAGCGCAGCCCTCAGATGCCAACCGTTGCAGGGTCAGGAAAAGCTGATCCGCTTCCTGCGGCGTCAGGACAGACGTTGGCTCGTCCATGATGATCAGACGGGGTTCCTGCAATAGACAGCGGACGATTTCGATCCTTTGACGGATGCCGACAGGCAGATCGGCGACAATGTCACTGGGGTTCAGCGGGAGACCATACTCACGGGAAACCGTTTCGATCCGTTTGGCCAGATCCTTCATGTTGCCCGGATTTGGAAGTGCGAGCGCAATGTTCTCGACCACATTCAGCGCCTCGAACAAGGAAAAGTGCTGGAACACCATCCCAATGCCGAGTTCGCGGGCAGCCGCAGGATTGTCTATCGCAACCTTTTGGCCATCCCACCAGATCTCGCCACCATCCGGCTCGAGCGACCCGTAGAACATCTTGACGAGCGTAGACTTTCCCGCGCCGTTTTCACCAAGAAGAGCGTGAATCTCACCTTTGTTGATCGTCAGATCGACGGCGTCGTTGGCAAGGATATCGCCAAACCGCTTGGTCAGCCCTTGCGCGTCCAGCAACTTGTCTTTGCCGGATCTCGCGAACGGGGCAGCTGCCGTGTCCACTTCTGAATGGTTTTCTGTACCCACACTGTCCCCCGGTTGGATGCCGCCTTATTATTCATGTCTTATTTGTGTGCAAGCCTCCCGCTTGCAGCGGCTTGTTGATAACAGGCCTCGTCCCGGGCAATCAGGTCGACAACTATTCCAGCTGCGATCGCAGCCGGATGTTTTGATTTTATCGTTGTCATCCCGACCGGGCAGACCATGGTCGAAAGAACGCTGTCACTGAGACCGCGTGTTTTGAGACGTTTCAAAAACCGGACCCGCTTGGTTTTGGAACCGATAACACCGCAATAGCCAAAACGCTGCGCGAGGAGCGCACGGGCCATGATTTCTTCATCGAGGCCGTGCGAATGGGTCATGGCAAGAACGAAGGCACCATCCGGCGCATCCTCAAGTGCTTTTGCAGGGTCCGAAGTGCAGACCTTCGTAACATTGGCTGGCACAGCGGACGGAAACTGATCCGCTCTGCTGTCGAGCCAAACGATCGAAAACGGCAAGGGTGCCAGTGCCAAAACGAGGGCTTTTCCGACATGCCCGGCGCCGAAGAGATAGAGTGTCCGCCGCGTCTCGCCGAACTGTTCAATGAGCCGCTTTTGACCATTCTCCTCGACGATTTGAAAAGCGCCTTCAGGCGCTTGATCCACGACTTCCCGTTGGTGATCGGAGCCGCTCTCGATAATCACACGCGTTACGAACGGATACGGTTTGCTTTCTTCAAGTGCCAGCCGTTCGGCTGATTCTAACTGTTTCGACACAAAGACTTCGATCGCGATTTTGGCCCGACCGCCACAACACTGGCCGAGATCGGGCCCGAGAGAAACGGTTTTTAATTCGAAACCCGCCGTCTTGCGGCTTGCAGCCTTTGCCGCCTGGCGGATCACTTCAAATTCCAAAGTGCCGCCACCGATCGTGCCGTAAAACCCGCCGTCCGGCCGCACGATCATCCGCGCGCCGGTTTCCCGCGGTGTCGACCCGCCAGTTTCGGCAACCGTGACGAGGGCGCAGGCACCGCTGCTTTTCAGGCAGTTTGCGATGTGCTCCCAGACCTTCATGCAGAGACCTTTCTTGAGCGCAAATCCCGGACGGCCTTCATGATCGCTTCGGGCGTTGCCGGCGCATCAAGATTTGGGATCTGGCCCGGCGCGATGCTCGCTACTGCGTCATTGATGGCGCAGAAGACAGCGTTTGCCAGCATCACCGGTGGCTCACCGACCGCCTTTGACCGGTAGACAGTGTCTTGCGGATTGCCGTTGCCGTTATAGAGGCTGACGTTGAACTCCTCGGGAATGTCCGACGCCGTCGGGATCTTGTAAGTCGACGGGGCATGGGTGCGCAGCCGGCCTTTTTCATCCCAGACCAGTTCTTCAGTGGTCAGCCAGCCCATTCCTTGCACAAACCCGCCCTCAATCTGCCCGAGATCGATCGCAGGGTTCAGCGAGTGGCCGACATCGTGCAGGATATCGACCCGGTCTACCGTCATTTCACCGGTCATGGTGTCGATTGTGACCTCGGCGCAGGCGCCGCCAAATGCGAAGTAATAAAATGGCCGGCCGGTTACACTTTCCCGGTCCCAGGTGATGCCGGGTGTCGCGTAGAACCCGGCGTGAGACATCTGGATCCGCGCCATATGCGCCTGTTTGGCCACTTCCGCCAAAGTGAAACTCTGATCGCCAATGAGGACCTTGTTGTCTCCGAAATGAATGGCTTCCGAACCGCATTGGTGCTGTTCGCACAAGAAGGAGATTAAGCGGCCCCTGATTTCCTGCGCTGCAAGCTTTGCGGCCATGGCATTCAAGTCGGTCCCGGAAGACGCGGCTGTCGGGCCGGTGTTCGGCACCTTTGAGGTGTTGGTTGCGGTGATCCGTACCTTATCCAGTGTCACGCCAAATTCTTCGGCGACGACCTGGGCGACCTTCTGATAAAGCCCCTGCCCCATCTCGGTGCCGCCGTGGTTCAGATGAACCGAACCGTCGGTGTAAAGATGAACCAGCGCGCCAGCCTGGTTGAGGTGTTTGAGCGTGAAGGAAATACCGAATTTCACCGGCGTCAGGGCCAGCCCCTTTTTCAAGACGGCATTTACCGCATTGAAATCACGAACATCGTCGCGCCGCGACCAATAATCTGAGCTTTCTTCGAGCTGGTCGATGAGGTCATGCATAACCGCGTATTCTTCCACCGGCATGCCGTAAGGTGTCAGATTGCGCTCGCCGTCATAAAAATTCAGCTTGCGAATATCCAACGGATCCCGGCCGGTCTTGATGGCAATCGCATCAATTATGCGTTCGGCAGCCAGCATCCCTTGAGGCCCGCCAAACCCGCGGAATGCAGTATTGGAGCATGTGTCTGTTTTCAGACGCCGGGACCGGATGGCCGCGTCTGGATAGAAATAACTGGAATCCGCATGAAACAGTGTACGGTCGTTCACACCAAGGGATAGATCGACCGAGTAGCCACACCGGGCCAGAAACTCCATATCGACCGCGCGGATCTTGCCCGTACCATCATGGCCAACGGTCCAGTCAACGCGGAAATCATGCCGTTTTCCGGTCATGATCATGTCGTCATCACGATCGAGTCGAACCTTGCATGCCCGGCCTGTAGCGTGAGCGGCGAGTGCAGCCAAGCTCGCCCATTGGTTCGCCTGGGATTCCTTGCCGCCAAAGCCGCCGCCCATACGCCGGACTTCCGCAGTGACCAAGGCATCCGGGACGCCAAGAACTTTTGCCACGGTGTGCTGCACTTCCGTCGGATGCTGGGTCGACGTATGAACCAGCATGCCGCCTGCTTCCTGCGGCACGGCCATGGCGATCTGGCCTTCCAGGTAAAAATGCTCCTGCCCGCCGATACGGAACGAACCGGACAAGACCTCTTCTGCCGCTGTCATACCGGTTTCAGGTGATCCGCGCCGGAACTGGTAGTCCGGCAGCACCATTGTTTCCGCAGCTTCCGCATCTTCCTGCGTCAGGATTGGTGGGATCGGTGCGACCTCGATTTTGGCTTCCAGGGCTGCCTTGCGCGCCTGATCCCGGGTTTCTGCCACAACGGCAAAGACTACTTGGCCATAAAACAGGATTTCCCCATCAGCCAGAACCGGATCATCACCGAAACCGGATGAGCAATCGTTGGTTCCCGGGATATCCTCAGATGTCAGCACGGCGACGACGCCGTCACTTGCGCTCACATCCGTCAGATCGATGGAACTGATCTTGCCGCGGACCGCAGATCTCGCCCAGCCCGGAACGACATGCAGCGTACCAACGGCCTCCGTCAGATCATCAATGTAAGGTGCTGTGCCCGTGACATGCATCTCTGCACTGTCATGGGGCAATGGTTTCCGCACGTGCTTTAGCGGGGCAGTCACTTTGCTCGGATCAAGCGGCGCGGTCATGATCTGCCTCCCGCTTTGCCAAAACCCGGACGCTTTCCGCGGCTGTCCCATCGGTTTCCATCAAGGCTTTCGCGAGCAAGGCCCGCGCCGTTTCCATGCGGTATTCCGCGCTTGCCCGCATATCCGTCAATGGCGTGAAGTCGGTGTTGAGTGCGTCAATGGCGGCCGCCCAGGTCGATGCATCCTCCAGGATCGCTCCTTTCAATGCCGCTTCTGCTCCGCTGGCCCGCTTCGGTGTTCCCGCCATGCCACCATAAGCGATCCGTGCATCGATGATCCGGCCATCAACAATGGTGAACCGGAAGGCGGCCATGACGGATGAGATATCCTGGTCGAAGCGCTTTGAAATTTTGTAGCAGTGAAAGACCTGATTGGCGGAGGGGCGCGGAACAAACAGCCCGGTCACGAACTCACCCGGGAGGCGATCCTGTTTCCCGTAGTCGATGAAGAAGTCTTCAAGTGCCAGAGCGCGATCAGTGTCTGCAGATTGAAGCTCCAATGTGGCGCCAAGCGCAATGAGCGCCGGAGGCGAATCTCCGATCGGCGATCCGTTGGCAATGTTACCGCCAACCGTTCCGGACGCGCGAACCTGTTTGGACCCAATCCGCTTCCAGAGTTCGCCCAGATCCGGTGAGATCCGCGTCATCGCGGCCTCAGTCGCGGCAAAGGTCGCCGTTGCCCCCATCAAAATACCGGATTCGCTTTCCTCGACCCGGTCCAGGCCCTCGATCCGGCCGAGCCAGATGGTTTTGGGAAGATCGCGGAGGTGTTTTGTAATCCAGAGCCCAACATCGGTCGCGCCCGAGACCAGGGTGGCATCCGGATGCTGACCGTACAGCGCTGCCAGGCCATCCAAAGACGCCGGCGAGGAGAAGAACCGCTCACTGGTTCCAAGGAAAATATCGCGGCTGTCAGCAAGTTTCTTCAGTTGCTCGCGGGTTTCGTTCGACCGCCAGGTAAAAGCGTCATCTGCAACGTTGAAACAGGCTTCCAGTGCCGCATCGACAATCGGGCGATATCCCGTGCACCGGCAAAGGTTTCCGGCAAGCCATTCCGTGACCGTCTTGCGGGATTTCGCTTCGCCTTCCGCGTGATACAGGGTGAACAACGTCATGACGAAACCCGGTGTACAGAACCCGCATTGCGACCCGTGAAGATCCATCATGGCCTGCTGAACCGGGTGCAGTCGCTTGTCCTGAACAAGATCTTCCACGGTCACCAGTTCAGCGCCATCGACCATGCCCAAGAGCTGAATGCAGCTGTTCACCGGCTGATAAGTCAGCTTGCCATCTATGACCCGGCCAAGCGCGACGGTGCAGGCACCACAGTCACCTTCGCCGCAGCCTTCCTTGGTGCCGGTTTCCTTTCGGCGGAGCCGCAAATAGTCAAGAAGTGTCTCAGTCGGCCCGACATCGTGGAGCTCGACAATTTCACCGCCTTTGATGAACCGGATCGTGTCCCGCATCCCTCAACTCCCCCGATAGGTTGAATAGCCGAACGGCGAAAGCAACAACGGCACATGGTAGTGCGCGTTTGCATCGGCGATTCCGAAGCGGATTGGAACGATATCCAGAAAAAGCGGATCCGGGAGGGTTTGATTGGTACGTTTAAGATATTCACCTGCATGGAAGCGGAGCTCGTAGGTTCCGGTTTCAAACACATCGTCGGTGAGAATTGCACCGTCGACCCGGCCGTCGTCGTTGGTCACATGGCTTGAAATATGAGCCGGCGCATCGTTCGCAGACCAAAGCTCTATCTTGAGGCCCTTTGCAGGGACCCCCAAAGCAGTATCCAGAACGTGCGTTGTCAAACGCCCCATCAGTCTCTCCCTCTTGCGGCAGTGCCGCAAAATCCATCAGATTAAAAATGTGCCTGAAATAGACGCAGATCCAAAGCGCTCATTTGCGTACTTAATGATGCCTAATTGGCATCAATGGATGCTAGCCGCTCTTTCAAGGCGAACACTGCGTGATCAAAAAACATCGCCGGGGCCAAAGCCAAAGCGCGCAGAGACGATGTTACCACACAAAGACGATCGGCCTGAAGAGGTTCATCTTTCAATGGCTTAAAGATCAAATGTCCGGCTTCAATATCTTCTTCGCAGCCGATCTGCGTTTGAAAACCAATGACGTTCTCATCCCGTGCCAGCGCCCGCATCAATCGCAAGGAATTCGCCTCAACATAGGTCATGGATGCACCAGGAATTCGGCTCCGGATGACATCAATTCTGGCTCGGATCGACAAACCTTCTGCCGGCAAGGCAACCGGATAGCGAAGACAATCGGCAAGACTCAGTCCGTTTTCGTCCGCCAAAGGATGGTTGGGGGCCATTACCGCGCCAATCACCAGATCATGATGGAAGGCCGCGGTCAGGGTCGACATGTCGGGAGGGTCAAAGGTGAACCCGACATCCGCTTCGGCCGCTTCCACTTTCCTGGCCGCTTCCTGCGAAGAGGAAACCGAAACGTTGACATGGATACCGGGATACGTCCGGCGGAACGAACTGATCACTGCTGGCAGCAACCGCTCTGCAACGCTCTCCACGGATGCGATGGAGACGGTTCCCCGGCGCAATCCCTTCAACGCATCCAGTTCAGCAACCGTGCCTTCAAAATCGGAATAGGTCCGCCGGATGTGCGCCAGCAGCACCTCGCCGGCCTGAGACAACCGCATCCGCCGGCCCACGCGCTCAAAGAGCTGCAGGCCAAGCGCTTCTTCAAGCCACAGGATTTGCCGGTTGACTGCGGATGAAGCAACATTCAGCTCGCGCGATGCGGCCCGGATAGACCCAGCCTCGGCAGCGGCAAGAAAGTACCGCATCGCTGGGCTGTAAAGATTCCGGGCCAGCTCCTGTGCGCGCGCTGAACGCATTCTGAACCTTCCTTATGGGATCAGAACGGTCGTGCCGGTGGTTTTCCGGCCTTCCAGATCGGTATGCGCCTGGACCGCGTCGGCCAAACGGTACTCCTGGTTGACCGCGATCTTCACAATGCCTTTGGATACGACATCAAACAGATCGCCGGACGTCATCTCCAGCTGTTCGCGGGTCGCAATATAGCTAAAGAGCGTAGGCCGGGTTGCGAACAGCGATCCCTTTTGCGCAAGCAGTGCAAGATTGAAGTCCTGGATCGGGCCGGAGGACTGACCGAAGCTGACCCACAGCCCGCGAGGCTTCAAGCAATCCAGCGAACCCGGGTAGGTGTCCTTGCCAACAGAATCATAAACAACGTCGCAGCCCTTGCCGTTGGTGATTTCCTTGACGCGTTCGACGAAATTTTCGGTTCTATAGTTGATGACATGCTGGTAGCCGTTGGCCTTGGCCAGATCGACTTTGTCCTGTGACCCTGCAGTGCCAATCACCGTTGCCCCGAGATGGGCTGCCCATTGCCCGGCAATCAGGCCGACGCCCCCGGCTGCGGCATGAAACAGAAGGGTTGTCTCCGGGCCGACATTGAAGGTTTGGCGGAGCAAATACTGGGCCGTCATCCCCTTCAGCATCATGCCGGCCGCAGCCTTGTCATCAATTCCGTCAGGAACGACCACAAGGCGGTCCGCCGGAATGATCCGCTCTTGAGCATAGGCGCCAAGCGGACCGACATAGGCCACACGATCACCCGGCTTTATGTGGGACACGCCCTCACCGACTGTCTGAACAATACCGGCGCCTTCATTTCCTGGAATAAACGGTACCCCATCGGGTGCCGGATAAAGGCCGGACCGGAAATAGGTGTCGATGAAATTGAGGCCAATCGCCGTGTGCCGGATGCGCGCTTCACCGGGGCCCGGCTCGCCCACCTCTACATGCTCCCAGGTTAAAACATCGGCGCTGCCTGTCTCATGCACGCGGATTGCCTGTACCATATCAACTCCCACAGATTTTCATCATGATTGCACGCAAACAACTGGTGCAGATCCTTGCAAAGACCATATCCAGCCCGTCGCAACGATGCCAGCGCGAAACGAAGAACACACTGTTTACAGTGCATTAGAAGCTAGAGCCGGGAAAAGTTCTCGTTGAGTGACCGATCAGTCCACGCGATCGATCAGCTGCTGAACCGCGGACACTGAGAAGAGGTAAAGGCTGGCAGCTGTAAACAGGACTGCTGCCCAGGTGCTCAACACCATCCCGTTCCAGATCGCGAGCGCAGCAAGCGCCATCCAAACAAGCGTGACTGGAAGGGTCAGCCAGCGCCAGCGTTTGACGCGGACCGGGTGAACAAACCGGATCGGCGCAAATGTGAGAACACAACACACGATGACAGCGGCAATCGTGAAGGCTTCGGACGGCGACAGAACCATGAGACCAAACACCACCATATTCCAGCCTGCCGGGAAGCCCTTGAAGGATCCGTCCGGCGTTTTCATGCCGTTGTCTGCGAAATAGAGCGCACCGGTGAACACAACGAGGCCGCCGCAGATCCAGTTCCACGGGCTTGAGAGCATCAGGCTCCAAGACAGTGCAAAGGCGGGCAGGAACACATAGGTGGCATAGTCGATGACAAAATCGAGGGACGCGCCCGACCAGCGCGGCAGGCGTTCCGCAATGTTGTACTTGCGCGCAAGTGGGCCATCAATGCCGTCGACGAAAAGTGCCAGTCCAAGCCAGGCAAACATCTCGTCCCATTTGCCCTGTGCACCAGCAAGCAGCGCAATCAACGCAATCGGGGCTCCGGAAGCTGTCAGAATATGGATCAAAAACAGCGCGGGTTCCGGCGCGACTTTGCCAGGCGTTACGTCCGTCACGGGCCTAGGTCCTCGTTTAAACAATAAAATCCGCGCGGAGTTGCATTTCTTTTTCCGTGGCGCGGCGGCTCCCAATTCTTCGCCCTGATAAGAGTGCTAAGGAGTCAACAGCTTCTATTTGTATTGCAAATCGATGACAGTGTGAACCGCAAAAGCAGAGAAACACTTCAGACTGCAATGTTTCTAAGAAGCGCCTTGGCCGAGAACCATTCCAAGCGCAAGCGCACCGCCCCACACCAGCAAAAATATCCCGATCCCGATCGGGAAAGCCCGGCTGGGAAATGTTTTTTCCAAAGCCATTACCGCGCCAAGCACTGCAATCCAAAGAATGTTCATCAACCCGACCGCAAACATCACCGTCATGACGGCCCAGCAGCAACCAAGGCAGATCCAACCCTGTGCCAGTCCCTCACGAAAAGCAGACTGGGTACTATAATCTGCTCGGTTCCGGGCAAAGGACCATCTGGGATACCAGCACCGTTCTAGACAGGCGCGCTTAGCCGGCGTGAATTGATACAGACCTGCGGCCAGCAAGATGGATGTCGTGAGCGCCATGCTGACCGGCGCCATCATGTCGGACAATGCACCTAGCTTGGACAAACCAACCTGCGCGGTAGTCGCAACAACCGCGTAGCCGATCCAGACAGCGAGATATCCAAACACAACTGCCACTGTTGCCGAAAAGACTGATTTTGTCTGAGTGCCCTCAATAGACACATACTGGTGAAAGGCTTTCACCATGGGCGTCGCGGACGGCAGCATCATGGCCAGTGCCATCATGGCCCACATCATAAAAATCTTGGCAATGTCGACACCCGTCAACGCAACGCTGGGCATGCCGAACGTTGCGCCGGCCGGCAAACAAAGGGCTGCAAGTGCTGCCCTGGCCTCTTCCGGCAAACCGCGCATGAAATTGAACTGATTGAACAGAATCATACCTGGGCCAGCTTCAGCCATGTCCATGCTTGGAACCATGGCTGCGACCATAACAATCAGATACGACCAGCCGCTCATTGTCAGTGCCGCGACGACCAAGAGAACAAGCGGCCATCCACGCTGTGGTTCGCCGATATGCGGTTTCAGGCCATCAGGAGAATGCAAAACAGTCATATGTGTTGTCTTGGGCCGGACTCATTGCCAATTTCGAGCAGAACCTACCGCGGATTTTAGCCCAACGAATTGATATTTCTCATGGAGCAGACCACACCGTCGGTGCACCAAAGATCTAATTACCGACCTGCGCGATTTGGTCCCGTTGATCTTTATGAGGTATAGCCCAACATCGTAAGGCAAGTTGCAACAAGTCTTTAAGTGCGGAAACGATCATGGCCCGGGCGAAGAAAGAAATCTCGTGTGATGCAGTTGTTGTCGGTGGTGGACCGTCTGGGCGGATCACGGCGCTGGCGCTTGGGAAGACCGGCATCAAAACGGCTTTGGTCGCCCCTTTTGACGCACCTCAAGATGCTCGGACCACAGCCCTCTGGCAAAAATCGATCGATCTGCTCAAAGGCCTCGGCGTCTGGGACGACATTCTGCCTACGGCAGAACCCTTGAAAACGATGCGCATGATCGATGGATCCAAACGGCTGATCCGCTCGCCCGAAACCCTTTTTGAAAGCGCAGAACTCGGCGTTGAAGAGTTTGGCTACAACATCATCAACGCCGAACTCAACAAGGTGCTGGCCGCTGCCTGTTCCGCTGAGGACAACCTCACTTGCGTCGATGACCTCGCTGAAAACGCTGCTTTTTCCGAAGATAAAACCGTTATCACCACAAAAACCGGGACAACCGTTTCTGCAGATCTCGCTGTTGCAGCCGACGGCCGTAACTCGCTTCTGCGGACTTCGGCCGGAATAGAGGTCAAGCGCTGGTCTTATCCACAGACCGCCCTTGTTCTCAATCTCGAGCACACGCTCCCACACAGCGGTATCTCGGCCGAATTCCACACACCAACCGGACCGTTCACGCTTGTTCCGCTGCCCGGCCGGCAGTCCTCTTTGGTCTGTGTTGAGACGGCAGAAACCGCGGACCGGTTGAAAACCATGGACAAGACGCTGCTCGCACGGGATTTGGAAGACCGGGCATGCTCCATTCTCGGCAAGTTCACGGTAATTTCCGAACCGCAGACCTTCCCGTTGTCTGGCATGACGGCCCAGTCGGTGATTTCAAATCGTTTGGCTTTGGTCGGGGAAACGGCGCATGTCTTCCCGCCAGTTGGCGCGCAGGGCCTGAACCTGTCCATGCGTGACATCTCCGATTTAATATCGGCTGTGGCCGCGGCTCAGGCCAAAGGACAGGACATAGGCAGTCCGGAAGCCCTGAGAACTTTTGAACACAAGCGGATGGCCGATATCCGGTCCAGGACCAATGCGGTCGATATGTTGAACCGCTCCCTTTTGACAGATTTCCTGCCGGTTCAGGCCGCCCGTAGCGCGGGAATGTATCTGGCGGGCAAGATTGGCCCCTTCCGGCGTTTGCTCATGCGCGAAGGGATGGCACCGGGAACGGGATTTCAGCTACGCCCCTAACTCTATTCTTAAGTATAGGTGCTTCAGCGCGACGTCTTTCTGCTGTGGTAGGTCAAGGCCATCCGGATCATCTGCCTCAACTCCAGCAGAGGCAGGGGTTTGGCGAGGGAAAGGTGCAGGCTGCGGTCACCGCCAAAGATGAGGTCTGGGAAGAGACCGCGCCATTCCGATACAAGACTGGTGTTGCAGGAAACATAAAGCGCAATGTCGCCCAACTCGGAACCATCACTCGCGATACGGATTGTCGTTCCTGATTTGGGTTTTTCCGTCAGATAGCTCGGCTGGCCCCATTTGAGCGTTTCGACAATTTTGCCGGCACCGTCAGTCTCAGCGGCCGTCTCGAGTATCAAGCGGCGGAGCTCAAGCAACCCATCGCGGATGTCTGGTGGCTCGCGCTCTATGACTGAAAGTGCGTCAATGTCCGGCATATCACCCTCCCCGCATGACTTCTGCGAACCCGGTCGGGAGTGCGCCTGTGGTGATGGCCCAAATGAAGGTGGTCACAGTGACGATTGATACAAGCGTGCCTATCAGGACAAAGCTCGAGGCCCGTTGGACATAAGTCCCGTAATGCTGGGCGATGACGAACACGTTTGTCGCCGGTGGCAAACATGCCATCAGGACCGCCGTCGCGATCCAGACCGGGTCGATATTCCCAAGCCACATCAACAACAAGAAGATCAGCAATGGATGCACGATCAGCTTCACAGCCAGAACGATCGGTAGTTCGATCGGGATCCGGCCAATTGGGCGGATGGCTATGCTGACCCCCATGGCAAAGAGCGCACAAGGCGCTGCGGCGTTGCTCAGGTAGGTCAGGAGTGTCGAAAACGCCTGGGGTTGCTGCAGCTCAAAAGCAGCAGCCAACACCCCTGCGATGGTCGCCAGAATGAACGGGTGGCTGAAGATCCGCCAAAGAATGCTTTTGACGGTATCTGCGATGCTTTGATCTTCAGCGCCCGCGACTGCCATCATCATTGGCGCTAGGATGAACATCAGGGCATTATCGAACGACAGGATGAGAGCTGTCGGCACCGTCGCTTCTTCTCCGAGAACCGCGAGCGTCAGCCCCGGCCCCATGTAGCCGACGTTGGAATACGCGCCTGCAATACCCAGAATCGTTGATTCGGCGATGCTCCCCCGAGTGGCAACCACCCCGATGCAGAAGGCCACCGCGAACACGATGTAAGTGGTGAAGGTTGTGGCCGCGATAAACGCGAAGTTCGCCAATTCCTCAAAAGGGGTTCCGGATAACAGCCTAAAAAACAATGCGGGCAGAGCCAGATAGACGACAAAGAAGTTCATCCAGCTCAAACCGGCTTCGGGGATCTGTTTGATTTTGCCGGCCGCGTAGCCCAGGAAAATCAGCCCGAAAAACGGTAGAGAAAGCGAGATGACGTTCTGCATAGTGAGTTCAAAATACTTGCGTTTGGCAGGCCGGTTGCGGTGATACGCGGCTGAGCGCTTGCATAATCGTGCTGCCTTCGATAAGGACCCCAACATGCAAGACGGCGCGCCGGATCGCATTCCAAACAGGTCTTGAGGTGAACCGCAAGGCCATAACGTTCCGTATGCCGCTTGTCCCGTGTGCTTTTGGCGGAACGGTGAGACCAATTCAGGCCGTGTGGACCGGGACTGTCCACCATCAGTGACCAGCACAGCTTCTATGACGTTTCGAAACCACCTTGAAAGCCTACTGCTTTCCGCAGCGATTGGCCTTTTCCGGTTGTTCCCGGTGGATTTTGCGTCTTGGCTGATGGGACGTTGCTGGCGCTGGATTGCTCCTTTGAATGCGCGTCACAAACGGGCGCTGACGCATCTGGAAAACGCTTTTCCGGACATGCCACTCAAAGAACGGGAAAAAATCGTTTTGGGGATGTGGGATAATCTCGGCCGAGTCGCTGCCGAGACCTTCCATATCGACCGGCTCCTGCATGAAGATCATCGGTTCGAGGCCGATGCCGACGAGATCACGCAGGCGGTTCTCCGCGGGGAACAGGCCGCGCTGTTCGTGTCGTTTCACAGTGGCAATTGGGAAATGTGCGTTCAGCCCGCGGTGATGGACAGCCTTGAGATTACCGGGGTCTATCAGGCTTTGAAAAACCCGGAGGCCGACAAGGCTCTCCGCTCGTTGCGGAAGGACCTTTACAAGGGCGGTTTGTTGTCGAAAGGTCACCAGACAGCGCGAAAGATCTTGTCGACCCTGAAAGCTGGCGGGATTGTCGCTATCATGGGCGATCTTCGCGAGACCCGGGGAATTCAGGTCCCGTTTTTCGGTCAGATGGCTTATGCAAACCCAATTCCCGCCTCTCTGGCCCGATCCTGCGGTGTGCCGATTGTCCTTGGACGGGTGATCCGAAAGAACGGCGTGAACTTCCGCATAGAAGGGCGTGCAATCTCCGTGCCCGTCACAGATGACCGGCAGGCGGACATTGAAGCGGCGACTGTCCGTATTCATGAGATTTTTGAAGAATGGATTCGCGAGCATCCTGAGCAATGGATGTGGATCCATAAGAAATGGGCTGCAGCTGGAAGCGCCGCTCCGGCGAAGGACGCCGCGTAAGCGGGCCGCGCCTGTCCGCCTTTCGGAGCAGTTGCAGTGCAACATTTGGAAGATATGCTAGGGCCACAATTGTGGAGGACAGCATTTTGACCAAAACCCCGAGCGCATTTTACAAACCCCTAGCGATTGGCGCGCCGGATCCCTTCCGTGAACTGCCCGTTACCCTTGAGCGGATGATCCATTTCGTTCCGCCGCATATTGAGAAAATGCGAGCCAAGGTGCCGGATCTCATTGCCAAGGTGGACGTGGTCCTCGGCAATCTCGAGGACGCAATTCCCGCCGATGCCAAAACGGACGCACGCCGTGGCTTCATCCAGATGGCCCAAGACAACGACTTCGGCCAGACCGGGCTTTGGACAAGGGTCAACTGCCTGAACAGCCCGTGGTTTTTGGACGATCTGATGGAAATCGTTCCGGCAGTTGGTGAGAAACTCGATGTCATCATGCTGCCGAAAGTCGAAGGTCCTTGGGACATTCACTATCTCGACCAGCTTCTTGCGCAGCTTGAAGCGAAGGCGGGCATTCAAAAACCGATCCTCATTCACGCGATCCTTGAGACCGCCGAAGGGGTGAAGAATGTTGAGGCGATTGCCGCTGCAAGTCCGCGGATGCACGGCATGAGCCTGGGGCCGGCTGATCTTGCAGCCTCGCGTGGCATGAAAACCACCCGGGTTGGTGGCGGACATCCAGATTACGCAGTTCTTGCAGACCCTACCGAAGGTGCGGCACGAACGGCTTACCAGCAAGATCTTTGGCATTACACGGTGGCAAAGATGGTGGATGCCTGCCTATCGTATGGATTGAAGCCGTTTTATGGGCCATTCGGCGATTTTTCCGATACCGATGCGTGCGAGAGCCAGTTCCGCAATTCATTTCTGATGGGCTGCCTCGGTGCCTGGTCACTGCACCCGACACAAATCGACATTGCAAAACGTGTCTTTTCGCCAGATCCCGGCGAAGTGGCGTTTGCCATGAAGATCCTTGATGCCATGCCCGATGGCACAGGCGCAGTCATGATCGATGGAAAAATGCAAGATGATGCAACCTGGAAACAGGCCAAGGTGATTGTTGACCTGGCTAAAGTTGTCGCATCCAAGGATGCAGAACTTGCAGCAGTTTACGGTCTTTAGATTTCGGCAAGTTTGCCGAGCTAATATTGACACTTAGACCCCTTGCATGTGCACAATAGGAAAGCTACTTCCTGCACATGCAAGCAGTTGGCGATTGAGTAATCATGCGTACGGCGAAATTCAAAATCGGTCAGGTGGTTCGGCACCGGGTGTACCCCTTTCGCGGGGTAATCTTTGATGTCGATCCGACCTTCAGCAACACCGAAGAATGGTGGGATGCCATTCCAGAAGACGTTCGTCCGAAACGCGACCAGCCGTTTTATCATCTGCTCGCCGAAAACGATGAAACCGAGTACGTCGCTTATGTCAGCGAACAAAATCTTGTTCCCGACATGACAGGTGAGCCGGTGCGCCATCCGCAGGTTGCTGAGATCTTCGAAGAACAGTCAGATGGCTCTTATCTGCCGCGGTCGGTGGAGATGCACTGAAGACCTTCCCGATTAACAGCTCCGAAGATTGAAAGCCGGGTCACTAGGTCCGGCTTTTTTGTTGGCCACGTCCCTGTTTTCCGACACAAACAAAAAGGCCGGAGCATTTTCGCTCCGGCCTGATCGGATACTATCACTAAGAAGAGATCTTACTGGTTCGCCGCGTTTTGTGCGTCGATCAGCTTCTGACGTGCCTCATCAGCCCGTTTCTGCAACTCGTTCTGCAGTTCTTCCTGACGCTTTTGCAGCTCAGCAATGTCCATCGGCGCGCCGTCATAGACCTTGGTGAAGCCAATTAGCGTGACGTCAAAAGCGATTTCCTTGCCCTGCTGGTTGAACGGGATAACCCGCATGCCACCGCCCTGCTTCATCGCGTTGACGAAGTTGTTGTCGATTGCCAACTCGGCGTAACACGCATTCGGCGCACAGATGCTGTACTTGCCCTGCACCGGCTTGCTGTCATCGATCTGGATGCGAACGCCTGGCTGAATCAAAACCCCGGTCGGTACGGCCACCAGGAGCTTCTTCCGAGCTTCGCCTTCAACTTCCTGAATGGCGACGTTGCTCAGGAACTGACCGGTATTCGTCCGCAACTCAATAGAAATAAAGCAGACTTCCTTGTTGTTGGTCTGCTCGTTCTTGTTACACGCCTTTGTCCAAGGGCTCTCTTCTTCCTGGGCAATTGCGGGAGCACTTGCGAAAGAAGACAGGGTCACGAGCGCGGCGGCGGCGCCAGCGATCAATCCTCTTTTCAAAACACTCTTCATCGAAACGTCCTCAATCGTGGATGTGCAAATCTTTGCGCTGTTCTGTGACATTCCGCATACAACCGCAAGACCCGGCCGCGCTTTCATGTCGGTTTTCCATGGTAAGACACCCAATTTGGGCAAGAGGGTGACCGATATGCAACGCACTTTCCGATCTGCGAAACAATTCTGAATATCCAACAGTTTCCTGCTTGTTCGGCGCGCTGCCTTTATTTCCTTGTGGTACGCTTTTGAAATGAGAATCAACCGGTTTTCCGTATTTGTGATGTTCAACTGGCCGCGACGTTCAGAAAAAAGCAGCTGTGCGAAAACCGCACAGGCGGTGCTGTTTGCCGGTTCTCTCGGCATGGCCACTGTGATTTCGACACTTCTCGGTCCCGCCGCATATTCGGCCGACGACTCGGTCGAATGGTCTCATGGCATTGCGATGCATGGCGAACCGGCCCTGGCACCTGATGCGCCTTTCCCATACGCAAATCCCGATGCTCCGAAAGGCGGTTCCATCACATTGGGTGTTCAAGGGACTTTCAACAGCCTGAATTCTTTCATCGTTCAAGGTGGCTGGACATCTGCCCGGGGTATGCGGGAACGTCAATTCGGCAACAACATCTTTGAAAGCCTGCTGGTTCGGTCTTATGCAGAGCCGTTTTCCCTTTACGGGCTGCTCGCACAGCGCGTTCGATTGCCAGATAGCCGCGAATGGATTGAGTTTGAACTCAATCCGGACGCCAAATTCTCAGATGGTTCGCCGGTTACAGTTGAAGACGTGATCTTTTCCCTTGAAATCATAGAGGAAAAGGGACGTCCGCCGTTCCGTAACTGGTATGCGCAGATTAAGGAAAAGAGTATCACTGCGCCCGACCGGCTGAAACTGGTCTTTGAAAACGGCGACAACCGGGAACTGCCCCTGCTGGTTGCCCTTGCCCCGATCTTTTCCAAAAAACACACAGATGCCGAGACGTTCGACCGTTCGACCCTCACACCGCTTGTTGCCTCCGGCCCCTACACATTCAAGACTATCGAGCCGGGCCGGCTGGTGGTTTACGAGAAGAATCCGGACTACTGGGCGAACGACCTACCGGTCAAAAAGGGTTTCGACAATTTCGATGAGATCCGGGTCGAATACTATCGCGATGAGACCACGCTCCAGGAATCATTCAAAAAAGGCCTCATCGACTTTCTGAAATTCGGTGATCCCGTTCGCTGGGCTACAGGCTTTGACTTTCCTGCCGCCAAGGATGGCGATGTCATAAAGCTGGAGATCCCGCGTGGTGTTCCAGCGCCCACGCAAGGCATGGCGTTCAACACCCGGCGAGACCAATTCTCCGATCGGGTGACCCGAAAAGCACTCAGGATGCTGTTCGACTTCAAGTGGGTGAACGACAATCTCTACTATGGGCTCTACAGGCGGACAGCTGGTTATTGGGACAATTCCGAACTGTCATCGATCGGCCGGCCTGCGAGCGAACGAGAACGCGCTTTGCTTGCCCCCTTCCCCGATGCCGTTGATCCGGACGTTCTGGAGGGCACGTGGCGGCCGGCAGATGCGGATGGCTCTGGCAGGGACCGAAAAGTTCTCCGTGCGGCCCTGAATGAATTCAAGAAAGCCGGATACGCGCTTCAAGACCGCAAGCTGATCCATCAGGAAACAGGCGAACCGCTCAGTTTCGAAATCCTGTCCAAGAACGAAGACGAGGAAAAACTGGCTCTTGCCTACATCCGGACCCTTGAGTTGCTTGGAATAGAGGCAACGGTTCGCAGTGTAGATCCGTCCCAGTTCGAAGACAGGCGCACACGGCGTGATTTCGACATGGTGTTCAACACCTGGACGTCTTCGCTGTCTCCTGGCGCAGAACAATACGGGCGGTGGTCATCACAAGCTGCTGAAGCTGAGGGATCCTTCAACTTCGTCGGGGCCAGCGAACCGGCGATTGATGCCCTGATCGACGAAATCGTCGGTGCCCGGTCCAGGGAACACTTTGTCGATGCGGTGCGCGCCTTCGACCGGGTTCTGATCTCAGGGGCCTACTCGGTACCGCTTTATCACTTGCCCGACTATTGGGCCGCACACTGGAAACGCGTTTCGCCGCCGAGCCACCATTCTCTTTATGGGGATGAACTGGACACGTGGTGGTCAACCTCACTCAACTGATCGGACCTACGGACAACTTGAAAAATGAAAGTAACGCCTGAAAGCCTGGTGCAGGAACATCATGAAAGCGGAGCCTGGTCCGATTTGCCGCTTGATGAAATTTTCCGCCAAACCGCAGAAACCCACCCTGACCGTGTCGCCATCGTCGATGCGCCGGATCGCGCAACCTGGACAGGTGGCGCACCACGCCGACTGACATACGCTGAAGCGGATCGCGAGATCGACAAGCTTGCCGCGTTTTATGGCGCTGTCGGGCTCACGCAAGATCATGTGGTTGGAGTCCAATCGCCCAACACCGTAGACACCGTCATTGCAATATTGGCCGCCTTGCGCGCCGATTTGATCGTTTCCCCGCTGCCCCTTCATTGGCGGCAGAAGAACGTTCTGGATGCGCTTAATTCGATCGGTGCAAAGGGCCTGATTGCGGCAGACCGGATTGAAACCCGGGATGTTGGCACAGCCGCGCGGGATGTGGCGGCGGAACTGTTTTCGCTGCGCTTTGTTTTCGGTCTTGGAAAGGACATCCCAGACGGGTTGATCGAACTTGGACCAATGCTTGCCGAAATGGGAGATGAGCTGCAGTTCGAGCGGAGCGAACCGCGCCCAGATCCCGCGGATCATGCGGCGACCATCTGCTGGAGCCGGAGCGGCGAAGAAAACATGCCGGTCAGCCGGTGCCACAATCATTGGACGTCCTGCGGCACTTTGGTGATCAACGAAGCGCATATCAAGGAAGCGGGCAATATTGTCCTCCCCTATTCCCTCAGCGGGCTGACAGGTCTTGGCGGCGGGCTTGTGCCCTGGCTGATGACGGCAGGAACGCTTCATCTTCATCACCCGACGTCGCTTGCTAATCTTGCCGACCACGCCAAAGCCGTCAAAGCGGATGTTGTTCTCGCACCGGGGCCACTTGCGCAGACACTGGACCGTAAGCTTGGCGATGTGAACACAACCCTCCTGGCTGCCTGGAACATCTCGTCGCCGCAGCCAACAACGTTCGTACCGCGCAGGCGTATGGTTGATCTCAATATCGCCGACGAATTTGCCCTGACGGCCCACGCGCGGGGCCCGAGTGCGAAATCAAGGCCCATACCCCTGGGAAAGCATCAGGGGCCAGAGGGGTGTGAAAGCGGGCCAGCCCTAGTCGAAATCGCCGTCTCTGAGACATTTGAAGACCAAATGCCGACCTTGCTGGTGCGTGGTCCAATGGTGCCCGATATCGGGTGGCGGACACTAAACGGCAATCAGCGCCGCCTGCGGTGGGAAGGCAACGGATATCTGAATACAAATATCAAGGTCTCTGTCACCGATGAAGGGCTGAATGGTTTCGGCGTGCCGGGTCTTTATGCCTTGGGCACCGGTAACCTGGAGACGATTGATGTTATCTATTCGTCTTATCCCGGGATACGGGAAGCGGCCGCGTTCATTGTCGAAGACCCGGTCCTCGGTGCGCGCATGTACGCGGCCCTTGTTCCAGAACCCGGCCACGTGCCCGATGCCGGTGCTTTTTTCGCCTATCTTGACGCTGAGGGAGTTGACCTTGCCAAAATCCCACACAGAGTGTTGATATTGCAATCGTTGCCGCGAAACGACGACGGTACGGTGTGCCGGGACCGATTGACACTACGCACACAAAGGCTGCCTGCGGCTGTCGCGTAATATAAGAGGGGCCTGATGAAGGCAGGTCGATGGTGGGAAACGGGATGGACGTAGAAACCTCGCTCTCTTGGCGCGGACCTTATTGGTATGTGGGACGGTGCCCTCTCCGTCCAGCGTCTTCCCATGCTGAGAACGATCAAGAAGTCTCTCTGATGGGGCTGTTTGACCGCTCACTGTCTCCACCACAGCAGCTGCCGGCGGCGGTAATCATCGACATTCAAGACATCCCTACCGAAAAAAGGCGCCCATTTTTTCTTTGGCTGGCAGAAGAGATTCGAACTCTGCCTTGCGATGTTCCGCTTTACATTCTGACTGGAAGCGAAGATGAGCCGGTCGACGGGCTTCGACCAATGGCGATCCTGGAACGGTCAGTTCCAGATGACATCCTGGTGATGCTGATTTGCATTCATCAACGGGCTCTACTTCGTTCGGAAGAAGCTCGGATCCGCCGGCGCATCTTCGGTAGGATCCCCGGGTTTGGTGCGGCACCACACTACACCGGCGGCAGCGGCCTGATGGTTGTCGGGGTGAGCGGACGTTTTCTGGAATGGCAGGCCGCAAGCAGCCACAATGTGGAAGTCGTCGGAGCGTTTGACGGGGGCATGGCCACCGAATTCATGGCGCAGCGGGCGTTTGACGCGGTTGTCATCGACAGCACGTCCGAAGACACCATCGACTACATGCAGCAAATCAGGCGGGACGCCCGCTTTGCGAGCTTACCGGTCTTGGCTGTGTGTGAAGATCCAGAAGATGTCGTTACCTTGTTCCGGAATGGAGCCTCCGACGTCCTTCTTGGAAGAAACAGCCCCGAAACACTCAACCGGAGGCTGGCGTCAGCCATTCGCCTTGGCAAACGGCGCCGTCTCGCCGACCGCGTTCTCTCAGAAAGTCATATGTGGCTTCAGCAACAAATTACCGTCGGTGGCCTCGATCAAGATCGGTATGAGCATTATCTGGAGACGACAGCCAACGCGATGGCAGCCCGCGGGCTCGATCTTTGGGAAATGCGCCTGTCTCCGGAAAACTTTAATATTCCTGCTTCAACCGCAGAGGATCTTGCGGAACTGAACGGTACTTTGCTGTCTGTTGCGGATGCCACAAGCCGGGATGAAGACCTGGTTTGCCTGGTCCGCGGTCTTGGCCCTGTGGCTGTCTTGAAGAATGAAGCCGGTACTTTGCGCCTTCAAAAACGGATAAACTCCATTCTCGCTCACACGGTGATGGCGCCCTGAACCCGGTTCACAAAGTGTAGATCGGACGTCGGGGCATTTCCCCGGCGCACTCATCCTGCTAGTCTGGCGGTGAGAATACAAAAACTGCAACAAACCCAAGGTCTCCCGAATGAGTAGCACCCCAGCAATCACCATTGATATCGTCTCAGATGTGATGTGCCCCTGGTGCTATATTGGCAAACGCCGGCTGGAGGCTGCGCTCAAACAAGTGCCTAACATTCCCGTCGAAGTTCGCTGGCACCCGTTTCAGCTCGATGCAACGCTTCCCAAAACCGGTAAGGACCGGAAACAGTATCTGAGCGACAAGTTTGGAGGAATGGAACGGGCGAATGCCTTCTATTCCCAAATCAAAGCGGCCGGTACGGAAGAAGGTATCCCGTTCGACTTTGACGCCATCAAGCTGTCACCGAACACGCTGGATTGTCATCGACTCATTCTGTGGTCCCGAGCCGATGATGTTCAGGATGATGTGGTGGAGCGGCTGTTTAAGGCTTATTTTGTCAATGGCGAGGACCTGACAAAGTCCGAACTTCTGGTCCGCATTTCAGAAGAAGCGGGAATGCAATCGGATCTCGTCGAGCAACTGCTCGAGACCGAGACCGACCTCGACAAAATCATTACTCAGATAGGCAAAGCCCAGGAATCCGGCGTGACCGGTGTTCCGTGCTTTATCATCGACGGACGTTTTGTGCTGGCTGGCGCCGAAAAAGCCGAAACAATTGCAGCCGGCATCATGCACGCCGATGCGACACGCACCGACGTGGAAGCAGAAACCGCGTCATGATTGGTTTGGCTTACTTTTCGTAAGGCGCGATATCGACGAATCCGAGTTCAGTCGTTGGGTCAAGACGGAAGTCGACGATCCGCCGGACCTGCCGTTTCTTTTCCATCTTCAAGCGTTTCCAAGCCAGCGCGGCAGCGGCCTTCGGATAAACGTGGAAGCCTCGGGGTGCCGTCGACAAATTTTCAAGACCCAGTGTCCGGCGCAAGACACCATTGCCATAGCGAACAGCAAATTCGTGGCGGATGTCGCGCGTCCAATGTTCCGTCGTAACTGAGATGTTCAGGCAATCGTGGTTCTCGACCCGGTGCGGGCCATAGAGCGGCCAATGCATCATCTCCCCGGCCTCCAGGTCGTGCACCTCGGCATACTCGTCAAACCACGGCTGATACGGAACTTCCTCTTCCGTTTCCTGCATCAAGATCTTTTCAAGCGACTCGTCGGTCAAGAACGCCTGATTGACCGGGTATACGTAGACCCGTTTTTTTCCCTGCAGTTGCCAGAGGCTCTGCCCCTGCACATCAGCATGGTAATAAACTTGGATTTTGGGTGAGGACACCAAAAGGGACATGTTGCGCATTGTGGTCTTCAAGTGCGGAACACGGACCTCGAACTCTGAGAAAATCTGGTTGAGTACGCGATCATATTGCGGATCGATGTCCATGATCCGGAATACGTTCATCCACAAACGGCCGTTGCGAATGCAATTGATCACTTCGGTCCCGCTGGTGCTGCCGATTTCCCCATGGCGCCACTCCTTGACATTCTTGTCGTGCCCCATCGTGTTCAAGGTGTATTGATGCGGCTCAAGCTTGTCGATCAGCTTTCCAAGAGCTTCCTCGGAAAACAATCCAGTTTCCGCGAGCCGATGCTTAAGCTTGATGTTCTGACGGTCAAACAGCGCACTGTGTTGATCTTGCCAATTGGCAATGACATCTTGGGTTTGGGAAATCGCATTCATAACGCAGCCAATCATCCAGAGTTGAACGCTGACTATGTATAAGAACAACTTCAATATATTGTAAATATTGACGCTGTACTCGTGGTTAATGCATTAACCATTAGTCCGGTGATTTACCAATTGAAACAACAAAACACCGTTATCTCAATGGTAAAAAATACCCCGCAGAATTTTGCGGGGTATCGAATAGCGTGAATACAACGATCAGCCTTTGAGAATGGACCGTCCGGCGTAGAAAGCTTGCGGACCGAGTTCTTCCTCGATGCGGATCAGTTGATTGTACTTGGCAAGCCGGTCAGAGCGCGCCAAGGAACCGGTCTTGATCTGACCGCAATTGGTTGCCACCGCAAGATCTGCAATTGTTGCATCTTCGGTCTCGCCAGAGCGGTGTGACATCACGGCCGTGTAAGACGCCTTGTGCGCCGTCTCAACAGCATCGAGTGTTTCAGACAATGTGCCGATCTGGTTGACTTTCACCAGGATGGAGTTGGCTACGCCTTTCTCAATACCCTGACGCAGACGCGCGGAATTGGTCACGAAGAGATCATCACCAACCAGCTGACATTTGCTACCGAAAAGGTCGGTCGCAGCCTTCCAGCCATCCCAGTCGTCTTCCGCAAGACCATCTTCGATGGAAATGATCGGGTAGCGGTTGACCAGGTCTTCCAGATACTTCGCCATTTCCTCAGGATTCAGGGTCTTGCCCTCGCCTTCCAGAACGTATTTTCCGTCCTTGAAGAACTCTGTCGACGCCGCATCGAGTGCCAGGAACATGTCTTCACCCGGCTTGTAGCCCGCGCTCTCGATCGCCTTCATGACGAACCCGATCGCGTCATCGGTTGATGCAAGGTTCGGGGCAAAGCCGCCTTCATCTCCGACATTGGTGTTGTAACCAGCGGAAGACAGGGCCTTTTTCAGTGTATGGAAGACTTCTGAACCCATGCGGACAGCTTCGCTGAGGCTTTCCGCGCCAACCGGCATGATCATGAATTCCTGGAAATCGATCGGGTTGTCGGCGTGTTCACCGCCGTTGATGATGTTCATCATCGGAACAGGCAGGGTGCGGGCCGAGGTTCCGCCGACATAGCGGTAGAGCGGCAAACCTGTTGCCTGCGCTGCAGCGCGCGAGACAGCAAGTGAAACACCGAGGATTGCGTTTGCACCGAGGCGTGCCTTGTTCGGGGTTCCATCCAGATCGATCATTGCGCGGTCGATTTGGAGCTGGTCTTCGGCTTCCAGGCCACCGATCGTTTCAAAAATTTCGCCATTCACGGCATCAACGGCGTTCTGGACACCCTTGCCCATGTAGCGGTCGCCGCCGTCCCGCAGTTCGACAGCTTCGTGAGCGCCGGTGGATGCACCGGACGGTACAGCCGCGCGGCCGAAAGATCCGTCTTCAAGAAAGACGTCGACTTCCACGGTCGGGTTGCCACGGCTGTCAAAAATCTGACGGCCGGTGATGTCGATAATGGCGGTCATGAATTACTCCTCGTTTGCGCTCATCGGTTCCCTGCATTTGGAAGAACCGCCGCGATAAGTCCGGGGCAGCGATTTCAAACACCGCCTCCCCCAAGCTAAACGGGCCGCAAACTCGCGGCCCAATCGATCAAGCCGGCGGACCGACGGATTTCTTTACAACAGCATCAATGGCTTTCAGTTCAGCCAGAAGAGCCCCAAGGTTCCGCAGCGCGATCATGTTCGGGCCATCTGATGATGTTGTGTTCTCAGGATCTGGATGGGTTTCGATAAAGACCCCACCAACACCGACAGCAACGGCTGCGCGCGCCAGCACAGCAACCATTTCCCGGTCACCGCCGGAAGATCCGCCAAGACCGCCTGGCTGCTGGACTGAATGGGTTGCATCAAAGACCACCGGTGCTCCGGTTTGGGCCATGATCGGCAACGCGCGCATGTCGCTCACCAGAGTGTTGTACCCGAAGCTCGCGCCACGCTCGGTCAAGAGCACATTGGGATTGCCGGAATCCGTTATCTTCCGGAGGACGTTTTTCATGTCCCAAGGGGCCAGGAACTGCCCCTTCTTTACGTTGATCACAGCACCGGTTTCAGCAGCCGCGATCAGAAGGTCTGTCTGCCGGCATAAAAAGGCCGGGATCTGGAGGACGTCGACCACGTCTGCGACTGGAGCACATTGCTCTGCGTTATGAATGTCAGTCAGGACCGGAAGACCAAATGTCTCTTTGATCTCAGCAAAAATTGGCAGGGCTTCGTTCAAGCCGATGCCGCGGGTTGCTGACAGGGACGTCCGGTTCGCCTTGTCGAACGAACTCTTGTAGACAACCGGAATTCCAAGACCGCCCGCAATTTCCTTCACCGCTGCAGCACATTCCAGCGCATGGTCGCGGCTTTCCAGTTGGCATGGCCCGGCAATCAAGCTGAAGGGCGCGGAATTGTTGAAGGAAACGCTCCCCACGTTCACAGTGCGGTTGGCTTCAGTCATCAAGGATCCTTTGTCTGCTGGGTAACAGCGGCCCGCTCAATTGAGCGAGTAAATGGGGGTGATGTGAATTCGCGTGTTCAATAACCTTCTTTTCCAGAACCTGCAATATCAGGCGGCCGGAACATGGAATTCATTTTAATCGATTTAAAATGCAGGCAGCTCCAAGCGTGTGATTTACGCCACATCTGTTTCACGCAGATAAGAGATACATTCAGTGTTAATACTCTCCGGGGTATTGCCAATACAAAAGAAACGTTACGTCCTGAAGCGTGTTGCGGTAACGCGCGGTCGGATGTGAGCACACGTTGATAAGAGCCACCTGCGTGGCGGAATTTGCAAGAGTTGGAATTTCAGGCATGACCAAACCGATCCGCAAAGCCATCCTTCCCGTTGCCGGTCTCGGAACCCGCTTTTTGCCGGCAACAAAAGCTGTGCCGAAGGAAATGCTGACGATCGTCGATCGGCCGATTATCCAGTACGTGGTGGACGAAGCGCGGGCTGCTGGCATTGAACACATCGTCTTTGTGACCGGCCGCAACAAACAGGTGATCGAGGACCACTTCGACGTGGCTTATGAGCTTGAAGACACCTTGAAAGCCCGCAACAAGACAGCGGCTCTGGATCTTCTTGAAAAGCATCGCCCGACACCCGGATCAACCAGCTTTACGCGCCAGCAAGCCCCGCTAGGGCTTGGCCATGCCATCTGGTGCGCACGCGACATCATCGGCGACGAACCATTTGCCATTCTATTGCCCGACGTGATTATCAAGTCGAAAGTCAGCTGCCTGAAACAGATGGTCGACCTTTATGACGGAACCGGCGGCAACGTCATTGCGGTAGAGGAAGTGCCGGAAGATCAGACCCAGAACTACGGCATTGTGGAGCTCGCTGAAAAGATAAACGAAAACGCAGCGCACATTTCCAACATGGTCGAAAAGCCGGCCCCTGGAACCGCCCCGTCCAATTTGATGATCACGGGACGCTATATTCTGCAGCCGCAGATCTTCGAGCTGTTGTCAAAACAAGATACCGGTGCGGGCGGCGAGATCCAGCTGACGGATAGCATGCTTAAGCTGATGGAAACTCAGCCGTTCTCGTCGATCAAGTTCGAAGGCCGGAGTTTCGACTGCGGCTCCAAGGCGGGGTTCTTGAGCGCCAACATTGCGTTCGGTCTTGATGATCCGAAACTCGCCAGCGAAATCCTGCCGTTCATGCGTGAGATGATCGACCAACCGGCGGCAGCTGAGTAACTGTTCAAAACTGCAGTCTGATCAAAACCCGTCACGAACCGTGGCGGGTTTTTTATTTGACGGCGTAGCGACCGTTCCGAAGTGGCGGCAAGAAGCTGACTTATCCCCACCGGGTGCATTCCGCAGGGAATTCTTAGCTATTTAAGAACTGAAAAGGAAATACCGGCGTATAGTTGGAGTGTTCGAGAAAGGAGACACCGACTATGGCAGCCTCTTATTTCCGGAAATACGCGGCCGGCGCCGTCCTCGGCGCAGCCCTGGCTATTGGCACGGTTTCACCAAGCTTTGCCGCAGATACCAGCGTGTTTCAGTCCATCATCAAGAACCAGATGAGCGCATTTGCTGCGGACGATGCCAAAACGGCATTCTCCTTTGCAACAAGGTCTCTGCAGCAGCGGTTCCAGACCCCTGAGTTCTTTATGCAGATGGTCAAAAGCGGGTATCAGCCGGTCTACCGGCCGAAAGACGTGACATTCGGGCAGTCCAAAATGACCAAGTTCGGCCCGACCCAGGAAGTCTACGTTACTGGCCCCAAAGGCCAGAATTGGCTCGCCCTCTACAGTTTTGAAGAGCAAGAAGATGGGTCGTGGCGGATCTCCGGATGCTATCTGACAAAGTCGGACGGGTTCGCAGCTTAGAAGACCTGGGCAAGTTTCAAGGACATCACAGCGCGGCGATGTCGCCGCGCGCCCAGTCGTCCTTGGTTTTGGCGTAGAAATCCTCGAACCGGCTCTCTTCAATCGCGTCCCGCATGCCCTGCATGAGCGTTTGATAGTAGGCGATGTTGTTCCAGGTCAGCAGCATTCCTGAGAGCGCTTCTCCGGCGCGAAACAGGTGGTGAAGGTAGGCGCGGCTGTACGTGCTTGTCGCTGGACATGCGCTCTCTTCGTCCAAGGGGCGTGGATCGTCCTGGTGGCGGGCGTTCTTCAAGTTGACCTTGCCAAACCGGGTGTAAGCCAATCCATGTCTTCCGGCCCGGGTTGGCATGACACAATCAAACTGATCGATCCCGCGTTTCACGCTTTCCAAAAGATCGTCTGGTGTGCCGACGCCCATGAGGTAACGCGGCTTGTCGACCGGCATGATAGGGGTGGTGATGTCGAGCATTTTCAGCATCACCTCTTGCGGCTCTCCGACAGCAAGGCCACCAACGGAATAGCCTTCCATAGGCAATTTGCCGAGCTCTTCGGCTGAACGGATGCGGAGATCGGGAACATCGCCGCCCTGAACAATTCCGTAAAGCCCCTGCCCCTTGCCTGGGCCGCCCATCTTTTCAAATTGGCTCCGCGAGCGTTCGGCCCATCTCAGCGACAATTCCATGGCCCGCTGAACTTCTTCGCGCGGGCTCGGCAACTTGATGCATTCATCAAGCTGCATTTGAATATCGGAGCCGAGCAAGCCCTGGATTTCGATAGACCGCTCCGGTGTCAGATGATGCTTGCTGCCGTCGATATGGCTTTGGAACCGGACCCCATCCTCATCCAGCTTGCGCAGCTGAGCCAGAGACATCACCTGAAATCCGCCACTGTCAGTCAGGATTGTATGCGGCCAGTTCATGAATTTGTGCAGGCCGCCGAGCCGATCGACCCGTTCGGCCGTCGGCCGCAGCATCAAGTGATAGGTGTTTCCCAAAACCACATCCGCGCCGGTTTCACGGACATGGTCGGGGAACATGGCTTTCACCGTTGCCTGTGTCCCGACAGGCATAAAGGCCGGCGTGCGAACAACGCCATGCGGTGTCGTGATTTCACCGCGGCGGGCCATACCGTCTGTAGTGATCAGTTTAAAGCCGAATTTCTTGGGGTCGGTCATGAGGATGCGTCCTGGCTTGCGTCTGGAAACAGCAGAGACGCATCGCCATAGCTGTAAAATCGGTATTCGGTGTCGATAGCATGCTGATAAGCAGCCCGCATGGTCTCAAGGCCTGAAAGCGCCGAAACCAGCATGAAAAGGGTCGACCGCGGCAGATGGAAATTGGTCATCAGCGCATCGATGGCCTTGAATTTGTATCCAGGCGTGATGAAGATTGACGTCTCATCTGCAAACGGCACAATTGTCCCGGTTTCCTGGGCCGCGCTTTCAAGAATACGCAAGGACGTGGTTCCAATGCTGACCACCTTGTTGCCCCGCGCCTTGACGGCTTGAAGGGCTGCAGCGGTTTCCTCCGACACTTCCCCCCATTCGGCATGCATCTTGTGATCATCTGTATCGTCGGCTTTGACGGGGAGGAACGTCCCTGCCCCGACATGTAACGTCACCCGGTGCATCTCAATCCCGCGGTCCTTGATGGCCGCGAGCAGCTCAGGAGTAAAATGGAGTCCGGCAGTCGGTGCTGCGACCGCGCCGTCCTTTTCCGCAAAGATCGTCTGATAGTCTTGCCGATCCTGCTCGTCTTCGCCGCGCTTTTGCGCGATGTAAGGTGGCAGCGGAATGTGACCGACCTGTGCAATGGCAACATCCAGCTCCGGTCCGGAACAGTCGAACACCAGCAGAACCTCGCCGCCGTCGGTTTTTTCCGTTACCGTCGCCGTCAACCGGGCGCCGTTGCCTTCGAATACAACAAGATCATCGACCTGGAGTTTTTTGGCCGGGCGGACAAAGGCCTTCCACCGGTCAGCCGCAGATCTCAGGTGCAGGGTGACACTGATCCCTGCTTCAATGTCGCCGCGCCGCCGTTTGCCCTCCAGCTGCGCCGGAATGACCTTTGTATCGTTGAACACAAGCGCGTCGCCCGGCTCCAAAAGAGCAGGAAGATCGCGCACGCCCTTGTCGCTCAGCTCAGGTGTTTCACCCGGGCGCACAACAAGCATGCGCGCGGCATCGCGTGGCCGCGCAGGCCGCAAGGCAATTCGTTCATTGGGAAGCTCAAAGTCAAACTGATCGACACGCATGGTGAAGGCTAACTGATCCGGTTTTCGGGGTGTTCGGTTGGGGCTGATAATGCCGGTTTGGCATCAGGTCAACCGGAGGTGAAAACAAACACAGCGCGGATGTTGCCACCCGCGCTGCAAAAGTCAGAGCTGAAGTCGAGACTTAAGCGTCTGCGGCAACCTTCATTGAATTGATCTTGTCCGGATTTTGGACAGGCTCACCGCGTTTGATCTTGTCGACATTTTCCATGCCTTCAATCACCTTGCCCCAGGCCGTGTATTGGCGGTCAAGGAAGGTGGCATCGTCGAAGCAGATGAAGAACTGGCTGTCACCGGAATTCGGATCCTGAGCACGCGCCATGGAACAAACGCCGCGCACATGCGGTTCGGCGTTGAATTCCGCCTTCAACTTAGTGCCGGAACCGCCGGTGCCTGTGCCATTCGGGCACCCGGTCTGGGCCATGAATCCTTCGATTACGCGGTGAAAGACGATTCCGTCATAAAAACCCTCACGGACCAATTCCTTGATGCGCGCAACGTGGTTGGGCGCAAGGTCCGGGCGCATTTCGATCACTACCTCGCCTTGAGTGGTGTCCATGATCAATGTGTTTTCGGCGTCTTTGATGTCAGCCATGGTTTTCTCCTTGGGTATTCAGGGGCCAGTTGGTGCAGCACCGGTTAGCCGGCGTCTGCAGCAACTTGCATCTTGATGATTTTATCCGGGTTTGCAGGTGGCTCACCCTTTGTGATGTTGTCGACGAGGTCCATACCTTCGACGACCTTGCCAAACACGGTGTATTGACCGTTCAGCCAGTCACCATCATTGAACATGATGAAAAATTGGGAATTGGCGCTGTTCGGATTCTGGGCTCGGGCCATGCCAAGCGTCCCACGCTGGAACGGTTCGGACGAAAATTCAGCGTTCACGTCCGGCTTGTCAGATCCGCCGCGGCCGGTTCCGGTCGGATCGCCTGTTTGCGCCATGAACCCATCAATCACACGGTGAAAGACGATGCCGTCATAAAATCCTTCACGCGTCAGTTCCTTGATGCGCGCAACATGGTTTGGAGCGAGGTCCGGGCGCAGCTCGATGACCACACGGCCATCTTTCAGATCCAGATAAAGCGTGTTTTCCAGATCCTGCTGTGCAGCGGCCATAGCCGGCATGAAGATCAGGGACGCCAAAACAGCCAGGGCTGTGAGAATTCGTGACATTGGATACTCCCGCAGTTCACGTCGTTGATATGGGGTGAATTGGGATCGACTTAAAATGTGTCAGTCCGGTCTTGCACGCCGGCGCAGGGGGGCTGCAACCGGCTCAGGAACAAAAGCGGAGATTTCCCCGCCCATTTGCGCGATTTGGCGCACCAAAGTGGCCGTAATGTGCCGCACTGCCGGTGATGCCGGAAGGAACACGGTTTTTATGTCCGGCTCCAAAGTTCCGTTCATTCCGGCCATTTGCATCTCGTAATCAAGATCAGTTCCATCCCGCAACCCGCGCACCAGATAATCGGCCTTTTGGGTGCGTGCTGTGTTGATCACGAGATCGGAGAACGCGATTACCTCGATCCGGCTGGCTTCAGCCTCGGAGAATTCGGCAACCGCGGATGTGTGAATCAGCTCAACCCGTTCTTCGAACGAAAACAGCGGTTTCTTTCCCGGATGAATGCCGATGGCCACGACGACCTTGTCCGCTAGTGCAAGCGACTGTCTCAAGATGTCCATATGGCCGTTTGTTACCGGGTCAAAAGAGCCCGGGTAAAGCGCGATACGTGTCATGGGCTCATCCTTACTCTGGCGCTCGCCGCATCACAAGGCATCCGAGCCCGTGAAAGACAATTTCCGCCATGCGACATTGTGTGATGGCGGTCACAGGTTTCTTGCCGGACATGGGCCAAGGTGGCCTCATCAACAAACGGCGTGAGCAGGAGCCAAGACGATGAGGAGCAGCAGTTTTTACAAAACAACCGGTCATCACCAGGTTGCCCGTCCCTTTACAGCGAAAACCAAAGCCATGGACCCGATTGCAAATTTCAAACTGGCCTCGATCTTCATCCTGGCCCTGCTGACTGTCTTGATCGCAGGCATCATCAGCATGAACGCGAGCAACGCTTCACAGGCACAAGAAATTGGTCAGACAGCACCGCAGGGCATGATGGCGACCAAGACTGACCGCGCTGTCATCCCGGCTAAGGCTGCCAACTGTGAAAGCCAGACATGGGGCGCTTGGAGCGCTGAATGTGCCGCAGAGCTGACCGGCGCCTCCAAGGTTCGCACCGTTTCCTACGTTACGATCGAAAAACAGCCGAACACCGTCAACCAGACCATTTTGGCCCGCTACCCATCGACCAACTGATCTAAAACCTCCAAAACCAAATATCCCCAACGGCAAACAGCGGCTCAGGTTCCACCCTGGCCGCTGTTGTCGTTTTCGGCTTCCCAAATTGCGAAGAAACTCTCCAAATCCGGCAAATCCTGACCAACCAGGATCAGCAACAAATTCATCATAGCGGCTGTTTTAATTGACTTATTTCAGGTCAAGAAGCTTTGGCAAAGAGTTTGCTCCTTCAGGCATATAAGCGCTTCGGCGCACCATCACAGGGAGCAGAATGATGACGAAGACCCACGCAACACGCCGCCCTCGTGCCACTACATGGGCCCGGACTGCACAGATCAAAAACTATGAGGATCTTGGTATCGCCGCGTTGCATGCGGCGCTGGTATGCAAAAATTTTCGTTCACCGGCAGCAGTAGCGAATCTAGCCCCGACTTGGCATGGCGCCCCAAACATGTCCGGCATTCTTGCAGGCGTTGCAGAGAGTTGAGCTGGCAACATAACAACCTGAATCTGAAAAAGAAAAGGGCGGCAAATCCATCTCTGAAATGCCGCCCGAATTCTAAGTGTTACTCATCTGAATCTGAGGAACTGTCTGGTGCATCACCATCGCCCCCCTCGCCTGATCCAGCGTCGCCCTCGGCTGCGCCACCTTCTGGCAGTTCACCTTCGACGAGCTCTTCATCCTCATCAACCTCGGAGATCCCTTCAACGGCGACGACCTTCTCGTCTTCGGCCGTCTTGAATATGATCACCCCTTGGGTCGCGCGGCCAGCGATACGGATTCCATCGACCGGGCAGCGGATCAACTGACCGCCATCCGTCACCAGCATGATCTGATGACTGTCTTCAACCGGGAACGAGGCTATCAAGCCGCCATTCCGGTTGTTGACGGCCATTGCCGTAATGCCCTTACCGCCGCGGCCGGTGACACGGTACTCAAAAGACGACGTCCGTTTGCCATATCCGTTTTCAGAAATTGTCAGGATTATCTGTTCCGCAGCGCTCATTTCCGCATAGCGTTCCTGAGACAACTCGCCAGCAACAACACCATCCTCGTCAGCAGCCCCGCCGTTTTCATCCGCTTCGCCGCGCATCGCCCGGGAAAGCTTCAGATATGCGGCGCGCTCCTCAGCATCGACATCGATGTGATGCAGGATTTGCATGGAGATGACACGATCGCCGTCCGCAAGCCGGATGCCGCGAACACCTACTGAATTCCGTCCGGCAAAAACCCGAACGTCTGTCACAGGGAACCGGATACACTGGCCGGAATTCGTGGTCAGCATGACATCCGAATGCTCAGAACATGTGTCGACCCCCACAATGCCGTCGCCATCTTCCAGCTTCATGGCAATCTTGCCGTTCCGGTTGATGTTGACGAAATCGGAGAGCTTGTTCCGGCGCACGGTACCGCGCACCGTTGCAAACATCACGTCGAGGTTTGCCCAGGTGTCCTCGTCTTCCGGCAACGGCAGAATTGAGGTGATCTGTTCGCCTTGCTCCAACGGCAGCATATTGACCAGAGCTTTGCCGCGCGAGGTCGGGCCGCCGAGAGGCAGACGCCAGACCTTCATCTTGTAGCAAATACCTCGGGAGGAGAAGAACAGAACCGGCGTATGCGTGTTGGCAACAAAGAGACGGGTGACGAAATCCTCATCCTTGGTCGCCATGCCCGAACGGCCCTTACCGCCGCGGCGTTGCGCGCGGTAAGTCGCAAGCGGGACACGCTTGATGTAGCCGCCGTGAGAGACGGTCACGACCATGTCTTCGCGCTGGATCAGGTCTTCTTCGTCAAAGTCCGCTCCGCCTTCTATGATCTCGGTCCTGCGCGGGGTAGCGAATTCTTCCTTGATCTCCAGCATCTCGTTGCGGACGATCTCCTGGATCCGGGCTCGGGAGCGAAGAATGTCGAGATAGTCGCTTATTTCGGCGCCGATCTTGTTGAGCTCTTCTTCAATCTCGTCCCGGCCCATGGCCGTCAGGCGCTGCAGCCGGAGATCGAGGATCGCGCGAGCCTGTTCTTCGGACAGCTTGTAAGTACCGTCCTCTTGAACCATGTGGCGCGGATCGTCGATCAAGCGGATCAGATCTTCCACGTCCCTGGCCGGCCAGTTGCGTTCCATCAATTGTGCGCGCGCAGTCGCCGGATCCGGGGCGGCCCTAATAAGTTTGATCACCTCATCAATATTGGCGACAGCAATTCCGAGGCCGACCAAGATATGCGCCCTGTCGCGGCACTTTTTCAGCAGGTACCGCGTCCGGCGCTGGATGACCTCTTCGCGGAAGGCGACGAAAGCCTTCAGCATGTCGGTCAGGTTCATCTGTTCGGGCTTGCCGCCGTTCAGCGCCACCATGTTCGCCCCAAAGGACGTTTGAAGCTGGCTGAACCGGTAAAGCTGGTTCAAAACCACATCCGGCACGGCGTCGCGTTTAAGCTCAATCACGACCCGCATACCGGAGCGGTCACTTTCATCGCGAATGTCGGAGATGCCTTCGACGCGCTTGTCCCGCACCATCTCGGCGATCTTTTCGATCATCGTGGACTTGTTGACCTGATACGGAATTTCCGAAACGATCAGGGCCCAGCGATCCTTGCGGATTTCTTCCGTGTCGACCTTGGCCCGCATCGGCACGGACCCACGGCCCGTCTCATAAGCGCTGCGGATACCGGAGCGGCCGAGGATCATGCCGCCGGTCGGGAAGTCCGGTCCGGGCACGATCTGCATGAGCTCTTCCAGCGTCATCGCCGGGTTTTCCATGATCGCGATGGAGGCGTCGATCACTTCGCCCAGATTGTGCGGTGGGATGTTCGTCGCCATACCGACCGCGATACCACCGGCACCATTGACCAGAAGGTTCGGGAATTTTGCAGGAAGGACGACCGGCTCGGATTCAGAGTTGTCGTAGTTTTCCTGAAAATCGACCGTTTCCTTGTCGATGTCATCGAGAAGCCGGTGCGCAACCTTTTCCAGACGGCACTCGGTGTACCGCATCGCCGCGGCCGGATCGCCATCGATGGAGCCGAAGTTGCCCTGGCCGTCGATCAACGGCAAGCGTAGGGAGAAATCCTGCGCCATGCGGACAAGGGCATCATAGATCGCGCTGTCACCATGCGGGTGGTACTTACCCATAACATCGCCGACCACACGGGCCGACTTGCGGTAAGGCTTGTTCCACTCATAGCCGTTTTCATGCATCGAATAGAGAATGCGCCGGTGCACCGGCTTCAAGCCGTCCCGGACGTCCGGTAGCGCACGGGACACGATCACGCTCATGGCGTAATCGAGATAGCTGCGCTTCATTTCATCGACGATGGAGACCGGCTTGATGTCCGACGGAAGCCCGCCTGAAGGGGTGCTGTTGTCCTGGTCAGCCAAGGAGACACTCATTTGTTTGTTATTGCTGGTGTCTTTATATCCGATTCAATTCGCGGGACCAAATTTGCGGACGTTTTTGAGCTTGCTAATAATCTCGTAATTTCAATGCCTTATAAATCATATACACAGGCACACAGAAACATTTCACAAGGCTTGGTCGCGCAAGGGGCAAAAGCCCTGTAAAACGCACGTCAAACGCCCAATCAGCCTGTCGGAGACACGCGATGATCGACTTTTACATCAATGCCTTCGCCACGCTTTTTGTGACCATCGATCCCGTCGGATTGGCGCCGATGTTTCTGGCGATAACGGCCGGCATGAGCTCCGCCGACCGGCGCCGGGTTGCCATCCGGGCGACCATCACTGCAGCCGGTATTTTGGGCCTGTTCTACTTCACCGGACAAACGGTGCTCAATGTTTTGGGGATCTCGGTTTCGGCCTTCCGGGTCGCCGGCGGCATCTTGTTGTTCCTGATCGCCATCGAGATGATTTTCGGCAAACGCCAGGAACGCAAAAGTGAAACGGCCGAAAAAGCGATGGAATCCGCTGAGGCCCATCATGCGACCATCAACGAACTCGCCATCTTTCCCCTGGCCATTCCACTGATTTCTGGCCCGGCTGCCATATCTGCAATCATTCTCCTGTCCAGCCAGGCCCCGGACACCCTGACATATGCCGGTCTTGGCGGCGTGATCTTGATCATCCTGGTCAGTTGTCTCGGCGCCTTCTTGCTGGCAGAACGCATTGAGCGCGCGCTGGGGGATACGGCTCAGCTGGTCATCACGCGCCTGCTGGGCGTCCTACTTGCAGCCCTTTCGGTACAATTTGTCGCCGACGGGATCCTGGCGTTCCTCGCGTAACCGGTTACGGAAGCTCCAAACGGAATTCCTGCGGCGAAACACCGTGAACGCTGTCCCGCGCGCGGATTATCACGGAGGTGATATCGTCCGGAACCTGAACGCCGGACAAGGACCGGGTAAATGGTTGCTCGTTGACATGCGGGTGCGCCAGGACCCTTTTGCCGAGAAGTTCGCCCTCCGGCGTGTAGACCTCCCAAAGATCCGAATAGTGGTCCCAGCCTGTATCGCCGTGCTTGAGCGTGACAGAAAACGTCCACCCGCCGGCACCCTCTTTCGCCGTTGCATCAACAATCTCAACGTCACCAGCGACGCCTGCGCCAGAGACGAGCGCGCTGATGATTGCGGCGATGGAGATAACCCTTTTTCCCAGCATTCAAATGCTCCAAACATTCTTTTCAATGCGGCCAGTTTGCCGGGAAATCGAGAGCACAAACAGTCAAACTTGCGTCACTGGGAGTTAATTTAAGGATACGCGCGTGTTGCGGAGGGGCTAATTTCAAGGATTTACAAACCCCGTCTGAATCTTCAGCACTTTGTGGAAGCGCAATCTTACTGCTGGAACCACAAAACCCTTGTCCAACCATTCGGGTTCTTTTTGGACCCCACCAAACAGCTCGGACTTTAGTGTTTATTTAGAACTCTCGCGCTCTACTGAGCTACAGCTGATTTATTCTTGCGAGCATGCCATGCAGTCCGTTGCCAACACGACATATTCTGGTCTTCAAGAACTCGCGTTTGTCGAAGAATCCATGCCGGAATACAATGAGCATATCGTGAAACTCATTTCCGGAGCGCTTTATGATTGCGAGTCTATCGTAGACTTCGGTGCAGGAATCGGAACATTGGCGGACGTTGTACACAAGCAGACAGCTGTGCGGCCGCAGTGCATCGAAATCGACGAAACCGCACAGTCAGTTCTTCGCCATCGAGGGTATCAGGTCTCAAACAGTCTTCTCGATCTTCCGGAACAGGTTGGCGGCATTTACAGTTCCAACGTTCTCGAACATATCGAAGATGACCGTGGAGCTATCAGTGACTGTTTTGAGGCTTTGCAGCCAGGCGGAACCTTGGTCCTCTACCTTCCAGCGTTTCAGTTGCTGTTTTCTGGGTTGGATAGGTCTGTCGGACATTATCGCCGTTATTCGAAGCGGGACCTCATCCACAAACTCCAATCTTCCGGCTTCGCCATCAAAGATTGCCACTATGTTGAAAGCTTGGGGTTCTTTGCCAGCCTTGTGGTGAAGCTTGTCGGTTATGATGTCGAGGGCGGTCTCGGCTCAGCGTCTTCCTATGAGTTTTACAACAAGTACGTCTTTCCCCTCAGCAAGAAAATCGATGCTGTTGGAGCGCGGCACTTGCTGGGCAAAAACATTTTTGTCGTCGCGCAAAAACCGCACGGGGCCTAAATTTCTGATCCGGGCCCACATCGTCCGCTCGGCAACACCCCCAAATTTCACTCGGCCTTGTGATATCCGGTCCTGATCTGTCAAACTGACCGCCAGAACAGGAGGTTGCTTCTATGAGCGTTGCGGCGGTTCGAGAAACACTGGTCAGGCTGAAGGCGGAGCTTGAGAGCTTCAGCGAGATCTCCGAGGACGCGCGCGCGACCGTCATGCTGGACCAACAGGCCGTTGGCCGGCTCTCCCGCATGGACGCTCTCCAGGGACAAGCCATGGCGCAAGCCTCCGAGCGACAGCGCCGCGCCGATATTCAACGGATAGAAGCGGCGCTCAAACGCCTGGATGAGGGGGAATACGGTTATTGCGCCCAATGCGGCGAAGACATTGCTACAAACCGTCTTGAGGTCGACCCGGCAGCGGCCTTTTGTATCCGCTGCGCGAAATAGGGCGTCAGGAGACCAGTCCGCGCAGTTGCTTCATCCAGTTTCCGATATCGCTGGCAACTCTATCGATCGGAAACCGGGAAAGTGTCTCTTCGGTCCACGGGTCATTTGAACACAGAATTTCCTCGAAGGATTTTATTTGCGCGCTGTGTTCCGGTGTCACCGGCAACCCTCGCGCCGCATTCAAGAGAACCAATTGTTCATGGATCCGCCGCAGTACAGAGAGCGCCGCGCCCATCCTGGCTTTTAGCGCTGGCTCTTCCCGCCAACTCGCGCCACCAAAGACCTCTTGAGTAACCCGTTGGCCGGCTCCGAAACACGTGTAGCTCACGCAGCCCGGAAATCCACGTTCAACCCGTTCTTCAAAAATCTTGCAAGTATTGTCGGTTTCAAGGTTCGGGCATTCCTTCCCGGCCGCCTTGTCCAGACCAAATGACTCGGACTTGTCGAACGCAAACACGACGCAGCACAGCGCAGCGCATTTTGAGCAATCCGGTTCAAGGTCGATGAGCGCCATGGGCACGAAAACCTTTTGCTTCACCTAAAACAAAGAGACCGCAGCTTGTTTCCAAACCGCGGCCTGCCAAAACTATTCCCACTCGATCGTGCCCGGAGGTTTTGACGTGATGTCGTAGGTCACGCGGTTGATGCCTTCGACCTCGTTGATGATCCGGGTCGCGGTTTCACCGAGAAACTCGTGGCTGAACGGATAATAGTCCGCGGTCATGCCGTCGACGGAGGTTACAGCACGGAGCGCACAGGCGTAATCGTAAGTCCGGCCATCACCCATCACGCCGACCGTGCGGACCGGCAGGATTGCTACAAAAGCTTGCCAGATCTCGTCATACAGGCCGTGCTTGCGGATTTGGTCGATGTAAACCGCGTCCGCCTTGCGCAGGATTTCCAGTTTATCACGGGTGATTTCCCCCGGACAGCGAATGGCAAGGCCCGGTCCTGGAAACGGGTGACGGCCGATAAAGCTCTCCGGCAAGCCAAGCTCCCGGCCAAGCGCCCTCACCTCGTCCTTGAACAACTCGCGCAGTGGCTCGACCAGTTTCAAACCCATCTTTTCCGGGAGGCCACCGACATTGTGGTGCGATTTGATCGTTACCGACGGCCCGCCGGAGAAGCTGACGCTTTCAATCACATCCGGATAGAGTGTGCCCTGAGCCAGGAACTCCGCGCCTTCAATCTCATTGGCGTGTTGCTGGAACACGTCGATGAACAGCTTGCCGATAATCTTGCGCTTGGTTTCCGGGTCGGACTGGCCGTCCAGTTCGCCAAGGAACAGATCGCTCTCGTCGGCGTGGATCAGCGGAATGTTATAGTTGTCCCGGAACATCGAGACGACTTCTTCCGCCTCGTTTAGCCGCAACAGACCATGGTCGACGAAAACACATGTCAGCTGGTCGCCGATTGCCTCATGGATCAGGACGGCGGCCACGGAGCTGTCCACACCACCCGACAAACCGCAGATGACTTTCTTGTCGCCGACCTGCTGACGGATCTTTTCGATCGCGTCGTCCTTGTAGGCGCCCATGGTCCAGTCACCGGTGAACCCGGCGAGCTTGACGAAATTCTCGTAAAGCGTCTTGCCGTTCGGTGTGTGGTGCACTTCCGGGTGGAACTGAACGGCGTAAAAGTTCCGGTCCGTGTCCGCGGTGATCGCGTAAGGCGCGTTCGGCGAGGTGCCGAATACCTCGAAACCTGGCGCGAGCTTGGCGACGTGATCACCATGGCTCATCCAGACCTGCTCCCTGCCACCCGCAAACCAGCCGTTCAGGATCGACAGATCGGTACCGGCGGGTGTCACGAAGGCGCGGCCGAATTCTGCGGTGCCGCCACCGCCGGAAATCTTGCCGCCATGCACTTCACCGCCCAGCTGCTGCATCATCACTTGCTGGCCGTAGCAGATGCCGAGGATTGGAACACCGATGCTGTATACGCTCTCCGGCGGCCGCGGTGAGCCTTCCCGCGTCACGGAATCCGGCCCGCCGGAGAAGATCACCGCCTTTGGCGCGAACTCGGCCAAAAACTCGTCGGTGACCTTTTGATACGGGTGGATTTCGCAGTAGACATTCAGCTCGCGCAAGCGGCGGGCGATCAGCTGGGTCACCTGCGAACCGAAGTCGATGATAAGGAGGCGGTCGTGATGATGTGTCATGGCGCGCTTCTACCCGTCTTTTTGCCGAAATTGAACCGGATTCTTGCGCCGCAAACGCTCTCGCACAACATTTTGCCTCTGACTGTACTGCGCACCGATCCGGGAGAAGCTGTGTACGGTTGGATTTGGCGTTTGCTCCGGACTCCCCGCCTGCCCTAGGTTAATGAATCAATAACCAGCCCAACCGAGCATCATGACCGCAGCTGCCCGCGAAATTTACGATCAGGCCCTTGGCTTTGAAGCAAATGGCGATCTCCTTAGAGCCAAGACCGGCTATTTGCGCGCCAGTGACATGCTTCCCCATGATACTGAGATTGCCTATCGGGCGGCCTCGGCATTGCTGCGGACCGGCGAACTTGAAGAAGCGCAGTCCCGTTTGCGCCGACTCATCTTTGCCGACCCCAGCCATATCAATGCCCGGTCCAGCCTCGCCAATTGCCAGTTGCTTATGAACGATTTGGAGTTGGCCGAAAGCAATTTCAGGGAGGTTCTGGACCGGGATCCGGACCATAAGAACGCGTTGTTCGGACTGTCCAATCTTCTTTTAAAACGTGAACAGGCGCGGCTTGCCGCGCCCTATGCGCAGCGGTTGTCAGCACTGTTACCCAACAGCCCCGCAGCGCAGACGGTTGTGGCTGAGGTTTTGGAGAAGGGCGGACAGGCACCGCAGGCAGTGGCTGCGTATCGGAAACTCCTAAAGGGTGTACCAAATCATATTCCCGCGCTGCTTGGCCTTGCCCGAACGTTGTTAAAATCGAAGCGCTACGATGACGTCATATCTTTGGCGGTCAGGGCTGCCGAGCAAGACGCAGATAATTCCGATGCGTTTGACATGCTGAGCCAGGCCTTAGAAGGCCGCGGCGATTTGGAAGATGCTCTTGAGGCCGGGACGGAAGCCCTCCGCCTTGCGCCGGGTAACACTGAATTGGTGACCCGTTTGAGCGTCATTTGCCGCAAGCTCGGCAAATTCGGCGCAGCGCTTCGTTACGCTCTGCAGGCGGTTGACGCAAATCCGGAAAGCCGCGGCCCGGCAAATGCGCTTGGCGCGGCGCTTGCCGCGATGAAGTTCCCGAACCAAGCCCGCGTGGTTCTGACTTCGGGCAACGGCAAAGACCTGGATCCGGAAATTCGCATGCTGGTTGAAAAGCTGATCAAGGCATCGGAGGGTGCTGCAAAATCAACCAAGAGCACTTCGGCCAGTTTCGACAATTCCGGCAATAATGCAGCGCAGAGCTCGGAACCAGACAAAGAAACAGCGGAAATCAACAACGCAGCAGAGACGGCTGCGTACGGCGTTTCCGTCGATGGTACGGAAGCAAAACAAACGGAATCCGGAGACAAGACCGAAGCAATTCAGTTTTCCGGAGACGGTGAAAAACCGAAATTCGGCGCAAGCCCGGACGAACCTTTGCCGAATGTGCTCGGGCTCAGCCGAAGAGACGTGTCCTAAAGGTCTTTACGCAGTCCGCTGCAGGATCGCGATGAAGAAGCCATCCGTCTTGGTGGATGCAGGCGTCAAGGTCAGGTCACCGCGCTCGGTGACATAGGCTGGAACCGTCTTGCCCGGCAGCATTGCAGTCCAGACATCCAGTGCAGAGACAGACGCAAAGTCCGGATTTTCGGAGAGAAACCGGCTGATTTGGTCGGCATTTTCTTCTGGAAGCAAGGAGCATGTTGCATAGACCAATCGTCCGCCAACCTTCACATACTCTTTTGCATTATCAAATACATGCACCTGATCGCTCATGCGATCGTTGAGCGCCTTTTCCGTCAGTTTCCATTTTGAATCCGGCCGGCGGCGCCAGACACCGGTGCCCGTGCATGGCGCATCAATGAAGACAAGATCCATCTGGCTTTTCAGATCGTCCAACGTGGAGCTCGCGGGATCACGAACCTGTATGTTGCGGACACCGGCCCGCTGCAGCCGTTCATGGATCGGAGCCAAACGCAAACGATCTGCGTCATAGGCGTAGAGCTGACCCTTGTTCTCCATTGCAGCAGCCAGCGCTAACGTCTTGCCACCACCGCCTGCACAATAATCCAAAACCTGTTGTCCCGGCTGTGCCCCTGCCAGCAAGGCTGCAAGCTGACTGGCCTCATCCTGAAGGTCGAACCAGCCTTTGCGGTAACCCTCTTCGGCTTGAACATGCGGCATCCGGCCAAGACCCGGCTTTGCTTCAATCCGCATTCCAAGTGGCGACAGACCGGTCTCTTGGGCACCTGCATGGCTGAGTTTTTTCAAGAGTTTTGCGCGATCCGACTTCAGGGTGTTCACCCGCATATCGACCGGTGCGCGGTGCGCAAGGGCCCGGCCCTCGGCAACCGCATTGTCGCCAAAAACCGCGGAGAATGTGGGCCACAGCCATTCGGGCACATCGGCCGCCTGCCACGGCTGCAAATCGTTCGGCACAGGCGCGGCAAGGCGGTCTGCCTCAGCGTCGGTCAAAGACTCGGGTGCATACCGGTCTTTACTCAATACGGTGATCAGCGCCTGAAGACCTTTGTCCCAAGTCAGCACATAGGTCGCGAGCGCCAGTGCGCGCGGACTGTCGTCCTGCATTTGAGCTGACAAAGAGGCCCGGTTGCGAAGAGCGTCAAAGACGAGATTGCCAATGACGGTGCGATCTCCCGACCCGGCAAACCGGTGCGCAGATCCCCACTCTTTCAAGGCAACCTGGACCGGCCGATGACGGCGTTCCACTTCGTCCAAGACTTCAATTGCCGCCGCGAGGCGTCCGCCGTCTTTCATTGCTTACCCTTTGAAAAGAGCCGATATCAGATCGGCTCCTTCGATATGTACAGTCGATCAAACGTTTGATGGATAATTTGGGCTCTCGCGGGTGATGGTCACGTCATGCGCATGACTTTCCCGCAAACCCGCGCCGGAAATCTGCACAAAGCGCGCTTTTTCCTGGAAGTCTTCAATGGTCTTGCCACCGACATAACCCATTGCTGCACGTAGCCCCCCGGCCAATTGGTGCAGGACACTCCCAAGCATGCCCTTGTAGGGAACCTGCCCTTCAATGCCCTCAGGAACCAGCTTCAGGCTGTCGCGGACTTCGGCCTGGAAATAACGGTCGGCCGAACCGCGCGCCATGGCGCCAACGGAGCCCATGCCGCGATAGGATTTGTAAGACCGGCCCTGATGCAGGTAGACCTCGCCGGGGCTCTCTTCTGTTCCGGCAAGCAGTGACCCAACCATCACGGAAGCAGCACCGGCTGCAATTGCCTTGGCAAGGTCGCCAGAAAACTTGATGCCGCCATCGGCGACGACCGGAACACCTTGTTTGCTGGCTTCATTGACCGATTCAATGATCGCAGTCAGCTGCGGGACGCCGACACCCGCCACAATCCGCGTTGTACAGATGGAGCCCGGACCAATTCCGACCTTTACGGCATCCGCCCCGGCATCTATCAGCGCTTTTGTTGCTTCAGCAGTGGCCACATTACCGGCCAGAACCTGCACCGAGTTGGAAAGCTTTTTGACGCGGTTGACCTGGTCAAGAACCTTCTGGGAGTGGCCGTGTGCCGTGTCGACCACCACCATGTCGACCCCGGCATCGATCAGCCGCTCGGCGCGGGCAAATCCCTCTTCACCAACGCTGGTCGCTGCAGCGACGCGCAAACGTCCTTGGGCATCCTTGGACGCATTCGGGTTGAGCTGCGCCTTTTCCATGTCCTTGACCGTGATTAGGCCGGTACAATTGCCGGCATCATCAACAACCAGCAATTTTTCAATGCGGTTTTGGTGGAGCAGGCGCTTCGCTTCGTCTTGTTTTACGTTGTCATTGACCGTAACCAGATTGGAGCTGGTCATCAGCTCGCGGATTTTCTGGTCCGGATTGGATGCAAAGCGGACATCGCGGTTTGTCAAAATGCCGACGAGTTTGCCAGTCACCTGGCCGCCGGTCCCGCCATTCTCAACAACTGGAACGCCGGAAATCCCGAACCGCTTCATCAGATCAAGCGCATCTTGCAGGCTTGCGTCCGGTCCAATCACCAGCGGGTTCACAACCATGCCGGATTCGAACTTCTTGACCATGCGGACCTCTTCAGCCTGTTGATCAAGGGAGAGGTTTCGGTGAATGACCCCGATGCCACCGGCCTGAGCCATGGCAATCGCCAGACGACCTTCGGTGACCGTATCCATGGCCGACGATAGGATAGGAATGTTCAGCTCAAGCTCACGAGTGACTTTCGTGCGCAGATCAACCTCACCCGGCATGACTTCCGAGTGGCCGGGGATCAGCAGCACATCGTCGAAGGTCAGGGCTTGCTGCCCGGTCGATGGGACAAAGAAGGATGCCATTGCCAATTCCCCTATAAATACAAATTGAGACGCACGCTTTTAGGAGAGCCTGCATCTTGTCGAGTCGCTTCGGCTGTGCCGGAGAAGTTGGCGCGGGTGAATAACATGCAGGTGACAGAATGAAAAGGGCCTGTTCGAACAGGCCCTGCACTTTCCATCGCCGTTGTTTCCAAACACTGCTTTTGAGTTCAGTCTGCAGGCAGGTCGCTGCCGCGGAAACCCTTGGCAATCACATAGAGCTCCGGGCTTTCTTTCCGGCTTGCAGGAGGTTTCAGGTGCGCAACGGATTTGAACTCCCGCTTCAACTCCTGAAGCATGGCGTTCTCGGTCCCGCCACGGAACACTTTGGCCAAGAAAGACCCGCCGGGAACGAGATTACGGCGCGCAAAGTCAATCGCGATCTCAAAGAGATGCGTGGTGCGCAAATGGTCAGTTTGTTTATGACCTGTTGTCGGTGCCGCCATATCCGACAGGACAACATCCGGTTTGTGTCCGCCGAGTGCCTCCATCAATGCTGCCGGTGCGTCGTCATCCAGAAAGTCTTTTTTGAGGAACACCGCACCGCGCACGTGATCCATATCCAGATAGTCGATCCCGACGACCTTTGGAGACTCGACCGTCGACTTGACCCGGTCGACTGCAATCTGACACCAGCCGCCCGGCGCACAGCCCAAGTCCACCACCCGGTACCCGGGTTTCAAGAGCTTGTGCTTATCGTCGATCTCGATCAGCTTGTAAGCGGCACGGGACCGGTAGCCGTCAATTTTGGCGCGCCGGACATACGGATCGTTCAATTGCCGCGAGAGCCAGCGGGTCGACGATTCCCGCCGCCCGGCCGCCGTCTTGACCTTGACGTGCATACCGCGGTCACCAGATCCCCGTTTTTTCGATCCACTCATTATCTGTTCCTCGGACGGCCACGTCCTTGCCGCGGCCCGTTTTTCCTGCGCGCCCATACACCGTCGGCCGCCATCAACTCGGTCAAGATGCCCTCGCGCAACCCGCGGTCCGCAACGCGCAATCTCGGGCAACTCCAGCGCCGCCGGATGGCCTCCAAAATCGCACAGCCGGCCAGCACCAGGTCGGCCCGGTCTTCGCCGATGCAAGGATTGCTGACGCGCGCCTCATACGGCATGTCGCGCAGCTGATCAATCATACCGCCGACTTGCGTGTCTTCCAGCCAGGTGCCGTCGACGCGCCGGCGATCGTAGCGCCGGAGCCCAAGATGAACCCCGGCCAGAGTTGTTACCGTGCCCGAGGTACCAAGCATATGAACCTTGCCGGAGGAGATTGCTTCTGAGAGATCATCTGCAAGGTTGAACTCGGCCAGATGATCAGCGGCATCGTCCACCATCGCCTCAAAGATGTCCGGTGTGACATGAACGCCGCCGTGCCGCTCGGCCAGATTGACAACACCAACCGGCAAGGAGATCCAGGACCGGATGAACCGCGTCAGTGCATATCCGCGCGCGCCGCATCTGTTGCGCAGATCGAGCCAGACGATTTCAGAAGAGCCACCGCCGATATCAAACAAAATGACGCCGTCGGCATCATGATCAACCAGGGATGCACATCCTGCCACGGCTAGCCGTGCTTCGGTTTCCCGATTGACGATTTCCAAGGCGAGGCCGGTCTCAGCCTGAACACGCGAAATGAAGTCTGCCCCGTTTTCGGCCGCCCGGCAGGCTTCCGTTGCGATCAGACGGGACCGTTCGACGCCGCGTTCCGCCAGCTTGCGATGGCACTGGGCCAACGCATCAATGGCGCGGTCCATGGCCGCATCGCCAAGCCGCCGGTGTGCGCCGACCCCTTCCCCGAGCCGCACGATCCGAGAATAGGCATCGACGACGCGAAAACCACGTTCTTCGGGACGCGCGATTAGCAACCGGCAATTGTTCGTTCCAAGATCGAGTGCAGCATAAAGAGGCGCATTGCCGGATGCGTGCACTGAATGACGGCGATGTCCGTTCCGAAGGCCTTCCGGACCGCGCGTGCGAGGGCGGCGAATAGGTTGCTGTTCACGTCCGGACGGTTCTGGCGGACGCGGTCCTCCGTCCGGTTTAGGCACGCCATTCAAAGGTCTGGAAAGCTGCGGATCCGCTCCGGTCTCAGTTTCAACAGCCGGTGTTTCCTGGTCGGTGTGCGCAGCTTGACCACGATTCTTTTTAGCTTGCCAACGTTTGCGGCCCCGCCGGTTGGCAGCTTTTTTGCCCTTCGCAGAGGGAGCCCCCTCGGACAGCGGCGCATCTTTCCCAGCGATAGCTGCATTCATATGTGCGTTTGTTTGCGCTTCCGGATTCGCAGTCCCGCTTTGCGCCGACCGTCGGCGGCCGCGCCGCTTTTTCTTCCGATGGGACGGGTTCACCGTCCCAGCATCTTTGATGCCGTTCGCCGTGTTGGCGTCAGCTTGTCTGGTCTGCCCGGCCGCTTGAGAGACACTTGTGGCGTCATATCCACTCGAAGGAGCTTGGCCGTCCGGCCTGTTGCCCTCCCGACCCTGTGCTCCTGAACCCTGACCGGACCGGTTTTTCCGGCGCCGTCGGTTTCGTCCCTTGCGCTCGTTGAGCGCTGCGTTTTGTCCGGACACATCAGGGGCACGTCGCCCGGATTCGGGCGGTTCCTGACCTGAATGAGTCACGTTTTTGCCTTTCGATGCCTCAGGTATATGCGCGTTTCAGCGCGCCACGCACCCGGAGCAAGTCCTTTAGTTGGGAAAACTGTATCAGGTTGACCGCCGCTCGAAAAGAACCCCGCTTGGCAAATTCTCTAAAAGACGGCAGGCTGTTCTGCAGGTGTGCAAGGTCCGCGGACTTTTGTGATCAAAAAAGCTAAAACTTGCTCTTGCATTTGAGGGGCGGTTGGATGTATACGCCCCTCACCATTCGGGATGCCCACCGTGCGCTTCCGCCCGCACCAACATGCGTGGCCCGGATTGGGGAATAGGTTAACGGTAGACCCGCAGACTCTGACTCTGTTAGTCCTGGTTCGAATCCAGGTTCCCCAGCCAATTATTCTGTAAGTCATCGATTTTGCGTTATTCTATCCTGTTCCGGATCGAATTTCGGCAATTTATTCAACTGGCACACAAAACCAGACCCCAGAAGTTTTGCGTCTTGTCATAGCATCACTGTTGGGGAATTGGGCAAAGGTCCCGTCGGCAAACTCTCAGAACCTCATGCGTGTTGGCAAGGCTTGGTACCGGCGACCACACTTTCATGATTCACTTTTGAACTAAGATCCAAACCACACGCTTCCATTGAGCATTAAACCGTCGTGCTCTTTAATTTCAGTACGCAAAGCACGCAGTTAGGTGGAGACATGTGCCCTTCAGAAGGACCCGAAGTGCACGCCAGTTACCGGTCATGTCCGCAGCAAAAACTGTTCTTCCAAGATCAGCCAGACACCGACTTAGCTATTAGCAGCACCGATCCGGTGGAGGCGATGGAGAGCATCAGGATGCGCCCCGCCGCCTGCGTCATGAACCTTCGTGCCCAACGCCCAAAACCGTACCCGATCAGCAGCCCCGGAAATAGCAACAGGCCATCCAATGCCAGACGGACATTGAACACCCCCACATAAGCAAGCGCACAAAGAGAAGTGATGTAGGAAAACGTGAAAACCAAAGCCATGGTCGGGCGCGTTTTTTCCAATGGCTCGTTTTGGTACATGATAACAAGCGGGGCACCTGGAATGCCTGATGTTGATCCCATGATGCCGACGGCCACGCCGCATATGGAGAGGTTTCGAGGTGTGAATGGCGGCGCCTTTGCAAAGATCGAAATTGCAACGGCCAGCAGTATCAAGCTCGCAAACACGACAGCCATGCTGTCCCCAGGAATGCGGCTCAGGATGGCAGCACCGATGAGTGTGCCGAACAGAATGGCCGGACCAAGCGCCAAGATCTCGCGGCGAACGACATGAGATCTCCCATCCCCAAGCATGACGACAGACAAAAAGAGATTGATGAACAACATCGGCCCCGGCACGAAACTGATGCTCACAAGCGCCAGCAACGGCGCGGCAATCATCGCGAACCCCATGCCGGTGGAAGTCTGGACCAAAGCGGCGATCACGACGGCGCAATTTGCCAAAAAGAATGCATCCAGTGCGTGACTCACTTCCACGAAAAGGCTCCCTGTCCTGTCTTCAACCTCTTGGTTCCAGACAGCTGTTCCACCGCCACCGGACCAGACCCGTTGATTTGATTGGGGTACAAACACCCAGACAAAGCGGTTTGCGCGCTTTCAAAACCCGAGCTGGGAGCTGTGAACCTTAAAATGGCGGCGCGCGCAGACTTTCTGTGAGCGCGCGCCTTTTCTGCCACTTGTTCGCGACGGGTTAGACCGCCTGCTCCATCATATCCGCAGGATCGATGCCGGCGACGCCAACCGGTTTTTTCATTGCGTCACGGCGGAAGGGTTCTCCCAATTCCTGATTGATCATCGCCTCGATCAACGTTGTTTTTCCGGCCTTTTGATCTTCAAGTGCCTGATTCAGAGCATCGGTCAGTTCTTGCATGGTGCGGGCAACAACGCCTTTCAATCCGCAAGACTGGGCAATCCCTGCATAAGAGACGCCTTCATCAAGTTCCGTGCCGACAAAGTTGTCGTCAAACCAGAGCGTCGAGTTTCGTTTTTCCGCGCCCCACTGGTAATTGCGGAAAACGATCTGGGTGATTGCCGGCCATTCGCCGCGTCCGATCGCAGTCAGTTCGTTGACAGCGATGCCAAAAGCACCGTCGCCTGCAAAGCCCACGACGGGCACATCCGGGCAACCGATCTTGGCTCCGACAATTGATGGCAAACCGTAGCCGCACGGGCCAAAGAGCCCTGGCGCGAGGTATTTGCGGCCCTCTTCGAAGGACGGGTAGGCATTGCCAATTGCGCAGTTGTTGCCAATGTCGGACGAGATAATCGCCTCTTTCGGCAACGCTGCCTGGATTGCACGCCATGCCATACGCGGGCTCATCCAATCCGGCTTAGCCGCACGTGCGCGTTCATTCCATGTTGTCCCTGGATCGTCATCCTCATGATCCATCGAAGACAATTGCTGCGCCCAACGGGACTTGACGAGCGAAACACGTGCCAACCGTTCCTCGCGTGCATCATTGCCAGCATTATCCGACAGGTTCGCCAGGATACCCTCCGCGACCTTTTTCGCGTCACCGACAATACCGACCGTGACCTTCTTGGTCAGACCGATCCGGTCTGGATTGATATCAACCTGAATGATTTTCGCATCCGTTGGCCAATACTCCATGCCGTAGCCAGGGAGCGTTGAGAACGGGTTTAATCGCGTACCGAGACAGAGAACGACGTCGGCCTCCTTGATCAGTTCCATACCGGCCTTCGACCCGTTGTATCCCAGAGGCCCGGCAAAAAGCGGGTGCGAGCCCGGGAAGGCGTCGTTGTGCTGGTACCCCACACAAACAGGCGCCGAAAGGCGCTCAGCCAATGCAACAGATGCAGGAATTGCGCCCGAGATGACCACCCCCGCACCATTCAAGATGACAGGATTTTTGGCGGAACTCAGAAGCTCGGCAGCCGCGGCAACAGAGTTTTCACCGCCCGGCGAAGCTTCGAAAACGATCGGATCGGGGATCTCAATGTCGACGACCTGTGTCCAGAAATCCCGCGGCAGATTGATCTGGGCCGGGCCACTCAGGCGGCGGGCTTGCGAGATCACACGCGTCAGAACCTCGGCGACGCGCGTGGGGTCACGAACCTCTTCTTGATATGCCACCATATCTTCGAAAAGCTTCATCTGCTCGACTTCCTGAAAGCCGCCTTGCCCTATGGTCTTGTTCGCTGCTTGCGGAGTAACCAGCAAGAGCGGCGTGTGGTTCCAGTAGGCGGTTTTTACTGCAGTTACGAAGTTGGTAATGCCCGGGCCGTTTTGCGCGATCATCATCGACATTTTGCCGGTAGCGCGCGTGTAGCCGTCAGCCATCATCCCAGCGCTGCCTTCGTGCGCGCAATCCCAGAAGGTAATGCCCGCAGTCGGAAAAAGGTCAGAGATCGGCATCATGGCAGATCCGATTATGCCGAAAGCATTTTTGATACCGTGGCGTTGGAGAACTTTGACGAAGGCTTCTTCAGTCGTCATTTTCATGCTGTTACTCCCTTGGAGATGTACATTGGAACTGGAATTCGGGGCGCTACATTGCGCCAACTTTCTGGTCTTCCAGTATCATGTCGGACACTTTCTCACCGATCATGATTGCTGGAGCGTTGGTATTGCCCGAGACGATTTCGGGCATGATCGAGCAGTCAGCGATACGCAGTCCCTCAATGCCGTGAACGCGCAGTCGCTCGTCGACAACGGCGCCTTCGCCTTTGCCCATCTTGCAGGTGCCTGTTGGATGATAGATTGTCGTCGAGTTATTCCGCGCCCAGTCGAGCGTGGCTTCGTAGTCGTCGATATCAAGCGAGGCGTCCGGCCTGAATTCTTCTGAAACCTTATGCTTCAGCGGAGCATGCTGAGCGATGCGCCGGGCGATGTTGATACCGGCCACGATCGTCCGGCGATCGGTCTCTGTCGACAGGTAGTTTGGATGTATTTTCGGATAAACGCTGGCATCCGGCGACGCAAGACGGATTTCACCGCGGCTTTCCGGGCGAAGTTGACAAACCGACATCGTAAATGCCGAAAACGGATGAACGCCTTCACCAGGACTGTCGGCTGACCAAGGCTGGACATGGAACTGGATGTCCGGCGTATCAACGTGATCACCTGTGCGCAGGAACCCCGTCGCCAAGCTGGCGGCCATCGTCATCGGTCCGGCCCGGAACAGCGCATATTTCAATGCGATACGTGCCTGGTTGAGTAGGCTCCGCACTTCGTCGTTCAAAGTTGGTTCGTTACACTTAAAGACAAGGCGCGCCTGTAGATGGTCCTGCAAATTCCTACCGACGCCCGGCAGGTCAGCAACAATATCAATACTGTGTTCTTTAAGGTGTTGGGCCTCTCCGATACCCGACACCATCAAAAGCTGCGGTGAGCCGATTGCGCCCGCCGAAAGAATGACTTCTGCGCCGGCCTTTACAGTATGCTCGCGCCCTTCAGTGTCGCGATAGACGACACCTGTTGCGCGGCGCCCTTCAAAAAGGATGCGCGTCGTTGCTGCCCGGGTCACAATCTGAAGGTTCGAACGCGACTGGACCGGCTTTAGGAAAGCAACCGCAGAGGAGCATCGCCGTCCATTCCGGGTCGTGAGTTGAAAATACCCCACGCCTTCCTGTTCAGCGCCATTGTAGTCGGGATTGAGAGGATACCCTGCAGCCTGGGCTGCCTCCACCCAGGCATCGCAAATGGGCCTTTGCAGGCGCATGTCCGATACCGACAACGGACCGCCCTGCCCGTGGTATGCATCAGCGCCACGCTCTTGATCTTCCGAGCGCTTGAAAAGCGGTAGGACGTCATCCCAGCCCCAGCCTGTATTCCCCATTTGACGCCAGCGGTCATAATCTTGCGGTTGCCCGCGAACATAGAGAAGGCCGTTGAGAGACGAAGACCCTCCGAGCACTTTCCCTCGCGGCCAGTCAAGTTGCCGGCCATTCAATCCTGGATCTGGCTCTGTCTTGTAACACCAGTCGACACTGGGGTTATGCATGGTCTTGAAGTAACCGACCGGAATGTGGATCCACGGGTTTCGATCCGCGCCGCCCGCTTCCAGAAGGATGACCTTGGTGTTCGGATTCGCACTCAGCCGATTTGCGATCACGCATCCCGCCGAACCGGCGCCGACGACCACAAAATCTGCTTCCATTTTCAAAAAACCCTCCATCAGATGCAATTATCTCTATGCAAGTTACCAATACTAATCTAGCTTTTTTTGATAAGTTAAGTATCATTAATTCACAAAATGGGAGGAATAAATGGGAATTTATGATCGCATAAAGGGTGTCTCGCGCCGAGATTTCTTCAAAATTGCAGGAACTTACGGCATGAGCTCGACGCTCTTTGCCGCAGGCGCGTTCGGCGGTGTGATGACGGCTGCGAACCTCGCCAGAGCGGCAGAGTCCACTTACAACAAGCGCTTCGCAAAGGACGCCAAACACACCCTGAAGTTCGGCGCGGCCGGATTCAACCCGCAAAACTTGTTGATCGAGCGAGCCGGCTGTCTTGAGTTCGCTCGTGACCTGGAGGAGCGCACGGACGGAGAAATCCGCATCGAATTCATCGGCAATAACCAGATTTGCGGGCAGCTCTCGTGCGTCGAGAAAGCACAGCAGGGGATCATCGATCTCTACGCCGCGTCCACCCAGAATTCAGCCGGTGGTGCGCCCTACCTCAACGTCCTTGACTATGCGTATATGTTCCGCAGCCGGGCTGACCAGTACTACTTCATGTACTCACCGGAATCGCAACGGATCCTACGTGAGCCGTTCGAGAAGCGTCACGGACTGAAGTTCCTGTTCACACACGCTGAACTTCGGGGCATCCAGCTCGGCCTGTCCTGGCAAGACAAGGAAACAGTCACCTCGATTGACCAACTCGCAGGCACCAAGAACCGCGTTACGGGAACGCAGCTTGGCCGGATCGCCATGAACGCACTCAACCTGAACCCCGTACCTGTCGCATGGGAAGAAACCCTTGACGGCCTCAAGCAAGGGCTGATCGATGGCGCCGAGACATGGGCTTCTGCCGTGGCCTACGCCAACATGTCACCGGTTGTAAGCCAATGTGTCGACCTGCGGTTCTTCTGCGGTACCGAACACACGGCGATGACCGTATCAACCTTCGACAGCCTGAGTGGCGAGTTGCAGGATGCCGTTATGGAATCCTCATACCTCACCCAAGTTCACGTGCAGGCAGCAAACGAGGCCGCTCTCGTCAATACCGTCGGTTTCTCCAACCCGCAGTTGCCGGACACGATCTTCGCCCAGAACAATGTTCGGGTTGCGTCTCTGTCGGATGCTGAAATTCGTAAGGCCGAAGAAATGTGCTCGCCGGAGTTCCAACCGCAGCTCTGGGAGCAGTGGCGCGAACGGATTAACGGCTGGGCCGGTGGCATCGACACCTACCAGGATATTTACAACGAGGTGCGCAACAACCCGCACACCCTCGCTGAAAATGTCGAACCGCGCCGTTGGTGGAAAGGCTGATATAGTCCCAATGCCTATCGCCGGAGGGCCTCCGCAAAGAGTGTGTGAGGGCCTCCGGCAAAGAACAAATGACCGGATAATCCCGGCGACAATAGGAAACAGGGAGGACGGCCGATGGAGCTCTGGTCCGATTTGGCAGCGCTCATCAGCGCGCTTGGAAGTCAGGATTCTTGGACGATCCGGCAGGCGCTTTCACCTAATACGGTCTACATTTTCGGTGCTGTTTTCCTCGCGATCTCAGGTATGCTGCTTGCCTGGATCTACCACCATGTCCCCGTCATTGAACGCTACTTCGAACGGACCGTCATGGTGACTTGCTATCTCCTAACAGCGGCGATCATCTTCTGGGGTGTTATTGACCGTTTCGTCTTCTCAAATCAGCAACCTTGGTCAACCACCATTCCTCCGTTTCTTTTCATGATCATGGCGCTCTTCGGGGGGGCCTACAATATCCGGATGCGGACGCATCTCAGCTTCTCTGAATTCCGAATGATCATGCCGCGGACGGCACAGTTCGCCTGTCTGCTTCTCGATTTCGTTCTTTGGTTCGGCTTCGCGCTTATTCTTCTCGTGACGACCCTGCGCGTTGTTGCGCTGTCCGCTTCGAACTTTCAAATCGTTCTGGGAACAGACAATACGATGCAATGGTGGTTCCTGTTGTCGGCTCCCATCGCCGCGACCCTCATGGCGGCGCGTGCGGTTGAAAACATCGAAGATGACATAAAAAATATGCGCGCTGGCAAGCCCCTCCTCCGGCAGGCGGTTATTGGAGGAGATACCTGATGACGGATGGAACCCTTGTCACGCTGATCTCCGTCGGAGTTACGATACTCTTCATGCTGGGCGTCCCGGTGTTTTTGGTGATTGCCTATTGGGTGGTTGGCTGCTCATTCGTTCTTGGGCTGACCCTCGACAACATGGGCGCCGAGATCCTTAACGTCTTCAACAAGGGCTTCGCGCTTCTCGCGATGCCGCTTTTCATTCTAACTGGGGATCTGATCAACAAGTCCGGAATTGCCCGGCGGCTGTCGGACTTCGCTTATGCTTGTCTTGGGTGGCTTCGAGGCGGGCTCGCCATGGCCTCACTCGGCGCATGCGGTCTGTTTGCCGCGATTTCGGGTTCAAACTCCGCCACCACCGCAACGATCGGTTCGATGTTGCATCCCGAAATGGTCAAGGGCGGCTATGATGAGCGCTTCTCCGCTGCAACAGCAGCAGCAGGTGGAACTGTCGGTATCATTATCCCACCGTCGATTATTTTCATCGTCTATGGGTTTCTTATGAACTTGCCGATTTCGGACCTTTTCGTTGCGGGTATCGTGCCCGGCGCGCTCATGGTCATCGGAATGCAATTCGCCTGCTGGATTATTTGCCGCATCAACGGTTGGGGCTTTTTGATCCCACTCCAGTTGAACCGCGTGCTTAAAACCGCTTTCGGTGCATGGCTTGGCTTTTTTGCAATCGGTCTTGTCCTTTGGGGCATCTACACCGGGAAGTTTTCACCGACCGAAGCAGCAGGTGTCACAGTTGGTTTCTGTATTATCGCAGGGCTTCTATCCTGGCTCGTCAGCCGCCTGACGCGACAGAACCGCGATCGCACGTGGCAGGAAAAGAACTATGCGGAAATGCTGGTCGTCGAGGGCTTCACGCTCTGGCAGGTGCCGGGGATCACGATGCGTTCGGCCGAGATCACCGGCATCCTTGCTCCGTTGATCGCAATTTCTGTGGTGATGCAACAGATCCTATCGCTACTCGGAGCGCAGCAGGTTATCGGCGATTTCGTAACCTCCATGGGCGGTTACTATGCGGTTTTGTTTACCGCGATGATCATCGTGTTTTTCTCCGGCATGGTGTTGGAATCCCTTCCGGTCACGATCATTCTTGCGCCTATCCTTGCCCCGATCGCTGCAAGTGTGGGTGTCGATCCGATCCACTTCTCGGTAATCTTTCTCGTTGGCGCTTCTATCGGGTTTATTACACCGCCTTACGGACTAAACCTTTATGTGGCATCTGGCGTAACGGGAGTGCCATATTTCCGGCTCTTGCGCTATACGGTGCCTTATCTGGTAGCGCTGATCGGAGTATGGATATTTGTTTCTCTTACGCCCGAGGTCGCGCTATTCTTGCTTCCAGACAGATAGGGAAACTGAATGTCGGTAGACGCAGAAGCGGATGCAAAGGGACAAATTCCGACGAACCTGAGGCTTTTGCTGATCTTCGAAGAGGTCGCACGCTCCGGGGTTCCGGTTACTGGCGCCACATTGGCCGAGACACTGAACCTGCCCAAACCCACTGTTTACAGGCTTTTGACCACAGCAGAAGAAGAAGGGTTTCTACAGCGCGACGTCGACGGTAAATCCTTTGGGCCGGGGCGCAGGCTCCGCCACCTTGCAGGCAACACGCTGTCATCGCAACGGATGAGGACCGAGCGATTGATCGTGATGAAAGCCCTGGCCGAGGAGGTGGGCGAGACGTGTAATCTCGCTGCGCCCGGCCGGTTTGGAATGGTTTATCTTGACCGAGTCGAAACGCATTGGCCGTTGCGCATTCAGCTGCGCATTGGGTCTCATGTCCCGTTCCATTGCACGGCAAGCGGTAAGATGTACTTGTCGTCATTGCGAACGGAGAAGCTGGACCGCTTGCTGTCCTGGATGGAGTTCGAGAAACACACGCCAAAAACAATCACCGATAAAAATCTTTTGCGTGAGGAGCTCGCAACGACCCGGACCAGGGGCTATTCAACCGACAATGAAGAATTGCTGGAAGGCATGGCAGCGATTGCAGTGCCCCTGAAGGATAGCGAAGGCCGATTGCTTACGACGCTCTCCATACACGCACCCGTACAACGTTTGTCCTTCGAAAACCTTGTATCGGTGTTGCCAGCTTTGCGGGAGGCAGCCGCCAAGATCGAGGAACTCGCGCTAAACTGATCCAAGCCACCTCAAAAGAAGGTTTCTGCGCGATAGAAGTTAAGCCTGAATGGCGTTTCCCGCGAAAGCGCAGGCACGTGACTTCAGCTGAAACAGGTCACCTAGGGTTGGGGGTGGAGAAAGGCACTTACCCGCCTCTAACTCTTAAAAAACCTAACGTGTTGCCGGCGACGCTGTCCAACGCTGTGCCAGCTGGCGAAAGCCCGGTGCCGAGTTTCGGAAGGGAACCGGTCTTTTTGTCAGGCTTAGACTTCAACTCACCTGCTAAGGGAATCTGCCTTTACGTCACAGGACGCCGTCATGGCGTCAGGCTCCCAATAGAGGTCGACGTGGCTGAATTCCGCGAATGCGCGGACTTCGAGGGTGTTTGTCAGCCGATCAATGAAATTTGTGGAACAGATCGACGTCGCGGCGCTCGGCCCATAGATCACCATCGTTGGTTGCGTGATTTTATCTGCGTAGTGCTCGGCAATGTAGATCAACGATTGCATTGGCTGATCGCCGAAATGTGCTGCGGTGAAGTTCTTGACCTTTCCGGGGCCTGCAACGCTATCCTTGTAGGTATCGTCTGACATCGGAATGCTCGAGGCATTGAACTCTTCTTGGGTCATGTTGTCTTGTAGAACGATCAGCCAAGTGTAATCCGCTTCTCCAGTCTTAATCATTTTTTGCTTAGACGCACTTGCATCGGCAGCGTCCGGCCGGCCCATCGACACAGCCCGGCTGAAGTCCGCCCAGAAGGTGACGGCCCTCCTGGTTCAGAAACTCGGCGACGACTACCAGCCGTTTTTCATGCGTCTGGAAACCGAGCTCGCACAGCACGAATCCAAGGAAGCCGCCCGCGCGCGGGTGCAAAAGGTTCTGGAGGATGGGTGAGGATCGGCAAAGAGCACGGCCCATGTTCACGGCCCGTTTTTACGCCACACACCCGCACATTCAGGCAAGAAAAGCCCCGACACCCCCCTCTGATGTCATCCACGACTTGATCGGTGATCCACTCGATTCCAGAGGCTCGCGAAAGACCGATCACGCCACCCAACAGACAGTATCAAACGCCAAACCGAAAAGGCCGCTGCGACCCCATAAACCCATGGTCCTCGCGCGACCATCAATGCACCCAATCATTGAACTTCAATAGTGATGTTCGGCTGTTCGCCAAGAACTAACTCAAAAACTTCCGAGGTGGCGTCATTGCCGATTTGCAATTTGTGCCGGCCGGGTTTGCCAATCCCAGTTCCCTTCGGAGTTCCCCAGGCAAAACCTGTTTTAACAAATCCTGATTTGTCGTCACGCTCTGACAATAGTGTTACCCCTTTGACAGCTCCGCCATCTTGTTTGGTGACGTTGTAGCTGAACAAGACAGCGTCCATTGTGAATGGACCCGTCAGCTGATCCCCAGGCTTGACTTCGATTGGAAACCGTTTTTCAACGCGCCCTAATTGACGATCCATCACAACCTCAAGATCATACTTGCCGGGCTTTACAGTTTTTTTGGTGCCATAGTATCCGATGATAACCTTGCTGCCAGAGCCTTCCGGGAACAGCGTCAGAAAACCGAAATTTACCTCCTGCTGTGCACCCGCATTGAGAAAGACCTTTGGCGCGACAGTGCCACTGCGCAGGTCAAAGGTGTGTTCGACCTGTTTGCCCGCAACCAGTTCGATTTCGGTCGAATCCGTAACGTTGCCGCCCACGTTGACCGTGACCTTGTATTTTCCTGCATTGAGCCATGTTTCGGCCGGCGCACCCTGGTTGTTGAAAGCTGAGGCAATTTCACTGCCAACTTCACCGTTCACCACCGGGTAGAACTTGTAGAGCGCTGTTTGTGCGACTTGTTTGTCTTCCTCACTAACAAGAGCAAATGTTGTGATGCTACCTGCGTTCAGGTTGAGCGCGCCGATCTGCTGACCGTCTTCACCAATTTCAATCTTCCCCTTAGCAACGGCAGTGGAATTGAACAAGCGCGCGGTGACGTCATATGAGCCGGAAGCAAATTGGTGTGTGTCCTCAGGATAGATGACGCCGAGGCCCGCGTGATGTTGAACGCCGTCCTTGAGTACATTCCAGTTCACGTCCAGGGGCTTTAGTCTGTCACAGGTCTCGCACAGTTTTCCATAGAGCAGCGTTGAGGGATCTTCTTGTGTTGGAACGGGCAACCTGTCATTGCCCTGGCCCGCACTGGTATTGCCCGCGCCATCGTCAGTGACGACGGCGACCGTATTCGTGATCGCTTCCTTCAACTCTTGGGCATTATTGGCTCGGAAGAACTGGCCGCCTGTGGACGTCGCAATGCATTGCAACTGCTCGAATTCCACATCGTTCACATCAAATCCGATCACGTGAGCCCTAAAGTTCACATTGAGTTGTTTGATGACCTGGACTTCCTGGCAAGGGTTTCTTTGGCAAGTTTCTAATCCATCCGACACGAGTACGATGTCGACTTTTTTGCCCGTAAACGCACCCGTCGAAACGGCCGCCAAACCAAGGGAAGCCGCAATTGGCGTTTTTCCTCGAGGGCTGACACTTTGCACTTTCTGGATGAAAGTCTGACGGTCTCCAAAACCTGGTGTCGAGATGATCTCAATGTCGTTGCAATCATCCTTGCGGCGATGCCCATACATCATCAAACCCATGGGCGTTGAGAAATCCCAATCCCGGATCAAGTCCGTCATCGTGGTTTTGGCGATCGATATTTTCGCCTCGCCGTCAATCTGTCCCCACATGGAATTGGACCCATCCAGAACCATCATGACAGTTCGTTTTTCCGGGTCACTTGCCAATTCTTGTGCATTCAGCGGCCCAGGGAGCGCTGAAAGACCGAAAGAACACAGGGTTGCAAGAAGCACTCTTTTCAGGGGGCTTGAAAGGCTCAATGGTCTACTCCGAAACAAATGAAATTGAGTTGGAGAATGGTCGAGCGAAGAAATGCCCGTCTCCAATCTCGTTTTTTTGATCCACCGCCAATACTGAGGAATGAAAAACGGTTGCCGACAATAGGCACGCACGCTGTTGAGAAATTGTGATCATACTTTGTCCAAAATGTACTTTTGAAAAGACGGGCAATAAAACATTGATATCTTCAGTATGCGGTTTGGCTTCGAGACCCTGATAGAACAATAACGATCGATAATTGGAAAGAGTTTGCTTGAAGTTTTTTGGAAACGGGCGAAGATTTCTGGAAATTTCCAACTATTCCTTGAATTGTAACGCACAGTTTTCCCGCTTATGAAAACCCAATATCCGCCAAAGACAGGCCATGCCGCCTTCGGAACATGTTTGAGCGGACTGATACGCGATGTCGGAATTGCCTCCGATAATCAGCTTGCGCGCAAGGCTATGTGGCTCAAACAAGCGCAAGTCATGAAAACCGATCAGGACGGCGAGCAGCGGCGAGTTTCCGGGGTCTAGGATCTGGTATCCACGTCCGGCGCCAATCCCGCGGCTGCGGCGGCACCTGCTCTAAACCGCCGAAAAACGGTCCGGCAACATACCTCTGCCGGTCAAGGGCCTTTGCCTCAGCCAGAACGTATTGGAAACACCAACTACGATCTGAGGGGGGCAAAGGCATCACCAATCCAGTGCGCCAGGCGTCGTGCCGCCTCACTCAACTCCGAACGTCCTGGATCGATCAACCCATAGTTTGATCCGTCTTTAACAAACCCGAGCGGCGCGATCAGGCGCCTTCTTTCGATATCATCGCAGGCCACGATATGTGGGCAAACCGCGACGCCAAGCCCGCTGGCGGCTGCTTCAGCCAGCAGGAAATGGTGATCAAACAATCTGATTTCCGCAGGTTTGGGTGCCTCCGGGTTCTGATCCAACCAGGCCGACCATGCATCCGGCCTGGTTTTGCTGCCCAGACCGATAAAGCCGCCGGCTTGGAAAGCACCAAGCATTTCCGGAACCATCACGACCCCCACCCTCTCACCAAACAACGGGATAATCCGCCAGTCGGGATCAACTGGAAAATCCAGACGGCGCACGGCCAGTGTCACACCATCCCGAGCGAAATTAAGTGTCCCACCACCAACAGACAAGTGAACCGGGATATCGGGGTGTGCCTCCTGAAACTGGCTCAGTCTGGGGATGAGCCATCGCATAGCGACAGATCGCTCACAGGAAAGCACGATCGGCGCATGCGTTTCCTTAACGCGGATCGAGGTCAACGTTTTGGAGATCAAAGCGAGAGCCTGGCCGACAGCCTCGGAGAGAACCTTGCCCTCCGGGGTCATGGCAATGCCGCGCCCTTCAGGGGTGACCAAGGGAATTTGCAGATCGCGAGATAGCTTGGTGATGCGCCTACTTACCGCCCCGTGTGTTAAGGCCAAATCGTCGGCGGCAGCCCGCACAGAGCCAAGCCTTGCAACGGCTTCAAACGCACGCAGGTCATCGAGGGAGGGAATTTCGGATCTTTTCATTTGTGATAAATTATCACCGATACTGGTCAAAAGAAATTGATTTATGGAGATTATCCGTTTGTTATGCTCACCATATGAAGCAAATGCAACGACCTATCCCTCAGATTGGCATTCTGGCAGATGACTTGACCAGCGCAGCTGATGGCGGCGCGCCCTTCCGGCGAACTGGTCTTTCTGTAACCGTAACGCGTGGAGCCTTAGGCGTTGTGCCAACACCTTCGGAAGTATGGTCCGTTGATTGCGCCACCCGGTCACGGAGTGCGGATGCCGCGACCAAAATGACAGCTCAAGCAACGCAGACGATTGCTAGCGCTCCGGTTCTTTACAAGACAATCGACAGCACCTTGCGGGGGCACATTAGAGCGGAAATTGGTGCAGCTTTTCGTGCCAGCGGGCGAAAGCACCTCGTGGTGGCGCCGGCCTTTCCGGACGCCGGGCGCGTTACCGCTGGTGGCATTCAGTATGTGAACGGCGTTCCCCTGTGCCAATCGTCCTATGCCGACGATCCTGCCCATCCTGCCACAACATCGCGCATCGCAGACCTCCTGCCATCCGCGATCCCGGATGTAACCATTCTGGATGCGATTACACAGGAGGAACTGAACCGGAAGGTGACTGAGATAGAAGACACTGAAGATACACTTTGGGTTGGCTCCCCGGGAATGGCAATTGCATTGGCCAAGCGGTTTGCGAAGGTGCGTTCATATGAAATTGCACTCCCCGACTGCGCCTCGATCCTGATCGTGGTCGGCAGCGCAAATCCGGTTAGCCATCGGCAATTGACCCGGGTTGTGCAGCACCATCCCCAGACCAAGTGCCTTCTGGTGCCAAGCGATCGGGCCAACACGCCTGCCCAGGTCCTTTCCGACCTTGTGGAGCAAGCCATGGGTCATATCAGAGAATGTGACACGCTGATCGCAACCGGCGGGGACACGATGGATGCCCTGTTGAACCGGCTTTGTATTTGCCAGTTTACCTTGATCGGCGAATTGGAACGTGGCTTTCCCCTTGCCACCGCCACGCTGCCAGATGGGCGCGCGTTTACGCTTGGAATAAAGGCTGGTGGTTTTGGCGATGACGCCACATTGCTGCGCGCGGTCGATGGGCTGAGCGCCGGGAAACAGAAGGCAATTAGATGACTGATCAAGAAAAACCCTTGGCCATCACAATGGGCGACCCATCCGGGATCGGGCCAGAGATTGTCGCGAAGGCGTTGATCGCAAGGCCCGAGGTGCGCGCCTTGGTGTTCGGCTGTCCGAGCGTGATGGAACGGGCTGTCGAAATTGTTGGGGCCGGTCATAATGTACGGGGGTTGCATTGCGTGCAAGACGCTTGTTTCGCACAGGGGGAGATCGAGGTTGTGCGTTGTGGCAAGCTGACCGAGCTTCCCGCAATGGGACAAATCCAGGCAACAAGTGGGCGAGCCGCTTTTTGCGCTATCCGGCAGGCCATAGTTAGCGCGCTGGAGGGAGAAGTATCCGGGATCGTCACAGCCCCGATCCATAAAGAGGCATTGTCTCAAGCCGGCATTGCCTATCCTGGTCACACCGAAATGCTCGCCGACCTAGGCGGTGCAGACCGCGTCGCAATGCTGCTTGGAAATGACGAGATTCGAACCGTCCTCGTCACCATTCACTGCTCGTTATCGGACGCCATCAAAGGCGGGAATTTCGGGGCGCAGAAAACGGCAATAAGGCTGGCGCATGAGGGCGCCACAGCCTTGGGATACGACAATCCACGCGTGGCTGTTGCAGGCCTGAACCCCCATGCCGGAGAAGGTGGAATGTTTGGCAGAGAAGAGCTCGAGGTCATCACGCCTGCAATCAAGGCCGCTCAGGCCGAAGGCATCAACGCCTCCGGACCTTGGCCAGGTGACACGGTGTTTATGATGGCACGCCAAGGTCAGTTCGATATTGTCGTGGCGCAATACCACGATCAGGGGCTGATCCCCATCAAATATATGGGGCTGGAGAAAGGTGTAAACATCACCCTTGGTCTGCCCTTCGTGCGCACCAGCCCTGATCACGGCACTGCATTCGACATTGCCGGAACCGGCAAGGCCGATGCCGCCAGCCTTCTGACCGCGATAAGTTATGCGGGCAAACTCGTGGCATCCCAAAGTAGAGGAATCGCCTGATGGGACTTCGTTTTATCTTCATGCTCACCCGCAATGACATGACAGTTGAAGACGCCGAACAGCATCTAAAAACGGCGCTGGCTGCCGGGGTGCACCACATAGGCTTCAAGGACGTGGGCCTGCCCTTTGAGCGGTTGAAAGAGTTGAATGCGGCGATCCAGGCTGGTGGCGCCACCAGTTACCTCGAGGTAGTCTCGCTGGACCGCGAAAGCGAAGTAGCATCGGCCAGGGCAGCAGTGGAGATCGGCGTCGACATCCTGTTGGGCGGCACGAATGTGGACGCCGTATTGCCGGTTTTGGCCGGGTCCGGCATTCAGTATTTCCCCTTTCCGGGCCGAATCGAAGGCCACCCCAGTGTGCTGACAGGCAACATTGACGAAGTGGTTGAAAGCGCGGTCAAACTGGCGGCACGCGACGGGGTGCACGGGCTTGATCTCCTGGCGTATCGCTCGACCGAGAATGTCACCGGATTGATGGCGGCTGTCTGCGCGGCGGTGGACAAACCGGTTATCATGGCGGGTTCGATCGGGTCGCGCGCGCGGATCGAGATCGTACGGCGCTCGGGCGCTGCGGGCTTCACAATCGGCACAGCGGCTTTGGACGGCGACTATCCGGCCGACAGCCCTGAACTGGAAACCCAGTTGCAGTCGATCCAACGGGATGTGGCCGGTGTCAATAACCATTTGTCGCCGCACGCGCCCAATAACCTCGACCAAGCCTTTGCTTCGTTCACCGAGACCTGGAGCCCCCGCGTGGCGGGTCAGGTGAACAACATGATGATCAAACTGGCCAAGTTCGAAGGCGAATTTGTCTGGCACCATCACGAGACCGAAGACGAGATGTTTCTGGTGCACAAAGGCCGGTTGCTGATAAAGTTCCGCGACCGGGATGAAGTGATCAACGCGGGCGAGTTCATTATTGTGCCCCATGGCGTGGAACATTGTCCCGTGGCTCTGGACGGAACCTGCGAGGTTATGCTTTTGGAACCCGCAACCACAGTGAACACCGGCAACGCCGACGACCCGCGCCGGGTGACCGAGCTGTCCAGGGTTTGAACTGTAGAAGCAAACTGAACGGCGGCAATCAGCCAGATTACAAAAGCACGTGCACCCGCAAGCCGGGACCATGGCTTTGCACAAGTACGGCGCAAGAGCATCAAGCCACTTCAGAGTGAAGGAAAACCTGAAAGCTGATACTCACCAAGGCAAATTTTGAAGTCGGCGATGGCCCGAACATACCACACTGTAGTGTGTCACAAAAACCGGAAGCGCCACGCATCCGTCCCGGGCGAGCGCCGCTGCCGCGGTCCGCCAAAAAAGTGAGACTTGTTCAGCCCATAATGGCATGACCCGGTCAGATGGCGTTTGACACGCGCTTTTCGGCGCCCTTCGCCATATAGGCCATCATAAGAGCAACACCCGAAAAGCCGATCAGGATGGCGAGTAGTGTCGCGGGTCTGGGAATCGCGTCCAGCGCCACGCCTGTGGCCGCGGCGGCGCCTGCGCCCATCAGGATAGTGATGGCCCCCGACAGACCCGACGCCGTCCCGGCCAGTTTGGGGTTCACCGACATGACACCCGCATTGGCCGACGGCATTGTAAGGCCGTTGCCGATGCCGATCGCAATCATCCAGGGAAAGAACGACAGTGCATCCGCGCGTCCAAGGGAAAGGAGCAGCGCCGCGATCAGGAGGGCAACCAGCGTGACGAGCCGTCCGGTCATCATCAGCAACGACAGGGGAACCTTCTGGCCCAAGCGGATGACAATCCAGTTGCCCAGCATGAAGCCAACGGGCGGCAGTCCCATCACGACACCGGTCCCAACGGGAGACATGCCGAAATACCCGGTTGCGACCAGCGGGATCCCGGTGATGTAGACAAAGAACACGCCGACGGAAAACGCCATGCAAAGCGTGTAGCTCCAGAACGCCGGGTCGGCGGCGAGCGCTGGATATCCCTTCAATTGGTCGCCAAAACCTCCGTGACGGCTTGCGTTGGTCTCACCAACGTCTTTCCAGGACAACAGCCACAAAGCGCTGCCGGCAAGGGCAAAGGCCCAGAAGGTCGACCTCCATCCAAACCCGCTTTCCAGAAGCCCGCCAAGCATCGGCGCAAGCATGGGCGCAAGGGCCATGGCCATGCCGATTTCACCCAGACGGACGGCAGCGTCTTGCGGTGCGGCGCTGTCTCTAACAACGGCACGGGAGATCACCGCCGCGGTGGCGATGGCTCCTTGAACAAGGCGGAACACCATGAACACCCAGAAGTCCTCAGCGATTGCACACCCAACCGAAGCGGCAAGAAAAACGGTGACTGCAGCCAGCAAGACTGGCCGGCGGCCATAGCGGTCGGAAAGCGGTCCAACCACGATCTGAAGAAAGGCCGTCAAGAGCATATACAGCGAGATAGACAGACTGACATCGGCATAAGACACACCGAAATCAGCGCTCATCGCGGTCAAGGACGGAATATGCATGTTCAGGGACACAACCGAGATCGCCGACAGAAGGATCAGAGAGATCTGGCGTGGCGGGGAACCGGCAGGACTGAGAGCCGTCAAATGCATTGCACGGCCTCCAGCCGCGTTATTCGGTCGTCTTTATGAATCCATCCGCAACGGCGTGTGGAATAGGCCCGCACCGGTGTCGGACAAAAAGGTATATGGAACCTGGATCAGAATTCCCGCTGCCAAGTGAAGGTTTATATCGTTTTTCCAATAAAGAACCACCGGTTTGCGGCAGTTTCTCGAACACCCCCGTCCCGACACCATGAAGATCTCTAATCGACAGCGGGGAGCTGAAAACTTCCCTGAAGAAGCTCCCTCCCCGGTCAGGCAGTTCGCGATGATGACCTGCCGTTTGTCCCGTGCCTCAAAATGCTGGAGCGTCCACCCCGAAACCAACGAAGTCACGCGGGTCCAACTCTGCAAGAGCGCCAAGAGTATCGAGGACGTGGCCGATGAACTGGCGAACAGCAAAACATCATTTTGGTTGTTGAGACCTTTCTTCAGCCACTTGCTGACGGAAAAAATCACAAATAGCCAGGCTCAGCAAAACCGAGGCGCCTTAGAACCCAACCGCTTGCCCGTCCTTTCGAGGATCAGAGCCTGCAACGTATCCACCATCTGGCAAGCGATGAACGAGTTGAGCACCACCAAACCCAAATGCATTATCGGGGCTTTCAACGGAGACTTGGTGCCCCAAAGCGCTTAAGCCCTCGCGTACTTGAGCTGCCATTGTCAGTTCACAGGCAACTTTAAGCCCTTCAACCATCCGCCAGCGCGGCGCACAGGCTGCGGTCTGAACGTCCTGATTCCAGATCTGCGTCCGCAGCAAGAGTTGGACATGACCCTGCGCCTGGATGGGTCCTCCCATCATCCCGAAAGCCATCAAGGGCTGGCCATCTTTCATGGCAAAACCAGGAATGATCGTGTGCATGGGGCGCTTCCTGCCAGCAACACAATTTGGGTGCCCCGGAATTGTGTTGAACCCGGCCCCCCGGTTTTGAAGGGAAACGCCAATGCCGGGCACGACCACGCCGGAACCGAACCCGGCATAATTCGACTGTATGAAGCTGACCATCATACCCGAGGCGTCACCGGTATTCAGGAGGACCGTTCCACCGCGCTTGGGCGCACCGACACCGTGATCAATCGCCCGGTTCGGATCGATCAGTTGGGCACGAGACTTGAGGTAGGCGGCGTCTAGCAAATCGCGCTCGCCGACAGTCCTCATTTCCGCCCGGTCTGCAACAAAAGCATGTAGATCCCGATACGCCAGTTTTATGGCTTCGATTTGCAGGTGAAGTGATTGCACATCATCAGGCCCATAGTCGCGAATGCCGGTGTGGTCCAGGATCCCAAGAGCCATAAGCGCAGCAATGCCCTGTCCATTTGGGGGAACTTCATGCAGATCCACGTCATCAAATGGCTGCATGAGCGTGCCGCACCACTCGGCTTCGTGAGAAGACATGTCCTCCAGGGTCATTGCCCCACCGTTGGCTTTCAGGAAATCGACGATTTTCCCTGCCAGCGCTCCTTTATAGAAAGTTTCTCCGCGGGTCCGTCCGATCTCGCGAAGCGTTTCAGCAGCACCCGGGTTTCGAAAGCGCTCTCCGGCCTTTGGCGCGCGGCCTTCGGGCAGAAATGTTTCAGCAAAACCGGGCTGATCGCCAAGCAAGACCGCGGCGTTGGACCAAAGTTTTGCAATCACAGGCGAGACAATGAAGCCTTCATCAGCGTATCGTACAGCCGGAGCCAGAACGGTTTCAAGATCCAGTTGACCGAAACGTTCAGACAAACTGACCCAAGCGCTGACAGCGCCCGGAACAGTCACAGTGTCCACGCCGAGGTCCGGCATCCCCTCAGGAAAACGGTCCAGGGTCCAAGCAGCAGGAGACCGGCCGGAAGCGTTGAGGCCATGCAATTCCTTGCCGTCCCAAAGAATGCAGAAAGCATCCGAGCCGAGCCCATTTCCCGATGGCTCAACCACTGTCAGTGCAGCAGCTGTCGCAATCGCAGCGTCAACCGCGTTGCCGCCTTGTTGCAAGATACTCAAACCAGCTTGCGCAGCCAAAGGCTGGGACGTCGCAACGACATTGTCCGCAAGAACGGGGGACCGTCGAGACGGGTATATTGGATCATGACGCATCTTGAGCGTTCTTCCCATTGTTTTTGTTTGTTTTGATATGGTTCCGGACGGCCCATGCGATGGCCATGACCGCAGCAATCAAGAAGATTAGACTGATCGGCCTAGTCAGAAAAAGCGTTGGATCGCCATCCGTCATCAGGGCGCGTCGCAGATTTGTCTCCGCAATCGGACCAAGAATGACCCCAAGAACAAGAGGTGCCAAAGGGTACCCCAAGGAACGCAGCGCGTATCCAACCAGGCCAACGAAGCCCAACAGATATAGGTCCGTAACCCGGTTGTTGAGCGCAAACGCCCCGACCACACAACACACGAGCACTGTTGGCACAATCAGCCATTTGGGCACCGCGGCGACCCGGAGGAACAGCCGCATGGACAACACCGACACGATCAGCATCATGAATGATGCCACCGCCATGGCAATGAACATTCCGTATACGAGATCACTATGATCCAGCACCAACCTCGGCCCGACCGATATGCCGTGCACCATCAGCGACGCCATCAGGATAGCATCTACAGCAGACCCTGGAATTCCAAGTCCAATCAATGGAATAAGTCCTCCACCCGCTGTTGCGGAGTTGCCGGATTCCGAAGCAATAACGCCGTCAGGTGTACCGTTCCCAAACTTTTCCGGTGTCTTTGAAGCCCGTTTTGCCTGGTCATAGGCAACCAGATTGGAAATGGATCCCCCGGCACCAGGCAATGCCCCGATCAGCACGCCAATCACTGACGATCTGGCCAGGTTGACCGGGCTCATCAAGACTTCCTTCATGACCTTGAAGGTCTTGAAATCTATCGCTCCTGTGACCAGCGAAGCACCGGATCTTACAGTCCGGGCATCTTCGACTTCGCTGAGAAGTTGGGAGATTGCGAAAATGCCGATCAACACCACCAGGAACGGAAGCCCGGTTTCAAGCATTTCGAAACCGAAATCGAACCTTGGCCGGCCGAGGATAGGGTCAGCACCGACCGTAGAAATTGCAAGGCCGATCAGCCCGGCAAGCAGGCCACGGAGCACGGAAGCGCCGACAAGGCTTGCGACAATCGTCAATGCAAAGACAATCAGGGAAAAGTATTCCCATGGCCCGAGCTTCACTGCGAAAATCGCGAGCGGCGGGGCCGCTACCACCAAAACTGCGGTCGATATCAGCGTCCCAAAAAAGGAAGCCCAGACGCCAAGCGACAAAGCGCGGCCAGGATCTCCTTTGCGGGCCATCGGAAAGGCGTCGAATGTGGTTGCGACGGAAGATGGGGTCCCCGGAATTCCGAGCAAAGCGGCCGAGATCAAACCACCTGTCAGACCGCCAACATACACCGACAACATGACGGCAACACCCTGCAAGGGATCCATGTTGAACGTCAAAGGCAGCGTCAAGACGATTGCCATCGTTACCGTGAAGCCGGGAATAGCTGCCGCAATGATACCGGCAATGGTACCAACCAGCATGAACGTCAGCGTACTGAGTGCGAAGATCTGGGAAAGCGCAGACAGGAGACTATCCATGGAACAAATCTCCGCGTGGCAAAAAGACGTTAAACACGTCTGCAAAGAGCGCATTCAATCCGAATGAAAATGCAAGTGCCACGAAAACCGCAATCAATATCGTGACCGCACTGCGCGGCATCAGGAGCAACTGTATAGCCAATACGAATGCGAAACTGGCGACGGAGAAGCCCAGTACCGGCAACACAAGGAGATATGAGACAAAGACGCCGAAACAAAGAATGACAAGGAAACGCGATTTGATCCAATAAAGCGTATTGGCACCAAACCGGCTCCAAGCGTCTCGCGGTATCTTACGCAAGCTATCTACAATCGCGATAAACCCGACCAAAATGATGGTCCCAAAAACAAACCGGGGAAACGCCCCTGCCCCGAGGGTTTCAAACATTGAGCTCGGAATGTGGCCGGCTGAAACAAACAGAAAAACCGACGTTAGAAGCAATACGATGTAACTCAAGAAGCGGGCGATTTCGCCCGCTTCCATACTTTGGTGTTTGTCGTTTTCACTCACTGGACGACAACCGATGCTAGGGATTTTACAGTGGCATCAAGCTTGGCCAGATAGGCGCGATACTCTTCTTGCCCCATGAAGGTTACCTGAGAACCTGCGTTGTTTGTTTGCTCGATATAGGTTTCATCCTGAGCCAGTTTTTGCAGAGCGGCCTCCATGGTATCGCGGACATCCTCCGGCGTCCCCTTAGGCATGACGATTCCGCGCGTCACCGTCAGAAGAATGTCTTGGCCCTTTTCACGAAATGTTGGAATTTCGGGCAAGGCCGGGTGACGTTCAGCAGATCCGGCGACCAAAAATTCCAGATCGCCGTTTTTGGCAAACTCGAGCGAAGAAGCTACGTCACCGATGATCAAATCCAGATTGCCGCCGACAACTGCACGAACCCGCTCACCGGTGCCTTCATAACCCACATATTTGAACTTCAGGTCGTAGGCTTGCTCGATCATCGCAGCGAAGAGATGTGGCAGGCCGCCGAGCGTGACGCCCATCGTCAGTTCATTCGGGCGCTCCTTGGCGTAAGCTATGAACTCGTCGAAATTTGAGTAGTCTTCTGTAGGTTTCGTAATCAGAAACTGCGGGGAAGCCGTCATCAAAGCGATCGGCTCAAAATCTTCCCAGGTCAGCTCCGTAAGACCAGTCAAAGTCGCCATCAACAGGCCTTCGTGGACCTGCGAAATTGTGTAGCCGTCAGCATTGCGCCGCGACGCTTCGCGCAACCCAACCGTTCCGCCAACGCCAGGCATGTTGATGATTGGCATTTCTACACCAAGGTGTGGTTCGATGTTGGCTGAAACCAGACGCATTAGAGTGTCGGAACCGCCGCCAGGCGACCATGGCACAATGAATTCAACCGGACGGTCCGGGTAGTCTTCAGCAACGGCTGGGGCAGCCAACATGGCAGCAGTAAGGAGAGCTGCGAGGCCCTTTATGAGTTTCATGAGTGGGTTCCCTGGTTGGTCAGTAATTCTGAATTTTTATGCGTCTAAAGACCGTATCATAAGTTTTTTGCGATCAAAGAGGATAATTATTGCTTTTAAATTCAGTTTTTCTTATTTTAATCGAATGGATACCCGTCAACTCGAGACGTTTCTCGCAATAATTCAACGCGGTGGGTTCGCGGCAGCCGCCAAAGAAGTCAACCTCACCGCATCCGCTGTCAGCCAACAGATTTCCGCATTGGAAACAGATCTCGGCACTGCTTTGTTTGACCGTTCCCGGCGCCCTCCGGCCCTCACCACCAAAGGCCGTGAAGTTCAGTCGGCGGCGCGCTCGATACTGCGGATCGTTGCAGACACAAAAGCAGCCATTGAAGGGGAAGACGTCGGAGGGACGCTGGCCCTTGGAGCTCTCAGAACATGCGGAACCAACATTCTGCCGCAAGCGCTATCGCAGCTCAAAGACAGCTACCCCGACTTGAGGTTCAGATTGGCGATTGGTCAGTCTGAAGACTTGATGGCAGACGTCGTCTCCGGCCAGCTGGATGCTGCCTTGGTGGCTGACAATGTTGCCGTACCACCGGGTCTCCAATGGACATTGGTATTCACAGAACCGTTGGTGATCCTCTTGCCCTGTGGTTACCCAGGCAAAAACCTCGAGGAACTTGCGCGTGACATGCCCTTTGTCAGATACGGGATACGAGTGCCCCTGGCCCGCCAAATCGATACCGAAATCGCCCGGCTCGGGATAACAGTTCAGCAAGTCATGTCGGTCAATACGATGTCGGCGGTCGTCGGCTGTGTTCAGGCCGGATTGGGCTTCGCCATTGTACCCTATGCGGCATTGCGTGGTCTTCAAACAAGTTCACTTAAATGGTTCCCATTTGGCGCGACGCCAATTCACCGCGGATTGGGCATCGTGCAACACCCGGAGTCTCGCCGGGCGAAAGTACTGAAAAGACTGTCTGAACTATTACAGCTTGGTGGCAACGTGACAGATGATCGCGAACATCGGCATCAAGATGATGTTTGAGGCATATTTGACTACTCGAAGGCAGGCTTGCTTCGCGAAACATCAACACCGAGAACCAGCAACAGGTTTCTAACGGTGTGACCGACCTCACGCGGTCCTTGCCGTGACCCAGTTTCAGGCTCTTCCACACCCCACTAGGAAGTTCGGTCCTCCTCTCAGACGAATTAGGGCCTATGCCGGAATTGAGTAACTGGTTTTTGTGCGTCTAAACCTTCCACCCCGTCACGCTGGCCCTGTCTGGGTTTCCGGCAACGCCAACTTGTCGTTTGCCCGGCACTTCAAAGCCCGAACCAGCTCATCTCGAACCAAAGGCAACGACCCGCACGCGGGTGCGAAAGGTTCTGGAAGATGGGTGATCCCCTGGCCAAGCTTGGAATGCGGATGCAGGTTGGAAACGATCCCTAAACCGGTGATGTCTCAAAGACCAACGGTCGGACTGCGCATATCAGGTTTTGGCTACGATTGTGCCAATCCCTGCATTGGAGGCCCTTTGTCAGGGGCGTACACCCACCCTTATGCTAACTGCTTCAGGGTCGGTGGCGTCATAGACATCGTAATCTGCGAGATATGATCGGTTGAGCTCACCGTTCCAAATGGCTTGCCATTGAGAGATCAAGGACTGCGGCTGCGGACCGTTCACCTCGTAGGTAACAACAGTTTGTCTGGGCACTTCAGCGCTGTGAAGATCTTCCGGTGCATCTACCGACGATACGCGATACCCAATGGTCATACGATAGGGGTCCATGAAGCCGCCTTCATAGTCATGGTAGACGCAATAGACGTCTTCGGAGGCGTCGACACAGAGCTTTGTTCGGACATCGTACGAATGGAATGCCTCCCAAAGCGCACCAATAGCTGCTGGGTTATCATTTCTGACCACCTTTGACAGGCCGACAACCGTGAAACCCTGTTCCTCTTGTCCATGAGACATTTTGCTTTCCTTTCACTGCCGAAGGAATAAACTAAGATAAAATATATCGGAGTATATAATGCAGCTTTCAGAAACTGTCGAGTGGGGACTTCATGCCTGCCTTGCCCTTGCCATGATGCCAGACGGTGCGCGCATTCCGGCGCGCGCCTTGGCGGAGTATCATGGGATCAAGCCTGGTTACTTCTCCAAGGCGATGCAGAAGCTCGTTGCTGCTGGGATCATTCAATCTGTGGAAGGTCGGTCTGGTGGGCTGGCGATGGCCAAACCAGCTGAAAACGTTTCACTTCTCCAGATAGTGATGGCGTTGGAGGATCATAAAACCTTCTTCCGTTGCACCGAAATCCGTCAAAAAGGCCCGTGCGCTGCGGCACCAGAACACTACCGGACGCCCTGCAACATCGCGCGGGTTATGCACAAAGCGGATGCCGAATGGCGGCGTGTTCTTGCGACAACCAGCCTTGCGGAATTGAGGCAATCCGCTGTTGCCGAACCCATCCCCGGTGTAAATGAGGCAACCCAGGATTGGCTTGCTGAAACCGGCGCTGTCCGGGGGCTTTAGATGCCGCCACAAATGAGGAGCGATGCGCGCACATTTCTTGACGATCGTTGCCTTCCCGAAAGCTGAGACATCAACCTTCACCACGCTTCTCTCGGTCAGGCCAGAAGAACACGGTCCGTGCTGAGGAACCAAGCCTGCAACCTGACATTTTGAGTCCCGACGCAACATCGGTCGAAGGTCAGCATGCGTTGTAACCGACCTGCCGCTTTCTGCGCTTGCTTGTTAAGAGCCCTTGAGTGTCCATCTGAACACGTGAATCCTTAAGGCACCAAACGGAAACACGATGGCCGGACTCAACGGATGCGCACTATCGAAGTGGGCTGGTTTCCAACTTTGATGGCGCCCCAATCTCCGCGTTGCGGGCAGAAAGACCAGACAGAGCCTTTCAGGTTGCGAGCGTATTGAGGTATGCAAACCTGTCAGGACGCGACGTCATCATTGTTTCCCGCCAGATGGTTTGCTCAGCATTTATTATCTCTAATTCCCACATGCACGCGACAGAAGGGCGTCTGATCGTATCCAAAGGGACATCATCATCATACTGGCGCCGATAGATACGTTGGCAAAGGACAGATCCTTGCGACCACCATTGCGCGGCGATTGTCACGCCAAGGTCCCCGGGATGAATGATGACAAACCCCAAGCCGTTGCTATCACCCATTTTCTCGACATCGCGAACGACCTCTTCTCGCAGAAACCTGTCTGCTGTGTCGATCATATCGGTCGTAACAGTCCTTCCTTGAGCAAGCAGATCGTAGACCTTGAAAGTGACGACACCGATTTCCCAGACGGCACGGAATGCCGCGTCACGAGGGGCATAGATTTCTAAAGGTCCGTTACTCACATGAAAACTCCGTCAGATACACCGACACGGTACCTCCGCTTCCGCGGAGGTCAATTCTGTATCTGCGACATCAGGCAAATTGGGCTCATTTCAGACTCTGTTTGCATCCCACACTAAGATCTGCTGTGCGGACTTTGTTGCCGTTCGCTGTAACCGCGTGGATGGCAGTTCATAGACCCAGCACCTTTTTAACTGACCCCTTCGGGCTGAACGACCAGTCGATGGGGTCATTCTCCGTGAGGTAAATAATCGCGTTGCCGGGCGGGAAGCCCATTGCCTTCAACCGCTTTCTGACATCTGCATGGAGGGATTCCTTCTGTTCTTCAGAGCGGCCTTTCAACAAGGTGATGTCCATTAAAACCGTTGCGGAAACATCCCGTTCCCCCAAATAGGTTGGGTGCAAGATCATGTCTTCCGGCGCATAACGCGCAATAATGCAAAAATAGTCCTCGGGGTTCACTCCGCAGGTTTCGACAAGACTGTCGTGAAGCAGATCGTTGATCTTGCAGCATGTTTCGACAGGCAAGTTCCGAGGGACATGAAGTTTGTTGAGCGGCATGAATCTGATCCCGAAATCCGATTGAAGAAGGTCTGGCCAATCTATTCTTGATCAGAATTCAGAAGAATAGCAGTTTATGCGCTACACTCTTGCTTGAAAGTCTTTAATGAATGTCACGCCTTGCTCCCGAGATCGCGGCTTTCATGCGCGTTGCCGAACGCGGGTCCTTTGCCGCCGTGGCCTCAGAGACTGGCTACACGTCGTCAGGTGTCTCCCGCATGATTACACGGCTGGAGGACGCCATCGGCGCCAAGTTGTTCTTTCGGTCAACGCGGCTATTGTCCCTCACGCCGGAAGGCGAGACATTTTTGCCCCGGGCACGCTCCATTCTGGAGTCCATCGAGATTGCATGTGGTGAGTTGTCGGATGTGGCAGAAATACCGCGGGGACATATTCGTCTGAACTGCGGCACAGCATACGCCAACCACAGGCTTGCACCGCACTTGGCCAAGTTCACGGCGCTCTATCCGCATATCACGCTCAGCATTTCTGTTGCAGATCATCTCATCGACCCGGTTGCCGACCGGGCGGACGTGACAATCCGTGTGGGCGATCTGGTTGACAGTGGCCTCATCGCAATCTCCCTCGGCTCCGTAGGCCGCGTCATTGCTGCGAGCCCGGCTTACCTCGCCGAGCATGGAGAGCCGCGAACGTCTCAGGATCTTCTCAAACACAACTGCCTTCTTTTGAACGGTTTCCCGCAGCAAGTTAGATGGCCTTTTCGGGAAGTGGGCCAAGCGACCAGTGTTGCCGTTAAAGGAAACCTGACGTCTGACAGCGCCGAAACGCTTCTTCATCTGGCCGTGTCGGGTGCAGGGATTGTTCGGCTCGGCGATTTTCTTGGAGCGGATGCCCTGGCATCAGGCCGGCTGGTCCCACTCCTGACCCGGTTTCACGAGCCGGGGGAGCAACCGATAACAGCTCTGGTTCAAGCTGGACGGCAATCCGTTCCAAGGATTCGAGCGCTCATACAGTTCCTCAAGTCCATCCATCGATTGAACCTGCCCGGATCAACCTAAGATGTTGATGCAAAGCGCACCATCGGCCGCCGTGGGCCTGCACCGGACTTTTGCCAGAACAGGCAAATCGGTCAGGGATGCAGACAAAGTGAGACTTCGCTGCAGTTGCGCGAAGGTCCGCTTCGCAGAACGTCAGGAAGGTCCTACTCTCTTTCTGGCAACGGCTCACCGATCCGGCCCGACGCAATCCGCTCTTTGATCCCGGAAATCTGGGTCGCTCGCGCTTCTGTATGCATTTGGGCGCCCAGCTCTTCCAACCGCAATCCTTGCGTGTCGATCGTGGGAAAGCCTGCTTGGGACAAAGCTGTGAGCCGAGCGTGAACGGCGTGCTTCTTACGCACCTGATGAGGCTGGAAGTCGTCAAAGTCGCGTGGCGTAATTGCGCCGCCAAGCATCAAACGCCCTGCACGTTCGGCAGACTCTATCAACGCCTCGCCTGCCGGGGAGCGCACGATAATTCCATTGAACCCTTCGTCTTCACCGATCGGGCCGCCACCCGGCCAAACATCCGCCGCCGCGATATCCGCAGCTTCGCCCAAAGCGTCGGGGCAAAGTTTGCAGCGCGTCTCTAACTCCCAGGACCCTTCATCCTCCCAAAGCTCTTGGTAGGTTTTTTCGAACTTGCGCCCATCCTTGGTTTCAACCGTGGTGAGGCCAGGGTTGCCATGTCCGCGATATCTAAACAAGGACAGTTCGTCTTCTTCGAGCCCGAACTCGTCCAACAACTTTTGAGATTTTCCAAGGCGGGATTGCCCGCCACACACCATCACCAACCGCGCGACACAGAGCTGATCCACCCGTCCATCGACCCTGGAAAGCGCGTGCACCGCGCCTACGTCGCAAGGCTTGGCGATGATCGCAAATGGTTGGCCACGCTCCAAAGCTGTTATGAATCCGGCCAGTGGTGCCGTGGGGCCATACCTGGAACCTGCATGGTCAAGAACATCCTGCGCGGTTTCGCTCATGACCCATGTGCTGCGCATGGGATGATCCGGGTCCGGAGCCACATGCAGAACAAAGTCGACCGTGCCACTTTCCACCAGGTGCATGCCAAGCGCAGACAAGACGCCGCCAGTTGCGGATTTGAAGCGCACTTCGGGTGCTCCGGCCCAAGCATATCGCATTGTCGAGTGATGCCCCCAGATCATATCCTGTGCCACGTCCGTTTGCGGACGTGCACGTGCGACAACACCTGGACAACACGACAGCAACCGGTCCTCTTCCTCACTGGTAAACGTATCAACGCTGTCAGGCCGTAACCCACCCAAGGGCGTCATTGTCATCTGCACCCGACGCTCGGTTATCGCTTCACATAGCCCACAGCCGATGCATAAACCGCTCGTGACAACTTCAGTTATGCTCTTGGCGGTACGTGTCATAATGCGTTCCCCCTCCGGGAAAAGCGAACCCGTTCGGATTGATCAATTTGTCGATTGATCGAACCAAGAAGGCTTTCGAAAAGCAATAGCAGTCGTTCGGACATAAGGCAGCAATTGTGATTTTGGGCTCGGAACGGTCCTTTGCTGCGATCGGCTCCAATGTCCGCTTCGGGCCGGAAGTAGCATTCGACGGCGGCACCAGCATCGTCTCGCCGGCCCATCGACACCGCACGACTGAGGTCCGCCCTGAAGGTCACGACCCTCCTGGTTCAGAAACTCGGCGACGATGACCTGCCGTTTTTCATGCGCCTGGAAATCGAGCTCGCACAGCATCAAGCCAAGGAAACCGCCCGCGCGCGGGTGCCAGCAGTGCTAAAGGATGGGTGAAGGATCGGGTCGAGGTTGGAGCCGACCGCCAAGACTTCCGCCAGTTTTGTGGCAGCGCACATTTTGTGCGCAGCCATTTGTCGATGAACAACCGGCTACTGAGTCAGGTAGCTGATGATCGCGTCGAAGGCGTTGATATTGTATTCGTCGTAGTAGTTGGTCGACGACTCTGGCTGCGAGCTTTGCTTGATGATCGCGACATCCCGGTCGATGTCGATATAAATCCATTGGCCGTTGACACCGATGGCGTTGAAGGATTCCTTGCCCGGTGTGTGGCGAACCCACCATTGGGCCCGATAACTCCAGTCACCGCCGCCCATGACACCCTTGGCATCAGGACCGTTTGAGAAGGCCTCGCGATTGGCCCCGTCCGAGAGCTTTTGAATAACTTCGCTCGGGACAACCTGTTCCGCGTCGACCTTGCCGTCATTGAGCATCATGATCGCGAAGCGAGCGAGATTGCGCGGCGTTGCATTGAGGCCGCCGCCGGCGAACAGCGTCCCGTTCTTGTCGAGAAGGACGTAGGTCTCGCCTTCGGCTCCGATCTTGGACCACAGATCAGCAAGCTCGTCCTGGAAGGAGCGGCCGGTCGCCCGGTTCGTCACCCAGTTCACGACATCGGTTTTCGGCGTCTGGTAATGAAAGACCTCGCCGTGTTCGTGGCTTTCATCCTTGGGCAGCGTTGCAAGGTAGGCGTAGATGCTGTCGGCCGGGATCTCTTCCGGCGGCGCTTCCCGCAAGCCCAACACCTTTGAGTATTGCGTGATACCCGAATTCGGGTCTGCGTAGTCTTCAGAGAAATCGAGCGACGCCGTCATGTCTTCGACGTGGCCGAAGGTCGCTCCGCTGAAAGCTCCGGAGGCTTCCAACTCTGGCACGAATTTCGTCACCGGGTCGTCTTCGCTCAGATACCCGTTGGCCACGGCGATCAGGCCGAACATGCCAGCGAAGGATTTCGTCACCGACATCATCTGGTGAGGCTGGTTCGGGTTCATGCCGTTGAGGTAGCGCTCATAGACGATCTTATCACCGTGAACGACAACAAAGGCATCCGTGTAGGTTTCTTTCAGGTAAGTGTCAAAATCGACTTCCGACCCGTCTTCGCGTTTGTACGTCAGGCGTTCGATCCCGCCGTCGATGGCGACTGCCACAGGTCGCGGAGACAGAGCTGCCGGAATACCTGCTGTCGGGAAGAGCGTTCGCATGTTCTGGTAGGACCAGCGATTGTACGGCACGCCGAGAAGACCGTTCGACCGGTTGACCCGCTTGTCTTCAGGTGGCGGAAACCCCTGCATGAGCCCAAGTTCGTGATGGGTCGCATAAGGATCGTCCTGAGCAGCGGCAAATCCGGTAGAGACCATCAGCGCAATTGCGCAGACCGCGAATGACCGAATTCCGTAGAGGGGATGACTTTTTTTTGGACGCATTTGCCAATTCTCCCAAAGGGCTCAAGATGGGTTGAACGCATATAGGCTCGCCCACAGTCATCGCGGATGCAATTCGCTTGAAGGCAAAACCTGCATTCCACTTTAACTGTCTAGACTGCTTCTAATAAACCGGTTGATTTGGGTCTTGGTCTGATCGCGAAGACCGCAGCTCGTGCTTTACGAGTACGCCGGTCTAAATGGCACCGGTACAGCCCTCAAGTTGGGACTGCTCCCGCCCCATCGACACAACACGGCTGAAGTCAGCGCTTAATCACCGCCCTCCCCGTCCAGACATCCGGCGACGAAAACCTGCCGGTTGACCTGCGCCTCAATGCCCAAAAGCACGAAACATCTGGCACCGCACAGCCTGGAAAACGCACGTCAGGCCGCGCCTCTACGGCGCGCGCCAACCTTGCCTACCCGTGTCCCGCAGACGATGTTGGCAAATTGCTTGAGCAATTCGGGGTCCAGTTTGCCTTTCATGTCCCACATCATGCCCATGGCAACCCGGGGACTGTAGACCTCTTTGTAGGCGCGTTTTTCGGTCAGGGCCGAAAAGATGTCGGCAATCGTCATCATCCGGACCATGGGCGAAATCTCATCGGCCGACAGCCCGTCCGGATAGCCGGATCCATCCAGAAACTCGTGATGGGATCGGGTCATGTCGATAATCGACTGCGGCAGACAGCTGTGTTCGGACAAGAAGTCGGCCCCGGTGCGCGGGTGCTCTTTGACAACGCTGTATTCCTCGGCCGACAGCTTCCCGGGTTTGTCGAGGATGTCGAGCGGCACAAAGAGTTTGCCAAGGTCGTGCATGAGGCCTGCCTTGGTCATGTGGCAATGTTCCTTGGGCGACAGGCCCAACCCGATGGAAAAAAGCGTGAGGTTGCTCGCAACGGTCATGCAGTGCTGAAAGGTCTGGCTGTGATGCATTTCCACAATGCTAAGCCAATCGCTGGCCCGATTGTTGTTGAGCAGCGAAACAATGTGCTGGGCCGCAACATCAAGCATCTGATCTTTGAGCGCTTCTTGCGACCGCACGCTTTCCGCCATGCTCGTCAAGGCGGCGTTGGCGGCTTTCATGGCAATGTCAGGCGCGTTGTCCGCGTTGCGAATGCCGTGAATGTAGTCTTCCATGACCTGGCTGATGATGGCCATGATATTGGCGGGTTTTTCATTCTTGTGAATGAGAGTGTTCTGGCCCGCCCCTTTCCAGAAGGCGCACTCGGATTGGGACTTCACGTCGCAAATCACGACGATCGGCACGTCTCTCAGCGCGCGCAACTGGTCCTGCACACGCCTGCGCTGATGGTCGGAGTTGATCTTGAGATCAAAGACGACAAGCGAGAGGTATTCGGCTTCGGATGTCTGGATCGTGTCTTCGATATCGATGTCGAAGAAACCGTATCTGTCTTCAACCAGGCGAAGGGCACTTGTGTAGGGAAATTTGCTGTCAAGAACCCTCAAGAACATGGTTATAAGTCCTGCCGTTGTTGCACCCGATGAACGAAAGCCTGGATGTCCAGACCCGAGACCCGGCCAAACAGGGCCGCCCACCGCTCCGATCAGGACTGCGCAGAATTCACATATCTTCGAATACTTGAAATAATCTAACAAAACCTTTTTTGATCGGCAGAATTTGGGGGGTTATGTTTTATAAACTGACGCGACCCGCGTCGCTGCCATCCAGAGTATTTGCTTTGAACAGATGTATGGATTTCCAAGGACAGGAAACATGACGGCTGTTTCGCCGCAGCACCGCATAGCCCGGATCTGTGTCCTGATCGAAAGTGACTTGAGCAGACCTTGGCGGATTGACCAGTTGGCCGATGCCTGTGCCATGGCCCAGCATCACTTTCAGCGCCGGTTTGCGGCCGCCACTGGCGAAACGGTCGCGGGATACGTCAAAAGCCGGCGGCTGGAAAAAGCGGCACGTCTCTTGTCCAGGTCGAACATGCGCGTTCTGGATATCGCGCTCGAGTGCGGGTTCCAGACCCATGCTGCCCTGACCCGTGCATTTAGCGCACATTTCGGTCTCAGCCCGGCGGCGTTCCGGGACAAAGGTCTTCCGGAACACCTCCAGGGAATGCCGCCACGCCCGTTCCTTCGGCCCCTCGCCTCCCGGGGCCTGTCAGTCGATTTTGATCTGATCGACCTGCCACCGCAGTGGCTGCACTGGCGCAAGGCAACGGGGATGGTTGACGGTCGGTATTTCCCGGATCTGAAATCTGTCGGCAAAGCCTTTTGGGCTTTGAGACAGGAGCTTGGATCACGAAAAGCGCACTTGGCGACCGGTTTCATTAACGGACCGCGCGCCTTTCTTGACGACACGGCGGTCGCGTATTTCGGAGCGCTTCTTTCAGACAGGACTGATCTTGATTGGGCGGACGGTGCGAACCTGCTGGAAGCGGGTCTCTACGCAGTGTTTCCCCATTACGGCCCCCTGACAACGCTGCATCTGACCTGGCACAAATGCGTTCGGGCCGGTGTTGAACAGCATAAGCTGACGTTTGCAAAGACGTGGATGTTCGAGACCTATTTGATCGACACCGTGTTTGCCAAACCGGAAAAATTGTCAGCCCTCATCCACTTGCCGGTTCACAAAGGCACAATCGGACAAACGCCGCCAGTTCCGGTCCCCTAAACCAGACCTCTTCAATCAACTGGAGAGGCCTATGCACACCGGCACATCACACCCTTGGGATTTACCGCTGGAGACACTCAGCAAACAGCTGTCTTTGGAGGCTGAACGACGGGATTTTTATAACTGCCTTTCCGCGAACCGGTCACATTGGGAACCTGGCATCAACGCTTTCGAACAACGGCAGGAAAACTGTCCTGTCACCGTCCATGGGCCATTGAACGGACTTCCGATCACGGTAAAGGATCAGATCGCTGTGGCCGGCTGGCAAAGAACCTTTGGAACCGACAGACCCGCGAAAAAGCCCGACCGGAAAAGTGCGCCTGTTATCGCCCGTCTTGAAGACCTTGGAGCCATTGTGACCGGCAAGACGGCCCTGCCGCCGCACGCCATGGACTTTCAGACCTACAGCAAGCGCCGGGGCCCGACATGCAATCCCTTCGACCAGGATTACACATGTGGGGGAAGCTCCGGAGGGGGAGCTGCGGCCGTCGCCACCGGCATGAGCTGCCTTGATGTCGGCGCTGACCTGAGCGGGTCATTGAGAATTCCGGCGGCCTGGTGCGGCGTCAGTTCTCTTGTGCCAACCGAAGGGGCCCTGTCGAACAAGGGGATGCTGCCAAAGGAGCAGACGCTCGATCATTTTGCCCGCATCGGGTTTCTCGCGCGCAGTCCGGAGGATCTGGAGTTTCTTTGGAGAACGGCATTTCAGCCCGAAGCCCCCCCGGAATTGGACCGAACCCCGGACAGGATTGCGATTTGGACACCGGGCGCTGCCCCTGTCTGCGACAGCGCGACCCTGCACACGTGGGAGACGTTCCGGAAGACGGTGATCGGTAGTTCCAGAGATCTGGTTGAGGAGCATGGCATGACGGAACTTTTTGAGAGCAGAGTGCGGTGCGCTGCCGGTGAGGTTCTGGGCCACGAGACCGGGGCCTTGATGCCGGGGATCATCCGATGGCTCCTGCGGCGTGACCGGCGGGCGGCAGCAGGCTCGCCAGGCTTTCTCGCTCCGATACATGAAGGATACCGCCGAAACTCCAAGAGATACTCGAACAACCTTAAGACGCTGGAAGACTTCAGAACCTCGATGGGCCGGACATACGCTGACCACCGCGCGCTTGTTCTGCCGGTCACCGGGGTGTGCGCCTTCCCGCACCGCGTTGCGGACTCGGATCAAAACGGGGTGCGCCGCTATGATGAAGGGTTTGCGACCCAAGCCGGTGAGATCGGTTACTTCGATGCCCTGACCCACTTCACATTGCCGGTGACCGTGCTCGGTTGGCCAGTCATCACCATTCCGATTGGCAAGGACCCCAACGGCATCCCGATGGGCGCACAGATTACCGGTCACCCCGGCACAGAAATCCGATTGCTTGAAACCGCAGCGAAGCTGATGGAGATCACGGGAGGCCAAATGAGGCCTGGAGAAAACTCCCGATAAACGCCGTTGCTCCTCCGGCACCGGAAAACGGTCACCGACGACTCGCGCAAGCAACTGAACAGCGCCCGTCTTCGGCTGGTCAAGCAGGATGGATGTTGCGGCGCAACGCTTTTGATGGAGGCAGAGACAATCCGAACCAACAAGATAAACTTCAGCTACCTCAATGAAACTTTGTCAGTTTAAATGGTGGACTGGATTGATGCCCCCGGCGATCTCAGGGCAAGTTAGTCCTCCGACACTGGCGCTGTTGTGTCTTGGGACATAACGAAAACACAGATCTTGTTGCCGTCGAGATCACGAAAATAATCGCCAAAAAATTGACCGCCGTATTCTGCGGGCGGGCTTACGTTTTCTGCTCCAGGGCGGACCGCAAGCTTATGTACCGCCCGCACGTGATCTGTGTCTTTACAAATCAGGGCAATCATATTGCCGTTTCCAGGTCGAGCGGTGTTGCCATCGCTCGGCTTTGTGACCACCAGCATGGGCTTGGCAGGGTCACTGCCCCAGGCAATCATTCTCTCCAGTGAATAGGTACGTGCAGCGCCGAACTTCTCAAGAAGCGTGTCATAGAAAACAGCCGCTTTTTCGAGTTCGTTTGTACCCAGTGTAATGTATCCGGTCATATCGAACTCCGTTAATATATTGATTTATTTATTTTTTTACCCCCCGTACATGACGTTCGACGCTGACGCGTAAACAAACCTGATCGCCGAAGACAGAACTTTGACGCTGCGGCATGAAAACCACCGGCCGGCTTTCGTTCGATTAGCGCAAACGTCCATGACGATCACAATTATTGGAGGCCATCACCTGTGAAGAAACCGGTGCGAAAATGAAACGAAATGGCCTGCAAACCGCATTGCACCAAAGTGTCGCCTCCCTTGCCCCCAGCCTCAGCGCGCTGACCCCGGGCAACGAAATGGGGTGAATGTACTTCCCATGTTGGCATTTATTGTCATCATGAATAGCCGGTCAGCGAGCCACAGATCCTCCGCAAAAATGGGACACGCTGGTATGTTTGACAGACATCCAGTCGCCAAGAACGCGTCATGTGCGGCTCGAAACTCCTGTGTCAGCTTTGTTTCGTCTATGTATGTGAGCGCTTTGGAATACGTTTCCTTGTAGGCGGTACAGTTTCTGACGCGCCGTTCATCACGTGTCTCAGCCTCACCACGAACCGGACAGACGATCAGCGTCAAAAGAACAAAGTAAAAGAACAACAGATATCTTTTGTTTATCATACGTTTCCTTATGGACCGGAGCTTTCAGGAAGGGTGGACCTGGATTGGGAAATTGTTCGCCAGAACCGTCTAGTCCCTGGAGGACCACTCAAGAACAGGATTGATCCACATGGGGTTCGCTTTGTAAAAAAGGCCGTGAGCTTCGCCGGTTTTAAAGATGATGTCGGCACGCTCAGTAATTTGTGGGTTGCGGTTAAAGAATTTCCGGCAGGAAAAACCGAGGTCATCGGACGCGTCGACCATTGACAGGAAACGGCCCTTTGCTCCATCTGCCGAACGGTCATCGCCCGAAACCACACCATGAATGCAGCCGGCAAGGATGACATAGTTTATGTCAGGGTTCTGAAGTTTGGCGGCCGCTCTGAGCGCCATGTATCCGCCCTTGCTAAACCCAACAATCGTGATTTTGTCGGGACTTACGCCATTTGAGAGCAAATCGGACACTTTCGAGACAATAACATCAACATATTCCAGCGTACCCGGCCGCCGGATATCAGCAGTCACCAAATGACCTTTCGATTGCAGCTTTTCTTTGATCTCATAAAACTCGTAGCGTCCAAATGTGTCCGAAACAGCATTCGGGCCTTTGTTTTCGATAATTCTCCCGTGAACGTAGATGAGATACATTTCTTCGTTTGGAGCACTGGCCGATTGGAAGGAGCTGCTTTGTGCAGGGGCACAACTGAAGAATACGATCAGCAAAGATACGATCATCAAGGTGAAAGAGGGCATGCAAGCACGCATCGGAGAGACATATTTTAAAAGTATATTTTCCATTTAATATTTCCTCATTATTTGATTTTTCTTCGGAATACTGCATGTTATTGTCAGAGACTAAGTTCCTTCCACGCTCCAAAAGTCTTTTTGGCGAAACTGGGGTCCTTTTCGGAAATGGAACGCAGCCGATTTCGGTTCTTGACGACCAGCGCTGCACCGGCGGTGGAAACGCTCATTCACGTCCCATTGCAGCATCGTCCAGACAATCCATAAGCGGTCGCCCGCTGGTGCTTGGTCAAGCGGCCGGGCGATGCGATGGGTCTTGAACCGCCTTCAGGAAAGAAAACGAAGGGCTTGTGCCGGCCAAACAACCGCGCACGGACCATGATCCAGGCAACGCCAAACAGCATCCGAAACGCGGTAACTGTTTTCACCTTTTCCCCTGGAAGCAATGCGGTGGCATTCCGGATACCAACCCGCCCTCGAACCTCACCAAATGGCGTTGGTTCGCTGCTTTCGCAGCAAAATGATGTGAGAAGGCTGACGAACGGAAAGCCGCCACTGGACAGGGTGCTACCGATTGGTGTTGAACAACAGACGGTATACCATCGAAGGGTACCTCTCCCGCACAAGTCCAGACACCTGAGATGTTCCAGCCCTTTGCTGATCTTCAGTGCTGCCGGTTCTAGATGGATGACTTCGCTGCCCGAGGCTTGATCAAACACCAATTCGTTTGCTCTCAAATGTCTGACAAATGCCTGACAGTCCGTGCAATAGCAGACATAGCGTGGCACCGAAGCTCGCCTCGAAACAGTCAGCGTGCCTTGCACCGCACCACAGCTGCAAGAGAGGTTCACGTCTGCAACCGGCTGCGCTTGTGCACTGTATTCAGTCGGCATTGGTAACGGCCACAAACACAGCCACCGCAATGGCGACGAAAATTGCCAGGTTCGTCCGTTCGCGACGCTTCATGGTCTTGTTGCCCCGCCCGTTCGCCCGCTGTCATACGGCATGGCGTTCAGTGAATCGTGGCTTGCCGTATTGATCGCGGGAATGTCCCAGACCTCTGCGATTTGACCGTCGATAATCCGCCAAACGATGGCCACCTCAAAGGTGAGCCTTGACCCATCCAGCACAAGGCTGTTTTGCGTCTCGACAACGACCAGTTCATTACCGATTGCCCGTGCATCGCGCGGAAGGACCGTAAAGGTACCGGCAGACCGCTCCTTCAGAGACTCAAAGAAGTCGGCAATTTGCTCGATGCCGGTATAGTCCCCATGAAGATCCGGCATTGCGGCATGGAAGAAGTGCCAAACCACATCCTCACGGAATACGTGCTTAAGATCCCGGACATTTTGAATATCAAGATCCTTGAGCAGCGAGAGATTGGGATGATCTCTGTCCATGTTTATCTCTTGTGTTTTGGGTAAACACCGGCCGGAGTGGTGGGCAAAACTCGACTCAGGCAATCCTCAAGCGGTCGCCACCCGTGCAACGGTTTCAGATCGACCGCGGAAAACGCAAACCAGTTCCCGCCACCATCTGCCTGGTCAAAGTTGCGATCAATTTCGTGTTTCGACAGCGCGCAATAAAGCAGAGTACCGACGGCTCCGTGACCGACAAACAGAGTGTCGTGGCCGACGGGTTGAGAGAGGCAATGATCCACTTCAGAAACAATCCTGTGCTGTGCAGCCCTTGCTGTCTCCCAACCCCGAAAGCTGTCGTCTGGAGAGGCAAAAAACTGATCAGCTGCGGCCTCGAACTGTTGTCTCGGCAGAAAGCCGGTGGAACTTCTGTCATTTTCGTGTTGGTTGTCTCGAAGCTCCAAAGAGCAGTCCCAGGCCTCGGCAAGTATCCGGGCTGTCTCAACAGCCTTCCGTTCCCGGCTGGAAATGATCCGGCCGGTTTGGGGCCAGGGATTTGCATCGGCAAGTTTCATGACGCGATCCCGTCCTTGGCTTGACAGAGCCCAATCTTGGATAGGGGTAGCTTCATCAATCAACACCTGGGGGTGGGTCAGATATCTTGCGAGCATTCTGGTGACCTTTGAATAAGTGAACGTCAGCGGCAGCTAGGGAGTTATATCGCTGAGAGCTGCTCCCCTAAGCCTTTGAAAAAGTTGTTTGATCTGGTGGCAGGCGATTGGATCAGCGCTCATGCGCCAAATGAGGTTTGCCGTTCGCGTGCAGTGTGTGAGCAATTTCGGCGGCGACTGCCCGCCCATTTCGGATGGCACCTTCAACATATCCTGCAAAGGCGGTATCCAATTCGGCACCAGCAAACCGGACACGGCCGGTCCATTCCCGCAGTTTTTGGGCCGCGTTATGAACTCCCTCAACACGAACAGACGAGTTGTAGCCACCACCGCAAACAGAACCTTCAACCCATAGAGCTTCTTCGAAAGACTTGGGGGTTCTGGCTTCATCACCAAGCGCGAGAGCAAGAAGGTCCAAGAGCTTTGCGATCCTATGATCAGAGTTCAAACTGGCCCATTCCGCCGCTTTGGGACCACCTAAGAAAGCTGTGAGGCGCGGAGGACTGCTGTCATCAAAACTCGTATCGACAACCTCCAGACCCATCGGATCAGTGAAAGAAATCCGGCCACTCCAGCCGTGCAACCGCCAGAACGCTGACCGAAACTCCAGCGTTGTCTTGATGACCGAGCCCGGTTGAAAGGAACCGAGGAGGTCCCTCAGCGCCTTGCTTTCCTCAATCACGAAACTGATTTTGCTCGCTGCCGGAGGCGGGACTGCGATCACCACAAAATCGCACAGCCAAATGTCTGCGCCTGTGACAACCTCAACCCTTTGCCCAACACATGACACTCTTTCCACCCGCGCGTTTAACTTAGGTGGGAAGGACAACTGACCGGCCAGTTGATCGGTTATCTTCTCCATGCCTTCGGGGAAGTGAAACTCAAGGTCAGGGCGGTCAGACTGATAAGACTGAAAAGCTTGCTTCACGGCAAGAGCGTTCAGACACTCGGCCGCGACGCCATACTGTTCACAGAATTGGGTACGGGCGAGCTGTTTGTCATGGGTCGACAGCGGCAGCATGCGCAAAACATCAGCGACACTCATCCGAAGGACTGAAGCATCCCGGCTGTTCTGCTGGGTTCGAAAAGGTTTTCTAAAGCCCACAGTCCGAAACCACGTCGTGAGACAATCAAAAAACCGGACATCGCTCGACGGGCCGTAAACGCGGTCAAGTCGTGCTTCCAGCACCATATCGACCGTGTCGTGGTCAATAAATTCGTCGCGTGGAAAAACCTTGTTTGCAATCACGCACAAGTCCTGCCCGGAATTCGGGACAACAGAACAGTGAAGACTGCCGGTTCTTGCCAAATCCAGGACGCTCCGCATGTCGGCGTTGATCATCTGCGCGCCCAGATCTACGGCACGGCCATTGCCATGAAACAGCGTGCGGACCCGGCCACCAACCCGGTTCTGCGCTTCAATTACCTGACAGCTCAAACCCAGTTCATTGAACTGGGCCGCAGCGGCGAGCCCGGCCGCACCTGCACCAACAACGACCACATTTACAGAAGTGTGCATTATGCTAAACCCGGGAATATAGTTTAATTGAGCAACCGCTCAACTGAGCAGTCGCTCAATTTGTTCCTCATGTCAAGGAGTATGTCTGTGCCCCGCCCGACTGCACGCGAAAGACGCGACCAAATCATCGAAACAGCGTGTGAGCTTTTTTTGGAAAAGGGCCTTGCGAACGTGTCTACTCGGGATGTGACAACGCGCCTCAACATGGGGTCAGGCCTTCTTCATCATCATTTTGTGAATTGGCAGGCATTGAGAGCGGAAACCGTAGACGCATTTGTGCATTCCGAGATCACGGATCTGGAGCAACGACTGTCTTGCCTGCCGGCTGATCTTCTGGTTGAGACATTCGTCGATTGGATGGCCCAAGATGATGAACACAAGCACTGGAACCTTTGGCTCAACGCCATTGTTGAAGGCCGTCAGGACGCAGCGCTCGAAGAGGTGATGAAAAGCGCGTATGCCCGATGGCATAAATGCATTGCGGCGCTCCTTGTCCGCGTTTCCGAAGCACGCGGTTTGAAGAACTTTCAATCGGAAGCCGCTGCGTGGCGGCTCAGCGCATTAATTGATGGTTTGGCCGGTATCTTGGTCACAAGAACACGCGGGCTCACACTTGATGAAGCCAAAAAACTGATAATCGCCCAGTTCGAAATGGAACTCGGGTACCGACAACGCAAAAGTGAGGCGTTGCCGGCAAGCTAACTCCTCCCAACCTTTCAAGACGGCCTTGTTTCTATTGGTTCGATTTTCCGCACAAAATCCTCAATTGCGGTCATGAGAGCATTTGGGGCATCGGTATGCAGAATGTGTCCGCCCTCAAGCTCGACCAGCTTTGCTTTGGCAATCCGGCTTGCCATCAGTTTGGCACCTTGATGTGTTGCTTTGTTTCTTCGGCCGATCAGAATCAGGCAGGGCGCGTGGATGTTTGCAAGGTGACGGCGGCCATCATAGTGAACACAGGCTTCAAGAGCGGATCGCAGCCCTGCTCTCGTCATTCTGGATATCTGGTTTTGAAGTTCTGCCGCAGTGTCCGGTGTTTGGCCTAAGGCGGACAGCTTGGCCAGCCAGCCGGGTGGCAAAGCGGAGAATATGCCCGCAAACATAGACGCGATCAGTCTTGCTGCCGGTCCGGTGCGAACTGTTGGAACACATTCAATCAGAACGAGAGCTTTGACACTGCTTCCAAGCCTGGACGCAAGTTCGAGGGCGACCATGCCGCCAAGCGAATGTCCGATCAATACGGCCCCTTGCGGAACATCACCCTGCATCGTATCGGCAAATGTCTCCACCCGCGCAGGTAGTACCGGGGCTGCTCTGCCGTGTCCCGGCAGATCTGGCTGGGCAGCGTCCTCAAAACGAGCGGCCAGCCGATCCCAGGTACTCCCGGAAAGACCCGCTCCATGGATCCAGACTGTTTTATAGTTGAGAAGGTGGTTGCCGGTTGGATCGGTGTGATCCGCGGATCGGTTGTTAACGGCGGTCACTGTCGAAAGTCTCTTTGCGTTAAAGTCATGCCGTTAGGCCATTGAATAGCCGCGGGCGTTGAGCATCGCTTCAATTTCATGACGGCCGAGTGCACCAAGAGTGCTGCTTTTCCCAATGTCCTGACGCAAGTCGCTTAGCGCTTGTTCCCCACTCACAATTCTATCACTGTCATAGAACTGGTCTCCTGGGCGCAACATTGTCCATTGCTTGTCCAAAGCATTGTAGAAAACCTTTACATCCTCCCCGTACTGGCTTTTCAGATCGCGCTCGATGTCGAGCATATCCATAAACGCATTCAGCTTGTTTCGTGCAAACTCCCGTTGTTCCGTTTGCGAATTAAACAGCGGTTCAAGCATGCCCGTGCCTCCATTGCCGACACCGGCATATGAAAGCGGCATCATCGGCGCAACACCGAACCCCAGTTCTGAATCACCGAGCGTAATCCCTTGTTTCATCGTCGCCAGCTTCAGGCCATCTGAGAGCAATTGCTGGATCGCTTCGTTTTGTGCCGAGATTTCCTCTTCGGTCATTTCTGGATTAGGACCCGTTTCTGTTGCGTTTGGAGTGTCGAAGCGATGTCCAGAAACTGCGACTTTGACGCCGCCGGCCGACGTCAATTCTGCTTGATCCTGTTGGGCGAGTTCAAACCGGGCATCTGCCATGGTCTGCATCAACAGATTGATTTTCTGGACTGCATCCCTGCGCTCACTCGTTCCGGAACCGCTGGCATCGTATCGCTCCGCATGAAAATGAAGCAGTTTATCGAGCTCATCGAGGCTCAAGGAGGCGACATCATCTGACATTTTTAACAGCAACGAATCCAACTCGCCGGTCTGCCCACTCGAACGCACGTCCTCAGACCCTGCGGTCGCCTGCATCAGCTGGTGAACACCCAAGAAATCTTGAGTGGAGTAAGTTGAAAATGCAGACCTGGAGCCGTGTTGACCGGTGGACGCCTCTTGGCCGGGTGCAGACGACTGCGTGCCGATGGCGGAGACGGGCCGGTCTTGCGCCCCCGCTGGCTGCTCCGGAGCGTCTACCGGATTGGTCCCGGGAGACCTCAGGGAACTGGTTGGAAAAAAGTGGGGAGTTGAAAAACCGACTTTGTGCATAAGTGTTGCCTATCTACGCATGGACTGCACTTGATCGGCAAAAAACATGCCACTTTCGGCACACTTCAAGAAGGCTCACAACCTAAGAGAAACACCGCTTTGTATTCAGCATCGCCGACCCCATTTGACGGACACCGCAAAACATGACAGGTAAAAAATACCGATGCCACATTCGGACACGGAAGAAAGTGCCGCTTTTAAGGTTGCCGTTAAGTCGACATTCCCTGGGGCCAACCCGTGTGAACTTGGGAAACGGAAAAAAGAAGCGCACGCGCAAACCTGAAATGAGGCTAGAACCTGTTCCCGGCTCTATCTGCAACCGTCAAATTAAGGTCAGCCTCGAAGATAGGGGATCGCACCTTAGGTCTGTACGCGGCTTTCAGGCGAACATAGGCGTCACACGCCGCGACGGTCAGCTGCAATCTGCGTTTCAATGCGGTCGACAGCTGATTGAAATGCTTCGATCGCCACCGGCGCAGAAAAGTAATTCCCCTGAATGCGGCAGCATCCGATCTCGGAAATCGTTTTGAGCGCGGCAAGATCCTCGATGCCTTCCGCAACCGTTTGCGCCCCGACCTCTTCCGCCAGTCTCTAGATCAGACGGATCACCGGTACTGATGCCGGCATCGTATCGATGAACGACTTGTCGATCTTGATGCAGGATATCGGAAACTTGGAGGTGTAGGCGAGATTGGATTAGCCGGTCCCAAAATCGTCAACCGCAATCTTGTACCCCAACGGCCGTCTCTGCGCTGTCAGGAGGGTTCGGACGGCCTGTCGCGGTGAAAGCAATCATGAGGGTAAGGTCACGGCGTGACGGTCAACCGCTCTCCGGACCGATTTCCTGGATCCGGGCCTGCAGCCAGAACAAATATTGCTCGGCAGTTTCTGCCTGCTCGGCACCATTGAACCCTCTGAAACTGTCCGCATCGAACTGGCCGCTTTCGACCAGGCTGTCGACGAAATTATACTGATCAAACGCTGCCTTGTAGTTCAACGTTGTGATGTTGCCCAGATTAAGGGTGTTGTTTTCCTGGCTCGGTGTCGTCATCGCCATGGACTGTTCGCGGCTGACATATACAGGCGGCGACCAGTCTGGATCTACGTCACCTACGATTGCAGACCGAACCGTATCTGGGTTGACCTGGATCTCTTGGGGCTTGAGACGCAGTGATATGGGAAGGGACGTCGCAGATATAGACATTTCGTTTCCAATACTTTGCCAGTGCCCACAGAACAAAACTCAACCAAATCGAGCATTTTCAATATAAGCAAGCAAAAGGCGTGCCGATCAGCAACATCCGAAGCGACCGTTCATTTGATGTCTTGCGCGGACACACGCCCCAAAATGACGCGGGTACGGATCCCGACTCAGGGTCATCGGCGCGTCAGGTCCTTTTCAAGCTGGGCGCGTTTTTCCGGATCGGCCTCCCCGAGGAGCTTCATCCGGCCAACAAGCCCTTATGCGGCCTCAAGCTCGGGCCTCTTTGAGCGTGCTGACCAGCGCCGTTTCTGGGCTTTCAGGAGGGTTCGGACGGCCTGTCGCGGTGAAAGCAAGCAAGAGGGTAAGGTCACGGCGTGACGGTCAACCGCTCTCCTGATCGATTTCCTGCATTCGGGCCTGCAGCCAGAACAAGTATTGCTCGGCAGTTTCTGCCTGCTCGGCACCGTTGAACCCTCTGAAATTGGCCGCATCGAACTGGCCGCTTTCGACCAGGCTGTCGACAAAATTGTACTGATCAAACGCTGCCTTGTAGTTCAACGTTGTGATGTTGCCCAGATTAAGGGTGTTGTTTTCCTGGCTCGGTGTCGTCATCGCCATGGACTGTTCACGTGTTTTGCCAACAGCGGGAGCAGCACTCGATCCTTTTTCGGGTGCAACGCCAACCGTACTGTGGTCAGGGGAGGATACGTGAGGCTGTGATTTGAAAACCTCCTTTGCAAGTGGACCTCCGGTTTGACTCCTTATTTCATTCAATCGCATGTGAAGTTTCGGAATATTCATGGTTTTTGCTTTCACTGGTAGTGAGCTCAAGAGCCGACAGAGCGATCCGCCAAAATTGTTCCGGCAAAAAACACGCCAAAAAATCGCGTAGATGAAACTCTTCTGGCTATCGACTTCAGATTTGCATTTACGCAATGGTGAGACGGCAAGATTCTAAAAGGGCTTCGACCTGTCGTTGATCAAAGCCCTTTGTTTGTTTTCGGCGTGAATAGCACGATCACCTCAAACGCGAGGCCGTGTCGTCATCCCGAAAAACGTCACCTGACCTCTGACCTAAAGCCACTGATCAAAATCAAGGTTCAATACACCTCCGGCCCTGTGGGATTGCCAGAACAAAAACCTCTGGCAAATTGACCAGCACACCGTTTGAGTATTCGGGCGGCGACCGCCGCCCCCGAGGCGGTTTCGCTGCTGCGCGGTCGAAGGAGCACAAGACACCGGTGTGAGGCCGGCCTGGCACCACTCTGGAAAGACCGGCGCTGATGGAGCCTTCTTGTTTGTCTGCTCGCATGGGACGGCACCTCCGATCTGGAAGCGGAGACCGATGGGCTGCCTGCGGGCGTGCCAACAGAGAAAAGGCGAGTTTGAACACTACCCATACGCTGGCCTGCTGCGCATATTCCTTCGGACCATTAGAACTTCACTGTCGAACCAGCCGGTATCCCTGCTTCAGCGTGTCCTGGATGTTTGTATCAGTTGCAATCGAAGCTTCTTGGCCCCGCGCTTTGATTTTTTTGGGCATGGATATACGCACCTGGCGGGCAGTGCTTCGGTTCAAAGCCAAAAGTTGGATCGGTTCATTGGGCCGAGAACAGACTATCATTTGCAGACTTTGATAAATCTCACATCAATAGCAGCTACATTGGTGTTTGGTTTTAAGCGTGAACGGGTGAACAGACTTCGCCTCATCTCTGGTCTGTGTTCCGCCTCTAACCACTTGATGAGACGGGCATTCTTTTTGTTTTCATCACAAACGCTGCAGCTCATGAGGTTTGGTGCCAAGCGCTGTTAAGGTCGGCTGATGTTCTTGAAGACAGCTCTGACAAAAGAGCATCAATCCGACATCACCCCTTCACGAACCAAATCGTAGAATTTTCAGGCCATACGGAAACGGAAAAAAGCCAAAACTTATGTTCACCGTTCCAGCTCATGTCAGGTTACCTCACATATACACCGGGCTACCGGCGTGGTGGAGCCGGAGGGGCGGCGTCGATGAACCGTCTGGCGGCTTGTGCTTGGCGTGGATCGGCTTCTTGGAGCGCGGCATAGCCGTCTTCAGCGAGTTCCGGATCTCCGCCCCAGACACCGGACTGGATCGAGAATCGAAGGGCTTGCGGGTCGTTTGGCGCAAGCTCCATGAGCTTACGCGCATGTCCGGTCATTTCCGCAAACCGGCCGCCGAGCTGAAGTGATACCAGCAATGACATGCGGGAATTGATGGAGTTCGGAACCTGCTCCACAGCCTGCCCATGCATCCTGATTGCGTCGTCGAACTGACCTGCCTGGGCCAAGATGCGCCCCGCTTTGAGCAACTGACCATGGTTCGCAGCTTTACTACAAATCGATGCAAGGTCGGTAGTTTCAGTCCTACCGGTCTGCCCTCCCCCTGACGCATCGAGCAATGCCGCGCAGGCTTCAAACCCGCTCCCAAGTTCCTCGGTCACTTGGTCCGCTTGCGGATCGCTGCGCAGATCGAGAAGTTTGGTGACATCACCCAAGGGGATCGCTTCAAACCGTCCATCACCACCACCAACGGCAATGCCAACCAGGCGGCCGGCTATGTCGACAAGTCCCCCGCCGCTGACGCCCGGTTGCATTTGAGCCGTGACGTGGAGGCGGCCAAACACGCCATCTGTTGCCGGAGGAGACAGTAATTCGCCTGGATCAAACACCCGGACTTGCTTACGCGCAATGTCTGCACCAATCGCGTAAAAGGCACCTTTGCCTTCAGGCGACGCTACTGGCGAAGCGTTCAGAGCCGGGATCACACTCCCGTCGGGCAATCCGTCAACCTGCAGCAAGACAAGGTCTCCCTGATAGGCCGATGGGATCACGGTCGCCGTCTTTGGCCCAGAGGGCGTGTGCACCGTCGCGGTCTTCGAATTGCCGACCACATGTCGGTTGGTCACCAACAAATCGTCTGCGATGCGTGTCGCGCTTCCCACGGGATCAAAACTGGACACCGGAAAAACAATCTGACGCATTTGACAGACGTCTTGAGGATGCGGGCAGTCAGGATCTTTAGCCGTTTCCAGTTGAGAGGCGACCTGCGTGGTCTCTTCCGCAAAAGACAATGAAACGGTTTTTGTCTCGCCAGACCTTTGTAGCGTCAGGCTGACCTCGCCAGTTGTCTCCGGCAGAACTGCGATGGCAGATGCGGCATCTCGTGGGCTCAAAACGCGCCGCGCGCCAATGGATACAATTTGATCTCCAGCTTTTATCCCGGCTCTATCTGCCGGGCTGCCGCTGTCAACGGACACAACTGCGGGCGCTGCGATTTCGGCGAGTTGCGACCGGCGCGCTCTATTGAGGCGCCAGCCGGGCTCCAGATAGGTGACGCTCCCATCTGCCATTAAAGCGTCGGTCACCCGCAGGAGGAGCTGCGTTGAAACCGCAAAATTGACGCCTATGTTGGCATCGGCATCGGAGGCAAAAATGGCAGAGACCATGCCGACCAACCGGCCATCTTGGTCAACCAGCGCCCCGCCTGACGAACCTGGATTTGCGGCAGCATCCGTTTGGACAAAGTCTTCAACAGTATTGAACCCGGCATTGCTGACATTGAGGGCCGAAACCACACCGCAGGTTACGGACAAACCGAGACCAAAGGCATTTCCGATTGCGCACACAGGTTGAGCAATCGCTGCTGTTTCGGCGATCTCGATCGGCTCGACCGGCTCTTCGATCCTCAAAAGCGCGATATCGGTGGACGTATCTTGCGCCACCATCCGCGCGGGTAGGATACGGCCATCTGATAGCCGGACATCGATGCGGGTTGCCGGTTCGATCACGTGCCAAGCAGTTGCGATTATGCCTTCGCGGATAACCACTCCGCTGCCTTCCGGAGCCCGCCCCGGCCGGGCTCCCGAACCACCTTGTTGATGGCCAGGCCAAACGGGCAGAACAGAGACCACATGTTCAAGCGCAACAGAGGGAGAGGCCTTCGCTGGCGCCCCCGCCAGAAGGGCCGCTGCGATTGCTGCAAGGAGACACGAGATGAAACGGGCCACTTCCCCCTCCGATAAATTAGCCGTCTATGTCATCAGTTCGGACTACATACGGACGCAAGCCCGATCGGGATTGGACAACGATCCCGTAATTTTCAACCAATCGCAACAACCTGAATTATGCAGATCTCGACGCCACGTCTTTGAGTTGTTTTTACAACGATTTTATTCACGTAATTCCGCAGCTAATTCGATTTCGCCTAGAGATCCTGCCCTATTCTCACTACTCTCGCTTTAGAAAAAGAATCATTGTCCTGGTGTGCGTGCTCATGACGTTTTTGTGCGAACAGGTTGTGTCGGAGATAGATCGTCACGACCTGAATTGCGACCCGCGTATTTTTCATGTCCTGCATCTCTTTCTGACAGAACCGGGCTCTCCGGTTGCACGGGAAGTTCAGCGTCTCATCGCGAGCGAAGAGGGATTGACGGCCAAAGCGTTGCTTTTCGTCTACGAAAACTTCGTGCAGCCAAATGTCAGCTCGGAAAAACAATTCGAGTCGATGAAACGCTCACAAGGACACCTTGATGCGATCCGGTCGTCCGCCGAAACATCCGCTGAGTTGTGCAAGGACGCGAAACGCAAAAGCACAAAAGAAGATGTCATTAAGGCCTTGTCCGACAACATGGCCGAGATACTCTCCCGCACCGCGAAGTTAGAGCAGGAACTTGCGGCCAGCCAGAGCGAGATCTTCACGGATTCGCTCACCGGCATTTACAACCGACGCTACTTGGAAGCTGAATTTGCCGCAAGACAAGCACGCCCCAGTCCAAAATACTTCCTGGCGCTGCTGGACATCGATCACTTCAAGAACGTTAACGACACCTACGGGCACATTATCGGCGACCAAGTCCTGAAACTGGTAGCGACTGCAATCAAAAGTCTCATCCGCAGTCAGGATGTGCTTTGCCGTTATGGCGGTGAAGAATTCGCGATCCTCTTCGACAGTGCGGATGAAACAGAATGCGCGGATGTCGTTGAGCGGGTCCGCTTAGGCGTAACCAAACACAAGCTGGTCAACCGCAAGCAGGGTCAAACGATCGGATCCGTGACTCTGTCCGCTGGTCTGGCCCTTGTGGAGCCGGACGATGATTTCGACACGGCTCTGGAGCGTGTGGACCGGCTCCTTTACAAGGCCAAACAGGCCGGACGGGACCGCCTCGTCATTCAGATGTAATGCGGCAATCAAACTGTTCCCGCAACTTCGCGGTTTCAAGACTGTAGATCAGAAATCCGTTTGAGGACCGGCCCGGTTTTACCCTCAAGAGCTCCGCCCTGCCCTGTCAGGCTTGCTCCAATGAATGGATCTGCCGTTTCCGACAGTTCAAGATACCGGTTTGCGAACAACCGGCGCGCAGCAAGTCCATCCCAATCATCCGGTAAAACGGATGGCGGAAGCCGGGGGTCTTTCAGCCGGATGGCTCTGAATTCATGAACCATGGCAAGCCTTATAGCGACGGACTCCAAACCCGACAAACCAATGCAGTTCATTGTCTCAAATTTCGTGGAGAATGACCGGTACCGGTCGGCCAATTGCTCCAGGTCGAAAACTTTATTGAGCATCTCGGCGACTTCTTTAGTGCTTCGTTGATCAGGAAAAGCCTTGAAACAGGCGCCTGATGGAACCCTGCTTGGTCGATCTGCTCCAATAAACACTGTTTCGGAAACGGCTCCAAAACCTTGATCGACGAGACATTGGTGATCCGTTCGGTCCGGTTGGACGATGAACAACAAACCGCAGTCGGTGTCCGGCGGACCGAAAATCTGTTCCGAAGCTGACTGGAACTCTATTCCCGCGGCATCGGTGAGCCGGTAGTAACTGCGCCGCCCATTGCGCTCGCCTTCAAGCTGCCCCCTTGCGACCAAGCGAGATACGGCCGTCCGCACCAACGACTCATTGACGCCAAATTGTCCGCACAGCGTGATCAGATCACCCATCCACAAAGTGCCACCGCGCGGTTCCACGATGTCACCATAGATGGTGACGATCAAAGGCCCGGCTTTGGGCGGATAGGATGTTAGAAGTTTCGGGAGAAAAGTTGGCGCTTGTGAAGTCATTGATTGGTCGTTTGTCTGAGAGGCGCCACCATAGACCTGACAGCGCAGCATTCCAAGCAATCAGCCTGAACCAGCGAAAGTCATCGCTTGCACGCCAAATCCATGAACGTTATACCGTTACATGTTACAAAGTAACATGAGATCAATTTCCCTGTTCCTCTGGATGACCGAATAAACCGCCATGCAAAACGCCCGAAAATTTCGCCTTGCTCTTGCTGCCTCGACCGTGCTTGCCGGGTCTGCCTTGTCGGCTCCTGCGTTTGCGGATGGACCAAATGTCGTGACCACGATCAAGCCGGTTCATTCTATCGCAGCCGCTGTTATGGAAGGTGTTGGCACACCGCACATCCTGATTGACGGTGCAGCCTCTCCCCACGGGTTTGCTCTGAAACCTTCCCAGGCCTTTCTCCTTGAAGGGGCCGATGTCGTGTTCTGGGTTGGTCCTGAATTAACTTCTTCGCTGGAAAAGCCCATCTCATCGATGGCGGACAAAGCTGCTCGCGTCGAACTTCTTGATCTTGAGAGTATTGAACAGCTGAAATGGCGTGAGGGTGACCAATTCGACAGCCATGATCATGGCGACCACGACGATCATGGTCATGACGATCACGGGCACGACGACCACGCACACGATGATCATGACCATGACAAAGATCACGCACACGATCATGACAAGCATGAACATGAAGAAGAGCATGCTGCGCACGATGATCATGGGCATGACCATGATCACGACAAAGAACATGCACATGATCATGACGAACACGCTCATGAAGAAGAGCATGCCGAACATGATGATCACGGGCATGACCATGGGCACGATCATGCCGGCGGCAACGACCCGCATATCTGGCTAAACCCGGAAAACGGCATTGCGATTGCCAATGCGATGGCCACCACATTGTCAGAAGTTGATCCAGCCAACACCGATACCTACAAGGCAAACGCCAAGGCTTTTGCTGAGAAGGTTTCTGGCCTGGAAGCAGAGATTTCCGCCAAGCTGGAACCGGTGAAAGGTCAGAAATTCATCGTGTTCCATGACGCCTATCATCACTTTGAACACCACTACGGCATCGAAGCTAGCGGTGCGATCACAGTGACGCCAGAGGCTTTGGCAAGCGCAGAACAAGTCGCGGAAATTCAATCCCGTGTTCGTGACCAGAACGTTGTCTGCGTTTTCCAGGAACCGCAATTCGATTCCAAGCTGGTCAATGTCGTGATCGAGGGCAGCGATGCGAAAGTCGGCGTTTTGGATCCGCTTGGCACTGAGCTTGCGAACGGCCCGGACCTTTACCCGGCTCTGCTGACAAGCCTGGCAGACTCTCTGGCGGATTGCCTCAAGTCTTGATTGACAATTCTGGGCCCGCTTTTGCCCACCAGGCGGGCTCAGCAAGCTGGATCGACAAATGAGGCCGACAGCCGTTCGGCTATGAAGACCGGGCGCTTTTTTTGCCCGATTAGAGCCCGGTGGCACAGCTGAAACGACGACCTCAGCCAACTGCACTCGTCCAGCAAAAAGCCCGCCGATACACTCGGCGGGCTTTTCATTTCTTACGGGAACAAGTCTCAAGAAGCGCGGGCCTTGGCACGAACCTCTTCGGTTTTCTCCAGCGCCTTCAGCAGGTAACGGTCGCGGTCATAAACGTCCGTGTAGAACCCGATCGAGCCGTCAGCTTCCGGCCATGCCGTGAAATAAGACACGTAGACCGGGATATCACCGGTCACCTTTTCCTGGGCGTTCTGACCCGCAGCAATCCGAGAGGACACATAATCCGTCGATTTTCCAAGAACTGCCGCTGCCATGCCTTTTGGATCATGCAAACGGATGCAGCCGTGGCTAAATGCGCGCGTGTCCTTGTTGAACAGGCTCTTCGACGGCGTGTCATGCATGTAAATGTGATGCCTGTTCGGGAACAGGATTTTCACCTCGCCAAGCGCGTTGGAGCGACCCGGATACTGGCGCACATTGATCGACTTCTGTTTGTTGGCGACTGCATACCAGTCGACTGACGCGGAGGACACTTTGCGGCCGCCCGGCGTCGTCACTTCATAGCCCGCCTGATCCAGATAGGACGGATTGGCGGCAAGCTTCGGTATCATCTCATTGACGATGATCGAATATGGCACGCCCCAGTACGGGTTGTATTCAACAATCTCGATCTTGTCATAGAAGAAGTTGGTCTGGTTGGACTTCTTGCCGACGACAACGCGCATCGACATCGGGTCAGTGCCCGGCTCATAGTATGTTGCGGTGAACGCTGGCTGGTTGATGAACACCTTCCGCTCGCCCAGCTCTTCCGGAAGCCAGCGGCTCCGCTCCATTGCAAGCTCGACCTTGGCGATCTTGGCCGCATAGGTCTCACCGACCATGGCCTTGATCGTGTTCTTGCCGACAATCCCATCTGCCGTGAGCTTCGATTCCTTCTGAAAGCTCTTTACAAGAGCTACAAGCTCAGGCGTGTAGAGATCGGAGCCGTCATAGACTGCAAGCGTCGCTGCATGGTCCGTTTTCAGTGTCTCAGAGCCATGTTTGGAAATTGCAGCAACGATATTCTTCATTTCAGGACTGGATTTGCCCGCCTTGAGGAACGTACCGGGCGCGATCACGATCTGGTCGGCTTCTTCATCTTCAGCCTTGAGACGAGCCAGCTCAGCGGTCAATTTCTTGAAGTGATTACTTTGCGGCTGATGGGCTTCCAGCGCGGTCGCCACATTGCCAGATGCCGTGAACTCTTCCAGCGCGGCGACAAGATCAACATCATGCCGGGGCAGATCGTGGTATTGCGAAATCCGGTTTGGATCGACCCGGCCGCGGGTCGCATCAAGCACATAGGTTAGCGCGGCGGCACTCAGCTCCATTTCAAACTGCATGACCGCTGCATCAAGGTCGTCCCCGTCCAGCGAGGCGGTTGCCGGCAGAGCCACGACATAATCTGCCGGGTTGAGGCCATAAGCGGCAGCGTTTCTCAAAGCACGGCGCATTTGTGCAGCCTTGGCCGTCGGCTTGCCATCTTTGACCCAAAGAAAATCAGGGTACTCCCGGTAAAACGCGATCAGCGCATCGCCGACTTCCGGCAACACCGTCAGCTTGATGTCTTTCAGTGCCGGGCGGGCTTCATCGAAGGGGGTCAAAACAACAGGCGTGGACGTGCTGATGTCAGCATCATTGATGGACGCTGCGTTGCCGTCGGCCGAGGACGGCGTGATTTCCGCGGTTTTCTTTTTCGACAAAGGCGCAAGCGAGACGGCTTTGAAGGTGTCCGGCTTGTAGGTCAGGTACCGCGGGGCAGACACACGAACCTTGGTCGCTTTCTTGCGGCGCTGCTCCTGAAGCTCCCGCTCACGCTGGCGTTGCTGGGCTTCAGGATTGAATAGGCGCTGGAAAAAGCCTTGGGCTTCGGCATCAGCAACCGGCAGCGCGGTGAAACCCGTTGCCAGAACGCTTGCCATCAAGCCTGCCTTCAGGCCGGCGCCAATTTTTTGTCCAAAAGACAGTTTGTAGCCGGAGGCCGGTTTGCCGTGTGCCATCATGCTCGTTCGCATTGTCAAAACCTGTATTTCAAATTGTCCAACACAAACCAGGAGCGCCCAAGACCCTGGTCATTGTTCCTGCCTCGTTGGTCATCCGGCCGCTGCTCTTGGAAATATGAGCAGTCCTTGATTACCCGCACGGTCTACCAGCCGCCCCTTTCGGGAAACCGGCGTGGACCGCAATTTCGTGTCATTTTAGAGGACAATACTACACCAAGCCCATACGTAAGGTTAAGTGCGTAGGTACGGTGTAGGTTTCCAAATCACGTCAGTGTGACGTATTTGCATGTCTCCGCCTGGCGTGCCGGCATCCCGACACACGCCAGACGCGAAATTTCATGAATTAAAACGGTATTTCATCATCCATCGGACCGGAACCACCGCCGGATGGTCCACCGAATCCGCCGCCCGAAGACCCGCCACCGTAACCGCCGCCGCCGCCGAAGCTGCCGCCACCACCACCGGAAGACCCGCCGCCGAATCCGCCGCCGCCCTGGTCATTGCCGTAATCCGGCAATCCGCCGGGCTGACCGCCGCCTTCGCCGCGTCCGTCAAGCATCGTCAGATTGGAGTTGAACCCCTGCAGCACGACTTCGGTCGAATACCGGTCCTGCCCGGATTGGTCCTGCCACTTACGGGTTTGCAGCTGGCCTTCCAGGTAGACCTTGGAGCCTTTGCGCAGATAGTTTTCAGCCACCTTGCATAGGCCTTCATTGAAGATGACCACACGGTGCCATTCGGTTTTTTCGCGGCGCTCGCCGGAATTGCGGTCCCGCCAGGATTCGGACGTTGCAATCCGCAGATTGGCAATCGGCCGGCCATCCTGGGTGCGCCGGATTTCCGGATCCGCTCCAAGGTTCCCAACCAAAATGACTTTGTTGACACTTCCCGCCATACTCAGCTCCTGTTTGTATTTTTGCTTCCGGCCCAGCTTTTTTGGCAGCAGCACGGCCTGACGCCCTGACGCGGCGCAGCTTTATTGGGCCACACCCTAACGATCTCCTCGCTGGATCGCCGCCACTTTTTCCGCATGCCCCCCATTTTCCACAATGTTGAGCACTTACCGGGTCTCGAAACCGCCGCATCTGCAGGCTTGCCAAAGCTTCGATAGAACCGGGGCAACCCAGCCGTGCCAGATCTCATTTCGTAAATTGTTCTGCCTTCGGGATATATGTACTTGTTTTGTTCTTATCAGTTTCGTATCCTTGGCGCAATTTCCGCAGCCCCCTTTTTGGACTCCTGGTGACCGTGAAGAGCATTTTCCGCAAATGCCCATCTGGAAGCTCAACTGGAAACTGCTATATCGGGTCCGAGTGGCCCGCCCTGCCCGCTTAGCTGGACCAAATTCATTCAAGAGCCCAGATTGGGCGGCCTGCACAAGACCAGAAAGACACGCAATATGACGACGCCGAAGGCCCCTGACACCGACAGCTGGAAGAACGACCCAACCAAGGTGCTCAGCGTCCGCGGTGCCCGTGAACACAATCTGAAAAACGTCGATCTCGATCTGCCACGCAACAAGTTGATCGTGATGACCGGATTGTCGGGCTCGGGCAAGTCTTCTCTTGCCTTCGATACGATCTACGCAGAAGGCCAGAGGCGCTATGTGGAAAGCCTCAGCGCTTACGCCCGTCAGTTCCTGGAAATGATGCAAAAGCCGGATGTCGACCAGATTGATGGTCTGTCGCCGGCGATCTCCATTGAACAGAAGACTACCTCTCGCAATCCGCGCTCCACCGTCGGCACGGTCACCGAGATCTACGACTACATGCGCCTTCTGTTCGCCCGTGTCGGGATCCCCTACTCACCGGCGACCGGACTGCCGATCGAAAGCCAGACCGTCAGTCAGATGGTGGACCGGATCATGGATCTGGAAGACGGCAGCCGGCTCTATCTGCTCGCACCGATGGTTCGCGGCCGCAAAGGGGAATACCGCAAGGAACTTGCGGAGCTGATGAAAAAAGGCTTCCAGCGGGTCAAGATTGACGGAACCTTCTACGAGATTTCCGAGGCTCCTGCGCTGGACAAGAAATTCAAGCACGACATCGACGTTGTCGTGGACCGGATTGTCGTGCGCGATGATATCGCGGGCCGCTTGGCTGATTCCCTTGAAACAGCTCTGAAACTTGCCGACGGCATTGCCATTGCAGAGTTTGCGGGCGAAACGGAAGAAAACGGTGATCCGAAGCGGATGATCTTCTCCGAAAAATTCGCATGCCCGGTTTCCGGCTTCACAATCCCGGAAATCGAGCCGCGCCTCTTTTCGTTCAACAACCCGTTTGGTGCCTGCCCCACCTGCGACGGCCTCGGCACAACGCTTGCCTTTGAAGAAGACCTCGTTGTCCCGGATCACACCTTGTCTTTGCGGGAAGGCGCGGTTTTGCCATGGGCGAAGACCGGATCAACTTCGCCTTACTACACGCAGACCCTGGAGGCCCTGTGCCGGCACTATGACGTATCGATGGCAACGCCCTGGAAGGACCTTAACCCTGAAGTTCAAGATGCCGTTTTGCATGGCACGGGGAAAACAGCGATTGAGTTCGTCTATGACGATGGTGTGCGCAGCTACCGGACGGAAAAACCGTTCGAGGGCGTTATCGGCAACATTGAACGTCGCTGGCGGGAGACGGAATCGACCTGGGTGCGCGAAGAACTGGCCCGATTCCAATCAGATCACGCTTGCCCCTCGTGTCAGGGTTTCCGTCTGAAACCGGAGGCTCTCGCCGTCAAGATCGCAGACCGGCACATCGGCCACATCACCGAACTCTCGATCCGCGAAGCCGCACTCTGGTTCGACGCGCTGCCTGAAAAACTCAACGAAAAGCAGACCGAGATCGCCGGGCGTATCCTGAAAGAGATCCGCGAACGGCTAAAATTCCTGAACGATGTCGGCCTTGAGTACCTTTCAATGGCCCGGTCCTCCGGTACCTTGTCCGGTGGCGAAAGCCAGCGCATTCGTCTCGCCTCGCAGATCGGCTCCGGCTTGACCGGCGTCCTTTACGTTCTCGATGAACCCTCCATCGGACTCCATCAGCGCGACAACGCCCGTTTGCTGGAGACGCTTCGCCACCTCAGGGATCTCGGCAATACGGTCATTGTGGTCGAACATGACGAGGATGCCGTTTTGACCGCCGACTATGTGGTTGATGTGGGCCCCGGTGCTGGGGTTCATGGCGGCCAGGTCGTAGCGAAGGGCACGCCGCAGGAGGTCATGACCAATGGCAACTCGCTGACAGGTGAGTATCTGTCCGGCGCAAAAATGATTCCGCTGCCCGCAGAACGGCGCAGGATCAACAAGAAGCACAAGATTTCCGTAAAAGGTGCGCGTGGCAACAACCTGAAGGACGTCGATGTCGACGTGCCGCTCAGCACATTTACATGTGTCACAGGAGTGTCCGGTGGCGGCAAATCCACGTTCCTGATTGATACGCTCTATAAGTCAGCTGCTCGCCGTTTGAATGGCGCACGGGACAATCCGGCACCGCATGACCGCATCGAGGGCCTTGAAGTTCTGGACAAGGTGATCGATATCGACCAGTCGCCGATTGGCCGGACGCCGCGATCTAACCCGGCGACCTATACCGGTGCCTTCACCCCGATCCGGGAGTGGTTTGCCGGAATGCCGGAGGCCAAGGCCCGTGGTTATCAGCCTGGCCGGTTCTCGTTCAACGTCAAGGGCGGCCGATGCGAGGCCTGCCAGGGCGATGGTGTCATCAAGATTGAAATGCACTTCCTTCCGGACGTTTACGTTACGTGCGACGTCTGCAAGGGGAAACGCTACAATCGGGAAACCCTGGAAGTGGAATTCAAGGGCAAATCCATTGCCGATGTCCTTGATATGACCGTTGAAGAAGCCGCCAGCTTTTTCTCCGCCGTCCCTGCCGTGCGCGACAAGATGGAAACTCTGGCGCGCGTCGGGCTGGGCTACATCAAGGTGGGTCAACAGGCCACAACGCTCTCCGGCGGTGAAGCGCAGCGGGTGAAGCTTGCCAAGGAATTGTCGAAACGCTCCACGGGCAGAACACTCTATATTCTGGATGAACCGACCACCGGTTTGCACTTCCATGATGTTGCCAAACTTCTGGATGTGCTTCACGAACTGGTCGATCAGGGGAACACCGTTCTGGTGATCGAACACAATCTGGAAGTCATCAAGACAGCAGACTGGATCATTGACCTTGGACCGGAAGGTGGCGATGGCGGCGGTACGATCGTTGCAACCGGCCGGCCAGAAGATGTGGCGTCTGTCAAAGAGAGCTACACAGGCCAATTTCTTGCAGAATTATTACACCGCAGACCGCATCGCGCCCCGGATGCTGCTGAATAAATCAGCAATCTGAGTTGCGGAGCTGCATTGCTCCGCAACATAAAGTCTCAAGCGATTGTTTTTTCTCACTATTCCGATAGATTAAATCGATTAGTTTGATTATATTTTTTGCAATGCACAAAACGCATGTCAGGCATGCAGACGCGGCACTTCTTTAAATTCGGCTGGTGAAATATATATGAATCCAACAAAGACGCAGCGGGTTGGCGACAACACCTCTGCCAATAAGGAAAAACAAAATGTTTGATACCGTTGTACGCAAATACAACAACTGGAAATCCTACCGCCGCGCGGTTGACGAACTTTCCAGCCTGTCCAGCCGCGAGCTGCAGGATCTCGGCATCAGCCGGGGCGACATCAAGTTTGTTGCCCGCCGCAGCCTGGAAGGCTGATTGAAGATTTAGAGATCGCGTCCCGAGGCACTCCTCCTCCCAGCCAACGGACGTGTGACACGCAGGGCATCCTCCTCCCAGCCCTGTCACGTCGAAACAACGCCCGCCAGTACCTCCTCCCACTGGCGGGTGTTTGTTTGTCTGGCGGCCGGTTTTCCCAAACACATTCCGTTCTCCCAACCTCAGGCGTTGTGGCTCATGCCCGATTTGTTGCGCGTGATCGGTCGTCCTGTGGCTTCCATGCCCTTGAGCCATGTCTTCCACGTTTTCGATAAGACCTTGCTGAGGAGAGCCGAAAGAGATCTGGCTCTTTTGTTTGGCGGCAGGAATCTTAGCCCCGATACAACTTGCCATGACCAAAAGCTGCTCAGGAAACTGCCGTGACGCAGCGCTCTGCACCGCTATGCGCTGAACGCCACCGCAAAGGGTGTTAACCCTTCATAAACCTGCATTTTTTGCATATCAGCTTCGCGTTTGCCCCTCTACCTCGCAGCGCACAAAACACCTATTTCCCCGCTGTAACGAGATGAACGGGCCAGTCGCCGATCCGCGGTGTCATGGCCACTAGATAAAAAAAGGCCAGAGCCATGATCGATAACGTTGTACGCAAATTCAACAACTGGAAAAGCTACCGCCGGACCTACGACGAACTGTCCAACCTGTCCAACCGTGAGCTGGACGACCTGGGCATTGCCCGTGCGGACATCGCGCGCTACGCCCGCGCCGCCATCAAGTAATTCAGTTTCGCGGTCAAAGGCATCCTCCTCCCAGCCAATGACCGTGATCCTCTGCGGGTTTCCCGCAGACCTCAAAAAGCGCTTGCCGGATCCTCCTCCCACCGGCAGGCGTTTTTTTATGAGCTCTGGAACCAGCGGTCACCCTCGGCCAGCCAACGCTCGATTGGCATGATATCTGGCCGTTTGCCGTTTGCATGCACCCAGGAGTCAACGGCATAGACCGTACCGGTTTTCTTTTCGGTGACTGTCGCAGTCGCATGAGGATAGCGGCCATCAAGAAAAAAACCGCGCGCAACAGGAGAGCTCACACGGTGATGCCTCAGCATCTTGTGTCTTTGGGCAACTAACAAAAGAGACGTTGTGTTCGTGCTCTCATCAATGCAGTCCATTTGACCGGATACGCCAGCATTCTCGATATCAAAACCACCGATATCGTCTTGAGACCCGACAGTTGAGGCAACGCGGCGCTCTTGCCAGACAACCGCCTTTGCAATTGCCTGCCGTTCAGCATCTGGCGACGCACGGCCGGATGTCAGGATCGCACGCAGCCGAGCAAGATCCCGACGGGAATACTCCACAGGCGTTTTGTAGGCACAACCAAATCCATGACAGATGTAAACCTTGCTGGCTTTGGGCGGGACACCATCATGTGCGCCAAACCAGCCGGTCGCCTCGCTGGTCGACTGGCTGGCACACCCAGTGACTATCAACAATGCGGCAACCGCAGTGATTCCGACTGGCGACAGCGGAGAGGTCATCAGCGTTCCTCGGACGAGAATGATTCACTTGCCGGATACGCTGGCGACTTGATTCATTTGGATGTTGCGGTGATTCTTCTGCAGCAATCAATGCATAAGCAGCCGAGTGACCAAACCAGCAAATGCGCGCTCGTCAAACAGTGTCTGTCCGGTAAATCCGACCTTGCGGTCATCCTCAATGATTCTTGCGGCTTTGAAGAACTCGAAGAATGTCTGATTGGCGGCGGCAAGAAGCTTGTAATAGGTCTGAATGTACCGCTCTGGAACCGGGACTGGCCGCGCAGCGTTCCTTTGGGTGAATCCATGGAACACCAGCCGACCCTCAGGGGCCATCCAGCGTTCGTCTGCGGCAAGGAACAAGAAGGTGCAGCCTGACATGCAGGTGTCTCCGGCCGACATTTGTGCGACGACGCGGGTGCCCTGGTTCTGCGCCGATCTTATGATGTCAACCAGACGAAAAGAGGCCGCAGCATCACCGCCTTTGGGAAGATTGAGATGCAGATATACTGGCGATTTGCGATCACCGGCCAATGCCAAATCCAGCAGAGCTTCCACCAAATTCCGGTTCAAGGCGCCCGGGCTGTAATCCGCAATCTCGCCGCTTAGAACAAGATGGTTGGCAAAGCGTTCAATTTCGACAGCCTTTGCTTGTCCAGGCATGAAAAAGAAGACCAACGACGCCATCATCAGCCCAAACCCAAACACGGACCATCGTTCCATAGGAATACGGCTGGGTATGGCGTGACACGTTGTCGGTGTATTTGATTCAATTCCGGTTCGAGATGCCTTCCACATAGGGATACCTCCGCGCACAGCTGAGGCGCACTTTTTGCGCCTTTTCACCAAGCTGTCATTGTTAGCCGGGAGGCTGCAAGCGTTATTGTTGCGTAAATTTTTCCTTTGCCAGAAAAGTATTTAACGTCTTGTCACACCGCATAAAAGATCAGCCGGCTAGCTATCGAAAATTGCGGTTACCTATCAAGGACCTGCCGACTTCAAGACCGCATTCGGCTGTTCAACAGTGTTTGCGAACCACTTTACCCGGACCGTTGCGATGGCTTTGTTTTGCCTGTAATCAGGGCGCAAGAGAGTTGCCTTGCAGAAGCTGGGAGATCCGAAAATACGAATCGGGCTCGGCAGAACACTCAAAGGCACACAATTCCGAAGGAAATCGCCATGCCCCCCATCCATGTGATTGGCGGCGGCCTTGCCGGGTCTGAAGCTGCCTGGCAAATCGCCCAAGCCGGATTTGACGTTGTGCTGCATGAAATGCGGCCGGTTCGCAAAACAGAAGCCCATCAGACGGACGGATTGGCCGAACTTGTGTGTTCCAACTCCTTCCGCTCAGATGATTCTGAACAAAACGCTGTGGGTCTGATCCACCATGAGCTGCGTCAGCTTGGTTCGCTCATCATGGCCTCTGCCGATGCCAATCAGGTTCCCGCCGGCAGCGCGCTTGCCGTTGATCGGCATGGTTTTTCTGATGCCGTGACCAAAGCGCTGGAAGAGCATACCCGGATCACGATCTCGCGCGATGAAGTCGCCGGCTTGCCGCCGGAAGACTGGGAAAAAGTCATCATCGCGACAGGCCCGCTCACCTCACCGGCAATGTCGGAAGCCGTGCTTGCGAAAAGCGGCGAAGATGCGCTGGCCTTTTTCGATGCCATTGCGCCCATCGTTCACTTCGACTCCATTGATCTCGACAAGGCCTGGTTCCAGTCGCGTTACGACAAGGTTGGCCCGGGTGGCACCGGCAAGGACTATCTCAACTGCCCAATGGACAAAGAGCAGTACGAGGCCTTTATCGACGCCCTGATAGAGGGCGACACGGCCGACTTCAAGGAATGGGAAGAAAACACTCCCTACTTTGACGGGTGCCTGCCAATCGAGGTGATGGCGGCGCGCGGCCGCGAAACCTTGCGGCACGGGCCGATGAAGCCCATGGGCCTCACCAACGCCCATAACCCGGATGTCAAACCCTATGCGGTCGTCCAGCTGCGTCAGGACAATGCCCTCGGAACGCTCTACAACATGGTCGGTTTTCAAACGAAGCTGAAGTACGGCGCGCAGGGCGACATCTTCAAAATGATCCCGGGGCTGGAAAACGCGCAGTTTGCCCGTCTCGGCGGCCTCCATCGCAACACCTTCCTGAACTCACCGAAAGTCCTGGATGGCACCCTGCGTTTGAAGGCGGATCCGCGTCTGCGTTTTGCCGGACAGATTACAGGCTGTGAAGGCTATGTGGAATCAGCGTCTGTTGGCTGCATGGCCGGACTGTTTGCGGTTATGGAAGCCAAAGGGCAGGACACCATCACACCGCCGCAAACTACAGCCATGGGCGCGTTGCTCGGCCACATCACCGGCGGTCATATCAGCCGGGATGACGGGGCCGGAAAACCGCGCTCCTTCCAGCCGATGAATGTCAATTTCGGCCTGTTCCCGCCGGTCGAAGCGCCAACGAAAGACGCTGACGGCAAGCGCATCAAGGGTAAAGAAAAGTCAAAAGCCAAAAAGTTGGTGATGACGCAGCGGGCCAAGACAGACTTTGCCGCCTGGCAAGCAGAGATCGGCCCCGTCCGCGAAGCAGCTGAATAACTGTGTGGGGGGCGCTTCAGGCGCCCCTTCCCGCATACCAGTCCAGAGCCAATTGCTCGGTCCGTTGAACGAAGCGGTCCTTGCCGGATACATAACTGTCCCAGTCTCCGCCATCGATTTTGGAAAGTTTGCGCTTCAAATTGCCGTATTCATCAGCTGCCTCAGGATGCGCGATCAGGTAATCCCGGAAAGCCAGGTGACGGATCGCGTGATCCGATCCATTCAAAAACACATGTAGGTGATGGGTCCGGCGCCTATCCGCGTTGAATTTGCGGAAATAGCGTCTTCCTGTAATGCCGTAAGCGCCCATGGCCTCATAGCCGAGCAACTGCATCGCCGGCTGCGCCTGATCGCAGGCCTCAAGACTTGCCACTTCTGCCATCAGATCAATGATGGGTTTTGCGACCAATCCCGGTACAGCCGTGCTGCCGATATGATGGATGCTGGTGAGATTGTCTCCGAGGACACGCGAGATCCGAAGTGCCTCGTCCTCAAACTGATCCGCCCATTCCGGCGCATGCTCCGTCAGCTCGACCATGTCCCTCACCAAGCTCGCGCGCTTCGGCGCCTATAGGCTGGCGACCGATTTGCCGCTTGCGCGCCACAAGATCCACTGACGGCGCAGCTGTGAGAGTTCCGCAACGTCCTTCAACGGATTGAAGTCGGCAGCTTCCATCTTTTTCAAGAAAGGTTCAACCAACGACAGCGGGAGGAACGCCGCCCGGCAGGTATCGGCAACATCGCTCGCAGCTTGTTTGACCCGGGACATGTGATGGCGCACATGCGCCCGCATTTCTGAGAGTGCAGCGGCAAACTCCGGAGTTGCCTCGCCTTTGAATACGGTCTGCAGGTCAACGCCGTGGCGATCCAAAACGTCTTTCGGCAGGTACATTTGTTGGCGGGAAGCATGCCAGGGCAACGCACGCATGAGGCCGGTCATGCCGTACGCCACCCCCGCGTGACCCGCCACTGTTGCAGTGCCAGGATCTTCACCATTGTTGAGCACCCAACACGCCAGCTGGATCAACCCGGACACCGTCTCACCGGTATACCCCTCCAGATCGTTGAGGTTCGGCATCGGATCATTGTAGAGATCGAAGATCCGCGCTTCCGTCATGGCGATCAGGCCGTTTTTTGGAAGTTTGTAGCGATCGATGGTCTGAGCGAGCGCGGAGGCAACCGGATTAGCGCCAACTGCGCCGTGGGATGTGCCCTCCAGAAAATCCCGCCACCACTGCAGCCGAACTTCCCCCGGCAAAGGTTCAGAGACGATTTCCCGGATCCGGGAAATTTCTGCATTGAAGGCATAGAGCGCCATCAGGCCCGGGCGATGGTCTTCCGGTGCAAGCAATGCGCTCAGATAGCGGTCCTTGTCGTATTGGCGCACGACATCCGCAGCGTGTTCAAAGTCCTCGGCCATAAGGGCTCATATGGAATTGAGAGGGGGTTTAGTCCACTGCCAAAAGAGCAGCAGCAACAGCGCGTCCTTCGGACAGGAGAACATTGAATGTTCGAACGGCTGCGCCGGTCGACATCGGATCGGCGAGAATACCGGCTTCGCGGAACGCGGCCTTGAGATCCGCAGTGAGCGGCATCAGATCAGGTCCGGTCCCGACCAGCAGAACCTCGATGTCGGGCTGTTCTTCGAAGACCCGCTCGAAAGCCTCGAGGCTGAACTCAGACGGCGTTGTCAGGTTCCAGCCGTAGATCCCACTGGGCACGCACAAGAGAGAGCCGCGATGCGACATTTCCGCAAACCGGAACCCGCCGCCGCCATAAGCGTCCAGCGGGGCCCGGCCCGGAAAATGGGCATCGCGGATTTCGAGACCCTTCACGATCAGGCTGTCGCCTCCGTGCCTTCACCTTTCCCGCCATCGTCGTCCTTGGACGACAGGGCGTCCGGACGCAGGTTCAACAGGATCAGGAACGGCGCGGCCAGGAAGATCGACGAATAGGTACCGATCACAATGCCGAAGATCATCGCCAACGTAAACGACTGGATCACTTCCCCGCCGAAGATGTAGAGCGCGAGAAGCGCCAACAATGTCGTGACAGAGGTCATAGTCGTCCGCGACAAAGTCTCGTTGATCGACTGGTCGAGGATCTCGGTCAGCGGGCGTTTCTTGTATTTGCGCAAGTTCTCCCGGATCCGGTCGTAGACCACCACGGTATCGTTGAGCGAGTAACCGATGATCGTCAAGACCGCTGCAATACTCGAAAGCGAGAAGTCGAGCTGCAGCAGCACAAACAAGCCGATGGTGACCACAACGTCGTTGGCAGTTGTCAGGATCGCGCCGACGGCAAAGTGCCACTCGAAGCGGAACCAGATGTAGAACATGATCGCCAGAAGGGACGCTGCCACCGCAATCGCCCCGGCTCGCGCCAGTTCACTAGACACCCGCGGTCCGACCACTTCCACCCGGCGGAAGTCGACATTGTCATCTGCAAAGATCGTGCGCACTTTTGAAACAACGGCCTGCTGCGCCAGTTCGCCGCCTGGCTGTTCTTCGATCCGGATCAGGATGTCATCCGGCGCACCGAATTCCTGCACCTGAACATCACCCAGCTGCAAGCTGGACAACTCAGACCGGATAAAGCCGATATCGGCAGGACCATCGGTCTTGATCTCGATGATCGTACCGCCCTTGAAGTCAATGCCGTAGTTCATGCCGACAGTGAAGAAACCGGCAAGCGATGCAACGACAAGGACGATGGACAGCGGAAAACTGATCTTCCGCAGCCACATGAATTTGAATTTCGTGTTGTCCGGAACGAGTCTCAGCAACATTTTTGTTTACTCCCGGATCAAATCGGCAAGACGGACGGACGGCGGTAGCGGACCCAGAGGGCCACCATCAACCGGCTGAACGTGAAGGCGGAGAAGACCGTGGTGAAAATCCCGATCGCCAGGGTCACCGCGAAACCGCGCACCGGCCCAGAGCCAAGCTGGAACAGGATGACAGCTGCGATCAGAGTCGTGATGTTGGCGTCCAAAATGGTTCCAAGCGCCCGCTTGTAACCGGCGTCGATTGCCGTAATGGCCGACCGCCCTGCCCTGGCTTCTTCGCGAATGCGCTCAAAGATCAGCACGTTGGCATCGACCGCCATACCGATCGTCAACACGATACCCGCAATCCCCGGCAACGTAAGCGTTGCTTGCAGGAACGTGAGCGCGCCGAAAATTAGGAACATATTCCCAACAAGCGCAACATCCGCAATTACCCCGAAGCGGCCGTAGGCAAGGATCATGAAGATGATCACAAGCGCGCCGGCGATGATCGAAGCCATTTTACCAGCTTCAATTGAATCTGCGCCAAGGCCCGGACCGATCGACCGTTCTTCGATCACGGTCAGTTTTGCCGGAAGCGCACCTGCGCGCAGCAGCACCGCAAGGTCGTTTGCGCCTTCAACGGTGAAGTTTCCGGAAATCTGACCGGAACCGCCTGTGATCGGCTCGCGGATGACCGGTGCGGAAATGACTTCCTCGTCGAGCACGATGGCAAACGGACGACCGACATTTTGCTGGGTCACGGTTGCGAATTTCCGGGCACCGGAGGTGTTGAAGCGGAAGTTCACGACCGGCTCATTGGACCGCTGATCAAAGCTGACCTGCGCATCCACGAGATCTTCACCAGCAAGAAGCGGCGTTTCTTCCAGAAGGTACGGAAGTGGCGGATCGTCAACCGACATCATGACCACGGTTCCAACCGGCGGGCGGCTCTGCATGGCCTGATCGCCGGTCATGGATGTATCGACCATGTGGAACGTCAGCTGGGCCGTCTGACCGACGAGATCCTTGAGGCGCTCCGGATCGTCTTCACCCGGTGCTTCGACAAGAATACGGTCCGTCCCCTGACGCTGGATGTTCGGCTCGGTCGTGCCGAGTTCGTCAACACGGCGGCGGATAACCTCGATCGACTGTTGAACGATGTTCGTCATCCGGTCGGCAAGGCCTTGCTCTGAATACGTAAAGCGCACCAGACCGTCGTCGCTGACAGACAACTCAAACTCATCCACCTGCTGGCCGCTGAAAACGTTGGACACAAGCGGATTGACCAGCGGTTCCAATCGTTCCTCGGCTTCAGCCAGGCGGGTCAGGTCGCGAATCCGAACCTGCGCGGCATCGCCCTGAACACCTAGGCCGGTGTACCCGATGCGCGGGTTTTCACGGAGCGCCGCACGGATATCGCCGACAAGCGCCTTCATGCGCTTTTCGATGTAGTCCTGCTGATCGATTTCATAGAGCAGATAAGCACCGCCCTGGAGATCGAGACCCAGAACCATCTGGTTCTTCGGCAGGAAATCCGGCCAGCTTTCGAGAGTTTTTGCAGAAAAGAAATTCGGCAGAGTCGTCACGATGCCAGCGGCAACGACGAGGACGATCAGCGCAATTTTCCAGCGTGCGAAATAGAGCATGGTCTAGCCTTAAAAGCGGACGGGCCGAAACACCTTCGGCCCATCAATACTGGTCTTGGCAGTGTTAGGCTTAAGCGCCTTCTTTAACCGGTTCGGTCTTGGAACGGACTTCCTGAACCATGGAGCGGACGACGCGGACCTTCACGCCTTCTGACAGCTCCACCTGGATTTCCCCATCATCAACGACCTTGGAGACTTTGCCGATCAAACCGCCGGTTGTCACGACTGTGTCACCGCGGCGCAGGTTGGATACCATTTCCTGATGCTGCTTCATGCGCTGGCGCTGCGGACGGATGATCAGGAAGTACATGATCGCAAAGATTGCCACGAACGGCAGCATGGACATAAGAAAATCAGGTCCGGCGGCTCCGGCACCTTGCGCGTAGGCTGGGGTGATCAACATTCAACTCTCCTAAGGGGCGCTTTTTCTTTGCCGCAGGCAGTCTTCCGGCCCTCGGCAAAACGCTCAATTCTGGTGGCGCGGACTATAACGTTGGCGCGCTTCTTTTCAAGCATAACCGGCAAATAGCTGCGTACCGGAATGGGAATAAGTGCCATTTGCGCTCCCTGCCCGTCATGATACTGCTCCGCCGCATGGTTTCCGGCCCCCACGTGGGCCTTTTTTGTAAGGGTTGCAAGACATCATGAGCGCGCCGAGTAACATTGCCGCATTGAATGAAAAGCTCGATTCCCTGATCGACCTGATTTCCCGGGCTGTCCCGGCCGCGCCAGCTCCGGCCGATTTCACAGCAGCCGATGCCTTTGTCTGGTCGCCCAATCCCGGCGAACTGATACCGGTCGCCAAGGTCAACCGGGTGGATATCGCCTTGCTTTGCGCGGTTTCACATGTTCGCGATCTTCTGCTCGACAACACCCGCCGCTTTGCCAAAGGCCTGCCGGCTAACAATGCGTTGCTGTGGGGCGCACGCGGCATGGGGAAATCGTCTCTAGTGAAAGCAGCCCAAGCGGCCGTGAACACAGAACTTGGCTCCAGCACGCTCAAACTGATCGAAATTCACCGTGAAGACATCGAATCGCTCCCTAAGCTGATGGCCCAGATCCGGCTGGCGCCTTACCGCTTCATCGTTTTCTGCGATGATCTCAGCTTTGACCATGACGACACGTCCTACAAATCGCTGAAAGCGGTCCTTGAAGGCGGTATTGAAGGACGGCCTGAGAACGTCCTCTTTTATACCACCTCGAACCGCCGGCATCTCCTGCCGCGCGACATGATGGAAAACGAACGGTCGACCGCCATCAATCCGTCCGAGGCGGTAGAGGAAAAGGTATCGCTCTCCGACCGTTTCGGCATGTGGCTTGGCTTCCACAAATGCAGCCAGGACGATTACCTGGATATGGTCCGCGGCTATGCAGACCACTACGGCCTTGATGTCATTGAAGAGACCCTGCGCGCAGAAGCGTTGGAATGGTCCACAACCCGCGGCAGCCGCTCCGGCCGCGTTGCGTACCAGTTCATCCAGGATCTCGCCGGCCGTCTAGGAAAGTCATTGGATTAAGAACAAAAAAAACCGGCGGCTGTTCGCAAACAAGCACCGGTGAGACTGCCAGGGAGGCGGCATAGAGGTTGGGGCGGTAAGCCGGACGCTCAGCTGTCAGTGGCTCAGGACGTCCGCCTTGTCGAAATAGTTGAACTCCTCAACGAGAACATCCTGCACGACCTTTTGGCCAATGCGCTGGTTGGTCACCGTTTTTAGATGCTCCGTGAGACCGTCGAGGTCGTAGCGTTCCAGGTTCCGGAAATCGAGGGTCTCATCGGCATAAAGTGCCCGGAACGCCTCATCGACCAGAAACGGATGCGGCGGAACTGGCAGCTTGCGCAAGGTGTCACCGTCGGCGGTGAACACCAATTTGGCCACCACATAGCCCTGCAACGCGCCTTCAAACAGGATCGGCACATTGACCGGTTTCAACGTCTCGTAGTCGAGGCCGACATACGCGGTTTCTTCCTGATTGCTTGTCTGGTTTTGAGCCGCGATGAATTTAGCCGTTCCATATCCCGAGATCAGCATTGTAATCGACATCCAAACACCGGCCACGAGCATCTTGATCATCGCGCGGGCTCCGGGAACGGTGCAGCATAGGTCCCGTCGGATTCCTGGTCGAGCATAGTGCGCGACATCATTTTCACGACCTCGGAGACGGCATTCATGTGAAGCGTCAGAAGGTCGACGTTTTCCTTGAGCACGTCCTTGAAGTCCACCAGACGGTCCTTGACGTCTTCAGTGTAAGCTGACGGCGGAACAAGGGACCGCGCGCGGGTAAGATCCAGAAGTGCCTGGCTCTTGCGATACTCAAACGGTTTGAGATCGGTGGTCGGATTGGCGCGCAGCGCCCGGGTCTCCGCTTCCACGACCTCTATGGCGCGGTCAATCGCAATGACCAAGGGCCCGGATACGGCCGGGTTCACCACCGGGCTTTGCACGACAAGATCCTGTCCGGCATCCATCAGACTTTTGCTCCTTGTTTCAATGTATCGGAGATCAGATCGGCGACACCAATGCCGCCGCTTGCCGCCAGCTGCCCGGCGACTTGCTCAGCCAGCATCGACTTCCAGATCTCGCCGGTTGTGCCTTTGCCGAAAACCATCTCCGCATCCTTGGGCAACATGGTTTCGACGAATTGGGTAAGGATCATCGCCTCGAATTTTTCCGCCGGTGATTTTTGCGACGCGCCGGCGTCGGCACTGCCAGAGCGGAACATGTCGAAGCTTGTCCCCGATGGGGCACCGGAGCGTGCGCTATCAAAGGCGAGACTGAAGCCGGAACCGTCGCCGGAAGCCGCGATGGACTTCAAACGGTTCGACGCCTCGCGAATTTCCGTCGGATCTGCCGCCTTGGCGACGTCTAGGATCAGATCTGAAGGAGGCGAAATGGCCATCGCCGATCTCCCTGTTTTGCGGAAACCCCGCCATAAATCGTGTTATCTGGTTTAATCGGCCGAGCTTGCGGCAGGCTTGCGCCCCGTATGGTTTTCTCCCAGTCAGCCATACCGGCGGTCCAGATATTCCTGCAGTTCCCGTTCGTCGTTTGCGCGCTGTTCTTCACCGCGCATGACGGCCAACCGTTCCGACATGGTTTTGAGCATGTGACGCTGGCGTTCGAATTCGGCATTCACCTTTTCCCGAGCAGCAGTTATGCGGGCCATTTCCTCAATGATGCGGCGCAGGCGCTCTGCGGCATTGGCGATGAACCTGTCATGTTGCGCGAGATCACCGTTTGAGAGCGCCAGCAGGATCCGACGTTCCTTTTCGTTCAGTTTGTGGGCTTGTGAATCCAGATCCTGAAGGATCCAGGACGACAGTTTCAGGATTTGCTCTTGCATCTTGAACATGCGTTCGATTTCACGACTGTTTCGTGCCATGTGCGCTAACCCAATTGAAGCCAGGTGAAATACCCGTCGAGGAAGATCATGATTGCTTCGGCCGCGACGAGGTAAAGGAAGTAGAGACCGCCCGCGATCACGAACGGCAGTGAGATGAAGTAGACCGGGATTTGCGGTGTCAGTTTATTGATCAGCCCGACGGCGAGGTTCACGACGATCGTGTAGACGACAAACGGGCTGACCACCCGAAGCGCCAGCACAAATGTTCGCGCCAGCTGCTCTGCAAACTGTTCCAGGCTTGCCATCGCCGCCAAGGGCCGCCCTGGCGGAATGACTTCGTAGGACTGCACAAGACCGCGCAGGATTTCCCAATGCTGATCGGCAATGAAAATCATAGCTGTTGCGGTCAGCGTGAAGAGATTTGCGACCGGCGGAAGCGCGTCAACACCATCGATCGGCATGCCGGGCATGTTGGACAAGCCGATCGCCATGGAAACCAATGTTGTCAGTGTTTCAAGGGCTGCAATGAAGATCCGTCCGAGAAACCCGATAAACAGACCGGTCAGAAGCTCCGCCCCAATGAAGAAAGAGACAGTGCCAAGCGCTTCATCCGGCAACGCTTGCTGAATGTCCGGCACCAGCAGCGGCGACAAGGCCAGGGAGATGGCAAGTGCGATGAACAGCCGGACCCGCATCGGGATCCGGTTACTGCCGAAACCGGGAATGACCATCAGGCAGGCTCCGATCCGGCAAAACAGGAGAAAGGTTGCCAGGACCAGAGATGAGCCGTAGGTGCTGAACAGCAGACCTCCGGAGATCACGACACCGTCCCTAGCGCGGTCACATCAACGCCGCGGGCAATCTCGAGATGCGAGAGCACGGGAAGCGTCGGGAACATGCGTTCCACGATCATGCGCACATAAGGACGGGCATCCGGCGCGGCGACAATGGCAAACCTCTGACCGCTTTTCATGTGTTTCTTCACGGCCTCCGACATTTGCGTGCCGAAATCTTCCACCAGTTGAGGTTCGATATCGAACTCCACCACTTCGCCCTTGGCATCACGCTTGAGCGCATTGTGGAAGGCGAGATCCCAACGATTGCCGAGCCGCAACACTTGCAGAGGGCCGCCTTCAGCGAGATCGCCACAAATCTGCTGGGCGATGCGCATGCGCACGTGCTCCACAACCTGTTCAGACCGTCTGACATGCGGCACGATTTCGGCAACCGCTTCCAGAATGAGATTGAGATTCCGGATGGAAATCCGTTCCGCCAGGAGCAGCTTCATCACGGCTTGCAAGCCGGAGAAGGACGTGTGGGCCGGGCAGATGTCATCCAGCAGTTTCTGGTACTCAGGATCCAGCCGGTTGAACAGATTACGCATGTCCTTGTAGGACAAGAGTTGCGGCAGGTTGTTGCGGATCACCTCACTGAGGTGTGTCAGCACCACCGTGTTGTTCTCTGCCGGTTCCAGACCGTGACGCCGCACTTCATCCCGATAGGCGTTTGGCACCCAGATGGCGGGCATGCCAAAAGCGGGCTCGCGGGTCTCATCGCCCGGCACCGGCAATCGCTCGTCACCATTTGGGATGACCAGAAGCTCGCCGACCTTAATTTGCTGAGACGCCACGATCGTACCGTGGATCTTGATTTGATAGCTTTTCGGATCGATCGTCAGGCTGTCCGATACACGGATCTCTGGGACGACGAAACCATACTGTTCGGCAAACTTGCGGCGCATTTTGGCAACCCGGCGGGACAACTCGCCATGATTGACCACCAGCTCGGCAGAAAGCTGTTTGCCAAGTACCAGCTCGATCTCGGCGGTCTTCAGAGATTCCTTGACCGAATCCTTCGCCTCTTCCTTCGCCTGGCGCTCGGCATCGGCACGTTTTTTGTCTTCCGTTGCTTGGCGCGCGGCTTGTCGTTTCGGGATCGAGTAGCCGATAAAGCCGAGAATCGCCGCCAGCATGAAAAACGGCAGCATCGGCAAGCCCGGCATAAGTGCGAAAACACCCATCAGCACAGCAGCCACAAACAAGGCCCGAGGATAGCCGCTCAGCTGGTCAAGGACTGCCTTGTCGGCTGACCCACGTGTTCCGCCCTTGGACACCAAGAGACCGGCAGCGAGCGAGACAATCAGTGCAGGTATTTGGGAGACAAGACCATCCCCGACGGACAGTTTGGTAAAGACATCAGCTGCGTCAGACACCGACATGTCATAGCGGGTGACACCGATGACGATGCCGCCGAGAATGTTGACGGCCGTAATGATCAGGCCGGCGATGGCATCGCCCCGAACAAACTTCGAGGCACCATCCATCGATCCGAAGAAGGAGCTTTCCTCCTCCAGCTCCTTCCGGCGGCGCTGGGCTTCCTTATCGTCAATGAGACCGGCGGACAGATCAGCGTCGATCGCCATCTGCTTGCCCGGGATCGCATCCAAGGTAAAGCGGGCACCCACTTCCGCGATCCTTGTTGCGCCCTTGGTGATTACCATGAAGTTCACCGTGATCAGGATAGCAAAGACAATCAGACCGATCACAAAATCGCCGCTCATAACGAACTGCGAGAAGCCGCTGATCACAAAGCCGGCCGCGTTAACACCCTCGTGGCCATTTGCGAGAATCACGCGGGTTGTCGCGATGTTCAACGACAGGCGCAGCATCGTGGCGATCAGAAGGATCGTCGGGAAGGACGAAAAATCGAGGGGTTTCTGGATCCACAGGGCAACCATGAGGATCAAAACAGACAAGGCGATCGACATGGCGAGGCCAACGTCGATCAAAAAGGTCGGGATGGGAAGAAACAGAACCGCGAGGATCACCACGATCCCGAACGCGAACCCAACATCGCGGCGGCTTTCCGGAGCCCCGTTGACGCTGGAAGTGATGGATGTGTCTGTCATGCCTGCTCTCTTGCGCGTGTCAGCTGATGGCAAAATCGCCGCTCAAACTTGCGCGAGGCTTTTTTCGACCGGCGATCACGCGGTCAGGCACCGAAAAAGCAGAAGGCGGCGGCTGGTCGAATGACCTGCTCACCGCCTCATGTCTGGATGCGCTGATGACGTCTCTAGGTTTCCGCAGGTGCTAGCGATCAGAAACCGTTTTCAATCCGGCTATAAATCACCGTGGTCAAGGCATACATCTGGCCGCCAATGAACGGCCCTGCAATCACGATCATCACCAGAATGGCAACGATCTTTGGAATGAAGGTCAGAGTGATTTCCTGAACTTGTGTAAGGGCTTGCAAGAGCGCAATTACGATCCCAACGATCATTGCCGGAATGATCGCAGGTGCCGATCCGATGAGAATCGTCCAGATCGCGGTCCGGACCAAATCCAGGGCGTCAACTTCATTCATGGCAACCTACAGCCTCTAGGAGATGGAAATACCAGGTCCAAGCAGCACGCCTTTGCCGTTATCAAGGCCGAGAATGGTTCCGTCGGAATAGATTTCGACTTTCTCAACCACTCCGGTTGTTCCGTTGCTGTCCGTGACCGTCCGGCCGATCAGATCATCAACCTGGCCAAAGGACATGTTGGTCAGCATTGTCTCCAGCTTGGTGTTGGTCTGGATCGCCTGCTCGACTTGCGAGAAGGTCGCCAATTGCGACAGCTGCTCTGACGCATCCATCGGCTTGGTTGGGTCCTGGTTCTTCATTTGCGTCATCATCAATTGAAGAAACGCATTGTAATCAACGGTCAACTGCTCCTGAGCAGCTCTAGCGCCGCCGGCTTCGTTCGCGGCGGCCGCCGATGCGACCGGATTTACGCTTGTCATGGCAGGTGTCCTTATACCAGTTCAAGGTGGGGTTCAGAGTACGCAGGTTGCCTGGCAGAAAACCCTGAGGCTTTTTCTTCCTCCTGCCTGGCCCTATGGTCTGCAGCCATGAGACGGGCTTCCAAGGGGTACAGTGCACGCACTGTTTTCATGGCTTCAAACCAACGGTCCTTGCGGGCCAATTGACCGACTTCATCCAGCTTATCCAGGACCTCTGTGCTTGAGAAAGCGCCTGAGACTGAGGCCAGCACGACGTGAAACATATCCTTGGCCGCAGGCGCTGCCGCGGGATCCATGATCATCGTCTGCAGGATGAAATAGAGTTGCTTCAGCGGCGTCGTGGCCTCTTCTGGCTGAAGCACATGAGACTCCAACAAGAACACGGCATCGTTCATCAACTCGATCGATGTCTTGCGTTCAGCGCGGATCACCGCGCCATTGATAAAGAGGCGTTCCCCTGATTTGAGCGCAATCTTCATGAGCTTACCCCGCCAGACTGTCCCGGATGATGGAATTGATCTCAATGATGTCGGAGAAGTCTTCCTTCTCCCATTGGCGCAAAGCCTCCGCCTCTTTCAGCACCCAGATACCGACCGATATCAGGTTGGCCCGCATTTCTTCCGGCAGCTGATTGGCGTCATCCGCGAGGTTTTCCATGAAGAACCCCCAGACCCTGCGCGTGTAGAAAAGCGCATCGATCGCTTCCGGGGAACGGATGCCTTTTTCCTGTGCGGTGGTCAGCTTTCCGATGATGATGCACATCGCCTCATGCTCGTTAAGCCGTTCATCACTGCAAAGGTCATCCATCACCTCAGCGTAAGACAAATTGTACATGGCCCCTCTCTGGTGCTCAGTTGAAATAGGTGGCGAGCCACTTGCCGGATCAGATGTAGTTCAGGAGGCTCAAGCCCTGCATCCGCGCGGTCACGGAGTAAGTCGTTTCAAGCTGGGTCAGCGCCGTGTTGAGGCGAACCGCCGTCTCTTCCTTGTCAACGAGCTCCAGGTCGTTGATGCGGGTGTTCAAAATGCTCGTTTGAACGGTGAGACGCTCATTTGCCTGAGCGACCTGCTGCTGAACGGTGCCGAGCTTGCCCATCTCCGTTGTCAGACCGCCAATGCCCTTGCTCAGTGCTTCGATCGCCGCATCGACCACGACCTTGAAAGTTTCATCGGACAGGGTCTCATTGCCGATATCGGACATCATGGTGTAGGCCTTGGCCAAATCCCGAAAAGCCTGCTCATTGGCGCTGGTGGAGGAACTTACCGTTTCACTTGCCGAAATCCGGCTTGCCAGCGGCGTGTCCGATGCTGTCGACCAAGTGGTGCCCCAGGCTGGATCCTGGAACATGGTGTCGAAGTTTCCGCCGAGATATGCGGACATTGCAGCCGGCGTAATCGTTGCGACATTTGGATCAGCCTGATTGAAACCGAACTCGGCCAAGAAGGCAGCATCTGCGGCAATCTTGTTCGGAGAAGCGGGATCAGAATAATCTGCAAACGGCAATTCATCCGCGTTAATACCAGCAAAGACAAAGCTACCATTTAGCTGAGTGTTTAGGCGTGAAACCATCAATCCCAATTTGCCTTCGGCGTCGGCCTTGATGATATCCGCGCTTTGCGGGTTCTCCTTCAGCGCAACAAGGGTCGCTTGAAAGTCTTGCGCTGTGGTGAGGATATCGTCCATCGCCGCTTGACTGACGTCCAGACGGGACTTCGTCAGCGCGTTGGTATCCATGATCCCGTGCAAGAACTGGAATTGAGAACGCAACGTGACGCTCTCACCCGTTCGCGTACCGAGATCCAAGCCCACATCAAATTTGCGGCCCGACGACAATTCGACCCCAAGCTTGTTGACCAGATTGGACTGGCTCAGGATGTTGCGCCGCGACGAATCTGCCAGTGTGAAGGTAGAGATAAAGGTGGTTTTCATGGCTGTTACCTCGTCGCCATCAAGAGATCGTCGAGCATGGAATCAACTGCAGTGATCAGGCGGGATGCCGCCGAATAAGCCCGCTCGATTTCGAGCAGCAGCGTCATCTCTTCATCAATGTTGACACCTGTGGTGTTGTTGAGATTTTCCGCTGTCCGCCCGACAATGACGGACTGGATTTCAACATTGCTGGTCATGGTCTTGCGGCCACTCTCCAGCCAACTCACCGACGATGCAGCGAAAGAGGATAGGCTGGCATCCGGATCAAGCTCGACGGAGGACGCGAAAGTCCGTGGTGTGTCGAACGCCGTTACGAGTTCCTGTAGGCGGTCGGAGAACCCAGCATTGCCTGCCGGGTTGTAGTTGAAGGCCGCGCCCGCCAACCCACCATCGCGGATGGCATCAAGGCTGCCGCCCTGATCCGGATCTGCGTTTGGGTTCACTCTAATGTCAGCTGCAATTCCGCTGGGCACAGTGCTTGGTGGGATCGGTGTCCCGGTCCCCAGAAACAGCCCCTGCTGGAAAACACCAGGAGTTGTTTGATCTTCTTCCTGGAAAGCTTCAATCAGCCCTCGGGCGATTTCATCCAGTTGGTCTTGATAAGTTATAGCTGTGTCGTCTCGAAGTTCAGCCAAACCATGCAGGCGACCTGAAGAAATCGGCATGACCGCGCCCGGTCCCGCAACCGGGACGCCGTCAACGATGACAGCATTTCCCGATGTGTTGGCGTCATAGGTGATGGTAGGCGCGAAAGTCACCGACCGCGCGGTCGTCTCAAACAGTGTAACGCCACTGTCTGTGTAGACCACAACATCCCCGTTCGCGCGGCTGAGCGTGCTGATGCCGATCTCTTCCGACAACGACAACAGAACCTGGTCCCGGCTATCCAGGGCATCGGTAACATCTGCTCCGCTTTGTGTGCCCTTCACGATCACAGAGTTGAGGTCTTCAAGCTTTCCGAGCAGCGAGTTTATTTCGCGTACGGACGTCGCCATGTCAGCGTCCGCCGTTGCCCGGACATCTTGAACCAGTTCTGTGCTCGAGCGGAGGCTGTCAGCCATATTTTTGGCGTTCAGCAGCGCATCTTGAGCCATGACAACGTTGTTCGGATCGGACGCGTAGTTCTGCAAAGACAGTTTCAACTGCCCGAGCTTTGCTGCAGGAGACGTTTCCAGCTCGGTATCACCGATTGTTTCGGCAAGCCGCGTCATTCCGTCCAAGACTGTTTGTTGAGACGTTCCAACAGACGTTGATGAAAGAAGTGACGAATACAAAGCACTGTCGGAAAGGCGAGCAATTCCGTTGACCTTCAACCCACCGGCTTGGCCGGAAGAGGTGTACATCGTGCTCAATTGCACGGATTTTTTCGAAAACCCCGGCTCCTGAGCGCCCGCAATGTTACGGGCGATCACCGAAGATTCTGTCTGACGGGCAGCCAGCGCTGACTGGGCCACCTGCAGGGCGACGGACAAACTCATGACTTAATACTTTCAAGTTTCAATGCTGAACGGCATCAGCGGACCAGGTTCACCAGTTCCTGCATCAGGTCGGAGCCGGCCTTGAAGACCTGGGAATTGGCCGTGTAGGTGCGCTGGGATTCGATCATCGATGTGAGTTCGTTGGCGAGATCCACGTTGGAGCCTTCAAGTGCGCCAACAGCCAGCTCACCAAGACCGCCGTCACCCGGGAAACCCACCCGGACATCGCCTGAATCAATCGATGGCCGGTAAATGTTTCCGGACACCGGATCGAGCTTGTCCGGGCTCGGCACATCGGCGAGCGGGATCTTGTAGATCGGCCGGCGGTCGCCGTTTGTGTAGATCGAGTACAAGGTCCCGTCTTCACCGAATTCCACCTTTTCAACGGAGCTCGGCGCGTTCCCGTCAGCATCTACATTGGTCACCGTGAACCCTGCATCGGTGTAGGTGGAGTTGGTCAGGTCAATGTCATAGGTGCCACCATTCGGCACCGTGATATTGACTGCAGTCACCGCGCCGGTCCGTTGACCGGTCGTTGTGTCAAACTGAATGGTGCTTGTCCCGATGTTGGCGGCACCGTAAGGGAAACCACCCGTGGCCGGATCCCTGTCAGCCGCGTTGTAAACGGTGACTTCCCAGTCGGTTGTCGGCGGCGTGTCCGTCGTCTTGGTGTAATAGACGTCCAACGTTACCTCATTGCCGAGATTGTCGTACACGACCAAGGATGTCTTGTGAGAATACTCGGCGGTCGCAGCGTTCGCGGACGGCAAGTTGGCAGCCGCAACAATTGCAGAATCTTCATCAACATTGGCATGCAAAGTCGCCGTGCTCGTCGGAGTTGCTTCGAGCTGATTTTGGGTGATGTTGACCGGCTCCAGGCCGCCCAGACCATTTGCAACCACGGACGGTGCATTGCCGTTGGTAATCGGATAGCCCTGCAGATACATGCCAGCTGTGTTGACGAGATACCCTTGGCCATCTGGAACGAACGACCCTGCACGCGTCAGGGCTTGAGATGCGCCTGCTCCGGTGCTGTCGGACACAATAAAAAACCCATTTCCGTCAACTGCCAGATCAAGCTTCGAGGTTGTGAAGCTCATGGAGCCCTGATCGGAGATGGCGTATTTGGTATGTGCTTGAACGCCGCCGGAATTGTACGATCCACCGCCTTGGGCGAGAACCTGGGACGCGAATTCGGTTTCCGCGCGCTTATATCCGGTGGTGCTTGAATTTGCGATGTTGTCGGCGACCGCGCCAAGCTTGCTCGATTGCGCGTTCATGCCGGACACACCGGTGCGCATAATCCCAGAAAGACCCATGGAATGTCTCCAGTTTCCAATTCAACTGGTGACAGTCAAACCGATCCAGCTTGCGCGAAGCTGTAGCCCAATATCAGTTTTATCAATTATTACAGAAACTTATTTATCTTAAACTTTAAATATCGGGATTGCGAACTGGACCACAGGGCGCACGCGGCGACGGTTTTTGACGTTCAAGCGCCGCAGAATGCTTTGGAGTTTTTGGTCCAGTTGCCGAAACCCGATGCAACCATGTTACGGATCACCGTGCAGACATAGCGCTTCTGGGCGGGATCGTTGTTTGGACCGGCATGATAGCGGGCTACCGCCATGGTCCATGAGCCCTGGCGGCCACGCAGCTCCTTCAAAAAGCGGGCGGCATATTGCACGTTTGCCCGCGGATCGAGCATGTGATCCACGGAACGGAACTGATCCGAATGGTAATGATGATTGATCTGCATGCAGCCGATATCGATCAGCTTCTTGCCGTTCTTGCGCGCCGCCTCAATATCCCGGCGCGCTGCTGTCCGGCTCGGCGGAAACACCGATTTGCCTTCGATATTCAAGGCATGCGGATAAAGAGAGTTGCGCCGACCGGTCTCGGTCAGACCCACAGCGTAGAGGATCCCAAGCGGGACCTGATATTTGCGTGATGCCGCAACCATTTCGCGTTCGCAGACGTTTTGAATTTCCGCGAATGCCGGGGTCGGTTGGAGGACTGCGACACTACATATAGATGCCGTCAGAAATGCGGTTGCCAGGGCCGTCTTCATCGCTTTGCTCCCGTGCCGGTTCAAAACCGGGGAAGGCACTGCTTTCATCATTGCCACCAGTCTGTTCGCCGCGGCCGCCGGTGCCATTCCCGGGTGCGTTCTGGTTCTGCTGGTCCCCGAACGCGCCACCGTTTGTGCCTTGCTGACCTTGCGTGGAGCTGGAGTTGGAGTTGGAGACGTTGGTGGTCACGGTGGCACGGTCATCGGCGGCCTGGATCGTGATCGTATCGGCTTTAAACCCTGTGGTCCGAAGCATCTGATCCAACAGTTGCCTATCTTGCTTCAAGAGCTCGGCTGTCTGTGCCTTGCTGGTCACCAAGGTTACTTCAACATTCTCGCCGACCATACGAAGCGAGACTTTGACTGTGCCAAGTTCATGCGGGGTCAGCTGGATTTCCAAAGTCTTCAGAACCGGCCCCTCGGCTTTGTGGATCAGCCCACCTTGAGTACGTCCGGTATCGACCGGCATGTCCTTGAGGGCAGTTGCAATCTGCTCACCCACCTGTTGTGCAGGTGAAAGCCGCAAGTTCGGCGCAAAATGCGTTTCCTGGCGCAGAACCTTGACCGTTCCCGCGGCTTCTTCCGGCAAAGCATTGCGGGCTGCGGCCGTACCTGTTGCCCCCTCGCCAACACGTTCGGGTTCGATACCGAACTGAGCGAAAAGCGATGATGTCCCGGTCTTTGCAGCTTCGCCAGCAGCAATCTGTGCGCCGTTTGCTGCATTCTGAGCCAACGTAGTTTGCTGACCTGCCGTATTCTGCGATGCCGTTCCTGGAAAATTGCCCTGCGCTGATTGTGGCGTCCCCTGCCCGGCACGCGTGGCAAGGACGGTTCCAAGAGGCAATGCGGCAGCAGCCGGCATGGAGTGCTGAGTAGACTGGGTTTCAGCAGCGTCTTGCCCTTGAGCGCTTTCTTTTCCGGCGGGTTGGGCACCCAAGACTGTCTGGGACGCCTTTCGGATGGCATCCGTCAAATTGGCTACGCTAAAGGAAGACGGTTCCTGCTTGCCAGCGGCATCTGATTTGACTGTGTTTCCAGTTTCTTCGCTTGTCGCTGTGTCTGTCTGCTCCGGACCTTGAGTGGTTACCGCTTGCCGGTCGCCATCCTTTGCGTTGCCATCGACAGCCTTCAAATCTGACATCATGGCCCGAAACTGATCCGCGACATCTTTTCCGGTGTTCTTGCCGCCCTCGCCCTGGTGCCCGTCTCCGCCGACAGGAGCCTTGGAGGGCGTGCGGATCATTGCATGCGGTGTTACAGTCATTTCTTTACGTCTCCAGCCTGCGCAAGCAGTGTTTCGGTGCGGCGCAACAACAACTCCGCAAGTTCCATGTCGGCCGTGAGCCATTCACGTTCCGCGGGCGTTCCAAGTGTTCCGCCGGAATTGAAGGCTCCAATGAAGTTGTCGGGTGGATCCGGAAAATGGCGGATCGAATTTAGAACGGTATTCACCGCATACAAAAAATCCAGATCCTCCGGCGTTAGCGCAGCCTTGTTCACTGTCCACAAGAGATCCCGGTTGGGCTTGACCGCTTCCCGGTTCAGCCGGGTCGCAACCTGGTAGATTTTCAAAAGTTCGTATTCCGCGGTTCCTGCAACGGCCAGCATTTGGGCCTGATCGGTCGCCTTCGAAGCGATCTGAAGGTTTCCACCCAACAAGGCCGAGCGCGCAAGCCGCATATACAGCCCCCGGCGGCTGTCGTCCTCGAACTCTTCAAGCACGCCATAAAGCAGATCAAATTTGTCCTGGTCTTCCACGAAACCGAGCGTGTCGAGTGCAATGGCAAACCGGCGCCGAAAATCACCTGAATAGACCGAGGCCCGATACCGACGCAGATAGCGGATCGAAAGCGTCCGGAAGCGTTCAATGTCCCCGACCAATCCGGCGACCAAGACCTCGCGCCTAAGAGCAGCTTCTTCAACCAGCGTTCCTGGCATCAAGAGGCTCGCGATCTGCAAAAGCTCCATCGCCCGGACCGGATCGGTCTGGATGTAGGGAACCGCTTTTACCAAAGCTATGTGCCCACCAAGGCTCGGCGGAAGATTCAGCGGGTCCACATCGGCAAGGCGGGTCAGCATGTCCTCTTCGCGGCCTTCAACATAGGCCAAGGACGCTTCCATCAAGTTCAAGTCGATGACTGGCGCCGGGGTCAACGTCAGCAAATGACGTATAACCTCCGGATTACCGCCGCTCAGAAGATGAATGACCGATGCCCGGGCATTGCGCGGATCCTGCCAGGCTTCCGGCGGTAACTGCAGAAACGCCTCATCCATCTTTTCGAGCAAGGCCCGCTGCATGGCCGCAGCTGAATCACTGCCTGAAGCAACCTGCTCCTGTGCGCTTTGAAGCGCGCGCACCATCTCAAATGGCTCCTTGGCAATTGGGTTTGCTGGTGCCTGGCCCGCGAAGACCACCACAGCTCCAAGGATCGCGGCGACGGTGGCAGTAGTATGCTTTACCCACCGAAACTGAGTTGACCAATTGTACTGGTTCATTCCGCCACCTCCTCCAGCAAGTAGATTTCCACCCGCCGGTTGCTCGCCGCAAACGGATCTTCCGCGTTTTTCAAGTGCCGATCGGCGGCGCCTTCAATGCGCACGAACCGGTCCGATCCAACCCCGCCGCGCGACAGCATATACAGCGCCATATGAGCTCGAGCCGAAGAAAGCCGCCAGTTGTCATAGGTCTTGCTTTTGAAAGGTCGGGCATCTGTATGGCCGGTTATGACAATCTGCGCTTCGGTTTTGGAAATCACCTTGCCAAGGCGTTCAAGTAAGCTCACCAGTTCCGGACGCGGCTCAGCCGAGCCTATGGCAAACATGCCGAAGTTCTGATCGTCGGTCAGACTGATAAGCGCCCCATCGTCTTGCCGGACGACTGTGATCTGCGCGGCGGTGTTTTCCAATAGTGTACCTTCCGCAGCCTCCAGGACTGTCAAGAGTTCGGCGACCAAACGAGCTCCGGGTACAGGCTCGGCTTCAGTTGCTCCACCTTCGGTCTCGGCCGGAACAACGTTTTCCTGATCTCTGCGACTTACATGCGCAACGATCTGGTTCTGTGCAGTTCCGTTAAGTTCGGAAGGACCATCGCCTGATGCTGTTCCCGTTTCGCTAGTGGGTCCGGTTCCGCTTTCAGTTTGGGCCTGCTCTGTGGTGCCATCGGTTTCGAAGGGCGCACTCCAGGACTTGTCACCGTCTGATTGATCGCCGCTTTGACCTGCGCCGTTTTCGGTGCCCGGCCGCGTCGGCAAACCAGCTGTTTCGGCAGCCGCGCCGTCAACACCGCGGCCCGGCCGGAATTGCCAGAACTGCGGGTCGAACGGATCCCGGTAGGCCTCACCACCGAGGGCGCCTTGTTCCTTCTCCAAGCCTGAACCAATGCCCTCCGGATTGGATTCCATCGTCCGGGCGACATTAATTTTCTGGGCGAGCGTATCGAGCACTGCGTATGGATCAGTAAACAAGATGGACTCTGGATGAGATTGGGTGAATTCCCCAGAGTTCGCCTGAGCGCCCGCCGTTGCTTTAATCTCATCAGCGTCCGATGCACTAACCCCTTCCGTTTCCACGTTCGCTTCTCCGGACCGTTCCAGGGTGCTTTCCTGCTCATCCGTTCCACCGAGCTTTCCGGTAAACAGTTTGGTGCCGTTTTCGTTCGTATCACCATTGACGATCGGGTCATTGAGGCCCTTCCGGTTGGGAGCTGTCGAGGCCAGTTTGACCGGATTGAAATATTGCGCGACACCGCGGCGGACGCTTTCGTCGGTCACGTTGATCAGCCACATGACCAGGAAAAACGCCATCAATGCCGTCATGAAGTCCGCATAGGCAATTTTCCAAACGCCATGGGGCTTTTCGTCATCGTCCCAGTTGTTGCGGCGTCGGACAATCACAATTTCATTCGGCATATTGTCCATCAGACCGTCTCCTCAAGCTGCAACGCGTCGAGCTGGCCCAACCAGTCTTCCAGCCTGGTTTCGATAACGGTCTCATCGAAAATCGCTTCCAACTCGACCTGGTCGGCCGGCTGAACCTGAATACGGTCTTTCAAGTCCGGCAGTTGCTGGAGCACCTGAGCGACAAGTGTTTCCGGTCCACGCATCCGGATAGATGTTCCACCAGGTACCTCTGCCAGTTGTGTCAGTTGCTCGGCGAAGGCCCTGACCAGCTGGTCGACTACGTTTTGCTTTAGGAAAGGCATCAGTAGCTTGGAAACCGAATAGGACAGACGTTTTTCAGTGATCTCTAGAAAGCCATCGATCGCGGCTGCGACGTTTGCAGATTCCCTCATCTCAAAGCGGATCTGCTCTTCCTCCAGATCCCTTGCATGTTTCTCGCGCTCCTGTTCAAGGAGGGCCTCGTAGTGATGACGGGTACGCTCGTCTCCCTCACTCAATCCACGCTCATATTCCGCGCGCCGGAGCTCTTCCTCGCTCAAGATGGGTTCCGGCTCGTGATCCGGCATGATCACGTCAACCATCAGGGCGTCTTCAGGATCAAAAGACTTGAAAGTCGGGGCCGAAAAAACCGGAATATGGGCGGCTGCAGATGCGGTCATCAAGTGCGCTCCGTGTCATAGAGCCACTGGCGCAGGATCGCGGCAGACTGCTCTTCGTTGAACTCCAATAGGGATTCCAGCTTCTTCAGGGCGGATTTGTTCCGCTTGCTGTTGAGGTCCTGAAGCAGATCGGAATGGTCCGGCGGCATCAGGAAACCGGTCTCGCCATCCATCGGATCTGCGGCATCTTCTGCGCCTTCCGGCAAGAGACCGATTTCTGCCATTTCGGCCTGCTCGCTGTTCACTTGCGGCACGAGGGCAGCAACAGCCGGACGCAACCCGAACCAGATCACCAGCATGGACACCGTCAGGATCGCCAGTGCGTTGATGATGTTGCCGGATTGACGGAGCAGATACTCGGTGACACCGATCGGCGGGATCGGCTCCAGATCCCGGCCGCCATCGACGAAGTCAACAACGGAGACTTTTACGAGATCGCCCCGCTCTTCAGCGACACCTGCAGAAGATGCCACCAACGCTTCGATCTCACGAACCTGTTCTTCGATCTGGGATTGTGTGGGTGATCCGCCAAGAGAAGCCGCCAAGCGCGCACGGTCGACAAGGACGGCAATGGACAAGCGATCAACGCGGTAACCGTCCTGGGAAGTTTCGATCCGTTTGGACGAGATTTCATAATTGACGGTCTCTTCGCGCCGTTCCGCTTCCTCCAGAGAACGTTCGCCGCCATCCGCTTCGACATTTTCATCTGGCAGGTTTTGTTCCGCAGTCACTGGCGTTGCCGCGCTGGAGTTTTCCGCATTTTCGTTTTCACGAATTGTGCGCACGGACCGTTCGATCCGCGAATCCGGGTCAAAGATGGTTTCGGCAATCATCTTCCGGTCGGTATTGAGCTTTGCCGCGACGCTCACCTGAAAGTTGTCGAGACCAAGATAGGGTGTCAGCGTCTTGCGGACGTTTTCCTGGATCCGGTTGCTGACGGCCGTTTCAAGGGTTGCCATTTGGCCCGCAGACGCTTTGGTCGGGTCCTTTCCGGCCGCGAGTATGCCGCCGGTCGTATCCAGCACCGTAACCTTGGCGGCTTCCATACCCGGAACGCCGGCTGCGACAAGGTGCCGGATAGCGTCGGCGGTGCGCACATCATCCGGGATATCGGACCGGATAACGACAGAGGCCGATGGCGGCTGTTGGTCGCGGCGGAAAGAGCCTTTTTCGGGCAAGACGATATGGACCCGCGCGGCACGGATGCCTTTCATCAGCTGGATTGTGCGGGCGAGTTCGCCTTCCAGCGCCCGAACCCGCGTCACTTCCTGCATGAAGGATGTCAGGCCCAGGGACCCGAGATCATCAAACAGCTCGTAGCCGGAGTTCGCACCGCGTGGCAGCCCCTTTTCGGCAAGCAGCATCCTTGCTTTGGCCGTCTGGCCATGACTGACCATGACCGCATCGCCTTCAGAGTTGACGTCAAACGGAATACCTGCGTCGCGCAAGGCGGAGCCGATCCGCGACACGTCTTCGCCGGTTAGGCCTGTATAAAGCGGCGTCGTTTCCGGCCGGCTTAAATAAAATGCGCCAGCGCCAACTGTGGCGATCGTCGCAAGGCCAATCAGAGCAAGCGCAATCAATCGGCGCATGCCCAATTCCATCAAATTGGCCCAAAGTTTTTCGGCGTGTTCACGGCCCGGCATGCATAACCCCTTCATGCACGTTCGTCTCAAGTTCCCTGCACTATCGGATCCGGAGCTTGTGCGAGCCTGTCATGTTTTGGCGAAGGGGCTGATTCCAAAACAAAAAAAGACCGCGCCCAAAAGGGCGCGGCCTCTCATCCGGAAATCGGTGAAGATTAACGGAACAGGGACAGAATGTTCTGAGAACCCTGGTTGGCGATGGACAGAGCCTGAATACCGAGCTGCTGCTGGGTCTGCAGGGCCTGAAGGCGGGTGGATTCCGCATTCATATCGGCATCAACAAGCTGACCGATACCGCGATCAATAGCGTCTGTCAGGTTGGACACGAAGTCCTTCTGAAGGTCAACGCGGGTCTTGATCGCACCCAGGAACGCAGCAGACGATGTCACAGACTGCAGAGCATCATCGACTTGCGCAATCAGGCTTTCGAAAGTCGCAGTATCGTCTACTGCGTCAAGCCCAGACACGTCCCAGGTCAGAATGCTGTCACCGGTGAGCGTACCGGTTACCGCGGTGGCCACCAATGTCGAGCGGTCCTGATCAAGCACACCACTCCGGGCAGTGCTCGAGTCCACAAGGCGGATGTTAGCAAGAGTAACATCTGTCTTCAGGATAGAGATCGCACCAGAAGAGTCACGGGTGAAGGAGCTGACGATTTCAGCAGCAGTTGTTGCTACTGTTGAGTCAGTTTTCAGCCAGTTCTGGCCGTTGAAAACAGCAGAGTCGACAGACTGTGTCAGTGTGTTCTGAAGAGCTGTGATGTTTTCCTGCGTCTTGGACGGGTCAGTACCCGGTGTAGATGCAGTGACCAGAAGCGCCCGCATTTCGGACAGCTTATCAACGGTTGATTCCAATGCGGTGTACATGGTGTCAACCGTCGCTGCACCAAGACCAAGAGCATCTTCAACAGCCGAGAGAGACTTGTTGTCAGAGCGCATGGTCGTTGCAATGGACCAATAAGCAGCGTTGTCAGACGCTGTAGCAACACGCTGACCGGTAGAAATCCGGTTTTGGGTGGTTGCCAGGTCTTTGTTGGTCATGCTCAGCGTTTGCAGAGCGGTCATTGCAGATGCGTTGGTAAGCAAGCTAGACATGATATGTCCCTTTCAAATCATAAGTTTTGAGGATGGGACATTCCGGAGTTACACCGGGACGGCGGGGCAGCATCATGCTTTTGAGCGTTGGTAGGATTTGCTCAACCCGTCGTGTGATTTGCAAGCTAGAGCACAAACCTTGCGCGAAGCTTACGCCGATCATTTCAAGTTGATTCTTATCCGTATTTCAAACTGGCAAATGACACTATGCAGATTTTTGGAGGTGTTTCTGCAATCGAAAAACCTACTTCCGTCCTTTGGACCACCGATGTACGAGCAGCGTCGGTTGAACTGCCAACGGTAATTCCTTTTGCGGTTTAGTCCCTCGGCGAAACGACAAAGGCGGAGCCGAAGGCCCCGCCCAAAAAAATTCTCAAGTATTAGTTCCGCCTAGAAAAACGACCGCACAAGACTGCCAACCAGCAGGTTCCATCCGTCGATCAGGATGAAGAACAAGGCCTTGAATGGCAGGGAGATCACGGTCGGCGGGAGCATCATCATGCCCATCGACATGGTAATGGTAGCCACGATCATATCGATCACGAGAAACGGCAGCGCGATCAAAAACCCGATCTCAAATCCCCGCCGCAACTCGGAGATCATGAAGGCCGGAATGAGGACGCGCAGCTCCACCTCTTCGGCTGAGGCCGCCGATCCGTCGGTCACTCGGCCGGCCGCGAGATCGTCAAAAAGCACCAGATCCTTTTCGCGAACCTGGCTCAGCATGAACTCGCGAAACGGCTCGGTGATCTTCACATAGGCCTCTTCTTCGGTGATTTCGTTGTTCATCAATGGCCGGACACCATCTTCCCAGGCCCGGTCGAAGGTTGGCGCCATGACGTAAAACGTCATGAAAAGCGCAAGCGAAATCAGGATGAGATTGCCGGGTGTCGTCTGCAGGCCAATACCGGACCGGAGAAACGAAAAGGCAATCACGAACCGGATGAAACTGGTGACCATGATCAAGATACCCGGTGCCAAAGACAGCACCGTGAGCAAGATGATCATCTGGATGATGCGGCCCGACGCACTGCCCTCGCCTTCCGGCAGTAAGGCAGACAGGTCCGGCACCTGCGCCACTGCGGCTCCGGTCAGAGCAAACAAAGCGGCAACGGTTAAAAACAACCTCATCATTGGATAACCACAGACTCCAGGATTACTTCGCGAACCTTGCCCTTGCTGCGCACTTTGGCGCGCTCATTTAGGTCTTCCCGCAGGTGTTGCAGGCCAACCCCGCCTTCCAGATGCGCTAGGGTCAATGTGCGCAGGAAACTCAGAAAATCGTCCTCGATCCGCTTGCGCAGAACAGACACGTCCGTATCCGGCTCGTCTTCCAGCAAAAGCGTTGCCTGAACCCGGATCCAGGTGCTGGGCGGTGTTGCCAGGTTGGTCACTAAGGGCTCAAGACGCTGCAGTCGTGTGGAAGGTGAAAACGGCAAGGTCTGACTGAAGCTCTGCGCATCCCGGATCCGGCCATGAACCGCAGTTTCGGTCATGTCGGAGACGATTTTCGCAAGTCCGGCACCGGCGCCTGCACCAATCAAACTGATCAGGATAAGCGCTGCCATGAAGTTGGATTTTCCGTCACCGGTTTCCGGCCCTTCATAGGGCACAAGACTGTTCGACATATTCGATCCCTTCCAGCCTAGAATGGTGTGACGATGTCGTAGATCTGCTGGCCCCAACCCGGCTGTTGGACCTCGGAGATCCGGCCGCGGCCACCGTAGGAAATACGGGCCTCTGCGATCTTGTCGTACGGGATGGTGTTGTTGCTCTCGATGTCACGCGGTCTGACAATCCCACCGACATTGAGGATCCGCATCTCGTAGTTCACACGGACTTCCTGTGAGCCGGAGATCACCATGTTCCCATTGGGAAGCCGGTCGATCACGATGGCAGCAACAGAGAGTTCAATCTCTTCAGACCTGTCAATGGACCCGGATCCAGCGGACGAAGACCCGGAGTTTCCGTTCAGCTCTGCCTGGCCGCCCGATGTGCTGTTATTGCTGCCGGCTGAATACGAGCCGCCAATACCAATGTCGGCAGACCGGCCGCGCTCAGACGTGTTGTCGAGTTCTGCACGGTCGTCGATCTGGATTACAACAGTCAGGACGTCGCCGATTTTCTTGGCCCTTGGATCAGCAAAGAAATTCTCACGATCATTGCGCCACAGCGAATTGTAGTCCTTGATCCCGCCCTTGTTAAACGTGCCAAGCGGGTAAACGGTTGCAGGCCGGTTGGCCAACCCGTACCCAACCGGGGTCATTTCCGGGGCACGGCCGATATCTTCCAGTTGCCCGGCACAGCCGGAGAGCAATACGGCCCCTAAAGAAACAAGCATCAGGCGCATCAAAATCTCCGTTGTATTTCGGGGTCGGTGAAGCCCATCATGGTCTGCGTCAGCTGCGCTGCCCTTGCAGGCTCCATTTCATCCAGGATCGCGCTGGCAACACGTGCTTTCAGCTTCAAAAGAACACCAACCGCAGCTTCTTCTTCGGTGGTGGAAAGCTGTTCTGCGGCGGCGGTCGGACGCATCCGGCCAATGATGCTGACGACCTGGTCCTCGACCTGCTCCAGAAGCTGTTCCCGGCGTTCAACCCAGGCCTCGAACTCGCGCTCCTTGCGTTGCAACTCGGCAATCCGTGCCTGGAGGCGCCCTTCCAGGGCAATCATCTTCCAAGTCTGCCACTGGATCCGGGCGTCGCTCGCCGCTTCGGCGATGTTCTTGCAGTAAAGCTGGCTGTCACGATACGGGATGGCAGGTTGCGCCGGGACTGCTGCAGCCTCTTGCGGCTTTTGCGGCGGTGTTTGTGCCTGCGCCGCGCTCCCCGCGCAGATCAATTGAAGAGCCAGGCATGTCAGAACACCGGCTTTTCGGCATTCATCCACGAATTTAGACATGAACACATTGTCCTTTGCGAGTGACCCGTTTGATTGGACATTCGCCGATCGAGCTTGCGCGAGGCTGTTGGTGCCCTGAAAACAAAAGGCGCCGCAAACTGCGGCGCCTTGGTCAAGATTGCTGGCCCTTTTGGCCAACTGGTTTATTGGACAACCAACTCCGCCTGCAGAGCGCCGGCGGTCTTGATCGCCTGCAGGATTGCGATGATCCCGGTCGGGCGTAGGCCAATCCGGTTGAGCCCCCGCACCAATGTCGGAAGATCCGTTCCACCGACAACCGCAAGCCGCCCGCCGGTTTCCTGCGCATCCACATAAGTCCGTGGGACCACAACAGTCTCCCCTTGAGAGAACGGTGCCGGCTGGGAAACTTCCGGTGCTTCGGAAATCCGGACTGTCAGATTTCCATGGGTGATGGCAACCGTAGAAATCTGAACGTCCTTGCCGATCACGACTGTTCCCGTGCGCTCATCGATCACCACCTTGGCGCTCTGGTCCGGACGGACGCGGATGGATTCAATTTCCGCTATGAAACGGGTCAAGCTGACCTTTGGTGGTGGCGTCAAATCTACGGACCGGTAATCGCGTTCCTTAGCGACCCGCACTCCATAGCGCTCCCGGGTGTACCGGTTGATTGCGTCGGCGATGCGGACAGCCGTCTTGAAATCCGGATTGGAAAGTTCCAGCACAAGATCGGGAATTTGCGAGAACTTCGCCGGCAGGTTCCGCTCGATAAGCCCGCCATTCGGGATACGGCCGACGGTTGGAATTCCCTGGGTCAAGCTTTCCGCAGCACCGAGTTCTGCGAACCCGGACACTGCAACCGGTCCTTGACCTACAGCGTAAATCTGACCATCCGCCCCAAGCAATGGTGTGGCAACCAGCGTACCGCCTGCCAATGATGTGGCATCGCCTAAGGAAGAAACGCTGATATCGATGGTCGATCCCTTGCCGATAAAGGACGGCATTTCGGCCGTCACAACGACAGCGGCGACATTCCTCGTCCTGAGCCGCGTTTCGCGAACATTCACACCAAGACTGTCGAGCATGGATTGAAGAGACTGCTCGGTGAAAGGAGAGTTGCGCAGTGTATCGCCAGACCCCTTAAGACCAATAACCAGGCCGTAACCGACCAACTGGTTGTCACGCACACCTTGCAACGTGGCAATATCCTTGATCCGCACCATCGCGGTCGCCGGTACAGCGGTCAAAACCGCCAACAGGCAAATGAAAATACGGAACATAAATCAATTCTCCACGCGGATCGTGCCGTCCTGCTGAACTCTTCCGGACACGACCAAACCGCTGTCGACGTTTCGAACACGCACGAAACTGCCCGCGCCCCCGTTTTGCAGCGCCTCAACCTGCATGATGATGACCAGACCTTGTTCCTGAAACACCAGCCGGGCCGGTTCACCCCGTTTGACGAGCAACGGTTTTTCGACCGAATTGATCGGGATCGGCTGGCCGGGCAACAGTGTGCGCCGGGTCACCTGTCCGACCAGCTGGCTCCGATGTGAGGCGACCGCGAACTGTGTTGCTGTGCGGCTGGGGAACTTGCGCTCCACCAAGTCCCGATGGCCGATTTCACTACCAGCTGGGATCGTTTGGCGGGCAACCGGCAATTCAATGCTCGCCGCGTATGCCGAAGGAGCTGCGGTTAGCACAAACAAAAAGAAGGCGACGCGTTTCAGGGCTTTGGTCATTTCGTGAACCGCCTTTTCTAGCGGATGCCATTGGTCACGGTATTGGCCATTTCATCCGCCGCTTTCATGACCTTTGAGTTCATCTCATACCCGCGCTGGGCGGAAATGAGCGCCGTGATTTCCTTCACAGGATCGACATTGGACGATTCCAGATAGCCTTGGCGAACAACACCAAAGCCAGGATCACCAGGAACACCGGCAACCGGAGCACCGGAGGCCGGCGTCTCCCGGAAGAGATTTCCACCAACCGGTTCGAGACCGACATCATTTGCAAAATTTGCGAGAGACAGCTGACCAATTTCACGTGGCTGGATCTCGCCATCGATCTTGGCATAGACCTGCCCGGTTTCATTGATCACCACTTCGATGGTCTCTTCCGGAACGATAATTGCCGGTTCAACTGTATAACCGTCGATGGTCACCAGGCGGCCATCCGCGTTCTTGTTGAAAGAGCCAGCCCGGGTGTAAAGAGTTTCATCGTCCGGGCCGGTAATTTCAAACCAGCCACGACCGTCCAGCGCGATATCGAACTGGTTACCCGTGTTGGTCAGAGGGCCTTGCATGTGTAGTTTCCGGATACCGGCTGTCTTTACTCCAAGACCCAGCTGCGCTCCTTCAGGAACCGGATCTTCGCCGCCGCGGTTCGGCACGCCTTGAAGACGCTCTGCCTGATAAAGAAGGTCTGAGAATTCCGCCTGCGCCCGTTTGAACGACGTCGTGTTCATATTGGCAATGTTGTTGGCAACAACCTCAACATTGAGCTGCTGTGCGCTCATGCCTGTTGCAGCGATGGCAAGGGCTTTCATTTCTATATCTCCTGAATTCGCCAAATCTGATTGACGATAAAATCGCACTCGATAGAAGCGCGATCGCTTAGATCGTCATCCGGCTGATTTCCTGATAGGCGTTCACGACCTTGTCGCGAATGGCAATGGCGGTCTGCAGCGTGGATTCTGCCTGCATGACAGCTTCAACAACTTGCTGAACGGAAGCTTGACCATCGACACCGGCGATTGCGGCTGCTTCACCATTTTTCACTTTGTCGATGGCCGATTGCGAGACCTCGGCCATGGCGTCCGAAAAGGACGGGCCGGACACAGCTTCGGTGCCACCCAGCTCAGGCGTCGAGTTCATGTAGCGGGTGGTCGACGAGGACTTTAGAATACCGTCGCTCGAGGCTACCGATGTCAGCGCGGAGATTTCGTTGATCATGATCAGTTCCTCAACAGGTCGATGTGGCGCATGACCATTTCGCGGGCCTGCGTCATGACTTTCAAATTGGCTTCGTAGGACCGATTGGTTTCGCGCATGTCCGCGAGTTCCATCAGCGTGTTGACGTTTGGCATTTTCACATAGCCATCAACGTCCGCCGCCGGGTGGCCCGGATCGTATTCAACGGTGAAAGGCGCCTTGTCAGTTCCAATCCCCTTGACTGCGACCAGATTGGCCTGGGTTGCGCGATTGAATTCGCTTTCAAAGGTGATCGTCTTGCGCCGATAGGGATCATCGCCGGAAGCCTCACCGGTGGAGCGGGCGTTGGCGAGGTTCTCGGAAACAATCCGCATCCGATCGGACTGAGCCTTCAGGCCGGAAGCGGCAATTTGCAGTGTGGCAGAAAGGGGGTCGGACATGAGTTCAGATCACTTTGGCTTAGGGACGAACGGCTGCGAGGTACATTTTGTGAAACGACTTGGCGATGCTGGCATTCAGCGAGTGGTCGCGCGCGACCTCACCGGCTTTCATCAACTCCTGCTCCAGGCTCACGGAGTTGCCGGAGTGGGTAACGTTCCAGCTGTCAGCTTTTTCCATGTCTGAGGCTTTGGCTGCCTCCATGGTCTGGCCCAGATGGCTTCCATGGGTCGCGGTCATGGCAAGATGAGTTTTGCTAATAACCGAAACGAAAGGCTCAACATCTTTGGCACCAAAACCAGGGGTGTTGGCATTGGCGATGTTCTCAGCAATCGCGGCCTGACGGACAGACAGCCATTCGTTGTTTTGCGAGACCAGTTTGTTCAGGAACACCGGTTCCATCGAATACCTCCATTCAGCCGGGATTGGTGCCAGTTCTAAAAGTCCAAGCTTGTCTGAGGCTGGCCCTTTGCCAATCCGCGCCGCAAGGCCCGCACAACCTTCATGGGTGACCGATGGTGCTTCAAGATTTGAAACCGGCACACTCACATGCACCCGGATTGGAATGACCGGAGATCCCAATGACCCAGCGCTGGCGCCCAATCGGCACCTCATTGACAGCAAGCCCTTTTCGTCATCGCCTTCAAAAGCGTGTCCTGAAGCCAGCTATTGTGGGGTTGGCAGCACTTGCCAGCACAGGTGTGGTGTCGTCCGCGAATGCCCAACCGGTCAATTGTGATGCCTATGCGCGCTCTTACGCGAATTCCCACGTCAATCCCGATCCAGCTGATCTGAACATCTATGAGAACGGAACACGCGGAGCTGTGGCCGGAGGAATTTGGGATGGTCCAAGCGGCGCACGCCGGGGTGCGGCCATTGGCGGAGCGCTGAGCGTTCTCGATAACCTGGGAAGTTATCCGGCGGGCTGGCAAAGCCTTTATGACCTTGCCTATCAACGCTGCGCCAACGAACAGTCGGGCGTTACCCACCGGCCGACAACGCTCGGCGATCCCAACTATTATGGTCGGCCCCTCATCCGGGGTCAGGAACCGCCGACGGCCTTGGAGCCACGGCCTGAACTCGCACCGCCCCCGCCCATGCCGCCTGCGGCATCTCCCCGCCGCTGAGGTCTCAGATGTTCAAAGGATTATGCTTGAACCGGCAAGCAACACTGGATGCCGTTCAAAAGCGGTTGTTTCCGCGCCGGCGCACTCGCCTGCGGCCCGCAAAACTCGCCAGCTTGACCAACGAATACATCTGCGACTGCACCACGCGAGACATCTCCGCGGGCGGCCTTCGGATCCTGCTGAATGAAGACATACCCCTGCCGAAGGAGTTCTATGTTTTTGATGTGAACGAGCGGACGATTGCGGAAGTCCGCCTAAGCTGGCGCGACGGACTGGAGGCCGGGGTTGCCTATCTGGTTCCCCCAGCCTCGATCAGCTTCTACGAAAACACCGGTGTCCGCCGCCTGGCACAACGGTTCTATGCCGTTGAAGACTAGATGCAATTACGAAAGCAGTTCACTTGTTAGCGGACTTGCCGGGTCGATCAGCCCTTCGATGACATCGAAATGATGCTTGCCTTCGTCCACAAACACCTTGGCGTTGTCCCAGGCCTCCGCCAGCAGCTGTGACTGGCGAATAAATTCAGGCCGCTCATCACCACCAACCCAGGCCGTCACAAGGCAGTCTTTGGCAGGTTTCTGCAAGGCAGCGCTTTCTTTCACCGCGTCAGCCTCGGTGAGCAAAAAGTCATCATTCATCGACGTCTTCATCAAAGGCCGAAGATCATGCAGGCCGCTGATGGAGACGACCTTTTCGATGCGCTCGAGCACTTCCGGATTGAGCGGTGTGTCTGCACAGATCATGCGGCTGACAAGATGGCCGCCAGCAGAGTGGCCCGACAGACGGATTGGACCTTCGACCCGCCGCGCGGCCTTGTTGAGTGCCGTGCCGATCTGCGCCGTAATCTGCGGGATACGAACGTCTGGCGCCAATTCATAGCTAGGCAAACAGACAGACCAACCGCTTCGAAGCGCGCCCCGCGCCAAATGCGACCAGTAGGATTTGTCAAAGCGGCGCCAGTAGCCACCATGTACAAAGACCACCAGACCCTTGCTTTTGTCTTCAGAATGAAAAAGGTCCAGACGCTGACGGTCCGTATCGCCATAGATGATGTCGATGTCTTTTTTGATCCAGCCCGACCGGAATTCAAGGGCTTCATCGGCCCACCGCGCCGGATAGCTTTGAGCGTCCTCAATATAGGCGCCGTTTTCGTAAGCATCATTCCAATCAAAGTCGGGCGAAGTCGTCATAAAACCGTCCTGCAACTGCATGCGAGATTAAACCGGCGCGCATCCTTGCATGATTTGGGCGGGAATTGAAATGGCCGATAGACCATTCATATTGCTTGTCAAATCAGACCACTGCGCCCTAGGTTGTCAGCACAGATTTCCAGGGAGGACCCCATCTGATGATTGAGCGCTGTTCCAATCGCGTGGCGAACCTTGCGCACTTTTTGACACGCAACGCCAAGCGGTGGCCAGACCGTCCCGCGATTGTCTGGGAAGATCAAACCTGGTCGTGGCAGGAGCTTGATCGCCGTGTTTCGGCCTTATCCAGCGCGCTTTCATCAGATTTCGGAATCGCCAAGGGCGACCGGGTGTTGGTCCAGGCGCAAAACTCGCATCAGATGATCGAGATCATGCTGGCGGCCTTTCGGCTCGGGGCCGTTTGGGTGCCGTGTAATTTCCGCCAGGCGCCTGGCGAAACTGCTTATGCGGCTGAAAAATCCAAGGCGACCATCTTCCTCTGTGATGCGGAGTATGCGCCCCAGGCTCAAGCGGTCATAGCAGCACGTCCGGATCTTTCAGGCATCGTCACGATTGGTGAAAGCGCGTTCGGCGTGTCTTACGAGGCCTTGCTTGAAAAGCATGCCGGCGCGCAGGTAGCCAATGCGGAGGTCGATCACAATGACCCGTGCTGGTTTTTCTTCACATCTGGTTCGACGGGGCGGCCAAAAGCAGTTGTTCTCACACATGGGCAAATCGGGTTTGTCGTTGTCAACTACATGGCCGACCTTTTGCCCGGAACCAGCGAATCCGATGCTTCGCTTGTGATTGCGCCTCTTTCCCACGGGGCAGGTCTTCAATTGATCGCTCAGCTCTCTTGCGGGTCGGCGCACATCCTAATGCCCAAGGGCGGCTTCCGGCCACATGACGCGTTCCAGCTGATTGAACGGCACAAGGTGTCCAACATGTTCACTGTGCCGACCATCGTGAAGCGGCTGGTTGAAGACCCATGTGTTGACCAATTCGATCACTCCAGCCTCCGTCACCTCATTTATGCCGGGGCGCCGATGTACCGCGAAGACCAGAAGCGGGCGCTGGAGGCACTCGGACCGATTCTTGTCCAATACTACGGTCTCGGAGAAGTCACGGGAAACATCACGGTGCTGCGGCCGGACGAACACAGCATTGATGATGGGCCCAACGCAAAGGTCGGAACCTGCGGCGTGGAACGAACTGGCATCGAAGTCAGCATTCAGGACGAGACCGGCAAGATCCTCGGGCCGAATGAGACCGGCGAGGTCTGCGTCGTCGGATCAGCCGTCTGCGCCGGGTATCTCGACGATGACGGTGCAAATGCCAAATCGTTCCGGAATGGCTGGTTCCGCACCGGCGACATCGGTCACATGGACGAGCAGCGCTATCTCTATCTAACCGGGCGCGCGTCTGACATGTATATTTCCGGCGGCTCCAATGTTTATCCCAAGGAAGTCGAGGAGATCCTGCTGACCCATCCGGCGGTCTCCGAGGTCGCAATTTTGGGCATCCCGGATCCGCAATGGGGTGAAGTTGGCCTCGCCGTCTGTGTAAAGGAGGCTGGCCAACAAACGGACGCCGTCGAGCTCAGCGATTTCCTCAAGGACAAAATTACCCGCTACAAAATGCCGGCACGCTATCTGTTCATCGAGGAAATGCCGACGAGTGCTTATGGCAAGATCACAAAGAAGCTCGTGCGCGAATTCCTGACCGAAAAAGGTCTGCTGTGAGGCGCCCTGCTCCACAGACGCTGGGCGATATACAGCATCCCGGCCCGCAGGCACAGGACCGGATGCCATATGCGCCGTGCCACGCCACCAAGATTGCGTGTCAGGTTTCAGCTGGCGAGCCGTTACTGAATTCATTGGGGCGCTGGGCGGTTGACGCCGGGTTTTCCTCGGCCGTCCTCGATCTTTCCGGCATTCATCTAGCTGCCTTTGATTATGTCATGCCCGACCGGGCCGTCGATGACCGCCACGCGGCCTGGTATAGCGATACGCATTCCTCGAAAGGTACTGAACTTGAGGAGGCTGTTGCCATCCTCGGCTGGCGCGATGGTGCCTGGTTTGCGCACATTCACGCCTACTGGCGGGAAAATTACACCTGGCACCTCGGGCATCTCCTGCCTGACACTCTCACGATTGCCCAAAATACAAACATTTCCGGTTACGGGATCGTTGGCGCGTCTTTCGAAGCAGCGTTAGACCGGGAAACAGAATTCACGCTGTTCCGTGTAACGTCAGACCGAGACGCCATGTCCGGGAAGACTGCCAACGCGCTCATCACCACTCTTGCGCCGTTTACAGATCTTCATAAAGGGATCACCGAACTCGGCAATCAGCTTTCTGGAACTGGCTACTCGGTTCATGGCCTCGGTAGCCTTGCAGGCGCACACTTCGAAGACGGTCCACCGATGACCGGGCTGATCTCAGAGATCTTGCTGCAGAAAGGTGCCGGGATGCCGCAGAACGGGAAGTTGTCCCTGCCCTTGCGGACTGTCGATCTCAACAAGGGCCTGTTTAAGGGGCATGCGACGCCGGGAAAATGTCCGACCCTGGTGACCAACGAACTGCTGCTGGTCGCGCAAGACTGAGACCTCAAAAAAAGAAAAGGCCGGATCCGGGGAACGGAAAACCGGCCTTCGCGGAACCGCGATCGCTAAAGTGACGGATTAGCTGATCTTTGCCGCAATGCTCTTGGTCTTGCAGTAGCTCTTCAGACCTTCGATGCCCTTCTCCCGGCCAAAACCGGATTTCTTGTTGCCGCCGAACGGCACTTCAATACCGCCTGCGAAATACTCGTTGATGTAGATCTGGCCCGCATCGATCTTGCGCGCGAGTTGATGCGCCTTGGCAAAGTTCGATGTGTAGATGCCGGCAACCAGGCCATATTGGCAGTCGTTGGCCAGTTCCAGCGCATGATCAGCATCATCGGCGACTTGCACGGTCAGCACGGGGCCGAAGATCTCTTCCTGGGCAAGCTCATCCGTGGCCGGAACTGAATCGACGATGGTCGGTTCAAAGAACCAGCCTTTGCCCGTGGCCGGGTCCGTGGTGACGTTGCCGCCAACAGCGATCTTTGCACCCCGGTCCTTTGCCCGGTCAATGAATCCTGCGATCTTCTCAAGATGTTCGGCAGAGTTCACCGGCCCGAGTTCCGGTTGGCCGAGACCATGACCGATCTTCAGCGCCTTTGTGCGTTTGACCAATTCAGAAACAAACTCTTCATGGATCGACTTTTCGATCACAAGGCGCGACCCCGCCGAGCAAATCTGACCGGCATTTTCGAAGATCGCGCCCATGATCCCGCTCAAGGCCTGTTCCTTGTCGCAATCGGCAAGCACAACCACCGGAGACTTGCCGCCCAGCTCCAGAACAACGCGGGTGACATCGTCAGCTGCCGCCTTCATCACGGCCTTGCCGGTCTGAACCGATCCGGTGAAGGTGATGTGATCGACACCCGGATGCTGTGTAAGTGGTGCGCCCGTATCGACACCCGTCCCTGTCACGACGTTGCACACGCCGTCCGGCAAACCAGCATCCGACAAGATCTTGGCCAGCAGCAATGCGGTGAACGGGGTTTGCTCAGCCGGTTTTGCGACAACCGTGCATCCTGCGGCCAGCGCTGGTGCGAAGCCGCGGGCGGCGGTTGAAATCGGGAAGTTCCACGGGATGATGTGAGCGGTTACACCAACCGGCTCATGGATCGAATAGCCAATGTAATCGCCTGCCAGAGGGAAACTGTCGCCCTGCAGTTTGTCGCAGGCGCCCGCGTAGTATTCGAAGGTCCGCGCGGCACCCCGGACATCCCCTTGCGCCTCCTGCAAAGGCTTGCCGCTGTCGAGGCTTTCCACCACTGCCAGCAGATCGAGGTTGACGAGGATAAGCTCGGCCGTCTTGATCAGAATACGCGCCCGCTCGACCGGCGCCATGTCACGCCACACCGTCTCGAACGCTTTGCGGGAGGACACAACAGCTGCGTCTACATCCTCAGACGTTCCAGCCGTGAACCGGGCAAAGGCTGTGCCCTTGCCCGGGTCGAAGCTTTCCATGGTGCGGTTGTGCGAGGGCTGCGAAAACGCGCCGTCGATGAAATGGCCAAGCGGCAACGCGGAAAGGGTGCCGGTCGTTTCGTATTCGGCGATCAGGTCTTGTTGAGACGCCATGATTAGCCTTCCAGAGAGCTGATTTTGTATGTGGATTTGGCGAGCCATTCCGGATTGACCTCAACGCCCCACCCTGGTGCGTCCGTCACAATCGCGTTGCCGTCGACGATATCGAACGGCGATTTGACAAAGAGGTCATACTGCCACGGGTAATAGTCTTCCTCCTCGATGGAGAATTCCAGATACTTTCCGGCATTCGGAATGGCGCGCAGCAGGTGCATGGTGAAGAGGGTCACCAGGGACAGGTTGGCCGCATGCGGGGTGCACGGGATACCAGCTTCATGGGCCATATGCGCGACTTTCATCGTGCGCACCATGCCGCCGAGATAACAAATGTCCGGCTGAATGATGTCGACGACTTTCTCGTCGATCATCCGTTTCCAGTCGACCAGCGAGCAGTCTTGCTCGCCGCCGGTAACGTCAATGTCCAGCGCGTCTGTGACCTGCTTCGTCTGGTCATAATGCCAGTACGGGCACGGCTCCTCGTAGTGGGAAATGCCGTTGGCCTCCAGGAACTGGCCAACTTCAATCGCTTTCGCAGGTGAATAACAGGAATTTGCATCGACCAGCAGCGCGGTATCATCGCCGAAGCTTTTGCGCATCAGCGGCACGATTTCCTGCGTCCTGCCCGGCCATTCATCCTGATCCCGGCCGCACTCGGCTCCAATGCGGAACTTGAACGCTGTAAAACCGCTCTCGTCCTGATGCCGTTTCAGGCGGTCGGCCTCATCTTGAGCCGAGATGTCCCGCTTCATGGAAGACCCGTAAGCGCGGACTTTGCCCGGCGTCCCACCCAGCAGTTCGCACACAGGCTTGCCTTCAAGCTTGCCACGCAGGTCAAATAGCGCTGTGTCGAGACCGCCCATTGCTCGGCGCAGATTGGATCCGGGAAACTTGTGCTCGCGATCCGGGATGATGTCCATCAAATGATCGATATCGAGCGCGTCTTCTCCAAGCGCGTAAGGCGCCACTTGCCTGTGCACAACTTCGGCCGTGATGTCGGCGTAGTAAGGTGCAACCTGTCCCCAGCCTGTTTCACCGCTGTCAGTCGTGACACGGGTGAAGCAGACAAATTCATTGGTAAATGTCTCGATTGATTGTATTTTCATGGGGCTTGCGGTCCTTGAACGAGGCTCCCTGAGCGCAGTTTTCTTGTAATTGGACTATCAAGTTATTCAGAATTGGACTTGATAGAAGGTCCGTTTTGCGCAATCTCCCAGACCAATTGGAGAATTGTGATGAAACGGCATGCCGGTGCGGTTCTGTCATCTATCAAGATTGACAAGCACGCTGATAAGAAAATCTCGATCCAACTCTACATGGCTTTGCGGGATCTGTTGCTGACTGGCGCATTGACGCCTGGTGACCGGTTGCCGGCGACACGAACCCTTGCCCAGGAGATCGGCGTTTCGCGGACAACGGTGATTGATGCAATCGACCGGCTGATTTCAGAAGGCCTTCTCGAGGCACGTGTAGGCGCCGGCACTTTCGTGAGCGATGCGTTGCACGCCCGGCTTGAGCCGAGGCCGAAGCCGTCGTCGAACGACAACATCAAGGCCATCCCGCGCCTGTCCCATGCCTCCAAACATGCGATACCCGACTTCAAGGTCCGCACACGGCTGCCGCACAAATCCCAAGCCTTTGTCACGGCCCTCCCCGCTCTAGACGCGTTTCCAATGGCGCAATGGGCGAAGCTGTCTGCGCGGCATTGGCGAAAAGACCGGGACGATATTGCGGGCTATGGCGAACCTTTCGGATTTACGCCGTTGCGGGAGGCAATTGCACGTCAGCTGAACGCCTCACGTGGAATCAAATGCGCCCCGGAACAGATCTTCATAACAAACGGCGCACAACGCGCGTTTTCCCTAATCGGCGGCATGCTGGTCAATCCAGGCGAACCGATCTGGTTCGAAAACCCTGGTGCGATCGGGGCGCGCAATGCCTTTGTTGCCATCGGCGCTCAGCCCATCCCCGTTGATGTCGATGCAGAAGGATTGTGCGTAGAGGACGGCTTGAAAAAAGCCCCCCACTTTCGCTTGGCTTTTGTGACCCCCTCGCATCAGCAGCCGCTCGGCAACGTCATGAGCCTTTCGCGGCGCCTCGCCCTTATGAAAGCTGCCAGTGAAGCGGACGCCATGATCGTTGAAGATGATTATGACGGGGAGTTTTATTACGGCGACCAGCCGCCGCCGACCTTGAAAAGCATCGATACCCACGATCGTGTGATCTACGTCGGGACGTTCTCAAAGTCGTTGTTCCCTGCCCTTCGACTTGGGTTCCTCTTGGCGCCTGAAGGACTTGTAGAAAGTTTTGAACGAATCTTTCTTACCTGGCTCAGCGGTGTCCCGACCGTGACGCAGGCCATGGTTGCCGAATTCATGGACGAAGGCATGTTTGCCACTCACATCCGCACAATGCGTCAGGTCTATAAAGAGCGGCACGACACGTTGATGGGTGCAGCTTCCAGCCTTGCAGGCGACATCGACCTGCAACCGACAAGCAGCGGCTTTCACGCCGTTGGCCTGACCAACGCCAATCTGGATGAACAGCGGATCGTCTCTGAAACTGCTGCACTCGGGATCACAACGGCCCCGCTGTCCCGCTATGCTCTGGCGGATATTCAACAGCGTGGCCTGGTTCTCGGATTTGGCAGTGCAAGCCCGGACGACATCCGAAAGGGTATTCAGGCACTTAAGGACGTCTTGCCGAAATGCCGCCTCGCATAGCAGACCGCTTTTATCAATTGGTCTGAAAAATTATCTGCAATGGATATATTTTGCAGTCCAATTGATACTTACCGTCTCTCCCTAGGAACTTCAGCGCGGTGAAGGAACGTCAGGCGCGGCTGAAATCTGCAGTTCCGGCACTTCCGGCAGGTCTTGATCTGCTTGAGTGCGGGATCTTCGCAGAGGGGACAGCCAGCAAGAACCTGCGTCTAAAGAGCAAACAGGTCATGCCAGGACAACCCAAATTCGTGCTGAATTGAATAGTGAAATATACCGCACCAGAGGCTTTTCCGGTTGGACAACACTTAGGCCAAAGCTTTGAAGAAAACCCGAGGGGTCACTGGTGAATAAGTATATTTAGCAATATGAAGGGTGGCGGGTATTATCCATGCTCCGCCGCAATCTTGTCGGTAAGCCCATGCGCTGGCTGCATATTCCAGGATCCCACAGAGGCCTGATGCCTCAAACGGAACCATCACCAATCCAGGGAGGATGTAATGAAATTCAAATCGACTCTAACCGGCCTGTTGGCGGCAACAATGCTTGCCAGTGCGGGCGCGGCACAAGCTGAAACACTCCGGCTTCTAACCTGGGGATCCTATGCTCCGGATGAACTCATCCAGAAATTCGAAGCCGAATATCCTGATATCAAGGTCGAGGTGACTTTCTCCAACAACGAGGAAATGATCGCCAAACTGCGCGCCACCGGCGGTGCTGGTTTTGACCTCGCTCAGCCGAGCCATGACCGCATCTACGCGGCACAGCTGGAATACGACATCTACAAGCCGCTTGATCTTTCCAAAATCGACACGGACGTGATGGAAGCCAAGCTTCTGGATGGCGTTAAGGAAAACACGACCATTGACGGCGAAGTCTATGCTGTTCCGCACCAATGGGGCACATCCGGTCTGATGGCTGACAAGACCAAAGCGCCGGATTTCAAGGGCTGGGGCGATCTTTGTGACCCGGCTTACAAGGGCAAGACTTCCATGCGCCTGAAGCGCACGATCTTGCTTGGTACCGCGTTCTCCATGGGCGAAAACCCGTTCGACGCTTACTCCGATCTTGAGAAGTACCAGGGCATTCTCGACAAGGTTGCCGACAAGCTCATCGAGTGTAAGGCCAACATCAAAGCCTACTGGAAGGGCGGCGACGACCTCAGCGCTATGATGCTATCTGGCGAAATCGTGGCCTCGGAAACCTGGGATTCAACCGCTTACAAGTTGTTTGACCAGAACCCGAACATCACCTTCATTCCGCCGGAAACAGGAGCTTTAGCCTGGATCGACACGTTCGCATTGCCGCGCAAGAGCAAGGCCGATGATGCAGCCTACAAGTGGATCAACTTCGTCCTGCGTCCGGAAAACGTGACCCTGATGTCTGCTAGCACCGGTGCGATTGCAGCTGTGAAGGGCGGCAAGGACCTCCTGCCGGAAGACAAGAAAGCAGCTGTGAATGCGGCCTTCACCGATGCCGACATCGACAACCTGAAGTTCTTCGCCAACATTCCTCCGGGCGTGGAAGACATGGAAGGTAAAACCTTGGAGAAAATCAAGGCAGCGACAGGCGGCTAAACAACCGGCCACTTAATATATTGGCGGCAACAGAACAAAAGCTGCCGCCAATTGGCCAATTTGCCGTAGAGCCTAGGCCTAATTCTCGGGGGATGCCGCCATACGGTGTCCCCCCACCTTTCTTCACTTCTCCAGAAGCGTCCAAAACAATGACAAATACTCCCCAATACGACCTTGAATGCGCCGGTGTGACCAAGAACTTCGGGTCCTTCCAGGCTGTCAAAGGCGTCTCCTTCGACATCCCAAGCGGTTCGTTCTTTTCCATTCTTGGTCCATCCGGCTGTGGCAAAACCACTTTGATGCGTATGATTGCGGGATTTGAGGAGCCAACATCAGGCGACATCAAGATCAAGGGCAGGTCCGTTCTCGGAACGCCGCCGAACAAGCGGAACGTCAAGATGGTGTTCCAGCATCTGGCCCTGTTCCCGATGATGAACGTCTATGAAAACATCGCTTACGGTTTGCGCTGCACCGGCATGAACAACGCGGACATTAAAACGAAAGTTCACGATGTCCTGGAGCGGATTGCGCTTCCCGATGTCGCGGAACGCGAAATCCATCAATTGTCCGGTGGTCAAAAGCAGCGGATCGCGATTGCCCGCTGCATGGTGCTCGACCCGGACGTTTTGCTCCTCGATGAACCGCTCGGCGCGCTCGATCTGAAGCTGCGTGAAGCCATGAAAATCGAGTTGAAGCTGCTGCAACACCAGTTCAACACCACGTTTATCTACATCACGCACGACCAATCCGAAGCGCTGGTGATGTCCGACAACGTCGCCATCATGAATCAAGGCGAGTTTGAGCAGATCGGCACCCCGCAAGAGCTTTATCATCAGCCCAAAACCGCTTTTGTTGCGGGATTTGTTGGTGACAGCAACCGGTGGACCGGAACAGTCAAGTCAAGCGACGGAACCGGCGGCAAGGTCGAAACCTCCCAAGGCCTGCCAATGAACTTCTCCGCAGCTGGCCAGAACACAGTCGCGGAAGGCTCCAAGGTTGACATCTTCGTGCGGCCGGAATTCATCCACACGGTCCGGGCATCGGAAAGCGGTACCGGTGGAGTTGATGGCGACAACCAAATGGACGGCGTCGTCGACAGCCTTCTCTTCAACGGCGCCAACAGCCGGGTTCTTGTGCGCTCCGGAAATGGAGAGCTGATTGAATCTGATGTCACGCTGACCGGCCACAATGACATCAAACCGGGTGAAGAGGTTCGCCTGGTCTGGTCATCGAAGCAGGCCATGTGCTTTGCACACGAGGAGCGTGCCTGATGCAAAAGGACATCAAACGTCTCTCTTTGATCCTCTTGTTTGCACCTTTTGCGCTTTGGATCATCCTTCTGATCATTCTGCCGCATATCGGTATGGTGATCTTGTCGCTCAAGGAAAAAGTAGCGCCGCGGGTCTACGAGTACAGCTTCGCCAACTACCTGGAGTTCATCAACGAACCGATCTACTGGAACACGCTTCTCCGCACCGGGTCGATGTCCCTTCTGGTGACGGCGTTGGCGCTGCTGATCGGTTTCCCTATCGCCTACTACATCGCGAAGATCGCCGGACCTCGGGCGCGCGGCGGGCTCTTTTTGCTCTGCCTTATCCCGCTTTGGGTGAGTGACCTGATCCGCTCGTTTGGCTGGATTCTTCTTCTGCGGGAAACCGGCGTGATCTCCAGTTTTCTTGTCTGGACCGGCGTTATCGGAAGCCCGGTTGAGTTCCTTTACAACGACGTCGCGGTGATTATCGGCCTCGTCTACACCGTCATCCTATTCATGATCGTACCGCTCGTTTCCACCCTCGACGGGATGGACAACTCCATGATCGAGGCAGGCTACAATCTCGGTGGCAACGGCTTCACCGTGCTGCGCAAGATCATTGTGCCCTATGCGATGCCAGGCATCGTTGCCGGCTGCATCGTGACGTTCATGCTGACAGCCGGGTCGTACCTCACGCCGATCCTGCTTGGCGGCAAGAATTCCAGCTGGTTCACGGAGCAGATCTACAACCAGTTCATCACCCGGTTTAACTGGGAAGGCGGCGCGGCCTTCGGTATGTTGCTTTTGCTGTTCACATCCATCGTCATCTGGCTCGGCTTGAAGCTGAGTGGTCAGACGCTGGCCAACACCGTTGCCAAGAGCTGAGGAGGACGATCATGCTTGCGACAAACAAGACAACGCCGTTCCTCGTTGGATACCGGCTCTATGTACTGGCCTTCTTCATCTTTCTGGCTGCTCCACTGATTTCAGCCGGTGCCTTTGCCTTCAACGACAGCTTGTTCCCGGCGTTGCCGTGGCAAGGCTTCACACTGGACTGGTTCTTCTCCGACACTGAACCGAAGCTTGGCATGTTCCATGACCGGCGGCTGCTTCAAGGGCTCTACTATTCGTTCGTGATAGCGATCTTTGTGGCAGCACTGTCGGTGTTCGTCGGCACGACCAATGCCTTCCTCTTTGTTCGCGGAGATTTTCCAGCCAAAAACTTCTTTTACATTCTCATGGTCGTTCCGCTGGTCATCCCGGGTGTTATCCTCGGTATCTCGATCCTGGTTCTTGCCAGCGACACGGCGAACTACATGGAGAACCAGTTCGACCTGGAACTGGAGTTCCTGCGGCCGGGCATGCTCTTGGTGGTTTTGGGCCAGTTCTCCTTCATTGCGACAATCACCTCTCTGGTGATCACCGCCCGGTTGAAGAAGTTCGATGAAACCATGGAAGAGGCCGCGTTCAATCTCGGCGCCAGCCGGGCCCGGGTGCTTCGCACAATTACCCTGCCCTTCCTGCGGCCGGCGATGATTGCTGCAGGCATCGTTGCCTTCCTGGTGTCGTTTGAAAACTTCAACACGACGCTGTTCCTGGTCGGCTCCGAGGCTCCGCTCACCATCACCATGTATGACCGCATGGCCAAGGTTGGATCGACACCGGTTCTTAACGCGGTCTCGTTCTTCCTGATGGTTGGCTCTGGCCTGCTGGCGCTCCTGTCCATCCTAGTCCAGCGTGACAAGAACGCTTAGAGCGGAGACACCATGGCTGAGTTTGACTTTGTCATCGTCGGTGCCGGTTCTGCCGGTGCCGCCGTCGCAGACCGCTTGTCTGAAAGCGGCAAGTATTCGGTCTGCGTGCTGGAGGCTGGCGGCTCGGATCTAAACTTCTGGATCTGGGTGCCAGTCGGCTACGGCAAGGCGTTCTACAACAAGCACATCAACTGGATGTACTACACCCAGCCGGATCAGGGCTTAAACAACCGCGAAGGGTATTGGCCGCGCGGCAAGGTGCTTGGCGGGTCCAGCTCAATCAATGCCATGGTCTATATCCGCGGCCAGCACGCGGATTTCGAAGACTGGAAAGCCATGGGCAATCCGGGCTGGGGTTGGGATGATGTCCTGCCCTACTTCAAACGCTCAGAAACCAACGACGCTGGCGCCGATGACTTCCGCGGCGGTGACGGCCCGCTGCATGTTTCCAGCGTGGACAAGCATGCGCATCCGCTGTGCCAGAATTTCTTCCGGGCCAGCGAACAGGCCGGTTTCAAGTCCAACCCGGATTTCAACGGCGCGGACCAGGAAGGCGTCGGTCACTACCAGATCACGACCCGTGGCGGCTTTCGCATGTCGACGGCCCGGGCGTACCTGTCACGTGCGAAAAAGCGGCCGAATGTCACCATCCTGACGAAAGCGCACACCAAGCGTGTCCTTCTGGATGGCGACCGGGCGACCGGTGTGGTCTACGACAGGAATGGCGGCGAGCAGACAGTCACTGCGCGCCGCGAGGTTATCCTGAGCGCGGGAGCCATCAACTCACCGCAGATCCTGATGCTCTCCGGCATCGGAGACGGTGCAGACCTTCAAGCTAAGGGTATAGAGCCCAAGGTCCAGAGCGCAGCCGTCGGCAAGAACATGCAGGACCACCTCGGCCTTGACTATCTCTACAAGTCCAAGGTGCCGACCCTGAACCAGCAGCTTTACCCATGGTGGGGCAAGCTGGCCCAGGGCATCCGGTATGTTCTGACCCGTGGCGGCCCGCTCTCCATCAGCCTCAATCAGGGCGGCGGGTTTGTGAAGAGCAATCCGGAGTGCGAGCGGCCGAACATGCAGCTCTACTTCTCCCCGGTCAGCTACACCAAGGCGCCGAAGGGACAACGGCCGCTGATGAACCCGGATCCTTTCGCTGGTTTCCTGTTCGGAATGCAGCCGACACGGCCAACCAGCCGCGGGCATGTTGAGCTGAAGTCTTCAGATCCATACCAGGGATTGGCCATCCAACCGAACTCCTTGAGCACAAATCATGATTGCAAGGAGATGATCGAGGGATGCCGCTTGCTGCGGAAGATCGCGGCGAGCCCGGCACTTCAGGAAGTCATCGAGACGGAAATGACACCCGGCCCGGAGGTTCAAACAGACGAACAGATGCTGGATGATGTCCGCAACCGCTGCTCGACAGTTTTCCACCCAGTCAGCACGTGCCGGATGGGGCCGGACAGGTCGGACAATGTCGTGGATCCGCGTTTGAGGGTTTACGGTGTCGAGGGCTTGCGTGTTGTCGATGCCTCTATTTTTCCGACAGTCACATCCGGCAACACGAATGCCCCGGCGATCATGGTCGGCGAAAAAGGCGCAGATCTTATTCTGGAAGACGCCAGGTCAGCATAAGGAACGAGCAGCATGGGAAGCGATGTGTTTGCGGCGGACTACAAGACAACGCCCTATTGGCAAGACATTGCGCCCAAGGTTTCTCTGCCCGAACAGGAGCTCCCAAGCGAAATTGATGTCCTGATTATCGGGGCTGGCTACACCGGCTTGAACGCAGCACTACAGACCGCCTCCGAGAAGCTGGGCACGCTGGTGATCGATGCCGAACACCCCGGTTGGGGCTGCAGTCTCAGAAACGGCGGCCAGCTCTCAACGAGCCTGAAGCCCTCATTTAGCGCATTGTCGGGACGCTACGGAAAGGAACTGGCAACCGCGCTTTGCCAGGAAGGCCAAGCGTCTCTCGATTACATGCACCAGCTTTCAGCGGACGGTCTGGATATGGGGTTGAAGGAGGTCGGCCGGTTTCACGGGGCCCACAAGCCGCATCTTTACGACAAGCTCGCAAAGGAAGCTGCAACGGGGCATCCGGTTTGGAAGCCAGACGCCTTCATGGTTTCAAAGGAAGACATGGCCTCTGAGCTTCGCACGGAGGCCTATTACGGCGGCATCGTCTTCCCGCATCATTGCAGCGTTGATGTCTCAAAATATCATCCGGCACTCCTGAAGCGGGTCCTGGAAACCGGCGCTCACGTCATTGGCAATTGCCGGGCTTTGTCTTTGGATCGGACCGGATCTGGTTTCAAGGTACTGACCGAACGCGGGGAGATCCGCGCCGGGAAGGTCATACTGGCCACTAACGGCTATTCCGGCCCCCTGTCGCCATGGCATCAGCGCCGGGTCATTCCGATCGGGTCTTATGTCATTGCGACCGAAGAGCTGCCGACAGATCTCGTGGATCGTCTGTTTCCAACGGACAGGATCCTCTCTGATACACGGAAGCTGGTCTATTATTACCGGCTGTCGCCGGACCGGAAGCGCGTTCTGTTTGGCGGCCGCGTCTCCTTGAGCGAGACCGATCCCCGCAGCAGCGCGGTTAAGCTGCACCAGGACATGTGCGCCCTCTTCCCGGAACTGCGGCCGTTCAAGGTCAGTCACGGCTGGATGGGATTTGTCGGCTATACGTTCGACACGCTCGCCCACTGCGGCGAAGACAAGGGCCTGTTCTTCGCAAATGGCTACTGTGGGTCGGGTGTCGGCATGGCGAGTTATCTGGGCATGCGCATTGGCCGCAAGGCAGCCGGGCGGGAGACTGCACCGTCGGCCTTTGAGATGATCCCCAACCCGACACGCCCGTTCTACACCGGCAATCCCTGGTTTCTGGCACCCTCGGTCATGGTCTACCGGATCCGTGACCGGCTGGGTCTCTAGGGAGGTCAAAAATCCCCGCTGTTATACGCTAACGGCAACGCTTATTGGCCCAAAAATCAAGTTTTGCATTTTCCGGAGCGGCTTTCTCAAAATCGAAAACGGGCTCATGCAAAACTGTAAAACCGCTCGCGTCCAAATCTACACCGCCGCTATCTCATTGAAATAATTAATTTCTTACATGAACATTCTGTAAGGTTAATGGCCCATTCCCTGCAACTGCCTCCCTCGATTGCGTCCTTCGTAAGAAATAAGGAGACAGGAAATGGCAAGTTTGCCCGCAACACGTCCCATGATCGGGACGGATGAAGACGATACACTTGTCGGCACCCGGCATTCGGACGTCATGTCCGGTCGCTTTGGGGATGACGTGATGTCCGGCAACAACGGAAATGACGAAGTCTGGGGTGGCACCGGGGACGATATCCTCTACGGCAACAACGGCAACGACATCCTCTACGGCTCCGGTGGACCGGATCTGGTTGAAGTTACCGGCATTGAGATCGTGGATGATCATCCGGTGTCTGTCGTGTTCGAAGGTGAAACAGCCGGCTATCGAAACACTTTCGGCGACTACAAGATCCAGGAAGATGGACTGATCACAGACGTCGAGATCTTGTGGCCCAATGCCTCGTTGCAAGGAAGCGGCGGCAATTTGATCCAAGGTGAAAGCCGGGAATACCTGGATGTCCAGGCCGGTGACACGCTCGGTTTCTTCATTATCTCCAATGGCTACAGCCTGAACAATGGCTATCAGGGCTTGGACCTGGACGTTCGGCAGGAAGGCGAAAACGCACCTCAGTTGATGTTCAAGGATGCGGATGGCAACCAAGCCACCATCCACAGTGACGGTCCGCGGCTATATCATATCGCGGCGGACGGCACGGAGACGATGATCCGCACCAACCCGTATCATACCGCGGCTTTCGGCGAGACCGTTGATCTGAATCCGGATGGCATACTGCACACCACCGGCGTCCTGAAAGCCGATGCCGGAACAATCACGCTCGGGTTTGAAGACCTTTACAACGGCGGTGACCGGGACTTTGACGACAGTGTCTTCACAGTCGATATCGGGGTGCAAAACGCACTGGTTCTCAATGCGCATTATCAGCAAGACGACAGCGGCACCGATCCGGACCCAAGCCATGAAGGTATCGGCAGCCCCGTTGTCGAAATCGAACGGTCTGACAACGACATCCTTGTCGGTGGCGACGGCTCCGACGAGTTGCATGGCCGGTCCGGCAACGACGATCTATCCGGCAACAATGGCCACGACGATCTGCATGGCGGGTCCGGGGACGATAATCTAAAGGGCAACTCCGGAGAGGATGACCTTTATGGCAACTCCGGCAACGACACTTTGAACGGAGGCAACCACAACGACAAACTGAACGGCAACAACGGTAATGATGCCCTGTACGGGGAAGCCGGCAACGATGAGATGATCGGCGGCACCGGTGACGACATGCTCGACGGCGGCAACGGCGATGACAGCCTCATTGGCGGCTCGGGCGTCGACAACCTCAGTGGCGGCTACGGCAATGACGAACTCAAAGGTGGTGCTGGCGACGACACGCTTGATGGCGGCAACGATGACGACGTTCTGGTTGGCGGCTCCGGTGCTGACACGATGATCGGCGGCTACGGAAATGATGATCTGAAAGGTGGTGCCGACAACGACACCATGGATGGTGGCCATGGAGATGACAGTCTCATTGGTGGCTCAGGCGATGACATCATGACCGGAGGTGCTGGCGCGGATGTACTGAAAGGCGGCTCCGGCAACGACGAACTGAGTGGTGGCAGCCATGACGACGAACTGTATGGCGGTCATGGGGACGATAGGTTCTATGGCGATGCCGGCAACGACATGCTGCATGGCGGCCGGGGCAACGACACCGTTGATTACTCCGCCTTTGATGTGGATCTCTCCATATCCCTTCACAACAAAAAGGCTCATGGTCTTGAGATCGGCACCGATACCATCAAGTTCATCGACAACATTGTGTCCGGCGGCGGGGATGACATCCTGAAGGGCTCGAGAGACGCCAACGTGATCGAAGCCGGTGCCGGTGACGACACCATCCGCTCCCTCCAGGGCGCTGACACACTCACAGGAGGTGAAGGCAGCGATACGTTTGTCTACCGGTCTTATGACCTGTCAGGTGGCACAGACACGATCACGGATTTCCTGATCGGCACTGACAAGATCGACCTGAGCCAAATGCTCCACTCTTTGATCTCCTATGTCACCGAAGCCGTGAATAGCGAGAATGGTGAAGGCAGCGGCGGTTCAAGCGAGCCAGGCACGACGACCATCGACTATTCAGCCGCGCTTGCGCGCCTGGACGTCGATGTGGCTGGCGAAGACTTGACCCTCCTGATCGACCGCCAGGGCAACGATGCCTATCAGGAGGTCTGCACGCTGATCGGTGTCGGCAATCAGACAGTGTCGGCCCTGCACGACAACGACTGCTTCATCCTCTAAGCAACTCAAAAGACCGGGTCGCGTTTTGAGAAAAACGCGGCCCTTATTGTTTTTGGTCCAGTACGGTTTTTGCAAATTCGGAAGCGCCAAAGGACCGCACTCAAGTCTGCAAGGTTCCCATTTTGCAAATCTCGGCTTTCCGCCCAAAGTGAACTGTAATTTTTCCGTATATTTTTCAATTAGTTATTTCAGTTCTCCAAAACAAACATCGCCTCTGATCGTCCACCCAACAGTTTGGCATCGTCCTTGCGTACAGATGGGTGTCGTTGAGATCAAAGGTTGCAAAAGTGGACATCATTCATGAAAGGCCCAGCCAAAGGCTGCACTACAGGGTAACCGCGCCGATGCGCGTCACCCTTGGTGATCAGACTTTTGACGCTGCGGATTGGGGGCTCGGCGGTTGCCGGATCTCCGGCCTTTCGGCGCCGCTTCCTGAGGTCGGATCGGACCACACTCTCTTGTGCACCCTGCCGTTCCAGGGCTTCAACATCACCTTGAAGGCAAGTGCCGAAGTCGTCCGTTCGAGTGAAGACACCAAAGAAGTCGCTTTCCGCTTCGTGGAACTTGGCGAGCGGGAAACCGCTTTGATGCAACACTTTGTCGAGGATCTCGTCCGCGGCAAGATGACAGACGTCACCGACACAATTGTTCGCATCGACACACCGGTCACGCCGGTGCCGACCAAACCGGACCCAAATCCGGCACAGGAAATCCCTGTCCGCCGCTGGCCGATCAAGCAGATCGCCATGACGCTCTTCTATTTCGTCCTTGGCATTGCAGTCTTCGGGTATGTCGGGATCTACATTTTCGCAACGCTCTTCCGCCTGGAAATTTCGACCGCAGTTGTCAGTGCCGAACGCTATGAAGTCACGGCACCGGCAACCGGGCGGCTGAAAGGTCTGAACCTGCGCACCGGTGATATTGCAGCTTCTGGAGTTCCGATCGCCTTTATCGAGAACGATGCTCTGATTTCCGAAATCCGGAAAGCCGAAACCGCGCTTATGCAGGCGCAAGTGGAACTCTCGGAGCACAAGCTTTATTTGCAAGTCGAAGCCGATCGCGAAAATGGCTACAGCCTCGTTGCAGCCAATGATCTGCGGCAGGCCCGCGCTGAAACGGTCACACTGGACCTTGCGGTTGAGACCGCGCGTGACCGTTTAGACAGATATGAAACCCTGTTTGAACAGGGCTATCTAAAGCGGGATGTACTCGCCACGGCACAGCTTGAGCTGGCCACAGCCAAGAGCGCGCTTGAAAAGCACATCATTCACGTTGCCGAGTTGGAAAAACTGGGCACGGAAGGCGGGAACATTGGTATCCTGAACGGCGACAAGTTCAGCGGCCTCAAGGCCGAACGCATTGCCGAAGTGGCCCGCTGGCAGCAGGAAGTCGACTTCCGCACCAAGCTTTTGGAAGAGCTGCGCGCTCAACCGGAAATGATGCCGGTGACGGTCGGCTCCAATGCCGCTGTTGTGGATGTGATTGCAGCCGATGGTCAAACGCTCAAAGCCGGTGCCCCGCTTATGGTTCTGGAAGAAAGCGATCACCGGGTCATCACAGCCTTCCTGACCCAGGAAGAAATCACTCAGGTCCGTAAGGGCAGCCCAGCTCGCATTTATGTGCCGGCAGAAGACCGCTGGATCGAAGCAACAGTGGACATGATTAGCCGCACAGACGGTTTCATTGATGAGACCACACAAATGCACCGGTTCAGGGCACCAGATGCGCGCTCTGCAAAGGTTGACCTGGTCGCAAAAGAGGGCGCCCTTCCACAATCCGGAACACCCGTCACCGTCTACTTTGAGCGGTACCGCGCAAACAAGGTCTTGCGGCTGATTTCAGGCTACATCGGAGACGCCACATGAGCCGGTCCCTGCAACAGGATTTCAACGTCGATGAAATCACGCATCAACCGAAGGGTTTGGCCAAATGGACACCATTTGCGCTGTTCCAGATCAGCCTGTACTTCGGCCTTTGCTTTGTCGGGATGACCACCTTTGAAAACGTCTTCTTCAGCCCGGCGACGAAACAGATTACCTTTGTGATCGGGATCCTTGGCATCTGGCGCTATGGCTGGTGGTTCACTCACGCGGTACGGGCGTGGATCTACGGCAAGTTTGTCTACCCCTCCATGCGGGATGCCGGAAAGAAGGTGTGGGATGACGGCTGGCGTCCCCGCCACCTCCACTTCATGATGACGACCTATAAGGAACACCGGGACATCACGGAAAAGGTGATCCGGTCGATCTGCCGTGAAATCCGGGACGCCGGTGTTCCGGGCACGATCTGGCTCGGCTCCGGCGACCGGTATGACGAAGATCTCATCTCCAATCTTCTGGCCCGGGAGTGGTCCGACCTCGATGTGACCCTTCATGTCGTCCGGCAGAACCAGCCAGGCAAGCGTTTGGCGATTGGTCTCGTTTTGCGTGCGATGAGCCGGGGTGATGTAGAAGACGACGACCTGATCATCTTCATGGATGGCGACTTCATCCTGGCCAAAAACGCTGTTGGTGCATGCCTGCCGCTCTTCAAACTCTACCCGGATCTGCAGGCCTGCACGACGGATGAAGAAGTGCTTTGCATCGGCCCGCGCTGGATAGCCAACTGGCTGACCATGCGCTTTGCGCAGCGCCGGCTGGCCATGCAATCCCACTCGCTCTCCGGCCGGGTTCTGACCCTGACGGGACGGATGTCCGTTTTTCGGGCGAACCACCTGACAAAACTCAAGTTTATTCGTCTTCTAGAGGCAGACCATCTGGAACACTGGCTGTGGGGCAAGTTCCGCTTCCTGTCCGGAGATGACAAGAGCACCTGGTACTACATGCTCCAATCCGGCTGCCGCATGCTCTATGTGCCCGATGCCATGGGCTACACGGTTGAAGTCATTGAAGGTTCGGGCATGGACCGTATGGTTCAAAACTTCCGCCGCTGGTCTGGCAACATGCTGCGCAATGGTTCTCGCGCCCTCGCATTGGGGCCGGGCCGGATGCCGTTCTTTATCTGGTGGTGCCTTCTGGACCAGCGCGTTTCCATGTGGACCATGCTGGTGAGCCCGGTGCTTGCTGTCTGCACCACGTTTCTCTATGACCCCTACTACATCTTCGGATATGTGGTCTTCATCTGCATAACCCGGATGCTGCTGTCGCTGTTTCTCTACCAGTACGCCCGGAAGGTAGACCTCAGCTATCCGTTCATTCTCTATTTCAACCAGCTGATCAATGCGTCGGTGAAGGTCTACTGCATCTTCCGTCTGTCGAAACAGCGCTGGTCCAACCGCGGCGACCAACGTGCGGGTGAAGGCGACGGGCTAATCGCCACTCTTCAGAACCTCATGGCGAGTTATCTCACCCTTCTCTATGTGACGATGCTGTTCGTCGGTGTGTGCCTGATGGCCGGCCTGATTGAACCGCCGAGTGGCCTCATGATCGCCAACGTTCTCGGACTGCCAGCCTGAGTTGCCGGCTGTGCCCGGACAATGCAACTGTTTTCGGGGGGACGGGAAATGTTCCACCCTCCTAGGCAGAAATACGGGTGGAGAAATTGGTCCCGGCACTGCGGTCACCCCGGGCGAACGAGGTGAGACCCGGGGCCCACTCATTTGCAGAGCCTAGCGCGCAATAACTAGCGGATGCCGATCGACTGATAGGGAAATCCGGCTTTGGCATGCAGCACTGCGACTGGACCCAGGAACTTCGCTCCGCTCCGTCCGGGGTGACACTTACAGGGTATTCGACACCCAGGACTCCAACGCACTCAGAGACCTTTTCAATTTGCAAAACCGGTCTTGCACAATTGCTAAGTCCTACCTGTTTCCAAAAATGCAAAATCCTCACAAGTATCTGTTTTTGTTTAATTTGTAACTCACAAACTGAATTGGCCCAGCTCTTGAAAGGATCCAGCCAAATGGATCAAACGAGGGCCACAGCTATGAAGCTGAAACCGAAACTCTACACTGCTGCATTGACCCTGACCGCGTGCCTTGCTCTGGCTCCGGTTGCGTTCAACGGTGTGGTTGACGCTTACAACCACAACCAAATCGTCGATCTCGGTCTCGACAAAACGGAAATCAGCGTCAAGGCTCATTATCCGCTCTACAAGATGATCGAGTATCCGCGCATCAAGGCACCGACGGTTGTCCTGGGAGACAGCCGCGCGCGTGCGCTTCAGGACAAGTACTGGCAGGAGCTCGGCCGCGACGACGTCTACAATTTCGCCTATGGCGGCGCGACCGTTTTCGAGATCTACGACACGTTCCAGTATCTGAAGGACAACGCGGAACTGGAAACGTTGATCGTCAGCCTTCCGCTTCGGTCCATGGATGCCCGGTTCAAGGGCGGCATGAACCGCGTACCCGAAGCGATCTCGCTCGCAAATGATCCGTTCGGCTATTACACGAACTGGTTTGTTGCCAAGATCGGTTGGGCGCTTTTGCAGGACCGCTACCCGCAGGTCTTCGACGCATTCGAGAAGCTGGCACTGTCCCCCATTTCGGAAGCTAAGGCTGCTGAACTCAGCGGTCTTGAAACGCTCTCCGTCGATGCACTATTAGACCCTGCCTTATGCGACGAGTGCATCTTGCAGACACCGAACGGCGCATTGATCCTGCCGGCAGTTTATCACGGCCGGGGGCTCGGTCTGGGCCACTGGGCGCGCTACTGGCCGGACATTGCAATTGATCGCGATCTGCCGTCCCTATTCGCCAAGCAGGTTGGCACCAATGGTGCGGCCGACTGGCGGCGGTTCAAGCAATCAGAAGACCTGTGGGCGATGGTCGAAGAGATCGCCGCCTGGTGTGATGAAAACGAAGTCGAACTCATCTTCTTCATTCCGCCGACGATCTCCGAGATGCAGCAGCGCATCAATGACTTCGGACTTGCTGCGGCAAACCACAAATTCCGTGATCGGCTCTCAAAACTTGCGCCCATCGTGGACATGGATTTCGACACGGGGTTCACCCGGGATCTGAAGAATTTCACCGACGCCTATCACTTCGGGTCCAACCCGGCCCGCAAAATTGTCGGCGAACTCTTGCAAGTCATCGATGGCGATAAGGCACGGGTCAAGACGGCGATGGACCGCCGGGCTGATCTCGCCTGCCCGGTGCGTGCGGACGACATCACCCAAACTCACAACGAAGGCACCCTTCAACTGATCGAAGGCACATCCTGCAGAATCTGGAGGCAAATCAATGGTTAAGTCGAACAAGACCCTGGAAGAAGCCCTGATCTGCGTAACCGGTTTCGTGATTGGCGCCATCGCCGCCTCAAGCTTCACCCCGATGCCTGAAACCACTGCAGTGGAACCGAACCGCATTGATTGGCTGTTTGATCATGCTGAGCCCATGTACCGGCAAACGTCGACCGAAGGAGAACAGCCGGTCTTTGAAATGGAGTTGCTGAAATGACCCGCAAGCCATTGAACCGAAACATTCTAAAAGCAGCCTTTGTTGCCGCGATTATCGGTGGAGCCGGTGCTGTCGCACTCTCCGGCGATGCAGTTCGCCCGGCAGCAAAGGCCGAGCGGATCGATCCGACGATCGAGGAGATGATCAAACAGGCCCGCGGTCTTCAGAAAGTCGGCCGCTGGGAAGCCGCCGCCGATCTCCTGACCCAGCTTGCCAGCGATGGTCATCCGGCTGCCCTTTATCACCTGGGCCGGGCCTACAAGAACGGCTGGGGCGTTGACGCAGACCTCGACCAGGCACGCCTGATCTTCATGGAAGCCGTGCGCTACTCCTTCGCCTATCGCGGCGAAACAGCTTATGAGCTCGGCCGCCTGTTCCAGCGCTCATCCGGCGAACGGTGTGCGGAAATCGCCTTGCAGTGGTTCCAAAAAGCCCTTGGCTGGGATTACCCGAAAGCGCACGTTCAACTTGCAAAGCACTATGAGCGCGGCATCGGCACAGAGCGGGATCTGACCCTCGCCTTTCATCATTACGAGAAAGCAGCGATTGCCGGATATCCGTCTTCTACCATCAACTACGCCCGGATCCTTTTGAACGGCCGTTACGGCTCTACGCCCAACCCTGAACAAGCTCTATTCTGGGCCGAACGCGCCATTTCCGGTCTTGAAAAGAAAGCCCGAGACGGTTCCGCAAGCTCTGCCAAGACGCTGGGCCGGCTCTACCGGGACGGTGAATTCATGACAGCCGACCGGGCACTTGCCCGCGACTGGTTCCTGCGCTCTGCCGACCTCGGCGATGCTGGCGCCATGCATGATCTGGCGCTGATGATGCTGGCAACCGCTGACGACAAGGACACCGTTCAGGAAGCTCTGAATTGGCTTCGCCTTGCTGCAAAAGCGGAACACGGCGGTGCTCTCACCGGCCTTGCCCGCCTGCATTTGAAGGAAAAACACGGCCTGGATGCCGATGCAGCTGTCGAGCTCCTGGAGCGCGGAGTAGCTGCCGGCCACCCGGGTGCCATGGAAGAGCTTGGCCGTCTTTATGCGACAGGCAAGCTCGTGGAGCAGGACCGGACCAAGGCGTTCGAACTTGCCCGGAAAGGTGCCGATCGTGGCCACCAGGGCAGCGCCACTTTGCTCGAAGAGCTTCAGAAAACAGACGAAGCAAATCTCACCATTCTTCTGCGGACCACTCCGCAAACCACCAGCAACAAGGAGGGCTGAGTCATGGTTTTCAGTTCCCTGGAATTCATCTACCTGTTCCTGCCGCCGGTCCTCATCGGTTACCTCGTGCTCCGTCATTGGGGCTGGGAAAACGGCATCATCTGGTGGCTGACAATTGCATCGCTGGTGTTCTACGCTTGGTGGACCCCGGTTTATCTGCCCCTTCTCTTGGGCTCCGTCGTGATCAACTACAGCTTTCACCGGGTGCTCCGGCAGGTCCGCGACAAGTTCATCCTGATCACGGGTATCGTCTTCAATCTCGCGCTGATTGCCGTGTTCAAGTATGCCGACTTCTTCATCGGCAATGCGAACCTGGTCGCCGGTACGGACATCCCGATGCTGAACCTGGTCCTGCCTCTGGCGATCTCGTTCTTCACGTTCCAGCAGATCTCGTTCCTGATCGATACCTACAAGGGCGACATCATCAAGTGTGACTTCGGCCGCTACATGCTGTTCGTGGTGTTCTTCCCGCAGTTGATCGCTGGTCCGATCGTCATGCAGAAGGAAACCATTCCGCAGTTCAAGCTGCCGGTGTTCCGAAACAAACTGGCACTCAACCTGGCAATTGGCGGCACTCTGTTTGCGATCGGTCTCTTCAAAAAGATCGTACTGGCGGACGGCATCGCACCCTATGCCAACCAGGTCTTCTCCCTTGCCGAGACCACTAACGGCGTTCCGCTTGAAGCTGCCTGGATCGGGGCGCTTGCCTACACCTTCCAGCTCTACTTCGATTTCTCCGGCTACTGCGACATGGCACTTGGGCTCGCCCGCCTCTTCGGCATCCGCCTGCCCGTCAACTTCAACTCGCCTTACAAGGCAACCAGCATCTCCGACTTCTGGCGCCGCTGGCACATCACGCTGTCGCACTTCCTGCGGGATTACCTCTACATCCCGCTGGGCGGCAACCGCAGTGGCCCGATCCGCCGCTATGCCAACCTCATGATCACCATGCTTCTTGGCGGTCTGTGGCACGGAGCAAGCTGGACCTTCGTCTTCTGGGGTGGTCTGCACGGTGCGTATCTTGCGATCAACCACGGCTGGGATGCCCTGTCCAAGAAAGGCTATGTGCCGAACATCCTGCCCCGTCCGGTCGGCAACCTTCTGAGCCGCGGCATCACACTCCTTGCCGTTGTCGTTGCCTGGGTGTTCTTCCGCGCAGAAAGCTTCACTGGCGCAAGCAACATCATCCACGGCATGACCGGCTTCTCCACCATCTATGAGCCGAAGCTTTGGGAAGGCGCCTTGAGCGGCACCATGCAGGTCTGGGCCATGATGGTTGCTCTTGCCGCTATCGTCTTCCTTCTGCCGAACGCCATCGAGTTCACCGAGAAGTACAATCCGGTGCTTGGCTTGAAGAAGCTGGTGGCACAGCGCCGTTCTGAAGGTTTCCTGCCGGTGCGCTGGCAGCCAACCACAGGCTGGGCCCTTGGTGTCTCGGTCTTGTTCGGACTGGCGCTGATCCAGACCTACCGGCTCGCAGAAATGACCGAGTTCATCTACTTCAACTTCTAATCGGAGACAGCTGATGCGCTCGCTTTTTCTGACACTCGCCTTCTCAACGGCCCTTTGTGCCGGAACATCAACCACTTGGGCCGCACCGGAGGGTGCGGCTCAAAACTCTCTTCTTGTTCTCCCCGCTCAAGGCCTCGAAGTGGATCTGAAAAGCGGAGATGTGACCCGTAAGGGCGTGACCGGCCAGTGCCTTGAAACCGTATCGAAGGCCGGGTCCAACCTTCTGGTGGTCGCGAAGATCCCTGGCGATGACAAACCGACCGTCTCGGTGGATGGCATGATCCGGGAGCTCGGTAGCCCTGATCAGGATGGCGCCCGCCTTGGCACCATTCGCCTCGCCCGCGATGGATCATTGGTACACATGCGAACCTGGAAAACCGGCGACAAGCAGACCGAACTACTTCAGGACGGCGTGGTTAGGCTCACATTCAAGCGCGGCACACTCGCGAAACTGTTGCGCTTTACCGAGGACCAGGCGCTTTTGCTGGTCACCCGGCAAGGCGAACCGGCGCAGCTCATCCGTCACAAACGTGACACCAATGGCCGCATATCAGCGGAGCCGGAGGTTCTCCTGGATTTCGCTGGCTGCGCGCCCGAACGCGTCGTGGTTCGAGGCGATGTGCTCTGGGCCCGCATGGACTGTGAAGACACGGATACCGCCGGGATCTACAGGATAGACCTTACAAAAGGGTCCATTGAAGCGCCCGTCATTACTAGCGAGACCGCGGACTTCATGACGCTTCCACGCGCAGACCGCCCTGACGGCGAAACCGTTCTGACAGTCTCTGGTTCGCCTGCCGGTATTAACTTCTACTACGCAGCCACCGGCCTGCTTGCCACTCAGACCGGCGAAGTGCGTGCCTGCTCGTCGGATGCGGAAGGCCTGCAAAGCTGGAACCAGAGTTACCGGCTTCGGGCCCTCGCCGCCCTTTACAAAAAAACCAGAGATCCTGTCTTTGCGGCGCTTGCCCGCAAATCGATCCGCCTCACGCTTGCCGCTCAGGACGGAGTCAATGGGCGCACGACAAATCAAAACTCTTCTTGCGGCTGGAGTTCGACGATCTACGCGACGAACACCGACGATCGGATGACCCTGATGATCAATCAGGCGATGATTGCCAACAGTCTTGCAAAAGCCTGCAAAATCCTTGGCGACGGATGCACGGAGGTGCTGGAAGACAGGATTGCCGAAACGCAGGCTTGTCTTGCGAGTACATACGAACCGGATTTCGACGCTGGAGCCGGGCTCTACCGGATCAACGGAGACATCGACTTCAGGTTCAAGGGCAGCATTGCTCCCTGGAACTGGCAGGTCACAATGGCCGCCTTGCTGAAAGATCTGCCTGACCCTGCCCTCACCGCCCGAAGCGCATCCATTCTCGAAGGCTTTTATGACGAATGGAGTGCCGATGAGAATGGTGCCCTGTTCCGCTATTGGCCCAAAGCGGCTTTTGAAGACCGTGACGGTTCACCGTCAAAACGTGCCGGCGAGCGTTACGAAGATACAGGTCATGCCGGGATATCGCTGCTGAGTGCAGCCGAATTCCCTGATTTGATGACCAGCGACCATGTTGCCGCGCTCAAAAGGCGGGAAGACTTCCTGCTCACATTCGGCTCTGAAACCCCGCGAGATCTGGACGGCGCAGGACCGGTCGGCCCCCGCTGGTTTCCGGCAGGCGGTTGGTCCTCCATACCGTCTGAAGCGTTCAATAAACGATTTGCGGGTCCCGTTCCCGGCGTTCAGTCGGCCGACACAGTCTTTGCCTATGCAAACCTCTTTGATCCTGACGCGGACTTCCAGCTCACGCTCAAAGTTCACAGTTGCACAGACAGCTGCGAGCCGCACCGCACTTACACTTATAAAAGCTGGCAGGCCTTCATGGCGGATAATCCGTTCTTCAAATTGCAGCCGGATTAAAGCCCGGCTGCAACCAAGACCTGAATCCTCCGTTTTTTCTATAAAGTGAAATTTTACATCCTATGGCCAAACTACCCACAGGAAACAGCCGAAGTGTTTTGAATTCGCAAAACGCACCAGCCAGGGACAAATCCATGCGGAAGTGGATATCTGATGTCGCGCAGGACGCCACTTTCTGGCTGGTCCTCGTATTCATATGTGCATCTGCAATTTCGGCATACGTCATCGCGGTCGACTTTGGCCAAAAGGCGCGTACCGCCGATCTTTCCGCAGCCGCCCAAGCGCAGAATGAACTGCTGACCGCGACGCGCTCTTTTTATTCACGCGAAGTGGTCGACAAACTCTACTCTTCCCAAGATGTCACCGTTAGTCATGACTATCATGGGAACGAACTGACAATTCCAGCTCCCGTCTCCATGACGTTGGCGCTGGAAAATGAACTGGCGCTTCTTGGTGCGAAGAGCAGGATCCGGATGTTATCCAATCATCCCTGGCCATGGCGCCATGACCGGGAAATCGATGACTTCGAGCGTGAAGCTCTGGCAGCCCTGGTGGCGAACCCGGAACAGCCGTTTCAACGGCTTGAACAGCGCGAAGATGGTAACGTTTTCCGCAGCGCCACCGCCGTTCGTATGGAGGGAAGCTGTGTCGCTTGCCACAACACACATCCAGATTCCCCCAAGACCGATTGGGAAGTTGGTGACATTCGTGGCATTCAGGAAGTCGTGCTCCCGGCGAGCGCGCTTTACGGTGGCAGCCTGACATCGATCAACAGCCTGATCGTGATGCTCGGCATCGCCTTTCTGGCGGCAGCTGCATTGACTTTTGTGCTTTCGTCACAGCGCCAGAAAGCTCTGACACGTGTGCATGATCTTGCCGATGCGGAGCGGGAAAAGAACGCCGCCCTTGAAGCGGCCATCATCCGCGCCGAAACCGGCGAAGCGCAAGTCAATGCCGTCTTGGAAACGATGCTGGATGGTGTTGTGACGTTGTCTCCGTCCGGCGATCTCTTGAGTGCCAATCCGGCAGCGTTGCAAATGTTCGGTGTTGAATCTTTTGAAGATCTGTCCGGCAAACGGATCTGCGACATTCTTCCAGAAGAAGATGCCCATGTCCTGCCCTTCGCGTGTTGCTCGGGCAAGTCTGCACCTCTTGCAACAGACAAGAACCGCTTTGAAGTCACAGGCCGGCGCTTTGATGCAAGCCTCTATCCTGTCGAACTGTCTCTTTCCAAAACCATCGTCGAGGGTCAGGACACCTACACCGCAATCTTGCGCGACCTCACCGAGCAAAAAGCCGCGGCCGCGAAATTGCAACAAGCAGAAACCCGCCTCGTGGATGCCATTGAGTCCCTACCCGACGGCTTTGTTCTCTATGACGCCGAAGACCGGCTGGTTCTGTGTAACAGCAAGTACAAGGAGTTCTACAGCAGCAGCGCCGATCTGATCCGGCCCGGCCGAACGTTCGAAGAAATCATCCGGGAAGGCGCGCAACGCGGCCAATATCAAGTCTCAGGACAAGTCCTGGAGGACTGGATTGAATTGCGGATGCAGAACCATCGAAATCCGGGGGCTCCGATGGAACAGCATCTGGACGACGGTCGGTGGTTGCGCGTTATTGAATCCCGGACAAGCGAAGGCGGCATGGTCGGTTTCCGTGTCGACATCACAGAACTTAAAAAGCGCGAGCAGGAACTGGTCAGCAGCCAAGGACTGTTACGCAATGTGGTCTCCGCCTCCTTCGACGGCATCATCGTCATGGATGGCAGCGGAACCGTTCTCGACTTCAGTCCAGCCGCTGAAGAGGTGTTTGGCTGGACCGCCACTGAACTCGTTGGGCAAAAAATGTCCGACTACATCATTCCCGACAAATACCGCGCAATGCACGATGCCGGTCTGGAGAAATTCCTAAAAACCGGAGAAGGACCGGTTCTCGGTAAGCGGATTGAGATCGAGGGCCTTCACAAGGAAGGACATGAGATCATAGTGGAACTCGCAATCCGCCACACGCGCGGTGAGAAGGGACCACTGTTCCTCGGCTATGTCCGAGACATCACGGAACGCAAAGCCGCTGAAGAGGCCCTTCGGATTGCCAAGGAAAAGGCGGAAGCAGCGAACGAGGCCAAGGCCCAATTCCTCGCCATGATGAGCCACGAAATCCGCACCCCAATGAACGGGGTGTTGGGTATCTTGAGCTTGCTCCGGGATACCGATCTTGACCCCGGCCAGAAAGCATACGTGAAAACGGCCCGTGAATCGGGTCGCTCCTTGTTGGAACTCATCAACGATATCTTGGACTTCTCCAAACTTGAAGCAGGACGGACCGAGCTCGAAAAAGCGCCTTTCCGGCTTAAGACCGTCGTCAAGAGCATTGCCGACTTGTTCATGCCGATTGCCCAGGAAAAGGGGCTGACAATTGACCTGAACTATCCTGCCAACGTTCCACAGGTGGTAAGCGGTGATTCAGGCCGGTTGCGGCAAGTGTTGCTGAACCTGGTGTCCAATGCAGTCAAGTTTACCGAAATCGGGTCAATCGATATCAGCGTTTCTCTCGACAAGGACGATCCGGTTCAGCCTGTGTTCCGCTTCACCGTCAAGGATACCGGCATTGGCATCGCAAAGGACAAGCATCAGACACTCTTCGGAGATTTCGTCACCATCGACACGAGCTATACCAAAAAACAAGGGGGCACCGGTCTTGGGCTGGCCATCAGCAAACGGCTCTCCGATTTGATGGGCGGAGAGATCCACGTGGAAAGCCTGCCCGGCGCGGGCAGCACCTTCCATTTCTGCGTTCCTCTTGAGCGCGCCGACGATGCTATCGAATTGCCTGAACCTGAAGTCGCCATGCTGGAAGAACACATTCCAGACGGCTTGACCGTCTTGGTCGCAGAAGACAACGCGACCAATCAGATCGTGGTCTCACACGCGCTTGAACGAGCCGGCTGCGACATTGATATTGCCAACAACGGCAAGGAGGCGGTCATCGCGGCCCAGAACCGCGATTATGACTGCATCTTGATGGATATTTCGATGCCTGAAATGGATGGCCTCGAAGCTGCTCACCACATTCAAAACGGGCAGCGAAATGCAAAAACCCCCATCATTGCCCTCACCGCTTATGCCTTGCGCGGCGATAGAGAACGGTTCCTCGCAGCCGGCATGTCCGATTTCCTGTCAAAGCCTGTCGAGAAGCAGGATCTTTTGGCGTGCATTGCCCGCAATGTCCGACATCATGCTCCCAAGCTGGACCATGCCACGCCGCAGGATGCGTCTCTGGAACTCGGCGAAGCCCGCACTCTCCTCGCGGATATGCCACCAGAGTTACAGGAAAAGCTCCTGAATCAATTCAAAGCCGATACTCGTGAGAAAAGCGAAGCGGCAAGTCTTGCGGCTCAAACGCATGATTTTACCCAGTTGGAACGCGCTACACATGCCCTGAAAAGTGTTGCGGGCACCTTTGGAGCAACGCGATTGACCACGATTGCGGCGGAAATCAACACTCTGGTCCGCGAAGAAAAAACAGCCGCGGCCCTTACACGGGTGGACGAACTCCAATCAATAAGTGACGATACGTTAGCAGATGTGAAAGCTTTGGCGGGCGAGATGGGGATCAACCTGACCTCTGATCCATGATAGCTCCGCAAGACTTTGAGGGAATTGATTTGAAAGTTCTGATTGTCGAAGACACGCTGTCTCTTGCCACCGTTTATGAGCACCATCTGTCCCGTGCCGGGATAGAAACGACCCATGTAGAAACCGGTCAAGCGGCCCTTTCCAAGATCCGCAAAGGCGGTATCAGCGTCGTACTTCTTGATCTGCAACTGCCCGACATGAATGGCCTTGAAGTCCTGGCAACCGTTCGGGAGGAACAGTTGCCAGTGACGGTCGTGGTTGTAACCAGCTCCGGATCCATCAAGACGGCGGTCGACGCCATGCAGGCCGGCGCCTACGACTTCATCGTCAAACCGGTTGCCGAAGAGCGCCTGATCACAACGACCCGTAATGCACTGGAGCGTGAAACCCTTACGGAAGTCGTTGCAGAGGTCAGAAAACCGTCCGGCGGCAAGGCCAATCACGGCTTTGTCGGCTCGTCCCTGCCCATGACCGCTGTCTACAAAATGATCGAAAGCGTCGCCCGATCCAATGCGTCTGTCTTCATCACAGGAGAAAGCGGCACCGGCAAGGAGGTCTGCGCAGAAGCCATCCACAAGTCCAGCCCCCGCGCAAAAAAGCCTTTTGTGCCGCTCAATTGCGCGGCCATTCCGAAAGACTTGATTGAATCTGAGATTTTCGGCCACGTGAAAGGCGCCTTTACCGGGGCAACGGGGGATCGGGATGGTGCGGCCGCCCGCGCTGACGGCGGCACCCTTTTCCTCGACGAAATTTGTGAATTGGAACTGAGCCTGCAGGCCAAATTGCTGCGTTTTCTGCAGAGCGGCACAGTCCAGAAAGTCGGCAGCGACAAGCTGACCAAAGTCGACGTGCGCATCGTCTGCGCTACCAACCGGGATCCGCAGGAAGAAGTCGAAGCTGGCCGCTTCCGTGAAGACCTCTATTACCGTCTTCACGTCCTGCCTATCGGACTGCCACCCTTACGCGCTCGCGGCGCCGACATTTTGGAGCTTGCCCGGCATTTTCTAACCAAGTTCGGCAACGAAGAAGGCAAGACGTTTGAAGGCTTTTCAGTGGAAGCCGAAGAGCTTCTGATGCGCCATCCCTGGCCCGGCAACGTCAGGGAAATGCAAAACACGATCCGCAATCTGGTTGTTTTGAATGAAGGCCCGATTGTCGAGGTGGACATGCTGGCAACGCTTCAGGGACGTCAACCCTCAGCGCCCAAACCCGCACAAGCCGTTCCCCTCAGTGTGCCTCAGGCGGCAAGCCCGGCTGCAACGGTCGTCAGCGACACGGGCGATGTTTGGCCGCAGATTACATTGGCTCTCGGTCAACCCTTCGAAACGCTTGAACGCAGCATCATCGAAGCGACGATTGACGCTTGCGGCGGAAGCCTGCCGAAAACCGCACGTGTTCTCCAAGTCAGTCCCTCAACCCTTTACCGCAAGAAGGAAATCTGGGCCGCCCAAGACGGGGACGACACCGGCGTTGCCGGCTCCGAACCGGACGAGGACGATATGGCTGTCAATTCCTGACAGCCTCTGCCGACAGCCCACTTGCTATTTCTGTTAGGCACCACTCGCCCTGATCATGGTCTCGGCAATCCCGACAGCAGCTGCGTGAGACGTTATTGGCAGAGCGCCGTTTAAAAGGTCTTGTTGAACCCGTTTTCGGGACCGCAGCCTGAGTTGCATTTCCTCCAGATCGCCAGGACATGGATCACTGAGCTGGATGACATGGCGGGCGACAAAGATATGTCCGAGCGCGACCCGTTGGTTTCCGTGAAGCACCAGGGCCGGTCCTGCGGTCCAGCGGCCACCGCCATAGCCCGTTTCTTCCAGAAGCTCCCGGCGGGCAGCAAACTCAGGGTTCTCACCCGGATCAATTTGCCCACCTGGGAGTGTCAGACACACATGTCCGACACCATGCTTGTATTGCTCCAGAAGCAGAACTTCGTCTTTCTCCGTTACAGCATAGACTGTCGCATAGGTCGGCAGGTCTATCTGATAATAGTCCTCAACACGGGTATGGTCCGGCAATTCAACGGTCTGGCGAAGGACTTTCAGCCGATCTCCGGCTTCAAACACCTTTTCACTTCCCAAAAGAGTCCAGGTCGTTTGGTCCAGGGGGGCGATTGGCAATCCCATCTCACGCCTCGACCAGTTCGCCGGCCCGCTCATTCACGGCGGCTTCTTGTTGCGTGAGACGGCGGAACTCATAGCTCAGCAGCTGACTGACATCGCCCGGCCCTTTGATTGTCGAGAGAACGTCTGCAGTGCCAAAAGCGTCGCAGAGCGGACTGGCGTAGGATCCGGCGGCTTGCGGTGTCACATAGCCGATCAGGCGTGCATTCTTGTGCCGCTTGAGCAGATGGCTAACCACGAGAGCGGAAGAAAACGTCCGAGGGACGATCATCAGGCTTGTATCAGTGTCGCGGTATACATCGTGATCCGGAAAACGGGCTTTGAATTCATGGGTAATGGTCGCGAGCTCAGAATGCTCTTCCTCCCATGCGGCATAGTCTTTCATCTGGCGAAGCGTTGATTGATAACCCGCGATGCAGAGACGCAAAGATGCAGAGCCACTTTCCAGCATCGGCGCTTGTTTTTCCGGGTACGCGCTTTTCTGTACGACCTTGACCATGAACTCATAGAGATCATCGGAGAACTCATGCTCATGCTGCACAACGAGATCATCTCCGACCCAGAGTTCCGTGCCTCCGGCCGCGAACAGACCGGCACATGCCGCGCGGACCGATGCCGGAACACGGGCCATCATGTCCGTGATGCTGGTGTTGGACAGAATGTAGCATGCACGCTTGTGCGCAAATGCGCTCAAGTACCGCGCGAAATCCGGATCCATCTGACCTTTCGCGCTTGGCACGAGAGCATCAAGATCGAACAGATAGACGTCATTTACCGGAACCGGGTCAGTCCAGCCAATGGGGCCCGTGACTTGTCCGACTGGGGCGAATACCGCTTGTGGAAACATGACAGCCTCTCCTTTGCGAGAATTAGGTTGCAGACTGCTTTGCAACAGGCTTGCCAAATGGAGCGGCCGTGTCCGATTGGGTGATTTACTTAATAAATACTGGTACTTACCCGATTTTTCAAACTAACGGATAACGTATGTGCCATTTATCATTTCTGATTTCCGGAAGCGTTCTTTTTGAATTCGCGAAATCCGAACTGTTGTTTGTTACGAAATTTGGTGCATCCAAAAATCCGGCTGTCAGGCTTTATTATATAGGCCGTGTTTCATCGGCTATTGGTTTGAGAAATTCGCGGGACTGACCGCACACTTGCGTATTTCCGAAAACCCGAATTTTGTTTGTCAGAATTTGAATTTTTGTTTTCAAAATCGAAAGATCAACAGACCCGGAAGTTTTGTGAGGTTTTTTTAAATTACTGTTTTTCCTTCATTTTTCTATGCCAATTCGATTTGGCACGGCGTTTGTAACTGTTGTCCCAGGACCATCACACTGGGAGCAGTGAAATGAAAATGTATGTAGGAAAATTCGAAGCCGTTCAAACTCTCGACGCTTTTGATTGGCGCCTCATTGAAACCAAAGACACCATCAGTGTCATCGGCCTGGGATATGTTGGAGCCGTCTCCCTCGCCTGCCTGAGCTCGCTTGGCCACAAGGTCATCGGCGCCGACATTGATGCCAAGAAAGTCGATTCCATCTCTTGGGGCCAAAGCCCGATCGTTGAAGACCAACTCGGCGACTTGCTGACCGCCGGTGTCTATGACGAGCTGCTGACCGCCACCACTGATGTTGCGCAAGCGGTTATGGACTCAGACGTAACGTTCGTCTCCGTTGGCACTCCGACCAGCGAAGACGGCGGCTGCGACACGCGCGCCATTAAAGCGGTTGCCCGGTCTATCGGCACTGCAATCGCGGCCAAGGACGAATTCCACGTCGTCGTTCTGCGCTGCTCCGTTCCTCCGGGAACGACACTCGAGATCATGACCCCGATCATCGAGGAAGTGTCCGGCAAGCGAGCTGGCCAAGACTTCGGCGTATGTTTCAATCCGGAGTTCCTGCGGGAAGGTACGGCTGTTGCCGATTTCCACGCACCACCAAAAACAGTCATCGGCGTCACGGATGAGCGCACCGCGAACATCTTGAAAAAGATCTATGCACCCGTTGACGACAACCCGATTGTCACCTCTGTCGATGTCGCCGAGCTGGTAAAATATGTCGACAATGTCTGGCATGCTACAAAGGTAAGCTTTGCCAACGAAGTTGGCCGCCTTTGCAAGCCGATGGGGATCGACAGTCACAAGGTCATGGACATCTTCGTCAAGGACACGAAGCTGAACTTGTCGCCTTACTACCTGAAGCCTGGCTTTGCCTTTGGCGGCTCTTGCCTGCCGAAGGAAGTCCGCGCCGTTTCGCATCTTGCAGAACAGCTGAACGTCAACGTTCCGCTCATCGACTCGCTCATCCCGACCAACGACCAGCAAGTCGAAGAGGCAATCGAGATGGTTCGCAAGACCGGTGCCAAGAAAGCCGCCATCCTGGGCGTTGCGTTCAAGCCGGGCACGGACGACTTGCGCGAAAGCCCGGTTCTGGAAGTGATTGCGGCCCTGCGCGCTGAAGGCGTGGAGGTCACCGCTTACGACCCGGCCATCGTGCCTGGTCCGCATATCGCACAACAGTTTGAATATATGCAGCACGCTTCGCCGCATCTCAAAGCTGTTGTCGATGCCTTGCCCGACTTCCTGAAACAGACCCCGGAAGAGGCCATCGCGGACGCTGATGCAATCATCGTTTCGCAAAACGGTCCGGCCATTCGGAGTGTGATGAGATCCAAAAAGGAAGACGCGGCAGTGGTGGATTTGGTCCGCCTGCACGCTGAACCGCCGGCATGCTCCCGCTATGCGGGGATCGGCTGGTAGGACCATCCACTCCCGTCCGCCTCCTCCCGTGGCCCCATCACAAAACCGGAGGGGGCGGACACCTTTCAAATTGACCAAGCCCCCGCTTCGGTTTCCGGAGCGGGGGCTTTTTCGTCCACCGTGGCACTTGGATATCAAAGCCCAGTCTTTAAGCTAATTCGCGGCACTATCGGCGAGAGGCTCGCCGGCGAAAAAGGGCCAATTTGAACGCTGGTCTTGTAAGGTCGTCATTGCGCTTTATGGTAGTGTTTAGAGGACTGTATCAAAGACAAGTCATTTGAAACGGGGCAGAAATTGGGAGATCAATCCGACGACGGTGACACGCCTGCCGCCTTGAAACAACGTATCGCGGCACTGGAGCATCGGCTGGGCACAGACGATCTGACCGGCCTTGCGACGAAACAATGGTTCTTCGACTATTTCGCTGAGAACGCGCGTGACGCCGACGCGCTCATGTTTATCGATCTGGACGACTTTAAGTCAGTGAACGACAACTATGGGCACGCGACAGGCGATCTGCTTTTGGTTCAAATAGCGTCCGCATTGAAAACAGCCGTTGGCGACAAGGGGACGGTCGCAAGGGTATCCGGCGACGAATTTGTCGGCTTGTTTCACGGCATAGATGACCAGGGCCTCGAAGCCATCAGCGGAGAGGTCTTGACCGCGATCAGCAAGTGCCAAGTCCCCGTCGGAGAGCTCCGCGTTTCGCGCCATGCATCAATCGGTCTTGCGAAAGTCAAACACGGCATGAAGCCGCGCAATGCCTTGATCGAGGCTGACAAGGCGCTGATGGAGGCAAAGCGAACAGGCAAGCAGAAAGCGGTTTTGCTCAAAGAGCGCGGTCTCCAATTGGCAACCGGTCAGCCAAGCGTTGAGGAGGTGCATCTGGGGCTGAACAGACTCGAAATCGGCTATTTCGTTCAGCCGATTTTCGACATAAGACAAGCTGAGTTGTGAGGCTATGAAGCCCTCTTGCGATGGCGGCGGCCGAATGGCGAAATCGTTGGCCCGGCACAGTTTCTTGAAACGATGACAGAGGCTTACAACTATGGAGCCACACCGCCGCTGGAGGCGGCCCACGCGACTGCTGCCTGGGCGGCATTGAAACAGCACAAAAACATAGCATTCAACATCTCTAGCGCCTTCCTCGCGAAAGTTGCCGATCAAAAACTTGATTGGGTTCAGACGATTGTTGGCGACATTCCAACAGATCGTATCGTCTTTGAAATTGTGGAAACGGTTGTCGAACAAGACACCAGCGATGTCAGCCGGGTTGTCAGCCAGTTGCGCGAGAAAGGGATCAAGGTCGCCCTGGATGACTTTGGCATTGGGCAGTCAACACTAAGCCGGCTGCAGACCGTACCGGTCGACTACGTCAAAATAGACAAGCACTTTCTGGCATCCGCAATTCAATCACCGCGAGACAAAGATATCCTGTTTCGGATGATTGACCTTATCCGCGCCAGCGAGGCAAAACCGGTTGTAGAAGGCATTGAAACAGAAGAACAACTTGCCTTGGTTTTGGAGACGTCGGCCGATTACGGACAAGGGTTCTATCTCGGCCGCCCCAATCCGACCGATCATTGGAATGCCTCCCCCCCGGAAATGCCCCGCCGCTGAAAATTTCGACCGGTTTGCTAACGCCTGATTGGCCAAACTTGTCTCTTCCCTGCAGCTTTGATCACTTGTTTTTTTGCACGGTAGAAACGTTTTTCTGAGGTCAGCGATCTTCATCTTGAGATTTGGTTTAACAGTGAACTAACTGCCCGGATCAGCCTCATGAAAGCTCTCTGTTATTTCTTTGATTTTCCCGGTATCCAACATGTCCCGCAAAACACGCGTGACGTTTGGTACCAAATGGCCGTTTTTTGAATGCAGGTAATGGAAAAAATCGACCTGCCCCAAGGAATCGCCAACAGCTTCGATGCATCCGCGATCCTCGCGTTTGGAATAGATGTCCAAGGCAATCTGAGGACCGACCACGGCGTCCAATCGATCCAGTTTGAGCATGCCGAAAAGCTCTTGAAAGGTGTCTCCCAACCACACATCGTCATACCCCTCAGTGTATTTCGATAGTAGCCGAGCGCCGTTTATCCGGCCCCAACGTTTTTGCTTGACGGAATTGCCATCTAACAAGTCGGGATTGCAGGAAAATATCCTGATGTCGATCTGCAGGATCAGCACGTCGATCCGTGTCAGAAACGGAAACGCCTGATCAAACAGTTTTGGCCCGGCAATGATGCCGTCTACCTCGTTGGAAGATGTGGTAAGAATATTTCGGGACCGAGCCATGGGCAGTTTGGTAATTGAAATGCCCAGCTGATCATACGCGCTTTCAACGATGCGCACGGCCAGCGCAACCGGTGCAGCATTCTGGGCCATGGAAAACGTCAACGTGTCCTGCGCTTGCGATGACGGCACAAGCCAGTGCGATAACCCCAGAACAAAGACCAACGTTTTTAGCCCTGCCCGCATCCACCTCTCCAAGTAACGCAGTATCCTAAACAGTAAAAAACATCATTCCAGTTACGTCTTTCGCCTCCCGATCCGGGTGGCAATGAAACCGATGATCCGATCCGCAAACGTCAGCACAACGAAAACAGCCAGAAGCCCGACGAAGAACCGCATGTCGGTAAGTAGAGTTCCCCTGGCATAGGTGCGCGCACCTATGTTGGCGTAGATCCAAGCGTAATAGGCGACAGCTGTCGCAGCGCCGGTCAAAACCAGAGCAATTGCGATCGTTTGCACAGCCGGACGTTTGGGATTGTCGCTCATTTCAGGATCCTCGCCGTTGAGAGATCCGCCTTGAAGACCAACAGATCGTCCAGACGTTCGACATCGCCTTCCACCTCAATGAAAAGCGCAAGCAGATCCCGGATCTCGTCGCCCAGAAGATTGCCGTCCTTGTCCGCCATCAGGAAAAAACTGCGGCCTTCGACCGGACCGGTGGAGACAAACACCGGAGGAATGCCTCCGGTGAGGCACAGATCGGCGCAGGCCTTGTGGGCAAGCCCCTGCCCCGGCCGCATGGCACCGGCATAGCATTTGCCGTCGCAGATCTCTCCGGCAAGTTTCCAGCGCCCAAGCGGCACAGCGTCGCTTGGATTGAAGTTGCCCGCGCCATCTTCCGTTGCCTCCACCTGACCAACCTGGATCATGGTGAGATCGCCGCGGTTGACCGGAACGCCGCGCAAGGTGACCGGCGTCCCTGCATTCGCCTCTGCCGGACCGAACACGCCGCGTTTTCCCTGACCGGACAGCATATAGGTCCGCGGCCCGCTCCCCCCGTTGCCAGGCACCCGGAATACCGGATAGGGCCTCAGTTCCAGCAGTCCGGCCTGTTCAAAACGGTTGCCCCATTGAAACCCGCCGCTGCCCGGATCGTTCTGGGTTGAGGACAACGCCAGGGCGGCCAGCGCCATGCCACCCGCAAAACATAGTGAAAAGACCAGAGCGAACACGGCGAGCGGTTTTGGAACGGCGTTCAGATAGCCAACGAAAAATGGCGCGTCCTTGGTTTGTTTCCAGCTCATGCGCCTTCTCCGAGTTTGACCGGTTCAACATGCGTTCCGGGCGGCAAGGCTTTCGGATCCAGGAGCACCGTCGATCCAATCAATTTTAGCCGGTAGGTCGAGATCTTCTCGGTAAACGGTTCCGGAGCCCGCCCGTCGGCGAGGTTGTACTGATATCCATGCCACGGGCAGGTAATGCAGCCCCACAGGACCTTTCCCTCTCCCAGCGGCCCGTTTTGGTGGGCGCAGGCATTTGTGATCGCGGACAGTTTGCCGTCATACTTGAAGATCGCGACACGCTCGTCGTCGTCCAGCGTCACCACCTTGGCGCAATCCTCATCGATCTCGTTTACCTCGCCGGCAATGACCCAGCCCGCCTGCTCTAGCGAAGCCTTTGCCGTGGCTTCGCCGCGCTCGCGCGCTGCTTCCATCCGCCCGGTCGCAAAGTGGAGGCCGCAGACCAGCACAACACTCGCCGTGACCAGACTTGTCAGTATCGGATCCCCGGGGCCTTGCAGCGCGCCCAGCACCACGTGCAGCACGACAAAGGCATACGCGATATAAATTGACATGTGCAGTGCTTTCCAGAGTGGGGCTCCAAGAAAACTCAGCCAGAAATCATGGCTGGTGGCGGCAAGCACAAACAAGATCAGCAGCGCCCCAATGCCCAGCGCCTCGAAGGGAAAGCCAAGGATCTGACCGTAACTGGTATTGGACGACAGCAGCGCAATGTATTTGTCCGTCGGCGAGAAATTGTAATACCAACCGAGCACATAATTGGCATGGACAGCGGCAATCCCGGCGGTCAACACACCGAAGTGCCGCCGATTGTATAAAAGCGGCAGGAAACGCCGGTCGAGCCGGGCGAGCGGTCCGATGCACAGGATAACGGTGAGCATCAAGAACGCGCAGCTGCCGAAGGCGCGCATGCGCAACGTTGCCCCGTCAATCGGTTTGGTCATATCCTCAAAGGCCGGGGCATAGCGGATAAAGACATAGAGATAGAGCGCGACCGCGATCAGCAGCACGCCGTCATAGACCAGCTTGTTCCGGTTCCAAAGAACCGGAGTGTACTGAACGCTCATTGGTTCCCCTCCCCGGTTGCCGCCGCATTTGCAGGCGCTTCAATCAGGATTGCCGGCCGGTCCGCAGGCGGGGTTTGCCGCAAGGCAAGGATGGTGAAGAAAGCCAGAGGCAGTGCGATCCCAAGCACCGTCCAAATCCGGGCATGCGCGGTCCGGTGGGCCCGTTTCATGGTTTGCCCCCCTTTGTCCTTTCCAGAACAGCCCACCGATAGAGAACCAGCGGCCAGATGAGACAAATGCCGGGGATCAACAGCGGACGAAAGGCATAGGAGCCGTTGGCCGACGGCTCTATCCGGTCAATGCCAATCACCAGGAACAAAGCCGCAACAATCCCGCCTGCATAAAGGTAGTAACGGCCCAGTTCTATCAGAAATGAAGCTGTCTCCAATTTTCTCCCCCTACACAAGTATCTAACGCTTGTTGGCGCCAGCTAATCAGCGCTATCCCGGCCTTGAGCCGGGACCCCAAGCCGCCCCAAGCACTGAACCCTAGACCCCGGATCAAGTCCGGGGCGGCACAGCATGTGCCGGCAAGTCCATTACCCCACAGCATTCTATCCTTCCCAATAGCGCCGCACCTAATTCATCTCGCCTTACACAAGATCCGCGTCGGTCACGATTTCCACCAAGGACGGCCCGTCATGCGCAATCGCTTCGGCGATGGCGGCATGGAGCTCTGCGGCTTCCGTGACCCGGTGCCCATGTCCACCGCAGAGCCTTGCGAAGGCCGCGAAGGACGGGTTGGTGAGGCTCGTCTCCCAGACCGGCCATTCACCCGACCGCTGTTCTTTCGAGATCTTACCGAGTTCGGAGTTGTTGAGAAGGATGTGCGTGATGTTCATGCCGTATTTGACGGCCGTGGTGAACTCCATCGCGTATTGCCCGAACCCACCGTCCCCGGAGATCGAGATAACATTGCGGCCGCGATACTCTTCGAAATCCTGTGTGGCACACCAGGCGCCCAGCGCTGCCGGCAGACTGAACCCGATTGACCCGAGATATCCGGACATCAGGATGCGTTGGCCACGTGGCTCAAAATACCGGCCGAAGGAATAGGTGTTGTTGCCCACATCCACCGGAATGATCGCATCTTCCGGACACAGCTCCGTCAGCGCCTTGAAGACCGCTGCGGCGTGTATTCCAAGACCCTGGTCTTCGCTTAAGCGGGTTTCCTTCTCCTCCCGCCACATATGCCAACGCTCGAACAGCTCGGTAAGCTGGTGCGCGGCATGGGCGGACTTTTCGACCATTGGATGGACCGCATCACAGAAAGCCCCGATTTCGCCCCAGACCGGCAGCGTCACCGGATGGAATTTGCCAAGCTGCATGCGTTCGTAATCGACTTGAATGATCGGATTGTAGGGCGCGATACCCGTGTGATTGGCAAAGGACGAGCCCAGCGCCAGGATCAAGTCGGCCTCGTTCATGAGCCAACTGGCGATCGGGGTTCCGGAACGGCCCAGCACTCCGGCGGCGTTTGGATGATTGTCCGGTATAAGCCCCTTGCCCTTGAAGGTGGTCATGATCGGCGCACCCAGATGTTCGGCCAGTGCGATCACCTTGTCCCGTGCGTTTATCGCGCCGTAGCCCATGATGATGACCGGCCGCTTGGCGTCCCCGATCATCTGCGCAGCCCGTTGAAGATCCTCGCGCGCCGGAACAACGGTAGAGCCTCCAACCCTTCCTTGTGGGCCGGATGCTGACTGATCGCTCGGCAGGGTTTGAACATCATCGGGGAAGATAAGGTGAGACACGTCTTGGTCGACGATCGCGGTCTTCAACGCAAGCGTCATCAGTTCTGCATGATTGGACGACGTCAGTACCGGTTGGGAGAACCGGGCCACGGCCTCAAAGGCTGATTTCAGGTCTATGTCCTGAAAGGCACCCGGCCCAAAGACCTGCGTCTGGACCTGTCCTGTTAATGCGAGCACAGGCGCACGATCCACCTTGGCGTCCCATAAGCCCGTCACAAGGTTCGTCGCGCCTGGTCCGGCGATTGTCAGACAGCCGGCGGGTTTACCCGTCAATTTGCCGTAGGCGGAGGCGGCAAACGCTGCAGCTCCTTCGTGCCTGATCCCAACATAGCCGAGCTTGCCCTTGTTCACCTGAAGCCGGATGGCCTCGGCAAGCCCAAGGTTTGAGTGACCGACCATCCCGAAAATACGTTTCACACCCCAATTGACCATGGTCTCTGCCATGACATCGGTCACGGTGCGTTCATGCTCAGGCTCTGGTTCCAGCCCAACGAAAATCTCGCCGTTTTCGACCTTGAGGGGATAAAGCTCCTGTCCGCTGTCTTCGTGGCCTCCCGGCGGCTTTCCGGTCAGCGGGTCAAAGTCCCATCCGTGCCAGGGACAGCGGATCCAGCACTTGCCATCCACTCCCTTCTCTATTGAGCCTTCTCCAAGGGGTCCACGCTGATGCGGACAGTGATTGTCCATCGCGGCCCACTGACCATCGAAGTGCGACAGGCAAATGGATGTGGTGCGCGCCGTAACCGTTTTGACGCGTCCTTCCGGTAAATCATTCACATGACCGACCTTGATCCAGTCGAGATTTTGAGCGTCCATGACTTCCTCCCTCAAAACTTATCGGCCCGGATCAGGCCACACCACCATAGGCAACACCGGATAGGTCTGCCATTTCCCGCTTCCAGGTTGTGAGATCGTGCTGGTTGAATTGGTTGATATGCGAATAGCCACAGGCGCGCGCCATTACCTGCATCAGCCCAACCGACGCTTCGAAGAAGTTGGCGAGCTGGCGGGCGGATTTCTCGATCACCAGACGGTTCACGAGATGCGGTTTTTGGGTCGCGATCCCGACGGGGCAATTGTTGGTGTGGCAAGCGCGCATGGCGATGCAGCCAATCGCCTGCATCGCCGCGTTGGATACGGCAATCGCATCGGCGCCCAGAGCCATCGCCTTCACGAAATCGGCCGGCTTCCGGAGGCCTCCGGTGATCACCAGCGAAACGTCGCCCCGGCCCACCTTGTCGAGATGCCGGCGGGCCCGGGCGAGCGCGGGGATTGTCGGGACGGAAATGTTATCCCTGAAAATGATCGGCGCAGCTCCAGTGCCCCCGCCGCGGCCATCCAGGATGATGTAATCAACCCCAATCTCCAAGGCAGCATCGATGTCTTTTTCGATATGCTGGGCGGAGAGCTTGTAGCCAATCGGAATGCCGCCTGTACGGCTACGCACCTCATCGGCAAAGTCCCGGACCTGCTCACACTGCGTCCAGTCGGGAAAGCGCGGCGGGGAAATCGCCGCTTCGCCCTCGTTGAGGCCTCGCACTTCGGCAATCTTGCCTTCCACTTTGGATCCCGGCAAATGGCCGCCGGTTCCGGTCTTTGCGCCCTGACCACCCTTGAAATGAAACGCCTGAACCTTGTTCAGCTTCTCCCAGTCGAACCCGAACCGTCCAGAGGCCAGCTCATAGAAATAACGTGAGCAAGCTTCCTGCTCTTCCGGCAACATCCCGCCTTCACCGGAACAGATACCGGTTCCAACAAGCTCCGCCCCCCGCGCAAGCGCAATCTTCGCCGGTTCCGACAAGGCGCCGAAACTCATGTCCGAGACAAAAAGCGGGATCTTCAGGTGAAGCGGCTTTTGCGCATTCGGCCCGATGACAACATCTGTTCCGACCGGATCATCATCAAGCAACGGAAAACGCTGCAGCTGCGCAGTCAGGATCTGGATGTCGTCCCAATCTGGCAGCTCAACACGCGGCACACCCATGGCATCCACCACGCCGTGGTGACCGGTCTTGGAAAGACCGTGTTTGGCATACCCCTGAATGAGTTTGGTATAAGGCTCTTCCTCAGTGCCGTGGGACGTGTCCGCATAAAGACCGAGATAGTCATCGCGCTGGAAGGGTTGCGGGTTGTCTTTGGCCCAGGCCGCGACCTCCTCCGCATCCACCCGCACTTCGTCGTCTTCGACCCAGCTGCTGAATTTCTTCAGGACTTCCGAGTTGTTGTACTCAGAAACGCCTGTATCAATGCGGTAGTCCCAGTAGTGAACGCCGCAAATAAGGTTATCTCCATCCACATAGCCGTCGGACATCAGAGCCCCGCGGTGAAGACATCGCCCGTACATCACCGACACCGTTTCATCAAAGCGAACAACCACCAGATCGACATCTTCCACCAGAGCATATTGCGGATCTCGATCTGGCAACTCGCTCCACTTGGCGACGGCGTGTGCTTTCATTTTGTCTTCCCCAGCTAGTGGCACAGCGTTTGTTCTACTGGGCCTTGGCATTTCCTGATTGCTTCAAAACAGTCGGCAATTGATTGCGGACTGTCGTTCTTAAATCTCCTGTCTCCATGATCAGCATGTGCTGAAGGCGCGCCTTGAAAAATGGGCGTGCAATGATGGCTTATATGCAGGATTAGGTCCGGAAAGCCCTGCAGTCTCAAATCATAAGCAGATGACAGTGCTGTGTGGCAATCGTGAAATACCGCAAGGGAAGATAATTGAGCTGCGAGCGACGCCGCCGCTCAACCTGCCAAAAATACGCAATTCGCCCGATTGATCTGCGTCATTTTTCTGAGACGATGCATGTGTCAACTTTAATTGACACATATGAGAGGTGATCCCATGCGCATCCTGTTCGTTCATCCCAACTACCATTCTGGTGGCGCGGAAATCGCCGGGAGCTGGCCTCCGGCCTGGGTCGCCTACCTCTCGGGAAGTCTCAAAAAGGCAGGCTTTGACGACATCCATTTCGTCGATGCCATGACCAATGACCTTTCGGACGCGGAAATTGCTTCAGAAATCCGCCGGATCTCACCGGATGTCATTGGCGTTACATCCATCACGCCATCGATTTACGCAGCCGAGCGGATATTGGAAATTGCGCGAGACGAACATCCGCATGCGGTTCGGGTTCTCGGCGGCGTCCACGCCACCTTCATGTACAAGCAGGTCTTGAGCGAGGCGCCCTGGGTGGACGTCATTGTGCGCGGCGAAGGCGAGGAAATCGTTATTGAGCTGATGCGGGCAATCGACGAGGAACGGTGGCCGGAAGACCGCAGAACGATCAAGGGCATTGCTTTCAAGGAAGACAACCAAATCGTTGCGACCCATGCGGCTGCGACCGTGAAGGATCTCGACGCGATCGAGCCGGACTGGAACATTCTGGAATGGAACAAATACACCTATGTTCCGCTCGGTACCCGCGTCGCCATCCCGAACTTTGCCCGGGGATGCCCGTTCACTTGCTCCTTTTGTTCGCAGTGGAAATTCTGGCGCGATTACCGGGTGCGCGATCCCAAGAAGGTTGCCGATGAAATCGAAAAGCTGGTCACCGAGCACAATGTCGGCTTTTTTATCCTTGCTGACGAAGAGCCCACCATCAACCGCAAGAAGTTCGTTGAATTCTGCAACGAGCTGATCGCACGCGGGCTGCCCGACAAAATCAAGTGGGGCATCAACACCCGTGTGACCGACATCATGCGCGACAAGGACCTCTTGCCGCTCTACCGCGAGGCCGGTCTGGTCCACGTGAGCCTTGGAACGGAAGCAGCGGCGCAGCTCAAACTCGACCAGTTCAACAAGGAAACCAAGGTCAACGACAACAAGGAAGCCATCCGGCTTCTGCGGGAGGCCGACATCTTCGTAGAAGCCCAGTTCATCGTCGGGCTCGACAATGAAACGGAAGAGACTCTGGAAGAAACCTACAAGATGGCGTGGGACTGGCAGCCCGACCTTGCCAACTGGGCAATGTATACGCCTTGGCCGTTCACACCGCTCTTCCAGGAAATCCGGGATCAGGTCGAGGTGTTCGATTTTTCAAAATACAACTTCGTCACACCGATCATGAAGCCAGAGGCCATGTCCCGCGGCGAACTTTTGAACGGCGTCATGAAGAACTATCGGCGCTTCTACATGCAAAAGGCTTTGTTCCATTACCCGTGGCGCGGTACAGGCTTTCGCCGGCGCTATCTGCTGGGCTGCCTGAAAGCATTCCTGAAAGCCGGTTTTGCGCGCACGTTCTACGATCTTGGCAAGGCCGGCTACTGGGGCCCGCAGTCCAAAGACAAGGTGCATTTCGACTTCGATGAGAACCGCACTTTGGCAGAAGCCCAAGTGGCGGACTGGGAATCGGCGGCCGATCGTGCGGCACGGGCAGCCGAACGGCGTGAAGCATTGCGGCTGCAAGGCAAAGAGCGGGCGGCAGACCGCAAAAAAGCTTCAGCCGCGGCAGCGCTTGCCTGCGGCGGCAGCGCGGAGCAATTGGCGGAGAACGCCTGACATGGACCGGCAGAGCCTTCAGGCCAATGGCATGATCGGCCCGAATGCCTTGACCCAATTCCGCTCCCCCTTGGAAGAACAGGGCGGTCACGACCTTTTCGAAACGCTCTTGCACGACGCCCGCATTGCGAGCCTTCCAGATATGAGCGGCCTGATCCCGGAAGGCCCCGTTGCGCGGTTTCACAAGACGGTGCGGGCCACCCTACCCGATCTTTCAGCGGAGATATCCAGGGCCGCCGGTGTTGGCACAGCCGATTATGTCCTAAAATACCGGATTCATAGTCTGGCGCAAACGCTTTTGAAAGTCCTTCCCGCAAGCCTCTCAAAACATCTCTTGGCAAACGCCATTTCAAAAAACGCCTGGACCTTTGCAGGCTCCGGACAGTTCGAAGTCGCAAGACGCGCGCGCCTGATCTTTATCCTGAAAGACAATCCGCTAATCGCAGGGGAACACGCTGATCATCCAATTTGCCATTGGCATGTGGCTGTTTTCGAGAGGTTGTTCCAGGAACTGATCGGCCCGCATGTCCGTGTCACAGAGACGGAATGCGGGGCCTGCGGGGCGGATGCCTGCCGGTTTGAGTTCAATATCTAAGATTATGTAGTCCCGGACTGGATCTGCCCTGATCAGTTCGCTGCTCCGATGCCTTCAATCGCCGCAAATCGCACACGGGCATCCGGCGCGGACCGCTTGTCCGCGATTTCCAGAATAAGTTTCTTGCGAACGGCCGCCGCAAAGGTGTCCGCGCTGTCGGCGGTCACAACAAAGGATCCCGGACCACCGATGATCTCGGAAAAGAACCGGTCCTCCAGATTGTAAGACACTGGACGTCCGGAACAGTGCCGGCACAAGACTGCAAGACCGTTGATGACGATGCCGGAACTCACAACAGTGTCTCTTGCCTCGGTGATACTCGGCCCGTTCCAATTGTTGGCGCTGTCTGCCGACAAGTCGATCACCCGCCGCAGCCCCTTGTATTCATTGGTGTCGATCAGCTCTTTGCCTTTCAGGAGCGCTGCGCCAATCGCATTGCGGCCAAAGGCCTGACGGGGCGGTGCCATCAAACGCTCTGCAAAGAGCTGCGCCGACTGCGGTCCGTCGATGACCATCCAGTCGACCACGACGTCCTGGGAAAACATGTCCGCCCATTCGACGTAGGTCACGGCGATCTTGCCATAGGCGTTGTCCGCAATGGCGTTCAGTACCTGCGGATCGGTGATCGCTTCGGCATAGCCCTGGCGCTGGAACCTGATTTCCGCATCATCAATCGAGCCTGTGGCATCTGCAAGCAGTACAAGTTCAAGATCAAGTTCCTCGGATGAGGCCGCAGAAACAAGCAAGCCCTGCAACAAAACAGCAACGATCACAATCATCCGCATGGTCTGCTTCCTCCACAACAACTCAGAAGATAGCTAGAGCCTGTTAGCGGATCAGAAAGGCCGTTCACAACATTTGTGCAGGTCCCGGTCTTGTTCTTTCCGCGAATATCGGTTGTTCAACCGCGCTAGGAATAAAACAAGCTTTTACTCAGCGCCTCAAAGCATCTGGGGGTTCAATCTCAGAACCGTCGGCAGAACAGTAAGAGAACGTTTACCCTTGCAGAACACAATGAGAACAGGTAAAATGTTCTTGATTTGTACTGAACGATTCTCAGGCAAAACCAAACTCAGGGCGAGGAACCGCAGTATGCTGACGCGCAAGCAGTACGAACTGCTCATGTTCATTCACGAAAGGCTGAAGGAAACGGGCGTTCCGCCGTCTTTCGACGAAATGAAAGATGCTCTGGATCTCCGCTCCAAATCCGGCATTCACAGACTGATCACCGCCCTGGAAGAACGCGGCTTCATACGCCGGCTTCCCAACAGAGCCCGCGCCATGGAAGTGGTCCGCTTGCCGGATTCGATCGCGCCGGGCCTGGGTGCGCCGCGTCCGAGGGGCAGCTTCTCGCCAGAAGTGATTGAAGGATCACTCGGCAAACCGGCGCCAGCCCCTGCGCCCGCGCCAGAACCTGTTGCAGCATCGACGGAAATCCCGGTCATGGGCCGGATTGCGGCCGGTGTTCCGATCGAGGCAATCCAGACCCACAGCCACTCGATCAGCGTTCCGCCAGAGCTTTTAGGCAAAGGCGAGCATTACGCTCTGGAAGTGCGCGGGGACTCCATGATTGAGGCCGGGATTTTGGACGGCGACACCGTCTTGATCCGCCGAACGGAAAGCGCCGATAGTGGCGACATCGTTGTGGCCCTTGTAGACGATGAGGAAGCGACACTCAAACGGCTCCGCAAAAAAGGCGCGTCGATCGCGCTTGAGGCCGCCAACCCCGCCTACGAGACACGTATTTTCGGACCGGGCCGTGTCCGTGTGCAAGGGAAACTCGTTTCCCTGTTCCGCCGGTACTGAAGCTTCGAGACCGGCAGGCATTTTCGAGAGTTTCCCGCCACTGCGGGTTTGTAGGTACTCTCGTCTGTTCTAGTCAGAAGATGCGCGCAAGCTTGCGCGTGTAACTTTGCCTTGCTTGTGCCACGGCCGCGGAGGCGTTGGCTTGGCGTATTTGACTGAATTTATTTGCGTTTGGCAAACAACAGCGCTGGGAGTTTTTGCCGCTGCGCGAGTGGTTTGCGGCGGCATTATTGGGGCTGGCGCAACATTCTTTCTTTGAACCGCAGCCTCTACTCTCTGCCCGTTTTCGATCATCTGGTCCTTTGTTGGAGTGCGTGTTCGACAGACCTGGCCCAACCAAATAGAAATGGCACCGCGCGCCACTCTGATGTCCTGGTCGAAAACGACTGCGGAGCATGCTTCCGGCGCGATCATATCGGTCACGATCATATCTGCCTTTTGACAGTCATAAAAAAGGGCATTCCGGGTCTTCGGTAGGGCGATGGTGACCGGAATCTGCTCCTCACCAACTTCTGCCCTTGCTGCGAATGTCTGGACCACACAGCCTGAAGGGTCACAAGCGCGCTGATCAATTTTCATCTTGCGCGATTTAATCGCTTCTTCTGACACCCCCTCCGCTTCGAGCCAAGTCTCTGCAGCAAAGGAACTTCTGGCGCTGGACAACGCCAAGGCCCCCTCGATATCCCGGGCGGCCAATTGAGACCCTGTTGCCGAGATATAAATATCTGGCGGGCGCGATATTATCGCGAGGGCGATTCCGGCAGGTACGAGACCCAAACCGATCATCCGGAAACGGCCCGGGGCGAGCAGCAAGCCAAAGAAACCGGCCAATAAAACAGCGGCAGACAGGCCGGTCAGACTTCCCATTCGGCCAAAGTCAGGCGCAATTTGTTCTGTGAACTCCGCTATTTGGATCAGCGCCGCCAGACCGGCGCTCATGATCTTGAGCGGGATTGCCGCCAAACCGAACGGCATCAGGACCAGTGCCACCACGCCCATTGGCATCACGATCATAGAAAAAACCGGCATGCCCAGCATGTTGCCGACCAGTCCGAAGGGCGCGATCCGGGAAAAGTGGTACGCTCCGACAATTCCGGTTGCGGTCCCGGCGACGAGGGCCGTCACGAACAAACCGGTGGCCCATTTTAGTGCGCCGGACAAGAACCAAGAGAGCCCGCTTGTTGATGAGACAAGAAACCTGCTTCTCTTTTGATGCGACCGCCAAAGATCATAAACGGCGACCAGTGCGATCACGGCCGCAAACGACATCTGAAAACCTGGATAAAACAGGCGCTCCGGCGCGAGTAGAAGCAAGAACAGTCCGGCGATTGCGACCGATCGCAGCGTCAAACCCCGGCGTCCGGTCATGATCCCCAAAAAAACCAACGCAATCATAATGAAGGATCTTTGCGTGGCGACTGAAGCCCCGGACAGGAGAAGATAAAAAACTGCCGCGACAAGGGCGAGAACGGCTGAAACCTTGTGGATCGGCCAGCGCAGCGCAAGGCCCGGGATAAGTGCTAGGGCGCCAAGACATACAGCATAAGCACCGCCTGCAAAGAGCGCCATATGCAGGCCTGAAATTGCCAGAATGTGTGCCAGGCCCGCGGCCCGAAGGCTCTCTTCGGTCTTTTCATCAATACCGCTGCGATCGCCCACCAAGAGTGCAACCGCAAGGGCTGTTTCCGGGCCTTCCGGCAAAAGTGCTGAAATCCGCTCTGCCAAGCGCTGGCGGAGTTCATTCACCTTGCGAACGAGCAGAAGGACTTGAGACGCCGCAGGCCCTTGCACGATCTCTGGCGCGCCGTAACTGAAGCCGCTTGCGCCTATGCCGTCAAAATAGGCGCGGAAGGAAAAGTCATATCCGCCCGGCACCACAGGGCCCATTGGCGGAAACAACCGAGCCCGGACTTTGATCCAGTCGCCGGGTGCAATGCGCGCATCTGCCGGAATGCGCAGCCGGACCCGGTTTGCAAATCGCCCATTGGTGTTTTCTCTGGCATCAACCTCACTGACGTGGATCACAACCCGTTTGCCGGACCGGGTTTCCTGCACTTTCAAGACGTCACCGCGCAACAGAACAGTCATCGGTTCCGCCAGCCGGGGTGCGTCTACTGCAGCTGTTCGGAGTGTTGCAATGCTGAGCCCTGCCAAAAGGGCGAGCAAAAGGGTCAAAATTCGTGGCAGCCCCGTACGGATAGCGTGGGCGCCAGCCAAACAAGCTGATAAAACGAATAACACGCCAAGCACGAGCCAACTCGGCTCTTCAGGCAACAAGCTGTAGAGAAAAATACCGGCGCTGAAGGATAATCCGGTCCACAAAAGACCCAGCTTTTGCCAAAACTGCTCCCAATCGTCCGCCGTTCCTGCCCAACCGGCGTACTGATCAGTTGGCGGGTCTTTCCGTTCTCTCCGGGTTCTCAGAAACGCGATCCAGGGCGACGCCTCGGTGGGCCGATGCCTGCTATCCGTGTTTGACGATATAACTGAAGCGTCACTGACAGGAGCGCCGGGGCCAGCCCGGTTGTCATCATCGGCGTCTGGTTTCGCCTCCCGTGCCACCCGCGCTCCTTCTGCCGGGTTTAACGATCGCAGCAAAGCCTATTTTGCCTCAGGCTTGCCTATGCTAAGACCGCGCCACTATCCGTCAGGCGCAGATCCGCGCCTCATTCTGACAGAGACTTTCAAAAAGTACCATGGCACAAGATATCGTCACGCGTTTCGCCCCATCCCCGACCGGATTTCTCCATATTGGCGGCGCCCGCACCGCCCTCTTCAACTGGCTCTTCGCCAAGCATCACGGCGGCAAAATGCTGCTGAGGATCGAAGATACCGACCGGGCTCGCTCCACACAGGAAGCAGTCGATGCGTTGATGGATGGCCTTTCGTGGCTTGGCCTAGACTGGGACGGGGATCCTATCTCCCAGTTCTCCCGGGTCGACCGGCACAAGGAAGTTGTTGACCAGATGCTGGAAAACGGCACGGCCTACCGCTGTTATTCGACCCCGGAAGAGGTCGATGCCATGCGCGAAAAGGCCCGCGCAGAAGGACGCCCGCCGCGCTATGACGGCACTTGGCGCGACAAGGATGCGTCCGAAGCGCCCGAAGGTATTGATCCGGTAATCCGGCTGAAAGCTCCGCAAAACGGCGAAACGGTCGTGGACGACATGGTTCAAGGCCGTGTGGTGATCCCGAACAAGGATCTTGATGACTTTGTTCTCCTGCGATCTGACGGCACGCCGACTTACATGCTGGCCGTGGTTGTCGATGATCACGACATGGGCATCACGCATATCATCCGCGGTGTCGACCATCTGACCAACGCCGCCCGTCAGACGCTGATTTTCAATGCCAACGGCTGGGACGTGCCGAAAATGGCGCATATCCCGCTGATCCACGGGCCCGACGGTGCCAAACTTTCCAAACGCCACGGCGCGACCGGCGCAGAGGCCTATCGGGCCCTTGGCTATCTGCCGCAAGCCATGCGCAACTACCTCGCGCGCCTCGGCTGGAGCCATGGTGATGAAGAGATCATGTCGCTTGAGGACATGATCAAATGGTTCGGCATGGATGCCGTTGGTCAGTCAGCAGCGCGCTTCGATTTCAAGAAGCTGGAAAATCTCAATGGCCATTACATGCGCGCAACAGACGACGCTGAGCTGCTGGAGCATTGGAAGGTTTATCTTGCCCATGCGGATAATGGGGCAGCGGTTTTGGAATGGATGTCGGACGCGGCCAATGCCCAAACGGCTTTGACCGCCCTTCCCGGCCTGAAGGAACGCGCAAAGACACTTGTCGAATTGACCGACAGCGCCTCCTACCTGTGGCGCCAGCGCCCGCTCGAAAATGACGAGAAAGCGATCAAGATCCTCACAGACGACGCCCGGGCGATTCTGGGCGATCTGAACGGCGTGCTTTCTGGCGTTGCTGACTGGCAAGCGGAACCGCTGGAGGCGGCTGTCAAAGCTTATGCGGAAGACAAGGATCTGAAACTCGGCAAAGTCGCCCAGCCACTGCGTGCAGCGCTCACCGGCCGGGGCACCTCCCCTGGCATTTATGACGTGCTGATTGCGCTCGGCCGCGACGAATCCCTCGCCCGGATTGCCGATCAGGCTGCCTGACGTAAGGGAGCGCAAAGGACCGGCGCGTTTTGCTGCAGCGCGCCGGAACATTGGCAAACATCGACATGTCGGCCTTTGACCAAAGCGTTATACGCTGCTGCTTGCGGCAGTGCGGCAAATGGGCTAGGCAAGACGCGACCATTCCTCCAGCACAGTCTGGCCGCCTCATTTGGGTCTTGCATCCAAGGCCCGTGGCTCGGCAGTGCAAGGGTAACAAATAGGGGGTTTTCTGAATGGCCGACAACAACGCCAAGCTCAACGTCGGTGGCAACGACCACGATTTCGACGTCCTTGACGGATCCATCGGACCGTCGGTTGTGAACATCTCGTCCCTTTACAAGGACACGGGCATGTTCACCTACGACCCGGGCTTTACCTCAACCGCATCGTGCGAATCCAAAATCACCTACATCGATGGTGACGAAGGCACGCTGCTGTATCGCGGGTATCCGATCGAACAACTCGCCGACCATGGTGACTTCCTGGAATCCTGCTATCTGCTGCTGTATGGCGAACTGCCGACCAAGGCGCAGAAAGACGATTTCGTCACCCGTGTGACCTATCACACGATGATCCACGAACAGATGAACCGGTTCTATTCCGGTTTCCGCCGCGACGCCCACCCGATGGCGATCCTCTGCGGCACCGTTGGCGCCCTGTCAGCGTTCTATCATGACAGCACCGACATCTCCGATCCGCATCAGCGGATGGTGGCGTCCCTGCGCATGATCGCAAAACTGCCGACCATGGCTGCAATGGCCTATAAGTACCACGTCGGTCAGCCGTTCGTTTATCCGCGCAACGATCTCGGCTATGCAGCAAACTTCCTGCACATGTGCTTTGCCGTTCCCTGTGAAGAGTACAAGGTAAACCCGGTTTTGGCGCGCGCCATGGACCGTATCTTCATCCTGCACGCTGACCACGAGCAGAACGCGTCCACATCGACCGTGCGCCTTGCCGGATCCTCCGGTGCGAACCCGTTCGCATGTATTGCAGCTGGCATTGCCTGTCTCTGGGGGCCGGCACACGGCGGGGCCAACGAAGCAGCGCTCAACATGCTGTCCGAAATCGGTTCTGTTGACCGCATTCCGGAGTTTGTTGCCCGCGCGAAGGACAAGAACGATCCGTTCCGTCTCATGGGCTTCGGTCACCGGGTCTACAAGAACTACGATCCGCGCGCCAAGATCATGCAGAAAACCTGCCACGAGGTGCTCGGCGAACTCGGCATCAAGGACGACCCGCTCCTCGACATTGCGATGGAGTTGGAAAAAATCGCCCTCAACGATCCGTATTTCGTCGAGAAGAAGCTCTATCCGAACATCGACTTCTACTCCGGCATCACGCTGCGTGCGCTCGGTTTCCCGACTACCATGTTCACAGTGCTGTTCGCGCTTGCGCGGACCGTCGGCTGGATCGCCCAGTGGAAGGAAATGGTGGAAGATCCGTCTCAGCGTATCGGCCGCCCGCGTCAGCTCTACACAGGTGCTACCAAGCGCGACTACGTGCCGATCGATCAGCGCCGCTGATTGGTTGACGAACTGACCAGACAAAAGCCCCGGATCGCAGATCCGGGGCTTTTTTGTTTCTGGGGGGAAATGCCGCCTACCAGAAAATATCTGGTTCTCGCATCACCGGTCTCATCTACCTAAAAGCACTTACGCAGTCGCCACAGCTTGTGCGTGCAAGACCCGCGTGTTGTAATTTTCTGGGATGGAGGAGCATCAATGCATGACCAACGTCACAAGTCGAAAAGACTGCAATCGCCGCACGAAGACGTGCTGGTCAATGATTTGATCCCGCGCGTCGCCCAGGAGTTGCACAAACGCTTTGCAGCCAGGCTTTCCGAAAAACCGGAGCCCTTGAGTAATTCCAAATCGCGATTTGGAGATGTACCGCGCCTCCGAAGTGATCGGGCACGCCGCCGCTTTCCGGTCCATACCCAGTTCACAAGCCCTTGCGACACCTGCGAACGGTATAAGCGTGCTCCGCTGCCGTTCAACTTGCATCACGGGACCGCAGCGCCGCCGACAGGCATTCGCTAGGCCTTCTACCGGCCAGCTTGAGACCCGGCGGCAACACTCTTTCGATGTCAGGGTGCCAGCAATGGGCTGACAAACCCTTCAGGTTTGACGGCAAGCACCGGACATTGAAGGCTATTGACGATGTTCTCAGCCGTGTTGCCAATGAAAACGCCGCTGAGCCCGGTCCGCGCGACAGTTCCCATAACCACGAGATCCGCGTTTTGAATGTTGCTCTGAATTTCTATCATGCGTTCCACTGCGCCGCGGGCAAGAAGTGGCTGTAAGACCACGTTCGAACTCGCCAATCTCTCACGCATTGTATTGAGCAACCGGTGCATCGCTTCTTCGCGGATTTTCAACGTCTCCCGCACATAGTCATTGGCTGCCTTGCGCGCATCCCCGGTGTCGGAAAAAGCCCAAACCATCCCCTCGCCTACCGCGTCCCAGGCATGAAGTATGATGATTTCTGACCCGGGCGCATGTGCAACACGCACCGCAGCTTCGACAACGCGCTGGTTCAGCATGTCCAGAGTGTCCGGTTCCGCCGCATCCCAGTTGTCCAAATCCACCGCCGCAATGATACGGCGCGGCGACGGCTCAGCGGTTCCGGACTGCAGCCAGACCGGACAGGGACATTTTCGCAAAAGATGCTGGTCGTTGCTTGCATGCAAGAAACCACTGACGCCGGTCAACGGCTCAGCTGCTTTCACCACAAAATCGCAGCCCGTTTCAGCAACATGCCTGATGATGTTCAGATAAGCTTTCCCGACAACAACTTGAGGTTCGATCGCTTGATCCGGCAGAACCCTTCTCAGGTTCTCTGTCGCAGACCTTTGGGCGCGGGTCACCATCTCTTCAATGATCGCGTCTTTATCGCGTCCGGCCAGCCGGGCGATAATTGCGATGTCCTGCGGTGGCTCCACGCAAGCGATCACCTCTAAACCGGCCTCATACGCCTTTGCCAACCCGGCTGCACTCTTAAGTGCGATCTGCGTATCTGTGTCATCGATTACGGCGAGTACTTTTTTTGGACGCCCGAGCTCCCCAATCATGCCGGCAGCTCCTTTTGACCTTCAGGATCTTGCAGACCGGGCAAAGAGGGAGCCGCACGCCCGGCTATCATGTTTGCGGCGGCATAAGCTGCGTCACGGTACGGCATCATGACGATATCAGCGTTTATCCTTGAGAGAGCCTCAGCAGTGACCTCGCGGTGTGCGGCAACCGCAACACGTCCCTCAAACCCAAGATCACGGGCAGCTTTCAGCAAAGCAAAGCGCGGGTCATCATGTGTCACACCGGTGTCGTGTTCCGGAACAGCCATTACGAGCCACTCCGCATTACCAAGTGGAAGATGAGCAAGAAACTCCGGATCCGTGGCATCTCCAAACAAAACGTCATAGCCAAGCGCCCGGGCATTTCTGACAGCACCTGGACTGAAATCCACCCCCAGGATCCGTTTGCCATCCTCTTTCAAAGCGTTGGCAATCCCGAGCCCGTACCGCCCCAGACCAAACAGGATGACGTCATAGGTCTTTGCAGACACGCTGCTGCCCTCGGGTTCGGCAGCCGTGTTGCGCCGTTCGAAGACCCCAAGGAACGGTTCGAGCGCGGCATAGAGCTGATGCGAGAACGTGATCATGTAGGTCGATGCTGCGATTGTGACCAACCCGACAAGTGTCACCAGACCAAGCGCGCGTTCATCCACGTGGCCTATCGTCAACCCCATTGCCATGAAGATCAGAGAAAACTCGCTGATTTGGGCAACGGTCAAGCCGGCAAGAAACCCGGTCCGCTTGCGGTATCCCATGGCCCCCATGATCGCCAGAACGATCAGGGGATTGCCAATCAGAACGAACAAGGAAAACACGACGGCAGGCCCCACACTCGCGCCGAGGACCGACAGGTCCAGCGATGCACCGAGCGCGATGAAAAAGAACAGCAACAAGAAGTCACGAAGGCTGGCAAGACGTGCAGAAATCGCCTCGCGAAAGGGGGTTGATGCCAGTGACACACCGGCCAGCAAACCGCCCAGCTCCTTGCCAAAACCAAGGTAATGGCCAACGGCTGCGAGCAATGCCGCCCAGCCAATGGCAAAGGACACCAGCAGTTCCGGCGCAGTGGACAATTTTTCGACCAGCGGATTGGCTACAAAGCGGATGAAGAACGCGACGAACAAAAGCGTCGCCAATCCATAGCCGAAGACCCGCAAAACATCGGCAAAGGCGCTGTCGCTGCCGCTCGCACTGCCGACCCCAATCGCGGAAAGCGTTATCATGGCAACGACGACAACGACATCCTGAACGATCAGGAAACCAAGGGCGATCCGGCCGTGCAGCGCGTCAATCTCACGCTTGTCCGACAAGAGCTTCACAATGATGATCGTTGACGAAAAGGTCAGCGCGATGGCGACATAGATCGCGGTGGTTGGTGTCATACCAAGCGCAAGCGCGATCAGGAAGCCGAAGACGGTCGTAAACAGGACCTGCCCCAGTCCGGTCACCAGTGCGACCGGACCGAGAGTTCGGACAAGATTGTAGTCCAGTTTCAATCCAACGAGAAACAAGAGGACCGCAATTCCAAGCTCCGCCAGCAGATCGATCTGGGCGTCTGACTGCGCAATTCCAAGGACCGAAGGACCGGCGAGGATGCCAACGGCGATAAAGCTGACGATAAGAGGCTGCCGCAACAGCAGCCCCACAAAACCGACACTTGCTGCAAGAACGAGCAGAGCTGCGATCTCGTAAAAGATATAGCCCTCAATCGCCGCTGCCATGATTGAAATCCTCTCTGTTTGCCGCCGGTAACAACGTCATCACAATGCGGCCGTCGATTTTGCCCTGCTGGCTTCGTTCGGCAGTCGCTATTCGTGTTTCAGTTTTCAGAAGGCCTTATTTCCAACTGGGAGCTCTGGTCGCGTGTTCGTTCACAAAGGCCTCCAGGTCTTTGACCGCCACGCGAAACTCCCGGCCGAGCTTCACGGCCCGCAGTTCCTCTTGATGGATCCAGGTCCGTACCGTTGGTTCCCGCACCTTCAGGAGTTCAGCGATTTCATGTGTTGTCAGAAAAGGTTTGCTCAGCATCTTCGGCTCCGATGTGTGCTCACCGTATCTGCAGGCATCTCAACAGCCATTGATCCTCGTCAAACACTCTGAACAATTCTCAAAAATGCTCAAACGACATCAGGTCGGCTTACATGCCAAGAGAAAAGATCAATTGGCAGGCCAGTAGATGGCATGCAGCCCGGCTCAAACATTAAATTCTTTTAATTGGTAACGTGATTGTCGACTTCCCATCTCCAGGTTGTCTTTGGATGAACCTGCCATTTCATGGAGGAGAGAAGTATGTTGAGACCTGCCGCTTTTGCCATTGCTGCCGCGCTCGCAGCGACCGCCGTGTCCGCCACCGCGGCGACACAGTCTTCTGCTGAACTGACGGAGAAGGAGGTCACTGCCCTGAAAACCGCCTGGGGCGAAGGCATCGTCAACATCGGTAAGGTGCATACGGACGGTGGAGACTATAGAGCGGCGGCAACAAACCATATCGAGCAGTTTTATGCTTACGGCGACCGCCCTGTCCTTTTCAAGCCAACGCTCGCCAGTGAAGATCAGTTCCGGGGAGACTTTGATGCGGCCCTCTCCTACTTTGTGGGCGGCGATATCTCCGAGGACAATGGCTTTGCGATCGCGCCTTATACCAATGTCCGCTGGGAACCGGAGGGCATGGTGATCAGCGGCGAAACCGCCATGACCATGGGCAACTACTACTTCATGACCACTGACGGCACAGAAGTGAAGGTTGAATACACCTTTGGTGTTGAGCGGATGGAAGATGGCGATCTGAAGATCGTGCTGCACCACTCATCTGTTCCTTTTTCACCGAGCTAAGAGCTGCAAAGGACCCTGTAACTCTTTGGGAGGCGTTGGCAGTACGCCACAGCCTCCCAACGTGTTTTCCAACCCATGCCTCCCACTGTTCGGCTTGATCAAGATGAACTCAAACGGGGCCACGATACCGGAACAAACCCGGACAAATTTCATATCTTTTGGAATGAATGACGGCGGGAAGCGTCATCCATTTGAAATCAAAATTTGCATAGATCCGATGGGTACGGGCGTTTCAATCGAAGCGATGAAACGGTCGTTCAGATCATCGCTTTGACAGCTAAATAGTTGCAGCTATAGTCAATGCGACCCTGGCGGGTGCCAACCAAAAATTCTTAGCCAAGACCGAGAACGGTCGCTAGCCTGGAGGAGCCTTCAATGGCCAACATCGACACCAAAGATTTGTCGTTCGATGAATTTGACGAGGTCGTAAATCCCCGTCCCGAAGAGAATGATTTTGACCGGATTGTTGAATCGGCCCTTAGCCGCCGCGGCTTTCTGGGCGGCGTTTTGGCATTTGGCAGCTTTACCGCCCTTGGCACGAGCCTGGTACCGACCGGTGCAAAGGCTGCGGACGGTCGCTTTGCCTTTACCCAGATCCCGACTTCGACAGCCGATGCAGTGATTGTCCCGGAAGGCTACAAGTCGGAAATTCTGGTGCAGTGGGGCGATCCATTGTGGTCCGATGTTCCCGAGTTTGATGATGCGACCCGCGGCACGGCGGATAGCCAGGCCCGCGCGTTCGGCGACAATACGGACGGCATGGACGTGTTCTCCCATGACGGCAAAACGCTCCTCGTCGTCAACAACGAATACACCAACCGCGACATCATCGCGCTGAGTGCCGAAGACAAGCGCATCATGGCCGAAGACGACATTGCCAAGGGCATGATGGCACACGGCATCTCCGTTGTTGAAATCGCCAATGACGGTGGTGCCTGGAAAATCGTCAAGGACAGCCCGTACAACCGCCGGATCACGCCGCAAAGCGAGATGGAGCTGACCGGACCGGCCGCAGGCCATGACTTGATGAAGACCGAAGCCGATCCAACCGGCACCAAGTCTCTTGGGACCTGGAACAACTGCGGCAACGGCGTCACCCCATGGGGCACGTACCTGACCTGTGAAGAAAACTTCAACGGCTATTTTTCCGCTCCGGAAAATCCGGACCACGAAGTAACTCCGGAACTTGCTCGGTATGGCGTGTCTGCAACGGACTGGGGCTACAACTGGGCTGTAATTGAAGATCGTTATGATGTCTCCAAACATCCGAACGAGCCGAACCGCGCCGGTTATGTTGTCGAGATCGATCCGACCGACCCGACCTCCACACCGAAAAAACGAACCGCCCTTGGTCGTTTCAAACACGAAAACGCCGAAGCCGTGGTCAACAATGACGGCCGCATTGTCGTATATATGGGCGATGATGAGCGCGGTGAATTCGTCTACCGCTACGTTTCCAACGGTGTTTACGCACCGGGTGCTCCGACTGACGCACTGTTGGACGACGGCATTCTTTATGTTGCGAAGTTCAGCGACAACGGCACCGGCGCATGGGTGGCCCTGACCCCGGAAACAACCGGCATGGATCAGGCTGAAATCCATATCCATACCCGCCAGGCAGGATCCAAAGTCGGCGCAACCACCATGGACCGTCCGGAGTGGATCTCGGCCAATCCAAAGGCACCGGAAGTCTACTGCTGCCTGACCAACAACAAGAACCGTGGGGTCAAGCCGAATGCCGGCGGCGACGACACATCCGTCAACGGTCCGAATCCGCGCGAGAAGAACAACTACGGGCAGATCGTGCGCTGGCGCCCGGATGGCGGCGACCATACGGCTCCGGGTTTCACCTGGGATCTTTATGTTCTTGCGGGCAACCCAACCGTTCATTCCGATGCCTATGCCGGCTCCGCGAACGTCAACGAAGAGAACATGTTCAACTCGCCGGACGGCCTGGCTTTCGACTCCAACGGCCTGGTCTGGATCCAGACGGATGGCAACTACAAGAACGAAGGCGACTTTGCCGGTCAAGGCAACAACCAGATGCTTGCCGGTGACCCGGTTACCGGTGAGATCCGCCGCTTCATGGTTGGTCCGAACGAGTGTGAAATCACCGGTCTGACCTGGAGCCCGGACCGCCGGACCATGTTTGTCGGCATCCAGCACCCGGGCGAGCGCGGCAACAGCCACTGGCCGGCTGGCGGCACGTCTGTTCCGCGGTCCGCGATCATCGCAGTGACCCGGGAAGATGGCGGCCTCGTCGGCTAACGCCGTTTCCCTGAAGCAAAACAAAAGGGCGCCAAGCGGCGCCCTTTTTCATTTCGGTTTTGTGTGCTTATCCGAGCTGGGCGAGCACTTTTTCTGCAACAGCCTCAGAACTTGCCGGGTTCTGGCCGGTGATCAAATTGCCGTCTTCGACCGCAAATGAAGACCAGCTGGCCACGCTTTCATATGCGCCCCCCTTTGCCTTCAACTCATCTTCGAGAAGGAATGGGACCACATTGGTCAGGCCAACGGCGTCTTCTTCGGCATTTGTGAACCCGGCAACCTTTCGGCCCTTCACAAGCGGTGCTCCGTCTGGTGTTTTGGCATTGAGAAGCACTGCGGGTGCGTGACAGACCGCGCCAACGGGTTTGCCGGCGTTAAAGAAAGTCTCGATCAGGCCAATGGACGTCGTGTCATTGGTGAGATCCCACAAAGGGCCATGGCCGCCCGGGTAAAAGATCGCGTCATAGTCCGCAGCGTTTACGTCATCCAATTTCAGGGTGTTTGCCAAAGCCTTCTGGGTTTCCGGGTCAGCATCAAACCGGCGGGTTGCGTCGGTCGCTGCAGACGGATCGGAACTCTTTGGATCAATTGGCGGCTGGCCGCCCTTAGGCGAGGCAAGCGTGATATCCGCACCCGCGTCCTTGAAGGCATAATAAGGGGCGGCAAATTCTTCGACCCAGAAACCGGTTTTCTGACCGGTGTCACCAAGATCTTCATGGCTGGTCAGAACAATCAGGACTTTTTTATCAGGTACTTGCGGCATCAAAATTCTCCCTTGTCAAAAATGGATGGACAATCTGTCCGGCGTGACCTTGATTTAATTCGCTCACCCAGTAATACCAATGGCGAATTAATTGGCCTTAATGTCATAATTATTGAGACAATCCTGGGAGCACGGTCCGCATGGAAGCGTCTATCGAACACCTCAAGAGCCTGATGGTTTTTGCACAAGTCGCAGACAGCGGATCCTTCAGCTCGGCCGGACGGCATCTGGGCCTCACACGTGCTGTTGTCAGCTATCACGTGAACAAACTGGAAGACGCCTACGGGCTCAGCCTTTTCCATCGGGCACAACGAAGTCTAAAAATCACAGAAGCCGGAGCGAAGCTGCTCGGCCATTGCCGGATCATCATGGATGAGACCGTGGCTGCTCAGCGAGCCATTGAGCGCTACAAGCAGGAGCCGGAGGGCGTTTTACGCATTTCATGCCCTGTGAGCGTCGGCCTTAATCACATGGTTCCGGTTCTCGGTGCCTTTCACAAGCTCTATCCGAAGATCAAGCTCAACGTCAGTTTCTCAGACACGGTCGTCGACATTCTGGAAGAGGGCTTTGATCTTGCAATTCGCGGGGCCCCCCTGCCCGATTCAGACCTGAAGGCCACACGCCTCGCAACGATTACGACCTGCCTGTGTGCGGCCCCCAGCTATTTTCTAGCCCGGTCCCGGCCCAAGACCATTGATGATCTGAGTGCCCATCAATGGGTGCTTCACATGAACAAGCAGAAGGTGGAGATTCTCATCCCCGGAGGCGCCTCGAAAGTCTTCGAACCGGAGGGAAGCATCACCACCAACAATGCCGTTGCCCGGACAGCCTTTGTGGAGGCAGGCCACGGTATCGGACGCATCCCGCGCTATGATGCCGATCCGAAAATCCGGGCAGGCCTCTTGGAGGAGGTTCTTCCGGGAACACGGCTGCCGGAAATCGCCATCTATGGGGTCTTTCCACCGGGTGCTGCCATGTCTAGGAATCTCCGCCTCCTGCTCGATTTCACAAAACAGGCTTTTCAAAAATGATTACGACTGTAGTAATTTCAGACGGGTCAGCGCCTAAGAGACTTTCAAACACCCGATAACGACGTCGGCTGCGGCCGCGCTTTGGCTGTAGCCATCCGGCAACCGCATGACGTCATCTAGGCGGCTAAGGTCAGCGACCTGTGCCGCGCGTTCTGGACTGTCCGTGAGATAGCCAGTCAACAGAGATGCAAGCACATCCGGCTGAACCTCTTCATTCAGGAACTCGGGGATCGCCTTCGTGCCCAGTATGATGTTCGGGAGCACAAAGGAGTCGACGCTGGCGAATTTGAAGATCTTGTTGAGGTCATTGAGCCTGCGGAAGAACCAGTCAACCTTGTAGGCCACAACCATCGGCACACCGGCAAGCGCCAGTTCCAGTGACACAGTGCCGGATGCTGCCAAAGCGGCATGCGCACTCCGGAAGGCCGCCCGTTTTGCATCAAGGCCGGTCACGATGTCCGGCTGGACCTGCCAGTTGGCGACGCCCTGCCGGATCTGGTTTTCCAGATGGGCCACCGCCGGCAGGACCACCCTCACCTCCGGCATATCCGCCTTCACCCGTGCAACCGTCTCGCCAAAGACGTCGAGAAGCCGTGTGATTTCGCTTCCCCGGCTGCCCGGCAAGACCAACAGGACTTTCTCGCCACACCCCAACGGCGCGCGTTCCCCTTCAGACGGGCGCAAGAGATCGGCGTTCTCACTTAACGGGTGACCGACATAATGAGTACGCGGTCCGCCGAGCTTCTTATGCACTGCCGGTTCGAACGGTAAAAGCGCCAGCAACTCGTCGACATAGACGCTCATCTTTTTTGCCCGTCCCGGCCGCCAGGCCCAGACTGACGGCGATACATAACCAACAACCGGAATGTGCGGCGCCCTTTTGCGCACGCGTTTTGCCACGTTGTGTGTGAAGTCCGGACTGTCAATGATGACCAGAACATCGGGCTTTGCAGCAATGGCAGCGTCGACGGTCTGGTAGACGCGTTTCACGATCAACGGCAAGCGCGCGAGCACCGCAGACAATCCCATGACCGACACATCGGCCATGTCGAAGAAGCTGGTGAGCCCAAGAGACGTCATGCGTTCTCCGCCGACACCGCAATACCGCACGCCGGGGCCGAGTTTTTCGTTCATCGCCTTGATCAGTTCCGAGCCGAGTTGGTCGCCAGATTCCTCACCGGCAACTATGCAAACGGTGGGCATGGCGTTGGCCTCAGGCGTCGTCATTCGACCGGACCTTGAGACAAGACAGACTGGTCAATGCCGATGACGAACAGACCTGCCCGATCTGCCTGCGCCAATGTTTCCTCCCGATCGGAAATCAAGGCACCGCCCGCTTCAATCGCTATGCCTGCCAGCCCTGCGGCTTCGGCCCGCTCAATCGTCCGTGGCCCGATGGTGGGCAGATCAACCCGCAAATCCTGATTGGGTTTGGCGGTCTTTACCAGTACACCAGTCTTGTTCTTTGCCCGGATCCGGCCGCTGCCACGCAAATCTGCGCAGCGTTCGAGCATGGCATCGGTGCCTTCCGCGCCCTCCAAAGCGACAACCCGGCCACCAATGGCCACAGCCGCCTGTCCAATGTCAAGTTCACCCAGTTTCTGGGTCGCGGTCAAGGCAATCTGAATGTCGTGCCAATCGGTGTCGCGCGGCTGGGTCTGTCCTAAAACGCCGCTGGCTGCGAGAAGCCCGGGTGCAACATCCTTGATCCCCACCACGCGAAATCCCTCTACCTCGAAAAGACCAATAACCTTGGTCAACAGGCTGTCATCGCCGCCGGCAAGCGCGCGAATAATGGTCGGCAACCGGCGGAGCGTGCCCAGATCACCCAGAATGGACGCAAAATCCGGGCGTTTCGACACACCGCCAATCAACATCACATCCCGGCAGCCACTCTTCTTCAAAAAGGCATAGAGCCGGCCGATTTCTCCCCAGCCGAGCTCGGCAGAGGCGAGCGAGCGTGTTGCCGCATCGGCCTCCCCGCGGATCGCGACCACCTTGCACTCCCGGCCTGCAGCCGCCAGGGCATTGGCGACCTGCAACGGTATTCGGCCATTGCCGGCAATCAATGCGACCGGAGCATGGGAGGCGGTTTCGGCCAATGTCATGTCCAATACCCGCTTATGCAGGTGTGCAGAAGCGCCGGTCTTCCTCTTGAAGGATGAAGTCGGTCACTTTCTTTACCAGCGGCTGATCTTGAGTGGTGGCCGCGATCTCCTCAGCGCGCGTGCGCAAGGTGCCTTCGTTGCTCTCGAACAGCGCCTTATAGGCCGCGCGCAACGCATGAATTTGCTCACGCGGGAAATTAGCGCGTTTCAATCCGATCAGGTTTAGTCCACCAAGGTTCGCCCGGTTACCAGTCACCATGCCAAACGGAATGAGGTCGTTCTCAAGGCCGGCCATGCCGCCGACAAAGGCGTTGTCGCCAATCCGTGTGAACTGAATAACAGCGGACCCACCGCCGAAAATCACATTGCTGCCGACGGTTACGTGACCTGCGATCATTACGTTGTTGGACAAAATGACCCTGTCCCCAAGGTGACTGTCATGTCCGACATGGGAATTTGCAAGAAACGCACAATTGTTGCCGATTGTCGTGCTCAGTCCGCCGCCCTCGGTGCCCGGATTGATCGTTACGCCTTCGCGGATGATGCAGCTTTCGCCAATCGTCAGAGTGGCGGCCTCGCCACGGAACTTCAGATCCTGTGCCTGATGACCAACCGATGCGAACGGGAAGATGGCTGTGCCAGCTCCAATGGTTGTGTCACCGGCAAGCGCAACATGAGACTTCAGCTCAACGTTGTCGCCAAGTGTCACCTGAGACCCAATGACACAATAAGGGCCAATGCGCACGCCGACGCCGATTGTTGCGCCGTCTTCAATGATCGCTGTTGGATGGATATCAGCCATAATTCCTCACGCGTCTACCAGCATCGCGCTAACCTCGGCTTCGGCGACTTTTGCGCCGTCAACCATGGCAACCGCATCGAACTTCCAGATGTTGGCACGTTGCTTGATTTTCTTGACGTGAAAATGGACCTGATCGCCCGGCTCCACAGGTTTGCGGAACTTCGCCCTATCGATGGTCATGAAATAGACCAGTTGCGGCGGGGCATCGGCACCGCGCGCATGAACGCACAAGGCGCCTGCCGTTTGCGCCATGGCTTCGATCAACAGAACGCCCGGGAAAATTGGCCGTTCCGGGAAGTGGCCCTGAAACTGCGGCTCGTTGATGGTGACGTTCTTGATGCCGATGCAGCTGTTGTCGCCGTCCATCTCGATGATCCGGTCAATCAGCAAAAACGGATACCTGTGCGGCAACAGCTTCATGACTTTCATGATGTCCGCTGTTGCGAGCGTTGTTTTTTCTGTTTCGTCCATTCTTCGCCCCTTGGCGGAGGTCCGCCAAAACTCTTCAAGTAATTAGATGTGTGAACTGCTGTCCGTTTACGATTTGCCGCCGCGTTCTGCAAGTTTTCTGACTGCAGCAACTTCGCGGAACCATTGTTTCACAGGTTTTGCGGGCGTTCCGCCGTAGCGTCCGCCGGCTTCCAAGCTTTCGCTGACAACGCTGACCGCCGCAACCTGAGCACCCATGCCGATGGTGACATGCCCGCCCACACCGCTCTGTCCGCCAATCGCCACATAATCTTCAAGCGTTGCGCTGCCGGAAATCCCGACTTGGGAGACGATGACGCAATGACGGCCAATGACGACATTGTGGCCAATCTGGACCTGGTTATCGATCTTCGTGCCTTCACCAATCACGGTGTCGCGGTTGGCCCCGCGGTCAATGGTGGTGTTGGCGCCAATCTCCACGTCATCCTGTATAACAACCCGCCCGACTTGTGGCACTTTCAAGTGTCCGCCCGGACCCATGGCGTAGCCAAAACCGTCTTGCCCGCAGCACACACCAGGGTGAAGATAAACGCGATTGCCCAAGATTGAATGCTGGACGGAACAATTGGCGCCAATGACACTGTCACGGCCGATACGCACGCCTGCCCCAATCACCGCATTGCAGCGAATGACAGTCCCAGCACCAATTTCTGCGCCTGCCCCGATAACCGCCCCAGGTTCAACGCACACACCGTCTTCAAGACTTGCTGTCTCATCAACCGATGCGCGCTCGGATACGCCTCCGACACCATGGTCACGCGGGACCATTGCCTCGGGAAAGAGATGAGCCAGCACTTTGGCCCAAGACCGGTAGGCATCCTTGCACACAAGCGCGGCAACGCCTTCGGGAACCTTGTCCTTGTGGCGTGTGCTGACCAGGCAGCCGGCTGCCGCAGTGGTGGTCAGCGCGTCGAGGTAGGCCGTATTGTCGAAAAACACCAGCATGCCCGGACCGGCGTCTTCAAGCGGAGCAACTCCGGTGATTTCGGTTTCCGGTGCGCCGTTCACCAGCTCGGCCTCTGCCCAACCGGCGATATCGCCGAGGCGTACACCTTCTGGAAAGTGAAAGAATTTCGGCTCGGACATCGGCATATCCTCTTTTGAACACCTGCGGTCCGGTTTGACCGTAACAAAAACGGCCGCCGTTTGATGCGGCGGCCGTCGGTTTTTGGGTAGAAACCGCTTCTTAGAAGGTGGTGCCACCACTCAGGCGGAACACCTGGGTGCGGTCAGAGTCTTCTTTCAGGAGCGGGTAAGCAAAGTCTGCCTTGAGCGGACCGAATGGCGACTGCCACCGGATACCGAAGCCGACTGAAGCACGCAGGTCAAATCCATTGGAAAGGATCCGGCCGCCGCCAGCTTCAACGATATCAACCAATTCGTTGTCGGCATCCCACAGAGAGCCGGCATCGGCAAACAGTGCACCACCAAGACCCAGTTCTTTCGGAATGCCCGGGATCGGGAACTGTGCTTCAGTTGTCGCTGCAAAATACCAACGGCCGCCGATCGCGTCATCAGACGTCGCATCACGAGGGCCGATACCCCGGTTTTCAAAGCCGCGGATCAGGTTGCCACCAAGCATGAACTGCTCTGACACCCGAAGACGCTCATTGAGGCCGATGATGTTACCACCACGGAACTGAACGCTGCCGACGAGGCCATAGTCAGCGAGGATTTCCTTGTAGGCACGTGCCTGGATTTCACTCTTGATGTACTGGCTATCGCCACCAACACCGGCAAACTCCTGCCTGAAGGATGCATAGATGCCGTCCGTCGGGTTCAGGTTGCGGTCAAGAGTGTTGTAGCGCAGCTCATAACCAACCAGCGAGGTCAGGTATGTTCCAAGGGAGTCACAGACAGCCAGCGAGAGGTTGGCAGTGCTACAGTTATTGATCCCGGTCGAGCCATATTTGCCGTCGGTGTTCTTCTCCTCGTAGATTGCATAGAACAGACGGAGTGTTGTCTCATCTTCGCGCAGTGGCAGGGTAAAGCCGAAGCCACCGCCTGTCCGCTCTTCGTCAAAAGACCGGTAGCTGTTGGCATCATTAACCTGACGGTAGACATCGAGGTCCAGCGCGACCCGGCGGCCCATGAAGAACGGCTCGATGAACCGGAACTCGTAGGTCTGGGTATCGGAACCACCACCAACACCGATTTTAACGTACTGGCCACGGCCCAGGAAGTTGCGCTCGGTCAGGGAGATGTCACCGACCACGCCATCGGTCGTGGAGTAACCGATACCGAAGGAGATTTCACCTGTCGGCTTTTCTTCAACCTGCACGTTCACAATCACGCGATCCGGTGCACTGCCCTGCTGGGTCGTGATGGATACACGCTCGAAGAAGTTCAAGTTGCGCAAACGGCGCTCAGCCTTGTCGATCAGGGCGCGGTTGAACGCATCGCCTTCAGCAACGTCAAACTCGCGGCGGATGACATACTCACGGGTCCGGTCGTTGCCGATGATGTTGATGCGCTCAACATACGCCCGCGGGCCTTCTTCGATGTAGTAGATCAGGTCGATCGTGTTGTTTTCGTAGTTCCGTGAACCACGCGGACGAACACGGGCAAACGCGTAACCTTCTTCAGAAACACGGAGCGTAATGTCTTCAACGGACTGCTCGACGCGCAGGGCGTTGAATGTCCGGCCGCTGCGGGTCCGAACCAGCCGGCGCAGATCTTCCGGGTCAACTTCGGCGATCGTGGAAACCACCTCAACGTTGCCGACATCGTAGCGATCGCCCTCATCAACCGTGAAGGTCACGTAGAAGATGTTGTTCTCGCGGTCGAGATCAGCACTTACAGAAACGATACGGAAATCCGCATAGCCTTTGTTGTTGTAGTATTGGCGCAGCAGCTCTTCGTCCGCAGCCAGACGATCAGGATCGTATGTGTCGGTGCTGCGCAACCAGCTCAGCAGCCCACTTTCGCGTGTGCGGATCACGTCCCGAAGACGGCCGTCGCTGAACGAGTTGTTGCCGATGAAGCTGATGCGCTCCACGCCGGTCTTCGCACCTTCATTAATTTCGAAGACCAAGTCGACCCGGTTCTGACCGCGATCAATGATCTTCGGCTCAACGGCAGCGCCATAACGGCCGCTGCGGCGATAAGCTTCAAGAATGCTTTGGACGTCGGACTGGACTTTAGCGCGAGAGAGCATGGACCGTGACTGTGAACGTACGGCTGTAGACAGCGCATCGTCCTTGATCTTGCGGTTCCCTTCAAAGGAGACCCGGTTGATCATCGGATTCTCGGTCACGGTCACGATGACGGTGCTGCCACGCGGGGTGATTTCTACCGTGGCAAACAAACCGGTTGCATACAGCGCCTTCAAAGACTCATCGACGTCAGCCGCGCCATAGGAGCGGCCGGGAACGATGGTCATGTAGCTGATGACCGTATCTTCCTCGATCCGGCTCGTGCCGCGAACTTCGATGTTGCGCGCAACAGCGGCTTCCGCCTGCGTTGCCCCCGCGAACGGACCAAAGTTGCCCGGAACAAACGATCCGGCTGAGAGAACCGCGGTCGCCAAAATTGCGGCTCTCAAGTGTTTCTGCAATCGCTGCATCAGTGCGCTATGCCTTTGTTTTTTAAAACCCCGTCTCGGAATTCATCCGATCACCCCCGGAGAATCCCAAAAATCGATCCATGTTTTATAGGTTTTTACCGATAACGCAACAGCAGTTGGCCGCCGAAATCGATTTAGTCAGAGGACGTTGCGTCAATGTCACGGCTCCCCGCTTAAAGGCTCATTAATCGCCAGATATCGTTCCAAGTCGCGAACACCATCAGCATTAGTACGAGGCCTAAACCGATGCGAAAACCAACTTCCTGCACCTTCTCGTTGAGCGGTTTTCCACGGATAGCTTCAGCCGCGTAAAACACCAGATGGCCGCCGTCGAGAATCGGGATTGGAAGCAGGTTGATGAAACCGATCGAAACAGACAGAAAACCAGCGAGACTGATGAGCTCAATCAAGCCGAACTGAGCAACCGTTCCGGACACCTGCGCAATTTGTATCGGCCCACCCAATTGTTTTGCCGATTGCTCCCCGGCAAAGATCTCGCCGATGAAATTAACAGTATCGTAGATGATCTTGTAGGTACGCAGCACACCTTCCCAAAGCGCGCCGCCAACACCGAGCTGCTTCAAGATACGGGTATTTTCGTCACTTGCGATTGCCACGCCAATGCGCGGCTCCCGGTACTCAACACCGAACTGATTGACGTCGGTGACGTAAACGGGCACCACTGTCGCTGTGAGCTCAGCTCCGTCCCGCTCAATCCCGAGGACTAGCGGCTGGTCCGGATTATGGCGCACTGTCCATTTCAAATCTTCAAAATAAGACAATGGCTTGTCATTGATCGACAGGATTCGGTCACCCGTCTGAATGCCCGCTGCTTCGGCAGCGGAACCCTCGATAACCGTGGAGACGACCGGCAAGAGCTGCGGCTTTCCGTAAGCCATGAAGATCGCGGCAAAAATGATGACCGCCAGGATAAAATTGGCGATCGGACCGGCAGCCACGATCGCTGCACGCTGCCACACGGGTTTTGCGATGAAAGCTGTTCTGCGCTCTTCCTCGCTCATGCTGGCAATGTACTCCCGGTCCGGGACACTCGCGGCATTCTCGTCACCGGCAAATTTCACATAGCCGCCAAGGGGAATAAGCGACACCTTCCAGCGCGTGCCGTGTTTGTCGTACCAGCCAAACAATTCCCGCCCAAAACCAACGGAAAATGCATCCACCTTCACATTGCACCACCGCGCAACGGCAAAGTGGCCGAGCTCATGAAAGAAGACGACGATCGTCAGAACAAACAGGAACGGCACCATATAGCCGATCAGAAGGTCGTAGGCAGAGCCAAATATTTCCATGAGATTTCCGATTGTTCCCGCACTGTACTTAAGCGCTACCTTAATAGCAATGGAATTACGGCACGTTAATGATCCAGCATTCGTTTCGCATCGGATAAATTAGGCGGCGCGGCTTGAAATCCAATGCCCAGTCCAAACACGAGCTTCCTGATCCAGCGCCAAAACGTCTTCTACCGTCGCAGCTGGTGCAAGCTTTCCTTTGGCAGAAAACGCCGATAGCGCCTCTTCGACAGCTGCCGGGATATCCATAAACCCGATCGCGCCCTTCAGAAAGGCCGCAACTGCTGTTTCGTCGGCGGCATTTAGAACCGCTGGTGCTGTACCGCCCGACCGGAGCGCCTCCAGCGCGATCCGCAATGCCGGGAACCGCTTCATGTCCGGTTCCTCAAACGTGAGCGATCCAAGTTTCGCCAAATCCAAACGCTCGACCGGTGCTTTCATCCGCCGCGGATAGGCCATGCAATGCGCAATCGGTGTGCGCATATCGGGACTGCCGAGCTGCGCAAGAAGCGATCCGTCGCGGTATTGGACAAGCCCGTGAACGGCAGATTGCGGATGGACAAGCACATCCAACTGATCAGCACTCACCGGAAAAAGGTGATGAGCCTCAATAACTTCAAGACCCTTGTTCATCATCGTTGCGCTGTCGATGGAGATCCGCGCGCCCATATCCCAATTCGGGTGTTTGAGCGCTTGCTGTGGTGTGACCCGCACCATATCTTCAAATGCCATCGTCCGGAACGGGCCGCCTGACGCAGTCAGAATGACCTTTTCTATGCTGTCCGGGTGCGATGCCTCGAAGACCTGGAATATTGCGTTGTGCTCACTGTCGACCGGCAGGATTTCGGCGCCCTTTGCCGCAATCTTGGCCATGAACAGGTCCCCTGCGCACACCAGGCACTCCTTGTTGGCCAGCGCAATTCGCCGGCCGGGCTTAATAGCTGCCATGGTTGGCACAAGACCGGCGGCGCCCACGATCGCACCGATGACAAGATCTGTATCCCGGTCGACCGCCTCAAGCACAGCTTGATCACCGGACGCGCTCTCGATCCCGCTTCCAGAAAGCCGGTTTTTCAGATCCTCATAATTGCCTGCATCGCACAAAACAGCAGATTTGGCCTTCAAACGGAGCGCGATTTCCGCCAAGGCGTCAGCGCTTGAATTGGCAACCAATGCAACAACTTCAAAGCGGTCGGGATTGCGGGCGATCAAATCTGCGACGCTCTGGCCGATCGATCCGGTCGCACCAAGAACCGTAACGCGAACCGTTTTTGCCGGATAGTCTTGCTCTTGTTCCGCCGTCAACGGCACTCTCCCACTCAGAATAGAGCCAAGCTGTTTAAAGGATCTGCAAACGTGCCACCGGCGACCAGGCCGATCAGCACCGCAAAGATAGCAGCGGCGACCAAGCCATCAATCCGATCCATGATACCGCCATGTCCGGGGATCAGCTGGCTGGAATCTTTAACATCAAATCGGCGTTTGATCGCAGATTCCAACAAATCACCGGCTTGTGAGACAATTGACAGGATAGCCGCAAGCACGGCCCAGGTCCCAAGTTGACTGGCTCCGCTGATTGCCGCGACGCCGACACCGAAAACGATTGCGACGGTAAGCCCGCCGATTGCACCCGACCAGGTTTTCTTCGGCGACACCCTTGCCCAGAGTTTGGGGCCGCCAATTGCCCGGCCGGTGAAGTAAGCAAAGATATCTGTCGCCCAAACCACAAAGAACAAAAAGAAAGTGAAGACCAGACCGCCAGTGCCTGCCCGCAAGGACAAGAGCGCTGTCAGGGCCAGGCCGCTGTAGACGATACCTTCCGCCCCCCAGCGCCCTTCCCTGGAAAAACCGGACAAAATCAGCGTCGCAGCTGCGCCAGCAGCCACGACCAACAGTCCCTCAACGTGAAAACCGAAAAGCTTCAGACCACATGCCCCTACGAGGGCTACCTGCCCGGCGATCGCGGGAACCGATGTCTGCTTGGTCCCAGTGATCGTAAACCACTCTGACAGGAAAAGAATAGCAGCCGCCAACACAAGGACCGCATAGACCCATCCGCCCAGATAAATCAGTCCAAGAACCAGTGGCCCCAAGACCGCTGCAGACAGAACCCGCAGCTGCAGATTGCTTTTCGTTTTGGCTGGAAGGTCTTGATCAGGCATTACCTTTTATCGGCCTCAAAGTGCCTGCGCGGTGACACCACCGTACCGCCGATCCCGGTTGCCGAAGCACTCCAGCGCCTGATCCAGCGCAGCTTCATCGAAATCGGGCCACATGAGATCCGAGAAATAGAATTCTGTATACGCCGCCTGCCATAATAGGAAATTTGAGAGGCGGAGTTCGCCACTTGTACGCACGATCAGATCCGGATCAGGTAGACCCGCTGTGTCGAGCTCGGCGGAAATATGGGCTTCCGTGATGGCGCTTGGTTCGATTTCGCCGCGCGCAACCTTCTCGCACAACTTTTTCACCGCAGCAGTCAGCTCCTGCCGGGCGCCGTAGTTGAAGGCAACAACCAGATCCATGCCCGTGTTGTTGCGGGTCAGCTCCTCGGCATCGAGCAAAAGCTTGAGAATCCCGGCATCGAGATTATCACGCTCACCGATAATACGGATGCGGATGTTTTCCCGGTGCAACTCACTCAAGTCACGTTGCACGAACCGGCGCAGCAGCCCCATCAGAAATCTGACTTCAGGCTCCGGCCGACTCCAGTTCTCCGTCGAGAAGCTGTAGATAGTTACGATCCCGACGCCCCGCAGAGCGGCATGACGGATGATCTTGCGCAGCGCCTCCAGCCCCTGACGGTGGCCTTCGGTACGCGGCAGGCCGCGAGAAGACGCCCAACGGCCATTTCCGTCCATGATGAACGCAACATGGTTTGGCACATGCGAAGGCGCAGCCGAAACCGGCTCTGCATTTGCCTGTCGTTCCAGGTTGCTGCTCATCCTAGTCCTCGACTGCTGGCCCAAAGCCGCCCTTTAAACCTGCGAAATCTCCGCTTCTTTCTTCGCAAGCATCGCATCCACTTCGCCGATCATCCCATCGGTGAGTTTTTGCACTTCGTCAGATGCAACACGGCTGTCGTCCTGAGAGATCTCGCCGTCCTTTTCTGCCTTCTTGGCGTCATCCATTCCGTCGCGGCGTACGTGACGGATCGCAACTTTGGCCTGTTCGGCATACTTGTGCGCAACCTTGATCAGCTCCTGACGGCGCTCCTGGTTGAGCTCGGGGATCGGCAGACGCAGCAACTGACCATCCACAACCGGGTTCAAGCCGAGGTTTGATTCGCGAATGGCTTTTTCAACAGCGGCAACCATGGACTTGTCCCAGACCTGAATCGCAACCATGCGCGGCTCTGGTACGGAAACCGTTCCAACTTGGCTCAGCGGCATGGACTGGCCATAAGCGTCGACAGAAATCGGATCGAGCATGCTTGCGGAGGCGCGGCCTGTCCGCAGACCTGAGAAATCAGTTTTCAGAGAAGAAAGCGCGCCTTGCATGCGCCGCTTCAAGTCATCCAGGTCGACACCTTCTACAGACATTTTGTCCTCACTGTTCTTGTTGCTTAAGCCAAATCAGATCCGGCGCGCCAACATGGCACAACCGCACCGAAACACAAGTGCTGCAGCCTGTTAGGCGCCGAAAAACTACTCGTCACCCACGACTGTGTAGGTTCCGGTTTCCTGCAACACACTGACCAGCGCGCCTGGCGAATGGATCGAGAAGACAATGACCGGGATGGAATTGTCCCGGGCCAAGGCGATCGCGGTGGTGTCCATGACCTTCAGGTTCCGGCTGATGACCTCGTCATAGCCGAGAGTTTCATAGCGCTCGGCATCCGGGTTGACCTTGGGGTCCTCGGAATAAACGCCGTCCACTTGCGTGCCCTTCAAAAAGGCATCGCACTTCATTTCGGCAGCACGCAAGGCCGCCCCGCTGTCAGTGGTAAAAAACGGGTTTCCGGTGCCGCCCGCAAAAATGATCACATCACCGTCTTCCATGTAACGATCCGCCACACGCTGAGAGAAGGTCTCGCAGATGGATGGAACCGCGACGGCGGACAAGACACGCGCGTTGACCTTGAGACGGCGCAAGGCATCGGCAAGTGTCAGGCTGTTCATGATGGTTGCGAGCATGCCCATGTGGTCACCGGTCACCCGGTTGCCGCCCTTGGCAGCCACAGCCACGCCGCGGAAGATATTGCCGCCGCCAACAACCACGCCGACCTGCGCGCCAAGCGCCACAGCGTCCGCAATTTCCTTTGCAATCCTTTGCACAATCGCCGGGTCAATTCCGAAAGCCTGCGATCCCATGAGGGCCTCGCCGGAGAGCTTGAGGAGGATCCGTTTCCAACGCAAAGGAGATGTCATCTGTGCACCTTGGGTAAAATTAAGCCTTCAAAAAAAAGCGCCGGACTAACCGGCGCTTTTCTTGGGACCTTACTGCCCGGAGGCTGCCGCCACTTCCGCGGCGAAATCCTGCTCTTCTTTCTCGATCCCTTCGCCGAGTGCGAAGCGGACGAAACCGGAAAGCTTGACCTCGGTGCCGAGGTCTTTGGCAAGCGCCTCAACGGCCTGCTCTACCGTCTGATCAGGATTGATCACGAATGCCTGTTTCACGAGGGTAACTTCCTCGTAGAACTTGCGCAGACGGCCTTCCACCATTTTCTCAATGATGTTTTCCGGCTTGCCGGATTCACGAGCCTGTTCGGAGAACACGGACTTTTCGCGCTCGACCACTTCCGGGTCCAGCTCTTCAGTGTTCAAAGCCAGCGGGCTGGTTGCAGCAACGTGCATGGCGATCTGACGGCCAAGCGCGTTCAGCTTGTCCTTGTCGCCGGAGGATTCCAGTGCAACCAGAACACCGATCTTGCCGAGGCCATCGGCGACAGCGCCGTGGACATAGGTGGACACAACGCCATCGCCAACGGACAGGATTGCGGTCCGGCGGAGGGTCATGTTCTCGCCGATTGTGGCGATCGCATCGGTGATGGAATCAGCAACAGACTTGCCGTCCAGATTAGCTGCAGTCACTGCGTCGACAGAACCGTCGGTGCCAACGGCAACGGTTGCGACCTTGCCGACCAGCTCCTGGAACCCTTCGTTGCGGGCAACGAAGTCGGTTTCGGAGTTCAGCTCGATTACAGCAGCCTTGGTGCCTTCAGCAGCAACACCAACCAGGCCTTCAGCGGCCACGCGGCCAGCCTTCTTGGCAGCCTTTGCCAGGCCTTTGGTGCGCAGCCAATCAACAGCTGCTTCCATGTCACCGCCGTTTTCAGTCAGGGCGGTCTTGCAGTCCATCATGCCAGCGCCGGATTTCTCACGGAGCTCTTTTACCATCGCGGCGGTAATGCTCATCGATTGCCTCGTAGATGGGGGGTTTCAGATGAGACACGGTTTAGCCGATGGCTTTCCGCGCCTTTATGACGGGCCCGCAACAATTTGCACCCCGCCTTGCGAATTCAACATGTTTCTACCGCGCGAATTCCCGCGCGGTAGAAATCAGATCAGTTTAAGCTTGGGCAGCCGCTGCTTCAGCTTCAGCCGGAGCTTCTTCTGCAGCCGCTTCGACCAGCGCTTCTTCGACCGGAGCTTCTTCAGAAGCGCCGACGTCCATGCCAGATGCGCCCTGTGCACGGGAGATGCCATCAATGGCAGCGCGTGCGATGAGATCGCAGTAGAGAGAAATCGCGCGGCCAGCATCATCGTTGCCAGGAACCGGGTAAGTGATACCTTCCGGGCTGGAATTGGAATCCAGGATCGCTGCAACCGGAATACCCAGACGGCGGGCTTCCTGGATGGCGATAGCTTCGCGGTTGGTGTCGATGACGAAAATCAGGTCCGGGATACCGCCCATGTCCTTGATACCGCCAAGGTTCCGCTCAAGCTTTTCGCGCTCGCGGTCCATGAACAAACGCTCTTTCTTGGTCAGAGCGTTTGCAGCGTCAGAGTTCAGGGTCTCTTCCAGCTTGCGCAGGCGCTGAATGGACTGGGAAATGGTTTTCCAGTTGGTCAGCATGCCGCCGAGCCAGCGGGCGTTGACAAAGTACTGCGCAGAATTGCGGGCAGACGTTGCAACAGCTTCTTGAGCCTGGCGCTTGGTGCCGACAAGCAGAACGCGGCCACCACCAGCGACGGTGTCAGAGACAGCCTTCAGTGCCTGGTGAAGAAGCGGTACGGTCTGGGACAGGTCCATGATGTGAACATCGTTGCGTACACCAAAGATGTACTGACCCATGCGCGGGTTCCAACGGTGTTTCTGGTGACCAAAGTGAACGCCAGCTTCCAGCAGCTGACGCATCGTGAAATCAGGCAAAGCCATGCCTATAACTCCTGAGTTTTCCGGTTTTACCTCCGCAAGAGGGTGTGGGCCGGAGGAAGATCTCCTATCGGCCACCGGATGGACCCCGATAAGCTCGGTTTCCGCCCCTTGCGTGTGGAATGGGCGCCTTATAGTGGGAGAGAAATTTTATTTCAAGAGCCGGGAGACGGTTTTATGCGCAGAAAGTACTTCTAACAGCCGTTATCCTGCGGCACTATCGGTGCCCTCCACGGCGTAGCCAACCTGCATCTATCTCATTACTGCTTATAAGGCGCCACTTGCGCAGGACTGCCTCTTTTTCCAAGGAGACCTTTTTGGCCACAATCGGCATCAATCACCTCGGCCTCACCGTCCGCGATCTGGACCAGACGACGGCCTTTTTCACAGATTGCCTCGGCTGGGCGCTTTTGGCCCGCGATGACAGTTACCCGCGCACCACCGTTTCTGACGGCACCTGCCGTTTGACCCTGTGGCAAGCGGACAAAACCAAAGCGATCTCAAACTTTGACCGCAAAACCAACATCGGCCTGCATCACCTCGCATTGGAAGTTCCGAGCCGGGATGCGCTCGACGAATTGGCGGCAAAAGTCCGCAATTGGCCCGGCGTTCAGATGGAATTCACCCCGGAACCCATGGGCGCCGGTCCGCGGATGCACGCAATGTTTTCAGAACCGGGCGGCATCCGCCTGGAAATCATCTGGCCAGCGAGCTGATCAAGCCAGACGAAACGTTAAGCCATCTGAACGTCCGTGACCCCGGGAACTGCCTTGAGCGCCCCGGCGATTTCCGGAGACAAGCGGAATCGGCCCGGGAGTTTCACTTCGACCTCGCGGGCGCCGTTTTCCAGAAGCACAATCACCGTAACATCCCCCTCCCCGCGCGCTGTCAGCTGCTTGGCAAGACTTGCAATCGGCCGCTCGTCGCGCACAAACACCCGCATGCTCTTTTGAAGGCGCGCGGCAACCTTGTCGATCGGGTCAACCTGTTCGATCCGGAGTGAGGGTTCATCGTCGCGCATGTCGGCCCCAACGAGCACGACCACCGAACGCCCGGTTTGAAGCACATCGCGGAATTGCTCCAGCTTTTCGCGGAAGAGCAGCGCTTCATACTGGCCAGTGGCATCCGACAAGCGGGCTATGCCCATACGGGTTCCGGACTTGGTCTTGCGTTCCTGCATAGAAATCACGGTCCCTGCAAGACGCCCGGCAGACGCACCTTTTTTCACCGCTTCGGCAAACTGTGCCCACGGCTGAGCGCGCATCTTTTCCAGGACAGAGGCATATTCATCGATCGGGTGCGCGGAGAGATAAAAGCCGATCGCCGAATGCTCGCGCTGAAGCTTCTCCTCAGACGTCCAGCCATGCACCTCATCGAGCTGCAGGGGTTCTTCGCTGTCAGATCCGCCAAACAGTTCGTCTTGACCAAGGGTCTTGTTTTCTTCCGTGCGCTGCGCGAGCCCCATGATCCGGTCAAGACCTTCGAAAACACGAGCCCGGTTCGGCTCCAATTCATCAAAGGCTCCGGCAGCAACCAGATTTTCAAGCGTGCGCTTGTTCAAAGCCTTCGGCGAAATCCGCCGGGCGAAATCGCCAAGGCTCTTGAACGGCGTCTCGCCGCGCACCTCGACAATGTGTTCCACCGCCTGTTCCCCAACACCTTTCACGGCTCCCATGGCGTAGAGGATCTTGCCATCCGATACGTCGAAATAGACCTGCGAGCGGTTGATAGACGGCGGCACCACCTCAATACCCATCCGCCGGGCTTCCTGACGGAAATCCCCGAGCTTTTCGGTGTTCCCCATATCAAGTGTCATGGACGCTGCCATGAATTCGACCGGGTGGTTCGCCTTCAGCCAGGCGGTGTGATAGGAGACCAGTGCGTAGGCGGCTGCGTGCGATTTGTTAAAGCCGTAGTTCGCGAATTTCGCCACAAGGTCGAAGATCGTTCCGGCCTGGGTCTTGTTGATGCCCCGCTCAACGGCGCCGTCGACAAAGCGGGCGCGCTGGACTTCCATCTCCGCGGCAATCTTCTTACCCATCGCCCGGCGCAGAAGGTCCGCTTCTCCAAGCGAATAACCTGAGAGCACCTGCGCGATCTGCATCACCTGTTCCTGGTAAACGATGATGCCATTCGTCTCCATCAGGATTGGCTCGAGCAGCGGATGCAGACAATCCGGCTCCTGCTCGCCGTGCTTCACCGCATTGTAGACCGGGATGTTCTCCATCGGCCCCGGACGGTACAGCGCCACAAGGGCAATAATGTCTTCAAACCGGTCCGGCTTCATGCCGGCAACAGCACGGCGCATGCCCTGGCTTTCCAGCTGGAACACGCCGAATGTCTCACCACGGGTCAAAAGATCATAGGACTTCTTGTCGTCAATCGGCAGGCTGGCGACATCCACGTTGATGCCCCGCCGCTCGATCAGCTTCACCGCCGTGTCGATGACCGTCAGTGTTTTCAGGCCGAGAAAATCGAATTTTACAAGGCCGGCGTCTTCAACCATTTTCATGTTGAATTGGGCAACCGGCATGTCAGAACGCGGGTCGCGGTAGAGCGGGACGAGTTGCTCAAGCGGCCGGTCGCCAATCACCACACCGGCCGCATGGGTGGACGCATGCCGGTAAAGCCCTTCAAGCTTTTGGGCCATGCCGAGAAGCCGCTCGACGATTTCTTCTTCGCGGGCCGCTTCACGCAGGCGCGGCTCGTCCTCAATCGCCTGGCCAAGAGTGACCGGATTGGCCGGGTTGGCGGGCACGAGCTTACACAGCCTGTCGACCTGGCCATACGGCATCTGCAACACACGGCCGACGTCGCGCAGCACCGCACGCGCCTGCAAGGACCCGAAGGTGATGATCTGAGCCACCTGCTGACGGCCATACTTCTCCTGAACGTAGCGAATGACTTCTTCACGCCGGGACTGACAGAAGTCGATGTCGAAATCCGGCATCGAGACACGTTCCGGGTTCAAGAACCGTTCAAAGAGAAGCGAGAACCGCATCGGATCAAGATCGGTGATGGTCAAGGACCAGGCTACCAGGGAGCCCGCGCCCGAGCCACGGCCCGGTCCAACCGGGATGTCGTGGTTCTTGGCCCATTTGATGAAGTCGGCAACGATCAGGAAGTAACCCGGAAACTTCATCCGTTCGATGATGCCGGTCTCATAATCGAGGCGTTCCCAGTAGTCTTTCTCCTCAAGGCCCGGCGCCAGGCCATGGGCATCGAGGCGGGCCTGAAGCCCTTCGCGGGCCTGGCGTTTCAGTTCTTCCGATTCGGCGCGCTCGGCTTCTTCCGGGTCCGCATCTGCCCCGGCAAAGCGCGGCAGGATCGGTGCCCGCTTCATCGGCCGGAACGAACAGCGCTGCGCGATCTCAATCGTGGAGGCCAGCGCTTCGGGCAAATCTGCAAAAAGGGCGCACATTTCCGCGCGCGTCTTGAAATAGTGCTCCGGTGTCAAGCGGCGCCGGTCACTTTCGATCAGCACCCGGCCCTCGGAAATGCAAATCAGGGCGTCGTGTGCCTCATAGTCCTCGCGCGCCGGAAAGAAAGCCTCATTGGTCGCAACGAGCGGCAAGCCCATCTCATAGGCAAGATCCAGGAATGCCTCTTCGGTCTTGCGCTCGCTCTCCATGCCGTGGCGCTGAAGCTCGACATAACACCGTCCGGCAAATCCATCGGCGAGTGTTTTCAGCCGGCTCTTCGCCAAATCTTTCCGGCCGGCCAACAGCGGCGCGCCAATGGCGCCCAGGCTGCCGCCGGTCAGAACAATCACATCTTGTGCTTTTTGAAGAAGATAGCTGATCGACACATGAGGCCTCAAGCCCGTTTCCGTGTCGAGAAACCCCCTTGACGTCAGTTCCATCAAGTTGCCGTAACCGGTTTCGGTCATGGCAATCAGGACGAGATCTGCAAGTGCCGGCTCACCGCGCCGGCCACTATCCAGGCCATCATCAAAAAACACGGACAATTGGCACGCCGTAATCGGCTGGATGCCCGCGCCCCAGGCTTTGCTTGAGAACTCCTGCGCGCCAAAAAGATTATTGGTGTCGGCGATCGCAAGCGCCGGCTGCTCGTCTGCCTTGGCGAGATCCAAGAGCTTCTTGATGGGCAACGCCCCTTCAAGGAGCGAGAGCGCGGAATGAACGCGCAAGTGCACGAAACCCGGACCACTCCCCATTGGAGTGGGCGCTCCAGACACGGAGCTCATATCGCTGTCTACATTCGTCATGGCGGCATACTCAATGGCTTGCGCGAATCTTCGCTTCAAAGTGAAACGCCTCGAGGGCGTTTCGTCCAGCCGCCAGTGCGGTTGTCACCGCTGTTCTTTAAAGGGCTAAAAGCATCTCTGCCAGACCATGTTGTGCCATGTGTCTTGCCAATTGCCTTCCCTAGTCCGACCCCACCTCAAATCCGGTATCGATTTGAGGGCATGCTGCCCGGCTGCCACATGCCGGACTGCAGGTTGGATACGCTGCGGCTCAGCCAGCGGAGAGAATGACATCGCCCCAAACAGCGAGCGTCGCACAGAAGGAAACAAGGGATGCAAAAGCTGCACAGTCACGAGCGAAATAAAACATACCACCCTCCAACATCTTGTTCGATAATCAGAGCATGTTCCATTTATGTTCTCTTTGCAAGCCTTTTTTGTTCTCCTTGATTTGATTTGTATAAAACCCGCAGAAACCTTTGTGTTTTTGCTTTGTTCCAGTCTCACCAAAAGTGGTTTCGTCAAAAACCGGAACGCCTAGGTTCGCCAGATCAGCGGGGTTTTACGAGACCGTCTGCCAGCGTGATGGCGCGATCCATCCGTCCGGCAAGTTCAAGATTGTGGGTCGCAAAGAGCGTGGCAACACCGGAGGCCCGGACGAGCGCTGAGAGCGCATCGAAGACATAGTTCGCCGTGTTGGGATCAAGATTGCCGGTCGGTTCATCCAGAAGAAGAATCCGCGGCGCATTGGCAACCGCGCGGGCAACGGCCACCCGCTGCTGTTCACCGCCGGAAAGCTCAGACGGACGGTGACTACCCCGATCGGCAAGGCGCATATAGGCGAGCAGCTCATCGGCGCGGTCGGCCGCCACCTTTTTCGGCAACCCCCGGATCATCTGCGGCATCATGATGTTCTCCTGCGCGGTGAACTCCGGCAGAAGATGATGAAACTGGTAGACGAAGCCGATGTCGTTGCGCCGGATCGCGGTCCGCTCATCATCCGACAAATCCGTGCAATTGACGCCGCCGAGATAGACATCGCCGCCATCGGGTTGCTCCAAGAGCCCCGCAATATGCAAAAGCGTCGATTTACCGGTTCCGGACGGAGCAACGAGCGCCACCATTTCACCGGCTTCAATGCGCAGGTTCGCACCATTTAGCACATGAAGCTTGTGGTCGCCTTCATCATACGCACGTGAAATCCCGGACAGTTCGATAGCAGCCGGTTGAAGGCCGGGAGCCCGGCGCGGATCTACAGCCTGGTTCATCTGCCCTCTCCTATTCGTACCGCAGGGCTTCGACCGGATCGAGCCGAGCCGCCCGCCATGCCGGATAAAGCGTCGCCAGAAGAGACAGGGCAAGCGCCATCAACAGAACCGTTACAGTCTCGCCGCTGTCGATTTCCGCCGGCAGTTTCGACAGGAAATAGAGCGTTGGATCAAACAGTTGCGTCGACGTCAGCCAGGAAACGAATTGCCGGATGCTCTCAATGTTGAGGCACACGATGAGCCCAAGGAAAAAACCCGCCAGCGTGCCGACACAGCCAATACTCGCGCCAGTGATCAAAAAGATCCGCATGATGGACCCACGCGTTGCGCCCATGGTCCGCAAGATCGCAATGTCGTGCCCCTTGTCCTTCACCAGCATAATCAGGCCTGAAATGATGTTGAGCGCAGCAACCAGGACAATGAGCGTCAGGATGATGAACATCACGTTCCGCTCAACCTCAAGCGCTGAAAAGAAGGTGACGTTCCTCTGCCGCCAATCAGTTACAAAGGCCGGACGGCCGGCAGCTTCTTCAACGGCAGCAAGCATGGTTCCGACATTGTCCGGATCGACCACATAAAGCTCAATCCCGGTCGTGATGCCGTCCATGTTGAAATAGGCTTGGGATTCGGGAAGCGGCATAAAAAGGAAAGTCGCGTCATATTCGCTCATGCCGATCTCGAAGATCGCGGTCACCGGATAGGCCTTGACCCGCGGGGTTACGCCCATCGGGGTGACGCTGCCACGCGGTGAAATGATGGTGATGTTGTCACCAAGCGTGATGCCGAGCTGTTGCGCCATGCGCGAACCGATGGCAACGCCTTGACCGGCATCAAAACCATCCAGCGTCCCGGCGCGCAAGTTGTTGGCAACCAACGGGATCCGGCGCAAGTCACTTTCTTTGAGGCCGCGCACCAGTGCTCCGAGGTTTCCGGCTGGACCCGAGACGAGCGCCTGACCTTCAACGAAAGGAATGGCGCTGATGACCTCCGGGACACCCTCAAGGCGTTTGGCCACCGGATCATAATCGGTGAGCGGCTGGTCAATCGGCTGGATCAGCATGTGGCCATTGATCCCGAGGATCTTGCCCAAGAGCTCAGAGCGGAACCCGTTCATCACCGCCATGACGATGATAAGCGTTGCAACGCCCAGCATTATGCCCGCGAAGGAAAATCCGGCGATCACTGAAATGAAGGTTTCCCGACGGCGCGAGCGTAAGTAGCGGCCGGCGATCATCCATTCAAAGGGCGCAAAGGGGCGTGTCGGCTCTGCCGTCTCCCGGTCCGCGCCCTCGCGGGCAGTGTCTACTGCTGTCATTTTCCATCCAATTCAGCAATGCCCCGGTGGCCGCAGTTTCCCGCAGCCGATTCCCCGCCCCAGAGGATCACCGGACTGGATCAGTCCGTCAATGCCGCGGTGAGCCTGTTCAAGGTCGCCTCTGGGGTCAGCATTTCCTTTTCCCCAGTTGCCCGGTCTTTGACCTCCAGCACACCATCTTTCAGCCCTCGCGGACCGGCCACCACCTGGAAGGGCAGACCGATCAGATCCATCGTGGCAAATTTCGCCCCTGCCCGGCTGTCCGTGTCGTCGTAAAGAACCTCAATACCGGCAGCTTCCAGCTTGGCGTAAAGATCCTCACAGACCGGGTCGGTCAAATCATCGCCCGGGCGCATGTTGATGATGCCGACATGGAACGGTGCCACCGATTTCGGCCAGATGATTCCATCTTCATCATGATTGGCTTCAATCAAGGCGCCAAGAAGACGGGATACGCCGACACCATAGGAGCCCATGTGAACCGGCACTTCCGTCCCTTCAGCGGTGGCGACCTTGGCGCCCATCGCGTCGGAGTATTTTGTGCCGAAATAGAAGATGTGTCCGACCTCGATACCGCGCGCAGACACGCGCGTGTCCTCTGACAATGCGCCGAAAGCTGTTTCATCATGCATCTCATCGGTCGCTGCGTAGGGGGTCGTCCAGCTTTCAACGATCGGTGACAGGTCCGACCAGAAATCTGTGTCCTTGGCCGGGATCGGCATTTCAAGAAGCGACTTGTCAAGGAACACTTCGCTCTCGCCGGTTTCCGCAAGGATGATGAATTCATGGCTGAGATCGCCGCCAATCGGGCCCGTGTCGGCCTTCATCGGGATCGCCTTCAGGCCCATCCGGTCAAAAGTGCGCAGATACGCAACGAACATACGGTTATAAGCATGACGCGCCGATTCCTGATCAAGATCGAAGGAATAAGCATCCTTCATCAGGAACTCGCGCCCGCGCATGATGCCGAACCGCGGGCGGACTTCATCCCGGAACTTCCACTGAATGTGGTAAAGGTTTAGCGGCAAGTCTTTATAGGAGCGCACATAGCTGCGGAAGATGTCGGTGATCATCTCCTCGTTGGTCGGACCAAAAAGCATCTCCCGCTCATGGCGATCGGTGATGCGCAGCATTTCCTTGCCATAGGCATCGTAGCGCCCACTTTCGCGCCACAGATCGGCAGGCTGGATGGTCGGCATCAGCAGCTGCACTGCGCCTGCCCTTGCCTGCTCTTCTTCCACAATCCGCTCAATCTTACGAAGCACCTTCAATCCCAGCGGTAGCCACGAATAAATCCCGGCGGACTGCTGGCGGATCATGCCAGCCCGCAGCATGAGCCGGTGGGAAACAATTTCCGCTTCCTTCGGAGTTTCTTTCAGGATGGGCAGGAAGTAACGGGACAGACGCATTTATGCACTCTCAAAACTGTGGCATTGCCGGATTTGTGCGCAGTCAAAGCGCAAGCTGACCCTAAACACAAGAGCAATCGCATTTTATGGCCGAGTTTTGCAGGATTTGGAGGTAGACAGCGGTTCGCCAGCTGGATTGCAGGACTTAGCCAGCTCAGTTTGCAGCGCCGTTTTCCGGGTTCCACGTGCTTTTTGACGCATCGGAAATAGGCAAGCAAAAAATGTAGGCTCTCCAAGACAAATAGGTGACAAGGCGAAAACAATCAGTTAGGTTCCGCTCTCATAACAAGAAAGCCCTAGGCAGAAATGTCAGGAGCTTACGGACATCGCGGTCTGAGTCTTGGGAGGAAGGACACCAGGCGCGCCTTACGGCAGCAGCCGCCCCGTCAAACCGGAAAACCGGCACGCGAGGGAACGGAGTCAATTTAGACGCGGAACTTTATCAAGGCAGAGCTTCAGGCTCTGCCTTTTTTCTTTGTCTGCGAGAGTTCGAACACTCTGAATTTCGAGTAGCTTTGACGTTCGACGCGTCCTTATCCCTCGCACAAGACGGCGATCTACTGCGATTGTTGCTGCCTGCATTTCTGCCATGCCGGATGAGCATAACTGGCCGCGCCTATCTCCTTGCGAATTATGACGAATCGAACACCGCTATTTCGGCCAAGAAGCACCGCAGATTAGGCATAGCCCCAATGTCCATTTTATTTCGGACACCAGAAATCCGGCTTTAAGATTAGGACCTTGCTAAGAAACATGAAGAAATAAACTTTCGGCATATTCCTCTCCTTAACCCTTCTTGCAACATAGTCATTTCTAACGTTACGTTTTTGTGACACAGAACACAGTGTAGCAGTCACGTGCCGGGCTACGCAGGAAGTATGACGGCGCTAAGTAAGACCCGCGTGCCGGGACACTAATAACGAAGAACAAATTTGGAGAACAAAATGGCTCTGCACGATTGGGCGCTTCCGGGGCTTCCGCTGGATCCGACACAAAGGCTCTCCCGCCCTCAGCAAGTGCCGCCTTTGCCGTCAGAGCCTTGCCTGCCAGTTCATCTCAACCGGAACGTATTTTACCTCGTTCCGTCAGATTCTACCGACGATACGAAAGACGATATCGGTGCGTTCTTCCGCTTGGGCGAATACTCCGAGGTGGAGCGCACCGCGTTCGAGAATGATCATCATGATGAGCTCTTCCCGGCCCAACACATTTCCGATGAAGGCGACGATACGTCTGTCTACTCAAATGCTGCTGGCGGTTCTCAAGGCATTCTTCTTGCCTGCGATGGCCGGGTGCTGATCAAAGCTGCTGAAAAAATGTATCTCGAGACTGCCGACTATCATCAGCAGGTCAATGGCGACTACACGCTTGACGTAGACGGCGATTACTCTGCCGCGATCAAGGACAGCATCAACGTTTCGACCGAAAACGGCGGCATCACCGTGACCAGCGGTCGGAACCAGCAGATCAAGATCAACGCGGGCGACGGCACCGGTAAGCTCGAAATAAAGTCGAAAGACGAGTCAAAAAACATCCAGGGCAAGTCCGACCACACCTACCACAAATGGCATACGGTGAAATACAAAGACTCCTTTGAGAGCCATAAGTTCGGTTGGGATTTCAACAGCATCTACGGGTTTGCAATGACCACCTACTATGGTGGGATCATGGAATCTGTCTACGGCATCCGCATGCAATTCGATAAATTCAACTTCATGTCCGACTGGGTCTCCTTAAATTGGAAAGGTACACAGATCGACCTGAAGGGCATCGTGATGAAAAAACTCACAGCCAAGTTCGGAATGACGGATTGTTCGGCTGAATGGGACGAAATCATGGTCGGTCTGCAGGGCCTCAAAGCAGAGGCCACACGTCTGGAAGCAAAGCGCAAGGAATTGGCCGTTCAAAGCGGCAGCGTGGATCTGAAAAACCACGGCACCGGCGCTCGCCTAGTCGGGATCGAATGCGTGCTTTAGCAACCGAAAAATGAGCGGAAAAACAAAGGGGAGCAGCAACAGCGGCTCCCCTTTTTCATTCCATTCACACCGGGCTTTACCCGCCAGGCGTGGAGTAACTCTCGCTCGGAGGCATAAAGAAAGGAATATCATCCAAGCCGAAGCCACTGGAGCGCAGCCACATGTACCCGGCAAAGAGCACGCAGGTGACTACCGTCGTCATCAGCAGTACGCGCAACATCCGGGGGCGTTCAGGGGCACTGGCCTCAGAGCCCGGGATCACCTCGCCTGCTTCCTCCTGTGTCCGGCGCATGCCGAAGGGAAGCATTGCAAACAGGATGATCCACCACATCATGAAAAAGATTGCCAGGCTGAACGCCAAAGACATGTGATTAAGCCTCTTCCAATTCCGTCAGGGTGCCGAGAAAGTCCTTCGGGTGCAGGAACAGCACCGGTTTGCCGTGGGCACCGATTTTCGGTTCGCCGCTGCCAAGAACACGTGCGCCATCCGCCACCAGTTTGTCCCGCGCCGCGATGATGTCGTCGACTTCATAACAGACGTGGTGAATGCCGCCGGACGGGTTCTTTTCCAGAAATTTGGCGATCGGCGAATCTTCACCAAGCGGTTCAAGCAACTCGATCTTGGTGTTCGGCAGGTTGATGAACACGGTCGAAACACCGTGGTCCGGCTGCGCTTCCTTGGCAGAGACATCCGCACCAAGCGTATCCCGGTAAACGGCTGTCGCAGCCTCGATATCCGACACTGCAATCGCCACGTGGTTAAGACGACCGATCATTTCAATTCCTCCACAAACAGGCAAACCGTGTTTTGAGCACGGTTTGCGATGTAACTTATAACCGGGTCACCACCACCTTGCAGAGCGTCTTTTTGCCCCAGACATCAAGGATTTCCGAACGGGCCGCACGGCGTGCCGCTTCCGCGATCAGATCCTTGTCCTTGCGCCGAGCTTTCGGAATACTCGTCACAGCGCCAATTACAGCCTTTTGAACGATGTCTTCCATCGGCTCGCCATCATCGTCCGTGTCCGGCAGTCCAAGCAGCACGGCAGTTGGATCGTCGAGCAGCTCACCGGACCGGTTGACCACCAGTGTGATGATCGCAGCGCCCGCAAAAGACAGCTTCCGCCGTTCCTTGACCCCCGTGACTTCCGGATCATCAAGGATCCGGCCATCCTTCACCAGAATACCAAACGGCGCCTCATCGATGATTGCAGCCCGGCCGGCCACAAGGCGGATGATGTCCCCATTCTTGCCGCGAATGACTTCCTGAACGCCTTGCTCCTTCGCAAACGCAGCATGAGCTGCAAGATGCAATGGTTCCCCATGAACGGGAAGCACGACTTTTGGCTGTACCAGTTTGTAGAGCTGCTCCAGTTCGCCGCGGCGCGGGTGTCCCGAAACATGGACCAGGGCATCCTTGTCGGTGACGATTTCAACGTCCTTGTCCGCCAGGTTATTGAGGACAGCCCCGACTTCCTTTTCATTTCCCGGAATGGTCCGGGAAGAAAAGATCACCATGTCGCCTTGTGCAAGCGCAATATTCCGGTGGTCGCCGGCAGCAATCCGTGCAAGTGCGGCCCGGTTTTCACCCTGTGATCCGGTGCACAACAACACCACCTTGTCACGCGGCAGATAGCCATAGGCTTCTTCGTCATGGAAGGCCGGGAGGTCATCCATGTATTCCAGCTCGTTGGCCACCTCGATGGCCCGGTGCATCGACCGTCCAACCACAACAACATCGCGCTCATTCGCAGCAGCAGCACGCGCAATTGCCCGGATGCGGGCCACGTTGGAAGCAAAGGTTGTCACGGCAACGCGGTGCTTGGCACGGCCAATCACCTTGGTTAGTTCAGCAGCGACGTCGGCCTCACTCGGGCTGACACCGTCACGAACCGCATTGGTGCTGTCACAGACCAGCGCCATCACCCCTTCGCGGCCAAGCTCTGCCAGCCGGTCGAGGTCGATTGGTTGGCCAATGCCAGGGGATGTGTCGATTTTCCAGTCACCGGTGTGCAGCACCAAACCCGCCGGAGTGCGGATCGCAAGCGCACAAGGCTCAGGGATCGAGTGGGCCATGGCGACGAATTCCACGTCGAACGGACCAATCTTGTGGCGTTCGCCCTGGCGGACCACCGTCACGGGAACTTCTTCAGCACCCGGCTCACTCTCGGTCTTGGCCGCCAGCAGACCGGCGGTAAATGCCGTTGCGTAGACCGGTACCTTCAGGAAGGGCCATAGGTGCAGGATCGCGCCATAGTGATCTTCATGGGCATGGGTGATGACCATGCCGACAATGTTGTTGACCTCGTCTTCCAGAAACTTGATGTCCGGCATCACCAGATCGATGCCAGGAAGTTCCGGACCTGCAAAGCTGACCCCGCAATCGACGATCAGCCATTTCCGATTTCCTTCCGGCCCGAAGCCGTAAAGCCCGAGGTTCATGCCGATTTCGCCAACACCGCCAAGCGGCAGGAACACAATGTCGTTTTCTTTATCCTTGGCCGAAGCCATCAAATTCTCCTACCCCTCACATTTTTCGAGGGAACTGTCCGGCCGTCATCCGCCGGATAAAAATACGTCACCGGCGTAGACAGTGCGTTTTTGGCCGTTATCCAGTCTTAGGACCAAATGGCCGGACGCATCCAGATCGTCAAAAATGCCGGTTATTTCTTCTTGAGCGGCCCGGACAGTGATCATTTGTCCCAAATGCGCCGCCCGCTTCAACCATTGGCGCCGGATACGATCAAAGCCGTCCGGTTGGTGCCAGATTACCAAATACTTTGCCAGAGCTTCCGCCAACGCCGCGAACAAGCTGTCGGCCGATACTTGATAGCCAAGGCTGCGCAGATCGGTTGCCCGATACAACGCCGGATCGGGATGGGACACACAATTGACCCCAAACCCCATGACCGCAGCCAGCCTTCCGTCTTTGAGTGTCTCGGCTTCCAGCAAGATGCCCGAGAGTTTCGCTCCGTCGACCAGCAGGTCGTTCGGCCACTTCAACGACACCAATTGGAGCGTACCGGCAGCCTTGTCAACGGCTTCGGCGAGCGCAACAGCCGACAAAAGCGGCAATTCGCCGATCCGAGCCAATGGAGACGGGTCGATCAGCAGCACACTTGCGAAGAGATTTCCCTGCGGAGAGGTCCAGGCCCGCCCCCGTCGGCCCCGGCCAGCAGTCTGAATGCCAGCCCGGATCCAAAGGTTTCCAGGATGCCCCGAAACGGCCCGCTCTAGACACAGAGCGTTAGTCGAGCCGACCGTCTCATAGGCCTCATAGAGAAAATCCGGCGCTCCGGGCGCCGGACCTTTTGTCTCAAGATGTGGTGCGGGACTGTTCAATCGCCAAACCGCTTATCAAAACAACGACTGTGCCGCAGCGGTTGCAGCCGTTACGACCGGACCAGGCATGACCCAGAAAAAGACCACGAACACACCGGACAGGCCGAGGACGACCTTCAGTTCGGTCGGCATCGGCTGGAAGGCCTCCGCCGGTTCGTCAAAGAACATCACCTTGACGATTCGCAGGTAGTAGTAACAGCCGACCACGGATGCCAGCACGCCGATAACGGCTAGCGGATAGAGGCCTGCCTCGACAGCGGCTGCAAACACGAACCACTTTCCGAAGAAACCAATCAGCGGCGGAATGCCTGCAAGCGAGAACATCAGCAAACCAAGGATCACCGCCATCGGCAGGTTGGTTTGGGAAAGGCCGGAAAGATCGGAGATCTCTTCAACCATGCCATCCTTACGCCGCATGGACAAGATGCAGGCAAACACACCAAGCGTCATGCCGAGATAGGCGACCATATAGAAGATCACGCCTTCAACACCGGTCTGCGTACCGGCCGCAAGACCGACCAGCGCGTAGCCCATATGGCCGATGGACGAATACGCCATCAGGCGCTTCAGGTTGGTCTGACCAATTGCGGCGAACGCACCGAGCGCCATTGAGGCAATCGATACGAAGACGATGATCTGCTGCCAATCGCTGGTGACCGGATGAAACGCATCAATGACAATCCGCACCAGCATCCCCATGGCGGCAACCTTCGGAGCTGCTGCGAAGAATGCGGTGACAGGCGTTGGCGCACCTTCATAAACGTCCGGTGTCCACATGTGGAACGGAACGGCGGAGATCTTGAAGGCAAGGCCTGCAAGAATGAAGGTCAAACCAATGATCAGACCGATGGACGCGCCTTCTTGCGAAATCAAATCGGCAATTGCGGCGAAGGAGATCTGACCGGAGAAGCCGTAAACCAGCGACATGCCGTAAAGCAGCATGCCGGAGGACAGCGCGCCGAGAACGAAGTACTTCAAGCCCGCTTCTGTTGACCGGACACTGTCGCGGTTGATCGCAGCCACAACGTAGAGCGACAAACTCTGGAGTTCGAGACCCATGTAGAGCGCAATCATATCGTTTGCCGACAGCATCAGCATCATGCCGAGCGTCGCAAGGACGATCAGGATCGGATACTCAAAATGGTCAAACGACTGGCTCTTCGCATAGGCCCACGACATGGCGATCGCAAAGAACGATCCGACAAGGACCACCAGCTTCAAGAAGTAGGCGTAGTCATCGAGGATGAAGGAACCGCCGAAGGTTTCACCGAAACTTGGGACCAGCAGCAGCACGAGAAACGTACCGCCAAGAAGCCCCATCGCTCCACCAAAGACCGCGTAGCTGATGTTCCGGCCACCGAAGGCACCGACCATCAACAGCACCATCGCTCCGATCGCCAGAATGATTTCCGGCAAGGCCGGCATGAGATCTGGCAGTTGGGTCACGTCTGACATAGCTCTGTCTCGCCCTCGAAACTCTTAGTGCGCCGTGGCCGCATGCTGGGTGACCCCAGCAGCTTCAAGGGCCGCGGCATATTGATTGATCAGGTTATCGACGGATCCCTGGGTCACATCCAGGATGGCCATCGGATAGAAACCGAAGAAGATCGTCAGGATGATCATCGGGACCAGGATGACCTTTTCGCGAAGATCCAGATCGAGGATCGACTTGAGGCTTTCCTTGTCCAGGGAGCCGAACACGACCCGGCGGTAGAGATACAGCGCATAACACGCCGACAGGATCACGCCCGTTGTCGCGAACACAGCAACCCATGTGTTGACCTGGAACGCTCCCATTAGAACGAGAATCTCTCCAACGAAGCCAGAAGTGCCAGGCAAACCGACATTGGCCATCGTGAAGATGAGGAACGCGACCGCATATTTCGGCATCCGGTTAACGAGGCCGCCATAGGCCGAGATCTCCCGGGTGTGCATCCGGTCATAGATGACCCCAACGCATAGGAAGAGCGCACCGGAAACGATGCCGTGGGAGAGCATCTGGAAAATACCACCCTGCACGCCCTGCGGCGTCATGGTGAAGATCCCCATGGTCACGTAACCCATATGGGCAACCGAGGAATAGGCAATGAGCTTCTTGATGTCTTCCTGAGCCAGCGCAACCAAGGAGGTGTAAATGATCGCAACGACCGACAATGTGAACACCAGTGGTGCAAACATATCGGAGGCAAGCGGGAACATCGGCAGGGAGAACCTGAGGAACCCGTATCCCCCGAGTTTCAGAAGAACACCCGCCAGGATCACGGATCCGGCTGTCGGCGCCTCAACGTGGGCATCCGGCAACCAAGTATGCACCGGCCACATTGGCATTTTCACGGCAAAGCTTGCAAAGAACGCGATCCAAAGCCAGGTCTGCATTTCAGCCGGGAACTGATAGGCCAAAAGCTCCTGGATGTCTGTCGTCCCCGCCGTCCAGTACATCGCCATGATCGCGACCAGCATCAAGACCGATCCGAGCAGCGTGTAGAGGAAGAACTTGTAAGACGCGTAGACCCGCCGCGCGCCGCCCCAAACGCCGATGATCAGGAACATCGGGATAAGTCCGGCTTCGAAGAAGACGTAGAAGACCACGATATCAAGTGCGCAGAACACGCCGATCATCAGCGTTTCCAGGATCAGGAACGCGACCATGTATTCGCGCACACGTTTTTGAACACTGTTCCAGGACGCCAGAATACAGAACGGCATCAGGAATGCGGTTAGGACGACGAACAATACGGAGATGCCGTCGACGCCCATCTTGTAGGAGATGTTGGAGCCGAGCCAGTCGCGCTGCTCGACAAACTGGAAACCGGGGTTCGAGTAATCGAAGAAGGCCCAAATGACCAGCGACAAGCCGAAGGTCATGCCTGTGGTGACCAGAGCCACCATACGCATCTGACCCTTTGCTTGGTCGTCATTGCCCGACACCATCAGGACGAACACAACACCCAGCAAAGGCAGGAATGTCGTGAGTGACAGAATTGGCCAGTCAATCATTAGTGTGCACCCCCGCCGGTGCCCGCACCGGTGAACATCGACCAGGTGATCAGTGCAGCCACGCCGATCAGCATCGCAAATGCATAGTGGTAGAGATATCCGGTTTGCAGTTTCACGACCCAGGCCGTAACACCCTGCACCCGCGCGGCAATCCCGTTCGGCCCAAAGCCGTCAATCACGGTGCCATCGCCCTTCTTCCAAAGAACGCGGCCAAGCCACATTGCGGGACGGACAAAGATGAAATTGTAAAGCTCGTCGAAATACCACTTGTTCAACAGGAATTGGTACAGCGCAGAATGGCGTTCGGCCAACTGCTTCGGCATTTCCGGCGAGCGGATGTAGAATTGGTAGGCCACCAATAGACCAGCTGCCATCATGACGAATGGCGACAGACGCACCCAAGTCGGAACGTAGTGCATGTCATGCAGGACATGGCTGTCGGCAAATGCCGGCAAGGAGCCCGCCCAGAAGGCTTCATAGGCCGCCTCGTCGTAGAAGAACGGGCCGTAGAAGACCACGCCGGCCAGAACCGCGCCGACGGACAGGACGAACAGCGGCACCGTCATCACCAGTGGCGATTCATGAACGTGTTTCATCACATCAACAGAAGCGCGCGGTTTTCCGTGGAAGGTCATGAAGGTCAGGCGCCAGGAATAGAAGGACGTCAGGCCAGCCGCGATCACCGTCAGCCAGAAGCCGTAAAGCGCCATCGGGTTCGGATGATCTCCGCCACCAGCTGCAAACGCGGCCTCGATGATGCCGTCCTTTGAGACGAACCCGGCAAAACCAATATGAGTTAGCGGAATACCGACACCGGTCAGCGCCAGCGTGCCCAGCATCATGGTCCAATAGGTGATCGGAATGTGTTTGCGAAGACCGCCCATTTTACGCATGTCCTGTTCATCGGACACGGCATGGATCACCGAACCTGCACACAGGAACAACAGCGCCTTGAAGAACGCGTGCGTGAACAGGTGGAACACCGCGATGGAGTAAGCTCCAATGCCGAGTGCCACGAACATGTATCCCAACTGCGAACAGGTGGAGTACGCGATCACACGCTTGATGTCGTTTTGAACAAGACCCACCGTTGCGGCAAAGAACGCAGTGGTCGCACCGAAGAACACAATCACGGCCAGGGCGAAATCGGACAACTCGAACAGCGGCGACAAGCGCGCCACCATGAAGACGCCCGCGGTAACCATGGTCGCAGCGTGGATGAGCGCAGAAACTGGAGTCGGGCCTTCCATCGCATCCGGCAGCCAGGTGTGCAGAAGGAACTGCGCCGACTTACCCATTGCCCCCATGAACAGGAGCAGACAGATGACTGTCATCGCGGCCTGGGCATCAAGGTGATAGCCCATAAAGTTCATGACTTCGCCCTGCTCTTCAATGAAGGACGGGGCGTCGTTGAAGATCGTTGTGAAGTCGATGCTGCCGAACAGGTAGAAGACGCCAAAGATGCCGAGCGCAAACCCGAAGTCCCCGACACGGTTGACGACAAACGCCTTCATCGCCGCCGCATTGGCGGACGGTTTCTTGTACCAGAAGCCGATCAACAGGTAAGAGGCAAGCCCCACCCCTTCCCAGCCGAAGAACATTTGCAGGAGGTTGTCCGCGGTCACCAGCGTCAGCATGGCGAAGGTGAAGAGCGACAGGTACGCAAAGAAGCGCGGGCGGTGCGGATCGTGGTGCATGTAGCCAATGGAATAGACATGCACCAGTGCGGACACTGTGTTGACGACCACCAGCATGACCGCTGTCAGCGTGTCGACGCGGATTGACCAGGCGACATTGAGATCGCCGGCGCTCATCCAGCGGAACAGGTGAACAACCTGGGCCTCGGAACCTCCGACCCAGAACCCGATAAATGCCGCCCAAGACATAAGCGCTGCCAGGATCAATAGGCCACTTGTAATGTACTCGGATGCCTTGGCACCGATTGACCGGCCGAAAAGACCGGCAATCAAAAATCCGATCAATGGCAGGAACAGGATCGTAGCGTAGTACATCAGCCCCTACCCTTTCATCACGTTGACATCTTCCACGGCAATGGAGCCGCGGTTCCGGTGGAAGACCACCAGGATTGCAAGTCCGATCGCAGCTTCTGCAGCCGCGACGGTCAAAATGAGCATGGTGAAGACCTGCCCGATCAGATCGCCGAGGAACGACGAAAAGGCGACGAAGTTGATGTTCACGGCGAGCAGCAACAGCTCAACCGACATCAAGATGACAATCACATTTTTCCTGTTCAGAAAGATCCCGAAGATCCCGATCACGAACAGGATCGCCGCGACCGACAGATAGTGCGACAGACCGATTTCCATGGGCGCCTCGCCGTGCTCCCCTCATTTACCCCAACCCTGAACCGCACGGAGGAGCGTGCCGGTTGCAGGACTTATCGAACGACGCGAACCTTTCGCGTCAGATACCCTTGCCCGTTTCGACCTTCCGGACCTCGACAGCGGCTTCGCGTGTGCGACCAACCTGGGTCGGAATGTCCTGACGTTTGACATTCGGCTTGTGGCGCAGTGTCAGTACGATCGCGCCAATCATGGCCACCAGCAGGATCAAACCGGCGACCTGGAAGAAATAGATGTACTTGGTGTAGAGAACCGAACCGAGCGCCTCGATGTTGGTCATCTCAGTCAGTGGCGGTGTTGGCTCCACTGTGTTCGCCGTCAACTCCGGCAGTATGACCCAGGCTCCGAGCCCCATCAGAAGCTCGACCAGCAGGATCAGTCCAACCAGGCCGCCCACCGGCAGATACTGCAAGAAGCCTTGCCGTAACTCAACGAAGTCAACATCCAGCATCATGACGACGAACAGGAACAGAACGGCGACCGCGCCGACATAGACAACCACCAGCAACAGCGCCAGATACTCAGCACCAAGCAGGATGAACAGTCCCGCGGAATTCACGAAGGCCAGGATCAGAAACAAGACCGAGGTCACCGGGTTCCGGGCCGCGATCACCATGAATGCGGACGCGACTGTGACGCCTGCAAACAGGTAGAAAAAGAGGGCTTTCAGGATCATTTCAAAGACCTGCCTGTCGTGTGGCCGTTCGGCCAGAAAATGCGGGGCCCGGCCGGATTGCCAGGCTGAACTTGGAGTGTGCGGTTAGCTCCTAACGGTAAGGAGCATCCATTTCAATGTTTCGAGCGATTTCACGCTCCCAACGATCCCCATTCGCGAGCAGCTTTTCCTTGTCGTAGTAAAGCTCTTCACGGGTTTCGGTGGCGAATTCGAAGTTTGGACCCTCAACGATTGCATCCACAGGGCACGCTTCCTGGCAGAAGCCGCAATAGATGCATTTCACCATGTCGATGTCGTAACGGGTCGTGCGGCGGGTGCCATCGTTGCGGCGCGGGCCAGCTTCAATGGTGATCGCCTGAGCCGGACAGATCGCTTCGCAAAGCTTACAGGCAATGCAGCGCTCTTCCCCGTTCGGATAGCGGCGCAAGGCATGCTCACCGCGGAACCGCGGGCTCACCGGGCCTTTTTCAAACGGATAATTGACCGTTGGCTTAGGTTTGAAGAAGTAGCGCATCGCCAAGAAAAATGCCGATACGAACTCTTGCAGAAACAGCGATTTGACGGTTTGTCCAACCATCGCGTTAGCCTCTCTTTACCTCAGCCAGCCAGCAGGCTGGCGGCCCAATAGCCGACAATCGGAAAGCCGATCACCGGAATACCAAAAATCAGTGCACCGATTGGTGCCCGGTATCTGGCAACGACACCACCGTCGCCGCCAGCTTGTCTGTTTTTCGTCTCCGCCGCCTGAAGGATGCCCTTCAGGATCTTCCAATCGAGCCAGCCGACATAAAATCCAACTGCTGCTCCGATCACTCCGGGGAGCGACACTTCCATAAACCGTCCCCTTACGCCGCGCCCGGCGCCCAGCCTGTGATCATCAGGACTGTTGCGACCACAAACACCATGGCGAGCGACAGCGGCAGAAATACTTTCCAGCCAAGACGCATCAACTGGTCATAGCGGTAGCGCGGGACCATCGCCTTGACCATGGCGAACATGAAGAAGCAGAGCAGACACTTCAGGATGAACCAAATGACGCCCGGCACCCAGGTGAACGGTGCGAAGTCAAACGGCGGCAGCCATCCACCCATGAAGAAAATGGTCATCAGTGCGCACATCAGGCAGATGGCGACATACTCGCCGAGCATGAACATCATGTACGGTGTGGAGCCGTATTCCACCATGAAGCCGGCGACCAGTTCTGATTCTGCTTCCGCCAAATCGAATGGCGGCCGGTTCGTTTCAGCCAATGCCGACACGAAGAACACCACGAACATCGGGAACAGCGGCAGCCAGTACCAGTTCAGAATATTAAGCCACGGCACGCCCAGCATGTCCGCGAGGCCGGTTTCTTGCGCCAGAACGATGCCGGTCAGGTTCAAGGTGCCTGCGCACAACAGAACCGTGACGATGACAAAACCGATGGAGACTTCGTAAGACACCATCTGCGCTGCGGACCGGAGGGCTGACAGGAACGGATACTTGGAGTTGGACGCCCAACCGCCAATGATCACACCATAAACTTCCAAGGAAGATACGGCGAAGACAAACAGCACACCGACGTTGATGTTCGCAATCACCCAGCCATAGTCCACCGGAATGACCGACCAGGCCACCAGGGCAAGCAGCACGGACACGAGGGGCGCCAGCAGGAACAGAACCTTGTTAGACCCCGACGGGATCACCGGCTCTTTCAAAACAAACTTCAGAAGATCGGCAAAACTCTGGAGAAGCCCCCAGGGCCCGACAACGTTCGGGCCGCGGCGGATCTGAACAGCCGCCCAGATCTTGCGGTCCGCATAAAGCACGTAGGCGACGATCACCAAAAGCACGACAAGCAACAGTACGCTCTGGAATACCATCCAGAGGAACGGCCAGCCGTAGGTGGTCATGAACTCAGCCATTTCGGTCCCCTACCCCTTATTCCGCAGCTTCTGCGGCACGCGTTTTCGCGAGCGCCGAACACTCGGCCATCACCTTGGAGGCGCGTGCGATCGGGTTGGTCAAATAAAAGTCCCGGATCACGTTTGCAAACCCGGCGCTGTCCATTTTGGCTTTGCCATTGGCCAGCTTCTGAATATCTGCAGCATCGCCGGCTTCGATGGAATCGATCGCTGCCATATGCGGAACGGCTTCAAAGAGCTTGGAGCGCAGTTGCGGCAGGGAATCAAATTCCAAAGCCTGACCGAGAACGGCTGATAGAGCCCGAAGGATTGCCCAGTCCTCGCGCGCATCACCCGGAGGGAAGCCCGCGCGGTCCGCCATTTGAACCCGGCCTTCCGTATTCACGTAGATGGCGGATTTCTCGGTGTAAGCTGCGCCAGGTAAGATCACGTCGGCGCGGTGCGCCCCGCGGTCGCCATGTGTACCCTGATAAACAACGAACGCGCCTTCCGGAACCTCAATCTCATCAACACCGAGCAGGAAGAGAACATCCAGCGCGCCGCTTTCCAGCATGCCGCCCGTGTCCTTGCCGCCATCGCCCGGGACAAACCCGATGTCGAGCGCCCCGACCTGGGAAGCTTCGGTGTGGAGGATATTGAAGCCGTTCCAACCGTCCTTGATCACACCCAGGGATTTTGCGGCTGCCGCAAGGTTCGCCAGGACAGCTGCGCCATCGGCCCGGTTCAAAGCGCCCTGCCCAATGATGAACATCGGCTTTTTGGCCTTGGCCGGTGCGTGTTTGACGAATTCCTTAATGCTGTCCGGACCGGCCCCAAGGTAGGTGACCGGGTAGGTCAGATCAGCATTTTCACCGATCACACCAACGGTCAGATCGCCCTGTGCCCAACGCTTGCGGATCCGGGCGTTCAGAACCGGTGCCTCAACGCGCGGGTTGGTGCCGATCAGCAAGATGGCATCTGCCTCTTCAATTCCCTGAATTGTGGAGTTGAAGAGATAGCTCGCGCGGCCATTCGACGGATGCAACGGTGAGCCCGGGAATCGGCTGTCGATGTTGGCGGAGCCGATTTTTGCCATCAGGCTCTTAAGCGCAAACATGTCTTCAACACCGGCAAGCTGCCCTGCGAGCGCACCGACCTTGTCAGCGGATGTCGCTTTGACTTTGTCGGCAATGATTTGGAACGCCTGAGACCAGGAAACCGGCTGTAGTTTCCCATCGATCTTCGCATACGGGCGATCAAGACGCTGTGTCTTCAACCCGTCCCAGATGTAGCGGGACTTGTCGGAGATCCACTCTTCGTTGATCTCTTCATTGAGCCGCGGCATCACGCGCATGACTTCCTTGCCGCGTGTGTCAACGCGAATAGCCGAACCGAGCGCATCCATGACGTCGATGCTTTCGGTCTTGGTCAACTCCCAAGGACGGGCGTGGAACTCGTAAGGCTTATGCGTCAGCGCACCAACCGGGCAGAGATCGGCCACGTTGCCCTGCATTTCTGAGGACAGCGCCGCTTCCAGATAGGTGGTGATTTCGGCATCTTCCCCGCGGCCAATCAGGCCCATGTCCGACACACCTGCAACTTCCGTGGTGAAACGGACACAGCGCGTGCAGTGAATGCAGCGGGTCATGATCGTCTTGATGAGCGGGCCGATTTCCTTGTTCTCAACCGCACGCTTGTTCTCATCGAACCGCGTGGTGTCGACACCATAGGCCATCGCCTGATCTTGAAGGTCGCACTCCCCGCCCTGATCGCAGATCGGGCAGTCCAGCGGGTGGTTGATGAGCAGGAACTCCATCACCCCTTCGCGGGCCTTCTTGACCATTTCGGATTTAGTTTCAACGACCGGCGGTTCACCGTTCGGGCCCGGACGCAGATCCTTGACGCCCATCGCGCAAGACGCGGTCGGCTTGGGCGGTCCGCCCTTCACTTCCACCAGGCACATGCGGCAGTTGCCGGCAATCGACAGGCGGTCGTGGTAACAAAACCGCGGAACCTCGGCACCTGCCTCTTCACAAGCCTGAAGCAGGGTGTAGTCTGCCGGGACGTCTACCTCATTGCCGTCGATGATGAGCTTCGTCATCCGCTGCTCTCCAAATTCCGTTCCGCTTACTCAGCCGCCACCATGGTCGAAGACGTTCTCGACTTGGCGACATAGTCATCGATGCGTTGCTCGATGACCGGCCGGAAATTCTTGATCAAGCCCTGGATCGGCCAAGCAGCCGCATCTCCAAGAGCACAAATTGTATGGCCTTCGACCTGCTTGGTGACCTTGAAGAGCATGTCGATCTCTTCATAAGAGCTTTCGCCTTTCACCATGCGTTCCATCACACGCCACATCCAGCCAGTGCCTTCCCGGCACGGTGTGCACTGACCACAGCTCTCGTGCTTGTAGAAGTAGCTGAGGCGGGCAATCGCCTTGATGATATCAGTCGACTTGTCCATGACGATCACCGCAGCAGTGCCAAGGCCGGAGCCCATGCCGCGCAGTGTGTCGAAATCCATCGGTGCGTCTTTGATCTCTTCCGCCGTACAGCACGGGACCGAAGATCCGCCGGGAATTACCGCCAGGAGATTGTCCCAACCACCGCGAATGCCACCGCAATGCTTGTCGATCATCTCAGAAAACGGAACGCCGAGCTCTTCTTCGAAAGTCGCCGGCTGGTTGACGTGACCAGAGACGCAGAAGAGCTTCGTGCCGGTGTTGTTCGGACGGCCAAGGCTCGCGAACCAACCGCCGCCGCGGCGAAGGATGGTCGGTGCAACTGCAATCGATTCCACGTTGTTCACAGTCGTCGGGCAACCGTACAGACCAACGTTTGCCGGGAACGGCGGCTTCAGGCGCGGCTGGCCCTTCTTGCCTTCCAGGCTCTCCAGCAACGCGGTTTCCTCACCGCAGATGTAAGCGCCTGCGCCATGGTGAACGTAGATGTCGAAATCGTAGCCGTTCTTGTTGTTCTTTCCGATCAGTCCGGCGTCATACGCCTGATCGATCGCTGCCTGCAGGCGCTCGCGCTCACGGATGAACTCGCCGCGCACGTAAATGTAGGCCGCGATCGCCCCCATGGCGAAACCGGCGACCAGGCAGCCCTCAACCAGCGTGTGTGGATCGTGGCGCAAGATTTCACGGTCTTTACAAGTGCCTGGTTCGGATTCGTCGGCATTGACGACGAGATACGCCGGACGGCCATCGGATTCTTTGGGCATGAAGGACCATTTCAGGCCGGTCGGGAACCCCGCCCCGCCACGGCCTCTGAGACCGCTGTCCTTCATTTCCTGGATGATCCAGTCGCGGCCCTTGTCGAGCAACCCCTTGGTGTTGTCCCACTGGCCGCGTTTCTTCGCGCCTTCCAGACCCCAGTCGTGAAGGCCGTATATGTTGGTGAAGATACGATCCTTATCCTGAAGCATCTCTTCCCCTTAGTCTTCGCTCTTGGAAGAAGCGACTTCGCCTGCTTCCACACGCTTGGAAAATTCGGTCTCTCCGCCGGACGCAAGCAGTTTGGCCTGCTCAATCCAGCCGTCACGCTCGATGCGCCCCTTGAACTTCAGCCGGCTGTCGACCCAGGCAACCTCTTCCGGTCCCCAGCTTGCGACTTGATCAAAGTGGAAGAAGCCGAGTTCATGCAACGTCGCTTCCAGCTTCGGCCCAACACCCTTGAGCTTTTTCAGGTCATCGGGTTTGCCGTCGCGGGCTTGCTTCAAGGTTTCCGGTGCCTTTTCAGAAACCGTTTCAGCAGCTTCGACCTTCGCTTCCGGCTTGGCCTTGGATACAGGTGCCGGCTCGCTGGCCTTTTCTGCTACTTTTTCAACCTTGTCAGCTGTTTTGGCAGCCGTCTTTTTCGGTGCAGCCTTTTTCGGCGCATCCGGTTTTTTCTCAGCCGGAGCATCGGCTGGCGCTTCGGCTTTTGCCGCGAAAGCTGCCTTTACCTTGGCAACAGCGTCTTCTGCGGGTGTCGGCACACCGTCGTAGTCATTTCCGCCGGTGTTGATGGCAGCGCCCGCAAAATGGTGGGACGCCTTTTCAGACCCATCCACTACGTGCGGGACAGGCAGGGTGCCCGTGGTGTTGTCTTCAATCTCGGTCAGGCTGGTTTGCCCACCCTCAGCCATGGAGAACCGGCGGCCATTCTGGGGGCCTGGCGTGACTTCATTCCCGGCTTCAATATCGTCCAGAAGCTTGTTGAAAGTTTCTTCGTTGAGATCTTCATAGGTGTCTTTGAAAATCTGCACCATTGGCGCATTCACGCAAGCACCCAGGCACTCAACCTCTTCCCAGGAGAACATGCCGTCCTCAGAGATCTCGTGCATATGCTTCGCAATGCGGGACTTACAGATCTTGATCAGATCTTCCGAGCCGCGCAGCTGGCAAGGTGTCGTGCCGCACACTTGAATGTGGGCTTTCTTTCCGACCGGCTGAAGCTGGAACATTGTGTAGAAGGTCGCAACTTCCAAAACGCGGATATTCGGCATTTCCAAGAGATCAGCAACATAGCGGATCGCAGGTTCGCTGACCCAGCCATCGTTCTGTTCCTGTGCACGCCACAGAAGCGGGATGACCGCTGACGCCTGACGGCCGGCGGGATAGCGGTCGATCAACTTCTTCGCCCAGCCAAGGTTTTCCTCGGTGAACTCAAAGCTATCAGGTTGTTCCGCCGCAAGCCTGCGAACTGCCATGAGGTAATTCCCGTTGTTATCAGCTGCCCGGCGCCGCTACAGCGGCTGCCTGGGTCGAAATTGTGTGGAGGATGCCCCGCATCAGCGGTCAACCTCACCGAAAACGATGTCCATGGATCCAAGCACCGCTGAAACGTCGGCGAGCTGGTGGCCACGGCAGACGAAATCCATCGCCGAAAGGTGGGCGTAGCCCGGTGCCTTGATCTTGCAACGGTAAGGCTTGTTGGTGCCGTCAGCCACGAGATACACACCGAATTCGCCTTTCGGCGCTTCAACGGCCGCATAAACTTCACCCGGCGGTACGTGATAGCCTTCCGTGTAGAGCTTGAAGTGGTGGATCAACGATTCCATCGAGCGTTTCATTTCACCACGCTTGGGCGGAACGATCTTACCGTCAGCAGACGATACTGGACCGGTTTCCACCGTCAGCTTCTCCAGGCACTGTTTCATGATCCGGATCGACTGGCGCATCTCATCCATCCGGATCAAATACCGGTCATAACAGTCGCCGTTCTTACCGATCGGAATGTCGAAGTCGAGTTCGGAATAGCACTCATAAGGCTGCGACTTGCGCAGGTCCCAAGGCGCCCCGGAGCCCCGAACCATGACGCCGGAGAAACCCCAAGCCCAGGCGTCGTCCAGATCGACAACACCAATGTCAACATTCCGCTGCTTGAAGATGCGGTTGTCTGTCAAAAGACCTTCGATATCGTCCAGCGTCTGCAGGAACGGGTCACAGAAATCCCAGATATCATCCAGAAGGTCCCGTGGCAGGTCCTGGTGAACACCACCCGGACGCACATAGGCAGCGTGCATCCGCGCGCCGCAGGCGCGCTCATAGAAGACCATCAGCTCTTCACGCGGCTCAAAGCCCCACAGCGGCGGCGTCAACGCGCCAACGTCCATCGCCTGAGTGGTGACATTCAAAAGGTGCGACAGGATCCGACCAATTTCCGAATAAAGCACACGCACCAGCTGTCCGCGCTTCGGCACTTCGATACCGAGCATACGCTCAACGGCCAGAGCAAACGCGTGCTCCTGGTTCATCGGCGCAACATAATCCAGTCGATCGAAGTACGGAACAGCCTGAAGATAGGTCTTCTGCTCGATCAGCTTTTCCGTGCCGCGGTGCAAAAGGCCGATATGCGGATCGACGCGAGTGACCACCTCGCCGTCCAGCTCCAGCACCAGACGCAACACGCCGTGCGCCGCCGGGTGCTGCGGACCAAAGTTGATGTTGAAGTTACGAACCTGAGCCTCAGCCATCGGGACCCGCCTTAATTCGTCGTTGCTTTTTCATCGCCCGGCAGCACGTAATCCGTGCCTTCCCATGGCGAGAGGAAATCAAAGGTGCGCATTTCCTGGTTCAGGCGAACCGGCTCATAAACAACGCGTTTCTTTTCGTCGTCATAGCGGACTTCGACAAACCCGGTCACAGGGAAATCCTTGCGCAGCGGATGACCGTCGAAGCCGTAATCCGTCAGGATCCGGCGCAAGTCCGGATGGCCGGAAAACAAGATGCCGTACATGTCGTAGGCTTCCCGTTCAAACCATTCTGCTCCCGGAAACAGAGACGTCAAAGACGCGACCGGCGTCACATCATCTGTTTCGAGCTTCACGCGAATACGCTGGTTCTGGAAGGGGGACAGGAAGTGGTACACAACGTCGAAACGTTTCTCGCGCGCCGGATAGTCAACGCCGCAAATGTCCGTCAGGTTGACGAACTTGCAGGAGGCGTTGTCGCGAAGATACCGCACCACATCAAGAATGTCGGACGCATTCACGACCAGTGTGAGCTCGCCGTATTCGACCTTCCAGGACACGAGGGACTCTGACAAACCGAGCTCGATATGCTCGGCGAGTTCCTTCAACGTTTCGTCCATGTTCGACCTCACTCCTTCGGAGCTCTCATTTGGGCCGCTTTGGCCCTCTTCCCTCAAATCCGCCGCCATTCAAAGCGGCGAATGCAATCAACGTTCAATCGTGCCTGTGCGGCGGATCTTTTTCTGCAGCATCAAGACCCCATAAAGCAGCGCCTCGGCTGTCGGAGGACATCCCGGGACGTATATATCGACCGGGACGACGCGGTCACATCCGCGTACTACTGAATAAGAATAGTGGTAGTAGCCACCACCATTGGCGCAGGATCCCATGGAGATGACATACCGCGGTTCCGGCATCTGGTCGTAAACCTTGCGCAGCGCAGGCGCCATCTTGTTGGTCAGCGTCCCAGCAACAATCATCACATCCGACTGACGCGGGGATGCGCGCGGGGCAAAGCCAAAGCGCTCAGCGTCATAGCGCGGCATGGACATTTGCATCATCTCAACGGCGCAACAGGCCAGACCAAACGTCATCCACATCAAGGAGCCTGTGCGGGCCCACTGAATCAGGTTGTCGGTGGAAGTGACAAGAAAGCCCTTGTCGGCAAGCTCGTCATTGACTTCCAGGAAAAACGGGTCGTCCGCGCCAACCGGCTTTCCGGTATTCGGGTCGATAATGCCCTTCGGCTGCTCCGCGATGAGCGGCTTGGCAGTGGTCAATCCCATTCCAGCGCTCCTTTTTTCCATTCGTAGATAAATCCGACCGTCAGGACGCCCAGGAACACCATCATCGAGCCGTAGCCGTACCAGCCGAGCTCACCGAAGGAGACCGCCCACGGAAACAGAAAGGCCACTTCCAGGTCAAAGATGATGAAGAGGATCGCAACCAGATAAAAGCGAATATCGAATTTCATCCGGGCGTCGTCAAAAGCGTTGAAGCCGCACTCGTAGGCAGACAGCTTTTCTGGATCCGGGTTCTTGTAAGCAAGCAGGAAGGGCGAGATCAGCAGCGCAAGGCCAATGACCAGCGCAATGCCGATAAACACGACGATCGGGACATATTCCCGCAGAAGTTCTTCCATGTTTTCGCGTCCTTGCATTTGGAGGCGGACCGGGAGGCGATCCGTACCGCAGCCCTGCCCTGTCCTGCACCGGATAGTACCATCAGGTCATGCGTGGCCCGTCGGTTTTTTCACTAATCCAACATGCGAGCGCACACCTAGCCCACGTATTGCTGCAACGCAAGACCCTAACCCGGTCAAGCTATTGCCACATTTAAACCAAATCCATAACAGAACGCTACAAAGCGCATAATTCGGCGGGTTTGAAAGGCAGGATTTTCTCTGCACAACCGGCGCGGCAAATTGGCCGCACGCCATGACCAATCAAGCCAATCACTAGAATCGCCTGCATTTGGCATCGATCTAGCGGAAACCCGGCTCATCAGGCACGAGATTCAAACGCACCTGGACGCCGCAACGCGCACCGACGTCGGCCGGTTGAACTTGAATTGCTAAATTCTCGGAAAAAATCGGGAACCGTGAGTGGCGCGAGTGACGGGGCTCGAACCCGCGACCTCCGGCGTGACAGGCCGGCACTCTAACCAACTGAGCTACACCCGCACATTCACGGTATATATGCGCCACAAACCCAATTTGGGAAAGTGGCGCGAGTGACGGGGCTCGAACCCGCGACCTCCGGCGTGACAGGCCGGCACTCTAACCAACTGAGCTACACCCGCTTCGCGCGGCGACGTGATGTCGTCGCGAAGTGGCGCTGATGTACGGCGGCTGAGACATGAAGTCAAGCGCTCTGGCCGGACAATTATGTCGTTTTTTTAAAAGCCTTCTGTTTGAGCCATTTTGCCAACGCACCAAAAGCGTTCAGGTTGTGGACAACTCAATTTACCAGATCGGAACTCGCCACCTGAAATCCCGAAGACGATGTGATTTTTTTATCAGTGATTCAATACTTTAAGGTGCGGTGGGTAAGTAAAAGCCCTTCAGCACTCAAAGCGAAAAACAATCCATCGAAACATTGATGCATATTGATTGCACGCCGCCCCGGCTCAGGAAAGGACATTGAAATGCTGTCGACCATTCTCACACTGGTTCGCTTGCTGAAAGCCATATTGCGATCGTGGAACCGGCCGCATTTCCGCTCCGGGTTTCTCCTCGCGGGGCTTATCCTTTTCTCCGGCACCGTTTTTTACAAGACAGTGGAAGGCTGGAGCTGGGTGGATGCGCTCTATTTCAGCGCCATGACGCTGGCGACCGTTGGCGTTAGCGATCTTGCGCCGCAGAGCGTTGCCGGAAGGCTGTTCACAGTGCTTTATCTATTTGTCGGCGTCGGGGTGTTTGTGGCGTTGTTTGCGCAATTCGCCCGCGCGCTTTTGCAGATCGAACAGGAAGTCGATTTGGCTGAAAATTTGAAATCCGACGACCCTGCGAATAAGGCTTGAGGGTCTTCCAATTTGGTCAGGTGCACAATCAATTGGCCCGCGCCCCCGGACTGATCGAGATCTATTCTGCCGGAACAAGGCGCGTATTCCGCAGCTGCCCTTTTTCCGCAAGGATCGGCACAGCCACCGCTGCAAAGAGCGCGTTGATGTCCTTCAGGCTCCGAATAACCTCTAGATGCGCATTGCTGGACCCGAGACTGTCAGGCGTCCCGGATGTCAAACGCTCCAGGTGCCGGGCGTGGCTGATTTTTTCCAGGTCCCGCATCCGGTCTTTTTCTGCAATCAGCTCCCGCGCGGATTCCGCATCCCCGGACACAAGCACGTTCATGGAAAGTTGCATGTTTGCCATGACGCGGCCGTGCATATCCGACAGCTCCCGGAGCCCTTCTACAGAAAACCGCAGGTCCCTTTCGCGCATTTCCAAGGCAAGCGCATAGAGGTTCTTTGACACCAAATCCCCTGCCCGTTCCAGGTTCACTGAAAAACTGACGAGCTCCATACTCCGCTCGGCATCTTCCTGTTTCAGCTCGTTCCGGCTCATCTCCGCGATATAGAGTTTGATGTCACCATGGATCTTGTTCACCACAGCGTCTCGTTTTTGGAGGCGCTCAATCACCTCCGGATCACCGCGTTCCAGCATCAGCATGACCGGGGCCGCCATGGCCTCCACCACTTCCCCCATGCGCAACAGCTCACGTGTTGCGCTTGCCAGCGCTAGACGCGGCGATGACAAGACGTTTTTATCCAGGGCGCTGCTCTGCTGGGCAAAGCCTTCCGTCTCGCGCTCCGCTGCACTGGCTGCAAACGTATCGAGCACCCATGCGACCGGCTTCAGAAACGGCAAACAGACGATCACCATTGTCATGTTGAAGAGCACATGCAAGGCAACCAATTGCGCCCCTTGGCTGCTGCCAAACAGAGGAACCTTAGGCAGCTCATCAAGCGCTATGAAAATGACCAGCGCTGCCAGCGCACCGGTTGTCCGGAACAAGAAGTTGCCAATCGGAAGCAGGCGCGCCTTTTGATCTAGGGCACGGGTCAGCCATATGGCCACCACGCCAGCCCCGATATTGGCGCCGAGGACCAGCGGAACAGCGGCCATCATGGGCAATCCGGCCTGATCCGCAACCGTCGCAATCATCAAGATAGCAGCCACACTGGAGTGAACCAAAAAGGCCAGCAGCGCCCCGACAAGCAAAGCAGTCACTGGGTCTGCGGCAAGGTGCGCTGCAACCGCCGGCATAAAGGATGCTTGTTTGAGTGGCTCGGTCGCCTCTGCAATCATTTGCAGCGAAATCAAAACCAGGGCGATCCCAATCAGGATCCGGCCAATTTGCTTCGCGGTTCGCGATGGAAGCTTCAGGAAGGTCCAAGCACCGACTGCAAGCAGCAAGGGGATCAACCAACCTAAATCAAACGACAGGAACTGGACCACCAGCGCGGAGCCGAGATCCGCACCCAGAAGGATTGCCAGACCCGCCGATGTCGACATGAAGCCTGAACTGGCAAAGCCGGCCGTCAGCATCGCAACGGCTGTCGCGCTTTGAAGCAGGATTGCAACCACCCCACCGGAGGCAATACCAATCAACGGATTGGCAGACGCGCGCCCAATCGTGCGCCGGATACTTGGGCCCGACACTCTCTCAAACCCGGTCCGCACCATGCGGACGGCATAAAGGAGCAGCATAACCGCTCCAAGGAGCTTGAGGATTCCGATTGCAAGCATGGCGTAATTTTCTGACTTATCGTGACTTTGTATTTTGCCGTCTAATTTTCTGATACACACATTCCCCTGCCAAACGCCAGCAATTTATGCACACAGTGCACTTTTCTTAAAAAGTCGGATGAAAAACACAAAAAGGCCGCCCCCCAATAAGGCAGCGGCAACAACGATTTAGAAACGCTCACGATAGATCGCCGAATGTATAGCATTCGGTTCAAAACCAGCTGCGCCAGTCATCGATTTTAAGTGGGGGGGATGGTGGGCGATGAGAGACTCGAACTCCCGACATCTTCGGTGTAAACGAAGCGCTCTACCAACTGAGCTAATCGCCCTCAACGAGGTGAGATGCCTTTTATGGGCTCCCTCTCTCCTTGGCAAGACCTATTTTCTAAAAAAATGCCATCGGCGTTTCTGCCTGTGGATGACCGTTTCATACGGCCCCGTTCTCTCGCCTTTTCCAGCCAAAGTCAGTTGCTACGAGTAACTTAGCCCTCTCTATGGCCGCCAAGTGCGCATACAAAAACCCCGTCCTCGATTATTCGAGAACGGGGTTTTTTCAGTCCATGGACCGATGCAAACTCGCAATTAGGAGTTCACAGCGTCCTTCAGGCCTTTACCAGCCTTGAATTTCGGCGTCTTAGAAGCCGGGATCTGGATCGTTTCGCCAGTCCGCGGGTTCCGGCCTTCGGTCGCAGCCCGTTCGGAAACGGTGAAGTTACCAAAACCGATGATACGGACTTCGCCGCCGCTTTTCAGCGTCTCAGTGACAGCTTCAAAACTTGCGTCAACTGCTTCGCCTGCCTGTGCCTTTGTCAGGCCGGTCTTTTCTGCGACAGCTGCGATCAGATCGTTCTTATTCATAGCAGATACCTTTCTAAGAAACGGACGTATGCCGACGATTCCTGTCAGCGCCGTTGCGCGAAACTCGCGAGATTTGAGCCGAAACGCAAGTGGTTTTTTCGCAGAAAACAGCCGTTTTGACCAATTATTCAAAAGAAAAGCCCCGGTTTTCCCGGAGCTTGACTGTTTCGCAAATGTCAAGGGCGGATTAGTGGGCGACGACGCCTGTTGTGCCATCATCAGAAGCACTCGCCTTGGTTGCATTTTCCGCAGCGCTTTCATCCCATTCGATGGCCTCCGGCTGGCGTGTCAGAGCATGCTTGAGCACCTCATCCATGCCGGAAACCGGAATGATCTCGAGCGAGTTTTTCACGCTGTCCGGAATGTCCGCCAGGTCCTTGGCGTTGTCTTCCGGGATCATTACGAGCTTGATGCCGCCACGCAGGGCCGCAAGGAGTTTTTCCTTCAGGCCACCGATCGGCAAGACGCGGCCACGCAGGGTGATTTCGCCCGTCATGGCGACATCCCGGCGCACCGGAATACCGGTCATGGTCGAGATCACGGCCGTGGCCATGGCAATACCCGCAGATGGCCCGTCCTTCGGGGTTGCGCCTTCTGGAACGTGGACGTGAATGTCCTTCTTCTCAAAGAGCGGCGGTTCGATGCCGAAGTCGATCGAGCGGGAGCGAACGTAAGACGCCGCAGCCGAAATGGACTCCTTCATCACATCCTTCAGGTTGCCGGTGACGGTCATTTTGCCCTTACCAGGCATCATAAGGCCTTCAATGGTCAGGAGCTCGCCGCCGACTTCAGTCCAAGCGAGACCGGTAACCACACCAACCTGGTCCTCCAGCTCGGCTTCCCCATAGCGGTACCGCGGAACACCAAGGTATTCCTCAACGATCTCCTGGGTCACCGTGATGCTTTCCTTGTCGCTCATCAGGATGTCCTTGACCGCTTTCCGGGCCAGGGTCGCCATTTCACGCTCAAGGTTCCGCACACCGGCTTCACGGGTGTAGCGGCGCACTACAAACTGCAGTGCATCGTCTTCGATGGAGAACTCACCGTCTTTCAGACCGTGATCCTTCTCGGCTTTCGGAATGAGGTGACGGCGGCAGATTTCCACCTTCTCTTCTTCCGTGTAACCAGCGATCCGGATGATCTCCATACGGTCCATCAGCGGACCTGGAATGTTCAGCGTGTTCGCCGTGGTCACGAACATCACGTCTGACAGGTCGTATTCGACCTCCAGATAGTGGTCCATGAAGGATGAGTTCTGTTCCGGATCCAGCACCTCAAGCAGCGCAGATGACGGGTCACCCCGGAAATCCATGCCCATTTTGTCGATCTCGTCGAGCAGGAAGAGCGGGTTGGATTTCTTCGCCTTTTTCATTGACTGAATGACCTTGCCCGGCATGGAGCCGATATAGGTCCGCCGGTGGCCACGGATTTCCGCTTCATCGCGCACACCGCCAAGCGACATGCGGACAAATTCGCGTCCCGTTGCCTTCGCAATCGACTTTCCGAGCGAGGTCTTACCAACACCTGGAGGTCCGACAAGGCAGAGGATGGGACCACGCAACTTGTTCGCCCGGCTCTGGACAGCAAGATACTCCACGATCCGCTCCTTGACCTTTTCAAGGCCATAGTGATCGGTATCGAGAACCTTCTCGGCAAAGCTCAGGTCGTGCTTGACCTTGGACTTCTTCGACCACGGAATGCCGATCAGCCAGTCCAGATAATTGCGCACGACGGTCGCTTCCGCGGACATCGGGCTCATCTGTTTCAGCTTCTTGATCTCGGCAGCAGCGCGTTCGCGCGCCTCCTTGGTAAGCTTGGTCTTTTTGATCTTCTCTTCGAGTTCGGCAACTTCGTCCTTGCCGTCCTCACTGTCCCCGAGTTCCTTCTGAATGGCCTTCATTTGCTCATTCAAGTAGTACTCGCGCTGGGTCTTCTCCATCTGACGCTTGACGCGGGAGCGGATGCGTTTTTCCACCTGCAGGACGGAAATCTCACTTTCCATCATGCCGAGGACACGCTCAAGACGCTCAGCGACAGAGACGACGCCAAGAATTTCCTGCTTTTCAGGGATTTTAATCGCCAGGTGAGAAGCGATCGTGTCAGCCAGTTTGGAGTAATCGTCGATCTGATTGACCGCACCGAGCACTTCCGGCGACACTTTCTTGTTCAGCTTCACATAGTTTTCAAACTCGGCAACCACGGAGCGGGCCAGCGCCTCGACCTCAATGTTCTCGCCGTCTTTTTCCGGCAAAACGGTTGCGGTTGCTTCGAAATAGTCGGTCCGGTCGGAATAGTTGCCGATTTGCGCGCGTGCACCGCCCTCGACAAGCACCTTCACAGTGTTATCCGGCAGTTTAAGCAGCTGCAACACGGTTGCCAGCGTACCAACGTTGTAGATCTGGTCCGGGTTCGGATCGTCGTCGGCAGCGTTCATCTGGGTTGCCAGAAGAATATGCTTGTCGGTGGTCATCACCTCTTCAAGCGCCTTGATCGACTTTTCACGACCCACGAACAGCGGAACGATCATGTGCGGGAAGACGACAATATCGCGCAGGGGCAATACAGGATACACAGACGTACTGTCCGGATCAGTGGCGCGGATTTCTGCGTCGCTCATTCTTTTTCCTTTCTCGGCGTGTTCCGGCCCCACTCACAAATAAAGGCAGCCAGAGACACTGGAAAACGGCTTTCGGCGATCGTCTGCCGAGGGCCGGATCGCAACACCCCGGATGGGCGCGTTGACGATCCGCACAAGCCGTCCTTACGTCCTATTAGGTGGCTACCTGTCAGGCCGGTGTCAAGGCGATCAAACATTAACAAAGGGACTTGTCTGTTGACGACTCACCAGCACGGTGGATAACGCACCTCGAATAAAATCAGGTGTGCAAAAAGCAAAATGCCGCTCACTCCAGAGCGGCATTTGTCTGACGATAACGTTATGCGCCTGCCGCTAGCTTACGCACTTGTCGCTGACGTCTCTTCGCGGTCCTCGTAGATGTAGAGGGGACGCGCTTCGCCCTTGACCACTTCCGGAGAAATGACGACTTCCTTGACGCCCTTCAGGCCAGGCAGTTCGTACATCGTGTCGAGAAGGATCGACTCAAGGATGGACCGAAGGCCACGTGCACCGGTTTTCCGCTCGATAGCCTTGTTGGCAATCGCCCGCAGTGCATCTTCATGGAACGACAGTTCAACCTGCTCCATCTCAAAGAGACGCTGATACTGCTTGACGAGCGCGTTTTTCGGCTCGGTCAGGATGGTGATCAGGGCATCTTCGTCGAGATCTTCCAGAGTTGCGATGACGGGCAGACGGCCAACGAATTCCGGAATGAGGCCGAACTTCAACAGGTCTTCCGGCTCCAGTTCGGAGAACAGCTCGCCAATCCGGCGGTCTTCCGGCGCATGAACCTGTGCCTGGAAACCGATGGAAGTCTGGGTACCACGATCAGAGATGATCTTATCCAACCCGGCAAACGCACCACCACAGATGAAGAGCATGTTGGTGGTGTCCACCTGCAGGAACTCCTGCTGCGGATGCTTGCGGCCGCCCTGCGGCGGCACGGAAGCCACAGTGCCTTCCATAATCTTCAACAGCGCCTGCTGCACGCCCTCCCCGGAGACATCGCGGGTAATCGACGGGTTATCCGCCTTCCGGCTGATCTTGTCGATCTCATCGATATAAACGATGCCGCGCTGAGCGCGTTCCACGTTGTAGTCCGCGGACTGCAGCAGCTTGAGGATGATGTTCTCGACGTCTTCACCGACGTAACCGGCTTCAGTCAGGGTCGTTGCGTCTGCCATTGTGAACGGCACATCCAGAATCCGGGCAAGCGTCTGCGCGAGCAGTGTCTTTCCGCAACCGGTCGGTCCGACCAGCAGGATGTTGGACTTTGCAAGCTCAACATCGTTGTTCTTGGAGGCGTGGTTCAGACGCTTGTAGTGGTTGTGAACGGCGACCGACAGGACCTTTTTCGCACTGCCCTGCCCGATGACATAATCATCGAGAACATCGCGAATTTCCTGAGGAGTCGGGATCCCGTCCCGGGACTTAACCAGCGAGGATTTATTCTCCTCGCGGATGATATCCATGCACAGCTCGACACATTCATCGCAAATGAAAACAGTCGGGCCGGCGATCAGCTTGCGGACTTCGTGCTGGCTTTTGCCGCAGAAGGAGCAGTAGAGCGTATTCTTTGAATCGCTGCCGCTGGCCTTGGTCATGTAGTCAACCTCGCGTTTTTGGGGTGCTTAACCCCTTATCTCTCCGGGTGAGGCCAAATTGAGGCTCCCGGTTTGAAAGTTTTAGGCGCCTAAGGTGCCGCACTTTCCTATAGGATGTCACCATGCTTCGCCGGTAAAAATCAATATAGGTTTAAGGCGAAGGTGGAAACCTTGGAATACCTTGGGATTTTCACGGTAAAGCCACGGATTTTCAACCCGTGGCTCTCCGCAGAAATCCTTAGCCTTTCGACTCGGCTTCACCACCTAGGCTGGACCGATCCGTGATGACATTGTCGACGATCCCGAATTCCTTGGCCTTTTCAGCGGTCATGAAGTTATCGCGCTCCAGCGCTTCTTCCACCTGATCCAGGCTCCGTCCGGTGTGCTTCACGTAAATTTCATTCAGCCGGCGTTTCATCGCAAGGATTTCCTGGGCGTGCAGCATGATGTCGGCTGCTTGACCACGGAAACCACCGGATGGCTGGTGTACCATCACCCGCGCATTCGGCAGAATGAAGCGCATGTCTTTCTCGCCAGCAGCCAGAAGCAGTGAACCCATGGAAGCTGCCTGACCAATGCAGAGGGTCGACACGGCCGGGCGAATGAACTGCATCGTGTCGTAAATCGCCAGGCCGGATGTGACCAACCCGCCGGGCGAATTGATGTAAATCGCGATTTCCTTGGAAGGATTGTCAGCTTCCAGATAAAGCAGCTGCGCACTGACCAAGGTTGCCATGTGATCTTCGACCGGACCGGTCAGGAAGATGATGCGCTCCTTCAGCAAGCGCGAGTAGATATCGAAGGCCCGCTCGCCCCGGTTTGTCTGCTCGACAACCATCGGCACGAGAGTGTTCATGTAGATATCGACAGGATCCTTCATACCTCATCCATATGCTTGAGATGTTACCCAGGATTTGGGCTGGAAACAGGCCTTGAAAGCGCATCGTCCCAAGACCTGACTCGAAAAAAGCGACACCCCCATATATAGGGATGCCGCCCTCAACGCAAAGTCATCGCAGATGCGGCATGAAAGCAAAGTTAAAGTTGCCGCCGCATCTGTTGATTATCCGGGAAAAACTCACCGTCAAGCGGCGTCTTCGTCCTCGGCAACAAGCTTCTCCAGCTCTTCCTTGGTCACCGTCTTGTCGGTCACCTTGGCAAGCTCGAGCATGAAGTCGACGACTTTTTCCTCGTAGATAGGAGCGCGCAGAGACGCCAGTGCCTGCTGGTTGTTCTTGTAGAACTCAAACACTTGCTGCTCTTGGCCCGGGAACTGGCGGACACGGTCGTAGAGCGCCCGCTGCATTTCCTCGTCGGTGACCTGGATGTTGTTCTTTTCACCGATTTCGGACAGCACCAGACCCAAACGAACACGGCGCTCGGCGATCTTGCGGTATTCCGCTTTCGCCTCTTCTTCCGTCGTCTCTTCGTCTTCGAAGGTCTTTTCGTTGCGCTTCATGTCTTCTTCGACTTGCTGCCAAACGATCTGGAACTCAGATTCCAGCAGTTTTTCCGGCAGTTCGAAGGAGTAATGCTCGTCCAGCTTGTCGAGAAGCTGACGCTTGACGCGCTGACGGGTCATCTGACCGAACTGGCCTTCGATCTGGCCTCGAACGATTTCTTTCAGCTTGTCGAGCGACTCAAGACCAAGGCCTTTTGCGAACTCATCATCGATTGCGGCTTCACCCGGTGCGCCGACCTCTTTGACAACGACGTCGAAAGTAGCGGCTTTGCCGGCCAGATGTGCTGCCGGGTACTCTTCCGGGAAGGTCACTTCAACGACTTTCTCGTCGCCAGCCTTCGTGCCGATCAGCTGCTCTTCAAAACCCGGGATGAACTGACCGGAGCCCAGAACCAGCTGGCCGTTTTCGTCCGCACCGCCTTCAAACGGCTCGCCGTCGATCTTGCCGAGGTAAGACATGGTGACGCGGTCGCCGTCTTCAGCAGCGCCATCCTTGGCTTCGAACGGGGTATTATTCTTGGCGATGTCAGATACCTGAGTGTCGACTTCTTCTTCCGCGATCTCGACAACCGGACGCTCGATTTCAAAACCGCCAAAATCGACGATTTCAAAGTCCGGCAGTACGTCGTAGGTCATCTTGAAAGACAGATCGGCATCGCCGGCCAGGATCTTCTCAGCGTCTTCTTCCGGAAGATCGATTTCCGGTGTCAGCGCCGGGCGCTCGGAACGCTCTTCAACAGCCTTTTGCGTGGTCTCCTGGATGGTGTTCGACAGGATTTCGGCCATGGCTTGACGGCCATACATCTTCTTCAGGTGCGCGACCGGCACCTTGCCCGGACGGAAGCCCTTGATGTTGGCCTTGGACTTCATGTCGTTCAGATAGTCATCGAGCTTCACAGCCAGATCGCCGGCCGGAATGTCAATCTTCAGCTCGCGCTTGAGGCCCTCAGCGAGGGTTTCGGTTACCTGCATGGGTTTTGCTTCGTCCTCGGTCCTGAGCGGCAATCCGCCCCGGAGGTGTTGATTATCAAAATTTCCGTGTGCCGCGCCGCCCACTCCCCTTTTTGCAGGAGCATTGCAAATAGCAGCGCTCGCCTTGGGCGGAACCCAAGACGCACGATGGGAGCGCGATAAAGGTTGGGGGTGAAAGTGTCAAGGGTGGAGCCGGGAAATTGGATCTAAAGCGCAAGGTTCGCACCAAAAAGCGAACCGGGTCCGGATCTAGATAATCTTGCGGGAAACTGTTTCCCGGATCCACACCAAACTGTTTGACGCGAGCTTCTGCCATCCGTCTTCGAGCTGCATGTAGTGGCATTTACCAGGATACTCTTGAACAGTGGCCAAATCGCCATACCGCGCCGCCATCTGACGGGCCGTTGATGGCGGGACGACCTTGTCTTCTCCCCCTGTCAGGAAGAGCATTGGTGCATTTCGCCCATCAAACACCACCTGCGTTGCCTGTTTCTGATCATACATCCAGAAAAACAGCTCAAACAAAACCTCTCCCGATTCAGTGCTCAAACAGTCACATATTTCGTGCTGCTGAATTTCCGGCATGGTGTTCAAACCATAGGCCGCAAGCAATTCAAAGTCCTGACCTGGAGCCTCCTGCCAAAAGGCACCGGCCGACATAAACATCTTGCCGAGGGCACGTTCCATGTCCGTGGTCGGTGTTGTGCCTGCCATGATGCTGCTGTTGATCAGAACACCTGCCTCGATCAGACCGCGTCCGGACAGAATTTGCGCGATCAGCCCGCCAAGGGAGTGCCCGATGACGATGGGCGGCCTGTCGAGAGTTCGGATGAATTCAACGGTATCCGAGACGTAGTCTTGAATACTCGTTCCAATCAGTGCTTTCCGGCGTTCTTCGCCGTCCGCAAGGTCATGGAACCGGTATGTCGGCGCATGACATGCAAAGCCAGCTTCTTCAAAGAACTTTTTGAAGGGCGCCATCGTCCAGGGTCCAGCATTCGTGCCATGCAAAAGTACCACTGGGATGTCAGACATGGTGCCCCACTAAGAGTTCTTGTTAACTACCGGTGATTGCATTACTTACCTAAGACTGTGTTCCTGCAACCGAACGGTTTGAACCAGATCATACTCAGTGCTGGACCAGTCGTCAGTGATTTTGACCAAAAAATACTTGCAGTTTCGGTGAGGAGTATTTTGACATTTTCCCGCACATCACTGGAAGGAAACGCTTTTTTATATCTTTACGCGATATCTCTGACTTTGCGGAAGGACGAGAAAACGTCCAACAACGCAACCGGGGGCGCGCCAGACTACGAATGCGAGACAGTTTAAGTACCGATGACCAGACCGGAGATTTCCTGAGGGGACCAGCCTCTGAGGGCGCTCCAAGCGAGACCAAACGGGCTGCGCCAGCGATCGCTATCGGACTGTTGATGATGTCCATGGTCGTCTCATTTCTGGGCTACAATTATCTCTATCTGGCTGGCGAATATCGCGCGCGCAACTTCCAGCATTTTCTGCACATCAAACAAGCCCACGACCTTGTTGTCCAATCGCCGATTCTTCGGGATTCGGACATCGGCCAACTTGTTGATTCACTCTCAAGTGCGCGAGCGGAAGCGCTTTGGTGTACGCAGAATCTGACTGTCCCTGAATATGAGGTGGTCAAACGGCTTGGTGCAGGCGCCGCGTTCGCCATGTGCAGGGCTGAGGTGGCCAGGACCGACGATCTCATCGCGCAGCTGGAACTCATGCGCGCGGCTCCTCTTGCACGCCACTCAGAACAAAGCAGCCGCTTTGCCCAAGGTCTTGAAATCAAGGCGGCGCTTGAAAAAATGATGGCCGACAGCGCCAGTTTTCATGCTCAGGTTCAGACGATTGAGGATCGGATCGTCAACCTGGTCATCGGGGGCACGTTACTCGTCAGCTTCGCCTTGCTCATGATCATGATGTTCTTGACCCGGACGATGCGCGAGGTGTGGTCCACGCTCACGGCCTCCGCACGGCACGTGAATGAGGTCAATGAACGCTTTGCCACAGCCGTCGAAGCAATCCCGGACGGCTTTGCGGTCTTTGATGCAAAGCGCCGCCTGATCACTTGCAACGCAATGTATCGCCAGCTCGCACATCCAGTCCCTGAGCGGGTTAAACTCGGCATGACCGGCGCGGAAATTCTGCAAGATGCCATGGAACATGGACACTATCCCGACATCTCAGAGGAAGACCGGAACAAGTTCATTCTCGATTTCCGGAACAAGTTGGAACAGGACGGCTCGCAGGTCAGCCTTGTTGTACAAGGCGAGCGGTACATCCAGGTGAAACTGACGGAAAGCGCGCATGGCGACAAGGTCGTCATCCGGTCCGATGTCAGTGACTTCGTACAGTCCAACCGCAAACTGCAAAACCTGACCGAAAACCTTGAGACGGCGAAGGCCCATTACCGGCGCCGGTCCCTTGAAGACGCGCTGACGGGTCTTTCCAACCGGCGCAAGCTCGACCATGCATTGAAAGCTGCCGGCGGACGCGGCGAACGGGCCGTGATCCGGATCGATCTCGACCGCTTCAAGCAAGTCAATGATGTCTTGGGGCATGATGCCGGCGACCACGTTCTGAAGACAGTTGCCCGCAAGCTTTTGACCGCAACCCGGGAAGACGATCTGGTGGCCCGTGTCGGCGGAGACGAATTTGTTGTCCTGTGTGCTCCAGGCACAGAATTGGAACGCGCAGAAGACATTGGCCAACGTCTGTTGGAACGCACCCTGGAGCCCATTCTCTATCGAAACAAACAATGCGTATTCAGCGCAAGCCTCGGGCTCGCTGTTGCTGAAATTTCACGCGATGATCCATCTGAAATCCTTCGGAATGCCGATGCCGCACTGTATGAAGCTAAGGCCGCTGGCCGGGCAAGCTTGAGAGTGTTTACCGGACCGCTTGAACAACGCATTTCACGCGACCGGCGACTGGCTGATGACCTGGTCGAGGCCTTTGCAGGCCGGGAACTTGTGCCGTTTTATCAAACCCAGCACGATGCCCGCACCCACGCAGTCACCGGAATTGAAGTGCTGGCCCGTTGGCAGCACCCGGAGTTTGGCCTTCTCCCTCCAGCCTTGTTTTTCCCGATTGCCCATCAACTGGGCCTCGACGGCGACCTTGACCTTGCAATCATGACACGCGCGGCCGAAGACCTCGGCCCCCTATTTGCCAAGACAGGTGCCCTGCCCCGTCTTGCCTTCAACGTGACATCCTCAACCTTGATCGATCCGGACTTTCCGGAGTTCGCACAACACCTGTTCAAGCGGTGGCAGGCACCGGTTGCCTTCGAGATCCTGGAGTCCGTCTCTTTGGAAGATGGTGACGACACCATTCCATTCGCCCTGGACACGCTCCGTGAACTTGGGTTCGAACTGGACATTGACGACTTCGGGTCTGGGCATGCGTCCATCAAGAGCGTCATGCAGGTTCGCCCGCACGCACTGAAAATCGACCGGAGCATCATTCTCCCGCTCGGCGAAGATCCGGCTGCAGAAGGCTTGGTCGCGGCAACGATTACAATGGGCCAAAGCCTTGGTCTGCAGGTGATTGCTGAAGGCGTGGAAACGGCACAGCACGCCCACCGCCTCGCGGCTCTCGGTTGCGACACGGTTCAGGGTTATCATTTTTCGAAACCGATGCCCATGAAAGACCTGAAAACCTATCTCAATGGCGACGCGAGCAACCCCGCAAACAGATCGGCCGCGGCGTCTTAAGCTGAGCCTGACAGTTGAACTTGCTGACGAAACACAAAGCTTAAACTTTATAACGTGTGGGTCAGTGACTGGAAAATTAGCCTAAGAAGCAAAAACAAATCGAGCGCTGAGCACCAGGACTGCGCTCAGGCACGCAAGACCTATCACAAATAATTTAACAGCCTGCCTGACGCGCTCTGATTTCTGCATGAGGATCCTTTGGAGTAGCCGACACTCCCCCGTTTTACGTAACGGTATATTCTTGGATCAGGCTTGCTGGAACCATTCGACTTTCGCACATATGCGGTTCCAAAGGCCGTCAAAGGAACACAATCTGGATCTTTGTGCTCTGAATTAGTATCCGATCTAATTGCCGAGAGTTCGTCTGTCAGAACGCTTACCACCTGGAAATCTCTCTGAACAATCAGTTACCGCAATTGTTGAATTTTCGACCCTAACTGTGCGTCTTTGTTGGCACTTTCCAGTGTAGACTTACCGCATAGATCAGGGAGACCGATGGTGTCACGTGACGTTTTTGTAGATCAACCGCTGGCGTTCGACGGACCGATTGTAGAAGCAGCCAGTTTCTTAAGCCGCGTTCAACGATATCTGGACATGGCCCAGTTCCGCGACGTCGCCGTTGATTTGTCCGTCAGCCGCCTGTTCATTCTGTCAGAAAGTCGGTTTGAGGACTTGATCGTTCATGGGCAGCATCCGCTTGCCTGGCTCATCGATATCAGCAGCTATCCGACCCACTCCACGCGATTCGGCACATCAATCGAAGATCTTGAGAACCTCATCAGCCATTGGTGCGGCTCGATCATTGATCAGGCGGGACGGCCACATATTGTTCTTGATGCGTGGATGTACGATCAGTTCCGGCAAAAACAGACTATTATGCTTTCCTCTGCCCAAATGCCTGCGCCGAAGGCTTTGTCTGGTGTGGACCGGTCACCACAGGTTCCAACACCCGATGGGACCTCTGCACTCATTTGCCTTGAAACCTTTCGGCAGACAGGTATTCGCAAACCGCCCCACCGAGCCAAAGGATGGCCCCGGCTTGAATTGCCATAGGCGTCTGTAGACAGTCAGATCTTTCGGTCGTTTTTAGCCCGACCTCGCCTATGATTGCGCCACACTGCACAATTCATAGTCAGATTGACCTTGCCGAGCCTCGAATACACACCTGAGACGTCTCTAATTCTGGCATCCATCTTGCGTAATCATCTGTAACGCAACCCAATGAGCACAGGAGATGATCTCATGGCCGCAGAAGACAGCACAGCCGAAGCATTAAACCCAACACTTTGCTTGGCAATGACTGCGAATGAACTGGAAACGGAGCAAAAGCCGTCACCACGTCAATTTCCGAAAACCGTCTGCAATCCGACGATGGCACTTGCGATCTATGCGAGCCTTTACAACGAAGCGGACGCATCCGGCGAGCGTGCTGGACGCTGAACAGCCCAAGTAGAGGGTTATTCAGCAAGGTAGAAGCAGATAGATGGTTTTCGCGAAATAGCGGTAGCCATAACGCGTTCGGCTAAAAACGGGTTACACGGTCATCAACTCTCGCTTTGGACTTCGTTCAGCGCATGAGTTCTGCCGTTTCGTCCATATTGATCTCAGGCTGATTTCTGAGGCTCGGCAACCGTCCCGTCTATACAGACACCTAAAAAGCTTTGAATAAGCCGCAGGTCTTTTTTGTCTCGGGGGATAACGACACAATCTCGGTATTCTTCCGGCATTTCATGCACTGGAATGGCGACCAGATTGTCTGATGGATAGAGGCTGTTTTCCAGAAGGAGACCGACGCCAAGACCATGCAGCAAAGCTTCCTTGACCATGGGAAAAGTCGTGGTTTTCAAGATCCGCTGGAAGGTTAAGCCGTGCTTTTTGATCTTTCGATTGGCAATTCGCTGTGTCAGCGACCCGTCCTCGGGCAAGACAAGGGTTTCCGTTTGAAGGTCAACAAGCGAAAGGACCGCCTTTTTCGCCAGCCGGTGATCAGCCCGCATGTGTACCATGTATTTGGATCGCCTAAGCTCATGGGTCACAAGTGCCGGGTTTTCCTGAGGTTCGGTGACAATCGCCATATCCACCTGACGCTCGTTCAAAAGCGTCATGGCCGTGGTCCAGTCATAGAGCGTGAAATCGATCTGAACCTTGGGATAGAGCTCTCCATACCGGGCAATAATGGGCATCGCAGGCCGGGGTGCGTTGGCGATCAATCGAATACTGCCGTCCGTTAGAGCGCTGTAGTCGTTCACTTTTTCCGTGACCAGCTGATCCAGCGTCGCCAATCGGTCGGTGATTGAAAACAGCTCTATGCCCGCACGCGTCAGCTCCAGACCGTCGCGGCGCCGAATAAACAGCTGGGTCCCCATCAGGTTTTCCAGTTTGGCCACATGCTGGGTTACAGACGACTGCGTCACATTGAGCGCGCGCGCAGCGCGGGAGAAACTTCGTTCCCGCGCAACATAGGTAAAAGCCTTGATTTGGTACGGACTGGGCGAAGCGTTCATGACAGTTCCATGTTGTCTGCATGAAAGACGATAGCGCCCATTAGCAACGCTAATATTACGTCACAGATGGTTCAATCACGCTCGCTACGGTGATCGCAACAAGAGGGGCGATCATATGGCGGCCATTTCCATAAACGCGATCGAAAAGAGTTTCGGCGACACGTCAGTTCTTGAAGGGATCAATCTCGACATCGCACCGGGAGAGTTCCTGACGCTTGTCGGACCTTCTGGATGCGGGAAGTCGACCTTGCTCCGGATTTTGGCCGGACTGGAAGCACCAAGTTCTGGTGACGTTCTCATCGACGGCCGGAAAGTCAACCAGGTCCGCCCCGCTGACAGGAACCTAGCGATGGTCTTCCAGTCCTATGCGCTCTATCCGCATTTGACCGTCGGCCAGAACATGATGACGCCCTTGCGGCTCCGGGACTTGTCGTTTGCCGAACGGCTTCCTTTCGCCGGCCCGCTGCTCGCAAAGTCCAAGTACAAGGCGCTTTGGGCGCAGGTGGCCGAGACGGCGAAAATCTTGCAGATCGATCATCTTCTCGATCGCAAACCCGGCCAACTCTCAGGCGGTCAAAGGCAACGTGCCGCCCTGGGCCGGGCGATGGTGCGCAAACCGGCCGGCTTTCTTATGGACGAACCACTATCTAATCTGGACGCGGCGCTGCGCATTCATATGCGCTCAGAACTGGCCGAACTTCATCGATCCCTTGCCACGACCTTCGTTTACGTCACGCATGACCAGGCCGAAGCTCTGACGATGTCAGATCGGATGGCAGTTATGATGGATGGGAACATCCTGCAGCTCGGCACACCGGACGAAATATACAACAATCCGCAGGATATCCGGGTTGCAGAGTTCGTTGGAGCGCCGAAGATCAACCTCTTGCCCGGCCACCTGGACAGCAATGGCCACGCCCGCTGCGGCGATGTTGTCTTGACGCGGGTCGCAGCAACCTCTTCAGACAAAATTACAATCGGACTGCGCCCGGAACATTTGACGCTTTGTGACGACACGGATCCGGAGGCTTTGAAAGGCCAGGTGGTTCACAAGGAAAACCTCGGCGCTGATATCTACCTGCACATCAGCCTTCATGACGGTGCGAATCGTCTCGTGGTCCGCGCGGCGCCCGTAGATGGTGTTGCCGTGTCCATTGGTCAGGACGTGGCATTCAAGCGGCAACACGGTGCCGCCATGATCTTTGAAGTAGGCGGCAAACGGATCGGCCTTTCCAATACTGAAGATACCGCCGTCGCGGAGGTGGCGTAATGCCCCGCTCCAAGGCGCACTATTGGTTTGTCGGCCCTGCCCTTTTCCTGATGTTTGTCATTTTGCTTCTGCCGATTGGCATCGCATCCATCATGAGCTTCACGAATTACAGCCTGGGCAATTCCGGCGCTGAATTCGTCGGCCTTGAGAACTACGAAAAGATCTTCACCCGTTCCACCTATGAAAAGATGTTTGGCGCGACCTTCCGCTATGTTTTTGTGGTTGTTCCGCTTTCCGTTGGACTGGGCCTCGGCGCCGCGCTCCTTATCAATTCGACCAAGCGGTTCGGTGATCTTTACAAGACCATCTACTTCCTGCCCGTGATGGCTGCGCTGATTGCGATGGCCATTGTTTGGGAGTTCGCCTTTCACCCGACCATCGGGATCGTCAATTCCACATTGGAGCGCGGTTGCGGAACTGTTCTGGAAGTCTGGGGTTGGTACGCACACGGGTGTGAGCGGGGCTTCCCGCTCTGGCTGACCGACCGCGACTATGCCATCTGGACAGTCGCCTTTATCGGGGTCTGGCAAGGCTTTGGCTTCAATATGGTGCTCTACCTCGCGGGTCTGACCTCTGTGCCGAGGGAGCTTTACCAAGCGGCCGAAATGGATGGCGCAAAGTCGGCCTGGGACCGGTTCCGCCTTGTCACATGGCCAATGCTGGGCCCGACCACGGTCTTTGTCGTCACCATTTCGTTTATCCGCTCATTCCAGGTCTTTGACACGGTCGAGGCGTTTTACCCGCAAGGCGGCGGACCGTCGAAGTCGGTCTACGTCATGATGTTTGCCATCTACGAAAAAGCGATCCAGCAAAACCTCATGGGAATTGGCGCGGCCATAACCGTCGTCTTCCTGGCTTTCGTCATGTTTCTCACGCTCGTCCAGCGCTGGCTGGTGGAGAGAAGGGTTCATTACACATGAGCGACACAACTCTTTCCTCTTCCACCGCGGTTGGCCTGCCGGCCTTCCGGTTTTCAGCGGCAGAAACCCTGAAGCATGTGGTCCTGATCTTCGGCAGCCTGATCGTGCTGCTGCCGTTCTACGTGATGGTCAGTTACAGTTTCAAAAGCCCGGCTGAAATCATGCAGAACATCGGTGGGCTCTTCGGCGCGCAGGAAGCATTCCGCGACGACTATTGCATCAAGCTCGGCAAGGATGTGGCCGACTGTATGGTGACACCGGTCATCTATAACTACACCACGGCTTTTGAGAAAGCGCCGCTCATCCGGTACCTCCTCAACGGCGTGATCGTTACGGCGTCCATCTTCTTCATTCAGGTTCTTGTCGCACTGCCCTGCGCCTATGCGCTGGCAAAACTCAGGTTCTGGGGGCGTGAAGCTGTCTTCGGACTGGTTCTATTCTGCCTGCTTATTCCAGTCCATGCCATCGCGCTGCCGCTGTACATCATGCTGGCCAAGGTGGGGCTTACCAACACCTATGCCGCGCTGATCATTCCATGGACCATCTCCGTGTTCGGCATTTTCCTGATGCGTCAGTTCTTCATGACCGTCCCCGATGATCTCATCGACGCCGCCAGGATGGACGGAATGAACGAGTTCTCGATCATCTGGAACGTCATGTTGCCAACCGCGATCCCTGCGCTCTTGGCATTTGCGATCTTCTCGGTCGTTGCGCATTGGAACGATTACTTCTGGCCACGGATCGTGATCACCGGCGACAGATCTCTGTTCACCCCACCGCTTGGCTTGCGCGAATTCAAGGGCGACGCGGATGGTGACAACTTCGGCCCGATGATGGCGACCGCCACGATCATCGTGGCGCCGCTGATCGTGGCCTTCCTGATTGCTCAGCGCCGTTTCATCGAAGGCATCACGCTCAGCGGGATGAAATAGACCCAAGAGCTCAGAAACATGCGGGGCCGCCCAAGGGCGGCCCCATCACCGAAATCCCGCGAGGGGATCAACCGGGAGCGGACGAGTTTGGCGACCAGCCACTCCCACGGCAACAGACGGAGAGTTCCATGAAAAAGACCCTCACCGCAATAGCACTACTGCTGGCAGCCTCCGCTGCGCATGCAGACGACAAAGTAACGATCGAATTCGCTTACCCGTATTCCCATCTTTTTGATGTGACCTACGAGAAAATCCTGCCGAAGTTCAACGAACAGTTTCCGAACATCGAAGTGAAGATCCGGGCAACTTACGAATCTTACGAAGACGGCACCAACACCATCTTGCGTGAAGCTGTTGCCGGCACGCTCCCGGACGTCACCATGCAGGGTCTGAACCGTCAGGCGATCCTTGTCGAAAAAGGAATTGCCAAGTCGCTCGAGCCTTTCATCCTGAAGGAAGAGACGTTCGAAAAAGACGGCTACCACGATGCCATGCTCAAGCTCGGCTCGTTCAACGACGACATCTACGGCCTTCCGTTTTCTGTCTCCCTGCCCGTCGGTTACTACAACATGGACGTTATGGCGAAAGCTGGCATCACATCTGTTGCCGACCTGCCGAAGTCCTGGGATGAAGTTGTTGAGGTTTGCGGCAAGCTCCATGAGGCCGGCGTCAAAAACCCGATGTTCTGGGGCTGGAACATCACCGGCAACTGGTTCCTGCAGGCTCTGATGTGGTCGCAGGACAAAGCCACAATGGAGGGCAACGCGTTCCAGATTTCTTCCGACGAAGGTCTGAAATCCCTGGAAACCATGAAAGGCATCTTCCGCGGCTGCGACATGCAGAACATTGAGTGGAAAGCGGCTCTTGCGTCCTTTTCCGCTGGTGAAATCGGCATGATGTTCTGGTCGACATCTGCGCTCGGTGCCGTTGAGCGTGCCAAAGGCGATTTTGAGCTGAAGACCAACGAATATCCGGGCATCGAAGCATCTGGCCCGAAAGGTCTGCCAGCCGGCGGCAACGCGGCCATGCTGGTATCTTCTTCTGAAGATCCCAAGGTGCTGAACGCTGCCTGGGAATGGCTCAAGTTCATCACTTCCGGTGAAGGGGCTGCCGATGTTGCGCGTACAACAGGCTACATGCCGCCGAACAAGGCTGCCAACGAAGTCATCTTGGCGGATTTCTACCAACAGAACCCGAACAAAGAGACCGCTGTCCGCCAGCTGCCACTGCTGCGCGACTGGCAGGCTTACCCGGGTGACAATGGCTTGGCGATCACTCAGGTCATCTACGACGGGATCGAAGGCATTGTGACCGGCGAATTCGACGACATGGCCGAGCTGCAAGAACAGCTGGACGAAGAAGTTTCAGATCTTCTGCCGTCCAACTGATCAACCTTCCTTCTTGCGCCGCCCGGTCTACCGGGCGGCGTTTTTCATCACAAAAATAATCCAAGGAGGAAGACATGAAACTTCTCCAACTGACGGACATTCATTTGACCAAACCGGGGGACACGATTGCCGGACGGGATCCGAATGAGAATTTCCGAAAAGCCCTTCGTCACGCCATAACCCATCATCCCGACGCCGAAGCCATTTTCATCACCGGTGATCTCTCTGATTGGGGCGACAAAGACGATTACCTGCGCCTGAAAGCAGAAATCGCCAAATGCCCGCTTCCCATTCATCTATGCATTGGCAATCACGACGAGCGGGACGTTTTTTTGTCTGTTTTTCCGGAAGGCGCGGACGAAAACGGCTTTGTTCAAGAGGTTGTTCCGTTGAGTGAAGGCACGGCAATTCTGTTGGACACCTGGGGACCGGATACTCATGCCGGTTTTTATTGCTCCAAACGGCAAGAGTGGCTCGATCGGGAGCTTTCCAACGCCACGGCCCCGGTTTTCCTGTTCATGCACCACAACCCTGTCCCGATCGGCATTGCGCCCATGGACAAGATCATGCTCCAGGACGCAGACGGGTTTGGCAAAGTCGTTTCCCGGCATGCGGCCAAGATCCGGCATATTTTCCATGGGCATTGCCATCTGCCTCTGGCCGGTTCTCTGCACGGAGTTCCCTTTAGTGCACCGCGCGGTACCAACCATGCCGGATGGCCGGACTTTGCCAATAAGGGCAACCTCGCAGGATCGGACCTGCCGGAGAGTTATGCGGTCGTCCTCGCAGAGGAAACTTCGACCATGATCCACATGATCGAATATGGATATGAGGGCACTGTTCGCCGAGAAGGGTCGCCCGATTACGCAGACTGGGATCGCCTAACCATGGTCCGTTAGCGCCTTACCAAGAGAAATAGTACCAGCGGCCGTTTGTCTTGATGAAGTTAAACGGCCACTCTTTTCGGTCCCGGATCGTTAGCCGCAAAATGATGCTATCACCAACGTGCCCAAAGCGTGCGACAGGAAAGCATTTGCGGTCCCAGCAGTCTCCATAGCAAGATGCCCTTCAGATCTTCGACAGCCAGAGCTGTTTAAAACATCAAGGGGAAATGCATGTTGCGGGCTCTGTCTGTCTTACTTCTCGTGCTGTTCACCTCCACGGCATTAGCTTGGGAGTTCCGCGCAAGCCGTGTTTGCGAATTGCTTCACAAGGATGAGACCGCGTCCGTTCGGGTTGTCTTCGACTCAGCTGTCCCGGAGTACTTCATCGCAATCACACCGAACCGCCCCTGGACACCAGGCCCGGTTTTTTTCATGCGGTTTGATGGACCATTCTCAAACATCATAGCCACCGACCGGCACATCATCACGCCCGGTGGAGGAACGCTGACCGTCACCGATCGGGGCTTTGGCAATGTGTTGGATGGATTGGAATTCAACGTCACCGCCACGGCATTACTGGGCGATCAGGCCGTTCAGATACCGCTAGATGGCGCAGCCCCCGAAGTCCGTGAGTTTCGCGCCTGCGCATCGGGTCTGGGCGTCTGACAGCTGCTTTTGAGGAGGTCACGGTCTACTTGCTTATGCAACAGCGACGACATCCCCTTAGAATACTTCTCTGGTTTTCGCCGGGCCGCGCGTTACGGACACTAAACCTCTGCGATCTGTTTTGGACGGATACTCCAGGAGATCCCGAGCACGCTAGCGAGTAGAATAATCGGGAGAAGGACCAGCGGGCTCCCTGCCGCGATAAGGGCTGTGCCGGCTGCGCAGGAAATAGACGCTCCCGCCTCCGCGAACGTTGAGGCCTTTGAAGCAACCTGCCGGCGCCGGAAGGTCGTGCGTTTGGCTTGGGCGCGGAACCACAGTTGAACGAGGATTGCGCTGGCTGCAGCAATAAATGCGCCAGCAGCGGTAACGACTGCCCCCCAGAGCGACATGAACGCCACGGCCAAGCTGACCGGCAGTATTATTGCCGTGACAAGCATGAGAACGGAGGCAACTTTCGCCCAAAGCCGCGTAAATGCCGAAATGGGTGCCGTTGCAATCAGATCGGGGGCATCCTCACCGGAGATCGTCAGCCAGGCAAGACCACCGGCAAGCTGGCCCACGGCCATGACGACAACGGGAGCGATGATAACGAACGCCTCGGCCGCTTGGCCAAAGCTGACCCAGAGCATCACGGCAGGCGGAATGAGATAGAGAACCTGCATCAACGTCTGGGATATAAGCCAGGGATCGCGGACAATTAGTTTTAGTTCTTTTTGAATGAGTACCTCGAGGGGCGAATGGCCCCGAAATGCCCGCTTTGATGTTCCTCCACGCGCCGTCTTTTCTGTGACACCAAGTGCCAACACGACAATGCGGCGGAACTGCCTGGCACCAAATAAAGCCGCCGCCGAAAAGAACACAACTGAGGCAACGAGGAGAAACACCACAGCATTGGTTTGCCCGGCCACAGCATGAGCAGGAAACCACAACATGGACCCCGCGACTGGCGCATGGTTTGCGAGAAAGACTGGATCAAATAGGGCGAACCGGGACATTGACCCGAAGGAGAGGATCGCAACCACCTGCATTCCAATTAAGAAGGCAGCTCCTACGATCGCCGCAAGAATTTGAGCATAGAGCCGCGTCCGCTGCGGCCCAACCATGCGGAAGAGTGCAAGCGTGATGAGGATCCCGCCTCCGGTTGCCGTCAGAGATACCGCCAGAAGAACCACATATCCTGAAAGCCAGCGAATCCCATCAAGCGCCATTGCAACGTTGATAAATGGCGAAACGACCAGCGCCGACATCGCCCAACTTGTCAGAGCCATGATCGTGATACGCACGAGAAACAAATCATCGGAGGGCGCCGGCGAAGACAAGATCAAATCGAGATCGTCACGGGCATAGAATGCTCGTGTCACCGACTCCATCGCCTGGGACAGCATCATGGTGAAGCTTAGCAAGACCGTCACTGAAAGCACCGCAAGCGTGGTTTGATCGAGCACAGATGCAGCGGTCAAATGGGCGCCCAGAACAGCATACGCGATCAGATGCATAACCGCGTAAAAGATGCTGATGCCGATTAGGGCGCGCCACAAGCTTTTGCTGCGCCTGCCAGAAAACATCCATGCCCAGTCACGCCAGGCCAGCCTTAATTCATGATGCGAAAACCGCATCAAGGCGGAATTTGCCATGAATTGTCTCATGCAACCTTCTCGTGGAAGCCTGTTGCCTCCTGCGCAGGCGGTTCACTGCCGGCTTCACTACCAACAATTTCGAGGAAAATGTCCTCCAAAGTGTTGCCATTTGCGCTCGCGCGTTCCCGCAACTCTTCCAGCGTTCCTTCGGCAACGAGACGTCCGCGTGCGATTATTCCGATCCGGTCCGCCATGCGTTCCGCGACTTCTAAAATGTGTGTCGTCATGACAATCGACACACCTTGCGCAACAAGTCCAGACAGCACCCTTTTGACTTGCCGTGCAGAACCTGCATCCAGTCCCGTGAGAGGCTCATCAAGGATGATCAAACGCGGCTCATGGATCAAAGCTCCGGCAAGCGCCACCTTTTGACGCATTCCTTTAGAGAACCCGCCACAGCGTTCATTTGCATGGGCCCCGAGCCCAAAAGAGTCGAGCAGGTTGTCCGCCTTGAACCGCGCAAAATCCGGCGGCATGTTCCAGAGTCCTGCAACAAACTCCAGGTATTCAAGCGGTGTCAGCTTGTCATAAACCATCGGATCGTCTGGAACCCAGGCCAGCACTTTTTTGGCGGCAATCGGATCCGCAAATGCGTCGATCCCGCAGATCTTGACCGCACCGGCATCAGCCTGGAGCAACCCCGCAACCATCCGTAGCGTTGTTGTCTTGCCAGCGCCATTCGGGCCCAGCAGGGCATAGAATTCACCACGCCGCACCGTTAGCGAGAGATCATCAACGGCAGGTTCTTTGAAGCACTTGTGAAGATTGAGAATCTCGAGGGCGGCAGCACTGGTAAACGACATTTGTCTCTCGTCGATCGGCGGGTTTTTCCAAGACTACCGGCTGGACCTTTATCGAGAGTAAAATCCATTCCTTTGCCATACTCGACTGCCCCAATTGACGTGGACGTTTCACAGCAGTAACCGAAAACATGTACGTAAAGCCCTGGAGTGCGCGCTCAACAAGTGTCTCCAACAACACCGGATCTAAGGGCCTCTTTTTCAGGGCCGCCATTCTGATGCTTCCGGGGAGTTCCGAGCCGGACCGGCATGGCCTATATTGGCAATACTGAGCAAAGGTCGGAAGCAAGGACTGGAGAAGAACGTGTCACCAAGCAAGGGCCGGATTGAGCGCCTGATTGATGCAATTGCGACGGAGTTCCAGTCCCATCTGATCGACCTTCGAAACACGTCTACATGCCTTGAAATCAGGGATGGCTCGGTTGAGAAAATGATCTCGCGCCAGGCTCCATTTGGGGTGATCGGCCTGAAGATACTGGTGTCTGACCCCGGTGATGCTGGCCGGTACATCGAGCACGCCTGGAATTTCAGCATCGGGATTACGGGATGCGTGTTTACGCTTCTGGATGTCGATTACCAAAATGACGTTTGGATCGGGGATAAAACATCTGCCGGTTTCGCCGGGCATGAACACGTTGCCTACAAAACCGCCGAGCAAATGATGGCCTTTCACGGCGATGAATTCGGTATTGGTCAACTTTTCGTTGAAAGGGTTGGCGCATTGTGTCCGAGCTTGCTTGAAAAACCACCGCTGTTTTTCCGTCTACCGCGACGGGCGCCGCCCGCCTACCGATACACACTTGCCCCAGACCGCGTTCGTGACGCATTGGGTCTTTCAACTGCCGACCCCACCATTTTGCTTGAAGTCATGATCAAGGAACACGGGATTGATCCCTACACAATCCTGCTGTCGTTCCAATCGGATACAAATTTCTGGCTGGTTGACCTGCCCGAAACGCTTGCCGATCGATACCAACACGGGTTGATGGGACAAGACCTCGGTGAGCATCATACCAACCTGGAGGTCGGAGCAACCATCACCGCAGACACATCGAGGAAGACATACAGGTTTGCCATCGACAGTCCCACTGACGAGAAGCGGGATAGGAGTTCCTATTCGATGTCGGGAACTGTGTCGGCGCGCGGATACATGGCACGGCCCATCTGACTATAGGGGCGCGTTGCACACCCCCAGTGAGCGCCACAACAACGTCTCAGGGCGGTCATTGAATGGTGTTTTTCTTCGATACCAGCAGAGACACGTCAGGCGAACGCATCTGGCGGTCACAACGGGACATAGCAGATGGCTGGATCCATTGAACAGAGCGCCCTAGCTACACTCGTGGTTGGAAACGTGCTGGCAGTATCAGGCTTATGTGAGACCTCTGCCAGAACCCAAAGAACACCGAGCCATACAAAAAAGGGTACAAATCTTGAAGACAAGACCGTGGATCATCGCCTTGGGATTTGTGGCGGCGGGTTTTATCATCTTTGAAGGCCCACGCGCCGACGCGCAAACACAACGGCCTGATGTCCGGTCGATGACCTGCAGCCAAGCAAAAGCACTGGTTCGGAAACAAGGCACCGTCAATTTTGCTACAGGGCCGAACAGCTGGACCCAGGTCAAAGCCGGGGTCAATTACTGCGCCGACAGAGCGGTTTCCCTGACACCAGTTGTTGCTCCGACCAAAGATAATCCTCAGTGTCAGGTCGGGTTCACCTGCACCCAAATGCGGTACTCGACACGATAAATACAAGGAGATTTTCCAAGCCTGCCGCTAGCGGGCCGCATACGCTTCATCGGCCGCCCTTGAAAGGAGCCAGACACAAATGTTGAGCCTTTTCGACCGCGGTCCGTTTATCGCCTTTGAGCCGTCTCGCGGCGTCATCTGCCAGTGTCTGAATGTTGAGGCAGCAGCGGAAGCGCTCAAGGTCTTTGATGGGATTGGCGAGATCCATGTCGACCAGAATTTCGCCGGCGGCACTTATGTAATCAATCCGGATCTCGACGCGCTAAAGGTAACTTTTGTGCCGCGACTGGGGCGCCGCATCGAACCGGCTTCGGAAAAGGACCATCGCGCGCTCATTGATGGTGCCGAAATGGCGGCATCCGTCACCCTCCACCATCTCGGGCTATCTCCGGAGGACTGTGAACGGCTTTTCAAGGCAGACGTCGAAAACGCCCTGATTTCGACGGCATTTCCCTTGCGGTTCCGGTATGAGTGCTCGAGCGCGAGGGACATCGCCGAGAAACTCGGCCCGGGTCGGCTGTTCGGCCATTTGAGAGTGGTCCCGCAACGATCTGCAGACCCAGCGGCACATTTCTTTGATTTCGATGCGGCCTACTCCCACGCGCGGGAGACCAGAGGAATCCTCGAAGTGATTGACTTTCGGACGCGATCAGCCCGGCCGCGGCTCGCAGCACAATCAACTGCCGAGCCTGAAGTCATGGATGAGCTGCGCGCCGTCTGCGCAGAAGTCCTGGATGCCATCACTGACTATTGCGGGTTTTCATCGGCTGAGGATGCTGACAAGCTAGACGTGTTCAAGCAAACAGGAGCCATACCAAACGGTCAAACTCGGCATTAAGAGTGCAAATGCCAGGATCGTAGATCCTCCTGGACCAAATCTTTGCAGCCATCTTGAGACTTGGCAACAACCGGTTACACCACTTGGAGGCGTTTTATGTACAGGTCGTTGCTAACACCCGTATTTGCCTCACACGCATGTGGGGTAAAAACTGGGGTAAAATCCGTGATTTCACAAATAAGACAGCCGGCCAGAGGCCAGTATCATAAACGACTCAATTGCTTGCTGTTTGAGTATTGGTGCGGATGGAGGGACTTGAACCCCCACGCCTTGCGGCACCAGAACCTAAATCTGGCGTGTCTGCCAATTTCACCACATCCGCATCGCAGGAGCTTAGACGCTCCGCGTTTGAAGCGGGGCCTCTATACCACCCCGCCTTTTTCCGTCAAAGGAAAAATAGCGCGTCTGCCAGTTTTCACGCAAGACTTGTCCACAAGTGCCGGATCGGCTCCCGCAACGCGCCCGGCAGATCTTCGGCAATGAGGCCGGGGCCAACGGTCCGGCCAGCCTCTCCATGCAACCAGACCGCCTGGCAGGCTGCGTCAAATGCTGGGACACCTTGCGCTAGAAGACCAACCGCGATGCCTGCGAGCACATCACCGGACCCGGCGGTTGCCAGAAACGGCGGCGCATTGCAGTTTATCGCGGCCCGGCCGTCCGGTGCTGCAATGACTGTGTCGGGGCCTTTTAGAATGAGTACTGCACCGGAGCTGCGTGCGGCCTCCCGCGCCCGTGCAAGCTTGTCGAGGCCGGTCAGATCCGGAAAAAGACGCTGAAACTCGCCGTCATGCGGCGTCAGGATAGCTGACGATGCGTTTTCTTTAATCAAATCAAACAGCTTCTGCGGATTTTCTGAGAAACTGGTCAAGGTATCGGCGTCGAGCACCACGGACCGCCCTTTCGAGATAATGGCCTCGACAGCTGCCTGTGTGTCCTCGCCGATCCCGTATCCTGGTCCGATCAAAACGGCATTCAGACGCGGATCGGACAGAAGCTCCGGGATCGCGTCAGGACCGGAGATCTTTTTCAGCATGACTGCCGTCAAGTGCGATGCGTTGACCATCATGGCGTCCGGCGGCGATGCCAGAGTGACGAGCCCCGCCCCGGTCCGAAGCGCAGCCATGGCTGAAAGCCGTGCTGCACCGGTTCTGGCCATTGGCCCGCTAAAAACGACCGCGTGGCCTTTTGAATATTTGTGACCCGCCACTGCCGGGCGCGGCCAACTCGCAAGCCAGAGGTCCGGCGTATTTTCAAATGCCGCCGGCCCGATCTTGTCGAGCACGTCTGTTTCAATCCCGATCTGAGCAACCGTGACCGAACCGCATAATCCGCGGCCGGGGAACAGCAGATGCCCGGGCTTTTTCAGAAAGAATGTAACGGTTGCATGCGCCTTTATCGCGCTCCCCATGATCTCTCCGGTCGCACCGTTGATGCCGGATGGCAGGTCTACCGCTATGATTGCAGCGCTTGATCCATTTACAGCTTCAACCAGCTCGGCGGCTGGACCAGACAGCGGACGATCCAATCCCGCTCCGAACAAGGCATCTATGATGACATCGGCCCCAGTGAACCGGTCTGCCATATGCCCGATCAACTGATCTCCGGATGTGAGGATCTCAAATGGCAGGGTCATAGCCGCAAAGGCTGCAGCAGCGTCTCCCTTCAAGCCGGACGGGAATTTGAGGAGATCGACCCGGACATCATACCCCTTTTCTGCCAAGAGCCGTGCGGCAACAAATCCGTCGCCGCCATTGTTGCCTGGCCCGCAAAGAATATGAATGCGCCCTCCCGCCGGTGCGTGGTTTGCGGCCATCCCGGCTACGGCTGATCCAGCGCGCTCCATCAGATCCAAGCCCGGAAGGCCACTCTCGATCGTCAAGCGGTCTGCCTGACCCATTTCGTCCGGAGTGAGTAGCGCTGCCGTCATGACCATCCTTCGTGTGCCCAACAAAATGGAGATTGTTCGGCGTTATCATACGCATCTCTAACGGCAATTCACCCCGCAACTAGATCAGTCAGACGCCCGGCATTGAGGCGACCTCCGGCAAGACCAGACATCGGGATCCACTCAACTGCACACTCTGTAATCATAATGTCTATTTTTTATGCATACTAATCGAACGACCTCACTCTAACACCACGACTTTCGCGATAACTTGCTAAAAATAGCGGCGGAATCCTGCCGGGATGGAAATTCTGACAAACAGACCGACAATTGGCACGCTTCGTGCTTTTGCATGGCAACAGCTCTCAGCTGACCCGAACCAGTGCGTTTTAGTCTGGTGACGGTCCGAAAGAAGAGCGTTCGGGCAGACCCTGCCATTACATGTGGAGAGAGACATACGGTGATGAAAAAGATCGAAGCGATCATCAAACCTTTCAAACTCGATGAGGTCAAAGAAGCTCTTCAAGAAGTCGGCCTGCAGGGCATCACAGTGACCGAGGCCAAGGGATTTGGCCGCCAGAAAGGTCACACCGAACTTTACCGTGGCGCTGAATACGTTGTCGACTTCCTGCCGAAGGTCAAAGTCGAAATCGTGCTTGGATCGGACATGGTGGATAAGGCCGTCGAGGCGATCCGCAATGCTGCCCAGACCGGTCGTATTGGCGATGGCAAGATTTTTGTCTCAAACATCGAAGAGGCAGTCCGCATCCGGACCGGCGAGTCCGGCACCGACGCCATTTAACCCTCACCTGTTCCGGCATTTCGCCGCACACCCAATTCCGGACTATCCGCGCCGAGACAAACATCTTAAACACTCTGCCGGACCGGGACCAAAACCCAAACGTTCACACGAAAAATCAAAGGGATGGACATAATGACCACCGCTGCTGATATCCTGAAGCAAATTCAGGAAAAAGACATCAAGTTCGTCGATCTGCGCTTCACTGACCCGCGCGGCAAAATGCAGCACGTCACCATGGACGTTGCACTGGTTGATGAAGACATGTTCGCTGAAGGCGTTGCCTTTGACGGCTCTTCCATCGCCGGCTGGAAAGCCATCAACGAATCCGACATGATGCTCATCCTGGATCCGGAATCGGCTCACATCGATCCGTTCTTCGCCCAGTCCACCATGGCGATCTTCTGCGACATCATCGACCCGATCACTGGCGAAGCTTACAACCGTGATCCGCGCATGACCGCGAAGAAGGCAGAAGCCTACGTCAAGTCCGGTGGCTTCGGCGACACCATCTACGTTGGCCCGGAAGCCGAATTCTTCATGTTCGACGACGTCCGCTTCAACGCCGACCCGTACAACACCGGCTTCATTCTGGACAGCTCCGAGCTGCCGTCCAACATGGGCTCCGAGTATGAGACCGGCAATATGGGCCACCGCCCGCGCACAAAAGGCGGCTACTTCCCGGTCCCACCGGTCGACAGCGCACAGGACATCCGCTCCGAAATGCTGTCCGTCATGGGCGAAATGGGCGTTCCGACTGAAAAGCATCACCACGAAGTGGCGGCTGCCCAGCACGAACTCGGCATGAAGTTCGACAACCTGACTTCCTGCGCCGACAACATGCAGGTCTACAAGTATGTTGTTCACCAGGTTGCACACGCATATGGCAAATCCGCAACCTTTATGCCGAAGCCGGTTTTCGGCGACAACGGCACCGGCATGCATTGCCACCTGTCCATCTGGAACAACGGTGAGCCGACTTTCGCCGGCAACCAGTACGCAGACCTCTCCGAGACCTGCCTGTACTTCATCGGCGGTATCCTGAAGCACGCGAAAGCCCTGAACGCTTTCACCAACCCGTCCACCAACTCCTACAAGCGTCTGGTCCCGGGTTACGAAGCACCGGTTCTTCTCGCCTACTCTTCGCGTAACCGGTCTGCGTCTTGCCGCATCCCGTTCACGTCTTCTCCGAAGGCGAAACGCGTTGAGGTCCGCTTCCCGGATCCGACTGCAAACCCGTACCTCTGCTTCTCTGCCCTGTTGATGGCTGGCCTTGACGGTATCAAGAACAAGCTGCACCCGGGCGATGCGATGGACAAAAACCTCTACGATCTGCCGGCTGAAGAACTGGCCGAGATCCCGACGGTTTGTGGTTCCCTTCGTGAAGCTCTGGAAGCTGTTGACGCAGACCGCGAGTTCCTTAAAGCCGGCGGCGTCTTCGACGACGACCAGATCGACGCTTACATCGAACTGAAGATGGAAGAAGTCGAGCGCTACGAAATGACCCCGCATCCGGTCGAGTTCGACCTGTACTACTCTGTCTAAGACAGATTCGGCGTCAAACACGGAAAACCCCGGTCACTCGACCGGGGTTTTTCTTTGTTCAGCAGTTGAAATCATAAAAGACTCAGGCCCGGACCCTCGTCAGCAGTTTACTGCGCTGGCCACGCGTAATAGCAAATCGCGTTTGCACGGATTCAGGTTTCGCTGCCTCGCGGTGGTGCCTCGAACGCGAAACCTGAATCATTCTGAATTCAATTGAACGCGATTTGCTCTAGTTTTCGTCCTTAAGAGCGCTGAGCGAAGCAGCTCCGGTGTACTTCTTCAAAATGTCGGCTTGAAAACCGTCGGTGATGATGCTGTCCAGGCTGTTCTGCATGCGCTGGAGCAATGCTTCATCGGTTTCAGGGTTACACGCGAGCGCATTTCCGATGATGTCGCCAAATCCATGAACCAGTTCGATCTCAACACCTTGCTGCACAAGCGTATGAAACGTCATGCTGGAGATCGCGGCAAGGTGCAGCCTCTCTTGAACAAGCTGTCGGATCACCGTTTCAACACCATCAAAATAGTCGATGGAGCCGAAGCCTTGGGTCTTCAGGACATATTCGGCGTAGTCGCTCCGCTGAGTGCCGACGGAAAATTCGCCAACAATATCGGCCAAGTCTGACGGGATCTGCGATCCGGCCTTCTTGATCAGGAACAGTTCAGCGCCACCGAGCGGTGATATCCAGGCAAAGGTCTCGGCTCTTGCCGGTGTATAGGCGGTGGTGAAGACACAATGATTTTTCCTGTTTTCAGCCAACCAAAAGGCCCGGGACCATGGGAGCATCTCCATTGTGAATTCAATGTTCTCCCGGATCATGATTTCCCGCACCTGATCCGCGCCGAGCCCCACGATCTCTCCGTCCCGCATGAAATTGAAGGGCGGATAGTTTTCCGTCACAAGATGAATTTCGGTCGCTTGCGTCTGCTCTACCACGGCTAAAAGACCGCAGATCAAGCCGAACGAGCTGATCGCACTCCGCAAAGGTTCCAATCCACTGGTCAACATCAGAATGATCAAGTCCTGTTCTTTCCGATGTTATTTATCCAGCGAAGTCTTACAATTTGCTTGAGTGAGATATCAAACGATCTGGATAGTCATCTCAATTTTGAATCAGCCAGTCCTTCAAGGACGGCCGGAAGCTCGTCCCCTTCCCGTACATGGCCGGAGACGCAATCATTGCATTGAGCACCGCCTCCTGGGTGGTTTCCGCGGCGGCCTGAAACAGAAGATCGATCTTACCCTCATGCATAAAATCGCGGGCGATCAGATCGCCTTCTGGATTTTGCGGTATCTTGTGAGCTGTTGAGAACGCAAAACCGATGTCGCCACTGCCATTGCCGTAGAATGAGCCGAGCAGGGCAAGACCGGCGCCTGCACGCCGTGCAATCCGTTTCAGTTGCCGGCTTTCCAGTGGCACATCCGTTGCCAGGACAACGATGACAGATCCGCGTTCCTCCGGTGCTGCCATTCCTTCAGGCGATGGCCTGCGCCCATCCGGAAGGACCAAATCCCCGGCCCTGCCAAAATTTGCCTGCACCAAGGCGCCCAGTGTGAAGGTCTTGCCATCCAATTCAAATTGGCGGGATGCCGACCCAATCCCGCCTTTGAATCCGAAACAGCTGATACCGGTCCCTGCCCCGACACTGCCCTGCTCAAAATCTGTAGCCGCAACCGAAAGTGCCGCGTTGGCATCCTCTTCGGTCAACGCAATCGCGTTGATATCGCTTAAGTAACCGTCGTTACATTCCATGACGACCGGATTGACGGTCCCTTTCGCCCGATCAATCTGAGGGTTTTGTTTCAGCTCCCTCCGGATCAAGGCGTGAATGCCTTCTGCCACCCCGAAAGTGTTGGTAAGCAGGATTGGGGTCTCCAGGGTTCCGAGTTCCTCCACCTGGATCAGGCCAGCGCTTTTGCCAAAGCCGTTGATGACGTCGCTGGATGCGGCCAACTTGTCCAAAAACAGATTGCCCGGATGCGGGACGATGGCCGTGAACCCCGTTCGAAGGTCCCGATCGATGACTGTCTTGTGCCCAACCGTGATGCCCGCGACATCCGTGATCAGGTTTCGGGGCCCGGGTTGCATGGTCCCGCAGATCAGACCGTGGACACGTGCTGGTGACACGTTTTGGGGACTCATAACGGGTTCACTCCATTCAACAAGCAAAAAACATGTTGACTAACATCCGGAGACTTAGCGTTCCAATACGTAAAAGCCTTCATCCGGCGCTGGCGGGACAAAGTATTTGGTAACCGCTTCAAATTGCTCATCACTCACAGAAAACGGATGGCCACCGCTGGCATTGCGCGCCCGCAGCCGTTCCTTGCAGATCTCGTTGGAAACATTGAGGTAATGGAGCGTGTGGTCGCTGCCGCTATTTTCCGCAACACGCCGCATCCAGAGGCGTGTCTCCGGCGTGTTGGCCGGAAAGTCGAGAACCACGGACACGCCGGTTTTTAGAAGCTCAATGATATGAGGCTCCATGACGGCTCGTAGCCTTGCCGAGACACGCACATAGTCTTTGATTGTCGACATTTCAGGCCCGAACAATTCGGCCAGCCAACTGTCTTCGCTAATCAAAACCGTTGCCGGTTGGCTGGAGAGTTCACCGGCAAGCGTTGACTTTCCAGAGGCGATCTTGCCGCACAGAATATGGAGATGTCCGGGTGTCATGGAGAAGCCTGTTAGAACCCGCCGGTCGGATATTTGTCACTTGAGGCCACGAAAGTGGCACCAGACCGGCAGATTCGCAACGACGGCTTATGCTTGGAGCGCTTTATCAGCGCGCCAGCAACGTCTCCAGGCCAATCACGAGAAGGGTCAAGAACAGAAAGTAGGCAGCAAACCGGCCGTGGTCGGTGCCGTCGATCACCACCTTGCGCAACAGCGATCCGAAGATATCAAGCAAGGAAACCGTTACAAGGATGATCAATAAAATCGCAGCGCCAGCCGAGTAGTCAAAGCCGCGCAGGGCTTCTGAGAGCGACATGCCAATACCGCCCGCGCCGACAATGCCCAGCACGGTCGCAGAGCGCACATTGGCTTCAAACCGGTAAAGGGAATAGGAAATCCAGAGCGGCAGGACCTGCGGCACGACACCGTAGACGATCTCTTGAATAGCCGGAGCGCCTGTTGCCTTGATGCCCTCAACCGGACGCGGATCGATCGCCTCCACGGCTTCTGAAAAGAGTTTTGCGAGCGTGCCCGTCGTGTGGATCGTCAGCGCCAGAACCCCTGCCAGCGGTCCAAGACCAACAGCCGCCACAAAAATCAGGGCAAATACCAGCTCATTGATCGCACGGAAGGCATCCATGAGCCTGCGCACTGGGAACACGATCCAGTAAGGCGCGATATTGGACGAGGACAGCAATCCGAATGGGATCGCCAGGATCACCGACAAAAAGGATCCCCAGACCGCCATTTGAACGGTTTCGAGCATCAAGTCGAAATAGCTGTGCCAATACCGGAAGTTCGGCTTGAGAAAGTCTTCCAGCAGCATGGCCATGTTGCCCCCGCCGGTGAATACCTGGCCCATGCGGTGCATGTCCGCCGGATGGAAACTCCAGACCAGCATGACGATCAAACCGCCCCAGATCAGAACGTCAAAGACCTTCTCCTGAGTGGTTCGACCCGGGACTTCAAGAACGGGCTCGCCCGTATTGAGCACGTTTACATTACTGGTCATGGAAAGTGTCCTGTGCGGAGATCAAAAAAGAGCATGAGGGAATGCCCTAATGCCTCCCCTCATACCTATGTGCTGCGCTGATTACTTGCGCGGGCGGGCAGCAGCTGCTGCGCGGATTTCTTCGATCTTGGTGTTGATTTCCAAGATTTTCGCGGTCCGCTCGTCGTCGGAATAGGTGTCGTCACCCTCGATGGACATGCGCTGACGGATCTGATCCATCTCGTAGAACGGCCACAACTGGGCGTTGGAGGACGGAATGAACGGCCCCATGTCGATCATGGCCAGGTTCTCACGCGCCTTGGCCACTTCCTCGTCGGTGCCCTGACGGCCATAAGTCATGAAGAAATACATGATCTTCGACTTGATGCTTTCATCGAGCTCCGGACGCCAGGCCATCGGATCAGACGCGATCAGCGGAGAGCGCCAAATTTCCTTCAGTTCGGCAAAGAGTTCCGGCTTGGCGTTTTTCAGGCGGGAATACATGCCGGTGGAGGACGCAACAGCTGCATCAACCTGTTTGGTTGCAACCGAAATCAGGTTGGTCTCGTGGTTGGCGTTGCGCAGGGTCTTGAAACAGTCCTTCGGGTTCACACCTTCCTTGGCGAAAACGAAGGTGGAAGGGACAAGGAAACCGGATGTGGAATTTGGATCGCCGATGCCGAAATTCAGATCCTTGTTGCACGCCATCACATCTTCATAAGTGAGGCCGGAATCCTTGTGGGTCACCATCACCGACCAGTAACCACGGTCCCCGGTCGCTTCGGTCGTTTGAGCGAAAATCTCGGCTCCAGCGCGGTCGACGGCAACCATTGCAGACTTGTTGCCGTACCAGACAACGTCGACCTTGTCGAAGCGCATGCCTTCGATCACACCGGCATAGTCAGCAGCAAAGAACGGCTTCACCGGCATGCCAAGAGAGGCTTCCATGGCTTCCAGGAACGGGCCCCACTTTTCACGCTGCGCAGAGCTGGATTCAGTGGACAGAATGCCGAAGTAGAGTTCTTCCGGGTTTTCACGCTCGGCAAACGCCGGGCCGCTCAAACCAACCATAATCGCTGCAGACGCAGCAATGCGAGTAATCAATTTCATCACGATGTCTCCCCTGGAGAGATTCAGGCCGTCGCCGGGATTGGCGCGGTCCCGAAGTCTTCGGCATCCGGCAGCACAAGTTCCTCGCTGGCCTCACCGTAGATTTCGCGCAAAAACTGGGTCGTCAGTGCATGGCTCGGACCGTCGTAAACGATCTGCCCGGCCCGCATGGCGATCGTCCGCTTGCAGTACCTGCGGGCATATTCGACCTGGTGCAGGGAAACGACCACGGTCGTACCGTCTTCCTCGTTGATCCTGGACAGGATCCCCATGACGCGCTTTGCCGAAGCCGGGTCCAAGGACGCAATCGGCTCGTCGGCCAGGATGATTTTCGCCCCCTGAACAATCGTCCGGGCAATGGCCGCGCGTTGCTGCTGGCCGCCCGACAAAGTAGACGCCCGCTGGCGCGCATTTGTCTCAATGCCAACGCGCTGCAGGGCGCGCATTGCAAGTTGCTTTTCTTCTGATGAGAAAAAACCAAAGAGGCCGCGCCAAACCGGCACTTTTCCAAGCAGACCTGCGAGAACGTTGGTCAAGACACTCAGTCGGGGCACCAAGTTGAACTGCTGAAACACGACACCGATGCCGGTTCGCGTCGCCGAGATGTTTTTCGAGATGGCGCCGCTGTCTTGAACTGGGTGCCCATTTATCGAGATCTGACAACAGCCACTATTCTTGTCTCCAGCCACCAGACCGGAGATATGGCGGATCAAGGTGGATTTTCCCGAGCCGGACGCGCCGATCAGCGCAACGAACTCACCATCGGCGACCGTCAGATCGACGCCATCCAAGGCGCGGATGCCACCCCGGAACGTTTTGGACAATCGTTTTACCGTAATCGCAGACATCAACGCCTCCTTGACTGGGAGGGTCGTAACAAAAGCGCCGACTGCGTGAGTGAAGGATTGGTGTCATTCTGATGAAATCTGTCGCGCTAAATATCTTCGCACTTGGGAGCATTGTTTGGAAACAAAAGCTTATCCAAAAAACGAAAGGCCCCCGATTGGAGGCCTTCGTTTTAAGTTCTAGTGTCTGCTTGATCAGTAACAGACCCGGCGGTAACCGACGACAACATAGCGGTGTTCATAAGGGCTCCACCGGCGGACGGCCTGGTTGTGGCAGCGGACGGGCGCGACATATCGGGGCTGCACCTGACTGGCGATAATAGCGCCGGCAGCAAGCCCGATGATCGCGCCGGCGGCAACAGCGCCCGCCCGGTTTCCGGCATGGGCTTCAGTCGGCGAAACTGAGACTGCAGCCGTGGCGAGGGCAGCTGTTGCAACTGCTGCGATTGCGAATTTCCTAAACATTTCAACTCCTCCTCTGGATGAACATGCGCTCTTCAGCGCCAACACCCCCACCCTAGGATGAGACTGCCCTTCCAGCTGTGATTGGGGTCACGCTTGCTCTTTTTTGCGCAAGATTGCCCGCCGCGCCTTCTCCATGACCCGATCTGCGATCCATTGTCATGGAAATTGCGCGGGAAACGTAGCTTGCCAAACCTTTGAAGACCGAACTTTTAGACCCTGTGCAATTTACATCATTGCTTTGCCGGTATAGAGCCATGCCCAACAGGCAAATGGCCACACGACAGTTGCATCTAACGGGCAGACACATGAGCGAGTTCAAGTCAGAGTTTTTGAAAGTTCTTTCCGAGCGCGGGTTCGTTCACCAGATCTCGGATCCTCAAGGTCTCGACGAGCTCTGTGCCAAGGAAACCGTGACCGCCTATATCGGCTTCGATTGCACGGCGCCGAGCCTGCATGCCGGGTCCCTTGTGACCATCATGATGCTCTACTGGTTCCAGCAGACCGGCCACCGGCCGATCGCGCTCATGGGCTCCGGGACAACACGGGTCGGCGATCCGACTGGCAAGGATGAAAGCCGCAAGGTTCTGTCCGATGAAACCATCGAAGAGAACAAGGCCGGCATCCGCAAGGTCTTTGAAAAGCTCCTTACCTTCGGTGATGGTCCGAATGATGCCCTGATGATGGACAACGCCGACTGGCTGCTCAAGCTGAACTACATGGAGTTCCTGCGTGACATCGGCCGGCATTTCTCGGTCAACCAGATGATCCAGCGCGATTCCGTCAAGCTGCGCCTGGAGCGGGAGCAGCACCTGTCATTCCTGGAATTCAACTATATGCTCCTGCAGGGCTATGACTTCCTGGAAATCTACCAGCAGACCGGCTGCCGCCTGCAGATGGGCGGCTCGGACCAGTGGTCCAACATCCTGTCCGGTGTGGATCTCATCCGCCGTAAAGAATCCAAGGAAGCTTTTGCACTCACCGCTCCGCTTCTGACCACCTCCTCCGGCGCAAAGATGGGCAAGACGGCGGCCGGCGCAGTCTGGCTCAACGAGGAACAGCTGTCGGCCTATGACTACTGGCAGTACTGGCGCAATACGGAAGATGCGGATGTCGAGAAATTCTTGAAGCTCTTCACAATCCTGCCGCTTGACGAGATCAGCCGGCTGGCAGCGCTCGATGGGGCTGGCATCAACGAGGCCAAGAAGGTGCTGGCCACCGAAGCCACCGCGATGATCCACGGCCGGGAAAAGGCGGAAGCAGCCGCAGAAACTGCGCGCAAGGCATTTGAGGAAGGTCAGTCCGCGGAAGGCTTACCGACTGTCGAAGTGGCAAGTGCCGATCTTGAGGCCGGGCTGGGTGTTTTGAACGCTTTTGTCACAGCCGGGCTGTGCGCATCCAACGGCGATGTCCGCCGCAACATCAAGGGCGGCGCGGTCAAGATCAACGACAAGGGTGAGCAGGATGCCAACCGTCAGCTCACTCCGGCGGATGTGACCGAGGACGGCATCATCAAGCTGTCCCTCGGCAAGAAGAAACACGTTCTCTTGAAGCCGGTCTGATCGGCCAACTGACCGACATGAAAAGCCGGGCGCTCCTTGCCCGGCTTTTGTGTTTTCAGGTTGCTATTCCGGCTGGAATTCAAACATCCGGCGGAAGATGCCGGGGGCGATAGCTGAAATCGGATTGACCGACAGAACCGGGTCGGACAAGGACCCGGACAAGCGATAGGTCACACCGATCAACCCCTCCCCCGTACTTCCGCCAAGTGCAAACCCCAAGAGCGGGATCTTGGAAAAGAAGTTGTTCAGCGCATAGATCGGCACGAATGTTCCGGTGAGATTGAGCGTCTGCTGTTTGAGATCCACCGTGCCGGCCACCGTGCCGCCAAGCGCGTTGCCCTGCAACGCGCCGCGGCTGATCGTCATCTGATCCCCTTCCCGGGTGAAATTGATGTCGAGCGTTTCAAATGAAGCGGTGCCGCGCGCGCCTTCCGCAGTGTTGACCTGGGGCTGGCGCACGATCACGCGGCTTGCCTCATCGCGCGTGTTCAAGTTGGTCGTGCTGATGCGCTGAATGGCCGGATCTTCCGTAATGACCAGCGAACGCACCTTGAAATCGCCCACCCAACTGTCGGCGTCGGCCATGGCAACACTCAAGGTTCCCCGCCCGCCGCGCATACGTTTGTAAAGATCCAGAAACGCCAGCATGGCGCCCGTGTCGTCAAAGCGCCCGTCTGCCTGTTGCGCACCGCCATTGCTCGTCAACGTAAAACGGAAGTCTGAGCTGCCACCAACGAGCCCGCTGATGTCGGCGGCCATCAAGCCGCGGGCTCCGGTGTCCACCCGGCCCCTGACGGTCCCCATCCAGCGTTTGTTGAATCCGGTCATCCGGTCAAGATCCACGGCAATTCGGGCCCCGTCGGCGAAATCGCCGGCACCTTGGCTCCCTCCGGGGCTTCTAAGGCTCTGGATCAGCCCCCGGCCGTCGAAATTCTTGCCGGAAAAGATAATGTCATACCGGCCGCTGTCCGCCCGTGTGATGTCGATTTGGGCATCATCGCCCGGCCGCAGCTGGAAGCGCGGAAAGGATGCCTCGGTAAGCTCGCCCGTCGCCGACAGGTGGATTTGACCAAAGATATCCGCGCCTTCCGAAACCAGCTCGAAGTCCTGGACGACTTTTTTGTCGTCGGTTTCGATCAGCTTGAAGGAGGCGGACGCCGGTACACCCTTTGCTTTTCGCCAACCAAGCGCCTGAAGCCGGACTTCGGTCTCTTGAAGATCGATGCTGATGTTCTGACCGCCCTCGGCCTTGCCCGCACTGACCGTCATCGGGCCGTCCAGGAAAGCTGTCAGATCAATTCCACGGGCCTTCAACTGATCGGCTGTCACGGACGCCACGACATCCTGACGCCGCGGGTCGCCTGCTCCAGATAGCGGGACCACCAGGTTGATATCCGCGTTAAGACCGTCGAACTCACCGTTGCCGGAGATCACGATTTGGCTGCGATCTGCCTCGATCGACAGATCAGCATTTTGGATCTGGTGACCCATGATCGGGTTCTCGTCAGAAAAATCTTCCGATCGGCCAACCGCGTTCCAGGTGACATCGTCCATGTCGATCACGCGTTCCATCGGGAAACTCGCGGTAATATCGACAACGCCGCTCCCTGTCACACCACCGGTTTTCAAGTTTGCACGGTCGAGAACCTCAAACGGTTTTGCATTCAGCAATGCACCGATTTCCGCGTTCCCGCCTTCAAGGCGCGTCTCGACCTTCGCGATCTTTCCGACACGCAGAGGCAGGTTGTGGATCTCAAAAACCGTTTCCGGAACGACGACATCATCTTCCCCGGGCAGATCGGCTGTGCCACCGCTGGCCTTGACGGTCAGGACCTCGTTTTCGATGGTCATAGTTCCGGACAGGCCATCCACCACGGCAACATCGCCGACAGGCGCAACAGCACCGTCAACGAAGCTCATGGTCATTGCCATGTCGTCGCCAGACCAGCCTGCGTCCGGATCGAGGTGATTGAACGCAGGTGGACGTATGGCGGCTGTGAAGGACACTGTTTCGATCAGACCAGCCTTGATCCTCTCGATGATCCATTTGCGTGCCGGCGGCACCAATGTGATCGGCCAAACCTTTTTGGCAAGGGAGATCGGGATCTGTTCGCCATCAACAGCAATCGCCAAGTATGGCCCATCCGAACCGATTTGGATGTTCACAACACCCGTTGCGCTTGCCTTGCCCGAGCGCACCGAAAAGCGACTGATATCAATTTGCTTCTCAGCCAAGTTGAACCTGCCCTGGACAGTGGCACCATCCAGCATTTGCGGCGGCTCACGCACATCCAACGGCCCGACCTGAGGGTGCTCGGTTTCAAGGCGGAAGTCCCAAACCGGCGCATCACCGATTGGTTGATAAATCTGTCCAGAAAAGAAGATCCGCGTATTGCCCCGGATAAAATGGGACGTCTGGATATCAATCGGCTTGTCTGGCCCGCGGTAAACTGCAGACAACGCGACATCATCGAAAGCCACCAGCGTCCGACCCATCTGGAACCAGCCGTTTTGGACCCTCGCAACGGCGTTCGCAGAGATCAGGTCCCCATTTTCATCCAAAACGCTGTCGAGCTTCGCCGACGCCGGAAGTCTCAAGCCCTTGCCATAGGCTGTTGCCGCATCGGGCCCCAGAAGTTCGGCAAGTGTAATCCCGTTGACGACGGCCGCCATGCGGGTGCCTGGCCCGGTCTTGGACGGCGCTCTCAGGAAATCCAATCGCCAAGAGGTCACCCGTCCGCCAACGCGGGCGCTCGCAGAAATTTCTCCGTCAGGAGACCGGAACACGTCCGCATTGATGTTCGTGAAGGATCGCGGTGCCGGCCCTGTTATGTCAAAAGCCCCGTCGGAGACCGTGACGGAGGTAAGACCCCGGCGGACAAACTGATCATGGATCACATTGCCGATGCGATTGACGGCTTCGGACAATTGACTGATCTCGGGAATGACTGCCGGTCCGCCTTTCAGGGCGATCGTGACTTGCGGCTCTTTTAAATTGAGGGATGCGAACCGGATGTCTCCAGACCACAGGGCTGATCGAGTCAACGGCGCTTCGAGCCGTGGAAGCTTTAGTGTGACCGGTGCGCCACCGCTGATATCAACACGCACATCCTCAATGACGATCCGGATCCCGTCATCGGCTGTAAAGTCTACACTGGCGCTTTCAACCGAAAGGGTGACTGGTCCACGCGTTCCCTGCGATGCCAGAAGATTTCCAAGAAAAGGAACGGTGACCGGACCTGAGGCAAAGATCGCGCCCACGAACACGATAAGGCCGACAAAGACCAGACCACTGGCCAAACGCAGAAGTCTGCGGCGTTTCCATGGGGCCGGTTTGGGCAGTTCGTCTTTCATTCCGTCCGGTTGCGACAATTACATTCCGTCCGTTGTCCCTCGGGCAACCCGCGGGATATCTCTTCAACTGCGTACTATTCCAAGAAGCCCGCACATCCGTTGCATTGAACGAGTCGTATCAATGCATATGATAATGTGAAACAAGCACCAAAAGCGATAGCCGCTTCCCACCCAGCTGCCGAATTCGGCATTAACGCACAAAACTTGACAGAAGGATGGCGACATGAGCGATCTGGCCATAGGCGATGCTGCACCTGATTTTGACCTTGAGGCAGACGGCGACAGCCGTATCACCTTGAGCGACCTGAAGGGCAAACCGGTCGTGGTTTACTTCTACCCGAAGGACAACACACCGGGCTGCACCAAAGAAGCGATTGCCTTTACCGACAACATCGACGCCTTCAAGGAACTGGGCGCAACGATTGTCGGGATTTCACCGGACAGTGCGCGCAAGCACGACAATTTTATTGCCAAACACAATCTTGCGGTGCGTCTCGGCGCCGACACCGACAACGCGACTGCCGAGGCTTATGGCGTGTGGGTCGAGAAGGCCATGTACGGCAAAAAGTACATGGGCGTTGAAAGAGCCACATTTCTGGTGGACGTAGACGGAAAAATCGCTCAGATCTGGCGCAAAGTGAAAGTGCCCGGACATGCTGAAGCCGTTCTTGAGGCTGTAAAGGCTCTCTAGTATTGCATCCCCCGGTGTGCTGATAACCAAGTCAGACGCTCAGATGACAAACACACAGACTCAGCCGGTGCCGGCGAACCTTGTTGCCGGCGCCCGCGCCATTGTCGAAGCAGCCGATACAACCGAAAAGGTCCGGCTCGCCTATGCTGTTTCCAAGGCCTGGTTCAAACGCGACCTGGCTCTCGGCTCACCATCAAAAGACGGCCAGATGCCGGACCGTCCGGGGCGACCTGAAAAGCCGGAGTTGCTTGCCCCGCGCGACATGCCGAAACGCAAGCTGTCGGGTACCGCCGGCCGACTGGCCTTGATCCACTCCCTCGCCCACATAGAACTCAATGCGGTTGACCTGACCTGGGATCTGATCGGCCGGTTCGCCCATATCCGCCTGCCCCGTTCATATTATGACGACTGGGTCCGGGTAGGGCTGGAGGAAGCCAAACACTTTTCAATGTTGCAGGACCGCCTCGGCCAACTGGGCGCATCCTACGGAGACATGCCTGCCCATGATGGTCTTTGGCAGGCAGCCCAAGACACTGGTCACGATCTCGCGGCGCGGCTTGCAATCATTCCCCTCGTCCTCGAAGCCCGCGGGCTCGATATCACGCCGCCAATGATCGAGAAGGCCCGGAGCTTGGGAGATGATGACACAGCCAAATGCCTGGATGTGATTTACCGCGACGAAAAGAACCACGTTGCATTCGGCGCCAAGTGGTTCCGATTCTTGTGTGACCGGCAGGGGATTCGCCCAGAACCAGCGTTTCACAGCTACGTGCGCAAGCATTTCCGTGGCGCTTTGAAACCGCCCTTCAACGACCGCGCGCGATCCGAGGCGGGCTTAACCCCCGGTTTTTACAAGCCTCTTGCCAGATTAACCGGCTGAAAACCTGCATTTGAAGACGAATTGTTAACCTTAAGGAATTCTAATCATCACAGGTGAAATGCAGAATGCAGCAGTGATCGAGTGATGACCCAAAAGCGCCCAGAAATGACGCGGACCTACCAAGTGCCCCACACAGAGGCACCGCACCGGGAGTCTTTGAAAGGCGATTTGAGAACGACCACTTACATCCTCCGCCCGGTTCATCTGATTGCCGGCGCCTTGACCTGCATCGCGGCGACACTGATCGTAACTGGCGCCATCAGTTATCAGGTCATGCGATCCGGCATGGTAGCGGAAGTCAATGCCGAACGCACCGAGGTCGCACTCCAGTATCAGGACCGCATTGCGCGCCTCCGCGCCGAGATTGAACGGCTGAACAGCAGACAGCTTGTCGACCGGGAAAGCGTCGAAATCCAGGTGATGGATGTTCTGCGCCGCCAGCAAGACCTCAATCAACGCCACACGATCGTCGCCGACCTGATGGCCCGCGCTGAGAGCGTCGGGATCTACCTCAACACTGGCAAGCCGGTTCCGGCCCAAAAGCCAGCGATAGATGAAGGCCGGATTGCAGCAGCCCCCAAAGGCGATCGCACGGCCATGGGCGGCGAAAACGAAGTCATCTCGGAGCCTGTCAAGGCGCTGGGCCTCAGGGACGCCTCGCGCAAGCCCTTTGATCCCCTGTCCGTTCTTCAGGGCACTGACGCACCTACCGGCGAACCCTTAAAAAAAAAGACTGAAAAACGCGCAGCCCTAGACGCCCTGAAAGACGACATTTCAGAAATGGGCACGGAAAGCACCGCTGCTGTCGACGCCATAACTGTCGCGACAGAAAGCCGGATCGAAGACATTCTCGGCATCACAAAGCCGATCGTCCCCAACCTCAACAAGGCTGTTCGCAGGTCCTCCAGTCTTGGTGGGCCATTTGAGCCGCTTAGCCAGACGAGTTTTGCCGATCGGCTGCACCGGGCAAATACCGCGCTCGACACCCTGAAGCGGGTAAAGTTTGCAGCACTCCGTCTGCCCCTCAAACGCCCGGTCCGCACCGGCACGCTTTCCAGCGGATACGGACCGCGCATGGATCCTTTTTTGAACCGGCTCGCAATGCATTCGGGTCTTGATTTCAAAGCCCCCTATGGCGCGCGCGTTTACTCGGCGGCACCGGGCACCGTCATTTTCGCAGGCTGGAAAGGCGGCTACGGCAAAATGGTTGAAATCCGCCACGCCAACGGTTTCGTCACGCGCTACGCACATCTGAGCAAGATCCGGACGTCAGACGGCAGTCACGTTGTGGCCGGAGATGTAATCGGCAATATCGGATCGACGGGGCGTTCAACCGGGCCACACCTTCATTATGAGGTGCGCCAGAATGACCGGCCGACCAATCCGGCTACCTTCCTGCGCGCTGGCGAGAGACTGGCGAAACTGTCGCTCTAACAAAAAAGCGGCACCGAAGCGCCGCTTTCAATCTGGTCTCCCAAAGAGATCAGCTTATTCAATATCCTCAACAACGACTTCGTCGCCGCCGAAGACCCGCTGTGCAAGCGCTGCTTCCATGAAGGAATCAAGGTCGCCGTCCAGCACATCGTCCGGCGATGTGCTTTGCACACCGGTCCGCAGATCCTTGACCAACTGATAGGGTTGCAGAACATAAGAACGGATCTGGTGGCCCCAGCCAATGTCGGTCTTGGACGCTGCTTCTGCGTTTGCAGCTTCTTCGCGCTTTTTCAGCTCAGCTTCGTACAAACGCGCCTTCAACATGCCCCAGGCAGTTGCCCGGTTCTTGTGCTGGGAGCGCTCCGACTGACACTGCACGACAATACCGGTTGGCTGGTGGGTGATGCGCACAGCGGAATCAGTCGTGTTGACGTGCTGGCCGCCAGCGCCGGATGCACGGTAGGTATCGATTCGGCAATCGCTCTCGTTGACATCAATCTCGATGCTGTCATCGATCACCGGGTAAACCCAGGCGCTGGAGAAACTGGTGTGACGGCGCGCATTGCTGTCATAAGGCGAAATCCGGACCAGACGGTGAACGCCAGATTCAGTTTTCAGCCAGCCATAGGCATTCTCGCCCTTGATGAGCAGCGTTGCCGATTTGATGCCGGCCTCTTCACCATCATGGTATTCCAGTAGCTCAACTTTGTAGCCGCGCTTTTCCGCCCAACGGCGGTACATGCGCAGCAGCATAGAGGCCCAATCCTGGCTCTCCGTGCCCCCTGCCCCGGAGTTGATTTCCAGGTAGGTATCGTTGCCGTCGGCCTCACCTGACAGAAGCGAATTCAGCTGAAGCTGATTGACCTTGTCCTTGAGCCCGCGCAGTGCCTCTTCGGCGTCCTCGACAACAGACTTGTCGTCTTCCATTTCACCGAGCTCGATCAGCTCGATGTTGTCCGCCAGATCCTGTTCCAGCCCCTTCACGCCATTGATGCCGTCATCAAGCTGCTGACGCTCGCGCATTAGTTTCTGGGCTTTGGCCGGGTCATTCCAAAGTTCGGGATCTTCAGAAAGAGCGTTCAGCTCCTCCAGTCTTACAAGGGCTTGATCCCAGTCAAAGATGCCTCCTCAGCAGGCTTATGGCCTGCTTGATTTCATCAACGATGGCTTCCATCTCGGCGCGCATCGGATACCTCTCTTATTGGTGAAAAGCCCGGAGCCTTGATTCAGGATCCGGGCTGAATTTGGAGCGGGAGATTAGCTTTCCGCAACTTTCCTGTAAACCACCACAAACGGCGTTTGTGGCAATCGTCAGTAAAGTCCGCCGGTGCCTTGCAAAACAGCCTGTCCGGCTTCAGGCGAGACATATGTTGGAACACCCATCGTGTCCTGGAACCCGATAACGGAATAGCTGTCCGGCGGGGCCATGCCCGGTTTGAAAGCTTCCAGGATCGCGCCTGGCGTTCCACCCGCTGTCCGCAATCCGGTGTTCTTGTTGATCGGGATCAGCTGCAGACCGCGCGGGACACGGAACTCCACCGGCGGCTTTTCGGCGAGAGCTTGCTTTACGAATTCGGTAAAGATCGGAGCAGCCACCTGTCCACCAGTCGCGCCGCGGCCCATCGGCTTGGGATTATCGAAACCGACGAAAACACCTACCGCAAGATCCGGGGTATAACCAACGAACCAGGCATCTTTTTCGTCATTCGTCGTGCCGGTCTTGCCGGCAACAGGACGATTGACGGCACGAACGGATGTCGCGGTTCCGCGCTGAACCACACCTTCCATCATGGAGGTGATCTGATAAGCGGTCATCGGGTCGAGCACTTGCTCACGATTGTCGATCAAAGTCGGTTCGCTCTGACCATCCCAAGCGTTTTGGGTACAGCCGTCACAAATCCGGCTGTCGTGCTTGTAGATTGTGCGGCCGTAGCGGTCCTGGATCCGGTCGATCAGGGTCGGACGCAGCTTCCGGCCACCATTGGCAATGGTCGCGTAAGCCGCTGTCATCCGAAGGACCGTGGTTTCCCCGGCACCGAGCGACATGGACAAAACCGGCAGCATATTGTCATAGATACCGAACCGCTTGGCGTATTCGGCCACCAGTGGCATGCCCATGTCCTGCGCGAGGCGCACGGTCATCACGTTACGAGACCGTTCAATGCCGGTGCGCAAAGTTGAGGGACCGTAGAACTTGCCGCCGTAGTTTTGCGGCCGCCAGGTCCCAAGGCCTGGGCCTTGGGAAATCTCCAGGGGCGCATCCATCACCACAGATGACGGCGTGTACCCATTGTCGAGGGCTGCAGCATACAAGAACGGCTTGAAGGACGAGCCCGGCTGACGCCAAGCCTGTGTCGCCCGGTTGAATTCACTCTGGGCAAAGCTGAAGCCACCGACCAGGGCGAGCACACGGCCGGTGTACGGGTCCATCGCGACAAGGGCACCGGACACTTTCGGGATCTGGCGAAGTTCATAAGTGCCAGGTGCAACGGCGCTTTCCTGAACATAGACCACATCACCTGGCGCCAGAACGTCAGAGACGGCGGATGGTGCCCGGCCACTGACCCGTGCCCACTTCATGGTTTCCAGGAACAGCGGGCCCGCCTTGCGGTCTTCCTCGAGCTGCCCGCTTTGGAGCCGCTTCGGCTGAATACCAACGCGCGCTTCGCTGATCCCGCTTTCCAGAACAACAGCCAGTGACCATTCCGGCAGATCGCTCAGCGCCTCGATTTTGGCAAGTTCCACGCCCCAGTCTGTGCCTGTGGAGATGCGGTCAATCGGACCGTTCCAGCTGCCGCGCTGGTGATCGAACTTGATCAGACCGTCCATCAAGGTCTTGCGTGCGATCTGTTGCATTTCCGGGTCGAGCGTGGACCGCACAGAAAGGCCGCCTTCATAAAGCCGCTTGGTGCCGAAGATATCAGCCACTTCACGGCGGACTTCTTCGGTGAAGTATTCTGCAGCGAAAAGCTTGGAGCCGTGACCGCGGAGCTTCACGGTAATCGGCTTTGCCTTGGCTTCTTCGCCGTCCTCAAAGCTCACATGACCGTCTTCAACCATGCGGTCGATCACATAGTTGCGGCGCGCAATAGCAGCCTCGGTTTTCCGGTAGGGGTGATAGTTGCTCGGCCCCTTAGGAAGCGCTGCAAGATAGGCCGCCTCTTCCAAAGCCAGCTCATGAACGGACTTGTCGAAGTAGATGAGCGAGGCCGCAGCTACACCATATGCGCCAAACCCGAAGTAGATCTCGTTGAGATAAAGCTCGAGGATCTCGTCCTTCGTGTAGGCCTGCTCTATGCGCAGCGCGAGGATGGCTTCCTTGATTTTCCGTTCAACGCGCAACTCGTTGGTCAGAAGGAAATTCTTCGCGACCTGCTGCGTGATCGTCGACGCGCCCTCCGGACGCCGGCCTGATCCGTAATTCTGGATGAAGCGCACAGCCGCACGGGCAATGCCCTCCGGGTCAACACCCAGATGGGTATAAAAGTTCTTGTCCTCGGCAGAGATGAAGGCCTGCTTCAAGCGGTCGGGCATCGCCTGGATCGGTAGAAACATACGGCGTTGGGTCGCATACTCCGCCATGAGGCTGCCGTCTGCGGCATGAACACGGGTCATGACCGGCGGCTCATAGTTCTTCAGAGCACTGTAGTCCGGCAATCCATCGTTGAGGTGTTGCAAATACATCCACACCCCAGCGGCCATCAGCAAGGCAAAGGCCGCGCCGATCCCAAATAGATAACCAAAGAACTTCACCAAGAATTTCATATGCGGGCTCGTCTTTCCCCGTCCAGCATGCCCTAGCGTCTCTTACCACGCTTTTAAGGGCAGGCACATATCCGTGCCAATTGCGACAATAGCAGTGTTTGCCTAAGTCGTGCACATTTATGGCGATGCTGAGGCAAATACCAGCTAAAGGTTTCCGAATGTTTTTTCGCCGGTTGCACCGGTTATTGCGATACCGCCCCGTCGCGTCCGGCCAGGCGCGGCCTGAAGAAACTGTGGATGGCCTCTGTCATGGCGTCCGCCATCCGCTCCCGCCACTCTTCAGATATCAAGAGTTTCTCATCATGCGCATTCGACAGATAGCCGAGTTCGACCAAAACCGATGGTACGTCATGCGCTTTCAAAACCCGGAAACCGGCTGATCTGTGCGGGTTTCGGATCAATCGAACAGCGCTCTGCAATTCGCCAATCAGGGTCTTGGCAAAATATACGGAAAACGACCGGGTCTCGCGGCGGGCCAAATCAAGCAGGATGTCGGTCACTTCAGTCGGCTCTTCTTCGAGTTCGACACCCGCGATGATGTCCGACATGTTTTCGCTGGCGGCCAACTCCTCGGCAAGGTCATCCGATGCCCGGTCTGACAGGGTGTAAACAGTCGCTCCGCGCGCAAGTTTTTTGCCGCGCACCACCGAATCAGCGTGGATAGAAATAAAGAGATCCGCCGCCAGATCATGACCGATCTGGACACGCTCTCCCAGCGGGATGAATGTGTCATCATCCCGGGTCAGATGGATCTGATAGAGACCACCTTCTGAAAGCTTGTCCCGAAGCAGTTTGGAAAACTCCAGAACGATCGCCTTTTCCAAAGTTCCGCCGACACCAATCGCTCCGTAGTCAATGCCGCCATGCCCCGGATCCAGCACGATCACTGGTTTGCTGTTCGCGCGTTGCGCAGTCAAGAGATCGGTTTTAGGTGCAGCGGCCTCCCGGCTGTATGTGCGCTTTGACCGGGTTTCAGAGACAAACTCCGCAAATTCTTCATCGCTGGCCCGGACAAGATCGATCACCAGGCGCGATGGCTGATCGTCGATCGAGGGCAAAAACAGTGTCTTGTCCACCCGGACCGGTGCAGCCAAGTCCACAACCACGCGGGACTTTCCGACGGCGAATAGGCCAAACCGCCAGTCACGAACGAGCCCCTGCTCCGCATTTTGCTCTCTCTTATCAAACGCAAAGGTCACTTCCGGCAGATCCAGAATGAGCCGGTAGGGCGTTCCAAGTGCGGAAATCACAGGGGTGACCTGCGTGTTGAGTTCAAAAACGATTCGTGTCCGGTCTTCGTCACCGGCGACGCGCGCGGCTGAGATGACAGGCTTGTCAGCCGCCAGTGCTGGCGCCCCATATGCTGATACAAGGAGCGCAAGTGAAATGACCGCGAGCGCAATAACCCATTGCATCGCCGGAACAATCGCCAGCACACCGGCAAAGCCGCTTGACGCCGGTGATTTCAGCACTTTTATGTTATCAGCCATTCTCATCAAATCAGATCGCCTTGAACCTTCGAGGTTTTATGCCATTCGCCCCCTATTCGATAGGGAAAATGCCTTAGGCTGTTCAGTTTGCTTGCAAACCTTGTTCGCGGATCGTAAAAGTACCTTACGGATTCAGGTTTGAAACCGATACTGTCCGATGTGGCAAAAGGATGGACATATCCACAATGCCATCGGTTTGCGGGCCCATAAAACGATAGAACAGAGGCCGTTCTGCCGTATCACGGGCGATCCGAAACCTCAAATGGACAGCATATCGGCGGTTGCTGACGATCTATCGCCCCTTGGCGCTGCAAACGTTTGAACGTGCAGTCTTTCGGGGTCGAAGGGGATAACCAGACCAGCCTGACCCGACCGGGACCAGATCCATGGCCACGAGGCCAGCTGAGCCGGAACACAGATTGATAGACTTAACTCAAGGGCTTGCGTTGCCCCGAAGGACCCGCGTGATGCAAATGCTGATCAACATCGAACAAGCCCCCGCCTTAGGTGCGGCCGCTTGTTTTGATCAGCCAGACGCGCCGGGCGCAGACGCCCTTGCTCACAACAGCAAAACAAGTACGGCGGCCATCCTCCTTTCGGGCGATGCGCGCTTCAGATGCGCGCACATGAGCGCCGCCGTGGAGAAATTCAATAATGGCAAACAAGATGCTGATCGACGCGGGCCACCCGGAAGAGACCCGGGTCGTCGTCGTCCGCGGCAATCGGGTTGAAGAATTCGATTTTGAAGCAGCGAATCGCAAACAGCTGCGTGGTAACATTTATCTGGCGAAGGTCACACGGGTCGAACCCTCGCTTCAGGCAGCTTTTGTAGAATACGGCGGAAACCGGCACGGTTTTCTGGCATTCAGCGAAATTCACCCGGACTACTATCAAATCCCGGTTGCCGACCGGGAGGCTTTGCTTGCGGCCGAAGCTGCCGAGCGCCAACCCGACGAAACCGAACAGGAAGAAAAGCCGAAACGCCGGCGCCGGTCACGGGCAGCCCGCAACGAGTCAGATGGCGATACTGTTGCCAGTGACAAGGTCAAGGCCGCAGACGAAGACGGGTCTGATCCAGAAGCACATGCCGACAGTGATTCAGAAGCTACGCAATCGGTAGCTGCCGAGAGCAACGACGAAGCCGATGCTGATGCCGTCTCCGATAGCGAAACAGCTGATGAGAACACCGTCGATGCTCAATCTGCTGATGCAGACGCGGACGCAGAGACCCCGTCTGATGAAAACGAAGATGATGCCAAACCGGCCCGTGCTCGCCGCCGGCGCCGCCGCAAGTCTGACGTTGAAGCTGCATCAAGCGACGATGCCGGTGACAACGGCGACGATGAAGTCGAATCCGTTGGCGCGGAAGACGCCCTGGAAGAAGTGCCGGAGCGCCGCGCTCCGATGCGCAAGCAGTACAAGATCCAGGAAGTCATCAAGCGCCGCCAGATCATCCTGGTGCAAGTCGTAAAAGAAGAGCGCGGCAACAAGGGCGCGGCTCTAACCACCTATTTGTCCTTGGCAGGCCGGTATTCCGTTTTGATGCCGAACACGGCCCGTGGTGGCGGGATCTCCCGCAAGATCACACAGCCAACAGACCGCAAGCGGCTCAAGAAAATCGCAACTGAGCTGGATGTGCCGGAAGGCATGGGCGTTATCCTGCGCACTGCAGGCGCAAGCCGCACCAAGGCAGAGATCAAGCGCGACTTTGAATATCTCATGCGGCTCTGGGAGAATGTGCGCGAGCTGACATTAAAATCGAGCGCGCCGAGTCTCGTTTATGAGGAAGGCAGTCTGATCAAACGATCGATCAGGGACCTCTACAACAAGGACATTGACGAGGTTTCGGTCGCAGGCGACGAAGGCTACCGGGAAGCAAAAGACTTCATGCGCATGCTCATGCCGAGCCATGCCAAGAACGTCCAGCCGTATCGCGACCCCTCCCCGCTGTTCATCCGCTATGGCGTGGAACCGCAGCTTGATGCCATGTTCTCGCCGCACGTGACCCTGAAGTCAGGCGGATACATTGTGATCAACCAGACCGAGGCTCTGGTTTCCATCGACGTGAACTCGGGCAAGTCGACCCGCGAACACAACATTGAGGACACCGCCCTTCAGACCAATCTGGAAGCCGCCGAGGAAGTGACAAGGCAGTTGCGCCTGCGCGACCTTGCCGGACTTGTTGTGATCGACTTCATCGATATGGAGGAATCGAAAAACAACCGGGCAGTCGAGCGGAAACTGAAGGACTGCCTAAAGAACGACCGCGCGCGGATCCAGGTCGGACGGATTTCCCATTTCGGTCTTCTGGAAATGTCGCGCCAGCGGCTGCGCACCGGTGTTCTGGAGAGCTCCACAACACCCTGTCCGCATTGTCAGGGCACGGGCATGATCCGGTCGGTGGAATCTGTGGCACTCCATGTACTGCGGTCCATCGAAGACAACCTTCTGAAGGGCGCAACGCACGATCTGATCATCCGGACGTCGGCAGAAGTCGCTCTTTATATCCTCAATCAGAAGCGCTCGAACCTGTTCGATCTTGAGGTGCGGTTCCTGGTCGGGATCGAGGTCCAGGCAGACCATATGGTCAATGGGCAGCTGTATGTTTTGGAACGCGGCGCCCTGATCGATCGCGATCGTCAGCCGATGCCGACAGCGACTGTCCAGCCGGACATGATCGATATCATCGACGAAGATACCGAGCAGCCGGTTGTTGAAGAACAAGCTCAACAGGACGATGACAATGGCGACCGCCGCCGCCGTCGTCGCCGCAAGCGCCGCCGGGGTGGTTCCGACACTCAAAGCGACGAGACCTCAGAGGCAAATGCCGACAGCGAAAACGCTGATGGTGAACAGGCCGAAGCGCGCGGCTCGGACGACGACAACGACGATGAGCCGCGCCGCAAACGGCGCCGGGGCCGACGGGGTGGTCGCCGTGGGCGCCGTGACGACGAGATGGAAAATCGGGCGGACGATGCTGACGGTGACGGTGACTCTTCTGATGCACCTGTCTCTGACGACAGCTCGGACGCTCAACCGACTGAAGTAACCGCGGTATCCGATGCACCGGGATCGGAAACTGTCGCGGCTGCCGACCCCGGCACCCCGGATCAGCCGGTTAATGGCGTCGATGCAAGCGCATCGGAGCCGTCTGAACCTGTAGAACCTTCACAGGCAGCGGAAAGTGAAACTGCGGAAAGCACTGAGGAACCGGTTGCTCAAGCAGATGAACCGCAAGACATCGTCATCGATACTCCAGTCTCCGAGCAGCCGGTCGAAGCTGAAGCGGTTGCAGAAGAGCCGGAAGAGCCGATTAAGCCTTCTGCTCCAGCCGAACCCGTTGTGACGAGTGAAACGTCTGGCGAAGAAAAAGCCGACAAACCGAAACGTGGCGGTTGGTGGCAACGCGGACGATCGTTCTTCTAAAGATCGCTCAGCATCACGCCAAATAAATTAAAGGCGGCCGTCGTGGCCGCCTTTTTTGTTTGAAAACCGGGCTTCGCTGGCGCTTATCAGATCCAGTCCTTCAAACGCTGCAAAGCGGTTTTCATGTCGTCATGAGCGCCGGCGAAGGAGAAACGCATGAACTCCTTGCCATGGACCGGATCAAAATCAACACCCGGCGTCGCTGCGACTCCGGCCTCATGAAGCATCCGTTTTGCAAATTCGAGGCTGTCATTGCTGAACAGGCTGATGTCCGCGTAGATGTAGAATGCGCCGTCCACAGGCAGCAGTTTGTCAAAACCGATCTCCGGCAATCCTTTCACCAGCAATTCCCGGTTTGCCGCATAGCCAGCTTTGACAGCCTCCAGTTCCTGAACGGCATCCAGCGCCGACGCGGCTGCGATCTGGGACAGCTCCGGTGGTGATATGTAAAGGCTCTGCGCAATGCGTTCAGTTGGCCTGACAAGTTGTTCGGGCAGCACCATCCAGCCAATCCGCCAGCCGGTCATACAATAATATTTCGAGAAGCTGTTGATGATAATGGCGTTTTGCGATGTTTCGAGAGCTGTTTTTTGTTCTCCGGCATAATCCAGCCCATGATAGATCTCGTCGGAGATGAACCAGATCCCGGCTTGATCACAATATGCAATCAGATCCGACAAGGCTTCCGCAGTCATCATGGTGCCGGTCGGATTTGCCGGACTTGCAACAAGAACACCCCGCACCGGACCATCCTTTTGCGCATCATCCAAATGGTTTGGTGTCAGGCTCCAACGGGTCTCCGGCCCCACCTCAACTTCGACCGGTACTAGGCCCAAGGCTTTGATGATGTTCCGATAGGCCGGGTACCCCGGTGCGGTCAGGACTATGCGGTCACCGGGATCAAACGCTGCCAGGAAGGCGAGATTGAACCCGGCGGAGGATCCGGTCGTTGCCATGATCCTGCCAGACGGCACATCCACCCCATACGCCTTCCGGTAATGAGAGGACAAAGCCTCCCGCAACGGCTTGATCCCGAGAGCTTCCGTGTATCCCAGCTTGCCGTGTTTCAGTGCTGCATCCGCAGCCGCAAGGGCAGTTTTTGGTGCCGGAGCAGATGGTTGCCCTACCTCCATGTGGATGATGGATCGGCCGGCGGCTTCCAGACTGGCCGCTTCCGACAACACATCCATGGCAATGAACGGTGCAACATCACTGCGTTTTGACGGCTGAAAACGGTCCGATGCCATGTCTAATCCTTTTGAACTGCAAGCGCCTTCCAGGGCAATGAACCCCTGCCCCTAAACGCGGATGAACCTTTGCGCAAGTCCCTGAAAAAGGCAGCGCCGCCGCAGAAACAATTGACGCTGAATTTTTCTTTATTGCATCCAGCATTTCTTGACCCCAGGGGTTCCGGCCCATACCTTCGCCACAAACATGTTTCAACGCTCTGGAATGCCCTTGTCATCCGATCGCCCAAAAGGCCTCACAGAAGTCCTTGCCGCGCCTGTTCGCGGTCTCGCTTGCCTGATCAAAACGCCTGCTGCAACCGCGCGGAAAGCGGTGACCTTGACCTGCGCTGCCGCTTTGGTCTTGCCTGTGCTGTTTTCTCCCGCGCACGCCCAAAGAAAACTGCCGCTGGTTCGCGATGCGGAAGTGGAAGGTCTCTTGCGGGATTATGCGAAACCGATATTCCGCGTGGCCGGTATCGGCAGTTCCGAACCCACGATCATTCTCGTCAATGACAAGACATTCAACGCCTTCGTTCCTGATTCCCGCCGGATGTTCATCAACATCGGCGTGATCTTGGAATCCGAAACACCTGGCGAAGTCATTGGCGTTCTGGCGCATGAGACCGGCCACATTGCAGGCCGCCACCTCGTTCGCATGCGGGCCGCGGCTTCAAATGCACAGATCATGTCGGTTATCGCCATGATCTTGGGGGCTGGCGCTGCAGCTGCTGGTGCTGCCAGCGGCTCCGGTTCAGCCACCAGCGGGGGTGCGGCGGCCATTGTCGGCGCCGGCTCTCTCGGCCAACGCTCATTCCTTGCCTACCGGCGCAGCGAAGAAGCGGCAGCCGACCGCGCGGCACTGCGCTATCTGGATCAGACCGGTCAAAGCGCCCGCGGTCTGTTGCGCAACTTCCAGCGCATGGCCGAGCAGCAGATGTTCTCCAAACAGTTTGCAGACCCTTATGCGATCAGCCACCCAATGGCCCAAGACCGCTTCAATGGGCTTTTGCGGGAAGCTCAGGAGTCAAAGCACTTTAACAAGCCTGAGGATTACGTCCTGCAGCACCGGCACGATATGGCGAAGGCAAAACTGTTTGCCTTCACCAGCCATCCGTCAGCAACCTTGCGCACCTATCCGCGCAAGGACAAAAGCCTGCCAGCTCAGTATGCACGGGCCATTGCAGCGATGCAGAGCCGTGGCAAAGGCGCTGTGGGCGAGATCGACAAGCTGATCCGGCAACACCCGACAAATCCCTATTTTCATGAGCTGAAGGGTCAGGCCCTCCTTGAAGGCGGTGATCCGAAAAGCGCGATCGCCCCATTCCGCAGAGCGCTCTCGATTCGGCCAAACGAGCCGCAATTCATGGTCTGGCTTGGCTATGCCCTGGTTGCATCAAACAATCCGGCCAATCTTGCTGAAGCGGAAAGCGTGTTGAAGCGCGCGATACAGCGCGATTCCAACTCAGGCACCGCCTACGCACAGCTTGCGATCGCGCACGGGCGCCAAGGAGAACGGGCAGAAGCCGATCTTGCGACAGCCAAGGGCCTCATGGTGCGAGGCGAATTCGAGGCTGCCAAACGATACGCCGCCCGTGCTCAAAAAAGTTTGAACCGCGGGTCAGCTGCATGGCTGCAAGCAGATGATATTGTCGCCTACAAACCACCCAGCGTGCCAGGACAACGGCGCTGACTATTTTGACCTCACGGCTGGTGCGCCCATGCCATCAGTCTCTGGAGCATGACATGACCCCTTTCTCAAATTTGCTGCGTTTGCCGATGGCCCGATTTGCAGCTGCACTCGGATTGTTCGTCTCGGTTTTCAGCACGCCTGCGATCGCGCAAGACATTGACCGGGGCGAAATTGAAAAGATCGTGCGCGAGTACATTCTGAAAAACCCGGAAATCATCACCGAGGCTCTGACAGAGCTGGAACGCCGGGAACAGGAAGCTGAAGAAGCTGCGCGCCGTGAGGTGCTCACCAGCAGCGCAGATATTCTATATAACTCGACCCGCCAGGTCGTGCTCGGGAACCCGCAGGGCTCAGTCACTCTGGTCGAATTTTTTGATTACAACTGCGGCTACTGCAAACGTGCCTATGGCGACATGGTCCGCTTGATGGACGAGAACCCTGATCTGCGAGTGGTCCTGAAAGAGTTCCCGGTGCTCGGCCAGCCGTCTGTCGAAGCAGCTCAGGTCGCGATCGCGGTCAACTCCGTTGCACCGGAAAAGTATCATGCTTTCCATGAGGCGCTCATGACCCGTCGCGGTCAGGCCAATCTTGCCAGCGCCATGGAAGCTGCAACGGGCGCCGGGATATCGACTGAAGATCTCCAAGCAGCGATGGCAACCGACGAGGCCGGCCAGACGATCGAAGAGGTTTACTCGCTGGCCAACCGTCTTGGACTGACGGGAACACCGTCTTACGTGATCGGCGATGAAGTGGTGATGGGAGCTGTCGGCTACGATCAGCTGAACTCCAAGCTTTCCGACCTGAAGAATTGCGGCGAAACAACCTGTTAATGAACGGCTTCCGAAAGCGGATTTCTTTATGAGAGATCCGTTTTCAGGGGTTTTCCTGCCTGATTTGAATGCCTATAAGGAACTGTGTCGGTTTCGTAAGGAAATCAGACAAAGTATCTAGATCCGCTATACAATCCGGCGGAGCAAAGAGCGTGTTGTTGATCAGGTAATAGTAAGCCGGTCCAGTCTAAAACCCGGATTGGTTTGGCAATAACTTTATTGACCGGTTCCGCCGGGAGATTTCCGTCAGCGTTGCGCTAATTGCGGCCCGAGTACAAGAGCCAGAAGACATGAACAAAGATAACAAGAGTTTCGATACGGCCCTGATCCGCGATCTTGCGGTGCTGCTTGATGAAACCAATCTGTCCGAAATCGAACTGGAAAAGGGCGACACGCGGATCCGCGTCGCGCGCCAGATTTCCATCAGCGCACCGGTCAGCGTTGCAGCACCTGCTGCCCCTGCCCCGGCTGCAGCACCGGCCGCGGCGGCGGCTCCGGCAGCCGCGCCTGCTGACGCCGCACCGGCACAGGGTACCGTGGCTTCCCCGATGGTCGGCACAGCCTACCTGGCGGCAGAACCGGGCGCAGCACCGTTCGTTCAAGTCGGCGACAAGGTGGCCGAAGGTCAGACGATCCTGATCATCGAAGCCATGAAAACCATGAACCACATTCCGTCCACCAAGGCGGGCACCGTCAAGCAGATCCTTGTGGAAGACGCCCAGCCGGTGGAATTCGGCGAACCGCTCATTATCGTCGAATAAGGAGCCGGTCCGGCCATGTTCTCCAAAATCCTCATTGCTAACCGCGGTGAAATTGCCCTGCGCATCCTGCGCGCTTGTAAAGAGCTCGGCATTTCCACAGTCGCGGTCCATTCCACGGCAGATGCCGATGCCATGCATGTCCGCCTCGCGGACGAAAGCGTGTGCATTGGACCACCGGCGGCGCGGGACAGTTACCTCAACATTCCGCAGCTTTTGGCCGCCTGTGAAATCACAGGCGCGGACGCAGTTCACCCTGGTTACGGCTTCCTGTCGGAAAACGCCCGGTTCGCTGAAATCCTGGAAGCGCACAACATTGTCTTCATTGGCCCGACCTCTGATCATATCAAGATCATGGGCGACAAGATCCAGGCCAAGCAGACGGCCAAGGATCTCGGTATTCCAGTGGTCCCCGGATCAGATGGTGCGGTCACGCCGCAAGACGATGCGCATGCGATCGCCCGGGAAATCGGATATCCGGTTCTCGTGAAAGCCGCAGCCGGTGGCGGCGGACGCGGCATGAAGGTGGCGCAGACAGAAGCCGAACTCGATACCGCTCTGTCAACAGCCCGCTCGGAGGCAAAGGCTGCCTTCGGCGACGACGCCCTTTACATGGAAAAGTACCTCGGCAAGCCGCGGCATATCGAAATCCAGGTCTTGGGTGATGGACAGGGCAATGCGGTTCATCTGGGTGAGCGCGACTGCTCCTTGCAGCGCCGCCACCAGAAGGTTTTGGAAGAAGCCCCGTCCCCGTCCCTCAACCCTGAACAGCGCGCGGAAATTGGTGAGATTGTTGCCAATGCGATGCGCAAGCTGAAGTATCGCGGTGTCGGCACGGTCGAGTTCCTGTATGAAAACGGTGAGTTCTACTTCATCGAAATGAACACCCGTCTTCAGGTGGAACACCCGGTGACCGAGATGATCACCGGCATCGATCTGGTGAACGAACAGATCCGGATTGCCGCGGGCGGCTCGCTGGACATGGCCCAGGACGACATCACGTTCGACGGTCATGCGATCGAGTGCCGGATCAACGCGGAAGATCCGCAAACCTTCGCGCCGTCTCCGGGCACGATCACCTACTACCACCCACCGGGCGGTCTGGGTGTGCGCGTCGATTCAGGTGTTTATCAGGGGTACAAGATCCCGCCTTATTATGACAGCCTGATCGGCAAGCTGATCGTGCATGGCCGTAACCGTGTGGAATGCATGATGCGCCTGCGCCGGTGCCTGGATGAATTCGTCGTGGATGAGATCAAGTCGACCATCCCGCTGTTCCGGAACCTGGTTGAAAACCAGGATATCGCAAACGGCCAGTATGACATTCACTGGCTGGAGCAGTACCTGGCCAACAAGAAGTAAAGTCATAAGGGGCGGCAACGCCCCTTATTCTTTGCAGGGGTCAGCACCAGTCCCGCCGTTCGGTGCTCACCTTTGTCCACTTACCGACATGCAGAACACCGTGTGCGTGGACCCAAAAACAGAATTGCCGGTTGAAGACTCGATTTTCGGTGTTTCCAAAACCCTTGAACTCGAAAACACTACATTTGAAAGTGCGGGGGCCATGCCCCAATTTGTTATAGAGGCGGTTTTCCCATAACGCTGTCTGGACCGGGATTCTGCAAGCCAGTCCCAGTGCGAGGAACCAAGAGGATCCATGGCAGGATACCAGAACGACGTCATCTTCGAGATCACGCCCCAGGTGCTGCTGAAAGCCTATGCTTGCGGGCTGTTTCCGATGGCCGAATCTGCCGACGATCCGGGCCTGTTCTGGCTGGAGCCCGAACAGCGCGGCATCCTGCCGCTCGATACTGTCCATGTTCCGCGCCGGTTAAAACGCACAATCCGCAACGACCTCTTTGAAATCCGCATCAGCACTGATTTTCAGGGCGTCATTGACGGATGCTCCGCTCCCATGCCGGGCCGGCAAAAGACCTGGATCAACCGGGAGATCCGCCGGCTCTACGGCGAGCTGTTTGAGATGGGCCATTGCCACACAGTCGAGGCCTGGCAGGACGGGGATCTTGTGGGCGGGCTCTACGGTGTGAGCCTCAACGGTGCTTTCTTCGGAGAAAGCATGTTCTCCTTCAAGACGGATGCATCAAAGGTCTGCCTGATACACTTGGTGGCCCGGCTCAAAAAGGGCGGATACACGCTTCTCGATACACAATTCGTCACCGGCCACCTTGCCAAGTTCGGCACACTCGAAGTTCCGAAGGATGAATACAATGTCCTTTTGAGTTCCGCCCTGCAGCAGGAAACCGACTTCTACGCGCTCTCCACAAAAGCAACCGGTGCTGACATCCTCAGCATCCTGGACGGCCAGCCGGACGCCTCCTTCTAGACAAATCCGATAATCGTTTCAGTGAGGGCCTTGTTTATTTCAGCCTGCCCGCCATCCATGCTGGAGAGAAAAGCCGGCGTGCTGATGGGAATGCTGATGGTGTAGTTGGATGCGGTCGCAAAGCCGTTACCACTGACATAAACACATTCGCAGTTCATCTCGTTTGTTGCTTCTTGACTGGATGTGAGCTGCTCATTTTCCTCATTATAGGAAAATTTGTATGAGCAACTGCTGCCACCTGCAACTTGCCTCAAGACGAACAAGTCACCGTTCCGTTTTGCTACCCTGAAAGGCAACTGCACATCCTGAAACTGCCCCAGATCCGCACCACTAGGGTAGACATCATTGTCTCCCCTGTTCCCCAGGCCAGCAACAGTGATCACGGGATTTCCCGGATTGGCGACCAGCTCTACCTCGATGTAGCCGCTTTTTCGCAGAACTTTCAGTGTGCTGACATTGTCATTGTTTGTTTTCGTGGAGGTCAGCTGCATGCCGTACTCTCCGGTAAAGTAGGAGAACTGTACAATCGTCACGGCATCGACCAGCGGCGTCGCCGGAAAGCTGTTTGCCACATAGCATTCTGCCGGAACGGTCAGCTGCACACTGTCGGTTTGTTCGGTCGTGACGGCCAATTCGGTCTGGTGGCTCTCCATTGTTTGCTTCGTGTATGAAAACGGCGAGCCGATCGTGAACAAGTCTCCAATGCCCACCTGCGGGATGCTGTATTGCTTGGACTTGGTTTTCTGAAAAATATCGATGGTGCCGTTTTTCCGGGATTCTCCATGACCGAAGGTACAGGTCATTGGCAGCCCGGACGGATTCTTCTTGAACGGGATTTGAAAACTGAGGCCTTCCAGATTTTCGAACATTCCTGAAATCATGTTTTTGATATCGACCACAGAAATCAGGCTGAAGTTGTCCAGGTAACTCCGGGTTTTGCCAACAAAACTGGAATACCGGATGTTGATGACGTGATTGCCTTTGCCGTCCGCTGCGGACAATTGCAAACCGGTATCGTTGATCGACCAGTACATATAGTAGTCGTTTTTTCTGGGGGCGTTGAACGTTGAGACAGCCTTCTCCACGGCGGTAATCATTTGCGTAGGATCTTGCCCGACCGCTGGAACCGCGAGGGCCGTTGATGAAAATGTGCCGGATGCTGCCGCGAGATAAACGTACTTGGCTTCGTTTTGCTGGTCCCGGCCGATGACCAAAAACGCGACGAGTCGGGTCCCGTACCGGTCCTGCGTCTTGCCTTCCGATTTCCGTGTTGTGCAATAGAAGGTCCGAAGTTCCGTGATCTCCAAAAACTCCAAGAGATTGAGAGCGGGCGCGCCGAGTACAACGTCTCCACTCTCCGTTTCCAGACCAATCTGGAACTTGCTGTTCTGCGCCCCGGTCGCCTCCATAGCCCGAAGGGGATAGACGTCCGCCGGATCCTTGTTTTTCTTGAAACCGAAACTGATTGTTTGCAGCTGCGCCGCCAGTTCAGGGGCAACCATTGTCCGTGGGCAAGGCCGGCCGCGCAATGCTGTCAGGTTTTGGGCATGGGCTTGGTTGTCCGACAAAGCCGCCGTGTCCTGAAGACCTGCCTGTAGTTTTTCTCGTATGCCGACAAAGTCTGCATTGACCTGCTCGACCTGCTGGTTTGCTTGCGGATCTGTCAAACGTTCGTAGGTGATGATCATGCGGATTGCCCTCGAAATCAGAAGAGATGTCCGAAAGACGCATGACACGACGATTTGTGAGCCAGTTCGTCAAACCGGGTCCACACCAACCGGCTTCAACCGAATGGCGGTACGCTCCCACACGGCCAAACGAAAAAGGGCCCGCGTCAGCGAGCCCTTTAAAAAACAAATAGGTACCTGGCTTACTGGCCCGGCGTCCACGCCTGATAATCGCCGGTAACTTCGGGGCGTTTTTCCGGCGTCAGGATCGAGCCGTGAGGGCGATAGGCTTCCGGTGTTCCGGTATGATTGGCTTCGTGCGGCTTTTGCCAGCTCTTGGCGTGGTAGTTTTCATCAACCGGCGCCGTGTCGACACGGTGATGCATCCAGCCATGCCAGCCTGGAGGAATGCTAGAAGCTTCCGCGAGGCCATTGTAGATAATCCAGCGTTTCTTGCCGTCGCGTTCCTTGTAGTACTTGTTGCCGAACTCATCTTCGCCAACGAACTCACCCTTCCGCCATGTGAAGAACCGCGTGCCCATTGTATGGCCGTTCCACCAGGTGAAGATTTCAAGCAGAAGTTTTTTCATGGCCCTGGAAAGGTCCCTTGATCTCAGGTCGCATCAACAAAGGCTTATAAACGCCTTCGGAATTTTGCCGGACTATGGCGTCAAGTGCCGCTGGTGTCCAGTGCTGCATTGCCGCAAGCCCCGGAATTTCGACGAATCGTGACAGGGAGCATCAACTCTGCCGGTCTTTGTAACTCTTCCAGCTGGAAAGGTTTGGCGGTCTGCGAGACGGCGGCATACTCTAGGCCGATCTGCCGTTCCTGATATGGCGCGAAGCGGCTGACTGTTTCTTTGCGCGCTGCGCAAACCCGCGTCCAATGATTTTTGGTTCCTCGGGCTGCTGCTTCTTCTTGTCGAAGGCTTCCTGAACCACGTCGTCGACCTCGGCGCGTTTTTGGACAGCTGTCCTGTGGTTGACCCGGGCGGCAGCAAGCGACTTCATCTTCTCCGCCTGCTGGTCCATCAGCTTCTGGATGCCATAGATGTTGTAGAAACCGGAGTTCTCAAGAACCATCGGCCGATCGTCATGAAGCACCCACTCGATTCGCTTGTAGAGCGTCGACGGCGACAATGGTTTGACCAGCACATGATGCGCCCCTGCTCTTAGAGCCTTGTCGACAAGCGGCCGTGTGCCGTGGGCGGTGATAAAGAGAATCGGTACGAAACACAGCGGTTCCATGTGCTTGTGACGGATGAGTCGCAACAGCTGATATCCGGTGGTCGGGGCCATGCGCCAATCTGTAATGATCAGATTGGGCGGTTCGGCAAGGCTTGCTTCCAGAGCATCGTCGACCGAATCAAATGTGCGCACCCGCGCAACCTTGAAGCTTAAAAGGGTCGAGCGCAGGATGGTTTGCATCGGTTTGCTGTCTTCAACAACAACAACGTCAATGTCATCCATCGCCAAGCCAAAGGCAGCATGATGTTTCATAAAGGCGGTCCTCGATCCCTTGTGCAGGATCACTAAACCAGACCGGGCTTAAACCGCGTTGAAGTGCACTGATGCCATTTTCTTAAAAGTTTCATAAAATTTGAGCTATCTTCATCCACAGACTTTGCACGGCCGATAATCACGGCTCTTTTGCCCGTTTCGGCAGTTTTCCGAGGCCACCGGAGTGCCGGAGTGCCAAGGTCCCCGCTATCCACATAGACACACAAGATTTTGCGCTTGCCCACAACATGAGCACTACCTGTTGTCGTCAGCGGGTTGACCTTAAGGATTCATTTACTTTAGTTTCCTAATCATTGCGATGTGCGTAATTGGAGGCTCTCCCGGGCGCTCCGGTCATCCAGAAACACCAGTCTTAAGCGTACCCGTACAGGATTCGAAAGCTCGATCCTGAGCGCGGTTTTGTGCGTCCTGCTTCTGGCTACATGTCGTGACAAACCTGTTGATGAATACTATATGTAGTGGATCATTAACGAAGAGGCGCTAGATACAGACATCCAGTCTGTGACATACAGATTCAAGACCCGGCGGCAGAGGCCAGTTACGACACCACGCCGGGCGCATGTGGAAATGATCAATCGGTTCGGGGCGAACCGTCGGGGATTTTAAAGGGGACTTGAGAAAATGCGGATCGAGCGGCGCTACACCAAGGAAGGCCAATCGCCTTACGCCAGCATAGACTTCCGGACAGCAACCAGTGAAATCCGGAACCCGGATGGATCGATTGTTTTCCAGCTGAAGGACATTCAGGTTCCGGCACAATTCTCTCAAGTCGCATCTGACATCCTCGCTCAAAAATATTTCCGCAAGGCAGGCGTTCCGGCCAAACTAAAGCCGGTGGAAGAGAACACGGTTCCTTCCTGGCTGTGGCGACAGGAAGCAGACGAGAAAGCTCTAGCGAAACTTCCCGAGGACGAGCGCTACGGCTCTGAAATGGATGGCCGTCAGGTTTTTGACCGGCTCGCGGGCACCTGGACCTACTGGGGCTGGAAAGGTGGCTATTTCGACGCCGAATCCGACGCCCAGGCCTTCTATGACGAGCTGCGTTACATGCTCGCGACTCAAAAAGTCGCTCCGAACTCCCCGCAATGGTTCAACACCGGTCTTCACTGGGCGTATGGCATCGATGGTCCGAGCCAGGGTCACTATTACGTCGACTTCCAGACCGGCAAGCTGACAAAATCCAAGACCGCTTACGAGCACCCGCAGCCGCATGCGTGCTTTATCCAGTCCGTTGGCGATGACCTGGTTAATGACGGCGGCATCATGGACCTGTGGGTGCGTGAAGCGCGCCTTTTCAAGTACGGCTCCGGCACCGGCTCCAACTTCTCTCACGTCCGTGCTGAAGGGGAAAAACTTTCCGGTGGCGGCAAGTCGTCCGGTCTGATGAGCTTCTTGAAGATCGGTGACCGGGCCGCGGGCGCCATCAAGTCCGGCGGCACGACCCGCCGCGCGGCGAAGATGGTCGTGGTCGACGCAGACCATCCGGACATCGAGGAATACATCAACTGGAAGGTCAAGGAGGAGCAGAAGGTCGCGGCCCTCGTGACCGGCTCCAAGATCTGCCAGAAGCACCTGACCGCCATCATGCGCGCCTGCGTCAACTGCGAAGCGGACAACGGCGACTGCTTTGATCCGGCGAAAAACCCGGCGCTGAAGCGCGAAATCCGCGCCGCCAAGAAGATGATGGTACCGGAGAACTACATCCAGCGCGTCATCCAGTTCGCCAAGCAGGGTTTCACCAAGATCGAATTCCCGACCTACAACACGGACTGGGATTCCGAAGCTTACCTCACCGTTGCCGGCCAGAATTCCAACAACTCCGTCCGCGTCACCGACGGCTTCCTGAACGCTGTTGTTGAAGACAAAGAGTGGGACCTGACCGCGCGCAAGACCGACACCGTCCTGAAGACGGTCAAGGCGAAGGAACTTTGGGAGCAGATCGGTTACGCAGCCTGGGCGTCTGCCGATCCGGGCCTTCAGTACCACACCACGATCAACGACTGGCACACCTGCCTTGCCGATGGGGAAATCCGCGCGTCGAACCCGTGCTCGGAGTACATGTTCCTGGACGACACGGCCTGTAACCTGGCGTCCTTGAACCTGATGCAGTTCCGCAATGAAGACGGTTCGTTTGCCATCGACAACTACGAGCATGGCGTCCGTCTGTGGACCATTGTTCTAGAAATCTCGGTCCTGATGGCGCAGTTCCCGTCCAAGGAAATTGCCGAGCTGTCCTACAAGTTCCGCACCCTGGGTCTTGGCTATGCCAACATCGGCGGCCTTCTGATGACCTCCGGCATTCCATACGACTCCGACGAAGGCCGCGCCATTTGTGGTGCCCTCACCGCGGTCATGACCGGTGTGTCCTACGCCACTTCTGCCGAAATGGCCGGAGAGCTCGGCTCCTTCCCGGGCTACAAGAAAAACGCCAAGCACATGCTGCGCGTCATTCGCAACCACCGCCTTGCCGCCCACGGCGAAGATGAAGGATATGAGGGCCTGAACACCAATCCGGTGCCGCTCGACCATGCGTCTTGCCCGGAACCGATCCTGATCGACCGCGCCAAGAAGGCCTGGGACCGCGCTCTGGAACTCGGCGAGAAGAATGGTTTCCGCAACGCCCAGTCCACAGTGATCGCGCCGACCGGCACCATCGGTCTGGTCATGGACTGTGACACTACGGGCATTGAGCCGGACTTTGCTCTTGTGAAGTTCAAGAAACTCGCGGGCGGCGGCTACTTCAAGATCATCAACCGTGCGGTTCCGGAAGCCCTGCGCAAGCTCGGCTACTCGGAAAGCGAAATCGGCGAGATCGAAGCCTACGCCGTGGGCCATGGCTCTATTGACCAGGCACCAGGCATCAACCCAGCTTCGCTGAAGACCAAGGGCTTTACCGACGAAAGCCTTGCAAAGCTGAAAGACGGCATGAAGTCCGCTTTCGACATCAAGTTCGTCTTCAACCGCTGGACGCTTGGCGACGATCAGATGAAAGCGCTCGGCGTGACCGACGAGCAGCTGGAAGATCCGGAGTTCGAACTTCTATCGTTCCTTGGCTTCTCCAAGGCCGACATCGAGGCTGCCAACACCCATGTATGCGGCGCGATGACCCTGGAAGGCGCACCGTTCCTGAAGGAAGAACACTACCCGGTGTTCGACTGCGCCAACCCGTGCGGGCGCATCGGCAAGCGTTTCTTGAGCGTCGAAAGCCACATCCGCATGATGGCTGCAGCCCAGCCGTTCATCTCCGGCGCGATTTCCAAGACGATCAACATGCCGAACGATGCGACCGTTGAGGACTGTAAGGAAGCTTACATGCTCTCCTGGAAGCTGGCGCTGAAAGCCAACGCGCTGTACCGCGATGGTTCCAAGCTCAGCCAGCCGCTCAACTCCCAGCTGCTCAGCGACGACGACGATGAAGCCGAGGATGCGGCGGAGGAAATCGCAGCTCTGCCGGCAGCTGCCAAGGCAGAGGTCGTTGCCGAACGCATCGTCGAGCGGATCGTGGAACGCGTGGTGCGCGAGCAGGAAAAACTGCCGACCCGCCGCAAGGGCTACACCCAGAAGGCAAAGATCGGCGGGCACACCGTGTTCCTGCGGACCGGCGAATATGAAGACGGCCGTCTCGGTGAGATCTTCATCGACATGAACAAGGAAGGCTCGGCCCTTCGCGCGTTCATCAACAATTTCGCCATCTCCGTCTCGCTCGGCCTGCAGTACGGCGTGCCGCTCGAAGAGTATGTGGACGCCTTCACCTTCACCAAGTTCGAGCCGGCAGGCATGGTTCAGGGCAACGATGCGATCAAGAACGCAACGTCGATCCTCGACTATATCTTCCGCGAGCTGGCTGTGTCCTATCTTGGCCGCCATGAACTGGCCCACGTTCCGCCGGAAGTCTTCAGCGGTGACAAGGTTTCGGCTGGCACCATGAAGGACAAGAAGGACAACGGCATGGTGTCCCATGGCCTCGTCCGCGGTCAGACCGAGCGGTTCCGTCTGGTCTCCGATGAGCCGGCAGGTGAAGTCACCCAGGCGATCACGGCTGAGCTCGCCGGCACCCCGGCAGCACAGACATCTGCCGTCGCAACGGCCTTTGCCCGCGGCGCAGAGGCGGCGGTTGCCGTGGAAGTCTCCCCTGCCCCGCAGGTCAAGACAGCAGCCCAACAGATCGCCCAGGCCCGGATGAAAGGCTATGAAGGCGAAAGCTGCGCGGAATGCGGCAACTTCACCATGGTGCGCAACGGCACCTGCCTGAAATGCGACACCTGCGGCTCCACCTCCGGCTGTAGCTAAGATCTTAGCCGGGAGTTCGCCCAGACTGGCTACCGCCGGTCTCAGCGCGGCTCCCGGCGCCCAGCACTAAAAAACCCGCCCATCCGAGAGGATTGGGCGGGTTTTGTTTATGGGGTTGGAAAGTCTCCGTTTCGGAAGGTGATGCGTTCTTTCCCTCCACTGGTATAAAGGTTTGCATTCAACCAAAACCCTGGCCCACCGCCAACCTCTGACGGTCGGTTTCCATTGGGTGGTGATGAACTTCAGACAGCTACTTCCAGCAGCCCGCCGCGTGGGCATCCTCAGTAAATTGCGCAAACGTTCTCGGGTCCCGGCCGAGGGCGCGCTGCAGACCATCCGCGGTGCTTGCATTCTTGCCGTCAAGGATCTCAGCCACAAGACCGGCGACAAAGGCGGCGTCTTCGGCAGGAAACCCGGCGGCAATCAAGGTGCCTTCAAACTCTTGCGGCGTGGATGTGCGATACGCCACGTCCCGTCCGGTCACGCTGGCGATAAGACGAACTGCCTGGTCCCAGGTGAGCAGCTCTCTTCCAGTGATTTCATAGACTTCACCGGTGTGACCGTCGTCCAGCAAGGCCGCGACAGCAACATCCGCAACGTCTTCCAAATCAACCCACGGCTCTCCTGCCCCAGAATCAGGGGCCGAGACCTCTCCTGCCAGCACGTCGTCCAGAAACCCGCCTTCGCTAAAGTTCTGCATGAACCAGCTGGGCCGCAGGATTGTCCACTCCAAGGACGAGCCCATGAGAAGCTGTTCGCAGGCTTGCGCCCGCGCCTCGTTGCGTTCCGACAACAAGACCATGCGGCGCAGTCCTGCCGCTTCGGCCGCCTTTACGAAAGCGTCGATCACTCCGTGCGCGGACGGGACCGCAAGGTCGGGTGAATAGGCTACATAAGCGGTTTTCATGCCATTCAACGATGCAGCCCACGTTTCCGGGTTTTCCCAATCAAAGGGGATCGGGCTGCGGCGCGTTCCATGCCGGACGGCCAGGCCGCGTGCCTCAAGCCGTTGGGCGACACGTTTTCCGGTTTTGCCGGTCGCACCGATGACGAGGATTTCAGGGTCCATTGTTAAGTCCTGGGTGTGAGGAGTTGACGGCTGGCCGTGATGTGCGGGCACCACCGTGTGATGTTTTCGGATGTTTCAGACCTGGGCCAGGCCGAAGTGTTCGAGGGCCTTTTGGGCGATCAGTTCGCCGCCGGATTCTTGAACAAAATGTCCGCCTTCCGGGATTTCCAGAGGGTCCGGGCAGCCCTTGATCACGGTGCGCATGACATTCATGACATCCGGCCCCAGCATCTTGTCGCGCATTCCGATCGCCAAAAAGCTTTCGCCGGTCCATTCTGTCGACCAGAACTGTGCGGCCCTTTGAGACACATCGACGCCCGGCGCGTCCATCGATGTCGCGATCAAAAGGGGAAACTTGCGAACACCGGCCTTGTATCTCTGGTCCGGGTATGGCGCCTCATAGGCGGCAGCCTCGATGTCTGAAATGACCGGCTCGTTCTTCTGCATGATGAACGGGATCGGCACGTCGGGATCTGAAACGATATCCGCTTTCCAGGCATCAAAGGCGGGGCTGTTCACCGGGCCCATCATGAGACCGGTATTCATGATCAGCAGCCGCTTGAACCGGTCCGTCATCTCCATGGGCAGCGTCAAACCGAGAACGCCTCCCCAGTCTTGAACCACAAGCGTGATATTTTGTAGATCCAGATACTCGATGAGGGCAAGCATGTAGTTTCGATGGAAATGAAACGTGTAAACCTCATCGTCGACTGGCTTGTCGGATTTCCCAAACCCCAACCAGTCGGGTGCGATCACCCGGGCACCGGACTTTGCGAAAATCGGGATCATCTTGCGATAGAGATAGCTCCAGCTGGGCTCTCCATGAAGCAGCAGAAAGACCTCCTCGGAGTTCGGATCGCCTTCATCGACATAATGACCGCGAAGGCTCTCATATCCCTTCAGATCCTCGACATAATTGGGTTGAAATGGATAGTCGGAAAGACTGTCAAACCGAGCATCAGGGGTACGGAGTGCTTTGATCATAAGGGCATCTTCAGGAATTAGGTCATATGACCAAAATTTAGGTCGTTTGACCTATTTCGTCAAGTCTCTATACTCAAAAACAAGGCAGGCCCTTGGGTCACAGCCATGAGCCAAAAAGGAAAAAGTAAAGTGGAACAGCAGGTTGAGCGCCGTGTTTTCTCTCCAAAAGAAAGACTGATCCTCGATGCTGCACTGGAACTCTTGATCGAAACGGGCGACGCTGGCCTGACGATGCGTAAACTCGCGGAGCGCGCAGAGATACGGCTCAGCAATGTGCAATACTATTTCAAGACACGGGATGATGTGCTGATTGCTATGGTGGCGGGTTACTTCGAAGAGTGCACCGAGAACCTGAAAAAACTCGCGCACGAGAGCAACGCCTCAACGACCCGGGACCGGATTCGATTTCTGGTGCGGGCCGTCCTGGTCCATGGCCTGGAGATCAGCGACATGTGCCGGGCTTTTCGGGAAATATGGGCGATCTCCAGCAGGAGCGGCCTCATTGATGAGTGCCTGATGGAATACTATCGACGCTTTTCCGAAGTAGTTGTGGACTTTGCGTTTGAGGGCAAAACAGACGCTGCTTTTGCAGATCGTTTGACGACCCTGCTCATCCCCTACTTTGAGGGCTATTCAATCACAGCCCGCGCTTTGCCGCTTGATATGGACGATGCCGCCGACCTGCTGACCAATTTAGCGATGTCGATTTCAGTGACCGGCGGGGATTGAAAAGCACGCCTGTTATGGGCCTTGCAATTCACCTTCAAAGCTGGGCCCTGCATTGACGGCTCAATTGTTCGCACATGAGAAATGAACACTGAGAACCCACCGATCCCCTTGAAAAACAACAGGCCGGTTGTCATTTGACATATATAATATAAAATACCATCAAATGATGGAGTTTGAGTTGAGCTTGCAACCGATAACATCGACGCCAGCCCACGCACAGAACCCGGTCATCACGGACGATGAAGCCGGCGCGTTGGCGCGCGCGACTGTCAACCTCTTCAAGGCCTGGGGCTTGAGCGATGCGCAATCCCGCACGCTGCTGGGCGACATGTCACAAAGCACATGGGACCGGTGGAAACGCGGTGACATCGGCCGCGTGGACCGGGACCGCAAGATGCGCATGGCGCACCTGATGGGCATACACAAAGGCATCCGCCACCTCTTCAACGAGCCAAAGCGTGGATACGCCTGGGTGAAAAAGGAAAATGACGCTTTTGAGGGACAATCTGCCCTTGATGTCATGCTGCGCGGTGAAATGTCCGACCTTGAAAGCCTGCGCCGCTGGCTGAACGCCGAGCGCGGGGTTTGGTAAGCCATGCCGCACATCCGGCGCGTAAGGTGGGCGCGGACCTTTCGCATAATCCGCTCCCTCTACCCTCCCATTGATTTGTTTGAAGACATCGCCGACCCAAAAGACTGGGAAGCTCTGGCTTCGGTCGAGGCAAAAACCAACCCGCGCGTGCGCGGCGAAATCGGCGACCTTGGCAAAGTCCCGGTTCATCGACGCGTTTCCGGTCCCGGCGCCAGCTATGTCATGGCACCGTTTGTCCATTGCTCTCCGCTGAGGCCCGGTCGGTTTTCCGATGGCAGCTACGGGATCTACTACGCGGGCAATTCAGAGAACGTGGCTCTCGCGGAGACAATTTATCACCATGCAAGGTTCATGGCCTCAACACGCGAGGACGCCGGATGGACATCCCAGTTCCGGCTTTTGGTCGGGTCTGTCGACGCGGACCTGACAGACGTCAATGATGTGCCGGGTGTCCTTCATGCCTCAGACTATGGCCTCTCCCAGAAGGCCGGCGCCGAAATCCGAGCCTTAGGCAGCGATGGCCTTGTCTGGAACAGCATCCGTTGTGCGGGCGGCGAATGTTTGGGGGCGTTGTGGCCGGACGTGGTGTCAATCCCTGTCCAATCCTCGCACTTTAGCTATCACTGGAATGGAGACCGGGTTGATTTCGTCAAACGCCTGGACACTGGCGAAGTCTTGGAAGTGACAGACCCGTAAAGTTTCCCGGACGAAACCTGCCATCATTTGCTTGCGATTTCAGCAAACCACTTTGCCTAAATTTGATGCTTTTAACACCCAGAGTAATGTATTTTTAAAACACACGCAGATTTTCAAATATCTTCCCCGATGATTTCTTCAAATTAAACGACTTTGTGACACCGATATTATTTACTTTTTAAATCTCAGACTTTTAACTTCTACAGGTGTTACCGGATAATGCTTCCATAGCATGGTTGGATAAAGCAGTAGATGTCAGATCCAAAAGCAGTGAAGCGGATTGCGAGGGACTTGTCCCGTCGATGGCGAGCGGTTGTTGCCGCCGGTTTGCTTCTCACAGCGGCAGCGCCCTTTGGGGAACCTGTTCAAGCCGAGACCACATTTCCAGAGCTCAAGCTTCTTTCCGAAGACTGGAAGCCCTACCACTATGTCGAAGATGGCGTGGTCAAAGGTCAAACAGCCGATCTCTTGGACAAGATCCTTCAAAAAGTCGGGTCGACCCAAACTCGAGAGGACATTGTATTCCTTCCCTGGGCACGAGCTTTTCACCAAGCTCAGGTTGATGCAAATACGGTTCTGTTCTCCACCGGCCGCACGCCCGAACGGGAAGGTCTTTTTAAATGGGCAGGCCCGATCCTCAAATTCGACTCCTATTTCATCGGCAAAAAGGAGCGGAACTTCGAAATCGAAAAGTCAGAAGACCTCCATCAATACAAGGTCGGCGTCGTAATTGATGGGGCCAGTGCGGTTTTTGCAAAGCGGCACGGTATTCCGGAAGAAAACACCACGTTCAACAGCCAAGGCATTTTCAATGTCAAAATGCTGGCCGCCGACCGGATCGATTTCATCCCGATCCAGTGGAAAAACTTTGCAAGACTCGCGGCCAAGGCCGGAATAGATCCCGCCGAGTTCGAACCGGTGTTTCTGGCAGACACTGTAAGCCTGAACTTCGCCTTCAATCTGGAGACGGCTGATGGCGTCGTTGACCGTTTTCAAACAGCACTCGAAGAGGTTCTTGGGCTTCAAGAACAGGCCAAAGGTGAGACACCCACACGCAAAGTGAACTGACGGGTTTGCTATCCCTCACGGTGTGACGCGTCTTTGTACCCTTTGCCTTCTCGTCACTGAAGGCAAATCCAGGGGCCTGATGTCTTTCTATTTAAAAGACCAAGTTATCGGTTCGAAGTCGCGCCCCCGGACCGAGTGATTGAATCGACCCAAGACGATTGATGTACGCAGGGAATCGCCCAAGAATTGATGATTACCGTTAGGGCACGAACCAACAGGTGAGACCGGCATGCACTTTGAAGTCTTTGCGATCGGAACAGCGTTCGTGTTCGGGCTTGCTGTCCGGCAGGTAGGCCTCCCGCCGCTTGTTGGCTTCCTGGCTGCAGGCTTTTTCATCAACCTGATCGGACCGCGCTTTGGAATGCCGGGCGAAACGGGTCCAATTCTTGATTACGTCGCCGAACTCGGCGTTTTGATGCTGCTGTTCACCATCGGTTTGAAGCTGAAACTCAGGCAGATAGCCGAACCGCAAGTGGTTGGCGGCGCGCTGATCCATTTTATCGTGTCCATTGGCGTGTTCACACCGATCATCTGGCTGCTCTTCACATCCGAATGGATGGGTGCGCTGCTTGTTGGCATCGCCCTCGCCTTTTCCTCCACCGTGCTCTCGGCAAAGATCCTTGAGGCCAAACGCGAGCTCGGCACATTTCATGGGCGGACCGCCATCGGCATCCTGATCGTGCAAGACATTATCGCGCTGGTGGTTTTGGCAATCTTTGCCGGAAAACTGCCAGGTCCCTGGGCTCTATTGATTTTCGCGACGCCTCTGCTGAGGCCGGTCCTGTTCAAGCTGCTGGATCTAGCAGGGCACGACGAAGTCTTGTTGTTGACGGGCATGATGCTCAGCCTTGTGATCGGTGGTGTCGGTTTCGAGATCATCGGATTGAAAGGCGAGATCGGTGCGCTCGTTATGGGGCTCCTGCTCTCCGGTCACCCTCGGGCAGGTGAATTGTCCAGCTCACTTTGGGCGCTCAAGGAAGTCTTCCTTATCGGCTTTTTTCTATCGATCGGAATGTCCGGGCTCCCGGACTGGAATGCGATCGTCTTTGCGTTGGTTCTGGCAGCACTGTTGCCCTTAAAAGGCATCCTGTTTTTTGCTGTCCTGATCGCTTTCAAACTCCGGGCAAGAACCTCCTTCGTCACGGCCTTGTCGCTGACAGCCTATAGTGAATTCGGCTTGATCGTCGCCGCCGGGATCCCGGCCGCTCAGGACTATCTCGTCCCACTTGCGATTGCCGTGTCGGTGTCGTTCCTGATAGCCGCGCCCCTCAATCGCTTTGCGCACCAGATCTTCGAACGTTTCGAACCTCAATTGCAACGGTTTGAACTGTCGACGCGTCACCCGGACGAACAACCCAAAGACCTTGGAGACGCGGATATCCTGGTATTCGGGATGGGGCGCACCGGGACCGCCGCCTACAATGCTCTGATTGAAAAAGAGCACCGCCCCATTGGTTTGGATGCAGACATCTATAAGGTCCAGGGCCATGCGGAAGCTGGGCGCAATGTCATCTTTGCGGACGCTGAAGACAGCAATTTCTGGAATAGCGTCGACCTCAGCAAAATCACCGCAGCAGTTCTGGCAATGGATGATCTTGAGGCCAAACTGATCGCAGCACGCATGCTGCGGGCCAGTGGCTTTTCCGGCACGATCGTCAGCCATGCCCTGCATGCCGATCACGTGGCTCAAATCACCGAAGCCGGGGCGGACCAAACATATCTGACCATGCAGGAGGCCGGGCAAAGCCTTGCCATCCATGCGCTTGAAACAACCGGTTCCGAGAACCCGGTGGAGGGAGAGAAGGCAGCACCGGCTTAGTCCCCCTCTAACCAAGGTCTAGTCGTAGCGCAACTCGGTCGCCTTGCCGCGGAAGACGGTGTAGGCGAGGATTGTGTAGCCGATGATCACCGGCAGGACGAACAAGGCCCCAAGCAGGATGATAAACAGGCTTTCCGGCGCACTGGCGCTTTCATAAAGGGTGAGCTGCTCCGGTACCACGTAGGGGTAGAAGGAATAAGCCAGTCCTGCGAATGCCAGAAGGAACAGGCTTGCCGTTGCGGTGAACGGCACCCACGCCCACTTGTCGTCTTTGGCCGGCAGGTGCTGCAGCGCTGTGTACAGGATGAAGACCAAAAGAGCCGACATCAATGGCAGGGGCGCCAGCAGGATCATCGAGGGGAATGAGAACCATTTTTCAAAGATCCGGTCGCTGACCAACGGGCTTGCCAGCGAGATCGCACCGAAACCCAAGACTACACCCCAAAGCCGCGTCCGGGCCCACCGGATCGCCTTCATCTGCAAAGTGCCTTCGGATTTGATAATCAGCCAGGTCGCACCGATAAAGCCGTAACCGGCCGTCAGACAAAGCGCTGTCAAAACACCAAAGGCAACTGTGGCAGGTGTGTGTTCCAGGCCCATGATGTAGAGGCCGAGCATATACCCCTGTGCGAGCGAGGCTGACACAGAGCCAAAAAAGAACGCCTGATTCCAGCGGTGCTTCTGTTTGCCGGAGGTCTTTGCGCGGAATTCGAACGCAACGCCGCGCAGAATGAGCCCGATCAGCATGACAGCAACCGGGAGATAAAGCGCGGTCAGGATGACGCCATGCGCCACCGGAAAGGCCACGAGCAACAGCCCCACCGCGAGCACCAGCCATGTCTCGTTGGCATCCCAAAAGGGGCCGATCGCTGCGATCATGCGATCTTTTTCTTCCTCGTCCCCGAGGGGCAGAAGAATGCCCACCCCCAGATCAAAGCCGTCGAGCACGACATAGACGAGGATCGAGATGCCCATCAGAGCGGCGAAGGCCAGCGGAAGCCAGACGGTTGGATCACCAAAAAAGGTCATGTTGTTTTACTCCGCCGGGACAAGCGCCACTTGGGCAGCACCGGAATGCGGCCTTGTGTCTTCGGGGTTGCTCGCCTTGCGGGCCAGCCGGAAGATGACCGTGATATAGGCCACCAGCAGAACCGCATAAACGATCAGGTAAGCGGCAAGCGTTGTCGCAACCATGGGCGCCGGGACATCGGCAACAGCCGCCTCGGTTGTCAGGACACCTTGAACCAGCCAAGGCTGACGGCCGATTTCCGTGGTGTACCAGCCGGCAAGTGTCGCCAGCCAACCGGAGAAGGTCATGGCCACAAGGCCGCGCAGCAGCCACGGGTTCAAGCCGTCCACACCGCGGTTCCGGCGCATCATGATGACAGTCGCCCAGCTCATGACGAGCATCAGCACGCCTGTACCGACCATCACGCGGAAAGACCAGAAGACCGGCGCGACCGGCGGATGAAGCGCGGTTCCATCTTCGGCATAAAAATCGTTCAGGCCCGGGACCACACCAGCCGGATCGTGTTTCAGGATGAGCGACGCGCCGCTCGGAATGCCGATCTCAAAATCGTTCTGTCGCTTCTCCTCATCCGGCAGGGCGAAGAGCAACAGCGGCACATGAGACGAGGTTTCCCAGTTTCCTTCCATGGCGGCAACCTTTTGCGGCTGATGCTCCAAGGTGTTGAGGCCGTGCAGATCGCCAGCATAGATCTGTACCGGGATGAGGATGGCAGCCATCCACGCGCCGGTTTTAAAGGTCACGCGAACGCCTTTGGACTGGTCGCCGATCAGACGGCGGAAGGCCGAGATGCCGAGAATGAGGAATGCAACGGTCAAACCGCTTGCGAGCAGCATATGCACCAAACGGTAGGGCATGGACGGGTTGAAGATAATGGCCCACCAGTCCGTGGCATGCACGATCCCGTCGCGCAGCTCAAAACCCGTTGGCGTGTGCATCCAGGAATTCAGTACCAGGATCCAGAACGCGCTGACTGTGGTTCCGAACGCGACAAGGAAGGTCGCAAGCGTGTGCAGCCAGTTCGGAACACGCGACGCACCGAACAGCATAATCCCAAGGAAAGCCGCCTCCAGAAAGAAGGCCGTCAGGACTTCGTACGCGAGCAGCGGACCAGCGACATTGCCGACTGTTTCCATAAAGCCCGGCCAATTGGTGCCGAACTGGAAGCTCATCGTGATGCCGCTTACAACGCCGAGGCCAAAGGAAAGGGCGAAAATCTTCACCCAGAACATGTATGCCGCCATCCAGCGGTCATCGCCCGTCGCATTGAACCACAGTTTGAAGAACAGGAGCACCCACCCCAGTGCAATGGTGATCGTTGGGAACAGGATGTGGAACGAAATGTTGGCCGCAAACTGAATTCGGCTGAGAAGAAGTTCTTCCATGGCTCTTTCCCGGCCCGAAGGCCTGGTTGTGGTTGATTGCTAAGCCGACATATGGATGAGGGATTTCACTTACTCAATGTGAAACCGGCTAAGTGCGGCGACACGCCATGCGGCAGCCGGTCACATGCGATTTTTCAACGCTGCCGTCGCCCCTTCAGATGATGCGCAACCAAAACCTGCGCAAAGCCAAAACAAATAACGCTGCGTTATTTTTAACTTTCCCGTGAACAGATATTGCGCATAGACTGATCAAGTATGCTGAAAATTTCTTCCGCGATACAATCGCACGTACCCATCACCTCACAGATTGCGAGGCTTCATGCGTTATTCATTTATCTCCAGTCGATTAAAAGTGATTGCACTTTCAATCGTCTCACTGGCCGTGGCAGGGATTGCCCCGATATCGGCTCAGGAAACCAAACCCAACATCCTCGTCATTTGGGGCGATGATGTGGGTCAGTCCAACATCTCTGCCTACACAATGGGCTTGATGGGCTACCGCACCCCGAATATCGACCGCGTCGCCAATGAAGGCATGATATTCACCGACTATTACGGCGAGCAATCGTGTACGGCAGGCCGCTCGTCCTACATCATGGGTCAAAGCGTGTTCCGCACCGGTCTGTCGAAGGTCGGCCTGCCCGGCGCGGATCTCGGCATGCAGGAAGAAGATCCGACAATCGCTGGTCTTTTGAAGGCCGAAGGCTACGTGACCGGACAGTTTGGCAAAAACCACCTGGGTGACAAAGACGAACATCTGCCAACTAATCACGGCTTCGATGAGTTCTTCGGTAACCTTTATCATCTTAACGCTGAGGAAGAGCCTGAAAACGCCGATTATCCGGGCGATGTCATCATGCCGGACGGGCGCACCTTCCGTGAAACCTTCGGCCCCCGGGGTGTCATCAAGTCATCAGCAGACGGGACAATCGAAGACACCGGCCCACTCACCAAGAAGCGTATGGAAACGGTGGATGAGGAAACACTTGCCGCAGCCGTGGACTTCATAAAGCGGGCACATGAGCAAGGTCAGCCGTTTTACGTCTGGTGGAACGGGACACGGATGCATTTCCGCACCCATGTGAAGCCGGAAATGATGGATCAGGCGAGCGACATTGCCGGCCGGACCGTCGATGAATACACAGCTGGCATGATCGAGCATGACATGCATGTCGGACAGCTTCTGGACTTGATCGATGAACTTGGCATCGCCGACAACACCATCGTTCACTATTCCACCGACAACGGCCCGCACTATAACACCTGGCCGGATGCCGCAGCGACGCCGTTCTTCGGCGAGAAGAACACCAACTGGGAAGGTGGTTGGCGTGTTCCGTCCATGGTCCGCTGGCCGGGCAAGATCGAAGCGGGTTCCGTGTCCAACGAGATCATGCACCACATGGACTGGTTGCCGACTTATCTGGCCGCAGCCGGTGTTCCTGACATCAAGGAACAACTCAAGGATGGCGGTGTGCAAGCGATCGGACGCGAGTACAAGGTCCATCTTGACGGTTACAACTTCCTCCCTCACCTGCTCGGCGAAGAAGCCAAGGGACCGCGTCAGGAGATCTTCTATTTCTCCGACGATGGGGACCTGACCGCTCTGCGGTATGCCGACTGGAAGATGATCTTCATGGAGCAAAAGGCCTACACGACGCTGCGAGCCTGGATCGAGCCGTTCACCCCGTTGCGTGTCCCGCTGATCTTCAACCTGCGCCGCGACCCGTATGAGCGGTCTTACAGAACGTCAAACACGTACTACGACTGGTTGATCGACCGGGTGTATCTGCTTGTACCTGCGCAGCAGTACGTTGCGAATTTCCTGGCCACTTTCCAGGAGTTCCCGCCACGCCAGAAAGCGGCCAGCTTCTCGCTGGATCAGGTCATGGATAAACTCTCGACGCCAAGTGGCGCCCAATAACAACTAGATAGACAAAATGGGGCGTCATATGATGCCCCATTCTCGGTCTCCGGAGCCAAGAAATGCCAGATATCAAAGACATCGTGGATGAACTCAAGCAAACCCGCGACGAGGTGAAACTGAAAATCCATTTGGGCAGCAAAGAGCTGCAGGAGGAATGGGACGAGCTGGAAAAGAAGTGGGACAGTTTCGAAGCTGAGGCAAAACTCGGCGAATCCGCGCAGAATATCAGCGAAGCCACCTCCTTGCTCGGAGATGAACTTTCCAAAGCCTTCAAGAAAATCAGGTCTGCGCTTTGATCATGCAAATGCGTTGGTTGGTTGTTGGGATTTTGGCGGTAAGTGCCGCCACATCGGCTCAAGCCGAAGCCCAGGAGCAGCCCAAGCTGGTCTTGCAGATTACCGTTGATCAGCTGCGTGGTGACTTGATCGACCGGAACATTGCGCACTTTGGCGACACTGGGTTCAAACGCCTTCTTCAAAACGGCATCTATTATACAAACGCCCATCACAGACACGCCAACACAGAGACAATTGTCGGCCACACCACATTGGCAACAGGCACCGATCCCGCCGTTCACGGAATGGTTGCCAACCTCTGGTTCGACCGGGCTACCGGGAAGCCGTTTTACAACGTTCAGGATCCTGATTATCCGCTGCTGGCGAAGTCCGGTGTCGATCAGGCTACCGAAATCGATCCGACACAGCGGGCTGCGACATCTGATGGACGCTCTCCTTCGTCGATCTTGTCATCTACCTTGTCTGATGAAATTGCGATCGCGAATGCTGGCGTTTCGAAAATATTCGGGGTGTCCGTCAAAGATCGCGGTGCCATCTCGATGGCCGGCCACGCCGGAACGGCCTACTGGTTCTCAAAGAGCGACGGCCGGTTTGTCACGTCGAGCTACTACATGGACACCTATCCAGAATGGGTCGATGCCTGGAACGACGCCGGGCATGTTCTGGCCTACGCCTATACAGATTGGGAGCTGATTGACCCTGAACACACCTATCGGTTTGCTGCCTTCGATAATGCGGAATGGGAAACCGATTTCCCGGGATTTGGCCGCACATTTCCGCATCCATTCGGAGCTTGGGACAGCAAGTACTACACGACGTTTTTGACGCTCAGCCCGGCAGGCGATGAGTTGACGGCATCGTTTGCAGAAACACTGATCGATAAGGAGGCTATCGGTTCAGATGATGTGACCGATTATCTCTCGGTCAGCTTTTCATCGACAGATTATGTCGGCCACATTTTCGGCCCATCCAGCTTGGAAGCCGAAGACAATCTGCGCCGTCTTGATAAAACCATTGGCCAGCTGCTGGACCATGTGGATCAAAAGATCGGTTTGGAACATACCCTGGTCGTTTTGTCCGCAGACCACGGCGGCGCGGAAGTCCCGGGTTACCTGGAATATCTCGGTATTCCGGCGGGCTATTTCTCTTTCGATGACATAGACAAGGAACCTGCCGCGAAAGCTCTCATTGCTGAGTTTGGGGTCGCTCACGAGCTCATTTCCTCTTTTTCCCAGCCTTACGTCTATCTCAACGAACAACTGATTTCGGACAAAGGACTAGAAAAGGCGGACGTTGCCAGAACTCTCGCCAGAGAACTGCAAAAGATGCCGGCCATTGCCTACGCGATATCCAGCGAGGATCTCGCAAGTGCTGCGATTGCCAAGACGAGTGTCAGCGATGCAGTGCTGGCGAATTTTCATGCCTCACGGTCCGGCGACGTTTACGTCGTATTTGAACCGCACTGGTTTGTGGGTGATTTTGACGGGCTTCACGTTGCCTCGCACCATGGTTCCCCCTGGACCTATGATACGCATGTCCCGATAATCTTTTCCCGGCCGGGGATGAAAGCGAACCGCATCCCGGCGCGGGTTGAAACAGTCGACCTCGCGCCGACGGTTACCGCCTACTTGAGGATCAAGGCACCCAGTGGCACTCGTGGTAAGATCTTGGATGAGGTCGTCCACTCTCAGTAACTTTTGATCAAACGCGGACTGCTCGATGACAACATCACTGCCAATTATCCGAGACGTAAGGATCTACAAGCGGCGATCGATCATCGGCCAAAATGGATGAGGATTGGGGATCAGAGTTTCCATGGGAGCCAGGCAACTGAAAAAGGCAATAATTTGAGGCGGGTAATTTCCAGTTTCCTAGGACTGATCACTCTTACTCTGGCAATCAGCTCTGCTTCGCAGGCAAACGGTGATTTTGTTTTGCTGGACGGCGGGACCTTCACGATGGGCTCGAATGAGCACTACCGTGAGGAGGCAATTGAGCGGCAAGTCACGGTCAGTCCCTTCCAAATCAAGAAAACCGAAGTCACCAATGCCGAATTCCGGGCCTTCGTCGAGGCGACCGGCTATGTCACCACCGCCGAGCGGAACCTGGATCCGGCAGAAAACCCCAGCCTTCCAGAAAACCTGCTGCGCGCTGGATCGATGGTTTTTGCCCAGCCGCCCGGCAAGGTGGACCTGACAGACTTCCGCGTTTGGTGGCGCTATGTCCCGGGTGCAGACTGGCAACACCCGGAAGGCCCCGACAGCTCAATTGAGGACATGGACGACCACCCGGTGGTTCAGATCTCGCCGGAAGACGCCCGCGCCTACGCCAAGTGGGCCGGCGGCCGCTTGCCCACCGAGGCGGAATGGGAATTTGCCGCTCGGGGCGGCATCGAGGGCGCGGAGTACACCTGGGGCGACGGCTATGATCCAGGGCAAGGTTGGAAGGCCAACACATGGCAAGGCCTCTTTCCAAGTGTCGACACCAAGGAAGACGGCTATCACGGAACAGCTCCCGTCGGCTCCTTTCCGCCTAATGCCCACGGCCTTTACGACATGGCCGGAAACGTTTGGGAGCATGTCTCCGACTGGTGGGTGCCTGGACACCCGGAAATTGCCGCAACCGACCCGGACGGGCCACCAGAGATCCTGGCAGCCAGCTTCTCTCATCCGAGCGTTGGAGCAATGAATGTCGTCAAAGGCGGATCCTGGCTTTGCGCTCCGTCCTATTGCCTGAGATACCGACCCGCCGCCCGCCAGAATGCAGAACGCAGCCTTGGCACAAACCACATCGGGTTTCGCATCGTCAAAGATGCACCAACACGATAGTTGCGCAATCCAGTCGGTCTTGAAAAACCTATGTCAGGAACCCTTTACAACATCACTTTCTGAACCGGTTCATCTCGATCAGCATATCTAGTCTATCGGACAAGAAATCCATTCGTTCTTCAAAACGGCGGAAAGCAACCTCATCGGGAATCTCATCCGGTACAGGAATGTTCCCCGCAAGCCTTAGGACCTCACCGACTCTGGCACCGTCTTTGGTCCAGTAATACGTGACTCTTTGCGGCGGCCTGCGATTGGCCGTCTTGATGCGAACCTTTACTTCGCCGTTGTTTTGCACATCGTGATCACTGATATCGGCTTCGCCTCCTGTATCAGTGAGTGTATATTCTGCATCCTTGTCGTCCGGTTTCTTTCCATCGACTACTATGACCTCAATACCTGCCAGCCCCCAGGTTATATGCAGGTCATTCACGGCCTGGCCGGTGTTATTGGTGAATTTGTAAGTCTTAAATGAACGCGCCATGGTTACCCCCATCTAACTGAAAATTTGATACAGCGCGGAGATTTGAATCTCACTTATGATTGCATTGCATAATATAATTTACCTTACGTAATGTCCAATCTAATTGCATTCACTCAACAATACCACCATTTGGGGAATCTAGGTTGTATACACATTGGATGACCTGCACAGCTATGCCAGTATAGAAAAGTCTAGATGTCGGCCTGGGCAGGAAACACGTCCGGTCTCGTGTCGTCCAAATTTCAACCATCCTTAAGAACGGGCTATCAAGTTGAGCGAGGCGTTGACCATGAAAAGGCTGCTCCAAAATGGTGCGGGTTGCTGCGCAGTGCTGAGCTATTCGTTTGTTGCTGCGGTTTCGCTGGCCACTCCAAACGCCGCTGCCGATCTCCCCTCGCCGCCCCCTGCCACATACACACCGGATCTTCGCGTTGAGCGCAGCTGGGAGTTTGTCATTGCGCCTTATCTGCTTGCACCGACCATTCAGGGCGACACGACGATTGGCCGCTTGCCGAATACGTCGCTTGACGTGTCGCCGGGAACCATCTTTGAGAACTTGCAGTTCGGCGCGATGGGGCATTTCGAAGCGCTGTATGACGGCCGGTTCGGTGTAACCCTCGACGTTGCGTATATGGATCTCGGGTCTGGCCGAACATTCCCGCGCGTCGGAGGCACTGTCAGTGCCGGGGTCAAACAGCTGGTGAGCGAAGCCTATTTCGGCTACCGGTTCTGGAGACAGGATTCAAGCTGGATGGAAGCCTATGCGGGCGGACGCTGATGGTACAATCAGATTGATGTCACCGCGAACGTGCCGCGCAATTCCTTTTCCAGGACGATCACCGAACAATGGATCGATCCGGTCATCGGTCTGCGCGGGCAGCATTTCCTGAACGACAAATTGTCTCTATTCGGAAGTGCCAACGTTGGCGGGTTCGGGTTGGTCTCTGACTTTACATGGGGCGCGCAGGCCGGCGTCGGCTATCACTTCAACGAGCGTTGGGCGATGCATCTGCACTACAAGGCGACCGGCGTGGACTATGACAACGGGAAATCCGGCACCGAGGCATTTTCCTATGACACCGTCACGCACGGGCCAATGGCCGGCGTCGCCTTCCGTTTCTAGACAACCGCTGCAGAGTTTTGTCGGCCGGCTGCACGCAGTCGATCGATCCCAGCCGTCTTACAAACGAATGACGTATTCCTTGGTGGTGGTTTCCAGAACTTCCCAGGTGCCGGAAAACCCTGGGCGCAGGATAAAACTGTCTCCAGCTTTCACGTGATGCTCCTGCCCGTCCGTGTCTGTCAGGACAGAGTGGCCATCGAGGATGCGGCAGTATTCCCATTCGTCATACTGGATCCGCCATTTTCCCGGCGTGGAGCGCCAAATGCCACAAAAAAGACCATCGCGCTCTTCGACGTTCCAGGTGGTGAATTCAGGTGATCCTGATATCAACCGGTCCGGCGCTGGGGCATCAATTTCTGGAGCGGCGGCATCTTGAGACAAGCGGCAGAAAGTGTCAGTCACGGGAGCTTTCCTTCAAACAAACGCCCGTATTTCATACACCGACCGGTAACAGTGCGCCCGGATTTCTTCATCCGAGCCGTCACTCAACGGCGCATACGCATCGGGGCTCTGCTCGGCAGAGTTCAAGCCGCCGAGAACGGTACCAGCCGTTTGGTGTCTTCATCCCATAGCGCCAGATGAGCGCTTTTCAGGCTTTCCCAAATTGTAAGCTTATTGATGGAGGCCAGCTCCGGTTTCCCCGCCATGCATTCCTGCAAACGGTAATTCGGAATGTGACTGCAAAGATGGTGGATGTGATGCAGGCCAATGTTGCCTGTGAACCAATTGAGGATCGCTGGCAGCTCATAATAAGATGAGCCGAGGATTGCCGCGGTTTTCCGGTCCCAAACACCATCACGCGACCAATGTGTCTCTTCGAACTGGTGCTGGATGTAAAATAGCCAGACGCCGGCTGCGGCTGACAGCACCACGATCGGTGCAAAAACGAGCACGAAGTGTACCCACCCCATGAAGAACGCGAGCGTGCCGTAGACGGCAACAATGGCAAGATCCAACAATAGCACGCTGGCGGTCATCTTCCAGGACGGACGTTGAACGGTGAACGGGAGCCGCTGGATAATCAGAAAGTGCAGAACACCGCCGACGAATGTCATGAAAAACGGGTTCCGATAGATCCGGTACCAGACGCGTTTGTGAAGTGGCAGAGACCGGAATTCCTCAACCGTCAGCGTATCGATATCGCCGAAGCCGCGCCGGTCGAGGTTGGATGATGTCGCATGGTGAAGCGCATGTGCCCGCTGCCAATACGCATAGGGTGTCAGCGTCAGGATGCTCATCAACCGCCCGGTCGTATCGTTGGCCGTTTTGGACGAGAAGAATGATCCGTGGCCACAGTCATGCTGAATGATGAACAAGCGGACAATCAACCCGGCGGTCGGTACAGATAGGGCCAACGTGATCCAATAGCTGATATCCACCGCGGCATACATGGCGGCAACCAAAGCAACGAACAATGGCACGGTTGTGAGAACCTGGAAAAGAGCAGTTGCGTTATTCGGAGTGCGATACTGCTCGCAGTGTTCGACAAGGTCCTGAATCTGGCTCGGATGCACTGGGATATCCCGTTTTCTTCTTTTCGGGAGTATTCCCTTACGTGGGTGGTGACAGACTGAGCGTGCTGGGTCAATGCAGACGGCAACTAATGCGTCTTTTTGCTCAGTAAATGGTTTTCAATTTCCTGTTTCTTCGCCGATAGGTTCGCTTTGGAGGGAGGAACAACCCTATCCGCATGTCCGTCTGAAGCAGACAGCGAATCTCCTTCAAAAAATGGAACCTCGGTAATTGGCGTTGTGGGGTCGAAAGCAAGCGTGATAAAAACTATATAGCGACGGTAGACAGTGACCGACCGGATCTCGCCGCCATGACAACACAGCCACCTGCCTTTCAGTTCGACAATACGTATGCCCGCGAACTTCCCGGGTTCTACGTCGAGTGGCAGGGCGCGGCCGTGCCGGACCCGAAGCTGGTCCTTCTAAACTCCTCGCTCGCCGGTGAACTCGGTCTTGATAGCGCGGCGCTTGCTGCTCCCGAAATGGCGGCTGTCTTTGCTGGCTCGGCAAGTCCTGAAGGGGCTTCTCCCCTCGCACAGGTCTATGCCGGTCATCAGTTCGGCGGGTTTTCGCCTCAGCTCGGCGATGGCCGGGCCCTCTTGATTGGCGAGGTGATCGATCAGGAAGGCCATCGCCGCGACATTCAACTCAAGGGCTCCGGCCGGACACCGTTCTCACGCGGTGGCGACGGCAAAGCGGTGATTGGCCCGGTCCTGAGGGAATACATCCTCGGCGAGGCCATGCACGCGCTCGGTGTGCCAACAACACGTGCGCTTGCGGCCTTGACAACCGGCGAGATGATCCAACGTGAAGGCCTGAAACCTGGCGCAGTCCTTACCCGTGTAGCATCCAGCCATTTGCGGGTCGGGACATTCCAATTCTTTGCGGCCCGAAGCGATACAGACAAGGTGCGGCAACTGGCGGACTACGCCATCGCGCGGCATGATCCGGACCTCCCGGACGCGGACGATCGATATCTGCATTTCCTTGCCCGTGTTGTGAACCGCCAGGCCCGGCTGGTTTCCGAATGGATGCTGATCGGCTTTGTCCATGGTGTGATGAACACAGACAACACCACGATCTCCGGTGAAACGATCGACTATGGTCCCTGCGCGTTTTTGGACGGTTATGATCCGGCCGCTGTTTTTAGCTCGATTGACCACGGTGGGCGTTATGCCTTCGGCCGTCAGCCCACCATCATGCAGTGGAACCTGGCACGCTTGGCAGAAGCCCTGCTCCCCTTGCTCGATCCAGCGGACCTCGACAGAGCCGTAGAACTTGCAACTCAGGAACTGAACAAATTTCCGGACCTCTATCGAACCGCCTGGCTCAACGGCATGTCCAAAAAGCTTGGCCTGACTGATCTGAAAGATGATGATGGCACTCTGTTTGAGGACCTTCTCAGCGCGATGGCGGCATCCAAAACCGACTACACATTGGTTTTCCGGCACCTGGCCGATGCTGTCTCCGGAAACACCGCTCCCCTTTTTGATCTCTTCGAAGACAAGGCCGATATATCTGCCTGGGTAAATCGCTGGGATCAACGGCGCTCCGCAGAAGGGCGTCCAACCGAAGAAATCAGCCGCGAGATGAACCGTGTGAACCCGGTCTACATTCCACGCAATCACAAGGTCGAAGAGGCGTTGGCCGCCGCAGAGACCGGAGATTATAGTCTGGTTGAAGACCTGCTCGATGTCTTGAAAGATCCTTATAAGGAACGTGAAGGATTGGAGGCTTACGCAAAGCCGGCACCACAGGATTTTGGACCTTACCAAACATTCTGTGGGACCTGAGCCTCATCGGCAGCGTCGTTAATTTTGACGCTGCACTGGAAGCCGTTCTGCTCAACGCTGAGCGGTTTACAGGTTCGGATAACTTATCCGACGACCTAATTTACTTACCGCCTTCATTTAAAAATCAACAACTACAAACCGAAGAAAAATACACTTCGCGCTCTGATTTGCAGCCAACTGAAATATTTTACATGGATAATTTTTATAGAACTACTTCTCTCAAATACTTTGATAACCTTATTCTTACTTTCACTCAAAAATCACCTCACTCATAACCAAGAGTAAGCCCCTCCCCTTTCTAATGACGGCTGCAAAACAACGATAAGCAGTCCTATCGCTCCAGAAAGGAACCGACATGAAATTTGCTGCTGGCCTCATCGCCCTTGCCGCTGCTGCGGTGCTCACCCCTGCTCACGCTGCAGACATCAACCTCACCACCGAGGAATACAAACCGTTCAACTACATGGAAGGCGACAAGATCGTCGGCTTTGGTGCTGAGCAGGTTTTTGAAATCATGAACCGCGCAGGCCTGACCTATGACGTCGAAATGGCGCAATGGTCGCGCGCGATCGGCCTGGCTGAAAAACAAGCGGACTACTGTGTGTTTACAGCATCGCACACAGAGGCGCGTGATCCATTGTTCGTCTGGGTCGAACCGCTGAATGTTGACCGGACGCTGCTGATCAAAAAAGCCGGATCTGATGTCAACGCCACAACAATCGACGAAGCCATGGCTTACTCTGTCGGCACGCAGTCCCAAGACTACACGGAAGCTCTATTGAAAGACAAAGGTTTCCCGAAAATCGATGCCGCCAAGGATATGGAAACAACCCTCAAGAAGCTGGCAGCGGGCCGGATCGACATGGTCGCCGTATCCGAAGCGTTCTTCAACAGCCTCAAGAAAGACGGTGTCGCGGTCGAAGAAGCGGTTGTCTTGTCTGAGACCGTCCTGTCGATGGCATGTAATCCGGGCACGAATGCCGACAATGTCAAAAAAATGCAGGACGCATTGAAGTCCATGATCGATGACGGCACCCAAGCCAAGATCCTGGCGAAATATCAGTAAGCAAACGCGCCATCTGAACCGAATAAGAAAAGCGGCCCTTGCACGGTGATGCAGGGGCCGTTCTCTTTTTGCTATGATCTGCGCCGAAGGCAGAAAACTCATTCAATTCAGCGATCTGGGTCGGATGTACGGGCCGATAATGCGGTCAAATTCACCGTTGGCTCGGATGATCTCCATACCGCGGTTGAAGGCATCTACGAAATACGGGCCATGCTCCGTTTGCCGCGAGATCAACAAGTGGTAGGACCATGGATAGGTCAGCCTTTCCAAGTGACCGATCCGTTTTTGCTGGTCTTCCGTCAGATGCTCCAGGGCGGCCTCGTACCCGCTGATTTCCAGCTCAGGGACAAAATCAACCCGCCCCATGGCGAGCATCTGAAACAGCTGCTGATTGTTCGGCACTCTCGCGACGATGATCGATCCATCATCGATTAACGGAGCAAACTGTTGGCCAAACGCGCTGGAATCCAGCGCCCCCATGACCTTGCCGTTCAAGTCCTCCAATTCCGTTGCTTCAACAGGATTGTCCTTGGAGTAGAAGATCACCTCCCGCAAGACAAACAGCGGGTCACTCGCAAGATAGAGGCGCTCCCGCTCCGGCGTCAGCACCCACATGAAGGTTCCGTCCCAAGCGCCCTGCTCCACGAGCAGCATCGCCCTATTCCAGGGAAAGAAACCATACTCGACTTCTATGCCGACCGCTTCGAACGCCTTCGTCACAAGTTGAGACGAAACACCGTATCCCGGCAGGTCTTTGGACTGATAAGGAGCCCATTCGCCATTGGTAAGTCGTATCTTTGTGGGCTTTTCATCCGCAACAGCGGTTGCCGCAAACACAATAATGAACAGCTGAACGAAAAACATCCTCATGGTGCATGACCTTACGGCAAAACTACCGGTGGATGCAATCCTGAACGCCTGTCGGATCTTACCGCGACACAGGAACTTTCCGGACCAATTGTTATCAAAGTCGCGGCGGCTTGCTCTTTAGCCCCCAGCAGCAGGAGTGTCAGGCGAAACTCTCCGCCACATCATACATGACCGGCTCGAAGCTCTTGCACAGGGCATGGATCCTGCGGTTGCGCTCGCGCATTTCATCGGACCGCAACATGGCCAGGAAGTCTTCCCGCCGCCGCCACTGGGAGTAATTGGCGATCCGTGTCTGCGCATCGTTGACGTGCAGACCGGCACCAATAAATCCGGGCTGGTGCTGAATGAACTCGCGATACGCGTCTTTCAGCTCCTCCAAAAGATCCAGGCACGTTCCCGGTGTCATTTCAAAGGTTGTTATGACGGTTTGGTAGTCGCTTGCTTCAGATATCTTGGGCATGGCTTGCTCCAACACGTTTTTGAAAGCTGGCAAGAAGCACCCGCTTGGGCAACGGCATTGGACAGTGTAGCAGCATTCATCCCGAAGTTGGTTCCACTCCAGGAACATTCATGTTCTCAACAGCTTCGAGAGAAAGATCATAAAGTGTTTGAAAATGATTGTGCCGGGCACTGTCGCGCCGCCAGGCAATGCAAATCGTCCGTCGAGTTTTCATTTCCGCAACCTGTTTCAAGACGATATCCGGTTCTTTTCCGAACTCGGACGCTATGTAGGCCGCCGGAAACAGACACAAGCCCATGCCGATCGACACCATTTGGCGCAGGGCATCAAGGCTCGTCCCTTCATAGTCCTGACGGAAATCAGCGCCGCTCGCCCGCGCCAGGGACTGAACATCATCGTGAAGCCGAAACCCTTGGCTCAGCGTGAGAAGCCTTTCGCCCTTAAGCAGTTCAACTGGTATGACATCAAGGCCTGAGAGCGGATGGGACCGCGGCACGGCAAGCGACAAGTCTTCCTGGCACAACTTTAAAACCTGAAGCCGTTCTGATCCCGCCAAGTCGGGGGAAATGATGCAATCAAGAGTGCCATCAAGAATTTGCTGCTCCAAAACCATCGGCCGGTCTTCCCGGATATAAAGCTCAAGCTCCGGGTATTTCGACTTCAGAATCGGCAGGAGATACGGCATGAAATATGGCCCGAATGTGGACGGCACCCCCAACCGGATCAAGCCGCCGAGATTTTCGCGCCCGGCTTCAGCTGCCGTCACAAAATCGTCCAACACTTCCAACGCATGGCGGGCCAGCGGCAATAACCGTTCTCCAGCTGCGGTCAACCGCACGCCGGTCGTCCCGCGCTCCACAAGTGTCGTATGAACACTGTCTTCCAACAGTTTGAACTGGTTAGATAATGTCGGTTGGGAAACATGGCACTTCTTGGCGGCTTTGCCGAAATGCCCTTCCTCCGCCAGAGCAATAAAATACTCCAGTTGCCGCGCCGACGGTCGATACCCCATGGCAGCTTTTCCCCTTAGCTTCTTCCATAGACATATTCTATCGATTTTATCGAAACAATGTATTTCCACTATTTCAATCCACTCCCCATATCGGAAGTGCAACGATGTTTTAAAATCGAGAGGAGCCTTGGAGATGTACGCACGTCTGAAATCACTTCGCAGCCAGCACGGCACTCTGGACAACTTGATCCAGCGGGAAGAACTGCATCCTTACCCAGACGTGGAACACATCCGATCTCTCAAGAAATTCAAGCTGCGTTTGCGTGACGAAATTCAGCGCGTCGAGCGCAAGCTCAATCCAGCCCAAACCGCCTGATCCGCCAACTGACCTGCCGAAACAGAGGAGCCCCCGATATGACCCTTTTCTGGCCTTACTACGGAATTGGCGCTTTGCCGTCCGGTTCAAACTCCCACCGCGCCCGCCGCGCCCGCCTGCGGGATCTTGAAGCCCGCATGGAGTCTTTCCTGGTTGAGAAAGAAAACAAACAGGAAGTCTGCACCCGTGTGCTCGGCAACGTGAAGGAGTGCAAGACCCGCCTGCGCGGCGAACTGGCACATCTAAGCTAGACCCCGGCACATCTTGGCCCTCTCCCTCCCCAGGGCCGGGATGTTGCCCGCCGGAGCGCGATCAGCTCTGGTCACGCCGCCTGCCGCCGCCCGGCAGGTGGCGTTTTTTATTCGCCCGGCACGGGTGCCGCAGCGGTTGGGTTGTTTTCTTCTTTGGGGGTCGGTATATTCGTTGTTTTCGTTGGCCGGACACGGAAGAACAGCGCATAGAGGACCGGCGCTGCAATCAATGTCAGGATTGTCGCGAAGGCCAGACCGCCCATGATGGTGACCGCCATGCCGCGGAAGAAAGCATCCGACAACAAGGGTGCCATGCCAAGGATGGTCGTGATCGCCGCCAGCATCACGGGCCGCATACGCGAGACACTCGCCTCAACAATGGCCTGATACTTCTCCTTGCCCTCACGGATCATCAGATCGATTTCTTCGAGCAGAACGATCGCATTCTTGATCAGCATGCCTGAGAGCGACAAGAAGCCGAGGAGCGACATGAACCCAAACGCCGTGTCTGTCGCAAGAAGGGCAATCGCGACCCCGTTGATCGACATTGGCACCATCAACCAGATGATCAGCGGTTGCCGGATCGAGCCAAACAGCAGGATCGAGATGATCAGCATGACCAGGAAACCGAGTGGAAGCTGCGCACCGAGAGAGGCTTGCGCATCGTTGGTGCTCTCGTATTCGCCGCCCCACTCCAACGCGTAGCCTTGCGGCAGTGCAATGGCTTCAATCTGAGGCCGGACACGCACAAGCGCTGCAGCTGCCGTTTCGCCGCCCGTGGTTTCCGCAGCCACTGTGATGGTCCGGACACGGTCGCGGCGCTGGATCAACGTGTCCTGCGGCTCCATGACGAATTCTTGCACGACCTGGTCAACCGGTACGTATCGGCGCTGGCTTGTGCTCCAGACAACGGAGTCGGACACGCTTTCGTTCACAGAAATTCCATCGGTTCCGGCCTTTCGCGCGACGATCGGAATGCTCTCGTCAATGTCGCGGTACGCTCCCACCTGAACACCCTCAGTGGCAAACTGCAAAGCGAGTGACAGTTCTTCGCGTGTAATGCCGGAGATGCGGGCGCGGTCTTCGTCAAAGATCGGCCGGACCACAAGTTCGCGCTGGCGCCAATCGGTATTAACGTCAGCCAGGCGATTGTCCGGCAGCTGGAAGACGGCCCGGGCTTCCTCGCCGAGACGCTTCAGGATGTCCTCATCCGGTCCGGAGAACCGTGCCTCGATCTTCGCTCCGCCGCCAGGACCAAAGACCAGGCGTTTCGTGATGATTTGGGCTGACGGGAACCGTTCACCGAATTGTTCCCGCAGATCCAACGCCAAAGCATCAATGTCATCCCGGCTGTGGGTCCGGATGATCATGTGACCGTAGGCCGGATTGGCATCTTCCGGTGCGTAGGTAAGCATGAAACGGGTAGCCCCGCCGCCGGCAAAACTGGTGACCGTTTTGACCCGTTCATCTGCAAGGACGACGGCCTCCATGTCCTTCAGATCTGCCTCGGTCGACCGGATGTCGGTGCCTTGAGGTTTCCAGTAATGGACATAAAAAAGCGGCGTGTTGCTATCCGGAAAGAACGCCTGTTTCACGTTGCCGAAAGCCATCACACAAGCAACTGTCACACCAATCAGCACCGCGATTGTCAGCAGACGGGCATGCAGCGTTCCAATCAGGAACTTCCGGTAGATCGTATAAAGGATGCCCTTGTAAGGATCATGATCATCGCCAACGCCTTCAGCTGTTCGGAAAAAGTATTTTCCGAACAAAGGTGTCACGGTGATCGCAAATATCCAGGAAAGCAGCAGCGATATCCCGATAACCGCAAAGAGCGAGAACAGGAACTCACCCGTTGCATCTGGGGACAGACCGATGCCCGAGAACGCCATGATGCCGATCACGGTCGCACCGAGCAGAGGCCACATGGTTTGTTTGACAACCTTGCTGGCGGCGTCAATGGCCCGCATGCCGCGTTGCATGTTGATCATCATGCCTTCTGCGACAACGATGGCGTTGTCCACCAGCATGCCCATCGCGATGATCAGGGCGCCAAGCGAAATCCGCTCCATCTCGATGGCAAACAGCCGCATGAACAGAACCGTGGCCATCACCGTGAGCAAAAGCACGGTTCCAACAACGAGGGCCGCGCGCCAACCCATGAACAGCGCCAGGACCGTGATCACGATGACCACCGAGGCCGCAAGGTTGATGATGAAGCCGTTCACAGATTCATCGACAACGATGTTCTGCTCGTAGATCGGGTGAATCTGCATCCCGACCGGCAGTTGGGCTTCGACCTCTGCGAGTTTTTCAATGACACGTCCACCAACTTCAACAATGTTCGTACCGTCGATCTGCGAGACACCTATGGTGACCGCTTCTTGTCCGTTGTGCCTGATCAGCCGGGAGGGCCTTTCGGGTTCACCAAGTTCCAGCGTCGCAATGTCCGACAGGCGGATCATCGCCGTGGTGCCCGGACGGCCGATCACCAGATCCTGAATGCCCGTAAAGTCGTCAAAGGCGGACGCCGTCATCAACCGGATGCGCTTGTCTCCTGAAATACCCGAGCCGTTGGTCTGGATCCGGTTTTCCGCATCGAGCACGCTGGTGATATCGGTCATTGAAATACCAAGGCCGACCATCTTGTCGTGGTCGACATTCAGGTAAATGACATCCTCGGGCTCGCCAGAGACATCAACCTTGCCAACGCCCGGAACCGTGAGCAGCTCCCGCCGGATCCGCTTGACGGTCGTGCGGATATCGCGGTTGGTATACCCATCTGCAGTGAAGGCATAGAAAAGACCGAACACATCGCCGAAATCGTCATAAACCAACGGTGTTCCAGCGCCGGCGGGCAGAGCGCGCTGTTCATCACCGACCTTTCGGCGAAGCTCGTCCCACACTTGCGGCAATTCGGTGCCGTCATAGGTGTCTTTGATTTCGACACGGATACGCGACAGGCCCGGTTCGGAAACAGACGTGATTTCCTTCAGCTGCGGTAGTTGCTGGATCGCGGTTTCGAGGATCTCGGTGACCTCGTTCTCCACTTCGGCAGCCGTTGCGCCCGGGTAGCTGGTGATGACCTGGGCTTCCTTGATGGTGAAGGCTGGATCTTCGAGGCGGCCAACGGTGCTGAGTGCCCACAAACCGCCGAGCAAAGACAGGATGACGATCATCCAGGTGTTGACCGGTTTCCGGATCGAATAACGTGCAATATCCAAGGGATCAGATCCTTGTTCGGTATTATCTGTCAGATCAGCGCAGCGGTCGCACGACCTGGCCATCACTCAAGAATGCGGCTCCGGCAGCAACAATGTCTTCACCAGCCCCAAGGCCCGAACTCACCGGGATGTAGTCGCCCATGACAGTGCCGACTTCGACCTTGCGTTTGGAGACGGCATCGCTTCCATCATCATAGATCCAGACATATGACTGACCATCGCCGTCAACGGCGATCGATCCAGTCGGAATGAGGAACATCTCCCCGAGCGACAACCCCTCCGGGAGAAACTTGACCCGGACGGACGCGGTCATTCCCGGGTACAGCTGGTCTGCTCCCTTACGAGGCATTGCAAGCGTGACCCGGTAGGTCTGAGTGACGTCGTCGACCTGGGAAGAATGCTCGCGATAGATCAATGGGAAATACTTGTCGCCGTAGGCTGGAAACTTGGCTTCGATCGAGACGACTTCCGTGTCCCGAACCCGCCCGAAGAGGGCCTCGGCCACATTGATATCGACTTGGATTTCCGACACATCGTGCATCCGCACCACAGGTGTTCCAACGCTTACCGTGGTAAAGTTGTCGATAAGGCGCAGGGAAACAATGCCGTCAAATGGCGCACGAAGCTCGGAGTACTGAAGATCCAGCTTGGCTTCCTTTAGCGCTTCGACAGCCAAGTCATGCTTGTCCTTTTGAGCGTCGAAGGCCGAAACCGCGATCACATTCCGGTCGCGCAGGGTCGCCAGGCGATCCAACTCGCGTTTGGCTTGTTCGACATTGATTGTCGCCTCACGCAGTGCGCGATCATAGTCGGCGGTATCGAGCCGTGCGATCAGATCGCCTTTCTTCACCTGCTGACTTTCCAGGACCGGCAGCTCAACGATCCGGCCGGCAACCTGGAAAGAAAGATCGACGGTTTGCACCGCAGCCACCCGACCGGCAAATCGGCGCTCCAGAAGACCGAGTTGATCGGAAACGGTAAAGATCTTGGCCGGTCTAGGGGCGGCGTGAAGTTTTGCCTCCGCCTCGGCGATCGGATCTATTGCATCGTCCTGGCATGCGGCCAATAAACCCGCCGACAAAACGATCGCTGCCACCCTTGCGGCGGGCGTCTTCAACAATGCCAACATAGAGTTCCGTCCTATTGGTTGAGGTCCTTGAGCCGGCCACGCAGTTCTTCGAAAACTGCTGCCCGGTCGTCGTCCGTCAGTGTCGAAACGCAGTGCGCTTCGGAAAAATGCAATCCTTCGAGGCTGGTCCAAATGACCCACGCCGCCCCAAGTTGCGATGTTTCTTCCAGTATCGCGGCCCGCAGCCGGAGCTTGACGTCGATGAATGGCTGCCGAAGGTCTGGTTTGTCGGCGGTCGCCGGCAAAATCGCCCGGGCAACATCGCGCTGCTCACTTAACCAGCCTTCTGTGACATCCACCATGGCGGCCAACGTCGGAGAATCTGCATCGGTCGCATTTTCACGCGCGGCGGCAATTTCGGCTTCAAATTTCCCGGCCAGAAACTCCACCATACCCCGAATGAGCGCATCCTTGCTGGGGAAGTTGTAAAGCAGACCGCCCTTTGAGAGTCCCGCTTCTTCTGCGACAGCATCAAGCGTCAACGCTGGCGTGCCTGCGCGGCGGACGACCTCAAGCGCAGCGGTCAAGATCTGGCATTTTGTGTTTTTGGTGGTCTTCGACATCTTGGATTCTGAACCGTCTGGTCAGTACAGTTCAAATGCATATAAACCGTCCAGCCGGTACAGACAAGGAGTTCATAGCAGCCGTGAGGCGTTTATTCTTTAAAGCGTTTATTCAGAAGGCAGAGGAACCGCGAAAAAAAGAACCGAAAACCAAAGGATTGGCAGATCACTCAGCGATCCGCGAATCCCAGGAATGCATGGTGAAAAAACCGCTCGAAGTAGTCTGTGAGTGGTCCAAGCCCCGGATCAGGCCGCTTCGTCTTCCATGGACGCTTCGGCTGCGGCCTGTTCCGCAGCGGCCGCTTCCGCGGCGATCCGTGCGCGTTCACGGGCTTCATCTTCAACACGCTCTGCAAACTCGATAAACTCTTTGGCCGGCATGGGTGCTGCGAAGTAATAGCCTTGTGCAGCTGTCACGCCGAGTTCCATCAGGCGGTCAATCTGCTCTTCTTCCTCAACGCCTTCGGCGATGATGCCCATCCCGAGATTGTCTGCAAGCTCGACCATGGAATCTACAATGGTCGTGGAGTTGTCGTCGGAACTGATGCTGTCGATGAACATCTTGTCGATCTTGATGATGTCCACACCGAGCTTCTGCAGATAGGCCATGCCGCCATGGCCCGTGCCCACGTCATCAAGCGCAATGCGGACGCCGAGAGCCTGCAATTCGGCCATGATCTTGCGCGCTAGCTCCATATCCTCAAGCGGATAACGTTCGGTGACCTCAACAACAATTTGTTGATAGGAGATCTCGGAGTTCTCGAACGTATTCTTGATGTCGGACACGATCTCACGGTCGAGGAAATGCCCGGCAAAGAGGTTGATCGACAGCTTGAAGTCCGGATGCTCGCCGTAGAGCGCACCGACCTCGTCGCTTGCCACCCGCATCATGTGGCGGGTCATGTCAAAGATATGCCCATTGGCTTCGGCATAGGCCATAAATTGGCCAGGTGAGACAATCATGCCGTTCGGGCGGCGCCAGCGCATGAGAACCTCGCAGCCACGAACACGCTTGGTCTCGATATCCATGACCGGCTGGTAATACGGAATGAATTCGCCGTTTCGGATCGCGGCCACGAACTCGTCGTTCGCCTCGCTCTCAGGCCGCCAAGAGTACCAGATACCGATAGCGACAAACAGAACAGCAATGGCTGCGCAGGCCGCCGCGGCAATGACCTTCAACTGCTGAACGACCTGCAAAGCCGCCGAAGCAGGCGCATTGACAATGGCAATCAGCGGATAAAGCTCAGATGCAACTTCAACCGACAGCATTTCACTCGGATCGTTGCCTTCCGAATTGTAGCCACCGACCTGATACCAGAGAAGATTGTCGCCGAGGCGCAATTCTGTCCGCCTGTAGGATCTCAGATACTCAGGGCCAGGATCCATTGCGATCACCGCCGGGGTGATCTCGGCAAACAACCGTGTCTCGTTTTTCAGATCCCAACTGACCACGGCGGCTCTGGCGCCAAGGTAACTGCGCTCCAGCATACCAATACCCACCAGCGGGCCGTCTGGACGCAGGGGTGGAAGGACCACTTCTGCAGACAGCTCTCGATCAGGGATGATGCACATGCGCTGTCCGGCAGCATCAACCAGCCCAATTGCGTCGATCATGCCGTGGTCTATGATCTGCTGCTCATAGATGATCCGGTCGGCTGCATCGCAGGTTTCAACGTCGTCGCGATCCAGTCTTTGCAAGAAAGAAACAGTGGTGGTGATGGCCTCTTCCGCACGGCGGATGGACACCTGCCCCATCGCTTCCATCTCGCTAACGGCGCGGCTCTCGGCATATTGATTGAGGATAATATTGATCGCAAACAGCGGCGTTGTCGCAAGCACCAGTGCGATCAGAACCGTCTTAGCAAAACCGAAATAACGAAAGGACAATGCGCAAGCCCGTTGAGTACCATCTCCTGCAAACCATGCCGCGAAATGGGTAAACAAGCCCTGAATGCAGAAGCATTTCTTAACCCTGACAGGACGATTTCACTAAGCCAGCAGGCTATTTGGCAGCTTATGATGAACCCAAACTGCGACTGCATAAGCTGAGGCTGTGCCTACCGCAGTTTTTATTTTCCACAACCTTTCGGCGCACATTTACCGACACAAGTGCGAAAATCCGCCAAGAGCGTGATCGCCGTCACATTGTCGCTGCACCAATCGGGTGACAAAACCTTCGAGGCAGGTCAAGAAACCGGTCTCTTTTTCAATTCGCACCAGCTGCAATAAATGGGTCCCTATCTGTCGCCGTTGGTATTAAGCTACGACGCAGGCTCGCGTCAGCCCTGACACTTCACGTTTGGAGTACACATCATGATTTCCAAGAAGTCCCGGATCGGCCTCGGCCTTTCAACCGCAGTTGGTCTGTTTTTGGCTCAGGCTGCACCGGCCATAGCATTCGACCCGAGCGGCGTACCGGTTGCCGATGCGTTCTTGAAACTCCTCGATTCAGACAGCGGCGACGTGGAAAGCTATGGCAGCGTCAACGAAACGGGCGGTGACGTAACAATCGCCGACCTCGTTCTCAAAAGCGAAGATGACGATGGCACTGTCACCATCGGCACCACGACCCTCTCCGGCGGTTCTGTTCTGGACAATGGCCGTTTGAAACTGAGTGGCCTTCAGCTTCAAAACCTGGAACTTGCTGCCGACGATGGCGGCCTCACCATGGCAAACATGACCGCAACGGATCTTGTCTTGCCAGCGGCTGAAGAAGTTCAAAACGGCGCCCCGACCGTTGATCCGAGCTACAAGACCTTTGAAGCTTCGACCATTCAGATTAATGACGAAGACGGCAAGATCGCCACAATCGACACGATCACCTCGACCATCGACGAAATGGACGGCGATCAGCCAACAAGCGGCAGCTTTGCAATCTCAAACATCGTCGTAGATGTGAAAGAGATCCAGGCCGAAGAAGCCAAATCCCTGCAGGACCTTGGCTACGAATCCCTCAACATGAACATTTCCGGCTCAGGCAGGTGGGATCCGGATGCGGCTACCATCAATATCCCGGACCTTAAGATCGATGGCCAGGACGCTGCCGCGCTGACACTGTCGCTCTCACTTGGCGGTGTAACGCGCGAAGTTGTGGAGGAGCTGAACAAGGCTTCCGACAATCCGGAAGAGTCCATGGCCCTTCTTCAGAACATCTCCGTGTCCAATGTGCGCGTCCGTTTGGATGATGCATCTCTGACCGGCCGAGTGTTGGATCAGGAAGCCCAAAAAGCCGGCGTCGACACCCAGCAATATGTTGCTGGCCTGACCGGCAGCTTGCCGCTGATGCTGGGCATGCTCCAGAACAAGGACCTCGAAGGCCAGGTTGCCGAAGCTGTGACACAATACCTGACCAACCCGGGTTCCCTGGAAATCACCGCGTCTCCGGAAAACCCGGTCCCGTTTGCCCAGATCATGGGGGCGGCGATGATGGCCCCGCAAATGGTTCCGCAGTTGCTGGGTGTGTCGATTACGGCCAATCAGTAATCCATACTCCGAAACCAAAAAACGCGGCGGAACCTACCGCCGCGTTTTCTGTTTTCATCAGACTTGATCAGGTATTGGTAATTTCGAAGCCGATGGCGTCGAAGAAGGTGACATCAAACAGCTCACCACCCTTGATCTTAAGATCACTCAAGATTTCCGGGTTTTGAACTGTGTAGGTCCGTTCCTCCCCATCAGGGCCGGTGAACCGGACCTTTCCGGTTTCCGTATCCGCGGTGAGGATCTTGACCGTGACGGTCATCTGACGGGCTGTCAGGCCCGCGGGCAAGCGGTCCTCATCGGCAAGAACGACGGTCTTTGACGCATCGATCTTTGGCTTGGTGTTTTTGCTTTTTTCGATGTCGATGACGACACCGGCAAGATACGTCACGTTCAGGAACTGGTTTTCCCGCACCGATGCGATGTCAAATCCGGCCTGAACCGGCACAGCGAACTCATTGCGGTCCTTCGCCTTGACGATGATCTCGTTGCGGGCCGGGTTGGTCGTGACGACCTGCGCTTTGTAGGACACTGTTTCGGCGGCCGCGAAGGCTTCCTCAAAGGTTGGCTCGGACATCGCCGAGGCGGCACCAGAAAAAGCAAACACCGACAGCGCCGCGGCCGCGATGGTCGAAATGAGGGGACGTGCTGACATTTGAAAAGTCCTTTGCAAAATCGGTCAAGGTTTTCGATGACGCCAAGGCCGCTCGCTGATCACTCAGCGATGTCCCTGGTTTCGCTCAGCAAACATCTGAACCAATTGCGGCTCTTTCATGAACGCAAAGATTGCAATTTTTTTAGAATTCGCCCAACCCAGGAAACTGATCAGTGGGTCGCAAATGGGCTTTGTCGACCCGCAATCCCGGCGTCGCAGGAGAATTACTCCGCAGCTTCCGTTTTGTCCTGAAACTGCAGATCACAGAGCCGCCGGTAAATGCCGTCGTGATCGTAGAGCTTGTCGTGCGTTCCGCTTTCAACAACCCTGCCCTGATCCATGACATGAATCTGGTGGGCATGACGCACGGTTGAAAGCCGGTGTGCAATGACGAGTGTCGTCCGGCCGGTCATCAAGGTTTCCAGCGCGGACTGGATCTTGGCTTCAGATTCTGCATCCAATGCCGATGTTGCTTCGTCCAGCAAAAGGATCGGTGCGTCCCGAAGCATAGCACGGGCAATGGCGATCCGTTGGCGCTGACCACCGGAGAGATTGTTGCCGCCCTCCCCGGCACTGGTGTTGTATCCGTCCGGTAGAGCGGTGATGAAGTCATGCGCATTCGCCGCCTTCGCCGCTTCGATGATGTCCGCTTCGGTTGCACCAGGCACACCAACGCCAATGTTGTCGCGAAGGCTCATGTTGAAAAGATATGCATCCTGCCCGACATAGGCGATGGACCGGCGCAAGGTCGCAACCTGAACCTCCTGAACCGGCTGACCGTCAATCCGGATTTCGCCGGATTGGGGATCATAGAACCGCTCGATCAGCGAGAACACGGTCGACTTGCCGGCCCCCGAGGCACCGACCAACGCGGTCATTTTCCCCGGTTCGGCCTTGAAGGAAGCACCGCTGAGTGCCGCTCCCTCGCCATAGGAAAACCGGACATCGTCGAACACGATTTCACCGCTTGAAACAGCAAGGGATTTGGCTCCGTCACGGTCCTTAAGATCGGCTTTCTCATCGATCAACTCGTACATCAAGCGCAGGCCGACCATTTCACGGCCAAGATTGACATTGAGCCGCGCCAGGCGGCGTGCCGGATCGTAAGCGAGCAAAAGCGCCGTGATGAAGGAGAACAAAGCGCCCGGGTCCTGACCCAGCTCCACCACGGAATACCCGCCGTAGAAGATGACCATCGCAATGGCGAACCCGCCGAGCGTGTCCATCATGGGCGATGTCCGGGCGCTCAAGGTTGCAATTTTGTTGGCCTGACGCTGGACGTCCTCGACCGAGTCCCCCATGCGGTCCCGCATGGCGGCTTCCATACCAAACGCCTTGACCACACGCACGCCAAGCACGGTTTCTTGCAGGGCTGCCGTAATCTTGGCGGTTGAAACCACCTGGCGGTTCATATGTTTCTTGACCCGCCGGATCAGTATCGCAACGCCAATGACCGCCGGCGGCATGATGACGAAGGCAAAGAAACTCAGCAGCGGGTTCTGAACGACCATCACGATGACAAGACCGATCAAGGTCAGGAGATCACGGCCGAGCGAGACGACCACCATGTCCATCGTCAGGCGGGCGGAGTTCACCCCTTGTGTGACGATCACATTGATCTCGGCGAGCGATTTACGGTCGTAATAAGCCTGGTCGAGCTGCAAAATATGGTCAAACAGGCGCTTCTGAAGGCTGGCAATAATCGCGTTGCCGACCCGAGCGAGCACGACCAGCTGGCCATAGGTGGACACGCCCTTGACCGCGAATATCAGCATCACCACGCCGGCAATGACATAGACCATCTGTTGGTCGCGGTTGACGAACACCTCGTTGACCACGTCGCGCATGATCCAGGCACTGGCCGCTGTGGTCGCCGCCACAAACCCCATGAACACGAATGCGAGCGCGTACTGAGGCAGATAGGTCCTCAGGTTTTCCCCGAAGAGACGCCGGATCAAAGGAATGGTTTCATTCGGATCCGTCTCAGCGTTCACTTTCCGAAAATTGAGCACCCACTCATGCCTTTCTTCGGCGCAACCGGACCCTGTGTCCTTCCCTGCGCCACCCTGCCCGCACTATCTATCGCGTTTCGCGGCATTCTTAAAACCAGAAGCATCGCCTGTTGCATTGAAATCTGTGACTTCATGCAGCGATGGGCGACACAGCCGTTTCGCGAACTGCGTTGTTGCGAGTCGATCAGCGGCAAATCACCGGCCGGAGCTTTCTAACCGGCTGATACGACAAAGGCCAGCAGAGCCGGCCTTTGTGCTGAAATGAACTGGAGCCTTCTATCAGGCTTTTGCGCCCTTTCCCGGAAAGATCACTCTTCCGGGAGGTTAAGCCGCAGATGAAGTTCGCGCAGCTGAGCGGTATCCGGCTCATTCGGCGCGCCCATCATCAGATCTTCAGCCTTTTGGTTCATCGGGAACAGCATGACTTCACGGATGTTGGCCTCGTCCGCCAGCAGCATCACGATCCGGTCGATACCGGCTGCACAACCACCGTGCGGAGGTGCTCCGTACTGGAACGCGTTGACCATGCCGCCGAAGCGCTTGTTGACTTCCTCTTTCGGATATCCGGCGATCTCGAAAGCCTTGTACATGATTTCCGGCTTGTGGTTCCGGATCGCACCGGACACCAGCTCGTGACCGTTACAGGACAGATCGTACTGGTAACCGAGGACCTCGAGCGGATCACCTTCCAGCGCTTCCATCCCACCCTGCGGCATGGAGAACGGGTTGTGTTCAAAATCGATCTCGCCGGTTTCCTCGTCCTTCTCGTAGATCGGGAAGTCGACGATCCAGGCAAATTCAAACCGGTCCTTGTCGGTGTGGCCAAGCTCTTCGCCGATGGTGACACGAGCTTTTGCGGCAACGGCCTGGAACTGCTTCGGCTTGCCACCAAGGAAGAAAGCCGCATCGCCGACCTCAAGACCGAGCTGCTGGCGGATCGCTTCGGTGCGCTCCGGACCGATGTTCTTCGCAAGCGGACCGGCCGCTTCCATGGACCCGTCTTCGGCCTTGCGCCAGAAGATGTACCCCATGCCCGGCAGGCCTTCGCCTTGTGCGAACTTGTTCATGCGGTCGCAGAACTTGCGGCTGCCGCCTTTTGGGGCCGGAATGGCGCGGATTTCCGTGCCCGGCTGTTCCAGAAGGTTTGCAAAGATCGCAAAGCCGGATCCGGCGAAATGTTCGGAGACGATCTGCATCTTGATCGGGTTGCGCAAGTCCGGCTTGTCAGTGCCATACCACAGCGCGCTGTCTTTATAGGAGATCTGCGGCCAGTTGCGGTTGACCGGACGATCGTTTCCGAACTTCTCAAAGACGCCTGCGATGACCGGCTCGATCGTGTCGAAAACTTCCTGCTGGGTCACGAAGGACATTTCCATGTCCAGCTGGTAGAAGTCGGTCGGCGAGCGGTCGGCGCGCGGATCTTCGTCGCGGAAACACGGCGCGATCTGGAAGTACTTGTCGAACCCTGAGACCATCAGCAGCTGCTTGAACTGCTGCGGAGCCTGCGGCAGCGCGTAAAACTTACCCGGATGCAGACGGGACGGCACCAGGAAGTCGCGCGCACCTTCCGGAGAAGACGCCGTGATGATCGGTGTCTGAAACTCGTTGAAGCCAATTGCCCACATGCGGTCGCGGATATCGCGCACAACGTTGGAGCGCAGGATCATGTTGTTGTGCAGCTTCTCGCGGCGCAGATCCAGGAAACGGTATTTCAGGCGTACCTCTTCCGGGTATTCCTGCTCACCGAAGACCGGCAGCGGCAATTCCTTGGCAGAGCCAAGAACTTCCATGTCCCGGATAAAGACTTCGATCTCACCGGTTGGAAGGTCAGGATTGATGGTCTCTTCGGTCCGCTTCTTCACGGTCGCGTCGATGCGTATACACCATTCGGAGCGCACGGTTTCAGCCAGACCGAAGGCCGCAGAATCAGGATCGACCACGCATTGCGTCATTCCGTAGTGATCGCGCAGATCGATAAACAGCACCCCGCCATGATCTCGGACCCGGTGGACCCAGCCGGAAAGACGGATGGTCTGGCCTTCGTCGGACAGACGCAGATCACCGCAAGTATGGCTACGGTAGGGATGCATTCTCGTTCCTCAATTCTTGTTCAGATGTGCAGAGCGCCTCAAACAGCCAGTCGCAATGTCGAGACACAGAAAACCATTACGGCCCGCAGAACGCAGGCCGTGCGCGCTGCACAAGCCATGCCCAGCGCGGAATGTCAAGGGAACGGGAAGCAATCATCAAAACGAAGAGCTGGAAAACCGGATGGAACCCCAACCGGTCTACCGGATCATGTCTTCCGGTTTCTCCTTATGGTCCACCGCCTCGGCCGCCAGCTCGGCGTGAGGCCCGAGGATGCTGCGGATTTGACCACTCTTTTGAAGGTCGGTGATCCGGGTGTTGATGGCAGCGACAAACGCCTGCCCCGGCTCATTATCGTGGCAGACAAAGGATATAGGCAGCCGAATGTTGTGGAGCGTTATCGGACTGACACGCAGGGCATCCGGCTTGCCCAATTCCTCCAACGCCAGTGCCGTATCCGGATGGTGCCCGAGGAATGCATCCAGACGCCCGAGACTGAGCATTTCAATAAGCTGCTCTTCCGACGGGATCGGATAGAACTTCTCCGCGTCTGCAAGGCCGTGAATGCTGCCAGAGCCTTCGATGTAGCCCACCCGATACGGGTCGAAATCAGATAGAGATGTGAAAGATGCCCCGTCAGTCGTGGTGTAGACACGGAGCGACACAATATCGACAGGCTGAGAGGCGATCAAAGTTGCCGTTTGATCACCGGCATCAAGCCCCATGATGTTCGTCGGAAAGAGACAGCTTCCGGTATCACCGAGGAACAGGGTCCTTGCACGGTTGAGCGGGGCGGCCCCTCTTGGCACCTGCGCAAGTTGGCCAGACAGCGCCACGTCCAGAAAAAGGTCATATTGCTTGCCGCTGGTTTCGGTCAGCCTGTGCGGAAGATAGTTCAGATAGAGCTTAACAGTATCTGGCTGTTGCGCGCCTGCAGAGGCTGGCGACAGAATAACCGACGCAAGGAACAAAAGTCCGACATGGCCAAGTCTAAGTTTCTTGCAGGTCATGATGTATTCTGTCTTTGCAACGCACCGGTATCAAGCCTAACTCTCATCAAACACCCCGTGATGACCGTTCTCCGTCAGAACGGTCCGATAAAACGTCATCCTCATTGAGAGACTTGGGCACCAATGGCATCTTCAGCATCAGTCGGGAGATTGGCGTGTGGACCAAGCACCCGGCGAATCTCCCCATCCTGGTGGAGCTGCCGGATTCGCGCGTTCACCTCTTCGATGAAGTGCCTCCCGTCCGCCGTGTCGTGGCAGACGAAAGAGATTGGAAAACGCACATTGCTCACCGTGATGGGACTGACCCGCAGCAAACCCGGTCGGTTCAGGTCTTCTAGAGCCAAGGCTGTGTCCGGATGGTGCCCCAGGAACGCATCGAGACGTCCGAGTTCCAGCATGCGGATAAGCTGTTCTTCAGACGGAATGGGAACGAAGAGTTTATGCTTGGGGCCAAGACCTTGCACAGTGCCGGACCCCGCGATGTAGCCGACCCGTCTTGGATCATAGTCATCGACAGATGTGAAGGCTTTCTCCGTATCTCCGGTCGGTGTGTAAAGCCGCAGGGAAACGATGTCGATCAGTTCTGAAGATACAATTGCGTCCGGCTCGGCGACTGCGTGAAGTGCCTTGACGCTGATCGGAAAAAGGCAGCTATCACGGTCAGACAAAAACAGTGTCAACGCGCGTTTCATAGGGGACGCTTCGCGGGCAACAGTGAGCTCGGTGCCGGCGAAAATCTCGTCCAACAGGCGGTCATACTGCTTGTTGCTGGTTTCCGTCAGCCGGTGCGGCAGGTAGATCAAATGAAGATCCGTTTCGGCATAAGCTGCCGCTACAGGACCCGCCAGATTCAAGCCCATCGCCGAAAAGACAATAGCAATTAGACGCTTGGCATTTCTGTATAGCGTATGCATTACCGCTCTCTACCCAGTGACCTGCAGTATCTGCAGAGCTATTCCTGACCTCCCGTTGCGGAAGCCTCCTATTGCATTCCGGGCGTCAGGTCACCCATAAATCTAGCCATCTTCTCACAATTTAGGATGACCGCCGCTGACTGCGGCTTGCTGTGATGGACTAACTCTTTAAATCAATTAGATATTCTATCCGCTCAAGTTGTTCCAAGCACAATCACGTCAAATGACTCTGCGGTGTGGATATACAGCAGTGGTCAACCGCAAAGGCTCATCTTCTTGTTTCGAACAGACCTTGTTGCTCAACCGGTTCAGCATGTTTGTCCAAGATCAAACGCATTGCGCAATCTTACAAGCATCCCCAGTCTGTTGGTTCTCTCCGACTTGAAACTCGGCCCCCGAGGTAGTGTCGCGGCAGTTGGTTGAGGTTCACCGGACACGCCGATGTATCCAACCCTGGCCGGGCCTTACCAATGACCGACTTTTATGTCCCTGGTTTTCCCAGGAAGAAAACCGCAGAGAGACAACGGCTACATTCACAATGCCATTTGGCTTCTGATCAACATCTTACGGTCGCAACCCAGTTTCTTTTTTAAGTTCAGACAAAACTTGCGACCAATCCGGATTATTCCGATTTGAAAGATCTCGTTTTCCCAGACAATTTGGGTGAGGCAAATTTTAGCGAACACCTTTAAACGACTTAAACAGGTCGTATTGTTTTTGTAACGGACGATCGCGCGCACAATACCCATTACAACAGTCACTTGAGCTGCAATACGCAATGATCAAAAGGCCCTCAATGCTTCGCTTTGCCGCCATCACGACCCTCTTAGTTGGCCTCCTGTTAGGAGCAATTGGCGGCATCGGTGCAGGTGTTGCGCAGGAACATCAGACACTCACGACGCCTTCCCTTGTCGCGGATCTCGACACTGGCGCTGTCTTGCATGCCGAAGCGGCTGGAGATCCCTGGTATCCGGCGTCGACAGCGAAGCTGATGACCGCGCTCATTGCGTTCCAGGCCCTTGAGCGCGGGGACGTCGACCTCTCAACGCCCGTCATTCTGTCTCACAACGCGATGGACCAGTCCGCTGCATATGCCGGATTGAAGGTCGGCAACGCGATGACGCTGAAAGATGCGCTCTATGCGGTATTGGTCGGTTCGGCAAATGAAGTGGCCGTCGCACTTGCGGAAACCGTTGCGGGGACGGAAGCCGCGTTTGTCGACCTCATGAACTTGGAGGCGAACCGTCTGGGGATGACGGCAACCCATTTCACCAACCCGAATGGCCTTTTCGATCGCAAACAAACCGTATCCGCGCGCGATCTTGCGGTTCTCGGCCGCCACCTTTTTCAAAAGTATCCGCAATACCACGAGATGTTTCGAACCGCTGCTGTGACCATCGATGACAAGGAACTGATCTCGTATAACGAGCTGATCACGCGCTTCCCCGGAACGTTGGGCCTCAAGACCGGCTTTGTCTGTTCTGCAGGCCGCAACATCGTGGCGATTGCAGAGCGGGATGGCAAACGCTTGCTGGTGGTTGTTCTTGGCGCAACAACAGGCCGGGAACGCTCAGAACGCACCGCCAGATTGTTCGACGACGCCTTTGCCGGAAACTTCTCCGCAAATGGTCAAACCCTCGCCGACCTTTCCAACGCTTTGGAGACACGGCCGGAGGATATGCGCATGCGGCTTTGCAGCAATGAAACCGCTTCCTATGAGGCCGGACAAAACCGGCGCTACCCGATGGGCCTCCCCGGAGCGCCGAGCTATCTCATGGATCCTGTTTCCGCCCCGACCTACAGCTTCCAGACATGGTTCGTGCCCCAGCCTGAGTTTGTTCCCGTGCCCAGCGCAAAGCCCGTGCAAGCGGTTGAGCTCATCGCTACACCACCGGCAAGCGGATCTACCGTCGAGATCGTACCACCGAGCAAACCACCCTTGCCAAAAGGCTGATCCATCACGGCATCCTAGGACTGCGGCTGCCTATGTGTCGGTCAGGCTGATAGAGATGTGGAGCTTATTACCGTCTGGATCCCGGACATAAGCGCCATAATAGTCCGGATGGTAATCGCGTGGCCCGGGCGCCCCTTCATCCGTCCCACCGTTGTTAAGTGCCGCGGAGTGAAACGCGTGCACTCCGTCCTTGTCTGGGGCGTGGAAGATGAACTGGGTGCCGTTTCCAAACGTCGCAGGCTTGTTGTTGTAAGGCGTTACGACGAACACGGTCACCCGTCCGTCTGCTTCCGCATAGCCTCTTTCATGTTCGCCTTTAAATGCGGGCGTCATTCCGATCGTTGCAAACACCGCGTCGTAAAATCCGGCTGCTTTCGCCATGTCGTTTGTCCCAATGCAAACACCGCTCAGCATGTTGAAATCCTCGTATTTACTAGGTAATTGGCAGGCCACTTCGAAGTGCGGAATAGCTGTCTCTGCTATGGCTTATTGCGGAGTGTCGCCGCTATAGCGATCTGTCACGACGCAAGTTCTGTTTGAAGGACAGTTTTCAGCTTGTCCAGACTGATCGGCTTTGTGAGAAAACCATTCATGCCGCTTTGGAGGCAAAGCTCCATATCCTGCTGCATGGCATTTGCGGTCATCGCGAAAATGGGCACAAGGCCGGCAGGACCTGGCAGCTGCCGAATTCGGCGCGTTGCCTCTAGGCCGTCCATCACCGGCATCTGCATATCCATGAAGATCATGCCGTAGTCGGCTGACTGCACACGATCAATGGCTTCCAGCCCATTGTCCGCGATATCTGCTTCATATCCGAGTTTTTGAAGAAACCCAGTGATAACCAGCTGGTTCGTCACGATGTCTTCAACAACAAGCAAGCGCGGAAGAGACCCGGGCTCAGCTTCTGAGACTTGATGCGTAAACTCGGGTTTCGTGTCTTGCACCCGAGGAGATGTCGGCAAAGGATTTCCAAGAAGCGTGTTCTGGATTGCGCCGCGGGTCAATGGCTTTGGGAGTACAATCGTGTTTTGCGCAATCGCTGGCTCCAAATCCGCCGCGTCGAACACAAGATTTGACGCCAGAATGACCTCTGCAGTGCTGTAACCTGACACCATACGTGCCTGTCTTAAGAACTCATACGCTTCAGCCTCAGAGACTGCGCTGATCAGAATAGTGTCTGTCCGATTTGCAGAGAGTTTCTGCAATGCATCGGCAGTTGTTGATGCACTGACAACTGTGTGACCCAGATCATCAACCAGCGCAACGAGCGTCGTTCTTGCAAGAGGCTCTGCAACCAGACACAGCACGGTTTTCGGCGCCTGGTCCTGAGACCTCGTTTTTGCAGTCTGTCCGAGCTGTTGATCGTCTTTGAGCAGTGGTAGTTCAAACCAGAAGAGACTGCCTTCGCGCTCTTCGCTTTGGACGCCAATCCGCCCGCCCATCAGACTGATCAATTGGCGGGTAATCGCGAGGCCAAGGCCTGTGCCGCCATGTTGGCGGGAGGAACTTGGATCGACCTGAACAAACTTATCGAAAAGTGTTGGAAGCTGGTCCTGCGGAATTCCGATCCCCGTATCTTCGATCTCAAACCGAACCTTACCGGAAGACTTGGCCTTTGAGACCCGAACGGCAACGGTGCCCTTGTCTGTAAACTTAAGGGCGTTCCCAGCGAGATTGAGCAGGATTTGGCGCAGGCGGCCAGCATCACCCACCACACTGGTTTGAAGCTCCATGGGCAAAAAGCTGACAAGGTCCAACGATCTGGAAATTGCCGCCGGAGCCAGGATCTCCAGGACGCCATCAATCACGTCCGCCAATTGAAACTCCTCGTTGGAGAGTTCCAGACGCCCGGCTTCGAGTTTCGAGAGATCCAGAATGTCGTTGATGATCGTCAGCAGTGCATCGCTGGATTCCCGGATCGTGGTCGCGTAATGCCGTTGATTGTCTGACAAAGAAGTGTCGAGCAGCAAGGTTGCCATGCCAATGACGCCGTTCATCGGTGTCCGGATCTCGTGGCTGATATTTGCGAGGAACTGGGACTTGGCCTCGTTTGCCTTTACAGCATCAGACATTGCTGTCTTGAGCGCTGCAGTGCGTTCTTCGACCTGCGCTTCCAAATCGCCGAGCGTGGAGATCAGTTTCTGATTGATCTCATAAAGCTCACTGCTTTTGTCTTCCAGGAGCCGCTCAGCTTCCTTGCGCGCCATGCGTTCGCGTTCAAAGCGCCGTTTCCATTTTATCGCGTCGGGATGATCGCTCACACCGGCCTCTCCCGGCTGATCATGAACTGTACTTCGTGCGGGCCGTTTTGATCTGTGCGTTCGATCTCCAGATCGTCCTTAAAATGCGCGCCACATCCACGTATGAGCCCATGAGCGAGATCTCCGAAAGGCCGCTTCGATTTGTAATTCATTTCCAACTTGTCAGGTGCATGCCGGATACAGCGGAAGGTGGGAAGCTCCGCATTCGGATAGAGCTTTTTCACCTCGACATGAATGTAGCCTTCAATGTTTTCCAGAAAGTCGAGACTGCAAGTTGCCCCACTGAAAAACTGATAATGGGTCACGGTGAAGCGCTGAAAAAGATGCTGACCGAATGCGGTGATCAGAGCATCGATTTCCATTCCCGTAACCTTGTGCAAGGCTGCGACCAGTTTGACCATGTCGGTGTGCGAGTATTCCTGGACCGCCGTGAAGCCGGTATCGACACCGACCCCGGAAATTTCCATGATCTCGTCGGCAACATCAAAGGAGAACTCGTCTTCGACCATCTCCATGAATTCGGTGAACACCACGCCAAGCATCTCTGTCGCCCCTCACCCGAATGCTTCGGGTCTCTTTGACCAGCCGCAGAACTTTCTCCCGCAGCGTAATTTGACCGGCACTCCGGTCAACACGTTTTTGCAGATCCCGTAAACGCAATCCGGCATTCCTGCTGGCCAAGCTTAAGATGATTTGGTTGCGAATGCGGAAACCGGCCTCAGACTTACCCTGAAAGGTGTAGCTGACGACGTTGACGCTTGCGGTAGCAAGATCGGGCTGCCAAAAAGATGCAACGTCAGATTTGGAGATACTCAAATGAAAGACATTGTCATCACCAGCGCTGCCCGGACAGCTGTCGGCAGCTTCGGCGGGTCCCTGAAAGACATGGCACCTATTGACCTCGGCACGGCGGCTGCAAAGGCTGCAATTGAGCGCGCCGGCATTCAGGCCGACCAGGTCGAACAGGCTTTCTTCGGCAATGTCATTCACACAGAGCCGCGGGATATGTACATCTCGCGTGTGGCCTCCCGTCAGGCCGGTGTGCCAGACCATGCGCCCGCGCTCACCATGAACCGTCTATGCGGGTCCGGTCTGCAGGCAATTGTCTCCTCGGTCCAGGCCATCTCTATGGGCGATGGCGATGTTACCCTCGCAGGCGGCGCTGAAAGCATGAGCCGGTCCGGATATCTGATGCCTGCCGCCCGTTGGGGCCAGAAGATGGGTGACACCACCGCACATGACATGATGACCGGCGCCCTGCACGATCCGTTTGGAATTGGACATATGGGCGTTACGGCAGAAAACGTTGCAGAGCAGAATAACATTTCCCGCGAACGTCAGGACGCTTTCGCGCTGGAAAGCCATCGCCGTGCCAGCGAAGCGATCAGGAATGGTCACTTCAAAGATCAGGTCATCCCGCTGACTGTCGGCCGCCGCGGCAAGGAGACCGTTTTTGATACGGACGAACATGTCCGCCACGATGCCAAGATCGAAGACATCGCCAAGCTGCGCCCGGTGTTCAAAAAGGATGGACTGGTGACAGCCGGCAATGCGTCCGGGCTCAATGACGGGGCTGCCGCGATCACCCTCATGACGTCGGAAAAGGCGTCTGAACTCGGCGCCTCACCGCTGGTGAAAATCCGCGCTTATGGCGTTGCCGGTGTCGATCCGGCCGTCATGGGCATTGGTCCGGTTCCGGCCATGCAGATCGCGATGAAACGCGCTGGCATCACGGCAGCCGATCTGGATGTGGTGGAATCCAACGAGGCTTTCGCCGCCCAGGCTTGCGCTGTCAACGATCTGCTCGGATTGCCGGGCGAAAAGGTCAACCCGAATGGCGGTGCGATTGCGCTCGGCCATCCGATCGGAGCAACGGGCGCTATCATCATGACAAAGCTCATTTACGAGCTGAAGCGGACTGGTGGCTCTCTCGGTGCTGCCACCATGTGTATCGGCGGCGGCCAGGGCATTGCGATCATCGTCGAAAACACGGGCTAACGTGTGACAAGGCACAAATCCAAGGCGGTCCATGTGGCCGCCTTTTTTGTGTGTCGGTCAAAGACCCCAATCTGCTTTTCGCCCCGCCTTAAGTTGAAAAACTGCCCGTGTCCCGCGATGATGGTGCCCAACGCTCAAACCCATCAAGGACCCCTTCTGATGCCCCATCTCCCCCAATGGATCGCAGCCGCAGTTGCTGGTGTGTTTTCATCTTGTATCAGCTTAGTGCCCTTGTCCGCGCAAGAGCCGCCTAAAATGAAGATGACCACCGAAATTCCGGATGGCATCACCACGCCCGACAACATCGAGACCCAGCTTGGTGATCTGACATTCTTTGACGGTGTGCCGGATGCAGACACGACAGACAAGATCTACAATCTCTACGATTTCTCACAGGCCTACCAAGCCTATCTTAATGGCCTGAAAATCGCCTCTATGGATGCGATGCTGCGCGGCATTGAGCACTGGGGCCCGGCCAACACAACTGTTGTTCAGTTTGCGGACTTGATGGATTCGACCGCCCTGTTCCTGACGCCGAACACGACCAGTGTCTATCAGACGGCCGTCCTGCGCATGGGCGATGAACCGATGGTGATCGAGACACCGCCAAACGTGCTCGGCTTCATCAACAATGCCTGGTTCAAATATGTCATGGACTTCGGAAACCTCGGACCGGACGAGGGTAAAGGCGGTAAGTTTCTGATCCTTCCACCCGGCTTCGAAGGCGAAGTGTCCACGGACGGTTATACCGATGTTGTGCAGACCGACACTTACGCCCATTGGGTCTTGTGGCGCGGTTATCTGGATGAAAACGGATCTCCGGAAACCGCTGTCTCGCAGACGCAGGAGCAGTTTCGGATCTATCCGCTCTCACAAGCAGACAATCCGCCAGAGATGACCTTCGTCGATGTGTCGGGCAAGGAATTCAACACCATCCACTTAATGGATGCGCGCATGTTCGAAGAGATCAACAACGTCGTGCAAGCCGAGCCGACCTATGGCGAAAGTCCGGAACTGCTCGGCTATCTGGCGGCGGTCGGCATTATCAAGGGCCAGGACTTTGCGCCTGATGCGCGCATGCAATCGATCCTGGAACGGGCAGCGGCAGCTGGAGCTGTCACGGTCAAGACGCTGATTTCCAAACCGCGCGCGACTGAAGCCTACTGGTATCCGGGCGAAAGCAATTGGCAAAACGCGTTCCCGGGCGGCGCCTACACGTTCACCATCGACGGTGCGATGAAGCATGACTTCCGCTCGGCCTTCCACTTCTATGCGACCGGCATAACTCCGGCGATGGCGTTCAAATCACCGGGCAAGGGCTCGCAATATGCCTTCACCTACCGGGATGCGGACGGAAACGCTTTGGATGGCGCCAAGACCTACAAGCTGAATGTTCCGGCAAATGTGCCGGCCAAGGATTTCTGGTCGTTCACGCTCTACGACAACCAAACCCGCTCGATGCTGCAGACCGACAAGCAGTTCCCGGCCCTTGGCAGCAATGACGCAGGCCTGGTGCAAAACGCCGACGGGTCGACCGATATCTACTTCGGCCCGGAAGCGCCGGAAGGCAAAGAGAGCAATTGGCTGCAAACGGTGCCCGGCAAGGGCTGGAACACGATCATGCGCCTTTACGGCCCTCTGGAGCCGTGGTTCGACCAGACCTGGCGTCCGGGAGAGATCGAATTGGTTGAGTGAGGTGCAATATTCAGGAGCCGTTCGGGACATCCGGCGGCTCCTGACCGGCTGACCATTTCAGACTGCTTCCGAGCCATTGATGATGTCCAACAAACATCGCCTCTTTTGCGGATGAAACGCGATTGCTAAAGCAAATCGCGCTTATGTGGATATAGGTTTCGCTGCCACTCGGCTTTGCCTCGTACGCGAAACCTGAAGCATCCTGTATTCAAATAAGTGCGACACCCTATAGAACGGGTCTAGATTCTGGCCCCGGAGCTTCCGCAATTGTTTTCCGTTCTCTTAAACCGAACATACAGGCACCTGTTCTTTGCTCAGGTGGTAGCGCTTTTCGGAACGGGTCTCATGACCGTCGCGCTGGCTCTGCTCGCCTTCGACCTTGCGGGCGCGGATGCTGGCATTGTGCTCGGCACTGCGCTCGCCATCAAGATGACGGTCTATGTGACCTTGAGCCCGGTGGCTGCCGGATTTGCAGCCCGGTTTCCAAGGCGCGGATTTCTGATCTTTCTGGATCTGGTCAGAGCATCGGTCGCTCTGGCCCTGCCTTTTGTTGACGCGGTCTGGCAGATCTATGTTTTGATCGCCCTTCTCCAGTCAGCATCCGCCGCCTTCACACCGACGTTTCAGGCGACCATTCCAGACATCCTGACCGACGAAGACGACTACACAAACGCCCTGTCACTCTCCCGCCTCGCCTATGATCTTGAAAACCTTCTAAGCCCGATGGCCGCCGCGCTTCTCGTCAGTGCGATCGGTTTTCATTGGCTCTTCACCTGGACCTCTGCAGGCTTTTTGGTATCGGCTGCTCTTGTGTTCAGAACCGTGCTGCCAGCAATGAAGGCGGTACAAAGCGTTTCCCCGTTAGAACGGATCAAAAATGGGGTGGAAATCTATCTCAAGACCCCGCGCCTGCGCGCGCTGATGGCGCTCAATCTCACGGTCGCGGCCTCCGGCGCCATGGTGATTGTCAACGGCGTTGTTCTAGTCAAATCCGAACTCGGCCTCAGTGATACCGATCTCGCTCTTTCCATGGCGGCCTATGGCGGCGGTTCCATGGCTGCCGCATTTCTAGTCCCCAAGCTCTTGAAACGGTTTCCGGAGCGGTCCGTGATGCTCTCTGGTGGCGCGATGCTGCCAATACTGCTTCTTGTATTTGCAGCGCTTTATTCAAACCTGCCTGAACAGGCGATCTGGCCCGCGCTGCTTTTCTCCTGGGCGGTCATGGGTGCCAGCATGTCGGCCGTGCTGGTCCCTTCTGGCCGCCTGTTGCGAAATTCCGCGCACGCTGAAGACCGGCCGCTTGTCTTCGCCGCACAATTCGCGCTGTCCCATGCGGGCTGGCTGATCACCTATCCGCTGGCGGGTTGGCTCGGCAGTACCGCCTCCATACCGCAAACCTTGACCGTCCTTGCGCTGGTTGCAGCACCCGCTGCCCTTGCAGCATCCTGGCTCTGGCCGAAAGACGATCCGAGATACCTCATCCACGATCACCCGGACCTGCCGCACGATCACCCGCATCTGGTCAATGCCCATGGCACCCGGCACGGGCATGATTTCGTTATCGACAGCCTCCATCCGAATTGGCCGGACCGATGAGTTAAGCTGCGTTCATCGGCTATCGTTTGCGTAGTTCTTCTGTCTGCCCTCAGGTATCGACTGCCTGCAACAAGGGATGCCATTGGCCACGAACCTCGTGGGACTGCGCATCCAAAAAATCAAAAACCCCTGTTCCGGCTGCCGCATGCTTTGCATAGGCAACCCGGTCGGAAATGCGGCAGAGAACCGGATATCCTTTCTGGGCCAAAGTCTGTTCCAGTTCTGCGACTTGGGCTGATCTGCGATTGATGCGATTGGCAATCACGTGAATGTCTGCCTTTCCCTTCCGCACGCGTTTGATTTCCGAAATACCGTCGAGAAATTTTAAGGTCGCATTCCAGTCGAACGCGGAGGCCAGAACGGGGACCAGAATATCGGAAGCTTCCGCGATCAGTGTCTTTGCGAGTTCGGAGCGCAGACCACCCGGGCCGTCAATAACAATCGCGTCCAGCCCCTTGGTCTTTTCACCGATGCTGCTTTCCTTGGTCCAATTCAGCCCGTCGATTGCAGCAAACTTGCTCGGCCGGCGCTTGACCCAGGAAAGGCTCGACTTTTGCCGGTCAGCATCGGCCAACGCCACATCCTCACCGCGCGCCGCCAAGGCGACCGCCAGATTGGTCGCGATTGTTGTCTTGCCGCATCCGCCTTTGGAATTGACCACCAAGATCTTGCGCATTCCCGCTCCCCATTCAAACGTCTTATCTACTTGCGCCCACACTAGGCGCACATATTGCGCCTTTTCAAGATCTACATCGCCAATCGGCACCATTTCGTGGCGACAAGCAGGCAGAACTCGGGTATAGCTTTCGATCACCATGGAAGTGATTACAAAAACTGAAGACCTCGCCGCTGCCTGTCAGCGTCTTGCCACCAACGACTATGTCACCGTCGACACGGAATTTCTCCGCGAAACGACATTTTGGCCGAAGCTCTGCGTTATCCAGATGGCCGGAACCGACATGGCCTTTATCGTTGACGCTCTGGCTGAAGGCCTTGATCTAGATCCCTTTTTCGACCTGATGCGCGACGACAGTGTGACAAAGGTGTTTCACGCTGCCCGGCAGGATATCGAAATCATCTATCATTTGGGCGGCCTGATCCCCGCCCCTCTGTTCGACACGCAAGTTGCGGCCATGGTCTGTGGATTTGGGGACTCAATCTCCTATGACCAACTTGTCTACAAGGTCACGGGTGCACGGATCGACAAGTCGTCCCGGTTTACCGATTGGGCCCGCCGGCCGCTGACCGCCAAGCAACTGGATTACGCCCTCGCCGACGTCACCCATCTGCGCGATGCCTATCAGTTCCTGAAAGCAAATCTAGCCGAACAGAACCGGACCCATTGGGTCCAGGACGAAATGACAGTCCTGACGTCGGTTGCGACCTACCGCACGGATCCAGACCAAGCCTGGAAGCGCTTGAAACTTCGCGTGCGCAAGCCGGTTGAGCTCGCGGTGATGATGGAAGTCGCCGCCTGGCGCGAAACCGAGGCCCAAAACCGGGATGTCCCCCGCAGCCGCGTGATCAAGGACGACGCCATCTATGAACTGGCCGCACAACAGCCGGTGACGGCGGAAGCGCTTGGCCGCTTACGGACAATCCCGCGTGGCTTTGAGCGATCCCGCAACGCAGACGAAATCCTGAAAGCGGTCCGCCGGGCACTCGAGATCCCGAAATCCGAGCTCCCGAAATTGCCGAAAGGCCGGCAAGCACCTGATGGATCTGCCGCGGCGGTCGATCTGCTGAAGGTTCTTTTGAAGCTCGTCAGCGAAGCCCATGGCGTTGCAGCCAAGGTCATTGCCACGGTCGACGATCTGGAGAAGATCGCGGCTGATGACAACGCGGATGTCGCGGCGATGAAAGGCTGGCGGCGGGAGCTGTTCGGAGAAACCGCGCTCAAGCTCAAGCGCGGCGAAGTGGCCTTGGCATTCCAGAACCGGCAGATCACTGTTCTGGAGCAATCACCTCAGCAGGCCACACAAGCGGCAGAGTAACTGCAGACTCAATATAGAGATCTGCCAAAAAGGTGCCGTTTCAGGCACCTTTTTCTTTTTTGAGAGCAGCAGACTATTCGAAAGCCGAAGTGAACAACTATGCGCTGACGCACACACTCACCGGCGCATCAATGACCTTGGACAGCTGACCGACACGCTTGCGCAGGCGCTCTCCATCGAGATCGGCCAGCTCGGTGCCAAGATCTAGCACAAGCTCCTCGCCTTCCTTGCTGATGCCGACTTTCGGCAGCATGCCGCCCATGGAGGCACTCAAGAGGGAAGCAACACGCAAAGTCGCCCCCAGAACCTTGGCGCGGATCCGAAGCCGGTCGGTGAACAGCTCCCGGATAACGGTCGACAGTGCGCCTTCTCTGAGCCCCTCATGCCGGTAGAAGACGGCGGCAGACAAATAGGCCCGGCTTGCGTGATCCAGACCTACGAATGAAGCGTTGGAAATGATGTTGAGACTCTGCTCCCCGCGATAGTCCGGATGAGCCCGCCAGCCAATATCAGACAAGAGGCAGGCCGCATGACGCAGCCGGGTTTCGTTGGCGGTCTCTTCGATCGAAAGCATTTGGAACAAGGCGTCGGACCAGGCAATCAGTTCCTCGGCGAATTGTGGTGATCGCGCCCGCAACACACAGAGCTCTCGGGCGGCCTCAATAACCGGATCCTGCGCCTGCATTTCCGGTGACAGTTTGGAATGCAGAAGTCCTTCACGAACGCCGGTTGCTGAAAACACCAGCCGTTCCGCCTTCATGGCCGTAAGGACACGTTCCAGAACAACGGCCCCGATCGGAACGAGCGGACGGCGCTGCTTGGAAACAACTTCGGCAAGTTCCACGCCTTCCAGATCCGGAACCGCAATCTTTCGGCAAAACTCAATCGCCTCAACGGCGTTGATTTGATAATTGTGCATCACGTGCAGCGGATAGTTTTTCTGCATCAGATGAAGACGGCCCAAAGACCGCCAGGTCCCACCGACCGCATAGAACGTCCGCTCGCCCGGCGGCAAATCCGGCCAATGGAAATTCTTCAGTGTTTCCTCTGCAATCACAGAGGCCTTTTCGATGCTGCCCTCGGCCATTTCCGCAAGGCGCAGACCACCGAGTGGGAATGTCATGCCAAGGCCCGGGCCTTTGTCATCGACTTCGATGAGTTCCAGACTCCCCCCGCCCATATCTCCTACAAGTCCGCGCGGCTGCCAGAACCCGGCCGTAACGCCAAGGGCTGAAAAATAGGCCTCTTCGTTGCCATCCAATATCCGCACCGGTGCACCGAGGATCGCCTCGACCTCGCGGACGAAATCCGGCCCGTTCTCTGCATCGCGCGTTGCAGCCGTCGCAACAATATAGATGTCCTGACAGCCAGTATGCTGGATTAAGGCGCGAAAGCGCACCAACTCACCAAGTGCGGCCTTTACAGATCCGTCCGCCAGCTGCCCGGTCGCCGCAACGCCGCGCCCAAGACCTGCCAGCATCTTTTCATTGAAAAGCATCGTCGGCGTGCGCGCCTTGCGCTCATAGATCACCAGACGAACAGAGTTGGATCCGATGTCGACCACAGCGATAGGGCCGGTGCCGTTGAGCCGGCCACGCGCCGGATGATGTTGGGAAGACATCAAAGGTCAATCCTTGCCCTTGCGGCCTGTCAGCGGGCTCGGTTTCGGGCCGCTGATCTTGAATGTGCCTGCACTTAACGTCATCGGATCACAGGGTCAATTCCAGAATTGCAGTTTCCGCCGCGCATCTGATCGCTTAGCGAAACGGCCAGTTCATCTTCTCTTTTTTCGCTTAACGAAAGGCTTCGGGCGGTCGCTTTTTAATGACTTTCCGCGACCGGACAAAGACGGGTTGGTCATGAAATAGCGATGGGCATTGAACGGCTCGTCAGTGGCGCCGGGTTCAATACGCTCGTGACTGCCGTTTGAAAGGATCCGCCAGCTTTGCTGATTGTCCTTCAAATTGGCCACCATGATCTGATCAAGGACCTGCTCATGCACTGTCGGTGTTGTCAGCGGCACCAACACCTCAACACGGCGGTCGATGTTGCGCGGCATGAGGTCGGCGGAGCCAATATAGACATGCGCTTCCGGGGACGGCAGGCCATGACCGTTGCCGAAACAGAAAATCCTTGAGTGCTCCAGGAAGCGGCCAACAATGGATTTCACCCGTATGTTGTCAGACAATCCGGCAATCCCCGGCCGGAGGCAGCAAATGCCACGGATGACCAGATCGACCTGAACACCCGCCTGGCTCGCCTTGTAGAGCGTATCGATGATTTCCGGATCGACCAGGCTGTTCATCTTCATCCATATTTGTGCCGGACGGCCGGCACGGGCATGTTCGATTTCCGCTTCGGTTAACTCGATCATTCGGCTGCGCAGATTGACCGGCGAAACAGCCAGGTGATTGAGTTCCGCCGGCTCCGCATAACCGGTGATGTAGTTGAAGACCCGCGCGGCATCCTCGGCAACGCCCGGATCATCGGTGAAGAAGGACAGATCCTCGTATATCCGCGCCGTGATCGGATGATAGTTGCCGGTCCCGATGTGGCAGTAGGTTTTCAGCTGGCCGTGCTCACGCCGGATTACCATGGAGAGCTTCGAATGGGTTTTCAACTCAATGAAGCCGAAGACAACCTGAACGCCGGCACGTTCCAGATCGCGCGCCCATTTGATGTTGGCCTCTTCGTCAAACCGCGCCTTCAGCTCAACCAAAGCGGTGACCGACTTTCCGGCCTCAGCCGCCTCCGCCAGCGCCTTCACGATCGGCGAATTGTTAGATGTCCGGTAGAGCGTCTGCTTGATCGCCACCACATCCGGATCTCTTGCGGCCTGGCGCAAATACTGGACGACGACGTCAAACGACTCATACGGATGGTGGACGATGATGTCCTTCTGATGAATTGCTGCAAGGCAATCACCGCCGTGCTCCCGGATGCGTTCTGGAAAACGGGCCGTGTAGGGCTCAAATTTCAGATCCGGCCGCTCCAGATCCACAATCTGGGACAAGTTGTTAAGCGCCAGCAGCCCTTTGGCGAGGAAGATCTCCTCGCCGTCCACATCCAGGGCATCTGCCACAAATTCCTGCAGAGCCGGCGGAGTCGTCTCCTGAATTTCCAGACGGATCACCGATCCGCGCCGGCGCCGTTTCAGGGCGCTTTCAAACAAGCGCACCAGATCTTCTGCTTCTTCCTCGATTTCCAGATCACTGTCGCGGATGACCCGGAAGGCGCCTTTGCCGCGGATTTCGTAACCCGGGAACAAACGATCGATGAACAGCGAAACGACCTTCTCGATCGCAATAAACCGCTCGGCCCCATCACTGGTCTTGGGCATTTGAACAAACCGGGCGACCTGACTTGGAATACGCAGCAGGGCAATCATGCTGCGTCCGCCGCCGGTCGGCGCCAGCTCAAAGACAATTGAAAACCCGAGGTTCGGAATGAACGGGAACGGGTGGGCAGGATCGATGGCAAGAGGCGTCAACACAGGGAAAATGTAGGACAGAAAATGGTCTTCCAGCCATTCTTTTTCGTTGGCATCCAAGAGGTCGCCATGAAGGATCTCGATGCCTCTTTCAGCGATCTCACCGCGCAATTCACCCCAGATCTGCTGTTGGGTTGCCTGCAACTGATGAACCGCTTCGCTGATCTTCTCCAGCTGCTCTGTCGGCGTCAGCCCGTCATCGGAAAGATGAGTCACTTCGGCCCGTTGCTGGCCCCGCAGACCGGCAACGCGCACCATGAAAAACTCATCCAGGTTATTGGCTGAAATCGACAGGAACCGCACCCGCTCCAAAAGCGGATGGTTGCGGTTCATGGCTTCTTCCAAAACCCGGAGGTTAAACTGCAACCAGGACAATTCGCGGTTCATAAACCGGGCTGTCGATGTCGGTAGATGCTCAGCCGTATCCCGCGCCGCCTTGATGTCCGGGTGGTTGGGCACCTTTTGCACTGAGGATGCAGTGTCAGGTGCGTCAACAGTCTCGGTCATACGGGTTCCTCCGGTCCGAAGCATTAGCTCAACTCAGCATGTTGCCGGGTCGCTTCTGGTCATAACATCTGAAAGCTCAATGGCCTAGTGTGGTGAATTTGAAATTCCCCACGTCACAGCAACGCGCTCCGTAGCGAACTTCAAATTCGAAAACCACACTAGAAACATAAACTTGTTGGTCACCCTTTTGAATCAGAAGTTCGTTCCGAGCGGGCTTCACAATGAGACGAACTTAAGATTCGGGTGACCAAGCCGAGAGGCCTTTAATCGGAGCCTGTGACAGTTTCAAGAACACGACCCGCGAGCGGCTTGGTGATCTTCACCCTGCCGGCAAGGGCTTCCCGGTCGATGGCGTCCACAGCCCTCAGAGCAACCTCCAGCGACCGCTCCATGCGCACAACCAGATAATCCACAACACCGATATCAACGGCGATCTGCCGGTCTGCAAAGAGTTTGACCAGAACCCGCCGCAGCAGATCGTCATCCGGCTCCAGAACTTCAACCGGTGTCGCCGCACGCAAACGCGATAAGAGATCCGGCAACGCAATCTTCCAGGACGCCGGCCATGTGCGGCTGGTGATCAAAACCGTCTTGCCCGCCTGACGCGCCGCGTTCAACAAATGAAACAGGGCTGTGTTGTTAACGCCGCGATGCGCATCTTCAACGACGCAGGCAGGTGCTGAGACCAGCGCGGAGACGCCAGCCTCGGTCAAATCTCGGGCCTGAATCACTTCCGCCCCGGTCTCATCACGGAAAGCCTCGACCAGGTGCGTTTTCCCCGAACCGACAGGACCTGCGAGGATGATGACGGGCGACGGCCAATCCGGCCAGCGCTCCAGGAGCTCAAACGCCGCCTGGTTGGATTTGCCCACAAGGTAGTCTTCGCGGCCGAGGGCAGCATCATGCGGCAAATCCAGGGGCAACTGGCGCGGTGTTTCCGCCATCTTAACTCGTCTACTCGTTGGCTCCCTCTTGGGAGGCGGTGTCCTCAGGCCCGATTTTACTCAATCGGCGGCTCCCGGTGTAAACCGGGCTCGCTAGGTACTGCTTCAGCGCAAATCGTGCAAGCACGCCAATCATGGCCGCTGCCGGAACTGCAATCAACATCCCCACGAATCCAAAGAGATATCCAAAGGCAAACAGCGCGAACATGAGCGTCACCGGATGAAGGCCTGTGCTGTTTCCAACCAGTTTCGGCTGGAGGATATTTCCTTCAAGAAACTGACCGACGGCAAAAATTGCACCGATGACCAGGATCATCGGCCATTCCGGCCAAAATTGCACGACCCCGACTCCCATGGAGACAATGAAACCCAGTCCCGCACCGACAAACGGGATGAAGCTGACGAGGCCTGCGCCCATTCCGATCAAAAGACCAAAATTCAGCCCGGCGACGGCAAGCGCGATGGCGTAAAACGCGCCAAGCAAAAGACAGACGGACAGCTGGCCGCGAACAAAACCGGCAACAGCGCCATCCATCTCGCGGGCAAGACCGCGAATTTCCTCAAGATGATCGCGCGGCAGCCAGCCGTCGATCTTTGCGATCATATGATCCCAGTCGAGCAGCAGGTAGAACGCTACGACGGGCGTGATAACAAACAGAGACAAGATCGACAAAAGCGCTTGCCCGCCGCTCCAGACAGACTGCGCCAGTTTTCCGACAAACGCCGCGCCCTGCCCCACCATTTCGGCCATGCTGGCTTGAAGATCTGCAAGATTGATCCCGGCAGCTTCGGCAAGGCGCTGACCCATTTGCTCGTTCACCAGACCCTGCAGCTGGCGCACCAGCTCCGGAAAGCGTTCAAGAAACGATGACAGCTGGTTTCCGAGAACCGGCAGCAGCAAGATAAAAAATAGAATGAGCAGGAAGACGAACGCCAGCAGAATCGTAAATGTCGCCCAAAGACGCCCCATGCCGAGCTTTTCCAGCCGGTCGCACACCGGATCGAGCAGGTAAGCAACGGCAGCGCCGGCCACAAACGGCAGCAAGACGCCTGAAAACACATAAAGAAACGCGCAGAAAGCAAACAGGGAAATCAGCCAGAACTGGATCTGACGGCGCAATGTCATGTGTCGGTTTCCTTGTTCCGAATAGGGCCTGCCGGCTGCACGGTATGCATCCCTGTGCCCGGCACTCTCTCGTTGTGTGCAGTTAGGATGCCAGGGGTAGAGAGGTCAAGAGCCCGCCATTTGCCGGTGACTTCGCCCGCCCGGCTCTTGTTTTCTGAGGCCCCAGGCTGTAAGCGCAGCAGGCAAAGCCAACCGCAGCCAGCTTTGGAGCGCCTCATGAGCCAATCGTCTTCTTCCGGTTCCAACGGTTTGACCTATGCCGATGCCGGGGTCGACATCGACGCTGGCAATGCTCTGGTCGATCGGATCAAGCCGCTGGTCAAGGCAACTTCCCGCCCCGGTGCAGACAGTGATATTGGCGGTTTTGGCGGTCTCTTCGATCTTAAGGGCGCCGGGTTTTCCGATCCTGTTCTGGTGGCTGCCAATGACGGCGTTGGCACCAAGCTGAAGATTGCGATTGAAACGGGCCAGCACCGCACCGTCGGGATCGACCTGGTTGCCATGTGCGTCAATGATCTGATCGTTCAGGGCGCTGAGCCTCTGTTTTTTCTCGACTATTTTGCAACCGGCGCGCTGGATGTCGACACGGCCACCGATGTGGTCGCCGGTATTGCCGATGGCTGCAAGATGGCGGGTGCTGCCCTGATTGGCGGTGAAACCGCCGAAATGCCGGGCATGTATGCTGCAGGCGACTATGACCTTGCGGGCTTTTCCGTCGGCGCCGTGGAGCGCGGCGAGATTCTGCCGCGCCAGGATGTTGCTGAGGGCGATGTGCTCCTCGGCCTCGCGTCGTCCGGTGTCCATTCCAACGGTTATTCGATGGTGCGCAAGATCGTGGAGCTGTCCGGCCTTGAGTGGTCTGCACCAGCACCGTTCGCAGATGGCCAGACCCTTGGCGAAGCGCTGATGGTCCCGACCAAGATCTACGTCAAACCGCTCCTCGCGGCCTTGAAGGAAACCAACAGCATCAAGGCGCTCGCGCACATCACTGGCGGCGGCCTGCCGGAGAACCTGCCGCGTGTCCTGCCAAAAGGGTCTTCTGCGCGCATTGACCTTGCCAAGATATCCGTTCCGCCGGTTTTCTCCTGGCTCGCCGAAAAGGGCGGAGTTGCAGAAGCTGAAATGCTGCGCACCTTCAACTGCGGCATCGGCATGGTTGTTGTGGTCGCAAGCGATGAAGCCGCAGCGGTCTCGGCCGCGCTGGAAACAGCCGGTGAAACCGTTGTCGAAATCGGCCGGATTGAAACAGCTGGAAGCAGCCCTGTCCTGTTTGACGGCGCACTCAAGCTTTAATTCGCCAACATTGATCCGAAAGCCATAATCCGAAACCGGGGGCCTGCCATCATGAGCCGCAAAAAGACCGCCATCCTGATATCCGGCCGCGGCTCAAACATGGGCGCCTTGATTTCCGCGGCCATGGATCCGGCTTTTCCGGCAGAGATCTCGCTGGTCATTTCCAACCGTCCAGACGCCAAGGGGCTTGAGCGGGCCCAAGAGTTCGGGATTGCCACAGCGGTTGTCGATCACACGGAATTCGGCGGCGACAGGCAAGCCTTTGAGCGCTCCGTCGATGACGTCCTCAAAGCCGCCAGGATCGATCTTGTCGCTCTGGCCGGCTTCATGCGGATCCTCTCGCCTTACCTCGTCAACGCCTGGGCGGGCCGGATGATCAACATCCACCCGGCCTTGCTTCCCTCCTTCAAGGGCCTGGCGACCCACGAGCGGGCGCTTGAAGAAGGCGTCAAACTGCACGGCGCCACCGTGCATTTTGTCTCTGCTGAAATGGATGACGGACCGATCATCACACAAGGCGCTGTGCCGGTTCTCGATCAGGATACGCCTGACAGCCTCGCGGCTCGGGTATTGGACGTGGAACACAAGATCTATCCGAAAGCCCTGCAACTGGTGGCGTCCGGAAAAGCCAAGATCAAGGGCGGCACCAAAGTCGCCACCGGCGATGCGGACGAGACCGTTGTACCGCTGATCTGGCCTTAACCCCTCACCGCACTCCGATTTGCTCCATCGAAATCTTGCGTCCGAAAACCTGTTCGGCGTTCTTGTAGGCGAGTTTTTCGGCGATCTCGCGCGGGAACTGGGAGAGCCACAGGCGGTTCATGTCCATGATCGCCGAATAGTTCTCCCACTGGCTGTTCACCCAGGTGTCACTGCCGATCATCAACCGGTCCTGGAAATCGAGAATGATCTCAACCCACTCTGGGCTGAGCTTGTCGCCCGGCCCGGCAATCTCCCATTCCCTCAAAGAAGTGTCGGCGAGAAGATCCGGAAATTCCTCCATCAGCGCGTAGACCTCTGATGCTGGCGTAGAGAGGCCGGCATGCGCCCAGATGATCTTCACATCCGGGTCCAGTGCATAGAGCCACCGGATCGGTTCCGCGCCGGAGTGGACATGCAAGTAGATATCCCGGTCTTTCGCCATCTTGATGATCTTGCGGAGGAGCGGTTCATCAGATGTATCCAGACGGTGGATGTGAAATTCACCAATACCCTCGTGCGGATAAGTCTCAAGACGCGCCTCCAGATAGGCGTCCATCCCCTCCGTCTTGGTCCAGTTTGAGGACCCGGACGCGCCGTGATAAGGCCGAAGCTCCGGGACGATGCGATTGGGGGCATATTCCCAGAGCATGATCGTGCCTTCATCCGGCGTGGACGACACCAAAGCCATGGCGACCCCGTTTTCGTCCATCAGTTCGATGATGGTTTCGACCGAAAACCTTTGCCATGCCGGTTCCTTGTAATGGACATGCGCATCGAATAGCGGAACATCCTCGATCGCTGCACCGATTGGCGGCCCATCGGGTCCGGCTGCATGTGCCGTTGAGAATGCGCCGAGCGCCAGGATGGCGGTGGCAATCGATTTGAACTGCAAACGTCTTCTCCCGGCGTTATCAATCTGGCCCTTCAGTATAGAGCCCTGATGAGTTGCTGGAAGGCGCACCGCGTTCGAAAAACATCTCTCCCCGTTACACTGATCGGCCGCGGGATGACAAATTTGATTGACTGCATTATACAGTCAATATGCAGTCAATTTGGAAAGTGATCGACAATGACCGACTGGTGCCCCGACCTCAGCCGCAGCGCAGCGCCCCGCTATCTCGCGCTTGCCGACAGCATCGAGGACGACATTGCATCGGGCGTCTTGAAAACCGGAGACCGGCTGCCTGCACAGCGGCGGTTGGCCGTTCAGCTCGGGCTCGACTTCACCACGGTTGCGCGAGGTTATAATGAAGCGCGCCGCAGAGGCGTCATCTCCTCGCTCGTCGGCAGCGGCACATTTGTCTCAGGTGACAAAAACACGGTCCCGATCGGTGCGCTTTCGCAAAACCCCATGCGAATGGCTGCTCCTGATTTTTCCATGAACCTGCCGCCTGAGCCCAATGCCCCCGAGCTTCAGGCGAAGATGCAGAAGAGCCTTTGCGTGCTCTCTGCCGATCTTCCTAGCCTGATGCGCTATCAGACCTTTGAGAGCTCAGAGCAAGACGTAGAAGCGGCCAGCCTCTGGCTGCGTCAGACTGGACTGGCGCCAGACACTGACTGCATTTTGATTGCCCCCGGAGCCCAGGCAGCACTTGCCGTGATCCTGACGACATTGACAAATCCAAGCGATCATATCGCGTGCGAGAATATCACCTATCCAGGCATAAGATCTCTTGCGGCCCAAATGGGTCTGCATCTGGCCGGGCTGGACATGGATGACGACGGAATTGTGCCGGATGCATTGGAAAAGACATGCAAAACAGGCTACCTGAAAGCGCTTTACCTCAATCCAACGATCCAAAATCCGACCACATACACAATGCCGGAGGAGCGGCGCCGCGCAATCGCAAGTATCGCGGCCCGGTATGGTGTGCCGATCCTGGAAGATGATCCTTACAGCCCCTTGCTGCCCTCCGCTGCACCACCGCTGGCGGCACTCGCCCCCCGGAACACATGGTACATCGGCTCCTTGTCGAAGACCCTCGGCGCGGGGCTTCGTCTTGCCTACGTGCAAGCGCCGACAAAGAAGGCCGGTTGGCAAGTCTCCCGCGCGCTGCGCACAAGCCAGGTGATGCCCGCCCCGCTCACCGTTGCGCTTGCAACGCAATGGATCCTGGATGGAACAGCGGAAGAAATCTGCGCGGCCGTCACCAGAGAATGCGCGGAGCGGCAAAAGCTTGCCGCGCACTATTTTCAGGACCTAGCGCATCGCACAGACCCAAACGGTTTTCATCTGTGGCTCTCACTTACCAACGGCTGGACCCGCTCAAGTTTTGCAAGCCAGCTGCGCGGTCTCGAGATCGGCGTGACGGAAAGTGATGCGTTCACAGTTACCGGCTCGTCGCCGGAGGCTGTACGCCTGTGTCTGGGCGGCCCTGTTCCGCGCACCAATCTGAACACGGCACTGGAGACGATCGCCAGCCTCCTGGACAGCTCCCCGGAACAGGCGTCCGCCTATTTCTGACTGGCCGAGTTCGCGGCAGAACCAAAATGCCGCACCGGCCCTGCTTGCGAAACAGGTTCATTTTTGAGATATTGACTGCAGACAAAATGACGTCAATTTTAAAATTGACTTCATATAGCGGACAGGAGAAGTCCTGACCGGAAAGGCTTCAAACATGAGCACACAGCATCACTGGCCCAAGCTGCCCCCGCTTCAAACCGGCATTCGTGGCCGCTGCCCCCGCTGCGGTGAAGGCAAGATTTTTGACGGCTTCCTTACCATGGCCAAGGGCTGCAAGGTGTGCGGTCTCGATTACAGCTTTGCCGACCCGGCCGATGGTCCGGCCTTTTTCGTGATCTGCTTTGGCTGTATCCCCGCGGTGGCTTTCGGCATTTGGCTGGAAATCGCGTTTACCGCGCCCTACTGGGTCCACCTCGTCACAACCTTGCCGCTGATCCTTTTGACCTGCATTCCGATGCTGCGCCCACTGAAAGGCTGGCTGATCGCCAGCCAGTATTTCTACAAGGCCCAAGAAGGCCGCCTGGTAACGGCCGACGACATCGAAACAGACACCAACTCGACGAGCAAAGCCGCGAGCTAAACAGGTATGCAGCGGCGCTGAGCCTCCCTCTTTCAAAGGCGGCCATGCTGCCGATGTAACAGCGTTTCCTTCGAATACATCACGATCGGGAATGCCGGTTCGATACCTTCCCACAGGCATTGAACCTGCTGCACCGCCCATCCGGCCCCGCCCCACCCCTCAATCCCGAGGGAGGGGGCCGGACGGGATTTAAGGGTGCCCAATCCCTAGTGTCCGCCGCCGGCCAGTCCGACACCGGTGACTAAAGCGATCCAAACTTTGATCCGCAGTCCCCAAGCCTTGATGATCCCGAGCCCGCTCAACACGTGGCCGGCCAGGCCATGACCAAAATTGCGATCATAGGTCTGCACGATACATCCACTGCCGTTGACCAGAAGCTGCTCGTGTTCCGGGTGAACCATTTCAAGGAGCACGGTAACTTCACCTCTGACCGAAAACTGGGAAGGTTCCAGCAAACGGCCGGTCGCGGTTATCTGACCCGCAGCGATCTCCGGCTGGATCCCTGCAATTCGCGCAGGAAGAACGGAATCAACCATCGCAACATTGAAGTTCGTGTCACATGCAACCTCTGCCGGCATGCCGACATAAAGGACCGATCGAGCAACCTGAGAGAAGCCCGCAAGGACACGCCTTGGATGCTCCGGATCCCGGTCCGGTATGATGATCATGGCCGGATTGGTCGCGATCTGGGACGCTCTGGCTCCTACATGCAGGGTCAATTGATCGATCATTCCGTCTACCTGAGAGCGGACAACCGTTTTCTCGAGTTCCACTTGCGCCTGCTTTAGCGCCGCTTCGGCACTGGCCCGCTGAGCCGGGATAACTTCTTCAAGCTGAAGGTTGGCCTCGTCGAGCATCGCCTGCGCCTGGGAAACCTTGGCCTGAGCCGCATCCCTGTCGGCAACAGCCGCTTCATAACGGGTCGCCGTATAAGCAGCAGACTGGCGGACCCGCAGCTCCTCCTGATCTTCAAAGACCTCGATGGCCTGCTGCAACACCGCCTCTTCGCGATCCAGAGAAGCCTGTGCGGACCGAACCTGCGCTTGCGCAAGAGCAAAAGCCTTGTCAATTTCGGCCAACTTCAGCTCAGCGGTCCGAACCGCAGCCTGTTCCGTTTCGTCGCTCACGGTAAAGAGAACCTGTCCCGGCTCCACCCTGGTTCCGTTGTCGACGGAAATCTGGGTCACGGTACCGCCATTCTCGCTGACAACGGGAACTGTGCGGAACGGTACAAACCCCGTGTAGGACTTTGGGTAATAATAAAAGACAGTGAAGAACACTGCGAACGCCAATGCCAGCCAAGCAAAGAGCGCAATGTGAACATTGTAGAGTGTGATCGGAATGCCGCGCCAGCGCAAATAAAGGATCCGCAGGACGAACGGGATTGAGGTAACGGTCAACTCAATCATTGCCAGTTCCTCCTTTGGATTTACCTGAAGGTGTTACTGGTGTTGGGGGCGGTGTATCTGGCCGTTCAGGTTCAAGATCATCAGCCTCTGCTGTCACTGTTTGGCCGGCGGCTTGTTTGGGGGCGGTTCGGACCCGTTTTCCATCCCGGTCGTGCTCACCAAGATGCTCATGCTGCAGCTCTTCGAGCATGATTCCCTCAAGCTCCCCCTTCAGCGTGTGTTCTTTCATCGGCTCAAACCAGAGCATCAGATCCCGTGCGAGAGCCGTCGCAATCAAGGAAAGCGGCAGGAGAATACTGAAATGGCTCAAAGGCGGAAAAATCTCGTACGCAAACGCAATCATCAAGAGGGTCGGAATTGTGGTCTGAAGGGGTGTTCCTTCATTGTGCTTCTCCGCGAACCGATCGAACCGCGCGTACATATGGAAGACAGCAAACAACAAAAGAAACAGGAGCACGAGCGCAGAGAACGCCGTTGTGTCCGTCACACCGGGGCTTGACCACCATGGAACTGTCTGCCCTGCGACATCAGACGATGATGCCCTGGCTGGAATTGAAAGAAGTGAAATGAAAAGTAGCGAAAGAGTCCTGCAAATCAGTTGGCTTGGTATCATATATTGACACTCCAATCAGATAAAAAACGTTCAGTATGAAATCGGTGAGCCGCGCGCCCCTAGGCCTTTCTAGACAAAAACTCTAACAGTTTGAAAATCAAGGTCATCCTTGATCACTTTTGAAGTTCAACGACCCGCTCATCGGCCCACAGTGCGCGCAGAAATCCATCCGGTCTCCATTGACCTTAAAAAAGGAGTTGTCAGATGATCGAGGTGGGCCGCCGTAACACTGATTGTTTGACGAAAGCCTTTGGAGACTTTCCCTAGACCGCCCGCACCCACACGGCTGTGTCGTGATAGGCTGCGCCGCCGTAAGGGGCGACCGGATCGGCGCCGGTAAGTGTGTTGATGCCGCGGCCATCTTCAAAAGCCTCGTTCGGCCAGATGCCTTCCGAAATCACCGTGCCCGGTGCGACCGTCTCAACAAACCGCGCATGAAGCGTGACCGCGCCGCGCGCATTGCCCATCTTCACTTTGGCACCATCGGCTATTCCAAACGTTTCGGCATCCTGAGGCCGCAGCCAGACTTCCGGCCGAACCTCCTTTTTGCGCGAGCCGTCGGTCTCGTTGAAGCTGGAATTCAAGAAAGAGCGCGCCGGCGCCGTTACCAGCCGCAGCGGGCATTCTTCGTTTGCGGCTTCAATTGCGTCCCACTGATCCGGAAATTCGGGCATCTGCTGCCACGGACCGAAAGGATCGCCAGCTGGCTTGTTGGGGGCAGCGGAGCGGCCCCAGTCCGGTTTAAAATGAAATTTCTGATCCGCATGACCGAAGCCGTTCAGGTAATGCGCCTCGGCAAAATCGGGTTGCAGATCGATCCACTTGTTTGCTTCCAGATTTACCAAGGTGCCATAGCCTGAGTTTTCCAACATCCAGGCGATATGGTCGCGCGCGCTCTTCTCAAAACCAGCATGAGATTTTGAATCAACGCGAGCTGCGATCTCATTCAAAACAAACAGGTTTTCCTTTGGTCCTTCAGGCGGTTCGACCACCTTTGGACCAAGCAGAAGATACTGATGGCCGCCGCCCTTGTAGATATCGTCGTGCTCGAGGAATTGTGTTGCGGGCAGGACGATATCCGCCATTTCGGCGGTTTCCGTCATGAACTGCTCGTGGACGACGGTGAAGAGATCCTCACGCTCGAACCCCTTGCGCACAAGCTCCTGTTCCGGGGCGACCGACATCGGGTTGGTGTTCTGGATCAGCATGGCCTTGACCGGAGGCCCGCCCAACAACGCGTCCTGATCACCAGTCAGAATACGCCCGATGAGGCTTTGATCCAGCGTCCGGACAGATGGATCGATCAGACTGTTCGCCTCGATCATCTCCTTGTTCAGTTGGTAGATCGCTCCGTTGTTGTGAAACGCACCGCCGCCCTCAATTTGCCAGGCGCCGGTGACCGCTGCGATGGAGGCGGCCGCGTGCATGGCCACCGCGCCGTTGCGTGCGCGGGTGAACCCGTAGCCGAGACGGAAGAAGGTCTTCTTGACCTCGCCGATCATCCGGGCGACCTCTTCGATCTGAGCCACCTCAAGACCGGTGATCGCGGCTGCCCATTCTGGTGTCCGCGTTTGAAGATGTGATTCCAGTTCCTTCGGGAAGTCCGTGTATATGCTCAGATAATCCCAATCGGCAAAACCATCCCGGAAGAGCACATGCATGATCGCACAGGCAAGTGCGGCATCGGTCCCCGGTTTCAAGATCAGGCCGACGTCCGCCTGTTTCATGGTCTCGGTCTTGTAGACGTCGATGACAATGATCTTGGCCCCGCGCGCCTTTCGAGCCGCAATCGCGTGGGTCATGACGTTGACCTGCGTTGCAACCGCATTGGTGCCCCAAATCACGATTTGGTCTGAGACGGCCATCTCGCGCGGGTCTGGTCCGGCAAGTTTGCCTGTGCCTGCGACATATCCAGTCCAGGCCATGTTGGTACAGAAGCTGTCGAACTGGCGGGAGTAGCCCTTGGCATGGCGTAAGCGGTGAATGCTGTCGCGCTGCACCAGCCCCATGGTCCCGGCGTAGTGATACGGCCAGACGCTCTCGGCGCCGAATTCGGCTTCGGCTTCCAGGAATTTTTGGGCAATCAGGTCGAGTGCGGTGTCCCAGGAGATTTCCTCAAACCGCCCTTCCCCTTTCTTGCCGACCCGCCGCAAGGGCTTCAGCAAGCGCTCCGGGTGATAAAGCCGCTCGGCGTAACGGGCGACCTTTGCGCAGATAACACCTGCGGTATAGGCATTATCCTTCGCGCCATTCAGCCGCTTCACATCGCCATTGGGATAGAAATGCACATCCAGCGCGCAGGTGGAGGGGCAATCATGTGGACAGGCGGAAAAGGCAGATTTTGGCGGCTGCTGCGTCATGGATCATTCCGGTCTTTGAACACGAGCGATCCTTATCCCTTTTCGCGCGCACAACCGTCAAGCACAGCTTTGTTCGGGTGACATTTGCGAGAGAACAGTCCCGGATGTGTTAGCGCAACTTGATGCGTGCATCGCGGTCGTGCCATTTGGTCTGAAATTCCTCGGCACTGACCACACCATCCTTGTTTTCGTCCATCAGGTCGACCCAGGTGCCCGAATTCGACATGAATTCACCGGCAGATACTTTGCCATCGCCGTCCACATCGTTCAGGTCAAGCCCTATCAACATGGACGTGTCTTCGGACCCGGAAGCTGCCCCGGTTTCCGCGCTGACGGTAAACTCATCGCTATCCAGAAAGCCATCCTTGTTGGTGTCAAGCTTTGCAAACAGAGCTTGCCTGCGCTTTTCGGCTTCTTCGAGGGAGACAGCGCCGTCGTTGTTTATGTCCCATCGTTCAAGAAAACTGGCCCCGGCATTGTCAGCCGCCAGAACATGCGTTGCGCCCAACACGCCCGCAAAGAGTGCCGGTAAAAAAATTGATTTCATAAATGCCCCCAGTTTCAATCCGTGGGCAGAACACACTGTCCAAAGATGACAAGGGTGCGCATGCCCACGCACCCTTGTCTCCTTATTCAGCTGCCACTGCAAGGGCCGCGGCCGCCTTGCCGGCGCTGACCATGGCGCGGCCCAGCCCCCGGAGGTGGCGGGCGATGACCGCCCTGAAGGAACCGGGGTCGGTGGCCCCCCTGTGCTTGGATTAGTGTCAGAGCCGCTCCGCTGTTGTCCGCCATTGCAGTGAAATCGATTGTCGGCACACTGTTTTCGGGATCAGCTGCAAGCTCTGCAAACTGGCTTTCGGCATCATCAACTCCCCCATCCGCGCGGCGTTTCAAGCGCTTGAAACTGCTGTCCGCAGATCCCATCCAGCAGCGGGGAATGTAAGGAAAACTGTCGGTCAGGACGTACTGATAGGTACCGTTCGGATATTCCGGGGTAACGGCGAACCGGCCGTTGCACTGGTCCAGATCGCCTGCGCCTACGACATACGCCCAGTCCTGAGTGAATTTACCATTGTAACGCCCGCCGGGCCCGCTTGGACGGGTTCCGCTCTTGATCCGATAGCTGCTTTTCAGCTTCTTCATCGCCGATTTCTGCTCAGAGTTCGAATAGCCATACGGCCCGTAGATCGGAAATCCATCCGCTGCCCATCCGATCAGCGCGGGAACTGAATTACCACCTTCAGCGGCCAGAACCCCGGTCGGAATGCCATGATAGTGGTAGGTCCCATCCGGCTGCACATGGGCATTGTACTTGTCGAGGCCCAACTTACAGGCCCCGCCCAGCGCTTCATAGTTCCAGCCCGAACGGCGATCATTCTGCCAGTATTCCGCCGTACCGGGATCCATAACCACGCCGTTGATCGCAATGCCGAACACAGCCCCTTGGGCGTTTGACGCACGGCCGGTCTTGCGGGGAGTGAGCGGAACCTTGAGATTGTAATTTTTCTTGGAAATTGAATGAGGATTGTTGCGGTTCGGGAAGGTGCCCGGTTTTTTGATCGGATAACCATCGGCGCGGATCCGCCGTGTGTTGCCATCCACCGTGATGTTCGCTGAGGCTTCGGCTTCCGGAACCAGAAGCTCCAAAACATCCTCTCCGAAGTGGTGATGTTCAAGCGCTTCTTCACCTGTCAAAGGCGCCGAACTGTCGTGCGCTGCGGCTGGTGAGGCAGCGAGTGCACACATGAGAAATGCCGTTTTGCGCATTTCCAAGTCTCCCGTGTCGTGGGGTCTGTAGACATTTGGGATTTGGCCTTGGTTTGGCTCAAAGGGCGCCAGTTCAAGAAGAAAAGGCGCGGAAAGAATACCCCCTTTCAAGCCTTTGCGACGCCGAAATGAGCCCTTTGAGCCAAATTCGCTCCGGACGCGGTGAATCTCGGCCTCGCGGGCGTCGAAAAGTCCTTGTGGTGTGCGGGCACCACCGCAGACTTTCCTTCTACTCGAGGGCCGGAATTCAACACGCGCCAAGACCGAAACCCAAATGTCTACAGACCCAAAGCCCAAGACACACTCAATATGGCTGCATCGTCAAGCAGATGCTGTCCCAAACCGGTATGGAAGTGTAACGGAATGTATCGGTGCGTTTTTCACGCCTCCGCCGTCCCGGCCTTGCGCCGGGACCTGTCACCGGCATTCAAGTATGGCCCGGATCACGTCCGGGGCGGCGCGGAAGGAGTGGCAAGAGGTTTCCCAAACAAAAAAAGGGCCGGCCGCTTGCTGCGGCCAGCCCTTTCAAATTTATTCAGCTAAAGAGAAATTAGCCGACCAGCTCGGTGCCGGAGAACCAGAAAGCGATTTCTTCTGCTGCTGTTTCCGGAGCATCGGAGCCGTGAACAGAGTTTTCGCCGATAGACAGAGCGAATTCCTTGCGGATGGTGCCTTCGTCAGCATCTGCCGGGTTGGTTGCGCCCATGACTTCACGGTTCTTCGCGATAGCGTTTTCACCTTCCAGAACCTGAACAACAGTCGGGCCGGAAGACATAAATTCAGTCAGTTCACCGAAGAACGGACGCTCTTTGTGAACGGCGTAAAACGCTTCAGCTTCGCGGATGGACATCCAAACACGTTTGGAGGCAACAACGCGCAGGCCTGCATCTTCAAACTTCTTGATGATGGCACCGGTCAGGTTGCGCTTGGTTGCGTCCGGCTTGATCATGGAAAACGTGCGTTCAATCGCCATAGTCTTGTCTTTCTCGATTTTGAGGAAAGGACCGGCAACACCGCCGTATCCTGCATCTTTTTAAAATTTCGCGGCCTTAATAACGGGGCCTTGCCCCGCCCGCAAGGGGGACATGGCATGACATTTTCATGTCGATGACCGATTGCCTGCGCCTTTTGCCCGCTGGCCATCAGTTGGATTGCCGCCTAATCTGGTGAAATCTCAATCGTGTCTGCCCAAACAAGGTTCGCTGAATGCGCCAGTTTCTGCTCCGTTTCCGTCCTTTGCTTTGGGCGCGCCGCGCAACAGCGGGATTGGTTTTGCTTGGCGGCATTGCAGCTGTCGCGCCAACCACTGGGGTCCACGCCAACAGCTTCGCCACCCAGGATACTCGGCTTGCGGAGTTACCCTCTGAAGACCTGGAGGACCTCTTGGTGTTTGTCGGTGGCAATGCGCTCTTTGCAGCCTATCACGAAGCCGGGCATATGCTGGTTTCCGAACTCAACATCCCGGTCCTTGGCCAGGAAGAAGACGCCGTCGACAATCTCGCGACCTTGTCCATGCTGGCTGCTGACGATGACGAGACGGATCTTCTGCTGATCAATGCGATGATCGGCTGGTTCCTGGTTGCCTCACTCGGCAGTGATGATCTTGTCTTTTACGGCGAACATGATCTCGATGAACAACGCGGCTACCGGATCCTGTGCCTGATGGTCGGCGCGGATGAAGACGCATTCCTGGATCTTGCCCGTGATCTTGATCTCCCGGAGGAGCGCATCGGGACCTGCGCCTTCGATTATGAGCAGACGGCGGCCTCCTGGGAGGCCGTTACCGATCCCTATCTCCGCGATGGCGATACACCAGCGGGCCGGATCACAATTGTTCATGAGCCGGCCCCCAAGGGTCTGGAAAGCGTGGCCCTGTTCTTAAGGGAAGCGGAAATTCTGGAACAGGTCGCCGATGAACTCGACACATTTTATGATCTGCCGGAACGCGTCACCTTCCGTGCAGCGAGCTGCGGGGTCGAAAATGCCTTCTGGGATCCAAACACGCGGGAAGTGATCTTGTGCCATGAGTTTCTCGGCGGGCTGGCCGAGCTCTATCTCACCGATCTGAAGTACGACAATTAGGAAGTAATCCGTCCTCGCCCATTGTGTGCTCTTGCAGCTTTGCCACAGGTTGCAGCCTGCAGACCCGCCTCATCCGCTTTCCGCTTGCATCCGCTGCGCTGCTCGGCCATTGATCCGGCCCATGTTGCAAATATCGGATCTTACCTACCGGATCGGGGACCGTCTCCTGATCGACAAAGCCAGCGTAACCCTGCCCGCCAAGGCCAAGACCGGCCTTGTCGGCCGGAACGGGGCTGGCAAATCGACGCTTTTCAAGATCATCACCGGGGACCTTTCGTCGGAAACCGGCTCTGTCCAGATCCCGAAACGCGCCCGCATCGGCCAGGTGGCCCAGGAAGCCCCGGGGACGGAACACACCTTGATGGAAGTGGTGCTCGCCGCCGACACGGAACGCACCAAACTGTTAGCCGAGGCAGAGACTGAGACCGATCCGGAGAAGATCGCAGAAATCCATACCCGGCTTGCCGACATCGGTGCGCATACGGCCGAAGCGCGGGCGGGAGCTATTTTGTCCGGTCTCGGCTTTGACGCCGCCGCCCAGCAGCGTCCCTGCTCGGCCTTTTCCGGCGGCTGGCGCATGCGGGTGGCGCTCGCGGCGGTTCTGTTCTCCGAGCCTGATTTGTTGCTGCTCGACGAGCCGACCAACTATCTGGATCTGGAAGGCACGCTCTGGCTGGAAAACTATGTCGCGCGCTATCCGCACCAGGTGCTGCTGATCTCCCACGACCGGGATCTCCTGAACAAGGCCGTGGACAGCATCGTGCATCTCGACCGGGGCAAGATGACCTATTACTCCGGCGGCTATGACAGCTTTGACCGGCAGCGGCGTGAAGCGATTATCCTCGCAGAAAAGGCCAAGGAGAAACAGGACGCCCAGCGGAAGCACATGCAGGCGTTTGTTGACCGCTTCCGCTACAAGGCCTCCAAAGCCCGCCAGGCACAGGCCCGGCTGAAAATGCTGGAAAGGATGGAGCCGATCGCAGCGCTGACGGAAGAAAGCTCCAAGCCGATCCATTTCCCGGATCCGGAAGGCCGTCTCGCCCCGCCGATCATCAAGCTGGAAGGTGTCTCGACCGGCTATGGCGACACCAAGATCCTCTCCCGTCTGACGCTAAACATCGATACAGATGACCGGATCGCTCTGCTTGGTGCCAACGGCAACGGCAAGTCGACCTTTGCCAAGCTGATTTCCAACCGGCTCGTCGCCATGGACGGGGAAATCACCAAGGCAACCAAGCTGAAGATCGCCTTCTTCGCGCAGCACCAGCTCGATGAATTGCGCCCGGAAGAAAGCGCGGTCGCTCATGTGCGCGCCCTGATGCCGGATGCACCGGAAGCCAAGGTCCGTGCGCGCGTTGCCCGCTTCGGTCTGCCGACCGACCGGCAGGAAACACCGGCAAAGGATCTTTCGGGCGGTGAAAAAGCCCGGCTTCTGCTTGGGCTCGCGACATTCGACGGCCCGCATCTCCTCATTCTCGATGAGCCGACCAACCATCTGGACATCGACAGCCGCGAAGCGCTGGTCATGGCCTTGAATGAGTATCAGGGCGCGGTCGTTCTCATCAGTCACGACCGGCATCTGGTCGAAGCCTGCGCTGACCGGTTGTGGCTGGTGGCGGGCGGCAAGGTCGAGCCTTATGACGGCGACATGGAGGATTATAAGCGGCTGATCCTGCAAGGCCCGGAAGCCGCGCAAAAAGCCCGCGACAAGGCGGTGGTGGCCGAGGCTGACGCGGCCAGCGCCCAGGAAAAACGCCGGGAAGCGGCCCAAAAGCGCAGCCAGCTGAAACCGCTGAAACAAAAGATCGATGCGGCGGAAAAAGAAATGGCGCGCTTGCAGGAAAAGATCGCCAAGATCGACGACATGCTTGCCGACCCGGAGTTCTTCCAGACCGATCCGGAGCGCGCCGCCAAATTCGCCAAGGAACGCGCGTTTTGCGAAAAGAAGCTGGTCAAAACGGAAGAAGACTGGCTGGAACTGTCAGCCGAGTTTGAAGAGGCGGGGTGAGTTCTCCGCTGCTTTCGTTCGAGCGGTGAATGATGTTCCGGTCCCGCTTTCCTCGTCATGCCCGGACTTGATCCGGGCATGACGGGAGGCCTTGGCCTCTCGTCTCTAAGCCCCATCCCTAACAAATCCTTGCCCCAAAGCCTCAAATCCTCCTCACCCGGAACACGTGATTTTGACGGCGCTGCCTTAGGATCGTCGCGCAATGGGAACGCCTGCTGCCAGGCAGCTTTTGGGATGAGACGAGACAACCGTGCGCGAAAAAATCACAACGCTGGGGTTTGATGCCGATGACACGCTTTGGCACAACGAGCACCTTTTCCGGCTGACGGAGGACCGGTTTGCCGAGTTGCTCGCCGATTACACCGATCCGCAAGGACTGAAGGACCGGCTGCTGGCGGCGGAAAAGCGCAACATCCTGCACTATGGCTACGGCATCAAGAGCTTTACCCTGTCGATGATCGAGACCGCGATAGAGGTCACCGACCGCAGGGTGCCGGCCAGCGTGGTGGCGCAGATCCTGGACGCCGGACGGGAGATTTTGAGCGAACCGGCAACGCCCCTGCCCTATGTGCTGGAAACGCTGAAGGCGGTCAAAGGCCGTTACAGGTTGATCATGATCACCAAGGGCGATCTGTTCGATCAGGAGCGCAAGGCCACCGGGTCGGGGCTCGACCGCTATTTCGACGGTCTGGAGATCGTCTCGGAAAAGACGCCGGAAACTTACGAGACACTGTTTCGCCGTCACGGTACTGGGGCGCAAGAGGCCATGATGATCGGCAACTCGCTGAAGTCCGATGTGCTGCCGGCGCTCGCCGCGGGCTCTTTTGGAACGCATGTGCCTTTCGGCCAGACGCGGGCGCTCGAAGAAGCCGATGTTCCTGAAGCCTCTGACCGTTTTTACCAGATTGACCACATCGGCAAGGTGCCGGAACTGCTGGCGAAAATCGCCGCTTGACGGACTGCGGCTTTTGAAAGAGCCGTACCCAATTCTCTTAGGTCGTCCCCGACTTGTGCGGGGATGACGGCTTTTCTGTTCGGCTGTCCGCCCTCAATCGTCTTTTTCGACCGGACCGCCCTGTTTGACCCAGTCGGCAAAGCCATCGGTGATGTGGGCGGCTTCAAACCCCATGGATTTCAGGGTCGCAACTGTCAGCGCCGAGCGCCAGCCGGCGGCGCAGTGGAAGACGAACTTCTTGTCCTCGCCAAAAATCTCCTTGAAATAAGGACTTTCCGGATCCACCCAGAATTCGGTCATGCCGCGCACACAGTGAAAACTGCCCGGAATGTAGCCGGAGTGCTTGCGTTCCCGGATGTCCCTGAGATCAACGAACTGCACGCGCGGGTCCTCGACAAGCCCAATAGCGTCCTTTGCGTCGATTTCCTCGATTTGCGCCCGCGCCTTGGCGACAAGCTCGGCGGATGAGATTTTCAAGTTTTTCGGCATGCCGCCTCCCTAAATTTTTCGTTCGAACACTGCACGGACGTGCGGAATGATCCGGCCCGGACGTTCAATTTCATAAAACTCTTCCCGGACCATTTTCAGACCTAAGGTTTCAAAACGCCGCCATTCGGATGGTTTCATCGGCCATGGCGGCCCCTGAGCCTCTCCGTCTTCATCCTGGCAGCGGTTGATCAGAAGCAGCCGTCCCCCCGGTGCGACCAGACCGGCCATGACCTCAACCGCCTTGGTGCGCAGATCGCCGTCAAGCGCCTGAATGGTGTAGCATTCCTGAACCAGATCAAACGCGCCTTGCCACTCGTCCGGCAACTGAAAGAGGTCTGCAGCGCGGTAGGAAACAGAACTGTCCGGAAACCGTTTCTGCGCCCACACAATAGCGTCTTCCGACAAATCGAACGCTTCCGTTTTGTAGCCCGCCGCTGCAAGAGCTTCCGCATTGTCGCCAAGGCCGCAGCCGATATCGATGGCGCGTTTTCCCTCGCCCGGATTATCCGCAAGCCATTCGACGATCGCCTGCTTGGGCGCCAAATCCGCCCAGGGAACGGCGGCCGGATCGCCGCCAGCTTCGCGGTAAACCGTATGGAACCAGGCCAGCCGGTCATCGGCAGCGCCGCCCTTGGCACCGGTCAGTTCGTCAATCCGGCCCCGCGCCGCATCCCGGCGGGCCATGAATGCACTGTCGGAGTGAACCGTCTTGTCGCTCATGCCTTGCGCTCCCAGCCGCCCGCTTCCGTTTGCTGCCAATAGGCGATCTGAAACCCGGAGGATTTGGCTTCCTTCCAGCGCATGCGCGCCTCTTCGACCGCTCCCTGATCATTGCCGTCGAACATGTAGATCGCCCGTTTGTAGGGGTCGAGCGCCGGTGGTGCGGCCCGGTCCACGAGAAACCGCACATCCGCCTCGTTCGGATTGTCCTGCTCGAAGGTCAGATAGATCGGCTGATGTTCCGCATATCCATCGGCCTTGGTGCCATGCGGCAGGAAGCTGTCGTCCTGATAGGTCCACAAATGGGCATCGAGCGCATTGCACCGTTCCTGTGATCCGGTTTGCACAATCACTTTCCAGTCGCGGTCCAGACACTTTTGAAGAAGTTCCGGCAGGGCCAACTCCAGCGGCTTGTGCAAGAGATGATAAAAGACAACTTCAACGCTCATAAGGTTTCAACAACACCTCTTTGAGGACCCAAATCAGTCACCATGCACAGCACTATCATGCGCTGGCGGTCATAAGTGATGCAGCTCAGCCACAGGAGGGACGGCAAATTGCATCCACACAAATCCGACCGTGGACACCTTAGCCGAGTCGTTGCATTAACCTTCCGAAAATAACCGTTCGTTAGGCTTACCGCCGGGGACGATCTTTCAAGATCTGGCGTTATGGCTGGGGTGCGGTTTCCCGACCCGGCCGAGATGGGGATTGTGTATGCTTGCACGAGTAGTTGTGTTTTGCGGATTGGTGGCCTGTGTAGCTGGAGCCACTGTCGGCATGGGTTTCCTGGTCGAACCTGCGACCGCATGTCAGGCCTATAAAACCTGCTGATTTTCCGGACTTCTCAGTCCATGAAAAACCCGCCAATTCGGCGGGTTTTTCTTTGTTTTCAGCTCTTTTCAATCAGCTCTCGTAGTGGTCCGCCACCAACTGGTTGAGCAGGCGAACGCCGTAGCCAGACGCCCAGCTCTGGCACGTGTCATCCTTAGGCGCTCCAAATGCTGTGCCGGCAATGTCCAGATGCGCCCATGGCACATCGTTGGAAAAGCGCTGCAGGAACTGCGCGGCGGTGATAGATCCGGCCCACCGCCCTCCGGTGTTTTTCACGTCAGCATTCGGTGTGTCGATGAGCTTGTCGTAATCCTTCGACAACGGTAGGCGCCAGAGCGGCTCTCCGCTGGCCTTGGCGGCATCCAACAGCTTGTCGGCCAGTTCATCATTGCTTGAAAACAGACCCGCGTTCAAATTGCCGAGTGCAACCAGGACCGCACCGGTCAGTGTTGCCAGGTCGATCATGATTGCCGGCTTGTATTTTTCCTGCGTGTACCACATGGCATCGGCCAGAACGAGACGGCCCTCGGCGTCCGTATTCAGGATTTCGATGGTCGTTCCGGACATGGCGGTCACGATGTCGCCGGGCCGTTGTGCGTTGCCGTCCGGCATGTTCTCGACAAGACCGATGACACCCACCACATTTGCCTTGGCCTTGCGGGCCGCAATTGCATGCATGGCACCCGTAACGGCTGCTGCGCCGCCCATGTCACCCTTCATGTCTTCCATACCGCCGGCCGGTTTGATGGAGATCCCGCCGGTATCAAAAACCACGCCCTTGCCCACCAAGGCGACGGGAGCAGCGCCTTTTTTGCCGCCGTTCCAGCGCATGACGGCAAGGCGCGGCGGACGGACCGAGCCTTGAGACACGCCCAAGAGCGCGGCCATCTTGAGCTTTTTCATCTCCTTTTCGCCGAGGATTTCGACCTCAATACCAAGCGCTTCCAATTCCGAGGCCTTGGCGGCGAATTCGACTGGCCCAAGAACGTTTGCCGGCTCGTTGACCAAATCACGTGCCAGGATCACCCCATCGGCAATGCCTTCCGCCGTTGTCCAGGCTTTTCGCGCGGCTTTGGGATCTGCAACTTGAAGGGTCAATTTGAGCGTTTTCTTGGCCTTTTCGTCGTCCTTTTTGGACTTGTACTTGTCGAATTCGTAAGCGCGCAGTTTGGCACCCATTGCAAATTCAGCCGCAAGCTCCGGATCCAGCTCCTCGCCTTCCGGGGCTTCAAGAACGACTGTCGCCGCCTCTGCCTTGGCAGACTTAAGGGCGGCAAACACTGCACCGCCGAACGCGCGCCAGTCATCGCGGGTGAGCCCGTCCATCGCACCGGTTCCAAAGACAATCAGCCGATCGAGAGAAAGACCACCGGGTGCGACGAGATCGAGGCTGGTCTTTTTCTTTCCGGAGAACCCTCCGATCTCCGCGACATTCGCCAGGCCACCCGTCAAATCACCGACGAGTCCTGCGGTGGCAGCTCCAGTTGCCAATGCCTCGCCTGCCAAAGCGACCACAATCCCCTTTGACGGAGCGTCGATTTTCGAAAAGGAGATCTTGTTCAGCTTGGTCATCGTTTGTCCTTGCAGGTCGGTCAAAGTCATCAGGATGTGAAACAGGACAACGTTGTGTCCTGGCCGGGAGATATCCCTAGATTGCTAAATCATGGCGTTTTAAAGCGTTTTCGGCAAGATCAGTTGCAAATTAATGTATATTAACCATCTTCTTTCATGGGCCATTCACCACATCCCGTGTTATTGAACATAAAGTCAAATTTTATGAGATTTGTACGGAGTATCCGGCAGCTGCCATGAACACGCTGGAACGCTATATTATTCGGCGCACCGCCTATGCGTTCACGCTCACACTCGCCGCTATGACGGGGGTTGTTTGGGCAACGCAGGCGCTCCGGCAGCTGGACCTCGTGACGTCCAAAGGACAGACAATCGTCCAGTTCATCGGCATCACCATGTTGGCCTTGCCGTTTCTGATCGTCACAGTCGCGCCCTTTGCGCTCATGATCGCGCTCATACTGGTACTGAACGCGCTCTCCGGCGACAGCGAGCTGATCGTGATTGATGCAAGCGGTGGATCCAGGTTTCTGGTACTCAAGCCCGTACTTGTGTTTGCCACGATCATCATGCTGCTGGTGTCTGCCTTCTCGCTCTATGTCGCGCCCGCCGGCCTTGCCCAGCTTCGAACGGAAATCACGCGTGTGCGGGCAGATCTCGTTGCCAACATCGTCAAACCGGGGCGTTTCATCAACGTGGAGGAAGGGTTGACCTTCCACATCCGAAACCGGTCTGGCAAAGGCACACTCGATGGTCTTTTGATGCATGACACGCGGGACCCAGACACGGCCTTTACCTATCAGGCTGATACCGGAAATATAATTGAGGCAGCCGGCCGGACATTGCTGGTGATGCAGAACGGCACGATCCAGCGGCGGCCGAAACAGGTCGGCGATATGTCGATCGTCCGATTTCAGTCCTATGCCTTCGATTTGTCCAACCTGATCCCGGAAGCGAGCGAACCGGTCTTCAAGCCGAGCGAGAGAAGCACTGCAAACCTCCTTGGCCCGCCCGGAAATGATTATTTTGCTGTGACACACCCGGATCGGCTTCGGGCAGAAATTCATGAGCGGTTCAGTTTGCCGCTCTATTGCTTGTCCTTCGCTCTGATAGTTTTTGCATTCCTTGGCGTTGCACGGACGACCCGGCAGGGGCGCGGCATGGCGATTGTGGGCGCGATCACCTGCTGCGTTCTTTTGCGCACTACCGGCTTCGGGATCACGGCAATCTCCAATGATACCGCTGTGCTTTATGCGATGCGGTATGTGGTTCCCGTTTTGGGCGGTGGCATCGCCCTTGTTTCGATCCTCCGCGGGCACCAGGGCAAACAGTCTCAAGCCCTCCAACGGTTCCAGCTCATGATCGGAGACTGGGTTGAAGCAATCACCGCAAAATTGACCAAGAACCGTGCCGGGAGCGCTTCATGATCCTGGGGCGAACGCTTTCTGTCTACTTCTCCGGCCGCTTTATAAAAGCGATCCTTGGCCTTTTCCTGTTCGCCGCGGTGCTGCTCTTCCTGTTCGATGTGCTGGAACTTGTCCGGCGCGGCAGCGACAGAGAGGGCTTCACAGTGATGCGGGTCGCCTACATATCGCTCCTACGGGTCCCTCTCCTTCTGGAGCAGGTCATCCCATTTACGGTTCTGTTTGGTGCAATCGCAGCCTTCGTCACACTCAGCCGCGCCTTGGAACTGGTCGTAACCCGGGCGGCTGGCATTTCGGTTTGGCAGTTTTCAACTCCCGCCGTTTTGGTTGGTCTTTTCCTCGGGGTGTTCTCAATCACGGTCTACAATCCCGCTGCGGTCTACCTTCAGCAAAAATCAGAGGAAGCTGCTGCCGGATTGTTCGGGGCCGATCAGACCTTCTTGTTGCAGAGCTCCGGAGAGGTCTGGGTCCGTCAAGACGGCCTCGATGGAGAGTCTGTGCTGCGCGCTTCTCAGCTTCTGGACAACGGGACACGTCTTTTGAGGGTCACGGTTTTCACCTTTGACGAAGACGGCACGTTCCGTGAGCGGATCGAAGCAGAACAGGCACGGCTTGGAAACGAGACCTGGTATCTCGACAATGCCATCGTCTACACCACTGAAAACGATCCACAGTCTTACAGCGTCTATCAAATCAGTACGTTCCTGACAGCGACAGAGGTTCGAGAGAGCATCGGGTCGCCCGAATCGATATCATTCTGGAACCTGCCCCGGTTTATCGAACTGGCGAGAAACGCGGGTTTGCCAGCCTATCGTTACAATCTACAATATCAATCGCTTCTCGCGCGGCCATTGTTGTTGATTGCAATGATCCTGATCGCAGCGGCGGTTTCCCTTAAAGTTTCGCGATTTGGTGGATTGGGACGGATGATTCTGGGTGGAATCCTGTCCGGGTTCGTGCTTTACGTTCTTACGGAACTGGCCAAGGACTTCGGAGGGGCGGGAATCGTGCCTCCGTTGGTTGCTGCGTGGGCGCCAGGAATATTTGGGGTACTTATGGGTTTGACAATTCTCTTGCATCAGGAAGACGGGTAAGGCGCATGACGTTTCCGTTTTTTCTGAACACAGAGACTTGGGCCGGACGTGCATGCCTTTTGGCAGCCGTCAGCGCTCTTGCCGTGTCAGCTGGAATATTGACGGCCCCGCATTCTGCATCCGCACAGAACCTTGATTTTTTCAACAGCGAAGCGCCCTCCGCTGACGAAGACCTCCTGCTTGAGGCCAACAACCTCACCTACGATTTCGACCGTGACATCATCACCGCGCGCGGCGATGTGCAGGTCTACTACGACGGCAACACGGTTCAGGCCGCTCAGATCGTTTTTAGCCGTGGCACGCAGCAGCTAACGGCTACAGGCAACGTCATCTTCCTAGATACCGAAGGCAACATTCTTCGGACCGAAGAGTTGCAGATGTCGGAAGACTTTGCGCAGGCCTTCGCCCGCTCGCTTCAGATCGACATGCCGAACAGAACGCGGCTGATTGCCGAGCAGGCAACCCGTGAAGACGGCAACGTTACAGTCGTGGAAAATGGTGTGTACACCGTCTACACGAATCCGACGCGTCCGGCTGGCAAAGCACCGCTCTGGCGCATCCGTTCCAAAACGATTATCCATGACAAACAGGAAAAGGTGATCCGGTTCGAGCAGCCGTCGCTCGAATTCTACGGACAGCCGGTCCTTTATGCACCGTTCTTGTCGATGCCTGACCCAACCGTCAAGCGTCATTCCGGCTTTCTAATCCCGAACTGGGTGATTGCGGACAAGCTCGGGTTCGGAGCGAATATTCCGTACTATTGGGCCTTGAGCCCGCATCGCGATCTAACGACAACATTTACTCCGCTGACCAGGCAAGGGCTGTTTGTCGACGTTGATTTCCGTCAGAAGTTCCGGCGGGGCGACTTTTCGCTTTCAGCTGGCGGCATCTATCAGCTTGATCCTGACCAGTTCAAAACCCAGCGCGCCGACAGCGACATGCGCGGTGCTTTCCGCACGACGGGCACATTCAATGTAACCGGTGCCTGGAACCTCGGCTGGGATGTCACCTACAAGAGTGACCGGGCCTTCTTTGAAGACTATTCCTTCACAAGCTGGGGCGGGAACGAAACCTCGAGGATCTACTTCGAGGGCCTGACTGAGCGCAACGCTCTCAGTTTCAACACCTACGGCTTCCAGATCGCTCAGGCAGATTATACGTCGAGCAACTTCAACGCGGATGGTTTCTCGCCCGTTGGAAGCAACCTGCAGAGCAAACAGCCCTTAGTGCTCCCGGTCGTCGACTACGATTTCGTATTTGCAGACCCTGTGTTGGACGGCGAGCTTTCACTCGCTGCGAACTTCACATCGTTGACCCGCGAAGAAACCGACGCGTTCTCCATTGATGGTGGGACCAATGCCCGCTTCCGCGGAGTGGACGGCACGTTCTCGCGTCTGTCGGTCGACGGCACCTGGCGCCGTACCTTTGTCGACCCACTTGGTCAAACATTTACGCCGTTCGCGTATATGAAGGGCGATCTGTTCTTCCTGGCCTCCCCGGATGCGGATGTTACAGCTCTCGCAGGTGAGAGTTTTGTGGGCCGTGCTATGCCGGCGGTCGGTCTGGAATACAGCTATCCGATCATCGCAAGCTTCAACGGCGGCAACCAGATTTTCGAGCCGATCGCTCAGATCATCGCCCGCCCGAACGAACAGCGCATCGGCGAACTGCCGAACGAGGACGCACAGAGCATCGTCTTCGACACGACCACCTTGTTTGATACGGACAAGTTTTCCGGTTTCGACCGCGCTGAAGGTGGCACCCGCCTCAATGTGGGCTTGAACTACAAGCTTCAACTGAACAGCGGCCACTATCTAACCGGCCTTTTCGGCCGGTCCTATCATCTCGCTGGCGAGAACTCCTACAAGGTCCCGGATATTCTGGGCGCGACACAAGATTCCGGACTTGAGTCCGATCTGTCCGACTATGTCGGCAGCTTGTACCTGGATACCAAATACGGTGTGAAACTCGGCACGCAGGCACGGTTTGATAAGGACGACTTCTCGATCAACCGTTTGCAAGCTCAAGCCAGTGCTATCTACGGACCGGTGGTCTCATCGGTCGCCTATGCCTTCCTCGATGCCCAGCCCAATGTTGGCATTGACGATACGCGCGAAGAGTTACTCGGCTCAGCCAGCCTGCGGCTGCAGGAGAATTGGCGTGTGTTCGGATCCATGCGCTACGATCTTCAGAACAGCAACATTGTTCAGGACGGCGTCGGTGTCGGCTATGACGACGAGGGCTTCTCGCTTTCATTGTCTTATTCAGAAGACCGCAGCCGCAACGATGGCGACACAACCGATCGCCTCCTATTTTTCCGGGTTGGCTTGAGAACACTCGGAAATACTCAGATTCAAAGCAACGCGATCAACAACTAGTGATTTTGCTTTAAGAACGGCTATTATTTCACTGGCATGCCACCAGAATGCCCCAAATAAACCAGATGCTGCGAAACATCGGGTTTCTCTTTAATTTTGACGTACACTTTGTTATCCAGTGTCGTCAAACATGGCCAAAACTCACGGAAGTTCCATGCACAATCGCTTCGTCATCTTGTCCGCACTCGTGGCTCTACTCTTGGCAGCGCCAATCGCACCGTCTGCCAATGCGGCAATCAAGGTGATCGTCAACGATGTGCCGATAACCGACTATGACATCACCCAGCGCGCCAGGCTCATTACACTCACTCAGCGGAAAAGTGCCTCTGTTGCCCGACGTGAGGCCGTGCAGGAACTGATCGACGACCAAGTCAAGGTCGGTGAGGCGACCCGCATGGGCATGAGCGTCAGCGACAGTGAAGTCGACAACGCCTATGCAAACATCGCCCGGAACGTGAAACTTACCCCTGCCAGACTGACGCAGGCACTCGGACAGGGCGGAGTGCGAGCCGAAACACTGAAAAAACGCCTGCGAGCGCAGCTTATCTGGGGCAAGCTGGTCCGTGCCCGGTTCAGCGGCGGTGTCGATGTGGACGAGTCCGATATCATCGCGGCCCTTCGCAAAACCGATGAAGAAGACCGGGCCACGTCTATTGAATATGACCTTCAGCGCGTGATCGTCGTTGTTCCGAAGAACTCCTCCAACGGTTTCAAATCCCAGCGCCGCCGGGAAATCGCTCAGATCCGCAAAGCTGTCTCCAGCTGCGAGGACATGGGTTCTGTCCTCGGGCAATATAAGGAAGTTGTTGTCCAGCCAATCGGACGGCGGCTTGAAACCGAAATTCCGCCGAACATCATTGATCAGGTGAAAAAGTTGGGGCCCGGCAAGCTAACCAACCCAAACCCGACCCCGGTCGGCTTTGAAATGATTGCCATTTGCGGGAAACGTGAGATCCAGTCCGACATTGCCATGCGCACCAAGCTGGAAAACGAACTGCGAGCCAAGGAAGGCGAAAGCCAAGCCCGTCGTTTGTTGATGGATGCCAAGCGCCGGTCAACGATCATATATCGTTGACCAATATGCCGCTCTCCAAGATGCGAAGTTCAGGAAAACCTGTCGCCATCACGCTCGGCGAACCAGCGGGAATTGGCCCGGACTTGACACTGCAGGCTTGGTTCAATCGGAAAAAGCTCGGGCTTCCTCCCTTCTACATACGGGGTGACGTCGAACTCTTAAGTCAACGGGCTGAAAAACTCGAACTTCCGGTCCACTTCGAAAGCTGCTCACCAGACCAGGCTTTGGATCGGTTTTCTCATGCCCTGCCCGTGGTTCAAACGGGACCCAGCCTAACCGACACGCCAGGCGAAGAGGATCCGGCGGCTGCCGCTTCCGTCATCAACTCGATTGAAGCGTGTGTGCAAGACGTTTTTGACGGTGTTGCGATTGGTGTCGTTACCAATCCGATCAACAAGGCAGCGCTTTATAAGGCTGGTTTCAAACATCCCGGCCATACTGAGTTTCTGGGTGCATTGGCCGAAGGGTTTTGGCCCGGCCAGCCGTCCAAACCTGTCATGATGATTGCAGGACCGGATCTGATGGTAGTACCGGTCACCATTCATATTCCGCTTTCCAATGTCCCTCAGCGTTTGACAGAAGACTTAATCGTCGAGACAGCAGAAATCGTTTCAAACGATATGACAAGCCGGTTCGGCTTTAAAAATCCGCGCCTCGCTTTGTGCGGCCTCAATCCGCATGCGGGCGAGAATGGTGCCTTGGGTACGGAAGATCAGAATGTCATTGTACCGGCTGTTGAACGATTGAAGGCAATGGGAATTGCGGCCTCAGGCCCGCACCCGGCAGACACGATGTTTCACCCGGAAGCCCGTCTGAAATATGACTGTGCCCTCGGCATGTATCACGACCAAGTTCTGGTGCCTGCTAAAACCATCGGCTTCGATGACAGTGTCAATGTCACGTTGGGCCTTCCTTTCATCCGCACGTCTCCTGACCACGGCACAGCCTATACGCTGGCCGGCACCGGGATGGCGCGGATCGAGAGCTTTTGTGCAGCTATTCGCATGGCGCATGCGCTGGCGCATCCTGAAACGCTTTAGGACACCAACCGCGGCATGGCCCAAATCGACGATCTTCCACCGCTTCGCGACGTCATCGCGACCCATGGACTGAATGCAAAAAAGTCGCTTGGACAGAACTTCCTGTTAGATCTAAACCTGACGTCCCGGATCGCCCGATCGGCTGGGAGCCTGGAAGATCATACGGTCCTGGAAATCGGGCCAGGCCCGGGCGGCTTGACCCGGGCGCTGCTGGCTGCGGGTGCCAAGAAAGTTGTCGCGATCGAAAAAGACAGCCGATGCCTTCCGGCACTGGCCGAGATCGCGGATCATTACCCAGGACGCCTTGAAATCATCGAGGGTGATGCTCTTGAAACAGATCCGGTTGCTGTAACTGGTGGAGACAAGGTGCGGATTGCGGCCAACCTTCCCTATAATGTGGGTACTCAATTGCTGATCAACTGGATCACAACGCCCGACTGGCCGCCCTTCTGGTCATCGCTGACCTTGATGTTTCAAAAGGAAGTCGGGGAACGGATCGCCGCAGCACCTGGCTCAAAAGCCTATGGCCGGCTCGGGGTCCTTGCCGGTTGGCGCTGCAAGGGCGGTATCTTGTTCGACATCAGTCCGAAGGCGTTTACCCCGCCGCCGAAAGTCACATCCGCGGTCGTGCATCTGACCCCAAATCCGGCCCCCCTGCACTGCGATCTCTCCAGCCTGGAGAAATTGACTGCGGCTGCATTCGGGCAACGCCGCAAGATGTTGCGCGCCAGTCTGAAGTCTCTGTCCCCGGATGCAGAACGTTTGATTGAACAAGCTGGGACTAAACCAACTGCCCGCGCCGAAGAAATTGACATTGCCGGTTTTGTCAAACTGGCGAATACGTTTCACGCGGTAGGCGCACTCTAAGGTACCTTGCGCTTCTGAGCGCGCTGGAACTGCGGTCGGGTTAGCCTTTGGGGTCCAATTCGACTTCTAGGTCGTCAACCATGCCTTGAATCAAGGAACCGATTTTTGGCGACCTTGCCTGCTTGAGGCGTTCTGCTTTCAAGATGGCCCGGACATTTTCGTAGGCCCGTTCCAGATCGTCGTTCACGACGACATAGTCGTACTTCGACCAATGCCGCATTTCGCCAACGGCAGTTTTCATACGCTTTGCAATGACATCATCAGCGTCTTCCGCGCGGCGGTAGAGACGGGATTTCATTTCGGCGATGGAGGGCGGCAGAATGAAGATCGAGACGACGTCGTCACGCATCTTTTCATAAAGCTGAAACGTACCCTGTATATCGATATCGAACAGAATGTCCCGGCCGTTTTCAATGGCGTTTTCAACGGGCCCGCGCGGCGTCGCATAATAATTGCCGTGGACTTCCGCCCATTCCAGCAACTCGTCATGGGCCCGCATTTGTTCGAAACGGTTTGGATCGAGGAAGTGGTAATGCACCCCGTCCACTTCGCTCGACCGGCGTGGCCGGGTCGTCACAGAAATGGAAAGTTCGAGATTGTTTTCCTTTTCCAGCAACAGCCGGGCAATGGTCGACTTCCCGGCGCCAGAGGGCGAGGACAATACAAGCATCAGCCCGCGGCGCTGCTGCTCGGCTTCATCCGCACTCACACGCGTTCCAACTGCCGTGTCCGTCATGACCGTTTCACTCCAGGTTTTGTATCTGCTCGCGCATTTGATCTATGACGGCCTTCAAGTCCAGCCCGATTGCCGTTAGGTCCACATCATTGGACTTTGAACACAGTGTATTGGCTTCCCGGTTAAATTCTTGTGCAAGAAAATCAAGACGGCGGCCAATAGCACCGCCGGTGTCAAGCAGCTCCCTCACCGCGTTCACGTGGGCATGCAGGCGGTCGAGCTCTTCACGAATATCGGCTTTCGTCGCCAGAAAGACCGCTTCTTGATGCAAACGCTGCGGATCGAGCTTTGTTTCCGATGCTTCAAGAAGCTCCTCGACCATTTTTTTCAGTCGAGCCTTAATGGCCTCCGGCTGGCGTGCCGGCAGGTCTTCTGCAGCCTGTGTCAGGCTCGCAATCGTATCGATCTGCTGGTGAACAACCTTGCCGATCGCTGCACCTTCAGAATGGCGCATGTCGACAAGATCAATCAGTGCCGCGTCAAGTGAGGTCAAAAGAGCACTTTGCAAGGCCTGCTGCGCCGCCTCATCGTCGTCCTGCTCCTTGAGCTCGAAAACACCCTTTTGCGCCAAAATGCCATCGAGGGTGGGAGGAGCGACATTTGGAATTCTGGTTTCAAGCAACTTGATCGCGGACAAGACAGACTCCAGGGCGGCTTCGTTCACCTGAAGCTGATTTTCTGCCTGATCCCGCTGCATGGACAAGCCAATGGAGATGTTGCCCCGGCGCAGAACCTTGCTGCACCGCTCCCGGATCTTTGGCTCAAGGGCTTCCAAACCTGTCGGGATGCGGATTCGAAGGTCGAGAGATTTTCCGTTTACGGACCTCAGTTCCCATGTCCAGCGAACGACGCCGGATTCACCGGGCGCGCGCGCGAACCCTGTCATGCTGGCAAGTGCCATATGCCCCTCCGGATCTCTGCCGGTTTTGACCGCTAAATCTGCGGTGCCCCAAAAACTGTCAGCGTGCGGTCAGTTTTGTTCCGCCTGACGGCGTTGCCGCTCTATCTCACGCCATTTGCGTACGTTGGCGCGGTGCTGATCATATGTTTCTGCAAAAATGTGTCCGCCCGTCCCGTCGGCGACGAAGAACAAATCCTTTGTCCGGGAGGGATTGGCAACGGCTTCCATGGCCGCCCGGCCCGGATTGCCGATCGGCCCCGGCGGCAAGCCGTCTATCTGGTACGTGTTGTAATTGTTTTCAGCGTCGATTTCCGACTGCTTGATCGCAGACCGGTCCTTGAGCCAGGCTTCCCCGCCATAAAGGCCGTACAAGATGGTCGGATCCGACTGCAGGCGCATGTTCTGGTTCAAGCGATTGACAAAGACCCCGGCGACCCGCGGCCGCTCGTCGGCGAGCGCCGTTTCCTTTTCAACGATGGACGCCAGGATCACCAATTCCTCCGGTGTATCCACCGGCAGATCTTCTACCCGTCGCTCCCAGATTTCTGCCAGGAGTTTGTCCTGTGCAGCCTGCATCTGGTTCAGAACTGACTGCCGGGTTGCTCCCCGCGCAAAGGTATATGTTTCAGGCAAAAGAGCGCCTTCGGCAGGCACGTCCGTGATCTCTCCAACGAGAATCGGATGTTCGCGAACCCGCTCGATGATTTGCGCGGTGGTCCAGCCTTCGGGGATCGTAACAGAGTGCGTCACCGCCTTGCCGTCGACCAGATCCGTCATGACGTCTTTCATGGAGACGCCGGGCGCGAATGCGTATTCACCGGCTTTAAGCTTGGTCGCACTCTTGTAGAACCGGGTGCCAAGCTGGAAGACCCACTCATCCAGCATCGTGTCGTCAATCACGCCTTTTGCAGCCAAACGGCCTGTGATCCCGGTCAAACCCGAGCCGGACGGAATGATGATGGTCGTCTCTTCGGTGAGCGGTCCGGTCTGCTCGAACATGTGTTTGCCGAAATAAAGCGCGCCGCCAACAGCTGCCAGCCCGAAGACCGCCAGAGAAATGACCATATTGATCAGGATAACGATTGGATTGCGCACATGACGGGAGCGTTGCGGAGGCGCAGGTGCCGGCTCGGGTTGCAATGCTTCGCGCGGACTTTTCGGCTTAATGCCCATGGCCTATCGCACCTCCTGACAAGATCTCACGGGCCTGTCAAACTGCAGTCACGTGTATAACAAACGGGCCGAACGAACGAATCGGCGACCGGCCCGATGAACTGTGAATGCGTTATGCGGCAACTTTACGGAAAACAAGCGACGCATTGGTTCCACCGAAGCCGAAAGAGTTCGACAAGGCAACATCAATGTTCATTTGTTTCGCTTTGTGCGCCACAAGGTCGATTTCGGTTTCAACCGATGGATTGTCAAGGTTGATCGTCGGCGGAGCCATTCCGTCGCGAATTGCCAAGACAGAGAAAATCGCCTCTACGGCACCAGCAGCCCCCAACAGGTGACCGATGGAGGACTTGGTGGAGGACATGGTCAGGTTAGATGCGTGTTCACCGGCAAGGCGGGTTACAGCCCCCAGTTCGATCTCGTCCCCAAGCGGCGTGGATGTGCCGTGTGCGTTGACGTAATCCACATCAGCTGCCGTGATGCCTGCGCGATTAAGCGCGGCTTCCATGCAGCGGTAGGCGCCATCGCCATCTTCGGACGGCGCCGTGATGTGATAGGCATCGCCGGACATGCCGTAACCGATGACTTCGGCGTAAATTTTCGCACCGCGTTTCACCGCGTGCTCGTATTCTTCGAGAATAACGATGCCAGCGCCTTCGCCCATAACGAAACCGTCGCGGTCCTTATCATAGGGGCGGGAGCCTTTTTCAGGCGCATCGTTGAACCCGGTGGAGAGTGCACGGCAAGCGGCAAAGCCAGCAAGCGCCAGACGTCCGACCGGAGATTCCGTGCCGCCAGCGACCATAACGTCGGCATCACCAAATGCGATGAGACGAGAGGCATCGCCGATTGCATGCGCGCCGGTCGAGCAGGCTGTCACAACAGCATGGTTCGGACCTTTGAGCCCATGGCGAATGGAAACGTATCCACCGGCCAGGTTGATCAGGCGGCCCGGAATAAAGAACGGGCTGATCCTGCGCGGCCCCTTCTCGACAAGCATGTGGGCACCCTTTTCGATGCCCTGCAAGCCGCCGATACCGGACCCGATCAAAACACCGGAGCGGACCTGTTGTTCGTAAGTTTCGGCTTTGAACCCGGAATCGGCAATCGCCTGATCGGCAGCTGCCATCGCGTAGACGATGAAGTCATCGACCTTGCGCTGTTCCTTCACGTCCATCCAGTCGTCCGGATTAAACGCACCTTCTACAGCCGGATCGCGCGGGATTTGGCAAGCAATCTGACAAGCCAGATCGTCCACTTTGAAGTTCGTGACCTGATTGGCCCCGCTTTTTCCTGCCAGGATATTCTTCCAAGTGACATCGGCCGTGCCGCCCAGCGGCGTTACCATGCCCAACCCTGTTACGACTACTCGCCTCATACACCCGCACTTACGTTAGAAGGGCCTGGCGGGATACATTACCCCGCCGGCCCGATCTTCAAATAAGGTTCAAGCTAAGGGGAAACCCCTTACTTGTTGGCTTCCAGGAATTTCACAGCGTCGCCAACGGTCAGGATGGTTTCAGCTGCAGTGTCCGGAATTTCAACTCCGAATTCTTCTTCAAAAGCCATGACCAGCTCAACGGTGTCGAGGCTGTCTGCGCCCAGATCGTCGATGAAGCTTGCGCCTTCAACAACCTTCTCTGCGTCTACGCCGAGGTGCTCGACAACGATTTTCTTAACTCGATCCGCGATATCGCTCATCTTTTACTTCCTTGGTTTTCGTCTGTTCATCACTCGCGGCACGGCGCCGGACCGGTTGACTAGAAACGCGGCGGACCGAACTCACTGAACTCAAGTGTGTCTTTGCACACCCCGGCCTGAGACCGGGCCAAGATGTGCAATTTGTAACAATCGGCGGGTAGGTAACACACTTTGTTGACCATTACCAGCCGGTCAGAGCCGCTTCTTTGCGGCCGAGATTATTTTTGCCTGCTCGGCAAATCATCCTTTTAAATCATTGCCATACCGCCATTGACGTGCAGCGTTTGCCCTGTGACATACGCGGCCTCGCCGCTGGCAAGATAGGTTGCGGCCGATGCAATCTCGGAAGCTGTGCCCAAACGGCCTGCCGGGACACTGGTCAAAATCGAATCTTTCTGCTTGTCATTGAGCGCATCGGTCATCGCGGTTTCAATGAAACCCGGTGCAATACAGTTCACGGTGATGTTGCGGCTAGCCACTTCACGCGCCAAAGACTTGTACATGCCGATCATGCCGGATTTGGCCGCGGCATAGTTGACCTGACCCGGGTTTCCGGTCACGCCCACAACAGACGTGATGCCGATGATCCGGCCAGTACGGCGCTTCATCATGCCCTTGATCGCGGCGCGGCACAGAAGGAAGCCGGACGTCAGGTTGACTTCCAGCACCTGATCCCACTCTTCGTCTTTCATGCGCATGAAGATGTTGTCGCGGGTGATCCCGGCATTGTTTACCAGGATGTCCACCGAGCCCATCTTCTCTTCAGCTGCCGGCAGCAAACCCATGACAGCTTCACGGTCCGACAGGTTTGCTGGTGTCACGAAGGCACGCTCACCGAGATCGGCCGCCAATGCTTCAAGCTTTTCGGCGCGGGTTCCTGACAGGGAGACGGTTGCTCCTTGTGCATGAAGCGCCCGGGCAATCGATTCCCCGATCCCACCTGTCGCACCGGTGATCAGCGCATTCTTGCCTTCCAAGCTGAACATATGACGTCCTTCCTTGCGTTTCGCGCCGTATGGCACAGGCCCTGGCCGGGCCGGGTTCTTAGTTGTTGCTTTTTGGATCTTAGCTGGACAGCTTTTCGATCACCGCGTCAATGTCGTCCGGCGAATTGACGGCCATGCCGGTTGCTTCCTTGGCAATCCGCTTGACCATGCCGGTCAGGACCTTGCCGGTTCCAACCTCAACAAAGGTATCGACGCCCTCTCCTGCGAGCCAGGAAATGCTTTCCCGCCAGCGCACGGTACCGGTTACCTGCTCGACCAAACGATCGCGGATATCAACCGGGTCGGTGATCGGCGCTGCGAGAACATTGGCAACGAGCGGCACGACTGGAGCCTTGATATCGGCATTGTTCAGCGCTTCGGCCATGGCCTCTGCGGCCGGGCCCATCAGCGAACAATGGAACGGTGCACTTACCGGTAAAAGAACTGCCCGGCGGGCACCGCGTGCCTTGGCGATCTCAACGGCGCGCTCAACGGCGGCCACATGACCGGAGACAACCACCTGGCCCGGCGCATTGTCGTTGGCAGCCTGACAAACTTCACCCTGCGCTGCATCCTTGGCAACTTCAGCAGCAGCCTCGAAATCCAGCCCCAGAAGCGCTGCCATCGCGCCCTGCCCGACCGGAACTGCATTTTGCATGGCGTTGCCGCGCACGCGCAGGAGTTTCGCAGCTGTTGCCACATCCAGGCTACCAGCTGCCGCAAGAGCGGAGTATTCACCCAGCGAATGACCCGCGACGAAAGAAACGGACGCTTTCAAATCCAGGCCCTTGGCTTCCAGAACCCGCATGGTGGCGAGACTGACAGCCATCAGAGCCGGCTGAGCGTTGGCGGTCAGCGTCAGATCGCCTTCCGGACCGTTCCACATGATGTCGGAAAGTTTTTGGTCCAACGCATTGTCCACCTCGTCGAAGACAGCCTTGGCTTCTGGAAACGTGTCGGCGAGAAGCTTGCCCATGCCGACAGCCTGGCTGCCCTGGCCCGGGAATGTGAATGCGGTGGTCATCTGGATAAGTCTCCGAATTGGCCTCAGCCAGCGGTGTTTTTTGTTTTTGCCGCGAGCTGTTGCTACAAGGAAGAGCGTTTTTGAGCGGGCATTTTAGAAAGAGCCCACGTGCCTTGGCGGCAGGCTATGAAACGGACGGGGGTAAAGTGTCAAGAGCGATGAGGGAAGTTTTGAGGGAATTGGACGTTCTTCAAGGGCAAAAGCGCACGTGGCGGCTGCAGGCATGAATATCCAGTCCATCTGGCGATATCCCGTCAAATCCCTTTTGGGCGAACCCTTAAATGAAGCGCTCATAGAAGACCGAGGCTTGTCAGGCGACAGGGCGTATGCCGTGGCGGACGCGAGCGGTAAACTTGGCAGCGGCAAATCCACCAGCCACTTCCAACGCATCGACAACTTGCTGTTTCTCCGGGCAGAAACACAGAACAATGAAGTTCACATAGGACTGCCCGGGGAGACCTTGGAACCGATCAGCTCCAGAGATTTGCCGAACCGCCTCTCAGACTATCTCGAACAGCCGGTGATACTCGTTGAAGACCAGGACGCGGCGCATTTTGACGACGGCGCTGTCCACATAATCCTGTCCTCCGATCTAAATCGGCTCCAAGCGCAGTTTTCGCATCTGGATTTCGACCCGCGCAGGTTCCGCGCAAACCTTTTGCTGAACACGCCAGACCACATGAGCGCAGAGGATATGCTGGGTCGCATTTTCACCATTGGTGATGTCCGGCTCAAAATCACCCACCCGACAGAGCGTTGTGTAATGGTCACAGCCAAACAGGACGGACTGTCCCCAGAACCGTTAATCCTGAAAGCAATTTCCCAAGGCTACGACGTCAACTTCGGCCTCTATGCCTCGGTTTTGAAACCGGGGCGAATTGAGGTTGGGCAAGACGTTGAGGTATCTGCCGAGGTCGGTGGGCGCGATAGGTCTGGGCGGCAAGAATTTGGTTTCTGACGCCGCAACGCCCTGAAGCGGCGGATTTCCGGGTCAGGCCCTTGCATTTCTCCCAAATCGGAGTATACACCGCGCTTCATCCGGGTTTGGCCGGGGGCTGAACGGAAGGGCGATTGCCAGGATATCGTAAAGAATATCCGACTTCCCGTGTTCCCACTCCCGTAAGATTTCTCGTAGCCTTTCCGGGCTTACGAGGAGGCTTTGCGCCAAACCTGAGTTGTCAACCGAAGGAAAGGCAAGTTTCCATGCCCCATTACGAGCACGTGTTCCTGGCCCGCCAGGACGTTTCGGCCCAACAGGTCGAAGCCCTCGTCGAACAGTACAAAGGCCTCATCGAAGGCGCTGGTGGCACTGTCGGCAAGGTGGAAAACTGGGGTCTGCGCACCATCGCATACCGCATCAAGAAAAACCGCAAGGCACACTACACCCTGATGAACATCACAGCACCGCATGCAGCGGTTGCCGAGATGGAGCGTCAGATGGGCCTCAGCGAAGACGTTCTGCGCTTCATGACCTTCAAGGTCGACGAGCTGGACGAAGAGCCGTCTGCAATGATGCAGAAGCGTGACCGCGACGATCGCGGCGGCCGTGGTGGCCGTTTTGGCGACCGTGGTGGTGATCGTGGCGGCCGTGGTGGTGACCGCGGCGGTGATCGTGGTGGCGACCGCGCTCCGCGCCGGGCTGAAGGGGAGTAAGAGATTATGGTAGACATTTCACAAACCCCAAGCCGCCGTCCGTTCTTCCGCCGCCGGAAGACCTGCCCGTTCTCTGGCGCCAACGCGCCGAAGATCGACTACAAGGACATCCGTCTGCTGCAGCGCTACATTTCCGAGCGCGGCAAGATCGTTCCAAGCCGCATCACCGCGGTCTCCGCGAAGAAGCAGCGTGAACTGGCCCGTGCGATCAAGCGCGCCCGCCTGCTCGGCCTGCTGCCGTTCGTTATCAGCTAAGCACCTCCTCAACGTCAGGAGATGCCTTCTGCCGGGTCCACCCGGCAGAACCCGAATTGGGACCGCGGGCAAACGGTCTCTAACCGTCATCACACATGAAAGACGATGGCGGGACAGTAGGAGAAAACCCATGCAAGTTATCCTTCTTGAGCGTATCGCCAAACTCGGCCAGATGGGCGACACCGTTAAGGTGCGCGACGGCTACGCACGCAACTTCCTTCTGCCGCAAGGCAAGGCTCTGCGCGCCAACAAGGCCAACCTGGAGCGTTTCGAAAATGAGCGCGCCCAGCTTGAAGCCCGGAACCTTGAGCGCAAGTCCGAAGCTGAAGCTGTTGCCGCCAAAATGGACGGCGAAGCACTCGTCATGATCCGCTCCGCTGGCGAAACCGGTCAGCTCTACGGTTCAGTATCCACACGTGACATTGCTGAAGGTCTGACGACTGCAGGCTTCTCGGTCACCCGTGGCCAGGTCGAACTTCGCAGCCCGATCAAAACCATCGGCATGCACGCCGTTCTCGTTCAGCTGCACCCGGAAGTCGAAGTTGGCATTTCCGTCAACGTCGCACGCTCTGAAGACGAAGCCGTTCGTCAGGCAGCCGGTGAAGACCTGACCGCGCCGGAACAGGACGTCTTCGAATTTGAAGAAGACGACGAAGAGGGCGAAGGCGAAGAAGCTGACGCAACTGAAGAAGCAGTTGCTGAAGAAGAAGCTTAATTGCTTCGATCCCGCCTTTGAAAAACTTATCGGAAACGGCGCTCATTCGGGCGCCGTTTTCTTTTGCCAGCTTGCTTTTTGAAAGCCGCCTCGCGTGCCGGCTTCACACATCCAGCCAACGCATTGAAAGTGCTGGATTTTCTATTAACCACTCGTTAACTATTTAAAAACATATTGAATATCAACGACTAATAGCCAACCCCTGAGTCCTCAAAGGCTATTTGAGTCAAGTGCGTTTTCAACCTTTCCCCGTTGATCTGTGGACGCCGGTGGGAATCTGCGTCAAGCTTTTTTGCAGCTTGAGCCCACACCGGTCTGAGGCTATTTCCGATGACAACACGGTCATCGGGGGCAGGCATGAAGGGTACTTTGCAGAAGGTCGAGACAGAAGAAGACGTCCAGCGTCTGGCACCGCATAACGCGGAAGCCGAGCGGCAGCTTCTTGGCGCGATCCTCGTCAACAACGAGACGTTCTACCGCGTGTCCGACTTTCTGGAACCGCACCACTTCTTCGTGCCGCCGCATCAGGATGTCTATGAAAAGATCGGCCACCTGATCCGCGCAGGCAAGACCGCCTCCCCGATCACCCTCAAGACGTTTTATCCGGCCGACGCAAAGATCGCCGACCTGTCCGCGACCCAGTTCCTGCTGCGTCTTGCCGGCGATGCCGCGTCCATCATCAACGCGGAAGACTACGGCCGCACCATTTATGATCTTGCCATCCGCCGGAATCTGATCCGGATCGGCGAAGACATGGTCAACATCGCTTTTGACGCGCCGATCGATGTCCCCCCGGAGCAACAGATTGACGACGCCGAGCGCCGCCTTTTTGAACTGGCTGAAACGGGGCGCAGCGAAGGCGGATTTGTCTCCTTTGGCGATGCGCTGACCGAAACCATTGAAATGGCCCACGCGGCCTACAATCGTGAAGGCGCCCTGTCCGGGATTTCCACCGGCTTGCGTGAACTCGACAAGCTGATGGGCGGTTTGCAGCATTCCGACTTGATCGTTCTCGCCGGGCGTCCCGCGATGGGCAAAACCTCGCTTGCGACCAACATTGCCTACAACATCGCGCAAAGCTATCAGGCCGAAGAACAGCAGGACGGAACCATCAAGACCGTCAACGGCGGCGTGGTTGGTTTCTTCTCGCTCGAAATGTCGGCCGAACAGCTCGCAACCCGTATTATCTCTGAACAGGCTGAGATCTCGTCTTCGAAAATCCGCCGCGGCGACATTTCAGAGGCTGAGTTTGAAAAGCTGGCTGCCTGTGCGCAAACCATGCAGTCCGTTCCGCTTCATGTCGATCAGACCGGTGGTATTTCCATCGCTTCGCTGGTGGCCAAGGCCCGCCGCTTGAAACGTCAGCGCGGTCTGGATCTGCTCATCGTTGACTATATCCAGCTCCTTTCCGGCTCGGCCAAGAACCAGGGCAACCGCGTTCAGGAAATCACAGAGATCACAACCGGGCTGAAAGCGCTCGCAAAGGAGCTCAATGTTCCGATCATCGCGCTTTCCCAGCTTTCGCGTCAGGTGGAATCGCGCGATGACAAGCGCCCAATGATGTCCGACTTGCGTGAATCCGGGTCTATCGAGCAGGACGCCGACGTGATCATGTTCGTGTTCCGTGAGGAGTATTACCTTTCCAAAACGGAACCGGATGAAGGCTCGCCGGAATATGAGATCTGGCGGGACAATATGGAGCGGCTGAAAGGCAAGGCGGAAGTCATCGTTGCCAAACAACGTCACGGACCAACCGGTACCGCGAACCTTCACTTCGAAGGCCAATACACCCGCTTCTCCGACTTGGCTGAAGACGACCACCTGCCCGAGCGCTACGAATAGGATTGCACTTCCAGGCCGGGTTAGATCTTTGACCAAGCAAGGCCGGCTTGACCGTTTTGGCTACCGGACGGGCACACTCTGTCCAAACCAAACGCTTTGCAGGCAGCGGCGAACCTTCTAATGTCGGCGGGTTGATGCACTGCGAAATCCGATTCTGTCCGGAGACCTGTCAGCCTCGTGTCCGAAACGCCCATGAATGCCTACTCCTCCGCCCTTTATGGCGGCCGTTTGACCATTGATCCGGACGCCATTGCCGCGAACTGGTCTCTCTTGAGGTCCAAGTTGGCGCCGGGCAGCGAGTGCGCGGCGACAATCAAGGCAAATGCATACGGAACGGGGCAAGCGGAAACGGCAAAACGGCTCTTCGAGGAAGGTTGCCGGACGTTCTTTGTGGCGGTTCCAACAGAAGCCATTGCGCTGCGCCAGACACTTCCAAGTGCCACCATCTATGCGCTCGACGGCTTGTTTCCGGACACGGCTGATCTGCTTCTTCAACACGATGTTCGGCCGGTCCTCGGGTCCTTGGACGAATTGAAAGAGTGGGCCGAACTGTGCAGGACAGCCGGCAGGAGTTTTCCAGCGGCTGTCCATGTCGACACCGGAATTCATCGGCTTGGCTTGTCTGGCGACGAATTTGGAACAGCGCTCGCCGATCCAGAACTTGTGGGCCCCTTTAAACCAAGCCTCCTCATGTCGCATCTGGCTTGCGGCTCGGACCCGGACCATCCGATGAACAAGGAACAGCTTGCCCGGTTTACCGAGCTCACTTCGCCGTTCAAGGGTGTTCCGCGGTCCCTTGCCAATTCCGCCGGCGTTCTGATGGGATCGGACTATCACTTTGAACTCGTCCGTCCCGGCATTTCTCTCTACGGCGGCCGGGCCTTCGACCACGGCGACAACCCGGTGCAGCCGGTCGCCAAGGTGGAAGCTCGCATCATGATTGTGCGAAACGTTCCGAAAGGCGACGCTATCGGCTATGGCGCGACGCAAACCGCGAAACGGCCGCTCCGCAATGCGGTCGTCGCGGCTGGATACGCGGACGGGTTGTTGCGGCGTGCCAGCTCTTCAGATGACCGTCCTGGCGGTTTTGGAATGATTGGCGGCCACAAGGCCCCAATCCTTGGACGGATCTCCATGGACATGATCACGCTCGACGTCACCGACATTCCAAAACACCTTGTTCAGCGCGGCGGGCTTGTGGAAATGCTGGGGCCAAATGTTGCGGCGGCTGACATGGCGGCCTATGCGGAGACCATCGACTACGAATATTTGACAAGCCTCGGACGGCGTTTTGAACGCATCTACGGCCCGTTGGGTTGATTGGAGTTTTATTAGATGGCCCGCCGGTCCACATCTTTCGTTTGCCAATCCTGCGGCGCAGTCACCGCGAAATGGGTCGGCCGCTGCGAATCCTGCGGTGAATGGAACACCATTGTCGAAGAGCAGACCGGCGGCGGTATTGGCGGAGGTCCGAGCCGGGCCTCAAAGTCCAAGGGCCGTGTTGTCCCACTTGTCGGCCTGACCGGGGACACCAAGGAAGCGCCGCGCATTCAGACCAAGGTTGCCGAGCTTGACCGGGTCACTGGCGGCGGCTTTGTCCGCGGCTCCGCACTGCTCGTCGGCGGCGATCCCGGGATCGGAAAGTCGACGCTGCTGATCCAGGCGGCAGCTCAACTCGCCAGCCTCGGTCACAAGACCGTTTACATCTCCGGCGAAGAGGCGATCGGCCAGGTGCGGCTACGCGCTGAGCGACTGGGACTGGCAGAAGCACCAGTGGCCTTGGCCGCGGAAACCAGCGTTGAAGACATCCTGGCGACCCTGGAAGCCGACACGGCGCCGGCGATGTTGATCCTTGATTCCGTTCAGACGCTCTGGACAGATCAGGCGGACTCACCGCCTGGCACCGTTACACAGGTGCGGGCTTCTGCTCAGGCCATGGTCCGCTATGCCAAGAAGAATGGCACCACTTTGGTGCTCGTCGGTCATGTCACCAAAGACGGGCAGATCGCCGGTCCCCGTGTCGTCGAGCACATGGTGGACGCGGTTCTCTATTTTGAGGGCGATGGTGCCCATCAATACCGGATCCTGCGCTCGGTCAAAAACCGGTTTGGTGCAACTGACGAGATCGGTGTTTTTGAAATGACCGGCAAGGGTCTTCAGGAAGTGCCCAACCCGTCAGCGCTTTTCCTGGGAGACCGCAACACCACGGCGCCCGGCGCTGCGGTCTTTGCCGGTCTTGAGGGCTCGCGGCCGCTACTCATCGAAATCCAGGCGCTGGTGGCACAATCCTCCCTTGGAACGCCCCGCCGCGCTGTGATCGGCTGGGACACTGCGCGTCTATCCATGATCCTTGCGGTTCTAGAGGCGCGCTGCGGCGTCCGGTTTTCGCAGCATGATGTCTATCTGAATGTCGCCGGCGGGCTTAAAATCAACGAGCCCGGTGCCGATCTTGCTGTTGCTGCAGCCCTTGTCTCTTCGCTCAGCGGGCTTGCCCTTCCGGCCAATTGCGTCTATTTCGGCGAGGTCAGTTTGTCGGGGGCCATCCGGCCCGTGGCGCAAGCTCAATCAAGACTGAAAGAGGCCGAAAAACTTGGCTTTGATCAGGCTTATTGTCCAGAGGGCAACCTGAAGGACGGTGCCGCGTCTCCCTTCAAGGCAACGGGATTGCCGGAACTTGGGGACTTCATCGCTAAACTGACAGCGGAGACTGGTGCACAAGGGGCAACCTGACGCATCATCAGACCCGCTAGAGAGTGTAATTTTCGCGCTTCGGCGCCAGACAGAGGACTTATCGGAAACATGCCGATTACGCTGCTGGACGGACTGCTTCTGGTCATCATGCTCATCTCGGCGGTTCTGGCGATGATCCGCGGGTTTGTCCGCGAAGTCCTGTCGATCGTTTCCTGGGTCGCTGCGGCCGTTGCCGCGTTCATGCTCTATGAGCGCGTCATGCCATACACCCAGCAGTACATCTCACAAGATCTGGTCGCTATGGGTGTGTCCGCGGCTGCCGTCTTCCTGGTGACGCTGATCGTTGTCAGTTACATCACCATGCGCATTTCCGATTTCATCCTCGACAGCCGCATCGGTGCGCTTGATCGCACGCTCGGCTTTGTTTTCGGCGCCGTCCGCGGCCTTTTGCTGGTCGTTGTCGCAATGATGTTCTTCAACTGGTTCGTCCAGCCGGAACAACAGCCGCGCTGGGTACAAAACGCCAAATCACTGCCGATCCTGTTGTCGGTGGGCGAACGATTGGTCGCAGTCTTGCCAGAAGATCCGGAAAAAGCGATTCTGGACAAGATCCGGGAAAATGAGCTAACAGGCGGACAACGCTCTAGCGCGCCTGCCGAAGAGCCCACTTACAGTGACTCTGAGCGTCAGGGCCTGGAACAGCTGACCACGGACAGCAACTGACGCCGAAAACCGGCGCCCGTTTAGACAAACGACACAATATCCGGACCGGCCCGCAGACCGGCCAGAATGTAAGGAGTGGTCGCCATGACTGGCGGAACCGATTTCCATGAGCCGTTCGACATCAATGACGACACATTGCGCGAAGAGTGCGGTGTGTTCGGCATTCTGGGCCATGAAGATGCCAGTGCGCTGACCGCGCTCGGCCTGCATGCCCTGCAGCATCGCGGCCAGGAAGCGGCCGGTATCGTGACCTTCGACAATGAGCAGTTCCGGGCGGAACGCCATTTGGGTCTTGTCGGGGATCACTTCTCCGACGCAGAGACGATCGGCCGCCTCACCGGCCGTGCCGCCATCGGCCATGTGCGCTACTCCACGACTGGCGAAACTATCCTACGCAACGTGCAGCCGCTGTTTGCCGAGCTGGAAGGCGGCGGCATCGCAATCTGCCACAACGGCAATTTCACAAATGCGCTGACCTTGCGCCAACAACTGATCCGCGACGGCGCGATCTGCCAGTCCACGTCGGACTCAGAGGTTGTCCTACAGTTGGTCGCCCGGTCCCGCGAACAGAAAATCGTCGACCGGTTTGTTGAAGCGATCACCCAGATGGAAGGGGCTTATGCCCTTGTTGCGCTGACGTCGAAGAAACTCATTGGCGCGCGGGATCCGCTCGGCATCCGTCCGCTGGTTCTGGGTGACTTGAATGGTGCTCCGATCCTCGCGTCTGAGACCTGCGCGCTCGACATCATCGGTGCGAAATTCATCCGGGACGTGGAAAACGGTGAAGTCATCGTCTGCACATCCACCGGCATCCAGTCCTTCTTCCCGTTTGGCAAGCGCCCCGCCCGACCGGACATCTTCGAGTATGTCTACTTCTCCCGTCCTGACTCCATCGTTGGTGGCCGCAGCGTCTATGATGTGCGCCGGGACATGGGCCGGGAACTCGCGCGTGAATCCCACGTGGACGCTGATGTGATCGTACCGGTGCCGGACAGTGGTGTTCCAGCCGCAATTGGCTACAGTCAGGAAAGCGGCGTTCCGTTCGAACTCGGCATCATCCGCAACCACTATGTGGGCCGGACCTTCATTGAACCGACCCAGCAGATCCGTGCGCTTGGCGTGAAGATGAAGCATTCCGCCAACCGATCACAGATCGAAGGAAAGCGCGTTGTGCTTGTGGATGACAGTCTGGTCCGCGGCACAACGTCCGTGAAGATCGTGCAGATGATCCGTGATGCTGGCGCCAAGGAAGTGCATTTCCGTTTGGCAAGCCCGCCGATCAAGCATTCCGACTACTACGGCATCGACACGCCCGTTCGTGAAAAGCTGCTGGCAGCGAAGTATGGGCTTGAAGAAATGTGCAACTACATCGGCGCTGACAGCCTTGCCTTCCTCTCCGTGGACGGAATTTACCGGGCCGCAGGTTATGATGGCCGGGACAACGAAAACCCGCAATTTACAGACCATTGTTTTACTGGCGACTACCCGACACCGCTGACCGATCTGTCCGAAGATCAAGATTTTGTCAGTGCGCCGCGTCTGGTGGAAGTCGGCTAAGGAATTAGCGAGTAACATGACACAGGATTTTGAAGGCCGGGTCGCCCTGGTGACCGGTGCGTCGCGCGGTATTGGATATCAACTCGCCAAACAACTGGCAGCGCGCGGCGCGCATGTAATTGCGATCGCCCGCACCGTTGGTGGTCTCGAGGACCTCGATGACGAAATCCAGTCTGCAGGCGGCCAGGCAACACTTGTTCCTGTCGACCTCACGGACCATGATGCCCTGGATCGTCTTGGCGCCGCGATCTATGAGCGCTGGAAGAAACTCGATGTCTTTATCGGCAATGCCGGGATGCTGGGTATCCTGTCCCCGCTCGGCCATATCAGCCCGAAAGACTTTGAAAAGGTCATGTCGGTCAACGTGACCGCCAATTGGCGGTTGATCCGGTCTCTGGATCCTCTGCTACGCCAGTCGGACGCCGGCCGTGCTCTGTTCCTGACTTCCGTGCAGGCCAGCACCTGCCCGGCTTTCTGGGGGCTGCAATCTATCTCAAAGGCCGGTGTTGAGGCCATGGCCCGTACCTGGGCGAGTGAAAGCCTCAAAACCAACATGAAGATCAACCTGGCAGACCCCGGTCCGGTCCGCACAGGACTTCGGGCCAAGGCGATGCCGGGCGAGCCGCCGGAAAACCTGCCGCATCCACGCGACATTGCGCCCGAGCTGGTCGAGCTCGTAAAGACCGATGTCCATGAGACCGGCAAACTCTACGATCGCGTCAGCCGCGAGTGGGTTTCATACTAACGCATGCGCTAGTGACACCGCAGATCAAACAAGGACGCTGTCCGAAAACAGAGGTTTGATCTGTGCTTCGTCGAGTTGTTGATCAAGCAGTGTGAAATCTTTGATGGTTCCGTCAAACCGGTTGCCAATCCAGCCAATCTCACCGGTCTTGCTCCCCCACCCATTGCCGCCCAGTATCAAATACTCCTTGTTTGCAGCAAGGTTTGTTTGGAACTCTGCATCTGAGGCGACAACTGCACCATTTAGGTACAAATACACACCATCATCACCAAAAGTGGCCGCAAAATCATATTCTTGGCCCGCGACAATGGAGTTCTTGGCATACAGCCAGGTTTCATCCTCCGCGGTTTGAAACCGGACCTTTAGCGTTCCGCTTTCGGTAACAAAGGCCGTCACATGGCCACCATCACCGTTTCCCTTGGCATCTTTGGAAAACAGGGCATCGTGAGAGGTTATGGCGTCTGCCTTGAAGGTGAAGGCGATTGTTCCTTCCGAAACTGCCATTTTTTCTTGGTGCTCAATGGCGAATTGATCATTGCGGACATTATCGAAGTTCATCGCCCCCGGCACCGCCACGACAACATTTGCTCCTGGGGGAGGCGTCAAGGAAATACCCCCCGGCAGGTTTGATGGTGGTGTGTATGGTTCTCTGTCTTCGGCGATTTGGATGGGCTGGATCGCTTCGCTGAGATCGGCAATGGACGTCACGATGCCGTAAGCCGGTTTTGATGTTGTCGAGATGTCGGTCAGCTTGACCAGATCCCCATAGACCGTGATCGTGCCCAGATCATCCTGATTGTGCGCGCCGCCACCCCTGCCCTGATCGGAGTACAACCGGATCACCGAATGGTCCATCACACCGTCGGCATTGGCATCGCCATAGCTGATCGACCGGATCTTCGTGGTATGTCCCTCAATCAGGATCCGGTCGCCCTCCCCCCGGTTGAAGTCCATGATCACGTCATGGCCGATGATATCGACCCAGTGGTCATGCAGCTTGTCGTTTTCACCGGCCACACCGTGCCAGCGGATCGTGCCATCATTCTGTGTATGCTTTTCGATGTAACGCTGCTTGGCGTTGATCAGGGTCTGGAAGTAGAACGTGTCGGCCCCAAGCCCGCCCGTCAGGATGTCATCGGCGGGGATTGGCTGGTTTGGGTAAACCTTGCCGTTGATCAGTTCATTTTCCGGATCTCCCTCGTCACGGCCCTCGATATAGGCAATCGCCCCCTCCCGGCCATCTGACTGCGAGATCAAAAGATCATCGCCAGCCCCGCCGTTGAGGACATCTTCTCCATGACCGCCGTCGAGAACATCATTGCCCTCGCCGCCGTCCAGGTGGTCATTGCCATAACCGCCTTGCAGCACATCATTGCCGGCCGCGCCATCAATCGTGTCATTGCCAAGCCCGCCATCAATCGCGTCAGCCTCACCAGACCCGGTCAGTGTGTCTGCTCCATCTGTTCCGGTCTGCACGGCCGCGCCTGTGGTCAGGGCACCGTCATGAGAGATGCCATAGGCCATCGCCAGCGCCTTGGCCTCATCAGAGCCGTGATGCAACTGCTGGAAAGCGGGGAGCAGGTCTTGCTGCACCATCGCTTTCAGGGCAGCGCTTTCAAACGAGGCATTCACCACACCGGCCAGCGTTGCGACATCCATCTGACCCAACTGGCTGTCAAACACCATCACATCGGAGATCGTGCCGTCGAACTGAGAGGACGCCCGCTGGCTGTCGTCAGACCGCCAGGCGCCCGAAGCACCAACGACAAACGTCCGGGTGTTTAACTCCAGCCCTTGCTGGAAATCGGGTTCCGACGCAGCTAATTGACCATTCAGATAGACATTGAGGCCATCTGCTCCAAAGGACACAGCCAGATGATAGGTCTGACCTGCGGCTATCGTCACGTCCTTGACCTTCAGATACTCGCTTTCCGTGCCCGACTGCTGGCGGACAATAAGAGCGCCCTTGCGCAGGTACACCGTCAGGTGCCCTCCGGCGTCGTACCCCTTGCCGTCCTTGGAAAACAACGTCCGGCTCGCCTCAACATCATCGGCATTGAAGGTCAAAGCCACCGTGCCATTGGAAAGGGACAACGCAGGCGTATGAGCCGCCTGAAGATAATCACCCTTCTCACCTGAAAAACTCGTCAAACCCTCTATCGAATAGATCGCTGAACGCGAAAGTGTATTGCCTGTCGACTGCATGGTTCTGCCCTCCCCGCAGTATTTCAACAAAACCAGCCCCAATGGCGCCACGGAATGGCGCTCGCCATTTGAGATTAAGTTTCCGAAGTTGCTTCAACGGGCTTAAGGTAACGATCCGAATTTGACGAAATAATTGAACAAATATGGCTCAAATTAATTGAAAATCAGATCTTAATAAGACTGAATTTTCAAACTATCGAAATCATCTTTGATTTCATCACTTAAGAAACCGTCAAATACTATTGATTTTGCTCAAATTTACTCGAAAAAAAGCATTTCAAATCTGAAAACATATATTTTAATAATCAGATATATTCGAAAACAAAAATTCAAATACGCACAAGAAAACGCTGAAGCTGAATTCACTTCCAGAACCGAATAATTCGAATCACCAAATTCGGACGTGAAGTTAGGCCAGCACCTCTTGAAGTATGCTCAGCTGACACTCAAAACGGGTTCGGAACTCCAGACGAAGTGTAGTCCCCGTGTCTCCACAGGCGCTGTGGCCTCATTGACCACGGCAACCTTGTCGATATCAGAACCAGAACCCAAAATGACAAAAGCCCGACCCGGCTCGAAATGAGCAGCAGGCCGGTTTGATCGACACACAAGCTAAAGCATCGGATTGGGCAGGCCTATTACTCCGCCGCTTGCAGCGGGGCGAAGGAGCTTTCGGCAATGTCGGTCAACTCCGCAAAAACACCCGGTGCACCGGTCACCACACGGGTGCCATGATAAAGGGCATGGGCGACGTCCTGCTCCAGAACCTTTCCGCCGGCCTCCTGAATAAGCAGCATGCCGGCTAGGCAGTCCCAGGCGTTCATGTGCGACTCGATATAGCCGATCAGGCGTCCAGCTCCGGTATACGCGAGCATCAGTCCGCCAGAGGCATTGCGGAAGAAAACCCCGCCCTTGGACACCAGCGCCCCGACTGCATTGACAGCATCGGTCACGGATGTGCGGCCATTGAAGCCGACGCCGACGGAGCCGACGGACACGCTTTCGCTATTCGATACCTTGATCGGCTTGCCGTTCAAAAAGGCACCGCCGCCTGCCAACGCTGAGAATGTCTCCCCGGCGACCGGATCGTGGATCACTCCGAGAAGGGTCTGGCCTTGCTGAACACATGCGATGATGACGCACCATTGCGGTATGCCGGTGACGAAGTTCGCCGTGCCGTCGATCGGATCAATCACCCAGGTGAACCCGCTCTCGCCTTCTTCCATGCCATGTTCTTCGCCCAGGATCCCGTCGTCCGGATAGGCTTCAGACAGCGCGTCGCGAATGAGTGTCTCAACGTTCTGGTCCGCTTCGCTTACAAGGTCCTGATGACCCTTTTGCGTGATCGTCAGGGTGTCGAGCTTTCTGAAATAATCCAGCGCGACAAGTCCGGCCTTTTGTGCAAGCGCTTCGGTAAAAGCAAGCCGATCGGATGACATGGAAGATCTCCTTGAAAATCAATTTATCTGAACAAAAGGGTCCCGGTAGACCACCGGGACCTAAGACAAGGCTGCGCAGCAGCTGCTATTGGATTTTGCGCTTTTTCTTCGGCGCATAGGGATTGTCGCCCTTGCGGTAAGACAACCGGATCGGCGTGCCCTGGATATCGAATTTCTCACGCAGGGAATTGATCAGATATCGGGTGTAGCTTTCCGGCAGCTGCTCCGGACGGGAACTGAACGCCACGAAGTGCGGCGGCCGGGTTTTCGGCTGCGTCATGTAGCGGATGCGAACGCGCCGGCCTGCAACAGCGGGCGGTGGATGCGACGTGGTTGCCCGTTCCAGCCACCGGTTCAGTCCAGCTGTCGACACCCGTGCATTCCAGGCATCATAGGCGGCAAAAACACCTTCAACCAACCGGTCAATGCCCTGCCCCTGAATACCGGACAAAGTCACAATGCGGACGCCGCGGATCTGATTGAAATACCGTTCGTTGGCGTCCCGGATCTTTTTCCAGGCCTCTTCTCGGTCGTCGATCAAATCCCATTTGTTGACGGCAATCACCAAGGCTCGGCCTTCGCGGGCCACAAGATCGATGATCTGCAGATCCTGCTTTTCAAACGACATCGTCGCATCAAGGGTGACAACAACAACCTCGGCAAACTTGATGGCCCGCAGGGCGTCGGCGACGGAGAGCTTTTCCAGCTTCTCCTGAACACGCGCTTTCTTGCGGATCCCGGCCGTATCGAACAGCTTGATGTGCCGGTCGTGCCAGGTCCAGTCGACGGAGATGGAATCCCGCGTGATACCGGCCTCCGGACCGGTCAACATGCGATCTTCCCCCAGCATCCGGTTGATCAACGTGGACTTGCCGGCATTCGGACGGCCAACGATGGCAACGCGCAGAGGCCGCTCTTTCGTGCCAACCGGATCTTCATCGTCGACAATCTCACCGTCCTCGTCGACATCGACGTTGGTGACGGCTTCCTCGCGCTTTGCGTCCTCTTCCTCACTCACCCGGTCAACATGCGGTTTCAGAGCATCGTAGAGATCAGCCAAGCCTTCGCCATGCTCGGCAGAGATCGCGATCGGCTCACCAAGGCCAAGCGAGAAGGATTCGTAAAGGCCGCTTTCCCCTGCCCGGCCCTCAGCCTTGTTGGCGAGTAGGATTACGGGACGGGTGGTCTTGCGCGCCACATCCGCAAAGTGCGCATCGAGCGGCGTAACCCCTGCGCGCGCATCAATGACAAACAGCACAGCATCAGCGGTTTCAATGGCTTCTTCGGTCTGACGGCGCATACGGCCTTCCAAGGACGCCTTGTCGGCGTCTTCAAGCCCCGCAGTGTCGATAATCGTGAATCGGAGGTCGCCAAGGCGGGCTTCGCCCGGACGGCGGTCACGGGTCACACCTGGCGTGTCATCGACGAGCGCCAGGCGCTTTCCGACAAGACGGTTGAACAGTGTGGACTTGCCGACATTCGGCCGTCCAACGATGGCGACGGTAGCGCCCACGGCATTCACTCCTAAGAGGCGGATCCAAATGGCAGATCCCGCCCTTGAACAAACTCAAAGCACCTCATCCTTGCCCGGCAGGCAACGATAAGGTGCTCAGATACTATAGCTTGACCAGTTTTGAAACGTTGAGGCTCAACAAGTGCCTCAGCGCCCAATGATCAGTTAAACGCGGCAACGCCATCCCGGCCGGTCAGGACAACCACCCGGCCACCGGCGGCAATCGGCGTCACGAAGACATCGGTGTTGGTGCGCTGTGTTGTCATGATGTTGCCCGAGGCAGCATCAACCATGGCGATCTGGCCATCACTGGAAAAGGCGACAAGCGCGCCATTGGCCAGGATCGGACCCGCCCAATTCCGGCGGCGCTTCTTCTTTTCCGGTTTCGGCAATTGTGTCGCCCACATGGTTTCGCCGCTCGAGCGATCAAGCGCGACCATGCGGTCGTCCAGATCCACCATGAACACGGCATTTCCAGACACGACCGGTGTGTGAACGCTGCCAAGGTTTTGGTCCCACTGGCGCTGTCCGGTGCGCACATCAACAGCCACCGTGCGCCCGGCAACGCCGGTTGCAACAACGGTGTTGCCAGAAACAACCGGGCTTGCAGAAACATCTGCGAGACCAGACAGAGCCAGTGTCCGGAAGCCGCGGGAGACACCATCAATCCAATCCGGCTCACCGGACTTGATGTTGATGGCCATGATTTCACCAGACGAGAACGGCACAATCACCCGGTTGCCAGAGATGGCAGGGTTTGCTGCAGACAGAACACCGGCAGTCTCTTCGATCCCTGCAAATGTCCAGGCCACAGAGCCGTCTTCCTTAGAAAACGCATAGACTTCGTTGGACTGGCTCACGACAAAGACGTGACCGCCGCCGGCCGCCGGGGCACCACGCGCCGGAGTGTCCATTTCCGCGGTCCAGATGACCCGGCCGGAACCCGCTTCAAGGGCCGCGACCTGACGGTACCCGGTTGCAGCATAAACAACGCCACCGTCGACGACGACACCGCCGCCCGGGCCAACGTCGCGTTCGCCTTCCGGACGCAGGTTTTGCGTCCACTGGCGGCCACCGGCGGTGGACAGTGCAACGACTTCACCATTCGGCTTGTAGACATAAATGCGGCTTCCATCGCTAACCGGACGGGAGGAAACCCGCAAGGCTGACGACGTCAGGCCACGGCCGGAACTGCCCACATTGGCCTGCCAGGCGCGGCTGCCGGATACGGAGACAGCAACGTTGCCCGGATCGTTGGCCGGACCACCACCGGCGCTTGTCCACGTCTGGCCGCCAGTTGCAGCTCCAATGCTCGCCGCCTTGCCAAGCGCCTGGGCGGCCGGATCAACACCATCAAAAACAGCTTGCCGCTCGCCAGGCAGGATCTCTTCCTTGCTGAACGGATTGAGCGAGCTGCCGAATTCACTAACAGAGCCGCATCCGGTCAAAAGGACTGACAGTGCCAACGTGCCGACCAATGGTCGGACTGAAACGTTTTTGAAAAAACCGATCACTGTGCAGTGCCCTCTTCAACCGGTGCTCCGGTCTGTCCGCGGATCAAGCCGCCCAAAAGGGTTACGCGCTGACGAATGTCTTGAGGCGTTTCGGCGTCATCGTCCAATGCCGTGATCCAGGTCAGCGCCGTCTCTGCATCGCCATTTTTCCAGGCGCTCAAAGCCAGCAGTTCCCGTGCAGCAGCACGGAACGCATCCGTATCGCCGGTTAGGCTCTCGATCCGGTCTGCAATTGCATCATACGGTTCGCTGTCTACTGCAATGTAGGCCGCGCGGAGAGCTGCTACATTCTGCAGAGCCGGTGCGAGGCTCGAATCCCTTGACAGAGCATCGAACTCTGCGAGGGCGGCGGCGGCGTCACCGGAATTTGCCTTGTCGGTTGCCTGGCGCATCTGTGCGAGCGCCGGATAGCCGCCAATGGAAGATCCAAGTTCGGTATAAAGCTGCGCGGCTTCCGAGTATTGACCAGCCTCCGACAAGCTGATGGCCTCAAGGAATGTGTCACCCGCTGACTGAGACTGTGTGTCTTGCCAGTAGAGCCAGCCCCGGTAACCACCGGTGCCAACCACGATCAAGACAGCGACCGCGATCACCCAAGACCCGAAACGGTCCCAGAGACGGCGGTACTTCTCATGGCGGATGTCCTCATCGACCTCACGAAAAATATCAGACATACGTGGCTAGTTCCTGAATTTACTCTGCTACGCCGGTCCGGAAATCCGGATTGGCTCCCCATCAAGGGGCGCACATTATCCATTTGATCCGGCTCGGGCAATTCCCCGACCGGGCTTTAAACCGCCCTTCGTGGCGCAAGTGGGGCAACTGCCCGTTTTTCGTTGTTTTTGTCCCGACCCGGGTGCGATTTACACGCTTCCACGTGTCTTACGCAACCGGCACCCCGATCAAAAGCACATGCAGCTTGAAGGCAAACAGGACATAGAGACCAAGACCGATAAGAATCACGATGATGTCGGAGAACTTGCCAGGCTCTTTTGCCATCACCGCACCGCCGCCAAGGCCGCGCCGCTTCAGTGAGATGCGGTCTGCCACCGCCCAGACCAGGAAGCTGCCGAACAACAGAACAGATGCCAGATCGCCATTGGTGAGAAGGTGAGAAAACGCCCACAGTTTCACAGCAACCAGCATCGGGTGTTTCAGAGCCTTTTTGATCCGGCATGGAACATAGGCGGCCACGAGGAAAATGAACACCGGAACCATGAACAGCATGGTGACGTGACGCAACCAGAATGGCGGGTCATAAATGATCGCGGGGCCTGCGGCGCGGGCAGCACCATACCCATAGATGATCATGACAAAGCCTATGGCGGAGACCACAGCAAACAGGCCCTTGTAGCCAAGAACACCGAACTTTTCTTCCAATGCCGACCTCTTGTCAGCGAACATAGGCAGGCTGTGTATTCCCAAAAACAGAATCAATCCGGCAATCAGCAAAAGCATGCCCGCTCTCCCTCAAGGCATTGGCCACCATTTGGCGCATCAGCGCCTCTTCAAAGCCGGACAATAAGAGCGGCATCATGGGCCTGCAACCGGAATTGCCATTGTTTCATTGCGAATTTTGTCAGCGCAGCAGCGCTTTGGCTTGGTCCGGGCTGAGCGGATCTGGTCGTGTGGGCATTTCGCTGATCTCTACGTGCTGGCCGGTTGATGCTGCGGTCTGGATAGCCTCGATAACATCAACTGTGTGGAGTGCACGCTCCATGGAACAGCGAAAGTCTTGTCCGAGGCGCACCGCATTGGCCATGTCCGCCAAACCAGCGGACCGGTAGTTGGCCCGCTCGCGGCCTTGTATCTTGAAATTTGGCAGGCCAAACGGGTGGTTGTCCTGGTTCAGGACTTCTCGTGTTCCGTCCTTTAAAACCCGGATTACATCACCGCCAAAAAACACGGGATCCGGCAAAAAGAGCGTTCCCTCGGATCCATAAATTTCCATAGCGGAATGCGCATGGGCCTGGACGTCCCAACTTGCGGAAAACGCAACCAAAGGACCGTGCTTTACAGACAATGCAGCGTGGATTGTTGTCGGTGTTTCCACGTCGAAGACTTCGCCCTTGCGTGGACCCTGGCCAATTGTTCTGGTTTTGCTGGGCGTGCTGGACATCGCCGACACTTGCTCGACCGGCCCGAGCAAATTGAGGACGCTGGAAATGAAATAAGGTCCGAAATCAGCCATTGGGCCAATGCCGGATTTGTAGAAGAGTTCCGGATTTGGATGCCAGGCCTCCATGCCGTGGTTCATGGCATGAAGCGTTGCGCCGGTAACCTCTCCAATCAGCCCCTCCGAAATGGCCTTTCGAGCCGTTTGCGGCGCCCCGCCCAAAAACGTGTCAGGCGCGCATCCGACAAAAAGCCCTAACTTTTCCGCGTGCTGCCGAACAGCCGCCCCTTCTGCGCAGGTGCGCGCAAACGGCTTTTCCGAATAGACATGCTTGCCGTTGTTCAATATTTCCCGGCTCATCATGGCATGTGCATCGGGCGCCGACAGATTGACGATCACGGAGATGTCTTCTGCCTGAAAGAGGTCATGAACTGTCTCAGCGCGAATATCGAACTCATCCGCCCGGACCAGCGCAACTTCACGATTTAGGTCCGCGCACGCACGCAATTGCAGGCCTTTGAATTTCGGGATGAGGTTAAAATAGATCCGCGAGGTATTGCCGCATCCCAGGATTCCGATACCCAGCTCGTCTGACATGGCGGGGGTCTCCGGTGCTCTCTTTATCGTTTCGCAATTCAATTAGACACCGAAGACGCGAGCCCCAACAAGACGGGCAAAAACAACGAGGGTTCCATCGTCTGTATCCGAAACCTAGTCCAGAAGATCGTCGCTGCGATTGTTATTGCTTAGCCAAAGCAACCAATGCTCAAACGGCTTGAAATCGAGAAACCCCTGATCTGGGAATCCTTTCACCACGTAAGTCAGAGGTACGCTTTTCCGGAGAAGACTTCATGGCAAACAGCGCCGAAGCAACCACCCGCCCAATCGTTTCACATGATGATGTGCCGCTGACTGTTTTTCTGCTCACAGCCGCAGGGTTTCTTCCCTTCGGAGCCCTATCGTTCGGGGCAGTGTTTCTTCCGGCGGAGGCTCAGGCCTGGATCTTGCCGGCCCAGCACGCCTACGCCGCCGTGATCCTGTCTTTTCTCGGCGGGATTTATTGGGGGTGGGAATTTGCCATGACGTTTGTGCAGTCGCGCCCGGTGTCGCCACTGCGGCTGGTGATTGGCGTCTTGCCATCCATCTTTGGCTGGCTCGCATTGTTCTTGAGCGGCATGTGGGCCGCGCTGGCGCTTACCGCCTGTTTTCTGGCATGGCTCGGATATGATCTCTGGCGAACGCAGTCGCATTCTGCACCGCGCTGGTATCCGAAACTGCGCATTCCGGTCACTGTTGCCGTGGTTGTCTCGCTGATTGCGCCGGTTCTGGCAGGTTAAACTTGTTGAGACGCTGAACACACCTTGCAGAGCCCGCGCAGTTCGATGGTCGTGCGCGACAGTTTAAACTCCTGCTCCTTCGTCCACTTGAGCAAGTCTTCAATCGCGCGATCCGGAGAAAACTCCTGAACGTTGCCGCATGTCTCGCAGATCGCAAACGCTGCGGTCTTGTGATCTGCACAGCCTTTGTGGCGGCAGGCAACAAAGGCGTTCAGGCTTTCAAGGCGATGCACCAGACCGTAGTCGACCAGCTTGTCCAACGCCCGGTAGACCTGAAGCGGCGCGCGAAACCCCTTCTCCCGCAAGTCGTCGAGAAGGGCATAGGCTGTCAGCGGGCCGCTGGCGTCAGAAAGTTTACCGAACACCAGCGCCTGGTTTTTTGTCAGATCCGGATGGGCATGAGCCATGTCCTAAATCCCTCCCCGGTTTTCAGCGGTCAGTTTCTGAATCAACCTTCGAACCGGAAAAAGGCTGAGCACAAAAAGAAGCATGGCAGCGACCACAATAGACGGTCCTGACGGGGTATCGTAGTAAAGCGAACCATTGAGCCCTGCAACAACAGCGACCACGCCGGCGAATGCTGCAATAACGGCCATTTGTTCCGGTGAACCAGCCCATCTGCGGGCCGCGGCTGCCGGCAAAATTAGCAGCGCCGTAATCAAGAGCGCGCCAATGATCTTCAACGAAATCGCAATGACAATTGCCGTCAGTAGCATAAAGACCAATTCCGCCCGGTCCGGGCGCAATCCTTCAGCCCCGGCAAGATCAGAACTGACGGTTGCCGCAAACAAATGCCGCCAGATCAGCAGCAGCCCGCCTAGCACAATGGCGCCGCCGCCATATATCATCGCAATGTCCGTCCGCGTGACCGAAAGTATGTCGCCAAACAGAAGCCCCAAAAGATCCACTCGAACCCAGGTCATGAAAGCCAGGCAGACAAGGCCGATCGCGAGCGCAGAATGGGATAACAAGCCCAACAGCGCGTCAGACGGCAGGGTGTCTCCGTGACGAAGTGCCAAAAGGAGCAGTGCGAGCACAATGGATACCGCCCCGACAGATAGCGTGATGTTGACATCCAGCAACAAGGCCAGCGCCACGCCAAGGAGTGCTGCATGGGAAAGGGTGTCGCCAAAATAAGCCATGCGGCGCCAGACCACGAAACATCCCAATGGTCCTGCGACAAAGGCCACGCCAATGCCTGCAATCAACGCCCGCGTGAAGAAATCATCAAGCATCGGCTATACCGCCCGCGACCCGTTTATGACGAGCTGTTTCGTCCGAAGGCTGCCCCCCGGATATCCCGTGAGCCTCATGCGTGTGGTCATGCTCTCCAGGGCAATGGTCGCAAACTGTGCCGTCTGAATGGCGGACACGGCCATCGGGGAGATGAACATGATCATGATGGTGCTCATAGACCGCCAACGCACCACCGGCCCGGGTGCCGAACAACTGCTGGTAATTCTCGTTGCGACTGACATCGGACGGAGTGCCCCGGCAGCAGACATGTCCATTCAGGCACACCACTTGGTCCGCTGCCGCCATGACCACGTGCAGGTCATGTGAAATCATCAAGATGCCGCATCCGACCGTATTCCGGATCTCTGAAATCAAGCCGTAAATCGCAATCTCGCCAGCATAATCGACGCCTTGTACCGGTTCGTCCAGAACAAGGAGATCCGGCGACCGCGCGATAGCGCGCGCCAACATCACCCTTTGAAGCTCGCCGCCAGACAGCGTGCGCATTTCCTCGCCGACCAACCGGGCCGCACCGGTGCGCTCAAGCGCGGCCATGCATTCAGCATCGGACAAAGGATTGGTGAGCCGCATGAACCTTTTAACATTCAGCGGCAGCGTCCAGTCTATCGACAGTTTCTGTGGAACATACCCAACAGAGAGACCATTGCGCCGAACAGCAGAGCCTTCTGTTGGTTTATGGATCCCCAACGCCAGTTTCGCCGTCGTCGACTTTCCGGAACCGTTCGGACCTATGAGGGTGACGATTTCACCGGGTGAAACGGTCAAATCGACACCGCGCACAAGCCAGCTTCCGCTCTTTTGGATCCCGGCCCGGGTCAACTGCACCAGATTGTCGGCTGCTTCGCTCATTCAACTCGCCTTTTGGGGATTCTTTGCCCCAGAGTGTTATATTATTACGTAAGTACTGTTTCATGTCTCCGGTTGCAAGCTGGTGCTGCGCTGTTAACACTTCCCTGCAAACTATCCGCTTACAAACAAGCATTGAATTTCACATCAGGAATCGGCTCGATGATTTATCCCTGCATTTTGTCTGGTGGTATTGGATCCCGCCTTTGGCCCCTGTCCCGCAAAGACCGCCCAAAGCAGTTTTTGCCGATATTCGGCGGCGAGAGCCTGTTCCAAAAGACCTGCAAGCGAGTCTCGGGCGAAGGATTTTCCAATCCGATCGTAATCGGCGGCGACAGCCATCGCTTCCTGATGGGCGAACAGCTTGCCGAGATCGACACTGCAGCCACAACAATCCTGCTGGAGCCGGTGGGCCGGAACACCGCCCCGCCTGCCCTCATGGCCGCGTTGCTGGCGTATGAAGAGGATCCGAATGCCCTGATCCTGCTTCTTCCGTCAGACCACCTGATCGGCAAGGAAGATGTGTTCATGACGGCAGTTCACCACGCGCGGGACGCTGCTCTGTCGGGCAAAATCGTCACATTCGGCATCACGCCGACAGAGCCCAACACAGGATACGGATATATCAAACTGGAGCCGGGTAGCGACCCGGTTCGCGGTGTGGCAGCTTTTGTTGAAAAGCCGGACCTTGAGCGGGCAAAAGCCTTTCTGGCCGATGGCGCTCATGTCTGGAATGCCGGGATTTTTCTCTATTCGGCGAAGACAATGATTGAGGCCTTCAAGACTTACCAACCAGCTTTGTCAGAGGCGATTACCGCGCTGATGGCCACCCGCCATGGTGATCTGGACTTTACCCGGCTCGATGAGGACGGCTTTGCAGCGCTTGAAAACATCTCAATCGACTATGCAATTATGGAGAAGGCAGACAATGTGGTCTGTGCGCCGATGGCTCCGGATTGGGATGATCTCGGTTCCTGGTCAGCGATCTGGGGTGTGCTTGATAAGGACGGCAGCGGAAACTCGGCGATCGGCGATGCCCGATTCCTCGACTGCAAGGAATGCCTTGCCTATGCCGACCAACGGCTGGTGTCCGTCATCGGCCTGGAAGATGTCATGGTGATTGCGACCACAGACAGTGTGCTTGTTGCCCACAAGGACAAGGCGCAGGATGTTAAGAAAGTGGTCGAGCAGCTGGAATCGGAGGGGCGCAGCGAAACCGAGCGGCATCCGCGGACCTACCGGCCATGGGGCTACACAGAGCGGATCAACGCAGGCGACCGGTTTGCCGTTCAGTCCATGATGATCAAACCAGGAAAGCGCCTTAGCCTTCAAAGCCATTTGCATCGCGCCGAGCATTGGGTCGTTGTCTCCGGGACGCTGGAGATCACCATCAATGGTCAGGTGAGCCTTCTGACGGAAAACCAGTCGGCATATGTCCCGCTCGGAGCGCAGCATACTCTGCACAATCCAGGTCGCATTCCTGTCCGAATGATCGAGGTGCAATCCGGAACCTATCTTCAGGAAGACGATATCGTTCGTCATTCCTGAAGAAGCGGCGGTCCCCCACCCAATGGGAGTTAGAGGTCTTTCAGCTTGGCACTGACTTCGCGAAGCGTAAGCTTGTCTGCGGACGGCGGCGCGACTGAATGGCTGCCGAGCCCAGTGATACGTTCCGCCGCATCCTTCAGGTTGTGGTCCACGCGCTCCAGAACCATGCTCGGCATGCGCAGAGCAGCTGTGTAGACAACGATCGCCTCATTCACAGACGCCTCAAAGTTGATACTGGCAACCGCCACATAGACCGTTTCAGCCATCTGAGCGAGCTCTTCGGCATCCTCAACCATTGGCTTTATCATGGTCACAGTCTGATCAGGATTAAGACCGACCCAAACCGCACCAGCAATAAAAACGAACGTAAAAACAAGGATATGAAAATTTCTCAGGAAATATCCCACCACAACCCCCACGGTAGGTTAACAACTCATTAACACGTGATTGTTGGTAATTGTGGGTGCAACAAAACGCAAGATGGCTGCCTGTTTGCGCGCCGGTATTTTCCCTGTGATGGTTAACGGCCGGGCGGTCCCGAACACAAACAAAGACGCAATTTAGAGGCGAGCTTTCACCTCAATTTGCCGATCGATAAAGTTTTACAGGAAGAATTACCGTAGTTTTACGGAGTGCCCCTTACAACGCGGCAGAAGTTCAAGGAGATACACATGTTCGACAGGAGCGGCGAAATGAGACTTTCGTCACTGGGTTTGCTGCTCATATTGGCAGCATGTGTCATGACGCTGTTTATTCAGCCAAGCCCGCAATATCAGGTCGACCCGCAGACTGTCGGCGCTTTTTTTGGCAGATCGGAATAGCAGTCATTGTGACCGATCCGTAGGTGGGTCAATCGAAGACGGAGCTCTAATTTTCAAGCCTTTCGAACCTCACGGCGGTGCGCTCGCGCCGTCTCTGCCTTTACCGGGATCGGCTCAAGTCTCGGCTCAAACATCGCCGGCAATTTCGAACCCGGTCCGCCTTTTGTTTGATCAGCCCCAAGGAGCATGATCGCGGAGCCGACAACAACCGACACCAGTGTAATGACCAGTCCAGCGACGAGCATAAGTATCGGCACCAATGGGCTGTCATCGCCTCTAATCAGAACTGTCAGGTTGCCGATGTTCGAATAAAAAATGCCGCCAACAACCAGCCCGGAAATCCCGACACCTGCCAAACTGTTTACGACCAAGAGCCGGAAAAACGGATCTTTTGGCAAAAACCGTTTTGCGATTGCATCTACTTTCACGGTCATTTCTGAAACCCTTTGTCGCTCGACGCCTCTGTAGAAGCTTAGAGCCCGACCCGATGAGCGCAACCTGTCAAATCCCCGCAGTAATTCTCTGTCGTACAAGTTCCATTAAGGATCCGCTTTCTTTTTCGAGGCGTACACCTTGCGGAATGCCGGTTTGATATATATTAGTTCGATATATCGATCCGGTATATGACAGTTTTGCGAATGCCGCGAGCAAAGCAACTCGCGGATTTGCTGTTGGCGGCATCGACAGATGCTGAAGGAGCCAATCATGAGCGTGCGCGGTTTGTGCCTAGCCATCCTGTCCGGTGGGGACGCCACCGGATACGAAATACGCAAAGAATCGACAGAAGGCCGGTTCAGCTATTTCGACGACGCCAGCTTTGGCTCCATCTACCCTGCCCTTGCGCGCCTGGAAGCGGAAGGCATGGTGACTGTCCGTGAAGAGCCGCAAGCTGGAAAACCATCCCGCAAGGTCTATTCCATAACGCAGGCAGGGCGGGACGAGTTCATTCGGTCCTTGTGCGAACCCCAAGCGCCGGACACCTTCAAGTCCCCCTTCCTCTTGATTGCCTTGAATGCTGCCAAACTTCCGCCGGATGTCCTGCGCCGCGCCCTTGAACGCCGTAAGGCGCAGGTTCACGAAGAGCTCCGCTTGTTAAGCGGAATTGATGATGAGAACGGATGCACACATGCAGGCTCCGATTGGACCCGCGATTACGGGATTGCCTGCATGAATTTCACACTGCGCTACCTCGAAGACCACGGGGAAGCCCTTATTAAGATCGCCGAAGACGCAGCTGCCCCCTCCCAGGCCGCTGCAGAGTAAGCCCGATTTGGAGACCTCCGAAATGCGTATCAAGTTTTCCTACATCCTTGCAGCCGGCCTCGCGGCCGGTATTGGCGCGTGGATGTATAGCGGCACCGTTGTGATCGGTGGCGTGGGCGACGGTGAAAATGCTGCACCCTCTCCTGCTCAGCGTGTTGCTCAAGCAACTGACAAGCTGTTCAAGGTCCAGGTTGTGGCTCTTACGGCGCAAGAACGCCAAGCCGTTCTGGAAGTGCGTGGCCGGACGGAAGCCGAAGCAAAGGTCGCCGTTCGCTCACACATTACAGATGACGTGGTCGACCGTCCCGCCCAGGAAGGTGCGCGTGTCGCTGCCGGAGACATCCTGTGTGTCCTCGATCGGGGAACCCGGGAATCGCGAATTCTCGAAGCAAAGGCAGCAGTCGCAGAGGCCGAAATGCTGAAAGAAGCCGCCACCCAGCTGAGCAGCAAGGGCTTTACGGCTGAAACGCGCGTGATGACCGTTCAGGCCCAGTATGATGCGGCCAAGGCCCGTCTGGAAGAAGCAGAACGCGAGCTGCGCCGGACCGTAATCCGCTCGCCGATTGACGGCGTGATCGAAAGCCCGATGGCCGAGATTGGTGCCCAACTCGACAAGGGCAGCATTTGCGCAACCGTTGTGAATTCCGATCCGATGATTGCTATCGGTGATGTAAGCGAACTGAACATCGCCCAGATCTCCCTGAACATGCCGGCTGAGGTGGTCCTTGTGACGGGCGAGACTTTGGAAGGGCATGTCCGTTACATTTCACCTTCTGCCAATCCGGACACCCGTACTTTCCGGATCGAAGTTGAAATCCCGAATGAAGATGGTGTTGCCCGTGATGGCGTCACGGCGGTTAGCCGCTTGCCATTGCCGGTTGAGAAGGCACACAAGATCTCGCCTGCCATCCTGACGCTGAACGATACCGGCCAGGTCGGCATTCGCGGCGTTGACGAAGACAATGTCACCGTGTTCTATCCAGTCACTGTTCTTGGCGGAGAGCAGGACGGGATGTGGGTCGGCGGCCTTCCGGAGACCGTCAATGCAATCGTGGTCGGACAGGAATATGTCTCTGATGGCGTTCTTGTGGATCCGGTGTTTGAAACCGCGGAGATCAGCCAATGATCAACATGCTTGAAGGCGTTCTGCGCCGTCCAAAGACGGTCTTCGTGTTGATGCTTGCGCTGCTGGCCGCAGGGGTCATGACCTATGTGTCGATCCCCAAGGAAGACAGCCCCGACATCGATCTCCCGATCTTCTACATATCGATCACCCAGCAGGGCATTTCTCCGGAAGATGCCGAGCGCCTGCTCGTGCGACCGATGGAAACCGAACTGCGCGGGTTGGATGGCCTCAAGGAAATCACGGCGATTGCCTCTGAAAGCCATGCCGGTATCGTCTTGGAGTTCGACATTTCGTTCGACAAGGACGAGGCCCTTGCCGACGTGCGCGACAAGGTCGATCAGGCCAAGGGCGAGCTGCCTGCTGACGCTGAAGAACCGACAATCACGGAAATGAACTTTGCCCTTGCCCCGACCATGTTCGTGGCACTCTCAGGCAATGTCCCTGAACGCACGCTCTATCAGCATGCCCGGCGTCTGAAGGACCAGATTGAAGCGGTCGACACCGTCCGCTCTGCCGATCTTTCCGGGCACCGGGAAGAGCTCCTGGAAGTCCTGATCGATACCCAGAAGCTGGAATCTTATGCGATCACCCAGCAAGAGCTTTTGAACACACTGACCGCCAACAACCAACTGGTTCCAGCTGGCTTCATTGACGGTGGCAAAGGGCGCTTCAACGTCAAGGTTCCTGGCCTCATTGAAAATGCATCCGACGTTTACAGTCTGCCGCTGAAACAAAGCGGTGAAGGCGTCGTCACGCTGGCTGACGTCGCCGAGATCCGCAGAACTTTCAAGGATGCGGATTCTTACACCCGCGTAAACGGCAAACCGGCTATCGCGCTGGAAGTCACCAAGCGGATCGGCACGAACATCATCGAGAACAATGCAGCCGTACGTGCTGTTGTTGAGGAAGCCTCGAAAGACTGGCCAGAGACGATCCAGGTCGACATCCTGCTCGATCAATCCGACAACATCTATGAGGTTCTTGGCTCTCTTCAGTCCTCGATCCTGACCGCGATCTTCCTGGTCATGATCCTGGTTCTGGCAGCGCTTGGTATGCGGTCCGCCCTGCTCGTGGGTCTCGCCATCCCGACATCCTTCATGGTGGGCTTCCTGATCCTTGGCGGCATTGGCTACACGGTCAATACGATGGTCATGTTCGGCCTCGTGCTTACCGTCGGCCTGCTCGTCGATGGTGCCATCGTGATGACGGAGTATGCCGACCGGAAGGTGCATGAGGGCATGGAGGACCGTGAGGCCTATATCCGTGCTGCAAAGCTCATGTTCTGGCCGATTGTCTCGTCCACCGCGACAACCCTGGTGGCTTTCCTCCCCATGCTTTTGTGGCCGGGTGTTGCCGGTGAATTCATGAGCTACCTACCGATCATGGTGATCATCGTTCTGGCCGCATCGCTGGTCACGGCGATGGTGTTCCTGCCGGTGACCGGTGGCGTGCTGGCAGATGTCTCGCATTGGCTCGGCCGTCACGCAGCTGCCTTGCTGGCTGTGACAATCGCGGCAGGTGGTGCATTTGCGATCGGAAGCGGTCCGCTGGTGCCGGGTCTTCTGGCAGGTGCCCTTCCTGAGGGCATGGTTCCGCTGGTCAGCATTTTGGCCGGGTTGGTCACGTTCGTTGGACTTGGGTATGTTTCCTATCGGATCTTGCGTCCATTCGTGCGCTGGTCCCAGGAACGGGCTGCCGTTCGTGCCGCAAAAGACCGGGCCGAAGCGGAGCTTCTTTCCGGCAAGGCCCACTTCGATGTGAAGAAGGTAAAAGGCTTCACCGGTTTTTATGTTCGCTTCCTGAAGCTGCTGGCCGGGAACCCGATCGGCAACATCGTCACAATCGTCGCTATGATTGCCGTATGCGGCTACATCATGATGTCCTTCGTCTCCAATCCGACCGGCGTGGAATTCTTCGTTGATGAAGAGCCGGATCAGGCTGTGGTATTGATCTCCGGCCGAGGCAACATGTCTGCCGCGGAAGCCCTTGAGCAAGTTGCCAAGGTGGAAGCCGAAGTGATGGAGGTCGCAGGTGTGGCCCACATCGTCACCACCGCCTTTACACCGGGTGGCTCTTCGGGTGGCCCGTCTGTTGGCGGTGTCCAGGACAAGCCTGCCGATGTCATGGGCGAGCTACAGCTTGAACTGGCAAACTTCTGCTGCCGGCGTGAAGCCAAGGAGATCTTTGCAGAGATCCGCGAACGCACGTCCTCCATTCCGGGCATCAAGGTGGAGACACGGAAGATCGAGGGTGGCCCGCCGACCGGTAAGGACATCCAGCTTGAGCTGAAGTCGACGGATTACGATACGCTTGTTGAGAACGTTGCCCGTGTCCGCAATCATCTGAATGGCGTCGAAGCGCTGATTGACCAGGAAGACGACCGTCCGCTGCCGGGCATCGAGTGGCAAATCGCCATCGACCGCGAACAGGCTGGCCGTTACCAGGCTCATATCGCTTCGGTCGGCAACATGGTTCAGCTGGTGACCAACGGCGTTTTGATCGGCAAGTACCGTCCGAATGACAGCGAAGACGAGGTCGATATTCGTGTCCGCTTGCCGGAAGACGAACGCACGATCGACCGGTTTGACCAACTGCGTCTTCAAACCTCGCTCGGACTTGTGCCGCTGGCAAACTTCGTCGATCGCTCTCCGGCCCAGAAGGTTTCGGAAATCGTCCGCCGTGACGGCCTCTACTCCATGATGGTCAAGGCAACCGTCAACCCTGCTTCCGGGTCCACACCGGATGAACAGGTTGGCGAGCTGGAGAAGTGGCTGGACGCGCAAACCTGGCCGGACAACGTGTATTTGCAGTTCCGCGGCGCTGATGAGGATCAGAAGGAATCGGGTGAATTCCTGATGAAGGCGATGGTTGGATCGCTCTTCCTGATGTTCCTAATCCTTCTGACGCAATACAACTCGTTCTATCAGACCTTCCTGACCCTCTCGACGGTGGTCCTGTCGGTCTTCGGTGTGCTGCTCGGGATGATGGTGACAGGCCAGAAGTTCTCGATCATCATGACAGGGACAGGGGTCGTGGCGCTTGCCGGGATTGTCGTGAACAACGCGATTGTTCTGATCGATACCTATAACCGGTTTATCGATGATGGGCTTGATCCGCTGGAAGCGATCCTGAAAACCTCTGCGCAGCGGATCCGGCCGATCCTGTTGACAACCATCACCACGATTGCCGGTCTGATCCCGATGGCGACACAGATCAACTTCGACTTCGCCAACCAGGTTACGGCCTATGGCGGCATCACCGCCGTTTGGTGGGTCCAGTTGTCGACAGCGGTGATTTCTGGTCTCGCCTTCTCCACAATTCTGACACTGATCATGATCCCGGTCATGATTGCGTTGCCAAGTGTCTGGGTCGGTTCAGCGCGGTCCATCGCACAGCGGTTCCGGCGCAAGCCTGTTCCGGCTGCTGCACCCACCACTGACGCTGATCAGGATGTGGAGTGGACAGATTCGGAACAGGAGAAGGAACGCCCGGCTGCCAAAGTGGTGTCGATGCCAAAACCTGCGCCGCCGAAGGTTCCGAACCAGGAAGAACTCCCGCACGCGGCTGAGTAGACCTCCAGTAGACGCCGCTCGTGGAAAGGCCGCCGGTATCCGGCGGCCTTTTCTTTTTTCAGCTTGCCGTCTGACCGCTCACCACCTATATAGTTGCTTAATACAACTATTTTGGATGTTAGAGCCATGACCCCTCAAGCCCCTCACCTCATCGAAGACATTCGCGCAGCATCCAGAATGTTGGTGCGCGAGTTTGGCTTTTTGGAAAAGACGATCGCCGGAACAGATCTTTCCGGCTCGGGGGTTCACGCAATCATAGAAATTGGCCTCACTCCCGGTCTGACTGCAAAGGAGTTGGGGGCACGGCTTAAATTGGAAAAGTCCACGATCAGCCGTCTTTTGAAATCCTTGGAAACGCGGGGGGAAATCGTTCAAACCCAATCCAAGACCGATGGACGCGCCTTCCAGCTCCACCTCACCCCCAAGGGCAAAGACACTTGGATTGCGATCAACCGGTTTGGAGACAATCAGGCCCGCACCGCGCTTGCCAACATCACGGGCGTCGACACGGCAACAATCGCCAACGCCCTCACCTCCTATGCCCAGGCCCTTGGCAGCGACGCCTCAAATGCTGCGCCTGACAGAACACAATATCCGGTTGTCGAAGGCTATCAGACCGGCATGATCGGTGATATCTCGGCCCTGCACGCCCGGACACATGGCCCGATTGTCGGCATGGGACCGGCTTTTGAAAGTGTTGTTTCTCAAGCCATGGCGGAATTCATGCCGCGGGTCGAGCGTCCAATGAACAACAGCTGGAGCGTTCTGGAAAATGGAGCCGTGATCGGGTCAATCACGATCGATGGCGAAGATCTGGGCAATAACATTGCCCACCTGCGCTGGTTCATCCTGTCTGAACGCTTGCGCAGTAAAGGGCTCGGCAAAGTGCTCCTCAACAAAGCGTTGGCGCATTGCGACCGGCTCGGCTTCGACGAAATTCATCTCTGGACCCTGAAGGGGTTGGACGCTGCACGGGCCCTTTATGAAAAGAACGGCTTTGATCTGGCGGAAGAATACCTTGGCGATCAGTGGGGCCAGGAAGTCATGGAACAGAAATTCATCCGGAAGCGGCCCGCTTAGTGCGGGCCGGTGCCAGGATCATGTTTTGGAGATGGAATTGCCGCCGTCGCACAACATGGCAGACCCGGTGACAAAGGAGCCCGCATCCGACAAGAGGAACATAGCCGCTCTGGCGATTTCCTCCGGCTCGGCCATACGTTTCAGCGCATGCATTCCTTTGACGATCTCATGGTACTCGGGATCATCCCCAGCCATATCCGTTTTCGTCCCTCCAGGAAGCAGTGCATTGACCCGAATATTGGCAGGGCCGCATTCCGCTGCGAGGCACTGGGTCAACCCAATCAGTCCGGCCTTTGACGCGGCATAAGCTGCCATCCCCGGCATGCCTACCGTGTGTCCGACAAAAGTGGATGTGAATACAATTGCTCCGCCGCCGTTTTCCCGAAGAGCGGGCACCTGGTATTTGGCCGCAAGAAAACAGCTTGTCAGGTTCGTATTCAAAACGGTGTTCCACGCTTCCTGACGCATGTCCTCAACGGGACCAAGATCGCCCAGGATCCCTGCGTTGTTGAATGCACCGTCAAGTCCGCCGAAATGATCCTTTGCAGCCTCAACAAGGCCCTTCGCGCAGTGCGGATCGTTTACGTCGCCGGGCACAATCAACACCCGATCCGCGTCAGCGCCCGCACTTTTCCTGACCTCTTCGAGACGATCGGCTCGCCTTGCCGTGATCACCAGATTGGCTCCCGCTTCGGCAAACAGCTTCACAGCCGCTGCACCGATTCCACTGCTGGCACCCGTGATAAGAATTGTTTTGTCTTGCAACATTTTTAAGTCCCTCATTGACGTGAGGGAGCCTAATTGACGCACAATTCTCCACCGAGAAACCCGATTTCCGAGCTCCCTTTCTTTTGGAATTCAGTTCTAGCGGACGGAGAGTTCTAGCCCCAGAGGGACGGATCCTGCCAAACATCAGGTACGATCAGAGGGCCTTCCAACTGATCCGCTCCTGTCCCCAGCGATACGGACTGCCAGGCCTCCGCCCAGTCTTCAGGCATCGGATAAGGCGGGTGGATCGCGCGCTCTGGAGCGAAGCCGAAACGGCCATAATATGCTGGATCCCCGAGCACCAGAACCTTGTCGATCGCGCGCTCCTGAAGACGCTTGAACCCCTCGCGAACCAGCGCGCTGCCGATCCCTTGTTTGTGCTGAGCCGGGTCCACGCAAAGCGGAGCCAAGAGACCGACAGACACATCGCCAACACTGCAAATCGTAAATGCGATATGACCAACGACTCTCCCATTGTCTTCCGCAACGAGTGAAAGAACATCGACGGATCCAGTCAACAAAGACCGGACCACCGGCAGGAGATCCTCATCCGGAAATGCAGCCGGATAGATCCGCTCCAGGCTTTGCAGATCTTCTGTGGTGCTTTCCCGAAAGATCATATCGCCCGTGCCTTATCGCGATTAGCTGCCGTGATCCTTGTCACGGTCTGCAATGTTATCGAGGTCGGTGTCGCTTTCATCGCCATCTTCATCGATGCTCTGTCCCGTGTCAGCCAGGACAAGTTTGCGATGTTGCTGCCACGAAAAGGGAATGCTCAAGAGATAGAGCACTGACCCGCCCGCCAGCATCCGGAATGGATAGCTGGCCGTGAGCGCAACAATCAGAACGGCAAAGACAAACAGTGGCAGAACATAGTCCCGGCGCACCCGCGTACCGAAATTTTTGCCTGAAAACGTCGGCAGCCGGCTGATCAGAAGGAAAGCAATTGCAATGGTGTAAGCCGCGACCACCGCACTGTCTGCAAACCAGTGCGGAAACAGGCCAAGAAAGTCGAAATAAAGCGGCAAAAGCACGGTCAATGCACCGGCGGGAGCTGGCACGCCGGTAAAGAACCTAGAAGCCCAGGTTGGTTTATCCGGGTCGTCCAAGGCCACATTGAACCTTGCCAGACGCAGAGCGGCGCAAATGGCAAAAATCAGAGCGGAAATCCAGCCGAGAGATCCAGCCTCATTCAGGATCCAGATGTAGAGCATCAACGCCGGCACGACGCCAAAATTGACAAAATCCGCCAGTGAGTCCAGTTCAGCGCCGAATTTCGACGTGCCCTTCATCAGGCGGGCAACCCGGCCATCCAACCCATCCAGAACAGCGGCAATCAAAACTGCGCCAACGGCAAACTCCCAACGGCCCTCAAATGCCATACGTACTGCCGTCAACCCGGAGCACAATGCCAGGAGCGTCACCATGTTCGGCACGATCAGGCGCAGCGGCACCCTGCGAAAACGCGGTTGCCGCTTGGTCTTGATGGATGTGGGGCCAGTATCCTCGATCACGATCGCGCCTTAACTCACCCGGGTTAGTGTGGGTGCCGGAGCCTGCGGCTGGTTAAGGTCTGCCAGGACTGTTTCACCCGCAATCATGGTTTGACCAAGCGCGACCTTCGGCACTGTTCCTGCAGGAAAATAGACATCGAGCCGGGAGCCGAAGCGGATCAAACCGAAGCGTTCGCCGGCGGAAAGATTTTCACCTTCCTTCACAAAACAGACGATCCGGCGCGCGACCAGGCCTGCAATCTGAACAACACCAATGTTCGTGCCGTTGTGATCAATCACCAGACCGTTGCGCTCGTTGTCATCACTGGCCTTGTCGAGCTCCGCATTGAGGAACTTGCCCGCCCGGTATGCGACCCGAACAATCTTGCCGCCAACCGGAGCCCGGTTCACATGGCAGTTGAAGACGTTCATGAAGATCGAGACCCGGACCAAAGGTTCGGCGCCCAGCTCAAGCTCTTCTGGAGGGCGCACTGGACCTACATGGCTTACGACGCCATCTGCCGGGGAAATCACCAAGCCGTCGCCAACCGGGGTCACCCTTTGCGGGTCTCGGAAGAAATAGCAGACCCAACCTGTGAAAAAGAGACCGATCCAAAACAAGGGATCCACGAACCAGCCGACAACCAGGGTCGCAACCAGCGCAATGGCCACAAAGGGCCAGCCTTCACGATGAACCGGGACCAGGGATTTCGTTACGGAATCGACAATCGACATAGTTCTGCTTTCAGCATCCACAAACGGGCAGGATCATTTTCGAGCGGCGAAGATCTCACCGCAAATTGCTCATTGGTCGTCGAGCGCACCTAATGCGCAGGGCCACTGCCCCCGCTTCTAAAAGCTTTTTTTCTCAATGAGAACCGTTTTCGGGGCAGTTCAAGCGCTTTTTGCCGGAGCGGTGCCGATACCGGATGCCCTAGCATCCCGGTAATCACTCTCCCAATAGGCTGGTTTGCCGTATTTTGAGATCAGAAAATCGACGAAGACACTGACCTTGGGCGGGACAAACCGTGTTGGCGGATAAACCGCCCAAATCGCCCCAACCCGGGCAACCGGATAATCTTCCATCACCGCGACCAGTCGCCCGTCCCGCAAATCCTCCCAAACATGGGCAAGGGATTTCAAGCTCAGTCCAAGGCCATGGATCGCGGCATCATATGTCAGGTCACCGCTGTCACCCTTAATCACCGGGTTCTTCAATTCAAAACCAACCTCCCCGTCCGGACCATCGAAATACCAAACCGGGACGGACGCCATGCTGATGCAATCGTGGTTGTTCAGGTCTTCAGGGGTTTTGGGCCGACCTTTCCGGGCAAGGTAATCAGGGGATGCGCACAAAGCTCTCGGATTTCCGCCCAGCCTGCGGGCCAGAAGTGAGCTGTCGGCAAGCGGTGCTCCACGGATGGCCATGTCATAGCCTTCCTGAACTACATCGACCATGCGGTCAGAGATATCCATTTCTATCTGGACATCCGGGTAAAGGCTCCGAAATTCGACGAGATGCGGAAGAATGTGTTTCCGGCCGAAGAAAGTGTTGCACGAAATGCGCAACGCGCCTTGAGGCGAATCCTGCGTCGCCTCAAGCGCTTGCCGTGCCTGCTGCAACTCATTGATCGCAGACCGCGCGTGATCAAGAAGGACGCGGCCGGCTTCAGTCAGCGTTGTCTTCCGGGTTGTTCTTGCAAAAAGTTGCGCTCCAAACGTCTTTTCAAGATTGGTCAGACGCGCACTTGCTGCCGACGGCGACAATCCAATCTCCCGGCCGGCACCTGACAGGCTGCCAAGCTCGGCGACCCTGATAAAGAACTCCAAATCGTCCAGACGCATTATACCAAACTTTCGAAATATCCTTGCGATATAAGCCACATTCTTCAAATCAACGCAATATGGGACAACGTCTCCACCGAAACGAAGGAGACCACCATGTTCCACACCGGAGACGAATTTGAAAACCGCGCCCGCGCTGAACGTCACTACGAGTTGCGCCGCTTGAGACATGCCCTGTCCGGCCTTTTGTTCGGCCGGACTGTGGAGACAGCCGCCAAGATGCCGAACAGGCTCACAAGCGCCAATGACAAGGACTTTCCAACCTCCCGCGCGGCTTAAGCGCGGGAATTCTTTTCACTCAAGGAGTGCAATCGCGGCGAAGTCCCAAGGCTATTTTGCTGGGACATAATCCGCCGGTTGCCCGCGGGTAATAATCCCGAGATCGTCGTTTTCGCGCGCTGCCCGCAAACGCTCTTCCGCCTCATCGGCTTCACGCTGGCGCGCCCACATCGATGCATACAGTCCGTCGTTGGCCAAAAGCTCCGAATGTGTTCCCCGTTCTGCAATTTCACCAGCTTCGAGCACAATGATCTGGTCCGCATTCACGACCGTGGACAAGCGGTGAGCAATCACCAGCGTCGTGCGGTTCTTTGACACCTGATCCAATGCCGACTGGATCTCGCGTTCCGTATGGGTGTCCAGAGCCGAGGTCGCTTCGTCGAGAATCAAGATCGGCGGTGCCTTGAGGATCGTCCGGGCGATTGCGACCCTCTGCTTTTCGCCACCGGACAGCTTGAGCCCACGCTCACCAACTTCAGACTGATAGCCTTGCGGCAGGTTTTCGATAAAGTCGTGGATCTGCGCCATGCGCGCCGCGTCCCTCACCTCATCATCGGACGCATCCGGCCGTCCGTAGCGGATGTTGTACGCGATAGTGTCGTTAAAGAGGACAGTGTCCTGCGGGACCATGCCAATCGCATGGCGCACACTTTCCTGGGTGACATCGCGAACATCCTGTCCATCGATCTCAACGGCGCCGCCGGTCACATCATAGAACCGGAACAACAGCCTTGAGATCGTTGATTTCCCTGCCCCGGACGGGCCAACGATGGCAATTGTCTTGCCGGCAGGAACCCCAAAATCCACACCTTTGAGGATCGGCCGGTCTGCGTCGTAGTGGAATTTCACGTCCTTGAAACGGATCGTGCCTTCAACAGCCTTGAGCGGAGCTGCCCCGTCTTTGTCTTTGATCTCGGCCGGCACAAGCAAGAGATCGAACATCGATTCAATATCGGCCAGCCCCTGACGGATTTCACGGTAGAGAAAGCCGATGAAATTAAGCGGCATGGAGATTTGCATCAGCAGTGCGTTGATCAGAACAAAATCGCCAATGTTCTGTTCGCCGGCCATGACCGCGCGGGCGGAAAGCCCCATACAGGCCGCCATTCCGAGTCCCAGAATCACTGCCTGGCCGAAGTTGAGCCAAGCAAGCGACGTCCAGGTTTTTGTCGCCGCCTTTTCATACTTGGCCATCGAGACATCGAAGCGCTCGGCTTCCATTTTCTCGTTGCCGAAGTATTTGACGGTTTCGAAATTCAGCAAGCTGTCGATGGCCTTCGAATTGGCATCCGTGTCGCTGTCGTTCATTTCCCGGCGGATGGCAATGCGCCAATTGGAAGCCTTAATCGTGAACCAGACGTAAGCCACGATCATCACGGCAACGATCACGACATAGGCAAAGCCGAACTGGAACCAGATCACACCAGCCATAAGCGCGAATTCCAGAACGGTCGGAATCCCGTTGAGGATCGTGAAGCGGACGATCGACTCAATCCCCTTGACCCCACGTTCAATAACCCGGCTCAGGCCACCGGTTCGCCGGGCCAGATGAAACCGCAAGGAGAGTTGATGCAAATGTCGGAAGGTCAGTTTGGCAAGCTGTCGGACGGCGTGCTGGCCCACGCGGGCAAACAAGGCATCGCGCAACTGGTTGAACGCAACGGCCATCACCCGAGCCGCGTTGTAGGCCAGAACCAGCATGACAGGAGCCAAAAGGAAGGCTGGCAGGCCAACCTCTTCGCCAGCGAGAACATCTGTGGCCCAGGCAAAGAAATAAGGTGATAGAACGGTAATGAACTTCGCCACCACAAGCGCAGCAACTGCCAGCAAAACCCGCTTTTTCAGATCTGGCCGTGAAGCCGGCCAGATATATGGCCAAAGGTTTTTGAGCGTTGAAAGCGTGTCACCTTCGTCCGCACTAACAGCCTTTTGTGCGGGCGCGCTTTTTTGTGCATGAGCAGGGTTTGACGGGGCCGAACCGGCCGACGTCCCATGTGATTGCGTCAAGTATTCTCTCCCGATGCCCTTTGCGGGCCGTTCCGGTGACTTATTCGTTTGCCGCCAACTCGTTCACCGCGCCTAGAACGCCGTGATCGTGCTCGGAGTTCAAAAGCTTCCAGAATGCGTCCGATGCTTCCTGCGTCTTTGAAATCTGATCCCAGTTCAAAACATAATGACAATTGCGCCCACGGGTGTCGCAAGTCAGAAACCCTGCATCTTTAAGAACCTGAAGGTGCTGAGACACGGTCGACTGAGCGAGCGGCAAGGCGCTGACGATTTCGCCGCAGCAAGCCTCTTTCTCGCTGGCCAAACGCCGCAGGATCGCAAGGCGCGCCGGGTGCCCAAGCGCCCGGAACTGTGCAGCCAGGCTTTCACATCCCGACAGACCGGACGCGTTTTCGCCGCTTGCGGTGTGCGGGCAAACCTGATCGCTCATGCGGGGAACTCCTTTCGGGCGGCGCCAATAATCGTAAATATGCGATCAATACCCAAAAAGACAAGGTCCAACACGAATTCGGGCGGACACCAAAACGGCGCCCGCCCCAATAAACACTAAAAAACCTATAGTTATCAGCCGTTCCGGCCGGTATCTGAGGTAGGTGCGGGCCAGTTCAGGTCTCCTTCCGGTGTGAGGAACACCTGTCCCGGATAGATCAGATCCGGATCGCGAATCTGGCCCTTGTTGGCTTGGTAGATTGTGGTGTAGCGGATACCGTCCCCATAAAGGCGCCTGGAGATCCGCCAGAGATTGTCCCCCTTGCGAATGATCACAACAGGCAGCGCCTTCTTGACGTCCGCGCCGTCACCGTCTGCCGAGCCGGAGGTTCCGCTCGCGACGACCTTTGTCAGGACAATCTGTTCATCCTGTTGTTTTTCAAAGGTTACGGCCGCCCGCGCATCCACTGATTTGCCGTCTTCGGCAATCATGTCAGCCCGGACTTCCACATTGCCTTCCGCGACCGACTTGTCGCCTTCAAGAAGCCACCGCCCGCTGGAATTTGCTGTGGCCTCGCCCTGGTAGTCTTCACCGACATAGACACGGACAGACGATCCGGGTTCTGCGGTGCCGGCGACGTAGACCTTGTTCTCTTCCGACTCCACTGCTTCAACCGTAACAGGCGGGTTACCGCCCTCACTGCTGGTTTCGGCAGATGCACTCGTCTCGCCCTGAGAGGCCGCGGCAACTTGCTGGTTTGTATCGGTTAGAGCCGCATCACCGGAACTTTCCGGAGCATCGGAGGCAGAGGCTGTTGTCGTCTCTACGGGCGCCGTGGTTGCTTCCGGTTCTGAAGCTGTGATGGTTCCGGCGACCTCTGCCGTCTGCTCAGACTCATGGGAACCGCTGTCGGCAGTTTGTTGTTGTGTGTCTGCGGTCGCATTTCCGTTCGAAGCTGTGTCAGCGTCAGTGCTCGGTGCAGCTGCCGACACAGCCGTTTCAGCGGCTGCCGGAGCAGCTCCCTCAGAACCGCCAGCCTCTGCAGTGACGTTCTCAGAACTCGAGGAGCTCGGTGTGTCTCTTGCTGCTTCAGAGGTCGGTGCCGCGGCCACAACAGTTTCCTCAGCATTTGGCGCTTCAGCGACTGCAGCCGGCGCGTCCGGCTTTTGCAAGATATTGGACGGTCCATCAGGCGAATTCAGGACCACGAGCGGCTGTTGTTTTCCACCGTCCGGAATGGAGATGGCAACCCGTTCGTCGGACGTGGACAGCTGCTCTCCGCCCTGATCGTGAACTTCCAGAGCAACGTCATAGTCGCCAGGCTTCAACGGCTCATCTAGAATGATGGTCCATTCGCCCGCCGGGTTGGCAATGGTTTTGCCAACCACCTCACCGTTTGCTGTCAGCGCCACAATGGCTCCGGCTTCCGACCGCCCGGCGACAACCGTCTCGCCGGTTGGTTCCACACCCACCACGTCGAAGCTCGGCTTGTCTGACACTGCCGCAGTTTCAGACGCCTCGGGTTCGTCAGGTGTGACGGCCGGGTTTTCTTCTTGCTGAACTGCGGGTTCAGACGTGACGGCCTGCTGGTCCGGAGCAGCACTTGCCTGTTGATCGCCTTTGGAGGACTCGTTTGTAGTCCCAGCAACCTGGCTATCTGCGCGCTCCTGCTCCACCGGCATCTCGCCACTGTCACGATAGAAGTAACCGGTGATCAATGCCGCCACGCCAACAGGCACGGCGATTATCAAAGTCCGGATCAGGGTCTGCTTGCTCATTGCTCTTCCCATCGAAAGCAATACGGCTGACCGGCCGCTGCTTTCGTATCTTCCCCTTGGCAGACGGCAGTATTTGTCTGCTTGCCCCATTGGATATTCTTCATCCATGCATAACGGCCTTTTTGTGCCGCGGCAAGAAAACCGCGGATCACCAACCGGCCTTTCGAACAGAATGCTTGACCTTATACAGGGCTCAATGCCACATCATGTCGTTATGACGACAAATTCTCCTAAGCATCTCAAAAGCGTTTGTGTTTATTGCGGCTCGAGCTTCGGGTCGGACCCTGCACATGAGGCGGCAGCCGCTCGGCTTGGCCAGTTGATTGCCGAAGCCGGATTGCGGCTCGTGTATGGCGGGGGCTCGGTTGGCCTGATGGGGACCGTCGCGCGCGCTGCCATGGAATGCGGTGGGCAAGTGACGGGAATTATTCCGCAGTTTCTTGAAAAACGCGAGGTGATGCTGGACACCGTTGAAGATCTGGTGATCACCCAGAACATGCACGAACGCAAACATCTGATGTTTGAGAAATCGGATGCCTTCATTGCACTGCCCGGTGGGATTGGCACGCTGGAAGAAGCCGTGGAGATGATGACCTGGGCTCAGCTGGGTCAGCACCGCAAGCCGGTTGTTCTTGCGAATATCAACGGCTTTTGGTCCCCCCTTCTTGAGCTGCTCGATCACATGCGCGCGCAGGGATACATCCGGCCAGACACTGAAGTCCCTTACCTAATTGCCAAACAAGTGGATCAGATCATCCCCATGCTCGAGAAAAGTATCGGCGATGGTTCTGATGCCCCGTTCGAAGGTGGCGCGGCGGCCGCAGATCTTTAGCCAGCAAAAAATAACGAAACTCTCCGAACGATAGGTGTTCGGCGACTGGACGACGATTTTCGCTGGTCTTTTCGGTATGTTTTGACCCTCGGGTTAAGGTCTTGGAAGCTTCTTCCCTTGTAAATTTGCCAAGCAAATCACACGGGCGGATCAGCTTACATGCGCACTATGCTTCTGGTGGAAGACGCATCGTTCTTCGAAAAGGCGATCGTTGACCGGCTTCAGGATATCGGACGTCACCAGATCATGGTCGCGCGAAATTTCAGTGAAGCGGAAAGCTGTCTCGACATGCCGATCTGCGAACCCGATCTTGCATTGGTGGATCTGACACTGCCGGACGCGCCAAACGGGGAAATCGTTGACCTTTGCCGCAACAGAAACATTCCGACGATCATCTTCACAAGCAAGTTCGACAACGAAGTTCGTGAAAAGGCTCTCGCAAAAGGGGTGATCGACTACGTCCTCAAGGACACCCCAGCGAGCCTTGATTATGTGGCTGAACTGCTGAAACGGCTGTCCTACAATCCCAAGATCGGCATCTTGATTCTGGATGATTCCTCTGTCGACCGGGAGCGGATCGCTCAGATCACATCGCACCATCTTTATCAGACTTACCAAGCCAGCACGCCGGCTGAAGCCCTGCAGATTTTGCGGGATCACCCGCACATCCGACTTGTTCTTGCCGATTATTACATGCCGGACGAAGACGGTTTTGCATTTTTGAAGACAGTGCGGCGCAAATACAGCCGCGAACGCCTGAGCGTGATTGGCATGTCGTCGCTGTCGAACTCAGACAACCGCATCCGCTTCTTGAAATACGGCGCTGCCGATTTCATCGACAAGTCCTATGCGCCAGAAGAAATCCTTCTCCGGATTTCGTTGAACCTGGACATGATGGACCGCATCGCAGAGCTCAACACCCTTGCCATGCAGGATGCGCTGACAGGGGTTCACAACAGGCACTTCCTTTTCACAAAGGCCGTGAAGCAAATCGAGTCCTGGGCACATTCCGGCAATAAGGCGTCTTGGATTGCGGTGTTTGATCTCGATTCATTCAAACAGATCAACGACGAATACGGACATGATGTCGGCGACAGTGTCCTTCTAGGTTTTGCGCGCCAGCTTCGAGCGCTCGCCGGACCAGAGGACATAATCATCCGGCTGGGCGGCGACGAGTTCTGCATGATCTTCCGATCGGAAACACGCGACAGCCTAACCCTGAAACTGGCCGGGTTCATGAAGAGCCTCAGCACACACCCGATCCGGCATTCGGGAACCGACCTTCTGTGCCAAACAAGTGTCGGCATTGCAAAGCTCGAGGGCGGAGAGATCTCCGACGCGCTCAGCATCGCCGACAAACATCTTTACGCCTCCAAGCGGAGTGGGTTTGAAATGCTCGCCGTCGCTTCCGACGGATGACAGACCAGCAGATTAGACCGTCGCCTGCTGCGCTTTTCTGGCGTTTCGTGCATTCCGCCAGCTGTCGAATGTAAAGACCACGAGCGCAATCCAGATCATGACAAAACCGAGCAGTTTGACCTGATCCAACGGCTCTCCCCAGACATAAACCGCCATCAGAAAGTGTATCGATGGCGCAATGTACTGCATCAAACCAAGCATGAAGAGTGGCAGACGGCGTGCGGCCGAGCTGAAACAGATCAGCGGCAACGCCGTAACAATGCCTGTGCCTGCAAGCGCAATGAGGACTGGAATATCATCCAAGATCAGCGCATCGACACCCCATGAAAGGCTGAGAAGCAGGTATCCAATGGCAATCGGAAACAGCAGCACCGTTTCAACGAACAGGCCGGGCGTTGCCTTAACAGGTGTCACCTTCCGCACATAGCCGTAGCCTGCGAACGAGAACGCGAGCACCAGAGACACCCAAGGCAGCCCACCGGCCAGAACCGCCTGCAAGACGACCGCGAAACCGGCCATGGCAACGGCAATGTACTGCCATTTCGTCATGCGTTCGCGCAGAACGATCAGCCCAACCAGAATGCTGACGAGCGGATTGATGAAATAGCCGAGCGATACATCCAGAACCTGCTCGTTCGCAATCGCCCAGACAAACACCAGCCAATTGACCGAAATGAACGACGCGGACATCGCGAGTTTTTTCAAGACTGCCGGGTCAGCAAAGACATCAAGAACTTCCTGCCAGCGGCCCCGAAGATACAGAAAGCCGCCAACGAACAGAACGGACCAAGCAATCCGGTGCGCAACGACGAGGTCCGCCGAAACCGTATCGGTCAGCTTGTAGTAGGCCGGAAAGAACCCCCACATGCCGTAAGCCGCAAGGCCAAAGAGGAGGCCACGGCGGAGTTCGTTTTCCGCCTCGGTGCGTGTCACGGGCTCAGACATAGCGCGTGCCTTTCTGGCGCCGAACCTTAGCTCTCCTGAGCCTTGACAAGCGCGAATGTGATGGAATCGACCAGCGCTTGAAAGGACGCATCGACGATATTGGAGGAGACACCGATGGTGAACCAGCGCCGCTGGGTCCTGGCATCATGGCTTTCGATCAGAACCCGGGTCACCGCATCGGTACCACCGTTCAAGATGCGCACCTTATAGTCGATCAGCTCCAGCCCTTCAATCGCGGCCTGATACTTTCCAAGGTCCTTGCGCAGGGCCATGTCGAGCGCGTTGACCGGGCCGTTACCTTCCGCAACGGACATGCGCGTCTCCCCATCGACGTTTACCTTGACCACCGCTTCGGAGACCGTGATCAGATCACCGATGGCATTGAACCGACGCTCGACCATGACTTTAAAGGAATTTACCTGGAAAAAGTCAGGCACCTCTCCGAGTTCGCGTAGCGCAAGCAGTTCAAAGGACGCATCCGCTGCCTCATAGGCATATCCGAGCGCCTCCCGCTCCTTTACCTTGGCCAGCAGCCGGTCCAGACGAGGGTCGGACTTGTCGACCGTGATGCCGACACGTGCCAACTCGCCCAGCAGATTGCTTTTTCCGGCTTGATCGGAAACGAGCACCCGGCGCTGGTTGCCCACCGTCTCCGGGGCGACATGTTCATAGGTCTGCGGATCCTTTAGGATCGCCGAGGCGTGAATGCCGGCCTTGGTGGCAAAAGCCGTTTCCCCCACATAGGGTGCATGCCGGTTTGGCGAGCGGTTGAGGATCTCGTCGAATGCATGAGAGATCGCGGTGATGTCCTGAAGCTGGTCTTCACTGACACCGATTTCCAGACGGTCGGCAAACTGTGATTTCAGTTTCAGGGTCGGGATCAGTGTGATCAGGTTGGCATTGCCGCAGCGCTCGCCCAGACCGTTCAAGGTCCCCTGGACCTGCCGCACCCCGGCATCAACCGCAGCCAAGGAATTTGCCACCGCATGACCCGTGTCGTCGTGCGTGTGAATGCCGAGATGACTGCCTGGGACGACCTCCTGAACCTTCGTCACGATGGAGTGGATCTCTTCGGGCAATGTGCCGCCGTTGGTGTCACACAGGACCACCCAGCGGGCACCGGCCTGATAGGCAGTCCGGGCACAGGCGAGCGCATAATCCGGATTGGCCTTATAGCCATCGAAGAAGTGCTCACAGTCAATCATGGCTTCCTTGCCGGCCGCAACGGCAGCCGTGACAGTACCTTCGACCGCTTCGAGGTTTTCCTCATTTGTGCAACCAAGCGCCACGTCCACATGATAGTCCCAGGCCTTGGCAACAAAACAGCAGGCGTCCGACTGGCTGGCCAGGATCTGTTGAAGGCCAGGATCATTCGACGCCGACCGCCCTGCCCGCTTCGTCATTCCGAAGGCAGTAAACGTCGCATTTTTTGTCCGCTTTTGAGAGAAGAACTCGGTATCGGCCGGATTTGCTCCGGGGTAACCGCCTTCTACATAATCGACCCCAAGCCGCTCCAGCAGTTCTGCAATGACGATCTTCTCGTTTACGGAAAAATCAATACCGCTGGTTTGCGCGCCGTCGCGCAGGGTCGTGTCGAAAAGGTAGAGGCGGTCTTTGGTCATCTGTCTGTTCCGTCGGACATCTGCGGCGCTACGGGCCACTCTTTTGTATCGTGGTCTGGATGTTGGTGGTTGCTGGCGTCAATTTCGGCGATCACATCTGCAAATTCCGGATCATCTTCGGGCCCGCCCGGCAACGCATGCAATGTGTCAACGCACGAGATCTTGTCCCGCTTCCAGTGTTGTTTCGTAACGGGGACGCGGGCGGGCTCATCAAATGCTCCGATCGCCAGCCCAATCAATGGATAATCGCGATAGGCAAAAACAAGCGGTGTTCCGCACCGGCTACAAAACCCGCGGTCGACCACATCAGAGGAGGCGTAATAGGTTGGCTGCCCGCGGGTCCAGGTCAGATCTTCGTGGCGCGCATCTACCAGCGGAGCGAAGAAATTGCCGAACGCCTTCTGGCACATCCGGCAATGACAGATGCTCCCTTCGCCCAGTGTTCCCTCAATGCGAAACCGAACCGCGCCGCATTGGCAGCCACCGTTGTAGATCTCGGTCATTTGGCGGCCTCCGGCCAGGCAACCGTATCCCGATCCGGGTGCTGATGGTTGCGGATGCCGGAAAACACCTCCTGAGCCGCAGCTTCCGCTTCTTCCGTCCGGGTCGGCAGATCCACAAGTCCCTCGCACCAGGACAAGCGGTTCTCAAGTCCCAACTGGATTTCCGGTGCGATGAGATCAGGCTGGTCGAGGCTCGCAATCGTGATGTCGATATGAGAGCCTTCAAACTCATAGGTCAGCGGGGTGCCACAGTCCCGGCAGAACCCGCGCCGAACGAGGTTGGAGCTCTGAAAGTAAGCTGGCTCTCCACGCGTCCAACTGAGATTTTCAACGACGACGAGCGCTGCAAACGGGCCTCCGACCGCCTTTTGGCACATACGGCAATGGCAGATGGAAGGCCGTTTGAACCCTTCAGCACAGTACCGCACCGCCCCGCACTGGCAGCCACCAGATTTGATGTCTGTTTCTTCCGCCATCCGTTTTGCCTCTCCCTTTTTGCTCTAACGGCTCTTCGTGAACTGCGAAGAACCGTTAGGCCAGTCTTTCCCTGACCCGGTTCACCGCTTGAGGTCCCAGGTTGTTACGCGGGCACCGGTTTCGGAGTCTTTTGAATCCTTTAGCGCAATGCCTTGAGACGCAAGTTCATCGCGGATCCGGTCGGCTTCGGCCCAGTTCTTACCGTTGAGCGCTTCAAGCCGGGCCTTGATGGCAGCCGCGATTGCGGTTTCGTCGATGCCGGACATATCCGCTGCAACAGGCTTGAGACCCAACAGAGCTGCAGAAGCTGAAAACTCGGCCAGTTTAACCGGGTCCTTGTTCGCCTCGCCCGCAAGGCCATGCAAGGCCTGAATGGCGGCGGCCGTATTCAGATCATCGTTCATGGCATCAAGCACGTCTGCTGCCGGAGCCGCATCAGTCTCGACAAGATCCGGCCATTTGCCCAAAAGGTTCTCCGCCTCTTCCAGCTTGCGGACGGAAAAGTCGATTGGCTCCTTATAGTGGGTCATCAGCATGGCAAGGCGCAGCACTTCGCCAGGCCATTTGCGGCCGCCGAAATTCTCCGTCTCCAAAAGCTCATGGATGGTGAAGAAGTTGCCCTCGGACTTGGACATCTTCCGGCCTTCAACCTGCACAAAGCCATTGTGAACCCAATAATTCGACATGGTCTTCGTACCGTTGGCGCAGCACGATTGGGCGATCTCGTTTTCATGGTGCGGAAAGATCAGATCCAACCCGCCGCCGTGAATGTCGAAAACCTTGCCAAGATGGTGCTCGCTCATGACGGAGCACTCGATGTGCCAGCCCGGACGCCCGCGCCCCCACGGACTGTCCCAACCGGGTTCTTCCGGCGAGGACAGTTTCCAAAGCACAAAGTCTCCCGGGTTCTTCTTGTGGCTATCGACCGCAATGCGGGCACCCGCGATCTGCTCATCCAGCTTGCGCTTGGACAGACCGCCGTAATCCGGCATTGAAACCGTGTCGAACAGCACTTCGCCGCCATCCGCGGTCTCAGCCACATAGGCATGCCCCTTTTCGATGAGCAGTTCGATCATCTTGACCATGCCATCGATGTGCTCAGTTGCCCGCGGCTGGACCGTCGGCTCCAGGCAGCCAAGAGATGCCACATCCTTTTGGTATTGATCCGCCGTCTTTTTGGTGACTTTTGAGATCGCCTCATTGAGCGGCATATCCGGATAATCACGCAGCGCACGTGCGTTGATCTTGTCGTCAACGTCCGTGATGTTGCGGGCGTAGGTAACGTGCTCAGCGCCGTAGAGATGGCGCAGCAAACGGTACAAAACGTCAAACACAATCGCCGGACGCGCATTGCCGATATGGGCAAAGTCGTAAACGGTCGGTCCGCAGACATAGAGACGCACATTGCTATCATCGATCGCGCAGAAGTCTTCCTTCTGGCGGGTCAATGTGTTGGTGAGCTTCAAGCCCTTGAAGGTGCCGGATTTCGCTGGGTCAGCGGCGCTCATGTCAAACGGTCTCCTGGCCGGCTGGCCGGGCGGTCCGTCTACAAGGAAATTTGCCAAGAGGGAACGGCCACAGCCAGCGGTGTCGCTAGCTGCAAATAATGGTGGTGATAATGATGTTCCGTGTGGCCGTCATCATGGCAAGGGTTATGGACCGGTTTCATCAGAGCGGTCAAGATCACTTTTTCATGCAAACAGCCCTTCCTTCAGGTTCTGGCGTTGGCGCACCGGTCGGGAACCTTTAATCTGACGCTGCGGGAATCAAGGAGGGGCTTTCCGATGCACAGGACAGATCATGCGAGCCGGTACATTCGACACGCAGCACTGATCACGCTGGTAACAGCGGTGATCGCGATACAGCCCTTGGCAGGGCTTGCCCAATCGGCGCCAGCCCCAACCTCAAAGCCGCAGCGTGCCGCAGAAAACGTGGAAGTCCCGGCGCCCGTCTTCCTGGAACCGGAAACGCCAATCGCCAAGGCGCTGCAAGCGGCGATGTCACCGGATGTCTCGGAAAAGGCAGTCCTGTTTTACGGGCAGCGCGCTTTTGCTCCGATCTGGTTTTCCGCCGAAGGCATGAGCGAAAACGCCCATTTGGCCGTTGCAGCCATGGCGGCGGCAAATGAGCACGCGCTCAATCCGGAAAACTATGATCCGCTCGGGCTGGTGGATATGGCTTCCTCTGCCCAGACCGCAGACGACTGGGCTCAGTTTGAGCTGGAACTCACCAAGCAGTATCTGCGCTATGCCACGCACCTCTCTTCCGGCCGCGTTCAACCCAACAAGGTCAACAAGGCTCTGAACCTCTTTCCGGACCGTCCGGACCCGACGATGCTGCTTGAACAGGCCGTAGAGGCGATTGACTTCAGCGCGTTCCTGGAAGGTCTTGCGCCCCGCTCTGACAATTACGCGCGCTTGAAACGACGTCTTGCTCAATATCGCGAGAAAGCAGCCAGCGGCCCCTTCACCACTGTTCCTGACGGTGATGTGCTTAAGCCCGGCATGAGCGATCCGCGGGTTGCTGCACTCCGGCAGCGGTTGATTGAAGAAGACATTCCCGGAGCTGCCGAACACAGCGGCGATGTTTATGACGGTGTTCTCATCGAAGCCGTCACAACCTTCCAGGATCACCACGGCCTGGCCAACGATGGCGTCATCGGCAAGGAAACCCTCGCCCGCTTGAACATTCCCTTGGAAGAAAAACTTGTCCAGATGGAGCTCAACATGGAGCGCCGGCGCTGGATGCGGGACGATCTCGGCAGCTTTTATGTGTTCGTCAACCTGGCCGACCAGGAGCTCAAAGTGGTCAAGGAAGGCAAGACCATCCACACCGCGCCGGTGGTGGTTGGCAAGCCTTACCACGCCACACCGGTGTTTTCCGATACGCTTGACTACGTGGAGATCAATCCCTTCTGGAACGTACCATACTCTATCGCGACCTCCGAGTATTTGCCGAAGCTGAAGCAAAATCCCTCGGCCCTTACGAGCAAGAACATCCGGGTGTTCCGGGACGGGACTGAAGTCGCCCCGACGCAAGTAGCCTGGAACAGCTATGCCCGCGGCAATTTCCCCTTCCGGCTGCGTCAGGATCCGGGAAACAGCAATGCGCTCGGCCGGATCAAGTTCATGTTCCCGAACGAGTTCAACATCTACATCCACGACACGCCATCAAAATCCCTGTTTTCCCGGGCCGAACGGGCCTTCAGCCATGGTTGCATCCGGGTATCAGATCCCTTTGCACTCGCTGATGTCCTGTTGGCCCATAAGAATGCGGATGAAGGGCATTGGGAGAAAATCCGGGATTCAGAAAAGCGGACCGTCGTCAAACCCAGCGTGCCGATCGAAGTACACCTCACCTATCTGACCGCATGGATGAACAAGGACGGTTCGACTCACTTCAGAAAAGACATTTATGGCCGGGACGAGAAGCTTCTGGACGCGCTACGGACCGCAATGACAGAGAACTTATAGATATTTTCTTTAAACTATCAATAGCTTAAATGAAGTTCATAAACCTGAACGGTAGCTGAATATGCCACTCAGCATGGGTTCAAGGCGCAAAACATATTCTCCGGATCAACAACACAGCGTTGCCTTCTGGAGAAAGAAAATGTTGAACCGCCTTTTTGTGATCATCTTCCTGGCTATTGTCCTTGGCGGTCCGTTCATCGCACTCTTGGCGATTACGGACGGAACAAAGGCATTCGGCAACGAAGTTCAACAGAAAAGCGTTTGCCTGATGACCGGAACCGGTTGTGGAAACGGAAACCTGGTTGTCACCGTTGCCAGCCGCATATAAAAGCGCCAAAGAACACGGACGTTCTTTGATTGCGTCCCACAACGAAGTTTGGCAAGGTCTATTGATGGACTACAAAGCGCTGGAAGAAAAAGCGGAAACCGCCGCAGAATTCATGAAGCTGATGGCTTCCGCGCCCCGGTTGCTTCTGATGTGCCATGTGATGGACGAAGAGCGCAGCGTTGGCGAACTAGCCGAGAAGACCGGTATGCGCATGCCGACCGTCTCTCAGCAGCTTGCTCTTTTGCGCGCGCAAGGGCTTGTTTCAACACGGCGCGAAGGCACCACCATCTATTATCGGCTGGCCAGCGAACCGGTCAAAGATGTGATGGCCATGCTTTACAAGCATTTCTGTGCGGACGCCGAACTGCCGGTCGCCCACCATCTCGAAACGCTCGAAGGCGACAAGCCGGTCTCACGCCAATAAGGCGCAAGCTGCGGCCTCCCGACTTAGCTCTCCAAGTAGTCTCCACAGCGCGGTGGTTCCTGCGTTCCCCAAGGCATCAACGGCACGGTTGATGTTGAATTCTTCGGGCTCCCCTCGATCAGCTTGTCGGAATAGACCATATAAACGAGCGTATTCCGCTTCACATCGCAGCCGCGCACGATCCGCATCTTCTTAAACATGAACGAACGGCCCTGGCGGAACATTTCTTCGCCTTGCTCGAAGTTTTCCTTGATCTGCACCGGGCCGACCTGACGGCATGCGAGCGATACATCCGAGACTTCTTCTGCAACGCCCAGCCAACCGGAAACTCCGCCCTTTTCCGGAACAGTGAAGTGGCAGGACACTCCGTCAATCAGAGGGTCATCGATGGCATAGGTCGCCAGCTTGTGGTCCGGGGTCAAAAACTTCCAGACGGTCGATTTTTTGAAGATCAGATCCGGTTCATCATTGGCAAGTGCCGGGGCAGCGGCCTGCATACAAAGGCTGAGAAAGAGGATGGCTGCAGTGCGGAACCGCATGATAAAACTCCAAGTGTCGAAAAAGTTGACTTCAATGTGGGAACCGATTGCAAGGTATCAAGCAGCGGAGGCCTTAGAAAGCAAAACCGCCCGGGCCATGATAGGACCCGAGCGGTGTTTATCGAATATTGCCTGCTGTTTAGGCGCCAGCTTTTTCCAGAACCTTCTCGTCCTGGTCAATCTCTTCTTCCAGAAGGAGTTCGTCGTCTGGAGCCGCCTCTTCACCGCCAGCGAGCAAAGATGCTGCAAAGTCACTGTCAGTTACGAGTTCATTTGAAGCTTCTGAAGGTGCTTCTGCGGTCTCGCCCGTGTCTTGTTCTACATCCGCATCAGAGGCCTCTGCCACTATCTCTTCGGCAGCCACTGGCTCATCTTCTGCTACGGCGACTTCCGTTTTTTGAGAAACCGGCGATGTGCGGGTCAGCGCATCTTCCAGATCGTCGCAACGTTCCCGTGTCCAGATCTGCGGCTGGTCCAGCCCCTGCGCTTCATCATACGCCCTTGCGACGTTGAACGGCAGGTGGGCATCAAAGAGCAGCGCGCTGCCAAATCTCGGCTGAAGCGCATCGTTGAGGGATTGGAAGGTGTCGTGCAGGCCCAACTTGCTCTCGGCACAAGCTGCAGCCGCATCGCGCAAAGTCACGACATAGTCGCGGGTTGTTTCAATCGCGGTTGCGACGGCTGCAGATCCGATTGCCGGACGGCCATGGCCTGGGACCAACGCGGAAGGCCGGAACGCCATGATCCGGTCCAATGCCCGCGGCCAATCGGCAAGGTGCGCGTCGCCGCAATAAGGAGCAGTGTTTGATTGAACCAGACCGCCAGCATAGAGCACGGAACTGTCTGAGACCCAAACGACGAGGTCACCCATGGTGTGTCCCCGCCCAAGATGCATCAAACGCACTTCGCGGCCGCCAAGATCGATGGACATGGATGATGCGATGGTCATGGTCGGCATCGCCAGCGCCGGGAGCGCATGGCCAGCAGGATAAAAGTCCGGATACCGGGCTTTCAGAACTTCACGATCATCAAGACCGCGGGTTTCCATCATGCGTTTGGTCAGATCAGACGCGATCACCTCGCCAGCCTCAAAGGCTGCGGCACCGGCAGTGCTGTCGCCATGGAAATGCGTCAGCAGCAGGACCTTGATCGGTTTGTCAGAGATCTCGCGGATCTTCTTGAGGAAAATCTGGCCGAGTTCTTCCGTCGGCTGGGCGTCGATAACCAGAAGACCGCGCTCGCCAACGATCACACCCGTATTCGGACACCCTTCGGCAGAAATGGCATAGCACCCGGATCCAAGGTCATGGATCTTCGCGTCTTGTCCGAGTTCACGTTCAGATGATGTGTCTGCCGTAGTCATGACAGCCTCGCTTTCCTGCCAGCCAACCCGATGAGCAATTCACCGGTCTCAGGGTGTGAATATGTTCTTGCCACACCAGCGTCACTTGTTACGGCATCGATTCGCAAATTTTGGTGCATTATTTCGTTAAACGTTTCTTTCTTATCAACAGATAGGTCCAGTAATTGCGCCTCATACAGGCATTTCTATGGCATTGAACCGAACAACGAGAAGCAAACGCTCCGTAGATTTGCAAAATGACCGCCGAGTGCTTTCCCCTCTGTTTTGACCAGCTATACTTCTGCTTGGTTACCATTGAGTCCCTGTCCACCGAAAACCAATCGGCTTGACGGGGTGCTGCGCCTCTCCAGCATGCGATCTGTATCTTGCGTGAAGCATGTCCCAACAAGACCTGAGTTCTCATGCCCAAAACCAGCAATGCGCCCCAAGAAACAGCAGTGCTGAAACTCAATGAGTTTCTTCCCTACCGGCTGAACCATCTGGCAGAGACCGTCAGCCGGTCGCTGTCCAAGATCTACGCGGATGATTTCGGGATCGGGATCCCGGAATGGCGCGTGGTGGCAACACTTGGCGAACATGTAGCAATGACAGCGCGCGACATCGGCAAAGCGACGTCCATGCACAAAACGAAGGTGAGCCGCGCCGTCGCCGCTTTGGAGAAAAAAGGGCATCTCAGCCGCGGCGCGAACCCGGATGACCAGCGCGAACAACTCTTGCAACTCACCGATAATGGCCGTGCCATGTATGAGGACCTCGTGCCAAAAGCGTTGGGCTATTCCCTTCACTTGGAAGCGGCCTTGACCGAAGAGCAGCGCATCGCTCTGGACGAGATCTTTCAACGTCTTCATGCCGCTGCGGAAAAATAAGCCTGCCGCCCTGCCCGCCATTAACCGAACATGAGAGCTTTCCTTGATATGGGTTGGCTTCGAGAGGATACTGATCCGGCTGTTTGAGCAGCAAGGCGCGGGGATGATATGCGCCGGTGGGGAAAAGTGATGAAGCTTCGCAGTCATGCCGCGTTTTTGGCAATGTCATGCGCGCTGGCGTTCGCGCCGGTGCAACTGCTTATTGCTGTCCCGGCAGAGGCTGCAAGCTGTGCCAGCTTGACATCGGAACTGCGGCAACTTCAGTCTCGCGGCAACCGTCCGTCCGCGGGTGCTCAAAAATGGCAAACCGCTAAAAGCCAGCAGCAAAAGGCGCTCAGCGCGGCAGAGCGGGACTTTAGCTATCTAGGTTGCAACAGCAACGCCAGTCCGCAGTGCCAGGCACTGTCTGGCAAAGTTCAGCGCATGCGTTCCAATTTAAGAGCCATCGATCGTCAATTGGCAAAGGCTGGTGGTGGAAACGCCAGCAATCAACAACGCATCCGGCAGCTACAGGCGGCCCTCAAGCGCCAAAACTGCGGCGCCCCGGCAAATACGCGCAATGCGGCCGCCAATCCGAACTCTGGAGATGCGCCGCGTTCGCTGCTGGCCCGACTTTTCAACCCGCAGCAAACGCCGGCTCAAACCAAGCAACAAGAGACTGCTCAAAGCACCAAGAAACGCACCAGTTCCAGCGGAAAGCGCAGAATCCCGTCCGGTGGAACCTTCCGGACCCTTTGTGTGCGCACGTGCGATGGGTATTTTTTCCCGGTCAGTTTCGCGACCGGAAAACGGCAGTTTGCCAATGATGCGGCCCGCTGCAACGAGATTTGCCCGGCCTCTGAAACCGAGCTCTACGTCTACAAGAACCCGGGCGGCGACCGGTCTGATATGATGTCACTTGCGGGTGACCTTTATTCCGAACAGCCGTTTGCTGATCGTTACAAAAGCGAGTTTGTCGAGGGATGTAGCTGCCGGCTGACGGGGAAGGCGAAGAGCCGCTCTGGCTGGACAGAAGTCAGCAATCCCGGCGCATCCGGACGGCGAATTGCGTTTTCGGACATCAGCAGTGGGCTGCAGCCAAGCTACACAGCTGAAAACATCCGCACTTCGCGGCCGGCAAATCTTGAATCGAACTCAACGCTTTCCCGGACACCGCTGACCAAAGAGCAACTGCCAGCTTATGAAGACCCTGACACCCGCGCGAACCTGGAAAAAGGTTTTGATGTGACAGCGTCGATCGCGAAAGCCGCTGAACAGCTCAAACCGGCTGCCACTGAAGGCGACGGTTCGAATGGCAAACCTGGAGAGCTGCCATTGCTCGGAAACCGCAGATCTCTGGCGGACGAGAACCTTGAAACAGCCTCGATCCCGCCGGTCTTCAAGTCGGACGACCCGGGGTTCCGTCCGGCCCCGGATCGTGATGTCCCTGTCAGGGTAGTCGGTCCAGAATACTTTTACGCCCAATAAGCGGCAGCATTTCCTTCATGTCAGGACCGTGATCGAGACCCGTGAGCACACGGCGAAGCGGCATGAACAGCCCCCGACCCTTGCGGCCGGTTTCCGCCTTCAGCGCTGATGTCCATGCCCCCCAGGTCTCCAGGGTCATTTCACCATCCGGAAGAAGCTCTTTTGCCTTGGCGATGAACTCCCGGTCTTCGCCTTCAATTCGGCTTTCAACCGGGCCGCCGACAATCTGCCAATAACCTTTGGCATCATTGACGGTTTCACAGTTGCCGCGGATGGCGGTCCAGAAGGCCTCGCCGCCGCCAACACCCATCTCATCGAGCCGATCCTTGGCATCTGCATACGGCATTTCATGCACAAGCCGCGCATTCAGGCCTTTGAGATCTTCCGGATCGAATTTGGCGGAGGACCGTGACACGCTGGTCAGATCGAATTTCTCCTCCAGGGCGTCCATGCTTGGAACAGCTTCAACGGCCTGGCTGGTGCCGGTCAGGACAGCAAGCGAACAGACCGCCATCGCCTCAACACCGGATTCCCGCAACGAGCCGATCGACAAGGCCCCCTTGCGCTTTGACAGCCCTTCGCCATCCCGCGTGGTCAGCAGATTATGGTGACCAAAGACAGGCGCCGTGGCACCCAGCGCTTCGAAGATCGCGATCTGGACACCGGTGTTCGACACATGATCCTCACCGCGGATGATATGGGACACACCCATATCGATGTCGTCGACAATCGACGGCAATGTGTAGAGAAACGTGCCGTCCGCGCGGATCAGGACCGGATCGGACATTGAGGCCAAGTCTACCGTTTGGTCACCACGGCAAAGATCGTTCCAGGTCACTTCGGTGCGTTTGGTCTGGAAGGGATCGCCATCATGGTTCGGCAGAACAAACCGCCAATGCGGCTTGCGGCCTTCCGCTTCAAACGCAGCCCGCTCTTCCACTGTCTGCTTCAGTCCGGCGCGGTCATAGACCGGAGGGCGGCCAAGCGCGCGCTGACGGGAGCGACGACGTTCCAGCTCGTCCGGTGTTTCGTAGCACGGGTACAAAAGGCCTGCGGTTTTCAACTTTTCCGCAGCCGCCTCATAGGCAGCCACCCGGTCAGATTGCCGCTCGATTACATCGGGCGAAATCCCGAGCCAGCGGAGATCGGATTCGATCGATTCCGCATACTCCTTCTTGGAGCGTTCAAGATCGGTGTCGTCGAAACGCAGGATGAAGCGCCCGCCCATCTTCTTGGCATAAAGCCAGTTATAGAGGGCCGGACGGCTATTGCCGATGTGAATGTGGCCGGTCGGAGACGGCGCGAAGCGTACAGTAACAGTCATGCGCCTCAGGTACCCGCCTCCCTTGAGCTCTGCAAGTGCAAATGGTGATTTTACCCCGTTTGGCCGGGCCAGATTTCAGCTTTTCAAGCCAGCGGACCGTTTTGTCGGTCACGAAGCTTGCGCGACGCTATTGCAAGTCCACCTGTCATGAGCGCGCAGTACCCGCTCATCACCAGAAGCTGACGATCAAAGTCGACACCGGCATCGATAAGAACGCCGACCAAGCCCGGGCCAGCGGCCGACGAGAACACCATCAAAGCAAATGCGACAGAGCGGATCGCGCCGATATGACGGCTGCCATAAAGCTCCGGCCAGAGGGCACCGGACATTGCGGCGGTAAATCCGCTGCTGATGCCGAGAAGCCCCATGAACAAAAAGGCTGTTGGTGCGGCCGGGAGCAACGCAAGCACAAGACACCCGGAGAAGAGCGGCAGTAGCACGGCCGGAAGCAGTGCCCGCGCGGAATACCGATCGATCAGGGGCCCAAGCACCAGCGCCGTGGCAATTGCAGTGCCGGCCATGACCGGAAAGGCGGAGGCGAAGAGCTCAAGCGGCCAGCCTCGCAACTCAGTCAGATACACCTGATTGAACAAGATGGCGGTTCCGATGAACGGCGGTGCCAGCACGCCGGCTGTCAAAAGCCAGAAAATCGGGTCGCGCAGCGCCTCGCCGCGCGTCCATTGACGCCCTTCGATTACCCCCGAGCCCTGCTCGTCTGATTGCGGGATGCGATCTTTGGCAAATAACAAGGCGAGCATAGGCAGCGCCCCCAGCACCATGATGCCGGCGGCGAGCGCCCAGCTGGTCCTCCATCCTACTACCGCAGAAATCAAAACAAAACTGGCCGGAAACAAGCTCTCGGCAACGGGAAATCCCATCTGCGCGACAGACACCGCTCGGCCGCGCTGCGCTGAATACCAGCGGCCCATGGCCGTCATGGAGACGTGGGTCATCATGCCCTGCCCGGACAGCCGCAGTCCGAACAGCACCACAAACAACATGAAGACAGAATTCACCAGAGCCATCGACAGACAGAAAAGGCCAAGTGTGACGCATGTTGCGAGCCCGACAAGGCGAACGGGGAAAACATCGACGCTGCGCCCGATCCAGGGCAAAGACACCGCGCTGGCGAGCGTCGCGGCCATGTAAAGAAGACCGAAATCACCGTGACTGAGTTGAAACTCTTCGCGCAGGTGCCCCGAAGACAGCGCAATGTAAAAAGTCTGCCCGAACCCGGAAAAAGCGGTCAGCAGAAATCCGCCGGCGAGCCAGCGGGCATTAGTTTGCAGAAACGTCAGATAGGTCATGCGTCTCCGCCGGATTGAAAAGCTCTAAGACCGGTCGCGGAAGCGGTTGGTGATCGGGTAGCGGCGGTCGCGGCCGAAATTGCGCTCCGTGATCTTGACGCCGGGAGGAGCTTGTCTGCGTTTGTATTCAGCGATGTAGAGCAAATGCTCAATGCGATGAATCAGGTCACGGGAATGGCCGCGCTTTTCGATTTCACCGACCGACATCTCCTTCTCGACCAGACATTCCAGAATGTCATCGAGCACGTCATAGGGCGGCAAGGAATCCTGGTCCGTCTGGTTTTCCCGGAGTTCCGCCGTCGGGACCTTGGTGATGATGTTGGATGGGATTACCTCACCCTCCGGCCCGAGCAGACCAGCCGGTTTGTTGGCGTTACGCCAGGCTGCCAGATGATAGACTTGGGTCTTGTAAAGATCCTTGATCGGATTGTAGCCGCCGTTCATGTCGCCATAGAGCGTTGCGTAGCCAACCGACATTTCCGACTTGTTGCCCGTGGTCATGACCATGTGGCCAAACTTGTTGGAGACGGCCATCAGGATGACGCCGCGTGTCCGGGACTGAAGGTTCTCTTCCGTCACACCCGCTTCCGTGCCAGCGAACAACCTGTCCAGTGCCTTGGTAAATCCTTCGACCGGCTCTGCAATCGGTACCGTGTCATACCTGAGGCCCAGCGCCTTGGCGCAGTCTGCGGCATCCTTGATGCTTTCTTCCGAGGTGTAACGAAAGGGAAGCATGATGCTGTGCACCTTATCTGCCCCCAGCGCATCAACGGCCATTGCCGCGCAAATGGCAGAGTCGATGCCGCCCGAAAGGCCAAGCACGACACCCGGGAAGCTATTTTTGGTGACATAATCACCAAGCCCGAGCACACAGGCCCGCCAGTTGGCTTCATCAAGATCGGGAAGCTTTGCCACCGGACCGCTGGTACAAACCCAAGTTTCGCCGTCCCTTTTCCAGTCGCTGATGCCGAGCGCTGTCTCAAACTGCGGCATCTGGAACGCAAGGCTCCGATCCGCCTGAAGGGCAAAGGATCCACCGTCAAAGACCAGCTCGTCCTGGCCGCCCAACTGATTGCAATAGACGAGCGGCAGATCTGTCTGAACCACACGGGCCACGACCACTTGCAGGCGCTCTTCGGCCCGGTTCTCCCAATAAGGGGATCCGTTCGGAACCAGAAGGATTTCCGCACCGGTTTCCTCAAGGCACTCGCAGACCTCGTCGTTCCAAATGTCTTCGCAGATCGGCAACCCGATGCGCACACCGCGGAAGTCAACGGGCCCAGGAAGCGGCCCGGCCTTGAACACGCGCTTTTCGTCAAAAACTCCGTAGTTTGGCAGATCACTCTTGTAACGCACCGCCTTCACTTCGCCCTGATCGATGAGAAGGACAGCGTTGTGGAGGTCGCCGGCATCGGAGTACCACGGCGTTCCCAGAATCACCGCGGGTCCACCATCGGCGGTCTCTTCGGCAAGTGTGCGCGCGGTTTCCATGCACTCCCGGACAAAGGCCGGTTTCAGAACAAGATCTTCCGGCGGATAGCCGGCCAGCATCAGCTCTGAGGTCAAGACCAGATCCGCCTGCTGCGCTTTTGCGTCGGCACGCGCCTGACGAACAAGCTCCGCGTTCCCGGCGACATCACCTACGGTCGGATTGAGCTGAGCAACGGCAAGGCGGAAAGAGTTGATGGTCATGAATCTCGTGCCGGACAAAGAAGAGATCCGAGATGTACCGTCAAGAACAATGGGTTGCAATCATGCAAATGCTGAAACTAGCCCCTGATCGGCCGCAACCAACAGCGAGGTGTGTCAGCTCAAAGAAGTGCGAGAGACTGGTCTTCGGCTTCAGCAGGCTGATCCGGCGCCATGGAGGACAAGTCCAGCACACTGCCGCCTGTGTGGCCAGGCATCCCCGGCATGGAAATTCCCGTGCTGCGTCCCTGCAGTTCCTGACGTTGTAGAATTTCCCCGATATGCCTGTAAAGAACTGCGGGCGCCACAGGTTTGGCGACAAGGCCATGAATACCGATATTGAGAGCTTCCAGGATGATCGGACGGCGCGCGTGGGCTGTGATCACAAGGACTGGCGTTGTCTTGATGATCGGGTCCGTATCCTTGCGCAGTATTCTGAGGAAGTCGGCGCCGCCAAACGGGCTCATGTTCCAGTCGCACAAGACAATATCGGGTTTGCGGTCGACGACCAACTCAAGGGCTTCAGCCCCTTCGGTGGCCTCACAGATCGTGCGAACACCAAACCCTCCGACAACGGAGCGCAAGATCGTGCGCATGTGTGGATTGTCCTCCACCACCAGGCACGAAATCTTAGAAAGATCCCACGGTTCGCGCACGCTTCAAATTCCCCTACCCAGAGCGTCCGGTTGACGAGCACCGCCCCCTCTGCGGTGCAAATATCCCACGTCGCACATATGCATCTGGAGCCTTAACCGCCTGTTACCGCGGCGGCAGAATTGACAAAAATCGATACAAAAAAATGAGGGGCAGCCACAGCTGCCCCTCAAAATTATCAAACAACGGAAAAGTGCGGTCTTAAGCGCTCGCAGCCAGGGGTTCTTTCTGCTTGCCGTCTTTCTCTTTCTTGAGGTTTTCAGCAATCAGGAAAGCCAGCTCAAGAGCCTGGTCCGCATTGAGACGCGGATCGCAATGGGTGTGGTAACGATCACCGAGTTGCTCTTCGGTCAGGGCCCGGGCACCGCCGGTGCATTCGGTTACGTTCCGGCCGGTCATTTCAACGTGCACGCCACCCGCATGAGTGCCTTCTGCACGGTGAACAGCGAAGAAGGCTTCGACTTCCTTCAAGATCCGGTCGAATGGGCGGGTTTTATAGCCACCGGCAGAAATCGTATTGCCATGCATCGGGTCACATGACCAAACCACCGACTTGCCTTCCCGCTCAACAGCACGCACGAGCTGCGGCAGGTGATCAAAAACCTTGTCGGAGCCGAAACGGGCGATCAAGGTGAGACGGCCTGGCTCATTGTCCGGGTTCAAAGCGTCGATCAGCTCCAGAAGGCCATCCGGCGTCAGGGACGGACCACACTTCAGGCCAATCGGGTTTTTGATGCCGCGGAAGAACTCGACGTGCGCATGGTCTGGTTGGCGGGTCCGGTCGCCGATCCACAGCATGTGGCCAGACGTTGCGTACCAGTCACCGGACGTGGAATCTACGCGGGTCAGCGCTTCTTCATAACCCAGCAAAAGTGCTTCATGGCTGGTGAAGAAATCTGTTCCGCGTAGTTGCGGAACGCTGTCACTGTTGATGCCGCATGCGCGCATGAAGGCAAGCGACTCGCTAATGCGGTCTGCCAATTCCTTGTAACGGTGGCCTTGCGGGCTGTCGGTGATGAAACCGAGCATCCACTGGTGCACTTGGTCCAGGTTGGCAAACCCACCTTGGGAGAAGGCACGCAGCAAGTTCAGCGTTGCCGCCGATTGACGGTACGCCATCGACATACGGGTCGGGTCCGGAATACGGCTGTCCGAGGTGAAGTTGATGTCGTTAATGATGTCACCGCGGTAGCTCGGCAACTCAACATCACCCTTCTTCTCGATATTGGAAGAGCGCGGCTTGGCGAACTGACCGGCGATCCTGCCAACCTTCACCACCGGCTGGCTCGCTGCATAGGTCAGCACAACCGCCATCTGCAGAAACACACGGAAGAAGTCACGAATGTGGTCCGGATGGTGTTCGGCAAAGCTTTCGGCGCAGTCACCGCCTTGCAGCAGAAACCCCTTGCCGTTGGCAACATCCGCCAGCTGGCTCTTCAGAGCGCGCGCTTCACCGGCAAACACCAGCGGCGGATAGGTCGACAGGCGCTGCTCAACATCTGTCAAAGCTGCCTGATCAGGATATTCCGGGACCTGCAGGATCGGTTTTGATCTCCAGCTGTCCGGGCTCCACTTGTCCGCCATAGTACCAACTCCTCATCGGGACGGTCTGTTCAATTCGAACTCCAGACACACGTCCCGCGATATTTTTGTTCGTTTACGCCCACTCAAACAGAGCAAACGTGCGGCCTTATACACGGCGTTCAGCCTGATTGCCACCCACGCTTCACCGCAAAAATGCCCCTTACGGAACGCTGGCCAAATAGTGTTGCCCAAAGCCCACGGGCGATTGCGGCGGATCAAGGTTTTGACGATCAGATCACCCTAAACTTGGCCGACGCTAGCCAGGGAAACCAGCAATGCCGAACCGACCACTCGAACACAGCCACCAGCCTCATGATATCGCCGACAGATTGGCGCGGGGACCGGATACGAGCTATTTGCGCGACTGGGTCTATGGCGGCATCGACGGCGCTGTGACCACCTTTGCCATTGTTGCCGGTTCTGTCGGAGCCAACTTATCAACACGGATCATCTTGATCCTTGGTGTTGCCAATCTCTTGGCCGACGGCTTTTCAATGGCCGCCGCCAATTATAGCGGGTCCAAGTCCGAGAATGAAGACTTTCAAAGGCTTCGTGCGATCGAGGAAAAACACATCCGGGTTGAACCGGATGGAGAGCGCGAGGAAATTAGACAGATCTTCAAGGCCAAGGGGTACGAGGGCGATGATCTGGAAGACATCGTGCGCCTGGTAACGTCCAACCGGACCACTTGGATCGAAACCATGATGCTGGCCGAGTATGGCGTTTCGGATGGAGGTCGCGCGCCCTTGAAGGCGGCGCTCTATACCTTCGCCGCCTTCGTCCTGTTCGGTGCACTGCCGCTCCTGCCCTTTCTTGCTGACATTGAGGCAAGCGCCGCGCTTGCGTCCGGTCTCACCGCATGCGCTTTCTTCGCGATCGGGTCTTTGAGAGCCCGCTGGTCGCAGCGGCACTGGGTTGGCTGCGGGCTGGAAACAACGGCCATCGGCATGGTGGCCGCGGCCATCGCTTTTCTTGCCGGCCATGGCCTGCAGCAAGTGTTCGGCGGGTGAGGCACGCAGGAACGCCCGCCTCAATCAATCGATCCAATCGACCTTGAGTGCTGCTCAACTTAGGCGAAGAGGAAATCGCCCGCCGTCAGATCCGGTAAGGAAGGACGCCAGCCTGTATCAAGGCGCAATGTCTCGCTACCAAAAGCAACTCTAACATCGGTCCACCAACCATTGGCCGTTATGGAAAGATCGGAGAATTGCGTCACGCCTGCACCGCTCACATCGATCTTGTCGATCCCGACTTCGAAATCCTTGATCTCATCTGCACCATCACCGGATGAAAAGACAAAGGTATCGGCGCCAGCCCCACCATAAAGGGTGTCAGCACCGGCTCCGCCAACGATCACATCGTCTCCGGCGCCACCTTCCAGCGTGTCGTTTCCGGCCCCACCGAGCAACCGGTCTGCGCCGCCTTCGCCTTTCAGATGATCGTCCCCCGCAAACCCTTCCAGCGCATCCTTGCCGGATTTGCCCGCAAGCAAATCGTCTTTGCTGGAGCCGAGGATGAAGGCATCGTCGCCCTGATGGCCCGTTGGATCGAACAAGGGGTTTATGTCTTCAACCCAGACGATGCCGCGCGTGAGATCGGACAGGTCCGAGACGATGACGACGCTGTCACGCGACATCTCGGTGTAGAACTCTGATCCGGCGATCGCCTCAACAACCTGTTCATAGTTGGACGGCAAATGAGCCGTCCAGGCGATCAGGTTGGTTATGTTGCCGCCATCCCAATAGGCGGGTGTTGCGTAGAAATCGTTGAAAAGCATCAGATTGCTCGTCTCATACGCATAGTCTGTATCGTTGCCAAAGAGGTTAATCTGGCCTTCGGAAATGACCGAGGGAACCGGATCATTTTCAATATCCACGCTGAGCACTTCCGCGCCGCTGTCCAAAACGGAGGCGCCGTCTTCCGGCGTATAATGAGCTGCGAAACCGATATAGTCGGCGGCTTTGTAAAACCCGTCGAAAAAATCATCGCTGCGCTCGGCCATGTTGGTGACAGCACCACCGCCAAGCGAATGCCCCGTTACGATCAAGTCTGCTGCAGTGAGACCGTTAGACTCCAGAAGCGTCTTTATGGCCCCCATCAACTCGGGAAACGCCCCGAAAGCATAGTTCGGATCTGCGCTCAGAAATTCCAGGTAATCGATAACATCACCGACCGTATCGCTGATGATGTTGTCGATCGTGCCGGTCGTTCCTCGAAAAGCCAAACCGATCTGGGTGATGGCACCGGTCTCATCAAATCTGGCCAGCACATCGGCCTGGGCATCCTTGAACTGGTTCGTTTCACCCTGAAATGTGCCGTTCCGGTCAATGTCTGCCGCCGGAATGCCGAGATCATAAGGGGTGAGCACCGTCCACCCTTTGGATTCGATTTCCTGCCGGGCAGCCTCCTCGCTGTTACCTGGCTGCAGGATGTCCTCAATGCCGTGATAGCTGTAGATCATCAGATCCCGCGCTTCCGACACAAGCTCCAGAGCCTCTTGCCCCTTGTACTCAAAGAAACCCATGCACTCCTCCCAAGATTGCATTTTCTTGATATACAATCAAATATCAGGAGCTGCAGTTTACGTAAAGGGAAATTTACACGCGCGCAGACCTTCGCCTGATATGGCAGCACCTTAGGATCGGGACATCCCCCAAATTATTTCTCATTAAAACAGAACGTTAAGCAGATATCAGGGTCAGCTTCTGGCGCTCAATCTGGTCGTCGAACAGTTGCAAAAGCTTCGTGTCGATCTTGACTGCTCTGGGGTAAAGCGGCGCTGCCCGGTCCTGAAGGACAGGAACATGCCAGCCGTCGGTTGTGTCGAAGAAGTGGCTAACGCCCTCCTCGCCCCAGATTTGATGAAACCCGGCTAATACGCAGTCGAGATAACTTTGCAGGATCGGGTGCCGGTCACATCCCCAGCGTTCGTTTTCCGGCGTTGCCTTGAAGAGAAACAGCTCTTCCGGTCCCGGTTTGCTATCCGCCTCACACCGGAAAGACGTGCCGATCTGTCCGATCTTCTCATAACGGCTTTCACGCTGCTCCAAGGCCTGCAACCGGCTTTGCTGCTCCCGGGTCATCACGCCCCGGATTTCCGACCCCGGCTCCTGACGTACACTCAAGGCACAGCGGCCCTGACCGTGTTCCCAGACGCCGCACACACGCCACTCCCGGACCCAGCCTCTCAATCGCCCGGGAACGATCTCGGCCCCATCAGGTACCGTTGCGGCGTTGACGAGGGACCCATATCCAAAATATGTGATTGTGATCATTTTTGTTTTACGTCCAATCGATTGCGTCCCGTGACCGGAAAGGCTCCCCATGATCGTCCCTTCCCTCAGCCAGAATGAAATAGACCTGATGCGGGACGAGACCCCCGGTGTAAACAGATGCATTCACTTTAACAATGCCGGAACAGGTCTTGCTGCAACACCGGTATTGGACGCAGTCAAACACCATCTTGATCTGGAAGCCACGCTCGGTGGATATGAGGCGGCGGCAGCGGCGCAATCGGAAACGAACGCATTTTATACATCGATTGCGGCGCTGATCGGAACCACTCCGAACGAGATCGCCTTCATCGAAAATGCAACCCGCGCATGGGATATGGCGTTTTACGGGATCGACTTCCGTGAAGGTGACCGTGTCATCACCGGCCGCGCGGAATACGTGTCCAATTACGTGGCACTTCTGCAGATGAAGAAGCGGAAGGGTATTGAAATCGATCTCATCGAAGATGACGAGACCGGACAGATTGATCTGAAGGCTTTGGAGGCAGCCGTCACGCCGAAAACCCGCCTCATCGCCCTTACGCATATCCCGACCTTTTCCGGGCTGATCAATCCGGCAGAAGATGTCGGCGAGATTGCCGCCCGGCACAAACTTCTTTACCTCCTCGATGCCTGCCAATCTGCCGGACAGATCCCTCTCAACATCAAGGAAATCGGGTGCCAGATGCTCTCGGGCACTGGCCGCAAATATCTGCGGGGACCGCGCGGAACAGGTTTTCTTTATGTCAGTGACGAAGTTCTCGATCAGGTGGAACCGCCCTTTGTAGATCTCCAGGCGACCGAATGGCTGGACGAGTCCTTTTACCGTTTGGCACCGCATGCACAGCGCTATGAGAACTGGGAACGTTATGTCGCCGGGCAGGTCGGCCTGGGCGTTGCCACCAGCTATGCAATCGGCTTCGGGATGGACCGGATCGGCGCCCGAATTTGTGCCTTGGGCGCGCAGCTCCGTTCTGAACTTTCCGCTGTTCCTGGCATCTCGCTGCATGACAAAGGCGCGCGGAAAGGCGGCATCGTGACCTTCGCTGTCGATGGAGAGACACCGGCGGCAACGAAGGCACGGCTCGCCGATCACCAGATCAATGTCTCGGTCAGTCAGGCAAGCTCAGCTCGGATTGACCTGCCGATGCGCGGTCTGGACGCGGTGGTTCGCGCCTCCTTGCACGCTTTCAACACGGAGAGTGAGCTGGAACTTATGGTGAAGCTCCTGGCAGATTAGAAGCGGCCCAATTCTTAAACAAACAGTGTCGTAAAGTGTTGGAAACATCGGGTTCCGGGCACTCTTCCGTAAGGAATCTCCCGTAGAATATACGCTGATAGTTCAATCCGCTTGGATAATGAGAAAGACCAGCTTTCTTTGCGGACAGGAGGAGAGTGCCGGACGCATGACGACACGACAGGCGCAACCTGACCGCGGGCCTACCCCCGGTTCCGGCAGCGGCACGGTATCCGGCCGTCAAATCACCATGTGGGTCTATGGGCTCGCAGCCTTACTGATAGTCTTGTCTAGCGGCGCACTCACCCTCATCGCACAGTTCGCGTGGCGGGCCGCCGATCGGCATGCGCTTGAAACAGCGCAAATGCGTTTCCTTGACACCGTTGAAGATCAGTATTGGGAAATTGCCCGCCACCAGATGACCGCCATCCAGCACCAAGATGTTCAAGAGATGCTGACGGGCCCAATGGACCGGTCTGCCGTCACCACCTCCATATTGAACCGCTTCAAAGCTGTCAGTGATCTGGAGCGCACCTATCTCTTGGAAGAGAACGGTGATCTCATGGCTCTTTCAGAAACGGCTGTTCACAATCAGAGCGGATCTTCTGCCCCATGGGAAGACACCGAAAAACTGTCTGAGCTCTTCACCGCAGCCTTCCGGTCTCCAAGTTTCCCGCGGCGCGATCGTCCTCAAGGCCCCTTCCCGCCGCCACGTGCCATGTTTGATGCCTCGATCGCAGCGCTTGCCGTGATCGAGGGCACCCCCGCATTGCTGAGCGCGGTTCCAGTGGAAATGGAAACACCGCTTACTGCGCTCTCAGACGCCAATCCCCGCCTGCTTGTCAGCGTCTACTCCCTTGGAGAGGCATGGTTTCAGTCGATGTCGGATCACTATGGGTTTCGCGATCTGACCTTCACCGAAGGTGCCCCTTCGCGCGAACACCCGACGCAACTGCGGGCCTATGGTCCCGACGGCAGCCTTGTCGGCTATTTTCAATGGAACCATTCCAAACCCGGATTGAGGGTCTGGATGCGCGCCCTTCCATTGATCGTGATCCTGGCGGTTTTGATTGCGGCAATTTCTGTGATTGTCGCCCGCAGGATTGGCCGCTTGTCATCAACGCTGGAACAAAGCGAACGCCGCAATCATTACTTTGCGCATCACGACAGCTTGACCGGTCTGCCGAACCGGCACCACTTTTCTGACCGCCTTGCCTACGCAATCGATGGCCTTCCCGAAAAAGGGTTTGCTGTCATTGCGTGTGACCTCGACAAATTCAAACCTGTTAACGACACACATGGTCATGAGGCCGGAGATATCGTGTTGCGCGTGACGGCCTCGCGATTGCAGGACATTATCAGCGACAAGGGTGTGGTCGGGCGCATTGGCGGCGACGAATTTGTTATCTTGCTGATGAAGTATCAGGATCAGGCTGACCTTGAGACAATTGCCAATGAGATTCTAGCTTCCGTCGCAGAGCCGATTGAAATCAATCCAGGACAGAGTGTGAGTATCGGCATCAGCCTCGGCATAGCGCTAGCGCCAAACTCAGGGATGTCGGAAAAACATCTAATCCGAGCAGCTGATACAGCGCTCTACCGGGCAAAAGATGCAGGCAGAAACGCTTTTGCCTTTGCACATGCGGAACCTGACACTGTATTCGATCGTCGAGGCGAAACGGACCGCCGCGCGAAGAGTACGGGTTGAATTTATTTTCAAAATTTACTTTAAGTTGCTACGCCGCATCAGAAGTCACTCTGAAACAATCTCTTTTTTTAATATTTGTTCCTGACTCTCTCGGGTCACCACCACTACTAATTAACACTTTCCAAGCTAGGATTAGCACCTCAACGCCTCAGAGACAGCCGAGGTCCCGCCAGCTAAACGCTAGGGAACTTTGGAGGGGCACTGTCTTGACGGAAGGCGAACGAAACAAAGGTGCTCCGCCGGTTGTTTTATGGTCATTTCAAAGGCCGGCGAAGGTGGGAAGAACAAACGTTGGCGGAATTTCGACGGAGATACTCTGACAAATCGGACAGCGAGTCCCGTATCCATATCTCAAGACTTGCCTTTCTTCTGGCAGCTCTTTTGATCGCGGTTACATCGGCCTCACTGGTGTTCGTTGGTTTTGTCGCCTCTCATGCATCCACGCAGCAAGCTATTGCCAACGAAGAGCGCCTCTTCCGCAATGCCCTGGAGGAACGGCTCCGGGACATTGTCCGTGAACAACGCACCGTGACCGTATCCGATGAGACCGTCCGGAAACTGGTCCGGACGTTCGATCCGGTCTATGCCCGCCAGCACTTTCACGCGCTCTGGTCCAGGTACCGGCACAACAAGGTCATCCTGATCTCGGGAAACAATCAGGTTTTGGCCGAGTCATTTCAGGACTACACCCACATAACCAAACGCCCGTCGAGTGAGACGCCCGCATTGGCCCCGGTCATCCGCAAGACGCAGGCTCTCTTCGCGGCCAATCGCGTCCGCGTGCCCGGCGGGTTTGGCCACCGGTCTCTTCAAGGCCTGGATACAGATCAATATGCGTTGATGGGCGTTATTCGGCTTGATGGCAAACCGGCACTTTTCTCCGCGATGCCCATCATGCCCGATGAGTACACCGCGACCCTGCCGGACGGTGGGCCGACCTTGATGATCTCGGTGAAATACATTGACGACACGCTTCTGGAACGCCTGAACTCGCAGTTGAACTTCGCCCGGCTCCGTTTTGAGCCCAGGGCATTTGAGCCGGAAGATGGCCCTTCGCATCTGGTCACAAGCGAGGAAGGCGTTGATGTCGGCTCTTTCCGATGGGAAAGCCAGACTGTGATCGACTCGATCTGGCCGACGGTCATTCCGGTCATTGCCATGCTCAGCCTGACTTTGGGGGCACTTGCGTTCGGAATTGCCTGGCGGATCGGCCAACTGACCCGGTCACTTCAAAAGAGCGAAGAGCAGAACCGCTACCTTGCTCTGCACGACAATCTGTCGGGCCTTGCCAACCGGCTTCAGTTTAACCGGGTACTCGAAACCTCAGCTGCCGAACTGCCGCAGAAACGGTTTGCTGTCTTGCATTGCGACCTCGACAAATTCAAAGCAGTCAACGACACCTACGGGCATGCTGCCGGTGATACCGTGATCAAGATCATGGCCAAACGTCTCAACGAAACTGTCGGTAAGCCAGGTTTAGTCTGCCGGATCGGCGGTGACGAATTCATGGTGATTTACCGCGGAGGCACAAGCCGCAAGGAGTTGGACACACTTTGCCGCGCGTTGATCAACAAGGCGCTCTTGCCTATTCAAATCGAAGGCGGCAATACGGCACATGTCGGGCTCAGTATCGGCGTAGCCGTTGCCCCAGCGGATGGTACGGAACCGGAAGACTTGGTTGCCCGTTCTGATGCGGCACTCTACCGGGCAAAAGATCGCGGACGCGGTGTACACTCGTTCTACGAGGATCTGTTGAAAGACACCTTCATCCAGGAAGATGTCGCGTCAGCGAAAACCGGATTGTCCTCACTCAGCGCCTGATGTTTGAATACAGAAGAAAAAACGCCGCAAATAATTGCGGCGGTTTTTCCGTTTTGGCATCAGCGGTTTCGTTATCAGCCGCGCAGGCGTTCTGTTGGCTCGCGCATTGTAACGAGTTCTTCCGCTGCGGTCGGGTGCACCGCGATCGTCCTGTCAAAGTCAGATTTGGTTGCACCCATCTCAAGCGTTATTCCAAGGATTTGCGCAAGCTCACCAGCGTCTGGGCCAACAATGTGAACCCCAAGCACTTTTTGGCTGTCCGCATCGACGATCATCTTCATGAGCATCTTCTCATCACGGCCAGACAGCGTATGCTTCATTGGCCGGAAGCTGGACTTGTAGATGTCCAGGTTCGGTGTGCGCTCCAGCGCTTCTTCCTGTGTCAGACCGACTGTGCCCATTTCAGGCTGAGAAAACACGGCTGTCGCTATGAGGCTGTGATCCACCGTCCAGGGTTTATTGCCGAACACGGTGTCCGCGAACGCGTGGCCTTCCCGGATTGCGACCGGGGTAAGGTTTGCCCTGTTGGTCACATCGCCAACGGCATAGATGGACTCAACATTTGTGCGGGACTCTTCATTGACCTTGATCGCACCGATCGCATCGGTCTCAACGCCTGCTTTTTCCAATCCGAGCTCCCGCGTATGCGGGCTCCGGCCAATCGCAAACATGATCTGGTCCGCAGCCAGGTTTTCGCCGCCATTGGTGCGCCCGATCAAGGAACCGTCCGACTGCTTTTCGATGGACGAGAAGGTATCATTCAAGACGACCTTGATCCCCTTCTTTTCCATTTCCTCGCGTACAGTCTGGCGCAGGTCCATATCAAATCCACGCAGGATTTCAGGACCCCGATAAATCAGGGTCGTGTCGACACCGAGGCCATTGAAAATGCCGGCAAACTCAACGGCGATGTAGCCGCCGCCGGCAACCACCACGCGGTTCGGTAATTCGCTCAAGTGAAATGCTTCATTCGACGTGATGACGTGCTCACCGCCCGGCAAGCTGTTATCGACATTTGGCGAGGCTCCGACCGCCACAAGGATATACTTCGCGGTGATCGTCTGACCCGTCGACAACAAACGAACCGTGTGGGCGTCTTCGATCACGGCGCGGCTGTCGTGGATTTCGACGCCGGTGTTGTCCAGGTTCCGGCGATATATCCCTTCCAGGCGCGTGATTTCCTGATCCTTTGCCGCGATCAGTTTGTCCCAGGCAAAGCTGCGTTCGCCGACACTCCAGCCAAAGCCCTCAGCATCTTCAAACTCTTCGGAAAACTTGGATGCGTAGACGAAGAGTTTTTTGGGAACACAGCCGCGGATCACACAGGTTCCGCCGTAACGGTATTCTTCTGCAATACCTACCCGAGCGCCATGTGTGGCCGCAATCCGGGCCGCACGAACGCCGCCGGAACCGCCACCGATCACAAACAGATCATAGTCAAAATCGCTCATTCAATGCCCCTCGGGATTTGGTATTTGAACGGCCAGCGGACGCGGCCATGAAGCCCAGATAAGCTCTCAGTCCCTATTCACAAGGCTTGGCCTTGGTCAGCTCGGTGTCCTGAAACGCATACCTTATTGCACAAAGGGCCGCTTTCGCGGCCCGGTTTGCAGACAGTGCGGGCGTTTGACCCGTCTCAAGATCTGAAAAAGCGTGCGCAATCTGATTGCTCACGCCTTGATCACTTATTGGTTTGTGGCCGCAGCGCTGCGCTTATCCAATTCTTCCTGCACCATCGCAACGATATCGACGCTCAACCGATCCTGCCATTCGCGGCTGGCTTCCACAGATGCAGCTGTAATGTCGGCGACACTGTCGCGCAATTTCATACCAAGCGGGGTACGATAGAATTCAGCCAGCTGGACCAGCTCTTCTTCGGTGAAGGCGGTCGCCCAAATGCGGAAGATCTGCTCGTTCAATATGGCGCGGCGCGGCGCCAGCTCCAACGCGACCTGTTCCACGACCTCTGCGATTTCTTCCGCACGCGTCGGTTCATTCTGCGTGAAAGCGGACAGGGTCTGTTCCGCCATGACGAACAAGATGGCGTCAAACGGTTCCAGGACTTTGGTTTCCAAGGCAACAGCTTTTGCAGCTTCCAAATGACTTTCTGAAAAGCTGTCCTGAGCAACCGCACCGCCGGAGATCGCGCCCCACGCCAACATGGCGAGACCAACACCGGCAAACTTCACTGACTTCATTTCCTTGACTCCTTGGCGGTTTTCCGGAGGCGATCCGGCAACCAAAATTCGCTAAATCGACGCAGGCGTAATCGTCTTTACCCCATCTTCACCGGCCACGTAAGCCTTGGAGGCAAGATTGAGGAAAAGACCATGCTCAACAACGCCCGGGATCTTTACCAGAGCTTGTGCAAGCGTTTCAGGTTGTTCGATCTTCAGAAGATGGGCGTCAAAGATGTGATGCCCGCCATCTGTGACAAAAGGATGCTCCCCAGCCATTCTCAGCTGAAGGTTTTGAGGCAAACCCATTTCCATAAACATTGCCAGAATGGCCCGCCGCGTTGCTTCTTGACCAAACGGCACAACTTCAATCGGCAACGGAAATTGCCCGAGCATATCAACTTTCTTTGTGCCATCTGCGATGACGATCATTTTGCCGGAAGCTGCTGCGACAATCTTTTCCCGCAGCAAGGCACCGCCACCGCCCTTAATCAGCGCCAGGTTGGCATCCAGCTCGTCTGCACCGTCAACGGTCAGATCCAGCTCGGGCAACTCTTCCAAGGTGGTGAGTTTTATTCCCAAACTGGCAGCAAGCTCTGCTGTGCGCTCAGATGTTGGAACACCGATCACGTCCAGTCCGTCTGCGACACGTTTTGCAAGGGCGTGAACGAAAAACTCTGCAGTCGACCCTGTGCCGATACCAAGGCGCATGCCGGAGGTGACATCCTCTGTCGCGCGTTCAGCTGCCTGCTGTTTCAGGTTGTCGCTCATCCCTCGCCCTTTCCGGCCTCTGCGTCGCTGGTTAGCGCCGCATTTCCAGCGCCTGCCCTCCGATCAGTTCAGATGGCCGCGCGGTCCTTAACATGTCAGGCAAGCATGGGTCCAGATCGTTTCCAGTTTTCAACCAAGAACGCCACCTGCCAACATATTGGGCATGGTTAACGTAAGGTTCAGACCCTTCTGGAAATATTGCCTGATTGAATCGCAGAACACTCTATAAGGGCGCGACAAATGTTCAGTGTTAAGATGCGGCGGAAGACTTCTGTTGGCGAAGTCGACTTGGTGCCTGACGACACTCAAGGACACGAGAACCCGGTCTCAGATGGCAACGCCAAAACTGAGAACGCATCCAGCGGTCTGAGCCGTGCCCTCGACAGTCTGGAAGATGACCTTCAAGTTGCGGCGAAAAGCATTGATGCTGCGGCAACCAAAGTGCAGGACCGCTTGGTGGAGCAGGCCAGCACCTTGGGATCCATCATATCTGAAAGCCAAGTCCTGACCGATCAAGCAGCTAGAGCCAACGATAATGTTGGCGAGCTGACGCATTCCATTCAAGAACTCTCCGCCGCCAGCGCACAAATCGGCTCCCAAGTCAGCGTTTCAAATGATTTGGCGGTTGAGGCCCGCGATATTGCCGACCAAGCCAATCAAGGTGTTCTAGAGCTTAAAAACGCTATCGAAGATATCGCAAATGTTGTCGGTCTCATCTCCGACATCGCAAAACAGACAAACCTTCTGGCTCTGAATGCGACCATTGAGGCGGCACGTGCCGGGGACGCCGGCAAGGGATTTGCCGTGGTTGCCGGCGAGGTGAAGTCGCTCTCCGTGGAAACCCAATCTGCCACAGAACAGATCGTTGCCAATATCAACAAGCTGAACCAGTCCGCTGAAATGAGTATTGGATCCGTTGGCCGGATCATTGATGTGATTGGCCAAATCCGCCCAAGTTTCGCGGCAGTCGAACAAGCGGTGCAGGCACAGGTCGAAACCACCGAAACAGTGAGCCGACAAGCAGAAGATACCAAAAGCTTCGTTCAAGACGTCGTGCGCCACGTCGACCGAATTAACGCCTCTGCCGCCGAGGCTGAGCAAAGTGGTACGCTGGTTCGCGATGCCGGTGACAACATGAGCGCCAGCACCAAGGCCCTCCAGGCCCGCTTTGCCATGATGATCCGGCAAACGGATGTTGGTGACCGCAGGGTTGATGATCGATTGCCACTAAAATTGTCGGGAACGGCGACCAGTGGAAATGTCACGATGCGGATCGAAACGCGAGACATTTCCATGGGCGGCGTTTTGTTCATTACCGACGCTGACACTCTCCCGCACACAGGCGCTGTGCTGCGTCTTGACTTGAGTGGGATCGGCTCGACGGAAGCAAAGGTCGTAAACGTTTCAGATGGCGGATGTCATTGCGCTTTCACATCTTCGGCGAGGGCTTTCAGGAGCGCGCTCGAACAACGGATTGCATCTTTGAAGCAAGGCTTCGCCAAGCAGATTGAAACAGCGCAATCTGGTGCGGCGCGTGTCGCCGCGGCAATGGAACACATGATTGAAAGTGGTGCGTTGTCCCTGGACGCTCTCTTTGACACAGACTACAGGCCGATAGACGGCACCGACCCTCTCCAAGTCTCGACAAGAGCTCTCAGCTCCTTGGAACGCGCGCTGCCGGATATTCAGGAGGAGATCCTGAAAAACAGCTCTGGTATGGCTTTTTGCGCAGCAGTCGACCGCAACGGGTACCTACCGGTTCACAACCTCGTCTTCTCGAAACCGCAGAAACCGGATGATCCGGCCTGGAATACTGCCAACTGCCGAAACAAACGGATCTTTGATGACCGGGCGGGCTTGAGCGCTGCCCGCAACATGCGGCCTTACCTTGTCCAGTCCTATCCAAGGGACATGGGCGGCGGAAACATCATCTGGATGCAGGAAATTGATGCGCCGATCCTGGTACAAGGCCGCCATTGGGGCGGGTTCCGCACGGCCTATAAGCTGTGACAAGCAGCGGCCTTTTTACACTTTGATTTTCGCCGCAAAGCCAGGCGTCCAATCGCTCGCGAGATCTTGCGGGAAGCCACAAAGACCGCTAGGCAGAACCCTGTTTTCTTATAGCTGAGGGTTTCATGTCAGTACTTGTGTTCGATCTGGACGGCACACTCGTGTCTTCCATGGAAGATCTTGTTGCGACCTTGAATGCGGTTCTGGACAACGCCGGTCATGGGACTGTTCCTCAGGACAAAGTCGCCAACATGGTCGGCATGGGAGCCAAGGTGCTTTTGCAGCGCGGTTTGGACTATCTTGAAATTGCCTGGTCGGACGAGACAATCACACCGCTTTATGAAGACTTCCTGGAGTACTACGCTGCCAACATCGCTGTTCACACACGGCCGTTCGATGGTGTTGTTCCAGCCCTAGACCGTTTCCGTGCCGATGGCTGGAAGCTGGCGGTTTGCACCAACAAAACCGAACGCCTCACCCTGCCCTTGCTTGCAGCGCTCGAAATGAGAGAGCACTTCGATGCGGTGGTCGGAGGCGATACCTTCGCCGTTTCCAAGCCCCATGCCGAACCGGTTCTGGGTGCCATAAAGCGCGCAGGCGGCACTCCAGAGGGCTCTATCATGATCGGCGACAGTGTGACCGACATCAAAGCTGCCCGCGCCGCGGGCATTCCCGTTGTCGCCGTTGATTTTGGATATACGCCTGTACCGGTTAGTGAGCTTGGTCCGGACCGTATTATTTCCCACTTTGACGAACTTGCGGATGCAGTCGCCGACCTTCGAACCCGATGCGGGCAAAGGTCGAGAAAAGGCTAGCTGGCTTCTGCGTCGACCAAAGTCGCTAGATGGAGACCTTTCTAGAAGAGATAGTGAGACAGATTAGCTTGGCGGAATCGCACGCCCGTCTCACGGAAGGGGCACTGGTTGAATCCTAGCATTGCCAACCACACTGAAGCTCTATTCGCCTGACTTCGCTTTCTACTCTTGCCAACTTCATCAGCTAGCCGATCGCTCCCGCCTCTGAACCGCGGCAATCCCCAAGGGAATTGACCAGTTTCATCAGCGCAACTGTCACAATTTGCACAGCCTGCTAATCTTGCACGACTGATTCCCGATAAGGCTGAAAACGATGGCAACGCAAACAGCGCCGAATACCATTCGAGACAGACTGCTGAAGGGCATCGCTCTCCAACAGGCCGGCGAGTTCGAAAAAGCGCAGCGCATCTACAAACAAGCAGTTAAAAAAGCTCCAAACAACGCAGACGCTGTCCACCTTCTCGGGGTGACATACCGCCAACTCGGCTATCCGAAACGCGCGCTTGAGTACATCAAAAAAGCAATCACCATCGATCCGAACCAGTCGCCCTTTTATGCGAACCTGGCGCGAACCATGCTCGATTTGGGGACCGATTCCGACAGTCTACTAGCAGTCTGCAACAAGGCCCTGTCACTAAACCCGCGTGAACGTGAGGCACTGAACATAAAGGGCATTGCTCTTACTCAAAAAAAGGAATTCGAAGAGGCTGAGATGATCTTTCAGAGCCTCATCGTTGAAGACCCAGACAATAAGGACGCCTATCGTAATTTCGGAACGCTATTGATGGATGCCAATCGCGCCAATCACGCGGTTAATTTCTTTATCAAGGCGGTGATGCTGGAACCCGACAATCCGGAAAACTATTTGCTCAGAGCACGCGCTCGTCTCAAGCTCAAGCAATACGAGCCAAGCCAGTACGAACTAACTGAGGCCCTTGAGCGGTTTCCCGAAAACGCCGACGTAAAACATGAAGCGGCGCGCCTTTTGTTCTCCATGAACGAGTCAAATCTTGCGGTCTTCTATTCAAAACAGGCGCACGAGGCTGACCCTTCAGATTACCACAAGTGTGTAACGCATGGCGTGAACTTGCTTATGCACGGTGATCACAAAGAAGCACTTCAGGTCATGAAAAAGGCCAAAAAGCATGCGCCACCAAATAATCGAACTGTGGATTGGAACCTGGCACTAGCCTATCTCGCGAACGGTGATCTTAAAAACGGCTGGGAACTTCATACTGCGCGATTTGAAGATCCTTCCGCCCAAATCCTGCGGCGAACATTCGAGGTCCCGGAATGGCAAGGCGAAGACATTTCAGACAAGACGATACTCGTCTGGGCTGACCAGGGACTCGGAGACGCTCTGAAAGCAGGCACTATGTTGCCTCAGTTAATCAAATTGGCTGGAAAGGTAATTATCGAACTCTCGGAAAAAGGCGCCAAATATACGCAGTATTGTTTTCCAGAAGCCGTGTCCCGATTGGCACGAATGGATGAAAACAATTTTCAAACCTCTTTTGATTACGATCTGCACGTTAATATTGGAGAGCTCGTAAAGCATTTCAGACCGACGCTTGAGTCGTTCAAGACCGCCCCTTGCCCCGTCTATTCATTCGAGAGGGATAGGGCAGTCGAGTATTTGAAGCGTTTGAAGGGCTATCAAGACAAACCCGTCATCGGCTTTTCGTGGCGTTCCAAAAACCTCGCCGTGAACAGAGCGCGGTATTATCTTTCTGCGCCCGGAGTCACGCCCATATTGAAATCCAGAGATGCGATTTTCGTAAACCTCCAATACGCGGCGTTGGATAAAGAACTCAATTATCTGAAAGACCAAGCCGGAGACCATTTCCATAACTTCGATGACGTCGATTTGTTTGATGACCTTTTAGGGGCTGCAGCACTAACAGCTGCCTGCGATTTCGTTGTATCGGCGAATACCAGTGTCGCGGATATGGCCGGCATTCTTGACGTGCCAGCAATCCGTTTTGGCCAACAGGAGCCTCCGCTTCTGCTGGGTCAAAAAAATCCGCCATGGTATCCTTCGATGACATACATGCATCCATACACGGACAAGGCGTGTGTGGAGTTTGTTCCGGAAATCATCAAGGAAATGGACCGCCAGCTGGAAAACTGGACGCCGGAGCGACGCAACAAGCGCCTCGAACTTTAGATCAGCGCTTAAGCGGGTTTCCGCACAATCGCAACCAAGGTATCGGTGGCGTCGATCCGGTTAAGAGCCGCTTCATAGGAATTTCTAAGGTCTGATGTGTCGATTGCCGCAAGTGTGGATTTGTGCCCACCGGGGCGCCCTCTGGACAACCAGCCTAAATGATTGGACAGCGGATACCTCTGAACACCTTCAATAACGATCTCGGCGAACCCCGAAGCCGCCAATAGCCGTCGCAAGCTGTCACGGGTATGAAGCACCAGATGCTGGCTCCACAAAGTGAATTCTTTAAACTCATCGCAATTCAGTTGGTTTAGCAGAACATCCCCGGCGTGCGGAACCTCAGCGACCATCACGCCGCCTGGTTTCAAGACACGGTACAGCTCGTGCAGAATGGGAGCGGGCTCGGGAAGATGTTCCAGGACATGAAAACTCAGGACACTGTCCATTGAACTGTCCGGCAAAGCTGACAAGGATTTGTGGCACAATATCCCGGCAGCATTTAGAGCCGTGACATAATCCTGTTGCAATTCCACACCGCAGCAGCTCTGAGCTTCATTGCACACAGAATGGAGAAAGGCGCCGTCACCACAGCCAAATTCGACGATGTGCTTGCCAGTCACGAAGGGGCGGTAGGCCTCAACACGCCGCGATGCATCTACCGTGACTTCATAGTCCCGTTTGCCTATCAAAGCCTCATTTGCTTGCCGGTAGTCACCCTCTTGATAGACTTCATCGCCCCCGTAAAATCCGTCAATATAGATCACCCCTGAAAGCTGATCGCGATAAACGGTGACATCCTCACGATCACGGGTACGCGTCGCAAAGACCTCCTGGGTCTCCTTACTGGCGACGCCTAATTCTGCCAGCGTGTCATAAATGCTTGCCATCAGCTGTTCCTCAGCATTCCGTTCAGGACTGGTGTCCTGTAGCCCTTGCATATGCTTCCAGTGCCAACCAATCCCGTGGGGTATCCAAATCAATCTCGACCGCATCTGGCAGAACGACAGGGACGCTGCGCCCGAAGAACCTCACACCTGCGGACACAAAGGCATCCTTGCGAAGTGCGTATATTGCACCTGTTTCCCTAAACTCTTTTGGACGGTCCTGACGGCGCTGACGCGGTTTGCTGGCATCGTGATTGATCCCCCTCCCCGTACCGTCGGCCTCGATCTGCCATAGAAACGCATGCACCTCGACAACAGAAAATGCCGTATCCGCGTCCAATTCCGCACGAGCCGTCACGACCTGATCGATCTCCTCAGATGTCGTTAATGGCGAGGTACACTGCAGGAAGACCACCGTGTCCGCAGCCCGACATGCATCGCTTTCAGAAATTGCATGCAGGACCGCGCTTTCAGAAGAGGCTTCATCCCCCGAGATATCTGCCGGTCGCTTCAAGGTTGCAGCTCCATACTCACAAGCAACGCTTAGGATTGCTTCGTCGTCGCTTGAGACGAGGACATCAGAGATCGTTTTTGCACCCAGCGCTGCTTTGATTGCGTGAGCGACCAACGGGACCCCAAGGAAAGGCTTGATGTTCTTTCCCGGTATACCCTTGGACCCACCCCGCGCAGGGATGACCGCTGCGACCCTTTCCATGCTTAGACCTCCAGATTTACCTCAAAGGCCTGGCGTGTTGAGTGCCGCTTTCTTCAGATCGTAAATGGCCATCCGGCGCGCGATCTCGGGAGCCAAGATCTCCGGCTTCCACCCAAGCATTTCCTGCGCCTTGGCATTGTCACCGCGCAGATACACCACGTCGGATGCCCGGAAGTATCGGGGATCGACATAGGCAATCAACTTGCCCGTCTTCCGGTCGTAGCACTTTTCTTCCAGGCCCTCACCTTCCGAGTGAAGATCAAAGCCAACTTCCTGCGCAGCCATAAAAAGGAAGTCGCGCACCGTGTATTCCGTGTTGGTAGAGATCACGAAATCGTCTGGCTGGTCATGCTCCAGCATCTTGATCATCATGTCAGTGTACTCAGGCGCATATCCCCAGTCGCGCACACTGCTCAAGTTTCCGAGCGGCAATGCGTCTTTGCCCTGAAGTTTGATTTCCGCCAGCCAGCTTGTGATCTTCCGGGTGACAAACTCCAGCCCCCGCAGTTCGGACTCATGGTTGAATAAGATCCCCGAAGTTGCAAACATACCATACGCTTGCCTGTAGTTGACCACCAGAGAATGCGCCCCCAGTTTGGAAACAGCGTAGGGACTGAGCGGATTGAATGGCGTTTTTTCCGTCTGCGGTTTCTCCAGAACGTCGCCGTACATCTCAGACGTGGAGGCCTGATAGAGTTTTGTATCCAGCTTCAAGATACGCATGGCTTCAAGGATGTTCAGCACACCCATGTAGTTCACGTCAGAGGTGTAGTGCGGAAACTGGAAACTGTCGGCTACGAAACTTTGCGCGGCAAGATTATAGATCTGATCCGGCCTGATCTCGTTCAAAACATTCTGAACATTGGCAAATTCGGTCACTTCCAAAGTGCAGTACTTGATCTTGTCCCGGATGCCGAGTTCATTCAGACGGCCGGTCTTGGATGTGCTGCCCCGGCGCATTGCTCCATAGACTTCATGCCCTTTTTCAAGAAGGCCACGCGCCAGAAATGCTCCATCCTGACCGGAAATCCCGGTAATCAGCACCTTAGCCATTTTTTTCTCCTAACTGCCGGATGGCCTTGTCAAAACCATCTCCCTCTGACAGGTGTCCCTGCCAGACTTCCAGGACTTTGCGGCCTGGTCCGTTAATATATTGCGTTGGGTCTCCGAGGTCCCCTTCGCCAAATTCTATGCCCTCGCCATCAATTCCCACCGCATCGGCAATGTGGATGTGCTTGGAGAGTGGCATAAGCCTTGAGCACCAATTGCCCCAATCCGCCTTCGAGTAATTCGCGGACAGGATCAGGTGAGACAGATCCAGACAAACCTCCATGCCGATAGACGTGATGATATCGATGTCATCCTCACCGCAGAACATGTCGAGGACCTCAGCACCGCCGAAATACCAAGCAATCCGAGGGAGCCACTGCGGATAAATCGGAGCTCCACGATCACGGCCAGCCTTGAGAAGAGATGCATGCAACTGATCGTATGTCGCGGCCTTGCCCTGCGGAAGAACCCGGGAAAAGCTGCCAACGATCGGAACACTGGCGCCCGTGCGTTGCTCAAGTTCCAGAGCCAAATCAACACAGGTTTCGATTACTTTAAGGCTGCGGCTTTGGGTGTCGGTGTCCGCAGCCAGTGGGTCGATCAGAGTTTTGCTGTCAATGTAATCCGGAATGTGGATTGAGTAATGGCGGTTCAGGTCCAAACCAGCCAAACCGTCATCCATGGATGCGCCAAACCTTGCAACTTCTTCGTAGGACAAATGAAGTTCATTGTTTTTGATTGGAAACCGCGATTGGAGCACGGTGGCATCGTGCAAGCGAATCGGTATGGACAGTTGCTTCTCGTCGCAGAATCCAACCAATTCGGGCTCAAGCGGCGGTTTTGGTTCGGTGAAATGCAGCTCTGAAATGGCTACACCCTCAGCCACTGGCCGCCGGATATTTGTAAGGTGGCGTTTTTGCAGTTCAGCCCAGGTCAGTCCTTTACGGGGTGCTTTTACAACGACATTGTCCACGCTCAGTGTCTCGCCTGCTTCAATTGCGCGGCTGGCATACAATGATGATCCCAGGTTCTGCATGTTTATGCGTTCACCTTGATTGATCTCGCGCTTTCCAGACCCTTGGACCGTGGAATAGGCATTCAAAAACTGGCACATGCGGATGAACTCCGACGGGTCAGAAGATGAACTGTCATCAATGCCCTTGCCGTTCTTGTCCATCGTCAAATGGCGTTCAAACACCGTCGCGCCGTTCCCCGCGGCAACAAGGCAGACTTCCCAGTCTTGATCGTGGCTTGAATATCCGATTTCCGCATCGGTCTTTTGCTTCAGCGTTTCAATGAACTTCATCTGCTGGTTTCCGAGCAGAACCGGATAGTTCGAAATGCAGTGGAGATAGCAAATACCAGGGACATGGCGAGTGGCGTCTATTGCTCGGAAAATATCCTCCTCGGTGTGCCCACCGGTGCTCAAGATCAAGGGCTTGCCGAGCGACGCCATTGAACTCACGAGATCGCTGTTCATGAGTTCCGCTGACGGCACTTTAAAAAAATCAAATGTATTCAGCTGATCCCCGAAATCACCGGCATCTTCAAATTTGAAGAAACTGATGCCCGCAGCCATCCCCTTGTTCTTGATGTATTGGGCAAGCGCCAGGATGTCTTCAGGCGGTATGTAACTTTCATCGATTTCTTTGCTCAGGATCTCATCGCCAATCTCGCTCACGGCCTGGTAGAATCCGGCCTGACCGCGATACTGGAATTTCACGCCCCAAGCGCCTGCGGCAGCGGCAACATCAATAAGCTGTTCTGCGACCTGTGATGACCCGCGATGGTTGATGCCGAGTTCGGCAATAATCTTCATCCGTCCCTATCCCGACTCGGAATTGATTTTTGTGCGCCTACTGAAAACCCGTGAAGCTTGCGCCAAGGTTATTGCATGCATCACGCTGTGGATATTAACCGGCTTTGCGTTGGCACTGCCGTCCACAGCTTAACTCTGTATTTGCAATGGTATTGAGGATAAATGACGGTGTTAGAGCATGCAGGCGAACTGAATGCCCCGCGCAGAAAAAAGGCCGGGTCGCCCCGGCCTTTGTGATTCTCAGTCAGTGGAAACGCCCGTTAGCCGACGAATGCTCGTTCGACGACGAATTCTGCCGGCTTGTTGTTGGCGCCTTCGGTGAGGCCCGCTTCTTCCAGCAGCGCCTTGGTATCGCGCAACATGTCCATCGAGCCGCAGATCATGCCGCGGTCGATCGCCGGATCAAGCGGCGGAACGCCGAGGTCTTCAAACAACTTGCCTGACTGGATCAGGTCGGTGATCCGGCCCTTGCGCGGGAAATCTTCCCGGGTAACCGAGGTGTAGTGAATCAGCTTGTCTTTCGCGAACTCACCGATCAGCGGATCATTGAGTGTTTCCTGAACAAGGTCCTCACCATACTTCAGCTCAGCCACTTCCCGGCAGGTGTGGGTCAGGATCACCTGATCGAACTTCTCATACGTGTCCGGATCCCGGATCAGGCTGGCAAATGGTGCAATCCCGGTACCCGTTGAGAACATGTAGACCCGCTTGCCCGGTACGAGCGCATCGTTGACCAATGTGCCCGTCGGTTTCTTTTTCATCAGAACCGCATCACCCGGCTGGATCTTCTGAAGATGAGATGTGAGCGGCCCGTCCGGCACTTTAATGGAGAAGAACTCAAGCTCTTCATCCCAGGCCGGGCTCGCGATCGAGTAGGCGCGGTAAAGCGGTTTGCCGTCGATCATCAGACCGATCATCACAAACTCGCCGGAACGGAACCGGAAGCTCGACGGCCGGGTCATCCGGAAGCGGAACAGCCGGTCGGTATAGTGCTGGACAGTCTTGACCTCTTCCACAAAGACACCGGCTGGGGCGGCGTCTGCGAGATCTGCGGGTTTGGCAAGTACGTTCATATTTGATCGATCCGTGGGTCTTGGCACATGCAATTAAAGCCCGTGTACCACCAAGTGCACCTTGACTTGAAGCAACATGGGACCACGAAATGCGCTTTCGGCAAAAAAAACATCCAAAAAAGCGGTGTAATGCGGTTTATCCGCTGGCGTCGGCAATGCCCGGCTGGCTTGGGAACAGGAGCCTTCCCGGTCTGACCGTCAAAGCAATACCGCAGCGCAACATGCCCATTACTGACACACGACAAGACCAATCTTGTATTGCCGCTCAGCTTCTGGGCAGGTGACGGCCAGAAATTGATCAATGCGATCAAACCTCAAGCATTACCCATGGATGGTTTACGACAAAATCACGAACATTCGTCTTCACATCGGATTTTATTTGACAGCCAAGTCAAAAACCAACAACTTACTGCAATCAAAAGATAAGCTTCAATAATACCTTCCAATGAGGCAAAGTAAATGTCCGGACGCGCGCACGACGACAGCTGTCAAAAAATAGCATTCGTGATCATGGAGCGTTTCTCCATGAATGCATTCGCGAGTGTCATCGAGCCACTTCGCATAGCAAATCGGATGCTTGGCAGGGACTATTACGTTTGGGAAACTTATTCCCTTGACGGTAATCCCGTGGTGGCGAGCAACGGATGCGAAATTTCCGTAAAAAAATCTATTCGCGACCTTGGCGATGCGGACATTACACTTTTGTGTACTGGCGTCGATGTCGAGCGCTTGCCTCTTGATCCGGAACTCGGCAATAAACTACGCCGTCTCAATGCCCTTGGCCGGACATTCGGTGCCATCTGTACCGGCGCATATTTGCTGGCCCGTTACAATCTTCTCGATGGCCGCCGCTGCACCATCCACTGGGAAAACCTCCGCTCCTTGCGCGAAGAATTCCCGGACGTTGAAGTGACATCAGATATCTTCTCGATTGACCGCAACTGCATTACCTGCGCTGGCGGAATGGCCTCTTTGGACATGATGTTGCGGCTGATCGCTATTCAGCATGGCGCCTATCTTGCGCACGAAGTGGCCGAAGTTGCGCTTTATCAGAACATGCGGTCTGGCGAATCCGCCCAGCGCCACGACATTGAAGCCCGGACCGGGATTTCCAACGCCAAGATCCTCGATGCTATCCGAATTATGGATCTGCACATTGAAGACCCGCTCAGCTGCCAGCAGCTTGCCATGACGGTGAACCTGTCTCCGCGTCAGCTGGAGCGGTTGTTCCGCCGGCACTTCAACTGCACGCCCGGCCAGTATTATCTGCGTTTGCGTCTTGAGACCGCGCGCGATCTGTTGCGGCGCACGAGCCGTCCAGTCCTGGACGTCGCGCTTGCCTGTGGCTTTGCGTCCACTTCGCACTTCACCAAATGCTACCGGGAGCGCTTCTTGTGCACTCCGACAGAAGAGCGTCAGTCCTATCAATGGGCCAATACCAAACCAACATCGAATGTTGGCACGGCTACCCCCATGCGTCTTGTCGCGAAGTAAGTACGGCCATTCCAACTTGCAAACGCTGCTCCGACTGGGGCGGCGTTTTTATTTGTAACCAGTGGGATGGTCTTTATTGTCCAGGCCTTCGGTAGTCTGCCAGGACAGTCTCGATCCATCCTTCGGCCCGAAGCTTTTGGAGCTGTTCTTCGAAGCGCTCGAAAAGGTACGCACAAGGCGATGTCCTGGAGAACAGAATATGCACTCCATTGGAGACAACCGGCCACTCCAGATCGATTAGCTGATCCGCCCCCTCACCCTCCTCAATGATTTTCAACCCGTGAAATCGGCCGAGGACGGCATAATCCGCGTTTTCGTTCAGCAGCATCGCAAGCATATCACGTCTAAAATCCGTTGGAACGGGAGCAATTTCCTGCATCGCGAGATGTTCACGCGCATATTGGTCAAAGTCTTCGCCATAAGACCCGCCAAACGGCCTGATGCCCAACCGGCCTACCAGATCGGACCACTTCGACAAGGGAAACTCCTTGCCCTTCAAAACAAAAATAGCAACTTCGTCATCTAACACACCGGAAGAGTACTGGAATTTTTCTGCGCGCTCTTTTGTCCAGTATGCACCCAGAACAGCATCGAGACTGCCGTTTTCCAGTTGAACAAGTTGCCGCTTAAAAGGCGTTATAGGTTGGAAGACGACATCTATCCCGACGCGACGCCCGAGTTCGACCATTGTTGCCGGCAGCACTCCAGACGCCAAGCCCGTATCGCTTGGTCGCATGATGACCGGATACCAATCCACTGTCCCATTCACCCGAATTCTATCGCAGCGTTCCGCGGCTTGGGCCATACCTGCTCCGCCAGCAGACATCAACAACGCCGCCAGCAGCACTCCCAGCAGGAGAGTAAACCCACGCCGGGATTTAAGAGAAGTATTACATTTAGGACGCATGTACCCGGGGTATCGAACCATAGATACCGTTCCTTGATCCTATCGGCCTTCTAAAAGCCAGAGCGCCAAGCACCTCTGGTGACACTCAGACAGTCTGCGCATGCATTCCTAAAAAACACAAAACACAACTTCTGAAAACACGCCGGTTGCATTAACGCAGAGACAGGGAGATCAACCGGTTATGCGCCAGAGGCCCAACGGCACCAAATAGAGCCCGAGGCATAGAATGGCGCCAAGGAATGCGCGGCGGAACCCGGCGTCGGACAGACGACCCCGCAAGCGCTGACCCATAAAAACACCGGTAAGGGCTGGAACCGTCAGGAGCAGAGACTGGACCGCTCCCTCAAATTCGAGAAGGCCGAAGCCGCCCAGCGCGAGCGCCAGCATGACCGTTGCAGACAAGAACAACAGCCCCATGGCCTGTACCAATTCGTCGCGATCAAGGCCCAAAGCCTGAAGGTACATCACTCCCGGGACTGTATAAGCCCCCGTCAACCCGGAAAAAATCCCGTTCAACGCCCCAAGAACCACACCAACGGACCGTTCCCATTCCAACGGGATGTGCAAGCGAAGACCTGCAAGCATCGGCACTGCATAGGCAATCATCAAGGCACCCAGGATCAAATCCGGCACACCCTGTGGAGCCTTTGTCAGAATGAAAGTTCCAAGCATAAGCGTTGCAGAAGCAGCAGCAAGAAACGGCCATAGCCGTTTGGTCAGTGCCTTCAGGTGCCCCCCGTAGATCGCTTGCCAGAGGTTGGTCAGGAAAGTGGGCCAAAGGATCAGGACGATGGCCGCTTCAACCCCGACGAACACAGTCATCAAACCGAGGCTGATTGCCGGCAGCCCCATTCCAACGGTTCCCTTGACGATCCCCGCCAGAACAAAAACGGCCGCTGCGATCAGGTAAAGTTCAGGGCTGTTCATCTATTGGCGACCGGCCCTCTTTCGGATGATCATTCTGCTACGGTTTCCGCCGAAGGCGCAGCGCTTTTATACCCGCCTGCAGTTTCAAACCCGGCTTGATACGCGTCCAAGATACCGGCCTGCAGCTGCTCTTCAATGACCGCATTGAACTTCGGGAGCAGATCAACACAGGGTGATTTGCGTGAAAACATAAAATGCACCGACCGGCGTGCCGCTGTCCACGGGACATCCTGGATCTGCCCGTCGAACCCAAACGTGGACACCGCTTTCTTCCCATAGCTGCGGGACATCATGATGTAATCGAACCTGCCATCTTTCAGCATCTCCAGATCGGCGGCGATGTCGTCAAGCGACTGGCTGTCAATAATAAGTTTATCAGCAGCGAATTTGTTGTTGTCTTTGCCAAGATGGACCCCGTAAGGCGCGCGTCCGCGCAATCCTATGAGGCTATTCAGATCGCGAGGTATCGTCTTCATGCCCGTCCGGATAAAGACAGTCACCTCATCTTCGTGAACAGGGTTGCTAAGTTCAAACTTGCTGAGACGTTCTTCCGACAGATAGGCTCCTGCGAGAACATCAATACTTCCGTGCTCCAAAAGCGCAAACAGCCGGTTCCATGGCAGGTCCGGCCCATATTCGCTCCTGACGGGAGCCTGCTCGGAAACGGAATGCGTTATTGCCGGGAAAATGCCTTTCATTTCGCCAAGGTCGGGTGTCCTCCAGGAAAAGGGCCGCCATTCATTGGCGCCATTCACCTTCAGAACGTCGCAACTTGCATATGCAGGGCCGCCAGCGAAGAGAACAACGCTATACGCAACAAGAAATACGAAAAGCCCCCCGCGCTTGCGTGGCTTTATACTCTGCCCCATTTTAATTGCACACTCCCCAGCCACACCTATAACACGAACAGTGCCCACATAGCTTACGATAGGTCAAGTAAAATTGCCAAGGGCTCGTAAGCCCCTCTGAGCCCCCTGAGCTGAAATCGGGTTTTATTACCGATGTTTGGAATGTTAGATAATGTCATGATGAGTGCAGCCACCCCGATTATTGACAATACAACCGCACGCCAGCTTTTTCTGGATCGCCATGGTCTTGCGGTTCTTTCGGGCCGCACGACCACCGATCGTGTAAGCGAAACAATATCCGCTCTCGGCTTTGTCCAAGTCGACAGCATCAATACTGTTTCCCGCGCCCATCACATGATCCTTTCCTCGCGGCTTCCCGGCTACAAGGAAACGCATCTCAAACGGCTGCTTGAGAAAGACCGTCAGCTTTTCGAACACTGGACCCATGATGCCTCGGTGATACCTACAGCCTCTTTTCCCCATTGGCGATTGCGCTTTGACCGTGACCGGGCAAAGCTGATTGGGCGCTGGCGCAACTGGCGACAAAACGGTTTTGAAGAGAAATTCAACGAGGTCCTGAAACAGGTTTCCGACCATGGACCTGTTTCTTCTTCGACGGTGGGAGAAGATGAGGCCCGCAGCAAAGGTGGCTGGTGGAACTGGCATCCGTCGAAAACAGCGCTTGAGTTTCTATGGCGGACGGGTGAGCTGTCTGTCTGCCACCGGCGCGGATTTCAGAAAATCTACGACCTGACCGAACGTGTCATTCCCCAAGCCCATTTGGCACAGCGTTTCGACGTGTACGAGACAATCGATTGGGCCGCTCGGTCGGCCCTGGACCGGTTGGGCTTTGCAACATCCGGAGAGATCGCGGCGTTCTGGGATCTGATCACGCCTGCAGAAGCAAAAACGTGGTGCGAGGCCAAGCTAGCAACCGGTGACATTATTGAAACTTTGATCGAAGGCGCCGACGGCTCCCTTCGAAGAAGCTTCCTACTGCCGGAAACGCTGGCAACACTGGACAAACTGCCACCTCTGCCCTTAAGGGTGCGTATTCTCTCGCCTTTTGATCCGGCCTTGCGGGACCGTAAGCGCGCAGAACGCTTGTTCGGCTTTTACTACCGGATCGAAGTCTTCGTTCCCGAGCCGAAGCGGCAATACGGCTATTACGTGTTCCCCGTTCTGGAGGGAAACAGTTTAATTGGCCGGATTGATATGAAGGCCTACCGCGCCGATGACCGACTGCATGTCAGAGCGTTTTGGCCGGAGGTAAAGACCCGGATGGGTAAGGGCCGGGTTGGAAAACTGGAAAGCGAAATCGATCGGATCGCCAGATTCGCGGACTGCGGATCTGTCAGCTTTGCGCCAGACTGGCTGCGAGTTTCTTAAAGCGCTCAGTTGAGCTTCCTACGACCAAAGCCGCATGACGCTTTGCCGCACAATTTTGGCTGGTGCCAGGATGTTTTTAATCTCATTATTTCGAATGTTCGAATTATCCTATTAATGGAGAAAATCATGACAGTCGAACGGGGAATTCTGCTGGTGGTTGGTGCGCTCGTCCTGGCGACTGTGCTGCTGGCTGTTTACGTGAACATCAATTGGCTTTGGGTGACCGGCATTCTCGGTGTGCATTTGATGCAGGCCTCTTTCACCGGCTTTTGTCCGGTGGTCATGACCTTGAAGAAACTCGGTCTGCCGCAACGCCCCGGTTTTTCCTGACACCCACGTGCAATTTTGATTGCCAAGCTGCCCGTTGCCCACCGGGCAGACCTGGCCTCACCGGATTGCCCGAGCCCACACTTGGGCAATCCGGTCTTTGTTCTTCAAAAACACGTATCCATGTCTACCGGCCGCGGCATGCCGACTTCCAATCATGGGCCTCGGTCTGTGTACATCAGCAGGCCAACGCCGTTTAGCTTCCAATCATTGCCAGCTTAAAACCACTTTGCCCGCCTCGCCGGATTTCATCGCCGCAAAGCCTTTTTCAAAGTCATCGACACCAAACCGGTGGGTGATGACGTTGCGCACATCGAGGCCGTTCTGCAGCATCGCAATCATCTTGTACCAGGTTTCGAAGATCTCTCGGCCGTAGACGCCCTTGATCGTGATCGCCTTGAACACAATCCGCGACCAGTCGACCGGTGATTTGCCAGGCGGAATGCCAAGCAGCGCGATCCGCCCGCCCATGACGAGGTTTTCAACCATTTGATCGAGCGCGATTTGATTGCCGGACATTTCCAGCCCGACGTCAAAACCTTCCTTCATGCCGAGCTTCTTCTCGATGCCCTTGAGATCTTCGCGCGCGACATTGACGGGTACGACATCTACAACGCGCGTTGCAAGATCAAGGCGGGCCTGGTTGACGTCCGTAATCACCACATTGCGGGCGCCGACATGGCGCGCGACGGCCGCGGCCATAATGCCAATTGGCCCTGCGCCGGTGATCAGCACGTCTTCACCAACCAGATCAAAACTCAAGGCCGTGTGGACTGCATTGCCGAGCGGATCGAGAATGGCGCCGATCTCGTCGTCAATCTCATCGGGCAGCGGCACCACGTTGAACGCCGGCAACCGCAAGTATTCAGCAAATGCGCCTTGCTCGTTTACACCGATGCCCCGTGTCTCTGGGTCCAGATGAAACTTGCCTGACCGGGATTGTCGAGAATGTTTGCCGATCAAATGCCCCTCCCCGGAACAGCGCTGCCCGACTTCAAGATCATCAACGTTGCGGCCGACTTCGACGATCTCACCTGCAAATTCGTGCCCGGTGATCATTGGTACGGGCACCGTTTTGGACGCCCAATCGTTCCAGTTCCAAATGTGGATGTCGGTGCCGCAGATCCCGGTCTTGTTGATCTTGATAAGAACGTCGTCGGGACCGATTTCCGGAACCGGCGCGCGGGTCATCCAGAGCCCTTCCCGTGGCTCGGATTTTTCCAAAGCCTTCATCTGATTGCTCATGACAACACTCCTGTGGTCTTGCCGGCTTTCGCAAAAGCATCGAGCGCCCGGTCGAGATCTGCACGTGTCAGCGCCGCATTCATCTGGGTGCGGATACGCGCCTGGCCGCGCGGGACAACCGGGAAGAAAAAGCCTGAGACATAGACCCCTTCCTCAAAAAGGTTTGCCGCCATTGCCTGGGCCAATTTGGCCTCTCCCAGCATCACCGGAATGATCGGGTGTTCGCCGGGCAACAGCGTAAAGCCCAGAGCTTCCAGCCCTGCCCGCCAATAGCGCGCGTTGTCAAACAGGTTTCTACGAAGCTCATCCCCTTCTTCCACCAGACGGATCGCCTCAAGGCCGCTCATGACAATGGACGGCGGCAGACTGTTTGAGAAAAGATAAGGCCTTGCCCGCTGACGCAACAGATCAATGACCGGCTGCGGTCCAGCGATATAACCGCCAATGCCGCCGCCCAGCGCCTTGCCGAGCGTTCCAGTCAAAATGTCGACATCCACGCCGAAATGTGCCGGAGTGCCTTCGCCTTTCGGTCCCATGAAGCCGGTGGCGTGGCAGTCATCGACCATCACGATCGCTTCATATTGCTTGGCGAGCGCGGTGATCTCAGGCAGGTTGGCGAGATATCCATCCATGGAAAAGACGCCATCGGTCGCGATCATAATGTGACGGGCGCCAGCCTCGCGGGCTTCCCGGAGCTTTGCCTCCAGATCCGTCATATCGGAATTCTGATAGCGGTAGCGCTTGGCCTTGCAAAGCCGGATGCCGTCAATGATCGAGGCGTGATTGAGCGCATCCGATACAATCGCGTCTTCCGGGCTAAGAAGCGGCTCGAACAGGCCACCGTTTGCATCAAAACAAGCGGCAAACAAGATGGCATCGTCTTTAGCCAAAAACCTTGCCAGGCGCTGCTCCAGCTCGCGGTGAATGTCCTGTGTGCCGCAAATGAACCGCACCGAGGCCATGCCGAACCCCTTTGGATCCATGGCATTTTTGGCGGCTTCGATCAGGGCCGGATGATCGGCCAACCCCAGATAGTTGTTGGCACACAGATTGATGACATCGCGCCCACCAACGGCGATATGGCCGCCTTGCGGTGATGTGATCAACCGCTCGCGCTTGTAGAGCCCTTCTGCCTCGATTTCCTTCAAGGTAGTGGAAATGTTTTCCAAGAACGCCTGCGACACGACAACCTCCGATAATCTGGAATTTCATCCATAATAGCGGATTTTTTTGTCCTGTGAAAGTGGAATTTCCATTATCACGGAGAGGGCGGCAGTTTCACGGATGCAATAAGTCATCCAACAATAACACAACCCTGCGGGTTATATCAGACTTACGAATCTACTTTTGGTTGATATTCTGAGGCTGCACACTCGGCTCCCTGAGCCGCATACCCTTTGGATATAACCGGGAGGCAAATATGACAGCTTCTTTTGCATCAGCCCTTGTTGGCAGTGACGGAAACCTAACCTCTTCCCAGCACGTTGCCAGCTGCGATCACACCGGCACTGGCTCCTATATGGTGAATTATGAAACTGATTTTTCGGCCATGTCCGGAGCACAAGCAACTGTATGGGGTGACGGCCTCACTGTCGGCTTGAATATCTTTGCGGAAAACACCTGCCAGGTGAACATTCAAGACGCAAACGGCAACCCGAAGGATGCCGGCTTTTCGTTTTTTGTCCCGGGAACAACCTGACGCCTCCCGGGACCTCGTGGCGCCCTGATCCCTCCCCTGATCAGGGGCCACACATTCTCAAATCTGGACAGCGACACAAAACCGACTGAGCAGCTGAAGCCTCGCACTCTTGATGACGACGACTAGAAACGGACCACCATCAAAATAGCCCGAGCTGGCCCGTTGACCGCCTCAATCGTGTGCGCCACATCGGCGGCGTAACGCGCGGTATCGCCCTTTTCTATCATCCCTGTTGCAACGCCGGACATGACCTTCAACGTTCCCTCTTCGGCGATCAATTGCTCCCGGGTTCCCCGCTCATGAGGTTTGCTCTCCAGCTTGCCGCCATTAGCAAATATGAGCTCATAGACTTCAAACCGGCCCGTGTCCTGAGGAGCGGACAAGATCCGGATCTTGCATCCGTCTCCCGCGCGATCGAGCGCCGGGGTTTGGCTCACCTTCACAATTTCCACCCGATCCTCGACAGCCTCTTCTCCAAGCAGGCCGGCAAAGTCGACATTGAGCGCCCGGGTCAGATTGAGAAGTGTCGCAACCGTGGGATTGGATTCGCCCCGCTCAATCTGGCTGACCATCGAGCGCGACACACCGGAGAGCTTTTCAACCGCCTCAAGCGATAAGCCTTGTGCCCGGCGGGCCTTTTTCAACCGCTCCGGCAAACGGGAGAGAATATCTGAATCTGTCATGGCGGAATTAAAATCCGCTTGGCTAGAAAATGCAATTCTGAACCAGTGCCATTCCGCAATTATCGAAGCGGAAACGCCATCGTCGCATCCCAAACTTAGTAGGTCGCATTCAGAACATCTGTTGCACCGCCCTCTCTTCTAGCGTGCGGCAAAGACAACGCCCGGCTTTTTCCGGGAAACAAAACATGTCGAGGAAACAGCATGGCCAGTGATATCGAGATTGCACGCGCAGCCAAAATGAAACCGATCCAGGAGATCGGCGACCGGTTGAACATTCCGGAAGAATCGCTGCTGCCTTATGGCCGCACCAAAGCGAAGATCTCCGCAGACTTCATCGAAGGGCTGAACGGCAAGGAAAACGGCAAGCTGATCCTGGTCACCGCAATCAACCCAACACCGGCCGGCGAAGGCAAAACCACAACGACTGTCGGCCTCGGTGATGGTCTCAACCGGATCGGCAAGAACGCCATGATCTGTCTGCGCGAGCCGTCCCTCGGCCCGTGTTTCGGTATGAAAGGTGGTGCAGCAGGCGGCGGCTATGCGCAGGTGGTGCCGATGGAGGACATCAACCTCCACTTCACCGGTGATTTCCATGCGATCACGTCAGCGCACAACCTTCTGGCCGCCCTTATCGAAAACCACATCTACTGGGGCAATGAGCTCGGCATCGACCAGCGCCGGGTGGTTTGGCGCCGGGTGTTGGACATGAACGATCGGGCGCTCCGCGAAATCGTCTGTTCACTCGGCGGTGTTGCCAACGGTTTCCCGCGTGAAGGCGGCTTCGACATTACCGTTGCCTCCGAGATCATGGCGATTCTCTGCCTGGCGACCGATCTGGAAGATCTGCAAAAGCGCCTGGGCGACATCATCGTTGCCTACCGCCGCGACCGCACCGCGATCACCGCGCGCGAGTTGGAAGCCGACGGCGCTATGACTGTTCTCCTCAAAGAGGCCATCCAGCCAAACCTCGTGCAGACCCTGGAAAACAATCCAGCCTTCATTCACGGAGGCCCGTTTGCCAACATTGCCCACGGCTGTAACTCCGTCATGGCGACCCAAACGGCTCTGAAACTTGCCGACTATGTCGTGACCGAAGCAGGTTTTGGCGCGGACCTTGGCGCCGAGAAATTCTTCGACATCAAATGCCGCAAGGCCGGGCTCTCACCGGATGCGGTTGTGATTGTCGCGACCGTGCGTGCGCTGAAAATGAATGGCGGCGTTGCCAAGGAAGACCTTGGTGCGGAAAACATCGAAGCCGTCCAGAAGGGCTGCGCCAACCTCGGCCGTCACATCGAAAACATCAAGCAATTCGGCGTCCCGGCCGTCGTCGCGATCAACCACTTCACCGCAGACACGGACGCTGAGGTCCAGGAGATCAAAAACTTCTGTGCGGATCTCGGTGTTGATGCCGTTCTGGCGTCCCACTGGGCCAAGGGCTCGGAAGGCACAGCGGAACTTGCCGAAAAAGTCGCAGCGCTTGCTGAAAGCGGTGCAGCTCAGTTCGCTCCGCTTTACGAAGACGACATGCCGCTCTTTGAAAAGATCGAGACGATTGCAAAGCGCATCTACCGCGCCGACGAAGTCCTGGCCGACAAGTCCATCCGGGATCAGCTCCGCCGCTGGGAAGCCGACGGCTTCGGCAACCTGCCGGTGTGCATGGCCAAGACCCAGTATTCCTTCTCCACCGACCCGAATCTGCGTGGTGCGCCGACCGGCCATGGAGTGCCGATCCGCGAAGTCCGCCTGTCCGCCGGCGCCGGCTTCATCGTTGCTATCTGCGGGGAAATCATGACCATGCCGGGTCTGCCCCGCGTGCCGTCTGCAAATCATATCAAGCTGAACGACGAAGGCTTGATCGAAGGTCTGTTCTGATCTGTCCGGACCAGAACGGAAAACTTGAGGCGGATCCGAGTGATCCGCTTTTTTCTTTTCAAGTCATGGCAGTGCACCAATTCGCACCTTAAGAAGCCCTCTGTCGCGAAAGCGACTAGCCGTGTCGCATTGATGATATCGGGCAATTCCCCTTAAGGCATAAGGTTTTCCAACGTTTACCGGCCACGATAGCCTTTTTGGAGCTGCCCAATGTCTGACGAAGACGACATCGACCTGTCGGCCCTGTCTGACGATGAACTCGTCGAGCAGATGCATGATGATCTTTATGATGGTCTGCAGGAAGAAATCCAGGAAGCGGTGAACATCCTCCTGGAACGCGGCTGGGCACCTTACGACATCCTGACCAAAGCCCTTGTTGAAGGCATGCGGATCGTCGGCGTCGATTTCCGCGATGGCATCTTGTTCGTGCCGGAAGTGCTCTTGTCTGCGAACGCCATGAAATCTGGTATGAGCATCCTGCGTCCGCTGCTCGCGGAAACGGGAGCTCCAAAAGTCGGCAAGATGGTTATCGGCACCGTCAAAGGCGACATTCACGACATCGGCAAAAACCTTGTCTCCATGATGATGGAAGGCGCAGGTTTTGAAGTGATCGACATCGGCATCAACAACCCGGTCGAAAACTATCTGGCAGCTCTTGAAGAGCATCAGCCGGACATCCTCGGCATGTCTGCCCTTTTGACCACCACTATGCCTTACATGAAGGTCGTCATCGACGAGATGAAGGAAAAGGGCCTGCGGGACGACTACATCGTTCTTGTAGGCGGTGCGCCGCTCAACGAGGAGTTCGGGCAAGCCGTTGGTGCGGACGGTTACTGCCGCGATGCAGCTGTAGCTGTTGAAATGGCAAAAGACCTGATTGCCCGGCGTCATAACCAGCTCGCCAACCGGGGCTGACGGATTATGTTTGAGGAGGCTCCCGACATGCAGGCGGGTGAGCCTCTTTTCCCGATCGGAACTCAAGAGGACGCGAACGACAAGATCGGCCGCGTCCTTGTCGTTGCTTGCGGAGCATTGGCGCGTGAGATCATCGCAATCCGCGATCTCAATCAGCTGGATCACATTGATCTGACTTGTCTCCCGGCACAGCTGCACAACACACCGGAAAAGATCCCCGACGAAGTCCGGCGGGTCATTCTCCAGAACCGCGATATTTATTCCGACATTCTGGTTGCTTATGGCGATTGCGGCACTGGCGGTCTTCTCGACAAGGTTCTGGAAGAAACCGGAACCCGCCGGATAGAAGGCGCGCATTGTTATGCGTTCTTTGCCGGATTGGAGACATTCGACCAATTTGAGGAAGACCAGCTCGGCAGCTTTTATCTGACCGACTTCCTCGCCCGGCACTTTCAGACAATGGTGATCGAACCCCTTGGCCTCGATTGGCACCCTCATCTGCGCGACATGTACTTTGCCCACTACACGCGGGTTCTCTACCTGGCGCAGACAGATGATCCGACCCTTGAAGAGGCCGCAAGACGGGCAGCGGAACGTCTTCAGCTTCCACTTGAAATTGAACGCACCGGCTATGGCTTGCTGGCACCTTTCCTGACGAAAGAACCTGCGATGCCTTCGCGCTGACATGCGGCACTGCACGGGTCGGTTTTTTACCGTGCAATGCCGCTATCAAGCGGCTTGGATTGAGAGCTTTCCGGCAATCATGCTCGAAAGAGGACGACGTGAAATGGCGCAAAAGACAATCGTTTACTGGCGGGACATCCCGGCACAGATCCTGGTGAAAAAGGGCCGCAAGTCCGCCCGCCGGGAGCTGCCGGCTGTCTTCATGGAAACGATCGATGCCTGCGCGATGCGTGTCGGCGCCAAAGACAGTGATGCCTATATGGCCGAATGGCGCCGGGCAGAGCCTGTCGATGTTTCCGACGACCTTGAACAGGAAGCTGACACCGCGCTTAAAGCGCTTGTTGCCGATTACCCGAAACACCGCCTGATGGACCTGATGGCGAATGGAGGCCTGGAAAATGACTGATAGCAGCCTTTTGGCAAATGGCCGCCTGCCCGCCTCGACCGAAATGTCGCCCAAACAGGTGGTCGAAAAGACAGAGCTTCTGGCAGCGATCCCGGCTGGCAGCCAGGTCTATGTCACCGATCTTGGCAATGCTCCGGAAGACACGATCGTCGCCGCAGCCAAGACCCTGACCGACAAGGGCCTGACCGCCGTGCCGCATATGGCCGCGCGTCGCTATGCGAGCGTTACCGACTTCGAGCGCCGCATCACCCGCCTGACACAGGAAGCCGGTGTCAAGGAAGTGCTCGCAATTGCCGGTGAAGCCGACAAGGCTGGCCCTCTTACCTCATCCGTCGCCCTTCTCGAAACGGGCCTTTTCGACAAGCTGGGCATTCAAAAGATTGCCGTTGCCGGTCACCCGGAAGGCGCACCGGACATCAAGTCGGACGTCATCAAATCGTTCTTGATGCGCAAGCATGAGCTTGCCGCAGACAGCGATGCGGAGTTCCGGATTGTCACGCAGTTCGGCTTCGATCCGCATCAGGTCAGTGTCTGGCTCGACGAGATCCGCAGCTGGGGCAACCAGTTCCCGGTTCATATCGGCGTTGCAGGTCCAGCCAAGATGACCACGCTTTTGAAGTTTGCGGCCTTCGCAGGTGTCGAAAACTCGCTGAACTTTCTTAAAAAACGCGGCGGCGCGGTTGTCTCCATGCTTGCAGGCTACGACCCGAACACCATGGTCGAGCCGCTGGAAGCCCGCGTCACCAGCCAGCCTGACAGCCAGCTCGCCCAAATCCACGTTTACCCATTCGGCGGTGTCGCCAAAACAGCTGAGTGGCTCACCAGCCGCGGGAGCTGGTCCTTTCAAACTTCGTCAACATCTCTGACCGCCAACGAGAGCGCATAAATGACCAGAACAATTGTCGCCTCCGCCACCAAGGAAGTCGTGATCGGCTTTGACCAGCCGTTTTGCGTGATTGGAGAGCGCATCAACCCGACCGGCCGCAAGAAGCTGGCTGCTGAAATGGTTGAAGGTAATTTCGAGACCGTGAAAGCTGACGTTTTGGCCCAGGCCGCAGCTGGCGCCACCATGCTCGACGTCAATGCCGGCGTTACCGCGGTGAACCCGAACGAGACCGAACCGCCGCTTCTAGTCAAAACCCTCGAAATCGTTCAGGAGTTGAGCGATCTCCCGATCTCGATCGATTCCTCTGTCACCGAGGCGATCAAGGCAGGCCTGGAAGTCACCAAAGGCCGCCCGCTGGTCAACTCCGTAACCGGTGAAGAGGAAAAGCTGGAAGCGATCCTGCCGCTCATCAAAAAATATGACGTTCCGGTAGTTGCGATCTCCAACGATGAAACCGGTATCTCCGAAGACCCGGACGTGCGCTTCGAGGTCGCCAAGAAAATCGTTGAGCGTGCGGCGGACTTCGGCATTCCCGCGCACGATATCGTTGTCGACCCGCTCGTCATGCCGATCGGTGCCATGGGCACGGCCGGGCAGCAAGTGTTTGCGCTGCTGCGGCGCCTCCGTGAAGAGCTGAAGGTCAACACCACCTGCGGCCTTTCCAACATCTCCTTCGGACTGCCGCACCGCCACGGCATAAACGCCGGCTTTATTCCGATGGTCATCGGCGCTGGCATGACGTCCGCGATCATGAACCCGTGCCGCCCACAGGAAATGGAAGCGGTCCGCGCTGCCAACGTCCTGAACGGCACCGATCCGAACTGTCAGGAATGGATCATGACCTACCGCGACCACAAGCCGGCGGCGGCCGGTGCGGCGACGGCTGCACCAACAGAGACGGCAGCTTCCGGCGGACGCCGCCGTGGGGGCCGCGCTGCCCGGCGGGCCGGCTGATTGCCAGACTGGCTCGGCCGCACAATTCAAGACCCGGGCGGCTTGCCGATCCCGGGTCTTGCCATGACCGCGCCAGATCATTGAAAAACTGAACTCAAAACCGCTTGGACACAAATAGGACATGTCAGAGAGCACCGCGAAACTCGCCAAGGTTGTTTTCCAGCCCAGTGGGCGGCGTGGCACATTTGAAGTCGGAACACCGCTTCTGGATGCCGCGCGCTCTCTTGGTGTCTATGTGGAATCGGTCTGCGGCGGGCGCGGCATTTGCGGGCGCTGTCAGATCTCCGTGTCCGAAGGTACCTTCGCCAAGGAAAACCTGACGAGCGCCGCGGACCACCTTGAGGGTGCAACAGAAGCGGAAACACGCTACGCCACCTTACGTAATCTGCCGGACGACCGGCGCCTCTCCTGTCAGGCGAAAATCCTCGGCGACCTGGTCGTCGACATTCCAACCGACGCCCAGACGAACCGGCAGGTCGTGCGCAAGCGGGCCGAGGCGAAGACGATTGAACCGGACAGCGCGATTTCGCTGGTGACTGTTTCCATCGACGAACCGGATATGGAAACCCCGCGCGGTGACATTGACCGCCTGCGCGAGGCGCTTGCCAAAGAAGCCGGCGTTGAGACGCTGGCGACCGATCCGGTCCTGCTGCCAAAGGTCCAGACAATCCTGCGCAAGGGACACTGGACGGTCACTGCCGCCCTCCACACGGACATTTCGAGCGGCCCAACACTGGTGGCGCTCTGGCCGGGTGAAAAACAGGCTGTCTATGGCTTGGCTGTTGACATTGGCTCGACCACCATTGCCGCGCACCTGTGCAATCTTCAGAACGGACGTACAGTCTCTTCCGCCGGCACCTCGAACCCGCAGATCCGCTTTGGCGAAGACCTGATGTCGCGGGTTTCCTATGTCCAAATGAACCCGACGAAACTGCCGGATCTCGTCAAGGCCGTGCGCGAGGCGATCAATGCCCTTGTCGGCAAGCTGATCGGCGATGTCGGCGCAGAGCGCGCCGATGTGCTGGACGCCACCTTTGTTGGCAACCCTGTGATGCATCACCTGTTTTTGGGGATCGATCCGGTGGAACTCGGCGGCGCGCCTTTTGCGCTCGCCGCGTCTGACGCCATGGTTCTGAATGCCCGCGACCTCGATCTGGATCTCAATCCGGGCGCGCGCGTCTACATGCTGCCATGCATCGCCGGTCATGTCGGCGCGGACGCGGCGGCTGCAACGCTCTCCGAAAGCCCCTATTCGCTCGAAGAAACGACACTGCTTGTGGATGTCGGCACCAACGCGGAAATCGTGCTTGGCAACAAGCATCGCCTGCTGGCCGCTTCCTCCCCGACCGGCCCGGCTTTTGAGGGTGCGGAAATCTCCTCCGGCCAGCGCGCAGCGCCCGGGGCCATCGAGCGCATCCGCATCGACAAGGACACGTTGGAGCCCCGGTTCAAGGTGATCGGCGTCGACGAGTGGTCGGATGAAGAGGGCTTTTCGGAAAAGATCGACAGTGTTGGTGTCACCGGCATTTGCGGCTCCGGCATCATCGAGGCGGTCGCGGAAATGTATCTCGCTGGCCTGATCACCGAAGACGGTGTGATTGACGGCGCCATGGCAGAGAGAACCCACAGGGTCCGGTCTGAGGGCCGCACGTTCTCATATGTCATTGCCGAAGACGGCA
>MLAX01000008.1 GCA_001890945.1 Alphaproteobacteria bacterium AO1-B
AATAAACTCGCAAAAACCAACCAATCACCGAACCTTGCGATCCAGCCACAATCGACCAGTTTTCCGGAATTTAGAGCGCAGCGCCCTGTCGCCAGCGACGTTGCCGCCGTCGATGAACCGGGTTATAGGCCTGCCCTCTTTCCGGGTCAACAGGGAAATTGAAAGTTTTTGAAGTTTTTTGCAGCGCGGGAGGCTGCGGTGGATATTAAGTGAATATTAACCATGAAAACACCGGTATTCCGCCGATTTTAGCCAATGGGCGCATTTCCGAAGCCCATCAAACGCTGTCCGGCATCAACAACAAGGGTATGACCAGTCACCTGTCTGGCATTTAAAAAATACCGCAGCGCACCAACGATATCCTCCGGTCCAAGCCCCGGACCCAAAGGGGTCAGCTTCTGGCGTGCATCGAAGTTTTCCTGGGTCTGATCACTGGGCAGGATCAGGCCTGGCGCAATGGCATTAACCCGAATGCCCTTTGGACCAAGGTCATAGGCTGCCAGCTTCGTTGCGCCATCCAAGGCGAATTTTCCGCAGAAATAGCTGAAGCGTTCCGGAGAGGCCGACTGCATTTGGGTATCGAGCATATTGAGAATGAGCCCCCCGTCCGGAAGCGGATTCTGCTGGGCAAAAGCCTGCATCAAAAACACGGGCGCTGCGGCATTGACGTTCATCAGAAATTGCCAACTGTCGAGCGTCAGATCAGACAGGCAATCCGTGTTGAACGCAGACGCGGAGTTTACCAAAACGGATACCGGCCCACCCAAGGCTTCGGCCGCATCGGAAACTAACGTCCCGGCCGTTTCCGGGTGGCTCAGGTCTTTTTGCAAAAGAACTGACTGACCACCTTCAGCAAGAATACGGTCATGAAGTTCTTCAGCGCCGTCAACCGATGAATTGTAGTGAAGACCGACGGCGTATCCTTCGGCAGCTAGACCTTCTGCAAGTGCCTTGCCGAGCCGTTTGCCCGCACCGGTTACTAGTGCAATCTTTTGGTCCGCCATCGTTTCCCCTTCCAAAACTCAAGCGCTTTACGCGTAATCCTGCAAGTTCAAAACCGGCTGCACCCGCGGAACCTCATGGCTGCGCACCATGTTTGCTTTCGACAGGACAGCGAGGGTGGCTGCACTGGTCTGCGCCACACGAACCTCGTCCCGGAACAGGAAAACATGGCCGGTCAGCTGGACGGTCACCGGCCAGCCCAACTCGCGCAACCGGAAGGATTGCAGAATGCTGTCAGTCTGATACCGGATCCGGTCCGGACCATCCGGCAGATTGAGTGCGAAACCGAACCCGGGATCGACCCAGAGGCGCTCGATGCCCGCGTTCTCCGCCATGGTGACACGATCCTTGAAGAACAGCAGCTGCGCGTCAAAAACCTGGTCAACCGGTGGCAGATCATCGCTGGAGCGTGCGTTTTCTCCAGGCGTGTAACACAAGATCAATCCTGCTTCGTGTTTGGCAATCGCCTCATAGAAACTCTTGTCGTCGACCCGGCCGGTCAGGTTGACCACCCCGGCACCGGCTTCCAGCAGAGCAACGGCTACTTCCGGATGATAGGTTTCAACGGACACAAGGATGTTCTCACTCGCAAGTGCCGACACGGTCGGCCGCATCCGGTCGATCTGACGTTCTATGGAAACAATGTCCGCTGTTTCACCCGTCGATTCGCCGCCTATGTCCACCATGGCGGCCCCTTCAAGGGTCATGCGGCGCCCCCGGTAAAGCGCTGCCTCAAGAGTGTGGCACACCGTTTCCCGATAGGAGCTGTCCGGAGATAGGTTCAAAACCCCCATTTGATAGGTTCGGTCCTCGAATGTTTTTCCAAATTTTGGAAAGTCAAAAGTTCGGATCGGGGTTTCCAGCGCCTCCCGGTACTTTAGCCAAAGGGGAAGAACGCGGTCTGCGGAAATCATCTAGAAGTATCTCCTGGAAGAGAAAATGCGTGTTCTGGCTGGCAGATAGTCCCGTGCATGGCACAGGCAAGGTCAGGCGCGTCGCTTACGTGAAATCCGGATGCCGACGCCGGCCGCGTCTTCAAAGATCTCAGGTTTTGTCACCTTGACTGTCACATAATCGGCAAGCGGGTTCTGCAAGGCAAAAGCTGCCACCGCCTCGGCCCATTCTTCCACCAGTTCAACATGGCCGCCGTTGGCGACTTTGTCCTGAATGAAAAATACTGTGTCCGCATAAGAGACATAGGATCCGGTCTCGGCGACGATCTTGCGATAGCCAGGCACGGTCCGGATTTCGACATCAAAGCGGAGCCCTTGTGTGCGGCCTTTTTCGCTGTCGAGGACTCCAATTTCGGCGGCCACGAGAAGGCCTTCGATCACAATCGTGTCCCGGCCATCCTCAATGATATCTAATGTGCTCTCGTGATCCGTCTGTGCAGATATGTCCATCGTGCCCTGTTCCTGCTTGCATGCTCGAGACAGGGATGGCGTTTTCAAGCCCCATCGGTCAAGCCGCACTTTCTTGCGAGTTTTCAGAGCGGATTAACTAGGGGAAGCCTCATAGACATCAACAGTGCGCATGACACCGCGCAATTCGGCAAGTCCGCGCAGACGCCCGATGGCCGGGTATCCAGGTGTCGATGTCTCTTTTAAATCTGAAAGCATACGATGGCCATGGTCGGGACGCATGGGAATGGCCTTACCCCTTTTACGCTCCAGCGTCCGCAATGCCCGCACGATTGCGACCATGTCGACGTCGCCCGCCAGATGGGCATCTTCATGAAAACTGCGCGGGTCCGCTTCGCGTTTTGTGGCCCGCAGATGTGCGAAATGGATCCTGTCGTCCAGGGCCTCAATAATCGCCGGAAGATCATTGTCCGGATGAACGCCGAGAGAGCCAGAGCAGACCGTGAACCCATTGGCTTGAGATGTGTTCAGGCTTTTGATCCGGGTGAGATCCTCAAGGGTGCCGACGATCCGCGGCAAGCCGAAAAGCGACCGCGGCGGATCATCTGGGTGAATGGCAAGTTTCACCCCTTCTTCCTCCGCCACCGGCACAACAATCTCCAGAAAGTTCGCGAGGTTCTGGAAGAGGCTCGCCCTGTCGATTGTTTTGTAAGCTGCCAGATGCTCCCGGAATGTGTCGAGCGTGTAGCTTTCTTCAGATCCCGGCAATCCTGCAATGATGGTTCGAACCAGACGATCCTTGTCTTCGTCGGTCCGCTGATCGAGCCACGCTTCGGCAGCAGCAACATCGTTCTGACTGTAGTCGGCCTCAGCGCCCTCACGTTTAAGGATGAAAAGATCAAATGCCGCATAGGCAACGAATTCAAACCGCAAGGCGGTTGCCCCATCGGGCAACTCATAATCGAGATCCGTCCGGGTCCAGTCGAGCACCGGCATGAAGTTGTAGCAGATGGTGCGGATGTTCTCACGAGCCAGTGCCCGCACCGTTCCAGCCCAGTTTTCCGCCCAGCGCTCCCAACCCGATGCCCCGGTCTTGATGTCCTCGTGGATCGGGATGCTTTCACACACTTCCCAAGTAAGACCCGCTGCCTCAATCATGCGACGGCGTTTTGCGATTTCTTCTTCCGGCCAATAGGTGCCGTTTGGAATTTGATGAAGCGCTGTGACGATACCGGTGGCGCCGGTCTGACGAACATCGCGCAGGGAAATCGGGTCATCCGGACCAAACCAGCGCCAGCATTCGATCATCGCATCTGTCTTTCTTTTTGTTTCATGCCGCCGAACACCCCCCAGTGCCTCCCGTGAACCAGAATAAACTATCCAGCCACGCTAATTCGAGACAGCCGCGGGCTTGTAAAGATACCCGTCAAATTCGGGATCTCCCACATCTGAGAGCTCCAGCAGCGTCAACCGCACATTCTCAAGGTGTTGCCACATGGCTTTACGCGCAGCGTCCGAATTGCGGTGCCGCAGGGCCTCAAGAATTTCAGCGTGATCATCAAGCCACTTGGCGCGGTAACTGAGATCAAATATCCGATCATGCAAGCGGGCCCACATCGGGCTGTTCTCGCGCTTGCTCCAAAGCTCCTCCACCTGTGCCACAAGGACACTGTTTTGGGTGGCTTCAGCAATCTGAAGATGGAATTGCCGATCAGCCAAATAGTCTTCTTCGCCGTTTGCGATGGCTTTCCGCTCCAGTTCAAGCGTGTCCCGCAGCTGAACGATGTCGCTCTTGGTGATCGTGCTCGCTGCAAATCCGGCAATGCTGCTTTCCAAAAGCTGGCGGGCCTGCAAGAGTTCAAAAGGACCAAAATCAGGTTTCGGATTGCTCAGAAAGAGCTTCTCGCCGGTGGCAACATAACTCCCGGACCCTTTGCGCACGTCAAGATAGCCCTCAATTTCCAGCATAATGAAGGCTTCACGAACCAAAGACCGGCTGATGCCAAGTTCCTCGGAAATCCGACGCTCTGTCGGAAACTTGTCGCCTGGCTTGTAACCGTCATGGGCGATCCGCCGCGCAAGGATCTGCGCGATTTCCTGATACCGGCGTTTGTGAGTGTCGCTGGTCATGATGCTTTCCTTGCATCCTCCTGACCGGCCGCGATCTGATGATAGTACTCGGCCAGGATATGAAATGCCTTCTTCTTGGTCTTCTTATCGGCGGCGATCAGGCCTTTATGATTGTAGCCATTTTGAAAGATGTTCTGACGCCGTTCCACGCGGAAATCATACAGGATCCACGGCGACATGCCTTTGACATACGCAAGGCGCCGCAGGGTGGCAATCTGTTTGGTGTAGACTTGCGCCATGTAGTCTTCGCTGAAAAGTCCTGTTTTCGGTCCATTGTCGCCAATAACACCATCAGCCCCGGTCTCGGAGATGACCACCGGGCGATCCGGATCAGAGTTCTCGCCGATTGCCGCCAAATCCTCGAAGTCTTCCTCGTACCAGCCGTAGTACTCGTTGAGACCGATGACATCGATGTGCTGCGCAAGACGGTCTTCAACCCGGTTCCGGGCATGATTGACGAGACAGGCTGCAGACGTCAGCCGTGTCGGGTCGAGCCGTTTCGCTGTCTCAGCGAGGTTCTTCATGAAGTCCAGACGTGCATCTGTGTCCGGGTTTTCATTGCCGACCGACCAAATGACAACGCTCGCCCGGTTACGGTCACGCTTGATCAATTCGCTCAATTGGTTTTCCGCATCCCGGTAGGTTGCCGGGTTTTCAAAATCGATCGCCCAATAGACCGGAATTTCCTCCCAAAGGAGAAAACCAAGTTCGTCGGCCAATTGCGCGGCCAACTCATGGTGCGGGTAGTGCGCAAGGCGCAAGTAGTTGCAACCGAGTTCGCGGGCGTGATCAAACCGGGCACGCAGATCGGCTTCGGTTGTCACCTTGCCCAGCGCAGCATCATCTTCATGCACGGAAATCCCGCGCAGGAAAAAGGGTTCACCGTTCAAAACAATGTCGGTCCCGCGGCGTTCGATTTGACGGAAACCAACGCGATCACGGATCTTGTCTCCGCCATAAACAACTTCCGCGTCATAAAGTACTGGTGTGTCCGGGCTCCACAATTGAGGGTTTGCTTCAAACTCAATCTTGCCGTGACTGGATGAATCGAGCGGTATTTCCAACTCCAAGCCAAGGCCCGGAATTGAAAGGCGCGCCGCTTCGCCGCTCGGGGGGCCATCAATGGTCACCTCGGCACAGAGTTTTTCGTAGCTTCCATCCGGCACCAGATAGAGAAAGAAATCCTTGATCAGGCTTTTTGGCGTCTGGAACAGACTGACTTCTCGGTAAATTCCACCGTAGTTGAACCAGTCCGTATTGCGCATTGGAACCCGGTCACGGGTACGGGTGTTGTTGACGCAAGCCATAATCCAGTTCCGGCCGGTTTTTAGCTTGCCGGTGAGTTCAACATAGAACGGGGTCGAGGCACCGTAATGGTTGCCTATGAACTCGCCGTTCAGAAAGATTTTACAGTCGTAAGCCGCCGCACCAAAGCGAAGAAACGTTCGCTTGGTCTCATCGACAACATCAATGTCCAGGGGGCGGGTGTACCAGGCACTGCCTTCGAAAAAATACCATTTTTCCTTCAGCATGGCCCAGTTGGACGGGACAGGAACGGTTTCCCCCATGTAGGGATCGTAGTCCCACGGTTCTGATCTGTTTTCCGGGGCTTCCGGCAGCATGGAAAACCACTTCTGCCGGAGGCCGGTGTCGAGGAGGTCGACGCAAAAGGTCCAATCTCCATCCAGACTTTCCGATGCTCGACCGCCCATGAAGATCAGGCCGTCATGGTTTAAAGACTGGGTGTTATACGGAACATCATAGTCTTCATCATGCAGTGCTTGCAGCGCATTGTCGGCCAAATGGGAACGTTCGAGCATCGGTCAGGTCCTGACTGCAAATTATTGAGGCGCGATCGCCTTGATGCGCTTGATGAGATCCGCAACTTTTTCAGACTTGGCAGCGGCTTCTTCATGCATCGGCAAGACAGCTTCGATGAACGGGCCCTTGTCGACTTCGATGAATTTCACACCAAGTTCGTTCTTCGCGGTTTCGATGCCTTCAGCGACCATGGCATCCCACTGCTCCCGGTGGAAATCCATGGACTCACGCGCTGCTTTGGTCAGTGCATCCTTGTGATCGTCGCTGAGTTCATTCCAGGACTTGGTGGAAATCATCACAACAGACGGGATCATGGTGTGACCGTCATTTGAGTAGACCTTGCTTACTTCGCCGTGGCGGGCAGACGTCAATGCCAACGGGTTGTTCTCGGCGCCATCAACAACACCCTGCTGAAGTGCGCTGTAAAGTTCACCCCAAGCAATCGGGGTTGGGTTGCCACCAAGCAGTTCGACCATGCGGATCGCGGATGGGCTCGGCTGGACACGGATCTTCATGCCTTGAAGGTCTGCCGGAGAGTTGATTTCCTTGTTGGCGTAGAACGACCGGGCACCTTCAACATAGTAAGCTACGCCAATGAAGCCCTTGTCCTCTGAAGCCTTGAGGATATCGGCGCCGATGTCGCCGGACAGGACATCATAATAGTGATCATCGTTGACGAAGATGTAGGGCAGGTTCAAAGCGCCATACGACTCTTCAAAGGCTTCCAGCTCCGAAGCATTGGAGCGGGCCATATCGAGCGCACCATTTTGCATCAGTTCCATGGATTCGCGCTGCGTTCCGAGCTGCGCGTTAGCATAGATGCGGATTTTCAGATCACCGTTGGTCAACTCCTCCAAGCGATCCGCCATGAATTCCATGGACTTGTGCAGCGGATGGTCTTCCGGGTTGTTGTGATTGAGGCGTAGCGTCTTCGCGTTGGCAGCAGTGCCGAACGCGACGGCGCCCGCGGCCAAGAGAGCCGCAACCTTGATGAACTTCGACATGACTTCCTCCCAGGTGAGGGCTGGACCCGGCTCGGCTCCCTCATGGAGCGTTCCGGCATACCCAATTCACGGCTTCAGACGCCGTTGAGGTCGAATTGTTCGTCCAATTTCGAAAATCAGTCAACCTTTTTTGCAAAATTGGTTGACCAATTTTATTTCCTGGCGCAAATGTAAGGGTGCCAAGCGTGTGGGCGTCCAACTCGCCATGCACGCGATCGACAGGCTGGGAGGATCATCGTGACCGCTTTAACCCGAGGGGTGGATTTCGTTCTGCGCCTCGTCATCACATCGGCTTTCGCCGTCCTGGTTGTCTGTGTCGTTTGGCAGGTCTTCTCGCGATACGTTCTGGAAAGCCCGAGCACCGTAACCGACGAAATGGCACGGTTCCTGTTCATTTGGGTCGCCCTGCTGGGCGGCGCTTACACCCTCGGCCAACGGCGGCATCTGGCAATTGACCTTCTGCCTGTTGTAACGACCGGCAGAGCCAGGTTCGCCGTCAACGCTGGCATCATCGGCGCGATTGCTCTTTTTGCCGGTCTCATAATGATTTACGGCGGCCTCGGATTGGTCAGCCGTACGCTTGAAACCGGTCAGGTTTCGCCAGCGCTCCGCATCCCGATGGGGTTCATCTACGTTGCAATCCCGTTTTCCGGATTTTGCATTCTTTATTACTGCCTGACGTTCCTAGCCGACCTCGTGCGCGATGGCCGCGGCCCCAATGAACAACTTGAACCGCCGGCCCCCGGCGGACCGCTGACCTAGGCCCTGAGGAGCTCATAAATGGATATCCAAGCCGTCGCGGTCCTGTTCGGGACCTTTGTGCTGCTCATGGTTTTGGGCGTTCCGATCGCCTTTTCCATCGGCCTTGCCGCCTTTGCGACTTTTCTCTTGTTCATGTCCTTCGACCAGTCGGTCTATATCGTCGCCCAGCAGGTGGCCTCGGGACTGGACAGCTTCACACTGCTCGCCATCCCGTTCTTTATTCTCGCCGGCAACATCATGAACCGGGGCGGCATTGCGCTGCGGCTTATCGAGTTTGCCAAGGTTCTGGGTGGGCGTTTGCCTGGGTCACTGGCGCACTGCAATGTTCTCGCCAACATGATGTTCGGGTCGATTTCCGGATCGGCCGTAGCTTCTGCCGCAGCTGTTGGGGGTGTCATGTCGCCTTTGCAGAAAAAGGAAGGCTATGACCCTGCTTACAGCGCGGCTGTCAACATCGCCTCCTGCCCGACAGGCTTGCTTATACCACCCAGCGCAACCTTCATCGTCTATTCACTGATCACCAATGGGACCTCGATCGCGGCACTGTTCGTGGCCGGTTATGTCCCGGGGATCCTAATGGGTCTCTGCCTCATGCTGGTTGCGGGCATCATTGCAAAGCGCCGCGGATATCCAATCGCGCCGCGGCCCAGCACCCGCGAAGTCATCGACAAAACCCTTGGCGCGGTCCTGCCGCTCGGTCTGATCGTCATCGTGATGGGCGGGATCATCGGCGGGATTTTCACTGCGACCGAAGCCTCAGCTGTTGCTGTCGTTTACACGCTCTTTCTGGCTGTCATCTGGTACCGCGAAATCACCTGGCGCCAGCTGCCCAGCATTATTCTGGAAAGCGCAGTCACCACATCCATCGTTCTTTTGATGATCGGCTGCTCCATTGCCATGTCGAAGGCCATGGCCTTTGCCGATATCCCATATGCAATCTCCGACATCCTTCTCGGGCTGTCAGACAATCCGCTTGTTCTTTTGTTGATCATCAACATCGCGTTGCTGATTGTCGGCACCTTCATGGACATGACCCCAGCACTGCTGATCTTCACGCCGATCTTCCTGCCGGTTGTCACAGACCTTGGCATGGATCCGGTGCATTTCGGGGTCATGATGACCTTCAACCTCTGTATTGGGATCTGTACACCACCGGTCGGGTCGGCTCTGTTTGTCGGGTGTTCCGTCGGCGGGGTCAAAATCGGGGATGTGATCAAGCCGATGCTTCCGTTTTACGCGGTGTTGGTCGGCCTGCTGCTGGTCGTCACCTACATCCCGCAAATCAGCCTGTTCCTGCCTCAATTGCTGCTCGGGTACTGAGTTCAGATATGAAAGCACTCAAACACTGGACACTGGCCGAGCAGACAGAAACTGGCATCGCGCTCCTCGTCGAAGACCGGCATGCGCTCGTGATCCGGGTTCTGGAACACGCCCTCATCCGGGTCTCGCTGCTCAGAGACGGGGTTCACCGGCTGGACCGGACCTGGGCGATCGCCCCGAAGGACGATGTTCCCTGGGAAGGCCGATCTCGCGATGATCTCAGTGGATTCACCTGTCCGGAGTTCTCGCTCACACAGGACGACACCCAGCTGCAACTCACGACAGACTGTCTGCGTCTGACCGTCGAAACACCATTGGTTCTCGTCTGGGAGAGCCGGGAAACGCCAAACGCAGAATGGCAGGAAATTGCGCGAGACCGCCCGCAAGACGCCTACATGATAGGCCGCCGCGATCACCGCAAATCTCACTTCATGCGCAGGTTTGATGGCGAACGCTATTACGGCCTGGGTGAGAAAACCGGCTCCCTGGAAAGATCCCGGCGCCGCTTCGAGATGCGAAATCTCGATGCGATGGGATATGACGCCCGAACAACCGACCCGCTCTACAAGCACATCCCGTTCACAATCACGGACCGCGGCCCGCTCGGCGCCTATGGGCTTTACTACGACACGCTCGCCCATTGCTGGTTCGATCTTGGGAACGAGAAGGACAATTATCATCCTGCCTTCCGCGCATTCCGCGCTTCGGATGGTGAACTCGATTACTATTTTTCGTGGGCTCCAACGGTGCTGGAGATCGTTAAGCGCCACCACTGGCTCACCGGAGGCACTGCCTTCATGCCACGCTGGGGCTTGGGCTATTCCGGCTCTACGATGGCGTATACGGATTCAGAAAACGCCCAGGAACGTTTGGAAGGGTTTTTGGCAAAACTCGCCGAAGAAGACATGCCGTGCGACAGTTTTCAAATGTCCTCCGGCTACACCGCCATCAAGGAAAAGCGGTATGTCTTTCACTGGAACACGGATCGCTTTCCGAATGTTCGAGCCTTCACCAAAGCTTATGCCGACGCGGACATCAATCTGATCGCAAATATCAAGCCGGTACTTCTGGAAGACCATCCCCTTTTCCCGGAAGCCGAAAAGGCCGGTCTTTTCATCAAGAACAGCGAGACCGGCGCTCCAGAGCAATCGCCATTTTGGGACGGAACCGGGTCGCATCTCGATTTCACCAATCCAGCAGCCATTGCCTGGTGGCAGAAAAATCTGAAAGAAAAGCTGTTCGACAAAGGCATTTCCAGTACCTGGAACGACAACAACGAATATGAAGTCTGGGATGACGAGGCCATTTGCACCGGGTTTGGCAAAGAAATCCCCGTTGGACTAATACGCCCGTTGCACAGCCAGCTGATGACCCGCGCATCCTACGATGCGCAGGTTGCGGATCAGCCGGCAAAGCGCCCCTATCTGATTTCCCGTTGCGCCGCACCGGGCACACAGCGCTATGCCCAAACCTGGACCGGCGACAATTACACCAGCTGGGACACGCTCCGTTGGAACATTCCGATGGGCCTCGGGCTCAGCCTGTCGGGCTTTTACAACATCGGGCATGATGTTGGCGGTTTTGCCGGTCCGAAGCCGGAACCGGAGCTGTTTCTCCGCTGGGTGCAGAACGGCATCTTCCATCCACGCTTCACGATCCACTCCTGGAATGACGACGGCACTGCCAATGAAGCATGGATGTATCCGGAGATCGCCCCGCTGATCCGCAAGGCTCTCAAGTTTCGGGCCCAGCTGATTCCGTACCTCTACACACTTATATACCGGGCCGTTACAGACGGCGAACCGATGTTGCGCCCCCTGTGGCTGGATTTTCCGGAAGACCAGCTGGCGCAAGCCTCCGAGTTCGAATTCCTTCTTGGGACCGATCTGCTCGTCGCAACAGTCATTGAAAAAGGCGCGAAGAGCCGCTCGGTTCCCCTGCCCGCCTGTCCGGAAGGTTGGTGGGACTTTGCAGGAACAACCTGGTATCCGGGCGGGCAGATGCTGGACGTGCCAGCCACTCAAGACACTATTCCGCTTTTCGTCCGTGGCGGCACGGTGTTACCGATGGCCGGTCCGAATGCGCGCAGCACGGCACAGACTGACAAGACACGAACGTGGCGCATATACCCGCAGAACCCAGGTGCCCCGGCGCGCGAGAGCTGTGCTTATGATGATGACGGTGTCTCTACCAATGCTCTTGTCTCAGACCATTGTCTGACACGTATGACCCTGTCACGAGACAGCACAACGGTTATGCTGAACTGGCATATGAGTGGCACTTACAAGCCAGCCTATGATCAAGTCGACCTCTGGCTTGCCAGGTCTTCTCCGCTGGTTGTCAACGGAGCTCCGACCAGCACGGAGACACCCCTTTTCTTTGTTTGAGCCTTTAAATTATGTCCGTAAACCTCTCCCTCCCCGACTATGATCGCAGCTTCCTTAAAACCCGCGTTTTTCATATCGGGTTTGGCGCCTTTGCCAAGGCGCATACTGCGATCTTTCAAGACGAGTTATTGCGCCAAAACAAAAGCGACTGGGGCATGGCGGTTACCCGATTGAACTCGGGTGCAGACGAACTCTCCGCGCTTGATAAGGCGGACGGTTTGTTCACGGTCGGCGAAATGTCTGACGATACTCTTGCGCTCAGGCAAGTCGGCGCCGTGATCCAGACATTGCATCCCCATCGCGATGGTATCGGCGCACTGATTGCCCAGATCTGCGATCCGGATCTACGCGTGATCACTTTGACGATCACGGAAAAGGGCTACGGCCTCACCCGCGGGCACCTCGATCTTGAAAATGCTGGCATAGCGGCCGACCTCAAACAGCCAACCGATCCAAAGACGGCCATCGGCCTTTTGGTCGAGGGCTTGCGCCTGAGAAGCCAACAGGAGCTGCCCGGGCTTACAATTCTGTCCTGCGACAATCTCCCGTCAAACGGCAAACTCTGCAGAACGGCCGTTCTTGAGTTTGCCGAAAAACGGGATCCCGAGCTGAAAGACTGGATCTTTGAAAACTGCCGGTTTCCCAGTTCCATGGTCGACCGTATTACGCCGGCCATGACCGAGGCGTCTTTTGAGAAACTGACTGGCGCGCTCGGCGCGCCCGACCCCAACGGCATCTTGTGTGAACCGTTCAGGCAATGGGTGATTGAAAACAGTTTTGCCGGAGAAAAGCCCAGCTGGGATTTGGCAGGGGCAAGTTTCGTCCCCGACGTCGAACCGTATGAAGAGATCAAGCTGCGCATGCTGAACGGCAGCCACTCGTTCCTGGCGTATCTTGGCGCTCTTGCAGGCAAGGAGACGATTGCCGATTGCATGGCTGATCCTGTCTTCAAAACCGCGGTCCGAAACCTCATGATGGGCGAGCAAGCCCCAACTTTGTCCGTTCCGGGTGGCTTCGATATATCTGCTTACGGCGACGAACTGATCACGCGTTTTTCCAATCAGGCCCTTCGCCACAAAACCACGCAAATCGCTTCAGACGGCAGCCAGAAACTGCCGCAACGGCTTTTGGCGCCAATCAGACGTCATATGGAAGCAGACCGCCCCTGGCAGTTGTCTGCGTTGGCCGTCGCCGGTTGGATGCGGTACTGCCGAGGCACTTCAGAGACCGGTGCAGACCTGCCCGTCAACGACCCGCACGCCGGCCGCATCAAGGAACTTGTCGCGGGATCAGACGATGATGATTATGTGCTGAACATGATGTTGCTGGCCGGTATCTTTGGATCTGACCTTCCTGCCGAGCCCGCTTTTGTCCAGCAGGTGACAGACGCCTACAAAACACTGAAACAAGACGGCGCGCGCGCAGCACTGGCAGCGTAGCTCCAAGGACCTTTTCATGACTGCACCCTTTCTCGGCCCGGACTTTCTGCTTGATACCGCGGCCAGCCGTCGCCTCTACCATGACGTTGCAAAGCATCTTCCGATCGTCGACTTTCACAATCATCTGGATCCGGCAGCCATTGCGGAAAATAAATCCTGGCGGTCGATTGGAGAGATCTGGTTGGAGTGCGATCACTACAAGTGGCGCGCCATGCGTTGGAACGGGGTACCCGAAGAGCTCGTGACAGGTACTGCGGACTATCGGGACAAATTCGATGCTTTCGCGCAAACCATCCCGCATTGCCTGGGCAATCCCCTCTATCACTGGACCCATCTGGAACTGCAGCGCTACTTTCAATGGGATGGCAATTTCGGACCCGACACCGCGGAAGAAGTCTGGGAGCTCGCCAATGCTGCCTTGGAGCAGCCGAGCCACAGTGCCCGGGGCCTATTGACCTCCATGAGGGTCGAATATGTGGGCACGACAGACGATCCGACAGACGACCTTGCCTCACATGCCACCCTGCAATCCGATCCGAACTTTCCGTTTCCAGTGGCCCCGAGTTTCCGGCCGGACAAGGCGCTCGTTCCCGCAGCGCCAGGATTTGCCGCTTATTGCCGCAAACTGGGTGAGACCAGCGGCATTGCAGTCGACAGTTTCGACACGTTGATCGCAGCTTTGCTCAAGCGGCTCGACTTTTTTGTGTCTCTTGGCTGCAAGGCGGCGGATCACGGTCTCAACGATTTGCCGGCCTTTGAAAAACGCCCTCCCCGGGAACTCGATATCATCCTGAGGAGCGGGCAAAACGGCTGGCCCATGTCGGCACAAGATGCGGCCGACTTCAAAGCGGCGGTGCTGATTGAACTAGGTGAAGCTTATGCCGAGCGCGGCATCGTCATGCAGTACCACATCGGTGTATTGCGCAATCAGAACAGCCGTCTGTTCCGAGCGCTCGGCCCCGATGTTGGAGGCGATTGCATGTCAGATGCCGGGATCGGTGCGTCGCTCAATTCCGTGCTCGACCTGATCAATTCCCGAAAAGGCCTACCGCGCACCATCCTTTATGCACTCAACCCGATCCACAACGAGATGCTGGTGACGATTGCCGGTAACTTCCAGGATGGGTCTGAACCGGGGAAAATCCAGGCAGGGCCAGGCTGGTGGTACAACGATCAGCTGGACGGGATGGAACGGCAACTCACGCAGGTCGCCCAGATGGGCCTCCTCTCACGTTTTGTCGGCATGCTGACCGATTCCCGGTCTTTCCTGTCGTTCCCACGGCACGAATATTATCGTCGGCTTGTTTGCCGGATGGTCGGCCGATGGGTCGAGGACGGATCTATCCCCGCGCGTAAAGAGCTGAGCGACGGCCTTATCCGCCGCATCTGCTACGAAAATGCCCGGGACTGGTTCTTGCCTCCTAGTTAGGCCCTTTACTCAATCTCGGCTGTCGCCTCAATTTCGACCAAGGCATCATCTTCGATCAGACCGGCGACCACAACCATCGACATTGCCGGAAAATGACGTCCCATGACCTTTCGGTAGGTCGTGCCAATTTCGCGCTGACGGGCGAGGTATTCCTTCTTGTCGGTCACAAACCAGGTCAAACGGACGATATCCTCGGCCTTACCGCCAGCTGCAAGAACAACATCAAGAATGTTCCTGAGCGCCTGTTCCATCTGCCCGATGAAATCATGGGTCTCAAAAACCTGGTCGGCATTCCAGCCGATCTGACCGCCGATATGCAAAACGCCCTTGCGGCTTAAGACACCGTTGGCATACCCCTTCGCCGGGGCCCAGCCGTCGGGATGAATGATTTTGTGGCTCATAATGCGTCTTTCTTATTTGCCCGGGACTTAAGAGACAAACTCCCTAGATCCCGAGATATTTTTCTCCGGTCTCCGCGTCCAAATCCGCCATCCGGCCTGACCAGACCGTTCGGCCCCGTTCCAGGATGACACCCTGATCGGCGACCTGCTGCAGCTCTTTCAAAGACTTGTCGACCAAGAGGATCGACAGTCCACTGCTGTTCTTCAGATGGCTGATGGCCGCCCAAATTTCCTGCCGGATGATCGGGGCAAGGCCTTCCGTTGCCTCGTCCAGGATGACGAGGATCGGATTGGTCATCAGGGCCCGGCCGATCGCCAGCATTTGCTGTTCACCGCCAGACAGCGAGGCCGCCTTCTGGTTCCGGCGCTCGGCGAGACGCGGAAACAGCTCGGCGACCTTGGCGAAGTCCCAGGCGCCGGGACGAGCTGCAGCGGTCAGGTTCTCCTCAACCGACAGATCGGCAAAGCACCGCCGGCCCTCAGGCACCAGCCCCACCCCAAGGCGTGCAACCTTGTGGCTCGGCATCCCGCCAATCACCTTGTCCTTGAACCGGATTTCTCCGCCGGACGGTAACATGCCGCAAATCGTCTTGACCGTTGTTGACTTGCCCATGCCATTGCGGCCCATCAGGGCGACCACTTCGCCTTCGCCGATCGACAAAGACACGTCAAACAACGCCTGACTGGGACCATAACTGGCCGTGACATTGGAGAGAGCCAAAAGCGCACTCATGCTTCGTCTCCCAGATAAGCATCGCGCACATCTTTATTGGCGCGGATTTCCTCAACTGTGCCGGTTGCGATGACTTTGCCGTAGACCAGCACGCTGATCCGGTCGGCCAATGCAAAAACGGCGTCCATGTCATGTTCAACCAACAGGATCGGCGCCTGATGGCGAAGATCGCCAAGGAACTCGGTCAGCCGCTTGGAACCCTCCGTACCGAGGCCTGCCATGGGCTCATCCATCACAAAGGCTTTCGGTTTCAGTGTCAGGGCAACGGCCACTTCCAGCTGGCGTCTCTGACCGTGGCTGAGTTCTGCCGTGCGTGTCTTTGCATGATCTTGAAGACCGACGCGCTCCAACGCCTCCATGGCCGTGTCCAAAAGATCCTTGTCTTTCAGAACCGGCTTGAAAAAACGCCACGGATTTCCCTGACCACCCAGCGCACCCAGCACCGCATTTTGAAGAACTGTGTCTTCCATCGCGAGTGCCGAGATCTGGAAAGTCCGTCCGAGCCCGGCGCGGGCCCGCAGTTCCGTCGGCAGATCAGTGACGTTCTGACCCAACAGCTTGACCGTTCCGGTGTCCGGCTTGAGACCGCCACAGATCTGCTTGATCAAGGTCGATTTCCCGGCCCCGTTCGGGCCGATGATCGCGTGGATTTCTCCCGCCATCAGATCAATGGAAACGTCGTCACTGGCCTTCAGCGCTCCGAAGCTCTTGGAGATGCCCTGTGTTGCGAGAATTGCCTCAGTCATGGGCCACCTCCCGGCCGAGCAGCATGCCGATGATGCCACCGCGTGCGAACAGCACGACACCCAGCAACAGGACACCCAAATAGATGTGCCAGTAGTCAGACAAGTCGCCTAGGATGTGCTCAAGCGCCACAAAAACAACCGCCCCCACAACCGGCCCGTAAAGCCGGCCAAGTCCGCCAAGGATGATGAAGATGATCAACTCCCCGGACATTTGCCAGGAGAACATGGTCGGGCTGACGAACCTGTTGAGATCGGCAAAGAGAGCCCCGGCGAGACCCGTGATCGCACCTGACAAGACGAACGCAACCAGACGCAAGCGCATCGGGTTCAGACCAACGGTTTCGACCCGGTCCGGCACCTGGCGCGCCGCGTTGAGCGCGAGGCCAAAAGGCGAGCGTTGCAATCGTGCGGCAAAGAACATCACTGCAGCAAGGATAACAAAGCACAAGGCATAGAACTGGATTGGAACGAGCGTGTTCACGCCCGGAAAGCCGTTGCGGACATAGATCGACAAGCCGTCCTCTCCGCCATAGGCACTCCAGCTGATCGCGAAGAAAAAGAACATCTGTCCGAATGCCAGCGTGATCATGATGAAGTAAACGCCGGAGGTCCTCAGTGACAGGAGGCCAATGAAATAGGCCACAACGGACGACAGAACCACGGCGACCAGCCAGATCACCGGCATGGATTTGGTGCCCTCGATAACGAAGGGCCATTCCATCAATGGGGTGTAAGTCTGCGCATGATGGGCAAGGATACCCATCGCGTAGCCGCCAATCCCGAAAAAGACAGCGTGTCCAAGGCTGACAAGGCCGCCAAGACCCAGGGCGATGTGCAGACCGACCGCCGCCAGCGCAAGAATGACAGCGCGGGTGGCAAGGGTCACGGTGAACGGCTCACCGGTAAAATGCGCCCAGAGCGGAACAAGGGCTAGCGCGGCGAGCGCGGCCGAGTTGAACAGTGTTTCCCGGGTCATGCACGCGCTCCAAACAGACCGGTTGGGCGCAACACAAGGACTGCAGCCATCAGGATGTAGATGGACATGGAGGCGATCGAAGACCCGATGGAAGTGGCCGTTGCCGGGCTGAAGAAGAGTTTCATCAGCTCAGGCAGGAAGATGCCGCCGAGCGTATCTGTGAGGCCGACCAGGATCGCGCCAATGAGCGCGCCCTTGATGGATCCAATGCCGCCGATGACGATCACAACAAAAGCCAAAATCAGGACAGGCTCGCCCATGCCGACCTGAACCGACTGGATGGCTCCGACAAGCGCTCCGGCAAGACCGGCAAGTGCGGCCCCCAGCGCAAAGACGATGGTGTAGAGCTTGGCAATGTCGACACCGAGCGCTGCGATCATTTCGCGATCGTTTTCCCCGGCCCGGATCTGGATCCCAAGGCGAGTGCGCGAAATCAGGAGGAACAAACCGGCTGCGACAAGCAATCCGACAATGATCAGCGTCAGCCGGTAAAGCGGATACTCAATTCCGCCGGGAAGTGTCACCGGTCCGGACAGCGCATCGGGAATATCCAAAAAGAGCGGAAAAGAGCCGAACAGCCATCGCGTGCCTTCAGAAAAGATCAGAATCAGCGCGAAAGTCGCAAGCACTTGATCCAGGTGATCCTTCGTATAAAGCCGCCGGATGACGACAAGTTCGACAAGGGCTCCGGCTATGGCAGCCCCGGCCAGCGCCGCAATCAATCCCAGCAGGAATGATCCGGTCGCTCCGGCAACAGCTGCGGCGCAAAAGGCCCCGATCATGTAGAGCGATCCATGAGCCAGATTGATCAGCCCCATCACTCCGAAGATTAGCGTCAGACCTGCGGCCATCAGGAACAACATGATCCCGAATTGGAGGCCGTTCAAAATCTGCTCTATCAGCAATATCAAAGACATGCAGTTCCACCCGAAAGCTGGCCCCGATCGAATGACCGAGGCCAAACATCACCTTACATGTTGCACTCGGACCAATAGGCATCTGAATGGCTGTTCAGCGCCTTGCCGATGATCTTGTTGGTGAAGACATCGCCTTCCTTGATGACTTCCCGCACGTAGATATCCTGAATCGGATGGTTGTTGGGGCCGAATCTGAATTCACCGCGCGTGCTCTTGAAATCAGCTTCCCGAAGCGCTTCCCGGAAAGCATCCGCATCCTTCACGTCAGCTTTTGCCATGGCGGACAGTAGCAGATTGGCGGTGTCGAATCCTTGAGACGCGTAAAGCGACGGCAAACGGCCGTATTCCGCTTGGAAGCTCTCGACGAATGCGTTGTTAACCGGAGTGTTGATGTCCTTGGACCACTGGCTGGTGTTGCGGACACCAAGCGCCGCATCGCCGACAGCCTGCAGGATGCCTTGGTCAAAGGAGAACGCCGGGCCAACAACCGGCAGGTCGATGCCGCTGCCGGCATACTGCTTCAGGAATGAAATGCCCATGCCGCCTGGAAGGAAAAAGTAGACGCTGTCTGCACCGGACGCGCGGATTTGCGCCAGTTCGGCCGCATAGTCGGTTTGCCCCAGCTTGGTGTAGAGCTCGCCTGCCAAATCGCCTTTGTAAAGACGCTTGTAGCCTGTGAGCGCATCTTTGCCAGCCGGATAGTTCGGCGCGAGAATGAAGCTGTTCTTGTAGCCTTCGACATTCGCAAACGCACCGGCGGCTTCATGCAGGTTGTCGTTCTGCCAGGCCACGTTGAAGTAGTTCGGGTGACACCCCTTGCCGGCCAGCATGGACGGGCCGGCGTTCGGCGACAGATAGAACTTTCCCTGCGCTGTTACGGATGGGATCACCGCCATGGCAAGGTTCGACCAGATGAGGCCGGTCAGAACGTCTACATTTTCGGCCTGCACAAGTTTGTCGGCAAGCTTCACAGCAACATCCGGCTTGCGCTGATCGTCTTCGATGATGACTTCAATCTCTTCATTGCCGGACTGCTTGACCGCCAACATGAAGCCATCGCGAACATCGATGCCAAGACCGGCACCGCCGCCGGACAAGGTGGTGATCATGCCGACCTTCACCGGCTCTGCAGACGCCGCAGCAACGCTGAGGCTGAGTGCGGCAACCGCCGCAAGTAGTGTTTGTTTCATGTTGGTTCTCCTAAAAAACTTGACCTGCTGTTCCCGAGTTTCGTAGCTCTGCGGCGTCTTTGACCGTCTAAAACCACGGGGCCATGTTTGATCCCCGACGCTGCCCAAACGCCGGTTTATTCTGGGTGCTGCTTACAGCTCTTCCCGAAGCCGGAACCTTTGAACTTTCCCGGTCGCCGTTTTCGGCAATGTGTCGGTGAAAATGATGGAGCGCGGATATTTGTAAGGTGCGATGACCGCTTTCACGTGATCCTGCAAGGCCTTGGTGAGCTCGTCCGTTGGTTCATGGCCCTCAACGAGGACAATGTGTGCCTGAACGATGGACCCGCGATCCGCGTCTGGCACGCCGATGACGGCACATTCCAAAACCACATCATGCGCCAAAAGCGCGGCTTCCACCTCCGGTCCGGCAATGTTGTAACCGGCGGATATGATCATGTCGTCATTGCGCGCTGCAAAGTGCAAATGTCCGTCTTCGCTCATGGAGAAGCTGTCACCGGTGATGTTCCAGCCATCAACGACATATTTTTTCTGACGTTCGTCCGCGAGATAGCGGCAGCCGGTCGGACCGCGCACGGCCAACCGTCCGACTTCGCCAGGCGCGACAGGCTTTCCATCCTGACCAACGATCTTGACCTCGTAACCCGAGACCGGTTTTCCGGTGCAGGCCGGCTTGTGATCGTCAAACCGGTTGGAAACAAAAATATGCAGCATTTCGGTGGCCCCGATGCCGTCGAGCATCGGTTTCCCCGTCTTTGCCATCCAGGCGTCATAGACCGGTGCGGGAAGCGTTTCACCCGCTGAGACTGCCGCCCGCAAGGACGAGAGGTCTGCGCCTTTTTCCATCGCCTGCAACATGACCCGGTAGGCTGTTGGCGCTGTAAAGCAGACCGTTGCCTTGTAGGTCTGGATGATCTCAATCATGTTGGGCGGAGAAGCGTTCTCCAGAAGCGTGGCTGCAGCCCCGAAGCGCAACGGGAAGACCGCCAGTCCACCAAGACCGAAGGTGAAGGCGAGCGGCGGAGACCCAACAAACACATCCTCCGGTGTGACGCCGAGCACTTCCTTGGCATAACCATCCGCGATGATCAGGATGTCCCGGTGAAAATGCATTGTCGCCTTGGGCGATCCTGTGGACCCGGAAGTAAATCCCAGCAGGGCGACATCGTCCCGGCCGGTATTGACCGCGTCAAACCGGACGGACTTGGTCAGTGCAAGACGGTCGAGTTCGGCATCATGGTTGGACGTGCCGTCAAAGCCGATGACTTTTTTGAGAAACGAAGATGTCTTGGCGCAGGCGACCATCTCGTCCATCAGTCGGGTATCACACAGTGCGAACTCGATTTCGGCCTTGTCGACGATCTTGGCAAGTTCCCCGGCACGCAGCATTGGCATGGTGTTGACGACAACAGCCCCCGCCTTTGTCGCCGCCAACCAGCAGGCCACCATCGCCGGATTGTTGGCCGAGCGGATCAGAACACGGTTGCCCGGCTTCACACCCAGATCTTCCACCAGCGCATGGGCGAGGCGGTTGGTCCAGTCGGAGAGTTCCTTGTAGGTCCGGCGACGGCCATTGCCGATCAACGCCGTATGATCCCCGAAGCCTTTCTCAACCATCTTGTCGGTCAGCTCGACACCAACATTGATGTGATCGGGATAGTCAAAGCCATCCAGAAGAAACTCCGGCCATTGATCCTCGGGCGGAAGGTTGTCCCGGGCAAAGGTATCCGTATGAGCAGTGGGACCCAGCATTGGCTATCCTCCCTGATTGGCGCTGTCGGCGGCATAAGCGCCAAGTGTCTGGCGTGCAATGACGATTTTCTGGACGTCCGTTGCGCCTTCATAAATGCGCAAGGCCCGAATTTCGCGATAGAGCTTTTCAACGGTCTCACCGGAGCGCACGCCATCACCGCCATGCAGCTGAACGGCCTTGTCGATCACCTGTTGCGCTTGTTCAGTCGCGAAAAGCTTGGCCATCGCCGCTTCCCGGGTGACGCGCGGCGCACCGCTGTCCTTGACCCAGGCGGCGCGGTAGATCAGCAAGGCAGCTGCATCCACATCAAGCGCCATATCGGCGATATGCCCCTGCACCATCTGGAGATCGGCGAGCGGTGCGCCCTGGATCGTACGTGCCGTTACCCGGTCAAGCGCCTCGTCCAGTGCCCTTCGGGCAAAGCCCAGCGCGGCGGCAGCGACGGTGGAGCGGAAGATGTCGAGCACAGACATCGCGATCTTGAAACCATCGCCCGGATTACCGATCAGGTCGGATTTTTTGACCCGGCAATCGGTGAAGCGCAGTGTTGCCAACGGATGCGGGGCAATCGTGTCCAGACGTTCCGCAACTTCAAATCCTGGAAGATCCGGTGTTACGACAAAGGCCGACAACCCCTTGGCGCCGGGCGCTTCGCCGGTGCGGGCGAATAGCGTATAAACGTCGGCGATGCCGCCGTTGGAGATCCAGGTCTTTTCGCCATTCAGAACGTAACTGTCGCCATCATCCGTCGCGGTCATGGTCGAGTTAGCGACATCGGAACCGGATTGCGGCTCGGTGAGCGCAAATGCAGAGATCGCTTCTCCCGATCGAGTTTTCGGCAGCCAAGCCGCTTTTTGTTCTTCGGTTCCAAACAGCGACAAGGCCCCAGTGCCAAGACCTTGCATAGCGAGGGCAAAATCGGCCAGTCCGTCATGGCGCGCAAGAATTTCTCGGGAGAGGCACAGGGTGCGGACATCCAGCGGTGTACCGTCCTCGGAGGCTGTTGGTTGCAGCCAACCTGCCTCCCCCATCGCCTTAACCAAAGACCGGCAGGCCTGGTCGGTGTCAGCATGATCGACGTGAAGATCCTTAGCAAAGGCCTCGAGGTCTTCGGCCAGTTTGCGATGCTGGTCTTCGAAGAACGGCCATGAGAGGAAACTCTTGTCTGCCATCAGTTGCCCTCGAACACCGGTTTTTCCTTGTTGACGAAAGCGTTGTAGGCCCGCTCGAAATCACCGGTCTGCATGCAGATCGCCTGCGCCTGGGCTTCGGCTTCAATGGCCTGTTCGATTGACATAGACCATTCCTGCGCGAGCATGGTCTTGGTCATCATGTGCGCAAAATTGGGCCCGGCAACGATCCGTTCGGCAAAGGCGACAGCTTCGCTTTCCAACGTATCTGCAGAGACGAGACGGTTGAAGAAGCCCCAGCGTTCCCCTTCCTCAGCGCTCATGGAGCGGCCGGTGTAGAGCAGCTCCGCCGCCCGGCCCTGGCCTATGATCCGGGGGAGGATCGCACAGGCGCCCATATCACAGCCTGCAAGGCCTACACGGGTGAACAGGAAAGCCGTTTTGGCTTCTGGCGTCGCAAAGCGCAGGTCAGAAGCCATGGCGATGATCGCCCCAGCACCGACGCACACCCCATCGATAGCGGCAACAACCGGCTTGCCGCAATTGACGATCGCCTTGACCAGATCCCCCGTTATCCGCGTGAAGGCAAGCAGTTCCTTCATCGACATCTTTGTCAGCGGGCCGATGATGTCATGGACATCGCCGCCGGAGGAGAAATTGCCGCCGTTCGGCAGGAACACCACGGCATGAATGTCGTCGCGATAGACCAGATCCCGAAACCAGTCGCGCAGCTCTGCATAGCTCTCAAAGGTCAGCGGGTTTTTCCGCTCCGGCCGGTTGAGTGAGACCCGCGCGATGCCGCCATCAACGGACAAATTGAAGTGTTTCGGGGCGTCGGTCATGAGCGGCCTGCCTTTTTCATTGCTGTCTCCGGTTCGCCGGAAGATCCAAATTGTTCAAAAATCTCGTTGCAAGCGGCGATGGCACTGCGGTCGAGACCGCCCATCAGCTCATCGATCCAGCCCTCGTGCTTGGCGGCCAGATCTGCGAAAACCGCGTGCCCTTCCGACGTCAGCTTGACCCGGTTGGCGCGTTTGTCTCCCGGCACCGCCATGCGGACCGCATGACCGTCTTCGACCAGGCGCTCAACGATACCGGTGACATTGCCGTTCGAAACTTTCAGAAACGCGGAAATCTCGCTCATCTTCAGCCCGTCCGGATAGCGCGACAGAGCTGACAGGACATCAAACCGCGGCAGCGTGGTGTCACATTCATCGCGCAAACGCCGGCGAAGTTCGGTTTCAATGCCAGATGTTGCCTTGAGCAAGCGAAGCCAGAGACGCAGCCGGGATTTGGAGATCGGTTCCGGGGACGTATCGTGCGCGGCCATCAAATCTCGCCTCCCGAAAGACTGAGCGCATGTCCGTTAACGCTGGCCGCTCCGTCGGAGCACAGCCAAAGCGCGGTTTCGGCAACTTCTCGTGGTTGGACGAAGCGGTTCTGCGGATTGATCTTGCGCAGCGTTCCAGCCGCTGCCTCCCGGTCCATGCCGGTCTTTTCCATGATGTTTTCAATGGAACGCTCCAGCATGGGCGTTTCGAGAAAGCCGGGGCAGATTGCGTTGACCGTGATCCCGGTGCGCGCCAACTCCACAGAAAGCGACCGGGTCAGACCGACAACGCCGTGCTTGGCGGCGCAATAGCCGGACACATAAGGGTAGCCCTTGAGACCCGCTGTTGAGGCGATTGCGATCATCCGGCCCCAACCGGCATCCTTCATATCGTCCAACGCAGCCTGGAAGGAGAACGCAACGCCGGTCAGATTGACCGCCAAATTGGCGTTGAAGGCCTCGGGCGACATCTGGGAAAACGGCACGCTTTCCGTTGCACCCGCATTGGCAATAACGATTGAAATCGGACCTTGCTGCTCCCTGGCTGCATTGAAAGCCAGTTTGATCGCGGCCGGGTCCGAGACATCACACACCTGATAATGCAGTTTCTGCGCGGCGAGCTTCTCCGCATTCCGGCCCATGATGGTGACTTTGGCACCGGCCGTCTCAAAGGCATGCGCGATTTCCGCGCCTGCCCCGGATCCGCCGCCCGTCACGATCACATGTTTGCCGGCAAGCGTCATACCTTGCCCACCGTCTCGGCGTTCTTGTCTGCAAGCCGCCACAGCTGGTCGCGGCCTGCGAGATACGGCAGCGGCCAGTCGGGTGCAGCGCGGTCGCCGATCTTCGCCCCTTCATGCAGGGTCCAGTAGGGATCGGTCAGATGCGGACGGCCAACGGCGACGAGATCCGCGCGGCCTGCCATCAGGATTGAATTTGCGTGATCGGCCTCGAAAATGTTGCCGACGGCCATGGTGGTCAGCCCCGCCTCATTCCGGATACGGTCAGAGAACGGTGTCTGGAACATACGGCCATAGACTGGCTTGGCGTCAATCGTCGTCTGACCAGCGGAAACGTCGATAAGATCCGCACCAGCATCTGCGAACATGCGGGCAATCTCGATCGCTTCGTCCGGCGTGACACCGTCTTCACCAACCCAGTCGTTGGCGGATATGCGGACCGACATCGGCTTTTCTTCCGGCCAGACAGCCCGCATGGCTTTCAGGACTTCCAGCGAATAGCGCATCCGGTTTTCAAGGTTGCCGCCATAGTCATCCGTGCGGACATTCGAGACCGGTGAAATGAAGGATGACAACAAATAGCCGTGGGCTGCGTGCAGTTCGATCATGTCGAAACCGGCGCGGTCCGCCATCTCAGCCGAAGCCACAAACTGATCGCGGATCTGGTCCATTTCCGCGCGGGTGATTTCGCGCGGGGTCGCATTGCGCGACGACCAGGGAATTGCGGAAGCCGAAACCAGATCCCAGTTGCCGTCTTCAAGCGGCAGGTCCATGCCTTCCCAGCCAAGATTGGTCGAGCCCTTGCGGCCGGAATGACCGATCTGGCAAGCGATCTTCGCGTCCGTGTTCTCGTGCACAAAGTCGGTCAGACGCCGCCAGGCGGTCTCGTGCTCTGGCGCATAGAGCCCAGGGCAGCCCGGCGTGATGCGGCCTTCCGGGCTGACACAAGTCATCTCGACATAGACGAGTCCGGCCCCGCCCTTGGCCCGTTCGCCGTAGTGGGTCAGATGCCAATCGGTCGGACAGCCATCCACGGCCTTGTACTGCGCCATCGGCGAGACGACGATCCGGCTTTTCAGCTCCATCTCACGTAGCCTGAAGGGAGCAAACATCGGCGCGCGCGGCGGCGTGTTTTCATTGTCTGCGACCGGCAGGCCGGCATCTTTCCGGGCCTCGCCCATGAACCAGCTTTCAGCGCTTGCCAGCCATTTCGGATCCCGCTCGCGCAGGTTCTCATGGCTGATCCGCTGGGACCGGGTGAGCAGCGAATAATTCAGCTGGACCGGATCAAGATGGAGGTAGCGCTCGACATTTTCGAACCACTCCAGCGAGTTGCGCGCAGCAGACTGCAGGCGCAAGACTTCCAGGCGGCGCTGATCCTCATAAATCGCAAAGGCCGAGGCCAGATCCGGTTCGCTGTGCAGCAGATCCGCCAGCGAAATGGCGGATTCCAAAGCCAGCTTAGACCCGGAGCCGATGGAAAAGTGCGCCGTTGCAGCCGCATCGCCCATCAGGACGACGTTCTCATGGGACCATTTCTCACACAGCACCCGCGGGAACTGGATCCAGGCGGATCCGCGAATGTGGTTGGCATTGGTCATCAGGCTGTGACCGCCAAGATGATCCTTGAAGATCTCTTCGCAGGTCTTGATGCTTTCCTGCTGGCTCATATCAGCAAAACCAAAGGCTTCGAAAGTTTCCGGCATGCATTCGACAATGAAGGTCGCCGTATCATCGTCGAACTGATAGGCGTGCGCCCAAACCCAGCCGTGTTCAGTCTTTTCAAAGATAAAGGTGAAGGCGTCGGAGAAGGTCTGATGGGTGCCGAGCCAGACGAAGTGGCATTTACGCACATCGATGTCCGGCTTGAATGTATCGGCATAGAGCGTGCGGGTCCTGGAATTCAGACCATCGGCGGCAACGACCAGATCGTAGTCCTTGCGGTAGTCTTCAGCGCTGCCCACTTCGGTTTCGAATTTCAATACAACGCCGAGTTCACGGGCGCGCTCCTGCAGCAATAGCAAGAGTTTCTTGCGGCCGATGCCGCAGAAGCCGTGGCCGCTGGACAGCTGTTTTTCCTGGCCGACCAACAGCGCGATGTCATCCCAATAGGCAAAATTCGCTCGGATTGTTTCCGCGCTGACCGGATCGTTGGTAGCCAGATTGTCGAGGGTTTCATCGGACAGAACCACGCCCCAGCCGAATGTGTCGTCCGCCTTGTTGCGCTCAATCACGGTGATCTCGTGAGAGCTGTCCCGCAGCTTCATCGAAATGGCGAAGTAAAGACCGGCTGGCCCGCCTCCAAGACACACGATGCGCACGTTCATTCTCCCCGGATCTTATCTTAGCCAAAACGTCTGGGTCTGATCCTGCGCTCGATTTTCAGATATTTCAAGTATGAAATTTTATATTTAAAATATATCGCGGTGCAGTAAGCGCTGAATAAAGGGATTGCGGCGGGTTTGGACGCCTAGTCGAAAATGCTCTACGAACGAGTGGATCCCGGATCGCCGCTCCGCTGCGTCCGGGATGACACCAAGGTAGAAATCAGATCAAGCCGTCCCCTCAAATACACCGCCCGCCGTCGACTTCTATGGCGACGCCGGTGATCATCGAGGCTTCGTCCGAGCAGAGATAGCAGGCGGCGTTGCCGAGATCTTCGGGGGTGGAGAAGCGTCCAATCGGAATTGTCGAGAGGAATTTTGCTCGCATTTCCGGCGTGTCCTCTCCCATGAAGCTTTTCAGGAGCGGGGTCTCGCCGGCAACCGGGCAGAGCGCGTTGACGCGGACACCCTTCGGTGCCAGTTCAACCGCCATCGTCTTTGTTGCGGTGATCATCCAGCCCTTGGAGGCATTGTACCAGTTGAGGTTCGGGCGCGGGCTGAGACCGGCCGTGGAGGCGACATTCAGGATCGCGCCGGAGCCACGTTCGATCATTGCCGGCACAAAGTGCTTGGCCATCAGATAAACGGACTTGCAGTTGACCGCCATCACCTTATCAAATTCGTCCTCGGTGACGTCCTGCATCGGCTTGGGCAGATGAGTGATCCCGGCATTGTTGACCAGAATGTCGACACCGCCGAGTTTGGTAGCAGCAATTTCGGCTAGTTCAGCCACACTGGCATTGCTGGCCACATCTGCTTTTGTGGCGAAGCCACCAACCTCAGATGCAACCTGTTCCGCCAACTCGAGATTCAGATCCGCAATCAGAACTTTGGCGCCCTCAGTCGCGAACTTGCGCACAATGCCAGCACCAAAGCCGGATGCCCCGCCGGTTACAATCGCTGTTTTGCCCTGCAATCTCATGGGTCCAACTCCCTTAAATCATTTATCGTTTTGAAGATCAGCCGTGATAGGCGGCGACCGTTTTCAGCGTGGTGAAGCCATAAAGCGCTTCAAAGCCCTTTTCCCGGCCATGCCCGGACTTGCCCATGCCACCAAACGGCAGCTCCACGCCGCCGCCCGCGCCATAATTGTTGATGAAGACCTGACCAGAACGGATCTTCTTGGCAAGCCGCATTTGCCGGGCGCCGTCCCGGCTCCAAATGCTGGCAACGAGGCCATAGTCCGTGCCGTTGGAAATCGTGACCGCTTCGTCCTCATCATCAAAGGGGATGATCACCTGAACGGGGCCGAAAATCTCATCGCGCCCCAGAACATGATCCGGTTTGACCCCGGCAAAGAGCGTCGGGGTTACGTAGCTGCCGCCCTCTGGCGCATCCTGCAAGACGCCTTCAGCGGCTTTTTCCAGATCCGCGCCCCGGTCGATGAAGGTCGAGACAATGCCCTGCTGCTTTTTCGAGATCAGCGGTCCGACATCCAGATCGGAGAGCGCTGGTCCCACCTTCAGATCGCCGTACCGGCCTGCCATGCGTTCAACGACCTGATCATAAAGCCCGCGCTGAACCAGAATTCGGGAGGAGGCCGAACAGGTCTGACCCGCGTTCTGAATCCCGGCATTCACCAGGAACGGCAGGGCCGCGTCGAGGTCGGCGTCATCAAACACAAGCTGCGGTGATTTTCCGCCAAGCTCCAGGGTGACCGGAATGACGTTTTTGGCAGCTGCGGTTTGAATGTGCACGCCGGTCGCAACGGAACCGGTAAAGCTGACATGATGAATGCCCGGATGGGACGAAAGCGCTGCGCCCGCCTCCGACCCAAGCCCCGGCACGACGTTCAACACCCCGTCCGGCAAACCCGCTGCCTTGGCAAGGTCGGCAAAGGCAAGGGCGGTCAGGCAGGCGTCTTCCGCAGGCTTCAAGATACAGGCGTTGCCAGTCGCAAGCGCCGCGCCAATGGACCGACCGATGATCTGCATCGGATAGTTCCACGGAACGATATGACCGGTAACGCCGTGCGGTTCGCGCAGGGTGTAAACCGTGTAGCCGTCGAGATAGGGAATGGTCTCGCCGTGGAGCTTGTCTGCGGCGCCACCATAGAATTCCAGATACCGGGCAAGGGCGATCGCGTCAGCGCGGGCCTGTTTGAGGGGCTTGCCGACATCAATCGCCTCGATACGCGCCAGATCTTCGACCTTCTCAAGAACCAGCTCGCGGAGCTTGAAGAGGATCCGTCCACGTTCGACCGCTGTCGTTTTGCCCCAAACGCCTTGGCGGGCGGCTTCGGCGGCTGCAACGGCGGCGTCAATGTCCTCCGATGTACCCCGGGCAATTGCACCGATCTCTTCCCCCGTTGAGGGATCGAAAATCGGCAGCGTGCCGCCGCCTGAAGGCGCGGTCCATTCACCGTTGATCAGGCACTTGGCCGGATCGAACCAGAGATCCAACTCCTTGCGCATCGTTCCTCCTCAGGCCGCGGTGATATCGGCCGGCAAAACCGGCGCGGCGGCGACCAATTGTTTTGTGTAATCGTGTTTGGGCGCGTCGAAGACGGCCCCGGTCGGACCTTCCTCAACGATCTCGCCAGATTTCATGACCAGCACCCGATCGGTGATCGAGCGGACCACGGACAGGTCATGGCTGATAAACAGATAGGTGAGATCGAGCCGGTCACTCAAATCCGCCAGCAAATCCAGAACCTGCGCGCGGACGGAAACATCGAGCGCGGACACCGCTTCATCCAGAATAATCAGATCCGGCTTGATGATGAGCGCCCGGGCAATTGCGATCCGTTGCCGCTGGCCACCACTGAACTCGTGGATATATTTGTGCCGGTCCTCAGCGGTGAGGCCGACGCTCTCCAGTGCCTCGGCAATTGCCCGGTCCCGCTCCGCGCCCTTCGGTGGGTTGTCCAACAAATGAAATGGCTCGGTGATCAGACGTTCAACCTTCCAGCGTGGATTGAAGCTGCCGTATGGATCCTGAAACACCACCTGCATTCTGCGGCGGACCGCAAGGTTGGCGTGGTGATGAGTGAAGACCGGCTGTCCGTCAAACAGGATCTCGCCGCCCTGAACTTCTTCAAGACCCAAAATGGCCCGGGTCAATGTGGATTTTCCGCAGCCAGATTCACCCACAAGGCCAAGGCTTTCGCCCTTTTTGATTTCAAAGCTGACAGTGTTCACCGCCCGGAAATGGACGGTCTTGCCCCACCAGCCGTGGGTGTGTGTGACATAATCCCGGACAACATTCTGGACCTTCAGAAGTGGCGTCTCCTGTACGAGCCCCTCCCGGTCCGGTACATGACTTGAGGCGGCAAGCAAAGCCTTGGAATAAGGGTGCTGCATGGTGCGGAAGAGCATGTCTGCAGGCCCTGCTTCAACCACTTCACCGTTCTTCATGATCACCAGATCATCGGCAAGGTCTGCAACAACCGCCAGATCATGGCTGATCAGCATCAGACCCATGTTGTCTTCAGACACCAGCTTTTTCAAAAGCTCCAGAATTTGAGCTTGGGTGGTGACGTCCAGCGCAGTCGTCGGCTCATCCGCGATTAAGAGCTTTGGCCGCAGGGCAATCGCCATCGCAATCACGACCCGCTGCCTTTGGCCTCCAGAGAGTTCATGCGGATGACGGCTCAAAGGAAACTTGTCTTGCGGTAGCTCCGCCCGGCGCAGCGCTTCGGCGGCTCGGACCATCGCCTCAGATTTGGAAACGTTTTCGTGCACCAGAATGGTCTCAGCCACCTGCGCCCCGATGGTTTGCAGCGGGTTGAGCGCAGTCATGGGCTCCTGAAACACCATGCCGACATCCCGCCCGCGAATGCGGCAGAGTTCCGGCTCGCCAAGGGTTAGAACATCTTGCCCGGCGAGCGAGATCTTGCCGGAGCAGGCGGTACCATTTGGCAAAAGTTGCATGACGCTGAAAGCCGACATGGACTTGCCGGAGCCGCTTTCCCCAATCACGCCCAGGATGCGGCCCGGCGCAACCTGCATGGAAACATCTTTGAGAACCGGGATCCCGTGGATGGACAAGGAGAGGTTTTGGATATCCAGAAGGCTCATACGCGCGCCCTCCGCAGTTTCGGATCGAGAAGATCCCGAAGGCCATCACCCATCAGGTTGAGACCGAGCACCGTCAACAGGATCGCAAGGCCTGGAAAGAGTGCCAGATGCGGGGCCAGGGAAATCATCGTCTGACTGTCGGCGAGCATCCGCCCCCAGCTCGCTGTTGGCGGCTGAGCGCCGAGACCGACATAGCTCAATCCCGCCTCGGCGAGGATGCCGAGAGAGAACTGGATGGTGCCTTGCACGATCAGCAAGTTGGCAACGTTCGGCAGGATGTGTTCCATCGAAATCCGCGCCGGGCCTTTGCCCGCCACTCGAGCCGCCAGAATGTAGTCTCGGTTCCACAAGGACAGCGCGGCGCCGCGCGTTAGCCGGGCAAAGACCGGAATGTTGAAGATGCCGATCGCGATGATGGCGTTGAGCGCGGATGCACCGAAAACCGCTGTGATCATCACCGCGATCAAAAGGCTCGGGAAAGCAAACACCAGGTCGTTGGCGCGCATGATTACTTCATCCAACCAGCCGCCTTTGCGGGCGGCGGCGGCCAGACCAAGAGGCACCCCGACAGACATGCCGATGCCGACCGCGACCAGCGCGACGGCAATGGACGTGCGGGCACCGACCATGATCATGCTCAAGATGTCCCGGCCAAACTGATCCGTGCCCAGCCAATGCTCCCAACTTGGCAGCTTCATCCGGTTGGCGATGTTCAAGACGGTCGTGTCATACGGCACCCAGACAAGACTGATCAGCGCAGCAGCAACGAACACAAGTGACAAAAACAGGCCCGGCAACAGGGTGCGGCTGTGAAAAAGGACACTCATCAGCGGCGCCTCCGCAGGCGCGGATCAACCCAGGCATAGGCCATGTCGACCGCGAAATTGACGACGATTACCGCGAACACCAGAAGCATCACCACGCTTTCAACGACAATGAGATCGCGGGCGCTGATCGACTGGAACACCAGACGGCCGAGGCCGGGCAAAAAGAAGACATTTTCTATGATGATCGCCCCAGCCAGCAGGAAGGAGAATTGCAGGCCGAGGATGGTGAGCACCGGGATCAGGGCGTTGCGAACGGCATGCCGCCAGAGCGCCTGCCCTTTTGTCAGCCCCTTTGCGCGTGCTGTCCGGATAAAATCCTCCCCAAGCGTGTCCAGCAAACTGGACCGCATCACACGCGTCAGGATGCTAGCCTGAGGCAGTGCAAGTGCGATCGCGGGCAAGGTCAGAGCCTTCATGCCTGCGAAGACCCCGGCATCCCAGCCCGGAAATCCGCCCGCGGAAAACCAACGCAAATTGATGGCGAACACAAGCACCATCAGCATTGCAAACCAGAAGTTCGGGACTGCGACGCCAAGCTGGGTCACACCCATAACAGACGCATCGGCGGCCGAGCCTCTGCGGGAAGCCGCCCAAATACCAGCCGGAAACGCAATCAGTGTACTAAGCGTCAGAGCATAAAGCGCCAGCGGCAGAGAGACCCACAACCGGTCACCGATCATCTCGGACACGGGCGTCCGGTAGGTATAGGAAACACCAAAGTCTCCAACCAACAGCCCGCCGGCCCAGGACAGGTACCGTTGAAAGATGGAGCCCGTCAGTCCCAGTTCTTCGCGGAGCGCCTGGAGCGTGTCTTCCTGCGCATTGAGGCCGAGCATGTAAGCTGCCGGATCGCCCGGCACGACTTCGAGCGCCAGAAAAATCACAATCGACGCAGCGACCAGGCTCAAGCTCAAAGACAACAGACGTTTTAGAAAATAGTGGAGCATGGACTTTCTGTTCGGCAACCGGCAAAGGCCGCCCTTGCCATGGCGTTAACTTCGGCTAGGAACGCCGAGCCGGCGCTATGTCATCTGATTTCAATCTCTTCGCAAAACCAAGAGACTGAAGGCTCACCTTGAGGAAGCGTGGCACGGGTTTCACTGTGCCAAACCCCTCAAGGTGATGCTTAACCCCGCGTTCCGGTGGGTTGAAACGCTTGAGGAGTTAAGGTCGCGTCAGGATCACTCCTCCCAATATACAGCCGTCATATCTGCCGCAGGGGTTGGCTGGTTGACCCAAAGACCCTGTATCTTCGCATTTGCCACCGTCGGGAAGGCCAGCTGGAACAGATAGCCGTTCACATAGTCCTTAGAGAGCATTTCCTGAGCCTGTTTCAAAAGCTCGGACCGCTTTTCCGGATCGTTTTCGGCGGTGAGGTTTTCAAAGAGCTTCTGGAACTCGGGATTGTCGTACTGGAAGTAATAATCCGGGCGGGCATAGATACCGATATCCATCGGTTCTACGTGACTGACGATTGTCAGACCATAGTCCTTGCCTCGGAACACTTGTTCCAGCCACTGCGCCCATTCCAGATTGGAGATCTCGGTTTCAATGCCGACAGCGCGCAGCTGCGCGGCAATGATTTCTCCGCCCCGGCGGGCATAGGAGGGCGGCGGCAGTTTCAGGGTCGTCGTAAATCCGTCCGGGTAGCCCGCTTCCGCCAGAAGCTTTTTGGAGAGTTCCGGGTCGTAGGCGCTGTTGGCGGTCAGATCGACATAGTCGGGATTGTGCGGGGCAAAGTGTGTGCCGATTGGCGTGCCATAGCCGAACATGGCGCCATCAATAATCGCCTGACGGTCGATGGCATGCGCGATCGCCTCGCGTACCTTAACGTTGTCGAGAGGCGGCAGCTTGTTGTTGGTCGAAAGGATCGTCTCTCCTTCGGTCGATCCAACCAGCACTTGAAACCGCGGATCAGCCTCGAATTGCGGAAGGTTTTCAGGTGCAGGAAAACCAACAAACGCATTGACGTCTTCCGCCATCACAGCGGCGAAGGCTGCGGTCGGATCGGAAATGAACTTGAAGGTCACATTGTCCAGTTTGGCAGGCGTGCCCCAATAGTCAGCGTTTTTCTCAAGATCGATCCGGTCACCCTGAACCCAATTCGAGAACCTGAATGCGCCCGTACCGATCGGGTTGGTTTTGATGTTTTCAATAGACTCCGGCGCAACGATCACCGCATCGCCCCAAGCCAAATTGAACAACAGACTGCCATTTGGCGCTGAGAGCGTGACCGCCACGGTCTGCGGGTCGACAACTTCAACGGACTCAATGCCGGTGAACAACGCTTTTTGCGCATTCTGACTGTCATCAGATCGCGCGCGATCCAGACTGAATTTCACGTCTTCGGCCGTCATATCGGTGCCATCGTGGAACTTGACGCCGGACTGCAGTTTGAAAGTGTAGGTCTTGCCGTCTTCGGAAATCTCCCAGCTCTCTGCGAGGCCGGGCAAAATGGATCCGTCCGGTCCGAAGCGGGTCAGTCCTTCAAAGACATTTGAATAAAGGACCGAATCAATAGCGCCGGCAGCCGCACTGGTCGGGTCCAGGTGCGGTGGTTCCAGCTGCATGGCCACCGTAATATCGCTCTTTGCATGGGCCAACCCCATGCTGGCAGACAATGCCAAGGCACTGATCAGGCCTGTTCCGACTTTTCCCAAACGCATAGCTACTCCCCTTTTGCCGTCCCGCTTAGTGCGGCTGTACCAGCAGCTCGACCAACGAACCCGCGACCGCCTTCACTGACACAAGCGTATCAACTACTCCGGCACCGTCGTCCGGCTTTAGCGCCACACCCAGAGTGCCAGGTCCATAGCCTACACAATTTTTGAGTTTGCCGGTCCGGTCAACAAGCTTTTGATCCTACATGCCGCCTCTGATGAGGTGGCTGACCCGTTTGCCCGCGGTCATAGGGATCGCGCACTCCAATGCATCCGCCCACTGTGGCCTGCTTTCGGTCATGCCCGGGACCATCCGGTGAAAATCGCACACATTGTAGCAAGCTCATTGTTGGCAACTCATCGATAAACTATGCTACGAACTACCTACGGTTCCTACACCGTACAATCACGGTGACTTATGCTTGAGCTCGACCAAATAGCCTACGACCATGCCCCGATGGGTCTTGTTCTGACCGAACATCGGGTTATCCGTACCTGCAACTACACATTTGCGCAGATGTTCGGATATGAGAAGGAAGATCTGATCGGCCAGAGCTTTCGGCTGCTCTACGGAACGGATCACGAGTTTCATCAGGTCCGAGACATCGGACTGGGACCCTTGCGACAGTCCTTACCGTATTCGGATGAGCGGCTGATGCGGTGTGCCGACGGAAACCGGATCTGGTGCCGGTTCCGCGCACGGACGCTGACACCTGAAGATCCACTGGCGCGGACCGTTCTGAGTTTTGCCCTGATAGAAACAAAGGACAGCGGCCCACAGCTCACCAAACGGGAGCGGGAAGTTGTCCTGTTGTTGTCTCAGGGCAAGACGAGCAAGGAAATCGCCCGCGACCTTGGCCTTTCGCCACGCACTGTCGAAGATGTACGCGCCCGGCTTTTGAAGAAATTCGAAGTCAAGAACGTTGCTGTTCTGCTCGCCCGTTTGGCAGGCCTGTCTGGGCTCTCAGGGCCTAGCTCTCCAATGAGCTAGAGGCGCGCGGCCTTCTCCGCTTCATAGAGCGAAAGGACGTCCGTCCGGCGGCAGAGTTCAGTGCCGGACGTCAAGGCCGTTGCAGCGCCAGCCGCCACCCCCAGCCGGAAAGCCTCCTCCATCGGGTGTCCTTCCGTCAACGACCAGACCAGCGCGCCAACAAAACTGTCGCCCGCACCAACGGCTGACTTTGCGGCAACATGCCGGGCCGGCACCCGCAAGACAGTATCCTTGTTGACAAGAAGCGCGCCCTTTGTGCCCAGCGTGACTGTGACGTTTTCTGCAGCGCCTTTATCAACCAGCTCCTTCGCGAAATTCCGCACGCCGTCTTCGTCAAGCGGCCGGCCTGCAAGCTTTTGAAGTTCGCCCAAGCTTGGTTTGAACAAAAAGACGTTTCCATGATCCAGCGCAGCCTTCAAGGCAGCGCCGGACGTGTCGATCACAAACCGCCCCCCACGCTGAACCACTGGATCAATCATCTTCGCATAGGTGTCTTCCGGGACACCGCGCGGCAAGGATCCGCTGGCCACCACATAGTCCGCATCGGTTTCACCAAGGAGATCCATGATCGGCTGGAGCTCGCCGCCAGCCACCTCCGGTCCTTCCGGTACAAAACGGTATTCTATACCTGACGTTTCCTCGTGAACCGCGAACGCCATCCGGACGGGATTCGAAATAGGAAACCGGTGCAGGGCAATTCCGGTTTCGGCCAGAAAAGCATCCAGCAGAATTCCCGTTGCACCACCGGAAAGATAGGTCAGTTCCGGATTTCCTTCGAGTTCGGAAATCACCCGCGCAACGTTGACACCGCCACCGCCCGGATCCTGCCGCTGATTGGTGGTGCGCGTCTTGTGCATGGACTGCACCCGATCTGCATCACAGGAAACATCGATGGTGGGATTGAGCGCGATGCAAAGAACTTTGGTCATGGGATCCGTTTCGCTGGTGTCCCACTTGTTTTGCAAAAGCTGGGGTCGTTCTCAAGTCCGGTGAACTGCGCAAAAGAAAACCCCTCTCCGATTGGGGAGAGGGGTTCGGGACTTTCGACTTCGGCTGTTGCTTCCCCGGCCGCGCGCCGGGGTTCAGCTTCGGTGAGGTCCCGGCTCACGGCCGGGACAGCACACACCGAAGGACTGAAAGCCAGTTATCACCCAGCCGCTGCCACAGCCCGTTTTGCCATGACCGTGACCAGATTGGCGCGGTAAGCAGCCGAACCATGCAGATCCGACAAGAGATCATCCGCATTCGGCGCAATACCGGAGACCGCGTCTGCCGACCAGTTGCTGCCAAGAGCCGCTTCCATATCGTTCATACGGAAAACGCCGTCTTGCCCGGCTCCGGTAACAGCAACCTTCACCGACCCATCTGAACCCTGTGCCACGAAAACACCTGCCATGGCATAACGGGATGCCGGGTTCGGGTATTTGGCATATGCGCTCTTCTGAGCGCCCGGGAACTTCACGGACTGAACCACTTCGTCTTCGTCCAGAGCGGTCTCGAACATCCCGGTGAAGAAGTCTTCTGCGGAAAGTTCCCGCTTGTTGGTGACAACAGTCGCGCCCAACGCCACAAGCGCGGACGGATAGTCAGCGGCGGGATCGTTGTTGGCGATGGAACCGCCGATCGTACCCATGTGACGGACCGCCGGGTCACCAATGCCGCCTGCCAGAGACGCAAGGCCCGGCAGTTTGGATTTGACGATATCGTTGGACGCGACTTCCGCATGGGTGGTCGCCGCGCCGATGGCGACCCCGTCGCCGTCAGCGCAGATGCCCTTCATTTCGGCTATCTGAGTCACATCCACAAGATCGGACGGCGCCGCGAGGCGCTGCTTCATGGTTGGCAGCAGGGTTTGGCCGCCGCCCAAGATCTTGCCGTCGTCAGCTTTTGCAAGCAGGTCGGCGGCTGCGGCAGCAGAACCGGCCCGGTGATAGGTTGTTTCATACATTTCAGGGTCTCCCCAAAATAACTTCTCAATTAGGCGGGCGGCGCGAACCGCCCGGAATGATGTTCGCCAACGGCCTTACTCGGCTGCCTGCTTCAGGCCGGACTGCGCCAGCGCCCAGACCCGCTCCGGCGTTGCCGGCATGGTCAGGTCATTGGAGCCCAAAGCATCCGTGATCGCGTTGATCACAGCTGGTGGAGAGCCGATCGCCCCCGCCTCGCCGCAGCCTTTCATGCCAAGCGGATTGCCTGGGCACTCCGTGACATGGGTGGAAAGCTGGTAGGACGGAACGTCATCTGCACGCGGCATGGTGTAGTCCATGTAGGATGCCGTCAGAAGCTGACCACCTTCGTCATAGGCGGCATTTTCAAGGAGCGCTTGGCCAATGCCTTGCGTGATCCCGCCATGGACCTGGCCTTCCACAATCATCGGATTGATGATCTTGCCGAAGTCATCTGCAGCCGTGAAGTTGACGATTTCCGTCTTTCCAGTTTCCGGATCGATCTCGACCTCACAGACATAAGTTCCTGCCGGGAAGGTGAAGTTGGTCGGGTCGTAGAATGCCCCTTCCTTCAGGCCCGGCTCCATGCCTTCCGGCAGGTTGTGCGCCGTATAAGCCGCAAGCGCGACCTCAGTGAAGGTCAGCTTCTTGTCGGTGCCGGCCACTTTCAGCTCGCCGCCCTCGATCTGGATGTCACCTTCGGCGGCTTCCATCAGGTGCGCTGCGATCTTCTTGGCCTTGGATTCGACCTTGTCGAGCGCCTTGACAATCGCGGACATGCCCACGGCTCCGGAGCGGGACCCATAGGTGCCCATGCCGAACTGCACCTTGTCGGTGTCGCCGTGGACGATGGAAACCGAATCGGTGTCGAGGCCAAACCGCTCACTGATCAGCTGGGCAAAAGTGGTTTCGTGCCCCTGACCGTGGCTGTGCGAGCCTGTCAGAACTTCAATGGTGCCGACCGGATTGACCCGGACTTCGGCCGATTCCCAAAGACCGACACCAGCACCAAGGGATCCGACCGCAGCTGACGGCGCAATGCCGCAAGCTTCGATGTAACAGCTGAGACCAATGCCGCGCAGCTTGCCACGGGACGCTGCTTCCGCCTTGCGTGCAGCAAAACCGTCATAGTCTGCTGCCTTCAAGGCCGCATCCAACGTCGCGTCATAGTCGCCGGCATCGTAGCACATGATTACCGGAGTCTGATGCGGGAAGGCCCGGATGAAGTTCTTCCGGCGGAACTCTGCCGGAGACAATCCGACTTCGCGTGCCGCTGTCTCCATCATGCGCTCAACCAGATAGGTCGCTTCCGGACGTCCGGCTCCGCGGTAGGCATCAACCGGGGTCGTGTTGGTGTAAACCGCTTTCACGTTGGCGTGGATGGCCGGAATATCATACTGGCCCGACAGCAGCGTTGCGTAGAGATACGTCGGTACGGACGACGAGAACAGCGACATGTACGCGCCAATGTTCGCAACGGTCTTGACGCGGAAGCCAAGAACCTTGTTGTCGGCATCGAGCGCCAGTTCCGCCTCGGAGCGGTGATCACGGCCATGCGCATCGGTCAGGAACGCCTCGGTGCGGTCCGAGACCCACTTGACCGGGCGCCCCACGCGCTTGGACGCCCACAGGCAGACCATTTCTTCCGGGTAGATATAGATCTTGGACCCGAAGCCGCCGCCGACATCCGGCGCGATCACCCGGAGTTTGTGTTCCGGCGCAACGGCATAAAACGCGGACAGCACCAAACGGGCTACATGCGGGTTTTGTGATGTGGTGTAGAGCGTGTAGTGCTCTTCGGCATCATCATATCCGGCAAGCGCCGCGCGCGGCTCCATCGGGTTCGGCACCAGACGGTTGTTGTGGATCTCCATCTTGGTAACGTGAGCGGCCTTTTCAAAGGCTTCGTTCGTTGCAGCCTCGTCGCCAATTTCCCAATCGAAAATCAGATTACCTTCGGCTTCCGGGTGGAGCTGCGGCGCGCCGGGCTTCAGGGCATCGAGCGGATCGACGACGGCGTCCAGTTCCTCGTAATCGACAACAACCGCATCCGCAGCATCGCGTGCCTGGGCTTGGGTATCGGCGATAACAACGGCAACAGCCTGACCGACATGACGGACGATCTCCGGCTCAAGGGCGCGCCAGCCGCCCATTTTCATCGGTGTGCCGTCCTTGGAATGGATCATCCAGCCGCAGATCAGGTTGCCGATCCCGTCGCCAACCAGTTGATCTCCGGTCAGAACGGCATCAACACCGGGCATCGCCAAAGCGGCCTCGGCATCAATACCCGTTACTTTCGCATGAGCATGCGGTGACCGCACAAAAGCGGCATAGCCCATGCCCGGCATGGTCATGTCATCGGTGTACTTGCCCTTGCCGGTGATAAAACGCTTGTCTTCTTTGCGCAGGGCGCGGGCGCCAATCCCTTCTACTGCCATCACTCTCTCCCTAAAACTGTGTGGCTTTGGCCTCAACCATCTGTGCTGCACCGTTCCTCCCGGCAGCACACGGACAGTCAGGCCGTGTATCGGTCCCATGCACCGCAGTGCATGCGAGATTGCTGCGAGTAACTGGTGTTACTCGGCGGCCTGGGCCATTCCGGCCATTTGGTCAGAAGCGGATTTGATCGCCTTGACGATGTTCTGATAACCGGTGCAGCGGCAGATGTTGCCTTCCAGCTCGTGGCGGATGGTTTTTTCATCCAGATTGCCAGCACCATGGCGGTTGATCATGTCGATCGCGCTCATGATCATCCCGGGTGTACAGAAGCCGCATTGCAGACCGTGATGCTCGCGGAAAGCTGCTTGGACCGGATGCAGATTATCCGCACTGCCGACGCCTTCCAGGGTCACAACCTCGGCGCCATCGGCCTGAGCGGCCAGCATGGTACAGGATTTAACGGCCTTGCCGTTTACATGCACCACACAGGCTCCGCACTGCGAGGTATCGCAGCCCACATGGGTTCCGGTCAAACCGCGCACATCCCGGATGAACCCGACCAGAAGCGTGCGGTCCTCCACATCTGCCGAAACGGACTTGCCGTTCAGCACCATCGACACTTTTGCCATGAATTCTTCTCCCTCAGATACTTCCAGATCGGAACACCCGCGTCCAAAGGGTCTTCTGATCCGATTTCCTCCGGCTTAGCGCCGGTTGTTCGGCTTGTCCGGTCCCGCTCTGGTGTCCAGTTCCGGATCCTCCATCCAGAGACTTTCCAAAACACCGGACCAAACGTCAACTGCCGCCAAAAGGGCGGCAGTCAAATTCAGCTCGCCAAGGCCAACACGACAATGAGGCCTGCCAAGGCAATCAGCCCCCAGACCATGGGGCCACCAAAGGCACCACGCCCGGCCGCCGCTTCAATGTTTTCTTCCGCCTTGTGCAACTGGTCTTCGACGGCATGTTCAGCTTCTTCCAGAGCGTGAACGACCCCTGAAGGGGTGTCTTCAACAGCAAGCCGCTTGGCTTCTTCTGCAACGCCGGGATCCAATTCCTCCGCGTTTCCAGCAGACGCCTCTGCAACCGTTTCGGTGGTTTCTTCTGCTGCCGGTGCAGGACCGGCAACGGCTTCAGAGAACTTTGCGAAAAAGTCTTCCGCCATTTTCTTCGCAGTGGAGTCGATCAACCGGCTGCCAAGCTGCGCCAGCTTGCCGCCAACTTGCGCTTTGGCGGTGTATTCCAGCAACGTGCCGCCTTCGACTTCGGTCAGCTTCACGTCTGCGGAGCCTTTCGCAAACCCAGCGACGCCGCCCTTGCCTTCACCCACAATCGTATAGCTCTCCGGAGCATTGATGTTCTCAAGGGTGACCGCACCTTTGAACTTGGCTTTCACCGGACCAATCTTTGAGGTCACGGCTGCCGTCATTTCGGTGTCGGATGTTTTTTCGAGGGATTCACAACCGGGAATGCTGGCTTTCAAAATCTCCGCATTATTCAGTGCGGCCCAGACAGCATCCCGAGACGCTGCAATCACCTGACTGCCCGATATGTCCATTGTGGTCCTCCAAAGCCGATTTTTTCTAAAATCGTTGGTTCATAGAAAAGAACAGAGTGCTGTCCCTGTACACTGTACTTTAGGTCACGCCCTCCAAATCCGATACCGCGACCAGAGCAGGAACCAGGCTCGCTTTACAAGTCTTCGTTTCAACAGCTACAAATTTATAGTGGTGACGGCAAACCCGGAGACAAGAGGCCGCTGTCATCCGGGAGGATACTTTGGACGCGAATGCCTGGACGCAATTCGGCTGCGGGGTCGTAGCTTTGACCGCTCGCCAGCCAGACGATGCTCGATTTTGGGCAGATCTGGAAGCCGCCGCTCAATCTTCGGCGTATTCCCTTGGATTAATCTTTTATTCCCAGGACAGTTTTCCGGCGGACCTGTTACGGTCGAAAATGGCTGAGTACGCTGTCGGTTTGCCCTATGCAGCGTGTTCAACAGCCGACGAAATTGGCGGTGTAGATGAGGGCGCCGGCCGGTGTCTGGCCATCTTGTTTCCGAAAGATCAGTTTGCGATCACGCCATTCAGGATCGACGGGATCCGATCCATCGGATTTGACCGCATCGTTGCCCAGGTGAAACGCGAACGGCAGGCCTTTGAACACGACCCGGCACCATTTCCAGGCACGGAAGACAAAGGCGACACCTTTGCCCTATGCCTGATCGACGGTCTTTCCGTTGTGGAGGAGATGGTCACCGCCGCCCTGCACTGGGCTTTGGAGGACATCCCTCTGCTTGGCGGCTCCGCTGGCGACAGCATGCATTTTTCAAAGACATCCCTGATCCTTAACGGGGCAGCCGGGGATGATTGCGCCATCGTCCTTTTGTGCCGCAGCCGCATCCCTTTCAAGATCTTCAAGACCGACAACTTCATTCCGACCGACCGAAAGCTGGTTGTCACCCGCTCTGATCCGGCACGCAGGATTATCTACGAATTCAACGCCGCTGAAGCCGCGTCCGAGTATGCCCTCGCTGTCGGGCTTGATCCTTCGTCGCTATCTCCGCTGAGTTTTGCGTCCCATCCGCTCGTGGTCCGGGTCGGCGGTGAGTATTACTGCCGCTCGGTGCAGAAGGTAAACCCGGACGGGTCGCTCTCCTTCTTCTGTGCAATCGACGACGGGATTGTCCTGACCGTTGCCGAGCCCACGGGCATGAGCCGGTCAACGCGGGAAGCATTCGAGAGTGTCGATGCGGAAATCGGCGGCATCGATTTTGTGCTCGGGTTCGACTGCGCCCTTCGCCGGATAGACGCGCAAAACCGGCAGGCGACGCAGCGCATCAATGCGATCTATGACGCTTACAATGTGCTCGGCTTCAACACATACGGTGAGCAGTATCTGTCGATGCATCTCAATCATACGTTCACCGGAATTGCCTTTGCGAAACCCCCAGCCGAACCGGAAACGCCATCATGAGCCTTTATGATATCGATGACCCGGTCCGGCTGAAAAAGATAAATGCAGCGCTGGTCAATCGCGTTGAGCAGGCGGTCGATCAACAACGCAACGCGTTTTCGCTGTTTGAAACGGCCATTTCCCTTGAGGGTCAGATCCGGAAGCGAACCGATGAACTGACATCCGCCTTACGCCGCGTGGAAGAAATCAACGTCGAGCTCGCCCGCCAGAAAGACATCTCCGAGCGGGCCAACCGGTCGAAGACACAGTTTCTCGCGGCTGCCAGTCACGACATTCTGCAGCCGCTCAATGCAGCCCAGTTGACAATCTCGTCGCTCTACGACCTCCAGCAATCGGACAAGGCAAGAGCCATGGTTGCGCAAGTCGAGCGGTCTCTCGACACGATGAATGAGCTCTTGCGCACGCTGCTTGATATTTCGCGTCTGGATGCCGGCGTGACGATGCCGCGGTTCACTTCCGTGCCGATTCCCCCAATTCTGGACAGTCTCCTGTCCGATCTTCGGCCCATGGCCGAAAAAAAGGGTCTGCGGCTGCGGGTGGCCGTCACGAATGACTGCGTCTACACCGACCGGCTCATGCTGCGACGCGCCCTTCAGAACCTCATCTCCAACGCCATTCATTATACGGACAAAGGCGGTGTATTGATCGGCACCCGGCGGCAGGGAGACCGGATTTCAATTGAAGTGATCGATACGGGTCGCGGAATTCCGGAAGACCAGCAGGAAAAGATCTTTGAGGAATTTCATCGCGGACCACTATCAGAGGGAACCGCAGATCAAGGAACCGGACTGGGCTTGGGCCTTGCCATCGTCAATCGTCTTGTGACCGCGCTCAATCACGAGGTCTCCGTTCAATCCTCTCTCGGAAAAGGCAGCGTCTTCCGCATCAGTGCGCTTAGGGCCTCCACCCCCCCGGCGTTGCAAACTGCAGAAGCTCAGCCGTCGGCCCCGCCCGCAGCCAAGGGCAACCTGTCCGGGCGCAAGATATTGGTTCTGGAAAATGACCCGGCTGTTATTGAGGCCATGGAGGGGCTGCTTGCGAACTGGGGCTGCGAATTCAAGGTTGGGCGATCCACACGGGATGCGCTGGAAGCGTTGGAAAGCTTACGCTGGATCCCGGACCTGATCATCGCCGATCATCATCTGGATCATGGCACTCTTGGAACTGAAACACTGGCCCAGCTTTTCACCATCCTGCCAACCAAAGTGCCGGCAATCCTTGCGACGGCCGATGCCTCCGAAACTGTTGTTGAAGAAACCAAGCGGCTTGGTGTTGAACACATGCCGAAGCCTGTGAAACCGGCGCAATTGCGGGCTCTGGCAACGCATCTGATCAACGGCGGCGAATAGTCTCTATCAGCTATTGGACCGATTGGGCGGGCGCTGCCGCTGTTGACAGCTCGAACGGACTGGCGGTGCCCAGCGCCTCAAGGCGATTGACCTCAATGACGGCCTGCGTCCGGCTGGAAACACTCAATTTGCGCAAGATTTCAGACACATGTGCCTTGACCGTGGTTTCGCCAACCGACAGCTCATAGGCAATCTGCTTGTTGAGAAGTCCATTGCAGATCATTTGCAACACGCGGATTTGTTGAGGCGTAAGGCTGGACAACCGTTCGATCATCTTGCGGGTATCATCGTCAATCGGGTCTTCCGAACCATCAGCGTAGGTTTCCGGCACATAAACTGCCCCGTTCATAATCTGTTGAATGGCATCGGCCAGCGTCGTCTTCTTCGAGGATTTGGGAATGAAACCAGCCGCACCATAAGCCAGCACTTGCGCAATGATCGGCGGATCCTCGACCCCTGAGACAACAACCACCGGAAGGCGCGGGTAGTGGGTTCTCAAATGCAGCAGCCCGTCCATACCCTTGACCCCGGGCATCGATAGATCCAGGAGCGCCAGATCAAAGCCAGCGTCGTCCTGCAAAAGCTGGTTTGCCTCATCAAGTGAGGCTGCATCGAGCGTATCTGAGTTCGGGTAGGCAAGCTCAACGGCACTGTGCAACGCTTCGCGAAACAGCGGGTGATCATCGATAATCAGAAATTTGCTGGCGTTGCCGGTCTCCATGGACATTGCTGCGGACCTCCCTTCCGCGTCTTGATATCTGCCGCCTCATGGCCACTGTGCTTGTTATCCGGCCACGGTGCGAACAGACCACCAGTCTTCCGCGGTCCTTGTCCGAACTCAACTGTTCTTTAGATCAAGTACAAGAACCGTGACGAATGCGTTGACCTATAGGTCCGCAACCTTGATCACCGTGGTACCGATTTTGGTGCCAGCTTCCACAAAGGCATGAGCTTCGGCAGTCCGGTCCAGTGAGAACGTACGGGCAACTGGATGCTGCAATTCGTTGTTAGTCAGCCAGCCGGTGATGTCCACAACAGCAGCGGTTCGCGCGGCTTCGGGCAAGACATAGACCAGCACCATCCGTAAGGTCTGCCCGGCAAACATCATTGGGTAAAACGGAAGTTTCGGTTCTGGGTCCGCCATGGAGCCATAGGCAGCAACCGTTCCGTTCTGCGCCAGCACCTTTTGTGTGACGGAGAGATTGCCTCCGAACTCCACCTCGACGATCCGGTCTACACCCTTCCCATCCGTTGCGTCCAAAATGGCTGCAGCAACATCTTCGGTGCGATAGTTCAAAACGAAATCCGCGCCCATCTTCCGCGCGTGCTCAGCCTTTTCCTCAGAGCTCACGGTGGTGAACACCCTGGCACCACGCAGTTTGGCCATCTGGATGGCATAAGACCCCACAGTTCCGGCGCCGCCGGTCACCAAAATATCCTGGCCGTTGATCGGACCATCGGCAAAGAGGCAGCGGTGCGCGGTCATTGCCGGAATGCCGAGACAAGCGCCCGCCTCGAAACTTGCCTCCGTTGGCAGATAAACCGCCTGCTCTTCATGCAAGGCGACCAGCGTGGCATTCGATCCATGTGGCCGTTTCCAAGCCGCATTCCAAAGCCAGACCCGCTCGCCGATACGCTCCTCGTTCACACCCTCACCAACGGCCACGATCCGGCCGGCACCATCGCTGTGCGGAATGATGCGCTTAAAAGCCATGGGCCCGCGCGCACCAGCTCGGGATTTCACATCCGAAGGGTTAGGAGCTGAAGTTGCCACCTGCACCAGAACTTCGCCTTGAGCCGGTTTGGGATCGTCGAGATCTCCAACGATAATCACCTCGGAGGCAGGTCCATTTTTTTCGTAGTACGCAGCTTTCATGTCTTTGTTCCTGCTCTTGGTTTTGGCGGGTGACCGGTTTGCGGGTCATTGAGCACCAATATGGTGTGCGAATAGGACCGAGCCCGAAAATAAAAGTGTTTTCCCGGCATTTTTTCTCATTGCTCCACCCATCACCGCTCCTTCCTTGGAGGAGATCCGAATTCAAGCCGGTAGGCGCGGGTCATCGCACTGGCGTTTTGGTATCCGCAGCGCACGGCGATCTCCGCGATGGTCAGATCCGTCGACTGAACCAGACGGCGCGCTTCCCGGAGCCGGATTGATTTATAAACCGCCAACGGCGTCATGCCGAATTCAGATCGAAAGCGGGTTTCAAGTAAACGCTGATCAACCTTGAGCCTTCCTGCAACGGTAGGGATGGCAAGGGGACTTTCGATATTCCGCCGCATCAGTGCGGTCGCTTCGCGCATGAGGGCATCACCGGAACGCACCGGCAACAGGTCCGGACGCTCGCCGCTGCTGCCATGCATGAACAGCGCAGCCACCTCCAGCGCAAAGAGGGGGCTGTGGTCTTTCTTGATAATCTCCAGCATCAACTCGAATGTCGTAGACGCGCCGCCACAAGTGGCAATCCGGTCTTCCAGTACAAACCGGTCTTCAACAACATCAACATCAGGAAAGGTTTCAGAAAAACCTGCGAACTCGTCCCAGTGAATGGTGACCCGAGCATTCTCTAGGACGCCGGCGGCCGCGAGCATCCATGCACCCGTGTCGAGACCTCCCAGCAGCTTGAACCGAGCCCGGGCAGCCCGAAGGATCTGATGCAGCTTTGGCGTTGAAAAGGCCTTGAAGCCGTAACTTGGCATAACAAACAGGTAGTCGCCGCCCGGCGGCGCGTGCTGCCACTTGAGCGTTTCAACTGGCAGGCCGCTGGACGACGTCACCGTGCCGCCCTCGACGCTGACATGCTGCCAGGAATAGAGCTGCTTACGCGCGATGGTGTTTGCGGCCCGGAACGGCTCGACGGCGTTCGCCAAACAATGGTTCGAAAAGTTGTCGAACAGCAGCACACAAATTGACCGACCCTGCGGAATATTCTCGTTTTCAGTTTTTCTCAAAACCTGCATGATTTCTTACCAAAACTGCACAGACGATTAGCTTGCTTTCTCTCACTCTCGATCCATCAAATCAAGAGAGGCGCCGGCGATGCATTTTGGCCTGACCGAAGAACAAGAAATGATCGTGTCCACCGTACGATCTTTCGTTGAAAACGAAATCTACCCACACGAGGAGATGGTGGAGAAGACCGGTCAGGTGCCCCATGAGCTTGGAGAAGAACTCAAGCAAAAGTGCATCGATCTAGGGTTTTACGCCTGCAACTTCCCGGAAAGTGTTGGCGGCGCGGGCCTCGGCCACCTCGATTTCACACTTGTGGAGCGCGAGCTTGGCCGAGGGTCGATGGCGCTCAACCATTTCTTCGGCCGTCCGCAAAACATCCTGATGGCCTGTGAAGGCGAGCAGAAAGAGAAGTACCTGCTCCCGGCTGTGCGCGGCGAGAAAATGGACGCCTTGGCCATGACGGAGCCGGACGCCGGGTCCGATGTCCGGGGCATGAAATGTCAGGCCGTACGTGATGGCGGGAACTGGGTGATCAACGGCTCCAAACACTTCATTTCCGGGGCCGAGCATGCCGATTTCTTTATCGTCTTCGTGGCAACCGGCGTCGACGAGACGCCAAAGGGACCGAAAAAACGGATCACCTGCTTTCTGGTGGATCGCGGCACGCCTGGTTTCGAAGTGCGCGACGGCTACAACTCCGTCAGTCACAAGGGTTACAAGAATTACATTCTGTACTTCGACCAATGCCGTTTGCCGGATGCGCAGGTGCTGGGTGAAGTCGACGGCGGCTTTGAGGTCATGAACGAATGGCTTTATGCCACGCGCCTGACCGTTGCTGCGATGAGCGTTGGCCGCGCACGCCGCTGTTTCGACTACGCGGTGAACTATGCCGCAGACCGCAGGCAATTCGGCCAGTCCATTGCAAAGTTCCAGGGTGTTAGCTTCCAGGTTGCCGACATGATCACCGAGATCGACGCGGCGGACTGGTTGACACTTGCCGGGGCTTGGCGTCTCGACCAAGGCTTGCCCGCCAACCGGGAAATTGCCAGTGCCAAGGTTTATGCGACCGAGATGCTGGCGCGCGTGACCGACACCACGCTGCAGATCTTCGGCGGCATGGGCCTGATGGATGACTTCCCGATCGAACGCTTCTGGCGCGATGCGCGGGTTGAAAGGATCTGGGACGGCACCAGCGAAATTCAACGACACATCATCAGCCGGGACATTTTCCGTCCGCTGGGAGCATAAGGATGCGGTCCTTGAACCGGCTGCTGAACCCGCGCTCGATTGCAGTCGTGGGCGGGGGCACCTGGTGCGAAAGCGTCCTCAAGCAGTGCCGCTCCTTTGGCTACACGGGCCAATTGACGGCCGTTCATCCAAAGCGCAGCGAGATCGCTGGTTTTCCGGCGGTCTCGTCCCTTGACCAGTTGAATGAGGCGCCGGACGCGATCTTTGTCGGCGTCAACCGGCATGCGACCATCGAAGTGATCCGTCAAGCAGCGAAATTGGGCGTAGGCGGTGCCGTTTGCTTTGCGTCCGGCTTCCGGGAAGCCGCGGCAGAACTGGAAGATGGCGCCAACCTCCAGGAGGAGCTGGTGGCCGCCGCCGATGACATGCCGATCCTCGGGCCCAATTGCTACGGGTTCATCAACGCGCTGGAGACCGCGTCGCTCTGGCCGGATCAGCACGGCCTTGCGAAAGTTTCCGGCGGCGTTGCCATTGTCTCGCAAAGTTCCAACATCGCCCTGAACCTCACCATGCAGGCGCGCGGCCTGCCGATTGCCTACATCATGACCGTCGGCAATCAGGCGCAGTCGGGATTATCTCACATCGGCGAAGCTTTGCTCGACGATGACCGGGTTACAGCGATAGGCCTTCATATTGAGGGGATCGATGATCTCAAGTCTTTTGAAGCCTTCGCGAGAAAGGCCTGGGCCTGCGGAAAACCGGTTGTGGCGCTGAAGACCGGTCGTTCCGATCAGGCTCAGGCCGCCACGGTCTCGCATACGGCCTCCATTGCCGGCTCGTCCGCAGGCGCGACGGCCCTGTTTGACCGGCTCGGTATTGCAGAAGTCCAGTCACTGCCGGTGCTTCTGGAAACACTCAAGCTCCTGCACGTCCATGGACCACTCAAATCTGCGCGGATCGCATCGCTCTCCTGTTCCGGCGGCGAAGCCAGCCTCATGGCGGATCTCGGACTTACCCATGATGTTGTTTTTCCAGACCTCACCCAGACGCAGTCAGACGCTCTGAGAAAAGCGCTCGGGCCCAAAGTCGCCCTCGCCAACCCGCTCGACTATCACACCTATATCTGGGGTAACTCGGATGCGATGACGGCCACTTTTGCCGCCATGATGGCCGGAGATCTGGCACTTGGCCTCGTGGTCCTGGATTTCCCCCGGGAAGACCGCTGTGATGGCGCCGAGTGGGAAAAGGTGATCGGCTCCATCGAGATGGCTGCCAACCTATCGGACAAACCGATGGGCATTGTCAGCTCTCTGGTCGAAGCCCTGCCTGAACCCATTGCGACCGACCTGATCAACCGTGGCTTGGTTCCCTTTTCAGGAATGGAAGAGGCCCTTGCAGCCATCGCAGCCGCTTCAAACATGAGCCCCCCTCCGGCTGATAACGTCTTCACCTCACCACCATTGACGAACCCTGAAACCCTGAGCGAACACGAAGCCAAGCGACAGCTTGAAGCTTTCGGGATCCGCGTTCCCAAAAGCGCTTCCGCAGCCTCTCCGCAGGAGACGGTAGAAGTGGCCGAACACGTTGGTTTTCCCGTTGTTTTGAAAGGGCAAGGCATCGCGCACAAAAGCGAAGCCGGGGCGGTGGTTCTCAATCTCAATTCCCGGGGAGATGTTCGGTTGACTGCGGAAAAAATGCCTGTCAGGAGCTTTCTCGTGGAGGAGATGGTGACCGGCGCGCAGGCAGAGCTCCTGATCGGTATCGTGAGGGACCCTGGGCACGGCTATGTTCTGACCATCGCCGCCGGCGGCGTTTTGACCGAACTCCTGCAAGACGGTGTGTCCCTCACCGTTCCCGCCGGCCGTTCAGAAATTGAAAAAGCTCTCGCAAAACTGAAAATCTCAAAAGTGCTCGCCGGCTACCGTGGCCGGCCTGCTTGCGACCTTCCCAAGATTCTCGATACGATCATGGCTCTCCAAGACTACGTTCAATCCGGAACGGTCGAAGAGGCCGAGATAAATCCCCTCCTTTGCGGCCAGGACTTTGCGATTGCGGCCGATGCCCTCATCAGATGCGGACAAAATCATGACGGATAACCCAATCAAGACAAGCGTCACCGGCCATATTTTGGAGGTCACGCTGGACCGGCCAAAGGCCAATGCCATCGATCTTGCGACCAGCCGGATCATGGGGAAAGTCTTCACTGACTTTCGCGACAACCCGGACCTGCGGGTCGCGATTGTGACCGGTGCCGGTGAGAAGTTCTTCTGCCCGGGCTGGGACCTGAAGGCTGCCGCCGACGGTGACGCGGTCGATGGTGATTACGGCAAAGGCGGCTTTGGCGGATTGCAGGAATTGCGCGGCCTCAACAAGCCGGTAATCGCGGCCGTAAACGGTATTTGCTGCGGCGGCGGGCTGGAGCTCGCCCTGTCTGCCGACATCATCCTGGCAGCCGATCATGCGACGTTTGCCCTGCCGGAAATCCGCTCCGGCACAGTGGCCGATGCCGCCAGCATCAAGCTGCCCAAACGTATCCCGTATCACATCGCCATGGAAATGCTCCTGACCGGCCGCTGGATCGAAGTCGAGGAAGCTGCCCGCTGGGGTCTCGTCAATCACGTCTATCCGGCTGCTGACTTGATGACAGAGGCACGAAAGATGGCTGAGTTGCTCGCCTCGGGCCCGCCGCTCGTCTACGCCGCGATCAAGGAAGTCGTGCGTGAAGCGGAAGACATGAAATTCCAGGACGCAATGAACCGCATCACCAAGAGCCAGTTCGAAACCGTAGAAAGCCTCTATCGATCGGAAGATCAACTTGAGGGCGCCCGCGCCTTTGCTGAAAAACGCGACCCGGTCTGGAAGGGCCGATAAAAGGGGAAACCATGCCACTTCAAATGAACCGGGATGTCTTCATCACCTGTGCCGTCACAGGCTCCGGCTCCACGCAGGACAAATCGCCTCACGTGCCGCGCAGCCCGAAGGAAATCGCGGACAGCGCCATCGATGCAGCCAAGGCGGGTGCTGCAGTCGTTCACTGCCATGTCCGCGATCCGGAGACCGGTGCCCCTTCCCGCCGTCTGGACCTCTACCGTGAAGTCACGGACCGCATTCGCTCGGCCGACGTTGATGTGGTCCTCAATCTGACAGCGGGAATGGGCGGCGATATCGTTTTTGGTTCAACCGAGGCGCCATTCCCTGTGAACGAGGCCGGCACAGACATGATCGGGGCGAGCGAGCGTATGGCCCACATCGCCGAGTGCCTCCCGGAAATCTGCACTCTTGACTGCGGCACCATGAATTTTGCCGAAGCCGATTATGTCATGACCAACACTCCGGGCATGCTCCGGGCCATGGGCGGCATGATGACCGAGCTCGGCGTCAAGCCGGAAATCGAAGCCTTTGACACCGGTCATCTCTGGTTTGCCAAACAGCTGGTCGAAGAAGGCACGTTGACATCCCCAGCCCTCGTTCAGCTGTGCATGGGCGTTCCCTGGGGCGCGCCAAACGATCTCAACACCTTCATGGCGATGGTGAATGCGGTGCCGCAAGACTGGACCTGGTCGGCCTTCAGCCTTGGCCGCGATCAAATGCCGTATGTCGCAGCTTCCGTTCTGGCAGGTGGAAACGTCCGGGTTGGCCTGGAGGATAATCTCTTCCTGAAAAAAGGCGTTCTTGCCACCAATGCCCAGCTTGTCGAAAAGGCGGTCGGCCTTATTAAAGGTATGGGCGCCCGAATAGCTGGCCCAGACGCCGTGCGAGAAACCCTAGGTCTGACCAAGAGGGCACCAAAATGAAGGCGGCAATCATTGGCGGCGGCGTCATCGGCGGAGGTTGGGCCGCAAGGTTTCTCCTGAACGGTTGGGATGTTGCCGTTTTTGATCCTGACCCCGACGCGGAACGCAAGATCGGCGAAGTGATCGCCAATGCGCGGCGCAGTCTGCCCGCCCTCTATGACACGGCGCTGCCAGCCGAAGGGACCTTGAGTTTCCACTCCGCGATGGCAGATGCTGTCGGGAACGCAGACTGGATCCAGGAGAGCATTCCAGAGCGGCTGGACCTGAAACACAAGATCCTGGGAGACCTGAGCGCACTGGCGCCAGAGACCGCGGTCATCGGTTCGTCAACGTCGGGCTTCAAGCCATCGGAGCTGAACGAGAAAGGCGCGCGCGCAATCGTCGCCCACCCGTTCAATCCAGTTTATCTCCTGCCGCTCATTGAGCTGGTTGGAGATGCCAGGACCTGCGAGACGGCTGCGTCCATTCTTCGCTCGATTGGCATGTTCCCACTGATGGTGCGCAAGGAAATCGACGCTCACATCGCCGACCGGTTTCTGGAAGCGGTCTGGCGGGAGGCCTTGTGGCTGGTCAAGGACGGCTTCGCCACCACGGAAGAAATCGACGAGGCCATCCGGATGGGTTTTGGCATCCGATGGGCGCAGATGGGCCTCTTCGAGACCTACCGGGTCGCCGGCGGTGAAGCTGGTATGAAGCATTTCATGGCCCAGTTCGGTCCGGCCTTGAAGTGGCCCTGGACAAAACTGATGGACGTCCCGGAGTTCACCGAAGAACTGGTTGACCTGATCGCGGGGCAATCCGATGCGCAATCCGGCCATATGTCGATCCGCGAGCTGGAGCGCCTGCGGGACGACAATCTCGTCGGCATGATGCGGGCGCTTAAAAAGACGGGCAGTGGCGCCGGCGGCGTGATCCAGCGCCATGAGGCAGAATTGCCAAAACCTGATGCCACGGATTTGCCGATCACCGCTGACCGGCAAATTCCGGGTAGTTGGACGGACTACAACGGCCATATGAACGAGACCCACTATCTCGAGGCCGGGTCGCTCGCAACAGATCGGTTCATGGAGTTGATCGGTGCGGACGCAGACTATATCGCGTCTGGCAAAAGCTATTTTACCATCGAAACCCATGTCCGCTATCTCAGCGAGCTTCACGCCGGTGACAGGCTGATCATCCGCACCCAGGTGCTTAAGGGTGAAGGCAAGAAGCTGCACCTCTTCCACTTCCTTTACGGGCCGGACGACACGCTTGCAGCAACGGTAGAGACACTGCTTTTGCATGTGGACCTGACGACCCGCGCAAGTTCTCTGCCGGATCAAGCGGTTGCGGAGAAGTTGGGGGCCTACCATCAAGCCCATGCGGCGCTTGCACAGCCAAAGGGAGCGGGACGATCCGTCGGCCAAAAGGTCTGACTTCAACAGTATGTACACCGCACAACTAAAAAAACCCGCCTCTTTGGGCGGGTTCACTTGTTGCTCTAGCCTGTGCCGAAATTCACGCTCAAGTACGTTGCTGTCCTTTGTGGTCGCTACAAGCCGGGCAGCCATAGCGCCAGGCCAGGAAACAAGACCAGCAATGCGACAACCAGCAGCGAGCAGCCAATGAATGGGAAAGCCGAGGTGTAAATGTCGCGCATGGTGGTGCCGGGGGGCGCGACCCCTTTCATCACAAACAACAGCAGCCCAAAGGGCGGTGTTGTAAAGCTGATTTCCAGCGACAAGAGCATGATGAGGCCAAACCAGATCGGATCGAAACCCAGCGTCAGTGCAAGCGGGAAAAAAATCGGCACGGTCAGAAGCATGATCGAGATCTGCTCCATGAACATGCCGAGGATCAAAAGAACCGCAAACATCACGAGCAGCATCGCGATTGGAGCCAGCTCAAAGGATGTTGCCCAGTTGACCAGTCCGCGGGACGCTCCGGAAAATGCGAGCAACTGACTGAACGTGGCCGACCCGAAAACGATCAGATAGGCCATCAAGGTAACCCGAAGCGCACCGGTGATCGATTTGCGCATGGCCTCCCAAGTGAGGCAGCGGAAGACCGCGGCAAGAATGAGGACGCCCAGCGCGCCGAAGGCAGCCGCTTCTGATGGCGTGATGAAACCATTGATCATCAGCGTGATGATAATGACCATCACGCCCACCATCGGAACCACCTCGCGCACCAAGAGCGAGAGTTTGGCACCGAGGGACATCGGCTCCACGTCATAGGCCGGCGCAGCGGACGGATCGATTTTCGTCTGAAGCCAAATGGTGGCGATGTAGAAACCAGCCAGGATGAGCCCCGGAATGACCCCCGCAATCAGCAAGGCGCCAACATCAATCTGCGCAAGCGTTGCCAAAAGCACGGCAAGAGCAGATGGCGGGATGATGATGGCCAAACCACCGGTCCCAAGGATCGGACCGATGCTCATGTGGGTCTTGTAGCCGCGCCGGTTCATCTCCGGGACCATGAGCGAGCCAAGAAGCGCGGTCGATCCCATGGATGAGCCGGAGAGGGTTGAGAACGCTGTCCCGCCCATGACGGTGACATAGCTGAGGCGGCCGGGAAGCCGGCCAAGCAACTTGTCGATGGCCGTAAACATCCGGTTGCCGAGACCCGTGTGAAAAAAGATCTCCCCCATCAACAAGAACAAGGGAATGGGGACCAGGGCGAATTTGGTCATGGACCCAAGGCCATTGTTGAGCAGCTGGCCGATGCCGCGCTCCCCGCCCATGAAAATCCAGGCTCCCACGATGTTCGCCGCAAGAAACGCCAAGGCGACCGGCATCCCGATCGCCATGAGGGCCACGATCACACCCAGCAAAAGGGCGAGCGCCTCATACCATTCCATTATTCGTGTATCCCTGCTTCGCCGGTATGGAGGGTGTCCGGCCCGGCGACAAAACGCGAAAACTCGATTGCCATCAGCCCGAAGCTGACGGGAAAGGAAATCGTGAGAAGCCAGCGCGGATAATAATAGGCGCGCGTGTCATAATCACCGCGCTCGATGTTTTTCAAAAACAGTTCAATGCCTTGCCAGGCCAGAATGAGGCATACAAGGACACATGCGAGCGCAACGCTCCGGCTCACAACGTTCCGGACGGCTGTTGGCAAGATCGACGTAATGAGCTCGATATGCACATGCCCTTTTTCGCGCACCAGCCAAGGCGCGCCCAGCATGGTCATGTAGAGAAGTCCGTATTCGGCTGACGTAAACAGCCAGGCAAACGGCTGCATACCCATATTTCGCATGAGCACAGAGCCGACCACCGATACCATCAGCCACACAAGCGTTGCCCCGGCTGCAATCGCCATTGCATCGATCAAGGCGTTATAGGCTTTCTTAAGTGCTGTCATGAAGACCGCCTGCTCCAGCAAAAAAGAGGGCCCGCGGTCCCCGCGAGCCCATGTTTCAAGCGCTTATTTTGCAGCGTCGAAATCGTAGAACAGTTCGATCAAGCGGTCGTAATTGTCGGTACCACCCGGCTGTTCTGCCATCAGGCCCTTCATGCGCTCCCAGGTCTTTTCGCGGGCTGCTGCGAGGTAGTTGGCTTTGGCTTCACCTTCCAGAGAGACAGAGATCATGCCGGCAGCATCAAGAGCTGCAAAGTCCTCATCCCGCTTCTTGCGCAGAGCCTCAACACTGTCCTTCTCATGCTGAATGGCGACATCCTGAAGGATTTTCTTGGATTCGTCAGACAGGGAGTTCCACTTCTCCAGGTTCACGATCACACCAAGGTCGGTGGAGAAGAAGCACGGCTCAATCCGGTAGTTCAGGAACTCGTTCCATTTCAGATCAATCAGACCGATCTGGGTCCAGCCGGTCGCATCAACAACGCCCCGCTGCAGAGCGGCATAGACTTCACCGGTCGGCAAATCAATCACTTGTGCGCCGAGGTAGTTGGAGAAAAACGCGTTGTAGACGTTGTTGCCGCGCAGTTTCAGGCCTTCCACTTCAAGATTGCCATCGGCATCGAATGTCGGCTCGTCACGGGTCCAGAGATTGTAGCAGACGCCACTGTCAAACCAGCCAAGGTATTTCAGGCCCATTTTTTCCTGGTGGATTTGATCAATCAGCTCCGTACCGCCGTTCTGACGTGTCTCAACGGCGGTTAGGTTGGAGCCAACCATCGCGTCTTTTTCCGGCAGGGCACCGCCATAAAAGGAACCCGGCGTGTAAACCATGTCGACAATACCGTCACGTACAGCATCCGGCTGCTGGAACATGCCGATGGCTTCCGGACCGCCGCGCACATCAATCTGGATCACGCCCTTGCCGGCTTCGTTGACCTTGTCGACGAAAGACAGGAAGCTTTTGGTGTAGATCAGTGTTTCCGGGAACGCATGAACCGCGGAAATCCTGTCTTCCGCATGCGCGGTCGCTGTGAACAGTGATGCACCGGCAACCAAGCCAGCTACGAGGATATTTTTCATAGTCTCACTCCACTTTGCGGGACGTCCCTCTGTTGGTCCCTATGTTTTCAAGGCTGGCCCCTCAGCTATTGGCTCCCATTCACTTGAGAGTTCTGGTCTTCCGCGTTGGGCCAAACCCAGGAAGAAGTTGTTCTGCGATCTTGCTTGTGTTTCTTGATCGCGAATTCGTGCTGCAGTGTCAGATCGATGTCGTCCCACCCGTTGATCAGCTTTGTTCGCCAGCTGTTGTCGAGTGAGAATGGAACTTCGGATCCACCGACGATGATCTGTCCGTGCATCAGATGAATGTGTGCCGAACCGCCGCCTTCGTTGAGTTCGCCCGTCAGGCGCTCAAGATCGGCTTCGGAAACGAGCGCTGGCAGCAGACCGTTGTTGACCGCATTGCTCGCAAAGATGTCGCCGAAGCTCGGTGCCACAACGGCCCGAAAACCTGCATCCACCAAAGCGTAGACCGCAGCTTCGCGCGAAGAGCCGCTGCCGAAATTCCGGCCCGCTATCAAGATGCTGGCATGTGGAAACTGATTGAGCGGAAATTCCGGGCATTCCGATCCGCTCTCCAGACGCCTCAGATCATGAAGGAGGAACTGTCCATACCCCTCTGACCGTGGCGTCGACATGAACCGGGCCGGGATGAGCTGATCCGTATCGATGTTGTGAACCGGCAAAGCAACTGCTTGCCCCTGATGTTCCGTCCAGCCAGCCATCAGACTGCCCTCCCTTTCAAAAGAGGACGAACATCGGTGATGGTGCCGGTCACAGCGGCGGCTGCGACCATTGCCGGTGACATGAGATGCGTGCGGGCACCGGGGCCTTGGCGCCCGCGAAAGTTCCGGTTTGTCGAAGACGCACAACGCTTGCCCGGCGCGACGATGTCGCCGTTCATGCCGACACACATCGAACAGCCGGACGCAGACCATTCCAGGCCAGCTTCCCGGAAAATCTGGTCCAAACCTTCTTGTTCTGCCTGGTGGCGGACAAGGGCCGAACCCGGAGAAACCAGACCGGGCACCTTCGCAGAGCGTCCGGCAAGGACGGCTGCGGCCGCGCGGAGATCTTCGATCCGCCCGTTTGTACATGAACCGAGGAACACCTGATCGACCGGCGTACCTTCGATCGGGCGCCCGGCGGCCAAGCCCATATAGTCCAGCGCGTCGCGCGCAGCTTTTTGCTTTTCTTCTGCCAAACGGGAGGGATCAGGAAGCGTTGCGCTGACCGGCAAGGCTTGCTCAGGGCTCGTGCCCCAAGTGACTGTTGGAGCGATCTCTTCTGCGGCCAGGCTCACATCCTTGGCAAAGATAGCATCCTCGTCCGAGTGCAGTTTCTGCCACGTTTCCTGAGCTTTCTCAAAAGCTTCGCCGGTTGGCGCGAAGGGCCGTCCCTTGAGATAAGCAAAGGTGGTGTCATCGGGCGCAACCATGCCAAAGCGGCCGCCGCCTTCGATCGAAAGGTTGCAGAGGGTCATCCGCCCTTCCATAGACAGGTCCCGGATGGCGCTTCCGGCATATTCGATCGCGTGTCCCCGTGCGCCGTCGGACCCAAGTTTTGCAATCCAATTGAGTGCAATATCCTTGGCGCTGATGCCCTCGGCCAGTTTTCCGTCGACGACGATGCGCATTGCCGCTGGCTTTTTCTGCCAGACGGTTTGTGTCGCAAGAACATGAGCAACTTCCGTCGCTCCGATGCCAAAGGCGAGTGCACCAAATGCACCGTGGGTCGATGTGTGGCTGTCGCCACAATTGATCAACAAACCTGGCAAGGTCAGGCCCTGCTCCGGTCCCACGACATGCACGATGCCCTGCGCCGGATCCATGAGATCGAACAGACGCAAACCGTGCTGTGTCGCATTCGCGCGCAGTGTTTCAATCATGCGGCGGATTTTGGGATCCGCAATATATTCTCGGTGGCGCGTTGGAGCATAGTGATCAACAACGGCAAAGGTCAATTCGGGTTCAGCGACGGCCGCACCACGCTCGGCCAGTTTGGCGAACGCATGATGGGACCCTTCATGCACAAGGTGCCGGTCCACCCACAAAAGCGATGTCCCGTCTTCACGGGTCAGCACTTCGTGCGACGACCAAAGCTTGTCGAGAAGGGTCGCGGCCGCTGTCATGCACCCTCCTCGGGCGTCTTGCCAATCGCTGGCTCCCAATGGCGGGCATTGCCGTCTCCAACCCGGGTCAGCGGCATCTCAAGCCGGAACATATCTGGGCGGTAGAGGCCCGCCAGATACTCCACACCGTTGCCATCGACGTCCTTGACCACGCGGCGCAAAGATAGAAGCGCAGAGCCGACCGCAACTTCGAGAGCGTCGGCAACTTCCGGGCCGGCAAGGGTTGCGGAAACCGACTGATGAGCATCCTTGATCTGGACACCGCCACGCTCCAGCAATTTGAAAAGCGGGGTCGTCGCCAGATCATTTTCCGAGTAATTGCGAGCGATTTCAGCCGGGACATAGGTTGTCAGGTGCGAAAAAGGTGTCTGGTTCGTGCTCCGGACACGGGTTGCGATCTGGACTTGTTCATCGCCCGGCAGCCCGAGAGCGGATGCCACGAAATCCGGCGCAGCATCGTATGAAAAGGACAGAAGGCGCGCCGTCGTGCTTTGACCCATTTCAACAAGTTGCGGCATCAGGGTCGCAAGGTTCATGGCGACCGGTTTGTCCAGCTGACCCGATGTCGAGACCGTCGTCCCGCTTCCAGCACGCCGGATGATGAGGCCTGAGGCGGCCAACGCATCAAGCGCCCGGCGTACTGTCACGCGCGATACGCCAAAGACCTCAGAGAGTTTCTGTTCACCCGGGAGGGTTTGCCCGTCCTGAAACCTGCCATCGGAAATCTGATCACGGAGAGACAGGTAGACCTGCCGCGCCTTTGCGCCTTCCGGCAACACCGATTTCGCATGCTTGTTCACGTACGCAAGCCTCCGTGGATGAAGCTCAATGGTATCGCTGGATACTAAAATATCAAGTTGCCGGTCCGATATTATTTTCATTTTTTGTATTAGATATTTTTTCAAGCTGTATTATGTGTAATACAAATTGCTGTAGGGAGGCAGTATGCCGATTGTCGAATTGCACGTATTGCAAGGCTACGAGCCGCAAGAAAAATTGCGGCTTCATGAGGCTTTGACCGATGCCATACGCCTCGTCGTGCCGGCTCCACCCGAAGCAATTACCGTCCTGATCCATGAATTAAAGGGCGAGGACTACTCCCGCGGCGGCGTTCACCGGCAAGGCGCTGCGGCTTTGCCTGACGCGGGCGATCTTGTCCGGGCGTACTTGAGCGCCATGGAGGCGAGGGACCTGGAGCGTGCGCAATCGATGCTCAGCACAGACTTCGTAATGGAGTTCCCGGGCACCGGTCCACTCCGGACGCTTGACGAGCTGATCGCTTGGGCAAAGCCTCGCTACCGTTTCGTGAAAAAAACCTATGACGGCTTCGATGTCATGCAAAGCCGCGAAGCGGCCACAGTTGTTTATTGCCGCGGCACTCTCTCCGGCGAATGGCCGGATGGAGACAGCTTTGACGGCATTCGTTTCATCGATCGGTTCGAAGTCGTCGCCGGCAAAATCACCCGCCAGGACGTTTGGAACGACATTGCAGAAGTAAAGGCCACCGCATGAGCGAGATCGACCCGATAACCTTATCGGTTCTAGCCGGCCGCATGGAACAGATTGCGGACGAAATGGACGCAACGCTCTTCCGCGCCGCGTTCAATCCCATTATTGCCGAAGCGCATGATGCCAGCCACGGCCTTTATCACGCGGAAACCGGGGACACGCTGGTCCAGGGAAAATCCGGACTTCCGATTTTCGTCGGCGTGATGTCCTTTGCGGTCAAGGCCGTGATCGAAAAAGCCGCCGCCGATGGGGATTTGAAAGACGGCGACATCTTCATCTTCAATGACGCACATATCGGCGGCACGCACCTGTCGGACATGCGGCTGGTCCGCCCTTATTTTCGCGATGGCAAACTGTTTTGCTACCTTGCTTCTGTGGGCCACTGGCATGATGTTGGCGGGGCCGTTCCGGGCAACTACAATCCGGCGGCTACGGAAGTCTTTCAGGAAGCGTTTGTCCTGCCCCCGGTGCGTTTGGCGCGTGGTGGCGTGGTCAATCAGGACATCATCGACATTCTCCTGCGCAACACACGCCTGCCCCAATCGGCCATGGGCGATCTCAATGGCCAGCTGGGCGCGCTCGATCTTGGCGTCAAACGCATGGACGAATTGCTCGATGAATATGGAGTCGCGACCGTAAGCGGCGCTCTGGACGCTCTTGGTCATCGCGCAGAGGCGCTGATGCGCTCTGAGTTGACTGACCTACCGGATGGGCGCTGGGAAGCGGAAGACTTTCTCGACAATGACGGCATTACCGATGAGCCGCTGGCAATCCGCGTCGCGTTGGAAATCAAGGACGATAACCTGACCCTGGATTTCACCGGCTCCGCGCCACAATGCGCCGGCCCGGTCAACATCGCACTGCCGACTACCGTTGCGACGGCCTACGTTGCGATCAAGCACATTTTCCCGGCCCTGCCCGCAAACGCCGGCGTGATGCGCCCAATCACGGTCAATGTGCCGGAAGGGTCGTTGTTGTCGGCTGAATTTCCGGCTCCAACCGGCGGCTATACCGAAACCATTCTCCGCATGATCGATGTGATCTTCTCAGCCTTTGCGAAGGCCGCACCGGATCGGGTTGTCGCGAACGCTTATGGGACGATCAACGCCCTGTCGATTGCAGGCAAGAAAAGCGACGGCAAGCCCTGGGTCATGTTCAGCTTTTATGGCGGTGGCCATGGCGGTTCGCTGGAAAGCGACGGCCTGAACCACGGCAACGCTCCGATTTCAACGGCGACCATTCCGCCAATGGAAATTCTCGAGGCCGCCTATCCGGTCATGTTCCGCCAGTGGGCCCTGCGTCCAGACAGCGCCGGTGCAGGGGCTCATCGGGGTGGCATGGGCGCAATCTACGAGATCGAAGTCTTGGAAGAAAACGGGGCCGAGGCCTTCCTTTTCGGAGAACGTGGCCGGTTTGCGCCAAAAGGCATTGCGGACGGATATGACGGAGAGCTCAACCAATTCACCTATGAACAGGATGACGGTTGGAAAACACCTCCGCTCGCCTCAAAAATGCGCGGAATCAAGTTGCGCCAGGGCCAAGCTGTCCGATTGGAAACGCCCGGCGGCGGCGGATACGGCAAGGCAGAAAACCGTCAACCGGGCGACATCGCCCGTGACGTGGCACGTGGTCTGATCAGCTCAGATGCGGCCGACAAGAATTACGGTACGGCTTGGCGGGAGGTGTCCCAATGAGCGGACGGATGATTGGTGTTGATGTCGGCGGAACATTCACGGACGTCTTTGTACTCAATGAAGCCGATGGCACGGCCGCCGTTGCAAAAGTTCCGACGACCCGCCCGGATCAATCCGGTGGTTTCCTTGATGGCATCGGCAAGCAGGTCGATGACTTGTCAACGATTTCAGTGGTTGTTCATGGCACCACGGCTGGAACCAATGCACTTCTTGAGCGCAAAGGCGCGCCGACCGGGGTGATCTGCACGGAAGGTCTGCGGGACGTTCTGGAGATGCGCCGCCGGGACCGGCCGCGCACCTGGGGACTTCGCGGAGACTTTGAACCGGTTGTCGACCGGCGCAATCGTCTTGAGGTGCCGGAACGAACCCTGGCAGATGGAACCATTCGCACCCCAGTGGATCTTGATGCCGTCCGCGCTGCCGCACAGCAGCTCCAGGCGCAAGGCTGCGAGGCCGTCGCAATCCTTTTCGCCAACGCCTATGCAAATCCGGACAATGAAAAGGCCGCTGTGGCTGCAGTCCGGGAGATCTGGCCGAATGCCCATGTGTCCGCGTCCTCGGAAATCTTGCCCGAAATCCGCGAATTTGAGCGGTTTTCGACAACGGCACTGAACGCTTACCTGCAGCCGGAAGTGTCCGGATATCTTGGCCGCCTGGAACAGGCACTCAAGACAGGCGGGTTCGACGGCGAATTCATGATCGTTCAGTCTAACGGTGGGGTCATGGCTGTTGATACGGCCTGCAAGCTACCGGTGCGCACGGCGCTCTCCGGCCCGGCCGCGGGAGTAATCGCCGCAGGTTACATTGCTTCATCAGCCGGGTTCGACAATGTCATCACCGGAGACATGGGCGGCACCAGTTTTGATGTGTCCCTGATTTCCGACGGGCAATCGATGCTGTCTCCCCAGACCTCGATTGACTTCGGGATGGTGGTCCGCACGCCCATGATCGAGATCACCACGATCGGCGCGGGCGGCGGATCCATTGCCTGGGTCGACAAGGGCGGTCTTTTGAACATTGGGCCGGAAAGCGCAGGTTCCAACCCTGGTCCCGTTGCCTATGGACTTGGAAATGACCGGCCGACTGTCACAGACGCAAACGTTGTTCTTGGCCGTATTGATCCGGAGAGCCCCATCGGAGGAAAGCTGGACCGGCTGGACGTCGAAGCGGCCGCCAAGGCGATCGATATTCATGTCGGAGAGCCCCTTGGCCTCGACACGTTACAGGCGGCAGAGGCCATCATGCGGGTTGCCAATTCCCGTATGGCTGGAGCCATTCGCCTGGTCAGCATTGAGCGCGGCTTTGATCCGAAGAACTTTGCCTTCATGCCTTTTGGCGGTGGCGGAGCGCTTCATGCGGGCGCAATGCTTGCTGAAGTCGGGATCGCCAAGGCTATCGTGCCTCGCTATCCCGGCGTCACCTCGGCCATGGGCTGCGTGATCGCGGATATGCGCCAGGACTTCGTTCAGACCATCAACTCGCTGGTAGATGCCCTCGACGAAAATGCGCTGGCGGAACACATGCAAACCCATGTCGATAGCGGCATGGGACTTCTGGATGCTGCACGCACAACGTTCGAAGCCCGCGACATCAGTTTTGAACTGGACATGGCCTATATCGGTCAGACGCACACGGTCTCCGTACCGATTTCAGTGACCGTGCGTGATGGCCAGGTAACAACTCCTAGCAAGGCAGATATCGAAGCCGCTTTTGATGCGGCTTACAAATCCGCCTTCGGCCGCCTCCTGAACAACGGCATGCGCCGGATCTTGAACTTGCGTACCGCCGTCACCGGAAAACGTCCAAAATTCGATCTGAAAACGCTTGCCCCTTCAGCTGGCGGAAATGCGGAACCCAAATCGACCCGCAAGGTGCATTTCGGGGTTTCCTGGTACGAGACAGCGATCTACGACCGCCTTTCTCTGCCCGCGGGTACGGTGATCAATGGGCCGGCGATCCTGGTGCAGCCGGATACAACCGTTTTGGTTGAGCCCGATCTGCAAGCGCATGTGGACGCCTTTGGCAACACCATTCTCGAGCCCTTGGAGAGCACGTCATGATTGATCTGAAAACGTGGGATCCAAAGCGAACAGCGATCCTGACCATTGATCTGCAGAACGACTTTCTACATCCCGAGGGCGCGTATGGGCGCGCCGGGCAATCGGCTGACAGCATCGCGGCATTGCCAGACCGCATAGCGCCTCTGGTGAAGGCCTTACGGGCACGTGAAGGCCACTACATTTCGGCGCAATTCACACTGGTCCCGAATGCGTCGGGCGAGCCTTTGATCTCCCCACACCTGAAAGTCCTACGGCCCTTCCTCGGCAAAGGCGATTTTGCACCGGGCAGCTTCGGCCATACGCTGGTCGATGAACTCTTTCCAGCTGATTTCGTCGTTGAAAAAGTCGCCTATTCCGCCTTTTACCAGACACGACTGGAATACATCATGCGCGCTGTTGGCATCGACAAGCTGATCGTTGGCGGGATCGTCACCAACGGAGGTGTCGCGTCCACACTGCGCGACGCTCATCTGCGCGATATCGAGACCGTTCTTTTGACGGACGGGTCCGCTGCCTTCAAGAACGATGTGCACGAGGCAACCTTGCTGTCTCTGGCGACCGTGACCCATCAGATGGTGTGTGCCGACCTGCTGGACACCATGACAACCGATTGGCCGGAGGTGGCGGCATGAGCCTCAAGAAACGCCTGCAGCAAAACGAGATTGTCATCGCCCCCGGTGTTTATGACGGCCTCACCGCTTCGCTTGCCGAAGCCGCCGGGTTCGAAGCCCTTTATTTGAGCGGTGCCGCTGTCGCCTACACCCGTTTGGGCCGCCCGGACATCGGCCTCTCCTCCTTTACGGAGATGGCGGACACGATGGCGCTGATTGCCGATCGGACCAACCTACCGGTGATTATCGATGCCGATACCGGGTTCGGGAACGCGCTGAACGCTCAAAGAACCATGCGGCTTTATGAGCGCGCCGGGGCAACTGCGCTACAGGTCGAAGACCAGACCTATCCGAAGCGCTGCGGGCATCTTGCCGACAAATCCCTGATCTCTGCTGCTGAGATGGCTGGGAAGGTTCGGGCCATGGCGGACGCACGAGCCTCAGAGGAAACCCTGATTATTGCCCGGACGGACGCCATTGCGGTGGAAGGATTTCAAGCTGCCATCGACCGAGCTGGAGCCTATCTGGAAGCAGGCGCAGACATTCTCTTCATCGAAGCGCCCCAATCGCGCGAACAATTGACCGAAGTCGCAACCCAATTCGCAGGCCGGGTGCCGCTTCTGGCAAACATGGTGGAAGGCGGCGCAACGCCCATTTCCGGCGCTTCCGATCTGGAAGCTCAAGGCTTTTCCATCGTAATTTTCCCAGGCGGCATCGTGCGGGCATTGGCCAAGACAGCACAAGAGTACTACGCCAGCCTACGTGCAAACGGCAGCAACCGGCCGTTCAAAGACCGGATGTTCGATTTCGACGGCCTGAATGGCGTCATCGGAACCGCTGATATGCTGGCGAAGGGTTCAAGCTATGACCCAAGTGACCGTTGAGGTTTCACCGGCGCCGGCCGCGTTTGATCTGGACTGTGAGACCCTGATCATTGGGGCCGGTGCAGCCGGTCTCGTTGCAGCACTGTCCGCTCAAGAGACCGGGCAATCCGTTCTTGTGGTGGAGGCGGATCCCATCCCGCGCGGATCCACGGCGCTCTCCGCAGGGCTCATACCGGCTGCTGGAACCAGTATTCAAAAGGCAGCGGGTGTCGCAGACAGCGCAGACCTTTTTGCACAAGACATTCAAGCTAAGGCAAAGCAGGAAAATGATCCGACGCTGGTAGATCTCCTGACCCGACAGTCTGGCCCGGCCATAGACTGGCTGAGTGAAACGCACGGCCTGCCGTTTTCGGTCATAACCGACTTCGATTACCCCGGTCATTCCAGGCACAGAATGCATGGCCTCCCCACCCGGTCCGGCATTGAACTCATCGACAGCCTGCGCTCAACTTGCGAGACCCGAGGCATCGACATCATCTGTGAACGGCGCGCAGTGCAGCTTCATACGGATCAAGGCCAGATTACCGGTGTGACCGTTCAGCGCCCCGATGGTGGACTGGAGACCATCGGATGTGAAAAACTGATCCTGGCCTGCAACGGTTTCGGCGGAAACCGCGATCTTGTCAGCCAGTTCATGCCGGACATAGCCGACGGACTTTGGTTTGGCCACGACGGCAATCGCGGGGAAGCCATCGTCTGGGGAAAAGACATCGGCGCGGATATGGCGCATCTTGGCGCCTACCAGGGCCACGGCAACGTTGCGCATCCGCACGGGATCCTGATCACATGGGCGGTGATCACAAGCGGCGGCGTCCAGGTGAACCGGGAAGCGGAGCGCTTCTGGGATGAATCTCAAGGTTACTCGGAAGCTGCCCGTGCGGTGCTGGCCCAACCAGGCGGGGAAGCCTTTACGATTTTTGACGGCCGGATTGCGAAGATCGCCCGCCAGTTTGAGGACTTCAAGAACGCCGAAGCGGCAGGCGCGATCAAGGTCAGCGAGACACTTGAAGGCCTTGCAAACCAGCTCGGCCTCCCGGCGGGAAATCTGACCGCCACAATCTCAAGCCTGCCAATGAATGAGACAGATGGCTTTGGCCGCAAGTTTGGCGACACACAGCTAACCCCGCCCTATTTCGGTGTCCGGGTGACCGGTGCCCTGTTTCACACACAGGGCGGCCTGCGAACCGACGAATATGCACGTGTCCTAAAGACAGACGGAACACCGATACCCAATCTTCATGCTTGCGGCGGCGCGGCGTGCGGCGTTTCGGGCCGCGGTGACAGCGGGTATCTGTCCGGCAACGGACTCTTAAGTGCCGTAGTCCTCGGCCGGCTCGCCGGACAGGCGCCACTCGCATAAGGCCGGGCTTCGCAATTCAGATACGGGTCGCCCAAGCGGCACTGGCGGAGACCACCATCCGCTCCATATAGCTGTCGTAATTGCTATTCGGCTGATCCGGCGAACGACATGTACGCCGGATTCGGCAGACACCAGAAATGGATTTGGGACAACCCAGCCGATGTTGGAGGCACAGAGACAAACATGCTCGGCTTGACCGGACCGGAAATTGGTCATTTGCTGTTGTCACTGGTCTTTGTTCTCATCGCCTTTGCCGCTTGGCGGAGTGTGAGCAAGGACAAGTAGACGTCGAAAGGCAGTCAAGATCCGCAGGACCTGTGATCGGACGAGACTTGCATGATTTCTTACATCACCAAGACGAGCTGGTCCGGAACCATCCTTTCCGTCCTTGCAAGCTTTCTGCTTGGCAGTCCGGAGACCAAAGCCGAAGAACTGTCCGGTCAGCCCGCGAAGACGGTCTTGGAACGGGCGATATCATCCGTCTGTGCTGACACGCCTCCAACCGGCTTTTCAATTCAAAACGCAGTTCCGCAAAGCTGGCTGCTCAACGAAACGAGCCTCCCAGCCTCCGGCCCGCCGGCACGGCAGGACATCCGCCTGGTTTTGCCCGCTGGTGATGAGCTGACCGTTGAAATCCGCCTCGCAGGAGGATCTCCCCGCCAAATCAGAGCCACCTACTATCGGAACGATAGCAATACGCTTCTTCCCAGCCTTCTTGCGATTGCAGATGGCAGCTGTGTGGTGCGGTCTGCCCGCAAGATCCGCTTCGAAGATGAGCCGTGGGTTCTGATGGATCAGCTCGAGGGCGACATGGAAACCCTTCGCTGGACAGAGACTCTTCAAGCCCCGTGGCCTGATGGCACAGATCCCGGCGGCGCGCGGGTGGCTTTTGTTGACTCCGGACTTGCCTATGACCTGTCCCTGTTTCGCAATCGGCTGGCGCGGGACGAAGACGGCGCTCCGATTGGATACGACTTTTGGGATATGGACCCCTGGCCTTATGATGGCGACACCTCCAGGGGTGCGTTTCTCCCGGTGCGCCACGGCACAGCGGTCGCCTCCGTATTCGCACGCGAAGCGCCAAATGCGGCTCTGGTTCCTCTCCGGTATCCGCGCCCGGATATGAGCCGGATGGCCGATATTGTTGCCCGTGCACTCGACGACGAGATCCGTATTCTTGCGATGCCACTCGGAAGCAATTCAGAGAAAGACTGGACGGACTTCGCCGAAGCAATCAAAGACCAGAACATCTTGGCCATCGTGTCAGCTGGCAACAATGGCCGCAATATCGATGCACAACCGGTCTATCCCGCGGCGCTCGATCTGGACAACATTCTGACAGTCACCTCGGCAGATGGCTTTGGCCGATTGGCGCCGGGGTCAAACTGGGGCAGAGCCAGCGTCGACCTGATGGTCCCTGCGGAAAACATCGCGGTTACCGATTTCCGGGGAGCCGCTGGCGTCACATCCGGCTCCAGCTATGCCGTCCCGCGCCTTGCCGCACTTGCCGCCCGGCTTCTGGAAAAAGACCAAGACCTGACCGCTCTGGAGCTTAAAGCGTTGATCACCGCGCGTGCTGTGGCCTCTCCCTTTGAAACGGAGGGCCGTGTGGCTGTCGGCTGGATCCCGGATCCGGACAAGGATTGATTTTCCACGGCGATAACCTGCACTCGCGACATACCGACCAGGTGGATACTCAATAAAGGTTTGCGCTAGTGAAACGGCTTTGGGCTCAGAGACTGCCGCTTTTTTCTGCAGTTGCGTTCAGTTGGCAGCTGGCTCCAGTCCTTGTGCAAAGCAATTTATCTCTGCCATAGTACAGGTCACCTCCCGCGCGACACGAGCACTCCATGGCCATTCATGCAAGTCTTTATCACCTAACCCACTATGCCTATGACCGGCCGGTGACACTTTCACCGCAGATTGTCAGGCTGAGACCGGCGCCGCACAGCCGGACGCTGGTGATTTCGCACAGCCTGAAGGTTTCTCCGGGTGGCCATTTCGTCAATCATCAGCAAGACCCATACGGCAACTGGCTCGCCCGTTTCGTGTTCCCGGAACCGGTTCGGGAGTTCAAAATCGAAGTTGATCTTGTTGCGGACATGACCGTCTACAATCCGTTCGATTTTTTTGTTGAAGATCGCGCCGAGCATTGGCCATTCGAGTACGATGCGGACCTAAAAGACGATCTGGTCATCTACAGGACACCGGAGGCAGAGGGGCCGAAGCTGGCAAAGTTCATCGGGTCGATCGGTCTGGATGAAACCCGCACGATCGATTTCTTGGTTGGCCTCAATCACAGGGTCTCGGAGGAAATCGACTATACAATCCGTCTTGAGCCAGGCGTTCAGACGCCTGAGGAGACCCTCACCAAACGGTCCGGATCGTGCCGGGATTCAAGCTGGCTGCTTGTTCAGGTGCTCAGGCATCTCGGATTTGCTGCACGGTTCGTCTCCGGCTACCTGATCCAGTTGAAACCGGATCTGAAGGCTCTGGATGGCCCCTCCGGCACAGACCATGATTTCACGGATCTCCATGCCTGGGTGGAGGTGTATATTCCCGGCGCGGGATGGATCGGTCTTGATCCGACATCCGGCCTTTTGACCGGTGAGAGCCATATCCCGCTTGCGGCAACACCCCATTACAAGAACGCGGCTCCGATTTCCGGGTCGGCCACATTTGCCGAAACCGACTTCAAGTTCGACATGAACATCGCCCGTGTTTCCGAGCATCCAAGAATTACAAAACCCTTCTCCGATCACGCATGGGAGCGGCTTCTTCAAACCGGACGAAATGTCGATGAGGCTCTGACAGCCGGAGATGTCCGGCTCACAATGGGCGGGGAGCCGACCTTTGTCTCCATTGATGACTTTGAAAGTTCAGAGTGGAACACCGCCGCCGTCGGACCGACAAAACGGGGGTTGGCCGATCAGTTGATCCGCCGCTTGCGCGAACGGTTCGCGCCCGGCGGGGTCCTGCACTACGGGCAAGGGAAATGGTATCCAGGAGAGACCCTGCCACGCTGGACTTTTTCGCTGTTTTGGCGGGCAGACGGCACGCAGATCTGGAAAAACCCGGACCTGATCGCGCTTGAGGACAGCAAGCCTGTCGAAGATCCATCCAAAGCAGGAGCGCTGCTCGAAGCGATTGCCGAACATCTCGACCTGCCGAAGGAACATGTCCAACCAGTCTTTGAAGATCCGGCCGAATGGATCGTGAAGGAAGCAAACCTTCCGGAGAATCTGTCGCCACAGAATCCAAAACTAAAAAATGCCGAAGAGCGGGCCCGGTTTGCACGCGTCTTTGGTCGTGGCCTTGAAACCGCGGTCGGATACGTGCTGCCGGTCCAGAGCTGGCAGAGCAAAAGCACAGGGCCAAAATGGCGGTCTGAACGCTGGCGGTCGCGCCGGGGCCACCTGTTCCTTGTTCCAGGCGACAGCCCTGCTGGTTTCCGGTTGCCGCTTGGATCCCTGCCCTATGTCCGGCCTGTCGATTATCCCTACACGTACACGGCGGACCCTTCCCTGCAAACTGCCGCCCTGCCGGACTATCAGGATGAGCTCACGCAGAAACGCCGGCGTGCCATTCAGGAGGAAATTGACCGGCTCGCCGCAGAGGAGAAGGAAAAAGCTGAGCTTTTGCCGGAGACCAGTGCTGAGCATTCCCAACCTGTACAGACACAACGGAAAACCGGGGAAGTTCAAACTGTTGTCCCGCAAGGAGGGGTCGATCCATCAGATGGATCCGTTCGGACGGCACTTGCGATCGAACTCCGGGAAGGCCGGCTGTGCATCTTCATGCCGCCCGTCGAACGTCTTGAAGAGTATCTCGAGCTTCTCGCCGCTGCAGAGCTGAGTGCAGAACAGCTCGGCCTCAAGGTTCATATCGAAGGATATGGACCACCGAATGACCCAAGGCTCAACGTTGTCCGGGTCGCTCCGGACCCCGGCGTTCTGGAGGTCAACATTCATCCCGCTGCAAGCTGGGACGATTGCGTCGCGACGACGGAAGCGATCTACGAAGAGGCCCGACAATGCCGCTTGGGGGCGGACAAGTTCATGATTGATGGCCGGCACACGGGCACCGGCGGCGGAAATCATGTTGTCGTTGGCGGTGCGACACTGGAAGACAGTCCTTTCTTGCGGCGCCCGGACCTCCTCAAGTCACTGATCTTGCTGTGGCAGCGGCACCCTTCCCTGTCCTACCTGTTTTCTGGCCTGTTTATCGGTCCGACCAGCCAAGCTCCGCGGATCGACGAGGCAAGGCACGATACTCTGTACGAGCTGGAAATCGCCTTGTCGCAGATTTCCGGACCGGACACAGGAGCTTACACACCTCCCTGGCTTGTTGACCGCTTGCTGCGGAACATGCTGACGGATGTAACCGGCAACACCCACCGGGCAGAAATCTGTATCGACAAGCTCTATTCCCCGGATGGCCCGACCGGCCGTTTGGGACTTGTGGAGTTCCGCGGTTTTGAAATGCCACCGCACCCGCGCATGAACCTTGCGCAGCAGCTGCTCTTGCGCGCCATCATTGCACGGTGCTGGGCGAAACCGGTGACGGGCCAGCCGGTGCGCTGGGGCACGGTTCTTCATGATCGATATATGCTCCCGCATTTTGTCTGGCAGGATTTCCTCTCCGTTCTTGCGGATTTGAAAGACCATGGTTTCGAGCTCGACCCTGCCTGGTATGAAGCCCAAGCCGAGTTCCGCTTCCCGTTCTGTGGTGCGGTCGATGTCGAAGGCGTTCATCTGGAGATCCGGCAGGCCCTGGAACCGTGGCATGTCCTTGGCGAGACCGGAGCAATTGGCGGAACGGTCCGGTACACCGACAGCTCGGTGGAGCGCCTTCAAGTGCAGATGACGACCGCCTTCAGGGACAGGTATGCCATCATGTGCAACCAGCGCCCAATACCGATGACGGACACCGGTACGGCGGGAACCAATGTTGGCGGTGTCCGTTTCAAAGCCTGGCAACCGGCCGAAGCCTTGCACCCCGTTCTGCCAGTCAACGCCCCTTTGACCTTCGACATCTATGACCGCTGGTCATCTCGGCCGGTCGGCGGGTGTGTCTATCATGTGGCGCATCCAGGCGGCCGAAACTACGACACGTTTCCCGTCAATGGCAACGAAGCGGAAGCACGCCGGCTGGCCCGGTTCGAAGGGTTTGGCCATTCATCCGGGCAATACACCCCTGTCTGGGAAACGCCGCATCCGGAGTTCCCAATGACGCTGGATCTGCGGCGGCAAGGCGGGTTGATATGACCACGCCCGCAAAAGAACCCCTTTCGGCAACAAACTCCTTGTTGCGGGATTATGCCCTCCAATCCGGTGTCGCTGACGAGCTGCTTGACCCCAATGGCGTGATGCGCCCGGTTTGGGGGCCATTCATTGAGCAGCTGTCGCAACTGTCGCAGCCGGAGATCACGGCCTGTTTCGCCCGCGGAGATCAATACCTGCGGGATGCAGGAGTGTTTTTCCGCCAATACAGCACTGACCCTCACCAGGAACGCGACTGGCCCCTAAGCCATATTCCGGTGATCCTGCATGAAAGAGAATGGGCAGAGATCTGTGAAGGGCTGACGCAACGCGCTGAGCTCTTGGAGCGGGTGGTGGCCGATCTTTATGGCGAAGCAACCCTGGTTCGCGATGGTCATTTGCCCGCAGAACTTGTCGCACAAAACCCTGAATGGCACCGACCGCTCGTCAGTTTGACACCGGCTTCAGGCCACCATCTCCATTTTCTGGCGTTCGAAATCGGCCGCAGCCCGGACGGCTCCTGGCTGGTGCTTGGTGACAGAACACAAGCCCCATCGGGTGCTGGTTTTGCGCTGGAAAACCGGATGGCGACTGTACGGGTGTTTCCCGAACCGTTTCCTCAATCCAGGGTACAGCGGTTGGCAGGTTTTTTCCGCGCCTTTCGCGATGCCATGGATGACTTGCCTTCGACTGAGGGGGGGCGCACTGCGATCCTGACGCCGGGCCCCGGCAACGATACTTACTTTGAACACACTTACATTGCGCGTTATCTCGGACTGACACTTCTGGAGGGCGCGGATCTTCTTGTGCAGGACGGCACGGTTCAAATGCGGACAGTATCCGGCCCCAAACCGGTCAGTGTTCTGTGGCGCCGGCTGGATGCGTCATACGCGGATCCGCTGGAACTTGATGAGACATCTCACCTTGGAACACCTGGACTAGTAGATGCGGTTCGCCACTCGAACGTGAATCTGGTCAACAGCCTCGGCTCCGGGATCCTTGAAACCAGAGCCTTGATGGCATTCCTGCCGCAGATCGCCGATGTGGTATTGGGTGAACATCTCAAAATCCCAAATCTGGCAACGTGGTGGTGCGGACAAGCCGCCGAGCGGGACTATGTGAAAGCCAATGCAGAAGACTTGTTTGTTGGGGAAGCTTTCAGCCGGGCCCTGCCCTTCGATATCGGCCGGACAGATGGTCCAAGACACGACCCAGCTCTGCAAAAGCCCGAGGCCCTCTCGACCTGGATAGACACCGGCGCCGGCCAGCTTGTCGGACAAGAGGCCGTAACTCTATCGACCACACCGGTCTGGGATGGCGACCGTCTTGTCCCCCGCCCAATGAGCATCCGTGTTTTTGCTGCCCGTACGGCCGAAGGGTGGGTATTCCTACCCGGAGGCTATGCCCGGATCGGTCGCGGCGGCGATGCCACAGCACTCTCCATGCAACAAGGCGGGTCTGTCGCGGACGTTTGGGTCATGAGAGACAGCGCTGTCCGTCAGGAGACGCTTTTCGATGCCAAAAATTTCCGGCGTCAAGGGCCAAGCGTCTTGCCCAGCCGTGCGGCGGACAATCTCTTTTGGCTCGGGCGCTACATAGAAAGAGCTGAAGGCGTGATCCGGTTGCTGCGGGGCTATCATCTGCGGCTTGCTGAAGCAGGATATGACCAAGATCCGCGGCTTGTTCAAATCGCAGAACAGCTTCGGTTGCTGTCGCTCGATCCTGATGCGGCCGTCATCACCGCTCTGAACCCACCCTTGAGCGCTGCCCGGGTATCTGCGGGCAAAGTCCGCGACCGGTTTTCCATAGATGGTTGGGCGGCCCTCGCCGATCTCACCAACAGTTTGAGAGATCTGACCCCGGACCTTGCGCGTGGAGACGACACGGCGAGAGCACTTGGCATTCTTTTAAGAAAGATCACCGGCTTCAAAGGCCTTGTGCATGAAAATATGCACCGGACCTCCGGTTGGCGGTTCCTGACGCTCGGCCGGGCGATAGAACGCGCAGATGGGGCGGCCGGCGTGTTGATGGCATTTGCGGGAGATGATGCAGGACCCGGTTTCCCGGATGTCGCCCTTGAGTATGCTGACAGCGTGATCACCCATCAGCGCCGTTATCGTATTGACCCGACAAACGAAACCGTCACCGACCTCTTGGCTCTCGATGCCAGCAATCCCCGCGCAATACTTTTTCAGGTCACAGCCATGCGGCGCATTGCAGAGGACCTGCCGAATGCAAGGATTAGCGGCCGCGTGTCGCCCGTCCTCAGGGCCTTGCTGCCACTGGAAGCGCAACTGTCCGTCGCCTCGCCATCAGAAATGAACGCACGGCGGCTTGAGCGCGTTCGCATACGTCTGTCCGAAGTCTCGGACCGTTTGACAACCAATTATCTGATCTAGGATCGGAACAAAACCTGATGCGCTACGAAATTCGCCTGACTGTCGGATATGATTATGGTGCACCATCTGAACACGCCCGAACTCTTGTCCGGCTTTTGCCCTCCGACGTCCCGGGCAAACAGATCGTCCCCTCCAGATTGCTGACTATTGAGCCGAAGCCTCAGGAACGACACGATACCCGTGATTTCTTCGGCAATGTCATGACGGTCCTTGTGTTTCATGAGCCAATCGACAAGATTGAAGTGTCTCTAAATGCGACTGTTGAACGGCTCCAACCTGCTGCCAGTCTCGATTTCTCGCCGGATCTCCAAACGCTTGAACAGGAGGTTTTGGCGAACCGGAACCTAACCGCCGTCGCACCGGCGCACTATACGGGTATTTCTCCAAGAGTTCCGGCGGATCCAGCCATAACGGCATTTGCCAAATATCACGCAAGCACTGGGCTTTCCACTATGAGCATCGTGAAAGCCATTGGCAAAGCGTTGCACGAGGAAATGCGCTTTGATCCGGAGGCAACCGAAGTGTCCACACCACCTGCAGAGGCGTTTTCACAACGCCATGGTGTGTGTCAGGATTTTTCCCATATCATGATTTCAGGCTTGCGATCGCTTGGTATCCCGGCCGGATATGTGTCCGGCTTCTTAAGGACATTGCCCCCAAAAGGTCAGCCGCGCCTTGAGGGCGCCGATGCCATGCATGCCTGGATTTGTGCATGGTGTGGCATAGAGACCGGTTGGATTGAATACGATCCGACGAATGCCTGCTTTGCAGGTTCGGACCATATCGTCGTTGCCTATGGCCGCGACTATTCGGATGTCGCCCCCGTCAAAGGCGTTTTGCGATCTTCCGGCGACCAAAGCAGCTTTCACGCCGTAGATGTTCGGCCACTTTGATGCATTTTAGGTCTTGAATCGAAGCTAGGCCTTGATTCGAGTAGCTATGTTTTCTGACTAGGCTTTTGCGCATTTACCCTTTTGTTTCGGGCGTAGGCTTTGATTTTTTTGCGCTTTTGCGACGGGCGCAGTTCTGCTTGATGGGGCGGGCTGATGGTCTCACCAGTATCGGCCGCCCGAATACACAAAAGGCCGCCCAAAAGGCGGCCATTTTTGTATTTGGTTGCGGGAGTAGGATTTGAACCTACGACCTTCAGGTTATGAGCCTGACGAGCTACCGGACTGCTCCATCCCGCGTGAAGGTGGAGGCTATCGTTGAAGAGATGTGCTCAAGTAGGCCAATG
>MLAX01000003.1 GCA_001890945.1 Alphaproteobacteria bacterium AO1-B
AGCCGGTCTTACCTTGGCGTGGACATCTCAGAAGAGCAGATCACCGAAAACCGGGAACAGGCCAAACGGCTTAACGTTGCCGGTCAAGCCCGCTGGAAGGTTGGGGATGCGGTGCGCCTCTATCAATTCGGGGTGCGTGGCCTTCACGACATGATTATGACCTGTCCGCCCTATGGTGATTTGGAACGCTATTCTGATGATCCGCAAGACCTGTCCAACATGCCTTACGACCTGTTTTTGGGCGGCTTTCGGCAGGCGGTCAAGAATGCGGCCGCCCGGCTGGCCGAGGATCGCTTTGCGGTCTTCGTCGTTGGCGATTTCCGCGACAAGGAGGGGATAAACCGGGGGTTCGTGGCTGACACGATCGCCGCATGTAGAGATGCGCAGTTGCACTTCTATAACGACGGGGTTTTGGTGACCCAGATCGCCTCGCTTCCCTTGCGGGTTCGAGGCCAGTTCGAAGGGTCCCGCAAGCTCGGCAAGACACATCAAAACGTGCTTGTTTTTGTGAAAGGCGACCCGAAACGCGCAACGGAGCATATCGGCCATGTCACGCCCTTTACCTTCCCCGATCCTTGAAACTCACGATGGCATAAAGGTGGTCCGTGATGACCTGTTGCCGGGTGGGACAAAGGCACGGAATTTCCGCGACCTGATCAGCCGGTCAAATGCCGATGAATTCGTTTATGCCGGGCCGGGGTTTGGTGCCGCTCAGATCGCGCTTGCAGCCGTTGCTTATCAGCTTTGCCGACAGGCCACGTTGTTTGTTCCCTGGCGCGCGGAGCGGACCCGCTACACGGCCGAGGCGGCACGGTATGGCGCCAGAATAATCGAAGTCCGGCCGGGCTATCTCTCCGTGCTTCAAAACCGCGCCAAAGCCTATGCGATTGAACGAGGGGCGGAACTTGTTCCGTTCGGCGGTGGCGGTCAAAGCGGCGCGATTACCAGCGCGGCCGAAACGCTCCAGATCGCACCCAAAGCCGTCTGGTGTGCAGGCGGCAGCGGCACCCTTGCCAATTCCCTAAGAGCGGCATGGCCCGGCGCTGAATTGCACATTGTGAAGGTCGGCCGGGATCTGCCGCAGATCAGCGGTGCAACGGTCTATGAGGCCGGAGTTCCTTTCAGCAAGGAAGAGCGCCCGGCCGCACCTTTTCCGCTGCACCCGAACTATGAAGCTAAGGCATGGCGCTTGTTGCAAACCAGCCGCCCGGCCGGGGATGTGCTATTTTGGAATGTGCACGGGTAGTTGAATACACCTGCTGACAATAGTTGACGACCGGCAGTCGATGTCGGACGCTCAGAGCCAATAATGGAAAATACGAGCAGGTTCTATGAAACTTTTTATTAGTTGGAGTGGTCCTCGCAGCAGACATATTGCCGAGGCCTTGGCAGCTTGGCTGCCGATGGTTTTTGAAACTGTGAAACCGTGGATATCGTCTAATGACATCGAAATCGGGCAACGCTGGTCATCAGAAATAGCTGGTCAGTTGGACAAAACACAATTCGGTATCGTGTGTGTTACGCCGGAGAATAAAACCGCGCCTTGGATACAATTTGAAGCTGGTGCGCTTGCGAAATCCGTGGATTCCGGGCGGGTTGTGCCATTATTGTGGGAAGTGCGCCCAAGCGACCTTTCGAACGCCGGGCCATTGAGTCAGTTTCAGGCGAAAACGGTTAGTAATGAAGGGATCCGTGATATTGTTCTAGGTCTCAATAAACTATTAGAGGATCCAAGATCTGAGGACGTACTCAATACTGTCGTTGATGCGCTTTGGCCTAAATTTGAAGATCAGCTAGGTACTATGCCGCCAGCGAATGAAGCTGTCGAGACGGAGCACCGGCCGATGCAAGACGTTTTGGAAGACCTAGTCTCGATTGTGCGTCGCCTCGATCATCGTATTCGTGGCCTCTCTCGAGAGAAAACAGTTTTCCCGTGGGAGAATGAGAACAATGAATTACGGTCTCGAAACATCACTAAACAGATAGATATTCCACAATGGATGCTTGCAAAAATACTACTTGAATCAACCAAACAAGGGAGTCTTGAGGAGTATTTTGTTAATGAGTTGGCCGACAAAGAAAATACTGCATTAGAGAAAGCCACACCATCTGATGACGCGGATAAGTCAGATTGAGAACGTTAACGGTCAAATCGCTCCAATCAGCCTTGAAACACTGGCCGAGCTCAAGGCGGTCGGTTACCGCATTTCCGGCCATTGCAAAAATCATTATTGCGGCGCCAGCCGGACGCTTGATCTTGATGCGCTGATAGAGCGGCTAGGGCCGGAATACGTTGTCATCAATGAAACACGTATTCCACGGAACTTCTTGTGCCAGAACCCGGCCTGTGAGCATCACCAGAAGGGCATACGCGGCGGCGGTCTAATCCTGCAGCCGCCAACATAACGGCCAAACCCCGAAATCGCGTAGCCCGCCGTGTGCAATAACAACTGGCAACATGTGCAAAAACAAAAGGCGCGCCACACATGGAAACCGTTGTCGCTTGCCTCAACTGGCCTTCAAACACGCTTTAAACTGGGTGCCAAATGAAGTTGCGCGATTTGCCAAACGAAATTGCGCGCTACACATCAGCGCTAATTTTATCCGACGCAGTACAGATGGAGACCACGTGATTGCTGAACCTCAACGGGCTGGCCTGGATAAGATTTTATAGGCTTGTAAAAGTGGTAGCGGGAGAGGGACTCGAACCCCCGACACGCGGATTATGATTCCAACGGAAAAGCTTTGAATTTCATTGTTTTGAGGTGGCTTTGAGCTTGCGACACGGAGCTCGATCGCTGTAACTAGATGCATAAAATTATGCGGATAGTTTCTGTGAAGTCAGTCATTGGTTTGATGTTTGTTCGGGGATACCCGCATGGGATATTGCCGGTTGAAGCTCGAGCAACGCCTTCAGGGCTATTTCAGTATCGAGCAATAGAGCGCTGGGCATCAGAGCACGGCAAAGAAATTTGCGGCTGGCTGGCTATTGGTGAAGATGCCAGTCGGCCCTTACGACCATCGAATTCGGGGTTTTCGTTGGCCCGCCTTCAAGTTTCAAATAAGCATGTGCCGTTGGTCATGGACAACGTTTTGCGGCTCTATGACGGAGCGACGCCGAAAAGTGCTACTGAGCTAACGGTGTACCTCCAGGACACACGCTTTCCAGTTTTCAGTGCCGCGCATGGCTGTGTGTTGCACGCGGATCCGGAGCGATTTGAGCTGGCTTTGGCTGATCGTCTTGCGCAGATCAATGAACGCAGTCAGCGCAGCGATATCAAAGCGGAACTAGCCGAGCAAGGGATTAGAAAACTGCCTCGGGCAAGGCCTGGCCCAAGGCAGGAGCAGGTTGCAGCGCAAAAGGCGTCCGAGAGTGTTTTGCTATCAGCGCAGATCAGCCTAATCACGTCTAAGTTCGATACCAGTGAACTGCCGTTCGAGCTCAAAAGACTATGCGACGAACTCAATAAACGCGGTGTTGTGACAAAAACAGGCAAGCTCTGGACACTTCCCAATTTGAGAAAACGGCTCAAGAAAATGCGGGCGGTAAAACCTAATGCTCGGATTTGGGAACATGTGAAGGTTTGACTAAGCGGCCTCCAAATCTGCTTCGAGCTTCGCAAACAGAGCAACATCATCTTCGGCGTTGTCAAACAGATGGCCATAGACGTCGAAGGTCATGGTGATCGAAGCATGCCCCAGAAGCGTCTGGATCTTCTTCGCGGGCCAACCCTGTTCGATGTACAGCGAGGCAGCGGCATGACGCAGGGCGTGGAACGAGAACTTCGGTTTGCCCTCTGCAGTTACGATTTCAGCGTTTTTTAAAAGCGGATAGAGAACCCGGTTTGAGATGTTCGATGGGCTTTCCACGTTGCCGATGCCGTTTGGAAAGACAAGATCGAGATCGCCGGTTGGGCAGTTTGCTTTCCAGGACATCAGCACCTTCTTCACGCTTGGTGCCATGGGAATGTCACGACGGCCCGACTTCGACTTGGGCTTGCCGATCTGATTGAAGCGATCAGCGCGTTGACGGACGCGAATGATCGACTTCTGAAAATCAACATCTTCCCAACGCAGACCACGCAGCTCCGACATGCGCATGCCTGTGTAGATCGCTGTGGTGATGAGCGGGCGCTGCCTATCAGGAACGGTCTCGAGCATTGCTTTGATCTCAGCCTTGGTCGGGATGATACGATCGGGAGCGTTCCGTGATGCCCTGCGCAGCTTCACGGACAGCGCCACGTTGTTGTCGATCCACTCGCGATCAAGAGCCTCATTGAGAGCTGAGCGCAAAGAGCGCAGCACCTTGTCGGTCATGGCACGGGAGTTCTTGTCCAGCATGTCATCCCTAAAATCGCGCACGTGTGAGCGGGTGAGGGCGGATAGCTCGCGATTACCAATGGCTGGCTCGATGTGCTGGTCAACATGATTGCGATATGACCGCAGGGTTGTTCGCTCCAACTCGTCGCGCTCAGAGCGTTTAATCCAGGCTTTGCATGCGTCACTGATTGTCTTGTTGTTCGTCATTCTGCTCGTCCAAGTCTTCGATTTACAAAAGTGTAGGACGGGCGGAAGCCGGTGTCGGGTGTTTTTCCAGTCGGGAAGATGGAAAAATGAAGGCGAATATCAGTGCCGGGTGGAAGTCCTAGAAAAACCGCGATGGTGGTTGGGGGATGCCTCATGGGGTCGGCAGCTTTGCCGAGCCAATCCCCGGAAGACTTCACTTTGGGTATTAGCACTTGCCGGTTTGAGGTGATTGTTCGGATAAGAGTTGAAACGCGGGACGAATGCTCGTCTGCAATAGAGCGCCGGCTCGACCGGCGCTCTATGGTGCATTTATTCGGCGGCTTCTCGGTAGGGTGCGCCTTCTCCGTAAGGGACGTTTACGCCGCCATATCGGCGGACCCTAACGTTGCATTGTTCTGCATGGCCGACAAAACCTTCAAGCATACACAAGCGTGAACCGTATTCACCGACCATTGTTGCAGCTTCATCGGTGACCACTTTTTGGTAGCTGTGGGTCTTGATATACTTACCCACCCAAAGTCCGCCCGTGTAGCGACCTGCTTTCTTGGTCGGGAGCGTGTGATTGGTTCCGATGACCTTGTCTCCGTTGGCAACATTGGTGCGGGGGCCAAGGAACAAGGCACCGTAGCTGTGCATGTTATCGAGGAACCAGTCGTCGCGATCCGTTATGACTTGCACATGCTCTGAAGCGATGTCGTTCGCAACATCCAGCATTTCGTCATATGTGTCACAGACAATGATCTCACCGTAAGTGTCCCAGCTCGCGCGGGCAGTGTCTGCGGTCGGGAGAATGCTCAACAGACGGTCGATTTCCGCAAGCGTGTCTTCTGCCAACTTACGGGAGTTGGTGAGAAGGACGCATGGGCTGTTGTAGCCGTGTTCGGCTTGGCCCAAGAGGTCTGTTGCGCACATCTCTGCGTCCGAGGCGGTATCATCGGCGATCACCATTGTTTCTGTTGGACCGGCAAAAAGATCAATTCCGACGCGCCCATAGAGTTGGCGCTTGGCTTCGGCGACAAAGGCATTGCCTGGGCCGACGAGCATATGAACCGGGTCGATTGTATCCGTGCCGAGAGCCATGGCGCCGATCGCCTGAATGCCGCCGAGAACATAAATCTCATGCGCGCCTCCCATTTTTATTGCCGCAATCACACCTGGATTCGGTTCTCCCTTGAACGGAGGGGTGGCCGCGATAATACGTGGAACCTGCGCAACCTTGGCAGTTGCGACAGACATGTGCGCTGACGCAACCATCGGAAATTTGCCACCCGGAACGTAGCAGCCAACAGACTGAACCGGGATGTTTCGATGACCGAGAATGACCCCGGGCAGTGTTTCCACCTCAATGTCCAGCATGGAGTCTCGTTGCGCCTGAGCGAACTTGACGACCTGATCGTGAGCGAACTGGATGTCCGCCATTTCTCTCTTTGAAACCTTAGACGTGATGGCTTCGATTTCGCTGTCGGTAAGTTTGAACGCTGGTGGTGAGTAGTTATCGAACTTTTCGCTGAGTTCGCGAATGGCGACATCGCCACGAGCCTCGATGTCTTTCAATGTGGCTTCCACGACAGCGCGGGTCTTAGCATCATCCTCTGCGCGTTCATCCACGGGTTTCCCACGTTTGAGATACGTGACGGTCATATCTTTGCGTCCTTTCGATATTTGAATGAGTTTTGTGGAGCCATCATCTCAGGCTCTTTGCGAAGTACGCTGCGGCAGCAACAATGATGACGCCCTTGATCACCATCTGGGCCTGGACCGGCAATCCAACGATAATGACGAGATTGAAGATTAGGACCAAAATCAGAGCGCCTAAAACGGCTCCGAGAAGGTTTCCTTTTCCTCCACTGAGAGCGACGCCGCCGACCACGGCTGCAACGATGGAATCCAGCTCATAACCGCGACCGACAAAGTTATCGACTGATCCCACGTATCCGACCAGCAGCAGTCCGGCGATCCCCGCCAGAACAGAACAGATCACGTAGCAAAGGATCGTGATGTTGTGGGAATTGATCCCGACCAGGTCTGCCGAGAAGGGGTTACCTCCCACCGTGTAAACCTTGCGTCCAAACACTGTGCGTTTCAGGACAAAGGAAAGCACAATAAACAAGATTGCGAAGCCGATGACGTTGACAGGAATTCCCAGGATTTGTCCGGTGCCAAGGAAGCGAAAACCTTCCGGCAGAATCCCCGAGGGAGCGCCCTTGGTGTAATAGAACCGCAAACCCTGCAGCACGATCATCATGGCTAGTGTTGCCAGGAACGGCGATACATTTCTCTTGGTCACCAGCCAGCCATTGATAAAGCCAACGACCACGCAGAACGAGATTGCGGAGACGAAGATCACCGGGATCATAGCATCATCTTGCGTATCGAAGGCGGTCGCGATCACAGCCACAGTTGCCATCAAGGAGGCGACCGAAAGGTCAAGTCCCCTCACCAGGATGACAAAGGTCTGACCGATCACCACGATCATGAGCGGGGCCGCTTGCGTCAGCACATCCTGCAAGTTGCTGACCGACAGAAAAGACGGCGAGATGATGGTTGCAATCGCGATGAGGCCAAGGAATGCACCGGGCAGGATTAGGCTCTTCAGCCGGTCCGGGGTGAGCAAGCCATTTCTATTGAGAGTGACGGTCTCTGCGGTCATAGCTTCTTACTCCTGTCGACGTAGATGGCAACGGCAACGATGATGATCAGACCCTGGATGACCCATTGAATGAACGTGGACGTGTTCATGTAGTTGAGTAGGTTGTTGAGCAGAGAAATCATGGCCACACCAAGAAGGGCGCCAAGGATGTTGCCTCTTCCACCGCCGAGGATGATCCCGCCTACGATCACCGGTGTTATCGAGGCCAGCGTCAATGGCTCGCCGACAAGTGGGTCACCGATACCGGTCCGGCTCACGTAGTATGTCCCGGCGAGCGCTGCGAAAAATCCAGAGGCGGAATAAGCGAGCATTGTGATGCGATTGTTCCGGATCCCACTTAGGCGCGCGGCCTCCGGGTTGCCGCCGACGGCATAGACTTGTCGGCCCGTCTGGCGATACTTCAGAAACAAGGCAACACCGATAAAACACGCCAGCATCACGAGCCCGGAAATCGGAATGCCGAGGATCCGGCCATAGGCAAATTCTTCAAACCAGAAGGGGACACTCCCGGTCGGCTGCAAGGTGTACAGAAGAACAGCCCCCTGCAGCACTGACGCCGTCCCAAGGGTGACGATCAAAGGGTGCACTCCTGTGACGACCGTGATCCACCCGTTGGCAAAGCCAAAACACGCACCGAAAGCCAGTACGATGACGATCGCAGGGATCATCATTGCATCATTGCCGCCAACAAGGGCTGCGAGCATTACGTTGGAGGCGGACACGACCGCGCCAATGGAGAGGTCAATGCCCCCCACCAGAACTGTCAGCGACTGACCAATCGCAACAAACCCGAGTGGAGCGGCTTGTTCAAAAACGTTCAGGAAGTTCCGCGATGTGCCGAAACGTTCATTGACGAAAAAGCCGGTAACAACAATGACCGCGATAAGGGCGATCACCATGAAAACCGCAGGCTCCGTCCGTCTGAGTTTAAAGACCAGTTGGCTCATGTGGAGATCTCCCTAGGCGGCTTCTTGAAGTGTTGCCAGGCGCATGATGCCTTTCTCGTTGACGTCCTCCCCGGAAAGCTCGCCGGTCATGACGCCTTCGCGCATCACCATCACACGCGAGCAAAGCCCAACGATTTCCGGCAATTCTGAACTGATCACGAGGATAGAGATTCCCTCGTCAGCCAGCTCCCGGATCATCTTGTAGATCTCTACCTTGGCTCCGATATCGACACCCCGAGTGGGCTCATCGAGGATTAGGACGCGGTGGCAGACACGAGACCAGCGAGCGATCAGGATCTTTTGCTGGTTGCCACCTGAAAGCTGCCAGACACCATAATCCGGCCCTGGAACTGCTATGTTGAAACGCCGGATTTCGTCTTTGGCGATTTGGAATTCGTGTTTCCGATTGATGACCGAGTTGTTCGAAACTTCATTCAGGTTCGGGATCGTGATGTTCGCCGCTGTATCCAGCAAGGGAAGAAGCCCCTGGCCCTTGCGGTCCTCGGTCAGAAAACCAATGCCTCGATCGATCGACTCTCGCGGGTTAGGCTTGTTGTAGTGAGCCCCCATAACGGTAACTGAGCCTGTTTCACGCTCCATCGACCCAAAAATGGCGTGCGCAATTTCCGAACGTCCGGATCCGACCATGCCGGCCAGTCCGACAACTTCTCCTGGATAGAGTTCAAAACTGGCGGACTTGACCTTGGGCGCCATACGAAGGTCTTGAGCGGTGAGAACCGGGACATCATCCGTGCGAGAATTTTTCTCCGGATAGATATCGGAGAGCTCCCGCCCGACCATCATTTCCACCAGGCGGTCTTCGTTTATGTCGGCCGTGTTTTCAGTGCCGACATACTGGCCGTCCTTAAGCACACTCACACGATCCGCGATCTCGAAAATTTCCTCGAGACGGTGAGAGATGTAGATGATGCACACGCCCTGCTCCTTGAGCATGTTCACACGTTCAAACAACAAGGCAGCTTCGCGTCCGGAGATCACGGCGGTAGGCTCATCCAGAACCAGAAGTTTCGTATCGCCGACCAAAGCCTTGGCGATTTCGACCATCTGTTGGTCTGCAACGCTCAGGTTCTTCAGGATTTCCGAAGGATCCAGATGGTGGCCCAGACGATCTAAGATTTCTGTGGCCCGGCGGGTCATCTCGGGATAATCGATCCGGCCCCAACGACCGCGCGGCTCTTCCCCGATAAAGATGTTTTCAGCCACCGTCATTTCCGGGAAAAGCATCAGTTCCTGATAGATCACATGGATGCCTGCATCCATCGCCTGACGAGGCGATTCCCAGTTGCGTGCCTCACCGTCGTAGGTGATCTCACCTTCTTCGGGGATGTATGCCCCTGCCATGACCTTGATCAAGGTCGATTTGCCGGCTCCATTCTCACCTAGCAGCGCGTGGACCTCGCCAGCTTTTGCTTCAAAGGAAACGTTGTCGAGCGACTTAACGCCGGGAAAAACCTTGGTGATGTTTTTCAGGTTTATCATTCCCATGCTCCTGTCATCAGCCAACAATTGCTCTTAGGCTTTTCGAAACGGTCTGGATGCATGACGAACCGTTTTGAAAAGCCCCGGAAATTCATCCGGGGAGTTGGTGTCGCGGCTGGGCAAGACACTGCCGCGACACTGGTGGGAGGGTTAGTTGGGATAGTTCGCGGAGAAGTTCTCCGGATCGTAATCAGCACCAATGCCGTGACCCATGATGTAGGTGCCTGGCTTGTCGGGTTGGGCATAATCTGCCAGCGCAACAGTGCCTTGAATGGTCTCAGTGTTGTGACCTTCAGAGATGATGATCGGGGCAGGGACGTTGAACTGCTTCGGTACCGGCTTGCCGGACAGGATGTCCATAGCAAGATCAACACCAAACCCGCCGATTGACGGTGTGTAGTCGACGCCCGCGAACGGGAAGCCATGCTCCAGCGCAAGCAGATACATCCGGTTCATGTCGCCACCGGTGTGCGGTGGGATGTCTTCGGAGGCAAAACCTGCGCTCAGGAAGGCCTCAACGGAACCAGAACCCTGCAGGCCGGAGTCCGCCCAGACACCATCAATGTCCTTGCCGAATCGCTGAATGACAGCTGACATGATCGACTTACCGTTGGCCGGGCTCCAGCCAGTATATTGGGTGTCGAGAATTTCGATGCCCGGGTATTTGGCAAAGATTTCACGCGCCGTTTCGAGGCGAGTTTCAGCTGGCGAAGCACCAGCCCGGCCCGGGAGCAAAACGATTTTGCCTTCACCGCCGAGATGCTCTGCAAGCCATGTCGCGCTGTGACAGGCCAGATATGTATCAGACGCGGTAGCAAAGGTGACGTAGTTGTCCTCGTTATTGACTGTGCGAGCAACACTTACGACCGGCACACCACGCCGCATCACGCGGCCCATGATCGGATCCAGAGAGTCAGCTGCTTGCGGGTTCACCATCAGCAGATCAATGTCCTGGTTCAAAAGATCCTGAATGTCGGAGATTTGCTTCGTCGCATCCCCGTTGGCATCCGTGATAATGAATTTCTGCAGTTTATCGGCATGCTTTTCCGCACCGTTTTCAACGGTATGGAAAAAGGTGCGTAGCCAGCCGTCGCGCAATTCCGCATTAGAGAAACCAATCGTATATGGCGGTTCTTTTTTGAACTGTGACGTGTCCATCGTTTCGGATGCTGCCGGTGCGCATTCAGGTGCAGCAGCGGCGGCAGGTGAAACCAGGCCCAAAGCGGATGCGGAGACCAGTGCGCCAACCGCGATTGTGGCTTTGGCACCGAAAATGAAAGCAGAACGGTTCATTGCAGTTTCCTTCCTATTCGAGTTTAAGTGACTGTTTTTGTTTATTTGTTTTGGGTAGAAGATCAGCCGACCGCGCCTTCCGCCTTGACGATCTTCACGTTTGACGTATCGCGACCCTGATGTTGTTCGGCTGCGAAACCAGCGGCGTAATCGTCGCGGACCGCTTGCGGAGCGGTCGGCACTGGCGGGAAGTCCCACCACCCAACGACATTCGATGCTGCGATGCTGACGTCCCTGGTGATCGGAACTTCGACAAGTGCAGGGCCACCGCTTTCGAGCGCCGCCTTGATCGTTGATCCGATTTCATCAACACGCTGAACCTGGGTTGCGAAGTCGAACCCGAAGGACTTTGCGAGCGCTGGAAACTTCACCGAGTAGGGCTCGGAGTTTTCGCCCGGCTTTGAGAACTCGGAAATGATGTTCCGCCCCATCAACGCATCCTGACCGTCCCGGATAGAGATGTAGCCGGAGTTGTTCAGAACCAGGAAGACGACCGGGATGTTGTAGGCCACACAGGTCGCGAGTTCCTGCATGCACATCATGAAGTCACCGTCCCCGATGATGCAGACCACCGGAGCATCAGGCTTGGCAAGCTTTGCGCCGATCGCCGCCGGAAGGGCGAAGCCCATCGGTGAATAACTGCCGGGAGTAATGTGTGTACGCGGCTCGTAAATCGGGAAGTCTTGCTTGGTCGAGCTCTGCGGGTGCCCGGAGCCCACCGTGACAATCCCGTTGCGCGGAAGAACTTTCCGCAATTCCCGCAAGGTGCGCAGCATGGTCGTCGGGATCTTGTCGTGAGAGCGGCGTGGCTCTTGGATTTCATCCCATTCCGCCCAAAGCCGAACGAGTTTGTCGTGATGATCAGATCTGCGCTCATAGGCCTTTCGGGCCTGCTCGTCCGAGATGCCGGCGTCGATATCTTCCAAAGCCAAGGAGATATCTGAAACGACCCCAACTTCAACCGGATAGTTCTTGCCGATTTCCCGGGGATCAATGTCTACATGGATGAGCTTGGACTCAGGTATGGAGAAGCTCACGCCTTTGCGCCAAGAAGACGCTGACCAGTCAGTGAACCGGCATCCAAGCGACATGACCACATCAGCAGTGCTTGCCAACGTATTCCCCGGAAGGGAGCCGGGCCAACCGACAGTGCCAGCATTCATCGGGTGGTCTTCAGGCAGGGCACCTTTGCCGTTCCACGTAAAGACAACCGGAATACCAAGGCGTTCGACGAGACGCTTGAGAGCGGGGCTGGCGTTTGAAGTAATTGCTCCACCCCCTGCGACGATGCACGGGCGCTCTGCGTTTAGGAGTAATTCGATCGCCGCCTCAATAGCCTGGCTATCTGCTCTTTGTCTGCCAGTAGGCAGGCGTTTTTCAAGGTCTTGCACATCGATATCGGTATTGGCCGATTGAACATCGAGCGGAATGTCGACGTGCACAGGTCCTGGACGCCCGGTCATCATCGCATTGAATGCGCGATGCATGATAAAGGGAGCAGAGTCCGGAGTAATCATGTCGAAGTTGCGTTTGGTTACCTGCTCCGTGACCTTTGTGAAGTCCGGAGTGTTTTCCCGGTCCATTTCCTGCATGACGCCGTGCCCACGCATGTGGGTGGACGCAGCGCCCGTAATCAACATCAGTGCAGTTGAATCGCAGTGCGCGTTGGCCAGCCCCATGATCGTGTTGGCGGCGCCTGGTCCAATGGATGTGCAGGCTGCTATCGGTTGACCGGTCACCCGATAGTGGGCATCCGCGATGTGGACCGCTGCCTGCTCGTGCATAGTTTGAACGACGGGTATATCGGAACCTGGATCGTTGAACGCATCGATGAGGTTCCAGTTTCCGTGTCCGGGTAAGCCGGTGATGTATGGCACGCCATAGGCTTTCAGCGCCCGGCCGATAAGGTGACCGACGGTTTTCATGCCGCAATTTCCTCCCTTTGCGCAATCTTTCCGAAATATTTCCGGAATAATTTGCGCAAGTCAACGGAAAATTGCGGATGACCGACCGCATTCCGAAGTGTAAGCTGCTAACAAGTTGAACAAACAACAGAATGCCGATAAAAATATTTTTCGATGTTTATAGTTTTCCGGGCCGCCAGTGTCCTTTCCCGGAAAGTTTCGGAAAAAGGTGATGCTTGTCCGGCAAAATTACGCTTAGAGATGTTGCGAAAGCTGCGCAGGTGGCTGAATCGACCGCGTCGCGCGCTTTGGCTGGCAGTGGCCAATTGTCTGAAGATACCCGTCAGAGAATTTTGAATGCCGCGGCAAGCCTCGGCTATGAAGTCTCCGCAAGGGCGCCGACTGTATCTGTTACCAAGTCCGGACGCCGCGGCGTGATTGGCGTGGTCGTCGCGGCCCTGCACAACTCATTCTATCCGTACCTTCTCGATCGTCTTCATAATGAGCTCGATGATCTCGGGTTCGATATGGTGCTGATCATTGATGAGATCACGCGCGACCGGGCGGGCCGTAAACTGCGGTCTTTGCTGGATATTCTTGATGGTGTGATTGTTACCACTGCCATGATCGATTCCCCCATGGTTGAATTCCTGAAAGACCGTGAAATGCCTACGGTTCTCGCGATCCGTTCGAACCAGAAGGGGGACGTGCATGTTGTCGAGAGCGACAATTACTCCGCAGGAGCGGAGGCAATGTCTCATCTTTTGTCGCTCGGTCATCGCCGGATCGGATTTCTCATGGGGCCGGACACGACATCAACGACAGCCGGTCGCCTTGAGGGGGCCAAGGCTGTGCTTAAGAATGCCGGCGTTCCTTTTGAAACTGATCTGATGCACCATACGGAATTCACGCACGAAGGCGGCTATTCAGGCTGCATCCATTTGCTGCGATCAGAAACTCCGCCCACAGCCATTTTTTGCGCAAACGATGTGATTGCGATCGGTGCTCTGGATGCCGCGCAAAAGATCGGTCTGAAGGTTCCAGAAGATGTCTCTATTATCGGCGTTGACGACATACCCATGGCCAGCTGGAGCATGATTTCGCTGACGACAGTCCGGCAGCCCATCGGCGAAATCGGTTCGATGGCCGCAAAACTGATTTCTGAGGCGGTCAGGGACGGCGGCGATGGCAAGGCTAAGCATCATATTCTGCCGACTAGCCTTGTAATGCGCGCGACGACTGGGGTGGCAAAGGAAGATTAAGTGGCATCAAAGACTATTTGTTCTCGTAAAAGGATATCGCTCATTTGGCTTTGTCCCTGCTTAGACAGTTTTCCCATGCATGGTGAGATTTTTCGGAGAAGAAAGCGCTGTGAATGACAGTATTTATCATTTCTCCGAAACCAATGGATGGAAGTCCTCGAGAAACCGCGATGACGCTTTGGGGATGCCTCCTGGGGGCGGCAGCTCGGCCGCGCTAAACCAAGGAAGAAGGCAGAGGTGATGGTATCAGTTTACTGCTCGAAACGGACATCCCGTGAGGCGGTCACGGCTTCCTTTACCTAAACCGCTCCCGGCGTTGCTGGCGGGTTCCGGTGATCCCGTTTGCGGCGCGCGACCGCATACCGTCCGCGTGGATGCGGTTCACTGTGCACGGTGTCGGTGAATCGTTCCCAGGGAAACTCAGAAGAAACACTCTCGGCCTGTTCGATGTAGGCCACCCGTTTTTGGTCTTCGGTGTATACCTGACGGGGAACAAGTTGAACCTGCGCGAGCGGAACGTTGAAGGGCAGTCGAATTTCGCGGTTTGTTTCCGTGATGCGGATATTCACGAAGATGGGACATGGTTTGAATTCGTCCGTCTCAACCATGCCTTCGTAGACCTGGAATGGGCCGCGTGGCGTGTTGGCGGGTGCACGCACCAGAACACTCCACCCCGGCGCGGTTTCCACGAAGTGGCCAGTGAAGATCTGGAGGGTGCTTGGCAGCGGGACGGGTCTGAGGAACGCCGGGAAATGGCGCTTTAAACTATCCGGCGCAAGATTTTCCCATTCCTTCTTGAAACCGTCATTCAGATATTCGCTCTTCACGAGAACCCATTCACCTTCCAGATAGGCATAAACAATGTCCTCGCTAACCGTCAGCGTGAGCGTTTTGGGCGGATAGACGTACCAACCGAAGGAAGAGGCGGTGCGCATGGCCTCACAATAGCGAAACGCATCCGTTGGCATGCTTCCATATGCTGACGGGTCGGCCGGTATGATGGCCGGAACACCATCGAACATCTTGTAGAACTTTATGAGGTGCTCGGACATTCGGATCTCGGTTTTGCAGGAGGTCCCCTATCAGGGGAGTGGCTGATCGAACGGGAGAGCTTTGAGAGACTTGCAAGCTGCCGTCACTTTAGCTGGATGCCCGGAACACTGAAACGACCGCAGCGCAGTTTGACTGTGCCGCATGGCCGTTCGGCTTTTGCAGGCTAGAAACAATCCCGCATGATCCTGCGCCCGGCCGGCGTTTGAACAACGCGCGGCATCAAGTTGTAAGACGCCCCAACGGCGGTCGGAGCAGCCTTGCGGACCGTGGGCAGTTTATCGATTTTCCGGTGTTCCGTTTTCATCTGTTTCTCCTTCTTGTCTTGGCTTGGTCGAAAGACTCCAACGCGGGCCGCTAAGGGTTTCAAAAGGGATCAAAGCGAGGGATGTTGGCTTTTCGACCCTCGGCGATCTCAAATGTATTTGCGAACCCGTCCGAAATGTCCCGCAAACTCTCGGTCATACCGGCCGTTGGCTGTCAGCAGTTCCAGCCTGTGGGGCAGGCCAATGCCTGTGATGTGCCAAGTACTCCAGACATCTCCAAAATTACTGCTGAAGCGATTATGGCGATTGCAATGACGCCGTATGCGGATAGATGTTTTTTCACATTATTCATTTAAAGTCCTCCCGGTTTCTAATCACAGGTAACTGTATGTCCAGATATTGCTTGACTTTTATTTGGGAGGGAGAGTTTGATATTACAAATTAATGATATGTAATGGATCTCTCCCGATTTAATTGGATGAACGTGTTCGCTTTACGCTATCGGGGCATCTTCTGACAAAAGACGTTCTGCCCTTTGAGCTTTGACCAAGCAGCTTTTGCGGCAGACCGTATGGATAATGTCAGACGCGCGAGCCGTCCGCTCCCAGCCCAAGCGTGGTTTGGTCGAAAACGGCCCTAAGCGGACATTGGATGAATGGGTACAATTTTGTAGTTAGGACGACTTGCTAGTCCCTTTTCTCAAACTAAACGTTTTCCGCTTGCCCGAACATCTTGACGCCACATCGGGCTTGCTCCTTAAACCAACCGGGAGCCTGACCCGCAAAACTCTCATCTGAAATGGCTCTGTTTTTGAGGAGCAGAGCAGCTCAGCATTTTCTGACCACAGTCACACCAACAGGCTGATATCAAGACATCGCATTCCGGCGTTCTCGGCCGCCAGAATGCCCTGCGGACTGTCTTCAAAAACAAGACAGTTTTCGGGCTCCACACCCAAAAGGTCCGCTGCTTTTAGAAAAAGGTCTGGTGCCGGTTTCGCCTGCGCAACGTCTTCTATCGTGACAACCGCATCAAAACAGGATAGCAAGTTCACCGTTCTCAGGGATGGAGCAACGATTGCGCGAGGTCCACTGGAGGCCACAGCCATTGGTTTTGCGCCGGCATTCTGCCGTGCGATGGCGGCCACCTGACTGATTTCCCGCAACATATGAAGCCGATCAATCACGCCCTGCCGCATGTCGCCGATCACCTGACGATGATCAAAGGCCGCCCCGAATTGCTGCGAGAATTCATCAAGCAGCACCTGCTCTGACAACCCGGACCGCCGATGATACCAGCCCGGCTCCAAGGAATATCCGGCTTTTGAAAAGGCCTGCCGCCAACCTGCGGCATAAAGGTCCGGGCTCGCGACCAAGGTGCCATCGCAATCGAAGATCAGTGCTTCGGCACCCGCAATCAGGTCCCGCAAAAACGGCGCTTTGTCAGAAAGTCCCTTTGGGTCTGTAGGTGGCATCAAGCATTTAGCCCTAGGCTCGACTGGCGCGTTATCAATTCAACACCAAAACGCTGCGTATCCGGTGGTCGCTGGCCATCGACAACCCATGCCAGCATTGACTCCGCGGCTTTTTTTCCGAATGCCTCGGTATCGCAGCGGACAGAGCTCAAGCGAGGATAGGACAAGGAACTCTCCTCGATATCGTCAAAGCCGATCAAGCGAACATCCTCGCCAACACGAACACCAGCTTCCGCAAACCCTGACAACATTCCGAGCGCCACCAGGTCGCTGAAGCAGATAACAGCATCAATTCGTGAGTGATCTGAAGCAATGCGCAATGCTATCTCACGGCCATAGGTCCTGGATGGTCTTTCGTAAAAAGCTGTGACAGGTAACCCACGGGAGACCATGACCTTATAATATCCACTCATCCGCTCCATCGTAATCGGCCGGTCCTTGATACCGCCGACAAATGCAATCCTTTCAGAGCCCAAATTCAGGAGATGCTCTGTGGCCAATACGCCGCCGGCTGTGTAGTCGTGCGATGCAAAGGGAAACAGATCGGTTCGCAGATCAATTTGGCGCAAGACCTGCATCGTCGGGATGCCAGCGCGTTCGACCCGATCGAACGCACAAGAGTCTTCCTCGTACGTGGGGGAAATGACAAACGCCGAGACGCCGTGTTCAATCATCGAATCTATCACCTGTGCCTGAATTTCCGGATCCTCGTCGGTGTTTGCAATCACCGTCGAGTATCCTTTTCGGGCGAATTCCATCTGGGCGCTGGCAGCAAACTCGGTGAAGAACGGGTTTCGCAAGTCGTTGATGATCAGACCGATCAAGCCGGACGACGCGCCTCGAAGCCCGGCGGCGGACCGGTTATAGACGTACCCCAGTTCCTGAATGGCCTTGTTGACTTCATCGCGCGTGGCTGCCTTGACCGATTGGGAGTTTTGAAGAACCAGCGACACGGTTGATTTGGACACCCGCGCCTGCTTGGCGACATCCAGTATGGTTGGTCTTTTCTTCATTCTCTCCCGACCCTGATCACCCTACGCCATGCAACTTCAAGAGAAGTTTCATCCTCTCGAACGCAACATCCGGCTTTGACAACACCCGCGCCTGGTCAGCAAGCCGAAAAACTTCGGCGTAATGAACGATTTCCCGAGAGGACTGAAACCCACCCGGCATGATGAAGTGGCTCTGCGCCCCATTCAGCCAGGCGAGGAAAGCTACGCCCGCCTTGTAGAACCGTGTCGGTGCTTTGAAAATTTCCCGGCTGAGCGGAACGGTTGGTGCAAAAAGACCGTGATAGGTTTCAAGATCATCTTTCGCAAGCGCCTCGAGCGCCTGGCTGGCAGCCGGTGCGATCGCCGCAAAGGCCCCCAGCAGCGCATGAGAATACCGCGTTCCGTCGCCTTTGATCAGGTCCGCATAATTGAAATCGTCTCCGGTATAGAGCCGGACGCCGTCCGGAAGACGGGCGCGGAACCGCTCCTCATGCGCCTTGTCCAAAAGCGAGATCTTGATGCCGTCGACCTTGTCCTGATGGCCTTTGATGATCCGAAGCACAGCATCGGACGCCACCTCGACATCCGTTGATCCCCAATAACCCTTGAGAGCCGGATCGAACATGTCGCCCAGCCAGTGCAGGACAACTGGCTCGGCCGCTTGCTCCAGCAAGGTGCCATATACCATTTCATAGTCTGCCGCCTGGGCACCCATGGCCGGAAACGCCTTAGAGGCCATCAGGATCACCTGGCCGCCAGCCGCCTCAATGGCCTCCATCTGCTCAGAATAGGCAGCAATGATGTCGGACGCGGTCTTTAAGTCGTCTAAGTCCTTCTGATCCGTTCCGGCCCCACACGCCACACGTGGCTTTAGGGGATGCGCCTTGGCTTCCACCATAGTCCGCTCGATCAGCTCCCTGGCCGTCGGCCAATCCACTCCCATGCCCCGCTGGGCGGTATCCATGGCTTCGGCGAGACCAAGACCCTGGTCCCAAAGCCAGTGACGGAACTGAAGCGTGTTTTCCCAATCAACCGCTGGCGCACCGTCCCAGGGATCACGCTCAGCCAGCGGATCGGAAACAACATGAGCCGCGGCAAATGCTGTTCGTGTCAGGGGAACACTCGGGGCGCGTGGCACCAAGGGTTCGCCGGTGAGCACGTAGGGCTCAAGGGTGTTGTTGTAAGTTGGCAGGGTCAGCATGACGGTCTCCAGACGGTAGCGCCGAGCACTCAGGCGGACACGGGAATGTCGAGCACAAGGATGCCGTCGAGACCGCCAACGGCGTTCGCGACGAGCTTTGCCCCGAGCGCCTTGTGGTCCGGGTGGTCCTGATAACTCTGAAGGGCATCCCAGTCCCGAAAGTCGACCACGAAGCCGTGCATATAGCCGCGTTCGATTTTTTCAGGGCTTTCGCTGCGCCCCGACTTGATGTCGAGGATTCCCGGCACCTGAGCTTCGATCTCCCGCAGCTCCTGGAAAAAAGCCGCGATTGTCTCCTCAGAGATACCGGGTTGGAATTTGATCAGGACGATATGGCGGATCATGAGGAAGCCCCGTGGTCTTCGCGGATCATGTCGGAGGCTTTTTCACCGATCATGATGGCCGCAGCATTGGTGTTGGACGAAATGACATTCGGCATGATGGAGGCGTCGACGACACGCAGGCTGTCGATGCCGTTGAAGCGGAGCCGGGGATCGACGACAGCCCCGTCATCGACACCCATGCGGCAGGTTCCTGCCGGGTGATGCGATGTCTTGGAATGCTCACAAATGAACTGGAAATACTCGTCGTCTGTCTTCAAGTCCGGTCCGGGCAAACGCTGCGCTTTGATGAAGGGTTTCAGCGGTGCCTGTGCCATGATGTCCTGGGTCAGCTTCAGACCGCGGATGGACATCTCCCGGTCGCGCGGATCTTCCAGATAGTTCGGATCGATGAGCGGTTCGGCCGCTGGATCGGCGCTTTTCAACCGAACCGATCCGCGCGAGCGCGGCCGGAGATAGCACGAGTTTAGCGTCACCCCGCCATCAGGCATGGCCGCGACACCAGATTCAATCCCCGTGCCAAGCCCCAGATGAAACTGCAGATCGGGCGACCGCGCTTCGGGATCGGCATACCAGAAGCCACCGGTTTCAAAGAGGCTGGACGATACCGGCCCGCGCTTCGTTAATAGGTATTGCAGACCGGCCAGAACCGATAGATGCGGCTTTGCAAACCGGTCGTAGGTGTGCGGCCCGCTGACTTCACTGATGCAATAGAGATCGAGATGGTCCTGCAGGTTGGCCCCGACATTCGGCTGATCCAGCTTCACATCGATACCAAGGGTCTTGAGATCGTCCCCCGGGCCGATCCCGGACAGTTGCAAAAGCCGCGGCGATCCGATGGCACCGGAGGAAAGAATGACTTCGGAAGTCGCCGTCAGCCGTTCTCCATCAACCAGTTCCACACCAACGGCCCTGCCGTTCTCGACAATGATCCGGCGAACATTGGCACCGGTTCTGACATGCAGGTTCGGCCGGTTCCTGTTCGGTGCCAGATAGGCCATTGCGGCGGACGATCGGCGCGCGTTGCGCTGGGTCAGTTGGTAATAGGCAACGCCGTCCTGCTTTTCGCCTGTGACATCTTCATTCTTTGGGATGCCAAGCGCTGCAGCTGCTTCAAAATAGGCTTCACAAATCGGCAGTGGGGCGCAGGGTTTGGACACGCCGAGCGGTCCGCCCTGACCGTGATACTTGTTGTTATAGGTGTCGTTGTCTTCAGCTTTCCTAAAGTAGGGAAGGACATCTTCATAGCCCCAGCCCTCGCAGCCGAGTTGACGCCATTCATCATAGTCGAGCGCATTACCACGTGTATAAATCTGCGCGTTAATGGCCGATCCACCACCAATGACCTTGGCCTGGGTATAACGGAAAACACGGTTCTGCATGTGTCTTTGCGGCACCGTGTGCCAGCCCCAGGAGCCGATCCCCTTGGTCATTTTCGCAAAGCCGGCCGGCAGGTGGTAGAACGGGTGCCAGTCACGCCCGCCTGCCTCCAGAAGCAGAACCTGTGTATCCGGATTTTCGGTCAAGCGGGCCGCAACGACGGAACCCGCACTGCCGCCCCCAATGATGATGAAATCAAAGCCCTGGTTCATATCAGTCTCTCAAAGACGGGAAATTGACAGGCCGCCATCGGCGGCGAGTGTTGAGCCGGTCGCAAAAGCCATCTGCCCCTCGACCAGCGGCAATACGGTTTCGGCAATGTCGGAGGGCTGACCCCAGCGGGCAGCGGGGACCAGTCCGCCCTCGATTCGGGCGGTGTATTTGTCTTTCACGCCGGAGGTCATTGGCGTTTCTATGATGCCCGGCCGTATATCGAAGACTCCGATGCCATGGGGTGCCAACCGGACTGCAAACAACTGCGCCATCATCGCGGCCCCGGCCTTGGACAGGCAGTACTCGGCGCGTTCGACTGACACCATTGCTGCGCTCACCGAGGTCACGAAGATCATGGATCGGTAGATGCTCTCATCAGGCCGCGATATCATGCGCAGCGCCACATCCTGCGCCAGGAAAAACGCACCGCGCAGATTGACCCCCATAACGAAATCGTAGCTGTCGGAGCTCAACTCCAGCATGTCGCCGCGGATCTTGGCAGGCACCCCGGCATTGGAGACCAAAGTGGTGATCGGGCCGAGATCCTTTTCAATCCGATCAAGGACCGATGCGTGATCCTGGATATCCTGAAGGTCGTGGGAATAGTAGTTGGCGCCGTCTCCAAGAGCGGACAGGGCTAATTGGACTTCAGCGTCATCCAACCCGACCTGAGCAACAATGGCGACTTTGTAACCAGCTTGCGCAAGGGCCTTGGAGATGCCAAGTCCAATCCCGCGCTGCCCACCTGTAACCAGTGCAACTTTGGTCATACCGCCAGCTCCTTGCGGATCGTGTCAGCAGTTCGAAGGGCCAGTGCGGCGACGGTCAGAGCTGGATTGACAGCTGCTGAAGTTGGCAGCGCGGCGGCATCGGTCACAAACAGGTTCGGATGGTCCCAGGACCGGCACTCCGGATCGAGAACGGACGTCTTGGGATCACTTCCCATGCGCACGGTTCCACATTGGTGTGACGGAACCCGCCCATCAAACAGTCTGGACAACACCACCGGAAAGCCTGCCTTGCGCAATGTTTCTTTGGTCTTGCTAACCAGCTTCGTGTGAGCTGTCATGTTTGACCGCCGCCAGCGCAGCTGGATCTGTCCATCTTTGAGGATCACGCGGCTTCCCGGATCGGGAAGATCTTCTGAAATCAGGTAAAGATCGAGCGCGTGCCGCGAAATCCAGCTGGCGGCAAATTTCGGTAATTGCGGCACCTGGATTTTCAGAATATCCGGCGTTACCCGGCCCAGGAGCTGCACATTGCCAAGCGGTTTGCCACCGTTTCCGTCCGACAGATACCAGTCGTTGATCCCAAAGGTTTTCTGGTAGACGGAATCGTTCCGGAAGGTTGGATCAATCGCGATAACCGCTGTTGCATTGTGGTTCATGAAGCAGCGGCCAACGTAGTCAGAGCCGTTGGCTACGTTGGAACGCAGCAGCAACGCAGCCGTTTGGACAGCGCCAGCGCATACCGCCACCACTTTGGGCGTTAACGTGGTCTCCTCGCCGTCCTTGCTATAGGTGAGCGCCTTTATCCTTTTGGATTTTGCATCGGTCTTTAGATGCGTAACCTCGGCACCGGAAACCAGATCGACATTGTCATACGCCAAGGCCTCTGAAAGTCCGCAGGTTTCGGCGTCCATCTTGCCGCAGCGCTGATCCGGATAACCATCCCATCCGGTCTGTCCCGCTTCTAACCAGCGGTCAATGTCGACACCCAACGGCAGGGAAAACGGATGGACACCGGCATTCTCAAGGCGCTGCCGGGCGACCTTTATGGCCGGCTCATCCGGAACGGGCGGGAACGGATATGCTCCCTCATGCGCCGGTTCACTCGCATCCGAAGAAACATCGCCCCGGACCTTGTAGAGCCTCTCTGCCTTCTCGTACCAGGGTGCCAGATCGGCGTACCGGATCGGCCAGGCTGGCGAAACACCGTCCTCATGCTCCATAGCGTCAAAGTCCTCGGCGCGATAGCGGATCAGCACCGCACCGTAGAGCTTTGAATTGCCACCGATATTGTAATAGTTGCCCGGTTCGAATTCCGTTCCGTTACCGTCGAGCCAGGTTTCATCCGACCGGAAAGCGCTGTTGGTGTAGATGCGCCAAGGGTCCCTTGCGGGCGCCGTGTCCGGAATCTGATGCCCGCGTTCCAGGATCGTGATCCGCGCACCGGACGGCGCAAGGCCGGCGGCAAGGCTCGCGCCGCCCATGCCGCTGCCCACAATCACAATGTCCGGTGAAACGCTCATTGCTCAGGCAATCCGATCTTCTGTCTGCGGATCGAATGCGACCGCCTTTTCCATGTTGAAGGCAAACGGAAACACGTCACCCGCATTCACGGAGACATCCGCGCGGAAACGTCCGGTCACGTCCTTGCCGCCAATCTGGGTCACGACAAACGTGTCCGAACCAGCTGGTTCCGTGACTTCGACCGGAGCTTCCACAGTATGAACAGCCTTTGAATTCCGGTCCGCGCCATCTTTATCGGTAATGGCTTCTGGCCGGATGCCGAGGACGATGTCCTGTCCGACACTCCCCGCCAGCTTGTCGTTTGCGAAAGGAACAGCCGCGGTTTGTCCGTTGGCCAGGGCAATCTCCGCCGCCGGCTGGCCTTCGACAGTGACAACCTTGGCCGGAAAAAGGTTCATGGATGGAGACCCCATGAAACCGGCAACAAACATGTTTGCCGGGTTGTCATAGATTTCCTTTGGTGTCCCGAGTTGCTGGACATAACCGCCGAACATCACGGCAATTCGGGTCGACAATGTGAGCGCCTCGATCTGGTCGTGGGTCACATAGACGATTGTTGTTCCAAGCTTCTGGTGCAGCTTCTTGATTTCCGTGCGCATATCAACGCGCAACTTGGCATCAAGGTTGGACAGCGGCTCGTCAAACAGGAAAACATCTGGCTCGCGCACAAGTGCCCGGCCCATGGCAACACGCTGGCGCTGACCGCCGGAGAGCTGACCGGGCTTCCGGTCGAGCAGGTGACTGATCTGCAAAAGCTCTGCCACCTGCGCGATCCGCTTCTCCCGTTCAGATTTTTCGATGCCATGCATCTCCATGCCGAAGGAAATGTTCCCTTTGACCGTCATGTTCGGATAGAGCGCGTAAGACTGGAACACCATTGCGATGTTGCGGTCGGCCGGTTTCACCCCGTTCATGCTGCGGTTCCGAATGGCAATCTCGCCAGACGTGATGTCTTCCAAGCCTGCGATCATGTTCAGCAAGGTGGATTTTCCGCAGCCGGACGGACCGACCAGAACAAGAAACTCGCCTTCCTCGATGGAAATGTTGGTTTCGTGCAGAACCTGAAGGGCGCCATAGGATTTGGTCGCCTGATTGATGTCTAGAAAGCCCATGGTCTTATCCTTTTACTGAGCCAGCCATCAGGCCGCGGACGAAATAGCGGCCAGCGACGATGTAAACGAGCAACGTTGGCAGTGCGGCCATGATCGCGCCTGCAAAGTGGACGTTGTATTCCTTCACCCCGGTGGACGATTGCACCAGGTTGTTGAGCGCCACCGTCATGGGCTGACTGTTGAAGTCCGAGAAGGAGGCGCCGAACAGGAAGTCGTTCCAGATGTTGGTGAACTGCCAGATGATGCAGACAACCGCGATCGGCCCGGAAGACGGAAGCAAAATGCGCCAGAAAATCCGGAAGAAGCCCGCGCCATCAATCTGGGCAGCTCGGACCAACTCGGTCGGGAAAGCGGCGTAGTAGTTGCGGAAATAAAGGGTCGAAAACCCGATGCCGTAGACGAAGTGCACGAAGATCAGCCCCGGCAAAGAGCCTGCCAGTCCCATCAGGCCCAGCATCCGGGCCATCGGAATGAGCACCATCTGGAAGGGAATAAAACACCCGAACAACAACAAGCCGAAGAGAATGGTTGCTCCGGGGAACGTCCATTTCGTCAGTACGTACCCGTTCAGCGCTCCGACCAGGGTCGATAGGGCAACAGCCGGCACAACCATGATGATCGAGTTGATGAAGTAGGGGCGCAGACCGGTTGCTTCGACGCCAACCTGGGCGCTTGACCAGGCACTTGCCCAGGGAGCGATTGTCCAGTCACTTGGCAACGCCATCATGCCGCCTGCCGTAATTTCAGACAGGGGTTTCAACGAGTTCACTACCATTACATAGAGTGGCAACAGGTAATATATGCAGAACACGACCAGCAGGGCATACAGGATGATGCGGCCAGCGGTGAGGGATGATGATTTTGTCGTCGCTGACATTATTTCTTCTCCCTCAATTCCGACCAGAGATACGGCACGATGATTGCAGCAATGGTCATAAGCATGATCACGGCCGAAGCAGCGCCGATGCCCATCTGGTTTCGGGAAAACGTGTAGGAATACATGAAGGTCGCGGGCAATTCGGTGGCTGTGCCCGGTCCCCCGCCAGTCAGGGCGATCACAAGGTCATAGGACTTGATTGCCATATGGGCGAGCACCACGAAGGCGGACATGAACGCCGGGCGCAATTGCGGGATGACAATCCGCCGGTAAAGCGCGAAGGTCGACGCGCCATCGATCTGGGCCGCTTTCATCATTTCGCTGTCAATACCGCGCAGCCCGGCCAGGAACATGGCCATGACAAAACCGGACGTCTGCCAGACCGCAGCAATAACAATCGTATAGATCGCCATTTCCCGGTCTTTGATCCAGTTGAATGTAAAAGTTTCCCAGCCCCATCCACGCACAACGGCTTCGACGCCAATCCCCGGATCAAGGAACCACTTCCAGGCAACCCCGGTCACGATGAAGCTCAGTGCCATCGGATAGAGGTAAATGGTCCGGATGAAGCCTTCCGCGCGGATCCGCTGATCCAGCAAGATCGCCAAAAGCAGCCCAAGCGCGCAGCAAATGGCGATGTATAAGACGCCGAACACCACCAGATTGGAAACGGCAATGTCCCAGGCCCGGATCTTGAACAGGTTTTCGTAGTTTTGCCAGCCGACCCATCCGAAGGACGGCAAAATGCGGCTATCTGTAAATGACAGGTAGAGCGTGAAAAAAATGAAGCCGTAAACGAAGATCGCAACGATGGCGACCGTCGGACTGAGCACGAGTTTAGGTAAAGCGTCACGCAGTCTGTCAACAACAGAACCGCGCGGGCTCGCCGTTTCCGAGATGGACATGGTTTATCCCCGGCGGGTTGGGAGAACGGCGGAAGCCGCCGTTCTCTTTTGGGGTTTACTTGTTGATCTGAACAGCCGTCACCAGCTCATCGACCGCAGTGGCGCTGTCATACTCGCCGTTGAAATGCGCGGTGATGACGTCGTACATCGCGTTCTTGATCGAAGCCGGGTTTGCATGGCCATGCGCCATGGAGCCATAAAGATTGCCACTGCCAGCGGCCTTCTTCAGGTCTGCCATACCCTTCTTGCCGCAAGCATCAAATGCTTCGTCAGACACGTCAGTGCGAGCCGGTACAGACCCTTTAACCACATTAAAGGCGGACTGGAAGGACGGAGACAAGATCGCTGTTGCAAGCGCTGCCTGTTCCTTGCCAACTTCCGGACCTTGCGCGAACATCGCGAACTGATCCGCGTTGAAGGTCACTTGATCCTGGGTGCCGGGGAAACGGAAGCAGAGGAAGTCCTGGTCTGGCGTCTTGCCAGCGTTCAGGAATTCACCCTTCGCCCAGTCGCCCATCATCTGGAAGGCTGCGTCGCCATTGATGACCATCGCTGTTGCCAGGTTCCAGTCACGGCCGGAGAAGTTGTCGTCCACATGCGAGCGGATCACCGCCATGCGGTCAAAGGCTTCCTTCATCGTGTCTGAGCCGAGCGCGTCTTCATCAAGATCGATGAAAGCGGCTTTGTAGAAGTCAGGACCGCCCGTCGACATGGCAACCGCATCAAAGACAGTGGCGTCCTGCCAGGCCTGACCACCATGGGCGATCGGCGTTTTGCCGGCGGCTTTGACTTTTTCAAGCGCAGCGACGAACTCGTCCCATGTGGTCGGCACAGCAATGCCAAGCTCATCGAGAACAGCCTTGTTTGCCCAGACCCAGTTCGTTGAGTGGACATTGACCGGGGCAGAGACCCACTTGCCATCATGCTTGGCGAAGGCCTGAAGGGCTTCCGGCACAACATCATCCCAGCCTTCCAGGCCGGCTTGAATGTTGAGATCGGCGAGTGCCCCCTCGTTTGCCCAGTCAAGAATGTCGAAGCCGAGCATTTGTACAGCAGTCGGCGGGTTTCCGGAGGTAACCCGCGCGCGCAACACAGTCATCGCCTGCGTTCCGCCGCCGCCAGCAACCGGCATGTCCTGCCAGCCGATGCCCTGACCTTCGAGGTCTTCCTTCAGGACATTCAGCGCTGCTGCCTCGCCGCCGGATGTCCACCAGTGCAGGACTTCAACATCTTCAGCTTTGACCGCTGTGCCAGCAGCAAGCAGGGCCGCCGCAGCTGTCATCATAGTTGTGAACTTACGCATAGATTTCCTCCCTAAGTGCGTAAAACCCTTCCAGATCCGAACCTATTTGGTTCGTGTTTCAACCCAAGGCGCCCGCGTGCGGCCGATCCGCATCGTCACGGTTTTTGCCTCCAGGAATTCCTCCACTCCATACTTCCCCAATTCGCGGCCTTGTCCGCTTTCCTTGACACCGCCGAAGGGCAGTTCGGCAAACCCGTCCATCCACGTGTTTGTCCAAACAGTACCGGCCTGCGCCTTGCGTGCGAACTCCAGACAGGTGTGGACATTTTCGCTCCAAACACCCGCAGACAGGCCATAGTCTGCATCATTGACCAATGCGATGGCTTCATCCAGCGTGCTAAAAGTAAGTACCGAAAGAACCGGGCCGAAAACTTCTTCCCTCGCGATCGGCATTTCGGCCTTTACGTTGGCAATGACCGTTGGTTTGTAGAACTGGCCACTCAATCCGGGCACCTGAAGTGGGCCGCCGCCCAGACGGATATCCGCTCCGTCCTGATCGGCTTGCTGCACATACGCGTCGATTTTTTGTTGGTGATCGGGGGTGATGATCGCCCCGACCTTGGTTGACGGGTCCAAAGGATCACCGAATGGCACATCTTTCGACAGGGCAACTGTTCGCGCGATGAACTCTTCGGCGATGTCTTCGTGCACAATAATTCTGGAGCCGGAATTGCAGCATTCTCCGGCATTGAAATAGACCCCGAATGCAACCGCATCGACCGCGTTATCAAGGTCTGCGTCCGGGAAGATGACTTGCGGATTTTTCCCGCCAAGCTCAAGGGATACCTTCTTCAAGGTTGCCGAAGCTGCTTTCACGATCCCTTTTCCAACTGCTGTGGATCCCGTAAAGGTGACCATGTCGACCCGTTTGTCAGTCGTCATTGCGATCCCGACAGGATCCCCATAACCGAGTACAATGTTGACAACTCCGGCCGGACAACCAGCCTCGATCAGCAGTTCGCCAAGAACAACAGTTGTCGCGGGCGTCATTTCCGAGGGCTTGATGACCGCAGTGCATCCGGCTGCCAGGGCAAACGGGAGTTTTTGAGAGACTATGAGAAAGGGGAAATTCCAGGGTGTAATGATCGACACCACCCCGATCGGCTCTTTAAGGACCAAACCAAGAAAGTCATCGCCCAGTGAATTGTGACTTTCGCCATGAATGTTTCGTGCGAGAGACGCTGCATAGCGCCAGATGTCTGCAGCGCCTTCAATCTCTGCCCGGGCCTGGCTGATAGGCTTCCCCGATTCCAGGGTCTCAAGCAATGCAATCCTCTCGCGGTCACGATCGATCAGATCCGCCACCTTGAGCAAAAGAGTTGCGCGGTCCTTGCCAGTTGTGCTCCGCCAAGCGCTGTCATCGAATGTGGCACGCGCAGCTCCCAGTGCGGCATTCACGTCTCGGGCATTGCCCTTGGCCGCCCGCGTTACCAGCGTTCCATGGGATGGAGAGGTCCGCTCAAATGTTTCACCGCTGCAACTATCCCGCCATGAACCAGCGATGAGATGCCGCGCAACAAAGGGATCTAGCGGCAGCTTCGCTTCTGAGATGGCGACAACGTTCAATTCACTCATGGTCAAATTCCAGGAAAATTTGGTTTGCGTTTTTCGCGAAAGGCCGTCACGCCCTCTGTGCGGTCAGCTGTCGGGCCCATCATGCCAGCACCCAGAGCTTCAATCATGGCGTCGCGGTCTTCACCGACCGCCGCATGGATCATGTATTTGGCAACCTCGATGGAGCACGGTGATTTGGCCGACAAGGCCTCGGCAATTTCGAAGGCTTTCTGTTTTGGATCTTCAGAAATCTCGGCTGCGAATCCGGCAGCAAAGGCACGTTCAGCCGAAATTCGGCGGCCGAAGAGAGCCATTTCCTTTACAAGAGGCTCTCCAAGGAGCCGGATCATCCGCTGTGTCCCTGACCATCCGGGAACAATTCCAACGGCAGCTTCCGGCAGCGCCAGCGTTGCGCTTGGTGCCATGACCCGGATGTCAGCCGTCGCGGCGAACTCAAGGCCACCACCAAATGCGTGACCATTCAGGGCCGCAATCGTCGGCTTGGAAAGGCCGGCAACCCGGTCAAAAATCCGGTGGCCATAGCGCACCCAGTTGCGGGCAAATTCCCAGGGCTCCAGTTGCGACCAGGCCATGATGTCCGCGCCGGCACAAAAGGCCTTGCTATCTTCCGCAGTGATCACAAGTGCGCGGAGCGCGTGGTCCCGCTCCACTTCCGCGCAAGCAGGCTCAACAGCTTCGAGCATTTCAACCGTAAAGGCATTGAGCTTTGCCGGATTGTCCAGGCGCAACTCGGCGATCGTGCCGTGCCTTATGAGATGCAACCCGCTCACAGATGCAGCTCCATGGCTTCCTGGCGAAGAAGCGTCTTCGGCATTTCCGTCAGCGTGTTCGCGAGACGAACCCGCCCCTTGGATGCATCGACGATATCTCGCTGGGCATCGATGCCGGGCATGACTTCTGTTGCCATCAGCCCGCTGTCCGTTAGCTGGATCACACAACGTTCTGTCACATAGAGGACGTCCTGACCGAGCTCGCGGGCGCGGCGGCCGGAAAAGGTAACATGCTCAACTTCATCCACCATCTTGGTGAACTTGCCGGGCGCCCTGACGGTCAGCGCATCATCGGTCAGCTCGAGGTCCGCCCCGGCCTCAAACAAACCGGAAAACACGATCTTTCTTGCATTGGCCGTGATATCCACAAAGCCACCGCATCCAGCTGTCAGGTAAGGCTTTTTGCCGAGCTTGGAGACGTTGACATTGCCATCGAGATCGATCTCCAGAAAAGACAGGAACGAGACATCAAATCCACCGCCCTGGAAATAGGTGAACTGCTGCGGCGACGGCATATAAGCATCCGCGTTTGAAGCGCAGCCAAACGCAAACCCGGTGAGCGGCATTCCGCCTGTGGCACCTTGTTCAATCGCCCATGTGACGGCCTGTTCCTGCCCAGCTTCCAACAAGACACGGGGCACCATCGCAGATACGCCGAAACCGAGATTGGCGGTCTGGCCTTTGTTCAGTTCCATGGCCGCGCGCCGGGCCACGACTTTTTCGATACCGTGTTCAGCCAGTGAAAAACTCGACCAGGGTCGCATGATTTCTCCGGAAATCGCCGGGTCGTAGTCGGTTTCCGTGGTTTGTCGCTGATCTGGATCGACAACGATCAGATCAACCAAATGACCGGGCACTCGAACGTCATGCGGGCGCAGAGAACCGGACGCGGTGATCCGCTTCACCTGTGCGATCACCAAACCGCCATGGTTGCGCACCGCAATTGCCTGCTCCAGGCCTCCAAGATACGCACCTTCATGTTCATATGTCAGGTTGCCGCGTTCATCGGCCGTCGTTGCCCGAATAATCGCAACGTCTGGAATGATGTTTGGGAAGTGCAGCCACGTTTCACCGCCGAGTTCGATCCGGGAGACGATCGGCTTGCCGGCTGCAACATCGTTCATGGCACAACCTTGCCGGATCGGATCGACAAAGGTGTCCAGGCCTACTTTTGTCATGACACCCGGACGGCGTGCTGCCACGTCGCGGTGCATGTCAAACAGGATCCCGGACGGGACATTGTAGGCAGCGACCCGGTTGTCGACGAGCATCTGCCATATGTCCGGCATGGGCAGGGAAGATGGACCGGAGGGATAGGATCCGGCGATGATGGTGGAGAGCAGACCATCCTTTGCGATGTGATCAATTCCCTTGATACCGTACATATCGCCTGCCGCAATCGGGTGGATCGTGGTCAGGTTCCGCGGGTGACCTTCCTTTTCGAAGCGCTCCCCAATGGCTTCCAGGATCTTGTCAGGACAACCAAGACCCGAAGACGAGGAAACCGTTATGATTGCGCCGTCCTGAATGCGGCCAGCAGCTTCGTCCATGGAAACGAGTTTGGAGGTCATCGCTTAGAACCCTCCGTAATCGACACGGGTCGTTTCACCCGTTTGCGCCGCTGTGCGAACCGCAAGCGCAACAGCTAGGGATTTCACCCCATCAACACCATCTGCAGACGGCTTTCCATTGCCCGCCACAGCAGCAACAAAAAGACCGAGGGCGCGGTGGTAGAGGTTATGTGTCTCGAACGGGACTTCGGCCTCACCATCCGCTGTCACCAACTTGATCGCGCCGATCGGCTGTTGGGTCATGACGTTTCGGGCGAAGATCGACCCTTCTGTCCCGTGAAATTCAATTCCTGTCCCGGCGAATCCGTGCGTAAAACTCTCGTGGGTCTGAACCATCGCGCCTGAAGGCATGGACCAGACCGACATCACGCTGTCCTCAACACCTTCGCCCATGCCAGACGTTCCGGATTTTGCAACGACATCCACCGGATCTTCCGAGAGATGAAAGCGGACCGTGTCTGCATCGTGGACTGTAATGTCAGGTATGACACCGCCACCGGCGGAAGCGTCGTTGATCCGCCACCCACGCAGATGCTCCGGCAAGTTCACAGCGTGGAACACCCTTGAACTTAAGACTTTGCCGATCCGTCCAGAAACAATGAGATCTCGGATCGCAAGGTGAGACCCCGCATTGCGCAAATGGTGATTGGTCGCAAACGTCACGCCTTTTTCTGCGGCTGCCTTTACCATCTCGACGGCCTCGGCAAGTGTCATTGCAAGCGGCTTTTCACAGAGCACGTGTTTGCCAGCTGCTATCGCGGCCAGTGCTTGAGGGTGGTGTTTTTCGTTGGTCGTTGAAATGTAGACCGCATCCACACTCTCGTCGGCCAGCAGAGCGTCAAGGTCTGTGTAGCTGTCCGGGATCTGATGTTCACTGGCAAACACCTTGCCCCGCTCAACATCTGAACTAAGGACAGACTGAATGTCCGCCCCGTCCTGAACGCGGATGGCATCGATGACAAAACTGGACGCAATACGGCTCGCGCCTATCAGTCCCCACCGCATGAATTCCTCCTAAGAGACGATTATTTGGAACGTTCCAATTTTATGGCATCAAAACTGGAACGTTCCAATTTGTCAAGCCATTTTTCGCAAAAGCAAATCCGGGCGTGATGAGACAGCAGCCCCGTCCAATGTTATGAGACAGTTTCCGGTCGTCAGGTCGCATTTTGATCGTTAACTTTGGCAATGAGCGCTTTGCTCGGTTTTTTGCTTTAACTTGTGGTTCGTCTTGGGATTTGAAGGCCTCAAAGTCTGACCTCCTGCGATTTGGCAAGCTGTCTAAGAAAGCCGTTTGAAGGTCGGGCTATAAATCTGAGTTTTGGGTGCGCCCGCCTTGGCAATTAGCGGACCATCACTCAAAAGCTGGATTTTATTGAACTGCGATAACTGACACGCGTCAAAAGCGAAGTCCTAGAGAAGCCGCGATGACGCTTTGGGGATGCCTTTTGGGCTCACCAGCAGATCCGCCCCAATTCCCGGAACATTTGGTTCAAAGGTGGTTCACAAAAGTTCACAACGCCCGTTTCAGCGTGAACTTGTTTCAAAATTCCGACCGGCAAACCCGTGCGATCCTTTGATCCGCTGCTCACCGATTGGCCAGCTTGGTTGTATTTTTCCGTCAGTTAAGTCAACAGGATCTGAGCTTTTTCGCTCAACCGTAACCCAACACCGTATTCGCAGTTCTTGATTGACTTTGTAACGCCTAAAAGCATGATCCTTCCTTTTCCCTTGCTGTTTCGATTTGGGAGGTGACTACCTTACCTGGGTTCATGATTTTCTGGGGGGCGAAGACAGTTTTGATTGCATTCATAAGATCGCGCTTGATCGGGTCACCGTAACGATGGTCGAGCGGCAGCTTGTCCCGCCCCAAACCATATTCTGCGCTGAAAGAACCATCCATCTTTGCGACCAGATCGTAGATGCGGGGAGAGACTTCAGTGCTGACCTCTTCGAGGAAGAGTGACGCATCGACGCCCTCGGGAGAAAGAACATTGAAATGCACATTACCGTCTCCGACGTGACCGTAAATCGAAAGGCGGGCACCTTCACAGTATCGCTCTACCAAAGCAGACCCCATTTCTATGAACCGGCCTATATCTGAGGTGCGAACCGAAACGTCATGCTTCACCGACCCGCCATTCAGCACTTCGCCTTCGGGGATGTGTTCGCGCAGGTTCCAGAAGTCATTCCGTTGCTGTGCGTTTGTTGCAATAGCGCCATCCACAATCATTTCTTCGGAAATACCATCTTCAAAGAAGGCTTCGATAGCTTGATCGAGAGGCAGTATCGGAGAGGATGTCGCAGCTTCAATTAGGACATAGTGGGAGGATGGCTCTGCCATAGGTTTCCTCAGTTCACGTTTCTTCGCCAGAAGGAGTCCCAAGGAAGTGCCGGAAATGTATTCAAAAGACGTGACCGCTTCGCCGGTGTACTGCTGTGCCTTATTCCAAGGAATATCGCCGATTTCATTGGAGGGCTGCGCCAATTTTGAACAATGGCGCGGAACTTCGCGAAAATACAGAAACATTTATAAGAGAATTTACCGCAGCAGTTCTTCTTCGAAGGGAAAGCGGGACAGCAGCTCAATGCCCTTTTCTGTCACCAGAACCTGTTGCTCAAGTTTGACACCTTCGCAGCCTCCAGCGGCGCCGATATAGCTTTCAACACAGATCGTCATCCCGGCGACGATCTCTCCGTCATATCCAGCATCGGGAAAATCCCCCTTGTGATACAGATAAGGGTATTCGCCCGTCATGCCGCAGCCATGGGCCGAGAGGTAATAGCGGTTGTCGTAGAATTTTTCCGGGATATCCCACGCACGCTCCGCATAGTCCCGAAAACTCATGCCCGCATGGAGAATGTCCATGTTGCTTTGGACCTGCTCGTACGCAACCTTGTAGAGCTCGCGTTGCGCCTCCGTCGGTTTTCCCGGTCCAGAATGGAATGTGCGCGAGAAATCGGAATAGTAACCGTGACAACCAACCACATCAGTATCGAGTGCAATCAACTCGTTTTTACCAATGACATTGCTGGAAGTTTCCTGAAACCACGGGTTCGTCCGGGCGCCTGCGTTAAGAAGCCGTGTTTCGCAATAATCCGCATTCTGCGCGATCACCGATTGATGCAAGACGGACCACAATTCATTTTCTGTCATTCCGGGGCGGATTGCATCCCGCAACCTGGCCACGCCGGTCTCGGTCGCCCGTAATGAGGCATTCACGCATTTCATTTCTTCGCTGGACTTGACCGAACGCGCCATTTCTACCGGCTGTTGGGCATCAACGATGCGCAGACCGCAGTCCTTAAGTGCAATCGCGGTTCCGGCATTCAGCCGCTCCAGCCCGACGGTTGCTCCTTTCCCGGCAAGCTCCTTGATCAGGTCCGCCATTTCAACTGCCCAGGCCTTTTCCCGGGCCTGAATGCCGGGACCGGCCGCGACAAAGCTGGCGGTCTTGGCGGGGCGCACTTCGTCAATTGTTTCCAAGCCCTGCCCAAGATGCAGGCATCCGGTAAACTCGAAAAGGAGAGATCTCGCGGCGGTTAGCAGCAGGTAGCGCGACGGTGCATTGCGTTGACAAAACACCTGCATGTTCCGCGCACCCGTGGCGTAGCGGATGTTGATGGGGTCCGACAGGATGACGGCGTCGACGCCAAAGTGAGCCATTTGCTCGCGCACCCGGCCAAGGCGGTAAAGTCTGACGGATTCCAGATCGATCCCTTCACCCTTCGGTGCGCGATCAAGCAATGCGATTCCATCCAGATCGCTTCGCTTTGCATGCCAGTCGAAATTCGCCATGTCGTTTCGCCCAATGAGTTTGAGCCAAAACTAATTCGACATCGGCACGCAGTGTATATTGAAAATTCTCAGGCATAGCTATAACCAATGGGAATGGATAGCCGACGAAAATCGCTTCCGCCGCTCGACACGCTTGTGTTCTTTGAAACGGCGCTGCGCGCCGGCAGCTTCAGCGCTGCAGCGTCTGAGCTTTATGTGTCGCAAGCCGCGGTCAGCAAGCGTGTGAAGCAACTCGAAAACTGGCTGGGTGCGGATTTATTTGAGCGCGGCGCGCGGAGCCTCAAACCAACGCAGGCCGGGGCACAACTGGCCGATCCCGTGGCCATGGCGCTGGACTATCTTCAAGGCGCGCTTGATCAGGTCAGGTCGCCAGCGGCGTCTTCCGTCCGCATCGCAGCCAATTCAGCCGTGTCAGTCTTTTGGCTGTTCGAGCGCCTTCGGTCTTTTGCGCTCAGCTCTTCATCCTGTCCTGTCGAAACGGTCGTTAAGGATGATCCCCGCGACGTGCTTTCAGCCAGCAATGACCTTGCCATTATCTACGCCGACAAGGTTCCCGAGGGGTGGGAAGGGCATTTGCTGATGGACGAGGAACTGGCCCCTGTTGCCTCTCCCGCTGAGGCCGAACGCTTTGCCAACGCCCACCAAAATTCGAGGCTGCTGGACTATAAGAGACATGCACCGGACTGGATCAACTGGGACGTATGGCAACAGCGGGAACATCAAAGCGTTTTTCACGGTCTGACCAAAACATTGTGCCAGAGTTACAGTCATTCCATCGGTTTGGCCTTAGAGGGCGAGGGCATCGCTTTGGCAAGCTGTTCGCTCTTGCAAGCAGACTTGGCATCCGGGCGGCTTGTGAGGCTGGTCGATAAGCCGCTGAAAACCGGCAAGGGGTACTTTCTGGTTTGGCAGGCAGCGAAAGCTGTGCGGCCGGAAGTTTATAACCTCGCCAAACATCTCGGTCTAAGCTGATCTTTGTGCAATTGAGTTTGTCGGCACTTTGTTTGCCGAGCAGAAATTCGATTTTATCGCAGGGAATGTTCGTTGTTAGCCCCGTCTAACCTAAACTCGACAAAAGTTGCCAATCCCGCATCCACCGCGGTGGGTGGGTGAAGTTGCCAGGCCGGACCTGCTGTACTGGTCAGGCGATTTGATACACAGTTTGGGGTGTCGTAGCGAAGACCCGCTGGTTGTGCGGGGTGACGCCGAAGCGATTCTGATAGGTGCGGATGAAGTGCGAAGGAGACTCGTAGCCGCACGCCAGTGCGATTTCGGAGATCGACTGCTCCGTCTGCAGCAGCAGGTTCCGCGCTCTAGTCAGCTTCTGGTTTATGGCAAACTGTTTTGGCGACATCTTCAGGTGCTTCTGAAACAGGCGCTCCAGTTGCCGCGTAGATATGCCGATGGTACGGGCGATCTCTGACGTTGGAAGGTAGTAGGGCGCGCTCTCATTGAGCAGCCGGATGGCTTCGGCGATATGCGGATTGCGAATGCCGTGGCGGGCCTGAAGGGATATCTGCTGGGCCGCATCAGCGGGGCGAACGCCGGAATATACCATCATGTCGGCAATCGCTGCAGCAAGGTCCTCACCGTGTGTCTCGCCAATCAGATGTAGCATCAGATCGGTCGCTGCCGTACCACCCGAGGCCGTCACGAACGTTTCGTCGGCGACGAAGACGTTGCGGCACAGTTCAACCTCCGGAAAATTCTCCTGAAAGCTGTCGTGGAAAGACCAGTGGATGGCCGCCCGGCGGTTGTTCAGAAATCCGGCGCTTGCCAGCACATGAGCCCCGGAACAGATGGCGCCGATCCGGGTGCCGCGTGCCCGTTCGCGGCGCAGGAAGGCGAGCACGTCCGAGGTCGCTTTTTCGCCGACATTCTGGCCAGAAATCAGAAACAGGCTGCTGCGCGGCGGCAAATCCGTTAGGCCCTGATCGACAAGGGTGACCGTCCTGTTTGAACAAACGGCGCGCTCACCATCAACTGATGCAAGCCGCCAGCGGTAAATCTCCTCACCCTGAAGCAGATTGGCGATGCGCAGCGGCTCAACGGCACAGGCAAAGGCAATGTGGGAAAAATCGTCGAGCAGCAGGAAGGTGACGTCGCGCGTTGTGGGCATGTCGCTTTTCTCCGGAGCCTGTCGCCTTGGCCCGTTTCGAGCATCGGGCATCATTGTATGATTTATGTGTTGTCATTGTATTCACATTGTATACAAATCGGTCAACCAAAATCGAAACGGAGCGGAGTGATGCCCCCTCAGCGTGGAACGGCCAAGACGGTCGCCTATGAAGATCTGAAGCGTGCGATCCTGACGCTGGAGCGCAAGCCCGGAAGTGCGCTTGAAGAAACAGAGCTTTGTGATCTCTACGGACTGTCACGCACACCCTTGCGGGAGGTGCTGCAGCAGTTGTCCGGCGAGGGGTATGTCTCGTTGCAGCTCAATCGCGGCGCGCGTGTTTCCGATATGACTCATTTCACGCTGCGCGATTTCTTCCTGGCCGCACCGCTGATTTACAGCGCCATACTGCGCCTGGCTGCCCAGAACGCCACGCCGGCACAGATCGATGAACTGAAGGCGGCACAAGATGCCTTTCGGGAGGCGATGGACACCGGTGACGTGACCGCGCGTGCGCTGACGAACGATCGTTTTCACCGCATCACCGGCCTGATGGCCGGCAACAGCTACCTGATGGCGAGCCTTGACCGGCTGCTGATTGACCACACCCGCATCGGAATGACGTTCTTCCGCCCGAAAAACGGGGTGAAGGACGATCGGCTTAAACTGGCCGGTGCGCAGCACGACGAGATGATCGTTGCCATAGAGGACGGCAATGAAGACCGCGCCGCTGAACTGGCGCTCGAACACTGGGCACTGTCGCGGGACCAGATCGAACTCTTTGTCATGCCGCCCGGGCTGGAAGCCCCACTCGGCCAGCCTCCCAAACTCAAATCCGCCTGAAGCCGGAGACCATCTGGATGACACCAAGACTAACCTTTGAGGGTATCTATACGCCTGCCGTGACGCCCTATGATACGGACGGTAATGTCGTCTGGGATGCGCTGGAAAAGGTGATCGACCACCTTGTCGACAGCGGCGTTCATGGCGTAGTTTCAGGCGGTTCAACTGGCGAGAACTATACCCAGACGGTGGAAGAGCGTCTGGAACTTGCGCAGTTCACAAAGGACAAGCTAGCGGGACGTCTTCCGCTAATCGTCGGTACGGGCACTATGCGCACGCCGGACTCCATCGCTTTGGCTGAAGGTGCGGCAAAGATGGATGCCGAAGCCGTCTTGGTGGCCACGCCACCTTATGCCGTGCCGACGGAGCGGGAGAATGCGCTTAATGTCCTGACCATCGACCGGGCGGCGGATCTACCGATCATGCTTTACAATTATCCGGGCCGGATGGGCGTCAACATGGGCGAGGAGTTCCTGGACCGGGTTGGCCGGTCCAGCAATGTTTGCGCCATCAAGGAAAGCTCTGGCGACATTAACCGGGTGCATCTGCTGGCCCGTGACTATCCGCATATCCAGATGTCATGTGGCATGGACGACCAAGCACTGGAGTTCTTTGCCTGGGGTGCGCGGAGCTGGGTTTGTGCCGGCTCCAATTTCTTGCCCGAGGAACATGTCGCGCTCTACCAGGCTTGTGCGGTCGAGGGCGATTTTTCCAAGGGGCGCAAAATAATGTCGGCAATGATGCCGTTGATGCGCGTCCTGGAGCAGGGCGGCAAATTCATCCAGTGCGTCAAGCACGGAGTTGAGATGAGTGGTCTTTATGCCGGACCGCCTCGCCCCCCGCTGAAGGCGCTGAATAAGGACGACAAACGCCAACTCGAGCAGGTTGTTCGTGTGTTGAAATCCACCATTGATGACATAACGGCAGGAGCGTGACCATGACCGATCTTCTGACGCGTGAAGAGTACAAGGCTCTGGCCGCCAAACTCACCTTGCCGACCAACGCCTTTATCGATGGCAGCTATCGACCGGCACAATCTGGAGAGACATTCTCAAGCGTAAACCCGGCCACGGGTGAGACGCTGGCTGATATAGCGGCCTGCAGCTCTGAGGATGTCGACTTCGCTGTTTCAAAAGCGCGCGATGCATTTGAAGACGGGCGCTGGTCGAAACTGTCTCCTGGTGAACGGAAGAACGTTCTGATCCGCTTTGCCAAATTGCTCACCCGGAACCGGCGGGAATTGGCGGTGATGGAAAGCCTCGACAGCGGCAAAACCATCTTCGACTGCGAGACCGTTGATGTTCCGGAGACAATCCATTGTCTGAAATGGCACGCGGAGGCGATCGACAAGATCTACGATCAGGTGTCCCCTGCATCTGATGACCACATCGCGATGATCGTGCGTGAGCCGATTGGTGTGGTGGGTCTTGTGCTGCCATGGAACTTCCCGCTCTTGATGCTGGCCTGGAAAATTGGGCCTGCACTGGCAGCGGGTTGTTCGGTGATCGTCAAGCCGGCGGAAGAAACCTCTCTAACGGCGCTGCGCGTTGCCGAACTTGCCATGGAGGCGGGCATCCCTCGCGGTGTCTTTAACGTGGTGCCGGGCACCGGTCCGGAGGTCGGCGAGCCGCTCGGGCGACATATGGATGTTGATATGGTGTCTTTCACCGGATCGACCGAAACGGGCCGTAGGTTCCTGCACTACGCGGCAGACAGTAATCTGAAGGAAGTCGTTCTAGAGATGGGCGGCAAGAACCCCAGCGTTGTCCTGAAAGATGCAGACAATCTCGATCGTGTTGCTGCTCACGTGGTCAACGGCGCTTTCTGGAACATGGGCGAAAACTGCTCGGCGAGCTCACGCCTGATCGTCGAAGAGGAGATCAAGGACGCGCTGATGGAGCGGATCCTAGCTCATACCCGTGAATGGACCCTTGGAGATCCGCTTGATCCGGAGCACCGGGTCGGTGCGCTTGTATCAAGCGCGCATTTCCAGAAGGTCTGTTCCTATTTGGATACAGATGCCGATGTCCTGACGGGCGGTAAAAGCCATGACGGAGCCTATGTGGAGCCGACCGTGCTCGAGGTGGATGCGTCTTCGGCGCTTGCCAGGGAGGAGATCTTCGGTCCTGTCCTGAGTGTCCTGACGGTGCGCGGGTTTGATGAAGCGATTGCTATGGCCAACGCCACGGATTATGGCCTTGCCGCATCGATCTTCACTTCCAACACCAAGAAGGCCCTGCGCGGCGCGCGGGCAATCCGGGCAGGGACCGTTACGGTAAACTGTTTCGGCGAAGGCGATATCTCGACGCCCTTCGGAGGTTACAAGCAGTCCGGGTTTGGCGGCCGTGATAACAGCCTTGCAGCCCATGACCAGTACACCCAGCTGAAGACAATCTGGGTGGATCTCGCTGACGACGAGGACGAGGCGGTCGGCTGATGCAGCGGGCCGCCAAATGCCTGCCAAGTTTGCAAGGGCCGGCGGCCTGGAACCGGATCCTGCCGGCACCGCTGCGGCCGCAGGTTCTCGCCGAGGATCTCACTGCGGACGTCACCATCATCGGTGCAGGCTTCGCCGGGCTCAGCGCGGCGCGGCGGCTGACGCAGATCGATGCCGGCTTGAAGGTTATCGTGTTGGATGCCTTGCCCATCGCAGAGAGTTCTGCCGGACGCAATTCCGGGTTCATGATCGATCTGCCGCATGAACTGACATCAGAGGACTATGCCGGGGCTGGTGACGACAAGTCCCTGATAGCCCTCAATCGTCAGGCTATCCATTTCGCACGCGAAGCGGTAGACGAATACCAGATTGACGCGAATTATTTCGATCCGGCGGGCAAGGTAAACGGTGCTGCCAGCGTGAAGGCTGCCGCTCATAACAAGAGCTATGCGCAACACCTTGCCAGCCTTGGCGAAGACTATGAACTGCTTGACCAGCGCCAAATGACGGAGCTGACGGGAAGTCGGCACTATCTTGGCGGGCTCTATACCCCCGGCACAGTGATGCTGCAGCCAGCAGGTTATGTGCGGGGTCTGGCTGCCGGGTTGCGGCGGGCCAGCGTATCAGTCTTTGAAGAAAGCCCGGTGACCTCGTTCTCCAAGCAGGACTCGGGCTGGCTCGTCGTGACGCCCGGCGGCAAGGTCTCAACCGGCAAAATCATTCTGACAATCAATGGCCATCTGGAAAGTTTCGGTTATGAACGTGACCGGTTGATGCAGCTGTTCCTGTTTGCCGTGATGACTCCGGAGCTTGATAACGATGCAATGATGAAACTCGGTGGACAGCCTCGCTGGGGGATCACTCCCTCCGACCCGATGGGGACGACCCTGAGGCGGATCGATACCGGTCAGGGCGGCAATCGGATTGTCACCCGCACCTGTGCAGTTCTGAAGCCGGATATGCGGCTGACGCAAGCGCATGTCGACAGGGCAGCCGCAGTTATGCAGGACAAGTTCGACCGGCGCTTCCCGAAATTGGCCGGACTGAAGATGGAGTATCGCTGGGCTGGACACCTATGCCTGTCTATGAACGGTGTGGCCGTGATGCGGGAACTGGAGGACGGTGTCTATTCCGGCTGTGTTCAAAACGGTCTTGGCACAGCACGCGGAACTCTGACCGGGATGGGTGCCGCGGAACTTGCCCTCGGTATCGAGAGCGACATCACGCGGCATTTCGGTTCGGAAGCTCTACCCAAAAAACTGCCGCCGCAGCCGTTTCGTGAACTTGGTGCTAATTTAGTGTTGCGCTGGAAGGAATGGCGGGCTGCTGAAGAATAGATGCGCCACGCCGAAAGCATCTTAAAACCATCAGCCGTTGACTGTTCAAGCCTCAATAGACCCAACTGAAGGCATAACCGGCGAGCAGGGAGCCGGTGATGGCCAGCGCCAGGTAGAGTAAGAAGGGACGCAGTCTCAGCACGGGAAAGATCGCGAGCGCTCCCCAGATGCTGACGACGCCTCCAGAGACGAGGAAAGCCATCGCCGCGCCTGGGGACATGCCGTTGTCGATGAGACCGCGCGTGAGTGGCAAGGCGGCGTAGCCGTCAATATAGGCTGGCGCCCCAACAAAAACGGCAGCGGGGATCGCCCACCATTTGTCGGCGCCAACATATACAGCGAGAGAGCCCGGTGTCAGCGCCTGGTTCAAGGCAAATTCGGCAAAGAAAGCCGGGATCAAGCAGATCAGGATCAGCCGGGTTGTGGCGAATCCCTGTCGGAAGAAGGTTTCGCGCCGGTCAGCGTTCAGCCAAACCCTCGGCGCGAAGCTGGCCGCTCCGCAGCAGGTTCTTGTCTTGAGGGACGAGGCCAGACCATTTTTTCTGAGCGCCGACTGACCGGATTTTCCGGCTGTCAGAAATGCCGTCACAGTGCCGCCGAAGAGGCCGAGCCCGAAGGCTGCAACAGTTTTTCCAATGGCAAGTGCAAGGCCCAGAGTGGCCGCAGTTGTCGCAAGCATTGCCGGATCTGTGACAGGCGAAGACAGCCAGAAAGCCATGACGGGTGCGAGCGGCACACCTGCTGCGAGAAGGCCAACCATCAAGGGCAGAACTGTCACGCCGCATACGGGAGTGATCGCACCGATCGCCGCGGCGGCCAAGATGGCACGTGCCATATGCCCCTCAAAGGCCCGGCTGATGATCTTGTCGGCACCGCTGGCCATGATCCAGGCTGTGAGGAGGATGCCCGGCACGACCAGTGGGGCAACTGCAATGAGCCCCTCAACGGTGAAGACCGCGCCATTCCAGACGAAATCTGGCCAATGCCATGTGATGATCGCAAAGACCAAAAGACCAATCCCGGCAAGATACAGGCGCGTTGGACGCGAAAATGATGCGGCTGTCTGATCTGCCATGTCGGGTCCCCTGAGCTTGACGGGATCAGGATAGATATGCTGAATTCATCAGTAAAACGAATATCGTTAATATCAGATATTGGTAAATTCGATGAATAATCTGGACAGTGAGTTGCTCAGAACATTCCTGGCGGTGGCAGGAACGGGCAGCATCACTGAAGGCGCTCGTGTGATCGGCCGGTCGCAATCCGCCACCAGTCTGCAGATCATGCGTCTGGAACAGGTGGTGGGACGTCCTGTCTTTGATCGGACGGGGCGCGGGGTGTCCTTGTCGCAAACCGGTGAACAGCTTTTGCCGGTCGCACGGGAGGTTACCGGTCGATTGGATGTGGCGCTCCGAGAAATCACCGCGGACGGGTTGCGCGGCAGGCTGCGGCTGGCCATCCCGGATGATCACGGCCAAACCAGGCTTGCGGCGATCCTCGGAGCGTTTGTGCAATCTCATCCTCAGGTGGAGTTGGACGTAACGTGTTCGATCAGCACGGAGTTTCCGGAGATGATTGCCGGGGGACAGCTTGATCTCGCCGTCTATGAAGTGGAGGCATCGCAATCGTTTGAGGAGGTGATTTACGTGGATCCGACCTACTGGGTCTGCGCGAAACACTTGTCATTGCCGGATCAGGCGATAGTACCGATTGCGCTGTTCGACCGAGCTTGCTGGTGGAGGGATGCTGCGATTGCAGCACTTGAGAAAAGTGGGCGGCCGTACAGGATCGTCTTTTCCAGTCAGAGTGTTGCCGGTGTGACGGCGGCGGTAGAGGCTGGCATTGCCATCGGCTTGCTGGGGAAGTCCTCGATCGGACCACAATTGCGGACGCTTGGAACACAAGACGGCTTTGGCGAGACCCCCGCGTCCCAATTGGTGATCGGCACCTCTGCAGAGGCAGATAGGGATCTGGTTGTGACCATGTCATCCGCCATCCGCACGGCATTTCAGAACTGAGTACGAAGCATTCTTGGCGTTAAGGTAGGCTGAGCCGGGTCATGCGACCGCCGTCAACGGTATAGATCTGGCCGGTGATGAAGCCGCTTTCTTCCGCGGCCAGGAAAGAAACAAGCGCGGCTACCTCCTCCGGTGCGCCTGTTCGGCCTACGGGATGGATTTTGCCGATATCCCGCCTGAAGGCCTCGGGGTTGGTCTGGGCCGCGATGAAATCCAGATTCAGGTCAGTATCGATCCAGCCTGGGGCAACGGCGTTGCAGCGAATACCGTCCTGGCCATGGTCAACCGCAATGGCGCGCGTCAAGCCGTGCAGTCCTGCCTTGGAGGCCGCATAAGCGGCATGATGAGGATTGCATCCTATGCCTTCGATTGACCCGACATTGACAATCGTGCCTCGGGTCATGCGCAGATGCGGCAGGGCATGTTTGACCAGTAAGAATGGGGCCGTGAGATTGACGGCCAGGCTGCGCTGCCAGTCCTCCAGCATCATGTCCTCTATCGTGGCCTCCCGCATCAAGCCGGCATTGTTCACCAGAACATCGAGCCGTCCCGACGCGGCAATGACCGCCGGGATCACTTGTGCAAGTGCCGCGCTATCAGAAAAATCGGCAGACACATGTTCGAATTCCGGGTCTTTGTCGCGCTGGGCTGTGAACACCCGGGCGCCTTCCCCGCGTAATCTTTCTGCTACGGCCTTGCCGATGCCGCTGCGCCCGCCGGTTACCAGTGCCGTCTTTCCCTCAAAGCGCGTCATGCGACCGACTTTCCGCCGTTCACCTCAATGAGGGAGCCGCACATATACCGGGCTGCATCGGAAGCCAGAAACAGCACTACATCTGCAATGTCGTCAGGCTTGGCGATCCGGCCGAGTGGCACGGTCATGCCGAGGTCCTTGATTGCCGTTACCGGATCGAAGCCCCGTTTTTCGAAACCGGTGCGCAACATCGGCGTGTCGACTTCATTGGGGCAGACCGCGTTGATCCTTATGCCCTGATGGGCGTGATCGCGGCCCATGCATTGGGTCAGCGATGCAATGGCCGCCTTTGTCATGCAATAGACTGCGTGATTGGGACCCGGGTGCACGCCCCAGCAGGAGGCGAGATTGACGATGGCGCCGCCGCCGGCCTCGGTGAGGATCGGAATGCCGGCCCGGCAGATTCGGAAAGGAGCTTCTACATTGACGCCGACCGAGAGCGACCAGTCCCGGTCACTGGTCTCGGTAACCGGACCGCGTGTGATTACCCCGGCGTTGTTGATGATGATGTCAAGACCGCCGAGCGCCTTGGCCGCAGCGCCAGGAAGACTGTCTGCATAGACCTGATCCAAGAGGTCGCCGGGAAGTTCCGCCTCAGCTGGGATGCCGTGGCAATTGAAATCGGCAACTGCGACCAAAGCGCCTTCATTACGCAACATTTTGGTGATCACTTGCCCCATACCGCCGGCAGCACCGGTCACGAGCGCTTTCTTTCCGGTAAATCGCATTAGTTTGTTCTCCCTTTACCAGGCGGCCATCGGGGCGCCGAAGCGGATTTCGTCAATCTCAACACCGAGGCCAGGGCTATCGGGAACGCGGATGTGACCATCCCTTATTCGAACACCCTCGTTGGAGCCGTAGCTCCCCTCGATCATTGGGGCGGCCAGCCAGACACCTTCCAGCAGGGACGGTTTGACAGTGGCTGCGATCAGCGTGCACGCCGCCGATATGATGTCGCCACCCCAGGCGTCATCGCAGGTATGGGGCAAATTGGCCGCCTCGCAGATATCCCGGAACGCAGCCATCTGCTGCAGTCCGCCTATGCGTGTGACCTTCATGCCGAACCCGTCGACAAGTCCGGTTCCAACGGCACGAATGACGGTGGCGAGATCGACGCTGCTTTCATCCATGTAAAGCGCGTGCTGGATCTGAGGGCGAATTTTTTCCAGGTCCTCGATCAGGTTACAGGGTTGTTCCAGAACAAAAGGTATATCGGGGCACTCCCGGCACACACGAAGGGCATCCCGTGTCGTCCATCCTCGATTTCCGTCAACCGCAAGGCGCATACCGGTGCCTGCGATTTTCTGCCAGACCTTGCGGATACTCTCGATGTCCACGTCAACTGGCCGTCCGCCGAGCTTGATCTGCAGGCGTTGGTAGCCCTCCTTCTGCTTTTCCAGCGCAAGACGGGCAATTTCATCCGGGTCACCGACACCGAGCGCGTAATAGGAGGGCACCATATCCGTGACCACACCGCCGAGCAGTGTCGCGGCGCTCACGCCGAGGTCTTTGCCGAGCAGGTCATGGATCGCGATGTCGATCGCTGCCTTGGCATAATTGTGGCCGTTGAGAGCGCCGTTCATGGCTCTTACAACAGTCAACGGCTGCACCTCCACTCCGATCAGTGCCGGTGCCATCTGCTGAAGCGCCGCTTGCGCACCACGCGCGTGTGCTTCGGCATAGGTCGGCCCGACCGGACAGGTCTCGCCCCATCCGCTGAGACCCGTGTTAGATGTCAGTTTGACGAGGGTTGTCTGAAGCGACCAAACCTCGGCATTGGCCATTTTGTAGGGGCCGTTTTTCACTGGCAGGTCGTGCCGGTAAATCTCGATCGAGGAAATCTTCATGGAACGTCCTGAGACGGAAATCGCAAGATCAGCTGAAAGCTGGTCGTTTTGGGCTGGTCCAACATCCTGTCTGCGCGCTTCGACGCAGAATACTCTCGGCATACTCTCGGCTGGTGAGGAATTAGAATTCTTGGTTTAAGGCATCTTCGGCCGGTATTTCCCGTTCGCGACGGGCAATATAGTCCAAGAGAGCCTCGTTCTTCGCTTCGTCGAGCCTCGGTTCCTGGTACTCCAAAAGGAGCTTACGGGCCTGGGCCAGGGCACGCTCTGTGATTTCGACTTCGCCTTCCGCCTTCCATTGTTCGATCGAGTTGTTGTCGAACATGTCTGGCATGAAGAAGGCCCGCTGGAAGTTTTCCTGGGTGTGGGGGTGACCAAGATAGTGACCGCCCGGACCAACATCACGGACCGCTGCCAGCGCTTCGTCAAAGTCGTCCCAGCGCGGACCTTCGGCCATGCGATAGGCCATGGCGCATTGCTCTGCATCGACAATAAACTTTGCAACGGAACAGTGCATGCCGGCTTCGTTCCAACCGGCTGCGTGCCAGATGTAGTTGGCGCCGGCATGGATCACGGCGCTCAAAGTTGCTGCGCTCTCATAACCCGCTTGGGCATCGAAAGTCTTGGCGCCGCCGAGCGAGCCGGAGGTGCGCCAGGGCACATTGTAATGGCGCGCCAGCTGACCGATCAGGAAGTTCATCAGGCTGATCTCCGGCGTGCCCGCCATTGGTGCGCCGGATTTCATGGACACTGTCGAGAGATAATGGCCGTAGATCGCGGGCGCGCCTTTGCGGATCACCTGGGTGTAGGCGAGCGCACTCAGGGCTTCCGCGTTCAGCTGGGCAACGGCCGGCACCACCGAGGCCGGTGTGTTGGCGCCGCCGAGCACGAAGGGGGAGCACAGTACCGGCTGGTTCCGTTTTGAAAAGGCGCGCATGGCGCCGAGCATGGTCTCGTCCCAGACCAGGGGAGAATTGCCGTTGCAGTTGCCAGTTGTGACCGGGTGGTCTTCCAAATAATCCTCTCCGAAGAGGAGGGCGCACATCTCCATGACGTCTTCGGCATTCTTGGGGCTTGTTGTCATGCCCATGAAAGTCTTGTCTGAATGCTTCATTGACGAATAGGTGATGCGCAAGTGGCGGTGGCTGATGGGATGGTCATAGGGTTCGACTATGTGGTGCGCGCTGGAATGCATCGCAGGAAGCATGTGGCTGAGCTTGTGGAACATCGCCAGATCTTCCAGCGTCGGGTTGCGGCGCTCGTCGTTGAGATCCCGAATGAACGGGGCTCCGGTCATCGGTACAAACATTGACCGGTTGCCACCAAGCGGAACGTTCTTTGCCGGATTGCGGGCGTGATACGTGAAGCTGGAGGGGATTGTGCGGATAAGCTCGCGTACCAGGCCACGGTCGAGATAAACCCGTTCTCCATCCACCTTTGCACCGGCGTTGCGCCAGTCATCAAGCGCAATGGGGTCCCGGAAGATGATCCCGACCTCTTCCAGTATTCTCATGGACGCGTTGTCGAGGCGTTCAATCTGATCTTGATCCAAGGGTTCGCACAAAGGCAGCTTTCGGGTGAGACCCGGCAACATTTCGTGATCAGGTGCGGTGCGAAGTGCTCGGCGGCCGGCACGGCCACCGCTTCGGCTGCGCGTTGCGACACTCATTGGGATCTCCGAAGGTGGTTCACTTTCCGTCAGGATGCGCGTGATGAGGTGCGACAACGCGCGGTAAACCGAACTTGAACAGCATTTTCCGACATTGCAGGAATATTATCGTTCCTCGGAGCCAAAAGAATCGGCAGTAGTTTCAAAGCAGATAATAATAGTAGCGCTTTGTTGTTTTCCGTACGGTCAAAATTTCATGTTTTGCTTAAGTAATGTTGCTCTGCACAATTTTGTGGCATGCTGTTAGCATTAAAAATTTTAAACCTTGAATTTTGCCAAAAGTGTAGTCGAGGTGGTGGAGTTCGTGTTTTGTTATCTGCATGTCGCAAATGAGCATCGCAGATACTCGAAAATTTGCGGATGCTACGTATGGGAATTTAACTGTCGACAGCTTTGAATATTCCAGATGGGGAGACAGATGACCAAAACCAAAGACCAAGACATGATCAATCGCCTTGAAAGCGCGGCGCGCACCGGAGGCATCACAAAGCGTGAGTTTATACGTTATTCGGTGCTGGCGGGTCTGACGGCCTCCACTGCAACGGGCCTATGGTCCACCAAGGCGAAGGCGCAACCGAAAAGCGGTGGCACCTTCCGCTGGGGTCTTCATGACGGAAACACGTCGGATAGCCATGATCCGGGCACCTACTTGACCCGCCAGATGATCTTCATGGCGCACACGTATCGCAGCTTCCTGACGATGATCATGGGAGATGGCTCTCTCGGGCCAGACCTGGCCGACAGTTGGGAAGCCAGTGCGGACGCCTCTGAGTGGACCTTTAAGCTTACCGAAAATGCCAGCTTCCACAGTGGCAAGAAGTTGACGGCAGACGACGTGATCGCGTCGCTCAATCACCACCGCGGTGACGCATCGACATCTGCAGCGAAAGCTCTGCTTGCTGGTGTGACAGACATCAAGAAGGATGGTGACTACACCGTTGTGGTGTCGCTTTCCGGCGGCAATGCGGACTTCCCGTGGCTGATGACTGATTACCACCTTTGCATTTGCCCTGCCAATGAAGACGGTACGATCGATTGGGAGTCCGGCGATGGCACGGGTCCGTACAAGATCGATAGTGGTGAGTTTGGCGTTCAGTTCAACCTGAGCCGGCACGACGGTTGGCACCGTGAAGGCGCTTATTTCGATAAGGTCGAGATCATCGTTCTGAACGATCCGAATGCCCGCCAAACCGCCCTTATGACCGGTGACGTGGACGCAGTCTCGCTGATCGAGCTGAAGACGATGGGGCTGTTGCAGCGTAATCCGAACATCAAAATTCACAATATCCCGTCCGCGGGCGCGATCACAATGCCAATGCATTGTAATGTCGCTCCATTCGACAATGTCGACGTGCGCAACGCGTTGAAACTGTCGATGAACCGCGACGAGATCATCGAGAAAATCGCCTTCGGCGCGGCTACCAAGGGCAATGATTTCCATCACTCCCCAGCGCAGCCGTATTGGCCGGACGACCTTCCGCAACGCGAGTATGACCCGGACCAGGCCAAGTCTTTGCTAAAGAAAGCTGGTGCAGAAGGACTGACTATCAACCTGTCTACGGCGGATAGTGTTTATGCCGGCGCCGTCGACATGGCCGTCCTTTACGCCGAACAAGCCAAAGCGGCGGGCATCAACATCAACGTCGTGCGCGAACCGAACGACGGTTATTACTCCGACGTGTGGTTGAAAAAGCCGTTCTGTCTGGTCTCCTGGGGTGCTCGTCCGACACCGGATGTGATGTACACGCTGGCTTATAAGGATGATGCCGCTTGGAACGAATCCTTCTGGCAGAATGAGCAATTCAACAAGTTGCTGCTGCAAGCAAAAGCGGAATTGGACGACGCCAAGCGCGCGGACATGTACCGCGAGATGGCAATCCTGGCGAAAGACGACGGCGGGACGATCATCCCGTTCTTCAACAATTTCGTTTACGCCAACAGCACTAAGGTGGGTACGCCGGATCAGCTGGCTGCCAGCTGGGAAAATGATGGCGCACGGGCGGCAAGCCGCTGGTGGTTCGAGTCCTGATCCTAATACGAAGCGGCGGAGAAAATCCGCCGCTTCGTTTATGACATAGACCCGAACTCAGTTCGGTTCATGTTGCTGTCGCGTCGGGGCCTTCTGCCAAAGCAGAGAAAATAAAGCGGACAAGGGGCGCCTGACTGCCGTTCGGACATTTGATGTGAGGTCCGGGCTTCGTGTTCTGGAGGGACAAATGGGGGACATCCTACAGCTGGTCCTAAAGAGACTTGGCTTAGGTTTGGTCACGCTTCTCGTGGTTTCAATCCTGATATTCTTCGCGGTCGAGCTGCTACCCGGCGATATCGCACAGGCCGTTTTGGGTCAGGGGGCAACGCCTGAAACTGTTGCAGCTCTTCGAGAAAAGCTTGGCCTCGATCAACCGGCCATCTTTCGCTATTTCCAATGGCTCGGCGGCGCCTTGACGGGCGACTTTGGTGTCTCGCTGGTATCCGGCGTCAGCGTTGGGGAGGCAATCGGCGAAAGGTTTGTGAACACGCTCTTCTTGGCGACCTATGCAGCCGTTATCGCTGTGCCGATTTCCATAATTCTCGGAGTGATTGTTGCCTTGCTGCGCAATACCCTGTTCGACCGGGTTGCGAACGTTGCGACGCTGACCTCAATTTCTTCTCCCGAATTCTTTCTCGGATATATCCTGATTCTGTATCTGGCGGTAAAGACACAGTATTTTCCTGCAATCGCGAGCATAAGCCCCGACATGACCTTCGGAGAATTGTTGCATCGGACTTTCTTGCCCGCATTGACATTGGTGCTGGTAGTCACTGCGCACATGATGCGGATGACGCGGGCTGCAATTATCAACCTGCTGGCTTCGCCCTACATCGAGATGGCACGGCTAAAGGGTGTCCCGCCCTGGAAAATCATCGTGAAACACGCCTTGCCGAATGCCTGGGCGCCGATCATCAACGTCGTTGCACTCAACCTTGCCTACCTAATTACCGGTGTGGTTCTGGTCGAGGTCGTTTTTGTCTATCCCGGCATTGGCCAGCTTCTGGTGGATGCGGTAGCCAAACGCGACTTCCCCATTGTTCAGGCATGCTGTCTGATTTTCGCTGCAACCTTCATCCTGCTCAACCTGGCAGCCGATGTGGGAGCAATTCTGACCAATCCGCGTTTGCGGCATCCGAAGTGAGGGCAGCGAAATGAGTACATTTGTTATTGCTTACTATGCGCTGCTGATCGGCGGGTCCTGCCTGGCGGCGTATTTCAAAAAACGCGAGCTGTTTCTGCTGATTTTCTCCCTGACCCTCGTGTCTTTCGTGATGGGGATCATCGGCGGGGTGGGGGCTCTCAGGTTTGTCACAATAGCTGCCGGGATTTTGGCATTGGCGGCAGGGACGTCCTATGCCTTCCGGGAATTTCTCATCATTATTGCACCCGAAGGAGTTGCCAAGGAGCTGAGAACAGCTCCGCTGACCGCTGCTTTTGGCATGTTCGTGATCTTCACCTACGCGATTGCCGGTATTTTCGCCCCGGTCATCGCGCCGTTTGGCGAAGCCGAAGTCATCTCGTCGGCGTTCGCACCAGCAGATGAAAACATGTTGCTGGGCGCTGACCAGCTCGGGCGGGACATGTTCAGCCGGATCATCTACGGCGCACGAAACTCGGTCGGCCTGGCGCTGATTGCAACAACGCTTGCCTTTGTCATGGGTGCGTTTGCCGGTTTGCTTGCGGCAACGAAAGGCGGGTGGTTCGACCAGTTCATGGGCCGTTTTGCCGATGTGATCATGTCCGTTCCGTCACTTATCTTCGCGCTTTTGATGCTGAGTATCTTCGGCACAAACCTGGCGGTGATCGTCGTCGTTGTTGCGGTGATCTATTCGCCACGGGTGTTCCGACTGACCCGTGCGGTTGCAGGTAATGTAGTCGTGATGGATTACATCGAGGCGGCAAAGCTCAGGGGGGAGGGGACCTGGTATCTCATCCGCAAGGAGATCCTGCCCAACTCGACGGCGCCGCTGATTGCCGAATTCGGCCTGGAGTTCTGCTTCGTGTTCCTTCTGATCGCGGGTCTATCCTTCCTCGGGCTGGGCATTCAGCCACCAACCGCTGACTGGGGTTCTATGGTACGTGAGAACGCGACCTTGATTTCCTTTGGTGAACTGACACCGCTAATCCCTGCGGCGGCGATTGCGCTGCTGACGGTTGCGGTCAACTTTGTCGTCGACTGGATGTTGTTCCGGTCCTCCGGTCTGAAGGAGGTTTGATCATGGTTCCCAAGAAAGACGTACTTCTGGAAATCAAGGACCTTCGTATAGAAGGCTATTCCGATGAGAAATGGGTTGAGATCGTCCATGGGGTGGATCTAACCCTTCACAAGGGTGAGGTTCTTGGCCTCATCGGCGAATCTGGGGCTGGCAAGTCCACTATCGGCCTCGCTTCGATGGGCTTTGCCCGGGACGGCTGCCGGATCTCTGGCGGGTCGATTGAATTCGACGGCATGGAGCTGACCACCACACCAGAATCTGCGCTGCGTGCCCTGCGCGGATCACGGATTGCCTATGTGGCTCAGTCTGCGGCAGCATCCTTCAACCCGTCTCATAAAATCATTGACCAGCACACGGAAGCACCGATCCAGTACCGGATCCAGAAGCGGGTCGAGGCGCAGGAAGACGCGATGCAGCTCTACGAGCGGCTGCGTTTGCCAAATCCTGACGAAATCGGGTTCCGGTATCCGCATCAGGTATCCGGTGGCCAATTACAACGTGCCATGACTGCCATGGCCATGGCGTGCCGCCCAGACTTGATCATTTTTGACGAACCGACCACTGCACTGGACGTGACCACGCAGATCGAGGTTCTGGCGGCGATCCGCGACATTGTTGATCAGTTCAACACCGCTGCGATCTACATCACCCACGATCTTGCTGTTGTTGCGCAGATGGCGGACACCATCAAAGTGCTCCTAAAGGGTGAGGAAGTCGAGGAAGCGCCCACCGCGCAAATGCTGGATTCGCCCAAAGAGAATTACACAAAGAGCCTTTGGGCCGTGCGCAGTTTCAAGCGCCCCCAAAAACAGCGTCCAACGGGTGCAGACGCCATCCCAATCATATCGGTTCAGGGCATTGATGCAGCTTATGGCAAGACCAAGGTTTTGGACGACGTGTCGTTCGACATCTATCCCGGAATGACCGTCGCCGTTGTGGGCGAGTCCGGCTCGGGCAAATCGACGACGGCCCGTTGTATCACCGGCCTTTTGCCCCCGACCAAGGGACAAATCCTGTTCAATGGTGAAGCTCTGCCGCCGCGCTATCAGGACCGCTCCAAAGAACAACTTCGCCAAGCCCAAATGATTTATCAGATGGCGGATACGGCTTTAAATCCGAAAATCCGTATTTGCGACATCATTGGGCGTCCGGCCCAGTTCTACAGCGGTCTTCACGGCACAGCACTCAAAAGCCGCGTTGATGAACTTCTCGATCTGATCGAACTCGACCCGGCCAAGTTCTACAACCGCTATCCGCCCGAATTGTCAGGCGGCCAGAAGCAGCGGGTTGGTATCGCCCGGGCTCTTGCGGCCGATCCCAAATTCATTATCTGCGATGAGGTGACCAGCGCGCTTGACCAGCTTGTTGCCGAAGGGATACTGAAACTGCTTGACCGGCTGCAGCAAGAATTCAACCTCGCCTACATGTTCATCACGCATGACTTGGCGACAGTCAGATCAATTGCCGACGAGGTGGTGGTCATGCAGAGGGGCAAGGTGGTCGAACAGGGTCCGAAAGACGAAATGTTCACGCCACCGCACCATCCCTACACGGATCTGCTCTTGTCGTCGGTTCCGGAGATGGACCCGAATTGGCTCACCACTCTGCTGGACGAGCGCGGAACGGATGCGATAGGCGAAGCGGCCAATGTCTGATCGATTTGAAAACCGGCGGGCTCAAACAGAAATACCCCGGGGCGGCTTTGCTCCGGGGTATCTATAAGTCAGTCGCAGGCTCGAAGTTGCCCGGTCAGCCGACCATCATGTAGCCGGACAGCACCATCGCGCCCACGAGCAGCGCATAAACACCGACCACGGCCTGCCAAGAGCCGCTGTGTTGTCTGTATTCGCGAATGAGATCATCCCGGGTCATGCTCGTCTCCGATTCCACCCGTGTGCCTTAACCTGAACTTTCGGCACACTTAATCGACAGAAGTTAAGAATTCAATGCGCCAATCCGTGAATCTCACCCATATTTCTGCATAGCAGATATCCGTGACAATTCATGAAGCGCGGCTTTAATCCCGTTATAGGTCTGATCCCGCACTTGAGCAGGCTGTGCGCACGAAAGCGGCTGAGACGCTTTTTGATCCGTATTCAGCCGTCTTCTCGTTCGACGTGGTCAACGAATTCGAGGGCGGTATGGCTGGAAAGATCTGCGGCTCGGTCAACGCGAAGAACCGATACCGCGCTTACACGGGCCAGAGGTTCTTTCATGCGGGCTATGTGAAGACGGGAGGGAAGTATCTGGTGATTACCTTCACGATGATCGCAATGCACTTTGACCCATCTATGGCGAATGGGAGCATTTGCTCTTTGATCTGGCCTGGGGCAATGCCCCACCACACATAAAACCCTTTTCGGTAAATGTACCGAATTCAACACGGTTTTTATGGCGCGCAATTATGAGATACGAGTTCCACCAAAAACTGGCTTCTGCAGAAGTGAGGCCGAGGCAAACTCACATACTCTAGCCTGGCGCCGCTCGCATGGTTTCGGGCAGCCACAGTGCCAGATCCGGAATCCAGATTAGAACGAAGCACATCAGAACCATGATAAGGAACATGGGCAAGGCTGCACGCGTGATGTAGCCCATCTCGTGATGCGTCATCCCTTGTAGAACGAACAGATTAAAACCGATGGGTGGGGTTATCTGCGCCATCTCAACCACAACCACGACAAAGATACCGAACCAGATCAGGTCAATGCCCGCATCGCGGACCATCGGTTCGACGACGGCCATTGTCAGAACCACGCTGGAGATACCGTCGAGAAACATCCCAAGGACGATATAAAATACAAGTAAAGCCATCAGTAGCTGAAAGCGGGTCAGCTCGATGGCCGCTATCCCATCGGCCAGTGCGCGAGGCAAACCCGTAAAGCCCATAGCGAGCTTTAGAAAAGCTGCTCCGGCGAGGATCAACGCGATCATGGCCGATGTTCGGGTTGCGCCCATCAGGCTGTCTATGAAGGTGCCCCAGTTGAGTGATCCCTGACTTGCGGCCAGCACGAGAGCGCCAATTACACCGATCGCCGCAGCTTCGGTCGCTGTTGCATAACCGGTATACATGGACCCGATCACGACCAGGATGAGCAGCAACACAGGGATCAGATATCGCGAGTTCTTGAGCTTTTCAGCGAACGACATGCCTGTTTCCTGCTTGGGATGCCATCCTTTTGAAAACTTTGAGTAAAGTGCGACATAGCCCATGAACATCAGTGCTAGGCACAAGCCGGGTAGAACGCCAGCAAAAAACAATTGCGTAATGCTTTCGTTGACCGTCACGCCATAAACAATCAATGCAAGAGAGGGTGGGATCATCAAACCCAGTGTTGCCGCGCCCGCGAGCGTTCCAATGACCACACGCTCAGGATAGTCCCGCGCCCGCAACTCCGGTATCGACATCTTGCCAACGGTGGTGAGCGTCGCCGCTGAGGAACCCGAAACAGCTGCGAAAACTGTACAGCCCACGATATTTGTGTGCACCAACCCACCAGGCAAGCGAGCCAGCCAGGGAGAAAGCCCCCGGAACATGTCTTCGGACAGCCGAGTGCGAAACAAGATCTCTCCCATCCAGATGAATAGCGGCAATGCAGTCAGCGTCCAGCTAGAACTGGAGGCCCAAATTGTGGTCACCATGGTGTCGCCAACTGGTCGGCTGGTAAAAAGTTCCATACCGACCCAGGCGACACCCATGAGCGCAAGGCCCACCCAAACACCCGTACCTAGCAGCAAAAACAGAACAAATAGAAAAATGGAGATGGCGTAGACTTCGGTCATTTCTATTTACTCCCCGTGGCCGCCGATAGTGTCGCGGACAATTCGGTGCTCACCGCGTAAGAGTAGTTGGACCAAGTTGTCCAACAGTGCGATGGTTAACAAGCTACCGCCCAAAACCATAACCGACTGAGGAATCCAGAGGGCCGTTGCATCCTGCCCTTGGCTGATTTCTTTGAACTTCCATGACCAATAAACAAAGTTGTAGGCGTAGTAGCTAAAGTATCCGGCGATTGCCGCACCAATTCCAAAGCACCAGATTTCCAAAAACCATTTCATACGCGTTGGAACAGCGTTCAAAAGTATCGACACCCTGATATGAGCGCCACGCCCAAGAGCGTTTGCAAAGGCAAAAAACGAGGCTGCGGCCATCGCATAGCCAGCGTAATTGGGCGCGCCCGGGAAAACCTCACCGGTCCAGCGTGCCAGCATTTGGATTACGATTAAAGATAGAATTGCTATCAGGCACAATGCGGCAACTACGCCCGCGGCCACGTAAAGAAAATCCAGCAACTTCCGCAGTGCGGTCATCTCGATGTCCTAACTGAGAAAAAGAGTAGGGCGGCACTGGTGCGTACCGCCCATGGAGTGGTTACTGACAGCTATTGGGCCCTGAAGGCTTCCACAATGCCCACGCCGGCTTCGCCGGCGGCCTCAAGCCATTCAGTTGTCATTGTGGCTCCAACTTCTTTGAGCCCAGCCATCAGCGCATCATTGGCAGGCTCAACGGTCATCCCTCCCGCAGCGAGGCCGGCAAGAGTAAAGCCGGTGTACTCTTTGGCGCGCCAGGTACCAGCATATTCTGCCATCTGAGCGCAGGCCTGGATGACGTTCTTGTTGGCTTCAGACACACCCGACCAAACTTCCGAGTTCACCATGACGTAATTGCGCGGCAACCAAGCATCAACAGAGTAGAAATAGTTCAGGCTTTCCCATACTTTACGATCATAACCGGTCGCTCCAGAGGACACCATGCTATCCGCCACACCGGTGGCAAAAGCCTGACTGATTTCTGCGGCCTCGATTGTTACCGGCAGCATGCCAGTTAGTTCGGCAAGACGCGAAGTGGCGTTGTTGTAGGACCGAAACTTGACGCCCTTCATGTCGTCCATGGTTTTCACTTCATTCCGGAAATACAACCCCTGCGGAGGCCATGGCACGGAATAGAGAAGCGTCAGATTTTGTTCTGCCAGAACTTCTTCTACTGCCGGTTTGGCAACCTCATAAAGCTTGGCATGCTCGTCAAAGGACGACACTAGAAATGGGATCGAATCCCATCCGAAAATCGCACTTTCATTTTGGTGGCCTGAAAGCAGTCGCTCGCCGATCGGTACTTGCCCGGTCTGGATCGCACGTTTGATATCAGCGCCCGCAAAGAGTGATCCGCCCGGATGCGTGCTGATGGTGATGTCGCCACCTGTGCCGGTGGTTACGCACTTTGCGAACTCGGCGCCCGTCACTGAATGGAAGTTCGAACCGGAGTATGCCATCGGCATATCCCATTTTTCAGCAGCAAGTGCCGGAAACGTAGTTGCAGCAACAATCGCCGTTGTTGTCATTACCTTCGTCAAGAGTTTCATTCCACTGCTCCCTTCTGGTTAAGTTGCCGACCTGTTTCCGGTGGAAGGTTATAGTTATTGGAAACGGGTCGCGGTGTATGGCGACAGGTCAAGGTTGGTTCTTTTTCCTGAGATCATCTGTGCCAATAATCGGCCGGTTTTTGGTCCTCCCGTCAAGCCAATGTGGTGATGCCCGAATCCAAGCCAGGCCCCTTTGATTCCTGGAACTGCACCTATCGCTGGAATGGAATCGGCCGGGGCAGGGCGATGCCCCATCCATTCCACCTCGCGTTCCCATGTAAGGTCTGGCATGGCTGCACGAATGTTTTGCTTCAGAAGCTCAATTGGTGCCGCGGAAGCCCCTGCTTCCAGTCCACCGAACTCAACGACACCTGCAAGCCTGATGCGGCCATCCATAGGCGTAATTACAAACTTGCCGCTAGCCACCATAACCGGTGATTTCGGGAGGTAATTCGGTTCCCAAAGCTCAAGATAGTATCCACGTTCGCTTTCAAGAGGCACATCAAGCCCCAACTGAGCTGCTAGTGGTTTCGACCAAGCGCCGGTTGCCACCAGAATGTCATCTGCTTCAATTGTTCCAAAGTCCGTTTTCAGCGATAGGCCTTCATCCGAATCCACTTCAATGCGCTGCACCTCCGCCTGGACGATTTGAGCGCCGTTTTCTTTGGCATGAGCCGCCAAGGCTTTCACGTATTGGCCCGGGTCCGTAATGCGGCCGTGATCTCCCAGCTTCACGGCAAAACCGATATCCGATGAATAACCATGGTCATAAGCCCTGACCGCTTCGCCTTCGAGTTCTTCCCACTGAAAACCACATGCCGCACGAATGGACCAACCGAACGCGTCTTCTTCGAAGTGTGCCCTGTCGCGATACAAAAACAGGTAGTCAGATGGCACAATAAAGTGTTCGGCTCCTGTACCCTCCGCCAATGCTTGATGCTCTGCCAAACTATCGCCGACGATACCATGGACGGCTTCGGCAATCCGGTTTACATCCTTCTCATTTGCATGCCCCAGATACTTCGCCAGCCAAGGCAACAGTTTAGGCAGATAACTCCACTTGAGAAACAATGGCTGATTGGGTGAAAACAGCATTCTGGGCGCTTTTCGGATCAGGCCCGGTACCGTCACAGGTATCATTGAGCAAGACGCCAGGACGCCGCCATTTCCGTGACTGGCCCCTTCCCCCGGCCCAGCCTTGTCTATCAAGATGACTTTGTGCCCCTCACGCTGCATCCAAATTGCAGTCGACACTCCGATGATTCCGGCGCCGATGATGGCAAGGGTTTTTGTCATGCAGCGGCCTTCGCTACTGCAGAATGATTGAGACGATCTATGTTGGGGCAAATTCCGAGGCCGGGCGTATTTGGAACTGTGACTTGACCATCTTTGACCGGGAACGGTGTCTCAAGAATATCTTGTATAAGGAAATAGCTTGCCTGATAGAACTCGCATCCCAGTGTAATCTCTGATGTTGCAGCAATCATGTGAGTTCCTGCAAGGTGGGCAATGCCCGCTTCGAACATGTCGCCACCGTAGGCGGATAACCCATTGGCGGCAGCAATCCTGGCCACGTCTTGTGCCCTGCCTAAACTTCCCGCCTTCATGATCTTGATCGACACCCCATCACAGATACCTTCTCGAACGGCTCGAGCCATATCCTCGGGACCAAAGACAGATTCATCAGCTAGCAACGGAACATCGATTGTGTCGCGTAAACGTGCCATCATCGCATATTGGTCTTTGTGCACCGGTTGTTCGATGAAGTCCGGTCCGAAGCTTGCAACGTCCAAAACGCGGGCTGGTGCCTCGTCGATGGTGAGCCCTTGATTGAAATCGACCCGAATCCTCAGGGCGGGGTAATTACGTTGCAAAAACTCAAGTCGCATCATGTCGAAAGCATGATCCTTAAAACCCGCCTTGAGCTTAACAATCCCGACGCCATCTTCCACCAACCGATCCAGCAAAACTCTGTCTTTGGCAAAATCTGGATCTGCAATCGATACGGAAAGTGGAATTGTATCGCGGCTTTTTCCTCCCAAGAGCGCCCACATGGGGGTCCCGAGAATTTGTCCCGTGAGGTCGAGGAGCGCAGTGTCCAATGCAGTTTTCGCTTCGGTCGCATGAGCCACCGCCAGAGCCGCGTCTTTGATGATTGCTGCCCGGTCACCTATGGCCCGCCCTATGACGATCGGACGGATGTAGCGATCAAGGGCTGCGAAACTTGCCTCTGGTGATCCAGTAAAAACGGACCAGGGCGACGCTTCCCCCCAACCAACGTGACCGCCTTCGCTCTTCAAGCGCACAACGACGATCTCGCAAGCACCCTCGACCGTTCCGATCCCGTGGTCGCGCCGCGACCGGACAGGAAGCGACAGATGCCACAGTCCCATCTCTATGATCTTTTGATCAAGATCCATAAACTTCCCCTTCGGGAAAAATACTGAAGCCTGACAAACATCATTTCAAATACAGAGTTTTTGATGCACCATCATTTTTTGTGATGTTTGATCGTTCAGGATACGCACATGCCGTTGAGATTTCGCCAACTTCAGGCGTTTCACGCAATCGTCGAAACCGGAACCGTTACAGGTGCAGCGGCTCAATTGGGCATTTCGCAACCAGGTATTTCAAATTTGTTGGCCCAGCTGGAACGTCAGACGAAACTCAAACTATTTGAGCGCAGTAAGGGCCGGCTGCAACCGACCCCGGTTGCAGATGTTCTTTTTCGAGAAGTAGATACGGTCGTTCGGGGACTGGATCACGTTGGCCAAGCCATCCACGATTTGCAGAACAAACAAGCCGGGCAGCTTCAAGTCGCTGCTCCTCATCTGCTATCCTTCGGTTTTATGCCCAGCGAAATTGCCAGCTTCTCTAAGGACCGACCGGACCTCCTCATTTCGTTCCAATCGCAATACTCATCTAAAATCCAGGAATGGGTTATGGCGGGTCTCTTCGAGATTGGCGTATGCGAGATGCCTGTTCACCACGATGCTCTGGACCGGGAGATTTTTCATTTTGAAACCATGGTGGCGATGCCGAGTGGTCACAAGCTGGCACATCATGATGTGCTAACGCCCGAATTGCTTGATGGCCAGCCGTTTATTGTTATGGGGCCGGAACATATGACCCATCGGCGGACACGAGAAGCTTTTGAAAGCCGGAACGCGAATTGGCGGCCAAAAATCCACACGCATTTATCCGAGAACCTTTTGAGTTTCGTGAAACAGGGCATGGGTATCGCGCTGATCGACCCGTTTACGATTCATTTTGACAAAGAATCTGGATACATTACACGGCCGTTCGAACCCTCAGTGACGCTCGATTTAGCCGTGATTACCTCGCGAAACCGTCCAATGACGCAGGTAGGGGAGGCCTTTTTGGCTCAATTACGCAAGAGCCTGGCCGGTTTTTCAAAGAGCTCCAGTTCCAACGGTGCCTAAGCAACCCATTCAGAGACTGGCGCGGCTGCCTCATGCAGAGGTTGTGAAATAATATCTACGAGGGTCGGCCCGTCGTGGTTGACCGCCTCCTTGAGAACATGCTTCAAATCCGCCGGATCCTCAACTCGCCAACTTTTGATGCCAAAAGCACTGGCAACTGCAGCGTGGTCTGTTCGGCTGAAGTCCACGTTATAAAAACGACGTCCAAAACCTGCATCTTGCCCGGCCTTAATCCAGCCGTATGTCGCGTTTGAAAAGACGATTGAGGTGATGGGCATCCGATGCCGGACCATTGTCTCAAATTCGCCGCAAGCAAAACCGAAGCTTCCGTCACCCATTGCGGCAATCGTCTTAACATTCGACCTTCCTACATGTGCTCCCATGGAGGCAGCCAGAGCATACCCCAGTGCTCCGTGAGCGCGATTTGTGATGAAGCTGCGGCCCGGCTTTCGCCAACGGTAGTGAGCACTGAAGTAGGGGCATGGTGTCCCCGGATCTGCGACGATTGTGGCATCATCTTCCAGAATGTCCATCAACGCGGCGATCACAGCTTCTGGTCGGATAGGGCGATCCATAGATGAGGCCAACACGTTGAAGGAAGATAGTTTGGCATTCCATGCCTTAGCCGCGCGAGCTGCTCCACCTTGTGGGGCAAGGTCCGGGATGGCCTCAAGTGCTAATGCCAAGGAGTTGAGCGCTAAACGGGCATCTGCGTTTATCGCCACATCTGTCTTGTAGTTGGCTCCAATCACCATTGGGTCACTGTCTATGTGGAGAATGGTCTTGTCCTGGGCCGGTGAACGCCATCGCTCTGTGGTCACAGAACCCGCCCGGCAACCAACGAACAGGATCACGTCGGCGGCGTCGACTGTCGCCCGCGTTGCCGGATTTCCGCCATTGGAGCCGACGACTCCGAGTGCAAGTGGATCCGTTTCAGCAATGCTGCCCTGACCGGAGACCGTCGTGGCGACCGGGATCTGCAGCAGTCTCGCCACTTTTGCCAGGATGTCCGTGGCACCAGACAGAACTGGGCCACCGCCGCTGATAATAATCGCGTTTTTCGCCTTAGCGAGAATTTGCGCCGCTTCTTCAATTGCAGCTTGTTCGGGTGCGCTACGTTCAGCCGGATACGCGCAGTGGCATTGGTCGGCCCAGATCTCGGCCTCATCTACCGGCGCCTTTTGTGTGTCAAAGGGTAGGGCAAGGTGGGTGGCACCCGGGGTGCCGGTCGTCATGGCGCGGAAGGCAGCGCGAACACTTGCGGGCAGGCGAGAGGCGTCGTCCAAGGAGGTGTTCCATTTGGTAACAGTCCGGAAAAGCGCTTGTTGGTCCAGTTCGGTAAGTGGATACTTGCCTCTGCTGGTGGTTGCGACATCTGAAGTGATAGCAAGAATGGGAACCGAGCTTTCATTCGCCTCGACAACGCCTGGAAGGATGTAGGTTGCTCCGCCCCCGGACGGCCCCTCGCATACACCCGGTCTGCCGGTTACCCGCGCATATCCGTCGGCCATATAGGCGGCGTGCCTCTCGTCCCTGGTAAGGAGGTGGGCAATGCCGTGGTCAAGCCGGGCGAGCGCGTCATAGAATGGTAAGGTGGTATCTCCACATAGGCCGAAAATGTGCGTCACCCCATGAGCTTCAAGCATGCGCACCATCGCTTCAGCGCCGGTCAACTGATTGGTCATCAAGTCCTCGTTCAACCTGAATACGTATCTGTATACAGATATGAATATTGTAGTAAAATCCTGAATATGGCAACACGCGGTATTGCGACTGGCTGGGGTCGCAAAAACCAAAAGAAAGCAGGCACCGGTAGTCATGTCTAAGATATATGATCATATCAAATCGATGGTCGTCGGCTTTGCCTTGCGCCCGGGTGACAGGCTGAACGAAAGCTCTCTGTCAAAGGATCTCGGAGTTTCCCGCACGCCTTTGCGCGAAGCACTAAACAGGCTCGTGGCCGAGGGGCTCATTGATGTTCGCCCAGGTGAAGGTTTTTTCTGCCGCAAGCTCGACCCGGAGGGAGTTTATCACCTTTACGACCTTCGCGAGGCTTTGGAGGTCGCCGCAGTTGAACGCGCTTGTGCCCGCGCAAGCAATGACGAACTCACCTCTCTTTCTGACTGGCTGGATGCGGAGGGAATGGACGTCGCGGGTCTGACAGTTGCGGAGGCCTGCGCGAGAGACGAAGCCTTCCATATAGGGATCGCGAAACTTTCGGGAAATCCATTGCTTGTCGCACAGCTCGAAGCACTGAATGAAAAAATCAGGTACTTGCGTTGGGTTCAGATGGATGAAAACAGACTAAAGTCCACAAAAAACGGTCACAGGCAGGTTATGGAGGCTTTGATCAACCGAGATGGCTCGGCAGCGACCTGCTCAATCCGCGAGCATATCTTCAAGCGGATGGATCAGATCAACGATGCCGTTAGCAAAGGTATTTCGAACATCTTTATGGATCAGACAGATGCTCTTACTGGACGCATTTTGAAATCGGAAGATGCGGCATGATCGCGACCGGCGGGAAAACCGTATATGGGGCATCGGTGGGCATCTTGATGCTGGAGGCACGGTTCCCTCGCATTCCTGGCGATATGGGCAATGCTCAGACATGGCCCTTTCCGGTGATGTACAAGGTCGTGCGTGGTGCTTCGCCAAGTCGGGTTGTGCGGAGCAATGCAGACGGGCTGCTTGATGCTTTCATTGATGCAGCACGGGAACTGGTCGCGGACGGTGTCGACGGAATCACTACAAACTGCGGTTTCCTGTCGCTCGTTCAAGATGAATTGGCACGTGCTGTGTCAGTTCCGGTTGTGACATCTTCCTTGCAGCAGGTGGCCATGGTCAACCGATTGATGCCAGCGGGAAAACGTGCAGGCATACTGACGATTTCAGGATCAACACTCACTCAGGCACACCTGGAGGCTGCGGGTGTTCCGGACGGTACACCTATCGGCACAACCGAAGGCATGAGTGAATTTACACGGGCTATCTTGAACAATGAAACGTCTTTGAATGTTGAGCTTTCAAGGGAAGACAACATCCGTGCTGCGATGGCCCTGAAAGAGGCACATCCGGATCTCGGGGGACTGGTTCTGGAATGCACCAATATGTGTCCTTATGCTCAAGATATTTCACACGCTACGGGGCTGCCGGTTTGGTCCATGGTCAGTTTTGTCGAGTGGTTTCAGTCAGGTCTGGTTCCCAAACGTTTCCCCGAGTGATCTGCCTTGATGTCAAAGAGGAGTAGGCCGGAAAAGTGTCTACATAAAGCGTGCCGTCCGCTTTTATCTTGATCAGTGAAACATCTGCTTCTTGACGACTTCAAGAGCGGTATGACTGCAAAGAACTGCGGCTCGGTGAACGCAAAGAACTGTGTGGGGCATATACCGGACAGCGGTTCTTCTATGCGGGCTATATGAAGACTGTAGTGAAGTATCTGGTGATCGCCTTCACGACGATCGTAATGCGCTTTGACACACCCATGGCGAATGGGAGCATTTGCTCGTAACGCTTTGAGCTATGGCGCGTGAGCTGTCCCGAGATGTATGCTTGGGGCGGCTCTGCGATCAAGTTAGAAAATGCTCCGCCGCAGCTTGAACAGCGGATAGATGATCCAATGCGTTAAGTGTCCCCTTTTAACCTTGTCAGCTCGTCGTGAGCCGCCCAGGTTTAAGGCCCTTACGCTAGTGCGCCGCAAAGACTCATTAACGCGGCTATAAGACTTACAACAGTTTATGCCGAAAGCTGACGTTCATTTGGAACGCAGCGAAATGATCGGTTGGGCGGGTTCTGGACCTTCTCTGCGTTGTGGTCCAAGGTCCTTAGTACGGACAGAGCTACCTATCGATGCGCTCGCAGGAGTGTGTGCTGTTGGAGTGATGAGTTGATCATCGCTTTGAAACGCGCACAGGCAACTTGCTAGAGGCCTTCATTTCCTTCAGCGACAGGTTTGAACGAATGCTGGTCACACCAGGCAGGCGCCGTAAGGTGCTGTCAACAAAGGCGCTGTAGTCGTCCAGATCACGCGCGACCACGATCAGCAGAAAATCATCCTCGCCCGTGGTGTTGTGGCAGGCGAGAATATTGGGCGTGACCTCGATAATGCGCTGGAATTCGGCTGTGGCAGTCTGATCGTGCTCTGAGCAACTCAATTGAACGAAAGCCATGACACCGAGCCCAAGCTTTCGGCGGCTAAGTTGGGCTTGATAACCCTCGATGATGCCCGTCTCTTCCAGTTTCTTGAGCCGCCGCCAACAAGGTGTTTCACTCATATTGAGGTGTTCAGCCAGTTTGGCGTTGGTCATCCGCCCGTCGGCTTGAAGAAGTTCGAGAAGCTGTGCGTTGACTGTGTCGATGCCGGACAAGGGAAGAATTTCCTCAAATAGCTTGGATGACGAGGGCTTTCTGCTCAAAATAATCATAACACGGGGCAGACCAGCAAAGCAATTTCACTGTCGCTTGATAGTTTTCCCTCAAGCATTTGATAAAATCGAAAGATCCTGCCATGAAAGCCGTCCTGTTCGAGAAATTCCAAGAAGCCCCCAAGATCGTGAGCGTAGCAGATCCGTCACCGGAAGCGCATGGTGTCGTCCTCAAGGTGGAAGCCACCGGTGTGTGTCGCAGCGACTGGCACGGTTGGATGGGCCACGACAGCGATATCGAGCTTCCACATATTCCGGGCCATGAACTTGCGGGTGTGATCGCGGCGGTTGGCAAGGACGTGAAGAACTGGAAAGTGGGCGACCGGGTCACCGTACCTTTCATCTGCGGCTGTGGATCGTGCAGCGAGTGTCATGCGGGTCACCAGCAGGTGTGCCTGCATCAGGAGCAACCCGGCTTCACCCATTGGGGCAGTTTTGCCGAGTACGTGCCGATCCATCAGGCTGATCTGAATGTTGTGGCCTTGCCCGATGCGACGGATTTCGCCACCGCTGCCAGCTTGGGATGCCGGTTCGCCACATCGTTTCGCGCCGTGATCGACCAGGGCAAAGTCAGCGCCGGCCAGTGGGTCGCCGTCCACGGTTGCGGCGGCGTCGGTCTGTCTGCGGTGATGATCGCCAGTGCGGCAGGTGCGAATGTGATCGGGGTCGATCTCGATCCGGCCAAACTTGCCTTGGCCAAGGACCTTGGTGCGGTCGCGGCCATTGATGGTAAGGACGATGTGGTTGATGCCATCAAGGAGATCACCAGGGGCGGCGCGCATGTTTCGCTGGATGCGCTGGGACACCCGGCGACAATGACCAATTCGATCCTCTGCCTGCGGCCGCGAGGCAAGCATATTCAGGTGGGCCTCATGCTTGGCGATCACGCGGCTCCTGCAGTGCCGATGCCAAAGATCGTCGGGCAAGAGATCGAACTTCTAGGCTCCCACGGGATGCAGGCACATCGCTACGGCGCGATGCTCGATATGGTCGAGAGCGGGAAGCTGGATCCTGCACAGCTCGTTGGAGAGCGGATCAACATCGAGGCCGCCCCGGAAGCCCTAATGAACATGGACAAGTTCCAATCCATCGGAGCAACCGTCATCACGAGTTTCTGAGGCATGGACAAGATTGCATTCATCGGCGGTGGCAATATGGCGGCGGCCATCATTGGCGGAGTGATTGCCAGCGGGCGGGAGCCGTCATGGATCACGGTTGTCGATCCGAACGCCGACCAGAGGGAGCGTTTGGCAAGTGAGCACAACGTTCGAACGACGGACGATGTGGCGGACGCTACTGACGCTGACATCTTTGTGCTGGCGGTCAAACCTCAGGTCATTCCTGCCGTTGCCAAGCAAATGGACGCAGACCTGTCTGGCAAACTGATCCTCAGCATCGCCGCAGGCGTCACCCTTGCCACCTTGGAAAACCTCTTCGGACCGGTTGCTGTTGCGCGCGCGATGCCCAACACGCCGGCTTTGTTGGGTCTGGGAGCGACCGGGCTTTATGTAAACGGCTACGCGAGCGAAACCCAGCACAGAGCTGCCAAGGACATCATCGAGGCGTTCGGCATATGCGTCACCTTGGAACGTGAAGACCTGCTTGATGCGGTGACAGCCGTGTCAGGCAGTGGCCCGGCCTATTACTTTTTGATGATCGAAGAGATGATCCGGGCCGGAACCGCTCTGGGTCTGGCCCCAGAAGATGCCAAAGCACTGACCCTGCAAACAGCCCTTGGCGCCGCAACAATGACTGCGCAAGGCGACACACCGGAAAACCTCCGGGCCCGTGTTACTTCACCAAATGGAACAACCCACGCGGCCATTGTCTCGATGCAGGACAACGGCTTTGGAGAGGTGGTCGCCAAAGCCATGACAGCCTGCCGAGATCGGGCTGTGGAGCTGGGAAAGGACTAGAAGATGATCATTCGATGGTGGCGGGCCGTGGCGGGGTCTCAAGAAGTGCTCCAACAATACGCGGACCATCTTCAAAGGACGACATTCCAAGAGATGGCGAACTTGCCAGGTTACCTTGGCGCGTCTCTGGCCGTTAAAGTGAACGGAACAGATTGCGAGCTGGTCGTTACAAGCCTGTGGTCAGACCTTGCCTCTGCGGGACATTTCGAAAAAGGCGCATTCGATGATGCCGTGGTCAAACCGAGCACCCAGAAGCTGCTCAAGTCCTTTGACTTGAAGGTTGAATATTTCGAGACGTTGGTGACAACAGGGATCTTGAGCGAGGGCTGATGCAGGATGTTTGAACAGGTTATGGAGTATCCCGTCGATCCCATCATGATCGGGGCTGACTATTTCGCCGCCGATCCCCGCAGGGACAAGCTCAACCTGACCGTGGGCATCTATCAAGACGAACACGGCCAAACGCCAGTTCTGGAAGCCGTCAAGTTGGCCGAACAAAAACTGATCGAGAGCCAGACCAGCAAATCCTACCTCGCTCTGACAGGCGATGCGAACTATTGCAACGTCCTGGGGCATGAGATCATGGGGCAAGCCTATGATGACGGCTGGGTATCCGCTCAGACCTCGGGTGGGGCTGTCGCCTTGAGGGTGATGGCGGACCTTCTGGCGCAAATGCCGAAACCGCCCACCGTCTGGCTGCAAACACCGACTTATGGCAACTACGTCCCGATCCTGACTTCGGCCCATGCGCGTTTCGCGCAGGTGGCGTACTACGACCGGCTCAAGCGCGAGATCACCTTTGACCAGATGCTGGACGGGCTGACAGCCGCCCGCGCGGGCGATGTCTTTCTCATGCAGGGCGTCTGCCACAACCCGACCGGCGCGGACATGAACATAGAGCAGTTCCACGCGGTGCTCGACCTCCTTGAGGCGCGCGGGATCATCCCCTGGATAGACCTCGCCTATCTGGGCTTTTCTCAAAGCTGGGACGCTGATTGCGCCATGGTGCGTAAGATCGCCGAGCGCTTTCCCGAGTGCATTGTCTGCATCACCCTGTCCAAATCCTTCGGGATTTACCGCGACCGGGCTGGGGCGCTGTTCGTGAAAACGCGCGCGGGCGACAGGGACAGAATGCATCGCGCCGTGTCTGCGATCGTCCGCTCTGGCGCGTCCCACGCGCCGGATCACGGGCCATCGGTCGTCCGCACGATCTTGCAAGACGATATTCTCAAACCGCGCTGGCTTGACGAGCTTGACCAGATGCGCACGCGGGTTGCCCGGGTGCGCCAACAGATTGCAGATACCGAACGCGCCGAATTCGGCACCGATCAGCTTGCCTATATTGCGAAACAATCCGGCATGTTTTCCCTCCTGCCGCTGAATGAAACCCAAGAAACCGCTCTGACGCGTGATCATGGCATCCATGTTGTGAAAGGTGGACGCGTGAACGTTGCTCGATTGGGGGCAGCGGACGCCAAGAAGCTGATCCGAGCAATCTCGGAAACAACATCTGCCACATAACAAGAAGCGCGCTGCAAAAAGATCGGCCCATCAAATATTAGTCATGCAAACAATGCGGTGTGGGCGACTGCACAAGCTTCAACATCAGACAATCTGGGCTCGTCCCGGTCATTCGCGGCAATCGGCTCAAATGTCCGCTTTGGGCCGTGTCTTTCAGAAGCGTTCTTCGACGTAAAGGTCTGCTGCTGAGACCTCCTGCCTAAAAGCTGCCGATGCCTACCCGGCTTTGTTTCGATCGTTAGTGAAAACAAAATCAGACCTTGGATCCTAGCTCAAACCACGTCATGCAAAAAGGGGAACCGCTATGCGGCAAATATGGAAAGGCGCTCAGAAATAATTCTCCGATAGGTGAAAGCGAGCGCTGATCCGCTAGAAATCTGATTTTCTTGGGAATGATGTTGGTAGCGGGAGAGGGACTCGAACCCCCGACACGCGGATTATGATTCCGCTGCTCTAACCACCTGAGCTACCCCGCCATCCGGTCAGCGGCTTCTTGTTCAACCACTGCGATGTGGGGGAGCTTATAGTTAGGCTGCGCGCAGGCGTCAAGCGTTGAATGCTTGCCTGCGCGCATTCTTTCTAAACGCCGATCAGGCGGCAGAAACCGGGGCTTGCGCTTGTGGAAAATCCACCGCCCAAGTGCCGGTGCGCTCGGTCTTGTGGATCCAGCCGCCCCCAAGGACGCGGGCCGTGTCGTCATCACTGTCGAAGAAGACGCACGCCTGACCGGGTGCGACACCCGTTTCGCCGTTGGCAAGATCAACAAAGGCCTTGCCGTTCAATATCCGTAAGGTCGCCGGGGCGGGCGGGCGGGTGGAGCGGACTTTGGCAAAGACCTCGATCTCATCCCCTTCATCGAGCGGCTGATCGCCGATCCAGTTCATTTCGCGCAGCAGGATCGTGTGTGTTGCCAAAGCCTCACGCGGGCCCACGATCACGCGGCGTTCGTCCGCATCAAGGCGCACCACGTAAAGCGGCTCGCCCGTGGCCACACCAATGCCTCGGCGCTGGCCGATCGTGAAGTGGATGATGCCGTTGTGTTCACCCAGGACCCGGCCGTCCATATGGACAATCTCGCCAGGTTCGGCAGCGTTTGGCCGCAGCTTTCGGATCACCGCGGCATAGTCTCCGTTCGGCACGAAGCAGATGTCCTGGCTGTCAGGCTTGTTGGCAACCGACAACCCGAACTCTTCGGCAAGGGCACGGACTTGAGACTTCGGCATCCCGCCGAGCGGAAAGCGGACGAAATCCAGCTGTTCCTGCGTTGTGGCAAACAGGAAGTAGCTCTGATCCCGGTCAAGGTCCGTGGGGCGGAAGAGCGCACGCTTGTTGCCCTGGGCTGCCGAGCGAACATAGTGGCCGGTGGCCAAGGCGTCCGCGCCAAGATCCTTTGCCGTTTTCAAAAGGTCGGTGAACTTGACGGTCTGGTTGCAGGAGACGCAGGGAATGGGGGTTTCGCCGGCGATATAACTGTCGGCAAACCGGTCCATAACCTGTTCCTTGAAGCGGCTTTCATAGTCGAGCACGTAGTGCGGGATGCCGATTTTTTCGGCGGCCCGGCGTGCGTCATGGATGTCGACGCCCGCACAGCATGCCTTTGCCTTGGCGACGGCGGCGCCATGGTCATAGAGCTGCAAGGTCACACCAATAACATCATAACCTTCGGCGTGCATCAGCGCGGCAACGACGGAACTGTCCACGCCGCCGGACATGGCAACGACCACGCGCGTGTCTTCGGGGCGGCCGGGAAGATCCAGACTGTTCAACATGTTCAAAAGCACTTTCAGAAAGTTCGGGCCCTGCCGGTCACAGGCGTTCAGTAAGCGCTGTGTCCGGTCACCCCGGAAACGCTCGTTTCCTCGGGCCATTTCCAATTGGGGCGCACTATACAGATAAGGGCGCTGCTTGCCAATTGCGAGCCGTGCGCACCCGGCATGCATTGCCGGAGCGGCAAAGCTTGCCGCGTTATGGCTGGTTGGTGTCGGGTTGGCAGGGTTCAAATGATTTGAGATTCAATGCCTTGACTGGATTTTTGAAACTGGCCCGCGGTTTGCTTTCTCGTTTTGTGACGCTGTCTGCCCAATTGCGGGCAAATTTTATTGAGGTGCTCTTGTGCTGCCTTTTGGATTGATGACCGATATGACTGCCGCTTCTTCGCCTGCCAATCGTGGCGGTGCGAATGTTGCCGGGCCCATGGGGAAAGCCGAGAACGGGTTTCGGCAGTTTTCGGATGATCTTCAGGAGACCCTGCAGGCATTGGCGCCTGACAGTGTTGCGCAAGAAGGCGGCGCTGTCTCTAGCGGTCAGTCGGCACCGAACCTGGATGCGCTGAAGGCCGATGCGGCGGAGCTTACTGGTGACGCTGTTGCGGGTGCTGAAGCTGCAGCGGATGATGAAACGCTGGAGGCCGGTGCCGTCCTGGCCGATGACCCCGGTGCGGCCGTTCCTGGAAGCTTGGGGGAGATTTGGCAGGCTGCTGCTGGTGAAGCCCCTGTCGTTAATGGTGCTGGACCTGTTCCTGCTGCTGAAGATGGCAGATTGGTTGAAGAGGCGGGCCTTCTGCTTGTTCGTCCCGCCGGTGACGGCGATGTAGCTGCTGCAGGAAGCCGCGGTGGTGATATTCAGGGCGAGGCAGTTGCTGCAAAGGCAGGTGCTGCCAGCAAGCCGGGATTTGCGTCTGCATTAGTTTCCAATGGAATGGGCGCCGCTGGTTCGCCGTCTTCAGGCGTGGTGTCCGATGCGGCCTCTGCCAGCTCTTCACAGGATGTCTCTGATCTACCGCCTCCGGTAAATCGTCAGCCGATCATCGCTCAGCGGGTTGAGAGTGCTGCCGATGGTGTCGCTGGGCAGGAGGGAAAAGCGGCAGCAACGGTGGTTAAGGTTGCCGATCCGGCAAAGCCGCTATCACCATCATCTGCCGCTGAGGACGGCCTCAGCCGGACAAGTGATGCGCCGATCATTGAGCCAAAGCAGCGGCGATGGCAGGTAAGTTTGCCGCCGGAGTTGCGCTCGCAGTCCGTCATGGTTCAAACGGCACCACAAAACGTACCGGTTGCTCAGGCTGATGCTTCCGGCGAAGTTCTCGATCCGCTTCAACAAGCGGCGACGGCTCAAGCCGCAGCGCAGGCCACCGGGTCCAAAGAGCCCGTTGCAAAGCCTCTGAACACATCTGCTCAGGGCAGTGCACAACTTAACGCGCAGCCAGGGACTTCTTCTGCGGTCAATAATCAGCCTGTCGTGGCTCCGCAGAACGCGGCGGTGTCTGCGACGCAGAATGAGGCAAGTGTCCGTCAACCAGCTGCGCCTGAGATTGCAAGACCTGCGCCGGTGACTCCGTCGATGCCTCAAGCGCAACCAGCTCCGGCAGCAAGCGTACAGCCTCCTGTGACGCCGGTTGCCGTTTCAAACCGGCCGGCGAACTCCACCATCCCGCAGTCAGCAATAGCAGAGCCGGGTGGTGCGGATTTGGGTGTTGATGACCTTGCTGTTGATGTGGACGCTGAACCTGTGCGTTTGGAGCGTAGACCAGCTGGAGAGGTGTTGTTCGCAGGCGCGAAGGCGCCTTCGGTGAATTCCGCGGCACCGCAGATGCAGGGACTGAGCAGCGGCCAACCGCAGATGATGGCTATGCAGAGTAGCGGCGGAGCTGGTCAGCAGAGTGCTATCCCTGCAGCTGCTCTTTCAAATGAAATCATCGCGGATGAAATTCTACCTGCATCGGCTTTTGAAGCAGAGCTGGGTGCGGACCTTGATTTCACCGCGACCGTGCGCGGTGGTGAGATGCAAGGAGCTGCCCGGACCGAAGCCTTGCAGACCCCAAATCAGGCGCAAAGCTCTCAATTGGCCTCTCAGGTCGCAGTTGAGATGGCACGCAACCTGAAAAACGCGCAGACCCGGTTTCAGATGCGGTTTGATCCTCCCGAGCTCGGAAGAGTTGATGTCAACATGAAGGTTGCAGCGGATGGCAGCGTTCAGGCGCATCTGATTGTTGAGCGTCCCGAAACGCTCGACATGTTCCTGCGGGATCAGCGCGGTTTGGAGCGCGCGCTCGAGGCGGCCGGGCTGAACGCCAATTCAAATGATCTGCAGTTTTCGCTGAAACAAGGGCCAGGACACCAGTTTGCATCCCAGGATGACCAGGGACAGCAAAACGGGCAATCCGGCGCAGCCAGTACCGAAGCGGATGGCAGCGGGGATGCCTCGGCGGATGAGGCCATGGACGGGCAACTTCTCAGGATGACGCTGGCAGAGCAGCGCGGCGGCCTGGATGTAAGGATTTAATGGGCACCTAGAGTGCCTGAGGAGAGTGTGATGACCTTTTTTTCACCGAGTACAAGCAACACCAGCAGCACAAGCGGAACGACACAATCGTCGAGCCAAGCCAGCACGCAGGCTAGTGAAGCTGGCTTGTCGGCGAACTACGAATTGTTTCTCAGTATGCTGACCACGCAAATCCAGAACCAGGATCCGTTGGATCCGCTCGATTCTGCCGAATACACCAACCAGCTGGTTCAGTATTCGAATGTCGAGCAGTCTATTCAAACGAACAAGAACCTCGAAGAGATGATCAGTCTGCTTTCCAGCAATCAGTCATCTGCCTACGTGAATTACATAGGCACCGAAGTGACGGCCGCTGGCGGGACGGCAATGTTCGATAACGGTCAGGCGAACTGGAAATACGATGTCCTGGAGGATGCGACCGGGACCGTCGAGATCCTGAATGATGCAGGGCAGACGGTCTACTCCGGGGAAATCGAGCTCAAGGCGGGCGGTGGCACTTACACATGGGATGGGACCACTGACTTGGGAGGCACGGCATCCAAGGGCGCCTACACGATCCAGCTGGATGTAAGTGACAGCGCCGGGAATGCCGAGCCCGCATCCATCGAGGTCTCGGGTGTCGTTGACGAAGTGGATTTTAGCGGAGCCGTTCCGTTCCTAAGGATTGGGGAGCTCTCAGTTCCGGTGAGCGCGGTAAAGTCCGTACGGTCTATCTAAGTCTCGCTGGCTAAGTAATTTGCTTGAAATTAGTGGTTTTGCAGGGTGCCAGTACAAGCTGACGCCCTGCATTTTTGCATCTTGAGGGGGTTTCAGCGCATTGCATTGCAAATTGCATGGCCGCAGGCTTATGGTTAACAGAACCTAATAAGTTTCACTTGTTTTTGAAGTAATGAATTCATCAATCCCTAAATATCATTCACAGATTCCAGATATTATAGTTAATAAAAGTCAAATATTGCTTTAGTCGTTTGTTAAGCGTCATTGTGTAGTCTCTAATTCAACCTTGGTCATGGTTAGTGTGAGAGTACAATGACCGAACAAATTCGTTCGCGTGTAAAATATGTCATCGGCCCGGATGGGAGCCCGCTCACGATAGCGGATCTTCCACCTACCTCTACCAAGCGCTGGGTTATCCGGCGGAAGGCGGAAGTGGTAGCAGCAGTGCGGGGCGGCCTATTATCCCTCGAGGAAGCCTGTCAGAGGTATACCCTGACAGTGGAAGAGTTCCTGTCTTGGCAGAGCTCGATCGAAAAACATGGATTGGCAGGGCTTCGCGCAACGCGGATCCAGCAATACCGGAATTGATGGCCTGACAGCCAAAGATATTAACGACCGCGTGGGGGCGGTGCGACGAGGTCGGCTTAGCCGGCCTTTTTTTGTTGCGCGCTTTTTCGGTAAACTTATCCAAAGGTTAATGAGGTGGGCAGTTTTTCCCCACTTCAGTTGCAAAATGCCTTAGCGAATTTCGCAGAAATCAGCCAACTCACCCGCATTGATAATGTTTTGTTAACTTCTTGTTAACCCTCCGGGCGGCAAATTTTGCCCATCAGAGGCATGGCGTGATTTGCCGACTCTGCCGATAAGGGCAAGTGGCAGGCGAAAGATGCGGGCGGGCATTCGTGAACGGACTTATTGAATTCATAAAAACACTGGGACCAGCGCGGATCGCGGCGATGGGGGCCGTTGCAGCGATCCTGGTCGGTGTCTTTGCGTTTATCATCTTCCGGGTGACTGCGCCGCAGATGACGACGCTCTACAACGAGCTGACCCTTGAAGACTCCGCAGCGATCGTCTCCCAGCTTGAAAGTCAGGGGGTGCAGTTCAAGTTGGCCCGCGAAGGCGCGTCCATCATGGTGCCGCAGGAGCAAGTCGCGCGTTTGCGGATGCAACTCGCCGCTGAAGGCCTCCCGACAGGCGGTTCCATCGGGTACGAGATTTTCGACCGCTCCGACACGCTCGGCGCGACCAGCTTCGTTCAGAACATCAATCACCTCCGTGCAATGGAAGGCGAGCTGTCGCGCACGATCAGCTCCCTCGACCGGATCCGCTCCGCGCGTGTTCATCTCGTGATCCCTGAGCGCCAGCTGTTCCAGCGAGACCGGCGCCCGCCGTCTGCTTCAATCGTTTTGAACGTGCGTGGGGGGCTGGGGCCCGGCGAAATCCGAGCGGTTCAGCATCTCGTGGCGACGGCCGTTGACGGGCTGGACCCGGATAAAGTGTCAATTGTCGATGAATCCGGCCGCTTGTTGGCGTCGGGCGCAAGCAGCGATGACGAGGGTATGGTATCTGCCCGGCTGCAGGAGCGTTCAACTGCCATCGAAAGCCGCCTGCGCAATCAGGTCGAGGAAATCCTGAATTCCGTTGTCGGGCCAGGCCGCGCCCGGGTGCGCGTCAACGCTGATATCGATTTTAATCGTTTGACAGAGACGACAGAGACCTTTGATCCGGAAGGGCAGGTCGTCCGCTCGACCCAGACGAAGGAAGAAGCGACGTCCAGCACGCGTCAAGACGGGCAGGTCACGGTTGGAAACGAGCTTCCAAATGCCGACGCAAATCAGAACAACGACGCTGAAGAGCAAGATACGTCTTCGCTGACCGAGGAGATTGTCAATTACGAGATCTCCAGATCGACACGCACTGAAGTCGTTGAAGCTGGCCGCATCACACGTCTTTCAGTTGCAGTGCTTGTAGATGGTACCTACGAGACTGATGGAGATGGCAATTCCGTCTACACGCCGCGCTCCCAGGAAGCTCTAGACCGGATTGCTGTGCTGGTGCGCTCAGCTGTGGGGTTCGATGAGGCGCGCGGCGATGTTGTTGAAGTGATCAATCTTCAATTCGCCCTGCCGCCGGAACTCGACATTGCTGAAGCAGATGGTCTTTTTGAATTTACGCGCTCTGATATTATGCGTTTTGCAGAGCTTGGGGTCCTGTTCCTGATCGCAATTCTGCTCCTCCTCTTCGTTGTCCGCCCGCTTCTGCGCCGTATCGTGACACCGGAAGAGCGGCAACCGCAGGAGTTGGTGATCGGCCCAGATGGTACGTTGGTCGCTGACAGCGAAGTGCCGAAGGAAGAAGAGGAAGAAGATGAATTCGTGATCGAATGGTTGGAGCAGGCAAAACAAGAAGGTGCACTGCAGGCCAGTTCGATCGCGAAGGTTGGCGAAATGATCTCTGATCATCCAACTGAGGCCGTGAACATTGTCCGTGGTTGGCTAGATGAGCAGGCGGCGTAATGGCAAGCGATCAGCTACAACAACACCTCACAGTCAGCGTTGATGAGGAAGAGCGCGAACTAAAGGGCGCAGAGCGGGCAGCGGTTTTGCTGCTGGCTCTCGGTGAATCTCACGGTGCACCCATCTGGGATAAACTGGACGAGATCGAGGTCCGGCAAGTGTCCGCTGCCATGGCGAACCTTGGACCTGTCACTCCGAACATGCTTGAGGATCTCTTCAAGGACTTTGTGCGCCGCATCAGCTCGAAAGGCGCGTTGACCGGAAACGTGGATGCCACTGAGCGGCTGCTAGCGACCTTCCTGCCAGGCGACAAGGTCTCTGTCATCATGGAGGAGATCCGTGGTCCTGCAGGCCGGAATATGTGGGAGAAGCTCTCCAACGTTCAGGAAAACGTTCTGGCGAACTACCTGAAGAACGAGTATCCGCAGACCGTTGCGGTGGTCCTGTCGAAAATCAATTCCGATCACGCGGCGCGCGTCCTGGGCATCCTGCCTGAGGAGTTGGCGCTCGAAGTTGTCAGCCGGATGCTGCGCATGGACGCGGTTCAGAAGGAAGTTCTGGAGAAGGTCGAGCAAACGTTGCGGGTGGAATTCATGTCCAACCTGACCAACACCTCGCGCCGGGACAGCCATGAAATGATGGCTGACATCTTCAACAACTTCGACCGGCAAACCGAAGCCCGTTTCCTGGCAGCTTTGGAAGAGGACAACCGTGAAGCGGCAGATCGCATCAAGACCTTGATGTTCACCTTCGATGATCTGCTGAAGCTGGACGCGGCAAGTGCTCAGACCTTGTTGCGGCATGTAGAGAAAGATCAGCTTGCGATCGCCCTGAAGGGCTCTACGGACGCAGCACGCGAATTCTTCTTTGGCAATATGTCTTCGCGTGCCGCGAAGCTGTTGCAGGACGATATGGAGGCTTTGGGACCGGTCCGCTTGCGCGATGTAGACGATGCGCAAACTGGAATGGTCAATCAAGCCAAGGATTTGGCTGCCAAGGGTGAGATTATGATCTCGAAATCCAAGGGCGATGAAGAGATTATCTACTAATGCGGCACGAGGCTGGGACATATACGAGATTGGGCACGATGACGAACCCGTCTAAATTTCTGTTCAACACTGACTTCGCGGAGCCCGAAGAGCCCGAAGTTGTTGAGCCGCCGAAACCGGAAATTCCGATGATGCCGGTCGCCGACCACCAGGCCCAGCTTAAAAAAGCCAAGGCGCAGGCATTTGAAGAAGGCCGGGTTCAGGCGCTCAAGGACTTGCAGACCAAACAAGAGACCTTGTTGACGGAAGAGGTTGGGCATCTGGTAGTCGCCGTGGGCCGGGTACTGGAAACCATCGACGAATCCGTTGCCAATCAGGAGAAGGATGCTGTCGGCCTTGCATTTCTTGTGGCTAGACGCCTCTGCGCACATCTGATTGCCCGGCAGCCACTGGCAGAAACCGTTGCTTTGGTGTCAGAGTGTTTGGGCCCTTTGCGGCGGGCACCCCATCTCGTCATTCGTGTGGCTGAGCGGGACGTTGAAGCGCTTAAGGCCAAGGTCGACCCCATCATTCATGAAAAGGGTTTCGAGGGGCGCCTGGTCATTCTTGGCGAGCCGGAGATTGCCAGAGGCGATTGCCACATCGAGTGGGCGGATGGCGGAATTCGGCGGGACCGCAAAGCTCTTGAAGCTGAAATTGATGGCAGCATCCGCGCGTATTTGAAAGCAGGGCGCGCTCCGAAACCGGCTCCGAAGGCCGATGGAGCATCTGAGAAAGACACTGAGGCATGAGTGACGAACAAGACACAAACATCCCTCTGGATGAATTGGAAGCGCCGGACCGGGTTGGAGAGGCTGAGGAGATCCATAATCCTCAGTCGGCGGCCGATCTTGAAGCGGTATTCGACGTTCCGGTTAGGATCTCGGCGGTCCTGGGGCACTCGAAAATGCATGTGTCGGACCTGCTGAAACTCGCGTCAGGTACGGTTTTGGAACTCGACCGCAAAGTCGGGGAAGCCATTGATATTTATGTAAATGATCGCCTAGTGGCACGTGGAGAGGTTGTTCTCGTTGAGGACAAACTCGGTGTGACCATGACGGAAATCATCAAGACCGATCGATAGAAGAGGGATCGTATGCGTCTGCTGATTGTCGGAACTCTGGGCGGCCAGCTCACTGCAGCGTCGAAGATCGCCATGCAGCGTGGAGCTCAGGTCACGCACGCCGATGACGTCGAAGGAGCACTGAAAGTCCTGCGGTCCGGCCGTGGCGCCGATCTTTTGATGGTTGAAGTTCACCTCGATATCGAAGGTCTGATCGCCAAGCTGCAGGCGGAACGGGTTCATGTGCCTGTGGTTGCTTGCGGTGTCGAAACAGATGCACAAGCTGCCGTTTCCGCAATTCGTGCCGGGGCGAAGGAATACATCCCGCTGCCTCCGGACCCGGAGTTGATCGCAGCCGTTCTTGCTGCCGTTGCCCAGGATCGCGGCGATCTGATTTACCGCGACGACGCTATGGCATCCGTTGTGAAACTTGCAGAACAGGTAGCACCGTCCGAGGCGTCCGTCCTGATCACGGGGGAATCGGGGACCGGTAAAGAAGTGATTGCCCGTCACGTGCACAAATGTTCGAATCGCGCGTCAAAGCCATTCATCTCGATCAACTGCGCAGCCATTCCAGAACATCTTCTTGAATCCGAATTGTTCGGTCACGAGAAGGGGGCTTTCACCGGCGCAGTTGCCCGCCGGATCGGCAAATTCGAGGAAGCCGATGGTGGCACGCTGCTTCTGGACGAAATCTCGGAAATGGATGTCCGGCTGCAGGCAAAACTGCTGCGGGCGATCCAGGAACGTGTCATCGACCGGGTTGGTGGCACACGGCCTGTACCCGTGAACATTCGCATTCTGGCGACATCGAACCGCGATCTTGCCGAGAGTGTGCGGTCTGGAAGCTTCCGGGAAGATCTGCTCTTCCGCCTGAATGTCGTCAATCTGAAACTGCCGCCCTTGCGCGAACGCCCAGCTGATATCATGGAGCTGGCGCAATTCTTCATTGCCCACTATTCGGAAGCCAATGGCGTGCCGATCCGCCAGCTTTCTCTGGAAGCGCGGCAGGCCCTGATGTCCAATCAATGGCAGGGCAATGTTCGTGAGTTGGAAAACACCATGCACCGCGCCATTCTTCTGGCAAGTGGGGCTGAGATCGGTGTCGATGCCATTCGCATGCCAGACGGTACGCCGTTGAGCGCTGCGCGGGGACCTGCAGAACGGGCGGCGCAAACTGCTGAGGCTGTTACCCGGAATTTCGTTGGCCGGACAGTTGCCGACGTGGAGCGGGATCTGATCCTGGACACGCTCGACCACTGTCTCGGGAACCGGACGCACGCGGCAAAAATCCTCGGGATCTCCATCCGGACACTTCGCAACAAGCTGAATCAGTACACGGATGAGGGCGTTCAAGTGCCGAGCCCGGGCGAGGCACGGGGCTAATCAAGTAGCAGGTTGACATACAGCAGCTGAATTCGCGTCAGTTTGGAATGGGATCTACATCGTAAATGTCAGACACAGCAGCAGGTGGTGGCGGTCCAACCGGACCAAATACCGGGCAGGAGGGCGCTTCCGGAGCGCCATCCGGCGCTGCCGTTTCGGGTTTTCCGAGCGTTCATGAAATCATTGATACGCTGCGCAAGGGCGATGTCGGCCTTGCGACCGGTATTTTGGTGATCCTGACGCTGCTGATCCTGCCGATGCCACCGGTCATGCTGGACATGTTCCTGGCGGTGTCGATCATTTTCTCCGTCCTCGTCTTGATGACAGGACTCTTCATTCAAAAACCGCTTGAGTTTTCATCCTTCCCAACGGTTCTTCTGATCGCGACAATGTTGAGGCTCGGCCTGAACATAGCCTCGACCCGGCTGATCCTTGCAAACGGCCATGAAGGCACGGCTGCTGCGGGAAATGTCATCCAGTCGTTCGGCAATCTGGTGATGGGCGGCAATTTTGTCATCGGGATTATCGTTTTCGCGATCCTGGTGATCGTGAACTTCGTCGTCATCACCAAGGGTTCGGGCCGTATCGCGGAAGTTGCGGCCCGTTTCACATTGGACGCGATGCCGGGCAAGCAGATGGCGATCGACGCTGATCTGTCTGCCGGGCTTATTGATGAATCGGAGGCCAAAGCTCGCCGTAAGGCGCTGGAAGATGAAAGTTCGTTCTTCGGGGCGATGGACGGTGCTTCGAAATTCGTCCGCGGGGATGCAATCGCGGGCCTTCTGATCACATTCATCAACATTCTGGGCGGCATTTTCATTGGTGTCGCGCAGATGGAGCTGACCTTCTCGGAAGCGGCCAACAACTACACGCTTCTGACCATCGGTGACGGTCTCGTTTCCCAAATTCCGGCATTAATCGTGTCTACGGCGGCTGGTCTGCTTGTCTCCAAAGCAGGGGTTCATGGAGCCGCCGACAAGGCGCTCACAAGCCAGTTTACAGGCTACCCCAAGGCGCTGGGCATGTCGGCGGCCGTCATGGTGGTGCTTGCCCTGTTGCCTGGCATGCCGATGATCCCATTCCTGGGCCTTGCTGCCGGAGCTGCATATCTCGCTTATCAGGTCGGAGCGAACAAGAAGAAGGAAGCGGTCAAGGCTGCCGTGGTCAAGGCCATTGAAGAAGCGCCGCAACCGCCGCCGGAGCCGCCAATCACAGATGCGCTGAAGATGGATGAACTGCGTATCGAGCTTGGCTATGCACTGCTGCCGTTGATCAATGGCAAGGCCAACGGCGACTCCGATGTCCTGACAGAGCAAATTAAGGCCTTGCGGCGCCAGATCGCCGGCGACATGGGTGTGATCATGCCGCCGGTCCGCATCCTCGACAATATTCAGCTCGGCGCAAATGACTATGTGATCAAGGTGAAGGAAGTTGAGGCCGGGCGCGGCATTCTCTATCCAAACCACTTCATGGTCATGGACCCGGCGGGCGGGCAGGTCAAACTGCCGGGCACGCACACCACAGAACCGACCTTTGGACTGCCTGCGACCTGGGTCGAGGCGCAATACCGCGAAGATGCTTCCTTGCGCGGTTACACCGTTGTGGACCCGGCGACCGTCTTGTCGACCCATCTGACGGAGACCATCAAGAACAACATCAGCGAATTGCTGACCTATGGGGATGTTCAGAAACTCCTGAAAGAACTCAAGGGCGAGCAGGCCAAGCTGGTCGAAGACCTGATCCCGTCCCAAATCACCGTGTCCGGCGTTCAGCGCGTGTTGCAGGCCCTGCTAAACGAGCGGATATCCGTGCGCGATCTCGGCACGATCCTGGAAGGCGTTTCGGAAGCAACGGGCATGACCCGCAACACGGACACGATTGCAGAGCATGTCCGCACGCGGCTCGGCAGGCAGATTTGTGCAGCCAATCTTGCAGCCGGTGGGTACCTTCCGCTCATTGCCATGTCGCCACAATGGGAACAGGCTTTCTTGGAGGCCATCATCGGTGAGGGGGACGACCGGCAACTCGCGATGCAGCCGAGCAAGCTTCAGGAGTTTGTTGGGGTGGTACGCGACGCCTTTGAAGAAGCGGCCCAGCAGGGTGAGGTTCCAGTTCTGTTGACCTCGCCGCAAACCCGGCCGTTCGTTCGCTCCATTGTAGAACGCTTCCGGGCGCATACAACAGTCATGAGTCAGGGCGAAGTCCATCCTCGGATCAAACTGAAGACGATTGGTTCAATCTGAAACCATCAAATGAGAACATTGACCCGTGCGGCGACAGCAGTTGGGCTGGCATAGGTTGATTGTGGTGCTGAGGCGTTTTGGAGGAAGAACCGCGCCTGCTGCGTTCCCGAGGCGATTGTGATGTTCGTAATGGAAGTTGTGAGCTGCGTTCTCAATGCCTGCGATTTCTGGAGGGAATTTGAGCGCTTTTGTGACCAACCCTCGTTGTAGCTTTTCCAGCGAGCCGTACGCTTGGAGCTGAAACGTTTATGATAGTCACGCTGGATATAATTTCCGACCTTGGGCATTGCGCATCTCTCCTGGATACACATCGACCTTCACAAAACATGGTTAACAGCGTGTTAATCAAAATGCGTATTGCACACAAAGTCCCTGAGACTGAATTCTTTTTTGTCGTATCAGCGGTCGTCAAACCTGCATGTTGATGCGGGTGGCGATGGCGGACGGAGTGTTGTAGCCGCCATCGGGATTGTAAAGACGGACTTTCATCAAGTGGAGCGCTTGCAGTTCGTTCGATGCCTGATTGATCCGCAACACCGAGTTCACCAGTTGGGTGCCGATGTGTTGGCTTTTTTGAATAGCTCTTGACCGCCGCAACTTCCAGATTTGGTCGTTCCTCGCCCAAGTTTTTTTGCGGGTATCGCGCGTGCGGAAGAAGTTGTTTTTAAACTTTGATCCAGTGACCGGCATTGCGGCCTCCAATGTTTCGTCAAAGGTGCAATGCGCTCAGAACAGTTAACGGATTGCGCTTGTGTATGATGCAAAACCGGAGGTATCGAGCGATTCTTGGTTTACGGTTAATCAGCTGATACATGCACTTTGAAAAGTGTTGCTCATTGGAGTTTTTATGCCAAATCCGATTTTGAACCTCGACGGTTACACGGAAGTGCCGGACACAAAAATCGCCGTTGTTGTCACCTATTTGGAAATGACCGAAAAGCCCTCAGAAGCGCTTGCTCCGCAGCGCTCTGATATTGCCTTGGAGGCTTGGTCGTCTCCATCGGCTTCCGAGTACAAGGCGCTGTTCCGGGAAGTCGGAGAGGAATGGATCTGGTTTGGGCGTTTGGTAAAGCCGGACGCGGATCTGGAAACGCTTCTGGCGGAGCCAGCGCGCGAAAACTATCTGCCCATCCTTGACGGCAAGCCGGTCGGCACGCTGGAGCTGAACTACGCTGATCCGGAGAATGTCGAGCTCGCTTATTTCGGTCTCGTTCCAGGTGCCATTGGTGGAGGTGTTGGCCGGTGGCTGATGGCACAAGCGGTAGAGATGGCTTGGTCGCGGCCTGAAACAAAACGTTTGTGGTTGCACACTTGTACAGCGGACAGTCCCCAAGCGCTGAAGTTTTATCAGTCCTGTGGTTTTAAACCCTACAAACGGGCCATCGAAGTGGCGGATGATCCACGTGGACTTGGATTATATGCCAGTGAAACCGCGCCGCATGTTCCTTGTCTGATGGGCCAGAACTGATCGCTGCATTTTCGATCAAGCACTCTTTTTGACCCGCTCCGGAAACGCATGGGCGATCGCCTGCCGGTTTGCGTCCAGAACACCGCGTTCGGTGATCAGGCCGGTCACAAGATGGGCGGGGGTTACGTCGAAGGCTGGATTGCCCACTTCAGAGCCCTCCGCAACTATTTGGACGGTCTCCAGCGCGCCGCTGGCCGTGCGGCCCGTAATCCAGCTGACTTCATCCCCATTGCGTTCCTCAATCGGAATGTCGCGCACGCCATCGGATAACGAAAAATCGATGGTGGGCGAGGGGAGCGCAACGTAAAACGGCACATTGTTGTCCTTGGCTGCCAGCGCCTTCAAGTATGTGCCGATTTTGTTGCAGACATCCCCGGTGGCTGTTGTCCGGTCTGTACCGGTGATGACAATGTCGACCTCTCCATGTTGCATCAGATGGCCTCCGGCATTGTCCGCAATGACCGTGTGAGGCACCCCGTGATGTCCGAGTTCCCAGGCCGTCAAGAAGGCCCCCTGGTTCCTCGGCCGGGTTTCATCCACCCAGACATGAACCGGAATACCGCCGTCATGGGCCATGTAGATGGGTGCTGTTGCGGTCCCCCAATCGACCGTCGCAAGCCATCCGGCATTGCAGTGCGTTAAAATGTTGATCGGCTCACCAGGCCGTTTGGTTTTGCCGAGAGCCGCGATCAACTCCATGCCGTGCATACCGATTGAGAGATTGATCGCGATATCCTCATCGCAAATCTCACTTGCCAAGGCGTATGCGGCTTCTGCCCTGTTTTCAGGAGGAACCTTGATTAGGGATCTGCGGCACCGTTCGAGCGCCCAGTTCAGATTGATTGCAGTTGGGCGTGTTTCCAGAAGCACGGTACAAGCGGCCAGCAGGGACACGTCTGACGGATCCTCGTGCATGGCGAGTGCCACGCCATATACAGCTGTTGCGCCAATGAGCGGCGCACCGCGCACCTGCATGACGCGAATCGCATGTGCCGCTTGGGCCATCGTGCGCAGTTGAACGGTCTTAAAGGTAAATGGAAACTTGGTTTGGTCGATAATCTCGACCGTGACACCGTCATCTGCGAGCCAGATCGTCCGGTACTTCTCTCCGTCGACATTCATGGCGGCGCCTCCCAAAAAACCGGATTTCTCTTTGAATAACGCAACATGATGGCGCAAACCAGCCAGCCATCGCTGGTCTCAGGGTTAAAAATCGCTTAATCTTTGTTAACCATCTTTGCGCGATTGGCAGTGGATACCCGGCAAAGAGGAATGGCGTCGCGGCCACACCCGGTTAAGACTCAATTAAGACTTGGTGGACCCGACGAGAAAACTGGAGCTGGTACTCAATGGCTGAAATGCAGGACAATGTGGTTCCGCACACGCGCATGCGATCATTGCGCGATGCCATCCGCAAGGTGCAGCTGGGCGAAGTGGAACGCTCCGATGTGGTTGTTGAGCTGCAAGACACTGAACGTGCCCGGCTCGACATGCTTGCGGACGAGTTGAAAGACGTTTTCCGGGAAATTCCGGAAGATGACGATCAGTTTTCTTTGCAGATTATTTCTGGCTCGACACCACGTCTGTGGATTGATGCGACCAGCCATGTGGCTGTCGCCGGGGACCGCCGCACTTACCGGTTCCTGAAAGACACGCGCCTTGGCCGTGTCGTTATACTGGAAACGGCCAATATCGACGACATGGCTGATTGCCTGACCGAGTATATTGCAGAGCGCGTTCTTGAGCGCGAGAAAGCCCTAGAAGGTGACTGGCTGAACAATCGGCTGCGCCAGGTTGCAATGGAATCCAAAGTGGTCCGTGTGAAAGAGAGCCATACACCTTGGCTGCCGGTCGCCGGCGCATTTGGGATCGGTCTAGCGCTTGGAATCGTCGGACTGATCGGCTTTGCTTGGTTTGCCAATCCTCTTTGAAATTTGCTTTGCAGGATCGGGTTTACAGCCTCACGAAATCTCGACGTCTCTTCGTGATATCAGTTTTACAGGTCCGCCGGTTTCTTCAAATCCATGCTCTTCCATCTGGCATGTCCAGCCGTCAGTTTGCCTGGCAATCGAGAATAAATTGTAGCGGGCAGCCGGTTTGTGACCGCCAGGGGCGCTGGTTGCTGACGGCACGCCAATGACCGGCACGGGGCCGTCCGGCCCCTCGATACTTTCAAAGCTATCGATATGCGTATGGCCATGCAGGATCAGTTCGGCCCCGGCACGCTTGACGACGGTGCGCAGCCGGGAAGCATCGGAGAGGCGTTTGTGCCATTTCGTTGCGTTTTTGAATGGCGGATGGTGAATGAGAACGACACGAAACAGCTTTTCTTCCGCAAGTTCCGCCAAAATTGCCCGCAAACGGCGGCTTTGTTTTGTTCCAACGCGCCCGGAGGCAAACCAAGGCGCTGTTGCCCGGCCCGTGGTGACACCAATGATCGCGACATCGCCGCGCTTGCGCACATAAGGAAACGTTGCTTCTGAGCCGACTTTTTCTGACGGAACATCATCGTCGCCATCACCGCGCATAAAGGGCCACCATGCGGTTCGGGCTTTTTTGACAGCACCGCGGACATAGGCATCGTGATTGCCCGGAACCACGGAGACCTGATCGGGCGGACCCAATTCGTCCAGCCATGCTCGGGCACCGCTAATTTCAAGGGGGAGCGCGATGTTGACGAGGTCACCGGTCACCGCGATGTGGTCCGGCGCTTGCGCCTTCATGTCCTCGACCAACTGTTCAAGGTGATTGCCGCCCATGATTTTGGAACGGTTGCGCTGCCAGTTCAGATAACCGAGCAAACGCTTGGAAAACAATTGAAGGAGCTTGGGGTCCGGAAGGGGACCCAAATGGGGATCGGAGAGATGCGCAAGCCTGAACATGGAGGCGCATCATCAAAGCAAAAAGCGCCGCGTCAAGAAAAAATGAGCGGCGCCAAGCGGATAGTCTGCGAAATGTCGTTGGGAGGAGTTTACTTCGCAGATTTTGTTTGTGTTTTTGTCTGCCGAGGGGCTGAGCCCTGGGTCTGACCGGTCCGGGTACCTTCGCGGAGGCTGGCTCCGACTACATGCACAAATCCAAACATGGCACAGAATCCAACTTGGCCGACAACTGCTTGATCAGTTGGTCGGGAACGTGGTCAGAGATGCAGCGATCCGCGGATTGCTGGTGTCGATAGCCGGTTTCCACTGGTAGTTCCGGCGACGCTTCTGAAAAAGTGTCTTGAACATAACGCTGTCCTTTGAGTTGTCGGGGGCGGGCAATCGGCTGCCCTAATCGTCATCAATCTGCCTCTTATATAGGCGTGTGGTGCACAAAGGAGGAGCGTTATTCCTTCGGGGCTGCCCTGCAAGGATTGCATGGGTTAATGAAGCGTTCCCAAAGGCTTGCAAAATGCAGACAAAGGCAGGACGACGGTTGTTGCGCGTCGTCCTGCCAATTTTTTAGTAAATGTTCGTTGAGCTGATCTTCAGTTAAGCTGCCGCCTTGAACCGGTCCCTGTCATGCGGTGCCAGGAAATTGAGATCCGGCCCAACCGGTACAATCCGGTGCGGGTTGATCGTTTCGTGCGAGCCGAAATAGTGCTGTTTGATGGTCGCCATATCGACCGTCTCGGCAACGCCTGGATGCTGATAGAGTTCTCGCAAGTAATTGAAGAGGTTGGGGTAATCGGCAATCCGGCGGATGTTGCACTTGAAATGCGTCACGTAAACCGGGTCAAAGCGCACAAGCGTTGTAAACAGTCGCCAATCGGCTTCAGTCAAGACCTCACCTGCAAGATAGCGTTGCTTTGAGAGGCGGGCCTCGAGATCGTCCAGCGTTTCGAAAAGCGCTGTAACTGCTTCCTCGTATGCCTCTTGTGTAGTGGCAAAGCCGGACTTGTAAACGCCGTTGTTCACGGTGTGATAGATGCGCTCATTGACCGCGTCGACCTCAGCGCGCAGGGCTTGCGGATAATAGTCGATCGTTGAACCGGTCAGGTGATCGAATTCGGTGTTGAACATCCGAATGATTTCCGCCGACTCGTTGCTGACAATTGTCTTTTGCTGCTTGTCCCAAAGGATCGGCACTGTGGCCCGGCCTGAATAGGTCGGATCTGCCTTGACGTAGACCTGCCACGCGTAGTTCGCGCCAGTGAGCGGCTCTGCTTCCCCAAACTCCCAACCGTTTTCCAGCATGAGCGGCTGGACGGCGGAAACGGAAATGTAGTCGTTCAGGCCTTTCAGGGTCCGGAAGATCAAGGTCCGGTGCGCCCATGGGCAGGCATAGGAGACAAACAGATGATACCGTCCAGCGTCGGCTTTGAAACCGCCGTCGCCCGTTGGGCCGGGGCTCCCGTCTTTCGTGATGAAATTCCGGAATGCGGCGTCCTTGCGCACGAACCGCCCGCCTGTTGATTTGGTGTCATACCACTGATCGTGCCACACGCCGTCGACGAGCGTTCCCATACCGGTCTCCTTGGAGTTTGTTCTGCGATATAGGTTGTGCCGTGATGGCAAATTTCAATCAACTGAATGGACTGTCCCTGTCTGGTGAACAATTGGATCCTCGCAAAAACGTGGTCTTTCCCGTCAAAAAGTTCTGGACCGGCAGGAGCCATGCGTGGTACGCGCTAGCTTCTGTTTGAAACCGCACGCAGATTCCACCTGCGCAGCGCGTAAGGAACTTCGGGATTGATGAGCACAGGTCACATGCTCCGACGACGAACCAGCCGACGAGGAAACTCTCGTCTGCACCGTCGCGGCTGACCTATTCCCGATAACTCCGACAAACAGGGATACCGGCAGGCGCGCAATCGCCACATTTTGCCAGCTGGAACCAATCCCATGAAACAGACCTCTTGGGTCATTCGTCTTGAAGACGCCACCGACGACACCGCTATTGAAGACCTGCAAGCAGAAGCTTTCGGGCCTGGCCGGTTTGCACGGACCGCTTTTAGGATCCGTGAGAACGTCCCCCACAGGCAAGATCTTGCCTTTGTCGGCCTGTCCGGATCCAGGATTGCAGGGTCTGTCCGTTTGAGCCCCATCACGATCGGTGAGACCGACGCGTTGTTGTTAGGGCCATTGACGGTCTCTCCGGATTTCAAGAACCGCGGTTTAGGCAAGGCGCTGATGTGGACAGCCCTTGAGGCTGCAAAGGCGGCCGGAGACGAATACGTGTTGCTGGTTGGGGATGCGCCTTATTACAGCCCGTTTGGCTTTGAACAGGTGCCTTTCGGCAGCATTACCTTACCTGGCCCGGTCGACCCGCAAAGGCTCTTGATTGCACGCTTGCAGGATGGGGCGCTGCCGACCGGCGCAGTTCAGGGCAAGGCTGCATAGAGCACGTCGCGAATAAGCATCATCTCTCAACGTGCTCAAAGCAGTAATTGTTGACGCATTCCCGGCCGGGAAACCTGTGTCGATTTGCTCAGAAACGCTCTAGCGGCCTTCCCGGTACCAGGTTGCCGAGACGGCGCCCAGAAGGATGGCGAGACCAAGCAGTCCGATGAGGAGCGGGAACCGGTCGACACCATTCAACAGGCTGGCTTCGGTTTGTTTGAGGCCGATCCAGCCGTTGCCTTCGTAACTTGCCGACTGGCGCATGGAGATGACGCGCGGGAGATCTATATCACCGCCGACATCCCTTAGCCGTTGGACAGCTCCGCCTGTCGCATCGGTCACGGGTGACAGCACTTCGGTATCAGAGAGAACGTTGGTGTACTCCCTCGGGTTTTGCGGACCAACGTGAATAAGGGCATTCATCTCACCATCTGTGACGGAGAAGAGGCCAGTTTCCGTCACGGGGGAGGAGCCGCGCCACAGGCCAGGCTCTTGTTCTGTCATGGTGAGGTCAACGCTGTCGCCTGTGGGCGAAACGACGGTCACCTCATTGACCGTTTCCCCGAGTGTTTGCCGTTCGACAATCAGTTCAGGGCCGCGCAAAGATACATTGAGTGCTTCTTCTTCGAGATCCGGTTCCTGCATCAGCCAATGGGCAAGGCGCCTCAGCAGTGGGACATGCGGGCCGCCGCCCTCAAAACCGCGCGCCCACAGCCAAACATGATCTGAGAGCAACATAGCAACGCGGCCTTCGCCTTCCCGGTTCAGAACCAGAAGCGGCGTTTCGCTTGGACCGGACATCAATGTCTGGCCGCCGTCCAACTCGGTATCAACCACCCGAAACCAGCGGCTCCACCCTGGAGGATCTTGTTCGGCGCCCGGCAAGCCCCGGGTCACAGGATGCCGCTCGCCGAGGTTGGCAAGGGTCGCGTAAAAAGGCTCTTCCAAAATGGCTCCGGTTGGACGGGCCGGAAGAATGGGGGCAAGCGGCGTTCTGTAAAGACTGCCGCCTTCTGCGTAATCAGGTCCGCCAGCCAACAGGACGGCGCCGCCGTCGCGCACGTACCGCGTGATGTTGTCGAAATAGAGCATCGGCAACACACCGCGCCGGACATAGCGGTCGAAGATGATCAGATCGAACTCATCGATCTTGACCGAAAACAGCTCCCGGGTCGGAAAAGCGATCAGAGACAGCTGGTTGATCGGTGTGCCGTCCTGCTTTTCAGGCGGGCGCAAAATGGTGAAATGAACGAGATCAACGGATGCATCGGATTTCAGAAGGTTCCGCCAGGTGCGTTCTCCAGCATGCGGAGAACCGGACACGAGCAGCACCCTCAGGTTCTCGCGGATGCCGTCCACGGTGACGACAGCCCGATTGTTCAACGTCGTCAGTTCGCCGGGCAGGGCCTCTGCCTCGATTTCGAAGATGTTGTCGCCGCCATGGGCGATCTCTACCGGGATGTCGATCTTCTCCCCGGTCCGCGCGGTGCGCAGGGTTACGACATCACCGTCCCGTTTGATTGTCAGGTTCACCTGATCTCCGGGGCCGGTTCCCAATCCTTGATCGACAACAGTGAGGCTGATGGTCTGTTCAGAACCGACAAGGCCAAAGCGCGGAGCCGTATCCAGAACGATCCGGCGGTCGCGTTCATCCGCAGTCCCAGTGATGAGTCCGTGAACAGGGGCATCGAAGCCGAGCGCTTCTGCGTTTTCCGGGATATCGTGGATCTGTCCGTCGGTGATGATGATTGCACCACCAACCCTTTCAGGCGGAACATCGGCAAGCCCGTTTGCGAGGGTCTGGAAGACTTCCGTCCCGTCTCCGGATCCTGAGTTTCGGGCTTCGAGCAGCCGGAGGTCAAACCCCTCCAGCTCTGCAATGCGTGACTGAATTTCCTCAGCCGCGGCAGTTGTTGTTTCTTCTCGGTCCGCAAGCCGTTGGCTTTGGCTCTTATCGACCACAAGCGCCACGACGCTGGACAAGGGTTCTCTGTCTTCGCGTTCTACGGCAGGGTTGGCGAGCGCAAGCACGAGCAACGCCATCGCCAGGGCCCGCAGCACCCAACCACGCAAATTAATGATGCCGAGAAGGACCGCAACCACGATAGCAATCGCGCCGGCGGATATCAGCACCCATTGCGGAACGAGCGGGTCGAATGAAATAGACCAGTCCATCAAACCTCCTATTGCCCGAGCCGTTCCAGCAGCGCCGGAATATGGACCTGGTCAGCCTTGTAGTTTCCAGTGAGGCTGTACATCACGATATTAACGCCCGAACGGAAGGCATAGTCCCGCTGGATCGGGTTGTTTGGCACTGTCGGGAACATGAACTCGCCCGTCGGCGTGATCGCCCAAGCCGATGCGAAATCATTCCCCGTAATCATCAGCGGAGAAACGCCATCTCCCGCCCGAACCGGGCGATCACCGCGGGCAGTCGCTTCATCAAGGCTTTCCACCCACAACGGGCTGGTGGAATAACGGCCCGGGAATGTGTCGAGCAGATAGAAAGCCTTCGTGAGCACGTGATCCGGCGGGACAGGTTCCAATGGAGGAACGTCGAGATCCTCAAGGATCTCACGCAGTTTCAGAGTTGCTGGTGTCGATCCGAAACCGGTTGTCGACGCGTTGATATGATCCCGTGTGTCGAACAGGATCGTACCGCCGTTGCGCATGAACGTGTCGATCCGGGCGATCGTCTGGTCACTCGGTTTGTCAGCTGAGGGATCTATCGGCCAGTAAAGCAGCGAGTAGAAGGCCAGCTCGTCACGCGCAATGTCGATAGCGACTGGAGCGCCGGGTTCCAGCGCGGTGCGTTCTGACAAAAACTGCGTCAGGCCGGCAAGACCGGCGGCACTTGCATCATCAACCTCTGGGACACCTGTCAGAACATAGGCCAAACGGGTTTCGAGGGTGGATTCCAATGCTCTCAAGTCATCAGACGAAGACTGCGCATATGCATCTGGAACACCAGCCGTGCTGAGGAGTGCTGTTGCCAACGCTGCTGCACCGATGACACTTGCCATTCGGGTCTTCAGGCGCAGACGGTTCAGGCCGCCCGCAAGAACAAACACGGCAATGGCGTCCGCAATGATCAGCAAAAAGGCCAAAGTGAAGAATATCGCTCTCAAGTCCAGTGGATCCGTCGCGGGATAAGGCGCTGTTTCCGCGTCAGGTCCTAGCGCCTCGATGTTGAGGGGTTGCAGTGTATTCTCAGCGCGCATCAGATTGAGGGCCCGGAAACCATCTTCGCTGCCATAAAGACCCGGCGGGGTGCGGCGGCTGGCAGCGGCTTCCCGGAAATTCGCTGCGCTCACCGGTGTGACATCGACAGGGGGCGCACCGAAGCGGCCATAGCCGTCGAGTAACCGCAGAGGCGGCAGAACGCTGCGGGCCGGTTGGCCGTCCTCGGCTGTCTCTGACGCTTGAGCCACATTGGAGACTGACAAAATGCGCCGCAACATGTTCAGGAAAACGCCGGAGAGAGGAAGATTTGACCAGGAGGAATCCGCAGTTACATGGAACAAAACAATACTTCCGTCGCCAGATTGCGCTGCGGTGACCAACGGTGTGCCGTCTTCCAGCATTGCCCAGGTGCGTTTCGGCAGGTCCGATGTTGGTTCTGCGAGAACCTGTCGGTTCACCGTCACCTCAGCAGGGACCTTCAAACCAGAAAAGGGAGAGGCATCCGGAAAGGGCGCCAAATGCTGAGGTTGTTTCCAGGAGAGTGATCCGCCGAGCGACCGGTCTCCAGATCTGAGGCGGACAGGGATCAGCTCGTCCGTGCCGCCTGCCGTTCTGGGGCCAGCAAACCGGACAAGAGTCCCGCCGCTTTGGACCCACTCGCCAAGTTCGATCGCCGTGGTGTCTGGCAGCCTCCCAACATCCGCAAGGATCAGCACTGAAATTCCCTGGTCGATCAGTGATGGCACTGCCGCTGCAATATCGCTGTCCCGCGGCCGGCGGATGTCGGAAAACGGAGCGAGCGCCCTTTCTAGATAATAGAGAGGTGAGAGAAGCGGCTGATCAAGGTCTCCGGATTGTCCAGAGATCAGCCCGACGGTCCGCCGGCGCCAGCTGTCGTCTACAAGTTGCACGGCTCCGGCCGCCTGTTCTCCGGCGATTTCGACTCGGGCGATATCGTTTCGGAGTTCGCTTGGGAGCTCGAACCGGGCTTCGGTCTCAACATCACCGCTGGCAAACGTCGCCGTCGATTCCGCAAGCACCAGGCCTTTCAGATCGAGAGCCCGCACATTGACAACCGATGTCGTGTTCTCAGGGTGACGGACCACATCGACGCTCAGCGCTTCGGTGTCGTTGGCTAGACCTTTGAGTCCAAGCGGTGTTTGAAGTCCGGTCAGCACGGTCACCGGGACGCCTTCAGTCAGGGACGCCAGAGTTTCCAGAAACGCATCATTGGTGGCGGTACCATCTGAAAGCCATACGACCGCACCTGGAGGTGTATCCTGTGCGGCCTTTCTGAGGCCAATGCCCAGTTCACTGCGTAGAGGCGCGTAGGGGCGTGGTTCGAGCGCACGCAGAGTTTCAAGTGCTGCCGCCGGGCTTTCGGGAGCAAAGCTTTGGTTCGGACCTTCCGCGGTGGCGGCAAACATCACCGGCTGTCCGTTTTGCTCTGCCTCGGTCAAAATGTTCTCAGCGGTTCGAACCTGATCCTGCCAAGAGGTCGCTGAGGTCCAGCCGTTGTCGATCAGGAGCCACATGACGCCGTCCCGGCTTGCAACTGGTTCCTGCGCGCGCCAGACTGGCCCGGCAAGCGCAAAAATCAGGATTGCCGCCAAGAGCAACCGCAGCAGGGTCAGCCACCATGGGCTGCGCTGCGGTGTTTCGTCGTGCTCATCAATGTCCAGCAATAGCCGGGTGGGCGGAAACGCGATCTGTTGCGGCCGTGGGGGCGTCAAGCGCAACAACCACCAAATCACGGGCAGCAGAGCCAGTGCAGTCAAAACCCACGGCGCGGTAAAGGTCAGTGGTAAGCTGGCAAACACGGATCAGGCGCCCCCCCGCGGCATTGTATCGAGGTTGCCAGAAAGCGCGCTATGGAGGACCAGCAATGGCTCGGCGGCTGAATGGTCTGTGTGATGCAAGACGTATGTCCACCCCGCGCGGCGCGCCATGTCTCGGATTTCCGCGCGATGCGCCTCGAGCCGTCTGTGGTATTCCTCCCGCCATGTTTCGGCGCGGCCTGCAGTTAAGCGGATGCCAGCTTCCGGGTCGTTGAATTCAACCCGTCCGTCGAATGGAAAGGTCTCTTCGATCGGGTCCAGAACCTGCACGATATGTCCGCGAGCACCTGTCCCGGCGACTTGAGCTATCCAGGCCGCTATGTCCTGAAGTGGATCCAGGAAATCGGAGACCAGAACAACATCTGCAAAACGCTTGACCGAAGTTGGGTCAGGCAAGGCGACCGGTTTAGACAAGTGTGTCAACGCATCCGCAAGACGTTCTGCGGCCCGCCGGTCCGAGAATGGCCGTGTGACCCCGGTCAATCCAATGCGTTCACCGGTCTCCGCGAGCATGTCCGCCAGCGCCAGCATAAGGATCAGTGCCCGATCCCGTTTGGTCACCTGAGACAGTCTGGATTGAAAGTCCATGGAGGAGGACAGGTCCGCCCAGAGCCAAACAGTGTGCGCTGCTTCCCATTCCCGTTCCCGGACATAGAGATGGTCGTCCCGCGCAGACCGGCGCCAGTCAATACGTTTGGCTGGCTCTCCCATGTTGAAGGGGCGGAACTGCCAGAAACTTTCGCCGGGTCCGGCTCTCCGCCGGCCATGCCATCCAGCAATGATGGAACTTGCCACATGGCTTGCTTCGACGAGAAGGTCAGGGAGCGCGTCGGCGACAGACCGGGCGTCACCGATGATGTTCGGCCAGTTTTCCTGGTCCAGTTTCACACTCTCCGTTGATGATGCCATGATGTCGGGCGGCTCCCTCGCGATGGAAATTTGCGTTATGCGATTGTTTCTTTCACCCTCTGAATGACATCCCTCACGGTATGTCCATCTGCCCGGGCTGCGAAGGTAAGCGCCATCCGATGCTGCAGGATTGGTTCTGCCAGAGCCAGAACATCGTCAACTGAAGGTGCCAGCCGGCCATCAACGAGCGCGCGGGCCCGGACGGTCAACATCAGGGCCTGGCTAGCGCGGGGGCCCGGTCCCCAAGCAATCAGCTTTGTGAGATCGGAATTTTCGTCCGAGCCGCCCGGTCGGGCCGAGCGGACAAGCTTCAAGATGCTTTCAACTACTGATTCACCCACCGGCATGCGGCGGACGAGTTGCTGGAATTCCATGAGTTCCGGAGCAGTGATCGCGCTATGTGCCGTGGTCTGCTCTGCTCCGGTTGTTTCAAGGAGAATGCGGCGCTCGGCTTCCAGATCCGGGTAATGCACATCAATCTGCATCAAGAACCGGTCGAGCTGGGCCTCCGGCAAAGGATATGTGCCTTCTTGTTCCAAGGGGTTTTGGGTCGCAAGAACATGAAACGGGCGCGGGAGATCATGCGGATGACCCGCAACCGTGACGTGATACTCCTGCATCGCCTGAAGGAGGGCAGATTGGGTTCGCGGGCTGGCGCGGTTGATTTCGTCGGCCATCAGCAACTGTGAGAAGACCGGGCCAGGAATAAATCTGAAAGATCGTCCGCCGCTGGTATCTTGTTCCATGACTTCTGCGCCAAGGATATCTGAAGGCATCAGGTCTGGCGTGAATTGGATCCGCCGTGCATCCAGTCCCAGAACTGTTCCGAGCGTTTCGACCAGTTTGGTTTTCGCAAGACCCGGCACACCGACAAGCAGCCCATGTCCGCCGGCGAGGATCGTCACAAGTGTTTGTTCAACAACGTTCTCCTGGCCGAAGATTATCTTTGCGATATCGGCCTTGACTTCTGAAATGCGTTCAACGGCCCGTTCGGCGCTTTCAGCAACAGCAGCGAGATCTTCTTCAGAAGGATTTGCGGGAGAAACGACGCTCATTGATCACCTGTCCTGTTGCTTATCTTGCTGATGCCTGCCGGGTAGCTCGGTGGGCGGCCAAATTTTTTCCGTTAACCCAGTCTGACACCATATAATTCAGTAGATAAGGCACAATTGTGCGCCATACAGTGGATAGGTCCAAGATTCTTTTCTTCCCTGCGGCATAAACGCAAAAATTGCGATTGTTGTTCCAGTGGGGATTGGCGTTGGTTTAGACGCGGACTAGGTAGGATTCCGGATCACAGATTCGGATGTCTGATGGGACGGGGAGTGAAATGACATCGCAAGCCAAACCAGAGGCAGCTTTACCGGATGGCCTCAAAGCCCTGATGAGCCGCGCTGGTTCGAAAGACAAGGCGCCGCCGCCGGTGGACAAGTGGAACCCGCCTTTTTGCGGCGATTTGGATATCCGGATTGCGCGCGACGGGACCTGGTTCTATCTCGGCTCGCCTATTGGCCGGAAGCCATTGGTCGAGCTGTTCGCATCTGTCCTGCGCAAGGATGAAGATGGCAAGCACTACCTTGTAACCCCGGTCGAAAAAATCGGTATCACGGTCGATGATGCTCCGCTGCTGGCTGTGGAAATGGTTGTGGAAAATGAAGGTGCAGACCAGCAACTCACCGTGCGCACAAATCTCGGTGATCTGGTCCGCATAGGACCGGATCGGCCATTGCGCTTTGAAAAGGAACCGGACAGCGGCGGGATAAAGCCCTATGTCGTTGTCCGCGGACGCATTGAAGGGCTGTTTACCCGCGCACTCATGTATCAGCTGGTTGACCACATGGTCGAACGTCAAGGAGAGGCCGGTTTGGAAACAGGAATTTGGAGCGGTGGTCAGTTTTTTGCCGTTGACCCGGAGCTTCTGTAATCGCCCTTTTTATCCAATTGCCGATTTGACGAAAGCACCCCATATCAAGCGCAATGACCGCTCCAACTGATACATCCGCAACCAAATTGACCGATTGGTCCCAGCATCTGGAAGAACGGCTTGCATTGGCAGCGAGCGTGCCCACTGAACGGGAAACAGGCGACCACATATTGAACCCGGATGTCGGGCCTTACGCCTTTTGGAAGGGACCACCGAGGGACGCTGCCGTCTTGATCGGTATCCGCAACACCGCAGCCGGCCCGAGCGTTGTTTTGACCCAGCGCACACCGCATCTCAAATCCCATGCTGGGCAGGTGGCGTTTCCAGGTGGCAAAATTGATCCGGACGACAACGGACCGGTCGAGGCAGCTTTGAGAGAAGCGCAGGAAGAGATCGGTCTGGATCCCGCTCAGGCACAGCCACTTGGACATTTGGCGCCTTATCTAACCGGGTCGGGATATCGGGTCACGCCAATCGTTGCAGAGGTGAGGGATCCCGTTCAATTCATTCCGAACCCGGACGAAGTTGAAGATGTTTTCGAAGTTCCCTTCGAGTTTCTTATGAACCCTGCCAACCATCAAAAGCTGAGCCGCGAGTGGCAGGGGAAACGACGCTACTTCTATGCAATGCCTTTTGCCGGACGTCACATCTGGGGCGTTACAGCAGGCATTATCCGCTCATTATATGACACGGTGTACCGCTGATGCTTCGCATTATCCTGACACAACTCTTCCTGTTTTTACTGCCGTTTGCTTGTTATGCGTGCTATCTCTGGCTGTCTAAAAAGGGCGATAATCCAGAGAGCTGGTCACGCGGGCCGGTCGCCTGGTTGACCGTCGCAGGCCTCTTTTTGACGATCTCCGGATTTGTTGCCGTAGCGCAATTCAATAGGGCTCCAGAAGGCACGGAGTACAGGCCGGCAGAATTCCGCGACGGCGTACTCATTCCCGGGCGGTTCGAATAAGTTCATGAAAGATAGAGCTGAAGACATTCTCGCTGCGGCCAATTGGCTGCGGTCGCCAGGCATTCAGGCTGTGTTTTCGGCTCTCAATCGCGACAATGACAGCGCGCGTGTCGTGGGCGGCGCTATTCGCAACACGTTGTTGGGACATCCAGTCCCCGACATCGATATCGCCACGACTGCCACGCCGCAGGACGTCACGCAGCGGGCAGCTGATGCAGGCTTGAAACCCATCGGCACGGGGATTGATCACGGCACCATAACCGTGATCAGCGACGGATTTCCTTACGAAGTCACCACGCTGCGCGAGGATGTCGAAACCTATGGCCGCCAGGCGAAAGTGGTGTTTGGACGTGACTGGAAAAAGGATGCCCTGCGGCGCGACTTCACAATGAACGCGCTTTATGTGGACAGTGTCGGGAAGTTGCACGACCCACTGGGTGGTCTTGAAGACTGTCTTGCCAGGCGTGTCAGGTTTATCGGTGATCCCGACATGCGGCTGCGCGAGGACTATCTTCGCATTCTCCGCTTCTTCAGGATCTACGCGGCCTATGGCGATGGGGATATGGATGCCGAAGGCCTCGGTGCCTGCCTGCGCCAGCGCGACGGTTTGCGCCACCTTTCCGCTGAACGCATTGGCCACGAAATGCGCCGTCTCGTCTCTGCTCCGAAGGCAGCGATTGCGGTGCGGATGATGAATGATTGCGGCCTTTGGGAAATCGCAACGGGAGGCCTTGCAAAGATCGAGGATTTTGAAGCGTTTCGCCAACTGGATGCGCTCGCGCCTGAAACACAGGACCCGGAGGTTGGCCTGACCGTGCTGTCAGGTTTTGTCCGCGAAGATGTCGATCGCGTTGCTGATCGGCTGCGGCTGTCCAATTCAGAGCGTAAAAGAATGCAAATCTGTTGGGAGGCTTACAAAACGTTCCGGCAGTCGGACCAGATGCCGGATCTCAAAATGTTGCTCTACACCCATGGCCGCCAAGGAGCTATTGATGGGCTGCTGGCTCACTGGGCAGCCTATGAGGCGCAAAAACGGTCGGGAGATCGGCCAGCTTTTGAAGATGCGCTTTTAAAGCTTAAATCCCTTGAGGTGCCGGTGTTTCCTCTAAAAGGCGCGGACATGATTGCGCTCGGACATCGTCCGGGCCCGCAAGTTGGCAAGGTTCTCAAAACTCTGGAGAAGATCTGGTGCGAAAACGGTTTCGCCCTAAGCAAACAGGATCTTCTTGCGCGTTTGGAGAACCGCGCTTAGCGAATTGATAAGAGTCCTTGGATACCTTTTCCCGATGAGTTCCTTGGGGTTATCACCCCTGCCGTGGGTTCTGTTGGGAAAGTAGAAATGCCGCATAGCGAAGTCATCTTGATCTCTGATGGGCCGCTGCCTCTGGATTCTCCGGTTCGGAAAATTCCGTTCTTCTTCCGGGCGCGCCTGATCGATATGGCAAAAGTCTCTCCCAAGACTGCGGGTGAAGCCTCTGTTGCGATTATCGAACTTCTCGGTTCCAGCAAGCCGGGCATGTCGGCTCTGAAGTCATCCTGGGGCAGCATTGCGGAGATCCCGGTAATTGGCATCATCGACAAGTCAGATCGGCGAGAAGTAACCCAGGCGGCGGCGCTTGGTGAAATGGACCTTGTAGATCGAGAGGCACCGCTGGCGTTGCTCCTTCATCAGGTTAAAAAATATCTGAAAACCGATATTTTACAGGACTTGCCAAAGGACACTACAGAACGGACTGCAGAAGCTTTCTCCAAAGCGAACGCGTTTCTGGAAACGCTTTGCATGTCTGCAGTCAGTGATGCGTCGATACAGATCCGGGCGATGGAAGACAGCGCTAAGGATGCGCTTTCGGCGATTGACCTTGAAGGCTTACTAGCGTGGATGCAGGCGGTCGAAAGCCATCACAGCCCGACGTATAGCCATTCTTTGAAAGTTGCGGGTTTGGCGGGCGCATTTGCGCGGTACCTGAAATGGTCAGAAGCTGATTGCCGGGAGATGGTCGCGGGCGGGCTCGTGCATGACATCGGCAAGATGCGCATCCCCTTGACCATTCTGGACAAGCCTGGACGCCTGACCGATGAGGAGCGCTCTCTGATCGCCAAGCATCCGGTGTTTGGCCAGGAAATACTGAAGCCGCGTCTTGAGGTGCCTTACGAAATCAAGCGCATGGCTATCCAGCATCATGAGTACTTGGACGGGAGCGGGTATCCAAATCACCTCAAAGCGGACCGCTTGTCTCAAAAAGTCCGCGTCATGACGATTTGTGACATCTTCACCGCCCTAACAGAAGAGCGCGCCTATAAGGAGCCAATCCCTCCGCGGCAGGCGATCGCCATGATGAAAAACATGGGGCCGAAGCTCGATCAGGACCTGCTGCGTCAGTTTTCAGACATGATCCTGGATCGCGTTTTTGCAGAACTGTCGAAACCCGTCTCTGCCGCAGGTGGGGACGCTGCTGCTTAAGCAGCGCAAGCACCATTTTCTCGAACTAGCTTTGCTTAGGGCCATTTCACAACCGGTGGCATGGAAGACAGGATCGAGGCGACATTGCCGCCGGTCTTCAAGCCGAAGATTGTGCCGCGGTCATAGAGAAGATTGTACTCTACATACCGGCCCCTGCGGATCAGCTGCTCTTCGCGCTGGGCATCCGTCCAGGAGTTTTCATAGTTTTTGCGAACGAGCTCTGGGTAGACCTTCAAGAAAGACCGGCCGACATCTTTGGTGAACGCGAGATCCGCGTTCCAATCGCCACTGTGCAGATAGTCGTAGAAAATTCCGCCAATGCCGCGGGGTTCGTTCCGGTGTTTCAGGAAGAAATACTCATCACACCACTCTTTGTAAGCCGGGTAATCGGCAACGGCATGGGGCTCGCATGCTGCTTTCATGGCCTCATGGAAGGCAACAGTGTCAGGATCGTCCTGTGTCCGCCGGTCGTCCAAAACGGGTGTCAGATCCGCGCCGCCCCCGAACCACTGGCGGGTTGTAACCACCATCCGCGTGTTCATGTGAACTGCCGGAACGTTTGGGTTCTGAGGGTGCGCAATCAGGCTGATGCCGGAAGCCCAGAACCTGGGATCTTCGCTGGCACCTGGAATTTGACCGCGGAACTCTGGAGAAAACTCGCCGTGGACGGTGGAAATATGGACGCCGACTTTTTCAAAGACACGGCCATGCATCATCGACATGACGCCGCCGCCGCCCTTTGCGCCTGAACTGTCGGTCCGTTCCCAAGGGGTGCGCTCGAACCGGCCCGCAGGCAAGTCACTCAGCGGTCCATTGAGTTCGCCAATGTCGTCTTCCAGTTTTTCAAACGCTGCACAAATCTGATCCCTGAGATCCTTGAACCACGCGGACGCTGTCAGCTTCTTGTCTTCAATTCCCTCAGGAATCGGACCGCCGCGTGATTCTGGAGAGGGTGCTGTCATCTGATTTGCCTCGACATGAAGAGCCCGCGCGGGAAATGCACAAGCGTTGGATTAGCTTGATGTTTTAGGAAATGCCCGGGTTTGCCGCAAGGCCTCTCCCAAAACCATGCCGCAGGACACAGCTACGTTAAGGGATCGCATGCCCTCGGCCATCGGGATGGTCAGCCGTGCATCTGCCAGCTGATGGATTGCATCCGGTGCACCGGTGCTTTCGCGGCCCAGAAGCAAGATATCATCTGCTTCAAATTCGAAATCCGTGTAAGCGAGGTCTGTTTTGGTCGTCAGCAGCACGAGGCGCCGTTTATGTGTTTGGCGCCAGTCGTCGAACGCCTCGAAATTGAGATGGCGCTTCAGGGCAGCCCGTTCCAGATAGTCCATCCCAGCGCGTTTCAAAGCGCTGTCGGACAGCGGAAATCCCGCAGGTTCGATCAAATGCACCGTCACACTCATGCAGGCGGCTAGCCTTAGCATGGTTCCGGTGTTCTGCGGTATGTCTGGCTGGTAAAGGGCGATGTCGGGCATGTCTGCTTCTTGTCTTGAAGGTTCATTGCCTCCTAACAGGAGAAGGCCGTCCTGTCATGGGCCGTGGCCCATTGAGCAGTTCCAAGCGTAGTATGAACGCAAGAATCGCCCGCCACCCATTTGGACATTTCAATGATTGCTTTGTTCCGGCTTTTTGAATCCTGGATTGATCCTTTCCGGCCTTTGCCGTCCGAAGCCATGCCCAAAGGCGGTGTTGCGTTTCTTCTGTTCTTTCTAAAGCAGGCGCGCTGGCCATTCTTCCTGATGCTGATTGTCGGCAGCCTGACAGCCTTTGTCGAAGTCACGCTGTTCAACTTCCTGGGCCATATCGTTGATTTGCTCGACAGCAGCGACCGGGAAACGTTTTTTGCCGAGCACGGCTGGACCCTGTTCGGCATGGCGTTCTTTGTTTTGGTGGTGCGGGCCGCCACCAATACGCTCATGGCGCTTCTGGAAGAGCAGACCATTGTTCCGGGGTTTTTCAATCTGGTCCGCTGGCAGGCACACCAGCAGGTGATGCGCCAAAGCATAGCGTTCTTTCAAGATGATCTTGCAGGCCGCTTGTCGCAGAAGGTTCTCCAATCCGGTATGTCCGCCGGCGACTTCATGGTGAACCTCCTTCAAGTCGCCTGGTTTATTGTGGTCTACGCCCTGACAACGTTGGTGCTCGTCGCTGACCTTGACTGGCGGCTTGGGGCGATTGTCGCTGTCTGGCTTGTCTTGTTTGCCATCACTGCACGGGTTTTCGTTCCGCGCGTGCGTAAGGCGGCAAAGGATACAGCCAATGCTTATTCCGGCGTCTCCGGACGCCTGGTCGACACCTACAGCAACATTCAGTCCGTCAAATTGTTCGGTTCTCTGAAAGAAGAAAACCTGGGCTCCAGATCCGCCTTCATCCGATTTATCGGTCAGCTCAAGACCTTCACCCGCCTGCTCACCTCAATCCGCGTCGTGATGAGCCTTGTGAATGGGGCGATGATCGTCGCAATTGCCGGGATGGCGCTTGTGATCTGGCGCGATGGCGGCATCAGCACGGGGCATGTGGCTTTTACGCTCAGCCTGATCCTGCGCCTGAATATTTTGCTGAACCGGTTGTTCAATCAGCTGAATGGTCTCTTCCGGAATTTCGGGACCGTCCAGGACAGCATGGAGGCCATCGTCAAACCCGTGGCCGTTCAGGATGAGGACAATGCGCCAGCGCTGACTGTGGATAAGGGCGCGGTCGAATTCAAAAACATCACATTCCATTACGGCAAAGCAGGCGGTGTCATCGAGGGTCTGAGCCTTAAGATCGCGCCCGGAGAGCGTGTCGGTGTGGTCGGACCATCGGGTGCGGGAAAGACAACGCTGACCAGTTTGCTTTTGCGCTTCTATGATGTGGAGGCAGGCCAGATCTTGATTGATGGTCAGAATATCCGCTCGGTGAAACAGGAGACGCTCCGTCGAGCGATCGGGATGGTGACACAGGATCCGTCCCTCCTGCACCGGTCCATTCGCGAGAACATTCTTTATGGACGGCCTGAAGCGAATGAAGACGAGCTGCGCGATGCGGCGGAGCGCGCGCACGCGCTTGAATTCATTGAAAACCTTGAAGACAAATCCGGGCGAGAAGGTTTTGATGCCTATGCCGGAGAGCGCGGCGTCAAACTGTCGGGTGGTCAACGCCAGAGAATTGCAATTGCCCGGGTTCTTTTAAAAAACGCCCCAATTCTGGTGCTGGATGAAGCTACATCTGCGCTCGACTCCGAGGTGGAGGCTGCGATCCAGGAAAATCTGCAGCAATTGATGGCAGGCAAGACCGTGATTGCAATTGCGCACCGCCTTTCAACAATCGCTGCGCTGGACCGTTTGATCGTGATGGACGGCGGACAGATTGTTCAAGATGGGACCCATGACAGTCTCTTGAAGAACGAAGACGGATTGTATGCGCAACTCTGGCGCCGGCAATCAGGCGGCTTCCTTCAGGCAGGATTGTTGGCCGATGAGCAGGTTAATTCGGGCGTGTCTTGATCTGTATGAAAGCGGGTGACGTAGAAAGCTCGCCAACCGCCTGAGGATCTTATGGTTCATTTCATCACAGCGTATATCACCACCGCGATTGTGTTTCTCGCAATTGACTATGTTTGGCTGACCCAAGTCGCCACGCGCTTCTATTTTGATCGCATTGGTCATCTGCTGATGGAACGCCCAAATATGGGCGCTGCGGCGGCCTTTTATCTGATCTACGTTGTCGGCATCGTTCTCTTCGCCGTTGGTCCTGCGCTCAAAAATGAGAGCTTTGCATACGCAGTGATGTACGGCGCCATGTTCGGCTTCTTCACCTACGCGACCTACGACGTCACCAACTATGCAACCTTGAAGGATTGGCCGGTTATCGTTGCCGTCGTGGATATCGCCTGGGGCACGGTGCTTGGTGCGGTTTCCGCTGGCGCGGGCTATCTGATTAGCCGTCAGATCCTCGGCTGACAACTCGGCAAGTCTGCGACAAACCTGAACTCCAAGACCGTCGCGCAGAGTGGCGCGCGGCCACTCTTAATTGTTGTAGTTACTGATTTTTTACAGCCTTGAGATATCAAGGGCCAACACAGATCACTGCGCGGGCTTCCAGAGTGTACCCGCAGGATTGGGGTTGGAGCCCGGGTATTCGTGACGCTTTCAATAAACGGCCGATTTATTTCAATGGTGGTCACCGCCGCTGTCATCATGATGGGTGGAACAGCGTTCGCGTTCTACACGTTCCGCCAAGCAATGATTGCTCAGTTGGGAACCGCAGACAGTGCTCAGCAATTCCTGCAGGGCAATGTGGCGGAGAAACTCGATGGTCTGATTTTGGATCAGATGATCACCATTGGTCTGATTGTGTCGCCGGTTGGCCTCGCGTTTCTCGGTCTGGCAGTTGTTTTGGCCTTGGGCATTGCCCGTCCGCTCGCCCGCTTGCAGGGAGCGCTTGGCAAGTTGTCTGCCGGTGATCTTGAAGTCGAAATCGACGGTGTCGAGCGGTCCGATGAAATCGGCGCCATAGCGCGGTCTGTGACAGACTTTCGCGTGAACCTTGCCGAAAAAGCTGCCGAGCAGGCACAGCAAGAACAAGCCCACCAGGATGCGTTGAACGCAGAACGCGTCGCGCTGATGCAGGATGTTGCAGACGACTTTGAGAAATCTGTGCTCGGTGTTGTTTCTTCATTGCTCGAAAAGTCTGACAGCGTAGAGAGCAACTCCAATGATTTGACGCGTGCTGTGGAATCCTCACTCCACGCCGTGTCTGAAGTCAGCACTGCGTCTGCGGATGCAAATCAGTCTGTTGAGACGGTGACCGGGGCTTCCCATCGCTTGTCAGAGTCTCTGTCCCGTGTCCGTGAGGATGTGGATCAGGCAACTGACATTGCGGATGCTGCGGTCACTGAAGCGCGCAAAACCGATGAAATCGTCGGGCGGCTTTCTGAGACAGGCCGCGCAATCGGCGAAATTGTCGAGCTGATCAGTCAGATTGCTAGCCAGACCAATCTCCTTGCTTTGAACGCAACGATCGAGGCAGCAAGGGCTGGAGAAGCCGGACGCGGGTTTGCCGTTGTTGCAAGCGAGGTAAAGGCGCTGGCCGAGCAGACCACCAAGGCAACTGAGGATATTTCTGCTCAGGTTTCGGCCGTGCAGGACGTCGCGCAGCAATCCGGTGTCGCCATCGCTTCGATTGCGGATACGATTGAACGCGTGAGTGCGATTTCGGCCAAGATCCGGGATGCTGTGGAAGACCAGACTTCTGCAACTGGCGAGATCAACAGCAGTGCGCAGACCGCGCTGCAAAGCTCTGAGCGGGTAACCGGCAACGTCGGGACTTTGAACGATGCGATGGAAGCCAGCCGGACCGCGACAGATGGCATGCATCAAGCCTCTGCAGAACTTGGAACGTTGTCAAACACACTTCAGGCACAGGTCTCACAGTTCCTACAGAGCGTCCGCGCAGCTTAAGTCTTTGTCGCTGGTCTGTGGTGGCTAAGCTCCACTGCCTTACTGCTCCCGCGCTGAGTGAATCATTGCGACCGCCCACTCACATGTCACACATGTGGCTGATTTGTCACAGCTCTGGGTTTAGGCTGCTTTAGGTCGAAATCGGTCTTCCCTTATCCGCGATTCCAGAGTACCAAAAGGTCCTCAACTTTGACGGGTTGAAATTTCCATCCCTTTGGCCGCCCGGCCAAGCAACCAGGAGGGCTTACATGCTAAATTGTTCGACGCATCCAGCGACAGCCGTCCATTTGGTTCGCACGGGATCATCTGCACGTTTCGGCTAAAGAAACGCGCCTGAGTTCCTAACACTTTTCCGACGTCCGGCATAAGCCGTCCATCAGTTTTGGCTGCATGTGCGTCCTTGCGCATGTCTGCGGGCGTTACTCTCAATTTCTTTCGTTTCGGAGACACATCATGTCTTTCGGTGATCCCTTTGGGCCATTCCGACCCGGCATAGGTCCAGATATCGTCCAGGAGCCGCCTGTCCGGCGACCGGACGTTTTCATTGATCCGCACTTGCGTCCGCGTCCGCCAGTTTTATTGCGTCTGCGCAACTTGTTGAAAATTCTCGGTGTATTCGGTGGGGCGACCGGCGTTCTGACAGTGCTGTTCGCGGTGCCGGTCTTCATTTCCGAATTTGCAGCGATTGAAACCGTTGGCGTGCATGGACAGGTCCTGAGCGCGCCGCAGTTCGCTGACCGGCTTGAAAATCTTCTAATTGGTTCCTTTATCGTAGCTCTATCGCTGGTAAGTTTCTTTACTTCGGCCGCGATCGCGTCTCCGCGCCTCGGCGTGCGTGATCATGAAAGGGAACCCTACAAATTCGAGTACGGGGATGGTCATACGTCTGTCCAGCCCACTCATGCAAAGGTTCGTCATGTTTAAGTGGTTTGAAAACCTGATTGATCCGTTCGAGAACACGGATCTCGATGTCCCGCCGAAAGGCTTCTGGGCGTTCTGTTGGTACTACACGAAACCGGTGTGGCCGATCCTTGCGGTTGCATCGGTTCTGGGTGCCGCCATCGCCATTCTTGAAGTGTTCATCTTTACCTTCCTGGGTGATTTGGTGAATTGGCTCGGAACAGAGAACGCGCAAACCTTCTTTGCAGACAACTGGCCGCAACTTCTGTGGATGGGCTTCGTCATCCTGATCCTCTTGCCACTGGTCGCTGGTATCTGGGAGATGGTGTTCCATCAGGGTTTGATGGGCACCTACCCGATGTCTGTGCGGTGGCGGGTTCACCGGTATCTTCTTCGGCAGAGCGTGGCGTTTTATCAAAACGACTTTGCAGGGCGGATTGCGAACAAGCTGATGCAAACAGCGCTCGCGGTTCGCGAAGTGGTGACCCGGATCGCAGACATTCTGGTCTATGTGATCGTCTACTTTGTGGCCGCACTGTTCATCGTTGCGGAGGCAAGCATCTATTTCGCTATTCCGTTCCTGGCGTGGCTTGGCGGGTATCTGTTGACGATGCGCGTCTTCATCCCGCGTTTGAAGAACGTGTCCCGGGATCAAGCCGATGCGCGATCCGTGATGACGGGACACGTCGTCGATGCATACACCAACATCTCGACGGTGAAACTCTTCTCCCACGCAGCGCGCGAAGAAGACTATGCAAAGAGGTCGATGCTTGACTTCCTGAAGACGGTCTTTCTTCAGATGCGGCTCGTCACGGGTATGAACATCACCCTGACAACGCTGAACATGGCGTTGCTCTTTGCGGTCTCGGCGATGTCCATCACGCTTTGGCAGCAAGGGTTGGTGAGCACTGGCGAAATTGCCGTTGCGGTCGCCCTTGTCCTGCGGTTTCAGGGCATGTCGCAGTGGATCCTTTGGGAAGTGTCCGGCCTGTTTGAAAACATCGGGACGGTTCAGGACGGCATCAACACAATCTCCCGGGAACGGGATGTGGTGGATGTTCCAAATGCCAAGCAGCTGGTCGTCGACAAAGGCGAGATCGAGTTCGAGCGGATCCGGTTCCACTATGGCAAGGAAACCGGCGTCATCGAGGATCTGTCCTTGAAGATCAAGGCTGGCGAAAAAATCGGCCTGATCGGCAGGTCCGGGGCAGGCAAGTCCACCTTGGTCAACCTGCTTCTGCGCTTCTATGATCTGGAAGGCGGTAGGGTGCTGATCGATGGTCAGGACGTTGCCAAGGTCCTACAGGACGACATCCGGGCCAACGTGGGTGTTGTTACGCAGGATACGTCCTTGTTGCACCGGTCGATCTTGGAGAACGTTGCTTATGGCAAGCCGGACGTCAGCCGCGAGGAAGTCGAGGCAGCTCTGGAAAAGGCGCATGCAATCGAGTTCGTCCGCAGTCTTGAAGATCAAAACGGGCGTGTCGGCCTAGATGCGCATGTCGGCGAGCGCGGTGTGAAACTCTCCGGTGGTCAGCGTCAGAGGATCGCGATTGCACGGGTGCTTCTGAAAGATGCCCCGATCCTTGCCCTGGATGAGGCGACATCGGCGCTGGATTCAGAAGTCGAGATCGCCATCCAGGAAAGCCTGTTCGATCTGATGGAAGGCAAAACCGTTATCGCGATTGCTCACAGGCTGTCCACGATTGCGGCGATGGACCGGCTCATTGTCATGGATCATGGTCGAATCATCGAAGAAGGAACGCATCAGGAGTTGTTGGACCTGAACGGTCTTTACGCTCAGCTCTGGCAGCACCAGTCTGGCGGGTTCCTGGCGCCTGTTCAGGCGGCTTGATTCCAGCCACATCGTCACGCAAGGCCGGGGAAATGCATTTTCCGGTCTTGCGATTTTCCGAAAAACGGCAGAAAAACGGCGCGAGCGCAGTTTCGGCTGCGACATATGCGTTCTAAGGCGTTTGTTGAACTGGACAAGCGCTTTGAACGGTGCAAAAAGACACACGCCTTGCCCGGTGCGGAAATCTGCCGCACCCGGCAACCGTTGAGCCCGGCACGAGTCCGCCTATCCTTGCTCTCAGGGACGGGCCCGGACGTGCGACGGGCTTTCGGTACAGAATAAACTGGTTTCGAGAGGACGCGACCTTGGCAAATACGGATCAGGCGGAACCGACCCGCCGAGATTTCCTCTACATTGCGACCGGCGCCATGGGTGTCGTCGGCGCTGGCGCGCTGGCATGGCCATTCATCGATCAGATGAACCCGGATGCCTCCGCTTTGGCTCTGGCTTCTATTGAAGTCGACGTCTCTGCCGTGGAAGAGGGGCAGTCTATCAGCGTGAAATGGCGTGGTAAGCCGGTCTTCATCCGCAACCGTACGGATGCGGAAGTGGAAGAGGCGAACGCTGTGGCAGTATCTGATCTGCCGGACCCGCTTGCACGCAACGCCAACCTGCCTGCCGACGCTGAGGCGACGGACGTGAACCGCGGCATCGAAGGCAATGAGAAGCTGCTGGTCCAGGTTGGCATCTGCACACACCTTGGCTGCGTCCCTGTGGGTGATGCCGGTGAGTACGGCGGCTGGTTCTGCCCGTGCCACGGCTCGCACTACGACACCGCCGGCCGGATCCGCAAGGGCCCGGCGCCTGAGAACCTGCTCATTCCGCCGCTTGAGATGGTCAGCGAGACCACCATCAAGATCGGCTAACGGCACGAGTTAATCTGGAGGCAGCCATGGCTGGACATTCTGAATATGTACCGCAGAGCGCTGCGGCAAAGTGGCTTGAGAGCCGTTTGCCGGTCATTTCGCTCGTACGCGGATCTTTCGTCGACTTTCCGACACCGAAGAACCTGAACTATTTCTGGACCTTCGGCGGGATCCTTTTCTTCGTGCTCATCGCGCAGATCCTGACAGGGATCGTGCTCGTGATGCACTACACGGCAAGCACGACTGCTGCATTCGATAGCGTTGAGCACATCATGCGCGATGTGAACTTCGGCTGGATGCTGCGCTACCTGCACGCCAACGGCGCGTCGATGTTCTTCATCGCCGTCTACATTCACATTTTCCGTGGTCTCTACTATGGGTCATACAAGGCTCCCCGCGAGATCTCCTGGATCCTGGGTGTGATCATCTTCCTTCTGATGATGGCAACAGCATTCATGGGTTACGTTCTGCCGTGGGGTCAGATGTCCTTCTGGGGTGCGACGGTTATCACCAACTTGTTCTCGGCAATTCCGGTTGTCGGTGAGAGTGTTGTGATCTGGCTGTGGGGCGGCTTTGCGGTCGATAATCCGACACTGACACGCTTCTTCTCGCTGCACTACCTGCTGCCGTTCATGATCTTCGGTGTCGTTCTGCTGCACGTGTGGGCATTCCACACCACCGGCAACAACAACCCGACAGGCGTCCAGCCGAAGACCAAACAGGACACGATCCCGTTCCACCCGTACTACACGATCAAGGACCTGTTCGCGATTGTCGTGTTCATGATCTTCTTCGCGTACTTCGTCTTCTATCTGCCGAATTACCTGGGTCACGCCGACAACTACATCGAAGCGAACCCGCTCGTCACGCCGGCGCACATCGTTCCTGAATGGTACTTCCTACCGTTCTACGCGATCCTGCGCGCTGTTCCGGACAAGCTCGGCGGTGTTGTTCTGATGTTTGGTGCGATTGCGGTGCTGTTCATCCTGCCTTGGTTGGACACTTCCAAGGTCCGCTCCGGTGCTTACCGTCCGCTGTTCAAGCAGTTCTTCTGGATCTTCGCAGCGAACGCAGTGGTTCTGGGCTACCTCGGCGCCATGCCGGCGGAAGGGATCTACGTGATCATGTCCCAGATCTGCACCACCATCTACTTTGCCTACTTCCTTATCGCCCTGCCGCTGTTGGGCTTCCTGGAGAAACCGAAGCCACTACCGGCATCAATCTCCGAGTCGGTGCTTAAGGGCGGATCCGGCACACCGGTCGGCGCAGCAGCCGCACCGGAAACGAAATAACGCGAACCGGATCGGGAGTTATTTGAGACAATGAAAACCATGATCACAATGGTTCGTTCCCTCGCAGCGGTGGCGGCTCTCGCCATCGCATCCCCGGCTTTTGCGGCCGGAGCGAAGGTTGAAATCGATTATCAGGATTGGTCCTTTGCCGGACCGTTCGGTTATTACGACCGTGCGCAGTTGCAACGTGGCTTCAAGGTCTACGTTGAAAACTGTGCAGCCTGTCACGCTTTGAGCCGCGTTGCATTCCGCAACCTGGCTGAGGATGGTGGTCCGAGCTTCACCGAAGACCAGGCCAAAGCGATTGCTGCCGACTACACTGTTGTAGATGGCCCGGATGATTTCGGCGACATGTACGATCGTCCGGCCATCCTGGCTGACCGCTTCCCGTCGCCATTCCCGAACGAGAATGCGGCACGTGCAGCCAACAACGGTGCGTATCCGCCGGACTTCTCGCTTCTCGCGAAAGCCCGTGCGCCGCAGCGTGGTTTTCCTGGGTTCGTTTTCGACATCTTCACTCAGTACCAGGAAAACGGCCCTGACTACATCTACTCGCTGCTGACCGGTTACGTAGATCCGCCGGAAGGCCTGGAAGTGCCGGTTGGCCAGTACTACAACCACTCCTTCATGGCCGGTCAGTTCATCTCAATGGCACCGCCTCTTTTCGAGGAAGCGATTGAGTACACCGACGGCACTCCGATGACGGTTGAGAATTACGCACGCGATGTCGCAGCGTTCATGATGTGGGCCGCCGAGCCGCATCTGGAAGAGCGCAAGAAGATTGGTTTCCGTGTGATGATCTTCCTCATCGTCTTCGCTGGCATGCTCTACTTCACCAAGAAGAAGATCTGGCGCGATGTCGAGCACTAAGCTCCAAGCGTAAAAAAGCACTCGGAAAAAGGCGGGCATCGAGCCCGCCTTTTTTCATTTGCCCGCTGTTCATTGCTGGCTTGGCTTGTTAAGCAAACCGGTAATTCAGGAACTCATCCAACGAGGGCAAAATGAGCGACGCAGTTCTGGGGATCATTGGCGGATCCGGGATCTATGACCTTCCCGGTCTTGAGGATGCGCAGTGGATCAGCGTCGAAAGCCCATGGGGCACGCCGTCGGATCAGGTGCGGATCGGCACCATTGACGGACTCAAGATCGTCTTCCTGCCGCGCCATGGCCGGGGGCATGTTTATTCGCCGACGACGATCAACTATCGCGCCAATATTGACGTCATGAAGCGGTGCGGTGTGACGGACCTCCTGTCCGTATCTGCGTGCGGCTCTTTGAAGGAAGAGCATGAGCCAGGGATGTTTGTGCTCGTGGATCAGTTCATCGATCGCACGATTGCACGGGAAAAGAGCTTCTTCGGGACCGGCTGTGTCGCCCATGTCTCCATGGCAACCCCAGTCAGCCCAAAACTGGTCAACGCCGTTGCAGCGGCCGCGGACGCGGAAGGCCTGAAATACAGCAAAGGCGGGACGTATCTCGCCATGGAAGGACCGCAGTTTTCGTCGCTTGCGGAAAGTGAACTTTACCGGACCTGGAATTGCGATGTTATCGGTATGACCAATATGCCGGAGGCTAAGCTCGCGCGGGAAGCTGAAATCTCCTATGCGACGGTTGCGATGGTGACCGACTACGACAGCTGGCATCCGGATCATGGTGAAGTGGACATTCAGGCGATATTGAAAGTCCTGCATGACAATGCGGAAAATGCTCAAAGACTGGTCGCGCGTGTCGCGAAAGACCTTCCCAGGGAGCATCAATCCTGTCCGGCCGGGTCAGACACTGCTCTGGAATTTGCTCTGATGACAGCGCCGGAGAAACGCGATCCGGAATTGGTTGCTAAACTTGATGCTGTTGCAGGGCGTGTCTTGAACCGCAGCTGATACCAACAACTTCATTACCATCAAAAGACTTCGACCGGCACGGTAATCTTGATATAAGGGTCGGTCGGGGCTGTGCAGCGGCTTGTGTTGCGCGACATTGTTTTTGCAGGAAAGAGAGCAAAATGACCGATCAGACAATTCGTGACGAACTGATCAGTGCCATTAGAACAATCAAGGATTACCCGAAAGAGGGTATCCTTTTTCGCGACATAACCACTCTGCTCGGCAACGCCCGGGCGTTCCGGCGTGCGGTCGACGCGCTGGTTCAGCCTTGGGCCGGGTCCAAGGTCGATCAGATTGCCGGAATAGAAGCGCGGGGGTTCATCCTGGGTGGGGCGGTTGCCCACCAGCTGTCTGCAGGCTTTGTTCCGATCCGCAAGAAAGGAAAGCTGCCGCACGAAACCGTGCGCATTGCCTATTCCCTGGAATATGGCCTGGACGAAATGGAAATGCACAAGGATGCGATCCAGCCAGGCGACCGGGTGATCCTGGTCGACGATCTGATTGCGACCGGTGGCACAGCGGAAGCTGCCTGCAAACTCTTGAGATCCATGGGGGCGAACATTGAAGCTGCGTGTTTCATTGTTGACCTTCCCGATCTTGGTGGCCGGAAAAAGCTGGAAGATTTGAGTGTTCCCGTCCGGACACTGGTTGAGTTCCCAGGGCACTGATCGCGAATGGCGGCGCGCGGATCTGGAGAGACAGAAAAACCGGCATTTTCCGACGAGTTTCGAACGGAGTTCGAGAGCCTGCTCAGATGGCGGAGGGATGTGCGTCGTTTCCGGACGGATCCAGTCAATCCGAAAACGCTGGAACATCTTCTTGAGCTGGCAGATCTGGCACCCTCAGTTGGGAACAGCCAACCTTGGCGTATCGTGACTGTGGAGAGTGCGGCGAAACGGGCGAGTGTCGTTTCGAGTTTCGAGGCGGAAAATGCTGTAGCCGCCGAGGCCTATCAGGATGAGAAGGCTGCTCTTTACCGCCAGCTTAAATTGGCTGGATTGAAAGAAGCGCCGGTCCATCTGGCGGTTTTCAGCGCGCCCAATCCGGATCAGGGGCACGGGCTTGGGCGGGCGACGATGCCCGAAACACTAGCCTATTCCACCGTCAGCATGATCCATACCTTTTGGCTTGCAGCTCGTACCGAGGGTATCGGAGTTGGTTGGGTGTCAATTCTGGATCCGATGAAGATCGGCGCAATCCTCGACGTTGACCCGAGTTGGCAGTTTGTTGCGTATCTTTGTGTCGGATACCCGGAAGAAGAACATATCGACCCAGAACTTGAGCGGGCCCGTTGGCAATCGCGAAGCCCATTGGACGAGCGCTTGTTTCGCCGGTAGCATATCTGCCGCTTTGAGGGACTGCCGCTTTGAGGGACTGCCGCTGAACGCGTGTTGTTTGTAGTTAGGAACCATCATGTCTGTGACCATTCATGCAACGACAGCCGAAGATCATGCAGATGTCCTGCAGCTGTTGAACGACCGTTGGACATCGCCGGATATGATCATCGAAAATGAAACCATCGATGCGTCACGGCTGCCCGGTTACACAGCCCGCGCCGACGGCGAGCTTGTCGGTCTGGTGACCTTGATCAAGCGGCCAGAGGAGTGGGAAATCCTGACTCTCGATTCCTTAAACCGCTGGGACGGTGTTGGCAGCCGTTTGCTTCAGGCCGTGGTGGAAGAGGCGAAAGCCAGCCACATCCACCGTTTGACGGTTCGGACCTCCAACGACAATCTGGATGCGTTTCGGTTCTACCAGCGCCGTGGGTTCCGTTTGGAGCGCATCGGGTTCGGCGTGATTGATGCCGAGCGTGAAAAGAATCCCGGTATCCCACTCACCGGGGATTACGGCATCGAAATCCATGATGAAGTGTTTTTTGCTCGAAGCCTCTGAGATTCGGACTTAAGCGACTGATAGCGGCGCTGGATCAGTCCTTGCGGCGCTCCACGAAGACGTTTGCTTTGAAAGAGAATACCGGTTCAGCATTTTGATTGCGTGCGACCATGTCGGAATGGACGATGCCCCACTCCGGCCTGCTACGGCTTTCAGTCTTGCCAGTGACGACGCGTTGATAGGTCAGTGTATCACCTGCAAATACCGGTTTGATCCACTTCAGTTTTTCAAAACCTGGAGACGGACCCACACGGGCAGGCACACGCCCTTCACTTTGAGCCGCTTCAATCAAACGTTTGTTGGTTGCCACCAGCAGCTTCATGAAGACGGACGCCGTGTGCCAGCCGGAGGCGCACAATCGGCCGAAATGGGTTTTAGCAGCCCCTTCCTCGCTGAGGTGAAAGGGCTGAGGGTCGTATTTTTCAGCGAAGCGGATGATGTCGTCCGCTTTAAATGTGTGCGTGCCCAACTCGATCGTTTCGCCGACTTCAATCTCCTCGAAATATTTCGTCATGGGGCGGCTTCCCGCTTCAGGAACAGAATGGGATTTTCCCAAAACATCACCTGTTTCTGATCTTGATTGGTCGCCGTGATGCGAAATGTCACGATCCCCAGATCGGGCTTGGATCGTAGTTCCTTGCTCGCCAGAACCTCAGCTTTTGCCGTGAGTGTGTCTCCTGGATAGACCGGGCTTTGCCACTTCAGTTCATCTATGCCGGGCGAGCCTTGCCCGGTGGAGTTGTTCAAGAGGTTGGTGGCGAGCAAACGCATCACCATCGACCCGGTGTGCCAGCCGGATGCTGCCAGCCCGCCGAGCATGGAGGCTTTCCCGGCCTCTTCATCGAGATGAAACGGTTGCGGGTCGAACTCTTCGGCGAACTCGATAATCTCGTCTTTGCTTGCGGTCACGCTGCCCAGTTCAAAAACCTGTCCGGGCTCGAAGTCTTCAAAATGATATATGTCTGGCATCAATAGCTGTTGGATTAGAGAGGCATAGCGCGGCAGGCCGCGCTATGTGGATGCGCAATCTTACCGATTGTTCAGTCGTAGTAAATCTCATTGTCGTCGAGATAGACATTGCTGGCTGCACAAATGTCGATGGCGATCGGCTCGTCGAGCACTTCGCTGTCGTCAGCGCCGAGCCATCCGATTTGGAAAACCTGGTCGCAATTGCCGGTGTCTGCATTGAACGCTGCTTGGGCGTTTTGACCGGGCATCAAGGCATCGCCCAGCCAGTTGTCACTCCAGCCATCGCCCCCGTTGGTGTAGAAACCGACGGCAATGTTGCCTTCTGTGTTGTTGTAGACTTGGAAGTAGCCTTCCGAGCCCGTGCCTTGCGCACCGGCAAAACTCGCGGTTAATGCAAAGCCTACGCCTGCCGCAGCAGATAAAAAGTATTTCATAGTGTCCCCCTGATATGCCGGGCTTTTTTAGCCTGACGCATGCATAACACGTTACTTTCGGCCGGGGCTCAAGAGAAAATGGGATTTTTGCTGAGAGACAGGACACCCCTCCCGAGCCGTCCATGATCGGGCTGTTGCTACCTTGCAATCATCAGCTTGACGAAAGGAAACTCCCCGCACACTCTGGGACATAACCGGGCCTCCCTATTCTGATCACAGGCCCATGGCCCCATGCCAAGAGGTTTATTCAGACCGACATGACCACACAGAAAAAGCAAAGCCGTGGCCGGTCCATTTTGGCCGCGGCCAGCGGAAATGTTCTGGAGTGGTACGACTTCACAGTTTACGGCTTCATGGCCTCCACAATCGCTGTTCTGTTCTTTCCTTCCGAGGATAAAGTCGCTTCGCTCTTGTCAGCATTTGCGGTGTTGGCAGTCGGATATGCAGCGAGGCCGGTAGGCAGTCTGCTGTTTGGGCATATTGGTGACCGCTTCGGCCGTAAACCAGTGCTGATTGCCTCGGTGATGACGATGGGTTTGGGATCAGTCGCCATTGCGGCCCTGCCGACTTATGACCAGATAGGCATTACAGCTGCTGTTCTCCTCGTCCTGATACGGATCGCCCAGGGAATATCAGTTGCGGGTGAATACACGACTTCTGGAGTGCTCATCGTTGAACAAGCTCCTGCAAATAAACGGGCTTTGACCGGTTCCTGGATTGCGTTTGCGATGATGTGGGGCTGTGTTCTGGGGTCTGCAGTGCCAACGCTGATTAGCAACCTATTGACCGATGAACAGATGCACAGCTGGGGCTGGCGGATCCCGTTCGTCATTGGTGGGTTGATTGCTTTCTTAAGTACCGTCCTCCGGCGGCATCTGACCGAAGCTGCTCCCAAAGTCCAAGAGTGGGAATTGGGCTCACCGGTTCTGCACACCTTGAAGCGGTTTCCTGGTCTCATTTTCGAGATGATGGTGCTCGTGATCCCGGTGTCCGTGATCTATTTTGTGATCTTCGTCTATGCTGTGACCTACATCGGCAATGAACCCGGCTTCACAGCCGCCGAAGCGCTGGACATCACCACCGCAAATCTCGTCATCATGGCCTTGTTTGTGCCGGTCTGCGGGTACATCGCTGACAAAGTTGGCCTGAGAGCCGCTTTGATGGGCGCAGCTATCAGCGCGATCGTGCTGGCACTGCCCTGCTGGTGGCTGATGCTGTCAAACAAGCTGGAACTGGTCTTTGTCGGTCAGCTGGGATTGACGCTTGCCAGCACGGCCGGTTGGGCCCTGTCGATAACAGCATTAACGCAAATGGCACCGCAGCACCTGCGATGCAGTACGGTCGCCATCGGCTACAATATCTGCCTGGCGGTTTTCGGGGGCGCAACGCCTTTTGTGGCAACCTACCTTGTGCAGGAAACCGGCGACACGTTCGCACCCGCCTATTACATCGTGCTCGTTTCGATCCTGTCTGCAATCGTCATCTGGCGGATCCCGAAACATATTGCGCGGGCAGGGCCCATGTCTGTTGAGCCCGATTAAGGGCTGCCTGCTCTAGAGCGGCCAGAACACCAGGATCGCCGGAATGCCGACAGCCAAAACCAGCACTTCCAGTGGAAGGCCGATGCGCCAGTAATCGCCGAAGCGGTATCCGCCGGGGCCCATGATGATCGTGTTGTTCTTGTGTCCGATAGGGGTCAGAAAGGCACAGGAACCGGCCACCGCGACCGCCATCAGGAACGGGTCGGGATTAACACCGAGACTGTTTGCGATCTGAACCGAGATAGGGGCTGCGATCAGGCACGTCGCGACGTTGTTCAGGAAATCCGACAAGGTCATTGTGACGGCCATCAAAACCGCCAAGGTGACCCAGGCTGGCGCTCCGGCCGTCAGAGCCAGAATGCCATCGGCAATGATCTGGGCATTCCCCGCTGCTTCAAAGGCTTGTCCGAGAGGGATCAGCGAGCCGAGTAGCACGATCACTTTCCATTCGACGGCTGTGTAGACATCAGATCCGCTGACGAGGCCGGTCGCTGCATAAAGGACGACGCAGGCAGCAAGAGCGACCGGAAGGTATGCGAACCCTGCGACAGCTGCTGCGATGGCAAGAACAAAGCCCAAAATAGCCAGACGGGCCTTGTTGCGCTGGATCATCCCCGTGGTTCTGCCTTCCAGCGGAAACACGCCAAGCCATTGAACTGCCATCTCCAATCGGTCAGATGAGCCAAGCAGCAGGAGGACATCACCCGGCCGGATCGTTTCATGCCGGACACGGTTCTGGATCCTGCGCCCGGCACGGGAAATGCCCAGCAGCGTCACGCCGTGACCGTAAAGAAGTCTGAGCTGAAAGGCAGACGTGCCATTGATGCGCGCCGTATCTGGAACAATGGCCTCGGTGAGGCTCAAGGCTCCGCCCGTCAAACCGCCTTTGTGGCGTTCGGAGCCGGCGAATTCCAGCTTTGCCGCTCCCATGAAGGCTTCGATAGCCTTCGGATCGCCTTCCACCAGAATGAAGTCGTTCTCCTTGATCAATTCCCGACGGGCAAATCCTCTGATGCGGCTGCCATGGCGCACCAGTCCGATGATCGCGACATCTTTTTCGTCCGCGACGGGATAAAGATCGCCAAGCGTGAGGTCTTTGTCTTCGGGAAGTTTGCCGACTTTCAATTCCGCGCTGTAGAGCCCCTCGGCCATGCTGTCGGTTTCGGGCGCCTGCCGGAACCGTGCCGGCAACAGCCGCCAGCCGATCAATGTTACAAAGGCAATGCCGCTGATCGCGACAACGAGGCCGACCGGGGCAAAATCAAACATGGAAAACGGCGAGCCGAGCGCGTCTGACCGGTACTCGGCAATCACGATGTTGGGCGGTGTTCCGATCAATGTGATCATCCCGCCGAGGATCGTTGCGAAGGAAAGCGGCATCAACGACAGACCGGGAGACCGGGCTGCCTTCTTGGCGGCTTCCAGATCCAGCGGCATCAGAAGCGCGAGAGCTGCCACGTTGTTGATGATGCCGGACAGTCCGGCGCCGACGATTGCCATGATACCGATATGACCAGATAAGCTGCGGGATGCTGAGAACAGGTACTTGGCAACCAGTTCGACGGCCCCGGAATTCATCAGTCCGCGTGACACGATCAGTACAAGCGCGATGATGATGACCGCCGGGTGGCCGAAGCCGGAAAAGATCTGATCCGAGGGGACAAGGTCCAGGGAGGCGGCAAGGATCAAGGCGGCAAAAGCGACCAGGTCGAAGCGGATTTTGCCCCAGATCAGCAGGGCGAAGACGACTGCGAAGAGTGAAAACAGCAGTATCTGATCGAGCATCACCTTGGAATTCTCCGATCCGTTCGCATCGCCTGGAAGATGCTGGAACTTAGGCCGGATTGGCGTTCAGCGTCGAGCGATTTCTCCGAAAGCTCCGTGTGGTACGCAAAGCCATATGCTGGGTGCGGAATTTAGGAACCTGTAATGTTCTGAACATCCACAGGACACATTCAAACACCACATGCTTTTCCAGACAGGAACAGACCAACTGGAAAGGAAAACAGAAATGAGCAAAGTGTCAAAAACAACCATCCGCTGCGAAGCCAACGACCACTACGACCGCGTTGAATATTACGCAAAGTCCCGGCACCATCGTTTGGTGCCCCGGAAGTGGCGCGATGAAGCCGGTCCGAACCCCTTGGTAATGCAGGGCTTGAATGTAAGTTGAGAGATCCCCCGGGCTCAGGATGCTCCGGGGGATCTTTTTGTCGGGACTTAAGCCAGCGCTATCTGCTTTAAATCACAGTGACTTCCAGGGGAGGCAATCCCTTCACTGAACCAACCAGCTTGTCGCCGCGCACAACAGGCCCAACGCCTGCAGGCGTGCCGGTTTGGATGACATCTCCCGGCGCCAGTTCAAAATACTCTGAAAGATAGGAAATCATTTCCGGCACCTTCCAGATCATTTGGTTGAGATCGCCCTCCTGACGCAGATCGCCGTTTACCGTGAGCTGGATCCTGCCTTCGGAGAGATCGCCGCAGTCGACCACCGGGACAATGGGCGTGATGGGGGCGGACTGCTCAAACGCCTTTCCGATCTCCCAGGGACGGCCCATCTTCTTTGCGTTTCCTTGAAGATCGCGCCGTGTCATGTCGAGCGAAACGGCATACCCGAACACATGATCCAGGGCTTCGCCCACCGGAATGTTGCGCCCGCCTGATTTCAGTGCGACGGCCAGTTCTATCTCATGATGTACGTCGTCGGACTTCGGCGGGTAAGGAAACGAACCGGAAGTGTTGAGATTGTCCGGGTTCTTCTGAAAAAAGAAGGGCGGCTCCTTGTCCGGGTCGTGGCCCATCTCCACGGCGTGGGCGGCGTAGTTCCGGCCTATGCAATAGACACGGCGGACCGGGAACAGGTCTCCGATGCCGTCAACGGGCACTGCGGTCACGGCAGGAGGAGCAAAAACAAAAGTCGGCATGGTGAAAAGCTCTGCCTAGAGTGTCGAGTTCGGAGAATTGCGCAAAGGACAGTATCCCTTGCGCCCAGAAAAAAGCCCGGGCAGGGACCCGGGCTCTGATTTCATATCAAGTGTTAAACTTGAAGAGCAGAACGTCCCCGTCCTTGACGATGTACTCCTTGCCTTCATCGCGGGCCTTGCCGGCTTCCTTGGCTGCGCTCTCGCCGCCGAGCGATGTGTAATCGTCGTAGGCAATGGTCTGTGCGCGAATGAAACCCCGTTCAAAGTCCGTGTGAATGACGCCGGCAGCACCTGGTGCCTTGGTGCCGTTTGTGATGGTCCAGGCGCGGGTTTCTTTTGGTCCAGCGGTGAAATACGTGATCAGGCCGAGGAGTTCGTATCCGGCCCGGATCATCCGGTCGAGACCTGGTTCTTCCAGTCCGATGGTCTCCAGGAATTCTTCCTGTTCTTCCTTGTCGAGCTGAGAAATCTCAGCTTCGATCGCAGCGGAAATCACAACGGCAACGGCACCTTCCGCAGCCGCCTTCTCTGCGACTTTCCGGGACAGCTCGTTGCCTTCTCCTGCGGACGCCTCATCAACGTTGCAGACATAAAGAACAGGTTTGGATGTCAGAAGGTTGAGGCCCTTAAGGATCTTGGCTTCTTCCGCGTCCGCTGTTTCCAGCATACGGGCAGGTTTACCGTCCTGAAGGAGTGCCAGTGCGCCTTCCATGATCGGAAGAACTGCCTTGGCTTCCTTGTCGCCACCGGTCGCTTTTTTCTTCAGCGGCGCGATGCGTTTCTCCAGGCTTTCCATGTCGGAGACCATGAGCTCGGTCTCCACTGTATCGGCATCGGCGATCGGATCGATGGCACCATCTACGTGGGTGATGTCATCGTCTTCAAAACACCGCAAAACGTGCGCGATGGCATCGACTTCGCGGATGTTCGCAAGGAACTGGTTGCCGAGACCCTCACCTTTGGAGGCACCACGCACAAGGCCTGCAATGTCCACGAAGGTGATCCGCGTCGGGATCACTTCCTTCGATTGCGCAATATCACGAATTGCATAAAGGCGCGGATCCGGCACCGCAACTTCGCCGGTGTTCGGCTCGATGGTGCAGAACGGATAGTTTGCGGCCTGGGCCGCAGCTGTCTTGGTCAGCGCATTAAAAAGCGTGGACTTGCCGACATTCGGCAGTCCGACAATGCCGCACTGGAAACCCATAGGAGTTCGCTTTCGGTTTGTGTCTGAAACTATTGCCGCGCTTCATGCCCGAGGGGACCGGCAAGGTCAAGGGTTTGGCGGTTCCAAGCTGGTTACGAACATCGTGGAAGTGCTGAAGTAGGGACCAGCTTGGAGTGCGTATTGTGGGTTTGTTCTCTCAGGTCCGCTTTTAACCCGCCGGATTGAAGCCTTGTTCGTTTATTGCAGACCGGTTGGATCGATCAGTCCGCCAGTGCAGCCCATCCCGATCTCATTTGCGGCGAGCATAAGTTCGCCCAGATCCGAAGTTGGGGTGATCTGGCCTTTCAGGCTAAGCCAAATCTCGTTGATCAAAGTTCGGCCGCCATCGTTGGTACACTTGATCAGGACCCGTGCGCCTGTGCCGACGCCGAAGGCATCATCAAAGGTGGCCCGAATTTGTGCGCCGGAAACCTCGCGGCCGACATTGTTGAAGAACACGTCGCCGACGGCTGAATCGTTTACGAGGCCAGTCAGATAGAGGGTGTCGTCGTAGTACTCGTCCGCGCCGCCGGCGCCGAAGTAGCAGGTGCCGTGTTTGATCCACTCATGATAATGCAGGAAACTTGCAAAACCGGGCATGGCCGCGGCGAGTGCGTCGGCCGTTTCGGTGTCAATCTCAGGCGCTGGGAGGAGGTGCCAGTTGCCCGGTTTATCGAGGTTTCGAACAGAGGCCGGCACACCGCAATAGTCATTGCCTTTCGGTTGCGGCCAGAGCCCGTGAATGGACAGTTGACGGGTTGTATGCGGCAGATTTCCGGAATTCAGATCCTGGCACTCTTGCTTGCCGGGCCGGATCTCACAAAAGGCAGGCTGCCAGCTGAGCGTCAGCAGATTGTCTGTGGATTCCTGTCCACTTGCAACAGGCGTGAGGCCAGGGTCGACGACTGGATCGACGGTCACCGTGCCGGCGTCCACTACATGCACACCGCAAGATGTGCTGACCCAACGGAGCTGCGTCACCGGAGCATCATCAACCAGGATCTGGAAATAATCGCCGCCTTGTTTGTTGATGCCCTTGATGTCGTAGGCAATCCGCGGTGACGTCAAGATGTTGCCAGGGTTGGTTTGTTTGTTCTTGCTTTGGTAGGCTTCGCAGGTTTGTTCGGCGATAAAGTAGCCTTCAAGTTTCTTGAAGGCAGCAGCAGGCGTGAGTGTGAGCCCCAGAACAACGCTTGCAAGAACAACCTGGCGCATGATTTCCCCTTTTATCAAGCTTGGGGCCATTATCCTTGTTCAGGTTACCATAATATGACGTGCAGTTGCGTGATCTAAAATTTCTAATTGTGCTTTATGTTTTGTCGCCACCGCCCAGAAGCTTTTTCAGCATGTCCGCCATCGGGCCTGACTTGGGCAAGTTCGCAGCGGGTTTATTCTGCCGGGCCTGGCGAATATGGCTCTGCTGTTTTGGCTTGGAGGGCTTGTCCGGCTTCTGGGAGGCCGTCTTGTTGCCGCGCTGAGCTTTTTCCGGTTCGAGCGCCAGAGTCATTTTGTTGGCAAACTGGCTGTCCTTTGCTTCTGCCAAAAGGCCAGCCTGATCAGCAATTTCTGCAAGCAGCGGGTCCAGCCAGTCCTGGTCCGCCTTGGAGAAATCGCCCAAAACATAGTTGGAGACGAGTTTTTTATCGCCCGGATGACCGATTCCAAGTCGCAAACGCCGGTACTCCTGGCCAATATGCGCCGATATTGATCGCAGACCGTTGTGACCGCCATGACCACCGCCCTTCTTCATCCGGAATTTGGCAGGTGGGAGATCCAGTTCATCGTAGATGACGACTATGTCTTCCGGCTCGATCTTGAAAAAGCGCATGGCTTCGCCGACTGCGCGGCCGGATTCGTTCATGTAGGTGGAGGGCTTGAGCAACAGCACCTTTTCGCTGCCGAGACGCCCCTCGGAGACCTGACCCTGAAAACGGGCGCGCCAGGGTTGGAAACCGGAATTGCGGCGGTGGATCTCATCAAGCGCCATGAAACCAATGTTGTGGCGGTTATGGGCGTATTTTCCGCCGGGATTTCCAAGGCCGACAATCAGTTTCATGATCTGTCTCTGCGCGTTCTTTGAAATCAGGGTGCTGAAACGAAAAGGCAGCCGAAATCGGCTGCCCAAAGTGCAGAAGACGATGCCGTCTTCTGCAAATTTATCGAAGGATCAAGCTTATTCGCTTGTCTCTTCTTCACCACCTTCGGCTTCTTCTTCGTCGTCCTGTACACCGCCGCCAGGAGCAGCAAGTGTTGCGACGGTGAAGTCACGGTCGGTAATGGTCGGCTGCGCGCCTTCCGGCAGGGTGGTTGCCGATATGTGCAGCGTGTCGCCGATTTCGACTTTCGCAAGGTCGAAGACCAGTGTTTCCGGGATGGCATTCGCCGGAACGATCAGCTCGACAGTGTGACGAACCACGTTCAGCATGCCGCCTTTTTTCAGGCCCGGGCAGGTCTCTTCGTTGATGAAGGTCACCGGAATATCGACCGTCAGGGTCGTGTTGCCGGATACGCGCAGGAAATCAACGTGAAGAACATCGTCGCGCACTGGGTGCAGCTGGAAGTCCTTGGCGATGACCTGGTGCTTTTCACCGTCGATGTCGATGGTTCCGATGTTGATCAGGAAACCGCCCTTGTGCAGGGTGAGGGTGGTTTCTTTCACCGGAATGGTGATCGGCAGAGCCGGTTTCTTGTCGCCGTAGATCACGGCAGGTAGAAGGCCTTCGCGACGCAGTGCTCGTGCGGCCCCCTTGCCCACACGGTCCCGTGCCGACGCCTTCAGCTCATAGCTGGAAGCCATGGCAAACTCCTATAGGTATATGTAACGGACCGGCGAACAGGGTCACCGAGTGTTCGATCAGTTGTCCGGGATCGGTCCTACGAGCGCCTCCTCCAGGGGTGCAGGCGCGTGCGCGATATAGCTGAAACCCTTTGGAAAAGCAAGCGGCCCCGATAGGTGCGCGATTATCGTCAAATCTGCTAGTTCTCAAAAGTAAAAATTATCAACCATCGAGTGTTATATTATTTATTTAGATTATTGGTTTTGTAATGCAACTCATTGGTTGAATGTAATAGTAATTCAATCAGTAAATATAAGCGACTATACATATGTGATTAAGAACTGCCGCGTTGAATATCGTAACGGAACTCAACGGAGAGCGATCCATGAAAATGTTTTTGAAGTCCGCGGTATTTGTACTCCTTGCAACCGGTGCCGCTAACGCGAATGAATTTAAGGCCGAGTTGGAAGAACTGGCAAACGGCCAAATCGCCGAAATCGCGTCCTCTTCTGAAGTGATTGCGGCAGTAAAGGCACAGAATACGCAAACTGCCGGTCATGATCAGGCTAAGATCGACGAGCTCGACAAAACCTGGCGCGCTGAAGCAGAAGCAGTTGATCAGCCGATGATCGATGCCGTGCTTGAAAACGATCTGTCCGGATACTTGGCCGAACTGCAAGATGGCAGCGATGGTCTCTTTACCGAAATCTTCGTGATGGATGCCAAGGGCCTCAACGTTGGTCAGAGCGATGTGACTTCTGACTACTGGCAGGGGGATGAAGCCAAATGGCAAGACACCTATGGTGCGGGTTCGGGCTCTGTGCACATCAGTGATCTTGAAGAAGATGAGAGCACTCAGCTTCTGCAGAGCCAGGTCAGTGTGCCGGTTGTCGATCCGGATAGTGGTGAGCCAATCGGTGCCGTCACGTTCGGCGTGAACGTCGAAAATCTTTAATGTTTCAACGGGCAAGGCGGTAGCCTTGCCCACGTTCTTTGCGGAGCAAAGCCTTTGAAAGTCTCTCAGAAACTTCCCGCCATCATGGTCGGGATTGCATTGTTCTGTTCAGCTGGTGTCGGTATTGCGAGCTACATGTCCGGAGCACAGTCTGTTCGGGATCTGGCTGAAGAAAAGCTCATGGGCCTCGCTGAAAGCCGCAAGGACGCCCTCACAGACTATTTGTCCTCTAAACAGGCTCTTGTGACAGATCATGCATCCGGCAAAGGCTTGCGGGCTGCTTATTCCGACTTCGATAAAAACTGGGCGAAATACGGAGACAAGGCGCAGGCAACCCTTACCAAGGTGTATGTCACGGACAATCCGCATCCCGCGGATCAACGTGCAGATCTTGTGAAGGCTGGCCGCAAGCCATACGACCGGGCGCACACCAAGCATCATCCTGCAATGCGGGCGTTCGCCGAATCCAACAGCTTCGACGAGATCTTATTGATCAATTTGGACGGCGACGTTGTCTACAGCGTTCAGAAAAAGGCTGATTTTGCTCAAAATCTGAAGTCAGCCGAATGGACCGGTTCGGCGGCAGCCAAGGCTTATGAGGCGGCCTTGGCTGGTGCTCCGGACCAGGCGCATGTTTTCGATGTAGAGCACTATCCCGGACCCACAGACAAGCCCGTTGGTTTCTTGTCAGTGCCGATTTCGGTCGGATCAAAGGTCATCGGTGTTGCTATTTATGAGACCGCAGTCGCCCGTGTGAGCAACATGCTTGGAAAGTATGCAGGCCTTGGTGAGACAGGGAATGTGTTTTTGGTCAACGCTGACGGGATCATTCAAAACGACAGTGTTCGGACCCCCGATGTCGATGAAGTGACGAGCGATCTGCTCCAGGGCAGTCCTATTCTCAATGCACTGGGCGGCGCGCCGGAGTTCCAGGTTTTGGACGATCTGCAGGGACAGGAATCATTCGCGGCAGCTGTGCCGTTTGAATATCTCGGCAAAAACTATGCTCTTGTCGTCGTGCAGAGCGCGGCTGAAGTCCTCGCCCCGCTGGCGAAGCTGCGGAACTGGACAGTGGTCATCGCTGTGGTTTGCGCACTTGGTGCCGGGCTGCTCGGCCTTTGGGTGTCGGTGCAGTTGTCCCGCCGGATCAATGGGTTGGCGGGGGTCATGGGCGCTCTCGCCAAAGGCGATACAGCGGTCAATGTCCCCAAGCAAACCTCTGACGATGAGATCAAGGAAATCGCCGACACAGTCGCCGTTTTCCGGGAGAATGCGTTGGAGCGTGAACGGTTGGAGGCAGAGCAAAATGCCAACCAGCAAGCGCAACAAGAACAAGCTCATCGGGTCAGTTCCTTGATTGAAACTTTCCGCGATGAAGTCGAGCAAATGCTTGATACGGTTGTTCACAACAACAATCAAATGCAGGCGGCCGCCGAGGGCCTCAACGGCATTGCGGATGAAACATCCGGCGAGGCGACGAACGCGTCAGCTGCCTCCGAGCAGGCGTCTGCAAATGTTCAGACCGTGGCCTCTGCCTCTGAAGAGCTGTCTGCGTCCATTCAGGAGATTGGCCGGCAAGTTGACAGCACCACGGAAATTATCCGGGCCGCACTTGGATCGGCTCAGGAAACCAACGAGCGGATTGGCGGGCTGGCGCAGCTTGCCCAGAACATCGGCGATGTTGTGAACCTGATCTCTGATATTGCCGAGCAGACCAACCTTCTGGCTCTCAATGCAACGATTGAGGCTGCACGTGCCGGAGAGGCGGGCCGCGGGTTTGCGGTTGTTGCGTCCGAAGTCAAGGAATTGGCGACACAGACGGCCAAGGCGACCGAGCAGATTGAGGCGCAGGTGTCTGAAGTCCAGGCGGCAACGAAGGAAGCCGTTTCGGCGATCGGAACGATCGCGGAAACCATGGCTACCGTCGACAATTACACCGGCAACATCGCGTCGGCGGTTCAGGAACAGGGACAGGCGACAACCGAGATTTCTGCGAATGTCCAAGAGGCTGCTCAAGGAACGCGGTCGGTCGCGGGGTCGATGGTGGCAATCAGCGAAAAGTCGCAGATGACCAGCTCCTCCGCTGGCGATGTTTTGCGGGCGTCTAATGATGTAGCCGACAAAACCGAAGACCTCCGCGGGACGGTGGACCGGTTCCTCAAAGCCGTTGAAGCTGCTTAAGGGTTGCCGGAGCGATCCCGCCTAGCTTCCGGGCAGTCGGCGTGACGTATCTTCTACAAAATCAGGGTCGACCTTCTTTGCGAAGGCGGCCCGCCATGGTTCGGCAAGTACGGCCAGGTTGGCAAGCGTGGACGCCGTACTGCTTTCCAGTTTCGGGTTGAACCGGGCAAAGATCACGTCTTTCAGGTTCCAATCCGGGCAGGGCCGCTCGATCAAGGTCATACTGTCGCCTGCTTCGAAAATGCCGGTTTCCAAAACCCGGTAGTACCAGCCCGTTTTGCCAGTTTTCTGAAAATGCGCCGCAAGGGCAGGGTTCTGGGTGTGCATGTTAAGCTTCCAGCACGGCTGGCGGCCCTGGCAGATTTGGAGACGGGCTGAGCCGACGGCAAAAACATCGCCAATACAAAGGTCTGCTTCGGTGAAACCGGACGATGATATGTTTTCCCCAAATGTCCCGGGTTCGTATGCGAACGGGGAAATGCCAAAGAGCTCAGCCCAAGCGGCGTAGTGTTCCGAAGGATAGTGGTGCAGCGCTTTCTCAGGACCGCCATGGACCGCAAGATCCGCCTGCTGGTCTTCCACAATCCCGGTTTCTGTAAGCTGAACAGCTCCCTGAATCAGAGACTTACGGATTGCAGAGGGTGCTTTCCCGTCCCATCTGTCCTCAGGTTTTCCGGCATATACGCCCAAGATCTGTGCGGTTGTCATCTTTAAGAGTCATCCTGTGGTAGGGGTGTGCTCATGGCAAATCTGTTCAGCTTCCTGCGGCTTCAACGGAACGTCCAGTAGGTTGCAGTACCCGCCAGCATCCGTTGATTGATGGTGGCTACACTCTTTGCAAAGACCGAAGGACTTTGCACCGCGCTGTTCCAGTAGCTTCATAACCAACGCTGTCAGCCCGTCCTTTAGCGCTTCAGCGTTCGTCGCCTCAAGAGCCGAAATGGCGGCTGACATTGCAGATTGCGCGGCCAGCAAAGCGTGCCCGTCATCTGTCACGTCATAACGAATGCTGCGCTTGTCTTCTTCAAGTCGCGACTCGCCAATCAGCTCTTTCCGGGCCAGTGCTTTCAAGGTTTGCGACGCTGTGCCTCTGGTGGTTGCCAGGTAGTCGGCTACGTGAGACGGCGCCCGCGAAAACCTGTTTGCCCGAGCGAGATACGAAAGTGCAGCGAATTGTGACGGGTTGAGCGGTCCATTCCATTCTTCGGCCGCGTTCAGCCTGCCGAGGCGGTCAATCAGATCTGAGATAAATCGGGTGTGGTCGCGGTCGCTGGTCATATCTTTTTATAGCGAGTCGAAATTAAACTTGCAATAGTATCGACTCGCTATTATCTAAGGAGTGTCTTTTTTGAAAAGGAGAACACCCATGTTGAAGACACTAGCTGGAAGTCTTGTCCTGGCTGCCTTGCCGGTTGCCGCCCTGGCAGGCGGGTCACACAGCGATCATGCAATTCACCAAAAGGGCGCAGTGCTGTCGCCGGAAAACGCCGAAATAGACCAGAACTACGATATTCTAGCAGCACACGTGCATCGCTCCGGACGCACTGTGACCTTTCACATGACGCTGAAGGGAACCGCTGGGGCCACGACGCCTGAACCGGCCGGTCAACTCGCCGGGGCTCCGGTTGAGGCCTATGTTTGGCCGACCTCATTGAAGCCGGACGCCGTCGGCTTTGAACGCGAAGACGGCATCCTGGCGCTGGTTGCAACGTCTCACCCGGATTTTGATGATACGCCGCTTTTTGATGAAGACGGGGATGGGGATCTGACAAATGACGGGGCCAAATGGCACACGCATTGGGTTGTATTGACACCCAACGAAGCCTGTGGGGCAGGAGCTTTGTCGGTGAAGGATATCCCGGATGGGGCCTCGCCCAAAATGCCGGCGACCTGGCCGGGACTGCCGATTTACATCGACAGCCCGGGTTTCTCTCCGGTGCTCAAAAGTGAGGAGATCACGATCAATGTCAGTTTTGATGACCCGGCAGTGGCTGACGGGATGTCCTATGACGGGGTGACGTCGGCCCTGCGCGTCAATCAGAACATCCACGCTCCGCTGCTGTGCGTCGTCGACGTATTCGATGTGGCTTCTGGAGACCTCAGTCTGCCGGGCAAGCTCAACTGATCGGAGATGGTTTCACTCAAACAAAAAAGCGCCGGCAAAACCGGCGCTTTCAAAAAGTCTATCAGACCAATCAGTTGAACAGACTGGACACTGATTTTTCCAAGGCTGTCCGGTTGATTGCTTCACCCATCAGGGGAGCGATCGAGATCGCGCGAATGTTCGGCGCGGCAGTGATGGCAGCCGTCGGCTCGATGGAGTTGGTGATAACCAGTTCCTTCAGCTTGGAGGAGGTCACCCGCGCAACCGCTCCGCCGGACAAAACGCCGTGGGTGATATAGGCAGTAACTGACTTGGCGCCCTTGGCCAGCAGTGCATCCGCTGCATTGCAGAGCGTGCCGCCACTGTCGACAATGTCATCCACCAGAATGCAATCGTAGCCATTCACATCACCAATGATGTTCATGACTTCCGATTCTCCAGGCTTGTCGCGGCGTTTGTCGACGATGGACAGCGGAGCCTCGATGCGCTTTGCAAGCGCGCGGGCACGAACCACGCCACCGACATCCGGCGAGACGACCATGACATTGTCGGTCGCATAGCGCTCCTTGATGTCGCGGGTCATGACCGGTGCGGCGAACAGGTTGTCCGTCGGAATATCGAAGAAACCCTGGATTTGGCCGGCGTGCAGATCCAGTGTCAGCACGCGGTCAGCACCGGCTTCCGTAATCAAATTGGCAACAAGCTTGGCCGAGACGGGGGTCCGGCCGGAGGCGCGGCGGTCCTGGCGGGCATATCCGAAGTAAGGAATAACGGCTGTGATTCTGCGGGCAGATGACCGGCGCAGCGCATCGATAATGATGAGCAGCTCCATAAGGTGGTCATTGGCCGGGTAGCTGGTCGGCTGGACGACAAAGACGTCCTCACCGCGCACATTTTCCTGGATTTCGACGAAGATTTCCTGGTCGGCGAAGCGCCGGACCTGACATTTGGCCAATGGAACATCCAAGTATTGGGAGATTTCCTCGGCCAGGGCTCGGTTGGAATTGCCCGCGACGATCTTCATAAGCCGCAAGTCCTTCTGGTGCGGAGCCGGGTTTGTAGGGCCAAGAGGGGCCAAGCAAACACGCGGTTGGGGCGTTAGGTCGTTCAAGGTGCCGATTGCCCAAAGCCTTCTTGGGGGAAAACCTTCGGCAGGCGGCGGCGTTGTAACAACCAACCGGACAGACGACAACCGCGCTGAGGGTGTCAGATGCGGTTTTTTTAGTTTTTATGACGCCAGGTTTGATTTATCCGGTTAAAGTTGACCTTATCGGTTGAGCCAGGCAGAAATTTCAACCACAGAACGTTCTGCGATGCGGGTCAGAACCGTGGACGTTGCCCCAGTCCAGGGATCGCCAGTAGAGCCTCCGGTTTCCTCAGCGCCCGAAATCCGTTTCAAGCGGCGCCCTGATCGGTCAACGATGTCGAAAACGTAAAATACCGTACCTTTGCCAGGTTGGCCCGTCGCTGCGAGATATCCGTTCACCCGGTAGGTCGCGTCAGCACCGACTCGCCGCACAAGCTTAAGGCCGCGCAGGGCAGCCTGTTGACCAATTTCATTGGAAAGCTCATCGGCAATGTTGCCCGGGGCGCCGGTAAACGGCTCGAAGGCAAACGTCGTGCCCTGTTGTTCATCAATGGGTTGGATGAAGCTCGGCGCGACCGGCGTCGTGTTGATCGCAGCTGGCGGAGGATTTGCGCCCTGACAGGCAGCAAGGCCACCTACCAGAAGCAGCCCTCCGATAACTTTGAGGATCCGGAGAATCGGGAATTCGGTTCTATGGGGCATTTAGATGGCTGGCCTGAATTCTCTCACATGGCGTTTGGGCCAGATTCCGGCACTTGCCGAACCCCACCCCGATTTGGTTTCTGGTTTAGCCCGACTTGTCCGGTAGGTCGAGAGGCTTGGTGTAGAACAGGTGCAGCTAACCGCCAATCCGGCCTTATACGCGGCGAATTGCGAAGCAGGCCAACAATTCTGGTGCAAAAGCGGCCCGATGCTAACCTCATTTTTCGTTAAGCACGGATCATAATGGCACTGATTTGGCGCCCGTAATCCGGTTCCTTGCGATGCGTTGTTCGTCGATAAGAAAAAAAGCGGTCCTCGTCCACATAGGTACAGACATCGATTGAAGTGACCTTTGCAAGGCCGAGGTTCTTTAGACTATCTGTAATGAACGCAGGTAGATCGAACATGTGATGTTCCGCGCGCGATGACGGTTTGAAATATGTCTCATTCGCTTGCGACGTATCTGCAAACCGTTCGAAGAACTCCTGTCCAACCTCATAGGAATTCTGTGAAATCGTCGGTCCGAGTACAGCGCGGATGTTGTGTTTGTTCGCGCCGAGCTTTTCCATGGCCTCAAGGGTGTTTTCCATGACGCCTGAGATCGCCCCCTTCCAGCCGGAATGGGCTGCACCAATAACTTTGGCCTCCGGATCGGCAAAGAGAATCGGTCCGCAGTCCGCAGTTGCTACCCCGAGAGCCACGTTCGGGGTTTTTGTTACCAGCGCATCAGCTTTGCGATCTGCGCCTTCTGCCCAAGGACCTTCGACCGTGATCACATCTGGAGAATGGATCTGGTAAGGCGAGACGAGGTACTCCGGCGCTATGCCGAATGTCTCGGCAACACGCTTCCGGTTTTCAAGAACCAGAGGCCGTTTGTCATCAGAGCCGAGACCAATGTTCAAGCTCTCGTAAAGACCATCGGATACACCGCCGTTGCGCGTGAAGAAGCCGTGCGTGATCCCATCGCAATTGAGCTCATTTACCTCGATTTTCATTCGGTCTCCATCGTGTATCACCGCAAGATCTGTTTGGCGCTTCTAACTAGTCGGCTCGAATGGGGCAAAGACTTGTCCTTCAGGCGCAAGCGCGAGAACCTTAAATAGGTCGCCCATCTGGTCCGGAGCGGCAAGCCGTTCGACTGCATCCCGGATCGCATCCTGGTCCGCTGGTGTTTTTCCGGCACCAAGAGCGCCCGCGCGTTCCAAAAGTCCTGACTGAAGCAAAAATGTGCCTTGAGTGAGGAGGGGAAGCGGTACTGCACCTGCTCTCCTTGCCGCAGTTGCAAGTGCCTCGAAATTTACATGTGCGGTTACATCTGCCTCGCCAGGGTGGGCCAGAACATCATCATAAGCATGCCGGTAGAGGGCTTGCAGCGTATCGCCTGGTGCCGTTTGGGCGTAACCGTAGTCAATGAACAGAGCAAAGCCGCCATGTTCCGCAATACGCGTCGCAATTTCCTCGGCGACTGCATTGGCCGCGGGCTGCGTCTCCAATATGCTCCCCTCCGGAGCTTTCATTGCGGCAGGGGGAATAGCGTCAGCTGGCAGCCGTGCAGGGCCCACGCCAAACTCCAGTTTCCCAGACGCATCAAGCCCGACCATGCGTTCGTTCCAACCATTCGGTGTCTTGACGAACTGGTGGATCGGGAGCGCATCAAAAAACTCGTTTGCAATCACGATTACAGGGCCGTCCGGTACATCCTGAAATGTGTTCCGGAAATTGGGCTGAAGCTGTGTGTTCTGAAGTGTCTGCGATTGAACCCGCCGCAACCTCGGACTCATCTCAACGAGATTGAGTGTGGTTGCTTCCAGGAACTCTGGCCTATGAGATGCCACACGGAGAAAGTCGGCCATGAGCGTGCCGCGGCCCGGGCCAAGCTCCACCAGCTGGAAGTCGCTCGGAGCGCCCAGCGTTTCATAAGCTTTCAGGCAGACTGCACCGATGAGTTCGCCAAACATCTGGCTAACTTCCGGAGCCGTTACGAAGTCGCCTGTTCGTCCAAACGGCTCCTGGGTGGTATAATACCCATGCTCCGGATCACCGAGGCAGCGCGCCATGTAGGTGGCAACAGAAATAGCACCTTCGGTAGCGATCTGGCGGCGCAGCTTCTCTTTGAGTGCGGTCACTGATCAGCTGCCTGTGGAGTTCGTTTGGCGGACCAGACCATCAACGCGATCCCAGCAAGTATCATCGGGAGTGACAAGAGCATTCCCATCGTCAGGAACCCGCTCAAATATCCGATGTGGGCATCGGGGACCCGATAGAGCTCGACGATGGATCGTCCCATGCCGTAGCCGCAGGCGAAAGCGCCGGCTAGGAAGCCTTGCCGCTGCAGCAATTTGAAGCGATGGCTCAAAAGGCGGAGCACCAGAAACAGGATCACGCCTTCCAGGGCGGCTTCATAAAGCTGGCTCGGGTGGCGCGGTTCAGGTCCGGCGTTTGGAAAGACAACAGCCCATGGGACATCTGTCGGACGTCCCCAAAGCTCACTGTTGATGAAATTCGCCATCCGGCCAAAGAATATGCCGATGGGCGCCGCGCAGCCGGCAAGATCAAACAGGGTCCACAACGACAGCCCGCGTTTCCAGGCAAACAGCATCATGGCAATAACCGTTCCGGCAAAGCCGCCATGAAACGACATGCCACCTGACCAGATCGCCAGAACTTCCCCCGGGTTTGCGAGGTAATAAGCGGGATTGTAGAACAGGACATATCCAAGACGTCCGCCCAGGATAATGCCCAGTGTCCCCCAGAGTACAAAGTCATCCAGATCGACCGGGGTCGGGCGGTTCCGTGGTCCCCAGAGAGTATCGTTGAGAACAAGGGCTCTCATGTACCGCCATGCCAAAACAATGCCGACGATGTAGGCCAACGCATACCAGCGCAGGGCAAATGGACCTATTTCGACGATAACGGGATCAATCGCTGGAAACGGAATGGCGAGAAGCGGTGGCAAGCTGGGACCCTCGGTTTGGGAGTAAATGCCGATGTGGGCAACGCATGCGCGATCTCGCATCAGGCGTCAAGCCACCGCGCATCACGTCTTCGGGGTGCGAACTGATATATCGTTCGTATTGGCAGATGTTCACTGATCTAAGCGCTTGAAGTTCACCTTAAACCCTCATACCTGTCGGGTAGACATTTAATGCTTGAAAGGAGCAGGGCATGACCCAAGGCCCAAATCGCCTGCTGGATGATTTCGCAAAGCTGATGACCGATGCTGCCGGTGTTGCCCAAGGCGCGCGCCGCGAGGTCGAGACTGCATTTCGCGCCCAGGCGGAACGCTTTTTGTCCGACATGGATCTGGTGTCGCGTGAAGAGCATGAAGCGGTGAAAGAGATGGCCGTCCGCGCTCTTGATCGTCTTGATGAACTGGAAGAAAGACTCGCAGTACTCGAAGGAGCCGGTGAAAAGGCCTCCGGCAAGAGCTAAGCGTTCGCTTTATCAGCGTTCTCGGCCGATTTCTGTTAATCAATGATGTCAGTGATGTAACAGTCAAACTCGGCGGAATTGCAGTGTTTTTGGGCAGGGAGGCTAAACTTTCTGCTCACTCGTCCACAAGTTTCGGCTTTCTGCTCGAAATTGGTAGGTAGGCCTCAAGTCCTTCCTGCACCTATACTCAAAGATAACAGGGATTCGTCGGAGCAAGGCGGAACCGGTCTAACGATTGGGCCAGACAAGGACGCGCCATTGCTCCTCGGCTTGGGACTTACCCCGGCGGCCCACCCGGTTATCCTGATCGGGTATTCGGCCCCGGCTGGAAGGGGAGAAGGCATATGAGCCTCATCGAGATCGACTTCGAGCGACCTGAGAATCCCGTGGATACCATCGAAACTGTTGCGGCCTTGAACGACTGGACGTTCGAGCGCTCAGATGACGATGAGATCACGATTTCCATTGCCGGAAATTGGTGTGATTACCACGTCTCCTTTTCCTGGATGGAAGATGTTGAGGCGCTTCACCTGGCGTGTGCCTTCGACTTGAAGGTGACGGAGATCAGAAAGACCGAGGTTGTCCGGCTCTTGGCACTGGTCAATGAACAGCTGTGGGCTGGCCACTTCGATCTCTGGAGCAAGGAAGGTGTGGTCATGTTCCGCCAATCCCTGCTGCTCGCAGGCGGCGCGGAGCCGACTTCGGCACAAATCGAGGCCATGCTGGCCAATGCGCTTGATAACTGCGAGCGGTTCTATCAAGCCTTCCAGTTTGTGGTCTGGGCTGGCCACTCCGCGTCGGAGGCCCTCAGTACAGCCCTTTTTGAAACTGCAGGAGAAGCATGACGTTTTCCAAGGAGCGCCCCTTTGTTCTTGTCGGCGCTGGCAAGATGGGTGGGGCGATGTTGTCTGGATGGATGGCGGAGGGAATTGATCCGGCATCCATTCTTGTTGTTGATCCCTTTTTATCGCCGGAAATCGGTGCGCTTTTGAAAAAACATGGCATTGGTCATGCTGCGCAGATGCCGGATAACGTGACTGCGGGTATCATACTCGTGGCCGTTAAGCCGCAGATGATGGATGATGTGCTGCCTGGTTTGGTGCCCGCCAGCGACGACAGCACACTGGTCCTTTCGGTTGCCGCCGGAACGTCGGTACGCAAGTTTCAGGAGTTTTTCGGAGACATCCCGACAGCACGGTGCATGCCGAACACGCCGGCCATGGTGAAACGCGGCATTACCGCAGTTTACCCAACCGAAAAGGTTACGGACGCGCAAAAGAACACGATCTCCCAGCTGCTTTCCGCCGTCGGCAAGGTCGTTTGGCTGGACAGCGAAGACCAGATTGACCTCGTAACCGGCGTTAGTGGTTCGGGTCCCGCCTATGTTTTCTACATGACCGAAACGCTGAAAGAAGCCGGCAAAGCTGCGGGCTTGCCGGAAGATCTTGCGGAGCAATTGGCCATAGCCACAGTTTGCGGAGCTGGTGAATTGATGCACCAGTCCGGAGAGGACCCGGCTATTTTACGTCAGAACGTCACCAGCCCGAACGGGACGACCGCGGCCGCTTTGGATGTTCTGATGTCTGAAAGTGGAATCCAGCCCATCATGACCGAGGCGGTTACTGCGGCTGTAAAACGGGCAAAGGAACTGGCGGGCTAAAACCGCAACGGGTGCGGCGAGATACCCCTTTTCGCCGCATCGCTGGTCTCCTATCTTCCGATTAGGAAATAGGAGACCAGAGCATGGCAACCGCCAAGACGAAGCAAAAGATCCTCACCGTTTTTTTTGGGTTGCTTGAAAAGCATCCCTACGAGGATGTCTCGCTTCAGCTGATTGCCGAGACCGCTAAAGTCAAATTGTCGGACCTGCGGCGCGCGTACCCGTCCAAACTTACTCTGGTCGAAGCATTTGCGGAGAACATTGACGCTGCGGTTTTAGACGAGCGCGACGAGGGTATGGATAATCAGCCGGCACGTGACCGTCTGTTCGATATCCTGATGACACGCATAGATGCTCTGGCGGAGCATAAGGAGGCCGTCCGGGCCCTCAAAACCGCAGCCGATGAAGACCCGGGCCTGGCACTTGAATTCAATCGCATCGCCATACGCTCGCAGAAATGGATGCTTGTCGCCGCGGGAATCGATCTGGCTGGAGCAAAGGGCACAGTGGTTGCCCAAGGGCTCGTAATGGCGTTTGCAAAGGTCGTCGATACCTGGTTGGACGAACCGGATGAAGGCATGCCGCGCACCATGGCGCGCCTCGACAAGGAACTCGACAATGGCGTGTCTTTCATGAAGCGTCTGAACCGGTTGGAAGGAATGGCGAAGGGTTTGCGCAAATTCATCAAATCCGCGTCCAAGCGCGGCCGGAGCCGCAGCAGATCTCGAGATGATGATGATTTTGCGGCCGACGCTGAAACGCCGATGCCGTCCGAGCAGGGCGCGTAAATTCCAGGGTTTACTCCTGCTGGTTTAGCGATCATGGTCGCTCAAAAATGGAGTGAACCGTGAGCGACCAAATCAGTTTTGATGATTTTTTGAAAGTTGACGTCCGTGTGGGCCGCGTTGTTGAGGCTGAGGAGTTTCCCGAAGCGCGGAAACCTGCTTACAAACTCCGGATCGATTTCGGACCCGAGATCGGGATCAAGAAAACCTCTGCCCAGATCACGAAACACTACACGCCCGAAACGCTTGTTGGCCGCTTGGTCATGGCGGTGGTCAACTTCCCACCGCGCCAGATTGGACCTGTCAGGTCTGAGGTCCTGACACTCGGTGTCCCAGACGCCGATGGGGAGGTCGTCCTGATGACCCCCGACAAGGACGTGCCAATCGGCGGGCGGCTCTATTAGGTCTACAAGCCCAATGTATCCCATTGTCACTTAAGCCGGGATCCTGAGGCGGGCGCGCAGCCCGCCAAACGGGCTGTCTTCAAGGTAGAGATCGCCGCCGTGTGACCGCGTGATATCGCGGGCAATTGCAAGGCCGAGGCCACTCCCGGTCTCGTCCTGATTGCGCGCCAAATCAAGGCGGTGAAAAGCACGAAACGCCATATCGCGCTGATCCTCGGGAATGCCCGGGCCGTCATCATCGACGGTGATGATCAACCAGTCATTCTCAATTGTTCCATTGAGCTCGACGCGCTGCCCATACTTGCAGCCGTTGGTCACCAGGTTTGAGAGGCACCGTTTCATCGAGTTCCGGCGAAGCAGAACTTCCGAGGGGCCGTCAAAATCGGCTTTGACGTTGTTGCCGGAAATCTCGCTCTCTTCCTCAAGCTCTTCGAACAAAAGCGCCACATCGGTTTCTTGCGGCTCTTCATCGCCATCGCCTTTGGCAAATGCCAGATAGTCCTCCAGCATGTTGCTCATTTCATCAACGTCCTTGCGCATGGCTTCGCTTTCCGGCGTGTCGCCAAGAAACGCAAGCTGCAATCGCATGCGGGTCAGGATGGTACGCAGGTCATGGCTCACACCTGCTAGCATTGTTGTGCGCTGGTCGATCTGCCGTTCGATCCGCCGGCGCATGTCCGCAAAGGCGACCCCGGCACGCCGGACTTCCAAAGCTCCACTTGCCTTGTAATCGCCGACCGGGCGGCCCTTGCCGAATGCCTCAGCCGCGTTTGCAAGACGGATGATCGGGCGCATTTGATTGCGTAAAAACAAGAGCGCGATGATGATCAGAACAAGGGCTGTCGAAAACATCCACACAAGGAAAATGTGTGAGTTTGAGGCAAAGGTCTGGCTCCGCCGCGTAAAGACCCGCAAGACTTCATTTTGGAGCTGGATTCGAATTTCGACAAACCGAGACCGGCCGACGGTATCGATCCAAAATGGCCGACCGATCCTTTGGCTGATCGCCTTGCTGAGCTCCTGGTCAATGACATCGAAAAACGGCTTCGGAGCGGGGGGAGGCAGCGGCTCCAGCGGCAGGATCGACATGGACATGCCGAGCGCCCGCGCGCCCAATTCTTCGATCTTTGTATGCTCCGGATCTTGCGGGTAGTTCTCAAGAACAAATACAACTGCTGCGATCTCACGAACCACGGCTTCAGACATGCGCCGCGACACAAGTTGATAGTGCCGCTCCATGAAGACGAAGGCGATAACCGATTGCAGTATGACAACCGGGATCACGATGATCAGAAAGGTTCGGGTGTAAAGGCCTTTCGGCATGACCCGGTAGAGAAACCGGGAGACGCGGCGATAGCCGCGATGAGCAGCCTTGACGGGAAGAAAAGCTGCATACCGCTGAAGAAAGCTTTCAATACTCGCCATTCAACAGGCCCTAGTCACAAGCAAGCCGGTAGCCGATGCCCCGAACGGTTTGCAGGTAGACGGGGTTGCCCGGATCGTCTTCGATTTTCCGGCGTAACCTGTTGATCTGGACGTCGACCGTCCGTTCACCGAGGCCACTGTCGTCGCCGACAATCTTGTGCCTCGGAACGGTGGCGCCGGGTTGTTCTGCGAAAATCGACAGGATCTGTTTCTCGCGGTCGGTCAGGCGGATCGAGCTGTCGCCGTTTTTGAGTTCCCCCCGGGACGTGTTGTAGCAAAAGGGTCCGAATCGGATTTCGGTCACCGTCGTCGGTGGCTGGTATTGGCCTCGGCGCAAAATGGCACCGATGCGCAGCAACAATTCCTTCGGTTCAAACGGCTTGCCGAGGTAATCGTCGACACCGGCTTCCAGGCCGGCAATCCTGTCTGGAGCGTCGGTCCGTGCTGTCAGCATCAGTATTGGAACCTGTGACGTTTCCCGGAGTGACGTTGCCAGTTCCGTTCCGGTTTCACCCGGCATCATGACGTCGAGAATGATCAGATCAAACTCCAACCCGGACAGGCAAACTCGTGCTTCGGCCGCATTGGCCGCGGCAGACACGCGATATCCGTTGTCTTTCAACAGCCGTCCAAGCAGGTCCCGGATCCGGCTGTCGTCATCGACCAGTAGCAGATGAGGCGCGTTGTCATCAGGAGCCGTCACAGTCATCGGCGCTTTTGTCCTTCCCAACGATGAACCCGGCGGACGCCAGATCAGTCTTTCAATTCGTATGAACTGCGGATCAGCCCGACAATGTCGTTCCTGGCTTCAGGATCAATAACTTGCAACAAGAATTGCCGGACAATCACGTCGGCGCCATCTGGCAGTCCAATTAGGGCGCGTTCAAGGCGCTTTTGCTGCAGGCGGGCAAGATCATCCGCAAGCACCTGTCCACGTTCTGTTGTATACAAGAGGCGCTGGCGGCGATCATGCGGGCCTTCACGCTGCTCGATGATATCCGCGTCGACCAGCTGTTTCAGCACCCGCCCGAGGCTTTGTTTGGTGATCCTCAAGATGCCAAGCAGGTCGGTCACCATAATCCCGGGATTGCGTTCCACGAAATGGAGCACCCGGTGATGGGCGCGGCCGAAATCATATTCCGCCAGAACATCGTCGGGATCGCCGGTAAAATCGCGATAGGCAAAAAACAAAAGTTCTATCAGATCGTAGGGAACTGCGTTTGCGGCTCCGTCATTGTCTCCTGCCGGTTCGGACTGGCCCACAGGCTTGGATTCGGCGGGCAGGGACGCTTTGAAATTTATGTCAGTCATATTGACTTATTTAGGACCGATTGTTACTTGTTGACCACGGTGTGCGAAATGATTGGTCGTTTTGTTGCTTTTTTCAGCATTTAACGACAAACGAATCCAATCAGGAACGGCGCGCTTCTCAAGATACCGATAGTTGGCGTGCTGTGCAAAAGATACAGCCATTCAATGGGCCGTTGTACGCCTGAGCCGATTGAAAACGCGACTGAAAAATGAAAACACGCTCAGGAGAGCGGGCGGGAGTTTAAGACATGGCTGCACAGCCCTTTGATCAGCTGACGGGTGATATCTGGTATGACGGCACGTTTGTGCCCTGGTCCGATGCCAAGCTGCATGTGTTGAGCCACGGGTTGCATTACGGAAGCAGCGTGTTTGAAGGTGAACGCGCCTATGGCGGACGTATTTTCAAATCCGAAGAGCATACCGAGCGCCTGCTGGCATCTGCGCGGGAGCTTGGGTTTGAAATTCCCTGGACGGCGGAGCAGATCAATGCCGCGAAGGAAGAAACCCTTGCGCGTATGAACCTGACGGATGCCTATATCCGTCCGGTCGCTTGGCGTGGCAGTGAAATGATGGGCATTTCCGCTCAGAAAAACACCATTCACCTTGCGATCGCCGCATGGGAATGGCCGAGCTATTTTGCGCCGGAAGAGCGTTTGAAGGGTATTCGGCTTGATATGGCGGACTATCGCCGTCCGGATCCGAGAACGGCTCCGTTCAAGGCCAAGGCTGCCGGTCTGTACATGATCTGCACGATCTCCAAACATGCCGCCGAGGCAAAGGGCTACACTGATGCTCTGATGCTCGATTGGCGCGGCCAGGTTGCCGAGGCCACCGGTGCGAACGTGTTTTTCGTTAAAGACGGCAAGATCCATACGCCGACGCCGGATTGCTTCCTGAACGGGATTACCCGGCAGACGGTGATCGGTCTCGCGAGAGACCGTGGCATTGAGGTGGTCGAACGGGTGATCATGCCGGAAGAGCTTTTCAGCTTTGAGCAGTGTTTCGTTACCGGGACAGCCGCCGAGGTGACGCCGGTGTCTGAAATCGCCGGAAACAGTTATGTCGTTGGTGACATCATCAAGACGTTGATGGAAGACTATGACGCGGCGGTCCGCCCGCAAGTTGGCGAGATGAAAACTGCAGCGACCGGCTAATCGCTTGCAAAGAGACAAGGTTCGGCAGGTTCGATCGCTGAACCTACAACAAAGAAAACCCGGCGCGCCTGCGCCGGGTTTTCTTTTAGGTTTGCCTGAACTCCAGGTTTAGAATTTGTAGGCAATACCGGCCCGTACCTGGTGGTCATTGAACTCGGTGCTGACACCGGTTCCACCGAGGTTAAAGTCCTGATCGCCGAAATCCTGGTAGCTGTAGTCGAAGCGGGCGACAACATTGGACGTAATCGCGGCTTCAGCACCAGCGCCCAATGTCCAGCCGAGAGCGGTTTTGCTGTCGGAGACACCATTCGCTGTTGCTTCCAGGTCGGCAATAGCCAAACCACCCGCACCATAGATCATGTAGCGGTCAAACGCGTAGCCGAGACGGCCGCGGAAGTTGGCGTTCCAGTCAGAGCTGGACTTGAGGGACAGACCGTTGACGGTCCCGCTCTTTTCCAGATCAGTCAGGCTGAAATCGGATTCCAGACCGACGACAACGTTCGGAGTGACCTGGAAGTTGTATCCGGCATAAGCCCCGCCAGCGACACCGTTGTCGTTGAAACCACGGCTTGCGCCACCGGTGTTGTTGTCGAAGTTGCCAAAGGCCCAGCCAAGCTGTGTCCCGATGTAAAAGCCGGTCCAGTCGATGCTTTGCTGTCCTGCCGGGACAGCGTCATATGCTGGCGCCGGTGCAGGTGACTGCGGCAGGTCGGCAGCGAGCGCTCCTGCAGCGCTGGCAGTGAGGGCAAAACCTGCAAGTGCAAGACGGTTCATTGAAAATACTCCAGATCCACACTAACTCATTCAATTCAAGACGCGCTCGAAGTCGCGTCCACACCTTCCCCCGGTTTGAAGATATGGAGATCGTTTGTGGCGGATCGGGTCAGAGATTATGGAGTTTTGATGACTAATGGCGGCAAATTTCTGTCAGTGTGAACCAGAGATTAAGACCGTTGCGATTTGCAGTGACTGGACAAGAAAGATCCTTGTTCCCCGCTTTCCCCGCACCAATCTATTGCGTATAACGCGCCCAGTCGAAAGAACGGCGATCCCAAATCTGCCGTATTTCAACCCTCAGACCCGAACCGGAACTCAGAATGCTGTTTGACTATTTAAGCCTGGCAGGTGGATTGGTTGCACTCATCATTGCCGGCGATGTCTTGGTCAGAGGCTCTGTCGGGGTCGCTCAGAGGCTTGGCATTCCGAACCTCGTCATCGGATTGACAATTGTTGCGTTCGGCACATCGGCGCCAGAACTTGTCATTTCACTCAAGGCAGCGCTGGATAATGCCAGCGGGATTGCAATCGGAAATGTGGTCGGGTCCAACATTGCGAATGTGTTGCTCGTGCTCGGTATGCCCGCTTTGATTGCTGCGACACCTTGCGGCGAACAGGGCGCCACCCGGACTGCGCTCTTCATGGTTGGCGTCACGCTGGTTTTCATTGCACTTTGTTTTTTCTCGCCGATCGGGCTGTGGTCGGGCATTCTTCTTTTGGCGTTGCTGGCCGTGTTTCTTGGCGGGTCCACAATTGCCGCGCGGCGCCATCGGAAGGATCTAAAAGCCGCTGCAGCTGGTGCGGATGTCACTGCGGAGGTCATGGATAACGATGATGAACTGGAAGACGTCGATGACGTTCCCGATTCCATCTGGGTTGCGCTCATCTACATCGGCCTGGGTCTTGTCGGTCTTCCGCTTGGTGCGCATTTCACCATCAGTGGTGCAACGACCATCGCAACGGCCTGGGGTGTGAGCGATGCGGTGATTGGTTTGACGGTGATCGCGCTTGGAACCTCCCTTCCGGAACTGGCAACAACTGTTATGGCCGCAATCCGGCAGCATGGCGCCGTGGCGATCGGCAACGTCATCGGATCGAATATCTTCAACCTTCTCGCGATTATCGGGATCACGGCTGTCGTTGTTCCCATCGATGTCCCGCAAGAGGTGCTGAAGCTCGATATCTGGGTGATGCTCGCCTGTGCGGTGTTGCTGACCGCGCTCGCCGGGTTCAAGGTCTGTCTTGGCCGGATTTCAGGGTTTGTGATGACAGCCGCATACGGCCTTTACATCGCCAGCGTTTACATGCTGGGCTATGCTGGCTGAGTGAGGCGAACCGCGCCTTTCAGATGACTTCAGACCAATACTCTCCGATCCTCACAAAAGGACCAGCATGGGCGACGTGTCCGAAACCGATACTTCAACAGAAAACTCGAAAGGCGCTGAGGATGCGGCGGTTCTGAAGGGTGTTGAAGTCATCGCCCGCGAGGTCAAGCGTCTGCCCAAAGGGCCAGGTGTTTACCGCATGCTCGATGAAAACGGAGAGGTTCTCTACGTCGGCAAGGCGCGAAGCCTGAAGAAACGGGTGACCAGCTACACCCGCTTGCAGGGGCAATCGAACCGGATCATGCGCATGATCCTTGCGACGGCCGCGATGGAATTTGTCGTCACCAACACCGAACCGGAAGCCCTGCTGCTTGAAGCCAACCTGATCAAACGGTTCAGGCCGCGTTTCAACGTGCTTTTGCGGGACGATAAGTCATTTCCCTATATTCTGGTCACCGGTGATCATGAATCTGCGGCCATTGTCAAACATCGGGGGGCTCGCAAGCGTAAGGGCGATTATTTTGGCCCATTCGCCTCGGCCGGGGCCGTCGACCGGACGATCAATGCCCTGCAAAAGGCTTTTTTGATCCGGACCTGTTCGGACAGCTATTACGAAAACCGAACACGGCCCTGTCTTCAATATCAGATCAAGCGGTGCGCCGGACCGTGTACCGGGGAAATCGCGCCGGAAGACTATGCGGGCCTCGTCTCAGAAGCCAAAGCGTTCTTGTCCGGGCGCAGCCAATTGATCAAAGAACAGTTGGCTGCCCAGATGGAAACCGCTTCTGCGGACCTGGAATTCGAGCGGGCGGCGATCTATCGAGATCGTTTGGCAGCGCTGTCTCACGTTCAGGCGCATCAGGGCATCAACCCTCAGACGGTGGATGAAGCAGACGTCTTCGCCATCCACCAGGAGGGCGGGCAATCCTGTGTCCAGGTATTCTTTTTCCGAACGGGACAAAACTGGGGCAACCGCGCCTACTTCCCGAAGGCTGACAAGTCCTGGAACGAGGCTGACATTCTGGAAAGCTTCCTGGCCCAGTTCTATGACGACAAGCCTGCGCCCAAACAGATCCTGTTGTCCCATCCGCTCGGTGAGCAAGAGCTTTTGGGAGAAGCCTTGAGTGAGCGTATGAGCCGTAAGGTCGAGGTGACGGTTCCTAAGCGCGGCGAGAAGAAAGAACTTGTTCTGCACGCCATGACAAACGCGCGCGAAGCATTGGGGCGGCGGCTCGCGGAAACCTCAAGCCAGGCAAGGTTGCTTAAAGGCGTTGCGGAAGCTTTCGACCTGGTGACCCCTCCGCGCCGTATTGAAGTGTACGACAACTCGCACATCATGGGCACCAATGCTGTTGGCGGCATGATCGTTGCGGGCCCAGAAGGATTTGCAAAGGCGCACTACCGGAAGTTCAACATCAAGTCAGAAGATCTGGTTCCCGGCGATGACTACGGCATGATGCGGGAAGTGCTGACGCGCCGTTTCTCACGTCTCATGAAAGAGCATGCCCGGCCAGAGGGCGGTGAAACGTCCAATCCTAAAGATACTCCGGAAGCGGAAGAGGCCGATGCACCGGTCGACACGGATATTCCAGCATGGCCGGATTTGGTTTTGATCGATGGCGGGCAGGGTCAGCTTACGGCTGCGCGGGAGACACTGGAAGAGCTTGGCCTGACCGATGTGCCGCTGGTCGGGATCGCAAAGGGGCCGGAACGGGACGCAGGCCGGGAGAAGTTCTTCATCACCGGCAAAGCCTCATTCATGCTGCCAGAGCGGGATCCGGTCCTTTATTTCGTTCAGCGCCTCCGGGATGAAGCGCATCGGTTCGCGATCGGCTCTCACAGGGCCCGCCGGAAAAAGGATATCGCCAAGAACCCGCTGGACGAAATTGCGGGTATTGGACCCACTCGAAAGAAGGCGTTGCTCTCTCATTTCGGGACCGCGAAAGCGGTCTCCAAAGCCGGGGTCGATGATCTTGCTGCTGTACCAGGGATCTCCGAAGCCATCGCCCGTCTGATCTACGACCACTTTCATGAGTAATTTATCCGCCAAATGGCATATAAGTCCCGGTGCAGTGGTTCGGCAAAACGGTTGTACTGGCTGGTGCTTTGACGGTGAAGTCTGTAAATGGCAAAGGCACGCTTCGTTCTTGAGAAGGCATAACCGTATTGCGCGTCCAGCAGAACCAACACAGCTCAAAAAGCCGGATCACTGATGTTTGAGGGGGTGATGAAAATCGGCCGCCCGCTCCTCGTTCTGGCGGCTTGGTGCTGCGGTCTGGGTGCGGTGTTCGCCGCGTCTCTTGGTCTTTCGTCATTTATTGCACCGGACTACTGGTTGTCCGACAACATGAGCTTTTTCCTCTGGCAGTTTCTGTATGGAGGGATTGGCGGTACGCTCTGTGCGGTTGCTGGCTTTTGGTTTGTCCGGAGTTGGCGCGGGGCCTTTCGGTTGCTGATCGTGATCGCGGCCGTAGCCACGATCGCGCTGGCTGTCCTGACAGGTCTTCGGACCATAGAGAACACGGTGCCGCCGGTCGCTTTTTCCACAGATGCTAAGGAAATCAAGATTGTCTCCATCAACCTGGAGGCCTTGTTTCTCGGAGACCCGGTGCTCACCAGTTATCTGAAGGAAGTCGACCCCGACATCATCGTGTTTCAGGAAACACTCTGGAATCTGCAAAAGTGGCGGTGGCATCAGCGTGGTTTGCCGATCGGCGGACCGGATACAAGTGTCTATCCGGAGCATCTGCTGGTTGGAGACCTTGGCGAACTGGTGATATTTTCCCGCTTTCCAATTGAAGAGACCTCTTCGCTGGTTATCCCGGGTGTGACGCCACCAGGCGCAAGCGTCCATTACAATGCCGATCGCGAAATCCTGTCATTCTCGATCAATGTTGATGGCCAGACCGTGGATCTGGTTTCTGTTCATTCGGACAGTCCCCGCACAGCCCGTCGCTGGCAAAACAAGCGCGCTTATTTTGATAAGATGGACGCGGTGATTGCCGAACGGATTGAAAGTGCTGCCACACCGCTGATCGCCATCGGTGATTGGAACAGTGCTCCGTGGTCGGCGAGGTTCCAAAGGTCACTGGAAGCCAATGACCTTGTCACGGCCTATCCAGACGGTATCCCGCAGGTGACGCGGTACTTCTTTGACTATCGCCTGCGCTGGGTCCTGGGCTCCCCGGTCGATCAGGTGGCTGTCTCAAAAGACATCGGCATCGTCGATGTGTCTCTAGGTCCGCACATCGGGTCGGATCACCGGCCGCTTCTGGTGACTCTTCAACTCCCTGAGCAGGCTAAAAACTAATCTACGCACAACAGGGCGGGGATAGTCTGCGCGGCGAGCCAGAAAACAATTGAGCTCAGGCATCGGATTGGAAAGACTGCGGCAACCTTTCGACCGATTCCTGAAGAAAGCCCGATGGCCAAACTCTATTTCAACTACTCGTCCATGAACGCGGGCAAATCAACGTCCTTGCTGCAAGCTGCTTACAACTATGAAGAACGCGGCATGAACACGTTGTTGCTGATCGCGGCTTTGGATGACAGGGCAGGCAAGGGGCGGATTGCATCCAGAATCGGGCTGGCCGCCGACGCGGACATTTTTTCGTCTGCCGATGACGTTTACGCGCATGTGGATGCTGTTCGAAAAGAGCGCGAGATCCACGCGGTATTGGTCGATGAAGCCCAGTTCCTGACCGAGGAGCAGGTTTGGCAACTGGCACGTGTTGCAGATGGCCTGCGCATACCGGTGATGTGCTTCGGCTTGCGAACTGATTTTCAGGGCAAACTGTTTCCGGGAAGTGCTGCTTTGCTGGCTATCTCCGACAATCTCAAGGAGATCAAGACGATCTGCTGGTGTGGCCGCAAGGCGACAATGGTTGCCCGGCTGGACGGAGACGGCAATATCGTTGAGGAGGGAGATCAGGTCGTCATTGGCGGAAATGATAAATACATCTCCCTTTGCCGGCGTCACTGGTCGGGCCGTGATCTTGGAAACAATCAATAGGTTTCATGCTTCTGAGCGGACTCTACCGATCCACACCTTGAAGGTCCCGCGTGACCGGCCTAAAAGAACGGCATCTACTTCTTGAGAAGGATGGCCAGATGTTTGGCAAGGTGTTGAAGTCATTGTTTGGCGGGTCTGATGCTCCGCAAAAGCCCGGCAACAGCGTGTCGGTCGAGTATGACAGCTACACAATCATCGCTGAGCCTCAGCAAAATGGGGGCCAGTGGCAGGTCCGTGGACGGATCGAAAAACAGGACGGTGAAGAGCTGAAAAGCCATGTGTTCATCCGGGCGGACACCTTGCCGGGGGAAACAGAAGCCGCGAATGAAATGATCCGGAAAGCCAAGATGATGATCGACCAGCAGGGCGACAGCATTTTCAGCTGATCCTTCCATTTGACCGCTTGACGAGATATGGCCTTGTAGACCAGCGTTGGGCCAACGTCCTCGTGGGCTTAAGGTGTTCAGAGGTCTGGGCCATCCGCCGCATCTGCCGAATACAGACGGTGCTTTAGAAAGCCAATATGAAAAACAACGTTGCCTTCAGTCTGCCGAATATCTTGACCTACGGCCGGATCCTGGCCGTACCGGCTGTTGCGTTTTGTTTTTATTTCGAGGGAACGACGCCGCGCTGGATTGCGGTTGGACTGTTTGTTCTCGCAGCGATCACCGATTTCTTTGATGGCTATCTGGCGCGTGCTTGGCAGCAGCAGTCTGCTCTTGGCCGGATGCTTGACCCGATTGCCGATAAGTTGCTGGTTTCTGTATGTCTTTTGATGCTTGCTGCGGATGGGACAATCGGCGGCTGGTCCATCATTGCCGCGCTCATCATCTTGTGCCGTGAAATCCTGGTGTCCGGTTTGCGCGAGTTTCTCGCAGAGCTGCAAGTCAGTGTGCCGGTGACCCAACTGGCGAAATGGAAAACCACGGTCCAGATGGTTGCAATTGGCCTTCTTCTCGCGGGGCCAGCAGGTGACCTGATCTTCCCGTACACGTCTTTGCTTGGTTTGACTGCCCTTTGGGTGGCAGCCACTTTGACCCTATATACGGGGTACGATTACTTCCGTGCAGGGATCGGGCACCTCATCACGGAATAATGGGATGAACCGGTCAACGGTCGAGGGAACAATGAACATTCGTTATTTTGCTTGGGTGCGCGAGCGTGTTGGGGTTGAAGAAGAGGCGATTGAATTGCCGTCAACTGTCGTGACCGTGGCGGACCTGATCGGTCATCTCAAGACGATTGATGACAATCACGCATTTGCATTTGAAGACGAAGAAGCCATCCGCGTCGCCCTGGATCAGATGCATGTGGAAGTTGACGCGGAGCTCGGTGATGCCAAGGAAGCGGCCTTCTTTCCGCCGATGACAGGGGGCTAAGCCGTGGTGGTGGAGGCAACGGTCCGCGTTCAGGCTGAGGACTTCAGTGCGCAATTCGAAATGGACTCCCTGACAGCTGGGCGCCAGGATGTCGGTGCCCTTGTCTCCTTCACAGGGTTATGCCGCGATGAGGCCGGAACGCTTGCGGCACTGGAACTCGAGCATTATCCTGGCATGGCCGAAGCCGAATTGGAACGGATCGCCAGCGACGCCCTGAAACGGTGGCCGCTGACCGGCCTGACAGTCGTGCATCGGTATGGGAAGATACGGCCGGGGGAACAGATTGTACTGGTCGTCGCCGCTTCTGCCCACCGCCGTGCCGCCTTTGAGGCGGCTGACTTTTTGATGGATTTTCTAAAGACCCGCGCACCGTTCTGGAAAAAAGAACACTTCGTGTCCGGGAAAGCTGAAACTTGGGTGGCGGCCAAAGCCGACGACGATGCGGATGCCGAGAGGTGGATCGCATCCTAACGGTTCGCTACCTCTGAGGTGGCCCGCCAAATTTTTTGTGCTCTGCCGATCAATGGATCGGGAGAGCCCTTCCTGTTTGATCGGAATACCTTGTGAAAGAAAACAACACGTCCGCTGATTACGGCTCTCCGGCCGGCAGAGCGCAGCCTTCAGCCCGAGCTGCAAAACCCGAGATCCTTCGGGACCCGGGCATTCCATTTGCTGAGTTTGTAACAATCATCGCTCTGCTTATGGCGCTGAATGCGCTTGCAATTGACGTCATGCTGCCTGCTCTCCCGGCAATTGGCGAGGCGCTCAATATTCAGGAAGAGAACAACCGGCAGACCGTCTTACTGCTCTATTTGGTGGGGTTTGGCGGAGGCCAGTTGTTCTTTGGGCCGATCGCCGATTCCCTCGGCCGACGGAAGGTTCTGATCGGCGGCTTGGTGCTTTACAGCCTTGCCAGCATTGCGGCGATTATCACAAATGACCTCACGCAGTTTCTGGCGGCCCGTGTGCTGCAGGGGATTGGCTGCGCTGCGGCGCGGGTCACGGCCCTTTCAATCGTGCGGGATTGCTATACCGGGCGGCGCATGGCGAAGGTTATGTCTCTTGTAATGATGGTGTTCATGGCGGTGCCAATCATCGCGCCGTCGGTCGGGCAGGCGATCCTGTTCGTTGCCGGCTGGCACTGGATCTTCACCATGTTGCTGGCTGCCGGTGTCGGGATGCTGGTCTGGACCTGGATGCGCTTGCCTGAAACCCTGGCTCCGGAACACCGCCGGCCAATGGTCATGTCGAACATCGCAGGGGCCTACTGGAAGGCGCTCACGACCCGTGTGACGCTCGGCTACACAATCGGTCTGTCGTTCATTTTCGGCGGCCTGTTCGCGTTTCTCGCCATGTCGCAGCAGATTTTTGTCGATGTCTTTGGGCTGGGTGCTTACTTCCCTGTTGTTTTTGCCGGGATTGCCATAGCAATGGCCATCTCATCCTTCATGAACTCACGTCTGGTGGAAGCCATCGGTATGCGGCGCCTGTCTCACACGGCTGCACTGATCTTCACAGGGTTGGGGGCACTTCTGGCGACCGTCGCTGCGTTGGGATTTGAAAGCCTGTGGCTCTTCCTTATCCTGACAACCCTGATCATGACGACGTTTGGGTTTCTGGGTGCAAACTTCAACACTATGGCGATGGAACCGCTCGGCGATATCGCGGGCACCGCATCGTCAGTGATCGGTTTTGTGAGCACCCTGGGCGGCGCCATTTTAGGTTATGTGATGGGCCAGCTCTTTGACGGGTCGACAATGCCGCTGGGGCTTGCATTTGCCTGTTATGGCTTAAGCGCAATTGCCTGCATCTTGTTTGCTGAAGGCGGCCGTATGTTCCACGCATTGGAGCGCGGCGACCAGTGATACACTGAAAGAAAAAAGCCGGGCGGGCGCCCGGCTTCTTGCATCAGCGCAGGGGCGCCGGATCGTTGTCCGGAACCGGAGCTGCTGGCATTTTGGTGTCCGCAAAGGCAGGGACGGCTGTCTCAAAAGCGTCCAGCCAAGCCACCAGTTTTGGATGATCAGATCGCCAGTCGCCATTGTAGCGAATGTCCAGATATCCGAGAGCGCACGCCAGTGTCAGCGTACCCGCATCAATATCGTCAGCCGATTTTGGATCCGCTGGAGCATTGGCTTCGAAATGTGCCAGGGCGCGGTCCATCTTCGCAGCCTGATAGGTGTCCCAGGCCGGGTCGCGGAACTTGGGCTCCTTGAAACGCTTCTCATAGACCCTCAGGATCGCCGCATCCATCATTCCGTTGGCGAGGGCTTGATCCCGAAGGACCGGAAATCGTGCTTCGCCTTGTGGAAACAGCTTGCCGCCGCCCGCCAGAAAATCGAGATACTCCAGGATAACCGAACTGTCGTAGATGACGTCGCCGTTTTCCAATACGAGCGCCGGGATCTTTCCGAGCGGATTTTGGCTGCGCAGATCATCCGAGGGATCTGCTGTGTTGGCTTCGACAATCTCGATCCGGTCCTTGAGACCCAGGATTGCCATAGCCAGTTTGACTTTGCGTCCAAACGGTGACGGCGGGGACGAGCGCAATTTCATCATGGTGAAACTCCTTCCATGAAGACGAAAATGTCTGATGCTATCGGGCAAGCGGCGGGACGACGGTGAGCGAACCGGAGCGGCAGCCGTTTCGATCGACAGAAGGACAGGAGCGGAAATCCAGATCCTTCGACATGCAGATACGGACTTCTTGAAGTTCGCCGCGTTCGCAAACAATCGCGATGCCGTCCTTGGAGAGTCCCGGATTGACGCTTGAGAATGCCGCTTCGATTTTGGATGGCGCGGCCTGTCCACGTTTGTTGATCGTCCGGAACGCTTTTGGGATCTGGACCTTCTTGAATGCCTCCCGGGTCAGATCAAAATAGTCTTCAGGCGTTAGGCCAGAGCAAGTGCCGTGTTTGCGCCATTGATGAAATATCAGGCCGTGGCTCGGCATGATGTCGTCCATATCAAAGGCAATCTGCCGATTAATCCGGCGTTGGCTTGTATCGCAGCTTTCTGGATAGCCGCGGTCGTATTGCGGCCAGAGACCATGAACTACAAAGCGGAACGGTGTCCGCACATCACACTGGTGGGGACTGGCATCTGGTCCAACTTTCCGGCAGTAGGCGGGGGACCAGGAGAGCGCCAGGACATAAAAGTCGAAGTCACCGGGTGTGTCGGCTTGGGCAGTTGGCGAAAATCCGAAGGCAACGGTGGCCGCCACAGCAAGGTGCTGCAGAAATCTCGCCAATCTCATGATGTGATGCGTCCAAGTGTTGATTATTGCGCAGTCAGCGTACGGCATGAGCCGCCATAAACATACCACTTATCGCGCTGGTTCAGACAGGTTTCGACATTCCAGCTGATCCCGAACACGCCCGCATGAGCTTCCAGCAGATATTTGACTGAAACCCTGCTGCCGTCCGACAGGCTCGCAGTCCCACTGCAATAGCGGCGGGTCACAGCGCTGGATATGTTGGCACGGAAGGTGGTGTCGCGGATTTTATCAAGCTGGACGATGCGGACCCCATTGAAGTAGCTGGGAGCGCGGCTCACGGTGTTCTGCACAGCGCGTTGAACGGAGGTGGCGTCGCAGCCAGGCAACTGATTTGATCGCTCACTGGAGAAATAGAGCCGGTGATCGTCTGCTGCCGCGGTGGCTGTCATAATGCCCGAGAGGGCCAGCACAGGAAGGGCAAAGCGGGCAACACGAAACAAACTCATAGCCGAACCTCCGAAAAATGCTTGGCTCTGACGATGGGCGACACCCGGGAGCAGGTCAAGCAGGGATCGTTAAAATCGGCTCATGAAGTCATTCGCCGACAATCTGATGAACATTCCAATCGGCTCCCGGCCCTTGCCGAACTGTTTCACAAAGCCACGGAAGCACTACATTCATTTCGCCTGAAAGGGTAAAGGGCGGGTTAACCATAGTCATGCCCGAGCCCAACATCCTCGTGTCCGGGCCGCTTTTGCCCGCATTTAGTTCCAGAGCCAGGATATCGCGTAGCCCAGCCTCCTCAAGGTCCTTATGCATTCGCGAAATGGCCCGTGCATCTTTCATCGGATACCAAAGAGCAAAGGTGCCCGTTTGCCACTTGCGCCAGCTCTTGATGACCGCTGCAGTCATGTCTTTGAATTCGCTTGTTTTTTCAAATGCCGGGTCAATCAGCACAAGTCCGCGCTTTTCCTTGGGCGGAAGGAAACTGCCAAGCGCCAGCCAGCCGTCCAGGTGGATCGTTTTCACCTGATGATCGCCTGCGAACAGATTTGAAAGGGTTTCAAAATCCGCCGGATGCAGCTCTGTGAGGGTCAACCTGTCCTGTTTCCGCAGCATGTGCCGGGCAAGCAGGGGAGAGCCGGGGTATGTTTTCAGAGTGCCATCGCCATTTTCGCCGCGTACAACATCAAGCCAGGGAGCAAGAAGTTCGGAAACACGCTCCGGCATATCACTGGCGAGTATCTTACCGATGCCCTGCTGCCACTCTCCCGTCTTTTGGGTTTCTTCCGACATCAGATCATAGCGCCCGATGCCCGCATGGGTATCGATGATCCGGAAACCCTTTTCCTTGCGCTGAAAATACGTGATCAAACGCGCCAAAATGGCATGCTTCAGAACGTCGCCAATGTTGCCGGCGTGGTAGGCGTGGCGGTAGTTCATTCCGCAGCGCCCAGTGGGTCTTTACGTAAGAAAACAACGGCTTTTTCGCCATGGTCTGCCGTGCCGATTTCTTGAAAGCCGAGCCGCTGATGAAACCGTAAAGAGCCTGGATTTGGTGGCCTTGAGTTCACCTCGCAGACGAAGCTGCGGCCAGTGTCTTTCAGCTGATCGAACAGGGCGTTGTAGAGTTTCTCGCCAATCTTCAAACCGCGCCGAGTTTCATCGACACAAATTCGATCCGTATAGGAGAAGTTGGAGACGTTTTCGCTTAGCCAGCGGTAATTCGCGCTGCCATAATCCGCGCCGTCGCTGATCGACAATAGAAAACCCACGGGCTCCTCGTCGACCTCCGCCACCAGGCAAACAAGCGATTGGCCGATCAGATCCAGAAGTTCTTCTGCAGACAACTCGTTCACAGCCGGCACGGCAGCGTTGTTCAGGGGCAGCAAGTGGCTTAAATCCCCTGGGCGGAACGGCCGGACAGTTGTGGTCGGATTTGAAGTTGTCGTCATCTGCTGCCTTTCTCATGCGCATTCTGGCAGCCTTATAGTGCTTGGCGTGCGGCAATAAAAGCAGGCCGTTTGCCTAAAACAACGGGCGCACCAGTGGTGCGCCCGGAATTTCTTATTGCAGGGCTTTCGGCAGTGCCGGAAGAGTGCAGCTTATTCGTAATCCGGCTGCTCGCCTGTGCCGTCGTTGACCGGCTGGTCGTCAGAGCCGGCATTCGAACCGTCTTCCTCGAGCATTTGCAGGTTCACCGCTTTTGGGCCCTTGCCCCGGCGATCCGGTTCAGTCTCGAAAGAAATGCGTTGCCCGCTGTCCAGGGAAGCAAGTCCGGACCGCTCAACCGCCGAAATATGGACGAAAACATCGGTCTCGCCATCGTCAGGGGTAATAAATCCGAAGCCTTTGTCAGACTTGAAGAATTTCACAACGCCGGATTGGCGTGGCCCACGTTCGACCGGCGGATAGTCCCGCCGTGGAGGACGATCTCCCCCTTCACGGTTTCCGCTGCCGTATCCGCCCCGGCCGCCACCGCCGCCGTAACCACCGCGGTCTCCGCCGCCATAGCCACCGTCACGACCACCGCCGCCGCCATAGCCACCACGGCCACCACCGCCGTATCCGCCGCCATCACGGCCGCCACCGCCGCCGCCGTAACCACCGCGGTCTCCGCCGCCATAGCCACCATCGCGACCACCGCCGCCGCCATAGCCGCCGTCACGACCGCCGCCGTATCCGCCCCGGCCGCCGCCGCCATAGCCACCGTCACGACCACCGCCGCCGCCGTAACCACCGCGGTCTCTGCCGCCGTAGCCACCGTCACGGCCACCGCCGCCACCATAACCACCACGGCCACCACCGCCGCCAAAGTCATTATCGCGCCCACCCCGGTGACCGCCATCACGGGCGCCGCCATAATCACCACCGAAGTCGCTTCCGCCAAAGTCACTGCCGAAGTCTTGCGGACCGCCAAACTCGCGCTTGCCGCCGCGCCGACCACGCGACCGCCGGTCCGAATCCCCATCGTGCATTACGTAATCACCTTAATTTCCGTGCCATTCCGACACTAACGCCAATTCTCACCCGCCTTTTCGGCCGAGCCTAAATCGGAGAGCACATCAAGATGCGCTCACCAAACTCAAGGATCGGGGTGAAGTAGAGCTGCCGCACCCCATTCCATCCGCTGCGGAAACATCATAAGGGCGCGATTGTGAAAATCGCAAGAAAATCCTTAGGGGAAAGGTTATTTAGACGCGTTTTTTAGAGGCCAAGTGTTTGACCAATTGGACAAGTCCGGCTCCGTATTGTCACACGTTTTGCGCGAAGCTTCCTCGAGTAACACCAATCCGGTGCCGTTCCAGACCCATCTGTTCCACAGTCCGCATTCGCCAACTCCAGATCCTTTGAAGTAGCTGATCAACTGGCGATCGGCTGGCACCCAACGGGCATTGTAAATCAAATCGGTGGCGATTGGACCGCTTTCAGACATTCTGGCGACATGCACCTGACGTGCAGCCCCATCCTTGCCCGCATAGATCGCGACATAAGGGCTGTTATAAGCCGTCGGAGCACCACACGGCACGATATAAAGAGATGCGCCGTCCTCCAGCGGAACACGGACTGCATTCAGGCTGGCAAAAATGGTCGGGTCGATGGAAGAACAGAGGCGGTTGGCGTGCCAAATCGCGGAAACTTCGGCTGGGAGCTCCTCCGGAGCCAAAATTGGAAGCGCATGCGGTGCGTTGACCGGAGGCTCAGATCCGGGCGAGACAATGGCTGACGCCGTTCCTGTCCGGTTTTGCCGGTTGTCCAGCCAGAGAAGGCCCGATTTCAATCCCTGCAGGGGAATGGAAACGGATACTGTCTCCGCGCTGCCTTCTCTGGGCATGTGTACGGTCAGTTCTTGCCCTGTTTGCAGAGCTGTAAGCAGTGTGGAGGTGACCGCACCCGTCGGGTACCAGAAACCTTCCCCGCCCAGTGGCCGAAACCCGGCTGGGGATGTCACTCCCGCCTGGATTTCCCGCAATTGTTCGATTGGTAGGGATTCTATCGTTGTCCCGTCAACATCGAAGCGCAGTGTGCCGGTCTGGGGGAGAACAGTGTTTGTGGTCAGCCGCAGCAGCGGTTGGGCATCCGCGCGCCAATCCCGGACAATCCGCAAATCAACCCAGACGGACTGGTTCCGGGTGAATGATGAGGAGAAGCACACACCCGTGCTTGCGCAATCGACAAGCCAAGTATCGAACACCGGCGCTGTGCGGCCTGGCTGAGCTTGGGCGCTTCCGGCAATTCCTAGGGCCAGAAGAGTTGCCGTGACAGCGCTGAACAGTCGTAACGTCATTCGGTGCCGAACCTGATTTCTTTAGCTCTTCCAACAAGAGCCTCTCACCTTTTACGAAATCAACGCCGCAAGGTGAACCCATGGACCATTACAAACATGCGGCTCTGGCGATTTGTCCCGTATTTGTTACAAGGGGCAGGATAACATTCATCCAGGAGATAACAGTGGCGCAAGACATGTCGAATTCGGATGCCGGGGCAGGAGAGACTGGCCAGGGTGAGGAGATGCCGCCGATCCAGATCATGATTGTGCCTGTCACGGGGTTCCAGCAGAACTGCTCTGTCATCTGGAGCCCTGCGACCATGGTGGGCGCTGTCGTTGATCCGGGCGGCGATGTCGACACCATCATGGCCGCTGTCAAAGAAAAAGGCCTGAAGGTCGAGAAGATTGTCCTGACCCACGGCCACATAGATCACATCGGAGGCGCTGCTGATCTTGCCGAACGCCTTTCAGTTCCTGTCGAGGGACCGCATGAGGCCGATCAGCCCTTGATCGACCGGGTTGCCGATCAGGCGGCTCAGTTCGGAATGGGGGAAGCCAAGCCCGTATCGCCTGATAAGTGGATGCAGGAGGGGGACGTTCTGGCAATGGCGGGACGTGAATTCGACGTCCTGCATTGCCCAGGCCATTCACCCGGCCATCTGGTTTTCATTGACAAGGAGTTGCGGCTGGCGATCTCAGGCGATGTGCTCTTTGCCGGGTCGATCGGGCGGACCGATCTGCCGGGAGGAAGCCACGAGACGCTGATCAAGTCGATCACTGAAAAGCTTCTTCCGCTTGGTGACGATATCTCGTTCTTGCCCGGGCATGGGCCGGCGTCGACATTCGGCCACGAACGCCAGACCAATCCATTCTTGACCTGAGCATCCGGCCGGATCGATTAGAGCAACGATTCCAGCTCATCGATCCGGTCATTCACCAGCCAGCCGTAATAGTTTTCGCGCGGCCAGGAGTTGCCGCTGCGGCGGAATTTGGCGGCGCGGCTCCAGGGATCTCCGAGATTGTAGAGCGTAGCTGTCAATCCGGGGTTCTTTGAAATATCTACTTTGCCGACAGACTTGTAGGCGTCGATTGCGTCCCGGATGATTGCAGCCATGTAGTGCAATGACTGGTTTGGATCCATGGTCGCTTTGTAGACGGCTTCCGGATTTGTGGACTTCAACTTGCGGAAATTGCTCGTGCGTGCCACCCGATCGGTCATCTTCAGAACCGTCAGCGGGCTCAGCTGTCCAAGACCGAAGCTTTGACCCGCATAGAGCGGTTGAAAGAACGCTTCGTTGAAGTTTTTCCGTGGATAGCGGACGCCATCGACGCTTTTGCCGCGAAAGCGGCTGTTCCAGACCTGTTCGTAACAGGACCAGCGCCGGTCGCTCGCCTTCTGCACGTGCTCCTTTCGGCACCGGTCAAATTGCGGGCGCTCCACAAAGGTTTCGACTTGCTCGCCATTGAGCTCGAAATCAAACCGGATGCCGGCGTAAGCAAGTGCCTTTACGTAATAGGACTGGGCGCTGTCGAGAGTGTCATAGTTGTAGGTATGTTCCCCGACGATCGCCCCGACAATATGGATCGGATCAATGCCGTACCGGCTCGCGACGCGCTTGATGGATGACATCAGCCGCCTGTCACGCCGCAAAACGCTCAGCACCTTTTCGAATTTGGCATCGTATGATGAATTGGAGGCGGACGTCCTGCGGGATGAGGCGAAGGGGATTTTCGGTTGAGAGCGGTATCTGTTGCCTTCCGGGACAACTCGCACCGATTGGGCATATGCGGCACTTGTGAAACCGTCGCCGCTACCGATCGGTAGCAAATTTCCGAGGCAGAAAAACAGTGCGAACATGGCAATGGGAGCGGTGACCCTATGGACGACAGTGATGCGTTTCATTTTTTTGCTCGGGGCCAACGCTCTTAATGTATCGCACCCCCAAATTGGGGGGGCGGATTTCAATGGTCCGTAACCGTGTATATTACGCAACGTTACAAAGCGGCATATTATTTTGTTTTATGGCTGCGAAAAAAACACTCTTATCGGCGTGACGCAACTCTGCGAACCTCATACATCCAAGCCATCAACAAGGAAGTGATACAAATCACAAAGGCTTGTCCGGCCGCGTACGCAATGCATGCGCTGCCTTCTCAAGACCCTTTGCGAATGTTCGGTCCCATGTGTAGCCGGACATCATGCGGAACACGCAGCTCGTCATAATAGGCCCTGCTGTTCCTCAATCCACACATCTCCCGTTGTATCGAAACATACCAGAGCGCTTCGCAGGCTTCGGCAAGGTGGGGAGAGATTGTTTTCTCTGTGGCTTCTGCGTTCGCCCTTGCCGCTTCGAGTTTTCCTAAAGCGGTTTCGAGCCGCTTCTGCAGCCGGAACAGCGTTGCCGCTTTCTCGTTAAAGATCTCATTCTGTAGGGCCTGCGACAGCGGATCTTCATCTTGTTTCGGTTTGTGAAGGATCTGCGGTGGCCGTACGGACATGTTTCAATCCTGAGAGCAAGTGCAAGGAACGGTTTAGGACGAAGTGGACTTGTCTTTTGTCAGTATGTCCTGTGCCCAAATTAAACTCCCGAGGGCTGCCAGTTTCAAGGCACAGGGGAGGGCTGCATATGTGAGGCTTAGGACCCAATCCAGTCTCGGCGTCATGTCTCCCCCCGGTACATAGCCCAAAACACCGAGGATCGGCAGGGCCAATCCGGTCGCAGCCGCAAGGGAAGTCTTGGAAAGCAGCGCCATCAGTGAAAAAAGGCGCGATGCATCAGTCTGGCGGTCGTCAGCGTCGATATGGTCTGCAAGAATGGCAGGCGGCAAGGCCAGGTCAGCCCCGAGAGCCAGGCCCGACAGCGTGCACACAACCGCATAGGCGGCAATATCTCCGCGGCCGAGAAATACGGCCCAAATGAACGTAACGATCGCAAGCCCGAGTGAGAGCTGCCAAGCCCGGATTTTCCCAAACTTCGAGGCCAGTTTGATCCAAAGCGGCATGGATGCAGTGCCGGCTAGGAAATAGATCAGCAAAAACAGTCCTGTATATGGCTCAGCGCCGAGCCGGTCTCGCACATAAAAGAGGACAAGAACCGCGGGAATAGCACTGGCGAAGGTATTTAGAAGAACGAGGGAAAAGAATACTGACCGCCAGCGGTCTTTGAGCAGGCTCAGCCAGTTTTGCCGGTGATGCGCTTGTTTGGGGGCGGAGAGCTCGGCCGTCTTCATCCATGAAAGTAGAAGCACCAAGCCGACAACAAGCAGCGGGAGGTAAGCCACCGTCAAATAGTGAAACGCCTGTTCCTGACCGGCCCATTGGGTCAGCAGGGTTGGTGTGATGGCGGCTGCAAGCAATCCGAGAAGACCAAGGGCCTCACGCCCGCCGGTGATCCGGGTCCGGTCTTGGGGCCGCGACTTCCATAAGCCGCCCAGGGTTTGAAGGTTGATCGTGACGATCGAAAAGCCGGTGGTGCAGATGAGAACCGATAGCGCAAACCATGCGAGAGGTGCTGAGGCCAGCGGATGAAACAGCATCCAGAAGCCTGCGCCCAGCATCAGAGTCCCCACAGCCAGGATTTTTGGCCGGTGCGAGTGAAGCCGGTCGCTGATGCTACCGATGAACGGATCTTGAAACGCGTCAATCAGCCGGAGGGCCAGGAGGACGACACCAAGGCTAGCAAGGGACTGACCCAATGTGACGGCATAGAAGTCAGGCGCATGCAGATAGATCGGCAGACCTGCGAAAGACAGAGGGAATGCCAACGCCCCATAGACCAGGATGGACCGTTTCGTAATCCGGCTGGAGGACTGCCCGCTAGTCGCCAAGTTCACAGTCTGGGCGGATTCTCCTGCTGTCTGCTCGGAGATCGTCAAGAGCCGGCGCCGACCAGTTTCGCGCGCAAACGCGGGTTTTGAGTATTGCTGCCAAGCCAGATGTCAAAGAAATGTTTTGTGAAAGCTGGGTCCGCGATTGTGCCGATCTCTTTGTTGCCGAGATAAAAAACACTGCTACCAGACGCGGTGCGGACCCCAGTTATGGACTGACCGGAAGACACATCCGGAAATATCGCTGTCATTTGCTTGGTCCAGCCGTCCAATTGAGCTTTGGAAACGCCCTGTTTGGCCATTTCATCTGCGGACTTTTCGGCAATTGCCTCGCCTTTGAAATTGCGCAGATAGGTGAGCCGCAGGGCGAACGGATTGGACGAAGAATACACCCCATTCGGAGCGTAGAGCTGTGCGTCGAAGACGTTGAAACCAAGGAATTTCATGCGTCCTTCCCCGACAAGGCTCGCCGAAGGGACAGACTTTACTGCAGCGCCTAAATCTGCCTGAGCTGCGGTCGTGCCGAATGAGAAGATGATCGCGGTACACAACGCCACCGCAATAACGATACGTTTGGTCCAGGGATGTCTTTTCTGAATTTGCACACCGGCCTCCTAGTTGGATCCACTGGTGTACGAAGTATGCGGGATTATGGATTGCCGTCTGCTGCTGGCTTTTCGCAGAAATCGGCTGGTAGATTGCTAAAGTGTCCGGACTTCTGAGCCGTTAGTTTTTTCTTTAGAACAATACAAGGTCCACTATCACCCTTGCATATATTCCCAATATTCGTGGGAGTTTTGTCTTGTTGAAAGAGGGTTTGCCTGCGTTCGATTAAGAGAAAATTTGCAGTCTATCATTATACCTTTTCTGAACCTTATGGGGGAAGATTATGAAGTTCTGGCAATCTGTGAAATTCACCACGACGGTGCCAATCGTGGCCGTGGTAGCGGTGGCGTTTATCGCCTTCGCCTATATCACATCCTCTCAACGTGTAGCCGCTGTGCAGCAAGCGTTTGAGCAGCAAATAAGCATGAGTGCCAACCTAACGAACCAGGCTCTGGGAAATGCTATTTGGGATTTTGATCAGGACCTTGCAAACACACTGCTTTCGCCTTTCCTCGATAATCCGAATTTTTCCTGGGCCATTGTGCAGGAAAAGAATGGCGACGTTTTTGCCTCACTGATCCGGGATGAAGAGGCAGCCAACGAAGAACTCATTGGTCTCATCCCTGAAGAACTGCGTGGTGAAGACGCGGCAGCAACGACGACTTTCTTCTCCGACTACAACTATGAAATAGGTATCAAGCCGATTACGCGCGGAGAAGGTGATTCCGCCGAAAAGCTCGGCATGATGTACGTCGCGTTCGACATCTCTGCGATCAATACGGCGCGCAGTGAAGCGTTGATGACGGCGCTGGTCATTACAGTGATCGCGATCCTTGCTGTGTCCTTGGTACTGGTTGCATTGATCCGCCGGATTACTGGTCAGATCGGTACTTTGTCCGACACTATGGGAACTCTGTCGAACGGCAACTACGATATTGCCATCCCGTATGTCGAGCGTGTCGATGAAATGGGCCAGATGGCCCGTACGGTCGAGATTTTCCGGGACAACGGCCTTCGCCAACGCGAGCTGGAACAAGAGCAGCAGCTGAACATCGAGAACGAGCGCCGCCGCCAGACCGCGCTCGAAGAGATGATTTCTAGCTTCCGTGACGACAGTCAGCGCCTGTTGGAGCCCGTCTCGCATTCTACTGATAGCATGGCCAATATCTCCGGGATATTGATGGACCTTTCGACCACCAATACCGAACGGACAGCTTCTGTGGCTGCGGCAACCGAACAGGCTTACGCAAGTGTACAAACGGTCGCCTCGGCTTCCGAAGAACTGTCGGCGTCTATCAGTGAAATCTCCCGCCAGATCGGCGAGACGAGCGAAGTTGTCTCGACGGCCAATGACAAAGCGACCTCCGCCAATGAGCAGGTTGCAAGCCTTGCGGCATCGGCGCAGAAAATTGGCGCGGTTTTGCAGCTCATCCAGGAAATTGCGGAGCAAACCAACCTTCTTGCATTGAATGCGACCATTGAGGCAGCACGTGCCGGTGAAGCCGGCAAGGGCTTCGCGGTCGTTGCGGCCGAAGTCAAGGAGCTGGCAACTCAGACCTCGAAAGCGACGGAAGAAATCTCCGCTCAGATCAACGCCATCCAGGGTGCTTCGGCAGACTCGGTGGCAGCAATTGAGGAGATTGCGACTATCATGGAGCGTGTGAACGAGTTCACAAATTCCATCACTGAGGCGCTGGAGCAGCAAGGAGCTGCGACTGAGGAAATCAGCAGCTCGATCCAGGAAGTTGCTTCCGGCACCCGGGAAATAAGTGAAAACATGACCGGCGTGAAAGCCGCTGTTGACGACACAAGCGCGTCGGCGTCTGAAGTGTCCGTTACATCTTCGGAAGTTGCTGACAACACACGTCAATTGGCGACGCGGATCGACGATTTCCTGAAAACAGTGGCAGCTGCCTAAAGGCGATCAACCAGAACAGAGACAAGGGTCCCACGTGGTTCGCGTGGGGCCCTTTTCTTTGGGCGCCGGATTGTTGGTTTGGCTTCACAATTGTTTTTTGCAAGTACTGTTCTATAGTGATGAGACGGCAAAAATCGTGACGGTTGACAATTTGTGAGATGCGGTGTGTCTGGCACGCAGCATTTCCAGTTTTCGGTTCTCCGTGCACAAGGCCGAGATCAAGCCCTTTGCCAAGACTGCTCTAAAGGTTAGAAGATGTGGCGGCGGACACTATCCAAAAGGTAATTTCATGAGTGACTCTGATGTGAAATTACGCCTTAGCAAGCGAACCAAAACAGAGAAGCCGAAGCTCTATAAAGTGGTGTTGCTGAATGACGACTACACTCCCCGGGAGTTTGTCGTGCTCATCTTGAAAGGTGAATTCCGTCTGGACAGCGCTCAGGCAGAAGTGGTCATGCTGACAGCGCATCAAAAAGGCGCGTGTGTCGTGTCTGTTTATCCAAAAGACGTGGCCGAAACAAAAGCCACGCGTGCGATCGACGCTGCTGGCCGTCTTGGATATCCCTTACAGTTTAACGTTGAACCCGAATAAGGTGCTTGGGCGCGATCGCTCGGTTGCTTCGAATAAAACAACAAAAAACCCGGCTTAATGCCGGGTTTTTCGATAGTAGTCTTTTTATCAGTCCCGCAGCTTAACGACCTTATCGCTTCCCCCGCTCGGGCCGTCGCCATCTGGATTGCCGTCGTCCGGTTCTGCAGCACTTTCAAGAAGGTCATCGTCGTCATCCGCGACGGGAAGCGGATCGGTGATGCCAAGTTCCGCTGCTGGGTCAAAACTCTCGGTCAAGCCAAGCTCTTCAGCCGGCCCGCGGCCCTCCATCGCCATCTGGTAGTTGGCGATGACGGTTTTCAACTGCGCGATCTGTTCATTGGCCGTGTCGACCTGGATCTTGTACCGCTGCAGGCGTTTGTTTTCATCGACCAGATCTTCAAGATTGTCGGCGAATTTCTGGTTCTGGTTCCGCTGGTGGTTCAAATCGGTCAGCGCGGAGTTGTAACGCAGGTTGACCTCACGCAGCTTTGCTGTTGTTGCCATCAGCTCGTTGCGGTCTTTCTCGTGGTTCTTCTGAGCACTGTCGAGAAGGTGCTCGATCTCCTGCATCCGCTTGACGAGTTCGCGGTTCCGCTCCTTGATCGTCGAATTCTCGCGGGCCATTTCCTGCAAGGATTGGGCGCCAATCCGGCGCTGTGAGGAGAGGTTCTCGATCTCGGCGTTCAGTGCGTAAACTTCGTTGTCGTGTTTGCGCTGTTCTTCTTCCAAACGGGACTTGGCGTAGACAAGCTCCTGATTGGCGACATCAAGGTGCGACTTCAGATCGATGTTGTCGTTTCGGAAATCGATCAGCTCACGCTTGGCAGCTTCAAGTTCGCTGGATGCCTGATTGTTCTTGCGGACTTCCTCTTCCAAAAGCTGCGCGCTCTCGGAGAGGTTCTGCTGAAGTTCCTTCTCGCGGTGTTTGACAGCCTCAAGATCCGAACTCAGGCTTTCGGCATGCTTCTCCAGGGTTTCAAATTTGGCTTTGAGATCGTTCAGCCTGCCGGTCAGATCCGCAATTTGCGCATTGGCATCCACCAGCTTTGCGCTCTGATGACGGTACTCGTCATTGATCTTCTTGTTGTTGTCCCGGATCGTGACAATGTCGTTGCGAGCCGTTTCCAGCGCCGTGCGTGTTTCTGTTGAGCGCTTGCGCAGCGAATGAACTTCAGCCTGTGCGTCCTCCAGCTGGGTTGTGAGCGTTTTCACCTTGTGCTCAGCGTCCAGCAGGTCGGTCGAGATTTTGGCGTTTTCGGATTTCAGCCGGACCTCGGTCTCAACGCTTGCGCGTGAGCTCTCGATGTATTCAGCCATCATGCGGATGCTGGTCTGGCTTTCGGCAGCAAACGCGGCCATCTGGTCAAAGGTCTGGGTGAGCCCGCCGACACGGCCTTTCAGGCCATCCAGCTGGTTCATCTTTTCCTGCATTCTCAAGGCGAACGGCGACAGCTGTTCCACGTTGGAAGACGTGTCCTGCTCCGGTGTCTGTTCCGTTACGGTCTCGATCTTCTGGTCCAGGCCTTCGCCGGGGCGCGAGGATTTCGAGAAAATGCCCATTCCGTGCTCCTGAAGTGCCGCGAACGTCATCGGTCTCGCGGGATACGCAATACATTAAGCCTTTTTTAACCCAATTGAAGGGGCCGTACAACGACTCAGACAGTGCTGCCCACATTACACCGGTCAGTGTTAGCGTAAAAAGAAGGATATCCCCGGCATTTTAGCCAAAGTGCGCGAATGGTTAACGCATGAATTCAGGAACGAGGTCCTCGCTTTGCGGGAGCGAAACCGCAAAACACACGTCCCAGAACACCGTAGTCACTCAGAAGGCTGAGCGTCAGGCAATGTCGACGTAATAGGCGATGCCTTCGTAACTGAACTGACCCATCGTCTGGACGCTGTCTCTTTCTGCATCTACCGCAGTGTAGAAATGGTTGCCGGTCTCGGTGTTGAAGAACCGGTAGAGCGCGGTGTTGCTGGCTGTGTCGCCCTCATAGGCCTGGTACGCAACTCCCTCGTAAATGAAAGCTGCATTGTTGTTGGTGACGTCTTCGCGCTCGGCTTCGCTTGCGGTGTAAAAATGCGTTCCGGACTGGGTGTTGTAAAAACGATAGACGTTCACAAGGCTGGACAAGTCCGTGCTGGAGTTTGCGGACAGAAAGGCGACCCCTTCGTAAGAGAAGGAGGACGCGTTGGCGATGACAGAATCCCTTTCTGCTGAACTCGCAGTGTAAAAATGCGTCCCGGTATCGGTGTTGTAAAACCTGTAAATCGCGTTCTCGACCGTGGTCACGACCGGCGTCGTTGTCGTCGTGGTGTCCATGTAAACGTCGTTGCTGGCGATGTTGGATGTCAGCCAGGATTCATGTCCGGCGACCGACGCCGCGGCCGCGCTGGTCGAAACAATGCCGACAACACTGACGTCGTTGCCGCTGCCGGTGAAGATCGGGCCACCACTGTTGCCAGAATTGATTTCCAGGAAACTGGTGTCGACATAATTGTCGACGACATCCTTGTAGGCATAGCCGCTGTCGAAAGTCAGGTTGTTGCCATAGCGCCCAGGGAAGCCGAGCACGCTGACATTTCCGCCCGTGTAGCTGTAGTTGATCCCGAACCAGCCATAAATGTCCCCTGCAGCCTCGCTGAGAGAGAGGAGGGCGATATCTTTCTCTGCGCCGCCGAGCGTAAAGGCGCGGTTGTCTCCGCTGTAGATCAGCCCGTCATTGTCGGGGTCAAAATCAGTGTAATAGTTGTAATAGGCAGGCGTGTAGAACGTCGGGTTGGAATCGTCCGGGTCATAAGAAAAATAAACCTTCACCTCATCCGCCAAGCCGCCCAACGTCGCGTCGTAAATGGAGTGGCTGGCGGTGAGAACGTCATTGCGGCCGACCAAAACGCCGGAACTGACGAAAGACTGGCTGCCCCAGGTCGCGACAATATAGGCAACGGCCTGGCCTGGATAACTGTCGTCGTTCGCTTCAAATGACATGTCTTGGTCCGGTTAGGTCTTCTGATCGGTCGGGTTGCATCGTATTATCAACCCGGCAGCGCGTCTTTTCTTCCCCGTAAGGTCAGTGTGTCCGCGCTAGTGCGTCTTTTGTACTGATAATAGCGCGGGTGTTAACAATCGCTGTAACCTGAAACACAGTTTTTACCTTGCGGGATCTATCCAGGAACGTTTTTTGGCCGTTTGCTTGATCTCGACCACCAATTGAAATGGATTTTCGCCAGACCGTGTGACCAGAGCCTCTATCCCCAGACGCGCCGACTTGATGCAAATAGTTGAAGTGCACTCTGTTTTTGCCTTTATTAAACCTCAATTCTCCGGTATGAAATAGCGTATCGATATTGCTGACGAACTTTGTATCTGCGCAGGCGACTGCGAACTGAACGATCTTCCCTCTCAACGTCGACTTCACGCACGGACCGCGCAATGCGGGTCGGGCACTCTTCTATGACCGATTGAAAGGACATCGTTATGACCATCGGTACCGTTAAATTCTTCAACTCCACCAAAGGCTACGGCTTCATTCAGCCGGAAGACGGCGGCAACGACGTGTTTGTCCACATCTCTGCTGTTGAGCGCGCTGGCATGGCAACTTTGAACGAAGGTGACAAGGTCAGCTTCGAAGTTGTTCAGGACCGCCGTTCCGGCAAGTCCGCAGCCGACAACCTGTCCGCTGCCTGATTTGGTAACAATGTCCGCTCTACCGGATCACCGAGGGCGGCATTTTACATGAGTTTCAAAAGCCGGGGCATGTGCTCCGGCTTTTTTGTTTCCAGCAGACGGAAGGTTGCTTGCTCCCATGACGAAGCCCCTGACACGCGACACGCTGTTCAAACCGCAGAGGCCGACTGCGGCGACCAAAGCGGAAATCACGAAACAGGTCTCGATGGACCTTACTCAAGTCGAAACTGATTTGCGCAATGCCAAAACCGCGAAGCTGAAGCAGGCGCGCCTAGAACGGGACGCAAGGCTTGCGGAAGATGCCAAGGCGGCGGCTGCCTCAAAACCTGTTAAAGCTGCGAAAGCTCGCAAGCGCTGAAGCCAACAGACCTGGCTCCCGGGTGTTATCTGCCTTAAAGAGTTGAGCCGAAAGGAGGCTCTTCTCCATCACCTTGGTCCAGGCACGGGCCGGAACGGCACGGATCGGAAAACGCCAGCAAAAAAACCGCCGCGAGGATTTCCTCCGGCGTTTTCTCAAGATACCTCCTGCAAGGCACAGGAGTGGCGGGGCGCGTCAGGCCTTGCCTGCGCAGCAGATGTAAAAATACGTTTCTTCGGCAAAAGCGCGATGCGCCCCGCCCGGGCCTTCAAGAGGATCCGGCTTGCTCTTCAACGGGCCAGCGGGAGATTTGTCTTGTGTTCTCGTATCAGGAAAACACCCGCCCTCCACAGTCGCTGGCGTTGTTCAAGGCGCGGTGGCAACTGCCTGCCGCCGTCTCGCCCGTATCCTTGTCCGGTGCGCGGATCGTTACCCCGCCGCCCCAGACCAGCCCGGCCTGCTCCCTTCCAAGGGACGGTCCCCCAGAAAGCCTATGTGAGCAGGCACGCAAGAAGTATACGGTCAGGGGACGAGGGCGTGGATAAGAATTCTGTGTGTCAGGAGGCGCACCCCTTGCCGTCCCGGACTTGATCCGGGACCTAATTCACCAGCGTTGGTGCCTGACTTTAGAAGCCTTACTGCGATCCGATCCGGAGAGACCTTCCCCTTGGTCCCGACTCGGTGGCCGGGACAGCGCAGAAGCAACTGCCTCACCACATCCTCTGACGTCATCCCCGACTTGAAGAGCCTGTCCCCGACATGATCGGGGAGGTAATCCATGCCGAGAAGTGCCTACCCGATCCGCTTTGCTTGCGGCGAGGGAACGGTTTGGACCCTCAAGTCAAGCCCGAGGATGACGCGGTGAGTGGAGAGGCATGGCCAACGCTCAGCCGTCACCCCGGACCTGATCCGGGGCCTACTCGTTTCCAGAGCAGCAAAGATAGTGTGAAGCTAAAGCCACGCCCGCGAGCGCCATCCCGCACCTGATGCGGGATCCATTGCTACTAAGGGGCTTGGAAAGGGACGCTGCGCGGCGGCCCGGACCGGCACTCAAATCGGTCTCTGGCCGTTGCGGGGCGCCGCCCCAGACCAGCCCGGTCTGCTCCCTTCCGAGGGACGGTCCCCCGGAAAGCCTAAGTGAGCAGGCACGCAATAAGTATAAGGGCAGGTGAAGGGGGCGTAGATGATGTGTCTATGTGTCAGGAATTGACTCAAGTTGTTGAATCAGCAGGTCGGTTAAAAAATCTGTGAGGTCGTTCAGGTCAAGTTTTCCTTTATCATAGCTTTCGTCGACGCTTTTTAGCGCTGCGTAAAATCTTTCACGATTGGCCATGATCAAGTCGGTAACAGTGTTTGTACCTGGCAAAATGAAACCGAATTTCAGACAGAGACAAGCATAGGAAAACGCTCGTGCAGTGCGGCCATTTCCATTTACAAACGGATGTATCCAGTTGATCCGCCAGAGTGCATATGCACACGCATCTATTGGCTCATAATTCGGCCAATTTATGTGCAAGTCATGGAAAAAATCGTCAATAAGCGGCTCGACTTCTTCGCATGTAGGTGGTTCGTGAACCACGACTTCACCATTTCCTATATGGACTTCTTTAGTCCGGTATTCGCCCGGATGCTCGAGTAGAAATAATGTGCCGGTTCGGTGTAGTTCTTTCAGAGCTTTAGACGTAGGTGATAACTGACAACCTGTCTCGCTAAGGCCGCCGGTCTCTACCAAAAACTTTACCAAGCATTCAATATTGTTGACCTGGTTAGAATAATTCAAAACTTCTATTTCGTGAGCGACTGGCCCGTTTATGAGTTCCCAATTGTCATCTTTCATATGTTCTTCCAAAAAAATGGCCCGTTAGGGCCATTAAATTAATTGAAAAACATCTTTGAGTGCAACCTTGGATATCTAGACTGTCACTTGGGTTTGATAACCTTCATTGTCTTCAAGGATCTTTTCTACATTTTCGCGGGTAAGCGAAGACTCATTGCCCCGGAAACCCATTATGAGGCTGACTCTCTGCTCACGGCGTTCCGCAGGTGTCATTTTATGCGCCTTAGCGCGCAGGATAAGTGCATCCAAACGGTCACGCTGATCGGACATTGTTCTCTCCTAGTGTGCTCACTATTTTTAATTAATGAATCGTTAATGAACCGTTAAATTGATTGCAATTTATAGTTGTGTATTCTCGCCATGTAACGAACATATGCTGACTCGAGTCCTAAGTGAATAGGGGAGCTGGGCAATTTTTACCTATCACGATAATTGTATATTGAATTCAATTATTTACTGGTCGTTCTGGAAAGTTAAACTTTTGTTACAATAATTATGAGGTTGCTGTTTTTTGCAAAATCGGTTGGCAAACTTTGAATCTGCCAGCTCACCGCCCCGGCCGCCCGCTCTTCTTTGGCCGGCCGCGCCGTTTTTTCTCGTCCACGGGATCCTCATAAGACCCGACCCCGATCTTGCCGCGCGGGGTGTGATGGGGGGCGTCTTCGGCCTGAATGATCGGCGCGGGTTTCTGCGGCATCGGGCCCTTGGGCATGGGCACCTCGGTCCGCGCGTTGGTCATTTCGTCCAGGGTTGGCTTGCGGGCTCTGCTTGATCCGCTCACGCTCGTACCGGCCTGACGGCCTGAGCTCAGCGAGGGCGCGCCATCAGGCGCGGCGCCTGTTCGGCTTGCGGGCCCCTGGCCCGAATTCTTTTCCCTTGCTGCTTTGGCCCTATCCTTTGCCGTTTCCTTCTTCTTGCCGCTGGCGCCTTCCTTGGTGCCGCCGGCGCCGAACTTCTTGTCGCCCTTGTAGCCGCCAGTGGCCCCGGCAACATCCGATTGCCGGGCCATGGCATCGTCGGCGACGGCCAGTTCGGTTTCCTGCAGGCGCTTGATCTCGTCGCGCAGGCGGGCCGCGGTCTCGAAATCAAGATCGGCGGCGGCGTCGCGCATCTGTTTTTCCAGATCAGAGATGTGGGCAGCCAGATTGTGGCCGACCAGCGAGCCTTCCTCGGCGAACCCGGCATCGACCGTAACGTGGTCCTGCTCGTAGACGCTTTCCAGAATGTCGCCGATGGAGCGCTTGACACTCTCCGGCGTGATGCCGTGCTCGGCGTTGTAGGCCAGCTGCTTGTCGCGGCGGCGGTTGGTCTCCGCAATCGCCCGCTCCATGGAGCCGGTCATCTGGTCGGCGTAGAGGATCACCTTGCCGTCGACGTTCCGCGCCGCGCGGCCGATGGTCTGGATCAGCGAGGTTTCGGAGCGCAGGAAGCCCTCCTTGTCCGCATCGAGGATCGCGACCAGCGCACATTCGGGAATGTCGAGGCCTTCGCGCAACAGGTTGATGCCGACCAGCACGTCGAAGGCGCCGAGGCGCAGATCCCGGATAATCTCGATCCGCTCCAGCGTGTCGATGTCGGAGTGCATGTAGCGCACACGCACGCCGTTTTCATGCAGGTATTCGGTGAGATCCTCGGCCATGCGCTTGGTGAGGGTGGTGACCAGTGTGCGGTAGCCCTTTTGGGCAACCTCGCGCACCTCGCCCAGAAGATCGTCGACCTGGGAGGAGGCAGGCCGGATGTCGATCACCGGATCGACGAGGCCGGTCGGGCGGATGACCTGTTCGGCAAAGACGCCGCCGGCCTCTTCCATTTCCCACGAGCCCGGGGTGGCCGAGACCGCAACGGACTGCGGCCGCATGGCGTTCCATTCCTCAAAGCGCAGCGGCCGGTTGTCCATGCAGGAGGGCAGACGGAAGCCGTATTCGGCGAGCGTTGCTTTCCGGCGGAAGTCGCCCCGGTACATGGCGCCGATCTGGGGAATGGTCACATGGCTCTCGTCGGCGAAGACGAGGGCGTTGTCCGGCAGATATTCGAACAGGGTGGGGGGCGGCTCTCCCGGCTTGCGGCCGGTGAGATAGCGCGAATAATTCTCGATCCCCGCGCAGGAGCCGGTCGCCTCCAGCATTTCCAGATCGAACAGGGTGCGCTGTTCCAGCCGCTGGGCTTCCAGCAGGCGGCCATGGGCGTTCAGCTCTTCCAGACGGCCTTTCAGCTCGGTCTTGATCGACTTGATGGCCTGCTGAAGGGTGGGTTTCGGCGTCACATAGTGCGAGTTGGCGTAGATCTTCACCGACTTCATGTCGCCGGACTTCTTGCCGGTGAGCGGGTCGAACTCGGTGATCTGCTCGATCTCGTCGCCGAACAGGGAAATCCGCCACGCCCGGTCCTCATAGTGCGCCGGAAAGAGTTCAATCGTGTCCCCGCGGACCCGGAACGTGCCGCGCTGGAAGGCGGCGTCGTTGCGCTTGTATTGCAGGGCCACCAGATCGGCGATCAGCTGGCGCTGGTCGATGCGCTCGCCCACCTCGATGGCAAAGGTCATTGCCGTATAGGTCTCGACCGAGCCGATACCGTAGATGCAGGACACAGACGCGACGATGATGACGTCGTCGCGCTCCAGAAGGGCGCGGGTCGCCGAGTGGCGCATCCGGTCGATCTGCTCGTTGATCGAGCTTTCCTTCTCGATGTAGGTGTCGGTGCGCGGGACGTAGGCCTCCGGCTGGTAATAGTCGTAGTAGGAGACGAAATACTCGACCGCGTTGTCCGGGAAGAAGCTCTTGAACTCGCCGTAGAGCTGGGCCGCCAGCGTCTTGTTCGGCGCCAGGATCAGCGCCGGGCGCTGGGTGCGCTGGATAACCTGCGCCATGGTGTAGGTCTTGCCCGAGCCGGTGACGCCGAGCAGCACCTGGGTCTGCTCGCCGCCGGTGACGCCCTCAACCAGCTCGGCAATGGCGGTTGGCTGGTCGCCCTTCGGCTCATACTCGGAGGCCAGATTGATCGGCACGCCGCCTTCGGATTTTGCCGGGCGCTCGGGCCGGTGCGGCACCCACAGTTCACCGTTCTTGTGCAGCGGGTTGCCGCTTTCGATCAGCGCCGACAGGGCCTCGACGGTTGCGGTCGCGCCCTGGTTGCCGCCAAGCTCGCCATAGCGGCCGTCGGCAGCAGATTTCTTCTTGTTGTCTTTCTTGTGCTGTTTGAGTTTGGCCTCAAGTTCCTCGGCCTCCTCCAGCGACATATCCATGCCTGCGACAGGATTAAGGCCGCCGGCGGCCCGTTCGCGCGCCGTGTCCGCCTTGCCCATACTGGTGCCACGGGCGGATTTGGTGGGCTTCTCGAGTTTGCCCTTCGCCTTCGCGCCCTTGGGCGACAGCTTCGCCTTGCGGCCTTCCTCGACATTCACGGCAACAGACCCGTCGCCACCGGCCCGCTCGCGCTCCTTGGAGGAGGTCCGCGCCGTGCGTTTGGACGAGCCGGGCGCGCCCGGCGCCAGCTCTGCGAGCTTCGACGGATCTTTGATCTTGGATTTGGAGAGGGGCGCCGGCTTCTCTGCTTCCTCGGCAATCTCAGCTGCCCAGTCGGATATGGAGCCGGAGAGGGGCGCGCCAGACAGCGGCTTCTGCGGCGCTTCGCCGAAACCGTCCGGCGTTCGCGGGGCAGGCGTTTTTGGATCGTCAGCGGGGGATTTCGGGGGGCGTTTACTCATGGGCTGCAATATGGTCCGACTCCCCGCCCGAGAAAACCCCTCCGTTGCGGCTTTGTTCCAGTTTCTCAGACTTCTTGCCAGTCTCCTGACAGAAGGGTGTCAGGAGGTCATTCTCACTCCCCTCTGGGATACCGCTGGCCGTCTTCGACTTCGTTGAGGTCCATGTGGTTGCGCATATAGCGTTCTGAGGCTTTTTGGAGGGGCTGGTAGTCCCAGGGGAAATAGGCGCCATTGCGCAGGGCTTCATAGACGATCCAGCGGCGGGCCTGCGATTGACGGACCTCGGCGTCAAAGGCGGGCATGTCCCATGTTTCCGAGACCTTTTTGGCATAAGCCGTGGCCGTTTCGGAATGGGCGGGATCTTGTGCAAGATTGGTCAGTTCGTCGGGATCGTCCGCAAGGTTGAACAGCTGGGGCGGGTCGAGTTCGCAATGGATATATTTCCAGTCCCCCTCCCGGATGCCGACCAAAGGCGCGTAGGAAGCTTCTGCGGCATATTCCATGAGAACCGGTTGGGCCCGGGCCACGCCTTTAGCCAGTGAAACGAGGCTGGTGCCGTCCGTCCAGGGCATGATCTCGCTCATGTCGATGCCGGCAAGATCACAGACCGTCGGCAGGACATCGAGGGTGCTGACCGGTGCGGTTTCCAGATGGGGTGACAGGTCCTTGTCGCAGATCATCAAGGGCACGCGGGAAGACCCTTCGAAGAAGGTCATCTTGAACCACAGGCCGCGCTCGCCGAGCATGTCACCGTGATCGGAAACGAAAAGGATCGTGGTGTCGTCCGCCAGATCCATGGCGTCGAGGGCTGCCAGGATTTCGCCGATCTTGTCATCCAGATAAGAGATGTTGGCGAAATAGGCGCGGCGCGAGCGGCGGATGTCGTCTTCGGTGATGTCAAAGCTGCGCCAGTCATTGGCATCGAAGATCCGTTTGGAATGCGGATCGTGATCCTCATAAGCCTTGGCTGGAACCTCCGGCAACAGGTGATCGCAGTCCTCGTAAAGATCCCAGTATTTCTTGCGGGCGACATAAGGGTCATGCGGATGGGTGAAACTGACCGTCAGGCAGAACGGGCGGTCGTATTTACCCCGCCCGTAGTCATAGATCTTTCGGACCGCCTGGAAGGCAACGTCGTCGTCATACTCCATCTGGTTGGAGATTTCCGCAACGCCGGCCCCGGTGACGGAGCCCATGTTGTGATACCACCAATCGATCCGCTCTCCCGGCTTGCGGTAGTCCGGTGTCCAGCCGAAATCGGCCGGGTAGATGTCCGTGGTCAGGCGTTCCTCGAAGCCGTGCATCTGATCCGGTCCGACGAAGTGCATCTTGCCCGACAGGCACGTGGTGTAGCCCGCCCGCCGCAGATGGTGCGCGTAGGTCGGAATGTCCGATGCAAACTCTGCAGCGTTGTCATAAACGCCCGTGCGGCGCGGCAGTTGACCGGACATGAAGCTGGCCCGACCGGGGGCGCATAGTGGAGAGGCCGTGTAGCTGTTTTGAAACCGTACAGAGCGCTCGGTAAGTGCCTTCAGATTTGGAGCGTGCAGGAAATCCGCCGGGCCGTCGGGAAACAAGGTGCCGTTCAGCTGATCGACCATCAGGATGAGGATGTTTTTCTGTCCGGCCATATTGTTTCTCCGAGCTTACGAAAGGTCATGGAAGAAACTTGTCCGTTATTTTGATTGAGTGATCAATCAAATCCGACCGGTGTTTGTGTCATTTGGACTCGGCGCAGCGAGATCCAGCATCTTGGGCGAGAGCGGTGCCCGATCAGAAATGATAGAATTTCGTGCCATAACGGAGGATGTTTTTGCCACCTCTCCTAATGCTTGCCCGATTTGCGGAGCGTTGCGCTTCCGGTGATGCGGGCATTGCAGTTGTTTTAGCGCAGGCTATCAAGCCGCGGCGACGTCTTTCAGGAACCTGTCGATCCGTTGGGTGACACCATCCAGTTCCCGCGTGGCCTCATCCGCGATGGATTCAACCTGCGCGGCGGACTGGCTGGTTTCACCGGAGCCGCGGGAGAGATCTCCGATTGTTTCCGAAACGCTGGCCGTTTGACCGGCTGCCTGTGTCACACCGGAGGAAATCTCGGAGGTGGCGCCAGCCTGCTGCTCGACTGATGCGGCCATGGCGGCTGCGGTTTCGTTGACCTCGTCCATCATGGTCATGATTTCTGTAATCGCTGACACGACAGCTTCGGTGGACCCTTGGATTTCCGAGACCTGACCGGAAATCTCATCGGTAGCCTTCGACGTCTGCGTCGCCAGTTCTTTGACTTCCGCTGCTACGACGGCAAAGCCTTTGCCTGCATCGCCGGCGCGTGCGGCTTCGATTGTCGCGTTGAGAGCCAGAAGGTTGGTTTGTTCGGCAATGTCCTGAATGAGTTGGATCACGGCACCGATCCGTTCAGCAGCGGCCGACAGTCCCTTGATCTGATCATTGGACGTCCGGGTCGCTTGGGTCACGTCTTCAACGCGGCCGAGCGTGGCGTTGACTTGCCGCCCGGCTTCCTGAACGGAGGCTGAAAGTTCCTCCGTTGCAGCCGCAATCGTCTGGACGTTGTCGCTTGCCTGGCTTGAGGCATGGCTGACGTTTTCGCTTTTGTCCGTGGTTGACCGGGCAATTCCAGTTAGATGTTCGGCGGTGTCTTCAAGCTGCCGCATGTTGCCATTGACGGAGGTCAGGGCGGCTTCAATATCAGCTCTGAACTCGGTAACCAGTGCATCGACAGCCTGCTGGCGTTTGAGCGCGGTTTCCGCATCGCGTTGGGTCTGTTGCTCCAGTTCGACACGCTCCACTTCGCGATCCCGGAAGGTGCCGACCGCGCGAGCCATGTCTCCGATTTCATCCTTACGGCTATCGGCGGTCAGGTCGAGGTCGGTTTGACCCTCTTGCAGTTGCCGCATGGCGTTGGTGAGGGATCGGAGCGGACGAATGATCGCGCCTGACAAGAGAACGACAAAACCAACGCCAATGACCAATGCCACCAGCAGGGCGATAGAAATCTGCGTTCGGGCAGTGGCTGCTGAGGAGACGGCCGTCAGACCCGCGGCCCGGCTGATGGTGCTTGCCTGTTCGCTCAATGCCGAAGCTGCGGTTGCAAATTGGGCTTGCCCGGTCTTCTGTGCATCGCTGTTCGTAACGACATCAGCAAAGGTTGCGCGCAGGACCGGCAGCGCTTCACCACCGGCCGTGACAAGCGTGTTCAAAGGACCGTTCAAAAGATCCAGAAAGGCCTTGTCAGACGTGGATTGAAGGGATGACTGCCGGATGCCCTCCAGGGCGTCCAGCTGGGTTTCGGTTTCGCCGAGATAGGTCTGAAAGGCGGCACTCGAAGCTTCTGAGGACTTGGTCAGGTACTCTGCATAGGCGCTGCGCACGCCAAGGACATTGCGGGCCACGCCTTGCGTAAAGTTGGACAGGAGCGCGATGTCTGCGGTCGCTTTGTCGAACCCGCGCAATTCCGCCGTCAGCTCCTCAATTGGCGCCTCGGCTTCTGCAATGATTGTTGTCGTAAGGCCGACGAGTTGTTCTACGGCCGGTTGGAAGGTTTCGGACCAAACCGCAGCGGTCCCGTCGCTGGCACCGGCCTTCAGGTGCACTTTGATTTGTTTTTCAAACGCTTTACCCGCTTTAGTGAGATCCTTGACAGAGGCTCTGAGCGTTTTTGTCTTCACGGTACGCCGGACAGCCTTGGCGTCCTTGTCCAGCGCCTTGACACGCTCAGAAAGGGCTTTGGCGTTTGCCTTGTCCGGTGCGTTGACAAAGGCTTTGGTTTCCTGCTCCAGAACGATCGCGGCGATCCGCATGTCTGCAAGCCGCGGGGCGACCTTGGAAAGGTTGTTCATCTTGCCTTCGTTGTTGAGGGCAAGACCAAGACGGTACGCTTCTAAGGCCTTGTACTGTTCAAACACCTCGTTGGTCGTTTCAACCAGGCCAGATGTCAAACCATCAAGATTGGTAATCGCTTCATCACGCGCACTTCTGGTATTTTTCAGATTGCGGAAGCTTTCTTCCAGCTCGCTGACAGCCAAGGTCAGCTGCTGCGCGGCCTCTGGTTTGTTCCGGGCCAGTTCATCGCTGCTTGCAGATAACGTGTTGATGCTCGCTTCAACCACACTGGCGGTCTGCTCAGTGCCGTCGCGCCCGAACGCTTCTGCACCTGCAAGCAGTGGCGGGATATCTCCCAGAAGATCACTTGCCGCTTTTGAGGTCGTGACAGACTCCTGAACCTGGCTCGCGGCGAGGTATCCGCCGGCACCGACACCGACGGAACACAAAAGCATTGCGCCAAAGCCGATCTGAAGTTGTGTTTTGATCGGCCAGTTTAAGAACGACATATTTGGCAAGCGCATTGGGCGGGCCCCAGTCCAGTCTAAAAACGCCTGCAAGTGTGCCGGAATGGATTTAACAAGATCCGAATTTTAGGCAATTTTGCCGCATATTTTGCGATTTCTGCTTGTCTACGGGTTTCTACCCAGGCGGGAATCCCCTACGCGCGACTGCCGGGTGTGTCTGAATGCCCCAGATCCCTGTCCGGCCACAGCAGGTCGCGAAGCCGTTGTTTCAGGATTTTGGCCTCCGGGAAGCCACCGTCAGTTTTTCTGTCCCAAACCGGCGTGCCGTCACATGTGATCGTGAAAATCCCGCCTGTGCCAGGAACAAGTGTGACGGCGCCCGCCTCTTCAGAAAAGGTCGACAGGATTTCCTGCGCCATCCACGCCGAGCGGAGCAGCCAATTGCATTGGCGGCAATAGGTGATGATGATATGGGGCGCGGGGATATCCTGCATGGGTCCTCGTTTAATTCTTCGGTCAGACGTCAAAGGCTCTTTTTGCCACATTCCTCCACAATGACACCAGCCGGCCCATCAGCGGTTTTGGAGAAGGTTCTGCAAGACAATTCAGATCTCCAGGCTGTTCTCGGAGAGGTTTTGTCTGCAGAGCGGAAGGACGGTCTGAGCAATCAGGTTTTGCGGATCTCGGCTCAAAAGGGCGTGTTCTTTCTGCGTATCGGTCAGGCCGGATCCGAAGCACTGGTGGACCGGTTTGCTGAGGCCCACAATTTGCAATTGGCCGCCGATCTGGGCGTTGCCGTTCCGCCCGTGTACATGGATCCGGATCGCGGGCTATTGCTTACGCGAGCCCTTGAAACCCGCCAATCAGCGAAAAAAAACCTTCCGGACATGCTGGGACAAGAGCTCGCCCGGCTCCATAATTCAAAGCTGAGGTTTGAGGGGGAGATCAATCCGCACACCACTTATGCGGCGCTTCGGGAGCGGGTTTCTGAGACGCTTGATAGCAATCCAGACTTGTCGCTGTCGAAGGATGTTTTGGCGGTCCTCCCTGACCTCGATCGGCTGATGGCAGATGTGGGTTTGCAAAGCCAATTGGTGCTGGTGCCGAGCCATGGAGACTTATCTGAAGGCAACTGCCTACTGGCTGACAACCGTCTCTGGCTGATCGATTGGGAGTTTTCCGGCATGGCGGACCCTTGCTGGGATCTTGCTTACGCCATTCAGGAAATCGGATTTGACGCGGAAGCTGAGCGGCGGTTTGTGACTGCCTACGAATCCGGGCAACACCGACCCATCGACCGGGCCGATTTGGAGGCCATGAAAGCGCGGTGTGATGCCATTTCAGCTCTGTGGGCAGTTGTTCAGCTTCTGGACAGGCGCGACCCGGCGACATTTGCACCTTTTGCGCTTGAACGCGCTGCCCGTGCCCTGAAACAGAAACCGGCATAGCAGACGTATGAAACGCCGCAGTACCGTCTAATCGATCGTATCGGTTCCAGGAGCTGCGAGGCAGGCGCTGTAGAGCTGGTTCATGCGTGTTTGCAAGCCGGGCTCCTGGGGCGTGCTGAGCAGCGGTTCCCAGATGCTTTCCGACTTCAAACCATCAAGCGTGCAGCGGCATGCGGCAACACAGAGTGCTTCGTTCCCGATGCTTGTCGTGCAGCTTTGCGCGCAATTGGTCTGAAAGCTGCGGCTGGTCTGGTCCATGTTTGGTCCCAGCAACGTCACACTCCAAACCAGACCATAAAGAAGCGGTTGATGCAGAAGGTAGATCGGCAGGGAATGGCGGCCCATCCATCTAAGCGCCCTGCCTGCTAAACCGCCGAATTCCATCTGTTTGAGAGGTTCCATGAGGGCGGATTGGCGAATGGCCTTTGACAGCGCCACACCTAATAAAGTTGCCCCGGTCCACGGCGCGAGCGGGACATAATCGACGCTGGGCATAGCCGGGGTGCCAAGGCCGGTCCAGAGCCACATATCACCATCAAACACACTCGAGGATGCCCAGTGCGGCAGGGTGAGGATGATCGCGTTGGCAACCACGGCGTAGAGCAGCGGAAGTCGCGTGAAGGGCAGAGCGATCAGACTGGAAACAGCAATGCAATGCAGAATGCCGAAACGGACAAAGTTGTCTCCAAAGGCAAAGTAGGTGCCGATCGACACACAGGCTGCGGAAACAGTGATAAGCGCAAAGCGTTTCCAGAAGGAGCGCCAGCGGATCTCTTTGTGATGCGCGAGATCCAGGCTGACCCCGACCAGGATCAGGAAGCTGGCAGCGATCGAGACGGCAAACGCGCGCCAACCAGGCGCCCCTCCGACATCCCAGTCAACGAAGGCAAACCACGAGAGATCCCACGAAAAATGGTAGATCGCCATGGCAACGATTGCCACGCCGCGGGCCAAATCAAGAACGGCAAGGCGGCCTTCGTGCGTCGAGGGCACACCGCTGGAGGGACTGTTTATAGAGGGTTGTGTCATGGCTTCCGATCAACGTTCGCCCATGACCAATAAGCTGAAAGGCTGGAGATGCAAGCCGGTCGGTGTGTTTGACCGGGACAGCCCTAGCTGTTGAATGCCATGATCAAAGTCGTGACCAGTGCGGCCGCCCCGAATATTGCCCCAACAAACGGCCAGGGTGACGGTCTTTGTGTCGCAAAGATTTCCTGATTGACCGGATCACGCAGCATTCACACCACCCCTTCGATCACCACAACTGCGCCCGAGGTTGCTGCATAAATTCCGCGGCGAAAAGATGGTAAACGAGATCTAAAGATGTTTTCCCAAGGAAAACGCCAAGCTGTGGACTGCGCGAAAACGATCCGGAAAACGGATTGACTCAAGCCAAGTTGCTGGCGCGTCAAAAGGTTTTCCGGCGGGGAATGCTACAGGGAAAGGGAATCCAGACCGGCTTCCAGGTGATCGGCGAGCATCGGCATGCCAAGCAGATAGGAAGCGGTTGAGCCAACGGCCCGATCCTTGGCTTCTTGAACGGCTTGCGCGAAGTCTTCTGCCTCGAAATCCCCCCGGCCGATCCAGGTGATGGCAACAAGCTCCGCAGCTTCGTCGACGTTCAGATCTTCCAAGAGCTCACGTAGTTCCTCATCAGAGAGATTGTCGCTTTCTTCTTCCGCCAGACCGTCGTGGCCATGAGCTTCCTCGAGGGTGTCGGCGTCAAACTCGACGTCCCCTTCATGGCCATCTTCAAACGTATCAGCAGTGGTTTCTGCAACCGCGCGGGCCTTTTGCGCCAGCATCCGAACAGTGTCAGCCGAGAGAGAAAGATCGATGTCCATGGCAGCCTCCGAAGAACTGACTTCTTTATCGATCCACTTTTGTCCGTTGGCAATGGCCATGGCCTATTTTCCTGTTTCTCAAATTTTCCAACAGGAGGCTCATATGAATGTGCCCGCGGAACCTCCAGATGGCATGACCTTACGGGGAGATCTTGTTTCCGGCCTTGATCGGGATCAACGCATTGTGGTGTGTCTCGCCGAGACCCAAAAAGCTCATTCGCCGGTTTCGGAGGGCCGCGGCTGTGTCAGGGCAGGGATGGTGGTGCCCGGTGTTGTCGTGTCTTTCGCCTCAGATCCCGCAATAGCGGCGGCTGCGGTCAGGATTGCCGCTAAAAATATGCCGAGGCAAATAGCCTGCAACAGGGGGCGGGCGTCCTGCAGGTCTCTGGACCTTTTCCGGGTTACCGTCTGAGGTTCGTGATTTTGGGTTTGAAAATCAGCTGATTTTGCGTGTGTGTCTGTCATGACAGCCTGTCTTTTTCTTTGGAATTGGGGGCTGCAAATCGTGAGGGCGGTTAGTCGGTAAAATCGCGGAACAGGCGGGTGCCGAGCATCCGGGTCAGTTGCGCCATTAAGATCAGCGCCAAAAACGGCAAGGCGGCCGCTGGTTCCGGAACAACAGCCAGCAAGGTCAAAAGCACTGCTGCCGACCCGAACAATATCGCCAGTACGGCGACATGGCGGTCTTCGTTATGGCGTTCAGATTTCTGGGTGCGTTCCAACATTCTGGCCTCCGCGGTTTTAACGGATGCACATTCCAATCAAATTGCGCCGGGAGACCGTCTGCTCTTGGGCTTTGCTGGTGCCATTTCGTGACATTTGTGGGGCGTTGCAAAATGCCGGTTTCTTGCGGTTGGACATCTCCAAAATAAATCAGCAATAAAAGCGCAGTGCTTTCAAAGAAATTTCTGCATAAATTACTGAGGTATTTAAATAATGTTAGACTTTATGCGTTCCATTTTATGGTTTGTTTGCACTTTTTTTCGATACTGCGGGCAGGGTAGGTAATCGGTAGAGAGTGCAGACGGCTATGGTGGTCAAAGCAGCGCAGAACGCGTTGGCACAAAGCAAGGATGACAAGCCAGCAGAACAAGAACTTGAAACGAAAGTTTCAGAGGACACACCTGCGCTTGCTTTGGCTGGGCTCCAGTTTTTCGTTGCTGATATTTCTCAGAAAACGATCCTTTGGCATGAGATCGGCAGTCAGAGCTTCCATAGTGAGGTAAAGGACCTGCAGGAAGCGCCGTCGAACCTCGCCTTGCGCAACCTGTCACCGGAAGACAGGAAAACGATCTTGCGCCTGATACAGGGCGCCATCCGCGATGGGGTTGCCGGGCCTTTTGATGTCGGCGGCGGGCCTGATCACCGGATCCCGGGTATCCCGATCGTTGCACACCGCTATGAGCTGGTTGACGGGCGGATCGTTGTCATCTGTTTTCCATCGATTGGAGAGGACGAAAACCCGGGCCGCATCGTTCTCGGGCTTGCGCCGATCCTGCAGCACTTTGTTGCCTCGTCAAATCGGGTGGTGCTGCTGGTCGACAACTTTGGCTATGTGCGCTTTGCAAGCGACGGCTTTGTCAAAACCTTTCAGATCGAAGACGCCCGACTGATCATCGGCCGCAACATCGCGCACATTCAAAAACGTGTCGGCCGGACCATCGTTTCCCTGGCGCTGGGCGCATTGACACGCCGGGCGAGTGCATCCGGCCGCGGCAAGTTCCTGCTGGCCTCCAACGATGCCATCGAGCTGACCTATGAAGCCATGCATTTCCGGATCGGGGGAACGGTTGGAGGGGTTCTGTTTTCCGCAGGCCGGATCGGCGGTGATGTCGATTTTCTCAAAGTCTTTGAAATCTGCAGCGCGCCAATGCTGGTGATCAACACGAAGTCGAAGATGATCATTGCTGCCAACAAGGCGGCGATGAAGACCTATCATCTGACCAACGAAATCATGGACAGCAAGCCGGTCACGGACATTCTGTTACATCCGAATAACTACTCTTCCTTGCTTGGTGCTGCACAGTCGGAGACCGAGGTCCCGATGTCGATCCCGGTCAATATCCTGAACGGCCAGACCAAGAAGAAACGCTTCCGCGCAATGCTCATTGACAAGGACAGCAAGGAACCGAAGCTCGTTTTGGAAACCCGCAGCTGATCCGTCTGATGCACCATCAGGACCCCAATCCGGCCAATCGCAACAGATCGCCTTTATTTTTGCCATTCCGAGCCTTCATGCTCTTGTCATGATGGCCCAGCGGATCTAGGGTCCGCGCGCTAACTTTCCCGTTTCCCCCTGGAGGACATTATGGGCTTTCTTGCTGACGCATTGGCGCGAGTTCAACCATCTGCGACCATCGCCGTCACCAACAAGGCACGCGAGTTGAAAGCCGCAGGCCGCGATGTGATCGGTCTCGGTGCTGGCGAGCCGGATTTCGACACCCCGGAAAACATCAAGGCGGCTGCCATCAAGGCCATTAACGACGGCAAGACCAAGTACACGGCTGTCGATGGTATTCCGGAGCTGAAGGCTGCGATCGCCGAGAAGTTCAAGCGGGAAAATGGGCTCACCTACGAAACCAACCAGATCACGGTCGGTACCGGCGGCAAGCAGGTGCTCTACAATGCATTGGTCGCGACCATCAATCCGGGCGATGAAGTCATCATCCCGACGCCGTACTGGGTCAGTTATCCGGATATGGTTCTTCTGGCTGGCGGCGAACCGGTCATCGTTGAGGCCGACAAGTCCACCTTCAAGATCACACCGGAAGCGCTCGATGCTGCCATCACATCGCGCACCAAGTGGCTGATCTTCAACTCGCCGTCCAACCCGTCAGGCGCCGCTTACACGGAAGCTGAACTGAAAGCGCTGTGCGACGTTCTGGTCAAGCATCCGCATGTCTGGATCATGACCGACGACATGTATGAGCACCTGGTCTATGACGATTTTGAATTCACGACACCGGCCCAGGTCGAGCCGTCGCTTTATGAGCGCACGCTGACCGTCAACGGCGTGTCGAAGGCCTATTCCATGACCGGCTGGCGGATCGGCTATGCCGGTGGCCCGGTTGACCTGATCAAGGCCATGGCGAAGGTTCAGTCCCAGTCGACCTCCAACCCGAACTCGATTGCGCAGTGGGCCGCGGTTGAAGCGATTTCCGGCACGCAGGATTTCATTCCGAAGAACAATGAAATCTTCAAAGCGCGCCGCGATCTCGTTGTTTCCATGCTGAACCAGGCAAACGGCATCACCTGTCCGGTTCCGGAAGGTGCGTTCTATGTCTTCCCGTCCTGCGCTGGAACCATCGGCAAGACCGCTCCGTCCGGCAAGGTTATCGAGAACGACGAAGACTTCGTCACCGAACTCCTGGAGACAGAAGGTGTTGCGGTTGTTCACGGGTCGGCCTTTGGCCTCGGCCCGAACTTCCGGATTTCCTATGCGACCTCCACGGAAGCCTTGGAAGAAGCTTGTACCCGCATTCAGCGCTTCTGCGGCAATCTGAAATAAGTTCGGCTGCTTTTCGGAATCTAGGGGCGGCTCCGGCCGCCCTTTTTGTTGGGCTCACTCTGACTTCGGCCGATCAGGCTTTTCTTTCTCGAAGGGCGCGCATAGGGTGAGGTCGATTTTCATTTTGTTTTGGAGGCTGGCTTGGCTGTTCTTCTTCCGCTTTGGCAACGATTGCTGATCACTGTGGCTGCCATGCTTGCGGTGAGTTTTGTTGTCAGCCTGCTCTGGTCGTCTTTGCTTGGTTGGGCCATACCCGGCTATGTATCCGGCGTGGTTGGAGGTGTGACGGCTCTACCGGTCTGGGAATTCTTGAAGCGGATCCGCCCGGGCCACTAACCGGCCCATTCAGCATAGCGTTTGCGGGAAGTCTTCGCAGATGACCTTGATTGTAGTCCTGCGTATTTACGATCAAAACTTGCATAGGTAAGCTGTCGACCTCACGAGCGAGGCACACGCATGCAAACCCAACAAAAACGATGGCTGACCGACCTCATGGAAGGGGTGCCGTCAATCGTATTCATTCTTTTGTGGCGCCAATCGGGGGATCTGGAGTTCGCCGGCTGGGTAGGCTCTGGGCTGTGCCTCGTTGTTTTAAGTGCCCTGATCGGAATGAGGGTCCGGATGCATCCGATCCTGATGGGCGTCAACATTCATATTTTATTGGCAACGCCGCTGATTGTTTGTGTGTTTCGCCTCGGGTTTGACGGTCTGGGAGACGTCCTTGCCGAATATGCGTATGGGGGCGTTCTGGTAACCGTTTTTGCTGTCGGCCTTGCCCAGATGCTGTTTTCGCGATCGCGGTTCTCCGCGTTGGAGAATGTCACAGATTGTGCGCAACTGATTTATTCTGCTGTTTTGCTTGCGATCTGCGCTAGCGGTGCTGTTTGGGCACTGCTTACCCCAGACAGCCGTTTTGTGCCGGTGGTGGTGACAATCGCAGCTTTGATAATCGGCCGGAATTTCCTGCAGGCGCGCTTGTCGGACAAAAGTGCGGGCGCGGGAATTCTGGGTACAGGTTCTGCGGCAGCGCCGGGCACATCCCAAGATTTTCAGGTCTGAACCCTAGTTCTGACAGGCCGAATTTGCGCCAGGACAAGACGAGAGTGTGTTTGTCCGGGTGTTGTTGCGGTTGATCTGCTGTGTCCGGTTCAGCCGATTGTTGCTGTCGATCCGTTGCTGGGTTGAGAAATTGTTCTGCTGACGATTGAGGTTCTGATTGAGCTGTTGTTGCGCGGACGGCCCGAGCGTCGTGCCGGGTTGGATAACGCCGCGCGGCTGAACGGATTGCGCCTGTGCGACACTGCCGCCAGAAAACACCAGGCCCGCTGACACAATCGCAGCACCAAACGCCGATAAGACAGTTCTCGTCATCAGCAACATGTTTATACCTCTCATTCCACCTCGTGCCTGCGGATCAGTATGGGTGGAGCCGCGCGCAACACCAAATTAATTCGCGAATTGAAGCATTTCGGTGACCGGACGAGCAAAAGGTGCCGGTTGGTAGCGCCGAATGCGCCGCCTGTTTGCTGCGGTGCAGGGTAAGATTTCCTTGCGTTTACCCCGTTTCGGGCGCGACGATAGCGTCCCGCCCTTGATTGAAGGGCCATGACGAATATCACGCCCGGCGCTTTCCGGGTTGTTGGCCTTCGATCCCATCCGGGCGAGACGCGGCGGGCCCGCGTCCTGAACCGCCGGCCGTGCCGCGTTGTAACGAGGATACCCTCGGGCAAACGGGAGGCTCAGTATGGCAAACACCAACAATGGACAGGCAAACTCCAGCGGCAGGGAACCGCGCTGCGTGGCTTTGGTCGGACCCTTTGGCAGCGGTAAAACCAGCTTGCTTGAGGCGATCCTGGCGCGCACGAACAAGGTGGACCGGCAGGGCAAGGTGTCAGACGGAAATACCATTGGTGATGGTTCGGCAGAAGCCAGGGCTCATGGAATGAGCGTGGAGCTGAATTTCGCGGATGTGGAATACCTGGGTGACCGGTTCAATTTCATCGATTGTCCGGGTTCGGTCGAGTTTTTGGGGGAAATGGATAGCGCCTTGTCCGGTGCGGATCTGGCTGTGGTTGTCGCTGAAGACGATGAGCGCAAGGTTCCAGCCTTGCAGCTCATTCTGAAAGCCCTTGAAGCCCGCGCCATCCCGCGGGTTTTGTTTTTGAACAAGATCGACAAGAGCACTCGGCGGGTCCGCGACGTTTTGAACCTGCTGCAACCGGCGTCAAGCGTCCCACTTGTTTTGCGCCAGATACCGATCTGGGAGGACGGTCAGGCCACCGGCTTCATCGATCTAGCCCTGGAACGGGCGCATGTTTATCACGAGAAGGAGCCGAGCACCGAGATTGACATGTCGGATGAGGACCGTGCGCGCGAACATGAGGCCCGGTTCACGATGCTGGAGCATCTTGCCGATCACGATGATGATCTGATGGAAGCGCTGCTTGAAGACATTGCGCCGAACCGGGAGACGGTGTTCGCTGATCTCGTTGCGGAAATGCAGGACGGCCTGATTTGTCCGGTTTTCTTCGGCTCTGGCGAACATGGCAACGGTGTCACGCGACTCTTGAAAGCCCTGCGCCATGAGGTGCCGTCGGTTGACCGCCTCAAGGCGCGTCTTCTGGATGCCGCGCCGGAAAGTGCGATCCAGGTGATCAAGACGCTTCACACACAACATGGCGGTAAAGTCTCCGTGGCGCGCGTGTTGAGTGGCGCTCTGGCGGACAATGACAGTCTCTATGTGAATGGAACCACGGAAGCGAAGGTCTCGGGGCTGTTCTCCCTGTTTGGACAGCAATTGAACAAGATCTCCAAGGCGTCTGAGGGGGACCTCGTCGGCCTGGGGCGTTTGGATGATGTTCAAACCGGTGATGTTCTGAGCCTTCAGGGCAGCAAACTCCCAGCTCTGGACACTGCGGATACCCGGCAGCCGGTCTTGGCGACAGCGATTGAAGCCGGGCAGCGCAAGGATGAGGTTCGCTTGTCAGCTGCCCTTTCCAAGCTTGCCGAAGAAGACGGCTCCCTGACAGTCGCACAGAACCAGATAACGGCCGAAACCTTGTTATGCGGGCAGGGAGAGATGCATTTGCGCGTCGCTCAGGAGCGTTTGTCTGGAAAATACGGGCTGGATGTCGCCGTGCATGCGCCGCATGTGCCTTATTCCGAAACGATCCGTGGCAGCACAACAGCGCGCGGACGTCACAAGAAGCAGTCCGGTGGTCACGGGCAGTTTGGTGACGTGGTTCTTGAGATTTCGCCACTGCCGAGAGGAGAAGGCATCCAGTTCACCGATCGTATTACCGGGGGCGTGGTGCCCAAGCAATACATCGCATCGGTGAAGGAAGGTGTTCTGGAAGCACTGGGCCATGGGCCGCTCGGGTTTCCTGTTGTCGACCTGTCAGTCTGTCTCGTCGACGGGTCGTATCACTCGGTCGACAGTTCCGATCAGGCGTTCAAGATGGCAGGTATTCTGGCGATCCGGGAAGGCCTGTCCGACTGCAAGCCCGTTCTGCTGGAGCCTATCCACAAGGTGGTCGTCGCGTGTCCAAGTGATGCGACCGCTAGGATCAATGCCATTGTTTCCGCCAGGCGCGGGCAGCTGCTTGGATTTGACGCCCGTCCCGGCTGGAGCGGTTGGGATGAGGTTCAGGCGCTGATGCCAGAAGCTGAAATCGGGGATCTGATTGTTGAACTCCGGTCCGCGACGGCGGGAGTTGCCAGCTATACGGCAGAGTTCGATCATATGGCGGAGCTGTCCGGCAAAGCAGCAGACCAGGCGCTCCAGCGTTCGGGAAAACAAGCGGCGTAGTGAGCCGCGCGAGTGCAAAGTGTCGATCTGTCTCATTTGATTGTGTGTCCATTCCCCTACGCTCTAAACGGGATGGTGGACGCAGAAAGGAGATTGTCGATGCTTGCGATTGAAAAACAGGAAGGGGACCGCGTCTTTGTTCATCTGCGCGGTCCTCTCAATGCTGACTTGATGCAGGCCGGGTTGGAGGATCTCATTGAAGCCGCAGAGGATCTGACCAACGGCACGATGCTCTATGTCATTGATGATTTCGAATGGCCAACCGCAGGCGCGTTGGCTGTCGAATTCAAGATGATGCCAGACCTTCTGAAGCTTCTGGGGAAATTCCGAAAGTGCGCGGTCTTGTGCGATGCAGGCTGGATTCGTAAGGTTGCTGAGATCGAAGGGATGCTGATCCCGGGGCTTGAGATCAAAAGCTTTGTTTCAAAAGACCGGGAAGCCGCTGAAAATTGGCTGGAACAAGCCTGACACTTGGCATCGGTCACTCGGGCGTTATTTGCGTTTGAACACACAATCCGGTCTTTCTTCGTCCAGATTGGGAGTTTGACGATGAATATCTTGACCAAACGCAGCTGGGAATTGCCCGAGCGCGAAGCGACCCCAGAGCATGTTTTCTTGAATAGACGCCAGATCCTTGCGGGGCTCGCCGGAGGAGGTGCGTTGCTCGGAAGCGGACTTGGGATGAGGCCGGCCTTTGCCGAGGCAGACCCGAGCGCTGGGCTCTACCCGGTTCCACGCAACGCTGCCTTCACATTGGACCGGCCAGTGACCGATGAAGACGTTGCGTCGAAGTACAACAATTTCTATGAGTTTGGCTCTCACAAGCAGATTTGGCCGGCGGCCCAGAACCTTGAGATCCGTCCATGGACAGTGATGCTGGACGGCCTCATCGACAATCCTCAGACGATCGATATTGACGCACTTCTCGCCAAGATGCCTTTGGAGGAACGCCTTTATCGCCATCGGTGTGTTGAGGCTTGGTCCATGGCGGTGCCTTGGTCGGGCTTCCCGCTCGCCGAGCTGGTCAAATTGGCGGGGCCGCAAACGGGTGCCAAATACCTTCGGTTTGAAACATTCCTCAATCCGGAAGTTGCCAGCGGTCAGAAACAATCCTGGTATCCGTGGCCTTATGTTGAAGGCTTGACCCTTGCAGAGGCGACCAATGAACTGGCGTTCATGGCGACCGGGATTTACGGAAAACCGCTTGCCAAGCAGTTTGGTGCGCCGATCAGGTTGGTAACGCCTTGGAAATACGGATTTAAATGTATCAAATCCGTGGTGCGGATCTCATTCACTGACAAGCGTCCAGTGAGCTTCTGGGAAGAAATCCAGCCGAAGGAATACGGGTTTTGGGCGAATGTGAACCCGTCGGTCCCACATCGGCGCTGGCCCCAGGCAACCGAGAAACTGTTGGGAACCGATCAACGCCGGAACACACTGCTCTACAATGGATACGAGGAGCAAGTCGCGGGTCTTTATAAAGACATGACCGGCGAGCTTCTATTTATGTAAAATGGCGTTGCATCTGTTGTTTTCGCATCGAGACTATTAACAATAGTCTCGATGCGAGTATGTATTACTGTATATTGAAGTTGTTAGCATTTTTGAAATAGGCTGAGCATCGTTGCTTTTTCTCTAAGTGTGCTTTTGTGCACTCAGAAAGGCTTAGATGGTCGTCGATTGGATCGCAAATATTGGCGCTCTTTCGTTGGGCGCGTTGGCGTTCTACTTCTTTGCGCGCCGGGATACCTTGCACGCGCGCCGGTCAGTAAGCGCGGCATTCCTTGGCGCTTTGTTTGGCCTCCTGTCTGCTTTGGTCGTAATGATGCCCGTTCATTTTGGCGATGGTGCAACGTTCGACACGCGGGCTGCTCCGGCGATCCTTAGCGGATATTTCCTTGGGCCTTTGGGGGGGATCATCACGGCCAGCATCGCAGGGGCTGCCCGTTATTGGGTCGGTGGCCCATTTGTGATTGGCGGCAGCCTTAGCCCGTTTTTTTACGCGGCATTCGGTGCCATAGTCGGGGCCTGCTGTCGTCATCGTGATCTCGGCCCAGGTCCCTTGCGGCTTTTGTCCATTGCGGTTGTTGGTACGCTTTTCGTCCTTCCGTGTTTCTTCATTGATAAAGGCGTTGAGGCGGGGCTCCAGATCCTCGAAAACGCTTGGTACTTGCTGCTAGTTGGAAACGTGGTCGGTGTGGTCATTCTTGGCCTGATGATCAGCGAGGCCAAGAAATTCTCCGTTGAGCACAAGGCGCTCAAATCCACGCTCTTTCTGACTGATCTCGCCCGGTCATCTGCTGGAATTGCTGTGTGGCGGTTCGATATGGCTGCCAATCGTCTCACCTGGGACGATGCAATGTTTCGGTTGTTTGATGTCGATCCCGGGTCTTTCAAAGGCGAGTTTAATGACTGGGAGCGGACCGTTCACCCCGATGACATCGATGCAGCCCGCCGGCAATTCCTGGAGGCCTATGAGAAGAAATCCGGGTTCGCCACCGATTTTCGTATCGTCCGCCGGGATGGCAGCGTCCGCTGGTTGGCCGCCCATTGTAATTTTCTTGAAGACGATGCCGGCAACGTTACTGAAGCCGTCGGGGTGAATTGGGACATCACAGACAGCAAGGAAATGGCGGACAGTCTCTTTGAAAGAGAAAAGGAAGCACGCCTTCGCTCAGAAGAGCTGGAAGTCACCTTGGCATCGGTTGTACAGGGTGTCAGTGCGTTTGATAAGGATGGCAGACTGCGCTTTTGCAATGATCGTGCCGGGGATTTTACGGGGCTTCCGCCAGAAATGCTTGTGCCGGGCACGTCCTACCACGCCTACAACCAGTATCGGCTAGGCGCTTTCGTGACCGGATTTCCAGGAGAGACCACAAAAGCTGTTCCTGAGAGTGCCCAGCCTACCTCACACATTCGCTCGTTAATCCACCTGTCCAATGGCCGGATTCTGTCTTTTTCCGCAGCTCCAATGCCGGACGGCGGATGGGTGGAGACCTATGAAGATGTCACCGAGAAAGTCGTTGCGGATGAGCGCGTCAAAAAAGCCGCTGAAACAGATAACCTGACCGAACTGGCCAATCGATTGTCCTTCCGGGAGACTTTGGATCACGTCGTAGAAAATGCCGGGAATGTCGATGGGGTGTCGCCATCGCTGCTGCTCATTGACCTAAACGACTTCAAGGCAGTGAACGACAGTCATGGCCATGTCGTCGGCGATCGTTTGCTGCAACATGTTGCCAATACCCTGAAAGCGGTCATCGAAGGTGGTGATCTTGCGGCCCGTTTGGGCGGCGATGAGTTTGCGCTTGTGCTCAAGCCGCGCGCGGAGGAAGACATCCGCGAGATTGCTTCCGGTTTGTGCGCCGCTTTCGACATGCCCGTTAATCTCGACGGTCTCATGGTTCAGAGCGGACTGAGCGTTGGAGTGGCTATCATTACCGCGGATGGTGCCGGTTCTGAAGAAACACTCTCACGCGCTGATCTGGCGCTTTATAAGGCCAAGCAGGAGAAAAGATCTGCGTACCGTGTCTTTGACGCTGATATTGCGCGGGAAGATGCGGAGCGGAAGCGAACGAAGAACGCTCTGATCCGCGTGGTGGAAAATCAGGGTCTTGATGTTTTTTGCCAGCCGATCTTGAACCTGGAAACACATAGGGTTGATCACTTCGAGGCTTTGGTTCGTTGGCATCAGGGCGAGGCAAGTTATGTCCCCCCGTCAAATTTCATCCCCCTGGCCGAAGAGATTGGCCTGATCGTGAAGGTTGGCGATTTTGTTCTGTCTGAAGTGTTGCGTTCCCTGGCAACCTGGCCGGACGATTACCGCGCCTGTGTGAATGTCTCGGTTTTGCAGCTTGGCGATGGACGATTTGTCGAACGAGTTCTTGGCGGTCTAAAAGCAGCTGGAATTTCTCCGCATCGCCTGGAACTGGAGTTGACCGAGAGTGTCTTGATGTCCGCAGGTTCAGCCGCTCATGAGGATCTCAGAAAATTGCGAGATGCTGGTCTGAACCTGGCCTTGGACGATTTCGGCATCGGCTTCTCGTCATTTGGCTATCTGCAGGAACTGCCATTCAACAAGCTCAAGATCGACCGCAGGTTCGTTTCGGAAGTCGAAAAAGACGAGGGCAGTGCAGCGATTTTGAGAACGATCGCGGCGCTTGCTGACAATCTGGATATGAAGTCGACGGCCGAAGGCGTCGAAACGGCTCAGCAGTTGGGCGTGGTGAGAGCTTGCGGATGCCACTACGGTCAAGGCTACTTCATCGGTCAGCCAATCCCGCTTGAGGATGTGCAACAGGCGTACTTTGAGGTTCCCAAAGTTGCCAAGGCTGCGCTTAGAGTGGGTCGCGTTTAATCGGTTTCATTTGACCGAGACGAATTTTGTTTCTGGCGAGACGTGGTCCGCGCGGTGGTGCGGGGTACCATAAGCGGACCACAACAAAGCCAGAGGCAAAAATTGTCCGGCCCGAAGGATGAGCTTACTGAGCCCATCGGCCGCGTTGCGACGTTTGCCCGGCCAACCAGGCCGCGCTTCACGACGCGCCTTGCCGAATGAACTCAGTAAGCTCATCAAATGAACCCGATTAAACGCGACCCGCTCTAACGCTTGAGTACGTTCATGTAGGCAAAAAAAAGCCGGGTCTTAAAAGACCCGGCAGTTTGAATTGATTCACTGTAACCAGTGGAATCACCTTCCAGAGGGGAACAGCTGGTCGAGGCATCACTGGGAGGAGGACGTGATGCCTGTGTGACCAACAGTGATGCTTATATGCAGTGCACAAGCTGCTTAAACAAGAGGCAGTGACGCAGATCTGCTATGCAAATCGCGCAGGGCTTTGACCGTCCATAGATTTGTTAGTTTTCTGAGTGAGTTACAGGCTGAGGATCACACCAGACACCCGCGCTCGAGCGTCTGTAGGGTGGATGTCTTGTTGCGCATTCAGACCCGGCTGCTCTCAATAAAACTTGGTTCGTAGCCGCAATGCTCATCACAACAGCACGGTGCCGAGAGTTGCCCGAACAAACCATACTTACCGAAAGACAGATGCAGGGCCGCCGTTCCGTCTGGTTGCGAGTGTAACCGATGCTGGTCGCTCGAGGGCTTTCTTTTAGTACACCCAGTTTTGGGCGTTCTTCAGAAGGAATTCCCGGAAAGCCGTGACCCGTGCGGTGTTCTTCAACTCCGACGGATACACGAAGTAGGTATCGAAGGACGGCACCTTGTCTTCCTGATCTTCAAGCACGGGAACCAAGTTCCGGCCATTGTCGATGATGTAGTCTGGCAACATCGCAATACCGGCGCCTGTCTGAACAGCGCGCTTGATCGCGATGATGTTGTTGACCTGGAGCACCGATTGCCGCGGTTTGCCATCCACTCGGCCGGCTGTCACAAGCCAGTTCATGGATCGCAGATAGGCAGGGGCCTGTTCGCCAAAGGTGATGATGCGATGATCATCAATGTCTTCGATCGAAGAAGGCGCGCCAAAGCGCTGGATATATTCAGGTGACGCAAATACGTGAAAGTGCACGGTGAAGAGTTTGCGTTGTATGAGATCCGGCTGAGTCGGTTGGCGCAACCGGATCGCCACATCGGCTTCGCGCATGCTGAGATCGAGCTCGTCGTCGTCGAAAATCAGCTGCAATTCGACATCCGGATAAAGATCCGTGAAGCTTCGGATCCTGGATGCCAGCCAGGTTGACCCCAATCCAACCGTGGTCGTGACTTTCAAAACGCCAGACGGCTTGTCCTTGCTGTCCTTGAGCCTGGATTGCACGGCCTCCAGCTTCATCAGGACATCACCGGCAGTGCGATAGAGAAGTTCGCCTTGTTCCGTTAGCAGCAGGCCGCGGGCATGCCGGTGGAACAGGGGAACCCCCAGATCATGCTCAAGCGCACTGACCTGACGGCTCACCGCGGATTGGCTCATATGAAGCGTATCGCCCGCATGGGTGAAGCTGCCGGCTTGCGCGGCAGCATGGAAGATACGCAATTTGTCCCAATCCATGGCATTCCCCAATCCGTCCAGCCGGGAAACTGCGTTACTCAGCAGCCTGTTGTGAACCGACAGCATCCTGTTCGGCTAGATACTTTTCCGCTTCAAGGGCAGCCATACAGCCCATTCCGGCTGCTGTGACCGCCTGGCGGTAGATATCGTCGGTAACGTCACCGGCTGCGAAAACGCCGGGGATCGAAGTCTTGGTGGAATCCGGTGCGGTCTCCAGATAGCCGTTCGGTTTCAAGGTCAATTGATCCTTGAACAGTTCAACGGATGGCGCGTGGCCGATCGCAATGAACACACCATCGGTGGAGATTTCTTGAAGCTCGCCAGTCTTGGTGCTTTTCAGCCGCACACCAGTGACCGCTTTCGGCTCGCCGCCTCCGAGGATCTCGTCAACCTGATGGTCCCAGATCACCTCGATTTTCTCGTGTGAGAACAGCCGGTCCTGGAGGATCTTTTCTGCGCGCAGACTGTCGCGGCGGTGAACCAGCGTCACCTTGGAGGCAAGGTTCGCCAGGTAGAGCGCTTCTTCGACGGCCGTGTTGCCGCCGCCGACCACGACGACTTCGCGGTTCCGATAGAAGAAGCCGTCACATGTCGCACAGGCCGAAACACCGGCACCCATGTAATCTTGTTCAGAGGAGAGGCCCAGCCAGCGGGCTTGCGCGCCGGTCGCGATCACCAAAGTGTCTGCCGTGAACACAGTGCCGCTATCTGCTTCCAGGCGGAACGGGCGCACCGACAAGTCTGCCTTGATGATCGTGTCGTAGATGATCTCCGTGCCGACATTTTCAGCCTGCTTTTGCATTTGCTCCATAAGCCATGGGCCCATGACCGGGTCTGCAAAGCCGGGATAGTTTTCGACATCGGTGGTGATGGTCAGCTGACCGCCCGGCTGAATTCCGGCAACCAAGGTCGGTTGGATCATGGCGCGGGCCGCATAGATGGCGGCGGTATAACCGGCCGGGCCGGAGCCGACGATCAACAGCTTGCTGTGCTTAGTACTCATGGGCGTAGTATAATCCGTGTTTCTTGTCTCAACCGTGACTGCCAGATGTCAGTCACCTTGCGATATTTGACCGGTTTGGTGAAGCGCCCTGTAGTCTGCCAGAATACGTTCTGCGATCACAGGTGTTGCGTCAATCGGGTCGTAGGTAGTGGTTTTCAGTGGCCCTGGGAAGGGGTGAACACATCCCATACCTTCTAAAGTCCCCAAAAACCGGGTGATCTTTGCGTGACCACCGCTTGGATGAAAGACGTGGACCGGTTTGCCCGTGGCTGTGGCCTCGCCAATCATGTTGGTCGAATCTGCGGTTGCAATGATGGCGTCGGACTTTGCCAGGAAATGACCGTACGGATTGTTTCCGGTTCCGTCCCAGAAGAAGTGATGGCCATCGCGGGCAAGGGTCATGATCCCGTTGACCAGCAACTCGGGGGTCCGCCGCGAAGCTGTGATCAGAAAATGCGCCCTGTTCTGTCCCGCTGTCTCACGCAGTCCGTCCAGAAATCGGGTTTGATCATTGTCTGTGAAGGTGTGGTGCCGGCTGTTGCCGCCCACAAGTACAGCCACTCTCGGCTGAGGGAGATTGTCGATCTGCGGCACCGGTTCTCCCTTCAGTTCAGCAAGACGCACTGCAGAAAACTTGTGGGGAGAGGTCGGTGTGACCAGGACATTGTCGCCGCGGAGCGGATCGTGCTCGGGAACCCAAATGAGATCAGCAGTCTTTGCACCGGACCTTGGGTCTTTCAGGAACACCGTGAAGGTTTTGCCGTTGGATGCTTTCTTGAGGCGGCGCAGGTAAGCCGCAGCCCGGCGGCCGGAGGCCACTGCAATATCAGGGTACGGCGGCGCGAGCGGGCTCCCAGGCTGGTCTTCCCGCTCGGCGGGCGGAAACGGGCCGAACGGCATCCACCAGGAATAGGGTGGTTTGGGAGAAACGGTCCGCATTTCGTAGGGAAGTTTGAGGGTATCTGCGACGCCGACGCATTGCGCGACGTCGCCCGCTTTACCATCCGTCAAAATCCAAAGGGAACGGGGCGATGCCGTTGCATTCAACATAAACTGCGGGATTTCCCTGTCGGAATCTTTCAAGATTGTGCGCAAATTTGTTATAGTCTTGCACAAACGCGCAAAAAGTCATAACTCGGCACCGTAGAAACACGTTTGTGCATGAAACTCAAGTTTTTGCGGAACCTCACGTCAGCCCCAGTTTCGGGCCGTGTGACGGCACCGTCCCAGAATTCATAGGAGAGCGGTGTGAAAGCGCGCCTTGATGCCATTGACTGGCAAATCCTGAAGGAATTGCAAGATGATGGCCGGATGACCAATGTTGAGTTGGCTCGCCGGGTCGGAATTTCCGCGCCGCCATGTTTGAGACGTGTGCGTGCGCTTGAGGAAGCTGGCCTGATACAAGGCTACCGGACGCTCCTGGATGAAAAGCAGCTCGGGTACGATGTCACCGCTTTTGCCATGGTAGGCCTTCATAGCCAAACCGAAGCAGACCTGATTGCCTTTGAGCAGACAGTGGAAAAATGGCCGCTGGTTCGCGAGAGTTATATGCTCTCAGGGGAGGTGGATTTCCTTCTGAAATGCGTCTCGCCGGATTTGCAGACATTCCAGAATTTCGTGATCCGTGAACTCACGGCTGCGCCAAACGTGGACAGTGTCCGCACAGCACTCACCATCCGCCGGACCAAGGATGAGCCGGTCGTGCCGATCGACGGCTGACCTTAATTCCTCAAGTTATTTCAAATGTGTGATGGGCTGCCTGATTAAAACAGGTAGCTTTGACCTTCGCGTTTCAGGCTTTTGGTGCCGTTCTCAGAGCCTGAGGGACTTTCTTTAGGCGTTTGCGCAGCCGATTGAGGAGCGAGATGTCGCGGAGCGCCGTTGCTACGAGCGTGAAGCTGATGCTGAGCAATGCACAGGTCGTCAGGATCGCGATTGGCAGCCACTGATCATAGTGGAAGGTGTCGAGCGCCTGGTCCACAGGGTCAACGCCTGAATAGATACGGCTGCGAATGACTTCGCGGTAACTGCCGATTTGTGTGGAGCCATGCTTGATGTAGCCGAGACCGGCAACCATCGCCAAAACAGCTGCGCTCAAGGCTACCAAAAAACCGAATAGCTTCAACGCGAAAAAGTAAGCCCGCTCGTCAGCGTGATCCAGCAGCCGCCGGAAGATTTTCTTCTCCCGGTAGGCAAGCTTGGATGTCAGAAAGAAACGATATCCCCACAAGGGGATGGAAAGCATCAGCAGCCAGAAACCAATTACGTGAAAAACCATTTTGGATCTCCGAATCCCACCGCCTTAGACCTTAAATCCTTTCACGATCAGAATAAAAGGTGCTCGGCGGTGAAAATCGAAAACTTGGCAAAATTCTGTATTGGGCTTCTATCGGATTGGACAGGCTGGCAGCGTCAGATGAACTGCACTTCCACGATCTCGTAGGAGCGGGCACCGCCTGGCGCGGCGACCTCCACGCTGTCGCCTACCGACTTTCCGATGAGCGCACGAGCGATCGGAGAAGAAATAGAAACCTTGCTTTGTTTCACATCGGACTCAACGTCGCCGACGATCATGTATTTCTTTTCTTCTTCCGTGTCTTCGTCAACCAAGCTCACGGTCGCGCCGAACTTGACAACATCGCCAGACAGCTTGCTCACGTCGATGATTTCGGCGCGGGACAGTTTGTCTTCCAATTCTGCGATCCGGCCCTCGTTCAGGCTCTGAGCTTCCTTGGCCGCGTGGTATTCAGCGTTTTCCGACAGGTCGCCATGCGCGCGGGCCTCTGAAATGGCATCAACAATGCGCGGGCGCTCGACACCGGTCCGTTCCTTCAGCTCGTTTTGGAGCATGGTGTAACCGGCGGAGGTCATCGGAACTTTTTCCATGGGTCTAAGACCTTCAGCTTATTGGGTCCTCTCGAAGAAGACCACGCTTCACAAAAACAAACCCAGCCGGGAAAGGGCACTTTCCCGGCCGGTTTCAACTCATATTAGCCTTAGGCGAAGTAGGATTGCAAAGGCCTAACTTCAAGACTCCCCGCTTTATGCGCGCAGATGCCCTTTGCAGCAGCAATCGACCCTGCAAGCGTGGTGTAGTAGGGCACCTTATTCAAAAGGGCCGCGCGGCGCATGGATCGGCTGTCGGCAATTGCCTGAACACCTTCGGTCGTGTTGAAGACAAGCTGCACTTCGCCATTCTTGACCGCATCGACAATATGCGGACGGCCTTCCATGACCTTGTTGATCTTCTCCGCCTTGATGCCTTGCTCTTTCAGGAACGTCTGGGTCCCCGCTGTCGCGATAATTTTGAACCCGGCATCTTCCAGGCTGCGGACGGCGTCAACGACGGACGCCTTGTCCTGATCCCGCATGGAGACAAACACTGTGCCTTCCGACGGAACGCCCGTACCAGCCCCGATCTGGGACTTTGCGAAGGCAGTTCCAAAGTGGTTGTCGAGGCCCATGACCTCACCGGTGGAGCGCATCTCCGGCCCAAGAATTGTGTCGACGCCCGGGAACCTTGCAAATGGGAATACGGCTTCCTTGACGGCGATGTGGTCGAATTTCTTCTCTGCAAGGCCGAAGGACGCCAGGCTTTCCCCGGCCATGACACGGCTGGCGATCTTTGCAATCGGCTCGCCGACGGTTTTGGCAACAAACGGCACAGTCCGCGATGCCCGCGGGTTCACTTCAAGAACATAGATTTCACCTTCCTTGATTGCGTATTGCACGTTCATCAGGCCGCCAACTTCGAGGGCGAGTGCCATTTCTGTTGTCTGGCGCTTCAGTTCCTCGATCAGGTCGTCAGACAGAGAGAACGGTGGCAGGGAACAGGCACTGTCACCGGAGTGAATGCCAGCTTCTTCGATGTGTTCCATGATACCGCAGACGAAGACGTCCTTGCCATCGCACAGGGCGTCGACATCAACCTCAATAGCGCCTTCCAGATACCGGTCGAACAGGAGCGGGTTCGTGCCCAAAACCGTGTTGATCTGACCGGTCTTGTCGTTCGGGTATTTCGCCCGCACCTCGGCAGGAACCAGTTCCGGCAGAGTGCCAAGCAGATAGGAGTTGAGGCTTTCCTCATCCCGAATGATCTGCATTGCGCGGCCGCCCAGAACATAAGACGGGCGGACCACCAGCGGCAGACCGAGCTGGCTGGCAATCAAGCGGCCCTGCTCAACGGAATAGGCGATGCCGTTTTCCGGCTGCTTCAGGCCAAGCTTGATCAGCAGTTTTTGGAACCGGTCACGATCTTCCGCCAAATCGATCATGTCAGGCGACGTGCCAAGGATCGGCACGTTGGCCTTGACCAGCGACTGGGCCAGTTTCAAAGGCGTCTGGCCGCCGAACTGAACGATAACCCCATGAAGCGTACCGTTTTCCTGTTCCTTGCGGATGATTTCCAGAACGTCTTCCGGTGTCAGCGGTTCGAAGTAGAGACGGTCTGACGTATCGTAGTCCGTGGAAACAGTCTCCGGGTTGCAGTTGACCATGATGGTCTCATAGCCGGCATCTTCCAGAGCGAAGGCGGCGTGACAGCAGCAATAATCAAACTCGATGCCCTGGCCGATCCGGTTCGGACCGCCGCCGAGAATGACAACTTTCTTGGCGTCGGACGGATTGGCTTCACAGGCCGGAGCGCCCATGAAGGGAGCTTCGTAGGTGGAGTACATGTATGCGGTCGGCGACGCGAATTCGGCCGCGCAGGTGTCGATGCGCTTGAAAACAGGGTGGACGTTCAGCTCATTCCGCAGCTTGACAATATCGTCCGTGTCCACGCCGGCAAGGCTTGCAAGCCGTGCATCGGAGAAGCCCATGCCTTTGAGTTTGCGCAAATTGGCAGCATCCTTGGGCAGGCCGATATTCCGGATCTTGGCTTCCATGGCCAGAATGTCGGCCATTTGTTCCAGGAACCAGGTGTTGATGCCACTGGCCTGATTGACTTCTTCCACCGTCATGCCGAGGCGCATGGCCTGAGCAACCGACAGCAAACGGGTTGGAGTTGCTGTTGAAACGGCAGCCCGCAACGCGTTTTTGTCGTCGCCCTGGTCAAGGCCCGGAATGTCGATCTCATCCAGACCGTTCAAGCCGGTTTCCAGACCGCGCAACGCCTTTTGAAGGCTCTCGTTGAAGGTCCGGCCAATGGCCATGACTTCGCCAACCGATTTCATCGCCGTTGTCAGATAAGGCTCGGAGCCCGGGAATTTTTCGAAGGCAAAGCGTGGGATCTTGGTGACCACATAGTCGATGCTCGGCTCGAAAGAGGCTGGTGTTGCACCGCCCGTGATATCGTTTTCCAACTCGTCCAGTGTGTAGCCAACCGCAAGTTTCGCGGCGATCTTCGCGATCGGAAAGCCGGTTGCCTTGGAGGCGAGGGCGGATGAGCGGGAAACGCGCGGGTTCATCTCAATGACCACCAGGCGTCCGTTCTCCGGATTGACGGCGAACTGGACGTTCGAGCCGCCGGTTTCGACGCCGATTTCGCGCAGGACCGCGATCGAAGCGTCCCGCATGATTTGATATTCTTTGTCGGTCAGCGTGAGGGCTGGTGCGACGGTGATGGAGTCGCCGGTGTGGACGCCCATCGGGTCAACGTTTTCGATGGAACAGATGATGATGCAGTTGTCCGCTTTGTCGCGGACGACCTCCATTTCATACTCTTTCCAGCCGAGCAGGCTCTCATCGATCAGGACCTGGCCAACCGGAGATGCGTCGATGCCCGAGCGCACGATCGTCTCATATTCTTCCCGGTTATAGGCAACACCGCCGCCTGTGCCGCCGAGCGTGAAAGCGGGGCGAATAATGGCTGGCAGGCCAATTTCATCCAGAGCGCGCATGGCCTCCAAATAACCGGTGTTCCGGTCGTAGCCGGTGATCTTACCATCTTCACCGCGAATGGCCGGGGAGGAGGCAATGGCCGCCCGGGGATTCTCAAGACCGATCACGTCCATGGCCGCGCGGAACTTTTCGCGGTCTTCCGCCTTGTCAATGACGTCGGCACGCGCGCCGATCATCTCAACGCCGTATTTTTCCAGAACGCCCATCTGTTCCAGGTCCAGCGCACAGTTCAGCGCGGTTTGCCCACCCATCGTCGGCAAAAGCGCGTCCGGGCGTTCCTTTTCAATGATCTTGGCGACCAGCTCTGGCGTGATTGGTTCTATGTATGTCGCATCGGCCAGGTCCGGATCCGTCATGATCGTCGCTGGGTTCGAGTTGACCAGGATAATTCGATAGCCTTCTTCGCGCAGGGCCTTGCACGCCTGTGTTCCCGAGTAGTCAAACTCGCACGCCTGGCCGATAACAATCGGGCCGGCACCAATGATCAGGATGGAGGAAATATCTGTGCGTTTAGGCATCTCGGCTCGCAGCTCGAAGCGAGCGGTCCGGGAAAGCGCGTGTTTGCTTCCGGTCTGCTCGGTCGTTAAGTGAATGACGATGTTGGCTGAGCGCGTCTTATAGGGAAAACCGTGCCGCGTGGGAACCCCGGATCGCGCTAAACATGATGTTTATATCAAGGAAAATCGATCAGGCGTCGGGTTTGTCCTTGGGGGGCGGTGCATCTGTCGTTGTTACACCGTCAAAGTCAGCGATCCCTTGCGATAGGGCGTAACAGGCCAATCGGATTGATTTCGGGATTTCAACCGGCCGCCCGTCCCGATTTCCCTTCTCGTAGTATTGGATCATCCGCTTTTTCAGCCCGAGCTGCTCGGCAGCGTCTTTTTGCTTCAATCCGAGTGTTCGTCGCCAGCTCCGAAATTGTTCCGGTGTCATGATGGGGGTCGGGTTCTTTGATTTTGAGTCTGGCATCTTCAAATAAAGCGTGTGTTGAAACCAACGCCTTGATCGGCAGTCAGTAATTGTTTCCTGACACAAATATCTTGCGACCGAAAATGTCAATCCGGAAGTGCACATAGTGCGACTGTGGTCGGAATAAATGTGTCTGCTTTTAGTACCAGATACCTAAGGCTATGAGGCCATTCGTAAGACCTTGGAGTGACTTCCCTTTAGTACGAATCGTGGAATTCACGGATTGATCTGCGCTGTTGATCCTTTTGAACGCTCTTTTCCTCGGAAATTTTTCGTCCTTAGTGCCGTTGCGGAATAAAGTTAATTCTGCTCCGGAGCTTGGGGTAAGGACCGTTCCGCGAAATTCTGATTTCCTGAATAAAATCCCCAGCTTTTGAGCATAATGAGCTGAAGTTGCGTTTTAACAGCGCCAATTATCGATAATATCAGTGCGTAGTGTAATATTTATCATGTCGATTAGGAAGTTTACCTTATTATTAGACTTGCGAACTTGTCGTCGCGTGAGTGTATAATTTTCAACGTTCTTTGTAATGTTTCTGATATATTAGATTATCGATAATTCATATTTCTTGAGATTATAAAATCTGCGAGAAAATTTTATCTAAAAAATACATGTATACATCGGAAAATGCCGTATGTTTACGGTAATTATATGACGCGTACTCTGCGAAAAAATGCGTGCTTCCGTGATTTAGTCTAGATTTTTTCTATGGAATAGGTGTAAGGCTTGGCGTGCTTAATCTCGGACGTCCGCAGGTAAGCTTTCGTTGTTCAACACACTGGGTTGTGCATTGGAGCTCGTCTGAAACGCGTTTTTAGCCAGCGCCCGGTTGGTGGGATCCGGTGCTACTGGTGCGATTCAGAGCCTGTTATGCGACTGAGAAAAATAAAAAGATCGGGCAAGAGACTATGAATAAGATAGCTACGAATATGGTGGTTGTTCCGGATATCGCGGGTCCGGATACTGAAATTCCGCAAGACGACCGTCCGCTGGCCATTTCCGAAATGTCGGAAAAGTTTGGCGTCACGCTCCGCACACTCCGCTTTTACGAAGAAAAAGGGTTGTTGCATCCGGTTCGCAAAGGTGCGCGCCGGTTCTATGGGGCGCGTGATGTTTCCCGCATGCGTGTTATCCTGCAAGCCAAGAAAATTGGCCTTACCCTTGTTGAAATTCGTCGCGTGATTGCTCTGGTTGAAGGCGGCACGCCGCGTCAGGAGCAGTTTGCCGAACTTCAAAGCATTTGCCTTTCCCAACAAGAGATTCTGCTGGAACAGAAGCAGATGCTGGACGAGCAGATCGCAGAAGTCGACCAGATCTTGGGAGCGTTTGCTCAGCTGCGTGGCTAAACGCAAATCAGATGCATCTCTGACGAAAAACGGCAGCCGTTTCGGCTGCCGTTTTTGTTTTTTCGAGACATTATGTTCACGCCGATCAGGCTTAAGCGGCCTTGGCGGTGTCCATAAGGTCGGTAAAGCGCTTGAAAAGGTAGCGGCTATCCCGCGGGCCGGGAGAGGCTTCCGGGTGATACTGAACAGAAAAGACCGGCTTGTCTTTCATCGCCAAACCGCAGTTGGAGCCGTCGAACAGCGACACATGGGTCTGCTGCACGTTGTCCGGCAGGCTTTCTGCATCAACCGCAAAGCCATGGTTCATGGACGTGATTTCCACTTTACCGGATGTTTGATCCAGTACCGGATGGTTCGCGCCATGGTGACCCTGGTGCATCTTGATGGTCTTGCCGCCAAGTGCCAGTGCGAGCATCTGATGGCCAAGGCAAATCCCGAATACCGGCAACCCGGCATCGATCACGGATTTGATCGTACCTACGGCATACTCACCTGTTGCGGCTGGATCGCCAGGGCCGTTGGAAAGGAAAACACCGTCAGGCTTATGAGCCAGTATATCTTCTGAGGTCGCGTTGGCCGGCAGAACAGTTACGTCACATCCAGCGTCAGTCAGGAGACGGAGAATGTTGCGCTTGATACCGAAATCAAGAGCAACCACCTTGAACTTGCCGCCGTCCGCATCCAGATACCCTTCGTCCCAAGCCCATGTCTTTTGTGACCATTGGTGTGTTTGGGTGGTGGATACGTCTTTGGCGAGGTCCATGCCGACAAGGCCGGGCCAATTGGCGGCAGCCAATTTCAAGTTATCCAGATCAAAGTTGCCGTCCGGATCATGGGCAATGACGCCGTTCGGGACGCCTTTTTCGCGGATCAACGCTGTGAGCGCGCGGGTGTCGACACCGCTGATGCCGATGATGTTGCGGCTTTTGAGCCAGGCATCGAGATGCTGCGCAGCGCGGTAATTGGCTGGATCTGTGATCGAGGCGGCAAGGACAGTGCCGCGGATGCCGCTGTCTGCGGCCATATTGACGGTTTCAATGTCTTCGCCGTTGGTGCCGACATTGCCGATATGAGGAAACGTGAAGGTGATGATCTGGCCAGAATAGGACGGGTCCGTGAGGATCTCCTGATAACCGGTCATCGCGGTGTTAAAGCAAATTTCTCCAACCGCTTGGCCGGTTGCGCCGAGGCCGTATCCTTCGATCACGCTGCCGTCGGAGAGCACAAGCAGGGCGGTCGCCGGGGTGTCAGACCATGCGTCTGCAGTCGTCATGTCTTGTATCCAGAGTTTGATGGTGACATCATGCACTGCAGGAAAGGCGATCGGAGCGAAGGAAATCCTTGCATCTGGCCGTCTGCATTAAGCGCGGGACTCTATGGGAAGCGGGCAGGATCGTCAACATTGATCCTATGAAAAAAGATCTTTGAAATTCAATTGCTTGGCTTAAATGAACTGGTGGGTGTAAAGCACACTGACCCGTTTATACGGCAGGGGTGGGGCAAACCATGCGCGATGTGATGCGAGACAGAATCAACTCGGCCTTAAGGGCTGCACAAGATGCCGGTGACAAACGACGCTGCGCCACGCTTCGGCTCGTTCAGACGGCTGTCAAAGACCGGGAAAGTGCTGCCCGGGAAAACGGCAAAGACGGGATCAATGAGGATGAAGTGATTGATATCCTTCAGAAAATGGTCCGCCAGCGTGATGAATCTGCCGCCGATTTCGAAAACAGCGGCAAGCTGGACCTTGCGGAGCAAGAACGTACCGAGCAGGCCATCATTCGTGAATTCTTGCCGGAGCAATTAAGCGAAGATGAAGTGCGGTCGGCATGCGAAGAAACCGTGCGGGAAATTGAAGCTCACGGGTTGCGGGACATCGGCAGATGCATGAGCGAGCTTAAATCCCGCTATCCCGGTCAGATGGACTTCGTGCAGGCCTCTTGTGTCATGCGGGACATGCTGCGCAACGGCAACAACGATAACGCTGGCAGTGAACCAGCAGGCGAAGTAGACGGAAAAAGCGCAAACTGAGCGGGAGGCTCTCCGCCAGACCTTGCTGAGACAGCTGGCGTAGTTTCGCACAAGTCATCCCCAGATCGCCTTGGCCCTGTCAATCCGGTAGCGAAGCCGGCCAATAAGCCCTATTTTGAGTTAGGCAGCCAGGTGGTTTGACATCGCCTTGCTTGCTGCAATTTATTCACACGGATACTGTTCCCTTCATGCGATTTGAGCCGCGCCTTCTTGATGAAATTAGAGCCCGATTGCCGCTTTCGGAAATCGTGGCGCGGCGGGTGACCTGGGATCGCCGGAAGACCCAGCCGGGTAAGGGCGACTATTGGGCATGTTGTCCGTTTCATCAGGAAAAGAGCCCGAGTTTTCACGTTGATGACCGCCGTAACCGTTACAAGTGCTTTGGGTGCGGGGCTTCTGGGGATCATTTCAAGTTTATCACCGAAACTGAGGGGCTGAGTTTTCCAGAAGCCGTTGAGCGTTTGGCCGATCAGGCGGGCGTTGCCTTGCCTGCCCCTGATCCGCAAGCTGCTCGCCGTGAACAGAAGCGGGCAAGTCTTGCTGATATCTGTGAAATGGCCGCTCAGTTTTTTGAGGCTCAGTTCAAGGGACCGCGCGGCGAGGGCGCGCGGGCCTATGTGCAAAAACGAGGGCTAACGCCGGAAACCCTGCGCGAGTTCCGCTTCGGCTTTGCACCCGACAGCCGGGACGCCTTGAAGTCGCACCTGAAGGGCCGCGGCGTTGAAGAGCCAGCGATGATCGAGGCGGGTTTGTTGATCAAGCCCGATGATGCGCGCCCATCCTATGATCGGTTTCGTGGCCGGCTTATGATCCCGATCCAGGATGACCGTGGCCGGGTGGTGGCATTTGGCGGCAGAACCATGTTGCCGGATGGGCAGCCCAAATACCTCAATTCGCCGGAAACGCCGCTTTTTCATAAGGGGACAATGCTGTTCAACGCCCACAGGGCACGGGAACCTGCGTTCAAATCCGGCCAAGCGCTTGTTGTTGAGGGCTACATGGATGCGATTGCCCTTTATCAAGCAGGCATTCGTCATGTTGTTGCCTCGCTCGGAACCGCTTTTACAGAAGATCAGATCCTGCGTCTGTGGCGTTTTGCGCCCGAACCCATGGTCTGTTTTGACGGGGATGCCGCCGGGATATCAGCAGCGCACCGCGCGATTGATCGGATCTTTCCGGTGCTTAAAAGCGGTTACTCGTTCCAGTTCAACTTCCTGCCGGACGGTATGGACCCGGATGACTTGGTCAAACAGCGCGGAGTTGAGGGCTTTTGGGCCGAGGCTGAAAAGTCCCGAAACCTGTTTGATGTTGTTTGGGATCGGGAGATTTCCGTTGCACGGTTGGATACGCCGGAGCGCAAGGCGGCTTTGGAAAAACGGTTTGATGACCTGATTGGCACCATCCGGGACGATCGGGTCAAACGGCGATACCAGCTCGATCTGAAGTTCAAGCTCTCTAATCTCTTTTTCGAGCTCTCCCGCAAGGACCAGAAGGGCGGAAAGAAGCCGGGTGCAGACCCGTCCGCCAACGTTATTGGTCTTGCCCGCGAGCGGGTTGCTGTTAGTGATGACTTCGGAACCGAGCGGCTTGTTTTGGGCCTTTGTATGCGGTTCCCGGATTTGCTTGATCGCAACTTCGAGCGTGTCTCTGGCCTGCCTCTGGTCAATGAACTGCACATTGGTGTCCGCGATGCCCTTTGCCGTATCGTAGATGATCTCGAAACCGCAGCCATTTCCGATTTGATCGCGTCGTTTGATGATCCACTGCGCGACGTGATGCACGAGATGGTGCTTGAGACCATTGGCCTTCAAGAACAAAAACAAGCCGAGTTTTATGCACTCAATCACCGTTTCCCGTTGCTAAAAGCCAACCCGCCCGAAGACTTTGTCGAGGCGGCGTTCTTGCACTTCCTTGACGTCTTGGAATTGAACGCACTGGAAGAAGAGTTGCAGTCTGAGCTCAATGCTGCGGATGATCAGATCGACGAGCTTGCGTGGCAGCGGATACAGGCTTTGACGCAGGACCTCACCCGACGTCGGGAAGAGTGCGCTCGTGAGGAAGGGGAGCTGGCCGAAAGAGCCAAGAAAATCCGGTCTAACGGAGATGCTGGGGGCGCAAGCCAAGTCGCGGCGGGATAACGTTTTTTCTGACGTTTGCCATCGGCTCCGGGTTTTGGTCCGGAAAAGCACACAAAATAGAGCGGAAAATACCGAAAACTTATTGACCACTGCCGAATCACACTTGCGAATCGTGCGCGTCGAGCTAAATAGAGGTTTTGCAGCCTTCGCGAGCCTCAGCCTTCAAGCTGCTGACGGCCAATAGTCAGAACAAAGCTGCAAGCCGCTGAAACAGAAAAACGCGAACGCACGTGCGGTCGCGAAACCGGGTACTGCGTGCATTGTCGATGCAATTAATGACATTGTCGATAAGTGAGCAGTTAATTGGGACTTAAGGGACACGGCTTACAACCTGCAGAACAAGTTGATTCGTCTGGCAGCCGCCGCAGCAGTGCTGGCGCGCCGGGAATGCGGGTTTGAGCCAAACAGAGCGCGGCGCGGCCGATCCAAGGCCGTGAATTGGAGCACGATATGGTAGCCAAAGCGACACAAGCTGACGACAATCAAGAACAGGGCGCGGACAATGCCGATGGCCCGTTGCTGGATTTGTCGGATGCTGCTGTCAAAAAGATGATCAAGGCCGCGAAAAAACGCGGCTATGTGACATACGATGAACTCAACGAAGTTCTTCCGTCCGATCAAAACTCTTCGGAAAAGATCGAAGACATTATGTCGATGTTCTCGGACATGGGCATCAATGTAATCGAGGCCGAAGAAGCCGAAGACGGACCGGAAGAGGTTGACGGCGGCGAGCTGGTTGCAGCCAAATCCTCTGCAGTTGCCAAAACCACGACAGGCAAGGAACCTGCGGACCGGACAGATGACCCGGTTCGCATGTACCTGCGCGAAATGGGCTCCGTTGAGCTTTTGTCGCGCGAAGGCGAGATCGCGATTGCCAAGCGGATCGAAGCTGGCCGCGAAGCGATGATCGCTGGTCTTTGCGAGAGCCCGCTCACCTTCCAGGCAATTATTATCTGGCGTGACGAACTCAATGAAGCGCAGGTTCTCCTGCGTGACATCATCGATCTGGAAGCCACATACGCTGGCCCGGATGCGAAAGCCGGGCCGACTGGCGACAATGATGATGATCCGGATGCGGAAGATAGCGAAGGTGGTTCTGAGAACCAGGCTGGCGGGCCGTCCGAAAACACAGAAAACGAAGATGGCGAAGGCGACGGTGAGGACGACGACGACGAATTCGAGTCCAACGTTTCGCTCTCTGCGATGGAAGCTGAGCTGAAGCCACAGGTTCTCGAAACTTTCGACCGCATCGCTGATGACTACAAAAAGCTGCGCCGTCTGCAGGACCAACTTGTCGAGAACAAGCTGGCCAACAAGACCCTGTCTCCGAGCCAGGAGCGCCGCTACAAGAAGCTGAAAGAAGACATCGTTGTCGACGTGAAGAGCCTGTCGCTCAACCAGAACCGCATCGATGCTCTGGTCGCTCAACTCTACGACATCAACAAGCGCTTGATGGGCTATGAAGGCCGTCTTCTGCGTCTGGCGGACAGCTACAATGTCGACCGTCAGGACTTCCTGAAGCAATACCAGGGCGCGGAGCTTGATCCGAACTGGCTGCGCAAGGTTGCGAACCTGTCGACCCGCGGCTGGAAGAACTTCATCGCCAAGGAAAAGGAAAACGTCCGCGAGCTGCGCCACGAAATCCAGACGTTGGCAACCGAGACGGGCCTTGAGATCACCGAATTCCGCCGTATTGTTGCGATGGTGCAAAAGGGTGAGCGCGAAGCGCGGATCGCCAAGAAGGAAATGGTCGAAGCGAACCTGCGGCTCGTTATTTCCATTGCGAAAAAGTACACCAACCGCGGTCTGCAGTTCCTTGATCTCATTCAGGAAGGCAACATTGGCCTGATGAAGGCTGTCGACAAGTTCGAATACCGCCGCGGTTACAAGTTCTCGACCTATGCGACCTGGTGGATCCGGCAGGCAATCACGCGTTCGATTGCCGACCAGGCCCGGACGATCCGTATTCCGGTGCACATGATCGAGACGATCAACAAGATCGTTCGGACCTCGCGCCAGATGCTCCACGAGATCGGCCGTGAGCCGACCCCGGAAGAGCTGGCTGAAAAGCTTCAGATGCCGTTGGAAAAAGTCCGGAAGGTTCTAAAAATTGCCAAGGAGCCGATCTCGCTCGAAACACCGATTGGTGACGAGGAAGATTCGCATCTCGGCGACTTCATCGAGGACAAGAACGCTGTTCTACCAATTGATGCAGCGATCCAATCGAACCTGCGTGAAACCACGACCCGCGTTCTGGCGTCGCTCACGCCGCGTGAAGAACGCGTCCTTCGGATGCGGTTTGGCATCGGCATGAACACCGACCACACACTGGAAGAGGTTGGGCAGCAGTTCTCGGTGACCCGTGAACGTATCCGTCAGATCGAGGCTAAGGCGCTCCGGAAGCTGAAGCACCCGAGCCGGTCTCGGAAGCTGCGGTCATTCCTCGACAGCTGATCGGCCTTCGCGATAACTTGATGAAAACCCGGCACATTTCTGCCGGGTTTTTTGATAAGAAGCGAAAGATTGAGCGCGCCCGTTTGCCGGGCAGGGCAAGGCGAACCGTTTGACCATTCTCGAAATTCCGGAAAAGCGTCCCGAAACGCCCGAAGTTGCCCCCCGCATCGGGTTTGCAACCGGGGTCGTCGTGTCCCTGGTCTTTCACGGTCTGGCGGCGCTGCTTCTGGTTGGCGGATTTCAAGGACACCGGCCACCTGAGGGAGTGGAGTCGGTTGAGGTGGAGCTGGTGACACTTCCAGAGCCGGTTTCGCCGGAGCCCGTACCCTTGGAGGAAGAGGAGGCGCCAGAAGAAGAAGCTGCCGAGGAAGAGCCTCCGGTCGAGGAAGAAGAGCCGGCACCTGAAGAGCCTCAAGAAGAAGAGGCCGAGCAGGAGCCAGAAGAAGACGTGCAGCCTGAGGGACCTGAGGAAAACCCGGAACTCCCGGAGATCCCTGTTTTACAGCCCGTCATTGAATTTGGCGATGAAGATACAGCGCCCGAAGGCAGCGAGTTGGGAGAGCCGCAACAGGCAGAAACCAACCTGGAAGAGCCGAATTTAGAAGACACGCCGATTGAAACGGCAGATGCTTCAGAGCCAGAGCCAGAGCCAGAGCCAGAGCCAGAGCCAGAGCCAGAGCCAGAGCCAGAGCCAGAGCCAGAGCCAGAGCCAGAGCCAGAGCCAGAGCCAGAGCCAGAGCCAGAGCCAGAAACGCCAGTTGAAGATGCGGAAGTCGACGAGGCTGCGCTCGACGAGCGGGAGTTGGACGCGCCCGAGATCGAAACGCCTCTGCCTGTCGAGGCCGGGGAGACTGCTGAACCTGTTGGGGAACCGGAAGACGCTGCCTCCGAGCCGGCCGACCCTGGCCCTGAGCAACCTGAAGCCTTGGACGAAGACGAGACTGCTGAGCCCGTAGAGGCCGGTGCAACTGAAGAGCCGGAGGAGCTGCCAACGCCTCCTGAGGCAGCACCTGAGACGACACTGGACGAACCGGTTGAAGGTGAGCCGGAGGGTGCGGAAGCACAAACGGTTGTTGCCGCGATCCCGCGGACGAAACCGCCTGTGCCAGCGGAGGTGACATCTTCTGCCCCGCGTGGTGAAGCGTTGCGACCAGCCCGCAGGCTGTTGTCAGGCGACCTGCTCGCAGATGGGCGTGTGCGGACTGCCATGCGCGGCATGTCGGACAGTGAGCGGTTGAACCTTTTGTGCGCAACGGAGCTGCGAGCGCAACTACAGGCACAAAATCCGCCAATCCTGCCAGATCTCCTACCGACGTTTCAAACGCCTCCGGGTCTAACGGTGTTGAGGCCAAGCGGTGCGGCGTTCCGAACGTTCGGCACGTGGCACAATGTCGATTTCCGCTGCCAGGTGGATCGCGCGATTACGCGTGTTGAAAGCTTCAGCCTGCGGGTCGGGTCACCCGTGCCGCGATCACAATGGCGCAGCCGCGGATTTCCGATCTTCTGATTATCGGACGAAACGAGTATAAGGTGTCAGTTGATTAGATAGTATTCTTCAAGGATGGCATCAAAAACGCCGGTCTCTTTGACTTTTGCCAGCCCGCGCTGAAATTCTTCGACAAGCTTTGGATCTGTGTCTTTCTGAAAAGCCATATAGGCGTAACCGCTCAGCTCTTGAATTGGCAGCGCACGGCGGATTTTTCTTGGATCTACATTCTCAAGTTCGATGAGTTCCTTGATGACAGCGTCATCAATGATCATCAGGTCTATGCGTTTTAGCATCAATTTGCGGAGGTTCAGCCTGTCGTTTTCAACAGAAGACAGATTGGTAAAACCGTTGGCTTGAAGAAACTCGCCTTTCGCGTCGCCAAAATAGACACCGATCCTCAGAGGCCGTGCATCTTCCAGGGATGTAAGCTCTGGGGCGTTGTCATGGGCCAGTTGATAGAGCGACACTCCATAAGGTGCGATCTGGCCAACCCAGGCAAATTTGTCCTCACGATCCGGAGTTCTGAGGATCGAGTAGATCAGAGTGCCAGGCGTCTGCAATGCCATCTGATAACTGCGCGCCCAAGGCAAGAACTGGATCGGAGCCGCGCGGCCTGTTTCTTTCAAGACAGCCTCGACCACTTCTGTCCCAATGCCCTTCGGAACGCCATCATCCAGATAGTTGAACGGCGGCAGATGCTCTGTGACGATTTCCAGCGTTTCCGCTTTGGCGGTAAACGCGAATGAGATGTACAGCGCAGCTAGGAATGCCAGTTTCAAGATACGCTCCGAGTGGTTTTACAGCTTTGAAGAATACACGAGGAAATCCAACACGCCACAATAAGTGCAGGCAAGAGAGATTGCACAGCCGGTTGAAAGTGACAAAGGCAATGCCGCCAGCATGGTGGACGAACCGAGTATTGCCGGTCGCCAGAGTTTTGGTCGAATCGAGCCAGCTCAATTGATCAGAAGGTATTGGTTCAGGATCTGTTCGTACTGTCCGTTTTCCTTGATGAGTTCAAGGCCGCGCTGCACAGACATCACAAGATCAGGATCCGTTTCCTTGTGAAAGGCCATATAGAGGTGCCCGCTGACTTCGTCGATTCCCAGCGTCCTGCGGACTTTGTTTGAGGCAATGCCTTCTTCCGCGAGGAGGGGGCCAATCACACTGTCATCTATCGCGATGAGGTCGATGCGCCCCAGCATCAGCTTGCGCAGGTTTAGATGATCATCTTCGGTTGTTTGCAGATTTTGAAAGCCGTTTTTTCGCAAAACGGCCTCCTTGGCATCGCCCCGGTAGACACCAACCTGTAATAACCTGGCATCACTTAGCTGGGTTAATTTGATCACCGGTTGGTCCGCGCGTTGATACAAAGACGCACCGAAGGGCGCGATTTCTCCGACCCAGGCAAACAACGCCTCGCGTTCCGCCGTTCTTGCGATGGAATAGACCAGTGTGTTGGGTTTCGTCAAAGCGATCTGGTAGGCCCGGGCCCAGGGCATGAATCTGATTTCTGACGTATGTCCGGCGGCATCCAAGGCAGCTTGCACGACCTCTGTCGACATGCCGCGCGCTTCGCCATCTTCCAAATAATTATACGGGGGCAGGTGTTCGGTGACGATCGTGATGTGCTCTGCCTTTGCCGGCAGTGCGATTAACGCCAACAGGATCAATAAAGCAAAAACTCTCAACGCTTTAATTGTCATGGTGTTTATCTTTTTGTCTCACCTCTTCTTTCCTAGGGTAAATTGGATTTGTAATCAAATGCTAAAAAGTAATTCAAAATATATTGCTTGTATTTTGTTTGTGCGCAACTTTTGAATTGTAGTGTTTTGTGCAGCAGGCTGGCCCTTCTGATCCAAGGGCTGCCGCTTTGAAAGATCGATCGCACCTTTAGACTGATTGTCATGTTTTTGGTTAGGTTCCGTACACCAGGGCCGCTGTGCGGTCTTGTCCCCGGCAGCGTTGGACGGCACACTCCTTTCAACCAAACAACACCAACCTGTTGAGTTCCAATGCCAAACAAGCAATCGCGTTTTCTGATCGACACGTATTTCGCTGCATTCAATGCCGGTGACACCAAGAAGATGGAAAGCTTGGTCGCCGAGGATCTGATCCATGATGTCAATCAGGGTGAGCGACGGCTGGGCAAGGACGCCTTTTGGTCGTTCAACGTGCATATGACCCGCTGCTATAAAGAACGCCTGACGGATATCGTTCTGTTTGTGAACGAGGAGGGCACGCGAGCGGCTGCCGAATTCATCGTTCACGGCACGTATATCGCGACCGATGAAGGGCTGCCGGAGGCCGACGGCCAGACTTATGCGCTTCCGGCGGGCAGTTTCTTTGAAATTCGCGACGGCCAGATCGCTCGCATCACCACCTACTACAATCTCCAGGATTGGATTGCCCAAGTGGGAGGTGAGGCCAAGGAAGCCTCGTAACATCAATCTCTGATATCGTTCACGTCGCTTGGTGTTTACTGAATTGCAAGCCGTGGGCTCGTGAGATCGAGCTGTGTGCCGTTTGCCTCAGGACACTCTTGACGCGCTTCAAAAAACTATATAACTAGAATTATAGTTATATTGATTGCGCTGACAGGGGAGAGGTGTGTCATGGTTCTGGAAGAAGCCGCGCAAGGCTTTGCGGCGCTGGGCTCTGAAGCCCGGCTGCAAGTGTTGTTGACCTTGGTCCGTGCTGGCCGTGACGGGTTGAGTGTCGGTGACATTCAAACCCGCACCGGCATGGCCGCGTCCACGCTGGCGCATCATCTGAAGTTTCTCGCATCTGCAGACCTCGTGGTTCAGGAGAAAGACGGCCGGTCGGTGATCAACCGTGCCGCTTTCGAGCGGCTGGAACTGCTGGCTGGATACATCTTGAAAGAATGCTGCGCGGAAGAGGGCAAGTCCTTCGTTCTTGGCGTTGAAAGGAAAGCGGCAAATGACTGAGACCGTAGACGTGGCGCAAAACACGAGCTGCTGCGCATCCGGCACTGATGGCCAAGGCGCGGCAAAACAAACGTGGTCCTTTAAGCGGTTTCCAGGGCGGGACTATATCCTATCGCCCTGGGCAATCGTTGTGACCGTTCCAGTTCTGGTCTTGGTCCTCGACCAAGTTCAATTCGTGCCGTTCGTGAGCTTTGCCATTCAGGCGTTCCTCGGCACTTTGCCCTACATCGCGTTCGCGGTTCTGTTGATTGCGTGGCTGAAAGCGGCCGGAGCAGAATCCTATGTGGGCAAAGCCTTTGAAGGGCGGGAAACGCAGGCAATCGTTCTGGCGGCTTTGTTTGGCGGGCTGGCTCCGTTCTGTTCCTGTGAAGTGATCCCGTTCATTGCCGGTCTGCTGGCGGTTGGTGCTCCGCTGTCTGCAATCATGGCATTCTGGCTGTCGTCGCCGCTTATTGATCCACCAACTCTGTTGATTACAGCGGGTGCACTTGGCTGGGAGTTTGCCATTGGTAAGGCGGTCTTCGCGGTGGCCCTTGGTTTGTTTGGCGGCGCGTTGGTGGCATTTGCCATCCGCTCAGGCCTGTTTTCGGATCCCGTGCGTGTCGGATCGTCCGTCTCTGGCTGTGGCTGCGGCACATCGCCAAAGACAGGCCGGCCAGTCTGGCAATTCTGGAAAGAGAGTGAGCGCACAAGTACGTTCGGGACCGAGCTCAAGGCAAATGCTTTGTTCCTCGTGAAGTGGCTGGCCCTGGCTTATGTGCTTGAGGCATTGCTGGTCACCTATGTGCCAGCGGACATGATTGCGCGTGTTGTTGGCGGTGAAGGTGTTGGCACCATTGTCATTTCCGCTTTGGTCGGTATGCCGGCCTACCTCAACAGCTATGTGGCTCCGCCGCTGCTTGCAGGTCTGATGGACCAGGGCATGGGCGCAGGCGCTGCGATGGCCTTCATGATCGCAGGTGCTGTCAGCTCCATTCCGGCAATGGCTGCCGTGTGGTCGCTGGTCAAGCCGCCGGTGTTCGCAACCTACCTTGGACTTGGTTTCACTGGCGCGGTTCTGTCCGGGCTTTTGTTCCAGATGATCGTCTAATCAGATTTCGGACTTGAGGGGGCATCATGTCCATCTTTGTGAATGTAACTGTTCAACCTGACCAGGAACACGGAAGGAAACTGTTGGTTCCGACCGGAATTCCAACCCCGCACCAAACACCCATTTCTTTCAAGGTGGAAGGTGGCACTGTTGAACTGAGCGGAGAAGTCTCAACGGGGCAGATGGCGGCTCTGATTTCACCGGAAGAGGGAAAGCCGGTAACCGTTTCTTATGCCTACACAGATGGCGGCTCTAGCTATCCGGAGGCGATGTTTCAGCCCCGGTTGAACCGGTTCACACGCGCGGCCAACGAGCTTGTTGACGATGTGCGCGGGCTCGTTGACAGCTCAAAAGACGGTCACGCGGCCATTGAGGCGATCGTTAATGCGGTTGCGGAGAAGTTTCACTACGGTCATCCGGAGGTACGTTTCAATGATGGCCTCGATGAAGTGCCGTACATCTCCTGTGGTCTGACAGAAGGGTCCTGCGTCGACATCAACACGTACCTGATTGCATGCCTCCGGGCTGCAGGGCTCGAGGCCGGATATGTCTACGGCTACTTCTTTCCGGAAGAAAAGAACGGGACCTGCGTTGATGGTCACTGCTGGGTGGTGACACGGCACGAGGGCGTGGTTCTGGAGTGGGACATTGCACACCATTTGAAACTTGGGACACGGGAGATCTGCTGCGGTCTCAATCCCAAGCCGGGTCACCGGGTGGCGACCGCGCATTCTATGGGTCTAAGTTTCCCAACGCTCGGCATCCATGAGACCAAGCTTCTCGGCGAACCAGCCTGGATTTCCTCAGACGGCAAGCTGGCAAGCGCAGATCTCGACATTCGATGTTCAATTGCCGATGAAGCTGTTGCGGCTTAACCGGTAAACCCGGCCAAAGTCCCGGATCAAGTCCGGAACGATAAAGTGGGCGGCGTTGCGCTATTATTGAGGGGCAACGCCGATCTTGCTTCTTAACTGCGTTTCCGGCTGAAAACCATCTTCTGACCTGCCAGCTTGTCCTGCGGGCCGGTCCATGCGTAGGCTAATAGAGCGGGTTCTGTTTTGGACACTGTTATGCGGTGGGCGTGTTCCGGCGGGTTGAAGATCATGGATCCAGGCGCATAAACGCCCTGATGGTTTTCAGAAACGGCGCCTGAAAGGCAAATATAACTTTCCGAAATCCCGTCATGTGAATGCGCCGGATAGGTGCAATTCGGGGCAAAGAGAACCAACCCCAGGATCACCTCAGTCGTCAGGATTGGGCCGTTGGGGCCACAAAGTTCGGCATAAGCGTATTTCTTGTCGAGCCCGCGCGGAACTTTCTCATAGCCATATTGCCACGTCAGCTGGTCCTGCACGGATTCAATGGAGCGGATCAAAGTGGCTGTGCGTTCAAGGCGTCCTTCATCCAGCGCCCGCTTCAGATGGGCTGTCACCGGTTTGTGGGCCGGGGCATCGAAACGAAGTTCGGCATTTGATTTTATGACGCGGGAAATCGCCTCGCGGACAGCACGTTGGTGAGCCCTGATGCGGTCACTGCCGCCGGAGGACAAAAAGCGATAGACCTCATAATATTCCCGGAGGAGGTAGCCCCAGTCGGGATAATCCGACAGCCGCCGGTGTGCCAAGGTCTCCGGTTCGCTCTTTTCAATTTCCAGCAAGGTGCGATCTCCTCTCGCCAAAATGAAGGCGCTGCAGTGTGTCCGCGTGGCAAAGTAGAGGCTTTTGTCACGGCGGCAATCACAAACACATATGCGGCATGCACGAATTCCGGAAAATCACATATTGCGCTTGGCGTATGGCCAGCTAACCTGCGCGCCGCATATCTTGGGAAGTCTTCATGTCTGTCATTATTGTCGGGGCCGGAATATCCGGTCTGTCTACCGCCTGGGCTCTTACCAAACGCGGCGTGTCTGTCACGCTGATCGAACAGGGGGCGATCCCCAACCCCTTGTCGGCTTCCGGTGATCAGCACCGGATTATCCGGCGCGCTTACGGCGGTCACGGCGGTTATCAGCGCCGTATCGGTGACGCTTATGCCGCCTGGGACGAAATGTGGGCGGACATTGGTCAAAAGCACCTGGTAGAAACCGGCTTTCTGCTGCTTTCTCAGATCGAAGGAGACGGCGGCGATGAGTACCGCACCGGTCTGATCGACGGTGGTTACCGGTTCGATGACATGAGTGCCTCGGAGACTGCCGCGCGCTTTCCGTTCATTGATGCAGATACGATCCGCTGGGGCGCTTATAGCGACGAGGGCGGTGTTCTGCTGTGCCAGAAAATTGCCAGTGATCTGCGAGATTGGCTCCAGGAAAAAGGAGCTGACATCCGCGAGAACACGCGGGTTATATCGGTCGATCCAGACGCTGGATCCGTGACGGTCGCCGATGGATCTGTCCTTCTTGCAGATCATGTGATTGTCACGGCCGGAGCCTGGACGCTCGGCCTGTTTCCAAAGTTCAAAACAAGCCTCACCACCTACAGGACGGCAGTTGTGTATCTCACGCCGCCAGAAGACTTAAAGGCGGCGTGGGCTGCCGGTCCCGCGATCCTCGATCCCGGTGGAACCATCGACGGCTATGTTCTCCCGCCAGTCCCAGGAACGGGGCTCAAGTTCGGTGCTGGCATTCACAAATACACGGCAGAACCCGATCAGGACCGGGTTGCCAAGGCCGGCGAAGGCGAAACTTTGCGTGACTACTTTTCGCCGCCGTTCGGCCGGATCAAGGAATACAAGGTCGATGATGTTGTGACCTGCGCTTACACCTTCACATCAGACGAGCATTTCTTCTGCACGACAGAGGGCAAAGTGACGGTCGTCTCCGCATGCTCCGGGCACGGTTACAAGTTCGGGGCCGTTGTCGGGCAAAAACTTGCAGATGGGTTTCAAACAAGAGACATGGACACGGCCCGTATCTGGCTGGAAGCCAGGGACTGACCGTCTGCGTGAAGGTGTGAGCACTCAATGAAAGAAACCGGGAGAGCATCAAGTGCTCTGCCCGGTATGTGTTTCAGCCCTTAAAGCAGATGTCCGGAGTGCAGCAGATACCGTTCTGCAGTTGCCTTTTCTGGCCGGTTTCTGCCCTTTTGAGGGTCTGAAAACAGCGACTTGAACCAAGTCTGCTGGTTGTTCATTGCCTGGATTATCAGATCCTGGGCGTTGGGTTGGATGTGTTTCTTGCTCATCTCTATCACTCCCTTTCAAGGTCACGGCGAATGTGCCGTTTCTTGTTAGGTGTTGACCAAAGATGAGAAGCGCATGTCCAATCCGTGAACGTCTTGTTATGTGGAGAGATTTCCGGCTGCAAAGCAAAAAAAGCGGGCTTGAAGCCCGCTTTTTTGAAGATCAGCGCAACAAATAGGGCTGACTTAAGCTTTTGCCCGGCCTTCTTCGACTGCGTCGAGGATAAACTTCGGTAGTGCGAAAGAAGCGGCATGGACATCGGGCGTGTAATACTGGGTGTCGAAACCCGCAGCCTTGAAACGCTCCTCAAGGATCGAAGCTGCTTGTTTGCGTAGGTCCACGTTGTCGCTTGCCCATCCAAGGGTCATGTGACCGCCGAAATAGGTCGGAATGGCCGCAATGTAGGCCGCTGCGTCTTTGAAGATGCGGGAGAACCGCTCAACACTCGTGACCAACTCGTCTCGTTGCAAAAACGGTACGCCGTTTTGCGTCACCAGGACCCCGCCCGGGGTCAGGATACGGTGAATGTCGCGGTAAAAGTCTTCTGAGAAAAGGACTGCGCCCGGGCCGTGCGGATCCGTGCTGTCGACAATCACAACATCAAAGCGCCGGTCTGTTTCAGCGGCAAATTTCAAGCCGTCTTCAATCACCAGCTCAAAACGCGGATTTTCCAGAACACCCATGTTAAAGTCGGCAAAATGCTCTTCGGAGAAGTCAACGACCGACTTGTCGATCTCGACCTGAACGAGGCTTTCCACGCTTGCGTGCTTCAGAACTTCTTCAGCCAAGCCGCAATCACCGCCGCCAACGATCAGAACAGACTTTGCCGCGCCGTGGGCGATGATCGGCACATGGGACATCATCTCATGGTAGATGAATTCGTCCCGCGTGGTGACCTGCGTCACCCCGTCGAGCATCAAGATCTTTCCAAACACAGGATTGGAAAAGAGCACCAGATCCTGGTGCTCTGTCTTTTCCTGATAGAGGATCTCGCCGCAGGTGTAGCTGACCTGAACGCCTGGATGGAGCGTTTCGTTGAAGACCAGACCGTTGCTCATTCTGCCGCATCCAGAGCATGCGGTTTTGACAGCTGGTTCGCCACTTCACGCCCGCGCAGCAGCTCGGAAACAGCAGTCTTGCCCGGCTTGAAAGCCTTGCGCAGCACTTCAACGCACTTTTCTGGTTGCGCGTCTCCGCACATGAAGACGTCAAAGGCGGCATAGCCAGCTTCCGGCCATGTGTGGACAGAGATGTGACTTTCCGCCAGCACCGCAACGCCTGACACACCGGTCGGCTCGAAGGGGTGCAGGTGAATGTGCAACAAGGTTGCTCCGGCCTCTTCGACACACGCGCGCATGGTCTCTTCCATATAGGCGAGATCATCAATGCGTTCAGCATCGTAAAGGTCGATAATCAAATGCGCACCAGCGCAGTGGACCCCTTCTTTTTCAATGAAGTGATCCAGGCGGTCGTCTGAATACACAGAGGCCGCGGTCGAAACGTTTTCTTCCTTCTGGGTGGTGCTTCTTGGCTCGGCAACGCTGATTGCGTCTTCTGCTACGCGAGCCTCCAAGTCCATCCCCAGTTCGAAGAGGGCGTTGCTTTTCATAATCGCTCTCCCAAACCAGCAGATGTCCCCGGTGGAGGGCCTTGGCCCTTATTTCCGGAGCGCCCTCCTTACAGATATTGCCTTTGAATCTCAATGGGGTGATCGCAAAAAATTGCTGCGGATTGTGCAGCTCTGCTAAGTGATGCACTACGATAGAACGGATCGGTGAAAAAACATTCCGCGATTTGAGGGCGTTAGCAATGGCAATTGAGATCCGGCGATTAACTGGCGAAGAACTGAAAAAAACTTTGGGTGCGTTGGCTCAGCTGCGCATATCGGTTTTTCGGGCGTGGCCGTATCTTTATGAGGGCTCGCTAGACTACGAAGAAAGGTATTTGGGTCGGTATGCGGAGACGAAAGGCGCAGTGATTGTTGGCGCCTATGATGGCGACCGCTTGGTCGGGGCCGCGACAGGAAAGCCGCTTGGCGGAGAATACGAGGCTTTCCAGGCCCCGTTGCGCACAAAGGGCTTTGATCCGGACAAGTTGTTTTACATGGCTGAATCGGTCCTGGACCCAGCGTATCGCGGGCGAGGAATTGGTCATCTCTTCTTTGACGAACGAGAAGACCACGCAAAGGAGCTGGGTTTTGATGAGGCTGTCTTTTGTGCAGTCGTGCGTCCGGATGATCATCCGATGAAACCGGCGGACTACCGGGCGCTGGATTCGTTCTGGACAAAGCGCGGTTATGCAAAGCTGGAAGGCGTGATGGTAGCCTTCCCATGGCAAGACGTCGGTGAAAGTGAAGAAACCGACAAACCCATGCAGGTTTGGCATCGGCGGTTCTGACGATTGGCCGCTCCAGCAACTGCCAAGAGCAACCATCGGCATATGTCAGTGATTGACCGCGGGAGATCCTGGCTATGATGCAGTCTTACTTGTAAGCCGAGAAGGCTCAAAGATTGGGGAGGTCCTTTTGTGGGCGATACGGCGGACGAAGCTGGTAAATTGACATGGGACCCGCGTGAGATCCGGGACTGGCTGCTGGAGCAGGGGCGTTTCGAAAAGGACTTGCACAGCTTGCTTCAAAGTTTGGGTGGCCAACTCCTGGAAGCGGGAGCGCCGGTCTGGCGGCTGCGGCTGGTGATGCGCACCCTGCATCCACTCACGACCGCTGTCGGTTCGGCTTGGGAACGTGAACCCGGCGGATCACGGCGGGTCGAGTCCGCCCACGGCCTTGAGCAACGACCCGCCTACATCGGCAGTCCCATGCAAATAGTTTCACAGACACGAACACCTTACCGGCGGCGTTTGAGCAATGAACTCGGAGATCAGGACCATAACGTCTTGCATGAGCTGAAAGCCCGCGGTGCGACGGATTACCTTGCACTGCCGCTGCGCTTTTCTGACGATAGGGGCGCGATTTTTGTCGTGACCACCGATTGCAGCGGCGGTCTGTCGGACGCCGATGTTGTGGCCTTTACTAGGATTGGGGCGGCTTTGGCCCCGATCGTCGAGGTCTATCGGTTCCGCGATACCTCGACAGCCATCGCGGAAGCGTATCTCGGGCGGCGAACCGGTCAAATGGTGCTCGATGGCCGGATAAGGCGGGGCGATATCGAGCGCATTCATGCCGCCATTATGGTCAGCGACATCCGGGATTGGACCGGTTTGAACATGCGTCTGTCCGCGGAAGAGGCGTTGGGCCGCGCCAACCGGTACTTTGAAATCATTGCCGAGGCAGTGGAAGGCAAGGGCGGTGAAATCCTGAAGTTCATCGGAGACGGTGTGCTTGCGATCTTTCCGACTCAGGATGGTCAAGCCGACGATCGCGCCGTATGCGCGAACGCTCTGGAAGCAGCCCAAACCGCGCTGCAGTGCGCCCAGGACGCAGAGCCGCCACTTGATCTCACCTTCGGGATCGGTCTGCATTTTGGGGAAGTTCTTTACGGCAATATCGGATCATCACGGCGGATAGACTTTACGGTACTCGGTTCCGCCGTAAATCTGGCATCTCGTCTGGAAGGATTGTGCCGGCAATGGGATCGGCAGGTTTCATTTTCGGAAGATGTGGCAGGCCGGCTCAATGTGGAAGTGGAAAGATTGGGTTCCGCAGAATTGAAAGGAGTGAACGAGAAGGTTGGTGTTTTTGGTGTTTTGAATACGTGCGATAATTCAAATTTCAAATACTAATGACAATTCGATTGTAATATATTCTAATGTAATAATTACATTTCTTGTGTTTATTCTATTTAATACTGTGATCATTGTTTGTCTTTATCGTTTCCCAATCCATGCTGAGGCTGTTCCAATGCGGAATTTCCGCCTCCATGTAGTGTTGGAGGACTATGAAGATGATCAATTGGAAAATGGTTGCCGGGGCCGGTGTCGCCGTATGTATGCTGGCAGGGCAGGCGTTCGCGACAGAATGCCCCCGTGGCGGGACTTTGATCGCAGGCGCCAGTGATTACCGGCCGTATCAGAAGGTCGAGGGCAACGAAGTCAGCGGAATGGACTTTGAAGTCATCGCCGTTGTGCTCGACAAGCTCGGATGCGGATTGGAAACCCAGGCCCTCCCTTGGGCCCGCCATCTGAAAGGGCTGGAAGACGGCAATGTCGATATTGCCTCCCCGGTTTCCAAGACGGAAGAGCGCGAGGCCTTCGCGCATTTCAGCAGTCCCTATGTTGATGCACAGGAAGTCCTTTTCGTGCCCGCTGGCAAAGAAGGGGCGTACAGCTCTCTGGCTGACTTCTTCGAAAAGGGCGGCAAGCTCGGGACCATCCGCGAATATGCCTATGGCGGTGACTTCAATGACCTGAAGGACAAATATGCCAGTCAGATCGATGATACCGACAGCCAGGAATCCAATCTGAAGAAGCTTGCCGCTGGACGTATCGATGCGACATTGGGTGAAGTGTTTGTGGTGTCGGAGGATATCAAGCGGTTGGGGTTTGGTAACAAAGTCGTCGCGTCAAATGTCATCATCTCTTCCGATGCATCCTACATCATGTTCAGCAAGAAGAGCGTGCCGGAAGAGTTCGTAACGGCTTTCAGCGAGCAAATGCAGGCGCTAAAAGACTCCGGCGAATTCGACACGATCACGGCGAAATACAAATAGCCCAACAGGGCTTCGATTAATCGCACCCCAATGCGAACAGCATTGGGGTGCGTTGTTTTTCTGGCCAAGTGTTCAAAAGTCAGCAGAGCATATCGTCAAAAAAGTCCATGTTTTTCGCCTAGTGTTTGTCCGATAGCAGGGGCGGCTTTGGTATGTGCAGCGGAACAAAGCCCATCAACGGATCTGGACGTTCATCCAGCCGCCATTGATCACCAACACATGTGCCGAATTTAAACCCTTTATTGAGCGATTGGCCCGACACTTGTCGGAGACTTGCGCCGTGTTTGTTTGCGGTGAACGGCTGAGGGCGGGCGAAACGAGAAAAAAATGGCGAGAATTGCCAGGAAGTCTTTGAGTGCCAGAACATTTATCCTCGCGCTGCTTGGCCTGTGGATCGGCGTTATATTATTGGGGTCACCAGCAATCTCTCAGGAACTGAGGCTTGTGACGTCGCCGTGGCCGCCATCCAACTACTTGGATGAGGAAGGACAGCCAACGGGTCTTACCGTCGCAATCATCGAAGCCATAAAAGCGAAACTCGGTTTGTCGACGCCGATCGAAGTGATCCCTTGGGCGCGGGGTTACAAAATCGCGCAGTCCGAGCCGAACATTTTGTTGTTTACCGCGGCCAAGACACCGGAACGGGAAGAGATGGGGTTCACGTTCATCGCGCCGGCCGTCATGTGGACACATGGGCTTCTTGCCAAGAAAGACTCCGGTATCGAGATCAAGCGTCTGGAAGACGCCCGTTTGCAAGGTCTGACCGCAGTGGGGGTTCGAGGATCCTGGCAGGTCAAATTGCTTCAGGAAGCAGGCATCGACACAGTCGAAGCGGATGATCAGGAAACATGTGCCCGGATGCTTCTGGCGGGCCGCGTTGATGTGTGGATCACATCACAATTGCAGGCGTCGGTGGTTCTTGAAAACATCGATGCGGAGCAATCCTCCGTGGAACCGGTTTTCATCCATAGACGTTCACCGTCTTATCTCATGGTGTCGAACGGCACTGACCCGCAACTTCTGCAAAAGTGGCAAGACGCTTTTGATGAGCTGAAGAACGGCGACGCACTTCACAAGGTGGCAGAAGAGTGGAGTCAAAAGCTGGGCATTCCGCTCATATACGATCCGGAAGAAGGCTTTTCCGCCAAAAACGATGCTCTCGATACCACTGGCTGAACCTCAGTGACACCCGAGCCAAAAAATGGCGCAAGGGCAATGAATGCCCCTGCGATTGATGGTGTTGACTAGTTCGCAATCTGCCATTGAATGGTGACCGAGGCAGAAATGGTTTCTTCCCCCGCCTCGATCGGAACAGCATCGGCCTTGGCCATCATCATGCCTTCTGCGCGCATCATGACCGGCCGGGGCATCTGAATGCCGGTTTCTGAAATTGAGACAATGCCGCCGAGTTCAACACCGGCCGCTTCTGCAAAAATGCTCGCTTTGTGTTTTGCTTCCTGGACCGCCCGCTTGCGAGCCTCGTCGAGTTTCTCGTCCGGGTCGCTCACCTGGAAGCGGATGCCATCCACCGAGTTCGCGCCGCTGTCGACGACACCTGTCAGGAGGTCGCCAAGTTTGGTCAGGTCGCGGACATTGATTTCCACCCCGTTACGCACCTCATAACCGGTGATGTCTGGCTGGCGGTTTGAGTTGTCCGTGATGCGCTCATATCGCGGATAGATCGCAAAGCCGCTTGTCTGGATGTCCTTGGCCTCAATGCCGGAGGCTTTGATCTTCTCGATCACCTTGGCGAGATCGGCAGTGTTTCCGGACAGAGCATCAGCTGCCGTCTTTGAGATCGTGACCACCCGCGCCGTGATCACCGCCATGTCCGGTGCGACCATCACCATTCCCCGGCCGTCCATCGTGATCGTGCCGGTCAGTGCTACGGTCTCATCGGCATAAGAAGGGGCGGCGGCGAGTGATGCTACTGTGAATGCGGCGGCGATGAAGGCATTTCTTGAAACTTTTGGCAGCTTGCCAATGCTCGACTGAATGAACTGCTGCATGGATCTTATTCCTTTGAACGATATTCAAAAACTGTTGCAGAGGTGAACCGCCAATGGGGCAGGGGTAAGGCCACGTGGTTCAGCTTGCATTCATCTAGACCGTGCCCTTCGAATAAGGGATCAGCTGCCCGGCTGAGTGGCGGGCAGATCGCCGATCTCGCCGTTTTCGGAAAGCAGGACTGCTACAGGCCTTGCTGCCTCGATTTTGGAACACACGATCACGATCATCACCGTCAACGGCACACACAGCACCATCCCGACCACACCCCAGATCGCGCCCCAAAGCGCCAGAGATAACATGATCACCAATCCGGACAGGTTCAGGTTTGCCCCCATCAGCCGGGGTTCGATCAGATTGCCAATGGAAAACTGGATAAGTCCAAGGCCCGTCGCGATAATTAAAAAGGGACCAAGGGTGTCGTAATAAACGATCGCCAGAAGGCTCGGGAAAATCACGCCTATCAAAGACCCGATCGTCGGGATGTAGTTCAGGACAAAGGCAATGAAGCCGAAAAGGGCCGCGTAAGGCAATCCGATTGCGATAAGAACAAGGCTTGTGAGGACGCCTGTTGCGACAGACACAGCGGTCTTGATGGTGAAATAATGCATCAGCGAGGAATTGATTTCCGCGCGGATCGCAAAAGCGGCTTTCGCCCGCTCCGGTGTCGCGAACAGCTTTTCGAACTTCCGATCGAAGGTGGACTGCTCGAGCAGCAGGAACAGTACATAGATGAAGACAAGGCTCGCAGACCCCGCAATTGCGGTCACTACACTTGCTCCCGCCGTCACCATCCTTGGCACCACGGAATCCGGGAAAAGGTCGCGCAGTTCCACCGGATCGTTGAGGTGAAACAGATCCGCGGCCTGCGTGAACAGCTCTTCCAGCCGTCGTTGATAGGTCGGCGCATCCTGGGCGAGCTGTGTGAGGTTGACGGCGACAATGTCCAGAACAAATGTGCTGACGCTAAAGATTGTCAGAAGGGCGAGGGGAAACGCCACAAGCCCGGGCAGATGAAAATTCCCGTAGCCGATCCGCCGGTAAACGTTCGACAGCGCGTTGATCATGTACCAGACGATGATCGCGATGATGAACGGCAGAAGCAGGGACCGCCCGACCACCAAAAGCCAGCCAACCATGGAAATCAGGAAGACGGTGAGGGTCAGGGTCAACAGGGGTGAGCGCATGCGAAGGTCCCGCCAAACTGATTGGCATTGCAGATTCTTTCGCCCGACCGTACCTCGCGCGGAGGGCCATTGAAAGTCCGGTTCGTATCGGCGAAAATGTATGTCTTCGGGAGAGGACCAAACCGCGGGAATGAGCAGTTTCCCGTCCTTGCGCGCGCAGTCCGGACGTGACATTGTGCGGCGCTTTTTGCTTCCCTTTTCCGGAGGCGCAATATCAAGAGGTCGTCGATGAATTCCAAAGCTGTTCGCCGCTTGTTGCGTGTGATCATTCCACTGGCCATTTTGTTTTGGCTCGTGCCGTGGATTGCAGGGATCTTCATTGTGTGCGGCTTGATCGACTTTGCCCGCCACAAGCGGTTCGACAGTGCACTGATCGCCAAGTATTTCTCCGGCAACGGTCTTCTGACCTGGGTGCTGTCACCGGTGAACCTGCTGTTTGATCTGATCTCCAAGCGTCATCATTACCGCATGCAGCTGAGCGAGTTTCCCGATGAGGAGCGCGCTGAAATCGAAGAGATGCTTCAGGTCTTCAAGGATCGCCAGGATGAAATCCTCACCGACCTGAAGGCCCGCATGGGCGACAAGCGCCGCGGCATGGTTTTTTATCGCTGGTATGACGAACAGGGCGATCAGTCGATCCCGGAGTTCAACCGCGACTTCAAATACATCAAGACGATCGGTGTATCCCTGTTCAACGGTCAGGAGAAAACGTCTCTCCATTTCGGTCCGCTCCGCCTGACCATCCGTCTCCTCTACAACATGACCACCCGCCAGAGCGATGAGGTGTTCATCGAGGTGAACGGCGAAAAGCATTTCTGGCACGACGATCCGCTGTTCATCTTCGACGACACGATCCAGCACCGCTCGGTCAATGGCGAAGACGGCCTGCGTGCCTGCGTGTTCGTCGATGTCCTGCGCCCGAGCGCGTTCACCGGTCTTCAAAATGTCTGCGTGAAGATCTTCAACGTGCTTCTTTCAGGCATCAACCGGGTTTTCTACAAGAACTGGGACATGCTGAATAAGAAACAGGACGGCGCCGCACCCGCTGCTGGCGAGTAAATTCCTGAGGTCAAATTAGTAAAGGCTGCGCCGGTTTTCAGCTGGTGCGGCCTTTCGTGTTTGAAGAGCGGCTGTTGAACGGCTGCCCTGCGCACTCGGTATGAAGTTTTTCGCCCGTTGAATGCGTGGGTGCAGGTCGAAGAAACCAGCGCTATGGGCCAAGCAAACACTGCGCTGTTGAGGAGGCTGGAAACCGCTTGAGAGGCCGGGGCCTTTCGTGTAGTTAGCAAATCAGTGCGTGTGCCAAATCATCTTTGGCTGCCGCCGTGGGCCTGTAGCTCAACTGGTTAGAGCCGTCCGCTCATAACGGATTGGTTGGGGGTTCGAGTCCCTCCGGGCCCACCATTTTTCTCCAGCACATCTCTCTCGGTGAGCCCTTCGAGAAAGACATTAAGACTGTCAGGCCTGATCGCAAAGCGCTGGAACCGTCTTGAATTTCGCTTCCAGGAAATCGGTAAATGCCCGAACCCGCGCAGAGGGCAGGCGGGAAGGTGGGCGCACGGCAAACACTTTCCAGTACGGAGAGACAGTGTGCTGTTCCAAAACCGGTATCAATGACCCGTCGGTGAGTTGGCCAGCGATTTCCCAAGCGCATTTTCTAGCTATTCCGAGACCTGAACAAGCAGCCTCGGTGATGGCTTCGGCGCTGGTACTCGAAAAGTTGCCGTTGATCTTCACATCATGGACCGCGCCGTCGGTGCTTGCGAGCGACCAAGTTCTCATGTCTTCCCGCGCCAGGCAGTTGTGGTGCTTCAGATCTGCAAGGGTCGTCGGAACGCCGTGACGTTGAAGATACTTTGGCGAAGCAACAAGGAGCCTGGGGCTCTCGGCCAACTTGCGTGCCTTCAGTGTTGATGGAGCCAGTTCGCCGATACGTATTGCCATATCGAACCCTTGTTCGACGATATCTACCACCGAGTCACTCATCGCAAGTTGGAGAGTAACGCCGGGATGGTGTTCAAGAAACTCGGTCACATGAGGCGCAATGTGCAAGCGTCCGAAGGATGCAGAACACGCAACTCGAAGGTCTCCCTTGATGTCCTGCGCATCCGGCTGGATGTCGGCGAGGGCTTCCTCAACGTTGCCGAGAATACGCTTTGCGTGTGCGAGAAATATCTCACCGTCCGTAGAAAGAGAAACCGCGCGGGTGGTTCGGTGAAGAAGCTGCGTTCCAACTGTTGTCTCAAGAGCCTGCAAACGCTGTGTAGCAGCCGTCGCTGACAAACCGAATTCTGCACCCGCCTTCCCGATTGCACCCAGCGCGGCGACCCGAACGAACAATTCGAGCGACTTGAGGTCGATGGACATTATTCTGTTTATCCAAATAGTAATTTTGATTTCCAGCTGATTATTAATTGAAAGTGGAGCTTAACTAAAGAGGCAGACGAAGAAATGCGGCCCGCGCCGCTTCAAATCTCAGGGTTCAAAAGATGCGTTACTCCTCCCAGGCAATTGCCACTGTCTTCGCTGCTACACTAACCGCCACTTCAGTTTCTGCTCAGGATCAGACGTCTGCTGGAGGGGTGCAGGTGGTTCCAAGTTCGACTGTTGAGTTCCAGCCCCTCAACCCGGCGCGTGGAGACGCCAGTCCGCAAGCAGGTGTCTTGTGGGGTGACATTCGCGAAGACGTACCGACCGGCACCATCATCCGGTTCAAACCCGGCTTCAGTTCGCCGCCGCACATCCACAACATCACATACCGGGCTGTTGTGATCAGCGGAGCAGTACACAATGACGATCCGTCCGCAGAACTCATGTGGATGGGGCCAGGCTCGTTCTGGACGCAACCCGCTGGCGCGTCTCATATCACGGCAGCGCGCGAAGATGCGGGGTTGTCCAGCGCTTTCCTGGAAATCCAGGAAGGTCCGTATCTGGTTCAACCCAAGGACAGAGCGTTTGCCAATGGAGAGTTCCCGGTGAACGTGGAGGCCGACAATATCGTTTGGATCGATGCCGGGGACGTGTCGTGGGTCGATGCGCCTGGGGCGTCGGCAGGAGAAAACGGACCGCAAATGGCCTTTCTCTGGGGGAACCCAAGTGAGGGTCAGAAAAATGGGACGTTTCTCAGACTGCCATCAGGTTTTAAGGGAGCGATTGCCGGCGGAGACAGCCGGTTGAGGGCTGTTGTCATTCAGGGCACTGTTACCCATCAAACAACTGCGGCAGAAGATGCCACGCCTCTCGATCCAGGGAGCTATTTCGGTTCGCAGTCGGCGACCGCACATATGGTGACATGTGCTGGATCGGAGGCGTGCATTTTTTACATGAGCGTTGATGGCAAATACGAGGTCTCCAGCTCTTGATCTGAAGAGCCGTTTCAACAATCAACTCATTCAAGACACAGCAGCAAACGGCTGTGTCTTGCCCACTTTCCTTTACTAGAGCAGCGGGGGCGGCCGAAGGGATGGATTGATGCGTTTTTTCCAACCGGCTGCCAAGCCGCAGGTTTCGAAATCCGTTGCTGACGCCATCGCACGGGAAGAGGCGTCCGGCCTGTCTTATGTCTTCTGGGGACGGAACCTGGTTCTGGTTCTTTTGGCCATTTGGGTGTCGCTCACGCTCCCTTTCGAGCGATCATCACTTTATCTCAGCGCTATCCTTGCCTTCGCTGCCCTAGGGATCGTTCCATATGCCCTGCGGCATCGCACCGGTGCCAATACCGGACCCGTTTTAGCTTTCATTGTTCTTGATGCGGCAGCACTGAGTTTTGTTTTGATTGTGCCAACGCCATTCGATTTTGAAGGCTGGACGCAGCAAATGAACTTGAGAACACCTGCCTTTCTCTATCTTGGCGTGTTCGTTGTCAGCATGGCTTTGAGCTACAAGCCAACGCTCGTCATCTGGACAGGACTTGCTGCTGCCGCGTTTTGGTCTCTCGGATATCTGTGGGTCGCAACACAGCCAAACGCCATACCGTTTACGTCTGGTGATGTTCTTGACGAGGGTATGGGACCTGAAATGGCGCTGGCCAAGATCCTTGATCCCAATGCGGTTGGCCTTGCGCGCTTATCCAATCAGGTTGTGTTTCTTGTGCTGATTTCCGTGATCCTGACGATCGTGGTCGTCCGCTCGCGTGCGCTTGTTCGCAGACAGGTCGCAGCTGAAGCTCAGCGCGCGATGTTGTCACGCTACTTTTCTCCCAACATCGTTCGTGAATTCTCCGAGGGCCGCTGGGAACCGGATGAGCCGGGCAACCGACCGGTTGCCGTGCTTTTTGCAGATATGGTCGACTTTACGTCGATCTCAGAAAAGCTGCCGCCACACGAATTGATCGCTTTGTTGCGCGCCTTTCATGGGCGTCTGGCGAAGGTTGCCTTCGAACAAGACGGAACAATCGACAAATTCATCGGCGATGCGGTGATGGTTCACTTTGGAACTCCACGTACCCGCCCGAACGATGCTGAAAGGGCGCTCAGATGTGCTGCGCGAATGGCTGAAGTGATCGGCGAGTGGAACGCTGAAAGGGAACGGGAGGGCGCGCCACAAATAGGTGTTGGGATTGGTGTCCACTACGGCACAGCAGTTGTCGGCAACATTGGTGATGAACACAAGCTGGAGTACACCGTTCTCGGAGACACGGTGAATGTCGCCAGCCGCTTGGAAAAGCTGACCCGGGAAATCGGAGCCCAGGTTGCCGTCAGCAACGAGTTGATAGAAGCAGTGAAGCGAGGAGGCGCCGACCCCAGTGTTGTTGCGCCTGGCCTTTTGCAAGCCGGAGTACATGACGTTCGGGGCCGGCAAGAGCCAATCGAAATCTGGTCACTCAGCTGTGTCTAGTCCCGAAAGAAAATCCTCTGCCAGGTCCACCCAGAACGCTGCGCCGAGGAGGAGGGCGTCGTCGTTGAAGTCGTACTTCGGGTGATGGAGCGGCGGGTCGTTGTCCGTTTTGGCCGTCCCCAACAAGAAGAAACATCCGGGCTTCTCTTCAAGGAAGTAGGCGAAATCCTCGCTGCCCATGATAGGGTCCGGCATGGTTTTCACCTTGTCGCTGCCGGCAAAGCGCCGGGCAATCGACCGCACATAGTCTGTCTCTTTCCTTGGGTTCACCATGGGAGGATAACCGCGCTCGTAGTCAACGGCCACTTTGAGGCCGTAGCTTGCCGCCTGGCCTTCCGCAACCTGTCGAATGCGGGTCTCCAGCTCATCCCGGACATCCGGATCAAAAGCGCGGACGGTCAGGCTCATTTCGGCCCGCTCCGGGATCACGTTGCTGGCAATGCCGCTGTTGAAGGCTCCAACCGTGATCACGGCTTGCCGCATGGGGTGGATGTTACGCGCCACAATGCTTTGCAGGGCCATGATGATCGACGCGCCGCAGACAATCGGATCCGGGGTTGATTGCGGTTCCGCGCCATGGCCGCCTTTGCCGATCACCGTGATCTTGCATTCATCGGCTGCCGCCATCATCGGGCCGTCGATGAAATGGAACTCCCCAAACGGCAGATCGGGGTCATTGTGGAGGCCAAATACGGCATCGCAGGGAAACCGCTCAAACAGGCCATCCTCGATCATCAGTTTTGCGCCGCCAAAATTCTCCTCGGCCGGCTGGAAAATGAGATGCACCGTGCCGTCGAACTGTTTGCGCTCTGCCAGCCGTTTGGCCGCGCCAAGCAGCATTGCGGTGTGGCCATCGTGGCCGCAGGCGTGCATCACACCCGGGTGGGTGCTGGCATAGTCTGCGCCGGTCTCTTCCTTGATCGGTAGGGCGTCAAAGTCGGCCCGGATGCCGATGCTGCGGCTGGAGGTGCCGTTTCGAAGGGTTGCGACGACACCGGTTTTGCCCAGACCCCGTGTCACCTCATAGCCCATCGCGGTGAGTTCGCTGGCGACATAGTCCGAGGTCTTGAATTCCGACAGACCAATTTCGGGGATTGAATGCAGATGATGCCGTGTTGCGACCAGGTCCGCATCGAAATTGGTGGTCTGTTTGGTCATTTACAAAAGTGCTTTCAAATATTGGCCGGATGCTTAGGCGCCCCGGCTTGGAATGCGGCTTTCAAGATAGCGGAATAGCAATACCAGAATTCCGGTCAGGCACATATAGATGAGGGCCAGCAGCAGCAAAGGCTCGTAGACCAGGAATGTGTCCTGGCGGACTCGTGTGATCACCGCATAGGCGTCAACGACGGTGATCGTTGCGACCAGTGGCGTTGATTTCAGCTGCAGCACGGTTTCGCCGCTCAATGTCGGCAAGGCGCGATAGAAGGCGCGCGGCAGCCAGATCCGGCGGAACATTGTAAAGCGGCTCATGCCGAAGGCGCGGGCGGCTTCCAGCTCGCCGCGCGGCACGCCGGCAAAGGCCCCGCGCATGACTTCGCCTTCATAGGCCGCGAACGACAGCATCAAGGCTGTGAAGCCATAGGGCCAGGCGTCCCGCAAATACGGCCAGAACATGGACTGGCGGATTTCCGGATATTGCGCAAAGACGGACCCAAGGCCGTAGTAAAGCAACCAGAGTTGCAGGAGCAGTGGCGTGCCGCGGATCAATGTGCAGAACCCGCGTGCAAGCGCTGCAAGTGGCCATGGGCCCGTAACCTGAACAAGGCCGATTGGAAGAGCCAGCAGAAAGCCGACTGCAGCGGTTGAGAACAGGAGGAACAGTGTCTCGCCAATGCCGTAGAGCAGCCGTGTCTGATATTTTGGCAGCCAGTCCCAGCGCATGAAGTAAATGGCGCAAAAGACGATCACTCCAAAGACGGCGATCAGGAAGATCCGGTGCGGCTCCAACAAACGGCGTGGGGGCGGCGGCACATAAGCGGGCATGGTGACTTTGGTATCGCTCATCTCACACCGGCCCCGCTATGCCGCGGCGGGCACGTTTTTCGATGATGGCGATGACGCGGTTCGAAACCAGCGTCAGTGTCAGGTACATGAGACCGGCTGCGCAGAAAAACAGCATATAGGCCTTGGTGCTGCCCGCAGCCTGGCGGGTGACCAGCGTCAGTTCGCTGAAGCCGACGACGGCCAGCAAGGCGGTGTCCTTGGTGGCGATCAGCCAGAGATTGGAGAGCCCCGGAATGGCGTAGGGCAGCATGGCGGGCAGGGTGATGCGGCGCAGCGTTTTCAACGGTGACATGCCATAGGCGCGCGCGGCTTCGATTTGCCCCGGCGGCACAGCCTTGATGGCACCACGCAAGACTTCCGTTTGGTAGGCGCCTTGAACAACACCAATCACGAAAATCCCGGCGGCAAGACCGCTGATGTCGACACGTGGCAGGCCGACAAGGCCGAGGAGTGCGTTCACTGCATCTGTGCCGGCGTAGTAGAGCAGCAGGATGAGAACCAGTTCCGGCACCGCCCGGATCACTGTGGTGTAGACTTCAAGAAGATCCCGGAGGATCGGGCCGCCATAGAGTTTGCCAAAGGCGCCTGCAATCCCGATCATGAGACCGAGCGTGAACCCGCCGACAGCGAGTTGCAAAGAGGCGGCAAAGCCTTCCAGAAGCACGCCGCCCCAGCCGGGCGGAGAAAGAGCGAGAAGGTTCAGATTGAGAAATCCGGCATCAACGGCCATAGGCGGCAGGCAACCTTTTCAAAAGGAGAGGGCCGCCGGCGCAAGTGCGCGCCGGCGGAAGAGCGGAAGGCTGGCCATTAACCGCCGTAGATGTCGAAGTCGAAGTACTCCTTGGAGAACTCTTCGTATGTGCCGTTGACGCGGATCGCGGCAATTGCTGCGTTGATCTTTTCTTTCAGCTCATCTTCGCCCTTGCGCAGGCCAACGCCCACACCGGCGCCGAGAATGGCCGGATCATCAGCCACATTGCCCTTGTATTCGCAGCATGCGCCTGCGTCAGACTTCAAGAATGCGTCAAGAGCGATGGCGTCTGCCTGAACCGCATCGACCCGGCCGGCTGCCAGATCCTGATTGGCTTCGTCCTGTGTCTGGTACTGCTTGATGTCGTCAGCGGTCGGAGCGAAATACTTGTCCGCGTAGGCCGCATGGATTGTGGAGACCTGAACGCCAAGGATCTTGCCGGACAGACCTTCCGGCGTTGCTTCGAAATCGTCACCCTTGGCGCCGATGATGCTGGTCGGCGTGTTGTAATACTTGTCGGAGAAGTCGATGGTTTTCAGACGTTCTTCGGTGATCGACATGGAGCCGACGATCATGTCGATCTTGCCGGAAGTGAGCGCTGGGATGATGCCGTCCCAGGCAACCGGGGTGATGACACAATTGAGCTTTGCTTCCGCGCAGATTGCTTCCATGAATTCGACTTCCCAACCGACCCAATTGCCGCTGGCATCCGGGGAGGTGAACGGCGGGTACGGTTCTGCAGCAACGCCGACTTTGACATCTTGCGCCTGGGCGCCGGAAATTGCTGCAACGCTCACCGCGGTTGCCACAAAAGCTGCTTTGATCATGTGTTTCATGCTGTTCCCCTGTTTTCACTGTGTTTGCCCGATTGGTCGGGATGGTCCGCCCGCGACGAGGTGCGGGACGACCGGTCTTTGAACTTGCCGAAGACTGCCTTTTTCCTCCCGGCAAGGCTTCGACACTCTGGTTGCCGGCTCACGGTGTGGCCGTGAGTATCCGGCCTAGTGGACCGAACTGATGAATTGTCTCAGTCTCTCCGATTTCGGGTCGCCAAAGACCTGGTCTGGCGGTCCCTGTTCCTCGATGATGCCGTTGTGCAAAAAGATCACGTGGCTTGCGACGTCGCGTGCGAACTTCATCTCGTGTGTCACGAGGACCATGGTTCTGTTTTCTTTCGCCAAGTCTCCGATCACACTGAGCACTTCCCCGACCAGTTCGGGATCGAGCGCGGACGTGGGTTCGTCAAAGAGAAGCGCCAGCGGCTGGACAGCCAGGGCGCGGGCAATTGCTGCGCGTTGCTGCTGGCCGCCCGACAAGAAGGCCGGATAGACATCCTGCTTCTCGTGCAACCCGACCCGGCGCAACAACGTTTCGGCGATTTCGACCGCCTCATCCCGTTTCATGCCGAGCACGTGGACCGGCACTTCAATGACGTTTTGCAGCACCGTCATGTGTTGCCACAGATTGAAGCTTTGAAAGACCATGGCCAGCTGACTGCGGATGCGCTCGATTTGTTTCCGGTCCGCCGGGCGCAAGCCATGATGACCGTCGTCTTTCAGGGCGATGGCTTCGCCATGTATTGTCACGGATCCGGCACTTGGAAGTTCGAGCATGTTGATGCATCGAAGGAAGGTGGATTTGCCGGAGCCTGACCCGCCAATGATGGCGATGACGTCTCCTTTGTTGGCCGTCATCGAGACCCCCTTAAGAACCTCGAGAGGTCCAAAACGCTTAAAGAGGTCTCGCACCTCTATGGCTGGCGCCACATCTTCCATTCTTCCGCCATTGCCCAGCTAAACTGCCAGAGCTGTTGGTGTTTTTGTCCCCGCTGGCTTGTTGTTGTTTCCGGGATAGCGCCAGCTGACTGCCCGGTCATTCCAAGAAGCTTTGCATCGGCTCAGAAATTATTCAAGTGTATAATTTGGGCTTGTGTGCTTATTATTCAGTCGTATAGTAAGCCGGAATCTGAGCGCATGAATGGCGCGCTTACGCTCCCATGAATGGGCGGCGGCATAAGAAACGGGAGGCGTGAGGTGCAATGAGTGCGACGTTTACAGCCGCTTGTCTCCTGCAAGATGAAGACCCGGTTTTGACCATTATCGAACGGGTGGCGAGATGACCCGTCGGTCGTTCCATAGAGCGCCGGAAGCCGAGCGCCGCCAAGATCTGATCACCGCAACACTGGACTGTATTTCCGAGCTTGGATTGCAAGGCGCAACCGTGCGCGAAGTGGCAACTCGGGCTGGTGTGACGCCTGGTCTCATCCGCCACTACTTCTCCAGCAAAGATCAGATGCTGCAGGCCGCCTATCGCGAAGTCATGACCGGCATGACGTCAAAGGTCGCCGACGCTGCCGACAAGGGGCAATCGAGCGCCCGGGCCCGGTTGCATGACTTCATTGTTGCGAACCTGACGCCGCCGGTCGCCGACGGCCGTGCTCTGTCACTCTGGGCGGCCTTCATCAGTCATGTGCGGGTCGACCCGGACTTTGCCGAGATTCACCGGGAGAGCTATCTGGCGTTCCGGTCTGTGCTTGAAGCGCTCGTGGCCGATGTTCTCACGGAAGCCGGGCAAGCGGCGGATACCAAGCGATGTCAAGAGCTTGCCATCGCGATCAACGGCGTGATCGACGGCTTGTGGCTGGAAGGCACGCTGGTAGGCGATCTCTTCTCCGAAACACCTTTGCCGGGCATTGCTGTCCGGTCTGTGGAAGTCCTTTTGGGCGGCATTTCTCTTGCTGCTGACACTCAACAAACCTGAGAGACCGACTATGCGTTATGCGTCGATCACCGACCGGTTGACCCATTTGGGATCCGGGAAATGGACAGTTCATCTGAAGGCCCGCGAGATGATGGATGCGGGTACACCGGTGATCGAGCTGACGATTGGCGAGCCGGACATCATGCCTGACAAAGCGCTCCTGGATGAAGCTGAACGGTCGATGCGGGCTGGCCGGATCCGGTATTCGAACGGGCGCGGTGAACCGAAGATCGTGGCTGCTTTGGTAGAAAAATACCGGCAGCGTCGGCCAAGCGTTACGGAGCGCAACATCCTGTGTTTTCCGGGAACGCAGACAGCGCTTTTTGCGGTGATGCTCGGTCTTGTTGAGGGCGGGGATGCGGTGCTCGTGCCGGATCCCTACTATGCGACCTATGAAGGCGTCATTGCTGCGACGGGCGCGGCTATGGTGCCGGTCCCTTTGCGTCCGGAAAACGGGTTTCACCTTAAGCCGGAAGACCTTGAAGCGGCCGTAACCCCCAATGCCCGAGTGCTGCTTCTCAATACGCCCCACAATCCGACCGGTGCGGCACTGACCGCAGATGAAATTGCTGCAATTGGCGAGGTTTGCCAGCGTCATGATCTCTGGATCGTCTGTGACGAGGTCTATGAAAAGCTGATCTTTGAGCGCACCTTTGCTTCGCCCTTCGACATTGAGGCTCTGCAGGAACGAACGATTGCTGTTTCGTCGATTTCCAAGTCCCACGCAGCGCCCGGCTTCCGGTCTGGATGGGCGGTTGGCCCGGAAGAATTCTGCGACCGGTTGCTTGCAGTCTCCGAAACCATGCTCTTTGGCGGGCAACCGTTCATTGCGGATATGACGGCGATGGCCGTTTCCGGTGAGTTTGATACCGCTGAACGCATGCGGGAGAGCTACCAGCGGCGTGCCGAGATTTTGATGGAACATCTTGGCGGCCATGGTGCCTTGCGTCCCATGATGCCGGAAGCGGGCATGTTTCTGCTGGTTGATGTCAGTGGCACCGAGCTGGATGGTGAAACGTTTGCAACGCGCCTTCTGGAAGAAAAACACGTTGCCGTCATGCCAGGCGCCTCGTTTGGCGAACAGGCGGCCGGGTTCATTCGCCTGTCATTGACGGTCGCAGATGACACCTTGCGGGAAGCGGCCACGAAGATCGCGGCGTTCGCGGACGAGCTGGCGGAGAATGCGGGATCGAAGAAATGGGCGTAGTTGAGAAAACTGTTGGTGAAGCCCTGATTGACCTTCTCGAGATCAACGGCGTTCAAACCGTCTTTGGCATTCCAGGTGTTCATACGGTTGAGCTTTATCGCGGATTGGCTTCGTCTCCCATCCGTCACATCACCCCTCGGCATGAGCAAGGGGCTGGCTTCATGGCCGACGGGTATGCGCGTGTGACCGGCAAGCCCGGCGTTGCTCTGGTGATCACAGGACCGGGACTGACGAACACGATCACCGCGATGGCGCAGGCCTATCAGGATTCGATCCCCATGCTGGTGATCTCCGGTGTGAACGCGCGGGACAGTCTCGGCCATGGCCGCGGCATGTTGCATGAATTGCCCGATCAGCGGGCCATGATGGCAACACTGGCCGTCATGTCGCACACGCTGCTTGACCCAAACGATCTTCCATCTGTGATGGAGCGGGCCTTTTCTGTTCTGAAATCCCGTCGGCCAGGTCCGGTTCACATCGAGATCCCGACCGATGTGATGCCGCAGAAGATCGCAATGGAAGCCTGGAAACCGGTCATCGCCAGCGGCCCACGAGGAGCTGCAGCAGAAGTCACTGACCTCGCGGCCAAGTGCCGGTCGGCGAAACGGCCCGTGATCCTGTGTGGTGGTGGATCGATCTCGGCAGCGCAAGAGATTCAACAACTTGCCGAGACCTTGTATGCGCCATTGGTGACGACGGTGAACGCAAGAGGCATGTTTGCGGGCCATCCGCTGTCGGTTCCGGCAAGCCCGAGCTTGAAGGCCGTCCGCGCGCTTGTGTCGGACGCCGATCTGGTGATCGCGCTTGGCACGCAGATGGGTCAGACCGATTACGACATGTATGCCGATAACGGCTTCCCGGAACTTGAAAACCTGGTACGGGTCGACATCGATCCCGATCAGCTGGCCCGAGGACCATCAGCTGCGCTTTCGATCCTCTCCACTGTTGATCAGCTGGTGGCAGATCTGCTGGCCGCTCTTCACGATCACACCGGACGTGGTGATGGCGCGGCGCGGGCAAAATCCTGCCGCGAAGAGACCTTTGCCGCCCTCACTCCCAAGATGAAGGCAGAGATCGCGGTTCTTGAGACCATTCGCGATACGCTGCCGGGCTGCATCATCGTCGGTGATTCCACACAAGCCATCTATTCCGGCAATCTTTACTTCGAAGCTGGACAGCCGAAGGGCTGGTTCAATGCCGCCACCGGCTTTGGCGCCCTTGGCTATGGTCCACCTGCCGCGGTGGGGGCGAGCCTTGGGGCTCCTGAAGTTCCGGTCGTTTGTATTGTTGGCGACGGTGGATTTCAGTTTTCGCTTGCCGAGATCGGGTCGGCAAAAGACTGTGGGGCGAATGTCATTTTCCTCGTCTGGAACAATGACGGATACGGTGAGATCCGCACCTTTATGGAGGACAGCGGGATTGAACCGGAGGGGGTGACGCCATCCGCCCCGGATTTTCTGAAAATCGCGGAAGGCTATGGCTTGCCGTCAATCCGATTGGCGGATGTTTCGCAGCTCAATGATGCGCTGACCGATATGGCCAGGACATCCGGTCCGGCACTTATTGAAATTCATGAAATTGAGACCCGGGGCGCCACCGCATAGGCGCCCCTTTTTGCTCAACTGAGACAGGTCACACTTTACTTGCTCAAGCTGTTCTCCTGAAGCGTTCCGCATGCGTCAAGTTCTTATTTCTAAAGTGTAATTCGTTAGTCTAATAGACTTACGAAGCCCCTACTGAAGTATGGGCCTACGTAAGTAGTCTTGAGTATATTTTGCGTATCGATAGAAAACTAAACTCGCATTCCAGTGAAGTTCGGTGACGATCGTCACGATAGGTCAATAAGCAGTATGAACCCCGTTTTGAACGGGGTCACAGATTGAGGTCTAGGGAAGGGGGTTCCTCGGCCAAGTGCTGAGTGCGTGCCAAATGGAGAAAATCGGTTGTAAATAGTCATGGTACAGCTTTCCCGGACATCTCCGGAAATCGCTGTGTTCAAGGCCCAGCCGCTCCACCGCCAGCATCCAGCATCCAGGCTCAAGGTTCCAATTCAAAACACGCGATTGAGGCGCCGCGTTCGCCGGGGCGTTTGAACCTTAACAGGATCAAGTGGAGGAGACTGTATGTCCGAAAACTCATCCAACAACGAATATTGGTCCGCCAATATGCGCATCATCAAGATCAGCCTCGTCATCTGGGCGCTGGTCTCTTTCGGGTTTGGCATTTTGCTGCGCCCGCTGCTGAGCGGCATTCCCGTCGGCGGCACCGATCTGGGCTTCTGGTTTGCCCAGCAGGGTTCCATCCTCGTGTTCCTCGGGCTGATCTTCTTTTACGCCTGGCGCATGAACCAGCTCGATCGCGAGCATGGTGTGGACGAAGAATAAGGGCGGCCTGAGATATGGATCAGTTTACGATAAATCTGCTGTTTGTGGGTGGCTCTTTCGCCCTCTACATCGGCATCGCGATCTGGGCCCGCGCAGGGTCTACATCTGAATTCTACGCCGCTGGCCGCGGTGTTCACCCGGTCACCAACGGAATGGCGACCGCAGCGGACTGGATGTCAGCTGCCTCGTTCATTTCCATGGCAGGCCTCATCGCCTTTACCGGCTACGACAACTCTTCGTTCCTGATGGGCTGGACCGGCGGCTACGTGCTGTTGGCGTTGCTGCTTGCGCCTTACCTTCGTAAGTTCGGCAAGTTCACGGTGTCCGAATTCATCGGGGACCGGTTCTACAGCCAGACGGCCCGTATCGTTGCCGTTGTCTGCCTGATCGTTGCCTCGACAACCTACGTTATCGGTCAGATGACCGGCGTTGGGGTTGCCTTTGGCCGCTTCCTGGAAGTTGACAACACAACCGGTCTTCTGATCGGCGCGTGTGTGGTTTTCGCTTACGCGGTTTTCGGGGGCATGAAGGGCGTGACCTACACGCAGGTGGCTCAGTACTGCGTTTTGATCACGGCTTACACCATCCCGGCGATCTTCATTTCGCTGCAGTTGACCGGCAACCCGATCCCGGGTCTGGGTCTCTTCGGCAATGATGTTGCCAGCGGTGTGCCGCTGCTTGCCAAGCTGGACCAGGTGGTTACGGAACTTGGCTTTGCGTCCTACACGGCTCACCATGCCAACACGCTGAACATGGTTCTCTTCACCCTGTCCCTGATGATCGGTACCGCGGGCCTGCCGCACGTGATCATGCGCTTCTTCACGGTTCCGAAGGTTTCCGATGCGCGCTGGTCTGCCGGTTGGACGCTTGTCTTCATTGCGCTTCTTTATCTGACAGCTCCGGCTGTGGGTGCGATGGCGCGTCTCAACATCACCGAAATGATGTGGCCGAATGGCGGTATCAATGGCGGCGCTGTTGCTGTGGAGCAGATCGAAAACGACTCGAAGTACGACTGGATGTCGACGTGGCAGAAAACCGGTCTTCTGGACTGGGAAGACAAGAACGGCGACGGCAAGATCCAGTACTACAACGACAAGAATGCTGATCTGCAAGCAGTTGCTGCGGAAAAGGGCTGGGAAGGCAACGAGCTGACCAAGTTCAACCGCGACATCCTTGTTCTTGCAAATCCGGAGATCGCCAACCTTCCGAGTTGGGTGATTGGTCTGGTGGCCGCGGGTGGTCTGGCAGCAGCGCTCTCGACGGCGGCCGGATTGTTGCTCGCGATCTCGTCAGCGGTCTCGCATGACTTGATCAAGGGGGCCTACAATCCAAATATCTCGGAGAAGGGCGAACTGTTGTCGGCACGAATAGCCATGGCGGTCGCGATTGTTGTGGCAACATATTTGGGCTTGAATCCACCCGGATTCGCGGCGCAGACGGTGGCCTTGGCCTTCGGGCTAGCGGCGGCCTCGATCTTCCCCGCCCTGATGATGGGCATCTTCACCAAGGTGAACAGCCGCGGTGCGGTTGCAGGGATGATCGCAGGTATCTCCGTCACGCTGATCTACATCTTCCTGCACAAGGGCTGGCTGTTCATTCCGGGCACCAACTCCTTCACAGATGCTGATCCGCTGCTCGGCCCGATCAAGTCCACGTCTTTCGGTGCAATTGGTGCCATGGTGAACTTCACCGTCGCCTACTTTGTCTCCAAGGCCTCGGATCCGATCCCGACGGAAATCGAAGAGCTCGTTCAGAGCGTTCGGATCCCCCGCGGAGCCGCGGCAGCTCAGGATCACTAACACCTGTCCGGGCCGCTGCTTGCGGCGGCCCGTTCAGTTCCGATCTTGTCCTGCCCGGTTCTTACTGGGCAGGACTTTTTATTACCGGTTCAAAAGGCTGTGCCATGTCGCTGACATCCGATCAGATCCTGCAGTTCCTGAAATCGGTGCATCCTTATGATGCCCTGCCTGCCGATGTGCAAAGTGCCATCGTGGGGCAAATCGATGTCCGGGATCTGGAGCCGGGCACTTCCGTCTACGAATTCGGAAGCAGCATCCCAGGCCTCTTTATAATCTACGACGGTGCGATCGAAGTGCGGGACGAGCAGGGCGCTGTTCTCAGTTACCTTGGATCCAGAAACTCTTTCGGTGAGCGCGGGCTGTTGAAAAACGGACTTGCGGTGACAACCGCGACCGCAGACACCGCCGCGACCCTGTTGGTCGTTCCTTCCGGGCTGTTCAAAGATCTCATCCGCGACCACCAACCCTTCGCCCGCTTTTTCGACCGGAGCCGGAAGCCGCAAGCGCGGGAAAGAGACCTGGCAACCACGCAGGTTTCGACCTTTATGGCGGGACAGCCAATCACATGCGCGGCGGATGACACCGTTCAATTGGCCGCAACACGAATGCGGGAGAACCATGTCTCCTCGCTTTGTGTGGTGAATTCAGATGACGCCTTGATCGGGATCGTCACCATTCGGGACCTTTCCGGGAAGATCCTGGCAGAGGGTCGGCCAATTGAGACACCCGTTGACTCGGTGATGACCGCGAACCCGGTGACGCTGGCTCCGTCGTCGATTGGTTCCGATGTCTTGCACCTGATGATGGAACGCCGGATCGGCCATGTCCCGATTGTTGAAGGTGGGAAACTGGCCGGGATCGTGACGCAAACGGATCTGACCCGGTTTCAAGCCGTCAGTTCGGCTGAACTGGTTGGCGAGATCACCAATGCAGCAACGGCCGAAGAAATTGCAAAGGTGACAGCCAGGATCCCGAACCTCCTGGTCCAGCTGGTCGGCAGCGGTAACCGTCATGAAGTGGTGACCCGTTTGATCACCGATGTCGCAGACACAACAACCCGGCGGCTGCTTGCACTTGCCGAGGAGAAACTTGGACCGGCTCCGGTTCCGTACCTATGGCTTGCGTGTGGATCGCAGGGGCGGCAGGAGCAGACAGGCGTCAGCGATCAGGACAATTGCCTGTTCCTGGATGACAGCGTCACGGACGCAGATCAGACCGGGTACTTTGCTGAACTTGCGAAGTTCGTCTGCGATGGTCTGAACACCTGCGGATATGTCTATTGTCCGGGTGACATGATGGCGACCAATCCGCGTTGGTGTCAGCCGGCAAAGGTCTGGAAAAGCTACTTTGAAGGCTGGATCGATAAGCCGGACCCGATGGCGCAAATGCTGAGTTCGGTGATGTTCGACCTGCGGCCGATCGGTGGGCATGTGCCGCTGTTCGCAAACCTCCAGGAGGAAACCCTGGAAGTCGCTGCCCGAAATTCGATTTTCGTGGCGCATATGATCAGCAATTCGCTAAAGCATACGCCGCCTCTCAATCTCCTGCGCGGCCTTGCAACGATCCGGTCCGGTGAAAACAAGAACACCCTGGATATGAAGCACAATGGCGTTGTGCCGGTGGTGGATCTCGGCCGGATCTATGCTCTGCGGGGTGAAATCAAGGCCGTCAACACACGGGCCCGGCTTGTCGAGGCCAAGGAGAAGGGGCAGTTGAGCCAATCCGGCGGCGGCGATCTGATCGATGCTTATGACCTGATCGCCGAAACGCGGCTCTTGCACCAGGTGGATTTGATCAAGCAGGGCTTGCCGCCGAACAACTTCATGCAACCCTCGATCTTGTCAGACTTTGAGCGCAGCCATTTGCGTGATGCCTTTGTTGTGGTCAAAACTATGCAGTCGTCAGCGGGGCAGGGCCGTGGCATGCTGAATTAAAAACACCGGACGAGGGGCTTGGCGTCTCCTCGTTATCCGGATGGGGGAGTGAATGTTTGTTGAACTGATTGCAACGATTGTTGCCGGTATTGCTGCCGCAGGGCTTGTGATGCTGATCAACCGGGCGCTGGGCGGCCGGATGCCGAAGTGGCTTGCCCCTGTTATGGCGGGTGTTGCGATGCTCGCGACCACCATCTCTAGCGAATACGGCTGGTACGAACGAACCCGGGAAACGCTGCCAGAGGGTCTCGTCGTTGCGCAGACCGTTGAAAACCGGTCCTTCTACCGGCCCTGGACCTTCGCCCTGCCTTATGTCGAGCGGTTTGTTGCGATCGACACCTTGTCGATCAAGACCCATGACGCTCAGCCGGGGATGAAACTCGCCGACGCTTACTACTTCGGCCGCTGGTCAACGGTGAACAAGTTGCCGGTCCTCACCGATTGTACTGAAACGCGCCGGGCCGCACTCATTGACGCCGTCACCTTTGAAGACAGTGGAACGATTGAAGGGATTCAATGGGTTCGTGTCCCAGAGACCGATCCCATGGTGACAACGATCTGTGGAGTGGGATGATGCTGACGTCACTCAGTTTGCGATTGCGGGTGTTTCTCATGTTCCTGGGAATGACCGCGGCTGTCTGGGTGGCGATTGGTTTTACTCTTTACATGGGATTGGGGCACGCTGCAGAGACTGGTGTGGCCGGTGCTTTCACCTTCTCCGGTATCCTTCTGTTCTTTCTCTCACTCGCGATCTTCACCGGATGCTGGTTTTTGTTCGACACCAATGTCGCCAAACCGGTGGAACGCATTGCCGCGGCCATGCGGACAAGGGCGCATGCTGGTGTAGAGGTCTCTGTCGATCAAAATGAAGCACGCTATCTCGGGGATTTGGGGCCGGCCGTTGCAGCTGTAACCGGCGAATTGTCGAAAGCCTCAGAGGATGCTGAGGGGATTGTCGCCGAAGAAACCGCGCGGCTCGCAGCGGAGCGGGCACATCTTGCTTTGCTGCTGACGGAAATCCCGGTTGCAATTGTTTTGGTCAGTCCGACCCATCAGATCATGCTCTATGACGGACAGGCTGCTGATGTTTTGAAGCAGGTGCATGTTCCGCGCCTCAGCTCGTCCATCTACGACTATTTCACCGAAAGCGAACTGCGGCCGGGGTTTGAACAGCTGACCGAGGCCCGGCGGGAAGTGGATGTTGAGGTGCATGGAACGAAAGGTAATCTCTCGTTTCAGCTGCGCTTGAAGAAGCTGAGCGAAGCCTCGGGCTTTATGATCTTGATCGACAGCACAAATGCACGCATGGCACCTGAAGCTGCGCGCCCATTAATCTATGATTTTGATCTAACCGAGCGCGATACTGAAAAGGCCATTGAAAACTGTTCTCTCAGCGAGCTTTCCTTCACGGTCTTCGATACCGAGACAACCGGTTTGATGCCGAACAAGGACGATATTGTGCAGATCGGAGCCGTTCGGGTCGTCAATGGACGCCTGGTTCCCGGCGAACGAATTGATCAATTGGTCAATCCCGGCCGGCCTATCCCTGCTGCTTCCAGCAAGGTTCACGGGATCTCGGACATCATGATCGCCGATGCGCCCAAGCCGCTGGAGGCGGTGGCGGACTTCCACGAGTTCGCACATCAGTCGGTCATCGTTGCCCACAATGCGCCGTTCGATCTGGCGTTCCTGCACAAATACGGAAAAGTTGCCGGTCTTGAGTGGCCACATCCGATTCTGGACACGGTGCTTTTGTCGGCGGTGGTATTTGGTTCGAACGAGGTACACACGCTCGACGCATTGTGCGACAGGCTTTGCATAGAAATCCGGCCTGAAGTCCGCCACACCGCGCTTGGCGATGCGGAAGCCACCGCAGAGGCTCTTTGCAAGTTGCTGCCCATCCTCACGTCGAAGGGTTTTGAGACCTTCGGCGATGTCATCCAGGAAACCCGGAAGCACGGGCGGCTCCTGAAGGACATGAACTGATCCAGAAAATGAGCTGAAGAGGCTTTCAAAGATCTGCCAGACAACTGTCAGATTATGCTGCGGTGCGTCATTTTAGTTTCGTTTGCAGTGCGAATAGCGTCGATTAAATTTCAAATTTGTTTTCAACTTGGACAATTCGAAAGCAAATTTCGCTGGTTTTTTGTCAGATATGTGTCACAATTGCGCTGTTTCGGGTTTCGTTTCGTCTTAAAAGTCGGAAAAGTCTAGCGAGCCGAAATTGATAAATGTAATATTTTTCAATATCTTATATCCCAATAATCCCACTCAAACTATCTACTAAATTTTTAGTTTGACAATGCGGCTTCCCTGAGTCCAATTTATCACAGCCGGATAAATGTCGGCATAGATACTCTCATGGGAGGAAATAAAGATGCGCAAGTATCTTCTCTGCGCAGTTGCGGCCAGCGCCGTGATTGCAGGAGCAGGATCTGCTTTTGCCGATGAGGCGGCAGCACAAAAGTGGATCGACCAGGAATTCCAGCCATCCGTTCTGACCAAGGATGAGCAGCTTGCAGAAATGCAGTGGTTCATTCAGGCCGCAGAACCGTTCAACGGCATGGAAATCAACGTTCTGTCCGAAGGCATTCCGACTCACTCTTACGAGTCCGAAGTTCTGACCAAAGCCTTTGAGGAAATTACCGGTATCAAGGTGAACCACCAGATCCTCGGCGAAGGTGAAGTGGTCCAGGCCGTTCAGACACAGATGCAGACCGGTCGGAACCTCTATGACGCTTATGTCAACGACTCCGACCTGATCGGCACGCACTCCCGTCTGCAGCTCGCCTACAACCTGACCGACTGGATGGCAGGCGACGCAAAAGACGTGACCAACCCGGGTCTCGATCTCGACGACTTCATGGGTATCCAGTTCACCACCGGTCCGGATGGCGATCTGTACCAGCTTCCCGACCAGCAGTTCGCAAACCTCTACTGGTTCCGTAAAGACTGGTTTGACCGTGAAGACCTGAAAAAGGCCTTCAAGGACAAGTACGGCTACGATCTCGGCGTTCCGGTCAACTGGTCCGCATACGAGGACATCGCTGAGTTCTTCTCAAAAGATGTCAAAGAAATCGACGGCGTCGCGATTTACGGTCACATGGACTATGGTAAGCGCGCTCCCGATCTCGGCTGGCGCATGACCGATGCATGGCTCTCCATGGCTGGTGCAGGCGACAAAGGCGAGCCGAACGGCGTTCCGGTTGACGAGTGGGGCATCCGCATGGAAGCCGGCACATGTAACCCGGTTGGTGCATCCGTGTCCCGTGGTGGTGCTGCAAACGGCCCGGCGGCTGTTTACGCGATCCGCAAGTGGGATGAGTGGCTGCGCAACTATGCGCCTCCAGGCGCTGCAAGCTTCGACTTCTACCAGTCTCTGCCGGCTCTGAGCCAGGGCAACGTTGCTCAGCAGATCTTCTGGTACACCGCATTTACTGCGGACATGGTGAAGCCGAAGTCTGAAGGCAACAACACTGTGGACGACGAGGGTACCCCGCTGTGGCGTATGGCTCCGAGCCCCCATGGTCCTTACTGGGAAAAAGGCCAGAAGGTCGGTTACCAGGACGTGGGTTCCTGGACGATCCTGAAGTCCACTCCGGTTGACCGCGCAAAAGCTGCATGGCTCTACGCTCAGTTCGTTGTTTCCAAAACAGTCGACACCAAGAAGAGCCACGTGGGTCTGACGTTCATCCGCGACAGCACCGTCAACCACGAGTCCTTCACCGAGCGTGCGCCGAAACTCGGCGGCTTGGTTGAGTTCTACCGCTCCCCGGATCGTGTTGCCTGGTCCCCGACCGGCGTCAACGTTCCGGATTATCCGAAGCTGGCCCAGATCTGGTGGCAGCAGATCGGTGACGTGAACTCCGGTGCCTTCACCCCGCAAGAGGCTATGGACCGCCTCGCGCAGGAAATGGACATCGTCATGTCCCGTATGCAGCAGGCTGATGAGCGTGCCAACGTCTACGGTGGTTGCGGACCGCGTTTGAATGAAGAGCGTGACGCAGAATACTGGCTGTCTCAGCCGGGTGCTCCGAAGGCCAAGCTCGCAAACGAGAAGCCGCAGGGCGAAACCGTCAACTACGACGAACTGGTTGCTCGCTGGCAGCAGTGATCACCTGATCTGACTTGACCAAAACATCGGACCGGGGCGTGTCCCCGGTCCTTCACCGATCCGAATGTGACAGGCGGCTGCGACATTGAATTCGCGCTTGGGCCTGGACGGACGCGGGCAGCAAAAATGTCTTTACAACTTAAAAACGTCAGTAAGCGCGTGGGCTCCATCACCCATGTGAAGGAAACCACCTTGTCTCTCGAACCAGGGCATTTCAATGTTCTGCTCGGAGAAACCGGATCCGGCAAGACCTCGCTCATCAAGCTGATGGCGGGCCTCGACAGCCTCGCGACCGGTGAAATCATTATCAATGGCAAGGACGTGTCCGGCTTGAGTGCGCAAAAGCGCAATATCAGCCTGGTTCACCAGTTCTTCGTCAACTATCCGCACATGACGGTGTTCGACAACATCGCCTCACCGCTCAAGATTGCCGGTGTCGCCAAGTCGGAGATCGCGGATCGCGTTGCAGAAGCTGCAAAGTTGATGAAGCTGGATCCTTACCTGCAACGCAATCCGCACGAGTTGTCCGGTGGGCAGCAACAGCGGTGTGCTCTTGCACGTGCGATCGTCAAGGAAAGCGACGCTGTGTTCCTTGATGAACCGCTTGCCAACCTCGATTACAAACTTCGCGAAGAATTGCGTGACCAGCTTCCCGAGCTGTTTGCCGGACGCGGGGCTGTCGTTGTCTACGCGACGTCGGAACCTGAAGAGGCACTTCTTCTGGGCGGGCGCACGGCGCTGATGACCGATGGCAATGTCGTTCAGTTCGGCCCAACGGCGGAGATCTACCGGCAGCCAAAAGATCTGGATGCCGCCAAGGTGTTCTCCAACCCGCCGATCAACACGGCCGAGGTCTCCAAGCAGGGGGACGAGGTCATCTTGAACGACCAGACACGCTGGACACTGTCGGGTGCTGCTGCCGGTCTTTCCGACGGTATTTACACGCTGGCCATCCGCCCGCACCACGTCATGCCGGTCGAGACCGAACACAACACGGTGCGCCTTGAGGGCCATGTGCAGGTTACCGAGCTCAGCGGTTCTGAAAGCAGCGCGCACTTCGATATGGACGGGCAGTCCTGGGTGTCTTTGTCTCCAGGCGTGCATCCCTACTTCGTTGGTGAGGTCCACACGTTCTATCTGGATCCGAACCACTGTTTCTTCTTTGCCCCGAGTGGCGAGCTGGTGGCGTAAGGAGAGGACTTCATGGCACAAATCACGCTTTCAAATCTGCGTCACAGCTATCACCCCAATCCAAAGAGTGATGCTGACTATGCGCTGAAGAAGATCGACCTGACGTGGGAAGACGGCGGAGCCTATGCGCTTCTCGGGCCGTCCGGCTGCGGCAAGTCCACGCTTCTCAACATCATCTCCGGCCTGCTCGTTCCCTCGGAAGGTAAGATCCTTTTCGGCGATCAGGACGTGACATCTCTGCCGCCGGCAAAACGCAACATCGCTCAGGTGTTCCAGTTTCCGGTCATCTACGACACGATGACCGTTTACGACAATCTGGCGTTCCCGCTGCGCAACCGTGGCCGCGACGAGGACATCGTCAAGCAGCGGGTCACCGCGATTGCCGAGATGCTTGAAGTCACGGACATGCTGAACACCCGCGCGGCGAACCTGTCGCCGGACAACAAGCAAAAGATTTCCATGGGCCGCGGTCTCGTTCGCCAGGACGTCAACGTCGTGATGTTCGATGAGCCGCTGACCGTGATCGATCCGCACCTGAAGTGGAAGCTCCGTTCCAAACTGAAGGAACTTCACCAGCGGGTGAAGGCGACCATGATTTACGTGACGCACGATCAGACCGAAGCTCTGACGTTCGCCGACAAGGTCGTGGTGATGCAGGATGGCGAAATCGTTCAGATGGGGACCCCGGTCGAATTGTTCGAGCGGCCTGCGCACACCTTCGTTGGACACTTCATCGGTTCTCCGGGCATGAACGTTCTTCCATGCGATGTGAAAGGCGGCGCTGCCTTCTTCGGCGGTGAACAAGTGAGCCTTGAGGGTCCGGCCAAGGACGTCGCAGATGGCGGCGCTGAAGTCGGCATTCGTCCGGAATTTGTCTCCATTGCTTCCAATGGTCAGGGCGTTGAAGCCGTTGTCCGCAAGGTTGCCGACGTCGGCCGTCACAAGGTGGTGGAAGCCATCGCTCATGACAGCCGCATTCACGCAATCCTGGAAGGGGAGGCGCCAAGCGCCGGTGAGGCCGTGAAGCTTCAGTTCAAACAATCCCAGACACGTCTTTACAAGGACGGCTGGTTGGCCAGTTCCCCAGAGGAGGCTGCCTGATGAAAACGCAAAATCAACGCGCCTGGTTCTTTGTTCTCCCGGTTCTCCTTCTGGTGGCGTTCAACGCGCTCATCCCGATGATGACCGTGGTGAACTACTCCGTTCAGGAGACCTTTGGCGACAACCTGTTCTTCTGGGAAGGCCTTCGCTGGTTCCAGGAAGTTCTGCAGTCCGAACGCTTTCATAATGCGCTTGGCCGCCAGTTCTTCTTCACCTTCATGATCCTGATCATCGAGATCCCTCTTGGCATTGCGATTGCGCTTTCCATGCCGAAGAAGGGGCCTTGGGTCCCGGTCTGCCTGGTTCTGATGGCTTTGCCGATGCTGATCCCGTGGAACGTGGTCGGTGCGATGTGGAACATTTTCACCCTGCCGGATATCGGCCTTCTCGGGTACTTCCTGAACCACACGCTGGGCGTTTCCTATGACATGACCCAGGATCCGGTTGCCGCCTGGGTGACGATCATCGTCATGGATGTCTGGCACTGGACCTCTCTGGTCGTGCTCCTGAGCTATGCTGGTTTGGTGTCCATTCCGAACGCCTACTATCAGGCTGCAGAGATCGATGGTGCGTCTAACTGGGCCGTGTTCCGCTTCATTCAACTGCCGAAGATGAAAACGGTTCTGACGATCGCGATCCTGCTCCGCTTCATGGACAGCTTCAACATCTACACCGAACCGTTCGTCTTGACCGGTGGTGGTCCTGGCAACTCGACCACGCTTTTGTCCATCGATCTGGTGAAAATCGCCCTTGGTCAGTTCGACCTTGGTCCGGCTGCCGCCATGTCTCTCATCTACTTCGCCATCACGTTGCTGACCTCCTGGTTGTTCTACACGCTGATGACGAAAGACGACAACAAAGCTTGAGGAGAACCATCATGAGAATGAGAAATCTGGTTCCCATCCTGTACATCCTCTTCTTGATGTTGCCGATTTATTGGCTCGTCGCGATGAGTTTCAAAACCACCAACGAGATCCTTTCCGGGTTCTCCTTGTTCCCGCAGACCTGGACGTTCGAGAACTACATAGCGATCTTCACCGATCCGACTTGGTACTGGGGCTACATCAACTCGATCATCTACGTGACACTCAACACGGTGATCTCGGTGTCTGTGGCTCTGCCGGCAGCATATGCCTTCTCCCGCTACTCTTTCGTGGGCGACAAGCATCTGTTCTTCTGGTTGCTCACCAACCGGATGGCGCCGGCCGCCGTCTTCGCACTGCCGTTCTTCCAGCTCTATTCCGCCGTTGGTTTGTTCGACACGCACTTGGCTGTTGCACTTGCGCACTGCCTGTTCAACGTGCCGCTGGCGGTCTGGATCCTGGAAGGGTTCATGAGCGGTGTGCCGAAGGAACTGGACGAGACCGCTTACGTCGACGGATATTCCTTCCCGAGGTTCTTCATGACGATCTTCCTGCCGGCCATCAAGTCCGGTGTGGGTGTCGCAGCTTTCTTCTGCTTCATGTTCTCCTGGGTGGAAATGCTTCTGTCCAAGACACTGACAGCGGTTGAGGCAAAGCCGATTGCCGCCGTTATGACACGGACGGCGTCGTCAGCCGGATATGAACTCGGGCTTTTGGCGGCCGCCGGGACGCTGACAATCATCCCGGGCGCGATCGTGATCTACTTTGTCCGTAACTACATTGCCAAGGGCTTTGCCCTGGGGAGGGTGTAATGCTGGGATGGATGGCCTGGACCTGGCCGACGGCCCTTTTGTTTGTCGGCATTTTCAGCGCAATCGGGTTCCTGACGGTGCTTGAGCTGAAATTCCCTGGCGGGGCAGAACGCGTCGGTATTTTGCGCCTGACCACGACCCGCGGTGATCGCCTCTTCATCACGCTGCTCGGAACGGCCTATATCTTCCTGGCCTGGCTGGGTCTGGTCGGCATGCCGCTGTGGTGGCCGTTGGCAATCAGTATTGGCTGGGGTGTCTTCTGCTTCTGGAAGGTTTAGTGCCGGCTGGACGCAAAGATTAGACGTAGAAGTTTCACAAGAGATGGTGCAAAAATAGGGATGTTAAGTTCCATCCGAACCGCATGATTGCAGGACGAGAATGAGAAAGCGTAAAAGCAACGAGTTGCTCACCGAAGTCGAACTGGAGTTCATGACTGAACTTTGGAAGATCGGCGAAGGTTCCGTGCGGGATATCCTCGCATGTTTGCCGCCGGAGAGAAAACTTGCCTATACGTCCTGTGCAACGATCATGCGGATTCTGGATGAAAAGGGCTTCGTGGACAGCCGAAAAGATGGGAAGACACTGATCTATTCCCCGCGGCTCTCCAAAGATTCCTACCAGTCCCGTTCCTTGCGAAACTTGTCAGACAAGTTGTTCGACGGGACGCCCGCCTCATTGGTGGCGCGTCTCGTCGACGACTACGATCTTTCGGAGAACGATCTGGAGGAAATAAGAGCGTTACTGGACAGGAGGAGGACAGATGACGCTACCTAACCAGATTTTCGATATCTACATCGACCTCAACATAACCTTCGCCATCACGGCGGTGGTATGGCTAGTCGCGAAATTGGTCCTGGAGCGATTGGGCATCAAACTGGCCTATTCCGTTCAGCTCGGTCTGCTGAATGGCTTGTTTGTCATCACCGCACTCTCTCCGGGTGCCGTTGCACTTTATCGTCACCTTTTGGATGCCGGTGTTGTTCCGGGCGCCATGTCCGTGAACCTGTCCGATATGGTCGTCTCGCAGTATTTGCGGGGCGGTATTGCCATTCCGGCGCAGGATTTCCAGTCTCTTTTGGGCCTGCGAGCACAGCTTTCTACGGAAATCTTGTCCCTGACCTCTGTGCATGGCGCAGGGATCGTGGCGGTGTTCCTTGCAGGCGTCACGTTTTTCGGGCTGAAACTCGCCAAGGGCTTCATTCAGCTGAACCGTGCTTTGGCCTCTTGTCATGTCTGGCGGGACCACGGCAAACTTCGGCTTTTGCTCTCTGACACAGCCGTTGTTCCGTATTCGGCCCGCGGACTGACCCGGAATTACGTGGTGCTGCCAAGCGAGCTTCTGACCCAGAGCGACGACCTCAAGCTCGTTTTGAAACATGAGTTTGAGCATCTGCGGCAAGGGGATGTGACGTGGGAGATCGGTCTGGAATTCCTGCGCCCGTTGTTTTTCTGGAACCCGTTCTTCTACATCTGGAAGTCGGAGGTCGAGCGCCTGCGTGAACTGGCTTGCGATCAAAAGGTCGCTGAGAACGCGCAAGTGGATCTGAAGTCCTATTGCATGTGCCTGTTGCGCGCAGCGAAAGCCGGGATCCAAAAGCGCGAAGCCTTTTTGAACCAAAACCGATCCAGCGTTGCAGCCGTCGCGCTGATCGAGGTGCAGGACCGCTTGCTTCGGCGCTCGCCTTCCCAAAAGCTCCGTAGCCGTGTCGAAGCGTTGATGGAACAAGACCGGGCCAAGCCGCATATCGGGCTGGTGGCCATGGTGATTGTTCCAATGGCAGCGGTGGTGTTCCTTACCGGGCTTGCTATTCAAAAGCCTGCGGATTGGAGCCAGGATCGCTTGATGTTGTCTGCGATCATCAATCTGGAGCGCCTCGAGACGATCAATTCCTTCGGGAAAGCGCCGTATCGGTAATCAGCCGGTTCTTTTGTGAAAGATCAGTATCCCCGGCCTAGTGCCGGGGATTTTTGTATGACCACGACCGGGTCGATTGTTACGTGTCCTCGAATGTACCGTTCACAATTTTATATATAGTCGATCTGCGATGAGTTTATTACCTCTTATTCATGAACAAACCGGCGATGTCCGCTGGCGACATGACCCTGGAGAGACCGATGAGCTCTGATGTTAAGACGATCCTGCATATTGACGCATCCGCACGCAAAACCGGCTCCGTAACGCGAGAGCTGACTGAGACGCTGGTAAAGTCGCTTGCGACGGCGAACCGGGATGCGAAGATCCTGACCCGCGACGTGTCTCAAGGTCTGCCTTTTATTGATGAGACCTGGGTCGGAGCGACTTTTACAGATCCAGCTGAGCGCACGCCGGAGCAGCGCTTGAAACTCGCCGTGTCCGATACTCTTGTTTCAGAGCTGAAAGCGGCGGACGTGGTTGTCATTGGTACACCGATTTACAATTTTTCGGTGCCTGCAGCTTTGAAAGCGTGGATCGACCAGGTCGCACGCGCTCGGGAGACGTTCCAGTACACCGAGAACGGTCCTGTCGGTCTTTTGAAAGACAAGAAGGCGATCATAGCAGTGGCGTCCGGTGGTACACAGGCCGGGTCTGAAATCGACTTCGCAACGACTTACCTGAAGCACTTCCTTGGTTTCCTGGGCATCACTGATGTGACCGTGATCGCAGCCGATCAGCTGATGGTCAATCCGGACAAGCGCGCGGATGCGATATCGCTTGCGGAGCAACTGGCAGCCTAAGACGCGCAGCGTCCCGCTCCCAAACCCGAGAGAGATTAAAAAAACCGGCGCGGCTTCTTGAGCCCACGCCGGTTTTCCATGTTGTACGCCCCCGTGAATCTCTTTTCACGTTGTCTGCAACGCAGTCACGCACTCCACTGCACTTTACATTTCGTGTTGCTCTTATGTGCAGCCGCTTGGTGTTGCTTTGGTTGTTTTTTCTTTCCTCGTTGCAGATAAAAATTCCGGTCCAGCCCATCTTTGAAGCGCTTTAGCAGGCGCTACAATTCTATTTCCCTGCCAGACCAACCTCGAGATATCAGATCAGTCCCAGAACAATTGCAGCCAAAAACGCAAAGGCTGCAAAGAATGCGATCATGTTCAGGTTACGTACAAGAGTCATCTGTATTCCTCCCGTCACATCGGTCACAGCCGCTCACATTAATGCAGTCTTAACGAGAAGCGAAGGAAAAAAGATGCTGCATCGCAGCGCTCTCAGGTCCCGCAGGTTGCAAGCGAAGCAATTTCGTGAATGAGGCACCTAAAAACTCGGCATCCGAAGTAGTGGTCTATTAAGCCGGTCGCGGTACTCTATACGGAACAACGCGTAGCGCGCTGCGGAGAGAGAATGACCGAATTGGCAAAGCTTGCTGATCTTGCAAAGGATTCAAGCACAGCAGGCCGCAAAAGCCTTATTGCAACGCTGACCGAGATGTTTCTGGCTGCTGGTGATGCCCGCGGCGAGAACACGGCTTTTTTGTTCGGGGACATCGCTGTCAAATTGTTGGGCGATCTGGAGGAAGACACCCGGGCAGAGCTCGCCGAACGTGTCGCGAAAGACGATTTTGCACCGCATCAACTCATGCTCGAATTGGCAAAGGATACCCTTGCTGTCGCCGAACCCGTGCTTACGAACTCGCCTGTTTTGAAGTCTGAGGACTTGGTTGAGATCGCTTCCTCCGCGTCCATGGACCATCTTGAAGCGATCGCGGTCAGGGTTCCGATTGAAGAGGCTGTGACTTCTGTCCTTGTCGATCGGGGTGATCCGTCCGTTTTGTCGAAGGTCGCTGCCAATGAGGGCGCGGAAATCGCCGACAACTCTTTCATGACGATCGTCGACAAGGTTGGCCGGGATGAGGCGGTGCAAGCCGCATTGATCGGTCGCCCGGATCTGCCTCTTGAGGTCGGCCAGGTTCTTCTGCCGCTCTTGACCGAAGAGCTTCAAAAACAAGTGCTTGCTTTGGGCAAAGACAATTATCTGGCACAAATGCTGGCGCAGGCTTCCAAGGAAAAGAAGAAAAACCAGCTGGAAACGATTGAGCGGGCAAAGCTCCAGGTGAATGCGCTTGTCAAGGACATCAAAAGTGGCCGCCAAATGGTCGATGAGGCTGTCCGAAAGTTTGCAAAGGCAGGGCAGGCGACGGAACTTGCTCTGTTACTGGCTGGATTGAGCGATCTGCCGCCCGCAGCTGTGTCCCAATTGCTGTTCAGCTCGAACGACAAACCGCTTATCATCCTCTGCAAAGCCAATAATGTCAGGGCCGAGGCCTATAAGGACATCCTGATGATGCGGGCGCAGCGGCTGAATATTGGTGGAATGGAGCTGAACGAAGCGATCCAGCGCTTTGGACTTATGAGCGTTGAAGGCGCCAAGAGATCGCTGGAAGTCCTGCGGCAAACATCTCAGGCTGCGGCGGCCAAGCCGGCAGGGACGGCAGGCGAGCCATCGTCACCGCCGCCAAAGAAAGTGCCTTTTGCCGCCCACCGATGAGACGTGATCACGAGCTATGCCGCGACGTTTTGCAGATCGTTGATATGTCGATCAAGAGTCTCTAAAGCCTTAGGGTTGCTGTGAGCTCAGCTGCTTGATCTTTGCAAGGTGGCAGTCATCGCCGCCGCTGAGATCAAAAATCCGCCGCCGACACGGTTGATCAGCCTGAGCAAGGACGGGCTGCGCAGCTTCTGGCCGACGGCTGCTGCGGCGAAGGCATAAACAGCGGCATTCACGATCCCAAGCACGACGAAGGTGATCCCCAGCAGGAAAAGCTGCGGGACGACGGGGGCCTGCGGTGCGATGAAGTGCGGCAAAAAGGCCATGAAGAAGACAATTCCCTTCGGGTTCAACGCCGTCACCACGTAAGCATGCCAGAAGATCTTGCCGGCCGGAATGTCGGCAACGGTATGGGGCCCGAGAGCCGACGGGCGGCTGCGCCACATTTTCAGACCCAGCCAGACAAGATAAGCGGCGCCGACCCATTTGAGCACTGTGAATGCCGTTGCAGAAGCGGCCAGCAACGCGCCCAGGCCTAGAAGTGAAGCCGCGGCAGCCGTGGCGTCTCCAAGGCCCACACCCATCACGCTAGCCGCCGCGGATTTCCGTCCTTGCGTCAACGCGTAGCTGACGACGAGCATGATCGTTGGCCCGGGAATGGCCAAAACGATGAGGGTTGCAGCGACATAAGCGAGATAAAGTTCAAGGGTCATTCTGGTACCAATCTTCTATCTGGTTCGCGACCATAGACCTCTGGACCGAAATCGACAATGATATCGGTGTGATCGTCGCAGCCGGATCGGACGAAATGCAGGCTTTGGTTTTATTGTTTTGTTTTTGCCTGCTTGCCGTTGGTGCACCCGCCTTTGGTCAGGAAGCTACTCCTCCAGCTCCATCTTCAAAGCCGCTCGCGCCGGGCACTCAAGACCGGTTTGTTGAAGGTGTCGACCAGCCGAGGAAAAAGCCGGAAGCAGAAGCAGGTAAGCCTGAAGCCCCATCGGTCCAGCAGGTGACTGAGCAACTCTGCGAACTCCCAAGGGTAACATTTGTTCAACGCCCGGCGATCGAGACCGACAACGGTTGCGGATTTGAAAATGTTGTCGCCGTGACGAAAGTCGGTCTGAAAAGCGGAGATGAAATCTCCTTTCCAGGACCTGTCATGATCACATGCGAGTTTGCACAGGTGGTGGCGGATTGGATCCGGCAAGATGTTCTCCCGGCTGGCCGCAATGAGCTGGGCATGGACGTCACAGGGCTCCTGACAGGACCAGGATATCAGTGCCGGCGCCGCAACAATCTCCCGGATGGGAAGCTTTCCGAACACGCACTCGGCAAGGCGGTCGACGTATCCGGTTTCCGGTTGGCGAATGGGGAAATCATTTCGGTCATGAAAGACTGGCCGAAACCGGAGACGGCTCCGGGTAAGTTTCTAAGAGCGGTCCATGCGGCAGCTTGCAAGCGCTTTACAACCGTGCTGGGGCCGGATGCCGATCCCAATCATGAGGCTCATTTTCATCTGGATACCGGCTGTCACGGCAAGGACTGTACGTACCTCATTTGCCAGTAAATTTCGGTCACAGCTTGCAATTTTAGCCATAGCTTGTTCCTCTCATGGTCATGACGAAACAATCGGAGACGCCTATGGAGCGTTACAAAACTGCTGCTGAAGTTGCCTTGGACTTGCGTCCAGATCACCCAATTTACTGCTTTCGACCGTCGGTGCTCCGCGCGGATGCGCAGAACTTCAAAAAGCTGTTCCCCGGGAAAACGGCCTATGCCGTGAAAACCAATGGCGAGCCTTTTGTCCTGAAGGAGTTGGCGGCGGCGGGGTATGATTTTTTTGATGTGGCGTCTCCAGCAGAGTTTGCCGCCGTGCGTGAAGCAGCGCCGAAGGCGGAAATGCTCTACATGCACCCGATCAAGGCGCAATCCGACATTCGCCTCGCCCTGGAGCAGTACGGTATCCGGGTGATGTCGCTCGACCATGAAGACGAGGTGGCAAAGATCCTCCGGATTGTCCGGGCTCTGGACATTGATCCTGCGAAAATCACGCTGTTTGTGCGGATCGCGACCAAGGGCCATGCAGCGTATGAGCTGTCGAAGAAATTTGGCGCTGCGCCGGGACATGCAGTTGAACTTTTGCAACGGATTCACAGGATTGGCTTCAAGTGCGGTCTCTGTTTCCACGTCGGCAGTCAGATTGAGGAGCCGGAAACCTATGAGCGGGCACTGGCCTCCGCCGATTGGATCCGCTCCCGCGCTGGCGTTCCGATTGTAGAGCTTGATGTCGGCGGCGGGTTCCCGGCCGTTTACGGCCATGATCCGAGACGCAAGGTACCTGATCTGCCGTCCCTGGAAGAGTTGATGGAACAAATCCGCTCAGACATTACCGAATGGGCGTTTGACGATATGCCGCTGGTGGCGGAACCGGGCCGGGTTGTTGTGGCAAGGTCCATATCGCTCATCGTCCGGGTGCTTTTGAAGAAAGGCCGCCGACTCTACATCAATGATGGGATTTGGGCGTCTCTCTCGGACAGCTGGACCGGCAAAATTACCTTGCCAGCCCGTTTTATACCGGATCCGGCGCGGCGCACACGCTCCGGCAAGGCCGATAACATCGTTCCGTTCAAGGTCTGCGGGGCAACCTGTGACAGCGTTGATATTCTCTCAAGGCCGTTCTGGCTTCCTGAGACGGTCGACACCGGAGATTGGATCGAAATCGGCCACATCGGCGCTTATAGCCTATCTTTGAGGACCCGGTTTAACGGCTTCTATCCAGATACGGTGATCGAGGTGGACACTCCGTTTGATGCAGGTGAAGAACCGGAAGGATTTGCCTCGATTGAGACCATGGCTGACTAGAGCACACGCAAAAGGATCCAGACAAAAAGCGGCGGCAGCGGGTGGCCAGTTCGGCTGGCCTGTCGCTGTCCGCCTCAGGTCGCTGAGGTCTCGAGGGATAGTATTTCCACCCTCCAAGTGTCTGCCATTCACTGGCAGAACTTCTGAACGCCGCTGTAGGTGGTGAACGTTCCGGTCGATGGATTGAAAGACCGGTATTTCGACGAACAATAGTCGTACCAAGCTGGGCTCCAGGGCTGAAATCCGACCGGCCCGCTGACGTGACCCGGATAAGGGGCACGCGGGTAGGGATATGCCGGGCCACGCGGCGGACCTGCATAGGACGGCTTGTTGGTTGCCCCCAATATGATGGCGCCGGCAGCAAGTCCAATGACACCGGCAGCGATGGCCGCGCCAACGTTATTGTTGTTCTTGTGCTTATGGATATGTTTGTGCTTGTGATAATGCCGATTGTGTCCGCGGTGCGGGCGGTGCCCCTCATGCCAGCCGCCACTGTGGCGCCAGCCATCGCGCGGACCTGCTTCTGCGGCAGATACCGCCGGCAACATTAGGGCGCCGGTGAGTGCAACGGCCAGGATGCGTTTAGCGAAGGTTTGCATCGATTTACTCTCCGTTTGGGGCGCGCCATTTGCGCTGCCGTGATCTGATGATGCAACATTGCCAAAAGCGCGCTGAACCGGTCCTGAGATAGCCGTTCATCTTGTGTTCAGATTTCTCAGGTTGTGTGTCCCAAGCAGGAGGCCGCATGGCAGAGAGTCAGGAAAATCAATCAAATAACGAAAAGTCGGTGATCCGGGATACAGATGACGGGGCCCGGAAATTGGCCAAAGAATTGATCCGGACCGCCCGGTTCGGCGCTTTGGCAGCCTTGGAGCCTGAGACCGGATATCCCCTGGCGAGCCGGGTTGCCGTTGCAACAGATCTTGATGGAACGCCCGTGATCCTCACCAGCACTTTGTCCGGCCACACAAGTGCGATCCTCGCCAACCCCGCCTGTTCGTTGCTGGTTGGTGAACCGGGGAAGGGCGACCCTCTGGCCCACCCGAGGATTTCGCTGTTCTGCAAAGCGCGCCGTGTAGAGCGGGAAACTGATGAACATGCTCGTTTGCGCCGACGCTATCTCTCCCGTCACCCCAAGGCCGAGCTTTATGTCGACTTCGGAGATTTCTCGTTCTTTGCCCTGGATTTACAGCGGGCAAGCCTCAACGGGGGCTTTGGCAAGGCGTTTGAACTCGGCAAGGATGATCTTCTGACCGATGTTGCCGACGTGCAGGCCTGGTCTGCGATGGAAAGTGGCGCGGTCGATCACATGAACGAGGACCACCGCGACGCCATTAAACTCTATGCCGAAGTTCTCCTGAACGCCGAAGACGCCAATTGGCGGCTGGCCTGCCTCGACCCCGAGGGGCTCGACATCGTGGCGGGTGACCGAATTGTGCGTTTGTGGTTTCAGGAGCGGCTCGCAGACCCCGCACAACTTCGGGAAGCCCTGGTTGCGCTGGCACTTCAGGCGCGCAATCAGAATTGAGCAGGGAGCTGGGCGGTCTCAAGCCGCCCGGAGATGTCCAAGAAAATCCTCAAGGCTTGTTTGGACCGTGTTGATCTGAGTTGCGACGAGCTCAACACCGCCCACGACATCTTTCAGTTTTTCACCCGAAGCCTCAGCCGCGCGGTTCACCTGGGTAATGTTTTCCGAAATCTCCGTGCTGCCATGCGCCACTTCCGAGGCGTTCTTGGCAATCTCAGATGTCACCGCGTCCTGTTCTTCAATGGCTGAGGCAATTCCAGCGATCTTGTCGCGGACATCTGTCATGGACCGAACCACATCTTGGATGGAAACCGAGCAAGAAGCTGCCCCGGATTGGACACCGGTCAGCTGCGTGCCAATCTGTTCGGTCGCTTGGCCGGTTTGGGTGGCCAGGGCTTTGACTTCCGACGCAACGACCGCGAACCCTTTTCCGGCTTCTCCGGCACGGGCCGCTTCGATCGTAGCATTCAAGGCCAGCAGGTTGGTTTGACCGGCAATGTCCGTGATGAGCTTAAGTACATCATTGATCTCACTTGCTGCAGCCGACAGGGACGAGACGGTTTCTTCCGAGGTTTCAGCTTGTTTTGAGGTCTGGTCCGTTGACGTGTTCGCTAAGGTCACCTGCCGGGCAATCTCCTGAATTGAAGCGGCAAGTTCTTCGGCGGCTGATGCGACAGACTGGACGCTGGCCGTGGATTGTTCAGCGGCTGCGGCGACCGTGTGCGAGCGATTGATCGTATCGGAACTCATTTGAGCAAGATCATCCGCGTGCGCCGATAGTTTTTGTAAGGCCGATTGAACCTCCGAGCAGCTGGTCATCATCACCCGCTCCAGTTCGTCCGCCAAACGCAAGCGTGTTTCCCGCCGTTCCTCAACAGCGCGCTCTTCTTCTTCGCGTGCTTGAGCCTGTAGCCGTTGCATTTCAATTGTATTTTGCCGGAAGACTTCAAAAGCCTCGGCAACCGCGCCAATCTCGTCCCGCGATCTGACTTTGACTGAAACATCCGTGTCGCCATTGGCCAGGCTTTTCAGGCCGTTAGAGACCTCCTTCAACGGCACAGCAATACCGAAACGCGCATAAAGGACCGAGCCGGTCACACAGAGACCAAGAGAGATGATGGCCGTCCAGATGATCTGCTGAAACGCCTGTTTTTCATGGGTTTCTGCAGCCTTGGCCGCTGCCAGGGTAAATTGCTCGATTTCCTGAAGTAGGGCGATCAGCTCCCGGTCAAGACGTTCCTGTTCTTCCTCCAGGGTGAGGACGATCGCAGCTGCCGCGGCCAAGTCATCTGAATCTATGTAATGCAGGACTTCGTCAACGTGTGACTTATATTGGGCGTATTCGGCCTCGATCCGTTTGAGTTGATTGAGGGCACTTTCAAACTCTGTCCTTTCAATCTCCGAAGCGGCATTGTCCAGGGCATATTTAGCCAGATCCTCAGCCTTCAGGATTTCGTCAGCGACCTGGACCTCAAGTTTCAAGATTGCAGCTTTGACATCGCCAATTGCGTGTTTCTCTTCGCCAGCTTCCAGGCCGGAAAGCCGCATGAGACGTTCGACGAGGGCAGCTTGTTCCAGCTGATGGTTGGTGACGTGACTGATCGCTGTGGTCAGCGGAATGTCTTTTTCGGCAATATTTGTGAGTTCCTTGCCGATCATGGCCATTTGATAAACAGATACAGCTGCCACCACAACGAGCCCAAAACAAAGAAAGGCGACCAGTCCAAGTATTTTCGTTGCAACCGTTGCGGATACCTGACGTGAAAGTGCCATCGCAGAATCTCCTGCGCCAATTGAAAAGAAGTTCCTTAAAACGCTACGTAAGTTTCCGTAGATTGATGCTGATCAGTTGAAGAAAGGGTAAATTTTATCGTTCAAAGAAAAAGTTTTACAATTTATGATAGAATTCACGGTGGCGAAACTACAAAAATTCAATCCTGTGAAAATAAGGTGGACGAGTTGCTGCCGTTGAAGTTTCTATGCAAACACCTGCGCTTCCGGTGGCAACGCCAAACCCAACGCTCCGCAATCGCGATCGAGTGCTGCGGTAAAGCGCAAGGTAACTCACGCTTGCGCGCCACGTTCTCATGACTTAGGACGTCTTCAACCTTCATCTTCGGGACGATTTGTTTTGCCAATACGTTAACCGGTCTTCGATCCTTTTGCCGTGTGCGTCCGCACACGATCGTTTTGACACGTTCGTCAAACTGGCGGATCGGGACCGGTGTGGCTTGGCCAAACCGTATCTGATGTTTCGATACGTCACCCTTCCAACTTTACCAGCCAAATGACCGGGCGCGGCTTGCCGCGCGATGCCTGACCCCCGTTTGCGAACTTCCGGAAGTGGAAGATCCCAAACATGTCGTCTCTTATCAGGGTTGAATGGACCCTTGTCTCTAAGGCGCGGTTGACCGTCGCACGTCCCTGTGGGCGGTGCGGTCAACTTCGTCCGTTTGCCTCGACAAATAAGTTCCGGCTCAATGCCAATGGAAGTCGTCTGGATGCTTGGCTTATTTATGCGTGCCAGTCCTGCGGCCATCGCTGGAACCGCGAGGTGATGAAACGGAAACCCGTCAGCGCCGTACCTTCGGACCTCTTGTCAGCATTGCAGGCAAACGACCAGATGCTGGCGGAGACATTGGCGGCCAACCTTGGAGGTCACCCAAGCGGCCCAAGCAAACCGTCTGACTTCGAGCTGCAGAGGCGGGTGGTTCCGAGCAAGGGAAAAGTCGCTGGGACACCAGCTGTTCTGTGCATTCGAAATCCGGGCAGGGTTCCGGTTCGTCTTGACCGGATCTTGTCTGCCGGGTTGAGCCTGCCGAGGCGCGATATCAAATGCCTTGTCAAAAGTGGTGACCTGACGGTTCCTGGAGGATCTCGGAACACGTTTCGCAAAGCCTTGCCGCCGTATCTGGAGTTAATGATAAACACCGAGGACCGTCCTTTGATTGATGCCTTGTTCGCAGGATGCAGCAAGGCATCAGGCTAAGTCTCGGGTTCTGACAGGTGTCTGCAGGGGTATATAAAAGAACAAGGCCGCCCGTGGGGGCGGCCTTCGACGCTTGCGGTTTACCCGCGCCATACGCCAACCGGGAAACGGCTGGCAGTGTCTTGCCTCTTAAACGGAGAGCTGGCTGTTTGTGCCTTAACCAGTTCCCTGGATGGCTGAAAGCAGCCATTCGCCGCCGGAGCTGCGAACAAAGGTCCACACTTCAGTGCTTTCGGAAGGCGCGTCAGGATCTCCGGAAATCACATCATCGCTATCCCGTTTGGCGATGTAATCGACTGCGCTGTAGCGCAAGGCGACTGTTACATAGTCCTTGCTATCTTCATGCCAGGCTTCGGCAACATCGCCCTGAAGCAGTTTGACATTCAAAACGACGTTCTTTTTGCCGGCCGAGGCAAGTTCACCCAGCTCTTCGGCCAGATAAGACATGGCTTCCGGGGTCGCCAGCTGTCGCAGCGCGGCGTAGTCTTCGCGGCTGTAGGCGGACTGAACTTCGCTGAGCATCTCCTCAAACCGGTCAAGGTCTGCTGCCGTTGCCTCGTAAGGCTGCGTTACCGGGTGGGCAAAAGCCTGTGAGGCTGAGCCACTGGCTCCACCGCCGCCGAAGCTGAACGGAGCAGCTTTTGGTGCGTTCTGGTCCGGCGCCCTTTCAAACGGGTTTGGTCCAGCAGTCGCCGGTTGTTGCCGTGAACGGAAGAAGCGCATGGCGAGGCTGATCAGCAACACGATAAGGCCGACCTGAAGGATCAAGCCGAGGAATCCGGCAAAACCGCCGAGGCCACCGCCGAACAGCATTCCGACGAGACCGCCAAGCATCAAGCCGCCGAGAAGCGCACCGCCGAACCCGCCAAAGAGGCCGGGACGTTGCGCATTTGCAGCTTGTCCGCCAGCGCCTGGAGTGGTCCGCTGGGTCTGTGCAGGCTGGGGTGTCATGGAACGCTGAACGGGAGCGGCCGTATCCGGTGCGGTTTTGGTCGTAGGGGGCGCGGAATAAGTTTTGCTGCCTCTGCTGCCAAAACCGCCAAATCCGCCCTTCCGGGCTTCGGCATAGTCAGTGGCGGCAAACATTGTGGCGATCGCAACGATCATGAAAGCTGTCGTCTTGCGCAGACGGCGGGCGGCAGCAGGCATTTTTGTCTCCTCTTGAGGGCCACTTTGGCCATGTGCTGCAGATGTAGGAAATCGGTGACCAATTGCCAGCGCCGATGGCGGAACTTTTGTGGGTTAGACAGAGAAAACTTATGTGCAGGCAAGTTTGTAAGTTTCAGCTGGCAGAACCGGCATCAAAGCTCATAAAAGAAAAAGGGCGGGAATGCTCCCGCCCTCGAATGCGTAGCAATGGCAGGCTGTTACGCCTTGCCCCAGCCACCGGCCGTCGGTGTGATGACCGTCACGGCTTCACCCGGTTCCAGAATGGTCTGATCGCAGCCTTTGAGCTGTTGCACGGTGCCGTCAAGGCGGCGGACTTCGGTGCGGCCGAGTTCGCCGTTCTCGCCGCCTTCCATGCCTTTCGGCTCGATGGTGCGGTGGGAGCCGAGGATCGCGCAGTCCATCTTTTCCAGGAAACGGAGGGTGCGCTTGGTGCCGTCACCCGCCGACCATTTGCCCTTGCCGCCGGAGCCTTTGCGGATATGGAAATCCTCCAGAAGGACGGGGAAGCGGAACTCCAGGACTTCCGGATCGGTGAGGCGCGAGTTGGTCATGTGCACATGAACACCGTCCGTGCCCTTGAAGCCGGGGCCTGCCGGAGAGCCGGAGCAGATGGTCTCATAGTACTGGTAGGTGTCGTTGCCGAAGGTCAGATTGTTCATCGAGCCTTGGCTGTTTGCCATCGCGCCAAGCGCTGCAAAGACTGCGTTGGTGACGTGCTGGGACGTCTCCACATTGCCCGCAACAACGGCCGCCGGATAAGACGGGCGCAACATGCAGTCATCCGGGATAATGATTTTGATCGGCTTCAGGCAGCCGGCATTCATTGGGATGTCACCGTCGACCATCACGCGGAAGCAATAGAGGATTGCAGCCCGGGTCACGGGTTCTGGCGCGTTGAAGTTGTTCGGTTTCACGGCAGAGGTGCCGGTGAAATCGACCGTTGCCTCGCGCTTGTCCTTGTCGACCGTGATCTTGACCTTGATGGTTGAGCCCTGGTCGGTCGGGTATTCGTACTCGGAGTCCTTCAGCGCTTCGATGACCCGCCGGACGCTTTCCTCGGCGTTGTCCTGAACGTGGCCCATATAGGCTTGAACAACGTCCAGACCAAAGTGGGACACCATCTTGCGCAGTTCCTGAATCCCCTTTTCGTTCGCTGCGACCTGTGCAGAGAGGTCGGCAACGTTCTGATGCGGGTTTCTGGCCGGATAGGCGTGATCCGTCAGGAGGTTGACGAGTTCTGCTTCGCAGAAACGGCCCTGATCGACGAGCTTGAAGTTGTCGAACAACACGCCTTCTTCGTCCACCTTGGTCGCGAGCGGGGTCATGGAACCTGGCGCAGAACCACCGACATCGGCGTGGTGGCCGCGGGACGCCGCCCAGAACAGGATCTCCTTGCCAGCATTGTCGAAGACGGGTGAAACCACTGTGATGTCGGGCAGATGTGTGCCGCCGTTATAGGGTGCGTTCAAGGCAAAGACGTCGCCCGGCTTGATCTTGCCCTTGTTCAGCTTGATCACCGTTTCTACGGACCGGTCCATGGAGCCAAGGTGCACCGGCATGTGCGGTGCGTTGGCGACCAGTGCGCCGCTGGCATCGAAGACGGCACAGGAGAAGTCCAGGCGTTCCTTGATGTTCACCGAGTAGGCGGTGTTCTGCAGGGTCACGCCCATCTGTTCGGCGATGGACATGAAGAGGTTGTTGAACACCTCCAGCATGACCGGGTCGGCGTGGGTGCCGATAGCGTCGGCCCGTTTCAGCGGGACCACCCGGTGCAGGATGACATGATCCTTGGCGTTGATTTCCGCCTGCCAGCCGTCTTCAACAGCAATGGTCGCATGCGGTTCGATGATCACCGCAGGGCCCATCACCTTCATGCCGGGCTTCAGGTTCTCGCGTTTGAAGATACCGGCATCATGCCACTGGCCTTCGGAGTAGATCCGTGTGCCTTTGGCAGCAGCTGGGACATCGGACGCCAGAGTGAGATCCGGCTCGACCAGGCCTGCGCCGCCGCCAGCGGTTTCCACCTCAAGCGCTTCGACCACGACCGGCTTGTTGTCATAGGCAAAGCCGAATTGCTTCTTGTGAGCCTCTTCGAAGGCCGCGCGCATTTCTTCGACAGTGCCGAGAAGAACGGGCAGGGGGGTGTCTGTACCGTCGTAGCGCAGATGCGCGGTTGCAACTGTCCGCCGGGCGTCTTCAGTTACGCCCTGTTTGTCGAGCTCAGCTTCTGTCTGGGCGCTTAGCTCCTTGCGCAGCGCATCCAGCTCAGGAAGCAGCTCTTCCGTCATTGTTTTCACAACAGCCTTTTGACGGTCTGCGCGAATGTCGGCGAGGCCCATGCCGTAGGCCGAGAGAATGCCGGAGAATGGGTGCAGGATGACCGTTTTCATGCCGAGGCTGTCGGCCACCTTGCAGCCTGTCTGACCACCCGCGCCGCCGAAGCACGTCAGGGCATATTCGGTGACATCATACCCGCGCTGTACGGAGATTTTCTTGATGGCATTCGCCATGTTTTCGACAGCGATCTTCAGGAAACCGTCCGCAACCTCTTCCGGTGTGCGGCCATCGCCGATCTGGCTTGCCAGTGCGGCAAACTTCTCGCGCACCACGTCGCCATCCAGCGGCTGGTCCTGGTTCGGGCCGAAGATCTTCGGGAAGAATTCCGGCGCCAGTTTGCCGGTCATCAAGTTGGCATCGGTCACGGTCAGCGGACCGCCGCGGCGGTAACAAGCCGGGCCCGGATTGGCACCTGCGCTGTCCGGACCGACCTGAAAGCGGCCGTCCGCATAGTGGAGGATCGAGCCACCGCCAGCTGCGACCGTGTGGATCATCATCATCGGCGCGCGCATGCGCACACCGGCAACTTCGGTTTCAAAGGCGCGCTCATAATCGCCGTCATAGTGACACACGTCTGTAGAGGTGCCGCCCATGTCGAAGCCGATGATCTTGTCGTATCCGGCCATTGCCGAGGTTTCGACAGCGCCGACAACACCGCCCGCCGGGCCGGACAGGATGGCATCCTTGCCCTGGAACAGATCTGCGGCTGTCAGCCCGCCGGAGGACTGCATGAACATCAGCCGCGGGCCTTCACCCAGCTCTTCCTGAACCTGGTTCACATAGCGGCGCAGGATCGGCGACAGGTAGGCATCCACGATGGTGGTGTCGCCGCGGCCGACCAGTTTCATCAGCGGTGAGACTTCATGAGAGACTGAAATCTGCGGGAAACCGATCTCCTCCGCGATTTTCTTCAATGCCTGCTCGTGGGCCGGATAGGCGTAAGCATGCATCAGGACGATTGCGATGGAACGGATCCCAGCGTCCCAAGCGGCCTGCATTTCGGTGCGGGCCTGTTCTTCGTCAAGAGCCTGTTCGAGAGTGCCGTCAGCTTGAACGCGTTCAGAGATCTCGTAAACGCGCTCATAAAGCAGTTCCGGCTTGATGATTTCCTTGGCGAAGATGTGCGGGCGGGCCTGATAGCCAATTTCCAGCGCATCCCGGAAGCCGCGTGTGATGAAGAGGGCCGTGCGCTCGCCCTTGCGCTCCAGTAGCGCATTGGTGGCAACGGTGGTGCCCATTTTCACGGTCGCAACCTTGCCGGACGGGATAGGTTGACCCTTTTCAACACCGAGAAGTTCGCGAATGCCTTGAATGGCGGCGTCACGATACGCTTCCGGGTTTTCTGACAGCACCTTGTGCGGATGAAGGGTTCCGTCCGGCGCGCGGCCAACGATGTCGGTGAATGTGCCGCCGCGATCGATCCAAAAATCCCATTTGGCTGTCATTTTATCCCTCATCTTTATGTTCTCCTGCCGGCGATAGAGCTGCCGGGCAGACGCATTATCCGCGATCAATGGATTTATGCTGACATTTTATCGATAAAATGTCGATGAAAAAATCTAATTTTCTTTTACCCGGAGTTTAAAGCTTGTTTTGTATGCGTCTTTTTGAGGGTGCCAAAGCGTGGGATGATGTGCACATGAAGAGTACGGGTGGTTCAAACCCGCACACTGAGTCGGGAACGTTCCGTTATGGATTGCGTATGAGCGATCCGGTGGCGGACAGTGTCCTGATGTTTGTCCTGGCGATCGTCGGTGCACTGATGATTTTCAGGTTGGGATTTGAATTTTCAAAGGTGGTTTTTCCGGAATACCGTCCGATGTTCGGGGACTTCATCAGTTTTTGGACGGCAAGTTTTTTTGTTTTGGAAGGGGCTGCTGCAGAGGCCTACAATTTTTCTCTCGTAAACGAGTTTCAACTTGAAACATTCGATCAAGGAGAACTGCCGTTTCTTTATCCGCCGACATGGTTGATGGTGGTCTCGCCATTTTCCATGTTGCCCTATCGGCCCTCGGCGCTTCTGTTTGAGGCACTTCAAGTCATCGCGTTGGTGGTGGCTTGCAGGTATTTGCTGCGTGATCGGTTAATCCTTTGGATCCTGATTGTCTTTCCAGCGGTTATCTCCGGAATCATTCACGGGCAAAACGCTGTGCTCAATACCGCGCTTTTGGCCGGTGCACTCGGCGCACTGGATCGTGATCGGCCGGTTCTTGCCGGTATCCTAATTGGATTGCTGAGCTACAAGCCGCAATTGGGAATATTGATTCCGTTTGCACTTTTGGCCGGTCGTGAATATCGCGCATTCGCATCAGCCGCCGTAACGACCTTGCTATTTGCCGCCATTAGCTGGGTTATCTTTGGGACAGAGGTCTGGCGCGCGTTTATTGAGACCATTGCGTTTGCCCGCGAATGGTTGGAAAGCGGCCATACGCCGGCGAACAAATACGCTTCAATTCTCGGTTGGTTACGCCAGTTCGGGGTCGGAAACACGGCTGGTATGATTGTGCAGGTTGGCTTTGCTTTGGCATCTTTCGGAGCCGTTATCTGGTCATGGCGTCAGGACCTGCCGATGACCATCAAGGGCAGTTTGTTGGTTATCGGGGCATGCCTCTCAACTCCTTATTTGCTGGACTATGACCTGGCTCTTCTGGTTATTCCTGTGTTGCTGCTTATTCAGCAGGGCAATGAGACCGGATATCTGAGTTTTGAGAAATTCAGCATTGCGCTCGCCGTGTTTAGCTTCCTTTTTACAAGCCTTTGGGGTGTCCAAATGCCTGTTACTGCGATCGGGGTGCCATCGATTGTTTTGTTTGCTCTGGTTCTGCGTCGCGCTGTCGTTGGGCAACGGGCAGTATTGCGTAAGACCAGCTGTCCTGCGTGAGTCAAAATCGTCTGCCGAGTTTGACCACCATTGTATAGCTGATCTTCAGGTCTAAGACCGATCTACCGGGCTGGATAATCATAGCACCACCCCTTACCAATTCCACGACGGTTATTCGCGAAGCCTCGGATGCCATTGCAGAGGTGAAAAGAAGAAGTACGAATGCGCGCTCTAGTGGAGCGGCTTTGTTTCATCTTTCATTGATTGTATTAATGCACCTGATTGTATCTCTTAGAAGTTGAGTTATTCCCCGGAAACCATCGTTTTTCAGTGCTTAGGAGATTTTTATAAAGAATTTATCGATAAAATGTTGATGTTTTCTCTTTCCCGGATTAGCGTTTAGGTGGGAGCGATGGATGAGTGTTCACAGAAAGCGCCGCCATGCTGCCCTGCTCAGGTTCAAGAAACCCCTTTGCTTCTAAGAGGAGAACATCATGTTGAAGTCACGATCCCTGGCAAAGGCCGGGATGACGTTTGCCGCTGCTGCCGCTTTTGGCGTGGCTGGCCTTGCTGCCGCTGTTGCTGAAACCAAGTGGGATATGCCGACCCCTTACGGTGATGGCAATTTCCACACCCAGAACATCGCAGCATTCGCCGATGAAGTCGCCGACAAGACCGGCGGTTCACTGACAATTCAGCTTCACTCGGCTGGTTCGCTTTTCAAACATCCGGAAATCAAGAACGCTGTTCGCAAAGGCCTCGCACCGATCGGTGAAGTTCTGGTGTCTCGTCTTGCCAACGAAGATGCTGTTTTCGGGGTAGATTCTGTTCCGTTCCTCGCACCGTCCTATGACCAAGCCTGGAAGCTTTATCAGGCGTCGAAGCCAGCTCTCGAAGAAAAGCTCGCCGAACAAGGTTTGCAGCTTCTTTATACGGTGCCGTGGCCGCCACAGGGTATCTACGCTAAAAAAGAAGTCACCAAAGGCTCTGACCTGTCCGGTCTGAAGTTCCGCGCTTACAACGCAGCCACCGAGCGTCTCGCTCTCTTGGCAGATGCCGTCCCGACCCAAGTTGAAGTGCCGGATATTCCGACCGCATTTTCGACAGGCCGCGTCGAGGCCATGATCACATCCCCATCCACCGGCGCCAACTCTAAGGCCTGGGACTTCCTGACCCATTATCATGATACTCAAGCCTGGTTGCCGAAGAACATGGTGATCGTCAACAAATCTGCATTCGACGCATTGAGCGACGCTGAAAAGACTGCGGTTCTGGAAGCAGCGGCGACGGCGGAAACCCGCGGTTGGGAATCCTCCAAGGTTGAAACGAAAACTAAAACGACAGTTCTTCAGGAAAACGGCATCACTGTCGTTCAACCGAGCAGCGAGCTGATTTCCGATCTTGCTGCAATCGGTGAGACGATGGCCGCAGAATGGCAAGAGCAAGCTGGGGAAGACGGCGCTGCCATCCTGGAAGCCTACAAGGCCAACTAAGACTGGGAAGCGCCGGGCCTCAACTGCCCGGCGTTTTTCTTTCTGCTGCTGAAAATTTGGGGGAGAGCGGATGCGAAATGCGCTCAATGGATTGTACAAGACGGCAACGGTTTTGGCTGCCTGCTGCCTTGTTACAATCGCTCTACTTGTAACTCTTCAGGTTATGGGACGGCTGCTGGACGGCGCCCGCGGCCTGGTTGGCCTGGAGCCTCTGGGACTGTTGGTTCCGTCGCTTGCTGAAATCGCCGGGTTTTTTCTTGTCGGTGCATCTTTCCTGGCGCTTGCCGGAACACTGCGCAATGGTGACCACATTCGTGTGTCCATTCTTTTGCAGGGTGTTGGCCCTACCGTTGCCCGTCTCCTGAATATCTGGGCCTTGGCTGTTGCGTTCGCTCTCGCCGCGTTTTTTACCTGGCATGCTTTGGCCCTGGTTCTGGACAGCTACCGCTACAACGAAGTGTCTTTCGGTATCATTCCGATCCCGCTCATGTACCCGCAGGCCGTCATGACGCTTGGGCTCTTCGTCCTTGCGATTGCGCTCTTCGATGATCTTGTCACGTCCTTGCTCGGCCAGGCGCCAAGTTTCGAAACCGTCGTTCGCGACGACCCGATCGAAGGGAGCGAATGATGGATCTCTCTTTGCTTTCCTTCCTGCTTGGACTGGGCATGCTGGCAGCCTTGGCGACTGGCATTTGGGTGGCCGTTGCGCTGTTTGCTGTTGCACTTGCAACAATGATGGCACTGGTGTCTGTGCCTGCCGGGCCAGTGATGGCAACGACGGTCTGGGGTGCCTCTCATCATTGGGATCTCACCGCTTTGCCGATGTTTATCTGGATGGGAGAAATTCTGTTCAGGTCGCGGTTGTCGGAGGACATGTTTGCCGGGCTTTCTCCCTGGATGCGGAACCTGCCTGGCCGGCTTTTGCACGTGAATATCCTGGGCTGTGGAATCTTCGCAGCAGTCTCCGGATCGTCTGCCGCCACCACGGCCACAGTGGGGCGTATGTCACTGCCGGAGCTCAAGTCCCGCGGCTATGACGAGCGTATCGCGATTGGTACCCTTGCAGGCTCTGGGACGCTTGGATTGCTCATTCCGCCATCGATCATTCTGATCGTTTATGGCGCGGCAACTGAGCAGTCGATCGCTCGCCTTTTCATGGCGGGCGTTCTGCCAGGCGCCATGTTGTGCCTATTGTTCATGGGATATGTCGCACTTTGGGCGATGCTGAACCGGGACAAGATGCCGGCCAAGGAGGAAAAACTTCCGCTTTGGACGCAAATCAAAGCAACGCGCCGTCTCTTCCCGGTCGTCGGCCTGATCGTTGGTGTGATCGGTTCGATTTATGCTGGCCTTGCCTCTCCGACGGAAGCCGCGGCAATTGGCGTTGTGCTGGCACTTTTGTTGTCCTGGGTGTCCGGGACTTTGAGCCGAAAGAGCTTTGCCGATGGATTGTTGGGCGCAACACGCACATCCTGCATGATCGCTTTCATCCTGGCAGGGGCCGCGTTTTTGACCGTTGCGATGGGGTATACAGGCATCCCGCGTGAGCTGGCCTCCTGGATCGGCGGAATGGACATGTCGCCTTACGTGCTTCTGATCGCGTTGACCCTCTTTTTCGTGGTCCTTGGCTGCTTCCTGGATGGGATTTCCGTTGTTGTTCTGACAACTTCCGTGATCCTGCCCATGGTGGAGCAGGCAGGCCTCGATCTGATCTGGTTCGGGATCTATCTGGTGCTTGTCGTCGAGATGAGCCAGATCACGCCACCGGTCGGCTTCAACTTGTTCGTTCTTCAAGGAATGACAGGGCGGAATATCTTCTCCGTTGCGCGTATGGCCTTGCCGTTCTTCTTGTTGATGATTTTGGCCCTGGTTCTGATTGTCGCATTCCCGGGATTGGCCCTGTGGTTGCCTCAGACGATGTTGAGCAATTAAAAGGGCATTTCAGAACAACTTGAGAGAACGATAAATGACTGAGCGGCCGAAACCCAACACCGATGCCCAAATTGGTCCAGTGGTTTCGGCCGCTCATCTTGCATCCGGGGCCATGCCGGCCCTGTCGGAAATCGAATTTGCCGTGACCATGATGGTCAACGCCTATCATCGCTGGATGGTCCGGTGCATGGCTGCCAGTGGCTCAGAGGGCCTAGGTCCGCTTGATGTCCTTGTTCTTCACTCGGTCAATCACCGTGGGCGGGCCAAGACACTGTCCGATATCTGCTTGGTCCTGAATATCGAAGACACGCATACCGTGACCTACGCGCTCAAAAAACTTGAGAAAGCCGGACTGATTACCTCTGGTCGGCGCGGCAAGGAAAAAACCGCTGAGATCACGCCTGAAGGCGAGACTGCCTGTATGGAGTACAGACGGCTGCGGGAAGCGCTTCTGGTCGAGCCCATGAAAGCGCTTGGGTTGGATGAGAGTGAACTCTCCCGGCTTGCCGCAACCCTCCGCCTCGTTTCCGGAAACTACGACCAAGCCGCCCGCGCCGCAGCTGCCATGTAAAAAAGGTTCTGCGGGCAGGACGCAAAATTTCTGTTTTCATACTACAATAATTCTTGTAGTATCGAATTATGAAATCAGATGACGCAATCATGGCGCTTGGGGCTCTCGCCCAGGAAGACCGGCTGGCGGCTTTCAGGCTGTTGATGATGGAGGGAGACCAAGGTCTTCCGTCCGGCGCAATCGCAGATCGCCTCGACGTTGCGCCCACCAGGATGTCCTTCCATCTGGCAACTTTGGAAAAAGCCGGGCTTTTGAATACGCGCCGGGAAGGGCGGCACATCCATTACTCCGTCGACTATCTGAGGATGCGATCCTTGCTTGGATTTCTCATCGAAGACTGTTGCGGCAACAATCCCGATATCTGCTGCTTTCCCATCAGCGCCCCCAATCAGGAAACACACTAATATGACCATCACCATTTACCACAATCCTAAATGTGGGACGTCCCGGAACACGCTGGAGATGATCCGCAAGGCTGGCGTTGACCCGGTCGTGATCGAGTATTTGAAAACGCCGCCATCCCGCGACAAGCTGGTGGATTTGATCGCAAGAATGGAGATTTCAGTCCGCGATTTGCTCCGCCAGAAGGGGACACCTTTTGATGAACTGGGGCTTGGCGATGACAAATGGACTGATGACCAATTAATCGACTTCATGATGGAGCACCCGATCCTGATCAATCGCCCGATCGTCGTGAGCGACAAGGGTGTCCGGCTTTGCAGGCCCTCTGAAAGGGTCGTTGATTTGCTTCCGGTCGATATCGGCGCATTCACAAAGGAAGATGGGGAAGTGGTCAACGCCGGGAGCTCAAATGTTTGACGGTAAACCTGAGGACCTCCCGAATGTGAGCTTTGCGGACATCAAGCCCGTAACCGCTGGAGAGGTGGATCAGGCGGCGGCATTCGATCATCCGCCGCGCATACTGCTTCTCTATGGATCTCTGCGGGAGCGGTCCTACAGCCGATTGCTGGTTGAAGAAGCTGCCCGCCTGTTGACGGCTTTCGGGGCGGAAACCCGGATCTTCAACCCTTCAGGATTGCCGTTGCCAGATGATGCCGATGCAAGCCATCCCAAAGTGGCTGAACTGCGGGATTTGAGCATTTGGTCGGAGGCTCAGGTATGGTGTTCGCCCGAACGCCACGGCGCGATGACAGGCATCTTGAAAACTCAAATCGACTGGATCCCGTTGAGCACCGGCGCCGTCCGTCCAACACAAGGCAAAACACTAGCTTTGATGCAAGTCTCGGGTGGGTCCCAGTCTTTCAATGCTGTCAACCAGATGCGGATCCTTGGCCGCTGGATGCGCATGGTCACGATACCGAACCAATCCTCGGTTCCGAAGGCGTATACCCAGTTTGATGATAACGGACGCATGCTGCCATCACCACTCTACGACCGTGTGGTGGACGTCATGGAAGAGCTGATGAAGTTCACACTATTGGTGCGCGGGCGGTCTGACTATTTGGTGGATCGATATTCTGAACGTAAGTCTGATCGGCAGAAACGGGGAGCAGCCTGACCAAAACCGTATCAGGAACCTTGAACAGCGACCGGTGCTCCAAAGGAAGCGTCGGTCGGTAAACTGTTACTGCTTTCCAGGTCAGATTTTGCGGACGTAACAACGGCTTTCCGCTGTCCGCTAGAACTTGTGGGGGGGACTGAATCCGGTTTAGCAGATTGCCTTGCCCATGTCTTTTTCACTGAGCGAATCTTGGCTGTCATATCGGCTTGAACGGTTTCGTGAACCATTACGTCATCAGGTTTGCCGTAAAGATACCCTTGGATCAGATCGCAACCGGCGGCGCGAAGCAAAATGGCTTGCTCTTCGGTTTCAACACCTTCTGCGGTGATGGTGACATTCAAAGACCTGCCAAGACCTACGATTGACGTAACAATTGCATCCGTGCTCGCGTCTTTGCCAAGATCTTGGATGAAGGCCTTGTCGATCTTGATCTTGTCGAACGGGAACAGGCTCAGATAGCTGAGCGATGAGTAACCGGTCCCGAAGTCGTCCATGGCGATTGAAACGCCCATATCCCGGATTTGCCGGAGCGTGTGGACGACGGAATCAGTATTGGAAATGAGCAAGCTCTCAGTGATTTCAATTTCAAGGCGTTTCGGGTCCAGGCCTGAGGTCTGAAGGGCGCGCGCCACGCGCTTTTGTATGTCGCCAGCTGCGAACTGGGCAGGGGACATGTTGATAGCCACCCGCCGGTTAGAGTTTGGCCAAAGCGCAGCTTCTCTGCAAGCTTGCTCCAAGACCCAATTGCCAATGTCTTCGATCAGGCCTGTGTCTTCTGCAATTGGAATGAAGGAATCCGGGCGCATCATGCCCTTGGTGGGATGCTCCCAGCGGATCAGTGCTTCATATCCCTTCAATGAGCCATCACTGAGTGCGTATTGAGGCTGATACTTGAGTTTCAACTGATCGAACTTGAGAGCTTTGACCAAACCCTGTTCGATCTCTTTTCGTTTCTGAGCTTCCGCATCCAGGTCCTGAGTGTACCAGCAGAACGTGGATCGACCTTCGTGTTTCGCGCGGTAAAGAGCGAGGTCTGCACAGTGGAGCAAACGTGAGGAGCGCCAAGATCCATCGGTGGCCCGCGCCAGTCCGATGGACAAGGATATTTTGATTTCCCGGCCGTCGATATTGCAGGGCGGATCCGTCGCACTGATCATGTCAGCTGCCAAACGTGTCATGCGGCCAGTATCCGAGACCGAGGTCAGCATGACGGCAAACTCGTCTCCTGACAGACGGGCAACCAGATGCCCGCTGAAGACCGATTTCAAACGGTCCGCAATGATCTGCAGAAATACATCCCCAATCCCGTGGCCATGGGTGTCATTAATTTCCTTGAACTTGTCCACGTCGATGATCATGACACCGATGTTCGATGCCTTGGCCTGGGCAAAACGGAGCGCTTCGCTCAAGCGTGCATTGAAGACGGCCCGGTTTGGCAGCCCGGTTAACGTGTCATGATGCGCCAGGTACTGAATGTTTTTGCTGGTCTGCAATTGTTCGCGAAAGCGCATCCAGAGCAGAATGCCGGCGAATAAAAAGGATATGAGACATAAGCCCCCGATCGCCGCACTCACTGAAAAGAGCAGGGGGGCAAGGCTTTTCATGATGGTCGCTGTGCTCACCAAGGCAATCAGACTGCGCGAATTCGCATCCTTGGCCGGATACACGATGACCGCTTTGTTCCCGAATTGCCCGACTGTATTCATGTCGGGAATGGCCAGAATTCGAGGTGAACTCAAAGCCGCGACCTTTGCATCTGTCAGTGTCTGCGGCGCCAGGAAGAGGTTTTTCTCCTCCCACTCGGGTGATGCCCAGGCAGCAGACTGCGGCCCTTCGCGGGTTTCCATGGCGGATGGCAAGATGGAAAAGTGAAGGACTCCGGCGGGCGCATGACCGGATTTCAACGAATACTGTAACGTATCGACTTGTTCGTGATACGCGTTTGATCGCCCATCACTTGTCAACGTCATACGCAGGCCATCGAGGGTCTGCGGCAGGACTGCTGTGTCCCGGACTTCCCGCGGCTGTAAGGTGTCGTAGACCGTATCTGCCCACGCAGCATAGGTCTGTTCCAGGCCCTTAACCAGGAGCCAATGGGTCAATAGCCGATTGCTCGCGTAGACGCCTGCAGCCAGAAGCATTACCAGCGACATGGATATCAAAAATATAACAATGTTACTTCTGACAAATGACGTGGCCATCCAGCTCGGCACCATTTCGGATAAACGGTTGCACCAAAGTAGGGCAAAAGTCTTTAACCATCATGAATCAGTGTTGTTTTCCAATCGTTCCAAAGGCCGCGCCAAACAAAGCAGGAAGCGATGAGACTGGAATCCGCAGAATGGATAGGCTTCGGGGTCCAACTAGCCAAAACCATCATGTGCAGTTAGAAGACTTTTTGTACCCGACCCCGGCGATTCCTGCTGCTCCGGGTTGGAGCTGAATGATCGGCAATCGAACCCTCAAGGGAGTTTATGTGTGAGCGTCTGGAGCAGCATCGGGAGCATTGTCGGTGCAATTGGATCTGGCGGTGCGCAGATTGTCGACAGGCTTGTGCAGCTCGTTTTGGCACGGCCAGAGGGAGCAAATACAGTCGGTTTTACAGTCGCGATGATCGCGCTTTCGGCAAAGATGGCCAAGGCTGACGGTGTTGTAACGGCTGATGAAGTTATTGCTTTTCGAGAACTCTTCGATGTTCCGTCGAACGAAGAAAAAAACGTCGCACGGCTGTTCAATCTTGCCCAAGAAGATGTTGCCGGTTTCGATGTTTACGCAAAGAAGCTCGCCGACCTTTTTCCCTATGATCGCAAAACCCTGCTCGATATTCTGGATGGCCTTTTTCACATTGCCAAAGCTGACGGCGTCGTGCACCGGAGCGAAATAAGCTACCTTTCGGAAGTGGCTAAGGTTTTTGGGCTGGATGAGCGAGAGTTTTCCAAAGTTCTTGCCCGCCATGTCCGCAAAGACGGTGATCCGTATGAAGTGTTGGGGATAGGTGCGCAGGCCAGTGATGCTGAATTGAAAGCTCACTACCGGCGGGAAGTTCAAGAAACCCATCCTGACCGGCTTATCGCCCGTGGAGTCCCGGAGGAATTTGTCCGGATCGCCAATGACCGCCTGGCCGCATTGAATGAGGCATGGGCGCAGATTTGCGCGGAAAGGGGCATATGAGCGTTGCGACTGATACCGGCGTCAAGGCACGTGTTCATCCTTCTCCCAACCATGGAGACCGTGCGGCGGATGCACCGATTGATATGCTGATCCTCCACTATACAGGCATGCAGACCGGGGAAGAGGCTCTACAACGACTGTGTGATCCGCGTTCTGAGGTCTCCGCACATTATGTCGTTCAGGAAGATGGCTCCATTTTGCAATGCGTCCCGGAAGCCCGGCGTGCCTGGCATGCCGGGAAGAGTTTTTGGAAGGGCGAGCGGGACATCAATTCAAGGTCGATCGGCGTTGAAATGGTCAATCCTGGACATGAATTCGGGTATCGGTCCTTCGCCCAGCCTCAAATAGAGGCAGTCATTGCGCTTTGCGCTGATGTGTGTGCCCGGCATCAAATCCATCCGTGGATGGTGCTGGCCCATTCGGACATCGCTCCAAGCCGCAAAGAAGATCCAGGTGAATTGTTCCCGTGGGACAAGTTGGCTGCAGCCGGCGTTGGTCATTATGTGGCGCCAGAACCTATTGGTTCCGGGCTCTTCATGCAGGAGGGTGAAGAAGGCCAGCCCGTTGAAGCGTTGCAGTCCATGCTGGCGCTTTATGGATACGAAGTCGACATCAATGGCCGCTTTGACCGCCGCACGCGCGAGGTGGTGACGGCCTTTCAGCGCCACTTCCGGCCCGAGAAAGTTGACGGCGTGGTAGACGCTTCAACCATCGAAACGCTTCACAACCTTCTATCCAAGCTACCGTCGTTGAAATAGGTCTGGCTGAAACAAGTTTTGTGTAGTTCGGATGAGGCCCATTTCCGTCCGTTAATCCTTGATGATAGTGCCGGGCACAATTTGCACAACTGTGCCCCGGTTTGGTCTGCGATGTGTCACAGCTCTGACACAAATTGCAGACTCTCCTGATGTTGAGATGCAAATATTAGTAAAATTCTGAAATATGTTGTAATAATTCGTGATTTTGCAGTGCAAAATTTCGTCCCATAGCTCGGCCATTTCTCCGCTCCGAAAAACCTACATCAAAAACCAAACGGGCTGGACGAATGTTACGGTCGATTAAAATAGCTACTGGGGCGCTGTGTGTTTTCGCCCAAACTCTCATGATCCCGGCGCAAGCCATCGCTGCTGATCCGCGGACTGTGCTCAATGAATACGGCGGCAACCGCGGTGTTGCGTCCCTTTCCACATCGGCCAAAGCCGAGAAGACGGGCAACCCGCGCAAGGACAAATATGCGAGCCTCATCCGCAAGGCAGCGAAGAAACATGGCGTGCCGATTAAGATCGCGAAAGCGGTTGTTGAGGTCGAGAGCAACTTCAATTCACGGGCCCGCGGGGCTGCTGGCGAAGTCGGCCTGATGCAGATCAAGCCGGCGACAGCGCGCGGTATGGGGTATCGCGGATCCACTAAAGCGCTCTACCACCCGGAGACCAATCTCGAGTGGGGGATGAAGTACCTCGCAGGCGCACACGAACGGGCCAATGGCGATTTGTGCGGCACCATTCTGCGATACAACGCTGGTCACTATGCCAAGCGCATGAACCCGATCAGCCGCCGCTATTGCAAAAAAGTACAGCGGATCCTGGCGTCCAGCTAACTTGTGACAGGGCGGTCACTCGTGGGCAATGAAAACCCCGTTGCCGGCGCAGCGGGGTTTTTCTTTTTTCAGCTTCTTGGTCAGGCAAATTTCTGCCGTGCTGCCAGAATGGAAGCGGGTGGCTCAATCCCGTCCGGTACATCCGTTGCTGCATAGGGTTGGCCGAAACCGGTGGCGACCGGGACTATTCCGGCCCAAATGTCTGTGCCGATATCAATCGGATCGTCGACCGGAGGGCCTGTGCGTACCTTGGTACTCATGTGCTCTACATCGAGAACCAACACACCGGTGGCTTTCAGTTCCTTTTGCAACATCTCGCGGCATTCCGCCCACCGGCCCGGGGCCATGTGATCGGTAATTGCCGCGAGGGCGATATTCTTTTCTTCAAGATCTTCTACGAGACGCGCGGTCCCATGAACGATCACACACCGAAAGTTCATGGAGTGATGGAAAGCGGATCGGCCAAACACCAGGCCGTCCAACAGGGTTACCTCGAGGCTTGCAGGGACACCGGCCTTGTTGTCCTTGACAATCCGGGTGGTGCTGGCCCCATGAATGTAGAGCTTGTCGCCGATGCGTGCGTAGACCATCGGGATGACCATTGGGCGGCCTTCATGAACGAAGCCGCAGTGTGCGACAAGACCGGCGTCCAGAATTTCGTTTGCCAGTTCCTTGTCATACCCGCCGCGATTCATTTGCCGGATTTTGGCGTAGGGGGGCAGGTCGGGTTTTTCGTGTTTCATCGTGTTCTTCTCGGATCGGGTTCTTGTGTAAGCCGGTTATGATCGATAATCTGGCTCCATAGAAAGGTCCGGTTTTGAAAAAATGAAAGTACCAGAGCTGCTCGAAGGTGTCTGTGATCTGGACCGGTCATCGTCTGTTCCACTGAGCCAGCAAATTTACAGAGCGTTACGCGAGGCGGTCGGGCAGGGGCGCTTGAAAGTGGGCATGCGTTTACCATCGTCGCGCAGTTTTGCGCAGCAACAACGGATTTCGCGCAATACGGTCAACACGGCCTATGAGCTTTTAAAGGCCGAGGGGATCGTGGAGGTGAGTGCAGGCGTTGCGCCAGTTATTGTTGGCGGCATCGCACCTGAAGGCGCCAAAATACATAGCGTCAATACTGTGCCTCCGCGCGGGCTTTCCAAACGGGGGAACCAGCTCGCGAAGAACCTGCGTGGCGACAGCTGGGGTCAGCGCCATGAAGCGCTTCAGCCGGGTGCGCCTGCATTGGATATCTTTCCCTATGAAAACTGGGCACGCTGTCTGCGCAGAGCTGTGCGAACGGTTCGGACGCCCGATCTGCTCTATCAGCATCCATCGGGTTATCCGGCTTTGAAAGCGATCCTTGCGGATTATCTTGCAAGTGAGCGCGGCGTCCGTGCCACAGCGGACCAGATCCTGATCGTTCCCTCAATGCAGGCGGCGCTTGCGGGCATTTCCCAGGCTCTCTCAGATCCTGGCGATACGGCCTGGATTGAGGATCCGGGCTATATTGGCGCGCGAACGGCCTTTCATGGCGCTGGATTGAACATCCGGGGTTTGCCGGTGGATGAGTATGGGGTTCTGCCGGATGGCCTCGAGAATGAAAGCCCGCACCCACGTCTGATCTATGTCACCCCCTCTCATCAGTATCCGTTCGGGGCTCGGTTGCCGCTCGCCCGGCGGCTCGCCTTGATCGAGAATGCGTCCCGCATGGGCGCGACAATTCTCGAGGATGACTACGACAGCGAGTTTCTGTTTGAAGGCCGCCCGGTGGCCGCTCTTCAAGGGCTCGCAGGTGGTGGAGAGGTGATCTATCTCGGCACCTTCTCAAAGAGCCTGCTGCCGGGGCTTCGGGTATCTTATGCCGTTGCACCGAAATACCTGAGTGGCCCTTTGGCCGGAGTTTTCCGGAACATGGGGCAACTGGCCAATGTGCATGCCCAGATCGCGCTCGCCGACTTCATCGACAGCGGGCATTACCGGGCGCACCTGAAACGTATCCGGTCCGTCTACCAGCAACGGGGCAACGACCTCGTCGCGGCGCTCAAAGAAGAACTGGGCAATGCCGTGTCTGTCGAGCCGCCGCTTGGCAATGTGCAGGTGACTGTCCGCTTTAACGAAGACTTGGATGATCGGAAGGTCGCGCGGGGCATGCAAGCCCGCGGTTTTTCCGTCTCACCGTTGTCCGTCTGTTATCTGGATGCAGCACCTGAGCCTGGATTGATTATCGGATTTGCCGGGGCAACAGAGGATCAAATTCATGGCGGCGTTCGGGCGTTGTCCGATCAATTGAGCGCGCGCCGAGGCTGAAGCCGGATCGGATATGTGGTCAGGTTTTATCCAACTCCATCTCAAGACGCGCTTCGGTCTTGGGAGCCTCGCCGTTCCTTCCGTTCACGAGATGCACCGAGATCCGCCATAGATGATAGGTGGACCGATGCAGCCAGCGGATACTGTCAACACGGGCGATGGCCTCTTCCAGACCAATCTGATCGTTGGCGGCCTGGTTCAAGGTGTTTTCCCGGGTGAGCCGGCGTTCTTCTCGAAATGCCTGCCGAAGGGCATCAAATTCGGCGGAAAGGGCAGAGTCCCCGTTAGCGTCATTGAAACGTTCCTCGAGGTCTGAAAGCTGATGTCCGAAACGGGAGAGGTGCTCTGTTGTTCGGATCGTCTCGATCCGGTCGCTCTGGCGGAGCCGGTCGGTCAGCCGGTCCATATGGTCGAGTGCATGCAAAAGGTGAATGTGGTCTGCATTGGCAGCAGGATCTTCCGGCCCGGTCTTGATGCGATCCAAATAGGACCGGAGGGATGTGTTCGTCTGCTCAAAAGCATCCAAGGCAACAGGCGGGATTTCGCTTGGCTCCGCCCCAAGCGCATCTGAGACTGCTTCGAAAAGCAGTTTTGCCTGATCTTGCACGGCTGCGCGCGCGGCATCCAAAGCGGCTTCCGGATCCTTCAAGAGGTGATCGTCCAACCGCTCGGCCGGGTCTTCTCCCTTGGACGGTATCAGCCAGATGATCAACCGCGCGAAGTGCTTTGTCACGCCAACGATGGCCAAGACACCGATGAGATTAAACACAGTATGGAAACCGACCAACGCAATCTGAGGGTCGAGGTGCGGCCCGGCGGCCGCGTACAGCCAGCCAAGCGGAACAAGGAGGCAAAACGCGATCAAACCGGTCATTAGATTGTAAACGACATGCGCAAATCCTGTGCGACGGGATGCGACCGATCCGCCGACGGTTGCGAGCGCTGCGGTCGCTGTAGTTCCAACGTCCATCCCAATGACAAGAGCGGCAGCCTGAGGGAAGGAAATTGCTCCAACCGTCAGGGCTGCCAGTGCTGTTGCAACACCTGCGCTTGAGGATTGGGTGATGAGCGTAATCACCACTCCGATCAGGACCAGTTGAACGCGTCCAAGAAAGGTGTCGCCGGGAAAATCATCCGGAGTGATCCGGCCTTCCAGAATGGAAAAGCCCTGGGTCAATGTATCGATGCCGACGAACAACAGGCCAAACCCGGCGATGGCCAGCCCGAAGGGTTGCCATCGGCCACGGCCGAAGAGCTGAAAAAGAACACCGAAAAAGATCAAAGGCTGCGCGAGCAGGCCGATCTTGAGCTTGAAGCCGAGGAGGGCGACCATCCAGCCCGTAATCGTGGTGCCGATGTTTGCCCCGAAGATGACGCCAAGGGCCTGCGGAAACGTCATCAGCCCTGCACTGACGAAACCAACGGTCGCGACAGTGGTCGCACTTGAAGACTGCAACAAGGCTGTTGCCAGTGCGCCGGAGAGGGCGCCGGTTGCGGGCGTGCTGGTTGAGTTTTGAATGTACTGGCGGAGCCGGTTTCCCGCGAGCTGCCGCAATCCCCGGGTCATGAGGTGCATGCCCAGAAGAAACAGGCCGAGCCCGCCAAGGACGGTTATCACGGATTGGATCATGCCCCGAATTTAGGGGTGTTCCGAGCCGCCTCGCATCTGAAGATATACCTATAACCCTGACCTGGACCGCAACGCCGCTGATGTCCAGTCGTGTTGCCGTCCGGGGCGGCTGTTGGTTGTTCAGGCGAGCTTCATTTGCGGCACGTCGCCCCGAATGATCAGGCTGGCTTCTGTTGCCGAAATAACATCATCGACGCTGGCACCTGGCCCGACTTCTTTCAGGAGAAGTCCTTCTTCGGTTGGTTCAATCACGGCCATTTCCGTAACGATAAGGCTGACCCGGCGCTGGGCTGTCAGCGGTAACTGGCATTGGTGAATGATCTTCGGTTTGCCTTTCGCGGTATGAACCATGGCAACGATCACGTTCTTTGCACCGGCGACCAGATCCATCGCGCCGCCCATGCCCGGCACCATCTTTCCCGGGATCATCCAGTTTGCCAGAAAACCCCGTTCATCGACCTGAAGGCCGCCGAGTACAGTCGTGTCGAGATGGCCACCGCGGATCAGGCCGAAACTCATGGCGCTGTCGATCGACGCCGCGCCCGGAACCGCTGTCACAAATCCGCCGCCCGCATCGGTGAGGTCGGGATCCTCCATGCCCTCCGGTGGCCGTGCTCCAAGTCCGATCACGCCATTTTCCGCCTGGAAGAAGACGTGCACTTCTTTCGGCAGGTAATTGGCGACCATTGAGGGCAGGCCAATCCCGAGATTGACCAGCGTGTCCGGCCGGATTTCCTGGGCAACCCGGCGGGCGATGATTTCCTTGGCATCCATCAGTGGGCCCTCTCCAACAGGTGATCCACGAGAATTCCGGGCGTCTTGACGGAATCCGGCGAGATGACGCCGACCGGGACAATCGTTTGGGGTTCGGCAATCACAGTCGCACCGGCCATGGCCATGATCGGGTTGAAGTTATGCGCGGTCAGCGAATACTCGAGGTTGCCGACATAATCGGCCTGATGCGCGGCAATCAGCGCAAAGTCCCCGCCAAGCGGTTCTTCCAGGAGAAAGTCCTTGCCGTTGACCGTAACGGTTTGCTTGCCGTTTTCGACAAGCGTTCCGATGCCGGTGGGGGTCAGAATGCCGCCAAGTCCAACACCGGCCGCACGGATCCGTTCCACCAGCGTGCCCTGCGGGACGAGATCAACCTCGATCTCACCGGAAATCATCTTCTGCTGTGTTTCAGGATTGAGGCCGATATGCGAAGCGATTACCTTGGACACACAGCCGGAGGTGATCAGTTTGCCGATCCCTTTGCCCGGCATGGCCGTGTCGTTGGCGATCACGATCATGTCTTTGGCACCGCGTTCGACCAGTGCATCTATCAGCCGATGCGGTGTTCCGACACCCATAAAGCCGCCGATCAGCAAAGAAGAGCCGTCCGGTATCATTTCGGCAGCTTCCGCCGCCTTGACCGCATGTTTCATAAATGCGTCCCCGCGAGCTTGTTTGGTTGCTCGAAGGTTACCGGTTTCGTCCGGCCTTGCAAATGAAGATTGTGCGACGCACCAGCGCTACTGGCCTGAATGATATGACAAGTCTGGGCTTGGAGTGGTCAAGGCTTCTGGGACAAAGCATTCAGAGACTGGGCGGCACATTCGGCCGCAGACTGGATCGAACTGCCATCGTGTCCCGTACGCGCCATGGCATTGAGGCCAAGCAGTATGGTGAGGACATAAGCTGCCAACTCGTGTGCACGGTCCAAAGAGAGGTCTGGATCGGTAAGCAGGCGTTCGGTGAGCCGGGCTTCCAACTGTGCCATACGCCCCGAAACGGCTTCGGACGCTTCAACATTGGACGTGCTTGTGCCTGCGGAAGACAGCAGTAAACACCCGCGGAACGGGTTTTCCGACATAAAACGGCCGACGTGCCGCAAGAAACTTGCAACGCCCTCAAGCGCTGTTGCTGCTGGTTCGAGATTGGACAGGCCCGGTTCCGTGACACCACTCCAGTATCGGTCCATCACGGTTTGGAAGACGTCGTCCTTGCTGCCGAAGGATGCATAGAAACTGCCGCGCTTGATGCCTGCAGCCGACTGAAGGTCGTCTACAGATGTTCCGCCATAGCCCTTTGTCCAGAACACGTCGACAAACGCGTCCATTGCGGCATCTTCATCAAAACTCTTCGGTCTTCCTGCCATATCCTATCATCGATTTGCGGCCCGGCCGACAAAATGCCGGCCGGGGACGGGGTTATTCTGCAGCTTCGCGAGCCGGCGGTGTCCATGCAAATTTTTCGAACACCTTGTCGACCGGCGTTTCTGCCAGGTGGTTGACATAGTTCGACATGACCTTCTGGGCCAGCCCAAGAATGATGTCGAGTACATTGCGTTTGGTAAAGCCAACGTCAAGGAAGGTTTGAACATCGGCATCGCTGACATGCCCGCGTTGACGCACAACCTTCAGCGTGAAGTCGCGAAGAGCTTCCAGATGCGGATCCGCCAGCGGTGTGTTGTCGCGCAGCGCATCAATCACGTCCTGCGGTACCTTTTGCATGTGTGCAATTCCAGTGTGAGCCGGAACACAGTAGTGGCACTCGTGCTCGACGTTAATGGTCAACCAGACGACGTTTTGTTCGACCGTCGAGAGGCTGGTCTGCTGGAACAGCTCATGAAGCTTTTGATAGGCCTCAAGGTGTTGCGGCGATTCAGACATCACGGCGTGCAGGCCCGGGATCCGGCCAAATGCCTTTTCAGATCTTTCCAGAAGTTCAGCGCCGCCTTCCGGTGCTGTTTCCTTGGTGTGCAATTGAAAGTCAGTCATTGAATTCTCCATCGAGTGGCGCGATTGCCAGACCGTAGATAGGTATTATGTACTCAGTAGTCAAAAATAAACTTTCTGTCAGAAATGGCTGTATTCAGCCGATTTTTGAGTAGGTCAAGAAAACGTGTTGGCGAGGTGAGAGGGTGTGATGGGCAATGCGCGACTAGACATGCATCCAAATAGCGGCGCATAAATCCGTCCTGTTTGGTGTTTGATCAGGCCCTTCGAAGCACCATTCGGTTGGCGCGTGATGGGAGAAAACAGGATAGATATGACCCAGTCGCCACTGACCATGTTCAATGTGTGGCTCCGGAAAAGCGGTGGTCTGCCGGCTCAAAGTGCCGAGGCAGCTTCGGATGCTTCGGTGGTCCGGCGTTTTGAGGCTGACGATATTCTATTTTCTGCTGGAGAGAGGCCCGACGTCCTTTATTTCATCCAGTCGGGCTTGGTACGTTTTTTCTACCTCACGGATGACGGCAAGGAGTTCAACAAGAACTTCGTCGCTGCGGGCAGCGTGGTAACCAGCCTGTCGACATTCCTTTCCGGTGTGCCGAGCCCGTTTTTCACACAGGCGTTGGAAGAGACCGTCACAATTGCCTTGCCGATAGAGTTTGTGCGCCGACAGGTTGAGGCCGATATCTATTGGGAACGGTTGTTGAGCCGGTCCGTTGCCATGCTGGCGCTCAAGAAGGAGCAGCGGGAAGCATCTTTTCTTCTTCAGGATGCAGGTGCGCGATATCAGGCATTTCTGGACGACTTTTCAGATCTTGCTCCCAGATTGCCGCAATATCATATCGCCTCCTATCTCGGGATTACGCCGGTCGCGCTTTCGCGCATTCGGGCCCGCCGCGGCAAGCAGCGCGCTTCTTAACCCGGGTTAATGCAGTGCCCCGCTCAAAATCGGTATCGCTCCTGTCAAAGTTTGATCAGGAGACAAAAGACATGAGTACTGAAAAGACAATCGTGATTACCGGCGGCGGCATCGGTCTTGGTGCGCAGTTGACCCGTCTTTATGGGCATGCCGGACATCGCGTGATCATTTGCGGGCGGACAGAAAGTGCACTTCGGGCCGCAGAAGACTATGGCAAAGTGCACTCCTTTTGTCTTGATCTGACAGACCCAGGCGATCGGCGCCGGTTTGTCGAAGGAATATATGACCTCGATCGGCCGATTGACCTCTTGATTAACAATGCTGGTATCCAGCAGGCCGTTGATTTTTCCATCGGCTGCGGATCGCCGGAGCTCATCGAGGCGGAAATGGCGATCAACTTGCAAGCGCCAATCGAATTGACGTCGGATCTTTTGCCTCTTTTGAAACAAGCCTCGTTGGCGCGCATCGCTTTCGTCACGTCTGCGCTGGGCCGGGTGCCGAAGCAATCAACACCGGTCTATTGCGCAACAAAAGCCGGGCTGTCAGCGTTTGCCCGCAGCTTGCGGTACCAACTCGAAAAAACCGGCATCGGCGTTACCGACATCGTGCCAGATCTCCTGAGAACGCGCATGGCTGCCGGACGGGAACAGTCCGCGTTGACGGCTCTCGATGCCGCCCAAACCATCGTCCGAGGGCTGTCGGCTGGACAGGATGAAATCCGGCTGGGCCGCGTTCCGGTCCTTTACACCTTGCACCGCTTCTTGCCGTCCGTTGCCTACAAGATGCTGAAAGCAGCTTGATGGAGAAGCGGGGATTGCATGGCGGCTCGCTTGACCTTGTTTTAAAAGCAACTTAAGTCCCGGAGCGCCAGTCGGCCGGACAGCCGCTGCCGCAAGTGCCGAAAGGCCGCGGGGGAGGAAAGTCCGGGCTCCATGGAGACACGGTGCCGGGTAACGCCCGGCGAGGGCGACCTTAGGGAAAGTGCCACAGAAAGCAAACCGCTCCGGCTTTGCCGGGGTAAGGGTGAAAGGGTGGGGTAAGAGCCCACCGCGCCTCTGGTAACAGCGGCGGCACGGTAAACCCCACCGGGAGCAAGACCGAATAGGGACAACGCGGACCCTGGAGCAATCCAGGGCCCAGGCCGGTTTCCAGGCCAGTTGTCCGGGTTGGTTGCGTGAGGCGTCTGGCAACAGGCGTCCCAGATGAATGGCTGTCACGTCCGCTTAATGCGGGCCATACAGAACCCGGCTTATAGGCCGGCTGGCATGTATCCCTTCCGGTTATCCGGCCACATATTGCGGCGTGCTGGCGAGATATCCGCCATAAGCATCCGCATTCGGGTAGGAGAACTGTTCGGCGAGCGGGTTGGACCGTTTGGATACGGTTGCTCCCATATCTGCCAATAGCTCATCGAAGTGCCGGAAGTGGAACGGGGCCGAACACAGGCCGCCATAGACCTGTGCAGCGGGCCGCTCTTTGCGCCGCCAGTCGAGCATCATGTTGATGTTTTGCCGCATCTCCTGATCAGTTGGTTGATTTGCGAGCTGACCGTCTGCGAAGCGCACCAGCCAGTTTGCAATCATTTCCGCCGACAGGATTGTGCAGAAACTGGAGTTGAAACCGACAAAGCCCATGTCGGGCAGATCCGGGTTCACCGACAGGCGGTAGACACGGTATTGACCATCCGGCTCGATCAGCTTGTCCTGATACTCTTTGGCGAGATATGGCACGCCCAGTTTCCAGCCAACAGCAAGAACCGAAACATCACAGGGCACCCGATCCCCGGTGGTCAAAACAGCATGGCCGTCCTCATAACGGTCGATGGTCCCCCGGACTGGTTTGATGGTTCCGGCTTCGAAGCCTTCGAACAGACCGGGCGTTACGATCGGCAGGGAACAGGACGCGTCCTTCTCGATTGGGACATTCGGCACCATGTCCCACTTCTTGAGCTTCAGCTGGGTTTTGAGCATCATTTCCAATCCGCGGAAATTGGCCCAGATGAGCGGCTTGAACAACGCGGACAGGATCTTGCCGGTGATCGACGGGTTCCAGCCGTTAAACTGCAGCTCCTGCGCCCGCATGTACAACAGCCGCTTGAAGTTGATGCCGCCGATGAAATACGGCACGCGCCATACCGGATCGCGGTAAACAAGCGTGACGGACTTTGCGCCATTCTTGGCCGCATTGACCGCAATGTCCGTGGCTGATTTTGAACCGCCTAGTACGACCACATTTTTGCCGGCCGCCAAGCTGCTGTCGGTATAGTCAGAGCTGTGCATGACCTGTCCGCCAGTCTGGACAAACGCATCCTGTCCCGGATGGGAGATGATGTTCTTGTCTGAGAACTGCCCCGTGCACACAGCGACAAAGTCAAAATCCTGGGTCCAGGTTTTGCCTGCTGCTTCTAGCTTTAAGGTCCAGCCCGGCTGACCGCCGGCCTGGGGGTCCATGGACAGAACTGTCGTGTTCAGCTGAAACAAACGCGCCAGATTGTGCTTCTTCGCATAGGCGTGGACATAGGCATGAACCTGAGGACCTTTCGGCCATTCCGGGTAGTCGTCCGGCATTGGCAAATCGGTGAACCGGTAGAGATCCTTAGGCGACTGGGTCTGCACATCCGGATAGGACCTGGACAGTTCCCAAACGCCGCCGAAATCGTGGCTCCGCTCGAATCCGAGAACACGATGACCGCGTTCATCGAAGGCTTTGGCAGCCGCAAGACCGCTCACGCCGCCACCAATGACGGCGACTGTTTTCCGTTTTGTCATGTCTTCCCCTCCAGAATGCGCGGCGATCAGGCCTGATCGGGCGGAGGCAGGAAATCGACTTCGTGCAGGGCAGATAGGCGCACGAGTTCTTCCGGATCTGTGACACCGTTCAAGGCGCCGAACAAATCGAAGAGCTTTCGCGCTGGCGCGACGCCGAAGACGCAGGTCGCGGTCTGGCCGGACCTATTGAAGATACCGTGGGCTTCGCCCATGGGCATGCGCACCGTGTCGCCTGGACCTGCCTTATGGACGTTGCCACCCATTTCGACCTCCAGTTCCCCCTCCAGCATGACGATCCATTCGTCCTGGGTCGGATGGATGTGCGGTGGTACAAACGTTTCCGCCGGCACCACGGCATGCCAGATGAAGGCGTTGGTGCTGTGGACCTTGGGTGTGTAAGTGTGGCCAACGACGTTCCAGCTGACGCCGTCGAGCCCGTCTTTGGATGCGGTGATCCCGGCTCCGTTTTGCATTTTGTGTCCCCTCTCTTTCAAGACAGGATCAGGCTAACGCTGAAAGTCCCGGACATTTTATCCAGATTGCGAAATTAGTTTGATGAGAGCTGCGAATTGCCGCATTGCAGCAGCGAGAACGCTTGATCCTGCGGTAAAGCCGGAGGCATCATTCGGATATGATGGCTCAACCGCAAAGGCCCCCACCGCTGAGTGACTTCCGCCGCTTTCAGACCTTCGATGTTGATGCGGCCCGGGACATCGTTGCGCGTCATTTCTGCAGTCACAAGCTGGAGCGGCAATCCTCCGATGACAGGTTTGACGCTTGCCAGCACCGGGTTTCCGGAGAGCATGTCTCGCTCAATTACCTTCGCTATGGCGGCGACGTGACGATTGAGCCCGGCGAGCTGACCCGGTTTTTTCTGATCCAGATCCCGCTTGCCGGTGCTGCCGAAATCACCAACGGTTGCCAGGTCGTGGCGTCAAACCCGCAGACAGCCTCCATCCTCAATCCTGACCGCCATACGGTGATGCGCTGGCATTCGGGTTGCGAGCAGTTGCTGGTTCAGATCGATCGGCAGTTTGTGGACGACGTCGCCTCAAGGATCACGGGTATGGACTTGGGCGCCCGTTTGCGATTTGCGCCGGAATTTCTTCTGAGACGACCGGAAGCACACCAATGGATGCGCAAACTTTGGGGTCTGGTTCATGCTGCGGAGAATGGAGAACTGTTTGGATCAGACAACCGCACGTCCCAACTGTATCTCGAAGAAGAACTGATCGTTTCTCTGCTTGAGGTACAAGAGAACACGGCTTCCGTCTTGCTCTCCCATGAAACGCAAAAGTCCGGACCGGCCATCCTGAAGCGGGCCGTTGATATGATCCACGACCGGATGAGGGAAGATTTCAGTCTGATAGAGCTTAGCAATCATGCCGGAACCACTCCGCGCAACTTGCAGCTGGTCTTCAAACGCGAAATGGGCCTCACACCTGTTCAATATTTGCAGACGTGCCGCCTGAACCTGGCTCGTCATTTGTTGCTTGCCCGAAATGGCGACCTCCCTGTCAGCGACGTCGCTGAGTTATCAGGGCATCGTCATCTTGGGCGGTTTTCTGTTGCCTATAAGAAGCGCTTCGGAGAGTCCCCAAAGGCAACCGCTCGCAGCCGAGTGTTCTGCTGATGCAGCCGATAGCCAAATAAATTCCGAACTTCTCGGGAATGAAATCTGTTCTCAAGTGTTATGATCAGTTTTACCAAGTAATTATTGCCCCAAAATTGCCAAATAATGAAATATTCGCCACAATAATACCTCTACTATTTAATTTTACGCCCATGATTCACGCCAATTCGCTGCCTAGTTTGAGATCGTTATGTACTCACAAGGCAGGGAACAAATGGCCGGAACATATCAAGACTTCTTGTCCGCATTGCTGGCATTTGAATCGGGATGGGACCGAGAGCGTTACGACTCTGGTGTCATTCAGGATTGGCAGCTTGATCAATGGGCTGGCGGCCCGGTGCAAGACCGGTTTCCGCAGTATTCGAGTTGGTCTCAGCTGACAGATGCCGAATGGGAGGCGATGGCCTACCAGTCTCAGAACTCGCTTGGGTTTGTTGGCTTCCAGTTCGGTGAAGCGCTGCTCATCGATCTCGGCTACTACGACGACACGGTGTTTTATGGGAACGGTGCGGCCATCAACACCTGGGATGGGACCTGGACCGGCAAGAACGGTGTGAACTCCTTTGCGGACTTCACAACCAAGGCCGCCCAGGATGTCGCGATCCAGGAAGCCTTTGGCTACAATCTGCAGGTCATCGAAAACCAGCTCGCAAACAGTGGCCAATCGCTGAGCGACTATATTGGCCAGACCGCGACTTACTCGCAGAACGGCCAGACTATAACGGTTGAACTGACATTGACCGGGATTATGGCTGCAGCGCATTTGCGCGGTGCTTGGGGGACGGCGTCCCTTCTGCAAAGCGGGGCAGTCAGTACCGATGAATACGGTACGTCCATCCTGCAATATATGGAGCAGTTCGGTGGCTTCGATGCTCCGACCGTTGCCGAGGCAATCGCTTTCTATGAGAGCCGCCTAACCGGGGACGAAGGACTTGGAACGCCAGACGGTGGCACGCCTGGAACACCCGGCACCCCGGGGACGCCTGGAAACGGAGACAACGGATCGGCTGACGTTGACGAGGGCTCGGCTGATGTCGTGATCACATGGTCTTGGGGACAGGATGCGGTTGTGTCGAACTTCGATCCGGCAACCGGCACCATCTTCGTTGATTGGATCGGTGCGGCCGATCTCACAATTACCCAAACAGCAAATGGTGTTGTCTTTGCTGTCCCGTCAAACAATCAGACCACAACCCTTCAAGGGGTGCAGTTGTCTGATCTCAGCCCTTCCAATTTTACTGTTCTGGATTCAGGGACAGCCAGCAAGATATTCGGTTTGATCGGTCAGGATAGCGAAGCGCCCGATCCCGAAGTGCCGGTGGATCCAGATCCTGTTGATCCGGATCCCGAGGTTCCGGTCGACCCTGATCCGGTCGATCCAGATCCCGTTGACCCGGACCCGGTTGATCCCACACCGGCCCCGCCCATCGAGCCGGGCAGCTGGAACGGAACCGCGGGGGTCACTGCGGCCAATGCTTCGGTTGTTATCACCTGGGCGTGGGGCACGGATCGTGTCGTGTCCAACTTCAACCCACAAAGTGACACCATTTTCATCGACTGGTTTGGGCCGGAAGCGATCGATGTCACGGAAGTCAATGGCAACGTGATTTTCACGATGGCATCGAACAATCAGACCGTAACCCTCCAAGGCGTAACCTTGAGCGATCTGTCAGCGTCGAACTTCACAATTCAAAGCACGGAAACCGGTCAGGAAATCCTGTCGCAAGTTGGAACGGTTTCCGGACCGGGTACACCTGATACGCCGGACAACCCTGATATGCCTGACATGCCGGATATGCCTGACATGCCGGACGGGGCGCAGATGATCATGATCATGCCGAACAGCCCGTCCCGTGTCATCACGGATTTTGATCCGGCGGGTGGGGACATGCTTCATCTTGAAGCCGGTGTCATCGCGGAACGGCTTGAGATTCAGGATACGGCAAACGGTCTGACAGTCACTGTTTATACGGCTACCGGCGAAGTCGCCAACACAACGGTGCTGACGGGCGTGTCTCTCGCGGACATGACCATGAACAATTTCATGGTTGCCGAAGAATCCGCGCTCAATGAGGTTGCAAGCCTTTTAGGCCAATCCATCGAAACGCCGGACACCGGCGGGTTTGATGTGATCTACGATGCTGACGGGTCCAACACTCCGGTTCCAACCGGAGCGAGTGATCTCGGCGGCGTCAAATGGGCCGCGGAGTTTGGCAAGGATGATATCGTCGGCTTTAACCCGGCCGCGGATCAGCTCGACTTCGGCAATGCTTCGGTTCATGGCCTGATCTTGAACATGACCCCGAACGGCGAACCAATCGTCGACAATCCGTGGGGACCGGACATGCAGATCCTGCAAGGGGTGCAACTCGCGGATCTTACTATTGAGAACTTTGGCGTTGTTGGCAACGAGCATCTGCGACAGGACCTTGGCGGTGTTCTGTCCTGGGAAAAGGGCATCGGCCCGCGGGATGGCGACACGGTCTACATCCGCTCTCATGAATATGGGCAGACCGAGGTGATCAACGGGTTTGATCCGGCAACACAGAAGATCAGTTTCCTCTATTTCGGCACGCGTGAACGCTTGAGCGTTGAGGACACGCCGACTGGAATGGTCATCAGTGTTCTGCCGAGTGGTCAAAGTTTCACCTTCACTGGCGTTCAAAAAGCAGATCTCATTCCGGGCAATCTGGAGTTCCATTTCGATCAGGTGATGGAAGACAATCTGGAAGCCCCGTTTGGGATCGATCAGAACGATGTGTCTTTGGTGTCCCGGGAAGCGTTGCTGACGCCGGAAGCGCCGGCCGGCCAAGGGACTGACGGGTTCCAGGTCCGTGAAGGTGTGGGTGCCGTGGCAGGAACCGAAACCCCGGATACACCGGACGCGCCCGATACATCAGACACTTCGGAGTTTCCAACACCGCCCGCCACAACGGTTACTCCGTCCACTTCGGATACGATCAACCTTGGGTCGGGTGCCGATACGGTGGCGATCACGTGGGATTGGGGGCGGGAAGTCTCCGTGCTCAACTTTGATGCCTCTGAAGATCTTTTGGATTTCAGCAGCTTGTCAGTCAATGACATCTCGCTCCAGGAGGTCGGAACCGATCTGACAATCACCGTTCAGAACAATGGTGGGCACACCTATGTGCTGGAAGATATCCAGGCTGCAGATCTGTCACTCGCCAACCTGACCGCGGCAGACTGGAACACGGTCGTCACAGATGCGGGCGGTGTGGCCGATCAACTACGGGCTCTCGGCAACACAGACTTTCTGCTGTGACATAGCTGGGTCCTGACCCTGAGCGCTTTGAGCGCCGCAAAGAGCGCATGCTCAAACTTACGTCGCGGATTTTCCGCGGCGTTTTTTGTATCCACAAGTCTTTGAAAACTGGGGATGGTGGCATCACGCACCGACGGCTGGAGCGCGGACCCTCCGTATTTCTGCGACTCCGATTCTACTATTCTGTCAAGGCTTCATTAAGCATGTTGGCGTTACCTTCGCTCGACGGGGTCGTGTGCGATCAAATCCTGCAGGAATCCATGAGATTCCATTGACCGCCCATGATTTCCCATGGTATCCCATATTTACCCAGAATGGGGAGCGCGGGCCCATGTTCGACGGGCTCAGGACATGACTTAACGAGCTGGCAAGAGCTGCCGTTGCAATTTGCATGTTCTGACAGGTAGGGCCGTTTCCTTCTTTTTTGGGTTGTTTCGGGGATTGCGCGGACGGGGGTCCGTAGCGGGGATGTATGGCCGGCTTTGTTTCGCATTTTACCAACCGGCTGGATGCCAAGGGTCGCGTGTCGATCCCGGCACCCTTCCGCGCGGTATTGGCGAGAGATGGGTTTGAAGGGCTTTACTGTATTTCATCTGCGCATTGCGCGGCGGTCGACGCCGGAGGCAATCAGCTCGTGGCTGAAATTCAGAACCGCGCCCAGCAGTTTGCCAAGCTCACACCCGATCATGACATGCTCGCAGCAGCGCTGTTCGGTGCCAGCGAAATCATCAAGATCGATGGAGATGGCCGTATGACCCTCTCCGACATGATCCGCGACCATGCCGGCCTCTCCGACACCGTCACGTTTGTCGGTATGGATTACAAGTTTCAGATCTGGGAACCAGAGCAGTTCCGCGAGTATCGCGCAGAGGCCCAAAAGCGCGCACTCGCAATGCTGTCGGGGCAACTCCCGGCACCCTCGCAAGGAGAGCCGGTATGATGGCGCTCGGCGACAAGACAGATGATCTTGCTGCTGGCGGACCAGAGCGTCATGTGCCGGTTCTTCTTAACGAGGTTCTGGAATGGCTCGACCCTCAGCCGGGCGAGGTCATGGTTGACGGCACATTTGGTGCCGGTGGTTACTCGCGCAAGCTTTTGGAGCGCGGCGCAACGGTGGTCGGGATCGACCGTGACCCCGATGCAATTGCCGGCGGTCAGGAACTCGTCGCCCAGTCCGATGGCCGGCTGATCCTGGTGCCGGGTCAGTTTGCGGACTTGGAAACTCATGCGCGTGCAAGCGGGTTTGACGGCGTTGATGGTGTTGTCCTCGACCTCGGTGTTTCTTCCATGCAGCTGGATCAGGCCGAGCGCGGGTTTTCCTTTCTGCGTGATGGTCCTTTGGATATGCGCATGGAGCAGGCCGGGCCGTCTGCTGCCGACGTGGTCAACGAGTTGCCTGTGCGTGACCTGATCCGGATCATCGGGCTTTTGGGCGAAGAAAAACGGGCGCCATCCGTCGCGCATGCGATCGAAAATGCGCGCAAGGAACAGCCGTTCAGCCGCACACTTGAGCTTGCAAATCTGATCGAGAAAGTCCTCGGGCGCTCTCCAAAGAAAGCGCAGATCCATCCGGCGACACGAACATTTCAGGCGCTGCGGATCTATGTGAACGGTGAATTGCATCAGGCTGCTCAGGCGCTGGGCGCTGCTGAGCGCATCTTAAAGCCGGATGGCCGCCTGGTTTTGGTGAGTTTTCACTCGCTTGAGGACCGCATCGTTAAACGGTTCTTCCAGGACCGGACAAAAATACGGGGTGGCGGGTCACGTCATATGCCGGAGGAAGAGGTTCCGCCGGCAACTTTTGAAAATCTCACGCGCAAGGCGGTCGAGGCGCGCGACATGGAAACGGATGCAAACCCGCGGGCGCGCTCTGCGAAGCTGAGGGCAGGGCGGCGGACAGAAGCTCCGGCTCGCGAGCTCGACATTCATGTTGCCGGTGTGCCGCGCCTTGCTGCGTTTCATGGACTAGGGGGCTGACATGGTTCGGGTGCTCAACATCCTTTTCATCGTGGCCGTCGTGATCGGCGCAGCAACCGTCTACGACCTGAAAATGGCGGCAACGAAGTCCGCTGCGAAGGTTGCGGAGCTGCAGCGGCAAATCGACGAAGAGCGGAATGCAATCCGCCACTTGCGCGCCGAGTGGAGTGTTCTGAACAAGCCGGAGCGGCTGCAGAACCTTGTCGAGCGCTACAACGAGTATCTTCAACTCGAAGCGTTGGAAGTCCGGCAGATCGTCATGCCGGATGAACTTCCGGCACGGCCGGTGACTTTGGAGCCTATTGGCGGGGCTGACCAGATGGGCGGATATGCCGGTTCTTCGGCGATGATCAGGTAGGGGCTTAGGGGCAATGACATTGGCAACAGAACCAGCGAGTTTTCTCCAGGTTCGGCGAACCCAGCCGAGGGCGGCGCGTAGCTCGGTTTCGTCGAGTGCGGTCAAATCGCGCGTTTATCTCGCCATGCTCGCTTTTGCCTGTGTTTACGCGGCCATCGGTGGCCGGTTGATCTATCTTGCCCAGATGGATGAGGCGCCGTCCCGGGCTTGGATTTCCGCGCAGGATTCTGTGGCCGCCTCCCGTCCAGATCTCATCGACCGCAATGGTGAGATCCTTGCCACCGACATCAAGACCGCGTCCCTTTATGCTGAGCCGCGCCGTATTCTCGACGTTGACGAAGCAGTCGAAGGGCTCACCCGTATCTTGCCCGATCTGGATGAGGCGCTTGTTCGCCGCCGTCTTGAGAGCGGGGCCGGATTTGTCTGGTTGAAGCGTGAAATGACACCGGACAAGGCAGAGCAGGTGCATGACCTTGGTTTGCCCGGTATCGGTTTCCTGTCTGAAAACCAGCGTTTTTACCCAGGTGGTCCGACCGCGGGCCACATCGTCGGCGCAGTAAATGTCGACAATCAGGGTCTCAGCGGGATTGAAAAATACGTCGACGATCAATGGTTGCGCGACCTTCAGTCGATCGGGTTTGCCTCTGGCCGCACCATGGAGCCGGTGCGCCTGTCCGTAGATCTCAGGGTCCAGCACGTCGTGCGCGACGAATTGGTCAAGGCAATGGAGCGGTATCGGGCCATCGCGGCCGCCGGTATCGTCCTGGATGCAAAGACTGGTGAAGTCGTCGCAATGTCGTCCTTGCCGGACTACGATCCGAACGACAGATCCGAAGCTTTGGAAAAGGACCGGCTGAACCGGGCGACCGGCGGTGTCTTTGAAATGGGCTCCGTGTTCAAGGCGTTCACGACCGCCATGGCATTGGATTCGGGAGCTGTTACGATCAATGACAGCTTCGATGCGACCCGCCCTCTGCGCGCTGCAGGCCGGACGATCACCGATTTCCACGGGAAAAACCGCATCCTGTCCGTGCCGGAAATCTTCATTTATTCATCCAACATAGGCACTGCAAAAATGATGCTGGCGACCGGGGTCGCGCGCCAGAAGGAATTCATGGAGCGGTTGCATCTAACGAAGCGATTGCAGACGGAATTGCCTGAAAACGCAGCTCCCTTGTTGCCGCCGAAATGGAACGAATTGGCCGCGATGACCATCTCCTTTGGTCACGGCTTGTCGGTAACGCCGATGCAAACAGCGGTGGCCGCCGCGGCTATGGTCAACGGTGGCTCCTTGTTGCCACCGACCTTTGTGCCTCGGACACAGGAAGAAGTTAAGACGCTGAAGAAGCAAGTGATTTCACCTGAAGTCAGCCGCATGATGCGGTATCTCTTCCGCCTCAATGTTCTCTCCGGATCCGGGCGCCGAGCTGATGTTCCAGGCTATACCGTCGGCGGCAAGACCGGGACGGCGGAGAAGATTGAAAACGGTGTCTATGTGTCAAACAAGCGGCGTAACTCCTTCCTTTCGGCCTTCCCGATGGACGATCCGAGATACGTGGTTCTGGTTGTTCTTGATGAGCCGAAATCGGAGCGGGAAGGTATTGGTGCAACAGCTGGATTGAACACAGCCCCTACGACCGGGGCGATCATTCGCCGCGCAGCACCGATGCTCGGTGTGATGCCGCGCTTTGGCAAAGGGGATGAACCGATCGAGATTTCCTATTAAGGAGACTTAAAAGAAGCGAACTGGTCCGGCGGGGTCGCAGCCGAAATCCGGTCCGGTTTTAAGCTTCAAGAGAATGACGATGCACGAACCGGATGATCGGATGTTATGCACCTTGAGCATTTAGCCGACGGCATGGATTTGCCGGACACGGCAAATGGCCTTTCTATAGAAGGACTGACCGCGGACAGCCGCAAGGTCCAACCGGGTTTTCTCTTTGCTGCCTTCAAGGGCTCCACGGTTGATGGTGTGCAGTTCGTTCCCAAAGCGGTCGAAGCGGGTGCAGTCGCTGTCCTGTGCGCAACCGATGCAGCCGTGACTGTTCGTGCTCTCGTTCCGCCAACCATCGCGGTTCTCAGCGCAGACGAACCGCGCCTAGCATTTGCGAAGATGGCGGCGCGTTTCTATGGCCGTCAACCGGATACGATTGTTGCTGTCACCGGTACGGCGGGAAAAACATCGGTCGCCCATTTCGTGCGTCAGATCTTTCAAGCTGCAGGCCATCCGGCGGCCAGTCTTGGCACCTTGGGCATCATTAAGCCGGATGGCGAAAGTTACGGTGGGCTGACAACGCCGGACCCGGTGCAGCTTCAAAAGGATCTGGCAGACCTTGCGAATGAAGGTATTCGCTATGCCGCTTTGGAAGCCTCGTCCCACGGCCTTGATCAATATCGCCTTGATGGTGTCCGGCTGACAGCTGCAGCCTTCACCAACCTTGGCCGTGATCACATGGATTACCACCCGACCATCGAGGATTACCTGCAAGCCAAGCTGCGTCTCTTCAGTGAGCTGCTCCCGGCCGGCGGTCATGTTGTTGTAGATCCGGGTGAAAAGTACACAGATCGCATATTGGCCATTGCCGAAGAGCGTGGATTGCCGGTTTTCACGGTTGGCGAGACGGGCAAGGATCTCAAGCTGACCGGCTTGAGGCCGAGCGGTGCCGGGCAGCTTTTGACGGTCGAGACCTCGCGCGGCGAGTACAAGGTGACCCTTCCGCTCATTGGCCGGTTTCAGGTTTCGAACGCTTTGATTGCTGCAGGTCTTGCGATTACTGCCGGAATAGATACCGGCGCTGCACTTCGTGCTCTTGAGAACCTGAAAGGTGCTCCAGGCCGCTTGGAGCTCGCAGGGACAACTCCGGCTGGCGGTATGGTTTTCGTTGATTACGCGCACAAACCGGATGCTCTCGACAAAGCGTTGGCGGCACTAAAGCCGTTTGCCGAAGGGATCCTCTCTGTTGTGGTGGGCGCCGGTGGTGACCGGGATCCCGGCAAGCGTCCCCTGATGGGCGAAGCGGCAGCGCGTCACGCAGATTTGGTCATAGTGACCGATGACAACCCGAGATCGGAAGACCCGGCGACCATTCGCAAGGCCGTTCTTGCAGGTGCGCCGGGTGGTATTGAGATCGGAGATCGCGCAGAAGCAATTGCCGAAGGCATCCGGCGCCTGAAATCTGGCGATATCCTGTGCGTTGCCGGAAAGGGTCACGAAACCGGCCAGATTGTTGGCGACACAGTGATTCCTTTCTCTGATCATGACTCTGTGCGCCACGCTATAAATCAACTGGGAGTAAAATGAGCGATCCGCTTTGGACATCTGAGGCCTTTATCAATGCCTGTGGCGGAACCGCCAAAGGGGACGTGGGCGTGCACATAACCGGTATTTCCATCGACAGCCGAACTCTTGAGCCGGGTGATGCGTTCATCGCCATCAAAGGTGATCGGCTCGATGGCCATGATTATGTTGCGGCCGCGCTTGAGGCAGGAGCGTCGTTGGCGCTTGTTGCCGAAGACAGCCTCGGTGATTTGCCTGATGACGGGCGTTATGCCGTTGTTGATGATCCGCTCGAAGCCATGCGCGCACTTGGTGTTGCCGCACGCGCCCGCACCAATGCCGGCATTGTCGCGGTTACCGGATCGGTTGGCAAAACAGGGACGAAGGAAGCCCTTCGTCTGGCGCTTGCGCCCTCCGGCAAGGTTCATGCATCGGTTGCCTCGTTCAACAACCACTGGGGCGTCCCGCTGACGCTGGCGCGCATGCCCGCCGATACGGATTTTGGCGTCTTTGAAATCGGTATGAACCACGCGGGTGAAATCACGCCGCTGGTACAGATGGTTCGGCCGCATGTCGCGATCATCACCACCGTCGAAGCGGTTCATATCGAGTTCTTCGAGTCAGTTGAGAAGATCGCCCAGGCGAAGGCGGAAATCTTCAACGGGCTGGAGCCGGATGGCGTTGCGATCCTCAATCGGGATAACAAGCAATACGATCTGCTCCGGTTTTTGGCGGCAACCGCTGCCGTGCGCAACGTTCAGACATTTGGCCAGAGCGGTTCGGAAGACAGCCATTTGAAAATGGCGGTCCCTACCGACGACGGCACGAGTGTGGAAGCCTCGATCCTCGGGCAGGACGTGTCTTACGGAATTGGTGCCCCGGGTGCGCACCATGTGCAGAACAGCCTGGCGGTGTTAACCGCTGTGGCCGATCTGGGCGCGGATCTGCAGGAAGGCGCTGCCGCGCTCGGCGGTATGACTGCACCCAAAGGCCGCGGCGAGCAATGCCGTTTGTCCGTAGGCGGCGGCGAAGTGCTGCTGATTGACGAGAGTTACAACGCCAACCCGGCGTCGATGCGCGCGGCATTTTCGGTTTTGGCGCAAGCCACGCCTGGCGGCTCCGGGCGGCGGATTGCGGTTATTGGCGATATGCGCGAACTCGGCACCGATGCCGACCAGCTTCATGCAGAACTTGAAGGTCCGATCTGCGAAGCTGCGATTGACAGGGTCTTCTGCGCCGGCCCGCACATGGCTGCACTCTGGGATAAATTGCCGGACGAACTAAAGGCCCATCACCGCGAAGAGGCCAAAGACCTGATCGAGCTGTTGCTTAAAGACGTGCAGCCCGGTGATGTCGTGATGATCAAAGGTTCTTTGGGAACCCGCATGGGCCCGCTTGTCGAAGCCTTGAAAAAAGAATATCCGCCAGCAGACGACATCGAAGCGGCGTGAAGGATAGCTGATGTTTTATTTTCTCGGCCAGTTCGCCGACCAAGTCTCTGCTCTGAACGTTTTCCGGTACATCACGTTCCGGACAGGCGGGGCGATCATGACGGCCCTGTTCTTTGTCTTTCTGTTTGGGCCAAAGATTATCGCGAGCCTTCGGATCCGGCAGGGACATGGTCAGCCGATCCGTGCCGATGGCCCGGAAAGCCACCTGTCCAAAAAAGGAACGCCCACAATGGGCGGATTGATGATCTTGTCCGGTGCTTTGGTGGCTGCGCTCCTATGGGCCGACTTGAGCAATCCGTATGTTTGGGTCGTGATCGGTGTGACCGTCGGCTTCGGGATGATCGGATTTTACGACGATTACCTGAAGGTCACGAAGTCCTCGCACAAGGGTTTCGGTGGCAAGGCGCGCTTGGGTCTTGAGTTCCTGATTGCCGCAACCGCGGCGTTTACCGTTACTGTGCTCGACACGACATCGTTCTCCGGAGCGCTGACATTTCCGTTCTTCAAAGATTTCACGCTCAATCTTGGCCTTATTTTCATTCCGTTCGCGGCCTTCGTCATGGTTGGCGCTGGGAATGCGGTGAACCTCACCGACGGCCTCGACGGTCTGGCCATTGTGCCGGTTATGATCGCCTGCGCTTCCTTTGGATTGATCGCCTATCTCTCGGGCAACGCGGTGTTCGCGAACTACCTGCAGATCCACCATGTGGCAGGCACCGGTGAACTCGCCGTCATCTGCGGTGCGGTGATCGGCGCTGGTCTTGGCTTCCTGTGGTTCAACGCACCTCCCGCGGCCATCTTCATGGGGGACACCGGATCTCTGGCGCTCGGCGGAATGATCGGCGCGATCGCTGTTGCGACGAAGCACGAGATTGTTCTGGCAATCATCGGTGGCCTGTTCGTTCTAGAAGCGGTCTCGGTGATTGTTCAGGTGATGTCCTTCAAACTCACTGGAAAGCGTGTGTTTCGAATGGCGCCGATCCACCACCATTTCGAAATTCAGGGCTGGACCGAGAGTCAGGTGGTCATCCGGTTTTGGATCATATCGGTCGTCCTCGCCCTGATCGGCCTTGCCACACTGAAACTGAGGTAAGGCGATGATCGAAGTCACCACTCTTGAAGAACAAACCGTTGCGCTTTTCGGGCTCGGCGATTCCGGACTTGCCACTGCCAAGGCGTTGCAGGCGGGCGGGGCCAATGTGGTGTGCTTTGACGACAATGAAACGCGAGTTGACGAGGCGGCGGCTGCTGGCCTCAAAACCCAAGACCTGAAGACCATCGACTGGTCGGGCGTGTCTGCTCTTGTGCTGGCGCCGGGGGTTCCGCTGACACACCCGGTTCCCCATTGGTCCGTCGATCTGGCACGAACTGCCGGGGTTGAGGTGATCGGCGATGTCGAACTTTTCTGCCGCGAGCATCGTAAACTCTGTCCAGAAGCCCCGTTCATTGCGATCACCGGAACAAACGGCAAATCGACCACCACCGCTCTGATTGCGCATCTGCTGCGCGAACTGGGGTTGGATGTGCAGATGGGCGGGAACATAGGCACACCGGTCTTGGAGCTGGAACCGCCGCGTCCTGGCCGCCACTATGTGGTTGAGTGTTCATCCTACCAGATCGACCTTGCCCCAACGCTGGACCCGACGGTCGGACTTCACATGAACCTGTCGCCGGATCACCTGGACCGGCACGGTACGCTGGAAAATTATGCCGCAATCAAAGAGCGGCTTGTGGCCGGTGCGAAAGTCGCGATTGTCGGCGTTGATGATCGCCTGTCTTCCATGATCGCCGACCGGTTGGAGCTGGCCCGCAAACCGGTCTGCCGCATCGCCGGCGAACGGGAGTTGACGGACGGCATCTACGCGCACCATGGCCGCCTGATTGAGGCCCATGATGGCGCGCAGACCGAAGTCGCCCTGCTGGCGGGGATCGACAGCTTGCGCGGCGACCATAATGGTCAAAACGCCGCCGCTGCTTTTGCTTGTATGCGGGCGCTGGAAATACCTGCCGATAAGATCGCAGCCGCAATGAAAAGCTTTCCTGGCCTTCATCATCGGATGGAGATTGTTGCCCGGACTGGCCGGACGCTCTTCATCAATGACAGCAAGGCGACCAACGCAGATGCTGCTGCCCGGGCGCTTGCGAGTTTCGACCGGATCTACTGGATTGCTGGTGGGCGCGCCAAGGCAGGTGGGATCTCTTCCCTGGACGAGTACTTCCCGAATATCGCGAAGGCCTTTTTGATTGGTGAGGCCGCAGAGGAGTTTGCCAAAACGCTGGATGGACATGTTCCGTACGCAGTGAGTGGTACACTCACGCAGGCCGTCCAAGATGCGGTGGCCGAGGCTGCAGAAGATGGCGCGGAAGAAATTGCAATTCTTCTATCTCCGGCCTGTGCATCTTTCGATCAATATGCCAATTTCGAACTGCGGGGCGCTGCTTTTGTAGATGCGGTGCGTGCCTTGCCTGGTGGTGGAAACACTCAGGAGGTCGCATAAATGGTCTCACGCGCCGATCGCAGCCGGTTTGCCGAATGGTTTTGGACAGTGGATCATTATCTGCTGGCGGCCTTCAGTATTCTGCTTGTTTCCGGCGTGGTGTTTGCCTTTGCCGCGAGCCCGCCGGTCGCCGAACGCATTGGCGTTGATACCTTCTATTTCGTGAAACGGCAGGCCATGTTCACGATCCCGGCGCTCGGGATCATGCTGGCCGCATCGCTCATGACGCCGCGGATGGTTCGCAGAGCCGCGCTCGTGCTGTTCACGATATCCGTGGTCTTGCTCATTGCGACCCTGTTCATGGGATTTGAAACCAAGGGTGCCCGCCGCTGGATCTATATTGCCGGTGTATCCGTTCAGGCGTCGGAATATCTCAAACCGGCCTTTGTTGTGCTGATCGCGTTTTTGTTGTCTGAAAGCGGTCGCCGCCGAGAAGTGCCGGGCGTTCTATTCGCCTTTATTCTATTTGCTGTGTGCGCGATTCTTCTCGTGGCCCAGCCGGACTTTGGTCAGACCATGCTAATCGGCATGGTCTGGGCGGCATTGTTCTTTTTGAACGGGATCTCGTGGGTGATTATCGTTGCGCTCGGGATCATCGGGATTGCCGGTCTGTTCGCCGCTTATGCCTTCCTGCCGCACGTGACCAGCCGGGTTGACCGGTTCCTGGATCCAAGCACAGGCGATACCTTTCAGGTTGATACCGCGCTCGAAGCCTTCATGTCGGGTGGATGGTTCGGCCGGGGCCCGGGCGAGGGCACGGTGAAGCGGATCCTGCCGGACAGCCATGCTGACTTCATCTTCGCCGTGGTCGGCGAGGAGTTTGGTGTGATCGCCTGCCTCCTGCTGGTGATTGTTTTTGCCTTCATCGTGATCCGCGGATTGCAGCACGCGAGCCGGGACCAGGATGCCTTCGGCCGGTTGGCGACCGCCGGTCTTGTTGTCCTGTTTGGGCTTCAGGCAACCATCAATCTATCGGTGAACCTGCACCTGGTTCCGTCGAAGGGCATGACGCTGCCGTTCATTTCCTATGGGGGGTCCTCTCTTTTGGCGTCCGCCATGTCCGCCGGGGCCATTCTCGCGCTGACCCGCAAGCGGCCGCGGCCCATGTCGAATGACACGGTCACGGTCAGCCGGCTGTCTCCGTCTTCCTTGATGTAATTGTTGGCCCGGATTTATGAGCAAAACCGTTTTACTCACAGCCGGCGGAACCGGCGGTCACCTGTTTCCAGCACAAGCACTTGCAAGTGAGCTGAGCCGCCGCGGCTGGACCGTCGAGCTGGCAACGGATGAGCGGGCCGACAAATACGGCACAGAGTTTCCAGCCCGCAAGGTCCACATCATTGCCTCCGCCACTATCCGCGGCCGCAATCCGATTGCTCTGGCGAAAACCGCATTTCAGTTGCTGTTCGGAACGCTCCAAGCACGCAAGGTCATCAAGACCTTGAAGCCGGAGGTCGTTGCCGGTTTTGGCGGGTATCCAACCTTTCCGCCCATGTACGCGGCGCGTCTCACAAACACGCCGTCGATCCTGCATGAAGCCAATGCCGTCATGGGGCGGGCCAACAAACTCTTGGCCAAAGGTGTGTCGGCAATCGCCACCAGCGTGCCGATCGAAGATCTTCCGTCCGAATTGTCGGGCAAACTGGTCGAGACGGGCAATCCGGTCCGCGATGCTGTTTTAGATGCAGCCGAACTGAATTTCACTCCTCCGGGCTCTGGTGGTCCTTTGAAGCTGTTGGTTTTTGGCGGCTCTCAGGGCGCGCGGTTCTTTTCAGATCTCGTTCCTCCCGCCGTCGCGGAGCTGTCCGATGAACAGCGAAAACGGATCAAGATCGTGCAGCAGTGCCGCCCGGAAGATATGGAGCGGGTCCAGAAAGCCTATCAGGATCTTGGGGTTGAGGCGGAGTGTGCGCCGTTCTTTACAGACCTTCCTCAGCGGATCGCGCAGGCGCATTTGGTGGTTTGCCGCTCGGGTGCAAGCTCTGTTTCGGAGCTGAGCGTGCTCGGCCGGCCTTCCATCCTGGTGCCGTTGCCGGGGGCGATTGACCAGGACCAGGCTGCCAATGCCAAGGTTCTTGAGAAAGCCGGCGGCGCATGGCCGATCCGGCAGGTGGATCTGCACCCATCACGCCTTGCCAAGGAATTGATTCGTTTCATGGATGCGCCGGAGATGCTGGAGGCAGCCGCGAAGGCCGCCAAGCGCGTCGCAAAACCAGATGCCGTCAAACGGCTCGCCGACCTTGTTGAAAGCGTCGCGCAAAACAAGGGAGTACGGCCATGAAGATGCCGCAGGATATTGGGCCGGTTCACTTCGTTGGGATCGGCGGCATCGGCATGAGCGGCATCGCGGAAGTGCTGAAAACGCTTGGATATCAGGTTCAAGGATCTGACATGGCTGAAAACGCCAATGTGCAACGCCTTCGTGCCAACGGCATTCCGGTCACTGTTGGCCATGCCGCTGAAAACCTCGGCGAGGCGGAAGTCCTTGTCGTCTCGTCTGCCATCAAGAAAGACAACCCGGAACTGGTCGCCGCCCGCGAAAAGCTGATCCCGGTCGTGCGCCGTGCCGAGATGCTGGCCGAGCTGATGCGCTTTAAGCAGGCGATCGCGGTCGGTGGAACGCATGGCAAAACCACCACCACATCCATGGTTGCTGCCCTTCTGGATGCCGGGCATCTCGATCCGACCGTGATCAATGGTGGCATCATCAACGCCTATGGCACCAACGCCCGGATGGGCAAGGGAGACTGGATGGTCGTGGAAGCCGATGAGAGTGACGGAACATTCGTCAAGCTCCCGGCCGACGTTGCCATCGTGACGAACATCGATCCGGAACACCTTGATCACTACGGTGACTTCTCGGGCGTCCAAAAGGCATTCCGCCAGTTCATTGACAACGTGCCGTTTTATGGTTTTGCCGTCATGTGCCTCGACCACCCGGAGGTTCAGACCATGATCGGCAACATCGAGGATCGCCGGATCGTGACTTATGGCACCAACCCTCAAGCGGATGTGCGGTTCACCGATGTTTCGATGGATGGTGGCAAATCGATTTTCTCGGTGACCATCCGCGATCGCCGCAGCGGGGAAGAGACCGAACTCAGCAATTTGGTTCTGCCTATGCCGGGCCTTCACAACGTTTCCAATGCGACCGCGGCAATCGCTGTGGCCTCCCAGCTTGGCGTGTCGCCGGAGGATATTGAAAAAGGCATTTCGTCCTTCGGCGGTGTGAAGCGGCGCTTTACGTTCACCGGCGAAGCCAGCGGTGTTCAGGTTTTCGACGATTACGGCCACCACCCGGTCGAGATCAAGGCGGTGCTGCATGCAGCCCGGGAATCCACCGATGGCAAGGTGATCGCGGTTATGCAGCCGCACAGATACACCCGCCTGCACAGTTTGTTCGATGATTTCTCAAACTGCTTCAACGATGCAGACGCGGTCGTCATCACGCCGGTGTACGAGGCAGGAGAAAAGCCGATCGAGGGCGCGCGCCACACGGATCTAGTTTCCGGCTTGAAAACACGTGGTCACCGGCAGGTGCAGGCTATTAACGGCCCGGAAGAGTTGGCCTCTGTGGTGAAGGAATTGGCGGAACCTGGAGACTTCGTCATCTGTCTCGGTGCGGGCAACATCACCCAGTGGGCCTACGCGCTGCCGGATCAGCTGAACGCTCTGCAGAAGGAGGGGGCATGAGCTTTCCCAACCTTCTGGAAGAAATTCCAGATCTTGCTGAAGGTATCCGCGGTAAACTGACGCCAAATCAGCCGCTTTCTGCCGTGACCTGGTTCCGCACGGGTGGACCGGCACAGTTGATGTTTCAGCCTGCGGATGAAGACGATCTCGCAGTATTTCTCAAGAAACTTCCCAAAGACATTCCCGTTCTGCCGGTGGGCCTCGGCTCCAATCTCCTGATCCGCGATGGCGGGTTGAGAGGGGTTGTTGTCCGCCTCAGCGCAAAGGGCTTTGGCCAGATCGAGGAACTTGGCAACAATCGTCTCCGCGCTGGTGCCGCCGTTCCGGACAAGCGGCTTGCGGAAGCTGCGGCCAAGGCGGGTCTTGGAGGTTTTGCGTTTTACACCGGTATTCCCGGCGGACTTGGTGGGGCGCTCCGGATGAACGCCGGTGCCCATGGCACGGAAACACGGGACCGGATGGTTGAACTCACGGCGATCGACCGGGATGGCAACAGGCAAGTTCTCACCAATTCCGAAATGGGATACAGCTACAGGCATTCCGGCGCCAGTTCGGATCTGATCTTCACATCGGCCGTGTTTGAAGGCGTCCCCCAAGGCGAGACGGCAATTCGCGAGGAAATGGCCGCGGTTGTCGAGCACAGGGAAAACGCTCAGCCGATCCGTGAAAAAACCGGCGGTTCAACCTTCAAGAATCCGCACGGCAATTCGGCCTGGAAAGTGGTTGATGCTGCCGGGTGCCGCGGATTGATGGTCGGCGGTGCGCAAATGTCCGAGATGCACTGCAATTTCATGATTAACACCGGTGATGCGACGGGCCACGATCTGGAGCTGCTCGGCGAAACCGTCCGCGCGAAAGCGCTTGATGCCACTGGTATCCGGCTTGAGTGGGAAATCAAGCGTCTTGGAGAATTCGGTCCGAAAGGTGCGATTGAGCCATTCTTGGGGCAGGCGTGATCGGGCCGCCGGTCTCTGTCCACAGTTTCCATTAGTTGCGTTTTATTTGTGCCGCTTTCCCGGATTCAAGTCCGGGAAACGGTCTTATCAAGGGAGAACCCATCCATGACCAAGAAACATGTTGCTGTCCTGATGGGTGGTTGGGTCAATGAAAGGCCAGTCAGCCTTTCAAGTGGCAAGGAATGCGCACTCGCACTGGAAGAAGCCGGATATCGTGTTTCACGGGTGGACGTTGACCGGAATGTGTCGGCCGTTTTGGCTGAGTTGAAGCCGGATGTGGCCTTTAACGCCTTGCACGGACCCTTTGGTGAGGATGGCTGCGTTCAGGGAATATTAGAGTTTCTTAACATTCCCTATACGCACTCTGGCGTGATGGCTTCGAGCCTTGCAATGAACAAGGTGAAGGCAAAAGCAGTCATGGCGGCGGCCGGAATTCCGGTCACGGAGCACAAGGTTGTGAACCGCCATGAGATCGGCCGGGATCATCCGATGGATCCGCCCTACGTGCTCAAACCCATCAACGAAGGTTCCAGCTTCGGTGTCCTGATTGTCAAGGAAGATCAAGAGTTTCCGCCCCAGGAACTGCACCGGGAAGACTGGCCTTACCCGGATGTTTTGATGTGCGAGAAGTTCATCCGAGGCCGCGAACTGACCTGCGCAGTCAAGGACGATCAGGCACTTGGCGTGATCGACATCGTGACCCAGGGGCAGGAGTTCTACGATTTCGATGCAAAATATGCAGAAGGCGGTTCAAAACACATTCTTCCTGCAAAAATTTCACCACTTGTTTACCAAACAGCGGAGACACTAGCGGTTAAGGCGCATCAGGCCTTGGGGTGCCGAGGGGTATCCCGGGCCGATTTCCGATTCGACGAGCGCGAAGATGGAAGCGGGGACCTGATCTGCCTTGAAGTGAACACGCAACCAGGCATGACGCCGACCTCTTTGGTGCCCGAAATGGCCGCCTACAAGGGAATGAGCTTCAAGGACCTGGTGAGTTGGATGGTTGAGGACGCGAGTTGCTGTCGTTAGGTCGCAAACATAAACAGGACGCATATGCGCCGCTGGAAGCCGAGCTGGCTCCACGCGGGCGCGGCGTTGCGCGTTTGCACCGGCAACCTGTTTGGCGCGCGGCGGGCCGATTGGCAGACTTGCCACGCTGGACGGGTTCTGCAGCTGCTATCGGTTTCTTAACCTTAACGATTTCCTACGCAATAGTCATAGGCGGACACGGGCGTGTCGTGAGCGATGCACTGTTGTCGGCGGTCGGTTTCGGGATTGAGGCCGTTAAGCTGTCCGGTCAGCGGGAAATCAACGAATTCCAGATCCTGGAAGCGCTCGAAATTCACGACGGATCGTCCCTGATCCTTTTTGATGCCGATGGCGCCCGTGAACGGCTGAACGACATGGCTTGGGTCAAGAATGCTTCGGTAATGAAGTTCTACCCAAGTACATTGCAGATCCGGATCGAGGAGAAAGTGCCTTACGCGCTTTGGCAGCGGGGGGATCTGGTTTCGATCGTTAATGAGGCCGGGGAGGTCATCACCGATGAGGTTGATGGCCGGTACGCCAATCTCCTGCTGGTGGTCAATCATGGCGCACAGCGCCGGGCTGGTGAGATCAGCGCAGCGCTTGCGACAGTGCCGGATCTTCGCCCGCGGGTGCGTGCGGCGTTCCTGATCAGTGACCGCCGTTGGGACTTGAAATTAGAAAATGGGATTTTTGTCCGCTTGCCGGAAGAGAATATGGAAGCCGCTTTGGCTGAATTGGTGAGAATGGACAAGGAAGACGGGCTGCTTGCCCGCGATATCATGGCCATCGACATGCGCCTGGAGGACCGGATCACGGTTCGTTTGAGCGAAGAGGCCGCGGAACAGCGTAAAATCATGACTGGTGGTCGTGGACGCTCGGGCAATGGAGGACGGGACACATGAGCCGGTCTGATCAGCCCTTGTATTTGCCAAAGATGCGCCCGCTGCCGAGCCGGCGTTCGGTCGTTATGTCGGTTCTTGATGTCGGATCAACCAAGATCTGCTGCCTGATTGCCAAACTGATCCCTCAGGACGATAACACGATCCTGTCTAGCCGGTCCCACAAGGTCGAGGTTCTCGGCTACGGTTATCAGCGGTCCCGTGGCATCAAGTCCGGTGTCGTCGTTGACATGGATGCGGCTGAACACGCCATTCGCCTTGCTGTTGACAGTGCCGAGCGTATGGCTGGGGTGACCGTTGAATCGCTGATCACGAACATCAGCTGCGGCCGCTTGCAGAGCGAAATCTACAGCGCCAGTGTTCCGCTGTCCGGCGAAAGCGTCTGCGAAGCGGATATTCAACGGGTTCTGTCTGCTGGTTCCAGTCACTCGGTGACCGATGGCCGGGCAGTAACGCACGCTCTGCCGATTTCCTACACACTGGATGGAAGCCGGGGCATCCGGGATCCGCGTGGCATGATGGGCCACAAGCTCGGCGTCGACATGCAGGTTGTTACGGCAGAGGTGCCGCCGGTCCGGAACCTGGAACTCTGCATCAACCGCGGTCATCTGCACGTCGAGACCATGGTGGCAACCCCGTTTGCCAGCGGCCTGTCGACAATCGTGGATGACGAAGCTGAACTCGGCGTTGCCTGCATTGATATGGGCGGTGGCACCACAACGCTGTCCGTCTTCGTCGACGGTCATATGGTCCACCTCGATGCGATCGCTGTTGGTGGCAACCACGTCACCATGGATATCGCTCGGGCATTTGCGACGCGGCTGCAGGACGCTGAACGGCTGAAAACACTTTACGGCTCACCGCTGGCTTCCAGCTCGGACGAACGGGATATGCTGACCGTTCCACCGCTGGAGAGCGACAGCGATTTGCCAAACCAGATCCCGCGCTCGGCGTTGACCCGTGTCATCCGTCCGCGCGTGGAAGAAATCCTTGAACTTGTGAGAGATCGTCTGACGGCGTCCGGCTTTGCCGGGCGGGTCGGCAAGCAGATCGTTTTGACGGGGGGTGCCAGTCAGCTCACAGGTCTTGGTGAGGTTGCGCGTCATATCCTTGGCCGCAACGTCCGTCTTGGCCGGCCTCTAGGCGTCGCCGGTCTTCCCGAGGCAGCAAAAGGTCCGGCATTCGCCGCGGCTGTTGGCCTCCTGATTTATCCGCAAGTCGCGCAGATCGAGCAGTTCGAACACAAGAACCGCAGATCCGGGTGGGGCGGGCAATCTGGCTATTTGGCTCGTGTGGGCCAATGGATCAGGGAAAGCTTTTGAGCAAATGACAGACGACAAGAGCCTAGAGTTGGAGCTGCCAGGAGTGGCAGAGGAAATTAGGGAAGAAGAGGGTTCTCCCGTATCGGGGGCGCCAGCGGGTCGCGAGGATAACATGACCATAAACCTGAAGATGCCCGACATTCAGGAACTGAAGCCGCGTATCACGGTCTTCGGTGTCGGCGGCGCGGGCGGAAACGCCGTCAATAACATGATCACAGCAGGCCTCCAGGGGTGCGACTTTGTCGTGGCCAACACGGATGCCCAGGCACTGGCAATGAACCAGTCCGATCGTCTCGTCCAGATGGGCGTGGCCGTTACGGAAGGTCTCGGAGCCGGCTCCCAGCCAGAAGTTGGCGGGGCAGCAGCCGAAGAAGTGATCGATGAGATCAACGATCATCTGTCTGGATCGCACATGGTGTTCATCACGGCCGGTATGGGCGGTGGTACCGGCACCGGTGCAGCTCCTGTGATTGCCCGTGCAGCGCGCGAACAGGGCATCCTGACCGTTGGTGTTGTTACGAAGCCGTTCCAGTTCGAAGGTGCGCGCCGGATGCGCATTGCCGATAGCGGCATCGAAGAGCTTCAGCGCAACGTTGACACTCTGATTGTCATCCCGAACCAGAACCTTTTCCGGATCGCCAACGCACAGACGACGTTCGCTGATGCGTTTGCCATGGCCGACCAGGTTCTTTACTCCGGTGTTGCCTGCATCACCGACCTGATGGTCAAGGAAGGTCTGATCAACCTCGACTTTGCCGACGTCCGCTCTGTCATGCGCGGCATGGGCAAAGCGATGATGGGCACCGGCGAAGCCTCTGGCGAAAAGCGCGCTCAGCAAGCTGCTGAAGCCGCTATTGCCAATCCGTTGCTCGACGAATCCTCCATGAAGGGTGCAAAAGGTCTGCTCATTTCCATCACTGGCGGCAATGATTTGACGCTCTTTGAAGTGGATGAAGCAGCAACCCGGATCCGGGAGGAAGTCGACGCGGATGCAAACATCATTCTTGGGGCGACCTTTGACGAGACGCTGGATGGCATCATCCGCGTGTCGGTGGTTGCAACTGGAATTGACCGGGAGGAGGGCCAAATGGCTGGCACGTTTCCCGGAATCACAGCTCCAGCTCTGAAATCCGAGACCATCGCGCCACGTACACCGGAAATCCAGACAAAGCCTGCACCGACTGCAGAAATGCCGAAGGTTCAGGACGCTGCAGCAAAGGCGATGGCCAGCCTGGAAAAAGAACTGGCGATCCCGGAACCAGCCGCGGTTTCCGTTGCCAGCGATCCGGATGTTGAAATCAAGAAGGTGCAGCCTTCGCGGGCCCCGGTCGCAGAAACATCTTCGATGATGGATCTGGAAAACGACACACCGGCACCGGTTGCCGATGTAGCGCCGATGGCGCAGCCATACATTCCGCCGGCAGCTGAAGAGCATGCCACGGCCCCGCGGATGCCACGCGTTGAAGATTTCCCGCCGATTGCTCAGCGTGAAATTCTCGCCAGCTCTGCCCCGGCCAGCGCTCCGGCAGCACCAGAGGCGCAAGCTCCGGCCGATCCGGCTGCGGATCTGGAGCATGATGTTGAAGACGAACGGCGCCCAATGGGTCTACTGCGGCGTCTTGCCAGCGGTCTCGGCCGCAAGGAAGACGAAGAAGAGCACCACGAAGAAGCCCCTGTTGAGACTGTCCGTCCGGCAGCGCAACTTCGTCCGGCACCGCGTGCACCGCAGCCACGGTCTCACAGCGAAGGGGCAACCGGACAACTTGATAGCACTGGCCGCTCGGCCCCAACGCCGATGAGCCAGTCAGAAGACGATCAGTTGGAGATCCCGGCGTTCCTGCGCCGGCAGGCCAACTGATTCGACCCGCGATCTTCTTCCCTGATCGCAACGGCCCGAAGTCACGACTTCGGGCCGCTTTTGTTACACTGAGTCAAATGATTCGATAATTCAATGGCTTGCCAACCTGTGAATCGTTACAAACCGTAATAAAGCTTTATTTCGCCCTACCGTAATTACCGACTATGTTGCCCGCAGCTGGCGATCGTTAAAAGTCCGTAACTTTGCACGTGCAAATGACTGACCATTACCGGCGCCAAACCGGAAGGGTAGGGGAATATGACCGCATATGTAGACCGACAGACAACGCTCGCCGATCAGGTGACGCTGACAGGTATCGGTGTTCATTCGGGTAAACCTGCGTCAATCACATTGGTGCCTGCTGAAGCTTGTGTGGGGGTTGTGTTCTCGCGTACTGACAGCGATTCTTCCAAGGAAATTCCGGCGCTTTGGGACAAAGTGTCCGCAACCGCGTTGTGCACTGTTCTCGATGATCCGTCCAAGGATGGCATCTCGACCGTTGAGCACCTGATGGCTGCGCTGTTTGGAATGGGCATCGACAACGTCATCGTTGAAATCGACGGCCCTGAAATGCCGATCATGGATGGTTCCAGCCACGCGTTTGTCGAGGCGATCGAGCAGGTTGGCATCAAGAAGTTGGACCGGGGCCGCCGGTATCTGAAAGTCAAGAAAACCGTTCGTGTCGACAACGGAAGCGCCTGGTGTGAGCTGCATCCCTATGACGGCACGAAGTTCGACATCACGATTGACTTTGATACGCCTGCGATCGGCAACCAGAAATTTGTGTCCGACATGACACCGGACGTGTTCCGCAACGAACTCTGCCGTGCACGGACCTTCGGTTACGTGAAGGATGTTGAGCAGCTCTGGAAGATGGGCTTCGCACTCGGCTCTTCGCTTGAAAACTCCGTCGCCATCTCCGACGACAAGGTTCTGAACCCGGAAGGCACGCGCTGGCCGGATGAGTTCGCCCGCCACAAGGCACTTGACGCGGTTGGTGATCTGGCGCTAGCCGGTTTGCCGATCCTGGGGCTTTACCGCTCCTTCAAGGGTGGTCACAAGATGAACCACTCCATTCTGGTCAAGCTGTTCGAAGATCCGTCTGCATTTGAGATTGTTGAATCTCCGGCCTTCCGCCAGGTTGGCCAGGTCGACAAAGGCGGTTTGGCTGCTGCAGCGGCCTTTGGTCCGGACGTTTCCTGATACTTTTCTTTCAAGGGAGGCCCGAATGCCTCCCTTTTTATTTCAGTCGAAGCTGCCGTTTGTGGCGGCTTGCCACAAAAAAGCTTAAAAAATCCGGCAGATCGCGTTTGAAAGCGTGACGGGGGCGGTTCGTTTCCGCTAAACACTCGTGTTATTGAAATCGGGAATTTCTGCGCCGCTCGGTGCAGGGCTGTGTTTGGGCTGATATGTGCAGCTCGGGAGATAGGGTGTGAACGGAAGACAACTCGGCTTTTCGGCGTGGACGGCTCCACATCTCAAGCGTTTTTTGGCTCTCGCGGTTTTGGCTGCGCCCTTGGCATTGTCAGCGTGCAGCAGCAAGGACGAGTTCGATGAGCTGGCGCTGAACGACACCCCTGCGGAGGTTCTGTTCAACGAAGGCCTTGCACTGCGAGCACAGGGCAAACTGAGAGATTCGACTGCCAAATTCGAGGAACTCGACAAGCTTTACCCGTACTCGGAATATTCCAAGAAGTCCCTGGTGAACCTTGCCTATCTCAACTACACGCGGGGCAAGTACACGGAGACCGTGACATCAGCCAATCGGTTTGTAACGCTTTACCCGGGCGATCCGGATTCCGCCTACATGCTCTACCTCGTTGGCCAGAGCTACTATCGCCAGATGCCGGACATCACACGGGATCAGGCCACGACCGAGCGCGCAGCTTCCGCGTATGGCGAGCTGATCCAGCGTTTTCCTGAATCGGAATATGTACCGGATGCCCAACGCAAGCTTCTGATCGTTCAGGACCAACTTGGCGGTAAGGAAATGCAGGTGGGCCGGTACTATCTGGAACGCCGGAATTACGTTGCAGCCGTGAACCGCTTCAAGACCGTTGTGAACAACTATCAGACCACCCGTCACGTGGAAGAAGCGCTCTTTCGTTTGACCGAAGCCTACTATGCGCTTGGGGTGATCAGCGAAGCCCAGACCGCTGCTGCGGTTCTGGGGCACAACTTCCCGGACACGCAGTGGTACAAAGACGCTTACACTCTCTTGAACAGCGGCGGATATGAGCCTTCTGAAGACAGTGGCAGCTGGATTAGCCGCGCATTCAAGAGTATCAAGCTCTAAACTAGACCGACTCGGATTGGCGCCTATCTAAGTGGTGCCTGCCCGAGCCGATTTCTAAGGAGCGCTCTGTTCATGCTGGTCACGTTGTCTATCCGTGACATTGTTCTGATCGACCGTCTGGATCTTGATTTCGCCGCCGGAATGTCTGTGCTGACAGGCGAGACCGGCGCCGGAAAATCCATTTTGCTGGATTCCCTGTCACTGGCGCTTGGCGCAAGGGGCGATGCTGATCTTGTCCGTCACGGTGAGGGGCAGGGACAAGTGACCGTTGTTTTTGATGTCGAGATGGCGCATCCGGTTCGCGCTTTTCTGAAAGACAACAGCATCGACGATGACGGGGACGTCATTTTGCGCCGGGTTCAGGCCGCAGACGGACGCACGCGCGCTTTCATCAATGATCAGCCGGTCAGTGCAGGGCTTTTGCGGCAGGCTGGTGCTCTGCTGGTGGAAATCCATGGTCAGCATGATGACCGGGCCTTGGTCGACCCGGAAAGCCACCGGGCTTTGATCGACGTGTTTGGCGGATTGACCACCGATGTGGACGCCGTGGCAAAAGCCTACCAAGGCTATCGGTCAGCCGAAAAGGCTGTGTCAGATCATGAAGCCCGCATTGAGGCGGCCCGCAACGAAGCGGATTATTTGAGATCCTCTGTCGAGGAACTCAGCCAATTGAAGCCGGAAGCCGGTGAAGAAGATCAGTTGGCGGCCCGGCGCACGGACATGATGGCGGTCGAGAAGATTGCTGGGGATCTGAGCGAGGCCTACGAAACCCTGAACGGATCCGCATCCCCGATCCCTGAGCTCGCCAGTCTTTTACGGAGGTTGGAGCGGAAGGCCGATCAGGTTCCGAACTTGCTCGGCCAACCGGTACAGCATTTGGCAGGCGCCCTGGATCTCCTGGAAGAGTGCCGCTCCGGGCTGGAAGCGTCCCTTCGGGAGACCGAGTACGATCCCCGCGAGCTTGAGGCTGTAGAGGAGCGGTTGTTTGCGCTCCGTGCTGCGTCGCGGAAGTACTCCTTGCCCGTTGACGAACTGAGTGCTCTTGCCGAGCGCATGGCCGCTGATCTTTCCGATCTGGACGCCGGTGAGGACAAACTGGCCGCTTTGGCCGATGCGGCTCAAAAGGCGCGGGCCGACTATGACCGGAAGGCCGCAAACCTCTCAGAGAAACGGCGCAAAGCCGCTGCGCGCCTTGAAAAGGCTGTTGAGACGGAATTGCCGGATCTGAAGTTGGAACGTGCGAAATTCATTGTCGAGACCGCAAGCGATCCGGAGCAGCGGGGCCGGTCCGGCATCGATCAGCTGGAGTTCCACGTTCAGACCAATCCTGGCACCAAGCCGGGCCCGATGATGAAAGTGGCCTCCGGCGGCGAACTTTCGCGGTTTCTGCTGGCTCTGAAAGTGTGTCTCGCCGACAAAGGATCGGCGCCGACGCTGGTTTTTGATGAGATTGACACCGGCGTTGGCGGTGCCGTGGCCGAAGCGATCGGTCTGCGCCTTGCCCGTCTTGCGAGCAACGTTCAGGTTTTGACCGTAACCCATGCGCCTCAGGTCGCTGCAAGGGCTGAGGGGCACTTCCTGATCGCCAAGGAGGCGACAGACCCGGACCGGGTGGCAACGCGCGTGAAGCGGATCGATGAGGATCATCGCCGTGAGGAAGTGGCCCGGATGCTGGCGGGCAGCGTCATTACGGATGAGGCGCGGGCGGCAGCGTCCCGCCTTTTATTACAGCGGGCAGGCTAAAAAGAAGGCCCGCTGGAGAGACGGGCCTTTGCACAGTTGGCGGGGGAGGAAACGGCAACTTTTGCAGGTTTTTATTCGACGGAAATGCTCGGGACAGTGAGCTCGATACTTACCTCATCGTCCTGCGCATACCACTGAGTATAAAAGAAGATACCGGCGGCGATTGCGGTGACCAAAGCTCCTGCGATGAACCAAACCGGGCCGGACCTTTTGCCGGACTGTGAAAGATCGTAGTTGGCTTTGGTGTTTGACATCTTGCTCTCCTTTGCATTGAAAAACGCCGGACATATAAGTCTAGAACGCTGGTCTTCGGGAATGGTTCCCGGACAACGCAAGACAGGCGGCAAATTGGAAACTCCCGGGGCTGGTAGCGCGCATGACCGATAACTCTTTGACTGAAATCGAGCAGTTGAGCCCGGAAGCTGCCAAGGCCGAGCTTGAGCGGTTGGCATCGGAGATCGCTGAACATGACCGGCGGTATCACCAGGAAGATGCGCCGACGATATCGGATGCGGACTATGACGCGCTGCGCCGCCGGAATTCAGCGATTGAGGCCCGTTTCCCGGAGTTGATGCTGGCCGATGGCCCGTCAGCGCAAGTTGGCGCGGCGCCGGCCTCCGGGTTCGGAAAGATCACGCACCGGGTGCCGATGCTGTCGCTGGACAATGCGTTCAGCGATGATGATGTCCGTGATTTTGTTGGCCGGGTGCGCCGGTTCCTGAAGTTTGATCCGTTGATGGGAGCGTTGGCTGTCACTGCCGAGCCGAAGATTGACGGCCTGTCCCTGTCCTTGCGCTATGAGAACGGCAAACTTGTCTATGCCGCAACGCGGGGCGACGGCACGACGGGCGAGAACGTCACCGCCAATGCCAAGACCATCAAGGATATCCCGCAAACGCTCATCGGCACCGTGCCGGACGTGGTGGAGATCCGGGGCGAGGTTTACATGGCCCACAAGGACTTTGAGGCCCTTAATGCGCGCATGGCGGCCAATGGCGGCAAGGTGTTTGCCAATCCCAGGAATGCGGCTGCCGGATCCTTGCGCCAGTTGAAGTCTGAAATCACAGCGTCCCGGCCGCTTCGGTTCTTTGCCTATGCCTGGGGAGAGATGAGTAAGCTGCCAAAGGACACGCAAGACGGCATGGTGGCGCAACTGGCCGCGTGGGGATTCCAGATCAACCCGCTGATGAAACGCTGTGAGACGGTGGAAGAGCTGTTGGGCGTTTATCACGGCATTGAGGAAAACCGGGCGCAGCTCGACTATGACATTGACGGGGTCGTCTACAAGGTCGACCGGCTGGATTTGCAGGAACGGCTCGGTTTTGTCTCCCGCTCGCCGCGATGGGCGATTGCGCACAAATTTCCGGCCGAGCAGGCCTGGACCGCGCTCAATGACATTGAAATTCAGGTGGGCCGAACGGGTGCGCTGACTCCGGTTGCCAAACTCGAACCGATCACGGTCGGCGGTGTGGTCGTTTCCAATGCGACGCTGCACAACGAAGACTACATCAAGGGCATCGGCCAGGATGGAGAGCCGATCCGTGGCGGCAAGGACTTGCGCAAGGGCGATACGGTCAAGATCCAGCGGGCCGGCGACGTTATTCCCCAGATCGTCGATGTGGACCTCGACAAGCGTCCAGACGATGCGGAGCCTTATGAATTTCCGACCCGCTGCCCGCGCTGCAACAGCCACGCAGTGCGCGAGGAAAATGAAAAGACCGGCCGCAAGGACGCAGTGCGCCGGTGCACTGGCGGTCTGATCTGCCCGGCGCAGGCAACGGAAAAGCTCAAGCACTTTGTCTCCCGCAACGCTTTCGATATTGAAGGGTTCGGCGATAAGCAGGTGGATGCGTTCTATCAGGATGACCTGGTGAAGACTGCGGCTGACATCTTCACACTTGCTGAACGCGACAAACAATCCCTGACCAAGTTGCGCAACCGCGAAGGCTGGGGCGCCGTTTCCGCGAAGAACCTGTTTGAGGCGATCGATGCACGTCGGAAGATTGACCTTCACCGGTTCATTTTCGCGCTCGGCATCCGGCATGTCGGCGAGGGCAATGCCAAACTGTTGGCACGGGCCTATGGGTCCTGGGCAGCCTTCTACAAAGCGATGACGGAGGCCAGCGATCATGGAAGTGAGGCTTGGGCCGAGCTCAATGACATTGATGGCATCGGACATATCGTTGCCGATGCGTTGGTGGAATTCTTTGCCGAAAGCCACAATCGCGAGCAGTTGGATGCGCTGCTGCAAGAGGTGACGCCGAAGGATGCGGAGAAGATCGAGGCTTCCGGCTCGCCGGTTGCCGGCAAGACGGTGGTCTTTACCGGCTCTCTTGAGCGCATGACCCGTGACGAGGCCAAGGCAATGGCCGAGCGGTTCGGGGCGAAGGTGTCGGGGTCGGTGTCCAAGAAGACCGATTTGGTCGTTGCCGGTCCGGGGGCCGGATCCAAGCTCAAGAAGGCGTCAGAGCTCGAGATCGAGGTCATTTCCGAGGACGATTGGTTCGAGTTGGTTGACGTTACGTAATTTGCATCTGGCGACACTTCTGATCTTTAGGGTGACGCTAGAAGTTGTTCAGGTTGTGAAAAATCGGATTTTCGCCTTATGGTTTCTGTCTTCTCGAATCAAATGAACAGCATTTTCTGTAGTTCTAAATATCTGAAAATATTATCGAAAATAAATATAGGTGATCGATATTCGTATAATTATCAATAGCGAAATTCTTAATTGCACCACCTTAAATTGTTTCTATTGATTTATTGTTTTTTCGCTGTCGTAAAATGCCAAATTTCTGCCTTACGTTAAGGTATGAGTAAGCTGAAAAACCCACTCTTCCGGTCAAGAGCGCCTTGGAGGGGTAGGCTTAATGAAACGGATTAAAGTACAGATTCTGGTATTGGCGTTGGTGCCAATGCTCGCGGTGGTCGGTTTTGCAGGCTTCTCAGTCTATGAAACAAAGGTTCAGCTGTCGCATCATGAGTTCATGCGTCCATTGACGCGCATTGCAGAAGATGCCGGAAATGTCATCCATGAACTGCAAAAAGAACGCGGCATGACCGTCGGCATGATCCGTTCCGATTATGCAGCCGAGAACATGGCGAGACTAAAGAGCCAGCGCCCCGTAACAGATGCGGCCGTCAAAGTTTTTGACGATCATTTGGCAGCCATTGATCTCAACGATGCGTACACACTTGAAGAATTGCGCAAAGTGGGCAAAGCGGTTCATGAAGTGGAAGGCTTCCGGAAACGGATTGATGGCCGCGCTATGTCAGCGCCGGAAGTGGTCGCCTCGTATACCAAAGAGATACATGCGCTTATTCACCTGATTGGTCTTGCGATCGAAGCAAGCCCGTCGCCAGAAATCACGTCAGAGCTGTTCCCCTTCATTGCTCTTGTTGAAGCGAAAGAAGCCGGTGGCCTCGAGCGCGCACTCGGTGCCGGCATGTTGAACGAATTTGCTCTCAACAATGAAGTGAACTTTGGTGTCTACAAAAGGTTCATGGCTAAGTACGGCGCTGAACAAGCATTCCTGTCGGAATTCAACGCAATTGCTCTGCCGGAACAAAAAGCATTGTTCGCGGAAACTGTGAAAGGCCCAGCTGTCGACACAGTGAAAAAATGGCGCCCAATTCTCCAGGATCTTCCTTCAAGCGGTGACGCACAGGGGATCACGGGCAGTGATTGGTTCGCAACGGCCACTCAGCGTTTGAATCTGATCAAGTCAGTCTCCGATGAGTTGATACGCCGTGCAGAAGCTGCTGCTGATGCAGACACTGCAGCGCTCGCAGCTCAGCTTCTGTATATATCTGTTTTTGCCGTAATTGTGGTGCTTGGCAGCGGGGGTCTTGCCGCCTATGAAGTGTTGTCAATCTCCAAGCTCCTGCAGCGCCAGCGTGACACCATCTCAAGTCTTGCAGAAGGTAAGATTGATATCCAAGTGGCCTACACGGACCGTCCGGATGAGATCGGAGATATTGCCCGGTCTGCAGAAGTCTTCCGGGACAATCTGATCAAACAACGCGCTCTGGAAGAAGAAGCGGAGAAGGGCCGAATTCAGCGGCGCAAACGGAACGCCCATCTGGAAGCTGCGATCAAACAGTTTGAAGATGAGGTCTCCGCGGTTCAGCACCAACTGAAGAACGAAACCCATGAAGTCAGTCAATCTGCCGGCCATATGGTTCAGATTGCAGGCCATGCTTCAGAAAGCGCGAGTGCTGCCAATGCAGCGACTGAAGAAGCGACGACCAACGTCCAAACTGTAGCGTCCGCCGCAGCAGAACTGTCCGCCTCCATCAGTGAGATTACGCGCCAAGCAAATACGGCCATGGATATCTCTGGAACTGCGTCTGATGCTGCGTTGGCTGCTGACCGGGATGTCTCCGTCCTTGCTGAAACAGCGGACAAGATTGGTGAGGTGGTCGAAATCATTCGGGCAATTGCAGAGCAGACCAACCTCTTGGCGCTGAATGCTACGATTGAGGCCGCGCGGGCCGGGGAGGCCGGCAAAGGCTTCGCTGTGGTTGCGGCCGAAGTGAAAGAGTTGTCAACACAAACGGCCAAGGCGACAGACGAGATTGCCAGCCAGATCACCGGCATTCAGGGCTCGACCCAAAAATCTGTCGCGGCCATCCGGTCCATTGTCGAGCAGATTGAGCAAGTGCAGTCGGTGACCAGCACGATTGCAGCGTCTGTGGAAGAACAGAACCTTGCAACAAGCGAGATTACGCAGAGCATTACACTGGCTTCAGATGGTGCGACGGCTGCAGCCTCGAATGTTGCTGGTGTCTCCGGGTCGATCGATCAGACCCGCGAACAATCCCAGGCAATGAGCCAATCTGCCGATCAACTCGGTAAGGTAGCCAGCAGTCTATCGGGGGCTGTCAGCCACTTCCTGGAGCAGGTGCGCAAAGAAGACGAGGCCGCATAACCCGCTCGACTTTTTGGAGTTTAAGGAAAAACCGCCCGGACAGTGTCCGGGCGGTTTTTGTTTGTGATGGAAGGCTTTTGCTCAGAGCTCTTCGGTCGCCTGTTCCAGCCAGATCCGGTCTTTGGCGGCCAGCAATGGCCCGATTTCGGACCGGACCCGCTGATGGTACCGGTTGAGCCAGGAACGCTCGTCGCTCGTCAGCATTCCGGGAACAATCAACCGCCGGTCAAACGGGACCAGTGTGATCGTCTCAAACCCGAGCATCGGCCGCTCGCCGCCTGGAATATTCTTCGGTGCGGTGACGATTTCGAGGTTCTCCAGGCGAATTCCGTATTCACCGGCGGGATAGTAGCCTGGCTCGTTGGACAGGATCATGCCCGGCTTCAGCGGCACATGGCCGGTCTTGGCGATGCGCTGCGGACCTTCGTGGACACCGAGGTACGTGCCGACGCCGTGACCTGTGCCGTGATCGAAATCGAGGCCGGCTTTCCAAAGATCAATGCGCGCAAGGGTATCCAGCTGGGCACCGGTCGTGCCTTCCGGAAACTTCGCGGTCGAGATGGCAATGTGGCCCTTCAGCACCAGCGTGTAGTGCTTTTTCATCTCCTCGCTCACCGTGCCGACGGCGAGCGTCCGGGTGATGTCGGTGGTGCCGTCGATATACTGCGCGCCGGAATCAATCAGGAATGGCTTGTCTTGCGGGATCTTCAGATTGCTGGTGCGGCTGACCCGGTAGTGGCAGATCGCCCCGTTCGGTCCGGCCCCGGAAATCGTATCGAAGGAGATGTCCTTTAGCTCACCTGTTGCCGCGCGGAACTCTTCCAGTTTTTCCGCGGCCCCGATCTCGTCCAGCTCACCCTTGGCGACTTCTTTATCGAACCAGCAGAGGAAGGAGATGTAGGCCGCCGCATCGCGGACATGCGCTTTCCGGGCGCCGTTCAGCTCGACGTCGTTCTTGACGGCTTTCGGTAAAAGAACAGGATCAGAGGCTTCAACGAGCGTGCCACCGGCATCTGTGATGGCTTCTGCAATGCCGATCCCGGCAAGAGACGGATCGATGATGACCTTCTTCCCTTCCGTGCCGAGTGTTTTCAGTCCGCCTTGAAAATCGGCCGGCTCTGAAATCTCGGTCAAATCGGCGAGGGCATCGCGCACGGAGTTGGAGAGCTTCCGGCCATCAATGTAAAGCGAGGGTTTGCCTTCTGCCGGAACGGTCGCAAACGACAGCGGCAGTGGTGTGTGCGTGACATCCGAGCCGCGGATGTTGAACAGCCAGGCAATGGAATCCGGCTGTGTGAGGACACACGCGTCGGCTTTCTTGTCCTGAATGGCTTTCTGGATCTCGGCGATCTTGTCTTCCGACCCACGGCCTGCAAGCTCCGTCGGATACAGCATGACCTGACCGATCGGTGGCTCCGGGCGATCCGCCCAAACCGCATCAACTGGGTTGTCTTGCAAAGTGATCAGTTCAGCCCCGGCCTCTTTACAGATCTCCCGCAATCGGCGGACTTCCCGCACGGTGTGCAGCATGGCGTCGATACCGAGTTTTTGGCCCGGCTTGAGGCGTGCGGCCAGCCACTCCGTCACCGGTTCGGTGATCAGATGTTGGGCCGGAAACACGTCCATGTCGACCTGTTCGCGCACTTGGATGGTGTAGCGGCCATCGACGAAAACGGCAGCGTCTTCGCCCAAAACTGCCGCCATACCGGCGGATCCGGTGAAGCCCGTCAACCACTGCAAACGGCAGTCATGCGGCGGGACATATTCCCCCTGGTGCGCATCGGCGCGGGGAATCAAGAAACCATCAAGGCCCAGACGCTTGAGTTCGGCTCTGAGAAGCGCTGCATGCGGCGCCCCGCAGGAAGGATCACTGAGATCGTCAAAATTCTGAAACATGGCGGCAAAACTAAAAGGGGTCCATGACGCAATCAAGTCGGATAATTATTTCTTGAAAAGATTGGATATGGGAATTTTCGTTTCGAAAATGTGCAATGCACAAATCATTTCGCATATGCGAAATGTGCAGGGCTGGCATGCAGATCGCCCCCTACCTAAACCGCGCATCCACGATCATATTAACTGCGAACAAGCTAATAAAGACGTTTCTCCCTAGGGAAGCTCTTAAACTTCGAATGGGATTAAAGACAATGACCATCGCAACGACTACATCCACACGCGCTTCTGGCGGCTTCATGCGCCGCGCTTTCGACCGGATGATCGAAGCCCGCTCCGTACAGGCCCGCCGTTATGTCAACGGCTACCTGCTGTCACTCGATGACGCGACCCTTTCTGCCCACGGTTACGATCGTGAGCAGCTGGAACGCGAAGGTTCTGCGACCAGCGCGTTCTAAGCCGCTGAAAGAATAACTGTGCACGATAAAAGACCCCGCTGGTTCAACCGGCGGGGTCTTTTCGTTTCTCCTAGGAAATAGCCTTACGCGTGTTTGCGGCCGCGGACCAGCGTGAGCGTGAGCCAGCCGTCCTTTTCCCGGCGGCGGTCCAGGACAAATCCCTGGCATCCATAGGCAAACAGGATCCGCGGTCCATCTTCAATCCGCAAACCGGACAAGACCAGCGTGGACGTTGGTGTCATCCGCGCGCAAATGGATTTCGACATCTTCATCAAGGGCCGGGCCAGAATATTGGCGATAACCAGATCGAACGGGCCATAGAGGTTGAAGCGCCGGTCTTCCACGCCATTGGCGGTGAAACCGGTCACGAGATGACGGGCACCGTTGAGCCGCGCGTTTTCCAGAGCAGTCTGCGTTGCAATCGGATCAATGTCGGTCGCCAACACCTGCTGGCGGGCTTTCAAGGCTGCGGCAATTGCCAAAACACCTGTTCCCGTCCCGAGATCCAGAATACTGTTGTACTCGCGCATCGACAACAGCCGGTCGATCTCCTCCAGGCATCCGGCGGTGGTTCCGTGGTGGCCGGTTCCAAAGGCAAGGGCGGCCTCGATTTCAAGGCCAATCGCGCCCCCCGGCACCTTGTCGCGATCGTGACTGCCGTGGACGAGAAAGCGCCCGGCGCGGACCGGCTTCAGGCCTTCCAGGCTTTTTTCCACCCAGTTGATATCCGGCAGTTCTTCGGCTTCCAGCGGCGCGGCGAATGCATCAGCGCCGACCCGGTCGCGAACCAGTGCGGCTGCTTCGTCCGGCTCCATGCCGAAAAGCAGGATCTCGGCAGACCAGATCTTCCCGTCCTTGGAATCTTCGTAGATCGTGACTGGATTGCCCTCGTCCTCGAAGGCCCGTTCCAGGATTTCGGAGATCCGTTTGGCTTCGAGTTCTTCCGCCGTGATCTTGACCCGGATGGTTTTCATGAAAGGCACGCCTTCGGTTGAGGTGTCGGTTGGCTTGTTAGCTTGATTCAGCGGTATAGCCGGAGGGAAAAACCCCTGCCAGTCTCTTTTTTGTTTTCACGATAAAACCCCCTGGATCTGGCGAAACAGCCCGCCTGCCATAGGTTTTTACTAAAGCGCCCGACGGTACCAAGGGAGATCCACTATGCAGGCAAGCGCAATCCTTCAGTCCCGCTGCATCTTGCCGACAGTTGCATTTCTGCTCTGTCTTGTCTTTTTTGGCACAGCGAGGCCGGTACAGGCGGGTAATCTCCCGGATCAACGGCTGTTCGATGCATTGCTTTCCTCGAAGAGCGAAATGGAGGCCCGGATAGTCGAAGCGGAAATCTGGGAGAGCTGGATTGCGGCCGCCCCATCCGCAGATCTGGAGGCAAAGGTTCGCTCAGCAATGAGCAAACGGCGCGTTGCCGACTATGAAGGGGCACTTATGGAGTTAAACAGTGCCTTGGAAACGGCGCCTGATTATGCCGAGGCGTGGAACCAGCGGGCGTTCATCCATTACCTCCAGGGCAAACCCGACCGCTCACTTGAAGACATCGAGCGGGTGCTGGAGCTTGAACCCCGACATTTCGGGGCGCTTTCCGGCAAGGGCCGGATCCTGATGGAGCAGGGCAGGGTCCGGCTCGGCCAGCAGGCTTTGCGGGAGGCGGTTGCCCTCCATCCCTTCATACCCGAACGCTTCCTGTTGATCAGGGAGCAAGAGGAGAAGGGAATTGATCTTTAAGGACTGAAACCGTGGAACCCGTCGGTTGCTGAGGTAGGCAAAGGGCAGCTTTTGTCAGTGTCGCTCGACGAAGCTGTCGATGACTTTTTTCTGGCCGGCCTTTTCAAAATCGATGGTCAGCTTGTTGCCTTCGATCGACTTGATCGCGCCATAGCCGAACTTGATGTGGAACACCCGTTCGCCGACGGAATATTCCGAGGGTGTATCGCTGACGGACTTGGCAACCAGTTCCCCTTCAATGGTGAGCGGACCCTGGCGTTTTTGCCGGGCAGATTGGTAGCCCCGCCCGCCGCCGTCCGAAAACCCGTTCGAGGATTGGCGCGCCCGTTGAGCCCGTTGCCAGCCGGGCGTCGAATAGCTTCCGGTCTCAAACGCATCCTGACGGTCAAAGCGCGACGGACCATAGCCGCCACCGCCATACCCGCCGTAGTTGGACGAAGCTTCTGCGATTTCAACGTGTTCAGTTGGCAGTTCATCAAGGAACCTGGACGGAATGCTCGACTGCCATTGGCCGTGAATGCGCCGGTTGGAGGCAAAGTACAGTTTCGCCCGTTTCTTGGCTCTGGTGATGCCGACATAGGCGAGGCGGCGTTCTTCTTCTAGGCCTGCGCGGCCACTCTCATCCAGTGCCCGCTGGTGAGGGAACAACCCTTCCTCCCAGCCAGGCAGGAAGACTGTGTCGAATTCCAGGCCCTTTGCGGAGTGCAACGTCATGATCGAGACGGCGTCTTGCGCATCCGCGCTGTCGCGGTCCATGACGAGGGAGATGTGTTCCAGGAACCCGGCCATGGATTCAAACTCTTCCATGGAGCGGATGAGTTCTTTCAGGTTGTCCAGACGGCCCGGGGCCTCGGCCGAGCGGTCTTGCCGCCACATTTCCGTGTAGCCGCTTTCATCCAGAATGATCTCGGCGAGATCCGTGTGCTTCATGCTGTCGCGCTGGCGCCGCCAGCGTTCGAAATTGTCGAGCACGGTTTTCAGTGAATTGCGCGGCTTGGGTTTCAGCTCTTCGGAATCGATCAGCTGGCTGGCGGCCTGCATCAAGGGGATGCGCTCGGCCCGTGCCAGTTCATGCACAAGCTTTAGCGTGGCATCCCCAAGCCCGCGTTTCGGCGTGTTGACGATCCGCTCGAACGCCAGATCGTCCGCCGGCTGCATGACACAGCGGAAATACGCCATGGCATCGCGGATTTCCATGCGCTCATAAAAGCGCGGACCGCCAATGACACGGTAATTGAGGCCGAGCGTGACAAATCGATCCTCGAACTCGCGCATCTGGAAGGAGGCGCGGACCAGAACGGCCATCTCGTTGAGCGCGTGACCTTTGGTCTGCAGCGCCTCGATTTCATCACCAATCGTCCTGGCTTCTTCTTCTGAATCCCAGACGGAGGCAACGGACACGAGGTCATGGTCCGGCTCGTGGAAGTCGGTGAAAAGCGTCTTGCCGAGGCGGCCTTCGTTGAAGGAGATAAGATGAGAGGCAGCGGCGAGAATGTGACTGGTCGAGCGGTAGTTGCGCTCCAGACGGATCACCTCCGCGCCCTTGAAGTCGTGTTCAAAGCGCAGGATGTTGTCGACCTCGGCCCCGCGCCAGCCATAGATTGACTGATCGTCATCACCGACACAGCAGACATTCGGATTGCCCTGGGCCAGCAGACGAAGCCACAGATACTGGGCGATGTTGGTGTCCTGATACTCGTCCACCAACATGTAGCGGAAGCGGCGCTGATAATCGGCAAGCACATCCGGCCGGGTCTTGAACAGCGTGATGACGTGGAGCAAGAGATCGCCAAAATCGGCGGCGTTCAGGATCGACAGGCGTTCCTGGTACTCCTGATAGAGCTTGCGGCCCTTGCCGTTCGCGAAGGCGCGCGCTTCTCCCTCCGGCACCTGGTCCGGCGTCAGGGCCCGGTTCTTCCAGCCGTCGAGCATGTTGGCAAAGGCGCGGGCGGTCCAGCGCTTGTCGTCGAGCCCTTCAGCCTGAATGATCTGTTTGATCAGGCGGATCTGGTCGTCGGTATCCAGAATGGAAAAGCCGGATTTCAAGCCCACCAGTTCGGCATGTTTTCGAAGGATTTTCACGCAGATGGAGTGGAATGTGCCGAGCCAGGCCATGCCCTCCACATTGCCACCGACAAACCCCGCAATGCGCTCCTTCATTTCGCGGGCGGCCTTGTTGGTGAAGGTCACGGCCAGAATTTCGTGAGGACGTGCCAGACCGGAGGCCAGGATATGCGCGATCCGGGTTGTCAAAACCCGTGTCTTGCCGGTGCCGGCGCCCGCCAGAACCAGGACAGGCCCCTCGGTCGTTTCCACGGCAAGGCGCTGTTCGGGATTGAGACCAGTCAGATAGTCGGGCGCCCGGCGGGCCGCCATGGCCCGCGCTGCAATGCCGCCACCAGGTGGTGGTGCAACAGGTGGAGCTTCCGCCCGCGTCCCGATGGGTTGAAAAGGATCGTCAAAGGGATCGTCATACCCGTCCGGGTCGGTCATGGTTTATCGGTCCGGTTAAAAGCGCTTTGGAGAACAATATAGCAACAAATGCGGCGCTGGCGAGACGCGATAGGCGGATTTGGTGGGGATAGTTCTCGCGAACAGCGAACCTTTCACGCCGTCCCGGCGCAGGCCGGGACCCAGTAGCCTGGTTCCTCGATTGCAAAAGCATCACACAGGCGTTTGCGACTGTTTTACCCTTTAGGTTGTAACGTCTGGACGCATTCGTCTTTGCGTCCTTGTCTTGGGGGAACCATGCTTCTGAATTATCGTGTCTTTTTGCGTTCCGTGTCCCCGATCATCGTGCTGATCAGTGCAATGATACTGGTTGTATCGCCCGGTGCCGCGCAGGAGGCGGGTCAAGCACCGGAAGCGGCAAGCGGCGAAGCGCCGCTGACGGTTGGCGTTCGGGTGAGCCCGCCTTTCGTGATGCAAACGGCTGATGGATATTCCGGCATGGCGATCGAGCTTTGGGAAGAGCTCGCAGCTGCTGCCGGCCTCGAGTATCAGTACGAGCCGTACCCCAATGTGCGGGCCTTGATCGACGCGACTGCGGAGGGGCAAACAGATGCTGCGATCTCGAACCTGACCATCACAAAGGCGCGTTTGGAGAAAATGGATTTCACCCAGCCCTGGTTCGATTCAGGTCTGCGCATCATGGTCGGCTCTACCGGATCAACCAGCTTCTGGGAAGTGGTCAACGGGCTTCAGGAGGCGGGTTTCCTGAAGGCCTACGGCTGGCTCGCGTTTGTCATTGTGGTGGCTACGCTTCTCATGACCCTTTTTGACCGCCGGTTCGACAAGTCCTTCTCGCAGAAGTGGCCCGATGGTCTGGCGGATAGTTTTTATTCGGTTATGTCTGTCGTGACCTCCGGAAAGGCGCCTTCGCGCAAGAACCTGTTTGGTTGGATCGGGCGTGTTTGGCAGGCGATCTGGCTGGTTTGCGGTTTGGCGGTGATGGCGTTCATTACGTCTTCAGTCACAAGCGTCATGACCACCTTGTCGCTCAACAATCAGATCCAGAGTGTCGCCGACTTGCCGGGCAAGGTCGTCGGTGTGTTCGACGGCAGTGTCGGCGAAGACTATTCACGCGAGCAGGGATGGTCGGTGATTGCGTTTGATGGCCTCGATGAAGCTGTCGAAGCATTAAGCGATGGCGAAATTGACGCGTTTGTCGGCGATGCACCGACTTTGGAATACTACGATCACACCAATCCCAACGCGGATGTGGAGGTGGTTGGGCCGCTCTTTGATCCGAACAAATACGGGTTTGCACTGTCGCTGCGCAGCCCTTACACCCGCACGATCAACATTGAGCTGCTTGCGGCCAAGGAAGCCGGAAAAGTTGAAGATCTGCGGGTGGAGTATCTCGGGCCGCGGGAATAGCTGTTGCCGGGTTCCAGCTTGGCTAAAGCAATAAGGTTGGACTAGGGGCTACGCGAGCTGCCCATTGTCGGCGTCTCGTAGTCCCGTCCATGGCGCTCCCAGTATTCAACAGCGACCTCCCAGGATGGAATGTCGTCAGTGTGGAAGCCGCATGTCGTTCCAGTTGCGATTGATGGAAACGCCCTGATCGCCTTGCGGTGCGCTCCGCGATAAAGATAGCGTTTCATCGCCGTTTCACTCGTCCAGACGGTCAAGGTGTGGTGGACGCCGTGCACGGTCCGTGTGTCGGTCAAAACGTTGCCATCAGCGGCTTTTGCCTGATTGAAGCTGGGGGTCGCGTGCCGCCAGAAGCGCACGGCATGAAACCAGGTTTTCAACCGCAAACCGGTCACTGACACGTAATAGCGGGCCATCGCAGCTCTCCGTCAACTGAAGAGACTACGCGCTCGGCAGCCTGCCAGATCGAAAGGGGTGTCAGGCGGCTTCCGCCCGTTTCATTTTCTGGTGCTCGTCTTCAACAAGGCCGATTTTCCAATAGCCCGAGACGTAGGTGTCTTTTCGCGGAACCTGCCGGGTGTTGTTCAGATGATCGCGGATCGACCGGATGACCGAGCTTTCCCCGGCAATGCAGGTTTGCACGACGCCGTCCGGCCACGCCATCGACGTTATGAAGTCGAGCTGTGCGGTGGACGCTACATGCTGATCCTCATGGATCAGCCAATGGATTTCGATGTTGCTTGGGACCACAATCTCCCGCATATCGTCTTTGGACGGCACTTCAAAAAGGGCCACGCCTTTCGCGTCCTGTGGCATCTGCTCCAGAACGGCTTCGGCAACCGGCATGGCGGAGAGGTCCGCGGCCACCAGATACCAGTCGGCGTAAAACTCCTTGATCTTCTTCTGGCTTGGCCCGAAGAAACCGAGGAAAGATCCAGGTTTTGCGGATTGGGCCCAGCGGGTTGCCGGTCCGTTGTCGCCATGGGCGACAAAATCGATGTCGAGTTCCAGACTGTCCGGCCGATAGGCGCGTACGGTATACGTCCTCACCGGGTGGACCTTCTCTTCAGGTCCATCGGGGCCAAAATATGCTTCGAAGTCGTCCCGGCTTTCACCGTCACGCGGCAGCACCAGCTTGCAATTCGCCCCTTCCTGATGAAGCGGAAATCCTTCCAGTTCGGGTCCGGCAAAGGTCACACGGATCATGTGCGGGCTTAAATACACGGCCGACTTGACGGTCAAAAAGCGGGGTTTGCGTTTCGGCAGGGCGGCCATGGGGAACCTTTAAATGCTGACTTCAATACTCAGCATTTAGCATCGCGCAGTCGGTTTTGAAAGGCGTCATTGTTTCGTGACAGGAAACAGCGTGTCAGACGGCATATGAAAAAGCCCGCCGAATTGGCGGGCTCGATCTTGAGAATGGCACTTGAAGTTACCGGATGATCGGTTCTTTCAGGTCTTCCGGCTTCGTGTCTTTCACGATGTCCCAGTTCAGGTCAGCGTGATTGATATATTCTGCGGTGTTGCCCTCAAACCGCTCTTGCACGGCGATGCTGTTGTTGAGGTAGAGCTTGCCATCGACGATTTTCCAGGCCTCCGGGATGACTGGAACCTTGAAGCCCTTGCTCAGGCCGAAGGCGCAGAAACCGCCGTATTGCGGCGCGTATTTCACCGGATCGGCGGCGAACTTGTCCCGGTTTTCAGCGGACGAAAACTTCCAGGTCACATCGTCATATTGGAACGTGTACTCATCAGAACCGGCGACCGGCTTGCCTTGGGTGAAGTAGGCAACCGGATCGGTGCCGCCGATAGCGGCGCCGTTCTTGGTAAAGGTGGTGATTTCGTCGGCCGACACGGCAAAGCCGGTGACGGAAAAAAGAGCTGTGAGGCCAAGAAGCACGGATTTCGAGGTGTAAAGCGGCATCGAGAACTCCGGAAGGTTTTTGAGTTGAGGCACATGTTCGCGCCCGGTGTCTGGAGAATGGCCATGACCGCTGCCAAACACCAATCACCCTTGTTCACAGAGATGAAAGCACACCGCCAGAATCCGTGAACGCCTTGGTACGCAGACGTGGCTCAAAATCCGAGGAGCGGCGACTGTTCCGCAGAGGATCGGGGGGCAGTCAGCCCCAAAAGCAAATAGATCGCGCTTTCCAATCCAGTGTCATCCAGCCCGCCGCGCCCGAAATGCAGATCAAACAGGTCTTGCCAAATGAGTCCCAGGATTAGCGTGGTTTTCGCCTGAAGGTCCTGCTCAAACGGTGTCGCGATCAAACACTGGCGGATGTGAAACCGGATTTCATCCTCAAAGTCTGTAAGAAGCGATCCGAAAAGTGGGACAGTCCGCACGTGTAGTAGGGCCTTGCCAAGGTGACTGTTCAAGGCTCTCCGGTAGCCGTCGATCAGGCGGTAGAGGTCTCGCGCAGTATTTGTGCGCTCGGTTCTGGGTGCGGGGATCTGAAACAGAGCAGTTTGAAGCGCGGCAAGTGCAAAGTCCTGTTTGTCGGACCAGCGGCGATAGATTGCCTGTTTGCTGGTGCCCGCGGCGTTCGCAAGATCGTCTAAACGAACAGGCTCGTACCCATGGTGGGCCAGAGCCCTTACCATCGCGGATTGCAGTCGGCCGGTCAGGCTGGGGTCGTCTTTCCGCCCCCGGCGTGTTGAACCATCACTCATAATTCGGTCCCCATCAGGACCGTATTTCATGTCTTGATGCGTTCAGCAAGGACATTCATTGGAAAATGAGCGCTTGGGGCGGTAATCAAATTCCAAACCAGATTTCCAACGGTCAAAGGAAAAAACATGTCCGTAGATACTGCAACGGTAAAGCGCGTTGCGCGTCTTGCCCGCATCAAGGTGAGCGAAGACGAAGCCACCCGCATGACCGGCGAACTGAATGCCATCCTCGGTTTTGTCGAACAGCTCGACGAAGTGAACATTGACGGCGTTGAGCCGATGACCTCCGTGGTCGAAACAACCATGAAAAAGCGCGCAGACGGTGTAACCGACGGCAACAAGGCCGCCGACATCACCAAGAACGCGCCGGCCTCTGAAGACAACTTCTTCATGGTGCCGAAAGTCGTCGAATAAGCAGGAGCAACCGGGATGTCGTCCGCGCCAGCCATTTCAATCGCCGTTGAAACGCCGCTCAGCGATGAGATGCGTGCGATGGTCTGTGAATTGAATGCGTTGTTGTTGAGCCTGACATCGGAAGACGCCTGCCACCATCTGACCGTCGAACAGATGGCCGATGCGCGGACCACCGTCTTTGTCGCCCGCGTTGATGGCAAGGTGGCGGCCTGTGGATCGCTCTACCGCCACGATGGCGGCATTGCCGAAGTCAAGCGCATGTACACCCGTCCCGCTTTTCAGGGCCTCGGCCTTGGACGTCAATTGCTGGACCGGATCCTGGCGCTCGCCATCGAGGAAGGCTTCTCCGAGGCTGTTTTGGAAACCGGTGTCAATTATTTTGCGGCCAAGCGCCTCTACGAGACCAGCGGCTTCAAAGTGTGCGGCCCGATCCTGGACTATCCCGAACATCCTGAATCCCTTTTCTATTCCCGGCGCCTGACGGCAGCCTGAAAGACCTGGACCCATGACAGACCTTACAAAACTGACCATTGCCGAAGCCCGCGAAGGCTTGAAGAACAAGGACTACACGTCCACCGAACTCACCGAGGCGTTTCTCGGTAACATCGAACAGGCCAACGGCGCGCTGAACGCCTATGTTGCCGTCACCGCAGACAAGGCCCGTCAGATGGCCAAGGCCTCTGACGACAAGCTCGCTAAGGGCGAAGGCGGTGCGCTGGAAGGTATTCCGCTCGGTATCAAGGACCTGTTCGGCACCGAAGGCGTTCACACGCAGGCGTGTTCCCACATTCTGGACGGTTTCAAGCCAGCCTATGAGTCCACTGTGACGGCCAATCTGTGGGCCGATGGGGCGGTTATGCTCGGCAAGCTGAACATGGACGAATTCGCCATGGGCTCGTCGAATGAGACGTCCTACTACGGCGACGTCATCAACCCTTGGCGGAAAAAAGGCTCCAACCAGGATCTCGTTCCGGGCGGCTCGTCCGGCGGGTCTGCAGCCGCCGTTGCCGCGCGCATGTGCATGGGCGCGACTGCTACGGACACCGGCGGCTCCATCCGCCAGCCAGCTGCCTTCACCGGCACAGTCGGTATCAAGCCGACCTACGGCCGCTGCTCGCGTTGGGGCGTTGTTGCCTTCGCTTCTTCACTCGACCAGGCTGGTCCGATTGCCCACACGGTGCGCGACAGTGCGATCCTCCTGAAGTCCATGGCCTCCGTCGACCCGAAAGACACCACGTCAGTCGATGTCGAGGTTCCGGACTACGAAGCGGCGATCGGCAAGTCCGTGAAGGGTCTGAAAATCGGCATTCCGGCGGAGTACCGGCTGGACGGCATGCCGGGCGAAATCGATGAGCTGTGGCAACAGGGCATTGCGTGGCTCAAGGATGCGGGCGCGGAAATCGTCGACATTGCCATGCCGCACACCAAATACGCGCTTCCGGCCTATTACATCGTTGCGCCTGCGGAGGCCTCTTCGAACCTCGCCCGTTATGACGGCGTGCGCTACGGCCTGCGCGTTCCGGGCAAGGACATCGTGGAGATGTATGAAAACACCCGCGCCGAGGGGTTTGGTGACGAGGTCAAGCGCCGGATCCTGATCGGCACCTATGTGCTGTCAGCCGGCTACTACGATGCCTATTACCTTAAAGCCCAGAAGGTCCGCACGCTGATCAAGCGCGACTTTGATCTGGCTTGGGCCAACGGCGTTGATGCCATCCTGACCCCGGCGACGCCTTCTGCAGCCTTTGGCGTGGCGGACCAGGACCTTCACTCCGATCCGGTGAAAATGTACCTCAACGACATCTTCACCGTGACCGTGAATATGGCCGGTCTTCCGGGCATCTCCGTACCTGCTGGTCTCTCGTCTGAAGGCCTGCCGCTTGGCCTGCAGCTGATCGGCAAACCGTTCGATGAGTCGACGCTCTTCCAGGTTGGTCAAGTCATCGAAGACGCCGCTGGCTCCTTCGAGCCGGAGAAGTGGTGGGGGTAACACCCGCCGCCTGTTAAGGCTGCCCCGGACCTGATCCGGGGCCGCTTTTGAGCCCTTATGGTCCCGGCTCAAGGCCGGGACGGAAAAAGTTCGGCTGGGTCTTAGAATTTGTACCTTTCCAGGACTTTGTCGCCCCAGCGAAGGCTGGGGCCTAGTAACCACCGGAAAGGCGTGTTTTCTAAACGCCTGCACAGGGATACTGGGTCCCAGCCTTCGCTGGGGCGACAATTGAGAGCTTTAGAAAGCCACACTCTCAGACACGTGCACTAACTGCTGATCGGGCAAACAACTGCAGGATTGAGTTAAATCATGCATGACATCGAAACCATCGTGATTGGTGCCGGGGCCGTGGGGCTTGCCTGCGCGCGCGCCTTGGCCCTGTCCGGGCGCGAAGTGATGGTTTTGGAGCAGCATGATCTGATTGGCTCGGAAACCAGTGCCCGCAATTCGGAGGTCATTCATGCCGGGATCTACTATCCGCAAGGCAGCCTGAAGGCGCGGCTCTGTGTCCAGGGCAAGAAGCAGCTTTACGCGTTTTGCCGGGAAAACGGGGTTGGACACGAGCAGATCGGCAAGCTGATCGTCGCCACCAATGACCCGCAGCTTCAGGAACTGGACACCATCAAGGCGAAGGCTGCCGCAAATGGTGTGACCGATCTCGAGTTCGTGTCCCAAGATGAGCTCCGCCGAAAAGAACCGGCTCTGAATGCCGCGGGCGCGCTGTGGTCGCCCTCCACTGGGATACTTGATAGTCACGGTTTCATGCTGGCGCTGCAGGGCGGTTTGGAAGCCCATGGCGGCCAAGTGGTTCTGAACACCAAGGTGGACCGCTTAGAGCCGTTGCTTGCAGGCGGCTTTGGAGTTCACGTGTCGACCGAAGACGGCGAAGCCTATGCGATCACCAGCAAGGAGTTGATCCTGTCCGCCGGTCATATGGCCCCGGCGCTGGCTGGCGGGTTAGAGGGTGTGAAACCGCCCAAGGCCTATCTCGCCAAGGGCAGTTATTTCAAACTGCAGGGTAGGGCGCCGTTTTCGAAGCTGATTTATCCGGTGCCGGAGCCCGGTGGCCTTGGTGTTCATCTGACGCTGGATCTTCAGCACCAAGCGCGTTTCGGCCCGGATGTGGAGTGGGTTGAAGACTTCCACTACCCGGTTGATCCCACTCGCGGAGAAAAATTCTATGCCGCGATCCGGAGTTACTGGCCGGATTTGGCCGACGGTGCCCTCGTGCCGGACTATTCCGGCATCCGCCCCAAAATCGTAGGGCCGGGTCAGCCGGCTGCGGATTTCAGGATTGACGGCCCTGCGGTGCACGGGCAAGCCGGTCTTGTGGCGCTCTACGGGATTGAATCGCCAGGCCTCACGTCTGCGCTCGCGATTGCTGATCATGTGGCAGGTCTTGTCGGGGCTGATTAGGCGGACAGTAAATCTGTCAATTCCAATCCGGTATCTGACGGGCCTCGGATTTCAGGATTTCGTCCACGTTGAGACCACTGATTGGCTGAGACTTGTCGGTCGGGACATCGCCGGAGAGCTGCAAGGCGAGATACCGGCCGCAGCAGACCCTCAGGAAAGAGGTGAAATTGCCGAGGTCGTGGCCTGCCGCAATGCTTTCGTTGTGAAGCCGGGTGATCAGTTGCACAACGTTCACGCCATCGCGCTCGGCCAGCTCCTCCAGAACTTTCCAAAAGAAGTTTTCAAGGCGAACGGATGTCACCATTCCATCGATCCGGAGTGACCGAGCACGGCATTGCCAAAGCTCAGTTGCCGCCTCGACAAACAACTTGCACATGTGTCCCCCCAGACAACTGCAGACCAAGAAAACCCTGCCCGGGTTCGAATTAAATGCCCCGGGCAGGGAACCGGAAACCTGCCAACTTCTTGTTTGGTGGGTAAAGAAAGGAAGACAGGATCGGCAAGGTTCTTGAATTGCCGCCAGGCGTCATCACCGGCAAGAATCGGTGGGAGACCTAACGTCAACAATGAATGCATTGTCCTATCAGGGGATTAGGGGCTGCGGGTAGTAACAGAATACTACACACGTAAGTGGCTCGATATGCTGGAGTTGAGTTTTGGGAACCATGGAGGCAGACCTAAGATCCTTTGATCCAAGCCTTCAAGCGGTCACCCATTGCCCCAAGCATCGGAATGGCAGCTGCGCTTGGACCTCAATGAACCCGACGTTTCTCTGCCTCCAGAATGCCATCGGCGTCAAGGCCTGCAATCGGAACGCGTGTGTCTGTGGGCACGTCTCCGGCGAGCTGCAGCGCCAGGTAACGGCCACAGCAAACCCTGAGGAAAGAGGTGAAATTGCCAAGGTCGTGACCGGCATCAATGCTCTCGTGATGCAGCTTGGTGATCAACTGCACAACATTCATATCGTCGCGCGCTGCGATTTCATCAAGAACGTTCCAGAAGAAGGTTTCCAACCGCACGGATGTGACCATGCCGTCGATGCGCAGTGATTTTGTCGTGCTTTGCCAGAGATTTACATCGGCATCGATAAACAGCTTGCACATCTCGGTGTTTCCTCCATCCCGCCAAATTACCCGCTCAGAAGGTCAATTCAAGAGCCCTTCGCCACTGTTTGGTCTGCTCGGCCATGATACCGGCCCGGGCGGCCCGGACCGGTTGTTTTCATCATTAGGCTGCGAGTGAGCCTTGCTGAGTGGTGCTCAACACCTTGTGGAATTGCGCAATCCAAGCCGGATGTGCTGGCCAGGCGGGCGCGGTGACGAGATTGCCGTCGGTGACCGCCGTATCAACAGCAATGTCTGCATAGGTCGCGCCAGCAAGCTCAACTTCCGGGCGGCAGGCCGGGTAGGCCGACACTGTCCGGCCCTCGATGACCTTCGCCGCTGTGAGGATCTGGGCACCATGACAAATCGCGGCGACCGGCTTGGCTTCGCTCATGAAATGAGACACAGCCTCAAGGACCGCACCGTCCAGCCGCAGATATTCTGGTGCCCGGCCGCCCGGGATCACAAGAGCGTCGTAGTCGGCCGGATTGATATCGGCGAAGGTGGCGTTCAGCGTGAAATTGTGGCCGCGTTTTTCCGTGTAGGTTTGGTCGCCCTCAAAATCATGGATGCAGGTGGCAACGCTCTCACCAGCTTTTTTGCCCGGACAAACGGCGTCCACTTCATAGCCCATCGCCAAAAGCGCCTGGAAGGGCACCATGGTTTCATAGTCTTCGGTGAAATCACCAGTGATCATCAGGATTTTCTGTGCGCTCATGCTTCGTCCTCCCGTTGAAGAATTGCGGATGGACAAAGGCTAGCCTGCAAAGCGATGCAGCTGGTACTAGGCGACTACTACAGGCCGGATTTCACGGATCCGGCCTGCTAAAGACTTGATTTTAATTGCGATAGTCCGGCTGATTTTTATCGAGCTGGCGCTTTAAATAGTCAAAATGGGCGTGTCCCATGCCCTTGTAGGGCTCCCACTCTGCTGCCGTCTTGGCGGCCAGATTGTCCGACATGACCGCGAGCGGCTGGCCGGTGGCATAGGCTGTCAACAAGGTTCCGGCTGCCCGTTCGAAGTAGTAGAGATGATCAAAAGCTTCCGCGACTGTTTCAGCGGCGACCGAAACACCGTGATTTCCCATAATGAGGATCGGTTTGGTGCCGAGCGTCTCGGCAATCCGGCGTCCTTCTTCAGCCTCATCCGCCATGCCGCCAAAACCGAGATCGACAGCAACCTTGCCGAAAAAGCGGGCCGTGTTGAGATCGATCGGCTTCAAAGTCGGATCTTGAAGCGTTGCCAGAGCTGTCGCGTTGGGTGGATGGACATGAAACAGCACCTTCACCGCCGGGTTGAGCCGGTGCACCGTCCCGTGAATGCACCAGGCGCTCGGGTCCGGAGCATCCGGCGTGTCCATGATGCTGTCGTCATTGGCATCCAGAAGCTGGAGATTGCTGGCTGTCACTTCGGAAAAGTGCCGCCATTTGCGGTTCATCAGGAACCTCGTCCCGTCTTCGGAGACTGCGGCGCTGAAGTGGTTGCCGACGCCTTCGTGCCAGCCGAATTCAACCGCCAGCCGGAAGGCCGCCGCCAGGTCTTCCCGCAGTCTTTGTTCCGATTGTTGATCGGCGCTTGGGGTCAGCGGTGTCACGACGCTCATTTGAACCGTCCTTCTCCGGATAGGATCCTGTAGGTAGACCGCAGCTCTCCCCGGTCGGTGTAGCACCCCCGCAAATGACGCTCACCGCTGGTCGCCGAGTAAGCTACACGCCCGTGAACGATCCGGTGATTGTCAAAGACGATACATTCACCGGCATTCAAACGGAACCGCATCACGTATTTCTCGTCGCGCATCATCCGTCCAAACCGGCAAAAGGCCGGATAGTAGGCATCTAGCGCCTCTTGCGGCAGGTCAAAGATATCCTCGTGGTGCTGGCTGATCGTAACACCTGAGATGTTTCCGTAGTCGTCGAGCTCAATCACATGCTGGCGGGCGCGCATGTCGAATGTGTCATGCTCGCAGTAATAGGGAATATCCGTTTCCACCAACAACTTGAAGTCGTCCGGATAGGCGGTCCGGAAATCTTCCGCAACAGCAAGGCCGTCGACAAAAATGCTGTCACCGCCCTCAACTGAATTCGCACGGCAGTGCAGATACTGGATGCCTGGTGCGAATTCTTCGGACGGAAGATCCGTGTGCAGCGGCAGGGCCTTGGACGTGAAGGCAAGATTTGTCGGTTTGATGTGGGTTTTCACCTCGAACGTATGCCCGAAGTAGCTGGGCCGCACATATCCGAGCAGGCCAGCGAGATCGGTCAGCCCCTCATCCGTATTCGGCATGCCGGTGACCAGCGAAACGCCATCGGTCAGCATCGCTCCAGCCCAATTCTTGCGCGCATCAGCGTCAGATGCGACTGAGCCGTAATCAAACCGGGCCATGTTTGCATAGTGATCTGCGAACCAGGATTTTCTCGGCAGATTGGCCGGATCCGGGCGCTGTTGGGCCTTGGCATATTGCACAAGCTGCGCCATCGGGATCGCCGAGCGGTGCTCTGTGCCCTGCCACTGGATCTCAAGGTGTTCACCGGCAATGGCCGCAGATTGCGCTTTCGGCTCTTCGGCAAGCGCGAAGATATCGTTGACCCGTTCCCGCGTTTCGGGATCGAAAGACGCCGGTTCATTGTCCTTCAGCCAATAGTAGTTGAAATAAGCGAGGCGTCCGTCCGGCAACGGTACGTCCAGTCCCTTTTCGCGCAAGAGCACGCCTTCTTCACCCGTCCCGAGCATGTGGTTGTCCTGTAACTTAATCGCGCTTTGCGTTGGAGCTTGCATGTTGCAGGGTCAAAACTTCCGTTTCAATCCAGCTTCTTGGATTGAAATTGCGCTTGCGGAACTGATTTGAAAAGATCATAAAAAACGAACTTGAGTTAACTGATGGATTAACTTGAAGCCGAATGGATCGATTGCCGCCACCCCGTCTTCTCCGTGTGTTTGAAACCGTCGATCGAATGGGCGGTGTCAAACATGCTGCGCAGGAACTCAATGTCTCTCTGCCCGCTGTCAGCCAGGCGCTGCGCCATCTTGAGCATCACATCGGCACGTCTTTGTTTGACCGTAGCACCCGCCCGGCCAGATTGACGGCAGCTGGCGAGATCCTTCTCAAGGCCGTTACGGACAACCGGGAACGGCTTATGGAAGCGCTGAGCGATATTGACGCGCTGGAAACAGCAGCCAATACGGTCACGATTGCCTGCACTATGGGGTTTGCCACCTATTGGCTGATGCCCAGGCTAGAAGCCTTTTACCTCGATCATCCGGATATTGTCGTAAATGTTCAGACGATCGCGCATGAAGTGCCGTCTCTCGGTGCGGGCACAGACATTGCCATGCGCTATGGTGATGGCAACTGGCGTGACGGAGCCGTGCATCTCCTCTTTGAAGAGCACGTGGAACCCGTCTGCGCGCCGGGACTTGCAGCACGGATCAGCGAAGAGGCAGGCAGCCTGGCCTCCGCTTTTCTGATCCATGTTGAGGTGGCCGACAAGCGCTGGATTTCCTGGCCGCAATATTTCTCGCGAACGAGTCAAAAGGCCAATGGATCTGCGAAGGGATTGAGGTTTTCAAACTATGTCCAGGCGACACAGGCCGCGCTCTCCGGTCACGGTGTCATGCTCGGCTGGCGGTCGATCACCGGGGATCAGGTGGCCAAGGGCCTGTTGGTGCAAGCAAGCCTTCCAGCCTACCGGCCGCCGGATGCCTATCACGCCGTTCTTTCCAGTAGATCCAAGAATGTAGAAACGGCTGGCGTGGTGGTCGATTGGCTGAAACAGATCGCACACACAGAAACGCTTTGAGACCCGTAGCGCCTCTATGCAGCTGATGAAAGCTTAGGGATGCCGCTCCTAACGGCCCTATCTGCTGGCCGTTGCGAGTGCTGCTCCGAACCCAACAAACAAGCCGCCGGTGATCCGGCGGACCCAACGGACGCGCCGGGCAGATGTCAGGAACTGGCGCATGTGACCTCCAGCGAAGGCGATGGCCGCGTGATTGGCAAAACACAGAGCCGCATAAGTAATCGACAAAATGGTGATCTCGGCGAGATTGATGCCACCTTTGGACATGAACTGAGGGAACAGGGCGGTGATCACCAGAATTGCCTTGGGATTTGTGACAGAGACGAAAAACGCCTCAAGGAACAGCTTCATTGGGCTTTTGCGCGGCGTGAGAGCACCGTCCTGCACTTGAAAGCTGGACCCGTCTCGCAGGATCTTGATGCCGATGTACACCAGATAGACCGCGCCAATGATTTTCAGAACTGTGAAGGCAACGGCAGAGGCCGCCATCAGCGCACCAAAACCAAAGGCAACCGCGTAACCGATGACGATCAGGCCCATCATGTTCCCGGTCGCCGATGCGAGCGTGGCGTTGCGGCCAAAGCGCAGGGTGTTGGAAATCGCCAGCATAACGGCCGGGCCGGGACTGATTGCCGGCAAAAGAGAAACGGCAACGAACATAAGCCACAGTTCAAATGGCATCTGAAATCTCTTTCTTTAATCGGGACAGGGCCCAAACGCGAACGGGTTCAGGGTGTCAGGTGACCTGCCTGAACAGCGCGGTCGAGGAGGGACTGGGCATAAGCCCAAAGGGCAGGAAAGGGAGCGAGTTTGGCTTCCTTTTTCTTCCGGATGTCGTCAACGGACATCGGTTCATGAACGGGCGTGTCCTGCTCTGAAGCGAAGACAAGCAGCATCGGATGCAGCACATCCATCGCATTGGCGAAACGGGCTTCTTTGGTCTCGCCTGCTTCAAACTCGTGCCACAGCGCTTTGAAGTCGTCTGACTGCTGGTTTGGCAGCAAGGCGAAGATCTTTTCTGCGGCGGCCTGTTCCTGAATGGCGATGGCCTGGTGGTTGTCTTCCGTCACCCAGTGATCGCCAGCGTCAATCTCGACCAGATCATGAACCGCCAATAGCTTCAGTACATGATGAATGTCGGTCCCGGGTTCCGCGTGTTCTGCAAGGGTCAAGGTTTGCAGAATGACGTGCCAGCAATGCTCGGCGGTCGTCTCGCGCCGGCTGCCATCCGACACCAGGTTGAGGCGGATGACATCTTTCAGCTTGTCGGTTTCCAGAAGGAACGCAACTTGCCGTCCCAAATCATCCGAAGACATCAAAGCTCGCCCATGGCCGTGCGGAACCGTCTGACGCTCTCCGCAAAGCCGTAGACGAGGGCGTCTGCGGTAAACCCGTGACCGATCGACATCTCGCGGATGAACGGTGCCCGCTGCAACAGAGCCGGAATGTTCTCGACTGTCAGGTCGTGTCCCGCGTTGACACCAAGACCGGCAGCCCGGGCTGCTTCGGCGGTTGCAGCAATCTTGTCCAGTTCCTTGGCGGCGAGGTCTGGTGTGTCATAGCAGGCGCCATAAGGACCGGTATAAATCTCGATCCGTTCTGCGCCGATGCGGGCGGCATGATCCGGATCTGCCGGGTCTGGATTGCAGAAGAGGGAAACGGTCACTGCCCATTCTTTTGCGGCGGCAATAGCGGTTTCCAGGAGACCGATGTCCTTGGAAAAATCCCAACCATGGTCCGAGGTGGTCTGGTCTGGGTCGTCCGGCACGAACAGAACTTGTTCCGGCCGGGCTTCCTCCACAAGCTTCATGAAATCAGGTGATGGATACCCTTCCAGGCACAACTCCTTGTTTGGGAAGCGCTCTTCGATCAGTTCGGCGAGATCGAAGACATCGGTCTTGCGGATATGGCGCTCGTCCGGGCGCGGGTGCACGGTGATGCCCTTTGCGCCAGCCTCCATCGCAATAGCCGCCAGACCGGCAACACTGGGCCAAGGCAGATCACGGCGGTTGCGCAGCATGGCAACAGCGTTGACATTGACGGACAGGCGCGAGACGGAACTCATGAGACGATAATCCGGTTGAGGTAGTTGGCAGATTGAGTCAATTCGTTATGACTTTTGCGAAAGATTGTTCCAAAAGTCATTGAAGTCAAACAAGATATTGTCACTAGGGACAATGTTTGAGCTGGAAATTATGCCGCAAGCTCGCGGATCAGCAAGTCTGGATTGTCCTTGAAAAAGCCGATAGAACGAAAGGCCTTACCAATATTTTTTGCTTCATAGATTCAAAGGTTTCAGATCGTGTCGGCAAACAGTCTTTCCGCACCCATGTCGGCCAACTTGCGCGGCAGTCTGTTCATGAGCCTGGCAATGGCATTGTTTGCCATTGAGGACATGTTCCTGAAAGCCGCATCGGTGGTTCTGCCGGTTGGTGAAATTCTGATACTGTTTGGATTCGGCGGTGCCGTTGTTTTTGGCGGTTTGGCCCTGAAACGCGGTGAGGCATTGGTCCCGCGTGATGTCTTCACACTAGTCATGGGGGTGCGCTTCGTTTTTGAGCTGACCGGGCGCTTGTTTTACGTCCTGGCGCTGGCCCTGACTCCCCTGTCGTCCACGACGGTGATCCTGCAGGCCACACCGATCTTTGTCGTACTTGGGGCCATGATCTTCTTTGGGGAACGGGTTGGCTGGCGCCGCTGGGCCGCGATCATCATCGGTCTGATTGGTGTCCTGATCGTGTTACGGCCGGGCGCCGACAGTTTCACGCCGCTGTCGATGCTGGCGTTTATTGGCATGCTGGGGTTTGCAGGCCGGGATCTCGCAAGCCGGGCAGCGCCGAAGTCGCTGAGTACGGCACTTCTCGGCTTTTATGGTTTCATCACGCTGATCATTGCCGGTGTGTGCTATTCAATCTGGGCTGGCGAGGGTCTTGTTTGGCCGGATATGTCCAGCGGTACCTATGTGGCTCTTGCGGTTTTCTCAGGTGTCTTTGCCTACAGCAGTTTGATGCTGGCCATGCGCACGGGAGACGTTTCGATCGTCACGCCGTTCCGCTATTCCCGCCTCTTGTTCGGCGTCGGCCTCGGCGTGGTCTTTTTCGGCGAGCATTTGGATGCTCAGACCCTGGTTGGCTGTGCGGTGATCGTCTTTTCTGGGCTGTTCATTCTGTCACGGGGCAGATCGGCACTTGCCGGCTGAGATCTGCACCGAAGCTTCGCTGTCAAAGCTGAACGTGGGTAGATATAGAAGTTTTTAGATTGGCCAACTCGGTCTCGATTTTTTTTGCTTTGACGCTGAGGTCATCAGTATCAAGCCTCAGTTCGTTGCTTTCTACAGAAAGGCGTTGTCTTTCCAGCATCAAATAGGCCAAGTGCGTTTTGATCGAAGCGGTCTTGAAAACCACCTCCTTCATATCGATGTGCCATTTCACCATTTCGAATTTACCTAAGGTAAATTTGATATCCGTCATCAGAAAGTTCAGATCGATCGATGTCGAAATATTGAGGGAGGCGCTCGCGCGGTAGCTGAGCCCCCCGGCGAAATAAAGGGACATGTTGCTCCCGCGAAAGATCGTTCTGGCGTTGCCCCACGTGTCGTTCAAAGTGTCAGACCGGACGACATTGGTTTGCGTTCCATCGACATGGGTTGTTTTGGCTCCATGCGCGTGTGTGACAATGTCTTTGGCTTCGAGGAAGGCGTTTGAGTTGCCCTCGTTCGCTATGATTTCGACGCCTTTTTCGCCCGAGGTGTTTTTGTCGGACGGGACATAGTTGTCACTGGTAGCAGCGCCTGAGTGAAGGCTCACCTTCTTGTTTGCAGCGACGGAAAATTGATCGCCGGTTTCCGCGGTGATCGGGCCTGTATCTGCGGTGATGACAATCTCTTTCCCGCAATGGATGTCCACCAGATCGGTTGTTTCGACAAAAAACTTCTCTTCGGATTTGATCAAAACCCGGCCATCGCAGGCCATCGTGATGCCGCAGCTTTGTGCGGCCCTCGGACCAGCTGCATTTTTATAGACGCGATCGCCGGTTTCGCTGGCAATGTGACGGGATGGGTAATACGCCGCCACTCCGTTATCCGACTGTGCGCTTTCTTCCTCGATGTCCGAATAGGATCCGAGCCGTAGAAATGCTCCTGGCTTGGTCACGCATTCCGTATCATCTTCTTCCTTCTGGTGCGAAGGAACAAAGAAGTACTGATATCGCGTTAGAGACTGTGTGGGGTTTTGCGGGGAGAGCTCGTCCGTCTCAAAAGGCAGAATGGTTGCAGAGTTGGCAGAACCTTCGTGCACTTCTGTCTGCGGCCAATCCATTGCTAGGGCCATAACGCTCTCCCGTTTCCTGTTTAACGGATCTATCTCCGTCTGACTGGAAAGGTGTGCATTGGCGCGAGCATCTACAAATTAAACATAGTTTAGAAAATCCGCTCAGGGACCGGCTGAAGCTGTTGGCTCAGCAGTTCTCTGGATTGCGGGGAAAGAGCAACGTCAACCCAGATGGTTTTCAGTTGCGTTCGATATCCAACCTGAAATGCAAGCCTGAGGTTGCCAACCCCAACATCGGGCGTGTATGTTATCTGTTACGTAATAACATTACATATTAGCGATACTCAATGGAGAGCCCATGTCTGCCATCCGTTTGCCCGTAACGATCCTGTCCGGCTTTTTGGGCGCCGGCAAAACCACGTTGCTGAACCGCGTTCTGAACAACCGCGACGGTTTGAAGGTCGCCGTCATCGTGAACGACATGTCCGAAGTGAACATCGACGCGGATTTGGTGCGGTCCGGCGGTGCGGAACTCAGCCATACCGATGAGACACTGGTCGAAATGTCGAACGGCTGCATCTGCTGCACCCTTCGTGACGACCTCTTGAAGGAGGTGCGCCGGATCGCCGAAGAGCGCCGGTTCGACTATCTGCTGATTGAATCGACGGGTATTTCGGAGCCTCTCCCTGTGGCGGCAACCTTTGACTTTCGGGATGAGGAGGGCGAAAGCCTCTCCGACGTTGCGCGGATCGACACGATGGTCACCGTTGTCGATGCGGTGAACCTTTTGAAGGACTTCTCCAGCCATGATTTCCTGAGTGACCGGGGTGAGACGCTGGGAGAAGAAGACGAGCGGACACTCGTGCATCTCCTCACCGATCAGATCGAGTTCGCCGATGTCGTGGTGCTCAACAAGGTGAGTGCAGCGAATGCGGGGCAGGTGGATGCGGCACGGAAGATCATCCGCAGCCTCAATGCGGACGCGCGCATAATCGAGACCGACTATTCCGTTGTGGAGCCTTCCGAAATCCTGAACACGGGGCTGTTCGATTTCGAAAAGGCCCATGAGCACCCAATGTGGGCCAAAGAACTTTATGGGTTTGCGGACCATGTTCCGGAAACGGAGGAGTATGGCGTTGCCTCTTATGTCTACCGCGCCCGCCGGCCTTTTGATCCTGCCAAAATTCACGCGCTTTTGAACGGGTCTTTGCCGGGTGTTATCCGCGCAAAGGGGCATTTCTGGATCGCAAGCCGCCCGGATTATGTGCTGGAGTTTTCGCTCGCTGGCGCGCTGTCCAGCATCAGCCCGCTCGGAACCTGGTGGGCCTCTGTACCGTCAGCGCAATGGCCGCAGGACGAGCGCGTTCAGGCCTATGCCCGGTCCCACTGGTCTGAGCCATTCGGTGATCGCCGCCAGGAAATCGTGATTATCGGCGCAGGTATTGATTGGCCTGAGCTTCGGGAGCGGATGGATGCGTGTCTGATCCCGCCGGAGGCCGGGGACGACTTGTCGGCTTTTGCATCCCTTGCCGATCCGTTCCCGCCCTTTCAACGCCGGGAGGCTGCCGAATGAGTCTTGCGCTTGAGACTTCATCCGGTCCGGTCGCGGCCGATGTCTTCATGGGTCGGGGTGAAGACATCCTGATCGAAATTGCCTCGCCGGGTGTTGCAGCGGCGATCTGGCAGCGCACGCCGGAGCCGGGATTCCAGTCGTGGATGGATGGTCTTGGTAAAGATTTGTTGCCTGATCTTCGAACCGTTGTTCCGGTTCATCTGGCTGAAGCGGCCGTGATCACCGCGTGTGAAACATCAGGTCTCGACGCATGTCCGGAACGGGATGTTCTGGCGAGTGATATTGGCGCCCTTGCGGTCATGATGGCCAAGATCCTTGACGTTGATCACGTCCGGGTGCGGTTGGATGTCGCCGATGAGGTGATGTGTCCGAAGTTTCACATCGACCGGGTGCCAGCACGTTTGCTGTGTACCTATCGCGGAGCGGGGACAGAGTATGTGCCGCTGGGCTCTGAAGCGGACCCCAAGCGCATCCGCCGTGTAAAACGCGGCGCTGCTGCTTTGTTTCGTGGCGCGCTCTGGGACACAGACGAGACCACCGGCATCCTGCACCGCTCGCCGGAGGTCACACCGGAAGACGGTCCGCGATTGCTGCTGGTCATTGATCCCGTTGCTTGAATGCAAAGCCCTGCAAGTTGCGGGGCTTTATCTCTTTGTGTTTTATCCGGGTTCAAGCCACCCTCGATACCGGACAATCGGCCCAATCAACGGTATTGATACTTTGACATCAAAACAGAAGCGGTTGTCTTCCGATGTTTCTTGTGTCTCGCTGATGGGAAGAAGCCACTTTGGGATGGGAATTCCGAACAACCGGCCCTTGGAAACAGGGAACATCAAGGCACCGTACTTTATTTCCAGCCCAATATCAAAAGCCGCCGCTCCAAAACGCTCCGTAACAATACCGTCGCCCGGATCTTGCGCCAGACTCAGAACGGATCGCATTACACGTCCGCCAAAGTCCCGGCACCAAACTTCCTTGTCGCCGCACGCTGTTATTGTCACGGCGATAGGACGTTGCGCTGCTTCCTTTGGAAAACCTGCAATCCCGCAGATCGCTGGAACCAGCCATGATCCGCCGCGTGTGATTTCAGCTTTGCCGACCCAATTGCGTTGGTCGGAGGTACGGTGCAATTCTCTGACTTCTTTGGGAAGCGTCCAAAACGAGTCACCAAGTGCCTGTTCAAAAAGAGGCTTCCAAGTCTTGGTTTGAATGCTGGTAGCAACACTGAGATGCGCCGTTGCAGTGTCTATGTCCTTGAGGGTGAACTCGCCAAGGCAGGCCCGGGCACCAGGCGCAACGGACTTAGCTACCAATTTCTTGCACAAGACATTCGCCGCCACCGCAGGAATGTGGGGGCCATCGCCGGCCTCAGCAATCAGGCTCCAGGTTCTTTCCAAGTTGCTGCCGTCTTTGCCCGGTCCTTGCAGCAATACCTGCATTCCGCCACGGTCTGAACCGAACGGCCCAAACCAGCCAGCAATCGTTTGGAAAATCTTCGAGGCTGGTTCCAGAGTTTTCACAAGTCTCAGGCGCACGAGAAAGGACAGTAGGTATAGCCCAATATGGAGGACGGGAAGTTCAAGCCCCGCGCGGAACAATACGGACTCGGCCCCATACTGTTTCGGAAAGAGGGCCAGATCCGGCGAGCCGATGAAGCTCGACCACCGATGTTCGAGATCCGCAGTGGAGGTTGATGTGATTTTTCGTTTTTCAAGCCCGGACCATCCTATGACATAGGTAGATCGTCCGCATCGGGTGACCATGACCGGTCTTCCGATTTGGCTAAGTATGGCCCGAATGACAGAAAGCCCGCGGGGTGCCCTGTTGCCTGGAAGAATTGTTGTTTCGATTAGGTCAATTTCCCGAAAGTCCTCTTGGAGGGTTTCGACCGCAGCCGACGATAGCGCAGGTACACTTGAAACCCCAGAAAGCGCTACCAATCCGAGTGTTTCAGCCCGGTCATTCAGTGTGGTGATACCGTGCGTAAAGCCGGGATCGTCAGAGAGATCCAGATAATGACTGCCAATTTCCAGCGCGGCTTCTGCCACTTGGTAAGGGTTTTGTCCGTACAGCTGGAAGGGGCCGGCCGCGTCGATCGTAATAAATGGTCCTAATCTCGCAAGCGCATCCCCAAAAGCGGGATCGGCCCGATCCAGAAAAGCAGGTGTACCACCTCCGATCGAGGTGCAAAACGCTTGGGCTTTTTCAATCGTCCGACCTGCCACAACCACGTCAAATTGGTTGTCACGGAGCAATGCCTGGCTTAACAGACCACCGAAAACACCATAACCGCCGAGAACGACGATGCGTTTTACAGCGCATTGATCAGTCAACAAGGCGGTTTCTCAAAGCATCGGAGGGAAGCGGACAACTGCGACGGCCCGCTCGGTAGCGGTTTCGGGCAATACGGTCATAAAACCAGTCGGCGAATGGACGGGGAAGAATTTTTAAGGCCTTAAACAGTCGCCAAGGCCAACCAAGCGCTGACATTGCTTGACAAAAAGCTGCCATCTTCACAAAAGCCCGGCCATCGTGAATGACAATACTTGTCTCCATTTGATCCGGATCCAGGCCGTGAATAACATAGAGTTCTCTGCCAAGTTCGGATTGTGCGGATACAAATTTGAATTTTGTTTTGTTATCGCGCAGAGCCACAAAACGGGCAAAGCCAGAACACATTAGACAGGTCGCGTCAAACACGATCAGGTTTGATGGGAGATCGGTGCGTACTGGCAATCTGGGCAGGGTGTTCTGCCCGGCGGTGTGGCAATGGTGTTTCATGATTGCCCCGACAACATTTTGTTGGTCTCAAATTACCACCTGAATGGCCGATTGGAGATCCGCAATTTGTCGCAGCAATGCATGATGAAGAAAGCCCCGCAAGTTGCGAGGCTTCTAATTTCTGTGTGAGATGCTCTTTCGGCTTAAACCCGGTTGAGCAGGCGGGCCCGGATGGTGTTTGGCAAGGCCCGGATTTCTTCCAGGATCTTGACCGGATCCTGAACAGGGCTGTCGACATCGAGCACCACATAACCAATGTCCAGATGCGACTGCATGTACTGGGCATGGATGTTGAGGTCGTGCCGGGTGAAGAGATCGTTCAATGTGCGCATCGCGCCGGGCGCATTGTGGTGCACCTGAATGAAGCGGGTCGCATCCGTGCCCTTTGGCAGCTGAACCTGCGGGAAGGACACTGCGCCGATCGTAGAGCCAACGTCTGAGTATTCCACCAGACGCTTGGAGACTTCCTCACCGATGCGAGCCTGAGCCTCTTCCGTTGAGCCGCCGACATGCGGTGTCAGGATCACGTTGTCGAGACCGCGCAGAGGCGAGATGAACTCGTCCTTGTTGGACTTCGGCTCAACCGGGAAGACATCCACCGCAGCACCGGCCAGGTGTCCGGATTTCAGGGCCTCTGCGAGCGCATCAATGTCGACGACCTTGCCGCGGGCGTTGTTGATCAGGAACGCGCCTTTTTTCATCTTGGCGATCTGATCTGCGCCGAACATGTCCCGTGTACCCGGCGTGTCGGGCACGTGCAGGGAGACGACGTCGGATTCTGCAAGGAGTGCATCCATGCTCTCGGCTGGCATGACGTTGCCGTGCTGCAGCTTGTCGATGGTATCGTAATAGATCACCCGCAGGCCCATGGCTTCTGCGAGATTGGACAGCTGCGTGCCGATGTTGCCGTAGCCGATGATGCCGAGGGTCTTGCCGCGTACTTCGTGAGAACCGGCAGCCGTCTTCATCCAGCGGCCTTCGTGAGCGCCGCTCGATTTGGGAAAGACGCCGCGCATCAACATGACGATTTCGGCAATGGTCAGTTCAGCAACCGACCGCGTGTTGGAAAACGGTGCGTTGAAGACCGGAATGCCACGGGTCAGGGTGCCGCCGAGGTCGACCTGGTTGGTGCCGACAGAAAAACAGCCGACGGCGACCAGCGACTTTGCCGCTTCCAGAACCTCTTCCGTTACTTGTGTCCGGGAGCGGATGCCGAGCATCTGCACGTCCTGCATTTTTTCGATCAGGGCGTCCTTTTCCAGCGCGCCGGACAGGACTTCCACATTCGTGTAACCGTTTTTCTCCAGAATCGCGTGCGCGGTCGGCGAAATACCTTCCAGCAGCAGCCAGCGGATCTGGTTCTTCGGCCGGGACAGACCGTGGATCATGGGCCTAGAGCCTCTATTCTTGACAGGTGTATCAGCTGCGGCAGGTGCGCCGCAAAAACGCCGGTGTCGTATACGCGCAGATCCGTGTCGCGTCTAGGTCGCGATGGCACAAATGGGTCCTTAAGCGCTCTTCGAGCTGTGCGCTTTGAAGATGAATCAGTCTCTCACTTTTATCGGCACCTTCCGTAGAAGAGGCCTTTGTCATTGCCGTTCGTTTGGATGTTATGATTTTTTGCGCCTGCGGCATGGTTATATTTTACAATAGTAAGTATATTTTTCTGGAAAGAACTGGATTTTTGTTTACTTCCATTCATTCTTGACTAACGGGTGTTTCATAAAACAAAAGAGATGCTTCCGAAGGCGAGTGCTGGATTGGAATTACTCAAAAAATCGTTTCTTGATCTGACAGCCGATGCTGTTGCTGTCTGCCAATCAGGGCCGGACGGCAAGGTCTTGCAAGTCGCCTACACCAATCATGCATTTGATGTGTTGTTCGGAGGCCAGAGAGATCGGACTTTCGAGAATACATTTCCGTTTGCAGGCGTTCACAGGCAGCTTCTCCAGTGCCCATCCGGAAGAATCCGCGAAACTGCAGAGCTGTCCAAGGAGGACGGCTCGACGTTTTTTGTGAGCGCGTCTGGTTTTACGTATCAAGATGAAGCCACAGGCGAGCTTTACAGCTGTGTGACTTACATAGACATCTCTGGCGCATTGGTTGCGGCCAAAGCGACGGAGCGCAGCCCGGAGATTGATAGTGCGGATGAAGATCTGGCGGCGCTTAAAGATGCACATCAGCGGATCTTGAGCGCGCTCAATGCTTATCCGGATCCGATCGTTATCTACGATTCTGATTTGAAGCTTGTCTACCGCAACAACGGCTATGCAGCCTCCGTAACCGATGCACCGGACGAGCTGATTGAGGGAATGCATCTCAAAGAGGTGCTGCGCCTTGCAATCCAGCATGGACGATATCCCGTTGCAGTTGGCCGGGAAGACGAATGGATCAATGAAATCCTGTCTCCAGATACGCTGGAGATGCCGGCGCAGGACGTGGAGCTGGACGGGGATGTTCATCATCGCCTTTTGCGATCACGCGCGCCCAATGGCGACTACGTCGTTATCCGATTGAACTCGACAGAACTTGTTCGTGAAAAAAGGGCTGCCGAAGAGGCGCAAGCCCGGTTGATTGCCGCACTGAATGCTTATCCGGCACCGTTTGTTATCTACGATGCGGATGATTGCCTTGTGGTTTGCAACGATGCGTATCGGGCGTCGATGTCGAATGACCCTGAGGATCTGAAAGCCGGAATGCATCGCACCGAAGTTGCCCGGGTCGCCGTTAGAGCAGGGAAAATTGCCAACGCAATTGGCAGAGAAAAGGAATGGATGTCTGATGCGCATCAGACTCAGGACGTAAACAAACCGGTTCAGGACTTGGAGTTGCCGGGTGATGTGCATCATCGCTTGTTGCGGTCACGGGTTGAAAACGGCGATTTGGTCATCTTGCGGATCGATACGACCGAGCTGGTCCGTCAGCGCCGGGCGCTCGAGAGGAATTCTGAAGAACTGAAGAAGGCCAATGCCGAAATTACCCACATGGCGCTTCACGATGATCTGACCGGTCTGGGCAATCGCAGATACCTGGCGAAAAAGCTGGAGGAATTCATAGAGCGGCGTCAGGTTGTTGGCGGAGAAATCGCGGCGCTTCATATCGATCTGGACCGGTTCAAACAGATCAACGATACGATGGGCCATCGGGCTGGTGACGATGTGCTGGTCGAGGCGGCGAACCGTATCCGGCTTGTTTTGGAACCCGGCGAGGCTGTTGCCCGGATCGGCGGAGACGAGTTTGTCGTTTTGGCTCCATTGTCAAATAACTTGGACCGGCCGGGCGATCTCGCCAAAACGCTTTTGAAGGATTTGTCGCGACCCGTACGCACCCATGACAAGGAGTGCCGCGTGGGCGCCTCGATAGGGATCGCCGAGACACCGCTTTCTGAAGTTGAAAATCTCCTCACCAACTCTGATGTGGCGCTTTACAAGGCGAAACATCGTGGCCGTGGGCGTATTGAGATTTATGACCGTTCGGATCTGGAAGACGTCCGCCAGGCGAAAGCGCTTGCGGATGATATTCTGCGTGCGATCGAGGAGAAGGAGTTCGAGCCTTACTACCAGCCGCAAGTGGAAGCAAAATCCGGCCGGATCGTCGGAATTGAAGTTCTGGCCCGGTGGCGTCACCCTGAGAAGGGAATTCTTGCGCCGGGTGATTTCCTGCCCATTGCCACAGACCTCAGTGTTGCAGGTGAAATCGATCAGCAGATGTTTGAAAAGGCGATTGATCAATGCCGCAATTTGCCCGCCGCCGCATCAGGCTCCATCGGGTTGTCGTTTAATGTCAGTGAAGACAGGGTCAATCTGACTGATCTTGAGGATCTTCAACGACAAATTCAGGCCTATCCAGGGCAGATAAGTTTTGAGCTGCTTGAGACGATCTTTTTAGAAGAACAGGATGATGCGTTCTTGCAGCGGCTGGATGAGCTTCGCGGCATGGGTATTTCCATAGAAGTCGATGATTTTGGCAGTGGCCGGGCATCGGTGGTCGCACTGCAGCGGATCAACCCGGACCGGCTCAAGATTGATCGCCGTTTGGCGCCCCTGGTGACAGCCGGCAGCGGTGGATTGCGTTTGCTGCGCTCGATCATCGAGATTGCGCAGGCACTGGAACTTGGCGTCACAGCGGAAGGGGTGGAGACCAAGGAAGAGGCAGACCTTCTTTCCAAGCTCGGCTGCGATCGTCTTCAGGGCTACTATTTTGCCAAACCGATGCCGATTTCAGATTTGGTCGCGCTCCTTGAGGCGCAGCGAGACGATCCGGATGTCATGACAGGTCTTCCGGTCGCGAGATAGTTTCTGAGAAACTTGGCGTTTTGAACCGGCCGGACGGATTTGTTTCAGAGGCAGCCAAACAAAAAGGCCCCAGTGCAGTCACCGGGGCCAATGTTTTTTCCGAAGAACTTCTTTTAGAGGCCCTCTGATCCCCGCTGAACCGCAGCGACACCGGTGCGGGAGACCTCAACCAGTCCGAGCGGTTTCATGATCGAGATGAACTGCTCGATCTTGGATGTCCGGCCGGTAATTTCAAAGACGAAGTGCTCGGTCGTTGCATCGATGACGGTTGCCTTGAATGCATCTGCCAAACGCAGAGCTTCCAAGCGCTTGTCTCCGTCGCCGACAACCTTGATCAGTGCCAGTTCGCGCTCCAGCGGTTTGTCCTGGTTGAGCCGGCGGGCTCGTACCGTCAGGTCGGTGACACGGTGCACAGGCACAAGGCGGTCAAGCTGATGGCGGATCTGCTCGATGATCATCGGTGTACCGGTCGTCACGATCGTGATCCGGGACAAATGCTTCTCGTGCTCTGTTTCTGATACGGTCAGGCTGTCGATGTTGTAACCGCGCCCGGAAAACAGGCCGATTACCCGGGCAAGCACGCCCGGCTCGTTGTCAACGATCAGCGATAGGGTATGGGTTTCGATTTCATTGCTGACTTCGGCCAGGAAATAGGCGGAAGGTGCATTGACGTTTTGTGCGTTCATCTTCTCAAAAATCCTTGTGACCTGGCCTTAAACGAGGGATTTGCCTTCAGCGGAAATCGCGTTGGCAACGGCCTCGTCATTGGCCTCGTCCGGAAGCAGCATTTCGTTGTGAGCCTTGCCTGACGGGATCATCGGGAAGCAGTTGGCGAGTGCCGCTACCCGGCAGTCAAACAGAACCGGTCTGTCAACTGCGATCATCTCCTCGATGGCACCGTCCAGATCACCCGGTTTTTCCACCCGGAAACCGACCCCGCCATAGGCCTCGGCCAGCTTGACGAAATCCGGCAGGCTTTCCGTATAAGAATGAGACAGGCGATTGCCATGCAGGAGCTGCTGCCACTGGCGGACCATGCCCATGTACTGGTTGTTCAAAATGAACACCTTGACCGGCAACCGGTATTGTACGGCCGTCGACATTTCCTGGATATTCATCAGGATCGATGCATCGCCTGCGATATCAACACACAAGGCGTCGCGGTGTGCGACTTGCGCGCCGATCGCAGCGGGCAGGCCATAGCCCATAGTGCCGAGACCGCCCGACGTCAGCCACCGGTTCGGCTCTTCAAAGCCATAGAACTGCGCCGCCCACATCTGGTGCTGACCGACTTCCGTTGAGACGAAGGTCTTACGGTGCTTGGTCAGCTCATACAGCCGCTGTATCGCGTATTGCGGCATGATGACATCGCTGTTTGGCTTGTAGGCAAGAGAATTGCGTGCACGCCAGGTATCGATCTGCGACCACCAGTCTTTCATAGCTGCCGCATCTGCCTTCATGGATGACGACCGCCAGATCCGGACCAGATCCTCCAGCACATGGCCGACATCGCCAATGATCGGCAGGTCGACGTTGATTGTCTTGTTGATGGAGGATGGATCGATGTCGATATGGATTTTCTTGGAACCCGGCGAGAACGCGTCGGTCCGGCCGGTGATCCGGTCGTCAAAACGAGCACCGATGTTGATCATCAGATCGCAATCATGCATCGCCATGTTGGATTCGTAGGTTCCATGCATGCCGAGCATGCCCAGCCAGTTGTCACCGGAAGCCGGATAGGCGCCGAGACCCATCAGGGTTGAGGTGATCGGGAAGCCGGTCAAGGACACCAACTCGCGCAGCAGCTGCGTTGCCTGCGGTCCGGAATTGATGACACCGCCGCCCGTGTAAAGGATTGGCCGCTTGGCCGCTGCCATCATTTCGGCTGCCATCCGGATCGACGCTGCGTCGCCCTTGACCTGCGGCCGGTAACTCTTGTGGGCTGCAGCCGGGTTCGGGGTCGGCCCCTGATAGGTGCCGGTTGCGAACTGGACGTCTTTCGGAATGTCGACAACGACCGGGCCCGGACGGCCGGAGGTCGCGACATAAAAGGCCTCATGCAGGATGCGTGGCAGGTCGTCGACATTGCGGACCAGCCAGTTGTGCTTGGTGCAGGGGCGGGTGATGCCGACCGTATCGCACTCCTGGAAAGCGTCGTTGCCGATTAAGTGGGTCGGAACCTGGCCGGAGATGCAGACCAGCGGAATGCTGTCCAGCATGGCGTCCGTAAGGGCGGTGACCATGTTGGTCGCGCCGGGGCCGGAAGTGACGAGGGCAACACCGGGTTTGCCGGTGGAACGCGCATAACCTTCCGCAGCATGGCCAGCCCCTTGTTCATGGCGCACCAGAATGTGCTCAAGGCCGTCCTGCTGAATGATCTCGTCATAAATGGGAAGCACAGCACCACCCGGGTAGCCGAAGATTGTGTCAACTCCCTGGTCCTTCAGCGCCTGGATAACCATTTCAGCGCCGGTCATTTCCCGTGTCATTCGTCTCACGTCCTTGCATGTTCGCCTGATGGGTCAGGCTATTGGCTCTCAAGTTTGGTTTTGGCCCTGTTGCTGCGGCATCAAAGTCCGGAAGAAGAAGCGTTTCAGGCGGCGGATACAAAAAAAGGCCCCTGAGGGAGCCTTGGTCGCGCGCCAATATGCCGGTCGGGGTTATCCCGCCAGGGCGCGCTTTTCCACCACTACTAGAATGAGCGACATCATCATGTCGTTCCGGTCCTTTGATGCTGCAGGTCTTTGATAACAAGACCGTTTGGAAGAAGGTGCGGCGTTCCCACGAGTTGGTTGTGTTTTGCTTCCAACGCACAAACCGGCTCTTCCGGCCCGATTTGATGCGCCGCACCCTAGTGAGACCGGGGGGAGGGGTCAAGCCAAAAATTCATTTGTTGCGCATAAGATCGGCAATGTTTTTGAAAATTTCCAACATCCAGTGGTCAGGCCAGCGCGCAGTTGGGGTATCGCGTGGCTGAACCGAAGCTGTGGAAACGGCTGAGCGGCGTGACAAAAAAGTGTCACAGAGCCATTGCAGCCGGATGGTGGCGACTATATATCCGCCCCATCGGTGGAGGCCCTTGGGCATCGTCACCGCTTTGGGTGTGTAGCTCAGTTGGTAGAGCAGCTGACTCTTAATCAGCGGGTCTGGGGTTCGAGCCCCCACTCACCCACCAATTTTCTTCTATAATGGCTGAAACAGATTGCGCTGGTTCAACCTGTTGTCGCGTCAAGTGGCGGTGAGTTCAGCTGTTTTTTGCTTCAACGCATCCCAGTCTGTGAATTCGCGCGTGTCTTGAAGATCTTCATCAACATGAGCCGCCAGATCCCCTTCCAGCAAGGCCGATTTTTGAAACCAGTCGTAAATCCCTGGTTTGATCGCGCCGGCGGTCAGGAGCGTATGCGTCGGCTGCCATTCTGTAGCCTCCAGGAAGGCGTCGACATATCCTTGGGCTTCGCTCTGGGTGTCTGGAAATGCTGCCGCAAGGCTCACGGACACAAGTAGACTTGGCAGTTTGTTTAACCGTTCCCGGTTTGCGTAAACGAAGAGCTGAAGATCTGGTTGGTGCTTTCCAGAGTGTACAGACCCTGCAACGATAACGTGATCATAGTCTGTGATTGCGAGCCCGTCAGAAACATCGCTGACGTTGTGAAACCGAACCTGGTGACCGGCATTGGTCAGTAATCCGGCCATGAATTTGGCGATTTTGTTTGTTTGCCCCTCGGTGCTTGCATAGACAATCAGAAAGTTCATAGTTGCCCCCATCGCTTTCACTCGATGATGTGACGCTAGCACAGCGGGGTTCTGCCGTTCGTCCGCATTTTCACGTGCTTTTTTGATGTCCGGTTGCGGCAAATCGCCTTACTTAAATGCGACAGCTCTTGCCTGCTGGATCAGGATTGTTGCGGTGGCAGAAATCAGCCGGTGTTAGCTAAAAATGCGGGTTGAGGCTTGTATGGGTGTGTTTGAGTGAATAGCTGCCAGACAAAGGAGCCACTCATGCATAAGTTTTCCCTGCTCGATCTGTCGCCCATCCCGGAGGGTAAAACGGCAGCTGATGCGCTCCGCAATTCGGTTGAGCTCGCCCAGATGGCGGAGGCCAACGGGTATCACAGGTTCTGGCTGGCCGAGCACCACAACATGCCTGGGATCGCCAGTGCGGCGACCGCTGTTGTGATTGGGCATGTGGCGGGGGCGACCAGCACCATCCGGGTTGGTGCCGGTGGGATTATGCTGCCCAATCATGCGCCGCTGGTCGTTGCAGAACAGTTCGGCACGCTGGCAAGCCTTTATCCGGGCCGGATAGATCTGGGCTTGGGAAGGGCGCCTGGAACCGATATGGCAACGGCGCGCGCTTTGCGGCGGCATATGGCGCCGGACGACACCTTTCCCCAAGACGTTCAGGAGCTGATGGCCTATTTCGCAGATGAGGCTGAAAGTGGACGTGTCCGAGCCATTCCAGGCGCGGGCACACATGTTCCGGTCTGGATCCTCGGCTCTAGCCTTTATGGGGCTCAGCTGGCATCGCACTATGGTTTGCCTTATGCGTTCGCCTCACACTTCGCGCCAGACATGCTCGAAGACGCGCTTTCGATCTACCGGGCCCAGTTCCAGCCGTCGCGATATCTGGATCAGCCTTATGCGGTGATGGCTGCTGGTGTGTGTGCGGCGGCAAGCGATGAAGAGGCGCAGTATCTGCGGTCCTCGCAATATCTTGCATTTGCGCGCCTAAGGACCGGGCGGCCAGGCAAACTCCCGTATCCGGTCGAGGATTTGTCTTCAGAAATTCCGGCGCCGGTTCTTGCGCAGGTGAAACATGCGCTGTCTTGTTCTGCCACGGGGTCACCGGAGATGGTCCATGTTCAGATTCAGCAGCTGTTGGATCGCTACAAGCCAGATGAGTTGATGGTCACCGGCATGCTCCATGATCACAAGGCGCGTCTCCGGTCCTTTGAAATTGCGGGCGCCGTCTTGCGGGATTTACAGGTGAAACCGCAGGCCGCTTAAGGAGAAGGTTCTAAAGGGCGGACGGTTTTGCGCCCCGCAGTAGCTAGTTTCCTAGCTTCGGAGCTGAACTTTTCACGCGGTCTGAAGTTTCATGAATCTGAAGGACCCGGATCAGGCTGAAAACCCTTTCAAATCCGGATGAGGACTTGAATTTCAGCACAAGGCGCTGCTGGGTGATGTTCGGGACCTTCGGTCCGAGGAGCGGTCCTGTTCTTTGAATGTCAAAGGACGGCTCTCCCGCAATTGCCATATGATAGGCATCCGTTGCAGCCGCCACGTATTTTTCCGGCAATACATCCACCACCGGACGGTTGTTTGCGATCGCGGCTGGAAACATCCTGCGGAAAGTGCTGTCGCGCCCGGCAAAGGTCAATTCAGGGACTTTGCCTGCATCGGCTTCGGGCAAGGTGAGAATGAACTTTGAGGAAAGTTTCGTCAGGCGGTCATCGTTTTGAATGACGCCTTTGTTCTCGTGCCAGAGATTGAAAAGATACTTTTCCTCATCGCCGGCCAGACCACTTTCGACGGCTTCGATTGGCATTGGCTTGATGAAATAAGGTTCATTGCCGCACAACAGCAATTGTTCTCTTGGAGGCAAAAGCCTGTTCTGCTCAGCTGCAACGGCAATAATATCATCATGGGCTGCTTTTGCCAGAAAGGCCTGTTGTTCTTCCGACAGGTGGCTTGTTCGATTGTGTGAGAAAAGCAACTGACAATAAAAGTCCAAAAGATACAGGCAATCACATTTGGCCGCGATGTGGAACAATTGCAAAAACGAAGGTTTATTCGGGGGTGGCCGGTCTGGATACATTGCCTGTTTCTCTCATTCGTAATCTGCGTTTTTGCTGATTACGTTGCTGTCCCTACAATGCCCTGCGTCATCGCCTAATTCGCTAAATTCTATTTAAGGTTGTGTATTTGGTTGTGCTGTGGTGTTCGTATGTTAAACTGCATAATGAAACTCACATAGCTTAATACAATGAAAACATGGTGTTGGTGGCGATATTATGTTTTGAAGCAATCCTTTTCCGAAAAATCGCAAAAAGAAGATCACAAGAAAAAATTCCTAGCGTCCTTGGGTTGTGTGAACAAAACGGGTTCAAAGTGCGAAACGGAGACGCCGTATGAAAGGCCAGAACGCACAGGTGCTGAGGTGGAATGGTCCAGCGCAAAGCCTTTGGATGAGCTGGATAGACGATGGTCAGGTGCTGCGCCGCAGAGCTCTTCGCCTGACCCGCGGAGATCGGGAGGCTGCTGAGGATTTGTTGTCGGCAACTCTGATTAAGGCGGTCAGCCACGTTGAGCGGCACCATACGGCTATTCGTGAACCGCGGGCCTTCCTACTGTTTGCCATGAAGAACGAATATATTAGCCGTTTGCGTAAGGAGACGTCGGAACGCCAGGTTCGGGATTTTGGCGCTGACATCTATCAGGATCACAAAGCTGATCTTGCAGACAGGCAGCCGGACCAAGAGAACACTTTGCGGCATCAGGATGCTTTGCGGGCTGTTTTGACGGCAGTCGATGCACTGACACCGGAGTTCAAGCGCATATTTCGCCTGAGGTTTTGCGAAGAGTATACCTACAAAGAAATTGCCGTGACCATGGCCATTTCGGAACCGCTTGCCCGCAAGCGTGTCCAGCATCTACGTCAGCATTTGCGCGAGGCTGTCGGAGAAGACACAGCGTCCGGCAAACAAACCCGCCCGGTGTCACAGGCGGTGCAATAAAGCGTCCACTCTCCTGACGGCTCGTACCGGATACACAGGCCGATTGGATCGCGATCAACACGGAACTGGATGAAGAGATGGCTGACATTGTCAATGCACAAATCACGGATGCGGTGACACAAACCAACGTCAAAGTTGTCGCCGAGGCCCCGGCCCAGGCGATCGCCAGCCTTTATCAGGTGGCAAGCCACGCTTCCGGTTTGTCTATCCAGAATGCGGTCCACAGTCAGCAGGCGATGAACCAGATCACCACCGCGGTGGTTTCCAAGGCGTGCCAGCTGATCATGGATATCGGCGAATCCGGCTAACGGGCCTAAGGGGCGTCAATCAGGGAGTAATCAGTGATGTTTGGCGCGCTCAAGTCATTGATGGGCAAAGGCAAGCCGGCTTCGAAACCGGCGGAACCGGCAACAGAGGCCAATGCCGCCGTTCCGGGATTGTCACGCGATGCAAACGGTCACCTGAAACCTGCGGCGCAGAAGGACACACAGGCCATGACAGCTTCTAAGAATGGGAACGGCGATAAGCCTGATAACGGCGCACCAGGCGGAGCCGGTCCCGGAAACGGCGGTGACACCGGGGGACAGAACACTCCGCAACCTGCTCAAACTGCGCCCACCACCAGTGCGCTCAATCAGCAAGCCGTTCAAGCTGCCGAGTTTTCCAACTATGAAAACGCCGAGTATGCACCGACAATGGTGTCGACACCGCCTGAGCTGATGGTTGGCCAGACAACCGGCCTCGCGGTTCAAGACGCTGCAAACTACATGAATGCAATCATGCAGATTGCGGTGGCGGCACAGGCGGTTGCGATCAAGAAAGCGGCCGAGAATCCGCCGCTTGCCGGCGAGGAAATCCCGCTTTTGACCGACATCCAGCAAATGGTGACGCAGGCAGTTGGTGTTTATGGAAGCGTAAGTACGACAGCAGGAACCTCGGCCAAAACGGTGATCTCTGAATTCAAAACGGGGTCATAGTTTTGCGGGCTGAACCAACAGGAGGCAGCCAATGTTTGCATATCATCAAGTGCGCCCGGGGGCGTCAATTCCGGCCGTCCCGAAGGAAACTACTCTCTGGCCTTTGGCCCAGCCCCGATCCCTTGCGGGTGACAACGACGAAAACCGCGGCCGGGATGAAACAGGTCGCGACAAAAGCGTTCCGGGAGACGATAGCCAGCGAGGGAAGCTTCCAAAGGTTCAGAAGGAAAAAACGATTTCAGAAGCGTTTGAAGACCTGAGCGCGGAAGAAAAGGAGACGGTCAACCGCCTGTTGGACCGCATGACCGGGAGAAAGAAATGACCGCACATCTCATAACCGCTTATCACGAGATTGATGACCTTCTTCTCGAGTGCCTTGTGAACTGGGCCGAAGTTGCCGAACAGGTTCGCGGCAGCTTTACGGAACCGGAAGTCCATATCGAGTTTGCACAACGGTCCACCTACTTGGTTGAGGCCCGGGCATCCGTGGAAGCAGCTCTGAGGGCCCTGGAAGGTATCAACGATCCGATTGCATCTGAGGCAGTTGCCAGCATTCCAGTAAGCGAGACGGCAAATGGATGGTCGGAAAAACATGGCCGGTGCGGTTGTGTGGATCTAGGGTTCCCGGGCGACGCCGATCACCGTCTTACAGCGGATGTGTCTAGTTCGCGGCCCGACCGGCCACAGCGCCCTCAAGAGCATTGCCGAGGTCAAATTCGTGACTGGAACCGGGATATCCTTGCATGCAGGTACGTGAAGAAGGCGGAAGCCGATAGCGCCGATTGGACGGAACCAAAGTCGGGACCATTGAGGGCACGGCAGATTGCTTCTATCCGCGAGCAGATGATTTCCAGACTGCAGGACCGTGAGCCCCCACTACCAGAATGGGAACAACAAACGTCAGAGCCGAGCGATGAGATAAAGGAGCCGGAAAATGGTCCGCAAGCCAAGTCCAGCCGCCCCCGCAGGCGCGGGTGATCCGAAGGCCTCCACCCAAGGCGCCAAAGGCACCCAAGGGACTGCGGCAGCAGATACATCAACGCAGAAAGCTGGGCCTGTCGACGGAACCAGTGGTCAAGCAGCTGATGCTGAACAAACTGCATCAAGCGCAGCTTCTGGTGAGGCAGGTAGTACAGGTCAACAAAACGACGCTCCCGGATCAGCGACAGGCACTGGCACTGGCTCTGGCACTGGCACTGGCACTGGCCGAAGAAGCAGCGGAGGCTCAGACCTCCTCAAGGAAATTCTTGAGAGTTTCCTGAAGAGCTCGACTTTGCAGTCCGACTACCAATCCCTCTACAGGTCATTGCCGACAGTTGTCGGGATCGCAGCCGAAATTTTGAAGAAAAAGGAAGCCGGGGATGCCGCGCTGGATGAAGGGATGCAAGCGGTAGCACGCGTCCTGAGCGATGCACGGGACAAGGCAGAGCAACTTTCCAATACCATGTCCGCGCAACAGGCTGCCCTTGAAAAACTTCTCAATGACAAGGCCTCCCTCACTGAGCTTTTGAAAGCCAGTCAGCAAAAAAAGGTGGAGGCGTTCCAGGGAGTGCCGCACTTCGGGCCAGGCGCCGCAGCACTGGCTGATCCAAAGGTTGCTTATCAGCTCAACACATTGATGGGGAATATCAACTCAATGGTTGCCAGAGAGGTTGAGCGCCAAATCGCGGGTCTCCGGTCTCAAGCGAATGCGGGCCAGCAACAAAACAGACCAAAATCATAAACTAGATTGCAAGAGGATTGTATGAGCCCGCCGGCCATCGTCGGCGGGCTTTTCGTTTGACGGGTTTTTTTGGGGTCCGAATTGATGTTTTTCCATTTTTATCAATCAGATAAGTCAGGTTTGCTTTCACACACAAGATTTACGGACGTCTAACCAAGTGCCGATAGCCGAACGTGAACCGGCTCAGCTCAAGGAGTAGCAAATATGGCAGATCCCGTAACAGTGAACCCGATGGTCACGGACGCCGTGACCCAATCCAACGTCAAGGTGGTTGGTGAATCCCCGGCCATGGCCATCAGCACTTTGTACCAGTCGATGGCACACTCAACCGGCATTTTGTTCGAAAATGCGGTGGCCGCACAACAGCAGCAAAACATTCTGGCGCAAGCTGCGGTGAACCAAGGCGTCATGCAGATCTACAGCATGGATACCATGGCTGGTGCAGGTGCAACCGAGAAGGTTGGCCAGACCGGAGTTGCCGACAACCTCACCGGTCTCATGACGGTCCTTCAGGCGTTCAGCGGCGGCCGGTAAGCCAAAATCCGCTTTATAAGCCATTGGCTCTGTTCCAGTTTCTGGAACGGAGCCATTACGCATGCGTGGAGCAATAAAGAATTAACAACTATAGGTTGATACTTCCTGCGACCTCATCCCGGTAACCCTGATGAATATTGGGCGTATCCAAAAGAGTGAATCCATCGGGATAAGGCGTTGAGGGCAGGTGAAGCCCCTCCAGACCGGATGATCCGGCTAGTGAAGGAAGATATCATGCCAAGCAAATCTCAAGCGCAGCCGGAGCAATCGGCTGATGTGCCTTTAAATACCCTTGAAGCTGACATGGAGACCCTGGCCAAGATCGGCGAGGCGGCAAGTCTCAATGATCTCGTTCTCGGACTGTCTCCCGCTGTTGCAGTGGCCAGCCTGTATGTTTCCAACACAAACTCGCTTAGCATCTTGTATGAAAATGCGGTGGCGACGCAGCAACAGCAGACCCAGCTGGCCCAAAGCGCATTGAAAGCCGGGATCGCGCAGCTGCACAAGGTCACCGAAAGCAGCAGCGCTGCTGCTGCGGCCGCCGAAAACCCGGATCAAGATCTCCTGGACCTTTTAAAGTCCATAAAGACGGCGGTTCAATAACCGCCAACGGTGGCCTTGTCGGACGTTTCTGGAGGATCCGAGAAACTGCGGACTTTTCAGGCAGGGGGCTGTCGCTGTATAGAGGGCGCCAAACGGGCCTCGCCCGATGGCGCCTTTCAAACAAAAAGACAAAGCCCCATGAACGACTTTCTTGTCGCAGCCCTCTATTATTTTACGCCGCTCGATGATTTCAAGGAGATGCGGGATCCGCTCAAATCGTTCTGCGTCTCTCAAGATGTGCGCGGCAGCATTCTGCTCGCGTCCGAAGGCATCAACGGCACCATTTGCGGTCCTGAAGCCGGTGTACGCGCTGTCCTTGAATACTTGCGGTCCGATCCGCGTCTCGCAGAACTCACGCACAAAGAGTCCTGGACACACCGCCATGTTTTCAAACGCATGAAAGTGCGCTTGAAGCAGGAAATCGTCCGGCTTGCAGTCGACAACATTGACCCGAATGAAGTCGTAGGCGAGTACGTCAAGCCTGAAGACTGGAATGCGCTGATTTCAGAGCCGGGTGTGGTCGTTATCGATACGCGGAACGATTACGAGTATGCATTCGGAACGTTCGAAGGTGCGGTCAATCCGGAAACTCAGTCTTTCCGCGAATTTCCGGAGTGGGTGCACGATCAGGAAAACCTGAAAACCAAGCCAAAGGTTGCCATGTTCTGCACCGGTGGGATCCGCTGCGAGAAAGCAACGGCTTGGATGCTCAAGAACGGTTTTGAGGACGTCTACCACCTGGAAGGTGGCATTTTGAACTATCTGGAGAAAGTGCCGGAAGACAAAAGTCTTTGGAAGGGCGAGTGCTTCGTGTTCGATGACCGTGTTTCGGTCGATCATAAACTGGAGCCACGGTGGGGTGAATGGGTGCCGGAAGAAGCACGGCATATCATCAATGAAGACACCGATTATGAGAAAGGGCCGGCGCAACAGGACCTTTCAAAGACAGGCTGAAGAAAAGTTAACAGCTGTTAACTTTTTGCTTTTCCCCCAAGTGAAGCTTCCCTACTGTCACAGGGCAGGCGCCAACTTGCGCCAGACTGGGGGAATGTTATGCGTCGCACCTTTTGGAGCGCGGTTACCGCGCTCGTGTTTTGCCCACTTGCGCTCAATGTCGCAATAGCGGGCGGGTATGCATCGTCTTGCTATGAACAGGCCGTGGTGCCCGCCGTGTACAAGACGGTCAATGAACGTGTTCTGGTTCAAGCCGCCAGCAGTTATGTGGTTCAGCAACCTGCAAAGTATGCGTATCAAACCCGCCGTGTGCTTGTTCAGCCGGAGCGCGTCACATATCGCACCAGTCCTGCCGTCTACCAGACACAGCATCACAAGGTGCAAGTGAAGCCGGCGTCTAGTGGCTGGGAGTACCGGACGATCAAAGGCCGCCGGATCTTGTGCAAGGTGCACTATCCAGCTGTGTATCAGACGGCATCGCAGCGCGTACTGGTGAAGCCGGCTTCAAAAGTCGCGGTACGACATCCTGCCGTTTACAGCCACGTGAAGGAAAAGGTGCTGATACAACCGGCAAGCTCACACCGTGTACAAAAGCCAGCCGTCTATCGGACTGTGAGCCGGAATGTGTTGGTGCAACCGGCTCGCACGGTATGGCAACCGATCAGGGCAAAAGGCTGCCGCTAGGCTATAGAGGACTAAGCCGGCGGCCAGCGGCAGAAGTCAGTATCTCCGAGACGCTTTAACTCTTTCTCCGCCAATTTGGAAAGAGCGGGTTAAGCATGGATCATTGCAATTTGCCATGCGTCGGAGGCGTCGCAGGAAAGCCTTAAGTAGAATTCGGAGAATTGCTTTCTCTCAAAAGAGATTTTCCCTACCGTGAAGCGGTCTTTTCAGTCACTTCAAGACAGGGAAACAATATGCGGTATCCAAACAGCGTCAAAGTGATGGTCTTGGCAGCGGCCGTTCTGGGGGCGGGGCCAGCATTTGGCAGCAGCATGACAAAGGCCTGCTACGAAAAAGTTCACCAGCCTGCGGTCTATAAAAACATCAAACGCACAATCATGACCCATCGGGCTCACACACGTTGGGAATACCAAACCATCAACGGACGGCAGGTCCTTTGCAAAGTGCACAGGCCCGCAGTCTATCAGACTGTTGTCCAGAACACGCTCATACAGCCGGCACGGACGGTTTTGAAACGCGTGAGCGCTCGCGACTGTACCCAAAATGCCCGGATCTACAGCAACTTTTGATGCTGCCTCAGGGGCCCAAGCCCGGTTCTTGAAATCGTTCTATTGATCGGTTTTAAAGCGATACGTCTTCAAGCCAGTCTGACCGTGGCCTTCGATCAGGAATAACCCGCCGGACAGTGTATCCGGTTCGACGGAGGTCGGATCGGACGGCTGCTTGATGCTGGTAACGATCAGATGATCAAGGTCTGGCCCGCAAAAGCAGGGCATGGTCGGACGTTGCACGGGCATCTTGATCGCCTCCAGCAATTCTCCGTTCGGTGCAAAACAATTGACCACGCCGGACGAAACCCCACCACTCCAGTAATTGCCGCTAGCATCGACCGTTGCGCCATCCGGCCGACCCGTGGCGTTGGTTTGCTGCGCGAACAACATTTTCGCGCCCAAAGAGCCGGTCGCCGCATCAAAGGCGTAGCACTCGATCCATCCAGGTGACGTATCGGAGTGGTACATGTAGTCGCCGTCCGGCGTCCAGGCGAGGCCATTCGAGCACTGCAGTTCGTCCCGGATTTCCGCAACCTCACCACTGCTGTCGACGCGGTAAAGGCCGGCGACCGGTTCCCGCGGAGAGCTTGTGTCCATTGTGCCCACCCAAAAGGCGCCGTCCGGGCCAACCTTTCCGTCGTTCAACCGCGTTTGAGGTTTGTCGGATTCGATCTCGGCCAAAACCTCTTGAGTTCCGGTCTGAGGATCGAACAGAACCACCTTATCCCAGACACTAACAATCAGCCGACCATCGTCGCACAGGCCGAAGGACCCGACTTCGTTGTCGAATTGCCATGTGGTGATGGCGCGTGTGTCCCAATCCATCGATTGAATGCTGCGCCCTTGAATATCGGCCCAAAGCAGCCTGTTGGTGCGCTCGTCCCAGGTTGGACATTCAGCAAGTTGGTAAGTCGTATCAAGAAAACGGGTAATCGTGTGGGACACCAGACGGGGTTCCTGTAAAGCCTCTAAGAAGGGTCGCGACTATAGCGGGCAAGAACCGGAACGTCGATAGCTTCACATACGCGGCCTATCGGTCTGCTGCTTCCGCTGTTTCGGATAGGGGGAGCGCGGTGCGTTTGACGATCGGGCGGATGGCAAAAGACGATTTCATCCGCAACACGCCCGGGAGTTGAGACAGGTGATCCCTGTGAATGCGCTCAAAGTCAATCGGGTCCGCTGCAGTCAGGCGCAGGATGTAATCAGCATCGCCCGCCATCAGGAAACACTCCATGATCTCTTCAGAGCGGGCGACGGCCCTTTCAAAACTCTCCAGTGTTTCTTTGGATTGGCCAGTCAGTGAGATTTCAACGAACACGTCCATCCGCCGGCCAAGTTTTCGCTGGTCGAGCAGAGCAACATAGCTGTCGATGACACCGGCTTCTTCCAGCGCCCGCATGCGCCGCAGGCAGGCAGAGGGTGACAAGCCGATTTTTTCGGCAAGGTCCGCATTTGCGATCCGTCCATCGCGTTGCAGGACGTTCAGTATCTTACGGTCAAGTCTGTCGAGGATCATGATGTTGCGCTGCACATAATTCGATTGATTTTTATATTAATACCATAAAGTTCGATGTTGAGTAAAAAGTACGCAATTAAATTGCAAAAACACCATTTCAAGAGGCCTTGAACGCAAGCACCTGCGTCTTTCTCAGTGGTATTATCAAAAACAATAAACAAGCCGCACCAGAGGAGACGGAACCATGCGGATTGGCGTACCTAAGGAAATCAAAAACAACGAATTTCGGGTTGGTCTGACACCGGACAGCGTTCATGAGATGACAGCTCATGGTCATGAGGTTTTTGTAGAAACGAACGCTGGTGCAGGGATCGGCGCCAGCGATGCCGACTATGAAGCAAGCGGCGCCAAAATCCTCGCAACCGCTCAGGAAATCTTCGACGCTGCCGAAATGATCATCAAGGTGAAGGAGCCGCAGGCTGTTGAGCGCGCCATGCTGCGCCCGCACCATATCCTGTTCACCTATCTGCATCTCGCGCCCGATGCGGCTCAGACGGCTGATCTGGTGAAGTCCGGGGCAACCTGTATTGCCTATGAAACTGTCGTGGATTCCAAAGGCGGCCTGCCGCTTCTGGTTCCGATGTCTCAAGTTGCCGGTCGACTGTCTGTCACTGCTGGTGCGAAATGCCTTGAGAAGATCAACGGCGGCTCCGGTGTCCTCGTTGGTGGTGTTCCGGGTGTTGAGCCTGCCAAGGTCGTTGTAATTGGCGGCGGCGTTGTCGGTTCGCATGCCATCACCATGGCGCTGGGCCTCGGCGCGGATGTAACAGTTCTGGACCGCAATACCCAGGTTCTGTCCAACCTGTCGCAGACCTTCGGTTCCGCGCTCAAAACCGTCTACTCAACCAAAGCAGCACTCGAGAAGCAGGTTCTTGCCGCTGATATCGTCGTCGGTGCAGTCCTTGTCGCAGGTGCTGCTGCGCCGAAGCTGGTAACCGCTGAGATGATCAGCAAGATGAAGCCAGGCTCTGTCGTTGTCGACGTTGCGATCGACCAGGGCGGCTGTTTTGAAACATCCAAGGCGACCACGCACTCAGAGCCGACCTACATCGTTGATGAGGTTGTTCATTACTGCGTTGCCAACATGCCAGGTGCAGTTCCACGGACTTCGACCTATGCGCTGAACAATGCCACGCTGCCGTTCGCTCTGGCGCTCGCCGACAAGGGTGCGAAGAAAGCGTTGCTGGATGATCCGAACTTCCTTCCTGGCTTGAACGTTCACCAGGGCAAAGTCACCTGCGAAGCTGTGGCGACCGCGCTGGGATATGACTATGTCGACCCGGAAAGCGCTCTGAATTCGGTGGCTGCAAGCCAAGCTGCTTAAGCTGGTTCGAAGCAATTAAACAGAAAAGGCCAGCCCAATTGGGCTGGCCTTTTTGTGTACATCAGTAGTGCCGTATTCAGGGGCAGGGGACGGTGTAGGGCGTGCCTTCCGGGTCGCGCGCCACGCAGTTGCGTGGAGACGTCACCACACCGATCAAACCGCCGCCAATTGCACCCAAGGCTGCTCCAGCAAATGCTGCGCCGCCGGTTGACCCCGCAGCAGCACCAATTGTCGCCCCTGTTGCCGCCCCGAGACCTGCGCCGATCAGCATCCTGTCCCGCTGGCTTTCCGTGTTGGCGCATCCAGCAAGCAAAAGGGTCAGCGATAACAGGGCAATGGCGGGCTTCATCCCGGGCGCTCCTTCAGTAAATAGGTTCGCCTAGGGTGAAAGGGCGATGGTTAACCAATTCTTAATAAGGTCGGTTATCCAACGCCCAGTGCGGCCGTCTTAAGGGCAAACGACCCGGTATGGGTTGCCGTACTGGTCGTAGGCAACGCAGTTTTTCGGTGCTGTCGCCGCACCGACAACGGCACCGCCGGCGCCACCGATTGCAGCACCTGCGAGCGCCGCACCCGCGCCGCCGCCTGTCGCCGCGCCGATCACAGCGCCGGTCGCTGCACCCAACCCGCCGCCGACGAGGGCACGATCTGTCTGGCTGCTGGACTGGCAACCGGCAAGGAGGGCAGCGGTAGCTGCGACCAAGAAGAGCTTTTTCATCGTCTATTTCTCATTTTTTCAGTGCACTGCATGTTCGTGGCCGGACATGCTCAAGGGTTACGGGCAGGCCACCCGGTATGGATTGCCGTAACGGTCATACGCTACGCAATTTTTCGGTGTTGTTGCGCTGCCAACAATCGCACCACCGGCACCGCCGATCGCCGCGCCAACAAGTGCGCCGCCGACATCGCCAGTTGCTGCTGCGCCAATTGCAGCGCCGGTTGCCGCGCCAAGACCGCCGCCGACGAGCGCGCGATCGCGCGAACTGTCAGATTGGCACCCGGCCAAGGCAAGGGCGATGCCTGCGAGCAAAACAAGCTTTTTCATAACTGAGATCTCCTCATTATAAGGACGCCTGCCGGCACCTCTCTTTTCGCTCCACAATGGCGAATCACGGAGCGTAAATCAATGAACACAGCGTAAGTTGGTTTTGCCAAACCGGCAATCGCCACATAAGTCGTGGTTGTTGTCATGCCCTATGGAATTCGCAAAGCAACGCAGGCCTCTATTGATGCACAAAGACCTGTGCGGTGAGGCGAAAGTATGGCCTTATGAGCCTGCCTGCGCCCAATTCACCAATTCGTCAGGCGTTTGTGCTTGCTGATTGCAGAGCGGCAAGCAGTCCTTTTGTGGAGGAGTCTTTTGTCACAGGTTCAGCTTCGCCTTTGACCATCGGCAAAAGAGCTGTTGCCAACTCCTTGCCCAGTTCCACACCCCATTGGTCGAAGGAGTTGATGCCCCAGATCACGCCTTCAACAAAGACACGGTGCTCGTAAAGGGCAATCAATCGGCCAAGTGCGAAAGGCGTCAGTTCGTCATAGACGAGCGTCAGTGACGGCCGGTCGCCCGGAAAAACCTTATGTGGCGCCAAGCGTGCGATTTCATCGTCATCGAGGCCTGCTGATGAGAGTTGCGCTGCGGCCTCTTCAAGTGTCCGGCCAAGCATCAACGCTTCCGATTGTGCCAAACAATTGGAGATCAAGAGCTCGTGCTGATGCGTCAGGTCGTCTTCATTACCTCGAGCCGCAATCAGGAACTCGCATGGGATTACGGTCGTGCCCTGATGAAGCAGCTGATAAAATGCGTGCTGACCGTTGGTGCCGGGTTCTCCCCAAACGAGCGGGCCGGTGTCAGTGTTGACCAATGTGCCGTCCAATTTGACCCGCTTGCCGTTGGATTCCATGTCAAGCTGCTGCAAGTAGGCGGGAAGCCGGGCGAGGCGCTGATCGTACGGAAGAACGGCACGCGCGCCATAGCCCAAAACGTTGCGGTGCCAAATCCCGATCAGGGCCATCAAAACGGGAAGGTTCTCTTCCATCGGTGCATCCTGGAAATGCACATCCATCGCATATGCGCCTTCCAGAAATTCGTTGAAGGCGTCCGGCCCGATTGCGATCATCAACGGCAGGCCAATGGCCGACCAGATGGAGTATCGGCCGCCAACCCAGTCCCAGAAACCGAAAACGCGCGTTTCGTCGATCCCGAAGGCTCCGACCTTGTCGAGTGCTGTTGAGACGGCAGCGAAATGCGCACCAACCGCTTCTTCACCCAGAGCATCTGCGATCCATTTGCGCGCTGTCTGCGCGTTGGTCATCGTTTCAACCGTGGTGAAAGTCTTGGACGCCACGATGATTAGGGTTGAGGCTGGATCCAGCTTCTCCAGCGTGTCGGCAATGTGCGCACCGTCGACATTGGAAACGTAGTGGAGCTCCGGCCCATCATGATAGGGGGCGAGCGCCAAAGTGGTCATTGCCGGGCCAAGATCCGACCCGCCAATGCCGATGTTGACGACATCGGTGAAAGCGGTTCCGGCTGAAGATGTTAGGTCCCCGGATCTTACAGCTTCCGAGAAATTGGCCATCGCTTCAAGGACCGCGCGAATGTCTGGCATCACATCTGCGCCGTCGACCAGAACCGGATCGGCGGACTGGTTGCGCAGGGCCGTGTGCAGGACGGCGCGGTGTTCGGTGGCGTTGATCTTTTCACCCGAAAACATTGCAGTGCGTTTTACGTCGACTTCCGCCTCGCGCGCGACTTGCAGCAACAGCTCCAGGGTCTTGGCATCCAGTTTGATTTTTGAATAATCGAGCAGAAGATCTTCACAGCGTGCGGAAAACTTCGCAAACCGATCTGGGTCTTCTTGAAACATGTTTCGAAGAGAGGTCGCGGACAGGGTCTCGGCTTGCTGAGCGAGCATGGTGAAGGTCGTTTCGAGCGTCACGCGGCTCTCCTTAAATCGATTTAGGCCCCGTATTTCTGGGCAATTTGAATGTCGCTGCTTCAGATAGCACAGCTGCCTTGATCCTAAAAGATGCGTTCGTTTGGGAAAGGACCATTGGCGCGATGCATGTTGTCAAAAAAAGCTGTGTGACTGGATGTGATCGGCATTCGATGTATCTGAATGGATCTTGTTTACCTGCGCCGGACAAGCCGATGCATTGGAACCGCACTGAAATCTGCCGAGATGCCTGCAAACAGGTGCGTAAAATTGAAGATGTTAAGCGATTTGAAATGATAATAACCCTAAGTAAAAAGGGTTGTTGGAGGCGGTAATGAATGCACTTGCGCACTTGCAGGATAAACCCGAGGCCGAAGAAGAGGTTCTCGTTGTAGATTTTGACAATCTGTCAGTGATCAGTGGTGTTGTTTCTAATGTCGGGGAATGGGGATGCCGCCTGACTTCTCCCGATATTCAGGAGCTGAGCAAGAATATCGGTATTCGCCCGAAAGACTCCGACAAGCTCGTCAAATGTCAGATCACGTCCCGCAAGGACTCTGATGCGGCCGTCTTGTTTGTGAAATCGACTGAAAGTTTCTCCGATAAACGCCGGGAGAAACGGAACAACGTCAGCATTCCGGTGAAGATTTCCGACTTTGAGGGGATCACCGAGATTTCCGGCACGATCGTGGACGCGGGTAACAACGGTTGCCGCGTTATGGCGAAAAGCCTGCCTGCTTTGCCGGAAGAGGTGCTTTTGACCATGAAAAAATTCGGCAAGCCTGTCGTTGCCGAATTTGCCTGGCGGAATGACACATCCGGTGGGCTGCGCCTTCTTTGGGACCGCAAAGTCGACGGAAGCGAGGATGAGGCGCCGGAATCAGAGGCCGCCTCAGCCTAAAAAGCATCTGCCGAGCAGCGGGGTTCGCCGGTCGATCTGCTACTTGCCGAGTTGGGAGGCCGCACGCGCCCGTTCCTCAATACCGGACCAGTCTTCTGAAGCAATTGCCTTTGCATCTGCTATCCACGACCCCCCCACGCACAAAACGTTTGGCAATTTCAGATAGTCAGGCGCTTTTTCGAGGCTGACCCCACCGGTTGGGCAGAATTTTGCGGCAGCCAAGGGCGATGACAGAGACTTGAGGTAAGGCGAACCACCTGCTTGTTCCGCCGGAAAGAACTTCAGCCGTTCATAACCGCGTTCCAGAAGCTTCATAACCTCCGAAGCAGTTGCCGCTCCCGGCAACAGCGGCACGCCGTGTTCATCAGCCGCGTCCAAGAGCGTATCCGTCGCACCGGGCGAAACAACAAACCGCGCGCCAGCGGAAACAACTGCGTCATACTGCTGAGGCGTCAGGACAGTTCCAGCCCCTACGATCGCGCCTTCCACGTGCTCATTGACAGCAGCAATTGCTTCCAGGGCATGCGGTGTACGGAGCGTGATTTCGATGGCCGGCAATCCGCCTCGAACCAGAGCCTCCGCCATAGGGACAGCTTTTTTCGGGTCTTCGATCACCAGAACCGGGATCACCGGCGCCGCTGTCATGACCGCTTCGATTTTTGATATATCTTGTCCCATTAGCTTTCCTCAAACGTCAAAAACATGCGCGCCGGCATCTGCCGTTCCGACATTGGCCCTGAAGGCGGCAAACAGGTCGCGGCCGACACCGAATTGATGATGGCTTAGGTCTTCTTGTGCAACCGGTCGCGCATCGAACTCGGCCTCGTCAACGAGAACCGTCAGTTCACCGGTAATCGCATTGATGCGGATGAGGTCACCGTCCTGGATCTTTGCGATCGGCCCGCCATTGGCAGCTTCCGGTGTCACGTGGATGGCCGCTGGAACCTTGCCCGATGCGCCGGACATGCGGCCGTCTGTTATGAGCGCAACCTTATGACCACGATCCTGAAGGATGCCCAAGGATGGGGTCAGCTTGTGAAGCTCCGGCATGCCGCAGGCTTTCGGGCCCTGGAACCGGACAACAGCTGCAACGTCTCCCTTGAGTTCCTTGTTGGAAAACGCTTTCAGAAAGTCTTCCTGCGAGTGAAAGACGCGGGCCGGGGCCTCAATGATATGGCGCTCTTTGGCAACTGCGGAGATTTTGATCACCGCTTTGCCGATGTTCCCGGTCAGCATTTTGAGACCACCCGTCGGCTGGAATGCTTTGTCAGCTGGTGCCAGAACCGTCTCATCGCCGGAGATTTGCGGGGCGGGGTCCCGGATAACATTGCCGTCCGCGTCGAGTTTTGCCTCGACCGTATAACCGGAGAGATCACTGCCGTAGACGGTTTTCACATCCTGATGGAGGTATCCGTCGCCCAAGAGTTCGCGGATCAGGAACGCAAGACCGCCCGCTGCCTGGAAGTGGTTCACGTCGGCTTTCCCATTCGGATACACGCGCGCAAGCAGTGGAACCACATCCGAAAGATCCGAGATATCGTCCCAGGTCAGCCGGATCCCGGCCGCTGCGGCCATCGCCACCAAGTGCATGGTATGGTTCGTTGAGCCGCCGGTGGCGTGGAGGCCGACAACCCCGTTGACGATGGCTTTTTCGTTGATGATTTCACCGGCAGGGGTGAACTCGTTGCCAAGGGCGGAGATTGCCAGCGCACGCTTGGCCGCTTCCTTGGTCAAAGCTTCGCGGAGTGGCGTGCCCGGATTGACGAAAGATGCCCCCGGCATGTGCAGGCCCATGATCTCCATCAGCATTTGGTTGGAATTTGCTGTGCCGTAAAACGTACAGGTGCCGGGAGAGTGGTAGGCCTTGGACTCTGACTCCAGAAGCGCGTCACGGCCAACTTTGCCTTCCGCATAGAGCTGGCGGACCTTCGCTTTCTCGTCGTTCGAGATCCCTGTGGTCATTGGGCCTGCAGGAATGAACACAGCCGGCAGATGGCCGAAAGACAGAGCTGCTATCGTGAGGCCAGGCACGATCTTGTCGCAGATGCCGAGAAACACGGCCGCATCAAACATCTGGTGCGACAGGCCGACAGCTGCCGCCATAGCAATCACATCACGCGAGAACAGGGACAGCTCCATGCCGTCCTGGCCCTGGGTGACCCCATCGCACATGGCCGGTACGCCGCCTGCGACCTGCGCCACCGCTCCGACCTCCCGTGCTGCCTGCCGGATCAGGTCCGGATAGGTCTCATAGGGCTGATGGGCGGACAACATGTCGTTGTATGCGGTGATTATGCCGAGGTTCGGTACCACATCACCGGACAAGGCGGCTTTGTCGGACAGGCCGCATGCGGCAAATCCGTGGGCGAGGTTGCCGCAGGACAATCGCGAACGCTGCGGGCCTTGGTCTGCAGCCTTGCCGATGCGTTCAAGATAGGCACTTCGACTGTCGTGGCTGCGTTTGACGATCCGTTCGGTGACCTCGCCGACACGATCCCTGATGGCCATGGCTTGTCTCCCTCATCCTCCGGCAGTTTTGAAGCCGGTCTCTCTCTCAACTCTTTAGATAGAGCGTAATGACTGTTTGTGTCATTTAATCGATTTAAATTCAGGAAGCATGCGTCTATTGACGCACTTTCCGGCGTTTAAACCAGTTCGTCTTCCGCCCAGGTGCGGCCGTCACGTTCAACCAGGGCGATGGAGGCTGATGGCCCCCATGTTCCGGCCGTGTACCCCTTTGGCGTTTCCTTGGAAGCTGCCCAGGCTGCCTGAATTGGATCAATCCAAGCCCAGGCTGCATCGACTTCGTCTCGGCGCATGAAAAGGGTCTGGTTGCCGCGGATCACATCCATAATCAGCCGCTCATAGGCATCCGGGTTCCGGACCTTGAAGGCTTCGGCAAAGCTCATATCCAATGGCACCTGGCGCAGGCGCATGCCGCCGGGGCCCGGGTCCTTAATCATCACCTTCATCTGTACGCCTTCATCAGGCTGAAGGCGTATGATGAGGCGGTTTGCAGTGATCGCACCGGCTTCCTCGTCGAAGATCGAGTGGGGAATAGGGCGGAACTGAACGACGATCTCGGAAACCCGTTGAGCGAGGCGCTTACCGGTGCGCAAGTAGAACGGGACACCGGCCCATCGCCAATTGGCAATTTCCGCTTTCAGCGCAACAAAGGTTTCCGTTCCGCTTTGATCATTGCCGAGTTCTTCCAGGTAACCTGGAACTGCGCCGCCGGCTGATGCTCCGGCGCGGTATTGGCCGCGGACAGTCAGTTTGTCGGCATTGTGCTCGCCAATCGGGGCGAGGGCTTTCAGAACCTTCAGTTTTTCATCGCGCACACTGTCGGCGTTCATCGACTCTGGCGGTTCCATGGCCACCAGGCACAAAAGCTGCAGAATGTGGTTCTGGACCATGTCCCGGAGTGCGCCCGCCGTGTCGTAATAGCCGGCCCGGCCACCGGTCCCCAGCGACTCGGCGACCGTGATCTGGACATGATCAATGTGTGCAGCGTTCCAAAGGGGCTCGAACAGGGCGTTGGCAAACCGCAGAGCCATCAGGTTCTGCACGGTCTCCTTGCCGAGGTAGTGGTCGATCCGGAAGATCTGGTCTTCGTTGAACACGGCACCGACCGTCGCGTTCAATGCCTTGGCCGATGCGCCATCCTTGCCGATCGGCTTCTCCATAACCACGCGGGAATGGGTGTTCACAACGCCGATCTTGCCGAGATTTTCGCATATGGTGCCAAAAAGGTCCGGGCCGACTGCAAGGTAGAACGCGCGGATGACATCCTCACGTTCTTCCAGAATGGTCTTGAGATCTTCGAAGCCTTCACCGGTCCCGATGTCGATTTTCACGTACCGGATGCGTTTCAGGAATTTTTCCAGATGCGCGTCGTCGAGGTCGGACACATGCTCCTTCAAGGCCTTTCGAGCGTAGTCGCGATAGTCATCGTCCGAATAGTCACGGCGCGCGCTGGCAATGATCCGTGCGTCATCCGGCATTTGTCCGTCCGCGTCCCGGTGGTAAAGGGCCGGCAACAGCTTGCGATGTGCAAGGTCTCCGGAGGCGCCGAACACAACCAGATCGAATTCGGCTACTTCAATGACGCGGACCGCCATGTTCTCATCCCTTCCAAGCCGGCGAATTTCGCCGTTCTAGTCTAAGCATCGTGACATTAGGATGTCTTTTAAATCGATTTAATTCTCTTGTCAGCCCCTCAAACCAAAGAGCAGCCCTCTTTTTCAAGATCAGCCTTGGTTGGGAGATCGGCCCCGCGCCGCGAACAGGTGATTGCTGCGGCTTGAGTGCAAAATGTGAGCAATCTTGTGAGTTGCGCAGGGTCGAGCGCCGTGAGGCCCTCGCGGTTGTTTGCACCCAGTATTTTCAGTCCAGACAATAGAGCTGCCTGAAAGGTGTCCCCGGCGCCGACAGTGTCAACCACGTCGACTGCAACGCCGGGCACACTTGCTTCGGATTGATCTGTGTAGGCGGAGGCCCCGTCTTTCCCGCGCGTGACAATCACCAGCTTGGCGCCTTCTGCAAGCCAATCACGAGCAATCGCCTCGACAGGTTCTCCCGGGGCGATCAAAGCGAGGTCTTCATCGCTGACTTTGATGACGTCAGTGTAAGGAACAATCGCGGTTGTGTTGGTCCGCCACTTTTCCTTATCGGCGACCACAGTGGGCCGGATATTGGGGTCAAAGGAGATGAGGCACCGTGCATGCTCCCTGGCGATCAGGCTTTTCAGCGCCGAGGCTACAGGCTCTGTAAGCGCCGTATAAGACCCGATGTGAATGAACGACGGCGGAACCTCGAAAACCGGGAGATCTCCTTCGGTTATCATTCTGTCAGCCGCATTGGCGCCATAGAATGTATAGGCGGGTTGCCCGTCAGGATCCTGTTGAACCAGGCTCAGGGTCGTCAGATTGTCGCTGCGCACAACAAAGCGGTCGGAAACCCCTTCGTCTTTCAGTTTCCCAACCAGCTTCTCGCCTAGAACGTCGTTCGATATGCCGCCGAAAAACGCGGCGTCTTCGCCGAGACGGGCAAGCCCCATGGCGACGTTGAAGGGCGATCCGCCGATCCGGCCGTCAAAGCCGACGCTTGTTCCCGAGGTGTCCGCCCCAAAGAGATCAAACAAGGCTTCACCGCAAATCAAATACATTTTTGGTCCTATTCTTTTCGTCGCCGGTTGCTCACGCCGCCTTGTCTTCCGGCGGATCCATGGCACCGGTCATGATCGCGACGGCATCCGACATGGAAAAGTCGTCCGGCTTGATCACGCAAGCCCGCCGGCCGAGCCGGTGGATGTGAATACGGTCTGCGACTTCGAAAACGTGCGGCATGTTGTGGCTGATCAGAACAATCGGCAGGCCACGCGCTTTCACGTCCTTGATCAACTCCAGAACCCGCCGGCTTTCCTTGACGCCAAGGGCCGCGGTGGGTTCGTCCATGATCACAACTTTAGAGCCGAACGCAGCCGCACGGGCGACCGCCACCCCTTGGCGCTGGCCGCCGGAGAGGGTCTCGACGGCCTGGTTGATGTTTTGAATGGTCAAAAGGCCGAGCTCGTTCAATTTGTCCCGAGCAATCTGTTCCATTTTTTTATGGTCGAGTTGGCGGAGCCATTGGCCGCGGAAGCCTGGTTTGCGCAGCTCGCGACCCATGAACATGTTGTCAGTGATCGACAAGGCCGGAGACATGGCGAGCGTCTGGTAGACGGTTTCGATCCCGGCAGATCGCGCATCGATGGGCGAATGGAAATGCACCGGTTTGCCGTCGAGCCGGATTTCTCCTTCGTCCGGCAGAACTGCGCCGCTGAGCGCCTTGATCAAGGTTGATTTGCCGGCACCGTTGTCGCCAATCACGGCCAGGATTTCACCGGGATACAGTTCGAAGTCGGCATGGTCCATGGCAACGACACGGCCGTAGCGTTTGACCAGATTGCTTGCTTGAAGAACAGGTTCCATCAGACAGACACCTTTCTGATCCATTGGTCGACAGCAACCGCCGCGATGATGAGAAGGCCGATCAGGAGATAGGTCCATTGGGCATCTGCCCCGAGCAGACGCAGCCCAAGCGTGAAGACGCCAACAATCAAGGCCCCGAACAGGGTTCCAAGGATCGACCCGCGTCCACCGAACAGCGAGATCCCGCCAATCACCACAGCGGTGATGGATTCGATATTGGCCAGCTGACCGGTTGTCGGTGAGACGGACCCGATCCGCCCGATCATTGCCCAGCCGGCAAAGGCACAGATAAGTCCTGAGAGCATGTAGACGGAAATCTGGACGCGTTTGACCTGAACCCCGGACAATTGCGCAGCCTCCGGATCATCACCGATGGCGTAGACGTGCCGGCCCCAGGCGGTTTGGCGCAACACGTAAGCCAGCACCAGTACAAGCAGCACCATGAAGATCACCCCGTAGGTGAATATCGCTCCACCAACGGTAACCTTATTGCCAAAGAACTGAAGGAGGGGCGCCTGTTCGGCGATTTCCTGTGAGCGAATGGTCTCATTCGCCGAATAGAGAAAGTTGGTCGCAAGAACGATCTGCCACATACCAAGCGTCACGATGAACGGCGGCAGTTTGACGACAGCCACGAGGAAGCCGTTGATATAGCCGCAGATCGTTCCGCAAATGAGTCCAGCTGCAATGGCGACTTCAACGGGGAGTCCGTAGCGGAATGTGAATTGGCCCATGACCACAGACGACAGAACCATAATCGCGCCAACCGACAGGTCAATGCCCGCTGTGAGGATCACGATGCTTTGAGCTGCGGCCACAATACCGACGATCTGAACCTGTTGAAGGATCAGCGTCATGGCGAAGGGAGAGAAGAACTTTGAACCCAACAACAGTCCAAAGATCAATATGGACAACAGCAGCACGATTAGGGGCACCAAAGACGGCGTCTGATGCAGGGTGTGCTGGATCTTTTGCCCGATGGTCTGGTGGTGATCGTCGAATTCGGCAACGGATTGCGGGCCTTTTGATGCTGCAGATTCAAACTCTGCAGGGCCGCGGTCCGTCTTCGTTTCTGAGGTCATGCCCGTTTCCCTCTATGCGCCTGTTGTAAAAGGGGCAAGGCGGCCTTGCCCCTTTCGCTTCGCTTGCAACTTTAAAGGTTTAGCCCCAGCAAAGATTTGTGCCTTCGGTGGTGTCGATGGATTCAACGCCGTCCACCGGCTTGTCGGTGACAAGTGCAACACCGGTGTCAAAGAAGTCCTTGCCCGGTGTCGGTTCCGGCTTGTTGCCGTTGTCTGCCCACTCCTTGATGGCTTCGATGCCGAGAGAGGCCATCAGCAACGGGTATTGCTGCGAGGTTGCGCCAATGACGCCGTCCTTGACGTTTTGAACACCTGGGCAGCCACCGTCGACGGAGACGATCAGAACATTGTTTTCCCGGCCAATTGACTTGAGAGCTTCGTAGGCGCCGGCTGCAGCCGGTTCATTGATCGTGTAGACGACGTTGATCATCGGATCTTTGGCGAGCAGATTTTCCATCGCCCGGCGGCCGCCTTCTTCGTTGCCCTGCGTGACATCGTTGCCAACGATCCGCGGATCGGTCTCATCGCCCCACTTGTTTGGATCGCCAAGATCGATTCCGAAGCCCTGAAGGAAGCCTTGGTCGCGCAACACGCCGACAGTTGGCTGGCTGATGGCAAGATCAAGCATTGCGATCTTGGCATTTGCCGCCTCATCGCCGAGCGAACCGGCCGCCCATTTGCCGATCAGTTCACCGGCCAGGAAGTTGTCGGTTGCAAACGTGGCATCGGCTGCGTCGATCGGGTTCAGCGGTGTGTCGAGTGCAATGACCAGAAGCCCATTGTCGCGCGCTTGCTGTACAGCAGGTACGATGGAAGAGGTGTCGGATGCCGTCAGCAGAATACCTTTGGCGCCATCTGCGATGCAGGTTTCAATCGCTGCAACCTGGGTCTCGTGGTCGCCATCGACCTTGCCAGCGAAAGACTTCAGTTCAATGCCGAGTTCTTCGGCTTTTGCCGTCGCGCCTTCTTTCATCTTCACGAAAAACGGGTTGGTGTCCGTTTTGGTGATCAGGCAGGCGGACAGGTCAGCCGCCATGGCCGGTGTCGCTGCCATTGCGGCAAGAACGGAACCGGTCGCGAGTAGTTTGCGGATCATTGTATGTTTCCTCCCTGGCCTGTTTCTAAACACGGTTGGGTGTGGCCAGATGTGACCCCAACCGTGCTGCCCGCGCCGGAAAACCGGCACGGTCTTCGCTCCGGCCAGAACCGGCAGGTCCAAGTGACCTGCCTCCAGTAAGGATCGCTGTCCGGGGCGAGAAGTTGAAAAACTGTGGCAGGCTGGCCGCGCCGACGGCACCGGCATCCTGTCCGAAGCTGCCGGTTGCCATCTGAGGCGAGGTCCGGCTCTCCGGCGCTGCATCTGCAACAGCTGACGCCATCGCCTCTGCAAAGCTTGTGTTGAAATCATTCCCGAGGTCACTGTCCAAAACGACCAGAGGCATGTCGAGGATCGCAAAGGCTGAGCGGAGCGCAACGGCGAGTGCGCTGACACAGTCTTCTGTCCATTCGCGTGCCTTGTCGTCTGCTGCCTCTATGGCCTGGCGCAAATCAGTGCGGCTCAAATTGGAAAAGTTTTCCGGTGACATATGCCGGGCGAGAGCAACCAGGCTGGCCCTTGCCAGGAGCAAGTCCCATTCCTGACGCGGGGCGTTGGCGGTCGGCAATTTGCTCGGCGGAACCGGGATCATCGCAACGTCACCAGCATTGCCGGAAACGCCGCGAACGACATCACCGTTCATCACCAAGCCGCCGCCAATTGCGGGTCCCAGGAACAGGTAGAGAAAGTTGTCGTTCTGACGCCCAACACCATAAAAAAGCTCTGCAACAGCGGCTGCCGTGCCGTCGTTTTCGCTGAAGACCGGAAGACCGGTTTCCTCTTCAAGGGCGCTCGCAAGATCGTAGTCTTCCCAGTCCTTGAAATGCGCCTCAGGCAAGCCGAGTTCATGGAGCCATGCGCCAAGATTAAAGGGCTGAGCAAGCCCGATGCCAGTTATGCGATCCTGTTCTCCCTCGCTCAGGTCTTCCCGCAACTGTTCCAGGTCATCAGTCAGGATCGTAAGGGCTTTTGCGGGCTCCGGCAGGATCATCTCATGCGTTCGGCGATTGATGATCTGACCGGAAAAATCCATCAGCACTGTTTCCAGGCTCGTCCGGTCCAGACGAACGCCAAAGGAAAATGCGCCCCGCGGCGCGAGTTTCAGAATTGTCGCGGGCTGACCTCGGCTGCCATCATGGCGTTTGCCAGCTTCCACGATGAGGCCCTCTTCGATGAGGGTCTGAATGATCGCGCCAATAGCCGCATTCGTCAGTTGCACAGCCCGGGCGAGTTCGGCCTTCGACGCTTCTCCCGCGCGCCGCAATATCTGTAAGACGATCCGCTCGTTATAGCGTCTCAGCTGGACAGAATTCGAACCGCGGCCGCTTTTCCGGATTTCATCCATTGGCCTCCTCCCTCGGTCATTCCGGGTCCGCTTTCACTGCAAGACCATAATTATTTATTTTGGAAAAATTATTCTCGCCATTCGGGAAACTGTCAATTCGATTTACGTGCTGCGCCGCAGCGTTTCGTTGCTGTCCTGCGGTAGGTGATTGAGTTTTCGATTATTATTAAATGTGATTTAATTAATCGAAAGCGACGTTGAAGATCAAATTCGGAATAATGCGCTCGATTTGGACAGAGGTTGGAGCTCGATTGCCCTTTGACAGGGGGTGATGAAGTGCACGCAGAAATCTGCCACGTGGAAAATGCCGCTTGGGGCTTTCTGATCCGGGCTGCTGAACGCTAAGGTCCGCTTCTAGAAAAAGAACAGGAGATCCGAACCATGCCGCACCGCCACGACGAGAGCTTTTTGAACAAGGCTATAGCCGCGGGTGCGGGGGAGGTTGCGGCGGATCTGGTCATCAAGAACGTGCAGATGTTCAGCGTCGTCGACGGGTCGACTGTGACGACGGATATTGCCATCGTCGGCGACCGAATTGTTGGAACGCATGACACCTATGAGGCGGAAAACACCATCGATGGAACGGGTCTTACAGCGGTGCCCGGGTTCATCGACACGCATCTCCATGTCGAATCTTCATTGGTAACGCCCTTTGAATTCGATCGCTGTGTCCTGCCGCATGGGGTTACGACTGCGATTTGTGACCCGCATGAGATTGCCAACGTTTTGGGCGCACAGGGCATTCGCTACTTTTTGGACAGTTCATTGCAAACCATTATGGATTTGAAAGTGAACCTGTCATCCTGTGTTCCGGCAACTGCGTTCGAGACAGCTGGCGCTTGCCTGGAAATAGAAGATCTTCTGCCGTTCAAAGACCATCCAAGCGTTATTGGTCTTGCGGAATTCATGAATTTTCCGGGTGTTCTGGCGCGTGATCCGAAGGTGCTTGCCAAGCTTGCAGCTTTCCAGAACGGACATATCGATGGCCATGCGCCTTTGCTCGGCGGCAAACCGCTCAATGGCTATCTGGCGGCCGGGATCCGAACCGATCACGAGGCAACGTCAGCTGAAGAAGCGCAGGAGAAGCTTTCCAAAGGCATGGCAGTGTTGATGCGGGAGGGGTCGGTCTGCAAGGATCTCGATGCGTTGGCGCCGATCTTGACGTGCGATACCTCGGCTTTCGTTGCGCTTTGCACCGATGATCGTAATCCGCTGGACATTGCGGAGGAGGGGCATCTGGACAGCATGATCCGGCGCTTGATTGCCAAGGGGATCCGCCCGCTCGACGCTTATCGCGCCGCAAGCTGGACAGCAGCGAATGCCTTTGGCCTGAAAGACAGAGGCGTCTTGGCTCCCGGAAAACGCGCCGACATTGCCTTGTTGAGCGATTTCGAAGACTGCCGTGTTGAGACCGCGATCTGTGGCGGTGTTGTTGCCAATGATGCTGCCTTTACGACCCGCAGCATTGTCGCGCCTGTTGGGCTTGATAGCGTCAAGGCCAATGAGGTCAGTGCTGCATCATTCAACATTCCGGCCCGCAACAGCGAAGCCGATGTGATTGGTGTCATCCCTGGCAAGATCATTACGGAACACCTGAAACGCACGTTGCCGGTAAATGGCGGCAAGACCCTGGTGGATTTTGAGCAGGACGTTCTGAAGGTCGCGGTCGTTGAGCGGCACAAAGGCACTGGCAACATAGGCCTCGGGTTCGTCCACGGGTTCGGCATGAAACAAGGAGCTATTGCTTCCTCGGTTGGCCATGACAGTCACAACATCTGTGTTGTTGGCGCTGACGAAGCGGCGATGGCCCATGCGGTCAACCGGGTGATTGCCATGCAGGGCGGATTTGCGGTCGCCGGCCAAGACGGCGTGAAGGCCGAGTTGGCCCTGCCACTTGCCGGGCTCATGAGCCTGGAGCCGTTCGAGACGGTGCGTCATGACCTGGAAGACCTTCGACATGCCGCGAAAGCTCTTGGCTGCACACTGGCGGAACCGTTTCTTCAAGTCGCGTTTTTGCCGTTGCCGGTTATTCCGCATCTCAAGATCACCGATTTCGGTGTGTTTGACGTCAACAAGTTCGAACTGGTTGATCAGGGGTCGTAGCGCTTCTGGTCGTCAGTAATGGCGCATGGTTTTCCGGAACCTGATCCACGAAACAAATGCTTCAACCAGCAGCCAAAAGGTGATCATCGCGGCAATGAGCGAGCCCATCATGATCTTGGCGTCAAAAGCAAAGTCGGCAAGATGAGCGTGCGGGTGCGCGATCCGGGGATTGAGCGGCAGGTAGACGATGTCGATTGCTTTGCCTGCCTGGCCGACAGTGCTCCCGGGCGGCCGCTTGAAAGAGACATATTCAAGCGTTCCGCTTTCTGGTTGAAACTCAATCAGCAGGCTGTCACCGGTCACCCAAGTCTGGCGGTTTTTCAAATAGTTGCGAGGGCTTTGCCGGGCGAGGTCACGCATCTCATTCGGATCGGTCGAGGGTTTGGTGATCTGCACAACGGTCCCGGTCGCAGTTTCACCGAATTTGCTGAGTAGCCAGTATTTGAGGGCGCTGTCGAAGTGGAGACCGATCGAGAAGATCACCGCAACGGCAACGAAAAATAATATGACAATGTTCAAAGCGCGGCTATCGTCCGCCGCCTCTTTGGGATTAAACATGGCCTTTCAATTTCTGCATTCAGGCAACAGGCTGCCTCGGTGCTCCTTTAAGAGCGATCAGCGTTCGGCGTGAAATCGATCCCGGTTTAACGCCCGCTGATCTTCCAGCTTAGTTCGGGTTTTTGCAAAGTCCAAAACGAATTCTGGCCAGTTTCTAGGATCCAGACATGCTTCTAACTTTTGCCGTCTCCGGTTACCGCTCCTTGCGTGACCTCATATTACCGCTCGACCGGATCACCTTGATCACCGGTGCCAACGGCAGCGGCAAATCCAGCCTGTACCGCTCGATCCGGCTCCTGGCCGAAGTCGCGCAAGGACGGGCTATTGCATCGCTCGCCTCCGAAGGTGGCTTGAATTCAACGCTTTGGGCTGGTCCGGAAACCGTGTCACGCGCCATGAAGCGGGGAGAGGTGCCGGTGCAAGGCACGGTTCGAAAGGGAACTGTTGCCCTTAAACTGGGATTTGCGGACGAAGATTACGGTTACGCGATCGACCTTGGACTGCCCGCTGATGCCGGCCGTTCTTATTTTTCAATGGACCCTGAAATCAAATGTGAAGCGCTTTGGGCGGGAGAGGCGTTGTCACGGTCTAACGAAATTGCCGGGCGCAACGGCCCGTCGGTTCGGGTCTTGAACCAACAAGGGCAACGCCTGCCGGTGGTCCAAAATCTGGCCCGGTTTGACAGCATGATGACCCATGCCGCCGACCCGAAAGACGGTCTAGAGCTCCTGGTGCTCCGGGAACGGATGCGTGCGTGGCGGTTCTATGATCACCTTCGCACCGACCGGGAGGCACCGGCCAGGTTTCCGAAGATCGGGACGCGCACACCCGCGCTTTCCGCTGATGGCGCAGACCTGGCAGCCGCCCTTCAGACTATTTTGGAGATTGGCGATGAAGTCGCGTTGGCGGAGGCGATTGACGATGCGTTTCCCGGAGCGGAGATCGAGATCACCGTCAATGAGGGGTACTTTGAACTGCTCATGCGACAAAAAGGGCTGTTGAGGTCTCTACGGGCCGCTGAGCTTTCTGACGGTACATTGCGATATTTGCTTTTGACGGCCGCGCTCTTGTCTCCGCGCCCGGCGCCATTGATCGTTTTGAACGAGCCGGAAACCAGCCTGCATCCCTCGCTCCTGGAACCGTTGGCGCGCTTGATTTCGAAAGCTGCCGAAAAGACCCAGGTGCTGGTTGTCTCGCATGCGGCACCTTTGGTGAATGCTCTTGCCGGAGAGCGAGGGTGCCTTCATCATCATCTCCACAAGGAACTCGGAGAAACGCAAGTCGCCGATGCGGAACCACCCCGCTGGCGCTGGCCAAGCCGCTAGAGAGCGTCCTCGTTCGGAGCCGACAGACCTATGAAAGCAACTATTGAGTGCATATCTGGTCAATTTTGGGGTAATTTATACCCAGAAGTGCAAAAAAGTTGATGGGGTGTCGTTACGTCGCTGGTTGACGTGAACGGAAGCTTGGGTCATGTCAGTAGGGAACACCGGCGTCGGCACCGCTATACGCATTGCCGATCAGGGAGGAGGATTCAGCTGTAGGGGGGCTGAATCGATCAACCGGCTCGCATGTAAAAGGAGCCGGAGAAAACGCGTTGGAGAACGTCATGACGAGTGCGGAGGAGTGGAACGCGGCATTTAAGGTCCGTCCAATTCACGAATACCTCGACAATTCAGCGGAACGCTTTGGAGACCGGCCGGCGGCCGACTTCATGGGCAAGGTCTGGTCCTATCGTGAGATGGGCGACCTGGTTGACCGCACCGCGGCCGGATTGCAAGCCATGGGCGTAGGGCCCGGCGTGCATGTCGGGTTGTGCCTGCCCAATACCCCTTTTTATACGATTTTCTACTTCGCGATCCTGAAGATCGGCGGCACGGTCGCCAACTTCAATCCACTTTATGTTGAGCGCGAAATTGCTTTCCAGGCCCGCGACGCCGATGTGCGCATCATGGTCACCATGGATTTGAAAGTGATCTACGACAAAGTCGAGAACGTCCGGAAAGAACGTGTTCTGGACAAGATCATCGTCTGTCCGATGACGTTCTGTCTGCCGACCATCAAAAAGACACTCTTCAGTTTGTTCAAGCGCAAGGAACTTGCCGCGATCCCGCAGGACGAGGCGCATGTCCGTTTTGAAGATCTGCAGACCAAGGGCAGCAAGCCGAAACCGGTTGAGATCGATCCGGAAGAAACAATCGCCGTTCTGCAATACACCGGTGGGACAACCGGTGTGCCGAAAGGGGCAATGCTGACGCACAAGAACCTCTGCGCCAATATCGAACAGATGCGCGACATCTTCGAGAAAGCCCAGCCGGGCGAGGAAAAGATGCTCTGTGTGCTGCCGTTTTTTCATGTGTTCGCGATGACGGTGGGGCAGAACCTCTCCGTCATTCTCGGGGCGGAGATGGTGCTGCAGCCGCGGTTTGAGTTGAAGATGCTGCTGGAGTCGATCGTTCGGAAGAAAGTCACCCTGTTCCCCGGGGTGCCAACCATCTACACGGCGATCAACAACTCGCATGAGACCAAGAAATACGACTTGTCCAGCATCAACTTGTGCATCTCCGGCGGTGCGCCGCTGCCTGTTGAAGTGAAGGAAAACTTCGAAAAACTGACTGGCTGTATTCTGGTCGAAGGTTATGGCCTCACGGAGTCGTCTCCGGTTGCCGCGGTCAATCCGTTGGACGAGAACCGCCGCGCAGGATCGATCGGACGTCCGGTCCCTGGCACCAAGGTGCGGTTTGTCGACATTGAGGACCGAAAGACCGAAGTTGCTCAAGGCGAGAAGGGCGAACTCCTGATCCACGGCCAGCAGGTGATGAAGGGGTACTGGAAGCGGGACGACGCCACGGCAGAAACCATCACGGAAGATGGGTACCTGCACACCGGGGACGTCGGCTACCAGGACGAAGACGGCTTCATTTATTTGGTCGACCGGATCAAGGACCTGATCCTGTGTTCCGGCTACAATGTCTATCCGCGTGTTATTGAGGAAGCGATTTATCAGAACGACGCGGTCGACGAGACCATCGTGATTGCGATCCCTGACGAATACCGCGGCCAGTCGCCGAAAGCGTTCGTCAAGCTCAAGGACGGGCATTCCCTGACCGCCGGTGACCTGAAGGCCTTTCTGAAGGATCACCTGTCAGCCATTGAACTGCCGCGGGAAATCGAGTTCCGCGACGAGTTGCCAAAAACAATGGTTGGCAAACTGTCGAAGAAGGAACTTGTAGAGGAAGAGGCCGCCAAGCGCGCCGCTGCCGCCGCTTAAGTCCTTCGGCTCTTGGAAATCAGACCTTTAACGCGCCCCATTTGGGCGCGTTTTTAGTTGGAATACCCGCGACCATCCGAAGCGCGGGCAAGTTGGCGGCCCCGAATGGCTTCGCGGCGAACGGTGTAGATCGAGGCCGCGATGACCACGCTGGCACCGATCAGTGTTTCAACCCCGGGCCACTGGCTGAAGATCAAGGCCCCGAACAAGGTGGCATAGAGCAGGCGGGTGTAGTCGAGCGACGCGATGGCTGTGGCTTCGCCGGCCTGGAACGCCTTGATGTTCGCCATTTGCCCGGCCCAGGAAAAGAACCCAACTGCCGCCAGCAACGCCCATTGTTCCAGTGTCGGCGCTTGCCAGGTCATCCATGCAGGTATGATCATGATGAGGCCAACGCCCATCGCCTGATAGGTGAGGATCGTATTGGGCGGGTCGGTCCGGGTCAGGATGCGGATGACGATCATCACCATCCCGGCGCAAGCCGCACTGCCAAGCGCCATCAGGGCAAAGGGATCCACAAGACCTTCGCCACTTGGCCGGAGCATCAAAAGCACTCCCAAAAAGCCAACGATGGTCGCTCCCCAGCGATGTTTGCCGACTTGCTCACCCAGGAACCAGATGGCGAAGATGGTGATGAAAAACGTCTTTGAAAAGCTGATCGCCGTCGCATCTGCTAGCGGCATCTCAATGATCGCGGTGAAACCAAGCAGCATTGCGGAGGTCGCAAAGACGATACGGGTCAGCTGGAGCCCCGGGCGTTTTGTGGCAAGCGAGCCGGGCAGTCCCGGCAGGATCTTGGGCGCCACGATTAGCAGCATCAGCACCTGACGGACTACGAGGATCTGAAACACGGAGAGATCCTGACCGAGAAACTTGATCAGTGTCACCATGATGGAAAACAGGAAGGCGGCGAGCAGAATCCACAGCGCACCGATCGTGTTTGGCGGCAGTTGACCGATGCGCTCCGCCAACCGCCCGATGAAATGGTTCGGTGATGACGGTTTAGGTTCCGCCGGGTCTGCCGTCGTTTTGTCGGGTGTGGAATCCATTTAGGGCGTGTCGCGTTTTATCAGATGCATTTGACCGAGAAGAGTTTGGGGTCCGGCTAGGCGGGCAGAGCGACGGTCAAAAAGAGAGTGTGCGAACAAACCTACTGGAATTCGGTAAGAAGGGAAGGGCTTTGCTGCCGGGACTTGCAAAAAAGTGCACTGGCCAGTTTAATTGCGCCGGACTATATTGTGGTCAACCCGCCGCTGGCGCATCCCAGGCGCTGCAGACAACCGGCAAAGACTTAAGTCAACTGAAGGCCTCTTCCATGAACCAAATGGCTACTCCGAAATTCGGTGTTGGCGCACCGTTGCGCCGCAAAGAAGATCTGCCGCTCATTACGGGAGAGGGGATATATACCGGCGATTACCAGCCGGAAGGGTGCCTCCATTCATTTGTGCTCCGCTCGGCGATGGCTCATGCAAAAATCTCCATCGCAAATGCAGATGAAGTGCGGACGATGGATGGCGTCCGTATGGTGCTGACCGGTGCGGATGTCGCCGGAAAGTCCATGCCGACACGGGCTATCTTGAAGCAGATCGACGGTAGTAACTTCAATCTACCGACGCAGCCGCTGCTGTGTTCCGACACGGTTCGTTATGTCGGTGATGCAATTGCCTTTGTGGTTGCGGACACGTTGCAAGGCGCACGTGATGCCGCCGAGATGCTGGAGGTCGACTACGATCCTCTGGATGTCGTGGTTGAAATGGAAGACGCGCTTGCGCCCGATGCGGTCAAAGTCTGGCCAGAGTTCGGTACAAACGTTGCCTTCACCTTCGGGCACGGCGATGCAGAGAAAACCGATACGGCTTTTGCCAACGCGGCGAAAACGGTTTCAATCGATCTCGTCAACAACCGGATTGTTGCCAACTATATGGAACTGCGCGGCTGCGTGGCCGAATTTGACAGTGCCAGCGACCGTTTCAAGCTGACCCTTGGCACACAAGGCGGGCATGGGATGCGGGATGTCCTTTGCCAAATCCTTGGCCTTGAAGCGGACAAGGTTCAGGTTGTAACGCCGGAAGTTGGCGGTGGTTTTGGCACCAAAATATTCTGTTACCGCGAATACCCGCTCGCGATGCTGGCGGCGCAGGCGCTCGGCGTTCCGGTGCGCTGGGCTGGTGAGCGAATGGATCATTTTGTGACCGATGCTCATGGCCGGGACAATCTCTCCCATGCCGAGCTGGCTCTGGATCCAGACAACAAGATTTTGGGTATGAAGGTGCATGTGAAGGCGGCTATGGGCGCCTATCTGCACCAATTCGGCCCGTTTATTCCCTGGGTTGGCACCACAATGACGTCCGGCCTTTACGACATTCCAGCCGTGTTTGCGAAGGTGGAAGGCGTTTACAGTCACACGGTTCCGACCGACGCGTTCCGTGGCGCCGGGCGTCCGGAAGCTGCCTACTTGATTGAACGGCTGATCGACAAGGCGGGTGAGGAAACCGGGCTTGGTCCGGTTGAGTTCCGAAAGCTCAACTTCATCAAGAAGGAGCAGCTTCCCTACACCACCCAGACCGGCCGGATGTATGACACTGGAGATTATCAGGGCCATCTGGAAAAGGCCTTGGAGACCGCTGATTGGGCAGGTTTCAAGGCGCGCCAGGAGGCAAGCCAAGCTGCAGGCAAGTATCGCGGCTTCGGCATTTGCTCTTACATTGAGGCCTGTGCCTTCCCGGGTGGGGAAGAGGCGACCGTCGAGATCGGTGCGAACGGCAACCTGACGCTTCTGATCGGCACCCAGACCAACGGACAGGGCCATGCGACAGCCTACAGCCAGGTCGTTGCGGAGCAGTTCGGCGTCAACATTGAGGATATCGAGGTCATTCAGGGCGACACGGACCGGGTTCGCAAAGGCGGCGGGACCGGTGGGTCTCGCTCCATCCCGCTCGGGCTACCATCGGTCAAGGAAGCCAGCGTTGCCTTGGTCAAGAAGGTCAAGGAACTCGCTGCCGACAAGCTGGAGGCCGGTATTGACGATCTCGAACTCGACAGCGGCATGGTCCGCGTTGTCGGTACCGACCAGCAGGTGACCCTTGCCGAAATCGCTGCCGGGGCCGGTGAGTCTCTGCAAGCACGCGAAGAGGTCAAACAAACCGAGGCGACCTATCCTAACGGCACCCACATCTGCGAACTGGAAGTAGATCCGGACACCGGCGATGTCGATATCCAGAACTACGTCATCGTCGATGATTTCGGCGTCACCGTGAACCCGCTGCTGTTGGCTGGTCAGGTTCATGGCGGGGCGGCGTCTGCCATCAGTCAGGCCTTGTGCGAGCACACGGTTTTCGACGAGGACGGCCAACTCTTGACTGCCTCCTTGCTTGATTACCGGCTTTTGCGGGCGGCAGATGTCCCGAATTTCGACTTCCAGACCCGAAATGTGCCGTCGACGACCAACGCGATGGGGATCAAGGGTGCCGGCGAAGCGGGTACGATCGGTGGCTGCGCGGCAGTCATGAACGCGATCCAGAATGCTCTGAAAGACGGCGCGGGTGTCACCGAACTACTTGATATGCCCGCAACCCCGCACCGGGTCTGGGATGCAATCCAAGCGGCGAAATAGACACGCCTTTACAGTTTGAAATGGATTTGCGCCGGATTATTTCTGGCGCTTTTCTTTTTAGCTGTACGTTTTGGGGTTGCTCCGTTCTCAGGTTTTCGATCGGTGCTACGCAATTTTAAGATGTCCGCGATATTGGGGAGTTGTAATTCATTTCTAACTCTAGGTTAGATGATCATGAATATTTTTTCTCGTGTGCGTCAGACGCTGCAATTTCATCTGAGCGTTGTATTTCTGCTCCTTGTTCTAACCGTCGGATCTGTGATCGGCTGGTTGACCTATTCCAGAATGAATGCCGTCATCACGGAGGCGTCGCGCAATCTCTTCAGTCTGACGAGTACAGAGGCCGTCGCCGGGTTGGAGCGCCTCTATGCGCCGGCGGAATTAGCTGTTGAGATCATTGCACTTCACGACATCACACGGGCTGAAACGCTTTCTGAACGTCTTCCGCATGTGGCATTTCTTGCGGGCTTTCTTGACCAATCGGCGGCTTTGTCTTCCGTTTATGTCGGCTATGACGATGGCGATTTTATCATGCTGGTGCCGACAGAAAACGATGAGGCGAGAAGCCGATACAACGCACCGGCCGATACCATTTTTGTTGTGCAATCGATAGAGCGCTTCCCCAATGGCGGAGTGCGAAGCCGGTATGTCTTCCTTGATATTGCGATGAACACGCTTGGCGAGCGGGAGCAGGCAAGCTTTGCGGGCTTTGACCCACGGTCCAGGCCCTGGTTTGAGCAGGCAAAGGCGTCCGCCGGCCAGATCAAGACGCGGCCCTATATATTCTTTACGTCACAAGAGCTGGGACAAACCATCGCTGTTCGGGCTTTGGGCAGTGGTGCCACGGTTGGCGCTGACATTTCATTGGACACACTGGCCGCATCCTTGCGCAAAGAGCGGATCACCGAAAACACCGAGCTTGCGCTTTTTGGAAGCGATCTCGGCATGATTGCACATCCGGACAAGTCGCGGGTTGTGGAGGTTTTGACACCGTCGGCTACGGGCGCGGCGCCTCAGCTCGGCCGGCTTTCCATGGATCAGCTGGACGGAACTGTCTTGCCGGATGTCGCAAAGACTGCCGTTGAGGCTGGCGTGACCGGCGTTGATGACAAGACGCTGAATGAAAGGCTTGTCCTCGACGAAGAGCCGTGGCGGGTGCAGGTGTCCCCGCTTAAAGTGCGCGGATCGACGCCATATTATCTGGCCATCGCGGTTCCCGAAGTGGAACTTCTGGTTCAAGCCCGGCAGCTTCTTCAGCAGGGTGGAATTGCGATTGGGATCATCTTGCTGATCTCCATCCCGATCACGATGCTCGTGGCACGGCTGGTTTCCAAGCCGGTGCAGGCGCTATCGGGAGAAGCTGAAAAGATTCAGCGGTTCGACTTCGCAGACCCGGTCAATGTCCCGAGCTTCATCATCGAGATTGAGGACCTTTCACGGTCAATGGACGACATGAAGTCCACAATCCGGCAGTTTTTGGAGATCAATCGGTCCATTTCCGAGGAAACGGATTTTGAGCGGCTGTTGCAGACCCTGCTGGAGGGAATGGGAAACATTGTCGGATCAGAACAGGGGGCAGTTTACCTGATCAGTGCAGATGACACTGCCCTTGAACCGGTTGCGGCCATGGGGGTGTCAGTCGACACATTGCACCGCTATCGCTTGAACAATCTGCCGCATGTCCTGCGCGAGGCCATTGATCGGGATGACATTCGAGCGACCAGAGTTGACGGCGAAGCTTTGGCTGTATGTGGTGGTGATCCTGATGCTGGGGAGAATCCGGCCCGCAATGCCATGGTTGTTCCGCTGTTTAACCGGAACAACGCGATGATCGGCATCATGACCCTGGTGCAGGAAGCAAAAGCCAATACCTCGTTGATCCGTTTTGTCGACGCATTGTCTCGGTCAGCTGCCATCGCACTCGAAACCCGCCAGTTGATTGCGTCGCAAAAGGCTCTGTTCGAGGCCTTTATCCGCATGATCGCCGACGCGATTGATGCCAAGAGCCCCTATACTGGAGGGCACTGCGCGCGTGTGCCCGAACTCACTAAAATGCTGGCTGAGGCCGCAAATGCCGCAGACCACGGGCCTTTCGCCGATTTGAAGCTGACGGATGACGACCGGGAAGCCATCCATGTGGCCGCGTGGTTGCATGATTGTGGCAAGGTGACCACACCGGAGTATGTGGTCGACAAGGCGACAAAACTGGAGACGCTGTATGATCGCATCCATGAAATCCGAATGCGTTTTGAAGTTCTGAAACGCGATGCGGAAATCACCTATTGGAAAGGTGTCGCCAACGGCGACGACCTGAAAGACTTGGCCGAACAGCGCGACGCGGAGCTGGCCGCGCTTGATGCGGACTTTGCCTTTGTGGCCGAATGCAATGAGGGCGGTGAGTTTATGTCACCCGACCGGCTTGACCGGCTCCAGGAAATCGCGAAGCGGACCTGGACCCGAACACTCTCAGACAGGGTTGGGATCAGCCACGAGGAACTGAATCGCAAGCAGCAAACTCCTGAGCCGGACTTGCCGGTCCGCGAGCCGCTGCTTGCAGATCGACCAGAGCACGTTCTTGAGCGTCGGCCGGAGGATCTCTTCACCGCAGACAATCCCTGGGGTTTCAAGCTGGATCAACCGGAGCACCTTTATGATCGCGGGGAGCTCTACAATCTCTCAATTGCGCGTGGCACTTTGACCGCTGAAGAACGCTACAAGATCAACGATCACATCGTGCAGACGATCATCATGCTGTCGCGGCTGCCGTTCCCGTCTTACCTGCGCCAGGTACCTGAACTTGCAGGCGGGCACCATGAAAAGATGGATGGAACTGGCTACCCGAAACGCCTTAAGGGTAGCGAGATGAGTCCGGTCGCACGGATGATGGCGATTGCCGATATCTTCGAAGCTCTAACAGCCGCCGACCGGCCCTACAAGAAGGGCAAGACCGTCTCGGAAGCGCTCAAGATCATGGGCTTCATGGTCAAGGACGGGCACATCGATGCCGAACTTTACGACCTGTTCCTAACGTCGCGCGTCTGGGCCGACTACGCGTCCAGGTTCATGAAGCCAGATCAGATCGACGAGGTTGATGTTGCGGCTCTGCGATCTGGCTGATTTGACACATTGCAGTTTTAGATGGTCCGGATGCCGGGTTTGAAGATATTGAAAACACCAGACTGGGAGCTGTTCGAAGATGTCCGCGGAGCGAACCGCCCGAAGGAAAGCCTATAGTTCAAATGCGTAGGATAACTGGACTGCAGTTCTCCTTTGCGTTTCCATCCTTGATGGACACCCGGTCATCTGATGGACGGTAGAACTAGTCGGCACCACGAACTGGAATGCCTCCACCGGGCTTCGGGTTTACAAGCCGCTGTACTGCGAAAACCAAGGCCGCGAGAGACACACCAGCAATATCCGTCCACAGACCTCCTTCGATCATCAATAGTGCTGCGGCTGCGAGACCAATTCTTAGGAATGAAGCTGCCGCCTTGCCAAGGAACCAGCCTTGAACCCCGGAGCTTAGAAGGAAAACGCCTATGACAGCAGTGCCGCCAGCGCGTGTAATTTCTATCAGTTCTCCTTCCATAAGTATCGCGGAGTTGTAGAAAAACATAAATGGGACAATGAACGCGGCAAGACCAAACTTGAAGGATGTCACAGACGTTGCCATGGGATTTGCGCCTGAGATGCCAGCAGCCGCATAGCTTGCCAGCGCAACAGGAGGTGTAATCGCAGACAAGACAGCGAAATAGAAGACAAAAAAATGTGCTGTCAGCGTGGGAATTCCAAGTTGCACCAGTCCGGGTGCGACAACTGAAGCCGCGACTGCATAGGCCGCTGTCGTTGGCATCCCCATCCCCAGAAGAATTGCTATGCACATGGCAAAAAACAAAGCCAGCAACTGACTTGTCGCTGCAAGATCCAGCAGAAGTGATGAAAAACGTGCTCCTACGCCAGTTAAGCTGATCACACCAACGATGATACCCGCGCAAGCACAAACGGCGATGATTTGGATCGACATGACGCCGGCCAATTCGAATGCCTTTATGATCGCGCTAGGCCCCATCCTGTGAGGTGTCAGCCATGATACGATAGCGGCCGCAACTGTGGCGAGCGTTCCAGCTCGGATGACCGAGTAGCCCAGGAAAAGCGCAGCAATAAGAATGATGATCGGCACGAAGAGATAAACGCGGGCAATCATCTCTCTTAATTTTGGCAACTCATCATCGCGCATGCCCCGCATACCGAGTTTGGCAGCTTCGAAATCAACCATGAAGTAGATCGAAATGAAGTAGAGCGCGGCGGGAATAATAGCCGCGATCGCTATATCTTGATAAGCAATCCCCGTAATCTCGGCCATGATGAACGCGCCTGCGCCCATGATAGGAGGCATGATCTGGCCGCCTGTGGAGGCAGCAGCTTCCACTGCACCTGCTGTCTTTTTGTGGTACCCAACACGCTTCATCAACGGGATAGTTAGAGATCCAGTGGCAACAACGTTGCCCGCGGACGTCCCGTTGATCATTCCCATAAGTCCGGACGCGAAAATCGCAACCTTTGCCGGTCCGCCTCGGGCTCGCCCGGCGACAGCAAAAGCGAAGTTGACGAAATAGTCCCCTACTTTGGAGGCCTGCAGAAAGGCAGCGAAGATGATGAAGAGGATAATGTATGTCGATGAAACGGCTGTGGTCGGTCCAAGAATGCCAGCATCGGAATAAACATGACCAAAAAAGCGCTGCCACGTATACGCGCTTTGAACGGCCAAAATCCCCGGAAGCAAGTGCGCCGTAAAAGTGTAAATAAGAAAGACGCCGGTGATTATAACCAGAGCCATGCCGGCGACACGCCGCGTCAGCTCAAGGATCATTGCTGATCCCGCCGTTGCAGCAAAGGCGACACCGATCGGCACAAAAGCAGTGCCGACCGAATTGCGAGCTGCAGTCCCATATATAGCAATAAAATAAATAGCGACTACGATAGCGCAGACAGCGAGGACCACATCCGCAGCGGCAAACCTTTCACGTCCCCGGCGCTCTAGCCATCCCGCACCAATCGCGCCAAATGTTGCGATTAACAAAGGAATGCCGAACCACCACACCTCTTTTTCGTAGATCTCAGTTCCGGGGAAAGCAGCCCATGTAGTCAGTCCGCCCATCTGCGGCAAAGTGCCTGATTGGATAGACTGCACGAACCCGACCGCTGTCACTCCTGACACTAGAGCAGGGAAAAGGAGCAAGCCTGCGAATATGCTGATGACACGCGTATTGCGAAGAGGTGTTTTTTTTATATGAAACACATGCGCGGAAAAAAGCAAAAAACCGAGTGCGAGAGCTCCAGCTATGTGCGCTACTCTGAAGTTCCAGGTTTCCATAGGGAATTGCGGGAGAAAAGGTATGGATATCCTTGTCCATGCTGAAATCGATACTCCATTCAGTGCAATCATATGAAATGCAGCATAGATCGCAGACAGTCCCGCGACGAAGAGATAGGCGCGTCCCTCAAACAGGCGTCGATTGCTTTCTATCGGTTCCTCATCGACTCCTTCGGCGAGTACCTTTTTGGCCGTATCTTCTTCGGATATGGTGTCTTTTTCGGTCATGCTTTTCCATTCCGGCAAGTAAATGCCGGCTCTACCGCTTTCACTGTTGATAATAGGGAGCCTTGGGCTGGTCAGTGCAGCCGGAATGCAAGCCTGCGCGGGGCTAGCTCCGCGCAGGCTAAGACAACAATCAGTTGCTGTAGATCATGTCGGCAGGAATGTCCGCGCTAGCGTTTTCTTGGAACCAGCGGGCTGCACCCGGGTGCCATTTCATAACGGTGTTGCGGTCCCAGAATTCCGGCAGAGTCGAGCGTGCGGCCTTGTGGGTGCTGACCATCCTTGCATTGTCAGACATGACGGCTTTCACCACCCCGTAGACAAATGTTTCGGGAAGGTCACAGTTTGCTATGGCAAAGTTCCACATGGAAACGGAGCGTGCCGGATTTTCCAGAGTGGTGTAGGTGTCTGCGGCAATGTCAAAATTGGCCACCGGGAATGCCGCAGTAATCTTGGCCTGCTCGTCTTCGGAAAACTCGATGATATTGATGTCGGTCTGGACTTCGAGCTGGCTCACCGCTGGAACCGGGACACCGGCTGCAAATGCGATCACATCGAGCAGACCATCTTGCAACTGACCGCCGAGATCAGACCAGCCACCGTTGCGTCGTTCAAACTTTACGCCCAGCTCCTCCATCATGCGGGGGAAGTAGGTGTCAGACGTTGAGCCTGCCGGTCCGAACCCAATGCGGGCCCCTTCCGGAATGTCGGCAACGGATGTAATGCCGGACGAGCTCAAGGCCGTGATGGAGAAGGGTGTCTGATACATCGGAAACATGGCGCATGCTTTGTCCATCTTCAGGCCAGGTGCGATCGGGTTTGAGCCGGCAATGGATTCTGCAGCAGGTCCCATCGTGGTCATGCCGAACGGCAGATCTCCAGAATGCACAAGCGCCATGTTCTGCATCGGGCCGCCCGTGACTTCTGCGCCGCCGGAAACGCCGAGTTCCTCGCCAGCAATGTTTGCCCAGCCAGTTCCGTATCCAAAGTAAGTTCCGCCTTGTGAGCCGGTTCCAACTGTAAAGCTCTCCGGCCAGCCGGTTTTGTCCACGCTGTGGTTGTCGGCAGCAGCAGGGAGTGCGGTCATGGCGGCGATCACAACGGCGCCGGTAATCAGATTGAATTTCATGTGTTCCTCCGGGTCTTGGGCAAAGCCTGTTGTCTCGCCCCGCATCCTCCTTCGCGGGGTAGAGACATGGCTCTCACCGAAAGAGCAGCCTAGTCAGATCGCTCCGGTCGACACAGATCACAGTGATTATATAAATTATACGAATAATAATTGTTACGCAGTGAGGGCCAGCTGCTCTGTCTGTTGGTGCAATATCTCAAGAAATGCATCCCGTGCCGTATCTCTCGTGTCTCTGACCCAGGCAACTGAGAGCGCAAGCCTGGTTCTGGCCGATCCGGACGGCAAATCCAGGGAGACAAAATTCACGCCGTCGACTGCGAGCCGGGAAATCCAACGTGGAACAATGGCTATGCCGACCCCTGTGCTGACCAGGTTGACGATGGTTTGTTTTTCTTCGGCAATTTGCGCAACGCGTGCGCTCAAACCAGCTTCCAGAAACAGCTTTATTGTTAGGTCGTGACTGTGAGGCCGCGATCCCTTGTCCGGAACGATGAGGGGTTCGTCCGCCATGTCCTCGACCGAGATTTTTTTCTTTGCAGCCAGCGGGTGGCTGCTTGGAACCGCGACGACAGCTGTCTCATGAAATAGGGACTTCAGCATCAGGCGCTGGTCAACAATTTCAGGCGGCCGAACAATTGCAACATCAAGACGTCCGGTCAGCAAACGCGGTAATAGCCGTATCGTTTTTTGCTCAAGAAGCTGGATGTCAATGCCCGGATACGCCTCCCGGAAATGAGGGATTATCTGTGGGATCAGGCCAACCGCGGCGCTATCAATAGCTCCAATCCGCAGCACCGATGTCTTGTCGCGTTGGCTCTCACGAAATGACGCCTCCAATTTGTCCGCTCTTTCCACGATGTCTCGCGCGGCGGCCAAGAAATCGCTGCCTGACTGTGTGAGAACAACGCTACGGGTTGTCCGGGTGAGCAATCGGCTACCAAGACTGTCCTCCAGCAATTTGATGTGGCGGCCCAAAGAAGCTGGAAGAATGTTCAGTTTTTGAGCGGCTCTGCCGAAATGCAGCGTATCCGCTACAGCGATGAAGCACCTGAGTTGGCGAAGTTCCATGTCGCATCCCAATTATATCATTTTTTTATATGATTAAATTGCTATTGCTGCAACTTAATGGAGTTGCAAACTATGCGAAGAGACGCGGCGGTCTTTGAGCATGGGCTCTCAGCCCTTTTCACGAAAACAGGAATCTGAAATGCGCACTTACCAGATTGCAGCCATCCCGGCAGACGGCATCGGGCCTGAAGTGATCGAAGCGGGTGCTGAAGTGTTGGCCGCGCTTGGTCAACGGGCCGGTGACGTAGATTTCAAACTGACCTTCTTCGACTGGGGATCAGAGCGGTACAAGAAGCACGGCGAGATGATGCCATCTGATGGCCTCGAGCAGCTTAAACCTTTCGACGCGATCTATTTCGGGGCTGTCGGCGCACCGGATGTGCCAGACCATACTACCCTTTGGGGGCTCCGCTTGCCGATCTGTCAGGGGTTCGACCAATACGCCAATGTCCGACCGACGAAGATTATACCGGGCGTAACGTCGCCACTGCGCGACGTGGGTGTTGGAGATCTGGACTGGGTGATCGTGCGCGAGAATTCAGAGGGCGAGTATTCCGGAAATGGCGGGCGGGCGCATCGCGGGCTACCGGAAGAGGTGGGCACAGAAGTCGCCATCTTCACCCGCGTTGGTGTCACGCGGATCATGCGTTATGCTTTTCGGCTTGCGCAGTCCCGTCCGCGTAAACTGCTGACAGTGGTGACCAAATCCAACGCGCAACGGCACGGCATGGTCATGTGGGATGAGATCGCCGCGGAGGTCTCGAAGGAGTTTCCGGATGTGACGTGGGACAAGATGCTGGTGGATGCGATGACCGTGCGCATGGTCAAGAACCCGAAAAGCCTCGACACCATCGTTGCAACCAATCTCCACGCGGACATTTTATCCGACCTGGCAGGCGCCTTGGCTGGAAGCCTGGGCGTTGCCCCCACAGCAAACATTGATCCTGAGCGCCGCTTCCCGTCGATGTTCGAACCCATTCATGGATCGGCCTTCGATATCACGGGCAAGGGCATTGCAAACCCGGTCGCAACTTTCTGGACAGCATCGCAGATGCTGGATCATCTGGGTGAGGCGGCATCCAGCCAGCGTCTGATGACAGCGGTTGAGCGCGTCTGCGACGCAGGTATCGTGACGCCCGATGTGGGGGGCAAAGCCACCACCCGGGAAGTCACCGATGCTGTTATTCGAGCGATCCACGGATCAAACGAGTAGTCAGGCAGACAAGTCCTAAGACTCCCATCTGCCGGTTGCCCTACGACCTCTGTTACTCCGCTGGCATTTCCTGTGGAACGCCGCCGTTGCGCTCGTATTCCCAAATGTGGCTTTCAAAAGCTCTGAGGCGTTTGTAGACGGAGATCAGCTCGACAATCGTGGTCCAGGCATTGACCAGATACTGGAACGAGTTTTCGACCTGTGAGAACGCACGCACGATCTGCTGCATCACGCCCAAGGTGATGGCGCCGGTCACGATTGTCGGTCCGAGCGCAATGTAGGGCACAAGGACTGTTGCCTGCAGGTAAGACCATTTGGCGATGTCAAAATAAAGGTAGTGGAAGAAGAGCCGGAAATAGTTCTTGCGGACATGACCGAAGAGCTCATCCACCGAGGGCGGATCGGCGCGATCCTCATTGTCTTCGCCGTAGACAAGTTCTTTCCGGTAGGCCGCTTCGACCTTCTGATTGTTGAATTCCAGGCCCGGCAATTTCAAGCCGACCACGGCCAGCAACACCGTGCCGGATGCTGCCGAAATGATCGCGACGTAAACCAGTGAGTGAGCCACGGGACCGATCCAGGGCAGTTCGGTAACGTTGGCCGACAGCTCCCAGAGGATCGGCAGGAAGGCGATCAGGGTCATGACAGAGCGCAGGAAGGAAACGCCAAGGCTCTCCATGATCCGCGCAAAGCGCATGGTATCTTCCTGAACGCGCTGGGAAGCCCCCTCGATGTGGCGGACCACATGCCAATGGGCCATGTAATAGTCGTTCATGGCTGTGCGCCAACGGAACACGAAGTGCTTGGTGATGAAGTCCAGGATCACCGCAACAATCACGAAAATCGCGGCAATGTACAAAAACGTCATCAGTTCGCGCATGTATTCGCCGAAAGTGACGGAGCCTGGTTCACTCAAGGCGCGCTGAATGAGATCGTAAAAGCTGCCGAACCATTCGTTGATCTCGACGTTCAGATTCACCTGGTACTGGGTGGCGCCGAGGATGACCACCGAGATGATCCAGGCCCAGAAGAACCATTTACGGTTCAAGAAAAACGATCGGAACATGGGGCGGCGCCTTTCGAATCGGGGATTTTTTATAAGTATAGGAGCCCGTAACGGCAGGAGCAGGTATGTGCCGGGTTTTCAGTTGCTTTTGAAGAGGAAACGTTGGTCATACACGCCGATTTTATCGGCAGACCCTGTTTAATCTGCCAAGGCTATGCGCGAGATTGCAAAAATTGAGGCCGGGGTAGATACTGGTCTCTCACTTCTGAAGCGATTTGCGCAATTCTTACCCAGAGTGCTTGGCAGACCGATTGGGATCTGTTTGCGGCGCTATTGCCTTCGCTGTTCTGTTGTTCTTTCAAAACTGGTGCGTGGCGCGGAATGCGCCGGGTGTAAGCCAGTATCTGGATCCGATTTATGGCGTCAAGAAACACCGCAACCCAGCAGTCCCGCGCGCCGGCGCCAACGGGTATGACACGTCAGGCTCCTCTCATCGGCATCGGGCTCAAACTGGCCTCAACGATCGTGTTTTTCGCCATGGTGACGGTGCTGAAAATCGCCGCCGAACGCGTGCCGATCGGGGAACTCGTGTTTGCGCGAAATTTTTTCGGCGTCTTTCCGGTTCTGATGATGGTCGGGGTGCGCGGGGAGCTTGGCCTTGCGTTCCAGACGCAGAACCCAAAAGGGCATCTTGTGCGCGCCTGCATCGGCCTGACAGCCATGGTGTGCATGTTCACCGCTTATGATTTGCTGCCGCTGCCGGATGCCACAGCCATCAATTTTGCAACACCGCTAATCGTTGTTGTTTTGGCCTTCTTCATGCTGGGCGAAACTGTCCGGATCTATCGGTGGAGCGCGGTCGCAGTTGGTTTTGTCGGCATCCTCGTCGTTTTGTCACCGCACTTGGGAGAAGGGGATTTCGACAACTCCGCCACCTTTGGGGCCATCGCTGGATTTATGGGCGCTGCCTTTGCGGCCCTTGCCATGATCACGGTCCGGAAGCTGTGTGTCACTGAGCGCACCTCGACCATTGTCACCTGGTTTTCCTTGTCGGCGACCGTGATCTCGCTTCTGACCATTCCGGCCGGCTGGATCTGGCCGGACCAAGCCTGGATCATCCCGGATTTGGAAACAGCGGGTCTACTTGTGATGATTGGCCTGTTCGGCGGTGTGGGGCAGATCCTTTTGACCCAAAGCTACCGGTACGCGGATGCGTCGACCATCGCGCCGTTTGATTATGTGAACATGCTCTGGGCGATCCTTGTGGGCTGGGTCGTCTTTGCCGAGGTGCCGGTTCTTGAGGTGATTGTGGGTGCGGTGATCGTTATGGCCGCCGGGATCTTCGTGATTTACCGGGAGCACCGGCTAGGCCTTGACCGGACCAAGGACCGCCGGGCATCGACACCGTCCAAGTCTTGAAGACATGCCGCGCGGACAAGTTCGCGCGGCTACATGCCGGATGGTCAGAACGCCTTGAACGTTATGATTGACTTGGTGTCCTGGATGCCGTCGATCGGGTGCACCTTCTCATTGACGAAGTGTCCAATGTCAGTGCCGTCTTCGATGTAGAACTTCACAAGAAGATCATAATCGCCGCTGGTGGAGTAGACTTCCGAAGCGATCTCGGCATCCGCGATTGCATCGGCAACCTGATAGGTCTTGCCGAGCTGACATTTGATCATCACGAAAAACGGGGTCATGGGGGCTCCTGCGGGCAAAAACGAACTGTGCCCCGACATCGCCTATCTATTGCAAACAGTCAATCGGCTGTCGGCGCTTGAACCACGACGATCGCTATGTGGGACTTGAAAACCCGCGTCTGGCTTAGTAGACAGATTTTGTCTCATGGGGGTGCCCGGCAATTGTGGATCGGGCTGAGAGGCGAATGGCCAACTCCTAGAACCTGATCCGGCTTGTACCGGCGGAGGGATTTGAGATCATGACTGATCTTTTACGTATTATCCGAAAAATGATGACGCGGAACGTCGGCTCTTTGAACTTGAAAAGGGGCCAGGCATGAGTTTGTCGATTGCCGCGAGCACGCAGGCGCTGTCTGCAGATACCGTCTTTTCCTTGCTGGAGCGGGTGCGGGCAAAAAGACCCCGTGTTCATGCTATCACCAACACGGTCGCGCAGGGCTTTACGGCCAATGTCCTTTTGGCGCTCGGCGCTGTACCATCGATGACGACCGCGCCAGAGGAAGTTCAGAGCTTTGCAGCATCTGCCGATGCACTCCTGATCAACCTCGGAACACTGGACAACAGCCGCCGTTTGGCGATCCCGGTTGCGATTGATGCGGCCAAGGAAGCCGGGCGGCCAATCACCATTGATCCGGTGTTCGCGGATCGGTCACCGCAGCGCTGCGCCTATGCCAAGGAACTCTTGCAAACGCTGCCGTCTCTTGTCCGGGCAAATGAAGCCGAGATGACCGCGCTCTTTGATGCGCGGTCCGACGTTGACGCTTTGATTTCGGAGGGAACGGTCTTTGCCGTGACCGGAGAAGAAGATCAGATCGAGAGCCGGGGTGAAGACTACCGGCTACGCAATGGTCATCCTCTGTTGGCCCGAGTGACGGCCACCGGTTGTGCGGGGGGCGCGGTCCTCGCAGCGTTTGCGAGCGTTGAGCCAGATACAGCGCTTGCCGCGGCATCTGGCCTGTCCGTCTTCAACATTGCGGGCGAAATCGCCGCTTCCCGGAGCGGGGGACCTGGCAGTCTGGTTCCAGAGCTTCTCGATACGCTCTACAGCCTAACCGCCCGCGATATCGAAAGCCGTCTTCAAACCGGCTGACATCCATTCCAATAGTATTGTGCGGAGGGCACCATGACCGCAATCGCGGTAACAATAGCAGGCTCGGATTCCGGCGGTGGGGCTGGCATTCAGGCGGACTTGAAATCCTTTTCGGCAAATGGCGTCTACGGGGCGAGCGTCCTGACTGCGCTCACGGCACAAAACACCCTTGGTGTTACGGCAATCCATGATGTGCCGGTCGAGTTCGTGCGCGCGCAGATTGATGCCGTCTATTCCGACCTCGCAGTGACTGCCACCAAGATTGGCATGCTCTCGCAGGTGCCGATCATTGAGGAAGTCGCGGAAGGTTTGAAACGCCATCAGACCGGCCCCGTTGTTCTGGATCCCGTGATGGTGGCGGCGTCCGGTGATCCGCTTTTGGCGGAAAGTGCGGTCGCAACCCTGATTTCCAAGTTGGTGCCCTTGGCCGACATCATCACGCCGAACCTTCATGAAGCAGCCCGCATGCTGGAGTGCGATGTTGCCCATAGCGAAATCGATATGCAGAGCCAGGCCAAACAGCTGATCGACCTCGGGGCACAGGCTGTTTTGTTGAAGGGCGGACACGGCGACAGTGCGGAAAGCGCTGACCTTTTGATAACTGAAGACGGTGACAGCCTCTGGCTGCGCGAGGACCGCATCGCGACAGATAACACCCACGGCACCGGTTGCACTTTGTCTTCTGCAATTGCTGCCGGACTGGCCAAGGGCAACGCGCTGGGCGACGCTGTGTCCAGTGCAAAAGCCTATATCCACGAAGCAATTTGCCATGCAGACGAACTCAAGATTGGACAAGGTCATGGGCCGGTCCATCACTTCCACGCTTTTTGGGAGGGCGCACAATGAGTGATGCATTGAAGAACAGAAAAAACCTCAGCCGCCGGGACATGCTTGTGGGTGGTGCCGTTGGAAGCGCATCTGTTCTCTCAGCGCCAGCGGTGATGGCACAAGGTGCGGTCACCGAATGGAAGCTGGTGACATCCTGGCCGAAAAACCTGCCAGGGCCGGGTGTCACGGCGCAGCGGATCGCTGATCAAGTCGCTTTGCTCTCAGGTGGTGCGTTCAAGATCCGTTTGTTTGCTGCCGGCGAACTGGTGCCGGCACTCGGTGTGTTTGATGCCGTCTCAAACGGCACTGCGGACATGGCGCATACAGCCTCGTTCTTCTGGCAAGGCAAGATCCCGGCCTCCGTCTATTTCACCGCGGTCCCCTTCGGTCTGCTCCCGCATGAACATATTAGCTGGATCGAGCAAGGCGGCGGGCAGACGCTTTGGGATGAGCTATACGCGCCCTTCGGCATCAAACCAGTGATGGCGGGTAACACCGGTGTGCAGATGGGCGGTTGGTACAAGAAACCGCTCCAAAACCTCGATGATCTGCGCGGCCTGAAGATCCGGATGCCGGGACTGGGAGGAGAAGTGATGCGCAGGCTTGGGGCCGCTCCGGTTGGTTTGCCACCGAGTGAGTTGTTTCAGGCACTGCAAACCGGTGTTCTGGATGCGACCGAATTTCTCGGTCCCTGGTCGGATAGGGCCATGGGGTTCCAGAAGGCCGCGAAATACTATTATTCACCTGGTTTCCACGAACCGAACGGTACAGGCGAGGCGCTGTTCAATCAGGCAGCTTTTGATGCTTTGCCCACGGAATTCCAGGCAATTCTATTGGAGGCGTGCCGTGCTGAGAACGGACGGGCGCTTGCCGAGAGCGATTGGGAAAATGCCGGAAGCCTGCAGTTGCTCCAGCAAGAAGATGGCGTTGAGGTCCTTTCCTATCCAGAAGACATTCTTGACGCTTTGCGCGTAACGACTGGAGAAGTGCTGCTGGACACGTCCCGTCAGGATCCGATGAGTAACCGCATTTATCAAAGCCACCAGACCGCTTTGAAGCGACTTTCGCCTTGGAGCGATGTTGCCATGCGGCGGTTTTTGAGCGCGCGTGATGGACTTGTCTGATTTGCAACTATAGCGAGTGCCATCGTAGGTGCGGCTCGACCTGTATTGTTAGCAGTTTCGGCTCGTAAAGTTCGAAACTCCCTGTGTATCGTGTCTGAAATGCGGATATTTGGACCATAAATACATCCGCATTTCTGACATAGGAATGACTTTTTCATCTCACTCGGTTGGCCATATCGTGGGCGGTGTATAATGCTGATTTGGGATTTTTGGGTTTGCCAATGAAGCGATTCAGTCACCAAAAAACATTCCAGGCTCGCGCAAAACGCCGGTATTCCCTAAGGTTATGTGTGACAAGAAAGCAACGCGCAGCAAAGAAAGAAAGTTAAGTGTGACGCTTTGGTAATGTGCCTAAAAAGTGTGCATTTGTATGGTTGGTCGCGGTCATCCTCCAAAAGCAGTGTCTGATGATATGTTTATCCGGCTATAAGCACTTGGTGCGTGCGCCGGGCCTTCGTGAAAACCCGTATTTTGCAACGCAGCAACCGTGTGCGCTGCAATTAGAGATCGCATTTCGTGGTTGAAAGGCGACCGTTTCTTTTAGACCCTGCAGTCAGTGTCAAATTCCTCCCGGGGGGGGAGGAGGATTGGGAGAAACGTAAAAATGCGGGCAACCAAGAAAATCGTACTTATGACGTCGACAGCCATTGCTGCCTCGATCGTCGCAAGTGCAGCCTCTGCGGGCGGTTTCGCCCTGCGCGAGCAGAGCGCATACTACCAAGGGACTTCCTTCGCCGGTAACGGTACCTCCAGTTCGTCGATTTCGTCCATGTTCTGGAACCCGGCAACCATCACGTCGATGGACGGTAAGATCGTATTTGAGGCTCACAACGCCTTCATCATTCCAAAGTCCGACATTACCGGTTCGAACACCGTTCCGAATTCACTGACCACGCCGACCGGTCTGATCACGACGTCTTTTGACACCGGTGATATCGGCCATGACGCCTGGATCCCGGCGTCCTACACGTCTTACAACTTCAACGACAAAATCTACCTTGGCGTTGGGATCAACGGTCCGTTTGGTCTTTCCACAAAGCCGGACGACAGCAACTGGACCGGTGCAGGCTATAACCGCTCTTCAAAGATCTTCTCGATCAACCTGAACCCGGTTGTCGGCTACAAGATCAATGAGATGTTCTCCGTCGCGATCGGTCCGCAGATCCAGTATGCGGATGTTCGCCTGACGAACGCGTCGTTCTCTCCGTCTATTCCTGGCGCCACCCTGTTTCCGGGCCAGCAGCTTGATGGTGACGGCGTTGGCGTTGGTATGACGGCCGGCGTCACGATCAAACCAACCGCGACCACGGAAATCGGCATCGGTTACCGCTCTGCGATCTTTACCGACATCGACGGCACGATCGCTGCTCCGAACCCGGCGAACCCGTTCACGACAGCCGTCACGAACGTGAAAACCGTACTTGCAACGCCGGACATGGTCACTCTTTCGGCAAAGCAGAGCATCACAGACGACATTCGTGTCCTCGGTACTTTCGAGTGGACAAACTGGAGCCGCTTGAAAGAGCCGCAGATCACGGCTGATGCGACCGGCGCCACCGTGACCACGCTGCCGTTCAACTACAATGACGGCTACTTCGTCGCGCTCGGTGGTGAGTACGACTTCAATGACAAGCTGACCTTCCGCGCCGGTGCAGCGTATGAGTGGTCACCGATCGATGATCAAATCCGGTCTGCGCGCCTTCCGGACAACGATCGTATCTGGGTAAGCGCCGGTGCGTCCTACGTCTTCAACGAGCACTTCTCGTTTGATCTTGGCTACACGCATATCTTTGGTACAGACACCGATCTGAACCTTGTCCCGGGTCACCAGGACTACAGCGCTTCGAAGGGATCGCTGACCGGTTCCGTCGACTCTTCAGTCGACATCCTGACAGCGTCAGTTCGCATCAAGTTCTGATCAGCTGCCAGACTGGTTTTGAAAATTCTGCCGGCCCGCGATCGCGGGCCGGCTTTTTTGTCAGAATGCTGCCGGGTAAAGGCCGCCGTCCATGAGAATGTTCTGCCCGGTGATGTAGCCGGCGTGTGCGGAGCACAAAAAGGCACAGGTCTGGCCGAACTCCTCGGCTGTTCCAAAACGGCGTGCGGGTATTTCCGCAGCCTGGCTTGCGCGAATGGCTTCCACTGTCTGACCGGACTGTTGTGCGGAGCGTTCAAACCCACCCCTCAGCCGGTCCGTATCCATTTTGCCTGGCAGCAGATTGTTGACCGTGACACCATGCGGAGCCAGCTGGCGGCAAACACCTGCCAGGAATGCTGTCAGACCGGCGCGGGCGCCGCTGGAAAGGTCCAGGCCTTCAATCGGCATCTTCACGGACAAGGACGTGATGTTGACGATCCTGCCAAAGCCACGGGCCTTCATTCCGGGGGTGACCGCCTGGATCAATTCGATCGGTGTCACGAAGTTCTGGATGGCACCTTCCAGCAAGGCAGAGCGATTGAGTTCTGTATAGTCCTTGCGAGGTGGGCCGCCATTGTTGTTGACCAGTATGTCGGGCTCCGGGCAGGCCGTCAGGAGAGCGGTTTGTCCTTCCGGTGTTGAAACGTCGGCAGCGATGACACTGACCTTGACCTGAAAGGTGTCCGTCAGATACGCGCGGGTTGCTTCCAGTGCATCTTTATCGCGCCCGTTAATCACCAGGTCACATCCGGCCTCTGCAAGCGCTTCTGCGCAACCTCTGCCAAGCCCGCGGCTTGATGCGCACACGATTGCCGACTTGCCGCGCAATCCCAAATCCATGATCGATCTCCCAAATTTTGAAGGTGAGGTTTGCGAGACCATATGAAAGGAAACCCGCTGCGGCTATCCCTTAAGCGATGGCCCTGCGTGATTGTGAGGCCCTGAGTGAGCGCGCTGAAACGCATATGTTGGCGCGGCTAAGGGAAAGATCCTCCAATGACTTTAGGAAAACGCAACGTCAGGCCACCTCAAACCCCGTCTGTCATAATAGTGAAACTTGAATCGCGTCTATAGCGGTCCAATGGATCTAGGAGACGTGCAATGTCCACTTCGGAGACATCGCGGCATTACAGGGCCTTGTTTATTTCAGATGTACATCTGGGCACTCGCGGGTGCCAGGCAGAGCTTCTGCTTGACTTCCTGAAGGACAATGACGCCGAGACGATTTATCTCGTCGGCGACATTGCAGATGGCTGGCGGTTGAAGCGGTCCTGGTATTGGCCGCAGCTCCACAACGATGTGGTTCAGAAGATCCTGCGCAAAGGCCGCAAGGGCTCTCGTGTTGTCTATATTCCTGGAAACCACGACGAGTTTCTACGCAGCTTCCTAGGCACCCACTTCGGCGGTGTGGAAGTCACCGACAGCATCATCCATGAAACCGCCGACAACCGACGCTATCTGGTGATCCATGGGGATCAATTTGACGTGGTGATCCGCCATGCCAAGTGGCTCGCGTTCTTTGGGGACAAGGCTTACGTCACAGCGCTTGGTGTCAACACGGTGCTGAACGCCGTGCGCCGCCGGCTTGGCCTGACATACTGGTCTTTGTCAGCTTGGGCGAAGCTGAAAGTCAAAAATGCAGTCAGTTTCATCGGGCGCTTCGAGGAGGCTCTTTCCGACGAAGCGCGTCGTCAGGGCGTCGACGGTGTCATCTGCGGTCACATCCACCATGCAGCAAGCCGTGACGTCAACGGCATTCACTACATCAACACTGGCGATTGGGTTGAAAGCTGCACAGCGGTTGCCGAACATCATGATGGAACCTTTGAGGTGATCAGATGGGTAGAACAGGCCCAAACCGGAGCCCAAACGGCGAAACCACAGGAAGCTCCGGTCGCCGCATGAGTTCCATTCTTGTTGTCACGGATGCCTGGCATCCGCAGATCAATGGCGTCGTGCGCTCGCTTGAACGCACAGCTGACGAACTCCGCGCCATGGGCGTTCGCATGGAGTTTTTGACCCCGCAGGCTTTCAAGACACTTCCGTGCCCGACATATCCAGAAATCCGTCTGTCTTTGACGTACAAAGGCACCGTGCGGCGGATGATGGATGAGTTCGACTGTGAACATCTGCACATAGCGACCGAAGGTCCGCTTGGCCTGCTTGCGGCCGGGATCGCCAAAAAGCGCGGACAGCCGTTCACCACCAGTTATCACACACGGTTTCCAGAGTATGTTTCTGCCCGGATGCCAGTGCCGCTTTCTTGGTCTTATGCCTGGATGCGCCGCTTCCACAATGCCGGCAACGGCTGCATGGTGGCAACGACTTCACTGGAGAACGACCTGAGAGACCGCGGCTTCCGGAACTTGATGCGCTGGTCGCGCGGTGTCGACGAAAATCTCTTCAAACCCTACGAGGGCTCTGTCCTGCCGCAGGATTTGCCTGGGCCGATCTTTATGTATGTTGGCCGCGTTGCGATTGAGAAGAACATCAAGGCGTTTTTGGATCTGAAACTGTCCGGATCTAAGGTCGTTATTGGCGATGGGCCTCAGCTGGATACGCTGCAGAGAGAATACACCGACACACTCTTCGTCGGTGCGAAAACCGGCGAAGATCTGGCGCGTCATTACGCCAGCGCTGATGTTTTCGTCTTCCCGTCTCTCACCGACACGTTCGGCAATGTCATGCTGGAAGCGCTGGCGTGTGGAGTGCCGGTTGCCGCCTATCCGGTCATGGGGCCGCTGGATGTGATCGGCGATACCGGCGCGGGTGTTTTGTCCGAAAACCTTGCAGAGGCCTGTGAGGCCGCTCTCGATCTTCCGCGCGACCACTGCCGGAACATTGCACTCAATTACACCTGGGCAGCCAGCAGCCGGCAGTTCCTGGACAATTGTATCGCCGCCGTTGGCGGCGTGGCACAGGCCAACGCGGCAGAGTGATCTGAAAGTCTCAGAAGCTTTAAAATATTGGTGCTGCGGGATTTTGTAACCCTCACAATGTTGCCGTTGTCAGGCCATGGGGTAGCCGGTACTCCTGTCCACATCAGATCCTGAATGAGGTGGCCACCATGACCGGCGCGACAGCAGAACGACCTTCCTCCAGCAGCGTAGTCGTCACTTTCGACGATGTATTGGAGGCAGCTGATGCCCTGGAGGGCGTTGCTGTCAAAACCCCGCTCTTGACCAATCCCGCTCTGGACGAGCGTGTCGGCGGGCGTGTGTTGATCAAGCCGGAATGCCTGCAACGCAGCGGCTCTTTCAAGTTTCGTGGCGCTTACAATTGCTTGCGGCAATTGGACCTAGATGTCCGGGCCAAGGGTGTCGTCGCTTGTTCGTCGGGTAATCACGCGCAAGGTATCGCATCCAGTGCCAAGATCTTTGGCATGCCGGCGACGATCGTCATGCCTGCCGATGCACCTCAGGTGAAGCTGGAACGCACTCGCGGATACGGTGCGACGGTCATTACTTACGATCGGGCCACCCAAGACCGCGACAAGATCGCTGCCGAGATCTGCGCCGAAACCGGCGCGACGTTCGTGCACCCTTACAATGATCCTGCCGTCATTGCCGGGCAGGGGACCGTTGGCCTGGAAATGGAAGCGCAAGCAAAAGACCTTGGTGTGCGGTTGGATGATGTCCTGGCTTGCACAGGTGGTGGAGGCCTTTCCAGCGGGATTGCGCTTGCGCTTGCAAACACTTCCGCGGAAACGGTGTTCCATACAGTCGAACCGCAATTCTTCGATGATTACAAACGGTCTTTGGAGGCAGGGGGATTGCTGTCCAATCCCGCCAAATCCGGCTCGATCTGTGATGCGCTTCTTTCTGAAAGTCCCGGAGAGATCGGATTTTCGATCCTGCGTCAATTTTCTGGGGAAGGATATACGGTCACGGACGAGCAGGTTCTGGACGCTGTGGCGTTTGCGTTTTCCGAGCTCAAGCTGGTTGTCGAACCCGGCGGCGCCGCTGCGTTGGCCGCACTGCTGTCCGGGAAACTTGACCTAAGGGAGCGGACCGTCGGTGTCGTACTGACGGGCGGAAATATCGACCCTAAGATGTTGTTTAAGGCTGTTTCGCGTTAACGCGCTGTTAGTGGCTGACCCATTAGGCGGATAATATCAGTCCTGTTCTTTCTCGGAGGATTCGCGAAAGAAAGGATGGTGCGGAAACAACCGTGGTGTCTGTTGAATTGCGAAGCAAAACCAGGAGGTTACGTTACGTAGGGGTATGCTCTCTGCTGATGCTGCCGTCCTGTCTTCCTTGGCATTGAATACCTGGTGTTCCGTCGAAACCCGCCTCACGAAGGGGCGTGTTACGTTGATTGGCGGGACAGCGTTGGCCTGAGGGGGACCAGCACTGGCTTGCAGGGTTTATGGAGCCAATATGCAGAACCAAACGCTAAAGGGCAGGCTGGCGTTTTTCCGTTTCACCGAAGAAGATCGCACACTTGCGCGATCGATCTGGCCGACACTTTCCTCTCATTTGCCGAGGATCATGGACGGATTTTACGACCATGTAAAAACGGTACCGCATCTGTCGACAATGATCGGAGACCAGGAGGCCCGCCTGATCTCGGCGCAGCTCTCTCATTGGGAGCGTATGTTCAATGAAGGACCGACCGAGGCGTACCTTGAGCGCTCCATCCGGATCGGATTGGCACATGTGCGCATCGGTCTTGATCCGAGCTGGTACATCGGCGGGTATTCCTTTGCCTTAACCCAGATCTCCGAAGTGCTGCTGACCAAGCGGATGATGACCGCTGCCAAGCGCTCTAAGGTCATGGCTGTGATCACCAAACTGGTGATGCTGGATATGGACATCGCCATTTCCACCTATCACGACAAAATGGTGGCGGACGCTGTTGCCCGGGAAGACGGGCTGAAGTCCGCGATTGCCACGTTCGAGACTTCACTCAGCGGCGTCGTCGGCGAGTTGAGCACCACGTCTGACGAGTTGGAGAACTCTTCCCGCGATCTCAGCCGGGAGACCGGCTCGATCGCAACCCGCATGCAGACCATGGACACTTCCTCCGCGGAGACCGCGAGCGGTGTGCAGTCCAGCGCGACGGCAACAGAGGAAATGAGCGCCTCGATTGTTGAAATCGGGCGTCAGGCCGGGCATTCACGTGAAAAGGCTCAGCAAGCAGTTCAAGGCGCCCAGAACACTAATGAATCGGTCACCAAGTTGGCCGGTTTTGCCGATCAGGTGGGGTCTGTCATCGGCTTGATTTCTGACATTGCTGAACAGACCAACCTCCTTGCACTCAACGCAACCATTGAAGCAGCTCGGGCTGGTGAAATGGGTAAGGGCTTTGCCGTCGTCGCGGCCGAGGTCAAGGAGCTGGCAAGTCAGACGACGAAGGCGACTGAAGAGATCACCGAACAGATTGCTGCGATCCAGCAGGCAACCCGGCAGTCTGTCCAGGATATTGATGGAATCACCACGATCATCAGCGAATTGTCAGAGATCGCCAACAGCATTGCGGCGGCCGTGGAGCAGCAATCTTCTGCAACGGCGGAGATTTCGTCTGCGGTTCAGATCGCGGCGGTCGGCACACAGAGCTTTACAGATGAGATCGCCGCTGTGCGCGGGTCGATCGATTCAGTCGATGGCACGGTTGAGACGATCCATGAAACGTCATTGACCTTGAAGAACAGGGCTGCGCGTCTGAGCGAAGAAGCGAACCAGTTCTTTGATAAGATCAAAGCCGCATAACTTTGAACAAAGAGGGGAGGCATCGTTGGCTGATCTCCGGGTCTGCCGACGATGCCTTTAAAACTCTCCGACAAATGCCGCGCAAGGAAACGAGCGCGGCATTTGCTTTGGTGAGGCAAAGAAAAAGGGCGTCTGGAATGGGCGCCCTTGTCTCTTGACAGTGTGAAGATCGATCAGTTGAACAGAGCCTGTCGTTCGGCCTCGGTCAGCTCCGTCAGCGGGTCAGCGCCGTCGTCGGCATCTGCTTCCTGCTCGACCAAAGCCCAGTCGGCATCAGCTTCTGCCTCTGCTGTTTCCGCTGCCGGTTCGCTGTCGTTGGCAGCTTCCGGCTCGCTGACTTCCGCATCGAACAGTTTGTCGATCGCGGCTTCGTCCAGGACTTCATCGGCGTGGGCAGCCGCAAACTCATCGGCGACCGGATCGGCTACTTCAGCTATATCTGCTGCTTCCGTTTCCTCGGCCGCAGGCGCGGATGCAAACATGTCATCAATCGCGGCCGCATCCATCGGTTCGCTATCGCCCGCCATCAGGGCATCGATGTCCGCTTCACCCATTGGTGCTGAAGCTTCGCTCGCAGATGTGTTGCCGGGCGCTGCGACTTCGTCCAAAGCGGCCTCAAACACGTCGCCGCTGACAGACATCAGCTCATCGACGCTGTTTTGAGAGACGCCCGCGCCATCACGCTGCGGGCCGTTCAGCAGGTGAGCATCCGGGCGGCTGTCAACAGGACCAGCGGTGTCATCTGCTTCGAGATCTTCAATGCCCCAGATGTTTATCATCAGGTTGATCCGGCTTTCGAGATATCGCAGCACCTGGACCACCTTGTTGGTGCGCTGGCCGGTCAGATCCTGGAAGGAACAGGCCATGAAGATTTCTGTGGCCTTCGCATCAATATCGTCGCAAGTCGCATCGTCTGCGCCGTTTTCGCGAAGAACCCAGGCTTTTTCCTGGATCTGCTCGGCAGCTTCCAGAATCGACTGGGTTGCGCCTTCGGTCTGCGTCACGATCGCATCAAGCTCATGAGAGGCGTCGACAAAGCGATTGCTTTCGTCGCCGTCGTCCTTGATGTTGGCGATCTCCGCCTTGGTGCGCTCAATTGCCTCGTGCATGTCGGCAATATCCAGGCGGATCTTGTCGAGATCCGGAACTTTGCGCTGGCGGGTGACGACTTTCTCAAGACGTTGGATCGCGCCGAGGATCTCGGTCGTTTCCGGGGTCTTGTTCCGGTTCAAAAACTCTTTTAGAAACCGACGTCCCCGATCGGATTCCATCAAGGTCTGTTCAAGCGTCTGATATTCGGCTTCGCCTATCAGCTCCGGTTCTACCTGTTGTGTTTCCGCTTTCATAAGGGCGCGATTCTCAACTCTGCAAGGGCCGTTTGGTATCCAATCCGGACAATTCCAAAATCAGGGTAAACTGAAAATCGTTAATATTCTTTTGGGCCTCAAAATCCGGTTCGGTTTGCATGTTGAATTTGACGTCGGCCCTCAGCGCGCGTGTCTCCGCCTTGTTCGGGGTTCATTTTTTCGGCTATGGGCTATTTCTCCCTTTCTTTCCGGTCATTTTGGAGTTCGAGGGGTTTTCCGCGGCCGAGATTGGATTTGTGCTGGGGGCCGGGACGGTTGCCCGGATTGCCGCAAGTCCGCTTTTGACAAACCTGGCGGACCGTACCGGTCAGCGCCGGTGGTCCATCTTTGTTTATTCTCTCCTTGGAACCGTCTTCATCGCGCTTTTCGCCCTTGGAAATGGTCTTTACGTTCTGGGCGCCGGGGTGATCGGCTACATGGTCTTCAAGGCGCCGGTGCTTCCGCTCAGTGATGCCTATGCCTTGGATGCTGCGCGCAACACGGGCGCGGACTATGCACGGATGCGCCTTTGGGGATCTGCTGGGTTTGTTGCTGCCAATCTTGCTGGCGGATTCCTGGCGACCGGAGATACCGTTTGGGTGATGCTGTTTCTGATTGGCTTGGCGTCGCTTCTGACAGGCGGCGTTGTTCTGTCACTTCCGCGCCAAAGCGGAGCCGGGGCAAGCGAAGGTTTGGACGAAGAGGCCGGAGAAGCGCCCTTCAAAACGGTTTGGTTTTGGCCGGTGCTCATCCTGCTTGGCTTGTTCCAGGCAACCCATGCGGCATTTTATGGGTTTGGGACGCTCTACTGGCAAGCCGCCGGGATAGCAGACGAAACAATCGGCATCTTGTGGGCTGTCGGCGTGATCGCTGAGATTGCGCTTTTCACAGTTGCCGGAAAGATCGCGCTTCGTTTCGACCCACCGGTTTTCCTGATCGTTGCCGGGATTGCCGCGGTCGCCCGCTGGGGCCTGTTCCCGTTCGCGGATACGCTGGTGTCGATGGTCGCGATCCAGCTTCTGCACGCGCTCACCTTCGGCGCTGCACATCTGGGCGCCATTGCAATTCTGGCGAAAGTCGTTCCAAGCAAATGGGCCGGGACCGGCCAGGGTCTGCTTGCCACATCAATCGGCCTGCAGATGGCCATTGGTTTGAGTGTCTGCGGTGCGTTGTACGAGGTGGACCCGGATCTGCCGTTTTATCTGATGGCAGCAATCTCGGCAGCCGGAACGCTTGTAATGCTGACGCTGACGCCGATGGTGCGTCAGCGCATGGCTTCAAGCTTGGTGCGTTAAAACTTAAGCGTTAGCCCCACAATTCCGGCCTTGGCGGGAACAGCGTGCTGCCTTCGAAGATCAGTCCCGGTGCGCGGTCCTGCGTCAAAAGAAGAGGCCCGTCGAGATCCACATAGTCTGCCCGCTGCGCCAATAGGACCGCGGGGGCCATGGCCAAAGACGTGCCGAGCATACAACCGACCATGATCTCAAATTCAAGCGCTTTGGCCTGATCCAGAAGCGCCAGGGCCTCCGTCAAACCCCCGGCTTTGTCGAGCTTGATGTTGATGGCATCATATCGGCTGCGCAGATCTTCAAGCCCATCCCGTGTGTGCAGACTTTCATCCGCACAGATCGTGATCTTGGAGCTGAAATCCTTGAGATGGCTGTCATCCTTGGAGGGCAAAGGCTGTTCAATCAAAGCAACGCCGGCGGCTTCACACGCTGCCATGTTCGTCGCGAAACAGCTGTCGTCCCAGGCTTCATTTGCATCAACGATCAAGGTGCTGTCCGGGGCGGCCTTGCGAACAGCTTCTATGCGCTCATCGTCGCCAACCCCGCCAAGTTTAACCTTTAGCAAGGGACGATGTGCGGCCTTTGCCGTCTTTTCCGCCATAATTTCCGGTGTGCCGACACTGATGGTGTAAGCGGTCGTGACCGGTGAAAGCGGCGGGATCCCGGCAATCTCTGCCGCCGAGTTACCGGTTTGCTTGGCTTCAAGGTCCCAAAGGGCGCAATCTACGGCGTTGCGTGCAGCACCGGCCGGCATTGCCTCTTGCAGTGCATGGCGGCTCAAACCGTCTTTCAACAGCGGTGAGATCTCCTGGATCTGCTCCTGAACGCTTTCCATGGTTTCGCCATAACGCGCATAGGGCACACATTCGCCGCGGCCGATGTGATCGCCGTCCGTCAAAGTGGTGACGAGCACATTGGCATGGGTGCGGCTGCCGCGGGAGATTGTAAAACCGCCTGCGATCTCAAAGCTTTCAAGGTCAATGCTGACGCTGCGGCTCATGGGGTGCCGAACTCCGCGGAGACCTTGTCGACCACGGCTTCCATGCCATATCGGATCGGGTCGGTTGCCGGAAGGCCATGGCGCTCACCCAGTTTTGCCAGAAGCGCAAGCGCCTCATCGTCATCCAGAGCCTGGGTGTTGACCGCAATGCCGACACACCGAATGCCGGGATTGGTGAGCTTGCCGCACTGAATGGTCATGTCGATGACTTGATCGACCGTTGGCAGCGGTGTTTCAACGCCGCGCATTTTGGTTCGCGTGGGCTCATGGCAGACAATAAATCCGTCGGGCTGGGAGCCATGAAGCAGGCCGAGTGTCACTCCGGCAAATGACGGGTGGAACAAGGAACCTTGGCCTTCCACGACTTGCCAGTGATCTTCCTCTGTTGCCGGGGAAAGCCACTCGGCAGCGCCGGCGATGAAATCAGCCACAACGGCATCGAGAGACAGGCCCCGGCCGGAAATGAAGACACCTGTCTGGCCGGTCGCGCAGAACGAACTGGTGTAGCCGCGCTCGTTCATCGCCTTGTCCATCGCAAGGGCTGTGTATTTCTTGCCAACAGAGCAGTCTGTTCCAACGGTCAAAATCCGTTTGCCCGGGCGTTTGATGCCCTTTCCGGTGGCAAAAGTCATGGAGTTGTGGCGGACGTCATGGAGCTGGCGGCCGTTTTTGGCAGCTGCTTCCTTGATTGCCGGAACGTCACCGAGTTTGACATGAAGCCCAGAGGCAACATCAAGGCCTGCGTTCAGCGCTTCGACCACCGAATCAACCCAATGATCCGGCAAACGTCCGCCGGCATTGACGGCGCCGATGACCATTGTCTTGGCACCTGCAGCAGTTCCCTCGGCGATCGACATGTCCGTCAGACCGGTATCTGCGGCACAGCCATCGAGCCGGACCTGTCCGACACACCAGTCTTTCCGCCAATCAACAATGCCTGTTGCGGTCTTGGCGGCCAGGGCATCGGGGACGTCACCGAGAAACAAAAGGTAAGGGCGGGCAATTTCCATGGGCAATGCTTTCATCTGACTGCTGGACGTTAATCTTTACAATCAGGTATACGGGGGGAAGTTGACGAGCGGCAAGGGGCAACTCTCCGGAATGGCATTCTTGGAAAAAAACAAAGCGCCGGAATTGCACCTGGATACCGATTCCGAGGGACATCAGTCCCTTATTCTATCCGGAGACTGGACTGTCAGCACTCTTGCAGACGCCGACCAGCAAATCTCCAAGCTGAATGTCGCCAAGGACAAACTGACGTGTATCGATGTTTCAGAAGTTGATCATCTTGACACAAGTGGCGCCTGGCTGATCCACCGCACCCGTGGGCAGCTGGAATTCAGCGGCCGGAAAGTGCAGTTGACCGGGGTGACGCCCATTCGCGAAAGCCTGTTTCACGAAATCGAGAAGCATCACCCGCCGCGCTGGCAGCCAGACCGGTCCGGTTTCACGATTGTCGGTTTTCTTGAAGCGACCGGGCGGCAGATGGTTGAGGTGTATAAAGACACCCTCGCGATGCTGCATATCCTTGGATCACTCGGCATTGTCCTATCGACTGTTCTTTTGCAGCCCAAACGCCTTCGCAGCATCGCAATCGCCGTGCAGTTCGACCGCAGCTGCATCGGCGCTGTCCCGATAGTGGCGCTGATGAGCTTTTTGATCGGCGCGATCATTTCTCAGCAGGGCGGATTTTACCTGAGGCAGTTCGGCGCCGACATTTTCGTCGTTGATCTGGCGGGCATCCTGGTGCTTCGGGAGATCGGCGTCATCCTAACCGCAATTATGGTGGCCGGACGGTCCGGGTCGGCGTTTACCGCCGAGTTGGGCGCCATGCGCATGCAAGAGGAGGTCGATGCATTGCACGTCATCGGCCTCAGCGTGACAGAAGTTCTGGTGCTGCCGCGCATCCTGGCATTGATGATTGCCTTGCCGATTTTGACCTTCGTGGCCGATATCTCGGCGCTTTTTGGTGCGGGTCTCATTACCTGGGCGTACCTGGATATTCCACCTGCAGCGTTTCTGACGCAGCTTCAGTCGGCCATCACTGTGAACACCTTCGTCGTTGGTATCATCAAGGCACCATTCATGGCTTTGATTATTGGCCTGATTGCCTGCGTTGAGGGCCTCAAGGTGGAAGGGTCGTCTGAGTCGCTCGGCCGGCACACCACCATGTCTGTTGTCAAAGCGATCTTCCTTGTGATCGTCGTCGATGGATTGTTCGCAATGTTCTTCGCGGCCATTGGGGTATAACGACGAGATGGCAGTGTCAGACATCGAACAAACCGAGCATGCTGCGGACCCGCAGGCGGACCGGCCGGAAAACATTCTGTCTGTTCGCGATATCACCGTCGGTTTTGGCTCCAAAATCATCCTGCAGGATCTGGATCTCGATGTGCATCGCGGGGAAGTGCTTGGCTTTGTTGGTGGGTCTGGCACCGGTAAGTCGGTGTTGATGCGCACAATATTAGGGCTGACACCGAGGCGGGCCGGACAGATTTCGGTATTCGGTCACGATCTTTCCAGGGCGTCGGGCAAGACCCGCAAAATGATCGAACGGCGATGGGGCGTGCTCTTCCAGCAAGGTGCGTTGTTTTCGTCGCTCACCGTGAAGCAGAACATTCAGGTGCCTATGCGGGAGCATCTGAAATTGTCGCAGCGCCTAATGGATGAACTGGCCACCTTGAAGCTGGAATTGGTGGGGCTGCCGCAGGATGCCGCAGACAAGCTGCCTTCAGAGCTTTCCGGCGGCATGGTGAAACGGGCAAGCCTTGCCCGTGCCCTTGCACTCGACCCGGATTTGGTGTTTCTGGATGAACCAACGTCCGGCCTGGATCCTATTGGGGCTGCCGCGTTCGATTCGTTGATTGGCAATTTGAGTTCCACGCTGGATCTGACCGTTTATATGGTTACTCACGACCTCGACAGTTTGCATTCCATCTGTGATCGCATCGCAGTTCTTGGGCAAAAGCGTGTTCTTGCGATCGGGCCAATGGAAGACATGATGAAAAATGACGACCCTTGGATTAAGTCTTACTTCCGAGGGGAGCGGGCTCTGCGCCGCACATGAGGTTTGAGTGAATGGAAACCCGCGCGAATTACATATTGATCGGCGCATTTATGATCGCGATCCTGATCAGCGCGTTCGGGTTCATCTATTGGCTCGCTGTGACAGCTGAGTCGCGTCAGAATGTCGAAGTCAAAATCCTGTTTCCCGGTGCGGTGACCGGCTTGCCTGTTGGAGGGCAGGTGTTGTTCAACGGCATCAAGGTCGGTGACGTGGCCTCGTTGGATTTTGCGCCGGGTGACCCGACCAAGGTTTTGGCAACGGTTCGAATCCGGCCATCCACGCCGCTCCGCGAAGATACCAAGGCAACATTGAATTTCACCGGCTTGACCGGTGTTGCCTATGTGGATCTGATCGGCGGAACAAGTTCCTCTCCGCTACTGTTGAATCCGGACGGCAGCCAGAACCCGAATAACATCCCACTCATCAATGCCGAGCGATCGTTTTTTGACGATATCGTGGATGGTGCGCGGGACGTTCTGAAACGCGCGGATTCGACCATGAAAACCGTCGATCAGCTGCTTCAGGACAATGGTCCGGCGATTTCCAAAACGATCCAGAACGTTGAGACGTTCTCAGATGCTCTTGCTGCAAACTCTGATGGCGTCAAAGACTTCATGGCAAGCATCGGAAAGGCTTCGGATGCGTTTTCAAGCCTGTCTGCGCGGCTTGAGGGCCTGGTGGACGAAGGCGAACGGCTTCTGGCAGCGGTGCCGTCCGACAAAGTCACGGCCATCGTGGACGACCTGCAGACCTTCTCGGGAAGCCTTGGCAAGGCGAGCGCAGATATCGACACTTTGATGGCTGATGCACAAAACGCGGCCAAGGAACTGACCGAGTTCACAGAACGCCTCAATGATGGGCTCGGCAACGTTCAAAACATAGTTCAGGCGGTGAAGCCGGAAGACATCGAAAAGGTCATGAAGGGCGCGGCAGCGCTCGGCGAAGTGCTGGAAAAGCGCTCGGGTGACATTGATGAACTGGTCGTGGCCACGTCCAGCACGATGCAGGGCGTGAACAACATTGTAGAGATGCTGCGCGCACGCGAAGGCACCATCAATGACGTGATCACTGGAACGCGCGATATCGTTGGCAAGGTGGATGCGATCGTCACCCGTGGCGTTGAGATTGCCGCGGTAATTGATCCGCTGCGCGTCGACGAGATTGTTGCATCCGTGGCCACACTCACTGAAGGACTGAACATCTCTCTCGTTCGCGTCGATGAGATCATTGCGAGCGTCGATCCGGCCACCATTGGCGAGACCGTCGACAGTGTTGCGAGCATCGTCGACAACTTCAACAATCAGCAAAGCCAGATCAACGAAATCATCGCTTCGACAAAGTCCACGATTCAGAATTTCGAGGCGGTTTCAGCAACAGTTCGCGGCCAGGATGACCGGATTGCAGCGCTCGTTGAAGATGTTCAGGTCGCGGCAGAACGGTTCGCATCCACGCTCCAGTCTGCCGATGAACTGCTGCGTGCTGTTGATCCGGAAAAGATCGCCAATATTGTCGGCTCGGTCGAAACTGCAGCCAGTGGTCTGGCCGGAGAAGATGGCATTCCGGCAATCCTGCAAAGCGCGCGTCAGGCCGCGGACAATGTTCAGCAAATGACGGCGGACCTGAGCAAACGCACTCCGGATGTCGATCAGATCATTACCGATGCGCAGCAGATGACAGCGACCCTCAACTCAACATCGGTCCGGGTTGAGAGCCTTGTCGAGAAGGTCTCCGAAATGGTTGACGGTGACGGTGAGGGCTTGATCAAGGAAGCAACGCTTGCAGCGCAAGCGATCCGGAAGGTCGCGGTTGCGTTTGAGAGCCGTGCCGATGCCATTGCGGGTGGTTTGTCGAAATTTGCCACCCAGGGGTCGGCGGATCTGACATCCGCATTGGCGCAATTCAACCGCACGCTGGTCTCGATCCAGCGGGCTGCGCAGAGCTTTGAACAACGGCCGAACCGGGTGATTTTCGGCGGTGAAGAAGTGCCGACCTATCAAGGCGGGCGCCGCCGGTGAGTACAGGGAATAGGGGACTGACGGGGATGACACAGGCAAATAGCCGACTGAGCCGGCGGGCGTTTATCAGCGCGCTTGGCGCTGGCGCCGTGGTGTCCGGTTGCGCCAGTTCCGGTCCCGCCGCCTTTTACAGCCTGCAGGCTGCCGATGTCGGCGGCTTGGCGGGACGATCCAGCCGTGTCCAGGTGCTTGTAGCACCGCCTCGCGCGCTTAAGGCACTCGATACGACTTATATCGCCGTAGTCGACAGCGGTCCGGTCTATTCATATTTCCCAAATGTTGCCTGGGCCGACACGCTCCCGAATGTGGTGCAGAATAAGTTGCTGCAAACCCTCCAAAACACGGGGCGGTTGCGCGGCGTCGGACTTCCGGGTGATGGCCTGCTGATCGACTATCAGCTGCAGACGGATATCCGGGCGTTTGAATTGAATATTGAAGGCGCCAATCGCGGTGTTGTCGAGATTGCAGCGCGGGTGGTTAATGACCGAAATGGCCGGACAGTTGCCAACAAGGTGTTCCGGCGGGAAACCCCGTCCGGCAGCTCCGGCGTTGAACAGGCAGTTGAAGCCATGAACCAGTCGGCAGAGCAGGTGTTCGCCGATATTGCGGCCTGGACGCTCAGAAACGTCTGAGCGCCCGAGAGCCCAAGGGCGTTTTCCTAGATCAGTGCCAACGAGAGTGCCGGGACGGCTATAAGCAGGCCCAAACGCAAGATGTCGGCGGCCCAGAAGGGCAGGATACCCGCAAACATCGTGCGCAGCGGCACATCGGTCAGAACCGAGCGCAACACAAACACATTGAGGCCGATGGGCGGTGAAATCAGGCTGATTTCAGTGACGACCACCACGATGATGCCGAACCAGATGAGCACCATTTCCGGATCGCTCAATGCTCCGGTGCCGAAGTCCAGAGACGTAACGAGCGGGAAGAACACCGGCACGGTCAACAGGATCATCGACAGGCTTTCCAGAACCGCGCCAAGGATCACATAGATCAACACCAGAACGAGAATGACCACATAGGCATTCACATCGAGCGATTGGACGAATTCCAGAAGGGCGTCGGGAACCCCGGCATAGCTAATGAAGTTGGAGAAGACTTCTGCGCCGATGATGATCGCAAAAATCATTGCGGTGGTCCGCGCGCAATTCAGTCCCGCTTGGAAGAGCTTTTCGAACGTCAAACCGCCCGAGAACAGTGCTATCAAAAACGCTGTGGCCGCGCCGATCCCTGCGGCCTCGGTCGGCGTGAAGAACCCGCCATAGATCCCGATCATGATGATCGCAAACAGGCCAAGGACGGCGAGAACCCCCCACACATCCTTGCGTTCAACAGGGATGTCATCGTGACTGGACGGGGCGAGATTTGGCTTTAAAAGCACCGTTACATAGACAGCCGCCATGTAGAACACGACGCCCAGGAGCCCTGGAATAATACCTGCAACAAAGAGCTTGCCGATATCGGCCTCCGTCAATAGGCCGTAGATGATCAGAATAACACTGGGCGGGATCAGGATGCCGAGGGTGCCGCCGGCGGCGATGGAGCCTGTTGCCAGGCTGTCGGCGTATCCGGCCTTGCGCATTGATGGCATGGCGACCTTGGACATGGTGGCCGCTGTTGCAAGCGACGACCCGCAAACGGCTGAAAACCCTCCGCACGCCACGATTGTTGCCATTGCAAGGCCGCCACGCATCTTGTGAAGTGCCCGGTGTGCCGTCGTGAACAGCGACTGGCTGACACCTGAAATGGTGAGCAAATTGCCCATCAGGATGAACAGCGGAATGACCGACAATGTGAAGGACAGGCCGGTGTCGAATGCGGCATTGCCCAGAAGATTGAAGGCCGCATTCCAATTGCGCAGCATTGCGAAGCCGGCTGTGCCGACGATAATCATAGCGACGGCGATCGGCACACGCAGCAGGACAAGGCCAAACAGGGCACCAAAACCAGTCAGAGCCTCAAGCACGTTTTAGGCCTCTTTGCGAAAACGGGAGTAGAAGAAGACAGCGGCGGCGATGGCCGAAACGCTGAAGGAGGCAGCTCCAAGCCAGCCGATGAGATAAAGCGGGATTTCAAGGGAATCCGTCACTTGTTCGCGGCGCTGCAGCTTTTCAGCGTGCTCGGTCAGCTCAAGCGCAATCAGTATGAAGATACCGATCGTACAAACTCCGGCGATCAGCGTTCCAAAGCGCTTCAAAAAACGGCTTTTGACGCCGTCCAGAAGCTCAACTTCGATATGTTCGCCGGCAAGCGTCGTCAGTGGCAGCGCTAGAAAGATGAGTGTGGCCAGCAGCAGCTCGGTCAATTCATAAGCGCCAGTGACCGGGCTGTTGAAGAGATACCGGGCAACCACGTCAACACATGTCAGGCCGATCAAAGCGAACAGCACCACAAGGCATGCCCCGCCAAGGACCGCATTGATAACAGGCCGGACCTTTGAGGTCCGGCCTGTCGTCGATTTATGAGAACCGTCAGTCACGATCAGTTGCTGACGTTGGTTTGGGCGCGGAACTCGCTGAGCGCCGCTGCGCCGTCAAAACCAGTGCCGGAGACGGCCTCAACCCACGCACCTTCATGTTTGCCGGCCAGTTCCTTGATCTTGGCGAGAACCGGGGCAGGGGCATCATAAACTTCGATGTCCTTGTCGGCGATGTAAGCTGCGCCGCGGGTATCTGCGCCGTCCCAGACACCACCTGCAAGTTCTGCAAGTGCTTCCCCTGATACTTTCTCAATTGCCGCCTGATCTTCAGCAGAGATGCCGTCCCAGACGTCTTCGTTCATGACCAGGAACCAGGACGTGTTGTAAATGCCGCCCGGGATCTTCATGGAATACTTGATGTGGTCGGTGAGATTGAACGCCTGAAGCGCTTCCATCGGGAAGGTAACGCCGTCGATCACGCCGCGGGAGAGCTTTTCATAGACTTCGCCCGGACCCATGAACTGCGTGGTGATGCCAAGGTCCTGCGACAGACTAGCGATATAACCGCCCGGGGTCCGGACTTTGAGACCGGAGAAGTCGTCCGCGGATTCGATCTTGCGCTGGTTGTTGTGGAACATGCCCGGGCCATGGACCCAAAGGCCAAGCAGCTTGGTGCCTTCATGTTCTGCCTGGGCGTCGAGCGTGCCGCCATACACATTCCAGTAGGCTTTGGAGCCGTCTGTGGCCGTGTCGGCAATGAAGGAGAACTGGCCGATGCGGGAGCGCAGGAAACGGTCGTCCTTGGTGAACGAGTGCAGGCCATAGGTGATATCAGCAACCCCGTCAGCGGCGAGGTCGTAGTGAGCCGGTGGCGGGCCGAGCGGCTTTGGCAGAACACGGACCGTCACACGGCCTTCTGTCGCGTCGGCGACCTGCTGAGCCCACGGCTCGATAACGCCTGTCACGACCGGGTGTTTCGGCGGCAGCCAGGACGACAGGACAAGTTCATCCGCGGACGCTGTGGCGGTGAAGCCGGTCAGTGTTCCGGCGGTCAGGCCGGCCAGGATCGAAAGATGCTTCAAGTGTTTCACGGCGGTTCCTCCCATACGGTCTTTGCCGATCAAAATGCTTTGCCACTGTAACAACGGGTTCGTCGAAATTAGTTGCAATTGAAACTAAGTCAATCGTAAAATCTTGCAAATCGGTACGCCTCAGCAGAGCAAACCGGTTACAATCGAGCCAAATCGGGCAAGGAACAGCATGACTGAACACGGAAACGAGACGGATTTCACACCGAGCGGCTTCCAGCTGGAAACATTTTTCCCGTATTTGGTCAGGGTGTTTTATTCCGATGTCACCCGGGCGCTGTCTGACGTCTACCAGCGCGACTACGGCATGGCGCCGGCCGAATGGCGGGTTATGGCCATTCTCGGTTCCAGTGCCGAGGGGCTGCAGGCGAGTGGGATTGTCCATCGGTCGAGTATGGACAAGGTCGTGGTCAGCCGGGCCGTCAAGCGCATGGAAGACCGCGGTTTCCTGACCCGTCAATCGAACGAGGCCGATGGCCGGAGTTATCTCCTGTCTCTATCGGAGAGTGGGCGATCCGCCTTCGAAGATCTGGCGCCAAAGCTGTTGGCGGTCGAGCAAAAGATGCTTGGCGGATTGGCTCCGCAAGAAATCGAGTCGATGCTGGATATCATGACCAGGATCCGGGCAAACCTCGACGTGGAAGCCGGGGAGACGGGCGCATAACTTCACAATCAACTGACGCCGAAGTTTCGTCTTCGATATAGAAAAAAGGCGGCCCGAAAGCCGCCTTTTGTGTTTCAGCTACAGCGGTCTCTTAGTCGAGCCGGCCGCTGGCATGCGCCAGCATCGTGTAGACTTTGCCCGTGTCCGAGGTCAGGTATGTCTGACCGAGCATGTTGTCGCGGTCATTGCGGGAGACCTGAGACAGGAGCTGCTCGAAATCGGACACGTACCGTTCGACAGCGGTCCGGAACTCCGGATCACGTGCGTATTTCTGACGGATCTCATCAAAGGTCTGCTGACCCTGCAGTGTATAGAGGCGGCGCGTGAAGACATGCCGCTCACCGCTGCGGTAGCGTTCCCAGAGGTCGATGAAGGTCTCGTGGTCGATCGCACGGGCGATGTCAACAGACAGTGAGTTCAGGCTCTCCACCGTTTGCAGCGGCGAACGGCCCTGCTCGGTGTCAGAAGACGCGTCGTCATCTCGCGAGGCCCGGCGCAGCAGATCGGAAACCCAGCCTTTCCCGGTCGAACCAGACGTGTCCGGTTGTGCAGGCTGTTGGCGGCGGGTGTTGACCGGACCGCGGGCTTCCGGCTGCTGCGGAGCCGCTGGGCGCGGCTGCGCAGGCTGCTGTGCAAAGACCGGAGCTTGCGGGATCTGCGGAGCAGGGGCGGGCGCTGGGGCCGGCGCAGGAGCTGCCGACGCTGTTGCTACGTGAGCCTGAGGCTTGGAGATGTCGAGCGCGTTCGATTGTTTTGCAACAATGTCCGACAGCTCGGTCAAGGCACGGATTTGCTCGTTGACCACCTTACGGAGCGCTGCAGAAGACTCTTCTGCTTCGTCCGGCAGGTTGAGCACGCCTTGCTTCAGCTCGTTGCGGGTCGCCTCCAGTTCGTGGTGGACGTCACGTGCCACATCGCGCATACGCGTTGCCGCGTCGTTGAACCGGTCGGATGCATCGCTGACCGTTCTGCTCATTTCCGCGATGATGTCGTCCTGAGCGGCACGGATGGCATCGCGGGCCTTCTGGCCTTCCATTCCAGCTGTCAGGCGCATGCTTTCGAACTGCTCGGAGACTTTCTTGGAAGCAGCTTCGGCCGCTGCGGAGAGCATGCCGGCGGCATCGCGCGCCTTGTCGTCGGCTGTTTCCAGCGTTTCCGATAGGGTTTGTGTGAACGAACGCATGAGCGTGTCAACAGCTTCTGTCTTCGCTAGAAGTGTGTCGGCGACCTCTTCGATCGCACTCTTGCGGTCGGTGACACGGGATTCCACGGAGCGGTTTGTGTCTTCCAGATACCGAGCCGCTTTTGTGAGTTCTTCTGATTGGTCACCAAAGCGGTTGGTCAGGTTCTGGATGTCCGCAAGTGTGGTTGCCGTTACATCGCGCAGATTGCTGACCTGTTCATCGATGAGGCTTGTTGTCGAGTTGGTCTCGGACACTGCCCGGTCGACGGCTGAGCGGAATTCGCCTGCACGGCGTGCCAGGTTGCCTTCGACTTCAGAGAGGTTCTCCCCGGCAGTAGACACGATCGCCTGCAGGTTAGCGTTGGACGTCTCAATCTTGTTGAGGATGTCAGTGACGTCGTTCTCGAGCCGATGTTTGGTATCGGTGAGGAGGCGAGTTGCCTGATCACTGCGCTCATTGATGGAAGCAACAATCCGGTCGCCGGCCTCAACCAGCGAGCGGGTGGCGTCCAGCCCAGTATGCGCAAAGGTGTCGGTGACATCCTTGCCCTTGACCGTGATGGCTTCAAGAATGGCTCCGTGAACTTCCGACAGGCGGCCGGTGAGGTCATTGGCGCGCATTTCAATCGCGGAAATGAGTTCGTTGCCATCCGTGCCGACGATTTTCGCCAGTTCACCAGAGCGCGCACCGAAGGCTTCGTTGAGCGCGGAGGCCTTGTCGAGCATCTCGGTCGCGACTTCATTGCCGCGATTGACCAACAGGTCGGCGGCTTCGGAAACCGCGCTGTTGACCCGGGTGCGGATCATGTTGGCTTCGCCAGACATTTGACCGCGGATCTCTTCAAGCGTGCGCGCAAGTGTCATGCGTGCCTGTTCGCTTTCGGCGGACAGGTTGCCGGAGATTTCTGCGATCAAGCCCGACAGCTCGCTGCGGACCTTGTCGCTTTCGCCGGTAAGGGAGCCGGTGAATTCGGCCAGTGTACCAGCGTAAAGCGTACGGGCTTTTTCGCTCTCTGCGGCCATGGCGCGGGCAGCGTCGCCGACTGCTACCAGAACCAGTTCGCGGATCTTGGCGCTTTCGCCGGACATGGCTCCAGTTGCCTGTTCCATGGTCTGGCTGATCTGGACGGCTGCACGCTGGCTTTCGCTGGTCAACGAGCCGCTCGCCTGTGCAACGGTCTGAGTGATCTGCTCGGCAGCTTTCTGACTTTCGCCAACTAGGATGCCGCGGGCTTCGCCAACGGATCCAAGAACGATCTGGCGCATCCGGTCGCCTTCGCCGGAGAGCTTCGCGGTCGCATCGTTCAGGGCACCGTCTACGATCTCAACCGTGCGGGTGCGCTCATCAGCAAGCGATTGAACCGCGCTGGCAACGGCTTCCTGAACCATATCGCGGAGACGCGTGCTTTCGGTCGACAGGGTAGCGCCGGCCTCAGAAATGACAGCGGTCAGGATATCGCGAGCGCGCTCGCTTTCGCCTGTGAGTGTACCGGAAATGCTTTCCAGGCGCTCATTCAGGACGGTTTCCAGCTGGCTGGCGCGCGTGTCGAGCGTTTCTGCGACTTCGAACACCTTGGCACCGAGGGAAACATTGATCTCAGCAATGCGCTCAGACAGGGATTCCGTTAGTTGCTCGCTCTGCTTGCCCAGGACCGAACCGGCTTCTGCCAGGCGGTTGTCGAGGGCAGAGGTCATTTCGTCCTGACCTTCAACGAAGGCCTGAGCGATCTCTTTGGTGCGTGAAATCAGGGTATCGGAAATCTGACGTGCACGGGCATCGAGGGTCTCGTCAATCCGGTCGGTGCCGCTGGTCATGGTTGCAGTCAGGAGCTCTGCCTTCTCGGCCATGGCGCCTGCGGCTGTATCAACATGTGACGTCAGCTTGGTGCCGATTTCATCAACACGGTTTGCAAGTGTGTTGCCCGCAGCTTCAACACGCTGGCCAAGTTGCAACGTGATTGCATCCGAACGGTCCGCGAGCACATCCGTGATGTTGCGGGTCTTGTCCTCCAACGTGTCGCTGATGACGGTTGTACGTTGTTCGATGGCATCGCCGAGGATCTGCGTCCGGGACTCCAGCGCAGCTTCAAACGCAGCCGTGCGTTGGTCCAGGGTCAGATCCAAGGTGTTTATGTGGCTGCCAAGCGAGGAGTCCATCGTGGAGATCCGCTCGCCGAGCGTGGTGTCCATGGTGGTCACACGCTGCTCGAGAGACGCATCCATGGTCGAGATGCGATCGCCGAGCGTTGCATCCATGGTGGTGAAGCGATGCTCAAGAGACGTGTCCATGGCCGCGATGCGGTCCCCAAGGGACGCGTCCATCGTGCTGATGCGGTCGGTGAGCGTAGAATCGATGGCCGAGAACCGCTGATCCAGGGACGCATCCATGGTCTCGATCCGCTCGCCCAGCTTGCTGTCCATCGTTTCGATGCGATTGCCGAATGTAACGTCCAAGGTCGACAGACGGCTGTCGAGAGCTTCCGACAACAACAGAGTTTTGGTGTCGAAGGCATCGATCAACTGACCGCCGCGATCGGTAACGATGGTTTCCAGCTCACCCAAACGGTTGGCAAGGCCATCGTTGAGCGCCTGACCGCGGACTTCGATGGTCTCCGCGATCTTACCACTGATTTCGTTGATGTCGCCGGCAACGCGGTCACCGCGGCTGCCGATGAGCTCGGCGAGTTGAGTGCCGGTTTCGGCGAGTTTCTGAGTGAGTGAGCCGGTCTGTTCGCCAAGACCTGCAGCGAACTGGCCGGAAACGCTTTCCAGGGTCTCGCGGAAGCCGATGGTCTGCTGTTCAAGGATGCTGGCCATTTCGTTGCTGCGGGCAGCAAGACGCTCGTCCAGCTCGGTGCCGTTGATCGAAATGGCCGTGTAGATCCGCTCGGAGATATTGTCGAGCTTGTCGGCCAATTCGCCGCCGCGGACCGAAATGGTCTGGGTGAGAGAACCTGCTGTCTCGTCCAGTTTGGCTGCGATTTCGCCGCCGCGCAGGGACAGGTCGACAACGATGCTTTCGCCAGTGCCGCGCAGGATTTCTGCCACTTCGGTGGAACGGCTGGACAGGGTCTCGACGATCTCCGCACCCCGGATGGAAATGGTGTCGGTAACGGTCTGACCTTTTTCGGAAATGCTCTCGACAACCCTGTTGCCGGTTTCCGCAAGCGCCTCATCGAGATGAGTGACGCGGGTGTCGACCGTTGTCACCAGCTCTTCGGTCCGTGCCGTGATGGTGTCGATCAGGCGGCCGGAGGTCAGAGACAGGTTCGCGTTGATCTCTTCGCCACGCGCCGTGATGGTATCGCCGACCTGGGTCCCTGTGGTTTCAAGCGCGGTGCGGAATTCATCCGCCTTGCTGCTCAGCGTATCGACCACTGTGGTGCTCGATGTGGTCAGCGTTTCGTTGATCTCCAGGCCACGCTTGGTCAGGGTTTCGACGAAGGTGTTGGCGGTCTCGGCGAAGCGTTCGTTCACCTCATTTCCACGGTAGGAGAGGGTCTCATACATCGTGGTGCCGGTTTGCGAGAGGTTTTCGACCAGCTCGGTACCGGTGGTGGACAGGCGGGCCACATAATCTTCCGCGCGAACGGTGAGAGATTCCACCATCTCGTTGCCGGAGGCGTTGAGCGTCGCGCCAAGGGACTCGATCCGCGAATCCACGGTGCTGGTGAGTTCTTCAACCCGGGCATTCACCGCGTCGATCATCCTCTGGGTCGCTTGGTCGACATTCGACCCGAGTTCACCAGATGTGTCAGAGAGCTGAGAGGCAAAATTCTCGTGCGCGCCGGCGATCGTCTCCCGAACCCGCTCGGCGTTCATGACAATCGCTTCGCGCTGTGTGACCAGCTCCTCGATCAAAGACCGGATTTTCAGCTCATTGTCGTTGTAGGAGCGTTCCAGCGAAGACACTTCGTTGTGAACCAGAACCTCCAGTTCACTGGCCCTGGCGATGGCGCGTTCAATGCCGTCGCCCATGGCGGCCACTTCGCGGCGGATGGCCTGGCCAACGCTCAAGATGGATTCCTTGGCCATGTCTTCAGGTTCGGCGAGGCGAAGGGCAACTTCGGTCATGCCGCGGGCAACGATGCGCATCTCCTGCGCGCGCCAGATCATCATGGCCATGACAAAGAAGAAGATAATCGGAACAACGATCCCGATGGCAGCCAAGATCATGTCCGGAGACTGCATCAGTGTTTCTGCATCCGTGACGCCAGCAACCCGGTCGGCGAACGAAGACATGAAGAGGCTGGTGCCGAGCGCGGCCCAAACGGCGCTCAAGGCAAATGCACCCCAGAAAGGCGCTGTCGATGGCCGGCGTTGCAGGGCGTAAATCAGATTGCCGATGTTCCGGCGGTCGTCATTGGCAGCAGGCGGTCGTCCACCGCGTCCACGGCGGCGTGCCGGGCGCTGGTTGTCTTTGTCCGCTTCGCTGTTGTCCGCAGTTTTGGCCGCGCGCCGTGACGGGCGCTCATCGCTCGGCGTTTCCTGTTCCGCCGGTTGATCTGCCGCTGAAGCTTCAGGGCCGCCGAAATCAAGCTTAAGCGCTTCTTCAACCGCAGACAGAGCTGCTTCCGCCGGATCTTTCGCCTTCGTCTGATTTGCCATTTTTGGGTCGCCTCACATCCGTACTCTTTACACACCGGTGATCTCAGGCAGCTTTTCGCTGTTATGAGGGTCAACCGGATGCGCCGATCTTGAACCGAGACTAACACTGTTTCCGGTTCGGATCATAAACTCTGGGAAGGGCCGCCGCTGACCCGCTGCAACCATGAAGGTTGACAGCATTCTCCCCATCTTGCCGCATCAGTTACTGTAATGGCACAATCTCTCCTAACGAACAAGAAACAGCAATCGCCTGAATCACTTAGGAGGGGGATCTCATGCCTCAAACGAAGCAAAAGAACGTAACGGAAAGCGAAGCGGGGCCGGCAAAAAGATCTGCACTTAATGCAGGCAGTTTGTCGCCTGCACAAAAGCGCTGGTTGAAATCAGGGCTCGCCCAGCCGGGAGGAAAGTTGCCTCTCTTTGATGATCAAGGCCGCCAGGTTCCCGCCCGCACGATCCGTTCCTGCATTGATGCAGGCTGGGCAGAGCCTTGGTTTTCCAACCCAATCAAGCCTGACTGGCTGGTTTGCAAGCTCACTGCAGACGCGTTCGAATTATTGACCGCAAGTCAAAAAAACGAAAAAAGTTAATGCGAATCATTTTATTAAAATTTTGGCGATTCAGGAAACCTGCGAAAAAGCAAGGGATTTTTCCTCTGGTTCGGCGCAGGCCCTTAATGCTCGTTAACCAAGAAATCAATTTTTTGGGGACATGCTCGAATTTGCAATCGTGAAACGCCTGATTTAACCGGGCGTTTGGGTCTTCGCTGCACACTTATACTCCTGTAGAGCTTGCGGCAGGGTGCCGCCAGGCATGTGTTGAGTATTTCGGAGCACCCTTATGGCCCCTTCATCGATGGCACGCGTGTCAGGACGCGCCAGTCCCGAAGCACCAATTGACCTGGTGCAGTTGGCGACAAACACACTGGGCAACCGTGATCTCGAGGTTCAGGTTCTTCACTTGTTCAAGTCGCAATCCCGAATGACGCTGGAGCGTTTGGAGAATGAGACGGATCCTTCTGTCCGCGCCGATCTCGTTCACACGCTCAAGGGCTCAGCGCGGGCGATTGGTGCTGCGCGGGTCGCCACGGCCTGTGAGTGCCTGGAAGGGGACTTGAAAGCTGCACCCAATGCACCGACGACAGGTCTCGTTGCGGCGGTCACGGAAGCCAACGGGTATATCTGCGATCTGCTGGAAGGCTGATTTCACTCAATGCTGGACTCTGTATTCCATCCATAAATGGCATGGTCCTTGACCTTTTGTCCGGAACCTTTATGTCGGGTCATCGAGAGACACATTTATCCTTGGACGCGACTATGCCAAAAATCACCTTTGTAACTGCCGATGGAGCCCGGACGGAAGTTGATGCCGCCGAAGGGTCCACGGTTATGGAAAACGCCATCAAGAACATGGTTCAGGGCATTGAAGCGGAGTGCGGCGGCGCCTGCGCGTGTGCGACCTGCCATGTTTATGTCGATGATGCATGGTCGGGCAAAACCGGTTCGCCGGAACCGATGGAAGAGGACATGCTTGACTTTGCCTATGACGTGAAGCCGACGTCGCGTCTGTCTTGCCAGATCAAGGTGACGGGCGACATGGACGGACTGGTCGTCCACGTCCCGGAACGTCAAGCGTAAGACGCTTCGCAGTTCCAATTGAAAACCCCGCTGGAGCGCTCCGGCGGGGTTTTTTGTGTCCAGTTATTATTCTGCCGGTTGGGCAGCTGGTTTGCGGAACCACCAATCAACCTCGTTCCCGTCATCCGGGTTGGACGGGATCATGGTCGAGAGGAACAAGCTGACGGCGGCCATTCCGGCGCCTGCCAGGAAGACGGCTGCCGGGGACACCAGCCAGACCAACCCGAAAACTACAGGGATGAAGACTGCAGCGATGTGGTTGATTGTAAAGGCAACACCTGCTGTCGGTGCGATGTCAGCCGGATCGGCGATCTTCTGGAAGTAGGTCTTGATAGCAATCGCGATTGCAAAGAAAGCGTGGTCGATCACGTAGAGTGCGGCTGCAACAGTCGCATTGGTGACGAAAGCATAGGTCACGAAGACCCCAATCAAACCGACATACTCCAGGATCAAGGCTTTGCGTTCACCGAAGCGGACGATTAGTTTGCCGATCTTTGGCGCAAGCAGCATGTTGAAGACGCCGTTGATCAAGAAAAGCCCGGCAACCTCATGAACGTCATAACCAAAGCGTTCGACCATCAGGAAGCCGGCAAAGACGGTGAAGATCTGGCGGCGGGCACCGGCCATGAAGGTCAGCGCGTAATAGAGCCAATAGCGCTTCTTCAGAATCAGCTTCTTGTGTTGCGGAACACCTTCCTTGAAATGCGGATAGGCCATGATGAGGAAGGCCAGCACAACAATGGTCAGCCCTCCGGCGATCGCGAAGACCACCGTGAAAGACAAGTTGAACGTCTTCCAGGCAATGAAAATCAGGCCGTAGGCAATCAGCTGGGCGAATGAGCCCACAGCCAGGATCTTGCCCATACTGGCAGCCGCCGTTGCTTTGGGCAGCCATTGCAAGGACAGCGATTGCGCCATGGTTTCGTAATAATGGAAGCCGATCGACATGATCAGGGTCGTTATGTAGAAGCCAAGCGCGGTGGGGAAGTACCCGGTAATGGCCACACCAACGCCGAGGAGCAAAAGCGAGAGGTAAGCGAGCGTTTGCTCGCGCATCACAAGCAGCAGATAAACGGCGAGAAAGCTCAGGAAACCTGGAATTTCACGGATAGACTGCTGGATGCCAATTTCCCGGCCTGTGAAGTCCAGCTCCTGAACAGCGAAATTGTTCATCAGGTTCCACCAGGCAGCAAAGGACAGCTGCATGGCTCCAGCCATGATCATCAAGAGGACGGCAGGCGAGCGCCACCCGGTCAATTCATTTGGGTTTGTGCTTTGTGTGAAGTACGTCATTTGTTTCTTGCCAAAAAAGTGGGTGCTGGCAGCGCTGCGGTTCGCTTGTACTTCGATTGCGCTCTTGCGTGTTAGCGCTGTTTTGTCATGATATGTTTCTGTTTCGCCAATCCCGTCTAGCATCAAAAAGGGCAGGTTATGCCAATCCATCCGGAGTTATCCGCGTTTCCCGATCATGAGGTGAAGGCGAAGATCATCGGATATGCCAACAGCCAGAGAGCCGGACCCGGACATAATGGCTGGCACTCGCACGACTCAGCCCAGCTCTTTCACGTCGTCAAAGGCTCGATTGCGATCGATACTGAAGTTGGGACCTTTTTCGCCCCGCCGGAGCGGGCAGTCTGGCTGCCGCCACGGATCGCGCACGAAACCCGCTATCTGACCGATACTGAAATCCGGTTCGTCTATGTCAGTTACGACTACGCTCAGGATCTGCCGAAGACGGCTCAGGTCATTCAGGTGACAACCTTGTTGCGGGCCTTGATCCTGGAGTTCATGGCCTACCCGCGCGCGGAAACCATTGATGGACCGGCGGGCCGGATTGCAGATGTCATTCTTGATCAGCTGAAAATGCTGCCGGCAGCGCCGCTTCAGCTTCCGATGCCGCAAGACCCGAGATTGAGAGACTTGTGCGATGGCTTGGTGCGTTGTCCCGCCCATGTCCCAGCACTCGCCGAGGCCGCGGCACAAAGCGCCATGTCTGTCCGGTCCTTTGAGCGCCGGATCAAAGCGGAAACCGGGATGAACTACCGGACATGGTGCCGGCAGGTGAAACTGTTTCGCGCGCTTGAACTTTTGGCCGCTGGCCGCAGCGTGTCGGATGTCTCGCACAAACTCGGCTACGAAGGGCCGAGCGCGTTTGTCGCGACCTTCCGGAAGGCATTCGGCGTGACGCCCGGGCGGTATTTCGGCAGTCCGGACGGCTGATTGATCTGCCTCATGGCGAAGGGCCTTGGCGGAGGCCTAGATTCCCTTCAAGAATTTTAAGGGAGTAACGCCATGTTCAAGAAAATCCTTGTTCCCATCGATCCGGCTGAACCGAAGTTTGCCGATGACGCACTGGCGAAAGCAGCTCAGATGGCCCGTGACTACAGTGCCAAGATCCATCTGCTCGGAGTTTGTCCGGAAGTGCAGAGCTTCGTGGCAAGCCAGTTGCCGGAGGGCTTTCAGGAAAACGAGCTGAGGGAAACCGCAGGCATCCTGCAAAAGATCGGCGATGCCCTGGACGTGCCGGAAGGGGCGGTCGATGTCATGGTCCGGGTTGGATCGGTCTACCATGAAGTGATCGAGGAAGCCGAAAAGGCAGAGTGTGACCTTGTGTTGATGACATCCCACAAACCGGGGCTCTCCACCTATTTCATCGGCTCAAATGCCGCCCACATCGTCCGTCATGCACCATGCTCGGTGATGGTGCTGCGCGACAGCTGAGGGTTATCCCTGCTTCTCTGGAGGAGGAAGACGGTGGTGGGCGAAAGCCTGCCGCCGTTTTTTTCAAATCACCCGACTGTCTGCTCGTGTCATGAGCGCTGCGACGGCGATATAGCGGAACGGATAGAGGTCCGGTGCGGCTTTCAGCAGCTGAATGGCTTTTTTGTAGATCTGCTCAACAAGAGTGTCCCGCCGATCGTTTGCCGGGAGTGCATTTCTGAGAACCGCTTCAGTAAAGGCGCGGAAGAAATTGACGTAATCGCGCGCGTAAGCTTCCAGATCGCCGTCTGCGGAAAAGCGCTCATTGAAGGAAACCGGGATCTCGTAGGATGTCGCGTGGTCAATTTGGAAATGCCCGGCAGCGCCTAGAGCCGGATCGCTGACAGGTCCCGTCAACTCCTCCAGTGTCCGCATATAGACCGGCTGATAGTACGCTGCGTAAACATCCTGGGATATCGAGCCTTCTTCGACGAAACAGAGAACCGCATCGTTTAGAAGATCATAGATCCCGTCGCAGGTGCTGGCGGTCTCATTTGCGCCGAACACTTGCAGCAGCAGTTTGCCGCCTGGCACCAGCTCCCTGGCGCGGGCTTTCAGGAAGGTCGCAATATCTTGCTGTGCGAGCTCTGAAAAAGCCGCCTGATCTTCTTCGGAAACGAAGCCGTTGTTGCGGATAGCGCTTGGACCATTTGGAAAGATGTAACCCGGCAGCGTCGCAATGGGTTTTCTGGACAGGAAGCCGATCGCGTTGAACGTCGTGGCCATATGAAGGCTCCGGTCCGGCAGCAGCTGGTCATACATCGAGCCGCCAACAACGGACGAATAGACATTCGGCTGTCCAAAAACGGAGTGTCCCTCCAGCCATAGAGAGCGCAAGAGGCTTGAGAAGTCATTGGTCGGGAGGTCCGAATGGATCGTCTGGATCGGCCGGTTTGTCCGCTGCACCAGGCGGGACACGGGCCTGCTCAGCGCTGCGATTGAGTTTCGGCCTTCCGAACAGCCGAAATCGGCAAGACAGATCGGCCCGGTTCCGCCCAGCGGCAGTGCATCTGCAGCGGCTTCCAGATGGTCAAGGACAGCAGCCGTTGCGTCCCACTGTGGTGTGGAGTTCTGATTGTAAAACCCGCCACCGGTCATGCCGGTCGTTGTTGCGTGGGCGACCGGCGAGGCAGAGGCGGGCGGTTTCTGTCCAGACATATTCTGTGCCCCTGTCGGCCGGTTAGCGGGCCAGTTCCTTCATGGCGTCCGTCAGTCCCTCCACGGTCATCGGGAACATGCGGTTTTCCATCAATTCCTGTATCATCTGGATCGAGGGTGTGTAACGCCAGTGTTCCTGGCGCACGGGATTGAGCCAGACCGCGCTGTTGTAGAGCCCGGTGACGCGTTGCATCCAGGCAGATCCTGCTTCTTCGTTCCAGTGCTCCACCGATCCACCCGGATAGGCGATCTCATAGGGGCTCATGGAGGCATCTCCGACAAAGATGATCTTGTAGTCGGACGGGTACTTGTGCAGCACGTCCATCGTTGGCAGCCGCTCGGTGTGGCGCCGCCTGTTTTCCTTCCAGACCGTCTCATAAAGACAATTGTGGAAGTAAAAATGCTCCATCACCTTGAATTCGGACCTAGCGGCCGAAAAGAGTTCTTCGCAGACCCGGATGTGATCGTCCATCGATCCACCAATGTCGAAGAACAGAAGCACCTTGACGGCATTGTGCCGTTCGGGGCGCATCTTGATGTCGAGAAGGCCCTTGTGAGCGGTCGCCTTAATCGTGTGATCGAGATCCAGCTCTTCTGCTGCGCCCGTGCGGGCGAAATTGCGCAGCCGTTTCAAGGCAACTTGGATGTTGCGGGTGCCAAGAAGCTGGGTGTCATCGAGATCCTTGAACTCGCGTTTGTCCCAGACCTTCACGGCACGCCGGTGCCGGCTTTCCTTTTGGCCAATCCGGATGCCTTCCGGATTGTACCCGTAGGCGCCAAATGGCGAAGTACCCGCTGTGCCAATCCACTTGTTGCCGCCCTGGTGGCGTTTTTCCTGTTCCTTGAGCCGCTCAGCCAAGGTTTCCATGAGCTTCTCAAATCCGCCCATGGCCTCGATTTGCGCTTTTTCCTCTTCGCTCAAGTGTTTTTCTGCGAGCTTGCGAAGCCAGTCCTCAGGGATCTCCGTGATGGGCACGTCGCTCATTAGCTCCAGTCCCTTGAAAACGGTCCCAAAAACCCGGTCGAACTTGTCGAGATTGCTCTCGTCCTTCACCAGCGACAGGCGCGCCAGATAATAAAAATCCTCGACGCTGCGCTCAGCCAGATCCTTATCCAGCGCCTCCATAAGCGTCAGATACTCACGTAAGGAGACCGGGATTCCGGCGGATTTCAGTTCGGTAAAAAAGGTAATGAACATGCGGCGAGATTAGCGGTGGTGGTGTTGGGTGTCGAGCCGTTCTTGCGCTGATTTGTTTTCTGAGTGAGACACTAATGAAAACGGGCCGGATGGTCCGGCCCGCCTGTTTGTCCTTGATCTAATGCCTCAAATTGTTCGTTAGCTGCCGTTTGTAGACCGGCCACCCTTGATGTCCGGATGGAGCGTCTTGCCAAGGATGTGGTGATCCCGGCCGATGACGTGATGGCCGGTGCCGACAATCAGTGGATCTGGCTGGCCGACCACGCGGGTGTTTTTGCCCGGATAGGGCAGGGAGGACAGGAAATGCTCCATGCAGTTGAGGCGAGCGCGTTTCTTGTCGTCCGACTTGACGATGGTCCAGGGCGCATCGGCGGTGTCGGTGTAGAAGAACATTGCTTCCTTCGCCTCGGTATAGTCGTCCCATTTGTCCAGAGACGCCTTGTCGATCGGGGAGAGTTTCCACTGTTTCAGCGGATCGATTTCCCGCTGCTTGAAACGGCGGCGCTGCTCGTCGGATGTCACCGAGAACCAGTATTTGAACATCAGAACTCCATCGCGAACCAGCATTCGTTCGACTTCAGGGCACTGACGCATGAATTCCAGGTACTGGTTGGGGGAGCAGAAGCCCATCACCCGTTCGACACCGGCGCGGTTGTACCAGGACCGGTCGAAGAACACCATTTCCCCGCCTGAGGGCAGGTTCTCAATGTAGCGCTGGAAGTACCACTGTTTGCTTTCGCGCTCTGTCGGCTTTTGAAGTGCAACCACGCGGGCCGCCCGCGGGTTCAGGTGTTCGTTGAATCGCTTGATCGTACCGCCTTTGCCAGCCGCATCCCGGCCTTCGAAAATGAGAACAATACGCTGATCGGTGTCCTGGACCCATTGCTGTGCTTTCAACAGCTCTGCCTGAAGGGCTGCTTTCCGTTTTTCATAGGGCGCCCGCTTCATCTTGTTGGCGTAAGGGTATTCACCGGTTTCGAAGACATGATTGATCGCCGCCGGATCGCGCCGCATTTGGGCAAGTTGATGTAGGCGCTCGTTAGCTTCTTTTTGTTCAGCTGTTTCGGGAGCAGGGACCGCTTGCGCCGGAGTTTTCCGGGGGCGCCTCGGAGCTGGCTTTTTGGCCGGTTCGGTCAAGGTCCCGTTGTTGGCGGGTGCCTGGGTTTTGCTTTCGGTTGTAAGTGTCTCTGCGGCCATTTTGCGTCCTCTCTTCGGGTCGCAAAATGGCTACGCCAGCAAAGTAATTTTTGCATTGATAAGGGTCAATTCCGTAGTGGTATTCCAGTCAAGATACTTATGTTTGGTTAAATTGGTCTTGCAGATTTCGACTAGAGGTTGCTGGCGTGTTGGTGCCTACTTTCCGTGTTTGACCTTCAAGTACTTCAAAAGAGGATTTGCTGGTCAAATTAGCTTGTTGTTTTGCTGTTCTTGGAGGCGGTCTCAGCTTCAGCGGAGGATAAAAGTTCTCCCATGAAGTCGGACACGCTGGGCCCCTTAGTTGCAATGAACGGCGCCGGCCGGCACACGGCAATCGCGGCAATGCCAATCCTTGCGGTCAAAATACCGTTGATGACACCCTCGCCAAGCCGCGCCGACAGACGTGCTGCCACACCGTGACCAAGCACTTGTGAGGCAAGGCTATCACCTGCGGCCATGCCGCCGGTAACTGCAAGATGGGCCAAGACGTGCTTGGCCAGCCGGATAAAGCCAAGCGTGCCCGGACGCCCGCCGTAAAGGGTCGACAGTCGGCGGATGATGCGGACGTTTTCAAACAACACCATCATAAGGTCGACCAACGCCCGGGGGCTGACAGCCGTAACGATTGAGACCCGCTTGGCACTGTTCATGACGATCTTGCGGGCTTCCTGGTCCAGAGCCTGCAAAAGATCGCGCTCAGCCAGCATCACCAGATCCTTGCCGTCGATGATCTCGCGCATATGGCCACTCAACGTCTTGCGTCCAAGCGCGGTCTCCGGTCGGTCCTGGTAAATGGCGAGGAGGTCTTTCAGGCTCTCTTGCGCCTTTTGCGCATCATCGGTGTCAGCGGCGGTTTGTAATCGCTCCCGGAGATCGTCGATGCGCTTGAGACGGAGAACACCGGCAAGTTCGCGTGCAGTCAGGCCAATCAGTCCGGCAACGGCGATGGCGGCAAGGGCGACGCCAAGCCATCCGAGCCAGTCGGTTCTGGAAAAGAGATCCCGGATCAGGCTGTCTATGGCCAGGCCGATGCTGAGGGAAACAAGACCACCGAGACCAACCAGAAGCCATTTGCCGAAGCTGGAGCCGGACTTGGGTGTGCTGGCCGAGCGGGGGAGGCGCGGGGCTTCCTCGTCAAGCACCTCTTCGGTGATCAATGCGTGGTCGGCAGATGGGTTTTCAGCATGGTCATCGGAGAGCTGAACCTTGCTGTCATCGAGACGGAAGGCGGCCGGTTTGCGGGGCGGGCGGTTGTTCGTATCGGTCATGCCAGACGGTCTCCGAGAAGGAATTCCAAGGCCCGGTCGAGGCGGATATGGGGTAGGGACAGTGTCAGGCCTTCTGCGGTCGTGTCCAGCTTCGGCGGCCGGAACCGCATGAACTGCAGTGAAGGATCAGTCTGACGCGGGGTTTGGCCGGTGTCTTGAGAAAGTGATTCAATATCCTCAAAGAGCATGTTCGGGTTTTCCGGTAAGTCGCCGGGAAACATCGCGATTTCCGTATTGCCGTCGTAGGTTTCTCCGTCGATCTTCTCGCCAGGCAGGGGCGTGCCAAGGATCGCCGGCAGTTTCTGGCCCTTGTGGCGGACACTGGCTTCGCGGGTCGCACGCACGGCTGCGAGCGCAAGAACATCGACTTCAGCGCCCTTGAACCGCGCACGATCAGCGGCTCTGCCCACCAGGCGGTGGGTGATTGCTTCCAGACGGTCATGATCGGTCCGGTGAACATGGTCGGCCTTGGTCGCCGCAAAGAGGATCCGGTCAATCCTTCGGCTGAGAATGGACGACAGCCAGCTCCGGCGGCCCGGCCGGAATGCCGACAGCACTTCGCTGAGAGCAATTTCCAGATCCAGCATTGCATGTGGGCCCGCGTTTAGAGCCTGCAGGACATCGACGAGGACGATCTGTCGATCTAGCCGTGCAAAATGGTTGCGGAAGAACGGGCGGATCACATGGGTCTTGTAGGCCTCATAACGCCGCTCCATCATCGCGCGCATCGTGCCCGTCCGCGCCGGGGGCGCATCCGGGGCAATGTCGAGTGGGGCGAAGGTGAGCGCTGGAGACCCGTCAAGGTCGCCGGGCATCAGAAACCGACCGGGTGGCAGCATCGACAAGGCATGTGCATCCGCGCGGCATGCGCTCAAGTAGCTTTTGAAAGCCACTGATAGTATCTGCGCAGTTTGTTCATCTTCCGGCGCATCCGCTTTTGCAGCGGCTTCATTCAATGCCTCAAGGTAGGGTCCGGCAATCGATGATCGGTGCTCTTTCCGTGCCCGCGCAACTGCCTCGGCTGAAAACGTCGCATAGTCCTTGTCCAGCAAGGGCAAATCCAAAAGCCATTCGCCGGGATAGTCGATGAGGTCGAGATGCAGGCGACCCGGCCCAAGTTTCCGGTAAACGTAGGAGGCGCTTTCATAGTCGATGGTCAGTCTGAGCTCCGACACTTGCCGCGTTGACTGCGGCCAGATCCGGTCTTTGACCAGTGCATGAACATGGCTTTCGTAGTCGAACCTTGGAACCGCATCGTCGGGCTGGGGCTGCAGGCGTGCACCGGTCATCCTCTGACCCGCTGCGGCGCTGAAGACAGGCAGGCGACCGCCATGCACCAGATTGTGTACGAGTGAGGTCAGGAACACGGTCTTGCCCGCGCGAGCAAGGCCGGTGACGCCGAGACGCAGGCTCGGCACAGCCAGGTCTGTTGCGGCATCTGTCAGATTGGCAAGGGTCAGCCGGGCTTCTTCGGCGAGATTTGTCAGGGATGTCAAGCAATGGCCTCCATGGTCGTCATGTAGGCGTCAGTCCATGGACTTGCAAATGTCAGTGGCGCTCCGGCGGTTAGTCGTCCAATTTTGCGGCGAGATCCCGGGGCTTGACGAACCGCTCCAGGTGGCCGGTTCCGATCTGCACTTCATCCCAGCTGGCGATGTCGAAGTCGATGACCGCGAGCGCGCCAGTGGGGAACTTGATCCGCAGATCTGCCATGGCATCTGCATCACCGGTTCCGGCGAGTTCGATTGCGGTCTGCTCGGTGGCCGGGTTGTGCCCAATCACCATCAGCTGTTGGGCCCGTCCGCCATGGCGCCGGATCACGTTGGTGTAGCTGAGATCGCTTTCGTCGTAGATATCGGACAACAGATGGATCTGCGCTTCCTGGGGTTGAAAGGGTAGGGTCCGAGAGAGCGTCTCGCGGGTTCGCAAAGAGGTGGAGCACAGAATGCGGTTCGGAAGGAGGTTTTGTTCGCGCAGATACCGCCCCATCACGCGGGCTGCAGATTTCCCGCGTCCGTTCAATGGACGGTCAAAATCTGCAAGATCGGCGTCTCCCCAGTCGGATTTTGCGTGCCTAAAAAGGTAGAGACGCATGCAGATGCCCTCGCTTTTGTCCTTTGGAGCCGAACCGGGTCAATTCTGGCGGGCCAATGCTTCTGTGAAAGACGCGATTGCCGGGCCAATGTCAATTTCCTGGGTTGGTAGAGTGTAGGCCATCCAAAGGGTGAAGTCGGCTTTCGCACCTGCAAAATGCCAGAAGGTTTCGCATTGGGTCGCGTTATCCCGCGTTCCGGTCTTGAAGGAAATGCCCGTCTCCGCGGGGCCGCTTAACAAGATGGATTCAAATCCGGCTGCTTTATAGCTGCGTGAAAAACTGACTGCTTCGCGGCGTCCTGAGCCTTGCAAGTGCATCCGCAATACCGCGGTAATGCCGTCGCGGCCGGTATAGATGCAGCCAGCCAGGCTGGAGCCATCACCTTCCATCACCTTGATACGGTAAAAAGCTCCAATAACATCCGGGCAGCGCAGGCCGGTGAAATGCCGCAGGCCCTCTACATCGCTCTGCCAGCCAGCCTCAGCTTCCGGGCTCACCTGGGCCTCGGCGGCATCAATGCCGGAGAGTGTCCAAGCGCCGATCAAGCAGAGGAGGGCAAGTTTCGTCAGATGGAGCATGTCAGATGCGTCCCGTGATCGGATTATCCCCGTTCCCGGCGTGCCATGAATGCCAGACGTTCAAAAAGATGGACATCCTGTTCATTCTTCAGCAAAGCACCGTGCAGGGGCGGAATCAATTTCCCACTATCCTGTTGGCGCAAGGTCTCAGGGTCAATGTCTTCATTTAGAAGCAGCTTGATCCAATCGATAAGCTCCGAGGTTGACGGCTTCTTCTTCAGGCCCGGAACATCCCGGACTTCAAAGAACATGCGCAGTGCTTCGTTGAGCAAGCGCTGCTTGATGCCCGGAAAGTGAACTTCGACGATTTCTGTCATCGTCTCAGCATCCGGGAATTTGATGAAGTGGAAGAAACAGCGGCGCAAGAAGGCGTCCGGCAGGTCCTTTTCGTTGTTCGACGTAATGATCACGACGGGGCGTTGCTTGGCGCGAACCGTTTCACCTGTCTCGTAAACGTGGAACTCCATGCGATCGAGTTCGAGCAGAAGGTCGTTCGGAAACTCGATATCCGCCTTGTCGATTTCATCGATCAGCAGAACCGGTTTTTCCGGTGCCACGAACGCATCCCAGAGTTTGCCTTTGCGGATGTAGTTGTTGATGTCCTTGACCCGTTCATCGCCGAGCTGGCTGTCGCGAAGACGTGGCACCGCATCGTACTCGTAAAGTCCCTGCTGCGCTTTCGTCGTCGATTTGACATGCCATTCGATCAACGGGGCGTTGAGCGCTTGAGCGACTTGTTCAGCCAGGACAGTCTTTCCAGTTCCCGGTTCGCCCTTGACCAGAAGGGGCCGCTCGAGTGCGACTGCGGCATTGACCGCAACTCTCAAATCCTCAGTGGCGATGTAACTATCGGTGCCTTCAAAGCGCATGTGGGTGTCCCTGTCATTCATGTTGCCGAAAGGTGGCAGGCAGGAGCATGGGATGCAAGTCAGCTTTTTGCAGAGTGTGCTGGTTGAGCACCGGTAAGTGGAGACTCTTGCCCGTTCGCCGGGAAGTTTTTGCCGCTCTGAACACGGTGTGCCGCCGTCACTCGCCGATAGGTAATCCAGGAAAAATAATCTATCTAACTGATATTATTCATTTAATCTGAATCATGTGCTGTTTGGCACATTGCTTGCTGATCCTCTTCGAAACCGGGCTGTCCTTGTTCAGGAGCATGCCCACAGTGACCAAGAGGACGAAACATGGGTATTTACGGGGCGATCAACTCCGCCGTTTCTGGTTTGTCAGCGCAGGCGACCGCGCTTGAAAATATCTCGGGCAACGTTGCGAACTCACAGACGGTTGGGTTCAAGCGTCTCGATACGACCTTCTCCGATCTGGTATCCGGTGGCGGTTCCACGCAGGCCGATCAGGTGTCAGGAACAACCTATGCCACGTCGCGTGCAACCAACACGATCGGCGGCGATATCTCATCCAACGATGTTGATACCTATATGGCCATCAATGGCGAAGGTTACTTCGTCGTGACACAGGCAGCCGATTTTGTTGACGGCTCAACAACCTTTGCGGATGACACGTTCTATACACGGGCTGGCGACTTTGAAGTCAACAAGGAAGGCTACTTCGTCAACCAGTCGGGTTACTATCTGAAGGGGTTTCCTCTTGATCCGACGACCGGCAACCCGGTCGGTGACAATCCATCGGTTATTCAGATCAACAGTCAGCCGCTGGCCGCGAATTCAACAACAACTGTGAATTACCAAGCGAGCTTGCCGACTGTTCCAGATACCACGAACTACGATGGTTCCGATGCCGCAACGGCCCTTCTGAATACAGGTGCGAACTCTCCGCCTGCGACTGGTGCAAACCTTGGAGCCAGCGACATCGCGGTTGGCGGCACCAATGAAACGGACTTCCTGGCCACTTCAATTACAGGCGGTTCTGTCACAACCTACAATTCGAACGGCTCGGAAGTTCCATTGAATATCCGCTGGGCAAAGATCGACAACACTGCAGGCGCTGAAGTCTGGAGCATGTACATTGATACCGGCGGCGATGCGACGAACGAGTACTACAAGATCGGTGATGTAACGTTTGACGGTAACGGCGACATCAGCACGCTTACCCCGAACGGGGCCGGCGCGGTAACGGTCACCAACACTGGTACGGAAAGCTTCACGCTTGATGAAATCACAGTAGGCGGTGTCACAGCTGGTACTGCTGGTAACGCAGCCGACAGCATCACCATCTCTTTTGCAAATGGTTCTTTGACGCAATTTGCAGATCCGGACGGAATTGCGACATCCGTCAACCTGAGCCAGAACGGTTATGCGGCTGGCGAGCTTACAAACATCGCCATCGATGAATCTGGCCGCGTGATTGCGAGCTATTCCAACAACCAGACACGTGCGCTGTATGAGATTCCACTGGCAACTTTCCAGGCCGAGCAGAACCTGCGCCGGGTGGATGGAGCGGCCTTTGCTGCGACCTCCGACTCCGGTGATGCCGACCTGTCCGGCGGCGGTGCCGTGATCTCCAACGCTCTTGAGCTCTCCAACGCAGATATTGCGGACGAGTTTTCCAAGCTGATCATTACGCAGCAAGCCTATTCGGCAAACTCCAGGATCGTCACCTCTGCGGACGAAATGCTGGACAGCGCCCTGAACATGGTCCGCTAACGCTCATCTGCTGGCGGCTTTGGCCGCCAGCGATCCCTTTTCTGAGTAATTCTGAGGAGTAGCCGCCATGGGACTGACAAGTGCCCTGAACACAGCGGTTTTCGGCATATCGTTCAATCAGCGTCAGATCGATGTCACCGCATCGAATATCGCGAACGCTGATACGGCCGGCTATTCCAAGAAAACAGTCTCTGCAAATGCTTACTTCGACGGCGAAGGCAATGTCGCCGGGATCGTCACCAACGAGATCAGCCGCATCATCAATGAAGAAATCCAATCGGATTACTTCAATTCCTTGGCCGACACGAACTACGGCAAACAGATTGCGGCTTTCACAGATCGTCTCGACGACATTTTTGGCACCATTGGTGATCAGACCGGCCTCTCAGCCCTGGCAGGGGAGTTGACCGCGGCGCTGTCGTCGCTGGTCAACCAACCAGGCAACTACGCCGCTCAGCAGGAAGTGGTGGCTGCTGCTGACGCAATGGCGCGGGAATTGAATTCCTCCTACCAGCAGATCGCCGATCTGCGCCAGGAGGCGGACGAGGCGCTTGCTCGCCAGACGGAGACAGTAAACAGCCTTCTATCCAGCATTGAATCAATCGATGCGGCCATTCGCGATGCCACACAGGCTGGCGTTTCCAGCTCGGAAATGGAAGACGAGCGCGACCGCCTCGTTGAACAGCTTTCCGGTTACCTGGATCTCAATGTCAGCAAAACGACCACGAATACGCTTTTTATTCAGACCAAAAACGGTCAGCCGTTGTTCTCTGATGGCGAGGCTGCAACACTTGCCTTTCAGCCGACAAACAGGCTGGGAGCAGATCAGCAGGGTAACGCCATAGTCGCAACGACGGCCGGTGGTGCCCAGTTTGATATCGTACCTGCAGGGGCGTCAGGACGTGACCGCACGACTGGCACGGGCCTCATGGTCGCAACCATGGAGTTGCGGGACGACGTCCTGATCGAGGCGCAAAAACAGCTGGACACCATCGCAGCTGAACTTTCTCTGGCGTTTTCCAATGTGACGCAAGCCAGCACAGCGGCAACCGTCGGTCCGGATACGGGCTTCGATCTGCCTGTGTCCGGTCTTCAATCCGGCAATACAATCAATCTGGAGTACACCGACTCGGCTGGTCAGTCGCAGACGATCACGCTTATGGCTGTTAGCGATCCTACGCTGTTGCCGCTTGCAGATACAGCAACAACCAATCCGAATGATACGGTTGTCGGCATTGACATCTCCAGCGGTACTCCTGCGACCTACATCACGAATATTATCGCAGCCTTGGGAACCGCAGCGCCAGATTTGCAGGTCTCAAACGACGGAAGTGACAACCTGCGCATTCTCGGCGACAGTACCACCGTACCCAATGCGACAACGGTTGAGAGTTTGTCGGCGAATATTACGCCTTCAGCGACCACCGATCAGGGCTTGGGTCTGTCGATCTTTGTCGATCAGCGCAACGGCACTGAAGTGTTTACCGATGCTCCTGAGAACGGCGGACAGCGCGTCGGTTATGCGAACGGAATAAGCGTCAATCCAGCTCTGCTGGCAGACAGTTCTTTGCTTGTCGATTACCAGACAACCCCAGCTGCAAACTCTGAGAACGATCCTGCGCGGGCGCAGTATCTGCTGAATGCATTGACCAACGAAACTGGCTATTTCGATCCAGAGGCCGGTATGGGCAGCAGCTCGAGCCCGTTCCAAGGAACTGTTCTGGACTACATCAACCAGACGGTGGCCTATCAGGGCAACCAGGCAGCTGATGCAAAGACATATTCGGATTCCAAAGAAGCTCTGACGCTCAATCTCGCGGTCCGGTACGAGGAAAGCTACTCGGTCAATCTCGATGCTGAAATGGCGTTTCTGGTTCAGCTGGAAAACGCCTATGCGGCGAATGCCCGTGTCATGCAGACAATCAATGATCTGATGCAAGAACTTCTGAATGTGGTGAGGTAGCGTATGCCAGTATCATCCATCTCAACGTCGCGGAGTTACCTGACCAGCCAGCTGTTGAACCTCAATGACAAGCTCACTGAGAAGACAACACAGCTGGCGAGCGGCAAGGTTGGCAGCACCTATGGCGACATTGGCGATCGCCGGCTGCTGGATATTCAGCTGACGCAAAAAGTCAGCCTGATCGAATCCTATCAAGAGACAATCACGATCTCCAACTTGCATCTTGAAGCGATGACCGTGTCGCTGGATCGTTTGGAAGATATTCGCCGTGATGCCAAGTCCGCAATGGATACCAATGACTTTGTGATCCAGAGCGATGGTCAGACCCAGACCCAGTCAAGAGCAGAGCTCTTGTTGAACGAAGCTCTCAATATCTTAAATACTGAAGTCGCCGGTTACTACCCGTTTGGCGGGACGGATGCGATCTCCGATCCGGTCCAAACCATTGATACCATTATGAACGGGGCCAACGGTCTTTCAGGCCTGAAGGACTACATGAGCGAGTTCTCCCAAGCGAACTTGGGTGCCTTGAATAATGGTCGGATGACCGTGTCTGCCCTAACGACAACACCCGGGCCAGTGGATTCCACGTTTACAATTGCGGAAGACGGGGCACACGATTTCGGCTTCGATATTTCATCCGTGACATCAACGCTGACCAACGTGACACTTACAGGTCCAGGAGGAGGGGACCCAGATACCTTCGACGTTCAATTCACGGGACAACCCACGCTTGGCGAGCAGATTGAAATTACACTTACGCTCCCGCCTGACCATACCAATACAACGACAATCACGTTGACAGCCGCCGCCTCCAATGAAGCTGAGGGGACGTTTGCGATAGGCGCGGATTTGGAAGAGACGGCACAAAACCTCCGCGACGCTATTGCTCAGGAGTTGGAAGATGCCGCACAAACAACCCTGAAGGCTGCATCAGATATTTGGGCTTCGGACGAGTTCTTCAGCACTTACAACGGTGAAGTCCCGCAGAGGGTTGACGGTCCTCCTTACGCCACGGCGACTGCGCTGACATCCGGCGCAACGGATACCGTCTCTTGGTATACAGGACGCAATACGACGACCACGGATCCGCGCACCGACAAGAACGCGATCATTGATACAAATCTGACGGTAGAATATGGCGTGCGGGCCAACGAGGAGCCACTTCAAGAGCTCGTGCAAACACTTGCAACATTTGCTGCGGCTGATTTCTCCGGTGGCGCCCAGCTTGATGAAGAGTACTACAACGCGCTCTCGACAGATTTACGGGCCATATTGCAGCCACCTGGCATCGATCAGTCTGGCATCGTGGACATCTCGACAGACATTGCAATCGCGCATCGAACCGCAAGTTTGACGGATCAACGTCACATTCAGGTCGTGAACACCTACGAGGCGACCATCGGAGAGATCGAAGGCATTGATCAGGACCGGCTTGCCGCAGAAATCCTGCAACTCAGGACGAACATCGAGGTCTCCTACAATGCCTCTTCGATCGTCTTCAACCTGAGCCTTGCCGACTATCTGAGGTAAGGCCCTCACTCGATCAGAATGCAAAAAAAGCCGGTGTCAATTCACCGGCTTTTTTGTCGTCTGTATGGGGAGCTGACTTACTCAGGCTTTGCCCGCAAGCCTTCCGCGATCGTGCGGTTGATGCTGATTAGTGCTCCAAGCTTCTCCGGATCTTGTGTCGTGATAACAGTCATCGTCTGTTTGAAGACAAAAACCCCCAAAGATCCGATGTTGTTTTTGATTTCCAGCGGCAGAGAACTCTCTTCGCTGGTCGCAGAAGTGACAAGAACCGTCCAGAGTTTACGGTTGTAAATCAGGGCGTCATCGACCTCTGCAAGGGAGAGGTCATCCCATTCATCCTTGATCAGCTGGAGCCGGGCTGCGGCTTTCATCAGCAGAGTCGCTTCCAGCTCCCGCGGCGATACCGGTGCTGCCTGGCTGGTTTTCTGATAGGCCTGCGCTGCCTGTTTGTACATGACTGATCAGCGTCCCTTCATACTCAATGAGCTTACGAGCTTCTTTCAGTGCCTTGTAGAAGGATCCGGATATAATCGAGTTACTAATCCGTGTGACATAAGGGATTGTACTCGGTGCGGCCTTCACGATGTCATTGACCAGGGTGAAGTAACTTTCCTTAACTCGCTCCAGGTCGGTGGATAAATACATCAACTGAACTGCAAGATAGACGCGTTTTGCTGGCGTATCTGCGGTATCAGGTGTGAGAATGTCCTTTTCTCTAAGGATCGGCGCGTCGCCCTCGATGAATAGGCGGGTTCTCTGGTTGTCATTGGTAATTACGCTTTCACCAATGATGATCCTTTCTCCCGGCTTTAACTCGACCTTGAGCGCCATTCCTTGACCTCCACGTTTGAGTATCGGAGCGAAACGTTAACAAATAGGTTAACACTTTCACCCGATACCTGCCGAATCCGGCTTTTCCGGTTAGCCGAACAGGCTGAGTACACTTTGTTCCGCCTGGTTGGCCAGGGACAGGGCAGTTGATGACAGCTGTTGCCGTGTTTGAAGGGCCAGCATGTTTGCGCCTTCTTCATTCATGTCGGCAATTGTCAGGTCGCCAGCACCCACTTCAAGTGTATTGATGATGTTCTGGGTAAAGTCAGTTCGGATCTCGACTGTGGACAGCGCTGTGCCCAGACTGCGCGCGGAGTTTCGAAGCTCGTCCAACGAAGCGTTAATCGCCTGCAGGACCCGTTCTATGTCCGTGTCTGTCTTGAATTCCGAGGCTGTTGCACTCAACGCCACAGTTCCAGAAGTCGACGCCAGACGCATCCTGTTGAAGTCGTTGTTATCACTGGTGATATTAAACGACACTTCACCGATCAGACTAATGCTTCCTCCAGAGAAAGTGGCATCAAGTCCTTTTACGTTGTTGATCAACTTGACAAGATCATCGACGGTCGTTTCTTCGTCAATCTCAAGAGATGCTGGTTCGAAGCTGTTTCCGTCGGTGATGGTGATTGTATCACCAGCCTTAAATCCGCCTGAGGTAATTAGTGTCGCAGTCGAAGAAAGGGCTGTTGCAGTCAGTGTCGTCGCACCAGCGGTGATACCACCATCGGAAGTGCTGCCACCGCCGTTTGCGTCTTTGGTAATCGTGACGTTGCTGTTCAGACCTGTCACGAGAGTGATTGAGTCCGTCGTTTCGTCAAAGGATGCGTGGACGCCTGAAAGGTTATCGAGCGCGTCAACGTAGTCCTGAACAGTAACGATATCGACCCCGACTGTAAGGGTTGTCGTCGTTGACCCATCTGTGACCATCACATGGTTGTTGTCCGCAAATGCGGCCAGATCCGTGAGGTTGGATGAGGCCTGCAAACCGGTCAGGGTCAATTGGGCGCTGCCGCCGTACATATTAAACGAGGAAGTGCCGCTTGCGCCTGTCGCAAGGTCGTCAAGGTTAAGGCCTGTATCCAGCGTGGTGTCGGTGAAATCGACCGGATTCACGGTCAGGTTTGATGTGCTGTCTTCGTTGAAGATGACTTCAAGCTCATTGCCAGCACCTGCAAGCAGGTTCTTGCCCTTGTAGCCCGAATCCTTAGCCATATCCTCGATTTGCTCAAGAATGGCATTGTACTGGATGGCAAATTGGCGCCGTTCGTACTCACTGGATGTCTGGAGAGCCTGGTTCGCGATGGCCTTGGCGGATTCAACGAGTTTGGTGATCGATGTAATGCCATCGTCGGCTGCGCGAAGCGTTTGAACGGCTTGACCCATATTGTCCAACAGATTGGACAGGTCATTTGCCCGGTCATTCAGGGATTGCGCGGTAAAGTATGAATTCGGATTGTCGAGGGCCGAATTTACCTTCAAGCCGGTCGCAAGGCGGTTCTGAGTTGTTTCCTGAAAAGCCGCAGTCTTTTTCAAAGACAACAGATTGTCGCGAACCGCGCTGGAAAGAACAATATCAGGCATCTGGCTTCACCGCATTTCCTGTTCAGTACTCGTACAGGCCGCTGCTGGATACTTGTTCACAGATCAGGGCCACGTGCGTAAATCTAAACGGAAAGTTAATCGGTGATGCACGAATTAACGTTATTTAAATAAAAGTTACCAAAAGCTTTCTTTTAACTAATTGAATTTACGAGAGAAAATTTTTGACTTCTGCCAAGTAATTGCAGTCAGGCAACAAAAACGGCGGGTGGTGAACCCGCCGTTTGTGCTCCTGTTCGCGTTTTTTGCTGCGAAACTGATTCTGCTTTTAGAACAAGGACAGTACGGTCTGATCTGCCTGAGAAGCGAAGGACAAGGAGGTTGATGCCAACTGCTGCCGTGTCTGCAGGGCCAGCAAGTTTGCACCCTCTTCGTTTGTATCTGCCAAGGTGAGTTTGCCAGCACCTTCTTGCAACGTATTGACGATAGCCCGGGTAAAGTCCTGCCGGTTTTCAACAATCGAAAGGTTAGTACCGAATTCGGATGCTTGGGTTCTAAGGTTTCCAAGTGAGTTGTTCAGCCGCGTGATGACCCGGTTGATTTCAGTGTCAGTCGCAAACCCGGAGTCTGTCAGAGCAGACAAGGACTGCGCACCATTTGCGGTGGCAGCAAAGTTTGTGGAGGCAAAATCTGTATTTGCGGAACCACTTCGCTCACTTGATACCGTCAAGTCCGTTTCCGATGTGATGCTCAGACGACCAGTTGTGTTGTTGTACTGCGCGTCAACGCCGTTGAAGTCATTGATGAAATTGACCAAGTCGGAGACTGTCGTGCTCGCTTCGATTTCAAGCGAACCGAGCTCGTAGTTGTTACCGTCGGTCAATGCAATCGTGTCACCGACCGCGAATGAACCACTGTTTGTCAAAAGCGAACCGGTCGTCAATGCCGAGGCATTTACTGAAGCCGCAGAACCTATCGTCAGAGCGGTTGTCGCTGTTGTGTCTGTGTCGGAGATCAGGAAGTCCTGGTTGCTGTAGATGGTCAGCTCACCGTTGCTTTCGTCAAACTCGGCACGAACACCTTCCGTGTTGTTAATAGCGTCCACAAGATCTTGAACTGATGCGCCGCTGCTGACGTTGGTACCTATCAGTGTTGGCGTGCTGGACTGGACGTTCGTGAATTCCAGGGTCGTCGTTGTCGAAATAGCCGTCGACTCGCTCAGTATTGAGCTTGAGTTCAACGCACCATCGGCACCGGTGAGGGTGATGGTTGTAGCGCCGCCAAGCAGATTGAACGCAGTAGCGCCGCCCTGTCCTTCCACCAGATCCGATAGATTGAGACCAGTAGAGAGAGTGGTGTCAGTGTAATCAACTGCGGAGATATCAAGACGAGAAGTTGAATCTTCGTTGAAAAGTGTCCGCAGATCATTGCCAGCGCCAGCAAGCAAGTTTTTGCCTTTGTAGCTTGAGTCCCGAGCAGTATCTTCAATTTGCTCGAGCAGTTCATTGTACTGCGCGGCGAATTGTTTCCGCTCGTACTGACTCTGTGTCTGCAGGGCCTGATTTGCTTTTGCTTTAGCGGACTCAACCAGCTTTGTGATGGCTGTAATACCGTCATCGGCAGCTTTAATTGTGTTCACTGATTGGCCCATATCGTCGAGCAGGCTGCTCAAGTCGCTTGCACGGGCGTTCAATGCAGAAGCGGTGAAGAAGTTGCCCGGGTTGTCGAGCGCAGAGTTTACCTTCAGACCGGTCGCCAGTTTGTTCTGGACGTCCGCTGTCAAAAAGGATGTGTTTTGGAGGGTAAGCAGGTTCTGCCGAACGGCAGCCGAAAGCGTAATGCCTGACATCAATAATCCCTTTCCTGGGTCATATGTTCAGCTGCTCTTCCTGAGCAGGTTGGCACAAGAATTCCCTGTTAACCTTAATCAATAGTAAAAGGGGTTGCGGATTGCTGGATCAGTACAGAAGAGCTATCATGAATACTGTTAAAAATAACAATTATGAGACAAAATTTCAGTAAATTATATTGTAAAAAATGACAATGTTAATAAAGTGAATGGCACCTTGGTTAACGCGAGGAATGGCGGAAATGCTTGCATTCCGCATTGCGTTTGCCATCGGTATTATGAAAATTGAAATTGGCAAAAAAAAACGGGCCGCGAGGCCCGTTTTGCAAATAGCTTTGAAGTTAATAGGCGATGTTGACCAATCAACGATTCCTAAAACAGCGACAAAACCGTCTGATCTGCCTGTGATGCGAAGGAGAGGGAGGTTGATGCCAACTGCTGACGAGTTTGCAAAGCCAGAAGGTTTGCGCCTTCCATATTTGTATCTGCAAGTGTCAGTTCGCCAGCCCCTTCCTGCAGCGTATTGATCATAGCGGTGGTGTAATCCTGTCGATGCTGAATCGTTGACAGGTTGGTGCCGAACTCAGATGCTTGAAAACGCAGGGTGGAAAGTGCGTTGTTCAAACGATCCACCACTCTGTTGATGTCACTGTCTGTTGCAAAACTTGAGTCTTCCAAAGCGGACAAAACAACACCATCGTTGTTGGCATTGAAATCCTTGGCGTTAAAGTCGGTGTTTGTGGCTCCGTTCCGCTCACTGGCCAATGTGAGATCAGTCTCTGCCAATATGCTAAACCGCCCTGTCGTGTTGTTGAAGGATGCATCAACGCCTTGGAAGTCATTGACGAAGTTGACTAGGTCTCCAACTGTCGTGTCTTTATCGATCTCTAAAGATCCCAGCTCGTAGTTGTTGCCGTCAGTCAATGTAAGTGTGTCACCGATTGCAAATGAGGCACTGTCAACGAGATTAGCAGTCAAACTTCCATATGCAGCGGTGGTGATGTCGGCAGCATTTCCAAGCGTAATGGCAGTACCTGCTCCAACATTTGCGTCAGAAATCCGGAAATTGTCGTTGCTCAAGATGGTCAGTTTGCCGGTTTTCTCATCGAATTCAGCGCGCACGCCCTCTGTTTTGTTGAGCTCGTTGATGAAATCTTGAACAGTGGCTGATGCCGAAACATGGGTCCCCATCAATGTTGGTGTGCCAGATTCCAGGAACTCAACAAAGCTGAGTGATGTCGAAACAGTGATGCCGCTGGACTCATGGAGCCTTGAGCTCGAATTCAAAGCGCCATCTGTACCGGTCAAGGTGATCTCAACCTTTCCACCTGAGAGGTTGAAGGCCGTTGCTCCGCCTTGTCCCTCAACCAAATCAGTCAGGTTCAGGCCTGTAGATAGCTCGGTATCTGTGTAGTCTACCGCTTCCATAGTCAGCTTTGACGTGGCGTCTTCATTAAAAATTGTTGTCAGGTCGTTGCCAGCCCCAGCAAGGAGGTTCTTGCCCTTGTAGGAGCTGTCTTTTGCGACGGCTTCGATTTGGGACAACAGGTCATTGTACTGTGCGGCGAACTGTTTGCGCTCATATTGACTTTGCGTTTGCAGTGCCTGATTGGCCTTTGCCTTTGCTGATTTCACCAATTCGGTGATGGTTGTGATCCCCTTGTCCGCGGCTTTGATGGTCTGGACGGATTGGCCCATATCATCAAGCAACGTGCCGAGATCACTTGCCCGGGCATTGAGACCCGACGCCGTAAAGAAGGAATTCGGATTGTCGAGGGCCGAGTTCACCTTCTTTCCGGTCGCCAGTTTGTTCTGGACACCGGACATGAAATCAGCAGTGGACTGGAGGGTAAGCAGATTCTGCCTTACGGCAGCCGACAGAGTGATGTCAGACATTCAGGATCCCTTTCCTGGGGTCATGACGCCTCTTCCTGAAGCGTCAAAAATTACATTGTTAAAAATAACAATAAAACTGTGTCGCACTTTTATGGTTAATAAGGGTTTAACGACGTGCGGGAAGGGAATTTCTTTGTTTTGAAACAAGCCGAAAGGGGAGGCAGGCGAAGTTGCCATAAAAGCGACGTATCGTCGGCCTGGCGTTTCGCGGCCGATCAGTGGAGACAAAAGAAAAAGGCGGGCCAAAGCCCGCCTTCTCTGATTGTGTTTAAGACTTTCTGTCTTAGAAGAGACGCAGAACGTTCTGGTCTGCCTGAGATGCGAAGGACAACGAAGTCGAAGCCAGCTGCTGACGGGTCTGCAGGGCCAAGAGGTTTGCACCTTCCTCGTTGGTGTCGGCAAGTGTCAGCTTACCAGCACCTTCTTCCAGCGTGTTTATCAGGCTTCGTGTGAAGTCCTGACGGTTTTCAACGATGGAAAGGTTGGTACCGAATTCAGAAGCTTGGGAACGCAGGTTGGACAATGCGTTGTTCAGCTTGCTGATCGTCCGGTTGATGTCGTTGTCGGTTGCGAAACCAGAGTCGGACAGTGCAGAGATGCTGAAAGAACCGTTGGTCGTTGCAGCAAAGTTCTCACTACCGAAGTCGGTGTTGTTTGAACCATCACGGCTACTGTTGATGGTCAAATCCGTCTCTGAGGTAACGCTGATCCGTCCACCAGCGAAAGTTGAACTTACGCCGTTGAAGTCGTTGATAAACGTGTTCAGATCATCAACGGTTGAGGAACTTTCGACTTCGAAAGATCCAAGCTCATAGCCGTTGCCGTCGGTCAATGTAATGACATCACCAAGTGCGAACGAACCACTGTCCGTAAGGGACGAACCAGACGTGAGCGCAGATGCATTTACCGAGGCCGCAGAACCAATCGTCAGAGCGGTTGTAGCGGTGGTATCAGTATCAGAGATCAAGAAGTCTTGGTTGCTGTAGATCGTCAGCTCGCCGTTGGTTTCGTCAAATTCCGCACGAACACCTTCAGTTGCGTTGAGAGAGTTGACCAGATCCTGAACGGTTGCGCCGTTGCTCACGGTCGTACCGATCAAAGTTGGAGTCGAGGACTCAACGTTTGTGAATTCCAGAGTTGTTGTTGTTGAAATCGCAGTGGATTCGTTCAACGTGGAGCTGGAGTTCAGGGATCCATCAGCACCTGTCAGGGTGATGGTGGTCTTGCCGCCGGACAGGTTGAACGCAGTTGCGCCACCTTGACCTTCAGTCAGATCGGACAGGTTCAGACCAGTCGACAATGTGGTGTCGGTGTAATCAACAGCGGAAACATCCAGTTTGGACGTGGAGTCTTCGTTGAAGATGGTCCGAAGGTCATTGCCGGAACCCGCGAGCAGGTTCTTGCCCTTATAGCCGGCGTCTTTTGCAACATCTTCGATCTGTGTGAGCAGTTCATTGTACTGCGCAGCAAACTGTTTCCGCTCATACTGGCTACCGGTTTGCAGGGCCTGGTTAGCTTTAGCTTTTGCGGACTCAACAAGCTTCGTGATGGCGGTGATACCGTCGTCGGCTGCTTTAATGGTCTGAACCGATTGGCCCATGTCATCGAGCAGGGTGCCCAGATCGTTTGCACGGGACTGAAGACCGGAAGCGGTGAAGAAGTTGCTCGGATTGTCCAGAGCCGAGTTCACTTTTTTACCGGTGGCCAGTTTGTTCTGGACATCGGACATGAACGATGCGGTCTGCTGGAGGGTGTTAAGGTTCGCACGAACTGCGCTGGACAGAGTAATGTCAGCCATTTTGTTTCCTTTCTAGGAACACGAGATACACAGCCCCTTTCTGGGACTGGCACGCATGAAACGGCTGAAACTGAAAACGGAATCTAAATAAACATGGTTAACAAGCGTTATGGATAACGTAAAGTAAACACGTGTAGGCGGCGGGGTTACACCCCGTCGCCTGAAATAGTCGTCATTTCAATGCTCTACTGTTGCTCTTGGCTTTTTGTTGAAAGCGCCAGGAACTTGAGAGCAGTCTGCCTTAGAACAACCGCAGCACGTTCTGTGATGCCTGGGACGCCATCGACAGGGAAGTGGACGCCAGCTGCTGCTGTGTTTGCAGAGCCAGAAGGTTCGCGCCTTCAACGTTGGTATCAGCCAGTGTCAATGCGCCCGCACCTTCCTGCAGTGTGTTAATCAGGTCGGTCGTAAAATCTTGCCTGTTTTCTACGATGGAAAGATTTGTACCAAATGTGGACGCTTGAGCACGCAGTGTGTCCTGAGCAGATTTCAATGCAGAAAGGGCTGTCTCGATTTTTGCATCCGTGTCAAAGTCACTTATTGTTCCACCAGTCCCAATTTCTTCGGATCCGTTCTTCAGCTGAATGCCCTCACCGGCAAACGTGATGTTTCCGGTCGTGTTGTCATAAGTTGACGTAACGCCGGTTAAGCCGTTGAGTGCTGTTGCTAGATCGGCCATTGACATGGTGTCAGTTATTGAAACTGTTCCAACAGAATCGCCTTTACTGTCCGTAACGGTGAGGGTGTCGCCAGCTTTATATGTACCCTGATCTACGACGTGAGCTGTTGTTGACGTTCCGTCGGCGGCAAACTCAAGTTGAGCTGTTGCAGAAGTGGCTGTGCGGTCGATATCGCTCAGACCAAGGCCAGCAGATGAGTTGGTGTAATCAACTGCCGAAATTGACAGGGATGACGAGCCGTCTTCGTTGAAGGTCAGGGAAAGGTCATTGCCAGTTCCGGACAAAAGGTTTTTACCCTTATAGCCCGAGTCTTTGGCCAAATCTTCCATCTGGCTCAGCAGGTCATTGTATTCCTGAGCGTATTTGGAACGCTGTACTTTATCTGACGTCTGCAGCGCCTGGTTGGCTTTTGCCTTGGCGGCATCGACCAGGTCGGAAATCGCCGAAATCCCTTTGTCTGCTGCCTTTAGTGTCTGAACGCCTTGGCCCATGTCGTCGAGCAGGGTGCTGAGATCGCTTGCGCGGTTCTCCAAGCCCTTTGCCGTGAAGAATGAATTCGGGTTGTCGAGCGCGGAGTTCACCTTCTTGCCGGTCGCCAGCTTGTTCTGAACATCCGACATCATTTTCGCGGTCGAAGTCAGAGTGTTGAGGTTGGCCCGTACGGCGTTGGTGAGGGTGATGTCGGACATTTCTTTTCCTTCCTTGGAAAAACGCAAAACAAGATTCCCGTCCTGGGGATCGCCGACCAAGAAAGACTATAGGCATTAATGACAATGTAAAAAATACGGTTAGCAGAAATTAAGGTTAACAAAGTCCTACAGTCACAATTTGGCTGAAACGAGCCGTTCCTGCAAGGACGACTGCTGTGTTTCTGGGAATGAGTGCTTTAACCGAGCCGCCTAACGGTCTCTTTCGAACGATTTTCTTGGACTGTTCCCGCCCGTGGCTGACCGATGTTGGTTTTGATTTTGGCGACGGCTGATTGAGGGGAGACCTGGGGAGTGATCGATCACGTTTGGATGTATACTTGCAAAGCCGGTTGGACTGCCAGCAACGGGAACTGCGGTCTCAGTGGGAATGACGAGCTTCTACCCGGGCGATAGGCTCGACACGATGCGGGAGCTCATCAGATGACAAAGCAGTTCAGATTGTGATGTTTTGGAAACTGAAAATAGATATCCGTGCCCCATGAAGCATGGGTCAGGAACGAGCCGTTCAACCTTGGTTTACACAGTGCGTTGAACGGCTTCGTTTTCAGAGCTTGAGCGCTGCTGTTCTTCGACCTGGGTCCGGTAAGCGGCAACTGTCTCGCTGTAGGCACGTAGCCTCAGCAAGGTTTCGCTTGGAATCTGACGAATGACATCGCCTGTTTCCGTGTTGGTTGCGACGTAGATGAGGCTTTCGCTGTCTTCGTCGAACACGTTCTGGCGTGTCACGGGTGGCGTGTAACGCTCCAGTGCAGACTGATCAGCGCGGCCTTCACTGGCCCTGTTCTGTTCGTTTGTCGCAGCCCGTTGAGATCCAGATGAATCTGCGGAAGGACGGACAGTGTCCTCCGCCGGCAAATCCGTAGAACTTGCCGGTTGATCTTTTTCCGGGGCGCGTGTCACCGGCGTGATCGCCGTATATGTCGGCGATGGAGGCCGGACTAATGCGGTATCCATTTTGCCCTCCGGGTAACGTCATACTATGACCCGATAGTGGCAAAAATAACGTAAGGGAATGAATCTTCTGTTAACGGAATAGTTAGAATTTTAAGGAGTTGGATTTATCTTCTTGTGACCATTTTTGATTCGCTTTCAAGCCCGCGTCTCTCAGTTCGTTTTGATAGCTAAAACTGGATACTGAGGAAAATATCAAGGCTCAGCTGATGTCTCAAAGAGATTGGTTCACTGCAATGCCTTGAGCTGATTGCGGCCCATTGGGAGAGGCGCCGGTCCGGCCGTAAGTGGTCGGCGCTGTTGCGTTTTTGGCCCCAACAGCCTTTGCGACCGACGTCACAATGTTATTCGTCACTTCGCGGGCCGTTGCAAGAACCGCCAGATTGATGCGCAGCACGGGTTGGAATTCGCCATGCTGACGGCGCAGCGACTGTGTGGCGGCGGGCGCAAGGTTGCCAAGCGCAACAGCATGGTCTTTTGCGGACATCATGCCGCGCGTATATTCATGAATGAGACGCGCCTTGTCGGCTTGCAACTCACCGGCTTCCTTCAGCTTTCCCGCGCGGACAAGATCTGTCTCCATTTCGATCACGGACAGGAGCGCTTCCATGGTCCCGGATAATGCGGAGCAGAAGTTTTCAGCCTCCTGCTTGCTGGCCGGCCGGTCGAGAGAAAAGGGAAGGGTGCTGGTATCTGGTTGTGCGGTCATCGGGCGCCTTCCTGCAAAGCAAGCAGTTCACGTTCAACACTATCTGCGATTCCAACGCCGCCGGCAGCAGAAATCGTACGGGCATATTCATCGACAAGCATTCCTTGCCAGGCATCAGACCCCGTTCCGCCACCCCAAGCACCGCCATTTTCAAGGCCGGAAAACATGCTTTGCAGCATATTGTTCAAGAACACGGCTTCAAATTCTTCTGCAGCAGCCCGCGCGGCGGTCTTGTCGCTCGGGTTCACACCCTGGAGGACATCAAGCGGGTTGGAGCGCGGCATAGAAGGGGCAAGTGGCAAATCCATCAGAGCACCTCGATTTCGGCTTGGAGAGCACCGGCAGCTTTGATTGCCTGGAGGATGGAGATCATGTCACGCGGACCAATTCCGAGCGCATTCAGTCCATCAACGAGTTGTTTCAAAGTCACTGTGTTTGGAACGATTGCCAATTTCGCGTCTGGATCGGTGTTCACATTAAGATCCGTGCGTGGTGCGATCGCCGTCTGACCGTTTGCGAATGGCAGCGGCTGAACGACTTCCGGTGTCTCTGCAATCGTCACGGTCAGGTTGCCCTGAGCAACAGCCACCATCGAAACCTTGACGTCCTGGCCCATGACGATAATGCCGGAGTTTTCATCGATTATGACCCGTGCGGCAAGGTCCGGTTCAACAATCAACTGTTCAATGTCGGTCAACAGATCAACGATGTTGCCATCGTATTGGCGTGGTAGGTCAAGCTGGACTGTTGCCGGGTCGACAGGCTCTGCGGTCGGCATGCCGATCAATTCGTTGATGGACAGCGCCACCCGCCGTGCTGTGGTGAGATCCGGGTTGCGCAGGGCAAGGCGAACTTTTGTCAGCGATGCCAGTTTGAAATCCAGTTCGCGCTCGACAAGGCCGCCATTTGCGATCCGGCCGGCTGTCGGCACGCCGCGGACAATGGACGCAGCGTCGCCTTGTGCCGAAAAGCCGCCAATCGCGACTGAGCCCTGCGCGATTGCATATACTTCGCCATCTGCACCAACCAAGGGCGTCACAAGCAGCGTGCCGCCTTGAAGAGAAGAGGCGTCGCCCAAAGCGCTAACGCTCACGTCTATCCGCGTCCCTTGAGTGGAGAACGGTGGCAGGTTTGCCGTCACCATGACAGCCGCAACCGTGTTGGTGTTTAGCGGAATGTTTCGTGTGTTCACACCGAGCCGTTCCAGCATGGCTTGCAAACTTTGCTGCGTAAACGGTGTGTTGTTGAGGCTGTCGCCAGTGCCGTTCAAGCCGACAACCAGGCCGTACCCGATGAGTTGGTTCTCACGAATGCCTTCAAAATCCGCGATGTCCTTGATCCTTGAGGAAGCGACAGCTTGAACAGCGATCGCAAGCTGTAAGCCGACAAGGGCAGCCGCAATGAGTGTGACGCGGGCCGCGCGGTTTTCGAAATATGTGATCAGACGACGCATTCTTCACGCAGATCCATCTAAGAGGCCGTTTTATCAGCCAAGGGTCACTATGGTTCGAGATGCATTATGCGAGAGCCGTGCCAAGTTTCAGGCTTGGTTGGATTGAGACGCTAAAGTGGCTGGATTCTGCGCCGTTTGCCGAAGAATGGCGAGTATATCCACGCAAATGTGGCGAATAGAGTTAATGATTAACAATAGATGCCCGGCAAATATTGCCTTGCTTGCCCGGACTCATTTACCCTTCAAGGCAGATTCTGTCAGGCCATGGAGCAACTTGGTGTTGACCAGCCGTTCAGAACATTAGGAAAGAGCAATGCGTATAACCGGGAGCAAACCGTTAACCGGAGTTCAGGGGCGCGGCGCAAAGAAGAGCAGCAGTTCAGGCAGCGATTTTGCGCCGGACCTTGGTGGAGCCGCTGAGCAACCGGCAACGCAGGCCACAGCCGGTGGAGCTGGTATTCAGGGCATCGACGCGCTTCTGGCTCTGCAGGAAGTGGATGAACGGACCGAGCGGCGCAAGAAAGCAGCGCGTCACGGGCATACACTGTTGGACAGCCTGGAAATGATCCGGGCGGATCTTTTGGCAGGCCATGTTTCCGAAGATCGTTTGGAGCAGCTTTCGCTGACAGTTTCAAAGCGCCAATCCAGCGGCGACCAGGAGGTCGACAGGGTGCTGGAAGAGATCGAACTTAGAGTCAAAGTAGAGCTCGCAAAGCTCGGCCGATTCCCTGATTGAGCGTGCCCAAGGGCGTTGAAACTGAGCCGAGATATTGGCTAAAATTTACGCAACAAATTGAATTAATTGCAGAATTTATGACGCTAATTTTACCAAATGAACCGTTGTCCCCGGGACGAACCGCCTATATATTGCGCCCGTCATAACGGTAAACCGGAGTTGTAGATGACGGTTGATATTGAGTCTGAATACCGACCCTCGGAAGACGAGCCGTTCATGAATGATAGGCAGCGGGAATACTTCAAAAACAAGCTGCTTGCTTGGAAAGATGAGATCCTGAAAGAAAGCGCTGAAACACTCGCGACCCTTCAGGAGGAAAGCCAGAACCACCCTGACTTGGCAGACCGCGCATCTTCGGAGACGGATCGTTCTATTGAGCTGCGCGCACGTGATCGCCAACGCAAGTTGATTTCAAAAATCGATGCCGCCCTGGAGCGGATTGCGGATGGCAGTTATGGATACTGTGAAGAGACGGGGGAGCCGATTGCTCTGCGCAGGCTCGAGGCACGGCCAATAGCGACGTTGTCGATTGAGGCTCAGGAAGCGCACGAACGCCGGGAGAAGGTGTATCGCGACGACTGATTTCCAGTAACGGCCGGTTTGCTGAATTCGCAAGCCAATTTGACTTGAAGACCTTCCCGGAGACGGGGAGGTTTTTTTATGTCTGATTGAATGTCGGTAATCGCTGAGATCAAAAGAAATCGGGCACGGCACTCGGGGAGCGAGATGCCGTGCCCGGTTCAGCTGCAGCGGGCCTTTCACGTCTGACTTGCCTGCCGCAGCCGGGGGAGCTGGTGTGTGATTTTGCCGGTTTAGAACGGCAGGAGGATATCCAGAACCTGATTGCCGTAGCGTGGCTGTTGAACATCGGTGATCTGGCCACGTCCGCCGTAACCGATGCGGGCTTCCGCAATCTGCTGGCTGGCAATCGTGTTGTTGGAGGTGATGTCTTCCGGACGGACAATACCGGCTACAATCAACTCCCTGACTTCGAAGTTCACCCGGATTTCCTGACGCCCCTCAATAACCAGATTGCCGTTCGGCAGAACCTGGGTCACGACAGCAGCAACAGTTGTGCGCAGTTCTTCCTCACGGTCCACTTCGCCGGCTCCGGCGAAAGTCGAGCTGCTGTTTACGTTTCCAAGGTCACTGGCGGAACTTCCAGCCGGCAGGAATATGGTGTCGATGGCATTTCCAAGCGCACCGCCAACGCCCGCGCCGTTGGTTTCGGTGCGGCTTCTGGCTGTATCGTTTTCGATCTCCGCTTTTTCATCGATGGAGACCACGACGGTCAAGATGTCACCGACTTGGCTTGCGCGCTGATCCTTGAAGAAGGCTCGGCTGCCTGATTGCCAAAGGGAGTTCGGATTGTAGTGCGCCTGAACCGGGTCCGGCATCGGCATTTGAACTGGCCTGTATCCGGGAGTTGTTGTCGGGTCCTGAATGGCGTTCAGGGCGGGCTGCTGGCCGACATTCGCCAGCCGGTCTGCGGAGCCGCATCCTGCAGCAAGTGCTGCGAGGGCGATGCTGCCCAACAGGGATATGTTGCGAGAGATAGACATTAATTGGCCTCGTGGTTCAGGCTTGCAACAACTGCATGAGCGGCATGAACAACTACTTGGCCGCGGGAAGTCACGGTCGCAGGTACGACACGCCGGGACTGGAGATTCATGACATCAATTACGTCGCCTTTGGCGCCGTTGGTCAGGGCTTTCGCCCGGGAGGTGAGGTTCATAGCGCCGAGATTGTATGTGACTGTGACCTTGTCGCCGCGTTCGACCAGAACCGGATATTCAAAATCCTTTTGCGACAAGGGTTGGCTCGGGCGCAGGTTCACTCGAGCCGCCTTGCCGACAATGTTCGCGCCGTCCTGGAGCGCTGCGGTGTTCACTTTCAAACGCGGCAGGCGGATCGTTGTGAAGTCTCCCTCCTGAACGATGTCGCCGCGCTTCAACGGCTGGCCGAGCACAAGAACGTCAATCATCTCAACCGCAGTGCCAGTCACGGTCAAAGGGCGTGTGCCGTGTTCGACTGCAATGGTTGCGAACACTGTGAAGTGTCCGTTGTTCCGGCTCCAGTTGATCCTGTCGATACGGACCGGATCCACCGCCTTCGGGTCGGCCAGGATCTGGTCGGGGGCCTGCAGAAGCGTGATTTCGAGCCCTTCAGGATCAATGCCTGCTTCAAGCTTTGCCAGATCGTTGCGAATAAGGTTTTCCAGCTGATGGCGGTTGAGCTGTGTCGCGCCGCGGTGAACGACGACTGTGCGCAAGCCGTCCGTGCCGGCTGTAACCAGGCCGGCATCCCGGGCGCGTTGTGCAACCGTGGTTGCCGGGACATTGCCTGAGGTTCCCATGTCAGGGGACCGGAACAGCGGCACTTGTGCCACATCTCCGGCGTTGGAGTAGAAGTCCCCGACTGTCACAATGTCCGACAAGGTCATGACCTGGGACCGTAGAACCGGGCGCTCATTGGCTGCTGCACCAAAACTGGCCAGTGCTGCCATTGCCAGGCTAAGAGCGGCTATCATTAAGGCCTTCATCGACTTAAGCCTTTCTCGTTAGCGGATCTGAGTGGTGGTCGAGTACATCTGGTCGGCCGCCTGGATGACTTTCGAGTTCATCTCATAGGCGCGCTGGGCCGAGATCAGATCGGCGATTTCGGTCACCGCATCCACATTGGCCATCTCCAGAAAAAACTGCTGAGTGCTTCCGTAACCATCCTCATTGGGATTGCCGGTCTGCGGTGCACCACTGGCATCCGTTTCGAGAAACAGGTTGTCACCGATCGCTTCAAGGCCGGCTTTATTGACGAACCGGGCAAGCTGTATCTGACCGAGATCAACTGTGGCGCCTGCTTCGTCAACGCCTTGAACCTTACCAGATGGAGCGATTGTTAGATCGCGCGTGTTTTCCGGAATAGTAATGTTTGGATCAAGTTGGTAGCCATCAATGGTCACCAGCTGGCCGTTTTGATCCCGTTCGAACGAGCCATCTCGTGTGTATCCGGTTGTTCCATCAGGGAGCTGAATCTGAAAGAAGCCTTCCCCGCGGATGGCAATGTCCAGTTCCTTGCCGGTGTTCTCCATTGATCCTTGCGACATGACTCGGCCAGTTGATGCCAGTTTCACACCGGTGCCGATCTGGATGCCGGTCGGGACGATCGTGCCTGCATCGGAGGTTTCCGTGCCCATGCGGCGCAGGTTTTGGTACAGAAGGTCCTGAAAATCGGCCCGCTGTTTCTTGTAGCCCGTGGTCCGCATGTTGGCGACGTTGTTCGAAATGACTTCAACGTTGTATTCCTGCGCCTTCATACCGGTCGCGGCGGTGTAGAGAGCTCTCATGTTGCGTTCTCCTTAAGGCGCTTAGGCTTCAAGTTTTCCAAGGACCTGGATCGCCTGTTGGCGAAGATCATTCACGTCCTTGAGCATCTTGGTGATGGATTCGTAGGCCCGGGTGACTTCGATCATTTGGGTCACCTGGTAAACACCTTCGACATTGGAGCGTTCGAGGGCGCCCTGAACGACATTGAACCGCTGCGGGATGCCCGGGTTTTCGCCCCGGTACAGGTTGTCACCCTGTTTCTCAAGTTCCTGCGGATCCTCAAAAGACGCCACACGGATGACACCGCGAATTCCAAGTTCCGTTGAAATCGTGCCGTCTTTGGCGATCTCAACAGATCCATCTTCGGTCGAGAAAGTGATCGGGCCGCCTGTGGTCAAGACCGGGCGTCCATCGGATGTGACGAGTTGACCGTTCTGATCGATCACAAACGCACCGTCGCGTGTGTAGGCTTCGGTACCATCACCCATCTGGACGACGAAAAAGCCTTCGCCTTCGATCGCCAGGTCCAGATCGTTCCCGGTCATCTTGAATGCGCCGGTGTCAAAGTCCGTAATAGACTGATAGTCCAAAACATAGGACAGCGTTTCGTCCGGTGTCTGGAATTCCGTCGCTTCGGCAACCGGCATCAAGTACTCTTCAAAGAGCAGCCGCTGCGACTTAAAACCTGTCGTGTTGATGTTCGCCATGTTGTTGGCGACCACATCAAGCTGATTCCGCAAAGCGGACTGCCGGGACAGGCCTATGAGATGTACGTTCTCCATAATGAACGGTTCCTTTGCTCCCCGATGAGCGCTTCAGCCTCCCCAGACGTCGGCGCCCGTTAAGGTTAATGCAGGAGCCGTGCCAGTTTTTAAATCCTTGGGAAAACTGGGCAAAACCCGTGAGTGGGTGGTGCGTCCGGCAAGAGATTCCGGCAGAAGTTAACCACTTGGCAATTTTTGCCCGGTGACTCGCTGAGGTGGATTGGTAACCATTCGTTAACCTTTAACACTTTAGTAATTTTAGAGCGCGCGCGAGCGCTCGCGCATGTGCGGAGGGCAGCATGACCGACGAGAATGCCGCAGCCGAAGAAGATGGTGAGGAAGATGCCGCCGGTGGTGGCGGTAAGAAGAAACTCATTCTCTTTGGGGCAATTGGGCTTGTGGTTCTGCTCGCCGTTGGAGGCGGGGCTTACTACTTCTTGTTCATGGGCGACAGCATGCCGGCGCCTGCGCCAGGTGAAGATGCGGCGCCGCAGGAAGTGCAAAGACCGGTGGTCTTTTATGACCTTCCGGAAATGACTGTGAATTTGGCGACCGAGGGCCGCACGACCTACCTGAAGGTCCGCATCGCTCTGGAGGTCGAAAACCGCGCAATGATCGATCAGATCCAACCGTATCTGCCGCGCATCCTCGATGCGTTTCAGATCTACTTGCGCGAGCTTCGTCCCGCAGACCTGGAAGGGTCTGCCGGCCTGTTCCGCTTGAAGGAAGAATTGCTCAGGCGGATCAACTTGTCGGTCTATCCGGCAAAAGTGGAAGGGGTGCTGTTCAAGGAAATCCTTGTTCAGTGATGGTGTGAATGGCAAACGCCGACGACGATGATGATCTGTCCGAAGAGGACATGGCTGATGCGTGGGGTGCTGCTCTAGCGGAGCAGGGCGCAGGTGGCGATGACGATGAAGATCTGGCTGCGGCCTGGGGTGCTGCTCTAGAGGAGCAGGGCGCTGGCAGCTCGGACGATATGGCTGCGCAATGGGCGGCCATGATCGACGACAGCGAGCCGGATCTGGAAAACGCCACCCGCGGCGCCGACCGCGTTCTCAACCAGGAAGAGATCGACAACCTCCTCGGGTTCAACATCGAGGACACGATTGCTGGTGATCAGAGCGGGATTCGCGCGCTGATCAACTCGGCAATGGTGTCCTACGAGCGCTTGCCGATGCTCGAAATCGTGTTCGACCGTCTCGTGCGATTGACCACGACATCCTTGCGCAACTTCACGTCCGATAACGTTGAGGTGTCGCTGGACTCCATCAGCTCCGTACGTTTTGGCGATTATCTGAATTCCATCCCGCTGCCGGCGATCCTCGGTGTCTTCAAGGCGGAGGAGTGGGACGGATTTGGCCTGATCACCGTTGAATCAAGCCTCATTTATTCGATCATTGACGTCTTGCTCGGCGGCGGCCGTGGCACCACGGCGGCCCGCGTGGAAGGGCGTCCTTATACGACCATCGAAACGAACCTCGTTCAGCAGATGGTATCGCTGATCCTTCAGGATGCAGAACAGGCCTTCGCGCCGCTGTCTCCGGTTCATTTCAATCTGGAGCGGCTGGAAACCAACCCACGCTTTGCTGCGATCTCCCGGCCGGCGAACGCGGCGATCCTCGTCGAATTGCGTATCGACATGGAGGACCGCGGCGGGACCGTTGAAATCATGATGCCCTACGCAACTCTGGAGCCGATCCGTGATCTGCTGCTCCAGATGTTCATGGGTGAAAAATTCGGCCGTGATCCAATCTGGGAAGGCCACTTGGCGACAGAAATCCATGCGGCGGAGATTGAAGTCGATGCGGTTCTTTATGAGACCTACCTGCCGCTCGGCCGGGTACTCAGTCTGGATGTGGGGCAGACCTTGGTCTTCGATGTTTCGCCGACGGATCCAGTGTTGGTGAAATGCGGAAATATTCCGCTGACTGAAGGGACGCTTGGCAAAACGGAAGACTCTATTGCCATCCGTATCGCGCGGAACCTGCGCAAACCGAAAATGACATTGGCGGCGTTCGAGCGGGCCATGCAGAGCGAAATGGAGCAACCATGACATCCTTGCCAATCGGATTGATTATTGAGGCTCTTGTTGCCGTTCTGCTGGTCATTACGATCGCTTACTGCTGGATCCTGAACCGCCGTTTGCAGCGCTTGAGAGCCGATGAGCAGACCCTGCGTGCAACCATTTCCGAATTGATGACAGCGACGGAAATTGCCGAGCGGGCAATCCTGGGTTTGAAGACGACCGCAGCCGAGGCAGACAAGTCGCTCGGCAAGCGTCTTAAGGAATCGGAAACCATGTCGAACGCCTTGGCTGACCAGATCCGCGAAGGTGATAAAGTGTTTACGCGGATATCTCAGATTGCAGGGGCCGCGAAGTCATCGGCTCCGCAACGAGAACCTATTCCGGCAGCGGACCCGTACCCGGTGCAGCCGCAAAATGCTCCGGTGCCGCAACCTGCTGGGTACGGAGCTGTTGAACCAGTGGTTCCGCAAAGTGCGCCGGCTGTCGAACCCGAGCGCAGACGCGCAAGTAGGGCCTCGGATATCCGCAGTGCGGCTGAGGAAGCGACGGCGCGGTTGGAGCAGTTTCGAAACAAGCGTAAAGGCGCTGCTGCATGAACTTGAGATTGTTGCCATTGTTGGGTGTCGCTGCGAGCGCGCTGTTCGGGTTGAAGCTTTTGGGACTTGCTGTGGGTCCTGAAACCGGCAGCCTGCCAATCAATGGTGCGATCGCACAAGAAACGACTGAGTCCGCGGCGGATGGCGGTGAAGCGCCACCAGCACCTGCTGATCTGGCGGCGCAACCTCCCGGGGCCGTGCCTCCGCCTGCCCAGCCGGTGCTTCCGGATAGCTTGGAAATCGGCGGATCTGCGGCTGAGCGCGCAGTTTTGGAAAGCCTCGGGAAACGTCGGGAAAATCTGCAGAAGCAGGAAGGTCAGTTGGATCTGCGGGAGCGCCTACTTCAGGCGACCGAAGAGCGGATCGAGCAGCGGGTTGAAGAACTCAAACAACTCGAGGCCCGTATCGGTGCTGCCGTTGAGGAAAAAAAGCAGCAGGAAGAAAACGAGATCGCTGGTCTTGTGACCATGTACGAAAACATGAAGCCGAAAGACGCAGCTCGTATTTTCAACCGTCTCAGCCTGCCGATCCTTTTGAAGGTCGTACGCCAAATGAAACCGCGGAAAATGGCGGATATTTTGGCGCGCATGTCACCTGATGCCGCGGAACGTTTGACGGTGGCGATTGCCAGCCAATCTTCGACACCGCCAGAGCCGGAAGCGCAACCTGTTCAGGCCCAGGCGCCCACCGGTGGTATCCTACCCAAGATTCCGTCGAATTGAGCAAAAAATAGCCTGATCTCTGCAAGCGACGTAAGGGCGCGTTAACAAGACATAACTAAACTACAGTGTTGGCGGCAAACGAGGTCAAAACAACTTGCCAAGGCGAATTCAGACATCGCTGGCTCTTATGAAATTCGCAGATTACTGCGAACGGAGAGCATTTGCGTGCCTGCAGGTTGCCGTCTTGCTCGTTGCGGCCTTGGTTTCGTTAACTGTTCCTGCGTCCATATCTCTTGCAGACACACTGGAACCGGTTGAACTGGAAGTTTCTCAGGAACAAGGCTTTGGCCGTATCGTTCTGACCTTCAAGGACCGGACCCTCCTGCCGACGTATGACGCGGTTATAACGGGCGGTGTGCTTCGCATTTCGTTTCAGGACCCGATTGACGTCAATGTCGATGATGTTCCTTTGGACCTTAGCGACTACGTCACTATCGCCCGGCGGGATCCGGATGGAGCCGCGATCCGCTTTGCTCTGAAAACCCAATATCAGATCAATACGCTTGAGGCCGGCGAAAAGCTCTTCATTGATATCCTGCCGATGACCTGGAGCGGTTTGCCGCCAGGACTGCCAGACGATGTTGTCCGGGAGTTGGCGAAACGCGCCGAAGAAGCGATGCGCAAAGTGCGCGCTTTGGAGCAGGCGCGCTTGAAGGCGCAAGAAGGACCGCAGGTTACGTTGCATGTCGGAGAGCATCCAACGTTCACACGGTTGGTGTTCGACTGGTCCATCAAGTTCGACACCGCGTTTGTTCGTGAAAACGACATTATCAAGCTGACATTCAATCATCCGGCGCAGTTGGACATCTCGCATCTGCGCACACACCTGCCACCCGGTGTGATTGATGCGACGTCGTTCCTGGACAAAGGCAAGCTGAAGTTTTTGATGCGCGTTGAACCGTCGGTCGATATCCGGGCGTTCCGCGAAGAGCAGACCTATGTGATCGATGTTACGCCGGAGAACATGGAGCCGAATGATCCGGCGAATGCTCTTATCAATCAGGAACTGTCCGTTGCTGATAACGAAAACCGCTCGCAGATGATAACGGCTCCGGGGCTGCGGGACACGCGGGAGGTCCGAAACCCTCGTGGCTTGCCGCCGGCAGCCGTGTCTTCTTCCGGTGGTGGGCGGCTTAAAGAATCCCGTGCGGATGAATCTCCAGGTTTTACAGCAGTTCCACTTGGAGGGGGTGGGGCGGGCTCCTCGGACAATGGCAGCCAGGCGGCGCCGACCGATGATTCAGCTCAGGCACCACCGATAGAAGAAATTACCATCGCTCAGGCGCCTCCGCCGGCTGGCGTTGCAGGCGATGGGCCCCGGCAGAAACCCCCTGGAACTTCCGGAGTTCCCAACGCAGAAAACAGAGCCAACAACAGGACCGGGCAAGGCCCGGTTCAAGTCGTTTCTGAAGACGAAGCTCCTGGCGAAACCAATTTGCCGCTTGAGAGCGTGTCCGCAGATCCAGTGGTTCTGGCAGATGCTGATGGGAACGAGGCGTCTGCGACAGCAGATGGCAGCGAAATCACCGCTTCGATTGGGCCTCAAGACGGTGAGTTCGGCGATTCTTATGCGACCGGGACGTCTGATGTGAACGTACCGCGACCAATCCAATTGGCTCAGGCAAGCCAACGCGCCATGCCGCTCGGCGACGTTCCGCCTCTGGAAGAACAAATTTCGCGACCAGCCCCTATGCTGGATTTGTCCACGCAGCAACCTGGTGATCCACTGCCTGAAGCGCCGCAGCCTGGAAACGCCATTCCGACCTTGCAGCCGGCAGAGGCACTCGACGAAAACAATCGTCCTGCCGTGCCAAACAGTTCGGTTCAAATCCGGCAGAATAATACCCTTGGCGGCAGTGACATTCCGGCCGGGATACAGCTGCCGCAAACCGAGGTTCAGGCGCCTGAGACTTGGCGCGCCACTGGTGGCCGTGATGTCGGGGCTCCGCGTGTGTCGCCCGAGCGCCCGCCCGAAAACTTTGGCGCGGAAGCCAGGAACTTTGTGTCTGCGGAAGCCCGCCGGATCGGCAACACCGTCCGGGTTGTGTTCCCGTTCTCAGAACCGGTGTCGAGCGCAGTCTTCCGTCGGAATGATAGCATCTGGCTCGTGTTTGATACGGACGCAACGATCGATACGCGCGGCATGGTCTCCGCCCTTGCCGAAACTGCTGAAACGATCGATGTCGAACAACACGGGGACTATCAGATCCTCCGTTTGGACATGAATGATCCGGTTCTGGCAACCGTTGGCGCTGATGGCAATGCCTGGTCCCTTGTCATTGGGGACTTGATTTTGGAGCCTTCTATTCCGTTGAAGATGGAACGGACGGTTCGCGGTGATGGCGGCTCCATTTTGCGGGTTCTCTATCAGGATCCGCAACATATTCGCAGCATCACAGACCCGTTTGTTGGCGACACGATTTCCCTGGTGACAGGGTTTGGACCACCGCGCGGGTTGTTGAAGCCGCAAAACTTTGTCGATCTGGAAGCCCTGAGTTCAGCGCAAGGGATCGCACTTGCGACTCGTTCCGACGGCGTGAAGATCAAGATCCTCGGTGACGATGTCATCATCGAGAAAGACGGTGGCCTTGCTCTGTCCAACCGCCATCTTCGGGGTGGGACGGGAACACTCAGCCGGATTGTCGAGCCGGACGACGATGGAACTGTCGAGTTTGTATCTTTGAGCACAACAGGGCCGGGCGCATTCCGGTCCCGCTTGAACGAACTGCAATCAGATCTTGCGCAAACACCTGAAGGCAAACGCGCCAAGCCCCTGATGGCTCTGGCCCGGTTCTACCTGGCACACCAGTTTCCGCAGGAAGCGATGGGCTGGTTAAACCTCGCATTGGAAGAAAACCTTGCCCTTGCCGAGGACAGTTCGTTCAACCTGGTCAAGGGTGCGGCGCTTGCAATGGCGGATCGGCCAGAGGAAGCGTATGAGCATCTACACAGACCTGACCTGAAGAACAGCCCTGATGCGGCAGTTTGGCAGACAATCGTCGATGTAAAGCTTGGCAATTGGACACAGGCCCGGATTGCCATGCCACGCGGCCGGGCGGTGGTCGGAAACTATCCGACGTCGATCCAGACCGAGTTCAAATTGGCTGCCGCTCAGGCGATGGTTGAGGCCAATGATTTCGGGATCGCAAACGGCATTCTTGCCGAGATCGAACCTGCCGAAGTCACGCGTGCACAAGCGGCGCGCTATGACATCTTGCGTGGCCGTGTTGCCGATGCATCCGGCCGCTCCCAGGAAGCCTTGACCGTGTTTGATCTGGTCGCCCGGTCGGATGACCGGCCGCGGGCAGCGGAAGCCGAATATCGTGCGCTGCGCATCCGCTACCGCGATGGCGAGATGACCATTGATGAAGCGATCGATCAGCTTGCTGCCCTTTCGACCTCCTGGCGCGGAGACGAAATCGAACTCAGAACGCTTCGGTTCCTGGCCCAGCTTTATGCGGAGCAAGGCCAATACCGAGAAGCGTTTGAGGCGATGAAATCCGCCGTGCAGGCCGAACCTGACGCAGACACCACGCGGCTGCTTCAGGAAGAAATGAACGCGTTGTTCAATTCGCTTTTCCTGGATGGAAAAGCGGATGAAATGCCACCGATCAAGGCTTTGGCGCTGTATTATGATTTTAGAGAATTGACGCCGATCGGCCGCCAGGGCGATGAAATGGTCCGTCTTCTCGCCAAGCGTCTTGTCGAAGTCGATCTTCTCGACCAGGCAACCGAATTGCTGCGCCATCAGGTCGATAACCGGTTGAAGGGGGCTGCCCGGGCCCAGATCGCAGCCGATCTTGGGGCGATCTATCTCATGGACCGGAAGCCGGAAGAAGCGCTTCGTGTCTTGAACCGGACCCGCCAAGCCAGCCTTCCGTCGACGCTGACACGTCAGCGCAACATCGTCGAAGCGCGGGCGCTCACTGAAAGCGGCCGCCCGGATCTGGCGCTGGAGCTTGTTCGGAACATGCGCGGAACTGATGTGGATCGGCTCCGGGCCGATACGTTCTGGGCCGCAGAGAGCTGGCGGGATGCCGGTGATCAACTTGAAGCCATGCACGGCTCCCGCTGGTCGGACCAGATCCCCCTGGATGAGCTTGAGCGCCGAGATATTCTGCGCGCCGGGATTGCCTATTCTCTTGCCGGTGATCAGCTGAGCCTGGAGCGTTTGCAGAACAAGTATATGGCCAAGATGGCCGACAGTCCGGAAGCTTTGGCATTTGAAGTCGTCACCCGGCCGATCCAGGCACAAGGTGTCGAGTTCCTTGAAGTTGCCAGCCAATTGGCGGACGTCGACTCGTTGGAAACATTCCTGGAAGAGTACCGGCGTCAGTACATGTCCCCGGACCGCAGTTCCAACCGCGCGGAAGGTCCACCGGTTGAAGCTGAGCCTGCGGGTTAAGGCCTGATATCTATCTATATTGATTAAATGCGGAACGCGTCTGGTAGCGCGTGCGTTGTTCTTTGTGCGAGCAACGCAAGGCGTTAGAGCGTCGGAAGCTAGCCGATGCTAACTGAATTAACATCTAAGGGGGAGACGCTTCAGTGCGCCGTAACGGTAGCGCCCAGGGTCGACGCTGCTGCAGCCGCTGCTGCTGCGGCAGCATTCCTCGGCTTCTTGAGTTCTTTTTTGTACCGCATGACCAGTTCCGGAATGCTCCGGGTGCTCCGGTCCAGCCACTCGCAGCGCGCTTTCAGGAAATCACGGTAAGTTTTCTCGTGAATGCCTGTCTGCAGCATCAAGCGCATGATTGCGCCGTCCGCATCTGACTTCAGCGTGTCTGACACCACATCGTCGGCGAGATTGATCTTGCGGCTGATCAACCAGATCGCTGCATCCAGGCGCTGTTCCTCGAACAGGGTCCTTAGGATTGCATCAAAGGACAGCTCACCATTTGCGATCTGTACGCTTGCTTCATGCCGGGAGTAAATGACCCCATCGATCTCGATGTCGCCTTCGCCGCGTTTGATGTTGTTGATCTGCGCGGCCAGCTTTTCCAGGGTGTCTTCCTCGATGGCGCGCTTTAGAGGCGCCGGAAAGATCGGACAGTTGGTCTCCAGGATCTGCATCTGGGTTTCCAGGAACTCGCTGTCGCGCAAGGCGCGCCTTGCAAGTCCACCAAGCACTTCAACTTCCGTGTTTGCAAAGATCAAAAGCGCCAACACGCCGCGGACGGAGAAGGGGGCGTCGAGATTTTCCAGGAGCGCATGCACCACTGGCCGGGCACTTCTGGCAATCAGCTTGTCGGTGACCTCTTCGCTGAGATCGTCGCGGTGCGCCATGACCCCCCGCTTGTCGTTTCCGCCGCTGGTGGCGATTGCCATCAGGGCGTCCTGGCTGATGACCGGGGAGCATTCGATGACAGGTTCGGACAGGGCAAAATCTTCTTGGGCAAGACGGTCGGCAAGGTCCGGAATGATCCGGTTGGTTTTGGCGAGACGGACAACCAGTTCATAGCGCGCGCTGCGGTCCAGCTGATCGAAGACGGACAGCACAATCCTGGAAAAGAGTTCCCGCTCATTTTCCGTAGGGTCGTGGTCTTCCGAACGCGCATATTCCCCCACAAGGGTCCGGATCAATTTTGAGCGAGCTTCAGGTTCTTTGATGCGCGCGAGTTGTTCAAGTTGTTCTATGAGCACCTAAAAACCAAACTTCTTTTGGAGTGGCGTTCTGCAATGATCGGTATTATTTCAAATACTGTGTTAATTTTTCTCTACTTGTCAGCATGAGAAAAGTGCAGGGGCTCATCCACGATTTGGCATTTTGCGCCAACGGTTGGCGACCATCAGCGCGCGCCAATGTTCCCGGTGAAACAAGATCGCTCAGAATTGGAGCGTATGCCCGAATCTGGAAGTCGGGCATTGCACAGCAATACCCGCTAGCCGCCCCCGAAACTCTTGACCAGGGATCCCGCCACTAGGTTCCAGCCATCGACTAGAACAAAGAAAATAAGCTTAAAGGGCAGAGAGATCACCACTGGCGGCAACATCATCATACCCATCGACATGAGGACCGAGGCAATCACAAGGTCAATGATCAGGAATGGCAGATAAAGCAGGAAACCGATCTCGAACGCCCGCCTGAGTTCGGAAATCATGAAGGCCGGAATGAGGACCGCCATCTCGAGATCTTCCGGTGTTTCAGGAGCGTCCCGGCCGGACAGTTCCTGAAAGAGCATCAGATCTTTTTCCCGCACCTGTGACAGCATAAAGTCCCGGAACGGCTCGGACGCCCGTTCATAGGCCTGATCGATTTCGATATCGCCATCGATCAGGGGCTGGATACCTGCGTCATAGGCTGCTTGAAGCGTCGGCATCATGATAAAGGCAGACAGGAACAGGGCGAGGCTCACCATCACCATGTTGGGCGGTGCGGTCTGCAGGCCGATCGCCGACCGCAAGAGCGACAGAACCACCACGATCCGGGTAAAGCTCGTGACCATCACAAGGATGGACGGCGCCAATGACAGCACCGTCAAAAGGATCACGAGTTGAACCGCACGCTCAGTCAGGTTCGCGTCATCCCCGAACCCAACGGAGATTTCCTGCGCCTGCGTCGGCAAGGTGAGTGCAATGGCACCCAGTGCAAACACCAGGCTTGCTGTCAGATATTTAAGCCAGTGGATGCGGCTAATGCGGCCCGTCATTGTTTCGGCTGTCCACCCAATTCATCCAGAATTTTCGCCATCTCTGCTTCGATCGGATTGCGGTCTCCAATGCCTTGGTCTTGCGGGGTCTGGGCCTGCTTGCCTGTACCGATCTCTTTTTTCTCCTCGCCGGAGTTTTCGGCCGTTTCGGCCGCCTTGACCGGCTCGCTCACGTCGTGTGCGTCTTTTTTCTCGTCTGTTTCTTTGGTCTCGACAACGATGCCGGCTGGCTTTTCCTCAGTTGGCTCTGATGCCGATGCCTCAACCTTTTGTGGTTCTGTGCCGGTTGTGGTCGTGGCGGGCTCGTCGAACAATTCCTTTTCAATGCTCTCGGCCATGACATTTGTTAGATCCGCCTTTTCTGCCGAAGAGGAGTTGTCTTTCGGCTTTTCCGGATCTGACGCATTTTCAACTGCAAGTACTGCTTCCGCACCGAGTTTCGGTTTTTCTGCCTGTTGGTTTGAGCCTTGAAGAGTTTCTTGAGATTGGGGTGTGGTGTTGGTGTTGGGGGTCAGGACAGGCTCAACCCGTTTTTGTGAGCTGTCCGTTTCGACCGGTGTAACCAACGCCGTTTTTGCCCGGGCTGCTGGACCAGAAGCTGGCGGCGATATTTTTGCAGACCCATAGGACGGCCGGTCCTTTGGAGAGAACGGCCGCGCCAATGAACTCAAAGAGTTGCTGAGCCGGGAAGCCGGTTTTGGGGCCTCATCCTTGGTCGCAGACAAAACCGGCGCAGAACTGCCTGGTTCTGGCTTCGTGGCGGTGACAGTTGAAGCGGAGAGGGCCGGTGCCTTGTCATTCGAAACCGGGCTTGCAGGTGCAACGGTGACCGGCGGCGTCTGCGCATTTGCTGAACTTGGTGCTGTTGTTTGTTCAGCGGGGCGAGGACCTACCGGCTGAGCACTTTTGTTTTGGCTGATTGAGCCCATGGAGGGGCGAGGGCTTCCGGCCAGGGTCTGTGGCTTGGCGGGTGCCGCAGGCGAGGAGGGTTGTGGTGCCTGGCGCGGTGGAAGAGCAGCGGTCGCCGGCGCTTTGGGCGCGCTCTCTACCGGTGTGGCCGGTGCCGGTACAGGTGCCGTGGCCATTGCCGTTGATGGTGCCGGTTGCGCCGGCGCTTTCAGATCTGGCGCCTGATGAGGTTGCTGTGCAGCCGCGCTGTCTTCCGGTGTCAGAGGAATATCCGGACCAGGAGCAAGAGGTGCCTTGATGCCCCCTGCCTGCGCTGCGGCCTGATGGGTGCCGGTTCTGGTTTGCCCGGCAGCGAGTGGCGTGTTGCGGATGATGTTTTGCTCAACCACGACATCTGTCGGGCCGCCGACAAGGATCAGATGCTCGATATTGTCCCGGCGCACCAGCAAAAGCCGGCGGCGATTGTCGATCGCGGCACTGTCCATAAGTCCGATGCGCGGCTGGCGCCCGCGCGACTGTGTGATCCGGCCGCCCATCAGCCGTTTGATGATGAATATGAACAATCCAAACAGGGCCAGAACAACCGCCAGAGAAATGATCAGCGCCAGTCCCTGCGCCACGCTTTCTCCGACCTGAAATGTGTTTTGAATCCAGTTGTACATCTTTACCTCGTGCCGTCCCTTGGCGCCCAAACCGGGAGACAGCGTTTACTGTTGAATGTGTTCCTGATGACGGCTTGTGGCGTTTATCCCCAGTAATTCCGAACATCACCGCGTTGGGGCGTGCTCATTCAAATCGGCTGTAATTGCCTGCCGTTTTCGATCAGTGCCGCACCTGTTCTGGCTGCTCTTGGCAATTTCTGCCGCTTGATGCCCCGTCTCGAATCTCTCTTAGTCTCAAAGTTAACAGAGCTAGGCAGAATTTGCCTGTGGTCGGGGCGCGGTAATTCGCGAAATGCACGAAAAACATGCGGGGCTTTGGTGAAAAATTAACGCCGGACCTGTCTACGTTAAGAATAGTTAACCACTCATTAACCATTTCGTCGGCAATCTTTGCCTGTTGGTTAACAGAAAGTGAATCGGATGGCTTTTACGGACTTGCCTCTGTTCCAGGCGCTGAAATCCAAGATGCAATGGCACCAAACGCGCCAGGGGGTCTTGGCTGAGAACATTGCGAACTCGGATACGCCTGAATTCGAAGCGCGCGATGTCAAAGCTTACTCGTTTGATGATCACATAGGGCGTGAGGCTTTCGGCCTGACAACGGAACGCACCTCCGTTGCCCACATATCCGGAATGATCGGATCGGGTATCGGTGGCAAGGCCGAGCGCCGCGACAGTTTTGAGATCACACCCAGCGGCAATGCGGTCAACCTGGAAGAGCAGATGATGAAAATCACGCAGAACCAGATGGACTTTCAGGCAGCAACGACCCTTTACACAAAAGGGCTTGGGTTGATCCGCACTGCACTTTCGAAGACCGCGTAACAGAACGGCAATGCAATGAGGAGTGACATCCTATGGATCTGATGAAGTCCCTGTTCATCTCCGCTTCCGGCCTGAAAGCGCAGAACGGACGGATGCGGGTGATTGCGGAAAACATCGCCAACGCAAATTCGACCGCCCGGACCCCGGACGAAGAGCCGTACCGGCGGAAAATTCCGACCTTTCAGTCCGAATTCGACAAGCAACTTGGCGCTGACAAGGTGGAGCTCGGACGGATTGTTGAAGACAAGTCCGCTTTCAAGTCGACCCATATGCCCGGGCATCCGGCGGCGGATGAAAACGGCTATGTGCTGCAGCCGAATGTCAGCACACTGGTTGAATCGGCCGACATGCGGGAAGCTCAACGCTCCTATGAAGCCAACCTCAACGTCATCGAAACCACGCGCAAAATGCTGCAGCGGACGATCGATATCCTGCGGGCCTGAGGGCACTTGCGCCATCGCCTGAAGCAACCGGATTAAGGAAGTAACCCATGTCGACAATGTCCATTGCAAACAATGCCTACCAGATGGCGGCCCAGCTTCAGCAGCAGGCAAAAGCGATTGAAGATCCGACACCTGTTCGTGAGCAGGTTGATTTTGGGCAAATGGTGCAAAGCGCGGTCGAAAATGTCGTTGACCAGGGCCGGGTGGCGGATGCCAAGGCCGTCGGCTTGATCGAAGGCAAGGCCGATGTTGTCGATGTGGTGACGGCCGTTGCCGAAGCTGAGGTTACACTGGAAACTATGGTTGCGGTCCGCGACCGTGTGATTTCGGCCTATGAAGAAATCATGCGGATGCCGATCTGATCTGGTCTTAGTTTTGTTTGAAGGCGCTGTAGCGCGGAGGTGGTGTAATGACCGGTCCTGAAGTGCTTGATCTGGCCCGGTCTGCTGTGTGGGCGATGATCCTGATTGCCGGGCCAACCATGGTGATCGGTCTGCTCGTCGGTGTGATCATCGCGCTGTTTCAAGCCTTGACCCAAATCCAGGAAATGACACTGGTCTTCGTGCCAAAGATCCTCGCGATCTTTGTGACGCTTTTGCTTTCCCTTCCGTTCATGAGCCAGGTTCTGGAAGGCTTTATGGGTGAAATCGCCGAGATGATCCTCGCCACTGGTCCGGTTTGAGGCCTGAGGGATGACGATCGAGCTTGATTTCCTGCCAGACGTTGCGGCCGCGTTCATGCTGATGTTTGCGCGTCTTGGCACGATGATCATGCTGCTTCCAGCTCTTGGAGAAAGCTCGATCCCAACCAGGTTTCGCCTAACCATCGCTTTGGCTCTGACCTTGGTGCTCTACCCGGTCGGCTCCCAGCTCTACCCAGCGGATCTGGTATCGAACCCGGCACAGCTCGGTGTCCTCTTGATCAGCGAAATCATCATCGGGGTTGCCATCGGGCTTTGCGCAAAATTGGTGACGTCTGCCGTGCAGATTGCCGGCGTGATCATGGCAAACCAATCCGGTCTTGCCTTCGCGCTTGGCACTGACATCTCCAATGAAGGACAGCAAGGCGCGCTTTTTGGAAACTTTCTTGCCCTAGTCGGCATAACGCTGATCTTCACCACAGACACGCATTATCTGGTGATCGCTGCCCTTCACGACAGTTTTACGTTATTCCCACCTGGCAGCATGCCACCGGTTGGAGATTTTTCCGAGAATTTCGCCGAGACAGTGGCGATGGTGTTCTCGATCGCGGTGCGGATGAGCGCACCGTTTCTTGTCGTTGGTCTGGTCTTTTATTTCGGCCTTGGTTTGTTGAACAAGCTGATGCCGCAGATGCAGATCTTCTTCATCGCCATGCCTGTGAACATTGCGATCGGGTTCTTCCTTCTCATGGTGCTCATAAGCACGCTGATGATGTTCTATCTTGAACACGTCCAGCAGGCTCTGGGCAAGTTTATAGCGGGGTAGCGGTGCGTTATGGCTGACGAAACCGACGACTCAGAAAAGACTGAGGACCCCACGCAGAAACGTCTCAAAGACGCGCATGACAAAGGGGATGTTCCGAAATCTCAGGAAGTCAGCACCTGGTTCACGCTTGCTGGCGCGACCCTGATGATTGCCATCATGGCGCCGGGGGCGGCTGCGTCGCTTGGAAACTTGCTAAAGGGCTACATAGAGCACGCTCACCAGATACCGGTTGATGGCTATGCGCTCAAAGCCCTTTGGCGGGACACCGGACAATCCGTAGCGCTGATCGTGGGTTTGCCTTTGCTAGCCCTGGTGATCATGGCGGTGTTCGGCAATTTGATCCAGCATCAGCCATTGCTGACTGCTGAGACCATCAAGCCCAAACTCTCCAAGGTCTCTCCGCTTTCTGGCTTCAAGCGACTGTTTTCCTCCGAAAGCCTGGTCAATTTCGCCAAGGGGATGGTGAAGATCCTGGTCGTTGGCGCGGTCATGGTGGCCGTGTTGTGGCCGCACCGGGACGAAGCTGAAATCATGATCTTCGCGGATGAGATGATCATCCTTGAAGAAGCCCGCATTTTGATCCTTCAGGTTCTGGCCGCAATCCTTGCCGTGATGACAGTCGTTGCCGCTGCGGATTTCGTCTACCAAAAGAACAAGTGGTTCAACAAACAGAAGATGAGCCTCAAAGAGGTCAAGGAAGAATTCAAGCAGACAGAAGGTGACCCCCACGTCAAAGGCAAGATCCGGCAACTGCGCATGGAGCGTTCCCGCAAACGCATGATGTCTGCGGTGCCGGCAGCGACGGTGGTTGTCACCAACCCGACGCACTATGCCGTCGCCCTTCAGTATGAAGAGGGGATGGGCGCGCCGCTCTGTGTAGCCAAGGGAACGGATGCACTGGCCTTGCGGATCCGGGACGTGGCCAAGGAACACGAGGTTCCTGTCATCGAGAATCCACCGCTCGCCCGCGCGCTCTATGCCAGCGTTGAGATCGAACAGGAAGTGCCGGAAGAACACTTCAAAGCCGTTGCAGAGGTCATCGGTTTCGTCTTCAGAATGCGCAAACGGGCCGCCTGGCGGGCCAATTGATTACGGTAAAAAGTAACGATATCGCAGGGAATGCGGATTAACGGGTGAATTTCAACAGGACTGAGCGCTTGCTCTGTTGAATTTACCGGCCAACAACAGAATGCTGAAATTCGGCCTAAACAAAGCGAATCGGGCCGAGGAGACGGATTGTATGAGTGACCTTGACGGAGCGCCAGGCGGGCCGATGATCAATCGGCCGGAGCGATCCGGAAACATAGGGTTGTTGATCGGGCTCGCGCTTGTGCTTGCCGGGGCTGCGGCTGCCTTTGCGGTCATGGACCGGGCCGTTGCACAGCCGTTCATTCTCGCTTTGCTCGGAATTCTCGCTGTTGTCGGCGTTTTCTGCCTTTTTGCCGGTGCTATTGGGTTTCTGCGCCTTTCCGCAAGGCCTGGTGAAGCCAATCCGCTGGCCTCTGCATTTGTCGATACGCTGGAAGACGGTGCGCTCATCACCGACATCGATGGCCGTCTGGTCTACGCCAACAAGGCTTACGCCGAGCTAACTGGCGCGGAAACTGCTGCCGATATTCGCGTCGTTGAACGCGTGTTTTCCTCCGATCCGGACGCGACCGACGCGATTTTCCGTTTGTCTCAGGCGATGCGCGATGGCCGTAAGGCGCAGGAAGAAATCCGTATGCCGTTCCCGCTTGGCCGGGCGGAGGGAAAAGCGCGCTGGTATCGCGTCTCTGTGCGACCGCTCCAAGTGTCTGGCAACGCGTCCGGCAAGGTCATGGCGGTCTGGCAGCTATCCGATATCACCCGGGATCGCGCTGAGCAGGAGAATTCCTTCCAGGAACTTCAGCGCGTCATCAATTTCCTTGATCATGCGCCCGCAGGGTTCCTGTCGTCAGACGCCCAGGGACGGATCGTATACCTCAACGCGACCCTCGCCGATTGGCTCGGCTATGACCTGGCGCAGTTTGACGCTGGAGATCTCGGGCTCTCCGATATTGTACGGGGTGACGGCACTGAGCTGATCCGTTCCGTGAAGGGGCAGGCCGGTGAGGTCAAGAGCGAGACCTTCGATCTGGATTTTGTCACCCGCAATGGCCTCGGGCTTCCGGTTCGCTTGTTGCATCGGGTTCCATTCGGCGAAAACGGCACACAAGGTGACAGCCGGACGCTAGTTTTGAACCGGTCACGGGGTGAAGAAGCCTCCGAAGCGCTGCGCGCGGCGGAAGTGCGTTTCGCCCGCTTCTTCAACAATACGCCGATTGCCATCGCCTCCCTCGACAAGGAAGGCCGCGTGCTGCGCACAAACGCGCCGTTCCTCAAGTTGTTTGGTGCCGTCGATACGGATGATCAGGCGCCGAAACTTGAAGCCTATGTCGCTGACAACGGTCAGGAAGATCTCCGCAAGGCGTTGAGCGCGGCGGCGAACGGGATCAGCGAAATCGCACCGATCGATATTCCGCTTGTGGAAGGCAATGACCCGCGCTCGGCAACTTTCTACGTCTCCGCGGTTCAGGAAGGCGAGGGTGATGGTGAGGCCGCCATTGTCTATGCGCTTGAAACGACGCAGCAACGCGCCCTAGAGGCTCAGTTTGCGCAAAGCCAGAAGATGCAGGCGATCGGCCAGCTGGCCGGTGGTGTCGCACACGACTTCAACAACGTTCTGACCGCGATCATCGGCTTTTCCGATCTGCTTCTGGCAAGCCATCGCCCAACCGATCCGTCCTTCCAGGACATCATGAACATCAAGCAGAACGCCAACCGGGCCGCGGGACTTGTGCGGCAGCTGCTGGCATTCTCGCGCCGCCAGACCTTGCGTCCGCAGCAGCTTGAACTGAATGACGTTTTGGCTGATCTGTCGATCCTGCTGGACAGGTTGCTTGGCGAGAAGGTGGACCTGAAGGTTATTCACGGGCGGGATCTGTGGCCGGTCATGGCCGACCTCAATCAGCTGGAGCAAGTGATCGTCAACTTGGCCGTGAATGCCGGAGATGCGATGCCGGATGGCGGACGCCTGACGATTACCACGCGTAATGTCTCCGAATCTGAATCGACCCAGTTTGAGAACACCCGCGGCATGCCGCCGGGTGAATACATGCTGGTCGAGGTGGAAGACACAGGCCACGGCATTCCACCCGATGTGATGGAGAAGATCTTCGATCCGTTCTTTTCCACCAAGGAAGTCGGCAAAGGCACAGGGCTCGGGCTCTCGACCGTCTACGGGATCGTGAAACAGACCGGCGGATTCATCTTCTGCACCTCGGAAATTGATGAAGGCACAACCTTCCGCCTGTTCTTGCCGCGCTACATCCCGGCCGTTGTCGATGAGCCGAAGCAAGAAGCGAAGGAACCTGAGAAGGAAAAGGTTGCGGATCTGACCGGGTCTGCTTCGATCCTTCTGGTAGAGGACGAAGAGGCGGTTAGGGCCTTTGCTGCACGCGCCTTGGCCTCCCGCGGCTACACGGTTCACGAGGCTGGCACGGGCATGGAAGCGCTCGAGGTCATGGAAGAGACCGGCGGCGATGTCGATCTCGTGGTGTCCGACGTGGTCATGCCGGAAATGGACGGCCCGTCATTGCTGGTGGAACTGCGCAAGACCCGTCCGGATCTGAAGATCATCTTCGTGTCCGGTTATGCAGAAGATGCGTTTGAGGAAAACCTGCCCGCCAACGAAAAGTTCTTCTTTTTGCCCAAGCCGTTTACCCTCAAGCAGCTCGCAACGACCGTGAAGGATGTACTGGACGGCTAGTCATGGCCGAGGGATCTGCGCTAGGTATGCCTAGTGCAGATAAAGGAGTAGCCCGTGGACCTGCCCGATTTCATCAAGTCTTTCCCCGCTTTGGATGTGCCGTTTCCTGAGGACGTTGTCACTTCCTACGCAGTCCAGTCGGACCGGGGATTGGTGGTTTTCTTTGATTTCAAGAAGGACATGGTCCTGCAGCCACATTCACATCTGGCGCAGTGGGGCACCGTTCTGTCCGGCGAGATCGAGTTCACCATCGGCGGTGAAACCCGGACTATGGGCCCCGGCGCGATCTACAACATTCCGGCAAATGTCGAACATGGCGCTGTTATCAAGGCCGGCACCAAGGTGATTGATGTCTTTGAAGAGCCGTACCGGTATCCCTTGCGGGGGGAGTGAACCCCAGGGAACTACTCCCAAGGCGCAAAGGTTTTTTCCGACGAGAGGTCGTTAAACCGGTCTTGCAGGGTGTTCATGAACTGAGTCCGGTCACCCGCCCAAGTGATTGGTTTGCCGACAAAAATATCGCAGAAAAACGGCACAAGCAAAAACGAACCCTTTGGCAGCGCCTTGCCGAGGCCGTGGGTGAACACTGGAACGACAGGGGCGCTGGGCGCGCGTTCGGCGAGATAGGAAATGCCCTTTTTCAGGCCAGTCATTTCTTCCGGTTCGCCTCGGGAGCCCTCCGGAAACAGGATCAACACCTTGCCTTTGTCCAGCGCCTGGTAACAGCCTTCCAGTGGATCGGAGGTCCGGTCCGCGCCTTTGCGTTCGACCGGGATGATGCCGAGTACGTGTTCGGAAACCCAAGCCTTCCAGGGAGAGGAAAAGAAATAGTCGGCGGCGGCAACCGGCTTGATGTTCTTCAGCTTTGACAGCGGCATCAGGGCCATCAGCACCATCGTGTCGAGATGGCTGTTGTGGTTGGCAACGATGATTGCCGGCCCTTCAGAGGGCAGCAGGTCTTTTCGCCTGACATTCAGCCCGAGCAGAAACAGCACCGCGATCTTGATGAAGATATAAAAGACCTTCTGCAGCATTATCCCGGCCTAATAATAAAAATAGCGGGTGAAGTGGAAAAACAGCGGGGCGGTGAAGGTCAGGCTGTCGATCCTGTCGAGAATGCCGCCATGGCCGGGAATGAGGCTTCCGGTATCTTTCACGCCGAGATCGCGCTTGAGCGCGGAGACGGTGACATCGCCGATAAACCCGGCCACGGGGATCAAGAGCCCGGCGGCTGCTGCATGTGCAAGGCTGAAGGGCGTCACCAAAGGCGCGGTTACAATGGCGAGCACAAAGGTCGTGCCGACGCCGCCTAGGAACCCTTCCCAGGTTTTGTTCGGGCTGACGCCCGGTATGATTTTCTTTCGTCCGAACATTTTGCCCCAGGTGTATTGGGCAACGTCATTGAACTGGGTCAGGAACACCAGGAACAAAAGCAAGCCTGCACCGCCCGCCGAGTTGCCCTCGGTCGGCGGCAGGATCAAGAGGAAGGCCGCGTGGGAGATTGAAAACACGCAGAGCATCAGGCCCCAGTTGAGCGTGCCGACGGACTTCAGAAACCCTTCGGTCTGCTGGGAGAGCAGGCTGGCAAAGGGCAGAAACAGGAACATGTAGACCGGGATGAACACGGCAAACATCCCGTAGTAACTGTCGTAGACCCAGAAATACTGAACCGGGATCGACAAATACGCCCAGAACAGCACGCGCCGGTCTGCACGCCTAGTCGGGATCATCGAGAAATACTCTTTCAGCGCCAGGAAACTGATCAGGGCGAAAACGATGATCGAAATCGTGTTGGAGACGAGAAAGGCGACCGTGAAGATCGCCACCATTACCCACCAGCTTTGGGTGCGCTGAACCAGTTCTGAAAGGTTTTTCTCCGAGCGTTTGGAGAGCATGTAAACGATGAGGCTAGCTGCGATCAGCAGCCCCCAGATGCCGATCAGGGCCCAGTGGATGGCGTGCAGGGTCATTGCGTCTCCAGTTCGCCCAGGGCGTTCTTGGCGCGGTTCCAAATGGTGACGGCGGATAGAAGAACGCCAAGACCCATCAGGATCGCAAAAAAGAGTTCCGAGGTGAGCCCAAAGGCCACCAGAACACCGCACAGGCCGAAAAGGGCGGCCCGGTCGCTTTTGCCGAACGGTCCGTCATACCGCCGGCTTGCCCCGATCTGGACGGCGATGACACCGGTCATCTCGCCGATGATCGCCAGGACCACCAATCCGACAACCAGTTCGCCCGGAAAAAACGGCAGTGCGGCGAAGGGCAGGTAAAGAGCGGCATCGGACAGCACATCGCCGAGTTCATTCAGGATCGCGCCGAGATCCGTTTTCTGGTCGTGTTCGCGGGCGAGCATGCCGTCAATGGCGTTCAAACCCATCCGGACAAACAGGATTACGGGCAACATAATGAGCGGCCAAAAGGCGCCGGGAAACGCCCAGAGCGCCAAACCTTCCGCGACCGATAGCGCGAGGGCCAACAGCGTCACCTGATTTGCCGTGACACCAGCAGAGGCAAGACTTTTACAGAGTGGACGGAGGAGATCCTGAAAGCGGGATTTGAGCTGATAAATGGTGGGCATGAGAACCAGCGCTTCGGAAAAGGATGGAGACACTATAACGGTAGTTGGGCGCGCGGTAACCTGTTCAGATCATTGAGTGCCAACTCACAACGCCAGCATGACGCGCATCGGATTTGCCGGATCCAGAAGCAGTTTGACCGCCATGGCGATGCACGAGCACACAAGGAGCGGGCGGATGATCTTCGCGCCGTTCTTCATGGCGAGCTTGGACCCGGCCTGCGCTCCGAGAAACTGACCGAGTCCCATCAGCAGGCCGATCTTCCAGAATACGGCTCCGCTCACCATGAACACAAGAAACCCTGCGAGGTTCGATGCTAAGTTCAGCACCTTCGTATGGGCGGTGGCTTTCAAGAGACCTGCGCCCATCAGGGCGACAAAGGCGAGCATGAAAAAGGACCCGGTGCCCGGGCCGAAGATGCCGTCGTAAAAACCGATCGCCGGTACAAGGGTCGCGCCGAAGGCAAAGCTGGTCATCCGCGGCACCTGTTCTACGGCTCCGACATTGGGTTTCAGCGCGAAATAGACGGCAATAAGGATCAAGACGACGGGCAGGGCTGTCTGGAGCACGTGTGTTGGCAGGATTGTGGCAACCAGCGCTCCACAGACCGCGCCAGCGGCCGACAATACGGCCATCGGCAGGATGACCTTGTAATCAACAAGCCCTCGGCGGGAATAGGCGAGGGTGGCGGACCCAGAGCCAAACAGCGCTTGCAGCTTGGCTGTTCCGAGTGTTTCCAGCGGGGGGAGCCCGGCCATGAGGAGAGCAGGGATAGCGATCAAACCACCGCCGCCTGCAATGGAATCGATAAACCCGGCAATGAAAGCAGCCACGAACAACAGCAGCAGAATATCAAACGCAACTTCGGCCAAATTGGACCCGATCTTTGGAAACTGGCGCGGACGGACAGAATCTGGCTGGTCGGACGCACTCGGAAGGTGGGGTCCTATTAGTCCCGTTTTGTTTTGATTACCAGCTCACTTGGTTGCCAGGACACCGGCCAGAAGTGTCTTGGTGGCTGTTTCGTAAGCTGAACGGTCTGCGCCATTCGCGATTTCCAGCGCGGCCCGGTCGAAGGCGGCGGACAGGAGCTCGGCGAGCGGCTCCAGGGGAACGTCCTGCAAGTACCCGTGCGCCGCACTGTGCTGCAATCCTTCAAGAAGCGTTGCACCGCCGGTTTTCCGGTCGATCTCGGCCATTTCTTCCAGGCCGAGCACCGTAGGGCCTTCAAGCAACAGTATCTTTGCCCGTCCAGGCACGGATAGTGCGGAAAAGTAGGCGCTGGCACCGGCAATGAAGGCATCCAGCGGAGACTGGCTTGTGTTGGTGTCAGAAGCAATCTCGGCTGCGACCGCTTCGGCTTCCCGCTGGACCAGGGCGCGCATCAGGTCCGGCTTGTCCTCGAAATGATGATAGAGCGCGCCCCGGGTGACGTTCGCCCGTTTGACGATCTCCGGTGTCCCGGTTTCCGCGTACCCCTTTTCAACGATGAGTGCGCGGGCAGCGTCCAGAAGTGCTTTCCGGGTTTCAGCACGGCGCTCGGCTTGGGACCGGCGCGGTTTTTCACCTTGCATACATGCAGCCTGTATGTTAATTGAAATTCACATACATACTGTATGTTTATTTGTTGCGGCTGAAAAGCCCCATCAGCTCAGTTGGGTTGATGCTCTGTGTTGGATTGCAGGAGACGCGTGATGAAATGCACCCAGTATTACCCCGTCCTTATGACTAAGGATGTGACCAAGACTGCCCGGTTTTATCGAGATCACTTCCGGTTCAAGGCCGTGTTCGAGGCGGACTGGTATGTGCATCTGCAGTCGGTCGAGGATGAAGCCGTGAACCTCGCCATTCTCGACCAGGACCATGAGACCATCCCGGAAGTCCGCCGGGGGCAGGGCACGGGGGCGATGCTGTTGAACTTTGAGGTGGAAGATGTCGATCAGATCTATGAAGGCGCGAAGAATGCCGGATTGCCGATCCTGCTGGCGCTGAAGGACGAACCCTTCGGTCAGCGGCATTTCATCACCGAAGACCCGAATGGCGTCATGATCGATGTGATCAAACCAATCCCTCCGAGCCCGGAGTTTCTGAAGCAATTCGCGCCAGAGGCCGTGCCTGCCTGAACCCTAAGTTTGGTAGCCCGCCCGAACGGCATCCCATAAGGGTTGGTTCAACCTGAGGCGGAATTGCCGAGGACGAGCGATTCCACCGAACAGATGCGGTCTTGTTCCAGGGCGAACAGGATCGCTTCTACGACATGCCGGGCGGTCATTGTTCTGCCTGTGCCTGGGGAGGGCCGTTCGAACCAGGCTGGGCTCTTATACTCCAGATCGCTTTCAAAATCGGGCGGAAAGACGGACATCACTCGAATATGGGGATGTGTTTGGCGAAGCCGGTTCATGAAGGCGGTCTGGGCGCTCTTGGTGGCATGGTAGGCAGCATTGGGCTCCGATTGACCATCCAATGCCAGACCCGACTTTGAAACAATGGTCAGGATGTCAGGGTCTTCTGACATTTCCAAAAGCGGCAGGCAGTGTTTGGTCAGGAGGATCGTTCCGGTCACCGTAGAACTTACGGCGGCGATCAAATGATCGTCGTCCGTCGTTTCAAAGGATCCGGACACCCACGTGGCCGCACTGTTGATCAGAATATCGATCTTGGGCGTCGCCGTCTTCAGAGCCAAGACAAACTGACAGATGCTGTCCGGATCTGCGATATTGCAGTTGTACGCAGTGGCAGATGAGCCGGTGACATCTTTGATAAAGCGGCACGTGTCTTCGGCCTGTGCCTTGTCCCGTGCGGACAGATGAACGTCTGCGCCACGGTCCGCCAAGGCTGCCGCGAGTGCCCGGCCGGTTGATCGGCCCGCACCGGTGATAACCACTGTCTTGCCATCTAGCGTGCCCATGTTTCTTCCGCTCCTTCGCCTGTCGTTGCAGCCGTCAATTCCTAGCGACAGGTGGGTATGAAGCACGATTTAACAAGAAAGTACTTTTTATATCTTGAAGGTTCACGAATAGGCGTGAGAAAACACGGCGTCAAATTGATGTGGTTTAAGACGCGACCGGCGGGCAGGAACTGCTCTGCTCGGCACGGCTCTTCAGGCCTTGCAGGCTTTGCATGGTGTTTGGATTGCCCGGCAGAACGAAGCTCTGTTCCAGCGCCGTGCGCACGTTGTTGATCACGGCAAGATCCTGAACAACGAGCGTCTCACATGGGGTGCCTGTGAAGCGAAGCCGGATGCGGATAACCCGGTTTCCGTTGTCTGAGGGTCCAAACTGGCTGTCCAGTGCCGGGTTTTCGCCGGTGAGCTGGCGCTCCATGACGACCATATTCGGCTCGTCCTGGATCACGATGGTGCCGCGTTCCTGGGCGCTGGAAACCAGCGCTGAGCGAACGGTCATTGGGTCGGCGGCGACTTTAACGCTTTGCGCGCCCTGCGGCACGGTCAGCTGCGGCTGGTTTCCAAGGGACGCTTGTTCGGTGTTGCTGGACTGGCACGCTGCAAGTGTGAGTGCACAAAGGCCTGCAAGAATGAGATGCCGCATGAGATCGCCTGAGCTTGTATGAATGTCTCGATCGGTTCGGTCTAAAACAGGTTTTTCGCCAGTGCAAGGAAGCTGCCGTATCGTAAGGGCCGGTTTCTGCACCAGTGTCACAAATATGACCCTAGAACGTATCTCCGGTCTTGAAGCCACCGCCGCCGAATCCGCCGCCGGTCTTGAAGCCGCCGCCACCAAACCCGTCATTGCCGCCCGGCATACCGGCTCCCGGCCCGCCGAACCCACCGGGACCTGGAATGCCGCCGAAGCCGCCCATGGAACGGGGAAGGCCTTTGCCTTTTGGAAATGCCACCCGGCGGCCTTTGGGACGGCGGCGCTTGTGGGACCGTTGTGCCCTATCCCAATACTCAGCGCCGGAAATCGCGCCCTTTACGAGTTCGCCCAAGAGGACAGTTGTCAGCCGATCATCTGAAAACGTTGTTTCCCAGCTGCCATACCCGTTGGAGCGGAACCGTTTGACGACATCTGCGAGCTCGGCCCGGCGGCGGCCGATATCGCGCTGCAGTTCCCGGTCCTGGCGGACCTCCCGGGCGACCTGCTCAATGCGGTCCTTGAAGTCTTCAATGCGTTGGACAATTTTTTCGTCTTCCGGAGACGGCGTTTCGATGGCCGCCCGCCACAGATCATTGAGGGCATCCATCTGCAGCGAAGACGCGAGGTGTTCTTCCGCCTTCTGGAAATCGTTGTCTTCGCCGCTGGCGAACTCTGCCAGGGCGCTGGCGAGGGTCTCGATCCGCCGGTCCAGTTGATCCAGCTCGCCATCGATGCCGTCAATCTCGCCGCTCAGCGTTTCAATGCTTCCGACAAGATCCGTGCCTGCGGCATCAGTCATGGCGTTGCGGCTGAGCTCTGCCAGTTTCGCCTGTTCCTGGTCTGCGATCTCGGCGCAGCGTGCGGCATGTTTGGCCATGCGCTCGGGGATCCCGGTGAGCATCGCGTAGTTGGCTCTGGCATCATTATACCCGATCAACCCGGCAACCCAACGGTCCAGAGATCGGGTCAAACCGCGTTTGTCATAAGAGGGTGTCGCAAAGCCCCGGTCCCAGAGGTAGAGAAACAGCGGATCAGCCTCGTAGGCTTTCCCTTTTTCGAGCCGGTCAGCCTCAGACGTTTCCGCCTTTGCGGCTGCCGCAGCTGCCGTCTCCTCAGCGCGCTCGACTGCAGACTTCTGGCGTTGAAATGCGTCATCGCCCTCCAGGCGCGTGTCGACCGCCTCCAGAAGGTCGTCCATCTGGTTTTCGGCGGTATCCCGATCCGCATCCAGCTGCTGGCGGCGGGCATGAAGCGTGCTGCGTTCGCTCTCGCACTGCCGCAGTTGGTCGCTCAGGACCTTGTAGTCTGCCGTGCGTTTCTCCAAAAGCCGCCGGGCTTCCCGTGCGGCGCTGTCCAGGCGGGTGTTGAGAGCGCCGGCCGCATCATTGTCCAGATGAAAGCGGGCAAGGTCCCGATAGGCTTCGGTCTGCCGTTCCTGCAGGTCGGTCAGCCCGCGGGTCGCCCGTTCGATCCGCTGGCTGAGCTCTGCCTCTTCGCGGCGCAGGTCGCTGAGCGCCTGTTCAATGGTTCCAAGGGTCTGCCGGCCTGTCAGCATTGTCTGTTCCGCATGTCAGGAAATCGGCAAAGCAGTCTTACCATTCGGTGATCGCTCCGTTTTGGACGCCGCTGCGCCAGGTGATGTCCAGCTCACCGCGTTGCTTTTGGCCCAAGGTTCCTTTTTGGACGATGCCGTCATCGACCTTGTCGCGCCGGACTGCAGTGTAGATGGTATCCGATACCCGCTGTGCCCACTTGTTGACCCGAACCGTCTGGCCGTTTTCTTCCGAGACGATGTCGCGCTCCAAGATGTTGCCGTCCGGATCGACCGCTTCAACCACGATGTAGTGATTTTCCGCGTCCTGATTGGCGTCGGGGATCCGGGTAATGCCGGTTGGTACGCCTTCCCTTGATATGATCTGAACGTCAAAGACTTCGGCAAGGCGGCTGGCCAAATCCCTGAGGTCGGCCTCCGCCTTAAAGGCCGCATCGGTCTTGCCGTCTGACAGCGCGATGGTTCCATCGTCCACAAGGCGCTGGGCATCGGCCTCGATATCGGTGTTTCCGGTCAGGTCATCGATGCGTTGAAACAGTTCGGAATAGGTTTGCGGCATGTTTTCAAGCCGCTCAGCAAGGGCAGCTTCGGACCGCTGTGCCGGTAGCGTGACGAGCATATACCAGGCCGTCGTCGCGACAATCAGGACAACGGCCAGTCCGGCAAGCCACTTGGACCAGATCGAGCGGGTGATGTAGACCATGGCCAGCGTGCGCTGAAAGCCAGCGGCCGGCGGACTGTAGACAAACCGGTCCCGCTTGAGGTCTTCAACACCGGCTTTTAGAATATGGTCGGGGACGTCGATCCCTTGCGCGGCATAGACCTTGCGCAGCCGCTCCACCATGGCGGCATCACGTTCGTCGGCTTTCAGTTCGCGCGCGACCTGGCCTTCTTGGTGGCGGAGCGTGTCCACCACGTCCATCGCCATCATCAGATCATCGAGCGGCGTGTCGGGCTGTGCAGCCATGGACTTGGGTCTTCCCAAATTGCCGGAGCCGGGCAGACCCGGCTCCTAATAAGTCTTGATCCGAAGTTAGAGCCCTTGGCCTTCGGCCGTCAACTTGGCAAGGCGGCGCTTGCCGTCCTCAACTGCGTTGCGGATCTCTTCGGAGTTCTTGGTCGACATATCCCGCATTTCTGAAATGATTTCACGGGACTGGACCTGAAAGTTCACAACGGAATCAACCAGTTTCTTGACTGATGCGGCCGCAACAGTCGGACCATAACCGGCCTTGAGCGCTTCTTTCTGGACCGCATCCCCAATTTCTGCCAGCGTCTCCAAGCTCTTGTTGATGCCGTCCTTCATGGCGTTGAGCGTTTCAGTGGACTCATGCAGGCCTTGCAGTCCGGTGAAGGAGGCATTGAGTGCAGTCAGAACAGATTCATTGGTGGAGAAGAAGCTGACCGACTGGGCGTACACCCGCTCCTTGGCGTTGGTGGTCTGGACGAGCCGCGCCATGATCACTTCGGACGTGTTGTAGCCGACGGTCAGGTTGTCTGAGAGATCCTTGGCGATCTGGTACCGCTTTTCCTCGTCCTGCATCTCGCGCAGGCGTTCGTCGCGGGCAAGCTCAAGGCGGGCCTTTTGGGCCGCGTCATCGCCGGCATAGGCTTCAACTTCTGCTGAGGCTCCTTCAAGGGCTGACTTCGCTGCATCCAGCTTGGCGGTGGCCATGTTCAGCAGTTCGAGCGCCGTGACTTCAGCTTGCTTCAGGGCGCCCCGGAAGTCCCGATAGGCTTCCAGGATTGTCTGTTCCCGTTCAATCTGGTCCTTGGTCGCCTTGGCAACATCCTTGTAGGTGGTGCGGATGTCGGTAAAACGGTCGGAAATGGTGCCGCGGCGCATGTCCCGCCACTTGTTTGAGAGATTCTCGGTGAAGGAGATCTTGCCGTCTGCGAGTTGGTCGACCAAAGTCTTGGCGTCGTCCCGGATCGAATTGAACGCATCGGTGATTTCTTCATACCGCTCGCCAATGTCCATTTGCTGGACCTGATTGCGGACCACCTCGTTGAAGTTCGAAGCCTGGCCCAGAGTGCGGGAAATGATCAGCACCTTGTCCGGAGACAGATCCGAAATCTGTTCCAAAAGGGCGTTGATCGGCGCGTCCGCTTCTGTTTCCGGCGTGATGCCGATGTCGCGCAGCGTTGTCAAAGCGCGGTCGAGGTATTGAAGGGGCGAAAATCCACCGGCCGGAGCTGGGGTTTGAACAGCGGTTCCTTGGGAATTTTCTTCAACCATTTTAGACACCTCGATACCTGTTTACATATTTTTGGCCGCACGAGATTTGCGCGATCCGAATGACTACAGCGCTTCACATAGGACTGCCAACGGGCATGTTGTCAATGAAAACCCATCCCGTTAGGTCACTTAGCCTTACAGCCATGAGATGACAGTCTTTTTGCATCACGTGTCAGCCTTGCCTGGCTTTTGAGCTGACCTAGGACATAAGATCATCGGCGCCGCAATACGAGGGTCATCGTGAGTGTTTCGGATGCATACCGGCCGGGCTCGGCTCGGTAAAGTTCTTCGAAGCGCTTGAAAAACGTTGCAGTCAAGGCATCCGCCTCATCAACGGTTTTTGCCGATTTTTCAAATAGGTGTAGGCGGAGTGATGATTCTCCAAAGCCTCTGACATACCCGGTGTAGAGCTCAGCGTATTTTTCAGGGTCCGCCAGCCAGTCCTGATAAGCGTCTTGCGGGTTGATTGCCGCGTCGGTGACGGAGGCCTCAATCACTTCGAACGCAGCCTCCAGATCCTCGTTTTGAATGAGCGGACCAACAGCGTCGCTCACTGAGGGAAACCAGAGCGGAAATATGAACCGGTCAAGAGCCTCTTTGGTTAGTAGCCCATCGGTGACCATCGTCGCGGCGACCTTGTGAATGGCCCGGTAAAGGTGGCGGGCTGATCCGCGGATGCCGTTGATCTCCTCAAGGTCCGGCGTGCTTCCAAGGGTCGAGACGATCAAATAGCCGCCGGGTGCAAGTTCAATTGCCCGGCTTCTCAAAAATCTGGTCCAGTCGGATCTTGCGAGATCTTCGTAGGCCGCCCGGGCCTCGCCCTCAAGGTCGGCATACCAGACCGTGCCCGGCGAAGAGATCAGCAGGGCGCGCGACAGCCAATGGCTGGCCACAAAACAGGTCTCCAACGAGACCGAGTCCGGGGCTGCCATGACGTCATAAAAGGATCCGATCGAGGCCTCTGTCCGGATATTTTTGTCTTGTAGATATCCGGCCTCTGAGAATACGAGCCCAAACAAGCCGTTCCAGTCATTGTGTGGTTGATCGCCGTGGCAGATTGCGATGCGACCGTTTGGAGATAGGGGACGGTAGGCTGCGATAGAGGGTTTTACCGCTTCTATTGCCGTATGACCCGGGCCACATCCGAGATCGAGATGCCGGAATTCCGTTTTCTGCGGACCGATGTCCCGAACAGCTCTTTCTATCCAGTCTGCTCTACTTTTGACCAGATTACTCTGCATGTAAGAGTTCCGGTCGTAATCGACCATATGCTTGGTTGCGGTGTCTGGGCCGGTCTTCTCATCCGTCATGCCATTGCCTTTCGTGAAAAATGGCAGATGAGATCAGTGAAACTCAATCAAGTCAGAGCATCAAGAGGTGCTGTTTGCAGACACGCTTTTTGGGCCATTGTGCCGGTTTCAGCGCGGACTGGCAGCTCCTCAATCGTTAATCCAGTTCAGCGGCAATTCTTGCAGCGAGACGCGCATTGTTGCGCACCAACGCGATGTTGGTGTCGAGGCTGCGGCCATTGGTGAGCTCAAGGATGTTGCCGAGGACGAACGGTGTGACGTCCTTGCCGGTCACATTCTGCTCAGCTGCTGTCTTGATGGCCGCGTCGATGAAACCTGACATTTCATCGCGGGGAATTTCATCTGTCTCCGGGACCGGGTTGGTGATCAGCACACCGCCATGATCTGCAAAGTTCTCCCGCACCTTCAAAAGCGCACCGATCTCGTTTGGCGTATCCAGACGGTAGGGAGCGCTGAGGCCGCTTTCGCGGGACCAGAAGGCTGCCAACTCGTCAGTCCCGTAGGCAACGACCGGAACGCCTTTTGTTTCCAGAACTTCAAGGGTTTTCGGAATGTCCAAAAGCGCCTTGGCGCCAGCACATACGACACAGACAGGCGTGCGGGCGAGTTCATCGAGATCCGCCGAGATATCGAAGCTTTGCTCTGCGCCCTTGTGTACACCGCCGATGCCGCCTGTTGCGAAGACTTTGATGCCGGCTACTTGCGCCGCCATCATCGTCGCGGCCACCGTTGTTGCGCCGTAGCGGCCAGTGGCAAGTGCGAAAGTGAGATCCGCCCGTGAGCACTTCATGACATCTTTGGCCTGGGCAAGCCGGTCAAGATCCGCATCGGAAAGGCCGACATGGATCTTTCCGTCCATGATGGCAATCGTTGCCGGAACAGCACCGTTTTCCCGAATATCAGCTTCGACCTGCCGGGCTGTTTCCACGTTCCGCGGAAACGGCATGCCGTGAGTGATGATGGTCGATTCCAGCGCAACGAGCGGCTTGTTGGCGGCGAGCGCATCACGGACTTCGTCGCTGTAGACGATCAGGCTTTTCAAAGCGGCGGATTGAGCGGAGTGTGTCACAAGCAAAAGCCTTTTAGATGTGTGGCAAGTCGGCCGGAGCCGCGAGAATTTTGCGCCTTATAGACATTGGAGTCGAAGCCGCCAAGTGCGGCGTTTGTCCACTTGGTCAAATTTCATCCAGGGTTGCCAAGGCGTCCCACGATAATCCCTCTGCCAGGGCTCCGGTGCTTTTTAGCGTGATGGCGGCGGCTTGAAGCCCAACCGGTACGGCATCGTTCAGGGTGCATCCTCGACTGAGGCCGGCAATCGTTCCGGCGGTCAACGCATCTCCGGCGCCTGTCACGTCCACAATTTGAGTTGCAAGGGTCTCATGGGCGGTGATTGCCTCTTCGTTGAGAACGAGCACATCGGATTTGCCATTGGTCAGGACCACGCCCTTAGCGCCGAGGCGTCCAAGGTCGCGGAGCAGGCCTTCGCTCGATGTCTCTGGGCTTCTGCCGGTCATGGCGAGCGCTTCGCCGCGATTGAGCATCAGGCAATGAAGTTTCGGAAGAAGCGGCAGCAGCCGGGTGGCTTTGGCATTGGAAACGGCGTTTGCGATCAACCTGCCTTCAGGTGCTTGATCGGCAACACCCTTCAGAAGCTCATCCGGCAGGTTTGCGTCGATGAACCACAGCCCGGTTTTCAATGGTCCTGAAAGTGCCTCGAAGATCGGGTCAAAGGCATCGGCAGGTGCCTCACTTAACACCCGGTCATCCACGCTTGCAGCAGCGAGCGACCCGTCCGGATTGTGAAAGGCAATGTATTGACCCGTCGAAAATCCGCCACGTTCCAAAGTGTAAAGCTCGATCCCATCGGCGGTCAGTTGTTCCGAAAGGCTCGCCCCCGCGCCATCGGTTCCGATTGCCCCGGCGAGCCCGGTTGGAATGTCCAGCCGAACAAGTGTCCGTGCAATGTTGGTGGCAACTCCGCCGGGCTTTGCTGTCAGCTTCGCCGGTGTTGACGTTTCCGGGCAATAAACCTCGCTGCCATGGGCAAGCGTATCATAGTGGATCGCGCCGACACACAAGACCGGTAGGGGAGAGGAAGGGGACACGTTTGTCATCATTACATCGATAGAGGAGTGGGAGTGCCATTTCAGCTTGGACGTCCCTGCAGAAAATTTGAAGACCGGCGGGCTAGCAGATCGCGTCTTTGTTCGCAACCAGCCGGCCGCTCCGTGATTCTCTCAAGATGCCCGGTCTCCGAATGTTCCAAATTTAACTTACCTAGCGTTATTCTTTAAGTGTCGATTTGAGAACATATTGGAAACAAACGGCAAAATCCAATTATATACCAATCGGTTTTGGTGTCTTGAAAAATGAGAACAAAATAGGTACAAAGGAGCGGATTGAAACAGCGCGTCCATCATGGAATAAGGAGCGTTCAGCCATGTCGCAAAGTACACTTCGTCTCGTAGAAAGCAGCCAGATGGACAAGACAAAAGCGCTCGATGCAGCGCTCAGCCAGATCGAACGGGCCTTTGGCAAAGGCTCCATCATGCGAATGGGCCAGGGGCAGGCCGTGGAGGTACAATCCGTCTCCACAGGCTCGCTTGGTCTGGACATCGCCCTTGGAATTGGCGGTCTGCCGAAAGGCCGGATTGTCGAGATCTACGGACCGGAATCCTCTGGTAAGACAACACTGGCTCTGCATACGGTGGCCGAGGCACAGAAGACCGGCGGCATTTGTGCGTTCGTTGATGCCGAGCATGCGCTTGACCCGATTTATGCCCGCAAGCTGGGTGTTGATATCGACAACCTGCTCATTTCCCAGCCGGATGCCGGGGAACAGGCTTTGGAAATTGCCGATACGCTTGTCCGGTCTGGTGCGATTGATGTGCTTGTTATCGATTCGGTCGCTGCGCTGACACCGAAAGCCGAGCTGGAAGGTGAGATGGGGGACAGCCTGCCGGGGATGCAGGCGCGTCTCATGAGCCAGGCCTTGCGGAAACTGACAGCGTCGATCTCCAAGTCGAACTGCATGGTGATCTTCATCAACCAGATCCGCATGAAGATCGGCGTCATGTTCGGTTCTCCGGAAACCACCACGGGCGGCAACGCCTTGAAGTTCTACGCATCCGTCCGTCTTGACATTCGCCGCATCGGCGCGATCAAGGACCGGGACGAAGTTGTCGGCAACCAGACCCGTGTTAAAGTGGTCAAAAACAAGCTTGCCCCGCCATTCCGTCAGGTCGAGTTTGACATCATCTATGGCGAAGGCGTTTCCAAGATGGGCGAGTTGATCGACCTTGGCGTCAAGGGCGGCATTGTCGAAAAGTCCGGTGCCTGGTTCTCCTACAACAGCCAACGGCTCGGTCAGGGTCGGGAAAACTCGAAGCAGTTCTTGCGCGACAACAAAGAGATCGCTGACGAGATCGAATTGGCCATCCGCCAGAACGCTGGTCTCATTGCCGAGGCCATCATCGATCCGGCAGGCGGTGAAGAAGACGACGATTAAGTTCGTGCCATGCTGATACCGGAACCCTTCGCTTGTTGAAGCGATGGCCCGGTGTCTTAAGAAGATAAAAAGCCCTCCCTGAGTTGATCCGGGAGGGCTTTTTTGTTGAGCAGGCGTACCTGCGTGATTGCGGCTTCAGACGGCACTCGAAAGTTCTATCCGGACCGCAGAAACTCAGGCTGAGACCGCTGGACACACCGTGTGCCGAAAGTTAAAAGGCTGTTCCGGTGCGCTGGGAGTTTCTCTGCAACGCACCTTTGTCGATGTTTCTTTAGGACCCGGACGCGGGTCCGGATCTAAGCGAGACGTGAATGACCGGCGTAAACGAAATCCGCTCCGCCTTTCTGGATTACTTCAAGGCCAACGACCACGAGGTGGTCGACTCCGGCCCGCTGGTTCCCCGCAATGATCCGACGCTGATGTTCGCAAATGCGGGCATGAACCAGTTTAAGAACGTCTTTACCGGACTGGAGACGCGGGATTACAGCCGGGCCGTTACTGCCCAGAAGGTCGTGCGTGCAGGCGGCAAGCACAACGATCTCGACAATGTCGGTTATACGGCGCGCCATCACACATTCTTCGAAATGCTCGGCAACTTTTCCTTCGGTGACTATTTCAAGGAACGTGCGATTGAGCTCGCTTGGAACCTGATCACCAAGGAATACGGTCTTCCGAAGGACCGCCTGCTGGTGACCGTTTACGCAGAAGACGATGATGCGGCCGTGTTCTGGAAAAAGATCGCCGGTCTTTCCGATGATAAGATCATCCGCATTCCGACCTCCGACAATTTCTGGACCATGGGGGACACCGGTCCATGCGGCCCGTGTTCGGAAATCTTCTACGATCACGGCGACCACATCTGGGGCGGCCCTCCAGGAACGCCGGAAGAAGATGGGGACCGGTTCGTCGAGATCTGGAACCTCGTCTTCATGCAGTACGAGCAGACACCGAATGAGCGCCTCGATTTGCCGCGCCCGTCCATCGATACGGGCATGGGCATTGAGCGTCTTGCGACCGTTCTGCAGGGCGTTCACAACAACTATGACATCGACCTGTTCCGCGCGTTGATCTCCGCCTCGGAGCACGAAACAGGTGTTGAGGCGTCCGGTGATGCACTTTCGAGCCACCGGGTGATCTCGGATCACCTGCGCTCCACCAGCTTTTTGATCGCCGACGGCGTGCTGCCGTCGAACGAAGGCCGCGGCTATGTTCTGCGCCGGATCATGCGCCGTGGCATGCGCCACGCGCATCTGTTGGGCGCGCGCGAGCCGCTGATGCACAAGCTGGTTCCGTCGCTGATCCGTGAAATGGGCAGGGCCTATCCAGAGCTGACGCGGGCAGAAGCGTTGATTACAGAAACGCTGAAGCTGGAAGAAACCCGGTTCCGCAAAACGCTGGAGCGCGGCCTTGGATTGCTGGACACAGCAACTGAAGATTTGACCGCCGGTGGTCAGCTCGACGGTGAAACGGCCTTCAAGCTTTATGACACATACGGTTTCCCACTGGATCTGACGCAGGATGCGTTGCGGGTCCGGGACATCACCGTCGACACGGACGGTTTCGATGCCGCCATGGAGCGCCAGAAAGCGGAAGCGCGTGCGGCCTGGTCCGGATCCGGCGGTGCGGCAACCGAAGCCGTCTGGTTCGCCATGAAGGAAAAACATGGGGCTACCGACTTCCTCGGCTATGAGACAGAAGTTGCGGAAGGTGTCATTGCGGGCTTGGCGGCAGATGACTCGGAGACCAACGAATTGAAAGCTGGTGAGAGCGGTTTTGTTGTTCTCAACCAGACACCGTTCTACGGTGAAAGCGGTGGTCAGGTCGGCGATACGGGTGTGATGACCGCGCCCGGTGTCAAAATCATCGTCACTGATACGCAAAAGAAAGCGGACGGCCTCTTTGTGCATGTGGTGACGGTTAAAGAAGGCACCGCAACACCGGGCCTTGCCCTCGAACTCAAAGTCGATCACGACCGCCGGTCGTCTGTCCGCTCCAACCACACGGCAACTCACCTCGTGCATGAAGCCTTGCGGGAAGTGCTTGGAACGCACGTTGCGCAAAAGGGGTCTTTGGTAACGCCGGATCGGCTGCGCTTCGACTTTTCGCATCCAAAACCGGTGACTGATGACGAGCTGGCAACGGTCGAGACCTTCGCCAACGAGATCGTCCTGCAGAATGCGTCTGTCGAAACCCGTTTGATGGCTGTCGATGACGCGATCGAGGCTGGCGCGATGGCGCTCTTCGGTGAGAAATACGGCGAGGAAGTCCGCGTCGTCTCCATGGGCGCAGCGCTCCATGGCGAGAAGAAGGGCAAGCCTTATTCTCTGGAGCTTTGCGGCGGAACGCACGTCAAGCGGACCGGTGACATCGGCCTCGTGACGCTGGTTTCAGAAGGCGCCGTTGCTGCCGGTGTCCGCCGGATCGAAGCGTTGACCGGCGCCGAAGCGCGGGCTTATCTCGATGGACAGGACAAACGCCTGCGGGAAGTTGCTGGGATCTTGAAGGTGGGTGCTGCGGATGTACCCTCCCGCGTTGCTCAACTTGTCGAGGAACGGCGCAAGCTGGAAAAAGAACTCGCCGATGCGCGCAAGAAGCTCGCAATGGGCGGCGGCGGGGACGGCGGTACGCCGGTCAAGGACGCCGGTAGTTTCAAACTGATGGCGCGCACTGTCGAAGGCATCAACCCGAAGGACCTGAAAGGCATGGCGGACGACGCCAAGACCCAGCTCGGGTCCGGTGTGGTTGTGCTCATCAACGTTGCGGAAGATGGGAAAGCGGCCATTGTCACGGCGGTCACGAAGGATTTGACCGAAAAGGTGAGTGCCGTGGACCTGGTGCGGATCGGGTCTGAGGCGCTCGGCGGGCGCGGCGGCGGTGGCCGTCCGGACATGGCGCAGGCCGGTGGCCCGGATGGATCAAAGGCTGACAGCGCCGTATCCGCGATTGAGGCGCATTTGGCGGGTCTTTGAAATTGACCTGACAGCACACGGAGCTTTAAGAGGGGCGGAAGCGCAAAGTCTTCCGCCCCTTTTGCCATTGCTCCTTGTGCAGCTTGGCGGTCTGCAGATATGCACTTGCGCTTCCACACGATTATTTTGCGCAATTCGAAACTTCGGCTATGTCTTTTGAAAGTTCAGTCCACTGCAAGCAGGACAGCCTGTGCCCGGCCATGATTTTAAACGCGCACTCTACGAAGTGCTTGAAGATACCGGTAAACGCCGTCTTGCCGCGCAAAGCCTGCGCAATTTTCTGATCTTCCTGATTGTGGCAAATGTCGTGTTTGCCGTCTTGGAGACCGTGCCGGAAATCCGGGACACGTTCGGCCCGCATCTAAGGTTTTTGCAGCTCGGCTCCGGCGTCATTTTTCTGGTCGAATACATTCTGAGACTCTATGTGGCGGATCTTCACCCGCCGATGCGTCGCTACGGTCCTGTCGGAGCTCGGTTGCGCTATGCGCTTCATCCGGATGCGATTGTCGACCTGATAGGTGCTTTGCCACTGGTTCTTGTTCTGGTTTTGCCGAACCAGGCCGTAACGATGGTTGTCATCCTTCGTCTGTTGCGGTTCTTGAAGCTCGCTCGATATTCTCCGGCGCTCCGCTCGCTCATTTCCGCTGTTGCGGCAGAACGCAAGGCACTCATCGGGTCCAGCATGATCATCTTCGGCGTGATCCTGATGGCTGCCACGCTGATGTATTTGATTGAACACAATCACCAGCCGGAGAAATTCCGCAGCATCCTGCATGGTATTTACTGGGCCATCACCACGGTGACCACGGTTGGGTATGGCGATGTTGTGCCGATCAGCAACCTCGGCAAGATGGTCGGGGCAGTCGTGATGCTCATGGGGTATGGATTGATCGCGTTGCCGGTCGGCATCATTGCCTCCGCTTTCGCGCGCGAGATACACAGCCGGGATTTTGTGGTTACCTGGTCCATGGTTGCCCGCGTGCCGCTGTTTGAGGACCTGAGCGCGACGGAAGTGGCGTCGGTTTCAAAACTTCTTCAAGCCTTCAACGTGCGCAAAGGGGCCACCATTGCCGAAGCGGGGGACATTGCTGACCGGATGTTTTTCATCACGAGCGGTGAAGTCGAAATCCGCATGGAACACGGGACGGTGTTCTTAGGGGAGGGCAATTTTTTTGGCGAGCTGGCACTCCTCAATCAGGCAATTCGCAGCACGACAGTCGTTGCCTACCGGGATTGCCAATTGCTTGTGCTGGAAGCCGGCGCCCTGCAGCAGCTGATGGATCAGGATGCCGCTCTTGCGAAGAAAATCATGGACGAAGCCCGGGAACGGGTGGAGGCGGGCAAGAAGGTTCTTGGTGAAATCGCAGAAGAAGAACTGGAACAGGCGGGCATCGTGCCTTCCGATGAAGATAACGATCTGCAGCCGGAGTTGTTCGAAGACGGCCGGCCCGTGAAGGCTGACTAAACCCGCTTTCTGCTGAACTGCTGCCTATGTCCGCCGCAAATGACAATTAGGGCGTCAAGCCGGGTGGGACCTGCCGGTAGAGCGGATGGCCGTGCCAGAAGACGTCCGTCGGGCCGACGGCAAAATCAATTACATTCCAGCGGTCATATTGATAGCGAAGCAGAACGTAAGTTTGCAGACCGTCCATATACTCCGCCTCGCTGGCGTAAACGGTCGTGCGCAGTTCGATCGGCGCGCCTCCGGGCCGTTGTGGCGCAACGCCTGCAAAGGCCCAACCACCGCCAGCCCGAAGCCAGCTCACAACAAATTCGACCGGTGCACCAAAATGGGCTTCGGCCAGCGGGCGTATCGCGTTGAGGATGGCGGAGCGCTCTGCAGTGCCTCGTGCCGGCTCCTGGACCGGTTGGGCATGTGCGGCGGGGGGGGGGAGGATCATGAGGCACGCGGCGCATAAGAGTGCGCTGACAAACCTCTGGAATACATATAAAAACCGGCTTTGTTCAGAATTTGATTCAACCAGCTTCCGTTTGGGAAGAAGTTGTCCGCCTGGCGCGGACGTTTGAAGATGAAAGTCAGTCATGAAAACCATTGGTCTGCTCGGCGGTATGAGCTGGGAAAGCACAGTCACATATTACCAGCTTTTGAACCGGCTGACACGGGATCGGCTTGGCGGCCTGCATTCTGCGAAGTGTCTGCTTTGGTCTTTCGATTTTGCCGATGTTGCCAAGGCACAGTCCGATGGCGACTGGGCACGGGCAACGCGGCTCATGATTGAAGCAGCACAGAACCTGGAGCGCGGCGGTGCGGAGTGCTTGGTGATCTGTACCAACACCATGCACAAAATGGCCGGAGAGGTTCAGGCGGCAGTCGACATTCCGCTCATCCACATTGCCGATGCGACGGCACCGGCAATCACGTCAGCAGGCAGTACTGCGCCCTTGCTGCTCGCAACCGCCTATACGATGGAGCAGGACTTCTACAAAGGTCATCTGCGTGATCAACACGGGATTGAGGTGCGGACACCGGAGGCGGAGGACCGAGCGGAGGTGCACCGGATCATCTACGAAGAGCTTTGTCAGGGAGACGTGTTGGACCGCTCCAAGGCGCGTTATCTTGACGTGGTTGACCGCGCCGTCGCTGCTGGGGCTGATGGCGTTATTTTCGGATGCACGGAAATCGGGCTGCTGGTTTCAGAAGCTGACTTTTCAGTTCCGGCCTTCAACACAACAGCGCTGCATGCCGAGGCCGCCGTAAGTTTTGCACTCGGCTGAAAACGAAAATCTGAAAAGAGACACTTGAAACTGCGGTCGGCAATGGGCATTTGCGCAAAAGTAAACTCATCAGTATACTTTTATCGCAAAGCTTGAAAGGAAAGACCATGACCGCCACCGCTCTGATCACCGGAGCCTCTTCAGGTATCGGTGCTGCATTCGCCCGCTACCACGCCGCAAAAGGCGGAGACCTGGTTCTCGTCGCCCGGCGTGAAGACGCGCTCGAGCAGTTGAAAACAGAGCTGGAGGCAAAGCATGGCATCAAGGTGCATGTCTTTGCGCGGGATGTGGGGTCTGGCGAAGCCGCTCAAGCGCTATACGACGAGATCACCAAGGCAGGGATTGAGGTTGGCATTTTGATCAACAACGCCGGATTTGGCGGCCGGGGCAATCACATCGAGCGGGAGCTTGCCAGCGAGCAGGCGATGGTCGACCTGAATGTCATGTCCTTGATGACACTGACCCGGCTGTTCGGGCACGACATGGCCCAGCGCGGGAAGGGCTATATTCTGAATGTCGGATCCACAGCCGGTTTCATGCCTGGGCCATCGCAGGCCGTCTATTTCGCCACCAAGGCCTTCGTGAATTCCTATTCGCAGGCGCTCAATGAAGAATTAAAGCCGAAGGGTGTGAAGGTGACGGTTCTGGCCCCGGGATACGTGGAAACGGAATTCGCCAAGGTGGCGGATCTCGAAGGCACCCAGCTGACGCGCTCGGGCGCCACACCGGAAAGCGTTGCGAAGATCGGTTATGACGCCATGATGGCCGGTAAGCTTGTTGCCATCAACGAGAAGGCGCTCGATTTCTCGCTCAATTGGGTGATCCCGCTGCTGCCGCGCCGGGCCGTCCTGAAAATGGTTTCCAAGATGCAGGCGAAATAGACGAAGCAGGCGTTTCACTGTGAAAGCAAGGAAGCCCCGGCACCATGCCATTCGCCTTGATCCCGGGGCCAGATTTCAAAGATCCGACATCGCTTTTTGCAGGTTCTCGTCGATCTTGTCGAGGAAGCCTGTGGTGGTCAGCCAGCCCTGGTCCGGGCCGACCAGCAACGCCAGGTCCTTGGTCATGTAGCCGCTTTCAACGGTCTTGATGCAGACGGTCTCCAGCGTCTTGGCAAAACGGGCCAGCTTGTCATTGCCATCCAGTTTTGCCCGGTGCGCAAGCCCTCGGGTCCACGCAAAGATCGAGGCAATCGAGTTGGTCGATGTGCTCTCGCCCTTCTCGTGCTGACGGTAATGACGGGTGACCGTGCCATGGGCGGCTTCGGCCTCCACCGTCTTGCCGTCCGGGGTCATCAGAACCGACGTCATCAGACCGAGCGAGCCGAAGCCCTGGGCCACCGTGTCGGACTGAACATCCCCGTCATAGTTCTTGCAGGCCCAGACATAACCGCCGGACCACTTCAGGGCGCTTGCAACCATGTCGTCGATCAGCCGATGCTCATACCAGATCTCGGCCTCGGCGAACTTGTCCTTGAACTCAGCCTCGTAGATTTCCTGGAACAGATCCTTGAAGCGGCCGTCATAGGCTTTCAGGATGGTGTTTTTGGTGGAGAGGTAACACGGCACCTTCCGGCCCAGCGCATAATTCAGAGAAGCGCGGGCAAAGTCGCGGATGGAGTCATCAAGATTGTACATCGCCATCGCAACACCGGAGGAGGGCGCGTCAAAGACTTCGCGTTCGATCTCGGTGCCATCCTCGCCAACAAACTTGATGGTTAGCTTGCCCTTGCCGGGGAAGGTGAAATCCGTGGCGCGGTACTGATCGCCAAACGCGTGGCGTCCGACGATGATCGGCTGGGTCCAGCCCGGCACGAGGCGGGGCACGTTCTGCATGATGATCGGCTCGCGGAAGATCACGCCGCCCAAAATGTTCCGGATCGTGCCGTTCGGCGACCGGTACATGCGCTTCAGGCCGAATTCCTCAACGCGGGCTTCATCCGGGGTGATGGTGGCGCATTTTATGCCGACCCCGTGTTCCTTGATGGCGTTGGCCGCATCGACGGTGATCTGATCGTCGGTCTCGTCGCGCTTCTGGATCGACAGATCATAGTAGTGCAGATCAATATCCAGATAGGGGTGGATCAGCTTTTCCTTGATGAAAGCCCAGATGATCCGGGTCATCTCATCGCCATCGAGCTCAACAACCGGATTGTCTACCTTGATCTTGGTCATGGAATGTCGGCCTCTTGTCAGGTCAGGAAGGGGACGGTCCGAAACAGCCTTTTCGGCGGCTCTCTCACACGCAATAAATATTGTGTGCGTATGTATACAATGTGACGCTGGCACGCAAGTTTTGTCTGACTATAAGCTTCGCTATGAAACGTAGTGATCAATTGTATACCGGCAGTGACGGACGGGTCCGGTTGTTTCGGATGCTGATCTCCGATCAAACATGTTCTTCCTTCGTCGCCTTTATCAAGGCGGCGTTGAAGTAGCGCAGACCCCGGACGTGCCGGGCCGTGCCGATGATCCGCGTGGCATTGCCCTTGCGCACCACGGGCAGCGATGATTTTCCGCAGGCATCGAAACTCTTCAGCGCGCTTTCCAGACTGTCTGTGTCATGCAGATAAGGGCCGTCGGAGCCGGGATCGAACTTGAGGGCGTCCGGGTCTTCGTTTTCCGGGGGCGGATCCATGAAGTCGCGCACCTTAACAGTCTCGCTGAGGAGACGGTGCGCGCCCTCATTGACGAAACACCCGCGCATGCCGAGCTGCCAATGGAAATAGGACTTGCCATGCACGGCCTGCGTCAGCCCGGTTGCGATGGAGACAGACAGAAGCAGCGCGATTGAAAGGGCATAGCCGCCGGTCAACTCAAAGACGATCATCGTCGTGGAGACAGGTGCGCCGAGAACAGCTGCGGCCACTGCGCCCATACCAAGGATCGCATAAAGCCCGTGACTGGACGCCATTTCCGGGAACACGGATGCCGCAATCAAGCCGAAGGCACCGCCGGTCATGGCACCGAGATAAAGCGCCGGCGAGAAAATCCCCCCGCCAAACCGCGAGGCGAGGGTGATAGCCGTTGCCGCGGTTTTGGCCACCAGCAGGATCAGCATGGTCTGAAGCGGCAACTCGTGCTTCAGCGCAAGGTCGGTGGCTTCATACCCGACACCTAGGATGCCGGGAACAAAGATCCCCATCGTACCGACGGCGAGACCGCCCAGAACAGGGCGGAGCCAGAGCGGCATGGTGATGTTGCGGGCAGTCCAGTCCGTCCCGATCAGCGCGAACTGGAAAATGATGGCCACAGCCGCACATGTCAGGCCTAAAAGCGCGAAGGCCGGGATCTCAAGATAAGACGTGATCTCATATTGCGGGATCACGAAGGCGGCGACATCGCCAAACCACCAGCGGACGATCAGTGTGCCCATGACCGATGCAAGTACAATCGGCACGAAAGCGGACACGGCGTAGTGGCCGAGGATCACTTCGTGAGCAAAGAGGACGCCTGCGATCGGCGCGTTGAACGAGGCTGAGACCGCACTGGCAACAGCGCAACCCAGAAGGACCCGGCGCGCTGAATCGGGCAGCGAGAACTTCGAACATATGGCAGCGCCGATCGTGGCGCCGAGGTGGACAACGGGTCCTTCACGTCCGGCACTCGCGCCGGCGCCGAGCGAGATCGCGGTTACCAGACCGGACCACAGCCCGGCTTTCAGCGGCAAGCCCCGGCCGCCATAGGCGCGCGCTTCAATGACGTCCGCCACACCGCCGGCCCGCTGATAGGGGTGATATTTCTGCAGGATCCAGCCGACGATGAGACCGCCAATTGTCGGGGCCGCCAAGATGACCCACCAGGGCTGCGCTGCCGCGGCCTCCATTGTGAGTTCGGTGGCCGTTCCCAGCCAGGGCAATTGGATCAGCCCAATCAAGGTCCGGAAGATGATGGCGGCAATCGCAACGAGAACGCCGACAATAAGCGCAAGCAGCCAAACGATATGCAGACGGCTGGATCGGTACTGGCGCACGTTGGGCGTGATCCAGCTGATCAGGATGTCGGGCAGGTGGCTCGCGGCGTCTAGTATCTTGCGCATTCTGTCGGTCCGCTGGCGAAACGGCACATTACTCTTTACGTCTATCAGTGTCGCTCGAGTCGTGCGCAAAATACAGGTCAAGTTGACCGATAAACGACCTAAATCACTGCAATTTGTGCTGAAATTTAGGGTCTAGTACTTCTTTTTGATCTCGATATGCCGTCCGACCCGCTCCGGACGGGGCAACGAGCTGTGCGCGTCTGCAAGCGCTTGCAGGTTTGCCGTGATGTCTTCCGGCCATGGCGCGACCTTCCGGGCCCCCATGTCCACATGCAGACAGAGCTGTTCGGATGTCGCGGAGAGCCAGCCTTCTTCAGCGTGATGCATTTCCTCGTAAAAATGAGCCCGTTTTTCATCGAAATCGATTAGCTGTAGAGAGACGATCACGGGCATTCCGGCACTGAGTTCCCGGACGTAGCAAACATGGGCTTCTGCGGTGAAAAACGAGGCATTGCGCTCCTTCACATACTCCGGGCCAAGGCCAAGCTGTTCAAACACCTGATCGCAGGCCTTATCCAGGAGGACGTTGTAGTAGGCCATGTTCAGATGACCGTTATAGTCGATCCATTCGTCCTTAACGGTCATCACATCGCACCGCACCGGCTCCGGCTTCCAGTCAATCGGCATGAAAAACTCCTCCAAATATGATCGGCCTGCGGCATTTTCAGACCGTTGACCAGTGGTTTTTTGCTGTAAGGTGCAGCTAACATAGGCGATGAAAAAGCACGAACGAAAGACATGTCCACGGAGAAAATGACAATGCCGGAATTGGCGGGAGCGGCCCAAACACTTGAAAGTTCAACCGAGAGTGCCCGGGTCGAGGGCCTCGTCTCGGCACTGAAGGACCGCTTTGGCGAACGGTGTGCAACCTCCGCAGCGCTGCGCGAGCAACATGGGCACACCACCACCTGGATCGAGACGCAGCCGCCGGATGCCGTTGTGTTTGCGCAGACTACAGAAGAAGTCTCCGACATTGTCAAACTTTGCGCGGCAGCCAAGGTGCCGGTTATTCCCTTTGGGACTGGGACCTCGCTGGAGGGACACGTGAATGCCCCATATGGGGGAATCTCCATCGATGTCAGCCAAATGAACCATATTCTGGACGTACATCCGGAAGATCTGGATTGCGTTGTTGAAGCCGGTGTGACCCGCAAGCAGCTGAACAGCTACCTTCGGGACACAGGTCTGTTTTTTCCGATTGATCCAGGCGCAGATGCCAGCATTGGCGGCATGGTGGCGACAAGAGCGTCCGGTACCAACGCCGTGCGATACGGCACCATGAAGGACGCCGTAGTCGCCCTGACCGTTGTGATGCCGGATGGGTCGATCGTCCACACCGGCGGCCGGGCGAAAAAGTCCTCCGCAGGATACGATCTGACCCGGTTGATGGTCGGCTCGGAAGGCACGCTCGGCATCATCACGGAAATCACCTTGCGCCTTCACGGCCAGCCGGAAGCGATTTCCGGCGGCGTTTGCCCGTTCCCGGATGTCCAGGCGGCCTGTAACGCTGTTATCAGCACGATCCAGATGGGTTTGCCGGTCGCCCGGATCGAGCTTTTGGACAGTTTGCAGGTGCGGGCCTGCAACAATTATTCAAAGCTGGATCTGGCCGAAACCCCAACACTTTTCCTGGAGTTTCATGGGTCTGAAGCGGGCGTGAAAGAACAGTCTGAAATGTTCTCTGCCATTGCAGAAGAGCTTGGCGGCGGGCCGTTCAAATGGGCTACAGCGACGGAAGAACGCACCCGCCTTTGGACGGCACGGCACGATGCCTATTGGGCTGGTAAGTCGCTCAAGCCGGATGCAGATATCATGGTCACGGATGTCTGCGTCCCGATTTCCCGGCTGGCGGATTGCGTTCAGGCAACTGCGGACGACATTCAGGCAGAAGGCTTGCTCGCCCCGATCGTCGGTCATGTCGGGGACGGCAATTTCCACGTTCAGGTGCTCGTTGATATGGAGGATGCAGAGGCAGTGCGCAGCGCGAAGGCGTTTGTTGAGCGGCTGTCCTTGCGGGCCATAGACATGGGCGGCACCTGCACCGGTGAACATGGGGTCGGTCAGGGCAAGCGCAAATACATGGAGCGCGAACATGGCAACGGGCTGGGCCTCATGAAGGCGATCAAACAGGCTCTTGATCCGGACAACATCATGAACCCGGGCAAGATCTTGCCATAAAGCTCTGGTGCATAATTGCAGAGGCTTTGAAACTGCTTCAAAAATGGCTGCCTGCGGCTCGCCAGACAAAGGTAATTCTAGAATTTACGCGATTCTGGCAGATCACGTTGTGCGCCAGTCATGATAGTGTAGGGAATCGGATAAATAACAGGGGAATAGGCTGGCTGTTTTCAAAACCGGATTGGCCTGACAAGCAGGCACAAAACCGGACATCAGTTGGCGCGATTGGCTGAACCTTAAGGAGATACAGCCTGAACTCGGTTTACATTACTTTCGGGATTGCAGTGGTCCTGGTGCTGATTACAGCACTGGTGGGACCTTTTTTCATTGATTGGACCATCTATCGGTCAACCTTTGAAACCTACGCAAGCCGGGTGCTAGGGCACCGTGTGACCGTTCTCGGCGAGGCGGATCTCCGCCTGTTGCCCGCGCCCTACATACGGTTCTCCGATGTCCGTGTCGGTGAAGCGGAAGACCCGCTGCTGGTTGTCTCCCGGTTCGACATGCGTGTTGAATTGCCGCCCTTACTGAAAGGCGAGTTCCGGGTCGTCGATATGGCCCTAGAACGGCCACATCTGACCCTGTCTCTGGATGAAGCGGGCCGGTTGGACTGGTTGACCGCGGTGACGGCGGACGGCGCCCTTGCAGACCTGCCTCCCGAAGACGTGGCCCTTGAGAAGGTGACGATCCGCGACGGGGCGATCTCAGTGATCGACGCCCGCACGGGCGAGACGCACAGTCTTGATAATGGAAATCTGTCCGTCAGCGCGCGTACATTGGCCGGCCCCTTCCGCGCCGATGGAAGTCTGACGTTGAACGGGAGCGCCTATACGGTCAGCCTTGCTTCAGGCCGCATTCGCGACAATGAAAGTCTGCGCCTCAAAGGAGATGTGACACCCACGGATCGACCGGTGACCTTCAGTTTTGATGGCGCCTTGAGCGAGACGGATGCAGCGCCTCGTTTTGACGGAGCGTTCGACATAACCTCCGTGGCGCTGGACGAAGGCGATACGAACACTTGGTCGGTTGATGGCCAGTTCTCCGCTGATATTGCGGAAGTGGCTGTGCCCGAATTCGAATTCAGGTTCGGACCGGAAGACAAACGGCTCAGCATGACCGGCGAGGCGGATCTGGTTTATACCGGTGACCGGCGTTTTGAAGTTCGTGCGCAGTCGAAACAAGTGGATTTGGATCGCCTCTTGGGTGGCGGTCCACAAGCACCCGTCGAAATTAATGCTGCCGGGCAGCAGCTTGTCAGTGCCTTGAGGGCCGTGCCACTGCCGACAATCGATGGCGCCTTGTCGCTGGATGTCCCGGCTGTTGTTGCCGGGGGCGGCATCATTCAAAATGTGCGTCTTGATCTTGAAACGATGCTGGGGGGCTGGCGGATTGCTCGGCTTGCTGGCCGCTTGCCAGGCCGCACCATGGTCGCAACACAAGGGGACCTCGGTCTTGAACCGGCGTTGACCTACCGGGGTGCTGTCTCCGTTCGTTCCGATCAGCCTGCGACTTTTTTCAGCTGGTGGCAGAGCCAGGAAAGTGGCGCTGCGGTTCTGGAGCCTGTTGCAGTTGAAGGACGTTTGAACCTAATGCCGGCAGGTGCTGCACTTGATAACTTGCGTCTCACAGTTGCCGGCTCGGAAGCGCGTGGCGGGCTTGCGTACCGACAACCGCGGGGCGGTGGCAATGCCGAGTTTTCCCTGTCTCTTGATGCAGATACATTGGATCTCGATCAGATGGAGACTTTGACGGCCCTGACGCGGCCGTTCCGCGGGGCGACAGCGCAAGCATCATCCGGTGAGAGCCGATCTACCAATGTGTCGCTGCGCCTGCAAGCTCGTGAGGTGCGCGGGCGGGGCGTTGCCGGGGAAGGGCTGGCGTTTGAGGCCGAGTACGCCGATGGCAACATGCGCATCGATCGTCTGTTCGCTGCAGATCTTGCCGGTGCCCGGATTGATGTAACAGGCGATGTCCGCAATCTTCTGACAGCTCCAAGCGGGGCCGTTTCCGGGACGCTTGATGCCAGGGATCTGTCTGGGCTGATGGCTCTGGTCAAGGGAGTGATTCCGGACTCGGCGCTCATTGACCGGCTGGAAAAAGCCGCTGATAGCCTTGTGCCGGCCCAGTTCGATGCGTCCCTGCAAGCTGCGGAACGCGCTAACGGCACTGATCTTTCCGTTGAATTAACTGGCACCGCCGGAGGGACGGAAGTTGCGGTCCGCTCCAATCTAGAGGGTCGGATTGATGCTTGGCACGACGCCGAAGTGGGCGTCTCGCTTTCCATGACCGGGGCGGATGGCAGCGCGGTTTTGCAGCAACTCGGCCTTGATGTTCTCCCGGTTGAGGCGATCGGCGAAGCGCGCATATTGGCGGAAGTCTCGGGCGTGCCCGCCAACGGTCTTGACGTCCGCAGCACTGTTGGGCTCGGCGACACCAAGATAGAGACCAACGGAACGCTGACCCTCAAGGCAGACGAGGAAGCCGCGTACGCCTTGACCGGGACATTGGAAACGCCTGACCTGACACCTCTCGCGTTGCTTTCCGGCCGTATCCTGCCAGTCATGGCCGGTGACTTGCCTGCGACTATAACGGCGACCGTTGAAGGGGTTGGCACCAGTCTGGCAGCGCCGTCGTTCAGTGGCACGTTCCAGGACACCCGGTTCGATGGCAGGCTGGAAGGTGATCTGACGCCGGTTCCAGGCGAGCGGAACCGCCGTTTCAATGGAGAGCTCAACGTCAGCCAGATGGATTTGCGTGCCTTGAGCGAACTGGTGCTCGGTCCGGACCAATGGTACGCGCTTGGTGATGGATCGAGCGTTTGGCCAACGGCCTTCTTTGGTGCGCCGCTTCTGGATGATCTGGATGTAACGCTGGATCTTCGGGCTGACGATCTTTTTCTCGACGAAGACACGGCCCTTCAGTCGGCACGGGCCGAATTCCGATTAACGCCGCTGCTTCTGCGTCTTGATGGTCTGAATGGCACCTATGCAGGCGGCAAGTTTGACGGCAATCTGTCGCTCCGCCGCTCGGAGGCAGAAGGGGCCGCATCTGGCCGGGTGAAGCTGACCGGCGCGGATCTTCGCCAGCTGTCATGGCGCCCGGATGGACGGGCGGTTGTTTCCGGGACAGGCGATCTTTATCTCGAATTTGAGGGCATTGGCCGTTCGATCGCGGCAATCGTTGCAGGGTTGAATGGTGGCGGGTCCTTTACGCTTCAAGACGGCACGGTTCAGCGGTTGAACCCGCAGGCCTTTCTTCAGGTAACTCGAGCGGTCGATGCCGGTCTCGACTTGCAGGACGACAAGATCGAAGAGGTTTTCCTCAGCCATATGTCTGCTGGCAGCTTGCCCTTTGAAAAGGTGGAAGGAACACTGACGCTGGTAGGCGGCCGTCTTTCTGCCCGCAACGTGGTGGTTGATGCGGAAAAAGCTGAAGTCTTTGGATCGGCGCAGCTCGATCTCAACACCTATGACCTCGATGCGGATTTCTCGCTCAAGGTCGATCCGGGCGAGAATGCAGTCACCGGCGCCGAGCCACAGATCGGGTTGCTGTTCGAAGGGCCGGTCGAGGTACCTGCGCGCAGTGTCGATATCACACCATTCACGGCTTATCTGACGCTGCGCGCGTTTGAGCAGGAAGTGGAGCGGGTGGAACGCCTCCAGGCAGAAATTCTAGAGCGGGACCGGCTGACACGCGAACTCAAGCGCCAGTCTGAAGCAAAGGTTCGGCGCGAACGGGAAGCGATTGAGGCGGCTGCAGCCGAAGAAGCCGCCGCACAGGCGGCAGAAGAAGAACGTCTTCGGTTGGAGCAGGAACGACTTGAGCGGGAGAGCCAGGAGCAGGAGCAAACGCAGAACAGCGGGCAGATCCCGGCTGTGCCTGACACTCAAGCCGTTGAAACTGCCGCCAGCCCTGCCAATGCTCCAGCGGAAGACCCGATCCCGCTGACCGATCGGATCCGGGCGGTGCTTGATGCTTCGAACGACAATCTGGATCTTACCGGCGCATCCGCGGCGCCCGAAACCAAACCCGCCTCCGACCTCCCGCCACTCGATGGCCCGATCACAATCGAGGATCTTTTAAGCGGACAGTTCGGTATCCCGGCAGGTCAGTGACCCCGATTTTGCTGTGTTGATTTAAGCTTGTCGATCGGCGCGCGTTTGCTCCCGTTTGAGCACCCAAACGCGGATTGCAGAAGACAGCGGATCGTCCGGATCCCGCGTGTCGTCTATTTCTGCGATCAAACTGGCAAGAGAGCGATGTTCGGCTCTTACGGCTTGGTCGATGACCGCCCAGAACTCCGCTTCTAGAGCCACGCTGGTGCGGTGGCCGTGCAGGGAAACAGATCTTTTTTGGAGGGCCATAAGGGTTAGTCGTCGCCGGGCGGCATTGGGGCCGGACAGTCAAGCTTATGGCCATCGACCTGCTTTTCAAGCATGTCTTGGCGCCGTCGGTCCGCCTCGCGTTCGGCTTTGGTCCGGCCAAACTTCTGGCGGTTGCTTTCGGCGGTTTTTTCCTTGGTTTGCCGCTGCTTCTGTTTGCGCGCCTGGCGCAGATTGACAATCTCGGCGCTCATGGCCTTTTCCTGAAGGTCAGGTTTTTTTCCGGAATGCATCCAGCGAGACAACCTCACCGCCGCCGTCGCTGTCTTCCGTGTCTTGATCCGGTTTTTTGGCTTTTTTCTCAGCTTCGACAGCAGGAACATCATCCTGCTTGTTGTCCGCTGTGATCAGCTTTTCGGTGGTTTCCTGTTCCGCCTTCGCAAGCTCTTCGACCGCTTCCAGCAAGTCCTCCGGCAGTTCCTCGGCTGTCTTGCCAGGATCGAATTCAAGTGCGAATTGAACGGAAGGGTCAAAGAAGCCCTTGATTGCTGAGAAGGGCACCAGCAGCTTTTCCGGAACGCCGCCAAAGGACAGGCCAACTTCAAAGGCATGTTCGCCGATCGCCAGATCCCAGAACTGGTGCTGCAGGACGATGGTCATTTCCTGCGGGTAGCGTTCTTTCAAACGCTGGGAGATCTTCACACCCGGTGCGGTCGTTTCAAACGCGATGTAGAAGTGGTGGTCACCGGGCAGACCGGTGCGTCCAACCTCCGCAAGGATTTTCTTCACAGCACCACGCAGGGCATCCTGGATCAGGATATCGTATCGCAACAGGTCTTCAGACATCGTGTTCAGTCGAATCTCGCTTTGAATTTCATCTCAGAAAAGCACATTGACGGGCAAGGTTCAAAAAGGAAAGGCCCTTTTCCAAGGATAGCGCTTTATGGAGCAGGCGGCGATAGGCAGTGCCAATGTTTCGCTTTGCTGGGGGGAAGAGTGTGAAGTGAAGGCTTCTGTTGCCAGGTGCCTTCGAACCCCGCCTGAAGGGGCTAACCAACAGGACTTAGTGGACTACCGGAACCGCATTACGCAGCTACAGCGTTGTCCATAGCAGTGTTGTCATTTGCAACTACTGAGATAGCCCGATAACGGTGGTACAATGCCGAGCAAAAGCACAGTCTTTACACCCTCGTCGATCCTGTTTCGCCCCCGCCGAAACCCATAGGGGTTCAAAGCTTTAAGCCTTATGGGCTTGGGTGGAGGCGCCGGGTACCGCCCCCGGGTCCGATAGGTTTATTGCACTGACCATTTATTGCCATAGCTGGCGAACCAGCACCCCTGATATAGGCACTTTCGGTTTGAATTGAAAGGGCTTTGCCAAAGGGCCGGTGCTTGGTTGGTTTAGGTCATCCACAGATTGGCTCGGGTCCTGAGCGGGATTCCTTGTGGCCGGAGCTGGGGAAAGTCCGGGTCAGGGGGTGTGTTTTCGTCAGAATCTGCGAAGTTAGCGATACGTTTCCGGCAGTATGACGAAGGGTGCCCGCCGTGCAGCAATATCACGATCTCCTTTCTAAGATCCTTGAAGACGGCATTGACCGGGGCGACCGGACGGGAACCGGAACACGCTCGATCTTTGGTCATCAGATGCGGTTTGACCTGTCCAAGGGTTTTCCGCTGGTCACGACCAAGAAGCTGCATTTGCGCTCGATCATTCACGAGCTGCTTTGGTTCGTCGCGGGTGACACGAACATTGCTTACTTAAAGGAAAACGGCGTCAAGATCTGGGATGACTGGGCCGATGAAAACGGCGATCTGGGCCCGGTCTATGGCTATCAATGGCGCTCCTGGCCGGCTCCTGATGGCCGGTCAATCGATCAGATTTCGAACGTACTGGAGATGATCCGCAAAAGCCCGGAAAGCCGCCGTCTGATTGTCTCTGCCTGGAATCCGGCCTTGGTGGACGAAATGGCGCTTCCACCGTGCCACGCACTTTTCCAGTTTTATGTCGCCGATGGCAAGCTCTCCTGCCAGCTGTACCAGCGTTCAGCGGATGTGTTTCTTGGGGTACCGTTCAACATCGCATCCTACGCCCTGCTGACGATGATGATTGCACAGGTTACGGGGCTCAAGCCTGGCGACTTTGTGCACACACTTGGTGATGCGCACCTCTATTCCAACCATTTCGATCAGGCGCGCGAACAGCTCACGAGAACGCCGCGTGCATTGCCTGAAATGAAAATCAATCCTGCCGTGACAGATCTCTTTGCGTTCAAATATGAAGATTTTGAGCTGACCGGTTATGACCCGCATCCGCACATCGCCGCGCCGATTGCTGTCTGAAGGTGCTTTTTTATGAAGATGTTTTTGTTTCGATCACTACAACCAATTGCAGCCCTAATTACTGTTTTGGGATTTGTATATTCTTCAGTGAGCCTGCTCCCTGATATTCACTTTAATTTACGAGAATATAGTATAAATTTCTTTATAATAGTATTTATTTATTTGTTTGTTGAGTTTTGTTTCGCTATTATTTTTGCAAAAATAATAAATTTTTTCAATATTGGATTTCGTGAAGAGTTGTTTGGTTACCAGCTTCCGGGCAGTGTGGTTTTTTCTTTTTTGATTATGATTTGCTTAATATCTGCTTGGCAGACAGTTTCAGTGGCCTTGCTGTTTTTTCAAACTGGTGATGGGTATTATAGATATTTGATATTTCCATTTTTCTATTCACTAATAGTATATTGGATGACAGTATATGATCATTTGAAGTACCAAGACTCTGGTTTTTCCATAGATCCAATTTTCGATGATTATTTGGGGGATATATGGTCTCCGACTTTATTATATTTTGCTAGTTACTTATTTGTTGTCTTTAATTACTAACTTATGTCTGAATTGCAGGTGGATTATATAGTTAACAATTAGGTAGATGTTCTATAAATAACGAATTGTAAGAAGCGCGGGAGGGGACATGGCGACGCGCGGGCATTGTTTTTGCAAAAAGACGAGCTGGGAATTCACCGGCGAAGTCACCTGGAGCTGTTATTGCCACTGCGATGATTGCCGGCGTAACTGCGCCGCCCCGGTGGTTGCCTGGCTCGGCGTACCCTTGAAAAATTTCAGATGGACCGGCGCGAAACCCAGAACCCTGGAAAGTTCAAAAGGTGTCTACAGACGCTTTTGCGATACGTGCGGAACGCCGATGGCCTTCGAGGCCGAACACTACAAAGGGGGCATGCATCTCTATGCAGCAACGCTCGAGCACCCTGAAAACTTCAAACCTGAATTTCATGTGAACTACAAAAGCAAGCTGCCGTGGCTCCAGATGACGGACGATCTGCCGAAATACGACACCACACTGCTGCATGCGCCTCAGGATTTGACCGAGTACGACACCTGACGTTTGCGTCTGCCTATTTGCACTTTAAGCCACATCGCTTTTCAGCAGTTCATGAGCTGTCGGTGGCAGCGGCGGGCGGGTCGCGTCAGCAATTGGCTGGGTGAGCTGCCCTTTCGCATCGGTCAGGAATAGCGGCCCGAAATCCTTAGCGAATTTTGCGTCCAATCGGTGCAATGGCTGGTAAGCGACACTCAGCGGATCGGTCATTGCATTGAAGGTGCGTTTGGGTTCGCGCCATGTCTGGCGCATTTGGCGGTGATCTCCAATGCGGACACCGCCCGCATATCGGACGATCGGGCCGAGCATGCTGATCAAGGTTTGCAGCGTGTCGAACGACTGCCGCCGGGACCAGGCATGGCGCACTGCATGGCGGGAAAACGCGAGCTTCCGGCCTTTGAACTGCAGAAGATTTGCAAGATACGGAACAACATCATCGAGCGTTTCCTTCGGCCACTCCACCAGTTTTTGACCATCCATATCGGCCAAACGCACATTCGGCATCAAACGCCCTTCAGTGGCGGCGGCATTAAAATGCGGCGTGCCGAGGATCGGAATGGTCAAGGACATCAGCGCCGGCAGCGGTGTTTCCGGACTGGCCAGCAATCCGTCGATCTGTCCATCGATTTCTGCAATCGTCTGATGCGAAAAGTCCAGCATCATGCCGTAGTCGAAGAGGATCCCGTACTCGGCGCAGAGCCGCGCGAGCGATCTCGGGTCGGACGAGAGGCTGTGCTTTTTGTTGTAGGCTTTCAAGACCGCAGGATCGAGAGATTCAACGCCTGAAAACAGGGCTTTACAGCCATTCGCGGCGATGATGGCGAGGTTTTCCGGATTTTTGAAAAAATCACCGGTGACCAAAGCGCCCCATCCGCGGTATTTGCCACGCCGCCAGTGGTCGCCGAGGAGCTCTGTCCGGCGCACGAAATCCGTGCGGTTGTTGCCGTAGAAATTGTTGTCCAGCACCATCAGCATGGAAGTTTTGCCGCCAGCCTCGAGCTGGCTGGTGATCTCGGCCGATGAATAAGACTGATAGGCCCGCCCTTCGCCTGTCAGGGAGCAAAAGGCGCACTTGAAATTGCAGTTCTTCGTTGTCTCGACAAATCCGAGGCCGTAGGACCAGCCCGCAAGATCAAAGCGGGGGGCGGGGTTTTCTGCCCGGCAATCTGCCCCGAGTGTTGCGTCAATCAAATCATCGAAGGTCTCGACATCGCCTTGACAAACATAGTCAAAGACGTCGGCACACAGAGCGGGCAGTGCGCGAGCAATCGGTCCACCAATTGCAACGGTAACATCCGGGCGGGCATTTCTGAAATAAGCAGACAATTGCCGGGCCCGGTCGAAGGCAGCTGTCAATCCGGTCAGTATCACCATATCCGGCCAATCAAACAGGCGGGGATTGAGCAGCGCCCCGTGATAGACCTCGTCATAGACGCGCACATCCGCGCGGGTTTGATCCAGCCTTCCAGCAAGGTAATAGGGTGCCATCGCGCGCGGAATGAACAGACGCATGGGTGCTGCAGACCGCCACGGATCAACATAGGCATTCACGATCAAAACCTTTGGCCGTTTTCCGGCCTTTACTGCGTTCTTGATCATGAAAAATTCCGATTGCGGCTCATACCTGGTCCAGACCAGCGAATATCCCCAAGATGAAGATCGCGTAAACACCGATCATGGCGTGGGAAATGATTGAAGGGACGACACTGCCGGAGCGCATGAACAACCAGCCCCATAGAAGCGACGGGGCTATGACAGCGAGCGACACGAGCGGGTTTAGGTGGGCATGAAGAACCGCGAACAGAAGTGTCGATACCAGATTGGCCACCCAGCCTGCCGGGCCGATCACGCCGGTGAGAAAACTCTGGAGCGGTGCTTGGATGGCGCAGCGGATCGCAAATTGCTGAAACAGCACCGAAACCAGATAGATTGCCAAAGCGATGAGAAACAGCCCGGGCTCCCGGACCCGGGTTCCATCGTCCAGAACCAGGAAACTGAAGAGCTCAGGTGGCGTGGCACCATCCTCGCGGGCGAGTGAAATGAAGATCAGTTTGCCGAGCGTCATCAGGACACAGAAACTCAGCGACCAGACAATACTCTCAACCACGTAGCGCTTTTCCGGGCGCAGATTGAGCTTCAGGGTCCGGCTTTCCGGAGAGGACCAGCGGTCAAGGAAAAATGCGATGATAACGAGTGTCAGGAGCGCGATCACCGGGCCAAGATCGTAAAAATGGGCTCGTGCGAGTTTCTGGATTGGCTCCAGAAGCAAGGTGAACACACTGAAAATCGTCAGGATCGCAACGATGAAACGGCCCGTTGATGCGCGCTCGCGTTCGCGGTCGGCCGTTCGGGTCAAAAGCTCCACCCGCTCACTTTCATCGGCGAGCATGACCAGAACCCCAATGCGTTCATCGGAGCCTTTCCGGTGAAGCAAAACCGTCCGGACACTGAGATGGAGCACACCCTCCGGCCGTTCCAAGCTGATCGTTGCAACGTGTTCCTTGTCCGGCTGTCGGACGGCCTCAAGCACACAGTCTGTGAAAGCGTCGAGATCTTCGAGCGGCAGGAAGACCTCAGCAACCGTTAGTCCAACCACGTCGTTTGCCATGAGCCCAAAGATTGCTTCAGCACCGGGATTGAACGATGTCAGCACCCCATGGGGATCAATGGTGATGATGCCATCGCGAGACGAAGCGACAATATCGTCTGTCATCGCCGCCGGAAAAACTTGCGTTTGATCCGGGTCAGTCAAAAGAGCACCGGGCTAGAGCTGAACCGCTGCGGGTTGCCGGGAAAACTGAAATTAAAGTGGTCACAGAAGCAGTCAATCTGGATGTGCAAGTATCGATCTGCGGCCAACATAGCCGCAACGAGCCCACTCGCGCCACCCGTCTCGCACCGTGGTCCACTGCAGAGGTGGACTTACGCCACCTCGAACCATTCCATCATGCCGGAGGCCGCATGGCCAAGCATGTGGCAGTGAACCAACCATTTGCCGGGATTGTCGGCGACCAATGCAATCTTCACAGTTTCGCCGCGCTGGGTTGTAAACGTGTCGCGCCAGTCTGGGTGAGCCAGCTTCTCGCCGTTGCGCTCCAGAACCCGGAAATGATGGCCGTGCAGATGGATCGCGTGGGGGAAGGCGGTGTTGTTGGTGCTTTCCAAAACGATTGTCTCACCGCGTTTTGCTGAGAAAAGCGGTTTGTCGCCCATGCCCGCCTGGCCGTTGAATGCCCAGAAGTTTCCGGCCTGTACCAACTCCCGCATGGACATTTCCTGACCGTTCATTGTGGCCGATTGCATCTGGCCCATAGCCCCACCCGCCATGACGAGCGGGAAAGACCGGGCGTTTGCAAGATCGGGTTCGGGGAGAGAGTTGGGGGCTGGAACTCTTAGTTCCTCTGGCACTGCTTTCTCACCGGACACAACGAAATTGGCAAAGGTAAAAGGCTGGCCTGTCATCATTTCAAATGGGATCGGTCCGGCGCTGTCTGGCTTCATCACAAGATCCATGCGCTGGGCGGGCGCGAGCTGTATGACGCCGTCAATGTCTCTGGCTGTGTCGAAGCCTTGACCGTCCAGTGCGATGACCTTGGCGCCAAAACGGGACGGGGCCAGATCAAGGACACGAGAGGCTGAAGTGTTGATCAGGCGGATACGATGCCAGCGGCCTTTTGTAACCGGAATGTCGGGAAGCGATGTGCCGTTGATGGTCAACCAGTTGCCAAGCCGTCCAGCATGAGAGAAATCATGCCGGGCACCGAAGCTCGCCGTATCAAGCAGGCCATTGTCGTCCAATCGCCAATCGGAAAGCGAAAGGATGATGTCGGCATCCGGCGCGAAGGGATTGTCGTCCTCTTCGATAATGAGAGGACCGGCCAATCCGCGCGGCACCTGGTTCCAACTCATGTGATGGGCGTGATACCAGTATGTTCCAGCATCGGGGGCGACAAAGTCATAGTCGAAGGTCTCACCAGGCTGCACCGCTGGCTGCGTGAGCCCGGAAACGCCGTCCATGGCATTGTCGATCCGGATACCATGCCAATGGACTGATGTCGGTTCGTCAAGGCTGTTCTTGAAGCGAACCTTGACCCGCTCTCCGCGCTTAACCCGGATTTCCGGTCCGGGGAGTTTCCCGTTGTAGAGCCAGAGATCAGACAGGCCGCCATCTTCGCCGTAAAGCCGGCCTTGCCCTTTGACGGCTTCCAGCTGAATGAAGCCATCATCAGTCGCCGCCATTACAAATCGGGGCATGCTCAATAGCGCTGCAGAAGATGCCGATTTGAGGAACTGTCTTCTATTCATGCTGTCTTCACGGCCATAAAAGTGTCAGCGAGGATGGGACCGGGCCTGTCGAGCTTAGAACGCAGGGCCGGTCGTCTTCGGAATAATAGGGTGGGACTATGGGGCTTCCAGTTGCAGGAAGGTCAAGCCCGTGCCGTACAAATGCGCTGCGTATGAAAAAGCGCTCGTTTTCCGGCTGGTACACGTGTTACGAGCCGGTTGATCATGAGAATCGAGCGGGAGTGGGTTTTGTCTGAAATTGTCGTAATTGCTGCTGTGGCCAAAAACGGGATCATTGGCGCCGACAATGATATGCCCTGGCGGTTGTCATCCGATCTTAAGCGCTTCAAAGCCATGACCTTAGGCAAACCGGTCATCATGGGCCGGAAGACATTTTTGTCGTTTGGCGGGAAACCTTTGCCCGGCCGTCCGCACATCGTAATATCGCGAGATCCTGAGTATAAGCCCGATGGTGCAGAAGCGGCGACCTCTCTTGAAAGCGCGATGGACCGCGCGCGTGAAATTGCCGCAGACACGTCTGTAGATGTGATTGCAATCATCGGTGGTGGTCAGATTTATGCTCAAGCGATGGACCTGGCTGATCGTCTGGAAATCACAGAAGTCGTTGCTGAACCCATCGGAGATACGCGGTTCCCTGAGATTGATACGGCTATCTGGTCGGAAACTGCCCGCGTATCCGGAGAGCAAACGGAAAAAGACAGTGCACCGTTCACATTTGTAACATATCGGCGCAAATGAGCACTCACGCGATCTGTGGAGACAATTTTGAAGAATAAGCTTAACGGCGCCTGGAATTCATTTGACGCTTTGAGCCCGCGGGACGTGCATGACCTTTTGAAGCTTCGGCAGGATGTGTTCATGCTGGAACAGGACTGCCTTTTTCCGGAGATCGATGGCAAAGACCCGGACACAGAGCATTATTTCCTGCGGGATGCGGAAACCGGCGCTCTCGCGGGCGCAATCCGATTGTCATCGAGCGGCGATGGCGCGATCCGGATTGGCCGTGTCGTTGTGGCGCAGTCCCATCGCGGCCTTGGTCTTGGCCGCGACTTGATGCTGGCGGGCATGGAAAAGGCGCGGCAAATTGCGCCAACTGGAGAAGTGCACCTTTCCGCGCAGGCTCATCTTGAAAAATTCTATGCATCCCTTGGGTTTCGGACGGTTTCCGAAGTCTATTTGGAAGACGATATTCCCCACATCGACATGATCGCGGCGCTTTAGAATCGGCTGATGTCCTTTCAAGTCCGGTTCAATACCTAATGGGGCTTGAAAATCGACGGCAAATAGCCCACCTGCGGTCCGGGAAGATCACGTTGTTCATATGGTGGGAAGCCGGGTGCTGCGTTGAAAGCACAAGGTAACCTCCCTATAACCTACGTTGAGTCAGAACGGGCGAAAGCCCAAATCCAGCCGCGGGTATCGTGGCTGGAGTTCACAGAAGGAAGTCTTGATGCCTTGGAGCAATCAGTCAGGTGGCGGTGGTGGCCCCTGGGGTGGTGGAAACAACGGCGGCCCATGGGGCGGCGGTGGAGGAAACAACAACGGTCCGTGGGGCGGTGGTCCCAATCGGGGCGGTGGCGGCGGCGGTGGCAATCCGCCTGACCTTGAAGAACTCCTGAAACGCACCCAGGACCGCATGAAAAACGTCCTGCCAGGTGGCGGCGGTGGTCTTGGCATCCTGGGCATTCTGATTGTTATTGGCCTTGGTGTCCTTGGTTGGCTCGCAACCGGTGTCTACATCGTCGACGAAGGTCGCGGTGAGGTCGGTGTTGAGCTTGTGCTTGGTAAGGTCACAGACCAGACAGGCACCGGGTTCCACTACAATTGGCCATATCCGATCGGTGAGGTTTACAAGCCGCAGGTCGAGCAGCAGCGCGAAACCACCGTTGGTGTTGAAGAGCTCTTCACGAACACTGGCGCAGTTCGCTCCCGCGATGTTCCGGAAGAGAGCCTCATGCTGACCGGTGACGAAAACATCGTTGATGTCGGCTTCAAGGTTCAGTGGCGTATCAAAAACACCCGTGATGGCATCACAAACTTCCTGTTCAACATTCAGAACCCGGAAGGCACTGTTAAGGCAGTTGCGGAAAGCGCGATGCGTGAGGTCGTTGGCGAATCCAACATTGACGCGATCCTGACGCAGAACCGCGTGACCATTCAGAACGACGTTGCAACCTTGATGCAAAGCACGCTGGACTCCTACCAGGCCGGTATCGAGATCACCGAAGTGCAGATGCAGAAGGTTGACCCGCCGCAGCAGGTTATTGACGCGTTCCGCGATGTTCAGGCCGCACGTGCGGACCAGGAGCGTATCCAGAACGAAGCGCAAGCCTACGCCAACCGGATGGTTCCGGAAGCGCGCGGTGAAGCTGCCCGTATCCTGGAACGCGCGAATGCCTACAAAGAGCAGGCAATCGCCGAAGCGACCGGTCAATCACAGCGTTTCACCAAAATTTATGAAGAGTACAGAAATGCGCCTGATGTGACGCGCGAACGTCTGTACCTGGAAACCCTGGAGAGAGTCTTGGGTGATAACAACAAGATCATCATCGACAGCAACTCCGCTGGATCTGGCGTCCTGCCATTCCTACCGCTGAACGACCTCAACGGTCGCGGCGCCGGCCAGTCCACCCGTACGGGAGGTAACTGATCATGCGTAGCGGTATTCTTGGTATTGTTGTCGTTGTTATCGGCTTTCTGCTCTACACCTCGATCTTCGTCGTCAATCCGACGCAGCAGGCACTGGTTCTGCAGCTCGGACGTGTCGACCGGGTGATCCAGGAGCCGGGTCCGCAATTGAAATACCCGTTCGTGCAGAACGTGGTTTACCTCGACAAGCGGATCCTCGATTTGAACATGAGCCCGCAGGAAGTGATTGCGGCTGATCTGAAGCGTCTCGTCGTGGATGCCTTCGCACGCTACCGGATTTCAAACCCGGTCCTGTTCTATCAGCGCGTGAACAACATCCCGACGGCGAACCAGCGTCTGTCAACGTTCCTTCAGTCTTCGCTCCGGTCCGAGTTGGGTAAAGCATCCTTCGAAGCCATCGTCCGGGATGACCGGTCTGGCCTCATGGAGCAGATCCGTCAGGAAGTCTCCCAGGCGGCGTCTGAGCTTGGCATTGAAGTTGTCGACGTGAAGATCCGCCGTGCGGACCTTCCGGATGCGAACTCGCAGGCGATTTTCGCCCGGATGCAGACCGAGCGTCAGCGGGAAGCAACAGAGATCCGCGCGCAGGGTGAAGAGCAATCCCGCCGTATCCGGTCTCGTGCCGACCGTGACGCAACCGTTCTTGTTGCAGAAGCCAACCGTGATTCAGAAATCATTCGCGGTGATGGTGATGCGGAGCGGAACCGGATCTTTGCTGAAGCCTTCGGTGCAGATCCTGAGTTCTTCGCGTTTTATCGGTCCATGCAGGCGTATGAAGCCGGATTGCAGTCGGGCGATACAAGCTTGGTGCTATCTCCGGATTCCAGCTTCTTCCGGTTCTTCAAGGATCCGACCGGTGTGAATGCTCCGGCCGGCGGTGGTGGATCTGACGATGTGGAAGATATCCGGTCACCCTCGCTCGCCGCGCAATGAATGAGTTTTTAACGGCGATCGGTTTGGTCCTGGTGTTGGAAGGAGTTCTGTACGCAATTGCGCCAAGTGGCATGAAAAATGTCATGCGCAGTGCTCTGGAAACACCGGACCAAACGCTTCGCGCCGCGGGACTAGGCGCGGCCGTTATTGGCGTATTTCTTGTGTGGATCATCCGCGGATAGCGAAAAGTTTAAGGGCGGGAGGGGCCAAAACCTCCCGCCCGTTCTATATTGTCTGCTAAGTCCTGGGCATCGCCCAGTCCCGTTCGCACTCTCACGACAGTCACGATGGCTGGTATGGAGGATAAAGCCCTATGGCTCTGAAACTATTACGCCAAGGCATGCCGCGCGTTGTCTGTGCAACGGCGGGCATTATGCTCGGCGGTTTGATTGCGGTAAGCCCCTTGCAAGGCTCTCATGCGCATGACGGCCATGGACCTGAAAGTGTCGCAGACCTTGCCGAGAACCTTGCAGATGCCGTGGTGAACATTTCTACGGCTCAAACAGTTCAGGGACAGCGGTCTGTACCGATGCCGCAGGTTCCTGAGGGCTCTCCTTTCCAAGAGTTTTTTGAAGAATTCTTCAACCGACAGAACCGCGACGATGATCAGCCGCGCCGTGTCCAGTCCCTCGGCTCCGGTTTTGTTCTGGACGGTGAAGCCGGGATCATCATCACAAACAACCACGTGATCGAAGGGGCCGACGAAGTTACGGCGAACTTCAACGACGGCACCAAGCTGCGTGCCGAAGTGATTGGAACCGATGAGAAAACGGATATTGCTGTTCTCAAGGTGGAGCCGGAAACCCCGCTGAAAGAGGTTGGATTCGGCGACTCTGACGGTATCCGTGTCGGCGACTGGGTGATGGCTATCGGCAACCCGTTCGGCCTTGGTGGCACGGTCACCGTTGGTATCGTGTCTGCCCGGAACCGCGACATCAATGCAGGCCCTTACGACAACTTCATTCAGACGGATGCCTCCATCAACCGCGGCAACTCCGGTGGTCCGCTGTTTGATATGGACGGCAACGTGATCGGCATCAACACGGCCATTATCTCGCCGTCCGGCGGATCCATTGGCATTGGCTTTGCGATCCCGGCGAAGACTGCCATCCGCGTCATCGATCAGCTCCGAGAGTTTGGCGAAACCCGCCGTGGCTGGCTTGGTGTCCGTATCCAGGAAGTGACGGACGAAATCGCTGAGAGCCTTGGCATGGACGATGCGATTGGGGCGCTTGTTGCCGGCGTAACCGATGATGGTCCGGCTGCAAAGGGCAACATCGAGGCGGGAGACGTCATCATCAAGTTTGACGGCAAGACCGTTGAATCCATGCGGGAACTGCCGCGGATGGTTGCCGAAACGGCGATTGGCAAGGAAGTCGATGTCGTTGTGCTTCGGAAAGGTGAGGAAGTCACGATCCGCGTGACCTTGGAGCGTCTTGAAGAAAACCAGGTCACCGAGGCGAGCGCGCCTGCAGAGAAGGAGCCGGATCAGCCGGCTGAAACCAGCAAGGTGCTTGGCATGACCTTGGCAGAGCTTGATGACGCATTGCGCCAGCAGTTTTCCATTGAAGAAGACGTGACAGGGGTCGTTGTGACCGAAGTCGAGGCCGGGTCTTCTGCAGAAGAAAAGCGGGTGATGGCAGGCGATGTCATCAAGGAGGTCGCCCAGGAGGCTGTATCGACACCTGCCGACGTCGAAGCGGAAATCCAAAAGCTCAAGGATGACGGCCGCCGGTCAGCGCTTCTGCTTCTGTCCAACCCGACCGGCGATGTTCGTTTCGTTCCGGTTCGGATCGAGGACAACTAGGCTTTTCAACTCCGACTTAAAATCGAAAGGGCGCCGATGGGCGCCCTTTTTCTTTTGTGAAAGCTCTTAGCTCAGCACAAAGTCCTGATCCGCATATCCCTGGAAATAGAGGAGGGCGGTGAGGTCGCCGTGGTCGATGCGGAAGTCGGCGGCAGCAGCAACGGCCGGTTTTGCCCGATAGGCGACACCGGCTCCTGCGCGCTCAATCATCGCAAGATCATTTGCACCGTCCCCGACCGCAATCGTGTCATCGAACGACAGTCCCTTGTATGCGACCAGCGCTTCCAGACGCTCGCGCTTGGCATCGCGCCCAAGAATCGGCTCTGCGACAAGGCCAGACAGCTTTCCGTCATCCTCCAGAAGGATGTTGGCCTGGTTTTCATCAAAGCCGATCATGGCGGCGATCGTGCCTGTGAAGTGGGTAAAGCCCCCTGACACCAAGGCACAATAGGCCCCATTGGCTTTCATGGTTTGCACAAGCGTTCGGCCACCGGGCATGAGCGTGATGCGATTGCTCAGAACGCTATCGATGGCAGAAAGCGGCAAGCCCTTGAGGAGGGACACCCGTTCACGAAGGGCTGGTTCGAAATCGATCTCACCGCGCATGGCCCGCTCGGTGATCTCGGATATTTTCTCTTTCAAGCCGAGCTCGGCTGCCAGTTCATCGATGCATTCCTGGCGGATCATCGTGGAGTCCATATCCGCAATCAGCAGCTTCTTCTTGCGGCTTTCCACTGGCTGAACAAACACGTCAACTGGAGCGGCAGCTATGATTTCCCGCAGCTTTGTGTCCGCAGCCCTTGCGTCGACCCCATCAAAGAAGATATCCGCAGCTACACCGGGATTAAGTGTGGTTGGCGGCGTGTCAGATTTTAACGCCTCCGCCGCCCTTTGAGCCAAATCTACGCCTACGGCAGGGGCAGTCGGCTTTGACACCAGGGTAGCGACGAGAGACATGGACAAATCCTTTGAAACAGGGCCGGGCAGTGCGCACAAGCGGCGCGCCATTCTGATAGCGGGCCCAACGGCCAGCGGCAAGTCAGCCTTGGCTATTGAATTGGCAAAACGGGTCAATGGGGTCGTTGTGAATGCCGATTCCATGCAGCTATACGAGGATCTGCGCCTTGTCAGTGCGCGCCCATCTGAAAACGAGGAAGCAGAGGTCCCGCATCGCCTCTATGGGGTCCTGCCATCGTCGGAAGCTTTTTCGACAGGCGCGTGGTTGCGCCGGATGTCAGACGAACTGGAGCTGATCTGGTCTGCCGGGCAGATCCCGGTCCTTGTTGGCGGAACGGGGCTGTACTTCAAGGCATTAACCGAGGGCTTTGCCGAGCTCCCCGAGATCCCGGAAGACGTGCGCACAAAAGCCCGCTCTCTGGCGGACGACGGCGGCGTTCCAGCGCTTAAGGCTGCATTGGCCGAGGCGGGCGACCACAACGGCGCTGAAGGGCTCAATGATCCGCAGCGCTTGGCGCGGGCGCTCGAAGTGCTTTTGACCACCGGCCGGCCGCTTGCGGAGCTCCAGACCGAACAGCAGTCACCACCGCTTTTGGACATCAAACACTGCCTGCGCCTTGTACTTGCGCCGCCGCGTCCATGGCTTCACGACAGGATTGAAAAACGGGCCGGCCTCATGCTGACCCCGGAGGGAATCAAAGAAGTCAAAACCCTGCTCGCGCGGGAGTTGTCATATAAATTGCCGGCCATGCGGGCCATTGGCGTAAAGGAAATCGCGGGGTTATTAACAGGCAGCCGCGATATTGGGGAAACAGAGTACCGGCTTGTTGTTGCAACGCGTCAGTACGCAAAACGTCAGGAAACCTGGTTTCGCAATCAGATGCCGGACTGGCAACGGCTTGACCCGTCAAAAGAAATTGACACTGCCCGAATTGCCGATGAATTTTTGCGCGCTGAGTAAAACCAGAAGTTTGTGCAGTGCACTGTGAGTTTCACGTTAACTTGTTGTAAATACGAATATTTTCATCGATAATTACGCATTATACTTTGGTCTGTCATGCGAAAGGCACAATTCAGGGTTACATGAGCCCTGTAAAAAGGAACGAGGCCGCGAACCCTCGTCATGGATAACTCCAAAGCCGGTATCCGGGAGGATGATATGCAGACGATAATTCTCGAATGCGACACCATTCGCCTTGTTCCGCTGTCCCTGTCGGACACCGACCTCATCAAATCACTTCAGGTGAATTGCGGCGGTAACGGATGTCTGGAAGGCAGTGATGCCTGCAAAGCCATGGCTGCCGAAAAATTTGTTCAATCCGCGCTCCAGTCACAAGATGACTTTGGTGTCTCCCGTTGGAAGGTTGAGGCACAAGATGGGGAATTTCTGGGCTGGGCAGGGTTCACGCCCTTGTCGGAGACGTCTGAAATCAGTCTTGGTTATTGCCTGCCGTCCACGCACGGAAAGATATCGAATGTGCCCCGACGTTTGTGCAAAGCGCTGACGGACTGGTTCTTCCGAGAAACTTATTTCTCCCATCTTGTATCCGTCGTACGGGTTGATAACAGGGCCATGCGGCAGGTTATCCTGGACGCCGGTTTCACGCATCGTGAGAGCAAGGCCATTGGCGGCATGCAGGCCGATCTTTTTCAAATGCTCAGCCCGTCGATGCAGACCTACCTCATGAGCGCTTGAGGTCCACACAATCCAGTGCGTCACGAAAAAAGCGGCACCTTCCGGCGCCGCTTTTTTGGTTTCAGGGATATGACCCTGCTGTTCCTTCGGATCAGACGGCCTGCAGAGCGCCTGGATTGCTCGCCTGCCGACGCTGCGCCAACTTGTTCATGGCAGAGACATACGCCCTTGCAGACGCGACGAGCGTGTCTGTATCCGCGCCCTTACCCGTCGCGATCCGGCCATCTGCTTCCAGGCGGACTGACACTTCAGCCTGCGCATCTGTGCCTTCAGTCACCGCGTGCACCTGGTAGAGCGACAAGGTTGCCTCGTGCGGCGAGATCGCCTTGATTGCGTTGAACGTTGCATCGACCGGGCCGTCACCGGTCGCTTCTTTGGTGACATGCTGACCGTCGACATCCATGGTCAGGATCGCCTTCTGAGGTCCGCCCGTTCCGGCAATTACCGTCAAGGCGATAACCTTGGTGCTTTCGCCCAGGATGTTGATTTCGTCCTCGACCAGCGCCTCGATGTCTTCGTCGTAGACATGCTTCTTGCGGTCGGCCAAATCCTTGAAGCGGCGGAAGGCATCCTGCAGGGCATTGTCACCCAGCTCGAAGCCCAACTCACGCAGCTTGTCACGGAACGCATGACGGCCGGAGTGCTTGCCCATGACCAAAGACGTGGCTTTGACGCCGACATCTTCCGGACGCATGATTTCGTAGGTTTCTGCGTTTTTCAGCATGCCGTCCTGGTGAATGCCGCTCTCATGAGCAAACGCGTTCTTGCCAACGATGGCCTTGTTGTACTGAACGGCAAAGCCGGATGCGCCAGCCACCATTTTGGATGCGCGGACCAGGAATTGCGGATCGATTTGGGTCTCATAAGGCAGAATATCTCCGCGGGTGCGGATCGCCATGACAATTTCTTCCAGGGACGCGTTGCCTGCACGTTCGCCCAAGCCGTTGATCGTGCATTCGATCTGCCGTGCGCCGCCGGCAACCCCAGCCAGGGAGTTGGCAACCGCCAGGCCCAGATCGTCGTGACAGTGTACGGAGAAGATGGCCTGATCGGAGTTCGGGACGCGCTCGATGATCTGCTCGAACATCGCCTTGTATTCATCCGGCGTCGCATAACCGACGGTATCCGGCAGATTGATCGTGGTCGCGCCGCATTTGATCGCAGCTTCCACACAGCGGCACAGATAGTCGATCGGTGTGCGTGTCGCATCCATGGCCGACCATTCGACATCGTCGATCAGGTTGCGTGAGCGGGTAACGGTGTCTGTGATGATTTCCAGAACCTCTTCCTGGTTCTTGTTCATCTGGAACTGTAAATGGATCGGGGAGGTGGAAACGAATGTATGGATCCGGCCCTTTCCAGCGTATTTGACAGCTTCGCCACACCGGTCGATGTCGGCATGAATAGCGCGGGCCAGACCGGCGATGGTTGAGTTCTGAGACCGTTTGGCGATTTCACGTACAGCTTCAAAGTCACCGTTGGAGGCGATCGGGAAACCGGCTTCGATAATGTCGACACCCATTTCATCGAGAATTTCTGCAATTTGCAGCTTTTCTTCCAATGTCATGGACGCACCGGGCGATTGTTCTCCATCGCGCAAGGTGGTGTCGAAGATGCGGATCTGATCCTTCTCGGAGGTGGCAGTCATGATGTTTCGTCCCTTAGCTGGATCGGGCCGTTTTGAGCTATCGGGTGGGGCGCGCGATCCGGATTTTCTGATGCGGTTCTAAGACTTCTCCCCTAAGTGCCCGTTCGCTTCAAAACATGCGAACAGCCGACGCTCAGGGGCATCTAAGAAGGAGGAGATCGCCAAGTAGGAGAAGGCCGCCGCGCTGCTGTGTCTGCGCGTCGATAGAAGATACTGCAATGTCGCTCTGCGCGATCATGTGTCTTCTTATGGCCTTTGGTCGTTTCAAAATACGACACCAAGTGTGCTCTCAAAGAGTGACTGGTGCGTTAATGTTCGTAGTTCTTAGGGCAGGATTGTTTTTGATGCAACCAGCTTTTGCGGAGCTTACCCTGTTTGATCGAGATGGAAAGAATTCTGGAGTCCACATTTTGGTGGTTGGAAAGGGCTGGCTTTGGCGGATGTTTTGTTAAAACGGAAGTCCGAAACACTTTTTGGGGGCAGAGCGATGATCCGGAAGATAGCAACTTTGATGTGTGCTCTGGCCGGAGCGGTGGCCTTGCTCAGCGTGCCGAACCGTCTTGCGAGTGCAGATGAGGTCGGCTTTGTCGCAGAATGGTCAGTGAAACCGGAGTTCGACGGCAAAAAGAAGCTGCGCAAGAGCATCAGTGGAGCTGCCTGCGCCCCAGTCGCTCCGCCGGTCTGTGTCGTCGCGCTGGATGAAAAGCAGCGCACGCAGTTTTTCACCATAGACGGTAACCGGATCATTCCGGGTAAATCCATGCGTTTGTTGCCAAAGGAGCTGAACGGCGCAAAAAACGGCGAGATCGATGCAGAAGGCGCCGCTTACGGTGACGGGTTTTTCTATATCGTTGGATCGCATGGGCTGAGCCGCAAGAAATCAGAGTTCAATCCCTCCTCTTTCTTTCTGTTCCGATTTCCGGTTGATGAAGAGACCGGGTTTCCAGAGTTCGAGTTTTCCAAGAAGAAGGTTGCCCCGGACATCGAGCGGACCGATGCGCTCAGAGCGATCTTGAAAGGCGCGCCGGATCCTATTGGGCAATATGCCGAAAAGCCGCTGGGTGAGGGCGGCGGCGGTGTCAACATCGAAGGTCTCGCATACCATGATGGCAGGCTTTACATTGGCCTGCGCGGTCCTTCCGTAGGTGGCCGTGCATTTCTGCGCAGTGTCAATGTCGATGCGCTGTTTTCCAACTCAAAACCGGATTTGGACGTGATTGAGTTGGCCCTCGGAAGTGGAACCGGGGTCCGTGATCTCGCCGCCGTTTCAGATGGCCTCATCGTATTGTCCGGTCCGGTCCAATCGAAGGGGACCTATGCGCTTCACCATCTCCGGTTCCCAAGCCTAACCCTCTCGAAACTGGCAGATCTAAAAATGCCGAATAAGGACCACAAAGCAGAGACCGTCATGGTTATGGCGGAAGATGCGGACTCGTTTGACCTGCTTGTCATGTATGACGGCGCGACGGATGGTGGGCCACGCGAATACAGGCTCTCCCGATAGCGCCGCATGTGGTGCTTAGGGTCGACAACGAAAAGCCCCGGAACGCGCCGGGGCTTTGTTTGATTGTTCATGTATGAGCTATGACCGGGCGGGTGGCCTTTGGCAACGGCCTAAAGAAACAGTTCGCCCCGGGCGACCAACGTTGCTTGTCCGCCAACCCGGATGGCATGCATGTCGCCGTTTTCAATATCGATTTCCAGGTCGATCAGCGACGGACGGCCCATTTCAAAGCCCTGTTCGATCCGGATGTGATGGGTGCCAGCTGTCAGTCCATCATAATGCCGGATCACGCCCGCAAAAGCGGCTGCGGCAGATCCGGTCGCCGGGTCTTCCATGATGCCCATGTCAGGCGCAAACAAGCGGGCGTGGAACGCACTGTCATGAGACCGGGTTTCCCGGCAATAGACGTAGGCGTCGTTATGCTCGTCATTGCCAAAGCCCTTCTTCCACATTGCGGGGACCGGCTTTGCCTGCGCCAAGGCATTCAAATCCCGGACCGGGATGAAATTGAAGGCTGGACCGACCTTGAATCGGGAAGGAGCATGATTTTCAAAGCCGATGTCTGACGGCTCCAGATTGAGCGCGGCCGCGATGAGTTCAATATTCTGCGTCGGACCTGCCGGTTCCGGCAGCGCCGGCACGTCGAACTCGGCGAACGCTGTGGCGTTTTCCCGCAAGATCACTGCACAGCGGACCGTGCCGATCTTTTGCTTCAGAACGACCACTGCGTCCTGCTCTCCGGAGACATCGCCAAAGCGCTCAACGGCCATCAAAATCGCCGTACCGACAGTTGGGTGACCTGCAAAGGGCAACTCGCATTTCGGTGTGAAAATCCGCATGGAAGCAGAGTGGCCAGGGTTCTCAGGCGGGAAAACAAACACAGTTTCGGACAAGTTGAACTCGCCGGCAATCTTTTGCATTTGCTCATCGCACAAGTCCTCACTGTCCAGCACCACGGCCAGCGGATTTCCAGCCAATGCCTTGTTTGTAAAGACGTCCAAGATCGCGTAGCGGCGGCTCATGCAGTGTTCTCCCTGGAGATCGAACGCGTTTCTAGTTCGAAGGTGAGCGGACTTTTACATTTCTTCGCAAGTCCCGCCAGACCTTTGCCGCGATTGTTGGTGAACAAACTCTTGCGTGGCCGGGTGCTGATGGCTGTGATTGGCGGATAGCTGCGCTAATTGCGGAATGAGCGCTTTGCGGAGATCAGAGCTCTCCAAGGACGTAAGACATCTGGTCTGCAATGACATCTTCAGAAGGCTCGATTTTGGTGGGGCGGTACCTGTGGCAGAGCCGTTCAAGCAAAAAAAAGGACTGCTCTTGGAGAAGCAGTCCTTCGAAAGGTTTCTTTGCCAGTCTGCCAATAAGCGGTAGAAATCAACCCGCCCATCTTCATACTGATTCAAAAAATCTCAAAGTGGCCCAAGCAGAAGATAGTATGCCCGAAACAAAAAATTGCTCCCCATTTCTGCTCTACTGAAATATCATCAGCAATGCGGTGATGCTACTGAGCGGCTGTTCGGTCTTCAAGCCTTATTCGTCTTCGTTCTCAAATTGATAACGTTCAAATGACCAGAAGACCGCGAGGAGCGCTGCCACACACCGATCTATTACAGAACGCTGAAAGTTTAACTTCGCGCGCTTTGAATCGGTCTTTGATTGGGCTGGTTCATAGTCAAAATTGAAGACGTATTTCTTTGGCGAAGTGTCTGAAATTGCAAGGATGTGCTGGGTATCAAGCAACCTGCGGATGATCCGGTTCATGGTCGGCCGGGTAATGTTTAATTGCTGTGCCAACTTGGCCTCAGAGACACCACCTTCGCCATCAGACGCAGCGGTTATTCGCATGACAACTGCAGTAGTATCATAACTGTCCAGATTAAGATGCGTCTTTACAGAATCTATATTGTCGAAAATGAGATCAGCGATCTCAACCGCTATAGTATTGTCGCTGTTTTTACTATTTTTCATTGTTGGCGTCGCTTCTTCACAGATTGGCTGGATCTTCTCATTTTGAGAACCAATGAACAGCCATTTGAACCAAAAGTGTCGGGTCTATCTCAAATTGACCAACTGCGGCATTGATATAACCGGCATCGATGACTGGTCGGTGGCTGGTGATCATCTTTCACGGGCGTGGCGGCGATTTTTTCAATCATGCTCTTGCGTTGGTGTTTGCCAAGGGTAAGCCTCTTCTGTTGCTGAATGCTGAAAGTCATTCAATTGATACACTCGGATAAGCCCTTTTCGGGATCTCCCATGGCTCCAGCGTTAGTATCTAGCGCAGGATGTGGTTTCCAAGCGCCCTCGCATAGGAGGCGACCTTAGGATCAGTAAGGTCTCGTCCCGATCGGATGATGCGGATGTCAGCAAGCTCCTTTTCCTCTGAGGCCATCGAATGTGCGATGATGTCATGACGGAGCGCTTCGGCTGACCGGTCGCTGTCGAACACTTGCGCAACGCTGATACGAGCACCGTCGAAAACGATCAGCAAGTCGTCTGGCACAAGATCATTCAGGTGAAGCCCAGTCTCTTCCTCCAGTTCCCGCGCGATCGCCCCCTGGATGTCAATCAGCCCTGTCGGACCGACGTCAGACGGATCAAGGTTGCCACCAGGTGGGTAGATCTGACCTGCGGTTGCTGTATGGGCGGACATGACCCCGTAGAGGAGTGCGCCGTCCGATGAGCGTATGACTGCCGAGCCGAAGAGGTTGAATGTTGTTAGATCCGGAGCGCCCCAGTCCCGCCAAGTCAGGAACGCGGCATAAGAGCATTCCGTGCACACACCGGTGAGGGCTCCATTGTCAAATGAATGACTGGTAAGCTTGAGCGTTCTGCCGTTCCACAACTCCGGGATACGCCTTTGTTGCTCCGCAAAGTGTGCGGCTATTTCAGCGACATTTCCCGTTTCAAAATCCCAAGCGTTTGATGAGACCGAGAGCGTGATCTCTGAAATCGGCACTACATTGCCCACAAGTGTCTTTTCCATCAGGGGCATGAACCGGCCAGGTGCCATCTTGCTGGGTTCCTGGCCGACAGTCTTGTACTGTCTCCGCTCATAAAAACCGCCTGCATTCACCTCACTCTGCAGAGTGACCTTGTCACAACCAATTTGACGGGCACGATCTTCGCTGCGCTGGAGAAGCAGGGTGCCTATGCCTTTCTTTTGAGCGCCTGGCGAAACATAGAGATACTCGAGTGTGACGGATTGAGGCGTGTTTTGCTTTAGTCCGGAAAAAGCGATCGCATGACCGGCGTCTTCGGCAACAATCATCTCCTGCTCGGTGATCATATCCGATGTGATTTGCCACTGCTCACGCCACTGGCACATCAGGTCTTCGGGATACCCCCAAAAAGCCTTTGCATCGTGCATGATCTGAGTGAGAGCCGGCGCATCGTCTGCAGTCGCGGCACGGAGTTTCAAAGGCATAGCTGTCCAATCAGTTATGATCAGACAGCCGTAGTGATTGAATGTGAAAGTTGCAAGGCGGTTGATGGCCTACCTGATGAACGTCCCGTTCTGGAGTTCCGTGATCGCCTGCATCAGTTCTTCACGGGTATTCATGACGATCGGACCGTGCCACGCGACAGGTTCCTTGATGGGGGCGCCCGAGACCAGCAGAAAACGGATCCCGTTTTCACCGGCATGAACCACGATCTCATCGCCTGTACCGAATATGACCAGCGTGCGGTCTCCCGTCTGGTCGCGGATCTTGAGCTCTTCGCCCCCGAACTCCTTTTCGGTCAGTACGCCAAATGGATCCGAAGCGCCTTCAAACTTGCCTGAACCTTCGAAGATGTATGCGAAGGTCTGTTTGTAAGTATCGACCTTGAAACGTTTTTTACGTCCTGCAGGAACATGAATATCCAGATACTGCGGGTCGGCTGCAATCCCGTCGACAGGACCCTTCTTGCCCCAAAACTCGCCAATGATCACACGTGCGGATGTGCCATCATCATCCACGACGACGGGGACGTCCTTGCCTTCGATATCCTGGTAGCGCGGTTCCGTCATTTTCAGGGATGAGGGCAGGTTGGCCCAGAGTTGAAATCCGTGCATTTTGCCGGTCTCGTCCCCCTTGGGCATCTCCTGGTGCATGATACCACGGCCCGCTGTCATCCATTGCACAGAGCCTGCGCCAAGTGTGCCTGTGTTTCCCAGACTGTCGCCATGCTCCACTGTGCCCTTCAGCACATAAGTGATCGTTTCAATGCCCCGATGCGGGTGCCAGGGAAATCCGGCGAGATAGTCTTCAGGACGATTGTTGCGGAAATCGTCCATCATCAGAAACGGATCCAGCATCTCCGGATCTTGAAAACCGAACACCCGTTCCAACTTGACGCCAGCGCCTTCAAGTGTGGACTGGGTTGAACCAATATGGGTGACGGGGCGAACGGACATGGCGTGTTCCAGACTTGATTGGATGTTGTTCTGGAAGATAGAGGATTTGCCTTGAAAACCCATAGGGGAGCGGTTGGACGCAGCGTTTCGCCATTTGAAACAATCATCGGTCCTCTGTTGACAGAGACTGTCAGGATGGAGCCAGCCTTGTATCTTGCAGTTGATTGGACCACATGCGAGTGTGCCCGCCCAAAAGACCCGCAGTCTGCCGGTCTGATACACTTCAAAAAACTGGTTAGATTTTCATGGCGCCGATCCTTTCCGTCCTCGATTTGGAAAAAACCTATGATGGCGGGTTTCAGGCGCTGAAATCGGTGTCACTTGAGATTGAGAAAGGTGAGGTTTTCGCGCTTCTCGGTCCCAACGGTGCCGGCAAGACGACCTTGATTAGCACAATCTGCGGTCTCGTCCGCCCGACATCTGGAAGTATCACCGTTGGCGGGCACGATGCACTGAAGGACTACCGCGCAGCGCGGCGGATGATTGGTCTGGTGCCGCAGGAGATGCCGACCGCGCCGTTTGAAATGGTTGGCGACACGGTGGCCTTGAGCCGGGGGCTCTTTGGCCTGAAACCGAACCCGGATCTGGTTGAGAAGATACTCAAGGACCTGACGCTTTGGGATAAGCGCAAAAACCCGATCATGGCTCTTTCCGGCGGCATGAAACGCCGGCTCCTGGTGGCCAAGGCACTGGCTCATGAGCCAGAGATCCTGTTTTTGGATGAGCCGACGGCAGGGGTGGATGTGGAACTGCGTCACGACATGTGGCGCATCGTTGGCGAGTTAAAGGACAAGGGCGTCACGATCATTCTGACCACGCACTACATCGAAGAAGCTGAGGAAATGGCCGACCGGGTCGGCGTCATCAACAAGGGGGAGATCATCCTTGTTGAGGACAAGAACCGTCTTATGCAAAAGCTCGGCCGCAAGGAGTTGACACTGTCTCTCAGTTGCGCGGTAACAAACCTTCCCCCTGAGCTGCAGAAGTACGATCTCAAGCTGTCCGAAGACGGCAGCAGTTTGACCTATACCTACGACACGCAAGGTGAGCGGACGGGCATCACCGCCTTGCTGACGGATCTTTCAAAAGCCGGTGTTCATTTCCATGATCTCCAGACTGATCAGTCCTCGCTGGAGGATATTTTCGTCGATCTTGTGAAAAAGGGAGACTGAGCCCTATGGCATCTGACTTTTCTGCCGCTGAGCAAGGACAAAACGAATGAATTTTGAAGCGGTCAAAGCGATTTATCTTGCCGAAATGGCGCGCACCAAACGCACGATCATGCAGTCGATCATCTCACCGGTGATCTCCACGGTTCTCTATTTTGTTGTCTTTGGTGCAGCAATCGGGTCCCGGATCAGCGAGGTGGATGGTGTCTCGTATGGCGCGTTTATCGTACCGGGCCTGATCATGCTGTCTTTGATGACGCAGAGCCTGTCGAACGCCTCCTTCGGCATTTATTTCCCGCAGTTTACAGGCACAATCTTCGAGGTGTTGTCGGCACCAATCTCATTTTTGGAAATAACGATCGCCTATGTCGGAGCCGCTGCAACAAAATCGATTGTTGTTGGTTTGATCATTCTGATCACGGCCAACTTTTTCGTCGACATTGAAATCCAGCATCCGTTCTGGATGGCGGCCTTCTTTTTATTGACGGCCATCACGTTTGCGCTGCTCGGTTTCATCATCGGCATTTGGGCCGACAATTTTGAGAAGCTGCAATTCGTCCCGCTTTTGATCGTGACGCCGCTCGCCTTTCTGGGGGGGAGCTTTTACTCGATCTCGATGCTGCCTGAGGTCTGGCAGAAGGTGACGTTGATCAACCCGGTCGTCTATTTGATTTCAGGATTCCGGTGGAGTTTTTACGGTCAGGCCGACGTCTCTCTTTGGCTCTCGCTTTTCATGACGCTTCTGTTTTTGGGCGTCTCCCTTGCGATTGTTCATTGGATCTTTAAAACGGGTTACAAGCTGAAACCCTAGGGGTCTCCGAGTTGAATTTGATAGGCGTTATGAGTTCTTCGCGCTTTTGGCGCAGTCTTCCGGCGGTTGTGCTGGCGGCATCTTTGGCCGCCTGTCAAACTGCGGGCGGGCCGTCTCAGTCTGGCGCACCTTCCGGTCAGGCTGCAGCGGTTCAAACTGCGTCTTTGCCCGTAGTCAGCTATGCGCCGGCAACCGCGCAGGAGCGGGGCTTTTCGGCCCTTGTGCTGAACGCCGCAACGGGCCAGGAACTCTATGCCGTTAACGCCGATGCCCCGCGTTTTCCAGCCTCGCTCACAAAAATGATGACGCTTTACATGCTGTTCGAGAGTGTCAGTTCCGGCGAAAACCGGTTGTCGAGCCCATTGAATGTGTCTGCAAAGGCGGCGTCCCAGCCGCCGGCCAAGATCGGCCTGAAGGCCGGCAGCACGATTACGGTCGAGCAGGCGGCCCGCGCACTGGCCGTTAAGTCGGCTAATGATGTCGGCGTGGCGGTTGCTGAAAACCTGGCTGGCAGTGAGGCGGCTTTTGCGCGAGAGATGACCCAAAAGGCCCGCGCGCTGGGCCTGTCGCGCACTCGGTTTGTCAATGCCACCGGCCTTCCAGATCCAGCTCAAGTAACCACAGCGCGGGACATGGCAAAGCTTGGCCTCGCACTCAAGCGTAGGTTTCCGCAATATGCGAGTTATTACCGGGCTCAGTCTTTTACCTACAACGGGCGGTCATTCCGGGCGACCAACAATCTCCTGGGCAAGGTCCAAGGCGTCGATGGTTTGAAAACCGGTTATATTCGCATGTCCGGCTACAATCTCGTGGCAACGGCGCGCCGCGGCGGCAAGCAGCTGATTGTTGTGGTTATGGGCGGTCAAAGCGAGGCTGCGCGCGATGCCGAGGTCACACGGCTGATCGAAGCTCATTTTCCGGCGGGCTAAGGCTGTCAAGTTGCGCCAATTCCTCAGCGAATTTCGGCGTTTCTGTCTCTTGAACGGCCATAGTGATCCGATTGCGGCCCTCACTCTTTGATGTGTACAAGCCGGTGTCGACAATTTTGAACAAATCTGTTGGTGTCAGGCCTTCACCGGTCCCGTGATACATGCCACCCGAGATAGTGATTTGAAATCCGTCCGGGGCAAACTCGTAAGACTGGGTTTCGACCAGTTTACGGATCCGCTCTGCGATCATAACTGCGTCTTCCTGGCCAACATTGGGAAGAAGGAGGCCGAACTCCTCTCCGCCGAGGCGGGCGAAACAATCGCTGCGGCGCAAATGATGTCGGATCGCCTGGCAGACCTTTACCAACGCTTCGTCGCCGGCCACATGGCCAAACCGGTCGTTGACTTGTTTGAAATGGTCCAAGTCAAACTGTATCAGGCCAAAATGTGTTCCGGTTGCAGGCTGGAGTTGGGCCTCCAGGCGCCGCAGGAACTCCCGGCGGTTAAAGGTTCCGGTCAATGGATCCCGCCGGGCGTCTTCATGATTGTTGCGCGCCAGCTGCTCAAACGAAATCGCCATAGAAAACGCACCGGAAATGGCGATGAAAATCAGCGAAATCATCAAATGAATATTGACTGTTCCGTCTTCAATCATGCCGGGCCCGAATGGGCCATCAGCCAGGACACCGTGCAGAATTCGCAGAGCTGCCTCCAGGGCCAGCAACCCGAAGGCGATGATCAGTGCAAGGCTCGATACGAGCCCGCGAAACGCCGCTGAGCCATAGGTTGCCGCAACGCTGATACAGAGCGCTGCAAAAAGCAGGTTGGAAGCGATATAGGCGAGGGCATACACCTCAAAAACGTATGCCAGGGCGGCTATAATCACGTAGATGCCTACAGGCGCGATCAACAGACTGAACGGGGTGGCCGCTTGTTTGAGACTGCGCGCAGCGTGCAGGTGAAATCCAAATCCGGTGAGCAGGAGAACATTGGGCAGCAAGTAAGTCGCAATCACCGGCAGGACTGGAAGGCTTGCAAATGCTGCGAGGGCGCCGACCGACAATGCGTTGGCAGCCGCCCAGCTTCGCCAATGTGTGTTTGGACGCGCACTGAAGGAAATGGCCAAAAAGGAAATGGCGAAGACCGACAACAGGAGCATGTTTGCCGAAAACAGTGGCAATGGCGTCATAAAAAATCGGTCTCCGGGATTTTTATCCGAGGCGCTTGTTCTTACTCTAGGGCAGAGCGGGTTTCCGGCCAATTATCTCTGCCAGCCAAAATTTCATCAAAGTGTAATGGGTGAAAGCGTTTTCTTACGCCAACTGCTCAAAAATACGTCTGCAGCGTAGACCTCCGAAGTGTGCGTGTCTCCCGGGGGCTTAATGAAAAGCCCCGCCGTTTCCAGCGGGGCTTTTGAATTCTCAGTCACGTAGACCTTAGTTTTTGGTCTTGTCGCCGAGCGCGTTGGACTTGATCCCCCCGCGTTTCGCCTTTGGCGAACGCTGAGGTTTTTCCGATCATGGACAAATCCAACGCGGGCAGGGCCTTAGTTTTTGGTCTTATCCACGAGCGCGTTGGACTTGATCCAGGGCATCATGCCGCGGAGTTTGTCGCCAACTTCCTCGATCTGGTGTGCGTCGTTCAGACGGCGGGTTGCCTTGAATTTCGCTGCGCCAGCGCGGTACTCCTGCATCCAATCGGAGGTGAACTTGCCGTTTTGGATGTCTTCCAGAACGCGCTTCATCTCCGCCTTGGTTTCCGGCGTTACAATGCGCGGACCGGTGACATATTCGCCCCACTCAGCGGTGTTGGAGATGGAGTAGTTCATGTTGGCGATGCCGCCTTCATAGATCAGGTCGACGATCAGCTTCACTTCGTGCAAGCACTCGAAGTAAGCCATTTCTGGTGCGTAACCAGCTTCAACCAGAGTTTCGAAACCAGCGCGGATCAGTTCAACGAGACCACCACAGAGAACGGCCTGTTCGCCGAAGAGGTCGGTTTCACACTCTTCCTTGAAGGTTGTTTCGATGATGCCGGAGCGGCCGCCGCCAACGCCACAGGCGTAGGACAGGCCAAGGTCATGCGCGTTGCCGGATGCATCCTGGTGAACGGCGATAAGGCACGGGACACCGCCGCCTTTCTGGTATTCGCCGCGTACTGTGTGGCCTGGGCCCTTCGGCGCAACCATCAGGACATCGACCGTGGACTTCGGCTCAATCAGGCCGAAATGAACATTGAGGCCATGGGCGAATGCGATCGCGGCACCGTCGCGGATGTTGTCGGCGATGTGGTCCTTGTAGATGTCGGCCTGCAGTTCGTCCGGGGTCGCCATCATCATCAGGTCCGCCCATGCGGCAGCTTCTGCAACCGTCATGACCTTGAAGCCATCGGCTTCTGCTTTCAAAGCCGTTGTCGAACCGGCGCGCAGAGCAACAACGATTTCCTTCTGGCCGCTGTCCTTCAGGTTCATGGCATGGGCCCGGCCCTGGGAGCCGTAGCCGATGACGGCAACCTTCTTGGACTTGATGAGGTTCAGATCAGCATCACGATCGTAATAGACACGCATGGGAATTCCCTTTCCTTGAGATGATGATCAAGACCGGATCTGCTTTGATCCGGGCCTGATTTTCTTTGTTTCCTCCGTCCGGGGGTCAGGCCCCGAACAGTTGATAAAATCGTGCCACGGCTGTTTTTGCCTGGCTTTTCAGATCCTTCTCGGCTGCACTTGCGGTCTCGCCGAGAAGAAGACGGATATGGACATCGCGGATCGCCAGTCCGTAGAGAACTTGGTAAGCGTCCTCCGCATCGTCGAATTTCAAGAGCCCGTGGCGCCGGCCGGTCTCAAGCATGTTGCGCGCGCGGGCTGAAATCATGTGTTTGCCGCGGACAAGCAAAAGTTGGCCGAGACGGTTGGAATTGGTGTTCGACTGCCCGATCGAGAGCCGGTTCAGGGCCAATGAGCTTTCCGAAAACAGGACGGCGAGCAAGGCCTCGACAAAAGCTGTGACGTGGGCGCGGAACGTGTCCGGATCAGCTGTGGCACCGCTTTCCGATGGAAACTGCACCTGGCTCGCCTGATAGGCGACGACGGCTGCGAGCAAGCCATCCCGGTCGCCGAACCATTTGTAGAGGCTCTCTTTGGAGCAGCTTGCCGTGCGCGCAAGGCCGGCCGTTGTCAGGGCTTTTTCGCCGCCTTCGACCAAAAGCGTCAGCGCATGTTGCAAGACCACTTGCTGGCGCGGCGAGAACTCTGGTGCAGCGTCCGGGCGGGAAGTGGCGATGTCAAAACTGGCGGCAGGCATTTGGCTTCAGTCAACTGTTGGGTACGGGCGGGACTCGGTGTTCTTTATGAGAACCGTACGGTACGGTTCGGATGGTGGTTATGGCAAAGAGATCAGGCAGGGTCAAGGAGAATCTTCGATCAAATTCTTCTGAAAATTTCTCGGAGTTTTCGGTTTTAGAAGCGTGTGGGGGCAAGTGCAGTAGTTTTAACGCATCAAGTGCGGGTGTCAGAGCGTGCGCGCGCCATTTCCTAGTCCTAAAAAGGGATCTTAAGATTCTTCCGTAGCGTTGACATTGGCGAAACAACGAGTGTTGGGCGTTGTGTCCAACTTTTTCTAACCAGTGACATCGGCATACTTCATGACAAAGCGCAAAAGCGTGCATTCTGCCGCCGATATTCATTATTTGTTGAATTAATCCCGATGAGATCATCCAAGAACGCGTAGATGCCAGAACGGCTGAGTATTGTTGGGGGTCCGGATGCCGGTGAGTTTCATAGCGGCAGGCCAAAATGTCCTGAGGCGGGTGTTTGTCAGGTCAACACTGTATGCAGTGTGCGGAATCCTCGGATTCTCCTTCTTTTTCATAGGCATCAGCTATTACTCTCAAGTGTCGGGCATAACAGAACGACTTGAGCGAGACGCACGGCAAAAAGCGGAATTCGTTGCAAATATTTCCGCTCGTGAAATCGAAAACAAAAATTACGGTGAGATGGAGCGGCTGCTGAATGCGGTTGCCAAAGATGATCACGTGACCGCAGCAAAGGCCTACAGCCGGTTTGGGCAGGAATTCGCCAGCGATTTCATGTCGGCGGCGCCGACAAGCGAAGTCCAGTTCAACGAACTCGCGTTAAACGCGGCGCTGACAGGTGAGGCCAAACTGCAAGAAACAGATGGTTCGATCGACTACGTTCTTCCTGTTTTTCGGAACGGAACAGCTGTTGGCAGTGTACTCGTCCGCGTGTCCAAGGCTGAGATTGCTGGCATCTTCTACAACACGCTGTGGCAGGTGGTCGCTCTATTGGGCGTTGTTGCATTTGCGTTTATTCCGGCTCTTGGCTGGCTGATGTACAAAGCCACCGCCGGGATCAGCGAGGTTACCCAAGCGGCGAAAAAGGCAACCGAAGGCTATCTTGACTGCGATCTTGAGACTGACGCGCCGGGGGAAGTTGGAGATTTACAAGCTGCATTTCGCCATATGCTCCAGACCCAGCGATCCAACATCGTAGAGATCGAACGGCTTGCTTATACCGACATGATCACGGGACTGGCCAATCGCGCAAAGTTGGACAAGCTGGCCGCGACGATGATCGACCACAAACTGGGTGCGGAAGGCGCAGTTCTTTATGTTGGTTTTGATCGGTTCAAGCTTATCAACGATATGCATGGCCACCGTGTTGGTGATGAGGTCATGCGGCAGCTTGCGGCACGCCTGGGCAGGTTGCTCGACAAGGTCGCCCATCCGCACACCAAGAATGCACCTGCGTTGGCCCGTTTCTCCGGAGACGAGTTTGTCGCGATCCTTCCCGGTCTCACAGATCCGGACCAATTGACCGAGGTGTCAGAAACCGTACTCCGGCTTCTGAGCAGGCCGGTCCAGATCGGGAGCATGTCTCTTTCGGTGAGTGCAAGTGCTGGCTTTGTGACGTACCCGGAGCAAGGCGATACTGCTGAAGAGGTCATGAAGAACGCCAATCTCGCGATGTACCAGGCAAAGTCGGCCAGCCGGGGCCGGGCGGTTTCCTACAGCGAAGCGCTCAGAACACAGGCCAATGAGCGCGAACTGATTGCCGATCGTCTGCGGCACGCGGTTGATACGGGTGGCCTTGACGTCTTTTACCAGCCAAAAGTCATTCCGGAAAATGGCAAGATCGTGGGATCGGAAGCCTTGCTCCGGTGGAATGATGAAGTCCTCGGTCATGTCTCACCGGCCAAGTTCATTCCGATCGCTGAAGAACGGGGGTTGATTGCACCCATTGGCCGGTTCGTCTTGCAAAGAGCGCTTAAAGATACCAAGCACCTCCATAGTGAAGGGCTTGAGACCTCGGTGGCTGTGAACGTGTCCCCGGCGCAATTTCAGGAAGAAACCTTTATCGAAGAGACAATTGGAACCGTCAGCGAAAGTGGCGTTTCGACGGAAAAGGTCGAATTGGAAATCACCGAGTCCAGCCTCATGGATTACTCAGACACTGTTCTGGATCGCATTCGCCCCATCCGGGAACAAGGTGTCAAATTCGCAATTGATGATTTCGGGACGGGGTATTCCTGCCTCAGCAGTCTGGCAAACATGCCCTTCGACACTTTGAAGATCGACCGCTCCTTCATCATGGATATTGCGACATGTGCGGATCGCCGGACCATTGTGGAACTGATTTTCCTGATGGCCCACCAGCTTAATCTTGACACAGTAACGGAAGGCATCGAGACGCCGCTTCAAAAGGACTACCTGAAGGCTTGGGGCGGCACTTTGGGACAAGGGTATCTTTGGAGCCCGGCGGTCGCCTTTCCGGAATATCGCGCCATGATCCTGGCACAGTCCGTCGGTGCCGTCAGAACAGAAGTTGCGTCCGTGCTGCACTAGGTGACGAGCTCACCACCAACTCGTGTGAGATCACGGGCGGACAAGCACCTGCTCGGAGAGGTCCGCACAGCTTTCGAGGATGAGATCGGCGAGAGGGCTGAGGTCGGCTGCGGTTCCCGTGCCGGATAGGACACCGATCTTCAGGCCAGCCCCAGCATTTTTCGCCATTTCCAGATCGTGCGTGTTGTCGCCAGCGACCGCGATCTGGCTGACTGGGATGCCGGTTGTTCCGGAAAACGCTTTGACCATGCCGGGGCCGGGCTTGTGCCCATGACCGCTGTCATAACCGGCGATGAATGAAAACAGGTCCGTAATACCGGTGGTGCGTAGAAAGGCGGCGATAGACGCCTCACTGTCGCTGCTTGCAACCCCCAAGATATATCCAGCGTTGTGCAGTTCGTGGAGCGATGTTTCGAGCCCTGGCAGCAGTTTGGCCTTTTGCATCCCTTGCAGAAATATCCGGTCCAACACCGATGTCAGATGCTCAAGGGAGCGCGGGGCACCTTCGTTTATGAAAGCTTCTGCAATCTCCAGAGCGTTGCCGGCAGCAAACAGGCTGCCAGCCGCAGTTTTCCGTGTCCCCGGATCCATCCCACCGGCAACCAGCAAACGCTTCGACAAGAGCTCGTCGCCGTTTGCCGCGAATGAAGCTGCCTGTTCCTGTGGTGTTGCCCAGGTCGCATCAAAGTCCAGCAACGTGCCGTCCTTGTCAAAGAGGATCGCCTTGATTGTACAGGCCATGAAGCTGGCTAGTCCTCGATGATGAAGGAAATGCCGAAGGTGCAGCGAACGCCGTCAAGTTCACCCGGCCATTTGCATACGTTGAGGGTCGCTTCACCCTCGGAGGACTTATGAACGAATTCATGCATGTAGCCAGGTTTTCCCGCTGTAAGAACCTTTTTGTCATGGGCTACGAGCTCATCCGCGGTGTCTGCCCAAGGGAGTTCATGATCGGTCTTGCCAACAACGCCGCCGCCAAATTCGTTGATGGTGTCGTTGCCGAAGATATAGACCCCATCTTCGTTTTTTGCCCAAAAGATCACTGGCATCGAGTTCATGATCTTCAGATCTGCAGCATTCATTTTGTCCTCCCTGAGGTTTTCTTTCGGCGCTATGGGAAAGGCGCTGTCAGAAGGTGACACGGGATCCTTTGAACGCAAAGAAAAAGGCAGCCACTTGGACCGCCTTTTGTATCTTTAATTTTGGCTTGTTCGCCTCAGCCGATGATGCCGTTCAGCGTGGCGCTTGGGCGCATCACCGCGTCGACCTTGGCTTGTGGCGCGTGGTAGTAGCCACCCGTATCCGCCGGAGAGCCCTGGACGCCATTGAGTTCGCCAACGATCTTGTCTTCGTTCGAGGACAAGGCGTCGGCGATCGGGGCGAACTGGGCCTTCAGGTCCGCATCCTGATCCTGAGCGGCCAGAGCCTGTGCCCAATAAAGCGCGATGTAGAAGTGGCTGCCGCGGTTGTCGAGGCCGCCGACCTTCCGGGCCGGTGACTTGTCGTTGTCGAGCAGGCCTTCGATTGCCTTGTCGAGCGCATCGGCCAGAACCTGGGCTTTAGCGTTGCCCTTGACGTTTGCAAGATGCTCCAGTGAGGCGCCAAGCGCACAGAACTCACCCAGAGAATCCCAGCGCAGGTAGTTTTCTTCCTGCAGCTGCTGAACGTGTTTCGGCGCAGAACCGCCAGCACCTGTCTCAAACAGGCCGCCGCCGTTCATGAGCGGAACGATGGACAGCATCTTTGCAGACGTGCCGACTTCCAGGATGGGATAAAGATCGGTCAGGTAGTCGCGCAACACGTTGCCGGTGATGGAGATCGTGTCTTCACCGCGGGCAATGCGCTCTGTGGAGTATTTTGCAGCCTCGGTCGGCGCCAGGATGCGGTAGTCCAGACCGGACGTGTCATGATCCGGCAGATAGGCTTCCACCTTCTTGATCAGCTCCGCATCATGAGCGCGTTCAGCGTTCAGCCAGAAGACGCCCGGCATGCCGGACAGGCGCATGCGGTTGACGCCGAGCTTCACCCAGTCGCGGATCGGTGCGTCTTTTGTCCGGCATGCGCGCCAGATGTCACCGCCTTCAACAGCATGTTCGATCAGGGTATCGCCGGATGCGCTAACCACCTTGATGGTGCCGTCAGCGGGTGCCTTGAAGGTTTGCGGGTGGGAGCCGTACTCCTCGGCCTTTTGGGCCATCAGGCCGACATTCGGCACGGTGCCCATCTTGGCCGGGTCGAGCGCGCCGTTTTCCTTACAGAAGTCGATGACGGCGGAATAAACGCCGGCGTAGGAGCTGTCCGGGATCACGCACTTGGCGTCGCCTTCGTTGCCGTCCGGGCCCCAGCCCTTGCCGCCTGCGCGGATCAGAGCCGGCATGGAAGCATCAATGATGACGTCCGAAGAAACGTGCAGGTTGGTGATGCCCTTGTCGGAGTTCACCATGTACATCGCCGGGCCATTGTCGAGCGCAGCCTTGATATCAGCCTGGATTTCGGCCGCCTTGTCGGCTGGAAGCGTGGCAACCTTGGCTTCCAGGTCGCCGATGCCGAGATCGGGGTTGACGCCGAGTTCAGTGAACGTTGCCGCATGCTTCTCGAAAACGTCTTTCAGGAATGCTTTCACGCAGACACCGAAGATGATCGGGTCGGAGACCTTCATCATGGTCGCCTTCATGTGCAACGAGAACAGGATGCCCTGATCCTTTGCGTCCTGGATTTCCTTTTCCAGAAATGCACTGAGCGCCTTGACGCTCATGTAGGTGCCGTCGATGACATCGCCATCTTCCAGCGGCCAGTCGCCTTTGAGAACGGTCTCGGAACCATCCTTGCCGGTAAAAACGATCTTGGCGGTGCCAGCTTGAGCTGCGGAAACAGTGATGGACTTCTCGTTGGAGCGGAAGTCGTTCTCGCCCATTGTCGCAACATGGGTCTTGGAAGAAGACGCCCAGGCGCCCATGCGGTGCGGGTTCTTCTTGGCGTATTCCTTGACCGCTTTCGGCGCGCGGCGGTCGGAATTGCCCTCGCGCAGCACCGGGTTCACGGCAGAGCCCTTGATGCCGTCGTAGCGGGCCTTGATGTCTTTTTCCGCATCATTCGCTGGATCAGATGGGTAATCCGGAAGCTTGTAGCCTTGGGCTTGCAGCTCCTTGATAGCTGCGTTCAGCTGTGGCTGCGAGGCGGAGATGTTCGGCAGCTTGATGACGTTAGCATCCGGCTGCTTCACCATATCGCCAAGGAGCGCGAGATCGTCCGACTGCTTCTGTTCATCGGTCAGAAAATCCGGAAACGTTGCCAGGATCCGGCCGGCAAGGGAGATGTCCTTGGTGCCGATGGCCAGGCCGGCGGCCTTGGTGAAGGAGCGGATGATCGGAAGGAAGGAAGCTGATGCCAGTTCCGGCGCTTCGTCAACCTTGGTGTAGATAATATCGGCCATGTTGCTCACGTTTCCTGATGGTCCAACGGGATCTGCCGGGGCAGGGAGGCGCCTCCGGACGGAGTTCGAAGAGCGTATACAATTGTACGCAATCAATTGCCAGCCCTCATAAAGGCGAAGGCCGCAAAAGCCGTTTGTGTTCTAGCAAACGAGGCAAAAAACGCAATTAAGGTGGTTTACATAAAGAGGTATAATGCCTGCCGCCGACGCAGCTGGTCAGTTCGGCTCCACACCAGATCTGATCAGTTTATTGCGCTGTCGCCGTCCTTGTAGCGTGCCGTAATGCGATCAAATTCGCCGTTCTCCTGCAGGATTTGCAGTTCTTTGGAAAACGCGGCGACGAAGTCCTTTGGTACGCTTTTCTTGCTGAACATGATGTAGTTCGGCTCGGAAGCGACAATTGCGTTCGTTGCTTTAATCACCTCTGAAAGCCCGAGCGACTGGATCTCCGAGGTTACGACATAGGTTTCCCCCAAAATCGCATCGACCCGGCCGAGCTCAAGCTGTTTGAGGTTCAGTTCCAGGCTGTCCGTCATCTCAATCAGATGCGGATAGGCTTCCGACAGTGCTGGGAACGAACCGCCATAAGCATAGTCCCTAACCACACCCAACCGTTTATCGTTTTGGAAGAAGTCGCCGAGGCTTTCATAGGTATCGACGTTTTCTGCCCGTACGAACAGCACTTCGTCGGCTTGAATATAGGGCGCTGAGAAATGTGCAAACGCCTCACGTTCAGGTGTCTTTGTAACGGGTGTGGCAATGTCTACCGCGCCGTTGCGCAAGGCATTGAGGTGTCGTGTCCAGGGCAGGGGTACTTTCACAAGATCACAGCCGAGCTTGCCGAGGATTGTCTCAATGACCTCGAAGTCCATGCCCCGGACTTCTCCGCCTTCGACGATGTTGTAAGGCCGGTAATCACCTGCGCCAGCGATCAGTGTGCCGCCGCGGGGGCACTCTTCAGAAGCTGCCGGTATTGGCACAAGTCCAATCGCAAACCCCATTACTATAGCTGGAACGATTGCCGCACGGTGCATGGCATCCTTCTTTGATAGCTAATAGAACCAGATCGTACTCTCTCAGAGGAAGAATAAGAGAGTGTTGAGCTAAAGCAAAAAAATACGAGGTTTTGTTTTATTGCCGGTTTGTTTGTTTCCGCTTTTGGTTGGAAGATTTGCCAAGGCTCCCGTATCAGGTGTCTTGATTTGGGTGTGTCGGAGTTGATTGTTTGGAGTTTGTTTTCCAGAGATCTCAAGACATCGTTCAATGCGGCCCCGATTGACTCCGGTGCGGGTTGGGAATGCAGGGGCTTTAAAAGTTTCCGCCGTTCGGCTAAATCCCGCTTCATGAGCAAAAACGCAAAAATCAGAGATGAAGCGCGGGCAATTACTGCGCTGCCGCCTGCTGTGATCCTATGTGAGCCACAGCTGGGCGAAAACATTGGAACAGCCGCCCGGGCGATGGCCAATTTCGGCCTGGTTGACCTTCGGATCGTCAATCCGCGCGATGGCTGGCCAAGTGAAAAAGCGCGCGCTGCAGCCAGCCGGGCAGACCATGTGATCGACAAGGTTCAGGTCTTCGAAACCACGGAAGCTGCGATTGCCGATCTGAATTTCGTTTATGCAACAACAGCCCGTTCGCGCGAGGTGCCAAAACCTGTCCGCGGCCCGGATGAAGCAGCAGTCAAGGCTGTGGATCTTGGTGAGCGCCAGCATGGTGTCGGCTACTTGTTCGGCCGTGAACGCTGGGGGCTGAACAACGAGGAAGTCGCGCTTGCCGACGAAATCGTTACCTTGCCAGTCGACCCGGATTTTGCATCGTTGAACATTGCTCAGGCTGTTCTCGTGTGCGCCTATGAGTGGCGGAAAACAGCGAGCAAGGGTGAATTGCCATTCTTGTTGTCAGAGAAAGAGCATCCGCCGGCGTCCAAGGACGACATTTTGCGGATGTTCGAACACCTGGAAGGCTCTCTTGACGAAGTGAGTTTCTTCCGTCCGCCGGAGCGCCGCCCGCATATGGTGCGGAACTTGCGCAACATCTTCCAAAAAGCTGAGCTCAGCGAACAGGAAGTCCGCACCTTGCGGGGCGTGATAGCTGCTCTGGAGCGTCGGGAAACACGTCCGCGTAAAACCCGTGACGTCGACGAGACAGAAGCCTGAGGAAGTGCCCGTGGGTGATGTCCGGCCAGTGCTCTTTTATGATTCAGGGTTAGGCGGGCTCACGGTTCTTCGTGAGGCACGTTACCTGCTTCCCTATGAGCGCCTTCTTTATGTGGCGGACGATGCGGCTTTTCCAATTGGTCGCTGGCCGGAAGCAGAACTTCTTGTCAGATTACAGGACCAATTTGCCAGGCTGATCGAGGAATATGATCCAAAGGCGGTCGTGATCGCGTGCAACACCGCCTTCACGCTTGGTGGAGAGGCATTGCGTATAGCTTTTCCAAATGTGCCGTTTATCGGAACGGTCCCGGCGATCAAACCGGCAGCAGAGCGGACGGCCTCGGGTCTGATTTCGGTGCTGGCGACACCTGGCACGGTTCGGCGGGCTTATACCCGCTCGTTGATAGAGAGTTTCGCCGCGCAGTGTCATGTCAGGCTCGTGGGCTCTGACAATCTGGCAGAACTCGCCGAACAGCATCTGCGCGGTGAGCCGGTGTCTGACGAGGCACTGCGACAGGAGATTTCGGACTGTTTTCTGGAGCAAAATGGCCAGCGGACAGATATCGTTGTTCTGGCCTGTACCCACTATCCGTTTTTGGCGAACAGGTTCCGGAAAATCGCACCTTGGCCCGTCGATTGGCTGGACCCGGCCGAGGCGATCGCGCGCCAGTTGGTACGCGTTCTGGGATCGGATCTGGCATCGGCCCCATCTGAAAGCGCCGACCTTGCCATTTTGACATCAGGGGCCCGGAAACCTGCAATCGAGCGGCTTCTCGCCGGTTTTGGTCTGGCGCTTATGCCGGGCGAATGATCATGCGTAAGACCGCACTCAATCAGGTGCCGCGGTTGCGATCTCAGGCTGCCAGGGTCTTGAGTGCGATGCCATCATCCGTAGATTTGGCTGCGCCCTTCAGCTGACCGATTTCCTCTGTGATCAATCCGGTGCTTGCCGGGACTCCCTTTGGCAGGGTGAGGATCGAGATCGAGCATTGCAGAAGCGGGAAGTCCCGCATTGTCCCATAGCGGTCTTGCGCGCGCATGAAGCCCTGCTCGCGGTGTTCCGGCTGATAGAAGCTTTCAACGTCGGTCCGGAACGCGCGTCGCAGAGCCCGCATTCTCGTTGCGATTTCCATCTGATCGCCGGTCAGGAACCCAGCCATGAAATCGTCGCCGCCGATATGCCCATGGAACGAGTTGTTGCCGGTTACATGTTTTTGCAGAAGTTCACTGAAGAGAATGATTGCGCGGTCGCCCTGACGGTATCCGTACGTATCGTTGAACGGCTTGAAGTTGTCGAAATCGATGTAACAAATGTGCCGGTCCGATGCCGTCGTGCAGGCAGATTTCGATATGAACCGGCTCACCGCGCCATTTCCGGGAAGGCCAGTAAGAGGATTTTGATCTTGCGCCTCCTGCAGACGCTTCTCGTGAATGATCTTTAAAAGGGAGGTTGCCGAGAGGAACCCGGTGTAACGGAAATTCTGCGTGATGATGATGCCATCGGAGTTGATCGAGGAGGCAAACGTCACCAGCAGCATGTCCGCATTGGAATCGATATCCGCGATCGGGCAGGCCCGCACGAATGACCGCAATGGAAAGTCGAGCGCCGCCTTGGCGTCTTCGTCATCCGGCCCTCCGGCGTAAAGATAAGCTTTCAAATCGCGTTCATGGATAATGCCGCGCGGTTCCTGGTTGGCATCCAGAACAGGAATGATGCTGGCATCCTGATTGTGAACAAAAAGATCCAGAAGATCGTTCATGGACGAATCGAATTGAACGGTTGGCAACTCCAACAGCTCATTGCGTATCCGGCATTGCTCTTCCTTGCGTTTTCCATTCGGCGTGTCGGCGCGGATGTGATCGTAGAAAAGCTTTGCTGATCCGGGGGCGGCCGAGGGCTTTGCAATAAAATATCCCTGAACCAGGTCACAACCGGCATCCCGGCAGGCGCGGAACTCGCGTTCCGTTTCAATGCATTCTGCGATGACGCGGGCGCCTAAAACGTGGGCGAGATTTGCGACTGTTGTGACGAAGAGCTTCTTGCGTGGATCGCTGTCGATACCGCTCAGGAAAAACCGGTCGATCCGGACATATTCCGGAGACATATCGTGAAGAAGACGGAGTTCTGATGACCCGCGGCCAAAATCATCCAGGGCAATCATGAAGCCTGATTGGCGCAGGTCGCTCAGCGCATGGTGGGAGACATCACTCAGGGTTTCCTGATGGCGGCCAGAAAACTCAAGGCATATCTGGCTTTTCTGCAATCCGTATTCGACCAGGATTGCGTCCATGTTCATGCGCGGGTCTTCGTTTTCACCGAGACCGCGGCCGTCCAGTTTAAAAAAGAGTTTGGTGCCCTTGGCGGTCCGTAGCGCCATGAATTTGGTCGCGGCTTTGCGCAAGAGGGCGGTTTCCAGGTGCGGAAGAAAACCTTGTGCGTGGGCCTGGTTGAGAAGATCATCTGGAGAACTGGCGCCAGCGCGGCTGCAATTGCGGATCTGCGCCTCGTAGCCGTAAACAACACCGGTCCCGACATCAACAATCGGCTGAAGGGCATAATCCAGGCTGTCTAATATGTGCTTGATGGCCGGCTGGCCGGGAACCGGCTCAGGGCCATCATCCTCTGGTTCGGAATGCGAGGGCGAGAACATGTCTACCTACTAATGTCTTCACAATACGAAAAATCGATGAGGCCCTGAAAGGGGCCGAGTTGCAGATTTCACTGGCAATTATTCTTATGGTTGTGATTGGCGGGCATAGTGAAAAACTGCAATTAAAATTTTCTAAATGTATTCATTAATTTTGACATGAAAATTACGTATGGGCATCACTGATTGGTGAGCAAGCCGATTGAAGCCCGTTTTTGCCGGTTTTGTCCGGCGGCAAATTCTAGAAACTGAAAGAAATCCGCCGCGAACAGGCAGGTGGCATTGACTTTTGATAGCCGAACCGGTAATTCCGCGCGATCTGGCTGGATTTGATCTGGCCGGTTTACGCACCCGTGGGTTTTCAGCCGGCGCCGTCTGTTGAAACCCTGTCGATCTGATCGCTCGCTGCTGCGCATGATCAGAAGAAGGAGGGCGCGTTTCCTTGTTAGAAAAACAACGCGAAGTTTAAAGGAAACCGCGATGTCAAAGCGCCATAGCGTTAAATACAAAATCGACCGCCGGATGGGCGAGAACATCTGGGGCCGTCCGAAGAGCCCGGTCAACCGTCGTGAGTACGGCCCAGGCCAGCACGGTCAGCGCCGTAAAGGCAAGCTGTCCGACTTCGGTGTTCAGCTGCGCGCAAAGCAGAAGCTGAAAGGCTACTACGGCAACATCTCCGAGAAACAGTTCCGCAAGGTATATGCAGAAGCGTCCCGTCTGAAGGGCGATACCTCTGAGAACCTGATCGGTCTGCTGGAGCGCCGTCTCGACGCAGTCGTTTACCGTGCGAAGTTCGTACCGACCGTTTTCGCTGCCCGTCAGTTCATCAACCACGGTCACGTCAAGGTCAACGGCAAGCGCGTCAACATCCCGAGCTACCAGCTGCGTCCGGGCGACGTGATTGAAGTTCGTGAACGGTCCAAGCAACTCGCTATCGTTCTGGAAGCTGTCCAGTCCGCTGAGCGTGACGTGCCGGACTATGTCGATGCAGACCATGCAAAAATGACTGCAACTTACTCCCGCGTTCCGGCTTTCTCAGATGTACCGTACCCGGTGCAGATGGAGCCGAACCTGGTGGTCGAGTTCTATTCGCGCTAAACCTAGCGCCGAATACAAAACACCTAAGGGCTGCTTTCGGGCAGCCCTTTTTCTTTGTGGCGGATAATTGTTTTCCAAAGCATGGCGGTTCGATAGATTTGTACCGATCGGTAGGGCCGTGTTTTGCGAAAACTTATTCGTTCGATTACGGACCTTGACGGCTCTCCTTGAAAAAGAAAATCTGATGCCCGAATTGAGCGGCCTAATCCCCAATGGCAGCAGGCCGCGAATTTTCATTCGGTTTCACCGGACGAGGCATTGAATGGTATTTCGCTTCTTTCTTTTCATCGCAGTTGTCTTGTGGTCAGGGCAATTGTCAGCGCGAACCATTGTCAATGTTGGTTTGACATCGATTCAACCCCCACTGGTCTTCAGCGGGAGCGAAGAACGTGGTCTGATCTACGATGTTTTGGCCGCTCTCAACGATCATCAGGACGACTTCACTTTCACCCCGAGCCTCGTTCCAGCCAAGCGATTGCTTGCCACTCATCAGACAGATGATTTTCATCTTATCGCCTACAATGACGTCCTTTGGGGATGGGCGCAGCGTGGTGGTAAGCCAAGTGTCAATCTCACCAATGGCAAGGATCTGTTTTTTCAGCTGAAAGGCACTAACCAAACAAACGGGATCACTGCGCAGATCGGTGCGGTGATGGGGTTTCACTATGCATTTTCAGACTTTGATGCTGAAAAACTCGGATCGATGCCGAATGTAAGCCTTGTCAGTAATGAAAGTGGTGTGCTCAAGCTCGTCGAATATGGCCGCGTTGACAAAGGCATTGCGAGCGAAACGTTTCTCAATTGGGTTTCGGTATCCGAGCCAGAAGTCTACGCCAAACTGCAGATATTCGCTGACCAGCCGGACCACACCTACAATCGGCAATTCGTCGTTTTTCCCTACGCGCCGATCTCCGTTGCGCAACTGAATATCTATTTGCGTGGGTTGAAGGCTTCCGGTGTTCTCGGCGAAATTTATGCCAAATACGGGATTGAGATTCCGGACTTTTGACCTTCTTTTGGCGCTGGGCCTTATGCAGTTACATCCCCGCCACGGTGGCGGGGATGTATTTTCGAGAGCGCCGTGGAACGGCGGTTTAGTGGGCCACCATTTCTTCCACGATCTGCTGACCTGTCATCTCAGCCGGATAGTAGGTTGGCCAGTTGGTCACTTCGTTCAAAAGGGCCGCCCGATCGTTTCCCCAGTAAAGGTGGTAGTGATCTGCTGCTGCCGGTGAAATTTTGTGGTCGCTGAACTGGATGTACTCCGGCGCACTTTCATCGCCTGACACTTTTTGGAAGATGTAGCGAACACCACGATTGCCCTTTTTGTAGGTCAGGATTTCGTAGCCGTCATAGGTATAGGCGCCGCTAGCGGTTCCGCTGTCTTTGACAAAGCGGACGATATCCCCGTCAATCTCTATGGAATCGACGTCGGTCTTGTAGCCGATCAGGTAATAGTCCTTGTACTCACCGGCAGTTTTTGTGCCGTGTGCGGCCTTGTGTTCCATGACCGGATCCAGTGTCCCTTCAGTCAGATACGGATAGACCGATTGCCAGTTTCCCGCCCAATCGGAGAGGGACCGGTTCTCAATCTGATCATCCTCAAAGTAGCCTTTGTAGATTTCTGAATTCTTGGAATGGGACCCGTGAGAGTGACTGTGAGTGTGGTCTTTTGATTGCGCCTTTTCGCTAGCTGCGACAGGGGAAGCAGCGAAAAGAGCCAGAGCCAAAACCAACTTGAGAGCAGTTGCTTGGAGAAGACCTGCAGACGAATGAAACTTCACGATAAACCTCTTTTTACAAGATATGTAATGTTATTACATAACATATAAGTCATTAGCCATTTATGACAGGTCTGGCAACCGAGAAATTGGTTCAGGACTGGGGTGGTCGATGATGGAGGGGAATAATCCGCCCAGAGTTCTTGGCCTTGAGACCGCAATCCGGTATGTCAGCCGTCAATTGTTTCCGGACAGGGTCCCAGGGCATCAGATCATGAACGACATTGCCGACAGCACGAACATCGACGTTCCAGCGCTCTTGCGCAAAGCGCCGTCGAGCGTTGAGTTCAAGAAACTGCGCAAGCGGCTTCTGCGTCAGGCCCGCGAAGCCATCAGCGATTTCGGGATGGTGCCGGAGGGGGCATCGGATACCAGCCGGCCAAAGTGGCTGGTCTGTCTGTCTGGTGGCAAGGACAGCTACACGCTCCTGGCGGTTTTGATCGAGCTGAAGTGGCGCGGGCTGCTACCGGTAGATCTGGTCGCCTGCAATCTCGACCAGGCCCAGCCGGGTTTTCCGCCAGAGGTCCTACCGAAGTTCTTTGAAGACAACGGCATCGAGCACATCATCGTGCGCGAGGACACCTATTCCATTGTCACCGACAAGATCCCGGAACACCGGACCTATTGTTCGCTGTGCTCGCGTTTGCGCAGGGGAATCCTTTACCGAGTGGCACGGGAGCAGGGATGCGAGGCCATCGTCCTCGGTCACCACCGCGACGATATTCTCGAAACGTTTTTCATGAACCTGTTTCATGGAGGGCGGCTGGCTTCGATGCCGCCTAAACTGATCAACGACGAGGGCGATCTCCTGGTTTTGCGCCCGCTTGCCTATGCGGCGGAGCGCGACATCCAGAAGTTTTCCGACGGCATGGAATTTCCGATCATCCCATGCAACTTATGTGGCTCCCAAGACGGTCTGCAGCGTGAGGAAGTTAAACGCATGCTCCAAGCCTGGGAAAGAGAAACTCCGGGCCGTCTGGGCGTTATGGCCCGCGCGCTCGGCCACACCCGGCCATCGCATCTGCTTGATCGTAAGCTCTATGATTTTGTGAATTTGCGCCCACAGGAAGGCGCCGGGGAAGAGAGCAGCGGTGAAGCGGAAGAGCCGTGCGGGGCGAGCCTTGCCATGACTGCGAAGCTCTTTGCAGCTGAGTAACCGAAACAAACCTGCCTGCGGACCCGCGTCGCTGGATTGCTGGACATTGCTCTGGTGCGTTTCTATCTTTCCGGCATGACAGCGCGCCCGCAATTAACGTCGAACGACTACACCATAGTGGTGGAGCCACTTGCTGGGGAAACCGTTGCGTCACTTGGTGGTGAAGTTCTAGCGCGCTCCACTCGTGCCCGGGTGATGTATGAAACGCGTTTGCCGCCGGTGGTCTATTTTCCAGAAGAAGACATTGTCGCCAAACTTGAGCCGGCCTCAGAGCACAGGACATTCTGCCCGTTCAAGGGTACGGCGTCTTACAGTCATGTCCATGTGGGCGCGCGCGTTCTGGAAAACGGGGCTTGGCGGTATCCCAATGCCCTGCCTGAAGGTCAGGCCGTGGACGGATGTCTTGCTTTCATGCCGGCAGATGGGCTGCACGTGACTCATAACGGATCGGCGATTGATACGATCCTTGGAGGCAATATTTCCGGCCCAACGGTAGACTGGCTTTTGCGCGAGGCCTGGACAGCCAAGTCTCCTGAGGAACTGTTGGCTGCGCTGGGCAAGCGGTTGGTCGCTGATGGCGTTGCAGTCTGGCGAATGAGTGTTCTCGTTTGGTCGCTTCATCCCATGATAGCCGGCCGTCACATCATCTGGAACCGGGAAGGGGACACGATCGAGAGCCGGCAGCCTTCCTATGAGCTCATGGAAAGCCCGATTTTTCAGGAAAGCCCGCTCCGGCATGTGGCTGATGGGCTGGGAGGGATCCGGCAAAAGCTCGACACCAACCCAGATGAGTTCAGCTTCCCGGTGATGGAGGATTTTCGCAAACAAGGTGTGACGGATTATGTCGCCATGCCGTTGCCGTTTTCCGACGGACGCGTCAATGTTTTGACCCTTGCCAGCGATCACCCGAACGGCTTTACGACAGCCAATCTCGGGCTGGTTTTCGAATGCTCCGCGCTGATCAGCCGCTTGTTTGAGGTCTTTGCGCTCACATCCAATGCGACCTCTCTGCTTGAGACTTATCTGGGCAAAAGAACCGGGGCCCGCGTTCTTGGCGGGGAGATCCGGCGCGGAGACGGCGATGTCATTGATGCGGCGATCCTGTTTTGCGACTTGCGGCATTCCACCCGGCTTGAAACAGAGCTTGGCCGGGAAGCTTATGTGCAGGAGCTCAACCGGTTTTTTGAGGTCGCCACCGACATGGTGAATGCTCATGAAGGTGAGGTCCTGAAATTTATCGGGGATGCGGTGCTGGCGATCTTTCCGGCCAGTCAGGGCAATCAGAAGGCTTGCGCTCAAGCGGTCGCAAGCGCGGAACAGATTGTCGAGAAACTGGCCGATGTCGCAGGAACCGACCATCATCCGCTCACCTCTGCGATCGGCATTGCGTATGGTGAGGTGACTTACGGCAACGTCGGGTCGCGGGAGCGGCTCGACTTCACTGTCATCGGTAGCGCTGCCAATATCGCTGCCCGGCTCGGAGAGTATGGCAAGACCCGCGGCCATGCCGTTATTATGTCACGAGAAGTGGCTGAAGCGACGGCTAAACCGATGGAACGGCTGGGGGCGCTCGCCCTTCATAATGTCCAGGAAGACGTCGAAGCCTTTACACAATCCGTTTCTGGAGCGCTAGCTGCGTCTTAAATTCGTTATTGGACCTTCGGATTACCCGCGAACCCCCCAACCGGCTGGTTGCGCACCAGAATCACGAGCCCTTCTTTGCTTGGCTTTGCATCTTTCAGGGCAACGCCACCATAGTTCTCGCAAAGTTCATCGGCGCTTTTGCTGCGGGAAGGTGTGAACATGGTGAGGGCCTGGCATTCCACCCGGCGCAATTCACTTTCCTGCGGAGTTGGCATCACCAATTCGAAGGTCAATCCGGCGCCGAGCACTGCGGCCACTGCGATGGTTGCGTAAGCAAACTTGTTCATAGTCCCCGTTCCCATGTCCTGGCCCCGGTCCGGTTTTGGGGCGCTGCGGTATGGACGGAGAATGGCGGAACGCACCTATACTCACCCTGAATCCGGCATTCACCTTGCGTTCATGTTAGGCGATTCGGCAATTTTTGCCGAATAACGCCAGCGTTTAAGGGGATATCTGAAACGCTAAACGTGGGATAAACGGAAATTAAGAGCCTTTGTGGTGGCGGAAAGTCAGCGGCTATTCGGCAGCCAATCCGTAATTGGGTGCCGGTCTTCCTTCTGTCAGGCCTTGCACTTTTTCGACAATGGCGGCTGCGTCCAGGCCGTGGTGGCGGTAGAGATCGCCAATGGTGCCGGTCTGGCCGAAGTGCTCCACGCCCAGCGGGATCGTCTGATGACCGCCCACCGCCCCAATCCAGGACAGCGTTGCCGGATGCCCGTCGATTGCCGTGATGACCTTGCAGTGCCGGGGCAGGCCGGACATGAGGGTTTCGATGTGCGATGTGGCCGTTTTGTTGCCGCGGGACCGGGCGCGCTGGGCTGCAGTCCAACCGGCATTCAGCCGGTCGGCTGACGTGATTGCGAGAACGCCGACGTCCCGGCGCGCTTCACCGATCATTCCGGCTGCACGGATCGCTTCTGGCGCGACTGCGCCTTGGTAGGCAATGACGACATCGCAGTTCGGCCCGGGTTTGCGCAGCCAGTAGGCCCCATCAATGGCTCCTTGCCGGAAGTCTTCATCGACCCGCTTGCCCGGTTGCTCGATCGGATTGGTGGTCAAACGCAGATAAACGGACCCTCCGGTCTCATCGCGCAGCCATGTGCGTTCGTCCGGCTGGCCATCGCCGTCGCGCTGAACGTATTCGAAAGCCCATTTCATGATAACGGCGAGCTCATCGGCAAAGGCCGGTTCAAAGGCGGCCAGACCATCCTGACTCATGCCGATGAGGGGCGTGCCGACCGATTGGTGCGCGCCGCCTTCCGGTGCCAGGGTGACGCCGGAGGGAGTGCCAACCAGAATGAAACGGGCGTCCTGATAACAGGCGTAGTTCAAGGCATCGAGACCGCGGCAGACGAATGGGTCGTAGACGGTCCCGATTGGAATGAGACGCTTGCCGAACAGGGAATGCGACAGGCCGGCTGCGCCCAGGAGCAGCATCAGGTTCATCTCGGCAATGCCAAGTTCGATGTGCTGGCCGTCTGGCGTAAATTCCCATTTGGCTGTTGACGGGATCCGGTGCTCTATGAATGCGTCAGCCTGCGCGGCGCGTGCAAAGAGCTTCCGCCGGTTGACCCAGGCGCCGAGGCTTGTGGTCCCGGTAACATCGGGGGAGGTCGTCACGATCCGCTCTGCCAGAGCGCTATCACCTTTGGAAAGATCATCGAGGATCTTGCCGAACGCTGTCTGGGTTGATGTCGACTTCGCCGTGTCGAGGGAGATATCCGGCACATTCAGCTTGGCGTCTGAAAACCGGCGCGTGCCACGGGAAAAGAACGGGACGTCATTCAGGAAGGCCTGCAGATCTTCAGGATGATCAACGGCTGCGAAGGGCTCCCACTCGGCGCCTTCCGGAACGCCCATATGAGCCTGCCAATCGGCGAACTGGGCCTTGTTCATCAGGCCGCCGTGATTGTCTTTGTGCCCGGCAATCGGCGTGCCCCACCCCTTGATCGTGTAGGCGAGGAAGCAGGTCGGACGGTCGTGGGTGATCGACGCGAAGGTTTCAGCCATCGTCTCTACGCAATTGCCGCCGAGGTTTTCCATCAACGCTGCCAGTTCGGCATCGCTGCGGCGGTCGATTAAGGCACTGACATCGCCTTGGTCGCCGAGGTCGTCCATCAGGCGTTTGCGCCAAACCGCACCTCCCATGAAGGTGAGGGCGGCATACTCCTGGTTTGGACAGGCATCGATCCAGCTTCTGAGTTTGTCGCCGCCCGGTTCCTCAAACGCCGCACGCTGCAAAGCTCCGTATTTGACCCGGACGACGTCCCAGCCGAAGGCGTCGAAGATCTTTTCAACGCGCTCGAACAGGCCCTCGCGGACAATGCCATCTAGCGATTGCCGGTTGTAGTCGATCACCCACCAGGTGTTGCGCAGATCGTTCTTCCAGCCTTCCTGAAGCGCTTCGTAGACATTGCCTTCGTCGAGTTCGGCATCCCCCACGAGCGCCACCATGCGGCCGAGTGGCTGATCGCCGGCCCAATCTTTGGCGGCGATATAATCCTGAACCAGAGAGGCAAAGGAGGTGATGGCAACGCCAAGGCCGACGGAACCGGTTGAAAAGTCGACATCGTCGACATCCTTGGTGCGGGATGGGTAACTCTGTACACCGCCGTAGCCCCGGAAATTCTCCATGTTCTCGCGGGTCTGATTGCCCATCAGATATTGGATCGCATGGAACACGGGCGAGGCGTGCGGTTTGACGGCGACCCGGTCTTCCGGGCGGAGCGCTGAAAAGTACAGCGCCGTCATGATCGAGACCATCGACGCTGATGAGGCCTGGTGTCCGCCGATCTTGATGCCATCGACCTTTGGCCGGATGTGGTTTGCGTGATGGATCATCCAGTGCGACAACCACAAAAGGCGTTGTTCAATGGTCTTCAGATGGGTGGTTTTCATTCTGCCAAACTCCCGCAAAGGCATGCCGTAACGCAAATATAGCGCGGTACCTCAGTTGGTTTCTTGCGATCTCTCGCCACATCAGGCTATTTGTTGCCGGTTATCACTATGGAATGGGATAAACTTGGTGACTTCCGGCGCGCTTGATGTATTTGATATTCAGATCCTGCGCGAATTGCGCAAGGATGGCCGTATTTCGATACAGGACCTTTCAGAGCGGATCGGGCTGAGTGCGACGCCCGTTGCCCGCCGGCTGCGACAGCTCGAAGATCAGGGCATCATCACCGGATATTGCGCGCTCATCGACGAGATGAAGCTCGGCTATGAAGTGTCCGTCTTCGTCTCCGTGCAGCTGGACAAGCAGGTCGATGCGGCGCTTGATCAGTTTGAAGCCGCCATTCAGGCTTTCCCGGAGGTGGTTGATTGCTGGCTGATGACCGGCAACCGGGACTACCTCCTGCGGGTGGCGACCACTGGACTGGCCGCCTTTGAAGCCTTTTTGACCGGCAAGCTCACAAAGGTGCCCGGCGTTGCCAATATCGAAAGCTCCATCCCGCTCAGAAGGGTTAAATCCGGCGTTGCTCGAACACCTTAAGCGGCCATCGATGCAGTGACTCCTGACAGCGCCTGGTCAAGATCCGCCAGGATGTCCTCAATGTCCTCCAGGCCAACGGACAAACGAATAAGACCATCTGTGATGCCATGTTCGGCCCGCTCTTCGGGCGTATAGGTCGAGTGCGTCATGGTCGCCGGATGCTGGATCAGGGTTTCCGCATCGCCCAGGGACACGGCGCGTCCAATCATCTGCAAGCGGTTCATCATGGACCGGCCGGCCTCCAGCCCGCCTTTCAGCTCAAACGCGATCATGGCGCCCGGTTTGGCCATCTGCTGCTTGGCAAGATCATGCTGTGCAAAGCTTGTCAGCCCCGGGAAATAAACCTCGCCAACTGACGGATGGGCTTCCAGCCACTCGGCGACCGGCTGGGCCGAGGCGCAGTGGCGGTCCATGCGCAGGGCCAACGTTTTCAGGCCGCGCAGGATCAGCATGGCATTGAACGGGGCCATGACGGCGCCGGTCATGTCTTTCATACCGACGAGGCGGATTTCCTGAACCTGCTCGGCACGGCCGGCGATCAACCCGGCGACGACATCGCCGTGTCCGCCGAGATATTTGGTGGCTGAATGCAGCACCAGATCCGCGCCAAGCTCGATCGGGCGGGTGAGGTAGGGGGTCGCATAGGTGTTGTCGACAACCACTGTGGCGCCCGCCTCATGGGCGATCTTGGAGACCGCCGCAATATCCACGAGCCGCATGTTCGGATTGGCCGGGGTTTCGAAATAGACGACCCGCGTCTTGCCGCTGATCGCCGGGATCAGGTTGTCCGGTTCGGTCAGGTCCACATGGGTGACCGTGATGCCGAATTTCGACAGGCCATGATGCATGTAGGCGAAGGTGCAGCCATAGAGCGTCTTGTCGACGATGATTTCATCGCCCGGTGACAGCAGCGTCCAGAGAGCCGCGGTGATCGCGCCCATGCCTGATGACAACGCCAGCCCGGCTTCCGCGCCTTCCAGCAATGCAATCCGGCGTTCCAGAAGGTCCAGCGTCGGGTTGGAAATGCGCGAATAGATATGACCGGTTCGCTCGCCGGCGAACATCTCGCCACCCGCTTCCGCGCTCTCGAACGCGAAGGTCGAGGTCAGGTGCAACGGCGGGGTCAGGGCACCCTCGTTTTGCAGCGGATCATAGGCGTGGTGGATGGCGCGGGTGGCAAAGCCCTTGAGATGATCGGTCATGGAAGTCCCCTCGTTGAATTGGAGACATGATGGGCCGAGGGCGATGGTAATTGATTTCAAATTATGCCATCAGAAGATTAGTTATTGGCATAATCTGCTAACAGGACTTCGATATGGACGCGAAAGATCGTCAAATCATCCGTGCACTGCAACAAAATGGCCGCATGACCAACCAGGAACTCGCCGCCAAGGTGAACCTGTCGCCATCGCCGTGTTTGCGCCGGGTGAAGATCCTGGAGGCGAGCGGGGCGATCAAGGGCTATACGGCCGAGGTCGACCCCAAAGCTTACGGCCTGCCGGTCACCGTCTTCGTACGCATCCGGCTTGAGCGGCACAATGCCGAAGACGTCCAGCATTTCGAAAGCCGGGTCATGGCGATGGACGAGGTTCTGGAATGTGTCGTGATGACAGGGGCCACCGACTACCAGCTGCGCGTCGTCGTCTCCGGGCTTGATGCCTACGAGGATTTTATCCGCCACCGCATCCACCCCATTGGCTGCATCGCCTCGATCGATTCCAGCTTCGTCTATGGCTTTGTGAAGAAAACGGGCGTCTTTCCGCGGGTGAATTGATCAAAGCTGAATAGGGAAACGGACCATCTCCGCGCGATGGCCTCTTCGAAGATTGGATTTGCCCCACACTAAGGCGGTCATCCCCGGCGCAGCGCAGTCCGGGGATCTACTCGTTTGCAGAGCATGCCTTGAAAGATCTCTTTAGCCCGCGGCAAGCGGAGTTAAGAGTGGATCCCCGCACATTTCCGTTTCACGGGGCGGGGATGACCACCGTGAAAAGGTCCGGCCACCGAAGTCCCTTTGACGTTCTCGATCTGGGCACGCTGGTTCCTGGAATTGCCCCTCTGTCTCCTGCCGGAGACATCTCCCCCGCAAGGGGGAGAGGGGGCCACAGCGCGGGGGCTTGCTGTCCCTTAAGAGCCGGCCGCCAGGATCTTCGGCACCTTGTTGGGGCGGAGGCGATGGGCGTCGGGCATGCCGGAGCCCAGAAGCGGGCGCAGGTACATCCGGAATTCATCGGTGACATCATTGCCGGCGGCGGAGATGAACGCATCGGGCATGGTACGGGTTTTTCCGGCCACTGCTTCCAGCGGCACCAGCTCATAATCGACCGAATAGTGGCCGGTGCGCTTGATCGTCACCGAGCCGTCGCGGTCGCCGAACATGCCATATTGCACTGCCTTTTCACCGACTTCACGGGCTTCATGCTGGTCCACATCAGAGACACAGCCGACAAAACTGCGCTGGATGTAACCCAGCGTGTCGCCCCGGACCCGCGTGACGTTGAGCGCATCCTTGACCTTCTGCGTCAAAAGATCGGCGAGCGCGCCGCTGCCCGAGAGTTGCACATTGCCGTGCGCGTCCCGTTCGATCTCCTGCGAAAGCTTGGAGATGATCGGCTCGCCCGAAGCATCATGGATGCCTTCGCTGACCGCAACGACGCAGCGGCCAAGGCGGTTGTAGACCTCGCGGACATCCTGAATGAATTGATCGATGTCGAAGGTGCGCTCGGGCATATAGATGAGATGCGGCCCGTCGTCGGAGAATTTCTTGCCCAAGGCCGAGGCTGCGGTGAGAAAGCCCGCATGGCGGCCCATGACCACCCCGATATAGATGCCGGGCAGAGCGGCATTGTCGAGATTGATGCCCATGAACGCCTGGGAGACATAGCGCGCGGCAGACGGAAAGCCCGGCGTGTGGTCGTTCTCGACCAGGTCGTTGTCGATGGTTTTCGGAATGTGGATGCAGCGCAGGTCGTAGCCGGCCTTGCGCGCCTCATCGTTGACGATGCGCACGGTGTCGGAGGAATCATTGCCGCCGGTATAAAAGAAATAGCCGATCTCATGGGCGCGCAGCACCTTGAAGATCTCCTGGCAGTATTTCAGGTCCGGCTTGTCGCGGGTCGAGCCGAGCGCGGAGGACGGGGTGTTGGCGACCATCTCCAGATTGTGGGTGGTCTCCTGGGTGAGATCGTAAAAATCCTCGTCCAGGATGCCGCGCACGCCATGAACCGCGCCATAGATCAGCTCCACGCTGCGGAACTTGCGGCTTTCCAGCACCGCCCCGACCATGGATTGATTGATCACCGCGGTCGGCCCGCCCCCTTGCGCAACCAGCACCTTGCCGTGAAACATCGAGATGTCCTTTTGTTCTTTTCAGGGCCCTAATTGGCATTTTTGGTGGGGAGCGGACAAGGGATTTATTGGGGATGGGAGGAGGAGAATGACCGTTTTGAGCGGACAAGTCGGCTGTTTGAGTGTTCTCGGTTGAGTCGGTAGGCGGCGTTTGTTCACGGGAAGAAAAAGACCGGTTTGGGCGGAAAGCGGTCTTTAGCTGCGGGCGCGAAGAGCTTATGTTGATGGTCATGGGAGCGGACATTCGTCTCCTTCAAGGGCCACGATGAATACTGGGCTGGTTCAGAATATGTTGAACTTGATAGCCATATCCTTCCGAACAAGGCTGTCTTCTACATCGAAGGACAAGAAGGCGTTGTTACTACGCTCAAACTGACGGGGAAATTCGTGGATGACTTCGACAGCGGAGAAGCAATCCAGAAGCTCAAGGTGATCGGTGCATTGCTTTGCGAAAAAGCTGTCGGGCATGGCGATATAGCAATTGATTCACTCATTCCAAATTCCCAAGTATTTGAAAACTAAATGATCATTGATAGCACGACGATAAGGGCGTGGGGTGAACGATATCCAAGCAACAGGGGCTTTGAAGTGTTTCTCACGTTGTCTCGATGAGCATCAACAAGCGCTTGGGCTTCGTCTTGCTGCAAGTGGCCCTTCCCTAGGGCAAATCTACACGAGGTAGTTGATGAGTAGTTTTGATGACGTTCCAATCACCAGCCCCGACAATGACCGATTTGGCTTTGATCCGTTCGCCAGTGCCATCAGCGATTGCATTCGTAGTGTCGAGAACCCGCTTGGTAGCGTCGTAGCGATCTATGGCCCTTGGGGCTCTGGTAAGAGCAGCGTTATCAATCTTGTCCGGCACCATCTTGCGAAGGACGCACCCGATCTTGATGTGATCAACTTTCCGGCGTGGATGTATCGAACCGAAGACGCCCTCGCCGTGGGTTTCTTCAAGGAACTCTATGCTGGGCTCTCACCCGTCCTGTCGGACCAGACGAAGGCCGCTGGGGCACTTCGCAAATTGGGGGCTAACCTTGCAGGCGCAAGCAGCCTTGCAGGAATGGCCGTCGGCTTGTTCGCAGGGTCGGTGGGAGAGAAAGCAACGACTGCAACCCTAGACGCACTTGGTGGCTTCATAGAGCAGGGAGAAACTGCGGAGGACCTACAGGCAACCTTAGCCGATGCCCTTCGTGAAGCAGGGAAGAAGTTCCTCGTCGTCATTGATGATCTGGATCGCCTTTCACCGGAAGAGGCGCTGGTCATTTTCCGGTTGGTCAAGTCGGTAGGACGGCTTCCAAACGTAATGTATCTCTTGGCCTACGACCGCGAGGCCACGGAGCAGGCCGTTGCACGCCAGTTTCCGTCCGAAGGTGCGCACTACCTTGAGAAGATCATCCAAGCGGGGTTCGAGCTTCCTCAACCCGATCAATCACATCTGAACGTCATGATGGGTGAGGTGCTGAATGGGTTGGCCGCTGATCTGCCTGAAATTGATCCAGTCGAGTTTGGCAATTTGTTCCATTCCATCGTGGTGCCGGAGCTAAAGACTCCACGGGATGTATTGCGGTTGGCCAATACGCTTTCGATTACGATCACCCCTATCAAGTCGGATGTCTTTTTTCCAGATTTTGTGAGTCTTGAGACTCTGAGAGTGTTCCGGCCAGCGATCTATAGGGCCATACGACAGAACAAATCAGCCATCCTGAATGCTGGTCAGAACAATAGGTATGACCAGCGTGATGCCCGTTCTGCACAATACACATCGATGCTTCTAGGCAGCGAACCTGAAGAGGATCATGAGCAACTTCGGGAAGCCCTCATGAGACTGTTCCCTCAGTTGCAAAACGTCTTCGCGAACATGTCGTATCCCGGGACCAGAGAATGGGCTCGTCAAAGGCGGGTCTGTTCATCCGAGCACTTTGACACCTACTTCCGATTTTCTGTCTCCCCCAAGACGATACCGAAGGCAGAACTTGACTACCTCCTTGATGACGCACGAACAGTTGAAGAGATTCAGGGTCGCGTTCGGGAGGCAATTGGGATCACTCAAGCGGAAGGACGAACCAAAGCCTCTTATGTCCTTGACGAGTTGACGGCCCACGGACCCAACATCTCATTTGAACAGGGCGAGAAGCTGCTGACCGCATTGTTTGGCATGGCCGACGAATTGTTCTTGGACCAAGATGACGGGCGCGGTTTCGCATCGTTCGGCGACAACAGGTTCAGACTGCATTGGCTGTTGCGATCCATACTCAGGGACCGAACTACCCTTGAGGAACGATCCGAGATTCTGGCAAGGGCTGTTGCTGCAGCCACCTTGCAGTGGCACGTCGAATTCAGCAATTCGGCTTGGGAAGACTACTTTCCCAGCAATCCTGACCGCGATCCTTCTTCAGAAACGGAAACGCTGACAACTGAAACCATGGCTGAGCAGCTTCGAGGCCAAACACTCGAAATGCTTCGGGCATCGGCTGCCAACGGCACTATACTGTCTTCAAATAGTCCCGCTCGCCTGCTTTTTGAGTGGGACAGGCTACAGCCTGATGGGGCTGGTGAGGTCATGTCCTACACAACTCAAGCTTTGGAGGACGATACAAAGCTCTGTCAGCTTGCTGTGGCATTCCTGGGAAAATCTTACAGTCGTGGCATCGGAGGCTTCGGCGGTGAACCTGGCGATCTTGTGCAACGAGAGAACGACCGCGCACAAGTGGATGGAATTGATCGACTGCTTGATGTGGACGAGTTCAGACGGCGGTTGAATGAGGCCCTAAGAAACGATGCCCTCGACGAGCAGCAAAAGTCTACCATCAGCCGATTTCTGGCTGCATGGGAACGACGCGACGCCGGTGAAGGTTGACGATACCGAATGGCAGCAATGCGAATTGCGGTCGCAGCATTCAAAAACTGTGTTCAAGGTCGGCTTTGGGCCGAAACCTACACCTAACGGGCCCCACTTCTGCCGCACAGATCGATCTGAAATGAAGCGGCGATAAGCCGAGTTTGCCTTCCGCCAGGCGATCAAAAAAGAAGGCGCAAACAACTCTCCGACTGCCCAAAACACCCTCCGTTGTCATCCCGCACTTGATGCGGGATCCATGCCGTGAGCGGTCCACTCGATCAGTCTTGCGTGGGGCGAAGAAACGGAATGGATCCTCGGGTCAAGCCCGAGGATGACGGAGTGAGAGGAGAAGCGCGTTGCCGACCGTCCCGTCGGCGTCATCCCGGGCGAGCATTGCGAGACCCGGGACCCACTCGCGGGGCCGCTTGCTGAAACGGTTGGTTTTGACTGTTCCGGCGGCTGCGGTCTTCGGATAGCAGGCGCTCTTGTAACGAGTAGGTCCCGGCGCGCGCTGCGCTTGGCCGGGATAACGTTGGGAAAGTGAATGGGGCTGTTGCAGGATCACGGGCCGAAAAACTGAAAGGGGCAGAAAACTGCCCCTGAGCGTGATGACAAACCTCACACCTCTCAATAGTCACCCTCGGCCTTGTGCCGAGGGTCCATATTTTTCAATATTTTATGGATGTTCGGAACAAGTCCGAACATGACGCCGGAGGAATTAACGGACTTTGTCAGCAGTCTGAGGGGCAGAAAACCGCCCCTTTCACACTCATCTCAAAACACACTCAGCCCTTAGGTCCCAGAAAAATCACGCCGGGACGGAGGGGTATTTCATGCCGGCGACTTCCTGCATCAGACGGATAACCTGGGTGCTGTAGCCGGCCTCGTTGTCGTACCAGACATAGAGCACCAGACGGTCGCCATCGACGATGGTGGCCTGGCTGTCGACGACACCAGCGTGGATCGAGCCGACGAGGTCTGAAGAGACCAGCTCGGTGGAGGACGTGTAGTCGATCTGGTCCTGCAGTGGCGACTGGATCGACACCTGCCGCAGGTAGTCGTTCATTTCCTCAGCTGATGTCTCGCGCTTGAGATTGAGGTTGAGGATCGCCATGGAGACGTTCGGGATCGGCACACGGACAGCGTTGCCGGTCAGTTTGCCCTTCATTTCCGGCAGACACTTGGCCACCGCGCTGGCGGCGCCCGTGCTGGTCAGCACCATGTTGAGCGGAGCGGCGCGGCCGCGGCGGTCGCCCTTGTGGTAGTTGTCGATCAGGTTCTGGTCGTTGGTGAAAGCGTGGATGGTTTCCACGTGGCCGTTTTCGATGCCGAACTCGTCGTTGATGACCTTCAGGACCGGCGTGATCGCGTTGGTGGTGCAGGATGCCGCGCTCAGGATGTCGTCGTCCGGGGTGATGTCGCCCTGGTTGACGCCGTAAACGACGTTCTTGATGTTGCCCTTGCCCGGTGCGGTCAGGATGACTTTTGCGGCGCCCGGGCAGTTCAGGTGCTGGCCGAGGCCTTCCTCGTCGCGCCACATGCCGGTGTTGTCGACGACAAGCGCGTTCTTGATGCCGTATTTGGTGTAGTCGACCTCCGCTGGAGAATTGGCGTAGATCACCTGGATGTAGTTGCCGTTGGCGATGATGGCGTTCTTGTCTTCATCGACGGTGATCGAGCCGCTGAAGGCGCCATGGACAGAGTCGCGGCGCAGCAGGCTGGAGCGTTTTTTGAGATCGCCTTCCTTGCCGCCCCGCACGACGATGGCACGCAGGCGCATCTTGTTGCCGGCCCCAACGCGTTCGATCATCATGCGTGCGAGCAGGCGTCCAATGCGGCCGAAACCGTAAAGGACAACGTCCTGCGGTTCCTGCAGGATGGAGGTCTTGCCGGTGTTGATGCTGGCGAGCTGCTCTTCAACCAGGGTCTTGGCATCGCCGCCTTCCGTCATGTAGCGGTGGCACAGCTTGCCGAGATCGACGCGCGAGGCGGCGAGATCCATTTCCAGCATCGCCTTGACGATCTCAAGGCTCTTGGCAACGTCCAGCTCCTGGCCGGTGATCTGCAGGGCGTAGCGGTGCGCCTTGATGATTTCGATGGCGGAGTTGTTGAGGAGGCGGCGGCCAAAAATCCGGATGTTGATGCCGTAGTCGCGGTAAAGGTGGCCAACCAGCGGGATCATCTGCTCAGCGGCGGATTGTTGTTCCTTCCAGTTATCGAAGTGATTATCCATAGCCGCCATGCCGACCAACTCCCTTTGGGTGATTAACGCACAATGATTGGCGGGTTTTCCCGCCTGCGCGTGCGGTTTATCGCTAGACCAAACGCAATGTCCAGACCCACTTTTTGTTTAATCGATTAGATGCATGGGAGCCGATGCTGCCTGGGTGCCGGCGCTCGGAAAAAGGCATGTCACAAAGAAAAAGGGGCGGATAACCGCCCCTTCGAAACCCGTCTGATTGAAGCTGCCGATCAGGCGCTTTGGGCTGTCTGGATGCCCTTGTCGCTCATCAGGCCCTGGAGTTCCTGGTTCTGGAACATCTCGCGGATGATGTCGCAGCCGCCGACGAACTCACCCTTCACATAAAGTTGCGGGATGGTCGGCCAGTTGGTGAATTCCTTGATGCCGTTGCGCAGCTCGTCATCTTCCAGAACGTTGATGCCCTTGTACGGCGCGCCGACATAGTCGAGGATCTGAACGACCTGACCGGAGAACCCGCACTGCGGGAAGTTCGGTGTGCCCTTCATGAACAGCACAACGTCGTTGGTGTCGACTTCGTTCTTGATCCACTCTTGGATGCTCATTTCACTTGTCCTTGTCTGTCTGCCTGCAGCGGGCGGCTAACCTTATGATGCCTGATAATGCGTGATAATACGTATATGGGCAATCATGCCGTCAAATGCACGGGGCAAATTCGGTCTAATCAGGTGCCTTGGTTTGCAAAGCGAGGGCATGCAGGGCGCCGCCCATGTTGCCCTTCAGCGCCTCATAGACCATCTGGTGCTGCTGGACGCGGCTCTTGCCCCGGAATGCTTCGGAGACAACATTCGCCGCGTAATGGTCGCCATCGCCAGCCAAATCCCGGATCTCCACCTGAGCGTCGGGCAATGCCTCCTTGATCAGGGTTTCAATCTCATTTGCGTTCATTGGCATGTTAAGCGCGCCCCTTCATTGCCTGTTTCCCCCTCATGGCCGACTCACACGGCTGCCATGTAGTCAGAGAACCAATTTTCGTGTGCTTTTTTCAGCTTTGCAACGGATATGGTGAGAACACCTTGAACTGTCAAATCCGTTCCGCCGGTTGTTCCGATCCGCTCGACTTCAATGCCTGCATCGACAATGTCTTCTAGAACCGCATCAAGCCGGTCCGGGCTGACTGTGACGACATAGCGGCCCTGGTCTTCGCCAAAGAGCGCCGCGTGTGCAGGTCCGTCGATCTCGACGCTTGCACCCATTCCGCTGGCCATCGCCATTTCGGCAAGAGCAACCCCGAGGCCGCCGGAGGAAATGTCATGGACACCGGTGAGGCGCGCTGCGCCGATCAGCTGGCGGACTAGCGTGCCGCGCCGTTTTTCAGCCGCCAGTTCAACCGGCGGCGGAGCGCCTTCCTCGCGGCCGAGGATGTCGCTGAGATACTGCGAGGCGCCTAGATGTGTGCCGCGGCCGCCGATCACGAGGATAACGTCGCCTTCGTTCGCAAAGGCTGCGCCTGCACGCACGGTCACATCCGGCAGCAGGCCGACGCCGCCGATTGCCGGGGTCGGCAGGATCGCTTCGCCATGGGTTTCGTTGTAGAGCGAGACGTTGCCCGAGACGATCGGGAAGTCGAGTTCCCGGCAGGCTTCGCCGATGCCTTTGATGCAGCCAACGAACTGGCCCATGATTTCCGGTCGCTCCGGGTTGCCGAAGTTGAGGTTGTCGGTCGCCGCGAGCGGCTCTGAACCGACCGCCGTCAGGTTGCGCCAGACTTCGGCCACCGCCTGTTTGCCGCCTTCAAAGGCGTCCGCTTCGCAATAGCGCGGGGTCACATCGACGGAAAAGGCGAGACCCTTGCGGGTGCCGTCCACGCGGATGACACCGGCATCGCCACCCGGGGTTGCCGCGGTGTTGCCCTGGATCAGCGTGTCATACTGCTCATAGACCCAGCGGCGCGACGAGCCGTTGGCATTGCTGACCAGCGTCGTGAGCGCTTCGGCATAGTCGTCCGGTTCGGCAATGTCGCTGGCTGCCAGAACGGGACGCTTTTGAGGTTCAATCCATGGACGGTCGTATTCCGGGGCTTCGTCGCCGAGTTCCTTGATTGGCAGGTCCGCAACGATCTCGCCTTGGTGTTTGACCACAAAGCGCAGCGTATCGGTCGTGACGCCGACGATGGCGAAGTCGAGGCCCCATTTCTTGAAGATGGCTTCTGCTTCAGCTTCCTTTTCCGGGCTGAGAACCATGAGCATGCGCTCCTGGCTTTCCGACAGCATCATCTCGTAGGCGCTCATGCGCTCTTCGCGCACCGGCACCTGATCGAGGTTCAGTTCGATGCCGAGATCGCCCTTGGCACCCATTTCAACGGCGGAACAGGTGAGGCCGGCCGCGCCCATGTCCTGGATCGCGATGACCGCGCCGGTCTCCATCAGCTCAAGGCAGGCTTCCAGCAGGCATTTTTCCGTGAACGGATCGCCCACTTGAACGGTCGGACGTTTTTCTTCGATCGTGTCGTCAAATTCGGCGGATGCCATGGTTGCTCCGCCAACGCCGTCCCGGCCGGTCTTGGCACCGAGATAGACCACCGGCAGGCCGACGCCCTTGGCTTCGGACAGGAAAATCTTGTCGCTGTCGGCAAGGCCTGCGGCAAAGGCATTCACCAGGCAGTTACCGTTGTAGCGGGCATGGAACTCGACTTCACCGCCGACGGTCGGAACGCCGAAGGAGTTGCCATAACCGCCCACACCGGAGACGACACCGGAGACGAGGTGCCGTGTGCGTGGATGATCCGGCTCACCGAATCGCAGGGCATTCATGGCTGCGACCGGGCGGGCTCCCATTGTGAAAACATCGCGCAGGATGCCGCCAACACCTGTCGCCGCGCCCTGGTAGGGCTCGATGTAGGACGGGTGATTGTGGCTTTCCATTTTGAAGACAACGGCCTGACCGTCGCCGATATCGACAACCCCGGCGTTTTCACCTGGACCCTGAAGCACACGCGGGCCTTCCGTCGGCAAGGTTTTCAGCCATTTTTTGGAAGACTTGTAGGAGCAATGCTCGTTCCACATCGCCGAGAAGATGCCAAGTTCCGTGAACGACGGCTCGCGGCCAATCAGTTCCAGAATGCGGTCATATTCGTCAGGTTTGAGGCCGTGGGAAGCGATGAGCTCGGGCGTGATCTTGATGTCGTTCGGGATCATGTCGGTCCGGAAATCTGCGGCGTTTAGAGCGTTTTACAAAATGCTTCTGTGCGCCTGGGCCAGTTTCGCGCCGGTTTAGCAGACAAAACCTCAAAATGGGAGAGGTCTCAGACGATTCATTTGCATGTTGTCCGTAAGGCTTTCGGCTGCGCGACCGGCAACGTTACTCGAAGCTGTCGTAGCAGGCGCAGTTGTCGTTCAAAAGGTCGCGCACAGCCACAAGGCCCTCAACGGTCTGATCCCGGGTTAGCGGATTGCTGAAGCCGATGCGGATGCAGTGATAGACCTTGCCGGTGCGACCTGGTTTGAACTCGTCTTCATCATCCACCAGAACATTTTCTGCAGCTGCTGCCGCTTTGAAAGTCCCGGGGTTCCAGGGTTCGGGCACCTTTAGCCAAAGGAAGGGACAGTCGGCGGCGGAGCGATATTCGAACGGGCTGAGATGTTGCCGCACAAGAGCGTGGCGGGCCGCGATCTCTTCACCGACTTTCTCTCGAAAGTCAGAAGCTGCACCAGACAAGATCAGCCTGGAGGACAGCTCTGAGAGAAGAAATGAAATGCCGCCTGTCAGCATCTTGTGGGCGGTGTAAATGCGCTGGGCGTAGGACTGAGGGCTGGAGAGCCAGCCGCCGCGCACGCCAGCCGTCACGGATTTTGACAGGGATCCAACGTGAAAGGTCCGCTCCGGAGCCAACGAGACAATCGGCGGAACCGATGTGTCCCGCAGCGAGCCGTAGACCTCGTCCTCGATGATCCAGAGATTGTGCTGCCGGGCAACCTCGATAAGCTCGTGCCGGCGCGTTTCGCTCATGAACCCCGTTGTCGGATTGTGCATGGTCGGCATCAAAAACAGGATGCGTGGGTGTGTTTGGGCACAGACGCGAGCCAGATCCTCTGGCAAGGGCCCTTCTTCATCCCGCTCGACCAACACCGGCCGTCGACCAGACAGGGCCGCCCCCCGCGCGATAGAGCTGTAGGTCAGATCTTCAAAGGCAATTCTGTCTCCAGGAGCTGTGGTCGCTGCAATGATCGACATGATTGCCGCTTGAGCACCGGTAGTCGGAACAATGCTGCCTTCATCAGGTTCCCAACCGCCGCGTGACAACCAGATCTTACCGGCGGCGCGCCAATCCGGCGGGACAGCACGTGTGTAGCTTGCAATTTCGTGTGGATGATCGCGGGTGATGTCCAACGTGATTTGCGCGATCAGCTTTGCCTGTCCGATTTCCGGTGCCGATGTGCTGTCGAACCGGATGGAAGACTCGTGGGGAACCGCGATGCGTGTGCCCGCAAACGCCCGGTCTTTTGGCGGTTGCATCGCACCTTGCACCCACGAAGTGTCTCCGGTGCGTTGGTGAACGGCTGGAGCGGACGGGGCAGGATTGCCTGCGGGGGCGTCAAGGTTCGGTTTTGTAGATTCTTGAAGCTGGATCGGCTCTGCACTGCCAAGAACGTATGTTCCACGCCCCACTTCGCCATTCACCAGACCACGTTGACGGATAGTGGCATAGGCCCGGCCGATGGTGCCGACCGTTACGCCAAGATCATAGGCGAGATCACGCTGTGGCGGCAGTTTGGTTCCGGCTGCGAGTGCGCCGGAGGCGATGTCTGCGGAAATCTGATCTGCGAGCCGCAGATAGATCGGGCCTTGCCCGTCCGGGATCTGAGGAAGCCAATTTGTCATGGTGACAATTTAGTATATTGCCACCGTCAAGGAGTCAATTCATAAGATTGTCACCGTAAAGGACACAGTTATTGTGTCGATTGTATCTCTTGGAGTATCTAAAATGAGTGCATTGGAATCAATCTTCGCACCCAGCTGCACAGACCAGCCAAGAGTCTCGTTCCCGCGCTGGAACCTGGTGCGGTTGGTTTTGCAATGGATGGCCGTCGCCAGAAGCCGGCGCGAATTGGCCAGCCTGACGGATGATCAATTGAAGGATATCGGTTTGAAGAGATCCGATGTGCTGGTTGAGATTGAAAAGCCGTTTTGGCAGGGCCCGGACTTCCGGTGACCTGTTAATGCGCCTTGCGCATCTTTTGAAACACCGTGCTTGGTCATCAAATGTCCGGGGCCCGATGTCCGGCCTTCTTAAGCAGCAGCCTTCAGCTTCTGAAGCGATAGGCCCCGGATTTCGCAGGCGCCCGACCTCCGCGGGCGCCTGCAATTCATATGGTGTCCTGGGTTAGACTTCGCCGGTGTACTCGCCACGTGCCGGGTAGTCGTTTTTCTTGACGAAATCCAGCGCGCCGAGCATCTCCTGAAAATGCGGCCGCACAAACGGCATGGTTTGGACGGATGCAAAGTAGAGTGTGCCGTCGGGCTTGACCAAGAAGACACCTGGCTCTGAGAACAGGTCCGGCTCTTCAATTCCGATAGACGTCTTGCCACGGCCCGTGGAGATGTAGAGCCCCCAATCCTTTGCCATTGTGAGCGGCAATCCGTAACCGAACGTGAGGTCATCGAATCCGACCTTGTCAGCCATTTGTTGTGTCCGCTCTTGATCATCGGATGACAGGGCAATGACCTCAACGCCGCGTTCCTTCAGATCGGGCAAAAGACGGCCAAGCTCCTTCAAATAGGTGGCGCAAATCGGACAATGCAGCCCGCGGTAAAAGACGACCAATGTTGCAAAGTCAGCGGATACCGCTGAAAGATCAAACGACCCGCCGCCGAGAGTCTCAACGGTCAGTGCTGGAACGGTCTGTCTGGGGATGAGCATGATGCTTCCTTTGTCTTGGATAAATCGGATCGACTTGGGCTAGAATATCGAACGATCTCGATATAAAAGTACAAATAAAGAAGCCGAGAGTACGGATATGCAGACGCCTTATCGCACAAACTTCAATGGCCGGCTGGACCGGTTGTCGTCTCTGATCGACAGGTTGCGGGTTCATGTGAGCGACGGCGGAGTGGGCGGCCCTGATGTACAGCACGCCATGCTGATGATCTGCAAAGATCCGCGCCAGGACCTTCGTCTTGTGTTGCGCCCGCCGGAAGACAGTGCTTCAGGTGCTCTTGATCTCGTTCTCCCGAGGGCTGATGAAAGCATCATCGTGTCGACAAACATCGAGATTTCCGGAGTTGGCAAACGGCTCTTTGCCGCGCTTCCCATTTGTTTGTCCGTCGACCTTTCAGACGATCCAAGTTTGTCGTCAGTGGTGATGCCGCTGGTGGAAGAGGTGATGCGGCCCCGCTGTGGCGGCCAGGCTGTCTTTCAGCGCTTGTGCGAGGTGGTGGTGATTCGGTTGCTGCGCCATGCCATGGAAGGCAATGAGATCGATTCAGGGCTTTTGAACGGGCTTTCTGATCCGAGGATCGCGCAGGCGCTTGTCGCCATTCACGAGGCACCGGGCGAAAACTGGACATTGGAACGGCTCGCAGAAATCGCCGGCATGTCGCGGACCCAATTTGCGGTGACCTTCAAGAGCCTGATCGGGATTACGCCGATGACGTATTTGTCGAATTGGCGACTCGACATTGCACGGGATGAGCTCGCCGCTGGGCGTCAGGTCAAGGCTGTCGCCAATATGTGCGGCTTTTCCAGCCCGGCATCCTTTTCCCGGGCTTTCGCCAAACGCTATGGCGCTCCGCCACGCCGCGCGCGGCAGCTGGAACACAACTGAACGTGTGTCAGCGAACAGGATCGTCCGGCTGTTCCATGCCGTAGAGCTCGTCGTTGATGTCGTCCATCTTCCGGGCGATCAGCGCTTGAGCATCCTTCAGACCGAGATTGTAAAAGCTCGCGCCAAGTGATTTTGTCAGGAAGTCGATCAGGAAATCGGCTTCCATGTTGCCGAGATCGGTATCCAGTTCGTCGCTCAGATACTGCCTGATCTGCTGATTGAGGCAGGCGCGAGTATCCTTGTCCAGTTTTAGGTCTGGCATGTCTGTTTGCCCCCAGCAATCAGGTGAAGAGATTGGCCGGTCAGGCCGCCGTCTCCAAAAGGCTTTCGAACAGCAGACGGCCGTCGAGGCCGCCGTGAAGCGACTCAACCAGGTTTTCCGGGTGGGGCATCATGCCGAGCACGTTGCCTTTCGCGTTTGTAACGCCGGCAATGTCGTTGATCGAGCCGTTCGGATTGGTGCCGTTGGCATAGCGGAATACGACCTGACCATTGTCTTCAACGGATTTGAGGGTTTCAGCGTCGGCAAAATAGTTGCCATCGTGATGGGCAACCGGGCATCGCCACACTTGGCCTTTTTCAAACTTGGAAGAAAACTGTGTTGCGCTGTTCACCGTTTCCAGCATCACTTCCTTGCAGACAAAAGTCAGTCCGGCGTTGCGCATGAGGGCACCCGGCAGCAGGCCCGCTTCGGTCAGGATCTGAAAGCCGTTGCACACACCAAGAACCGAAACGCCGCTCTCTGCCTTGGCGACCAGATCCTTCAGAATCGGGGACCGCGCTGCAATCGCTCCGGAGCGCAAGTAGTCGCCGTAGGAAAAGCCGCCCGGGACGACGACCAAATCGACGTCGGGCAGGCAGCTTTCCGTATGCCAGACGCCGACAGGGCGCGTGCCGGTGATCAGTTCCAGCGCATGAAACATGTCACGATCGCGGTTGGAGCCTGGGAAAACGATGACGGCGGTTTTCATGGAGCAAGTTCCGGAAGTTCAGAGCAGGTAAAACACAGCAACGAGGGCAATAAATGCGGGCAGCAGGATGAAGATTGCAGCTTTTATGGCCAGAAAGAGAACAGCTCTCTTTGCATCCTTATCCATTTTGCTCCCCTGCTTATGCGATCTCGATCGCGTAGTTTTCAATCACGGTGTTGGCGAGCAGCTTTTCGCACATCAGCTCCAGTTCGGCCTTGGCGGCATCTTTGTCGGAGCCGGTCAATTCCACGTCGAACACCTTGCCCTGGCGGACAGAGCCGACATCGCCGAAGCCAAGACCGCCGAGCGCGCCTTCAATGGCTTTTCCCTGGGGATCGAGAACACCGTTTTTCAAGGTGACGATCACGCGAGCTTTCATGATTGTTGTCTCCATCAGCATCTGGTGGGCGTGTTGCGCGCTCCATACACCAGCTGAACCGCTTCGCAAAGGCAAAGACGGCTATTCAAAAGAAAAACCCCTGCCAAGCGAGATCAGGGCAGGGGTCTTTGAAGATTTATTGGACCAGGGTTGGCCCTGATCCGACCGGGCGCTCGTTCTGTGTCACAAGACCCAGACGTTTGGCGACTTCCTGGTAGGCTTCCAGCATGCCGCCCATTTCGCGGCGGAAGCGGTCCTTGTCCATCTTTTCGTTGGTCTCAATGTCCCATAGACGGCAGCTATCCGGAGAAATCTCGTCCGCGACCACGATGCGCATCAGATCGCCTTCAAACAGACGGCCACATTCGATCTTGAAATCAACGAGGCGGATGCCGACACCCAGAAACAGGCCGGACAGGAAGTCGTTGACCCGGATGGCCAGGGCCATCATGTCGTCGAGTTCCTGCGGTGTTGCCCAGCCAAAGGCCGTGATGTGTTCTTCAGACACCATCGGATCATCGAGTTCATCGTTCTTGTAATAGAATTCGATGATGGAGCGCGGCAGCTGTGTCCCTTCTTCAAGACCCAGGCGCTTCGCAATTGAGCCAGCGGCAACATTGCGCACAACCACTTCAAGCGGGATGATCTCGACTTCGCGGATCAGCTGCTCGCGCATGTTCATGCGGCGGATGAAGTGCGTCGGAATGCCGATGGCATTCAGGTTGTTGAAGATGTACTCGGAGATGCGGTTGTTGAGCACGCCCTTGCCGTCAACGATCTCGTGTTTCTTGTTGTTGAAAGCAGTCGCGTCATCCTTGAAGTGCTGAACCAGGGTTCCTGGCTCCGGACCTTCATAGAGAATCTTCGCTTTACCTTCATAAATGCGCCGGCGGCGGTTCATGGGCTTATCCGTCTCGTTATTGAGAGAAACCTTGCGAGGGATATCTGCGCCTATACGTCTCGTTCACTGGGAATTTGGCTTCGACCAGGTGGGGACCGTATGGCCGCAAATCCTCGATTGCGGCGCGGAACTTACCCGAAGCGAGGCGAAAGCACAATCTTATGTTTTATACGAATTTCCGGGGAATGTCATGCTTTTGGCCAATCCGTGTCGCTACTACGTTGATTTGCGAAGCGGTGGGGGATATTGAAAGAGCCGAATGATCCCCATATTGGGGATGTGCACCGCAGTTCAGGAGACGTAGAAGCATGAGCACATTCGACAAGCGCGAGCAGGGATTTGAAAACAAATTCGCGCATGACGAGGAGCTGCGGTTCAAGGCAACCGCCCGCCGCAACAAGCTGCTGGGCCTCTGGGCTGCAGGGCTTCTCGGATACGAAGGCGAGAAAGTCGAAGAATATGCCAAGGAAGTTGTCCGGGCTGACTTCGAAGAGCCGGGTGACGAAGACGTTTTCCGCAAAATCCGGGCAGACTTTGATGCCAACAATGTCGACCAGTCGGATCACCAGATTCGCCGCACCATGGATGAACTGATGGCAACGGCCGTAGATCAGCTGCAAAACGAAGGCTGATCAGCGGATCGAACTGGTCTTCATCGAATTTGAAATGCCCGCCGAAACCGGCGGGCGTTTTTGTTTGTTGGTTGCACCCGTACGGATGAGGCACATATCCGGCTTGCGGGTGGCTTGAGATCCTTGTCAGATGGCGGCCAATCAGGAGGAGACGACCGTGACCGACCCGAAAACCCTTGCCGACAAATTGCGCTCCGGACAGCCGGTGATCACAGGCTGGTCCATGTTGGCGGCCCCGATTGTAGCGGAGCTTTTTGCAAGAAGTGGCTATCAGGCGGTCACACTGGACCTTCAGCACGGCATGCATGACTTCAAGTCTGCCAGTGATGGCTTTGCGGCTTTGGCGCTTGGCGGGGCTCACCGGATTGCGCGAATCCCCGTTGACGACAATGCAACTGCCAGCCGATTGGCGGACATGGGCGCAGAATGCCTCATTGCTCCAATGATCAATTCCCGCGCAGATGCCGAAGCTTTTGTGAAGGCCGTCAAGTACCCGCCTGTTGGAGAGCGCAGCTGGGCACCGTCCCGAGTGGTTATGTTCAACCAGCAAACTCCGGATGCCTACTTGGAAACTGCGAACGAACAAACGCTGGCTCTGGCCATGGTGGAAACGCGTACATCTGTTGACGCGCTGGATGACATCTTGGCGGTGCCGGGTCTGGACGGAGTATTTGTTGGACCAAGCGATCTGTCGCTGGCTCTGTCAAATGGCGAAAAACTTGATCCGAACGGCGAAGAGACGGCCCGGGTTTGCGGCGAAATCGCAGCCCGAGCGAAAGCGGCGGGGAAGATCGCCGGTATCTTTTGCATTGGTGCGGCAAAAGTTGAGGAGGCCATCGCCCAAGGATTCAGGCTTATGGCCCACGGCACAGACATGATGATGTTCGATGAGGCGGCGCGCGCTCACCTTCAAGAGGTCGATGCCGCAACCGGATCAGGGCCCGCAGCCAGCTATTGAGGTAGACTATTGGCGAGGAAATTGAACAGGGTTGCGGGCGAAGCGAACTTAAGAGAACTCCGCCGGTTTAGCCGAGCTTCTTCATAAAGTGGGCAAAGGACATCATGCCTTCCGGCCACGGGCCGTGCCCGCTTTCCAGATTGATATGGCCCGCCTCGCCGGCATCCTGGAATGTCGTGCCCCAGGCGTTCGCAAAATCCTGGGCCCGCTCATAATCGCAATAAGGATCGTTCCGGCTCGCGACAAGATGGCCCGGGAAGGTGAGGGGATGAGTTGGCACCGGTTTGAAGTCACCACCATCAAACTCTGGAACTAGGCCTTCGCGATCCCAATCGGAGGGTGCAACAAGATAGGCACCGCGGACCTTGTCCCTTAAAGCATGCGCAGCATGCGCAACAAGAATACAGCCCAGCGAATGGGCAACAAGGACAACCGGACGCTGACAGGCCTCGACTTCTTTGACCAGCGTGTCCACCCAGTCTTTTTTGTTTGGCCGATGCAGTTCTCTCTGAGCCACAACGCGCGCGGTTGGCATCTTGTCCTGCCAGCGTAACAGCCAATGGCCCGGCAAGGTTTTGCCGTAGCCGGGAATGAGCAGGATGTCGGTTTCGGAAATCTTCAAGACAAGGCACCTTTGGGGTTGGGCAAAGCTCTAGGCGCTGCGTGAAACCATATTTTGTTCCTGAGGTCCAGCCGAAAGCCTGCAGGTTTAGGAGAGGTCTGGTGGTGCATTTCGACTACATCTGAACTCTTGCGTGTAAAACTCAAGAATGCCTCATGTAACAATTCTGTCAGGCGCAGTTTTGACGATAACGTTTCGTATTTGTCAGTAATTTATTCAGGTCTTTAGGGCTTTCTGACTAGGTCGAATTCAGGATGAGGGAAAAGCATGTCGCGGGCTGTAGTCTTTGGCGGCGCCGGATTTATCGGGTCCCACCTGCTTCTTTCTTTGAAAGAAAGCGGCAAGTTCAAGGAACTGGTGAGCGTTGATCTGGTCGCCCCGCGCGCATCGGTCGAGACAGTCGATTACAAAATCGCAGATATTCGCCGGCCGCTGCCCGTGGATCTGTGTCAGGCCCCTGATGTTATCTACAATCTTGCAGCTATCCACCGGACGCCTGGCCATGAAACGCACGAGTATTATGAAACGAATGTGGCCGGGGCGACGCATATCTGCGAGTTCGCACGGGCATTAGGTGTCAAAAAGATCGTCTTTACCAGCTCGATCGCAGTGTATGGCCCCGATGAGGCGCCGAAAGAAGAAACCACTCCTACCGCGCCGCAATCCGCCTACGGATGGTCCAAGCTTTTAGCCGAGCAGATCCAGCAAAGTTGGCAGCAAGAAGCACCGGACCGTAAACTGGTGATTTCCAGGCCGGCAGTCGTCTTCGGTGCTGGAGAAAACGGCAACTTCACCCGGCTCGCTGGTGCCCTAAAAAAGGGGTTCTTCCTCTATCCAGGCCGCAAGGACACGATCAAAGCGTGTGGTTATGTTGATGAATTGATCCGGTCCTTCGATTTCATGCTGGGGCACGAGGAAGGGCAATCGCTCTATAACTTCTGCTATCCGCACCCGTACACAATTGAAGAAATCTGCCAGAGTTTTGAGCGAGCCGGTGGCTTGTCTCGGCCCCGGGGCGTTGTTCCCTTGCCTTTGATGAAGCTGGCGAGCCTGCCGTTTGAATTCCTGAATGCGTTTGGCATCAGGAACGGCATTAACCGGGCGCGTATTCAGAAGTTGGTCGTATCGACGAACATTGTTCCGTCGAAGCTCAACTCATCGGGGTACGTTTTCGAGACTGATCTTGACAGTGCCTTGAAAAACTGGCGTGCAACATCTCTGATTGAAGATGGTTTCGCATGACTTCGATCGATTTGTAGGTCCCGAACCGTCACATCTCTGCAATCGTATTATAAAAAGCCCCGCGGTAACTCCACGGGGCATTTGTCAGCAGTCAGGTCTAGGTGCCAAGTCAGGCACCTTGGTAAGTTTGCTAGACGTTGATCTGTCCGTAACGCAGAGCCTCAACCACTGTGTGGGTCTTGTTGGATGCATTCAGCTTTACGCTGGCATTTTGCAAATGCGCATGGACTGTCCTCTGGGAGATATCCAGAACATCTGCGATCTCACCGGCGGTTTTGCCGTAGGCCGTCAGTTCGAGAACCTTGCGCTCGCGGGTCGACAGAGCGCCCGGGCGTTGGCCAGAGACCACACCGAGTTCACGCAGGCGCGAGAATGCTGCTGCCGACAGTGCCTCAAGATTGGAAAGATCATATTTGCTGACCTGCAGGGCCGGTCCACTGGCAAAAACAAATGCCTGGAACGGGTAAAGCTCGGTAACAGGCACGACGACAATCTGGCTTCCCTCTCCAGCGGAGGCCATGAGATCGGAATGCTCCATGTCACCGGCAGTGATCGTCCAGATGCGGGCCCGGTTTGAGCCCAGCCCGAGCATCAAGGCACTGTCATTTGCCGACAGAGACGTGCTCTCGATGCCATCATTGCGTTGATCCGGCCAGCGGAAGCGCTGCACTAGGTTGTCGATCGGACGGTTGGGCATCGGCAGACCGGTTATCAGGATATGGGTTGCCCCCATACGCCGAAGGTTCGATTCCAAAATGTCCAGAACATGATGGGCCGCGTTGGCCTCAGAGATCGCTCTCAGTTTATTTTTCAATTCGGTTTGATCAAGCATTGTGCACATCCTTTGCGGCTTGAAAGCCACTTTTTTGGACACGCCACAGACACGCTGTTGGCGATCCTGATGGGTTAATTCGCGCATGGCACAGGTGACCTGCCCCCAGCCAAACTCGAAGCGTCGCGCATTTATTTGGTGGGACATTTGTTGTTCTTCCGTGGATAGAACTTCCCATGCGTCAACAAACTCACGCTACAATACAATTGATGATCGTACCAATATGGAAAAACCTGCAAGTTGGCTTTATATGCCATTTTGTTTGCATTTCCCCAGCGGGAAGGGGTGTATAAATTACTGAATTGTTTATCAGGAGTTGTTTTTCATCTTCTTGTATATTGTAAAAAATATCAATATTAATTGTTTTTAACCCCTAATTAATTATGTCAAGGAATCAGCGCCGAATATGCTTCTGGAGGTTGGTGGGATCGCGGAGACTTGTGCTTTGCGGCTTTCTTCTGATTAGTCTTACCCTTTATGCTGAGTTGCTTAGGCTTAACCTGCAGACTAAAAACGCTGGCAAGGGAGACCGTATCCATGCCACTTAGTTTTTCTGGGCCAGATCATTTCTACACTGCCGATGAAGAGGCCTGGTGGTCTGCGGTCGACAAGGCTCTGAAAGGAGCCCCGAGGGATAGACTGACATCTCTCACCGATGACGGTCTGCCGATCCAGCCGCTTTACGCCAACCGCACCGATCAGCCAGCCCGGGCTTTGCGAGCTAAGCCGGGTGCCTGGACCATATCACAGCGGATCGACCTTCCCGACGTTTCGGTTGCCAATGCGCAAATACTGCAGGACTTGGAAGGTGGCGCCAGTGGTTTGGATCTTGTCTTGGATCCAATTGGATTGGGAAACGGTCGAGGTATCCAAATAAAGACCGCGGGTGACTTTGCCCGACTTTATGCTGGCGTGCTTCCAGACCTGATCGAAACCCGCATCGACGCAGGAAACCAGACACTAGGGCTCATTAGCGAGTTCCTTAGCTATCTGACATCCGCCGGTATTGAGCCAGCGACCGTGCGTCTCACCGCCTCCTATGATCCGAATTCAGCTGCACAGACTGATGGGGCTGACCTCTCAGCGCTGAAGGTTGTGGCAGAAGAAAGTGTAGCGTGTGGCAGTCCGCTGCGCCTGCTGACCGCGGACGGGCAGACCTGGCACAATGTCGGCGCGAGCGATGCGCAAGAGCTGGCGCTCGTGCTCTCCTCTGCTGTTGCGCACATGCGCGCTCTGGAAAATGCGGGGCTTGAGCCCGAAGAATGGGCGGCTCGGATTTCGATCACTCTGGTCGCCGATGCTGATCAGTTCGGCACAATCTCCAAGGCCCGGGCCATCCGGAAACTCTGGGCATCCGTTTTGGCAGGTGCTGGCGTGAAGCAAGCTCCTGCCGATCTGCATATGGTCACCTCCCGGCGAATGCTGACCCAGCGCGATCCTTGGGTGAACCTCCTCCGCAACACGGTGGCGTCTTTTGCAGCCGGTGTCGGTGGAGCTGACAGTGTTTGTGTATTGCCGCACACAGAAGCAATCGGTTTGCCGGATGCGTTCGCCCGCCGGCTCGCGCGCAACACCCAGTCGATGCTTTTGGAAGAAAGCAGCCTGGCTAAGGTCATGGATCCGTCTGCGGGTTCTGGAGCGATTGAGGCGCGCACGGATCAACTCTGTGCAGCTGCATGGGCATTCTTCCAAGAAATCGAGGCAGCGGGTGGATTGCTTGCTGCGCGCAAAAGCGGATTGATAGACAAGTATATCGCCGAAACCAGAGCAAAAATCGAAAAGGATATCGCCCGGCGCAAACGCCCGATCACGGGCGTCAGTGAGTTCCCAAATCTTGGCGAGAAAACCGTGGAAGTGCTCGCTCAGACAAACTCAGACGACGGTTGGCGCTATGCCGAACCTTTTGAGGCGCTCCGGGCTGCCGCGGACGCACACGAAAAGGCAACGGGACAGGCCCCAAGCATCTTCCTGGCGACCCTTGGCCCGCTCGCGCAGTTCACGGCTCGTGCCACGTGGCTGGCCAGCGCATTCGCAGCCGGCGGTTTGAAGGCAAGTGAAGCGGCTGTCTATGGATCTGTTGAGGAAATGGCGGCCGCTTTCAAGGAAAGTGGCGCAGCGCTGGTGTGCATCGTGTCGTCAGACGCTGTTTACGAAAATGAGGCCGAAGCTGCCGCGAAAGCCCTTTCCGATGGCGGGGCCAAACACATCTACCTTGCAGGAAAGCCGGGCGACAAGGAAGCCGCTTATCGTTCTGCCGGTGTCGGAACCTTCGTTTTTGCCGGTTGTGATATATTGGAACTGCTTCGTGATGCGCACAGCCTCTTGGGGCTCCCAAGCGCTTCAGCAGAACAAGAACTGGAGGGCCAAGCATGAGCCGGGTTCCGGATTATTCCAAGGTTCCGTTTCAGGACGCGCTTGGCGCGGCCAATGTCGGGGACGAGGCGGCCTGGACCACTCCTGAGGGCATCGATGTTGCTGCTGCATACAGTGCCGGTGACATTGCCGACCTGAAACATATCGGCACCTGGCCGGGTCTTCCGCCGTTCATGCGGGGGCCGTATCCCACGATGTATGTCCAGCAGCCTTGGACTGTGCGCCAATATGCTGGGTTCTCGACGGCCGAAGACTCAAATGCGTTTTACCGGCGGAACCTTGCTGCTGGTCAGAAGGGTCTCTCGGTTGCTTTCGATCTTGCCACGCACCGGGGCTATGACAGCGATCATCCGCGTGTCTCGGGTGATGTTGGCATGGCCGGTGTCGCGATCGATTCGATCTATGACATGCGCACGCTCTTTTCCGGCATCCCGCTGGACAAGATGAGCGTCTCCATGACCATGAACGGCGCAGTGTTGCCGGTGCTGGCACTTTACATCGTTGCAGCGGAAGAGCAGGGCGTTGATCAAAAGGATCTCTCGGGCACCATTCAGAATGACATTCTGAAGGAGTTCATGGTCCGCAATACGTACATTTATCCGCCGAAGTCGTCGATGAAGATCATCTCCGACATCTTCGCCTACACCTCACAGAACATGCCGCGGTTCAACTCGATTTCCATTTCCGGCTATCACATGCAGGAAGCGGGTGCGACGGCGGATCTGGAGCTCGCCTACACGATTGCGGACGGCATCGAATATGCCCGCGCCGGTGTCGCGGCTGGCATGGACATTGACCAGTTTGCGCCGCGCCTGTCGTTCTTCTGGGCGATTGGCATGAACTTCTTCATGGAAGTTGCAAAGCTGCGCGCTGCGCGCCTGATCTGGGCGACCTTGATGGAAGAAAACTTCCAGCCGAAGAACCCAAAATCCCTATCTCTGCGCACCCACTCTCAGACTTCCGGCTGGTCGCTTACGGCGCAGGATGTCTTCAATAACGTCATCCGTACGTGTGTGGAAGCAATGGCAGCGACACAGGGGCACACCCAGTCGCTGCACACCAATGCGCTGGACGAGGCGCTGGCACTACCGACAGACTTTTCGGCGCGGATCGCCCGGAACACACAGCTTTTCCTGCAGCAGGAGAGTGGCACCACCAAGGTTATCGACCCTTGGGGCGGATCATACTATGTCGAGAAACTGACCGCAGATTTGGCCGAGAAGGCTATGGCGCACATCCGCGAAGTCGAAGAGCTGGGCGGCATGGCAAAAGCCATTGAAAAGGGTATTCCCAAGCTTCGGATCGAAGAAGCGGCGGCTAAGACCCAGGCGCGGATCGACAGCGGTGCGCAAACGGTTGTCGGCGTCAACAAGTTCAAGCCTGAGAGTGAACAGGCCATCGACGTTCTCAAAGTCGACAATGCGACCGTGCGGGCCGCTCAGATCGACAAACTGAAACGCCTGCGCGCAGAGCGCAACGAAGCGGAAACGCAGGCCGCGCTCGATGCCCTGACAGAATGCGCGAAGACTGGTGAGGGCAATCTTCTGGATCTGTCCGTCAAGGCTGCGCGAGCGATGGCGACCGTTGGCGAAATTTCCTTTGCAATGGAGAAGGTCTTCGACCGTCATAAAGCAGAGATCAAATCGATTTCAGGAGTGTACAAGCGGGAGGCTGGCGCAATGTCCGGCACCATGGAAAAGGTACAAAGCCTCGTTGCAACGTTTGAGGACAACGATGGCCGGCGTCCGCGTATCCTCGTTGCCAAGATGGGGCAAGACGGTCACGACCGCGGCCAGAAGGTGATTGCCTCGGCCTTTGCCGATCTCGGTTTTGACGTCGATATCGGCCCGTTGTTCCAAACCCCGGAAGAGGCGGCCCGGCAGGCGGTTGAGAACGATGTCCATGTGGTTGGCGTGTCGTCGCTGGCCGCAGGTCATTTGACGCTTGTTCCAGCGCTGAAAAAGGCGCTGGCCGATGAGGGCCGGGAGGACATCATGATCGTCGTGGGCGGTGTGGTTCCGCCGCAAGACTACGATGAGCTCTTTAAATCTGGAGCCGCAGCCATCTTTCCGCCGGGGACTGTCATTGCGGAAGCAGCTGTTGGGTTGATTGAAAAGCTGAATGTTCAGCTTGGTTACGCGTCGGCCCAGGCTGCCGAATAAACGTAATTGGCAATCAAATTTCGGACCGGCTGCGGGGAACGCAGCCGGTTATTTTGTTTTGGCTGACTGCTTCAGGCTGAGTTGAACGGGCTTTTCCAGATACAAAACCCCCAAGTTAGAACCCACACGCCAGCGCACCTTCGCCAAGTTCACGGTCGCAAGCTTGGTATCAGCGACATAAAGCGTGTCGGGTAGATCAGCTTCGGCGTCCGGGATGACGACACCCGTCCCGCCGTTCTGAAGGTCGTAAAGTGTGCAATCACAAATGTCGGTTTTGTCGACTGTGAGGAGTTTTCCGTGCCTCAACCGTGTTCGGGAGGCCGGTGCCAGCCGTATTCCAGTATTGTCTGTAACTGACGGTGCATACATAAGAAATGAGCTCCAAAGGATATGATGCGCAATAATCCCGGAGCGTTTTAATTGTCAAAATTTGCGATGAAATTACAGTAATCCGCGCAATTTCATATGTATTTGATGAAAGTTTGACGGGTTATGGATCTTCTGGCGCTTGGTAGATCAGAATGTCGCCCGGCTGACAGTCCAGAACTTCGCAGATCTTTTCCAAAGTTTCGAAGCGGACGCCCTTCACCTTTCCGGACTTGAGCAGGGACACATTCTGCTCGGTGATGCCGATCCGTTCGGCAAGCTCCTTCGACCGCATCTTTCGGCGGGCGAGCATCACATCCAGTTCGATAATGATCGGCATATTCGAGACCCTGATGCGTTGATGCTAGACGATTTGCCGGTTTTCTTCCGCAAGCAGGGCCGCCTCACGAAAGATCCATCCAAACAACAACATAAGCGCCCCAAGAATCATTGTGAAAATTTCGCCGCCATCGAGGGAAACGTCAATGACTCTCTCCACTTCCGGATAATCAAGTGTCGCGACCATGATCCCGACCGGATCACTGGCAATATCAAATACCGCAAATGAAATCATCCATGCGCCGAGCGAAAAGACATTTTCCAAAGCCTGCGGGGAAAAGTAGTCCCCAGTTTCAAAATGCCGGCATACCGATCGCAGCGCCCAAATGATTCCAAGAGCAAGCACAAAGTTGACCACCAGCAGCACTGCCAGGATAAACCGTTGTTCAATTGGGATGGCCGCAAGCGCTCTTTCACCTTCGCCAACCCAGATTGTTTCGTCGATGCTCCACGCTGGCCCTTGAGGAAAAAGGAACACAAAGGTCAGGCCGATCCCGACCGTCAAGGTGATTAATAGGGAGAGGGTTGCGATCCACTTGACCAGTCTTGCGACAATACGAATGCGCTTCAGGCGTTTGCTTTGTTCATTGATGGATGCGTCGACCATTTTTATCCCTCGGCCCAAATCAGATAAATTGGCGGTTTTCATCCGCGATGAGCGCTGCTTCCCGCAAGATCCAGCCAAAAAGCAGCATCAAGGCCCCAAGAACAAAGAAGAACAGTTCTCCTCCATCCAGGGTCACATCAATTGACCGTTCGCCGGGTGGAAAATCATACGTCAAAAGCACCGAGCCAACTGGATCGCTGATCAGGTCAAAAGTTGCAAAGGCAATGAGCCAGACCCCAAAGGAAATGACACTTGCGAGGGTTTGGGGCGAGAAAAACTCCATGCTTTGGAACCGCTTGAAAACCTGTCGAATGTTCCAGCCGGCCAGCATCAAAAGCACAAATGCGATGCCGGATACGATCGACAAGCCGAAGCGCTGGATTTGAGGGATCTCGCCCAGTGGACGTTCAATGTCGGCGAAATCGATCGTTTCGTCAGGTGCGATCATCAGTTCGTTCGGCAGAGAAATCCCAACAATCACGATAAGGCCGAAAATCAAGATCAGGACCAGAATTCCGCTGACCATCCATTTCATGAACGCAGATACCCGCCTGATCCGTGTCAGTCGTTTTTCGCGTTCGGACCATTCCATCTCTGTCATGATTTCCTCCGGCCTTGATTGGGAAAAGGCCAATACACTTTGATAAATCAATTAGTTCTACGAACTCAGAGCCTTTGGGCCAGTGCGTTCAGCGCGCGTTCATCCGCAAGGGAAGATGTTGGTACGCGGGTGAGTGCTGCCCTTTGACGAAAAGAGCCTCTAGTCCATTTTGAAAAAAAACGCAAACTCAAAACATTGCTGTTGACAAAATAATCATCGTTGTGATTTTTAAAATTATCGTTTTGCAATAATTTTTGATTGTTGTAGTGCGGGTTTGACGAGATAACCGAAGTGAGACCTCCCATGGTAAGTTCCTTTACCAATCGCGATAGTTGCGTTTTTTATGGCTGTTCGCCGCGGCCAAAACCGTTTCGGCGCCGCCGGAATTCCTTACCGAATACAAGGCATTGGCTGGTAAAGCCCTTTGTATTATGCGCAGCCCTAGCTGTTCTGGTCGGCGGGGCCAAAGCCGCCGACATGCCAGTCGCTGGTGGAACTGATTTTGTTCCAATGGCTCCTGCCGGGTCCATTTGGGCAGGACCGTATCTCGGATTTGAGGCCGGAGGGTCTCAAACTGTCACGGATGTGAAAGCTGGCGGTCAGAAGAAAGACTATTCCCGTTTCGATGCCGCGTTTGGTGTTTTTGGCGGCTACAACTGGGAAGTTTCCCGGGTGATCTTGGGCGTGGAAGGGGCCGCGACTTATATTGGTGACACGAAAAAAGGTCAGCATCCGGTGCTGGGAATGATCGAGACCGGGTCCAAGTGGTCGGTGACTGCAAAAACCCGGGTCGGTCTGCCAATCAACAATTTCATGCCGTATATCAGTCTCGGCGTTGCTGCGACCGATCACAGCCTGAAGACCAATGGCCGGACCGAGAGTTCGGTCGGGCTTGGTGCGGTTCTTGGCGCCGGTGTGGAAGTCGCCATGCACGACAACTGGCGTCTTCGCGCCGATTACACATTGACCGGGATCGCCGACACCAAGGATACCTTTGCCGGAACGCAGGCCAAGCGTACCGCCGGGAACCATCGTTTGATGCTCGGTATTTCGCGTGCCTTCTAACGACCTCAATCCTTGAAATACAACTACGGCTGCGCATCGATAAACGCGCAGCCGTAGGTCTTTTTGTTTCAGTTGTTCCTAGCCATAGACCAGATTTGGCAGCCAGGTGATGATGCCGGGGAACATCATACAGAGCACCAATCCGATGATTTGAAGCGCCAGGAAGGGTAGGGCGGACTTGAAGATGTCCGTCATCGGGATGTCCGGGGGCGCAACACCGCGCAGATAGAACAGCGCATAGCCAAACGGTGGCGACAAGAAGCTCATCTGCATGTTGACGAGATAAAGCACCCCGAACCAAAGGACGAGGTCGTCCGGGTTGTCGAGCCCGAAGGCCGCTGCGCCGAGTGCTTTGACGATCGGCACGAAGATCGGCACACAGAGCAGCAGGATCCCGACCCAGTCGAGGAACATGCCAAGGATCACCAGCACCACCTGCATCAGGATCAGGATGCCCCAGGGGCCGAGGCCGGTGGCTTCCAGAGCGCCTTGCACAAACTGCTGGCCGCCTTCTAGGACGTATAGCCCGACAAAGATGGTAGCACCGAACATGATCCAGATGACCATGGCGGAGGCCTTGAGGGTTGTCAGAGAAGCCTCGCGCAGTGTCTGCCAGTCAAGATTCCGGTGAATGGCGGCCACGATGATGGCCCCGAAAGTCCCAATCCCGGCCGCTTCCACCGGCGTTGCAACACCGGTAAAGATGACCCCGAGAACGATTGCGATCAGTGCAATCGGCGCTGACATGCCGGACATGAGCCGCATTTTTTCCTTGAAGGGAATGCGCTCTTCTTCCGGGATCGGCGGGCCTTTTTGAGGGCTGATCGTACAGGAAATGATCACGTAGAGGATGTACATCCCCGAGAGCAACAGCCCCGGCACGACCGCCCCGATGAACAGCTCTCCAACGGATTGTTCGGCCACGACGGCATAGATGATCGCAAGGATCGACGGCGGGATCAGAATGCCGAGCGTACCCCCGGCCATGATCGATCCCATGGCGATCTTCGGGTCATAATGACGTTTCAGCATGGCAGGCAGGGCGATGATGCCCATGGTAACCACCGCCGCACCGATCACACCCACCATCGCCGCCAGAACTGTGGACGCAATGATGGTTGCGGCCGCCAGTCCGCCCTTAACACCCCCGAGCACCTTGTAGATGACATCGAACATGTCGTTGATGATGCCCGCTCGCTCCAGCATCGACGCCATGAAGATGAACAAGGGGATCGCCGAGAGCTGGTAGTTCGTCATCAGCGGGAAGATGCGCGACGGCACGATATTCAGCGCGCGTTCGTCGCCCAAAATGAACAGGAACACGCAGGCCAAGCCGCCGGTCACGAAGGCGAGCGGGAGGCCCGCCATCAATAGCACCAGCAGTGATCCGAACATGATGAGTGTCAGCCACTCAATGCCAATTTCAAGACCCATTCTTTAGGTCCTCCCCACAAGCGCGCGGAGGTCCTGCGCGAATTTCGATATGCCTTGAAGCACCAGAAGCAGCCCGCCGATGATCATGACCATTTTCATCGGCCAAAGGGGAACTTCCCACTCGTTGAAGCTGATTTCGCCCCAGCGGATGTTCGGGTCAGTCCATTGGGCAAGGTTCCAGCTTGTGATGACTTCTCCAAAGCCGATCTCGCCCCGGGCCCAATCCGAAATCAGGGAGTTTCCTGAGGGAACGGCAATCGCGTCGAACGCGAAAATCCATGACGTCACCAAAAGCGTGCCGGCAAAGATGAAGAAGAAGACCGAGGTTAGCAGATCCACGATCGCCTTGCGGCGTTTGGAAAGTGGCGCGTAGAAGATGTCGACCCGGACGTGGGATTCTGTCAGCATCGCATAGGAGCCCGCAATCAGGTATTGCATGCCGAACATGAGGTACATGGCCTCATGCGCCCAGTTCGTGGGGCTGCCGAAGACATAGCGGCTCATAACCTCGAAGTAGTAGACAATCACCGCGATCACGGCCCAATAGGCCACAAACTCGCCGCAGAAAAGGGAGAGGCGATCGATCCATCCGGTCCAGCCGCTCGACACGTAACTCGCGTCGTCTTTCCGCTCCGCCTCTTCAAGGGCTTTCAGCTTGAGCTCGGCTTCACTGAGCTCCGGTTCTGGCGGCAGGTTGGCGTTGGCCTTGCGCACAAGTCCGGGCAGAAGGATCGCGTCGACCGCCACCCCGGCCAGGATAAGCCAGAAGGCATATTTCGCGATGTTTTGCCAGAATTCCAGATTGGCTTGCGCTTCTTCAGCCGCCGGCCGTGCGGTTTCCAGGTCCGCTTCGGCCTCGGCCATGCGTTCGCGGCCTTGTTCGATCCTCTGTTCGGCTCTGCGGACATCGCGCTGGGCACGCCGTTCGGCGAAGCTCCCGACTTCGGCTTCCGCGAGCTTTTGGCGCATTTCCGGCAGTTCAGCTTCGGCAGAGGTAACCCGGCCGCCTTCACGGTCAAGTGTCCGTTCTGCCTGGCGGACGAGATTGGACATGTCGGAGGCGACCGATCGCGCATCCTGCCCCTGGGAATTGGCGAAAAGAATGACAATGAAGACCGGGATATAGAGCAGGCCGATCATGCTTTTGAGATAAAGCCTGTGCAGTCCTAATATGCCGCCGGTCACCAAGATGAAATAGCCCAGAACGGTTGAATATGTCCGTTCTTTGGGTTTTGGCCGCTTGGCCAGAGTTGCCGCGATGATCGGAAACAGGATCAGGCCGAGCCAATAGGCCCAGTGCGGCAGAGTGAAATCCAATTGAGGCATGCCTTGTCCTTCCCCCGGGCAGTCGCAGTTTCCATGCAAGGAGGCGTCTGCCCTGACACCTGTTACCGCTCGGCTTTATGAAAAGCCGCACAGCTCAGGGTGGCGTGCATTGTTGTTCGGCGAACCTAACGTTGAGGTGAGAGGTCCGCGCAGTTTCCTGCGCGGACTTGGTGACTTCCTACGTAGCCGGTTTGTGGCTTAGAGCTTCAGCTCAAGGCCTTCCGTCAACGCCGGATCAACATAGCCCAGCGAGCCGGACATCATGTAGTCGAGCTGCATTTTGAACACACGGGCGCTGTCTGCGTCGCGGTTTGCATAGTTGAACCAGATCGGAACAGCGACCTCGGTCATCAGCTCGACGTCGTCCTGCGTCAGGCGGGTAACTTCCGTGCCATCTGCCTCGAACTTCGCCCAGGCATCCTGGTCGGCCTTCTGGATCGCAGCGTGGTGTGCGTCGGAGTACACATGTGTTTCCATCTCGACGAACTGCTGCATCTGCGGGCTGAGCTTGTTCCAGGCGTCCATGCCGACGGTGATGTCCATGATGTCGACCGGCTGGTAGAGCGACATAAACCCTGGAGGACCCATGACGATGTAGTCGGTAACCTGGCTGAACCCGAGGGCATAGTTGACCGCTGGACCCACATAGTCGGCAACGTCGATGGTGCCTTTTTCAAGGGCGGGGAAAATCTCGGATCCCGGCAGAACGGTTGTCTCTGCGCCAATCTCGGTGAATACCTCGGCAACCATGCCGCCCGGCAGGCGCATCTTGCGGCCGCGGAAATCGTCGATAGACCGGATCGGAACCTTGGAGTGGATGATGTTCGGGCCGTGGTGTACCGGGCCGACGAATTTCATGCCTTGTTTCTCGTAAAGCTCACGGGCGATATCAATCCCGCCGAGGCCGTAGTAGAAAACATCAAATTCATGCGGGTTGCGCAGGCCAAGCGGGATCGATGTCAAGAATGTTGCTGCCGGAATGATGCCCTGCGCGTAGATCGTAAATGGGTTCACGGCGTCAAGAACACCGTTTTTCACCGCGTCATAAAGCTGAAAGTCACCGACCACGTCGTTCGCGCCGAACGGCTGGAACGCCAATTCGCCGCCAGTTTTCTCGACGATTGTTGCGCACCAGTCCTTGAAGATCTGCAGGCCAGCGCCGCCGGGCCAAGAGGTCTGGATTTTCCAGGTGGTCGTTTGCCCTTGGGCGGTCGCGATGTGCGGGGCTGCAAGAGTCGCGGCACCGGCAACGCCAGCGCCCGCAATGCCGCGAAGTGCGTCGCGGCGGGTCGTAAGCTTCGTCATAAATTCCTCCCAATTCGCTTGAGAGAGATCATCTGAAGAGCGTTTCGGCAGGCCTCCCAACCGTGCCGTGGAGTGTGCCCGTTTTTTATTGTTCGAAGCAATGCTGCGAATGTTCAATAAATCTAACAGGTTAGTAGATTGCCCTCAGTTTTTTATCTCCCAGCAACATAAAAGGATAGGACAGTTTCAAAGTTCGGCAACTATGCGATCTAAGATAAATATTTTTTCTTTTTTGGAAATAATCGGTTCTACTATCAATTTAGATGAGCGTAATGGAAACTATCCATTTTGAAAAGTTATCTGTCAGCGATGACGACCCGGTCAGCCCAAAGCTGCCAGGCCGGTCAGATCTGCGAGAACTGCCTTTGGGGCAAGGTCGGTGTATTCATCTGGCATTCCGGTGCGGTTCATCCAGACCGTCCGGAAGCCAAACGCGGTTGCACCGGCAACATCCCAGCGATTGGAAGACTGGAAGGAGACTTCTTCCGGATAGATGCGGAAGTGGGTCGTCACCATTTCGTAGGTTTGCGGGTTGGTCTTGAAGGTCCGCAGCTCATCGACGGAAAAGATCTCGTCAAACAATTCGGTGAGACCCGCGGCTTTGGCCGCTGCATCAAGCATGGCCGGTGACCCGTTGGACAGGATCGCGATTTTAGCACCCGTTGCTTTCAAGTCCGTCAAAACCTGCGGGACTTCCGGATAGCAATCCAATTCCCAGTACGCATTCAGGAGGTCGTCTTTCATCGACTTATCAGCCGTTGGGACCAGCGCAAACGCGGTGTCCAAACCCTCCTGGGTCAATTCCCAGAAATCCTTGTACTGGCCCATCAAGGCCCGCACCCAGGAATATTCCAGCTGCTTCTCACGCCACATAGAGGACAGCCGTTGCGCATCGGGACCCAGTTTGGCTGCATGTTTCCGCACAGCGGCATGCACATCAAACAAAGTTCCATAAGCATCAAAGACATAAGCGGCGTGAGCCATAACGGATCCTTCAGCATGAGAAATACACGAACGCGGCAGAGAACCTTGAACCTGGAACAAGGTCAAGCAAAAGCCGTTCGAATAAAATCAAATGTCTATCGCCGTTGCCATCCCGTCACGGCTGGGCCTAAGGGAGCTGCACGGAGCCGTCATCGTTTACGGTCCAGAACGGATTGAATGCGATTTCCAGCAAATGCCCGCCCGGAACTTCCACATACGAAGAATATCCTCCCCAGAACACTTCTTGGGGTTCTTTGATCGAGCGGGCACCTGCAGCAACCGCCTTTTCAAACATCGCGTCGACATCACCACGCTCTTTGGCGTTCCATGCCAATGTCATTGCACCGAAGGGGGCCTCCGTGACCCTAGTGCCGATCTCGTCCTCAAGTGCGCCGCGATCATAGAGTGCAAACACGCCGCCAGGTATCTGGAAAAACACGACATGCGGGGAGGGCGCGGCATTCACCTGCCACCCCAATCCGGTCTCGAAAAAAGCCCGTGCTGTTATGATATCGGGAACAAAGAGGGTGATCATTGAAATGCGCTGATCCATTACAAGCTTCTCCAAATTAACGAACAAAGAGGGAACAAATTATCTAGGGCACGGTATTCTTGCAAGCGCTGATCGCAAATTCGCACCTCAATGAAATTGTTCATTGGCGATAAGTGGGACGCCAATCCTGCTCAATCGCAATAAACTCGTCTGGAAGAAATATCCTGGTTTGCGTGATCGTTAGACCGAATCCGGTCCCAAAAAGTCGGCTGGAGGAATAATATGACTTGCGATCCAGATGTTGTGGGTAAGCTATTGACCCGCGGGCGGTGGCGGTGTTCTGTCCGGTCACGGATAACAAACACCCAGAATGATCGAAAGGGAGAACGATGAGCGGCTGGAGCGACACCTGGACCTGGATTGACGGGACTTGGCACGAAGGGAACCCGCCGATCATGGGCCCGCGGACCCACGCTTCCTGGCTCGGGTCAAGCGTCTTTGATGGCGCCCGTTTTTTCGATGGCGTGATGCCGGATATCGATCTCCATAGCAAACGGGTGAACGATTCCGCAGTCGCTCTCGGCATGAAGCCAACCATGAAGATTGGGGAGATGGTGGAGCTGACCAAGGAAGGCTGTGCCAAGTTCGGCAGCGACAAGCAGATCTACGTCAAACCGATGTACTGGGTGGAAGGTGACGGGCCGGGTGTCATCAGCGGTGATCCGGACAGCACACGGTTCTGTTTGTGTCTGTTCGACGCACCCATGGCACCGAAGGATGCAGCGTCCAGTATCACACTCTCTCCGTTCCGCCGTCCGACCATGGAATGCATGCCGGTCAATGCAAAGGCCGGGTGCCTTTATCCGAACAATGCGCGTGCGATGCTGGAGGCCAAAGGGCGGGGCTTCGACAATGCCGTGGTCCGCGACATGCTGGGCAATGTTGCAGAGCTGACCTCTGCGAACATTTTCATGGCGAAGGGTGGGAAAGTTCATACCCCGGCGCCGAACGGCACATTCCTGAATGGGATCACCCGCCAGCGCGTCATTCATCTGCTGCGGTCTGCCGGATATGACGTCTTTGAGCGTACACTCGGTTATGACGAGTTTTTGGAAGCCGATGAAATCTTCTCAACCGGCAACTACAACAAGGTGACGCCGGTCAATCGGATCGAGGAACGTGATCTGCAGCCAGGTCCGATCGCCGCTCGTGCACGTGACCTTTATTGGGAGTTCTCCCACGCCTGATTGGAGGCGCTCAATTGAACAGACAAAAGCCCTGCAATGCGTCCATTGCAGGGCTTTTTGTTGAGCTGTAGCGCCCGGTCAGTTCTGAACGCGAACCGGCTGAACCTTCGGGGCAACGAGTGTCGTGTTAGCACGCTTGGCTTTCGTGAGAGCGGAGCGTTGCATGGACTTGACCTTGTAGCCTGAGAGTGTCCCAAGGCTTGCGCTGTGCACGCTGTCGCAATGGTTCAAAACTTCATCGTAACAGCTGTTCGGGTAGCCCGGTGTGGTCTGGTTACAATGAGAAATCCAGTTGTTGTAGCATTCGCCAAGTGTTGATCCATCACTTGGTGGTGCAGCAAATGCTGCGGTAGCGCCGAATGAAATAGAACCTGCAAGTGCTGCAGTTTTAATAATCGAATTTACAAGTTTCACATCTTTCTCCCAAGTCATTTGCAGTCGTCATTGACTGTGACGCGGAATGTAGCGGCGGAATTCTCCATCTGACGTGTTTTAAATCACACGTTTTCAATTTGGATAAAATTCGATCATTTTTTGGTGAGGGGCGCTTTGCAATAGCTCATAGCCCGGCAAGAACGGCCGCGATCACAAGAGCAATGGCTGCGGCAATGGATGGTGCCTGGAAGGAGCCCGTTACGCCATGCAATTGCCCGGCGATCCATGGTCCTGCCGCCTGACCCAGGCCGAAACTGGCTGTCAGGGTCGCCAGCATCTGGCGAACTGCGGCCGTCCCGGCCTCTGCTGTCAAACGGCGTCCTTCGGCAAGACCAAGGGCTGTGATGCCCATAAAGGTTCCTCCAAGAAGTGCAGCTCCTATCAAAAAGATGGCTGGTGAGGTGCTGACCGCTGTCATCGCGACGCCGCCTGCTTCTACTAGGCATGCCAACGCGAAGGCCCGGCGGGCGCCGAGTTTGGCGGCGATCAAGTTCCAAACATAGATTGATGGCGCTGCCGACAGACCAACAACCAGCCAGACATAAGGCTCGATGTCTGTCAGGGACGGGGTCGTGCGTGCCATGACCGAAACAAAAGTCGCGGTGATGACATACCCGAAGCCGAAGAGGCCATAAGCGGCAACCAGACGGATGACCTTTGGAGACCAGGTGCGTCGGCCGTCTTCTGGGGTGTGATTGCCATTTGCTGGGTCCGTCGGTGCAGCGTTTGATCTTGCCGGAACGAGAACGATTGACCCGGCCAGGAGGATTGCGGTTGCCAGTCCGCTTGCAAGCCACAAGGTTTGCCAGTCCGCAGCGTTGTGATTGAGAGCCGCGATCAGGACAGCGGAGAGGGCAATGCCAATGCCAACTCCAGAAAAATGCACTGCAGACAGGGCGCTGTGACCGGCTGTGGTCAGCCGTTCCAATATAAGAGTGGTCGAAAAAACGAGAACAAAGGCGCTGGCAAGGCCACTGATGAAGCGAATCATCATGAAGAACCACACATCACTGGTGAGGGCCATGGCTGCACTCGTCAGAGCACTGAGCGCGAGCCCCGCAAGGAACCAGGTTCTGGGTGTTCCGCCCAAAAAACGGGATGCGCCAATAAGAGCGCCAGTCAGATAACCGAGAAAATTCGCAGATGCGATGAGCCCGGCCGCACTCGGCGTCAGCGGGATGCCCTCGGCCATGGAGGGGAGGATCGGGGTGTAGACGAACCGTCCAATGCCCATGGCCGCGGCCAGCGCCAGCAACCCACCAAGCGCGAGGCAAACCGAACTCCAAAAGGACTGTTTCATGGAAGGATGTCTTGTGTCTGGAACGGCGGGCGGAAATATCCGAAATTGGTTGTAGATGCCGGTTTAGGGCCCTGCAAGCCTCCAGCCGAAGGGTTCCGTTGATTGTGTCTAATCAAATTGTCTGGTGTGCAGATAAGTATTATTAACAGTTAAAACAAATATTCGCGGCACTGAACGTGCGTAAAAGCGACATGGTTTCACTTCGGAAATTTCTTATTCATTGTTCGCTCGTAGTGTTGACGCGCTCACTCGTGGGCACGAAACACTATTAGATTTAAGGCAGGACGAACACATGCGTCTTCTATTGGCTACTGCGACCGCAGCCTTTCTCATGAGCCCCTTGGCCGCTCAGGCCGAGACCGTAAAACTCACGACGCTGGAATGGCCGCCTTACGTGATGGCTGATGCCAGCGGTCCGAGCTCGGACGCTGTCAAGGCAGCGTTTGAAAAGGCCGGAATTTCCGCTGAAGTGGCTGTTTTTCCTTGGAACCGGGCGATCAACCTGGCGCAAAAGGATCCTGAGTGGATCGGCGTTTACCCTGAATATTATGCCGAAGACAGTGATGCGGAAAAGGGCGGCGACCGTTGCCTGTTCTCCAAATCTTTTGGGGTTAGCCCGGTTGGGTTCGTTCAACGTACGGATTCAGACTTCACTTGGTCGTCCCATGACGACTTGAAAGCGCACAAAATCGGCGTTGTTCGAGGATACAACAACGAAGAGAAGTTCGACGGCATGGTGGCAGCTGGCGACATCGCGGTAGAGGAAGCTGACGACGATTCGCAGAACATTCTGAAAGTCGCGGGCGGCCGTTCTGCTGCAGGCGTGATCGACAAGCTGGTTTTTGAGCATCTTGCACAGAACGATCCGGCTGTTGCCAAGGTTGCCGGTGATCTGAAGTTCAACGACAATCTGCTCATTGAACACGGTCTTTTCATCTGCTTCGAAAACTCCGATGCCGGAAAGGCCGCACGGGACAAGTTCAACTCCGCTCTCTAACGAGCGCTAAAGAGCTCACTAAAACATGAAAAGCGCGGCACGCTGCGCTTTTCAGACAGTTCCGATTACCCGCGGTGTAATACGGATCATAACTGAGAGAATTTGATGCGCTGCGCATTGGCCTTAAGTGCCTTGATCATTGCAACTCCCTCGCTGTCCTTTGCGTCTGACACGCTGAGGCTGACCACGCTTCACTGGCCGCCTTACGTGGAAGCGACGGGCGAGGGGCCGAATACCAAAACGGTGCGGTCAACGTTTGCGAAGGTAGGGATAGAGGTTGATGTTCAACTGTTTCCCTGGAACCGCGCAATCATGCTTGCCGCTGATGACCCGAACTGGATCGGTGTTTATCCAGAGTATTATTCGGCTGACATAGACGCGGAAGCCAACGGAGACAGGTGCCTGTTTTCAAAACCCTTCGGCGACAGCCCGGTTGGGTTTCTGACACCATCAAACAGCTCTTTCGACTGGGAAACGCACGATGATTTGCGATCCTACGTCATCGGCGTTGTCCGCGGCTATGTGAATGAGGCAAAGCTCGATCAGATGATTGCGGACGGGGACATCGTGGGCGAACTTGCAGAAAACGACACCCAGAACATTCTCAAAGTCGCCGCTCGTCGCACTGATGCCATCGTGATCGATAAAAATGTCTTTGACTATTTGAAGGCCGAAGACGCTGGCGTGGCCTTCGTGGCGGATAGTTTACAGTTTCACGAAAAGCTGCTGATCAACCACAGTCTTTATGTGTGTTTTGAGAACTCACCGGCCGGCCGTGAGGCGCGGGAGCTGTTCAATGGTCATCTCACAACGTCGGGTGACAAGGGCCAATCCGACCCTGGTCTACCGAATACGCAATGAAAACTTGAAACCGGCCTTTGGGGGCATGACCTCAGTATCAGAGTAGAATAAGCGTTGCATTAGCTCAGCGGTGAACGCCAGCCAGCGGCAACCGCCTCTTCTTCAGAGCAGAACCAGCGCTCTCCCGCAGCCTCGTTGATCCGTGTCCTGTTGTAGTGTGGTAGATCCGTCCGCGCGCCGAAATGTTCCCCTTGATTGGACAACCTGCCGGTGCCTTTGACCCCGCGACTTGCCATTTTTGCTGCCTGAAGTCCCAAGGGGCTTCCGCAATGCCCGCCCAAAGACCTGCGCCATTCAGCCGAGCCATTTCCTGTTCGGTCCGATAGGCATCAGAGTATCGCAAGAACGCATACGCATGACCGTCTGCGACCATGGCTTTGTTCAGGTTCCTTTTGCCGGAAAAACAGGTGGCGATTATCCGGTCGTAGGCGTCGGTTTCATCTCCCCTGCACGTGACATCACCTTGTTTTATCAGCGATTGCAGGTGTTCCTTGGCAGTCATGCCGCATCGATAGCTTTTGCCCGCAGACGTGAGGCAGCTTTGGGCGAGTTCGGGTGCGTCAATTCCTTCAAGGCGGATCCGCTCTCCGTTCATAACGAGCGTATCTCCGTCAACAACCCGAAAGTCAGCCGCCTGGATCTGTTGGGGCTGCGACGCAGCGATAATCGTAAAAGCAAACAGCCACAGGGCTGGCTTCACCGCGCCAGGATAAACACTGCCCATATTGGAAAAACTCAACGAATCAAATGGTGTAACAGGCGGATTCTTGCCCTGATCGCACCGCTACAACAACAGAACTGACCGCCAAGGCGACCGATGTCTGTGGATGGACGCGGGCGCATCTGAAGTGTGAAGTGTCTGTCTTCGGGCTTCCTTAACGGACGATGTGGTTACGTACCGCGTCGAATTGTACGGCGGACGGAACCACACATGATCGAGAAACTGGAACGGGCCCTGGCGCTTGGGGCGGCTTGCTGGAAAGTGTTGCTCCTCGACAAGGAGATGCTCTTGTTTCCGATCATGAGCGCCTTGGCACTTGCTCTTGTGATTGGGTCCGGAGGCTGGGCGATCTACACGACGCCTGAACTTCAAGCCTTTTTCCAGAGCATCTTCGACAGCGAGCAACCGGATCAGGATCCAAGGTTCTGGGCACTGATGTTCGTTTTCCTGTTCATCAATTACTTCATCATGATCTTTTTCAACGCGGCGCTTCTTGGCTGTGCCCTGATCCGGTTCGCCGGGGGAGATCCGACGGTTATGGACGGTCTCAGCCTGTCCATGCGCCGACTGCCGCAGATCCTGCTTTGGGCCTTGGTGACCGCATTTGTCGGTTGGGTTCTGCAGCTGCTTGAAAGCCGGTTGAAGGGGCTGATGCGCTTTTTCATCAACTTGCTCGGGGCCGGTTGGGCTGTTGCCACGTATTTCGCCGTGCCGATTTTGGTGGTGGATGGTGTCGGTCCGGTGACCGCAATCAAGCGATCAGTTCAAGCCGTTCGAAAAACCTGGGGCGAGGCGTTGGTTGGGCATATAGGCTTGGGGGCTTTAATCTTCCTGATTTTGATTGTGGCGATGCCAATCTTGATGCTTGGGATCTTTGCCTTTGAGCAAAACCCGGCTTTGGGCAGTGGTTTGGCCACTGTGGGCGTGACCCTGATCCTCGTCGGGTCTGTCGTCGTGACCACACTCAGCGCCATCTTGCGGGCTGCGCTCTATATCTACGCCGTTGAAGGTGAAATGCCGCTCAACTTCGATTCCCGCTTGATCCGGAACGCATTTCAGCCGGACAACCGATAAAACAAAGAAAATTTTTCTTTATTTTCAAAACGCGCCTTGCCGAGCGCGGTTGACGAACCTATTTTGCGGCTCAACACGGTACGCGGCCGTTTTGGTCAGCACCGCTGTTCATAGAACACATGAGGAGTTTGCCATGTCTTTTGAATTGCCTGATCTGCCGTATGCTTATGACGCTTTGGCCCCGTATATGTCCGCAGAAACCCTCGAGTTTCACCACGACAAGCACCATCAGGCCTATGTCACCAAAGGCAATGAGCTGCTCGCAGGCAGCGGCCTGGAAGGCAAGTCTCTGGAAGACGTCGTAAAAGAAAGCTTTGGCAAAAACGCGCCGCTCTTCAACAACGCCGGCCAGCACTACAACCACATCCATTTCTGGAAGTGGATGAAGAAAGACGGTGGCGGCACCTCTCTGCCGGGCGCTCTGGCTTCTGCGATCGACAGCGACCTTGGCGGCTACGATAAATTTCGTGCGGACTTCATTGCAGCTGGCGTCGGCCAGTTCGGTTCTGGCTGGGCATGGCTGGCAGTCAAGGACGGCAAACTGGAAATCATGAAGACCCCGAACGGTGAAAACCCGCTGGTTCACGGCGCAAGCCCGATCCTGGGCTGTGACGTTTGGGAGCATTCCTACTACATCGACTACCGCAACGCGCGTCCGAAGTACCTGGAAGCCTTCATCGACAACATGATCAACTGGGACTACGTCCTGGAGATGTACGAAGCTGCAACTAAGTAAACCTTCGCTTCTGTGACGTTTCAGCCTCCGGCCTCAATCGAGACCGGGGGCTTTTTTGTCTTCGGCAGACGTCTGCGCACTATTTCTTGATAACGGTTGTTACATTTCAAAGCTTGCAACGCCCGCAACTTTCCGCTCCCCTAGACTTATGCGGCTGCCGGGATGGACGCTCCCCCACGCAGATCCGTTTGAGCAAAGCTGAGACCTGTCAGTGAGGAGAGGACCATGCGGACCATTTCGAAGTGCATTTCCATTGTTTCGATCGCGATTGCAGCCAGCCTTGGGGCGGCCCAGGCGGACGATGATCCGATTGGTGACCGGCAAGCGATTATGTCGTCCGTTGGTGCAGCTGCCGGCCTTGGTGGCGGCTTGATGAAGGGCGAAATCGCCTATTCGCCTGCTGCCGGAAAAGCGGCCATTGCCGCCATGCGTGCAGCCTCCCTTACTTTTGGAGACTATTTCCCGGATGGATCAAACGCGGGCGACACAGAAGCCGCGCCGGCGATCTGGGACAACCGGGCCGGATTTGATGCCGAGATCGCGAAGTTCGCTGCTGCGACCGGCACTGCGATGGAAGCAGCCGGACGCGCCGGACCAGCCGATCTCGATGCTTTCAAAGCGGCGATGGGGCCAGTCTTCGGGACATGCAAGTCGTGCCATGAAGGGTTCCGGGTCAAGAACTAGGAATTCCGGGATCCATAATTCGGGGTGAGGGGAGAACCGTCATGAAAAAGCTCTTGCTGTTCGTGATCGTGCTTGGCGTTGCTGCGGCGCTCGCAGGCTGGTTTCTCTCCGCCCCAACCCGGTTGGACGAAAACACAGTTGCCAATCTCGGACCCGGCGATCCCGTCAATGGTGAGCTCGTGTTCTGGGCATCTGGATGCAGTTCCTGCCACGCCGCACCTGAAGCGAAAGGCGATGACAAGCTGAAACTTGGTGGCGGGCTGCGTCTTGAAACTCCGTTTGGCGTTTTCGTGGCACCAAATGTCTCGCAAGACCCTAATAATGGTATCGGGAGTTGGTCGGTCGCTGATTTGGCCAATGCGATGACACATGGGACATCTCCGGATGGCCGGAATTACTACCCGGCCTTCCCGTTTGCCTCTTACGCCCGGATGGCTCTGGCGGACATCAATGATCTCTTCAGCTTCATGAAGACCCTGCCAGCTGTCGAGGGCGATGCCGGGCCGAATGAGCTGGCCTTTCCTTTCAACATCCGGCGGGGGGTCGGGCTCTGGAAACGAATGTTCCTGGACCCGGCTCCGGTAGTTGCGGCACCTGTCGGTGGAGAAGATGTGGATCCGGCAATTTGGGAGCGGGGACGGTATCTCGTGGAAGGCCCGGGCCATTGCGGGGAATGTCATACGCCGCGCGATTTTGCTGGAGGCTTGATCCTTTCCGACTGGTTGGGCGGGGCACCGGCTGCAACGGGTGAGGGGCGGGTGCCGAACATCACCCCTGTCTCGGGAGGATTTGGCAGCTGGAGCGCATCTGACATCGCGTATTACCTGGAAAGCGGCTTTACACCGGATTACGATTCTGTGGGTGGCGAGATGGTGCCGGTACAGGAAAACATGGCCCGCCTTCCGGCCTCCGACCGCGAGGCGATCGGGTTTTATTTAAAAGCAATCCCGGCTGTTTCGGGCGCTGCCCAATGATCGCAAGTTAAACTGGACAAGATTTTTCCCAGCATGACTGATTTTACCGTTACGGATGCTGATCCGTCCCGCGACCTTGAAGACGTCAAACGGTTGTTCCGGGCCTATGTGGACTGGCTTGGCATTGATTTGTCGTATCAGGGCTTTGAGGAAGAATTGGCTGCATTGCCTGGCAAGTATGTACCGCCCTTAGGGGCGCTAATACTCGCGAAGACGAGCTCTGATGTCTCGATCGGCTGTGTGGCCCTGCGGCCCATGGCTGATGACGGCATTTGCGAGATGAAACGCTTGTATGTCGCGCCTGAGGGACGGGGCAGCGGGGTCGGCTCCAGCCTGGTGTCCGCCGTTCTGGGACGGGCTAGAAGCGCAGGCTACCGCTATATGCGACTCGATACACTTCCCACCATGGAAGGCGCTATTCGTTTATACAAGGCTGCAGGGTTTGTGGAGATCCCGGCCTATTATGATACGCCCATAAAAGAGACTGTTTTTCTCCAGTGTAGTTTGTAAAACCGCCACTGAATTATGCGGTGCCGGCAATGCGGTGTGATGGCCGCATTACCGGTTTTGATTAAGCGTCTTGTACACTGCAGGATCAAGCCCGCAGTGGCGGCATGGGGCTGTTACGCGGGATTCACTGCGAACACTGCCTCGATTTCCAGCTGGAGATCCGGCGAAAACAACTCCTTTACAAACACAAGAGAACTGGCCGGCACGTTTTCACCGTAGCGGTCTGTGAGCACCTTTCGGACTTCGGGAATGTCAGCCGGATCCACCGCGAAGATCGTGACCTTGATCAGGTGCTGCAGGGATGTGTTGCAGCTCTCAGCTAGAATGGAGAGCTGGTCCAGAATGGTTTGTGTTTGCTCTGCTGCGCCTTCGGACTGGCTGTTTGAGCCAAAGGCTGTCAGGCCCGACGTGTAGAGCGTGTCACCGTGGATCACGGCATGGCTGTATGGCCCGGCCACGGGGCCAAGTTGATCGACGTTTTGGCGAATTGGAAGCATGATTTCTCTCATGATCGGAGCGCCCAACCCGGGAAGCGCTGTGTGAGGTAGGCGGTGGCGTTTTGGACAAAAGGGCCAAAGCAGAATGCAATTACGGCGGCAGCCGGCCATGCCAACCGGAATGCAGACATCCATTGACCAAGGAAAGCGTCGCTCCAGCCGAGATTTATCAGGGTGACCCAGCAGGACATCAGAAACGACAAGAAGAAGGACATCAACGCGGTCGAGATCAGGCGATGTCTCATGCGTGTGCCTTGATCGCATCGGCGAAGGTTTTGTCTCCTATTTCTCCAAGCGGTTCGATGTGCCTTACCTCCGTGAGATTTTGTGCCAGATAGGCTTTGGTGTGGTGTGCCTCGAAATGTGCGGCCAAGGCATCCGGATTGGTCCAGCACTCCCACAAGGTGAATTTTGTTGGTTCTTTCAGGTTCTGGCGAATTTCAAACAAGATGCAGCCTGGTTCTTCGCGCGTTTGCGCAACCAGCTTCTGAAGCTCGGTTTCAACCTGCTCAAGCTTCGAGCCTGCAGTCATTTCGATACCGGCGCTGATGAAGTAACTCATGATCATCTCCTGATCTGTTTGGGGACAGGAGAGGTATATGAATTTCATTTTTCATGATAAATACCGATTATCGACAATTTAAATTCCGAAAATGTAATCATGTTGGATGATATTGCGCTCTTTGTACACGTTGCCCAAGCCCGCAGCTTAACGGGTGCCGGCACAGCGCTGGGCCTGCCGGCTGCGACTGTGACCCGCCGTTTGCAGCGGTTGGAAGGCAAGCTCGGACATCAACTGGTTCATCGCTCGGCCCGCAAATTCGGACTGACTTCTGAAGGCGAAGCCTATTTTCAGGCCTTTGCCGGGATCGTGGAGCAGGCGGAGATCACTGCGCGCAACTTGAGCGCCGAGATGCACGAACTCAGTGGGCCCCTCGTTGTGGCTGCGCCAACCAATATTTCTGTTGGGGCCCTGCAGCCAATGTGGACCGCCTTCATGCGGCAGTATCCAGGCATTCGTCTGGACTTGCGACTGAGCAATTTCAACATCGACCTGTTGGATGAGCGAATTGATCTGGCCCTGAGAATTGGCCCGCAGCAGGATCAGCGTCTTTATCAAAAGAAGATAGGATCGATCTCGACAGCAGTGATGGCAGCCCCGTCCTATCTTGAAGGGCGCAACATGCCGGGAAGTCCAGACGATCTTGAGCAGCATGCCATCATCGCCGTCCGAACGATCCCGGCCTGGCGGTTGAGCCACAGGTTGACTGGCAGCACTTCCGAGTTGCATCTCAAAGGGGATGTGATTGTTGATGATATCGCGCTCGTCCGTCAGTTTGCAGAGGACGGGTTTGGCGTGTGTCTATTGAGTGTGACTGAAGCTGCTGAGCCGCTGGAGCAGGGCCGACTAAAACTTCTTCTACCAGACTGGCAGGGTCAGCAACGGGATATCTACGCTGTCTGGCCAACCGGTAGGCTCTTGAGCGCGCGTGCAAAGTGTCTGCGGGAGTTTATGCGGACCTATCTGGCCGAACGACCTGTGTTTCAAGGACAGCTGCCCGCGGTATCAACTTTGACTTGAGCGGTCAGATCATGCCGCACCAGAGAATTGATTGTGCACATGTTCCGGCAACACGAGGACATAGCGCGGTAGATCAACTGATCATGTCAGGCCGTGTGCGGCTGGCAGCGATAGTAGGGCTGATAGTCGATGTAACCGCTCATCAGGGTCAAGAAAGCCTGGCACTCGTCCCGGGTCTTAAAACAGGCTGTCCGGGCGACTGGGAAAGGCTCGCCCCAGTTCGCTGCACGGCCGCCGGCAATCCCTTTCCAACCGCTGCCCTGAAACGTGCGGCAGTCATACTGAGTTCCGGATACGACCGGAATGCTGCCGCGGTCGGTATTATAGGTTGGTGCAAAAAGAATATCTGAAGGCGACTGGATCTGGCAGGCACTTAGGGCGAATGCGAGAGTGCCAACCGCAATGAGTCCAAGGCGGTTTCCGGCATTTCGAGTTTTTCTCACAAAATTCGGCATAAAGACCTCTGGCAATCGCGGACGGCATCTCTGTTCAGAGATGTCTTTCAAATCAGAGTTCCGTCGTACAAACATCTGGTCGAAACGTCAAAAGCTATTGTGGCGCAAAATCCGATATGACCAGATTGTTGGCCTTCTGAAATACGACAACGGACCAATGGCTTTGCCACCGGTCCGTTCAAGAGAAAGGCAGATCTTCCAAAAGGGATGAATTCTGCGGAGTGGTTCGCGTCTATCAGGTCAGCCAGTCGGACGGCGGAACGTTAAAGTCGAACGGATTGTCCAGTCCCTGATCCACGTCATCCCATGCCTGGTAGTGACCGTCTTCCTGCAGCTGGAGGAAAATCGCTTCCAGCTGAGCGTTCAGGATTTCCATACCGCCCCAAGCGTCACCCATGCCGGCAGCAAATTTCTGGATCTCGTTGTAGAGCCCGTCCGGAATTTGGTTGAAGTCGATCTGGTCCTGGTCGGAGAACATAAAGAACAGCTCGTCTTCAAACTCATAAAAACGCTCGGCGCCGTTCATGTAGACGATTTCGCCTTCAAACATCACCGACAGTGTCATTTCATACATGCCGAAATCGTTCAGCTCGAGCTCAATGCCGAGTTCGAAGGCCATTTCGAATTCTTCAATGCCGTAATCGAAGGCCTCGCCATAGATTTCAAGCGCCTGTTCGTATCCGAACGCAGTCATGATCGGGTTGCCGTTGGCGTCGAAGGCTTCAGCCTGTATCTCCATCCCGGTTTCGAAAGCCATCTCGACATAGAGCTCCCGGAAGGCATTGTCATAGAAGCTGCCTTCAAATTCATGCGCAATGCCAGCCTGATACTCCACCGCGACTTCTTGGCCGTTGAAATTGATGGTCTTGATTTCTGTCGTTCGTTCTTCGGCCAGCGTGAGGATGTCAATCTGTCCGTACTCTGTGGTGTACGTGTAGTTTTCCATCTCGAGGCTAAAGTTTACCTGCTGCTCGCCGGAGCCTGCCTGGACATCAACCTGGGAGCTGAGTCCCCCCTGCGGCCCCTCTGCAAGGTTGCCAGTCGGCAGATTGTCTTTACCGTCCAGATTGTAGGGGTCCAGGTTCAAGAACGGTAGATCGTTGAACTCGACCGGACTGGTCGAAACATCCAATGCGTCCGGCACCGTCCAGCCGAATTCATCCAGATCGGTCATGAAGGGAGCGGTGTTGGTGGTTCCGTTCTGATCACCCGGCGGCCCAGCCGGGATATAGAGGTCTATCGGCATGACTGGCGCGGTGTTGATTGAAAACGGCAGGGGATGGGTAGGCTGGTAAGTCATTGTATTGCTCCTCCGCAAGGACCATCGTTTTGGACACTGTTGTCCGGTGGTGACGGTTACGATTTGGTCGTGATTGGAGAAGAATTCAAATTAAACTGTCGTCATTAAATGCTTGTAATATTAATATTATTATTCAAGATATCTGATCTATATTTCGTTATCCGAATAAATATTCTGAAGAAATATTGGAGAATAATTGTTGTTATTTGACCGGAAGGAAAAATACCGGCGCGAGCGGCGCCGGTATGTTTCATAAGTCTCGGATGCTCGGCTCCTTTCGGAACGATCAGCTTTTAGGCGCTCAATCGATTTCGATTAAGCGCCCGCTGATCTAGTTGACTGTAATCCAGCGCAGCATCAGGAAATTATCGGCCCGCTGGGTCAGATCGACTGTGTCCTTGGAGCCCCACAGCAGGGGCTGGATGTGGAGCGGCACGTAGACCACATCGTTGCGGACGGTGAGAGCGATCTCATCCAGCATTTGCTGCCGTTTGGCCGGATCAATCTCCCGCTGGATTTGCGGCAAGAGCGCATCCACCTCGGGGTTTGAGTAGCCGCCAAAGTTCCAGCTGCCGAGCTTCTTCTCATCATTTCTTGAAGTGACGAGGAACCGGATTGGGTGTTCGGCGTCGAATGTTCCGGGTGACCAACCCAGGAGATACATGTCGAAATTGCCGGAGCGTAGTTCTGGCCAGTAGCTGCGGACCGGCATGGCATTCAACTCGGCGCGCATGCCTGCCTGCGTGAGCATCGCCGCTATTGCCTTGCACAGCGCTTCATCATTGATGTAGCGGTCGTTGGGGCACATCAGTCCGAAAGAGAAGCCATCCGGATAACCAGCGTCTGCCAGCAAGGCCTTGGCAGCGGCTGGGTCATAGCCAAACCGGTCTGATGCTGCGGAGCTGTATCCTTTCATTTGCGGGCTGACGAGTTGCGTTGCCAATTCCGCGCTGCCGCGCATGATCTTGTCGATCATGGCTTCGGTATTGATCGCCATTTGCACCGCTTTGCGAACCCGAACGTCCTGGAAGGGGTTTTTCCCGGTCGTTTCCTTGGAATACTTCAAGGTGTCGTGGGCGTGCCCGAAGCCGAGCATGATGACCCGGGCCTCAATGCCCTGATGCAGTTTCAATCCTTGCTGATTGGCAACCCGATTGACGTCCTGAACCGGAACCGGATTGATCAGATCGACCTGACCGGAGAGCAGTCCAGAAACGGCCGTCGCCGGATTGGCGATCGGCAAGAAGGTGGCCTTGGTGAGATTGTGCTCCTTGGTATCCCACCAACCCTCAAAAGGTTCCAGCACGGTCTCGACGCCGGGTTGCCGGCTGACGACCTTGAACGGCCCCGTGCCGTTTGTGTTCAGCGTGGCATAGGTTTCTGCGTCCTTCGCGGGAAGGGTGGCATCATTTGCTTCGGCCCAATCCTTGTCGAGGATCATGAAGTTTGCGATGGAATCGGGAAAGATCGGGTCGGGGGCGTGGGTCAGGAAATCGACCGTAAAGTCATCGACGACTTCAACGCTCTTTACCGGAGCAAACCAGGAGGCGGTGTCCGAGGCCTCGGATGAAGCGCGTTGGTAGGAGAACAACACGTCTTCAGCGGTAAACTCAGCTCCGTCATGAAACTTCACGCCTTTGCGCAAGTTAAAGCGCCATCCGTCCGTTCCGATCGGCTCCCAGCTCTCGGCAAGGGACCCCTCGATGTCCATGGACTTGCCGCGCCTGACAAGACCTTCATAGACATTGTTCAAGAACCCGAGCACCGGGGCGGAGTTGACTGCATGCGGGTCCATCGTCTGCGGATCGGTCGGTGACGACCAGCGCAGTTCAGCAGCCTGGGTCACCGTGGCGGACGTGAGAAGGGCGGCGGTCAGTGTGAAACCGGCGGTGCGCCGAAGCCATCTGGACGATGTACGGGTCATGATATCCCTGCTTGTCATTATGAAGTCACTCCGATCACACTAAGCGACTTCACGGCCAAAGAAAAACCGGATCCGTTTCCGGACCCGGTAATAGTTTCACAAGACTGTGAAGGGGCTTACGCCTTGCCGGTCACCTGAAGTGCAAAGGCTTGCACGAGGGCAACTTCCTTCAGCCGGTCAAAACGTCCCGATGCCCCGCCATGTCCGGCGTCCATATTGGTTTTGAGCATTACGAGACTGTCGCCGGTTTTGGTCGCACGGAGTTTTGCAACCCACTTGGCCGGTTCCCAGTAGGTCACGCGCGGGTCGGTCAGACCTGCAAGGGCGAAGATCGGCGGGTAGTCCTTGGTTTCGACATTGTCATAAGGCGAATACGAAGCGATGTACTCATAGGCGCCCTTGTCGGTAATGGGGTTGCCCCACTCAGGCCATTCCGGCGGGGTGAGGGGCAACGTGTCATCCAGCATGGTTGCCAGCACATCGACAAACGGGACTTCAGCAACGATGCCGCCGAATTTCTCCGGCGCCATGTTCGAGATTGCACCCATCAGCATACCGCCGGCCGATCCGCCCTGCGCAATGATCTTCTCGTGGCTTGTGAAGCCGTCCTTGACCAGATGATCTGCCGCCGCGATGAAATCTGTGAAGGTGTTCTTCTTATTCTCCCGCCGTCCGGCCTTGTACCAGCCGAAGCCTTTTTCCTTGCCGCCGCGGATATGCGCAATGGCATAGACAAACCCGCGATCGACCAGCGAAAGACTGTTCGTGTTGAAGCTGGCCGGGATGGAAATGCCATAAGACCCATAGCCATAGAGCAAGAGTGGGGCCGAGCCGTCCAGCGGTGTGTCTTTCCGGTAGAGAATTGAGACCGGTACCGTTTCGCCGTCAGCCGCCGGTGCCATCAAGCGCCGGGTGACGTAGTCATCGGCCTTATGGCCGGAGGGCACTTCCTGTTCCTTGCGTAAGGTGCGTGCGCCCGTTGCGACATTGTAGTCGAACGTTTGTGACGGCGTCGTCATGGATGAATAGGAAAAGCGGATGATCTCTGTGTCGAATTCATACCCGCCAGACAATCCCAGCGAATAAGCTTCCTCGTCAAAGGCGACATAATGTTCGTCGCCGTCTGCAAGGTTACGAATGACAATCCGCGGCAAGCCATCTTCCCGCTCTAAACGGGTCATGAATGTCTTGTAGACGCAGTGGGACAGGATCAGGCACCCGGCCTTGTGCGGCACCAGATCGCGCCAGTTTTCCCGGCCTGGTGTGGCTTTCGGAGCCGTCACAATCTTGAAGTCTTCCGCGCCGTCGGCGTTGGTCAGGATGTAAAGCGTGTCGCCATGGTCATCGACGGAATACTCGATGCCGGTTTCGCGAGCAGCGATCAGGGCGGGCGCTGTTGTGGGCTGATCCGCCGGGATCATCCAGATTTCGGACGTCTCGTGATCATGAATGTCGATGACAATCGTGTTGCCGGACTGCGTTTTGCCGACACCCATGAAGAAGCCAGGGTCTTTTTCTTCGTAGACGAGCACATCTGTTGCTGGGTCCGTACCAATTTCATGTCGGAACAGTTTGGACGGCCGGTGATTGGCATCAAGGCGGATGTAAAAGACATATTTGCTGTCCGCGCAGAAAACACCGCCGCCGCTCGTGTCTTCGATGACGTAACCGGTGTCTTCACCTGTCTCTAGATTGCGGAACTGGAGAGAATAATACTCAGACCCCTTGTCGTCGTAGGCCCAGGCCAACAGCTTATGGTCCGTGGAATGGCTGGCGCCGCCGATCTTGAAATAGGCTTTGCCGTCGGCCTCCTTGTCACCATCCAGCAAGATAGTCTCTTCACCACCATCGCGCGGTGTTCGGTAGAAGATCGGCTGCTGTCCGCCCGTCTTGTATTTCAGGCTGTAGGCATAAGGGCCATCAGGGGAGGGAACCGCGCTGTCATCTTCCTTGATGCGGCCTCGCATTTCGGAAAACAACGTTTCCTGCAAAGCTTTCGTCGGCGCCATTTGCGCCTCGTGATAGGCGTTTTCCGCTTCAAGATACGCCCGGATATCTGCATCCAGTACACTGGGGTCTTTCATGACCTGCTGCCAATTGTCGGCCCGCAGCCAACTGTAGGCGTCTTGCCGGGTAATGCCGTGGGTCTCAATTTGGACGGGGCGCGCTTCAGCGCGTGGAGGGAGCGTGTCGTTTTTCATGAAATCGGAGGTAAGGTGTTTGCCCGGTCAAGGCAAGGGCGATCAAGCGTGGCCTATGTCCTGCCACATCACCTGTATTTCACGCGATCGGGAAACGCACTCAGATCGAGCCTGTCTGTCACTTGGCTTGCTTTTCCTATGAAGAGGATAGACTCGTTTGCCTTAATCTCGTTGATTGAAACTTCTGAGGGAGATTTGCCGTTCAGCAGGATTTCTGCCGCCAACTCCGCAGCAGCCTCGCCGCGCTGCCAATACGCTTCGCCAAAGGCCAAAGAAACACCATGGTCCACCAGCGCCGGGGACGCTGTCACACTCACGATGTTTGGCGGCATTATTTGCTTCAAAAGATAAGCTTTCTGTACGAATGATGATGTCGAGGTGACATAGACAACATCTGCGGCCTCCAGCTGCGACCTCATCAGTTCCACATGCAATTCGGCATCTTCCACATCGGGAATGAACCGCACACGCAGTGTTTGTTTTTCCAAAACATCCGCGACATTTGTGACCTTATCGGCTTCTGTGGTGGAGTTGGGTTCTCTTGGATCGAACAACACCGCTATGGTTTCATACGGGTAGACCTGCTCCAGCAACTGCAAGATGACTTCTGCGGAAAGGGATTGTTTGACACCCGTCGCGCCGCGCGTTGGCATATGCATCGACAGCGTGATGTTGTTGCCGATCGGATCAGACACGATGTTAAAAACCACCGGAACATTGCCCACCCCGAAATTGAGAAGGGTGTTGGTTGCAGTTGTTCCGAAGGTGTAGATAAGGTTTCTCTTTTCAAGATCGGACCGATTGGCCCTCAAGAAGCCTGCAAGATTGGTTTCACTCCGCCCGGCGTCGAAATGATGGAACTTTGCTTTTATTCCGAGCTCGCTAAGCCGCGACAAAAAACCCTGTTCAGCGGGGGTCATTCCACGCCACGTGATTATCTGGATGTCCTGTTGATCAGAGGCGGAAGACCCGCCACTAGGGAACGCCAAGCATAGGAACGACGCCATCAGTAATAATGTCAGGGTCTTTTCGATAATCCGAAACACGTCATCCCGCTTGTCAGATAGTTTTCAAGTTTTTGGTCGGGTGTATGCAGGTTGTTGGCACAATCCTATTTCACAAAGTCTTATGAATCCATTTCATTAAACTTAGCTTTTTGCGACTTATGTCTCTGAAATATTAGGTATATTTGCCGATAAGGGCTATGTTTATGAGCCCGGCATTCAAATTTGGGTCGCAGAACTCCGGCCTTGATAGGTCGGCGCTTTCGATTGAGGGGGCATCTGAAACTGTTGAACAGTTCAGACAGCCACTGCGAGGCGACGCTTACCCTTCATCAAAATGAAAATCATGATGGTGATGTTGAGGAAGTTCCAGGCGATACCATTCAAAAACGCTGCCTGGTAGGATCCAGTTAGGTCGTAGATCCATCCGGACAGCCATCCTCCAAGTGCCATGCCGAGAATAGTCCCCATAATGACGAGCCCGACCCGTTGTCCGGCCTCACGGGCAGGAAGGTATTCGCGGACAATTACGGCATAGTTCGGGACGATCCCGCCCTGGCTCAGCCCAAAGATCAGGGACACCAGATAAAGGGATGCAAGCCCGTTGAAAGGTATGAACAAGAACAGGGCAGCACATTGCAGGACTGAGCCGATCAGCAGGGTCCGAACGCCGCCGATCTTGTCGGCCAATACACCCGACACCAGCCGGCTGGCAACGCCTGCGGCTGTCATGATTGCGATCATTTCAGCACCCGGCGCTACGCCGTATCCAAGGTCGACGCAGTAGGCGACGATGTGGACTTGGGGCATGGCCATGGCGACACAGCACCCTAGTGCGGCCACAAACAGCAGCATCTGAAGCGCTTGCGGTGACAATCCTGCAGAAGCCTGGTGGAAACCGGAGGGAGCAGGAGCTGCGCTAAACGCCGTTTCTGGTGGCCTTCTGCGCAGCGCCAATGCGAGCGGGATCATCGTGACGAGACAAATGAAAGCGATGAGCAAGTAGGTATCGCGCCAGTCTCCCGTGCCGAGATTCCATTTGATCAAGGATGGCCAGAGCACACCGGCCAAATAGTTGCCGCAGGCGGCACACGCAACAGCCAAACCACGCCGTTTGACGAACCAGTGAGAGACATCAGCCACGAGCGGGCCGAAGGTTGCCGAGGTTCCAAGGCCGATCAGCAGTCCTTGTGCGAGCGAAAACACCCAGATGTTCGGTGCGACAGCCGCGAGTGCGAAACCTGCGCCGAGACTAAGGGCTGAAGCTATGACCGGCAAGACAATGCCGTACCTGTCGACAACCCGTCCGAGAAGGTAATTGCCAAGACCAAAGCCGATCATCGTCAGCGTGTAGGGAAGGGCAGATCCGGCCCGGTCAATGCCAAAGTCCACTTGGACAGCCGGCATGATAATCACCACCGCCCACATTCCCGCGCCACCAAGCGTGCTCAGCAGGATCGAGACAGCCAGGCGAAACCAGGCGTATGACCCATCGGGCGCAAAAGGATCGTTAGTGGCGGTGGCAGACATTGGCAATTCTCAAGGAAGACTTGCCGGAATGACTATCAGGTCAGGTCCTTTGCGGCCAATGAATATCCTTGAAGCGATCGACAAGCAGCGTGAATGGATCCCCGGAACTGTTTTGGCTTACGTCACCCAGCGTTGATATCGTTCGCGCACATTTGTGTCCGCTCGCCGTTTTCAAGTTCAAACGCTGCACAATCTGCTTCTGTTTGTGCGCCCGGGATATGCCTCGCGACTGGGGCTGCAAGCGCTTTTTGGCCCAAACTACCTAATTCTCCATCCTTGTATCCAACCATGTGCAGGACCCTGCGATTGTTGGATGGCAGGATGATGAAGGGAAGGACTTGAGCATCGGCTTTGACCGTTGCGCTCAGGTTTTGCTCTCGCGCGCCAATCTTGTGATTTGAAAATCCACGGAGCGCGTGCGCCAGCTCCAGTTTATTCCCTTGCCAGCGTGCGATTTGCAATGTTCCACCAATGTGCGGCGTTTCAACGAACGCAATCTGCTTTTGTCCGGTCCCGAGATAATCCGCGATCCCGGCAATGTTGAGCCAGCGGTTCGTCCGGCCGATGGGCCGGGAACTTGCAAGTTCAACCAATTGATCGCCTTGAAGCCCAAAAACAGCCACACTCGCACCAGCTGACAGAAAGGCGCGGATAGTCACGATTTCCGGCTTACCGTCGCCGTTCAGATCAACAATTCGCGGTGTGCGATCTTCAAACACCTGGTCTTGTGACAGAGTGACGGCGAAAGCTCTCCCGCCGACTTTGAGATGCAGCGATCCGCCCTCAATCCCATCGCCCAAAATCGCATGACCATAGCGATCCGTGGGGGTGCCGTACCAAGCGGCATAGGTCGTTCCATTGTGGTGAAGTTTTGCGACGTCACCGTCCGGCAACCGATCCTGTGCTGCAACGCTATCCTTTATTGCCAGGGCGCAAATCAGCACCGCCGGCAGCATCAGGAGTTTCAAGCAAGCCGTCACCGTCATCACCTATCCTTTGCGAGCCAAGAAACGAAGCCGTTGGCCAGCGGAGCCAAACTATTCGCTACCATTTTCCCGACGGTACTCACCTGGAGATGTTTGTGGGGTAAATCCTGCGTTACGCGCGGTTTATTGGAGGTAGCTGTCGACGATCTGCCAATATCTAGGATCCCGCCAAACCTTGGAAACAGCCTTTGACAAGCGGGCTTTCAGGGCGGGGGACACAGACTTGTTGGCGGCCAGCCATTGCACGCCGTGCGAAAGTGGGGCTCCGACCTGAAGGCGTGTGTGATCGAAGCCCTGTTTTCGGGTGATGTAACTTGCGCGCATAGAAATGGTGTACCAGGCATCGACCCGTCCGGCCTGGAGCATGCGGGCCATCTGTTCTGCGGTGGCAATTTCGGTCAGGTTCGTCAGGCCATTTCGCCGTAAGATACGGGCTCTTTGGCTGCCCAGATGCACTCCGATGACCTTGTTGTCTGCCAGCGCCTGCTCAAAGCTGTCGATTTGCTCATCGAGGGTGATGAAGGCGCTTTCCGTATAAATCAGAGGGGCAATGTACTTCAGTTTTGCGCTGCGTTTTCGCGTGTAGGCCAGGGAAAAAATGAGAGACCCCGGGGTGTTTTCGACGAGTACCTGCGCCCGTTTCCAAGGTGCGAACCGGATATCGAGTTCGATATCCGCCTCTTTCGCGACCAGTTCCATGATCTCAACGGCGATGCCCCGTTCCTCGGCGTTGATCGACAAAGGGGGAAGAAACCCAGTGTAGGCGATGATCTTGTCTTGGCTTCGGGCCCCTGCGGTGAAGGCAGCGTATAAGCTTGCTCCCAACAGGACATGTCCCAGTATCCGAAGAATAGGCAAGGTGTTTCCCCTGAAAGTGCGGCGAGTTATCAGGGGAAATACCAGTGTTATGTTAAAGGAGGCCTAAAGTCCCGCAAAGAAATGTCATGAATGAGTTCAATGGTTTGGGCTTTCATAATGTCTCGCTGAAAGCCGCCATTTGCCGCAACGAAACTCTGCGGCATTACTCTGTTGGCTCAAAGGACATCGCGTGGCCGTTCAGGCAATAGCGCAGTCCTGTTGGCGGCGGGCCGTCTGGAAAAACATGCCCAAGATGCGCATCGCATTTGTTGCATCTGATCTCCGTACGGATCATGCCGTGGGACCGGTCCTCAATCTCGCGTATCGCACCTGGATTTGCTGCTTCGAAGAAGCTCGGCCAGCCACAGCCCGCGTCAAACTTGGTGTCCGAATGGAAAAGCTCGGCACCGCAGCAGACGCAATCGTAGCGGCCGGCGTTGAAGCTGTTCCAATAGGGGCCCGTGTAGGGGCGTTCCGTGCCCGATTGACGGGTGACATAAAACTGCTCGGGCGTGAGCTGCGCCATCCATTCAGCCGTTGATTTTTTAATTTTTGTGTCGGTGTCGTCGCTCATTGTCGTTTCCTAGCTTTGTACCGACTAAGAGATAAGAAAATCACCGGAACCGGCAAGAGGCGGAAGCTCATCCGCCAAGGACGCTCATTGAGAATTTGACACGGTTTCCGCCTTCCTGACGGGCCTGAAAAACACAAGATTCTGAAGCAGCTAACAGAAACTCGGAGCTTTCCGCGACGCCTTTGTGTTCGGCAACTGCGCAGGCAGTACCGACCGAAGCGGTAACGACACCGTTATGAGCTGTGTTCCCCGGGTTGGGGATCCCCAAGTCTTGAATCGCAACTTGTATGTAGGCGCTGATGGTTTCTGCGCCCATTTCGTGTGTTCGAGGCAATAGCAATGCGAACTCCGACATCGCAATCCGGGCGGCTACGTCGGCGGGCCGCCGCGCGGTGTCTTTCAGAACGTCTGCCACTTTCGACACGCAGTCGTCTGCAGCGCTCTGCCCGTACTGTTCGGAAATCGCGTCAAACTTGTCTACCGAAACCTTGATAAGGGTCGTGTGAGTGTTTTCGCGCAGCGCGATTGCCCACTCCCGGTTTAACGTGTCTTCGAAAGCGCGGCGATTGAAGAGACCGGTTAAGGTGTCCGTCTGCGTGGCCGCTTCGAGCAGCCCTTCGAGTTCCTTTTGCCGCGCAATGCTCCGAAAGAAGACCGCAAAGGCGGCCGGTTCTCCGCCTTGTTCGATGAGGTGCGTTGTCACTTCGGCCCAAACAAGTGAACCATGTGCCGAGCGAAGCTGCAGGTCGGCATGGGGCAAGCTGACGTCTGGTGTTGCTGATCCAGACAGAATTTTGTGAAGCGTCTCCGCCTCCGGATTGGGAGGGCCAAGGTAGACGAGGTCACTTAAATGTTCCGGCAACTTTTCGGAGTCCCAGCCAAACAATCGGGCAGCGGACGGTGAGGCATACTCCAAGTTTCCGGTGAGGCCCAGCTGAAGGATTGCGTCGCCGCTGAGAGACAAAAGTGTTTCGAAATTCAAACTGCTCGGCTGCGAAGCTGCAGCTCCGGACGCTGTCCCCCCATTTTGGTCCAAAGCCATGCGTTGCCTCGCTTAATTTTGCCGCTGAAACCACCGCGACGTTTCTTAAAGTGAACGGTATTAGGAACGTGAAATCAAGAGGCTTGCGGTAGTAGGGGATTGTTCGCGGCTCTACAGCGTGATCCAGAACGCAGTCGCATAGAAATCGTTGTTTACGTCATGAGACCGGCTTCATCTTAGGTGTTGCTTTGCTGTGGGATGCTTCCTGTTGATTTGGTTGGCTAGCGGGCGGGCAAAGGCTGAATGTCGCAAAAAGACAAATGGAATCAATTTTTAAATACTTTTGCACGAAGCTCGCAGCGTCAAGGGAGGCAGCACCCTGGCGTTGAGTAAGGTATTGAATGGTCACGCGTTGTGCCTTGAAGTCCAAAAAACGGGTCCCAATTACGCACCTGACAGTTCCTATCCCGCTATTATGCCCCCCAAAGACATCGATTCGTTCAGCATATCCGCGCTGCTCCATCGGCAACCGTAACGAAAGATCAGTATGACGCCCGCAGTTACTGACGAAACCACGCTTCTGGCTGTGCTTGCGCCGTTCGCGGCTGCAGTGGCCGCGCCGTTCTTGACGAAGTGGTTCAAACACAACGCGGCGTGGCCGCTGGCGGTGGTTCCCGCGCTCATCTTTTTGCATTTCACAGGTTTTGTCGCACCTGTTTCGGAGGGGCAGTCCTTCGTTGCAGCGGTCGCTTGGGCGCCGAGCTATGGTGTGAACTTCTCCATTTATGTCGATGGATTGTCTACGCTTTTTGCGCTTCTGATCTCAGGGATTGGAACCTTCATTATTCTGTATGCCGGTGGCTATCTGAAAGGCCATCCGCAGCAAGGCCGTTTCTTTTCGTTCCTGTTTCTTTTCATGGGCGCAATGCTGGGGCTCGTGCTCGGCAACAACCTGATTTCCATGTTTATTTTCTGGGAGTTGACGTCGATCACGTCCTTCCTGTTGATTGGCTTTGACCACCTTCGGGCGGCGTCCAGACGAGCAGCAATCCAGGCCTTGGTGGTGACAGGCGGTGGCGGCTTGATTTTGCTGGCCGGTTTCATTGTCATCATTTCTGCGACCGGTGAAATCGAGATGTCGGTGCTTCTGGCTTCGCCCGATATCATCAAGGACACAGGCCTTTATGTGCCGATTTTCCTGCTTGTACTCGGCGGAGCGTTTACGAAATCAGCCCAGTTTCCGTTTCATTTCTGGCTTCCCAATGCGATGGAAGCGCCGACGCCCGTCTCCGCTTTCCTTCACTCCGCAACGATGGTCAAGGCAGGTGTTTACCTCTTGATGCGGATGCATCCGCTTCTCGGAGACACCGCGCTCTGGACGACGGTGTTGCCGCTCTTTGGCGGTGTCACTTTGTTGGTTGGTACCATTCTGGCAGTACGTCAGACCGACTTGAAGTTGATGCTGGCCTATACAACGGTAGCGTCTCTCGGTCTTCTCGTCATGTTGACCGGTACAAGCCATGAAAAAGCGCTTGAGGGCGCGGTTCTTTATCTATTGGCGCACTCGCTGTTCAAGGGCGCGCTTTTCATGGTTGCCGGAACCATCGATCACGAAGCCGGCACCCGGGACATCCGATATCTTGGTGGCTTGCGCTCCGCGATGCCGATCACGTTCGGGGCTGCCTGTCTGGCAGGGCTGTCGATGTCAGGACTTCCGCCCTTCATTGGTTTTATCGCCAAGGAAGTTCTTTACTACGGTACATGGGGATGGCCGGACTTTGGCCTCCTAATCACTGTCGTGGCCGTTGTCGGCAACTCATTGATGCTGGTGATCGCAGCGGCCGTTGCGATCAAGCCGTTCTTCGGCCCAGCGGTCGACACTCCGAAACACGCTCATGAGGGGCCGGTGTTGTTGTTTGCCGGTCCGGTGGTGTTGTCTGTGTTGGGGTTCATCCTTGCGGTCATCCCGCACACAACAGGCGTTCTGTTTATCGGCCCAACTCTGTCATCCTTGATTGGGTCTTTCACCGAGATCGATCTGCATCTTTGGCCGACCAAGATCAACGCCCCGTTGATCTTGTCTTTGATTACGATCGGCATGGGGATTTTCCTGTTTACCCAGCTCGACAAGCTCAGAGCTTTCATAGCTGGAACGCTGACCGCCATCGGTTGGGGGCCGGACAAAGGCTTTGACCAGGCAATCGCCGGTATTGTGTCGTTGTCTTCGGCCATTACCAGGGTGGTGCAGGGCGGTAAAATGCAGACCTATATGGCGCTGACATTTCTGGCCGCCGGTGCCGCGGTATTGGTGCCGGGGTATGTTGGCGGCGGATGGCCAGCCATGCCCAAAATGCCCACCTACACGTTCTATGAGTGGAGCATTTTCCTGATCGCGGTGCTCGGTCTGATTTCGGTGCTTGTCGCGAAGACGCGTCTGACCGCCATCGTCTCTCTTGGCATCCAGGGCTTTGCCGTTGCCTTGATTTTCCTCCTCTTTGGTGCTCCGGATCTGGCCTTTACCCAGTTGATGGTTGAAACGCTGTCGGTTGTTATTCTGGCGCTTGTAATGACCCGCCTGAATCTGTCCCCGCGGGATCATCGCAATGGTGTCTCGACGCTTGTTACTGGCGCTATTTCCATATCGGTCGGCCTTGGTCTCGGCTTGACCTTGATGGCGATTACACAGCAGCCCTTCGACCGCAGACTGTCGGACTTCTTCACCGAGTACAGCAATTCAATTGCCTACGGCCGGAACATCGTGAACGTCATCCTCGTTGATTTCCGCGGTATTGATACGCTCGGTGAAATCGCGGTGGTTGCCCTGGCCGGGCTTTGTGTCCTTGCGCTGATCCGCGTGCACACGAAAAAGACACTTCCTGAGGACGAGGTCATTGATCCGTCCGATACAGGCGCAAAGAAGGAGGCCGTGTAATGCGTACCGTCATTTTCCGAACCATTGCGCCGTATCTGTCCGCTCTGATGGTGCTGTATTCCATCTTCGTCCTCCTGCGCGGACACAATGAACCGGGCGGCGGTTTCATCGGTGGGCTGATTGCAGCCTCTGCACTCGCGATTTTCGGTATTGCCTGCGGAGTTGCAGCTGTGCGCCGCGCGATCAAGGTGCATCCCATGAGCATCGCCGGCTTTGGCTTGTTTATGGGAGCTGCAGCCGGCGTGATCTCGTTGTTCACCAATCAGCCTTTCATGACCAGCCAGTGGTGGCCGATCGATCTGTTTAATGTCCAGATCAAGCTGTCGACACCGTTGATCTTCGATATTGGCGTCTACCTGGTAGTGGTGGGCGCGATCAGTTCAATTGCGTTGGCGCTGGAAGAAAGGGAGAGCGACTGATGGAAACCGGTCTTTCTATCCTTGTCGGGCTGTTTTTCGCTGTCTCCGTCTACCTCATGCTTTCCAAGCAGCTGGTGAGAATGTTGCTCGGCATCGCGATCCTCGGAAACGCGGTGAACATGTCGATTTTCGTCAATGGCCGTTTGACCCGTGAGGTGCCGCCCGTCATTCCGGAAGGGTTGATGGTGCCAACAGAGGTAATCGCCAATCCGTTACCGCAGGCGCTGGTCCTGACGGCTATTGTGATTTCCTTTTCCTTCTTTGCGTTCCTTCTTGTTCTGGCCTTCCGGGCTTACCAGGAAGTCGGCACGGACGACGTCAACGAAATGCGCGTTGCCGAGCCTGAGAACGACCCGCTTCCGCCGCAAGGGTACTGATCTGACATGGCCAGCACTTATTCTTCTGAAAAAGTCGACTATTCCGCAGCCATGAACCTGGAGCCGGTGGCGGCCGCGGACTGGTTGATCGTTGCGCCGGTTCTGGTTTCGCTGATCGGCGGTGCCGTCTGCCTGATGATGCGCAAGAACACAGACGCCCAACCGAAACTGGCGATGCTTTTCCTGGCGCTTCTCGTTCTGGTCAACTTCGGGCTCTTGATCCGTGTTTTGGATCACGGTGTCATCACCATGGTGATGGGTGGCTGGTTGCCGCCGTTCGGGATTGCCTTCACCGTTGATGCGCTTGGTGCCACGCTGTCGCTGATTGCTTCGATTGTTGCCTTTTGCGCCGGTCTTTATGGAATTGTGACAGTTGGGGCTACGGGGCGCAGATACGGGTTTTATCCGTTTCTTGTCTTGCTCATGGCCGGGGTGTGCGGCGCGTTTTTGACCGGGGACATCTTCAACCTCTATGTGTGGTTCGAAGTATTGCTGATCTCGTCCTACGGCATGTTGGTTCTCGGCAATGAAAAGCCCCAGTTGGACGGCGCCGTCAAATACGGCGTTTTGAATCTCATCGGTACGAACTTTTTCCTGATCGGAACCGGCATGATTTACGGCGTGTTCGGCACGTTGAACATGGCGGACATTGCGATCAAGATGTCTGAGCTCGACAGCCCGGCGTCCGGAACACTACTCACCATCGCGGTGCTCTACTTCTTGGCATTTGCAATGAAGGCGGCAGCTTTCCCGGTCAACTTCTGGCTCCCCGCGTCCTATCACACGCCAAACATTGTTGTGTCTGCAGTGTTTGCCGGGCTTCTGACCAAGGTTGGTGTCTATGCGCTATTGCGGATATTCGTGCTGATCATGCCGGGGTCCCGCGAAGCACTCGCAGACCTCTTTGCCCTGGTGGCGATCCTCACGCTCATGACCGGCGCTTTCGGCGCCTTGGCGCAAAGTGAGCTCCGACGTCTTCTCGGTTATCTTGTGATTGCCGGAATTGGCTCCATGCTGGCGGGCATTGCAGTGGGGACCACCCTCGCGCTGTCGGGAGCGATCTTCTACGCGGTTCACTCAATCATCGTGATGACAGCGTTGTATATGGCCAGTGGGATCGTGAACATGATGTCGGGCACCTACGATCTACGTCAGCTGGGTGGGCTCTATCAAAGGAACGTTGCCTTTGCGGCCGTTTTCCTGGTGCTTGCCTTCGCTGTTTCGGGACTGCCGCCCTTCTCTGGCTTCTGGCCGAAGGTCTTGTTGGTCGATGCTGCGTTCGCCGATGGCAGGGCCTTGCTTGGTGCCGCCATTCTGCTCAGTGGCTTCTTGACGACCATCGCGATGGGCCGTGTGTGGATTTACGCGTTCTGGCGAGGCGGACCGGAAGGGACACCCGACGGCGAGAGTGTGGGGCCGGGGGCAGCCGCCGCAGTTGCTGGCGGAGGGGCTGCCGGACTGGCGGGGCCAGCCGTTTGGCTTCCGCTTGGCATCTTAACGGCAATGATTGTCTATTTCGGTTTGCAACCGGAGTGGATGCTTGAACTCTCAACACGCGGAGCTGTTGGTCTGGTCGAACCGCGCGGCTACCTGCGCTCTGTCTTCGGGGGGCTGTGATGACAAGCCTATTCTTGATCAATATCCTCATGGCGCTGGCTTGGGCGGCTGTGACGGGGAGTTTCAGCGAGATCAATCTGGCCCTTGGTTTCGTGCTTGGAACAGCTGCTCTCTACCTTATCCGTGAACAGGTCGGGACCACGGCCTATTTCAGCCGTGTTGGCAAGGCATTCAATCTGGCGGCAACCTTCGTTTACGAGTTGGTATTGTCCGCCTGGCGGGTGGCGACCATCGTTGTGCGTCCGAAGATCGAGCTGCAGCCCGGTTTTATTGCCTATCCATTGACGGTGGACCGTGATTTTGAAATCACCATGCTGGCGAATCTGATCACCCTGACGCCAGGTACTCTGTCGGTGGATGTCTCTGCAGACCGCAAGACGCTTTATGTTCATTGTATCGATGTACCGGATCCGCAAGCCACGATTGACGACATCAAGAACGGCTTTGAACGCAAGATCCTGGAGGTGTTCAGATGAGCTCTCTCGACGCTTTTGCAGATGCGTATCTCGCCTGGGCCGTTAAGGCATCGCTCGGGATCCTGAGTATCTCATTCCTGATCATTGTGTACCGGATCGTGAAGGGGCCAAGCTTGCCGGATCGCGTGGTTGCCCTTGATATGCTGGTCGCGGTTGGCATTGGGTTCATTGCCGCGGTCGGCCTTCTGACCGGCTATTACCTTTATATCGATATAGCAATCACACTTGGCCTGGTCGGGTTTCTGGCAACCGTTGCCTTCGCCCGCTTCATCTTGAACCGGGGTGCGGCAGGGGATGCCACGATCATGGATGAGGTCAAAGATAGTATTAGGCGGCGGGAGGCAGGCCAATGAGCGCAGTTGTTACGATCCTCGCCGGGACCATGCTCGTCATCGGCGCCTTGTTTGCTCTGGTTGCATCCATTGGCATAGTTCGGTTGAAAGACGTTTACATGCGCACGCATGCGGCTTCAAAAGCTGGAACGCTTGGCTCAGGTCTCATGCTCATCGCTCTTGCGGTCTATGCAGCAGACTTGGCTGTTGCAACACGCGCTTTGGCCGGTGTCATATTCTTTCTTTTGACTGCCCCGATTTCGGCGCATCTGCTTGCTAAGGCTGCTTATGAAGCTGGATACCGTCCTTGCGCGGATACGAAAGAAGACGCCATGGCCGAGGTTTTTCCGCAAAAAGACTGATTTGAAACCGGTTGTGACTGCCGAAGCGCAGCAGTCATGACCTTGCGGTAATACTTTTGATTAGGTGTGGATCAATGATCCGTAGAATGATCATTATTTCCGAGACCTAGTTTTTTATTGCATCCATTAGACTTTTATTTGAGAGCGGGGCTTGTCTGTGCAAGCCTTGGTCTATATAAGGCTGTCAACAACGCCTGCAAAGTAGAGTCTTTGTCGATTCTCGCCATTGTAAGTATCCCTATTCTTATGTTTGCTTACGGAGTTTGGACTTGCAGGTAATCATAGCCGCAGTTTTGAATTTCAGTAGAGAACAGGTGTGAGATGACTGATAATCTGGTTGAAGCCAATTTGATTGACCTTACTGCAGATATTGTTTCAGCATATGTCAGCAACAATACCGTTGCTTCCACAGAACTTCCGGGCCTGATCAACGAAGTGTATGGCGCGCTTCAGAAAACAGCAGCAGCCTCAAACGAGCCAGAACCGGAGCCGCTTAAGCCCGCAGTGCCTGTGAAAAAGTCCGTCATGCCAGATTTCATCATCTGTCTTGAAGACGGCAAGAAGTTCAAGTCACTCAAGCGTCATCTGCGTACCCATTACAACATGACGCCGGAAGAGTATCGCGAGAAGTGGGATCTGGCGCCGGACTATCCGATGGTCGCTCCGAACTACGCTGCCGCGCGGTCTGAACTTGCGAAGAAGATGGGCCTCGGCCAACAGCGCAAGCGCGCGAAGTAACTGATCCGTCTACAAACCGGATAACCGAAAGGCCGCTTTTGAGCGGCCTTTTTTGTGTCTGACCGGCCGCCGAGACCAGATGTCTTGAGTTCCAGCATGCCCGACAGAGTGTTCACTCGGCCTCTCGGTCGCAGATTTCTATCTTGCATTAAGGTTGTATATGAACTTATCCACGCCTCTGAATTGTGAGTCTAGACTGTAGGAATATAAGCCTACCTCGGTAGTGCGGGCGAATATTTCCTAATGTTCACGACAGGAGGTGCGAATATGTTCAATGATAGGGGAGGGGCAATACACGACCACTACAGACCTTTGCGAGCAAAACCACTTTGCTTGCTAGAGGAGAACAGGCTGGAGGCCCATTTGCATCTTGCTGAGGGGTATGTATCCCGCGCGTTCTGCATCAAACCCATGGATTTTTTTACCCACAATCGCGGTCCCAAGCATGTTTCTGGTGCGCGGCAACTGATGATGTATCTCGCGCATGTTGAGTTCGGTTTGTCACTTGCGATGGTTGGGCGCCGCTATTTCAGAGACCGTTCAACAGCTTCCCACGCCTGCAAGAAAATAGAGATCATGAGGGAAGATCCCTTTTTTGATGAGTTGGTCAGTGAGATTGAGGCACTGATCACATTGCGCCGCGATCCGCTTTTTGGTGCCAGCTTCTGGGGGGCGCAATGACATTCCTTTCAGCCAACAGTACCGACCGGCGCGCGCGAGTTCGTCTTTTGCGCTGTTTGTCGTCCAAAGGATCGGAGGCTATCCGGGGCTGTTCCAGCGGGCAGTCACAATGGAAATTGGTCCGTGACTCCAAAACGAGATCAACATGTTGGAGCGATCGACTGATAGAGGAGGCACTTTCGGCCGGCGTTTTGAAAAGAGTGGAACAGAGCATCTGCCGGATCAGTCCGGAGGGGCGTGCAGCGCTCCGTCGCGCCTTGAGTGGATCTGAGGACATAGCCGATCAACATCGCGAGATACGATCTGTGCCTTGTAACGGTAACGGCGCCAATGAAACTGGAAAGCGGCCAAAAACAGCCAGAGTCAATCTTTCGGAAAGTCCGCTCGCCCGTTTGGCGGTACGAAAGAAGAAGAATGGCCAGCCGCTTTTGAAGCCGGAAGAGGTCCGGGCGGGGGAACGGTTGCGCGCCGACTTTACCTTCGCGTCGATGATGCCAACGGTCGGGCAGGGCTGGCGCACCGAGCGGCTCGCTACCAGCTCTAGAGGGAGTGGCCTAAAAGACTTGAATGACGATGTGCTGTCCGCACGCCAGCGTGTGGAAACTGTTCTTGAGAGCCTGGAGCCGGTTCTGGCGGGTGTCCTGGTGGACGTGTGTTGTCATCTGAAGGGCCTTGAAAAAGTCGAGGCAGAGCGCGGATGGCCTGCAAGGTGCGCGAAAATCATCCTGCAAATTGCGCTTTCCGCTTTGGCAGACCGCTATGGAGAACGTACGCAAGCCCCGTCACGGCCGTCTGGCGTTCGAAGCTGGTCATCCGCACCGTGAGAGCGCGGATGACGAAACGAACTTAGGCTGCGGCCAGGGCAGCCTCTGCGTCGGTCCGGATCCGGCCAACCATGGACCTGAGGCCATTTGAACGTTGTGGGGTGAGATGCTCCTGCAGGTCGAGTTGATTGAAAACGCCTTCAACGTCGGTCTTCAGAATGTCCTCAGCGGTCTTGCCGGAAAAGACTGCTGTTACGATTGCTACAAGTCCTTGTACGATGAGGGCATCGCTGTCACCGCGGAACGTCAGCACCGGAGCGCCTTCAGCGTTCTTTTCGATCCCTGTAATCAGCCAGACCTGCGAAACACACCCGCGGACCTTGTGTTCTTCGCTGCGCTCGGCATCGGTCAGAGGCGGAAGCTCCTTGCCCAGATCGATGAGGTATTTGTAGCGGTCTTCCCAATCATCCAGAAACTCGAATGTTTCCAGAATGTCATCGAGTGTCGTTGTCATGGCATCCGTCTTTTGTGGTCGCTTTGAGCTCCATATAGCTCGCAGAACCCAATCTGCCTATCCTGGCGCCGGGGTTTTATTGGGTTTGGATGTTTGTTGAGCGCGTGAAAACAAAGAAACGCCGCAGACGAAATGGGCAGCTGTTCGTCTGCGGCGTAGCGGAAAAACCGCTGAAGTGAAGCCGTCTGATGCAATGCAACGGATTTGCATTGCCTTCGCGGGGCGCAATCAACCGTTCATTTGGTCCTGAAGGTCTCAGGATCTGGGAACGGTTTTAACTCAGGTCTTATCACCTGAGCGGGGTTTGGGCCTAGGCGTTGGCCCAATAACAGATTCCTGGATCTGAGTGGTTTCGGTCACACCATTGGCAGTCTGTGCACCAGCGGTGCTGGTTTGATCAGAAGTCGGCTGGACGTTTGTGGATCCGGTGATCACAGTTTCGGACGGATCAGCGTCAGCGATTTGTGTGTCCAGATACTCATATACAATCCGGGCGCCGTCACGAGCGCGGCTGCCGATCGCTGTCAGAGCATTTCCGCCGGTTTCGCATGCCTGCGGATTGCGATCACAAAATCCGCCAATATCAGACATGGTTGCCTGCGCGGCGATAAATGCCGAGACCGGATTGATTGGTTCTACTGGAGTGCTTTTGGTCTCAGACCCGATCGGGATAAGGACCAAAACCAAAGTCAGCCAGAAGGCGGTTCTCAAGAGAAAGAACATTGCTGCTACCCATAGTTCTTTTCATGTCAGGTGCGCCGTTTTTGTTGGTGGCGCACTCGTTATGGGGTCGTTGTAGCACTGACTTCAGAACACCCGGTTGAGCTGACGGATCCAATTTTCATAAAATAAAACATGCATTTAAGTCGAATTTTCTGAGAATTTGATTCAAATTTGAATGAACTTCGAGCAACGGACTGAAAACAAAGAGAAAAGTGCATTTTTGAGAGAAAAGAGATTTATCCTTTAACGTTCCTTAAGCGGTGCGGGCGAAAATAACACCAACAGGTTGGCGAGGCCCGATTCTCGCGCGCGTATCGGTAGTGTATTGTGAGTAACCATCTGAAATATCTGCAAAACGCCTGGACGACTTGGGCGAGCCGCATTGACGGGATGATTCACCCTGACGCTGTCTCGGATCCTTTGGCCGGGCCACTGCACAGATCATTCCTGGTTGGCTGCTTTTTTTCTGGTGCGGTGGCACTTTTCGTGTTGCCGCTACATCTTGCCTTGGCGGGCGCACCGCACTCTGCAGCGGTATTGATGCTGGCCTGGATGTTGGGCCAATGGCCATTGGCCTTGTACCTGTCCCGGTCCGGTAATCTGGAACGCGCCATAACCATTTCTTCGGCTCTGTTTGCGGTCTTCACAGGCGTGATTTGCGCAATGACCGGCGGAGGCCAGTCCTTTGCTGTCATCTGGTTGCTCATTCCCTGTGTTGAAGCTGCTTTTGCCGGTCAAAGACGTACCGCGGTGATCACCACCGGGTTTTGCGCAGCGGTTTATGCCGGTTTGTTTTTCTTGCCGGTCCAAGGCTCCATTGGGTTCAGTTTGCCTGCAGCACTTGATCCCGTCGCGACGCTTGGCGCGATCCTTTACGCAGGACTGCTCGCCTGTCGTTTGATTTCGGACCGGAGCCGAACCAGGGTGCTGATCAAAAGTGCGACCGAAGATTTCCAAACGATGGGGCAGGCGGTGTCGGGCGTTGTTTGCGAAGTGCAGTCGAATGGAGACATGCGTCTCCTTGGCGGTCCTGCACGCCGGCTTTTCGGGCCGGCATTTGCTTCCAGCGGCCCCGATTGGATCTTTACGCGGCTTCATGTCACTGACCGGCCCGTTTACCTGACCCGGCTTTCTGAAGCCCGGCATGATGGCCTTGCCTCCGAACTGGTTCTTCGGGTGCGCACGGTTCACGAACACATGGAAGAAAACGGCGCGCCGAACTTTACAGCGATGACGGTCAGACTGATCCCGGCGCAGGCGTTTCGGGCAGGTGCACGTGACCAAACTGAAACGCAGCCGGTCCTTGTGGCGATTGATCCAGTGACATCAGAAACCGACGGCGGTGCACCGGTAGAGATCGCGGATAACGTTGAGCAATTGCCGGAGTCCATGCCAGAAGTATCCATTGAGAACATCCCAGCGCAGGCAGCACGAGCGAAATCGGCATAGGCAGGGCATGGCAAAACAAAAAAAACAAAACAAAAAGCCGGAGCCACCGGAAACCATGATGAGCCGGGCTGGCAATGTCGCCCGGGACAATCCTGTCGCTGCCGGCGGGACTGTTGTCATGGGCTTGACCGCCTGTTTGATCGTGGCGAATGCCCTCGGGCTGCAACCCGGCCGCCATCCAGCGCCTTACTACACAACGCGCGACTGGCCGGATACGGCGCCTGAGCCTCTGGCAGAGGCGGAGGGCGGTGTCACAGTTCAGGAAATCTCGACGCTCGTCCTCGATCTGCAGAATTCCCTGCGGAAGGCGGGTCTTTATGAAGGCCCATTGGACGGGATCAATGGTCCCGCAACGGAACGTGCAATCCGCGCATTTGAACGCAAAGCTGGGCGAGTTGAGACCGGTGAAGCAAGCGAGAGCCTTCTTGCCTTGATCTGGCTTCATGGGACTGATCCGGCGGCACTCAACGCGCCACCAGTCCCCAGAGCTAAACCGGTAACGTCTGGCACACAGCGGCAGAACACCCAGGAAGAGGCGGCAACCGGGGTCGATTCTGATCCACGTTTGAAGAAGATACAGCATGCGTTGTCGGAACTTGGCTACGGTCCGTTGACGGTAGATGGACTGATGGGCACCAATACGGCGGCTGCTTTGAAGCGGTTTGAACTCGATCGTGGATTGCCAATCACGGGGGAGGCCAATTCCCAAACGCTCGAACGTCTCGAAATGGTCAGCGGTCAACGCTTTGATGGATAGGCATTTTGCCTTTTCAGTAGCGTATGTGGTCAGTCAGGAAGGGTTGGATGCGCGTTACGTCTGAGCTTTTCGTCAGTGCGCTGGTGCGCCGGATTTTTTCTGAAAATGGATTTGCAGCCGTCACCCGAAAGGGCAATGCGGAAGCCGGAGCGATCTTGATTGTTCTCGATCGGCTCGACGGCACATTCGATTTGTATTCGCCAGCACCACAGTCGTTTTTCAATGATGATGCCGGACAAGGCGACGGCGGCCGATTGTTTGAAAAGACGTTAGAGGCGGCCGCGCGAGAGGCTGTCGATAAACGGTTGGAAAGCGAAGCCCGGATGGATCCGGACTTCTGGGTCGTCGATATCGAGGCCGAGGCGGGAAACGTGCAATTGCCTACCGCGGAACCTGAGCAATCGCGGAACCCTGCCGATGACTTCTTCCGGCTCTAGATCCGCTTAGCCCAATTTAGCCGCCCCCCCGGCGCACACGCTGCGCGCTTGTCGTTCCGCTGCTGATACGGTGAGATCGGGCATCTCTGGACGGCCGGCTTGCGTCCTCGAATTGTCCAACGTGCCGCGGAGTTTTTTCTCCGGTGCCGTCGATTTCTGCCGAATTCGCAGAGGTGCCAAAAAGAGTCCAAGAACTGGTCAGCACATTTGCGGCACCTGTGCTGAGATTTCGATGCAGGAACAAGAGCTTCCGGATTTCTTCAACGGCTATGTGCTCACCTAGTAACCGAACAAGGATCGTTGTTGTCCTTGGCCGATCGAGGCCCAGGGATTTGAGAGCAATGACAAGTGCCTCGCCCTGGCCCTCCTGCAAAAGCATGTCACTGACCGAGCTTGGTAAACCCAGTCCTTGGCCAAGGCTATCGGTAAAGCGGTTTCGCTTTTGAAGCAGTGCAGCTTTCAAAAGTGCGCCATGAAGGCGGAGGCGGGCCGTGTCTATTGCCGGAATGCTTGGATGCGCAGGGGCCTGTGCGAATCTGATCACGCTCATCGTTTCAGCTGCGGCGATCGCCTTTGCGCGCAAGGAGGCCGGCAAGACAAGAAACTGACCGATCAGATTTTCCGTATTCAACGCCTGACGCTTGGATAGCTCTTCACCAAGTTCGGCAATCAGGTCGGCTCGCTCGCTCAAACGCTCATTCAGGTGTTGGTCCAGCGTAAGGTCTTTCCGGTCGATCAGCAGCCGAATGGTTTGAGCATCGGCCGTCTCACACAGTGCGGCCAGAATCGGGCGCGGTAGATGGGATCGTCCGGCGAGCGCCTTGCGAGCAGCTTCGGACTCTCCTTTGGCGATCTCCACAAGCACGTCCACAGAAACCTTGCTGCTGTGCCGCAAAATGGGGAAGGCGGTAAGATCGTCTTTGTCTTTGGCTAGAAGGTCGATGAGCGCATCCGGTGCTTCCGGATAAGTCACCAGCATGTTGGCGATCTGGCGCCGGTCACGAACGGATGTCGCCGGTAACAAGTTTTTCGCCAGCTCCAGAAAAACACGTGTTTCTTCAGCGTTATGTCCGGTTCTGCCTGTGAAAAGTTCGACCGCGGAGAGCAAGATCCCGCTGTCCGATGGCTGAGAGGAGGGCTTTCTAATCGTTGAATTGAAGGTCTGCACAGCTTGTTCGAACCGTTTTCTGGTGGGCAGCCCACCTGACTAAAAACACTAATTAACGGCGGATAACTCCACGACCGTTCCTTCAAGTTGGACCAAAACCGTTAGCATCTTGTTAACCTGAACGCCGTCTTAATTGAGTTGCAGGTAGTATTGCGTCGCCCGTTGATCGTTTCCGCTGCCCATCGCTCCAGCGGGAACCAGAACCGAAGGAGGAGACGATGGGCACTTTGTTAGATTTCGCTTCCGCATCTCGCCCGACAGCGCGCGTTGACCCCCGTTCAACACCGCAACGTTCGACGAACCCGGAAGAGTTTGGGCAAGTTATCCTCTTCCCAGGTGTCCGTTACGAGCACCACGACCTTGATCTTGCCGCACGAATCGCGACCATCGGAAAAGCTGCTGGACCTGCTGGGTCCGACAAGGACTGACGGTTCGAGCCACTCCAGCTGCAGGTAACAAGCATTACGCATGCGGTCTGGAGAAACGCCCCATGGGCACGAGCAACGCGGTTGGAAAAAGGCATGTGCATGCACAAAGGAGCTGTCGCGCCTCTGTTTCCGTTCTTGCTCGGTCAGGCGTAACTGTTTCCATACTGGCCTTGGTTCTGGCCGGGTGTGTTCGGCCAACAAGCGATTTTGATCGCGCAAAGCCGTCGGTCATTCACGATAGCGTCATGCCGGCGATTGGCGAAGGCGCGGCGCGCATGCGCGAAGACCCTGTCTCCAAATTCAATTACACAAACGATGAGAAGCTGCTGCGGGACCGTGGCTGGACACTGATCCGTCCGCCATGGACGAAAGACTGGATCGGCGGCACCATGGCCGAACTCGCCCGAACCCGTGTCATTCCCGAGACGGAAGGTCGTATCCCACCTGATCTTTATTACCACTACCTTCGGTCAGACAAATTCCGGTCTTCAGATGCAAGATTTGACAAGATTGCTTCTGATGCCAGCGGAGATGCGGATCTGGTGATGCCGTTTTGTGAGGTTGCTTTGAGGGTGCGCAAGGCCGACGATGAGCGCTTGCGTGTTCTTCAGAACAAACCGCTCACGACGGAAGAAATGTATGAAGGTGCAAAAGCCCGCGTTTGGGAAAACCGGGTCATGATCAAGTGGGTGGGACAGGCTCTGCGCTACCGCATCAAGGCCTACAAGAATGCTCTGGATGCCCTTGAGATCGAAACGCCGAGCCGGGACCGCCAGTGGAAGGTCAACACGGCGATCCGAGAGCTTGAAGGACAGGTGCTTCTGGCCGAGTCCGAATGCCAGACTGAAAACCGGTATGGCACTGAAGAGCCGGTTCGCCGCTCACGGATTTACAAGGGTTGGGGCAATGAGCGCCCGCCACCGCAAAAATAACGCGGCTTGGCCTGTATTGCCGGTAGCGTTCGCCGTCGACTGTGACTTTAGCTTTTGACCGCTACAATCAGATCAACCGAGAACGTCGCAGCTTGCGATGCTCATGGCGTTTTCGATCGTTTCGGCTTGTGTGGGATGGGAAACGTAGGCGCGCAGAAGGGCAATTCCGCTGATCGGTTCTGTTTCAATGACAATCAGGTCTTCCAGGTTGGCTGGCGGGTTCTGGCGCAGGATGGACAGCTGTTCTGATGTGATCAGAAGCATGGAGAGCCTGTCAGCGCCGGCCGTGCGGTTATTGAGGCTGTAGACCGTCTCGCCAGCCTGATTGAACACTCCGATAGACCAGAAAGATGCTGGAATTCCAGCATCGAAAAAGACCGGGCCGGCCGATAGCTGGAACCGGCAAATCGCATGTTTCATGGCCGGATCAAGACCGGGCAGGGCTTCTTCCCCGGGTCTGACATCCGGCAATAGGTTGAACTGCCTGTCAGGGCCGTACGTCAGGGCGTCATCATAAGCGCTGTGCTGCACATTCCGCGGGATGGTGAGCACAACAAGGATATGAATGACCGCGGCGAGGCAAAGCACAGCCAGCGCACCGGCAGTCAGGGTAAAGCGGGGCGACAGGGTCATGGGCAGCTGATCCTGTCGATGTCCGGAACGCTCACACCGTCGAGTGCTGCCCCTGTCGTGACCGGGGCATCATAGAGCCGCAGGACGAAACGAAGCCCGCTGCCCGGTGCTTGGTTGGTGGGCAGGGGGAGCCAGTTGCCCGATTTGATCTGTGCACTTGCGGTGATTTCAAACGAGCCATCGCCGCGCCGCAAAAGGTTCTGGCTGTCCAGGTGATTGCGTCCTGGCATCGTTTGCTGAAGCCGGCCATGTCCGTCAACAGCCGTGAGGGTCCAAAGCCGGGCTGTCGGGGTGCGGCCGGCAATGCGGTAGCTGCAGGCCGGGTCGAGCGCTTGTCCGCTGCTGTCTGTGCGGGCTGTCAGTGACAAGCCTTCCCCGGAAGCGAGCGGGATGTAGCCGCCACGGGTGTAAATGGCGACGGAATAGGGGTCGGCCTCCGGGGTACCCGCTGTGGGATACGCTTTCCACGCACCGACCGAAATTGAATCAAGCGGTTCTTCGCGTTCGATCAGAATGTAAGCCGAACTGACCCCGATCAGTGCGCTGAGAATGATAATTGAGGTGAGAAAGACCAGGGTTCTGAGCGGGTGCGGCCGCTCTGGTCGAATGGCGCGCGGAAGTGCTTCCTTGTGCCAGCCGCTTTCAACATGGCCTGAAGCGTGTCGCATGGTCTGCTGCTTCATTGCGCAGCCGCATATTCGGTGTCGCCATCGTCGGGCACTGCCGCCTGGTCGCGGGACTGGGTGAGTTCCCGCAGATCCGATCCGATATCAAGCAGAAGCCGCTGTGTCCGTCGGCTGAGGACCCTTGGCTGGACGGCCGCCGCGTCGGCTGCGGCGACCAGCGGACGGGCCGGTTGGGCAAGCCGAGGCAGCGTATCGGCTTCAACGCCGGGCATGGCCACAAGCTCAATCCCGTTGTGGGCATATGCCATGAACCGTTGCCATGCCATGGCAGGGAGGCTGCCACCGGTGACGCGCCGGGTGGATGTGAAATCGTCGTTCCCAAACCAGACAGCGCCTGTGAAGTTCCCCGTGTAGCCAACGAACCAGGCATCACGATAAGCGTTTGTGGTACCGGTTTTTCCGGCTGCGACGACGCCGTCAATCCGGGCCCGGCGGCCAGTTCCGGCCTCGACCACGTTGACCAGGATGTCGTTCATCTCGTGGACTTTTTCTTCCGGGAAGATTCTCTGGGGTTCTGGCTCATCAACCTCCCGCTGATAGAGGACTTCGCCGTCGCTGTTGGTGACTTCCAGGATCGCGTAGCCCTTGGCTTTGTATCCGCCATTTGCAAAGACCGAATAGGACGAGGCCATGTCGATGACCGTAACTTCTGAGGAGCCGATCGGCAGGGAAACAGAGTTTTCCAATTCGTGCGTCAGGCCCATTGCGTAGGCGGTTTCGATGATCTTTTCGCGGCCAAAATTCTGCGCGAGCCGGATCGGAATGGTGTTGATGGATTTCGTCAGTGCCAGCTTCAAGGTGACAGCACCCCGGTAGCTGCGGGTATAGTTGCGCGGGCACCAGTTGCCCAAACAGAATGGCCGGTCAGGAACAATGGAGCTCGACGAAAAGCCGTTCATGAACGCGGTCATGTAAACGAACGGCTTGAACGAGGAACCGGGCTGGCGCAGGGCGTTGACAGCCCTGTTGAATTGGCTCTCGCCATAAGACCGGCCGCCAACCATCGCAACGACCGCGCCATCTGGGACCATTGCCACCAATGCAGCTGAGTTGGCGTCCCGGAGCTTGGCATTTTCCCTGAGGACTGACTCGACCGCCTGGTCAGCCTGGCGCTGGAGTGCGGGGTCCAATGTGGTTCGGACCGTGACTATCCTATCGCGGGCCATGGCCGGTTTCCGCCGGGCCAGTTTCTTGACCTCATCCAGCGCCCAGTCGAGGAAGTATTCTGGCAACTGCTCTTGAGAGCGGTCGACAGCAAGAGCCGGATTGCGTCTTGCGCCGATCACCTGGCCTTCCGTTAGAAGGTCGGCCTGCACCATATTGGTCAGGACTTCGTTTGCCCGGGCACGCGCAGCCGGCAAATTGATATGCGGTGCGTATTTGGTCGGGGCCTTGTAGAGCCCGGCAAGCATGGCACTTTCGGCCAGTGTCAGCTCGCGAACGTTCTTGTTGAAATAGAACTCAGCCGCTGCGGTTACTCCAAAAACACCGCCGCCCATGTAGGCGCGGTCGAGATAAAGCTTCAGGATTTCTTGTTTGGAGAGGTTCGCCTCAAGCCAAAGCGCGAGATAGGCTTCCTTGATCTTGCGACTGAGACTGCGCTCGTTGGACAGGAACAGGTTTTTGGCAAGCTGCTGGGTCAGGGTCGAGCCGCCCTGGACAACCCCGCCGGCGCGCGCGTTTTCCACCATCGCCCGGAACGTTCCAACAAAATCGATTCCGAAATGCATGAAAAAGCGGCGGTCTTCCGTTGCAAGTGTCGCCTTCACAAGGGAGTCCGGGATTTCCTCCAAAGGGACGCTGTCGTTCAACACGATGCCGCGTCGGCCGATTTCCTGCCCGAAGCGGTCGAGGAAAGTGACGGCAAAGTCGTCGGTCGTCTTCCAGTCCGCATAGCGTGTCGCTTCGATGGCCGGCTGCGCGAAGGCCAGAACGACAACAAAACCGATTGTTCCGTAAGTCAGGCCGTCGGATGTGACCTCGGAGAGCCCGCGCCAGATCCCTTTTGCGCGAAATCTGCGCAAAAACCCATCATAGGCTTCCCAGCTTCGGCGGATGATCGACCAGGACCGCCAGAGGCCTGTATCGACCATGGAGTCGATCGAAAGCAGAAAGCGCCGGATCCGTTGTCCGATACCGGGCCGCGGCTGGGCATTGCCTTCTTTTGTGTCTGGATCGGATGCCAAGCTTGCAGAATCTCCGCGCATCAACAGCTTCTTCAACGTAACCCGTTTTTACTACAGTGAAAACTGAAGACAACGGCGGAAATGCTTCGGGAATGGGATAAATCTTATTTGATTTGGCATCGTCGGGGCGCTTCAAACCTATCATTGTTGCTGGCCGACCGTATGCATGATAGGCGCACGGATTAAATCAAGAGCGCGCAGGAGAGAGCAACCCAATGGGGCCTGGCAATTCGGTGAATAAGGACGGTGAGCTTCCGTTCTGGAAAACAAAGTCGCTCGAAGAGATGACCAACGCTGAATGGGAATCCCTCTGCGATGGTTGCGCCCGGTGTTGCCTCAACAAACTGGAAGACTGGGATACAGGCGATATTGTCTGGACCGATGTTGCCTGCACCCTTCTGGATGGTACGTCTTGCCGCTGCAAAGATTACGAAAACCGCGCTGCGACCGTTCCGGATTGCATCCAACTCACACCGTCTGAAGTGAACACGCTGACTTGGCTTCCGCCGACTTGCGGATACCGCCTCGTGCGCGAAGGCGCAGATCTTTACTGGTGGCATCCGCTCGTGTCCGGCGATCCAGAAACCGTGCACCAAGCGGGGGTATCCGTCCAAAACCGCACCGTGTCCGAAGATGGAATGGAACTGGAAGAGTACGAAAATCACGTCGTGACATGGCCCGGAGAAATACCGGAGGCTGAGTAAGCCCCCTTTAAGGCCTCACCAGAAAAGCTTCTACATGCCGTTCGAGGCGGGATTGCAATTCTTTTAGATCCGTCAGCTGATGCGATCGGAAAATGATTGCTCCGTGAATGACGAAGGCGACCAAACCGTCGAGCATTTCTTGAGGTGAACGATCTGATCGGAGCTTTGGGGTAATTTCGTCGGACAATTGCCAAAACCCTAGAAATTGCAGCAACTTCTCATCGAGTGCATCCAGCTGTTCGATAAATTCGGGAGCGCAATGCCCCTTGGTTGCACCGATGTTTTCCAGAAATACGCGCAGCATGGTCTGGCTCTCGGTGATGACGGCAATGAGCGCCATCATTCGGTTCACCAGTCCCCCAACCGGATCTGTAAGGTCCTGAGCCGAAAGCTTGTCGTTCTTGTCGGCGGCTTCCCGGAGTTTCTGTAACTCGCCCAATAGCAGATAGGAGAGAAGGCCATCCATATCGCCGAAATGAGCGAATATGGTGCCTTTGGCGACGCCTGCCTCTCGAGCGATCACCTCTGCGGTCATCTCTTCCAAGGATTTCTTTTTGGACAGGTGGGCTGCCGCCTCCAGGATCCGGGCGCGGGTGAGGGCGGTTCGTGCTTGGGGCTTCCGTGGTTTGGTTTCTATCGCCATGACATCTTCTAAAAATGACCGCGGTCAATTTATTGCTTGACCTCATACCATACTTGCGGCAATTAATGACCGTGGTCAATTTTTGAGAGCCGGTGCGTTTTACCGACCGGTTTTGGAGTTTCAATTATGTCGAAGAAAATACTCGTGCTGGATGGCCATCCGGCGAAGGGCAGCTTTTGCGGTGCGCTTGCCCAAACCTATGCCAATGCTGCCAAGAAGACCGGTCATGACGTGCGCATGGTGCATCTGGCAGACTTGTCTTTTGACCCGGATCTGGGGTCAGCGTCCTTCAAGACAGTCAAACCACTGGAGGCCGATCTTGAAGATTTCTGGGCTAGCCTGGAATGGTGCGACCATTTTGTTCTGGCCCATCCACTTTGGTGGGGCGGAATGCCAGCCAAATTGAAAGGGTTGATCGACCGGGTTTTCTTGCCAGGCAAAGCGTTTCGATACGTTTCTGGGAAGGCGCTACCGGAAAAACTCATGGTTGGCCGGACCTCTGAGGTATTGGTCACCTCTGATACTCCGGGCTGGTTTTTCAGGCTCGTTTACGGTCAGGGCATCAAGAAGCAGACCAAGATGCAAATCCTCGATTTCTGCGGGCTTAAATTGAAGAACTACTCCTGGTTTGCCCAGATCCAGGGATCAACGGACGAAGCACGGGCCAAGATGATCCGTAGAGCCGCGCAGCTCGGGGCAGCAATCTGAAGCGGTGTCCGCAGCCGTTGCGGTGGCTGCTCAAACGTCTGCTAAACGACAAGACCGGCGGCGCTGCGTGCGCACCGGTCTTGTCGTTTAGCCTCTAAAAACTTAGGTTCAGAAGACTGTCGAGACACCGTCACACCGGCTTTCCCGGACGCAGCGAAGCAAAGATCCGGGATCTGGAGGCCGCTTTTCTATTTAGAAATGCACGCGTTTTTGCTGACAGGCACCGGCTCAGAGCCGGTGCGGCACAGGGGGATTTTCTTCTAAACGTTAGTCACAAAACGAGTCTAGTCGCCCTTTTTCTGGGCCTCAGGAGAGTTCTGATACCGCTTCTGCTCTTGGGCAAACACCACATAATACTTGTAGATGTTGCCGACATACCGAACCGGTTCTTGGCTGATGCGTCTACCGACGATCCACTCGACATTTCCGAACCATAAATTCGGGTCATAGCCCTGTTTTTCTGCCTCCGCCCGCAGCTTTGCGAAGCGGCTCGGACCTGCATTGTAGGCGGCGAGGGCGAAGAAAGTCTGGTTTGCCGGATCATGCTCCAGGTCTGCGAAGTATTGGTCGGCCAGATACCGCAGGTACTTCACACCGGCATGCACATTCGTATCAGCGTCCTTCTCAACCCCTTTGATGTTGATGGGGGATCCTGCTGCGGTCGTCGGCTTGATCTGCATGACACCGACAGCACCGGCGTTGCTTCGAGCAGTCTGTTTGAACTGGCTTTCCTGATAGGCCTGCGCGGCGATCAGAAGCCAATCGATGTCGAACTGCTGGCCATATTTTTCAAACACTGCGGCCAGTTTGTCGAATTGCTCCCGGCGTTTTTCATCATTTAGATCTTTGAGATAATCAGTTTCCTTGAGGTATCGTTTCAGGATGATGTTTCCAAGGAGCGTTCCCTTTTCGACAGTCTTGGCAAAGGCGTTCATCTCTTTGAGCAAATCAGGAGCTTTCGGGCGGACCGCAAACGCAACTTGCGCATCTGTGCGCACGGCTGCTTCCGGATGGATTTTCAATCCGTCGACGATCTGCATCCAGAAGTCTGCCTTATGTTCGTCAATGATGATCATTGGAACGCCACCAGCTTTCACCAGATCGATCAGGTCTTCGTCCTCCAGCTTTTCATCTGCTGGAACAATCTTGACCGGGGCTTTTCTATTTGCGTCCAGCTTCTTGTTCAAGGCAAGAAGGCTGTCGTGATAACTCGATGAGGATCGGACGTAGATTTCTTTTCCGGAAAGGGCCTCAGGTGAGGTCAGGTCGTCGATACCAGCTGCCGTCAGTGGCACTTCTCGCACGCCCGTAAACAACGGCGAGGAAAAGTCGACGAGTTTCTGCCGCTCTGGAGTGATTGTGAGATTGCCAAGAGCAATATCACCGCGGCCCGCAGCCAGATCGGTGAAGAGTGTTTCCCGCGGAGTTGGCATCATCACAATTTGACCTTCCCGAACCTTCTTGCCGTGTTTCTTCTCCAGAAACTTGCCGAGCTCGGTTGTCATATCAACGGCGGTGCCGCGTTGAACGCCGTTGTCAATGAAATAGAAGGTCTTGGAAAAGGGCACCAGAACGCGGAGATAACCGCGTTCTGCAATCGCATCAAAGTCACCGGTAAAAGGCTCGCGCAGGATTTGCTCGAGTTCATCTGAAAGCCGGGTCTCCATCGCGTCGGGCGATGCTGGCACGAGAAAAAGTGCCAAGATCGCTAATGCGATCAGCGACCCCGAACGTCGCAAGCTGAAACAGTTTATCATGGCGCTCCCCCAGATGTACCGTTAGGGAACTCAATCAAACTTGCGTGGAGCTTTCAAGACAGAGGTGGGCGATAATCCGGCCTCACCGTTTGAATGTCAGATCGACTGTTCCGACCTTGAAACCACCTTTCGTAACATCGGCAGTGTTGCGAACAGTCCGCCGATCGGTCTGGGTAAGGGTATCGGTAAAGCGCAACAGAATTGAACCGTTTTCCAGCGGAACATCGGCGATGTAGGAAAACCGCAAGGCTCCATCTGCACCCGTCTCAACCAGGGTTGGCGCGATCACATCAGATCTTTGGCCGACATACCGTCCGTTGCCAACCTTTTCGAAGAACCAGGTCTTGGTGTCCCGCTCGCCGTCGTCATAAACGAAGTCTTCGCGCAGGCGGAACATTCGGGTCTTCGGGTTCCAGGTGCCGGTTAGATACACCGTGAACGGCCGGTACACGCCCGCCAACTTGCTCTCAAACACGCCTTTGCCAACGGTCTTGCCGCGAAAAAACTCCTCAAGGACCAGTGGTTTTGCAGCCTGCGCTGGTGGCGCTGCAAAACCGGTAAACACAAGAAACGTGAGCGCAACCAAGAAGACTGTCTTGGTTCTAAGATTGGAAAAAGACAGGGACATACTGCAAAGCCTATGGTGTGTTTCACATGCCTTGGGTACGTCCAAATCCTTGTCTTAGATTTTCAAAACCGGGCGGGGTCTTATCTTCCGAACCGCTCCTGCCATGTCGGCAGCGTGTCGCCATCCGCAGGTGTTGCATGAAAGATCCCACGCGCAATTGCCCTTGCGAGGCACGATGCGGCTGCAGCACCCATTTGCACCATATCCTCCAGGCCGTTTTCCAGCTTCCGCTGCCCCGTCGATAAAGCGAACACGAGGTCGCCGTCGAGCGGTGTATGAGCCGGCCAAAGCGCGCGGGCCAGGCCGTCGTGTGCCATCACGGCAAGGCGTTTGGCTTCGCCTTTCGTCAAAATCGCATCGGTGGCGACGGCTGCGATGGTGGTGTTGGCCCCGGCTTCAAGCGCGTCCAGCTTCGTGCGCACCGTGGTGCAGTCGGTAGGCAGTGTTGGCGTTATGCCGCGCCCGCCGAATTCGTCACCGACCTCGAAGGGTGCCGCCCAGAAGTGCGGAGTTTCGCCCATCGTTGCGCGGCCAAGCGCATTGACGGCAACAATCGCGCCAATAGTGACACCATTTTCCAGGACCACAGAGGCTGATCCCAGGCCGCCTTTGAGGTTTGCGGTTGTGGCGCCCATACCGGCGCCATTGGATCCAAGGACAAAATCATGGCCGATGGAATCGAGCGCCGCGCGGCCGAGATCCCGGTAGGGCGCCATTTGACCCCAGCTCTTGTTGCCACCGTTCAGGAGATCAAAGAGGATCGCGGTCGGCACGATCGGCACGCGGACAGGGCCAACTTGATATCCATAGCCCAGTTCTGCAAGACGCCCCTGCACACCCGCACCGGCATCAAGACCAAAAGCCGATCCCCCTGCGAGGACAATCGCATCAATTTTTTCGACGGTTTGCTCGGGCTCCAGAAGCGCAATTTCCCGTGTTCCCGGTGCGCCGCCCTGGATCGCCACGGAAGCCACCGCTGGCTCATCCGGCACAAGCACGGTTGCGCCGGATTTCAGGTCCGGGTCGGACGCGTTGCCGACCTTCAGGCCGGGCACATCGGTGATTAGGTTTCTGGGACCGGTCATCAAAGATCTTTCAGCGAAAACTCAATAAAGGCAGGACTTTGAGTTTGCGCCGACCGGGCTCAGGTGTCGAGGCTTTTGTAACCCCTACGCACATAGATCAAAGACTTTCCAGGATCCGTCATCCGCAAATCCGTGACGGTGCCAACGATAATCGAGTGGGTGCCGACTTCGGACACAGAAAAAATTTCGCAATCAATGCTCAGCCGTGCGGTGTCTAGGGCAGGGCAGCCGGTCGCAAGGTTTGTCCAGGAGCCATGCGCAAATCGTCCGCTCATATCCGCGCTTTCGCGGCCGGCAAATACATCAGACATTTCCTGATGATCGTCCGAGAGGGTGTTGAGGCAAAAGCAGCGGTTCTTCAAGACGGCAGCGTGAAGGCGGGATTGCCGATTGAGGCAAATCAGGATGCTGGCGGGGTCATCGCTGACAGAGCAGGCGGCTGACACTGTTCCGCCCGCCCGTCCGGCGTCACCGTCGGTAGTGACGATATGAACAGCGGCAGCGATGCGGCTCATCGCTTCGCGAAACGTCTGGCTGTCGAGTGTCAGGCTTTGGGCGGCGGGATCTATCCCGGTTGAAGGCGCCATGCGGTCAATGCTCCATGGTCCGGACGTGGCATCCGGTCGTGATCTTGTTATATGTCGTTGCGTGTGCCTATCAAACCCAATCGAGCCTTGCAATTTTCGGAACTTTCGATTGATTTCATAAGACCATGGTTCCTACGGCGCCGATCAGAGGATGGATCTGGAGAATAGAATGAAGATTATCCGTTGCTTGGCGGGCATGATGGCAGCAACCCTCTTGAGCTGGCCACTAAGCGCTGCTGCCGAGATCCATATTGCGGTGGCCGGCCCCATGAAAGGGCAGTTTGAGGACTTGGGTCAGCAAATCAGGGCAGGGGCCGAACAAGCGGTCGTCGATATTAATATGTCAGGCGGTGTCCTGGGCGAACCCTTGGTGCTGGACATCGTCGATGATGGCTGTGACGAAACCCAGGCCAAGGCGGTCGCAAACCAGTTGATCGGCCGCGAAGTGTCGATGGTGGTAGGGCACGTTTGTTTCAGCGCGTCCATACCGGCAAGTGAGATCTATTCGGACGCCGGGATTGTGCAGATCTCTCCGGCCACAACACTGCCGAAGTTCACTGACGAACGGCCTGGACCCGGCATCTACCGATTGGCGCCACGAGATGATGAACAGGCACGTGTTCTTGGCCAATACCTGGCAGATGCTTTTGCTGGGCAAGACATTGCTCTGCTTCACGACAAGACTGCCTATGGCAAGGGGCTGACCGATGCTGTTCGGATTGTTCTCAACCAAAATGGCGTCACCGAAACGCTTTATGAGGGGTTTGACGCGGGGCTGAATGATTATCGCATTCTCGTCTCTCGTTTGGCTTTGGAAGGCGCTGACGTTGTTTTCATCGGCGGCTATCATCCGGAAGCAGGCTTGATCAAACTCGAGATGCAGCGGCTTGGGGTCGAAGCTGTTCTGATCGGAGGCGATACACTGATGACGCAGGCCTTTTGGGATGTCACGGGCGAGGCAGGTGAGGGCACAACGTTCTCCTACCCGCTAGATCCTCGCAGCCTGCAAACGGTCGCCGAGGTCATCGAGGCATTGGAAAGCCGCGAAGAAATTGCTGAGCGCTATGCGCTTGCCGCTTATGCCGCGGTCGAAGCCTGGGCCGAAGCGGTGGAAGCTGCTGGCGCACCGGACTTTGCAGCGGTGACAAAAGCAATGGATGAACAGGCTTTCTCGACAATTCTAGGCGACATCAGCTTTGACGAAAAAGGCGACAGCAGCATTCCTCAGTTTGTCATCTATGAATGGAAGTCTGGCAAACCGTTTGAGCGCTAGCTTCTTTTCCCCGTGCCCTTGATCTGCAAGCGCACTTTGTCGGCATAGATCGGCAACCCGGCGTCCATGCCGTAAAGGCTCCGAAAAAAACCGCCTTTGGCCTCAATTGCGATGTTCTGACCTTTCCCGGCCGGTTGGAGTTCGACTTCCAGAGAGGTACGTTGCCGGGTTCCTCGCATGGTAAGAAACCCTTCAACCTGTGCAGTTTTCTCGCCGGTCAAACGCACTGAATAGCTTTCGAACTCTGCTGTTGGAAACTCCGACACATTGAACATTGCAGAGCTTTTAAGGAAACCAGTGACCCGGTCATTGTTGGTCTCAACACTTCGGAGGTCGACGGTGACGCGAACACGGCTGGTTTCCGGCCGTTGCGCGTTTAAAACCATCTCGCCGTTGACTGTACCAAAACGGCCTTTGACTGGTTGGCCGCCCAATACCCTGACGGAGAACTGAGTATCCACGGCTTGAGGTGGCAGGATATAACGGCCCGACAAGATATCTGCCCGGCTGTCACCGGTGATCATCACAAGAAGGGAAAGCCCAACCAGAAAACTGAGGTGGACCGGCGCAAGAAAACGTTGCCAGCAGGACTGTGAGCGCCACATGTGCCGCGCAGTGTTTCCTCTCATCAATGCCTCCTCCCAAGACCAAAACCATTACGGTGGATATGGGACAGCAGATTGGCTTGTTTCGTTTACGAACAACGCTGTTCACCATGGTTTGAAGTATTCTGAAGTGCCACTTGCCGCATCCGCGCTCATGCATAAACTCTTAACAAGCGTTAAGGATTGGGTGTGTGATGCGTATCATTTCTTTGCTGTTTGCCTCTGTTTTGCTCGTGGCAGTCGGTTTGGCGGCTGAAAAAGCGCAAGCTGCAGAAGTAGTTGGTTTTTCCGGCCATCAATTTCGGCCGGGTACAATCGTGATCAAAAACTCTGAGCGCCGGCTCTATTTCGTGCTCAATGGACGTCAGGCGATCCGTTACAAGGTGGCCGTCGGAAAGCGTCAGAAATCCTGGACGGGACAGGCGCAGATCACGGCGAAATACATCAAGCCGGACTGGTCACCGTCGCCGGAAGTGCGCCGGGACTTCCCGCATCTTCCTGCCGTGATCCGCGGGGGGGCTCCGAACAATCCAATGGGTGTCGCTGCCATGACGCTGTCTAACGGCAACTACGCAATTCATGGCACCAACCGTCCTGGCTCTATCGGGCGTGCGGTCTCCTATGGCTGCATCCGGATGGCCAATCACGATATCCAGGATCTGTTCCGCCGTGTGCAGGTCCGCACACCGGTAATCGCGTTGCCGTAATCGGCACTTCGTTCTCGGGGGCAAGTTATCCACTTGGGAAAGTGCCCTTGTCAGGCCCCCGGCGCCAAGCCACTGTAGTGCCTTAGTGCAAGGCATTGGGGGCGCATATGCTTTTTTATCTGACTGTCATTCTGGCGTGTCAGCTCATCGGTGAGTTGATCACGGTTGCGAGCGGACTGCCGATCCCAGGTCCGGTGATCGGTATGGTTCTGTTGCTGGCAGGCTTGCTGATCAAAGGCGGTATTCCGGATGAACTTGCAACGGTTGGCGATGCGTTTTTGACCAACCTCTCCCTGTTGTTCGTTCCTGCCGGCGTTGGCGTCATGCTGCATATTGCGCTGATCGGTGAGGAAGGGCTTGCTATAACCTTGGCACTGATCGGCAGCACGCTTGCAACAATTGCTGTCACTGCAGTGGTGATGCGCCTCTTGTCCCGGTCTGCCGATGCTAATGACAGCGAGGCCGAATAATGGAGGGCGAACTTCGGGAAATCTGGGTTTATCTCTCTGCCAGTCCGCTCCTGGCGCTGACGCTGACCCTTGTCGCCTATCAGGTCGGTTTCTGGATCTATCGGCGGGCGGGATTTAATCCGCTTCTCAATCCGGTGCTGATCGCCGTTGTGTTGTTGGTCAGCCTGCTGCTTGTCACCGACACCCAGTATTCTGTCTATTTCGAAGGCGCCCAGTTCGTTCATTTCATGTTGGGGCCGGCAACGGTGGCCTTGGCCTTGCCGCTTTATCGGCAGCTTGAACGGGTCCGCCGCTCATCGCTTGCGATTCTCGCCAGTTTGTTGGCCGGGTCTCTAACAGCGGCAATCAGTGCCGTCGGCATTGCCGCTCTCTTTGGGGCAAGCAAGGAAACGCTGGTGTCCCTTGCGCCAAAGTCGGTGACTGCGCCGGTTGCGATGGGGATCAGTGAACAGCTGGGCGGGTTGCCGTCTTTGACGGCTGTTCTGGTGATCCTGACCGGGATCACAGGAGCTGCTCTTGGGCCGCTCTTGTTAAACCTGATGGGCGTAAAGGACATGGCCGCTCGCGGATTGGCCATCGGCACTGCGTCACACGGCATTGGGACAGCCCGTGCGCTGCAAGTCAGCGAATTAGCGGGTGCATTTTCCGGTCTCGCCATGGGGCTCAACGCGCTCGCCACAGCGATCCTGCTTCCATTGGTTTGGAAGTTGTTTTTCTGATCGGTCTAGAGCGTTTCAATATGGACGTGAAACGCTCTAACCTTGGGACAGCGTGTCGCATATATTTTCGAAACTATGAAATTATAGTGATGCGCGGATCGGCACGATCCTCCTCGAAATGCCGCTGGTTTCGTGTGCCCCAACCGGAACCGGCGGTTTTTTAGTTCTGCCGCTTCAGCCATGACCTGGGATTTGAGGATTTGCTGTCTGACTGTTTGCCCGTCAGTGCGCTGACAAGGTCTGCGACGGCCTCAAGGCTGTGCACCGCTCGGAATTCGTCGACATGCGGAAGCATAGCCCGGATACCCTTGGCCTTGGCTTCAAACCCTTCGAACCGAAGGAGGGGGTTAAGCCAGATCAGGCGGCGGCAGGACCGGTGCAGGCGGTCCATTTCACGCGCAAGATCCTCATCGGAATCGCGCTCAAGACCATCGGTGATCAACAACACCGTCGGTTTGCCGGACAGGACCCGGCGCGACCAATGCCGATTGAAGTCATGCAGAGCCGAAGCAATGCGCGTGCCGCCGGACCAGTCCTGTACTCCTTCGGAACACGCTTCCAGGGCTTCGTCCGGATCCTTCATCCGAAGTTGACGCGTCACATTGCTCAACCGTGTTCCGAACAGGAATGTGTGCACGTCCCGGCGTTCGGCGGTGACCGCATGGAGGAAATGCAGCAGCAGGCGCGAATACTGGCTCATGGAACCGGAAATATCGCAGATCGCGACCAGAGGCGGGCGCTTTTCAGCCGGCTGGCGGAACTTCAGGTCAATGATATCCCCGCCGGCCCGCATGGACGCCCGCAAGGTGCGGCGCGGATCCACCTTTCCCGAGTGTGCGGGAACCAGCCTGCGGAGCCGGATCTTGTCCATGGTGAGCGCCATGGAGGCAAGCGCCTTTTTGGCGTCATTGATCTCCTCGGCAGTCATCTGGGCAAAGTCTTTGCTCTGGAGGAGTTCCTTGCCCGACACCGTGAATTTGGCATCGACCTCGATTTCCGGCCGGGTTTCTTCCGCGACCCGTTCCTTGTTGGCCTGAAACGCCTGGGCAACTCGTGTCTGCCCCGCCTTGGGCTTTTCGGGTGCACCTCTCGGCGGGGCAACAGGTGACAGAATCGCCAGCATCTTTTCGATCAAGCCGCGGCTTTGCCAGTAGACCCGGAACGCTTCGTCAAACAGGAGGCGATGTTCCCGCTTGCGCACAAAGACGGCATGCAGGGTCCAGTAGAGATCGTCGCGGCTGCTGATACCGGACACTTCGACAGCCTGAACCGCATCAACCACAGATGCCGGCCCGACCGGCACCCCGGCCTTGCGCAGCGTGCGGGCAAAATAGATGATGTTGTCTGTGATGCGGGAGCGGACAGCGGTCATGGGCGCGTTTGGTCTGCTCTAAAGGGCCGGCATGGTCTGGGGACGTGGCTCGTCCTTGCGAATGTCATCGATCATCTGCCGGACCTTTGAGCCGCGGACCCGCTCAATATCATCCTGGTATTTCAGAAGAACGCCGAGCGTGTCGGAGGCCATGTCCGGATCCAGCGCGATTTCATTGAGTTCCGAGAGGGCGGTGGCCCAATCCAGTGTTTCTGCGACGCCTGGCTGCTTGAAGAGGTCTTCTTCCGTGCGCAGTTTTTGGACAAAAGCGACGACTTCGCCCGCCAGCCGTTCGGAGGCACCGGGCACCTTGCGGCGGACTATTTCCAGCTCGCGCTCGGCGTCGGGATAGTCGACCCAATGATAGAGACAACGGCGCTTTAGTGCGTCGTGGATTTCCCGGGTCCTGTTGGTCGTGATGATTACGATCGGCGGTTCCTCGGCCTTGACGGTGCCAAGCTCTGGAATGGAAACTTGGTTGTCCGCAAGGACTTCGAGAAGGAACGCTTCAAAGGCCTCATCAGCGCGGTCGAGTTCATCAATGAGAAACACCGGTGCGCCATTCAGAGACGGCTCAAGGGCCTGAAGGACTGGGCGCTTGATCAGGAATTTTTCATCGAAGATCGATTTTGAAAGTTCGGAATGCTCGGTATCGCCGGAGGCTTCCGCGACCCGGATCTCAACCATCTGTGCCGGGTAGTTCCATTCATACACCGCAGATGCAATGTCGAGCCCTTCGTAACATTGCAGGCGAATGAGATCGCGTCCGAGCGTTGACGACAACACCTTTGCAATCTCGGTCTTGCCGACACCGGCTTCCCCTTCGAGAAAAAGGGGACGTTTCATTTTCAGCGCGAGGTGCAGAACAGTTGCAAGGGACCGGTCGGCGACATATCCGGCCTCGTCCATCAGCTGGAGCGTTTCGTCGATCGTCGCTGGAATGGCAGATTGCGGCATGAACGGCTCCCAGGAATGATTGATTTTGGACTATATATAAACGAACAGAGGGCGGAGCCTAGGTCTGTTTGCTGGTACTTTGGAACAGGCGCCTGTGGCGGGTCGGCGAAGTTCCGAGCATTTCCCGGAAGTGATGGCGCATTGTAGCAGCCGTCCCAAACCCGGTCTGATCTGCGATCTTGTCGATTGAGAGATCGCTTTCTTCCAGCAAGTCCTTGGCCTTTTGAAGCCGCAAACCCGTAACCCAGCGGGCAGGGGTCGTTCCCGTTGCACTTTCAAACCGCCGCAGAAAGGTCCGCTCACTCATGCCTGACTTGCCGGCGAGGCTCTTGATTGTGTGATTTTCTGAAAGATTTGCGCGCAGGTAGTCGAACAACGGGCCGATGCGGTTTGCCTCTGTGGGCAGTTGAACACTGGTCTCGACGAACTGTGCCTGTCCGCCTTCCCGGTGGGGCGGAACGACGAGCCGCCGCGCCACGCTATTCGCAGCTGACGGGCCAAAGTCACGGCGGATGAGATGAAGGCAAAGGTCAATTCCGGCAGCACTTCCGGCCGAGGTTAGAATTTGGCCGTTGTCTGTGTAAAGGACATTGGGGACGATCACGAGATCAGGATACCGTGCTGACAAGGCCTCGGCATAGCGCCAATGTGTCGTAACACGCTTGTCTTTAAGAAGTCCGGTTGCCGCGAGCACAAAGACGCCCGAACAAATCGACAGCAAACGTGCGCCGTTGGCATGCGCCATGCGAAGGGCGTCTCTCAGAACCTCAGGGACGGGATCATTGATGCCGGACCAGCCGGGTATGAGAATCGTTCCTGCTGATTCGAAGAGGTCCAGACCGCCGTCCACTTCCACCCGGACACCGTTGGACGCCCTTAGAGGCTGTCCGGGATCAAGGCTCGCCACTTCAAAACCGTACCAACCCTCTCCCATTTCCGGCCGCTTGAGGCCGAAGACCTCGCAGCAAATGCCAAATTCGAACAGGCATAAGCCGTCATAAGCAAGGGCGACTACGCGCTTGTTGGGCGCACTGTCCGAAGACTGAGAGGCAACGTCCGTATTTGGCATGATTTTTACGATAAATGTCTTTCTTGCCAAACGCCAGCCCAAAAACCGTCGCCTATGGTCCGGTCAAATAACCCGGACAGGAGACCCGTCATGAGTTTTGTCACCGATATCCCGCCAGCTTCTTCCGAAGATACTTTCCGGCATTTTTCCGCACGCCTCAGCCTTGAAACGGACTGCGCAGATGTTGCAGACGCATTTGCCACTGGATGCGTGGATTTTGTGCTTCTTCACGTTGTCGGATCGTCAGAGACCTTTGCAAAAAAGCATATTCCGGGGGCGCTGCATTTGCCGCATCGGGACATCACGGAAGAGCGCATGGCAGACTGGCCGGAGGACACGGTTTTTGTGACATATTGCGCTGGGCCACACTGCAACGGAGCAGATCGGGCTGCGGTGAAGCTCGCTGAGCTTGGCCGCCCTGTAAAAATCATGATTGGCGGTCTAACCGGTTGGGAAGACGAGGGCTTTGCCTTTACAGGATCGGAAGTTACCGCGGCAGCAGAGTAAAGCTGCGTATGGCGCAAGCCTGGCCTGCGGCGTATAAGAAACGCAAGTGAGGGAAGGGAGACTCGTTTTGCGAACCAATGCGCTTTTTTGGACAGGCTTGTTTGCTTGTATCTTGAGCGGACCGGCTCTTGCAGCCAATGGCACCTATCCAACGGATCCGGCCAGTCTTGCGAGCGGCCGCGAAATAGCGGAGATCCATTGTGCCGCCTGCCATGCTGTGGCCTTTGATGATAAAAGCGCCCAGGAAGGTGCGCCGGCGTTCAGGGACCTCTCCAGCCTTTATCCACTGGAAAGTCTTGAAGAAAGCCTTGCTGAAGGCATCGTCACCGCGCACGAAAACATGCCGGAAATTGCCTTCGAGCCGGGTGACATTGATGCCTTTTTGGGCTATTTGACCTCCATCCAAGCAAAATGACAGTATTGAGATTCAAATTATTATGATTTGTTAGCACTCGACTGAGTTTGCTGCCAAATATCAAGAATTCGTATAATTGTCACGCGTTCATAGAATTGGTTAACCTGTTTGCTGCGACACTTTTCTTTAGGAGAAAGGAATACGTGGCATGACAGTTGGTTCAGACTTTGAAAAACGGTTGCTCGGATACGGTTTGCTGACCGCGGAAATACTCTATCGAATGCCGGATCACCCAAGGTTGTTGCAGTCCTTCTTGTGGCAGACAGAGGATTTGGCGCCGAAATTTCCTGAGCTGACCCGTTTTCTGACGTTCTGGGAACGCGAGATCGAGGGACGGATCCACGCGGTCCGCGTTGCACATCAGAACCTGATCGAACCAGCGGAATTTCGATACGCGGACGGTGAATTCGTGATGCACTAGAGCGTCAGCTGTCAGCGGCGGAGCGGAATGCTGAGCCCCTGACCATCCCGTAAGATGGATTTTGCCTCCGGTGTGAATTCGTTTTCCGGTCCGTCGTGAAGAACGAACCCCGGCAGCAGTGTGAGCGGAGCTTTGCTCGCCCGCACTGCCCGGACCAGAACACGTGTTGCGGCTGCGTCAGGACGTGGCCGCAAGGGGATCACGTCAATCGCGCCAAACCGGCCAGAGAGCACGTTCAGAATGTCACTTAAGCCATCTGCGCGAAAGATGATGGTCAGTGTGCCGCCAACTTTCACGATGTCCGTTGCTGTTTTCACCCAGGGCTCCAGACCCCGTTCATCGAGCATGTGTGCTCCCGCGCGGGCCGTCTTGGGCGAGGCACGGAACCGGTTCGCCTCATAGTAAGGCGGGTTCATGATAACATGATCAGCCATGCCGGACTTAAGTCCCGCTGCATGGCGCACACTTCCCTTGGCGGTGATGTCGGCTTCCAAGAGATGGACGCGATCGGCAAATGAGGCATTTGCAGGATCGTTTAGTCCTTCCCGCGCGAGTTCGAGAACGGTCTGATCGAGCTCTACCGCTGTCACCGTAATCTTCGGCAAGCGGGCAGCTGCACAAAATCCTGCGGTTCCGACACCTGCGCCGAGGTCCACAATGTGACCGCTCAATCCATCGGGCAAAGCCGCAGCGAGGTAAACCGCATCAAGTCCCGCGCGGTGGCGGCCATGTTTGGGCTGGTGCACATAGACCTTGCCGCCCAAAAAGGCGTCTCGAGTTATTTCAAGTTTGCCGTCGGTCTCGGACGGTTGGAGCTGGTCCGTCATATCCGCTGTCATTCGCTTTCAAGGCGCAGCTCGTGTTCCAAACCCGCTTCGCGCACGAGCATGCGCGCTTTTTCAATCTGATCGCTGTCGACGAGGATCCTGCGTGGAATCATGGCGAGTGAGCCTTCCAGAATGCTCATGTTACCGTCTGCGACAAAATGCTTGATATCAGCCTCGCCAAGCAGCGATTCCAGAAACGAGATCAGGACAGGATCGTTTGTTCTTACAAGTTCTTCCATTATAATTCTGACCCTTGCCGGTTTTGCCCCGCGCTGCTGTCGGACGCTCTCTAAGGAATTGCTTTACAGTAAAATATGCTGATTGTGGCATTTCAACAGTTTGTCAACGGATTGGCGGCTTGCCCCGGAGACATTCGCGCCATATTGTCCGCACAAATCGTAACAGGAGTGCCGTCAGTGGCCGTGGTCGCAACCTTGTCTGACAATGAAACGCCTCGCGCAAGCATCCAACCCCTTGTGGATCTGGTGGCGCCTGGCATGGCAGACGTGAATGAACTGATCCTTTCCAAGGCCGGGTCCAATGTGGATCTGATCCCGGAAATCGCAAAGCACTTGATTTCATCCGGCGGCAAACGCCTGCGCCCGATGCTGACGCTCGCCTGCGCAGACATGTTTGGATACCAGGGCAACGGACACGTGATCCTGGCAGCAAGTGTGGAGTTCATGCACACAGCGACGCTGCTCCATGACGATGTTGTCGACGAGAGCGACATGCGCCGGGGCAAACTTGCGGCCCGCAAGCTTTGGGGCAACCAGGCGAGTGTTCTGGTTGGGGATTATCTCCTGGGCCAGGCGTTCAAGATGATGGTCGACACTGGCTCTCTGGAAGCACTGCGCATTCTCTCCGAAGCATCGGCCATCATTGCTGAAGGTGAAGTTCTTCAGCTAGGTGCGTCGAAAAACATCGAGACGACAGAAGCCGAGTATCTGCGAGTCATCGAGGCGAAAACAGCAGCACTGTTTGCTGCCGCAGCGGAAGTCGGTCCGGAAATCGCCGGCCAAAACGACGTTATGCGCAAGGCAGCACGGACCTACGGCTTGGAGCTCGGATACGCATTCCAGATGGTGGACGATGCGCTCGATTATGGTGGCTCATCCGCGGATCTCGGGAAGGATGTTGGAGACGATTTCCGGGAGGGCAAGATCACTCTGCCGGTTGTGCTTGCTGTTGCGCGCGGCACCGATCAGGATCGGGCGTTCTGGAAGCGCTGTATGGAAGGCGACAATGTCACGGATACTGATCTCGCCGAGGCTATCGAGCTCTTGAAGAAATACGATGCGATTTCAGAGACCGTTCAACGGGCGCGGACCTATGGCGACAATGCCCTCAAAGCGTTGGACCAATTGCCAGCGGGAGCTCACACGGACGCGCTTGCAGATGCCGTAGCGTTCTGTATCGCGCGTGTTAGTTGATTGCTCTAGAGGCTAGTTGCTGACTCAATCCGGCGTCCTTCTGGGGCGCCGTTTTGATTTTAAGCGGCACTTTTCTCAGCTCAACGGTCCAGAGGCGATCCACCAATCGGGATGCGCGGTGCGCAGATCGGTTTCAATCGCACGCATTTCTGTTGGAGCACACAGGCCGAAACAAGTCGCTCCGGATCCGGACATTCGTGAAAAAAGGATCCGGCTGTCCCCTTTCAGGAAATTCAAGACCTCACCGATGGCGCCACAGACCGACATGGCAGGTGTTTGCAAATCATTGCGGCTGTTCGTCAAATAGGCAATCAGCGCGGCAATATCATCAAACGCATCCGGCATCTTTGCCAGCTGCGGATTGTTCTTCTTGTCCAGGGCTCTGAAAACGTCCGGCGTTTCGAGGGAGACCTTTGGATTGACAAGTATTATACCGCAAGCAGGTAGCAGTGGGGCAGCCGTCAGGTCGTTGCCGATGCCCCGCATCACTTGCGGTTCGGTGCTGAGGCAAACTGGAACATCTGCGCCGAGCGATGCGGCGAGTTCATGGACATCTTCATCGCTCAAATAAACACCGGTCACGTCCTCCAGAAGGCGGAGCGTGGTGGCAGCATCGCTGGACCCGCCGCCGATACCGGAGGCGATCGGCAGACGCTTGGTTAAGGTGATTTTGACGGACGGGACGTCGATCTTTGCCCTTTCGGCAAATCCCCGGACTGCGCGCAGGACGAGGTTATTGTCTCCAGCTGGACCCAGTTCCCGAGCAAACGGGCCGTCGATGACCAGCTCCAGTTTTTCGGACGGCTCAAGAGCAATCCGGTCACCGATCTGCGGAAATGCAACGAGCGACTCCAGCAAATGATAGCCGTCATTGCGTTGACCGGTGATGTGAAGGGCAAGGTTCACTTTGGCCCGGGCGAGTTCTGCCTGGACAGCCGTTTGCTGGTGGTCTGGCATGATCCGTCCGGTCAGCCGCCGTTGTTGTCACTGGCAGCGTTCGCCGCGTCCGTGTTCGCTGGGTCCGGCAAACCGTTCTCGATCTTGTCGAGGATTTTGGGAAGTTCATCCTCTTCGGGGTCAAGATCTCGGGCATGGTTCCACTGGAAACGCGCTTCGTTGCGTCGTCCAACTTTCCAGTAGGCATCGCCCAAGTGGTCGTTGATCACGGGATCGGCCGGCCGCAGCTCAATGGCCCGTTCCAGCTCCGTAACTGCTTCCTCATAGCGGCCCAACCGGTAATAGACCCAGCCCAGACTGTCGACAATGTAACCATCGGTTGGCCGCAGCTCTACGGCCGTCTTGATCATCTCCAGTGCTTCATCAAGCTTCAGGCCCTGATCCACAAGAGAATATCCGAGGTAGTTCAGGACTAGAGGCTGATCTTCTTCCAACTCAAGCGCTTTGCGGAAATCGGCTTCTGCCTCGTCCCACTTACCCAAGCGCTCCCGGCTGATGCCGCGGAAGTAGAGGATCAGCCAGTGCGGCTGCTCAAGCGTTTCGATTGTGTCGATGGACGCCGAGTAAATCTTCTCGGCTTCCTCATAGAGTTCGTGGGACCGCAGGACATTGCCGAGTGCAATTCCGGCTTCCAAATCACCCGGGTCGTTTTCGATGAGCGCGGCCAAATGAGCGCGGGCCTCGTCCACCTGATCAAGAGCATTGAAATTCAGCCCAACCTGAATTTCGGCTTCACGCTTCAAGGCACTGTCGTCAGGCACCATCATCAAAGCTTCGATGGCACGATCAGGCTGATCCATCCGCTCAAAGACGTTGCCGAGCGCAACCGCTGCATATTCTGCGGCCGGATCAAGATAAAGGGCCAGCTGAAGGTAGGAGGTCGACAATTCCTCTCCGCCGTCACGACCGATCACGGCGCCGAGGCCGTATAGGATCTCCGCCATGCCGACAGCTGGGTCGCTAACAGTCGGCGGGATGACAGCGCCTGACACAATCATCTCGCGGGTCCGGTCCAATTGTGGATGGCCGCGGTATTGCCGGTCGAACTGATCCAGCGCCTTCAGCGCATCTTGCTGGCGGCCATTGGCCGCGAGGAGGCGTGCGTGGGCGTCAACGACGCGGATGGCCCCTTGATCCATCTCATAGGCTTTTTCGATGGCCTCAAGGGCTGCTTCGTTCCGGCCGGCTGTAAATAGAAGATGTGCCTTGTGGGTTTCCTTGAAGACATCGAACCACTCGGGCCCGCGGAGGTTGTCGATGGTCTTGGCCGCTTCGTCGATTTGGCCGGCGCCGTAATAAGCCCAAGCGCGTGCGATCCCGACGGATAACTGAGCCAGTGGACCATTCCGGCCCTCCTTCAGCAGCTCGATCGCGGCGCCATAGTTCCCGTCGCGGACGTCCTTTGCGCCCAAGACAAGCTGGGCCAGGAAATTTCGCTGAACGCCTCGGTCGAGATCGGCGGCATACCGGATCGCATCGTCCACATCGCCATTTGCGAGCTTCAGTAGAAAAGTTCGCTCCAGCAACATCGGATTGGATGGGTCTGCGGCAAGGGTTTCTTCATAAAAAGCAGCAGCTTGCGCAAAGTCTTTTTGAAAGCCCGCGAGGCGACCGGAAAGATAGCTGCCAGACAGCGTAAAGGGAAGTTCGGCAGGAGTTCCAAGCGTTCTTGGAATACCGTCTTGTGCATTTGTGTCTGCTAGAACAGTCGCCGGAAGCAGAGCAGCAGCGCTCGCAAGAGCCAGAAGTTTCAATTTGAGCGGCTTTCGGATCGACTTCGAAATGGCGCCGGTCAACTGTGTCATTGGTCCTCGCAGAATTGATTGCTCCCGTTTGGGGGAAGCATCTGTATGAAAACCGACAATGGCGCTATTAAGGCTGAGCGGCAAGGTGAGGGGGATAACTTTCTGAGGGTTTAAATCCTTTCGCATTTGCCCTGCGTTGGAAAAACATAGACTAACGACTTAAAAGGGCGGGTTTCCGGTAAAAAGGACTTGATGCTCTTTCAACACCGTAGCAGGTATGTGCGGTGCAATATCAGGCGGGGGCGAAAGTACTCCCGGCACCATGCGGAGGAATTGGAATATGACCAAGTGGGTCTATGGGTTCGGCAATGGTTCTGCAGAAGGCGCAGCAGACATGCGCAACCTGCTCGGTGGCAAGGGGGCGAACCTTGCCGAGATGAGCAGCCTCGGTCTGCCGGTGCCCCCCGGATTCACGATCACCACCGAAGTCTGCACCTATTATTACGACAACGAGAAGTCCTATCCGCCAGCGCTCGAAGCTGAGGTGGCCGCGGCAATGGACAAGGTTGGTGAAGTAACTGGCCGGAAGTTCGGCGATCCTGACCGGCCGCTTCTGGTGTCTGTTCGCTCCGGTGCCCGTGCGTCCATGCCTGGAATGATGGACACGGTCCTCAACCTGGGCCTCAGCGACGGCACCGTGGAAGCGATTGCCCGCGAATCCGGAGACGCTCGGTTTGCTTACGACAGCTACCGTCGCTTCATTCAGATGTATTCCGATGTGGTTCTCGGCGTCGACAATCACGAGTTCGAAGACATCCTCGAGGAATACAAGGAACGCAACGACCTCACTCTGGATACAGAAATCACCGCAGACGCCTGGCAGGGCATCATCGAAAAGTTCAAGGCGCTGGTTGAAGCAGAGCTGGGCAAACCGTTTCCGCAGGACCCGCAAGAGCAGCTCTGGGGCGCAATTGGTGCCGTTTTCAGCTCCTGGATGACACCGCGGGCGGTCACCTACCGGCGTTTGCACGATTTGCCGGCCTCCTGGGGCACAGCTGTAAACGTCCAGGCCATGGTGTTCGGGAACATGGGCGAGAATTCCGCCACTGGTGTTGCCTTCACCCGTAACCCGTCCACCGGTGAGAACAGTCTCTATGGCGAGTTCCTCGTTAATGCGCAGGGCGAAGATGTGGTTGCCGGTATCCGGACACCGCAGGACATTACAGAAAAGGCCCGCATTGAAGCCGGATCTTCCAATCCGTCGCTCGAAGCTTTGATGCCGGAGGCTTTCGCGGAGTTCCAGACCTACTGCGATAAGCTGGAACGCCACTATAAAGACATGCAGGATCTGGAATTCACAATTGAGCAAGGCAAGCTCTGGATGCTGCAGACCCGCGCGGGCAAGCGGACCGCCAAGGCGGCGCTGAAGATTGCGGTCGATATGGTCGCAGAAGGCATGCTGGAAGAAGAAGAAGCTGTGTTCCGTGTCGAGCCTGGCGCACTTGATCAGCTGTTGCACCCGACCATCGATCCGAAGGCTGAGCGTGATATCCTGTCGACCGGGCTGCCGGCCTCTCCCGGTGCGGCTTCGGGTGCAATTGTGTTCACCTCGGATGCTGCAGAACAAGCCAAAGGCGATGGCCGGAAGGTCATCCTTGTTCGGGTTGAGACCAGCCCGGAAGACATCCACGGCATGCATGCCGCTGAAGGCATTCTGACGAGCCGCGGCGGCATGACAAGCCACGCCGCTGTTGTTGCGCGTGGTATGGGCAAACCCTGCGTAGCCGGAGCTGGTGGGCTGCGGATTGACTATCGCAATCGGACAATCAACGTCGGCGGACGGCAACTCAAAGAAGGCGATATCATCACGATCGACGGGGCCACTGGACAAATCCTGGCCGGTGAAGTGGCGATGCTGCAGCCGACACTCTCCGGTGATTTCGGGACGTTAATGGGCTGGGCGGATCGCGGCCGCCGAATGACTGTCCGGACCAATGCGGAAACGCCGCAGGACGCCAAAGTCGCACGTGAGTTCGGCGCCGAAGGCATCGGTCTTTGCCGGACTGAACATATGTTCTTCGAGGGTGATCGCATCCTTGCAGTTCGTGAAATGATCCTTGCTGAAACTCAGGAAGGTCGCCGCGCGGCACTCGCTAAGCTGCTTCCAATGCAACGTCAGGATTTCACGGATCTCTTTGAGATTATGCACGGCCTGCCGGTTACGATCCGTCTCCTTGATCCGCCGCTTCACGAGTTCCTTCCAAAGACGGATGAGGAACTGAAGGAAGTTGCGACGGCGATGGGCGCGGACCCAGAGCTTTTGCGTGATCGCGCACTGTCGCTCGAAGAATTCAACCCGATGCTCGGCCATCGTGGCTGCCGGTTGCTGGTATCCTATCCAGAAATCGCTGAAATGCAGGCAAGGGCAATCTTCGAAGCCGCCGTCGCTGCGGCGAAGGCCACAGGGGCTCCGGTGGTTCCAGAGATCATGGTTCCGCTCGTCGGGCTAAAGGGCGAGCTGGATCTCGTCCGGTCCAGCATTGAGGCAATGGCCAAGGCCGTCATGGAAGAAACCGGGGCAGAGCTGACCTATCAGGTGGGCACAATGGTCGAGTTGCCGCGCGCTGCGCTCAAGGCGGCCGAGATTGCTGAAAGCGCTGAGTTCTTCTCCTTCGGCACAAACGATCTGACGCAGACAACGTTCGGGATTTCCCGTGATGATGCGGCGTCCTTCCTTGGAACGTATCAGACGAAAGGCATCCTTGAGCAGGATCCGTTCGTGTCCCTGGACCCGGAAGGGGTTGGGGAACTAATCAAGATCGGCGTTGAGCGGGGCCGATCCACCCGTCCGGACATAAAGCTCGGCATCTGCGGTGAACATGGGGGTGACCCCTCTTCAATCACTTTCTGTGAGAGCGTCGATCTGGACTATGTGTCCTGTTCGCCTTACCGGGTGCCAATTGCTCGTTTGGCCGCGGCACAAGCTGCGCTGCGCAAGGCGTCCGCGAACTGATGAGCAGGCCTTTGCAGCGCATTGGTGATACAGGCTGGCGTCATGCCTGAGCCTTTTCCGGACGTTGATGCGTTAAGATCCGGTGGGAAACGGGTTTTATCCCGTGTTCTCACCCGGATCGAAACGGACGCCGACAAACCGGAGACGGCAGCATTTCTGGATCGGATTGCCGCTCAAGGTAAAGGTCATGTCCTTGGGCTGACCGGCCCACCGGGCGTTGGCAAGTCTACGCTTACCGATGCGCTCATTCGTGCGTTTCGGGATGCTGGCGGCAGTGTTGCTGTTCTCGCGGTCGACCCATCATCTGCAATCACCGGCGGTGCGCTGCTAGGAGACCGGACCCGACTGAAAACCGACCCCAATGACGATCGGATTTTTGTGCGCTCGATGGCTGCGCGCGACAGACTCGGCGGGCTGTCGGATCATTCGGTTGCTGCCATCGCGGTTCTGAGGGCCGCGTTCGATCATGTGATCGTGGAAACTGTCGGTATCGGCCAGTCTGAAGGGGATCTAAAGCAGGCCGCCGACACTGTGCTCCTGTGCATCCAGCCAGGATCAGGTGATAGCCTTCAATTCATGAAGGCCGGCATCATGGAACTGCCGGATGTGGTCGCTGTGACCAAGGCTGATATGGGGGCTGCAGCACGGCGTGCAGCTGCAGACGTCAAAGGTGCGCTGACGCTGTCGCCCACGGGTTCTAATAACTGGACTGTGCCTGTGGGTCTTGTCTCTTCACAAACAGGAGAGGGGATGGAGGCTCTGATCGATCAGGTCAAAGCCCATCTCGATTTCCTGCAAAGCGATGGCAGGCTGGATAGCCACCGGGCCGCACAACACAGTGCTTGGTTCCGTGACCGCGTCCTGTCTGAATATGGACAATCGGGTCTGAGGATCTGCCAAGACCTTGCCGAGGGGCGGGCACGCCAAGCTCCGTTTACCTGTTTCACCGAGTTTTCGGAAAAAATGCACGCGTGCCTGCCGACGGCAACCTGAAGCAACAGATGGTCAGACTTCTGCTGCGCGCATCGTGAACGCAAATTCGCGTCCGAAATCGCCGCCATGTTCCTTCTTGAAGTCCTCAAGGAACTGCGCAAGATCCGTCTCATTGAGCGGTTGAGAGATGAAATAGCCCTGCATGCGATGACAGCCGTGGGCCTGGAGGAACCGGATCTGCTCGATGGTCTCAATGCCTTCAGCGACAATCGTCATGCCAAGGGCTTTGCCAAGCTGAATGATGGATACGATGATAGCCTCTGCCTCCGGATTACCGTCCATGTCAGACAGGAAATCACGATCCACTTTCAAGGTATCAAATGGGAACCGGCGTAAGTAACTCAGGCTGGAGTAGCCAGAGCCGAAGTCATCCAGCGCGACCTTGATGCCGAGGTTCTTCAAGCGCCGCAGAGACTTCAATACCGTATCGTTGCGGCCGGCAAATACGCTTTCCGTGACTTCGATCTCCAGGCGCTGTGGCGCCAGGTTGTTTGTCGCCAGGATCGCCATGACCTTTTCGACAAAACGTGGGTGTTTGAATTGGTTGGGCGACACGTTGACCGACATGACCACATCCGGCCAGTCATGAGCCTTGGCGCAGGCCTTGTTCAGAACCCACAGACCGAGTTCGTTGATCAAACCGGTCTCTTCGGCAACGGGAATGAACTGCGCCGGAGAAATGACCGTGCCATCCTCCTTTGTCCAGCGGGCGAGGGCTTCCACGGTCACGATGCGCTGGGCCGCGGTATCGGATTGGGGCTGGTAGGCGAGACTGAGTTCGTCGTTTTTCAGCGCCATCCGCAACTCGCGGGAGAGCTTGTCCTTCGATTGAACATGGTCTTCCATGTTTGCTTCGAAGAAGGAGCGGCGGTTCCGTCCATTTTCCTTTGCATCGTATAGGGCGATATCCGCCTTACGCAGCAACTCGTCTGGGTCGACGCCATCGCGAGGGGCAACGGCTGCACCAATAGAAAGGCTCGCATGCAATTCGCGGGCGCCGATCTTGATCGGTTGGGAAATTTCATCCTGAATTTGATCGAGGATGTATTCCAGCCACTCGTCACTTTTGGAATTCGGGATCACCATCGCGAACTCATCGCCGCTGATCCGTGCGACAATGCCGTTATCGCCCAAGACGTGTGTCAGACGCTTGGCAACGGCGACGATGACCATGTCCCCAGCCGAGTGACCGAGTGTATCGTTGATATCCTTGAAGTGATCGAGATCGATGTAGATGACAGCGGTTTCCCGCCCCCGGCTGTTGGTGTCCTGGAGCATATCCGTCAACAACCGGTGAAAATGGGCGCGGTTGGGCAAACCAGACAAGGCGTCGTGGCGCGACGTATGCACGGCCTGCGCTTCACTGACGGCAAGGCGCTTGGTCATGTGGCGGGTGAAAGCTGTAACAGCGATTACCACCGCCGTAATCATGAAGGCGGCCATTCCGAGGAAGGGATTGATCCGTGTCAACATCTGTGTTCCTGGCCGGTCCACTTGCCAGGCAATGACCCCGATGGGCGCGCCCGTCGGTCCGCGCAGTCTCAGTTGGCCAATGCCCTCACGATCAGTCTGTTTTTGTGCCAGGATGAAACCGTCAAGTCTGGTCATATGCATGATCTCAGACATCTTTTCACCACGCAGTGGCGCGAGGCTTATCATGACCGTTGGCGGAACTCTCTTGGGAATAACCGACTGAATTTGCCGGGCGATTGCTGCAACCGAAAAGAGATGCGGTTCTCCTTTCACCGAAACAACGCCGGTTTCGAAGATCGAATAACGTTGATCCCGTTGGCTCGGTTCATAGCTGTAAAGCCCGGAGGGAAGCCTCCGGAACGAGATGATATAACGGGCGCGGACCTTCGCGATGGCAGGCTTCAAACGCGCAAGAAGATCCGGTGTCAGCCAACTGTTGTTATGGTCATGCGCAAACAGCGCCTTGACGGCATAGTCCTTTCCAACCACCGCGGATTTTGTAAATCCGTGGTTGGCGTATAGCCAATGAGTCATGTTGTCGAACACCCAATCCTGATCCAGATTGGGCGCGTTCGTGATGTGAAAAGCGGCATCCCAGGTCGCAACACCGGATTGCTGGCGTGCCAGGTCATCGGAAACCAGTTGCAGTGCTCCAGAAATCAATTGCAGCTGTGATTGCTCGGCACTCTCATCGGAGATGCGTGCGGACCAGTGCATCAGGAAGAAGATCCCGACAACGGACAGAAAGACCAGTGTCACCAACGGTATGATGATGACATTGGCGATCCGCCCACCTGAGTTCTTCAACTTGGTCTGCATTTACTAGCCCTGTTTGACAGGTGCATTATTGGCGAAGACAGTTAAGGATTGACCGACATTGATGGTAAAAAATGTATTTAGTTAAAATGCACGTACATCAAAAAAATAACTTATACACAAACACTTGGCCTTGTTTTCAACCTGATGGATCAAGCCCTATATGAGTTGTAATCCCTTGAAACTCACCTGTGATCTGAGACCAACGATGATGTGATCGTGGATTTCTATGCCAAGGGGTTTGGCTATGTCGACCAATTGCCGCGTCATTTGAATATCCGCCCGCGAGGGCGTGGGGTCTCCTGAGGGATGGTTGTGGACCAGAATGATCGCCGTTGCCCCGTGTTCCAAAGCTCTGCGTACCACCTCTCGCGGATAGACTGGAGTATGGTCAACGGTGCCGGTTTGCTGCAATTCATCGGCAATCAGCCCGTTCTTTTTGTCGAGAAAGAGAACACGGAATTGTTCAACTTCGGACATAGCCATTCGGGCTTGCAGATAGTCCATCACTTTTGACCAGGAATCGAGCAGCTCCCGTTCCCTCAGTTCTGCGGTATGAAATCTGGCGATGGCGGCGTGAATGGCGTGCAGAGTGTCGATGCTGTTGTCCGACAAGCCCTTGATTTCCTTTAGTCTCGGACGCGGCGCAGACAAAACGGCAGAAAACGAGCCAAAGCGTTTCAACAGGGCTTTGGCAATTGGTTTGGTGTCCTGACGGGGCAGGGCAGAGAATAAAAGAAACTCCAGAAGCTCATAGTCGGCGAGACTGTTCTCACCGCTTTTACGAAACCGTTCCCGCAGCCTTTGGCGGTGTCCTTTCGTGCCGGTATCTGCCGATTGTTTTTCGGAGAAACCGGCGTCCGGTTCGCTCATGAGCCTCCTTAGGCGTTGGGCAACCCTGGTTTGTGGATACCTTTGGGTGACGTTGTGAAGCTTTGACATCCATCCGCGGTGATCCCGATGGAATGTTCAAACTGGGCAGATAATGAGCGGTCGCGTGTCACAGCCGTCCAGCCATCGCTCAAGACCTTCACGTTTGGCCGTCCGAGATTGACCATAGGTTCGATTGTGAAAATCATGCCGGGTTTCAGTTCCACGCCTTCGCCGGGTCGTCCGTAGTGCAGGATGTTTGGCGTATCGTGGAACAACCGCCCAAGGCCATGACCGCAAAAATCCCGGACAACAGAACACCGTTGCGCCTCGACATACGTCTGGATAGCCGCGCCGATATCACCGGTCGTGTTGCCCGGTTTGGCCGCCTCTATACCGCGCATCAAGGATTCATAGGTTACGTCGATCAAACGTTCTGCAGCCCGCTTCAGAGGCCCGACCGGATACATCCTGCTGGAATCACCGTGCCAACCGTCCAGGATGTAGGTCACGTCGATGTTGACGATATCGCCTTCACGCAAAGCCTTGTTGTTCGGTATGCCATGGCACACAACATGGTTGATCGACGTGCAAGAGGACTTTGTATAGCCGCGATAGTTCAGCGTAGCCGGTATGGCGTTGTGGTCCATGCCGTACTGATAGACGAAGTCGTCGATTTCTTGCGTGGTCACACCCGGTTTGACCATATCGGCCAGCTCATCGAGACAGGATGCGGTCAGCTGCCCGGCTTTCATCATGCCATCAAAGTCTTCAGGACCGTAAAGGCGCACCTGACCCGTGTTTTTCATTGGGGCATCGGCGGCATCGATGTAGGTGACCATAAAGTTGTGTTCTCGCTTCTGGGCTCCCAGCGCAGCTTGTTGGCTGCAGCACGTTGGAGCCTACCATGTTCTTTAAGTCCACATACAGTCCGCAGGTGGCAATTTCCAGTCCCCGATGTGCTGGGCAGAGAAGAAACAGTATTTGAAAACTGCGCTGCTGGCTTGCAGAAACGATGCAAAGTCTCTAGGGGATTTGGTGTTGCTACTGCGGGCGTGGTGGAACTGGTAGACACAAGGGACTTAAAATCCCTCGGCCCTAGGCTGTACGGGTTCGAGTCCCGTCGCCCGCACCATTTTTGTTGGCGCTACCGCCCTTCGGGCTACTTGAGCGCTGGTTTGGTTCGAGGTTGATCCTCTCATCTGCACCAACTTTTCTTGCGCGACTTGCCATCGGCCTGTTCGCGCGCGGGACGAACTTGCGCTTCTCATCTGCACAAAAAGACTTCCTGACTTTCAACTCGCAGTAAGGCTGTGGCCGATGTCGTGGCTTGCAGAACATTAGTCAACCAAGAGATGCATTTTGCGGTAAGCGTGGCTGGTTGCCGTAGTGTCGTTTTTCAGAAATATCGTCTTTCCGGAGTGTGCTCAAACACCTGAGTGCCGGAAAAGTCTGCTTCTGTTTTTAACCTCTTGTCAGTTTTGCATTAACGAAAATTCCGTTACGGTAGATATTGGTGATGTTCAGCCCTCGGTTGCGGAGCGGATTTTTTGGCTTTTCGGATCTTGGCATGTCTTTCCGGAATGTGGCTGTCCTTGGTGTTTGGCGGCTTAAGCCTTGCCGACGAGAACAGATTGCTGATCGTTGGCTTTTCAACCCCGCCATATCTTTCAATCGGCCCGGACGACGAGCCGCGCGGACTGCTTGTTGATCTGGTTAAAACAGCTGCAGCGGAATCGGACGTTAAGGTCCATTTTGAAGTAACCAGCTGGCCCCGCGCTCAGCTCGAGGTGCGCAAGGGCGCGGCGGACCTTATTTTTCCGGTGGTTTACACACCGGAACGGGAAGACTGGCTCAACTATCCAACATATCCAATCACTCAATTTGAAATGATGATTTTCGCGAGAAAAAACCCGTCCTACGATTTCACCGGCGACGTCACCCAATTGCACGGTCTGTCCATTGGAAAAATCGCAAGTGGGCGCATGCATCCAAATTTCCGAGCACTGGAAGAGAGTGGCAAGGCCCGGATCGCCTCACGGGACAGCCTGGAAGAATTGCTGACTGCGGTGCATCTTGAACGTCTCGATGGTTTTGTTGCGCCGCATCTCATGACGATTGAGGAAGCCCATCGGATCGATCTGGACACAGTCGCTCCCTTCGCCCAGCCGGTTGGCGTGTCAGACATCTATCTCGCGTTTTCGAAAAACAGCGCAAAAACTGAAGCCTGGAACCGGCTCCAACAGAATTTGCCGCGCCTTGATCAGGCGAGAGCCGATTTCCTTCTGTCCATGAAAGAGACCGACAACTGATGTCGTCATGAATTGAAGCCCGAGGCCAGGTAGCGCCAAAGCGCTTGCATCGCGGGGATTTAAGCGCGTTTGCGGATCGATTGCAGGCGGTCGGAATTCAGTGCTTCACCAATGGATAGGCAGCAGTCCGGAATGTCTTTCGCCGGAAGCGGGCGGGCGCAGAAATAACCCTGCAGGCTATCGCATTCCAAACCCACCGTTAGCAAGTATTCGCCTTCAGTTTCTGCGCCTTCAGCAACGACCCGGAGGCCAAGGCTTTTACCCAGACCGACGATGGCTTGATACAGCTGTTTCTTCTGTGGGTAGAGGTCCGCATCTTGAAGAAAGGCGCGATCAATCTTGAGTTCCTGGAAAGGCAGCTTGTGCAGGTAGCTTAGGGATGAATATCCGGACCCGAAGTCATCCAGTGACAGCAAGACCCCCATTGATTGAAGTTCAAACAGAAGATCAAGAACAAGCCGTTCGCTGGTATCGACAAATACGTTCTCGGTGACTTCAAGACATAAGGTGTGGGATGGAAGCTGATAGCGTTCCAGGACCTTCCGGACATTGCTTGCAAAGTTCGGTTGCTGAAACTCTATCGGAGACACATTGACCGAGACATGTCCGAACTCGAATCCGGCGGTGAGCCAATGTGCCGCCTGCCGGCAAGCTTCGTCGAGCACGTAATGACCTAGATCGATGATCAAGCCGGTCTTTTCTGCAAGTGAGATAAAGTCGCCAGGCGGTATCCAGTTGCCTTGTCCGTCCGGCCAGCGAATGAGGGCCTCCAAACCGATCAGGTCGCCATTGGCAGGGTTCACTTGGGGCTGATAGTGGAGTTCCAATTGTCCTGTAGCGAGCGCAGTTCTGAGCCGGGTTTCTAGGAGCATTTCGCTTTGAACCCGGTCATTGAGCGGCGCGGAGAAGAACATATGCTGTTGGTGAGCTGCATCTTTGGCCGCCCTTAAAGCAATCCCGGCCACCCGGTGGGCGGTTTCTGCATCGTGGGCATCTTGGGGCAATAGAGCGATGCCAATGAGCGGATCGACCCTGATTTCACCTTCGTCCAGCTGGAAGGGAACAGACAGGACGTCAATGATATCGGCTGCATAGTCAGCAGAAAGCTCGCCGCTCTCATCGAGCGGAAGCAGAATACAAAAGTCATCGGCCGAAATTCTGGAGATCTTTGCGCTTTCCCCTAACAAGCGCCGGAGGCGGGTGTAGGTTTGCATCAGGACACGGTTTCCCGCCTTTTGTCCGAACGTATCGTTGATTTTGGCAAAGCCGATAAAGTCCAGCTGAATGAGGGCCGTCTTTTTGTCATCAACAGCTGCGCGTTCCAGGGCGTCGGCAAGATCTGCAAAGTATTTCGTGCGGTTGCCGCCCGTTGTGACCGGGTCGACATAGGCCAACTTATGGAGCCGCTCTTGCAGTTCGGTCACCCTCGCTAAACCGTGGGCGAGGTCGCCGATCTCGTCCGGACGGTCTGCGCAAGGAAATGAAGCCTGGGGTTCACCTGAGGCAAGCCTATGGGCAGCTGCTGCGAGACGGCGCAAAGGCATCATTTGATGGCGCAACAAGATTCCGCCCACCAGCATGACAGCAAAGAGAACCAAGGCAGCTGCTGTGAAAAGGCGCGCGCTCAGACGGTTTTGCGCCACCGTCAGATCATCGGCCCAGCCAACATCAACGGCTGCTGCTCCCTTCAGGGCACGATCGCCATCGACGATCGGCATTAAATAAGCAAGGCGTAGCCGACCTTGAACAGGGACGTTCCCAATGAATGGAACGCCGTTTACGAGGTTTGAATACGCAGGGTGGCCGGGTTTGATGGCAAAAGGTGGTGGCATGCTGCCGTCCGGCTTGCGGAAAGTCGTTGCAATCCGGTCGAACAAACCAGTCTTTTCTGAGTAGCTGAAGATGTTAGCCGCACCCTGGTTGCTCTTGCCAATGGCCAGAACAAGTTCATCAAACAATACATTTGGACGCAGGTCTGGCGGACCGTTGTAGAGTGCGGTCAAGGTCAGGACTTGCGGTTTGCCGTTTTGGTCGCTTGTGGGGTCGATTGCGCGGTCCGTGCCGTAACGGATCACTGCCGCTGCGGTTTTGGCCGCGCGGTCAATGCGAATGGTCGAATTTTCTTCGGTCGTCCTTGTTATTTCAAAATAACTGATACCGGAAACAAGGCCGATGCTAAGTAAAACAGCAACCCCGAGTATCAGACTGATCCGGACCACCAACGAGTGAATTCCAAAACGTGTAATGGCGGTTATCCTTGTCAAATTCGCGCAGAGCGAGCTCACGACACAGACAGCACGCAAGGGTAAACTTCAAAGGCTACAGAAATCTGAATCAATTGGTCCAATTTTAAACTAAGCAGCGTAGGTATCAGAGAACCCTAGTGAATTAACTGATCTGATCCCGGCATTGGGGAGAACATCCGGGGGAAGTGGGCTGCAAAGCATTGGAAATCGTCCGGAAAAACGGTAGGACGTTGAGTTGTGTGTCTCTGCGGAGCGCGCGCAATATGGGCTTTGGGGTGCGTTCCGCTTGATTTCACTCAGACCAGTTTTGAACGTTCTTGGGTTTTTATATGTCGGTCTTGCGACCGCCATGCTCGTCCCAGCGATCATCGACGTCGCGCAGAAGAATGCAGATTGGCAGGCGTTCGTCTTTTCTGCCTTGCTAACCGGCATGTTTGGCATGCTGTTGTCGCTGTCCATGGGCGGATCTCTCAAGGAGGGTCTCGACACACGGCAGACCTTCATATTGACGACGCTTGCCTGGGCAACACTACCGGCCTTTGGAGCCTTGCCTTTTCTTTGGCTTGGAATCGGCTACGCAGACGCCGTGTTTGAAGCGGTCTCAGGATTTACCACGACCGGCTCCACTGTATTGACCGGCCTTGATGGTTTGCCGCCCGGATTGCTCGTCTGGCGGTCGATCATGCAATGGATGGGCGGCGTCGGCATTATCGTTATGGCGATCGTCTTGCTGCCGTTCCTGCGCATCGGTGGGATGCAGCTCTTTCAAAGCGAAAGCTCCGACAGGTCAGAAAAGATCGTTAGCCGCTCTGTTGAACTGATCCGGCTGTTGGGGCTGGCCTACCTGTTCCTGACCGTCCTGTGTATCGCCGCTTATTTGGCAACGGGCATGGGGCTCTTCGATGCGTTCAACCATGCTTTGACAACGATCGCGACGGGCGGGTACTCGACCCATGACCTTTCGTTCGGGTATTTCCAGAACCATTCGTCTGCCTGGGTCGCCATTGTCTTCATGATCATCGGCGCGATGCCGTTTGTGCTGATCATTCAGGCGCTCCGTGGGCAACCGCTTCTTTTGTGGCGGGACCCGCAAGTCCGCGTGCTGCTCGGGTTTCTCGCGATCGTTTCCTTGGCTCTCACGGTTCACTTGGGCGTCAAGATGGATTTTGATTTCGATGAGGCGCTGGTCAAGGCAACTTTCACGGTGGTCTCCATTGTGACAGGAACCGGCTACGCATTGGGCGATTTCGAACAATGGGGTGCTCCGGTTGTCGGGACCTGCTTCTTGCTAATGTTTGTTGGCGGATGTACCGGGTCGACGACCGGCGGCATCAAGATTTTTCGGTTTCTGGTGTTTTTCGGCACGGTCCGCGCCCACTTGCGCCGGATGGTTCGGCCACACCGGATCATGTCTGAAGAATATGCAGGCACGCGGCTGACCCCGGAATTGTCCTTCTCGGTTTTGGCGTTTCTGGTTGTCTACCTGGGGTCGGTCGGTGTGATTACCGTGGCCTTGTCGTTCTTCGATCTTGACCTGGTGACGGCGATTTCGGCGGCTGCGACGTCTGTTGGCAACGTGGGCCCGGGGCTCGGACCCATGATTGGACCGGCCGGACACTTCGCGCCGCTGCCGGACGGGGCCAAGTGGCTCCTGTCCTTTGCCATGCTTGTTGGCCGTTTGGAGCTGTTCACGGTTTTGGTTCTGCTCGACCCGGATTTCTGGTCGAAGTAACCCTCTCTGATCGTCTGCGTATCACTTCGGGATGTCATTCATGCAGTTTTCTGTCCCCCTTGTCAGTGGCCGCCTCGTCAAGCGCTATAAGCGGTTTCTGGCGGATGTTGTTCTGGATGAAACCGGCGAAGAAGTTACCGCCCACTGCGCCAATCCGGGGTCGATGTTGGGCCTGAAGGAACCTGGAGCCCGGGTTTGGTTGTCGCCGTCCGACAATCCGAAGCGGAAACTGAAATTTTCCTGGGAAGTGATTGAAGCCGACGGCGCGTTGGTCGGCATTAACACGGCCCATCCGAACAAGCTGGTGGAAGAAGCTCTGGTGGCCGGACGCATCCAGGGGCTTGCGGGTTTTGAAACCCTGCGCCGGGAAGTGAAATACGGCAAGAACTCCCGGATCGACATTCTTCTGGAGCAGGCGGATGGCTCCAAGATTTACGTTGAAGTGAAGAACGTGCACCTGATGCGCGAATCCGGTCTTGCCGAGTTTCCGGACAGCGTGACAGCCCGCGGCGCGAAGCATCTGGTCGAGCTTGGAGATATGGTTGCGGAAGGTCACCGGGCGGCGATGGTGTTTCTGGTTCAGCGTCCTGACTGCGATACGCTTTCACTCGCCTCTGACATTGATCCAAACTATGCCGAGGCTTTCAAAACTGCCAAGGCCGCGGGTGTCGAAGCCTATGCCATCGGCTGCGATGTCCGCCTTGACGGAATAGATGCTGTCAAAGATGTCGCGATCAACGATTGACCGACACTCTCCGTCTCGGCCCTTTAAACCTGATAAACCGTGATCGGAGTTCCCTCCGGCACGCGGTTGTAAAGGTCAATCACGTCCTGCTGTAGCATACGGACGCAGCCTGATGAGGCGGCTTTGCCGATTGACCAGGTCTCCGATGTGCCGTGGATCCGGTAGAGCGTATCCTTGTTGCCCTCAAAGATGTAAAGAGCCCGCGCGCCAAGGGGATTGTCCAACCCCGGGTCCATCCCGTTCTTGTATTTGGCAAGTTTCGGCTGGCGTTTGATCATGTCGGCTGGCGGGGTCCAGGTCGGCCAGGCTTTTTTCCGGGCGATCCGCGCCCGCCCGCCCCAAGCAAAGCCGTCACGCCCGATGCCGACTCCATAACGCATTGCCTTGCCATCCCCCATCGCCAGGTACAAAAAGCGTTCATGGGTTTCCACAACGATGGAACCTGGTTGGGCGGAGGAGTTGTAGTCAACGACCTGACGGTAGAACTTTGGATCGATCTTGGAAATGTCGACGCCTGGAATAGGAAAACGCTCCTGCGGTCTGGCCGCATACATTTGCGCGAAATCCGTCGAGACCGGCTTGGTCAGGCTCGGCTTGGGCGGCAGTTTGGCGGTCGTGTTGCCTGAACAGCCGGTTGCGATCGCAGCTGTTGCCGAAACCAAAAATGTGCGTCTGTCCAGCATTCGGGATCCCGTATGGCCTTTGCGAGAATCATCGTGAGGCTTCCAAAAAACATAAACGGCCGGTTGAACCTCTCGGTCAACCAGCCGTCGAATGGATCTCAGGATAATCCGCGAATTGTGATGCGGGCGGCCTGAAATCAGCCTGCCGTGTCTTTGGAAAGCGGCGGCTGGAACTGCCAGCCCATATCCCACGGGAAATAGATCCAGGTATCCTGGGAGACTTCGGTGATGAAGGTGTCGACCATCGGAACGCCAACCGGCTTGGCGTAGACAGTTGCAAAATGGGCTTTGGGCAGCATCTCCCGGACCACTTTCATGGTCTTGCCCGTGTCGACAAGGTCGTCGATCACAAGGACGCCGCTGCCTTCGCCGTCTTCCAGATCGATCACTTTCGGATCGACCGGTTTGATAACTTCCAGACGGCCCTGGCTGTCATAGTCGTGATAGGAGGCGATGCACACGGTCTCGATGGTGCGGATGCCAAGTTCGCGCGCTACGATCCCGGCCGGAACCAAACCGCCGCGGGTGATGCAGACGATGGCTTTCCACTCACCTTCGCTTGAGAGCCGCCAGGCGAGCGCGCGGGAGTCGCGGTGAAACATGTCCCAGGAGACCGGGAAGGCTTTGTCTTGTGCAGGGTTTTCCATTTCTTTTCCTTCAAGTCATCCAGAGAGATCGTCAACAGCGCGCGCTACATCCTGTGCGGCGGCTGCGAGAATGGTTTCGTCCCTGGATCGAATTACGATCTGTGTGGTGAATTTTCCGTCCGTTGCTTTCGGATAGGATCCAATCAGAGTTTCAGGATGGGCGTCCTGGATGGCGGCCAGGCGTTCGGCAATCCGGCTCTCCGGCATGTTTGCAGCAACCGTTTCAGACAACATCTTCTTGCCCGTATGCAGCGTCGGTGCGACCACATCCATCATGGCTTGCATGATCGCAGGAACACCGGCCATGACATGGACGTTGTCAATCCGAAATCCGGGAGCCTTGGACACCTTGTTTTCAATGAGATCCGCGCCTTCCGGGATCCGCGCCATGCGTTGGCGGGCAGGGGTGAACTGACCCGGCGGATAGTGCTTTTCCATGATCGCAACGGCTCGGGGATCAAGGTTCAGCGGCACGTCGAATGCAGCAGCGACGGCCTCGGCGGTGATGTCATCATGGGTCGGCCCGATGCCACCTGACGTAAAGACATAGGTGTATTTCGCCCGGAGGGCATTCACAGCGCCGACGATTTCGGCCTGAACGTCCGGCACGATCCGAACTTCGCTGAGGTCAATGCCAAGAGCGGTCAGATAGTCAGCGAGAAAGCCAATATTCTTGTCTTTGGTGCGTCCGGACAGGATTTCATCGCCGATGACAAGAAATGCAGCGGTTACAACGTCATCGGCCTTATCAGCTGTCATGTCAGCGCTCCCTCGATCCGGATGCTTGGCTTTATCCCAGCTTGCGGTCCGGCTCAACCTTTTGCGTCAGAAACTTGGAGCCGCCCCACGATTAAGACGGCGGAAGGCGGTCAGGAGGGCAATGCTTGGTTGGGTTTCCAGCCGTAAACATAGTCAAAGCGGGCCGCAAGGCTCTCCGGTTTTGAAAACTTCATCACCATGTCGCGGGCTGTGGCTGGAAGACCGGACATGTGAAACGTCTTTGCGTTTTTGAAGCCGGTTTCCTGAATGCGTTCCGCGCGCGGTTTCCGGGTCCGCTCATAGGCTCTCAGAGCCGCTGCGGTGTTTTCCGTTTCAACCGGGAAATGGTTCGCAAGCTCGGCGGCATCTTCAATCGCCATGGCGGCGCCCTGCGCCATATAAGGGAGCATTGCATGGGCAGCGTCGCCGAGGAGGGCGATCTGACCGTGCGTCCAGGGACCATTGGCGTCGACCGTGCACAAGGCCCACTTCAACCAGCGCTCCGGCCCATTCAGCAGATTGCGGATATCCGTTGGCCAGTCCTTGAATCGGTGCAGGAGTTCGTCCTTGCCGGCTGGTGCCGACCATGTTTCGTCCTGCCAGTCTTCTGTTGCCAGCGCGACGATGTTCAGCTGCTCGCCACTGCGGATCGGATAATGGACCAGATGGCTGTCCTTGTGCATCCACAGCCCGGAATCCTTGCGCCACTTGGCAGGGATCTTGTCGATTGGCAGCGTCGACCTGTAAGCGACCTGACCACTGAAGCGCGCGTTGTTGTGGTTCGGGATCAGTCGCCGAACCGTTGACCAGACGCCATCCGCACCGATGAGGGCCTTGCAGTTGAGTGCCCCGGTTGTTTCTCCGGCCTGATATGTGCACACCAGGTTGCCGGCATCGCCCGTCTTGGCATCGGTGAGGGCGGTGCCGAGCATCAATTTAATGCCGTCGGTCGCCTCGACCTTTTTCAAGAGCGTGCCCTGAAGATCCGCCCGATGGATCACAATGAAGGGCTGGCCATGCCGTTCGAGCAAATAAGATCCAAGCCTGACCTTGGAAATCTGATCTCCGGTCTTGCCGGACCAGACCCGAAGACTATCCGGCTGGTGGCCAAGTGCTTTGAGGTCCTGAAGCAGTCCAAAACCGTCGAGGACCGAACAGGCATTGGGGGAGAGTTGCAGGCCTGCACCCACCTCTGACAGAGCCTTGGCTTTGTCTATAAGCACGATCTCATGACCGGCCCGGCGCAAGGTCAAAGCGGTGGTCAAGCCGCCGATGCCTGCTCCGGCGATGACGATCGGGGAGGGGGGCGTGCCGGTCTCGCTCATGACAGCTCTGGTCTATCAGGCAGCTTCCGGCACCCAGGTGCAGTCGGAAGGTGACGATTCGTTAGGAGCCAGCGTGGCGTCGTACTTGTAAAGCGTCGAGCAATAGGGGCAGACGACCTCTTTCTCACTGCCCATATCGAGGAAGACATGCGGGTGATCGAACGGCGGATGGGCGCCGATGCACATGAATTCCTTTGCGCCGATTGCGATGGAATCGTGGCCGCTGGTGTTCTGAAAATGCGGGACGACCTGATCTGCCATGATCACTTCCTCAATTCTTGTGGCGGTTGTGCCAAGCTCTTTTGGCCGGACCATACCGATTTGATGCCCGGTTGAACAGGGGCAACCTTGCCGCGGTCACCAACCAACTTGTGGCTGCCACCGCCGTGGAAATCCGGCTTTGCCAATTGAGATCATTCTCAGTACAGTGGTTGAAATTCGGATTTTACGTTTACGTAAGAGGAAGTTTTATGCCGGTCTTTGAGCAGGATGGTGTTCAGATTGCCTATCTGGACGAGGGCGAAGGGGATCCGATCCTGTTGATCCACGGCTTTGCCTCCAACAAAGCGGTCAACTGGCAGAACACGGGCTGGGTCGATCTTTTCATCAAGGAAGGCCGCCGCGTGATCGCGCTCGACAACAGGGGCCATGGGGACAGCCAAAAATTCCACGACCCGGAGGCCTACGGTGCTCCGATTATGGCGGAAGACGCCCGCAAACTGCTCGACCATCTTGGGATCGAGCAGACCGATGTCATGGGCTATTCGATGGGAGCCCGGATCAGTGCGTTTTTGACGCTTAACCATCCGCAGCGGATCAAACGGGCCATTTTCAGCGGGCTTGGCTACGGCATGATCGAAGGGGTGGGCGATCCAGAGCCGATTGCTGCTGCGCTTGAAGCCGACCGCCTGCAGGACGTCACGGACCGGACAGGCCGGGCGTTTCGTGCGTTCGCCGAGCAGACCAAATCCGACCGGTTGGCTCTTGCGGCCTGCATGCGCTCCTCGCGTCAGAAGATCAGCGAAGAAGATATCGCCCGCATCGAACGGCCGGTTCTGGTGGCCGTTGGAACCCGCGATGACATTGCCGGTTCCCCGCACAAATTGGCTGCCTTGATGCAGCATGCAGACGTGCTGGAGATCCCTGGGCGGGATCACATGGTGGCCGTCGGAGACAAGGTTCACAAGCAAGGGGTCCTGGCGTTTTTGAACAACGTCGACGCTTGACCGGCGGTTTTACGCCAGCTTGTGCGCACAGATTGGGAGGAGACATGAGCGCAAAACGGATCGAATTCAAAGGGGCGGAAGAAAACTCCCTGATTGCCGATCAATACGGGACGGGCGGTCAACCTGTAATCCTGCTGCACGGCGGCGGGCAGACGCGCCATTCTTGGGCGGCGGCGGCGGAACGCATCGCAGCGCTGGGACATGTGGTTTATTCCGTTGACCAGCGGGGCCACGGCGAAAGCGCCTGGGTTCCCTCCGGCAAATACATGTTTGTCCATTTCGCCCAGGATCTTGTCGCGCTCTGCCGGCAGGTGATTGCAAAACATGGAGCCAAACCCGTTGTGGTCGGTGCGTCGCTGGGCGGTTTTGCCGGGATGCTGGCAGAAGGTGCGGAAGCGCCGGGAAATCAGGCCGCACTTGTGCTGGTCGACATCACGCCGCGTGTCGATATGGATGGGGTCTACAAGATCCTCGGCTTCATGGGCGACAGGGTGGAAGAAGGCTTCGGAACGGTGGAAGAAGCTGCAGATGCCATCGCTCGGTATCTACCGAACCGCTCAAGGCCGAAGGATCTGTCGGGGCTTTCTAAAAATCTGCGCCTTCATGCCGACGGCCGGTATCGCTGGCATTGGGACCCTGCGTTCCTGAAAGTGCGGGAACATTCAGACGCAGAAATCACAAAACGGGTGCAGGCCGGAATGATCGAAGCGGCTGAAAACCTCAAAGTGCCCGTGCTTCTGTTGCGCGGCCGGAACTCCGAGCTGGTGTCGATGGCACATGTGGAAGAGTTCCTGGACTGCGTGCCCCATGCCAAGTTCACCGACATTCAGGACGCCGGTCATATGGTTGCCGGCGACAAGAATGACGTTTTCGCCCAGGCAGTGGAAGAGTTTCTCACCAACCTGAAATCCGAAGCGCTGATTGCGTGAGTGCAAATTTATCAGCTATTTGAATCTGATGGCGGGACTGTTTCATAGGTTGATTCACAATCCCGTCTATCTTTGCGTTAGAATCAAGAATTTATGATAGTGGCCTCTTTTTCTTGAGAAATTCCCTGTTCACTGCCCTTTGAAAGCCGGTTTGCGCTTCTCCAGGAAGGCGCGGCAGCCTTCGGCGTAGTCGGCGCTGTCGACACAGGTGCGCGCCATTGATTGAGCGGCGCTCAAGTCGGCCGCCGCACTTGCCGATGCCAGCAGGTTGATGGTTGTCTTGGCCGCTTTTAGGGACAGCGGAGCGTTTTGTTCAAAGTGTCGGCACAGCTCGGCAATCCGGGCATCTAACGCGCCAGCTTCGTGAACCTCGTCGATGAGGCCAATTTGCAAGGCGTTGTCGGCGGAGAGGCGTTCAGCTGTGAACAACAGCTTTTTCGCATTGGACGGGGACACAGCCTCGATCAAGTCCGCCACCGCGTCCGGCGGATAGGCAAGGCCGAGACGGGCGGCCGGGATGGAGAAAAAGGCGGTGTCCGATGCAATGCGAAGATCGCAGGCCAGCGCCAATCCGAGGCCGCCCCCGAGGCATGGGCCTTCAATTGCCGCGACGACCGGAGTAGGTAAGGTTTTCAAGGCCCGGAAGGCGGCGACATTGACCGCATCATAATGGGCGGCCTTGTCAGCGGTTGATCGGACAGCCTCAAATTCGGCAATGTCCGCTCCCGCACAAAAGGCCTTGCCGCCGGCGCCTCGCACGATCAGGGCGCGCAGGCCGGCGTTATCGCGGAGCGGTTCGAGCAATTCGGGAATGCGGGCCCAGCCTGCCAGGGGCAGGGCATTTTTGCGGTCCGGAGCATTCAGGATCAATTCGGCAATCTGACCGGAAACACGCAAGAATGGATTGGTATCTTCGGACTGAGACGGGGATTGATCGGACGTCATGGGAACCTCAGGAGCTGTGCAAAAGGACGGGTGCCGGATAATTGATCGTAAAAAAACGATTCATTAGAGTGATTGATATCTGATATGAGCAAGTTTTGTTTGGAATATCACGCACAGCGCCTATTTTAGAAGACCATGTGAAGTGGGCTTGAAAAGGAGACAGTCCATGTCGACCCCGGTACGCCAAGCTGGCGAAGATCGCGTGATGAAGCACGATCCCGTCTGGCAACAGTTGCGCGACGAAGCCCAGGCGATGGTGGCGGCAGAGCCAGCCTTGTCGTCCTTTGTCTATGAGACGGTCCTAAATCACGACAGCCTGGAAGAGGCTGTGGTTCACCGGCTGGGCGACCGCCTGGGGCGGGACATCGTTTCTGCGTCGCTTATTCGCCAGACCTATCTGGAAGCGCTGGCGGACGAGCCGGAGCTTGCCGAGATTTTCCGGGTGGACATCGTCGCGGTGTTCGATCGTGATCCGGCATGCTTCCGCTATCTGGAGCCGGTTCTTTATTTCAAAGGCTTTCATGGCCTTCAAACGCACCGGCTGGCCAATTGGCTTTGGCGCAAGGGCCGCAAGGACTTCGCTCTTTATCTGCAGAGCCGCTGCTCGGAAGTCTTTCAGATCGACATTCATCCAGCCGTCCCGGTCGGGCGCGGGATCTTTATCGACCATGGTACAGGTATCGTTGTCGGCGGAACGGCTGAGATTGAGGACGACGTCTCCATTCTGCAAGGTGTGACTCTGGGCGGCACGGGGAAGGAAGACGGCGACCGGCATCCAAAGATCCGTCACGGCGTTCTGCTTGGCGCTGGCGCTAACGTGCTCGGCAACCTGGAGATCGGGCATTGCAGCCGAATTGCATCCGGCTCTGTTGTTCTTACCGATGTTCCGGCGAACACCACAGTTGCAGGTGTTCCGGCGAAGATCGTTGGGAAGGCCGGGTGTCCGGAGCCAGCCCGCAGCATGAACCAACTCCTGGGTGAGTAGGGTGTGGCCAGTATGAAGGAAGACGGGGAAAGCTGATCGAAAAGGTTTGGCATTTCCCGGCTCTCTTGTAGGGTCCGCACCACGACTGATGGATTTGGCGAACGACAAGGAGAGAGCCACGTGAACCCCGAAGAAATCCGCAAACTTGAAGCCTATCTGCGCAAAAAGTTCGATCTACCGAGCATGCAGGTCCGGGCGCGTCCGAAGAAGGACGACTCCGCGGAAGTCTATATCGGTGAGGAATTCATCGGTGTTATCTTCCGTGATGACGAAGATGAAGACCTGAGCTGGAACTTCCAGATGGCCATTCTCGAGATCGATCTCGACGAAGTGTAAGGCTCATTAGATAGGTTTCTAAAAGGCGGCCCAAGCGGGCCGCTTTTTTGTTTGGTCTTCAGGTGCGAAAGCCGCTAACCTTTTCCTTGATCGCCGCATCAAGCTCGCGCCAACTAGGAAGCAAGGTTTGATCGAACTGGTAGCGGATGAGCCGGCCGCCACCGGGCGTGACCGTTCGATGGCAAACCGCCTTTGCCCCGCTGCGTTTCTTGACGCACCGGGCAATAAAACCGTCTTTAGCCTCGGGGTCATAGACGATGATATCCCGGTTCTGCGCCGCTCGGGCAGACAACATCAACATATTCAATCCCGCAGTCGTTGGCCGCGCTCCGCCACGGGCAAGGCGCTTGTAGACAGGATCCAGCTGAGTTCTGAGCGTTTCCCGGTACGGATCATGCTCCAGATCCACCTGGACGAGCGGCAGAGGTGTCCCTAGCTGCGCCGTGGCTTTGTCTTCGCCGGGCATCCTTAGGTCCGGCCAAGTCATCAGCAAGCTGACTTGCTGGTAGTGATCTGCCTCGCCTTGTGCCGACAAGCGGTGCGTCGCGGATTTGAAGTATCCCGCCGGGATCTGAAAGTGGTCCGGTCCCATCGTGACACTCACCAAAGCGTGTCGGGGTGTCGATTGGAACAGCGGGGCTGCACGCATAAACCAATGATATCCGCGTTCGGCAACATGCGCGAAGGTCAGAACACACAAGGCTGTTGCCAGCATCGCGAAATGAAGTGGCTTTGCATTGGTCGGTGCTGGCAGGGTCGGCCTGATCACGTGCCGTGCCTTTCTAATGACCTAAGCTGGCACACAGTGTTCAAGAATGAGACACGTGTTTCAGCGCAGGACTGGTGCCATCCGGCGTAACTTACTAAAAACTGGAGGTTTTTATCCCGTGGCCAGACCGGCACGATGTTTGCTCTTGACCGTTTACAATTTCTTCATCACTTTCTCAGTGAAGAGGTTAACGGAAGGTTAACAGGGGCTATGCTGGATTTACTTATCGTTGGATACATTGCGTGCGCGGGGTTTGTTGCAGCCGGTTTGCTCGGAAGCCTCTACCAGCTGGTGACCAATCAACCGCCGAAATTCAACTTTTCCGGCACCACCATCTTCGGATTCGTCGCCGGTGTCCTCGTATGTGTTTTTGCCGGTCCCTTCATCATCATGCGCAATGCAATCCGCGGTCGGCGTATTGAGAACCGGCCGTTGGGGTGGCTCGTTGCTTCGTCCACCATCGCTGGCATGTGGAGCATGTGCTCCGGGCTGATGGTCATGAACGTGGCCTTGATTGTGGCCGGATACGCGTAAGCAATGCCGATCTATTCACTTGATGGAGTGCGTCCGCAGGTTCCGGACGCTGGGCGTTGTTGGGTTGCACCGACCGCAACGCTGATCGGCGACGTGCATCTGGAAGAAGAAAGCAGCGTTTGGTTCGACGCCGTTTTGCGCGGGGACAGAGAGCCAATCAAGATCGGCAAGCGGTCCAATGTTCAAGATGGGTGTGTGTTTCACGCTGATCCAGGCTATCCGCTCACGGTTGGGGACAGCTGCACCATCGGCCACAAGGTCATTCTGCACGGCTGCACAATCAACGACAATTCCCTTATCGGGATGGGCGCTACGATCCTGAACGGTGCCGTGATCGGTTCCAACTGTATTATCGGCGCAAATGCTCTTATTGCCGAAGGGAAGGTTATTCCTGACAACTCATTGGTTGTCGGTGTTCCTGGAAAGGTTGTTCGCGAACTGCCAGGGAGTGCTGCGGCAGACATTCGAAGGTCAGCCGACGGTTATGTTGCCAACTGGCAACGGTATGCCGCTGGCCTGGCGGAGATCTGAACGGTCTTCCGTACCACCAGTTTCGATACCCGATCTCATTTCCATCTATTTTGCACCGGTGCAGCTTCTAGGTTTCAAAGTAGCGGGAACCGGCCTGCGGGGGCGGGCCGGTTCCCTGGATCCGATCGTGGTAGGGATGGGGAGGGTGGGGACGCGACCGGATCGTCCTATCGGCCTGAGATCAGGCCAATTCCCGAACTAGTTCGAAATGCTGCTGACTGTCGTTACGCGCGTATCCGAGATCCCGGTCCATTTGACCGGCGAACTTGCTGATTGCCGTTTGATGTAGCGATAGGGCGTGGAGTACCAAGGCAACACGGCTTCGATCTGATTGTCGAGGATCATGTCGCCGTGATCCGTTCGGACAGTCAGGACGGCGTGACCACCGTTTTGAATGTCTTTCGCGACCGTGATCAAAAGAGCGCTTTTGGGCCACCCGGCTTCAATGAGCACACGCTGTTTTTCAAGAACGTATTCCTCGCAATCGCCGTAACCATCCACCGGAAAGGTCCAATACTCCTCTTTCCCAAAGAGGTCGGAATCTGTCATCGGGCGGACCCGGCGATTGACTTCCGCGTTGATTGCGATCAGTTCGTTCCAGCGGGTTTCTGTCAGTTTTACGACCACCGGTTCGTAGCGTTCATTCTTACAGGCCCAACTGTTGTCACGGCAGAATTGCCGGTGGCCGATTGGCGCTTTGACCGTGGCTTTCATGTCCATAAAGCGGCCAGGATCTGCATGTGCGACGGGCGCTGGTCCGAAGAGGCCAAGCAAAATCGCCGTGGTAGACAGAAATTTTCCAAGATTTTTCATCGTAACGCCCTCCCCAAGGCTGGCATTACGATGCGTTGCTGCTTTTTACTTCACGGAAATTGAGGTGATAAACTTATATTATTATTTGAATTTGTTTTGAATTTTATTTTAGTAATACTTGAATTGAATTTGAATCAAATTCGACGAAGATTTGAGTCAAATTTTATCGATCCTCCGTAAGTCGCTCAATTCGTGGTTCTTCCTCTTCGAAATGAAAATTCATCGATGCGAGTTCAGTCCGTTGGAGGTAGGCTTGCTAATCCCGAAACACTGCGTTTTTTAGCTGTGTCGAAGCTTGAAAAAAGTTGAAAAAAAAACGCGTTGAGGCTGCCTGGAACGACTCGGTCAGTGTCTTGAAGACCTGATTGTGGCCAAGTGGGGCGCAGCTGGCTGCTTTGGAAGGAGGCAAGCGCCCAAACCTGAGCACGACCGATGATCTGACGAAATCTGACCGCCAGTTTGCACGTCTTCACAGAAGCCAAGTGTCGTCAGCCCTTACCAACTGCTGACGGCAGCAGAGGGACAAAACTCAAAAAGGGGGTGTTTTATTTGGATTCCGGCGTCGTGATGTGGTGTTCGAGCAGCTCGCGGCTTTGAACCGCCGCAAATTCGACCGCAATCCCGCCTTCTATCTGGCGCACAACGCGGGCACGCATCTTTCCGAGCGTAATTTGATCGCCCATCTCGGGCAGGACATCCGTTGCGATTGCGGCACCTGAGAGGGATACATCGAAAATCCGGCAGACATGTTCCGTTCCGTCTGGAAGGATCATCTTCGTCATCTGGTTCTTCGGAACGAAGCGGTCATGGCGGCGATCCTCAGGAAGATTAAGTTCATCCCGGTTCGCGAGCCAAGTCAGAACGTTTGCAATCTTGTCCCGCTTACGCACAGTATTGCGCAGCTCGACCGCAAAGCCGCCGTCAATAAGCCGGGAAATCCGGCCCTCTACGCGGCTGAGGTGATCAAGGTAAGCAACAACACGCTCGCCAACCTTGCCAGAAACTGGAGTGATCATGGCCATGCCACCTGGTGACATGTCGATCACCTGGCACGGATACTCTCTGCGGTCTTCAAGCATGAAACGGCCAAGTATATTTACCTGAACCCGTTGATGGCGCCGGCGGTCCGTGACTTGAAGCGATTTGCTTCCCTCTGGTGCTGCTGTTGCCAATCCGGCGCTCATGCCTGCAATGTCCAAACCTGTGCGTCTTGCAACGCACTTTCCCCGATCGTGCAGAGAATCATGACAATCCTCGCAAGCACTTTAGGGGCAATGAGGTTAACGATGTGTAAGAGTGTACCCTACACATCGCCCAATATTAAGGGTTTTGACAGAGTTGTTAGGATTTGCCGCCGGAATAGACCGTCAGGTGGCCAACTTGCCGCTCTGCTCCATGCGGGAGGACTGCCGCACCCTGGGGGAGAACCGGGGTTCGCATTGGCATGTCTTCTGCGGTGAAGCGGGGCATGATCGGATTGATGTTCGAGTGGCTTGCACCTGTGAAATACGGACGCTCATCTGGCCAGACCAGCCGCAGGCTGCTGATGGACTGTCTTAAGATCGGATGCAGACCGATCCAATAGGGCTTGTCCATTGGTACCGCGCTTCCAAGTATCCGGATTCGGCCTTCACCAGGGACGTTGAGTGGAACAAGCAGCATTTCCATCTGAAGTTCCTGTTCACGTTCCGTGTGCCCATTGATCCCGACCACTGCGGCAGCGCCGTCTTCGGTGATGGCTGCGATCAGGCTCTCTAGTGCTTCACGGTCCTTGGTGTCCCAACCTCGGAGAAAATTGCGACCTTTCAGTTCTCGGCAATGAGCAGAGCAGAGGCGCGTCCCGGCAAGACGGTAACGCACATCACTCGGTCCATTGGTCTCCAGGATGAACGTATCGCCAAGCAAACCGCGGATTTCGCCCGGATCAATTTCGCTCCGGTTCGGAGCGGGCCGAGCTCCGCGCAGAGAATCCCAATAGGAGTATAGTGTCTGGGTCACGCCATGTTTCATTTGACTTGCCTTTCGTCTCACTCCGGAGCGCTGTTTCGTCTCAAGACAGTAACTGTTTCAAAACGGGACGCTCCGTTATCCGTCCTTTTGTTTGCGTCCTACTAAGCAGGGGGTGTGCCAAGTCGCTGAAAGTATGAAAAAATCGTCGTGCAACGCTTTGTTAAGGTTAATTCTTCGTAAAGCTTGCCAGCGCAGTGTGCGGCTGGCAAATTCACATCGTCTTCAGGGTATTGGTTTGTAAAACCTATGCACGTGTGAGCGCCAAAAAAAATAAAGGGGCGTAAAAGAACCCGAAACTGAAAAGGCGATCGCAGCAAGACACCTCAATTTGGCGCGTGGGGACGCGACCTTTTGTGGGGGGCTCAACAAACGCCGGTTATCGTTTCGATAGCCGGCGTTTTGTTATGTGCCGACAAGGGCAGGGGAAGAAACAAACCAACGCATTGACGTTCACCATGTTTCTGCAAGCGTATGCGATTGTTGACCAGCGCCCTTGTTTTGTCCCGTTGCCGGGCTACAACTTCGGGACATTGAGATGCGAGGTTCCATGAACGTTTATCAGTTTGATGAGGAGCGTAAGCGCCGCGATGAAGAGACCAAGCAGCGCGAGCGTGAGCAACGCCCATCCGAGCCTCCAGCGCTCAATCTGCCGGCTGCGATTATCTGGCTGAGCGTTGCCCTGATCGCCATTCATGTTGTGCGGACCTTTGTCATCCCGACTGGCTGGAACAACATGATGCTGTACTTCCTGGCATTCTGGCCGGTGAAATACACAGCGCTGAGCAGTCTGCAGGCGATAGACTTTGCGTCCAGCATCTGGGCATTTGTCAGTTATAGTTTCCTGCATGGTGGTGCCATGCACCTGACGTTCAATCTGCTCTGGATGGCGATCTTCGGCAGCGCCGTCGTGCGCAGGTTTGGACTTGGGCGGTTCTTGGCATTTTCTGCTTTGTGCTCTGTTGGCGGTGCGTTTGCACATCTTGCGACCCACTGGGGCGAGTCCGCGCCCATGATCGGCGCGTCAGCTGCCATATCAGGCCATATGGCGGCGGCTATCCGGTTTGTCTTTGAGATGGGCGGACCACTCGGCGTTTTCCGTCGGTCCGATCGAGGCGCGTATTTTGTACCCGCGCAGCCGCTCAGCGAGTGCTTCCGGAACCAGCAGGTTCTGGTCTTTGTTGGCGTTTGGTTTGGATTGAACATGTTCTTCGGACTGACAAGCGGTGGGCAGGCGGGGTCCATTGCTTGGCAAGCTCATATTGGCGGTTTTGTCGCCGGTTTGGCTCTGTTCCCGCTCTTTGATCCAGTGCCCCAGCGGCGGGGTTGGTAACGGGCAACGTCAAGGCTTTGCGTCGCCATATTTTTTTGCCATGATGCGGTGATCAGGGAGCCGGATGCAACCGGACCTTGGATGCAAAGGGAGGTTTGCTTACATGACCGTTGCCGCAATCATGAAGACGAAAGGCCACGACACCATCACGGCGGATAAGTCCGCACCGGTGAGCGAGATCGCCGAAATACTGGCGAAGAACAAGATCGGCGCCGTAGTGCTTTGTGATGGAGACCGGCACATCGAGGGCATTGTCTCGGAGCGGGACGTGGTGCGCCTCGTCGGTCTGCAAGGCGCGTCCGCGTTGTCTCAGCCCGTTTCATCAATCATGACCAAGGATGTGATGACCTGCACTGAAATGGACGCAGCAAATGAGGTCATGGGGCGCATGAACCGGGGCCGGTTCCGTCACATGCCGGTGGTGGAAGACGGCAAGCTGATTGGGGTCATCTCCATCGGCGACGTCGTGAAACACAAGATCGCCCAGGTCGAACACGAAGCTGAGCAAATGCGCAGCTACATCACGACCACCTGAAGCAGGTTTGGATCATTCATGCCGCACATTGTGAGGGCTGCCCACATCGGTCAGCCCTTTTGCTTTGGCAGATGGCTCCGGTATGATCAGCTAGTTTGATTTCTTAGCTAGACTGTCGCGCCCTTATGCCTGATTGCGCATCCGACACTGCTTGCAAGAACGCCAATCAGAACGGCGATAAACAAATCAATGAGGTTGATCTCAGAGACCTGAAATCCGGCGAACAAAAAAGTCTCAACAACTCCGATTGCGGCTCCGAGGAAGCCCGCCAATACCCAATTTCGGGTCATCATCCCCGCAGCAAGTCCGAGGATGCCTGGTAGGCTCAGCACATTGCCGCCGATCGTCCCGAGCAAGTCCAGAATTCCAAGCATATCTCACCTTCCTCATTCTGCCTTGAAGCCAACATCCGGTGGAGATCCAGGTCATAGTCAGGTCAAACGGCTATCAGTTTGACACCTTTTCCAAGTAGCTCCTTACCTCGGCGATCTCATTTGGCTGGTCTGGCGTCTTTTTGTTGGTTGCCTCGAGTTGTTCGATCACCTGGCGATAGCGCTCCTGATAACCGGGCGGCAGATCATGTGCGATGCCTTGGTGGCAATCGATACAGGTCATGTTGTTGTCAATGGCCCGCTGATGCTCTGAAGCTGCGCGCGTTTCCTGAACCGTAAAGTCCATATACTTGAAATTATGGCAATTGCGGCACTCGCGACTGTCGGAGACTTTCATTTTGCGCCAGACGACCGTCGCCATTGCAATTCGGTGTTCCTCATACTTTTCCGGTGTGCTGATGGTGCCGGCTATCTCGTGATAGACGTCCTTCACAGCCATGATTTTCGCTTTGATCTTGTGCTGCCATTCATGCGGCACATGACAATCAGAGCAGATTGCCCGAACCCCGGAGTGATTGTTGTAGTGAATAGTGTTTCGGTATTCTGCAAGGTTGGTCTCCATAGTATGGCACCCCGTGCAAAACTCCTCGGTGTTGGTCAATTCCAGGGTCCAGTGAAAGCCGCCCCAAAACAGGATGCCACCCAAAAAACCGGCAAGCAGAACAAAGCCGGCGCTCAGGACCTTTGTGGGGGTCCAAAACCAATCCCACATGCGCAACAAGAAATTCCGGGACTGTTTCGTCTTTTTGGAGTCGTTCATCTATGAACTCCTGACTGAAAAGTAGTTGCTTATCGAACGGAGACTGGAGCGGATGGCTGGAAGGTGTTTTTGACCAGTGGCGGAACGTCCGCTTGAGGTACGTGACACTGATTGCAAAAGTATCGTGTGCCGGCCAGCTGATCGAGTTCGTTTCCGTCCCGGTCGAGGTAGTGCGTCATGGACAAGGTCGGCGCGCCGCGCTCACCGGCTTTCGTCCAGTCATGACAGGACAGGCATTGATTGGTGCGTGTGTCGATCTGGTACTGTGCAATAGAGTGCGGGATCAACGGCGGTTGCTGCCGGTAATTCCGTTGCATCCGGCCTTCCTTGCCTTCCCATTTGAAGTCTGGTCCAAGCCGGTTGGGCGCATCGATTGGGGTGGAGCGCATGGCTTGAACTTGTTGCTGCTGTGCGACCGCGAAGCCGACGAGACCTGTCGCAAAAAGCAGCGCTGCAAGACTTGCGAGAAATTGTTTCTTCATTGAAATCTCTCCTTACGGTCATTCGTACCGCGCAAACTCGAATACGCTTCACTGGTTCAGGCGCGTTCGACCTTGCAGGCGCATTTCTTGAAGTCTGTTTCCTTGGACAGGGGGCAGGTGGCGTCCAGCGTGAGCTTGTTGGTCAACTGGCCTTCGTCAAACCACGGCATGAAGACAAGGCCTTCAGGCACCTTGTTCCGGCCGCGGGTTGCAAGTTTGCTGCGAACCTCGCCGCGGCGTGTGGAGATAACGATCTCCTGACCGTTGCGAAGCCCTCGTTTTTCCGCGTCATTCGGGTGCATGAAGACAACAGCAAGCGGGAAAGCGCGGTGCAGCTCAGGCACCCGCTGGGTCATGGAACCCGAATGCCAGTGTTCCAGGACACGGCCTGTGCAAAGCCAGAGATTGTACTCATCGTCCGGGACTTCAGGCGGTGCTTCATAGGGAGCAAAGATGATCTTGGCCTTGCCGTCCTTATGGCCATAAAACCGGACCCCTTCGCCCTCCGGAACATAAGGGTCATGGCCTTCACGGAACCGATAAAGCGTTTCCTTCCCGTCGACCACGGGCCATCGTAGACCCCTTACCTCATGATATGTTTCGAACGGAGCGAGGTCATGGCCGTGATCGCGGCCAAAACCGGCATACTCTTCAAACAGACCCTTTTGGACATAGAAACCAAAATGTGCGGCATCGTCGTTTGGGTGGCCTTCTTGAGTTTCGCTTAGAGGGAATTTGTCGACTGTTCCGTTTGCATAAAGCACGTCATACATCGTCTTCCCGCGGTGTTCGGGCATTTTCGCAAGCAGTTCTTCGCCCCAGACCTCCTCGACCGTGAAGCGCTTGGAAAACTCCATCAATTGCCAGAGATCGGACTTGGCTTCGCCCGGTGCATGAACTTGTTGGCGCCAGAACTGCGTGCGCCGTTCCGCGTTGCCATAGGCCCCTTCCTTTTCAACCCACATGGCCGTCGGCAATATCAGGTCTGCCGCAATGGCGGTTACGGTGGGGTAGGGGTCCGAAACGGTGACAAAGTTTTCCGGGTTTCTGTACCCGGGAAAGCTTTCTTCATTCAGGTTTGGCGCCGCCTGCATGTTGTTGTTGCACTGGACCCAATAGGCATTGAGTTTCCCGTCCTTGAGCATTCTGTTTTGCAGAACTGCATGGAAACCCGGTTTGGGCGGTATTGTGCCTTCAGGAATGTTCCAAGCGGTCTCGCAGATTTCCCGGTGCTTGTCGTTGTTGACCACCATGTCGGCAGGCAGGCGGTGCGAAAACGTTCCCACTTCCCGTGCCGTGCCACAGGCCGAAGGTTGACCCGTTAGCGAGAACGGTGAGTTTCCTGGCTCGGAGATTTTGCCCGTTAGGAGGTGGACGTTGTAACACAGGGAATTAACCCATGATCCGCGGGTGTGCTGGTTGAATCCCATCGTCCAGAGCGACATGACCTTGCGGTTCGGGTCGGCGTATTGATGCGCGAGTTTTTCGAGCTTCTCGGCAGGCACACCGGACAACTCTGAAACCATGTCGACCGTGTACTCGGCGACGGCTGACGCGTATTCGTCCAAATCAATGGTGGTCAGTTTGCCGGAGTCTGGATGAGCTGCTTCCTGTTGCAGCGGGTTTTCGGGCCGCAGACCATAGCCAATATCCGTTTCGGTCTTGGTTATGTTCACGTGCTTGGCCATGAAGTCTTCGTTCACAGAACCAGACTGAATGATGTGATTGGCGATGTAATTAAGGATCGCCAAATCCGTCTGCGGCTTGAAAACCATGCCATTGTCTGCAAGATCAAATGACCGGTGTTCGTAGGTTGATAAGACATGGACCTGCGCACCGGGTTTCGTCAGCCGTGTGTCTGTAAGTCTTGACCAGAGGATCGGGTGCATCTCGGCCATATTCGAGCCCCAGAGCACAAACGTATCTGCCGCTTCGAAATCATCGTAGCAGCCCATAGGCTCATCGATCCCAAACGTGCGCATGAAACCTACGACCGCTGACGCCATGCAGTGGCGGGCGTTGGGATCAATGTTGTTGGACCGGAACCCGGCTTTCATCAGTTTGGCAGCAGCATAACCCTCCCAGATCGTCCACTGTCCAGAACCGAACATGCCAACACTGGTCGGCCCCTTGGCCTTGAGGGCTTCCTTCCACTTCTGTGCCATGACATCGAAGGCTTCATCCCAGCTGACTGGTTCAAACTCGCCATTTTTGTCGTACACACCATTCGTTTTGCGAAGTAGAGGATGTTTCAACCGGTCTGCGCCGTACATGATTTTGGACAGGAAATACCCTTTTACGCAGTTTAGGCCGCGATTGACCGAAGCTTCGGGGTCGCCCTGAGTTGCAACAACCCGGCCTTCCTTGGTCCCAACGAGGACAGAACACCCGGTGCCGCAAAACCGGCAGGCGGCCTTGTCCCATTTAATGTCTGGCGCTTGGATTTGGGCTTGGGCAATACCTGTTCCAAGTGGAATTCCAGCAGCAGACGCAGTTGCTGCAGCAGCGGTGGCCTTCAAAAACGTCCGGCGGGATTCAGAAATGGTCATTTGTCTGGTCTCCGGCTTGGCTTGATGAGGTGGGCAGAGAAGCGGCGCCCAAAGCTTCGGATTCATCGAAATGGTGGTAGGTCAGAGACAGGGAGATAACGCCCGGGATCTGATGCATATCCATGATCAGTTCCGATGCCATGCGGCTTGCCGTGTCTTCGACGACGACAACAAGGCGGCCTCCGTCGCCAATTGCATGAACCTCGGCGCCGTCCATGGCATCTATGACAGCGCCAACTCTTTCGGTTGCATCCGGTGTAGTATGTACGAGGCAGCCGCATATGTTCATATGATGGCCTCACTCATCTCTGGTTGTGATTGCCTGAACGTGACGGCATTTGCCGGGCACACATGGGCGCATGCGCCGCACCCGCTGCAACTGTCGAAATCGATTTGGGGTTCGGACCTGCCGCCCAACCCCAACTTGAAACGGATGGCGTTTTGATCGCACGCGTCTTCGCAACTTCTGCAGGTGATCCCGATTTGCGAAAAACAGGTCTGCGAAATGGCAGGCTTCCAGTTCCAATCAACGTCAAGAAGTGGATCCAAAGCCCCAGTGGGGCATGCGTTGGCGCACTCGCTGCAAAATGTGCAAAGTCCATGGGTGAAATCGATGACCGGCTGACGATCTTTCCCCATCACAATGATTTTTTCGGGACAAGCAGTTTCGCATTTGGTGCAGCCATCACAGAGGGTTGGAAAAGCATCAACCGCTCGAGGAGGACGCATAAGCGTAGGGTCGGGTGACCGAAGGGAGCCTTTGAGAAAGTTTCTGCGGGTCGGTTGAGCAGGGGTCATAATGCCCTCCAGCCCATGTAACAGGTTTGGGCCATGACAAAACGCACAGGTTTTACCTGCAGCTGAATGCTCAGATGCGCGTCACACTGGACCACCATGCGAGCCCTCCCAGGCATCTCTCCGGTCGCATTTGGTCAACTGCGGTGCTTATCTGCAACCGTCGGTTTGGACAAATCTTATGCTATGTCCGCATGGTGGCGTATAGGTGCGAATACTTATGCGTCGGAAGGGAGGGAGAGCATTCGGGCGACGGAAGTCACCGCAAACACGCATAATCTGGTTATGCTCGAAACCAGCTGAACTTAGGACTTTCCGTAGACTTCCTTGGGGTCGTAGACTTTCTCTTTTTCAACGTTTTCCAAGCGAACGGTGCCGTCTTGTGTGTTGGAAACCTTACGGAAAAAGCAGGACCGGTAACCGACGTGACATGTCGCGCCATTGCCTTCCACGGTGACTTTCACGACCAGCGCGTCCTGGTCGCAATCGGTGAGGATTTCTTGCACCTTCTGGATCTGGCCAGACGTTTCGCCCTTTTTCCAGAACCCTTGACGGGACCGGCTCCAATACCAAGCTTCCCCGGTTTCGATGGTGCGTTTCAAGGCTTCTTCATTCATGTAGCCGACCATCAAGACTTCAGATGTTTTGAAGTCGGTCACGACAGCTGCAATCAGGCCGTCCTGGTCGAATTTCGGCATCAGGCGATCGCCTTCTTCGACCGTCGCTTTGTCGGCGCGTTCGGAAATAATCAAATCAGACATGTAAACTCGATTTTGGCCATCCAAGGATCTGGATGGCCACTATAGACATGTTTATCCACGCACCAAGGTCATGAACTTGGCTTGTTCGGCCGGATCGTCTTCGAAGATGCCCGTGAACTGCGTGGTGATCGTGGAGACACCGGGTTTTTGAACACCGCGCATGGTCATGCATTGATGTTCAGCTTCCATCATAACAGCAAGGCCACGCGGAGCCAAAGCGTCATCGATGGTTGAGGCGATTTGCGACGTCAGATTTTCTTGGGTTTGCAAGCGTTTTGCGAAAATGTCGACAACACGCGCAAGCTTTGAAAGGCCGACAACGCCTTCTGCAGGATAATAAGCGATGTGTGCTTCACCGACGAACGGCAGCATGTGGTGTTCGCAATGCGAATGAAACGGAATGCCGCGAACCAGCACGATGTCCTGATATCCGCCGACGTCTTCAAACGTGCGTTCAAGATGCTCGGCCGGATCTTCAAAATATCCGCCATACAACTGTGTGATTGCTTTCACGACACGCTTGGGCGTGTCCAGCAATCCTTCGCGGTCCGGGTCGTCACCGGTCCAGGCGAGGATGGTCCGCACAGCAGCCTCCGCCTCTTCACGGCTCGGGCGTTGAAGTTGATCCGGTGTTTTACGTTCGAATGTTTTTCCGACCGGCTTTAGGACAGCGTCCATAGGGATCCTCGCGATTTTACCCTTATCACTCGTCATACGGCATCCGCTCTGGCTCAGATCAAGACCTCTCGATCAAAAGGGCGCGGAGATGTAGCATACTCCGCACGAAAAGCGAACGCACAGTTTCTGAGCGGGTTAAGCCAGCGTCAAGCGCCGATCCGGCGCCTTTTCATCTGGCTGCGACCACTCTGCCCCTTGCGAAATTGCTGTGGCGTCTGATCTATATATATGAAAGAAGCGTGCCGACAATGCGGCACCTGCTCACTAGCTGTCACGAAGAGGCGAGAATGCTCGACGACATCTATAATGCGAAGATCCTGGAGTTCGCCGGCAACATTCCCCGCGTTGGCAGGCTTGAGCATCCGGATGGGACGTCCAAGGCGCATTCCAAGCTGTGCGGGTCGACGGTGGTTGTCGATTTGTGCGTCAAGGATGGCGTGGTGACGGATTTCGCGCATGATGTGAAAGCCTGCGCGCTCGGTCAGGCATCGTCCTCCATTCTTGCGCAGCATGTGGTCGGCGCGACTGAAGACGAGTTGCGGACCTTAAAGACAACCATGCATGCCATGTTGAAAGAAGGTGGGGAGCCGCCGGTTGGCCGGTTCGAGGATCTAAAGTTTTTGCTGCCCGTGCGTGAATATAAAGCCAGGCATGCATCAACGCTTCTAACGTTCGATGCGGTTGTGGGCGCGCTTGATCAAGCTGCGGCTGATACAAAGGCCGACGGCGCCGCCGCGTAATATGTACGATCGCAGTGATCCGGCCTGATGTCAGGTTAGCCCCTTAGATGTGTTCATCCTGTGATCATAAGCCGGATCAACCCCGAAAGCTTTCAATAGCCGGATGGGCCGCAATCGGACTGATCTGGATTTACCGCCACACCCTGTCGCTCTTCATGGGACGGACCTGCCGGTATGCGCCAACCTGTTCCGACTATACGGATCAGGCCATCCGCAGGTTCGGCTTTTGGGCCGGCGGCTGGCTGGGATTGTCCCGGATCCTGCGCTGCAATCCTTGGGGCACGTCAGGTTATGATCCGCTTCCCGACGCACTTCCTGACACTGCGCGCTGGTATATGCCCTGGCGGTATGGCCGCTGGACGGGCGACCATATCCCTAAAGAGCATCGAATGGATTGATTTCAAAAAAGGAATGACGCAGCGTTAAGAAAAGGTTGAACTTACCGTGCGTGAGTGCAACTCTTTTGGCCCGGCTTCTGGTGCAGGAGAGGGCAGATGAACGCGCAAGACTTCCATTTTGTGATGATCAAGCCGACGCACTACGACGACGACGGCTACCCAATTCAATGGCTTCGATCCGCCATTCCATCGAACACACTGGCCAGCTTGAACGGGCTCGCTGAGGCGGCGCGCGAGCGCAACGCGCTTGGTGACAATGTCCAGATTCATCTTCACACCTATGATGAAACAAACAAACGCGTCCGACCTAACAAGATTGCGCGGGATATCCGGCGCACGGGCGGCAAAACGCTGATTGCCTTGGTTGGGGTGCAATCCAATCAGTTTCCAAGGGCAACGGATCTTGCACGGGAGTTCATGCGCGAGGGGCTGCCGACGGCGATTGGCGGGTTTCATGTTTCAGGCTGCATTTCGATGCTGGATGAGATGCCCGAAGAGATGGTGGCGCTGCAGGGAGAGGGCGTTTGCTATTTTGCAGGCGAGGCAGAGGAGCGGCGGCTTGATCAGGTTTTCCGGGACGCCTTTAATGATGACCTGAAGCCACTTTACAATTTCATGGCGGATCTGCCGTCGCTTGAAGGAGAGCCGACGCCGATCCTGCCGACCAAGCACATCCAGTTCACCGCCGGATCGCATTCCAGCTTTGATCTCGGGCGCGGATGCCCGTTCCAGTGCTCCTTTTGCACGATCATCAACGTGCAGGGGCGCAAGAGCCGGTTCAGGTCCGCAGATGATCTGGAGCAAATTATTCGCGACAACTATGCGCAGGGCATCGACCGGTTCTTCATCACAGACGACAATTTCGCCCGCAATCGTGAGTGGGAACCGCTGTTCGACCGGCTCATTCAATTGCGGGAAGAGGAGAAGTTCGACATCAAGTTCATCATCCAGGTGGATACGCTCTGCCACCGGATTGAGAACTTTATCGAAAAGGCAACCCGGGCCGGGGTCAACCGGGTGTTCATCGGTCTTGAAAACATCAATCCCGACAATCTGCTCGCCGCCAAGAAACGGCAAAACAAGATCACCGAATACCGGCAGATGTTGCAAAAGTGGCGTGACCACGGCGCAACCACTTATGCCGGATACATCATCGGGTTTCCGGGAGACACCAAGGAAGCGGTCTTGCGGGATGTCGAGATCATCAAGAAGGAGTTGCCGCTCGACCTTCTTGAGTTCTTTTTCCTAACGCCTCTGCCGGGCTCGGAAGATCACAAGGTTCTGCTTGAAAAAGGTATCTGGATGGATCCGGATCTTAACAAGTACGACCTTAACCACCGGGTCTCCCATCATTCGAAGATGAGCGATGATGAATGGGAGGAGGCCTATCGGCAGGCCTGGTCGAGTTATTATTCCGACAGCCACATTGAAACGGTGCTCCGCCGAGCTGCAGCCCACAAAAAGGGGCGGCCGGGCAACAAGTTGCTCTTGATGATGTGGTTCAAACTGATGATCGAGTGTGAGGGCGTTCATCCGCTGGAGGGCGGTTATTTCCGGCTCAAATTCCGCAAAGACCGGCGCAGTGGGTTGCCGATTGAAAATCCGCTTGTCTTCTACCCGCGCTATGTCTGGGAGGTGATCTCCAAACACTGGGCTTATCTGTCTGCGGTTTGGCGTGTTCACCTGATCTACCGGAGGGTGAAAGCGGCGCCCGGCCGGCGCACATATTCCGATGTGGCGATCGCACCGATGAGCGCGGACATGGAAGAGGATCTGGCGATGATCACGGAAACCCGGGGCGGAAAAGACGCTGTTGCCAAATCCGCCCGGGACGCGTCAATCGTCAAGGCCGCGAAAAAACGTGCGGTGGCCTCTTAAGAAAACGGCCTAAGCCTGGTGGTAACTCTTCTCTTTCTGAAAGAACGGCAAACGCCATCCGAGTGTCATACCTGCAGCCGCCAGCATGATCACCGCAACGCCGAGGATCTGCACGGTTCCAAGTTTCTGTCCCAGAACCAAATAGTCGGTGACGTAGGCGACAGATGGATAGAGGAACGTCAGCGCGCCCTGAAGGTCTGTCGGCAGCTTCTGCACTGCTGAATACAAGATCGTGTACATCATTGCAGTGTGCACAAAACCGAGGATGAGCAGGGAGACCCAAGCAGAACTTTGCGATGGGAGGTCAGCCACACTCGCGAAAGGGGCGAGCAGGATGGCGCCTGCTGAGACCTGTATCAGCGCGATCATATGGGAGGGGATGGCGCTCAGCTTTTTGGTGACAACAACAGCGACGGCCCAAAGAAACGCAGCGCCAATGGACAGGGCGACACCGACGGTAAAGTTGCCGTCCGCATAAGCCAGTTCGGGTTTTGATTGGGCGATCACCACGACACCGCAAAAGGCGAGAGCCAACCAAAACAGCTTTCTGAGTGTCAGGTGTTCTCCGAAAAAGAGCACGCCAAAACATACCAGCATGAAAGGCTGCGTATTGTAGATGGCCGTCGTAAGTGAAATGGACGCATGCCCGATCGCGTGAAACAGCATAACCCAATTGGTGGTTAGCGCGATGCCGCCCAAGACCGCCAGCAGAAACTGTTTCAGTGAGATCTTGTATGTAAAAGCGCCTTTGAGTGAACATATGAGCGCCAGCCCGGCAGCGCCGAACAGGCAACGCCAGAAGGCGACCGTGACCGGGTTTTCTCCGCTAAAAACAACGAAAATGCCCAAAGTGCCAATCAAGGTCATCGCGAAGGTCATTTCCAAAATGCCGGTGGTTCTTTCTGACATTTGAGCAACTCCTATCAATACGCTTTCAAGGATCTGCTGTTTGGATGAGCTGCTCCATATGATATTGAAGGCAGAAGATGAAATTGTCCTCGTAATATTAGGCAAAAGACCCATTAGGGTTTAAAGTGAAAGATATGGACGCCCAAGATCGTGAAATACTGAAAATTCTGATCGAGGATGGCCGGTGTTCGATCAAGGACATTGCCGTCAAGGTCGGTTTGTCGTCGCCAAGCGTTTCGGACCGGCTCAGGCGCTTACAAGATACCGGTGTCATTCGCAGCTTCACGGCCGATGTTGAACCCCGGGCTCTCGGATACGCGCTTCAGGCGATTACACGCGTCCGGCCGTTGCCGGGAAAACTCCATATCGTCCGCGAGTTGCTGCAGGAGATACCGGAAGTCATTGAGTGCGATAAAGTCACAGGTGACGATTGTTTCGTGGTGCGGTTGGTGATCCGGGAAATCGAAGAACTGGACAGCATCCTTGAACGGATCACGGACAAGGCTGAAACGAGCACGTCGATCGTAAAATCCCAACCGGTGCCCCGGCGGGTGCCCTTAGAGTTTTAGCGGCCAACGGTGCCTTATTCTGCGTGACGTTTTCCAAACCGGAGCCGTTAACGCTTTAGAACGCTAGCCGTCTTAAGATGTTTTTGAATTCGCCCGCGATCAGGAAACTCTCCGGCAAGTCCAGGCTGGCTTGCCGCTCAAAGGCACAGTGTTTTGCTGAATAGGTTCAAATCGTTTTTCACAGTCTCGGGAATGTTGAGCCTAACGTTCCTGCTGGCGCCGGGCTCTCTTGCTGCAAGTGTCTGTAACAAGATGACCGTTGCAGCCGCCGAGATTCCGCATTTTGTTGAGAGTGAGAGCGAAGGGGAGTTCGTCGTTTTATTGCAGTCCGCGGCAAAGCGTGCGGACTTGGCCTTGGACATCAGGCTTTATCCGAAAAAACGCGCGCTTGGATTGTTTCAGATGGGGGTGGTCGACGCGCTGATGCCCCATTCCAGTGCTGGCGCGGATGTCGCGTCCTACAAATCACTGCCAATTCTAACGAAGCGCGACTTTGCGTTTGTTCGAAAGGGTGGCTCGGTGCCGTCGAGTGTTTCTGATCTGGAAGGCCTCCGGATCGGCTTGACTGCCCAATACGCCTATCCGAAATCGCTGACGGCCAACGATGAAATCGACTTCAGCCGCGAGCCAAACTCAGATCTGGACAATATCAGAATGTTGTCCGCGGGCCGTCTGGACGGATCGATCATCGAAGAGCAATCCGGCCTGAGGGCAATTGCAGAAGCAGGTGTCGACAACATCGTTTACGATGAAACCAGCCCGATCAATGAACTCAGCGTCTGGATCCTGTTCGCCAAAACGGAGTGCGGCGCGCTGCATGCCGAAAAGATCAACGCAGCTTTCCGGGCCATGATCAACGACGGAGAGTGGGCTGCAATTAAGAAGGCTGATCCGCCGAACGGATAGGTGACTGTCAGCCCGTTTCTGCGGATCGACCCAGACGATCATCTCGCCGGTTTCGGAAAAGGTTGCCGTTTTAGGCTTAATCCCGTATCAGCACACATCTCAATACCGAAGATATCGCTTACCTGCTGTGTGTGCAGGAGTGAGCAGGAGACTGACATGATTCAATTGACCTTCCCCGACAATTCCGTGCGCGCTTATGAAGCTGGGACTTCCGGTCTCGACGTGGCGACCGGTATTTCCAAATCGCTGGCCAAAAAGGCTGTCGCGATGACCCTTGACGGGGAACTGAAAGACCTTTCCGATCCGATTGATACCGACGCCAATATCGAGATCGTGACCCGGGATGACCCGCGCGCGCTCGAGTTGATCCGGCATGATGCTGCCCACGTGATGGCAGAAGCCGTGCAGGAGCTGTGGCCGGGTACACAAGTGACCATCGGCCCGGTGATCGAAAACGGATTCTATTACGATTTCAAACGTGTTCACCCCGATACGAAGGACAACTGGCCATTCACGCAGGATGATTTGCCGGTCATCGAGAAGAAGATGCGCGAGATTATCGCGCGCGGCGCACAGTTCACCAAGGAAGTCTGGACCCGGGACGAAGCAAAGACGTATTTCGCGGCAAAAGGCGAGGACTACAAGGTTGAGCTGATTGACGCGATCCCGGAAGATCAGGATGTAAAGATCTATAAACAGGGTCAGTGGCTGGACCTGTGCCGGGGCCCGCATATGGTCTCGACCAAACAGATTGGCGACGCCTTTAAATTGATGAAAGTTGCCGGAGCCTATTGGCGCGGCGACAGCAACAATGAAATGCTGACCCGCATCTATGCGACAGCCTGGCACAATGAGAAGGAGCTGAAAGGCTACCTTCACATGCTGGAGGAAGCGGAAAAGCGCGACCACCGCAAGCTTGGCCGGGAGATGAACCTGTTTCATTTCCAGGAAGAAGGGCCGGGCGTCGTTTTCTGGCATCCGAAGGGCTGGGATATGTTCCAGTCGCTTATCGCCTACAAGCGTCGCCGGCTGAAGGAGGACTACAAGGAAGTCAACGCACCGCAAGTGCTGCATACGTCCTTGTGGGAAACCTCCGGTCACTGGGCTTGGTACAAGGACAACATGTTCTCTGTCCAATGTGCGGACCCTGAGAGTGAAGATGACCGCATTTTTGCGTTGAAGCCGATGAACTGCCCCGGTCACGTCGAGATCTTCAAGCATGGCTTGAAATCCTATCGTGACCTGCCGCTTCGGATGGCAGAATTTGGTGTTGTTCACCGCTACGAACCGTCCGGCGCAATGCATGGTCTGATGCGGGTACGCGGCTTTACTCAGGATGATGCACACGTCTTCTGTACTGAAGAGCAGATGGCGGAAGAGTGCCTGAAGATCAACGATCTGATCTTGTCGGTCTACGAAGACTTCGGCTTCAAAGAGATTGTTGTGAAGCTTTCGACACGTCCTGAAAAACGTGTGGGCTCGGATGAGGTTTGGGATCACGCTGAAGCGGTGATGACCAACGTCTTGAAAACGATCGAGGAGCAATCCGAGGGCCGGATCAAGACCGACATCTTGCCGGGTGAGGGTGCCTTTTATGGTCCGAAGTTTGAGTACACTTTGAAGGACGCCATTGGCCGGGATTGGCAATGCGGGACGACCCAGGTCGATTTTAACCTGCCGGAACGCTTTGGTGCTTTCTATGTCGATAACAACGGTGAGAAAAAGGTGCCGGTGATGATCCACCGGGCCATCTGTGGCTCCATGGAGCGGTTCCTTGGGATCTTGATCGAGAACTACGCCGGGCATTTCCCGCTATGGTTCGCACCCTTGCAGATCGTTGTTGCGACCATTACGTCTGAAGCAGATTCATATGGTCAGGAAGTGGCCGATCTTCTGAAGTCCAAGGGGCTGAAGGTTGAAACCGACTTCCGCAACGAGAAGATCAACTACAAGGTCCGTGAGCACTCGCTTGCCAAGGTGCCAGTCATCCTGGTCTGCGGCATGCGGGAAGCGGAAGAGCGTACGGTCAACATCCGCCGTCTTGGTTCCAAGAACCAGACGCCGATGGGATTGGACGAAGCGGTCGCTGCATTTGTCGAAGAAGCGACGCCGCCGGATCTGAAATGATCGAACTTCCGTTTTGTTAACGGAAAAAATGCCAGCTTGCACACTGCCCTTACTTAAGGGCAGTGTGATGTCATAAGGCTGCAACAGAGAGTCTGTTAGAGCGTTTCAATTCCGCTGGTCCAGACGCGGGCAGCGGGTACAAACAATGTAACAAACGAAGTCGGCTTATCGTGGATTACGCAGAATTCAGCTACGCCAACCCAGATCACCATCCGCTGAAGCGCATGGTGATCCGGTCGATTGAACGCCTGTCAGGGCGCCGGAAGCTTCTTGATCTTTACGAGATCTGGAAACAGTCCATCGTAACCACAGATTACATGTGGAGCGAACTTCTGCGTCTCATCAACATTCGCGTATCGGTGGACAGTGGTGAATGGCCGCCCAAGGATGTGCCGGATGGGCCTTTGGTGCTGATTGCCAATCACCCGTATGGCATCGGCGATGGTTTGGCAATTCTGTCCCTTGCCGAACAACTCGGCCGCCCGTTCAAGATCATGATCAACAACGAGCTGCTCAAGCTTCCGGAGATCCGGCCATTCTCCTTGCCGGTCGATTTTGAGGAAACCAAGGAAGCACTCAAGACCAACATGGCGACCCGCAAGGAGGCGCTGAAGCTCCTGGAAGCGGGCACGACGATTATCGTGTTTCCAGGTGGCGGCGTGGCAACGGCACAAAAGCCGTTCGGCCGTGCTGAAGAACTGCCATGGAAAACCTTTACGGCGAAGATGATCCGCTCATCCAAAGCGACCGTCTTGCCGATCCACTTTGAAGGCCAGAATTCCTGGTTGTTTCATTTGGTCAGCCGCTTCTCGCTGACCCTTCGTCTTTCGCTGTATGTCCGCGAGTTTCGCCGGACACTCGGACAGGCAATCCGGGCAAGGGCAGGGGCGCCGATCCCTTATGAAACCATTTCCGGTTTCAAGGACCAAAAGGAAGTCATGGACTTCCTGCAGTCTAAAGTGATGGAAATGGCACCGGCCGAACAAAAAGAACGGCTTCTCGGCCGCCATTGACCCGCGGTCGCTCTGCTTTTCTGGAAAATCCTGAAATCTCCAAGGACGATCAGTTCGCCCTTGATGACCCGCTGACCAATTCGCTGATCGAAGAGACCACTTCCACTTCCCGGTCTGCACCTGGCTCAACCGTGAACGTATGAAGGTAGGTCCTTCCGTTGTTGCGGGCCACTGCCTCATATTCACCCGCGGCAAGAACAAAGTCAGGAAACGCGCCGGTGGCTTCGACGACCACGTCACCGCCTGGAGACAAAACCGACCAGGTGGTGTTGGCGATCGCTTCACCGCCGCGCTCATTGACAAGCTTCAGCGTGATGTCGGCCGCTTTGTGGAAAATTGTGGCTTCGGTGAGCTTGCCCGGAAGGACCTGGATGTCGGCGCGGATTTCGGCGTTCGCGTCCCCGTATCGGCTTACAATGTGGTAAGTGTCTGCGTTCAACCGAATGATCGAACCAGGCTTCACGCTGCTGGCGATCAGATCCCGTTCGCCGCGCTGATCGAATTCCCGACTGTAAATGTCGAACGTCACCGGTCCGCTTTCTAAAGGAGCACCGTCCGGCAGCGTGGCGTCGAATTTGATGCCGCCTGCATTCAACGTCACCATTTTCGACAGAACTTCTTTGCCGATCACAATCCGGTTGGTAGCCTGCGCATAGCCGTAGGAGGTGTGGATCATGTATGCACCCGGATCCAAACGGAATTCGGCATCCCCGCCTTTCGACGTGGCAATCAACTGAAGCCGGCCATCGGCGTTGGTCGTTTCGGAGTAGATGCGCCAAATGAGATTGTCGTTCAGCGGTTGGCTGTCCCGCGTCAGCTTCGCCATGAGATAAAGTGCGCCGCCATCCAGTCCGTCGGCCGTTCCTTGAATGCCGCCGGATGCGGGCGCGTAAGGAACTAGCGTGTTGTCCGAGAACAAGGGTTCCGGTTCGCGGTCGAGAAGGTTCTGAATGGGTTCTTGAGACGCCGCGGACGGTGCGTTTGGATCCGGCTTCATGGCAGGCGGCATCGGCGCACTGGTTTGGGCCTGTGCTGTGCCAGGTAGCGCTGAAATCAGCGCCGCGCAGAGCGCAGTCATGACGAACCGCTGCACCTTGGTGCGCGTGTCTTTGATCCGGTTCAACAAAGTCGTTGGATTCTGCATGCCCACTTATTATCGTTTTGGCCAAGCGATGTCATCTGGTCAGCGGTACCTTCCAGCCTGTTTCTTGTAATGGACCTTAAAATTTGGCGAATTCAAGACCTGAAGAGTGCAGTTGACAAATCCCAACAATCAATTAGGTAGATAGTTGCAAATGAAACTATCTGCGGAAAGGCAGACCGAATGTCCGAGTTTGGCAGGGGATCACCTCAAACCTTGGAGTTTTTGCGGACCCGCCGGTCACACCCATCTGTCACCATGTCGGCGCCTGGCCCGGATGATGCCCAGCTCACAGATCTGTTGACCATTGCCGCGCGCGTTCCGGACCACGGAAAGCTCGCGCCTTGGCGCTTCATCACTTACCGGGCATCGCAGGGCGAAAAAATCGGGGCCTTCCTTTCAGAGCTTTATGCCAGAAAGAACGGACCGCTTGATGAAGCCCAGACCGACAAGGAACGGACTCGGTTTACGCGCGCGCCTGTGGTTGTAGGTGTTGTAAGCAAGGCCGCAGAGCACCCGAAAATACCTGTCTGGGAACAGCAGCTTTCTGCCGGCGCCGTTTGCATGACCCTTGTTTCTGCAGCCGCTGCTGCTGGCTTTGCCTCTCAGTGGTTGACGGAGTGGTATGCCTTTGACGAAGAGGCGGGACGTTATCTCGGTCTTCAAGACGGTGAGCGGTTTGCAGGTTTTATTCATATCGGAACAGCCACGCAGCCGCCCGTTGAACGTCCGCGGCCGGATCTTTCCGAAATAACTTCCAACTGGACGGAAACGGACTGAACATGTTCTACGAAACAGAGAAAAACGATCACGGACTGCCGCATAATCCATTCAAAGCGATCATCGCACCGCGGCCGATCGGTTGGATTTCCAGCGTCGACAAGGATGGGAAAACCAATCTGGCTCCCTACAGTTTCTTCAACTGTGTCTGCGATACGCCGCCGATCGTGATGTTCTCGTCCTCCAACTATAAGGACAGCTCTGCCAACATAGATGCGACCGGTGAGTTTGTCTGCAACATGGCAAGCTACGACCTGAAAGACGAGATGAACCTGTCCTCGGCTGCCGTGCCGCACGAGAAATCTGAATTTGAGTTGACGGGTTTGGAGATGGCTCAATCCAATCTCGTTAGCGTGCCGCGGGTTGCCAAAGCGGCAACTGCCCTGGAGTGCAAGCATCTTCAGACCATCCGTATGAAAGGTCTCGACGGAACCGACACGAACAGCTGGGTCATCTTCGGTCAGGTGGTCGGGGTGCATATTTCCGATGATGTAATCGTCAACGGCATGGTGGACGTGACCCGGTACAAGCCGCTCTCCCGCCTCGGCTACATGGATTACGCTGTGGTGACGGAAGTATTTCAAATGGGTCGTCCCAAAGTTTGAGTATCTGACCAAGAATCGACAAGGCGCTGCAGTGGTCAGTGTCTTGTCTCATTATGAAACAATGAATTTTCCGTCCAGTAACTGATTTGTCCCAAACAATCCCGGACTGACCCGGCAATTTTTTCCCAAGAAAAATCGCAGGAAACAGCCAAAGTCCACAAATGCCTGAGATTGCATTGGCATAGTTACGTAGGAGCCGTTAGGTTTTCGTTTCTCTAATAAATGAATCGGTCCCGCCTGTGGCTTGTTAAGGTTTTGTTAACCTTTTTGGCGCGAAAGTTAACGAAGTAATAATTAGTTTCGTCGAGGAGGCCAGTCATGCGGGTTGCTGACACTACCTCGGTCGCGTCTAGGATCGAGCTTGCGTTTCAGTCTGCGAGTACATCCACAGGAACGTCGTTTGACTATCTTGTGAAAACAGCCGCGCGGGAATCTTCGTTTAATCCGTCGGCCAAGGCAAAAACATCGAGTGCTACAGGCTTATTCCAGTTCATAGAGTCCACCTGGCTCGAAACAATGAAACAGGCCGGGCCAAAGCACGGGTTGGACAAGTACGCGGACCATATTCAGCGGTCAAAAAGCGGTAAGTACTATGTCAGCGATCCCCAGATGCGCCGGGAGATCCTTGATCTTCGCAAGGATCCTGAAATCTCGTCTGTCATGGCGGGGGCTTTGACCCAGAAGAACGCGCAGTATCTTGAGCGCCGGATTGGCCGTGAGCCGACGGACGGCGAGCTCTATATGGCGCATTTTCTTGGTGCGAACGGTGCAAGTCGCTTGATCGAAAAAACCGCGGCAAATCCCGACATGCGCGCCGATCAGGTTTTTTCCGCACAAGCGCGGGCCAACAAGCCGATCTTCTACCATCGAAATGGCCAGGCCCGGTCCATGGAAGAAGTCTATCAGGTGATTGTGTCCAAGCATGATGCAGTCAACATGATTGCTGAAGCCGGCGGACGTAAAAACCTCAGGACCTCTGGCGAGCTTTTGAATGTGGCAGCTCTGCCGAATGCGAAGCCGGCATCTGGAGCGCCAGTAACGGCACCGGTTCCGTTTGATGATCTGGCGGGAGATCCGGCTGCAGCTTTTGCGATGCGGTCCAAGCCACAGCCGCCCAGCATGATGGCAGAGGCAAAGCCGAAGGACTTTGACCATTTGGCAGGGGATCCGGCCGCACAATTCGCGATGCGGTCCAAGCCGGATGCACCAATGCAAATGGCGGCGGCGACAGTGCCCGTCCAGCCGGAACTGCCGCTTGACCTTCCTGAAACGGTTGCAAATGCGCCTGTTCCGGAGGGACGTCCGCAGACTGTCGCGGTTGCCGATCCAGGGGCGAGTGATCCGGCACAATCTCAAGCACAGGCTCAACAAGTGGCAAGCGCTCCGCGGCCTGATCCTGACGACCCGCGTGACGCGAGTATCAATCAGGCCCCCGATCAAACCGCGAGCCGTGTGTTGTCCGCGTTCCAGGCAGCCCAGACCGCGAACCCGTTTGAAGCTCTGTTCCGCAATGATCCCGGTTCCGATCAGGCAGGCGTCAATCCAAGGTTTGCATCCGCCTTTGCGGCGGTTGAAGAGGCTGCGCTCTACAGCGCTGTTTCTGGAGCATCTACTCAGGTGGCTGCCCAGGAATTGGCCCTTGTCAACCAAGGTGGTCCGTTAGACCTCACACGGTTTCTTCGCTTGAAGGCTCAGGAAGAACAGAAAGACTTACTGCCTCCGGCTTAGGTTTGGGAGGTTGAAGACAGGCGGGGGCATGTCAAAATTATGGTGAACGGATCGTTAAGTCTTTGATGTCAGGATAGTTCAAATACTATTCAGGACTGACGTTAAGAGCATGACCGTTCACGACATTCTGCACCTCACCGACACTGATCAGGCGGGCCTCGATATTGAGGCTGCACGAACCTATGCAGAGCGTTATTTGGCTGCCGAAGAAGGCAGCCTGGAACGGAAAACCATGGCGGCAGCACTTACAGTTCTTCTGGATGATCCGAGCCGGCCGGTTCGCAAAACCGTCGCGAAGGTATTGGCTGCGAGCGCGCATGCACCGGGACACGTGATCCGTTTTCTGGCGCAGGACGTTGATGAGATCGCGGTCCTTGTTCTGAAATCTTCCCCGCTCTTGAACGAAACCGAGCTGGTGGATCTTCTGGCCGAGGGAAGTCCAGAAGTTCAGTGCGCCATCGCAGAACGCGAATCTGTCCCTGCAGGTGTTAGCGCGGCTATGTGCGAAGTTGCTGATGAAGCGGCCTGCATGGCCTTGCTCAAGAATCCAGGGGCGACAGTTTTGAAGTCCTCTCTGGTGCGGCTTGCCGAACGCTTTGAGCAACACCCCGATCTCTGTGATGAATTGCTGAAACTCGGCGATCTGCCAATACCTGTGCGCTACGAGTTGTTGATGGGGCTTGCACAGAACCTTGAGAACCATCCCGTTGTTTTGGAACGTGTTCCAGAGCATCAGCGCGATGTGTTCCTGTCGGATGCAATCGACAAAGTTGTCCTTCGCCTCGCGCTTGAGGCAAAAGATGACGATCTTCCCGAATTCGTGGAACACTTGCGGGCCAGTGGTCGATTGAACACGCGTCTTCTACTGCGGGCTGTTTGTTGCGGCCGTCTACGCTTCTTTGCGGCAGCTCTGGCAAACCTTGGCAACATGCCGCTGCCACGCCTGTGCAAGGTTTTGCTGACTGTCCGCCGCGCAGCACTTCAAGCCGTTTTGAGAAAGGCCGGGTTGCCCATTCGGTCACACCAGGCGTTCCTGCTTGCGATCGACATTGCCCGCACGGCTGAGGCTGACTTCAGCTATGACCTTGCCCTTGAAGAAGCGCGGGCATTGACTGAAGCGTTGCTGTCTGAAATGCAAGACGGTGCTTTTGGTGCGGATGAGGATATCAATGCATTCCTGCGTCGGTTTGCGATCGATGTTGCCCGTCTTGAGGCACGCTCAGTTCTGAAAAAGAGCGCCGGAGATCTTCGCTCGGTCAATGCTGCGTGATTGCCGACGCCGGGCAGCATTGGTGCGCGGAGCGAGTCCAATCCAGATTAGATGGGTAATCGGTCAGGCTTGCGGCTGATCGCGTCCGCTTAGTTCTCGTCTGTTTCTTTGGCTGGGAACTGGGCAAGATAGGTGTCGGTCGCCGTACGCAGCGTTTCTAAAAGCTCGACACCTGTCTTGTTGGCTGTATCCTTAGCGCCTTCAATCACCATCGCCCGGATTGCTTCAACAAATCCTTCCGCCAGCCCTACTGGCAGATCGTTGGGCGTTGGAATGTTTTCCAGCAAGTGACAAAAGCTGGAAGCAACGTCGCCGACGAGCGGAAATCCCAGTGTTAGCGCCTGGCCCTTGATGTTGTGCGCCGATTGATAAAGGACATCGATCGTTTCGGAGGAAATGCCGTCCGCTTTGACGGAGTCCCAAGCACCCACGAGAGTTTTGGCTTCGTTTTCCATCCAGTTGCCAAAATGCGGAGCGATCCTTTGCAAAGCGGCTTCTGCAGCTTTCACAGGATCAAACTTGCGTGCCTCGCGAGGTGTCAGTTCACGGACCTTCTTCCGCAGATCTGTCGGCGGCTGCAGAATTTCGTAGTCTTGATCCGGAGCGGTTTCAGCCATTGCGGCAGGGTCCTCATCGTTGCAGTGAGCGGTCACTCACGATCGCCAGTATGCGTAAACAACTTTAACAGGGTCTTTCCTGCCGCCAAGTCTTTCGCAGGTGGCCGGTCAGGGCCGCTAGTATCTGAACATTTCCGTCAGGATCCGCTCATCCCAACCGTGATCGTCATCAAACATGATCCGGCCTTCCTTTTCCGTGGACTCCCGAACCGACACTTTTGTAACCCTTCGGATCTCACGGTGATCCGCCGACGCGCTGACCGGCCGTTTCTCCGGGTCCAGGATTTCGATATCGACCGCCGCCCAATCGGGAAGCAATGCACCGCGCCAGCGGCGCGGGCGGAAGGCGCTGATTGGGGTCAAGGCAAGCAACTGGGCCGTGATTGGTAGGATCGGACCGTGCGCGGAGAGGTTATACGCCGTGCTGCCGGCAGGCGTTGCCACAATGATCCCATCACAAATCAGTTCTTCCAACCGAATGCGGCCATCGACCGAAATCTTCAGGCGTGCGGCCTGGGATGTTTGGCGGAGCAGGGAAACTTCGTTGATGGCGAGCGCTGAATGCTCAACGCCGTTGTCATCAGTGGCGGTCATTTCCAGCGGGTAAATTGCCGTGGTGTCCGCTTTGGCCAGACGTTCCCGTAGGCCATCTTCCCGGTACTCGTTCATGAGGAAGCCGACCGAACCACGGTTCATGCCGTAAATCGGCTTGTTTGTTCCCATCTGTGCATAGAGGGTTTCCAGCATCAGGCCATCACCGCCAAGTGCCACTATGATATCGGCATCAGCAATCGGAACTTCACCATATTGCGCCGCCAGTGTTTCCCGTGCGTGTTTCGCCTCATCCGTGTCACTGGAGACAAAGGCGAGCTTCTTTTCAGTGATCTGGCTGGCATCGTCCGGCTTCGGGGAAGAAACAATACGGTTCATTGATCTACAAGGGCCTGGACGAGAGTGGTCTTACGGATTTTATGCCGCCACGGCGCTGTGGCGCCAGCTGTCTAAGGACTAGGCCATGCCCTTGAAAAATTAGCAAGTGCCGGTGCTGGGAAACAGGTTCGCAGTCGAAGGTGAGGCCAAGCTATCAGTCAATTGTGGGACGCAAAGCCGTTTGGGCTGTATCGCCGCTTTCCGGACAAACCGGTGAGGCCAGAAGTTCCTGCCACTCGAAAAAGGGCACGATTGCGGATCGGATATCGTCGATTTTTGCAGACATTACACCAGCCACTCTGAGCCCATCCGGTGTTTTTACCAGCAAAGGTCCCCCCGATGCGCCGCTTTCCGACGAGCAGTTGGTAACCCAGCTGTCTTCTACGGTGCCGATCACCTGGCAGGCTGAAACGACGGTTGGCAGAAAACGGCGGCTGCGGCGATAGCCGGCTGAATCGAACCGGGTGTCCTGAGTCAACACGCCAGCATCCTCAGGTGACAGAGCCGGGACGGCAGGCAGCTTGGCGCTTTCCTTCAAAATCAAGATCCCGACATCGGTATGCACATCAGCCAGTTTCGGTTGCTTCTTCGGAGCATAGCCCTTGGCAGACAAGGCGCAGGCCACCTCCAGGCGCGCAGAAAACTCGTCTCGGCGGACTCCAGCGATGAAGAACATGTCGTCTTCCGGAAACTTCTTCAGCGTCGCCTTATTGTAAAGACAGTGGGCTGCGGTCAACACGATATTCGGCCCAACCAGTGTGCCGGTACACATGGATGTGGTGCGGTAGCCAGCCACATTGACCCGGCCAATGGAAGGCCATGGCGCGTCCGTGCTGTCGATGACCTTAAGAGCTGGTTCTGTTGCTTCAGCAGTGTCTGAAAGGGCGAAGCAAGATAGTGCGAACACAGCCGCATAAGCGACCGCGAGCCACATTGTTCCATTTCTTGATGTAATCCCGTTGGGGACAGCCACGTTTTAAAGCCTCCGACGAACCTGAACTGACTGTTGTCATACGTGCAGTGTCGCTGAACGGGTTTAACGCGGCCTAAAGTCAATCGCTGAAAGCTTTGCTAGTTGGAATAATACTCCCACACCATTGTCCGGGCGAGTGTTTCGTCGTTGTGACGCATGCGACTGGAGAGAAGGGCATCCATGTTTTGGATAAGAGCCACCGGTTCGCTGTCAGCCTTGTTCTTGATCCTGCCCGTTTCATCGTTTGTTGAGAGCAACAGATTGGGCAATCCGCTGAAGTGAACATATTGCCAATCGGTTCCAAGGCGTGTCAGAGCCGAGGCTCCGCCTGCCTGACAGCTCTTGCGGACGTCTTCCGGGAAAAACTGTAACAAACGCCGGAAGTCGAACTCATATAGCGCAGCATCCCGCCAACCGGTCGGTGTTTGGCCTCTAAGAAACGGGGCAAGGCTGTTTCCGTCAGGTTTGTGTTTGGGCTCGAGACCTAGAACGTCCAAAAGGGTGGGGAAGATGTCGGCTGCGGACGTAAAGGCAGAAACCCTGTTGTCCTTGGCCATGCCGGGCCCCCGGATGATCAAGGGGATGTGATAACTCTCTTTGTAAAACCCACCTTTACCGAGCATCCAGTGGTCGCCCATCATCTCCGCATGATCGGAGGTGAAGATGATAAGTGTATCGTCCGCGATCTGATCGAGGGCGGAGATAATGCGGCCAAGCTGGGCATCAACCTCGGTGATCATGCCGTAGTAAAGCGCGCGTAGCCGCTTCAGATCTTGCTTGGTCAGGTCGCGCACGTGGCCATTGGCACCTGGAATGTGGCTGGAAAGATGCTGGTACTCTTGCAAGGCGGAAACAAGGGGATGGAACGCTGCTTCTTGCCATGCGCTTTCGGCGCCCTTGAACTCAGGTCCGTCATCCGGATCGTACATCGTATTATAAGGCTCGGGCACGGTGATCGGTGGATGCGGGCGCAGGAATGAAACATGCGCCATCCAGGGCTTTCCTGCGTCCTGTTCGCCAAGCCAATTGAAAAAACTGTCGGTTAGGAAGGCCGTCTGCGTTTCGTTCTTGGAATAGCGAGGGGCCTTGCGGGAGATAAGTTCGCCATCCTCCGGCTCAACGTGGTGAAGGGTGTCGAACGATGCCGGATCATGGCCGCGGGTGGCCAGCCAGGAGCGCCAGGGTTTGTCGTCTTCGGGTAGCGGTTGACGAACAGAAAATCCAGGCAGGACACCCTCATAAGTGGAGAGGGCCGGATCGTTCGGATCATGCACCCGAGGGTCCGGCGACGTGTCCGTATAACCGAACAAAGTCGGGACATAGCCGGCTCTTCGTCCTGCGCGGGCAATGTTGTCGAACCGGTCGTCCAGCGGAGCCCCGTTCCAGATCACCCGGTGGTTCATCTGATAGAGGCCGGTGTAGAGAGAAGCCCTCGCCGGAGAGCAGGGCGCAGTCGTCGCATAATGCTGCTCAAAAACGGTGGCTGTTTCTGCAAAGGCATCAAGGTTCGGGGTTTTGACCACCGGATGACCGACAGCGCCGAGGCAATCACCCCGCCACTGATCGGCCGTTATCAGAAGGATGTTCGGACGCGATGTCATGCAGCTTCCATCTGATCCATCAGCTTGGGCAGATCGGCAACGGTATCGATCACATAGTCTGCGCCAGCTTCCGTAAGTTTGGCGGTTGCTTCCTGCCGGATCGCATCGACTTCGGCCGCAGTTAAGGCTGCCAGTTCTTCCGGTGTCTTGCCGGCGAAATTGCCGGAAAGCGCAAGGCCCACGGTGATGCAGCCTGCTGCCACGCCTTCGGCAATGCCGGGCTCCGTATCATCGACCTTGATGACGGCGCTGGGCGGGTAGGCGACAAGATCAACAAAGCACTGATACATGCCAAGCGGACCCGGACGGCCCTCGGGCAGGTCATCAGAACACACCAGATTGTCCGGCTCATAGCCCTGTTCGGCAGCTCTTGGAAGAACGCGCTCCATAATGGACCGGGTGTATCCAGTGGTAGAGCCGATTTTCACGTTTTTGGATCGCAGGTAAGCGATCGTATCGAGAGCGCCTGGAACGAGGTCGGCATAATCCGCGACTACTTCCTCATTCATCGGTACAAAGATCTCATAGACTTTGTCGACATCGGCATCAGTTGGAGCGCTGCCGTATTTGGCCTGCCATTGAGCAGCAATGTCCGGATCGTCCATCATTGACCGGATGTGGTCCCACTTCGGCATGCCCATTGGGCCACGGGCCTGATCAATGCTCGCAGTGATGCCGAATTTCTCGAATGCTTTTACAAAAACCCCCATGGGTGCGAATGACCCGAAATCGATCATGGTGCCGGCCCAGTCGAAAACGACAGCTTTGAATTTGCTCATTGGTTCTCTTTCTTGTGTTTGCTCAAGCGGCGAGTTTTGCGCGCTCTGCGAGCGCTTCTGCAGGTGGGGCGGCACTTTCAACGCCCATTTCTTTCAAAACGTCGGAAGCGGCGGCGGTTACGCTGCGCATGACATGTTCATCCATCTGACCAATGCAGCCGACCCGGAAGCTGTCAACGACAGTCAGTTTGCCGGGATAAAGGATGAACCCGCGCGCTTTCATGAGCTCGTAAAACCGCGGGAAGCTGAAGGCGGGGTCTGCCGGGCAAAAGAAGGTGACGATGATCGGCGACAACCATTCAGCATCCAGCAGGGTTTCAAATCCGAGCGCCCGCATCCCTGAAACCATAACGTCCCTGTTTGTTCTGTAGCGCGCGCCGCGGGCTGCAACGCCGCCTTCGGCTTTGTGCGCCCGCAAGGCCTCCAGGAACGCGGCGACGACATGAGTTGGCGGTGTGAAACGCCATTGACCGGTTTTCTCCAGATGTGCCCATTGGGCATGTACATCGAGGCTAATGGAATGGCTGTTGCATTTGGCAGCCTCGAGCTCGGCCCTTTGTGCGATCACAAAACCGAACCCTGGCACGCCTTCAATGCATTTGTTTGCAGATGATACCATCGCTGCAAACCGGAGCTTTGACGGCTCGACGGGTATGGCGCCGAAAGCTGACATGGAATCGATCAAAAGGGTTCTGCCCGCGGCGGCAACGGCGTCCGAAATTTCCTGCAAAGGGTTAAGGATGCCAGAGCTTGTCTCACAATGGACGATCAGGACGTGGCTGATCTCCGGATCCGCATTTAGAAGGGCGGCGACTTCCGGTCCACGCGGCGGAAGATAGTCACCCTTGTCCAGCACTTCCGCCGGGCGGCCAAGATAAGCCATCGTTTCAACCGCGCGTTTGCCGTAGGCGCCGTTGGACAGGATGAGGGTCTTTTTGGTCTTCGGCGTGAAACTGCCTAACATCGCCTCGACCGCAAAGGTGCCGCTGCCCTGGATCGGGACGCAGTCATAGACATCACTGCCATCGCCCAGCAAAGAAATGAGGCCTTTCCGGAGTTCGGCGGTCATCGCCTTAAAATCGCCGTCCCAACTGCCCCAATCCCGCAACATGGCTTCCTTGACATCGAACGATGTTGTGAGTGGCCCAGGGGTCAAAAGATAGGGCTCGCCGTATTTCGGTTTTGGCAAGGCCGTCGGGTGTTGGGTCATGAGCGGTCCCTTTGGGGCGTGAAATGAACTGCAGACAAAGTTGAAGACGCCTCTCGGTTCCATGTGCCAACCGAGCGGATCTCCAGAGCCTGTGCGCCTTTAACACTCTCTTCGGGTAACAGTTTAATGAAATAGTCTTGTCTATAATAATTAGTTATAGACTTGATGCTGGCACTGTCGGCAAGCGGGTCAGGTTGTAGTGTTCAAGCTGGCCCGGAACGCCTCTATTGCAGCAACGCCTGCCATGTCTTTTTGCCAGACAACATAATGGTTCGCGATGAGGGACGGGCTGTCGATCGGGATTGCGACACAGCCATCCCGGTCTGTGATCTCAGCTTCCATTGCAATGCCGACACCGATGCCGGACCGGATCAGGGTGGCGATCGACCCCCAGGACCCGAGCGCAAGAATCGTTTTGGGTTTGATCCTGGCAACAGTGGCAGCTGCCTCGAACATCTTGCGGGTTCCGGATGAACTTTCCCGCTGCAGCAACGGAAGGGTTTCCAGGTCTTTCCAGCTGACAGTGCCTTTGGATGCCAACGGATGGTCGGCCCGTGCGGCAATGACGATGCGCGTCTGGACCAGAAGTTCGCCCTCAAGACCTGCCGGGATTTCCCGGCCGGTCACAAAGCCGATGTCGATGTCCCCGTTGTCAAACAGGTCGAGAATATCGCTGGTGGCCAAAGCGCGGGCTTCGATGGATATTTCCGGATGACGCGCCATGAAGGCCGAAATTCTCGGGATTGCCAGCTGGTAGGTCGAATAGCCGATCCTGAGCTCACCAGCGCCTAGCTGCTTTTGATGAAGCAGTTCCGATTCCAGATCGCTGGTGAGAGCGAGGATCGCCCGTATCTTCGGCAAGAGCGCCTCAAGCGCAGGAGTTGCGGAGACTGAGTAACCGGATTTGGCGATCAGCCGGGTCTTGAAGCGGTTTTCCAATCCATGCACATGGTTGGAAATTGAGGGCTGAGAAACCCCGATCTCCTTTGCGGCCGCAGAAAAACTGCCCCGGCGTATAACAGCTTCCAGAGCGCGCAACTGACTGAGGCTGAGCGGATTTTTAATGCGGTTTGGGACGTCCATCTCTGCTTGTTTACCCGGCTGGAATCGGTCCCATGTCTTTCGGCACTTGATAACCGCGCTGGACGGCCGGACGTGCAGCTATGCGCTGATACCAGGCCGGGACATTCGGAAAATCGGAGAGATTGACGCCCTGCCATTCATAGCGCGATGCCCAAGGCCAGCATGCCATATCGGCAATCGAATAATCGCCCGCGATAAAATCGCGCCCTTGAAGTTGTTTGTCGAGCACACCGTAGAGCCGGCGCGCTTCTGTGGAATAGCGCTCCTTGGCATAGTCGGACTTGTCCGGATTGAAATGCACAAAATGATGCGCCTGGCCAAGCATCGGCCCAAACCCACCCATTTGCCACATCAGCCATTCCAGCGTCCGGGCCCGTTCTTCTCCGGATGGGGCGAGAAACTTGCCGTATTTCTCGGCGAGGTAAATCATGATTGCCCCGGATTCCATAAGCTTCAGACCAGTCTCGCGATCCACAATTGCTGGGATTTTGTTGTTTGGGCTGATCTCCAGAAACTCCGGTGCCATCTGGTCACCGTTGGTGATATCGATTGCATGGGACGTGTAGTCAACGCCAAGCTCTTCCAAAAGGATCGACACCTTGCGGCCGTTCGGGGTGGTCCAAGTGTAAAGGTCAATCATGGGTCGGCTCCGGATGTCTGGATCGCATGTGTTGGGAACAGCAAGAAAGCAGGATAGCGGTGATTTCAACCCTGATGATCAAATTGGCGTGTGTGTCACCGGTTTGTTTGCCAGATTGCGTTGCTGTTAAGGGGCTGTTTACCATAATGATGTTGGCATTCATTCCTGCAACAGGTTCGGTAAGTAACGTTGGATCCATCGGCCGGTCTTTCAAAAAGCATCCAGGTCTGACGTGACTCTGGGTGGTTTCAGAAAACCGGAAATGTGCCGGTGAAAGGATGTGAGAGCATGGCGCTGAAGTTTACCCGCCGGAGTTTTGTCATCGGCCTTCCGCTCGCTCTGGCAGCTTGCCAGAGCAAGAAAAGTGCAACTGTTGAGGCTGGTCTGACGCCCTTGTCTGATGGGACGCCGAATTACGCGCTGGCTTACGCTGCTGTCCGCGATGGTGGTTTCAATCTGCCGCCGATCGATTATCAGACCTTTGATCCGAAATACCTGCGGCAAACGGTTTTTTATCCAACCTCACATCCGGTTGGAACAATCGTGGTCGATCCGAACAACAAGTTCCTCTATCTCGTTCAGCCCGGCGGGCGGGCGATCCGGTACGGCATCGGGGTTGGCAGGGCCGGGTTCGCCTGGAATGGCGAGGCGGTGATCCGCTTCAAGCGGGAGTGGCCGAAATGGTTTCCGCCCGATGAGATGATCGAACGCGATCCGGATCTAGAGCGGTACCGGGACGGCCAGGAGGGCGGGCCGAGCAATCCGATCGGCGCGCGCGGTCTTTACCTCTGGCAAGGCAACAAAGACACGCTTTATCGGATCCACAGCACCAATCAACCCCGCAGCATCGGTACCAATGCTTCAAGCGGCTGCATCCGCATGTGGCACCAGGACATCATTGATCTCTATGATCGTGTGGAGCTCGGCACCAAGGTTATTGTTTTAGGGTAACCGGTTTTTCCCGAGGGGTTGCTCGGTGAGGAGGCAGGTTTAGCTCTGCATCCTGGCATACCGGTAGACACGGCCGTTCCTGGAAATTTCGAAGAACATCCCTGATTTCTCGATGGCGCCGGGGACGCCAGCGGTCGTGGGGAACAGCCAGATGCCCATTTGCCCATCGGGTTTCAGGACGCGGTGCATTTCCGGCAGAAGTTTTTCCAAGGGCAAAGTCGGGAATGGCAGAACGCCGAGCAGCAGCACCAGATCGGCACAGCCTTCTTCAAGTCCCGTTTGAAGCGCATCGTGTTGGATCACATCAACATTTTGCAGCCCGGCTGCGTCGACCTTCAAACGGACCCTTTTGACATAGTCCGTCAACGGATCCATCGCGATCAAATGCCCGCTGTTGCCTAGGATGCGCGCTGCAGGAAGGGTGTAGAAGCCTGTGCCGCAGCCGACCTCAAGGACGGTTTGCCCTGGTTTAAGCCCGGCATCGCGAAGCGTTGCGACCGGATCAAAAAGCAGATGACGCAACCGGCTTTCCATCGCTATACCGCCCAACCGGGCTAGAAAATTCATCAGGCGTGATTTGCCGAGTTTTTCGGTGTTCATTGGATTACGCCAGTCTTACGAAATCGATGCGTGCTCCATGGCGGCGCGTTTCATACTGGCAAAGTACAGACAAATTCAAAAGGGCAAGGCGGCAGCCATATTATCAGGCGGCCAGACGCACCAGAAGCGACCAATCCGCGCTTATCGTCTGCGCAAACATGCACTAACCTAGTGTGCCACTTTCCAGCAGAGCCATCGGCTGCTGGGAACCCGCAAAGAACTCAATTAATTTGGGAAGTGGTGCCGGCAGCAGGATTCGAACCCGCGACCCCGAGATTACAAATCACGTGCTCTACCAACTGAGCTATACCGGCGCTGGAGAGGGCTTCTATCAGAAACCGGTTGGATGTCTAGAGGGGGCGATACATTTTTTGATTTTCACAGCAAATTTGTTTCTAAGTCGCCGATATTGCATGCGAAAAGCCGATGTCCTTGTGGAAAACATTTTAGCCTTTTCGTCGTTGCCGACTATACCACCTTTGCTGCGGCGCAAGTCGGTGCGGATACCATATCACTTTCGATGCGAACAATACGATTACCCTTGAAAACGTCGCGTTGTCGTCTCTGGGGGTGGATGATTTTGCGTTTGTTTGATCGCAGGTGATGATAGGGGTAGGCGGGTGCGTCTGCCCTTTTTCCAAAAGCCCTATCGCCTCAGAGATTTGAATATGTTGGCAAATCAGCACTGGTAATATGAGTATAATACTCATAATTATTGGCGGAACGATTTCAAAGAAGGAAGGCTGCCATGTATCTCGCGATGAACCGGTTTGCAGTGAAAAAGGGTCAGGAGGAGGCTTTTGAAGCTGTATGGAAAGGCCGGGAGACCCGTCTTCACGAGCTGGATGGTTTTAAGAGCTTTCATTTGCTGAAAGGCCCGGAAGCCGAGGACGGTCAAACCGTCTTGTATGCGTCCCATACGATCTGGAACAGCAAAGACGACTTTCTCGCCTGGACCAAATCGGAACAATTCCGGGATGCGCATAAAAACGCTGGCAGTAACAAGGACCTTTATGCCGGCCCGCCAAAATTTGAAGGCTTTGAGACGGTGAGTGGGGCCTAAAGCCCCATCTTCTGGCGCGCGACATAGAGTGAGAGTACGGCGGCGTTGGACACATTCAGCGAGCGGATTTCGCCGGGCATGTCGAGCCTGGCCAAGAGACCGCAGGCTTCCCGCACGCCCTGTCGCACGCCTTTCCCTTCCGATCCGAGAACCAGAACGGTCTTTTCTGTGAAGTCGGTATCTTCAAGGCTCGCGGGACCATCGCTGTCGAGCGCAATGCAGCCAAAGCCTTGCTCCTTCATTTCTGTAATGAAGCGGGCCATGTTCTTCACCCGCACATGCTTGATCATGTCGAGTGCGCCGGAGGCGGATTTGGCCAGCACAGGGCCCTCTTCCGGGGCGTGGCGTTCCGTGGTCACAACGGCGTCGGCATCCAAAGCGACGGCAGAGCGCAGGATCGCACCGACATTGTGCGGATCGGTGACCTGATCGAGGGCCAGAATCAGCCGGGCGCCTTTTAAATGTTCCGCGCCATAAGCGGGCAGGGGGTCAGCCTCAAGGATCATACCCTGGTGGACGGCGTCCTTGGTGACCATCCGGTCCAGTTCCTTGGGGCGCTTGTCCTCCACCGGAACATCAATAATGACGCCCCGCTCCTGCAGACGGTTCTTTGCATTCTCCGTTGCATAAAGTTTCAGGCGCTTGCGATCCTTATTGGCAAAGGCTGCTTCCACCGTGTGGAGGCCATAAAGCAAGACGGGGCCTTCCGGAGGCAATCCGGGACGCCGTGGTCCCGGTTTGCCCTTGGATTTAGCAAAGCGGCCTTGGGCGTTGCCGGAGCCGTGGCGCTGAGTTTTCCATGCAGGTTTTTTATCGTCGGTCATCCCGCATGCTCTAGCCCCAATCAGCGTCCAGGGGAAGAGGCTGCAGGATTGGGAAAGATCATGCAGCTGACCGTCGCATGGGCAATCAGCTTGCCGCGGGCATCTTTCAACTCACCTTCCGATGTTGCCAGCCGGGAGCCGCGATGAACAATGCGCCCTTCGCACGTGACTTCCCCACTGCCCGGCATAAGGGGGCGGACCATATTCACGGTCAAGGATGTGGTGGTGTAGAACTCGCCAGGTTCCAGACAGGTGTGAACTGCGCAACTGAGAGCACTATCCAGGATCGTTGAAATCCAACCGCCATGAATCGTACCCAGTGGATTGAGAAATTGCTTTTCCGGCTGGCCGACAAAGACCGCACGCCCGTGATCAAATTCCTTCAAGCGGATATTGGATTGAAGCATGATCGGGGGAGCTGGCAGCTGACCATCGAGCATCAGCTTGAAAACATCCATTCCGGAGATACCCGCCACCTGCTCCTTCGGCAGAGCGTCGAACTGATAGGTTTTGCCGTTTTCCGTTACGGTTTGCGCATTGGTCATTAAACTGTCCTTAAAAAGAATGGTTTTTGGGGATCCGGTTATTTACGAAGACGCACCGTCGGGCGGCGCGGCAGGCTGTTTGGCAACGGTTTCGAGTGCACGAACGGTTTTCCGCAGGCTCGACAAATGACCGCGAATGGCATCTGCCGTTTCCGCGCCGAGTTCGTGTGTCAGGTCGCGCTGGGCCTGTTCCCAGGCAGCATGAACTTCTGCGGTCAGAGTGGCGCCCCTTTGGGTGAGGCGTGGTGTTACCTTTCGGCCGCCGGGCTTGTGCCGTTCAATCAAGCCGGCGGCCTCTAATGGCTTTAGGTTGCGGGCAAGGGTCGAGCGGTCAATTCCAAGGTAACGGGCGATGTCGGAGGAGGAGAGATCGTCACCGCTGGCAATAACCGCCATGAGCTGCGCCTGCGTGATCTCCAAACCAAGAGGCGCGAGGTAGCGGTTGAAATGTCGGGTCAGCAGATTGGCCGTCCGGCGGACCGAATGGCCAAGGCACAGGCGGCCCATTTCATTAAAGTCGATATCGTCGAGTGAGGGGTCCATGTGTTGTAGCTACAACAAAATGGCGTGTGCTGCAATGATCCTGTCGTGCCTCGCCGGGTGACTTTCTGTTAGACACTCCGAAATTGGGTTAGCTGCAGCGCAGTTCCTCGTACGACACCATAACGTGCTCGCGGAAAGCGCTGTGTTCAGTGAGCCGGTGATAATAGCGGTGCAAACGGGGCAGATCCGCGCGGTCGATATTGATATCGAAGTGCTGATAGAGAATGTGGCCGAACTGGATGTCCGCCAATGTGAAGTCAGGACCAGCAAGATAGGCATGGTTCGTCAGCTGCAGCTCTGCGATTTCGAGTTCGGTTTCAAGAGCCGCTATTGCCATTCGGATCTGGTTCCAGTCCTGGGCTTCCGGAGGTGTGCGGACCACCCGCCAGAAAACCGGGGCCGTAAACGCCATTGCGATGTTGATCTTGGACCACTCCGCCCACATGTCGACCCGGGCGCGGTCTTGCGGTGGCTTCGGCCAAAAGCTATCTGGCGCATATTTGTCGGCCAGATATCTCATGATGGCTCCGGTTTCCCAGATTGGCGGGCCGTCTGCGTCTTGAAGAACCGGGATCGTCTGGTTTGGATTTAGCCGCTTGAAGTCTTCAGTATCGGTTCCCCCGAACCTGTGCCCGATGTCGGCTCTCTCATACTCCACGCCGAGCTCTCCGATGCACCACATGAGTGCTTGAACATTGGACGATGTTTTGCGGCCCCACACTTTCAGCATCCGTTTGCCACCAATTTCATAGAATCCGAAACGGCGCTCTCATGCCGCCGGTCGAATATGTTAGGGAATGAACGGCGCTGCGAAGATTGAAGAGCCGAATTGGCCGGAAAAAGTTGTCCACAGGGTAGGGGCTTGTTGTAACTGAGATCACGAGAAAGCGGCGAAATCCTTGGAGGTTTTGCTCTGTTTGAGGTCATAATGCTCCAAGAATGGCAAGCGGTTATGGCGCGCTTGGGTCCAAGGTTTTCGGTCCCGGGTTGATTTTGTTCGTTTCTTTGCAAAATCGGCGTTGACAGGTCAGGTCCGCATCTGCATAACACGCGCCACGGGATTGCTCGCCCCTTCCGGGCGGGCTCTTCGGTTAAGCCATCCTGATCGCTTCGGCGTGAAGCAAGACGAGATGGAGGAGTGCCCGAGTGGCTAAAGGGGACGGACTGTAAATCCGTTGGCTATGCCTACGTTGGTTCGAATCCAACCTCCTCCACCATCGTCTCGTTTCCTCGTTGTGCGGGTGTAGCTCAATGGTAGAGCAGCAGCCTTCCAAGCTGACGACGAGGGTTCGATTCCCTTCACCCGCTCCATCATGGGCCTGATCGGAGTGTCCGGAACGGAAGGCTCTTTCGCCCGGAAATCCTGAAAAGTTCTTATGGGAAGTTGTTTGCCGCTTGGGCTCTGTTCAAGGCGTCAATCAGCGGCCCGCGCGAGCCTTATCGACTGAACCGAGTACTGGACAGAGAGCGACGCCGATGGCGAAGGAAAAGTTTGAGCGCAATAAGCCGCACGTCAACATTGGCACAATTGGCCACGTTGACCACGGCAAGACGACGCTGACCGCTGCAATCACCATGACGCTGGCTGAAGCTGGCGGTG